>NZ_CP051185.1:0-4800000 GCF_012516315.1 Limnospira fusiformis SAG 85.79 | reverse complement strand
AAGCACGGTTTTGAATGGGAGGCGATGGAGGCGACTCCGTTCTCGACCCCTGCTTGGGTTAAAGGTAAGGCGATACGTGCTACGCACACGCTACGCGATCGCATTTCCGATAGTCACTGGAATCTAAGCTGAACCAATGTGTCTAGCAGAAACTGAGAGATTTTTAGATAATTTAAAAATTCTTAATATGCACTATGCGGGAATTGTGTTCAACCGTATCATTAGACAGGGAGATATCAGTCAAGACTGCTATAATGTATTTTATTAATTGACTTTTGAGGGACTTTATGAGTGATTTATTCAAGGGATTTGAGCAGTTGCTAGAGTTAGTAAAAGCTCTAGAGGAAAAAGTTGAAAATGGAGAAATTAAAACTGAATATCAGTTTAACTCACGCTCATTAAGCAGTATTCCCAGAACCGGTAACATTCCCCGTCCTAATAATACAACTAGTAATGTTGGTACTAGTTCCATTCGTACACCTTCTTCCCCCCCTCGTAATACAGGTGCATCTGACCCCAATGTACAACCTGAACCTAATTTAGGTATAACTCTCAAAGATATTGGGGGATTAAACCAAGAACTCAAAGAACTCAAAGAACTGATTGCTATTCCTTTAAAACGCCCTGACCTGCTAGTTAAGTTAGGACTTGAACCTACACATGGGGTATTATTAGTTGGTCCCCCCGGTACTGGCAAAACACTCACAGCTCGTGCGTTAGCTGAAGAACTGGGGGTTAACTACATTGCCCTTGTTGGCCCTGAAGTCATCACCAAATATTATGGTGAAGCAGAGCAAAAACTGCGGGCAATTTTTGAAAAAGCTGCCAAAAATGCTCCCTGTATTATCTTTATTGACGAGATCGATAGCTTGGCCCCAAACCGTAGTGCAGTAGAAGGGGAAGTAGAAAAGCGTTTAGTTGCTCAACTATTGAGCCTCATGGATGGTTTCTCCCAGAACAAAGGCGTGATTTTACTGGGGGCTACTAATCGCCCTGATCATCTTGACCCAGCTCTACGCCGTCCTGGACGATTCGACAGAGAAATTCAGTTTCGAGTTCCAGATATCAATGGGCGCAAAGAAATCCTGGAAGTTCTGACTCGTGCTATGCCCTTAGATGATTCAGTTGATCTGGAGTTTATTGCCGATCACACCGTGGGATTTGTGGGGGCTGACTTAAAAGCTGTCTGTCAAAAAGCCGCATACACAGCTTTACGCCGTCAGGTTCCTTCCATTGATATGCAAATTCCAGAAGATATCGCGGTAGAGCAATCCGATTTCTTGCAGGCTCTCAAGGAAATCAAACCAGCAGTACTTCGTAGCATGGAAGTTGAAGTTCCTCATGTGGAATGGGAAGATATTGGCGGCTTGGAAACCATAAAACAGACCTTGCGGGAATCTGTGGAAGGGGCTTTGTTGTACCCAGAACTCTACAAAGAAACAAAAGCCAGAGCGCCCAAAGGAATACTGTTGTGGGGTCCTCCCGGTACTGGTAAAACATTATTAGCCAAGGCTGTGGCTTCTCAAGCCCGAGCTAACTTTATTGGTATTAATGGACCAGATTTACTCAGCCGTTGGGTGGGAGCCAGTGAACAGGCGGTAAGAGAATTATTTGCTAAAGCCCGACAAGCAGATCCCTGTGTAATATTTATCGATGAACTGGATACATTAGCTCCAGCACGGGGAACTTACACTGGTGATTCTGGGGTAAGTAACAGGGTAGTGGGGCAATTACTGACGGAGTTAGATGGTTTAGAATCGGGGTCTAACATTTTGGTAATTGGGGCTACCAATCGTCCTGATGCCATAGACCCTGCTTTGTTACGTGCAGGACGGTTAGATTTACAATTGAAGGTAGATTTACCAAATTTAGATAGTCGGTTCAAGATTTTACAAGTTTACAATCAGGGCAGACCTCTGTTAAATGTGGACTTGGAACATTGGGCTAAGATAACAGAAGGTTGGAATGGTGCAGATTTAGTATTACTCTGCAATCAAGCCGCTGTAGGAGCAATTCGCCGTTTTAGGTCTCAAGGTGAAACAGATACTGCTGCGATCAAGATTACTGTTGATGATTTCCAAGCTTCTTATGAAGCTTTAAGCCAGCAACGTACAGTTTAGTTCAACCTACGCTTTGGGGCAATTTATAAATTGCCCTAATCCTCTGCTTAAAGAACTGCACAAGCGGCGGGTCGCCCGTACGCCAGAACTCGCTAAGCGCTAAATTGGACGCAATGAGGACAGACCACTAAAACCTGGTACGCAGTAATGTTTCCGTCCCCTGACTGGGAATTGGTAGGGTTGGACTCTATAGGTTTGAATATTTTATCGAAAATTTTGGGTTTAAAACCCCGTCGTTCTACGACGGCTTTTCTTGGTTTTTAATGTAAGACTTCAGAACCTCTAATGGTGCGCCACCGATTGAAGATACAAAATAACTAGGCGACCATAAAGATTCTTTTCCGTAGGGTTTAGGGAATCTGGCTTGCCCATATCTACGACTGTCAACTCCTTTTAAAGCATTTACTATGACAGAAATAGAGAGTTGAGGAGGGTATTCAACTAAGGTATGAATATGGTCTGACTCCCCATTAAATTCCAGCACTTGAAAATTCATTTTTTCAGCCACTTCTCGAAAAGACTTCAGGATTAACATCCGGCTCTCCACTGTCAAGATTTGGCGACGATACTTAGTCACACAGACCAAATGAATCTTTAAATCCGAAACAGACGCTCTTTTCGTCAAAGGGTTGACATCTACCAGACTCCTCGCTATAGTTAATACAGACCAATACAATTTGACAGTATGAAGCTAAGATATCGATATCGAATTTACCCAACAGACCAACAAAAGAGATTGATGTCTCAATTGTTCGGATGCTGTCGGGTAATATTTAACGATGCCTTAGCATATTGTCAATAACAATACCGTGCGGGTCACAAAAAGCCTAAGTTCAAGGAACTTTCTCAAAGACTTACAGAACTCAAAAAAACCGAGGAGAAAATCTGGTTGGGAGAAGTTTCTTCTATTCCCTTACAACAGTATTTAAGAGATTTAGAGCAGGCTTACTCTAACTTTTTCAAATCCTGTAAAGGACAAAGAAAAGGTAAGAAAGTTAAACCTCCCAAGTTTAAAAAGCGTAAATCTAAGCAATCCGCTAGGTTTATGGATAATGGTTTTAAACACCTTAATTCCGATTACATTTACATCGCTAAAATTGGTGATATTAAAGTAGTCTGGAGTAGAGAGTTACCCACAAAACCTTCTAGTGCTACCTTAATCAAAAACAGTGCTGATAGGTATTTTGTCAGTTTTGTTGTTGAGTTTAATCCTCAACCCTTACCGGAAAACCAAAATTCTGTAGGAATTGATTTAGGAATCACTGATTTTGCCACATTAAGCAATGGTGATAAACTTAAATGTCCTAAGCCTTTAAAGAAACAACTAAAGCGTTTAAGAAGATGACAACGTAATTTGTCGAGGAAACAGAAAGGCAGTCAAAGAAGGGAAGTTGCTAGAAAGAAATTAGCTAAACTTTACGCCAAGATTTCTGATACCAGAAACGATTTTCTTCAGAAATTGTCAACTCGGATTATTCGTGAAAACCAAACGATAGTCTTGGAAGATTTAAAGGTTTCAGGGATGATGAAAAACCGAAAACTATCCCGTGCTATTTCGGATTTGGGTTGGCGCAGTTTGAGAACAATGCTAGAAGTTAAATCTGTTATGTACGGGCGTGATTTTCGTGTCATTGATAGATGGATTCCCACTTCTCAAACCGGTTCTGGCTGCGGTTTTCGCGGTGGCAAAAAAGAATTAAATATGAGATAGTGGACTTGTTTAAATTGTGGCACATCTCATGATAGAGATGTTAACGCTGCGATTAATATTAAGGTCGCCGGAGGGCATTTGGAGACTTTAAACGGATGTGGAGAGAGGGTCAGACTTTCTGTAAAGAAAGCACATCTCAATGAAGCGTCAACCCGTCCAGCATTTCAACAATTGTCAATCTTTGATTTGTTGAAATAGATGGAATCCCCGTTAGCGCACGCCGGGACGGATAGGCGGATGTCAATACAGTCCTCTGTTTCCTAAAGTGCAACTATTTGCAGTTGGGAAGGAAGGCGACAGGCTCACACAGAGGAAACAGCATATGCAGGGCTGACGATCGCTTTAGTGGTGGTAGGTGTCGCGTTTGAGCGAGTCGTAGTTTGGGGTGGGTTGGCTGTGGGAAACGCAGTTGTCTGGTTTTTGGATACTTAGGCGATCGCATCCCCGTTTAGTTAGTCGTCTTTTAGAGGCTATTGCCCGGTGGGAAGTGCGGTTGTCTGGTTTTCTAATCTTCGAGAACCCCAAGGCAAGCTTAGTAGGGGCGGGTGCGCGATCAGCCACGGGAAAAACCAGCCAACTATATACACCCGCCCGCGGGTGCGCGATCAGCCATCGGAAACACCAGCACCACTCGCACACAGACCATGCCTTGGCAGCGAAACGCCCAGAGACCCAGCGAACAGAGGAAAAACCAGCCAACCCCCTCAGTACAGGACAAAAAAGCTGAAAGTCTTAGCCAAAAGGGAATCTAGCCGAAAATTCTGAAGGGGGCGCTCCGGGCTGAGGTGAAAGTCGAGGGGTGGGGGGGTAGCGCCAAGTTGGGGTGAGAGGGTTAGATCGGAATTACCACAAACCAAACTTCCCTCTCATGAACGAGCTTAACCGATTACGAGACACTTTGCGCCCTCACTTGCCCTGGCACGGGGCGAGATTAAACTTTGTCTGCCTGTTCCTGATGGCGCTATTCCAAACAAAGACGGTTAATCTGATGGAAATAGCGACTGTATTCGCAAATCCTGTGCAAATTTCCTCAAATTATAGCACAAGACAGAATACTTAGGACGTATAATGGAGAGGACGAGATGACTAAGAAGACCAAAAATGCCAGCCCCCTATAGTTACGACCTCAGACAAAAAGTTATTGATGCCATTGAACTAGACGGTATGCCCAAAACAGAAGCCAGTCAAGTTTTCCATGTCAGCAGGAACACCATTAATCTCTGGCTGCAAAGAAAAGCACAGACCGGAGACTTCCTCCCTAAACCTCATCACCGACCTGGCAATAACCACAAAATTACCGACTGGCAAAAATTCAAGGCTTTTGCCCAAGAGCATGGCGACAAAACAGCAGCTCAAATGGCTGAACTTTGGGATGACGACATCTCTCCTCGCACCATATCCAGAGCCTTGAAGAAAATTGGCTTCACCAGAAAAAAAACTTACGGCTACCAAGAACGTGATGAGCAACAGCGAGAGGAGTTTATGGCTCAGATTGAACAGATGGAGCCGGAAGAAGTGGTCTACCTCGATGAAGCCGGCATGAATAGTCAGGACTCGGATTACCCTTATGGTTACTGCGAGGAAGGAAAACGCTTCCATGCACTCAAATCAGGGAAGAGGCAGGGCAGGGTAAGTATGATAGCCGCATGGTGTCATCAACAACTCTTAGCTCCCTTTAGCTTTGAGGGTTGTTGTCATCGGACAGTGTTTGAGTTGTGGTTGGAGTTCATCTTAATTCCAACATTGAAGCCAGGTCAGACTCTAGTATTGGACAATGCAACGTTTCATAAAGGGGGACGGATTGCTGAACTGGTGGAGGCAGCTCAATGCCGTTTACTCTATCTTCCGCCTTATTCGCCAGACCTCAACAAGATAGAGAAATGTTGGTCGTGGCTGAAAGCCCGTATTCGCCACTGCACGTGAGCAGTTTGATTCTCTCCATGATGCCATGGATTCCGTTCTCAAAGCTACGTCCTAACCACCTTGACTAATGCTATACCAGCGATTACAACGTTTTTTTCGGCAATTCAAATTTGACCGGGCAGAGATTGCCCGTTTCGTCGTTAGCCTCATTGACATTCCCCAACCTTGGACTCTTAGTCTCGACCGCACCTGTTGGTCTTTCGGTCAAACCCATTTCAACATCTTGATGTTGGCAGTCGTCCACGAGGGGATTGCCTTTCCCCTGCTGTGGAAGATGCTTGACAAAAAGGGCAATAGCAACAGTGGCGAACGCATGGACTTATTCGACCGCTTCGAGGCACTATTTCCTGACGTGGAGGTGGCTTGTCTGACCGCTGACCGGGAATTTGTGGGGCGAGATTGGCTCTCGTATCTTCTCATCGACCCCGAGGTTCCTTTCCGCCTACGCATCCGCCACAGCGAGCTGATTAGTCCTAAGTTAGGAGGAACTCGGCGTAGCGGCGAACGAATGTTTGATTCTCTGCGACCCGGAGAATTTCGCCAGCTTTCGGGTCGCCGTTGGGTTTGGGGACGGCAGGTTTACGTCATTGGCTCTCGTCTGGCTGATTCGGGGGAGTTGTTGATTCTCATCACTAACGCTTGCCCCGAAACGGCCCTCCCCGACTATGCTCGGCGTTGGGGTATTGAAAACCTCTTCGGAGCCTTGAAGACTCGGGGCTTCTGTCTCGAATCGACTCACTTTAAGGACCCTGAGCGCTTGAGCCGTTTATTGGCTTTGCTTAGCCTGGCTTTTATAGCACAAGACAGAACACTTAGGACGTATAATGGAGAGGACGAGATGACTAAGAAGACCAAAAATGCCAGCCCCCTATAGTTACGACCTCAGACAAAAAGTTATTGATGCCATTGAACTAGACGGTATGCCCAAAACAGAAGCCAGTCAAGTTTTCCATGTCAGCCGGAACACCATTAATCTCTGGCTGCAAAGAAAAGCACAGACCGGAGACTTCCTCCCTAAACCTCATCACCGACCTGGCAATAACCACAAAATTACCGACTGGCAAAAATTCAAGGCTTTTGCCCAAGAGCATGGCCACAAAACCTCCGCTCAAATGGCTGAACTTTGGGATGACGACATCTCTCCTCGCACCATATCCAGAGCCTTGAAGAAAATTGGCTTCACCAGAAAAAAAACTTACGGCTACCAAGAACGTGATGAGCAACAGCGAGAGGAGTTTATGGCTCAGATTGAACAGATGGAGCCGGAAGAAGTGGTCTACCTCGATGAAGCCGGCATGAATAGTCAGGACTCGGATTACCCTTATGGTTACTGCGAGGAAGGAAAACGCTTCCATGCACTCAAATCAGGGAAGAGGCAGGGCAGGGTAAGTATGATAGCCGCATGGTGTCATCAACAACTCTTAGCTCCCTTTAGCTTTGAGGGTTGTTGTCATCGGACAGTGTTTGAGTTGTGGTTGGAGTTCATCTTAATTCCAACATTGAAGCCAGGTCAGACTCTAGTATTGGACAATGCAACGTTTCATAAAGGGGGACGGATTGCTGAACTGGTGGAGGCAGCTCAATGCCGTTTACTCTATCTTCCGCCTTATTCGCCAGACCTCAACAAGATAGAGAAATGTTGGTCGTGGCTGAAAGCCCGTATTCGCAACTGCACGTGAGCAGTTTGATTCTCTCCATGATGCCATGGATTCCGTTCTCAAAGCTGCGTCCTAACCACCTTGACTAATGCTATACTTGGGCTATGAAGGTGGGTTTGTGGATTCACCAAGGTTCACCCATTCCTTTGAAGGCTCACGGACGACGCTCCCAGAGTCTTTTCCGCACTGGCTTCGATTTTCTACGCCGCACTTTCTCTAATCTGCCTTTGTTTTCAGGGCGGTTTCACCAGGCTCTACAACTTTTGTCCTGTACTTAGGCCAACCCCATACACCAATTATTAATTATTAATTATTAATTATTAATTATTAATTCCAGCCAACTATATACACTCGCCCCCAGGGTGCGCGATCAGCCATCGGAAACACCAGCACCACTCGCACACAGACCATGCCTTGGCAGCGAAACGCCCAGAGACCCAGCGAACAGAGGAAAAACCAGCCAACCCCATACACCAATTATTAATTATTAATTATTAATTATTAATTATTAATTCCAGCCAACTATATACACCCGCCCGCGGGTGCGCGATCAGCCATCGGAAACACCAGCACCACTCGCACACAGACCATGCCTTGGCAGCGAAACGCCCAGAGACCCAGCGAACAGAGGAAAAACCAGCCAACCCCATACACCAATTACAGCCTTTACACAAAACACAAAGTACGGTATAATGTATGGCTATTGTATAAGTTATCACAACCAACTACCATGAGCCGTTACTCTTTAGATTTTCGGAAAAAGATAGTAGAAGCCTATGAAAAAGGAGACACTTCTATCCGAAAAGTAGCGAAGCGCTTTTTGGTGAGTCCAGACACGGTAAGGCGACTGGTCAAACAGTATCGATTAACGGGAGACTTATCTCCTCGTAAGTGTGGCACTAAAAAGAAAAGCATTTGATCTCAGCATGAGGAAGCCGTGATAGATATTGTAGAAGCCCACCCCGACCTGACCTTATGGCAATATAGTGATAAGCTCAGAGACAAGCTGGGCATAAATGTCAGTACGACCATGATAGATAGATTTTTAAAGCAGCACGATATAAGTCTCAAAAAAAACATACAGGAGCGAAAAAGTAGTAACTGAAGAAGTACAGAAAGCGCGAGTAGATTATTGGTAAAGAATTAGAGATGTAGCTCCTGAAAAGCTTGTGTTTATTGATGACAGTGGGTTATGGGTAGGGATGAGCAGACCGTTAGCCAGAGCGACGAAAGGGAAAAAAGTCTATGAACTGCGGAAATCCTATCGAGGTCAAAAAATGACAATAATTGGTGCAATTAAGCTCTCCGGAGTGGTAGCGACTCAAACATTAGAAGGGTCCATGAAAAAAGAGGATTTTCTCCAATTCATCAAGTTAGATTTATTGCCAAAATTAAAAAAAGGAGATGTAGTGGTAATGGATAACTGAAATTCTCATCATCGAGAAGAAGTCAAAGAAATGATAGAGTCAGTAGGAGCCAGGGTAGAATATCTGCCGGTGTATTCCCCTGAGTTTAACCCGATAGAGATGATGTGGTCACAGCTCAAAAGTTTAGTGTGCAAGTTCAGGACGGAGACCATGGAATTATTAGTGAGATTGGTAGAAGTGGCGGTAAGCCTTGTGGATTTACAGTGTTTGAATAACTGGTTTACCAAGTGTTGTTGCTGTGCTTAATGATTGAGATAAAGCCTGTATTAATTATTAATTATTAATTATTAATTATTAATTATTAATTATTAATTATTAATTCCAGCCAACTATATACACTCGCCCCCAGGGTGCGCGATCAGCCATCGGAAACACCAGCACCACTCGCACACAGACCATGCCTTGGCAGCGAAACGCCCAGAGACCCAGCGAACAGAGGAAAAACCAGCCAACCCCATACACCAATTATTAATTATTAATTATTAATTATTAATTATTAATTCCAGCCAACTATATACACCCGCCCGCGGGTGCGCGATCAGCCATCGGAAACACCAGCACCACTCGCACACAGACCATGCATTGGCAGCGAAACGCCCAGAGACCCAGCGAACAGAGGAAAAACCAGCCAACCCCATACACCAATTATTAATTATTAATTATTAATTATTAATTCCAGCCAACTATATACACCCGCCCCATAGGACCCAAACACCAGCACCACTCGCACACAGCTCTGCCCTTTGCACGGTACGGCTACAAGACTGGTAGAAGAGGGGCGGGTGGTAGTAGGGGCGGGTTCCGCAGTCAGCCATAATTCCCGCAGGTAGGCTTTGAAAACCCGCCCTTGCGGGTTCCGCAGTCAGCCATAATTCCCGCAGGTAGGCTTTGAAAACCCGCCCTTGCGGGTTCCGCAGTCAGCCATAATTCCCGCAGGTAGGCTTTGAAAACCCGCCCTTGCGGGTTCCGCAGTCAGCCATAATTCCCGCAGGTAGGCTTTGAAAACCCGCCCTTGCGGGTTCCGCAGTCAGCCATAATTCCCGCAGGTAGGCTTTGAAAACCCGCCCTTGCGGGTTCCGCAGTCAGCCATAATTCCCGCAGGTAGGCTTTGAAAACCCGCCCTTGCGGGTTCCGCAGTCAGCCATAATTCCCGCAGGTAGGCTTTGAAAACCCGCCCTTGCGGGTTCCGCAGTCAGCCATAATTCCCGCAGGTAGGCTTTGAAAACCCGCCCTTGCGGGTTCCGCAGTCAGCCATAATTCCCGCAGGTAGGCTTTGAAAACCCGCCCTTGCGGGTTCCGCAGTCAGCCATAATTCCCGCAGGTAGGCTTTGAAAACCCGCCCTTGCGGGTTCCGCGATCAGCCATAATTCCCACAAATCAACTTTAAAAACCCCACCGACGACGATGCGCCTAAGACCATGCACCCCACAAACAGCACAGAACACGCGCCACCACGCGGCAGGTGCAAGTCCGCCTATCGGAAACACCAGCACCACTCGCACACAGACCATAGGACCCAAACACCAGCACGACTAGCACACAGCTCGAGTCTGATCGCCCGCCCCCAGCTTCACTTTAGCGCCTGCTGGTTTCCCGACAATTTCACCGCGTAACATTCGCCCCGCCGCTTCGAGTAATTGTTCTTCTAGGTAAGGCTTAGTAAAATAGCCTCTCGCGCCTAATTGATAAGCCATCTGGCGGTGTCTGTCAGCGCCCCTAGAAGTTAACATAGCAATAGGTAGACCTTCGAGTTGTGGGTCTTTCTGCATTCGCGAGAGAAGTTCCAAGCCGTCCATACGGGGCATTTCAATATCGCAGAAGACGATATCACAGGGTAAGCCAGATTTAAGTTTTTCCCAGGCTTCCTTACCGTCGCGGGCTTCTTCAACCCGATAGCCGGATTTTTCAAAGGTCATAGACAACAACGATCGCACTGTAATCGAATCATCAACAATCAGCACAGTCGGCTCAGTTTTAGAGGCGGGAGCATCTATGGGTTCACTGGGGAGATTATCATCCCATCTCATGGTTTCTACAGTTCGGCGTACCCGATCAGTAGCCAGGTCAATTAATTCTAAAACATCGGCGATCGCCACAATTTGACCATCCCCCAAAACAGTCGCCCCGGCGATACCAATAGGTTTAGGTACCGGACCTTCAAGCTGTTTAATTACGATTTCCTGTTCTACCAAAACCTGATCAACTTGAACAGCCAGATAATTAAGCGCCGCCCGTAGTACAATCACAGAAATCATATCCTCTTCGATATTCGCACCATAAACACCGCCGCGACCCAAATGGCGCTTATAGGTAAGTAATTCTCGCAGGTGGCGGAAAGGCAGCACCGAACCCCGCCATTCTAGGGTCTGTTTACCGTCTGGTCCTGTTTTAATTTGCTCACGAGGCACATCGATCATATCCTCCACCCCATCCATAGGGAAAGCAATCCGAGCCCGATCGCTAATACAACAAAGCGCCCGGGAGATACTCATATTGAGTGGGAGGCGGATCGTAAAGGTAGTTCCCTCTCCCAATACCGAATCGGTAGTAATATTGCCTCGAATTTCCGCCAAATTCGTCCGCACCACATCCATACCAACCCCTCTACCTGCAATATCACCCGCCTGATCCTGGGTAGTAAAACCCGGCAGGAAAAGCAAATTGTATGTATCATGGTCTGGCAGATTTGAAGCGGATTCCAGGGTCAATAAACCCTTCTGTATAGCTTTTTCCTTAACCCGATTCACATTAATTCCCGCCCCATCATCAGAAACCGATAACACCGTTTGGTTGCCTTGGTGGAAAACCTTAATGGTAATCTGACCCGTGGGCGACTTACCCGCCGCCTTACGGACTTCTGGGGATTCGATACCGTGAGCGATCGCATTATTTACCAAGTGAGTGAGAGGGTCGCGCAGTTTACCCAAAAGCATTTTATCTATGAGGGTATCTCGACCTTCCACCACCAATTCCGCCTGTTTACCACACTTAATCGACAGATCCCGCACCGGACGTTTCAGGCCATCGGTTGCCCCGGCGAACTGTTCCATTCTCGCTTTATTCAAGCCTTCCTGTAACTGATTAGTTACTTGGCGCAGTTGGCGACTCACCTGATCTGCTTCTTCCACCAAGAATTCAATATCAGCGGCCGACTCTCGCACCCGCACCACCAACTCAATAATTTCTTGAGAGAGTGTGTGGAAGGGGGTAAAGCGATCGAGTTCTGTGGAGTCAAAAGTGTTAGGATCTGATCTAGTCGGGTGTTCATCACCACCGCCATGATAACTTCCGTGGAAAGAAGCTGATTTTTGCCGATTAGACAATAGGGAAATTTCCAGCAGCGATCGCTCATAGAAATCCTGCATCCGCTGACCCACATCACTTAGCAGCGACACCTGATCCAGCAGGTTATCTAAAAACTGTCGCATCCTTTCTTGGTCTTGTTCCAGGCTATTGCGGTTAACCACCAGTTCCCCAATCAGGTTACTGAGATTATCCAATTCTTTCACCGGAACTTTAGCGATCGGATCAAACTTAGTAGTTTGAGATTTTTGATAAGACGGGCTATATTGGGCGGCTATGGGTTCTTCCAGCAGTTCAGCCAACTCCTTGAACTCATCATCCTCACAGGATCGAGCCCTCTGTTCTTCCCAGGTACTCGATTGCGCCCCTGGCGGTGCTGTTTCACCCAAAAGGCGATCGAGATCAGATAGCACCCCATCATCAGCATTATCATCATCAGTCGTATTTTGATCATCCGTAGACCCTAGCAAATCATCCAGGAGACTCAAATCATCTTCCCAATCACTATCTAACCCCACATCTGGAGTCGTGGTTATGTTGTCAGTTGTCTGCGACGAGGCTGGTAATGGTGTGCTTTCAGTTTTCGGTGCGTTACCCAGTTGGTCGGTTTTCCCAGTGTTTTTTTTGCTACCCAAGCTAACGCACTCTACGGTTTCCTCCGTGTCGCTACTACCAAACAAATCATCAAAATCAAACAAATCTGCAGTTCTATCATCCCACTTCGACTCAGGTGGCGTTTGAACCTGTTTGTCCTCAGCAATAGTGTCTACACTAGAGGTTAATTTGCCATTGTTGTTATCCTCACGGGCTAACACCTCAAACCAATCAAGATCCCCATCAGTCCCCCCATCTTGATTATCACTCTCCCAAGGATCCGGGGTATCTAATGATTGACCAATCCCTGTTGAACTTTCAGGCGCGACAGTTGTTTCCTGTTCCTCATCATCAAGTTCCAACAACTGTTGGATAAAATTATCCGGGTCATCATTACTACTTTTCTTGACAGGTTTAGAATCGGCTGGAGAATTTTCTGGGGTCGGTCGATCGCTTGATTCTAGTTCTTCTAACAGGAGGCTAGTTAAATCGTCATCATCATCAGAAACCGGCTTAAAGTTGCTTTCATTAGACGGCGGTTCATTGCTAAAAAAGCTGTCAAAATCTTCTGTATCACTGTTCAAGTCGGAAAGTTTATCAGCTTCTTCGAGCAGCCTTTCCTCTTCCCAAGCATCTTCAATACCGCCCCCATGACGATCAACCACCTCAAACAGATCCGCCAAACTTTTCAACTCTTCCGGTTGCATTTGCGGCCCTGGCGGGTGGCCGCTGTGTTCTTTTTCCATCTCCACATAATCAACCAATGGGAAATCATCTAGTATTGATTCTGATGTCTTCTCCGGTTCCAAATCAATCTCATCAGTTTCTTCTACTTCCGAGTTCGTAGTTAAATCTAATTCCGACCAAAATTCATCATCAGCCGTTAAAATTCCCTTACCATTCCCATTCCCATTATCTACAGGAGGCAGTAATTTTGACAACTCCGAATCTACCACTATTTCACTTTCTCTATTACTTAGCGCTAAATACTGAGCCTGTTTCATGCCAGTAATCACCACCGGAGCCAGAGTTTTATAGCTATTTGCCCCATAAGCGATCGCCTTTTCTACAGTGTCTAAAAATTGCACCCAGTGCATTTTATCAAAAGTTTCTCCACCCCTAGCCAATTCCCGACAAATTTCAATTAAGCGGTTTCTATTGGCGGTATTATCCGACTTTTTAAACAAATCCAGCATTTCCCGCAACCGTGAAGTTACATCACCACAAAAGAAAAGTTCTTCCGCACTATTGATCGCCTTAACTGTCACTTTCGGAGCAACCTTCACCGCCACTGGAGCCTGAGCCGGGGCTGTTTTCGGGACGCTAGTAGCACCTTCCGCCACTACACCATTTAGTTCCGATAGGTTTTTTAAATTATAGTTTAGTGCTTCAAAAACCGGCTCAACTTCCGTTAACAGGCTTTGGGAAGTTTCCTCTGTCAGTCCATAGGGACCCGACAGATTATCTATTAAAGCTTGCAGGGTATCAAATACTCGTAAAAATAGCGATTCTAGTTGTTGATCAACCTCAATATGAGATTGTTCCGTTATTTTTTCCAACGCTTTAAAGTTATCTTCCAGGCGATGGGCACTTTTTTGGATACTATGAAGACCGAGCATAGCTGCTCCCCCTTTCACCGAGTGAGCCGCCCGATACACCTCATATAATAGTTCTCGGTCTTCAATGGTACTTTGCAGATTCAGCAAGCCCTGTTCTATGGTATTGAGGTGGTCTCTCGCCTCCTCAATAAAGTAACCCATTATCCGTTGTTGTTGTTCTGGTTCCATGGCTTTTTAATAGTATAAATAAATGGACAATATTATTTTTTTAAAACTCAGACACTTACTCAGAAAATCACATTTTACGAGGGTTCATTAATCTTTGACTAGGAACTTTGGCTATTAATGTTCCGAAGGATCTACTCGGAACCTTTCCACCGAAGTTAGCAGATCTCGTGCTACTCCTACCAGGTTACTGAGGGCGCTGGCGACCCTTTGGGCTTCTTGGGATGTATCTTGGGCGCTTAGTTCTACCGCCTGCATTACTTCAGCCACCGCCCTAGCTGTTTCGTTTTGCTCCACCGTATCAGCCGTAATTGATCGCACCAAAACATCAATACGATTGGTTACTTGGATGATATCATCAAGCGATCGCTTCGCTTGTTCCGCCAGACGGGTCCCCTCAATTACTTGCTGGTTTCCTTCCTCCATTGCCATCATTACAGAACTGGTTTGGCTTTGGATCTGCATTACAATTTGTTCAATTTCCTTGAGGGACTTAGCCGACTTATCCGCCAGTTGTCGCACCTCATCAGCCACAATAGCAAAACCACGGCCTGCTTCTCCCGCCCTAGCCGCCTCAATACTAGCATTCAAAGCCAGTAAGTTAGTCCGCGAAGCAATATTAGAAATGATTGCGACAATTTTCGAGATTTCCTGAGAAGATTCAGCCAAACGCTTAACATCTCGCGTCGTTTCTGCCACTGTTTCCCTAATTTTCAAGATACCAGCCACAGTCATTTCTACCGCTTCACCACCCTTAGTTGCTACAGCCGCCGCCGTCCTGGCTACTTCCTCAGCTTCCTTGGCGCTATCTGCTACCCGTTGAATAGCATCAGTCAGCAGTTGCACCGAATTAAGAGTCGCGGCCAATTCCTCCGCTTGTCGCAAAGCATCCCCAGCCACATCTTTGGCAAAACTCGCACTATCCGTCGCTCCACGACTCACCTGACGAGCCGCTTGTTTCACCTGAACCACAATTTCCCGCAGGTTCTGAATTGTCAGGTTAAACGAGTCTGCTACCGCCCCCAGCACGTCTGCAGTCACCTCAGCGCTCACAGTCAAATCTCCTCGCGCCGCCCCTTCCACATCATCTAGGAGTCTAATCACTTGACGCTGGAGGTTTTCCTTAGCCTCCTCCTGTTCTTCCGCCTTCCGTTGAGCTTCCCTGGTGGTGCTTTCAATGAACTGAGCCATGTAGTTAAATTTAGCGCACATTTGCCCCAGTTCATCTTCCGCGTAGACATTCACACGGGCATTAAGGTTTCCTCGTGCGATCGCATCAAACTGTTTTTGCAGGTCGCCAGTCGCCTTCTCTAGCTGTTGGCTGGTAATACGGCCCATAGCAAAAGCCGTCCCAAAACTACTAGCCCCAGCCACAATAGTCATCAACCAACCTGAGCGGCGTAGATAGTTAACCACTTCCCCTTGATAACTACTAGCAGCAACCTTAGTAGCAATATTAGTAGCCACAGCCACAGCAATCAAAGTTACTAACCCACTCCCCAATGCTATATAAAAAGACTTAGATCTGAGCGGCTTATTTTCCAGGAAGGCAAATGAGCCCTGTTCTACCGAAATATTAGTATCAACCGAGTCTTCTGATAGGTTAGAAAATGCCGTGATCGCCTCCCTTTCTGTGGGAGTATTGAACACATCATCCTCGTAGATCGCCGAGCTATCGTTATCTGGGATACTGCTAGACCTTCCCAGGAAATTACTATCGAGGTCATCATCATCCAAGTCAGCGCTATCGGGCATAAAAGCATATCCCGCCGCATCTGGAATCCCAAAACCCTCTACATCATCAAACTCTTCAAAATCCTCTAAAAATTCGTTGACTTGAGAACCAGAGGTTTGATTTGTCTTGTTGTGGGCGATCGCACCATTAGCCGTCCCATTGCTTACAGTTGACTCTTCCAGGCTATCGAGGTCAAACGTATCCGGGATATCATCCAGTTCCAACTCCTCAGATACTGAATCATTAATTTTGTCCCCATCCAGATTGAAATCAGAGAAATTTTCTTCTTCCTCATCTAAATTATTATTTGGGGTCTTATTCAGGCTGATCTGATCAGGTTTCACCAATCCTTTACCGTTACCATTACCGTTAGTTTCTGCCACAGTTTGATGCCTAGCATCAGCCATATCTTCTAGGGGAGAAAAAATATCATCCTCCTCTAGTTCCAGTTCTCCGATATCCAGTTCATCCTGCACATCGCCCAAATCCGGCGGTTTAATTTCTTCGGCAACATTATCAACTATCGGTTCATTAGTTATCGGCCCATCAGTTAAAGGTAGATCTGTCAGGCTGAAATCGTCATCCAAATCATCCAAACTGTCTTGATGTTCTTGAGTCACCCCAGGGGTATTTGTCCCGGGGGAGTCTTTATGGGAATCATCGATTAAATCTTCCTCAAACAAGTCTTCTGATAGTTGTTCGAGGGAGCCACTCATGGGGTCTTCTGGATCTAATCCTTCCGTCAACACCAGTTCATCCTCTTCGTCCATCACAAAGGGATCTGATGTTTCTAGGTCAAAATTCAAGTCAGGGTCTTCTTCTTCCTCGTCAGTTTCTTGCCCCTGAGCAAAGGGGTTATTTAACGGGTTGGTTAGGTCCGGGTCTACCTCATCATCTAGGTCGAAGTTGGAATCATCTACCAGGGGATTAGCTTCTAATTCTAGGGGATTAAAGTTATCTTCTTCTAAGTCAAATTCATCTTCTAGGGAGTCATTTAGTTCTTCACCCCCTACACTGGCTTTACCATTCAAATTTTCCGGCTCTAGTTCATCTGCAGATCTATCTAAGTCCCCGAGGTCGTCGTCGATCGCCTCTAAGTTTTCCTCTGTTCCTTCCTCAAATTCGAGGTTACTTAGTTCATCTAAATCATCCAAGGCTGACGATATATCTATTTCTTCCATGCCCATATCTTCGTCATCATACAAATCCAGAGCATCATCCAGGGTTTCTATAGTTGCCGAGGGTTTTTGGGGATATTTCCCTAGTTGTTGGGATGCTGCCGTTAATTCTTCCAACTCATCTAATTGTTCATCGATCGCATTTAGATCTAGTTCTTCTTCCAAATCAAAATCGAGGGAACCGTTAGCATCATCACCTACCGAGCTCAAATCCTCTAGGATAGTTTCTTGAGCATCATCAAACTCATCATCAAACTCATCATCCAAGCTAATATCTCCCAAAGACGAACCGGTCTCCGAGTCCTCGCAGAATTGACTAGCTTCTGTCAAGTAGTCTTCCGCCTGTTCCACCAGTGCCGGGTCTTCCGTCAGGCTAAGGACCACCTCATATTGTTCCCGTGCCACATCGTATTGTTGTAAACCGTAGTAAATGTGACCACACAGGAGGCGAGCGAATGGGTCTTCCGGGTAGTCTTCCACTAATTTATAGACTAAAGTAGCCGCCTCGTCCAATTTTCCATCTGTGTAGGCTGCCTCAGTTTTTTGGTACTCCTGCAGATATTCTGCACTTGCTGTCATTGGCCATTCCCCTTACGACTCTATAAAGTTACCGCAAAAATTACATTTAAAACTTAAAACAACTGTATTAGCTTAGTTAGTATCTTGATTACTGCTTGGGCAAATGTTGGACTGATGATGACCACAACCCCCTCAATTGTAATCATCCTGAGCCACAATTAGTTATATTATAGTGATGCAGATAGCTGTATTGGTTCAATCACCTTGTATACAGCTTATTTATACTGCCCACCGAGCCGATCGCAAAACGGCAATTTGGTCTAACAGGCGCAAAGGTTTATCTGGTGAATCCTCCAGAACCCACTCCCCTTTTATATAGGGAGCCATGCTATCGGGAACCTGAACTGGCGTTCTCATTTTTTCTATGGGTAGCCAGTCCATAGCCGTCAGATTGTTTATCGACTCTACTGCTAAACCCAACATAGTATCTTGGTCTTCTACGGCAATTACGGGAATTTCCGTGCGATCGGTGTTTAATTGCATTGTATCTCCCAAAAACTGTCCTAGATCAGCCACCCAAACCACTCGTCCCCTCAAGTTGAGAGTCCCCAACAGTAGGGATGATACATTGGGAATGGGAGTAATGCGGTCAATTGATTGAGATAGGACTTCTTTGATACCCATAGCGGGCAAGGCAAATTCGGCACCCGATGCCACAAAAAAACGCAGATGCAACTCACCCTCTGGGGTTTCTAGCTCCTGAAACTCGGAGCCGTCTGCACCTTGACCCGTGATAAAATCGGGACTTCCAACCATTACCCCTCACCTACCCCCTTAATAGCTGTTTAACCGTCCCTACCAGTTCAGTCGGCTGAAATGGTTTGGCGATATAAGCATCTGCCCCCTGTTTCATGCCCCAATATCGATCGAACTCCTCTCCCTTGGAAGAACACATCACAATGGCAATTTTTTGAGTTTTCGGATCAGACTTGAGACGGCGACACAGTTCGTAGCCATTCATGCGAGGCATTACAATATCCAACACCACTAGATCGGGAGAGATTTGTTGAACTTGTTCTAGTGCCTCTACACCGTCGCTTGCTACCGCGACTTTTAAGCCACTTTCTCTCAGGAGATTTGAGATCATCTCCCGTTGTGTCACACTGTCTTCTACAACCATAATTGTATTCATACTATCTTGCTGAGTTGCTGGGTTCTAAGTTAACTGAGGCAGGGCGCGGAGGGACTGGGGCATTTCCAATATAATTCGGCCAACCCTCAGCTCCGAGACATTCCAGTTACAAGCCATTGGCTTTATTGCAACCGCGATATTCCACCCGCAGAGTTGATTTGATCAAATCCTTAATGCGAATGGATTTAATCTCAAGTATACCTAAGTTCGCCACCTATTGATTACACTTTGAAATCAGACCGAATAAGACTCCTCCGAGTCAAGAGAAGGCCACTTATGGGAAAAAGTCTCGGCGAGTTGACTTTCTAGCTTCCGGGAATGACCGTCGGCTGTACCCACATAGTTTTCTACCAGCGTCAGTAACTCCCTCTTGCTAAACGGTTTGGTCAGATAATTGGTCGCTCTCACCATTCGGGCTTTGAGGCGATCGATAAATCCATCAATGCCTGTTAGCATGATAATCGGAGTTTCCCGAAAAGCACTAGAACTTCGCAACATCGCGCAAATTTCATATCCATTTAGTTCCGGCATGGCGATATCGCATAAAATCAGATCTGGTTTCAGTTGGAACACTTGACTTAATGCCTTCAGGGGATGACCTATAGCCGTCGCCTCGTAGCCATGCTCCGTTAAGATTAACTCTACTGTCTCCCGAATTACGCGATCGTCATCAATACAGACAATGCGGGGAACCTTACTCTCGAACTGAGAACGGGGGTACGGACTTGGTTCGGTCGGCCGAAAGCGCAGTTGCACAAAACCCTGTTGTAAAAAAGGATAGATCGCCTTGGTGACTGCGACAATATCTCGGTTCAAATAACGGGAAATTTGTCGGAAAGTCGTTTTTCCGTCCGCCCAACGGGTTAAAGTTTCAAAGACATTGGGACGCACTACTTGTCTAAGTTTGTCTGGGTCTAAAATGAGGGGGCACTGACTGGGGGATTGGATATGGGGGTGAAAAGTTTTCCACTCCTGCACCTGTTTCATAATTTTAGGTAACACCGTGTTGATTTGTAAAGTCATTAATTGCGGTGCTAGGGGTGAACCCATTTCAAAGTTAAAAGCCCCGTGGTGAAGGCTGAGAAGGTCGAATAGGGTTTCGGAAATCATCCCATGGAGAATGCTGCGCCCCTGGGTGGGGGTAATCGCGTTTTGTTCTAGTAGCACCCACAAATAGCCGTATTCGGGCGCGTTAACTGCCGTAATTGACGGCACTTCTAACTCATTGAGGACTTCTGTTAACTTGTAGCGGTACAGGTAGTCCCGCAGTCTTTTCAGGCTACCCTCGCTTTCCCCAGCATAGACAATTCTACCGTTGGAGCAAAAAACTAGCCAGCAGTGACTCTTCAAGCGATCGCTATATTTTTCCGAAACTACCGAGGCGGCGGGGCTATAGGCTTCCACCATTAACTGACCGGTGCGTTGACCGACTTCGACCAACTGCAATATACTGCGGATATCGATTTCATTTAAAGAGCCTTGCATGAAGCCGCTTGGCCTCCTGACGATCGCTTAAATTTTTTTAATGTCCTCATACAACTCAATTAATGGGATTGAGGAGGGTAAGGGCAACATTACTGTCTTACACTCTCGTTAGGATAGCATAAATAGTGAATTAACTCAATCCATCGTGGTGGATAATGTATAATGGACAATTGATCATGGTGGACGCGGGTTCTCCCAGGACTTGACCTCCTCTGGGTAATACCCCATCACTTGCCCCCCGGCAATAATCAAGAATTGTGAATAATTAATAATTAATAATTAATAATTAATAATTAATTATTCCATTGATAATGGTGGACGCGGGTTCTCCTAGGACTTGACCTCCTCTGGGTAATACCCCATCACTTGCCCCCCGGCAATAATCAAGAATTGTGAATAATTAATAATTAATAATTAATAATTAATAATTAATTATTCCATTGATAATGGTGGACGCGGGTTCTCCTAGGACTTGACCTCCTCTGGGTAATACCCCATCACTTGCCCCCCGGCAATAATCAAGAATTGTGAATAATTAATAATTAATAATTAATAATTAATAATTAATTATTCCATTGATAATGGTGGACGCGGGTTCTCCCAGGACTTGACCTCCTCTGGGTAATACCCCATCACTTGCCCCCCGGCAATAATCAAGAATTGTGAATAATTAATAATTAATAATTAATAATTAATAATTAATAATTAATTATTCCATTGATAATGGTGGACGCGGGTTCTCCTAGGACTTGACCTCCTCTGGGTAATACCCCATCACTTGCCCCCCGGCAATAATCAAGAATTGTGAATAATTAATAATTAATAATTAATAATTAATAATTAATTATTCCATTGATAATGGTGGACGCGGGTTCTCCCAGGACTTGACCTCCTCTGGGTAATACCCCATCACTTGCCCCCCGGCAATAATCAAGAATTGTGAATAATTAATAATTAATAATTAATAATTAATAATTAATAATTAATTATTCCATTGATAATGGTGGACGCGGGTTCTCCCAGGACTTGACCTCCTCTGGGTAATACCCCATCACTTGCCCCCCGGCAATAATCAAGAATTGTGAATAATTAATAATTAATAATTAATAATTAATAATTAATTATTCCATTGATAATGGTGGACGCGGGTTCTCCCAGGACTTGACCTCCTCTGGGTAATACCCCATCACTTGCCCCCCGGCAATAATCAAGAATTGTGAATAATTAATAATTAATAATTAATAATTAATAATTAATTATTCCATTGATAATGGTGGACGCGGGTTCTCCTAGGACTTGACCTCCTCTGGGTAATACCCCATCACTTGCCCCCCGGCAATAATCAAGAATTGTGAATAATTAATAATTAATAATTAATAATTAATAATTAATTATTCCATTGATAATGGTGGACGCGGGTTCTCCCAGGACTTGACCTCCTCTGGGTAATACCCCATCACTTGCCCCCCGGCAATAATCAAGAATTGTTAATTGTTAATTGTTAATTGTTAATTATTAATTGCTTATGGCTACTTTGAATCTGAAACCTTCCCACAAGGCGGTAAAGTCCTATTACCAAACATTACAAAACTTCCAGAAGTTGGGGGCGGCTAATGAAGGGGCGGTTAAAGTCGCTTTTGCCGATTTGTTAACTTCCTGTTGTCAGCAGTTTAATTGGATTTTGGTACAGGAAAACAGCCTGAAGTTGACCGCCAAAAAACGGATTCAAGTTGATGGGTTATTTGTCCGAGATGATACCCTAAAACATGGCATTTGGGAAGCTAAAGACACCGCCGACGACTTACCCAAAGAAGTACAAAAGAAATTTGCCAAAGGCTACCCCAAAGATAACATTATTTTTCAGTCCCCTGACCGGGTGATTATTTGGCAAGGGGGAAAACAAGTCTATGACCAGGATATCACCAAACCGGAAGCCTTGGTCGAAAGTCTAAAGTTGTTTTTTGAATATCGCCCACCCCAAATCGAAAATTGGGAGAAAGCCGCGGCCGAATTTGGCGAGAAAGTGCGCGGGTTGGGGGAAAAACTGGTTGATTTAATCGAGAGTCAACGCAAAACTAATCCCCAGTTTATTGGGGCTTTTCAAGGGTTTAGTAACCTGTGCCGTCAGTCGATTAATCCTAATATTTCTGATGCGGCTGTGGAAGAGATGCTGATTCAGCATTTACTCACGGAAAGGATTTTCCGACAGATTTTTAATAACCCCGATTTTACCCGGCGCAATATTATCGCGGTGGAAATTGAGAAGGTGATCGAGGCTTTAACCTCCAAGTCGTTTAGTCGCGCTCATTTTCTGGGAGATGTTGATTATTTTTATCGCGCCTTAGAAGAGGCTGCGGCTACTATTACTGAGTATAGCGAAAAGCAGCATTTTTTAAACACGGTTTATGAAAGGTTTTTCCAAGGGTTTGCGGTCAATGTCGCCGATACCCATGGGATTGTTTACACGCCTCAGAGTATTGTCGATTTTATGGTGAGAAGTGTTGATGAGATTCTCCGCACGGAGTTTAAGAAATCTCTGAGTGATAAAGGGGTGCATATTCTTGACCCGTTTGTGGGGACGGGTAACTTTATTATGCGGATAATGCGGGAGATTAGAAAAACTGCGTTATCTCATAAGTATCAGCAGGAGTTACACTGCAATGAGGTGATGTTATTACCCTATTATATCGCTTCGATGAATATTGAGCATGAATATTTGACGGCAACCGGACAATATCAGCCTTTTGACGGGATTTGTTTGGTGGATACTTTCTCGGTGCAAGAAGCATCACAACTCGATTTATTTACTCCCCAAAATACCCAACGGGTCAAGCAGCAGCAAAGTTCCCCCATTTTTGTGGTCATTGGCAACCCTCCCTATAATACAGCGCAGCAAAATGAAAACGACAATAACAAAAACCGCAAATATAGCCAAACGGGAGGAGTTGATCAACGGGTGGCGGAAACTTATGCGAAAGACTCGAAAGCGACTAATAAAAATAAACTTTCCGACCCCTACGTTAAGGCATTTCGCTGGGCGGCTGATAGGATTGAAGATGAGGGAATTGTGGCATTTGTCAGCAATAACAGCTTTATTGATGCGATCGCTTTTGATGGAATGCGGCAGCATTTAGCCCAAGATTTTGACGCAATTTATATTTTAGATTTGGGGGGTAATATCAGAAAAAATGCCAGCAATCAACCGATTTATAATGTTTTTGATATCAAAGTAGGGGTGAGTATTAACCTGTTGATTAAAAAGAAGGAAGGTAACAAATCTCCGGGTAAAATTTATTATGCAGCGGTGGGTGAGTTTTGGCGGAAACAGGAAAAATACGATTATTTAGAAAAATGTCAGCATTTGGGTGGGGTAGACTGGGAAGAGATTAAACCGGACAAAAAACATACCTGGTTAACCGCAGGGTTGCACGCGGATTTTGAAACCTTTATCCCCATGGGGACTAAGGAAACCAAAGCCGCCAAAGGAGACGCGACGGGGGCGATTTTTAAGTTGTTTAGCTTGGGAGTTAATACCAATCGCGATGTTTGGGCGTATAACTTTAATCCTGATGAATTAGCCGCCAATATTCAAAGGATGATCGCCACCTATAATGAACAAACCAGGAAATGGCATGATTGTCAAGATCCATCAGTTAATCTCGATGATTTTGTTATATCTGATGATACGAAAATTAAATGGAGTAGTCGCCTTAAAGAATGTCTGAAAGCCAATATAACTACGCAGTTTATCCCCGAAAACGTAAGAAATTCTCTATATCGTCCATTTTGTTTTCAGTTTTTATATTTCGATGAAGTTTTAACTCATCGTCGCGGTCAATTTCCCTACATATTCCCCACCCCGGAGACAGAGAAAGAGAATCGGGTGATTTGTGTAACTGGGTTAGGTTCAGAAAAATCTTTTACAGCGATGATAAGTAATATGATCGTTGATTTAAATATGTTAAGTCCAGGGACAGGTGGCGCACGTTGTTTCCCTTTCTACAGCTATGACGAAGACGGAAATAACCGCCAGGAAAACATCACGGACTGGGCGTTAGATGCTTTTCGGGAAGAATACGAAAACCGGGCTATCAGTAAATGGGATATTTTCTATTATATATATGGTTTGTTACACCATCCCAGGTATCGGGAAAAATACGCGGACAACCTGAAAAGGGAATTACCGCGCATTCCCTACGCCCCGGAATTTGAGAGTTTTGCCAAAGCGGGAAAACGTCTAGCGGAAATTCATCTAAACTATGAAAAGCAACCGGAATATCGGCTGGAATTTATCGAAAATGATGAGGTCGCGTTAAATTGGCGGGTGGAAAAGATGAAACTGAGTAAAGATAAAACCCAGTTAATTTATAACGAGTTTCTGACCTTGGCGGGTATTCCCCCGAAAGTGTTTGCATATCGCCTGGGGAACCGATCAGCTTTAGATTGGATTATTGACCGCTATCAGGTTAAAATAGATAAACGCAGTGGTATTGAAAATGACCCCAACCGCTTAGACGATGAACAATATATTGTGAGGTTAATTGGTCAGGTGATTACAGTTAGCTTAGAAACGGTGGATATTGTCAATCAATTACCCTCCCTGGAATAAGGAAAAGATGATCGTCTACCCCCAGCCATATCGGTGAGTTATGGAAACCTGGGGGGAACCCTTGACAAATATCACCATGGCTGGTAGGTTAAAAGGGGGGGTAAAAATCAGCCTGTTTTGAGATTGCCCACAGAGGGGAAGATTCCCGAAATATCTACCCGCGAAAATCCTAGGAAGTTTACCCGTTGACGGGACTGGCGCAAATTGATGTGGTGGCTGAAGTGTTCGCTGATGACCATATTACCGCTGACCGTAACAGTGGGATTAATCGAAGTAGGAATTACCCCACCATCCCCCGATCGCATTCAGGAATTAACATCGTTTTTGGGTGCGGTCACGATTCCCACAGGTTTCCGATTTGAGGATACAGAAGTGGGGGGACTGTCGGGAATAACTTATAACCGGCAAAAAGATGTATATTATGCGGTGTCGGACTCCCAAGGCGATCGCGGTGACGCGAGATTTTACACGCTGAAATTGCACTGGAGTGGGGACCCTTTCCAATTAGAAGGGGTGGAAGTAATAGGAGTAAGGCGGATATTAGACGCCAACGGGGAAGCCTTCCCATTGTATAGTTTAGACCCGGAAGGAATTGCTTTTACGGGAGAAACGGTTTGGATTGCTTCGGAAGGAAATATAGCGGCGGGTTATCCTCCGTTTATCAAGGAGTTTTCCCTAGAGTCGGGTCGCCAACTAAGTGAATTACCCATCCCAAAACAATTGTTTTCGCCAGATAATCCTAATATAGGAGTGAGAAATAATCTGGCTACGGAAAGCCTGACCCTAACCCCGGACGGAAAAACTCTATTTACAGCTACGGAAAATGCTTTAATTCAAGACGGACCGGCGGCGACGGTTAAGGAAGGAAGCCCTAGCCGGATAATTCGCTATAATTTGGAGACGGGTTTAGTAGATGGTCAGTTTCTGTATATGACAGAAGCGATCGCGGGTAGTTCCCTGATGTCTGAGACGTTACAGCTTAACGGACTGGTGGAGTTGCTGGCTGTGAGTGAGAGGCGATCGCTGGCTATGGAAAGGTCATTTTCCCTAGACCGGGGATTTGTGATCCGCCTGTTTGAGGTATCGGTGAAGGAAGCGACGGATATTAGGTCCTTGGACAGCCTGCGAAACCAATTAGAGGGAATTACCCCGGTTAGCAAAACTCCGGTATTGATTCCCCCAGAGATACAGGCTGAGGTAATCTGGGATAATCTGGAGGGGATGACTTTTGGGCCAACTCTCCCGGACGGAAGGCGATCGCTAATCATGGTCAGCGACAACAATTTCCACCCGCTACTACACACCCGGATCGTAGTTTTTGCGATCGACCCCGAATATCCGGCGAAACCCTATCAGCAAAGGGTCTGGGAGTGGATAGAAAATTTTTTCGGTTCAGGGGTTGACAAAACCGGGAATTAAGCTGATAATAGATTTTGTGCTTAAAACGAAGCACTAACTACGAAGACTTCAAATCAGGGTCTACCATAGGGGACTGTAGTTCAATTGGTTAGAGCACCGCCCTGTCACGGCGGAAGTTGCGGGTTCGAGCCCCGTCAGTCCCGTTATAAATAATTAACAATTAACAATTAATAATTAACAATTAATAATTAACAATTAATGCTGCGCCGTTGATTGATTTCTGGGAAGGCAATGGGCAATGGGCGATGGCTGGGGATAAAATCATCAATGCGATCGCGCTTATTATAGGTTTAATTCAAGCATTTTCTGGGATGCGATCGCTATGGCATCTTCACGGGTGGATATTTGACCCTCAGCCTTAGCAATTTGTATCTCTTGGAGTAGATCCCCTAATAAGGGACTGGGAGAGAGTCCCAATTTTGCCATTAAGAGTTTCCCGCTAATGACGGGTTGGGGGTGAGCGATCGCATCATCGGGATTCAGATAATGGTTAATTAGGGTAGTAAACTCCTGTAGTGATGCTCCGGCGGCTATGGACAGGACTACTAAGGCGGGGAAAAATTCCCCCACATTAGCAAATAGAAAATATTGTTGGCGTATGGATAGATCGGCTATGGGGGTGGGTTGTAGTTGCTGAAAGGTTCCTAGTAAAGCCAGAACTCCCCGGATCTCAACTCGGCTATATTTGAGGGTAATTAACTCGGCTTCGGCTTGGTCCCGATCCTCGCTGGTCATGGTGGCTAATTTGGCGATCGCGAGTTGGGACATTTTAATGGTTTCCCGCACCGACTCCCTCAAGGGTTTGGCTAATGGTGGATAGGTTTGTGAGACGGCGGCGGCGACGTGATCAAGATTTTTGAGGCGATCGCATCTATCTCCCAAACTGCTAAACCAGGGGGAGATCAGACCGATTTTCCAGGCTTCAATTAATTTCGGCACTCCCAAGGGGGTATTGAGTAAATATCCTAACTCAGTGCGGATACGTTCTGCTGCTACCCGTGGTAATAAACTGGCTAAATCGGCGATCGTCTGTTTAGTTTCCGGTTCAATCACAAAGCCTAACTGCGCCGCCTGTCGATATCCCCGCAGCAACCGCAGGGGATCATCAGCTAAGTTTTCCCGACTGATCATGCGCATCAGACCCTGTTTTAAGTCTTGTTGTCCCTGATAGGGGTCGAAAAAAGTTTTGGTTATGGGATGATAGGCGATCGTATTAATTGTAAAATCCCGCCGCCCTAGATCTACCTCTAAACTTCCTCCCTCAGCTTGAGCAAAATCTACTGTTACCCCTGGGAATACTACCCTAGCAATTTGTCGCTCCGCATCTAACAACACAAATCCGGCTTGATAATGGGAGGCGATGGTTTTGGCTGTGTTTACTGCTTCCGACAACACCACAAAATCTAAATCCAAATCACCCACGGCGCGACTCAATAAGGCATCCCGCACCGCACCCCCGACTAAATAAGCTGATTCGGGTAGATTTTCTAAACCAAACGGCCAGTTTTCGGGAGATAATGGGGATGTAATAGCAGCAGACATATAGCAAGCAATACCTATCTATAGAAGAATCCGCGATCGCAAATAGTCAATCAAATTACCAAAGTCCACCCAGTTCAAGTGTTCAGATAACGATAACTTTCCCAGGTAACTTTCTTGATGTTGCCGAAAGGGACTATTTTTGACAAAGCTCAGGATTTGGGTTAATACTATACAATACCATGAGACCAAAAATATTTTGAGGGAAAATGGATCAAGCTATACCGCCAGAATTAGAATTCAGTAATCCTCTTGGTTGTCTCCCATGTCCTGATAGTCCGCTGTCTCTGGATTCTGCTTTTTATGTGGAGCGTCCCCCCATCGAAATTATAGCCTATCAGCAAATAACCCAACCTGGTAGTGTTATGCGAATTAAAGCACCCCGAAAAATGGGCAAAAGTTCGTTAATGCTAAGGTTGATTAACCACGCCAACAGTTTAGGATATAGTACCGTCTTAATTGACTTTCAGCAAGCGGATTTAGGGATTTTTGAAAGTTCGACCAAATTTTTTCGTTGGTTATGTAGTAATGTCACCAGACAGTTAGGAATAGCCTATAATATTAATGATTATTGGGATGAAGACATCGGCGACAAAGTGAGCTGCACGATGTATTTTGAAGAATACTTAATTGCCCAAATTAACCGACCTTTTTTATTGGTTTTTAATGAGGTTAATTTGCTGTTTGAGTATCCCCAAATCTTCATGAACTTTATGCCATTATTGCGATTTTGGCATGAGAAATCTGCACAGTCAACAATTTGGCAGAAATTGCGCCTGGTTTTGGTTCATTCCACAGAAGTTTATGTTTCTTTAGGGATTAATCAATCTCCCTTTAATGTAGGTGTATTGATTGATTTACCTGAGTTTACGCATCAGCAAGTGGGAGAACTAGCCGACAAATACCAACTCACTTTAACCGAAAATCAGTTACACAAATTAACCTGCTTGGTCGGTGGACATCCCTATTTAATTCATCTAGCTTTTCATTATTTATATGAGCATCAAACAAAATTTGATGATTTTTTTCATCGAGCTTCTACCGATGCAGGTATTTATAAAAATTATCTGAAAAAAATCTGGATATTAATTCAAAAAAAGCCAGAATTAGTGGAAATGATTCAGCAGTTAATCACCGCCAAAACAGCCTTAAAAATTGAGCCAATATCAGCCTATTACTTAGAGAGTATAGGGATAATTAAAAGCCTAGGAAATAATTATATTTTGGCTGGTGATTTGTATCGTGTTTACTTTAGCTATAAACCGATATCCCCCCAAGTGCCTAGTTCTATTTATATAGAACAATTGGAACGTGATAACCAATATTTATCAAATTTAGTTTATGTTGATGAACTCACTAAGGTGGCTAATCGCTCACAATTCCAGAAGGCTTTTAAAATGGAATGGGAATGTATGGCTATCAAACATAATCCCCTGGCATTAATTGTCTGCGATATAGATTACTTTAAACTATATAACGATACTTTTGGTCATCTAGCCGGAGACGTATGTTTACAAAAAATAGCCCAAGCTATTCAACAGAATTTACAACGTCCCAATGATTTATTAGCTAGATATGGTGGAGAAGAGTTTGTGGTGCTTCTACCCCAAACTGATGGGAAGGGAGCCATGTTTGTGGCGGCAAAAATTTGCCTCGCGGTCAAAGAATTAGCTATAGCTTCTGGAGTGCCTAAATCTGTAGATTCTCAGCATCCGGTAGTAACGATAAGTATAGGAATTGCCAGCATAATTCCTAGCAGTGATTATCATCCAGAGACCCTGTTTATGGCAGCAGATCAAGCACTGTATGAATCCAAAAAAGCTGGACGCGATCGCTATACTATGAGTTCAGAATTTAACTTTAAATACTAACCCCATCCCCATGAAATTCCCAGAAATTGGCATCAGGTTCGAGATCGGGTAAAATTGTACTGAGGGGGGTTAAGCCAGTATCATCCCCCAGTCTGAGTCAGAAACAGCCGTAACAGTCATCTGTGGACGCCAAAGTGCCTGAGATAGTGCCTAGACCAGGATAACAGTAGGCGAGACTAATAGCACCATCAGCAAGAATCGATTAATATAAGCTAAATTAGCAGAAAGGGAAATCAAGTAGTCAATCCTTTTGAAAATATACAGAGGGTTTTGAATATGTGTATTTGTGTTAACTGTTACTATGTCGATCGCTGTATCACCTACCACGCCGTAGAAACACAGCATCAGGAACGCCATGTTAGCGACAATCCCACCTTTGACCCCGTTGAACCCAGCATCAACGTTAATATCCGCACCACAGAAGATAGCATCGAGATGGAATGGGATGTAGTTGGCTGTGAAAGTTTTAAACAAGAAACCGGAAAATGGTCAAAATTGCGACCGGGAGAGCCCATCCCCACCTAATCACCAGCGGACAGCCATTAACCATTGGGGGTCAATAGTCACCCCCATCTTTAATTTTTTTTAACATCCTCAGATTATGAGTTACTGTTTTAATCCCCACTGTCCAAATCCCCAAAACCCAGGTGAGGGGGAGTCGTGCCAACACTGTGGCGCTGCTGTCAAACTATCGGCCCCAATTGGGGGGTCAGCCAATAGCTGTTATGCTGCGCTGGAACTCCTGGGACAAGGGGGATTCGGTCGCACATTTTTAGCGGTTGATCAACTGACACCCAACCATCCACAGGTCGCGATTAAACAGTTTTTTCCCCAGGGAAATAATGCCAAGCGATCGGCGGATTTATTTCGTCAGGAAGCCCAGCAACTGGAGATTTTAGGGGAACATTCCCAAATCCCTAACCGGGTGGCTTATTTTGAGTCGGAACCCTATCAATATTTGGTTCAGGAGTTTATAGAGGGTCATAACCTGGCTCAAGAATTGATGCTCAAGGGTCCGTTTACGGAAAATAAAATTTATCAGGTTCTGGATGAATTATTGCCTGTGTTACAGTTTATTCACAGCCATAAGGTGATTCATCGAGATATTAAACCGGAAAATATTATCCGTCGCCGCTGTAGCAGTAAAGGCTCGGAAAATAGCTTGGTTTTGGTGGATTTTGGGGCGGCTAAATTGGTGACAGGGGGGCTATTACCAAAGACGGGGACTCTGATTGGTTCCGCTGCTTATACGGCTCCTGAACAGTTGATGGGAAAGGCTGTATTTGCTAGTGATATTTATAGTTTGGGGGTGACTTGTATTCATTTGTTGACGGGTGTTACCCCTTTTGATTTGTTTGATAGTCATGAGGGAAATTGGGGCTGGCGTAGTTATTTAAAAAGTCCTGTTAGTGACGAATTAGCTGATATTTTAGATAGAATGTTGGCCGGGGCAACAAGCAAGCGTTTTCATTCGGCGGCGGCGTTACTGCTGAAATTGCACCCCACTCCTAAATATATTGAGGCTATGCCGGGTTTAACGCCGGAACCGGAAACTGGTTTTGTGGCGATCGCCACTAATCCAACCACTATTAAACAGCCAATAAAGCCTAGTACACTCCCCCAGGAAGAACCACAAATCACTGAGGTTCTGCAAAAGGCTCTACAATCCTATCAAGTTAAGGTGCAAGTTAATCGGATTAGTAAGTCTAAGTTAACTATTGTCATTAATCGTGCCGACAAACAACAGGTGGATTATCCCCAAATAGCTAAGGCGATCGCCACTGAATTAACTCAATTAAACCTCAAGAATATTGTCCGGGTTAAGTTATTAGGCAGAGTCCAAAATCGTGGGGTTCCTGAATGGCAAATAGTGCTTAAATTAGACCCAAAAGCCAGACGCAAAAATCAGCGCCTGCGGTTTAAGCAGTATTGCCATAAGTTAATTAGCAGTGAAAATTGGCGAAAAAGAATCCAAAGCAAACAGTTCTGGATGGACACATTAACTATGGCTATGGTTGCCTATATTTTTAGCAACAACTTTATAGTGTTTACCCCATTTTTATCACTGCTAATTGCTCCAATATTTATCATGTTTAAAAACTGGATAAAACCATATCATGAGGTTGACGAAAAGCAAGTTTTTGCCATGGTTGTCGGGTTATTCTTGGTGCTAGAGTTCCTGCAATTCAGATGGGTTCGTAACGACCTTTTTGGTATCATTATCGCTGGGATGTTTCTATCTATACCACTGTTTTCAAACCGGAATAATTAATAATTAATAATTAATAATTAATAATTAATCCTGCCCCGTTGATTAATTTCTGGAAAGGCAATGGGCAATGGGCGATCGCCTCGCCCATCACTTGGACGCGCGTCCCTAATTGCTAGAGGACAAAATAATTAATAATTAATAATTAATAATTAATCCTGCCCCGTTGATTAATTTCTGGAAAGGCAATGGGCAATGGGCGATCGCCTCGCCCATCACTTGGACGCGCGTCCCTAATTGCTAGAGGACAAAATAATTAATAATTAATAATTAATAATTAATAATTAATAATTAATCCTGCCCCGTTGATTAATTTCTGGAAAGGCAATGGGCAATGGGCGATCGCCTCGCCCATCACTTGGACGCGCGTCCCTAATTGCTAGAGGACAAAATAATTAATAATTAATAATTAATAATTAATAATTAATCCTGCCCCGTTGATTAATTTCTGGAAAGGCAATGGGCAATGGGCGATCGCCTCGCCCATCACTTGGACGCGCGTCCCTAATTGCTAGAGGACAAAATAATTAATAATTAATAATTAATAATTAATAATTAATCCTGCCCCGTTGATTAATTTCTGGAAAGGCAATGGGCAATGGGCGATCGCCTCGCCCATCACTTGGACGCGCGTCCCTAATTGCTAGAGGACAAAATAATTAATAATTAATAATTAATAATTAATAATTAATCCTGCCCCGTTGATTAATTTCTGGAAAGGCAATGGGCAATGGGCGATCGCCTCGCCCATCACTTGGACGCGCGTCCCTAATTGCTAGAGGACAAAATAATTAATAATTAATAATTAATAATTAATAATTAATCCTGCCCCGTTGATTAATTTCTGGAAAGGCAATGGGCAATGGGCGATCGCCTCGCCCATCACTTGGACGCGCGTCCCTAATTGCTAGAGGACAAAATAATTAATAATTAATAATTAATAATTAATAATTAATCCTGCCCCGTTGATTAATTTCTGGAAAGGCAATGGGCAATGGGCGATCGCCTCGCCCATCACTTGGACGCGCGTCCCTAATTGCTAGAGGACAAAATAATTAATAATTAATAATTAATAATTAATAATTAATGCTGCCCCGTTGATTAATTTCTGGAAAGGCAATGGGCAATGGGCGATCGCCTCGCCCATCACTTGGACGCGCGTCCCTAATTGCTAGAGGACAAAATAATTAATAATTAATAATTAATAATTAATCCTGCCCCGTTGATTAATTTCTGGAAAGGCAATGGGCAATGGGCGATCGCCTCGCCCATCACTTGGACGCGCGTCCCTAATTGCTAGAGGACAAAATAATTAATAATTAATAATTAATAATTAATAATTAATGCTGCCCCGTTGATTAATTTCTGGAAAGGCAATGGGCAATGGGCGATCGCCTCGCCCATCACTTGGACGCGCGTCCCTAATTGCTAGAGGACAAAATAATTAATAATTAATAATTAATAATTAATAATTAATGCTGCCCCGTTGATTAATTTCTGGAAAGGCAATGGGCAATGGGCGATCGCCTCGCCCATCACTTGGACGCGCGTCCCTAATTGCTAGAGGACAAAATAATTAATAATTAATAATTAATAATTAATAATTAATGCTGCCCCGTTGATTAATTTCTGGAAAGGCAATGGGCAATGGGCGATCGCCTTCTGGGGTCGTCGGCAGAAATACTCCGTCGAGGCGAAAGGCTAGTTGTTTCACTTCCACAGAGGTGAATTGATAGCGATCGCTTTCTTCCGGTGGACGGTTCAGCAGCTCAAAAAAACTGCGGGGGTACTGTTGGAAAATTCGGTAGAATATACTATCTGTTTTCACAGGGGATAATCCCTCGATAATTGGCGTTCCACTGCCTTGATTTGCCCTAGTCTCCTTGGCAGTTGGGCTTTGATTATAGCCTACTCCTTAACCTGGCAGCACCTCTCATAAATGCCTCTCTCGGTGCGATCGCTCTATCACCCGTGGCGACCTTCAGGACAGCTACCCATAAGACAATCATCATGTTTTCTCTGTGATTGTATGTATAAGGTGTCAGGCTCCGACTGCTAACACCTTGCCCCTTTCCCCTCAGCATCAGCAGCCGATATCTACCTTAAAAAGAACCGCCATCACCTATCAGAATTAATGGCGACCAATAAAAGGGATGTATGCCTTCTTGGGCGAAGGTTAATTTCGCCTGCCGTAAGGCTTCGGCTTTCGTCATTCCCTGCTTGACATTCTCATAAAATTCTGTCATAATTAAGAGGGTTGTATTATCCTCCGCATTCCAGAGGCTGGCTATCACGGCATCGGCTCCCGCCCGTTCAAATAAGTAGGCGATCGCTACTAATCCGCCGCCCTCTGATTCGGTTTCCATCCCGGTTGGAAAACCACCACTTAAAACTACCAAGTTGGTTTGGTTTAATCCTAACAATCCTATATCCGCAATATTGAAGGTTTCTCCATGGGCAAATAATATCTGATTTGCCCCTAAACCTAGCCCCGGACATCCGTTGGCTTGAAAGCAGATTGGGTTGGCTAAATGGAGGATATTAAACCGGGGAGAATCGTTCTGAAAACGGTCGCGGGTCGCTTCTTCCCTCACCCAATATTCCCCTGAGAAAATTTCCGTAACTTGGCGGGCTTCCTGTTCCGCTCCGGGGGTATCAAAGGGGCTGGGTTGGGGGTTGCCAAAGGCTAAAACACGGGGGGATGAGGTGGTGTTGCTGCGAACTTGGCGACGGGCGGAAATCCTCGTTAGGTAGTGGATGGGGTACTTTTCAATTAGGTGTTGGTTCCTTTGATTATCATACAGCGTTTCAAAGGGGATATAACGCAGTTTTCCGGTGGCAATAATCGCGAGTTTTTCGGGAGAATGGGCGGCAATATCTGCCTCTATCGGACGAATTAGATAATCATACAGGAGTTCTTGATTTCTATCGAAATTTTCGGAGTTGTGGTTTTCGAGTTGGGCGCGATATTCGGTGAGGATGCCATCAAATTCGCTGGGGTTAATCGGGGTTTTTTTCACGATCGCTTTTTGGTCGCGGCTGACCATAAACAGGGCGATCGCATCGGGAACTTCGCTGATATTTGTTAACAAAATCGGTTGAATAACTAGGGTTCCGGGGGCGATATTTTCCCGGAGATTTTCCAGGTCTTGCGGGGTGGTTTCAAAGAGTTCCGCAACTTCGGGATATTGGCGGGCGATATCCTCGGCGATTTGGCTATTTCCGGCTTGTAATTCGTTGATTTGTTGGGATAGTTCCGGTGTCCAGTTGTCGTCAACTTGGGCGTAAAGTAATTTTAGGCGTTCATGGTTTTCATTCCATTGGTCAATCAGTTTCTGGGCGGGTGAATTAATAACTTGGGCATCGATAAGGTGGCTATAGTCCGCGAGGTCGAAGGTGGTGGCGAGGTGATGCCATTTAAAGGCTTGGTCGGGTCGGTTTTCGTCGATGAGAAGATCCACCAGAGCCACGGATATCGCTCGGTTATTTTGTAGGAATTGTTGGCGGTTTTCCTGTGCTAACCCGGCTCGTATTTCTAGGGTGATTTGGAGGGCTTTTTCCAAGTTGTCGATCGCTTTCTGGGGTTCACCAATATCACGGTAAACTAAACCGATATTATACAGGGTAGCCGCTTCCCTGGCGCGATCGCTCACTTCCCGCCTAATGGGTAATGCTTGCTGTAAGTATGTTAAGGCTTCCTGGGGTTTACCGATATCGCCGTAAACTGCACCGATATTATGGAGAGTAGTGGCTTCCGTAGCGCGATCGCTCACTTCCCGCGTGATAGATAATGCTTGCTGGAAGTATATTAACCCTTCCTGGGGTAGACCGATATCGCGGTAAACTTCACCGATATTACTGAGGGTAGCCGCTTCCCTGGCGCGATCGCTTATTTCCCGCGTGATAGATAATGCTTGCTGGAAGTATGTTAACCCTTCCCGGGGTTGACCGATATCGCGGTAAACTGCACCGATATTAGTGAGAGTAGCCGCTTCCCCGGCGCGATCGCTCACTTCCCGCCTAATTGGTAATGCTTGCAGGTAGTATGTTAAGGCTTCCTGGGGTTGACCGATAGCGTGGTAAACTGCACCGATATTAGTGAGAGTCGCCGCTTCCCCACGGATATCGCTCACTTCCCGCCTAATGGGTAATGCTTGCTGGAAGTATGTTAAGGCTTCCTGGAGTTGACCGATAGCGTGGTAAACTGCACCGATATTATTGAGGGTAGTGGCTTGCTGTCTGCGATCGCTTATTTCCCGCGTGATAAATAATGCTTGTTGGAAGTATGTTAACGCTTCCTGGGGTTGACCGATATCGTGGTAAAGTCCACCGATACTATTGAGAGTCGCCGCTTCCCCGGTGCGATCGCTTATTTCCCGCATAATGGGTAATGCTTGCTGGAAGTATGTTAACCCTTGCTGAGGTTGACCGATATGATGATAGTTGAAACCCAGACCAAAGTAGGCGAATGCTTCCCCTTCTCGACTGGCAATTGTTTGGGCAATAGCTAAGGCTTGTTTAAAGGTTTCTATGGCTTGTAAAGGTTGCCCTTGCCGACTTTTCTGAAATCCCAAATCCAGCCGTTTTTGCAACTCTTCCGCCTCCGTCTCCGAGGTTTGGGCATAACTCGGCTGTGTCAGAATTGGGAATATCGCCGGAGTCGCGACTAGCATTGTTACTGCCAATAAACCACCCATCATTAATCTTTTCATAGCACCACCTAATCTAAGTTTATTCAGGTTAATTTACCAGTTGATATGGGGTGGCAATCCCCTTCTCCCCCCTGGGGAAATTATAGCATAGTTCCTAGCACCTTATCAAGCACCTCTCCCCCAATAATATGGGTTTGGTCGGTCGTCAATGTACTGCCCTCAGCCGCAGATATCCACCTTAAAAGGAACTGCCATCACCTATCAGAATTAAATGGGACCAATAAAATGGATGTATCCCTTCTTTGCTGAAGGCTAATTTTGCCTGCCGTAATGCCTCAACTTTGGTCATTCCCTGGTTGACATTCTCATAAAAATCTGTCATAATTAAGAGGGTTTTATTATCCTCCGCATTCCAGAGGCTGGCTATCACGGCATCGGCTCCCGCCCGTTCAAATAAGTAGGCAACGGCTGCAAATTCCCGCCCGTCTGATTCGGCTTCCATGGCGGTTTGACAAGCACTTAAAACCACCAAATTAGTTTGGTTTAATCCCAACAAGGCGGCATCAGCAATATTGAATTTTTCATTATTAGCAAATAAGATGTTATTCGCCTCTAAGTTTAGGCGGGGACATCCTTGCTTTTGAAAGCAGCCATGGGTCGCTAAATGCAGGACATTAAACCGGGCAGAATCGTTATAAAAACGGTCGCGGGTGGCTTGTTCCCGCAGCCAATATTCCCCTGATAAAATTTCCGTCACTTGGCGGGCTTCCTGTTCCGCTCCGGGAAGTTCTTGGGAGGTGGGTGTGGGGTTGCCAAAGGCTAAAACCTGGGTGGAGGTTCGGGGGTTATTGGGGATATTGCGGGTGGCGGAAATGCGGGTGAGGTAGTGGATGGGGTATTTTTCAATGAGGTATTGTTCGCTCTGATTATCATAGAGGGTTTCAAAGGGAATATAACGCAGTTTTCCGGTGGCAATAATGGCGATTTGGTCGGGAGAATAGGCAGCAATATCCGCCTCGACGGGACGAATGAGATAATCATACAGTAGTTCTTGATTGCGATCGTAGTCCTCGCGGTTGTGGTTTTCGAGTTGGGCGCGATATTCGGTGAGGATGGCATCAAATTCGGTGGGGTTAATGGGAATGGTGCGGACGAGGGTGGCTTGGTCGCGGCTGACTACAAAAATGCCGATTTTATCCTCGACGTTAGTAATATTAGTTAACAAAACGGGTTGAATAACCAGGGTTCCGGGAGCGATATTGGCTTGGAGAGTTTCGATATCTTGGGGGGTGGTTTCAAAGAGTTCTGAAACTTCGGGATATTGGCGGGAGATATTCTCGGCGAGTTGGCTATTTTCGGCTTGTAATTGGTTGATTTGTTGGGATAGTTCCGGTGTCCAGTTGTCGTCAACTTGGGAGTAAAGGAATTGTAGGCGTTGATGGTTTTGATTCCACTGGTCAATCATTTTCTGGGCTTCTGGATTACTAACTTTTGCCTCGATAAGGCGGGTATAGTCGGCGAGGTCGAAGGTGGTGGCGAGGTTATACCATTTAAAGGCTTGGTCGGCTTGGTTTTGGTCAATGAGAAGATCCACAAGGGCGACGGGTGTTCCTCGGTTACTTTCTAGGAATGATTCGCGGTTTTCCTGTTGCAAACCTGCACGCATTTCTAGGGTAATTTGTACGGATTTTTCCAAGGTTTCGATGGCGGTCTGGGGTTGACCGATATCGCGGTAAACTGCACCGATATTACTGAGAGTCCCGGCTTCACCGGCGCGATCGCTCACTTCCCGCAATATGGGTAATGCTTGCTGGTAGTATGTTAAGGCTTCCTGGGGTTTACCGATATCGCTGTAAACTCCACCGATATTATTGAGGGTAGTGGCTTCCCCGGCGCGATCGCTCACTTCCCGCCTAATGGGTAATGCTTGCTGGTAGTATGTTAAGGCTTCCTGGGGTTGACCGATATTGCTGTAAACTCCACCGATATTATTGAGGGTAGTGGCTTCCATGGCGCGATCGCTCACTTCCCGCGTGATAGATAATGCTTGCAGGTAGTATGTTAAGGCTTCCTGGGGTTTACCGATATCGCGGTAAACTGCACCGATATTATTGAGGGTAGCCGCTTCACCGGCGCGATCGCTCACTTCCCGCCTAATGGGTAATGCTTGCTGGTAGTATGTTAAGGCTTCCTGGGGTTTACCGATAGCGCTGTAAACTACACCGATACTATTGAGGGTAGCTGCTTCCGTGGCGCGATCGCTCACTTCCCGCCTAATGGGTAATGCTTGCTGTAAGTATGTTAAGGCTGCCTGGGGTTGACCTATTTCGCGGTGAACTACACCGATATTATGAAGAGTAGCCGCTTCCCCGGCGCGATCGCTCACTTCCCGGCTAATGGGTAATGCTTGCTGGTAGTATGTTAAGGCTTCCTGGGGTTTACCGATAGCGCGGTAAACTTCACCGATATTAGTGAGAGTCCTGGCTTCCCCGGCGCGATCGCTCACTTCCCGCAATATGGGTAATGCTTGCTGGAAGTATGTTAAGGCTGCCTGGGGTTGACCGATAGCGCCGTAAACTCCACCGATATTATTGAGGGTAGTGGCTTCCGTGGCGCGATCACTAACTTCCCGCGTGATAGATAATGCTTGCTGTAAGTATGTTAACGCTTCCTGGGGTTTACCTATTTGGCGGTAAACTCCAGCGATACTATTGAGGGTATTGGCTTCCCCGGCGCGATCGCTAACTTCCCGCCTAATGGGTAATGCTTGCTGCAAGTATGTTAACGCTTCCTGGGGTTTACCGATAGCGTGGTAAACTGCACCGATATTAGTGAGAGTCGCCGCTTCCCCACGGATATCGCTCACTTCCCGCCTAATGGGTAATGCTTTCTGGTAGTATGTTAAGGCTTCCAGGGGTTGACCGATATCGCCGTAAACTGCACCGATATTATGGAGAGTAGCTGCTTCCCCGGCGCGATCGCTAACTTCCCGCCTAATGGGTAATGCTTGCTGCAAGTATGTTAAGGCTTCCAGGGGTTGACCGATAGCGTGGTAAACTCCAGCGATACTATTGAGGGTATTGGCTTCCCCGGCGCGATCGCTCACTTCCCGGCTAATGGGTAATGCTTGCAGGTAGTATGTTAAGGCTTCCTGGGGTTTACCGATATCGCCGTAAACTGCACCGATATTATTGAGAGTAGCTGCCTCACCGGCGCGATCGCTAACTTCCCGCCTAATGGGTAATGCTTGCTGGAAGTATGTTAAGGCTTCCTGGGGTTGACCGATAGCGTGGTAAACTGCACCGATATTATTGAGAGTAGTGGCTTCCATGGCGCGATCGCTAACTTCCCGCAATATGGGTAATGCTTGCAGGTAGTATGTTAAGGCTTGCTGGGGTTGACCAATAGCGCTGTAAACTGCACCGATATTATTGAGAGTAGTGGCTTCCCCGGCGCGATCGCTCACTTCCCGCCTAATTGGTAATGCTTGCTGGTAGTATGTTAAGGCTTCCAGGGGTTGACCGATAGCGTGGTAAACTCCACCGATATTATTGAGGGTATTGGCTTCCCCGGCGCGATCGCTCACTTCCCGGAATATGGGTAATGCTTGCTGTAAGTATGTTAAGGCTTCCAGGGGTTTGCCGATATGATAATAGTTGAAACCCAGACCAAGATTTGCGAATGCTTCGTCTTCTCGACCTTGGATACTTTGGGCAATAGCTAGGGCTTGTTTAAGTGTTTCTATGGCTTGTAAAGGTTGCCTTTGCTGAGTTTGCTGGCTTCCCAAATTAATCAGTTGTTGCAGTTGTGCCGCCTGAGTCTGGGAGGTTTGGGCATAACTGCGCTGTGTCAGAATTGGGAATATGGCGGGAGTCGCCACTAGCATTGTTACTCCTAATAGAGAACCAATCATTAATCTTTTCATTGCACCACCTACTATTAATGGGAAATCGATGTTGGGTTTCGCGGCGTTACACCCCACCGACGGGAAGTTAGTTGGGTTTCGCGGCGTTACACCCCACTATCATTTCAAGTTTCATCCAGAGATGAAATTATGGAATTATGGGCTAACCACTCGGCTAAAGATTGCTGAGTTTTCTGGTCAGTTGACAAGCGTTCCATTATAGTGACAACCTCTGTCTCTGGAACGTTAAGCAAATATCCATTGACCAATAAAAATGTTGCCATTACTGCAAAAGCAGTCCGTTTGTTTCCATCAATAAATGGATGATTTTTAGTCAAACTGTAGCCATAAGCAGCAGCCAGATCGAATAAGTTACATTGACTGTAAGCAAATAAATGTTGGGGTCTTGCTAAACTCGCAGAAAGCAAATTTTCATCCCTAATCCCCAAACAACCACCATGCTGCTGAATTTGATCTTGATGAATGAATCTAACAATTTCTTCGGATATCCATAATGGTTGGTTCACTTTGCTAATTCCCGCAACGCATTCTTGTACTTATCAGCGATCGCCTTATAAGCCGCGATCGCACGACTCGAATCTGCCTGATTATTGGCAGTATCATTATCTGGAATTATTGGTTTTTTGCGGTCATTTATAAAGCGTAAAAATGTCAGAACATCTGGCAAAACATCATCGGGTAGTTCTCTGGCTAGGTCAATAATTTCTTGACGGATATCGGAATTCATGATGATCTCCTCTTGTCTATTTAGTCTACTTGAGTGGACTTTTGCTATCAGCCTTCAAATTCATTTCAAGGCGGGTCTAAAATTAGTCGCTCAGTCCGAACCGCTCTGGCGGTTGCTATATAATCCTAGAAAGTGTTAGTTGGGTTTCACTGCGTTACACCCAACCTACGGGAAGCGGCGTTACACCCCACCGACGGGAAGTTAGTTGGGTTTCACTGCGTTACACCCAACCTACGGGAAGCCGCTTTACCATTTTCACTGTCAGCTATTCCCGCTTCGACCACCTGCCTGACATAAATCGAATACATCAGGTCATCCCAAGTCGAATTATCGGGAAGTTCATCAATCAGGCGTTTGGCTTCTTGTTTAATATTGGTATTTTCCATGATTCATTCCTCAATGAGGTTCAGTTAAAATTATCATCCCAGTTCCCATAACTATTCGGAAGGCGATCGCAATTGCGCCGTGATAATTAACTCGGCATTCTGGGGGTCAAATTCTATGGCAGTCACCACATAACGACTATAAATTATGTTCCTCATCCCCCTCGGAACACCGGGTTTATCATCTACTGCGATAACGGCTTCTGGTGCGATCGCCAAAAGGCCTTTATCCGCATCTTCCCAAACTAATCCATCCACCCGCACCCGGAAGCGTCGGGGGTTTCCGAGAATGTTCTCTTCGTCGTCACCGTTGCCGCGAAGCACTATCCGACCGTCGGAAGTCGGCCACCAAATATCCCCCCCAAGTCGCACGCGGGAAACATTGGCGATCGCTTCTTGAGCGCGACTCTCACCTCGTGTTACAATGAGATATTGTGGCTTAATTTCAACCAGTTGACCGGAGCGTTGACCGCCATTAACCAGAATCACCGTCGCCGAGGTGGGGAGGGAAATCGGAATCGGTCGATTTTGTGCTTGGTTTTGGGCTACCAGCACGGGGAGTGCGATCGCTGGTTGAATGTCACCGGTGGCGATCGTCAGACCAGCTAGGGATAGGCAAATCATCAGTTGAGGAGTTTTCATCGTAGGTGTCCGTTCAAATCTAATCTCATATTAATATCTTCAAGCTGACTCCGCTATTTTTCGGAAACTTCCCGACCCTCAGCCGCAGATATCCACCTTAAAAGGAACTGCCATCACCTATCAGAATTAAATGCGACCAATAAAATGGATGTACCGCTTCTTGGGCGAAGGCTAATTTTGCCTGCCGTAATGCCTCAACTTTGGTCATTCCCTGGTTGACATTCTCATAAAATTGTGTCATAATTAAGAGGGTTTTATTATCCTCGGCATTCCAGAGGCTGGCTATCACGGCATCGGCTCCCGCCCGTTCAAATAAGTAGGCAACCGCTGCAAATTCCCGCCCGTCTGATTCGGCTTCCATGGCGGTTTGACAAGCACTTAAAACCACCAAATTAGTTTGGTTTAATCCCAACAATGCCGCATCAGCAATATTGAATTTTTCACCATTAGCAAATAAGATGTTATTTGCCTCTAAGTTTAGGCGGGGACATCCTGGCTTTTGAAAGCAGCCATGGGTCGCCAAATGCAGGACATTAAACCGGGCAGAATCGTTATAAAAACGGTCGCGGGTGGCTTGTTCCCGCAGCCAATATTCCCCTGATAAAATTTCGGTAACTTGGCGGGCTTCCTGTTCGGCTCCCGGAAGTTCTTGGGAGGTGGGTGTGGGGTTGCCAAAGGCTAAAACCTGGGTGGAGGTTCGGGGGTTATTGGGAATATTGCGGGTGGCGGAAATGCGGGTGAGGTAGTGGATGGGGTATTTTTCAATGAGGTATTGTTCGCTCTGATTATCATAGAGGGTTTCAAAGGGGATATAACGCAGTTTTCCGGTGGCAATAATGGCGATTTGGTCGGGAGAATAGGCAGCAATATCCGCCTCGACGGGACGAATGAGATAATCATACAGTAGTTCTTGATTGCGATCGTAGTCCTCGCGGTTGTGGTTTTCGAGTTGGGCGCGATATTCGGTGAGTATGGCATCAAATTCGCTGGGGTTAATGGGAATGGTACGGACGAGGGTGGCTTGGTCGCGGCTGACTACAAAAATGCCGATTTTATTCTCGACGTTCCGAATATTAGTTAACAAAACGGGTTGAATAACCAGGGTTCCCGGAGCGATATTGGCTTGGAGAGTTTCGATATCTTGGGGGGTGGTTTCAAAGAGTTCGGAAACTTCGGGATATTGGCGGGAGATATCCTCGGCGAGTTGGCTATTTTCGGCTTGTAATTGGTTGATTTGTTGAGGTAGTTCTGGTGTCCAGTTGTCGTCAACTTGGGAGTAAAGGAATTGTAGGCGTTGATGGTTTTGATTCCACTGGTCAATCATTTTCTGGGCTTCTGGATTACTAACTTTTGCCTCGAGCAGGCGGGTATAGTCGGCGAGGTCGAAGGTGGTGGCGAGGTTATACCATTTAAAGGCTTGGTCGGGTTGGTTTTGGTCAATGAGAAGATCCACAAGGGCGACGGGTGTTCCTCGGTTACTTTCTAGGAATGATTCGCGGTTTTCCTGTTGCAAACCTGCACGCATTTCTAGGGTAATTTGTACGGATTTTTCCAAGTTTTCGATGGCGGTCTGGGGTTGACCGATAGCGCGGTAAACTGCACCAATGTTACTGAGAGTAACTGCTTCCCCACGGAGATAATTTACTTCCCGCATAATGGGTAATGCTTGCTGGTAGTATGTTAAGGCTTCCTGGGGTTGACCTATTTGGCTGTAAACTGCACCGATACTATTGAGGGTATTGGCTTCACCGGCGCGAGCGCTCACTTCCCGGCTAATGGCTAATGCTTGCTGGAGGTATGTTAACGCTTCCTGGGGTTTACCTATTTCGCGGTAAACTGCACCGATATTATTGAGAGTATTGGCTTCCGTAGCGCGAGCGCTCACTTCCCGGCTAATGGGTAATGCTTGCTGGTAGTATGTTAAGGCTTCCTGGGGTTTACCGATAGCGCGGTAAACTCCACCGATATTATTGAGAGTAGTCGCTTCCCCGGCGCGATCGCTCACTTCCCGCCATATTGGTAATGCTTGCTGGTAGTATGTTAAGGCTTCCTGGGGTTTACCGATACCGTGGTAAACTGCACCGATATTATTGAGGGTATTGGCTTCCCCGGCGCGATCGCTCACTTCCCGCCTAATAGATAATGCTTGCAGGTAGTATGTTAAGGCTTCCTGGGGTTGACCGATATCGTGGTAAACTCCACCGATACTATTGAGGGTATTGGCTTCCCCGGCGCGATCGCTAACTTCCCGCCTAATGGGTAATGCTTGCAGGTAGTATGTTAAGGCTTTCAGGGGTTGACCGATAGCGCTGTAAACTTCACCGATATTACTCAGAGTAACTGCTTCCCCGGCGCGATCGCGCACTTCCCGCATAATGGCTAATGCTTGCTGCAAGTATGTTAAGGCTTCCTGGGGTTGACCGATACCGTGGTAAACCCCACCGATATTATTGAGAGTAGTGGCTTCTCCCCTGCGATCGCTCACTTCCCGCGTCATAGATAATGCTTGCAGGTAGTATGTTAAGGCTTCTTGGGGTTTACCGATATCGTGGTAAACCCCACCGATATTATTGAGAGTAGTGGCTTCTCCCCTGCGATCGCTCACTTCCCGGCTAATGGGTAATGCTTGCAGGTAGTATGTTAAGGCTTCCTGGGGTTTACCGATAGTGCGGTAAACTTCACCGATATTATTGAGAGTAGTGGCTTCCCCGGCGCGATCGCTCACTTCCCGCCTAATGGGTAATGCTTGCAGGTAGTATGTTAAGGCTTCCTGGGGTTTACCGATAGCGTGGTAAACTCCACCGATACTATTGAGGGTATTGGCTTCCCCGGCGCGATCGCTAACTTCCCGCCTAATGGGTAATGCTTGCTGCAAGTATGTTAACGCTTGCTGGGGTTTACCGATAGCGCCGTAAACTGCACCGATATTATTGAGGGTAGTGGCTTGCTGTCTGCGATCGCTTATTTCCCGCGTGATAAATAATGCTTGTTGGAAGTATGTTAACGCTTCCTGGGGTTTACCGATATCGTGGTAAAGTCCACCGATACTATTGAGAGTCGCCGCTTCCCCGGTGCGATCGCTCACTTCCCGCAATATGGGTAATGCTTGCTGGTAGTATGTTAAGGCTTCCTGCGGTTGACCCATATCGCTGTAAACTGCACCGATATTATTGAGAGTAGTGGCTTCCCCGGTGCGATCGCGCACTTCCCGCATAATGGGTAATGCTTGCTGTAAGTATGTTAAGGCTTCCAGGGGTTTGCCGATATGATAATAGTTGAAACCCAGAAGAAGATTTGCGAATGCTTCGTCTTCTCGACCTTGGATACTTTGGGCAATAGCTAGGGCTTGTTTAAGTGTTTCTATGGCTTGTAAAGGTTGCCCTTGCTGAGTTTGCTGAAATCCCAAATCAATCAGTTGTTGCAGTTGTGCCGCCTGAGTCTGGGAGGTTTGGGCATAACTGCGCTGTGTCAGAATTGGGAATATGGCGGGAGTCGCCACTAGCATTGTTACTCCTAATAGAGAACCAATCATTAATCTTTTCATTGCACCACCTACTATTAATGGGAAATCGATGTTGGGTTTCGCGGCGTTACACCCCACCGACGGAAAGCTGCGTTTTTCAGAGTCGGCGACATACCAAATAAAAGCGTGAGTATCCAGCAGTAACCGCATCAAGTTCAGTCCCTCAAATCGGCTACCATTTTCTTGAATTGGTCAAAGACTTGATTCAAATATTCCAGCTTTTCTTCAAGTTGATTTAACTTAGAAGATGTCACCAACTCCTGGCTTTCCCAACAGGAATCATCACAGACTTGCACCAGGTTTTCGGCAGTTCCCGGTTCACGGTTTGACAATTTTTCGGGCGGGGAAACGGAAACCAGCTTGACCAGGGGTTGATTATCTTTGGTAATAAAAACCTCTTGTCCGCTGAGGGCTTTTTCCACCAATTCCGATAGATTTAGGTGGGCATCGGATAAATCAATGTGATACATATTTGCGCCTCCTATTGATGCAATTAATCAAGCAACGATCGCATTCAAGTTTAGTTAAAATTATCATCCCAGTTCCCATAACTATTCGGAAGGCGATCGCAATCGTGCCGTGATAATTAACTCGGCATTCTGGGGGTCAAATTCTATGGCAGTCACCATATAACGAATATAAATTATGTTCCTCATCCCCCTGGGAATGCCGGGTTGATCATCTACTGCGATAACCGCTTCTGGTGCGATCGCCAAAAGGCCTTTATCCGCATCTTCCCAAACTAATCCATCCACCCGCACCCGGAAGCGTCGGGGGTTTCCCAGAATGTGATCATCGTTGCCGCCAGCCGTCACTATCCGACCGTCGGAAGTCGGCCACCAAATATCCTCCCCAAATTCCACGCGGGCAACATTGGCGATCGCTTCTTGACGGCGACTCTCACCTCGTGTTACAATGAGATATTCTGGCTTAATTTCAACCAGTTGACCGGTGCGTTGACCGCCATCAACCAGAATCACCGTCGCGGAGAGTGGCAAGGAAAACGGAATCGGTCGCTTTTGTGGTTGGTTTTGGGCTACCAGCACCGGGAGTGCGATCGCTGGTTGAATGTCACCCGTGGCGATCGTCAGACCAGCTAGGGATAGGCAAATCATCAGTTGAGGAGTTCTCATGGCAGGAGTGAGAGACGATATGATTTAATACTAACATCTTCAAGCTGACTCGACCCTTTTTCGGAAACTTCCCCCTTGACATTGGCTAAGTAGTCATTCCCCTACCCCCCATGGTTCTGGGTTCAATTGGCGATAAACGGAGGTTTAATGTTTAGTAAATTAGCCAGTTTATTAACTATCTTAGGAGTCGGCTTGTATTTTACGGGCTGGATTTACCGCTGGGCATATTTCGCCTTTTTTAAACTAGAAGTGACCACGTTAGATTTGCCGATAAAATCGTTTTTTATTGCCCCGATTTAGGTATTTTTTGGGCATTTGTCGGGGGGCGATTGGTCTACTTTCTGGCGCACTTTTCGGGTGGCGATCGCTACCTTTCTGCTAATTTTTCTGAGTCTCAAATTACTGGAATGGAGTAGCGGCAAATTCGCGAATTTCATGAACACCAGCCGTCATTATCTGTTAAAAATAAGCATCAAACAGCACCACTCTCGCGCGACTCGCACTTTGAATGCTTTGCCGGATTTCCAACCCATTAACTATGATAAAAACTTTGTCAATGAATTGGTGATTGCGGGTTGGTGTTTGGCGGGTCTATTTTATCTAGGTCAAACCCAGGGAAACCTAGACGCGATTCGAGATGCCCATAACCATACATCCATGTTGCCTGTGGTAACTATAATTACCCCAGAAAATCAGCTTCCCCTAGGTCGCAAAATCTACGACTTGACTGATGACCCAGTAGTGGGAAATTTTCGATTTATCGGGGATTTAGAACTTTATCAGATGTTACTACAGCGAGATTATAACGACAAAACCCAGGCGGATAACTCCAGCATCTGGCGACTGTTAATTGACCGAGACAGTCAATATTATATTTTCCCATCATTACCAGAAAATGCCCCCCCTAATGTGCGCCCTCCCCTGGTGATTATTCAGCAAAGCAAAGGGGGAGAATATGTGATTATTCTGAGTCCAGAACCGGGTCCGAAAGAACTTTAATGATTGACCTGGGTTTGGTTAACCGGATTTCCATGGGTTGTATGGGGAAACTGACACCTATTAGGATAGCATAATATCAGTGAGTTACACAAGGTACACTAATGGCAAAAAACTATGGTTTCGCTATCCATACCAGTAGCCCCGAATTGGGTTTAGCTATGGGGAAGTTTGGGGAACCTGTGCGCTGCCAAACTTGGCATTTGGGGAGGGATTTATCAACCCAACTCCATCAACATATATCGGAATTTATGCCCCCTCAAACTTGGGCGGATTTACAACTAATAGCGGTGGCGCGGGGTCCGGGAAGTTTTACGGGGACTCGCTTGGGAGTGGTGACGGCGAGAACCCTCGCACAACAGTTAGATATTCCCCTGTTTGCGATTTCTACTTTGGCGGCGGCTGCCTATAATTTAGCGGGGGATTATTCGGGGAATATTGCCCTAGAAATGCCGGCACAACGGGGAGAATTATTTGTGGCTATTTATCAGGTTTCTGCCCAGGGTTTGGTGACCAAATTGCCTGATAGTGTCATGTCTGCCTCACAGTGGGAAATGCGGTTATCTCAAGAAGAAAAACCATTAGAAAAAATCTCGCTGACGGGTGGACTAGGACAGACAAGTTGTGCTATATTGGGATTGGCTACTCTGTTATGGCAACAGGGAAATTGCCCCCACTGGTCGGATGCTTTACCATTTTATGGACAGCATCCGGTTCAGAATTTGAAAGGGGATTAATCCGACCATTTGCGGTTAAGTGGAGATGGTGGAAAGGGTGACAAATAGGGTGGCTAAAATTAAACTGATTCCCAGGGCGATCGCACTAGGCAAGTCGGTCAAAAACTCCCACGGTTTATGGGTTTTGTCGGGGATGCCATAACCTCGCAATTGCATGGCTTTATAGACCTGTTCCGACTGTTGATAACTACGAATTAATAAACTCCCGGCTAAGGCTGCGTAAATCTGCAAATTGCGACGACTGAATTGGTGGGGTTGAAAACCTCTTAATATGGTGGCGCGTTTCATCATTTGCAACTGATGGCTGAGTTCAAATATATATCGGTAGGATATTAATAACATATCGGCTAAAATGGGGGATAAACCAAGCGATCGCATGGCTTTAATTAGGGTGATAAATGAACAGGTCCCCAGCAAGACAACTCCGGTGGTGAAAATGGCTAAAAATCTACTAGCAATTAGCAAAACGGCTAGACTTCCCTCCTGGCGAATAATCAGGGGACCCCAAGACCATAAGACGGTCTGACCGGAAATAAATGGCAATAAGCCAACTACCCCCAATATAAACAGTCCGGGATATTGTAGGCGATCGCCTAAAAAGGATAGCGGCAGTTTGGATATGGTGTATAATGTTAATGTGACTAGCAACATGGGGGGGACTAGCCAGAGTTGTTGAACATTAGCAAAAGCAAACATTAAGATTCCCAATCCAATTAGTTTTGATTGGGGGTTCCATCTATGAATAAATGAATCGAGATTAGCATACTCATCGATCCTAAATTTCATGGTTAATCTCTCCGGTTTAGGAAGGGTGAGTTAAGGGGGGTTATTCAGACTCCCCCATCAATACAGTCTCTTCAGAAATCATCTGATCACATCTCAAAGTCCCTCTCCTCTCTGGGAGAGGGATTTAGGGTGAGGGAAATGTATTAAGCGACTGAGGGATTTAGGGTGAGGGAAATGTATTAAGCGACTGAGGGATTTAGGGTGAGGGAAATGTATTAAGCGACTGAGGGATTTAGGGTGAGGGAAATGTATTAAGGGACTGAGGGATTTAGGGTGAGGGAAATGTATTAAGGGACTGAGGGATTTAGGGTGAGGGAAATGTATTAAGAGACCGAGGGATTTAGGGTGAGGGAAATGTATTAAGCGACTGGGGGATTTAGGGTGAGGGAAATGTATTAAGCGACTGAGGGATTTAGGGTGAGGGAAATGTATTAAGCGACTGAGGGATTTAGGGTGAGGGAAATGTATTAAGCGACTGGTAAACAAGTTATAATAGGGGTTATTGGGTTAATAATTCTGGCTTGACTCGATTCAGAAAATTAACTACCATGGCGGTAAATACTCCCTCAATAAACATCAGGGGAATATGGGCGATAATTAGGGCGATAATGGCAGCTTTTTCGGCTTCACTTTCCAGGGTCGAGGGAAGATTGGTAATCAGGATGGTCAAAAATAAGATGGTTGACAAACCTACACTAGACGCACCTGCTACAAACCCGAATAAATTTAGGCTGATGGTAGGTTTAAAACGCTGACTAAATCGATGTCTACTTTGAAAAATTAGGGCGGCTATTATAGCTGGAATTCCCATAATTATGGCATTAATTCCCAGGGTGGTTAATCCCCCATGTCCGAATATAATCGCCTGGAATATTAAGCCGATTAAAATAGCCGGAAAAGCATAATATCCTAAAATCGCCCCCAGTAGACCATTTAAGATTAGATGAACACTGGCGGGAGGGATGGGGATATGTATGGAGGAAGCGACGAAAAAGGCGGCGGTTAAAAGGGAGGCTTTGGGAATGTTGGCGGTGGGGTTGGCTTGTCGGTTGATTTGACGCAGAGAATACCAGGTTAATAAACCGGTGATTCCATAACCAGCTAAACAAGTTTGCGCGGGAATAATCCCCTCGGAAATGTGCATGATTTAATGATATTTGTCAGGTTTGATGGTGGGTTAGTTTTCGGATTCTTGAGAGGTTATAGGGGGGCTGTTGTCTCCCGTCTCATCAGAGGGTTTTAATCGGGTAAAAAATAGGGCGGTGCCGATAAATCCCCAAATTACGGCGGCGGCGGCTACCCATTTCTGTACGGGGTTTGATGCGGAATTGGAAGCGATCGCATTTTCGCTGCTGTGAGATACCTGTTCCCCTGGGGGACTCACGGGAATGGCAATTAACGCCCCATGTCCTGCTTGACGGACGGTGGCTTCCCACAAACCGCTATTATCGTGGTCGGGAATGAAGACAAAGTGACCATTTTCGTCGGTGTTTCCGGTCATCCAAGGGGTAGTGGGGTCTTGGGGGGTGTAAATTCTCACCTCGGCGTTAGCCATGGGTGTCCCGGTGTCGTAGGTGGCATTAATTTTTATGGCTGAGGTGGTTTGAGATTGGACTATGACCCCATGGGCGATCGCTGATTCCGGTATGGCGATCGTCCAAAATAGTAGGGATATACAAAGTTTCCAGTTCATGAAATCCTCCTGATTATTCAACAATAAGTAATTGATAATTTACCCTAATTCCGTGGGAGTTTATCAATCTCTTTGCATCTGCTTTTCGGCGCAGTGACCCTCACCCACATGGGCTAAATTCGGTAAAATTTCCATGATTCTCTGATAGTCCTCGGTCGCTAGTTGTTCTCTGAGTGTATCTAAATTGGCATCTACACCCTCGGAAGTGGCGATCGCTGCTAGGGGTTCAAAACCTAATGCACGAGTATTAATCGCCGCCTCCGCTTCCGCTTCTCGGTCTCCAAATAAGTGATCAAAATGAAAGGTGGCTTCTAGGTTGGCGCGACTCCCTGGCTGCAAAATACCTTTGCGTTTTTCTCCCACATAATCACCACAAGTAAACGCCATTTCTTGATTAAATCTCAGGTTAAATGGTACAGTTAGACCATCTTTTGATGCCCTCCCCACTAGCATTAATGAATAACCCGCAGCCATACCATCTACCGCCGGAACCATTTGCCACGAAATCGCATTATAGCGCCCCGGTGGTGCGGGGACTTGATTAACTAAAATGGTTTCTGCACTCTGGTCACCTCCTGCTAAATCCACGGTTTTAAATTCTACTAAACTGATGATTTGTTGGGCTAGGGGTTCTACTCCCGCGTGGGGATTATAGGGGATTAAAGTTTGATAGGCTTGGGCATTGGCAAAGGTTATATAAACATGATTAAATGACAATTGCCAACCATCTTTACTCACCCAACCTTCCCGGAGCAAATCTTCTCCATTGGCGCGAAATTCCATAGTCCCAATTTCCGCCGACCCTGGCTGTATAGCAGTGGTTTCGGAGGGAGGGGTTTCTGATGTTTGACTCTGTAGGTTATCGGTGTCAGCACAAGCACATAATGCGATCATACTCAACAATAATATATTGCCTAATCTGCCCAACTGTTTGTTCATATTACACCAATGGTCGGGTTTGCCACCAACATTATACCTAAAACCACTCAGATTTTCCATAATCATAAATTGTCTGATTTGACAATGCCCTTGGGGGGCATATTTATCAATTCTGTGATTCTTAATTATTGCCCCCAATATCACATTATCTTACTAGGGGGGGTAAATTTCTGGTTTGGTTGAGGCTTGCCAGATATTTAAGGTTCAATAATTCTCGATTAACGCGCCCATATTTCCGGGATTTATGAAAGTTTGACAATTCCCATAAACCGGACTGCTTAACCACTCCGACCCTGATTAAATTTTTCGATTTACCCCTTGACAAATTTCGTTTTTCATGGTATAAATTAAGCTGAATATCCCTAATGCCATCTCAACCTACTAGCAGCAAATGTTAACTCGTGCCATAATGTCCTATAATCGTTATGGTAATCATGGGGGTTGGGGAAGTTATCAAACCCAGTCCCTTTCAGGGCCGAAGGATGTCAAGCGGGATTCACAGACTAATAGAAAATTATGAGAGACCTTGACCAGGACAAAACCATTGAGCTACTTAACTCCATCATGGAATTTGAGTTAGCTGGGGTGGTTCGATACACTCACTATTCCTTAATGGTGACCGGACCCAATCGTTTACCCATTGTGCAGTTTTTTCAAGCTCAAGCTACCGAGTCCCTCACCCATGCTCAACAAGCGGGGGAAATTCTCACAGGATTAGAAGGACATCCCAGCCAAAAAATTGCTCCCATTGAGGAAACTTATCAGCATTCGGTACAGGATTTATTGGCGGAAAGTTTCAACCATGAGAAAAAAGCTCTATCTTTGTATAAAGAACTACTGGAAACCGTAGAAAATGCCAGTATTTACCTAGAAGAGTATGCTCGCACTATGATTGGTCAGGAAGAACTACACAGCATCGAAATTCGCAAGATGTTACGCGATTATAGCTGAGGTTATGTCGGCCCGGTGAAACTATAGCAATTAATAGCCTAGGCGGTCTAATTCCTCTCAACCACCTAGGCTGAACTATGATCAAGACTCTGGGAAAGATTTTGATGTTATGATTAATTTGAGCTAGACCCAAAAGATGGCCATAACCCTACTATCCCATTTGAGATAAATACCCACGATGAAACTCCAGGATATCGTCAATACAGATAAACGTTACGATGTCAAAGATATCGCCACAGATGAAGAACTCACCCGTCAGATTCAAAATATTTTGGTGAGTTTGAACTTACTTGATCCCCCTGTCGATGGCATTTATGGCCCCAAGTCAAATGCGGCTATGCACCGTTTTCAAGCGTTGTTAGAATGTCGGGAAAGCGGTTTTTTGGGAACTATCACCGCCCCAAAATTACTGAACACGAAACCAGAGGATATTCGCACAGATATACCCATCCTGAAAATCACTAGGGATACAATTCTGAAGCTGAGACCCGTTGATTCTGCTCAATTAAGTGAATCGGAAAAACAAGGTGCTAAAGCTGGGCAAGAATTTCAGTTATTAGCCTTTGAACCAGACCGAAATCACATCAGAGTTGCTCTCAGAAGTGAAACTTTTAAACAGCATTCAATCTGGTATATTTTTGATAAACACGGGGAAATATATCAGGGGAAAAAGTTAGTTTATCCCAAGTTATTACCAGCGGAAGTGAGATTGCGGAACTTTCCCTATTTTTCTCAACTCGATAACTGGTTTAATCCTACGGGATCATGTAATGTTACCTCGATCGCTATGTGTCTCAGCTATTATCAGGCTCGTCGTCGGGTTAGTTATGGTCAATTTGAAGATGAGTTATATGAATATGCTCTCAATAAGGGCTATAGCCGCCACAGTCCCCAAGATTTAGCCAAAATTGTCCGAGAGTATGGCTGTAAAGACTACTTCACCACTAACGCGACTATTGATGATGTGAAAGAATGGTTGGCGGAAGGAAAACCTACGGTAATTCATGGTTATTTTACCTCCTTTGGTCACATCATGCCAGTAGTAGGTTATAATAGCTCTGGGTTCATAGTTCACGACCCCTATGGCGAATGGTTCTCTAGTGGATATCGTACTGATTTAAGTGGCGCATATCTAACCTATTCTTACTCTTTAATCCGGCGGCTGTGCCTCCCTGACGGCAATTTTTGGGTTCACTTTATTGCCCCATAATTTTAGGGATACAGCTTGTTCACCAGTCGCTTAATACATTGCCCTCACCCTAAATCTGGATCCCAGAGAGGGAGAGGGACTTTGAGAGGTGATCAGATGATTTCTGAACAGGCTGTAATTGAAGCACAAAATATCACTAGAAATTCCGGTTTTCTGTGCCTCGGTCTTCACGACTACCAAATTGGTCCACCAGAAGGGGGATTATTTCCTGGGGTGACAGGAGTAGATGGGGTAGCGGGAGTAGATGGGGTAGCGGGAGTAGATGTGCCTTCTACTGGGGTGGCTTCCAGAAAATTGTTAAAGTCAATATACACGCCGCTGTCGTCTTCGCTTTCAAATAGGGGACTACTGGCTCCGGCACGAACATTAAAAAGCTGTTGTACAGTAGTCACAGGGTCTGAGCCGGGTTTGAGAGTGAATAAAACGCGATCGCCTGAACAGGGAATGGCATTGTCACTAGCCACACATACGACATTTTGGCGATTAACTATGCCGTGGGTAATGTAATTTAACCAACCCAAACTGTAAAAGTTTTGGAACCGCGCGGAAACTTCCCGACAGCGTTGTTCAGAGGTATAGCCGGAACCACTGAAATAGTCCGAATACCATTTAATCACAGGAACCCTTCCTCTGGGTGTGACTGCATAGGTGGTAGGTAAACCGTCTGGCCCTTGTTCACAGATAAACTGAGTTCTGGAAACTGGGGGAGGGTTGACCATAGCCTGGTTAGAGGAATTATCATTAGTTGGTATCGGCTGAGTTGTTTCCTGGGGGGGGTTTGTGCTTTGGATTCCTAGGGGAATGAGTCCGGGGGGTAACAAAACTCGATCAATCACTACAATTACACTATCATTAGGACCGGGAATTGGTAACTGATCAGCGTTAGCCTCGTTAAGCATTAGTTTTTGGTCTCTGGGGTTGCCACTAATGCGAACAGTGTTCCCTTGCCGAGTCGTGATTTCCCCGGATTCTACCTGCTGCTGGGTGATGCGACCAGCGACAACGTGATAGTTTAAAATCTCTCGCAGCATTCCCTGATTTTCTGGCCGGAAAAGGCGATCGCGCATTTCACGGGGCAGATTAGCAAAAGCTGCGTCTGTTGGCGCTAAAATGGTGTAAGTTTCCCCCTGGAGTTGTTGGCTCAAACCGGTGTCTTGTAAGGCTTTCCCCAGTGTCCTCAATCTGTCCTGTTTACCTATAACCTCTGCTAACCCTAAATCGTCTTCTGACTCGTAGTAGGAAGACATGGGGTTAAAAAAGCTATAGAAGGGATAATACTGAGCTAGACTGGGTGCGACACTATGCAGAGCCAGAATGCCTAACGCTGCTGTGCCTACAGACCAATGTTTAAGACTGGTAATATTCATAGTTTTTCTCCGAACACTTTTCACATAGAAAGGCAAGTCGAGCCTATCACTACTGACGACCTCACCAGCAATTATCTATTTCCTAATGGCTGTACCAACCCTGACGCATGATCGCCGCCCCTCTGTTCCATTGTGGCACATTCCCATCATTCCCATTCTAGCCAACTAAATCACTAAATAGGTAATCCCACTCAATATTTACCCTGAATCAGTGGCGATGTACCAGTGGCGATCGCTTCTCCGCACTTGACAAAACTGCCAAAATGTGCATCATTTATCCATAATGTCGAATTGCTGAGTTTTGTTGATTTTTGTCTGGGGTCAGCATCACACTTCTAAAAAGACAGTATACAATAGTAAGTGTACAGTCAATAGCCGATTCAGAGTGAGAGGATAACAAAAATGCCGACAATTAATTTGGCATGGGAAGAGTTAATGATCCAGGCAGATGGGCGTTATCTAAGCGACGCAGAACTAAAACCTTTTCATCAATATATTCAAACCCTGCCGGCGCGGACAAAAACCTATGAAATTCTGCGGGCGAAATCACCGGAACTTATCAAGATTGCCTTGAAAAAGTTTATGCTAATTCACCCGGAAGTAATGCAGCAACACTCCAAGCGCTGTATTTACGATATGAACATGGCGATTTGCTTAATGTCGGTGGCTATGTTACGGGATGACCCCCGCTATTTTCGGGAATCTTTGATGCTGTGGTTAGCTAATATTCTGTCTGCCTATCAGAAAAACGTCGCCTGTCTAAAAGCCTATCACTGCTTGGAAGAAACCATGCAGGAGAAACTTCCCAGCACTTGCAATCAACTACTGAAACCTTACATGGATATCATTATGGAAGTCTTAGACATTCCACCTAAGTTGATGGCAACAGTACAACGGGGCGCGGCGAGTGCTAAAGGTTAGTTAGTATTTTTTGGATGTGATTTTTGGATGCGATTAAAGCATAATAGGAGCGGAAACTATGCCCTTACATGAAACCATCACGACTACCCATAATGCGTCCGTTGAAGAGCGCACATTTGTTCTCAGTAAAATCTATCAGCAAGTCTTAGAACGTCAGCCCTACGAATCGGAACGCAAGCAATTATGGGATTTAGAAAGAGACTTCAAAAAAGGTAAACTAGGAATCCGCCACTTCCTGAAAAGTTTAGTAGTGCGACCTGTTTATTTAGAACATTTCTACGAAAATAGTTCTAACCTGAAGTTTATCGAAAATGCCTGTAAGCATTTTTTAGGGCGCACACCCCACGGAGATGAGGAAATCCACCATTGGGATAATATTCTGCTGCGACATGGTGTAGGCGCACTGGTTTCGGATATGGTGGACTCAGAGGAATATCGTAAATGCTTCGGCTATTTTACTGTTCCCTACTGGCGTGAACAGGCTTTGTATCAGTCGGCGACTGAATACTTAGAAAATGAGCGCCTCGGACATGAACACCCCGGACAGCGCGGCTGGGGTATTCCGAATCACTATCAACAAAAGCTACATATTAACTCTGATAGTGAGAGTGAGGTAGCGAAAACTGAACCAACGCCGCCACAGGAAGACCCGCAACCATCTCCAACGGCGCTGGGAATGATGAACGAAACGGAGGCGGAAAAAATTATGGAGTGTATTCAGACAATTTCTAAAATTCTGTTTGACAACCGCATTCCCGAACAGCGAATATCTCGCAAACGTATGGAAAATGCGATTCGACAACAGGTGTTAGAGTTTATGACTCCAGAAGATGCCGTTTTACTCGGTGAATAGTAGGGTAGTAGGGTGCGTCACCTGACGCACCGCCGGTGGATACCCCGGAGCTCCCTGTTAACTGATTTCGGCATTAGCGACGCTCAAATTAGCGCCTTCTGGGTTGGTATCGAGGATGGGATTACGCGCTTTAATTAAAGCGATCGCCCGATTAACACTCTCAGGTAAAATCACCACCAGAGCCTCCTTGGGAGCCTGGTCTAGGGCGAGATTAATGGCATCTGTCTCATTAAGGATCGTCTCATGCTTAACCCGAGGATCGGGAACCGGTGAAAGGACTTCTTCAATACCCTGAGTAATCAGAACGGCTGCATCTCCGCGAGGTCGTCCTCGGGTATCATCATCTTCCTTAACAATAATCCGGTCAAACATCTTAGCGGACAATTTACCCAGAGTCACAAAATCTTCATCACGGCGATCGCCTGGACCTCCTACCACCCCAATCCGAGGCCCCGGCCAGTTATTGACAAACCCAGACAAGGCTTCATAACTAGCGGGATTATGGGCATAATCGATCAAAGCATGATAACTGCCCATATTAAAGAGATTCATGCGTCCAGGAGTCTGGTCAGCCGACGCAATGAAAGTAGCCAAGGCGGTGCGAATATGCTCAATTTTCACCCCTTGAGCAAAAGCGGCGGCGCAAGCAGCCAAAGCATTAGCAATCATAAACGGAGCCATACCGCCCATAGTGAGGGGAACATTTACCGCCTGTTCAATTCGCAGCGTCCAATCACCCTTGAGAATTGACAGATAGCCATTTTCATAGACGGCGGCCAATCCTCCGGCTTCCGTATGGCGCAGAATAATCTCATTATCGGGATTCATGGAGAAATAAGCCACTTGAGCCTTCACCCGTTCCGACATGGCAGCCACTAGGGGATCATCAGCATTAAGGATAGCATAACCGCGATCGCTAACTGCCTCAGCCACCACACTTTTGACCTTAGCCATTTGTTCAATGGTATCGATATCTCCTAAACCCAGGTGATCAGCAGCGACATTGAGGACGACACCGATATCACAGGTATCAAAACCCAGACCCGATCGCAAAATTCCCCCCCGCGCCGATTCCAGGACGGCGACTTCTACGGTGGGGTCACAGAGGATCAGGTGAGCGCTTTGGGGTCCCGTATTATCCCCCGGTTCAGCCATATAATCGCCGATATAAGTGCCATCGGTGGTGGTATAACCAACTACTTTACCCGTCTGCTTCATAATGTGGGCTAACAGACGAGTGGTGGTAGTTTTGCCATTAGTCCCCGTGACGGAAAGAATGGGAATCCGACTAGGGGAAGACCCAGGGAATAGCATATCCATCACCGCCCCGGCCACATTACGCGGTAGGCCTTCACTGGGGGCGACGTGCATTCTAAATCCTGGGGCGGCGTTGACTTCCACAACCACCCCATCCACCTCCCGCAGGGGTTTAGAAATATCTGGGGTAACTACATCAATTCCGGCCACATCTAGGCCAATAATTTTGGCAACCCGAGCAAATAGCCAGATATTTTCTGGGTGGACTTCATCAGTGCGATCGATAGCACTGCCCCCCGTACTGAGGTTAGCCGTAGCCCGCAAAAAGCAAACTTCCCCCTTTGGTAGGACTGAATCGATAGTATATCCGGCTTCCTCAATCATAGAAAGCACAGTTTGATCAACCACAATTCTGGTGAGGACGTTATCATGTCCATCTCCCCGGCGAGGGTCTTTGTTAGTTTCCTCGATTAATTCCTCAATGGTGGATTTACCATTACCAACCACATGGGCGGGGACTCTTTCCGAAACTGCTACCACCCGACCATTGACGACTAAAACCCGATGATCTCGACCTTTGTAGAATCGCTCAATAATCACACTACGGGTTTTTGAGGCTTCACTGGCTGCATCATAGGCTGTCTGAGCCGTTTCCCAACGAGTCACATCTAGGGTAATACCTCTGCCATGGTTGCCATCTAGGGGTTTAATAGCAATGGGATAGCCCCCCACATCCTCGATCGCATCACTGAGGTCTTCAAAGTAACGAATTACCGTCCCCCGTGGTACAGGAATCCCCGCATCCCGCAGCACTTGTTTAGTGCCTTCCTTATCGCAGGCCAGTTCCACCCCCAAAATACCAGTGCTACTGGTGAGGGTAGCTTGGATGCGCTTTTGATTGACACCATAACCAAACTGGATCATAAAGCGAGCGTTTAGTTGCATCCAGGGGATGTGGCGAAATTCCGCTTCTTTGATGATCGCTTCCGTACTCGGACCGAGGGACCCTTGGGCTTTTAATTCCTTGAGATCTTCGAGGTCTTGAGTGAGTTCTTCAGCCGGATAACTGCCAGTTTCGGCAATACTCTGACACAGACGCACCGCCGCCCGCCCTGCATATCGGCCCGCCTGTTCATTTTCGTATTCATAGACCACCTGAAACACTCCCGCCGTGGAGGTTTCCCGCGTCCGACCAAACCCCACAGGCATTCCGGCTAGTTGTTGCAGTTCCAGCGCCACGTGCTCAATAATATGACCCATTAATGTTCCCCGTTCCACCCGACTGAGAAAGCCACCCCGCACTCCCGGAGAACAACAATGCTCTACTAAACTAGGCAAAACGGAGGTTAAACCTTGATAAAATCCGGGAATATCTGAGGAGTAGCGTTCTGATAATTCTTCTAGGTCAAGACGCATTACGATCAGCTTGTGTCGTCTGATACTCCAGTAGTTAGGACCTCTGAGAGTTTGGATTCTAAGAATTTTCATATCTGTCTCGGTGGGTGATCCAGGAATTATTTTGGTGACAAGTCTCTGTGTTATTCAATGTCAAACTTCAAAGACCTCAAAACTGTTCAATGCGAACAGTTTTGCGACCTGAATATGATACAGCAATCCGAACTATAAGCTGGCTGCTGCTGGGAAGGCGGTGTGGGTTCGCATATTATAACTGTCACCGTGGCAGAGAATATTGACCCGCAGGTTAAATAAGCTCAGTGGGTCCGTAGCCCCCGCCTGGGCTACATTGGTATAGGATAGATCTTTAGCATCTATTATGGTCACGGTTCCCTTACCAATTACCCGCACTCGCCCTTCTCCTTCAAACATGGCGCAGGTGTCTTCATCAATGCCAATCCCCATTTTATCGGGATGGGCGGCGATCGCACTAATTAGACGAGAGAAGCGGTTGCGATTATGAAAATGTTGGTCTACGATCAAATCCGGTAGAATATCCAGCCCGGTAGCCATATCCACTAGCGATCGATTAGGAGATTCCCCACTACCCCCCCCAGCGATCATGTGATGGCTCATCACCGCCGCCCCGGCACTGGTTCCCGCCAGGGCTATTTTACCCGCCCTAGCTGCTACCCGAATTTTCTCCATTAGGGGCGTATCTGCCAACAAACTGTACAGCCTTAACTGATCTCCTCCCGTCATAAACACCCCTGTACAATCCTCTAAATAATCGTGCCATTGTGGATCTTCACAGTGATGTCGCTCCCGAATATCAAACACTTTCAGGGTCTTCGCTCCCATATTCTCAAAAATTTTTTGGTAGCGTTCTCCTTGAATACTCGGTTCTCTGGAGGCTGAGGGAATAATTGCCAGTTGGGCATTTTCCCCCCCAGCACGACTGAAAAAGGTTTGCAGAATCTCACGTCCATGAATCTTATCTTCGGCTCCTCCAATGACTAAAATTGAGGTTTGAGTTTTTGGATTAATCATTTGTTCAAGGGCTTGAGATGTCAACTGCTGCATATTGTTCTCCTCATGATAGGCATGAATTCAACTTAGCGGGCTTCTTTGGCGGACTCCAGATTCTGCACCACCACCCTTTTCCGGGTCTGGTTTGACTTCACTGCCTTCTGACATAAATTTGGCATAAAAGGGGACAGCAAAACTTTGTCTCTTGTGAAGTTGCCCTCCTCGGTTTTAGGTGAGTGACACTAACTATCGCCCTAACCAGAGGATATTTACCCAATTTGACCAAGAATCTGGCTAGTTTCCCAATGGGTTATGGTTCTTTCTCGATTCACCCCATCACCTGCCCGGATTCCCGAATCTCTTGACTTAGAGATGCTCGAACTTAACATTTGCTTAATAGCCAATTTAACTTAAATCCTGTCAGGGAACCCGGATAAATTTGGACTTGAAGGTGATCACACCAGATTCTATTTGCTTGGCAGACCCTCGCTTAATCTCCTTTTGCCGGAAATGCACACAGATGCTGCCAGGAAAAATTACCAAATTAGCGCAAATATTAGCATTTTAGTATATTTTGATACGGATTTAAACAATTCTTTAGACCCACCAGACCCACCGGACTTTCCCAGATTTTCGGGATCGAGGGTGTTACACCAAGCCCCGCTGCCCGATTTTATAACAAGGAGTCTGTTCTTGTTCACGGATCACATCTGTTTTTATCTTTTTGGTTGGTTGCCAGTAAGGCTCAAGTTGTCTAATGGCTGTGGCTAAAAGTATGACGCGCCCATCTTTTTCAGCCATAGTCGGTACCAATTTGCTACAATGCTTCTATCAGCTCCCAGCAAGCGACCGATTGAGAGTAAAAGTCAGGCATTGCCCGAGCCTGCTAACTCTGGGAACGGTTGGCATCAGTCAGTCGTCAGATCTACTGGTTTTGCTGCCTGTCGAGGTATCTCTCAGGAGCAATTCTGGGAAACAAGCACCTACCATAGCAGGTACGGTGGCTGGAGGGTTAATCATACAGTTACTGGCTTGGTTTGAGGTTCCGTGCGATTTGACATTATTACTCTGTTCCCTGAATTTTTCTCTAGCCCCCTACAGTCAGGACTTCTAGCTAAAGCAATAGCTCGCCAGATCGCGGCGGTCTACTGCACTAATCCTAGGGATTTTGCCCTCGACAAGCACCGACGGGTCGATGATGAACCATACGGCGGCGGGGTGGGAATGGTATTGAAACCTGAGCCGATTTTTGCGGCGGTTGAGTCCCTTCCCTCTCTTCCCCGACGAGAGGTGATTATGTTGACCCCCCAGGGGGAAACTATGCACCAGGGACTATTTCGCGATTTGGCTACTGGTTATGACCAACTGGTTTTGATTTGTGGACACTACGAAGGCATCGATGAGCGGGTCATGCACCTGGTGACTCGCGAGGTGTCTTTGGGTGATTTCGTCCTAACTGGGGGCGAAATTCCAGCCCTGGCTTTGATTAATGGTGTGGTGCGCCTGCGACCGGGTACTGTGGGTAAGGTTGAATCCCTCAAGGCGGAGAGTTTTGAGGATGGACTACTAGACTATCCCCACTATACCCGCCCGGCTGAGTTTCGGGGAATGCGTGTCCCTGATGTTTTGCTCTCTGGTAATCATGCTGATATTCAACAATGGCGACGAGAACAACAACTTCAACGCACACAACAGCGCCGTCCTGACCTGTTATCGGGTCTGGAACTTCCTAAGCCGGAAAATTGAACTGACAAAACCCCTAACCCTCTCTTAAAGGCGATCGCAACTATCTGTGAAATCCCATGAATCACTCACCTGAGCAATATATTACCGCCATCGATCGCGCTTTGAGTCAGGATAATTTCCATCAAGCCGCAGATTTAGCCTGCGAAGCGTTTAAGTCTTATCCTAACTCGGACAAAATTAAACGATATATGCAGCTTTTTGGACCGAAAACCTTGGAGTTTCACCGCTTACCACCTAACCCTGAGATGTCTTTGAATTTTAACTGGGTTGTCCAAAACCGCCAGGGCTACCGAGGTAGATGGGTAGCCCTCAAAGGCGGGAATTTGGTGAGTGATGCAGCCTCCCTAGATGAGTTAAAACAAAAACTGGGCGATCGCGTTAAGTTTTTGTTCTGTACGGTGGTATATTGACGGGTGGCTCTATCCTAAGACCAGTAATTCGGGTTTAGCAATCATCACTAATCCAAAGAATACCATAAAGGCTCCCGCAAATAGTTTCAGTAATCGCCCTTTTTCTTCGGTTAGACGATAGGATGAAAAAGAGTAAATAAAACTGATGAGAATCCCCAATAGCGGCAGAATATAGACTACAGCATAAAAAGCCGTCCAGAGACTATAACACAGTAAAACATTAGTCTGACAATAGTTGACTAGGGTTGCCATATATACAGTGGGTAAAATGGCTGTACATCCTAACTCTACTAGGTTGACGAAAATTGCTAATAAAACTGTAGCCAATAAGGCGGCGGCAAATTTTCGGCGATCGCTTTTAGCTGATTGTAATTGGTTGACGATGTTTCGGGCTTTTTTGGTAATCTCAATTTGCTGTTCTTGGGATAAAGACAGAGACACAGATTTTTTGAACCAAAAGAAGTCTTTAATGTTAATTAAACCAGCAATGGTGATCACAGCACCCAATATAATCATCACTATTTGACCATATCTATCGATGAAAATTGAGCCCACTAATACCATAGCCATGATAAACACAAAATACATGACTCCTGATGTCACCACAAAGGTGGAACCTACTATCGCCATATCTCGCCTACTTTTAGTATAGGTCAGCAGGGATAATAGGATAATTAACACTGTAAAAGCACAGGGGTTAAAGCCGTCTGCTAAGGCGATGATAAATACAAATAGGGGAAAGGGTAAAGCCGCAGCAAATCCTCTAATTACTGCATCTGGGGTAAATGCGATCGCCAAAAATAGACTAACCATAATTACACCGGTTAGCCCCCCCAACCATAATCTCTTCGTTTCGACTGGTTTATCTTTAATGCTGAAAATTGGGTAGGTGACTACATAAGCTAGGGGTAAAAATGATAAAACCCAGACAGGTATACCTTGTGGTGGAGGCGTTGTAGTGGGTGTCGGCTGTACATTAACCGTTTGACCGGGAATGATCACAGCAGTTCCTAACTCGGCTTGAATAGCATTAATAATTTGGTTCTGATAGCCTATATAAGCCTGATAGGATGGGATAAATTCCAACTCTCCTGGGTCTGGAGAAAAACCGATAAAGGATTTATCACCAATTATAGTTCGGGGAACCGCGCGACTACTGATGTTATTCTCATCAAGAAATTCTTGGAATTTTTCCGGCTGGTTGTCAACATCAACCATGGTTAGGCTGATATTGTCATTCGCTTCGACTACGGGGAGTAAAAAGGCTTTTTGTTGACGACAATAGGGACAGTTTTCGCTGGTAAAAAATAACACATCTACGGAAGTCCCATCATTGGCGGATATCGCTCCGGCTGTTACGGTTAGTATTCCCAGTAATAGGGAGAAACAGAAGATGAGAGTTGGACGCAACCAGTTTTTCCTCAACATAAGACTTAGCCTGTTAATTGATCAATGCTTCAAATGGCGATCGCTCCTCAAGTGGCGGACGCTTCAACCAAAATTGCTGATCCCCCTAGACGATTATGGAAAAATCGGTTATGCTTAAAAGCTGGGGATAGTTAGCCTACTACAAACGGTAGCATGATCAGGCCAAAGCATCTACTAAGAACTTGACGCAAATTTGCACTGACTGTTCTCTGCATTTACTATAACTTAATTTACTGTTAAAATGCTAAATTTTAACCTTTCTTAACCTAGGCGCAATTCTCAATATCCTCAGCCCCAGGAGAATTAAGTTGATATTTAATCATCTACTGTATACTGGCTAATTGCTCTCAACAATCGAATCCACAGAGGAAACAATATGAAACCCACGCGATCGACTTATAGTGATTATCAATATTTTTGTATGCGCCTCCAGCCCTTGCTAGAAATCGCTTACGAACCCGCCACAATTCCGAGTATTTTAGACCGTCTATTTGCCGTAATTGGCGAAAATTTATATATTCCCACTGGCTATGAAAACCCCAACAAATGGACAGAAAACAACGTGACATTAATCACCTATGGGGATAGTATTTACAGCCGTCATACTGACCGAAAACCCCTAGAAGTTTTGGCAAAATTCTTAGGAGAAAACCTGAAAGATACCATCACCGGTGTGCATATTTTACCCTTTTTTCCCTATACGTCCGATGATGGATTTGCGGTCAGTGACTATTTAAGCGTTAATCCTCAACTCGGAGACTGGGAAGATATCAAAACCATTGCTCGTCAATTTAACTTAATGGTAGATGTAGTGCTTAATCATGTTTCCAGTAAGCACGATTGGTTCCAACAATTCCAAGCCGGGAAAAAACCAGGCTGTGATTATTTTATAGTGGTTGAACCGGGCAAAAACCTATCAGAAGTTGTCAGACCCCGCAACAGTCCAGTATTAGTCAAAGTAGAGACTGTTGATGGAGAAAAGCACGTTTGGGCGACTTTTAGCGAAGATCAGATTGATGTTAATTTTGCCAATCCTGATGTCTTAATTGAGTTTTTAAAAATCATCAGATTTTATATAGTCAGCGCCAAAGCCAGATATATTCGCCTAGATGCCGTGGGTTTTCTGTGGAAAGAAATCGGCACATCTTGCATTCATTTACCCCCAACCCATGCGATTATTAAACTACTGCGGGAACTGGTAAATATGATAGATCCAGAAGTAGCTGTGATTACGGAAACTAACGTACCAAACCGGGAAAATCTGAGCTATTTTGGCAATCGAAATGAGGCGCACATGATTTATAACTTCAGCTTGCCGCCACTGTTGTTAAATGCGATGCTTCAGGGTAAATCAGACCATCTCAGAACCTGGATGATGAGTATGCCACCGGCACCCCTAGGCTGTGCTTATTTTAATTTTACGGCTTCCCATGATGGCATTGGTTTACGTCCCGCCGAGGGTTTACTTTCCGATGAGGAATATCAAAGCCTGTTGACGACTATGGAGAAATTTGGCGGTAAAATTAGCATGAGGAAAAAGCCAGATGGTAGTGAGAGTCCCTATGAAATTAATATTTCCTTATTTGATGCGATGAAAGGCACAGTTAAGGGAGAGGATACCTGGCAAATTCAGCGATTTATTTGTTCCCAAACTCTGATGATGTCTTTAGAAGGGATTCCCGCATTTTATATTCATAGTTTATTGGCTACTCCCAATGATTATGAAAGGTTACAACAGACGGGAATGAATCGGTCAATCAATCGCTATAAGTGGCAGATTGAGGATTTACAAAAGGATTTAGAGGACCCCCATTCTCCTCGATCGCTTGTATTCCGCGAAATCTGTCGGCGCATTAAAATCCGTCGCCAACAGGGTGCTTTTCATCCTAACGCTACTCAATACACCCTACAATTGAAGCGATCGCTATTTGGGTTTTGGCGACAAAGTATGACCAGAGACCAAAGCATTTTCTGTATCTTTAATTTGACCGATAAACCCCAACAACTGAATTTAAGAGATGTCAACCTGATCTGTATCGATCCTTGGTTAGATTTAATCAGTGGGGAGATTATTACCGACATTTACTCTAAATACATATTACAACCCTATCAAGCGGTGTGGATTACTAACAAATTCTAGCAGAGGTTGATGATAGTTGGCGATCGCTCACAATTTTGAGAGTTAATGGTGCAATCTGTGATAACCTAACAAAACCCACCTAAAACCCGCCTAACTTGCTTAACAGTTGATATGGAACAATTTCTCAACCTGATTCCAGAGAGTCCCATAGTCCCATTTACAATTCTGATCCTAGTCAGTTTAACCATTCCTCCCATTTTCGAGCGTCTTCGACTCCCCGGTTTGGTGGGTTTATTATTTGCGGGAGTAGTATTAGGACCCAACGGAATGCAAGTTTTGTCTCCTGACTCCGAAATTATGAAATTTCTTTCGGATATCGGCAAAATTTACCTGATGTTTGTCGCGGGTTTAGAAATTGACCTAGAAGAGTTTAGACGCAAACGAAATAGATCCCTATCTTTTGGGTTGATGACCTTTGCTTTTCCATTAACCGTAGGAACTGCAATTGGTTTATCAGTTGGCTACAGTCTAAACGCATCAATTTTGATTGGTTCTCTACTAGCTTCCCATACCCTATTAGGTTATCCTATTGTAGCACGATTAGGAGTAGTTGCCAATGAATCAGTAGTCGTCACTATTGGAGCCACTATTTTTACTGATATTGCCGCTTTATTGGTGCTGGCTATTTGTATTTCCATTCATGGGGGAGATTTTTCGGCGACTTCCATAATTGTACAATTAGCAGCTTTAGGGATTTATACTGCTATAGTTCTGTTTGGTTTAGATTGGGCTGGAAAAGAATATTTTAGGCGTACAGGGAATGAAGAAAGTAATCAGTTTCTGTTTGTCATGCTGGCAGTTTTTTTGGTCTCTGTAGGCTCACAAATTATCAATGTTGATCAAATTGTCGGTGCATTTTTAGCAGGTTTGGCGGTTAATGATGTGATCGGTCATAGTCCGGTAGAGGAAAAAGTGGAGTTTGTAGGTAGTACCCTATTTATTCCCTTTTTCTTTGTGGGGATGGGATTACTCATTGATGTTCCGGCTTTTATTCAAAGTTTAACAACTGGTATTGGCTTAACTTTAGCTATTGTTTTAGGCTTACTAGGTAGTAAGTTAATGGCTGCTACTGGGATGAAATTACTGTTTCGTTATAACTGGAACGAAACGATGACTATGTGGGCTTTATCCGTTCCCCAGGTGGCTGCTACCCTCGCCGCTGCCTTAGCCTCTGTGCGGGTAGGGTTGATATCTGAGCAAGTCTTTAATACGGTGATTGTGCTAATGTTGGTCACTTCAGTTTTGGGACCAATATTAACCGCTCGTTTTGGGAGTCGATTATCTATCCCTAAACCTAATTTACAAGCACCCAATGAGGCTTGGATACCTCAAAAAAAATCAGAAATAGGCTTAGAAAATCCCGGGAATAAATTTACAGTTATTGTGGCTGTATCTAACCCTATGTCGGTGCGGTATTTAGTGGAAATGGCGGGTTTATTGGCGCGTCATGAGTCGGGTTTAGTGGTCCCGATCACAATTACCCAAGCTCATCTACAAATGGATGAACCTCAGTTAGATGTTACCTTGCGTCAGAGCGATCGCCTTTTGGAAAAAGCCGCACAAGTGGCTCAGGAGTTTGGTGTCAAAACTGAAACAAGACTCCGCATTGATGATGATATTGCTGAAGGAATTAGCCGCACCGCTAGGGAATTTGACGCGAGTTTAATTGTGATTGGTTGGAATTATAACACTAGCTTACGAGCCAGACTTTTGGGGAACTTGATTGATAATGTATTTTGGTCTTCCCATTGTCCGGTAGCGGTCTTAAAGCTATTGGAAGCACCTATTGACATTCATCGGATTTTGGTTCCGGTTAAAAATATCACCCCCCAGGCGATTAGAACTATTCGGTTTGCTCAACTGTTTGCTGATAGTAACCAAGCTGAGGTAATGTTATTGCAAGTTTGCGATCGCCGCACTTCTAGGGAACAGGTGAATGAGTTGGAGTCGGAATTATCCACAATTCTAGCATCAGGACCCCAGGTCAAATCTGATATTCAGGTCTTAGTCCATGACAATGTATCTGATGCGCTTCTGAAAGCCTCTCAGTCCTTTGATTTGGTGGTATTGCGATCGATGCGTCGTCGCACCGCTGGGGGTCTGGCTGTAAGTGATGTCACCACGGAAATGATTAAGAGTTTGACCTGTTCCTTTATCCTATTTGGTGAACCACACTCTTGATTTTTGGCGAGGAACCTGCTACAATGACTCTCAGGTGTGCGAGACGTTCAGGTATGAAATAAGGTTGAGATGCCTAAAATAACTACTTGGTAGGGACTTCAACCCCTAGGTTGGATATAAGGAGCGCACTCCTGACCATCCCTATAACTTTTTATATGTCCCGACGCTTGGAGAAATCTAAGCAAGGCAGGGAACTCAAGGTCATAAACAAACTGAGAAATCAGGGAGTAGAGAGTAATGGCGATAGCCACCCCCAATTTTGGGATTCACACCCCAGTTGAAGCGGGGAACGGAAGGCGTGAAGTAGAACCTACTACCAGAAGCGACCACTGCCAACTATCTATGATTAGGGAAACCGAATGTCCGGCTTTAACCATCGTAATCACTAAGTAGCAAAATAGGTTGATACGCTGCGTTCAAAAGAACAAGGGGAAAAGTAGGAGTTTGTCTGTACTACCTACACAGACCTTTAAAAGTACCCCGGTGGAAAGGACAAATCTAACGATAGAATGCCCGTATAAATGGAACGTTGTAACCCCTCTAAGACTCAGCCCACAACAAGGCAGTAGTGATAAGTGTAAACGCAAGGTGTGAGACGTTCGGGTATTAAATAGGGCTGAAATGCCATAAATCACTAGCCGGTGAGGATTCCAGCCCCGAGTTTGGATATAAGGAAACCTCTCCTGATAATCCTCATAACTGTTTATATGTCCCGACGCTTAGCGAACTAAGCAAGGCAGGGAACCCAAGGTCCTAAGCGAACTGAGAAATCACAGAGCAGAGGGTAACGGCGATAGCCACCCCTAGTTTTAGGACTCACAACCCTAGGACTAAAGCGGGGAACGGAAGGCTCCGAGGTGTAACCTAATACCGGAATCGAGACCACTGCCAACCATCCATGATTAAGGAAACTGAATGTCCGGCTTGAACCATCGTAATACACTAGCAGCGAAATAGGTGGACACGCTGCGCCCAAAAGGGCAAGGGGAAAAGTTGGGGGTCCTTGCGACTCTAAGTACAGGACAAAAGTTGTAGAGCCTGGTGAAACCGCCCTGAAAACAAAGGCAGATTAGAGAAAGTGCGGCGTAGAAAATCGAAGCCAGTGCGGAAAAGACTCTGGGAGCGTCGTCCGTGAGCCTTCAAAGGAATGGGTGAACCTTGGTGAATCCACAAACCCACCTTCATAGCCCAAGTAAAAGCCAGGCTAAGCAAAGCCAATAAACGGCTCAAGCGCTCAGGGTCCTTAAAGTGAGTCGATTCGAGACAGAAGCCCCGAGTCTTCAAGGCTCCGAAGAGGTTTTCAATACCCCAACGCCGAGCATAGTCGGGGAGGGCCGTTTCGGGGCAAGCGTTAGTGATGAGAATCAACAACTCCCCCGAATCAGACAGACGAGAGCCAATGACGTAAACCTGCCGTCCCCAAACCCAACGGCGACCCGAAAGCTGGCGAAATTCTCCGGGTCGCAGAGAATCAAACATTCGTTCATGCTACGCCGAGTTCCTCCTAACTTAGGACTAATCAGCTCGCTGTGGCGGATGCGTAGGCGGAAAGGAACCTCGGGGTCGATGAGAAGATACGAGAGCCAATCTCGCCCCACAAATTCCCGGTCAGCGGTCAGACAAGCCACCTCCACGTCAGGAAATAGTGCCTCGAAGCGGTCGAATAAGTCCATGCGTTCGCCACTGTTGCTATTGCCCTTTTTGTCAAGCATCGTCCACAGCAGGGGAAAGGCAATCCCCTCGTGGACGACTGCCAACATCAAGATGTTGAAATGGGTTTGACCGAAAGACCAACAGGTGCGGTCGAGACTAAGAGTCCAAGGTTGGGGAATGTCAATGAGGCTAACGACGAAACGGGCAATCTCTGCCCGGTCAAATTTGAATTGCCGAAAAAAACGTTGTAATCGCTGGTAATTTGAGGAAATTTGCACAGGATTTGCGAATACAGTCGCTATTTCCATCAGATTAACCGTCTTTGTTTGGAATAGCGCCATCAGGAACAGGCAGACAAAGTTTAATCTCGCCCCGTGCCAGGGCAAGTGAGGGCGCAAAGTGTCTCGTAATCGGTTAAGCTCGTTCATGAGAGGGAAGTTTGGTTTGTGGTAATTCCGATGTAACCCTCTCACCCCAACTTGGCGCTACCCCCCCACCCCTCGACTTTCACCTCAGCCCGGAGCGCCCCCTTCAGAATTTTCGGCTAGATTCCCTTTTGGCTAAGACTTTCAGCTTTTTTGTCCTGTACTGAGCTTGCGACTACCTACACAGACCTTTAAAAGTACCCCGGTTCTGAGGACAAATCTAACGATGGAATGCCCATATAAACGGAACGTTGTAACCCCTCTAATGCTCTGCCTATAAACAAGTGAGTAATGCTATTCACAAGGAAGTAGTGAAAAATGTAAGCGCATGGTTAGAGGGTGAAGGATGTGACCAGAAGCTAAAGCCCAATTGTCATGGTGGGGATATGCCCACAGGTCACGGTGTGGATATAGATACTGCAATTATTAGGAGTATAGTGGCGAGAACGAGTTGAAAGACTACGTGCTGCATAAAGCTCTGAACATTGAAGTACGAAAGCAGGGGGTAGTAACCCTGTTCCGATGACAAAAGGGTATCCACATCAGGAGCCGTGTGATGGGAAACTATCAAGCAAGGTTTTGAATGGGAGGGGGTGAAGGTGACTTCACTCTCGACCCCTACCTCTTAGAGGGTGAAGGATGTGACCAGAAGCCAATGCCTAACTGTAATGGTTGGGATATGCCCACAGGTCACGGTGTGGATATAGATACTGCGATGAGTAGGAGTACATTGGCGCAAAAGCAAGGCTCAACCACTTGCTGCATAAGGCTCCGAACATGGAAGTACGAAAGCCGGGGGTAGTAACTCTGTTCCTTTGACAAATAGGGTATCCACATCAGGAGCCGTGTGCTGGGAAACTCGCAAGCACGGTTTGAAATGGGAGTTGGGGAAGGTGACTTCCCTTTCGACCCCTACCTAGAGATTAATAGCTAACCATTGCGGACGTAATTCAGTGGTAGAATGTTAGCTTCCCAAGCTAAACATAGTGGGTTCGAGTCCCATCGTCCGCTTATTTTTTAAGCCTTATTCTTACTGCGATCATAGTGAAACACTTAACCCGATAGTCGCACCGTTACACACAAAATGCACTCAATTCAGTCTTAGCATACGGGACAATTAGTGCATATCCCTTAGCAACAAATCTTAATTATTGACGGGTTAATCAATAAGCAGTTATGGTCGAAAGGGAAGTCGCCTTCCCCAACTCCAATTCAAAACCGTGCTTGCGAGTTTCCCAGCACACGGCTCCTGATGTATAGCACCAGACAGGAAAGTTAGGACGTATAATCGAGAGGACGAGATGACTAAGAAGACCCAAAATGCCAGCCCCCTATAGTTACGACCTCAGACAAAAAGTTATTGATGCAATTGAACTAGACGGTATGCCCAAAACAGAAGCCAGTCAAGTTTTCCATGTCAGCCGGAACACCATTAATCTCTGGCTGCAAAGAAAAGCACAGACCGGAGACTTCCTCCCTAAACCTAATCACCCACCTGGCAATAACCACAAAATTACCGACTGGCAAAAATTCAAGGCTTTTGCCCAAGAGCATGGCGACAAAACCGCAGCTCAGATGGCTGAACTTTGGGATGACGACATCTCTCCTCGCACCATATCCAGAGCCTTGAAGAAAATTGGCTTCACCAGAAAAAAAACTTACGGCTACCAAGAACGTGATGAGCAACAGCGAGAGGAGTTTATTGCTCAGATTGAACAGATGGAGCCGGAAGAAGTGGTTTACCTCGATGAAGCTGGCATCAATAGTCAAGACTCGGATTATCCTTATGCTTACTGCCAGGAAGGACAACGCTTCCATGCCCTCAAATCAGGGAAGAGGCAGGGCAGGGTGAGCTATATGGCGGCGTGGTGTCATCAACAACTCTTAGCCCCCTTTACCTTTGAGGGTTGTTGTAATCGGACAGTGTTTGAGTTGTGGTTGGAGTTCATCTTAATTCCAACATTGAAGCCAGGTCAAACTCTAGTACTGGACAATGCAAGTGTGACACGTTTAGGAGTCAAATAAGGCTGCAATGCCTGAAATAACCTCTTAGTGGGACTTTCACCCCTTGGTGAAATATAAGGGACTCGTACCCTGACCATCCCACAACTGTTTATATAGCACCAGACAGGAAAGTTAGGACGTATAATGGAGAGGACGAGATGACTAAGAAGACCCAAAATGCCAGCCCCCTATAGTTACGACCTCAGACAAAAAGTTATTGATGCAATTGAACTAGACGGTATGCCCAAAACAGAAGCCAGTCAAGTTTTCCATGTCAGCCGGAACACCATTAATCTCTGGCTGCAAAGAAAAGCACAGACCGGAGACTTCCTCCCTAAACCTAATCACCCACCTGGCAATAACCACAAAATTACCGACTGGCATAAATTCAAAGCTTTTGCCCAAGAGCATGGCCACAAAACCTCCGCTCAAATGGCTGAACTTTGGGATGACGACATCTCTCCTCGCACCATATCCAGAGCCTTGAAGAAAATTGGCTTCACCAGAAAAAAAACTTACGGCTACCAAGAACGTGATGAGCAACAGCGAGAGGAGTTTATGGCTCAGATTGAACAGATGGAGCCGGAAGGGTTGGTTTACCTCGATGAAGCTGGCATCAATAGTCAAGACTCGGATTATCCTTATGGTTACTGTGAGCAAGGACAACGCTTCCATGTCCTCAAATCCGGGAAGAGGCAGGGCAGGGTGAGCATGATTGTGGTATGGTGTCATCAACAACTCTTAGCCCCCTTTACCTTTGAGGGTTGTTGTAATCGGACAGTGTTTGAGTTGTGGTTGGAGTTCATCTTAATTCCAACACTGAAGCCAGGTCAGACTCTAGTGCTAGACAATGCAACGTTTCATAAAGGGGGACGGATTCCTGAGCTAGTGGAGGCGGCTCAATGCCGTTGGCTCTATCTACCACCTTATTCGCCAGACCTCAACAAGATAGAGAAATGTTGGTCGTGGTTGAAAGCCCGCATTCGCCACTGCATTGAGCAGTTTGATTCTCTCCATGATGCCATGGATTCCGTTCTCAAAGCTGCGTCCTAACCACCTTGACTAATGCTATATGTCCCAACGTTTGGTATAGAAATATATAGCACAAGACAGAACACTTAGGACGTATAATGGAGAGGACGAGATGACTAAGAAGACCAAAAATGCCAGCCCCCTATAGTTACGACCTCAGACAAAAAGTTATTGATGCCATTGAACTAGACGGTATGCCCAAAACAGAAGCCAGTCAAGTTTTCCATGTCAGCAGGAACACCATTAATCTCTGGCTGCAAAGAAAAGCACAGACCGGAGACTTCCTCCCTAAACCTCATCACCGACCTGGCAATAACCACAAAATTACCGACTGGCAGAAATTCAAGGCTTTTGCCCAAGAGCATGGCCACAAAACCTCCGCTCAAATGGCTGAACTTTGGGATGACGACATCTCTCCTCGCACCATATCCAGAGCCTTGAAGAAAATTGGCTTCACCAGAAAAAAAACTTACGGCTACCAAGAACGTTGGAAGCAACAGCGAGAGGAGTTTATGGCTCAGATTGAACAGATGGAGCCGGAAGGAGTGGTCTACCTCGATGAAGCCGCCATGAATAGTCAGGACTCGGATTACCCTTATGGTTACTGCGAGGAAGGAAAACGCTTCCATGCACTCAAATCAGGGAAGAGGCAGGGCAGGGTAAGTATGATAGCCGCATGGTGTCATCAACAACTCTTAGCTCCCTTTAGCTTTGAGGGTTGTTGTAATCGGACAGTGTTTGAGTTGTGGTTGGAGTTCATCTTAATTCCAACATTGAAGCCAGGTCAGACTCTAGTATTGGACAATGCAACGTTTCATAAAGGGGGGCGGATTGCTGAACTGGTGGAGGCAGCTCAATGCCGTTTACTCTATCTACCACCTTATTCGCCAGACCTCAAGAAGATAGAGAAATGTTGGTCGTGGCTGAAAGCCCGTATTCGCCACTGCATTGAGCAGTTTGATTCTCTCCATGATGCCATGGATTCCGTTCTCAAAGCTGCGTCCTAACTACCTTGACTAATGCTATACAAAACAAGGCAGGGAACTCAAGGTCAAAACGCTAAATTAGAAATCTTAATGATTCCTTAACAATTGCGTTGAGAGTAACGGCGATAGCCACCCCCAGTTTTAGGATTCACAACCCTGGGACTGAAGCGGGGAACGGAAGGCGTGAAGTAGAACCTACTACCAAAGGCGACCACTGCCAACCATCCATGACTAAGGAAATCTGAATGTTCCGACTTGAACCATCGTAACCAGTAAGCAGCGAAACAGGTTGATACGCTGCGCCCAAAAGGGTAAGGGGAAAAGTAGGAGTCTTTGCAAACTATAGCACAAGACAGAACACTTAGGACGTATAATGGAGAGGACGAGATGACTAAGAAGACCCAAAATGCCAGCCCCCTATAGTTACGACCTCAGACAAAAAGTTATTGATGCCATTGAACTAGACGGTATGCCCAAAACAGAAGCCAGTCAAGTTTTCCATGTCAGCCGGAACACCATTAATCTCTGGCTGCAAAGAAAAGCACAGACCGGAGACTTCCTCCCTAAACCTCATCACCGACCTGGCAATAACCACAAAATTACCGACTGGCAAAAATTCAAGGCTTTTGCCCAAGAGCATGGCGACAAAACAGCAGCTCAAATGGCTGAACTTTGGGATGACGACATCTCTCCTCGCACCATATCCAGAGCCTTGAAGAAAATTGGCTTCACCAGAAAAAAAACTTACGGCTACCAAGAACGTGATGAGCAACAGCGAGAGGAGTTTATGGCTCAGATTGAACAGATGGAGCCGGAAGAAGTGGTCTACCTCGATGAAGCCGGCATGAATAGTCAGGACTCGGATTACCCTTATGGTTACTGCGAGGAAGGAAAACGCTTCCATGCACTCAAATCAGGGAAGAGGCAGGGCAGGGTAAGTATGATAGCCGCATGGTGTCATCAACAACTCTTAGCTCCCTTTAGCTTTGAGGGTTGTTGTCATCGGACAGTGTTTGAGTTGTGGTTGGAGTTCATCTTAATTCCAACATTGAAGCCAGGTCAGACTCTAGTATTGGACAATGCAACGTTTCATAAAGGGGGACGGATTGCTGAACTGGTGGAGGCAGCTCAATGCCGTTTACTCTATCTTCCGCCTTATTCGCCAGACCTCAACAAGATAGAGAAATGTTGGTCGTGGCTGAAAGCCCGTATTCGCCACTGCACGTGAGCAGTTTGATTCTCTCCATGATGCCATGGATTCCGTTCTCAAAGCTGCGTCCTAACCTTATTGACTAGTGCTATACAAAGCAGGGGGTCGTAACCCTGTTCCCATGACAAAGGGGTGTCCACATCAGGAGCCCTATGAGGTGAAAGTCTCAAGTACGGTTTGGAATGGGAGTTGGGGAGGGTGACTTCCCTTTCGACCCCTACCCTTTTGAGGGTGAAGGATGCGACCAGAAGCCAAAGCCCAATTGTCATGGTGGGGATATGCCCACAGGTCGCGGTGTGGATATAGATACTGCGATTAGTAGGAGTATTATGACGAGAGCGAGTTTAAAGACTACGTGGTTGTATACAGCTCTGAAAGTTGAAGTTACAAAGCAGGGGGTCGTAACCCTGTTCCCATGACAAGGGGTGTCCACATCAGGAGCCGTGTGAGGTGAAAGTCTCAAGTACGGTTTGGAATGGGAGTTGGGGAGGGTGACTTCCCTTTCGACCCCTACCGACAATACTTTACCACATCTGATCTAATTGAAATAGACCACATTGTACCTCGAAGCCTTGGTGGAAAGGATGAATACAAAAACCTTCAATTATTACACCGCCACTGTCATGATGATAAGACGGCGCTAGATAACGCCAACGCTGTATCCTTAACAATGGAACAATCAGATTAGGAGCCGTATGAGGTGAAAGTCTCAAGTACGGTTTTGTATGGGAGGGGGAGATGGCGACATCTCTCTCGACCCCTACTTGTCAATGTCCTTAGCAGGTAATGGCCAATTAGGACTTTGGGTTTGAGTCTTGCATACTCTCGATGTGCTATGCTATCATAAACCACTAAGTGCGAGATGTTTAGGAGACCAAATAAGGCTGAGATGCCTGAAATAAGCTCCTAGTGGGATTTCAACCCCTTGGTTGAATAAAAGAGGGCTGAAACTCTTTGAATATCCCATAACTATTTATGCGTCCCAACGTTTGGAGATGAGAATCCAAACTAGGCAGGGAACTCAGGGTCAATATACGGACTGTTTGAGGGAGTTATGACCCCAATATAGCAGAAAGTTGAGAGTAACGGCGGTAGCCACCCCCAATTTAAGGATTCACACCCTTAGGTTGAAGCGGGGAACGGAAGGCGTAATGGAAAAACCTATTTCCTACTCGACCACTGCCAACTATCTATGATTAGGAAAACCGAATGTCTGGCTTGAACCATCGTAATTATGAAGCAGCGAAATAGGTTGACACGCTGCGTCTAAAAGGACAAGGGGAAAAAGAAGAGGTTTTAACAAGCCATCTTCAAGATGTAGGATAATTTTGTGCTATACCTACACAGACCTTTAAAGTACCCCGGTGGAAAGGACGAATCTAAGGATAGAATGCCCACATAAATGGAACGTCGTAACCCCTCTTAGGCTCTCATATGGCAGGATTTACCTGCGGAGTAGTGATAAGTGTAAGCGCAAGGTGCGAGACGTTAGGGTATGAAATAGGGCTGAAATGCCATAAATCACTAGCCGGTGAAGATTCCAGCCCCGAGTTGGGATATAAGGAAACCTTTCCTGACCATCCTCATAACTGTTTATATGTCCCGACGCTTAGGGAACTAAGCAAGGCAGGGAACCCAAGGTCCTAAGCGAACTGAGAAATCACAGAGCAGAGGGTAACGGCGATAGCCACCCCTAGTTTTAGGACTCACAACCCTAGGACTAAAGCGGGGAACGGAAGGCTCCGAGGTGTAACCTAATACCGGAATCGAGACCACTGCCAACCATCCATGATTAAGGAAACTGAATGTCCGGCTTGAACCATCGTAATACACTAGCAGCGAAATAGGTGGACACGCTGCGCCCAAAAGGGCAAGGGGAAAAGTTGGGGGCTCTTACGACTACCTGCACAGACCTTTAAACTACCCCGGTTCTGAGGACAAATCTAACCATGGAATGCCCATATAAACGGAACGTTGTAACCCCTCTAATGCTCTGCCTATAAACAAGTGAGTAATGCTATTCACAAGGCAGTAGTGAAAAATGTAAGCGCATGGTTAGAGGGTGAAGGATGTGACCAGAAGCTAAAGCCCAATTGTCATGGTGGGGATATGCCCACAGGTCACGGTGTGGATATAGATACTGCGATTATTAGGAGTGTAGTGGCGAGAACGAGTTGAAAGACTACGTGCTGCATAAAGCTCTGAACATTGAAGTACGAAAGCAGGGGGTAGTAACCCTGTTCCGATGACAAAAGGGTATCCACATCAGGAGCCGTGTGATGGGAAACTATCAAGCAAGGTTTTGAATGGGAGGGGGTGAAGGTGACTTCACTCTCGACCCCTACCCCTGGAGGGTGAAGGATGCGACCAGAAGCCAATGCCCATCTGTAATGGCTGGGATATGCCCACAGGTCGCGGTGTGGATATAGATACTGCGATTAGTAGGAGTATAATGGCGAGAGCGAGTTGAAAGACTACGTGGTGCATAAAGCTCCAAAAGTTGAAGTAAGAAAGCAGGGGGTAGTAACTCTGTTCCTATGAAAAAGGGTGTCCACATCAGGAGCCGTGTGATGCGAAAGTATCAAGCACGGTTTTTAATGGGAGTTCGGGAAGGTGACTTCCCGTTCGACCCCTACCGATTTGTGCGCCCTTGGCCGATTGGGGAGGCAGCGAACTCATAATTCGCCTTCAGACTGGTTCGATTCCAGTAGGGCGCATTCCTGACAATACTTTATCCTGACTACTATCGCGTGATATCGCTCAAACCGATATTCGTACCGTTACACTCAAAATGCACTCCATTCAGTCTTAGCACACGGGACAATTAGTGCATATCCCTTAGCAACAAATTTTAATTATTGACGGGTTAATCAATAAGCAAAACTTAATCAATCTGTCAAATACCCATATCACCCCCCAGCAATTCTCATTTTGGCGAAAACCTGTTCAAGTCCCCGATTAGGGGTCGAGAATGGAGTCGCCTCCATCCCCTCCCATTCAGAACCGTGCGTGAAAGTTTCCCTTCACACGGCTCCTAGTTTGACTGCTCCATTGTTAAGGACACAGCGTTGGCCTTGTCAAGTGCCGTCTTATCGTCGCGGGTGTGGCGGTGTAATAGCTGAAGATTTTTGTATTCATCCTTTCCACCGAGGCTTCGAGGTACAATGTGGTCTACTTCAATTAGGTCTGATGGGGTAAAGTATTGCCCACACCAGGTACACTTGCCTTTTTGCTTTTTGAGTAGTTTTGCTACCCTAATTGGCGTGTCGATTGCTTGTCCTTTTCTGGTTGCCCAGTAAGTCCAGTTTCCGTCGTATGGTGTTGCATCAGGGCGTATTGTGGTATGTCTGACAATCGGAGTCCAATTATGTTTCCATAGTTGAAATCCATCTTTAGTCTTGAATAACCAAGATTCATGTCTTTCTTTCCCATTGCTAAGTTTAACCGTTCCTTGTTGGAAGTATAGCACAAGACAGAACACTTAGGACGTATAATGGAGAGGACGAGATGACTAAGAAGACCAAAAATGCCAGCCCCCTATAGTTACGACCTCAGACAAAAAGTTATTGATGCCATTGAACTAGACGGTATGCCCAAAACAGAAGCCAGTCAAGTTTTCCATGCCAGCCGGAACACCATTAATCTCTGGCTGCAAAGAAAAGCACAGACCGGAGACTTCCTCCCTAAACCTCATCACCGACCTGGCAATAACCACAAAATTACCGACTGGCAAAAATTCAAGGCTTTTGCCCAAGAGCATGGCGACAAAACAGCAGCTCAAATGGCTGAACTTTGGGATGACGACATCTCTCCTCGCACCATATCCAGAGCCTTGAAGAAAATTGGCTTCACCAGAAAAAAAACTTACGGCTACCAAGAACGTGATGAGCAACAGCGAGAGGAGTTTATGGCTCAGATTGAACAGATGGAGCCGGAAGAAGTGGTCTACCTCGATGAAGCCGGCATGAATAGTCAGGACTCGGATTACCCTTATGGTTACTGCGAGGAAGGAAAACGCTTCCATGCACTCAAATCAGGGAAGAGGCAGGGCAGGGTAAGTATGATAGCCGCATGGTGTCATCAACAACTCTTAGCTCCCTTTAGCTTTGAGGGTTGTTGTAATCGGACAGTGTTTGAGTTGTGGTTGGAGTTCATCTTAATTCCAACATTGAAGCCAGGTCAGACTCTAGTATTGGACAATGCAACGTTTCATAAAGGGGGGCGGATTGCTGAACTGGTGGAGGCAGCTCAATGCCGTTTACTCTATCTTCCGCCTTATTCGCCAGACCTCAACAAGATAGAGAAATGTTGGTCGTGGTTGAAAGCCCGCATTCGCCACTGCACGTGAGCAGTTTGATTCTCTCCATGATGCCATGGATTCTGTTCTCAAGACTGCGTCCTAACCGTATTGACTAGTGCTATACGACCTCAGACAAAAAGTTATTAATGCAATTGAACTAGACGGTATGCCCAAAACATAAGCCAGTCAACTTTTCCATGTCAGCCGGAACACCATTAATCTCTGGCTGCAAAGAAAAGCACAGACCGGAGACTTCCTCCCTAAACCTCATCACCGACCTGGCAATAACCACAAAATTACCGACTGGCAAAAATTCAAGGCTTTTGCCCAAGAGCATGGCGACAAAACAGCAGCTCAAATGGCTGAACTTTGGGATGACGACATCTCTCCTCGCACCATATCCAGAGCCTTGAAGAAAATTGGCTTCACCAGAAAAAAAAACTTACGGCTACCAAGAACGTGATGAGCAACAGCGAGAGGAGTTTATGGCTCAGATTGAACAGATGGAGCCGGAAGAAGTGGTCTACCTCGATGAAGCCGGCATGAATAGTCAGGACTCGGATTACCCTTATGGTTACTGCGAGGAAGGAAAACGCTTCCATGCACTCAAATCAGGGAAGAGGCAGGGCAGGGTAAGTATGATAGCCGCATGGTGTCATCAACAACTCTTAGCTCCCTTTAGCTTTGAGGGTTGTTGTAATCGGACAGTGTTTGAGTTGTGGTTGGAGTTCATCTTAATTCCAACATTGAAGCCAGGTCAGACTCTAGTATTGGACAATGCAACGTTTCATAAAGGGGGGCGGATTGCTGAACTGGTGGAGGCAGCTCAATGCCGTTTACTCTATCTACCACCTTATTCGCCAGACCTCAACAAGATAGAGAAATGTTGGTCGTGGCTGAAAGCCCGTATTCGCCACTGCATTGAGCAGTTTGATTCTCTCCATGATGCCATGGATTCCGTTCTCAAAGCTGCGTCCTAACCACCTTGACTAATGCTATACATCGAAAGGTTTAACAATACCTTGAGACAACGAGTGTCTCGCTTAGTACCCAAGACCTTGTCCTTTTCCAAGTGTTTGCAGAATCACATTGGTGGCATTTGGTATTTTATCCATCACTACAAGGCATCATTACCTCTTTAGCACTACCCTAATATTTTCACAGAAAGTCGTCCTACAAGGACGGGGTTGAAAACCTAATTTTTCTGATAAGTATTTGGATCGATCGCTACTGGTGCAAACGTTTGTCGAGAGGGATCTGCATTTCTTTCACTCCTAGGGGCTGATTTACCTGGACTGGGCTGATTATCGATGCGAGGCTGGTCTGTCCTATTTCCCAGAAACCCAGTTTTGGGGGAGATAATACCTGATCTAGTTGGCAGCGAATATCGTCAATGCCGAATTTTTGGCTGAGGGTAGCCTGAATTTGGGTGAGTAAACGATCGCCTTGTTTTAGGTCTATATCTACTTTTAGGGTGGCTTCCACGGCATAATAACCTGGTGCGATCGCTATAATCAGCAAATCTTCGACGGCTACAATTCCCGGAAAGTTGGCGATCGCCTCTCGGACTAACTCCCGATCTACCCCCACCGGAGATATATTTAACAAAATCGCCAAACTGTGGCGGATCACAGGTAGCGAACCCAAACCCACCAACACCGACACCCCCAAACCGACGGCACCATCAGCCCAAGTACAATCTGTTAACCAAATAGCGATCGCTGCCACAATAGCGCCAACAGAACTGAGGGTATCAGCTAAGATATGAAGCAAAACCCCCCGCATATTCAGGTCCTGTTGACCATCTCGGTGCAACAGCATGATATTAAAGCCATTGACCCCCAAACCAATGATCGCAACTACCAACATAGGTAAACTCAAAATGGTTTCCGGGGGATTTTGTAGGTGTCGGATCGCCTCCAGACCAATGGCGATCGCCATTACCAAAAGTCCCACCCCATTCAACAAAGCCGCCCAGACCTCAATTCCCCGATAACGTCGCGCCACAGAAGCCGCTAAAATCGCTAAAGCGATCGCCAACCCATCCGCCGCCATGTGACCAGAGTCAGCCGTCAAAGCCATACTATGACTAACCCATCCCACCACCGCCTCTACCCCAGCAAAACCCAGGATCGAAATTAAAGCTATCCCCAACAGGCGCAACTTTTGGGGCGACTTGGAAAACCTCACCATTTCACAGCAATCACAACTCACCGACTGTATACCCTCCATTTTGACTTTTTTTTAATTCACACCAATCCCATAGTTATTTCAGGTCATTTGTCAGGATTTCTCATAAATCCGGCGATTAGCTTCTACCGACCTTTGCAGATCCACCATAGGATAGGGATAATCCACCCCCAAACGCATCCCAAACCTGATCTGTTCTTGATTAGATAAACGCCAGGGAGAGTGAACCTTACCATGAGGAATAGACGCTAATTCTGGTAGCCAATGTTTCACATAATCCCCCATCGGGTCATAATCCTGGGACTGTTTAGCTATATTAAAATAGCGAAATCCCCTGCCATCATTACCCACCCCCGCCGTATAATTCCAATTACCCCAATTACTACAGACATCATAATCAATCAGGAGAGACTCAAACCACTCCGCCCCCATTTGCCAATTTATGCCCAAATTCTTAGTTAAAAAACTCGCCACATTTTGCCGTCCTCGATTAGACATAAACCCCGTAGCAGCCAACTCTCGCATATTCGCATCTACCAGGGGAAACCCCGTCAGTCCATCACACCAACTCTGGAACTGTTGCCAATTTTCTCCCCAGGGAATTTTGACACCCTGTAAACCCGATTTATAGAACACCTTACGCCCATGTTTCAGACAAATAAACCGGAAATAATCCCGCCATAATAATTCAAAAACCAGCCAATAAGTGGAATCATTTTTAACTCGTTGTTGTTCATAATCGCACACCTGTTGATAAATCCATCGAGGAGATAGACAACCATTAGCTAACCAGGGAGAAAATTTCGACGAATAATCAGAGCCTAACATCCCATTACGAGTTTGTTTATAGTTTTTGAGACAATCTCGCTGCCAAAAATAATCATTTAATCTGGTTAAACCCGCCGTTTCTCCACCGACAAAATCCAAGACAGCCCGGCTATCAAAGGGTAATTTTGTGATACCAAGTTCCGCCAAAGTTGGGATTTCTCCTGGTTCAATATCTGGGAATGTCGGTAATTGCTTAGGGGGGGTATATGGCGGGTAAATAATTGATTTTTTCTCGACCTGTTTACGGAAGTTGGTAAAAAGTTCCGGTAGTTTTTCAATGGGAAAGGGTAATTCTTTGGGATGATATAATGTGGCTCCCCAGAAAGATTTTACCTCAACTCCCAGGGGGGTTAAGGCTTTCTCTAATGCCCTTTCTACTGCTAATTCTTCGGTGGTAACTTCTTTATGGTAATAAACCGCATCAATATTTAATTGTTTAACCAGGTCAAATATAACCGTTTCTGGCTCACCTATTCTTACTAATAAGTTACTACCAATTTTTTGCAAATTATGGCGTAAATCCGCGACACTTTCTAACAGAAATTTACCCCGAAATCCCCCCATTTTCGGGAAACCAAAGGAAGTTTTGGCAAACTGTCTGGGGTCGAAACAGTAGAGGGGGATAATTTGCGCTTGAGTGGAGGTAGCCAAATCTAGGGGTTCATGGTCATGTAACCGCAGATCATGCCGATACCATAGGATGATTTTTTGAGGATTAGCAGCCATTTAATTGCTAGTTAAAAGTTGACATTTTCTCCTATTATACATCATCCTAAAGCCGTTGGAGATTTACTTAGAGGCGCGATTTTTTTTAAGGCACTTTTTCAATAACTCAGGCAGGTGATAGGGACTAGAAGCCACGGGGATTTTAGCTTTTTCAAATACGGAAATTTTACTCTGAGCCGTCCCTGGGTGAAGGTCTTGGGTAAATCTGGAAGTGATAATTGTACTAGCATGACTAATCAATTGAGCTTTAGGAGTATGGAGACCGGTAATATAAGCTACCACGGGTTTATCAATAGTTTCGGCAATATAAGAGGCTGCTTCTTCTTCACTAGAGCCGCCAACTTCTCCCACCAAAACAATGGCATCTGTATGGTCATCTTCATCTAAAATCTGGAGCCATTGAATAAAGGAGGAACCGACAATTAAATCACTACCAATACAGACACTAATAGACTGCCCCAATTTGGCATCAGTCAAGGCTTGAGCGACTTCATAAGTGAGGGTGCTACTGCGACTAATTAAGCCAATAGAACCGGGGGTATAAAATTGAGGAGGATGGGTTCCCAATAATAGTTTACCGGGGACAATAATACCAGGACAATTAGGACCGACAACTAAAGTTTCGGTGGCTTCCGCCTTTCTGACCAAACGCACCATATCGAGGGGTGGCATTCCTTCAGTAACAATTACAAGCTGTCTAATTCCGGCATCAATAGCCTCTAATGCCGCATCAAGAACGTCATAAGGGTGAACCAAAATGACGCTAGTATCTACAGGTCCTACGGCGGCTTGAGCCTGTTCTACTAGGTCAAAAAATGGGATTTCATGGATGATATCCCCACCTCTTCCGGCGCTGACACAGGCGACGATATTAGTGCTATATGCTTTCATATTGAGGGCTGCCTTTAGGGAAGGTTCAGAATCCCTCAACCCCTGAATAATGACTTTACTATCTGGAGTTAAATTCATATTTTTTCAAGCTATAATTAATCAGAAACCATGCAGCTATGTCCGGGCGGGTTCAGTAAACAGCCTCTATCTACAGGAGATTATTTCTGAACCCTTACCTACCGAGATAAAGCGACGGTTCGTTTAACCGCATCATCGAAATTTGCCACAATTTCCACAGGTAAATCAGCAAATTTAGCTAGGTTACTCTCTGGTTCAGTGACTTGCAAACGTAGGACAAAATGCGGGAGAGTATTGCTCTGATTTTGGCGCTGTAAAAAGTTGGCGATCGCCTCAGCCAGTTGATCAGTAGTAGTCTGGTGTCCCAGCCAGTTAATCATCACGACTTTAATGCGATCGGATGCCATGACCAATGTTAGTCCCTCATAGAAATTCTGCAACAGTGTTTCGGTCAGGTCAAAATGATCTTCTCCTCCCAAGTTGAAGAAATTAGCAGGTTTTCCCTTAGTTGCTATAATCTGATCTAGGGTAGTCATAGTTAAAGCAGCCCCATTGCAGATGATACCAATATTGCCATCAAGTTCGACAAAATTGGGTTGATTAGTGGGTAAATCCGTTGGCTCAATTGCGCTAGTATCTGAACATTGTTCATTAACCAACAGAACTAAATCCGGGTGTCTCTCCAAAGCCTGATTATTAGCGACCACCTTCCCATCAAGAGCCATTAACTCGCCCGTGGAACTAATCCCCAGGGGGTTAATTTCCACCAAATCTAAGTCTTTCTCGACAAATAGCCGATACATTTTCTCCAAAATGTTACTGACAGATAGGACATGGTGTTCTTGTAATCCCATTTTCACCGTCAGACGGCGAGCATAAAAAGGGGAAAATTCCTGATCTACGACGACCTTTTGAATATGGAACATGGTAGCCTCAACGTTAACTCCCCCCTGCACAGACCCCAATAATAGGGGGCGGCGAGTCACCGGATCAAGAATCACCGCCAGATATACTTCTTGATCGGCATCATATTTAGCTTCAGCCAGTAGGACTTGGGGATATTCATCTTGAATAGCCAGATTAAAAATACATTGAGCCGCAGCCACTGCATCAATGGTATTTTCCACAAACTTGATACCACCAGCTTTTCCCCGTCCCCCAGCCCGAACTTGGGATTTGAGAACCACAGGATAGGGGATGGTTAATCCTTTGAGGTCATGAGCAAAATCAATTCTCTGGGAAGGCAATACGGGAATTGCCATCTGACGAAATAGGGTTTTAGCTTGGTACTCTAGCAAATCCATGGGTGGTTCCTCATTGATGGTTTAGGGTTCCTTGATGAACCGTCTTCACCCATTTCAGGCGTTTGGGACGCACACTGATCCGGGCCGTGGCACTGGCAACGACAATGAACCAATGAAACATATACACGGTACCACGCAGGGTTTGGAACAATGTCGTCATGTAGGAAAGTGGGGGATAATATTTGCCTAATGACTCGGTAGCCGCTTGGCGATCGCCATCTGTGGTTAAGTTATCAGGTGAATTAGTTTTCTGGGATGGCATATTTCCACGGCTAACAGTACGCCGCAAGCCGATAAACATTCCGATCAGCGACAGACTAACTGCTAATAGAGTCAGGGGGCTGGTAATGGGGGGGCGACGGAGAATCAATGACATGAATAAATCGGGAATGGCAGCCATGGGTAAGATGTACTGGGTAATCAAAAACCCGAATAAATCAAAGGTTTTGCCAACTCCCATACGGTTAGCGATGATGAATTTCCCATAGTCGAGATATCTTTGATATCCTCCCTCAGCCCAACGGTTCCGCTGATGCCAGAGGGCGACCCAATTGGTAACTCCTTCTTCAAAGACGACGGAAGTATCCAGAAATTCGATATCCCAATGGTCTAAGTGCAGACGAATGGTTAAATCGAGATCATCGGTAATGGTTTGTTCACACCATCCGCCACAGCTTTCGAGGGCGGCGCGACGAATAAACTCCCCATTTCCCCGCAGTTCCCCAATACCGCCCACAGCTACTCGCTGTTTCTGGAAAAAGGCATCTAAAGCCATCTCTGAGGCTTGACAACGGGTTAAAAAGTTGAAGTTGCTATTGGCGATCGCCTTTTGGAGTTGAACGGCTCCCACTTGTTCCGCCTGAAATTTGGGAATCACCTGTTGTAGCAGATCTGAGTCCACAGTAGCATCGGCATCAAAAACCCCTAGTATTTTACCACGGGTGAGGGGTAGGGCTTGATTGAGTGCGCCCGATTTGCCACCAGTGGCGTTTTCGTCTCGGTGCAGAATGTGCAGTTGTTGATACTCTTTGGCTAATTCCTGGAGAACTATGGGAGTGCGATCGCTACTATTATCATCAATCACCCACAGTTCATAGCAATGACTAGGATAGTTGAGAGCGCAGAGATTCTTGACTAAATTGCCAATCACAGCCTCTTCATTTTTAGCAGCCACCAGTAGGGAGACAAAGGGCAATTCTTCTGGCCTATGTTCCGGGTTAATATCTAACCCACGGTGGCCAGCCCACACAATGCGGATAGCTTGAATTACTAATAACCCAGTTAATCCCAGAATTAACCAATATCCCCAGGAAATCAAGTGCCCGATAATCATCAGACTCCAAATCAGGCTTAGGGCGATCGCTGCTTTGCCTCGCCGATTCTGATAACATTCTGGGGGGATATTAAGTTTATTAGCTTGCTCAGGTTTCTGGGGTTGAGACCCCCCCCATCCCCGCCGACGGGAAAGAAGACGAAAACGCCTAATCCCCGGAGGGAATCTATAATTTTGACTATTGGAGTCTGTAACTCCCGAATCACGATGGTTATGGTGCATATCAAATAACTCCGTTGCACCTCTACTGGTTTGATGTTGACGCTGACGGTTCAGCCAAGATTTCTCTGGCATTGATAAATTTGACTTCAATTGTTCTCTATCATTGTGCAGTATTTCACCTTTTTGCAGCCATTGATCCAAGAATTTGCTCCCCACGGAATAATTGCCAGACCAGGTGGTTGGCCCGATGGGGTGGGACAACGCTCATAACCAATTCCCCTTAACCTCTACCCCCTTAACCTCTATACCGAGTTTCCCAGAACCGCTAAGATGGAGTGATACAATGAGCAGGAATTTAATTGTCATGTACCCCGCTCTAAAGAGACGGGGCTTGAATAAGCTCAAGCCATAGAGCAAGTTCAGGTTAAACACGAGGACTAGACTACGCCACAAGGCAAACTGAACGACTTAGCGCGTGGCAGCGCAACCAACACTAGAGACACTTCTCTAATCCCTAGTCCCTTGAGTCGTCAGCGTCGAAGAGATGTACATTAACGGCTTACCGCCATGCAATCTGTACCAGTTGTCGATATAAATCAGCGTCCACTAATGCCCACGACCTTGAACCGAGCAATTCGGTGGAACAAGTCAGGCAAAGCAACCTTGTTCTACAAGAAAGGCGTACTGTGTGCCCGTCTGAATGTAGAGCCATCATCACGATTCACTCAACCTCTTGCGGTTGGGATGGCTCCAGGTTCAAAGCGTGAAGGCTTTACGGTGAAGTCAAGAACGAGAACCTATCTCAATATCCAGGCTCATGCAGTGGATTGGGTCAAGAATGCCGTCGAAGCGAAGCGCAATGCTCGGAGAGCGCGAAGATACCGTAATACTCCTTGCCGGAAGAATTGCCCAAATCGTAAGCGAGGCGGAATCCCACCTAGCACGAAAGCGCGATGGCAATGGAAATTACGAATCTGTCACTGGCTCACCAAGTTATTCCCGGTTACTGCCTTTGTTGTCGAAGACATCAAAGCGCGGACGTTCAAGAACTGTGGCCAGTGGAATGTTTTATTCAGTCCGATGGAAGTGGGCAAGAAGTGGTTCTACTCAGAGCTAGAGCGAATTGCAATTCTTCACACTCTGAAGGGACACGAAACCGCAGAACTTCGGAATCAGTTAGGACTCAAGAAATCAAAGCAGAAGCTTTCAGATAAGTTTTCTGCTCACTGTGTTGATAGTTGGGTCTTAGCAAACTGGTACACCGAAGGGCACGAGCAACCCGATAACAACGAACTGATGGTAGTGATTCCGCTCCGATTTCACCGTAGACAGTTGCATCGATTTCAACCCAGTAAAGGCGGAACTCGTTCACCTTATGGTGGGACGATTTCAGAAGGGTTTAAGCGAGGTGGAATCGCCAAGCATCCCAAATATGGCATTGTCTACATCGGCGGTGCGTCGAAAGGGCGAGTGAGTCTACATTCTCTGGAAACAGGTAAGCGATTGTGCCCAAACGCGAAGCCTTCAGATATCAAGTTCTTGTCATTCAATTCATGGAGATTTCAATATGCTGCAAGCTAGTAGGCGGCTAAAGCCGCACGAGTCACTTTTCCTCCCAGGTCTAAAGACACTGGGTTTCCAAGCTCCCGGAGGTTTCTGATGAGTGATTCGGCTGCTATTCTCAAAGACCTCAAACAGGCTGAAAAACGGGACTTGGTGGTTTATCTACCCTATTATGATGAAAAGAGACGGCGATATTTGCCTTGGTCTATGAGCCTCTACCAACACAAGAGTTTGGAGGGGGCACGGAAAATCGAGGGGGGTGAGGATATTCCTTTTGTGGCCACCTGGAATACTTCTATGCTTCCGGCTGACCTTACTCGATGTCGGGTGATGTTTGAGCATAATGCTGATCTAACTTATGAAGTGATGATGCCCAATTATGAGTTTATGAAGCACTTGATTCAGGTGGTCTACAGTTTCAAGCATCATCATGTGATTGATTTTTCACAGGAATTTTATAAAAAATTGCTACACATGGAATGAAATAGATAGACTCAAGTTAAGATAGTTAGTCTAGGTGGGGTGTTGGTTATAGACAACATCTGTGCGCTACATTGTCAAAATTAAGTCCGAGTTCATGAGTTTAGGAGTTACTGGTGTGGCTAAACCCGTCAAGTATGTATTAATTGGATCAATTGAGCCTTCTAGTGGTAAGTCTGCTGTCACCCTCGGTTTAGTACCTCAGTTGCGGAATCTGGGGTTTGATATTGCTTACGGGAAACCTTTGGGAACTGATTTTGATGATGATTGTGATCATCAAGTTGATGCTGATTGTGACTTTATTGCTCAGACTTTGGGGCTTTCGGAAGTTTATATGCGATCGCCTATCTTAATGCTTGATCAGGTAACAATTGATAAACATCTATATCATCAAGATCTAAATTATTATCACCAGGCTTTGACTCACTATCTCCAGCAAATTGCTGGGAATTTGGTGTTGCTTGAGGGTCCCGGAACTTTACAGGAGGGGAGTCTTTTTAATTTATCTGTACCCCGCATGGCTGAGGTTTTGGATACGGCGGTTATGTTGGTGGTTCGTTGTCACTCCCATAGTCTCTTGGATGAGGTACTATCGGCGAAAGAACGTTTGGGCGATCGCTTAATCGCAATTGTGCTTAATGATGTCACCGACCAACAGGTTGCTAAGGTCGAAACTCAGATTAAGCCTTTTCTGGAAAATGCGGGGATTCCGGTTTTGGGTATCCTTCCTAGAAATGCGCTGCTTCGTAGTGTCACGGTGCGCGAGTTGGTGGCGCAGCTTGAAGCCCAGGTGGTTTGTGGTCACGAACGTTTGGATTTGATTGTGGAAACTCTCAGTGTGGGGGCGATGAATGTTAGTTCCGCCATGAAGTATTTTAGCCAATCACATAATATGGCGGTGGTGACAGGCGGCGATCGCACTGATATTCAAATGGCCGCTTTGGAACAGTCTACCCATTGCTTGATTCTCACCGGTCAACTTCCCCCAGCTCAAATTGTGATTACCCGCGCTGAAGAGTTGGAGATTCCCATTTTGTGTGTTGACCTCGATACTCTCACCACCGTGGAAAGCATCGATCGCGCTTTTGGTCGCGTCCGTATCCATGATCGGGTTAAGGTTGACTGTATGACCCAAATTATGGCGGAAAAATTCGATACTACCCGATTGCTCCAACTGCTTCAATAGCACACTATCCGGCGATCGTCGAGCCGCAACCCAGTCCCATCGCCTCTTGCCCGTCACCGATAACCACCCTCATACATTTTGCCAGTTCAAAAACTGTGTCCTAGGTTACGAAACATTAAATTTTTCGGGAGGCGATCGCTGATTCTCCGTTGAATAGAGATATAATAATAGAGGAGGCAGGATTAAACCATAAACTTGACATCAAAACCGCTTATCATGAACAAAGATTTTAGAAAAGAAGTCAACCAGCTATCCCAAACCCATCGCGCTAACATCCAAAAACGTCTGGAATATAGACTTGAGGTAGCTAGAGCCAAGGGAGATGAAAATTTAGTCCGAATGCTTGAAGCTGAAATGCGCCAAATGTAGCAACCTTGAACCCCTGAATGGATCATCAAAATCCCTCTCTGGCCCCCTCTCACTCTGGGAGAGAGCCGGGAGAGGGTTTCCGCTATCTGATCAAAAACTTCCATTAGTTCTGGAAAGTACGATTAGCTGCATCTTTTATAACCTCTTCCATCCAAGCATTAATGCTTTTTCCCGCCGAAGCCGCCGCCAGAAAAATTTTTCGGTGTAGATCCGGTGTCGTCCGAAACGGCAATTTTCCAGAGAAAGGCTTATCAGGTTTTTCCCCTAACTCTTCGCAAAACTCCAGATAATCATCAACCGAGTCACGAAAGGCTTGACTCGCTTCCTCAACAGTTTTTCCCTGAAAAGTAATCGTATCCCTAATATCCAAGACGCGACCAAACAGGATGCCGTTTTCTATATCAACTTCAATTTGACCACTGTAACCCTTATATGTCAGCATATTTCCCTCAGTTCTTGACCGTCTAAATGGTAAAATTAAGTTTCTAGGATAATCTGTAGAATTCTGTGGCACGATCCGGCAATGGCTGGACTGGTTAGTATATTTTGGAGTCACTTTGGGTAGGGGTAACATTGCTCGTTACCCCCTTTCTAATAGATATCTTAGTCAGACATGGGGGCAACTCCCGCGTTTTCTAAAAATTCCCGGACGCTTTTAACAGCACCCTTACCCATCTCTTTTTCCGGGTGTGGTTCGTGAAAAACAGCTTTGACACCGTTCAAGGCCACCCGTACCCGAGATCCTCTCCCTTCGCGGGCGATCGCGCCCAGCGCTATAAACAGACTTTCAACATCAGTCCAGACAATATCTGACCGAACCGGGTTTGTGTAAATTGCCTTAAAAGTGCGACGATGTTTCCCATTTAACCCACCTACCACTTGGAGTTCTCGATATTGATTAGTCTTTGGAGGAAGTGTCTGCATTATCACCGATGTTGATAACAGTTAATTGATATCATTAACTGATATCAGTTGTCAAGGGGTACGCTGAGAAAACCGCAAAACCACCATTCCCCATTGACGAAAAAAGCCCGGTACGCAATGGATCGGGCTTTTGTGAATTATTTGGGGCTACCTATGCAGGCTACCTATACAGAATCGGATCAGCCATTCATCATGGTTTTGAGCAGGCTTAAACCCCGTTTAACTCGCCGAGAGACTGTAACCGCACTAATTCCCAATTTTTCCGCTGTTTCTTTTTGGGTGAGGTCATAGAGAAACACAAACTCTAAAACTTTGCGAGTCCCGTCTTCTAAATGTCCCAGTGCTTGCTGGAGACGAATTTGATCTTCTTGGGCTAGTTGGAAACTGCGGTAACGAGTATCTGGAACTAAATCACCAAGGCTGGTTGATCCTTCTTCTTCGTCCTGAATGGGGGCGTCTAAACTCAACAGAGATCTATTTTGGGAAGCAAGTTTAACCTGGTTCCATTCCTCTACAGAAATTTCTAGGGCTGAGGCTATTTCCGCATCGGTCGGCTTGCGTCCCAACTTGACTTGTAAATCTTGAATACATGGGGTGGCTTTACGCAGTAGAGTTAGCCACTGACGGGGAACTCGGACGGAGGGACTCTTATCACGCAAATAGTGCTGAATTTCCCCGCGAATGTAGGGAATAGCAAAGGAGCTAAAGGCATGACCTTTAGACATATCAAACCTTTCTATGGCTCTAATCAAGCCAATACAGCCCACCTGTAACAAATCATCATAGCTTTCCGTACATTGGTTGAGCCAGTGGTGGACTTCTTTACGGACCAATCCAATGTTGATTTGGACAAGTTGATTACGGACACTGTTAGACGGGGAGTGCTGGTACTCGCGCAGCAACTCCAGGCTTTCAGATTTGAGTTGGTTACTAACTGTGGTCTGCATGGCGAGATCCTGAATTAGGTTAAAGCAGGGGTATAGGTTGGGCTGTATTGATTATAACCCAGTTAGAACTAAATGGCAAGCGAAAACCGTTTTCAATGTCGCAGTTTTCAGAAACCAAATCCTAGGGATTGATCTGGCATGACTTACGCAAAGGCGATCGCCATAGCCACAGCATAGACAATGAAAACTCATGCTAATGTTCTATTTGATAGGGCAGTCTAAATCCAAATGGGAAAAATTGCAAGTTCTGCCCCGCAGTCTTAGACTAGGTAGGTAGGTTTTTGGCAGATTCATTCCCCTTCGACTAAGGCCCTATATTCATCAGCAGATAGGGCATCATCAAGGTCTGATTCATCGCCTATGCGGACTTTCAGCAGCCAGCCTTCTCCATAGGGGTCATCGGCTAATTCTTCCGGTGCTTCTACGATCGCATCATTACGTTCCACAACTGTACCACTAACGGGAGCCTTGAGTTCCTCAACGGCTTTGACCGATTCCACATTACCAAAGGTTTCGCCTTTCTCTAAGGCATCATTGACATCGGGCAATTCTAAGAACACAATATCACCTAATTGGTCAACGGCGAAGGCGCTAATACCAATGGTAGCAATTTCGCCATCAAGACGCACATACTCGTGGCTATCTAAATATTTGAGGTCGTCGGGAAATTCCATGGTCATTTATGGTCCTCATCATCTATGAATAATGCCAAAATCAAAAAATGGGTTATTGGAGACTTTTCTCTGCGCCGGATAGTTACTTCAATCTTGGCGATTTATATAATAGTGGGTGTTTGGGCATATTTTAAAAGCGATCGCCTGATTTTTTTGCCTCGTCCCCCCAGTTATGAGAAAACCCAGGATCTCACTTTCCTGACGACCGCTGACGGAGTACCCATTGCTGCTTTGTATCTTCCCAATCCCACCGCTAAGTATACCATTCTCTACAGCCACGGTAATGCTGAAGATTTGGGGGATATTCGGTCTCGCCTGGAAAATCTACGGGATATCGGTTTTTCTGTATTCGCCTATGACTATCCCGGTTATGGGCTTAGTGGCGCCACACCCTCGGTGGCGGGCGCTTATCAAGCCATAGAAGCCGCTTATTACCATCTTACCCAAGTTTTACAGGTTCCCCCTGAGCGTATTATTGTCTACGGGCGATCGGTCGGTAGTGGTCCCTCAACCCACCTGGCGGCGCGGGAATTAGTGGGGGGGTTGGTGATTGAAAGTGGTTTTATTAGTACATTCCGGGTGGTAACGCGGATTCCTATTTTTCCTTTTGACCGTTTCCCCAATTTGGCTAATCTTCAAAATGTCGAGGTTCCGGTTTTGATTATACATGGCGATCGCGATCGGGTGATTCCCTTTGACCACGGACAGAGGCTTTATTATGGTTTTGACGGCCCGAGAATGTCTCTCTGGGTTGAGGGGGCTGGTCATAATGATTTGCTGGAGGTCGCTGGCGATCGCTATGGGTCAACCTTGCTCAAATTTGCCGAAATGTTATCCAAAAAATCAGATGATTAATTTGGGGAGATTTGATTTATAATTCAGATGTTCAGTTTTGAATCCTTTTCCAGGTGCATTTACCGCTTCATTAACCTACAGAAGGAGTGTTGAACCATGAGTAAATGGCGGCGGATTGGAATAGGATTATTATTTTTAGGGGTTGTTTCTCTGCTGACTATTAGCCATAGTGTGGCGGTAGCCAGAGAGTCGATTTGGCAAAGGTATCGGGATGAAAGCAGTAGCCAGACACAAGCAGATCAGAGGTCAATCGCCCGCGTCTGTATTGTCGCTGATCCGACTGATACTCCCCTGAATGTTCGGGCTACCCCTCGTGGTAGAATTATTGGCAGTCTCCCGGATGGTGTTGAGGTGGAAGTGTGGGAACGATCGCCTGATGGTAAGTGGGTTTATATCTATACCCCTGTCATGGAAGGATATGTTTGGGAAAATTACCTAAAATGCTAGTTTCCAGATAATCCCTAACAGGTAAGGGCAACTATTTATGGTTGCCCGCCTGAATAGTTACCTTAATCTATAATTGATCACAACTTCCCAGGCTGGCTGTGTCTTACTGGCTGTCTGGGTCGGTCTGGCTTTGGAAATAGATCTAAACTATGGAAAATCCCTCATCTCCAATAATCCCACCAGCGTGGATAGCTGGTATCATTTGGATGGTCGCAGGTATGGGTTTATTAGCGATCGGTGCAATTCTATGGTTTCACCTGCCCTATCTGCTATTCTTAGATGAATGGCACGCTTTATGGGCGATGGTTTCCCTGACTATCGGATTATTTACGGGTCAAGTCCTGTTCGATCGCCTAGTTGACTGGATCAGAGAACCTCAAACCGATACGCTCCATCCTATTTTAGCACGATTTGGATGGATTACCTTAGCTATTCTGTCCATGGCGATCGCGATCGGTTTCACCATGAAATTAATAGGGTGGGGAAACGCCATGATTGGTTTGCTTAACCTCAGCTTTGGCATAGCTTTTCTGTGGAGTAGTCGTCAATTTTGGCGATTTGATACCACTAATAATTAATCCTAAAAATCCCGACAAAATTGATAGATAAATTCCACCCTTGCAACTCCATATAAAGTGATGAATCAACCGGAAATTAAACAAATTACCTTACCTCCCCTTAATATCACCATACACGCCGACCAAAAAGTTAGCTTAGAGTGGCTGCATCAACAGCCTCTTCCCGTCAATAATCAACCCCCATTACCCAAATTATCTGACCATTGGCAACAGTGGATAGCCGTCAATAAACTCCTGGAATTTCCCGATCATGTTTTAGTCGAGAAAATGGTAGAACAAGGCATCGACGTAAAACTAGCTTTAGAGGCAGTTAACCAAGCCACCAATCACCCATATTTACAAGCCGGAAAGCAGTTTGTGCAACTCTTGCAAAAAGTCGAGTCAATGCTGACCATTCAGAGTCAATTAGCGTCTCTTTCAGAAGCATCTCCAAGCATTGATCGCAAACCCTGGGTATCTCGGTCGGAATTTTTGGAGAGTTACTATTCCCGAAATACCCCCTTAATTTTAACTGATATTATCAAAAACTGGCGGGCATTAGAATTATGGACTCCAGAATATCTTAAACAGAATTATGGACAAGCCATGGTCGAAATTCAAGCAGGAAGAGAAGCCGACCCCGACTATGAAATCAACCTACAGCGCCATCAAAAAACTGTGCGATTTGCTGATTATATTGATTGGGTTGTTTCCGGTAAACAAACCAACGACTACTATATGGTCGCTAATAATAGAAACTTAGACCGTCCTGAACTTAAAGGATTGTTAAATGACCTGGAAATATTCACAGAGTATTTAGACCCGACACAAACATCAGGTTGTATCTTCTTCTGGTATGGACCAGCCGGAACTGTTACCCCCTTGCATCACGACCCAGTTAATTTATTATTAGCGCAAGTTTCTGGTCGTAAATTAATCAGAATTATTCCTCCCTATCAAACACCGTTTTTGTATAACCATATAGGGGTTTTCAGCGAAGTAGATTTAGAAAATCCTGACTATCAGAAATATCCATTATTTCAAAATGTGATCCCCATTGAATTTATTTTAGAACCCGGAGAGGCAATTTTTATTCCCGTGGGTTGGTGGCATCATGTTCGGTCTTTAGAACCCAGTATCTCCGTTTCTATGACCAACTTTGTGTTCCCCAATACATACGAATGGAAATATCCACAAGTCAAGCGATAGACAATGACAATTAGAATGGTATACTTGACTGGTGATGTAGAATCATGCTATAATCAGATGGCTGAGTTTTATCGTGGTATGGGAGAGCATTAATCAGACTGTTAATCAGTCTAATTAGTGAGCAATGAAAGATGACAGCATGACCTGTCTCTAGTGTGATTTTTACTGGTTATCCTTGAATTATTAACTATGTGTCGTTTACTGGGCTATATCGGATCTCCGATTCAACTTGAACAAATTTTGTGCAAGCCTGAACATTCCTTAATTGTGCAAAGTTACCAACCCAAGGAAATGCGGGAAGCCTTGCTAAATGCCGATGGTTTTGGGATTGGTTGGTATCATCCCACCGCCGACACCGAACCCTATCGATATCGTAATATTCAGCCAATTTGGAGTGATTTAAACTTAACTCCTCTCAGTCGCTATATTGAGTCAGGGCGAATTTTAGCTTATGTTCGCAGCGCCACTCCTGGTCAAGCCGTCAACTTGAATAACTGTCAACCTTTCCAGTCAGGAAAACTGATGTTTATCCATAATGGTTATATTCAGGATTTCCGAGAAACTCTATATAAACCCATTCGCGATCGCCTCACAGATACAAGCTATCGTTCCATAGAAGGAAACACCGACTCAGAGCATTTATTTGCCCTGTTTAAAGATAGCCTACAAAGTCAAGGAATAGCTGGCATAATATCCGCCTTAGAACAAACATTATATACCATTAACAAAATCGCCCATACAATGCAGGTGCGAGTTCTGGCTAATATGATTATTTGTGATGGAAAGCAAATCGTAGCTTCCCGCTATGCTGTAGCAGGTATTCCTCCCAGTCTTTACTGGTTAAAGAATCATCCCAACTTCCCAGAATCAGTTATCATTGCTTCGGAACCTTTATTTCCAGGAAAGTGGCATCTTTGCCCAGAACAAAGTATAATTAGCGTCGGAGAAGATTGTGATATCCATATCCACCCCCTCACTCAAACAGACCATTTATCACGCCCTGCATGAATGCCGTCTCGGCACCTTAAAACTCATTGAAAGAATTGATCGAGAAACCCTCTGTGCCCAGCCTCACCCAGACTTTAGCCCTGTAGGTTGGCATTTAGGGCATATAGCCTTTACCGAAGCCTATTGGCTATTAGAAGAATGTGCCGGCCATCAACCATTATATCCAGAATATAGGCAACTTTTCACCGCTGATGGTCTCCCCAAAAATCAACGAGTTCAGCTTCCTTCCCTAGAGTTTATTTTAGAGTATTTATCCTTGGTGAGAACCCAAGTTATCAAATACTTAGAAACCGCACCGATAGAAACACAGGAAAGGCTATGGCGGTTTATTGTCCAACATGAATCGCAACACGGAGAAACCATCGCCATAGTCCTACAATTATATAGATTTGAGGTACAAAACAGCAATTTTTCCCTATTTTCTGATGTTCCTATGTTGTCAGTTTCCGAGGTCGAAATACCCGCCGGAGAGTTGACCATGGGAAATCAAGCCATTGACGCAATGGATAATGAACGCCGCCTTCATAGTTGTTATTTAGATCAATATTGGATTGATACTTACCCCGTCACCTGCGGTCAATATCGCCAATTTATCGAGGCGGGAGGCTATCATAAAGCTAAATGGTGGTCTAATGATGGTTGGGAGTGGCTTAAACATAACCATTACCAACAACCTCTTTATTGGACTGATAACCCCAGTTTAGATAATCACCCCGTTTGTGGTGTGAGTTGGTATGAAGCCGAAGCCTATTGTAATTTTGTCGGGAAGAGACTTCCCACAGAAGCCGAGTGGGAAAAAGCCGCTAGTTGGGATAGGGAAGCTGGAAAAAAACGCACTTATCCTTGGGGTGAAGAACCCCCTACACCCGAAAATTGTAACTGTAACTCCCTGGGAAAAAATATTACTAATCAACCCCTAACTACCCCCGTGGATAGGTATTCTTCAGGAGTTAGCGCCGCTGGAGTTTATGATTTATTGGGTAATGTGTGGGAGTGGACTAGCAGTAATTTTATGGGTTATGAAGGATTTGAGTTTTATCCCTATCGTGGTTATTCCGAAACTTATTTTGATAACCAACATAAAGTTTTGCGCGGTGGTAGTTGGATAACTCGTCCCTGGGCTATGCGTTGCAGTTTTCGCAATTGGTATTATCCCCATGTCCGCGAAATTTTTGCCGGGTTTCGTTGCGCCAGAAGCAATAATTGATAATTAATAATTAATAATTAATAATTAATAATTGGGTAGGGGCGGGTTCCGCCGTCAATTGGGTGATTAATGGCGGTCTAAATAAACCCGCCCCCAACCATGTATAATGGCAATGTAGGGGCGGGTTCCGCCGTCAATTTGGTATTCAACGAAGGTCTAAATAAACCCGCCCCCAACCATCGTGAATTGTGGTGATTAATGGCGGTCTAAATAAACCCGCCCCCAACCATGTATAATGGCAATGTAGGGGCGGGTTCCGCCGTCAATTTGGTATTCAACGAAGGTCTAAATAAACCCGCCCCCAACCATCGTGAATTGTGGTGATTAATGGCGGTCTAAATAAACCCGCCCCCAACCATGTATAATGGCAATGTAGGGGCGGGTTCCGCCGTCAATTTGGTATTCAACGAAGGTCTAAATAAACCCGCCCCCAACCATCGTGAATTGTGGTGATTAATGACGGTCTAAATAAACCCGCCCCCAACCATGTATAATGGCAATGTAGGGGCGGGTTCCGCCGTCAATTTGGTATTCAACGACGGTCTAAATAAACCCGCCCCCAACCATCGTGAATTGTGGTGATTAATGACGGTCTAAATAAACCCGCCCCAACCATGTATAATGGCAATGTAGGGGCGGGTTCCGCCGTCAATTTGGTATTCAACGACGGTCTAAATAAACCCGCCCCCAACCATCGTGAATTGTGGTGATTAATGACGGTCTAAATAAACCCGCCCCAACCATGTATAATGGCAATGTAGGGGCGGGTTCCGCCGTCAATTTGGTATTCAACGACGGTCTAAATAAACCCGCCCCCAACCATCGTGAATTGTGGTGATTAATGACGGTCTAAATAAACCCGCCCCCAACCATGTATAATGGCAATGTAGGGGCGGGTTCCGCCGTCAATTTGGTATTCAACGAAGGTCTAAATAAACCCGCCCCCAACCATCGTGAATTGTGGTGATTAATGGCGGTCTAAATAAACCCGCCCCCAACCATGTATAATGGCAATGTAGGGGCGGGTTCCGCCGTCAATTTGGTATTCAACGAAGGTCTAAATAAACCCGCCCCCAACCATCGTGAATTGTGGTGATTAATGGCGGTCTAAATAAACCCGCCCCCAACCATGTATAATGGCAATGTAGGGGCGGGTTCCGCCGTCAATTTGGTATTCAACGAAGGTCTAAATAAACCCGCCCCCAACCATCGTGAATTGTGGTGATTAATGGCGGTCTAAATAAACCCGCCCCCAACCATGTATAATGGCAATGTAGGGGCGGGTTCCGCCGTCAATTTGGTATTCAACGAAGGTCTAAATAAACCCGCCCCCAACCATCGTGAATTGTGGTGATTAATGGCGGTCTAAATAAACCCGCCCCCAACCATGTATAATGGCAATGTAGGGGCGGGTTCCGCCGTCAATTTGGTATTCAACGACGGTCTAAATAAACCCGCCCCCAACCATCGTGAATTGTGGTGATTAATGGCGGTCTAAATAAACCCGCCCCCAACCATCGTGAATTGTGGTGATTAATGGCGGTCTAAATAAACCCGCCCCCAACCATCGTGAATTGTGGTGATTAATGGCGGTCTAAATAAACCCGCCCCCAACTTATAGGGGTGGATGAATTAATTTATATTATTGACAAAATCATGGGTAACTTTGACAAAACTTTCGGTTTTTTCGTATGGTAAAACATTACGACCCGGAATTACTATAGACTTGGATTTTTTCCATCCTTTTTCGTAGAATTGCCCACGATTATCTACTGTTTCTGACTTCCCACTGCGACTAATACTAGAGGCTTTTTCGCCAAACACCACCAGGGTCGGCTGAGTCAAATTTGCCATGTCTTGGGTATAGTCTTGTCGCCAAAATCCTGCTAAAAATGAAAAGACTGCATAGCGACTTTTGGGGTCTTTTGAACCTATTGCTAACAGGTCTAACCATTCGCGATCAACATCTTTGGCTTCAGCAAATAATTGTTTAATTGAAAAAGACTGTAAAAACTGTTCCCGACAAGCATAATTCCAAAAGAGTCGCCCAGCTGGGGTATCAAAAAATAGGTTCCACAATAGACGCTGTTTAGTGGGTGATGAAGCCTCGGTCATGACTCGCCAAGCTGGGGGACCTGATAACACTATTCCCCGCACACTTTCTGGGTATGTTTTACTGAGGGCGATCGCCACTGGTAATAAAGCACCCTGTGCTACTAAAATCACTGGCTGCTTGATTACTGTTTCAATTAAACACTGTAGTTGTTCCGCCCAGTCTGTGGTTTGATAAGCTACTGCTGGTTTATCACTTTCCCCACACCCCAGCAGGTCTGGGCTATATATGGGGTTATTATATCCCTGCCATTTATCACAAAATCTATACCAAAAACGCCGAGATAATCCTACTCCAATAGGATGGATTAATAGTAGGGGAATATCTGCGGATTTTTCGGAAGATGAGGGATGAAATTCATAGGCGCATTGATACCCACGCCATTGGTAGTATTCTATGGGTTTTTGAGTCGGTTGGGAATTACTCATAATCATGATAGTAAGTGATGTTTATGGCGGCGGTTTACTTGAAGCGATCGCTTGATTCGCTCTCGGTTACAGGTGCTTCCCTGGTTTCAGTTTCTGGTTGGTCTCGCACAATTTTAGGTAAGGCGGCTGGAGTCCCCGGTTTCGTTTCTATTTTAGTTAATCCGGGAATCTCAAAGCTGCTGAAAAAGTTTTTAATTTTCTCTAAAATTGGCGTTTCCGAGTCGTTATTGGAAGATTTGGGTAGTTCCAAGTTTTGCCCAAGTTTCTGTAATTGGTTTCCGGCTACTGGTTCGGAACTTTCTGATGTGGGATTTTCTGGGGGTAAAGGTTCCCTTGGGGCTACAGGTTCAGGTTCTGAGACTTCCTCTTCCTCAACTACAGGTTCAGGTTCTGAGACTTCCTCTTCCTCAACTATAGGTTCAGGTTCTGAGACTTCCTCTTCCTCAACTACAGGTTCAGGTTCTGATATTTCCTCTTCCTGTTCCTCAACTATAGGTTCAGGTTCTGATATTTCCTCTTCCTGTTCCTCAACTATAGGTTCGGGTTCTGAGACTTCCTCTTCCTCAACTATAGGTTCGGGTTCTGAGACTTCCTGTTCCTCAACTATAGGTTCAGGTTCTGATATTTCCTCAATTTCAGGAGAGGGGGCTAAAGTTGGACTGGTATAGTTCGCATCAACTAAACTTCTAGCTTGGGATAGGGATAATTGACCGCGAATCAGTTTAGATAGAGTATCTTGGTTTTTGGGGTCGTAGGTGAGAACTCTCGCGGTGTTGTTGTAGACGTTATTAAGGGGTTCTCCGAGTTCGCCTAAAAATTCCAGTTGTACCCAGTTTTTACCGGGTTGGAATCCTTTTAAATATATGGGTTCCCAGCGATCGATAATAAAACTTTCGCCGTTGACGGTGACGCGGATACGCCAATCGATGATTTCATCTTCTGGATCTTCCTGGGCGATTAAATGTAGGGGGGCGTTGTCTAAATAGAAGTCCAGCAAAATGGGTTCAGCACCATAGGTTCCTTGGGGACGGTTATAGGTAAGTAAGGGAAGGTTGGGATCTGGGTTGTTATTGGGGGTTTTGGTGTAAATGTGAAATGTGGCGATCGCACTTGAACCATCATTTTTGAAACTTTCGCCCCAGGGATAGACCGCAAAAACTCGCAGGGTATGGGTTCCTGGTTTGAGGTCTGATAGGATAATCGGTTCCGTGGGATTGTAAATATCGCGATCGCTGTCGTTGTCAATAATTAAATGTAAGTGGGGACCATCACCTAGTTTTTCGTCTCGGAAGGTGGGGAAGTCCAAAACTTGTAGTTGGACTGTGACATTATTATCCTCTAGCAATTGGTCGGGTTGAGGACTAAGAATTTGGACTTGAGGTTGATAGCGATCGAGGGCTGGGTGTAATTTTTGAATGATATCTGGGGGTGATACTTCCGAAATACTCTGCTTAACAGTTTTCGCTGATGATGGAGTCTGGGTAATTGATGGATCGGTGGCTTCAGAGTCACCACACCCAGTCATATGAAACGTGATTACTGCGACGAGTAAAATAGTCAGCAGTTTTTTGATGGGAGTCCACCAGAACTTGTTCACAGACACAATTAAATAAACTGCTCTATAAAACTTAAACAAAACGGGACATAGCCGGATCTTGATGTTTATTTCTTGCTTCGTCCGGGACTGTCGGCAGCACCCCGTCCACAAGTGTAATCGTCTGAACCAGGCGATTTTTCTAAATTTATACTGGCGTTCAAATCTCTATCAATCTTCAGGCCACAGTTTGGACATTCAAAAGTCCGACGGACTAGGGGCATTTTTTGACGATAACCGCAATTAGAACACAGTTGACTGGATGGATAAAATCTATCCGCAATAATCAACTTTGAACCATAACGTTCTGCCTTGTAACCTAGTTGACGACGGAACTCATAAAATGAAGCATCAGCGATAGAACCCGCCAAACAATGATTTTTCAGCATACCTGACACATTCAAATCTTCAATGACTACTTGGCTGTGGTTCTTAGCCAAGAAAGTAGTTATTTTATGAATGGTGTCCCGCCGAATGTTTGCTACTCTTTGATGTAGCTTTTGAACTTTTAAGAGACATTTGGCCCAATTTTTCGAGCCTTTGACTTTGCGACTTAAATGACGTTGTAATCGAGCTAGTTTTTGGGTGGCTGCTTTATAAGCCTTGGGATTAGAGAATTGGGTCCCATCGGAGCAAGTCGCCCAATTGTTAATTCCTAGGTCAACCCCGATTCTCTCTCGATATTTAGGTGTAATTTCTGGCGTGATTTCTACGAAAAAGCTCATATACCAGTCACCTGCTTGGCGCGTTATAGTGACTTTCTTAACCCAACTTTCGGGTAGAGCCTCAAATGTAGAAACCCAGCCCACAAAAGGCAGCTTATGGCGAGTTCCTGACAGATTGAATGGCTTTCCGGAATTGTCAAGCGTAAAACTATCATGGTGGCCTTTCTTCTTAAATTTAGGATAACTGCTTATTCCCTTGAAGAAGCGCTTAAAGGCATCCCCTAGATTAATGAAGGCATATTGATAAACTTTAGAAGACAATTCAGACATCCAAGGATATTGAGGTTTTACATAATTCGTAAAAACCTTTTTGATGGAGTTGACGTTAGGCTTGAGTCCCTCTTCATAAGCTGACCTCCATAAGTGTAATCCCCAATTAAACACGAACCGAGCATAACCCGCGTGTTTGGCCATCAAGGTGCGATGACGGTCATTGAGTTTTAGTTTTGTCCGGAAAGCTTTGTAAGGCATGATTGGATTTTACCATGAAGAATCCGACTTAATGAGTATGTCGTCAGGGAAATTTGGCATGGTCTGGGGTTTGACCGTATATTCATTATCGTATATTCATTATTGAGTTGCGAATCTTTTGGGGTATTGTACCTTATTGTCATAAGATGTCAAGCAAATCTTGGATTAAATTCTGGCTCCTAAAACCCAAATCGTGCAAAGAAACCGTATTGTATGCAACTATAGCCCAAAACAGATCCGATCCTTAATATATATGTCAAACACATATTGATAAAATGCTGATTATCCTTAACATTTTTATCTATGTCCAGGAGCTGCCATGATCCAGCGACTGGTCCCGCTACCAACTGTATATAAAAGTAGTTGATGGCAGCAAATTTTAAGTTTTGTAACGGTTCAATGCAGATCTTTACAGAGTTTTTCGGCTGATATGGGCTAAATCCAAGATTTTATAGGGGTTTTAGGAATTCTTAATTATTGTTACCGACTCCCCCATGTGACTCGGAAAGATGATATACAATTTACAGACAGCAGCAGCTGACGGCAGAATCAAAAACTGTTGTAGACAGCAGCTACAGTTGTCGTTATAATATGCCTTTAAATGCCCAAGGCAAAACTAAGGGTTTGTTGTTGCCCCCAACAAAGGTTAAGAACACTCTAAACTTTTGTGAAGGATGATGAAGGGGCTTAAAAATCCCGTTTCAGAATCTGCAACAATATTTTGTTATTTGTGATACGGAGAGGAGAGTCTAAATGACCATCAGTCCTCCAGAGCGGGAGGTAAAAGCCAAGGTCACGGTAGACAAAGACCCAACTCCTACCTCTTTTGAAAGGTGGGGAAAACCCGGTCATTTTCGCCGCGATCTTGCCAAAGGTCCAAGTACGACAACCTGGATTTGGAACCTGCACGCCGACGCTCACGACTTCGATAGTCATACCAGCGATTTAGAAGATATTTCGCGCAAAATCTTTAGCGCTCACTTCGGCCATCTGGCAGTAATCTTCATTTGGCTGAGTGGTGCATATTTCCACGGCGCGAAGTTTTCCAACTACGAGGCTTGGTTAACAAACCCAACAGGGATTAAACCGAGCGCACAAGTTGTATGGCCCATCTTTGGCCAAGAAATTTTGAATGCCGATGTAGGTGGTGGCTTCCAGGGCATCCAGATCACTTCTGGATTGTTCCAATTATGGCGAGCTTCCGGTATCACCAACGAGTTCCAACTCTACTGCACAGCGATCGGTGCATTGGTGATGGCGGGTCTAATGCTGTTCGCTGGTTGGTTCCACTACCATAAACGTGCTCCCAAACTGGAATGGTTCCAGAATGTGGAGTCGATGATGAACCATCACCTAGCTGGACTATTGGGCTTAGGCTGCTTGGGTTGGGCTGGACACCAAATTCATGTGTCTTTGCCAATTAACAAGCTGCTAGATGCCGGGGTGGCTCCTAAAGACATCCCCTTGCCCCATGAGTTCATTCTGAACTCCAGCTTGATGGCGGAACTGTATCCCAGCTTTAAGCAAGGACTAACCCCATTCTTCACTTTAAATTGGGGAGTTTACGCAGACTTCCTAACCTTTAAGGGTGGTTTAAATCCTCAGACTGGCGGTTTGTGGCTGTCCGATACAGCTCACCACCACCTAGCTCTAGCAGTTCTATTCATCATTGCCGGTCATATGTACCGGACGAACTGGGGTATTGGCCATAGCATGAAGGAATTATTAGAAGCTCACAAAGGCCCCTTCACTGGAGAAGGTCACAAAGGGCTCTATGAAATTCTGACAACTTCTTGGCACGCTCAACTAGCTATTAACTTAGCGATGTTGGGTTCCTTGAGCATCATTGTGGCTCACCACATGTATGCCATGCCTCCCTATCCCTATATCGCAACAGACTACCCCACTCAACTGTCTCTGTTCACTCACCATATGTGGATTGGAGCATTCTGTATTGTGGGTGCTGGTGCTCACGCTGCCATCTTTATGGTGCGGGATTACGATCCGGCTAAGAATGTTAACAACTTGCTAGACCGGGTAATCCGTCATCGGGATGCCATCATCTCTCATCTAAACTGGGTTTGTATCTTCCTGGGCTTCCATAGCTTTGGGCTGTACGTCCATAACGACACCATGCGTGCCTTTGGTCGTCCCCAAGATATGTTCTCTGACACAGGAATTCAACTGCAACCTATCTTTGCTCAGTGGGTGCAAAACCTGCACACCCTAGCACCGGGCAATACAGCCCCCAATGCACTCGCCAGCGTTAGTCCTGCCTTTGGCGGTGATGTAATTGCTGTGGGTGGCAAGGTCGCAATGATGCCGATCGCATTGGGTACGGCGGACTTCATGGTTCACCACATCCATGCGTTCACCATTCACGTGACCGTTTTAATTCTGCTCAAAGGTGTTCTGTACTCCCGCAGTTCTCGCCTAATTCCCGATAAAAGCGAGTTGGGATTCCGCTTCCCCTGCGACGGCCCTGGTCGTGGCGGCACCTGCCAAGTATCTGGTTGGGACCATGTATTCCTTGGCTTGTTCTGGATGTATAACTCCCTGTCAATTGTGATTTTCCACTTCAGTTGGAAGATGCAGTCTGACGTTTGGGGAACCGTCGCCTCTGACGGCACGATTAGTCACATTACCAATGGCAATTTTGCCCAAAGTGCTATTACCATTAATGGATGGTTGCGTGATTTCTTGTGGGCGCAAGCCTCTCAGGTAATCAACTCCTATGGGTCAGCCCTTTCAGCCTACGGCTTGATGTTCTTGGCGGCTCACTTTGTCTGGGCTTTCAGCCTGATGTTCCTGTTCAGTGGCCGTGGCTACTGGCAAGAACTAATCGAGTCTATTGTTTGGGCACACAACAAGCTCAAAGTGGCTCCAGCCATCCAACCTCGCGCTCTGAGCATCATTCAGGGTCGTGCGGTGGGAGTAGCTCACTACCTTCTGGGGGGAATTGTCACCACCTGGGCATTCTTCCTCGCCCGCATCATCTCCGTAGGATGAGGGTTCTTCGCTCGGGAATCGGGGTAACTACCTCGATTTCCCAGGGCGGACTTAATGAGAACACCATTTAGTTAGGACTTATGGCAACGAAATTCCCAAAATTTAGCCAGGATTTGGCTCAAGATCCGACCACTCGTCGGATTTGGTACGGGATTGCCACAGCCCATGATTTTGAGACTCATGATGGAATGACCGAGGAGAATCTTTACCAAAAGATTTTTGCCTCTCACTTTGGACACATCGCCATCATTTTTCTCTGGACTTCTGGCAGCCTGTTCCACGTCGCTTGGCAAGGCAATTTTGAACAGTGGATCAAAGATCCCTTAAATGTACGTCCCATCGCTCACGCCATTTGGGACCCCCAATTTGGGCAACCCGCTGTTGACGCATTTACCCAAGCTGGCGCTTCTAACCCGGTTGATATCGCATACTCTGGTGTTTACCACTGGTGGTACACCATCGGGATGCGGACCAATGGAGACCTCTACCAAGGTTCTATCTTCCTGCTTTTACTGGCTGCAGTGTTCCTGTTTGCTGGTTGGTTGCACCTGCAACCCAAGTACCGCCCCAGTCTGTCCTGGTTCAAAAACGCTGAATCTCGTTTGAACCACCACTTGGCAGGTCTGTTCGGTGTTAGTTCCTTGGCTTGGACTGGTCACTTGGTTCACGTCGCTATCCCCGAATCTCGCGGACAGCACGTGGGTTGGGATAACTTCTTGAGCACTCTGCCTCACCCGGCGGGTTTGGCTCCCTTCTTTACTGGTAACTGGGGAGTTTACGCTCAGAATCCTGACACCGTTCGTCATGTGTTCGGTACTTCTGAAGGTGCAGGGACTGCAATTCTGACTTTCTTAGGTGGATTTCATCCCCAAACCGAGTCCCTGTGGCTGACCGATATGGCTCACCACCATCTGGCGATCGCAGTGATTTTCATCATTGCGGGTCATATGTACCGGACTAACTTCGGAATCGGTCACAGCATCAAAGAAATGTGCGATGCCAAAGACTTCTTTGGTCGTCGTCTCGAAGGTCCTTTTAATATGCCTCACCAAGGCATTTATGAGACCTATAACAACTCTCTCCACTTCCAGTTAGGATGGCACTTGGCTTGTCTGGGTGTAATCACCTCCCTGGTTGCCCAGCATATGTACTCCATTCCTCCTTATGCTTTCATTGCTAAGGACTACACCACGATGGCTGCTCTTTACACGCACCATCAGTACATTGCTGGCTTCTTAATGGTCGGTGCTTTTGCTCACGGCGCTATCTTCCTGGTTCGTGACTATGATCCTGAGCAAAACAAAGGTAACGTTTTAGCTCGCGTTTTGGATCACAAAGAGGCAATCATCTCTCACCTGAGCTGGGTGTCTCTGTTCCTCGGATTCCACACCTTAGGCATTTATGTCCATAACGATGTTGTGGTCGCCTTCGGTACTCCTGAAAAGCAAATCCTGATTGAGCCTGTGTTCGCTCAGTTCATTCAGGCTGCTCATGGTAAAGCGGTTTATGCAATGGATGTGCTGCTTTCCAATCCTGAAAGCATTGCCACCACTGCTTGGCCTAACTACGGTAACGTTTGGTTGCCTGGCTGGCTGGATGCCATCAACTCCGGCACTAACTCTCTGTTCCTAACCATCGGCCCTGGCGATTTCTTGGTTCACCATGCGATCGCTCTCGGTCTGCACACCACCACCCTGATTCTGGTCAAAGGTGCGTTGGATGCTCGTGGTTCCAAGCTGATGCCCGACAAAAAAGACTTCGGCTATGCCTTCCCTTGTGATGGCCCCGGCCGTGGCGGTACTTGCGACATCTCCGCTTGGGATTCCTTCTACCTAGCTATGTTCTGGATGCTCAACACCCTGGGCTGGTTAACCTTCTACTGGCACTGGAAGCACCTGGGTATCTGGCAAGGTAACGTTGCTCAGTTCAACGAATCTTCTACCTACTTGATGGGATGGTTCCGCGATTATCTGTGGTTGAACTCTTCCCAGTTAATCAATGGTTACAACCCCTTCGGAACTAACAACCTCTCTGTTTGGGCCTGGATGTTCCTGTTCGGACACTTGGTTTGGGCAACTGGTTTCATGTTCCTGATTTCCTGGCGTGGTTACTGGCAAGAACTCATCGAGACCATTGTTTGGGCTCATGAGCGCACTCCTTTGGCGAACCTGGTTCGCTGGAAAGATAAGCCAGTGGCTCTGTCCATCATTCAAGCTCGCGTTGTTGGTTTAGCTCACTTCACGGTTGGCTATATCCTCACCTATGCAGCCTTCCTAATTGCCTCAACTGCTGGTAAGTTCGGTTAAACTGAACCCTAATGTTAGGTAATTAGTTGCAAGTCCTCCACCATTGGTGGGGGGCTTTTTTTTGACTAATAATTAATTGATGGACTAATTAAAACCATGTTCGCTGAGAAATTCTGGGGTAATTTCTGGGGTGGCTGTGAGAGATTGCTGATGATAAATATTCAGGGAATCGGTGGAATTTATACTGAGAAGTTTGGCGACATATTTACCCAAAATATCGGCTTCCAAGTTGACTAAACTACCAGTTTCCAAGGTGCAAAGATTAGTATTTTGGTAGGTGTGAGGGATAACAGCGACTGCAAACCAACGACTATGACGATCGCATTCGGAAATAGTCAGACTCACCCCATTAACAGCAATACTACCCTTAGCAACCAAATAGGGAGCAATCTGTTGATTCCACAGACCAGCATCACTGGGGGGAACAAAACGCATTTCCCAGGAATTCCCCACAGACACCGCCTGCCTCGAGAGTGGCGATCGCATCAACATGACCCGTAACAAAATGTCCTCCCAACTTACTTCCCGCACGCAGGGAAGCCTCCAAATTCACATAACCATTTAAATTACTACCCAAAGTAGTCCGACCCAAAGTTTCCGGGGAAGCCTCCGCCACCAAGCCACGGGGCATAATTTCCACCACTGTTAGACAAACCCCATTAACCGCGACACTATCACCGATCGCCAAATCCCCCAAAATCAGATCAATTGCACCCACCTGACAATCGATCTGAAAACGCGATCGCCCCAAACTCTCAATCGTCCCCAAGGCCTGAATTAATCCGGTAAACATAACTTTTTTCCCGTATCAAGTGAACGTTAAACAAACAAAACCAATCACCGAGGTGGTAATTCCCATGACCACCAAAACCCCTAGCGATTACCTTCCCGGTAAGCTAGAATCCCCATTACACCTAGATTTTTAGGCTAACACCAGTTAATTATGCGGCATTGTTTGACCATATTCACATCCGGGCTGTCCACAATTTCGGAGCAATTGTCGTCAATTCGGGTAAAAATCAAGGCATACTGGAATTGCTGGATTCTTACTGGCGGGTCTAACCACTTGTTGTTTGTCTATCGTATTTTATCGAGGCTGAACCGATGATTGAAATGAAAGTCGCCGGAATTGCACTAGACGCTACCACACGCAGCCCTATTGTTTTACTCAGAGATGCGTCTGAGCGACGAGCCTTACCTATTTTTATCGGTCAGGATCAGGCTAAATCGATAATCGGCGCTTTGGAAAACCATCAACCCCCCCGACCCCTAACCCATGATTTATTTGTCAATCTCATGGAAACCTGGGATATGGTTTTAGAGCGGATTGTGATTCACTCCCTCCAAGACAATACATTTTATGCTGTCTTGATTGTACGTCAAGGGGAGAATCGTAAAGAAATTGATGCGCGTCCTTCTGATGCTATTTCCATTGCACTGCGTACCGATAGCCCCATCTGGGTCATGGAAGAAGTCATCGCTGATGCTTCTATCCCTGTTGATCGTGATGCTGACGAAGCCGAAAGACGCGCCTTTCGCGATTTTGTCGCTAACCTGAGTCCAGAAGAGTTGATTAGACGAGCCGATTTTCGCAAAGACGAAGCTCAATAACTAAAATCATGCGTTATCGACGCTTTGGTAAAACCAATTTATCCCTATCAGTATTTTCCCTGGGGACGATGCGCTATTTAGCATCCCCGGAAAATGCCCACCAAACCATAGAAAGGGCAGTTTCTATGGGAATTAACCATATAGAGACTGCCAAAGGTTATGGCAAAAGTGAGGAGTATCTGGGAGCGAGTTGGCTGGGTGGTCTACCTGTGGAGCGATCGCAGCTTTATATTACTACCAAGATCCCACCCATGTCTGATCCTGATGCTTTAGAAAAGGCGATCGATGATTCCCTAACTAGGCTGAATCTTGACTATCTCGATGGTTTGGCGATTCATGGTATTAATACCCCCGAACATCTCACGGAGGCGATCGCTGGTATTGTGGGTATTGACAGAGCCATTGCAGATGGACGGGTCAGACATCTGGGGTTCTCGACCCATGCTCCGGTTGAGGTGATTCTGGAAGCCATTAATAGCGATCGCTTTGAGTTTGTCAATCTCCATTATTACTATTTTTTCCAGCGCCATGCTCCCGCCATCACCCTAGCATCTCAAAAGGATATGGGGATTTTCATTATTTCCCCAGCCGATAAAGGGGGAAGACTCTACACCCCCCCAGCTAAGTTAACTCAGCTATGCGATCCATTTTCACCCCTGCACTTGAATTATCGATTCCTATTGAGCGATCGCCGCATTACTACCCTCAGTTTAGGAGCCGCTAACCCGCAAGAATTGGATTTACCGCTGCAAGTAGCGGATTCTGTAGAATCCCTCACGGAGTCGGAACAAAGCGCCCTCATGGCTCTGGAAACCGCCTTAGAGGAAACATTAGCAACCGATACCTGTAAACAGTGTTATGAATGTTTACCATGTCCTGAACTGATTAATATCCCGGAAGTCCTGAGATTGCGAAATTTGGCGATCGCCTACAATATGACGGAATTTGGTAAGTATCGCTATGGTATGTTTGAGAATGCCGGACATTGGTTTCCTGGACGTAGAGGCGATCGATGTACCGACTGCGGCGACTGTTTACCCCGCTGTCCTGAAAATTTAGATATTCCCCGTCTGTTGCGAGACACTCACCAACGACTGGGAGGATCTAAAGGGCGACGTTTGTGGGAATCTTAGGTAATATTGCAAACATCTGATTTTAGTCAAATTCATCTGGGAAGTTCGCCGGTTTTAGCGCCGGAGTGTCGGGGTCCGGTGGTGCGGATTCAACGTTATTGATTTTGGCTTGGTCTAAAAAGTCAATTAAAATATATTCTACTTCTTGGATAGTCTCATTATTTTTGAGTTCGGAACGTAACACATCTAAAAAACGGTTAACTAATCGCTGTTGCAATTCTTGCGCGATGGGATCTGGTTGTTTATTTTGTGAGGCATAATAGGATTTTAGTGGCTGCTGGGAGATAATGGCGGCGATGCGTTTGACCAGATTATCACTCACCTGTTCAGGAAGTTTCCGAATCACCGGAATTTTCTGTAAACGGCGATAAATTCCTGATTGTTTAACAGACTGACTGACCTGATAATGAAGATAGGCTTCTAAGTCCTGTTGAATTTCTGGTAAAACATGACAAGCAGTAACTTTTAATAATTGTTGGCTAATTACTTTGACTTGACTCGGACTCTCTGGCTTGGTGATACTCATCGATTTTTGTTGAGATTTAAAAATCATTTTTCGCAGTTTTCCGCTGCTGACAGTTGCTTTGAGTTGGCTAATGCTTTGGTTAACTACTACCTGGATTAATTCATTCCCAAAACTAGCAATAACTTTGAGTTTAATTTGAGCCCTCAGTGTAGCCATATTAGGTAATTTGGCTCTTTCTAAGTGAATGATAACTGGAATTATCCGAATTAGGCGAATAACCCCAATCAGTAAAAATAGGTCATACCAGATCATCCTAATACATGGCCATAACCCTAGTTGGGGATGGCGACGACGAATAAAGGAGAGTTCCACGAGAAAAATCAGCCAAAAAACGATTACCCAAGGGAAATCAACTAGCCAAAAACGGTCGATAAATTCGCCATTTATTCCCAGGTGGCGGAAATACATCTGACGCATTAAACTAGCTATTTGACTGTCAAAAAAATCTAGTTCTGTTTCCCATCCTTTTTGGCTGAAGTTATCAAGACTCCAGAAGGTTCTCAAGGCTTCTCTTGAGGACTGATCTACCCAAATAACTTCGGGTGCGAGGATACTTAATACCCTCATTGAATACAAAAATTTTAAGGTGGGTGTTAAGTGATTAGTCGTGGATGGATCGCCACTGTGGATATGTTCGACCATCCTATATTTGATATGAGTGATTAACCCTAAAGTGTTGTCAATTTGGGGGATATAACTGCGGTCTATCATCTCAGTGCTGAGTTGCTGAAGCTGCTGTAATAAGGGTTCAACTTGAGGGGATTCTAAACCCTCATATTCTAAGATGGCTTTCAGGTCTGCTACAATCATCAGATAGCTTTGGGAGGGTCGATAGGCTTCGACTCCCTTAATTATATCATAGCTTAATTGGGGTTCATATAGTGTAAATAGATGTCGTAAATTGATATTAAAAAATCTCAGGGAATTTTCCCAACCATTATCAGTGAAATATGCTCGACTCCAAAAGGTATTGATGGCTGTTTCTAGGTCATCGGTGTTGAGATGTTCCCGGAGTCGGTTATTAATAACTGCTAAAGTTCCGTGGGAGTCTTGAACCCGAAATGGTGGTTGTTTTATGAGAATTTCGATGCTAGATTGTCTAATTTCGGATAAGATAGGGTCAACTTGGGGAGAGTTTAAGCCTTCCTGTTCTAGGATGATCTGGAGATTATCTACGAGTTGTAAATATTGCCTTTGGGGAGTGTTAGATATTTGTTGGCGATAATCATCGATGCGTATATATAAATGGCGGTTTTTGAGGTAGATAAAGTCAAAAACTACTAAGCTGAGGTTGGCGAGAATTAAGATAGCGATCGCCCTATCAATGAATAGCCGAAAATGCGATCGCCAAACCTTTCTGTCGAGATCAGATTTTGGTCGGAACCCAGATAATGATAGAAAAGAAATCAGTTGGCGACCAAACAACCCCCATCTCCTTGTTTGTTATTGATGACTATGCCCAAACTATGCTATCAGTAAATTATACCGAAAAACGCACGGGGTTAACATCAAGGAAGTGGCACAAAATCATAACCCAATCCCGATCGCCTTCCGGGTTCAACCTTAACCAATTCTGCGGCTTGGTTGCGATCGCCAGAAGGTAAAAAACGGATATTTCCGCCACCCCCCTTAGGGGAAAAACCGGGTTCTGATAGTGTCCTTTGGACTCCCTGGCGGCTAGAATCTCCAGAAATACCAGCAATCAAGGCTTTAGTGGCATCATAAGCCATAGTAGTCCGCCAGTTAATATCACCACCCCATAACTGAGTCGCCGCGTCTGGAAACGCGGAATTAGTGTGGCTAAGAATATGCCAGGGAATAGCGACCACCATGCCTTCACTATCGCCTCCGACCTGTAAAACTTCAGGTCTGTAGAGACTATCTCCCCCCAACACAGGTAAGTTTCTAGCATTAACACGCACCACCTGTAAAGCCTGACTAACAGTTTCGGTATTAGCCAATAATACGATCGCCTCTGCACCCTGTCGCGTAGCTGATTCTACGGCATCAAAGCTATTAAAATTCCCCTCAGCCAGATTAATCTCTGCGACGACTGCGCCGCCATCTCCATATAAAGCGGTAGTAAACTCATCTTTGAGGGAACGACTATAACTACTATCCTGGTTATAAAAAATAGCCGCCTGGTTCAGATTCAGGGTATCTACCATATATTTAGTCAGGGTATTAGCGGTAAAGCGATCGCTGGGAACAGTCCGAAAAATGAAATTCCCCGCCCTAGATAACTGCATCGAGGTACTGGTGGGAGAAATCGCCACCAATTGACCCCTTTCATAAATGGGGGATGCAGCCAAAGTCACATCACTAGCAAAATGCCCCACGACTCCCAAAACCTGGTCATCTGCGACTAGAGACTGAGCCACTTGTTCAGCGACACTAGGGTTATTAGCATCATCAGCAATCAGCACCCGCAGGGGAACGCCGTTAATACCCCCGGCTTGGTTAACTTCATTTTGAGCCTGGGCTACTCCCCGCAGGATTTCCTGGGCTGCATTTTCTGCGGTAGTGATAGGAACAGAAACGGCTATTGTATGGGACTGTCCAGCACCAATGCGGGCATTATTGAGATAAATTAGGGCTTCTGGATCATTGCGATTTTGCTGTAGGGAGGCTTCCAACTGGGAAACAGCCCTAGAATAATCTCCGGCAGCGATCGCCTCAATTCCCTCTTGTTTAGCGGGGGAAGTTGTGCTGGCAACCAATAACTGTTGCCCACCACTAATCGCCCTAGGTCGGGAGTCATTCCTAGCTGTTGGGGAAGTGGGAGATGTTGTCATACCTGCCTCTGTTTGTGATTGCCACTGGGTAAAGGCAAAATACCCCACGGCTAATAATCCTCCGGTAAGCAGCAAGGCTACAATCAGAATGGCTGTTTCGTTCTTTTGAGACATGATCAAATCTGCTCTATAAAACTTAAACAAAACCGGACATAGCCGGATCTTGATGTTTATTTCTGGCTTCGTCCGGGACTGTCGGCAGCACCCCGTCCACAAGTGTAATCGTCTGAACCAGGCGATTTTTCTAAATTTCTACTGGCGTTCAAATCTCTATCAATCTTCAGGCCACAGTTTGGACATTCAAAAGTCCGACGGACTAGGGGCATTTTTTGACGATAACCGCAATTAGAACACAGTTGACTGGATGGATAAAATCTATCGGCAATAATCAACTTTGAACCATAACGTTCTGCCTTGTAACCTAGTTGACGACGGAACTCATAAAATGAAGCATCAGCGATAGAACCCGCCAAACCATGATTTTTCAGCATACCTGACACATTCAAATCTTCAATGACGACTTGGCTGTGGTTCTTAGCCAAGAAAGTAGTTATTTTATGAATGGTGTCCCGCCGAATGTTTGCTACTCTTTGATGTAGCTTTTGAACTTTTAAGAGACATTTGGCCCAATTTTTCGAGCCTTTGACTTTGCGACTTAAATGACGTTGTAATTGAGCTAGTTTTTTGGTCGTTGCTTTATAAGCCTTGGGATTAGAGAATTGGGTCCCATCGGAGCAAGTCGCCAAATTGTTAATTCCTAGGTCTACCCCGATTCTCTCTCGGAATTTCGGTGTGATTTCTGGTGTGATTTCTACGAAAAAGCTCATATACCAGTCACCTGCTTGGCGCGTTATAGTGACTTTCTTAACCCAACTTTCGGGTAGAGCCTCAAATGTAGAAACCCAGCCCACAAAAGGCAGCTTATGGCGAGTTCCTGACAACTTGAATGGCTTTCCGGAATTGTCAAGGGTAAAGCTATCATGGTGGCCTTTCTTCTTAAATTTAGGATAACTGCTTATTCCCTTGAAGAAGCGCTTAAAGGCATCCCCTAGATTAATGAAGGCATATTGATCAACTTTAGAAGACAATTCGGACATCCAAGGATATTGAGGTTTCACATAATGAGTAAAAACCTTTTTAATGGAGTTGATATTAGGCTTGAGTCCCTCTTCATAAGCTGACCTCCATAAGTGTAATCCCCAATTAAACACGAACCGAGCATAACCCGCGTGTTTGGCCATCAAGGTGGCTTGACGGTCATTGAGTTTTAGTTTTGTCCGGAAAGCTTTGTAAGGCATGATTGGATTTTACCATGAAGAATCCGACTTGATGAGTATGTCGTCAGGGAAATTTGGCATGGTCTGGGGTTTGACCGTATACTCATTATTGAGTTGCGAATCTTTGGGGGTATTGTACCTTATTGTCATAAGATGTCAAGCAAATCTTGGATTAAATTCTGGCTCCAATCCCGTTTTTGTTGTAGTTCAACTCAAGAAATGAGCCGTTTGAGAATCCCGTAAATTAGACGAAATAGGGCAGTTACGGCGACGGCTGATAGTGCTGTCAATATTGGTAAAATGATGACCTGGGTAACTTCAAGATTACCGGGTCCAGTGCCAACCCAAAAAATGATCGCAAAAGATATCCCAGCAATAATCAGCAGATCCCATTTTTCTACCCAACGGCGCACTTGAGCTAATAGTAACCCCGCTAACAGGAAGCCAGCAATCCCCAAAATCAAAGGTATTGTATCTAACAACGACGACAACACCATCACCAGTAATCCCCCCTCAAAGCCGGTAAATGCTGCTGAGGCTAGAATTTCCAGGATGGAAAAAGGCCGCCTGAGGGTGGGGGTTGGCGGTTGAATTTGAGTAGCTACTGGTGCGGACACTGGGGCGCTTTGAGGAGTTACAGAAGGCGCAGGAACTACGGGAGGAGGTGGCGGTGGCGGTGGCCGCGATATCATGGCATTGAGGGCTGTTAATACCTCGGTAGCGGCTCCAAAGCGATCGCTAGGGGTAGGTTGTAACATCCGGTCAAGAATATTAGCCAGGGAATCAGAAATTGTCACCTGATCTTTCCAAATCCAAGCATTGCTGTAGTTATCAAACAAATCTTTAGGGTCTTTGGCTGTTAATAACATAATTGCTGTGACCGCCAAAGCATATAAATCGGTAGATGGATATACACTGCGACCTCGCATTTGTTCTGGGGGAGCAAATCCGGCAGAATAGATTCTGGTGGATTTATTTCCTGGTGCTTGGGTGACTTCCTTAACCGCGCCAAAATCGAGCAAATGGAGAGTGCCAGAGCGATCGCGCATAATATTAGAGGGCTTAATATCGCGGTGGACGACATCTTCCCCGTGGACAAATTCCAGGATATTCAGAATTTCCCGCATTACTTCCAGCACTTCCGTTTCGGAAAACAGACCCCGGCTTGATAGTTCCTGTTCCAGGTTCTGACCGTCGATATATTCTTGAACTAGATAGAAAAATTGCTGAGGGGTGCGAGTTTGCCAACCTGTTGCTTCCAGGGGAAAATAGGCTAACAAATTGGGGATTTGAGGATGTTGGTGTCCGAGGCGATCGAGAACCTGGGCTTCCCGTTCAAATAATTCTTGGGCGATCGCTAATTGTTGGGGGCCCAAGTCTCGGGCGGGGAGAAACTGCTTAACAACACAGGTGCGTAAACTTGGCGATCGGCGATCGCGCGCCAAAAACGCCGCCCCAAACCCCCCCTGACCCAATAGACGTTCCGTGAGGTAGCGCCCATCTAAAATCAGGGGCATACCGCAGGTGATACAATACTTCTGTTGTACTGTTTTGAGGTTGGCATGATCATCAAGGTCAGGATATAAGTTTTCTGGCTTGGGACAACCGGGGCGAGTACAGTAGATTTTCATCGGAAGTTAGGTTGGGCTTATCGCCTGAGTTTATTTTCACTAAAAAAGTGCGGCTACCCTAGGATTTTGGCAAAAATGCACCTGATGGTCAATTAATCTGCGGATCAGAATGAGAAAATAGGGGTAAGATCTCACGGCTGAAGGCTTCGGCGGCTTTGGATTGATAGCGATTAGGATTAACAATTACTGATAACATCCGTTTAACCGTTACTGAATCAATGGTAGCCCGATGCAGCATCCCCATTTGGATCTCTTTTTCAATAGCCGAGGTAGAAACAAAAGCGGCTCCCAGTCCGGCTTGTACAGTATTTTTAATAGCCTCAATGGAGTTAAGTTCCATTTCTATCCGTAAGCGACGCGGATCAATATCATAGCGACTGAGGACTTGATCAATCACCTTGCGAATAGTCGATTGAGCATCTAGGGCGATAAACTTTAGGTTATACAGGTCTTCCTTTTGAATAAAGTCTTTTTCAGCCAAGGGGTGAAATACAGGTAAAACCAGGGCTAGTTCATCCTCAATATAAGGCTGAACCTTGAGACAGTCCTGCAATTCCGGCGGGATCTTTCCCCCAATGATGGCTAAGTCAATTTGTCCGTTAGCAACACTCCAAGCGGTGCGACGGGTAGAGTGGACATGAAGTTGCACGGCCACATCTGGGTATTTTTGCCGAAACATCCCAATCATCCCCGGTAGGAGATAGGTTCCGGTAGTCTGGGAAGCACCGACAATTAGGGTTCCCCCTTGTAGGTTTTGTAAGTCTTCGATCGCACGACAGGTTTCTTGACATAGGGAAAGTATCTTTTCCCCATAACTAATCAGTAAATGTCCGGCTTCGGTAAGTTTAGCGCGACGACCAGCGCGATCGAACAGGGGAACATTTAATTGTCGCTCTAAATTCTGTACTTGTAGGCTGATCGCAGGTTGGGAGACATAGAGACTATCGGCGGCTCTTTTAAAACTCCCTTCAGAGGCGATCGCCTTGAGAATTCGTAATTGATCCAGGGTAAACGGAACGTCTGACATCAGTAAATAAAAGTGCTATTCGATGTGCTAGTGTGTTGGAAGTCGAACCCCCCACTACAGTTTACAAGGGCATCTGTTCTGAGGTAGGTTCGTTAACCTCCACAACAGAAATCTCTAAGTTTTCCGGTGGGAGTTGTGTACTAGAGAAATTGGGTAAAATCTCCTGCATGAATGCAGATGCTGCTTTGGATCTATAGCGTAAGGGGTTATAAATCACTGATAACATCCGTGTGATGGTGACTCGATCAATTTTAGGAATTTGCAATACTCCCATTTGTAACTCTTTCTCAATGGCGGATGTGGAAACAAAGGCCACCCCCAAACCAGACTGCACCGCATTTTTGATCGCTTCAATAGAACTTAGTTCCATTTCGATTTTGAGGCGACTGGTATCAATCCCAGACCGACTCAATACCTGGTCAATCACTTTGCGGATAGTCGATTGAGCATCAAGGCTGATAAACTTCAACTCGTATAAATCATCATGTTCGATAATCTCCTGTGTGGCGAGGGGATGGGAAACCGACATAATTAGAGCTAGTTCATCTTCTGCGAAAGGAATTACCTCTAATGACTGCGCCAATTCCGGGGAGATCTCCCCCCCGACGATCGCTAAATCAATTTGTCCATTCACCACACTCCAAGCCGTGCGACGGGTAGAGTGAACATGAAGTTGTACCGCTACTTCGGGATATTTGGAGCGAAACATCCCAATCATCCGAGGTAGCAAATAGGTTCCCGTAGTTTGGGAAGCACCGACAATTAGGGTTCCTCCTTGCAGGTTTTGTAAGTCTTCTAGCGCACGACAGGTTTCCTGACACAGGGAAAGCACTTTTTCCCCATAACTCAATAATAGATGACCCGCTTCTGTCAGTTGGGCGCGACGACCTCCCCGATCAAATAAGGGTACATTTAATTGGCGTTCCAGGTTCTGCACTTGCAAGCTGACCGCAGGTTGGGATACATATAGGCGATCGGCGGCTCGCTTGAAACTTCCCTCGGAAGCGATCGCTTGCAAAATGCGTAACTGATCTAAAGTGAATGGAAGATCGGACATGGTGTTAACCTCATCGGCAGACAAAAGATCCGAGAATTAGGTAGCTGAGGATCGTCTTCTTTGAGCATACTGCGAGATGATCTGTATTGGAGCTAACTTTATTATCCGTTGAAGAGGTCAAAATGTCTGATCAATGGCTCAGTCTTAGCCATTTTGTTATGGTGGGGCTACTTCTATGCTTTGCGATCGCCCATAGTGGTCTAGCCGCCCTCCGCCCTGTTGTCGAACAGGTCATCGGTCCCCGGTTGTATCGCATTTTTTTCGCCCTCGTCAGTTTATCCCTGGCTGTGGTCTTGATTATCTATTTCTTTAATCACCGCTATGATGGCCTACAACTCTGGCAAGTTCAGGGTGTACCCGCCGTTAAACCTATCGTTTGGGTCCTCTCGGCTATCTCCTTTCTGTTTTTATACCCCTCTACTTTCAATCTACTGGAAATTGCTGCGATCGCTAAACCAGAAGTCCATCTTCATCAAACTGGCATTATCCGTATTACCCGACATCCCCAAATGGTCGGACAGGTGATCTGGTGTATTGCCCATACTCTCTGGATTGGTACCACCTTTACCCTCCTCACCTCCATTGGTTTGGTTTTACATCACCTTTTTGGAGTCTGGCACGGCGATCGGCGTTTACAAGCCCGTTTTGGCGAATCCTTTGAAACCCTCAAATCCCAAACCTCCGTAATTCCCTTTTTGGCAATTATCCAGGGACGGCAAACCCTCGTTATACAGGAATTCCTCCGTCCCGCTTATCTGGGGGTTGGGGTTTTCATTATCCTACTTTGGAAAGCTCATCCACTATTAATTCGTGTCACAGGTAACGTAGGCTGGTAGCATGATCCCAGAGATATAAAATGTTCGTTAATAAAATTTAGAGCCATCATGCTTTTATCGGTCAGTGAGCAGCAATTTTCCAAAGAGGTCTTGAGTGCTTCTACACCTATTCTCGTTCACTTCTGGGCTCCCTGGTGCGGCCTGTGCAAACTTATTGTCCCACAATTGGAACAGTTCCAGACACAGTGGACAGGTCAGGTTCAGGTATTTGGTATTAATGCTGACCAGAATTTAAAGCTGGCCAGTACCTATCGACTTCAGAATCTACCTACCCTAATTCTCTTTAATCAAGGAGAACCACTCTACCGCATTGAACACTTACTCAGACGCGAAGACCTACTCAATACCCTTAATGGTTTCATGCTTAACTATCAACATGACTGCTACACCCGTCCTTTGAAAACCCCTGAATATCTCCAGTTGGAAGCCTAATGGGGTTGTCAAAATCTACAATTTGTCGAAACAAATTTAACCGGGTTTCTTATACATGGCTATCGGAAATCCGGTTTTTTTCTTGAAGGTGAGATTCAATTGCGTTATGTTTACCCCTCTGTTTCCCAAAACTTTATCCGGTTTTAGCCTCTTATTTGTCCTGACTGCCTGCCACAATGTCAATAATTTATCATCTGATTTATCCCCTATATCCCCATCAACTGTACCCCATAACAACCCAGAAACCCCAGTTAAATGGGAACTAAAAACCGTTAATCAGCAGGGCGGCTTTTTCTGCTCTAATGGTGAGATGGCTGCCGGACCTATCACCCAAAACATGATTAATAAATGCCTCCAATGGGGCGGCGGTTCCGCCTGTTTTAATCACCAATGGTCAGAAACATTATTTCGCCAAGCATACGGAAATAATATCTGTCCCTATGGTTCTCATCTTAACGCCATTACTGGTTATTGTATGGAAGCCAATGACTCATTGGGGCCGTTTCCTCAAGATTTAATTACTGCTTGTCAACAAGAAGGCGGCGGTAATTCCTGCTTATCTAATCGTTGGGATTCACATTTTTTATTAAGTTTAATTCGTCAAGCAGGCTTGATTAATCTCCCTAGTCGCCCTCCTCAATTTGTCTTGCTGGCTTTTGACGGTTCCCGTTCCCTGGAAGCATGGAAAAAATCTCGCCACTTTGCTAAAGATAAGGCTGCTCAAAATATCCCCCTCCGCTTTACTTATTTTATCAGTGCTGTCTATTTTGTCAATACTGGCGATCGCCAACTTTATCAACCACCTGGCGGTCACCGGGTCGGTCATTCGGCGATCGGTTGGGGAGGAACCCCACCAGAAGTTAAACAACGCCTAGAACAGCTAAATTTAGCCTATCAAGAAGGTCATGAAATTGCCTCCCATGCAGTAGGTCATTTTAATGGTAGTCGCTGGACTGAGGCGGACTGGACGCGAGAATTTAACTATTTTGATAAGTTTATTTTTCAATCCCACCAAATTAATAACCTAGAAGGTAGTCTCGCCTTTGACAAAACCGCCATTCAAGGATTTCGCGCCCCCGAATTGGGTCAGGGTCCTGGTTTATATCAAACCCTACAAAAAAAAGGTTTTCGTTATGATACCAGTAAAGTCGCTCAATCTAACTACTGGCCACAAAAACAAAACGGCATCTGGAATTTCCCCCTCGCTAGTTTAACTACCGCTAAAACCCGTAAAAATGTCTTGTCAATGGACTATAATTTTTATTATGCTCATTCTCAAGCCAAGCCTAACCCTGCTAATGCTCAATTCTACGAAGAAGATACTTTCCAAACCTATCTAAACTATTTTCAAGCTAACTATACAGGAAATCGCGCCCCTATTCACATCGGTCATCATTTTTCCGCCTGGAATAATGGCGCTTATTGGAATGCTATGTTTCGCTTTGCTGAAGCCGTTTGTGGTCAGCCAGAAGTTAAATGTATCACCTATCGAGAATTGGCGGATTTTATGGATTTACTCACCCCAGAACAAATTGCTACCTATCAAAAAGGTGACTTTCCCAAATGGTCGGCTAACGAGTCAGTTGACACGGCTTTAATATCTAGTGATTTATCGGGTTTGGGGGTTAATAATCCTCAATTTTCTGCCGATGATTTTTGCGGTACAGTAGGAGTATCTCACGCTAACCGAAGATAATGTAACGCCCTCTGGGTGAGGGCTGTACCCTAGCCGATTAACTGAGTAAACCACGACCATTTTGGTGAAATTCTTGTACAGTTTTATTGGAGAGTTCATGGGTGGTTAAAGATTGCAGAATATCCAAGGGTAGGGTGAGGTGATAAGCACCAGCTTTGAGAGTGGCGACGGCTTCCTCTGGGGACTTGATGCTGGCGGCGAGAATTTTGGTTTCACTTCCGGCGAGAATTTCAGCCATATCTTTAACTAGGGTGATTCCATCTCCTAAAAATCTGGTGGCGCGGTTGACATAAGCGATCGCATATTTTGCCCCCGCTTCTTGGGCGACAGCCGCTTGATATGCACTATAAATCCCCGTCACAGAACAGGCAATTTTAGGCGATAGATGAGCCACTACTTGAAAGCCTAAGCTAGTGGCTGGAACTTTTAAAACTGTTTGTTCTCCCAAAATATTATAAGCTGCCCAAGCCTCCTCCAGCATATTCTCAAAATCTAAGGCAGTTAACTGATAGTAAATCTCCCCCCGGAACAGTTGTTTAAGTCCTTTTAAAGTTGCCTCTGGGGATAGGTCACTTTTAGCCAGTAAAGTGGGATTAGTGGTGACTCCTTTCACCCACCCCCATTGACTAGCTGCTTCAGCTTCCGACAGAATAGCAGAATCGAGATATAAAGCCATGATTTCTGTTTAATAATTTAACCGATTACCAGTTTTGACCGAGACTCTCCGACAATATCTATGGAAATTACCACAATGGCAAGTGGCGATCGCTCCGGGATGTGTCCAGGGTAGACTGGTAGGGTCCGCTGGCCGTTTGGCTGAGTAAATACCACCCCCCCCCGACAAGCCGCGCCGCCACGCCGATAGGGTCAGCTACGATGTCCCCAAAATTGATAGATACATCGTTGATGGTATGAGATACATCCTTGATGGTATGATAGATGCACCCGACATGGCAGTAAATAGCGACAACCAAGCTAAACACAAACACCAGCATTTGTACTTCCATGTTGATGACCTGTGGGACGTGGGGGAAAGCCGATCGCCAAACCGTAAGACCCAATAGTAGAGTAAAAACTGCTATCTCCTGGTTTGGTGGGTAGGAAGCCCGGGCTGTAATCTTCGATTCAGCGTCGGGTAATTCACTAGAAAGTCCCTTGCCTGATAGTCCCTCAAAATGAGATGATCTCAGATGTAGTCTGAGGGCGATTCCAGAGCCATTCTGAAAATAGAACCATTATCATCTGGTTTCTCTACTCCGGCACTCACACTTTAGAGCGATTATATAGAAAAATACAACTATGGCTGTTGCAACTCAATCACTTGAACAACTCTGCATTAACTCAATTCGTTTTTTAGCTATTGACGCAGTAGAGAAAGCGAACTCAGGCCACCCCGGACTTCCTATGGGTGCGGCCCCGATGGCTTTTGTACTCTGGGATCGCTTTATGCGTTATAACCCCAAAAACCCTAAATGGTTTAACCGCGATCGCTTTGTCCTATCCGCCGGTCATGGCTGTATGCTACATTATGCCCTTCTGCATCTGACGGGCTATGATAGCGTCGGCATCGATGATATTAAACAATTTCGTCAGTGGGGGTCGAAAACTCCAGGACACCCAGAAAACCACGTCACCGAAGGGGTGGAAGTAACTACCGGACCCCTAGGACAAGGTATTGCTAACGCTGTGGGTCTGGCTTTGGCTGAGGCTCATCTAGCCGCGCGTTTTAACAAGCCTGATTGTACTGTGGTAGACCACTATACCTATGTCATCCTAGGCGATGGCTGCAACATGGAGGGTATTTCTGGAGAGGCTTGTTCTTTGGCGGGACACTGGGGCCTCGGTAAGCTGATCGCCTTCTATGATGATAACCATATTTCCATTGATGGCTCTACGGATATATCTTTCACAGAAGATGTAGCCAAGCGCTTTGAAGCCTATGGCTGGCACGTTCAGCACGTTGCTGATGGTAATACAGATTTGGAGGCGATCGCCACTGCCATTGAAAAAGCTAAGGCCGTCACTGATAAGCCTTCCTTGATTAAAGTTACCACCACCATCGGTTTTGGTTCTCCCAACAAAGCTAACAGCCATGACGTTCATGGTGCCGCTTTGGGTAAAGCAGAAGTACAGGCTACCCGCGATCATCTGGGTTGGAGTTATCCTGAATTTGTGATTCCTGATGATGCAATTAAGCATTTCCGCAAAGCAGTCGAGCGGGGTGCGAATTATGAGGATGAGTGGAAAGCCACTTTGGAAACCTACAAATCTAAGTATCCTGAAGAGGCGGCGACTCTCGAACGCTTGCTGAGTGGGAAACTTCCCGAAGGATGGGAAAAATCTCTGCCTACCTATACCCCGGAAACTAAGGCTGATGCAACCCGTAACCAGTCCGGTGTGACTCTAAATGCGATCGCTGGAGTCCTTCCTGAATTGGTTGGCGGTTCTGCTGATTTGGCTCCCTCTAATAAGACTTTACTCAAAGGTTTGGGAGATTTCCAAAAGGGTCAATACCAAAATCGTAACCTCCGCTTTGGGGTGCGTGAACACGCTATGGGAGCCATTTGTAATGGTATCGCTCTGCACCGTTCGGGTCTGATTCCCTATGGCGCGACCTTCCTGGTGTTTACCGATTATATGCGTAATTCTATCCGTTTGTCGGCTCTGTCGGAAGCTCCCGTGCTGTGGGTGATGACTCATGATTCTATTGCTTTGGGTGAAGATGGTCCGACTCACCAACCCGTTGAACATATCGCTTCTCTGCGGTTGATTCCTGATTTGACTGTCATTCGTCCCGCTGATGGTAATGAGACTTCTGGAGCCTATAAGGTGGCGATCGAAAACCGTCACTATCCCACTTTGATGGCATTCTCTCGCCAAAATCTGCCTAACCTGGAAGGTAGTTCCATCGACAATGTGGCTAAGGGTGCTTATGTCCTTAGTGATAACAGTGATGGTACCCCTGATATTATTCTGATTGGTACTGGTGGAGAAACTTACCTCTGTGTTGATGCGGCGGTTAAACTCCGGGAAGAGGGTAAAAAAGTCCGCGTGGTTTCTATGCCTAGTTGGGAACTGTTTGAGAAGCAGGATGCTGCTTACAAGGAGTCCGTTTTCCCTGCCTCTGTTAAGAAGCGTTTGGCGGTGGAAGCCGGTGTTAGCTTTGGCTGGTGTCGCTATGTGACTGATGAAGGTGCTACTATCAGTATTGACACCTTCGGCGCGTCTGCTCCTGGCGGTGTGGTATTGGAGAAATTTGGCTTCACCGTTGATAATGTGGTGGCGAAAGCTAAGGAACTTCTTGGTTAATTAATTACCTAGGTGCGTCAGTCAGAAGAGTTTGTCAGCATTTCATCATCAACATTCTCGCGGTCTGACGCACCCTACCGTCTTAATCGGCAAGGGTGCAACATTGTTTGTACCCTTGTTTTTTTATTTCTACCCGTGAGTATTGATTGATTAACACTGATAAAATATGGAATAGGGCAGGGAAGATTATACAGAGCGATTAATCATACATATTTTAGATATGGTTTAGATAAATTGTGAACTGACCAAACCGACAATGATATGATTTATGATGGAATAAATTATATAATCAATTATTATGAATATGGGCATAACTAAGGTGACAATTTATACGGACGGAGCCTGTAGCGGGAACCCTGGGAAGGGAGGATATGGGGCTGTGTTGATGTGTGGTAGTCACCGGAAGGAAATATCGGGAGGCTTCCGACTAACTACTAATAACCGCATGGAAATGATGGCAGCGATCGCCGCCTTACGAGCCCTCAAATTTCCCTGTTCTGTGACCCTCTATAGTGATTCTAAATATCTCGTAGATGCTATGACCCTGGGATGGGCTAAACGTTGGCAAAAGAATGGATGGCGACGTAATCAGAAGGAATGGGCGAAAAATCCCGATTTGTGGGCGCAATTATTAGGTTTGTGCGAGGAACATCAAGTCCGGTTTGTCTGGGTTAAGGGTCACGCAGGCGATCGCGAAAATGAAATTTGCGATCGTCTTGCTGTAGAAGCTACTCATAGAGATAGTTTACCGCCAGATGCAGGATACGAAAACCCACCCCAACCTCAAGACATCGATTCTATGAGTTAATGTGATCTTAGTGTAATCTTAATTTAATCTCGTGGTTACTCTGTAGAAATTGCCGATAATTGGCTAATCAATTGGCTATAGTTTCTTGAACTGGAATGGTCTGTTGACTTTAAGATAGGGAAGTTGCTTTGTAAATCTTGGAAAAATGGCCCGTTTAGCCCTATTAAGTGTATCTGACAAAACTGGACTGATTGACTTAGCCCGATCGCTTGTGGAAGAATTTGGCTTTGACCTGATTAGTAGTGGGGGAACTGCTAAAGCTATCCAAGAGGCGGGACTACCTGTGACTAAGGTTTCTGACTATACCGGATTTCCTGAAATTCTGGGGGGACGAGTCAAAACCCTGCATCCTCGCATTCATGGCGGTATCCTCGCGCGTCGGGATATTCCCCAGGACGTGGAACAATTACAACAGCATGAGATCCGCCCTATTGACCTGGTAGTGGTTAATCTGTACCCGTTTGAACAAACTATTGCATCCGAAAACGTTACCCTACCAGAGGCGATCGAACAAATTGATATCGGTGGCCCAACCTTACTGCGGGCTTCTGCTAAAAATTTCGCCCATTTGACCGTCCTTTGTCACCCTAACCAATATGGGGACTATCTCCAAGAAATGCGAAACAGCAGCGGCGAACCGAGTTTAGAATTTCGTCAAGGCTGCGCTTTACAAGCCTTCCGTCATACTGGGGCTTATGATCGGGCGATCGCTAATTATTTAGAACATCAAAACACCACCGAAACTAATCCCCTCCCCACCACCTACACTGTCGCCGGAAACCAAATACAAGCCCTCCGCTACGGCGAGAACCCCCACCAACCCGCCGCCTGGTATCAAACCGGAACTGTCCCTAATGGCTGGTCGGCGGGTAAAATTTTGCAGGGAAAACCCCTCAGTTACAATAACTTGGTGGACCTGGAAGCCGCTAGACGGATTATTTGCGAGTTTACTGATGAACCGGCGGCGGCTGTTCTGAAACATACTAACCCCTGTGGGGCGGCGATCGCTAATAGTTTATCGGAGGCTTATCAACGGGCTTTTGCTGCGGACTCCGTTTCTGCTTTTGGGGGTATTGTTGCGCTCAACCGTCCCATTGATGCGGCGACCGCTACAGCCATGACCAAAACTTTTTTAGAGTGTATTGTCGCCCCCGGTTGTGAACCAGAAGCCGAGGCTATTCTCAGGAAAAAGGCTAATTTGCGGGTGTTGATTTTGCCCGATTTAGTTTCTGGTCCCAAGGAAACTATTAAGCTAATTGCTGGGGGTTTTTTGGTGCAGACCTGTGATGATGAAATCGATATCCCTGACCATTGGCAATTAGTCACCGAAAAGAAACCTACCTCGGCACAATTGGCTGAGTTATTGTTTGCTTGGAAAATTGCCAAGCACGTTAAATCTAATGCGATCGTTGTCACCAAAAACCGCACAACTCTAGGGGTGGGAGCCGGACAAATGAATCGCGTAGGAGCCGCTAAAATTGCCCTAGAACTAGCCGGAGAAGATGCTAAGGGCGGATTCCTTGCTAGTGATGGTTTCTTCCCCTTTGATGACTCAGTAAGGACCGCTGCTGCTGCTGGTATTGAGGCTATTGTTCAACCCGGCGGCAGTATGCGAGATCAAGATTCCATTAATGCCGCTAATGAATTAGGTCTGGTCATGGTAATCACCGGAATGCGTCATTTTCTCCATTAAAATAGCCATTCCCCATTGATGTACATCTAAACTCCCCTCTCCCAACAATGGGGAGGGGTTAGGCGTGAGGGAATTTACTGGCTAGGGGAACTGACAAAGTTAGACAAAAGTTTGATATAGCCACTTTGATAATAAATAGCAGGTTCCGTAATTTCCCAGGCTTTTTGGCGGGGGTCATTTTCATCAAAATATGCCTTCATGGGAGGCTCACCAACAGGGGGTTTAGATGAACCAGTATAATATTGATTTGGTCCCCCTACTAAATAGCCAGGAGCCGGACCGCTGGGAGAGTTTAAAGCATGATCATAAATGCCGCCGCCGAACCACTGATGATACATTTTGTTAGCGGATTTTTCCGCTCCGTATTCATACATATTGCTTAAATAAACCATGCTTAATGGGTTGACACCGTGGAGATAATGGAGATGGTCTAAGGCTCGGATTTTATAGCTGTCCGCGTGGTCTGGGTCTACCTCATACAACAAGACATCGTAGTTGGTATTACCATAGTTGGATTCCACTAGGTTACTACCCCAATGATATTGAGGGTCGCTCATATAAGCACGGTAGGGGTCGAGGTCAGAATTACCGTAGGAGGCCTTATTACTTAGCACCATTTCCCGAAAGCGATCGCTTATTTGTTGTTGGATATTTTTATCGCCATTGGCTAGTTTAGTGTATAATAATAGGGCATCCCCTTCATGGGGGTTATACCTCGACCAAGTATCATCTTTAAAGGGTTGAGTTTCCGTTAAATTGGCACTTATATATTGATTATATTTGGTGTCTCCGGTCAGTTGTAATAAATAAACCGCCGCCGTTACAGTTGTCCCTTTTTGTTCCCGTTCGGTTCTATCTGCATCCCCAGATTTAATCGTCTGGGAATCACAATCAGTCCGTTTTGGGTTAGATTGAAACCAGTCCCAAGCAGCGATCGCTCTATTTTGCAGGTCTTCTGCATAGTCCTTCAGAGGCGGAAATTCCCGAAAAACTAACGCCGTATGGGCGAACATTCCCGCCGTCGAGATACTAGCAGAAGAACATTTAGGAGCATAATAACGGGGACGTTTATCAAGACTAGGAAGCTCTGGATTATTATGATCAATCGTACCCAGTTTAATAAACACTCCCCCATCATCATCCTGCATCCGTTTTAACCAATCAATTTCATACTTAATTTCATCTATAATATCTGGGAGATTATTCCCCGATTCGGGAATGTTAAAATCATCAGTCCAAATCTCCCGATTGTGGGAGTAAGCATCCAAAAGTTGATGAATTACCGGAGTCGCAAAAGTTACATATTTATTAGTATCTCCCGCATCAAACCAACCGCCACGCATATCGCGAGCTAAAGCCGGATTATCTGGGTCATAAATATAGCGAGCTTCTGTATCCTGTCCGGGTCCTAAAAAAGCCGCACCATCAGTCCATCTAGGGTCAGCATAAGGGGGTTGTTTAGGAAAGCCACTACGCTGATAAAAAAAGGTACGCATAGCAGTTATCAGAACCTGTTTATAGACATCATCCCTAATCTCAAATTCAAAAGAACGTTGTTGATTTTCGGAATCTATGATATAATAGGAGCCGGGTTTATTGACCGGGGAAAAGTCAAACCACCAAGCGCGATCGCCTGATTGATAATGAATGTTACCATCCAACCAAGGCTGAATTTGACCCCCATAAACTTGTTGATGAGAATTAGCATCCCAAACTTCGTAGGTAGTTCCTGGTGAGAACGATTCCTGGGCATTAAAACCCACTTCGGGAGTAGTAATTACAGCGACTTTATGATCCTGGGGACGATAGCCAAACTGATCAACTTTGATATATTGTCCGGGTTTTATATCAGCTCTGATATTGGGCTGACTCGAAAGGTCAGCATCGCTGATGACTACTATCAAAGCAATAGTTAGCAGGAAACAGACAAACCACCTTAGCATTTAGCTCACCAATTCACCCTAATTCGATCTTATCACTTCTCGAAATTAAAGCCCACCCTGGTTATGATATAGCCAGAATGGGTTATTGTTAAGTTTGATTCAAATTGATTTTCTTTTCGGGGATTGATATTAATTATGCGCCAATTGCTTCTTCCACTGCTGCGAGTCGCTGGGAAGAGTAGCCAATACCGCGAACCGTGAGAATATACTCCGGGTTACGCTGATCAGTCTCAATTTTAGCTCGTAGGCGAGCCACATGAACATCAACAACGCGCATATCAGCAATGCGGCGGGGGGTGTAACCCCACAATTGTTGCAGAATTTCCGAACGAGAAACCGCCTCACCCGATCGCTTAAACAACAGTTCGAGCAAGTTAAACTCGATATATGTTAGGGGCAACAATTTATCGCCTTTGTAAACCCGTCGTTTAATGGTGTCAATGCGGAGGGTGTCAACTTGGATAACTTCAGGACTTAGATCATGGGAAGATGCGTTATCTTTGAACCGACGCAGGATAGCATGAATGCGGGCTTCCAATTCTTTGGGAGAAAAGGGTTTAGTTAAGTAATCATCAGCCCCCAATTCTAAACCAGTGATGCGATCGGCGACATCTCCCAAGGCGGTTAACATAATGATGGGGATATCAGAAATCGCTCGAATTTTTTGACAAACCCCATAACCGTTAAGCCTTGGCATCATCACATCCAAAACTACCAGGTCTGGACTTTCGCGATCGAACATTTCAATAGCTTGTAAACCATCTGCTGCTGCGACAACACTGTAACCGACCATTGACAGACGGGTTGTCAAAATACGTCGAATTGCAGATTCATCATCGGCAATGAGGATTTTTTCAGGATTGCGCCGTTCGTCAACTCGTGCTTTTATGGTCATGTTTACTGCTCTATAAAACTTAAACAAAACCGGACATAGCCGGATCTTGATGTTTATTTCTTGCTTCGTCCGGGACTGTCGGCAGCACCCCGTCCACAAGTGTAATCGTCGGAACCAGGCGATTTTTCTAAATTTCTACTGGCGTTCAAATCTCTATCAATCTTCAGGCCACAGTTTGGACATTCAAAAGTCCGACGGACTAGGGGCATTTTTTGACGATAACCGCAATTAGAACACAGTTGACTGGATGGATAAAATCTATCGGCAATAATCAACTTTGAACCATAACGTTCTGCCTTGTAACCTAGTTGACGACGGAACTCATAAAATGAGGCGTCCTCTTTTTGCCATCCACGATAAAGGATGCCCCGTTGGTATTGACGCAAGTAGCCAGATTGTCCAGTCCCATATCGATCGCTAGAGCCGTATCGGGTTCCGTGGGAACGGGAGTTTCTTCCACCTCGTAAATAAACTCGACTTCAAAAAAACGGGCATTATATCGAGGGTGAATCCGAACTTCCTGGAGAGTATCGGGAGCGATTCTTTCCGGGAAAGGAATCCAAATTTCGCCCCGCAAGTTGCCCAAGTCGCGAGACACGGGAACTCTAAACTTTCCGTCCTTGATTTGAACCCTCGGCATAATCAGGACAAAATAACCGTCTTTGGGCAGATAGTCAGGGAGTCTAACTTTCTGTGGAAAGGTCCCCTCTTTGAGGGCCTGGCTCAAACGGTAGAAGCTCCGAAAAGTGCGATCGACTACTTTAAGAGTTTGTTGGGCTATATCGGTATTCAAGCGTTTATAGTTCTCGTTTCCCTTACAGTAGTGATAGTTGGACTCGTAGGGAAGGTGTTTCCGAGCCTGGAAGTAATACTGCCATTGAGTGTCAAGTCCTACATTGTAGAGATTTTTACTCAGTCGGCAGAGTTCCCGCAAGGCCTTAAACTCTTGCACTTGAAGTCCTCGTATCTGGTTCTTTTGAGTCAGGTACATAGCTTCTCACTACAACTACCTCTATTTCTGTCTCAAAGGTACAGCCGTGCTGGAAGCACGGGGTTGGAAACCGATGATTTCCGATGATAACATAGATTTTCGTAATGTTATCAATTTATCTTTAAGGTTCTTTACAGAACTTTGGGTTACGCAAAAAAACTTTACAAAAAACCATTTACAAGAATGGGGGTCTTAGCTTTACTGTTAAGAAATTAACATATAAGACCAAGATTCTTTTAACTCGATGTCAAAAGAAGTCCCACACCACGCCGTTGGGTTAATGAGAGGCAGTGTAGCAAGAGACTGATATCATTAACACACTATTGGCATTCATTGTCAAAAATGTAATCTTATTGAAACTATGCCCAATCCATTCCTAGGTGTCAGGATTCCTTCTGAGGTACACGAAGCACTCATGGCGCGGGTAAAAATCACTGGACAATCCAAGTCCGATCTGGTCATTGATGCCTTGAGATCCTATCTGGGAATATCACCTCAGCAGGAAAAACTTGATCAATTAGAAGTCAGACTATCGGCCTTAGAATTTAAATTGGAACAGTTGGGGGAAGAATCCCATTCAGATGATTAGACCTACCATGAGCCATTTTAATCTGCTCAAATCGGGTGATTCTGGGCGGTTTTCATCTGCCAAATTTTTGGGTTTGATGTTTCCTAATTTGAGGGATTATCAGCTAGGGTAAAGACCGTAAAATAGGATGACCAATGAAGGAACAGCAATGGTCATTAAGAGGGTGAGAAGAAAGCCAACTCGTGTAAAGTCGGAGAATTTATAACCTCCGGGACTATAAACCATGGTATTAGTTTGGTAGCCAATGGGGGTCATAAAGCTACAGGAAGCGGCGAGAGTGACTGCAAACATAAAGGCATAGGGATTTAATTGCAGGGTTTCAGCTACTCGGACAGCAATGGGAATCATGAGTACTACGGTGGCATTATTGGAGAGAATTTCTGTTAATAAAACTGTGATGATAAAGAAAAATGTTAACACCCAATACCCGGAAAGATGACCCCCGACAGACACTAAATTATTAGCCAGCCATTCAGTTGCGCCGGAATTTTCCATAGCAATTCCTAGGGGAATTAATCCGGCTAATAGAAAAATTACATCCCAACGAACAGCACCATACATTTCACCGGGTTTTAGACATCCAGTGGCGACCATCAAAATCACTCCGGCTAAAGCACTAACTAAAATGGGAACTATGTTAAAGGCTGCTAGTGCAATTACGCCTAAAGTAATGCCAATGGCGATCGCAGCTTTATCGGTGCGTAAGTTTTCGAGCTCTCTCTCTTCTAAGACTAACAGTTCCCTAGTGGTTTGTAAACCAATAAAACTCTGTTTTGGGCCTTGGACTAATAATAAGTCACCAAATCTGAGTTTGATTTTTCCTAAGCGTCCTTGGACTAATTCGGCACCGCGACGTATGGCTAATACGGTGACATTATACCGCTGTCTAAAGCGTAAATCTTTGAGGGTAGTACCAATTAGACGGGAGTTGGATAAAATCAAGACTTCGGCGATTTTTTCTTCTCCAGAACTCAGGACTGTTTCTAGGGATTGTTCCCTAAATTTGACATCAGGTAAAAGATCTAAACCTCTTTCGTTTTTAATTTTGAGTAAATCTTCACGGGTGCTACGAATAATCAGAATATCTCCGGGTTTTAAGACTTTATCGGCTACGGGTTGGGGGAGGTGAATTTTGTTGCGAACTAACTCTAATACGTCTAGGTCAAATTTGCGTTGAATTTCACTTTGGCGGAGGGTTTGTCCGACTAAGCTGGATGTATTAGTGACGACTACTTCGCTGAGATATTCCTGCAAATCATAGCTGTTATCGATGCCACTATTCATGCGTGATTCTCGTTTGGGTAGAAGTTTGGGGGCAACGAAGGAAATGTATAATAAACCAATGATAAAGGTTAATAATCCGACACTGGTAAATTGGAAAATATGAAAGTTCTCATAACCTAATTGTTCAGAGATGCCACCAGCGAGGATATTAGTTGATGTGCCAATTACGGTAATCATTCCCCCTAGAATTGAAGCGTAAGAAAGAGGAATCAGGAATTGAGAGGGTGAGTTTTTTTGCTGTTTACACCAATCTTCGATGATGGGTAGAAAAATAGCGATAACGGCGGTATTATTAATAAAGGCTGAAATGGGTGCGACTAAGCCAACCATCACAAAAAGCTGTTGATTGATGCCGTTTCCTCCCCATTTAATTAGTCGATCGCGTATAATTTGAATGACTCCGGTGCGGGTAATTCCGGCGCTGAGGATAAACATAGCCATAACGGTAATGGTGGCTGAATTGCCAAAGCCAGAAATTCCCTGTTCGGGAGTGACTAAACCCAGGAACATTAATAAAACTGTAACAGCGATCGCCGTTAAATCTACCGGTAGCCATTCAACTATAAAACTAATCAGGGCGAGAACAACTATAGACAGAGTAAGAAAAACTTCCATGGGTGAAGATATGGTAAGGTGGCTGTTCACAAAGGTAACGTTTGATCATACAGCCAATTAGAACAGGTGTCAGGTATAGGGGAGTGAATAACCCTAGACCTGCGAAAAAGGACGATCAGTAGATCGTCCCTTGGGTTAAAGGCTGGGGGCTACAATGAGTTAATTTTTGGATTTGCTATTTCCGCCGCCATTGCTATCATCAGCAACAGTAGCTAAAACTCTTTGGGCTAGTTGTTCGGGGACTTCCTGTAAATGGTCAAATTTCCAGTTAAAGTAACCGACCCCCATAGTTAGCGATCGCAATTCTACAATCAGATCTTGCATTTCCGCCTGTGGTAAATAAGCCGACACCTGATCCCAACCTTTCCAGTCAGCCACAGGTTCATAGCCCAAAATTTGACCACGGCGAGTAGTAATCAATTGGAACAGTTGAGAGGTAAAGTCATTAGGGGCGCATACTTCCACCGTAACAATAGGTTCAAGCAAAGTGGGGTTACATTTAGCCATACCCGTTTGCATAGCCAGCCTGGCGGCTTGTTTAAAAGCCTGTTCGGAACTATCCACAGAGTGATAGGAACCATTAGTCAGGGTGACAGAAACATCAACGACGGGGAACCCTAGGGGACCTTGTTGGAGGTATTCTCGCACGCCCATTTCCACGCCGGGAATGTATTGTTTTGGCACCGCGCCGCCGACAATGGTTTCACTAAAGTTAAAACCTTCACCGCGAGGTAAGGGGGTAATATCTAAATAAACATCACCAAATTGTCCATGTCCGCCGCTTTGGTGTTTGTAGCGCCCGTGGGAGTTGGTATTAGAACGGATCGTTTCTTTATAGGGAATTTGAGGCGGCGAGGTAACTATGGGTAAGTTGTACTTGCGGCGTAGGCGATCGAGGGTTACTTTTAGGTGAATTTCTCCCTGTCCCCAGAGGATAACCTGGTGAGTGTCGGTGTTTTGTTCCCAAGTTAGAGAGGGATCTTCCTCGATCATTTTGGTGAGGGCGGCGCTGAGTTTTACTTCATCTTTGCGATTTTCTGGGGCGATCGCAAATGCCAATACTGGTGGCAAAACCTGGGCTTTCGGTAACGGTGCTTTGAGGCGATCGGGTTGAGCGGTCAAAGTATCCCCGGTTTTGATGCCTTCCATACGCGCCAAGGCGACAATTTCCCCGGTTTTGGCAACTTGCACGCCCTGGGTTTGTTGTCCCAGCAGACGGTACATTCCGGCTGCGCGTATACCATTAAGAACAATGCCCTCGGTAAGTTCTCCCTGCCAGACTCGCACTAGGGAGAGTTTACCACCTTGGGGGGTGTAAAAGGTTTTCAGGACTTGGGCGATCGGGATATCGCTGGTTCCTTTGAGTCCCCGACGTTCGGCGGTTAAGCTGGGTTCTGGGGCTTCTCGGACTAGGGCATCAAGAAGCGATCGCACTCCATATTCTAATTCAGCCGCTCCGAAAAATACGGGAACAATCAAATCCGCGCCCAATTCCATTTTTAGGTCTTTGACAATTTCCTCCGTGGGCGGTTCAATTTCTTCGAGAAGTTCTTCCAAAAGGTGATCATCAAAGTTAGATAATTGTTCTAACATCTCCTGGCGGGCGGCGTGTTCCAGGTCTTTTAGTTCTTCCGGCATGGGAACCGGATCTGAGGCGGCACCAGGATGGTAGTTATAGGCTTGTTCTGTGACCAAATCGATAAAACCAATTAATTCTGAACCTTTGGCGATCGGATATTCTTGGGGAACTATGGGGCGACTCGATACAGTTTTCAGGGCATTTAATAACTCTAAAAAGTTGAGGGTGCAGCCTTCTTCATCAGAGAAAGCCCGATCCATTTTATTAATGAACACAATATGGGGAATTTCCCAATCATCCAAAAATTTGAATAACGGGGATAGGGTGAGGATGCGTAATGGTTCCGGTTCACAAACCACTATTGCTAATCCTGCACCCATCAGGGCGTTATAGGTTTCTTGGGCAAATTCTACCGAACCTGGACAGTCGAGGAAGGTAAAGTTAATGCCGCCATATTCAGTATAAGCGGCATTGATTTCTACACTCATATTGCGATCGCGAGCCTCAGCTACGCTATCCCCGATCCGATTGCCTTCTTTAGCCGTACCTTTACGGGTAATCGTTCCCGTCGCAAACAGCAGACTTTCTAGCAGCGCTGTTTTGCCACTCAAATAGGGGCCGACAATCGCGACATTACGATTTTCTGATGCAACATTATTTGTCATCTGACGCTCTCCTGAAACCGGATAAATCAATCATTATAACACGGTGGCAATTGTGATTTTTTGAACGAGAAATCATCTCTCGGAAACTTAATATTTTTTCAACAATTCACAACCGGGATACCGTGGGACTTTGCTGCTCTCAGTTTCCCTTAGTCTCCGGCTCATATTAGGATAGATACTTCCGGTTAGGGATTGAGAGTGAACTACCTTTTAATTTAGGATATTTTGTCACCAATTTTACACCTAGTTAATCAAACAAAACATTATTAATTTTTGCGAATTTTTGTAAATCAATATGGCGTTTTTTAAGGTTAATGTAAGATTTGCTCTCAGACAGAATACCCCCCCATAAAGCACTAAGGGGGGGTGAGGGGTTAGAGCAACTAACTGGATAAACCCATCATGTCGCTGTTATCGTGACCGGGGGCTACCATCGGGTAACAGTCCTCATCACGGGTAACCCGAACATCTAGGATCATCGGACCCTTGTGAGATAGAGCTTTAGCGATCGCCTTTGGTAAATCTTCCCGTTGGCGGACTGTCATAGCCTCAATGCCATAAACATCAGCTAACCGGGCAAATTCTGGGGTTCCATCTTCCAGGTTAGTAGCCTCATAGCGGTCATTATAAAACATATGTTGCCACTGGCGCACCATTCCCAACCAGCCATTATTGAGAATAATCACCTTAACCCCAATACCATACTGAGCAATAGTTCCCAATTCTTGCATATTCATTTGGAAACTACCATCACCGCTAATACAGATAACCGTATCATGAGGATGAGCCACCTTAACCCCCACAGCAGCAGGTAAACCGTAACCCATAGTCCCTAAACCGCCGCTAGTCATCCAACGTCGGGGGCCATTTTTGACGAATTGCGCCGCCCACATTTGATGCTGACCCACATCAGTAGTATAGAAAGCATCAGGACATTGATGGCTAAGTTCCACAATCACCTCTTGAGGAGAGATACCATCTTCCGGGTGAGGAACCGTCAGGGGGTATTGGTTACGCAATTGATTAAGGTGCGAGTGCCATTCCTGGGTTTGTTCCGGCTTAATTTCCGTTCCCAACTGATAGCTACGTTGTAGCATATCCCCCAAAACCTGTCGCACATCTCCCACAATAGGAACATCAGTAGTGCGATTTTTGCCCACTTCCGCCGGGTCAATATCAATATGAATCACCTTAGCGCTATGGGCGAATTGATCTCCAGTACCCGCCACCCGGTCATCAAAGCGAACCCCCACCGCGATCAGCAAATCACATTCACTCACCGCAAAATTAGCATAGGCGGTTCCGTGCATTCCCAGCATTCCCAGAGATAGGGGGTGATTTTCATCAAAAGCACCTTTTCCCATCAAAGTGCTAGTAACTGGTATTTGGAAGCGTTCCGACAATTCGGCGATTTCAGCATGAGCCCCCGCCATAATTGCACCTCCCCCCACATATAGGAGGGGTTTAGTAGCTTCGGAAATCAACTGTAAAGCCTGATTAATTTGTCGAGGATTTCCCCGCACCGTGGGACGATATCCCACCCGTCGCACTGACCCTGGTTCTACCGGAATATAATCAATTTGAGCATTACCCACATCTTTGGGAATGTCAATTAACACAGGTCCCGGTCTGCCACTACTGGCTAGGTGAAATGCCTCAGCCACAATTCTCGGTAATTCCGAAGGTTCGCGGACTAGATAGGAATGTTTAACAATGGGTAGGGTAATCCCAAAAATATCAATTTCCTGAAACGCATCTGTTCCCAAGGCGCTGCGGGGGACTTGTCCGGTAATGGCTAACACCGGGACAGAATCGAGATAAGCAGTGGCTAGACCTGTCACTAAATTGGTGGCTCCCGGTCCAGAAGTGGCTAGACATACCCCCACCTTTCCGGTACTCCGGGCATATCCATCGGCAGCGTGGGCCGCTCCTTGTTCGTGCCGCACCAGATAATGTTTGATTTCCCCGGCTTGTTCGGCTCTATATATTTCGTCGTAAATGGGTAAGTTTGAACCTCCTGGATAGCCAAAAATATGCTGCACACCGTGGCGGCGCAGGCTATCAATCAGGGCAAAGGCTCCTGTTACTCTTTTTACGGCTTGTTTTTGGTCCTGCATAACATTCTCCATCTCTGATGCCTAGGATAAATTATGGTTGGGATTACCTGAGCAATTGTCATCAATTTTTTATATTTGTGACAATTTCTGATTAATACTCTTGCCATTATTGCCATTTTATGCTATGCCAATAATGCCATCCCTAGCTGATTATCACTGCTATTTTACAGTGAGGATTCCGCTAATATAACTGAATTGGATGGGGTTTGCTGTTGCAACATTAAGCCATATTCTAAACCTTCTACGACGGCTTGATAGGATGCGTCTAGGATGTTAGTAGAGACTCCTACGGTAGTCCAACGCTGATGACCATTACTAGACTCTACCAATACACGAGTTTTGGCAGAAGTTCCGGCTTTACCATCTAAAATCCGCACTTTATAATCGCGCAGTTGAAATTCGGCTATTTCTGGGTAGAAATTTTGCAGGGCTTTCCGCAAGGCTGCGTCTAAGGCGGAGACGGGTCCGTTACCTTCGGCTACTTCTAAAAGTTCGCGATCGCTTACAATTACCTTAACCGTAGCTAGGGAGTTACAGGTCGCCATACTTGACTTGTCACAATGCACTTGAAAACCGCGAATTTCAAACCACTGTTTCCGAGTCCCCAAAGCTGACCGCATCAATAACTCAAAACTCGCCTCCGCCGCCTCAAATTGATAACCTTGATTTTCCAATTCTTTCAACTGTTGCAAAAGTTGCCTACTGGTTGGATTATCCCGTTCTAGGTTAATACCATAGTTCCGCGCTTTCGCCAAAACATTGCTTAATCCCGACTGGTCAGAAATCACGATTCGCCGTTTATTTCCCACCTCTTCCGGGGCGATATGTTCGTAGGTTAACGGGTTGCGTTCCACTGCCGAAACATGAATCCCCCCCTTATGGGCAAAAGCTGATAATCCCACAAACGGGGCATGGTCATCTGGAGCTAGATTCACCACCTCACTAATAAATCTACTAGACTCCGACAGTTTACTTAATTGTTCATTGGCGATGCAAGAATAGCCTAATTTTAACTGTAAATTAGGTATCAAAGTACACAAATCGGCATTGCCGCACCGTTCCCCATAACCGTTAATGGTCCCTTGAATCATGGTAGCGCCTTCCATGACTGCTGCTAAAGCATTAGCAACGGCGGTTCCTGAGTCGTTGTGGGTGTGAATGCCTACCTGTACTGAGGTTTCACCCCAATTGGCTAGGGCTGTAACTACGGTTTTGGCGATCGCTGTTACCTCGTGGGGCAGTGTACCACCATTAGTATCACATAGCACTAACCATTCTGCCCCCCCGGCTACAGCCGCTTTTAGGGTTTCTAGGGCATATTCTGGGTTGTTTTTATAGCCATCAAACCAATGTTCAGCATCATAAATTACCCGCCTCCCTTGGCTGCGGAAAAACTCGATTGTATCTTGGATCATTGCCAGGTTTTCCTCTAGGCTGGTTTTGAGGCTTTCCGTAACGTGGAGATCCCAAGATTTGCCAAAGGTAGTAATCCAGATGGTTCCGGCTGATAAAATCGGTTTGAGGCTAGGATCTTCTGCTGCTTTGGTATGGGGGCGGCGGGTCGAACAAAAAGCCACTATTTCCGCTTGGCTGAGGGGTTCTTCCTTCAGTCGCCAAAACAATTGCACATCTTTCGGGTTAGCACCTGGCCAACCACCTTCAATAAACGGAATACCTAGTTGGTCTAGTTTCCGCGCTATCTGGAGTTTATCTTCTAGGGAGAGAGAGAGTCCTTCGCGCTGGGCTCCGTCTCGTAGGGTTGTATCATAAATCCAAAGTTGCTTACTCATAGTCTGTCTTTGGTAGTTGGTGCTGTTTTCAACCATGCGGTGGTATTTTATGCGATCGCTCTTTCCCTCCGCTCTCTAGTATGTCCCCAATTTACCCCATTGGTCTAATATCTAATCTTATTTTCACATTTGATCACCCCGTCGGTCCTTGGACTGTCCCCCTCCTCCTCGTAACCACTAACCCAGTTACAGCCTGTTCAGAAATCATCTGATCACATCTCAAAGTCCCTCTCCCAGAGAGGGAGAGGGATTTAGGGTGAGGGCAATGTATTAAGCGACTGGTGAACAAGCTGTAGTCGCCATTACCCCGAAAAATTACAGCTTTCCCGTAGCGTCAGAACCCGACTAGATCAATCTACTACCGGATAATTATACCCTGACGCACCACTTAATTAATACAATTTTAGTTAATATCAATTTATTTTTACCGTGTTGCCACCATCAGCAAAACCCACCACAGTTCAACTCTCAATTATCGCTCCCTGCTACAACGAAGAACCTAACCTCGATTACTTATTATCTAGGTTGCTGGCTGTGATTGAACCTTTGCAGATTACCTATGAAATTATCTGTGTTAATGATGGCAGTCAGGATGATACTCTCGCCAAACTCATTAAACATCACCATTCCAATCATAACATTAAAGTGATTAACCTGTCAAGGAATTTTGGCAAAGAAATCGCTTTAACGGCGGGTTTAGATCATGCTAAAGGTGAAGCGGTCATTCCTATTGATGCTGACCTACAGGACCCACCGGAATTAATTGTAGAAATGCTGGAAAAGTGGCGAGAAGGTTATGATGTAGTTTACGCCAAAAGGCGATCGCGACAGGGAGAAACCTGGCTTAAACAGATAACCGCCAATGGTTTTTATCGAATTATGCAAAAGATGACTCCGGTTCGCATTCCCCAAGATACTGGAGATTTTCGACTGATGGATCGTCAGGTAGTGGCAGCCTTAAAACAAATCCCCGAAACTCATCGATTTATGAAAGGTTTATTTGCGTGGGTAGGGTTTAAACAAACCGCCCTAGAATATGACCGCTTACCGAGATATAAAGGTCGGACAAAATGGAACTATTGGCAATTGTGGAATTTGGCGATCGAAGGGATTACCTCTTTTAGCGCCCTCCCCCTAAAAGTCTGGAGTTACATGGGATTATTTATCTCATTGGCGGCTTTTCTTTACGCCCTATTTTTAATCATCAGAACTTTGATTTTTGGCATTGATGTTCCCGGTTACGCTTCCTTAATGGTAGCCATTCTATTTATGGGAGGAGTCCAACTTATTAGTTTAGGCGTAATTGGCGAATACTTAGGCAGAATTTATGCGGAAGTCAAAAGAAGACCTCTCTATCTAATTCGAGATACCTATGGCATTGTTGATCATGAATAAAGGTTGGTTAAATTCCATCTGGGAGAGGGTGGGGATAATGGAATCCCCAAAAAAAGCTGCCCAAACCAAGGCAGCTTGTGAATTACTTGAGGTTATAATGGATTCTTGCTAATTTAATCATCTAACATGGTCGGAAGTGGGGCATCATGCGATCGCATGACCTGATCGGGTGATATTTAATAACTGACTGATCCTAACAGCCACTTATTTCTCGCCCAACGATCCAAACGCTTACGCAGTGACAAATCAGCAGTTTTAGTTATGGGTAATCCTAACTGCTGCTGAAACTTACCCACATATTCCTCAGTCCGATGATCATAAATCTCGCTGTAAGGAATCAGAGGACGAGGTTGGAAGATTAAGTTTAAGTTGTGCTGAAGATTCCGAACAATTTTCGCTAAAATTTCCTGGGTTTCTGGGTTAGCTGTCCCGGTTTGAGGTATATCATAATCTCGCTGAAATGACGAAATATTAGCATATCCTAAGCCTTTAATTGTCTCGGCAAAATCTTTAGGTAAATAAATAGGCTTAACTGGATCTGGTTGGGGTCGATTTTCCCACCAATAGGCTGTATCCTCTAACTTATCGCGGACATAGGTATCAGCCACCCCAGTTACGGGTAAATCATACCTTTTCTGAAAATCCTTAACGGCGGCGGTAGTTTTCGGACCATAAAACTGATTTCCGGGTAAGGGAGGATTCGGCCGCACTACAATATTAAGATGATTATGCAGACTACTGACAATGGCAGCCATCTCGGCTTGGGTCTTGTCTCCGACAATTCCATCAACAACCAAATTGCGATCGTGTTGGAAGGCGCGAATGCCTTGTTGAGCGATCGCATCTGTGGGAGAATCATTATTGACTGGGACACCATAGCCCAAGCCATAAAGAACAAAACGTAGTTCTCGGTTCGTATAGTTGCGCCAATCTACCATTGGTCTAGCCTCACGGTTTGTATAATATGATTCAGTTTAAACCCTCAGCAATACAGGCGATCGCGATCGGGTGACTGAAACCCTGGAAGTCTTCTGCAAACTTCCACCGACCGCCCCCGGAATATTTCTGCCTTTTTGTTGCTATACTGCTACCCAAATTACCATGAAAGCACTATTTCCCTTCACGACCAACCTCATTCTCGCAGTGGCGATCGCCGCCGTTGCTATATTATCGGTCCAAAATGCCACCCCGGTTTCCCTACAGTTTATGATATTCGAGTCAATTAACATACCTGTAGGGGTAGTTTTGGCCTTCAGCTTGGCGATCGGCTTAATTGCTGGTGCGATCGGTATATTTATCTATCATCAAAGGTAAACTCTCCAAATTTCCCAATTGTCATATTTAGGTCATCTTTCTTTAATAAGGTATATTTCAACCCCCAAGAAAGAAACAACCGAGATGGCTTTTAGCGAGTTATTCCCCCTTGATCACAACTTTATTCCTGGTGCGATGGTTTCTGGGACTGTCGGTAGCCTAATTGATAACGGCGATGACTTTCTATTCTATCCTATCAACGGTTCAGAAGTCATTGTTGATGTCTCCCCTCTCCCCGCATGGCAACTTGGTTTAATGCCTGGAGAAATCATCACTCTCCAAGTAGGAGAATGGAATGGTCGCGAAATCGACACTAACAATATTATCCGTCCTGATGGGTCTACGGTGTTAGGTTTATCTAACATTCCCCCCATGACTGTACCACCTAATATAGACCCTTTAACAGGTGTCGGATTAACTACTCTCTCAGGTACAGTAATTAGCCAAACTGAACCGGATAGCTTTTTCTTCCAAAGTGATATCGGACTGATTTTGGTAGATGCTATTCCTCAAGGGGAAGGAATAGTAAGTGTAATTCCGGGAGAAATATTAACCATTGTTGGCAATTTTGATGACTATGATTTTGATGCTTACAGTTTGACCCGTCTGGACGGTTCGGCGGTTCTACCATTACAGCCAATGATGGCTTTTCCACCGGCTTCTATTCCTCCCGTAACTCCAGAATTTCTGACTCTCTCAGGTACAGTAATTAGCCAAACTGAACCGGATAGCTTTTTCTTCCAAAGTGATATCGGACCGATTTTAGTAGATGCTATTCCTCAAGGGGAAGGAATGGTAAGTGTAATTCCGGGAGAAATATTAACCATTGTTGGCAATTTTGATGACTATGATTTTGATGCTTACAGTTTGACCCGTCTGGACGGTTCGGCGGTTGTGCCATTACAGCCAATGATGGCTTTTCCACCGGCTTCTATTCCTCCCGTAAATCCAGAATTTCTGACTCTCTCAGGTACAGTAATTAGCCAAACTGAACCGGATAGCTTTTTCTTCCAAAGTGATATCGGACCGATTTTGGTAGATGCTATTCCTCAAGGGGAAGGAATGGTAAGTGTAATTCCGGGAGAAATATTAACCATTGTTGGCAATTTTGATGACTATGATTTTGATGCTTACAGTTTGACCCGTCTGGACGGTTCGGCGGTTCTACCATTACAGCCAATGATGGCTTTTCCACCGGCTTCTATTCCTCCCGTAACTCCGGTATTATCCAATCGTATTCAGATGGAAATTACTGATATTAATAATCCCGGATTTGCGCCAATTAATAACATTCCTAACCCCCCCTTAAATCCGGGTAATAGGACATCCCCAACAGTAGGCGATCGCGATTATGATTATGATCGGCCTGATTTTGACTATGACCACGGTAGATCTCGTCGTTTTAACTAATAGTTTCAGCCACTCTCATCTATAAACCAATCCCGGTTTTTCATTGAACACAAAAAACATTGATTTAATTAATTTAGGAGATCCTTCGATGAAACCTTCCTGGAAAATTGCGACCCTGTTATCCTTTGCTGCTATTATCGGTTTTGCTGAAGCTGGTCAAGCTGCGATAAATCCCCCATCACCAACCCTCGTAAATCGGATTGAGATAGACATTGAAGACCTACCCAATATCTTACCTAGGGAGGATGCTAATTTACTAGCAAATCGTTTTAATAATAGCGATCGCGATTTTAATTATGACAATGATCGAGGTCGGAATTCCCGCCGAGTTCGTCGTCCTAATGCTGGTCGTTTTAATGGTCAAACTCCCCGCCGTGTTAACCGTCCTAATGCTGGTCGTCGTCAAAGATAGTCACCACTTGATAAACATTGATAAATTTGTAAATTTAGGCTATACTTATGGTAATCATAAATTACCATCTCAATACTCAAATTTAACTCTTTAGGAGATGCTTCGATGAAACCTTCCTGGAAAATTGCGACCCTGTTATCCTTTGCCGCTATTATCGGTTTTGCTGAAGCTGGTCAAGCTGCGATAAATTCCCCATCATCAACCCTCGTAAATCGGATTCAGATAGACATTGAAGACCTACCGAATATCCTACTACCTGGGGAGGATGCTAATTTACTAGCTGATTCAGATCGGGATAATGATGTCGATTATGACTATGATAATGATAGGGGTAGTGCTTCCCGTAACCGTCGTCGCAGATGGTCTTAACTAAATAATCAGCCTTTAACTGTTGTCAATGGCGGCTATACTTAGGGGGATTAATCGTCCCCCATAAGGTTAGTAAAATCTCGTTTTCTATCTATCAATGCAGACCTTAACCGAATTATTACACCCTTTACCAATTAGCGAATTTTTCGATAAATATTGGACTGAAAAATCTGTGCTAATTCCGGGTGCTAATCATCAAAAATTTGCCGATTTGTTTTCCTGGCAAAAACTCAATAATTTACTCAACTATTATCCCTTAAAACACCCAGAAATTAGATTAGCTAAAACTGGGGAAACTTTGCCAGAAATTACCAACAATGAACAGATAATTAAACAATGTCAGGAAGGTGCTACTCTCATTATAGATCGACTTCATGAAAAAATAGAAGCGATCGCCAAAATGGTAGCCTTATTACGCATAGAAATCGGACATCGTAGCCAAGTCAATAGTTATTGTTCATTTCCCGGACATCAAGGCTTTGCTTGTCATTACGACTCCCACGAAGTTTTCATCCTGCAAATTTCCGGTAGAAAACACTGGCGAGTTTTTTCAGATACCTTTATTTATCCCCTGAGTGAAAATCGATCTTCCCAGTTTTCTCCCCCTGATACTCAACCCTATATAGACGCAATTATTAACCCTGGCGATCTGCTTTATATACCCCGTGGACATTGGCATTATGCGATCGCAATTGATGAACCTTCTTTGCATTTAACCCTAGGAATTGACTGTCAAACTGGTATTGATTTTAGTGATTGGTTAACCAGTCAATTGCAACAACATCCACAATGGCGCAAAAATTTACCTTTATTAAATAAATCCCATCGAGAAAACTGTCGCCAACATCTACAAAACCTAGTCCAAAACTGGCTAGAGATATTAGAGTCAGAGGATTTAATTAATCGCTATTTAGATGAACAACTTTTACAAGGACAACCCGACTTACAATTAGGCTTTCCCAGTCAAATTGGCTATGATATCTTCCCCCAAGGTCAGGAAACTAAATTCTATCGTCCTCAACAACCCGTCTATATTACGCAATTAACTCCCACGGGTAAATTTGAAATTAAAACTGGGGGTAAGAAAATATCTCTGACCGGACTTGACCAACATATATTAGAGAAAATTTTTACATCCACAGAATTTAGTGGCTTAGACATACAACAATGGTTACAAGATTTTGACTGGGATACAGAAATTGTTCCCCTACTGTCGCGTTTGGTTAAAGCTGGAATTTTGCTGGTTATCTCCCATCCATAAACGGCGTTTATTAATCACTGCTTTTGGCTTGAAAAACCATTATATATGCCGGCACATTTTCCCATGATAATATAATAGAGCAAGTCGGCTAGTTTGTCAAGAGGAAATCATCGGAAATTTGGGGAGGATAAACGTGATCAATTTCGGCGACCAACCAAGAACCAAAAGTTGCCAAAAAATCGACAATTTCCTGGGGTGAATCAAGGGGATTAATTGACCAATTTAAGGCTTGATACATGAGTGTTTTTTGTGCGGGATAATATTCGGAAAAAATCTGATAACAAGGATATAAATCACGGGTATAACATTGATGACGTTCCATGACAATTTCTAAGCCAGACCGGAGGATCCTTTTCATAATCCACTGACCGAGTTTATGAACATAAGCAGTTTGTTCATTAGGTGGCTTTTGAGGGGTTGTATATAATAGGTCAAAACTGACTTCCTGGATATCTTCGGACAAATCAAAAGCATGACTAACCGCATCGATATCAGGCTTAAACTTTGGCAATTCTGGGGAGATATCTTGTCCGTAAACACAGGCGGCTTGAGTGACAATTAGCATTCGCAAACCCCCATAACCATAATCATCAAAATCCCGTAAGCGATCGCCTGAAATAGGTGACAATTCGACTCCCTTACAGAAGGGATATTTTGGTCTAACGTGCTGATTAAAACCATCAAACCAATGGCGATCGCAGTCTTGATAATTCCCGGAAACCACGGCGAAACTATCAACATCAGAAATGAAGGGAATAGCTTGTCCTACAGCGACAGACCCGCGAATATAAATGTTATGAACTTGGTCAGACCAATGATTAAGATAAGCTGTGACAATTTCATCAACTAGCGATCGCCAAGGTTCCACAATTTTGTCAATATTAGCTTTCCGAATAATAAAGCCTTGTTCATCAACTCCCAAAACCGAGCCAATTTTAGCAATTTTAGCCATAGTTCAATCATCCCGTAGGTATAGTTAATATTATCACCCAAGTTAATCATAACTGTAATGCTGATCACCAATTAGCCGCTGTCATTTTTTGGTCATATTTGCAGTTTACTATGTAGGGTAATGGAGTTAACCACCATTAAATTTTATGAAACCAACCATTACAGCCTTACTAACTTCTGCACTGTTAACCATAGGGGTTCCAGCCGTGAATGCACAAGTTTCTATTCAAGATTTGCAGCGTCATTCAGGAGTGACTATATCTGGTACAATTCGCAGTGTTGTAGGTAATGACTTTATCTTAGACGACGGAACTGGACAAATTATTGTTGATGCTGGACCCATGCGCCATCATCAACTGAATTTACAACCCGGAGAACAGGTCACAGTCACAGGTAAATATGATGACTATGACTTTGATGCTTTCACTATTACTCGCAGTAATGGCGAAGTGATTTTTATTCGCGATCCACAGGGTCCCCCACCTTGGTCAGGTGGTTACAGAAGACGGAATTCTGCTTCCCAAAGCTCTCGATAACAACAGTTCATAAGCATTAATTACCGTGAATTCCTGTCCTCTCCCTCACCGGGAGGGGACGGCTTGACATGGCTGCCAAAATTTAGCTATTAATATAATAACTATATATGGTCTATTTTGGTATAAGTAAAAATGCGGATTTTATTGGTAGAAGACGATCCAGAACAACGGGAGCCAATTCATGCAGCTTTAACTCGTTATGGACATATTGTTGATGGGGTAGAAGATGGCACAACCGCCTTGTGGTTAATGAATGAAACCGAGTATGATCTGTTGATTTTAGATTGGATGTTACCGGGAGAAGATGGTATTATTTTATGTAAAAATTATCGCCAAATGGGGAAAACATCACCAGTGTTAATGCTGACAGCTAAAGATACGACGGCTGATAAAGTTATGGGACTAGACGCTGGCGCAGATGATTATTTAGTTAAACCAGTAGACCTACAAGAATTGTTAGCTAGAATTAGAGCTTTAAGAAGGCGATCGCCTCTTTGGGTGGGGGATATATTAGCAGTCAAAGGATTATCATTAAATCTCGATACTATGATTTTAACATGGGGGAATGATAGCTTAAAGCTGAAAAGTCGCGACTTTCAACTCTTAGAATATATGATGCGTCACCCCCACCAAGTTCTCACTCATAATCAAATAGAACAAGCACTCTGGGAATGGGGAGAAGAACCGGAAAGCAATGCGGTAGTAGCGAGAGTTAAACGACTGCGTAAAACCCTGAAAGCCATAGAAATTGACAGTTGGATTGAAACGGTTTATGGTATGGGTTATCGTCTCGAGCCTCGGACAGATTAAAGATTAAATAATATATATCTATGGTTAAGCTAATTACCAAACTCCAAAAACGTTGGCTATCTCTACCGATTAAATGGCGGGGTACAGCAATTATTGCGATTCCCGTGAGTTGTTTATTGATAGTATTGTTAGCCTTTTCTTGGTTGAAATTTCACATAATTGAAGACGAGGCTTGGGTACAACATACCCAGAATGTTAGATTAGAAACTAAACAACTTTTAAACGCTTTACTTGATGCGGAAACGGGGGTGAGGGGATATGGACTGACTCAACGAGATGAGTTTTTAGAGCGTTATCATCATGCTAAAAGTAGAATTCCTCGAGTTTTAGACACTTTACAAGATTTGGTACAAGACAATGCTGAACAATCAGAATACTTGGAAGATGTCAGGTTTTATATTGATGAAAATATCGCTAATTTTGAAAAAAAAATAATCCTCCAACAAGAATTAATTAGGATTCGCGGACAAAATGATACTTTAGTACCCATCGAGTCTTTATATGATTGGCTGGCTAAAGGTCAAGAAACGATGAATCAAGCACGTCAAGCTATTGATATCTTTGCCGAAAATGAAGAAAAGCTACTAATTGAACGCATCCAACATCGAGATGAGTATCGACAATTAACCTGGATTTTCTTATGTTTTTCTGGGGTAATTAGTGCGATCGCTACTATGTTTACTATTCATCTTTTCTCTAACTTAGAACAAGAATTATCCCAGAGACAAATTAACTTGAAAGTCACCAATCAACGTTTGGAAAATGTTTGTGACCAACTGCAAAGATTTACCGCTAATGCTTCCCATGAATTAAGAGCGCCTTTAGCGGCTGTATTAAGTAATGCTCAGGTGGCTTTACTAGAATTAGATGATGTGGATGAAATCCCCCCATCGTTACATCGAAGACTGGAAAACATCGTCAAAACTACTAAACAGATGAGTTCCTTGGTCAGTGATTTATTATTTCTCGCCAGACATGAAGGCTTACTAGCACCTGAGTCTATACAAAAAGTCAATGTCAATCAACTGCTATTGGCGATCGCCTCGGAGTGGATAACTCCCCTCAAAAGTCAATCATTAGAATTAATAACTAACCTACCATTAACCCCCGTTTGGGTATTAGCCGATCGCAGTTTATTAAAACAAGTGATCACCAACCTTCTCAGCAACGCTAGTCGCTACACTCCCCCCGGAGGAATTATTAAAATTAACTTGCACAACTCGGAAAAATATGCTATATTCGAGGTGGAAGACTCTGGAATTGGCATTGCGGCTGAAGCATTGCCTCATGTGTTTGAGCGATTTTATCGAGCGGATTTAAAGCGTTCTAAAGCCTCCGGTGGTTGGGGATTAGGATTAGCGATCGCCCAACAAATTGTCGAGGCTCATGGGGGCGAAATTAGCGTAGTTAGTACCCTAAATGAAGGTACTAAATTTACGATAAAATTGCCCCGGATCCACTAATTGAGTAACTCCTAAGACTTCAAGCCGGGTAAACCCCAACTCTGAACCACCTTAGCGATCGCATCCCTGGTCGCTTCCGCCCCAATACCCCAAGCCATGAGAGTAAAATAGTCCCGAGAACGGTTAGCGCCAAAAGTCGAATTTGCCACATATAACTCAGTAAAACCGGCTACGGCTAATAGCACCACCGCCAACAGATAACTCCTCCAAACAAAGGCTCTAATCCGCAAATTAGCCGAGGCTGCTTGTTCACTCCAAGAAGCGTTGTAATGAGTAGCCGGAGGGAGAGCCACTAAAGACAAACCGGACATAAATCCTAATCCTTTAGAAACCAAATCCGACTCAGCCAGACTTTGTTCATCTACCTGAACCTTTAGCTGTTCTAACTGACGACCGACAGTTTCATCTTTTTGTAACTCCATGGGGGTTAAACGGTCAACCTGGCGATCGAGTTGGCGAATAATTGCAGCCAGAGGCTTTTGGTCATCATCAGTTTCAACGGGGAGGCGTTTTTGTAGTTCCTCAATATCCTTTTTTAAAGGAACATAACTGTTAATTTGTTTGGCGATCGCCTCCAACTCCTCGCGCAATTGAGGCGGACCTTCCAACTCTGGCGCAGTGTTCAGAGCATCATCCAAATCCCAGCTTACCATCCGCACAAAGGTAGTGGTAGCATCATAATCCTCTAACTTCTGCTTGAGGCGATCGCTATATTCAAACTGCGCCAACCAATCAGACCTTCCCATCACCCAACGTCGCCAAGTTCCCTCAGCGCGATCAATAATCAGCGCCGCCTCTTCCCAGCGTTCCCCCTGAAGTTCCATCTTCACTTCAACTAAATAAGCATTGATGCGACCCTTAAACGCCTTAGCCTTCTCAAGATCTGGGTCTTCCTCCATCTGAGCATAAACCTGTCCTACCCGCATCAAAATCTGATCTCTCGGTCGTCCTTGGTCGCGATAAGCAGAGATGCGAATTCCTAATACTGTCCAAAATACCAGCACTACCAGCGGACAAAACCAATGATCCTTAACCCTTAACGTCACCGGAATCGCCAGTTGTCCCCCAGAGTAACTTAGGCGCACAGTTCCCACAAATTCACCACTATCAGTCGCCTGGCGTAAATTAAACACCACGGGTACAATCACCTCATTCGCCTTACCCAGAATTGGCTGTATTTCTCCGGCGGCGATGGCTGCCCCAGGAAACACCGATACCCCATTAGTTCCATTCAGGTCAAACGGAAGCACCTGTAAATCTCTGACGGCGCTATCGGTTCTAATATAAAGCTGGCGGACTTGTTTGGTGGTGCGATCGCCAGCAATGGTCAACTGCTCCGGTTCCACAGTCTGAGCGATCGCGACATTTCCCGTCAGCAAAGCCATGGCTGGAATTAGACAACTAGTCAAAACAGATTTAAACGACTTCATCCTAGATTACCCTCAAGCGTCCATAAATCAATATCCAGCTTTTCGATGAAACCTTCTGTATTTTCCCGGAATATTTTAATATGCTCCGTCGCCATGTGTTGTTCCCACAACAAACGACTTTCCCAATTCTCATAGAACAAAAATAAAGTCGGATCATCAATCGACCGATGTAAATCATAATTTAGACATCCACTTTCAGCTAAAGTCAGCGGAATTAGTTTCAGTAACTCCTGATGAACTGTCTCTTCTACTCCGGCTTTAGCTTTGATTCTCGCGACAACTGTTAATTGACTCATGGCCAGCGTTCCTTATAGTTAAGACTTACCCAAAGCTACCCACAAAGCCGCTTTGGTCTCTAAGATAGCTTGTACTAGGGGTGATAGTTAGCGCTCACCCGTCGCCAAGATCGGCGAACCTTAAATAGCATCCCCCCCCAGCAGAAGGTCGGCTGTTTTCCCCAAAGGCTTCGGGATACGCACCTCCCCTTCTATCATTCCCCAAAATGCGATCGTCATAGAGCCAGATCATAAATGTTAAAAATAGACTTGACGAAAGCACAGATATCACATACAATCAAGAATCGTGATCAAATTGTAGCATAACTGTTGGAGTAGGGATAGCTAACCTATAGGATCTGCCAAGCAGATACAACCTTATAGCGAGAACTTCTCATAAGACATCAATGGCTTTAAGCTACAGCAGCTTCGCCGAACTTGCCAAGCGCCAACAGTAAACTGGGTCAAACCTGATGCTAGTTTGACCCTGAGCAACAGAAACGGATACTGAGTAGATATCTGCTCAAGTCCTAGCGACATCGGGCCGCACTGGGGCTTATGCTTCAGTCTGGGAACAGCTTAAACAAGTTGATAGCCTGAAATACTTCCAGGCAACCAAGCACGTCTATCCTTGCTCCTGAGCCGGAAAGACGGTCGGTTTGCCTGCCCAAAATCGGGTTTAAATTATGATGCCACAAGCATCGTTAACTGGCGGGTTAACCATGATTTAGTCAGTGGAAAATTCCGCCCTATTGTAATGCGTAGAAAAGAGAGGCCAGTTTAAGTGTCTGTAGGTATCCTCGGCACCAAGCTAGGCATGACTCAGGTATTTGACGCAGAGACAGGAAAAGCGATTCCGGTCACCGTAGTTCAAGCCGGGCCATGCACAATCACCCAAGTGAAGACCGAAGCCACCGATGGCTATACGGCCATCCAGCTAGGTTATGGTGAAGTTCCTAACAAAACCCGGAAATTAAACACCCGAAAATCCCCAGACAAAGAGGTTAATAAATACCTCAGCCATGCTGAACAGGGACACCTAACCAAATCCAACAGCCCCTTAGTTCGTCACCTTAAAGAATATCGGCTAGAAAGTACCGATAACTTTGAACTAGGTCAGGAAATCAAAGTAGATACCTTTGAACTCGGACAAATGGTAGATGTGACGGGCATTAGCATGGGTCGGGGTTTTGCGGGAAACCAAAAACGTAATAACTTCCGACGTGGACCAATGGCTCACGGTTCCAAAAACCACCGCCTACCAGGTTCCATCGGACCCGGAACCACACCAGGGCGCGTTTATCCCGGCAAAAAAATGGCGGGACGTTATGGCGGGAAACAGATTACCACTAGGAAGCTGACTATCGTGCGGATAGACCTAGAAAGGAACCTGTTGCTAATTAAAGGATCAATCCCCGGCAAACCCGGTGGCTTGCTTAATATCAAACCAGCCAACCTGGTGGGTGGCAAGTAGAGAGAAGACAGGGGGAAAAATGGTTGACTGTGTAATTCGCAACTGGGAAGGGGAAGAAGTCGGACAGACTACCCTGGAACTAAAAGTTGCTAAAGAAGAAAATGCCTCCCACATCGTCCATAGAGCCTTAGTACGTCAGCAGGCGGCAGCCAGACAGGGAACAGCCAGCACCAAAACTCGCTCAGAAGTGCGAGGCGGTGGCCGTAAACCCTGGAGACAAAAAGGAACAGGACGGGCAAGGGCAGGTTCAATTCGTTCTCCACTATGGCGCGGTGGTGGTGTGATCTTTGGGCCAAAACCGAGAGATTACAGCGTCAAAATGAACCGCAAAGAACGTCGGTTGGCTTTGAGAACGGCGTTTCAGAGTAGGGCAGAGGATATCGTGGTGGTGGAAGAATTTGTGACGCAACTGCCACGTCCTAAAACTAAAGACTTGACAGATGCTTTGGCACGTTGGGGAGTTTCACCAGAAGCTAAAGTGCTGCTGGTACTACCTGAAAAACAAGAAAACGTCTATTTGTCGGGTCGGAATGTGGCGAAAATTAGAATTTGTCTGGCAGATAGCTTGAATGTCTATGATGTTCTGGCAGCAGACAAAATAGTAACCACTGCTAATGCCCTGGCGAAAATTCAGGAGGTTTATGGTGACTGAGTTTAAAACCCGTGATTTAGCTGATGTGATCCGACGACCAATTGTAACTGAAAAAGCCACAATTCAAATGGAGTTGAATCAGTTTACTTTTGATGTCGATCCTAGGGCGGATAAACCAACTATTAAGGCGGCAGTTGAACTGCTATTTCCAGTTAAGGTTTTGAGTGTTAATACCCAGAATCCTCCCCGGCGACGACGTAGGGTCGGCCGTTTCGTCGGGTACAAACCTCGCTATAAAAGAGCGATCGTTACCCTGGAAGATGGGGAAGCCTTGAGAAAAGTCCTCTTCCCTGAAGTTTAATGGTGTCGGGTAAAACGCGGGTGTGCCACCTTCTGAATAACTATCAAAAAAAAGCGGCACCGAGAACCCACCTTTACCCTGGTAATTATTGAACACCGACATGAAGGGCGATCGAGTTTTCTTTCCCTATCCTGAAATCTAGATCTCTAACTTCCACAGAAACAGACATAGGATCGACTATATGGCAATTCGTTCTTACCGACCTTATACCCCAAGCACACGCCAACATACTGTCTCGGAATTTACAGAAATTACTAGATCCGAGCCGGAAAAATCCCTAACCGTCTCTAAACACCGCCTTAAAGGTCGTAATAATCGCGGTGTGATTACCTGTCGCCATAGAGGTGGTGGACATAAAAAACTATATCGGATTATTGACTTTCGCCGGGATAAACATAATGTACCCGCTAAAGTCGCTGAGATTGAATACGACCCCAACCGTAACGCCAGAATTGCCCTACTTAACTATGTGGATGGCGAAAAACGCTATATTCTCCACCCTGTAGGCTTGGCTGTCGGGACTGTGGTTATATCTGGACCTGATGCCCCCATTGAAGTGGGTAACGCTCTCCCCCTATCCCACATTCCCTTGGGTACATCAATCCACAACGTGGAAATGATTCCCGGTAAAGGCGGACAAATGGTGAGAGCAGCCGGAGCCTCGGCTCAGATTATGGCTAAAGAAGGGGATTATGTAACCCTGAAACTGCCATCTGGTGAACAACGGAAAATCCCCGCCCGTTGCTATGCGACGATTGGACAAGTGGGTAATGTGGATGCCAGAAATATCAGCATTGGTAAGGCTGGACGTAATCGCTGGTTGGGTAAACGTCCCACCGTGCGCGGTAGTGTTATGAACCCTGTTGATCACCCCCACGGTGGTGGTGAAGGACGCGCCCCCATTGGTCGCAGTGGCCCGGTTACGCCTTGGGGTAAACCAGCCCTGGGAGCGAAAACCAGAAACAAGAAAAAACGCAGCACTGCTTTAATTGTTCGCCGTCGTCGGAAATCCTCGAAACGAGGCAAAGGTGGCCGTCAGAGCTAATCGCCAAGCCTTGCAGACTGCTATCTGGCTGCATTCCTGGTAAAGGCATCAAAAGAAAATCGGACTAAGCCCCCCACCCCTACCCTGCCCAAAGGGTAATGGGTAGCCTCCGCCCACAGCCTAGATCACCATTGGAATCCTAAACATATACCATGTCTCGATCGCTCAAAAAAGGTCCATTTGTGGCCGATCATCTGCTCGTCAAAATCGAAAAACTCAACGCTGACAATCGTAAGGAAGTGATCAAAACTTGGTCGCGCTCCTCCACCATTGTTCCCCAAATGGTTGGTCATACTATCGCTGTTCATAACGGCCGTCAGCACGTCCCTGTATTTGTTAACGAACAAATGGTGGGACATAAATTGGGAGAATTTGCTCCCACTCGGACATTCCGAGGTCACGCTAAAAGTGATAAAAAAGCTCGCCGATAAGCGGCGCTTCGTTCGCCTGTAGGACTGTGGAGTAGCGGCGGATTATGCGGTATTTTCGGAAAAAACGCGGCTGGGGCTGGTTCTGCCCGTAACCTTAATTCCCCAAAGCGTGTTTTGAGAAACCCGCCCAAGTCCAAAGCGCCCTGACAATTTCTGGGTTGAGCGACCCTAAACCACACCTACATCACGCCCGAATCAAGGAGAAAGATATGGCTAGTTCCAACTCAGAAGTAAAAGCGATCGCTCGTTACATCAGAATGTCCCCATCAAAAGTCCGGCGGGTACTTGATCAAATTCGCGGACGTAGCTATCGCGAAGCCCTGATTATCCTGGAGTTTATGCCCTACCGCGCCTGTACTCCTGTCTTGAAAGTTCTGCGATCGGCTGTTGCTAACGCTGAACATAACCAGGGTTTAGACCCCGCCACTCTCATCGTTTCCCAAGCCTTCGCCGATGCCGGACCAAGCCTTAAACGCTACCGCCCTCGCGCCCAAGGTCGAGCCTATCCCATTCGCAAACCCACCTGTCACATTACCGTGACCGTCGCGGAAGCCCAATAACAACTCCTAGCTTCCCCAGGGTCAGTGGGTTAAGCATTAAACCCTTACCTTGCATGGATAAGCGCCTATCTGGTCGTTTTATGTACAGACTAAATTATTAAGCTGCTATGGGACAAAAAATACATCCAATTGGTTTCCGCCTTGGAGTTACCCAAGAACACAAATCTCGCTGGTTTGCCGATGCTAGTCAGTATCCGCAACTGTTGCAGGAAGACCACACCATCCGTAAGTACATTCAGAAAAATCTCAGCAATGCTGGCATCTCAGATGTTCGCATTGAACGCAAAGCTGATCAAATTGACCTGGAAGTGCTAACCGCTAGACCGGGTGTGGTAGTTGGTCGTGGTGGTGCCGGAATTGACTCCCTCCGCCAAGGACTTCAGAAAGAACTGGGCAGCAATCGCCAGATCCGCATTAACGTTGTGGAAGTGTCCCGCGTTGATGCTGATGCTACCCTCATCGCTGAAAATATCGCCGCTCAACTTGAAAAACGGGTTTCCTTCCGTAGAGTTGTCCGCCAAGCTATTACCCGCGCCCAAAAAGCTGGCATTGAAGGCATTAAAATCCAGGTCAGTGGCCGCTTGAACGGAGCAGAAATTGCTCGGACTGAGTGGACCCGTGAAGGTCGTGTTCCCCTACACACCTTACGAGCTGATATTGACTATGCCTACTGCACCGCTCTCACTATTTACGGCATCCTCGGTGTCAAAGTTTGGGTGTTTAAGGGAGAAATTATTCCCGGTCAGGAAGAAACCCCCGCACCTAATACAAGAGCGCCGAAAAGTCGCCGTACACCCAGACGGCAAAAGTATGATGACCGGTCTAGTGATACATAAAAAGTTCTAGTAGGCGCGATCTCGATAGGTTCATAACCCAAAACCTAACACTTATCTCCCTCATGGGTACGCCTCTGTCTCATTAACTTCACTCACTACTATTTGCGATCATGTTAAGCCCAAGAAGAACTAAATTCCGCAAACAACAGCGGGGTCGAATGCGGGGTCAGGCAACTCGCGGCAACAATATCAACTTTGGTGATTTTGCCCTACAAGCCCTTGAACCCTCTTGGATTACCTCCCGCCAAATTGAAGCAGCCCGTCGGGCAATGACTCGTTATATTCGCCGGGGTGGGAAAATCTGGATTCGTGTATTCCCTGATAAACCTGTCACTATGCGTCCCGCAGAAACCCGTATGGGTTCCGGTAAAGGGGCCCCTGAATACTGGGTCGCTGTTGTTAAACCTGGACGCATCATGTTTGAAATTGCAGGTGTTTCTGAAGAGGTCGCCCGCGAAGCTATGCGCCTAGCCTCCTTTAAACTCCCGATTAAGACTAAGTTTCTCACACGGGAAGATTCACAGTCCTAATACTGATTGCATTGACCTGAAAACTGCCCGCTAATTGTACCGAGGAGATAATTATGGCTCTTTCTAAAATTGAAGAAGCCCGACAGTTAAATGATGATGACCTCTCTGAGCAAATCCTGGAAATTAAAAAACAACTCGCTAATCTGCGCCTCCTGAAAGCTACAGGACGCTTGGAAAAACCTCATGAAATTAGACACACACGACATCGATTGTCACAGTTACTCACCGTGGAGAGGGAACGACAACTTCCAAATCAAAGTCCGGCTTAGTATTCCCTAATTCATTAGTCTAAGGCCCTAGGGAATAGGAAATGGGAAATACTGGTCAGTAATACCCATTACCCATTACCCATTACCTAAACAATCATTCATCTCTTATTTCTCACAATCATGGCAGTTAAAGAAAGAGTTGGCGTAGTCGTCAGCAATAAAATGCAAAAAACTGTGGTGGTAGCTATTGAAAACCGCTCCCCTCACCCTAAATATGGGAAAATTGTCGTTAATACTAAACGATATAAAGCCCACGATGAAGATAATACTTGTCAAGAAGGCGATCGGGTTCGCATTCGAGAAACCCGCCCCCTCAGTCGCACTAAACGCTGGAATGTAGTTGAAATTATCAACAAAAATAACCAGTAATTCTCACCGGTTTCTGTTTATCTTGAACCCCAAATTACGCTTACAGAGACAATACCATGATTCAACAGCAGTCCATACTTAATGTGGCAGATAACAGCGGCGCGCGCAAACTTATGTGTATCCGCGTCCTGGGTGGGGGTAATCGTCGCTACGGCACTATTGGTGATGTCATCATCGCTGTCGTTAAAGATGCAATTCCCAACATGGCCGTCAAAAAATCCGATGTCGTTCGAGCTGTCATTGTTCGCAGTCGCCAAGGACTACGCCGAGATAGCGGTATGAGTATTCGCTTTGACGATAATGCAGCCGTTATCATTAACCAGGATGGCAACCCCAGGGGAACCCGTGTATTTGGACCTGTGGCACGGGAACTACGGGACAAAAATTTCACTAAAATTGTTTCCCTTGCACCGGAGGTACTCTAAATTATGCCCAAGCGTCAGCGCAAATTAGCTCCGCCCCGGGGCTACAAAATGCACGTCAAAAAAGGGGATACTGTCCAGGTAATTGCCGGACGAGATAAAGGAAAAGTTGGGGAGGTGATATCCACTCTACCTAAATTGAGTAAAGTAGTTGTCAAAGATGTTAACGTCCGTACCAAGCACGTTAAACCTCAACAAGAGGGTGAAGGTGGCCGTATTGTCAACTTTGAAGCTCCTATTCACAGTTCTAATGTGATGCTGTATTCGACCAAAGAAAAAGTCGCTAGTCGTATTTCCTACACCTTTACGGAAGACGGGCGCAAGGTCAGAATGCTCAAAAAAACCGGGGAAGTTATTGATTAATCAATGGCACACTTTCTCCCCCGGGGCGGGTTTCCCACCAGCCCTGACTGGACAGGTGGACTCTGTTAAACACTCGTTTTGATTATCCCTGACCAAGCCCAGGGAATGTATTTAGGACAGACAGCAACTATGACATCTCCACTCAAAACCATCTATCAGGAAACCATCGTTCCTAAATTGATGGAACAGTTCAAATATGAGAACATCCATCAGGTTCCCAAGGTTGTTAAAGTTACCATTAACCGAGGACTGGGCGAAGCATCCCAAAATGCCAAGGCTCTGGAATCTTCAGTTAATGAATTGGCGATTATTACCGGACAAAAACCAGTAGTGACCCGCGCTAAAAAAGCGATCGCCGGCTTTAAAATCCGTCAAGGAATGCCCGTTGGGGTAATGGTGACACTCCGTTCTGATCGGATGTATGCCTTTATGGAACGTCTAATTCACCTAGCCCTACCTCGCATTCGAGACTTTCGTGGCATTAGTCCCAAAAGTTTTGACGGTCGGGGTAACTACAGTCTGGGGGTCAAAGAACAACTGATCTTCCCAGAAATCGACTACGATCGCATCGATCAAATTCGAGGTCTGGATATTTCAATTGTCACCACAGCCCAGACAGATGAAGAAGGGCGTGCTTTACTTAAAGAAATGGGAATGCCCTTCCGGGAGAACTGAGGCAGTAAAATAACGAGACAACTATGGCGACGAACGACACTATTGCAGATATGTTAACGCGCATCCGCAACTCTTGCATGGCGCGGCATCAAACCACAGAAATTCCATCCACCAAAATGACCCGCAGTATTGCCAAAGTCCTCCAGGATGAAGGCTTTATTGCCAACTTTGAAGAAGCAGGTGTTGGTGTCAAAAAACATTTAGTGGTTTCACTAAAATACAACACCAAAACCCGCACCCCCACAATCCGCACCCTTAAACGAGTGAGCCGTCCAGGTTTGCGCGTTTACAAAAACCGCAAAGAACTCCCCCGGGTTTTAGGTGGAATTGGAATTGCGATCATTTCTACCTCCCGTGGGGTAATGACCGACCGAGAAGCCCGCCTTCAGGGCTTAGGCGGAGAAGTGCTTTGCTATGTGTGGTAAATCCATTACCCACAGCCTCGCACTCCGCAGACCCCTAAACACTGCTCATCGACCATTAAACAAGGATTATGTCTAGAATTGGTAAGCGTCCAATTCCGATTCCCGCCAAAGTTACCCTAACCTTAGACGGCCAAAAAGTCACAGTCAAAGGACCAAAAGGGGAGCTTTCCCGCGTATTACCCAACGAAGTGATCCTCTCCCTCGAAGAAGACACACTAATCGTTAAGCGTCGGGATGAATCCCGAGTCGCCCGTCAGCGTCATGGTCTCTGTCGCACCCTGGTAGCCAACATGGTGGATGGAGTTTCCCAAGGATTTGAACGGCGACTGGAAATCCAAGGAGTGGGATATCGGGCTCAGGTTCAAGGTAAAAACCTGATCTTAAATGTCGGCTACAGCAAACCGGTGGAAATGGTTCCCCCTGAAGGTTGCAGCGTAGCCGTTGAAAATAACACCAATGTGATTGTTAGCGGAATTAATAAAGAACTCGTCGGCAACATGGCTGCGAAAATTCGCGCCGTGCGACCCCCTGAACCCTATAAAGGCAAGGGCATTCGCTACGCCGGAGAACAAGTCAGACGTAAAGCTGGTAAGGCAGGGAAAAAATAGATCATGAAACTTACTCGTAACGATTCCCGTCAGCGCCGTCACCGTCGAGTTCGGCGCAAAGTCCTAGGCACTTCAGAGCGTCCTAGATTGGCTGTGTTTCGCTCTCACAAGCACATCTATGTACAGGTGATCGACGATAGCCAGCAACACACCTTAGTTGCCGCGTCTACCTTAGACCCCGAAATAACTGCCGACTTAAAAACTGGGGCCACCTGTGATGCCTCTGTTAAAGTTGGTCAATTAATCGCTAAACGCTCCCTATCTAAAGGAATTGAGCGCGTAGTATTTGACCGGGGAGGTTACATCTATCACGGCCGCGTTAAAGCCTTGGCAGACGCAGCCAGAGAAGCCGGGTTAGAATTTTAATAAGCTGACGGGCAATTTATAATTGCCCTTAACAATCAGGAACTAAAAGTATGGCAGAACAGCAACGTCGTAAAAAAAATACTCGCACCAAAGAAAAAGAATCCGAATGGCAAGAACGGGTTGTTCAAATTCGCCGTGTAACTAAAGTAGTTAAAGGCGGTAAAAAACTCAGCTTCCGTGCCATTGTTATCGTCGGCAACGAAAAAGGCCAGGTGGGTGTCGGTGTCGGAAAAGCAGCAGATGTCATCGGAGCCGTCAAAAAAGGTGTCGCCGATGGCCGCAAAAATGTCGTCGAGATTCCCCTAACCAAATCTAACTCTCTACCTCACCCCGCCAATGGTGTGGGAGGCGGAGCCCAAGTCATTGTTAGACCCGCTGCCCCTGGTACAGGGGTAATCGCTGGGGGTGCTGTCCGCACCGTGCTAGAACTAGCCGGGGTTAAAAACGTTCTAGCTAAACAGCTAGGCTCCAGTAATCCCCTGAATAACGCCCGCGCCACCATTAACGCTCTATCAGGATTGCGGACCCTATCGGATGTGGCTAAAGAACGGGGCATCCCCATCGAACAGCTTTATGCTTAATCATAAGTGGACCATCGGGGCAATTCCTCAATTGCCTCTCACTGATAACCCATCAATTGCAATGCACTGAGACAACCATGAGATTACAAGACGCAAAGCCCAAAGCTGGCTCTCAAAAACGTCGCCGTCGCCTTGGTCGTGGGGTTTCTGCCGGACAAGGAGCTAGTTGTGGCAAAGGAATGCGCGGTCAAAAATCGCGTTCCGGTGGCAGCACCAGACCCGGATTTGAAGGAGGTCAAAACCCCCTCTATCGACGACTACCTAAATTAAAAAGCTTTCCTCTGGTCAACCGAAAACAGTACACTACCATTAATGTGGGTCGTCTGGATTCTCTGAGTGTCAACAGCGAAGTAACTCTATCCTCTCTCATTGCGGCCGGAATTATTACTACTGACCGGGGACCGCTCAAGATTTTGGGAGATGGAGAACTAAATGTAGCACTTCAGGTTAAAGCAGCAGCCTTCACCCAAAGCGCTCGATCTAAAATTGAAGCAGCCGGGGGAAGTTGTGAAGTCTTAGGAGCCAGAAACACCAGCCCGGAAGGTTAAGCATTAGCTTGCTCTGTACATTCCCAATAGTGTTTTCAAGAGGTAGTCCTTCATGGTCGTCAGTCGTGAAAAAACGCCAACTGCACAGGAAACATTCATGCAGATGGCTCAGGCTGCTGGTTTACGGGGTCGTATTCTCGTAACCATTGGTCTGCTCATTCTAGTTCGTTTGGGCGTGTTCCTGCCTATCCCAGGCATTGATCGGCAAGCATTTAGCCAAAATATTCAAAACACCCCCTTTATCGGTTTTCTCGACCTATTTTCCGGGGGTGGATTTTCAGCCCTGGGTATTTTTGCTCTGGGAATTCTCCCCTATATTAACGCCTCCATTATCATGCAGTTGATGACGGCGGCTCTCCCCACTTTAGAAGATTTGCAAAAAAACGAAGGGGAAGCCGGACGGCGGAAAATATCTCAAATTACCCGCTATGTGGCCTTGGGGTGGGCTATCTTGCAAAGTATTGGTATTGCCATTTGGGTCAGCCCCTTTGCTCAAAACCCCAATCAACCACAGTTCATAGTCATGGCTGAAGTAGTCCTGGCTCTGGCTGCTGGGTCTATGTTTGTCATGTGGGTATCGGAACTGATTACAGAACGCGGTATCGGTAATGGCGCTTCCCTGCTCATTTTTATCAACATCGTAGCGGTTCTACCCCAATCATTGGGCAGTACCATTGAATTAGCTCAAAGTGGTGATAGCGCTATTGTAGGACGAGTTGTGATCTTGTTATTGATTTTCCTAGCAATGATTGTTGGGATTGTTTTTGTACAAGAGGGAACCCGTCGTATTCCTATTGTTTCCGCCCGCCGACAAGTGGGTCGCAAACTTTATCGCGAAAAAAGTAGCTATCTACCTTTGCGTCTAAATCAAGGCGGGGTGATGCCGATTATCTTTGCTTCGGCAGTTTTGATTCTTCCGGCTTCTATCTCCCAGTTTGCTAATAATCCGGTTCTGGTACAAATTTCTACTTATCTGAGTCCCGGAGGACCTGCTCCTTGGCTCTATATTGCCTTTTACTTGCTGATGATTCTGTTCTTTAGCTATTTCTACGCTTCTTTAATTATGAATCCCGTAGATATGGCTCAGAACTTGAAGAAAATGGGAGCTAGTATTCCCGGAATTCGTCCAGGTCGCGCCACCAGTGAGTATATTGAGCGGGTTCTGAATCGCTTAACCTTTTTGGGAGCGGTTTTCTTGGGTTTAGTAGCAATTATTCCTACTGTAGTCGAAAGCGCTACCAGAGTTCCTACTTTCCGAGGCTTTGGTGCTACTTCTCTACTGATTCTGGTCGGGGTTGCTATTGATACCGCCAAGCAGGTTCAGACCTATGTAATTTCTCAAAGATATGAAGGGATGGTGAAAAAATAATGCGGGAATTGATTTTTTTGGGGCCGCCTGGTTCGGGAAAGGGAACACAAGCGGCTCGTATGGCTGAGATTATGAAAATTCCTCACATTTCTACTGGAGAGATTTTGAGGGATCATGTCTCTAAGCAAACTCCCCTGGGTCAACAGGCTAAAACCTATATGGATCTGGGTGATTTGGTTCCGGATCAACTGATTTTGGATATGGTGACTCACCGTTTATCAGAGCCTGATGCTGAAACGGGTTGGATTCTCGATGGGTTCCCTCGTAATGTCAGCCAGGCTCAGTTTGTCCAAGAGCATTTGTTGTCGGTTGATGAGAAAACGGGCAAAATTCCAGATAAAGATCACGTCTGGGTCATTAATTTAGAGGTTCCAGATGATGTCATCCTGAAACGATTGCTGGTGCGAGGTCGTGAAGATGACCATGAAGAAACGATTTTACATCGCCTTCAGGTTTATCGGGAACAGACGGCTCCCTTGATTGAATTTTACAGCAGTCGTAACCAACTGCATCATATCAATGGCGATCGCACCATGGAAGAAGTAACCGATAGTTTAAAAGAGGTAATTACCAGCTAATCATTGGCATGGAGAATCCAGGTTCACCAATCTGGGCACCAAATCTCCCCCCGGCGGTTCCCATCGTGGCTTAGTCATTTGTGTTGATGACATGGATGATTACCAGATTTTGATAAGATATGTTAACACGCTCAGGCCCTAGCCCGGACGCTATTCTGCCTGGTTGGATGATTTTAGTCGCCTACTGGGGGGTTTATTTACCGAATTGAGGAACTAACAGTTTGTCTAAACAAGACTTAATAGAAATGGAAGGAACTGTTACCGAGTCCCTTCCCAACGCTATGTTTCGAGTCGATCTCGATAATGGTTTTAATGTACTAGCACACATTTCGGGTAAAATCCGGCGCAACTACATTAAAATTCTACCGGGCGATCGCGTCAAGGTAGAATTAACCCCCTACGATCTCAGCAAAGGTCGGATCACCTATCGACTGAAAAAGAAATAGGTTCCCCTCATAGCTGAATCGCTCCAGGTTGATTTACCTCAATCCTGGCTGAAAATTTTTAGCCTGTGGTATAATTAAGAATTTGTTGTAAACTACTATTAGTAGTTAGTGTCGTTCTATATAGCGTTAGCATCCCCCTGTAAAAACCAGGCTGGTCAACAGCCATGTTTCCGGGGAACTAAGTTATGGACAATAGTTGAATTTCCTAGGGGATAGGGGGGTCGCTAATCTCAAGCACTAAAACCTAAGAGTTAAAAATCAACAAGGGGACTACCTGCGCGTAGGGCTGAGTTGTCAAATAATACTCTGGGGAAAGTACCGCCGACCAGTAACACCATAGTAGCGAAGTAACTTTGTGCTGAAAACAGCCTAAATCAGGCTAACCATAGAAAGATACAGCACCTCTGTCTTTCTTCCCCAGTAGGGTAAGGCAAATTCATGAGCCATAAAATTGTAATCGGCCAGCTAAATCTAGTGGTTTCCCAACTCCCATGAGGTTGACATGAAAGTTAGAGCATCAGTGAAGAAAATTTGTGAAAAATGTCGCGTCATTCGCCGTCGAGGGCGAGTGATGGTGATTTGCTCGAATCCCAAACATAAGCAAAGACAAGGATAGTGATGATGAAGGTAGTGAAGTGCGTCAGAGAGGCAGAATGCACGCAGATTCAATGATTATTAATTGGTCTGGCGCACCCTACCCATATTAACTGTTGATGTCTATTGTACACAGAGGGAAGAAAAGCAAAGTAGCGGGAAAGCTAAATTAAGTATCCCACTAACCCAAGCCAGTGATACCCTCGTCAAACGCACTTAATGGCTGTTATGATGGCCGCGCGAGGCGGCTCAGTCACTAAGCTAGGAAGTGTGAAGTTAGCCTTCACGGTCTGATCACTGGCAGGATTAAATAGAACAACTCGGCACTGTAATTAATTTTGGCACAGCACGATTATTAGGGAGAAAAAAACGTGGCACGGATAGCCGGAGTAGACCTTCCACGCGATAAGCGTGTTGAGATTGGTCTGACCTATATCTACGGAATTGGATTATCTCGCTCCAAAGAAATCTTAGCGGAGACGGGTGTCAACCCCGACACTCGGGTTAAGGATTTAACTGATGCGGACGTAGCAGCTTTACGTTCTGTAATCCAAACTAACTACCAAGTAGAAGGAGACCTGCGGCGCTTAGAAGCGATGAGCATCAAGCGTTTAATGGATATTGGTACTTATCGTGGTCGTCGTCACCGAATGGGATTACCGGTTCGGGGTCAGCGGACGAGGACGAATGCCAGAACCCGGCGTGGAGTTCGCCGAACTGTAGCAGGTAAGAAAAAAGCCGCCTCCAAGAAATAGTCTATGGAGAGGCTTTCCATGGGCCAACTGTATTAATCAATTATTCAGTAGGCAAGTTAATCAACTCAATAGGTCGTTAAAGAGACAACTATGGCGCGACAAACTAAAAAAACTGGACCAAAAAAGCAAAAACGGAATGTCCCCAACGGGGTAGCTTACATTCAGTCTACGTTCAACAACACAATTGTTAGTATTACGGATCAAAATGGGGAAGTAATATCTTGGGCTTCCGCCGGGTCTACAGGATTTAAGGGAGCGAAAAAAGGAACTCCCTTTGCAGCCCAAACAGCGGCTGAAAGTGCTGGCCGTCGAGCGTCCGACCAAGGTATGCGCCAAATTGAAGTAATGGTCAGCGGTCCTGGATCAGGTCGAGAAACAGCAATTAGGGCATTGCAGGGAGCGGGACTAGAAATTACTCTCATTCGTGATGTCACCCCAATTCCTCACAATGGTTGTCGTCCCCCCAAACGTCGTAGGGTGTAAAAAAGCCTGGTGGCGTGCGCCCAAACTAAAGCCGTAACAGGTTTTGAAAAATGAGAAGTTACATCCCCGATACTTTTCATTTTTCATTGGTAATGGGTTAGGTCTAATTTTTGGGGTAAGAGTCGAACGGAGGTCAATCGGTGGCGCAGTTTAAGATTGAGTGTATTGAATCCAATATAAGCACTGACCGTAGTCAGTATGGCAAATTTGTCCTGGGACCGTTAGATCGTGGCCAGGGAATAACCGTTGGAAATGCACTAAGGCGGGTGCTGCTGTCAAATTTAGAAGGGACTGCCATTACAGCGGTCCGAATTGCTGGCGTTAACCACGAATTTGCAACGATTGAAGGGGTTCGGGAAGATGTCCTAGAGATCATGCTGAATTTGAAAGAAGCAGTTCTCAAAAGCCATACCTATCAGAAGCAAATTGGCCGTCTCTTGGTGCAAGGTCCAGCAACCGTAACAGTCGGCCATTTTGATTTACCCTCGGAAGTGGAGGTGGTCAATAAAAATCAATATATTGCTACCTTATCCCCGGGGGCAACTCTGGAGATGGAATGTCAGATTGAAAAGGGGACAGGGTATCGAGCGGTTGATAGACATCGGGATGATTCTGCGGCTTTGGATTTTCTCCAAATTGATGCAATTTTCATGCCGGTACGGAAGGTAAACTACACTGTAGAAGATGCCCGCGATGGTGGATCTTTGGAGAAAGATCGGCTGACGTTGGAAATCTGGACGAGTGGCAGTTTGACTCCCCAAGAAGCGATCAGTCAAGCGGCTGCGATTTTGGTGGATCTATTCGGTGCCCTGAAAGATATCAACCTAGAATCAATTACGAGCGATCAAAGGGATGATATCGATCCTACCAGCCAGATCCCGATTGAGGAGCTACAACTTTCGGTTAGGGCTTATAACTGCCTAAAACGAGCGCAAATCAACTCGGTGGCGGACTTACGAGATTATACAGAGGAAGATCTCCTAGAGATCAAAAATTTCGGTCAAAAGTCTGCTGAAGAGGTGATCGAAGCTCTCCAAAACCGCCTAGGAATTACTTTACCTAAGGAGCGAGCAGCTAAATCTTGAGTAGGTGAGTGCCATAGAAGGTCACGGCTCGAAATGAGTTGTGAGTGCCTGTTTATGGCTGGTTTCGGAACTAAATCTAAGTAACTTATCTAAATAATTTGTCATGCGTCATCGTTGTCGTATTCATCAACTTGGTAAACCTGCGGACCAGCGAAAAGCCCTTTTGCGATCGCTGACTACCGAACTCATCCGTCATGGTCGTGTAACTACGACGAAAGCACGAGCTAAAGCTGTGCGCTCTGAAGTAGAACGGATGATTACTCTAGCTAAAGATGGAACACTCGCCTCTCGTCGCCAAGCGATGGGCTATATCTATGACAAACAACTGGTTCATGCGTTGTTTGAAGGAGCAGCCCAGCGCTATGGCTCCCGTAAAGGGGGATATACTCGCATTGTGCGAACGGTTCCTCGCCGGGGAGATAACTCGGAAATGGCAATCATTGAGCTGGTTTAAGGCGATTGTCAGGGAGCCGGTGACTCAAGCTGAACTCAAGGGAAGGCGGATTGTCAATGACTGATAAACAGCGCATTGCTCTGATTATCCAATACGATGGAACCCACTTCCACGGATGGCAACGGCAACCCAATCAGCGCACGGTTCAGGAGGACATAGAAACAGCTATTGGCAAGGTTTTAAAGCAGGAGCGAGTCCCCCTCCATGCAGCAGGTCGCACGGACTCTGGAGTTCATGCAGCAGCCCAGGTGGCTCATTTTGATGCCCCAGCCCATATTCCTGCCTATCGGTGGGCAACCATTCTCAATAGCCGATTGCCAGCGGATGTCCTGATTAGGGCATCGGCTCCGGTAGCGAAGGATTGGCACGCCAGGTTTGACGCTCAATGGCGACGCTATCGCTATAGCCTTTACACGGATGCTCGACCTAACTTGTTTATCCGTCGGTTTACCTGGCACTACTATCATCAGCGGTTGGATGAAAGCCTAATGTTGGCAGCTCTCAAACCATTACTGGGCTATCACCATTTATCAGCATTCCAACGAGCTGGTTCTAGTCGCCCCCATGCTTGGGTGGATGTCCAGGATGTGCAATGTTGGCGGAGCGAAGCATTTATTCATATTGAAGTTCAAGCGAGCGGATTTCTGTATGGAATGATGCGATTACTGGTGGGGCTGCTGGTACAGGTGGGGGCGGGGGAGCGATCGCTAGAAAACTTCCAAGATATCTGGGTCAACGAACGTCGGGAAATTGTCAAATCGGCAGCCCCTCCCCAGGGGTTGTGCCTACTACGGGTAGGCTATCCGAATTTCCCCTTTACTCCTGATATCTGGTTCGATACTTTTCCTAAATTTATCCTAGGAAAAACTGAACCACAATCACCATTAACTTAGGAGAACTGCAAGATCATGATGACTAAAACCTATCTGCCGCCGGTTGACTCCATTGAACGAAAATGGTACGTCATTGACGCGGCGGATCAAAGACTGGGCCGCCTGGCTACAGAAATTGCTCAAATCATTCGTGGCAAAAATAAACCCACTTACACCCCCCACATGGATACAGGGGATTTTGTAATCGTGGTTAACGCTGACAAAGTGGCAGTAACTGGCAAAAAAGGGGAGCAAAAAATCTATCGTCGCCACTCGGGTAGACCGGGAGGGATGAAGACAGAGACTTTTGATCAACTGCAAAACCGAGTCCCGGAACGAATTATTGAGAAAGCAGTTAAGGGAATGCTCCCCAAAAATGCTTTGGGCCGCCAACTATTTACGAAGCTAAAAGTTTATTCTGGTCCGACTCATCCCCATCAGGCTCAAGATCCTGAAGTGCTGAAAATTGACACAATTCCCACAGGAGGTAAATAATGCAGGCTATAGATACAGGTAAGGCAGTTTACTGGGGTACAGGTCGCCGGAAATCAGCGATCGCTCGTGTGCGTTTAGTTCCGGGCAGTGGCCAGGTAATTATTAATGGTCGCGAGGGCGAATCGTATCTGCAATTTAACACGAGCTATCTTTCAGCTACTAAAGCACCCCTAGAAACTTTAGGGCTAGAAAATGATTACGATGTTCTGGTAAATGTCCAAGGTGGGGGTCTCACAGGTCAAGCGGAGTCCATCCGCTTAGGTGTGGCTCGTGCTTTATGCGAGTTAAGTCCTGATAATCGCCAACCACTGAAAGCAGAAGGCTATTTAACCCGTGACCCTCGCGCTAAAGAGCGGAAAAAATACGGCTTGCGGAAAGCTCGCAAGGCTCCCCAATACTCGAAACGCTAGAGAGTTTTGGCTATCAATCCAGACTCAAGCGCGATCGTGTAAACTATCCTAGACAGGGGGTGGTAATATTGCCCATCCCCAGGTGGGTGCAGAATCTCAATTTATTAGGTTTTGTGACTCAGCCTGTCGCGAGCCAATTATGGCTATAATAGAAAGAAAGTAAAATTTGTTGATTTTGACTTGGTAGCTTAAACCATGCCTAAACCTGATATTCATCCCGAATGGTATCCAGAAGCTGAAGTAATCTGTAACGGCGAAGTCGTTATGAAAGTTGGTTGCACACAGCCATCACTGCACGTTGATATCTGGTCTGGAATCCACCCATTCTATACTGGAACTCAAAAGATTATTGACACAGAAGGACGAGTTGAACGCTTCCTGCGTAAGTATGGCATGATTGATGAGAGTCAAGCCACAGGAACGGAAGCGGATCAATCGAAAAAATAGCCGGGTTGTCGATTGTTTGTCGTCTGTTGTCCGTAGCGTCTGACTACTGGCAACCGACCGATTTTTGGTTTCCGGTTTATCCCTAATATTTAGCAGTGTAAAATAAGTTGTAAACCACCATTAAGTAAGGGTTAATGATGGTGATGGAGGTAATGCCAACGCCTAATTATCGAATATTTAATGATGTAAATCACCCACATTTACCGATAATTTTGATGGTAAAAAGCTGCAAAATTCCGATATTTAAGATATCTTTATACCCGGGGTTCAAGACGGAGACAAAGACAATTTAAGCTAAATTATGCTTCGACAACCGACTACTAACAAGAGGCAACCGAACCGCCATGGCAGAAACTTATTTACTAGATAAACTCAAATCCGTTGAGCAAACCTTTCAGGAGTTAACTTTACGATTAGCAGATCCTGAAATTGCGACAGATCCTGATGAATTTCAACGGGTAGCCAAAACTCGGTCTTCCCTGGAAGATGTGGTTAATGCCTATCAAGATTGGAAAACAACTCAGACGGAGTTAGCCGGGGCCAAACAAATCCTCCGAGAGACGGGGAATGATCCTGAACTCAAGGAAATGAAAGAAATGGCAGCTTTGGAGGTAGAAGAACTAACCACGAAGTTGCAAGAGTTGGAAACACGCCTGAAAATTCTCCTGCTACCCCAAGATCCTAATGATGATAAAAATATCATGTTAGAGATTAGGGCAGGTACTGGCGGCGATGAAGCGAGTATTTGGGCGGGGGATTTGGTGCGGATGTATTCCCGCTATGCTGAAACTAAAGGTTGGCGGGTAAGGCTACTGAGTGAGTCCCTGGCTGATATGGGGGGATTTAAAGAGGCGATTCTGGAAATTCAAGGCGCGCGCGTTTATAGTCAGCTTAAATTTGAAGCGGGAGTTCATCGAGTCCAACGAGTTCCTGTAACGGAAGCAGGTGGGAGGGTTCATACTTCCACAGCAACGGTGGCAATTATGCCAGAAGTTGATGATGTGGAAGTGCAAATAGACCCGAAAGATATTGAGATGACTACGGCTAGATCCGGAGGTGCAGGTGGTCAGAACGTAAACAAGGTGGAAACGGCAGTTGATTTGTTCCACAAACCGACGGGTATTCGGGTATTCTGTACGGAAGAACGCAGTCAGCTAAAAAACCGGGAACGGGCTATGCAGATTTTGCGGGCTAAGTTATACGAAGCTAAACTGCGGGAACAACAGGATGCTGTGACTTCCATGCGGCGATCGCAGGTGGGGACAGGTTCAAGGTCGGAAAAAATCCGCACCTATAACTATAAGGATAATCGGGTGACAGACCATCGTCTGGGTCATAATTTCTCGTTAGCCCCAGTATTAGAAGGGGGAATAGGAGATTTGATCCAAGCGTGTATCATTCAAGATCAACAGGAACGATTGGCACAATTAGCAGAATCAACTGCTCCTGCATCTGTATAATAATGGCGATCGCTATTTTATGATTGGGGAAAGAAACCGGGTTGATGTGAGAGTTTTTCGTTTCTGATCAAAGATTTAACCAAGAAACCCGGTTTCTAGTTGGGGGGTTCTGCGATCGTGTTACGGGAAGCAGAGTTGAGTGGAAAAACAGCACCATTACTTCCGAGATAGCAAACAGTGCAGTCTGATGTTGAGAAATGGCTAAAAATAAACTCAAACTGATGGTAGTTGATGACGAACCCGATAACCTCGATTTGCTGTATCGGATATTTCGCCGCGAATTTCAGGTGTTTCGAGTAGATAGCCCAACGGCGGCTTTACAATTACTGGAAACTGAAGGGGAAATGGCGATCATAATTTCCGATCAGAGTATGCCAGAAATGACCGGACTTGAGTTCCTCAGTAAAACTGTGGCCCGTTTTCCCGACACAATTCGGATTTTGCTGAGTGGATACTCCCCAGAAACCCTAGAAGCATCCGGCGAAAATTTAGAGGCGGCGCAATTGTTTCAGTGTATTACTAAACCGTGGGACCCCACAGTGTTTGAGGCTACCATTAAAGATGCTAAAGCAGTTTACCAGCAGCGACAAGGTGCAGAAAATCCATAAACAACCAAGGCCTAATTTGATCACGTTTAGCCATGACTCCAGAAATGGTTGATTTTTGTTAAGATCCAATGCGGGTATGTAATTTTTGGCTTTGATGACAGTGTAGGGGGGTGATGCCATATCTTTCCAGGAAATGGATCTACGGTCGAACCTATCCTTACACGATTTCCTGACCCCACCCTTGAACATATTTTCGTCCTAGGAGACTGTTGATGCTGCGACTAGAACATATTAGCAAAATCTATCCCACAGGTACTATTCTTAAAGATATTAACTGGGAAGTTAAACCGGGCGATCGCATTGGTTTAGTGGGGGTAAATGGGGCGGGAAAGTCTACCCAACTTAAAATTATAGCCGGAGAAGTTGAACCCACATCCGGGGAAGTTATTAAGCCATCAAGTCTACATATCGCCTATTTAACCCAGGAATTTGAAGTTGATCCGGCGCGCACCGTCCGAGAGGAGTTTTGGAGGGTTTTTAATGAGGCTAACGCTACCCATGCAGCTTATGGTGAAGTTCAGCGAGAAATGGAAACGGCTGATCCGGATCGCCTGGATGAATTAATCCATAAATTGGATAAACTCCAACGGAAATTTGAATCCCTTGATGGCTACGGCTTAGAAGCTAAAATTGAGAAGATTTTACCAGAAATGGGGTTTGACTCGGAAGATGGCGATCGCTTAGTTAGCGCCTTTAGTGGTGGCTGGCAAATGCGTATGAGTTTAGGTAAAATTCTTCTGCAAGAACCAGATTTATTACTACTGGACGAACCGACAAACCACCTCGACCTAGAAACGATAGAATGGCTAGAAATTTACCTGAAGGGTTTAACTACCCCCATGGTAATTGTTTCCCATGACCGCGAGTTTTTAGACCGTCTCTGTACTCAAATTGTCGAAACCGAACGGGGAGTTTCTCGGACTTATTTGGGTAACTATTCCGCCTATTTGCTACAAAAGGCGGAAGCTGAGGCTGCTCAATTAAGCGCCTATGAACGTCAGCAGAAGGAACTCGAAAAACAACAGGAATTTGTCGAAAGATTTAGGGCGAGTGCCACCCGTAGTACCCAAGCAAAAAGCCGCGAAAAACAGTTAGATAAAATTGAGAAAATTGAGGCTCCTACAGCTTCTTTAAAAACGCTGAAATTCCACTTTCCAGAGGCTCCCCGTAGTGGCCGGGATGTGGTTAAAATTCAAGATTTGGTGCATACCTATGATGAGAAAATCCTGTTTTTGGGGGCAGAACTGCTAATTGAAAGAGGCGATCGCGTAGCTTTTTTGGGTCCTAATGGTTGCGGTAAATCTACCTTGCTTCGGATGATTATGGGGCTGGAAACCCCCAGCGAAGGAAGTGTATCTCTAGGAAAACATAATGTGATTCCGGGTTACTTTGAACAAAATCAAGCCGAAGCCTTAGACTTGACCAAAACAGTTATGGAAACTATCCATGATGAAGTTCCCGACTGGAAAAATGAGGAAGTTCGCACCCTCCTCGGTCGGTTTTTATTTAGTGGTGAAACTGTCTTTAAAAAAGTGGGTTCTTTGAGTGGTGGAGAAAAGGCGCGGCTGGCTTTGGCTAAAATGTTGCTCCAACCTGTGAATTTGTTGATTTTGGATGAACCAACTAATCACTTGGATATTCCGGCTAAGGAAATGATGGAATCAGCTTTACAGGAGTATGAGGGAACGGTTCTGCTGGTATCCCATGACCGTTACTTTATTTCTCAGGTGGCCAATAAAATTGTGGAAATTCGTGATGGTGAGTTTCGGGTTTATCTGGGAGATTATCACTATTATTTGGACAAGTTGGCTGAGGAAAAAGAACAGGAACGACAAGCTAAGTTAGCAGCCGAAAAAGCCGCGAAAAAAGCAGCTAAGGCGGCTAAGGCGGCTCAGAAAAAGGCAGCGGCTAAGGGTAGATAGTTTTATAAATCTGTAATTCCCCCTAGACCAATTTAGGGGGATATCAAACTCGGCTTTCGGGTGTTTATTAATTGGGTGGGGTTGAAATTATGCGATCGCTCTGTCAGGTTTCCTCGCTTGAGTACAACTGAGGTTAAGTTATGTTAAATTGGGTCTGTTGTAGTGATTTTTACCTATGGTGGCGATCGCATTGGCATCCTACACTTCTTTTAGACTCCAAGGGGGTGCAACTAAACTGCTAATTTTGTCAGCAACCATTAGTGTGTCGTAACTATCGCCATCAATTGTAAACAAAATTCCATCCACCAGCAGCCTAGGCGAATAGTCCCGCAGTAATTGAAACAAACAGGGTGAAACTTTATGAATTTCCAGTTTCAGTGTTTTCATGTCGTTGCCTCACTTGATAGTTTAATGAGCCATTAACACCTATTATAATTGATCCCTATGGTTTTGGGGGATTCTTGGGAAAGTATTAGTAATACTCAATTCGGCTATCTAAATCAGCCAATAAATTAATCATATAATCACCTCAAACCACAGTTTTCATGGTATAATAGCGTTTTCGCCTCATCAGCTATTTACTATTTCAGGCAACTGTGAAAAAAGCGTGAAAAGCGACATAATTTAATATTACGCTTCCCTGGTGGACCTGGTATTGATCAGATACAACTGTGCTGGAATTGGTAAAAGAGCGATCGTAAAGGGAACTAAACTGGGTAAACTATAGGTATTCGGAGAAGTTGGGTGCGTTACACCACCACTCATGGATCAACTCTTAAATAGGGAATTCAGGGTAGAGGTAGGTAGCGCACCATTTTTATTAAACTAGACCCCTCGTGTCATGAATACTGTCTTACTGGTTGAAGACTCCCTCACCCAAAGGGAATGTCTCTCCTACCAACTAACCTGGAGTGGTTTGGAAGTCATACCCGCCTCTGATGGCTTGGAGGCTTTAGATAAGTTACAGCAGGTGTGTCCAGATGTGATTTTGTTGGACGTGGTGATGCCTAAGCTGGACGGCTACAAAACCTGTCGTTTGATTAAATCCAACCCTGACACTCAAAATATCCCCGTTATATTTTTAACCGGAAAAGAACAAAATCTAGCCGTGTATGAAGGCATTAAACACGCCGAAGCCTATGTCAGTAAACCCTGGCGACCTAAAGAACTTTTGCAGACGATTAAATGGGTGACAGTTGCTGCTAAATCTCAACCCACAGTTAATTCTGCTCAAGCCTGGTTCAACTATTTTTTCTTAATTGTCAAGATTATTGATGTCTGTTTTATCTCTAAAGGTAAACCAGATAAGTATGCACTCCAAATAGTTAAACTTTATCAGTCGGCAATTCAAGCCCTTGAACATACCCTAACATTCAATCCTAATTATCCTCAAGCGCGTCAATATTATCGGATAATTAATCATAGATATAAACTTTTTACTAAAGAATTGCAGGCAAATCATTCCTGCCAAATATGTCACTATTTTTATGGGCAGGATGGCATCAATTGTGCAGTGCATCCTCAAGGATCAAAATCTGATAGGTGTCCTGATTGGGAATTGTAGGGGCGTAAAATTTACCAGGATTAAATTGAAAAATCCCCAAACTTAGCCCCACCAACTTTACATATTTTCTGGCAGTTGTATTAGTTCACTCATCGCTTTTTCGAGTTCGCTCATGAGAGACCTTTTATCTGTGGCTATTCTAGCATAACAATCCGGCGGTGCCAACTCCGGCTGGAAATAAATTAACTTAATCCGATTTGGACTAATGCAAATCATCAAAACTTCTATCTCTGGTTTATATCCGTCGATAATTCCCAGGATTTCCTGTAATTTATTATCCGCATTTTGGTTAAGGAGTTCAATGGCTGATTTCGGACAAAAAACAAAGTGAGGAGTTGGCTTGAGGTCAATACCTAAAGTTCCCTGTTCGCTTTCCCCTTCTAGGTGAACTCCCCAAGCTAAGGCGGCTAGTTGCGGATGGTGATTTTCCACAAAGTGATCGAGTTGTTTTTGCCAGCCATTTTGATCTACAGGGGTGGGGGTAATATTCATGGGACTAGAATTCCATTAATTTCTCAATCCATTGTATATTTATTCGTCCTAGGAGGGTATCCTAAGTTTTAGGGAATTGATGGTCACGCTTACATTTACAGTTACGCGGTTGCCCCAAATATTGATACTCCGCTTAGATGCTTGAGTATTTAACATAAAAAACCATAACTCATTCCCATTTCTATAACTCAACCGGAAAATTACGCCCACTAATTGTCCGGATCTATAGAGTGCAAGTTGAAAACGGAATTCAGCGCGATCGCTATTCTGTTTAGCTATTTAAACTTACCCATTTTGCACCCATGAGTTTTACTGCCTTTGAATTTGAAGACGTTAATTTTAATCCGGATCTTCAGTCAGATACTACCGGAATTTCTCCTGATCCGATTTCCACAGCAACTGGTATTCAGGCGCAAAATTCTATAACTGTCTTAACTAATGGTCAAATTTCATCAGAACCCACTGATAACTCGGATTTTATCCTAGGTACAGAATTCGATGATATCATCTTTGCTTTAGGGGGAGATGATACGGTTTATGGTTTAGATGGCGATGATATTATTACCGGAAATCAAGGCAATGATTTCTTACATGGAAATCAGGGTAATGATACCCTCTATGGCGGTCAGGGGGATGATACCCTTAGAGGTGGTAAAGGCAATGATCTGCTATTTGGTGATCTGGGTGATGACCTCTTATTTGGCGATCGCGACAATGATACATTATTTGGAAATCAAGGTAATGATACCCTCTATGGCGGTCAAGGGGATGATCTCCTCTACGGTGGTAAAGGGGATGACTTATTATTTGGCGATCGCGGAAATGATACACTAATTGGCGATCAGGGTTCTGATACTCTCACAGGTGGAGAAGGAAATAACTGGTTTTATCTGGGTTTGAATACGGGAGGATTTACCCCTGACCGCAGCAATTTTATTATGGATTTTGATATTAATAAAGACTCTATTGGTTTATTAGATAATCTTACTTTTGCATCTTTAAATATTTATCAAGGTGCCGGTATATATGCGACCGATACAATTATTCAAGACCGCGCTACTAATGAGTTTTTGGCGATTATTAAAAATGTAAATAGCGATGGTTTCAAGGCTACCATCTTCCCTTCAGATGAACCTACACCGACACCGGAACCCACACCAGAATCGACAGTTTTACCAACTCCTGAACCGACTCCTGAGCCGACTCCTGAACCCGAACCAACTCCTGAACCAGAACCGGAGCCGGAACCTGAACCGACTCCTGAACCGGAGCCGGAACCTGAACCTACTCCTGAACCTACTCCCGAACCAGAACCGGAGCTGGAGCCAGAACCAGAGCCGGAACCCGAACCCGAACCGACTCCTGAACCGGAGCCGGAACCTGAACCCGAACCAGAACCGGAGCCGGAACCTGAACCAACTCCTGAACCCGAACCCGAACCGACTCCTGAACCGGAGCCGGAACCTGAACCCGAACCATTACCGGAACCTGAACCCGAACCATTACCGGAGCCGGAACCGACTCCTGAACCGGAACCAACTCCAGAACCCGAACCCGAACCGACTCCTGAACCAACTCCAGAACCGGAACCAACTCCAGAACCGGAACCGGAACCCGAACCCGAACCGACTCCTGAACCAACTCCCGAACCAGAACCGGAGCTGGAGCCAGAACCAGAGCCGGAACCCGAACCCGAACCGACTCCTGAACCGGAGCCGGAACCGGAGCCTGAACCAGAACCGGAACCCGAACTTGCAGTTGTAGGGTTTACTATGGAGGAAATAGAAGTTGTTGAAAGTGACGGTAATATTATAATTACAGTCGAAAGAACAGGAGACACAAGTAGTACAGTAACTGTAGATTATGCGACAGTAGATGATACAGCGATCGCCGGAGAAGATTACATCGCTAGTAGCGGAACCCTAATTTTTTCTCCAGGTGAAACCATCCAAAATATTGACATCCAGATTATCGACGATAATCAAGTAGAAGATACGGAACAATTTAGGATTGTGCTGAGTAATCCTACTGGTGGTTTAACTTTAGGCGATCGCGATTCAATAACCGTGAGTATTATTGATGACGATGTAGAGCCGTCAGTTATCGAATTTAGTGATGCCGTTTTCAGTGTTAATGAAGATGGTACACCTATCTCCGAAATTACGGTAATACGAACTGGTGAAAGTATTGGCGAAATTAGTGTTGATGTCATCCCAACTGATGGAACAGCTACCGCTGGGGAAGACTATATTAATAGTCCCATTACCATCACTTTTGCGGATGGAGATACCACACCGAAAACGGTCACCATTCCTATTATTGATGATGACATCTTTGAACCAACAGAAACCGTGATTCTGAGTCTGAGTAACCTGACAGGAAGTGCGACCTTGGGAACCCAAGAAACCGCTACTCTGTTCATTGTTGATAATGACTCTACCAATAACCTACAACTTGAAAGCGCAACCTATCTAGGAACACCTGGAAATGATAGTGCTAATGCGGCGGTGATTTCTCCTGTAGATTCGGCTATTATCATTGCTGGAAACTTTGACGGTGTGGGTAAGATTAAACGCTTGGAGGATGGAAATACAGAACCTTTATCAATTACCAACTTAGGAGGAAATGTCCGACATCTTGATGTAGACCGAGACAGTGGAGAAATCGTGGCTGTGGGTGATTTTGGCATTCGGGTTTATGATAGTACGGCGGCAAATATCTTGTGGTCAGACACGGGAATTTTTGACCGAGTTTCTATTGCTAACAATGGTACTATTGCTACCCTAACTAATAGTAGCGATACCGTGACTCTGTGGAGTTCGACAGGAACCCAACTGGCTACTACTACCCTGACAGGAACTGATATCCGTCCCGCAGATATTGCTATTGACCCCAATGGCGATCGCATTTTTGTCACCGGATTTAATCAAGTCACTAGCAACTTACAAACCCCATTTTTACGCGCCTTTGATACCGGATTAAATCAACTCTGGAATACCTGGGATTATAGCGCCTCTCAAATCACCGGACAGAATTTAGGTGCTGATACCCGTGGAGAACGAATTACCTTTGGACAAGATGGCGGACTCTATTTCCTCGGAAAAACCGATGGCGGAAATAACGTCTTTCAAAGGGATGGTCAAGACATCACCCAAAACCTATCAACTATGGTGAATGTTGATCAATTTAATAGCTTTTCTGGCGCGGGTGCTGGTTCCTTTACTTTTCATGCTAAAATAGATCCCAATAACGGAGATATCGAACGCGGTCAATTTATTGTTACCCGCACTGCCACTGGTGCTAATAGTTTTAACCCCAGCTCTATTACCGCTGATGAATTTGGACAGGTCTATATTGGTGGTTCTTCCGCATTCCAACTCCAAAATCGCGGTGATAAAACTATTAACGGTCAACCAGTAGGAAACTACACCTTGGGAGAAATGGCGGTTTTGGGACTTTCTCCAGATTATACAATCAGGAGATTCTGGAATCCACTAACCCAACCTGGTGACAATGGCTCAAGAGGAACTGTTAATGCTTTTACGGTTCGCAATGGTCAAGCCGTGATTTTTGGCACAGTTACTCAACCTGAGGTTTTCACGACTCCCACAGCTATTAACCCTAATGCTTTGGGTGGAAATGATACCTACTTAGCTACCTGGAGGGTTTAGTATAGAGTAGGTAAAATTGGGGGGAAATGAGGTGATGTCAGCACTATTAATTAATGTCTGACACCCTCATGATTTCACCCGAATTTGATTGAAGTAACAGACAGATAAAGCCTTAAATGAGAGGTAAATTTAGCTGGTATAAACCAGGTTTTGGTCTGGCTAAACTAGCCCATCAGTTTTGCCGATGAGATGTTGACAAATTACCTAAAATGTGATATATAGGGTTTGTGCTTGTGTGAGCATAAGTTGATTGAAAAAGCGATCGCATCTCATAGTCAACAATTCCCCCATAGCTTAGGCTTGATATGGGGGGGTTGATCATCTCCCAGAGGGATATGGTTAGTAAAATTATTAATTAATTTCCCGGTTGTCCCTTGCCTTTGGAGAATCGAGTTATAATCGAGTTGAGGCTGTAGAGTTTTGACTATCTAAAGAGTGATGGAAGATAAACTACTACGGGGATTAAAAGTACGGTTAGCGGCAATTTTCTGATAATATTCACGCTCGCGCGCAGTAAGTTCATCAGGTGGCACCACCAATAACTTGACAAACTGATCACCACGTCCGCCGCCCTTTGGTTTCGGCCAACCTTTCCCCCTCAGTCGGAGAGACTGTCCAGACCGAAGCCCAGGGGGAATATTCATTTTGACCATACCATCAGGAGTAGGAACCTGAATAGAGGCTCCCAAAACCAACTCATCGGGAGTTATGGGAATTTCGCAGATCAGATTATCGCCATCCAACTTAAAAAAATTGTGGGGTTGAATATCGACAATCAAATATAAATCTCCCCGTTGCTGGGTATAGGGATCAACCTGTCCTTGTCCCCGTATTCTAATCTTACTTCCCGGCTTCACCCCTGGCGGAATGGAAACCTCACCACCAGCCATACGGCGCTGAGTACCGTGGAAGGCTTCACTAAGAGTCAATGTCACCTTAGTCTCAAGATTAGAACCACCCGGAGAGGAAGAGGAAGAAGTAAAATCCTCAAATCCACCATAACCGGGTGATTTGGACTGATTGGTGCGATAGGAATAGCGACTACCAGCGCCCCCAGGACTTCCCGCCGCGCGTCCTAATAGACTATTGATAAACTCATCAAAACTAGCAAACTGGCTAAAATCAAACCCACTGACATCAGGATTATTAGCACTATTAGTAGTTCCCGACCAACCGGAGTTTCCGGCTTGATGCCAATATTGACCAAAGCGATCGTACTTTTGGCGTTTTTCGGGGTCAGAGAGTACCTCATAAGCCTCATTAACCTCCTTAAAGCGGGTCTCCGCAGCCTTATTACCGGGATTCATATCTGGGTGATATTTACGAGCCAATCGGCGATAGGCTTTTTTAATCTCATCGGCGCTAGAATTTTTAGTTAAGCCGAGAACCGAATAGTAATCTTTATAATCTGTCGTCGGCATTATCTAGTCTCCTACTGTTCTCATTTTGTGCTTTTGGGTGCGTCCGCACAATAACTTGGGTCTGAAAATTCACTCTAATTCGATCCAGCCTAGCAGAGGATGCTAGGAAAAGCAGCATATTTATATATTTTGAATCTCAAGGAGGCGATCGAACCCATCACTAAGAGTAGGAGGCGCGTCAGTAAGTTGGCGATACATTTGGAGAATCACCCCTTCAGGAACTTGACGCGATCGCCTTTCATTGCGTGCTAGACAGACCTCCAGGGGAGTATTAACCCATAATCCGACCACGGACTGAAAACCAAAACCACGGACCTGAGCAATTAAATCTCGGCGGCGACGGCGTTGAACATTAGTTGCATCATAAATAACATCAACCATATCAGCAACGGCCTGTTGAAGTTCCCCGCGAACCTGAGCCCAGATTGACAACCAAGGTCCTTGAATACTCTCATCACCAAATAAGCGTTGGCGAATTCTATCAGTGGAGACCCAGCGCTGAAAGTGCGACCCTTGAGATAACCTTTCAGCAATAAAGGACTTCCCACTAGCAGGAAGCCCTATAATCAAGACAATTTTAGACATGGACTAGGGCAGATTGTTTATATGATAGGAAGGTTAAAATAGCCTCCTTTCCCTTAGTCAACCATAGAACTACCCAAAAGGTAAACCTAAATAATTGTCCCATCTGGAATCACGGCATTTTTCAAAATTACGGTTATTCCACCGCGAATGTAGAAGCCATCCTCTTCCCGTTCTGCTTCCTGAACATGGTCCTTGTTGATAATCTGGACATGGCGACCAATGCGAGCATTTTTATCGACAATAGCCCGGCGGATAGTAGTGTTGTTACCGATACCGATAGGAACGCTACCTTTTTCTAAACCATATTGACGTTCAGCAAAAGGTTGATAGAAATCTGACCCCATTAACATGGTGTCTTCAACGAGACTACCGGACTCGACACGAGAGCGCAACCCCAGCACAGAATGATCAATGCGACATTCCTTGAGAATGCAACCCTCAGCAATAATAGATTCAGTGATCTGACAGTCCAGCATCTTGGATGGTGGTAAGTAGCGGGAACGGGTATAAATAGGAGCGTTCTCGTCGTAGAAACTAAAAGCAGGTTGTGGCTGTTGAGTCAAAGCCAAGTTAGCTTCAAAAAAGGCCTCAATAGTTCCGATATCTTCCCAGTAATCGTTAAACAGATAGGCTTGAACATTATGATCCTTAGCGGCACCAGGAATCACTTCCTTACCAAAATCGGTTTGATCTGGGGCATCCTTGAGTAGTTTAAATAAAACATCCTTTTTAAAAACGTAGATGCCCATAGAAGCGATGTAAGGCGACTCGGCAGCCTCTTCGGGGGATAACCCCAAACTGCTGGTATCCACTGCCATTTGTTTTAGGGCTTCTCCCTTGGGTTTTTCGCTGAAATCGATAATCCGACCAGTGCTTTCGTCAATCTTCATCAAACCGAAAGCAGAAGCCCGTTTTTCGTCTACGGGTAAAACTGATAGGGTGATGTCTGCCCCTGTGTCGATATGACGTTGGACAAAATCCCGATAGTCCATGCGGTACAGGTGGTCACCGGACAGAATTAGGAAATGTTCAACATCCCATTCTTCCATGAGCCATAGATATTGGCGCACTGCATCAGCAGTTCCCTGAAACCATTGGGGGTTAGTCACACTGGTTTGTTGTGCGGCGAGGACTTCCGCAAAGCCATCTGTAAAGCCAGAAAAGTTGTAGGTTCGGGCAATATGACGGTTAAGGGATGCTGAGTTAAACTGGGTCAGGATATAGATTTTCAGAATTTCTGAGTTTATACAGTTACTGATCGGAATATCGATCAAACGGTACTTACCGGCTAAAGGAACAGCGGGTTTGGCTCGCATTTTGGTTAGGGGGTACAAACGGGTGCCCGCACCGCCACCTAGAATTACTGCTAATACTTGTTTCACTTCAATTACCTGATACATTTACGCGACATTTTTCCGGTTGTTCCCGGACAATGCGACGATAGCACTATTACCCGTTAAGGTAACAGAGGCGGTATCCCGCAAAGCTTTTAGAAAGATTCCAAAAGCACCGTTCCAGTCCCGTGGTAGAGTGAACCCGCACTCAGGACATCGGAACACTTTTGAGCCACCTAGCTGGGAATGGACATGACCACAGTGAGTACAGGTTTTGCTGGTGTATTCTTCGGTCACATCTACAACTGTTCAGTTATTTCCGCGCTTATGTCTCAGGGTTAGTTTGAATCGATAATGCGCCCATGTCAGCATGGCTCGGGCAGTCTTAGACCTGATTAGACGCTTCACCTTGGCAACCATATTGGAAGTCTCGAAGGTGGGCCAAAAAATCCGGCTGTGTTATGGGATGGCCAGGGATGCGACCCAATCAAGCAAGGGGTTGAAGTCCTCACCGGGTAGTCCCCACGCCCATTTCAGCTCTATTTCATACCCGAAGGTCTCGCACCATACTTGGTATTATACCGTATTGCCGTAAAATGTTAACCTAATTTGAGATTAAATCATGCTCTCGACTGCATCAGTTCTCCCAAGTCTAAGTGTCCGACTGGATGGCAATCTTGGCAAGTAGCAAAGTTAAAACTGGCAAATAGACGCTCTGGTGGGCTGGGTCAGACGGGCTAAATAGGGACATCAGGGCATCATCAACTACTGAGGCGAGCCCTGGTAGAGGAGTTACGTCCTGTGTTGTAAGGCTGGTCACGTTTTGCCAAGGTGTTTTTGTAGTAGGCGATGAATGAATTGGTAGCGTGAGCCTATTTTTCTGAGCAACAGTAACCCGGTGGCATCATTTAAAAATTGGGCATAGTTCCAGGGTGCATCTCCTTCTCCCCATAGGACAAATCGCAAGATCAGGCGTTCGATCGCCAATTTTAGGCTCAACGGTTGGTAGGTGAGGGCTAATATGATTCCTAGGGTCATGGCGGCGATTAACAATGGCAGCGATCGCCAAATGATTGCTAGGATCATGATTGCTATAATTGACCACCAAATCCCACTTTCGACTATCTTCATACCCAGATGATAAGCCCGTTCTTGTTCGCGGGTATGTAGCCAGGTTTTCGGGATGCGATCGAGGATAAAATCTTGAGTTTGTTCTTTTTCCAGGCGTTTGGCGAGTTCTGTTAGCCAGTGGCGGAATTGTTCGGAACTGTAGTTTTTTCCGGCATCACTATTATGATGGCGATCGCGTAAGCTAGAAATTTGATGGCGCAGATAGGCTTTTAATAAATACTCTTGTTGATCATCAATGGTGTTTAAATGTTTCCAAGATGAGATTAAGATATTTTCATAAGCTAGGGTCATCATTGTTAAAAATAATGGCTTTTGGGCGATTTTTAATAACTGTGGTTCTTCTTCGATGTCATGCCAAAGTTCCCGACTTCTAGCATTCATTAAATACTTGTGTATCTGTCGATTAGTCAAGGGACGTAACAATATTGCACCATTTAGTTGCAACCTTGCCTGACAGGGATGATAGGATTTGACGGTGCTAGATACTACTAAATGTAGGGGGGAGAGATGACTGTCTAAAAAATCATTAATATATTGAATACAGGATTCCCGATGATGTTCTTCGACCTCATCGAAACCATCCAATAAGGGGAGAATCTGGAGTTGTTCCATCCAGTAGCGTCCTGATTCGGGAGCGATCGCATATTTGAGGTGCATTTGCTCTACCATCCAATCGGAGATAGACTGTTGCTCAACTCGCCAAGATGATAAATTGAGCCAAATCGGCATAGGTTCATGTTCATCAGATAAGGCTCTCTCTACTAAGACCTTAGCCAGTCCCACCAGGGTGGTAGTTTTCCCGGAACCAGTCCCCCCCAAAATCAACAGGCGGCCATCAATGTGATCGAATACTTCAATAATTCCGGCATTAGCTGCTAATTTCACACTAGGGCGGCTGCCTATTTTCACTTCCACATCCCAAGCGCGCCTCATGCGTAGGGGGGGTTTTTCCTGGGCTAACTTGGTGAGAACATGGCGATGGGGAGACTGTAGCCGATATTGTCTCACCTCCTGTTTAACTTGGGTGAGTAATTGATGGCGTTTGGGAACTTGTACCCGAGTACCAGTTAATCTAGGCATTGAATAGAGTCAGGATTTGCGATCGGGACAGGAAATAATGGTTATGTTAAAAATACACTGAACTATGACTTTAGGGATAATTATCATGTTAAGTTTTAGGTTAGAGTCCTGAAGGATTGGGGAAGAGGGGGTAAGTTTTGATATATTTGGAATTGGGAACTCTGCAATTTTTGAAGATGATTTTTGTCTACCAGCGAGGTCTGTCCCATGTCCTTCAAACCCAAGCAATTGATAGTTGCCAGTGTAGCCGGACTGGTGACAGCAGTTATAGTAGCAGCGATCGCTATTCAGTGGCGATCTTCACAGGAAACTCCCGCCGCCTCACCTCAAGGAACAGTTACTGATTCCCCGGTTCCTAGTGCGCCAAGTCAAGCACCTGGGGTTATAGAGTCGCCACCAATTGTGGTGAGACCCCCGACAACTGGCTGCGAGATTACTATGGCAATTGTCCAAGACCCTGACCCTCCTTTAAATGTACGGCGCGCGCCTCAAGTTCAGGAAGGTAACATTGTTGGTCAACTACCCAATAATACTTTTATTTCGGTAGTAAATGAGCAAGACGGTTGGCTAGAAATTAGCGATCCGGTTCCGGGATGGGTTGCTAAAAACCGAACCCATAGCAGTTGTCCGAATGTCCGCCAACCGATTCAATTTTTACCGGGTGGTAATTCAGCTATTATCCAAGGTGAAATTATTGGCGGTGGTAGCCATAGCTATACCTTGGAAGCTGAAGCAGGTCAAACCCTGACAGTTACGGCGGAAAACTCTATTTTCCCCTATATTATCACTCCAGATGGTCAACTTTTAGGGGATGATGTTAATGCTAATGATGACCTAACGGAATGGACGGGAATGATTCCGGAATCGGGAACCTATACTTTCGAGCTTGACTCGAATTTCCGAGGTTTTACCTATGAGTTTTTGGTGAGATTAGAATGAGGTAAATGCTTTAATTTTTGCACAACACCAACATATCCTGATAACTAGCGGAACGACTCCGACGACACCACATCCCATAATCTTGGCGTTGTACTGATAGACCAGAATCCTTAATCCAATCCATTACTAATGCTTCGGAATGTGCGATCGCATCTTCGGGATTATCAGGATCATCGATAAAACTTTCGCCGACAGCATAGGCAAAATTCCGGGAACTGCGACCGGATTTAATCAAGGATTCGGTTTCATCATTTAATAGAAAAAACGTGCATAAACACCTACCACCCGGCTTTAACACTCGCGCTATCTGTTGTAAATAATTCCGACTGGCGGCTGCATATAAATGGGTAAAAACGGAAGTTAACAGCACAAAATTAAATTGGTTATTAGGGTAGGGAAACACAAAATTTTCGGCGGGAGTTTTGCCAGTGGGATTATAGCGATCGCTGTATAAATCCGCACATTCAAAATGAAAATTAGGACGGGTAGCACTAATCACTTGCTGACACCAATCAATCCAATGGGGAACAATATCAAACCCGTGATAAGAGGCTTGAGAGTTGAGATAATAAGCCAAACCATAAGCGATGCGACCGACCCCGCAACCCGCATCAAGAACCGCCTCTGCTGGTTGTAAATTGGCTTTATTAACAAAGTGTCCTAAAAAGTCCGCCGCCACCAACTTAAAACTACCACCCACCCCAACCTGATCGCTTTTTTCGGGAACCGGAAGCGAAGGTTCCAAGAACCCAAATAAAACATCACCTTCTCCCGATGCAAATATAGGAGTTAGCCTTACCAAACTATTGAATAAACCTGTTTGTTGAATCCAACTTAGGGGGATATAAATTAAAAATCTAGCCTGGTCAGCGTGATCTAAACTAGGAAATAACTGTTGGACATCCTGACTAATTAACCCTTTCTCTACCCGAAACTCAGGAACATCTAAGCCACCAATATTAATACGAAAATCCAGGACGAGACCACCTCCCCAGGAAGCAGACCAACCTTTAAGGCGTACCAGATCACCTTCTAAGGTAACTTGACCAAGACAGCCAAGGGTTTCGAGGCTTTTAGTTGCAGTCATAACCAGATGAACACTATAGAATAATGGTCTATCCTACAGCAGAATAGACCAATTATCGCATTTTCTCAGAAATCGAAAGTATAAACTTAATGGGGTGCTAAACTCTGATGGTATCTATAGGATTTATCTGGGGATTTCGATGTCTTCACTTTCATTATCTTCAGTTATTTCGGGGGTTATGGGTAGTTCTGGGAGCCGAGTATTTAAGGTGGTTGATACCAATATATATCCCAAATAAGCGGGGAGAATAATGGCGATTAAAAAGGCGAAACCTGTTAGTAAACCCATCAAGTTAAAACTAGACCCATAGGAAGACCGATAGGGGTCAATCAAGGCTACCTGATCTGACTGGGATGGTTGGTAATTGCTAGGACGACGAAAGCGAATGCGGCGATCGTCTAGTTTTTCCACCATTACCCAACCAGCGATCGCCTCTTCCTGACAAAGTTTTTCAAAGGTTTTAGGGTTCCGAAATAAATCTCTTTGAGCGCGAACAATTTTATATTCCCAGTCTTGATGATTAGGGGAGGATATCTGAGATTGAGATGATGCAATAGTGGTGGTGTTAGGATTATCGGAATCATAATGAGTCAAGATTTCTTCCTCCTCTTCATATTCTTGTTGTTGTTCATCCTGCAATTGACATAGCCAGCTTCCAGCGAGGACGGCTTCCACACCGAGGCTGCTGACCATCAAGCCTAAAATAACCACCTCATTCATAGGGCTTTACTCCCTGTAGTCTGGAATTGAAAAGCCTCTGGTAAGGCTCCAGACCAGCCATTCGACAAATAACCCTCAATTAGGTAATCTGAACCGATCGCTCGCAGGCTTACTGCTTCTAGGGATAAGGCTTCAGTCATTTGACTAAAGCCTAAATTACCGACCGGAGAGGGTGCAGCCTGTCCACCAATAATTTTAGGAGCAATAAACGCCAAAATCTTGTGAACGCACCCCTGAGTTATGGCTTCAGAGGCTAGACGACCCCCACATTCCCATAGCACGGACAAAAATTGACGCTCATAGAAATATGACATAACTTTAGCGGGTGTCAATGGTGCAAATTCCAGCACCTCTACCCCCTTTTTCCGCAAGTGTTCTTGGAAATCGGGACGGGAACCAACTTCTGTAAAAACTATGGTAGCAGCCTCGGAAGTGTCCCACAGTCGCGCTGATGATGGTAAATCTAAACTACGACTCATGACTACCCGCAACGGGTTGGGTTCCCCTTGACCGTGGGTGGTTAAGTGAGGATTATCTCGCCTGACCGTATTTCCCCCCACAATTACCGCATCACAGGCGACCCGTAGACGGTGGACTTCCTGGCGAGCGATCGCACCTGTTACCCAAGCACTATGACCTGTATCTGTGGCTATTTTCCCATCCAGGGTCATGGCGTATTTCAATATACCAAAGGTTTGTTTATAAATAATCCGATGAACAAATGCTTCGTTTAATTTTAAACAGGCTGATTCTTCTACTCCCACAATTACTTCTATTCCGGCTTGGCGCAGTTTAGCAATTCCCTGTCCACCTACCAGAGGATTCGGATCCACCATTCCCGCCACTACTTTAGCAACTCCTGCTTTAATTAACGCTTCGCTACAGGGGGGAGTTCTTCCGTAATGGTTACACGGTTCTAGGTTCACATATACTGTCGCTCCCCTGGCTAATTCTCCCGCAGACCGCAAGGCGAAAATTTCTGCATGGGGTTGTCCTGGTCCGGGGTGAAATCCCTCCCCGATAATTTGGTCATCACGGACAATCACACAACCTACTAGGGGATTTGGTGCCGTTTTTCCTAGCCCTTCCTTTGCCAGATTTAGACAATTACGCATCATCTGGCGGTCAAATTCTGAGACAGATTGAGCATTTGGTAAATTCATCAGCCGACAATTTTTGTTAAAGGGGTTGACAGGGGCTCAGGATTAATGATAGTATATTTGTATTAAGTTTAATAATGAACTACTGCCTAAAATAAAAATTTTGCAACCATCCCATTATATTAAAAGTGTAGCGCAAGTGCCGCGAAAAAGCAACCCCCCTCCCCAAAAAAAAATTTTTTGCAACAAAACTTAATTTTTTTTTACAAAAGTTAACATTAGGCGAGCCAGAAGGGGGCAAGAAGATTGTATACAAAAAAGCTGCCCCAATGTTAAGTCAGTTAAATGTTGGCGAAGGTCCCATGTAAGCCATAGGGGATATGGTGTTGAAGGTGTAAGGTAGCGATCGCATTTTTTTCAAGGTTTTTCGCATCCAAAATAACGACATCTGAGCGATGGTGTTGTGCATTATAAACGAGAGTCAATAACCAGCCATCATCTTCGGAGGTAGCATGAGGACGGGGAACAAAGACAGGTTCTCCGGTAAAGCCGTGTGGTGCAGCAGTCCAAAGTTGACGCAAACCGGTTTCCAGGTCAAACTTAATAATCGCCTGAAGGGGTGCATTTCCCTGGCTATTATGGGCGGCGGCGGAGTAGAGATATCGGTAAGGGCGACCGACAGAATTAGGGTGAGTAGTAGGAAACTCACAACAGCGAGATTCTATTAATTGACGCTGAACCTGTCCGGTAGTGAGGTCAAGGGTAAACCGCCAGAGTTGACCAGGTTCTAAGGCATTAAAATCAGTATCGCGAAAATTAGCTTGTGGGTCAACCCCTGGTAAAGATTGGTAACATATAGAATCAACGCCAATCTTATTTTCCTGTTCAAAAGCATTAGCATGATGGAAAACAAAGCCAGATTGAGCGTCAAAATGTCGGATATTTTGTCGTTGTGCGGGGTCACGAGGAATAACAATGATGCGGGTAGGTTGATTAGTTTGAAAATGCACACATTGTCCTGCGCCACAGAGTCCAAACAGATAAGGAAGGGGATTAAATTTTACAGGATTTTGGAAGAAAATACAGTAGTTAGGGGTGATGGCAAAATCATGGATAAAGGCAAATCCGGGGACTGTATGGGCGTATTTTTGTAGGAGGCTACCATGGCTGTCGAGTTCATAAATACGGATAGTGGTTGATAGTCCTGGTTTAATGGAAAAATTAACTAAACTTGGGGAACCGCCATTAAACTTAGAACTGGGGTCAATGCGGGGGTGGGCGGCGAAAGATTCTCCGGGTTCGAGGATACCGTTAAGGTTATCTAGCCCAATAGTTTCTAAGGTTTGATGGTTGAGATGATAGGGTAGGTCTGCTTCCCATAAGGCGAGTAATTTACCACCCCAATAAATGACTTGAGTATTGGCAATATTTTTAATCCGCAGGTCAAAGGCGTTGTGGAGAAAACCGCCAGGCTTTTGGGTTCCAAATACACCGCGATAAAGAATAGTTTTGGCTTGTTGTTCGTCTATATAGCCTTGGGTGCGGACATAGCGATTTTGATAGTGTGCTTGTCCGTCCTGAAAACGGATAGCGGAAATCATGCCATCTCCATCAAAGGGGTGATGAATGGGTAAGCCACCGATATCTAATAAACCGGGACCGTTACGGAATAGGGTTCCTTTCAGGTCTGGGGGGATTTCTCCATCAATATTGGTGATGGTATAGTTGTATTCATTGGGTTGAGACAAATAGCCTTTTTGCCATTCTTGGGGGTTATATGATAGTTGATTTTGGGAGGGTTCAGATATGGTATTTTGCATGATTCAATGATTTGGTTTAAGGTGATTAACTGAGAAATTATGGTTAATTGATATCAGACATCAGTTAGTAGATATATTTAGTATATATCAAGATGTGTGATAGGTCAAGATAGGTTGAGAATAGCAGGCATAAATCCCGCCGATTAGGTGAGGGGGAGGGAGTCGGAAAGGGGGATTGATTACCGATTCCCAGTTATTAATTAATCGGTGGTGACTAATTCGGGGACTAATTCTGCGGTTGATTCTAGGTTGGGTGAATGGATGTTATGGGTGTTAGTTTCGGCGGTGGTAGATGGTAGCCAGCGAATTAGGGGTAATGGTAAAAGGGTAGTTAAGTTAGTGATAATGACTAACAACCATAATTTATCGAAGTTAGTCTCGGTGACTCCTAATAAGTGGGTGAGAAGTGCGCCAGACTCGTGGGATAGGAGTCGGGAAAGGTTAGAGATGGACATTAATAGGGCGAAAAGAGTGGCTTCTACACCGGGGGGACATAGGCGGGCGGCGAGGACTAAAACAGGCATATAGGCGATTTCTCCGGCTACGGTGAGGATGAGACTATCTCCGAGGCTAAACCAGTGGTCGTCTATTCCTAGGGCGCGGTTGGTGTGGGTAACTAGGAGTAACATGGTCATACCGAGGGCGGCGGAGAGAAGGGTTGAGACTAGGAAGATTTTACGGAAGGGGACAGATTTAAAGAATCGCTGAAATAACCAAATACCGAGGAGGGCGGCGATACTGGTAACTAGGCGGACTCGTCCTAAAAACTCTGGTTGAAATCCTAATTCGTTGGTGGTGAAATAGAAAAAGGCTGAGTCGGCGGTGGGGGTAGCTTGCCACAAGAAGATAAAGGCAGTGGGTAGCCAGATGGATTTTTGGGTGATGGCAGCCCGCAGTTGTTGGACTTGGTGTTTGACGGTTTGCCAATTGGAGATGTTAGTAATTTTATCTTCAGCGATCGCCCATGCGACAACCATCACCAATAGGGGAAAGGTAGCGGTAATGAGGAAAACTGTTTCGGAGGTAAAGATTTCCAGGAGATAGCCGCTGAGGTAGGCGGTAATTAACCCCCCCAGGGCTGAGGAAGCCCAACAGAGGGATTGAAGGGAACCGATATTGCTGATAGACTCGTTTCGCGCCCTTTCTACAACTAAGGAGTCTACAATCACATCGCTGATAGCTACGGATAGGGAATTAAGGGCGATCGCAATTGTCGCGGTAATGGGATGATCAACGAAGGTAGCTAGGTAAACCCAGGAGAAAGTCCCCATTAACCCGGATAGGATTAAATAGGGTCGGCGGCGATATCCAAAAATTGGCAACCCGTCGGACATAAAGCCGAATAGGGGTTTAATCACCCAGGGAATAGAGACTATTCCGAATAGGGCGGCGGTTTCGGCGGGACTCATACCCAAATCATCTTTGAGGAAGAAGCTAACGGCGAGACGGGAGAGGCCCAGAATACCTTGCACAAAGTACACGGTCAGAATAGCGACCAATTCTGGGTTAGGTTCATTGCCAAATAGTATATGCTTCTTGAGCCATGCCTTGGTATTGCCAAAGCTAACTGGGGATAATTCCATTTTGTAAACAAAAGTTAAGAAATTTCAATATTGATATCATAGCGAGTTCAATCAAAAACGACACAATGATGCGATCGCTTTAAGTCTAGGCAGTATAAATCACTATGGAAACGGCATTTGATCAGTGGTGGCATCTAATCTTAGGGGCGCTGTCCCTAAACCGAGATGCTTTTGTAGAAATTAATATCCTACCCCTAGGTAGAGGACTAGCCCTAACAATAGTGTTGGTGGCGGGAGTCTCCCAGGCGATAGGTCAATCGATTGTTTTATTTATTAACCGAGTCCGACCCTTCCGATTTGTGCTGAGTTTAGGAATGGCCGCGATTTTGTTTGTGTTCACGTTTTGGTTTTGGGCGGCGAGTATTTGGCTAGTTCACAATGCGATATTTAATAGCGGACTTAACCTACAAGCAACGATTACGACGCTAGGATTAAGCTACGCGCCGCAAATTTTACGATTCATAGTGGGTCTTCCCTATTTTGGCGTTCCCATTGGTGTATTTCTGTCGATTTGGTCATTACTAGCGGAAGTAACGGCGATTAAAGCAGTAACCAATTTTGACACCTGGGCTACTTTTTCGTCGGTAGGGTTAGGCTGGGTACTATTGCAGATTTTACAACGAACGATCGGCAGTCCGTTAATGATTCTGGGTCAAAAGTTAACTAACCTAGTGGCGGGAACCGAGGTAGTAACCGATCGCCAAAAACTCACACAAATGGTGATATCAGGTAATATCGAAAGCATCGATGATGTGGGTAATGAAGTAATACTGGATGCTGCGACCCGCCACAGTCCAGAAACCATCAAACGCAACCGGGCGATCCAATTGATCGCATTAGGATTAACGGGGTTTTTCGTGTTTGTGTTAATTTCCTCCCAGTCCCCAGGTTGGTTTAGTCGTTGGTACAATGCGTTAGAACAAACTTTGCAATTAGCGATCGACCTGACGACTATTGGCTTGATCGCGCTATTCTTTTCGATATTCCTAACTCCCCTAGAAGCCCTAAGTTGGTGGGCGGGATGGTATGGCGATCGCACCCTGAAATATACAGGAACCCCGGTCAAAGAAATCGAGAACCCCAACAGTATTTCCCGTTATGTAATGTACCTAGACGGTATCAATCAAGGTTCCCATGAATACCTCCCCCAAGTTGAAAATATGTTGGATAAGGTAGCTGAGTCCTTACCTGATGATATTCTCATCGTCAAAGGAATCATGCCTTATAGTGTCACCAATAAACCCCTAACCTCAGACCGTCCCCTATCGTTTATTTGGCAAATCATTGAATCAATATCCCTAAAAAATCCGGCTAACCCGATCGCTTTTATTATCAATTTCCGCAATGTAGTTTCTGTAGCGATCGCCGCCGACCCCCGTTATGGTCCGATTCAAAACCAAGGATTAGCCCAAGTCATTTATAATAGTCTAATTAGCTTTGGCTATCCCCTCGGTAGTGGTAAACCGATTACCCTGATTGGTTACAGTGGGGGTGGTCAGATGTCTATGGGTGCGGTTAGCTTCCTGAAATACAATATTAATGCCCCCATTGAGGTGATTTCTTTAGCGGGGGTAATTAGTGGGAATACCGGGGCTATGGCGATTCAAAGACTCTATCACCTAGTGGGGGAAAAAGATAATGTGGAAAAACTCGGTCCGATTATGTTTTCAGGACGCTGGCCGATTTCCGTTCTTTCTAATTGGAATTGTGCCAAAAGACGGGGCAGAATTATCTTGATTTCTTTGGGTCCAGTAGGTCATAATGGCGATGATGGACCCATGGGGGATGCGCTGTTACCGGACGGACGGACGCACCTGGAACAGACGGTGCAAATTATTACAGGTATTCTCTGTCAAAATTGGGAAATCACCGGATTAGACCCGCAGAAGTTTATCACCATTAGCGAATATGAACGCTACAAGCAGGGGTTATTTAATCAGGTGGGTTATTATCCAATTCAACAAAGGTTAAATCCCGAGTTATATCACCCCAATTATACTTGGATAGGTCGGTTAATTTTACCAAGTAAAGATGAACGGGAAACCCTGAAAGGGGTGCGGCTGGAAATTTATCATGCTGACCCGGAAAATCAACATCGCATCGGACAGGTAGTAATTTTGCGCTGGAGTGATGAACAGTGGGTGCAAAACTACTCGAAATTGTTAAAAATGGATGTGAATTTCTCTGATCAAGCGCGGCTTAGTCAACGACAGGGAAAGGTTCATCCTCACCGACTTGATGGTTGGGAAAATGTCGATCCTTTGGAGTCTTTGGCGGGGGCGAGACCTGATGATGATATGATTGTGGCACTTCGTGAACCGGTGGTAATTAAGGATACTGGGGAGGGTGTTCCGGTGGTGTATATTCAACGGGAACCGATGCAAATTTCCGGGCGGTTTTATGGGGTGGTAAGGTTTGTCAAAAACTTGGGCAATGACCTGTTTCAAGTTCGGCATTTTAACCCGTCTACAGGGGATTTTGATGGGTATGAGGAGATAGTTTATATGCCGACGGTAATCCCTAATCGTAATGGGGTTTATTCTTTTAATAATCAGGGGGTGGAAGAGTCTCCGGTTAACAGCGGAGGATGGTATATTTATGGGGCGAGAAATAAGCAAGGTCGGTTTACGGTACAGGCGATCGCACCTAGGGAAATGTTCCGCCTCTCCCCTCAACGGGTGATTCACGGTCTGACACCATGCTTGGATTACTTTAGGCGTGATTATTTGAGTAATTTAAAGGCGGAAAAGGGGCAGATGAAAAATGTGTTATTATCTCCGCACAATGAGGGTGAAGATGATCATATGGCGATTTCTCAATGGCGAGAAGGCGATCGCGCTTTGATGATGCACCTGTTTGGCGGTATTGGCGGAAAGAAAGCCGAATTAGCATCAATGAAAATCTATTTTGGGCATTTTGCTTTCGGGGTAGCTACGGTGAAACGAGACCCTTTAACGGGGGAGTTACGTTTTGCGATCGAGTACCGACAAATTTATACTAATAATACTGATGGTATTATTTCTGGGGCGAATGCTTGGGAACATTATGGAGGCGATCGTCAATGGGGATGGTTGGGTGTGCGACCATTATGCGAAACTCTAATTAAGTTTAGCCCCCTCACCGAAGATTATGATTTTGATGGCATCAAATTCTCCCCCCTAAATGCCGTTATTCAGGAATTAGATATTATGGCTGCGCGTTATCGTGTCGGAGACGGAACCGGAACTACTTTTGTGAGTCCCGTTAATTCCTGTTGTCAGGACTCTAGCCAAGCCTTATATTCCTCTTTGCGGCAAATTTTAGCCGAGTTAGAATTAAATCCCCTCATCATTAAATGGATGCGAGAACACCCTAATCATGAGCAAACTCTCCGTTTCCAACAGTTAGGCGATTTACTGAATACCCTCGAACATTATTTAACCCCCATGGGAAAGGTACGCCCAGACTGGCGATTTAATGCCCCCAAATTAGGTGATTTGACTGTCGAAAAACCCCGCGACACTCTGATTAAGGCTTTGTCTAGTTGGCGAACTCTTCTACCTCGTTGGGTTCACGACCAAATCGCCATGATTTTTCTGCAATTAGGGGCTGATTTATGGATGCTCAGGACTAATCAAGTAGGTGGTTTTGACCCCGATATTGAACCAGTAGCACCTACATATTTTCGATTAGGAGTCCCTCACATTAAACCCGCCAAAAAGAACTGGTCTTAGCTAGTTAATTCCGTCTCTCTTTCAGGTAATTTTACCGGGAGAGACTGAACCCCTCCCCAAACCATTATATATGTCGGCACGGTTTCCCATTCTTTTATAATAAGTCAAGTTCCGGTATTTGTCAAGAGAAAAACCTGGGATTTTTAGAGCCTATTTTAAGTAGGTTGGGTGGAGGAACGGAACCCAACGCCACCATCTCACCGTACCCAGAGCGATCGCCTATTTGAGTCGGTTGGGGGGTCCGAACGCCACCCCACACCACCATCTCACCGCTGTTGGGTTTCACCCAACCTACTATTCGGAGCGATCGCCTATTTGAGTAGGTTGGGGGGTCCGAACGCCACCCCACACCACCATCTCACCCCTGTTGGGTTTCACCCAACCTACTATTCGGAGCGATCGCCTATTTGAGTCGGTTGGGGGGTCCGAACGCCACCCCACACCACCATCTCACCGCTGTTGGGTTTCACCCAACCTACTATTCGGAGCGATCGCCTATTTGAGTCGGTTGGGGGGTCCGAACGCCACCCCACACCACCATCTCACCCCTGTTGGGTTTCACCCAACCTACTATTCGGAGCGATCGCCTATTTGAGTCGGTTGGGGGGTCCGAACGCCACCCCACACCACCATCTCACCGCTGTTGGGTTTCACCCAACCTACTATTCGGAGCGATCGCCTATTTGAGTCGGTTGGGGGGTCCGAACGCCACCCAACAACACCATCTCACCCCTGTTGGGTTTCACCCAACCTACTATTCGGAGCGATCGCCTATTTGAGTAGGTTGGGGGGTCCGAACGCCACCCCACACCACCATCTCACCGCTGTTGGGTTTCACCCAACCTACTATTCGGAGCGATCGCCTATTTGAGTCGGTTGGGGGGTCCGAACGCCACCCCACAACACCATCTCACCCCTGTTGGGTTTCACCCAACCTACTATTCGGAGCGATCGCCTATTTGAGTAGGTTGGGGGGTCCGAACGCCACCCCACACCACCATCTCACCCCTGTTGGGTTTCACCCAACCTACTATTCGGAGCGATCGCCTATTTGAGTAGGTTGGGGGGTCCGAACGCCACCCCACACCACCATCTCACCCCTGTTGGGTTTCACCCAACCTACTATTCGGAGCGATCGCCTATTTGAGTAGGTTGGGGGGTCCGAACGCCACCCCACACCACCATCTCACCCCTGTTGGGTTTCACCCAACCTACTATTCGGAGCGATCGCCTATTTGAGTAGGTTGGGGGGTCCGAACGCCACCCAACACCACCATCTCACCCCTGTTGGGTTTCACCCAACCTACCCAGAGCTATAGGCTCAAAAAACCATTATATATGTCGGCACGGTTTCCCATTCTCTAATAGTAAGTCAAGTTTCCGCATTTGTCAAGGGAAAAATAGGGATTTTTCGAGTTTGTTTAGGATTCGCTAATCTGCTGATGGGTAGCGGGTTTTAGAGAGTGTGGGGAAATATGGGGCTCAGATGGGGTGGCAGGTTATATTGAGAGGCAAGTACAATAGTAGTTAGCCATGTAAATACCAATCAGGTATGAAATCCCCATGGCTCCATTGGAGGGGGATACCCTTATGAACAATACTAGCGAAATCTCAGATATTTTGGCATCATCAGATTCTCCGAATCTCTTTCCCTCACAGGGATTCAGCGGTGATGTATCCAGGGAACCACTGACAGCAGCATTAACTCAGGTTAACCAGCAATTAACAGAGTTTCTCGCCTCACCTAATTTTCAGACAGATTTACAAACCGCTTTCGGTGCATCTACCGATGTGGAATTAGGTGCAACCATCATTGAGGCTTTCACTCAGGGAGACACACCAGAGATGATAGTGCTTTCCGCTACATCAATGAATGGTGCTGATGGCGCTTTTGACTCCCTGACGGGTACGGTGTATTTATCCGATGCCATAATTCACAGTGAGAAACTGGTGGATGTGATAACGGAGGAATTTGGGCATTATCTGGATTCTCAGTTAAACGAAATCGACTCTCCTGGAGATGAGGGAGAGTTATTTATGCGCCTAGTGAATGGGGAAGCGTTGACAGAAGCAGATATCACTGGGTTAAGGAATCAGAATGATTGGGGAATCATCTGGGTAGAAGGAGAACCGGTAGCAGTACAGATGTCCGCGCCGCCAGAGTTCGCCTGGACGCGCCTGTTGGGAAGCAGTGAGGATGACCGGGCTCATGCCCTGACCACCGGTAGTGATGGGTCGATTTATGTAGCGGGCTATACTTCAGGCAACCTAGATGGACAAACCCATAGTGGTAGCGGTGATGCCTTTATCACCAAGTATCAGCCTGATGGCACTAAAGACTGGACGCGCCTGTTGGGAAGCGGTGAAGAGGACTGGGCTAATGCCCTGACCACCGGTAGTGATGGGTCTATTTATGTGGCGGGCTGGACTGCGGGCAACCTAGATGGACAAACCAATAGTGGTGGTAGGGATGCCTTTATCAGCAGGTTCCAGCCTGATGGCACTAAAGCCTGGACGCGCCTGTTGGGAACCAGGGGTTGGGACGAGGCTCATGCCCTGACCACCGGTAGTGATGGGTCGATTTATGTGGCGGGCTATACTCAGGGCGACCTAGATGGACAGGCTAATAGTGGTAGCTTGGATGCCTTTATCACCAGGTTCCAGCCTGATGGCACTAAAGACTGGACACGCCTGTTGGGAACCCGTGATAGGGACGGGGCTAATGCCCTGACCACCGGTAGTGATGGGTCTATTTATGTGGCCGGCTATACTTTGGGCAACCTAGATGGACAAACCAATAGTGGTGGGCGGGATGCCTTTATCACCAAGTTCCAGCCCAATGGTACTAAAGCCTGGACGCGCCTGTTGGGAACCAGTGAGGATGACCGGGCTCATGCCCTGACCACGGGTAGTGATGGCTCGATTTATGTGGGGGGCTGGACTGGGGGCGACCTAGAGGGACAAACCAATAGTGGTGGGTGGGATGCCTTTATCACTAAGTTCCAGCCCAATGGTACTAAAGCCTGGACGCGCCTGTTGGGAACCAGTGAGAGTGACTGGGCATCAGCCCTGACCACCGGTAGTGATGGCTCGATTTATGTGGGGGGCTGGACTGAGGGCAACCTAGATAGACAAACCAATAGTGGCTGGTTTGATGCCTTTATCACCAAGTATCAGCCCAATGGCACTAAAGCCTGGACGCGCCTGTTGGGAAGCGGTGAGGCTGACTATGCTACTGCCCTGACCACCGGTAATGATGGGTCTATTTATGTGGCGGGTACGACTTGGGGCGACCTAGATGGACAAACCAATAGTGGTATGACTGATGCCTTTATTAGCAGGTTGATAGTAGATGGCGCTGACACACCAGAACCCACACCAGAACCCACACCAGAACCCACACCGGAACCAGAACCAATTAGGGGTACTCGTGGCAATGATTTATTACGAGGAACCCCTGGTCATGACACCATCTATGGATTAGCAGGTAATGATACTTTAATCGGTGGAAAAGGTAACGATTATTTAGATGGAGGTCCGGGAAATGACAGCCTCCTTGGTGGTGCGGGTCACGATACTTTAATCGGTGGAAAAGGTAACGATTATTTAGATGGAGGTCCAGGAAATGACAGCCTCCTTGGTGGTCCCGGTCGGGATACTTTAATCGGTGGTGCTGGTAACGACACCCTCAACGGTGGTCCCGGTCAAGATATTCTCACTGGTGGTCCTGGTGCTGATATCTTTGTGTTCCAGTTTGGGGAATCGAGGGTAGCGGCTCCTGACCATATTACCGACTTGGAAATCGGTACTGATAAAATTGACTTGCTGAACCGACGCGGACGGGATATCGGGGCTCCTGAGAATTTTACCCGCGCTCGAAATAGCAATGCTCCTAACCTGCGAACCCTGGTTAATCAGGTATTTGCTAATGCTGATGGCGGACAAGCCGGACGACAACCATTAGAACCTAATAGTGCTGCATTAGTGAGGGCGACTCATGCCGATATTCGCGGCACTTATCTAGTGATTAATGATAATGTTCCCGGTTTTCAGGCTCCGAATGATTTAGTTATCAATATCACTGGATATACGGGGGATTTACCAGGTTTCGGAGAGATTCCGGTTCAGGATTTCTTTGTAGTGTAATCCTGGGGAATTAAGTTCCGATTGATGAGGTGGGGTTGAATGGCTATTTGACCCCACTTCTCTATAGGCTCAAAAAACCATTATATATGTCGGCACGGTTTCCCATTATTTAATAGTAAGTCAAGTTCCGGGATTTGTCAAGGGGTAAAATCGGGATTTTTAGAGTTTTTTTAGGATTGCCTAATCTGCTGATGGGTAGCGGGTTTTAGAGAGTGTGAGGTAATAGTGCGATCGCTTTTTTTAACCATGAGGGTGGCCGGTTATATAGCCTATTTAAGTAGGTTGGGTGGAGGAACGGAACCCAACACCACCATCTCACCCCTGATTGGTAGGGGGTTTTAGAGAGTGTGGGGAAATGGTGCGATCGCTTTTTTTAACCATGAGGGTGGCCGGTTATATAGCCTATTTAAGTAGGTTGGGTGGAGGAACGGAACCCAACACCACCATCTCACCCCTGATTGGTAGGGGTTTTTAGAAGTGTGAGGATAGGTGCGATCGCTTTTTTACCATGAGGGTGGCAGGTTATATAGCCTATTTAAGTAGGTTGGGTGGAGGAACGGAACCCAACACCACCATCTCACCGCTGTTGGGTTTCACCCAACCTACCCAGAGCTATAGGCTTCAAAAACCCATTATATATGTCGGCACGGTTTCCCATGATTTAATAATAAGAGCTCCCATATTTGTCAAGGCAAAAATTGGGATTTTTAGAGTTTTTTAGGAGCCTAATCCTGATTGGTAGGGGGTTTTAGAGAGTGTGGGGAAATGGTGCGATCGCTTTTTTTAACCATGAGGGTGGCCGGTTATATAGCCTATTTAAGTAGGTTGGGTGGAGGAACGGAACCCAACACCACCATCTCACCCCTGATTGGTAGGGGGTTTTAGAGAGTGTGGGGAAATGGTGCGATCGCTTTTTTTAACCATGAGGGTGGCAGGTTATATAGCCTATTTAAGTAGGTTGGGTGGAGGAACGGAACCCAACACCACCATCTCACCGCTGTTGGGTTTCACCCAACCTACCCAGAGCTATAGGCTCAAAAAACCATTATATATGTCGGCACGGTTTCCCATGATTTAATAATAAGTCAAGCTCCCATATTTGTCAAGGCAAAAATTGGGATTTTTAGAGTTTTTTTAGGATTGCCTAATCTGCTGATTGGTAGCGGGTTTTAGAGAGTGTGGGGAAATGGTGCGATCGCTTTTTTTAAGAATGAGGGTGGCCGGTTATATAGCCTATTTAAGTAGGTTGGGTGGAGGAACGGAACCCAACACCACCATCTCACCGCTGTTGGGTTTCACCCAACCTACCCAGAGCTATAGGCTCAAAAAACCATTATATATGTCGGCACGGTTTCCCATGATTTAATAATAAGTCAAGCTCCCATATTTGTCAAGGCAAAAATTGGGATTTTTAGAGTTTTTTTAGGATTGCCTAATCTGCTGATTGGTAGCGGGTTTTAGAGAGTGTGGGGAAATGGTGCGATCGCTTTTTTTAAGAATGATGGTGGCCGGTTATATAGCCTATTTAAGTAGGTTGGGTGGAGGAACGGAACCCAACACCACCATCTCACCGCTGTTGGGTTTCACCCAACCTACCCAGAGCTATAGGCTCAAAAAACCATTATATATGTCGGCACGGTTTCCCATGATTTAATAATAAGTCAAGCTCCCATATTTGTCAAGGGGAAAAATCGGGATTTTTAGAGTTTTTTTAGGATTGCCTAATCTGCTGATGGGTAGCGGGTTTTAGAGAGTGTGGGGAAATGGTGCGATCGCTTTTTTTAACAATGAGGGTGGCCGGTTATATAGCCTATTTAAGTAGGTTGGGTGGAGGAACGGAACCCAACACCACCATCTCACCGCTGTTGGGTTTCACCCAACCTACCCAGAGCTATAGGCTCAAAAAACCATTATATATGTCGGCACGGTTTCCCATTCTTTAATGATAAGTCAAGTGGCGGGATTTGTCAAGGGGTAAAACTGGGATTTTGGGAGTTTTTTTAGGATTGCCTAAGCTGCTGATTGGTAGCGGGTTTTAGAGAGTGTGGGGAAATGGTGCGATCGCTTTTTTTAAGAATGAGGGTGGCCGGTTATATAGCCTATTTAAGTAGGTTGGGTGGAGGAACGGAACCCAACACCACCATCTCACCGCTGTTGGGTTTCACCCAACCTACCCAGAGCTATAGGCTCAAAAAACCATTATATATGTCGGCACGGTTTCCCATGATTTAATAATAAGTCAAGCTCCCATATTTGTCAAGGCAAAAATTGGGATTTTTAGAGTTTTTTTAGGATTGCCTAAGCTGCTGATGAGTGGGGGGTTTTAGAGAGTGTGGGGAAATGGTGCGATCGCTTTTTTTAAGAATGATGGTGGCCGGTTATATTGAGAGCCAAGTACAATTGTCGTTAGCCATGTAAATACCAATCCAGGTATGAAATCTTTATGGCTCCCTTGGAGGGGGATACCCTAATGAACAATACTAGCGAAATATTCCATATTTTTGAATCATCAGATTCTCAGAATTTCATGCCCTCACAGGGATTCAGTGGGGTAGAAGGTGAACCAGTAGCAGTACAGATGTCCGCGCCGCCAGAGTTCGCCTGGACGCGCCTGTTGGGAACCAGTGCTTGGGACCAGGCATTAGCCCTGACCACCGGTAGTGATGGCTCGATTTATGTAGCCGGCTATACTGATGGCGACCTAGACGGACAAACCAATAGTGGTGCCGCTGATGCCTTTATCAGCAGGTTCCACCCTGATGGCACTCAAGACTGGACGCGCCTGTTGGGAAGCGGTGAGTATGACGTGGCATCAGCCCTGACCACTGGCCTTGATGGCTCGATTTATGTAGCCGGCTATACTGATGGCGACCTAAATGGACAAACCAATAGTGGCGAATGGGATGCCTTTATCAGCAGGTTCCAGCCTGATGGCACTAAAGCCTGGACGCGCCTGTTGGGAACCAGTGCTTGGGACCAGGCATTAGCCCTGACCACCGGTAGTGATGGCTCGATTTATGTAGCCGGCTATACTGATGGCGACCTAGACGGACAAACCAATAGTGGTGAGGGGGATGCCTTTATCAGCAGGTTCCAGCCTGATGGCACTAAAGCCTGGACGCGCCTGTTGGGAACCAGTAATTTTGACGTGGCTAATGCCCTGACCACCGGTAGTGATGGCTCGATTTATGTAGCCGGCTATACTGATGGCGACCTAGACGGACAAATCAATAGTGGTGACGCTGATGCCTTTATCAGCAGGTTCCAGCCTGATGGCACTCAAGACTGGACGCGCCTGTTGGGAACCTGGGGACCTGACTATGCATCAGCCCTGACCACCGGTAGTGATGGCTCGATTTATGTGGCGGGCGAGACTATGGGCAACTTAGATGGGCAAACCCGTAGTGGTTTTTATGCTGAGTTTGATGCCTTTATCAGCAGGTTCCAGCCTGATGGTACTCAAGACTGGACGCGCCTGTTGGGAAGCGGTGAGTATGAGGGGGCATCAGCCCTGACCACCGGTAGTGATGGGTCTATTTATGTGGCGGGCTGGACTGGGGGCAACCTAGACGGACAAATCAATAGTGGTATGGCTGATGGCTTTATCAGTAGGTTCCAGCCTGATGGCACTAAAGACTGGACGCGCCTGTTGGGAAGCGGTGAGGCTGACGTGCCTCGTGCCCTGACCACCGGTAGTGATGGGTCTATTTATGTGGCGGGCGAGACTACGGGCGACCTAGATGGGCAAACCAATAGTGGTGGCGGTGATGCCTTTATTAGCAGGTTGATAGTAGATGGTACTGACACACCGGAGAGACCAGAAATTCATCAAGTCATTAATTGGGATAGTTTCCCGCCTCAAATTACCGGAGTTTTGCCAACCGAGAATCAAGGCTCTATTACTCAACCTTTACCCAATCAATGGTTTGGGACTGACCATCATGATGTAATTATCGGGACGGCTTCTGATGAAACTTTGCTGGGTTTTCAAGGTGATGATTGGCTCCAGGTTTCCCAGGGAGATAATACTCTGTTTGGCGGTCAGGGTAATGATATCTTAGTTGCTGGTCAGGGGGATGATATCCTATGGGGAAATAAAGATGATGATATCCTATTTGGAGGCGACGGGAATGATTCCCTTTATGGTGGTCAGGGGAATGATACGTTGGTAGCAGGTAATGGGAATCAGATTTTGTTTGGAGACCAGGGTAATGATATCCTATTTGGAGGCACTCAAGGTGTTGATACTCTGGTGGGAGGCGAGGGAAATGATACTTTGGTAATGCTTCCGGGAGAAGGTTACAGCATAGTAACTGACTTTCAGGTAAATCAGGATATGGTGGTTTTGCTCGGTAGCCCTGATGACTATGAAATTGGGTCACTACCCAGCGGTTTTCATAGTGGTACAGCTATTTATGTAGCCGGTTCTGACCAACTGGTGGGTGTCCTGGAAGGGGTTACTAATGTCAGTTTAGAAGATGGTAATATCTTCGGTTGGGGGTAGGTGATGGTTGGGCGGCTTTCCGTTTAGCTACTTGTCTATGAGATGGGCTGAAAGTGCGATCGCTTTTTTCGATTTACTGCCTAATTAGAACTTTGACCCGTTTATAGGCATATATATGTCGCCACGGATTTCCATGCTTCTATAATAAGTCAAGTGGCGGGATTTGTCAAGGGGTAAAACTGGGATTTTGGGAGTTTTTTTAGGATTGCCTAAGCTGCTGATGGGTAGCGGGTTTTAGAGAGTGTGAGGTAATAGTGCGATCGCTTTTTTTCAGCCCTGATGGTAGCCGGTTATATAGCCTATTTAAGTAGGTTGGGTGGAGGAACGGAACCCAACACCACCATCTCACCGCTGTTGGGTTTCACCCAACCTACCCAGATCTATAGGCTCAAAAAACTATTATATATGTCGGCACGGTTTCCCATGATTTAATAATAAGTCAAGTTTCCGCATTTGTCAAGGGAAAAAATCGGGATTTTTAGAGTTTTTTTAGGATTGCCTAATCTGCTGATGGGTAGCGGGGTTTTAGAGAGTGTGGGGAAATGGTGCGATCGCTTTTTTTAACCATGAGGGTGGCAGGTTATATAGGGAGTGAGCTAAAATTGTAGTTAGCAATGTAAATACCAATCCAGGTATGAAATCCCCATTGCTCAATTGGAGGGGGATACGCTAATGAGCGGTACTGAGATAGGGACTCCCCTAGAGGCAGTCCCAGATAGATTTGAACCTAATGACAGCATAAAAACAGCCACGGATTTAGCCTTACATCCACAATCCGAGTGGAGCGCATTAGACTACTACCGAATACCAACGCCTCCAGCCTGGCGTGGTCTGAGTATTCACTCGGAGGACTTGGACTGGTTCAAATTTAATATGACTGATACTGGGGGAACCTATGATTCTGTTTCTATTGGTTCACCCTACGGTAATGACAACATGAACCTATCCCTGCATGATGCTAAGGGAGCTCTAATTAAAACCGTCAACAGCAGCGATACTGCTGGCATGGGGATGCAAATTAGCCTAGAAGGACTAGAAGCCGGAACTTATCACATTCAGGTCTATGGTGATGATGGAGCAACTAACCCTGAATACAACCTCATCATTGAGGGTCCCCTAGAGGCAAGCCTAGACAGATTTGAACCCAATGACAGTATAGAAACAGCCACTTATTTAGGCTCCCTGTCACGACGTAGGCAGGAGCATTGGTCTCGTTATCCTGTTCTGGATAATAACTGGCGTGATCTGAGCATTCATGATGGGGACTTAGACTGGTTCAAGTTTGATATAGCCAGTGGAACAACTTCTATCTCTGTCAGCGCCCAGCGCCATAGTGATCACCTAAAATTAGCCCTGTATGATGCCGAGGGAGTTCTAATTAAAACTGGCACCAGCAGCGATACTGGGCAGCAAATTAACCTAAAGGAACTAGAAGTCGGAACTTATCATATTCAGGTCTCTGGTAATAAGGGAGCCACTATTCCTAACTATACCCTTTTTATTGATCCTCCGTGGGCAAAAATACCAGACCGCTTTGAACCCAATGACACTATTGAAACAGCGACGGATTTAGGTTTGCTGCCTGAATTTTCCTTGCATTCGTATGATCTGACGATTTACTCTGGAGACGCAGACTGGTTCAAGTTTGAGATACCTGCTACTGGACAAGCTGATGATGGTATATCTGTCTCTTCCGAAAAATCTTTTTTGTATGATAACAAGCTGAACCTATCCCTGTATGATGCCGAGGGTGTTCTGATTAAATCATCCATCAACGATGGTTCCCATAGCATTAGCCTAGAGGGACTCGAAGCTGGAACCTATCATATCCTGGTTGATGGTTATGAAGGAGTCGGCACCCAAGAGTATACCATGTATACATCACGATGGTCTATTATTGATGAGTCTGAACCAGAACCAGAACCGGAACCAGAACCAATTAGGGGTACTCGTGGCAATGATTTATTACGAGGAACCCCTGGTCATGACACCATCTATGGATTAGCAGGTGATGATACTTTAATCGGTGGAAAAGGTAACGATTATTTAGATGGAGGTCCAGGAAATGACAGCCTCCTTGGTGGTCCCGGTCAGGATACTTTAATCGGTGGTGCTGGTAACGACACCCTCAACGGTGGTCCCGGTCAAGATATTCTCACTGGTGGTCCTGGTGCTGATATCTTTGTGTTCCAGTTTGGGGAATCGAGGGTAGCGGCTCCTGACCATATTACCGACTTGGAAATCGGTACTGATAAAATTGACTTGCTGAACCGAGGCGGACGGGATATCGGGGCTCCTGAGAATTTTACCCGCGCTCGAAATAGCAATGCTCCTAACCTGCGAACCCTGGTTAATCAGGTATTTGCTAATGCTGATGGCGGACAAGCCGGACGACAACCATTAGAACCTAATAGTGCTGCATTAGTGAGGGCGACTCATGCCGATATTCGCGGCACTTATCTAGTGATTAATGATAATGTTCCTGGTTTTCAGCCTCTGAATGATTTAGTTATCAATATCACTGGATATACGGGGGATTTACCAGGTTTCGGAGAGATTCCGGTTGAGGATTTCTTTACGGAACCCACACCAGAACCCACACCAGAACCCACACCAGAACCCACACCAGAACCCACACCAGAACCCACGCCAGAACCAGAACCAATTAGGGGTACTCGTGGCAATGATTTATTACGAGGAACCCCTGGTCATGACACCATCTATGGATTAGCAGGTAATGATACTTTAATCGGTGGAAAAGGTAACGATTATTTAGATGGAGGTCCAGGAAATGACAGCCTCCTTGGTGGTCCCGGTCAGGATACTTTAATCGGTGGTGCTGGTAACGACACCCTCAACGGTGGTCCCGGTCAAGATATTCTCACTGGTGGTCCTGGTGCTGATATCTTTGTGTTCCAGTTTGGGGAATCGAGGGTAGCGGCTCCTGACCATATTACCGACTTGGAAATCGGTACTGATAAAATTGACTTGCTGAACCGACGCGGACGGGATATCGGGGCTCCTGAGAATTTGACCCGCGCTCGAAATAGCAATGCTCCTAACCTGCGAACCCTGGTTAATCAGGTATTTGCTAATGCTGATGGCGGACAAGCCGGACGACAACCATTAGAACCTAATAGTGCTGCATTAGTGAGGGCGACTCATGCCGATATTCGCGGCACTTATCTAGTGATTAATGATAATGTTCCTGGTTTTCAGGCTCCGAATGATTTAGTTATCAACATCACTGGATATACAGGGGATTTACCAGGTTTCGGAGAGATTCCGGTTGAGGATTTCTTTGTAGTGTAATCCTGGGGAATTAAGTTCCGATTGATGAGGTGGGGTTGAATGGCTATTTAACCCCACTTCTCTATAGGCTCAAAAAACCATTATATATGTCGGCACGGTTTCCCATTCTTTAATGATAAGTCAAGTTCCGGGATTTGTCAAGGGAAAAATCGGGATTTTTAGAGTTTTTTTATGATTGCCTAATCTGCTGATGGGTAGCGGGGTTTTAGAGAGTGTGGGGAAATAGTGCGATCGCTTTTTTTAAGAATGAGGGTGGCCGGTTATATAGCCTATTTAAGTAGGTTGGGTGGAGGAACGGAACCCAACACCACCATCTCACCGCTGTTGGGTTTCACCCAACCTACCCAGAGCTATAGGCTCAAAAAACCATTATATATGTCGGCACGGTTTCCCATTCTTTAATGATAAGTCAAGTTCCGGGATTTGTCAAGAAAAAAATCGGGATTTTTAGAGTTTTTTTAGGATTGCCTAAGCTGCTGATGAGTGGGGGGTTTTAGAGAGTGTGGGGAAATGGTGCGATCGCTTTTTTTAAGAATGAGGGTGGCCGGTTATATAGCCTATTTAAGTAGGTTGGGTGGAGGAACGGAACCCAACACCACCATCTCACCGCTGTTGGGTTTCACCCAACCTACCCAGAGCTATAGGCTCAAAAAACCATTATATATGTCGGCACGGTTTCCCATGATTTAATAATAAGTCAAGCTCCCATATTTGTCAAGGAAAAAATTGGGATTTTTAGAGTTTTTTTAGGATTGCCTAAGCTGCTGATGAGTGGGGGGTTTTAGAGAGTGTGGGGAAATGGTGCGATCGCTCCCCGGATATCTCCTATATATGTCGGCCAGCCTTCCCCTTGTCATGAGAGGTCAATCTCGCGAATTAGTCAAGAGAAAAACCGGGATTTTTCGCGTGGGAGGCAGTGTCAGTAAATGGTGCGATCGCCTTTTTTTAACAATTCTGGTGAAAGGTTATATAGGGAGTGGGGTACAATTGTCGTTAGCCATGTAAATACCAATCAGGTATGAAATCCCCATGGCTACATTGTAGGGGGATACCCTCATGAATAATACTAGCGAAATCTCGGATATTTTGGCATCATCAGATTCTCCGAATTCCCTTCCCTCACAGGGATTCAGCCGTGATGTATCCAGGGAACCACTGACAGCAGCATTAACTCAGGTTAACCAGCAATTAACAGAGTTTCTCGCCTCACCTAATTTTCAGACAGATTTACAAACCGCTTTCGGTGCATCTACCGATGTGGAATTAGGTGCAACCATCATTGAGGCTTTCACTCAGGGAGACACACCAGAGATGATAGTGCTTTCCGCTACATCAATGAATGGTGCTGATGGCGCTTTTGACTCCGTGACGGGTAAGGTGTATTTATCGGATGCGATAATTCACAGTGAGAAACTGGTGGATGTGATAACCGAGGAATTTGGGCATTATCTGGATTCTCAGTTAAACGAAATCGACTCTCCTGGAGATGAGGGAGAGTTATTTATGCGCCTAGTGAATGGGGAAGCCTTGACAGAAGCAGATATCACCGGGTTAAGGAATCAGGATGATTGGGGAATCATCTGGGTAGAGGGAGAACCAGTAGCAGTACAGATGTCAGGGTCGCCAGAGTTCGCCTGGACGCGCCTGTTGGGAACCAGTTTGGATGATGAGGCCTATGCCCTGACCACTGGTAGGGATGGGTCTATTTATGTGGCCGGCTATGCTGAAGGCGACCTAGACGGACAAACCTATAGTGGTGAGCAAGATGCCTTTATCACTAAGTACCAGCCCAATGGCACTAAAGCCTGGACTCGCCTGTTGGGAACCGAGTGGAGTGACGGGGCTACTGCCCTGACCACCGGTAGTGATGGGTCGATTTATGTGGCCGGCTATACTGGGGGCGACCTAGATGGACAAACTAATAGTGGCTGGCATGATGCCTTTATCACCAAGTACCAGCCCAATGGCACTAAAGCCTGGACGCGCCTGTTGGGAACCGGTGATTGGGACAGTGCTAATGCCCTGACCACCGGTAGTGATGGGTCTATTTATGTGGCGGGTACGACTTGGGGCGACCTAGATGGACAAACCAATAGTGGTGATGCTGATACCTTTATCACCAAGTTCCAGCCTGATGGCACTAAAGACTGGACACGCCTGTTGGGAACCCGTGATAGGGACGGGGCTAATGCCCTGACCACCGGTAGTGATGGGTCTATTTATGTGGCCGGCTATACTTTGGGCAACCTAGATAGACAAACCAATAGTGGTGGGTGGGATGCCTTTATCACCAAGTTCCAGCCTGATGGTACTAAAGACTGGACACGCCTGTTGGGAACCCGTGATGGGGACAGTGCTAATGCCATGACCACCGGTAGTGATGGGTCTATTTATGTGGCGGGTACGACTTGGGGCGACCTAGATGGACAAACCAATAGTGGTGATGCTGATGCCTTTATCACCAAGTTCCAGCCTGATGGCACTAAAGCCTGGACGCGCCTGTTGGGAACCAGTAGTTGGGACGGGGCTTATGCCCTGACCACCGGTAGTGATGGCTCGATTTATATGGCGGGCTCGACTCAGGGCAACCTAGATGGACAAACCAATAGTGGTGGTAGGGATGATGCCTTTATCACCAAGTTCCAGCCCAATGGTACTAAAGACTGGACGCGCCTGTTGGGAAGCAGTAGGGATGGGGATGACATGGCTCGTGCCCTGACCACGGGTAGGGATGGGTCAATTTATATGGCGGGCTATGCTGGGGGCGACCTAGGTGAACAAACCAATGGTAGTTGCCACTATAATGCCTTTATCGCCAAGTTGACAATAGATGGTGCTGACACACCAGAACCCCCACTCCCACCCATACCGGAACCCCCACTCCCACCCATACCGGAACCCACACCCGAACTAGAACCAATTAGGGGTACTCGTGGCAATGATTTATTACGAGGAACCCCTGGTCATGACACCATCTATGGATTAGCAGGTAATGATACTTTAATCGGTGGAAAAGGTAACGATTATTTAGATGGAGGTCCAGGAAATGACAGCCTCCTTGGTGGTCCCGGTCGGGATACTTTAATCGGTGGTGCTGGTAACGACACCCTCAACGGTGGTCCCGGTCAAGATATTCTCACTGGTGGTCGTGGTGCTGATATCTTTGTGTTCCAGTTTGGGGAATCGAGGGTAGCGGCTCCTGACCATATTACCGACTTGGAAATCGGTACTGATAAAATTGACTTGCTGAACCGACGCGGACGGGATATCGGGGCTCCTGAGAATTTGACCCGCGCTCGAAATAGCAATGCTCCTAACCTGCGAACCCTGGTTAATCAGGTATTTGCTAATGCTGATGGCGGACAAGCCGGACGACAACCATTAGAACCTAATAGTGCTGCATTAGTGAGGGCGACTCATGCCGATATTCGCGGCACTTATCTAGTGATTAATGATAATGTTCCTGGTTTTCAGGCTCCGAATGATTTAGTTATCAACATCACTGGATATACAGGGGATTTACCAGGTTTCGGAGAGATTCCGGTTGAGGATTTCTTTGTAGTGTAATCCTGGGGAATTAAGTTCCGATTGATGAGGTGGGGTTGAATGGCTATTTAACCCCACTTCTCTATAGGCTCAAAAAACCATTATATATGTCGGCACGGTTTCCCATTCTTTAATGATAAGTCAAGTTCCGGGATTTGTCAAGGGAAAAATCGGGATTTTTAGAGTTTTTTTATGATTGCCTAATCTGCTGATGGGTAGCGGGGTTTTAGAGAGTGTGGGGAAATAGTGCGATCGCTTTTTTTAAGAATGATGGTGGCCGGTCATATAGCCTATTTAAGTAGGTTGGGTGGAGGAACGGAACCCAACACCACCATCTCACCCCTGATTGGTAGCGGGGTTTTAGAGAGTGTGGGGAAATGGTGCGATCGCTTTTTTTCACAATGAGGGTGGCAGGTTATATAGCCTATTTAAGTAGGTTGGGTGGAGGAACGGAACCCAACACCACCATCTCACCCCTGATTGGTAGGGGGTTTTAGAGAGTGTGGGGAAATGGTGCGATCGCTTTTTTTCACAATGAGGGTGGCAGGTTATATAGCCTATTTAAGTAGGTTGGGTGGAGTACGGGAACCCAACACCACCATCTCACCCCTGATTGGTAGCGGGTTTTAGAGAGTGTGAGGTAATAGTGCGATCGCTTTTTTTAAGAATGATGGTGGCCGGTTATATAGCCTATTTAAGTAGGTTGGGTGGAGGAACGGAACCCAACACCACCATCTCACCGCTGTTGGGTTTCACCCAACCTACCCAGAGCTATAGGCTCAAAAAACCATTATATATGTCGGCACGGTTTCCCATGATTTAATAATAAGTCAAGCTCCCATATTTGTCAAGGGAAAAATCGGGATTTTGTTAGTTTTTTGAGGATTGCCTAATCTGCTGATTGGTAGCGGGTTTTAGAGAGGGAGTAGAGAAGGGGTTGGTTGATAGGGGATTAATTGATGACGTGGGGTGGTTTTTCCACGGTCTCCCCATCCCCATATATGTCGGCTGGTAGAGGCTCAAAATTAAAAGCGATCGCATTTCTTAACTTCAGACCGATAACCCGGGGGATTTACCGGGAATTCTCCTTGACAAATATTCACAATTTTCCAGCCATCCAACCCCCCAGAGTAAGTTATAATCGAAGCCATCAATATCCGTTTCAAGACTTCACATTTTCTGAATATTTAGTTGATAGAGTTACTCAGAGCCTATCCAATTATCTGCAACTAATTTCCAGGTAATACCTATGAACAGTCAACCGCTCAGTTACAGTCAGCGCACAGAACCTGCCACCAGGGAGGCGGTTAAGCCCAAACTACTGGTAATTATCGATAGCGCCCTAGAGGATTACTCTCTGTTAGTAGCAGGAGTGATTCCCAGCGCCCAGGTGCTATTGTTAGATAGCCAGGGGGATGGAGTGCAACAAATTAGCGATATTCTAGCAACAGAAACCGAAATTGAACAACTGCATCTACTCTGCCACGGTTCTCCGGGATGTCTATATTTAGGCAATAGTATCCTCAACCTAGCTACCCTAGGAAAGTATACTCCTGAGTTAAAAAAATGGCGAAACGCCTTGGGTGTTGGTAGCCAAGTGATTCTCTACGGATGCCAAGTAGCCGCCCAAAAAGTAGGGCAAAAATTCGTCAACACCCTGCACCAAGTTCTGGGTAGTAACTTAGCAGCTACCGATAACTTAACCGGAAATAAGCAACGGGGTGGCAGTTGGAATTTAGGTGTCAATATTGGGAGGATATCTGCATCTCCAGTATTGTCTACAGAGGTAATGGCTACCTATGGTGGGGTACTCCATTACAATTTGGCTTGGGCACAAAGTATTGGGGTAAGTGATTGGTACTCTAGGGGTGGTATCGCCGTAGATGATGCTGGGAATGTCTACGCTACAGGTGATTTTTATGGCAGCATAGATATCAACGGGGACGGCACTGCTGACCTGGTTTCGGCGGGAGGGACGGATGCCTATATTGCCAAATTCAACGGTGATGGTACTTTGGTTTGGGCACAAAGTATTGGGGGAAGTGATTTTGACTCTGGCAATGGTATCGCCGTAGATGATGCTGGGAATGTCTATGCTACAGGTGATTTTTCTGGCCGCATAGATATCAACGGGGACGGCACTGCTGACCTGGTTTCGGCGGGAGAGACGGATGCCTATATTGCCAAATTCAACGGTGATGGTACTTTGGTTTGGGCGCAAAGTGTTGGGGGAAGTGATTTTGACTCTGGCAATGGTATTGCCGTAGATGATGCTGGGAATGTCTATGCTACAGGTGATTTTTCTGGCCGCATAGATATCAACGGGGACGGCACTGCTGACCTGGTTTCGGCGGGAAGGGTGGATGCCCATGATGCCTATATTGCCAAATTCAACCGTGATGGTACTTTGGTTTGGGCACAAAGTATTGAGGGAAGAAGTTTGGACTCTGGCGATGGTATCGCCGTAGATGATGCTGGGAATGTCTATGCTACAGGTCGTTTTTCTGGCAGCATAGATATCAACGGGGACGGCACTGCTGACCTGGTTTCGGCGGAATATAGGACGGATGCCTATATTGCCAAATTCAACCGTGATGGTGCTTTGGTTTGGGCACAAAGTATTGGGGGAAGTTATTGGGGCAGGCGTGGTATCACCGTAGATGATGCTGGGAATGTCTATGCTACAGGTGGTTTTTCTGGCAGCATAGATATCAACGGGGACGGCACTGCTGACCTGGTTTTGGCGGGAAGGGAGGATGCCTATATTGCCAAATTCAACCGTGATGGTACTTTGGTTTGGGCACAAAGTATTGGGGGAAGTGATTATTTCAGCTCTGGCAATGGTATCGCCGTAGATGATGCTGGGAATGTCTACGCTACAGGTGGTTTCTCTGGCAGCATAGATATCAACGGGGACGGCACTGCTGACCTGGTTTCGGCGGAATATAGGACGGATGCCTATATTGCCAAATTCAACCGTGATGGTACTTTGGTTTGGGCACAAAGTATTGGGGGAAGAAGTAGTTGGGACTCTGGCAATGGTATCGCCGTAGATGATGCTGGGAATATCTATGCTACAGGTGGTTTTTATAGCCGCATAGATATCAACGGGGACGGCACTGCTGACCTGGTTTCGGCGAGAGGTAATTCTTATATCATTAAATTTGAGACCGCTGCGCCTGACTCAGTTGTTCCGATTCGAGGCACTCCTGGCAATGATACTTTAACCGGAACCCGCGATGCCGATTTGCTATTGGGATTAGACGGTAACGACACCATTAAGGGACTAGGTGGAGACGACACCCTGATGGGTGGTTTTGGTCATGATTACTTAGATGGAGGTCCGGGAAATGACAGCCTTCTTGGTGGTCCCGGTCGGGATACTTTAATCGGTGGTGCTGGTAACGACACCCTCAACGGTGGTCCCGGTCAAGATATTCTCACTGGTGGTCCTGGTGCTGATATCTTTGTGTTCCAGTTTGGGGAATCGAGGGTAATGCAGGCAAAGAGGAGGGTTTATCCTGACCATATTACCGACTTTGACATCGGTACTGATAAAATTGACCTGCTGAAACAGGACGGGGAGGAAATGAATCCCCCCAGGAGATTGACCCGTGCTGCTAATAATAAGGGTCGCCGTCTACAGGCTGTGATTAATCAGGTATTTAAAGATGCCAATGGGGAGCAAGAAGGCGACCAACCATTAGGAATTAACAGTGCTGCATTGGTCAGGGCAACTAATCGTCATATTCGCGGCACTTATCTGGTGATTAATGATAATGTTCCTGGTTTTCAGCCCCGGAATGATTTAGTTATCAATATCACTGGATATACAGGGGATTTACCAGGTTTCGGAGAGATTCCGGTTGAGGATTTCTTTGTAGTGTAATCCTGGGGAATTAAGTTCCGATTGATGAGGTGGGGTTGAATGGCTATTTGACCCCACTTCTCTATAGGCTCAAAAAACCATTATATATGTCGGCACGGTTTCCCATTCTCTAATGGTAAGTCAAGCCATCGGATTTGTCAAGAGAAAATCTGATCAAGTCGAGAACTGTTTTATATCAGGGGATTAGCAGCATATCAGTGGGAAGCGATCGCCTTTTTGACCCGATTCGGAGTTGACATAATATTTGAGGTAGAATAAAATTGGTATTGCGGGGAGAACTAGGCAAATATAGCAATCTTATTGCATTCGTCATATTTAGTCACATTTCACCATTGCCACCGGGGTAATTGATGAATTGCCCCTACCATAAACGATTATGGCCTTATGTACCTAGGGAGTAAGCCACCATGGAAAATACTAGCGAAATATTGGGTCTGACAGTACCAGATCCACCGGACTATCTGAATCCCTTACCCTCACTGGGATTCATAGGTGATGTATCCGTAAAACCACTGACAGCAGCATTAGAAATCGAGGCGGCATTGACTCAGGTTAACCAACAATTAACAGAGTTTGTCGCCTCAGCTAATTTTGAGGCAGATTTACAAACGGCTTTCGGTGAATATACGGATGTGGAATTAGGTGCAACTATCATCGAGGCTTTAGCTAAGAGTAGCCAACTCCCAGATATGATAGTAGTGTCATCAGACCTAATGAATGGTGTTAATGGCGGTTTTGACTCTCTGACGGGTACGGTATATTTATCGGATGCGATAATTCACAGTGATCAACTGGTAAATGTGATTACGGAGGAATTCGGGCATTATATAGACTCCCAATTAAATGAAATTGACTCTCCTGGGGATGAGGGAGAGTTATTCATGCGGTTAGTGAATGGGGAGGTATTGAGTGAAGTTGATCTAACTTATTTGAGGAATAAAGATGACCGAGTAATGATTTTGGGTGGGTTGGTTGAGGTAGAAGCCAATGAAGATATTGTCATTGATAATCCTGCCAACTTTTTCCCGGAAATGTCTATAGCAGATACCGAAATACTGGAAGGCGATCGCGGTCGCAGTTTTGCGGAATTTCCGGTAACTCTCAACAGTCCCAGTGACAAAATTATCACAGTAAATTTTACTACGGCTGATGGCACGGCTACGGTGGCTGACGGAGATTATGAGCTAACTAACGGACGGTTAATTTTTCCGCGAGGCGAAACGGAAAGGATGATCAGAGTTCCGGTGATTGGGGATACCAAAGTCGAACCCGATGAAACCTTTAGGGTAATCCTGAGTGACCCACAAAATGTGACTTTAGCTAATGCAGTGGCTACGGGTACAATTATTAATGACGATATCGCACAAATTTCGATTTCTGACACCCAAATACTGGAAGGCGATCGCGGTCGCAGCTTTGCGGAATTTAAGGTAACTCTTGACCGTCCGAGTAACCAAATGGTGAGAGTTAATTTTACTACGGCTGATGGCACGGCTACCGTCGCTGACGAAGACTATGAGCCGACTAGCGGACAGCTAGTTTTTCCGAGGGGTCAAACGGAAAGGGTGATCAGAGTTCCGGTGATTGGGGATACCAAAGTCGAACCGGATGAAACCTTTAAGGTAATTCTCAGTGAACCGGAAAATGCGGAGTTGGGTCGGGATGAAGCGATCGGCACTATTCTTAATGATGATGTGCCAGAAATGTCTATAGCAGATACCGAAATACTGGAAGGCGATCGCGGTCGCAGTTTTGCCGAATTTAAGGTAACTCTCAACAGTCCCAGTGACCAAATGATCACAGTTAATTTTACTACCGCTGATGGCACGGCTACCGTGGCTGACCGAGACTATCAGCCAACTAACGGACGGTTAGTTTTTCCGCGAGGGGAAACGGAAAGGGTGATCAGAGTTCCGGTGTTTGGAGATACCAAAGTCGAACCAGATGAAACCTTTAGGGTAATTCTGAGTGACCCACAAAATGTGACTTTAGCTAATCGACAGGCTACGGGTACTATTCTTAATGACGATATCGCACAAATTTCGATTTCTGACACCCAAATACTGGAAGGCGATCGCGGTCGCAGCTTTGCGGAATTTAAGGTAACTCTTGACCGTCCGAGTAACCAAATGGTGAGAGTTAATTTTACTACGGCTGATGACACGGCTACGGTGGCTGATGAAGACTATGAGGAAACTAGCGGACAGCTAGTTTTTCCGAGGGGTCAAACGGAAAGGGTGATCAGAGTTCCGGTGATTGGGGATACCAAAGTCGAACCCGATGAAACCTTTAAGGTAATTCTCAGTGAACCGGAAAATGCCGAGTTGGGTCGGGATGAAGCGATCGGCACTATTCTTAATGATGATGATGATGATATTATAGTGCCAGAAATGTCTATAGCAGATACCGAAATACTGGAAGGCGATCGCGGTCGCAGTTTTGCGGAATTTCCGGTAACTCTCAACAGTCCCAGTGACAAAATTATCACAGTAAATTTTACTACGGCTGATGGCACGGCTACGGTGGCTGACCGAGACTATGAGCGAACTACGGGACGGTTAGTTTTTCCGCGAGGGGAAACGGAAAGGATGATCAGAGTTCCGGTGATTGGGGATACCAAAGTCGAACCCGATGAAACCTTTAGGGTAATCCTGAGTGACCCACAAAATGTGACTTTAGCTAATGCAGTGGCTACGGGTACAATTATTAATGACGATATCGCACAAATTTCGATTTCTGACACCGAAATAATGGAAGGCGATCGCGGTCGCAGCTTTGCCGAATTTAAGGTAACTCTTGACCGTCCGAGTAACCAAATGGTGAGAGTTAATTTTACTACGGCTGATGGCACGGCTACGGTGGCTGATGAAGACTATGAGCCGACTAGCGGACAGCTAGTTTTTCCGAGGGGTCAAACGGAAAGAGTGATCAGAGTTCCGGTGATTGGGGATACCAAAGTCGAACCCGATGAAACCTTTAAGGTAATTCTCAGTGAACCGGAAAATGCCGAGTTGGGTCGGGATGAAGCGATCGGCACTATTCTTAATGATGATATTATAGTGCCAGAAATGTCTATAGCAGATACCCAAATACTGGAAGGCGATCGCGGTCGCAGTTTTGCGGAATTTAAGGTAACTCTCAACCGTCCTAGTGACCAAATCGTGAGAGTTAATTTTACTACCGGTGATGGCACTGCTACCGTGGCTGACAGTGACTATGAGAGAACTAGGGGAGAGCTAGTTTTTCCGAGGGGTCAAACGGAAAGGGTGATCAGAGTTCCGGTGATTGGAGATACTAAAGTCGAACCGGATGAAACCTTTAGGGTAATCCTGAGTAACCCACAAAATGTGACTTTAGCTAATCGACAGGCTACGGGTACTATTCTTAATGATGATGTACCAGAAATCTCTATAGCAGATACCCAAATACTGGAAGGCGATCGCGGTCGCAGCTTTGCGGAATTTAAGGTAACTCTTGACCGTCCGAGTAACCAAATGGTGAGAGTTAATTTTACTACGGCTGATGACACGGCTACGGTGGCTGATGAAGACTATGAGCCGACTAGCGGACAGCTAGTTTTTCCGAGGGGTCAAACGGAAAGGGTGATCAGAGTTCCGGTGATTGGGGATACCAAAGTCGAACCCGATGAAACCTTTAAGGTAATTCTCAGTGAACCGGAAAATGCCGAGTTGGGTCGGGATGAAGCGATCGGCACTATTCTTAATGATGATGTGCCAGAAATCTCTATAGCAGATACCGAAATACTGGAAGGCGATCGCGGTCGCAGCTTTGCCGAATTTAAGGTAACTCTCAACAGTCCGAGTAACCAAATCGTGAGGGTGGATTATAATACGGCTGATGGCACGGCTACGGTGGCTGACCGTGACTATCAGCGAACTACGGGACGGTTAGTTTTTCCGCGAGGGGAAACGGAAAGGGTGATCAGAGTTCCGGTGTTTGGAGATACCAAAGTCGAACCGGATGAAACCTTTAGGGTAATTCTGAGTGAACCACAAAATGCCGAGTTGGGTCGGGGTCAAGCTACGGGTACTATTCTTAATGATGATGTACCAGAAATATCTATAGCAGATACCCAAATACTGGAAGGCGATCGCGGTCGCAGTTTTGCGGAATTTAAGGTAACTCTCAACAGTCCGAGTAACCAAATCGTGAGAGTTAATTATGCTACGGCTGATGGCACGGCTACCGTCGCTGATGGAGACTATGAGCCAACTAGCGGAGAGCTAGTTTTTGCGAGGGGTCAAACGGAAAGGGTGATCAGAGTTCCGGTGATTGGAGATACGGAAGTCGAACCGGATGAAACCTTTAAAGTAATTCTCAGTGAACCGGAAAATGCCGATTTGGGTCGGGATGAAGCTACGGGTACTATTCTTAATGATGATGGACTCGTTAGTGCCAATATCTCCATTGCAGACACCCAAATACTGGAAGGCGATCGCGGTCGCAGTTTTGCGGAATTTAAGGTAACTCTCGACCGTCCGAGTAACCAAATCGTGAGAGTTAATTATACTACCAAGGATGGCACGGCTAAGGTGGCTGACAGTGACTATGAACCAACTAGCGGAGAGCTAATTTTCCCGCGAGGCGAAACGGAAAGGGTGATCAGAGTTCCGGTGATTGGAGATACCAAAATCGAACCGGATCAAACCTTTAAGGTAATTCTCAGTGACCCACAAAATGCCGAGTTGGAACGGGGTGAAGCTACGGGTACTATTCTTGATGACGATGACCCAGAACTGGGTAATAGTTTGGGTAACCCCTTTGTGCTTGGCAACCTTACTGGTGAAATCGTTAGGACGAACCGAATCGGCTTTATTGAATCAGAAAAGCGTGATGTCAATGATTATTACAGCTTCAGACTGAATCGTACCGGTACTGTCACAATCAACCTTGATGACCTAGTGGCAAATGCTAACCTGCAATTGTTGGGTAGCCTGGGTGAGTTGATAGACCAATCTAATAATCCAGATACTCAGGCAGAAACTATTACCCAACGAGACCTTGAACCCGGAATTTACCATGTGCGGGTACATCCCCATGTTAGCGCTCGGACGAAGTACAGATTGAGTATTGAGTTGATTTAGTTAAATAATGTGGGTTGGGGTGATTTTTTAACCCCACCTACTCACCACCACCCCTTCCCAGAAATGGGGGTGGGTGCTTAAACCCCTTATATATATGTCGGCACGGTTTCCCATTCTCTAATCATAAGTCAAGTCATAGAATTTGTCAAGAGAAAAATCCCAGATTTTGAGAGTTTTTTTAGGATTGCCTAAACTGTTGATTGCCGGGGATTAGCAGGAGAGTAGTAGGAAGCGATCGCCTTTGGGAAGGGATGCGGACTTGACGTTCCATTTTGGGGAAAATATAATAGAAATTAGATGAGGGAATCATTGCTCATCAATCATTTACAACTATCACAAGGAGTGACAATAACATGGCTATTAGATATCCTTCTCCTCAAGACCAATATATGCTGGAATTGATCAACCGTGGTCGGCGATCGCCTCAAGGTGAAGCTAATCTATATCTGGATGGATATCTCAATAAAGGAATTGCTGCGGGAACAATTACCACTGAACCAAAACAACCTTTAGCATTCAACCTAAACCTGAATGCAGCGGCGGAAACCCACAGCCAGTCTATGCTGGATGATAACTATTTCTCTCATGATGGTATTGATGGTACAACACCTCATGAGCGTATGGAGATCGCTGGTTATCCCTTTTCTGGGCGATCGATGAGTGGTGAAAATATTTCTTGGTCAGGAAGCACTGGAGATATTGACTTTACTGAGAGAGTTCAGGGGAACTATGAAAGACTTTTTCAGTCAACTACAGGTCATCGTCAGAACTTAATGAACGCTGATTTCCGGGAGGTTGGACTGGCTTCCCTACAAGGAGATTTTACCTCGACCGGGCGGACTTATAATTCGGTAATGACTACCCAGAATTTTGCTTATTCCAGTGACAGGGGACCCTTTATTCTGGGTGTGGCTTATAGTGATACTGTGACTGAGGATAACTTCTATACAGTTGGTGAAGGTATTGGTGGACTAACGGTTAGAGCAGTTAATACCAACGATAATAGTCAGGTATTCACCACTACAACCTGGGATTCGGGGGGTTATAGCTTAGAAGTTCATCCAAATACCTCCTATACAGTAACTTTTTCCGGTGATTGGAATGGAGACGGTAAAACAGATACAGCCAATTATCGAGTTGTGGTGGATTCGGAAAACGTCCAACAAGATTGGATAGTTGGGTCTCCCGCAGAACCGGAACCACCCGCAGAACCGGAACCACCCATACCTGTAGTCGAACCACCAGAATCGGAACCGACACCACCGGAAATACCCGTACCACCAACGGAACCACCCGAACCAGAACCAATTAGGGGTACTCGTGGCAATGATTTATTACGAGGAACCCCTGGTCATGACACCATCTATGGATTAGCAGGTAATGATACTTTAATCGGTGGAAAAGGTAACGATTATTTAGATGGAGGTCCAGGAAATGACAGCCTCCTTGGTGGTCCCGGTCAGGATACTTTAATCGGTGGTGCTGGTAACGACACCCTCAACGGTGGTCCCGGTCAAGATATTCTCACTGGTGGTCGTGGTGCTGATATCTTTGTGTTCCAGTTTGGGGAATCGAGGGTAGCCGCTCCTGACCATATTACCGACTTGGAAATCGGTACTGATAAAATTGACTTGCTGAACCGACGCGGACGGGATATCGGGGCTCCTGAGAATTTGACCCGCGCTAGAAATAGCAATGCTCCTAACCTGCGAACCCTGGTTAATCAGGTATTTCGTAATGCTGATGGCGGACAAGCCGGACGACAACCATTAGAACCTAATAGTGCTGCATTAGTGATGGCGACTCATCCTAATATTCGCGGCACTTATCTAGTGATTAATGATAATGTTCGTGGTTTTCAGGCTCCGAATGATTTAGTTATCAACATCACTGGATATACAGGGGATTTACCAGGTTTCGGAGAGATTCCGGTTGAGGATTTCTTTGTAGTGTAATCCTGGGGAATTAAGTTCCGATTGATGAGGTGGGGTTGAATGGCTATTTAACCCCACTTCTCTATAGGCTCAAAAAACCATTATATATGTCGGCACGGTTTCCCATGATTTAATAATAAGTCAAGCTCCCATATTTGTCAAGGCAAAAATCGGGATTTTTAGAGTTTTTTTATGATTGGCTAATCTGCTGATGAGTGGGGGGGTTTTAGAGAGTGTGGGGAAATAGTGCGATCGCTTTTTTAACAATTATATACTTGACAATATTTCGGCAACAAAGTAGAATATTTATGGGTAAACAGTATTAACAATTTTGATGTAAAACGCGCTTCTGTTTCCCCAATCACTGACCAGGTAAACTTTGCTAAAAGTTCAGCAATTTCTGACTAGCAAAAGATTCAGGAGGTTAATTATGCCGTATATAACTATCAATCTAGCGGATAGAGACGGAGATGACTTGACCCCAAATTTACGGCAAAATGGGAATGATGAGGTGCTCGGAACAGAAGCTGATAATGTTATTCTGTTGGGTGGAGATTTCGATTTAGTATATGGAATAGCTGGCCATCATACCATGGCCGGAGGTTTAGATGATGATCTCCTTGAAAGATTAAGTGCGATCGCTGATAAAATTTCAGGAAACGCCTTAGATGCTCTCATAGATGGAGAAGCACAGGAACTCCTGATTTCCTTTGAGAGCAGGGATATCGAGCAAGCCGTTGAGGAGAAAATGGAGTTAGAGAATTGGTCTGTTGGTAGCGATGAAGTAATTAACTATCGAGCCAGCCTGTTCTCGGAACTGAAAGATGACATCTTATCCCCCTTCAGCCAAGATTTAGAAATCCTCGATGACTATGAAAATCTACCGATTACCTTTGCCAAATTTGAGCAGGTAGATCCCCTAATCGAATTGCTGCAAAATCCGGATGTTTTAAGGGTAGACGTTCCTCAAATTCATGAAAAAGCCTTAGCCGAAAGTTTGCCTTTAATTGGGCAACCCAGAGCGATCGAAGCAACAGGTTTTACCGGAAGAGGGACAACTGTAGCGGTACTGGATACAGGTGCTGATCCCGATGCTCCTGGACTGCAAGGACGAATTGTTGCTTATTATGATTTTACCCCAGATGATAAGGATAAGAAAGATGATGCTCATCATGAGCACGGAACCAATGTCAGTGCAATCGTAGCTGGAGTGGCCCCTGGTACTCAAATTGCTGTCCTAGATGTTTCTCGACCAGTTTGGAATGAAGAAAAACGCAAATATGAACCGAAGATGTTTGACAACGACATTGTTAGTGCCATCAACTGGTCAATCGAAAATCTTAATACCTACAATATTGTTGCCATCAATATGAGTTTAGGCAAGGACAAACATACCAACCCCCTGCCAGATAATGCAACTGGTCTCGGTCTAGCGATCGCCAATGCCAGGAACAACGGAATCCTACCGATAGCAGCTTCTGGAAATCGTAGCTTTAGGGATGCGATCGGATATCCTGCTGCTTTTGAAAGTGCCATTTCCGTCGGCTCAGTCTATGACACCACTGTATCCTATACGGATGGATCAGGCAACACCCGGGAAGCCAGCTACGATCGCGTTGTCTCGTACTCCAATAGTAGCGCATTTTTAGACCTTCTCGCTCCAGGTTCTTGGATTACTGTTGGAGGGTTGACCACGGAAGGTACTTCAATGGCAGCCCCCCACGTCGCTGGAGCAGTTGCCGTTCTCAGTGAAGCCTTCCCCGATGAAAGTTCAGAAGAACTCCTCCAGCGACTGATCAACACCGGAGATCCAATTACCGACCACCGCAATGGCATTATCAAAAATCGGATTAATCTCGCTGCTGCCCTTGAGGTAGACTTTACCCCGGAGGTAGACTGGACGCGCCTGCTGGGAACCAGCGGGAATGACTGGGCTCATGCCCTGACCACCGGTAGGGATGGGTCTATTTATGTGGCGGGCTGGACTGGGGGCAACCTAGACGGAAAAACTAATAGTGGCTTCGATGATGCCTTTATCACCAAGTATCAGCCCAATGGTACTAAAGCCTGGACGCGCCTGCTGGGAACCGCGTGGGGGGACCGGGCTCATGCCCTGACCACCGGTAGTGATGGGTCGATTTATGTGGCGGGCTTGACTATGGGCAACCTAGACGGACAAACCAATAGTGGTGGTGCTGATGCCTTTATCACCAAGTATCAGCCCAATGGTACTAAACTCTGGACGCATCTGTTGGGGAGCAGTGAGAATGACTATGCTTATGCCCTGACCACTGGTAGTGATGGCTCGATTTATGTGGCGGGCTATACTGAAGGCGACCTAGATGGACAAACTAATAGTGGTGGGCGGGATGCCTTTATCACCAAGTTCCAGTCCAATGGCACTCAAGCTTGGACGCGCCTGCTGGGAACCAGTCAGGATGACGAGGCTCATGCCCTGACCACTGGTAGTGATGGCTCGATTTACGTGGCTGGCTATACTGAAGGCAACCTAGATGGACAAACTAATGGGCGGGATGCCTTTATCACCAAGTTCCAGCCCAATGGCACTCAAGCTTGGACGCGCCTGCTGGGAACCAGTCAGGATGACGAGGCTCATGCCCTGACCACTGGTAGTGATGGCTCGATTTACGTGGCTGGCTATACTGAAGGCAACCTAGATGGACAAACTAATAGTGGTGGGCGGGATGCCTTTATCACCAAGTTCCAGCCCAATGGCACTCAAGCCTGGACGCGCCTGTTGGGAACCAGTAATTTTGACGTGGCTAATGGCCTGACCACCGGTAGTGATGGGTCTATTTATGTGGCGGGTGGGACTGGGGGCAACCTAGACGGACAAACCAATAGTGGTGGTGCTGATGCCTTTATCACCAAGTATCAGCCCAATGGTACTAAACTCTGGACGCATCTGTTGGGGAGCAGTGAGAATGACGAGGCTCATGCCCTGACCACTGGTAGTGATGGCTCGATTTATGTGGCGGGGTTGACTGAGGGCGACCTAGATGGACAAACCAATAGCGGTGGCGACTATGATGCCTTTATCAGCAGGTTGATAGTAGATGGTGCTGACACACCAGAACCCACACCAGAACCCACACCGGAACCCACACCAGAACCCACACCAGAACCCACACCAGAACCCACACCAGAACCCACACCGGAACCAGAACCAATTAGGGGTACTCGTGGCAATGATTTATTACGAGGAACCCCTGGTCATGACACCATCTATGGATTAGCAGGTAATGATACTTTAATTGGTGGAAAAGGTAACGATTATTTAGATGGAGGTCCGGGAAACGATCGCCTCCTTGGTGGTGCGGGTCACGATACTTTAATCGGTGGAAAAGGTAACGATTATTTAGATGGAGGTCCAGGAAATGACAGCCTCCTTGGTGGTCCCGGTCAGGATACTTTAATCGGTGGTGCTGGTAACGACACCCTCAACGGTGGTCCCGGTCAAGATATTCTCACTGGTGGTCGTGGTGCTGATATCTTTGTGTTCCAGTTTGGGGAATCGAGGGTAGCGGCTCCTGACCATATTACCGACTTGGAAATCGGTACTGACAAAATTGACTTGCTGAACCGACGCGGACGGGATATCGGGGCTCCTGAGAATTTTACCCACGCTAGAAATAGCAATGCTCCTAACCTGCGAACCCTGGTTAATCAGGTATTTCGTAATGCTGATGGCGGACAAGCCGGACGACAACCATTAGAACCTAATAGTGCTGCATTAGTGAGGGCGAATGAGGAACTTTAGTGATTAGATAATGTTCAGTGGTTTCGGGCTTGTACCCGAATGATTAGCTACAAATCACTGGAATACAGTTTGTCCGATGAAGATGGCTCCTAATGGCGCATCTAAATAAATAAATTAGATAAGTAAGAGATCTGGTGTCCTGTACTACCATAAAATTATGATTAAACTGATAAAGCAAAAAAAATGAATTAATGAGCGTAAATTTGGCTTAATAATTATAAATAACTACTTACGAGATGTCCGGTATTCTCAGTATAGGTCCTTTGGGTGTTCGGATGCTTTTACGGGGTAGGTTTTAGAGTGTGGGGAAAAATAGTGCGATCGCTTTTTTTAAGAATGAGGGTGGCCGGTTATATAGCCTATTTAAGTAGGTTGGGTGGAGGAACGGAACCCAACACCACCATCTCACCGCTGTTGGGTTTCACCCAACCTACCCAGAGCTATAGGCTCAAAAAACCATTATATATGTCGGCACGGTTTCCCATGATTTAATAATAAGTAAAGCTCCCATATTTGTCAAGGCAAAAATTGGGATTTTTAGAGTTTTTTTAGGATTGCCTAAGCTGCTGATGAGTGGGGGGTTTTAGAGAGTGTGGGGAAATGGTGCGATCGCTTTTTTTAAGAATGAGGGTGGCCGGTTATATAGCCTATTTAAGTAGGTTGGGTGGAGGAACGGAACCCAACACCACCATCTCACCGCTGTTGGGTTTCACCCAACCTACCCAGAGCTATAGGCTCAAAAAACCATTATATATGTCGGCACGGTTTCCCATGATTTAATAATAAGTAAAGCTCCCATATTTGTCAAGGCAAAAATTGGGATTTTTAGAGTTTTTTTAGGATTGCGTAATCTGCTGATTGGTAGCGGGTTTTAGAGAGTGTGGGGAAATGGTGCGATCGCTTTTTTTTAGCCCTGATGGTGGCCGGTTATATTGAGAGCCAAGTACAATTGTCGTTAGCCATGTAAATACCAATCCAGGTATGAAATCCCCATGGCTCCATTGGAGGGGGATACCCTAATGAACAATACTAGCGAAATATTCCATATTTTTGAATCATCAGATTCTCAGAATTTCATGCCCTCACAGGGATTCAGTGGGGTAGAAGGTGAACCAGTAGCAGTACAGATGTCCGCGCCGCCAGAGTTCGCCTGGACGCGCCTGTTGGGAAGCGGTGAGGAGGACTCGGCTACTGCTCTGACCACCGGTAGTGATGGCTCGATTTATGTGGCGGGCTATACTTATGGCGACCTAGACGGACAAACCAATAGTGGTAGGGCTGATGCCTTTATCAGCAGGTTCCAGCCTGATGGCACTCAAGATTGGACGCGCCTGTTGGGAAGCGGTGATTCGCGCTATGCTCATGCCCTGACCACCGGTAGTGATGGCTCGATTTATGTGGCGGGTACGACTTGGGGCGACCTAGATGGACAAACCAATAGTGGTAGCTGGCCTGATGCCTTTATCACCAAGTTCCAACCTGATGGCACTCAAGACTGGACGCGCCTGTTGGGAAACAGTGACGGTGACGGGGCTCATGCCCTGACCACCGGTAGTGATGGCTCGATTTATGTGGCGGGAAGGACTCGGGGCGACCTAGACGGACAAACCTATAGTGGTGAGGAAGATGCCTTTATCACTAAGTACCAGCCCAATGGCGCTAAAGCCTGGACTCGCCTGTTGGGAACCAGGCTTTGGGACGTGGCTCATGCCCTGACCACCGGTAGTGATGGGTCTATTTATGTGGCGGGAAGGACTTTTGGCGGCCTAGACGGACAAACCCATAGTGGTGGTTTTTATTTTGTGCCTGATGCCTTTATTAGCAGGTTCCAGCCTGATGGCACTACAGACTGGACGCGCCAGTTGGGAACCCGTGGTGGGGACGTGGCTCATGCCCTGACCACCGGTAGTGATGGCTCGATTTATGTGGCGGGCTATACTGAAGGCAACCTAGGTGGACAAACCAATAGTGGTAGTGGTAGGGGTGATGCCTTTATCAGCAGGTTCCAGCCTGATGGCACTCAAGATTGGACTCGCCTCCTGGGAACCAGTGCTTCGGACTCGGCTAGTGCCCTGACCACCGGTAGTGATGGCTCGATTTATGTGGCGGGCTGGACTGGGGGCGACCTAGACGGGCAAACCAATAGTGGTGGCGAATGGGATGCCTTTATCGGCAGGTTCCAGCCTGATGGTACTCAAGACTGGACGCGCCTGTTGGGAACCAGGTTGAATGACCATGCTCGTGCCCTGACCACCGGTAGTGATGGGTCTATTTATGTGGCGGGCTCGACTGCGGGCGACCTAGATGGGCAAACCAATAGTGGTGAGCGGGATGCCTTTATTAGCAGGTTGATAGTAGATGGTACTGACACACCGGGGAGACCAGAAATTCATCAAGTCATTAATTGGGATAGTTTCCCGCCTCAAATTACCGGAGTTTTGCCAACCGAGAATCAAGGCTCTATTACTCAACCTTTACCCAATCAATGGTTTGGGACTGACCATCATGATGTAATTATCGGGACGGCTTCTGATGAAACTTTGCTGGGTTTTCAAGGTGATGATTGGCTCCAGGTTTCCCAGGGAGATAATACTCTGTTTGGCGGTCAGGGTAATGATATCTTAGTTGCTGGTCAGGGGGATGATATCCTATTGGGAAATAAAGATGATGATATCCTATTTGGAGGCGACGGCAATGATGCCATTTATGGTGGTCAGGGGAATGATACCTTGGTAGCAGGTAATGGGAATCATATTTTGTTTGGAGACCAGGGTAATGATATCCTATTTGGAGGCGCTCAAGGTGTTGATACTCTGGTGGGAGGCGAGGGAAATGATACTTTGGTAATGCTTCCGGGAGAAGGTTACAGCATAGTAACTGACTTTCAGGTAAATCAGGATATGGTGGTTTTGCTCGGTAGCCCTGATGACTATGAAATTGGGTCACTACCCAGCGGTTTTCATAGTGGTACAGCTATTTATGTAGCCGGTTCTGACCAACTGGTGGGTGTCCTGGAAGGGGTTACTAATGTCAGTTTAGAAGATGGTAATATCTTCGGTTGGGGGTAGGTGATGGTTGGGCGGCTTTCCGTTTAGCTACTTGTCTATGAGATGGGCTGAAAGTGCGATCGCTTTTTTCGATTTACTGCCTAATTAGAACCTTGACCCGTTTCTAGGCATATATATGTCGCCACGGATTTCCATGCTTCTATAATAAGTCAAGTGGCGGGATTTGTCAAGGGGTAAAACTGGGATTTTGGGAGTTTTTTTAAGGATGGCTGAAATGGGTGATTTGGCGGCGGTTGGGTGAGGGGTTAGAGAAGGGGTTGATTGACGGTGTTGGGTTGCACCTAACCTACTTTCATCAGATGACGGTGTTGGGTTGCACCTAACCTACTTTCATCAGATGACGGTGTTGGGTTGCACCTAACCTACTTTCATCAGATGACGGTGTTGGGTTGCACCCAACCTACTTTCATGATTTGACGGTGTTGGGTTGCACCCAACCTACTTTCATGATTTGACGGTGTTGGGTTGCACCCAACCTACTTTCATGATTTGACGGTGTTGGGTTGCACCCAACCTACTTTCATCAGATGACGGTGTTGGGTTGCACCCAACCTACTTTCATGATTTGACGGTGTTGGGTTGCACCCAACCTACTTTCATGATTTGATGGCGCTAATTGCTGATATTTAAGTGAGTATGAAAATTATCACCCTAGAAACAGTTAGTCTGATTTCTGTTGATGCTATTGTCCGCACAATAACCGATTATTTGTTGTCCATAAATCAACGGTGCGATCGCCTTCTGATTATCTGTGAAGATGTCACCCGTTCCACACCTATTGACCTCTTTTTTTCCCAATTATTAGCCTTTATTAACAGAAGTTTATCCCCAGAAATTACCGTAATCTTTGCCTTGGGAACTCATCGACCGATGACTGAGACCGAAATGCTCAATAAATTGGGAATATCCCCCACAGAGGCTGAACAGATAAACCTGTTAAATCATAATGCCTTTGATGATAGTCATTTAGTCGAAATTGGCGTGATTGATGGGGTCACTGTCAAGTTAAACAGGGTGATGATGAATCAGGATGTCGTCATGTGTTTGGGGAGTGTATTTCCTCATCGAGTTGTGGGATTTTCTGGGGGGACAAAATATCTGTGTCCGGGAATTGCTAATCAAGCCATAATTGATTACACTCACTGGAAAAGTAACCTCTTCCCTACTGAAGAAATTATGGCAAAAGTGGATAACCCAATTAGGGATATATTAGCTCAAGTGGGAGAGTTAGCTACTCAAGCCTTTCCGGCTACTTTCGTTTCCGTTAACTTTGTTACCCTTCCCACTGGTATTGTCGATGTGTTTGTGGGTGATTTACAATCTTCCTATCGTCAGGCGGCCGCACTTAGTGCTAAATTGTTTTTAAAAACTGTTGAACCCTGCGATAAATTGCTGGCTATTGTGGATGACAAAAGTGCCGATTTTTGGCAGGCTGCTAAAGCCGTTTATAACTGTGCAGATATGGTCAGAGATGGGGGAACTTTGGTGGTGAGAGGGAAGTTGGCTGAGGGGATTTCTGCCACCCACGGGGATATTATTAATCAATTCGGTTATGCTATTCCTGAACAGGTGAAAACCTGGGTTGATTCGGGAGAGTTAAATAATCCCCTAGTGGCTAGTCATTTAATTAGGGTTGGGCAGCATTTACAGAGAATTAAGGTGTTTTTGGCATCGGAATATATTGATGAGAAAATGTGCGATCGCATTAATTTAGGCTATCGCGACCCCGCTAGTTTAGACCCCTCAGAATTTGATGCTATTGTTTACCATGCTACCGATTTAATTTTAAGGCGCAAATAGCCATAACCACATCGGGATTGTCATTAATAAACCCACCGAACCTAAAGCTACAGTAGCTACCGATAAATCCTTGTCAAGACCGTAGGCGATCGCATAAATTACCGTAGCAATAGAAGGCGGCATAGCCATTTGGAGAACAATAGCTAATCTCGGTAAACCTGTCACTCCCAAAAACATCAAACCTGTTCCTACTACTAACGGAACTACAATCATTTTAATAGCCAGACAAATTAACGCTTGGCTTAATTTTTGCAGTTTCCCTAATTGACTAAGTTGAATCCCAATCATAATAATCGCTAACGTGACAATAGACCAAGCCGAAGTTCTTAAACCATTTTCTGCCAGGTCTGGGAGGGGAACATGGCGGAAAAAAAACCCAAACCCAAAACTCCATAAAGCCGGATTTCCGAAAATAATTTGTAGTGGACTTTTCCGACGTTGTGCTAGGGGATTATTCCCATAATTAGCCGAAATCATATAGCCAATGCCGTGAAGTCCGGGACTGGTGGCGAGGGTATTATAAAGGACTGCCCATAAAAAGTATTCAGGACCGATTAAAGACAAGACTACAGGAAAGCCTAAATAAGAGGTATTTCCTACCATCATAGCTAGTAAAAAACTGCCTTGGGTTGGTCGAGTCCAGGCGGTGTCTGGGATGGGTTGATCTGATTTTAAATCGCGAGGGTTAATCAGACCAGAAGCGATCGCTTTAATACGTTCATCACTGATTTCTAATTCCATCCAAAAACGCGCAAAAACTGCCCCAACCAACATAGCAAGCCATCCCGCTATCGGGGAAATCCAAATATATCCAGAGATATCAACTCCCCGCATAAAGGCAATGATACCAAGGGGAACACCAATCCAATAGAGAAACTGGCCTAAATACTTGGATGTACTATCGGGGAGTTTTTTGCCGAGAATAAATCCTAGTAAAGCCCAGCCAATTAAATTGATGTATAATCTAACAATTGGATTTTCTAATAGAGTTAAAATCATGACAGGTTAATGTTAGAATCAGAATGAATTTGACTGGTTGACAAAGGAAATGCGAAAGGTTCTGATTACGGGTGCGGCTGGACAAATTGGCCGATCGCTTCGAGAATTGTTAGCTGGCTGTTACCAATTCCGATGTTTGGATCTTAAACCGATTTCTGGTGCTGATGATGTCATCATAGCCGATATTACTGATTTTGAAGCAGTATCCCAGGCTATGGACGGGGTTGATGGAGTAATTCATTTGGCGAGTAACCCAGACGTACAACAGCCTTGGGAGGATGTCTATCGGGGGGGAATTGCGGGAACTTATAATGTCTTTGAGGCGGCGAGACGGGTGGGGATAAAGCAGTTAATTTATGCTAGTAGTAATCATGTTTCCGGGTGGCGAGAAGTTATGGGAGAGTCCCATATCACCCCGGAAATGGTCGTGAGACCTGATTCTTTATATGGGGTTGGTAAGGCTTTTGGGGAGGCGTTGGCGCAGTTTTTTGTAGACCAATATGGGATGTCGATTATTTGCTTGCGGATTGGTTCATTTTTGCCATATCCTAATAGCGATCGCAGTTTGAAGACTTGGTGTAGTCCCAGAGATTTGGCGCAATTGGTGCAAAAATCCCTAGATCATCAAGATTTGGGTTTTCAGATTTTTTATGGGGTTTCTAACAATACTAATCGGATTTGGAACATTGACAACGCCCGTCAATTGATTGATTATCAACCCCAAGATAATGCCGAATTAAATTATATCACGGATAAACCCAATGTTTAAAAAAAAGTTGCAGCGAATTTTAAATCAGTTTCAAGATGAGAATTTTTTGGGGATGATTCACTGGGTGGAGAATTGCGTCTCTAAAATTTTGTCCGTGGCTTTAATTTTGGTAATCATCGTTTCTCTGGTGGATTTAATTCGGGTGTTGTTAACGGATTTATTTGCTGCCAAGCCAACCGGGTTTTTTGATGCAACTTTAATTGAGATTTTTGGGCTATTCTTGAATATTTTAATTGCTTTGGAGTTGCTGGAAAATATAACAGCTTATTTAAAAAAGCATATTGTTCAAGTTGAGTTAGTGGTGGTGACAGCTTTAATTGCTGTATCCCGAAAGATTATCATTTTTGACACCAATAAATATCAAAAAATCGATGTGATCGCTTTGGCGGGTGCGAGTTTAGCTTTGGCTGCTAGTTATTGGTTAATTCGGACTATGAATGAAGATATTGCCATCAAAAATAAAAGGTTTAACAAGTCTCGCAAATCTCGCCCTGATGAAGAAGAAGACCAAGAACATGAGTAACATCAATTTTATCGGAATTAGACAGGAAGTTAACATTATGTAACTATCCATGTTTATATAGCTTAATATTTCGGAAGATAACTTAACTAAATGATGGGCAATAATCCCCAGCAGCTATGGTATCCAGTCAACTGATCAAATCTTGAGAATCTTAATAGATTCCGTGGTAAAATTGGATATAGTTATGATTTAACTTGACACAATAGTTGTGGGTAGTATTTTACCATGCAAACACGCCAAGAATTTATTAAATATGGTCTTCTGTTCTTCTTATCATTAGGGGTAGTTACCTGTAACGCATCCCCATCGTCTGTGGGTTCTGGTGCTGGGGATAGGCCATTTAGGGTTTGGTGGCAACAGGGTTTTTATCCAGAAGAAACTCAAGAGATTCAGAGATTAGTCCAAGAGTGGGAAAATGAGACCGGAAATCGGGTAGAATTGACCTTCTACAGTGACGCAGATATGCTGAGAGAAACTAATAATGCGATCGCATCAGTTAATCCTCCCGACCTGTTATTTAGCACAGGCAAAGTCGAAACCTTAATCCCTAGTTTAGCGTGGGATAATCAACTGGTTGATCTATCGGATATAATTACTCCCCTGCGAAGCATTTACGATCGCGAAGCCCTGGAATCCGTAGCATACAAGAATTCCCACACCCGACAAACTGGGAAATATGCCGCCCCCCTCAGCCAGCAAACTATTCATATTCACTACTGGAAACCCCTAGTTGAACAAGCCGGATTTAGTAGCGATCGCATTCCTCAAGACTGGGAGGGATTTTGGCAATTTTGGAAAGACATTCAAGACGAATTACGTTCCCAGGGTCAGCAAAATATCTACGCCTTTGGTTTTCCCATGTCTCCCGCCGCCAGTGATACCTACTTCACCTTTGAGCAATTTTTAACAGCCCACAATGTACAATTAATCAGCCCCACAGGACAACTGCAAATTAGGGAACCCCGGGTGCGTCAAGGTCTGATTAACGCCTTGACCGAATACACCAACCTTTATAAAGATGGCTATGTTCCCCCTAGTGCCATCGATTGGGCAAATCCTGATAATAACGTCTCTTTCCTGAGTCGAAATTCAATTTTAACCGCTAACCCATCCCTATCAATTCCCGGTTCCCAGCGTCAGGATACCCAGACCTATTTTCAAGATTTAGTCACCATCGACTGGCCCAACACACTGAATGGCGATCGCCTTAATTCCGTTTCCAGTGTCAAAATGGTTGTTATATTTAAAGAGTCCCCCAATCAGGAACAAGCCAAAAGTCTACTATCCTATCTAATTCAACCAGAGAACTTAGGTTCCTATCTCCAGGGTGCTCAAGGACGCTATTTTCCGGTAATGCCAAAACTATTAGAAGATCCATTTTGGACAAATCCTGAAGATCCGCATATTTCAGCGTCTGTTCAGCAATATCAGCAAGCTAGGCCATTTGCACAATCATTTAATCCGGCTTATTCTCAAGTGCTATCGGATAATATTTGGGGTCAGGTGATCCGTGCTATTGTAGCTGATGGTATCTCACCAGAACAGGCAGCCGATCGGGCGATCGCTCAAATTGAGGGAATTTTCTCCAATTGGGAGCAATAATAGTTTATGGCCCACCATAGGAACCCGAATCAGGTTATAGCCAGAGTCTCCATGAGGTAAACAAATGAAACTCCTCAATCAAAGCCTACTGTCAAAATTGGTGGGTTACTTTTTTCTACTTTCCGGTGTCACCGTTGGGCTGGTTAGCTTTACTGTTAATATCCGCGCGCGGGAGTCCCTGAAACAATCAGTTTTTGAACGATTGCAAGTCGCCACCTCCCTTAAAGCCCATCAGGTCAACAAATGGGCCGAAAATCAACGCCGAGAAACCCTAGCTACAGCTAGTAACTTAACCGTCAGGACTCAAGCCGCAATTCTGGTAGACCCCAACGCCACACAAGCCCAAAAAGCCCAAGCCCAAGAGATCATCAACCAAGAATTAACTCACCTCCTCGCCCTCAAACCCGAAATTGATCGCATTTCCCTACTGACTACCGCCGGAATTATCATCTATTCTACCGACCCCACCATTATCGGAAACTATCAACCTCTAGGTAATACCACTACCTATTTTGAAAGCATGGAGTCAGGCGATCGAGTCCGTCCTAATTTTTACACCTCCACCAAAACTGGGCGACCCATGATCACCCTAGCCGCCCCCGTTTTTCGTCCTACCTCTTCCACTAGCGCCACCCTCGATATACCAGAGTTAGACGATATCCTTGCTATTCAAACCCTGTTGGCTAACGGAGGGTTTTATAATGGTTCCATTGATAATATATGGGGTCTGCAAACCCAAACAGCGATCGAAAACGCTCAAAATGCCTATGGACTCCCAGTAACTGGACAACCCGATCGCCCTACCCTAGAACAATTGGTGCAATCAGCCAACAATATTAATTTACCCCCAGAAAATCAACGTATAGCTGTCATTGCACTAGATTTGAACCTGAATAGCATCGATGAAATTATCCGAAAAAGGGCGGGTTTAGGAAACAGTGGCGAAACTTATTTGGTCGGTCGTTTAGAAAGCCAAAGCGCTTTGATTTCTAGTCACCAAATCGGAGAAGAAAAACTGATCCAAGCTGTTAGCAGTCCCGGAATTGATGCAGCTTTGCGGGGAGAAACCGGAGAGGGTATTTATCGCAATTATGATGGTATTCCCGTGATTGGGGTATATACCTGGTTAGAGAAGCAAAATTTGGCTTTGATTGCCGAAATGGAACAACAAGAAGCCTTTGCTCCCGCTAATCGACTTGCTAAAGATATCTTGTTACTAGGGTTGACTTCCATCAGTTTACTGTTGATTGCTGTCTATCTGTTAACCAGGAAAATTACCCAGCCCATTCTGGCGATTACTGAGACTGCGTTAAAAGTTTCTGATGGCAACTTTGACTGTCAAGCACCCGTTTTAACTCAAGACGAAATTGGGATTTTGGCTCGGACTTTTAATCAGATGATTACTGATATCAAAGAGTTTAATCAACAGTTATCTGATGCTAATCAATATTTAGAAGAAAGGGTGAAAATGGCTACCGTTGAACTTCAGGAAACTTTGGCTAATCTGACTTCAATTATTGACCACATTGCTGATGGATTGTTAGTCACTGATACCGAAGGTAAAATTACTCGCACTAATCCCGCTTTGGCTAATTTGTTTGATTTGGGAGATGTGGATATACGCGGTAAATTGTGCAGCGAAGCCTTTGATGGGGATGTGATGGATTTGCTTTTGCAGTCTAAAGCTAAACCTCTGGATGCTTTCGGGGGAGAGGTGAAATTAGAAGGCGATCGCATTGGTCAAGCCGTCGCTAAGGGTGTACTTAAACAGGTATCTTCCCCATCAGGTTCAGAAGAATTAATATATATTGGTTCAGTCGTATTATTTAGGGATATTACAGCCGAAAAAGAAATAGATCGGATGAAAACTGATTTTATCTCCACCGTATCCCACGAATTAAGAACACCTTTAACCTCTGTTTTAGGGTTTGCTAAATTGATTCAGAAAAAACTCGATGATGTGATTTTCCCCTTCATTAAAACTGATGATAAGAAAATCAATAGAGCCGTTAATCAAGTCGCTAGTAATGTAGATATTATTGTTTCCGAAGGCATACGATTAACCAATCTAATTAATGATGTGCTTGATATTGCCAAAATGGAAGCTGGTAAGACCGAATGGCATATAGAACCCTTATCTATCAAAACAGTAGTAGAACGAGCCATATCTGCCACTACTTCTTTATTTAATAACAAGCCAATTAAATTAATTGTTAATATTCCCGAAAATCTCCCCGATATTATGGGAGACAATGATAAATTAATGCAGGTTTTTATTAACTTAATTTCTAATGCTGTAAAATTCACAGAAACAGGTAATGTAACATTAAAATTAATGGCGGTCAAGTCCGCGATTAAGGTGTCCGTAAAAGACACAGGTTGTGGTATTGATGCTGCTGATAGAGAACAGGTTTTCGAGAAGTTTAAACAGGTAGGTAATACCCTAACTAATAAACCGCAAGGAACTGGTTTAGGCTTGCCAATTTGCCAAGAAATTATCCAGCATCACGGCGGGTCGATTTGGGTAGAAAGTCAGGTGGGAGTGGGTAGTACCTTTTATTTTACCTTGCCTTTACCTGACGTTAAAGACATTGAAAACGCTGTTAAAACCCTCGATTTACAATCTTTAATTAATCACCTAACTAATGAAAAATATCAGGATAATCAGTCCATAGGAGAACAGAAAAAGACTATTTTAATCGTGGATGATGACCCAAGTATTAGAGAGTTATTGCGTCAAGAATTAGATGCCGAAGGCTATAATGTCCGCTTGGCAAAAGATGGTCGAGAAGCCATTAGTCAAATTAAACAAAATCCACCAGATTTAGTAATTCTTGATATTATTATGCCGGAGATTAATGGTTTTGATGTGGCAGCTATTTTAAAACATGACCCGGAAACTCAGCATATTCCTATTTTGGTTGTCTCCGCTGATGACTCAGTTAGTCGTGGCTATCAGGTAGGGGTTGATAAATACCTAACTAAGCCAGTGGCTCAAGAAACTTTATTACAAGAAGTTAAATCTTTGTTTGCTCGTGGAGAGTCTCCTAAACGGGTGTTAATTGTCGATCGCGATATTTCTACCCTTGAGATTTTAAATGAAGTCCTAAAAACTCAAGGTTATCTTGTATCTCAGACCCAAGGGGAGGAAGAGTTTTTGCCTCAAATTCGAGCCATGAAACCAGATTTAGTTATTGCTAATGCGGAATTTTCCAAAAAGTATAATTTAGTCCGTAGTTTTAAGTTTGAAAAAGAACTAGCTAATATCTTTCTATTTTTGTTAGAAGACTCCCGTAGCAACCATGAAGATTAAACTTAAACAAATTTTACGTTTTCCTGATATTGCCTCAATTATCGATGAAATGATTAAGTTGAATAATGGCTCGATTTCTATTTTTGACCATGAGGGTAATTGTCTATTGGGGAACCTTCAACCACTCCCTACAGAAACTTATCCGATTTTACTTCATAATCAATCTATTGGTTGGGTGGAAGGCGATCGACAAGCCGCCACAGTCGCTTCCCTCCTCACTTATTTAGTTAATCGAGAATGGGAACGGAAAACTTTGGCTCATGAAACCTTGGAAAGGTACAAGGAAATTAATCTGCTTTACCGAATTTCGGAAAAATTGAGTGCCGTTTTGGATAATAAATCTTTGGCTTTACTGATTTTAGAAGAAGCTATGCAAGCCATTCGAGCTACTGGCGGTTTTGTGATGACTTGTAATCAGGACAATCCACCAAATCAACAGTGTCAAATGATTGTAGTATCTGGTGAATCTTCTCAACTGAGTTATCCCTTGGCTGAGAAAATTGCCGATGCTATTTTTGATTTTACTCAGCCGGAAATTATTAATAATATTGCTTATGATTTTCGCTTTGCTTTCATGGCTTCCCAAATATCGGCTCTGTTATTTTCGCCTCTCAAACATCAAAACCGGATTTTGGGGTTTATTGTTTTATTCAGCACTCAATCTGTCTCCTATAATGCTAGTGACTTAAAGCTATTGACAGCGATCGCATCTCAGGCGGCTAATGCTATTGAAAATATCCGATTTCATGAATATCGATTGCAGGAAGAACGGATTAAAAGCAACTTGGAAAGATATATGTCACCTCAGTTAGTCGAGGCTGTCATTAACTCCAAAGATGAAAATTTGCTGAAAAACTGCCGCAAAAATTTAGTGATTTTATTTGCTGATATCCGCGATTTTACCACTAAGTGCGAAGAATTGCCACCGGAAAAAATTGTCGAATATTTGAATATTTATTTTGAAGAGATGGTTAATGTCATTTTTGAACATGGGGGGACTGTCAATAAGTTTGTCGGAGATATGATGGTTTGTATGTTTGGCGCTCCCGCTAGTCTGACTAATTGTGAACAACGAGCCATAGAAGCCGCCATTGGAATGCAAAATCGCTTACAAGAAATCTCTAATCATTGGATTCGAGACAATTTTCATACCGGAATTGGTATTAGTTCCGGCGAGGTGGTGGTTGGGAATATTGGCTCACCCCATCACGTTGATTATACTGCGATCGGAGATGAGGTTAATGTGGCCTCTCGATTACAATCTTTGGCCAAGGGTAGACAAATACTGGTAGGACGTAGTATATATGATGCAACACAAAATGATTTCTCTTTTAAAGAGGTGGGTATTGTTAAGCTCAAAGGTAAAAAAAATAAGATAGAAGTCTTTGAAGTGTTATATTGAGGAGTTTAGGGAAAAGCTGATGTCACCAAGTATTTTAATTGTAGATGATGAACCTCATATCAGGCTATTGCTTCAACAAACTTTGGAAGAACTAGAAGATGAGGGTGTAGAATTATTAATTGCTGATAATGGTGAGGCGGCGTTAGCCATTATCAAAGAACAAAAGCCGGATTTAATTTTTCTGGATGTGATGATGCCGAAAATGAATGGTTTTGATGTCTGTAACGCCGTCAAAAATGAACTGGGATTATCTGATGTTTTTGTGATTATGCTCACTGCTAAAGGTCAGGAATTTGATAAACAACAGGGTGAAAAGGTGGGAGCCAATTTGTATATGACTAAGCCTTTTGACCCTGATGAAGTCCTAGAAAAGTCCATGGAAATCCTAGGGATGTGTTAACCGCTAATCACGCGGACTTTAGCACCTAACCCCTAACTAAAAAAAATAGATTCCCACTTGCTCTTAACTATCTAAGTTGAGAGTTTGTTTAATTTGATCAATGCAATTATCAGGATTCACAATGGTTAAGCCTCGCAGTGTAGTCAGATCTCCTGTTTGTTGTGTATCTGCTTGTAATAATACCATCATCGACGATTCTTTCGGTAATTCTAGGGAATTTCTATGATTCTCATAGGTACTGATAGTCGGGTTATAATTTTTACCTGATTTGCATTCAACCCAGAGAACTTGTTGGTTAACCCAAAATAGAAAATCTAACTCAAATACATTTCCATTCGCAAATTCTAGCTTGGGATTAATTAAGCACTGATAGCTCAGATTATACTCATTAAATAAATTGGTGATTTTGTGGTAAATAAACCTCTCAAACCAAATACCATTAAAGAAATTGATGATTTGTCCTTGGGGGTCAACTTGACCGGAAATGGTTCTAGTATTTTTATTATAGTGATAGGTTGACAGAAAGCTGAGACGACTTAGCTTATTACATAATTGTGTCGATTGCGATATCTCTGGTTGACTGCTATTTGATAAGTTGAGATGAAAAGGACTTCGGCTACAAATACTCTGGACGATCGCTTGATGTAATCTGCTTAAATTTTGGTAGTTATTACCAATGATATCAGCTAGTTGATTTAGCACATCATCTGAATCACTAGGTTGATTACTACTGTTAACTTTAATCTCCAGTTTTTCTAGCCAGTTAATTAATTCGGTCGGTTCTTGGTTGGTTTTTACGGGTTCAGGTGAAGGAATCTTAGGTTCTAATACCTGCAACACTCTTTCTAATTGGGATGAAATTTCAGACAGACGGTTAATTTCAGTTTTGACAGATTCGTGTAACTGTTCCAAGTCTTGTTTCAGAGGGAGTAAGTCGGAAGTCTTACCGTTTATTTGTGGTGCGGTAATAGCCCGAGGGGAGTTGGCTCCTAGGGGGATTACATTGTCAGTCTTCTTCTGCTCAACTTCGACTCGATAAACTAATTTCCAACGACCTTCATTCGTCTTATAGATTTTTATATAGTTAATAGACTGTAAGTTAAACTTGCTGGCTTCCACATACTTATAAACAGCATCCCCTACGGTTTTTCCTCCCAGTTGGGAAGATTCTAAAAATAACTTAATGTCTCCTTGAACACAGTCAAACTTTACCCGAATACCTTTCGATTCTAGTTTGTTTTTAATTAATGTAGCGATCGCATTAATATCTCCTTGTTTGGCTAGGTCTAAAACCGAGAAAGCCGTACTCATCCTAAGAGTCCTCGTTAATTGGGCTGTTAGCAACAACTGTCTACTGTTGCCAGTAAATTTATTTTAAGCCGCATACCATAAACTAGACAATGTGGAAATTACGGAAAATTCCCTAGTCCAATCTGCTTATATGGTTCAACTAATCCGCAATAATACTGATTGATATGGCTACAGTATTGATAATAAATGATTAGTCATTCCTGCCAAAAATTAAATATTATTAAAGATTTGAATCTCCCCGACATCATCTTTTTTAAGCTAAAATAATCAATAGGAGTCAGAAATTCTCCCAATTGGCAACGATGAAGGGCAACCAGGAACAAAAATTATGGCTTCCGAAAACCAAGTGAAACAATACCTAGCCTACTGGTTTCAGTTAGGCAAAAAAGTTGTCCTGAATAACGGCAACCAAACTCAACTACCATTACCGACGATTACAGGCGATCGCTATAGCCGAGAATTTGAGAAGTGCTGGGAACAAATTTTAAGTCCAGAGTCTGGCGACTGCTACCTAGAGGGAACCAATGAGACCATAGCAGAACTGCTGACACCAGAATGGGAAATCATCGACTGTGCTAGGTGTGCAATTCCTATTCCGGTCCGCACTCACGGTATGCCAACACCCTGCTGTCCCTGTTTTGACTTAAAAGATTGGCCAAACTCCGAATCACCTCCTCCTAGGCTTCCCGTCAACAGTCGTTGTCATTTACTTAATCTATGTCATAGATTGATGCGAGAGTCAATTCAACACGGTTAGAACTTTAGCTGAAAATTTGTTACGATAGTTTACAATCAACATCAGACCCTAACCAAGATTGACATGACAGCTAAACCAGTGTTGCCTACATTGTCCGAGGCTGACTCCAACTCACTAACGCCGAAAGCACTCGAAACCGAGGCTATTGATGTGAACTACTCGGAAACCATAGATACACCAGCCAACTCGGAGGATGTCTTATTGCGTTATGACCCCGAAGCGATCGCCAATCATTATCGTTCGCGGATTTTTGAGGTTTGGGGTCGCCTGTTGTCAATTATCTGGAAACTAGGATTCTGGTATTGGGGAATTTGGAGCGATCGCCGATTTGCTAGAGGCGATCGTAATCAGCGAAAACGAGCCATTCAACTGCGAAACCTGCTAACCGAACTCGGTCCAGCCTTCATCAAAATCGGACAAGCCTTATCAACCCGTCCTGATTTAGTACCGCCACTATATCTTGAGGAATTAACCAAACTCCAGGACCAATTACCCCCCTTCCCCAACGAAGTAGCCTATCGGTTTATTGAAGAGGAATTAGGCGCGCGACCAGAAAACATCTATGCTGAACTTAGCCGCGACCCCCTCGCCGCCGCGTCCCTGGGACAAGTTTATAAAGGCAAACTGAAAACAGGTGAAACCGTAGCCGTCAAAGTTCAGCGTCCTGACCTGTGCGAAAGAATAGGACTAGATATTTATATTCTGCGAACTTTGGCAATTTGGGCGAATAATAACTTGAAATTTATTCGCAGCGACTTAGTAGCGATTATGGATGAGTTGGGGAGTCGCATTTATGAAGAAATGGACTACAACCAAGAAGGTCATAATGCGGAACGCTTCCAAGAACTCTACGGACATTTAAAAGATATTTATGTACCCCGTATCTATTGGGAATATACCGGACGGCGGGTGCTAACAATGGAGTGGGTGACGGGAACCAAACTCACGAATTTAGAAGAAATTGCGGCTCAGGGAATTGATGCTCGTTATTTGATTGAAGTGGGGGTGCAATGTTCCCTCCGTCAACTCCTAGAACATGGCTTTTTTCATGCTGACCCTCACCCCGGAAACTTGCTGGCTAGTCCAGATGGCAAGTTAGTTTATCTCGATTTCGGGATGATGAGCGAGGTTAAACCCTATCAGCGTTATGGTCTACTAGAAGCAGTGGTGCATCTAGTTAATCGGGATTTTGAAGGTTTAGCCAACGACTATGTAAAACTGGAGTTTTTGAGTCCTGACACTGACCTAACCCCGATTATCCCAGCTTTAGGGGAAGTTTTTAATAATGCTTTGGGTGCTAGTGTAGCCGAGTTGAATTTTAAAAGCATTACCGATGAACTTTCGGCTTTGATGTATGAGTACCCGTTTAAGGTTCCGGCTTATTATGCGCTAATTATCCGATCGCTGGTAACTTTAGAGGGAATTGCGATTAATGTAGACCCCAATTTTAAAGTTCTCAGCAAAGCCTATCCTTATGTAGCCAAACGCTTGTTAAGTGACCCATCGCCAGAGTTGCGAACTTCTCTGCGCCTACTACTATTTAAAGATGGTTCCTTCCGGTGGAATCGTTTGGAAAATTTGCTGAAAAATGCTAAAAATAGCGATGATTATGATATCAATAAGGTTCTGGATCAGACTTTAGATTTCCTGTTCTCGGAAAGAGGAGAGTTTATCCGAGAAAATCTGGCGCGGGAACTGGTTAATAATATTGATTTGGCTTCCCAAAGTGCGATCGCTAAAGCACAAAGGACTATTGCTCAATGGATGGGGGTTAAGACTAAAACACCGGTCAAGCCAGTATCAGAAACTGACAGCAAAAATCTTGATCATGTTCAGCGGATTATTGCTATTCTTCAGGAAACTAAAGGTTTCGACCCCATGCTATTAGTCCAGCGGGTTCCCAACTTATTAGGAAAACCGGAAGTCCGAGATTTGAGTCAGCAGGTCGCGGGAGATTTAGCACAAAGAGCGATCGCTCGTCTCCTTCGAGAGATGTTAGCCTCGGATGAATCTAACCCCGCATCCCAAAACGGAAATTCGGCTAAACCCGCTGAGGTTAAACCTTTCCCACAATTATCTCTCCCCGCCGCCTTTCGGTTTGATAATTAATGATTAATTGACCCGCCCTATTATCACAGGTAATTACAATGACGACTAACTAACCAAATTAATGTCGTGTTTTATATCTGCAATCCAATTAAAAATCGAGTCATCAGGATTGCAGTTATAGACCTCTGAATATAAGTCGCGGATTAACTGCTGTACAAGGGTTTGGGGTAACTTGTCATGATGTTTTTCGCCGATAATCATTAACATCATTTCGGTGGTTGTAGTGCCATCTAAGGCAGGAAAAATGTAGATAATATCCTGAAATATCTTAGCGCCTAACCTTCGATAAAAGGCAACGCGGCGCTGTTTTAACTGGCGATTTTCGCCAAAATCTGGATGTTCCACCTCTAGGATAAGTGATTTATCATCCTGTTGAACCACATTGATAATATACTCTAAAAACCGAGAACCGATTTTAATGTTTCTTAAATGGGGAACGGTGGCTAAATATCCTAACAAAACAAATTCGGAATTTGGCAGAGGATGGACAATGGACATCAGGGCAAATTCTTGCTGATAATATCCCCCCCATAGTTGAATATTGCCTAACTTGAGCGACCGGGATATGATGGGAATGGGGATGATTTCCTGGGGTAAAAAACTCTGTTGATAGAGTGCGATCGCCTTGGCAAAATCAGGATTTTCGAGGGTAATTTGTTGGAACTCGACCTCGGACATACTAATCAATTAACTCCCAGTTGATATCCTACTTAATCGAAGAAACCCCTTGAAACAGTAAAATGAGACCCCCGACCAAAATAGCGATCGCCAAAAAGCCGATAATCCCATCAAGTAGGGCCGTATCTTCCATAATCTACCTTCCTAGCCTTTCACAGGTCCCCATGTTAGCACGATTACGGAAAAAGCCACTAACCATATATGCTACCCTAATGGGTAAACCCCTATAATACCTGATTGGCAATCTTAACCAGCCTCAATGGTTCACATTAAGCGCGTGGAACTTACCAACTTTAAATCCTTCGGTGGCACTACATCAATTCCCCTGCTACCGGGGTTTACTGTGGTGTCTGGACCGAATGGTTCTGGGAAATCCAACATTCTTGATGCTCTATTATTCGCGCTAGGTCTGTCTTCCTCGAAAGGAATGCGCGCGGAAAGATTACCTGATTTGGTGAATAATTCCCAAAGCCGGAAAACGACGGTAGAAACTCGGGTTACGGTTACCTTTGACCTATCAGACCTAACATTTGCAGAACTAGAAGAGGAACCGACGGAACTGGAAGGGGAGGGAGAAACGGGAGCAAGGGGACTGGTAGCTGAGGGGGAATGGAGTGTGACCCGGAAATTGCGGGTGACGAAACAGGGAACTTATACCTCCACCTACTACATTAATGGGGAACCCTGTACGCAAACAGAACTACACGAACAACTAAACCGTCTGCGGATCTACCCAGAAGGTTATAACGTGGTGCTTCAGGGAGACGTGACGGGTATTATCACGATGAAACCCAGGGAAAGGCGGGAAATTATCGACGAACTGGCGGGAGTGGCACAATTCGATCGCAAAATTGTTCTAGCGCGGGAAAAACTGGATACAGTGAAGGAACGGGAGGAACGTAGCCGCATAGTTGAACAGGAACTTATTAGCCAACGCGATCGCCTAGCGAAGGACCGCGCCCAAGCTATGAAATATCAGCAACTCAAAGCTGAATTACAGGAAAAAAGCCTTTGGTGGGCGGTACTAAACTATCAAACCCTACAACAACAACTCTGGCGGTACAGGGAACAAATAGAAGCAGGCGATCGCAGTCATAGTGAATTGACGGAACAATTCCAGTTGCAGCAAAGCCAAATTAAACAAGCAACCACTACCCTGGAAGCATTAAACGCTCTAGTAAAAGCCATGGGGGAAGAGGAACTGCTGCAACTCCAGTCTACCCTGGCTACCCAGGAAGCGGAATTGGCTTCTCAGCAGCAAAGGCGGCGGGAATTGGAAACGGCGGCGCAAAAGGCGAGTGAGCAGCTCGGACAAACTCAAGCGGCTATTGAAGAACATAGCCAAACCCTGGCTAATTTGCAAGCCCAAAAAAAGACGGAAACCGAGTTAGAACAACAACGGGAAAGCGATCGCCATGTGGCAGAAACTAGCCTTAACCAAACCCGTAGGGAAGCGGACCAAATAGCCAACCAAGCGGAAAGTTGGATGGTACAACAGACGGACCTACACCGCCAAATAGAAGCCTTGCAAAAAAGCCTGAACCCCCAAAAGACAGAACAAGCGAGACTGCGGGAGAGGGCGGAACAGTTGGCGCGCCAAACCCAGGAAAGGGAACAGGCGCTAGAATCTTTACAAGGGGAATTAACTACCCACCAGCAAACCCTGCAAAGGGCAACCAGTGGGGTTAGCGAGGCGACGGCTCAGGTAGAGTCTCTCTCGCGGATAGTTACGGCGGTAGAAGAAGATCTGTCTGTCCAACAAGACACCCTTAACCGCTTATTAGAAGAACAGCGGGAACGTCAACGCAAGCTAGACCGCCTAGAAGCTGAACAACAAGCCCGAGCGGAGGCGGCGGGGACCTATGCGACCATGGCGATTCAAAAAGCGGGGTTAACTGGGGTCTGTGGTTTGGTCTGTCAGTTGGGGAGGGTAGAGCCTCAATACCAACTAGCCCTAGACATTGCGGCGGGAGGTAGATTAGGGCATATAGTGGTGGAAGATGATACGGTGGCGGCGGAAGCGATCGCCCTGTTGAAACGACAAAAAGCCGGACGGGCTACGTTTCTCCCCCTCAACAAAATCAGACCATCATCAGAGAGAATGGAAACTTATACTCGGCTCTCCCTGGATGGCTTAGTAGACCTGGCGGTAAATTTAATTGAATACGATCGCCCTTATCATGGCATTTTCCGATATGTGTTTGGCACAACCTTAGTATTTAAGTCCCTAAATCAAGCCCGGCGCTATCTGGGACAATATCGGATGGTGACATTAGATGGGGAATTGTTAGAATCTAGTGGAGCCATGACCGGGGGCAGTAGCACATCCCGTTCTAGCCTACACTTTGGCAGTGCAGATAATCAACTTAGAGCCGCCACTGGTGCGATCGCCTCTCTCAAAGAAAGATTAGCGGAAATAGAACGTATCCTCACCCGTTGCCATCAAGCTATTACAGAAGGCACACAAACTGTTAAACAACGTTCTGCGGAATTAATCGAGGCTAAACAAAATCTGCGAGAGGCTACCCAACAGGTGGCTCAAGTCCAGTCGCAAATTGTGGCTATCACCACCACCATAGAACAAACACGATCGCAACTAAACACCGCCCAGCAAGAATTATCCACCGCCAGGGAACGTCTAGCAGCACTAGATAGCACCATTCCCGCCGCAGAACAACAACTACAAAGCGATCGGGAAACCCTAGCCCAATTGGAAAGAACCAACAGCCACACGGAATGGCAACAGATACAAGTTCGCCTCCGCCAACAAGAAGCGCACCTACAAGCCCAAGAAACGGCTCTGCGAGAGGTTCAACAGCGGTTAGGGTACATTGAGACCACTACAGCCGCCCTGGGCGAAAAATTAGCAGCCGACCATCTCCGCGCCGCCGACTTCCAGCAGCAGCAACAGTCCCTTAACCAACAAATCACCGACACCCAAAACCGCATCACCACCATCAATAGCCAAATTAGCCAAACCCGCGCAGCCATCTCCCAGGTTGAGCAACGTTTGGGAACCGCCAAACAAGAACGCGATCGCGCCGAAGCACAACTACGGGAAATGCAAACCGCCCAGTCGCAGTTGGAATGGCAGATCCAGAAACTTGAGGAAACCCAACAGGGACGGCGTGAACAACTGAACATTAAACAGCAACAGCTAGAGACCCAAAAAGCTGAACTTCCCGACCCACTACCGACCATTCCCGAAAAACTGGATCTAGCTACCCTCCAACGAGAGATTAAATCCCTGACCAAGCGGATGGAAGATCTAGAACCTGTGAATATGTTAGCCTTGGAAGAGTACGAGCATACTACTACCCGCCTAGAGGAGTTAAGCCAAAAATTGGCTACCCTACACGGGGAGAGGACAGAGCTACTATTACGCATTGAAAACTTTACGACTCTCCGCCGTCGCGCTTTTCAGGAAGCCTTTGATGCAGTTAACCAAAACTTCCAAACCATTTTTGCCGAATTGTCGGAGGGAGATGGATATTTACAAATTGATGACCCAGAAGACCCCTTTAATAGCGGTCTAAATTTAGTGGCTCACCCCAAGGGTAAGCCTGTACAGCGACTAACTTCTATGTCGGGAGGGGAGAAGTCCCTAACGGCGCTAAGTTTTATTTTTGCCCTCCAGCGTTACCGACCCTCCCCATTTTATGCCTTCGATGAGGTGGATATGTTCTTGGACGGAGCGAATGTGGAACGATTAGCTAAAATGATTAAAGGACAAGCAGAACAAGCCCAGTTTATTGTAGTTAGTCTGCGTCGCCCCATGATGGAAGCCTCCCAGCGGACGATTGGAGTTACACAAGCTAGGGGGGCTTATACTCAGGTTCTGGGTATCAAATTATCGTAAGTGTTTTTAGAGGTAAGGCGATCGCACCGGGTCGGTTGGGTGGAGGTACGAAACCCAACACCAACATCTCTCAGTGGGGAGGTAAAGCGATCGCATTTCCTAAAAGGTGATTTAATGTATTTTACTTTACAATAAGTCACAAAAATTTTCACTATACTTGACAATTGCAAATTCATTAACCATACTGGACATATCTCTAAACAATTGAGGACTCAATATTATTCTCTTCTGTCTTATGACTGAAGTCTGAGGAGACTTAGATATCGCTAAACCCGAAAACTTTATCATCAGGTAGATTGAAGATAATAGACAGCAATTGAGGTGATGTTATGTGGGTTTTTAATGCGATTTTAATTTTAGTTTGAATAGTCGTTTTTATGGCAAGAACCCCTGTGTTATCACGTTTCTTATGTTTGGTATTTGCTATTTTAGTAAATATTTTTGTGTTATGGACGGCCGCTGGTTTTTTTGCAATGTTGGGTGCTTGTGCGGGTCTATTTTTATATTTGGTGTTTGAGGCGGCCGGAGCCTCTGATGCAGCGCTAGGATTAACCATAATAACAATATGTTATGGAATAGGCGGATTGGTGGGATTCATTTTATGGTTTCCTGAATTTTATAAAAATCTTTCCTGCGCTTTCCTCGAATTCCTCGAAAGTGAGTAGGGCGATCGCATTTCGGCGGCGAGCTTATTTAGTAGGTTGGGTGGAGGTACGGAACCCAACAACAACATCTCTCAGTTATGTTGGGTTTCACCCAACCTACCCAGCTCGAATTTATCGAAAGTGAGTAGGGCGATCGCATTTCGGCGGCGAGCTTATTTAGTAGGTTGGGTGGAGGTACGAAACCCAACAACAACATCTCTCAGTTATGTTGGGTTTCACCCAACCTACCCAGCTCGAATTTATCGAAAGTGAGTAGGGCGATCGCATTTCGGCGCCGAGCTTATTTAGTAGGTTGGGTGGAGGTACGGAACCCAACAACAACATCTCTCAGTTATGTTGGGTTTCACCCAACCTACCCAGCTCGAATTTATCGAAAGTGAGTAGGGCGATCGCATTTCAGCCGTAGAGCTTATTTAGTAGGTTGGGTGGAGGTACGGAACCCAACAACAACATCTCTCAGTTATGTTGGGTTTCACCCAACCTACCCAGCTCGAATTTATCGAAAGTGAGTAGGGCGATCGCATTTCGGGTAGAAGCTTATTTAGTTAGGTTGGGTGGAGGTACGGAACCCAACAACAACATCTCTCAGTTATGTTGGGTTTCACCCAACCTACCCAGCTCGAATTTATCGAAAGTGAGTAGGGCGATCGCATTTCGGCGGCGAGCTTATTTAGTAGGTTGGGTGGAGGTACGGAACCCAACAACAACATCTCTCAGTTATGTTGGGTTTCACCCAACCTACCCAGCTCGAATTTACCGAAAGTGAGTAGGGCGATCGTATTTCGGCGGCGAGCTTATTTAGTAGGTTGGGTGGAGGTACGGAACCCAACAACAACATCTCTCAGTTATGTTGGGTTTCACCCAACCTACCCAGCTCGAATTTATCGAAAGTGAGTAGGGCGATCGCATTTCGGCGGCGAGCTTATTTAGTAGGTTGGGTGGAGGTACGGAACCCAACAACAACATCTCTCAGTTATGTTGGGTTTCACCCAACCTACCCAGCTCGAATTTATCGAAAGTGAGTAGGGCGATCGCATTTCGGCGTAGACTATTTAGTAGGTTGGGTGGAGGTACGGGAACCCAACAACAACATCTCTCAGTTATGTTGGGTTTCACCCAACCTACCCAGCTCGAATTTATCGAAAGTGAGTAGGAGCGGAATCGCATTTCACGGCGGAGCCTATTTAGCACGGAACCCAACAACAACATCTCTCAGTTATGTTGGGTTTCACCCAACCTACCCAGCTCGAATTTACCGAAAGTGAGTAGGGCGATCGCATTTCGGCGGCGAGCTTATTTAGTAGGTTGGGTGGAGGTACGGAACCCAACAACAACATCTCTCAGTTATGTTGGGTTTCACCCAACCTACCCAGCTCGAATTTACCGAAAGTGAGTAGGGCGATCGCATTTCGGCGCCGAGCTTATTTAGTAGGTTGGGTGGAGGTACGGAACCCAACAACAACATCTCTCAGTTATGTTGGGTTTCACCCAACCTACCCAGCTCGAATTTATCGAAAGTGAGTAGGGCGATCGCATTTCGGCGCCGAGCTTATTTAGTAGGTTGGGTGGAGGTACGGAACCCAACAACAACATCTCTCAGTTATGTTGGGTTTCACCCAACCTACCCAGCTCGAATTTACCGAAAGTGAGTAGGGCGATCGCATTTCGGCGCCGAGCTTATTTAGTAGGTTGGGTGGAGGTACGGAACCCAACAACAACATCTCTCAGTTATGTTGGGTTTCACCCAACCTACCCAGCTCGAATTTATCGAAAGTGAGTAGGGCGATCGCATTTCGGCGGCGAGCTTATTTAGCACGGAACCCAACAACAACATCTCTCAGTTATGTTGGGTTTCACCCAACCTACCCAGCTCGAATTTATCGAAAGTGAGTAGGGCGATCGCATTTCGGCGGCGAGCTTATTTAGTAGGTTGGGTGGAGGTACGGAACCCAACAACAACATCTCTCAGTTATGTTGGGTTTCACCCAACCTACCCAGCTCGAATTTATCGAAAGTGAGTAGGGCGATCGCATTTCGGCGGCGAGCTTATTTAGTAGGTTGGGTGGAGGTACGGAACCCAACAACAACATCTCTCAGTTATGTTGGGTTTCACCCAACCTACCCAGCTCGAATTTATCGAAAGTGAGTAGGGCGATCGCATTTCGGCGGCGAGCTTATTTAGTAGGTTGGGTGGAGGTACGGAACCCAACAACAACATCTCTCAGTTATGTTGGGTTTCACCCAACCTACCCAGCTCGAATTTATCGAAAGTGAGTAGGGCGATCGCATTTCGGCGGCGAGCTTATTTAGTAGGTTGGGTGGAGGTACGGAACCCAACAACAACATCTCTCAGTGGGGAGGTAAGGCGATCGCCTATTTAGTCGGTTGGGTGGAGTACGGGAACCCAACAACAACATCTCTCAGTGGGGAGGTAAGGCGATCGCCTATTTAGTCGGTTGGGTGGAGTACGGGAACCCAACAACAACATCTCTCAGTGGGGAGGTAAGGCGATCGCCTATTTAGTAGGTTGGGTGGAGGTACGGAACCCAACAACAACATCTCTCAGTGGGGAGGTAAGGCGATCGCCTATTTAGTCGGTTGGGTGGAGTACGGGAACCCAACACCAACATCTCTCAGTGGGGAGGTAAGGCGATCGCCTATTTAGTCGGTTGGGTGGAGTACGGGAACCCAACACCAACATCTCTCAGTGGGGAGGTAAGGCGATCGCCTATTTAGTCGGTTGGGTGGAGTACGGGAACCCAACACCAACATCTCTCAGTGGGGAGGTAAGGCGATCGCCTATTTAGTAGGTTGGGTGGAGGAACGGAACCCAACACCAATATCTCTCAGTTATGTTGGGTTTCACCCAACCTACCCAGGAGGTAAGGCGATCGCCTATTTAGTAGGTTGGGTGGAGGTACGGAACCCAACAACAACATCTCTCAGTTATGTTGGGTTTCACCCAACCTACCCAGGAGGTAAGGCGATCGCCTATTTAGTAGGTTGGGTGGAGGTACGGAACCCAACAACAACATCTCTCAGTTATGTTGGGTTTCACCCAACCTACCCAGGAGGTAAGGCGATCGCCTATTTAGTAGGTTGGGTGGAGGTACGGAACCCAACAACAACATCTCTCAGTTATGTTGGGTTTCACCCAACCTACCCAGGAGGTAAGGCGATCGCCTATTTAGTAGGTTGGGTGGAGGTACGGAACCCAACAACAACATCTCTCAGTTATGTTGGGTTTCACCCTATCAGTGATGTTGGGTTTCACCCAACCTACCCAGTAGTTGGGTTTCACCCAACCTACATGGCTTATATGTCGGGAGGGGAGAAGTCCCTAACAGCCCTCCAGCCTTACCGACCCTCCCCATTTTATGCCTTCGATGAGGTCGATATGTTCTTCGACGGGGCAAATGTGGAACTATTAGCTAAAATGATTAAAGGAGAAGCAGAACAAGCCCAGTTTATTGTGGTTAGTCTGCGTCGCCCAATGATGGAAGCCTCCCAGCAGACCTGGGGTCACACAAGCTAGGGGGGCTTATACTCAGGTTCTGGGTATCAAACTGTAGTAAGTTGACCCGGTAACATATATTTACGTTTGGAATTAAATTTAGCCAAGTATGACATCTGAACATATCCGCCAACGTTCCGATCTTCTCGGCACTCAAGTGATTACCCGCGATCGCGGTAAGCGACTAGGAGTCGTTAGCCAGTTGTGGGTTGATGTGGACCGACGAGAAATTGTAGCCCTGGGGTTGCGAGACAATTTTCTGGCTGTGGCTGGACTCCCTAAATACATCTATCTCAACAGGATCTGTGAGATCGGCGACGTGATCTTGGTGGATAACGACCAGGTTCTTGAAGATGATGTTGATATAGAAGGTTACAGCGATTTGATCAACAGTGAGGTAATTACAGAAACCGGAGAACCCCTCGGACGAGTGCGGGGCTTCCGCTTCGATACCCGTGATGGTAAGCTCGAATCCATTATTATTGCCTCTCTGGGTTTCCCACAAATTCCAGATCAGGTTATTAGTACCTATGAACTTTCCATAGATGCGATCGTTAGTAGTGGTCCGAACCGCTTAATTGTCTTTGAAGGCTCGGAAGATCAACTTCAACAGTTGACGGTCGGTGTTCTGGAACGTCTCGGACTGGGTGAAGCACCCTGGAACCGCGAAGAAGAAGGAATGTATTATCCCCCCACGGTTAAACCTGCTAACCAATTGGGTACTGGTGTTCCTCAAGCACCACCACAACAACAATATCGCACCCCCGCCCCGGTTGAGGAAGCCTGGGAAGAAGAAGAAACCTGGCAAGAGGCGATCGCCCCTCCCCCCGTTAGACAGCCTGAACCAGTTTATGATGATTATGAAGATGATAACTGGGGAGATGCTGAACGAGATGATTATGATGATGCGGAATATGTGCCGATAGAACCGCCCCGCCAAGAACGTCTCTATGCCCGAGAATATCAGTATGAATATGAGGATGATGTGGAGTCTGATGCTTGGGCTGATGATGAAACCCCTAAACCTTATAAAGCCCCCCGTGTCAATATTCCTGACAAAAAGAAAATGCCGGAATATGAGGAAGAACCCGGCGGCTACTAACTAACCTGCTCCCACGCTAAATATTCCGATCATGTCATGGCGTGGGATTCCCATTTGGGGGTTGACAAATTTTGCAAAATGTGGTAGCTATGTAGCGCCAGAGTCTGTTTTTTTAGGGAGACAGGGGCGATCGAAAAATGTTAAGCTGGCAAATGTTTAGTATTTGACTGCATAGTTATTTATGGCTTCAATTCAATTTTCACGGGGAGTTGACGAAGAAGTAATCCCAGATGTGCGATTGACTCGTTCCCGAGATGGTAGCCAAGGAACGGCTACATTTCGTTTCCAAAATCCCAAGGCTTTGGCTGATGATGCGACTGAGGAAATTACTGGGATGTATTTGATTGACGAGGAAGGAGAAATTGTCACTCGTGAAGTTAAGGGAAAATTCATTAATGGTAAAGCTACCGATATTGAGGCGACTTACTTAATGAGAAGCCCTGAAGAGTGGGATAGGTTTATGCGATTTATGGGTCGCTATGCTGAAGAAAACGGTTTACAATTCAATAAGTCCTAACATATCCGGTAGTTATGGAAACTCCCACCGTCATGACTATAGCTTGGCGGCGGGGTTTTCCTCCCTATCCTCCCAACTGTGATTGGTTAAAATTATGTCAGTATACTATGGGCGGACTCGACATATAATTCTTAGATAGCTGATGATAATTTTACGGAAACTATGATCGAAATTCGCCGCCATTCTCCTAACCCTTCTGTTGATGTCCTCAATCTCAGTTACCAAATAGTCACACCAGATGCTAAACCACGACATATATTAGAAGAAATAGTCTGGCAAAAAGAAAAGGAAGTTAGCCAAAAACGCGATCGCCTACCATTACTAGAATTAAGAAAACGGGTGATGGACTTGCCCCCCTGTCGGGATTTTCTGGGGGCGCTAAAAACCTCGGCTACCCGTCCCGCCGTCATCGCAGAAGTGAAAAAAGCCTCCCCTAGTAAAGGCATAATTAGAGAAGATTTTGACTGTGTGGCGATCGCTAAAAGTTACTCACTTGGCGGCGCAAGCTGTATCTCCGTTTTAACTGACGAAAAATTCTTTCAGGGTAGCTTTGAAAACCTCGCGAAAGTCCGCGCCGCCGTAGATCTGCCCCTACTGTGCAAGGATTTCATGATCTACCCCTATCAATTCTATCTAGCACGACTACATGGGGCTGATGCAGTTTTGCTAATTGCAGCCATTTTGTCTGACCAGGATCTGCAATATTTTCTCAAAATTGCTAAGATGCTCACCATGACTGCCCTGGTAGAAGTTCATACCCTCGCGGAACTCGATCGCGTTTTGGCACTTGATGGAGTTAACCTGATTGGCATAAATAACCGCAACCTCTCCGATTTTACCGTAGACCTCAACACCACAACCACCCTATTAGAAAAACGGCGATCGCAAATCAACTCCAGTAATATCCTGGTGGTCAGTGAGTCCGGTTTGCATCAAAGCACCGACCTAGATATTGTAGTCCAAGCTGGCGCGGAAGCCGTCTTAATCGGGGAATCCCTGGTTAAACAACCAGATCCTCAAATCGCCCTGCAACAAATGTTAGCTAGAGCTTAAAAGCCAGTAGAATATTTAGTTCCCCATAACCTAGTACAAATACGGATAGATACCGCAATGGATGATAAGTTAATGTTGATGATTCCGGGACCAACCCCAGTACCCGAAAAAGCATTACTCGCCCTGGCTAAACACCCCATAGGACACCGCAGCGGTGATTTTAGTCAAATTATGGCGGAGGTACAAGAAAACCTCAAATGGCTACACCAAACCCAAAATGATGTCTTAATCCTTACCGCCAGCGGGACTGGTGCAATGGAAGCCGGAATTATTAATTTCCTCAAACGTGGCGATCGCGTTTTATGTGGTTGTAACGGTAAATTTGGCGATCGCTGGGCGGAAGTCGCTACAGCATACGGGTTAAATGTAGAAATCATTTCCGCTGAATGGGGACAACCCCTAGACCCCGAAAAATTCCGCGAAGTCCTCGAAGCGGACACCGAAAAGCAAATTAAAGCAGTCATTATCACCCACAGCGAAACCTCAACCGGGGTTCTCAATGACCTGGAAACCATCAACCGCCACGTCAAAAACCACGGGGAAGCCCTAATTATTGTTGATGCAGTCACCAGTTTAGGCGCTGTTAATCTTCCTATTGATGAATGGGGATTAGATGTGGTAGGGTCCGGTTCCCAAAAGGGTTATATGATTCCCCCAGGACTAGCTTTTGTCTCTGTCAGTCCTAAAGCATGGGAAGCCTACAAAACCGCTGACCTACCCCGCTATTACTTCGACCTGGGACCATACCGGAAAACCGCAGCTAAAAATACTAACCCCTTTACCCCCCCGGTTAATCTGTTTTATGCACTCCAGGTGAGTTTGCAAATGATGAAAGCCGAGGGGTTAGAGAATATTTTTGCCCGTCATCATCGCTTAATGACCATGACACGGGATGCGGTCAAAGGCCTGAATTTGCCCCTATTTGCCCCCGATCATGCTGCTAGTCCCGCTATAACTGCGGTTTGCCCTCCTGAGTCTATAGACGCGGAAAAGGTGCGCTCTATCATGCGAAAACAGTTTGATATCGTTTTGGCTGGAGGACAAGATCACCTCAAGGGTAAAATCTTCCGTATTGGGCATTTGGGTTTTGTTTGCGATCGCGATATTCTTTGTGCGATCGCTGCCTTAGAAACTACCCTCCAACAGTTGAACTAAAATAAAGTTTGACAGTTAAAGCGCCATCATAGCCAGAAACTGGGTTTCTATGACCATCTTGGTGAGACCATCAAAAACCTAGAAACCCCGTTTCTGCTTTTAGATCTCAATAAGCTGTTGCCAGCCAATCAAAGATTTTCTCAAGTTGTTCAAGGGTCACAAGTCCATATTGCCAAAGTGTCATCGATAGGGGACTTGGATCAGGATACTTATGTTTCTCTTCTGACCGCTTATGTACCCTCTGTGCCGCCTCAATAGAAGCCTGGGAAATTGATAATTCTTCTGTTAAAAAATTCAGAAATTGTGCATATTTTGTGGGTGTCAATTTTGGTTTCACCTCCTAGATAGTAGACACCACCTGATCTGTCTGTTGACTTCGCAAAGAAATCCAAATCTATGGCTGTTGTATACGTTGATTAAGCAACTAGCGCAAAGCATACCCACCCCTTAGCACCAGGGGTAAAAGCCCACCAGTACCGTAAGCCGGGTTCACTGCTACGAACCTACATCGGTCTCTAATTAAATTCCGCAAGATTTGAAAATCACGGCGGACTTTCATTGGTGAGGTAGCAGGATCTTGATATCTTCCGCTCTACAAACTAACCGAATTAAGCGGCTGATTCTGCTACTGGTTCCGTTGATTGATTAAGTCGGATATTTGCCATATCCCTAACAGAAGTTAGACCCTATCAATCACGTAAAACTCCTGGGAGGGTTGGAAGCTCCGTGATTGATCACGGAGAGGAAAACCGACTCAAGCGGCTTTAGCCGCCAGCACCCCCTTGCGGGGTGGAGGGGTATGGTTGCCCCTCCATGGAGCTATGGTTGGCTCCGACTCCCTTGCGGGGTAATGTTTGCTTCGCCAATGTTCAGAGTCGGTACTATCCAAATCGCACGTCCTTAACCCCTTAGAGATGTTTAACGATTCGGTTCTAGGGCCTGGAACTAGCACGCATTCCAGGGTGGGAACTTTAACTCTTGCTCTGAACGGAGCCAGTTAAGGCTTAAGCTGGTCAGCTACCTGAAAGGGGGGCACGAAGCCCCCGTGCTTCAGCCGGGGGTGCTGACTAGAATCATGCACCAATAAGCGTGCATATAATGAGTTGACCATCCTTAATTTGTGGATTGAAGCGCAACTCGAGCAGACCTCTGGTGACAACAGCTTATTGCTGCTACTTGAGGACAGCCAGGACCTCCGCTCGCTTCTCACACCTAACCATTGTAGAACTGAGGTGTTGACTGAAAAGCCAACAAAACAATCTACTATGAACGGCATCATATCACATAAATCTGAATTTGGGTAAAAATTTGATGTCGGCTTGGAGATTTCTGTAAACTTTGATGCAATTGCGCCAAATTCTCAGACCTAGGCTAGGACCACGGGAATCAAGAAAAACCAATTGATGGCTAATTCCTGATATCCTAATCATCGCAGTATCGTGGACCTACCTGAACTATGCCTTCCCCCCAACCTCGGAAACGATTTGCTCAACATTGGCTACGCAGTCCTGCGACCCTGAACCATATCCTAGAAGCTGCGGATCTATCTCTGGGCGATCGCATCTTGGAAATTGGACCGGGAACAGGTATATTAACAGAACGGCTACTCCCCAAGGTCAGCTCAGTGGTAGCTGTGGAAATTGACCGCGATCTTTGTGTTCAACTAGCCAAAAAATTTGGCAAAATCGATAACTTCCTATTGCTACAAGGAGATATCCTCAACTTCGACCTGAATGGATACCTGAGCGGATTTCCCAAATTCCAAAACCCCAATAAGGTAGTGGCGAATATTCCCTATAATATTACCGGACCAATCATCGAAGGGTTACTGGGAACTATTGCTAAACCGGCAGTTAAACCCTTTGATGCGATCGTGCTACTGGTACAGAAAGAAGTAGGCGCGCGCCTCTGTGCTAAACCCAGTTCCAAAGCCTTTGGAGCCTTATCAGTCAGAGTCCAATATTTAGCCGAATGTGACTGGATCTGTCATGTCCCCGCCACAGCCTTTTATCCGCCCCCTAAAGTCGATTCAGCCGTAGTCCGCCTGCGTCCTCGTCCCATAGCATCCCCCGCCCAAAACCCCCAACTTCTTGAGACCCTAGTTAAATTAGGATTTTCTACCCGTCGCAAAATGTTACGCAATAACCTCAAAAGCCAGGTAGAACCGCAAACATTAAACCAACTGCTGGAAACATTAGACATCAACCCCCAAGTCCGCGCAGAAGACCTCAGCCTACAACAATGGGTTCAACTCAGTAATTTGCTATTAGCCCCTCAATAATCAATGGTAAACTTGCCTTGTGTTACCTTACACTACTACTAATGCGTTCTGTCACCTTAATTGCTCCCGCCAAGATTAATTTGTATTTAGAAATTATCGGATCGCGCCCCGATGGTTTCCACGAACTGGCTATGGTCCTGCAAACTATCAGTTTAAGCGATCGCATTACCATTAACCCTATTGGTATAGATGCCATTACCATTCGCTCCAACGACCCTAGCCTCCCCAACGACCATAGTAACCTCGCCTATCGCGCAGCAGCCTTGATGGTTAAACAATTCCCCGATATGATGGCGCGTTATGGCGGTATCGAAATCGAAATTAACAAACGAATACCCGTAGCCGCCGGACTCGCGGGCGGTTCCAGCAATGCGGCGGCGGTGTTGGTCGGTTTAGATTTAATCTGGGATCTCGGTTTAACCCAAGATGAACTACAAACCCTAGGCGCTGAAATTGGTTCTGATGTTCCCTTCTGTATCAGTGGCGGAACAGCCCTAGCTACCGGACGGGGAGAGGTACTATCACCCTTGCTGAATTTAGATAACTTATATGTGGTCCTCGCTAAGTTCCGTAATATCGCTATATCCACCCCTTGGGCTTATCAAACCTACCGCCAGCAGTTCAGCAGTTCATACATTTCTGAAGCCGATGATCTGAAAAGTCGTCAGCAACGGGTGCATTCAGGACCTATGGTAGCAGCTATTATGAAACGTGATGGGGCTAAAATTGGTCAGTTGTTGCACAATGATTTAGAGAAAGTCGCTTTACCTGAATATCCCCAAGTCGCAGACCTGCGAGATGCGTTTATCGCACAAGGAGTTTTGGGCGCGATGATGTCTGGTTCCGGTCCGACCGTATTCGCTTTAGTGGAGAGTCAGGCGGAAGCTGACCGGGTTTCCGATGCTGTCCAAAATCAAATCGCTAATCAGAATTTATTATTGTGGACTACTAAATTTGTCTCCACAGGTATTCATTTGGCTGAATCTTAAACTTGCCTATTTTTTGAGAGTGCATCAATTATGTCTGATCTGCCTGAAAAATCATCAATTTCTACTTCTGATTCCGGCGACCAGTCTCGCCGTGATTTATCGCCGGATTTATCATCAGTCAACCCCTTTCAGGTGCTGATGGGAGGATTGTTTTCTGGGGGTTTTGCGATCGCCATGTATTCCCTAACAGCAGCGATCGCTCACACTTTTGCCAACCAAAACATCTATTCCGATAATCGAACCGCCCTGCAAATTTCCATAGCCATTCGCACCTTAGTAATTGGGGGTGCTGCCTTAGTTACCGGAATATTTACCATCGCCTCTTTGGGTTTATTAGCCTTAACCGTCCAAGTCTTATTTGTCCGATTAACCCAAAAAAATTCCGCCTCTGAAAAATAGCGAACAGTGGAGACAGTCAACCCCTGGTCTCCACCGATTTCGCCTTACTTAATTATACCTTACACAAAGGCAGCACGACCCGCGAACTTAGCAGCCTTTCCTAAGTCTCGCTCAATGCGTAGCAGTTGGTTAAATTTAGCCGTCCGTTCACCGCGACAACCCGAACCAGTTTTGATTTTACCTGTGCAAGTTGCCACCACCAAATCCGAGATAGTAGTATCTTCCGTTTCTCCTGAACGGTGGGACACAAAGCACTTGTAATTATGTTTTTTCGCCAACTCAATTGTATCTAAAGTTTCCGTTAAAGTCCCAATTTGGTTAACCTTAATCAGAATTGAATTAGCAATTCCGGCTTGAATACCCTCTGCCAAAATAGCCGGGTTAGTACAGAATAAATCATCCCCCACCAGTTCCACCTTATCACCAATGGAATTAGTTAGCACTTTCCAACCATCCCAATCATTTTCTCCCATACCATCTTCTATGGAAATAATCGGGTATTGATTAGCCCAACTTTTCCACAATTCCGCCATTTCTTCAGGAGTCTTAGTAGATTGATCTGATTTGAAAAACAGATATTTACCATCTTTCCACAATTCCGAAGTGGCTGGGTCGAGACAGATGGAAATATCCTCACCTGGCTTATATCCCGCCGCCGTAATCGCCTCTAAAATACACTCAACCGCCTCATCATTAGATTTTAAGTTAGGCGCAAATCCACCCTCGTCGCCAATTCCAGTGCTTAATCCTTTCTTTTTCAACAGCGATTTAAGACTATGGAAAGTTTCCACACCCATACGGATAGATTCCGCAAAATTGGGGGCATTATGGGGAGCAATCATAAACTCCTGGAAATCAACAGTATTGTCGGCGTGAACCCCACCGTTAATTACATTCATGCAAGGAACGGGCAATACACAAGCGTTGCTGCCCCCTAAATACCTATATAGGGGAATTCCTAAGTAATTAGCAGCCGCGCGCGCTACGGCTAAGGAAACCGCTAAAATTGCATTAGCCCCCATTTGGGATTTGTTGGGTGTGCCGTCCAGTTCAATCATGGTTAAATCAATTAACCGCTGTTGGGTGACATCCATACCAACTAAAGCCGGGGCTATACGATTATTGACATTTTCAACGGCTTTTAGAACCCCTTTGCCGCCATAGCGTTTCGGGTCGCCGTCTCGTAATTCTGCTGCTTCTTTTTCTCCCGTTGAAGCGCCAGAGGGAACTAAGGCACTCCCACGGGTTCCGTCCTCTAAAATTACTTCGGCTTCCACGGTGGGGTTCCCACGAGAATCAAGAATCTCGCCAGCAATAATTTCGTCAATGTACATTAATTTCTCCTTAATTGATTAAGATGGTTTGATGGTTAATGAGGTAGTTTAACCGGATTGGTTAGTGGTTTGCCTTCCTCAAATTCACTAATATTCGCCATGGTGGTTTCGGCAATGGCAGTTAGGGCATTTTGGGTAAAAAATGCCTGATGACCTGTAATCACAACATTCTGGAAAGATTGGAGTAGCTGAAATGTATCATCTTGGATAATTTCATCGGACCAATCTTCAAAGAAAAGTGTTTCCTCTTGTTCATACACATCAATTCCCAAGTAGCCAATTATCCCGGATTTTATCCCTTCAATGACAGAAACTGTATCAACCAGAGGTCCGCGACTGGTGTTGATTAACATGACCCCTCGCTTCATTTGAGCGATCGCATTTTGGTTAATAATGTGATGGGTTTCTGGTAATAAGGGACAGTGCAGAGAGATAATATCTGACTGTGAAAACAGTTCCGGCAAATCTACATATCGGGCATCTCCTAACTTGATAAAATCATCGTTAGGGTAGGCATCATAACCCAAAAGATGACAGCCAAAACCGTGCATAATCTGAGCGAAAATCATCCCGATTTTGCCAGTGCCAATCACGCCAACGGTAGTACCATGTAGGTCAAAACCTAGTAAACCATTCAGGGTAAAGTTATCTTCCCGGACTCGGTTATAGGCTTTGTGCAGTTTCCGGTTTAATGTAAGGATTAAACCCACAGTATGTTCAGCTACTGAATATGGTGAATAAGCTGGAACCCTAACTACAGAAATACCTACTTCTTCTGCTGTTTTCAGGTCAACATTATTAAATCCAGCACAGCGCAGGGCTATTAATTTAGTGCCATTGGCTGCTAAGGTTTTTAGGGTGGTGGCATCTACTTCATCATTCACAAAAACGCAAACAACCGGAAAACCAGCGGCTAAGGAGGCGGTTTTCGCCCTTAACCTGGTTTCAAAGTAAACTAACTCATGGGGACTTCCTCCTTGGGCATTAGCCGCATCAAAGAATTTAGTATCGTAGGGCTGGCTACCAAAAACAGCAACTTTCATAGTCAAGTTATAAACCTCTTCAACAATTGTCCCTACTAGCTTACCAGGCGATCGCCCTAACTTGGTTGCTTACTTGACCGTATTATATGGGATAGGTCAAGGTATTGAACTTAAAAAAAGATTAAGAAAATCTCTATTGAGCAGAAATTTTGTAGGCAAATCTTGATAGTATTATTGATGATTTGGGAGTCCGATCTTATTTCGGACAGTAATTAATACTAAAGCCGCCAAGATACAACCTATAGCATAATAAAGAAAGTCCCACCAATCAAAGGTAGTTCCTAATAGGAGTTTCCCGATAATATGCGATCGCATCATCGCCAAAATGGGCGGATTCCACAATTGCAGAAATTCCAAAATTGAGGTAACAATAAATACCCCCACCGCTACGGATATGGGGGAAAGATGCGGCCAGATTAATGCCACTAACCACACCCAAAACATCTCATAAAATATCGAGGATACGGAATCGTTAATCCACCCATCAAATGGCCCGCTATAAAATTTACTAAACCAGCCAATGGGAATCACAATTATTAAACACATCAAGATTATTAAGCGATAGCGTTTCATGATTATTTAACTTCTAAATTTTCGGTTTCCACAGTAAAAGCAGAGTTGCTGCCATCCTCAATAGATAAAGATTGAATCTGGGATGCAATTACCTCTATTTGTACCTCGCTAAGATTGACAGTAGCATCAAGTTCATCAATAATATCCTGAGCATTTTCGGTCATATATCTAATCTGTTCCAGGATTTCTTCTTTATAGGCTTCTAGGTTTTGGCAACAGGCTTTAACCTGTTGTGCTTGTCGGAAAAACCAGACTAAAATTGTGATTGATATGGTACTAGGAATTAACACGGCTATCAATATCCATGTATTCAAAAAAGGATTTAACCGTTTCCTGGTATGGTTAACTTCTTTCTGAATTAAAAAGCGTTGACTCGCGGAGTTACGGTTAATAAAAGAGGGATTTTGCGCCCAGATATCTGTCGGGTTTAATTCCTGAATTTCTGACGGTATAGCTGCGGATGATACCCCCGAACAACCCATCAATAACAGCCATCCTGCCACCATATAGAGATAGGTTTTAGTCAAATTTATCATATTTAGTCAATCTCCCAATACCTAACTTTAATTATTTAGTTTTCAGCAATTGTTGAAATCTTTGTTCCTGACAAATGCCGGCAAAATCAGGTTCTTGTTGAGCAAACTTTTGCACGGCATCTGGGTTAATCCGCAGGGCGCGTTTAAGGTTTTCGATCGCCAATTCTCGATTCCCCGTGAGGGCATAGCAACGAGCCTTATTGTACCAGATTTTATAAAAATTAGGACGAATTTTAGCAGCCTGATTATAAGAAGCGATCGCCTCGTCATACTGTTCCAAATTCATCAAGGCTTGACCGCGATTATTCCAAGCATCTAAATAATCAGGTTTTAAAGCGAGCGCCCGGTCATAGGAAAAAATCGCGGCTTGATAATAATTAAGTTTCCCTAAAGCCACCCCACGATTACTCCAAGCATCAGGATAATCTGTGCGAATTTGGATGGCTTTTTCATAGGAAGCGATCGCCTCTTGATAGCGCTTGAGTTTGGTTAACACCACCCCTCGATTATTCCAAACTTCCGCCAAATTAGGCTCAAGTTTTAACGCCTGATTATAAGCATCTACTGCCGATTCTAATTGATTTGACAAAAATAACTTTTCTGCCTGTTTAGCCAGCTCATGAGCCTCAGCTATGATGCGATCACGACTAGGGGTTTCCGGTTCTTTTTCCTTATCCTCAGAAGTCTCAGCCGTCTCAGGAGTCTGAGAATTAGAATCATCAGATATCCCAGCGGAATTATTAGCGATCGCGTTTTGGGTAGTCTCCGAGACTGGCGAGACTAGGGAATCATCAGTCTCCGACTCAGGGACTTGAATCATAGTTTGCACCTTGAGACTCTCGATAGCTTCATCAGCCTTAGTAGTATTTTGTTCCAATTGATAGAGAGTATTTCTCGCCTCATTAATACTCTGTTCAATTTGACCAATAGCATCAGCTTTCAGGCTCTCAATTTCTTGCTGAACAATAAATACTTGATCCGTCAACTTAGACAGCAAAAACCAGACTCCCACCCCCGCGATAGTTGGGAGCAAAAATAGGAACACTAGCACTAAATTCAATAAAGCCAGAGTGCGGCGAAAAGAACTATCTACCTCAGTTTGAACACGATCGCGCAATTCCCAGTCCGACTCAGTTACCGCCTGAGCTACAATGTGGGAACTCGACCTAGACCCGTCCCACTGTAGAGGTTCCACAAAAATTGTAGTCGTACCCAAAGATAGTAGAATAGGAATCACAGCTAAACTAGCTTGTTGTTGTGGGATACGATGCTTGATAGTTCCCCCCGGTAGGGAGAAAATGGGAACTTGTCGAGAACTCCGCGTCATAAGTTACTAAGCCAATGCTGGTTAAAATGCTGAAATCTTATCATGTGTTGTGTCGGGGTTCAGGAGACTGGCTAGATGTCTGATTGGATCGAAATTGGTAAAATTGTAGCTGCTCAGGGTTTAGATGGCGAGATGCGGGTATATCCAAATTCTGACTTCCCGGAAAGATTTATCGAACCCGGAACCCGCTGGCTACAAAAACCCGGACAAAATGAACCATCACCCGTAGAACTTCTGGGGGGGAGGTTTATTCCTGGAAAAGGACTCTATGCTATTGAAATGGTAGGGGTGGAAACCCGCGAACAAGCGGAAGCCTTGCGGGATAGTCGCCTATTCATTCAATATGGCGCGCGCCCCCATTTAGACGATAATGAGTTTTATGTATTAGACCTGATTGGCTTAGAAGTCTTTAATCAAGACACCCAAGACATGATCGGTACAGTTATTGATGTCATCCCCGCCGGAAATGACTTGTTAGAGGTCCAGTTAAATTTTACCCCCACCGAGGAAGACCTCGCCACCGATACAGAACGACAAGCTAAACTAGAGAAAATTCCCCAAAATAAACGTCGCAAGCGCCATTTCCAAACCAAAGCAAAGCAACCCAAAACCGTATTAATTCCCTTTGTTAAGGATATCGTCCCCGTTGTGGATTTAGAGAATCGCCGTTTGGAAATCACCCCTCCCCAAGGCTTAATCGAATCGCAAACATAGCCCCCCTCGAATATTATCAGGTAATACTAGAGACCAAGTAGGCCTTGGCTCCAGGGCTGTGCTCAATTCATTAATTATCAATTGTTCGTTTCCGACGCTTCCCTTTATTGTCAATATAGCGCTGTACTTCTTCCCGAGATGTCACCCAAGCATCAATAGTATTATCCCAGGTAAATTCTATGTAATGTCGCTTCCTAATAGTCTGCACTCGCTGAAACGAAACATTAAGAATGCGGGCTACATCAGCCTGTCGTAGACTATTACTAGGCTGTGATAAATTAGCCTTAACAGTTTTGACATCTTTGAGAGAATCCAAAGAACTTAACTTATGTTGCATCAAATTAATCGAGATGGCGGAAGGCTGAGAATGTCCATTTTCCCAGCGGTTAATAGTTTGTGCAGATACACCCAGAAATTCCGCCAGTTCAGCTTGGGACAACTCTAAATCTCCCCGGAGTTGACGAAGCAGTTGGGGGATATCCTGTAAATTTTTTTCGGAGAACGATATCGGTTTCATCATCATAGCAGGTGTGGGATGGAGCAATTTTGTAATAGTCAGGCTGACAGCTAACTAATTGGCAGCCCCTATATTCAGGTTAAGATAAATTCCCAGAAACACCAACAGTAATTTCTCGGACATTTCTTGAATTGTGAACACCAATCACTGCTAAAATGTCCGTAAAAATACGGAGATTTTGATTGGCAAAAGCGATCGCATTAATGAAAACACCCCTCAATGCCCCATCTGACAACGCCCCCAGGCCTGTGAAAATTACCATCATTCCCGAAAATGGCGATTAATATTGGGCATTTTCGAGTAATACTTCAACCTTGCTTTAAAATGAGTTCTGGACTTGCAGACTGACTATATTGAAAAAATTATGCCTGTTCTTCGCTATTTGATGGCTGTGGGAGTGAGTGGAGCAATTGTGTTGTTCAATGTTGGGCAGGGAGAAGCAGTGCCTTCGCCTGTTGAGTCCCAGGATAGCTTATCTGACCATCCTCTAACTCAAGAATCAACTCTCAAGCAAAAACCAACCAAATTTGTAGCCTCACCAACTGCTCAAACCCCCATTACTGACCATGAACCTAACGACACTAGCCTTGTAGCTGGTCAAATTGACCCACAGACTCCAGAATTGTCTTCCCATGACACCATTGGAGAAACCTTGAGTAACGACGGGTTCATGGAAACCCCCCCCAACCTGCTGGGAAAATATGAGGCTAAGTCTCCTAACCATGATGGGTTAGCCTTAGAATCAGTAGACTTGCCGGGAAAATATCAGGCTAAGTCTCCTAACCATGATGCGATCGCCCCCTCAACTGATGTAAACTCCGCCACAGAGGTATCTTCCGAAAGCCCCTCACAAGAAGTGGCTATCAGTAACAATTCTCATGGTCAATCTGCGATCGCAAATAATCTGACAGCACCAGTACAACTGTCCCAAGTAGATACACCAGAAATTCAAATCCCTGACTTGACACCCCCTACCGAGCCATACCCCCAAAGGTATCCAGATGGAACCTTACGCACTGAACCACCTTCAATAGTTTTACCCAGCACTAACCCCCTGCATTTTCCCAGTCAACCTGGGGAAGTAGAAATCGAAGAAACCGTTCCGATTACCCTAGAACAAGCATTTGATTTGGTGCGGCGCAACAGCCCAGAAATCCAAGTTCTACAACTCCAGGTTGAGCAAAATCTCGCGGGGTTGCGAGTTGCTCAAGCAGAACTGTTCCCTTCCCTATCATTCACCTCCAGCTTGACCCGTTCCGAAACAGCAGGAGCCACCATATCCACCCGCGCCCAAAATCGTCGGATTCGCAATCAACGCCGTCAAGCCGCCGCTAGAGGTGAAGTTGACACAACCTCCTTTCAGATCCCCTTTGGATCTACCAGCTTTGATAACTCCCTGCAAATTCAATATGATTTTGGTTTAAGTGGAGCCAGAGGATCGCGAATTAGAGAAGCCGAACAGCAACTGCGAGCCGCAGAGTTAGAACTCGAACGGGTGATTGAAGAAAGTTATCTTAGCGTCGCCCAAACCTACTATAACCTACAAGCCTCCGATGCGGAAGTCGAAATTCAGCGCGCCGCTGTTCGCAATGCTCAAAAAAGTTTGGAGGATGCAGAAGCCCTCGAACGCGCTGGGGTGGGTACTCGGTTTGAGGTTTTACAGGCTCGTGTTACCCTCGCCAGCACCCAGCAGGATTTGACTAGCGCTATTAGCACCCAAAGAACATCTCGGCGCAATCTCGCTAGCCTATTAAATGTCAGTCAAAATGTCAATTTAGTCGCAGCAGACCCGATATCCTTGGCGGGAACTTGGGAATTTACCCTCAATGAAACTATCATCCTCGCCTATAGGAATCGCCCCGAGTTGGAAACACAGTTAGTTAACCGTAATCTAGCTGCAGAAAGACGCAGACAGGCTTTATCTGCAACTCGACCTAATTTAACTGGTTCCGCTAGTTATAACGTTCTTGGACAGCTTTCTGATGACGCTAATCGCTTTGCGGCTCAGGGTTGGGCTGATGGTTATAATGTTCAACTACAGCTACGTTGGAATTTCTTTGATGGGGGTGCGGCTAGGTCTAGGGCTAGACAACAGGAACTTGGTATAGCGATCGCTGAAGAACGCTTTTCCCAAACCCGCAACCAGATCCGCCGAGAAATTGAAGAGGCCTTCTTTAACCTACAAGCTAGTTTTGAGAACATTGGAGTTGCTAACTTAGGCGTTGAGGAGGCTACAGAAGCTCTCCGATTGGCTAGACTCCGTTTCCAAGCTGGTGTCGGTACTCAAACTGATGTCATTAACCAAGAAACTAGCCTCACTCGCGCCCAAAACCAGTTACTCAGAGCAATTATTGGTTATAACCGCGCTCTGGCTCAATTGAGGCGATTTGTTAGCAATCTCCCCGATAATATCCTTCAAGATCAACCTTAACCGCAATTCACTTGTCCAAGGATGTCGGTTTCCCCAAAAACGGATTATTTGGTAGACACTTTGGGAAACTTCCTTTCCTCAAAGCCTTGTCTGATAACAACAAAATCTCTGTCAACCTAACCTTCCTAGATTCAAAAATTCATCATGGCTAACATCAATTTTGTCAACGAAAACCGCGAAGTTATTGCCGCTGATGGCGCAAATCTCCGACTCAAAGCGATGGAAAATCAGATTGATTTGTATACCTTAAAGGGAAAACTCCTCAACTGTGGCGGCTACGGTCAATGTGGTACTTGTATTGTGGAAGTGGTTGAGGGTATGGAAAATCTCTCCCCTAAAACTCCGGTGGAAGAACGAATGCTCAAGAAAAAACCTGATACCTACCGCTTGGCTTGTCAAACTACTGTTAATGGCCCGGTAAGTGTTAGAACTAAACCTAAATAGATCCGTTTAAACTTACCGGGACTCTGTTCCCATTTGGGCGATCGCTATTTGATTTCGTTTGATCTTAATGTTTTCTTAATGGCGATCGCTACTCTGTACTACTAAAACCGAACAGGGGGCGCGATGAACCACAAAGTTGCTCACACTTCCCAGCAACGCCTCAATTACCCCCTCGTATCCCCTGCGTCCTACCACGATTAGATCCGCATTCCAGTCTTTGGCTATTTGACAAATGCACCGCCCCGCATCCCCCATTTTCCAATTCCAGTCAGCAGTGATATTCTGGTCCGTAGCACGACGAGTACAACTTGTTAGCCAACTGCGGATCTGGTCCAGTTCACTCTCTAGCCGATCCTGCATAATTCGCGAGTAACGAGCAATATTAGTCGCATGAAGATCGCTAAAACCATAGGGGTCCGGTTCGCTCACCTCCAGGCGGTGAAAAATCATTAGTTCCGCTGAGTTGTTTTGCGCTAGTTCCATCGCCTGCTCTAAAACCAGTTCGCTATGATTCGATCTATCTAGCGCTACTAAAATCCTATGATATGCCATGATTCAACTCCCTTTGATATTGATACCCTACTTCTCAAGGGCTATCGCTCAAGGGTTCTGGCTCATTGTTTCCCTCTTTCGTCTTCCTGAAGCAATTTAACAGGAATCTCACACCCGACTCCGTTACTCATCATCTATAAGATTTCTGAAACTAAGTCTTGGGGAAAACACTAGACGGGTACACCCTATAACAACCCTACAGAGGCAGGAAAAATAACCGATTTTCAATTCAATTAGGGGTCGAGATAGACCTACCCCTCCAATTTAAAAGGTGTGCGTGAAAGTTTCCCTTCACACGGCTCCTAGTTTGATTGCTCCTCTGTTAAGGACACAGCATCAGCCTCATCTAGGGCTGTTTTGTCATCGCGGGTGTGGCGGTGTAATAGCTGAAGGTTCTTGTACTCATCTTTACCACCCTGGCTTCGAGGTACAATGTGGTCTACCTCAACTAAATCTGATGGGGTGAAGTATTGCCCACACCAGGCACACTTACCTTTTTGCTTTTTGAGTAGTTTGGCTACTCTTGTCGGTGTATCGATTGCTTGTCCTTTTCTGGTTGCCCAGTAAGTCCAATTTCCGTCGTATGGCGTCGCGTCCGGGCGAACTAGCGTGTGTCTGACCAATGGAGTCCAATCATGTTGCCATAATGTGAGTCCATCTCTGGTTTGAAATAACCAAGTTTCCTGTCTTTCTTTTCCATTGCTAAGTTTAATTTTTCCACGTTTGAAGTAGTTTCCTAACTTATCGTGGTTTGCCTTTCCGCATCTTGAAGCTGTCCATGCCCTTAACATTTGCCAGACTATGTGGTCTAGTTTACTGAAGGTTTCGGTTGAAACTGCCCCTGAGTAGTAATTTGACCATCCCCGTATTATCGGGTTAAGTCTACTTATCAAGGTTGACTGGGGTGCTATTTTATGTTTTTTATTACACCCTTAATCACTTCTGTGTGGGCTTTAACTGCTTTTCTGCTGGGTTTTATGCAGGTTTTATGTCCGATGAGTCGGCTTGCCATTCCACCTGTTTTTCCAGATTTGTATTTTCCAACTGGGTATTGTCTGATATTAAATCCTAAGAAATCGAATCCTGGCTCTTCAGTTTTACCCTCGTATTGTATGGGGTTTAGTGTATGACACACTCTTTTCTTTTCAGGTTTGATTTCTAGTCCTACAGGTTTTAACCATTTGGAAATTGCAGTTTTGCACTGTTCAATGATATCGAGTGAAGGTGATATTACTACGAAATCATCGGCGTATCTTATTGTGGTTGCTTGTATTACTCCCTTTTTCTTGGGATACATTGTTTCAATTAACCTAGCCATCCCATCCAGTGCAATGTTGGCTAGGAGTGGGCTAATCACCCCTCCTTGTGGTGTCCCTGCTTCTGTATCCTTGAATACACCGTTGTCTAGCACTCCCGCTTTTAACCATTGTTTCAGGTTGCGTTTGATTATGCTGGGACAATGAATTTTGGACAGTAAGTAATCATGGTTCACGGTAAGAGCATTTTGTTAGGGGTCGAGAATGGAGTCACCACCATCCCCTCCCATTCAGAACCATACGTGAAAGTTTCCCAGCACACGGCTCCTGATGTAGATACCCCTTTTGTCACTGGGAACAGGGTTACAACCCCCTGCTTTATGACCTCAACTTTCAAAGCTATATGCTTGCGTTAGTCTTTAAACTCGCTTTCGCCATTAAACTCTTACTTATCGCGGTCTCTATATCCACACCGTGATTAGTGGGCATATCCTAACCATTACAGTTAGGCATTAGCTTTCCATCACATCCTTTCCCCTTAAAGGCATACGCTTACACTTTTTCACTACTCCACGGGTACATCCCGCCACTTGAGAGCCAATGAGGGGTTTAAACGTTCCATCTATGCGGGCATTCCATCTTTAGATTTGTCCTATCCACCGGGGTACTTTTAAAGGTCTGTGTAGGTAGTTATAGCAGCCTCCTACTTTTTTTCCCTCGCCCTTTTGAGCGCAGCGTATCAACCTATTTCGCTACTGACGCATTACAATGGTTCAAGCCGGACATTCGGTTTCCCTAATCATGGATGGTTGGCAGTGGTCGAGTGAGAGGTAGGTTCCTCTATTACGCCTTCCGTTCCCCGCTTCAACCCTAGGAGTGTGAATCCTCAAATTGGGGGTGGCTACCGCCGTTACTCTCAACCTTACGTTATACTCAAGGGGTTCACAACTTCCCTCTTTTTTTTCGCTCAGTCTTGACCTTGAGTCTCTCTGCCTTATCTGGTTGTCGAAGCCAGATGTTGAGACACATAGATAGTTATGGGATGGTCAGGGGTGCGAATCCCTTATATTCCACCAAGGGGTGGAAGTACCACTAGGAGGTTATTTCAGGCATTGCAGCCCTATTTCATTCCTAAACGTCTCGCACGCTATCACCCCATCTACTCCAGCCGTCTTTTTGCCTTGACCCGCTTGAGGGGCGGGTTTATTAGGCTGACTGTTGGGAAGCATGGCTGACCGTGGAACCCGCCCCTACAGCCGCACTGCTAAGAGCCGGGCATAATATGATTTCACCAGTAGACGTTGCAACTTTCTAACCTTTGCATCTTGTCCCGATTTAGCTGCTTGGTATATCCTCTTTTGGAGCTTAAAGACGTACCGCTGAACTTTAGCCCAGTTGATACCTCTCCAAACAAACGCACATCTTAGTAAGATTCGGTTTCCCGAATCCTTTACCGTCTGATACATTTACGCGACATTTTTCCGGTTGTTCCCGGACAATGCGACGATAGCACTATTACCCGTTAAGGTAACAGAGGCGGTATCCCGCAAAGCTTTTAGAAAGATTCCAAAAGCACCGTTCCAGTCCCGTGGTAGAGTGAACCCGCACTCAGGACATCGGAACACTTTTGAGCCACCTAGCTGGGAATGGACATGACCACAGTGAGTACAGGTTTTGCTGGTGTATTCTTCGGTCACATCTACAACTGTTCAGTTATTTCCGCGCTTGATGTCTCAGGGTTAGTTTGAATCGATAATGCGCCCATGTCAGCATGGCTCGGGCAGTCTTAGACCTGATTAGACGCTTCACCTTGGCAACCATATTGGAAGTCTCGAAGGTGGGCCCAAAAATCCGGCTGTGTTATGGGATGGTCAGGGATGCGACCCAATCAACCAAGGGGTTGAAGTCCTCACCGGGTAGTCCCCACGCCCATTTCAGCTCTATTTCATACCCGAAGGTCTCGCAGGTAGGGGTCGAGAGGGAAGTCGCCTTCCCCCACTCCTATTCAAAACCGTGCTTGATACTTTCGCATCACACGGCTCCTGATGTAGATACCCCTTGGCAACGGGAACAGGGTTACCAACCCCTGCTTTTGTACTTCAACTTTTGGAGCTAAATACAACATCGTAGTGTTTAAACTCGCTTTCGCCGTTAAACTCCTGTTGATTGCAGTAACTATATCTACACCGTGACTAGTGGGCATATCCTAACCATTACAATTAGGCATTGGCTTTCAGTCACATCCCTTCCCCTTAAAGGCATACGATTACACTTTCACTACTCAACAAGATGTACCTGCCGAGAGCCTAAAAAAAAAAGGGGTTTAAACGTTCCGTTTATATGGGCATTCCATCTTTAGACTTGTCCTTTCCACCGGGGTACTTAAAAAGGTCTGTGTAGGTGTTGTATGGAAAACCCTACTTTTCCCCTTGCTCTTTTGAGCGCAGCGTGGCAACCTATTACGCTACTCAATAATGACGATGGTTCAAGCCAGACATTCGGTTTCCCTAATCATGGATGGTTGGCAGTGGTCTCGATTCTGGTGTTAGGTTACACCTCGGAGCCTTCCGTTCCCCGCTTCAGTCCTAGGATTGTGAGTCCCAAAACTGGGGGTGGCTATCGCTTTTACCCTTAGCACCTTTATCATAACTTTCTCATTATGTTAAGAATTATTACGATTTGTTACAATGTGCCTTGACCCTGGGTTCCCTGCCTTGATTTGGTATCGTATGATACAAATCGTCGGGACATATAAACAGTTATAGGGATGTTCAGGAGTGCGCTCCTTATATTCAACCGAGGGGTTTAAGTCCCTACCGGGCGGTTATTTCAGGTATCTCAACCCTATTTCATGCCCGAACGTTTCGCACCTTTCGTATCCATGATAACATTTTTTTCTTCCCAAACGTTGTACTTATCAAAAAAAACGAACAGTTGACCACCAGCTATTAACTCTTGCATAAAATCCGGTAATTTCCGGCTCCTGCCGGAAATTACTCCTCACAGAGTCTGCAAGATGCAGGTCTAGGATTAGACCTACGTTAAGGGGGTGATGACACCCACAGGTGAACGCCAGCCTGTTGCTCTGTCGTCTATCTTTAAGGAATGAGATGAGTGGATTGGCAATCTCGAGTGAGCTAGACGTAAAAAGCCCCTTTAACATGACCGAGGCAAACATTACCCCATATGGGAGATGGCTTAAATGCCAAATTACCAAAATTACGTTTTTGTGGTTGACACACTGGGGCAACCGTTAAGTCCCACTCATCCGGCTAGAGCCAGAAAGCCTTTGAAGCAGGGTTTAGCCGCAGTCTTTAGGACTTATCCATTTACAATTATCCTCAAGAAAACCGTTGAGAACCCGGGCAATGAACCATTACGGGTCAAGTTAGACCCAGGGGCATCAGTGACGGGTATTGCCTTAGTCAGTCAGAAGACAGGTACAGTTATCTGGGGGGCTGAATTGGCTCATAGAGGAGATAGAATCCGAGCCAAGTTAGCTGCACGTCGCCTGGTTCGCCGCCACCGTCGTTGCCGAAAAACTCGTTACCGTCAAGCCAGATTCAATAACAGAAAGCGCCCAGATGGATGGTTGGCTCCCAGCCTCAAACATCGAGTTGAAACCACCTTGACCTGGGTAAATCGACTGATTTCCTCATGTCCGATAACGGACATATCAATGGAGTTGGTACGGTTTGACACCCAAAAGCTGCTCAACCCGGAAATATCTGGAGTTGAATACCAGCAAGGGGTGTTGTTTGGATACGAGTTGAGAGAATATCTCTTGACGAAATGGCAACACCAGTGTGCCTACTGTGGTGCCAAAAATATCCCTTTAGAAATCGAACACATTCAGCCAAAAAGCCAGGGTGGTTCCGACCGAGTTAGCAATCTGGCTATTGCTTGCCATAAATGCCATCAGAAAAAAGGTTCTCAGTCGGCCCGTGAGTTTCTGGATACCAAACCCGAAATCTTGAAGCTGTTGCTAGTTCAGGCCAAGGCCCCCCTGAAAAATGCGGCGGCCGTCAACTCTACCCGATGGGCATTGTTTAACGGCCTGAAGCTAACTGGATTACCCATTGAAATTGGCACTGGAGGTTTAACAAAATATAATCGGACGGTTCAAGGATTACCGAAAACCCATTGGCTAGATGCGGCTTGTGTTGGGAAAAGCACCCCGACCCGGTTGAAAATTAAAACTCACCAGCCACTACTAATTACTTGTTTTGGGCGCGGTGGTCGTCAAAAAGCGGCTCCTAACAAGAGGCTTCCGATTCGCCATAACCCATTAAAACCAATTAAGGGATGGCTTACCGGGGATATAGCCAAGCATAAGACATAAGGAATCGGTAGAATCACCCCGTCGAGTCGTGGCAGTTTTGTTTTAACCAAACCTGACCAAACTCAGTTTTCAGTGAAGCCAATAGATTTGAAACCTGTTTTTAGGAGAGATGGCTATTTGTATAAATTTTCCTGAGTTTTCCGGTAATTACCAGGTTATAGATATACTGATTTTATGGTGGGGGTTTTACCAATCCTGATTAGGCGATCGCTCTGGAAACTGCTTAGGAAGCCGTAGGCGGGGAAATCGATAGAAGGTATTACCATCTTGATCAAACTCAGGAATAGCAGCAAATACCCCGGCTTGTCGGTCTAAATATTCTTGAGCGACATCAGCACTAACCCGCGCCAAAGCGGCTAATTGAATTAAAGAAATTTCGCCATCTTGGGATTCAATTAATTGATAAAAAGCATGATCAAGCTGGCGTTGTTCTTCCCGTTTAGAATTGATATTAAACAGGAATAATCCCACGAGAACACCCAAAGCAGCCACAGATACTAATTCTAAAATAGCCATAATAGCTGGCACAAATGATGAGAGAGTACAATCATCGATAATAGTGGGTAGTGGCAATTTATTAATTGCCACTTTCAAGGCTTGGTTAAGCGGACTTCTTAGGTTGAACCAAATTTTCTAACCCTTGAATGACCTTAGCAGATGCGATCGCATCACCCTGTGTCAAATTCCGCAAAACTTCCTTACCTTCGGTCACATATCCAAACACAGAATAGCGACCATCAAGCAAATTAAGTCCCGCCGGAGTCAGTTCTGGTTCAAACAAGAAGAAGAAAAACTGAGAAGAGCCGCCGTCCGGGTCACTTTCAGGACGAGCCATAGCGACAGTTCCATAAGCAGAAAAGGGCAAAACTGGCTGATCACGATAACGACCCGCCGCCTCTAGGGTAATCCCATAAGTAGGCTCATCGTCCCCACGCACCAAAATTTCCAGAGGAACAGCCCTATATTCGCCTGTGTCGGGGTCAATAAATCCCTCCTCTGGACCGGGTGGATCTCCGACTTGCAAAACATAGGACTCTTCGGAGCGGATAAACTCCAACCCATCATAAAACCCACGTTGCACCAAATCCACAAAATTACCGGCCGTTACCGGAGCGCTATAACCATCGACGACGAGGGTAATATCGCCTTCAGAGGTAGTCATCTTGACGGTAGCACGGCCTTTGAGTTGGGGGATATTGGCATATTCTGCGGGGACCTCAAAAGGAAATTCTCCAACCATCATTTCCTGAAGCTGAGTCACCTGAGACAACATAGAGGCGCGGGTTTCTAGAAGTGTTTCACCATCTTTAACATCCAAAGCCGATCGCATTCGCTCAATTTCGGCTCTGAGTTCCTCAATAATAGCCTTAGCTTCAGCTTGGCGCGCGTCGGGGATACTAGCCAAAATATCCCCTTCATTGATAGATAGAATCCTAGCAGCAGTGGTAATATCTCCCTTAATAGGACTCCAGCGTTTACCCCTAATGCGATCAGCAATCTCTTCAAGGCTACCCTGAAATTTGCGAATCGGCTCATTGTCAATAGGGAGAGCATAGCGCAGGAGAGCCTTACCATCAGTAATAGCATTACCAGCAGGTAAGACACTTTCCCGTTTTGGCGTACTATTGCCGCCATCCCACCAAGCGGCGCTCAGACCGACGGAAAGAACACACAGCAATAGGGCAATCAGGCCAGTTTTCAGCCAGCGTTTACAGGTATTCATTATGGACTTGGACAAATTCAGCATAAATTATTATTTTTTTCCCTAACCCATCTTGCCATATTCCGGCGCAGTTCAGAGAAACTATAGCAGCCAACAGATAACAAACTCAATCTGGTGGTTTATATAACTCTCCCAAATCGGAGTCAAAATAGATAATAGAGTTTTGGTTAATCTATAAGCCTATGAATAGTCGGGCAAGATTGAGTTTAAACCTGGTGCAACTAGAGACATGGGTTGAAGCTGCTAAGTCTCGCAGCGATGAAGGCAGTTTACCGACCTATATTCCTCAGTTAGCCATAGCCTGTCCCAAGGCATTCGCAGTTCAAGTTTTAGATTCCCAGGGGAACTGTTATTTATTAGGCAATGGTGATCTGAGATTTTCCCTGATGAGTGTGGTTAAGCCATTTCTGTTGTTGTATATGTTGGTAGAGTTGGGGGGCGATCGCATATTTGCACAGGTGGGAATGGAACCTTCTGATTACCCGTTCAATTCTCTGGAACAATTGCAGGCTGATGGTGGCTGGCCCCGTAATCCTATGATTAATAGTGGTGCGATCGCTTTATCGGCGTTGCTTCCTGGCCCTGATGGACAAACACGATGCCAAGTATTATGTGATTGGTTAAATCATTGGGGCGGCTGTTGTCTGCAATTGGATCACGATACGCTCAATTCTGTGCGTTCGGCCCCCAATTCTCGTAATGATGCCATCACTACGGAATTATATCACCGGGGGACTATTTCTGATGCGATCACTGCTATTGATGCTTACAATCATATTTGTTGTTTGTCTGCCACAGTGGAAGATCTGGCTAAATTGGGGATGTTATTATTGCAGCCTCCTCAACCGACTTGGATAGAACCCTGTAGACAGGTGAAAGCATTGATGATGACCTGTGGGTTATATGAAGCCTCTAGTCGATTTGCGGTCCGGGTGGGAGTCCCTACTAAGTCGGGAGTCAGTGGGGTGGTTTTATCGGTGATTCCCGGTTGGGGGGCGATCGCTTGTTATAGTCCTCCTCTTGATGATACCGGAAATTCAGTAGCCGGTTTATTTTTAATTGAAGAAATAGTGCGATCGCTTAATCTGAGTATTTTTAATTGAATCCTTAATCAGGTACGCAGTTCATCACTTCCTAGGTCTTTGATGAGCAAGCGATCGCGTACAATTCCATAATTGACTATCTGGTGCGTCAGGTTCATTCATTCCCATAACACTTATTATACAAGGGTCTGACGCTACCAGTTCATCAATCCTTAATATAATACGCGGTTCATCACTTCCTGGGTTGGTGATTATGAAGCGATCGCGTACCCACCATCTCGCTAATTTTGCCATTCTCCCTGAATAGTAAAACCCGCCCAATAATAGGGAGAATGCCATTGAGAGTTTTGCCAGATTTCAATTTGTGCTTGACGAAGTGCGGCGGCGGGGGAGAGACCATTGTCGAGCATATAACGATAGAATAACACCATTAATTCTGCTGTAGCTTGGTCATCTACACTCCATAAACTCACCACCACACGCGCCGCGCCAGCATACATAAATCCCCTCGTAAGTCCCACCAAACCTTCTCCCCTAACCTGTTGCCCTAAACCCGTTTCGCAGGCACTTAAAACCACCAAATCAGCGGGTAAATTTAGGTTAAAAATATCATGTAGTCTCACAAAACCATTGACAGGCTGACCGTCAGGATTAACCAAGGAAAGCACCAAGCCAGACAGTTCAGGATTTTGGCTGTTGAGTATCCCATGAGTAGCATAATGAATAATTCTATACTGACTCATTTTATCACTGATAGCCACCTCGCGGGTAGCCGCAAAACCATATTCTTTGCTAAAAGATTCTGCGGGAAATAAAGATACAATTTGTTCGGCTTCCGTCTGTGTAAAAGGTAGGCGGTCAAATAAGATGCCGGACTCTCGCGCCGATTGCTCTAAATCAGGAGGCAAAGAAGTTGAAGTAATCTCATTATTATTATGCAATCTTTCATCATTAGTGCCAAACACCGGATCTGCCAAAATTGCTAAGTATCTTTCTGCTGGTTGCCGGCCAAAAAGTTCATTTCTCAGAACCGCTAAAGCGGAAGCAGATGGGAGAGTTACGACTTCTCTGGTAATAATTAATGGTCGATATTCTTCATCACTGGATTGATAAGCGAGGGCGACAAAAGGAACAAAGTTTAAGACTCCATAAGGTACTATTAAAACCCGACTTTTATCAGTATAATTAGATAAGGGTTCGAGGAGAATTTGACCCAAGTTTTTACCAGCATTTTCTGCTAAAGTTCGTCTAATTCTGAGATTGCCAAAAATGAAACTATCCCTAAACCTCTTGGTTTCGGCTTCTAAAACTTCTCGACCTGGGAGTTCATAACTACTAATATAGTTGTGAGTAACTATCCAGAGAAAACTCCGTTTTTCTCCAACAAAATAAGCCAACAATACACTGTCTTTGTCGATAACGCTTTCTTGAATTTCGGCTAAATTTAAGGGTTCTGGTTGAGTTAGGGCGGCATAGCGGGGACTGGTAGCGCGAATTTGACCGAAAATACTGCGGTATTTAATTAGTAGCTGTTCTAATTCATTATCAATGGCGGTTTTTTGAGAGTCTGTATGTTGTTGACTGAGTAGTTGAATGCGACGTTCTTCTGCAGCGGCTAATTGTTGCTGAATTTGTTGTTTTTCAGCTAGTATTTGCGGGTCAATACCTCCTTGAACTTCTCCGGAAATTTCGGCTAGTAAATCTAAAAGCGATCGCGCTTTTGCTCGTTCACTAACTGCTAAGGCTAAACCATCATATCCTTGTCCCGGATTTTGTTGATGGAAGTCCATTAACAAGTCAATATAAAACTCATAATATTCTTGTTTGGATGCAAAAAATGAGGTTCTTAAATCTTGGCTAACTACATTAGTCCGCAAGTCTTCTATAATCTCAATAGCGGCTTGAATAGCCATTAAAGAATCATCTTGATTACCTAATTCCCTCTGGGCGATCGCTATTCGATATAAAGATAGGGCTTCCCGAGAGCGATCGCCAATTTCTTGGCGTATAACTAAAGCCTGCTGATAAAATTCTAAAGCCCGGTCAAACTCTCCCAGTGCAGCAGAAACCACACCGATATTATTTAAAGTGCTTCCCAGTCCGCTACGGTTGCCAATTTCCTCCCATAAAGGTAAGGCTTGCTGATAAGACTGTTGTGCAGCATTCCAGTTTTCCAACCTAGTATAGGTAAAGCCAATATTATTAAGAGTAGTAGCCTCTCCGCGAAGATCGCCAATTTCCTGATATCGTCCTAAAGCCTGTTGAAAACTTTGTAAAGCCGGCTGGAAATCATCCTGAGACTCATGATATAACCCTATATTATTGAGGGTACTAGCTTCGCCACGGACATCATTTAACTCTTGCCACAAACTAAGCGATCGCTTATAATAATCTAAACTCAGTTCAAAATTTCCCAAAGCATCATAAAGCAAACCCAAATTATTCAGACTACTAGCCAATCCTACCCTATTATTAGCCCGTTCGTGTAATTCTAAGGCTTGGGTGTAGGCTTCCAGGGCTTCTTGAAACTTCCCTAAAGGTTCATAAACCGCCCCCAAATTATTTAAAGCGTAGGCTTTCCCCCGGAGATCTCCCCCTTGAGTATAAAAAATAATCGCCTGTTGATAGACTTCAACTGCTTTCTGATAATTCCCTAACTCATAGTGAATTTTGCCAATTTGGTTGAGGCTATAGGCAGCATCCAAAATGCGATCGCTACTCTGATAATAACTCAAAGCCTCCTGATAAGCCTCTAAACTGGCTCGCAAGTCCCCCAAGGTCTTATAAACTAATCCCAAACCCAGGAAAGTCTCAGCCGCCTGAGACCCTAAACCCAGTTGTTGATACAATATTAGGGCTTGGTTAAGCTCAACCAGGGCTTGTTGTAGAGATTCTGGAGATCCCTCTTGTACTAATTTTACCCCCGCAGCAAAAGCGGTATCAGCCTCTGTCAGACGTGGATCTGGGGTAGTAACCTCCTCACCTATGGCAACTAAAATCGGAGTAAATCCGACTAAAGCTAAGGAGACCACAGCAACTAAGGGGATAACCCGGCGGGTAAATTGCGTAAACTGAAGCGACAGCATAGATTTAATTAGGAAAATGGTAACAACAGGGACGAGTTGGCTAAAGCCCAACGGTGACAACTTTTTCAAGTATGCCTTCTTTCTGATACCGGGAATGACGGCGATCGCCATTACCATGATGGAATTAGGTATCTTCGGGGCTATTAAACCGGCGATCGCTAATACCTCCCCATTATCCCAGGTTGACCGGACCGCCACCCGCAGTTTGATGGTAGAGGAACTCCAGGGGAGAGTTACCATTAATGGTAGACCAGCCCAATTTGGCGATCGCTTAGGGGTGGGAGACGTGATCACAACCGGAAGACGTGCGATCGCTATTTTACGAGTAGATAGCAATATCGGTGTTTTGGAATTAGCAGAAAACACCACCCTGGAAATTAGAAGCCTATCAGGACAACCAGGACTCGACCCTAACCAAGAAACCGTTGTTTTTATTTCCAAAGGTCGGGTTAGGTCTTCCATCGCCCGTTTTGTTAGCGCCCCATTCCGTAATTCTACCGCTTCTCACCCCCCCCAGGAAATCGCCGCCCTAAACTGGGAAGGAATATTTAGCCAAGACTCCCAAAACTCTGAAGAGTCTGTGGAAACCTCCCCTTTTCGAGTAGAAACCCCTGTAACTGTCGCCGGAGTTAGGGGAACTTCCTTTGGGGTCGATGTTGGACCAGATGGTAAAACGGGTATTAGCACCGTTGAAGGTATTGTGGGCGCTTCCGCAGAGGGACAAGAAACCCAAATTAACAGAGAAAAATCCTCCGTAGTTAACCTTAACCTACCTCCCACTGCTCCTGATCTAACTCCACCTTTGTCTGATTTACAAGTGTTTCAGGTAACGCGACTTAGCCCTAGGAGAGCTAGAATTGTAGGACAAGTTGATCCGATGGATATAGTTGATATTGATAATCGGGCGATCGTCACGGATTCTGAAGGTAAATTCGATTTAATCGCCAACCTCCCCCCGTCTCGTCGCTTCCGCATTGTGGTCAGAGGTCCCGCCGTCCGAGAAAGAGAATATTCTGTGCCTGTTCCCTAAAATCTCGGTTAATATTTAACCCAGATAGACTATAGAGACAGGGTGAGCGCTGATGTGCTAAATACCGCCAGTACAGCCTAATTAACCTACCCTGTCGCTCAACTAAGCGATCGCCGTTTCCGTCAGCTTTTTGCCAACTTTAACTGTCCGGGTTAAACAAATTTCTCCAGAAATTGTGAACTAAATTCAAACAACCCACGTCAATAGAGACAAATCAATTAATTTACACCCGAGGATAATGTAAACTATGTTCCACCAAAAACTCTACCGTTCTGCTACATCTATCTTCCTCACCCTCGGTTTAACTACTGGACTAGCAGCCCCTCTATTGCTGCATCAAACCGTAGCGCGCGCCCAACAATTACCGGGTTCTCTACAACGGGAAAGAATTTCCGCCGGAACAACTATCCCCGTGGAATACCCAGAAGCTGATAGAATCGTTCTCACCCCCACAGAAACGACCGCTCTGACTATGGTAGTCGCCCAAGATATCCGTACTAACCAAGGACGGGTTTGGATACCCGCAGGGGCGGAAATTGTTGGGGAATTGCGACCCGCTTCTGGTGGTTCTCAGTTTGTGGCTAATGAGGTGATTATCAGCAACAATCGCCGATATCGTCTTGATGCTAATTCTAACGTTGTCACCCGCACGGAAACCGTCCGTCGTGGTCCTTCTGCTGGTAATATCCTTAAAGGTGCTGCTGTGGGTGCGGCGGCGGCGGCGGCTTTGGCGGGGGTACTCGGAGATAAAGCGATCGCCACTGAGGAAGTTCTCGGCGGCGCGGGACTAGGGGCTCTGGCGGGAGTCTTCATTGGTCGCGGTCAGGTGGATGTCGTTGTGATTAACCCAGAACAAGATCTGACCCTGACAATGCGATCAGATGTACTTTTCCGCTAAATTCATCCAGAATAGTTAAAAAACCCGGTTTCTGCACCTGGCTCGCCTGCCACCTCGGAAACCGGGTGTCTACTACTATCTGTCGTCTTTAAAGTGTTAAGTTTATAGCCTCAACCAACTCCATCTTAGACAGTAGGAATTAACCTAATTTGAGATTAAATCATGCTCTTCGCTTAAACCAAAGACATCCTATGCCAAATCTTGTATTTTCAAAGCAACCAATTATCTAACTTCATCGTAGTTCACACGCCACAATGATGCTAGTACAAACGCTGTCTTCCCAGACATCTACAATATGCTGGAAAATCCGACCTTGAGGATGTCTGACCAAATCTGACAGGATATTTGTATCAAGGAGGTATTGATAGGTCATTGGGTGGTACTAAAGTGTGATGTCATCAAGGGGAAGTAACCCCTCATCTATATTAGGGAAATCATCCGTAATGTCTGGCAACGTAGTTAGCAAAGAAAGGAGAGAATTAGCAGGAATGGGTTCAATGATTAAGCGATGACCTGCTTTGCGTAACAAAACTTCTGTACCCGATAGGGCAAGTTCATGGGGAATGGTTAGGACTTGATCTTGTCCATTTGTTAGTAAGGAAACATGACGAGAGTTTTGCATAAGTGACCTCTTTGTTGTTTCAACTGTCAGAAAATCGGTGAAAATCTATCTCTGTATCTGCTAGTTTGGCAAGAATATCGGGAGACCGGGAGAATGAATTATCCCAGAGCGCGAAGCGATCGCATCTTGCTCATCAGCAGGCAAAGTTTTCAATTAGGCGATCGCACCCTCAAGCAACTCAGTCATTGCCACTTCACCCAGAACTTTGTACTCATTCTATCCATTATCGCCGCTCTCAGGCAGATTGAGCATAGCCCGATCGCGCTCTTGGAAAGCGGGTAGACTTCCCTGAGCCTGCCAATGTTGTCCTCTGCCAAAAATCGAGCCGCGATCGCATCTTGTTGGTCGGGTGGGAGTTGTTGGATTTGGGCGATCGCCTGTTGAAGATGGTTTCCCGTCGGGGTCGGTAAGCGAAGCTATGCCCAACGGGCTTATCGCTACTGCTTCTACCCGGTTACTATGTCCTCCCATGGCTTCCCGTGGTGCGATCGCCATTTCACCCGGTGCGATCGCCGTTGATGCAGATTTGCTAGAATTGAGGAGCATGATTTAATCTCAAATTAGGTTAACATTTTACGGCAATACGGTATAATACCAAGTATGGTGCGAGACCTTCGGGTATGAAATCGAGCTGAAATGGGCGTGGGGACTACCCGGTGAGGACTTCAACCCCCTGGTTGATTGGGTCGCATCCCTGGCCATCCCATAACACAGCCTGATTTTTTGGCCCCCCTTCGAGACTTCCAATATGGTTGCCAAGGTGAAGCGTCTAATCAGGTCTAAGACTGCCCGCGCCATGCTGACATGGGCGCATTATCGATTCAAACTAACCCTGAGACATAAGCGCGGAAATAACTGAACAGTTGTAGATGTGACCGAAGAATACACCAGCAAAACCTGTACTCACTGTGGTCATGTCCATTCCCAGCTAGGTGGCTCAAAAGTGTTCCGATGTCCTGAGTGCGGGTTCACTCTACCCAGGGACTGGAACGGTGCTTTTGGAATCTTTCTAAAAGCTTTGCGGGATACCGCCTCTGTTACCTTAACGGGTAATAGTGCTATCGTTGCATTGTCCGGGAACAACCGGAAAAATGTCGCGTAAATGTATCAGCTACCATCACCCATCAAATCTCTCAATTATCCCTAACCCTAATCACCTTATCGATCCCGTCTAACGCACCCTAATCCTACTGACTAAATCCGTTTTAGCAATTCATCGTAATCATCGTGTGTGCCAATCCAATACCAGTAAATATCGTCGCCTTCGAGTAAACCTAAAACACGATAATTGAGACTGACACGAGCAGAATAAATCCGTTGCTTCTGACTGACTCGCTTGAACTGAAGGCTCGGATGATAAGGATCTTCTTGCCAAAGGGCGTAAGCTTTATGGGCTTGTTCTTGAACTGATGCAGGCAAATCACCTAGCCGCTGGCGAAATGACTTTGTGACGCTTGATTTCATTTTTGTGTTGGGAATACCTCATCAAGGGCAAGAGTTTCTCCTGCTGCGATTTCCTGCCGTACCATTGCGGCCATCTGATCCCATTGCTCGTCTGTCGTGGTAGCAAAACTGGTTTCCCATTTTTGCTCGTCCTGCAACTCTGCCAACAATCGAGCGGCGATCGCATCTTGTTGGTCGGGTGGGAGTTGTTGGATTTGGGCGATCGCCTGTTGAAGTAGTTTTGTCATTTTTCAGAAGCAGTTAACACCACCAAATCACATCGCTTCTTTATTTTACCCAAGGCTGTGCTTTTTTTGGGGCGGTTTCGCAGCTATTGAGTCTACCTACTTACGAAAATCCAGCACCTCGTTTGAGTGTTGCATCCAAAAGTATGGCTACCCAACCACCAAGATAAGCGGCGGCAGATAACCTTTGGATCCCGATCAAGATATCTCAAGCGTCCGCTGCCAAGGGGTTGTTAGCTGGGGTTTTAGGGCAACAACTCAACAAAAAACTGGTGTCAAGTATTGCCGTCATGCCAAATTACTTGGCTGGGAACTCCACCCATACACAGGGTCAATCTCATTAAGGAGGATATCCTCATCCCGCTCTGAAACATCCTGTTGAGCAGACTTACCTAAGCCGGCAACAGAGAGCAAAAAGTTTTGTTGACAAAGATCAGGTTTCTTATCCTGAGACGTTTTATAGCGCAAGTAGTCAAGAAAATTTGCCAACTCTACCAAAACCTCATCAGGCAGAGCATTTACTACCTCAACAAGATCTTGCCGCTCGACTATTGTTTTAGACATGGCTATATTGCTAATGAAACCGCGTTGCTGCCCTATTCTAGCATCTGAGTAAGTAAACGAGGAGCGATCGCATCTTGCTCATCAGCAGGCTTTTCAATTAGGCGATCGCACCCTCAAGCAACTCAGTCATTGCCACTTCACCCAGAACTTTGTACTCATTCTATCCATTATCGCGGCTCTCAGGCAGATTGAGCATAGCCCGATCGCGCTCTTGGAAAGCGGGTAGACTTCCCTGAGCCTGCCAATGTTGTCCTCTGCCAAAAATCGAGCGGCGATCGCATCTTGTTGGTCCGGTGGGAGTTGTTGGATTTGGGCGATCGCCTGTTGAAGTAGTTTTGTCATTTTTCAGAAGCAGTTAACACGACAAAATCACATCGCTTCTTTATTTTACCCAAGGCTGTGCTTTTTTTGGGGCGGTTTCGCAGCTATTGAGTCTACCTACTTACGAAAATCCAGCACCTCGTTTTAGTGTGGCATCCAAAAGTATGGCTACCCAACCACCAAGATAAGCGGCGACAGATAACCTTTGGATCCCCATCAAGATATCTCAAGCGTCCGCTGCCAAGGGGTTGTTAGCTGGCGTTTTAGGGCAACAACTCAACAAAAAACTGGTGTCAAGTATTGCCGTCATGCCAAATGACTTGGCTGGGAACTCCACCCATACACAGGGTCAATCTCATTAACCAGGATATCCTCATCCCGCTCTGAAACATCCTGTTGAGCAGTGTTAGCCTCGATCGCACCCCCTCAATTCGCTTTGGGTTTGCGGGTCGATTTTGCTTTGCGTTTGGGTTGCGTCTGCCGTTGGGCTTGGATGCGTTCTAACAAGACTGCGGCGGGTTCGTCGTTGGGGTCTTGGGGTACGAGTTCGCCCCGAAAGGCTTTGGATAGGGTGGCTTTCTCTAGGCGATCGAGGAGTTTGCTGGCTTTTTGATGTTCCTGCTCGATGATATCTATCACTTTGAACAGCTTTTCAACCCGCTTAACAATCTCTTTTTGTTCTATAAGAGGAGAAACTATGAATGGTAACTCTCTGACACGTTGACAATTCAATGCCTGAGGCCCGGATCCACTCCCTTGCTCCCTAGTCGATTCATACTGATACTGAAACCAATACCACAAATATTCAGATAAGATTAAGCCATGATCAGTAATCACACCAGCTATATTCTGATTGATTGTTGCGTCAATTCTTAAAATTGCTGTTTGCCCTCTTGTTTTTCCTTCGCCAATCATAGCAAGTAGAACTGTACCCACTGGCAAAATACGGACAGAAGAATTATCATAACCCTGTTGAGTTATAGCCTCTTTTGTCCTCAAAATGACATTGTTACGGACTTCGCCTGAACTCACCCAACTGATATTTCCATTCCAATACTCAGAAGATTTTCTAGATGGCGTGCTGCCATTACAGACATTTGCAATGTCACCAATATGGCATCTAATCCATGTATTTGGTATATCTTTTGGATGTTTATTTTCACTATATAGAACAGTAGTAGCATCAAACAAATCTATCGATTTCTTCGATTTTTTATTTCGACGATATAAATTAACTTGTTGTTCTCGATTTAGTTGAATTTGCTTTAAAAGTTCTGATGCTGGCTCTACATCAGGATTCTCTGCCCGCCAATCTGCTGTGAGATCGCCACGGAAGGCGGCGGCTAGGACGGCTTGTTTGTAGCGCTGAACTAACCCAGACACCCGCCCCAACTCCTCACGGGCACAACGACTACGGGCAAAGAGGCGATCGAGCTTGGCAACAATCCGCCGTTGTTCGTTGAGTGGGGGAAGGGGGATTAATACCCTACGCATTGATTCTTGGGTTAATTTTAATCTTGTAGAACCTCCTACATAAGGCATCCAATCAAGTGAATTAAGAACATAGAATAAAAACCTTATTGGAATTTCACTACAAGGAGAAAGAATATGAGCATGATTATTGACCCAAAATCGCCCAGAGACTTCATAGGCCACGCCTTTAAATGGGTGATCAAAATAACCACCATCTTCAGCTAAGAGAATGTAATTGCCATCAAAAATAAAACCATCTATCGAATCTACCTGTCCATTAGCTCCATAGTATGGATATGCACCCTGACGTTCAGCACGTTGCTTCTGGTTCAAGGGAATACGCTGACTGTCGTGAAGATTGACAATACCCAGAAGAGAACTAAAAACCCACCCCTTCGGCAATTCACTCACGCTGCTCTCTCCTCTTGCGGTTCATCGCCTTCCATCTTCTCACTATATGCCCCAATTTCTGCCAGAGCATTTCGCAAATGATTAGGGGCGATCGCGCGATTTTGGTTAATCTCGAACTCCATTGGTAATTGTCTCATGGGGTTGTTTCCTTTAGCCGCGATAATGCGATCGCTCTGCCAACATCATCTGGGATCGTCCAGCCGCAATCTTAGCTTGAAATCATCAAAGTTTTCCGGTAGCACCACTGGAATGGTTGCCGCGCTAAACCCAGTAACATCACGAGTAACAATGACATCTACAGGATGGCTAATACCACATACATACTGTACAGCATCCTCAAAATCAGCGAATTGTAGAGCGATCGCTCCTTCTAAAACATCTCGATTCACAGGGGCGATCGTGAGATCGATCAGAATTTGGGCGATCGCGTCTCGAGCAACTCCATCTCCGGCGAACTTCCGAATAATATAATAAATATTAGTGATTGTGGTAGCGGTAATCACTCCTTCAATTTCCCCAGCATCAATCTGCTGAAAAATTCTCGCTGCATTCTCTACAAAAGGTTCCCGCTCTTGTAGAAAGTCAAGCACCACATTGGTATCGATTAAAACTCGCATTATGTGTATTTGTTCGTTAGATAATCAACATAGTCTGTCTGAGGATCAGACTGTTCTAAAACCGATACAGGTTTAGCAATCCCTCGGAGTTTAGACAAGTTTTTGGGACTGAAGTGAGTGGTAGATCCTGGGTGCTTCTGAATGACTTGCTTTGGTGACTGAAGGCTTTTTTTATAGTGCAAGAAATCAGCAAAAGCGATTACCATATTTATCTCTTCAGGAGTTAGTGTTTCTAGCTGCTCTAGCAGTTTATTCGTTTGTTGAATCTTAGTCATCATGGCGATCGCTCCAATGGTTGGTGTATTTGGGGGCAAAGTTGGTGATAGACATAAACCAGTCTCCTGATCAGGAATTTTTGAAAATCGAGTTTTGAGATCGCCCGATATGTCTTTAACATAAAGCACAACTTGTTCTGGAATACGATCCCGTAAAACAGCAGAAACTAAAACATTTGTATCGATTAAAATTTTCACTCGCCTCTACGATATGCCTCAATTTCAGCCGCAATATCTTCCTCAGTAATCTGGCTTACACCGGGTAATGCTTGGGTTTCTCGAAATAGGTCTCGTAGGCGTTTGCCCAAAGAGCTATGCTTTCTCTGGTGTAGTAAACTGACAAAATCAATGACTAAATCAAGGTCATCTGGGGCTAGAGTTGCGAGTTGTTTGAGTAGGCGATCGGCTAAAGGCTCGCGATCGCCCCGCTTAGACATAAATCAAACTCCTCTGTTGTCGTAAACAATGAATAATTGCTTCTTGAGTTGTATTCATAGATAAATCACCTCAGCTTGGGTTTTCATGGATTTTCGGCCTCCCAATCTTCGCAAATATACACATCGTCGGGAGATAATGCCATGAGGTGTTGATAAACGCTCATGCTACGCCGATTAATATAATTGATGCAGGTATTAGTATCCAGCAAATAAGACATTAAAACGACTCCCGCTCGGATGCCTCCTCTTGAACAGCCCTCACAAGTGGCTCACCTTCCCAAGCTCCAAATACACTTAAAAAATCGGGAGACCATTGTCGTTTTGACGATGTTTTTACTAATGGTTTTGCTGGCTGATATACCAAAATAATATCAACCTCCGTATCCTGTAAGTCAGGCAACGAAATATGTAATAATCCATCACTGCCCACATAAGACCTTAATTGAATTGTGTGCATACTCAGATCTGTTTCCATATCATCTTCATTGGGTGTAAATTTATTGATGACGAATAAACGTTTCATCGTCAATGCAGCCGTAAAGTCATCGGCTATCTGCTCCGTTGCTAAACTCCTCCATCATAATCTCAATTTCCCGCAGGGCGTTGCCTAAATGGGTAGCGATCGCCTCCGCAATTTCCTCCGGCTCGGTTAGGTCATCCTCTGGGTCATCGCTGGTATCCCGCAACCAGCTAATGTCTAGGTTATCATTGCGGGCAGCAATCTCCTCACGGGTGAAGCAGCGGAATCGCCCTTCCTCCCCCTGGTCAGTGCGCGGCGCTTTCCCCAACGGGTCATCCCCAAAAGCCGCTTCAAACTCGGCAAAATCCGCCACCGTCAGCAGTCTCGTCTTACCAAAACTGATCATATTTGCCCGCAGGTCATACACCCACACTGCCTTCGTGTTGCCCCTGTCCGTCTTGCCCCGCGTGAAAAACAGCACATTAGTTTTCACCCCCTGAGCATAGAAAATCCCGGTCGGCAAGCGCAAAATGGTATGCAGATCGCACAAATCCATAAGCTGCTGCCTCAGCTTGCGCCCCGTATTATCCTCAAACAACACATTATCCGGCAACACCACCGCCGCCCTGCCCCCTGGTTTCAGAGCGCGGTAAATATGCTCCACAAACGCCAACTGCTTGTTAGAGGTTTCTGCGGTCACCGAAAAATCCGATCGGGTAGGTCGTCCGCCCCCCTTCTTGGTTCCGAAGGGTGGATTGGTGAGAATCACATCAGCCTTGCCCAAACTCTCCCCATCCGGTGACAGGCTATCCCCACACATCACCACGCTTTCAATGCCATGCAACATCAAATTCATCAGGCAAAGACGGTGCGTATCGGGTACTAACTCCAACCCTCGATAAGCCTCATTACGCTGGAAACGCCCCTGCTCCTGGGTCAGGGTGTACAAGTCATCCGTCTGGTTTTTGACATACTGATCCGCCGCTACCAGAAAGCCCCCCGTCCCCGCTGCCGGGTCTTGGATAACCTCGCCCGCCTGGGGCTGCACCAGCCTGACAATGCAATCAATCAAGGGGCGCGGTGTGAAGTATTGCCCTGCCCCGGATTTCTTCTCGGCGGCGTTCTTCTCCAACAACCCTTCATAAAGGTTGCCTAAGCCTTCTTCTCGTGCCGAAAACCAGTCCAGCCGATCAATAGCATCCGTGAGCGATTTCAAATTGGTGGGCTTTCTCAGTCTGGTTTGAGCATCGGTAAAAATAGCCAGAATCACGGGGTCAGCAACCTTCTTCTGATTCCCCAAATCAAGCAGAAGCTGGCGATAAAACTCCAACTGCTCCAACCCTTCGCGGCTATCCAATGCGCTCCAGCGATACTCCTGCGGTAAACAATCTTCCCGCCCCGTCTCCGCCAGCATCTTGAGAAATAACAAATAGGTTAATTCGGTGACATATTCGTTATAGGTAATGCCATCATCTCGCAGGATATGACACAAATTCCAAAGTTTCGCGACAATATCACGGGTTACGTTACTGGTACTCATTGACTCTCCCTCACCCTAAATCCCTCTCCCAAAGAGGGAGAGGGACTTTGATTGGCTCCCCTTCTCCCTGCTTGGCAGAAAATGAGCTGGGGGATTGGCTCCCCTTCTCCCTGCTTGGCAGAAAATGAGCTGGGGGATTGGCTCCCCTTCTCCCTGCTTGGCAGAAAATGAGCTGGGGGATTGGCTCCCCTTCTCCCTGCTTGGCAGAATGAGCTGGGGGATTGGCTCCCCTTCTCCCTGCTTGGCAGAATGAGCTGGGGGATTGGCTCCCCTTCTCCCTGCTTGGCAGAAAATGAGCTGGGGGATTGGCTCCCCTTCTCCCTGCTTGGCAGAAAATGAGCTGGGGGATTGGCTCCCCTTCTCCCTGCTTGGCAGAAAATGAGCTGGGGGATTGGCTCCCCTTCTCCCTGCTTGGCAGAAAATGAGCTGGGGGATTGGCTCCCCTTCTCCCTGCTTGGCAGAAGGGGCTGGGGGATGAGGGCAATCAAGCTGTCCTTCGCCATAACTCCTCGTTTATATCTCCTAAAATAGCTTCCAGTTGTCCCTCAAAAATACGGTTGAGGCGATTAAACCCCCCGTCATTTCCGAAAGGCTCCTGATCCAGGGCAGCGCGATCAACAATAAACTCACGGGCGACCTGTTCCCCAATCCGCTTTAACCATTTGCGCTGCGGGTCTGTCCAGGCTCGTTTTGCCAGGATGCGTTTCATGGCTGCTTTGACCCGCTCATCATAGGGAATCAGCGGATCGCCCAGCGCCGCTTGACGGATAAAGTCAATGATCGAGGCGGCAATATCCTCATTCTTGGCTTCCTGCCACGCTTGGCGCAAATTGGTTTCTGAATAGCCCATCTTATCAAGCTCTAGGCGCAATTCACGAAGCTGGGCGCGGGTTAGCTCCCTGGGCCTTTGCAATACCACGGTTAAAGCAGCCAACTGATTGACGTTATCCCGCACATAGGCGGTAAAGCTATCGAGAAAATCATCAGGTTTTTGCCCCGATCCATAACCACGGGTCACGGCAACAACCTCATCAGGGTGATGAGAAATCGGCAGCAAGCTCCCCTCACCCCCTTCTGGATTCCAATCCAAAATCCGCCCGATACCGGGGCGATCGCTCACCCAGCCCGCCAACTCGGGCAGCGGGGAAGTCCTGAACCGCTCGAGCGTCTCTTCTGGGGTTTCCCCGATATCGGCCTCATAGCGATCTCTGGCTTGATCCGCCAACCGCCCCAACTTCCGCCGCAGTTTAACCACGATCTGATCCCGGATGACAGCACGGTGATCCGCCTCGGTAACCTGAGCAAACTCATCAAATAACTGCTCAAGGCTGATGGCAGGATTGACCACAACGGGTTTCATCTCGGTCAAAGTCTGTAACTTGGCATATAAATCAACCGCATCAAAAATACGGAACGTTTCTTTATCAATCTCAGGGCATTGGCGGGTTGCCCGTCCCAACATCTGCTCATAAAGAATCCGGCTATTCACCCGCCGCAAAAACACCAGATTGGTAATCTTCGGAACATCAATGCCGGTGGTCAAGAGGTCAACCGTGACCGCGATCTGAGGCATGGCATCATTACGGTAAGAACGGATCAAATCCCCTACCTTGTCCACACTGCCTGTAATCTTGCGAACGGCGGCATCCTCGATCTCGCCGTAATAATCAGCCATTGCCTGCTTCACCTGATCGACCACAATATCCGCATGGGCATCATTCACGGCAAAAATCAAGGTCTTACCGGGCAAGTTCGGATCGATATGTTTGGCTAGTTCCTTGGCAACTGCCTTATTGAAAGGAATCGTGATCACCTTCTTATTGAACTCCTCTACCTCGAAATTGAGATCGTCTGGGGCGTAAATGCGCTGTAGATGCCCGGTGGGAGAGTAGATCGCATCGAGTGCTTCCCCCGCCCGAAACTGAATCCCACTCCGACTCAAGGTAGTGGTAATCTGCACGGGTGGTTCATGGTCAATCAGAAACCCATCGATCACAGCCTCCCGGTAAGCGTAGGTAAACACGGGTTCACCAAAAATCTGCACGGTATGCAGGGCTGGCGTGGCTGTCAATCCGATCTTGACCGCATCAAAATGCTCTAAAACTCGACGATACTTAGAGATATAATCATCCTGACTGCGAAAACTTAGCTCGGCATCGGACATTTCCCGATCCAGCAGATAGCCTCGGTGACATTCATCAATCAACAGCAGATCATATTGGTCAATGGGGGGAACTGTTCGGGGTTCGCTGGCATACAGCACCCGCTTCACTAGCCCCTGAATGGTGCAGATATGCACCTTGGTTTCTGACTCTGGGGTAATATCTCCTAACCCCTGTAACCCGAAAATATCCCCAAAGGCTTTAGCGGTGACAACCTTGGTCGTCCGAAACTCACCGGCTGCCTGACTGCCTAAAGCACTGCGATCGACGACAAAACAAACCCGGCGAAACCGTTTGGCGGTTAAGAGTCGGTAGAGCAGGGCGATCGCCAGTTTTGTCTTACCCGTTCCGGTGGCCATTGCCACCAACATCTCACGGCGATCGGACTCTAGGGCCATTTCCACCGCTGCGATCGCTCGTTGTTGATAAGGACGCAACGGAAAACCAAACCGATAGGGCTGGGTTTTCAGGTGAGCATGGGCAGTTTCACGATCCATCCCTAGCAGCGCTGCCAAGCCTTCCGGGGTGTACCAGCCTACTAAGGCACGGCGGCGATTGGTGGGCTGGCGCACATCCCGAAACCAGATCCCGCTTTCGGTCTCAATCTGTTTGAGATAAGGTCGCCCATTGGTGGCAAACACAAAAGGAAACTGGAACTCACCCCATGGGCTACCATCAATAGGAGCAAAACCATCACCCGCCTGAAACCCTCTGGCGTATCGCTCGGCCTGATCAATGGCAGCAGAAACATTCTTGCGCCTGCGCTTGGCTTCAATGAAGCCGATACAGCTTGTACCCACAAACAGGGCATAGTCAGCAATACCGTTAGCCGTTGGCCATTCGGCGATCGCCATATTCTTCCCCTTAACGGGTCTTACGCCCTTGTCATGACGCAAGTTTTGGGTATCAGCTAACCAGCCTGCATCCTGCAATTGCTGATCAATAATTGCCCGTGTTTCATCTTCATCGAGATCAATCACGGTCGCCGCCCGATCAGCCAGAGAAATAATAGCGGCGGTCTGTTGGGCGGGTAACTGCTTCGATGCTGCCTGAAGGGTGGCTAACTGAACTTCAAGGGCTGATCTTGCCTGTTCCGACTCGACCGCAAGCTGCTCCCATAATGAACGGTTTTCAGCTTCCTGACGGGCTTTCTCCTCGGCACTCAGCACCGCCCTAGCCTGTTCTTCGGCTGCCAGCCTTGCCCTTTCTGCCTCGCTGCGGGTCTCTTCAAGGGCAATCCGCAAGCGTTCAAGTTCGGCTGCCAGTTCGGCTGTTACATCTGTTGGGTTCGGCGGCGGCACAAAAGCACCCGCCCTAAAGCTGGTATTGCCACTGAATGTTCGATGAAACCAGATAGCCAGTTGTCTGGCCATCTTTAACATGGTCAGGGCTGACCTATGATCGCCAATATATTCATGGGTTGCCCTATTGCCTGCAATTCTGATCTGATGGAACAGATCAGCGACTTCGGGCGATATCACCCGTTGAAACTTCAACCGTTTCAATAAATCTGCCTGGGCTTCCTCGGTAGAAACAAACTGACCTGTTTTGGCGGCGGTCAATTGTGCCAGCACTTCAGCAAACTGCCGTAACTTAATCAGGCAAGTACCGGGGTCATCTCGGAAATAGCGTTCAGCTAAAGCCCCAAGACGTACTAACTGAAGGTCATGCGATCGCAAAAATTCAAAATTGGCTGATTCCCCTGACATACTTTATTTTAATGTGATATTATGAAAGCAAACAATAATACTACAGCCATAGTCAAGATGATTAGGACGTAATATACACTAACGACTAGCCAGGTGAGCAATGCCCACCCTACAGATCCTCAAGATTGGCAATGTCTTAATCGCTTTGGCGACTGCGATATCTCTGTATCTGCCAGTTTGGCAAGAATATCGGGAGACCGGGAGCATGAGTTATCCCAGAGCGCGAAGCGATCGCATTCTGCTCACTTTCAGGTAAGGCTGGTAACAAAGGCGATCGCACCCTCAAGCAACTCAGTCATTGCCACTCTACCCAGAACTTTGTACCCATTCTATCGATTATCGCAGCTCTCAGGTAGATTGAGCATAGTGCGATCGCGCTGTTGGAAAGCCGGTATACTTCCCTGATTCTGCCAATGTTGTTAAAAAGTAGGCATTGTCTCGAAAAACATCACATCCCCACCTTAATAAGATTTAACGACCTCGAGCTCACCCGCACGCGCGGGTGCGGTGCCAGCACCACCGCCAGTCAACTAGCTTCAAGGCGCGGCTCTCCGCCGCCACCACGCGCGCAGCGCGTGTCGGGTGCAGCGAGTTGTTAGACGCTATCTCTTAAGAACATATTGCTATATTCCTCAAAGGCGATTTTGGCCTCCGTCAAGTGAAAATCTTGCAAGGAACGGGGTTGATTCCCCTTTTTATCACGCTTATGATCGTCAAGGTAAGCCTGCATAGCCGCCTTCGCCTCTGCGGTTGGTTTTTCATCAAAACACATCTCGTAGATTCGCCCGATACACTCAACCATATTCGGTGCCAACTCCGAGAACAAGAAATCGATACGGTGGTCTTCATCCGGCGGATTTGCCTTAGTGTAATCAACAATCCCGCTCAAGAAAAAGTTAGTCTTTTCCAAAGCATACTGTCCCCACTCTGCTGAAGTGGTTCCCGGTGCGCCGGGTTCAACAAAGATACATGTAAAAACCACGAACAACTTTGCCATACTGGGTAAAATCTCACGGGGAGGGCGATGGGTAAAAATGAAGCGGGCATCCGGAAATTGCTGCCGGAGTTGCGGCAGGAAGGCCGTGTGGTTAGGGTCTTTCATCAGCCACGTCTTGTCGCTATCGGGCTCCAAAGTTTGATGAATGCGCATAACCATATCGAGCCAAGCATAACGATAGGCAGCCAGTTCAGCACTTTCAAGAGGCATTCCACGGGCCCGCTGCTCTGGATAAAGAAGCATTAGCGTATCTTGGTAGCCAAAGCCAAGTCCAGAATCATAGATACCCAAGTCTTCATCCACTTGGTTAGGTTTCATCGCATGCATTGTCTCCAAGCACTCATACCAACCCGGATAAATTCGTTTAAGTGGCTCGATAAAATTCTTTTGCACTTTCTCGGCCAACTGATCACGGCGCGCGCGGTCTGAACGGGGGATAGGCGGCAAGGGCATAATCATATCCGCCAAGTCGAAGGCTCGCCAACGCGAAGTATCTGTAGCCAGCGTGCGGTGGAGAATGGTAGTAGCCGTACGCGGCATAGACACGATGAAGACGGGTTGACGCACAACTTCATTATGCGCTTCTGCACCTAATTTGAGTAAACCCGCATGATTAGAAAAATAGTGCAATGCTCCGGCGTAGTTGGATACTTTGGCAAGCGCGTTGAGGGTGACAGAGGCGCGCATATCATCCGCGTAGTTTGCCAATCGCGACCGCATAGCTTGACGTGCGGCGGCATCACATAGAATAGCAGGGACACGTCCACTGGCTTCGGCCTCTTCCATTTGCCGAACAGACTTCTTCAAAGCTGATGCGATGGCTGTTTTCTCTAAGAGCGTGATCAAAAGTGAAGCGCCGCGTTTATCAATGATGATATTAAAAAGACGGGCAAATAACGACGGTTTCGGCAAGAGATGGATGTGCCAATCGCGTTGGTTCATTTCCACAAAAGCGCAATCCGCAGCCCTCAATTTGAGATATAAATAACATAACAGAAGTAATGATACAACAGCGATACCTAAAGCCATAATTCCCCCGATCTTCTAAGATTATCTGGCCCAAACTTAATCAGCATACTTTTGTAAATAACGAAGCGTCTAACCGTTGAGATGAGCCGCCGCAGATAACCTCGGTTTCCCACAGATAATCTTGATACGGTCGGCTCCATCGATTTGTTAGCCCGATCTCAGAGGATGTAGATTCAAGTTGAGCGGTGTACTTTAGTCTACGTAGTGAGGCTTTAAGTGTGCTTGTCTAATAACCTTTGAAACAAACTGTCAGATGCCCAAAAAGATGTAGCTTGAAGGCTTTGAACGGCAAGAGGTAGGTCGATGAGCTTTAGGGTTGCTGCCTGATCCAAAATTCCGAGGATACCTGTAATGCTCAAACCTCTGTCTATCGCAGTGCGTCGCGCTTTCATGTCATCTAGCAAAAGTAAGTTAGCTTTCAGTTCTTGGGCTAGAAGGATAGCTGCACGTTCTCCAGGATCAAGCAAATTAATGATTGTATCCGAAGCTTGGCTGACAGGTTGAGGTTGAATTTTGAGCCAATTGGGTGGAGTTGTTATCCAAGTTCGGACAAGGTTTGGAGCTTCCGTATCAGATAGTTCGCTATAAACTGCTTGGGGAATGATGACCTGCCGGAACAATTCAGGTAGTAAGTCGATCTGCCCAATCAGAATCAGGTAGTTGATTGGGGAGGTATTGGAAACAATAATCATTCCGTAGCCAACAGATTGCGAATCGCTTGGACATCCTGCTCTAAATCGTCTTCAGTATAGGGCAAATAAGCTTTCTCACGCTTAAGAAATTTGTAGGTTTCCCAACGAGAGGAAAAGTTAAGTATTTGTCGCACTTCGGCGGCTCCAATACGACCTTGACGATAGTGATCGGCAGCGATAAGTTCTAGAACTCGGCGGGAAACATTGACGGGTTGTAATTGATTGGCTATGTCGTCGGGAAGTTCAATCGTAATCTGCATGATAATTTTCTCCTTATGACCACTCATCAGTGCCTCAACCGCCCAAACTTCTTGATCGCGTGCGCCAAGCCATCCGCTTTAGGCATCTCAGTCGCAAAACCGAGAAGTTCCATACTCTACTATATCCGAGACTTCATCTTGTTTCAACAAAAACGCCACCCCAGAGAGATGGGAGTACCAGAACTCCGCGCCTCTTACTACCTCGCGGTCGATAAAAAAATGGCTGCCTCCACCCAAAACGTTGCCCCCAGTGCCTTGCTCGTTCTCTACCGCTAAGTTCTTGACCTTCCCTTGCCAGACCTTGATGTCCTTGAGCGGCCCCAGTGCCCCAAGCGGTTGCCCACTGTGTTCTCGCGCCCGGAAGTGCTGGCAATCCTGGCTAAGGTTGGGGATGACCCAGAGGCCTTGGTCATCCGCCTACTCTACGGGACTGGGATGCGGTTGACTGAATGCCTACGACTGCGAGTTAAGGACGTGGACTTTGACCATGGCCAAATCCTCATCCGTAACAGCAAAGGCAAAAAGGATCGCATCACCATGTTGCCCCGATCGCTCATTCTCCCCCTTCAACAACACATTGCCCGCACCAAACTCGCCCACGATCGCGAACTCCTCGACGGCTACGGCGAAGTGGAGCTACCCGATGCCCTCGCCCGCAAATATCCCAATGCCCAACGAGAATGGGGCTGGCAGTATGTATTTCCAGCCGCTCATCGTTCTCGTGACCCCCGTTCCGGAGCCGTTCGCCGTCATCATCTCTCTGAAGATCGCATTCAACGCAGGATGAAGCCAGCCAAACAACAAGCCAGTATCACCAAACACGGGAGTTGCCACACCCTCCGCCATAGCTTTGCCACCCACTTGCTTGAGGATGGCTATGACATTCGCACAGTGCAAGAACTGTTAGGCCACAAAGATGTGAAAACCACCAGGATTTACACCCACGTTCTTAATCGCGGTGGCTGAGGGGTTCGCAGTCCTTTGGATGAACTGGGTGAGTGAGCGTTCAGAAACAGACTTAAACCCACATTCCGGAGGTTGACAAAATCCACCACCCAACTGTTGATTAAACACAAAGGTCGGTGGGCACACCCCACACCTTACTCCGTTGCATTGGCCAACTGCTCCAGCCGCTCCTGCTGATCCTGAGAAATACAAGCCTCCATCACCTGATCAATATCCCCATCGAGGATATTTGCCAGCGTGAAATTTTGCCCCAAACGGTGATCCGTGATCCGGTTGTCCTTGTAATTGTAGGTGCGGATCTTCTCCGATCGCGCCCCCGTCCCCACCTGCGATCGCCGCAACGAAGTCACCTTCTCCTGCCGCTCTTGGAGTTTAATATCGTAGAGCTTCGCCCGCAGGATCTGTATTGCCCGCTCAAGCAACTCAGTCATTGCTACAAAAACAGCACATCCCCACCTTGATAGAATTTAACGGTGAAGTTAGCCCGCGCCTAGCGGTTATACGGTTGCTCTATTTTTAGTCCTGGAATGACTCGATAATGCTTAGTATTGAAGGTGCAAAGGGTAAAGCCCTGACCTACAGCACAGGCAGCTATCAAAGCATCAATTAATCCCACTTTATGTGATAAATGGTAAGCCGTGAAATCTGAGAGCGCACGCGCACAGTCAATTTCAGTAGGCCAGACTACAGGTAGTGGTGCAACAAGTTGCAAGGCTTTACGAACTTGTTGCTTATTTTGTGCGTCCTGAATCAACTCCATAACAACGAAGCCAGGGATACTGGGCAGTTCTTGGAGAGAGACAAACCAACTTAAAGCAGGTGTAAAGCCTCTTTGAATGTCAATAAAAATATCGGTATCAAGTAAATACATGGAGCCACCTAGAATCACTCACGGGTTTCAGCTTCACGACGTAATCTGCGAGCATATTCTTGACTATCGGTAATATCAGGACGAGAGTTGATAATTCCGCTATTTTCCCAGTAAGTAACAAGTTCTGCACCTGTTTTTGGCGGATTTTGAAGAAACGGGCGAAACGATAGGACACGCAAAATATACTCTGTGATAGGTAGCTTTAACTGGGATGCCTCAAGAGACAGTTCATCTTCTAATTCTGCTGGCAGATCTAGTGTGACAATCATTTTAATCCTCTATTTTTTAGTAAGCAAGGGGGTAAAATCAAGCTGGTTATCAGCATACTGTTCCAAAATTTCATGCACCCGTACTAAGTCCTCTGGAATGAGAGGCTCAACTTGAACCGTATTAGGTGTCATGTTGGATACAAAACGACGCATCGCTTGATGACCCAATCTTGATGCAAATCGCACGCTCCAGCAACTCAGTCATTGCCACTCTACCCAGAACTTTATCCCCATTCTATCGATGATCGCGGCTCTCAGGTAGATTGAGCATAGCGCGATCGCGCTCTTGGAAAGGGGGTAGACTTTCCTAAACCTGCCAATGTTGTTGAAAGGTATAGTAGCTATGGCAGGGAGACCCAGCCCCTACTTGGGGGAGGGGAGTCAAAATTTTCACAAATCATGGCGGATTGATATAGGTATTGTCTCCAAAAAACATCACATCCCCACCTTGATAAGATTTAACGGTCTAGTTGAGCCGCCTCAGTCAAACTTTGACTTTTAAAGATTACTCTTGCTGGGTCAGCTTCAACGTTGTGTTAGCCTACATGACTCACAACCTAGTCTACAATGTGTGTTGAATATAACTCAGAAATGGACGCTTTAATATTGGCAATAAGAGTTGTAAGCAAAAACATTGGAAACTCCGATAGATAGCCTGGGCATTGTTGAGAAGATAAATACTTATCTACTATTTGTCGAGCTTGATTCTTTGTCACTTCAATATTTTTAAGACTAAACCAAGATATTAAAGCTTCTCTCCAAGAATTTCTTAATTTTGCATATCGATGATCGATGACATATCGTAAGATATAGCTTAATGCATCTGTTTTAGATAATTCTATCTTATCTGCAACTAAAATACTCAAGTTTTTGTGACCCTTAGCATTCATCTTGTGAATGTTACATTCATATTTACTCTCTACTATCTTTCTTAGAAATTGGTTCGCAAGTGTAGTTTCATGAAAATCAGAATATTTACCGACAATTACAAGGCGCTCCGCGACAGAGATAAGAAAAAAGCGAATCAAACTTGACCAATAGCTTGGATAAAGACTTACAATAACTAAGTTAGAATGAGGTTCTCTTGTAAAAGGAGGTTTGCCTTTTTTAAAGTACATACTTTGAAAATATTTACCTAGAGATAAGAATTCTACTTGATAAGAATTTAAATCAAAAGGTAAGCTTTTCAATCCTTCACCAACAAGAGTAATATCTGTAAGTTTTAAGTCAAAGCTAATCTTTAACGTTTCTTCTAAAATTTCTTTTGGCAGTACTGCAGAAGTCGTTTCCTCAGAACTACTTCCATGTGTATAAATTTGTGAACTTGAGTTAGGCAACTTAGTGATAGTCATCCACGTCTCTTTGGTAGGTCGGCAGATATATAAATCACTACTACTACCTATTGCTTGAGCACCAAAATATCGATTAAATTTAGGTAGTAAAGCCTCTAATACTAACCTAAGTTGAGGCAGAACAGATTGCACTTTAAGACCTATTGCAGGGTGCTGTTCACCAAATCCATAGCAAAACAGCAGACGTGAAAACTTATCTTGCTTGAGGGCCGCAAGTCCACGTCTTAGGAAACAATCGATTCCAGATGAAGTATATGGCGGATCAGTAAAAACCAGATCAAAGCTCGCTAAACAACTTCTTGGAAGTTCAACCCGAAAGTCAGCAAAGGCAGTTTTTATAGACCATCCATGCTGCTGAGAAACATTATAGATATAGTCAAGTATACGCTCATCAATATCAACTACGGTTATGTCCAAATCTGGATAGATAAGTGAAAGTGCTATTGATGTAAGATCATGATCACCAAGGCACAAAATTCTTTTATCAGCAATCTCATATGTGTAGGATAAGAACAACGCACGTTTAATACAGGTTTCAGGAGTTGCCGATACATGATCAAGATTCAAGTCAGACAGTGGCATTTCCCGAACAATATCCGTAATGCTGTCGAGTAGAGTCTGATTTTCAATGATTAAGGCATCGTAAGGATCTTGAATTTTTTTCACAAACAACGACTCGCAATCAAAAACAGATCGTGCATCATCTGTGAATTGCTCTTTAAAGCGTATATAGTTCCCATTTTTATCAATCCAAGGCTCTAGGTCTCGTAACAGACTAGTCACAGTTTTGTGGGATAAAGCAGATTCCTGAATGAGTTGCTCAACTGAACACCACTGCCTTTCAGTAAGGCATGATATGAGGGCACGAATACGCTTAAACTCAGTTCCCCATCTCGATGACAACTCAAGCCTTGCTTTAATTAAGTAGTTTGACATTTTTTGGTCATTTTTTAATTACATCTTCTCTAACATAAGGTAAAACTCACCCTACCACAGAGTATCCCCTGTCAATAGCGCCCTTAAGCCATGTCTCCACTGCACGTATATGATGACGGATAAGTATAGATGCACAGCTTTCATCATAAGGGATATTTGGCTTAGTAACAAAAAGACCAACCTTTTCGCAGATTGTAGAATCTACAGGTCGACTATCTTCCATTCTATTAAATGCTTTACGAAAAAACTGCTTCCCAGGAGGTAAAATAGATACCGCCTCTCTACCAAGAAGTTCAACTACCATAGCTTTTTGACGGTGATAGGCTTTTTGAAAAGATTCGTTATATCTTTCTTCCAAAGGAAGACTCATTGCCACCTCAAAGACATGAGCATCTTGAAAAGGATTGTATTCAGCGATACTACCCGAAGGTGGATAAGGTTCATCAGGAAAAATTGCATCTATTGCATCTGCTGCTGCCCAATTGGAGGTATTTCCCAAGTGAAAGTTAACTCGCTCTGCAATCCATCGAGATGTCCAATCTTGAATGTAAGGGTGTAGTTTGGGATTTATGATTTCAGGGACGTAAACAGAACACGATTCTGGTAAGTTAGTAGACCAATAGATTTGAGTTTGTAACTTCTTTGGTAGAAGAAGACTGATACCTGAGAGAAGTTCTAAGGCAAGGGGTTTCCACCCAACAGAATAAATATCACGAAAAAGAGTTCCAGATTTGCGAAGCTTCAGTTTACCCAGCGTGATTGGAAGAAGGTATTTAGGCGCACCGAAAAGACCATCTGCTCCTTCACCAGTTAGTAAAATTTCTGCACCACAATCGATCGCCCGTTCAGCTATTGCCCTCGTCATGAGGGGTATTGCGCAGAGATTAGGTCCACTTGGATGCCACATCACTTCCCTAGAAGCTTCGTGTTCCTCAACCGACACTATAGTACATTTTATGTTGAGGTTCTTGATTAGTTGAGATGCAACGTCTAAACAGTCGACATTAGCATCATCACGCAAGTTACCAACTATCGCAAAACATTGTTTCTCGTTACTACACAATTTGGACACTTCTTTGAGAACAGCGCAGCTATCTATACCTCCAGAGACAGCAACTGCAACCTTTTGGTTGTCACCCACCGCTCTAGCAATAGAATCTCGAAACGCAATCTGAAGATCCTCAATTGAAGCACCTGAAAAAGTTGGCTTAGGGCATTGCCAGTGCTTTTGTTCGCCAACTAAAAGAGACTGAGGAATAAAAGCCTCTGAAAGAGATGCTGATGAAAACAAAAGTGAAAGAGAACGTAAAGATATAAGCTTTCCATTCTTTTTGCTAGAGTCACTCATTTCAATGCCCATTTCTTTATGTATGTTTGATAGTCCTATTCAAAGAACAGGAGTGAAGTACATACTTCCCACTCCTATTCTTTATTTAAGCTTGAACCTGACGTAAGATGCTACGAAGCTCAAGAAAAGAGTGAAAGGTGCTTGGACGAGACACGGGATCTAGTCGTGTAAGACAACCAGCACCGTACATAATTCCTTTTTCACCTTTGCCATGTGTACCATCTCCAGGTTTATCTTTCTTAGCCATAGCGTTACCTCAAGTTTGCGAATTTATTCCTCGATCTAACATTAACAACAACCAAACAGGATAACTATTTATTAGATCGTAACTGCAGGATAGCTCACCACTGGAGGGTGTTGTCAAGCACTGGCGGTCTAACTCCGATATTATGGGTATTATCCCGCACGTGCAGGATAACACCCCTTTTCGTCGTCTTTTAGCGCAAGTTTGCTATGGAAGTGCCTCAACCGTCTCAACTTCTCGATCATGTGCGCCAAGCCATCCGCTTCCGGCATCTCAGCCGCAAAACCGAAAACTCCTATCTCTATTACATCCAAGACTTCATCCTCTTTCACCAAAAACGCCACCCCAGAGAGATGGGCGTACCAGAAGTCCGCGCCTACCTATCTCACCTCGCAGTCGATAAAAAAACTGCTGCCTCCACCCAAAACGTTGCCCTCAGTGCCTTGCTCTTTCTCTACCGCCAAGTTCTTGACCCTCCCTTGCCAGACCTTGATGGCATTGAGCGGCCCCAGCACCCCAAACGGTTGCCCACTGTGTTCTCGCGCCCGGAAGTCCTGGCAATCCTGGCTAAGGTTGGGGATGACGCAGAGGCCTTAGTCATCCGCCTACTCTACGGGACTGGGATGCGGTTGACTGAATGCCTACGACTGCGAGTTAACGACGTGGACTTTGACCATGGCCAAATCCTCATCCGTAACAGCAAAGGCAAAAAGGATCGCATCACCATGTTGCCCCGATCGCTCATCCTCCCCCTTCAACAACACATTGCCCGCACCAAACTCGCCCACGATCGCGAACTCCTCGACGGGTACGGCGAAGTTGAGCTACCCGATGCCCTCGCCCGCAAATATCCCAATGCCCAACGAGAATGGGGCTGGCAGTATGTATTTCCAGCCGCTCATCGTTCTCGTGATCCCCGTTCCGGAGCCGTTCGCCGTCATCATCTCTCTGAAGATCGCATTCAACGCAGGATGAAGCCAGCCAAACAAGAAGCCAGTATCACCAAACACGGGAGTTGCCACACCCTCCGCCATAGCTTTGCCACCCACTTGCTTGAGGATGGCTATGACATTCGCACAGTGCAAGAACTGTTAGGCCACAAAGATGTGAAAACCACCAGGATTTACACCCACGTTCTTAATCGCGGTGGCCGAGGGGTTCGCAGTCCTTTGGATGAACTGGGTGAGTGAGCGTTCAGAAACAGACTTAAACCCACATTCCGGAGGTTGACAAAATCCACCACCCAACCGTTGATTAAACAAAAAGGTCGGTGGGCACACCCCACACCTCACTCCGTTGCATTCGCCAACTGCTCCAGCCGCTCCTGCTGATCCTGAGAAATACAAGCCTCCATCACCTGATCAATATCCCCATCGAGGATATTTGCCAGCGTGAAATTTTGCCCCAAACGGTGATCCGTGATCCGGTTGTCCTTGTAATTGTAGGTGCGGATCTTCTCCGATCGCGCCCCCGTCCCCACCTGCGATCGCCGCAACGAAGTCACCTTCTCCTGCCGCTCTTGGAGTTTAATATCGTAGAGCTTCGCCCGCAGGATCTGTATTGCCCGCTCAAGCAACTCAGTCATTGCTACAAAAACAGCACATCCCCACCTTGATAGAATTTAACGGTGAAGTTAGCCCGCGCCTAGCGGTTATACGGTTGCTCTATTTTTAGTCCTGGAATGACTCGATAATGCTTAGTATTGAAGGTGCAAAGGGTAAAGCCCTGACCTACAGCACAGGCAGCTATCAAAGCATCAATTAATCCCACTTTATGTGATAAATGGTAAGCCGTGAAATCTGAGAGCGCACGCGCACAGTCAATTTCAGTAAGCCAGACTACAGGTAGTGGTGCAACAAGTTGCAAGGCTTTACGAACTTGTTGCTTATTTTGTGCGTCCTGAATCAACTCCATAACAACGAAGCCAGGGATACTGGGCAGTTCTTGGAGAGAGACAAACCAACTTAAAGCAGGTGTAAAGCCTCTTTGAATGTCAATAAAAATATCGGTATCAAGTAAATACATGGAGCTACCTAGAATCACTCACGGGTTTCAGCTTCACGACGTAATCTGCGAGCATATTCTTGACTATCGGTAATATCAGGACGAGAGTTGATAATTCCGCTATTTTCCCAGTAAGTAACAAGTTCTGCACCTGTTTTTGGCGGATTTTGAAGAAACGGGCGAAACGATAGGACACGCAAAATATACTCTGTGATAGGTAGCTTTAACTGGGATGCCTCAAGAGACAGTTCATCTTCTAATTCTGCTGGCAGATCTAGTGTGACAATCATTTTAATCCTCTATTTTTTAGTAAGCAAGGGGGTAAAATCAAGCTGGTTATCAGCATACTGTTCCAAAATTTCATGCACCCGTACTAAGTCCTCTGGAATGAGAGGCTCAACTTGAACCGTATTAGGTGTCATGTTGGATACAAAACGACGCATCGCTTGATGACCCAATCTTGATGCAAATCGCACGCTCCAGCAACTCAGTCATTGCCACTCTACCCAGAACTTTATCCCCATTCTATCGATGATCGCGGCTCTCAGGTAGATTGAGCATAGTGCGATCGCACTCTTGGAAAGGGGGTAGACCTCCCTGATCCTACCAATGTTGTTAAAAAGTAGGCATTGTCTCGAAAAACATCACATTCCCACCTTGATAAAATTTAACGGTGAAGTTGTGCGGCGGCAGATAATATCGGACTCCCATCGATAACCTCTGTTCCGTCCGCACCAACGCAGTGTTAGCTAGTCAAGAGGTTATATAGGAGTAAAAAGGGTGTTCACCGACAACTTCGACTCTAAGGCTTTAACAATTTGCTCAAGTTCAATATTCGCCTCTGCTTGAAGACCAAGGCATCTAGCAATACCCTCCACATCTGTACTTAAACGACAACCCAACGCTAACCTGAAAGAATGGTCTGGTTGCTCCGTCATCTGATATGCATGAATATGCATAGAATCTCCTAATTGAGCTTGATGACTAACATGTGAAAAGCTAAATTCACGCTGTATATAATCTAGAAAACAATCTTGAATTACAAGAACAAGCTTTTTATTGATGTGCTCAAAAGTCTCAATCTTATGATGTAGCTGTATAAGGATTGTTTTTGCTGTCATTTTCCAGTTCATACCGAAGGTCTTTTTAGATTGACTTTGGTTATCTTCTGTAGGAACTCCAAGTTCTTCAAGTAACCGTTGGCGTTCCGGCCAAACAGTGCCAGTTGTATCCAGTGTTTGGAGTTCAATGCCAACGAAATCCTTCACCTTATTATTTAAGGCAGATACGAGAAAATAATCTACATTGCCTCCTGGAATTGAAATTTCTGAAACAACATGCAATTCATTTCCAGGTTCATGGTTGGTGAGCAAGTGTAAGCAGTCTATAAAGATCTGTTTTCTCTCTAGTAACCTATGAGGACAAATAATGACCGGAATAGAATTTTTGCCATAGACTACTGAGCAGGTGCCTATAGATATATCAGGTTGGCTTTTGCGGACTTTTATACAACGTCTTTTTAAATATGGACAATGTTGCCCTTGAATAAGACTGGCCAAATCTATATGTTCGGGTTGATTTCTTGAATATCCAAAAATCTCAATTATTTTGCTCATAAAATTGTTTCGCTTCTTTCTTTCGCTATCTCTAAGTACTGAGGGGAAAGATCTATCCCGCAGGACTTTCTGCCAAGTAGCTGGGCTACAAGCATCGTAGTTCCAGTACCACAAAAAGGATCTAGAATAATCCCGTTAGGTGGACACGTGGAAGATATTGGGATTTTACAAAGATCGACGGGATAGGGCGCAAAGTGAAGTTCTCGTTTTTGAGCATCTTCTGGAAGAATTTCCCAAACATCACTTGGTTTAGATCCTTTAGGATGATATTTCAGAAAGTAAAATCCTTTTTCCTTGAGTTCTTTGGCTCGACCAGAAACTTTCTCAGAATCAGAATGTGTGGTTCTTTGTTGTCCTCGAATAATCATCCTGAAATCAGAAATGATGCCATCAGAAACTTGACGGAGAATTTCTTCCAATGCCTGATAAGCATTGTGTTTTTCATTTTCAGATAGGTCAGTGGATAGCTCGATTTTTCGTTTATAGCGAACCCCAGTGACACCCGTCGCAGAAACAACAGAACCATTCACTACTTTCGTCTTTCTGGGTGAAGAACGAATAGAATCTATATCGTAGTAATATCTTGATGACTTCACGAAGTGAAACACATTTTCATGTATATTTCTCAATCTATCCTTTGAATTGTCTGGTCCTCCTTTTACTTTGTTCCAAATAACGCTATTCCTTAGAATCCAGCCTTGATTATCTGTCAAGTTCAAGGCAATACGCCACGGTAAGCCGAGTAAGTTTTTGTTGTAGTAAGAATCACCAATATTGAGCCAAAAAGAGCCTGTTTTCTTCAGAACTCTATGAACCTCAGAGAAAACTAAGCATAAGTTATCTATATAAGTATTGAAATCCGGCTCTAATCCGATTCCGCCTGCGTCATATTCTCTTTTTCCCCAATAGGGTGGACTAGTCATACAACAATCGAAAGAATCACTGGGTAGCTCTTTCATAACTTCAAGAACATCTCCCAACATAAGCAAAGGGGCGATGCTTTCATTGACTTGATAATTTTCAAATTTCTTTTGAAAGTCTTGATTGGCTATGACACAATCACCAAATAGTGGTAATCGAAGGTTCTCTGGTGGTTGTGATGGAGCATCATCCTCTATTCGCATTTTTGAGCCTTGAACTTTCAAGCAGTACTGGTGTTTCTACAGGTCTTTAAACCTTTAGGGGATTATACAGTAGATAGAGCTAATGTATTAGTCTAGGGCAGCATCAAAGTCAAGCTACACTCAACCCCAAAGTTGCAACCACTCAGCAACAGCACTTGTAGTCCCATCTACGGGGCATTCATAAATCAGGGGGAGGGGGTTTACCCTTCGCTACCGGTCTAGCTAACGGCGGAGTTGAGCCGCGAACGACGCTTAGCCAGCGTCGTCGGGCTAACGGTGTTTGTCGGCTCCAACGAAGTGTTGTGGTGACTGCGCTTCTTAGATGGTAGCATAGTATGTCAAGTCCCGTACTACGCAGGCAGTACAACTATTTATTAGACCGCAATTACAGGATAACTCACCCCTGGAGGATGTTGTCAAGCACTGGCGGTCTAACTCCGATATTATGGTTATTATCGCGCACGTGCGGTCTAACACCCCTTTTCGTCGTCTTTTAGCGCAAGTCCTGTCATGGAAGTGCCTCAATCGCCCAAACTTCTTGAGCGCGTGCGCCAAGCCATCCGCTTCCGGCATCTCAGTCGCAAAACCGAGAAGTCCTATCTCTATTACATCCAAGACTTCATCCTCTTTCACCAAAAACGCCACCCCAGAGAGATGGGCGTACCAGAAGTCCGCGCCTACCTATCCCACCTCGCGGTCGATAAAAAAATGGCTGCCTCCACCCAAAACGTTGCCCTCAGTGCCTTGCTCTTTCTCTACCGCCAAGTTCTTGACCCTCCCTTGCCAGACCTTGATGGCATTGAGCGGCCCCAGCACCCCAAACGGTTGCCCACTGTGTTCTCGCGCCCGGAAGTCCTGGCAATCCTGGCTAAGGTTGGGGATGACCCGGAGGCCTTAGTCATCCGCCTACTCTACGGGACTGGGATGCGGTTGACTGAATGCCTACGACTGCGAGTTAACGACGTGGACTTTGACCATGGCCAAATCCTCATCCGTAACAGCAAAGGCAAAAAGGATCGCATCACCATGTTGCCCCGATCGCTCATCCTCCCCCTTCAACAACACATTGCCCGCACCAAACTCGCCCACGATCGCGAACTCCTCGACGGGTACGGCGAAGTTGAGCTACCCGATGCCCTCGCCCGCAAATATCCCAATGCCCAACGAGAATGGGGCTGGCAGTATGTATTTCCAGCCGCTCATCGTTCTCGTGACCCCCGTTCCGGAGCCGTTCGCCGTCATCATCTCTCTGAAGATCGCATTCAACGCAGGATGAAGCAAGCCAAACAAGAAGCCAGTATCACCAAACACGGGAGTTGCCACACCCTCCGCCATAGCTTTGCCACCCACTTGCTTGAGGATGGCTATGACATTCGCACAGTGCAAGAACTGTTAGGCCACAAAGATGTGAAAACCACCAGGATTTACACCCACGTTCTTAATCGCGGTGGCCGAGGGGTTCGCAGTCCTTTGGATGAACTGGGTGAGTGAGCGTTCAGAAACAGACTTAAACCCACATTCCGGAGGTTGACAAAATCCACCACCCAACTGTTGACAATGGGCAGGCTTGCAATCTTCGCCTCCCAAACCCCTAATCGTTATTGGGTTCTTCCAAGCGATGCAAGCACTCCTGAACCGATAACACAGGTACAGATGAATTTAAAAAAACTTGACTATCGCGGGTCAAGATGGCATCAAGCCCCTGAGCTACAGCACAAGCAACCTGAATGGCATCCTCGTAGTCAGCCAAACCTGAGCTAAACGCTACCTCTAAAACCTCCCGGTTCACAGGGCAGATCTCCATCACTGTCAATGTCTCTAAAACTGCTTGCCGTGCTTGTTCGATGCTGCCTGTGTGCCTTCGAGCAATGTAGAAAATATCTGTGAGCGTTGTAGCGGTGGCATACCCAACGATCTGACCAGAATCGATCGCCTGGAACATTCGTTCTGCATCGTGGAAAAATGGCTCTCTCTGCAATAGAAAATCTAGGAGAATATTGGTATCGATTAAAACTCTCACTGAAGGTAATTCTCCACCCGACGCTCTTCTAGCATCGCAGCTACTTCTTCGTCAGTGGGTGCAGGCTGGTCTGTTTTGAGTAAGCCGCGCATCCGTCGAATTGCACCAGAACGATCAGGCTTTGGACTTGGGGTATTCTGCAAGGACTCAATGATGGCACTGACCAACGCAAGTCGATCGCTCGGTGATAACTTGACCGCTTCTTCCTTGAGGTTTTGCAGTAACATAGATCGCCCTCTAGTGCAGATAGTCTAGATTATATTAAAAACGATTCTGATCGCGCCCCCGTCCCCACCTGCGATCGCCGCAACGAAGTCACCTCCTCCTGCCGCTCCTGGAGTTTAATATCGTAGAGCTTCGCCCGCAGGATCTGCATTGCCCCCTCAAGCAACTCAGTCATTGCCCCTTCACCCAGAATTTTATCCCCATTTTATCAATTATCGCGGCTCTCAGGTAGATTGAGCATAGTGCGATCGCGCTCTTGGAAAGCGGGTAGACTTCCCTGCTCCTGCCAATGTTGTTGAAAAGTAGGCATTGTCTCCAAAAACATCACATCACCACCTTGATAAGATTTAACGGTTAAGTTAGCCCTCGGCATATTCCATCGCCATTTCAGGGGACAACATCAAAAGGTTGATTTCCTGGAAGACGATAAATATAAAAATCCCTGTCAAGAGTAAAGATTTGTTTCTGATTAAGGGATTCAGCAGTAGCCACTAGAGATGCATCTGCTAGATCCATCGGGATATCCCGATACTGTTCCATCAATGCCTGCATTCGCATCTGTTCTGGCTTATCAGAGAAATGAAACACAAGGATTTGGTCAGCGATGTAGCCCCATAACTCCATCTGTGCTGGCCACTCACCATACCGACCTAATAAATACATGGCTTCGGTAAAACATGACCAAGTGGTGACTAGAGGTGCTGGAAGAGATGGCAGAACACTAACACAGCGATCATGGTTGTCATCATCCTGATTAATCAGAGCAATCAGCGCAGAAGCATCACAGAGTGTCACTGGTCTAATCTCGGTAACTTGTATTTATCCGCCAGAATGTCTGCAAAGGCTGCTTTGGTACGTGCGGATAAGCTAGATGGTTGAAACCGAATCCGTCCTACCCTCCCTCTCAAGATCTGATCTAGAGTAACTGGGTGTTGGGAGTTAGAATCGTCAGAGGATAGTACAGTCAGCTTTACCCGCCGTCCAGCCAGTTCAGGCGCGTAAAGTAGAATCTCTTCCCAGGTTCCTTCAAGAGTTCGTTGTTCCATCATCTCACCTCCAGGTGCATATCTTGCATTATGGCAGGATTGACACTGAACGGTTAACGGGTGATGGGGGGAATCAAGCTCCACTGGGTACCGGTTTCATCGTTGATCACCCCTTTAGGCAACAGTGCCGTCATCTTGCTCATCAGCAGGCAAAGTTTTCAATTAGGCGATCGCCCCCTCAAGCAACTCAGTCATTGCCCCTTCACCCAGAACTTTGTACCCATTCTATCCATTATCGCAGCTCTCAGGCAGATTGAGCATAGTGCGATCGCGCTCTTGGAAAGGGGGTATACTTCCCTGAACCTGCCAATGTTGTTGAAAGGTAGGTATTGTCTTCAAAAACAGCACATCCCCACCTTGATAGGATTTAACGGTTCTGGTCAGCGGCTGTCAATAACCTCTGCCGCAACACCAACCAACTTTGTTAGTCCGCTGCACCAGAATTGTTGTATCGCTCTACCATACTTCACTCGCTTATCAAGTGGTAACTATCCCTCTGTATAAACTTACTGTATAAACTTACTAAATCAACTCCTTGATATAAGGCAAGAGAACTATAGCGAGAAATATCTTGTCTAGTTTCTGGAAGATATAAACTTAAACCACACAACTCCTCTGAATTAGTGTTGCTATAGGGACGACTGCCATAAAGTTCTCCTCCTGTTTTGTAAGATGCAATAACTGATGAACTTAGGAACTCAGCAAACTCAGCAAACTCATTTTGCTCCTGATTACTAACCCTTGAGAGATAACCAAGTAGAACAAGCACATCACAATGTTGATCACCAAAGTAGTGATAGGTTGGGAGGTCTGATTGGCTAATTGCTAGTAAACGATTGTTAAGAATCGGCTGAAGCAATCTTGAGAGCTTCTCTGGAATGCGCTCAACCGCTTGATTGTCCACTAAAGTTAGCGTGTGAAACATATCAGCCCTTTCAGAATCCATGATAGCTATGGCTGCTTCACGCCCATCAGCCGACGATGCAAGGTGATTTAGAAAGCCTTCGTAGTAGTAATTAGGATCACCAAGAGTAAGCTGGGAGGCAAGAGTGTACTTAGCACAATTCCTCGCTTCGTATACGACTTCTAGCGTGGCTTTATTACAGTTTTGAAAGAAGAGCAGTTCAACCCGCCCATGCACGGATTGATTGAAGGTGCTAACTGCATCTGCAAACTGGTCAACTCTCATCCATGTGCGGGTTTGACGATTTATTCCGTGATCGTCGGGACTAACTTCATTAATCTTTCCTCCGTGACCCATAACAATGACTGCCCAATGCTCTGCTTCAAAAGTCTGATTTGCCCAATCAAGATACGCTGTAAAAGCAGATGCATCGCTACTATCTTCTCCTGATACATCAACTTCAGTGATAGTGCCATTAATAAGCTGGCGACGGCGCATTTGGGGATCACCCCAATAGTCTGATTGAACAACTACGGCTATTTCAGAGTTTTGTGTACCATTGGTTAACATTTCAACGATTGGCTCGCCAAAACGTGCAAGGTCATTGTCATAAGGCATCCAGTACAAAACGACCCATTTGTGGCGTGACTTGACTTGAGAAGACGCAGAACTCATGGCAAAGGTCAAATCTCTGCCCACAATCCCAGCAAAAGACGCTGACCCCATTGCAACATATTGGCAGAAACTTCTTCGCTTCATAATGATGAGTTTGAGCTTTGTGGTTATTGGAAACTAAATTAGCATTTAGATACCAACAGGTAACGTTTCGGTACTGCCCCTACCAAGAATTGAGCGGTACAACTATATATTAGACCGCAATTGCAGGATAACTCACTTCTGGAGAGTGTTGTCAAGCATTGGCGGTCTAACTCCGATATTATGGGTGTTATCCCGCACGTGCGGGATAACACCCCTTTTCGTCGTCTTTTAGCGCAAGTCCTGTCATGGAAGTGCCTCAATCGCCTAAACTTCTTGATCGCGTGCGCCAAGCCATCCGCTTCCGGCATCTCAGTCGCAAAACCGAGAAGTCCTATCTCTATTACATCCAAGACTTCATCTTGTTTCACCAAAAACGCCACCCCAGAGAGATGGGAGTCACAGAAGTCCGCGTCTACTCCGTTGCATTGGCCAACTGCTCCAGCCGCTCCTGCTGATCCTGAGAGATACAAGCCTCCATCACCTGATCAATATCCCCATCGAGGATATTTGCCAGCGTGAAATTTTGCCCCAAACGGTGATCCGTGATCCGGTTGTCCTTGTAATTGTAGGTGCGGATCTTCTCCGATCGCGCCCCCGTCCCCACCTGCGATCGCCGCAACGAAGTCACCTTCTCCTGCCGCTCTTGGAGTTTAATATCGTAGAGCTTCGCCCGCAGGATCTGTATTGCCCGCTCAAGCAACTCAGTCATTGCTACAAAAACAGCACATCCCCACCTTGATAGAATTTAACGGTGAAGTTAGCCCGCGCCTAGCGGTTATACGGTTGCTCTATTTTTAGTCCTGGAATGACTCGATAATGCTTAGTATTGAAGGTGCAAAGGGTAAAGCCCTGACCTACAGCACAGGCAGCTATCAAAGCATCAATTAATCCCACTTTATGTGATAAATGGTAAGCCGTGAAATCTGAGAGCGCACGCGCACAGTCAATTTCAGTAGGCCAGACTACAGGTAGTGGTGCAACAAGTTGCAAGGCTTTACGAACTTGTTGCTTATTTTGTGCGTCCTGAATCAACTCCATAACAACGAAGCCAGGGATACTGGGCAGTTCTTGGAGAGAGACAAACCAACTTAAAGCAGGTGTAAAGCCTCTTTGAATGTCAATAAAAATATCGGTATCAAGTAAATACATGGAGCTACCTAGAATCACTCACGGGTTTCGGCTTCACGACGTAATCTGCGAGCATATTCTTGACTATCGGTAATATCAGGACGAGAGTTGATAATTCCGCTATTTTCCCAGTAAGTAACAAGTTCTGCACCTGTTTTTGGCGGATTTTGAAGAAACGGGCGAAACGATAGGACACGCAAAATATACTCTGTGATAGGTAGCTTTAACTGGGATGCCTCAAGAGACAGTTCATCTTCTAATTCTGCTGGCAGATCTAGTGTGACAATCATTTTAATCCTCTATTTTTTAGTAAGCAAGGGGGTAAAATCAAGCTGGTTATCAGCATACTGTTCCAAAATTTCATGCACCCGTACTAAGTCCTCTGGAATGAGAGGCTCAACTTGAACCGTATTAGGTGTCATGTTGGATACAAAACGACGCATCGCTTGATGACCCAATCTTGATGCAAATCGCACGCTCCAGCAACTCAGTCATTGCCACTCTACCCAGAACTTTATCCCCATTCTATCGATGATCGCGGCTCTCAGGTAGATTGAGCATAGTGCGATCGCGCTCTTGGAAAGCGGGTATACTTCCCTGATTCTGCCAATGTTGTTAAAAAGTAGGCATTGTCTCGAAAAACATCACATCCCCACCTTAATAAGATTTAACGGTGAAGCTCAACGGCGGCAGACAACCTCAAACTTAGCACCAGCAGCTTTTGTCCGTCCGCTGCATTTGAATTGTTAGCCTGCACTGTCACGCACCGACAAGCCCTTACAACTCGTCAATCGTCACCAATCCACCCTCTATAAACTGAATCACCAACTCTTGTTCATCTAACAAAGCGGTTCCAAGCAGAGGTCGCCTTCCTGTCGCAATGACCAAAACATCCCGCTCCGTACCATCCCAAAGGACAACCGCTTCGTAAAGGGGGAGTGATACTTCGCTGTTATCTGCTAAATTTGCAAAAGTATCGTGTCTAAAGGTTAAACCCATCAGTGAAACTGCTTCTAGCGGAAGGCACAATTCTCCTGTGAATCCTGTATCGATGACAAATTCGATAGAAACAGTTGAGCCATTTGGTAATAAGAACGTTAGAGCGACCGTTGCGTGTGTATCTGTTAAAATCCCAGAAATCACTTGTAAACACGCTCCATGACACCACCAAAGGAGACGGCAACATTGTATCCAATCCGAATGCCAAAGAGTCTAGCATTTGGATGTTTCTTACTCAGATTGCGAGAGGCCTGCAAGCCAGTCTTATCGACCTCATAGTCACCTGTCTCAATGTCGATGATGACCATCTTGCCAATATTCTCGTCAATTTCGACCTTTTGACGGATTCCACCCTCGTACAGTTGCTTTGCTCGATGCCCAACCTGCTCGCGGCTTAACAGAATTGCTTGCATACACTGGCTCCTAATCGCTAGGCATCTCTTTGTTCCCCTTCATAATATCTTACAAGTGAACTACTCCGCCCATAAGGGGACGGGGCTTCCCAACTCAACGGCAGATGCCTCTACGGATGACTTACGCCCCCGATGCAGGCCTTACACTCCCTCCTTGGGCAGTATCGCTGGTTCCCAACGATGATCGCATTCTGCTCACTTTCAGGTAAGGCTTGTAACAAAGGCGATCGCACGATCCAGCAACTCAGTCATTGCCACTCTACCCAGAACTTTATCCCCATTCTATCGATGATCGCGGCTCTCAGGTAGATTGAGCATAGTGCGATCGCGCTCTTGGAAAGCGGGTATACTTCCCTGATTCTGCCAATGTTGTTAAAAAGTAGGCATTGTCTCCAAAAACATCACATTCCCAGCTTAATAAGATTTAACGGTGAAGCTCAACGGCGGCAGATAACCTTTGGGACTAAACCAGGATCTCCATTCCGTCCGTTGCAGTGCAGTGTTAGGCAGATGACAACTTCAATTATTTGCGGCTTTTCCAGTATCCAGGCTCACGACTGCAATGCATGACCGCCAAAATCAGAATGTAGTCTTGCTCAATTGTGTAGAGAATACCATAAGGAAACTTACGCGCCATACACCGCCGAACATCTTCATCAATTGCAGCATAACGGGTTGGAGACTCCCCGATCCGATAAACTGTATCCTCAATTGCGTTTATGAACGCTTGAGCCGCCTCAACTCGCTGCTCTGTGTAGTATTGAACCGCCTCAGCGTATTCATTCAGCGCTTGAGGATGAAATACATACCTCATGGCTCAATCAGCCGTCTAACTTGCGCTAAAGCATCTTCGCCTGAAATTGGTTGAACAGAGCCATCTCTTACCTCATCTCTCCGGCGCTTGGCTTCAGTTACCCAAAATGTCTGGATTGCTGAATCAGTGTCGAACTCCAAGCTTTCTACTAACTTGTCTGCCAGAAGTGCTCTTGATTCGCTAGGCAGAGACAATATTTCCTCAGTCAGTTGCTCAATTGACCGCATAATCCCAATCCCTCGTAGAAGGCTCAATCCTAAATGAATTGTATCAAACTAGGTAATCTGTCCCCAAAAACTGCTTTCGAGGGATTCATTGCCGGCTAACTATTTACTAGACCGCAATTGCAGGATAACTCGCCTCTGGAGGGTGTTGTCAAGCATTGGCGGTCTAACTCCGATATTATGGGTATTATCGCGCCGGTGCGGGATAACACCCCTTTTCGTCGCCTTTTAGCGCAAGTTTGCCATGGAAGTGTCTCAACCGTCCCAACTTCTCGATCGCCTCCGCCAAGCCATCCCGGCATCTCAGTCGCAAAACCGAGAACTCCTATCTCGATTACATCCAAGACTTCATCTTGTTTCACCAAAAACGCCACCCCAGACAGATGGGAACGCCAGAAGTCCGCGCCTCGTCCTCCCATGGCTTACCGTAGTGCGATCGCCATTTCACCCGGTGCGATCGCCCTGAAGTGTCGATCAAAGACCGCAACCAGCCAATAGCCCTCGTTGGGAAAGTTAGCGGGTTGGAGTTCTGGGTCTGGTGGTGGGGGGGTTGAGTTGATGAATCCCTGAGCACCAGAGTTCGTTGAGTGTCATATCTAGCTCCTGGGGTGCTGTATCTACTCTTTTACCTTCTGGAAACGCCAGAGGGCGATCGCCGATCATCAGGTTAAGGCTTTGAGCAAATCATCCCAGCCACTTAGACCACAGAAACTCGGTTTCTATGACAATCTTTGCATCCTCACCGAAATTCGATTAATAAACCCGGTTTCTAACCCCCATCTAGGTCTGTCGCCAATTCTCAGTTTTAAGACCCACAACGCGATTAAATTCTCGTTGGTTGGCGGTAATCATTATCAGTTGATGTTGCAGTGCAGTGGCGGCTATCAAGACATCATAAGCCCCAATTGGCTGTCTTTGAGATTTGAGTATGGCACGAATTTCAGCCGCTTTTTCAGCTTCAGCGGTTGTGAAAGGGAGAATCGTCACAGAAGACAGAAAACTGAGAATAATCGGTTTGATTTTTTCTGCCCGCTGTGGATTGAGGATTAAACCATAGTTGAGTTCCATCACTGTAATTGAGGAAACAGCAATGTTAACTGGGGCGGTTTGCTGGATTCTGCCTTGAGTACCCGGTTCGCCTTTGATGAAGTCACTGATGACACAGGTATCGAGGAGGTATTGCATCAAAATAGTTTCTCTTCGCGAGGGGGAAGCAATTCATCCCGATAGGACTCGAAAGCGGGGAAATCAGGGACTCCTTGATCAGACAAAATCGCCTCTGACCATTGAGAATTTGAAATCGGTGGCGTTTGCATTTGATGGCGTAAAACTTGCAGAATTAAAGTAGGCAGGGGAATATTAGATTGTGTGGCTTTACGAATGAGGTCTTGTTCAAGGTCGGGCGGTAGGTCTATGGTAATTTGCATCGGTGATTTTCCTCAATTTATCCCTCGAATATATTTTATCACACTCCCACACCCACCGACAACCCACCGACTATTGCAGAAAGAAATCGAGTTTCTCGGACAATCTTTGCATCCTCACCGAAATCTGATTAAGCAACCCGGTTTCTCAACCCCACCGAGGTTTATTGCAGGTCGTCCTCTGTCATCCCAGCATCTTTGAGAATACCTTTTAATGTTCCAGTCGGTAAATCTCGATCGCTATCAACTGGAATCGACAGAATAACTGCCACACCCTCTTTGGCATAAATATGATGGCTACCTGTGATTCGTTTGAGTTGCCAACCCTGTTGCTCCACAATTTTGCAGAGTGCTTTCCCCGAAATCGATTTCATAAAGACAACTCAATTAACTGTTTTTCTGGGGTGACTTCTTGTTGTTCACTGGCTACTTCTAGCCAACCCTGAACCGCATCAGCAAGCATTTCTAACAACTCTTCATAACTCGATGCCCAGGTGTGACAACCCGGAAGGGCAGGAACTGAACCGCACCAAACATCATCTTCTTGCCAAATCATTGCCTTCATTTTCATGGTTTGTCTCTAATGGCTATCTAATCAAGATTTTAGCCCATCCATTAACGTATCACCCACCGATCATCCCAGAAACCGGGTTTCTGCGACAATCTCTGCATCCTCACCCAAATCTGATTAAGAAACCCGGTTTCTTTTCTCCACTCAACTTTGAGTTATCAGAATGGTCAGGGCGCGTTCTATGGCCTCCTCTTCTGTGCTACAAATTCCCCTGGCTAGGATACGATCGCCATTTCACCCGGTGCGATCGCTCCATCTGCCGCCTCACCCCAATCGGGTTAAGCAACCCCGTTTCTCAACCCCTCAACGCTTTCCCGGTAAAGGTGGCTAATGGTTTACCTGTTGCTAAGTTCCACCACAGTTCCAGGGTCTGATCGTTAGAAGCAGTCTATAATCAATTCAATCCTAGTATTGAGCGAGATATTCTATGACGGCAAAACCGCTAGAAATCAAGGGAACTTGGGAAGAAATTATCAGTCATTCCGATGCTTTAGCTGGATGTCAGGTTCGGGTTGGGGAAGGGGCTATAATGGGCTGTGCGGTCTCTGGTGTTTTTATGAGTCAGCAACCCACCGACGACCCCCATAACCTGCATCTGCTTTCTACGCCCCGGACGGAGTGGGTGTGGGAGGAGATTGAGGGGATTGATGAGCCGAGGCGGACGAAGGTGGATCTGATTGGTATTGACCCCACCTTTGATGTGGGGGCGAATTTTTCGATGAATGTGGCGATCGCCGAATCGGTTTATGAATGATGATTCCTGATCGAATCCTGAAATCCTCTTTGAAATCGTCCCCCCTCTTGGCTTCTGTGTTCGCACAACTGCCGAGTATTGGCAGTTTATTGTCACCGTTAAGCATCCAATCATGATCAACCGCTTGACCGAGGTACAAAATACATTAAGCGACCCAGACGAAGTTCGTCTTAGTAACACTGATGCTCAGGTTTACCTATTCTACCGTAATGATGGTACAAAACGTTGGGTTTGTGCGGTGACTAGACGCTTAAATGGAGAAGGATTTTTAATTACAGCCTATCGAACCAGTGCTATTAAGGAAGGAGAGCAATTATGGCAGAAGTAAAAGTATTCTATGACCGCACCGGCAATACACTTGTTGTCTGGTTTGGTAATCCTCAAGATGAGGTGGAAGCGGAAGAAACGGGGGATGAGGTGATTTTAATGAAGGACCAACAGGGGCAAGTGATTGGGTTTGAAAAGCTCAACTTTTTACCGCATTCTGATAATCCCCTACGCATTGCCTTTGAAACAGTAGCACTCTAAGTTTGTGGTCATGGCTCGGGCTGGTATCTACTATTTTGCCTTCTGGAAACATCAGGGGACAATTTCCCAACATTAGGTTAAAGCTTTGATAAAATCGTCCCAGCAACCTAGACCCCAGAAATCCGGTGGCTGCCCTAACCTTTGCCTTCTCACCCAAACCTGATTAACAAAGCGATCGCATCTGGGGTTAGAATGGCTGCAGCTATTTTCATCCTTCCTCGCCATCAATCGCTCAACCATTCTTCTCGGTCTTGTCTGCCATGTAAAACTCGCCATATTTCGACAATTTCTCCTCTGACCGGAGCCAAAATCCTGTAGCCATCTCAAGGGAAACCCCGCCAGTCTACCCATACATAATGGTAACTTTTTCCCAGATTGGGTATCAACTGCAATCATGCCATGACTCCAGAATGCCTGGGCTAATAGCCGCTTCCATATCCTCTCAGGTTTTGGGTGAACCGTTATACTTCCAACACCGGGCTACTTCATTTAAAGTAGTAGGAGGAAAAGGCGGTTTGGGCTGAATTAAAATTCCTTTGCCTGTATCAGTCAAGATGATTTCTGTCCCCACGTCCAATCTATAGATTTTCCGCATTTCTGGTGGAATGATAATCTGTCCTGTTTCCGAGACTTTGGCAATTTCCATGAGTGAATCAGTTGATATATTTCGGTAATTCTAACAAAATTAGATAGTCCACAGTGATATTAACCCCTCAACCCCTCCAACCGCAGCAAATACACCCGCCCCGACCCATCCCCCGCCACCACCGTCACCCCATCCGGTGCGATCGCACAGGACTTCATCGCACCACTTTCCCCGATAAAGGTGGCTAACACTTCCCCCGTCTCCAAATCCAAGAGTTTCAGGGTGTTATCCCAGGATGCCGAGACCGCTAGGAACCCGTCGGGGGCGATCGCTACTGCTTCTACCCCGTTACTATGTCCTCCCATGACTTCCCGTGGTGCGATCGCCATTTCACCCGGTGCGATCGCCCTTGATGCAGAGTTGCTAGAATTGAGTAGCTACCATCAACCATCAAATCTCTCAATTATCGCTAACCCTAATGACCTTCCAACAATTGCCAAAACAAGTCTTAGATTTACCTCCAGGCGATCGCTGGGTATTGCTCAAACTCTTGGTAGAATCTTTACAGCCAACTCCGCCGCCTTTTCCACAAGCAACACCCACAGTAGAAAGCACCTCTGGAAACGAGGATAATTCCCTGGCGCAATACTATGGCTGTATTGACGATGAAACCTTTATCCGCCATCCCCAACCCCAACAGGGCGATCGCCAACCGACCACCACAGCCCAGAACCCGGGTGGCTGGGAGTTGCCGGTTTTTCTCCAAGCTAATCGGAGAAACCCGGTTGTAGATTTTCAGATATTCAATGATTCTAGGTCTCGATAACCATTAATGATGCGAACAATATCGATACCGTCAGGTCGAGGGAAGTAAAATATGATGTGATTTTCCACAATCAAACCTCGGAGATTTGTCTTGATGTGACTGTAGTTTTTGCCCATATTGGGAAATTGAGCAAACTGACGGCATTTATCCCGGACTTTTTCAAAAAATCTAATAGCTAAGTCTGGGTTTATTTCCGATAGGGATACAGAAATGGTCTCCAAGTCAGCTAGAGCAGCATCAGAGAATGAATAAGTCCCCATTAGGAATCCTCTATCTGTTGCTGTAAACCGTTGAGCAGACGACTAAACACCAGTTCTCCATCGGTAACTTTTCCTTGTTGAATTTGGCTTGACCCGATTTCGATTTGCTGGCGGAGTTCGGCTAAATATTGTTCTCGTTTCTCTAGGAGTTCTAAGGCGGCTAATATCACTTCATCAGCGGAACGGTATTGTCCCTGATTGAGGGTATGGGCAATGCGTTGTTCAGTTTCTGGCGTAAGGGATAAACTCATGGTGGCTCACTTCAATACAGATTAATTGAGAAATCAGGTTATGGAATTGATGGGTTTGGGGGCGAAAAATTTTTCGCCCCTACTGGGTGATAATTTTTCTTGTCCTTTGTTTAAGGTGATTGGCATCCTGTTTTCCAGAGGTTTCTTTTTGCCATTATAGCGGTCGGGTTGGTGATTCGGATGCAGGGAAAGAAACCCGGTGGCTGCCCTAACCTTTGCCGCCTCACCCCAATCGGGTTAAGCAACCCCATTTCTCAACCCCTCAACCCCTCCAACCGCAGAAAATACACGCGCCCCCCTTCATCCCCCGCCACCACCGTCACCCCATCCGGTGCAATGGCGCAGGAACTCATCTCCGCTTCTCCAAGAAACATAGCTACTTCTGTACCTGTCTCTAAGTTCCATACTTTTAAAGTGTTATCCCATGAACTGGAAATAGCAAATTTACCGTCCAGGGCGATCGCTACTGCTTCTACCCCGTTATTCTGTCCTCCCATCGCTTCCCGTAGTGCGATCGCCATTTCACCCGGTGCGATCGCCCTTGATGCAGATTTGCTAGAATTGAGGAGCTACCATCAACCCTCAAATCTCTCAATTATCCCTAACCCTAATGGACTTCATAAAGACAATTCAATCAGTTTTTTTTCTGGGGTGATTTCTGGTTCTTCGCTGGCAACTTCGAGCCCACCTTGAACGGCATCTGCGAGCATAACTAACAATTCTTCCTCACTGGATGCCCAGGTGTGGCAACCGGGAAGGGCGGGGACTGAACCGCACCAAACATCTTTTTCGTGCCAAATGATTGCTTTAATTTTCATGGTTTGTCTCTAATGGCTATTTGAAACTCGCTTTCTCAACCTTCAGCGATTAAAATGCTCAGGGCGCGTTCTCTGGCTTCCTCTTCTGTACTACAAATTCCCCCGGCTAGGATGCGATGAGCGTAAATTACGGATATCGGGTCGGGATAAAATCTGATAGGCTTGGCGTTCAGCATGGCGCTGTTCTAATGCCGTTGTTAGGGTCATCACATCTTGATGAACATCATCGGCGGATAGTAACTCGGCATTGGGTTCGGGAACTTGTTTAGTCATAGTTTACCTTCCGGTTTCAGATAGGAATTATGCACGCCCTACCGTTTATAGAAACTTAGGTTTAACCTCAAATTCCATCCGGGAACGGTAAAAACACACCTCAAATTCCATAAAAAAGTTTGTTTGTCCTAAAATCAGAGATGTATCGAGGTTTTTTGTCCAAGCAAACACCAACTGAATCGGTGGAATATCGCCAATTTAAACCATTGCCAACAAAGGTATCGCGGGTTGCTTTCCTAAATTACCAGTCAGTTGAATGATTGCCTTGTTGTCTTCCCAGACAGCCCCTAATTGTTGTCCCATATCTAATTGCATAACGTTTACCGTTGCACCACTATCAACTAATCCAATGGCTTCAACCGTATGACCCTCTCGCCGAATAATCATGGGGATTTGCGGCAGGCTATCAAATTCATTTTGAGATGAATCAGTGGTAGAGTAAAAAAATCGCATTGTCATTAAGCCTCATCACTGGATTCTATGACCTGCATCAGAATCGCCCCCGCACCAAAACTATTGTAAGGAGTTGGTAAATTATAGGCTTTACCGGGTTCTAAAGGGGCAATTTTTTCTCGTGATTCCATTTCTTCAGCCAACAAACGAATCAGTTTAATTTTGTCAAGGGGTGAAAGTTGTTTAATGGCTGGGAGTAGTTCTGTAAGGGTCATCATAAATTGAAAAAGGAGTGATTTTGACAGGGGGTTAGATGGGACAGTTGTGATTTTATGGCCGGGCTGAATCAGTATCGAAGTTTACCAGAATTAGTGGATCAAGAACCCCTTAGTATTGTACAATAATGTTGTAGAAGTTATCTAGCAAAAATGATGTTAAGCAAAGAAACCACTTATTCTCAAGCGAGAATGAATTTAGCCACTATTTTGGATGAAGTGTGTGATCAGCGTCAGATTGTGGTCATTAAGCGCCCCAATGAGAAAAATGTGGCGTTAATTGCCGAAGATGAGCTAGAGAGTTTATTAGAATGTGTCTATTTACTGCGATCGCCCGAAAATGCAAAACGTTTATTTCGTGCTTTAGAATGGTCAGAAAATAGCACCGCAACTCCTCAAACGGTAGATGAATTAAAAGAGGAGTTAGGAATTGAGTCCTAAAAAGAAAAAACAAGCCAATGAAACCCCTAACGATCATATTTCAGGTTATTTTCCTGTATTTAGTCCTGATTTTAAAGCAGATTTAGCTTGGTGGTATCGCACTGAACCCAAAAAAGGAGATAAAATCCTAGATTTAGTCGCAGATATCCTTGATGGTGAACCGTTTACCGGGTTAGGAAAACCTGAACCGCTAAAATATATTGCCGCAGATACTTGGTCAAGACGCATTGATTTAGAGCATCGTTTAGTTTACAAAGTAACAGGAAATAAGGTTTATTTTTTACAAGCACGTTATCATTATCAATCAGATTAAACTGAAAATAATGGCTCTTGAGACAAAATGGGGTAAAATGTAATTGTCATTACATTAGCTAAAAATCACTCTTCGTAGGGTGGGTGCGGGTTTTTGACGAGATGTTAGAGCAAAACTAGAGCGGACGCACCCACCGCTATTGTCAAGGAAAACAGAGGGTGGTGGGTTACGGCGCGATTTGAGATTCACTGTTTTAGCTGAAAATTATCTCGCGCCTAACCCACCCTACCCAATATCTTACGGTTGAGCTAAAAATCACTCTTCGTAGGGTGGGTGCGGGTTTTTGACGAGATGTTAGAGCAAAACTAGAGCGGACGCACCCACCGCTATTTTAGGGGAAAACAGAGGGTGCCGGTGGGTTACGGCGCGATTTGAGATCACTATTTTGGCTGAAAATAGTCTCGCGCCTAACCCACCCCACCCAATATCTTACTACAATATTGGTATCAACTGCAATCATGCCATGGCTCCTGAATGCCTTGGCTAATAGCCGCTTCCATATCCTCTCAGGTTTTGGGTGAACCGTTATACTTCCAACAGCGGGCTACTTCATTTAAAGTAGTAGGAGGAAAAGGCGGTTTGGGCTGAATTAAAATCCCCTTGCCTGTATCAGTCAAGATGATTTCTGTCCCCACCTCCAAGCTAGAGATTTTCGGCATTTCTGGTGGAATGATAATCTGTCCTGTTTCGGAGACTTTGGCAATTTCCCTGAGTGAATCAGTTGAGATATTTCGGTAATTTTCACAAAATTAGAGAGTCCACAGTGATATTAACCGCTCAACCCCTCCAACCGCAGAAAATACACCCGCCCCGACCCATCCCCCGCCACCACCGTCACCCCATCCGGTGCAATGGCACAGGACTCCATCGCACCTTCCCCGGTGAAGGTGGCTAACACTTCCCCCGTCTCCAAATCCCACAGTTTCAGGGTTTTATCATCCGATGCAGAGACGGCTCGTTTCCCGTCGGGGGCGATCGCTACTGCATTTACCGACCAACTATGCCCTCTGAGGGTGGCCAGTTCCGTCGCCCTCTCCAAATCCCACAGTTTCAGGGTTTTATCCATGGATGCCGAGACCGCTCGTTTCCCGTCGGGGGCGATCGCTACTGCATTTACCCCGCGACTATGCCCGGTGAGGGTAGCCAGTTCCGTCCCCGTCGCCAAATACCATAGTTTCAGGGTTTTATCCATGGATGCCGAGACCGCTCGGAACCCGTCGGGGGCGATCGCTACTGCATTTACCGACCAACTATGCCCAGTAAGGGTGGCCAGTTCCGTCCCGGTCTCCAAATCCCACAGTTTCAGGGTTTTATCCGACGATGCCGAGACCGCTCGTTTCCCGTCGGGGGCGATCGCTACTGCTTCTACCCGGTTACTATGTCCTCCCATGGCTTCCCGTGGTGCGATCGCCATTTCACCCGGTGCGATCGCCGTTGATGCAGATTGGCTAGAATTGAGGAGCTACCATCAACCCTCAAATCTCTCAATTATCCCTAACCCTAATGGACTTCATAAAGACAATTCAATCAGTTTTTTCTGGGGTGATTTCTGGTTCTTTGCTGGCAACTTCGAGCCCACCCTGAACAGCATCTGCGAGCATAACTAACAATTCTTCCTCACTGGATGCCCAGGTGTGGCAACCGGGAAGGGCGGGGACTGAACCGCACCAAACATCTTTTTCGTGCCAAATGATTGCTTTAATTTTAATGGTTTGTCTCTAATGGCTATTTGAAACTCGCTTTCTCAACCTTCAGCGATTAAAATGCTCAGGGCGCGTTCTCTGGCTTCCTCTTCTGTACTACAAATTCCCTTGGATAGGATGCGATGAGCGTAAATTACGGATATCGGGTCGGGATAAAATCTGATAGGCTTGGCGTTCAGCATGGCGCTGTTCTAATGCCGTTGTTAGGGTCATCACATCTTGATGAACATCATCGGCGGATAGTAACTCGGCATTGGGTTCGGGAACTTGTTGAGTCATAGTTTACCTTCCGTAAGTTTCTGCAAGGGTCTCAATTAATTGATTGCTGTAACAGGTACTTTGTTGCTGGCATATTTTGAGTTTTTGCCTATCAAGCAATCTATTTTGCCACAAATTTTGCTTGTTGTTTTTCGGAATAGGTTAAGTCGGCAACTACCACAAATCCCTCACGAATAAGTTGATTGATTTCATCTATCCTTCGGGCAAACTTCAAAAGCCGACTCGTGTCGATAAAAACATACGTTGAACTCGGCAAAGAAGTTCATTTGTCCAAGAATAACGGGTATATCTCTCGATTCAGTCCAAGCAAATGCAAGTAGCACGGGAGGAAACTGAGCGATCGCACCAGATACAACCAAACCTCGTGAATCGCTCCGACCCAAATTACCGCTTAAGGGGATTGAAACCGTCTGATTTTCCCAGATTGCTCCTAGTTGTAAACCGATTTCGTAGGGCAAAACATTGACACTTGCGCCTGTATCTAGCAACGCAGTCACGTCCACAGAGCGATCGCCTAACGTGAGCGTCAAGGGTAAATAGGGCATGATGGCAGATCGCCCAAAACTATCAATGCGTTCAGTGAATGAATATCGTTGTCCATCAAGCATTAGATGCTACCTTCCTTTGCAGCCACCAGAAGATCCGACAAAGCCTGAACAGATGCGCTATCTGTTTGCGGCGACCATACCACTGCCTCAGTCGATGCAAGCTGCTGGAGCAACTCATTCGCTGAGTCAACTTCTCCGGTTAGTTCTAGGCTACACCCTTCCTCCTTAGCGACTGCCAAGAGGAGAAAGTGGATCAGTCGAAGTTTATCTTGATGAGATAACTGATTAACGGTAGGTAACAGTTCGCTGAGTAACATAGAGTGGGCTCCGGGAAATGTGCTTCTCCATTATAGGGTTGACTCTCTTTCCCTGAAATGACTTTAAATCGGCTGTTGTCGAGGGAACGCAAAAATTGAACTACGGTAGGAATTCCCGCATCTCGCCCCAATAAATAAGCAATTTCGGTTAGTGCAGGTTGGGGAAGGGCAATGGTTGGGTGCTGTTGATAAATTGTGGCAACAGCAACGTGCTGGCGATCTTTGCGATTGAGCAAGGCAACTACAAATCCAGTATCAGCGATCGCCCCTATTTTTTCCATGATAAACCCGAAGCGGATTGAATTTCTGCGGTGAGGATGGCTTCTGCTTCGGTAGAAAGTTCGGCACTACCGTCATAGAGACCTGTGAGAAAGGGGTCGGGGGGAGTGGGGGATGGGGAAAGGGGGTTAGGGGTTAAATTTGCTTGTAGATACTGAGCGATCGCCTCATCGAGGAGAGTTTCTAAACTTTTCTGTTCTTGGATGGCGACCTGTACCAGTTGGGTCAAGGTTTGGGGGTCTGGTTTCCAGTTTAGGGTTATGTCTAGCATAGTTTGATGTTTTGAATAGCATTTTACAAGGCTAGAAGCCGAACTACAATATTGGTATCAACTGCAATCATGCCATTGCTCCTGAATGCCTTGGCTAATAGCAGATTCCATATCCTCTAAGGTTTTGGGTGAACCGTTATACTTCAAACATCCCGCTACTTCATTTAAAGTAGTAGGAGAAAAAGGCGGTTTGGGCTGAATTAAAATCCCTTTGCCTGTATCCGTCAAGATGATTTCTGTCCCCACGTCCAAGCTATAGATTTTCCGCATTTCTGGTGGAATGATAATCTGTCCGGTTTCGGAGACTTTGGCAATTTCCATGAGTGAATCAGTTGATATATTTCGGTAATTCTAACAAAATTAGATAGTCCACAGTGATATTAACCGCTCAACCCCTCCAACCGCAGAAAATACATCCGACCCCCACTATCCCCCGCCACCACCGTCACCCCATCCGGTGCAACGGCACAGGAAAGCATATCAGCATCCCCGGTAAAGGTGGCTAACACATCCCCTGTCGCCAAATCCCACAGTTTCAGGGTTTTATCATCCGATGCAGAGACGGCTCGTTTCCCGTCGGGGGCGATCGCTACTGCATTTACCACGCTACTATGCCCTCTGAGGGTGGCCAGTTCCGTCGCCCTCTCCAAATCCCACAGTTTCAGGGTTTTATCCATGGATGCCGAGACCGCTCGGAACCCGTCGGGGGCGATCGCTACTGCATTTACCGACCAACTATGCCCTCTGAGGGTAGCCAGTTCCCTCCCCCTCTCCAAATCCCACAGTTTCAGGGTTTTATCCATGGATGCCGAGACCGCTCGTTTCCCGTCGGGGGCGATCGCTACTGCATTTACCGACCAACTATGCCCTCTGAGGGTAGCCAGTTCCCTCCCCCTCTCCAAATCCCACAGTTTCAGGGTGGTATTCTTGGATAACGAAAAAACCGAACAATTCAATATATTTTCATGTGCTTTATTATTCTAAATCCAATATGGGTAATCTGGGCTGCGCTTCAATTTTTTGAATCCGTTTTCTTGCCAATTCACAATATTCATGACTAATTTCAATCCCGATATATTGCCTTCCAAGTTGAAATGCAGATCTACAAGTAGTCCCGCTTCCACACATTGGATCAAGCACTATTTCTCCTGGATTTGTCCAGGATTTAATATGGTCACAAGCCAGGGCACAAGGGAAGGGAGCCGGATGATCTTTTGCTTCTTGATCTTCTGATTTTTTGCCAACAACATATTCCCAAATATTACCTTTTATCTTTTGATTTTTGACCGGGTGGGCCATTTTCCCCCGCTTTTGCTTGCCTCTAGAATAATTTTTATAAGTAGTTCCATGGAGTTCAAGTCCTGCGTGTAAGCAATCAATTTTTATGGGATTATGGGTTTTGACATTTCCCTTGCTGAAAACAAACATATACTCAAAAATGTTATTATATCTTTTCCTATAAATCTGTGGTATGGGATTAGATTTTTGAAAAATCATTGTGTCATGAAGATTAAAGCCAATTTCTTCTTTAAAATAAAGAGCTTGCTTAAAACTTGTACCAGTTTCACTTCCTTTGATAGTGGCATCGCCAACTATCCAAACAACAATACCACCTGGCTTGGTCACACGATACAATTGCCGTGCTATTTCTTCAAAAGGAAAAGTATATCCTTTGTATTTTCTTAAATTATCGTAAGGAGGGGAGGTGATAGTTAAGTCAATTGAATTTTCATCAAAGGACTTCATCACTTCGATACAATTTCCTTTAATAATCTGATTAACATCAACCATGATTAATTCACCTTATTTGATTGCAAATAAATTACTATCACCAATAGACTGAATTTTGTTAATTTTACTATCTATTTTGCTAACTTTAATCAGTTCCATCACAGCTTCTTCACGGTTCATTCTCATGATTTTTTCCCGCTCAGAAGCCAAAAATCTGATTCCTTCATTTTTGGCAATCCTTGTCGATTCAGTAGCTGCTTCTTTCTCCAATTTCCAAAGCTCATCAATGATACTTGAAAAACTCAAAATTGTCTTGTTTACAGCCAACCAATAATCAACCGCACTTGTAGAAGGATTTAATGCAGGAATTGTAGTAAAAATTTGGTTGAGTAACTCCTCGGCTTTAGATTTACCTTCTCTTCTTGCATAGTTAACAAATAGGGACAAATGTGAATAAGTTACAATACAAACATTTCTACTTGATGCTTGCTCATAAATTTGACTTTTTCGAGTTGGCAATTGATAAATTGGGGCAACTACCATTGCATAGGGTTTACCTCTTTTCCAATTATCCAGTGCTTGAATTTTGAAGTCCTTTTGATTTTTAGCTGTTCTACTGAGTCTAAAGACTTTAGCGTCCGCAACGAAGCTATAGTTTTTCGCAACTGCTTCAACGTCTGCTGAATTGGACTTTTCCGTTAAAACAATACTGGTCAGCCCCATTTCGTTATATGTAAAAGATAAAAGGCTGTCCGTGTACTTTGAGTATAATTTCTCTTCACTGGAGTCATGCTTATATTCTTCGGGAATATTGCCACAAAGTCGCAAATGATCAATCAATACATCTGAGCCAAATTGTTTTATTTCTCTTTTCAATTCGTTTTCTACGCTTTCCACATTGACCCCAAATCTTCCGCTCAGATTTTTGATTTTTTGAATCCACTGTTCTCGCCTTTTTATAGCATCTTCTGAAATTACTTGAGTCATTTAAAATCACCTTAATTCTGTTGTTTGCATGATTATCTTAACATCAGTGAGAAAATCACAACAACCGCCCCAATAACTGCCCCGCCAACTGACTGCTATCCTTCTCCAACACATGAGCCGATAACCGCAACGCCCCTTCCAGCCGCTTCAGCCCACTGTCCCGACTCTCCCCAACCGTCACCGCCTCAAAATCTGCCAACAACGCCCGACTATCCGTTGCCTCTAACTTCCCTTGTAACCAATCAAAATCCCATAACAACCGCCGAAACGCTGCTATTTCCCCCGCTTCTCGGAAATGATAAAGCCCCTGCCGATACAGATAAACCTCTGCCGCCACCTCCGCCCCCGTCCAGGGAAACTGGCCGCCGCCATAACTCCGCAACCAGTCTCGATGCAACGTCGCCGGATTCTGCACCTGTTCCCGTAAATACTTCTGCGGCACGTCATGCAAGGACATCCACCGCGAGGGCGACTCCCCCGACACAAACACTAACCCCCGTTGCGCCAACTCCGTCAACCACTGCCGCAACCGATAGTCCGGCATATCCCCCCGCCGTCCCCACAACTTGACTAACGCCGCCTCCGACACTTGCACATCCGCTGCCACAATCCCTAAGTCTAAATACGCCTGTCGCAAGGATGCCGCTAACTGCTCCACACTGGTTTTGAGGACTTTATAGATACTGCCCTCGGAAGGGTCGAGATAGTGCAAATCCGCCGCATCCAACGCCGTCAGCAAATCCGCCCAATTGTTGCCCATGCCAATTTGCGCCCCAGCCAACGTCAAGGCTAAGGGCAAATTCCCGCAATGTTTCCGCACCGCCTCCGCTTCTGGGGGTAACATTTCGACATGAACTCTCGCCCAATTGGCTAATAATTGTCGCGCTTGGGTCTCATCCAGCATCCCCAACTCATAGCCATTAGCCCCCAACCCCGCAATTAACCGGGCATCCCGCGTCGTCAGCAACAGGCGACAGTCCGGCCCCAACACCTCCACAAATCGCTCCGCTTCCCGTTGTGACCACACATCATCGAGAACCAATAAACAGCGTTTCTCCCGCAACAAATTGGAGAGATAGGCATTCCACTGGGGTTCTCCTTCCAGATAGGCGTTGGTTTCCCCCAAGGTGTTGGCAAGGCGTTGATACAGGGCGAGACAGTCCGGGTTAGTCCCCACCGTCAGCCAGATAATCCCATCGGGAAACTGTCGCCGCACCTCGTTATCCCGCCCTAAGGCTGCCGCTAACACCGTTTTCCCTAGTCCTCCCATCCCCTGTAACCCGACTTTCTGCACCTGTCCCGTCATCACTAGGGTTTGATGGTTGGGGGTCAAAAGTCGTTCTTTTAAAGCCGCCATATCTTCAGGACGGGGGAGAAAATGAGGGGGAGGTTGGGGAACCGTATCCACAGCCCCTAAACCGTGCCAAGGGGTGGCGGGTGCGGGGGGGTTCGGGTTTTGTAATTGGGAAATGGCGGCTAATATCCGGCGCATATCCTGACGGGTGGCGAGTTGGGGTAAATAGTCCCGAATTTCGGCAATTTGTGCCAAGGTTGCCCCATGCAGGTCAAATAACATCCCCACAAAGGCTTTCCCGCCGTTGTTGGCATCGTCTTTCAGGACTTGGCGCAAGTGTTTATTGAAGTTAGTGGCTAATTCCCCCGCCAAGTCGGTGATGACATCTTGATAACTCTCCGGGGTATCCCCCAAAACCCCCTTCTCGCATCCCTGTTGGAATAACCAGGTGACGACCTCCCGCCATTCCGGTTCGGGTAGAACCTGATACTCGGTAAACTGCTCGGGTGGTTGGCAGAAAATCTGATATAATTGCTGTTCTTGGAGGGTTTCAAACAGGTTGAGGGTTTTGGCTTGTTCGGCCCATTGCAGCCAATATTCCTCGATTTGATTAGCGAAATCGTCTAAGGATTCCTTGTCGGAATAGTTGGGGCTGATTTTTTCGGTCAAGGCTTTGGCTACCGTGCGTCCTGCGGCTTTGGCGATATCTTCATTCCGCAGAACATCGCTACTCTGGCTGCGTAATCGGTCTATTAATGTGCCTAGGTTGTTAGCAATTAAGCCATAGGTAACATTAGTCCCCAGGGCTAAAACAGGGCCGCTTAATCCTCCGGTGACAATAGCACCCAACCCCAACAAAGCGGTTCCCCCCAATAGCGGACTATTCAAACTAATAAACCTATTTAAATCCATGGTTATCCTGCCACGAATGCACTGACTACAACTGCCTTGATTGTCTACTTAAACCTGGCGGGTGGGCGGGGATTTTTCCGGTATTGGTAACTGGGAATATCACCCCATTAAAATGACTGTATCAATCACATGAATCACCCCATTGTCTGCTTCAATATCGGGGTTGATAACTGTGGCATTTTTCACCTCAAATCCCTCGGTAAAATTCAGAGAAATAGGCGCACCTTCCACGGAAGTTAAATAATCCAGTTTTTCTAGGTCTGCCTTCAGGAACTTGCCAGCAGCCACATGATATGTTAAAATCCGCGCTAACTGGGGTGGGTTCTGCACTAAGGTCTGAACAGTTCCGGGGGGGAGTTTCGCAAAAGCATCATCATGGGGCGCAAAAACGGTAAAAGGACCGGGAGTTTTCAGGGTTTCCACTAATCCCGCTGCCTGTACCGCTGCCACCAAGGTGGTGAAACACCCGGCACTCACTGCTATATCTACAATATCCGCCATTTATCCTAATTTCCCCAACTCGAAAATAACAATTTCCACTTAATCCTAGACTAAATTGGAGCTAAAATTCAGCTTGGCAACCACCAACGGGGGACGGGCGGATGCGGAAATGATAGGAAGTTTGATATAATGATATCATCGGACTACGGCTACTAGCCACCAGGTATACAATTTGCTACTGCAACCATAGTCAGTTCCTTGAATCCTACTAAAACCCGTTCTAGCCTTGGTATTTGGACTCAACGCTTTATCGCCTCGCTGTTTTTGGGGGGACAGGTTCTGCTGCACATCCTACAGGGGAAAATTCACCGCCGCAATACCCTAGAACAAATGGCGATCGTTGGTCCAGAATCGTTATTTATCGCGCTGCTGACGGCTAGTTTCGTGGGTATGGTGTTCACTATTCAAGTGGCACAGGAATTTATTACCCTGGGCGCAGGTCACTTGGTGGGAGGAATTCTGGCTTTGTCTCTCAGCATCGCGGCGATTGAGGCGATCGCCGTCTTTTAGATGAACTGGTTTAACGGTGGAATGCAGCGGCGGCAAGTAACCTGGAACTCAGCACTAGGGGCTTCCGTCCGCTGCCATCAGGTGTTATCCAGGTAAAGTTGCAGTGCGCTCCTAATCGCTTGATTAGGATCACACACAAACTCAATAGGGCTGTCTGGGACAGACTGAGATAAAAAGTCACCAAGTGTAGGCGCTATAAACCGAAATACCGTGTCTTTATGTAGCTTTTCGATGTACACAGCAGCATCAGGAGACAAACCTCTAGCAGTGATTATAATACCGTCTCGAAGATTCTCTCTTTCCAAAGCGATTTTGAACCCTCCGAGACGCTCGGCACTAAATGTTTGACCCTCCAATTTAATTGTGATTCCAGCTTCCACCTTAGTCATTACGGGTTCTTCTCGCGACACGATTTCCTCTCGACCAGATTCTGTTAGCATTGCCTCCATCCTTACAACTTTGCGGTAGACTGGCACTCGACCATCGATGCCTCCGTCTTGATTGCCGCGCCTCTTAGGTAATCCGGGTGCCTTTTTTGTCGGATCGCCGCCAAGAGCCTCCGTGATTCTATTGCCAACGGATTCCTTTTCAACTGGAGTTAAATCCAGCAGTTTGTTAACCAGACCTTCTATAAGAAGCTTACTCATCGTTCATCACTATCTCAAGAGACTTAGCACACCTGCTCAAAACTTCGTTTACAAGTACCTCAACTCCTTTAGATTTGACGATTTTTTCCTCTACATATTTGGAAAGAAGCATAATTTGCCATCTAGGGATCTTCACTAAATAAGTGTCCTTTGTGCTCCGCTCCTCTTTCGCTGCTTTAAGCACGGAAGAAGCTGAGTCTGGATGAATCATTTCCAGGAATGCTTTGCCATGCTGAGACTCCGAAAAGCTAACACACATAAATGAACGCTGGATTACATATCGAGGGTCTCTTGTGTTGAGGGGATTCCGTAGACGATACAAAAGATCCATGTTTAGCCGATCTTTGCGCAGACACACTTCTAATTTCGCGAACATGGATTCACCCGCTACTTTGCGAAGCTGCTTGCTAAGTATCCTGTCAGTTGTAATCATAAGGACTTATCCTAATTCGCTCAATACACCATCGAGTGCTTTTGCAAAAGCAGAGTTCTCATAAAAGGATCCCGGATGCCCCTCTACAAGCGGTACAACGTACTCGGATAGGCGCGATGCAATACCAGTTTTCTGTAATGCCTCATAAAGTCGTTGTTTCTGATCGGACGTAGTGACCTTATTGGCAACTATCTTGAACGGGATATTCTTGTCTTGTGACATGGCGGCTGCTGCAAGTATGCTCAGATCACCCGGAACGCGATCTAGTGCAAGCTCATCATCTGGAGGCACCGGAGCAATCAGCCGCCATCCTCGATTTACCTGTTCTAACAGATCTTTTAGGTACTCCCAATAGTCGTCTGTATCGACGACCATATAATCAAAAGCTTTCGCCCCAGGAAAATTAATCGGAAGCTGCTGACCTTCACGTGTATCAATCTTGCATGAGCCACCCTGGAAAACAGGACTATTTGACAGTATCCTAGTCATTATGCTGCCCTGAGCTAGATCCAATGCCCACACTCTTTTCTGTCTGGCGGCGAGCATGAGCGCTAGATTGGTCGATATCGTCGTCTTTCCAACACCGCCTTTTGGAGTGTTGACCACATACTTGATCAAGAAGAGCCTCCAGCTTTTTTAATACAGCTATTAATTCTAGCCAGTATTAGGTGCATTTGCATAACTATAGCCATCCTAAATCAGTTGTGGAAGACGATGGCAGACCCCAACCGTCGGCGGCCAAGAACGGGAGAGGGTTAGGGACAAATCATTTAGGACTGCTATATGTATTAGAACCCAAAACGATTATAAGACATCAGCAGGGTGTTGTCAAGCGCTTGCGGTCTAACTCGGATATTATGAAAGACTGGGTGTAGATAGGGTCAGCCCTGATTATCCCTGCGGGAGGCGGGCGAGATAGCGATAGGTGAAATATGCCGAAATAATCATCGGGAAGGAAAACAACGTCGTCAACGTACCCAGGGGATAGAGAGCCTGAGAAGTGGGGTCAACAGTCGTTCTTTTAAAGCCGCCATATCTTCAGGACGGGGGAGAAAATGAGGGGGAGGTTGGGGAACCGTATCCACAGCCCCTAAACCGTGCCAAGGGGTGGCGGGTGCGGGGGGGTTCGGGTTTTGTAATTGGGAAATGGCGGCTAATATCCGGCGCATATCCTGACGGGTGGCGAGTTGGGGTAAAACCTCCCGAATTTCGGCAATTTGTGCCAAGGTCGCCCCATGCAGGTCAAATAACATCCCCACAAAGGCTTTCCCGCCGTTGTTGGCATCGTCTTTCAGGACTTGGCGCAAGTGTTTATTGAAGTTAGTGGCTAATTCCCCCGCCAAGTCGGTGATGACATCTTGATAACTCTCCGGGGTATCCCCCAAAACCCCCTTCTCGCATCCCTGTTGGAATAACCAGGTGACGACCTCCCGCCATTCCGGTTCGGGTAGAACCTGATACTCGGTAAACTGCTCCGGTGGTTGGCAGAAAATCTGATATAATTGCTGTTCTTGGAGGGTTTCAAACAGGTTCAGGGTTTGGGCTTGTTCGGCCCATTCCACCCAATAACCCTCGATATTGTCCCCAAATTTATCTAAGGACTTCCGAATATCGGGATACTTGGGGCTGATTTTTTCGGTCAAGGCTTTGGCTACCGTGCGTCCTGCGGCTTTGGCGATATCTTCATTCCGCAGCACATCGCTACTCTGGCTGCGTAATCGGTTTATTAATGTGCCTAGGTTGTTAGCAATTAAGCCATAGGTAACATTAGTCCCCAGGGCTAAAACAGGGCCGCTTAATCCTCCGGTGACAATAGCACCCAACCCCAACAAAGCGGTTCCCCCCAATAGCCGACTATTCAAAAGAATCAACCTATTTAAATCCATGGTTATCCTGCCACGAATGCACTGACTACAACTGCCTTGATTGTCTACTTAAACCTGGGGGGTGGGCGGGGATTTTTCCGGTATTGGTAACTGGGAATATCACCCCATTAAAATGACTGTATCAATCACATGAATCACCCCATTGTCTGCTTCAATATCGGGGTTGATAACTGTCGCATTTTTCACCTCAAATCCCTCGGTAAAATTCAGAGAAATAGGCGCACCTTCCACGGAAGTTAAATAATCCAGTTTTTCTAGGTCTGCCTTCAGGAACTTGCCAGCAGCCACATGATATGTTAAAATCCGCGCTAACTGGGGTGGGTTCTGCACTAAGGTCTGAACAGTTCCGGGGGGGAGTTTCGCAAAAGCATCATCATGGGGCGCAAAAACGGTAAAAGGACCGGGAGTTTTCAGGGTTTCCACTAATCCCGCTGCCTGTACCGCTGCCACCAAGGTGGTGAAACACCCGGCACTCACTGCTATATCTACAATATCCGCCATTTATCCTAATTTACCCAACTCGAAAATAACAATTTCCACTTAATCCTAGACTAAATTGGATCTAAAATTCAGCTTGGCAACCACCAACGGGGGACGGGCGGATGCGGAAATGATAGGAAATTTGATATAATGATATCATCGGACTACGGCTACTAGCCACCAGGTATACAATTTGCTACTGCAACCATAGTCAGTTCCTTGAATCCTACTAAAACCCGTTCTAGCCTTGGTATTTGGACTCAACGCTTTATCGCCTCGCTGTTTTTGGGGGGACAGGTTCTGCTGCACATCCTACAGGGGAAAATTCACCGCCGCAATACCCTAGAACAAATGGCGATCGTTGGTCCAGAATCGTTATTTATCGCCCTGCTGACGGCTAGTTTCGTGGGTATGGTGTTCACTATTCAAGTGGCACAGGAATTTATTACCCTGGGCGCAGGTCACTTGGTGGGAGGAATTCTGGCTTTGTCTCTCAGCATCGCGGCGATTGAGGCGATCGCCGTCTTTTAGATGAACTGGTTTAACGGTGGAATGCAGCGGCGGCAAGTAACCTGGAACTCAGCACTAGGGGCTTCCGTCCGCTGCCATCAGGTGTTATCCAGGTAAAGTTGCAGTGCGCTCCTAATCGCTTGATTAGGATCACACACAAACTCAATAGGGCTGTCTGGGACAGACTGAGATAAAAAGTCACCAAGTGTAGGCGCTATAAACCGAAATACCGTGTCTTTATGTAGCTTTTCGATGTACACAGCAGCATCAGGAGACAAACCTCTAGCAGTGATTATAATACCGTCTCGAAGATTCTCTCTTTCCAAAGCGATTTTGAACCCTCCGAGACGCTCGGCACTAAATGTTTGACCCTCCAATTTAATTGTGATTCCAGCTTCCACCTTAGTCATTACGGGTTCTTCTCGCGACACGATTTCCTCTCGACCAGATTCTGTTAGCATTGCCTCCATCCTTACAACTTTGCGGTAGACTGGCACTCGACCATCGATGCCTCCGTCTTGATTGCCGCGCCTCTTAGGTAATCCGGGTGCCTTTTTTGTCGGATCGCCGCCAAGAGCCTCCGTGATTCTATTGCCAACGGATTCCTTTTCAACTGGAGTTAAATCCAGCAGTTTGTTAACCAGACCTTCTATAAGAAGCTTACTCATCGTTCATCACTATCTCAAGAGACTTAGCACACCTGCTCAAAACTTCGTTTACAAGTACCTCAACTCCTTTAGATTTGACGATTTTTTCCTCTACATATTTGGAAAGAAGCATAATTTGCCATCTAGGGATCTTCACTAAATAAGTGTCCTTTGTGCTCCGCTCCTCTTTCGCTGCTTTAAGCACGGAAGAAGCTGAGTCTGGATGAATCATTTCCAGGAATGCTTTGCCATGCTGAGACTCCGAAAAGCTAACACACATAAATGAACGCTGGATTACATATCGAGGGTCTCTTGTGTCGAGGGGATTCCGTAGACGTTCCAAAAGATCCATGTTTAGCCGATCTTTGCGCAGACACACTTCTAATTTCGCGAACATGGATTCACCCGCTACTTTGCGAAGCTGCTTGCTAAGTATCCTGTCAGTTGTAATCATAAGGACTTATCCTAATTCGCTCAATACACCATCGAGTGCTTTTGCAAAAGCAGAGTTCTCATAAAAGGAGCCCGGATGCCCCTCTACAAGCGGTACAACGTACTCGGATAGGCGCGATGCAATACCAGTTTTCTGTAATGCCTCATAAAGTCGTTGTTTCTGATCGGACGTAGTGACCTTATTGGCAACTATCTTGAACGGGATATTCTTGTCTTGTGACATGGCGGCTGCTGCAAGTATGCTCAGATCACCCGGAACGCGATCTAGTGCAAGCTCATCATCTGGAGGCACCGGAGCAATCAGCCGCCATCCTCGATTTACCTGTTCTAACAGATCTTTTAGGTACTCCCAATAGTCGTCTGTATCGACGACCATATAATCAAAAGCTTTCGCCCCAGGAAAATTAATCGGAAGCTGCTGACCTTCACGTGTATCAATCTTGCATGAGCCACCCTGAAAAACAGGACTATTTGACAGTATCCTAGTCATTATGCTGCCCTGAGCTAGATCCAATGCCCACACTCTTTTCTGTCTGGCGGCGAGCATGAGCGCTAGATTGGTCGATATCGTCGTCTTTCCAACACCGCCTTTTGGAGTGTTGACCACATACTTGATCAAGAAGAGCCTCCAGCTTTTTTAATACAGCTATTAATTCTAGCCAGTATTAGGTGCATTTGCATAACTATAGCCATCCTAAATCAGTTGTGGAAGACGATGGCGGACCCCAACCGTCGGCGGCTAAGAACGGGAGAGGGTTAGGGACAAATCATTTAGGACTGCTATATGTATTAGAACCCAAAACGATTATAAGACATCAGCAGGGTGTTGTCAAGCGCTTGCGGTCTAACTCGGATATTATGAAAGACTGGGTGTAGATAGGGTCAGCCCTGATTATCCCTGCGGGAGGCGGGCGAGATAGCGATAGGTGAAATATGCCGAAATAATCATCGGGAAGGAAAACAACGTCGTCAACGTACCCAGGGGATAGAGAGCCTGAGAAGTGGGGTCAACAGTCGTTCTTTTAAAGCCGCCATATCTTCAGGACGGGGGAGAAAATGAGGGGGAGGTTGGGGAACGGTATCCACAGCCCCTAAACCGTGCCAAGGGGTGGCGGGTGCGGGGGGGTTCGGGTTTTGTAATTGGGAAATGGCGGCTAATATCCGGCGCATATCCTGACGGGTGGCGAGTTGGGGTAAAACCTCCCGAATTTCGGCAATTTGTGCCAAGGTCGCCCCGTGGAGGTCAAATAACATCCCCACAAAGGCTTTCCCGCCGTTGTTGGCATCGTCTTTCAGGACTTGGCGCAAGTGTTTATTGAAGTTAACGGCTAATTCCGCCGCCAAGTCGGTGATGACATCTTGATAACTCTCCGGGGTATCCCCCAAAACCCCTCTCTCACATCCCTGTTGGAATAACCAAGTGACCACCTCCCGCCATTCCGGTTCCGGTAGAACCTGATACTCGGTAAACTGCTCCGGTGGTTGGCAGAAAATCTGATATAATTGCTGTTCTTGGAGGGTTTCAAACAGGTTCAGGGTTTGGGCTTGTTCCGCCCATTCCACCCAATAACCCTCGATATTGTCCCCAAATTTATCTAAGGACTTCCGAATATCGGGATACTTGGGGCTGATTTTTTCCGTCAAGGCTTTGGCTACCGTGCGTCCTGCGGCTTTGGCGATATCTTCATTCCGCAGAACATCGCTACTCTGGCTGCGTAATCGGTCTATTAATGTGCCTAGGTTGTTAGCAATTAAGCCATAGGTAACATTAGTCCCCAGGGCTAAAACAGGGCCGCTTAATCCTCCGGTGACAATAGCACCCAACCCCAACAAAGCGGTTCCCCCCAATAGCCGACTATTCAAAAGAATCAACCTATTTAAATCCATGGTTATCCTGCCACGTCAGTCGATGCAAGCTGCTGGAGCAACTCATTCGCTGAGTCAACTTCTCTGGTTAGTTCTAGGCTACACCCTTCCTCCTTAGCGACTGCCAAGAGGAGAAAGTGGATCAGTCGAAGTTTATCTTGATGAGATAACTGATTAACGGTAGGTAACAGTTCGCTGAGTAACATAGAGTCCTCTCCAGAAAATGTGCTTCTCCATTATAGGGTTGACTGTCCTTGAGGCTTTGCTCAAATCGTCCCAGCAACCTGGTTTCTTGCCCTCTACCCACATCCCATAAACTCAGTTTCTGCCCTAACCTTTGCCGCCTCACTCCCATCGGGTTAAGCAACCCCGTTTCTCAACCCCTCCACCCCTCCAACCGCAGAAAATACACCTGTCCCACCATTTTTATTATCTCTTCTTAATCCCCTGGTTTTTTGACCTCACAATTGGTTAGCTCTCTGGCATTTTTAATGAATTTTTCATCAAAGGTGTAGAATTGCTGGCAATCTTGACTTTGGGCTAGATGCAAAGCATCGGCAAAATCCAAACCATTTTCATGCCACAGTAGGGCTTGATGAACTAACATCGGATTAGTTAAGTAAACATTTGGTAATCCCACAAGTTTCCGTAAAGCCGAACAAACTTGATTCCGTTTAAACTTATAAGCAAATCTCAGCACCCATTCGGTTTCTAGGATAACGGTGTGGGAAATGAAGATTTCCGGGTTTTGAAAAAGTTCTAGACTTTTTTGATATTGGACTGGATCATCTTGAGTCAGAAGCCGAACTACAATATTGGTATCAACTGCAATCATGCCATTGCTCCTGAATGCCTTGGCGAATAGCCGCTTCCATATCCTCTAAGGTTTTGGGTGAACCGTTATACTTCAAACACCCCGCTACTTCATTTAAAGTAGTAAGAGGAAAAGGCGGTTTGGGCTGAATTAAAATCCCGTTTCCTGTATCGGTCAAGATGATTTCTGTCCCCACCTCCAAGCTATAGAGTTTCCGCATTTCTGGTGGAATGATAATCTGTCCTGTTTCGGAGACTTTGGCAATTTCCATGAGTGAATCAGTTGAGATATTTCGGTAATTCTAACAAAATTAGATAGTCCACAGTGATCTTAACCCCTCAACCCCTCCAACCGCAGAAAATGCACCCGACCCACATTATCCCCCGCCACCACCGTCACCCCATCCGGTGCAACGGCACAGGACTTCATCGCACCTTCCCCGGTAAAGGTGGCTAATGGTTTACCTGTTGCTAAGTTCCACCACAGTTCCAGGGTCTGATCGTTAGAAGCAGCCTATCATGAATTGAATCCTAGTATTGAGCGAGATATTCTATGACGACAAAACCGCTAGAATATGAACGATGATTCCTCATCGAATCCTGAAATCCTCTTTGAAATCGTCACCCCTCTTGGCTTCTCCGTTCGCACAACTGCCGAGTATTGGCAGTTTATTGTCACCGTTAAGCATCCAATCATGAGCAACCGCTTGACCAACGTACAAAATACATTAAGCGACCCAGACGAAGTTCGTCTTAGTAAGACTGATGCTCAGGTTTACCTATTCTACCGTAATGATGGTACAAAACGTTGGGTCTGTGCGGTGACTAGACGCTTAAATGGAGAAGGATTTTTAATCACAGCCTATCGAACCAGTGCTATTAAGGAAGGAGAGCAATTATGGCAGAAGTAAAAGTATTCTATGACCGCACCGGCAATACACTTGTTGTCTGGTTTGGTAATCCTCAAGATGAGGTGGAAGCCGAAGAAACGGGGGATGAGGTGATTTTAATGAAGGATCAACAGGGGCAAGTGATTGGGTTTGAAAAGCTCAACTTTTTACCGCATTCTGATAATCCCATACGCATTGCCTTTGAAACAGTAGCGATCTAAGTTAGTGGTCATCGCTTTGGCAATGCTTACCCGATGATGGCTAAAGTTATCACTCCAAACCTTTTAACTTTGCCTTGATCAGGAGTCAGCAACCCACCCACGGCGGGAGCATCCCGTTTTGCTCACTAGAAAATTCACATCGATGCTAATCATGCCATTGCTCTTGAATACCTTGGGCAATGGCAGTTTCCATATCTTCTAGGGTTTTGGGGGAACCTTGATATTTCCAACATCCGGCAACTTCATTTAAGGTTGTGGGAATAAAAGTGGAGTTAGGCTGAATTAAAATTCCTTAGTTTATAGTAGCTAAAAATAAACCTTAATTGTTAAAGTAAACTCATATGTTTCCTTCTTCGCTTGTTCCAATTGAGGCTGTAGATCCCCATAAATTGGTATTTTGAGGTCAGAGATAACTTTTAGAGTTTTTCTAGACTCCTCACTAAGACTTAAGGTTAATTCCCGACTCTTAATTGGATTACTTCCCTTTCTTTGATCTATAAGCGACTTCATTGCTATATCATTTAGCAGATTATATTGACGAAGATGCAAATCGGCTGCCTCTAAATCTGGTGGTCCACCATCAAAGCTACTTTTAATTCTGAGATTGTTACGCATTTCCTCAAAGGTTTTGTTTTTTCCTTCAATATTTCCTTTAGCATACAGGCTATCGAGAGATCCCCTGAACAATTGTTTACCCTTTGAAGTTTTTACCTCAATTTGTTCCACCGTAACTTCCCGCGCACCTAGTAAACCGCATAAAGTAGTAAAATGGAAGTATTTTGCTAATGCAAAAGTTGAAGATGCTTTATCAAGGGAGGCATAATCTGAAGGATCATAAGGGTTTTGAATGAGTAAGCTACCTGATTCTAACAGCCCACTACTTTCTAGTTTATTAGCTAATGAACCTTCTACTTTATCTGTAATAACCAAAAGGTGAACTTGCTCATTGAGAATAAGCTCATTGCCTTGAGGGGTGTACTCTAATCTAGTGAACTCATCAGGGGAAATAACTAAAATAGCTCTTCTTTTTCTGGGTGGAATGGTATCGAGATTCATCTGTTTAGACTCTTGCTTGGAATAATTCCGTTCGTCCTGTCCTTGATTTATATTGTCCTGTTTTTTCTGCGAGGTCTGTTGATTAAAAAAGTCTGAAGTGACATCACCAATAAATTGTTTAAAGCGATTAATCCCGCCATCTGTAAAAGACTTGGTTGAATCTCTTTGGTTTGGAGCAGCCAGCCTATTAACAACGGAGCGAAAAAGACCGTGACTAGACTGATAGTTTGCTGTTGCACCTCGACCTTCTTTTTTTTTGCTTCCAAAATTTCAATAAACCATCCTTGTATTGCTGTTACTGCATCTTTACTCAAAGTACGATTGAGTTTATCAGAAACAATATCACTAATTTTGGTACAACTACTCTCGATCCATTCGTTAGAGAGTTCTTTCGGTAATTCCCCATAAATTACAATAGGGGCAGAACGATTGGCCTGGTCTTTTTCAGTGGGTAAAGCTTCTACAACAAATTTAGGATCACTAAAACGAACTGTAATCTCTGAGGTAGCTGAAGGTAACGTTGTTTTTCTGCCTGGAACTTCATAGATTTCAGAAATAACTTGTTGCCGAAGCAGTTGATCAGATAATTCTTCAGAATCTTCCCAAATTAAGTCGGGAGCTTTATTATCAAGGCTTTGCGCCCAGAAAAATAATTTTTTCATTTCTCCACCTGCTTAAAAATTCTTGTAATCAAAAAGTCTGCATCACGTTCTGTTGCTAAACTGCCAAGAGCAACTTTAACTGTAGCCGCCCCACCAGCACGTTGAGTCATCGTCTTAACTACTGGTAATGCCATAAATCGATCAACATAATTTCCCATTTGATCAGGACCAAGACTCTTAAATTCAGGATCATCACTCCAATGGTTTCCAACGATAAAGAATTGCTTTCTTCTTTTAGACTCTTTGATCCACCCTTGTATTTGCTTAAAATCATCCTCACAACGCTTCTCTGTAGCTGGATCACGCTTCAACAAATCATCGGTTCGGACAATATAAAGAATTAAATCAGATTCATCAAACAATTTTTTCCATCCCCCATATGCAGATTGATCTCCTGAAACGTCGTCTGTTTTTCTTAGACGAATGTCTAAGTCCCCCAGTTTAATTCTTGTTCTTTCTACTTCTTCTTTGTCGAGAGTTTGTTTATACCTCTCAATCAAAATCCCCTTCTCTAGATACTTTAAAAGAGTTGTTTTACCAACTGCTCTTGCACCTAAAACTGCAATTTTTTTTCCTTTTAAGGCGTAATTAATGTCGTCCCACTTGCAGACGACCGTAGTTCCTCCTACGCCTACTGAAAAGACTATGATGAGCAGTAGCCAGAACTTATAGAGCACTTCCCCTCCTGAAACAAAAATCTATAGAATTGTTTGAGTGGGTCAGTTTTAGATATTCCTTGAAATGAGTCTTTCCCATAGATCACCTTTTTGTACTGTCTTTACCAGGGCTTTAATCTGTCTAACCGTGTACTAGACCGCACCTACATTATAACTTCTTCTGAGGCGGTGTTGTCAAGTGCTTGCGGTCTATCCGATAGTATGGGGTTATCCCGTAACTGCCCGATAAAACCCCAATTGAGAGACTTTTCCCGCAGCCAGCGTCATGAAAAGACCACAGCAACCTAAACTCCTCGATCTCGTTTGCTAGACAGCCCGCTTTCGGCATCTCAGTCGCAAAACTGAAAAATCGTACCTGTACTACCTCCGAGACTTGATCCTGTTTGATCAGAAGCGCCACCCCCAAGATATGGGAGCACCAGAAGTATGCGCCTACCTATCCCGCCTCGCTCTCGATCAGAAAATTGCCGCTTCCACTCAAAACATTGCCCTCAGTGCCCTGCTCTTTCTTTACCGCCAACTCCTGTACCTCGACTTACCAGATATTGAATCAATCGAGCGACCCCAACGCCCCAAACGCTTGCCGACAGTTTTTTCTCGACCTGAAGTTCACGACATCCTTGCTCACGTTGGCGATGGGACTGAAGGCTTGGGGATTCGCTAATTATTCCCGGTCATCCCCGCGAAAAAGTTAGAAAATCCGGCTAACACGGGAACTGCTAACCCCGCCGCCGAACCGGCTACCCCTCCGGTGACAATAGCACCCAACCCCAACAAAGCGGTTCCCCCCAATAGCGGACTATTCAAACTAATCAACCTATTTAAATCCATGGTTATCCTGCCACGAATGCACTGACTACAACTGCCTTGATTGTCTACTTAAACCTGGGGGGTGGGCGGGGATTTTTCCGGTATTGGTAACTGGGAATATCACCCCATTAAAATGACTGTATCAATCACATGAATCACCCCATTGTCTGCTTCAATATCGGGGTTGATAACTGTGGCATTTTTAACCTCAAATCCCTCGGTAAAATTCAGAGAAATAGGCGCACCTTCCACCGAAGTTAAATAATCCAGTTTTTCTAGGTCTGCCTTCAGGAACTTGCCAGCAGCCACATGATATGTTAAAATCCGCGCTAACTGGGGTGGGTTCTGCACTAAGGTCTGAACAGTTCCGGGGGGGAGTTTCGCAAAAGCATCATCATGGGGCGCAAAAACGGTAAAAGGACCGGGAGTTTTCAGGGTTTCCACTAATCCCGCTGCCTGTACCGCTGCCACCAAGGTGGTGAAACACCCGGCACTCACTGCTATATCTACAATATCCGCCATTTATCCTAATTTCCCCAACTCGAAAATAACAATTTCCACTTAATCCTAGACTAAATTGGATCTAAAATTCAGCTTGGCAACCACCAACGGGGGACGGGCGGATGCGGAAATGATAGGAAATTTGATATAATGATATCATCGGACTACGGCTACTAGCCACGAAGTATACAATTTGCTACAACAACCCTGGTCAGTTCCTTGAATCCTACTAAAACCCGTTCTAGCCTTGGTATTTGGACTCAACGCTTTATCGCCTCGCTGTTTTTGGGGGGACAGGTTCTGCTGCACATCCTACAGGGGAAAATTCACCGCCGCAATACCCTAGAACAAATGGCGATCGTTGGTCCAGAATCGTTATTTATCGCCCTGCTGACGGCTAGTTTCGTGGGTATGGTGTTCACTATTCAAGTGGCACAGGAATTTATTACCCTGGGCGCAGGTCACTTGGTGGGAGGAATTCTGGCTTTGTCTCTCAGCCGTGAACTTACCCCGGTTCTCACTTCTGTGATTATTGCGGGAAGGGTCTGTTCGGCTTTTGCTGCTGAATTGGGAACTATGCGAGTTACAGAACAAATTGATGCGCTGTATATTATGAAAACTGACCCGGTGGACTATCTGGTGATTCCCCGTGTCCTGGCTTGTTCTCTCATGCTTCCCCTACTGACCATCATTTGTCTGATTACGGGGTTAGCAGGTGGGTTACTCATAGCTACCAGTTTTTACAATATACCATCGGTGCTGTTCCTCGATTCGATTCGAGATTTAATGGGATTGTGGGATTTGATTAGCGCGGAAATTAAGTCGGTGGTCTTTGGGTGGGCGATCGCTGTGATTGGAACCAGTTGGGGTCTGACGACGACGGGAGGCGCTAAAGGAGTCGGACAATCAACTACAACTGCTGTAGTCACGTCCCTGCTGGCTATCTTTATTCTGGATTTCTTTTTGTCCTGGTTACTATTCAAAGTCGCATTTTCCCCGGTCTGAATATCGATCGCTTTAGCCAGACTCCATCAACTAGATCAGAAACTTATGGAAAATGTCGGGGAGAATGCGCTATGGTTACGAGAATTAATGCCAGACCAATATATTAACGTCAGTTCGGACGACAAAACTTAACTTAACTTTTTGAATCCAAATAGATAGGCTATGCTATGATGGGTTGGAGGAGGTACAGGTATCAGACATGGGTAATAAGGCATACCGTTTTCGGCTCTATCCGAATCCACCACAAAAAGCATTTTTCGCCCAATGTTTTGGTGATTCTCGGTTGGTCTATAACCATGTTTTGCGCTTAACTACCGATGTCAAAACCAAGGAGGCAATATGAATGGTTCCCAGAAGTTAATTTCCCACCGTTCGCGCCAACTTTAAAAGATGTATAAACGGCTGAGGTTAGATGTTTGGAAAGTATGAGTAAATTTCCACCATTAAGGCTGACATCAACAGTCTTTTAGGGTTCCTCAAGATTTCTCAATCACTGAAAACGGCGAGCTGAATTGCGGAAAATGACCCGGATTCAAATGGTCACTCATGGAGAAATTGAAGGGTAAATCCAAAGCGTTACAGTCACTCAAACACCATCGGGTCAATAGGCGGTATGGTTACGGAATTATAAATCCCATTACAGCTTGTTCACCAGTTGCTTAATACATTACCCTCACCCTAAATCTGGCTCCCAGAGAGGAAGAGGGACTTTGACAGGTGATCAGATGATTTCTGAACAGGCTGTAGGTCCTTTAAATGGGGGGAAAATCGGCGCGGACTTTGGGTGAAAAATTTTTGCCATTACCTCCAAGCCGGAAACAGTTGATTAAGACGCTTGAGAATTAGACAAAGGAGGCTAAGTCGAAAATTCCCAGGCTGTAATAATCGCCGAAAAGGCAGGATTATGGTAGCTAAAATCAAGGAAAAAGTCGCGAATAAACGATGAGATTCCCAGCCTAAAATTAGTCGATAACTAAGGTGCAAAAACCAAGCTATTAGTGGCGAATACTTGCCAATCAAATTCCTGGTAAACAATCGCCAATTTGCCCAACAGATTAGGGTAGATGGGAACTGTTAACGCTACTGCTGTTAATTGGCTGGAGGGGTGGATGATTTCCGAATTATAAAATATGTTATAATTGTGGATATATCAAAGATGATTTAACTGCCTGAAAGAGAGAATGGACTTTTCCTGAATGCGAGACATTCCATGACGGCACTGTTAATGCTTGTCTAAACCTTTTGCCGTCGGCGGAGTTTCAAATAGGGCGGGAAGTGTCGGAATTTACGCCTAACCAGACAGTTGAAACACGCTGGTATCAAAAGCGTTAGTTCTTGGGGGTTGTTACCCCACGCTACTAGGTTGAGGGTGGGGTACTTGGCAGCCATCATCAGGCGCGTTCAGTTAAATTAGTAAAAAGGGTGTATATACTATCTATTCTGGGTGGGGTTTAGCCTAAAAACTGCCGGGCAGGAATTTCAACCCCTTGGTTGGATACAGCTTGTTCACCAGTCGCTTAATACATTGCCCTCACCCTAAATCCCTCTCCCAGAAAGGGAGAGGGACTTTGAGAGGTGATCAGATGATTTCTGAACAGGCTGTAACAGGATTCCTTCTAAATCTGGCTCCCAGAAAGGGAGAGGGACTTTGAGAGGTGATCAGATGATTTCTGAACAGGCTGTAACAGGATTCCTTCTAAATCTGGCTCCCAGAAAGGGAGAGGGACTTTGAGAGGTGATCAGATGATTTCTGAACAGGCTGTAACAGGATTCCTTCTAAATCTGGCTCCCAGAAAGGGAGAGGGACTTTGAGAGGTGATCAGATGATTTCTGAACAGGCTGTAACAGGATTCCTTCTAAATCTGGCTACCACAGAGGGAGAGGGACTTTGAGAGGTGATCAGATGATTTCTGAACAGGCTGTAACAGGATTCCTTCTAAATCTGGCTCCCAGAAAGGGAGAGGGACTTTGAGAGGTGATCAGATGATTTCTGAACAGGCTGTAACAGGATTCCTTCTAAATCTGGCTCCCAGAAAGGGAGAGGGACTTTGAGAGGTGATCAGATGATTTCTGAACAGGCTGTAACAGGATTCCTTCTAAATCTGGCTACCACAGAGGGAGAGGGACTTTGAGAGGTGATCAGATGATTTCTGAACAGGCTGTAACAGGATTCCTTCTAAATCTGGTTCCTAGAGAGGGAGAGGGACTTTGAGAGGTGATCAGATGATTTCTGAACAGGCTGTAACAGGATTCCTTCTAAATCTGGTTCCTAGAGAGGGAGAGGGACTTTGAGAGGTGATCAAATGATTTCTGAACAGGCTGTAACAGGATTCCTTCTAAATCTGGCTACCACAGAGGGAGAGGGACTTTGAGAGGTGATCAGATGATTTCTGAACAGGCTGTAACAGGATTCCTTCTAAATCTGGTTCCTAGAGAGGGAGAGGGACTTTGAGAGGTGATCAGATGATTTCTGAACAGGCTGTAACAGGATTCCTTCTAAATCTGGCTCCCAGAGAGGGAGAGGGACTTTGAGAGGTGATCAGATGATTTCTGAACAGGCTGTAACAGGATTCCTTCTAAATCTGGCTCCCAGAAAGGGAGAGGGACTTTGAGAGGTGATCAAATGATTTCTGAACAGGCTGTAACAGGATTCCTTCTAAATCTGGCTCCCAGAGAGGGAGAGGGACTTTGAGAGGTGATCAGATGATTTCTGAACAGGCTGTAACAGGATTCCTTGGGGTCAAGGGATGAATTGACCTATTATGGGGGCTCTTTGGGGTGCAAAGCATGACTCTAGGGGTCGCAGCCAGGAATATCAGCCAGAATAGATGGCAGTAACAATAGGCGGGTATCTACTTCCGGTCAGCCTAGGGACTGATAGGGTATCAGCTGATTGATATCTGTTGGCCAGCTATGGGTATTCGGTTCCTTCAACCCTACTGGATCTAAAAATCCCCTAAAATTAAGAAACTTATTTGAGTCTACTTTGGATCCACCCCTGTTAAAAAGGAGTATTATACAAATGACCTCAACTTCCCCGGCTACCAACGAAATTCAGACAGAATCTCTGCTGAAACGCTATAATCCCAAGGCTCATAACCATTATAGATTTCAAGATTTTTTTAGCCTGGAATCGTCCACGGGTTCGATCACGGATTGGAATAACTCCCGCAATATCCTCACCAGCGAAGATTTTATTATTGGTCTGGTAGAAGGATTGGAAGAAGAAGTTGGTCCAGCTTCATCAGTGATTATGTACACGATTGGACATCAGTGGGGACTAGAAGATGCGGAATTTTTCCAAAAATGGTTTGAGGAAGAATTTGGCCGTAGTATCCGCAAGTCTAACCTCATGTTCCTGTTAGAAACCTGGTGGTGGCCCTTTACGGCCCAAGGTTGGGGACGATGGGAGGTAGATATGAGCGATCGCCAACATGGCTGCATTTTTATTAACCTATTCGACTCGGCTGTGGCTCGTAGTCTCGGAGATGTGGGAAAACCTGTCTGTCACATCTACGCTGGGCTATTTTCGGGATTTTTTAGCACGCTGGTTAAAAAACCCCTCAGTTGCATTGAACTGCAATGCTACTCGATGGGGGAAACTTACTGTAAATTTCTACTGGGCAACCCCGATCGCATTGATGCAGCAGCATTCTGGCTTAACGAAGGAGCAACAGCCCGCGACATTCAACGGAAATTACAAGATGGAAAGCGAAGATAATGACTGACCAACCCAAGGACTGGCTATCTATTTCTGTTCAGGAATTCTTCAATAATCTTAACTGGCAAGGAACTAGCCAAAGTTCCAGCAGCCCCAATAATACGGGGGGTGAAGACTTAGAAACGTTGAGCATTTCTGTGGCGGAATTTTTTAATCGGTTTGTCTGGGAAGGCACACCAGAAGTGGGAGTCTTCCCCAGCAAATCATCGGTTTCTTTCGCGGAAAATTCGCCAGAAACAGAAAATGATGTCACCATCGACGATCTGGTAAATTTGTTCTAAAACTATAAGTTAATTATCAGGGAAAATCTGACCACATAATCCAACTTCCACATCCATAATTCCTAGGTAAAACTTATGTCCTCAGATGTTAATAGCTTGTTGACTCAAGCTGAAAATCGCTATCTGAAACCTGAAGAACTTCAGGAATTTAAACGCCATACGTCAACTTTGGCTCAAAGACTCAAGATCTACGAATTTTTGCGCGATCGCGAAGCGACGATTTTTGAACCTATTGCGGAAAAATTACAGACGGCTTTTTCTGATGCACAACAGCCTATTGTAGAAAAATCTCTACAACATTGGATTCTGATTATGCGTCATTGTGCCATGGCTATGTTGCTAGATGATACGGAGTACCTAAAAAATAATGTATTGGACTGGCTGAGAGGTTTTGTGAAGACTCGCCAAAGTCAAGCGATTGAAACCAAAATTTATGAACTTTTACAAGGTAAGCTGGAAGAAATGCTCTCTCCTAAAGCTATGATTTACCTGGAAGATTACCTAAATCTAGCGAAAGAAACATTACTGAATCACTCAGATTAGCCTCTACAGACGGGCGATGGCTTATTACTTAGAATAAGGAGAACTACGATGATCGAAATTGATGAACTGCTTAGACAAACTCAACTCCCCGGTAACTACTTCGCATTCAATAGTTACGTTAGGGGTGATTTAGAACTGGGTTTATTAGAAAATCGGCGCGGCGATCGCATTTTAGCCCTACCGGATACCCTAGTCAGAGCGATTTATAAGGGCTTAGAACAAGAAACAGGTCAAGCCGCCCGTCTGGTACTATTTAACTGTGGTCGCTGGTGGGGGAAACACTTTTACGTTAGATTTTGCGAAGAAATCGCCGAATATTACCATCAGCCCCTGGGCAGTATGGAAATGATACAATTTACTCAATGCTTACAACAATGTTGGAAAACTCACGGTTGGGGAACTTTAGAAATAGATGGATCTTATAATCAACAAGGATTTCTGTTGATTAAGACAACTCACTCCCCCTTTAGCCTGGGGGCTCCTGAATGGAAACGGCCGGTTTGCTACCTAGAGGCGGGGTTATTGAGCATATTTTTTAGCCAGTTAACTGGCCGTGATTTGCATTGTGTGCAAACGACTTGTCAATCCCTAGGGGCAGATTATAACTGCTTTATTGTGGGATTGAGCGATCGTCTCAAGGGTGCAGAAGCAATGGTTGATGAAAATCAAGACCATGACACTATTCTCCGGCAACTCTGCCAACAAAAGTCTGGATAACAGAGGGGAGGTTAAACCAGATTGATTTTTGCCCTAACTTATGGATGCCACAGAACTTATCAGTCGATATGCAGAAGGAGAGAGAAACTTTAAAGGAATTAGCCTGCGTGGCATTATCCTCACCACCAGGAACCATCCCGAAAGTAGTAGTATCTCTACCATCGGCGTAGGAGCCTCACAGATCAATAACAGAGCACAACTGATTGGGGCTGATTTTAGTGAAGCCGATCTCAGCGGCGCTCATCTCAGTTTAGCAAATCTAAGTAAAGTCAACCTCAGTGGAGCTATAGCACAAGACAGAACACTTAGGACGTATAATGGAGAGGACGAGATAACTAAGAAGACCAAAAATGCCAGCCCCCTATAGTTACGACCTCAGACAAAAAGTTATTGATGCCATTGAACTAGACGGTATGCCCAAAACAGAAGCCAGTCAAGTTTTCCATGTCAGCAGGAACACCATTAATCTCTGGCTGCAAAGAAAAGCACAGACCGGAGACTTCCTCCCTAAACCTAATCACCGACCTGGCAATAACCACAAAATTACCGACTGGCAGAAATTCAAGGCTTTTGCCCAAGAGCATGGCGATCAAACCGCAGCTCAGATGGCTCAACTTTGGGATGACGATATCTCTCCTCGCACCATATCCAGAGCCTTGAAGAAAATTGGCTTCACCAGAAAAAAAACTTACGGCTACCAAGAAGGTGATGAGCAACAGCGAGAGGAGTTTATGGCTCAGATTGAACAGATGGAGCCACAAGAAGTGGTCTACCTCGATGAAGCCGGCATGAATAGTCAGGACTCGGATTACCCTTATGGTTACCGTGAGGAAGGACAACGCTTCCATGCCCTAAAATCCGGGAAGAGGCAGGGCAGGGTGAGCTATATGGCCCCATGGTGTCATCAACAACTCTTAGCCCCCTTTAGCTTTGAGGCTTGTTGTAATCGGACAGTGTTTGAGTTGTGGTTGGAGTTCATCTTAATTCCAACATTGAAGCCAGGTCAGACTCTAGTGCTAGACAATGCAACGTTTCATAAAGGGGGGCGGATTCCTGAGCTAGTGGAGGCGGCTCAATGCCGTTTGCTCTATCTACCACCTTATTCGCCAGACCTCAACAAGATAGAGAAATGTTGGTCGTGGTTGAAAGCCCGCATTCGCCATTGTATTGAGCAGTTTGATTCTCTCCATGATGCCATGGATTCCGTTCTCCAAGCTGCGTCCTAACTACCTTGACTAATGCTATAACTTAACTGGGGCTAACCTCAGCGGGTCTAGTCTCAATGGAGCCAATCTACAAGGTGCAACTTTAAGTGGTGTCAACCTAGAATCGGCTCATCTAAATTGGGCTGATTTAACTGAGGCTATTTTTATCAAAACCAATTTGCACAAAGCTGATCTCAGTTCCGCGAATTTAACCAAAAGCAATTTACAATCAGCTAACTTTGTTCGTGCCTATTTAATTAAAGCTAATTTATCTGAGGCGGACTTATTTCAAGCTGATCTAAGTTCTGCTAACCTCAAGGATGTCAACCTTAGCGCCGCCAATCTGAGTGAGTGCAAAATGACTCGCGCTAATCTCATGGGTGCTAACTTGACGGAAGCTGATTTAACTAAAGCTAATCTTGGTCGTGCTAATTTGCGTGGTGCTAACCTGACAGATGCCTATCTCAACTCAGCATCCCTGGTAGAAGCTGATTTGTATCAAGCTAACCTAACTAGAGCCAACCTCAGTAGAGCTAATCTCAGCAAAACCTATTTGCGAGATATCTGTCTTAATGGCGCTCACCTCACTAAGGTTAACCTCAGTGGTGCTGATTTGGGGGGGGTGGACCTGAGCCAAAAATTATTAACTGGGATTAATCTAGCCGGAGCCTATTTGAGTGAAGCTACTTTAGTGGGTGCATTGTTAATGGAAGCTAATCTTAGTGCTGCTAACCTCAGTGGCGCTAATTTGCAAAGTGCTTGCTTGATTCATGCTGACCTAGGCGGCGCTTATCTCGATCGCGTTGATTTAACTGATGCGAACCTTACCGGAGCTAATTTAACTAAGGCTGACCTCCGAGAAGCTAATCTTCGCGCCGCTATTTTGGCGGGGGTTGAACTCAAAGGCGCTCAACTGGCTGGGGCTACCCTCCCCAATGGCAAAGTTTACAAACCATCGACAAAATGATGTTTTTTTGCGAGTAATATACCCTCTCCCTGGTTTCCAGGTTGGGGGAGAGGGGTGGCAATCCTCAAACCCTGTGAAGTGTAAACTTATTTAGCATCTGTAGTACGAGACATATACTCACCAACCTGGAACTGAGTTTCTTTGAGTTGATTAATAATCGAGCGGGTAATCAGTTTACCAGTTTCCACAACTACATCCCCGGTAATAGGATGCAGGAGTTCCTGTTCGGCGCGTCTTCCGATTAAAGACTCCACATCCTCAATAGCATTAATATACATCCCGGAAGGTAGTTCAATGACAATACCCTCTCCGAGAACGTGGGCTTGACAAGCGAGGCGGGATGTTTTTTGGGCGGTAGTAATTACTTCTAGGGTTCTTTGTTCTCGTCGGTTAACTGGCGACAGACTCTCCATGCCATCTTTAATATAAACATGACAGGTGGCGCACATTCCACGACCGCCACATTCTTTCAAGACATGAAGTTCTTTAGAAAGCAAAGCAGATAAAATGTTAGAATTAGTTTTAACCTCCATCTCCTCAGCGATAGGTTCGAGGCGAATAACTTTAGCCATAATGATGTGGTTCAGTCTTGATTGTAATTTAGTTAAAGTATAGCGTTGGGCGCTAGTGTATTGACACTGGACTAAGGGTTTAATTGACAGGGTATCGGGTGTCAGATTTAATTAAATGACCCCTTCCCTGTTGTCTTTCCCCTGGTGGTTACCTTTGACATAGGGACGCTTGGGGTTCAAGGACCCAAATCACATAGGCTGTGGGTACTCTAGTAATAACTGTATTTTCCCCCATGTTGCTCAATTTGGCTATAATCTCAAAGGTTTTGTCAGCGTTGGGGACGGCCCGAAAAAAACTATAATATTCCTGACCGACAGAAATAGCAGGAACAGGTCGTTCCAGATCAGGGACATTAATATGGCAAGATTGATATTGGCTCCTAGATTGTATGATTCTAGTAGGAGCAGGATAATTTGATTGGGAATTGGGTTGAGACTCAATTTTAGATGACATAGTAATCCTGTGAGCTTCGGTTGTATATGAACAAATTCAAAAAGTGGGAGCAGCTTACTGTAAATTCATTTCTATTTTAATTGGATTTGGGGGGACACTAGCTAAAGCTATGCAGCGTTCTAAATATAGAATTTTGGGATTGGTAGGACAAGGACAGTACGGGAAGGTTTATTGCGCGAGCGATCGCCAAAAAGGTAAATTGGTGGCACTCAAGGAATTGAGCCATGAGCGATCGCCAACCAATCAGTTCCTACAAGAACTTTGGTATATCATTAGTTTACAGCATCCTAACATTGCTGCCTGTCTGGGTTTGGAACATATCCAAAACGGGCGCTATCTAGTGATGGACTACTGTGAGGCTGGAACTTTGCGGGGTTTAATTGAGGGTGATCAAACTCTAGGACTCCTCGAAGGTCTACAGATTATAGTAGAGATACTCGAAGGCTTAGACTATGCTCATCAGCGGGGCATAATTCACTGTGATCTTAAACCAGAGAATATACTCCTGACGATAGTTGCTGGTAAATGGCAGCCGAAACTATCTGATTTTGGCATTGCTCGTCGTCTACCCAGTCACCATGATATAGGTTCTTCCAGTCAATCGCCAGGGGGTTCTCCGGCTTATATGGCCCCGGAAAGGTTTTATGGTATGTACTCGGCTCAATCTGATGTATATGCTATGGGGGTGGTATTGTATGAATTATTAGTAGGCGATCGCCCCTTTCATGGTTTATTTAGTGAACTTATGTGGGCGCACATGAACCATCGAGTTGAACGGCCTACTTTTTTGCCGGAGTGCCTACAAAATATATTACAAAAATCCCTGGAAAAACTGCCAGCCCGCCGTTTTCCGAGCGCCGGCGCTATGGCGGAAAGTTTAAAGGCGGCTATGGCTGATCCATCTGTGCAAGAAATAGGCGATCGCTTAATTCCCTGGTATTTGCCATCACAGATGACCAGAACCGGGGAGGCGGCGGACTCCCTAGACCCGGACAGCAATGCGATCGACTCCCTGGAATTTTATGATCTCCCCCATAAATTCAACAACCCTCCCCCCTCTGACAGCCAACCCCTTCTAGCATCAAATCCGACCCATCTCTACAGTGCCACAGGTAGCAATGTGATCGCCTGGTCCTACACAGAACAACAGTCTCAATCCTTCACCGTATCAGAATCTGTAGTTAGTTTATATCCCATGTCTCATGGGTGTTATATTTTGACCAATAATTATCTCCATTGGTGGCATAACTCCAGTCCTCAGCCAGACTCCCAATCTCTAGGGTTTCTGCCCCAAATCTTTAAAGACACTGGCACAAATATTAAAAAAACTACCCTGAGTATATCCCAGGATGTAGTTCAATCTCATTTGAACTCTTCCCGACAGGCACATCTACTGCCAGAATGGCAACGGGACTATTTAACGATCGCTGTACCTGGTCAACTGCGATTTTACTCTCTCACCAAAGGATTAACTAACCCCCACCATAGCACCGACGATAAGGGTCACTCATCGGTAAAACTCCTAAAAGTGATTTCCGTTTCCACACAAATACTACCTCAATTAACCTTTATTGATGGGCGGCATTTATTGGCTACTTGGTCAAACACTAAACCCTCATCACCGAAAACTATTTTTCAGATGTACAGTCGCCGAGGTGCGCCCATGGGAACCATAAAATTACCCATCAATGTTAACCAAGTATTCGCCACCCCTCATCCTTATACGATCCTGGCTTTATGTCAGCATCAACCCTTAACCCTACTGCAAATCAATCTTAAACCTCTCAGTGTCATTCGTGTGGCTGTAGCATCCCCCCCGACAGCTTTATTTATGGCAGACTGGGGTTATGGTTGGACGATCGAACCTGGAAAAATGCAAATTTTTAATTGGTCAGGTCATCGTTTAGTTGAGTATAACTGTCCTGTCGCTACAGCCTTAGCACCTTGGAAACAAACTGGTTTAGCCTTAGTTCCCTCAACAGGGTACTCTATCAAGGTAGTGGATAGTCTAGGTTTACCTTTACAAGAATTATCGGAGGACATTGATGTCTGATCTAATTATCTATGGCGACGATAGTACCACGGCTAAAAATATGTCGATCGCCCAACAGTTAACTTTAGTGAAAGTTGATGTTTCCCGTCTCAGAGATTTGGGTAAAGGTGTGGGAACAGGCGCTTTAATTAACAGTCTGGAAAAGTTGGTAGAACTGATATTTAGTCTGCGATCGCTAGTTAATGATTCATCATCTGATGCTCTCCTACAGACTAATGCTGAGATTAACTCTGATTCCCTCTCTGTCGCCAGTGAGCCACCTTTGGCCGCCGAAGAACGTCTGATTCCCTACGTTGCCGAGGAACTGGTGGATATTTGGCATCATTTTTTAGAAGGGCAAAAAACCACAGAAAAAAGTTACCCTAAGTCCGGGAATTTATCGGATAAGAGTCCATCGGAAATTGTAACTCTCGGTGATTTGCAAACCCTATTATTGTGGCGCTTAGGCTGTAGTGCTGAAAATATTATGGCGCTGCTAACTGGAATTGAGGTGATGGTAACTTCCCCTCGAGGTACAAGAAAACCAGGGGTTTTGCGACTGGTAGCTAGTTTAATCCTGAAAACTCCCCAGGGTCAATATGATTTAGACCTGGCTACGGGTGAGAGTCCTAAATTTAATTTACATCATAATGCGATCGTGCAGTCTTTTGACTGTGAGTTATGTACTGTTCCTCGTTCAGCCAAGTCTCTGCTTGAGCAGCTTAAAAATATTATTAATCAAGAATTTGAGGCGCTGGATTTATGGAAATCACAATCAATTGCAGTTCTCGAACCTGGATATAATTGGGAACCCGGTCAACTATTATTAGATTTCGGATTTCAATTTTTAGTTAATTATCCTTCGATGCAGTGGAGTAACCATCAGGTTAATGAGGTTAATTATGATCCCATGGAAGGTAGTTACGATTCCGAGGAAATGACCCCATACCTTTTATTGGTAAGTCAACTGAAACTCACTGATATGATGATTTTTAGTCGTTCTTTTCAAGAAATAATTATTCAGAAAATAGCGGTTCCCCTGGAAAAATTCTGTTTAAGTTATGAGAATTTTGCGGCGGCGGATGAACCGGCTCAATCATCGGTTTCTCATAGTAAAAATCGCCGGGTTTCCTCCCCAGAACCTAAACTATCCCCAGATATATTTAATCGTTTTCTGATTCGCAAAGCCTGGGATTTGGTGGAAGCGATCGCCTCAGAATCTCAAGATAATCGCCAATCATCTCCTTATGGCTATGTGATGATTCCTCAAGTTAGCCTCAGTCAGTTGATCCAATCTCTGATGTGGCATACTGTTAGAGGTTCGGCGGCGATCGCTAGACTTATTGGTGGCATTACTGTCCGCGTTCTCGAACCGGGTAAACTATGGTATAAAGGAACCCTTAGATTAGTGGCGATTTTAAGTGCTGATTTCCCAGGCTATCATTGGGAAATTGATATCGCTACCCGTGAACCTCCCCGGTTGATAGGTACTATATTAGATGAAAGTGCTGTGATTGATTGGCAGCCTGACCAGACTGGAGTTGATAATGGCGGTCTAGCATCGGCGATCGATACTCCCAGTCCCGTACAATGCTTAGGTGGTCAAAGGTTTCAGCAAGTAGGTATCTGTAGCGACGCAATTATTACTCAACTGCGAGATGTGTCGCCGGAATTGGGGATATGGATCGATGGGGTAGAAATTGATTGGGAAGAACCCATGATAACTGAATCAATTTTGCGATCGGGACTCGCACAATTGGTATTAGTTTGGGAGTGGGTTAAGTAGGCGCGGGTTCACGCCCGGTATATCATAGTTACCCCGCCCACCACCATACACCAAAAAATGCCTCCTAGGGGCTTTCTTAGAGCCTATATCCTAGGATAAATCTGATTTTTGATAAAAAAGCTGTCGATGGGTAGGAGTGTCTCTAAATGTATGTATATGCCTTTATTAAGAGTCAATCAATTAGTTGGAAATCCGTTCAGGGAATCTATGAACCAGTAGTGTTACTGGAGGCTGGGGCTTTAGCCGCCGTGGTGGAACCAAACCTACAGGCGGAAAATCTCTCGGCTGACAATGAGGAAGAGTTAATGCGGGCGGTTTTGACCCATGATCGGATTGTGTGTCAGATATTTGAGGAAACTACCGTTTTACCTGTGCGGTTTGGGACTTGTTTTGATTCCGAGGCGAGATTGTGCGAACATCTGACCACAGAGGGCGATCGCTATTTTCGGCAATTAGAAAAATTAACAGGTCGGGCTGAGTACCTACTGGAGGCTATCCCCCAACCATTCAACCAGGAGAAGCCATCTTCTGATACCACCGCGCCGCCAACTAAGGGACGGGACTATTTTTTGCAGAAAAAACGTCTACACCAGCAGCGCCTCAATTTTGAACAGCAACAGGAACAACAGTGGCAGGATTTTATAAATGCGATCGCCAGCAAATATCCCATAGTTCAGGGTAAAGCTACCGAAGACGCAGAACGCATTTATTTACTCATTCCCCGCAGTCAAGAAGTCGCCCTAGTCGAGTGGGTCGCCCAACAGCAACAAAACATCGACCTATGGGAGTTCAGTCTGGGAAATGCCGTTCCCGCCTACCATTTTCTTTAAAAATGTACCCTCTACCCAGACCTCATTGGAGCGCGATAAATTATGAAAGTGCCGAAAACTGCCCCTGATTTGCTACAATCTTCAAGGTTGGTGCGAGACGTTCAGGCATGAAATAGAGCTGCAATGCTCGAAATAACCGCCTGATGGGGATTTCAACTCCCTGGTTGAATATAAGAGGCTCGTCTCTGAACATCCCCATAACTGTTTATATGTCCCGACGCTTGGAGAAATCTGAGCAAGGCAGGGAACTCAAGGTCATAGACAAACTGAGAAATCAGGAAGTAGAGAGTGACGGCGATAGCCACCCCCAGTTTAGGGAATCACAACCCCAGGACTGAAGCGGGGAACGGAAGGCTCCGAGGTGTAACCCAACACCAGAATCGAGACCACTGCTAACCATCCAAGATTAGGGAAACCGAATGTCTGGCTTGAACCACCGTAAAGATTGGGCAGCGAAACAGGTTGAAACGCTGCGCTCAAAAGAGTAAGGGGAAAAGTAGGAGGCTCGGTCCTCAGTACAGGACAAAAAAGCTGAAAGTCTTAGCCAAAAGGGAATCTAGACGAAAATTCTGAAGGGGGCGCTCCGGGCTGAGGTGAAAGTCGAGGGGTGGGGGGGTAGCGCCAAGTTGGGGTGAGAGGGTTACATCGGAATTACCACAAACCAAACTTCCCTCTCATGAACGAGCTTAACCGATTACGAGACACTTTGCGCCCTCACTTGCCCTGGCACGGGGCGAGATTAAACTTTGTCTGCCTGTTCCTGATGGCGCTATTCCAAACAAAGACGGTTAATCTGATGGAAATAGCGACTGTATTCGCAAATCCTGTGCAAATTTCCTCAAATTACCAGCGATTACAACGTTTTTTTCGGCAATTCAAATTTGACCGGGCAGAGATTGCCCGTTTCGTCGTTAGCCTCATTGACATTCCCCAACCTTGGACTCTTAGTCTCGACCGCACCTGTTGGTCTTTCGGTCAAACCCATTTCAACATCTTGATGTTGGCAGTCGTCCACGAGGGGATTGCCTTTCCCCTGCTGTGGACGATGCTTGACAAAAAGGGCAATAGCAACAGTGGCGAACGCATGGACTTATTCGACCGCTTCGAGGCACTATTTCCTGACGTGGAGGTGGCTTGTCTGACCGCTGACCGGGAATTTGTGGGGCGAGATTGGCTCTCGTATCTTCTCATCGACCCCGAGGTTCCTTTCCGCCTACGCATCCGCCACAGCGAGCTGATTAGTCCTAAGTTAGGAGGAACTCGGCGTAGCGGCGAACGAATGTTTGATTCTCTGCGACCCGGAGAATTTCGCCAGCTTTCGGGTCGCCGTTGGGTTTGGGGACGGCAGGTTTACGTCATTGGCTCTCGTCTGTCTGATTCGGGGGAGTTGTTGATTCTCATCACTAACGCTTGCCCCGAAACGGCCCTCCCCGACTATGCTCGGCGTTGGGGTATTGAAAACCTCTTCGGAGCCTTGAAGACTCGGGGCTTCTGTCTCGAATCGACTCACTTTAAGGACCCTGAGCGCTTGAGCCGTTTATTGGCTTTGCTTAGCCTGGCTTTTACTTGGGCTATGAAGGTGGGTTTGTGGATTCACCAAGGTTCACCCATTCCTTTGAAGGCTCACGGACGACGCTCCCAGAGTCTTTTCCGCACTGGCTTCGATTTTCTACGCCGCACTTTCTCTAATCTGCCTTTGTTTTCAGGGCGGTTTCACCAGGCTCTACAACTTTTGTCCTGTACTTAGGGCTCGGTCTACTACCTACACAGACCTTTAAAAGTACCCCTGTGGAAAGGACAAATCTAAAGATGGAATGCCCATATAAACGGAACGTTTTAACCTACATTCCGCAGGTTGACAGGGAATAAAAGATATGGTGCTAGTCTAGGCTAGAAAGGGTTCCTTCGAGCGGTAGGCTCTGGCGATGCAGATTAAAAATTTAGACCATCTGGGTTTAGTGGCTGGAGTGATTGACGAACTTGGCCTGGTCGAGTTGACGGATAAGCGGATTGAACCTCATAGCTTGGAGCATGTGAGTGCCGGACAAGTGGTTAAAGCCATGATTTTGAACGCCCTAGGCTTTCTCAGTGCACCGTTGTATTTATTCAGCGAGTTTTTTGAGAGTAAAGCGGTGTCTCATCTGCTCGGGGAAGGGGTAGAGGCTCGTCACTTGAATGACGACCGCTTAGGTCGAGTGTTGGATGAACTCTACGCAGAAGGGACGACATCATTTTTTCTCCAGGTGGCGCTCCAGGCTGTGGAACGATTTGGAATTGATATTCAACAGCGTCATCTCGATGCCACCTCGATCTCAGTAGAAGGGAAGTATCAGCGGTGCTCGAAGGGGAAATCCGAGGTAGGACTTGAGTCAGCTCCCCCCGGTGAGACATCAGCAGAACCCAGCCCAATTCGGCTGTGTCGAGGCTATTCCCGAGACCATCGTCCAGATTTGAAACAGTTTTTGATGACTCTAGTCTGTGCCGCCGACGGTGGCGTGCCGCTATGGTTGCAGTTTGCCAGTGGCAATGAACAGGATACTCAGCAGTTTGCAGAGGTGCTCAAGGCGTTTGGTGACCAATGGACTAGCGACGGTATCGTTGTGATGGATGCCGCCTTTTACACAGCAGCCAATCTGCAGCAGATGGAGACCACGGGGTGGCTATCACGGGTCCCGCTGACCCTAAAAGCGGCTCAAGAGCTGGTGCACAGCGATGTCACCCGACTGACTGAAGTCCCCTGCAACTCCAAGGATTACCGGATGTGGGAGATTGAGCAGACCTATGCCGGAGTGCGCCAGCGCTGGCGCCTCGTCGAAAGCCAAACCCGCAAAGCCAATGCCGACCTCTGGCAACCCGAATTAGAGAAGCTCGAACACCGCCTCAACCGCCAATTGAAAAAGCTGACCCAGCGGGTCTTTGCTTGCAAACCCGATGCCCTCGAGGCCTTGATGCAGTTTCAAGATGGACTCGAGGTGCATCAGCTCACTCAGGTCTCCCTGGAGACGGTGCGGGCCAAGCGACCCCCCGGTCGTCCCGCCAAATCCGCCGAACCCACCCCAGTTCAGGGCTATCGGCTCCAGGCCACGTTACAGCAGACCGCCACGGCGGAAGACCGCTTTAGCCGTCAGCGTAGTCGCTTTATTCTAGCCACCAATCAACTGGAGCAATCCCTCTGGCCGGCTCAGACCTGCTTGAGCGAATATAAAGGGCAACAGACCGTCGAGAGAGGCTTTCGCTTCCTCAAAGACCCCCTCTTCTTTGCCAGTAGCGTCTTTGTCAAAAAGCCGCAGCGGGTCGAGGCCTTAGCTCTCATCATGGCCCTAACCCTTATGGTGTATACCCTCGCCGAACGCCAACTGCGACAGGCGCTAGATGCTCAGAAGCAAACGGTGCGCGACCAACGCCAACAACCCACCGCTAAACCGACCTTTCGCTGGATTATGCAGAAGTTTCAAGGAATCCACTGGGTTAATCTCGATGGGCAAAGGCAGATTAGCAATCTCAATGATGAACGGCGATTGATTATTCACCTCTTCGGTCCACCCGTTGAGCGCTATTACTACGCATCCGGTTAATTACCTATCAACCTGCGGAATGTAGGATCTAAAGATGGAATGCCCATATAAACGGAACGTTTTAACCCCTTTTAGGCTCTGATTATCTGGTCGAGAGAATCAGTAGTGAAAGTGTAAGCGTAAGCCTATTAGGGGGTGAGATGTGACCAGAAGCCAAAGCCCAACTGTAATGGTAGGGATATGCTAACGGGTCACGGTTTGATTGTAAGGAATAAAGTCAAGTAGGTGTACAGATGGCGATAGCGAGTTTAAAGAAAGGGCTTGGGAAACCAAAACCAATCAAGACTACGAACAACGCATGGAAGACAATCCCATGGACTAAGGTTCAGCGGAAAGTATTCAAGCTCCAAAAGAGTATATTTCAAGCAGCTAAATCGGGACAGGATGCAAAGGTAAGAAGGTTGCAACGTCTATTGGTGAAATCATATTATGCCCGACTCTTAGCAGTGCGGCTGTAGGGGCGGGTTCCACGGTCAGCCATGCTTCCCAACAGTCAGCTTAATAAACCCGCCCCCCAAGATAATCAAGGCAAGAAAACTGCCGGAGTTGATGGAATGAGAGCAATCTCACCAAGGCAAAGGTTTGAACTTGTCAAGAATATTAAGGGAAACCTCAAAGCAAAACCACTACGACGGGTGTGGATTCCAAAACCCGGCAGGGATGAAAAAAGCGGGAATGGGAATACCCACAATCCAAGATAGAGCAAAGCAAGCCTTGGTTAAATCGGCTCTCGAACCTGAATGGGAATCGAGATTTGAAGGCACAAGCTATGGGTTCCGTCCTGGACGTTCAGCCCAAGATGCAATAGCACGAATTTATCTATGTATCAATCATAGTGATTACTATGTGTTGGACGCTGATATAGCGTGCGAGACGTTTAGGAGTGAAATAGGGCTGCAATGCCTGAAATAACCTCCTAGTGGTACTTCCACCCCTTGGTGGAATATAAGGGATTCGCACCCCTGACCATCCCATAACTATCTATGTGTCTCAACATCTGGCTTCGACAACCAGATAAGGCAGAGAGACTCAAGGTCAAGACTGAGCGAAAAAAAAAGAGGGAAGTTGTGAACCCCTTGAGTATAACGTAAGGTTGATAGTAACGGCGGTAGCCACCCCCAATTTGAGGATTCACACTCCTAGGGTTGAAGCGGGGAACGGAAGGCGTAATAGAGGAACCTACCTCTCACTCGACCACTGCCAACCATCCATGATTAGGGAAACCGAATGTCCGGCTTGAACCATTGTAATGCGTCAGTAGCGAAATAGGTTGATACGCTGCGCTCAAAAGGGCGAGGGAAAAAAAGTAGGAGGCTGCTATAACTACCTACACAGACCTTTAAAAGTAAAAGTACCCCGGTGGATAGGACAAATCTAAAGATGGAATGCCCGCATAGATGGAACGTTTAAACCCCTCATTGGCTCTCAAGTGGCGGGATGTACCCGTGGAGTAGTGAAAAGTGTAAGCGTATGGTGCGAGACGTTCGGGTATGAAATAGGGCTGAAATGCCCGAAATAACTACCCGGTGAGGATTCCAGCTCCGAATCTGGATATAAGGAGACCTCTCCTGACCATCCTCATAACTGGTTATATGTCCCGACGCTTAGGGAACTAAGCAAGGCAGGGAACTCAAGGTCATAAACGAACTGAGAAATCAGGGAGTAGAGAGTAACGGCGATAGCCACCCCCAGTTTTGGAAATCATAACTCCAGGATTGAAGCGGGGAACGGAAGGCGTGAGGTAGAACCTACTACCAAGACGCGACCACTGCCAACCATCTATGATTAGGAAGACCGAATGTCCGACTTGAACCATCGTAATACACTAGCAGCGAAATAGGTTGACACGCTGCGCTCAAAAGGGCAAGGGGAAAAGTAGGGGGTTCGTGCGACTACCTACACAGACCTTTAAAAGTACCCCGGCGGAGAGGACAAATCTAACGATGGAATGCCCATATAATCGGAACGTTGTAACCCCTCTAATGCTCTGCCTATAAACCAGTGAGTAATGCTATTCACAAGGCAGTAGTGAAAAATGTAAGCGCATGCTTAGAGGGTGAAGGATGTGACCAGAAGCTAAAGCCCAATTGTCATGGTTGGGATATGCCCACAGGTCACGGTGGGGATATAGATACTGCGGTCAGTAAGAGTATAATGGCGAGGACGAGTTTAAAGACTACGTGGTGCATATAGCTCTGAACATCGAAGTAGAAAGCAGGTCTCTTGATTCTGCTCCTTTGACAAATAGGGTATCCACACCAGGAGCCGTGTGATGGGAAACTATCAAGCACGGTTCTGAATGGGAGAGGGTGAAGGTGACTTCACTCTCGACCCCTAACCTTAGAGGGTGAAGGATGTGACCAGAAGCTAAAGCCCAATTGTCATGGTGGGGATATGCCCACAGGTCACGGTGAGGATATAGATACTGCGGTCAGTAAGAGTATAATGGCGAGGACGAGTTTAAAGACTACGTGGTGCATATAGCTCTGAACATCGAAGTAGAAAGCAGGTCTCTTGATTCTGCTCCTTTGACAAATAGGGTATCCACACCAGGAGCCGTGTGATGGGAAACTATCAAGCACGGTTCTGAATGGGAGAGGGTGAAGGTGACTTCACTCTCGACCCCTAACCCTTTAAGGGGAAAGGATGTGATTGAAAGCTAATGCCTAACTGTAATAGTTAGGATATGCCCACTAATCACGGTGTGGATATAGAGACCGCGATAAGTAAGAGTTTAATGGCGAAAGCGAGTTTAAAGACTAACGCAAGCATATAGCTTTGAAAGTTGAGGTCATAAAGCAGGGGGTTGTAACCCTGTTCCCAGTGACAAAAGGGGTATCTACATCAGGAGCCGTGTGCTGGGAAACTCGCGAGCACGGTTTTGAATGGGAGGGGTAGGCTGTGAAGTTTATCTCGACCCCTAACAAAATGCTCTTACCGTGAACCATGATTACCTACTGTCCAAAACTCAATGTCCAAGCTGCCTGAAAAGAGACCTGAGACAATGGCTCAAAGCGGGTGTATTGGATAACGGTGTATTTGAGGATACAGAAACAGGGACACCCCAGGGAGGGGTAATATAGCACCAGACAGGAAAGTTAGGACGTATAATGGAGAGGACGAGATGACTAAGAAGACCCAAAATGCCAGCCCCCTATAGTTACGACCTCAGACAAAAAGTTATTGATGCCATTGAACTAGACGGTATGCCCAAAACAGAAGCCAGTCAAGTTTTCCATGTCAGCCGGAACACCATTAATCTCTGGCTGCAAAGAAAAGCACAGACCGGAGACTTCCTCCCTAAACCTAATCACCCACCTGGCAATAACCACAAAATTACCGACTGGCAGAAATTCAAGGCTTTTGCCCAAGAGCATGGCCACAAAACCTCCGCTCAAATGGCTGAACTTTGGGATGACGACATCTCTCCTCGCACCATATCCAGAGCCTTGAAGAAAATTGGCTTCACCAGAAAAAAAACTTACGGCTACCAAGAACGTTGGAAGCAACAGCGAGAGGAGTTTATGGCTCAGATTGAACATATGGAGCCACAAGAAGTGGTCTACCTCGATGAAGCCGGCATGAATAGTCAGGACTCGGATTACCCTTATGGTTACTGCGAGGAAGGAAAACGCTTCCATGCCCTCAAATCAGGGAAGAGGCAGGACAGGGTGAGCTATATAGCCGCATGGTGTCATCAACAACTCTTAGCCCCCTTTAGCTTTGAGGGTTGTTGTAATCGGACAGTGTTTGAGTTGTGGTTGGAGTTCATCTTAATTACAACACTGAAGCCAGGTCAGACTCTAGTGCTAGACAATGCAACGTTTCATAAAGGGGGACGGATTCCTGAGCTAGTGGAGGCGGCTCAATGCCGTTTGCTCTATCTACCACCTTATTCGCCAGACCTCAACAAGATAGAGAAATGTTGGTCGTGGTTGAAAGCCCGCATTCGCCATTGTATTGAGCAGTTTGATTCTCTCCATGATGCCATGGATTCCGTTCTCCAAGCTGCGTCCTAACCACCTTGACTAATGCTATAAATCCAATACTCGCCAACATCGCACTGTTGGGAATGGAAAGGTTAGTTAAAGAAATGTATCCCAATAAAGGAACAACCACCCAGGTGAACTTTATAAGATATGCCGATGATTTTGTGGTCATCTCAAAAGACTTAAAAATCATCGAACAGTGCCAAACTGCAATTTCTGAATGGTTAGAACCTGTAGGACTAGAAATTAAACCCGAAAAAACTCGAATTTGTAACACACTCAATCCTATTGAGTATAACGGCAAGATTGAGGAACCGGGGTTTAATTTTCGAGGATTCAATATCAGGCAATATCCGGTAGGAAAATATAAATCTGGGAAAACAGGGGGAAGAGGAAGCAGATTAATCGGTCACAAAACCCATATTAAACCCAGTAACAAAGCAGTTAAAGCCCAAATTGAAGTGATAAAGGGTGTAATAAAACAACATAAAACGGCACCCCAACCAGCTCTGATAAGTAGACTAAACCCAATTATAAGGGGATGGTCAAACTACTATTCAGGAGTAGTCTCAACAGAGACCTTCAACAAACTAGACCATATAGTCTGGAAGATGCTAAGGGCATGGACAGTATCAAGATGCGGAAAGGCGAATCATGAAAAGTGAAGGAACTACTTCCAGCAGGAAACGGTTAAACTTAGCAACGGAAAAGAAAGGCATGAAACTTGGTTGTTTAAAACTAAAGAGGGACTCCAATTGTGGAAACATAATTGGACCCCAATTGCCAGACATACCCTAGTACGCCCAGAAGCGACACCATACGACGGAAATTGGACTTATTGGGCAACCAGAAAAGGACAAGCAATCGATACGCCAACAAGGGTAGCGAAACTACTCAAAAAGCAAAAAGGCAGGTGTTCCTGGTGTGGACAGTATTTTGCACCATCAGATTGAGTTGAAGTAGACCACATTGTACCTCGAAACTTAGGTGGAAAGGATGAATACAAGAATCTTCAATTATTGCACCGTCACTGTCACGATAATAAAACGGCGCTTGACAAAAACAACGCCAAAGCTGTATCCTTAACAATGGAACAATCAGACTAAGAGCCGGATGAGGTGAAAGTCTCACGTCCGGTTCTGAATGGGAGGGGTAGACCGTGAGGTCTATCTCGACCCCTAATTCTTGGTAAATATATAAGAGTATCCTTGAGTCAGTCCATCAATTTGCCCAGAGTAGATGAATTTTTAGAAGAACTTGCAGCCATTCAGCAAACCGGCTCCAAGCGCATTGCCTTACTCGGTTCCCGCCATATTCCCTTAACCCATCAGAATTTGATTGAGATGATGAGTTATGCCCTAGTTTTGGGGGGAAACCATCTGATTACCTCCGGTGCAACCGGGACTAACTCAGCCGCCATTAGAGGGGCAATGCGGGCTGATCCTAATCTTTTAACAGTCATTCTACCTCAAAGTCTCGAACGTCAGCCTCGCGAGTCACGGTCACAGCTAGAACAGGTCATCCATTTGGTCGAAAATCCCTCTGGAGATACCTTATCTTTGGCCGAAGCTAGTTCCTCCTGCAATCAGGAAATTATTTCCCGGTGTCAGCAGTTGATATGTTTTGCTTTTCATGACAGTGATACTTTGCTGAGGACCTGTGAAGAAGCCGAAAATCAGCGGAAGGTGGTAACTTTGTTCTATTTGGATTGAAGCCAGAGGTTGCCAGTGGCACTTAGTTGGTATAGATCTATTGGGGCAAGTTCTCAGAGATATAAGCTATCTCACCCCATAAGGCCTGATTTGCTGTTCAATGCCAAAATCAGACTGCTGTTACCGAAAAATTGGATACAAAGACCCGTCCTTTAGCCTAGCTGGGGACGGCTTTTTATCAAAATTGTTGCATATTTGGATGTTTGGGGTTAGAATCCTTGTCCTAAGAAATCAGTAGAACATTACATAGCAACGAAGGCTTATGGCTTCAACATCTTCTTTCGATATTGTCAGCGATTTCGACCGTCAAGAATTGGTCAATGCACTAGACCAAGCCAAACGAGAAATTATTAGTCGCTACGATTTGAAAGATACTAACACTACCCTAGAACTTGGTGATGAGGTAATTGTTGTCAATACCGACAGCGAGTTTACTCTTGATGCGGTCCATACGATTATGCAAACTAAGGCTGCTAAACGTAATCTATCCCTCAAAATTTTTGATTATGGAAAGGTTGAGTCAGCTAGTGGAAACCGAGTCCGCCAAGAAATTACCCTGAAAAAAGGGATTAGCAAGGATGTGGCTAAACAGATTACCAAGATTATTAAAGATAATTTCAAAAAATCTCAGGCTTCTATCCAAGGTGATGCGGTGCGGGTTTCTAGTAAGTCTAAAGATGATTTACAGGAGATAATTAGATATCTCAAGCAGGAAGATTTCCCCGTAGCACTACAATTTACCAATTACAGATAGTTAATATCCTACCAGGCGATCGGGTGCGATCGCCTGGTAGGGTGCGTCAGAACAGCAATTCTCATTTGGGAAATTCAACTGCTATCGGGTGGGATGTCTAACTCGAGACCCTCAAGCATAAAGGTCAGAAGGTGGTCCCAACTGTCTCAGCGTACAGTCTGGGTAAGCGCGCGCAAATCATTAAAGAAGGTTTGGCGGGTAGGTATAGCATTAGTCAAGGTGGTTAGGACGTAGCTTTGAGAACGGAATCCATGGCATCATGGAGAGAATCAAACTGCTCACGTGCAGTGGCGAATACGGGCTTTCAGCCACGACCAACATTTCTCTATCTTGTTGAGGTCTGGCGAATAAGGCGGAAGATAGAGTAAACGGCATTGAGCTGCCTCCACCAGTTCAGCAATCCGTCCCCCTTTATGAAACGTTGCATTGTCCAATACTAGAGTCTGACCTGGCTTCAATGTTGGAATTAAGATGAACTCCAACCACAACTCAAACACTGTCCGATGACAACAACCCTCAAAGCTAAAGGGAGCTAAGAGTTGTTGATGACACCATGCGGCTATCATACTTACCCTGCCCTGCCTCTTCCCTGATTTGAGTGCATGGAAGCGTTTTCCTTCCTCGCAGTAACCATAAGGGTAATCCGAGTCCTGACTATTCATGCCGGCTTCATCGAGGTAGACCACTTCTTCCGGCTCCATCTGTTCAATCTGAGCCATAAACTCCTCTCGCTGTTGCTCATCACGTTCTTGGTAGCCGTAAGTTTTTTTTCTGGTGAAGCCAATTTTCTTCAAGGCTCTGGATATGGTGCGAGGAGAGATGTCGTCATCCCAAAGTTCAGCCATTTGAGCTGCTGTTTTGTCGCCATGCTCTTGGGCAAAAGCCTTGAATTTTTGCCAGTCGGTAATTTTGTGGTTATTGCCAGGTCGGTGATGAGGTTTAGGGAGGAAGTCTCCGGTCTGTGCTTTTCTTTGCAGCCAGAGATTAATGGTGTTCCTGCTGACATGGAAAACTTGACTGGCTTCTGTTTTGGGCATACCGTCTAGTTCAATGGCATCAATAACTTTTTGTCTGAGGTCGTAACTATAGGGGGCTGGCATTTTTGGTCTTCTTAGTCATCTCGTCCTCTCCATTATACGTCCTAAGTATTCTGTCTTGTGCTATAAGTGCGCTCGTAGCAACTGGTACTTGTTATCGAGCAACTCCAGCAGGGTGTGGAAGAGCAGCGAGAGGATGTTGAGGGTCGCCAGCAAGGAAGAAAGATGCTGCTTGCCATGGCCAAAATTGTGTTCGAGATGGTAGCCCTTGGTCTTGAGAGTGTTGTTGTTCTCATTCTCAACTTTCCAACGAGTCAGCCCGGCCCGAACCACCTCGGCTACATTCTCATCGCTGAGAGGATAATTCGTGGCAAAGGAGTTGTGATAGGTTACCTGGCCATCAGCGGTGGTGACAGTAAGTTCGCACCAGTTAACCAACAGGGCCTCATCGCTATCTTTGAGGGGGACTCCGTTGAGATAGCGGTAGGTATAGGTTTTCTCGACTTGACCAGTCCACTTCTTGGTCGTGAGGGTCGGGAGTTCGATGCCCTCTAGGTGTTCATAGAGGGTAGTATGAGACTCGGGGCGACAGACGACGATGAAGTTAAGTTGCTGCTCTAAAAACTGCTGACACAACGGTTGGTGGCAATAGAGGTCATCCCCTAAAACCTTGACATTCAAAGCCCTCAAGCATTGTTCTTGCCTCGATAGCCAGCGTTTGGCGGCGGCATTCTCACAGTCTTGCTTATCATGACCATCTTGGGGCACGATAAATTCGGGGACTAAGGGAATCACATGATTCTGTCCCGGACAGACGATGACTGGAGTGACAACACTATGGAAGTAATGGGTTTTTCCTGACTTCTGGGTGCGCGTTGAACAGTGGGGACAGTGAATTTTGTCGGAACTGAAGTATTCCGTGCCATCCAACGCGACTAATAGACTGTCCCCTAGGCAACGGAAGTCTTCTAACTGCCCCTGGGCTTCCAAGACTTGTAGGATCTCCTCAAACACTGGAAACAGGTGCTCTGGGGACACGGCATCTAATAAGTCCCGAATCTGGTGATCACAGGGAATTCGATGAACTCCAAACAGACTTTGGGCATTGCTCTTGCCTTTACTCCCCTCCATCAGACGTTGATAAGCCAGAAACGACGGAGTTTGAGTAAAAAACACACGCTCACGCACTTAAAGCGGCATCCTCCATTCCATAGCGGCGATTTTTACCCCGGCGCTTGTCCGGTAGCGATGACAAGCACTGGCGGAAAGAACCGACTAGAGTCTCAAAGCAACCTGGCTTTTTCAACGGCTCTGGCCCTCCTGGGTTTCTTAGATGTCATTACGATACAGGGATGCTGGGGACTTGAACAGGTTTTCGCCAAAATGAGAATTGCTGCCCAATTTTGGGAATCATAACCCCAGGATTGAAGCGGGGAACGGAAGGCGTGAAGTATAGCATTAGTCAAGGTGGTTAGGACGCAGCTTTGAGAACGGAATCCATGGCATCATGGAGAGAATCAAACTGCTCAATACCGTGGCGAATACGGGCTTTCAGCCACGACCAACATTTCTCTATCTTCTTGAGGTCTGGCGAATAAGGTGGTAGATAGAGTAAACGGCATTGAGCTGCCTCCACCAGTTCAGCAATCCGCCCCCCTTTATGAAACGTTGCATTGTCCAATACTAGAGTCTGACCTGGCTTCAATGTTGGAATTAAGATGAACTCCAACCACAACTCAAACACTGTCCGATTACAACAACCCTCAAAGCTAAAGGGAGCTAAGAGTTGTTGATGACACCATGCGGCTATCATACTTACCCTGCCCTGCCTCTTCCCTGATTTGAGTGTATGGAAGCGTTTTCCTTCCTCGCAGTAACCATAAGGGTAATCCGAGTCCTGACTATTCATGCCGGCTTCATCGAGGTAGACCACTTCTTCCGGCTCCATCTGTTCAATCTGAGCCATAAACTCCTCTCGCTGTTGCTTCCAACGTTCTTGGTAGCCGTAAGTTTTTTTTCTGGTGAAGCCAATTTTCTTCAAGGCTCTGGATATGGTGCGAGGAGAGATGTCGTCATCCCAAAGTTCAGCCATTTGAGCGGAGGTTTTGTGGCCATGCTCTTGGGCAAAAGCCTTGAATTTCTGCCAGTCGGTAATTTTGTGGTTATTGCCAGGTCGGTGATGAGGTTTAGGGAGGAAGTCTCCGGTCTGTGCTTTTCTTTGCAGCCAGAGATTAATGGTGTTCCTGCTGACATGGAAAACTTGACTGGCTTCTGTTTTGGGCATACCGTCTAGTTCAATGGCATCAATAACTTTTTGTCTGAGGTCGTAACTATAGGGGGCTGGCATTTTTGGTCTTCTTAGTCATCTCGTCCTCTCCATTATACGTCCTAAGTGTTCTGTCTTGTGCTATACCTACACAGACCTTTAAAATTACCCCGGTGGACAGGACAAGTCTAAAGATGGAATGCCCGTATAAACGGAACGTTTAAACCCCTTTTAGGCTCTCGGCAGGATGTACCTGTGGAGTAGTGAAAAGTGTAAGCGTATACCTTTAAGGGGAAAGGATGTGGCTGAAAGCTAATGCCTAACTGTAATGGTTAGGATATGCCCACTAGCCACGGTGTGGATATAGAGACCGCGACAATTAAGAGTTTGATGACGAGTGCGAGTTTAAAGACTACGACGTTGTATATAGCTCCTAAAGTTGAGGTTACAAAGCGGGGGGTCGTAGCCCTGTTCCTACTGACAAATAGGGTATCTACATCAGGAGCCGTGTGCTGGGAAACTCGCAAGCACGGTTTGGAATTGGAGTTGGGGAAGGTGACTTCTCTTTCGACCATAACCAGTCAAATTAGGAGCCGTATGAGGTGAAAGTCTCATGTACGGTTCTGAGTGGGAGGGATAGACCGTGAGGTCTATCTCGACCCCTAATATCCCTTGGGCGAAAGTCCAGAGGAAAGTTTTCAAGCTCCAAAAGAGGATATTCCAAGCAGCTAAATCGGGACAGGACGCGAAGGCAAGAAGGTTGCAACGTCTATTGGTAAAGTCATATTATGCGTGCGAGACGTTTAGGAGTGAAATAGGGATGCAATGCCCGAAATAGCCTCCTAGTGGGACTTCCACCCCTTGGTGGAATATAAGGGACTCGTATCCTGACCATCCCATAACTGTTTATATGTCCCGACGCTTGGAGAAATCTGAGCAAGGCAGGGGACTCAAGGTCATAAACAAACTGAGAAATCAGGGAGTAGAGAGTAAAGGCGATAGCCACCCCCAATTTCAGGATACACGATTCTGGGATTGAAGCGGGGAACGGAAGGCGTGAGGTAGAACCTACTACCAAATGCGACCACTGCCAACCATCCATGACTAGGGAAACCGAATGTCTGGCTTGAACCATCGTAATGATTTAGCAGCGTAATAGGTTGCCACGCTGCGCTCAAAAGAGCAAGGGGAAAAGTAGGGTTTTGCATAAAACACCTACACAGACCTTTTTAAGTACCCCGGTGGAGAGGACAAGTCTAAAGATGGAATGCCCATATAAACGGAACGTTTAAACTCCTCATTGGTTCTCCTTATCAAAAAAGTGAGCAATATTACTCACAAGGAGTAGTGAAAAGTGTAAGCGTATACCATTGAGGGGAAAGGATGTGACTGAAAGCCAATGCCTAATTGTAATGATTAGGATATGCCCACTAGTCACGGTGTAGATATAGAGACTGCGACAAGTAGGAGTAATATGACGAGAGCGAGTTTAAAGACTACGAGTTGTATGCCAAGCTCCCAAAGTTGGAATCATAAAGCGGGGGTTCGTAACCCTGTTCCTAGTGACAAAAAGGGTATCTACATTAGGAGCCGTATGAGGTGAAAGTCTCAAGTACGGTTTTGAAGTGGAGTTGGGGAAGGTGACTTCCCTTTCGACCATAACCCGACTCTTAGCAGTGCGGCTGTAGGGGCGGGTTCCACGGTCAGCCATGCTTCCCAACAGTCAGCTTAATAAACCCGCCCCCCAAGCGGGTCAAGGCAAGAAAACGGCTGGAGTTGATGGAATGAGAGCAATCTCTCCAAGACAAAGGTTTGAACTTGTGGAGAGCATTAAGGGAAACCTCAAAGCAAAACCACTGCGACGGGTGTGGATTCCAAAACCCGGCAGGGATGAAAAACGCCCTCTAGGAATACCCACAATCCAAGACAGAGCAAGGCAAGCCTTGGTTAAATCGGCTCTCGAACCTGAATGGGAATCGAGATTTGAAGGCACAAGCTATGGGTTCCGTCCCGGACGGTCAGCCCAAGATGCAATTGGTATAATTTACAGTGCCATAAATCAAGGACAATACTATGTTCTCGATGCAGATATAGCAAAATGCTCTTACCGTGAACCATGATTACCTACTGTCCAAAATTCATTGTCCAAGCAGCCTAAAGAGAGACCTAAAACAATGGCTCAAAGCGGGCGTGCTAGATAACGGCGTTTTCGATGATACAGAAACAGGGACACCCCAAGGAGGGGTAATAAGTCCAATACTCGCCAACATCGCACTGTTGGGAATGGTTAGGTTCATAGAGACAATGTATCCTAAGAAAGCAAACAGAGCGCAGGCTACTGTTATAAGATACGCCGATGATTTTGTAGTGATATCCCCATCACTCGAAATCATTGAACAGTGCAAAACTGCTATTTCCGAATGGTTAAAACCTGTGGGACTAGAAATAAAACCTGAAAAGACCCGAATCTGTCACACGCTCAAACCCATTGAGTACAATGGCAAAACAGAGGAGCCAGGATTTGATTTTCTAGGATTCACCATTAGGCAATATCCTGTTGGGAAATATAAATCTGGGAAAATAGGGGGAAGGACAAGCCGATTAATCGGTCACAAAACCTGCATTAAACCCAGCAATAAAGCAGTTAAAGCCCACACAGAAGAGATTAAAGGTGCAATAAAACAACTTAAAACCGCACCCCAGTCAGCCCTGATTAGCAGACTAAACCCGATTATTCGAGGATGGTCAAACTATTATTCAGCGGTAGTCTCAACAGAGACCTTCAATAAACTGGACAACAAAGTTGGGTTAATGTTACGGGCATGGACAGTATCAAGATGCGGAAAGGCAAGCCACGATAAGCTAGGAAACTATTTCAGAAATGGAACGGTTAAACTTAGCAATGGGAAAGAAAGACATGAATCTTGGTTGTTCCAGACTAAGGATGGACTCACATTATGGCAACATAATTGGACTCCGATTGTCAGACATACCCTAGTGCGCCCTGACGCAACACCATACGACGGAAACTGGACTTACTGGGCAACCAGACGAGGACAGGCAATTGAAACGCCTAATAGGGTAGCAAAACTACTCAAAAAGCAAAAAGGTAGGTGTACTTGGTGTGGACAGTATTTCGCGCCATCGGATTTAGTTGAAGTAGACCACATTGTACCTCGAAACCTCGGTAGAAAGGGTGAATACAAAAATCTTCAACTATTACATCGCCACACCCGCGATAATAAGACGGCACTAGACAACGCCAACGCATTAGGGGTCGAGAATGGAGTCGCCTCCATTCCCTCCCATTCAAAACCGTGCTTGAGACTTTCACCTCACACAGCTCCTAGTCTGACTGTTCCATTGTTATGGATACAGCTTTAGCCTTGTCTAGGGCTGTCTTGTCATCGCGGGTGTGGTGGTGTAGTAATTGAAGATTATTGTATACATCCTTTCCGCCTAGGCATCGAGGTACAATATGGTGAACCTCAATTACGTCTGATGGTGTAAAGTATTGTCCACACCATTTACACTTACCTTTCTGTTTCTTGAGTAGTTTTGCTATCCTTGTTGGTGTTCCAATTGCTTGTCCTTTTCTGGTTGCCCAGTATGTCCAGTTTCCGTCGTATGGTGTTGCGTTCGGTCTCACTAGGGTATGTCTGACTATTGGTGTCCGTGCGTTAAGTACAGGACAAAAGTTGTAGAGCCTGGTGAAACCGCCCTGAAAACAAAGGCAGATTAGAGAAAGTGCGGCGTAGAAAATCGAAGCCAGTGCGGAAAAGACTCTGGGAGCGTCGTCCGTGAGCCTTCAAAGGAATGGGTGAACCTTGGTGAATCCACAAACCCACCTTCATAGCCCAAGTAAAAGCCAGGCTAAGCAAAGCCAATAAACGGCTCAAGCGCTCAGGGTCCTTAAAGTGAGTCGATTCGAGACAGAAGCCCCGAGTCTTCAAGGCTCCGAAGAGGTTTTCAATACCCCAACGCCGAGCATAGTCGGGGAGGGCCGTTTCGGGGCAAGCGTTAGTGATGAGAATCAACAACTCCCCCGAATCAGCCAGACGAGAGCCAATGACGTAAACCTGCCGTCCCCAAACCCAACGGCGACCCGAAAGCTGGCGAAATTCTCCGGGTCGCAGAGAATCAAACATTCGTTCGCCGCTACGCCGAGTTCCTCCTAACTTAGGACTAATCAGCTCGCTGTGGCGGATGCGTAGGCGGAAAGGAACCTCGGGGTCGATGAGAAGATACGAGAGCCAATCTCGCCCCACAAATTCCCGGTCAGCGGTCAGACAAGCCACCTCCACGTCAGGAAATAGTGCCTCGAAGCGGTCGAATAAGTCCATGCGTTCGCCACTGTTGCTATTGCCCTTTTTGTCAAGCATCGTCCACAGCAGGGGAAAGGCAATCCCCTCGTGGACGACTGCCAACATCAAGATGTTGAAATGGGTTTGACCGAAAAACCAACAGGTGCGGTCGAGACTAAGAGTCCAAGGTTGGGGAATGTCAATGAGGCTAACGACGAAACGGGCAATCTCTGCCCGGTCAAATTTGAATTGCCGAAAAAAACGTTGTAATCGCTTGTATAGCATTAGTCAAGGTGGTTAGGACGCAGCTTTGAGAACGGAATCCATGGCATCATGGAGAGAATCAAACTGCTCAATGCAGTGGCGAATACGGGCTTTCAGCCACGACCAACATTTCTCTATCTTGTTGAGGTCTGGCGAATAAGGTGGTAGATAGAGTAAACGGCATTGAGCTGCCTCCACCAGTTCAGCAATCCGTCCCCCTTTATGAAACGTTGCATTGTCCAATACTAGAGTCTGACCTGGCTTCAATGTTGGAATTAAGATGAACTCCAACCACAACTCAAACACTGTCCGATTACAACAACCCTCAAAGCTAAAGGGAGCTAAGAGTTGTTGATGACACCATGCGGCTATCATACTTACCCTGCCCTGCCTCTTCCCTGATTTGAGTGCATGGAAGCGTTTTCCTTCCTCGCAGTAACCATAAGGGTAATCCGAGTCCTGACTATTCATGCCGGCTTCATCGAGGTAGACCACTTCTTGTGGCTCCATCTGTTCAATCTGAGCCATAAACTCCTCTCGCTGTTGCTCATCACGTTCTTGGTAGCCGTAAGTTTTTTTTTCTGGTGAAGCCAATTTTCTTCAAGGCTCTGGATATGGTGCGAGGAGAGATGTCGTCATCCCAAAGTTCAGCCATTTGAGCTGCTGTTTTGTCGCCATGCTCTTGGGCAAAAGCCTTGAATTTTTGCCAGTCGGTAATTTTGTGGTTATTGCCAGGTCGGTGATGAGGTTTAGGGAGGAAGTCTCCGGTCTGTGCTTTTCTTTGCAGCCAGAGATTAATGGTGTTCCTGCTGACATGGAAAACTTGACTGGCTTCTGTTTTGGGCATACCGTCTAGTTCAATGGCATCAATAACTTTTTGTCTGAGGTCGTAACTATAGGGGGCTGGCATTTTTGGTCTTCTTAGTCATCTCGTCCTCTCCATTATACGTCCTAAGTGTTCTGTCTTGTGCTATATGTGGGTATCGATTCCCATCTCGGTAATTGTCACCAGTTGAAAAGTTGTTTAGGGGTATCGGGTTGGAGTCGGTAGATGATAGCCCATAGTTTCCCCTCACCGGAGATTATGAATCAGACCCATAGATAACCGGATAGGCGATCGCTCATAGGTTTACCTATAGGTATAGTCCACGGAAAGGCGGTCTGATATCTTTGTACATTGATTACTTAGAAGGTTCCCCTCTACGGCTACCTACGGCTATCGTGTTGACTTTGAATCATACCCTCCCCCCATAACCGGAACAAGTACTATTGGGGAAGTGACCGATGTGATAGCAGTCAATGGTGACGAACGAACCGATAGGCTTGCCATTGACGGGTATCACAAGGGAGCTACCCTATCACTTGTCGGGTTTAGGGGGTGATATGGGTATTTGACAGATTGATTAAGTTGTGCTTATTGATTAACCCGTCAATAATTAAGATTTGTTGCTAAGGGATATGCACTAATTGTCCCGTGTGCTAAGACTGAATGGAGTGCATTTTGAGTGTGACGGTACGACTATCGGGTTAAGTGAATTCCCGCTATCGCCGTCAGGGTAACGCCATAGAAAAAACGAGCCTGGAGGGATTTGAACCCTTCATAAAGGCTATAACCCCTATTCTACCGTTACTCTAGTGCACTCAAGGGCGATCGCACATTTAGGAGTTAGTGCAAAAAAAACCCCTAGGTATTTAGCCTAGAGGGTATTGTGTTGTGGGTTTATTGGGGATTAATCATCGAGTTGATATATTGCCCTAAGAATTGCCTTAACTTCTGGTAAATCTGGATTGATACCGATATTAATTAAGGCTTGTTTCCCCATATCTAGTGGCAATGGTTGCCTTTGATGTCGTGTCAGGATACCTAACTCTGTAGCCAGGTGGCGGCGTTTTTTGTACTTGCTGTCATTAACTGCAACACTATGACCAAATGAACGCGCTCTGATTTCTTGTGGTATCCCGTTCATTTCTCCTAGTTGGTTACCAAGGTGTTGGAAAGCATAAGTTTGAGTGAATCCCCAATCGTGACGTTCTAACCATTTGCGGTGATTATCGTTAAACTTGCTAGGGTCTTTGGATTCTGTGATAGGTAAGCAGACGTTATGAATTCCTAGGCGGTTAATCAGAGTCTTGTCTTTTGACATTGGGATAGCTAACCGCCAACCTGTCTTGGTGCTACCACCAAAGTAAGTAAACTCACCAATAACCAGCACTAACTCAAGGTTGTTAGGGTCAGATACAGCCGGGAAAGTGATACCGTCAACCGTAATGGCTTTGGTTAAGTTTTGACCTGCCGCAACTTCTGACGGTCTCAACCCGTATAAAGCACACATTGCCGACACCCAGCACCAACCATCACGTGCCTGGTTTTCTGTTGACCGCCCATAATCAGTGTTGCGTTCCTTGTCTAGCAAACTTAACAAGGTATCCAAGTCTATACTTTGGGATTCAGCAAATACTGTTTGAGTAGGGTCAATCTTTTCTAATTTCTCCAGTGCTTTCTTGCGTCCAGCGCGTTCTGCTACCTGTTTTAACCGGTAGTATCTGTCTTTAAAGTCTTTATGTCCTACTGGGTTGTTACCGTCTGGTAGTGGACTATACAGTGCTTCTTTGATACCTTCCCAACTAACGTAAGTATCCCAATCTGTGACTTGATCGAATACCTGGGTGAAGCAACGTCGGAAAGATTTCCGGTCACTAGCCATATCGCGGGAACGTTTTCGCTTGGTGTTACGATGTACCCCATTAAAGTAATCATCCTCCATGTCTTTGAATACTTGACGATAAGTGATTAAGTCGTTTTCCATGGGAACTTTGGACTCATCAAGGATAGTAGCCTTGTACCAGTCCAACCATTCAGATACTGACTGGAATTGTCCATCAAGGGATTTATGGACTAGCCAAGCCTTGTCAACAGCCTTGCGGATACCCTCAGAAGTGAACTGACAATTACATCCCCGTTGTTTACGCCCCCCGTTTCCGGGTCAGTGGTGATGTCTAGTTGGATTGTCCCCCGGTTACGTTTAATCCTGACACCCTTGGGACATTGTTTGCGGGATAGATTAAAAAACTCAAGAATGTCTTGAAAGCCTTGATATGTACCACTGTGTGTACTGTTTATACTTGCACTCATTTGGCACTAACTCCTAAATGTGCGATCGCCATTGAGCGCATTAGAATGGCGGTAGAATAAGGGTTATAGCTTTTATGGAGGGTTCAAATCCCTCCATGCTCGTTTTTTCTATGGCCTTATTGAGAAGGAGCCACAGACAACGGATTAACCCAAATACTTGTCGGTGTGAATGGGTAACTGTTTGCAAACATTAGGTAAGAGACTCATCGCCTTGTTGGTTTTTCCCCACCAGGTTAATTGTGAACGGAGAGGGAGGGATTCGAACCCTCGGAGAGGCTGAACACCCCTCAACAGATTAGCAATCTGCCGCTTTCGACCACTCAGCCACCTCTCCCAGTGACATCATTCTACTATAACTGATTCTCAAAAATAAGTCTAGTCTTGTCGCCAAAAAATTTGCTCGACCTTCCCAGAGATTTTAATGGCCCGTTGATTCTCGGTTAATAATCCCATTGAGAAAAATATCAGTGAGTCCTTCAGCCATTTCCTGCATATCGTTGGGGGAGGCGGCTGGGTCAATAATAGTGCGATAACTGAAGCCAGCTACAGCAAACATCCCCAAAAATACCTGGGCGACGATACGGGGATTCATGGGACGATAAACCCCCTTCTCGATGGCGGTTTGAAAGAAAGCCTCAGCCACGTCTGTCATTTTAGCAATAATTTCTGACTGAATGCGATCGCTCAATTCCGGGTGAAACTGCGCTTCTAGGAAACAAACCCGCAGTAAATCGGCGTTACTATGCAGACCCATCATCCGATGTCGCATAATTTGTGAAATCCCTTGATAATTAGCGACTTCACTCAATTCTGTGAGTAAATCCGTCAAAATCTCCACCCATCCCTGAGTCACGACCTCGACCAAAATCGCCTTTTTATTAGGAAAGTAGCGAAATATAGTCCCCTCCGCCACTCCCACCTTAGCAGCCAAGTCCTTGATAGTAGTTGCTTCATAGCCACGTCGCGCAAAAAGTTTAGTCGCCGCTTTCAGGATACGAGTAGGTATGTCAACTTCTCGGGGTGGAGATTGATTAAAGATGTTCATAAATAAATTGAAGCTGTGGGGGAGATAATTATCAAAACCCTGAGTTGATGGTATGATAGGCAATTCGCCAGAGTCAAGAGTGGATGAGACATTGTAGTTCACGAATAGTATTTTTCATGGATAGCAGTTGACGGGGGAGTATGTCAATATAGAAACTATGATCTAAACCAGAAACTCAAAAATCTTTATGAATCTAAGTTGGTTCGTGACTTCACATAACCACCATCAAAAACGATTACCCCCTTGGCTAAAACAATTTCTGCTGTTGCTGTTAGCAATTGTCCTGGGGGTGACTACTTTTGGACAGCCAACCCAAGCTGATGAACTTCCCAGCAATTCGCCATCTATCCAACCTTACTTAGATCGAGTTATCGATAAAGTGAGTGAATTTCGCCTGGATAATGGGATGAAATTTATAGTCTTACAAAGAAATCAAGCGCCAGTGGTTTCTTTTTTAATTCATGCAGATGTTGGGGGTGTTGATGAACCGGAAGGACAAACGGGGGTAGCCCATTATTTAGAACATCTGGCTTTTAAGGGGACTAAACGGATTGGGACGAGTAATTATGCGGCGGAAAAACCGCTTTTAGATAAACTAGATCAACTATTTGACCGTATCCTGGTCGCCCAAAATCAGGGTAATACAGAGGAAGTAGCTAAACTGACGGCGGAATTTGTGAAGGTGGAAAAACAAGCGTCTGAGTATGTTAACCAAAATGAATTTGGGCGGATTGTTGAACAGTCGGGGGGAGTGGGAATGAATGCTACGACTTCTGCTGATGAAACGAGATATTTCTACAGTCTACCATCGAATAAGTTAGAATTGTGGATGTCTCTGGAATCGGAGAGATTTTTAGAACCTGTATTCCGAGAATTCTTTAAGGAAAAAGAGGTAATTCTTGAAGAAAGAAGACTGCGGACTGATAATTCTCCGGTGGGTCAAATGGTGGAGGCTTTCGCTGAAACGGCGTTTCAAGTACACCCCTATCGTCGTCCGGTGATTGGTTATTTAGAGGATTTGCAAAGGATGACCCGCCCAAATGTTCAGGATTTCTTTGATACCTATTATGTACCGAGTAATTTGACTGTAGCGGTGGTGGGAGATGTAGAGCCATTACAGGTTAAAAAACTGGCGGAAATCTACTTTGGTCGCTATCCATCTCGACCTCATCCCCCACAACTTGATGTGAAGGAACCGCCACAACTTGAAACTCGCGAAATCACTAAATATCTACGTTCTCAACCTTGGTATTTAGAAGGGTATCATCGCCCGGCTATCAGTGACCCAGACCATGTGGTTATAGATGCGATCGCCAGTATTCTTAGCAGTGGTCGCACTTCCCGGTTATATCAATCTTTGGTAGAACAAAAACAGGTAGCCCTCGCCGCCCAAGGAATTAGCAGTTATCCGGGAAATAAACATGAGAATTTGATGTTGTTTTATGCGTTAACTTCCCCTAATCATACGGTGGATGATGTGGCGGCGGCTTTACAAGTGGAAATAGACCGCCTCAAAAATGAACTGGTTTCTCCCCGGGAATTAGAAAGGGTAAAAACTCAGGCGCGGGCGAGTTTATTGCGATCGCTTGATTCTAATATGGGGATGGCTTTTGCTTTAGTTAACTATGAGGTGAAAACAGGATCTTGGCGGAACCTATTTGAAACTTTGGATGCTATTTCGGCTATCACTCCCCAAGATATTCAAAGGGTCGCCCAGGCTACTTTCCGCCCGGAAAATCGCACGGTGGGTCGTCTTTTATCGCAAAATTAATGTACCACTTCCTAATAATATGCAATTGACAACCTCTATGAAATTGAAAAAATCCAGGTTATTACTAATGGCGATCGCCTGTCTAACCCTGGTCATGACAGTGGTTTGGCATTCCCCCGCAGTCGCCGGAGTTCCCAAACATTATCGGGAACTAGAATTCCCTCCCCTCCGCACTTTGGCACTTCCCGAATACAGTCGCTATGAACTTGACAATGGCATTGTTATTTATTTAATGGAAGACCGGGAACTTCCTTTAGTTAGGGGAAGTGCTATCTTTAAAACTGGCAGCCGTTTTGAACCTAATAATAAGGTAGGATTAGCTAGTTTAACGGGGAGTTTAATGCGCGCTGGGGGAACCAAAAAACATCCCCCCCAAGTGTTAAATGAAATCCTGGAATACAAAGCCGCATCGGTAGAAACGGGAATTAGTGACACTATGGGAAATGCGGGTTTTAGTGCATTAAGTGAAGACCTGGATGCGGTATTTAGTTTATTTGCAGAAGTGATTAGGGAACCAGCTTTTGATTCTCAACAATTAGCGTTAGCGAAAAATCAAATGCGAGGGGCGATCGCTCGTCGAAATGATGACCCTCAACGCATAGCTAGTCGGGAATTTCAAAAGCTAATTTATGGGGAGACAAGTCCCTACGCTCGCAGTGTCGAATATGAACATTTAGCACAGATTTCTAGGTCAGATTTATTCAAGTTTCATCAACAGTATTTTCACCCCAAAAATATGATATTGGGGATTGTAGGAGATTTTGATTCAGCGGAAATGCGATCGCTAATTGCTGAAAAGTTCGGAGATTGGAAATCTGGCGATCAAGCTATAAATCCTCCCCTTCCTGATGTGAATCAGGTTAATATGGGTGGGGTATTTATGATTGACCAACCCCAACTCACTCAAAGTTATGTGCAGATGGGACATTTAGGCGGTAAGGCTAATAATCCTGATTACCCGGCGCTAATGGTTCTTAATGGTGTGATGAATGGCTTTGGTGGTAGGCTATTTAATGAAGTGCGATCGCGTCAAGGTTTAGCCTATTCTGTGTATGGGGTATGGAGTCCTAATTTTGATTATCCCGGCTTATTTATTTCTGGGGGTCAAACTCGTTCAGATACGACTGTTCCATTAATTCAGGCGATGAAATCGGAAATTAAGCGCATACGCACCCAACCCATTACCGCCGACGAATTAAACTACGCCAAGGAATCAACCCTTAATTCTTTTGTGTTTAATTTCGCTTCCGGCGACCAAACCCTTTCCCGTTTGATGCGTTATGAATACTTCGGTTATCCCGCCGATTTTATCTTCAACTACCGTCGTCAAGTTGAGGAGACCACCATTGAGGATGTTCAGAGGGTGGCGGCTGAGTATCTCCAACCGGAAAAGCTGGTGATTTTAGTGGTGGGTAATCAAAAGAGTATTAATCCCCCCCTTAATAGCTTGAATGAGGATGTCAAAGTTACCTCGATTGATATTACTATCCCCAATCAAACCTAGGTATTTTGAAGGCATGATAATTCCTCATTGATAAAAATCTCCCTCTCTCTCTGGGAGAGGGTCATCACCCCCCCCTACCAAATGCTGAACTATGGATGGCATAATTTAACTGGGTGGGGTTCAATGCTATTAATGTTGCAGTAAAACGACGGTCGCAATTCCTAACACAAAGAAACCAAAGAATTTTTGTAGTCGTTTCCCGTCAATAAACTGATTCAAATAAGCGCCGCCGAGAGTCCCTAAACTAGCAGCTATGGTCATGGAAAAGGTGAGAGACCAATTGATGGGAACCTGTCCTAAATAGCCGATAATGCCAGCAATAGAGTTAAATGTGATAATTAATAAGGAAGTGCCGATCGCCTCTTTAATCGGAATTCCCCCCAGCAATACCAATACTGGTACGATCGCAAATCCACCCCCAACCCCGACAAATCCGGTAATTACACCTACGCCTAATCCCCCCAGGGGAATCAACCACCAGCGAGAATTGTCTTTACCCACAGACGGACTGACCGCCTTGGGGACATGATTACTGCGGGAAATCATCAATATACTAGCCAGTAAGGCGATCGCCCCAAAACTGACCATTTGAATGGTATCGGTAATCCCAGGAAAAGATGCTAAACGAGCGCCAAAATAAGCCCCTACCATGGCTGTTGGGGTAAAAACTGCAAAAGTCTTAAAATTCACGTTTCCACGCCGCCAATGGGGTAACATCCCCAGCAAACTGACTGAACCGACAATGGCTAGACTCATGGCGATCGCTTCTCTAGTCCCTATTCCCATAATATAAACGAGAACCGGAACGGCTAGAATTGACCCTCCGCCCCCAATTAAACCCAGACTCAAACCAATACAAATAGCGAGGAGATGTCCGACAATCAAAATAATCATTAATCTATGAGAAAATAGGGAATATCAAAAAAACATTTGGGGCGGGTTACGCAATTAATAATTAATAATTAATAATTAATAATTAATAATTATCGGCGCGGGCTCTGTAGGGGCGGGTTCTACAGTCAGCTTTAATGTATCACCAGAAAGATAGATAAACCCGCCCTTTCTGACCAGTCAGCTTTGGTGTGTCACCAGAAACATGGATAAACCCGCCCTTTCTTTCTGACCAGTCGGCTTTAATGTATCACCAGAAAGATAGATAAACCCGCCCTTTCTTTCTGACCAGTCAGCTTTGGTGTATTACCAGAAAAATAGATAAACCCGCCCTTTCTGACCAGTCGGCTTTGGTGTATTACCAGAAAGATAGATAAACCCGCCCTTTCTGACCAGTCAGCTTTGGTGTATCACCAGAAAGATAGATAAACCCGCCCTTTCTTTCTGACCAGTCGGCTTTGGTCTATCACTAGAAACCCAGAAAGATAGATAAACCCGCCCTTTCTGACCAGTCGGCTTTGGTGTGTTACTAGAAAGATAGATAAACCCGTCCAGATTTTGCTTAAAGACTTAGGAAAGACTGGGAACTTTTCCGCAGCGTTCATTAGCAGGAACCGCAGCCATAATTTTTTTGGGGTCGGGAAGATTGAGACTATTCATTAATTCAATAAAACTCTGGCGGCTTTTTCCGGCTAAACGGGGGTTGTAAAGTTTTTCTTCTTGAATAGTGGAAACTGTATGACCTCGATAGTCATGACCAGGATAAACTAGAGTATTTTCGGGAAGTGTAAAGAGTTTTTGAACAATGCAATCATAAAGTTGTCCGGGGTCGCCACTTTGGAAATCAGTACGTCCACAACCTCGGATTAATAGGGAATCTCCGGTTAAAATACGATCGCCATTTACCAAATAAGTGATATGGCTGTCAGTGTGTCCGGGAGTAGCGATCGCCTCAATTTTAATCTCCCCTAATTCTAAGACTTCTCCATCACCAATGTAGCGATCGGCACAGGCTGCATTAGCCTTTTGGGGTACAATTCCCAGACATTCGGTAAGCTGGCGTAGTTTCCCCGTCCCGGTAATATGGTCAGCGTGAATATGGGTTTCTAAACAATAGCGTAACTTTAATTCCAATTCTTCCAGCAATTTCAGATCGCGATCGACTTGTTCAAGAACCGGATCGACTAAGGCTGCTTCCTTGGTGACAGTATCAGCAATTAGATAGGTATAAGTGCTGGTTTCCGGGTCGAATAGCTGACGAAATAGCATTGATTCTCCTTTAGCCGTTGCATTTAGATATTATGTGAATACTTAACTAGATAGTAAAATATTAAATGCTAAACGTCAATGGGTGGGGGTTAACGAAAGTAAGGTCTTCCTTTCCAGAAAACGCCGACGAGAACGCCAATAAAGGAAAATCGTGATAAAGTGATCACGATGTCAGGTATGGGAAGTAAGGATTTAATCCATAAACCCAGAAGTAGACAGGCAAGCAAAGCCCAGAGACTGCCGGAATTAAGGATCATATCTTGGTCCCAAAGTTCCAAGAGATAAACAGCCAAAGCGCCGATACCGATCGCCGACAGGATAAACATAATTATGCCCAAGGGTGGGGAATACAAGAAGGCGATCGCCTGAGAGAAACTAGCCGAATAGGTTAAACCCAGAGTCAACAGCAACTCAACCGCCGCCACTATAGCCACTGTGACCCCGGCGCTTTGAAGTAGCCACCGCCAGGGTAAAGATTTCAATTGGTATATTAAACGATTCATGGTCTGATGTCCTATATGAGTAGCCGACAATCTGACTGCTATACTACAATTTTTGGCAGGTTGTCGAATTTGAGAGAGAGGAAACTATTGTGGAAACTACCATCAATTGTGCAGAAGCCTGTAAAAATGGTTGTATTCTGGGTGATAAATGCCCCCACCGGGAATATGTGAGTTCTGCATCGAGTTTTATTGAAAATACATCTTTAGATCAAATGCTAGATATCGCAGAAGAAGCCGTCCGCAAAAAACGCACAGCACCACCTCAATGGGTAATCCCAGACTTTCCTGATAGTCAATCATAAGTTAACTCAGGCTAGAGTCGAGCAGGAATATTGCCACGGAAAACATAAATATATATCTGTCTTGTGTTTTCTTAGTGGTTGATTAGGGGGATGACATCAAAGCGATCACTATGCGGATTTGGGATATAATCCCTTTTGGTCAAATCACACCCGGGAGGATATTTTATGGCTGGCAGTGAAGTTCAGGCTGATTTTTGGATGACAGAGTACATCACACCTTGGGATATTTATGCTCACGGGGTGATCGATGTTCTGGCCCATAAAAAAACCCCCTATCAGGAAATGTACATAGTTGAAACTGGGGCTTATGGCAAAGCCCTAGTCCTGGACGGTAAATGGCAGTCTTGCACCGGGGATGAGTTTCTGTATCATGAACCCCTAGTCCATCCGGGGATGGTCATTCAAGGTAAACCAGAGAAGGTTTTAGTCTTAGGTGGCGGCGAGGGAGCGACTATCCGGGAAGTGTTGCGCTGGAAAACTGTTGATCGGGTGGTAATGGTTGATATTGATGGGGATGTAGTGGAGGCGTGCCGCGAATATCTGCCAGAAATGCACCAGAATGCTTTTGAAGACCCCCGGACGGAATTAGTGGTTGGGGATGCGTTGGAGTTTCTCGATACCACCGACCAAAAATGGGATGTGATTATTTCTGATCTATCAGACCCCATTGAGGAAGGACCCTCATTTAAACTGTTTACGAAGGAGTATTTTGAGAATATCCAGCGCGTCCTAGCTGATGATGGGATATTTGTAATTCAAGCTGGCCCGGTGGCTCCCGGAAATTTAAATCTTCACGTTCGCATTGTCAATACAGTTAACGCTGTGTTTCCCCATGTTCAATCCTATACTAGCTTTATCCCCACCTATGGGGCTCCTTGGGGATTTGCGATCGCCTCGCAACACCCCATTGATCCCTATCCTCAACCGGAGAAAACAGATGAAATCCTCCAACAGCATACTGTAGGCGGTATGCGGATGTTTGACGGTACTACCCTGTTAGGACTATTTCAACTTCCCCGACATCTACGAGAGGCGATCGCCGCCGAAACTGAAGTCTACACACTTTCGGAACCTCCTAAATTCTTTGGCAAAGGCAAGTTAAGTTAGCCTAAAGAATTTTTAATTGAGGCGATAAATTCCCAGATTTTCTAGTCAAGGGAACAGTTAAGCAGCCTAGTTAATCAGATAATTACTAACTAGCGGCTATCTACTGTTCCCCCCCCTCAAAAAATCCATCATTTCAATCTTTTGCCACCTACGAAAAATTATCATGAACAATCCGCATCTGCACTTACGAATTGAGACTACCAAAAAATCCCGTATTAAAGAACTAGATACCGAACCGATACCCTTCGGCAAAATCTTCAGTGATCATATGTTGGTGGCTAACTATAGCCAGGGGAATTGGCAGGATGTTCAAATTATCCCTTATGGTCCGATAGACCTATCACCCGCTACGTCTGCTCTCCACTACGGACAGGCGATTTTTGAAGGTATGAAAGCCTATAAAAACTCCAATGGTGAGCCACTATTATTCCGACCGGATGCCAACCATCAACGGATTAATCAATCCGCCGAAAGGTTATGTATGCCAGCTATTCCCGAATCCATTTTTATTGATGGATTGAAAGAGTTAATTAAGTTAGATGATGATTGGATTCCTAATAAAAATGGCAGCGTTTTATATATTAGACCCATTTACTTTGCTGTTGATGAATCGGTCGGATTAAAACCCTCAGATTCCTATAAATTTATCATTATCTCCTGTCCGGTAGGCGCTTATTATTCTCATCCAGTTAAATTGATTGTCACGGAAAAATATGTGAGAGCATTTGAAGGGGGAACCGGTGCGGCTAAGGTAGCCGGAAACTACGCCGCCAGCCTTATAGCAGACCGAGAAGCTAAAGAGAAAGGCTATGATAATGTAATTTGGCTCGATGGTATTCATCGCCGATATATCGAAGAATGTGGCACGATGAACCTAGCATTTGTGATTGATGGAGTAGTTGTCACCCCGAAATTAACCGGAACTATTTTAGCTGGAATTACCCGCGATAGTGTGTTAACCTTATGTCGTGATTGGGGCATTCCGGTAGAAGAAAGGGCGATCGCCATTGATGAAATAGTCCAAGCCTACCATCAAGGAACTCTCACGGAAGCCTTTGGTATGGGAACAGCAGCAACTATCGCCCATATTTCCACCATTGGATATCAGGGAGAAGACATGATTTTACCTCCGGTAAGCGATCGCAAAGTAGCCAATCAAGTTTTCCAGAAACTCGAAGAAATAAAAACCGGGAGAACAGAAGATATCCACAATTGGATATGTAGACCATAGTAGTGGGTGCTTTTTCCCCGTAATTGCCGGCTAATTGCCCGTTGGTTGTTACCTAACGGGCTTCTTTAGTGATTATCCGAAAAAGATATCAGGCTTTCTTAATTTCCTTAATGACCCAATCAAAAGTTTCCATAACCTGTTGTAGCGCCGTTTCATCCTGGAGAGTAGACAGACGCAAAGTTAGCGATCGATACTCAGTCGGTTCTACCGGGAGAGATAAACCAATAGAACTAAACTTATTGCGAAGTTCCCCCCATTTTTCCTGACAATCAAAAGGAGGTTGAGAGGCATATTTATTAGAGGAAATTTCCAAACGACCCGAAATATCCACACTAAATAACTTATGGGGTTTTTGACCCTTTTGGTGAAACCAAGCCGTAAACCCGCCATAGATATCCCCGGTTCCCCATTGAATATCAATTTTCGGCTGTTGTTGTTTCGCCCAAGCGTGAATTTTCTGGGCTAGTTGTGCTTCATCATTTCCCCGGCGGATATTTAATTCCTCAAAAAAAGACACCTCATCCCAGCGTCTGCGTTCCCCAGTAGCGCTAGATTTTTTCTGTTGTGCTTCCGCCGTTTGACCAATTACGCGAGGTACTAAAGTCCTTAAACCGTCCTGACTGACATATTGCTTAATTTCCACCGCCCAGACTTCCCCCGGATCAGTTTGCTTATTGAGAAACTCCACCACCCGACGCAAAGAGGGGGAGATTTCATCAGCCACAAAAACCAGGCGAATTTTACCAGCCTGTACATTAGTTTTCACTTTTTGCCAAAAACGCTCTTCTTTAGCATCAGGTCCAAGAAACTCCTCAAAAACCTGTTCTGGATCGCGACCCTGTTCGCGACAGTTAGCCTCAAATTGAGCAATAGTCGATTCAATGGGCCAGTAAAAACTAACATGGGCCGCATAATCCAACATAAGTCCGATCGCCTTTTGGCGCATTTCCGTATTACGGATACGGCGAATATCGACCAAAGTAGGGATAGCATCTTGATCGATAAACAAATGATCCAAAGACCAGCGACCGCCGCTTTCTTCTTCCGGGGGAACCATAGCATCCCTGGAAATCAATAGCCACCGTCTAGGGGTGGCGCGATCGATCTCATCCCCAGCCAGTAAATTCGGATAAGATTCGAGGAGATCCTGAAGTTGGTCTTCAGAATCATAGTCTTGTTCCATCATTTCCACAAGCTGATCATCATCCTGAATGAGATAAATGCCTCCACCCATAGCAATGTCCTTGGTTTACCTAATTATTGATTATTGTTGATTGGAAAGGTTAACTGACCTTGGAAAACTGCTTGCGCTGGTCCAGTCATGTATAACCGTTGGTCTGTAGCTGACCATTCAATTTGTAGACAACCCCCTGGAAGTTCTACAGTTACTTGGCGATCGCATCTTTGGGTCAACACTCCCGCCACCACAGAAGCACAAGCCCCGGTTCCACAGGCTAAAGTTATACCAGCGCCCCTTTCCCAAACCCGCATTTTGACATAATCTGGTCGCACTACTTCAATAAATTCTGTATTGGTTCGTTCAGGAAAAGCGGGATGATGTTCAAACAACGGTCCAATCTCCGTTAATGGAACACTAGCTACATCATCTACAAAGGTGATGCAGTGGGGGTTTCCCATACTGACGCAGGTAACAGACAGAACCTGTCCTGCTACCTCTAGGGGAACATCGATCACCTTGAGGTTATTTTCAGATAGGGTAGTGGGAATTTCCGCAGCCAGTAGCCGTGGTAATCCCATATCTACTTTAACCTGACCATCGGTTAAAAGTTCGGGACAGATGACCCCGGCGGCGGTATTAATTTTATAAGCGATCGCCGTCCCAGTTTTTCCTTCCAACTCAGTGATAAACTTAGCCAGACAGCGAATTCCATTCCCGCACATTTCCGGTTCTGACCCATCAGAGTTAAATATTCTCATGGTGTAGTCACTAGCCCCGTCACCGGGAAGCGCAAAGATTACCCCATCAGCACCAATACCAAAATGGCGATCGCACATTTGCACAGCTTGTCTCTGTGTACAAATCGGCTCCGACTGATGACGGTTATCAATCAGAATAAAATCATTGCCCAAACCGTGATACTTTGTAAACTCAATTGCCATCACTGATATCTCAATCTCCTGCTTTAGTAATAACTAATCGATTATGCCTGAGTTTAATACCGATTTACCAAGCATCCGCAAGTTACAAACCTACATCAAGGATAAACCCACTGTTGAGATTCAATTACTCACCAAAGATCTGCTAGAGGGCAAAATCATCTGGCAAGATCCTAACTGTATCTGTTTACAGCCCCCACAGGGGGAACCGATTTTGATCTGGCGAGAGGCGATCGCTTACATACAAGCCAAATCTTGACCCCTCTCCCCAGAGGGCGGGTTTATTAATGGCGAGGTACTAGCAGAACCCGCTCCGACAATTAATAATTAATAATTAATAATTAATAATTAATGACCGGGTGGGGCGGGGCGGGTTGATTAATATCGTCCTGGGTAGGCGAGATACTCGCAGAACCCGCTCCGACAATTAATAATTAATAATTAATAATTAATAATTAATGACCGGGTGGGGCGGGGCGGGTTGATTAATATCGTCCTGGGTAGGTGAGGTAATAGCAGAACCCGCTCCGACAATTAATAATTAATAATTAATAATTAATAATTAATAATTAATGACCGGGTGGGGCGGGGCGGGTTGATTAATATCGTCCTGGGGAATTGAGAATTGACAGCATAACTCGCCCCTACAGTTAATAATTATCAATTTTTTGTCAACTCCAGAATTCATCCAGGTTAACGTTAGATATTTCCTGCTGAACTTCCTGGAAATAACTACTCTCAGTTAAACTAGCCACTTCTTTCTGACGTTTTTTGTGATCAATTTCAATTTGCAACTCTTGCAATTGTCGCTTGAGTTCCTCCTCCTTGCGCTTCCGTTCAGTAATATCTTGAACAATGCCTTCGTAATACAACACATTGCCATTGTTATCATTCACAACACGCGCATCAATTTGAATCCAGATAATACTACCATCCTTGCAGTAACAACGATATTCAAAATCTTTGACTGAATTTTGTTTAGATAACAAATATCTAAACTCGGTTCTTTTTTCCTGGTCTACATAAAGCTGCTCACTAATGTTGGTAATACTTGCCATCATTTCTTCAGGAGAATCATAGCCATAAATTTTGGCTAAAGCAGGATTAGCATTAATAAATTTTCCTTGAGGGGACGATTGAAAAATCCCTTCTAAAGCATTTTCAAAAATGCTGCGGTAGTTTTCCTCAGCAATACGCAAGGCTTCTTCTGCTTGTTTACGATCGGTAATATCTCGCACGATAATCAAAACTTCATCTTCTGACAAAACCATAATTTGCACCTCTTTATTCACAGACTTATTATCCTGGATAATTTGATTCTTGTAAATTAGTAATTATTCGTTTTTAATACTTGTTAAATATTCTTAATTAATTGTTTATTATTATCGAGTAAATACTCCTGAATAGTGATTGCCTTTGGCAATCGATTAGAGGTTAAAAATTGGTCGCCACTACTATCTACTCCCTCCAGCCGATCACTACCCACCACATCAAGATAACTACCATCCCCCTTAGCGCGAATCATTAAATCTGGAATAGTATTAACAATGGCGCGATTAGTCGCTTCACTTTGGCGGAGGGCAGAAAATGATTGTTTCAGTTGTTGTGCCATACTATTAAAAGACTTCGCCAAGCGATCGATTTCAATAATTGGGCTAGGTTTTACCTGTTGATCTAGTTCACCTTGCGCTAATTCATCAGCCGCATGGGAAACGCGCAAAATCGGTCGAGTCACCCAGCGAGAGGTGAAAATTCCGACAGCGATCGCTATTATTAACGCCCCGAAACTTAACCCAATAGACTTTTGACGACTGGCATTAATTTCGCTCATAAAATCCGATTCCGGAATGGTTACAACTACTAACCAATCCAAATTTCCATCTCGAAATGGCACAACTTGAACATATTGTCGCTCACCCTGCCACTGAAAATCTAATTTTTCAACAGTTTGAATATTGCTGAGATCATTAAAGCGATCGCTCAGGTAATTAGCCGTAGAGCGCACTGCGTCATTTTCACTGGCGATCGCCAACAATCGTTCACGATCATCTCCAACAATTTTAAAAGTAGGTTCTCCCGTAGAAGTAGCCACCAATTTACCGGAACGCTCCATAATAAAAGCCGTCCCAGTTTTACCAATCTCCAAATTTCGCAAAAACCAACTCACTTCTTGGGGTAAAAAAAAGTCAGTTGCACAAACCCCGATCAGAGAACTATCGGTTAAACTATAAACTGGGAGACTTGCTGTTATGGTAGGTAATAGGGTGGAGAAAGAAAGATAAATCTCACTCCACACAGCCTTACCTTCAGCCTGAGCGGCTTTATACCAAGGTCTTTGGCGTGGATCATAAGGTTGTTCAAGAGTGCCAATTTGTTCAGTCCGATTTCCTTGTTCATCAAAAGCAAAATCCTGGCGCATAAAGTCAGTCCAGAAATTGCTATACACCATAATTACATGGGAACGGTCTTCTTAGTCAAGTCTACCTACCCCAAAAAAACTACCATCTTCGTCACCACAATAGACATATAGCACAAGACAGAACACTTAGGACGTATAATGGAGAGGACGAGATGACTAAGAAGACCAAAAATGCCAGCCCCCTATAGTTACGACCTCAGACAAAAAGTTATTGATGCCATTGAACTAAACGGTATGCCCAAAACAGAAGCCAGTCAAGTTTTCCATGTCAGCAGGAACACCATTAATCTCTGGCTGCAAAGAAAAGCACAGACCGGAGACTTCCTCCCTAAACCTCATCACCGACCTGGCAATAACCACAAAATTACCGACTGGCAGAAATTCAAGGCTTTTGCCCAAGAGCATGGCGACAAAACAGCAGCTCAAATGGCTGAACTTTGGGATGACGACATCTCTCCTCGCACCATATCCAGAGCCTTGAAGAAAATTGGCTTCACCAGAAAAAAAACTTACGGCTACCAAGAACGTTGGAAGCAACAGCGAGAGGAGCTTATGGCTCAGATTGAACAGATGGAGCCGGAAGAAGTGGTCTACCTCGATGAAGCCGGCATGAATAGTCAGGACTCGGATTACCCTTATGGTTACTGCGAGGAAGGAAAACGCTTCCATGCACTCAAATCAGGGAAGAGGCAGGGCAGGGTAAGTATGATAGCCGCATGGTGTCATCAACAACTCTTAGCTCCCTTTAGCTTTGAGGGTTGTTGTAATCGGACAGTGTTTGAGTTGTGGTTGGAGTTCATCTTAATTCCAACATTGAAGCCAGGTCAGACTCTAGTATTGGACAATGCAACGTTTCATAAAGGGGGACGGATTGCTGAACTGGTGGAGGCAGCTCAATGCCGTTTACTCTATCTTCCGCCTTATTCGCCAGACCTCAACAAGATAGAGAAATGTTGGTCGTGGCTGAAAGCCCGTATTCGCCACTGCACGTGAGCAGTTTGATTCTCTCCATGATGCCATGGATTCCGTTCTCAAAGTTACGTCCTAACCACCTTGACTAATGCTATAACTAAAACTAGGATAAATCTGCATCTTCTGCCAGAATTTGTGTTCCCCAAAGGTGTTACTGACATTTAGATAACCATGGGCAAAATCATTAGTATTGAAACGATTAATAGTTTTGGGAATCTCCGTATAGGAGGATAACTTTTCGGTAATCCGATTGGTCAGTTCACTGCGTAATTGGGTAGCTACATTATTCACAGCTTGTTGTCCACTGCTATAACCAATCCATCCTACCAAACCAACCCCTCCCACAATTGGCAAAAGAAAGGGAATCAGTAGGGTTTTTCTGAGACGAAATCGACGAAAAGGTGAGTTTTGATCGAGGTTAATAGCCAGTTTAAATCAGATAGTTTCTGGGGATCAAAAAATTGTTTTCCCCTACAGTATTAAAGCCCCGACTAAAGTGCGGGCGGGGATATATAGCATTAGTCAAGGTGGTTAGGACGCAGCTTTGAGAACGGAATCCATGGCATCATGGAGAGAATCAAACTGCTCAATGCAGTGGCGAATACGGGCTTTCAGCCACGACCAACATTTCTCTATCTTGTTGAGGTCTGGCGAATAAGGTGGTAGATAGAGTAAACGGCATTGAGCTGCCTCCACCAGTTCAGCAATCCGCCCCCCTTTATGAAACGTTGCATTGTCCAATACTAGAGTCTGACCTGGCTTCAATGTTGGAATTAAGATGAACTCCAACCACAACTCAAACACTGTCCGATTACAACAACCCTCAAAGCTAAAGGGAGCTAAGAGTTGTTGATGACACCATGCGGCTATCATACTTACCCTGCCCTGCCTCTTCCCTGATTTGAGTGCATGGAAGCGTTTTCCTTCCTCGCAGTAACCATAAGGGTAATCCGAGTCCTGACTATTCATGCCGGCTTCATCGAGGTAGACCACTTCTTCCGGCTCCATCTGTTCAATCTGAGCCATAAGCTCCTCTCGCTGTTGCTTCCAACGTTCTTGGTAGCCGTAAGTTTTTTTTCTGGTGAAGCCAATTTTCTTCAAGGCTCTGGATATGGTGCGAGGAGAGATGTCGTCATCCCAAAGTTCAGCCATTTGAGCTGCTGTTTTGTCGCCATGCTCTTGGGCAAAAGCCTTGAATTTCTGCCAGTCGGTAATTTTGTGGTTATTGCCAGGTCGGTGATGAGGTTTAGGGAGGAAGTCTCCGGTCTGTGCTTTTCTTTGCAGCCAGAGATTAATGGTGTTCCTGCTGACATGGAAAACTTGACTGGCTTATGTTTTGGGCATACCGTCTAGTTCAATGGCATCAATAACTTTTTGTCTGAGGTCGTAACTATAGGGGGCTGGCATTTTTGGTCTTCTTAGTCATCTCGTCCTCTCCATTATACGTCCTAAGTGTTCTGTCTTGTGCTATAGCTGCTGGTGCCAGAAATTTTAGACAAAAGACTTAGGTTAACCTGGATGTTAGGCTAACATCTGCCACTGTGGATAGTGGAGACTTGTTAGAAGTCATGTAGACCATCACCACCAGCAATCCACTCTTCTAAATTGCGATCGCTTTTAGCTACATTAAACAGGTGTAAACCAAAATCCTGTGATAGGTCTTCACACACCTTAACGCCTCGAATGCTATTACCTTTAGGATCCAAAGGCGGCGAAAATATACCAATCCCCAACTTTCCTGGTACCACGGCTAAAATACCGCCGCCTACGCCACTTTTCGCAGGCATTCCCACCCGATAAGCCCATTCTCCTGATGCGTCATACATCCCACAGGTGAGTAGGGGTCGAGAGAGATGTCGCCATCTCTCCCTCCCTTTCAAAACCGTACTTGATAGTTTCCCATCATACGGCTCCTAGTCTGACTGCTCCATTGTTAAGGATACAGCTCTGGCATTGTCAAGTGCCGTTTTATCATCGCGGGTGTGGCGGTGTAGTAGTTGAAGGTTTTTGTATTCATCCTTTCCGCCTTGGCTTCGAGGTACAATGTGGTCTACTTCAACTATATCTGTTGGTGCGACATACAATCCACACCATTTACACTTGCCTTTTTGCTTTTTGAGTAGTTTTGCTACCCTGTTAGGCGTGTCGATTGCTTGTCCTTTTCTGGTTGCCCAGTAAGTCCAGTTTCCGTCGTAGGGTGTTGCATCGGGGCGTATTGGGGTGTGTCTAACAATTGGAGTCCAGTTATGTTTCCATAGTTGGAATCCATCTTTAGTTTGGAATAACCAAGATTCATGCCTTTCTTTCCCATTACTAAGTCTAACCGTTCTATGTCTGCTAAGTACAGGACAAAAGTTGTAGAGCCTGGTGAAACCGCCCTGAAAACAAAGGCAGATTAGAGAAAGTGCGGCGTAGAAAATCGAAGCCAGTGCGGAAAAGACTCTGGGAGCGTCGTCCGTGAGCCTTCAAAGGAATGGGTGAACCTTGGTGAATCCACAAACCCACCTTCATAGCCCAAGTAAAAGCCAGGCTAAGCAAAGCCAATAAACGGCTCAAGCGCTCAGGGTCCTTAAAGTGAGTCGATTCGAGACAGAAGCCCCGAGTCTTCAAGGCTCCGAAGAGGTTTTCAATACCCCAACGCCGAGCATAGTCGGGGAGGGCCGTTTCGGGGCAAGCGTTAGTGATGAGAATCAACAACTCCCCCGAATCAGCCAGACGAGAGCCAATGACGTAAACCTGCCGTCCCCAAACCCAACGGCGACCCGAAAGCTGGCGAAATTCTCCGGGTCGCAGAGAATCAAATATTCGTTCGCCGCTACGCCGAGTTCCTCCTAACTTAGGACTAATCAGCTCGCTGTGGCGGATGCGTAGGCGGAAAGGAACCTCGGGGTCGATGAGAAGATACGAGAGCCAATCTCGCCCCACAAATTCCCGGTCATATCAAGTCCGGATAATCAATTATAGTAAAGTCTCGGTTTGAGGCCACCAATGATATCAAGTCCGGATAATCAATTATAGTAAAGTCTCGGTTTGAGGCCACCAATGAAAACTGGTCAAGCCTCGAATTAATTAGCGCTGTTTCCACAAACTTCGGCAGCGAGCACACAAGAGTTCCTCTAGCTGATCAAGATTCTCAAATGAACGATTGGCAATGGGTTCATCTACCAGAAGCCACAGTCTTTCTGCTGGTTGTAGTTCCGGGGAATGGGACGGTAGAAACATTAAATGCAGTCCTTCGGGTACTTTCAGATTCTTACTGATATGCCATCCGGCTTGATCAACCACTAACATAATGTGTTGATTTGGACCTAATTTAAATTCGGCAGCAAACTCCTGTAACACTCGACTAAATAGAGTTGTATTGACGTAAGGTATAATCCACCAATAAGTCTCTCCCGTTTCCGGTCTCACAAAACCATATAGCCATAACCACTCGAATTTCCAATTAATATGGGCGAGTGGTTGACAATCTTCCGCTACATAAATACGTCGCATCACCGGTTTGAGTCCCAGACGGTGTTCATCTTCGCTCCACAATTGCACCTGTGCATCAGGGTATCTCCGGCGAAGTCCCTCTAACTCCGTTACCAGTTTTTTTTCCAGGCTTGCTGCTCGTCTTCGTCACTTTCGGTGTGAGCCGGTCTCGGTACACGAAGCCGAAATGTCATTTGTCGCAGAATCTCCCATCCCCTTTGTCGGCTAATTTTTCGTCCAGTTACTCCTGTCAACCAGTCTGCCACCTGGCGACCGTTCCACAGTCCCCCATCCGGCGATGTTCCTTGCAGGGCTTGCCATAACTGAGCTTGAGTCACATCATCAATTAACGGTGGATGTCCGGGATTTCCTTTTCGGCGCGCACCCAGCCCTTTTAATCCCAATTGGTTGTATCTCTTTACCAATTCATAAATCCAGATGCGACTGTAGCCCGTAATTTCTTGGACTTCCTCCGTGGTCTTCCCCTTAGCCAACAACCAAATAATTTGATATTGGCGACTTTCCAAGCCCTCTTGGGCTTGGTGATCAGCCCGGCCAAGTTCTTCGGTACTTAAGTGGGGAGCTATACTAATTCGTCTGGGCATAACGCAAGTTTGGCATTGGTCACTGATATTATAACCGATTAAGCGAACTTGATATGAAAACTGGTCAAGCCTCGAATTAATTCGCGCTGTTTCCACAAACTTCGGCAGCGAGCACACAAGAGTTCCTCTAGCTGATCAAGATTCTCAAATGAACGATTGGCAATGGGTTCATCTACCAGAGGCCACAGTCTTTCTGCTGGTTGTAGTTCCGGGGAATGGGACGGTAGAAACATTAAATGCAGTCCTTCGGGTACTTTCAGATTCTTACTGATATGCCATCCGGCTTGATCAACCACTAACATAATGTGTTGATTTGGACCTAATTTAAATTCGGCAGCAAACTCCTGTAACACTCGACTAAATAGAGTTGTATTGACGTAAGGTATAATCCACCAATAAGTCTCTCCCGTTTCCGGTCTCACAAAACCATATAGCCATAACCACTCGAATTTCCAATTAATATGGGCGAGTGGTTGACAATCTTCCGCTACATAAATACGTCGCATCACCGGTTTGAGTCCCAGACGGTGTTCATCTTCGCTCCACAATTGCACCTGTGCATCAGGGTATCTCCGGCGAAGTCCCTCTAACTCCGTTACCAGTTTTTTTTTCCAGGCTTGCTGCTCGTCTTCGTCACTTTCGGTGTGAGCCGGTCTCGGTACACGAAGCCGAAATGTCATTTGTCGCAGAATCTCCCATCCCCTTTGTCGGCTAATTTTTCGTCCAGTTACTCCTGTCAACCAGTCTGCCACCTGGCGACCGTTCCACAGTCCCCCATCCGGCGCTGTTCCTTGCAGGGCTTGCCATAACTGAGCTTGAGTCACATCATCAATTAACGGTGGATGTCCGGGATTTCCTTTTCGGCGCGCACCCAGCCCTTTTAATCCCAATTGGTTGTATCTCTTTACCAATTCATAAATCCAGATGCGACTGTAGCCCGTAATTTCTTGGACTTCCTCCGTGGTCTTCCCCTTAGCCAACAACCAAATAATTTGATATTGGCGACTTTCCAAGCCCTCTTGGGCTTGGTGATCAGCCCGGCCAAGTTCTTCGGTACTTAAGTGGGGAGCTATACTAATTCGTCTGGGCATAACGCAAGTTTGGCATTGGTCACTGATATTATAACCGATTAAGCGAACTTGATATCATCCGTTTGACTAATGAACTACGGCAAATAAAAGAAATAACCAGAATTTAATCAAAAATTAAGTTTTTTATTAACCAGTGATCAGAATTTTTATGGCAGCATTCAAGGTAAAGACTAATTTCTTCATGAGAGATAAAATCTATTCACATATTAGCTATGAGTAATATTCAAGAGCAAGTTCCAGAAAAAAATCGACGGACAACTCAAGGCAACAAACTGCCCCAATGGATTGCCGTGTTAGTGCTGGTTTATATCATTATTGTGGCAGTTGAACTGGTGAGCCGAGGCTTTAGGACAGCTACCGCCGACCAAGCCGAAGAAATCTTTGCCTTTGCCACCAATCCTTTCCTAGGACTGATCGTTGGGACGCTTGCCTCAGCGCTAACTCAGTCTTCCAGTGCTGTTACCTCAATTACGGTTGGTTTGGTAGGGGGAGGCTTACCCGTGGCAACTGCCGTACCGATCATCATGGGAGCCAATGTCGGAACCAGTCTCACTAGCACCCTCGTGAGTCTAGCCAGTATGGGGGATAAAGAGGCTTTTAAGCGAGCGCTGGGGGCCGCCACTATCCTTGATATGTTCAACATCTTCTGTGTGATTATTTTTCTCCCCCTTGAAATTCTCTTTCATCCCCTCCAAACTGCGGCGGGCTATCTTGCACGGTTTTTTATTGGCGATTATTCCCTAAGCATCGGAGATTACAACTTTGTCAGGGCGGCAACAAGCCCGGTGGTCGGTTTTTTCAGAGGCATAGCCAGCAATTTCCCTGAACCTTTTGATGGACTTTTCCTGATCTTTGTAGGGGTTATTGTCATTATATCAGCGATCTATTTTATTAGTAAGCTCCTCAAAGTTGTACTGGTGGGTCGTGCCAAAGATATTTTCGAAATAGCAGTGGGGAGAGGTCCCATTGCTGGCATTGCTGCCGGGATGTTCATGACGATTTTGGTTCAGTCTTCCACAACAACAACCTGTTTAATTGTTCCTTTAGCCGCCGCTGGTGTGATGACCTTACAGCAAGTTTATCCCTTTACCCTGGGGGCTAATATTGGCACGACTGTGACTGCTATACTTGCTGCGACCGCAATTTCGGGAGATACCGAAGTCTATGCTTTACAAATTGCCATGGTTCATTTTCTTTTTAACTTCTTTGGTGTTCTGATTATTTTTTGTATTTCCTTCATGTACAGGATACCGATTTTTCTGGCAGTAACATTTGCTTCTATGGCAAGTGAGAGAAAATATTTAGCCTTTGTTTACATTATCGGGGTATTTTTTGTGATTCCTGGATTTTTCTTGGGGGTTACTAAGCTTTTTGGTTAGATTAGTCCCGTCACTTACTTGAATATGTAAGTACTCAGGCAAAATTAATTGTATATTTTGAGCCAAAGTTTATTAGGATATTTCCCCTTGAATCAATATCTTGTAAAACCGTGGAGGCTCAGGAGCGTGAAATAGAAAGGGCATTAGTTAAGCACGTTACACAATTTTTGTTGGAGTTGGGTGCAGGATTTGCTTTTGTGGGTCGTCAGGTGTTGCTGCAAGTGGGTGAGGAGGAGTTTTTTATTGATCTGTTGTTTTATCATCTGAAATTGCACTGCTATGTTGTGATTGAACTGAAAGCGGACAAGTTTAAGCCTGAGCATTTGGGGCAGTTGGGGTTTTATATGACGGCGGTGGATAGGCAAATGAAGGCTAAAGAGGATGGGGTTACGATCGGTTTGTTGTTGTGCAAAAGCAAAGACAAGGTGGTGGCTGAGTATGCTTTGGGAGATAAAAGCCAGCCTATGGGTATTGCGGAATATAAGTTATTGGAATCTTTGCCTGTTCCGTTACAAACTCAATTGCCGAGTATTGAAGAGATTGAGCGGGAATTGATGGGGTTTGATGGAGGTGTGGGATGAGCGGTAGGAATTTCCTGGGGAGGCTGTTAGATGGGGCGGCGGTGGAGTGGAATACCTTGGGGGAGATTGCTGAGATCAATACTGGACAGAAGCCAACTGAAATTTTTGATAACGCGACAGATTATGATTACATTAACGCAGGAACAACTAGATCTGGATATACCGCAAGCAGCAATTGCGAAGGCGACACAGTTACAACGCCATATCGAGGTCAAGGGGGAATTTGCTATGTTGGATATCAAAAGACCCCGTTTTGGTTGGGGCCGTTATGCTACAAGCTACGATCAACAGATGAAGCTCTACTCATCAACAAATATCTTTTCTATTTTCTTCAGTCAGAAAGCGATCTGCTTTTAGGTCTAAAAAAAGAAGGGGGAGTGCCCGCAGTCAATAAGTCCGATTTGGCTAAATTAGAAATCCCGATCCCACCCCTTGCCATTCAAGCCGAAATCGTGCGGATTTTGGACACTTTTACAGCGTTGACCGCCGAACTGACCGCCGAACTGAGCGATCGCCAAAAACAATATAACTACTACAGCGATTTACTGCTCACCTTTCCTAAAACGGAGGCATAGATGACTAACTACAAGGCGATCGCCCAATCCAATAACGCGATCATGCTGGCTCAACTTCCATCTCTCGGAAAAGAAAGAATTTTTTCTGAGAAATTTGCGCTTGACGTTTAACGTGACTCGTTGAACGCTTGGTAGGCAGTAGAATCGGTCAGTATAGTATCCGAATTAATGACCAATGGAGAATTTGCTTTGGGTGGAAAGATGGGGATGCAACAGATGTAGAAATTGTTGACTATCACTGAGGTGGAATCATGACAAAAAATAAATTAGATAAATTGACCCCTGTACATCCTGGCGAAGTCCTGTTAGAAGAATTTCTCAAGCCCATGAATCTGAGTCAAAATCAGGTTGCTCTAGCCTTGCGTGTACCTGCACGTCGAATTAATGAAATTATTCACGGTAAACGTAGAATTACGGCAGATACAGCCCTACGTTTAGCCTATTATTTCAATATGTCCGCCCGGTTTTGGATGGGTTTGCAAATGGATTATGATCTGGATGTAGCTGAAGATGCACTCGGAGAAAAATTAAAAATGGAAGTTTGTTCCCGGCAAGACTAACAGTAAAGCCATACGAATATTACCGCGATTTACTGCTCACCTTTCCCAAAACGGAGGCATAGATGACCGACTACAACGCGATCGCTCATAGGTTTACCTATAGGTATAGTCCACGGAAAGGCGGTCTGATATCTTTGTACATTGATTACTTAGAAGGTTCCCCTCTACGGCTACCTACGGCTATCGTGTTGACTTTGAATCATACCCTCCCCCCATAACCGGAACAAGTACTATTGGGGAAGTGACCGATGTGATAGCAGTCAATGGTGACGAACGAACCGATAGGCTTGCCATTGACGGGTATCACAAGGGAACTACCCTATCGGTGTTTGGTTGAGGGGAGGTATGGATATTTGACATATTGATTAAGTTGTGCTTATTGATTAACCCGCCAATAATTAAGATTTGTTGCTAAGGGATATGCACCAATTGTCCCGTGTGCTAAGACTGAATGGAGTGCATTTTGAGTGTGACGGTACGACTATCGGGTTAAGTAAATTCCCGCTATCGCCGTCAGGATAAGGCAATAGAAAAAACGAGCATGGAGGGATTTGAACCCCCGACCCTCAGAACCGGAATCTGATGCTCTATCCACTGAGCTACATGCCCTAAGACCAAATTCACTATAACATATATTCGGCAAATATTGATCAACCCAACGACAATTTCATCTCTTAGCAATCAATCCCCTATAGCAGGGAGGGGGTCGGTTCGCCAAATACCAGGAACCTCAACGCTAAAATTTCCTGGGTCATGGGCCTATATTTCTACCATAGGTGGCGCTTTGGGTGAAAATTAAGATCACAATGACAAAAAGGTTAGCTAAAAATATGGACTCAATTGAAATTAAAGGTATCCGCAGTTATGGTTATACGGGATATCTCCAGGAGGAAAGGGTATTAGGTCAGTGGTTTGAAGTTAATGTGCGCTTGTGGTTTGACTTGCGCGTTGCCGGACATAGTGATACGATCGCAGATACGGTGGACTATCGGGGAACCATTGCTACAGTTGAGCATATTGTAAAAACGGCTAAATTTGCTCTGGTGGAAAGACTAGCAGAGGCGATCGCTCAAGCTATCCTGGAACAGTCCCAGGTTGAGCGGGTTCAGATCCAGTTAATTAAACTCGCTCCCCCCATTCCTGACTTTAGCGGACAAATTCAAGTTGAAATCACTAGACCTTAACATTCACCACCGCAATTAGCAGTCGGTTAACTCCATTTTCAGGTTATACCTTTCCCTAGGTGTCAGATCACAACAGGCTGTGATTTGTGACACATACGTTCAAGACCATAGTCACAAAACTAAAAAGCTACCTTTACAAAAGCCATACATTTATAAATCTTTGGTAAAAAAGGTGTTTTACATTAGACACACCAGGGAAATGATGCTACAACATTAATAGTACGAAAGTACGAAGTCCAGCCAAGTTGTTATCTAAGTTAGTCAAATTATCACACCAGAGGTAAAAATTATGAACACTAAACTAAGTCTATCAGTATTTTTAGGTGTACTAGCCGGTGGTCTAGGATTCGCAGGTTCTGCTCAAGCATTTTACTTCGAGACCCACTTATTAAACCAGGATTCCTACGATCCGGGTGGGGATGTCTTGCTGGATTATGTTAAGGTTGATGGCAATATTTTCAGTGATTTTGCCCTTGTCAACCGCGCTAATATCATTCATAACGACGAGTATACAGGTGGTAACACAGGTGCTGCTAGTTCTGATATGGGACCACGAGCAAACATAGGAATATCCAGGGAAAACCCCACCAATGAAGACATTGTGACATCTTTGGGAAATTATAGCCTTACCAGCATTATCGATGGAGAGGACACCGGAAGTTTCGCGATCGATCTTTGGTTTGATCGTCGGGTTGATAACCTGTTTTTGTGGGAACGTGGCATGAACAGTGCTGTAACAGTTCAAGCGATCGACCGACTAGGCAACAGTTTGGGTAATACCTTTACTATTGGACGGAACAACTGGGATGATGCCGGGTTTGAAATTACTACACTAGAAATTGCCAATACCAGAAATTCTGTTCAACAAGTCGGTTCTCGGGGAGTCTCCTTGGCTGATTTAGGACTTGAGCCCTCAGTAAGGTCTATTGGTGGTATTCGTGTAAGTGCTGCATGGTCTGAGTTGGATGGTCCTGGCAATAATCGTATGCGAACAGATTATAATGGACCAGACTGGAAAGTGGTTGGTGCTGCTGTACCAGAACCAGGTATGATTTTCGGTCTAGGCGCTATTGGTGCTGGTTTGGTTGCTTCCAACCTTCGCAAGAAAGCAAATAAAGCGTAGAATTGCAGTAACGGTTAGGTTCAGATTTGATGCTGCATAGACTCTAAAGGAAGGCGGGTTGATCAACTTGATCAACCCGCCCTATATTTTTTAACCAGAAAAAAGGTTGTTTGGTGACTAACGGACTAATTCCTTAACCTTGGTCATAATACCGTTGGGGTCAATACCCTGATGAGGGAACTGTTCCCAGAGACCGCCACAACCTTCCTTGTGAGTAGCAAGATAGGCGTATTTAGGAGTATAGCCACCTTCTAGCAACCAGGAACCAAAACGGCTACCGAGTCCAGTGCGACGGTTAAAGGCTTCGACGACCATGACAAAGGGAGCGTTTCCGATTTTGGCTAACATATCTTCATCAACGACATTGAGGGTAGATTTATTAATTAACCCCACATCAATACCTTCTTGTTTGAGGCGATCGACAGCATCTAAGGAACGGTACAAACTATCGCCAAAGCTGACAATATAACCAGCAGTACCCTCGCGAATGACCTCATCTTTACCAGGGATGAACTTGTAGCCGTCGCCAAAGAAATGATTTCCGTCACTGTTGAGAATATAGGGAACTTTGGAACGGGTAGAGAAGATAAACCGGAGTCCGGGGTCAAAAAATACGGCTTCGACACAGGCTTTCATCTGGTTAGCGTCGGCGGGGAAATACAAACGAGTTTCGTAACCGTCATCTAAGCCATTGTCGGCGAACATATTATTAATTCCGAAATGGCAGGTATTATCAGCCATGTCGTCAATGCCACTATGGGAGAAGTGACAGAGGACGTTGGAGTAATTCAGGCGCGCCATAGTGATTTCGGAAATGCACATTTCTAAGAAGGCGCTAAAGGTGCCGAAAATCCCCTGTTTGCCTTTTTCCATACCAAACCCGGCGGCGGCGGAGAAGTTACCGCGCTCCATAATACCGCCTTTGATAAAGATTTCTGGGTAGGCGGTGCGGATTTTTTGTAGACCACAGGAGCCTTCTAAATCGCTATCGACACAAAGGACTTTTTCTTTACGATCGCTATCTGTCATGGTAGCGAGAACGGAAACGACGGCATCCCCAAAGACGTTACGGTTGGAACCGAGATCGTCACTAGAACCGATGAAGGTGTAGTTTTGTTTAGGTGCTTGGATACCTTGGAGATATTTAACCGCTTCGGTGCGACCTTTGGCTTCCAAATAAGCGATCGCCGCCTTGACTGAAATCACATCATGACCGTGGGGGGAACCTTCGAGACCTTCAATTCCGACACACATTTTCCGACGGTTAATCACGGCGACGGGACCATCTGTATTAATAGCTTGGCAGATCAGACCATAGAGGCTATCAATATCTTCTCCATCTCCCTCTAGGACTTTCAGACCGTGACCGATAAGGGTTTGGGCGACTGTGTAGCCAGGAATATAATCAGAAGGGTGTCCGGCGATGGTGACATCGTTATCATCAATAATCAGTTTAACGTTAAGCTGTTGGGAGACAGCCAGACGAGCGGCTTCAGCATCATTTCCTTCCTGTTGAGAACCATCGGAACCCAGACAGAAAACGGTTTTATTGGGGTTAGCCATGGCTACGCCGTTGACGTAAGGCCACATATGACCGAGACGACCGGAGCTAAATTTTACGCCGGGGGTGAGTCCTAATTCTGGGTGTCCGGGTAGTTTGGAATGTGCGGCGCGATAGCTCAGGAGCTGTTCGGCGGGCATAGAGCCTTCGAGTACGGACATTAAATATTGAGTAGCGACGCGGTGTCCGGCTTCGTCAAAGAAAATGGGGACGAATTTATCGGGGGAACCGCGAAATAAGGCATCAAGGATCATTACTTCTGGGGCGGTGTCGTAGGGTCCCCCTGTGTGTCCGCCAACTCCGCGCGCTGCGCCAGTGGCGGTGAAGAAAACGATCGCATCTCTGACCAGTTCAATATTAGCTTTCAGGGCCTTTCGTTGTTCGTCGGTTAGGGTGCTATTGGCTGGGTCAAGTTTCAGGTATTGGTAGGCTCCCAAGTCAATGGGGAAGACGGCTTGAGCAACAGTCATGAGTATTCCAGTTTAGATATGTCAACTTCATGGGCGATCGTGGTTGCTAAGGACTGCGATCGCCTTGATTTGATTGTTTCACATTTCGGCCCCACTTCAGCACTTACTCTCCACATTTCCCAAAAAAGTCCCAAATTATCCCGCCTATGTTTGACGGGGTGTCTGTTATCAAGAAACTGGGTCTAAAACCCCGTCCTTCTAGGACGGCTTTAATTGTAAATTTTTGTGGCAATATCGAATATTTTGTGCTGATGGCGTTAGTATAAGATAGGAAGTAAACCCATGCTAGTTTTTGAGTTCAAAACCTACGGAAAACCAAGTCAGTTCATTGCAGTAGCTGAGGCAATTCGTACAGCACAGTTGGTCCGCAATAGCTGTTGGCGCTAGACGAACTCAATTCTCAAGCGAGACAAGCCAGCGCTGAAAGAGCTTGGTCAGCTATCTCTCGATTTTATGAAAACTGCAAGAAGAAGATTCCCGGTAAAAAGGAGTATCCGAAGTTTCCGAAAGATTGTCGCTCAGTTGAATATAAATCAACCGGGTGGAAACTTGCAGACGACAGAAAATCAATAACTTTCACAGATAAAAAAGGAATTGGTAAACTCAAAATCAAGGGTACACGCGATTTACACTTTTACCAAGTCAGCCAGCTCAAACGGGTCAGACTGGTGAAACGTGCTGATGGTGTGTACGTTCAATTCTGTATTAACGTTGACAGGAAAGAAAACACAGCGCCGACAGGCAATACCATTGGCTTAGACGTTGGACTGAAAGAGTATTACACCGATTCAAACGGAGTCACCGTTGAAAATCCTAAATTCCTGAAAAAATGCGAACGTACCTTAAAACGTAGTCACCGTCGCGTATCGAAGAAGGTTAAAGGTTCAAAAAACAGAGGCAAAGCTAGACAGATTCTAGGTAAACACTATCTCCAAATAAGTAGGCAACGTAAAGACCATGCTGTGAAGTTGGCAAGGTGCGTAGTTCAGTCAAACGACTTGATAGCCTACGAAGATTTGAGAATTAAAAATATGGTGCAGAATCATTGTTTAGCTAAGTCTATCAACGACGCTTCTTGGTATCAGTTCCGTGTCGGGCTTGAATACTTTGCTAAAGCATTTGAAAGACGTAACGGTTGCGGTAAATCCGCAATACACTAGCCAAGAATGCTCTAACTGCGGTGCAATTGTGAAGAAAACACTATCCACAATCCGCGCACGTTTGTAAGTGTGGTTGCTCAATGGATAGAGATGAAAACGCAGCTAGAAATATTCGGAGTCGAGGATTGAGTACGGTAGGGCATACCGGAACTTTCGGTGTGCCGAGCAACGCTTTGGGAGACAAGTCCTCTACTGTTGTTGGAGAAATCCTGCATCAGCAAGTCGTGTCGTAGAACAAAGAATCCCCGTGCGTTCACGCCGGGGAGTGTCAAGCAATTGAACAAGATATAGGGGGTAGGGATACTGGCGCTAAATCACCAAGAGGTTAGGGTGAGGCGGAAATCGGAAAGTTACTGATAATCTATCAGCAGTTGCTCATAGACATCACTGGCGATAATTTGATGAGTGGTGGTGGTGGGGTGTAGGATATCCCAGAATAAATACTGCTCTGGATTATCAGCAATGGTTCCTAATATAAATGATATACTACTGTCGGTAACGTTGGTTAATCCAAATTGTTCAGGATTGGCGATCGCATCCTCAAATAAACCACCCACATCAAATAAACTCACATTAGCACCAGGTAGGTTTTGATTTAATTGGTCTACAGCTTCCCGTAAACCTTGATTATGTTCTGCACTGAGGCGGTTCAGTTCCTCCGCATCAAAAGAATTAACTGGATCGACGGGATCTAGGGGGTTAAATCTCGCTACTGGTAATTCTCCTAATGGTGGTAAGTTTAACATCAGGAAATCCCGCGCCCCAAACTGATAGAGAGAAGTTACAGCTTCAGTTAAATTATTAACCGGAATAGTACCATCAGTCTGTCGTCCCGCTAAGTAATCATTAGCGCCAACCCAGAGGGTATATAAGGCATTAGGATTAGCTGTTTGACCCGATGCTAACAAAGGAGCAATAAAAGCCTGTAATTGATTTTCCAAACCCGGGAATAATCCCGGTTCTGTGGTATTTAAACCGCTAGTATTAGCCCCACAAAAGGCAAAATTAATCCCCTCATTTGAGGGAGATTTTTCGCTAAAATTGACGGGATTTAAACTCAGTTTATCCCCCAAATAATCTACCCATAATAACCCATTAGAGGCGCGACCTTGAAAGTAGGGTAATCCTGCTAAAACTTGTCCTTCCGAGGCGATAAAAGCGTTTCCGGTATCGGATAAACTATCACCAAATATATAGATTTCCTCGAAGTGCAGAGCCTCGATAAAGTCATCAATGGTTAACGAATTAGCCGAGACATTATTGAGGGTGACTAAGGTTTCACCATTGAACTCAATTACAGTGGATGAATCCGATTGTTCAATGTCTAAATCTGAAAAGGTGGCTCCCCTAAACAAGCGCAATTTATCAATACCTGGTTTAAAGTCGGTAATTAGATCCTGATCCGCACTTGACTGGGATAGTATAAATTCATTAATTCCATCTCCACCAGTGAGGGTGTCTAAACCGCGATCGCCTGATAAAATGTTATTCCCAGAACCACCAATAATCAAATCATTACCCTGACCGCCATAGATGGTATCATTACCCGAATGACCGATGAGAGTATCATTACCCTGGTTTCCTAACAAAATGCGCCCTTCTGGGTCATCATTGATGATATAATCATCACCCTCCAAAAGAGCGATCGCCTCCGTCAGGGGAGAAGCGCTAAAACGAGTAAGCTGTTCCGGTGGTAACTCCGAGATAATGATCACATCGTCACCAAAAGTACCGAGACCCAGATCTAAGCGATTTTAGGTGATTATATCACAAATCATATTCCGTTCTTCTGATGTCAAATCTTACACAGTATAGCAGGATATTTTACCCTGGGGTTAATTTACGGGGTTTTTAAATATTCTTGATTTGCTAAATAATTTTCGATATTGATGATAATTTGTCGTAGATAAATTATCACTCTATTCTTAATGATAAAAAGTTCTCTAGCCGTGGTATCTCTGCCTATATCATTAAAGGATTTTAAACCATGTGCTAAATCATTTCTATGATTCTTTATAGACAATAAATCCTCACTATTTTGGGTTCTTCGAGGGGATACTTTACTCGAAAAACCATAAGTTTGGGCTACATCTTTGATTTTTTTAGCGTCTATATTTCCCGAAAAAACATCATCATTATTCCAAGTTTCAATGATAATATCCAGAGAGATTTTATCAATTTTATCTATAATTTTTGCAGGCGATCGCTTTTGGATATTCTTTAATATCACTATCTTCATCTCTCGTCTCAAAACATCAAAATTCACTTGATGAGTATCGAGGTAATCAAATATATATTCAATGGCTCTCCTCATAGTTCCCTCCACCAAATTATATAGCAATAAAAAACCATTGGCTTTGAGAGTTTTTTCGATATCAGTATTAAAATAAATTTGTTCATATTTATGAATCATTGTGCTGGCATTGATATCACCAATACAAAGTTTATAATTGTCTATCATCGTGGTTTTTTGCTCCAGTCGTTTAAGAAACATAAAGTATTGACTAACTTCTACAGACTGTTTATTAAAATATGCCCATAATGTACTATCCATAGATTAACCCAAAACCTGGTCACGAACATACTCAATTCGACGGCTAACTTTATTACCAGAACTACTAGCATCACTTTTAGTATACTCATTAAAATCTTGTGATTTCAAGAAGTCTGTAGACTTGAGAACTAAATCTTTTTGCTCACGCAAAGCCAAAGCCACACCTACACATAGAGACTCAAATTTGATGCGAGTTATAGGTCTAATTTTATGTTTACCTGTTCGCAAACTCTCAGGAAAGTATGTTTCTATTACCGATAGCATTGACATAAATTCATAGCGCATACGCTCTAATTCTGCTGTGGGATTTTGATGTTGCTTTAATTGTTCATTTTTCTCCTTTAAGTAGTCGTCTAAAAAATCATGAATCTTTCCCGAAAAAGATTTATATTTTTCTAAAAAAGCAAAGAATCTCAAAACATACTCTTGAGGATCACGTTTCTTGATAGATGCTTCCGAAAAAGCACATAAGCTGATAAATTTTGGCTCCTTTGATAACTCTTCTATCAAGTTTAAAAATAATCCTGGCTGACTCCCTCTTCGTTTTTCCATTTGGTTAAGTTCAATGCTTCCTGAGTTAATCCGTTCAAACAAATCTCGGCGGACTTCTTCATCAGCATCTTCAGTTAATTTAATTAATCGAATAGTATTTCTAAGAAATCGTCGCTGACGAGATGGAGACAAATATCGAAAATGAAACCCGTTTAATGCGGTTAACTTTTGGAGTTCACAAAGTTTAAGTTGATTATGGATAAATCTAGCTAAGGTTCGTATTCTCTGGGTTCCATCTATAATTTCTAACCGTGAGTAATCTTGATCATCTTCTTCTTTGGAAACATCAGCGACGAAAATATAGGGAATTGGAAGACCCAGAAAAATCGATTCAATAAATTTGGACTGATGCTGCTCATCCCAAGCCATTTCTCTTTGGTAGTCAGGTATAAATATTTCGTTGGTGTCCTCATCAATTCCAGTTAAATATTTATCCACTAATACCTCAATGGGATATTCAAGGGTATTGTAGTCAATCCGCTTTTGGTTTTCCCTAATCTGATTTTCGGCTGACTCGACTTTGGCGGTATTAATAACTTCTGTATTCGACATATTGACAATTAAAATAGGTGTATCATCATGGTAGAGATAATCAATGATTAGCAACCAATGCCAGATTTTGGCACTGCGGGGTTAAACTGCCACTATGTTTATCAGTAATTTAGGACTGCCTGGAAATTTACCACATACTTTTTAAATTGTCAATGGATGTAGACTATATAGCTCGCCCGGCTATGCCTGGAAATATCTGGCTATATCAGATATTATTTAAGTGATAAATATCCCCATGGCTTGAGTGTTTTTTATAAGTCATGTAGGATAGCGATAAGTAAACCAACAGGTCAGAATTAAATATGTCGTTACACTCATATACAGTCAAATCAGAAAACCCGGAAAATCCCGAAGGTTTAATCATATTCCTGCATGGTTGGGGTGCGAATTGTGAGGATCTGACCTTTTTGGCTCCCATGTTGAGATTACCGAATTATTGGTTTGAGTTCCCAGAAGCTCCCTTTCCTCACCCACAAGTTCCGGGGGGTCGCGCTTGGTACGCCTTAGAAACTCAGGAATATGAGGGAATTGAGGAAAGCCGGGAAAAACTAATTGATTGGTTAAACGCGATCGCCCAAACTACTGGAATACCACCACAGCGCACGATTTTAGGCGGTTTTTCCCAGGGGGGAGCCATGACTTTTGATGTCGGACGGACAATGGGTTTCGCTGGTCTGATTGTACTCAGTGGCTACTTACACTTTAAACCAGAACCCCAACAGACCCCCCTACCGCCGATTTTAATGGCTCACGGTAAACAAGATATGGTCGTCCCCCTCGGAGCGGCTCACCAGGCGCGGGACAGTTTCCAGAAATTAGGGGCAACGGTGGAATATCATGAGTACAACATGGGTCACGAGATTTGTCCCGATATTTTGGGGTTAATACAAAGTTTTGTGATCAAAACCCTGCCTAACAACCATTAACCCTTTAATATAAAAGAGAGCATGATTTAATCTCAAATTAGGTTAACATTTTACGGCAATACGGTATAATACTAAGTATGGTGCGAGACCTTCGGGTATGAAATATAGCTGAAATGGGCTAAATAACTACCCGGTGAGGACTTCAACCCCTTGGTTGATTGGGTCGCATCCCTGGCCATCCCATAACACAGCCGGATTTTTTTGCCCACCTTCGAGACTTCCAATATGGTTGCCAAGGTGAAGCGTCTAATCAGGTCTAAGACTGCCCGCGCCATGCTGAAATGAGCGCATTATCGATTCAAACTAACCCTGAGACATCAAGCGGAAATAACTGGAACCACAGTTGTAGATGTGACCGAAGAATACACCAGCAAAACCTGTACTCACTGTGGTCATGTCCATTCCCAGCTAGGTGGCTCAAAAGTGTTCCGATGTCCTGAGTGCGGGTTCACTCTACCACGGGACTGAAACGGTGCTTTTGGAATCTTTCTAAAAGCTGTGCGGGATACCGCCTCTGTTATCTTAACGGGTAATAGTGCTATCGTCGCATTGTCCGGGAACAACCGGAAAAATGTCGCGTAAATGTATCAGGTATTGCGAGATGGAAATGTTGACTCAATCTTCGCCCAAGATTTCCGCATTGACAGCAGATGATGTGGCTCAGTTAGCTTCCCGCTTGGAAGTGGATAATTACAGCAACGCATTTGAGGGATTGCAGGATTGGCATTTACTCAGAGCGATCGCTTTCCAGCGTCCAGAATTGGTTGAACCTTATATTCACTTATTGGATTTAGAAGCCTATGACGAAGCCTAAAGAATTCTAGGATACCCCAAAACCACAATTTCCCCAGGGTGGGAGTATATAGAAACCGGGTTTCTGGAAAAATCGGTTAGTGAGAAACCCGGTTTCTGCGCCTACCAAATATCACTAATACAGCTATTAGCTTTTATGTCCGACCGGCGACGTATTTTAATTGGGGTAACTGGTGGAATAGCCGCCTACAAAATTTGTGAGGTGGTTTCCACTTTGGCAAAATCGGGGGCGGAAGTTCGTACTATCGTCACGGACTCGGCTCAACAATTTATTACCCCCCTAACTTTAGCTACTTTATCGCGCGATCGCAGTTATAGCGATCGCGACTTTTGGCAGCCTACCCACGGTCGCCCCCTTCATATTCAGTTGGCACAATGGGCTGATATTTTCGTCATTGCACCCCTAACCGCCAATACCCTCAGTAAACTAGCCACCGGAATGGCGGATAACTTGCTCACTAATACGGTTTTGGCTTCCACCTGTCCGATTTTGTTGGTTCCAGCTATGAACCGGGAAATGTGGAAACAGCCAGCGGTGGCGCGAAATTGGCAACTACTTTTAACAGATAGTCGCTTTCACAGCATTACTCCCATTCCTGGTATTCTCGCCTGCGATACCCCTAATAATACCGACAGCCAATCAGTTGAGGTGTCAGCAGCCGGACGTATGGCAGAACCTCAACAAATATTAGCCCATATTTATTCCCTACTCCATACCCAAGGAAATCGAGATCTCGCTAATAAACAAGTCCTCATTTCCGCCGGGGGAACTCGCGAACATTTAGACCCGGTGCGGTTTATTGGTAATCCCGCTACTGGTAAAATGGGAATAGCGATCGCTCAAGCCGCAGTCCACCGAGGCGCACGGGTGACAATGGTACATGGTCCCATGAATAATCTGGAGATGGTGGAGACTCTATCAGAGGTTACCTTAGTTAGTGTGACTACCGCCCAGCAAATGTCCGAGGCAATGTTATCATTATTTCCCGCAGCCAACCTGACTATTATGGCGGCGGCGGTCGCTGATGTCCGACCTACGGCTTATCACCCGGAAAAGTTACCTAAGCGATCGCTTCCTCAACAACTAGACTTGGAAACAGTACCCGATATTGTCGCTCAATTGGCACAAAAAAAACGCCCCGACCAGCAGTTAGTTGGCTTTGCGGCGCAAACTGGAGATATTTTAGCCCCCGCTTGGGAAAAATTGCAGCGCAAAAACTTAGATGCGATCGTTGCTAACCCCATTGACCAACCTGGGGCGGGTTTTGGTAGCGACACCAACCAAGCTATCTTACTCGCGCGCCATGGCAGAAAACAGAACATCAGCGGATGCACTAAGTTACAATTAGCTCATCACCTGTTAGATTTCATTGATTTTTCACCAATAACCTAATAGCCGCGGGTTCTGCGATCGCCTTTATATTACAGATTCTTTATAACCCCCCCTGACCCGCCCATAGCTGGTCAGATATTTAACTAAAAGATAGCCCCGTCTCTTGAGATGAGAGCGGGGCGGTAACTTTCGGTTAAACTAGGTTAGGGCGCTAGGGCGCTAGGGCGTGACCGCGTAGCAGACTACCCACAGTTTTGGCTGTGATCTTCATTTGTACTAACGGGTTAGCCGGAACAACTGTCTTATACAGATAGCTGTCAAACGTCATCCGTTGTACATCGAGATCAGAACACATTTCTACAAATGCTTCCCGACTTGCATCAGAACGGTAGAATACCCGTTGCAGGACATCCAGCACTAGGTAGGTCATGCCATACTGTTTATCCCAGCGTTTCAGATACAGTTTCAAATCATCTTCAGTGGGGATACGCTGACCGGCGTTGGAAGTTTCCACAATGGTTTCAGCACACATACGACCAGACTTAGCCGCAAAATAGATACCTTCACCAGAAGACTTAGTTACGGTTCCGGCTGCATCTCCCACCAGGGCTACCCTTCCCACAACCCGACGAGGACGGGGATGTTCTGGAATTGGGTGAGCTTCCACTTTAATGATTTTACCACCTTCAATCCGATGGGCTGCGCGGGCACGGATTCCAGCTTGCAGCTTTTTGATCATGGCTTGGTTAACCTTCATGGTTCCGGTTCCTACCGCCACGTGATCATATTTCGGGAACACCCAAGCGTAAAAGTCCGGGGAAACATCATTCCCTACATACATTTCCGCCCGATCTTCGTAATAAGCCATTTTATCAGCCGGGATGCGAATCCGCTCTTGGAAGGCGATCGCATAATTATAATCCCCAGCGTCAATAGCCTTGGCTACACGGGAGTTAGCTCCATCAGCACCAATGACGAGATCTACTTTCAGGGTTTTGGCAGTTCCTACCGCATCACCACTAGAATGATCATTGTAGTGGATCGTGTAAGGTTCGCCACTGCTGGCGGGGATTTCTAATTTGTGAACAGTACCGTTGATTAGGTTAGCACCCAACGAAGCAGCACGGTCACGCATGAAACCGTCGAGGACCTCCCGACGACACATTCCGATATATTCGTTTTCATTTTCTAAATTGATATCCACCTCACGGTTAGAGGGGGAAATCATTTTCATTTTTCTGACCCGCCGATCAATGATTTCGGGTGGCAGGTCGAATTCACTTACCATACACAGAGGAATAGCACCACCACAGGGTTTGGCGTTATCCAGTTTGCGCTCGAATAAATAGGTTTCAATTCCAGCTTTTACTAGCGTTTCGGCTGCGGATGAACCCGCAGGACCAGATCCGACAACAGCAACCCGTAGAGTCAAAGGTCTTCTCCCAAAAATTTATCTCGTCAGTTACTAAGCCAAAATCCTAACACGAACTTGCAGCCTAGGGGGAGGTTTCTGTTCAGACTTGTGACGTATTGCAACACACCTTAACATAACTTTACAAAACTCCAACTTCATTCTCACTTACCGCTTTCATAGCCATGGGCAATAGTTAATTATACTTATTGGTTCTCCCCAACCTTACCCACAAGCATGGTGGGAATTGATGATTGACAGGAAAATCCGGTAGTATTGATAATGGCAGACTAAATTAATTATCCATCCCTAACTCAACCGTAAATAAGCCCAAACTATGCCTTGGAATAATCAGCAAAACTCAACCACAACGCCTACTCAACTAATTAATCAAATCTTAACTTCTGGGAAACTGACCTATCTCCAATATCTGGGATTAATCTCAATTATCTTGTCAGACACTCAGATTAATGATTTAGAACGCCATCAAATTAATCGCATTTTTGATTATGTGCAAAATGGTCGCCTGACTCTGATTCCCTAAAATTAATTTTAGTTATGAATACCCCCAGTCACGCAATTATTAATCTGGCTTTATTGGCAAATTCCAGCCAACCCGATGCTAATTTATTCATTGTTTTAGGAGGTATTTTACCAGATATTCCCATCTTTGTATTCTACGGTTGGGCAAAATTTATCGCCAAAATGCCAGAATCTCAAATCTGGTCAGATGCTTATAACTCTCAGCATATACAAAGGATTGTGGCTATTTTTCATTCTATCCCCTTGGCGATTTTAGCCTGGGCGATCGCCTTTAAGTTGGGATGGTTGATAGCTCAAGTTTTGTGTATAAGTATAATTTGGCATAACTTATTAGATTTGCCAGTTCATAACGATGATGCCCATCGCCATTTTTTCCCGCTCAGTAACTACCGTTTTATCAGCCCAATTTCCTACTGGGACCCCCGACATTATGGCTCCCTAGTGTCCCTAATGGAATTGCTGTTAGTATTATGGGCAAGCTATACAGTATTTTTCCAAGTGCGATCGCCCCTAGGTCAAACCCTAATCCTATTGGTTAACCTGCTCTATACAGGTGGCTACAGCTACCATATCCTTAAACGTACCAGAAAGCAGACTCACCACCCCATAAACCGAATCAAAACAGCTATACTAAAGAAGATAGCCCCATAATGAGAGCTTAAATTTTCCGATGAAAGCACAAGAGTTAATCCCCCTCAGCTTATTGATAATAACTGCGATCGCCCCCGTTTCCGCCCAAACCACCGAAACCACCGACAATAGCCGTGAGTCCCTCAGTTCAGTTAATCCTGTTGTAGTGGACCAACCAAAAGCGATCGCTCAAATTGACCAAGCCACATTGAGAAATGCTTGTGCTACCAAACGCTTTGACCTGCTACCAATTCCCTTTTCTGATGTATCCCCCGACCATTGGGCGTTTGAGGCGATAATGAACCTATACTACTGTATGTGTCCATCTACCAAATTCTAACTTTCTGGTAAAATTGATCACATCCTGACATTTAAACTTTTGTATTAGCCCCTCATCCGTTAACATAGATAAGTAATTTGTTTAACAGAAACTGGTTATTGATTGTGCTAAAGACCCTTCGAGCCGACTTTCGCATTATCTTCGATCGCGACCCTGCCGCTCGGAACTGGCTAGAAGTCATGTTCTGCTACCCCGGTCTGCAAGCGTTGCTATTTCACCGTCTCGCTCACTGGTTGTACTGTATCGGTTTACCCCTAATTCCCCGTCTGATATCTCACCTGTCCCGATTTATTACAGGCATTGAAATCCACCCAGGGGCTACCATAGGTCAAGGTGTCTTCATCGATCATGGTATGGGTGTAGTCATTGGAGAAACAGCCATTGTCGGAGACTTCTGCTTAATTTACCAAGGCGTAACCCTCGGCGGTACAGGTAAAGAAAGCGGTAAACGTCACCCCACCCTAGGGGAAAATGTAGTCGTCGGAGCCGGAGCCAAAGTTCTCGGTAATCTCCAAATTGGTAATAATGTTCGCATTGGTGCGGGTTCCGTAGTCTTGCGGGATGTTCCCTCTAACTGCACAGTAGTAGGGGTTCCTGGTCGCATTGTTTACCGCTCCGGTGTCAAAGTTAACCCCCTTGAACATGGCAGTTTACCTGACTCAGAAGCCGTAGTCATTCGGACTCTGCTAGATCGCATTGAAACCCTAGAGCAGCAAATGGAATCCCTACAGCAAGAACGGGTGGCGTTGGTGGAAAAAGTCCCTGTAGGAGCAGGTTTCCGCACCTATAACGGACAATATCAAACCTTAACTACCTCTGAAGGTACGCGCTCTAGCTGTCAGATTAAAAACAGAGCCATCCAAGAATTTTTAGACGGTTCTGGTATTTAAGGATTGACCGCCTTCCCTTTCCAAGTGCCATTACTTTGAGCATCATAAATTGTCCGATTCTGGGGCTCGCCGCGCAATTGTAAATGATCCACCCGCTCAGGTGTTAGCAGCAGGACCGAAAAATTGGGGGGTGGCTGTTGGGGAATGGGGTCGGGAGGGTCAAAATTAGCGTGGCCCGAGTCGCGCCGCTGTTGACCAGGATCCGGCCAGAAAAATTGACTTTTGGCTGCCTCTGATAACTCCTGCCAACTCTGATCACATAGATGCTCTGCGTACTCTACTATGGTTAACTGACCAGAGATGCGGAACTGTTCTCGGGTTTTCGGAAAATACCAGCAAGCCTCACCCCAAGGATTTTCGGCAATTTCTATCACCTTTTGGCTGCGGGTGTCCGTCACAAATTTAAGGCGATCGCCCTTAGTCATAAACCCCCTAAATACTACCGTCCGATTAGCCGGTCGTCCGTCCAGGCGAACCGTCGCTAACTGTAAATAACGGGAATAGGAAAGGCTACGGTTTCGGTGCATAGCCGCCACCAACGCTAATCTCCAGACAGGAGTTTTTATGATTGCCATGTTTGATTTGAAACCCATTACTGCTCTATCTACCCCCCACAATGGTTATCACTGGGAAGGCGGCGATCGCCGTTTTTTTGAAGGCTGGTATTATCGGGTCACTCTCCCCGAACCCCGTCAAACTTTCGCCTTCATGTACTCCATTGAAGACCCCAGCGGCGGACAACCCCACAGCGGCGGTGCTGCCCAAATTTTAGGACCAGATGACCAGTACCTCTGTCGGACTTTCCCTGATGTCAATAAATTCTGGGCATCTACCGACACCCTAGCTCTGGGTCATTGGGGAGACACTGACCTAAAATCTGCCCCCGGATATCTCGACTCTCAACTATTCGATCGCTTTATTCGTCAAGGATATCAGGGAACTGATACCCACCATCAAGGTCGCCTCAAAGATGGAACCCGTAACTGTAGTTGGGAATATACTATCACTCCCGTTTATGGGTGGGGACAACAACAGTCAACCGCTGGCTGGCTATCATTTCTGCCGATTTTTGAACCGGGATGGCAAATATTAATGGCTCACGGTTCGGCTACTGGCTGGATTGACTGGAATGGCACACTCTATCAGTTTACTAACGCCCCCGCTTACGGTGAGAAAAACTGGGGCGGCGCATTTCCTCGAAAGTGGTTTTGGGTTAACTGCAACTGTTTTGACCATATTCCTGATTTGGCTCTCACAGCAGGCGGCGGAAAGCGATCGGTATTGTGGTGGCTCGAATCCGTCGCTATGGTCGGTATTCACTATCGCGGTCAATTTTATGAGTTTGTCCCCTGGAATGCTCAAGTTCACTGGCAAATTGCACCCTGGGGAGATTGGCACATTCAAGCTGACAACGGACGGTTTCAAGTTTCCCTCCAGGCTACCACTACCTACCCCGGTACTCCTCTACGCGCCCCTACTCATCATGGCTTGCAATTCTGCTGTCGCGATACTATGAAAGGTGAAGTAACCCTACAACTCCGACAACAGGGACGCTTAATTCTGGAAGCCCATAGTTCCCTCTGTGGCCTGGAAACTGGAGGTGGTCCCTGGGATGAAACCTGGGTTCATTGATAGTTATGTTAAGTTTTGTAACAAAAAATTAAGCAATGTTAAAAAAAAATCATTTTTTGGGGGAGGGGGTAGCTTTTTGGGGAGACTCATGCTACTATTATAAAATAATGGGAATATTGACAGTTTTTTTATTTTGGCAAATATCCAATTATGTAAGAGTATGTCAATATAATACCAGAAATCCCCGGCTTTTGTCAACCCCTTGGGGCTAACTTGGCGGGCAAATTTTTTAAAATTGTCTAAAAAATCAACATATAAGCACAAGAATCTGTTACCATAGAGTAAATGACTGGGGCTGTGGCTCAGATGGATAGAGCAAGCGCCTCCTGAAGAATCGGGCACCATGTGGGGAAACCCCTTGTGTGAATGTGGTCAAACTCAAGGAAGCCTAAGTTTATGTGAACCATGAATAAGGTAATCTTGAGCCAAGCTCTAACCCCTACGGTTGGAGAAGGTGCAGAGACTGGTTTTGGGAGTTGGATTAAACGACTTCTTGAACATAACGGCCACCACCTAAGAGCATTCTATGAGTGCTTATGGTGAAGGGATAGTCCAGAGAGTGGGGAAACTCACACAAATCTGAAGCGCTAGGTCGCCGGTTCGAGTCCGGCCAGTCCCGTTGGAAATTAATCGCAGATGCTGATATGTAACTGCTGCGATCGCAGATAATAGTAGGTAGACCTAAAATTCTGGGGAGCCAGAATTTAATCCAAGATTTGCTTGACATCTTATGACAATAAGGTACAATACCCAAAAAGATTCGCAACTCAATAATGAGTATACGGTCAAACCCCAGACCATGCCAAATTTCCTTGACGACATACTCATCAAGTCGGATTCTTCATGGTAAAATCCAATCATGCCTTACAAAGCTTTCCGAACCAAACTAAAACTCAATGACCGTCAAGCCACCTTGATGGCCAAACACGCGGGGTATGCTCGGTTCGTGTTTAATTGGGGATTACACTTATGGAGGTCAGCTTATGAAGAGGGACTCAAGCCTAATATCAACTCCATTAAAAAGGTTTTTACGAATTATGTGAAACCTCAATATCCTTGGATGTCTGAATTGTCTTCTAAAGTTTATCAATATGCCTTCATTAATCTAGGGGATGCCTTTAAGCGCTTCTTCAAGGGAATAAGCAGTTATCCTAAATTTAAGAAGAAAGGCCACCATGATAGCTTTACCCTTGACAATTCCGGAAAGCCATTCAATCTGTCAGGAACTCGCCATAAGCTGCCTTTTGTGGGCTGGGTTTCTACATTTGAGGCTCTACCCGAAAGTTGGGTTAAGAAAGTCACTATAACGCGCCAAGCAGGTGACTGGTATATGAGCTTTTTTGTAGAAACCACACCAGAAATCACACCGAAATTCCGAGAGAGAATCGGGGTAGACCTAGGAATTAACAATTTGGCGACTTGCTCCGATGGGACAAAATTCTCTAATCCCAAGGCTTATAAAGCAGCGACCAAAAAACTAGCCAGATTACAACGCCATTTAAGTCGCAAAGTCAAAGGCTCAAAAAATCGGGCTAAATGTCTCTTAAAAGTTCAAAAGCTACATCAAAGAGTAGCTAATATTCGCCGTGACACGATTCATAAAATCACTACTTTTTTGGCTAAAAACCACAGCCAAGTCGTCATTGAGGATTTGAATGTGTCAGGTATGCTGAAAAATCATGGTTTGGCTGGTTCTATCGCTGATGCTTCATTTTATGAGTTCCGTCGTCAACTAGGTTACAAGGCAGAACGTTATGGTTCAAAGTTGATTATTGCCGATAGATTTTATCCATCCAGTCAACTGTGTTCTAACTGTGGCCATCGTCAAAAAATGCCCCTAGTCCGTCGGACTTTTGAATGTCCAAACTGTGGCTTGAAGATTGATAGAGATTTGAACGCCAGTATAAATTTAGAAAAATCGCCTGGTTCAGACGATTACACTTGTGGACGGGGTGCTGCCGACAGTCCCGGACGAAGCCAGAAATAAACATCAATATCCGGCTATGTCCGGTTTTGTTTAAGTTTTATAGAGCATAAATTAAATGTCCCTAAACCTTGGACGATTCTTTCGAGCCTGTAACCCGCGATACACTCTGAATATATCGAAACCTGAAGATCGACAATACTATATTGATTTTTCAACAGTTCGGGGTTCTAATGTAATTCGGGAACTGAAACGGACGATCACCTTTTCTGACCATCAACCTACCTGTCAATTATTTACCGGACATATAGGCTGTGGAAAATCCACCGAATTATCACGATTAAAAACTGAGTTAGAAGCGGATAAATTCCATGTAGTTTACTTCGAGTCTTCCCAGGACTTAGATATGGCAGATGTCGATATTAGTGACATCTTACTGGCGATCGCTCGCCAAGTTTCCCAAAGTTTAGAAAATAGTGGTGTCTGTCTGCAACCCAAACGCTTTCAAGGCATTCTGAAAAGCGCCGCCAACCTTCTGAATACAGAAATTACCAGTTTTCGGAGCAATATTCCCGTCGTCGGTGATATTGGTGTTAGCCAAGACTCCGAGGGTTTTTCTCTGGCTTTTGGGATTGGTGAAATTACCGCCAAAGCCAAAGACTCAAGGGATGTGCGATCGCTATTAAGACAACACCTAGAACCCCGAGTTAATAACATTATTGAAGTCATTAACCAGGAATTAATCACCCCCGCTCAACAACAACTACAGCAACGGGGACAAGCCGGATTAGTCGTGATTATTGACAACCTAGATCGCATCGATAATAAAGCCAAATTCGGCATCCGTACCCAACCAGAATATTTATTTGTAGATAGGGGTGAACAACTCAATAAACTTCTGTGTCATGTCATCTATACAATTCCCCTAATTCTCACCTTTTCCAACGATAAAGAAGCCGTTAGCAACCGCTTTGGTTCCCCCGCCAAACTGCTACCAATGGTCAGAGTCAAAGAACGAGACGGTAGCGACTGCGAACCCGGAATTAATCTGCTCAGACAAATGGTATTAGCACGAGCATTTCCAGAATTAAACCAAACCGATCGCCTCCGTGAAATCCCTAAATTATTTGACTCTACCAGCACCCTCGATTATCTCTGTCAGATGAGTGGTGGTCATGTGCGAAACCTGCTAATTTTACTATTTAATTGTCTACAAAAAGACGATCCACCCTTCAGTCGCACCATGATTGAACGGGTAATTAGCGAGAGACGCAACGAATTAGGAAAAGCCATCACCCCCGACGAGTGGGAACTTCTCCGCCAAGTTTCGCAGCAGAAAACCGTCCGAGGAGAGGAAGAATATCAAACTCTCCTCCGCAGTCTATTTGTCTTTGAATATTGCGATCATGATGGTAGTTGGTTTGACCTTAATCCCGTCTTAGAAGGCGCTAAGGATTTTGACAAAGATTAATTACCGCCCCCTCAGAAACCGGGTTTCTTTCCTGAGTTAGAGACCGAGAAACCCGGTTTCTTTCCTGAATTTACCGCCAATCTCCTTGAATAGTAAACGCACCCCAATAATAGGGAGACTGCCATTGACCCGAATTCCACATCTCTAATTGTGCTTGTCTTAAAGCTATAATGGGCGGTTGATTCTCATTCAACATCTGCTGATAAAACCTCGTCATTAACTGGGAAGTCGCCAAATCATTCACATTCCATAAACTCACCACCACTCGCCGCGCTCCTGCATACATAAAACCGCGAGTTAAACCCACTAATCCCTCTCCCCTCACTTCCCGACCTAAACCAGTCTGACAGGCGCTTAATACCACTAATTCGGCGGGTAAATTTAGGTTAAATATATCATTTAACCGCAAAAAGCCATTATCCGATTCTCCCTGGGGATTAAATAATGATAACACTAATCCTGATAATTCCGGGTTGACTGGATGAATTAACCCATGAGTGGCGAAGTGGATGATTTGATATTGCGATAAATTGGGGTGAGTCGCTAGGTAGCGGGAAGCCTCAAAATCTAAGGCTTTGATTCTTTCATTTTCCGGGAATAATTCCGCGATATTTTGGGCTTCCAATCGGCTATATTCTAAACGGTTTAACTGGGGGGCTGTATCTCCTAAACCTAAACTTCTGGTCGCCCTAGCTAAGGCTAAATTATCTAAGCTGGGAGGGTTATTTTCGGAGGATATTTGAGAATTTAAGCGCGGGTCGTTGGATTCAAAAATCGGGTCAGCAATCACCGCAACAGCTTTGGCAGCCGTCGGTCGATTGGCTAATTGTTCTCGTTGATTAGCAATGAGAGTAGCTGAGGAAGCGGTGACGATTTCATGTTCGACTAATAGGGGGGTATCGGGTTGAGAAGGTATGGGTAAAGCGGCAAAGGGAATGAATTGTAAAATCCCATCTGCGACTATCAATAACCGTTGATTATTCAGTTGATTAACTACGGGAGCAATCAAGATTTCACTCAGGGCTAATCCCTGTGCTACGGTGGTGGTATTATCAAGGTTAATCGCTTCTCGATAGGGGGCGGCTACGGCTTCGATTTCGGTTGAGTTGGGCAGGATATAGCTGGTGATACTATCCTTAGTCACCGCCCAGAGAAAACTGCGTTCTTCTCCTAGGTAATATTGTAACAGCAAGGTATCATCATCAAGTACCTGTTGCTGCACTTGTTCTAAGTTGAGAGGTTGGGGATATTGCAGGTTAGCATAGTTGGGACTGACTACCCTAATTTGGGTTTGTAGTTGATTGAGTTGATTAATGAGAGATTGGGATTGAGTTGTAAGTGCATCGATTTGTGCTTGGGTAAATTGACCCCGGGTGAGTTCATGGCGTTGATGTTCTATGGCATTGTGTTGTTGTATTAGGCTTTGTTCCTGCTGCAAAAGTTGGGGGTCTACGCCTTCACGAATATTCGCACCAGCCTCGGCGAGAAGTTCCAAAAGGCTGCGGGCGCGAGAACGTTCGCTGGCGTGAAAAGCGAGGGCATCATATCCTTTTTGGGGGTTTTGTTGATGCAGTTCCATTAACAATTCAATATATAATTGGTAACGGTCTTGAACGGTGGAGAAAAAGGTTTGGCGGAGTTCGCCGGGAGGGGCTAGGCTGCGGAGTTCTTCAGTTAAGTTAATCGCCTTTTCCATATTAACCAGGGCTTCGGTGAGTTCGCCTTGGGAACGTTGGAGAAAAGCCATACCGGTGAGGGTATAGGCTTCCCCCCGTCTATCCCCCACAGCCCTTGATAGGGGTAAAGCTTGGTTAAGGTAGTCTAGGGCTGTTTGTTTTTCTCCCAGGGAGTCGTACACACGGCCAATATTGGTGAGAGTAGTAGCTTCCATTCCTCTATCCCCCACAGCCCTTGATAGGGGTAAAGCTTGGTTGTAGTAGTCTAGGGCTGTTTGTTTTTCTCCCAGGGAGTCGTACACACGGCCAATATTGGTGAGAGTAGTAGCTTCCATTCCTCTATCCCCCACAGCCCTTGATAGGGGTAAAGCTTGGTTGTAGTAGTCTAGGGCTGTTTGTTTTTCTCCCAGGGAGTCGTACACAGCGCCAATATTGTTGAGAGTAGTAGCTTCCACCCGTCTATCTCCCACAGCCCTTAATAGGGGTAAAGCTTGGTTGTAGTAGTCTAGGGCTGTTTGTTTTTCTCCCAGGGAGTCGTACACAGCGCCAATATTGTTGAGAGTAGTAGCTTCCCCCCCTCTATCCTCCACAGCCCTTCTTAGGGGTAAAGCTTGGTTGTAGTAGTCTAGGGCTGTTTGTTTTTCTCCCAGGGAGGAGTACACAGCGCCAATATTGTTGAGAGTAGTAGCTTCCCCCCCTCTATCCTCCACAGCCCTTAATAGGGGTAAAGCTTGGTTGTAGTAGTCTAGGGCTGTTTGTTTTTCTCCCAGGGAGTCGTACACACCGCCAATATTGGTGAGAGTTCTCGCTTCCCCCCATCTATCCTCCACAGCCCTTACTAGGGGTAAAGCTTGGTTAAGGTAGTCTAGGGCTGTTTGTTTTTCTCCCAGGGAGTCGTACACAAGGCCAATATTGTTGAGAGTAGCAGCTTCCCCCCCTCTATCCTCCACAGCCCTTGATAGGGGTAAAGCTTGGTTGTAGTAGTCTAGGGCTGTTTGTTTTTCTCCCAGGGAGTCATACACAAGGCCAATATTGTTGAGAGTAGCAGCTTCCCCCCCTCTATCCTCCACAGCCCTTAATAGGGGTAAAGCTTGGTTGTAGTAGTCTAGGGCTGTTTGTTTTTCTCCCAGGGAGTCGTACACACCGCCAATATTGTTGAGAGTAGTAGCTTCCCCCCGTCTATCCTCCACAGCCCGATACAGGGGTAAAGCTTGGTTGTAGTAGTCTAGGGCTGTTTGTTTTTCTCCTAATAAATCATTAATTCTCCCCATACCTACCAGGGTGAAGGCTTCATTTCCCTTATCCCCAGCAGCGCGATAGAGTTCGCGGGCGGCTTGCAACTTTTCTAGGGCTTCTCGTAATGATTCGGCGGTTCCTTGTTGAAATAGTATGAATCCCTCATTTAACAATCTATCCGCTTCAGAATTACTGCTATTTTGGGCGATAATTATAGGCGTTGGTTGAGGGGATGATGAATTGGTTTTTAGCTGTGATGAGGTCGCCAGGACTGACTCCCCTAGCATCACGGATAATGTCGCTGTTATCAATCCTATTTCGATGAGTTGCTGTGGTTTAATCATGGGTTTATTTCTTGATTTTTGCAGACAATTTATGGGTAAGCAAAAGCTAAAAAATCTGGGTTGATTTGAGTCAGTCAATCCCCGCAAATTGAGCCATAATGTGGGGTTTCTTTCCTCAACCCAACCTCCGAATAAAGCTGGGTGGCTGTATTAATTACCGCCAATCTCCTTGAATAGTAAACGCACCCCAATAATAGGGAGACTGCCATTGACCCGAATTCCACATCTCTAATTGTGCTTGTCTTAAAGCTATAATGGGCGGTTGATTCTCATTCAACATCTGCTGATAAAACCTCGTCATTAACTGGGAAGTCGCCAAATCATTCACATTCCATAAACTCACCACCACTCGCCGCGCTCCTGCATACATAAAACCGCGAGTTAAACCCACTAATCCCTCTCCCCTCACTTCCCGACCTAAACCAGTCTGACAGGCGCTTAATACCACTAATTCGGCGGGTAAATTTAGGTTAAATATATCATTTAACCGCAAAAAGCCATTATCCGATTCTCCCTGGGGATTAAATAATGATAACACTAATCCTGATAATTCCGGGTTGACTGGATGAATTAACCCATGAGTCGCGAAGTGGATGATTTGATATTGCGATAAATTGGGGTGAGTCGCTAGGTAGCGGGAAGCCTCAAAATCTAAGGCTTTGATTCTTTCATTTTCCGGGAATAATTCCGCGATATTTTGGGCTTCCAATCGGCTATATTCTAAACGGTTTAACTGGGGGGCTGTATCTCCTAAACCTAAACTTCTGGTCGCCCTAGCTAAGGCTAAATTATCTAAGCTGGGAGGGTTATTTTCGGAGGATATTTGAGAATTTAAGCGCGGGTCGTTGGATTCAAAAATCGGGTCAGCAATCACCGCAACAGCTTTGGCAGCCGTCGGTCGATTGGCTAATTGTTCTCGTTGATTAGCAATGAGAGTAGCTGAGGAAGCGGTGACGATTTCATGTTCGACTAATAGGGGGGTATCGGGTTGAGAAGGTATGGGTAAAGCGACAAAGGGAATGAATTGTAAAATCCCATCTGCGACTATCAATAACCGTTGATTATTCAGTTGATTAACTACGGGAGCAATCAAGATTTCACTCAGGGCTAATCCCTGTGCTACTGTGGTGGTATTATCAAGGTTAATCGCTTCTCGATAGGGGGTAGCTACGGCTTCGATTTCGGTTGAGTTGGGCAGAATATAGCTGGTGATACTATCCTTAGTCACCGCCCAGAGAAAACTGCGTTCTTCTCCTAGGTAATATTGTAACAGCAAGGTATCATCATCAAGTACCTGTTGCTGCACTTGTTCTAAGTTGAGAGGTTGGGGATATTGCAGGTTAGCATAGTTGGGACTGACTACCCTAATTTGGGTTTGTAGTTGATTGAGTTGATTAATGAGAGATTGGGATTGAGTTGTAAGTGCATCGATTTGTGCTGTGGTAAATTGACCCCGGGTGAGTTCATGGCGTTGATGTTCTATGGCATTGTGTTGTTGTATTAGGCTTTGTTCCTGCTGCAAAAGTTGGGGGTCTACGCCTTCACGAATATTCGCACCAGCCTCGGCGAGAAGTTCCAAAAGGCTGCGGGCGCGAGAACGTTCGCTGGCGTGAAAAGCGAGGGCATCATATCCTTTTTGGGGGTTTTGTTGATGCAGTTCCATTAACAATTCAATATATAATTGGTAACGGTCTTGAACGGTGGAGAAAAAGGTTTGGCGGAGTTCGCCGGGAGGGGCTAGGCTGCGGAGTTCTTCAGTTAAGTTAATCGCCTTTTCCATATTAACCAGGGCTTCGGTGAGTTCGCCTTGGGAACGTTGGAGAGAAGCCATATTGGTGAGGGTATTGGCTTCCCCCCCTCTATCCTCCACAGCCCTGAATAGGGGTAAAGCTTGGTTAAGGTAGTCTAGGGCTGTTTGTTTTTCTCCCAGGGAGTCGTACACAAGGCCAATATTGTTGAGAGTAGTAGCTTCCATTCCTCTATCCCCCACAGCCCTTAATAGGGGTAAAGCTTGGTTGTAGTAGTCTAGGGCTGTTTGTTTTTCTCCCAGGGAGGAGTACACAGCGCCAATATTGTTGAGAGTAGTAGCTTCCCCCCCTCTATCCTCCACAGCCCTTCTTAGGGGTAAAGCTTGGTTGTAGTAGTCTAGGGCTGTTTGTTTTTCTCCCAGGTCGGAGTACACAAGGCCAATATTGCTGAGAGTAGTAGCTTCCCCCCCTCTATCCTCCACAGCCCTTCTTAGGGGTAAAGCTTGGTTGTAGTAGTCTAGGGCTGTTTGTTTTTCTCCCAGGGAGGAGTACACAGCGCCAATATTGTTGAGAGTAGCAGCTTCCCCCCGTCTATCCTCCACAGCCCTGAATAGGGGTAAAGCTTGGTTGTAGTAGTCTAGGGCTGTTTGTTTTTCTCCCAGGTCGGAGTACACATGGCCAATATTGTTGAGAGTACCAGCTTCCCCCCCTCTATCCTCCACAGCCCTTCTTAGGGGTAAAGCTTGGTTAAGGTAGTCTAGGGCTGTTTGTTTTTCTCCCAGGGAGTCGTACACAAGGCCAATATTGTTGAGAGTAGTAGCTTCCCCCCCTCTATCCTCCACAGCCCGATACAGGGGTAAAGCTTGGTTGTAGTAGTCTAGGGCTGTTTGTTTTTCTCCCAGGGAGTCGTACACAAGGCCAATATTGTTGAGAGTAGTAGCTTCCCCCCCTCTATCCTCCACAGCCCGATACAGGGGTAAAGCTTGGTTGTAGTAGTCTAGGGCTGTTTGTTTTTCTCCTAATAAATCATTAATTCTCCCCATACCCAGCAGGGTGACGGCTTCATTTCCCTTATCCCTAGCAGCGCGATAGAGTTCGCGGGCGGCTTGCAACTTTTCTAGGGCTTCTCGTAATGATTCGGCGGTTCCTTGTTGAAATAGTATGAATCCCTCATTTAACAATCTATCCGCTTCAGAATTACTGCTATTTTGGGCGATAATTATAGGCGTTGGTTGAGGGGATGATGAATTGGTTTTTAGCTGTGATGAGGTCGCCAAGACTGACTCCCCTAGCATCACGGATAATGTGGCTGTTATCAATCCTATTTCGATGAGTTGCTGTGGTTTAATCATGGGTTTATTTCTTGATTTTTGCAGACAATTTATGGGTAAGCAAAAGCTAAAAAATCTGGGTTGATTTGAGTCAGTCAATCCCCGCAAATTGAGCCATAATGTGGGGTTTCGTTCCTCAACCCAACCTCCGAATAAAGCTGGGTGGCTGTATTAATTACCGCCAATCTCCTTGAATAGTAAACGCACCCCAATAATAGGGAGACTGCCATTGACCGGAATTCCACATCTCTAATTGTGCTTGTCTTAAAGCTATAATGGGCGGTTGATTCTCATTCAACATCTGCTGATAAAACCTCGTCAGCTTGGTTGTAGTAGTCTAGGGCTGTTTGTTTTTCTCCCAGGGAGTCGTACACACGGCCAATATTGGTGAGAGTAGTAGCTTCCCCCCCTCTATCCTCCACAGCCCTGAATAGGGGTAAAGCTTGGTTGTAGTAGTCTAGGGCTGTTTGTTTTTCTCCCAGGTCGGAGTACACATGGCCAATATTGTTGAGAGTATTAGCTTCCCCCCCTCTATCCTCCACAGCCCTGAATAGGGGTAAAGCTTGGTTGTAGTAGTCTAGGGCTGTTTGTTTTTCTCCCAGGTCGGAGTACACATGGCCAATATTGTTGAGAGTACCAGCTTCCCCCCCTCTATCCTCCACAGCCCTTCTTAGGGGTAAAGCTTGGTTGTAGTAGTCTAGGGCTGTTTGTTTTTCTCCCAGGGAGTCGTACACAAGGCCAATATTGTTGAGAGTAGTGGCTTCCCCCCCTCTATCCTCCACAGCCCGATACAGGGGTAAAGCTTGGTTGTAGTAGTCTAGGGCTGTTTGTTTTTCTCCCAGGGAGTCGTACACAAGGCCAATATTGTTGAGAGTAGTAGCTTCCCCCCCTCTATCCTCCACAGCCCGATACAGGGGTAAAGCTTGGTTGTAGTAGTCTAGGGCTGTTTGTTTTTCTCCTAATAAATCATTAATTCTCCCCATACCCAGCAGGGTGACGGCTTCATTTCCCTTATCCCTAGCAGCGCGATAGAGTTCGCGGGCGGCTTGCAACTTTTCTAGGGCTTCTCGTAATGATTCGGCGGTTCCTTGTTGAAATAGTATGAATCCCTCATTTAACAATCTATCCGCTTCAGAATTACTGCTATTTTGGGCGATAATTATAGGCGTTGTTTGAGGGGATGATGAACTGGTTTTTAGCTGTGATGAGGTCGCCAGGACTGACTCCCCTAGCATCACGGATAATGTCGCTGTTATCAATCCTATTTCGATGAGTTGCTGTGGTTTAATCATGGGTTTATTTCTTGATTTTTGCAGACAATTTATGGGTAAGCAAAAGCTAAAAAATCTGGGTTGATTTGAGTCAGTCAATCCCCGCAAATTGAGCCATAATGTGGGGTTTCGTTCCTCAACCCAACCTCCGAATAAAGCTGGGTGGCTGTATTAATTACCGCCAATCTCCTTGAATAGTAAACGCACCCCAATAATAGGGAGACTGCCATTGACCCGAATTCCACATCTCTAATTGTGCTTGTCTTAAAGCTATAATGGGCGGTTGATTCTCATTCAACATCTGCTGATAAAACCTCGTCATTAACTGGGAAGTCGCCAAATCATTCACATTCCATAAACTCACCACCACTCGCCGCGCTCCTGCATACATAAAACCGCGAGTTAAACCCACTAATCCCTCTCCCCTCACTTCCCGACCTAAACCAGTCTGACAGGCGCTTAATACCACTAATTCGGCGGGTAAATTTAGGTTAAATATATCATTTAACCGCAAAAAGCCATTATCCGATTCTCCCTGGGGATTAAATAATGATAACACTAATCCTGATAATTCCGGGTTGACTGGATGAATTAACCCATGAGTGGCGAAGTGGATGATTTGATATTGCGATAAATTGGGGTGAGTCGCTAGGTAGCGGGAAGCCTCAAAATCTAAGGCTTTGATTCTTTCATTTTCCGGGAATAATTCCGCGATATTTTGGGCTTCCAATCGGCTATATTCTAAACGGTTTAACTGGGGGGCTGTATCTCCTAAACCTAAACTTCTGGTCGCCCTAGCTAAGGCTAAATTATCTAAGCTGGGAGGGTTATTTTCGGAGGATATTTGAGAATTTAAGCGCGGGTCGTTGGATTCAAAAATCGGGTCAGCAATCACCGCAACAGCTTTGGCAGCCGTCGGTCGATTGGCTAATTGTTCTCGTTGATTAGCAATGAGAGTAGCTGAGGAAGCGGTGACGATTTCATGTTCGACTAATAGGGGGGTATCGGGTTGAGAAGGTATGGGTAAAGCGGCAAAGGGAATGAATTGTAAAATCCCATCTGCGACTATCAATAACCGTTGATTATTCAGTTGATTAACTACGGGAGCAATCAAGATTTCACTCAGGGCTAATCCCTGTGCTACTGTGGTGGTATTATCAAGGTTAATCGCTTCTCGATAGGGGGTAGCTACGGCTTCGATTTCGGTTGAGTTGGGCAGAATATAGCTGGTGATACTATCCTTAGTCACCGCCCAGAGAAAACTGCGTTCTTCTCCTAGGTAATATTGTAACAGCAAGGTATCATCATCAAGTACCTGTTGCTGCACTTGTTCTAAGTTGAGAGGTTGGGGATATTGCAGGTTAGCATAGTTGGGACTGACTACCCTAATTTGGGTTTGTAGTTGATTGAGTTGATTAATGAGAGATTGGGATTGAGTTGTAAGTGCATCGATTTGTGCTGTGGTAAATTGACCCCGGGTGAGTTCATGGCGTTGATGTTCTATGGCATTGTGTTGTTGTATTAGGCTTTGTTCCTGCTGCAAAAGTTGGGGGTCTACGCCTTCACGAATATTCGCACCAGCCTCGGCGAGAAGTTCCAAAAGGCGGCGGGCGCGAGAACGTTCGCTGGCGTGAAAAGCGAGGGCATCATATCCTTTTTGGGGGTTTTGTTGATGCAGTTCCATTAACAATTCAATATATAATTGATAACGGTCTTGAACGGTGGAGAAAAAGGTTTGGCGGAGTTCGCCGGGAGGGGCTAGGCTGCGGAGTTCTTCAGTTAAGTTAATCGCCTTTTCCATATTAACCAGGGCTTCGGTGAGTTCGCCTTGGGAACGTTGGAGAGAAGCCATATTGGTGAGAGTAGTAGCTTCCCCCCCTCTATCCTCCACAGCCCTTCTTAGGGGTAAAGCTTGGTTGTAGTAGTCTAGGGCTGTTTGTTTTTCTCCCAGGTCGGAGTACACACGGCCAATATTGGTGAGAGTAGCAGCTCCCCCCCCTCTATCCCCCACAGCCCTTACTAGGGGTAAAGCTTGGTTGTAGTAGTCTAGGGCTGTTTGTTTTTCTCCCAGGGAGGAGTACACAGCGCCAATATTGTTGAGAGTAGCAGCTTCCCCCCGTCTATCCTCCACAGCCCTTGATAGGGGTAAAGCTTGGTTGTAGTAGTCTAGGGCTGTTTGTTTTTCTCCCAGGGAGGAGTACACACCGCCAATATTGTTGAGAGTAGCAGCTTCCCCCCGTCTATCCCCCACAGCCCTGAATAGGGGTAAAGCTTGGTTGTAGTAGTCTAGGGCTGTTTGTTTTTCTCCCAGGGAGTAGTACACAACGCCAATACCGGTGAGAGTAGTAGCTTCCCCCCCTCTATCCCCCACAGCCCTTGATAGGGGTAAAGATTGGTTGTAGTAGTCTAGGGCTGTTTGTTTTTCTCCCAGGTCGGAGTACACAACGCCAATACCGGTGAGAGTAGTAGCTTCCCCCCCTCTATCCCCCACAGCCCTTCTTAGGGGTAAAGCTTGGTTAAGGTAGTCTAGGGCTGTTTGTTTTTCTCCCAGGGAGTCGTACACAAGGCCAATATTGTTGAGAGTAGTAGCTTCCCCCCCTCTATCCTCCACAGCCCTTACTAGGGGTAAAGCTTGGTTGTAGTAGTCTAGGGCTGTTTGTTTTTCTCCCAGGGAGTCGTACACAAGGCCAATATTGTTGAGAGTAGTAGCTTCCCCCCCTCTATCCTCCACAGCCCGATACAGGGGTAAAGCTTGGTTGTAGTAGTCTAGGGCTGTTTGTTTTTCTCCTAATAAATCATTAATTCTCCCCATACCCAGCAGGGTGACGGCTTCATTTCCCTTATCCCTAGCAGCGCGATAGAGTTCGCGGGCGGCTTGCAACTTTTCTAGGGCTTCTCGTAATGATTCGGCGGTTCCTTGTTGAAATAGTATGAATCCCTCATTTAACAATCTATCCGCTTCAGAATTACTGCTATTTTGGGCGATAATTATAGGCGTTGGTTGAGGGGATGATGAATTGGTTTTTAGCTGTGATGAGGTCGCCAAGACTGACTCCCCTAGCATCACGGATAATGTGGCTGTTATCAATCCTATTTCGATGAGTTGCTGTGGTTTAATCATGGGTTTATTTCTTGATTTTTGCAGACAATTTATGGGTAAGCAAAAGCTAAAAAATCTGGGTTGATTTGAGTCAGTCAATCCCCGCAAATTGAGCCATAATGTGGGGTTTCGTTCCTCAACCCAACCTCCGAATAAAGCTGGGTGGCTGTATTAATTACCGCCAATCTCCTTGAATAGTAAACGCACCCCAATAATAGGGAGACTGCCATTGACCGGAATTCCACATCTCTAATTGTGCTTGTCTTAAAGCTATAATGGGCGGTTGATTCTCATTCAACATCTGCTGATAAAACCTCGTCAGCTTGGTTGTAGTAGTCTAGGGCTGTTTGTTTTTCTCCCAGGGAGTCGTACACACGGCCAATATTGTTGAGAGTACCAGCTTCCCCCCGTCTATCCCCCACAGCCCTGAATAGGGGTAAAGCTTGGTTGTAGTAGTCTAGGGCTGTTTGTTTTTCTCCCAGGTCGGAGTACACATGGCCAATATTGTTGAGAGTAGTAGCGTCCACCCGTCTATCCCCCACAGCCCTTAATAGGGGTAAAGCTTGGTTGTAGTAGTCTAGGGCTGTTTGTTTTTCTCCCAGGTCGGAGTACACACCGCCAATATTGGTGAGAGTTCTCGCTTCCCCCCGTCTATCCTCCACAGCCCGATACAGGGGTAAAGCTTGGTTGTAGTAGTCTAGGGCTGTTTGTTTTTCTCCCAGGGAGTCATACACAAGGCCAATATTGTTGAGAGTAGTAGCTTCCCCCCTCTATCCCCCACAGCCCTTAATAGGGGTAAAGCTTGGTTGTAGTAGTCTAGGGCTGTTTGTTTTTCTCCCAGGTCGGAGTACACACCGCCAATATTGTTGAGAGTAGTAGCTTCCCCCCCTCTATCCTCCACAGCCCTGAATAGGGGTAAAGCTTGGTTAAGGTAGTCTAGGGCTGTTTGTTTTTCTCCTAATAAATCATTAATTCTCCCCATACCTACCAGGGTGAAGGCTTCATTTCCCTTATCCCCAGCAGCGCGATAGAGTTCGCGGGCGGCTTGCAACTTTTCTAGGGCTTCTCGTAATGATTCGGCGGTTCCTTGTTGAAATAGTATGAATCCCTCATTTAACAATCTATCCGCTTCAGAATTACTGCTATTTTGGGCGATAATTATAGGCGTTGGTTGAGGGGATGATGAATTGGTTTTTAGCTGTGATGAGGTCGCCAGGACTGACTCCCCTAGCATCACGGATAATGTCGCTGTTATCAATCCTATTTCGATGAGTTGCTGTGGTTTAATCATGGGTTTATTTCTTGATTTTTGCAGACAATTTATGGGTAAGCAAAAGCTAAAAAATCTGGGTTGATTTGAGTCAGTCAATCCCCGCAAATTGAGCCATAATGTGGGGTTTCGTTCCTCAACCCAACCTCCGAATAAAGCTGGGTGAGGGCGAGAGGGGGGATAATGGATAAATGAAAGTTATAAGTCTATTAACCTCCCTGATGCAATAGGGTTCCTACCGTTACTGGTTCCTGGATTTCGGCTTGGGCTACTATGCCATTCCGGTCAATTATTCGGACTTTTCCTGTACTATTTACCCCGGTTAAGATTGTGCCACTGCTGACATTTCGTAAATCAATCCCCCCTAACCATAATTGGGCGTTACTGCCACTTACCTGGGTGACAACGGCTTGGGCGGGTGGGTTCGGATTATTGATAAAATAGGGAGTTTGGAGTTGATAACCACTACCTACTTTGACTTCATAACGGGGCTGTTGATAGAAGTTTTTGGGAATTTCGGGGATGATTTTGGTAAATAGCTGTTGTATATTACTATCCGAATTCCACATATAATGGGTTAATAAATAACTAAATAAGCCGCAGTCAAAACCATTAACATTCACTTCCCGCGCTAGTTGATGGGGGGCTGTGGCTGATAATACTACGCCTTTGGCAACTCCGGTGCGGTAGCCGTTAACAAATTCTTCTGGGGACATATTTAAGCGTGATAACCACTGCTGCTGATAGCTTCTTTCATAGTCGGAAACTAGGACGTTTTGACCACCATCACGAGACCGGACTCGCGCTTCTCTGGTGGCACCTCCGGCAAAACAACTGTCTAATACAACGGTGACGTTTTCGGTCTGTAAGGCGGACATTAATAAAAATAAGGTATGCCCCATAATGTCTTTGACGCTTCCTGGTGCGTTAGGATATCCAGGGGGTAAGTCGCCATCAACGGGAACAAAGGTGCCGTTGAGTTGTTGGGTACTTCCCACTTCTCGGAGAATGGGTTGGGGGTCAAAAATGCGAGAACCATGCCCAGAATAGTGATAAACTACGACATCTCCGGGTTTGGCTTGTTTGATTAAGTATTCTTCAAAGGCGGTTAAAATGCCGTCTCTGGTGGCTTGTTTGTCTTCTAATATGTAGATGTCTTGGGGGTGGAAACCAAAGCGGTGAATCAGTAATTCTCGCTGTAAATAGATGTCGTTGACACAGCCGATTAAGGGCTGTGTGGAATAGCTGTTAATTCCTACGAGTAAGGCGAGTTTGCGGGAGGTACTCTGGGCTAAGACTTGGCGATGGCGTTGGGTTTTTCGGTGAAATAAAACGGGGTCAATTCCTAGGGTGGCTAGGGCTGCGCCTAAGAATTGCAGAAAGTGACGGCGAGTGGAATTACTCATATTTTTACCTCGGAGATTTCCAGAAATTGAGATGAATACAGCCGGAAAATAGCACTAAACGTTACCCTATATCCCCAAACCTCAATTAATTATTAATTATTAATTATTAATTATTAATAATTAATTTTAGGGGCGGGTTCCTTCCCCAAGACTTGATGAATAAACCCGCCCTACGGTCTCGGCTGAGAAACGGGGTTTCTTGGACGGGTTTCTTGACTGATGGGGGAGAAACCTGGCTATAATGAACATTGTAGCCGGATAATTCCTCTGTTAATTCTCAATTTACCACGATTAATAAACCCGCCCTAGGGTTTCGGCTGAGAAACGGGGTTTCTTGACTTCTGGGGGAGAAAGCGGGTTTCTTTACGGACGATATGGGGGTGGTGCTGAATTCCTCACGACTTTATGAATAAACCCGCCTTACCCCACCGGGGAATTAGTTTTGGTGGTGGGAACTCGATAATGAGGGTCTGGGGGGTAGGTGGGGGTATCGCCGGAGTTGTGAAATTCTGAATATGGCTTACAATTGATGGCAAGTTACTAATTGAATGTTTTAACCCTAGACCATGACTAACCCGACTACTACGAATGAAACTACTAACCCAGAAACTCCGGTTTCGCCTGAAACTACTAACCCAGAAACTCGGGTTTCGGCGACTGAAGGGCAACCGAGTTATGTGAAACTGGCAATGCGGAATATGGTTAGGAAAGGTTCAAAATCACTATTTCACTTTTTCTTGACTACTGTGGGTCTCATTGGCTTGCTGGTGGGTCTCGCCTATCTTACCCGTTAAAGATTAAATGCTGTTGGGGGGTGAGAAGGTGCAGTTAGAAGTTAATATTGAAGATAATTTCTGGTGGGGGAAAGAGGGAGAGTCTCTGCGCTTGGGGGAACTGGCGGAAAAGGCGATCGCACCAGAAACCTGGGAATCATGGTTTTGTCAGTGGTTACAACAACTTGATCCGTATTTACCCCCGGCTAAGGGATATGAACTTAGTCTGCGTTTGACGGACGATAGGGAAATACAGGAGTTTAACGCCCAATATAGGCAGTTAGACGAGGCTACAGATGTACTATCCTTCGCGGCGCTAGAAACCAGCCTTGTGATGCCAGCAGAACACCTCTCATTGCATCCCTGCTATCTTGGGGATATAATAATTTCAGTGGAAACAGCATTTAGACAGGCACAACAGGCAGGGCATAATCTTACAACCGAGTTAGCATGGTTGACCAGTCATGGCCTATTACACCTACTGGGGTGGGACCATCCCGACGATCGCAGTTTAACTCGAATGTTGGATCAGCAAAAAGCCCTATTACAGACGGTTAACCTGCAAATTGGTTCAGGTTACGCCTGGGAGTCGGAAGAAAATCTGAACTAAGCCGCGATTGTGCTACATTGCACCCAGAATTGATCAGAAATCCTGATATTCCTAGAGAATGCTGATTTAAGGATACCCAACCATGAAAGCTAAAAAAAACTCTGTTTCGGCACTTCCCACCCCATTAGGTCCTCGGTCTGTCAACTACGCCTATATTCCCACCACCCCAGAGACGAAAACCGCTAACCACCGAGTATCTCAGTCTTGGGCGATCGCCAATAACCTATTGGTTAGCTTTAAATACGCCTGGAATGGTGTGGCTTACGCATTCAGGACCCAGCGCAACTTTCGCATTCATACAGCCATAGGGACTTTAGCGGTCAGTCTCGGTTTCTGGTTGCATCTTAGCTTTGTAGAAATTGCTATTATTGGTTTAACTATCAGCGCGGTCATGGCTTTGGAATTGTTGAACACAGCCATTGAGTCGGTAGTTGATTTAACGGTAGGAAAGTCGTATCATGAATTGGCACGCATTGCTAAGGACTGCGCGGCGGGGGCTGTGTTAATCTCGTCTTTGGCAGCTTTATTAGTGGCGGGAGTGCTGATTTTACCAGCTTTGTTAACGGCAACTCAACTGTGGCTGCAAGGAGTATAGACATTGATAATCGTCATTGATAACTATGATAGTTTCACCTATAACCTGGTGCAATATTTAGGAGAATTAGGGGCAGAAAATCCGGTAGGCGATCGCATAGAAGTTTACCGAAACGATGGCATCACCGTTGAAGAAATTAGACATAAAAAACCCGATGGTTTAGTCATTTCTCCCGGTCCCGGTCGCCCAGAAGATGCCGGAATTTCCCTAGCCATTATCCGAGAATTAGGTAAAACCTTACCGATTTTAGGGGTATGTCTCGGACATCAAAGCATCGGTCAAGCCTTCGGTGCGAAGATTATCTCAGCCCCAGAGTTGATGCACGGGAAAACCTCCCCCATTCATCATAACGGCAAGGGGGTATTTCACGATTTAGAGAACCCCTTTACCGCGACGCGCTATCATAGTTTAGTCATAGACTCCCAAACCTGTCCACCGGTGCTAGAAGTGACCGCCTGGGTGGATGATGGTACAATTATGGGAGTTCAACACCGCCATTATTCCCATATTCAGGGTGTGCAATTTCACCCGGAAAGCATCTTGACAACGGCTGGGAAAACCTTAATTAAGAACTTCCTAAAGAGTTGTCGGTTAATGGCAGTAGAAAGCTAATCAATTAGCGGTAAATTTTCGGTAATATTTGGGTCATATAATTGCTATGAAACGGCGACAGTTTATCCACCTAGCTAAAACCAGTGCTATAGTTACCTTGGCTGCGGGATTTGGTGCGCGGTGGCAGGTTTCCCAAGCGCAGACACCCAGTGAATCTAACTTGACTATTCGCTGGCTTGGACATACGAGTTTTCTGTTTACTGGGGATGGTTTGCGGATACTGGTAAATCCGTTTCGACAAATTGGATGTACCGCCGGATTTGGTAGCCCGAAAATAGAGACTGACCTGGTGTTAATTAGCAGTCGGTTACTTGATGAAGGGTCGATTGATGGGTTTCCCAATAATCCGGCGCTATTACATGAACCGGGAGTTTATCAATTTCAAGGAACCCAAATTCAAGGTATTCGCACTATTAAAGACCGTGAAAGAGGTCGCAGGTTTGGTCAGAATGTCGCCTGGTTATGGACTCAGGGTGGTATCAGAATTCTGCACATGGGAGGGTTAGCCGGACCTATTAATATTGAAGAAAGGATTTTGATTGGTCGCCCCGACTTGTTGTTAATTCCTGTGGGTGGAGGTCCGAAGGCTTATACTCCGACGGAAGCGGCGGCGGTAATTGCTTCCCTCAACCCTAGATTAGTGATTCCCACCCACTATAAAACTCTGGCTGCAGACGTGAATAACTGCGATTTGGTTCCGGTTGATAATTTCCTTGATGTGATGACTAATGCAACTATTAGGAATGTTAATAGCGACACTTTAACGTTGACTCGCAGCCAGCTTAATGATGATGGTTTGACTATTGGGGTGATGAGCTATAATTTTAATAGTTCGGCATCAATTAATAATTAATAATTAACAATTAATAATTAATAATTGTCGGGGCGGGTTCTGCTGCTAATTCTCATCCTCAATTAATAATTAATAATTAACAATTAATAATTAATAATTGTCGGGGCGGGTTCTGCTGCTAATTCTCATCCTCAATTAATAATTAATAATTAACAATTAATAATTAATAATTGTCGGGGCGGGTTCTGCTGGCAATTCTCATCCTCAATTAATAATTAATAATTAACAATTAATAATTAATAATTGTCGGGGCGGGTTCTGCTGGCAATTCTCATCCTCAATTAATAATTAATAATTAACAATTAATAATTAATAATTGTCGGGGCGGGTTCTGCTGGCAATTCTCATCCTCAATTAATAATTAATAATTAACAATTAATAATTAATAATTGTCGGGGCGGGTTCTGCTGGCAATTCTCGTCCTCACGACTTGATTAATAAACCCGCCCGCCCTCACCAGAAAGCGGCTTCGGAATGTGGTTTATGGTTTGATAAACTTCTAGGCGGGTTGAGCGATCGCCAAGGATATGGGTATTCTATGAAAACACCAAATAATTTATATGAGGAAGATTTTTACCTCTGGACACAAATCACGGCTGAACAGTTAAAAGAAAATCAATTTACTCAAGTTGATGTCGCCAATTTGATTGAAGAAATTGAAAGTATGGGAAGAAATGAAAAACGGGAATTAAAAAGCCGTTTAATTGTGTTGTTAATGCACTTATTAAAATGGCACTATCAACCCACAAAACGCAGTGAGAGTTGGCGCAGCACCATTACAGAACAACGGATTTGTATTGAAGGTTTGTTAGAAGACAGTCCCAGCTTGAAACCTCTACTTACAGAAGTATTTAAAGATTGTTATCAAAAAGCACGTATAAAAGCGTCGGATGAAACAGGGATTAAGTTAAATTTTTTGCCAAAGGAGTCACCCTTTAGTTTAGAGGAAACTTTGGAATCTAGCTATCTTGATGATGAAAGATAATACAGCCTATATTAATAATTTTCGGGACGGTTTCTGCTGGCAATTCTCATCCTCAATTATTAATTATTAATTATTAATTATTAATTGTCGGGGCGGGTTCTGCTGGCAATTCTCGTCCTCACGACTTGATTAATAAACCCGCCCGCCCTCACCAGAAAGCGGCTTCGGAATGTGGTTTATGGTTTGATAAACTTCTAGGCGGGTTGAGCGATCGCCAAGGATATGGGTATTCTATGAAAACACCAAATAATTTATATGAGGAAGATTTTTACCTCTGGACACAAATCACGGCTGAACAGTTAAAAGAAAATCAATTTACTCAAGTTGATGTCGCCCATTTGATTGAAGAAATTGAAAGTATGGGAAGAAATGAAAAACGGGAATTAAAAAGCCGTTTAATTGTGTTGTTAATGCACTTATTAAAATGGCACTATCAACCCACAAAACGCAGTGAGAGTTGGCGCAGCACCATTACAGAACAACGCATTTGTATTGAAGGTTTGTTAGAAGACAGTCCCAGCTTGAAACCTCTACTTACAGAAGTATTTAAAGATTGTTATCAAAAAGCACGTATAAAAGCGTCGGATGAAACAGGGATTAAGTTAAATTTTTTGCCAAAGGAGTCACCCTTTAGTTTAGAGGAAACTTTGGAATCTAGCTATCTTGATGATGAAAGATAATACAGCCTATATTAATAATTTTCGGGACGGTTTCTGCTGGCAATTATCATCCTCAATTATTAATTATTAATTATTAATTATTAATTGTAGGGGCGGGTTCTGCTGGCAATTCTCATCCTCACGACTTGATTAATAAACCCGCCCGCCCTCACCAGAAAGCGGCTTCGGAATGTGGTTTATGGTTTGATAAACTTCTAGGCGGGTTGAGCGATCGCCAAGGATATGGGTATTCTATGAAAACACCAAATAATTTATATGAGGAAGATTTTTACCTCTGGACACAAATCACGGCTGAACAGTTAAAAGAAAATCAATTTACTCAAGTTGATGTCGCCAATTTGATTGAAGAAATTGAAAGTATGGGAAGAAATGAAAAACGGGAATTAAAAAGCCGTTTAATTGTGTTGTTAATGCACTTATTAAAATGGCACTATCAACCCACAAAACGCAGTGAGAGTTGGCGCAGCACCATTACAGAACAACGGATTTGTATTGAAGGTTTGTTAGAAGACAGTCCCAGCTTGAAACCTCTACTTACAGAAGTATTTAAAGATTGTTATCAAAAAGCACGTATAAAAGCGTCGGATGAAACAGGGATTAAGTTAAATTTTTTGCCAAAGGAGTCACCCTTTAGTTTAGAGGAAACTTTGGAATCTAGCTATCTTGATGATGAAAGATAATACAGCCTATATTAATAATTTTCGGGACGGTTTCTGCTGGCAATTATCATCCTCAATTATTAATTATTAATTATTAATTATTAATTGTCGGGGCGGGTTCTGCTGGCAATTCTCATCCTCACGACTTGATTAATCAACTCGCCCTACCTGACAGACTCTGGGGACGGACGTTAATAACTGCGATTTTGTTCCCGTTGATAATTTCCTTGATGTGATGACTAATGCAACGATTAGGAATGTTAATAGCGACACCTTAACGTTGACTTGCAGCCAGGTTAATGATGATGGGTTGACTATGGCGGGTAATGGGCTATAATTATGATATTTCCGCTAATCGTGGAGATTTTTGGGGGAGGGTGTAGACGATTATCCCTGACCGGGGAAATAATTGTGGTAATTATGACTAGGATGGATTAATCAACTATCAGCTTCATTGGGGAGTGAAAAAACATGGCTATCTTTAGTGGTACGAATTATCTGGGTAAAATTGCTATGTCTCTGGGAATGGGAATGATTCTCAGTATGTCGGTGGGAACTGGGAGGGCGATCGCCGAAAGTTCCCCAGAATTGCAGTTGGGCTGGGAATCAGACCAGCGGGCGGAATTTGCCCAATTTCCAAGCGATCGCGTCAGACGGGCGGTTAATCAAAATGTGATGAATTTACTGCTAAATGATGGCCGTTTTAGTACCCTAGCCACGGTTTTAAGACTGACGGGATTAATGGATGTTCTCCGCCAAGAGGGTGTATTTACTATCTTAGCCCCCACAGATGAAGCCTTTTCTAAACTTCCCAGGACGGTTTTAGAAAACCTCCTCAAAGGTAATAATATCGAACAGTTAATTAGGATTATGAGGTATGATGGAGATGACAGTGATGCCATCACCTCGGAGGAGTTAATATATAGATATTTGGCAACTCAGGAAAATTTGTCGATTCCGGTGGAGGTGGGTTCGGAGACTATCACAGTTGAAGGGTCCCATAGTATGGATGCCGATATTCAGACAGAAAATGCCTTGATTCATGTCATTGAGCAATTAATTATTTTGACCAAATAATCGGCTCTGGTGTTACAATGGGGTGAGGCTGCATTGATGGTCAATAGAGGCCCTGAACTCTCAAGGAGATGATTTTGTGAACCAGGAACGACCAACCCTACAATTTAACTGGTCAGGAATTGGCAATTGGATCGTGGTTATAGGAATCATGGGTTTGTTAGCCTCAGTTGGTTTGGGCTGGCTAGTCAACTCGATTCTGATTCTGATTGGTCTGGCTGTCATCACCCCCATTATTTTAGTGTTTGGGGCGCGGTGGTGGCTAAACCGGAATTTGATTGAAGATTCCTGTCCGGTCTGTTCCCATGAGTTTATAGCCCTAAATCAGACTCAATGTCAATGTCCGAATTGTGGTGAGCCTATTCAAATTGAACAGGGACGTTTTACCCGTCTGACTCCACCGGGAACTATTGACGTTAAGGCGGTTGATGTTTCGTCACGAGTCCTAGAAGATTGACAATTAAAGGATGTTTGAAAGTGTCTGAAAATCAGGTAAATGTCTTGGTTACGGGAGGGGCTGGTTATATCGGTTCCCATGGGGTTTTGGCTTTGCAACGGGCGGGTTATAATCCGATAGTTCTTGATAATTTGGTTTACGGACATCAAGAATTGGTGGAAGATGTGCTGAAGGTGGAATTAATCCAGGGAGATACTAACGATCGCCTTTTATTGGATCAGCTATTTTCTAGCCGGAAAATTGACGCGGTGATGCACTTCGCCGCCTATGCTTATGTGGGAGAGTCGGTAACTAATCCTGAGAAATATTATCGTAATAATGTGGTGGGAACTCTCACACTTTTGGGGGCGATGAACTCGGCGGGAATTGATAAGTTTGTGTTTTCTTCTACCTGTGCGACCTACGGGGTTCCCCAAATTATTCCGATTCCTGAAAACCACCCCCAAAATCCCATTAGTCCCTATGGCGCGAGTAAGCTAATGGTTGAACGAATTTTGGCGGATTTTGACACGGCTTATAATTTGCGATCGGTCAGTTTTCGCTATTTTAATGCTGCTGGCGCTGACCCTGATGGATTACTGGGAGAGGACCACGACCCGGAAACTCATTTAATCCCCCTCACCCTATTTACAGCCCTAGGAAAACGAGATCATATCTCTATTTTTGGAACTGATTATCCGACTCCTGACGGTACTTGTATCCGCGATTATATCCATGTTAGTGATTTGGCAGATGCTCACGTTTTGGGGTTACAATATCTATTGTCGGGGGGGAAAACTGAGTTTTTTAACCTCGGAAATGGTAAGGGTTTCTCGGTTCAAGAAGTGATTGAAAGCGCTAGGGAAATCACGGGACGAGAGATTAAAACGGTAGAATGCGATCGCCGCCCCGGAGACCCCCCCAGTTTGGTGGGAACTAGCGAAAAAGCCCAGGAAATCTTGGGCTGGAATCCTCAATATTCCCAAATTCACGATATCATTAGCCATGGCTGGCAGTGGCATCAAAAACGTCATGGCTAACCCTTGACATTTGGGAAAATTTGTGATATGAGATAGTCAGCAATATGATCGCCTGCCCCGGCTTCACCGAGACGGCGGCGACCATTAGCGGCAATAGTGGCTAGTTGTGGGGAGTCCTGTAGAAGCGATCGCACCACTCCTGCCACTGCTTGGGGATTTTCGGCAAGAATTAGTGACGGACCGAGTAGGCGACTTTGTGCCTCAGCAAAGGCTGGTGTAAATTGCGGACCTTTTCCGGGAATAGCGATCGCAGGTTTTCCCAGACCGACAAACTGTTCGGTAGCCGTCCCCGCCATAGCGATCGCCATATCGCCTAGGTGGAGACAATCATTAAACCCCTCACGGGTCAGCAGCATAGTCATTTGGTCGCGCTGAAACAATTGTTGTTCCTTGCTGGTATGACCATCAACCGGAACCCACCCGGTCGCCTTCAGAACCGAACCGAAGGGGTCTAAATCTAAACTAGGTGCGATCGCAGCCAAACACCGGAGGGGTGAGATTTTTAGCTGCGATACTGCTGCTAGAATTAACCGCCAATTCTCATAAGCCTCTGGACTACGAGAACCCGGCAATAAAGTCAAGTTTAACACACCCGGTGGCGACGGCGCAATAATTCCCCCAGGTTCCAAATTATCCATCATAGGATTACCCAAATCAACAGCCGGAATTGACCACCTTTGCAGAGTTTCCGTGGTCAGTCTATCGCGGGGAAACACCACCCGACAACGGGGATGAGTCATTAACCAACGTTCCCAGGGTAAATATACGGAACCTGACCACCCCTCCCATTTTTGCCACCAGGACTGGCGAGATAACTGTCCGTTTTCATCCCGCAAATAATATTCAGATTTCGCCGTCCCCACAAAAGCATATTCTGCACCACTTAACCAGGCTAAAAATAGGGGGACAATATCCCCCACCGCCAAAATAAATCCCCCCTCTTTCCCCCACTGGCGGACGGTCTGCACCTGGGAATATAATAACTGTAATAACCCCCCTTTCAAATCTCCCAGGAGTTGGGAACTGTCCATATAAATAAATCCCCCAGAAGGCATTTTTTGGACTCTCCCAATAATCGGAATATCCGGTAATTGCTGGTAGGCTTTTCCTTCCCCTACTAAGGGTAAAGCGGCTAGGTTATTAACTGGTGTTCGCAGATGTTGCAGTATTCTGACAGCGATGATATCTTCCCCGTGACCATTACTTAAACACAATAGTTTCATATTCCTGAATGCTGCATCAATTATAAGTCTCCAATTATAAGTCTAAAATTTCCTGAATTTTGGCGTTGAGTTGTTTTAATTTAACGGGTTTGGCTACATAATCATTTGCGCCAGCTTCTAGGCATTTTTCGCGATCGCCTGTCATAGCCAAGGCGGTTAAGGCAATAATTGGCACTTGGGTCATGGTGGGGATTTGGCGGATACGGTTAATTGCTTCTAAGCCATCTATTCCCGGCATTTGAATATCCATCAGAATTAAATTAGGAGATTCTGATTGTGCTAAATCAATCGCCTGTTGACCGTCCTTAGCAATAATTAAACGGTAGCCTTTAGCACCCAAATAACTCGACAAACTCATGATATTAGCTTCGTTATCTTCAGCAATTAAAATCAGGGGAGAAACTTGAGCCACATCTTCAGTTTTCGTCAGGAAATCCGAGGTATTAGATGATAGATGGGGGGTGTTAGTTCCGATTAAGATATCATCACAAGGAATCTCAAAAATAAACTGACTTCCTGACCCCACTTTACTAATCACATTAACAGTACCTCCGTGCATTTCGACAATGCGTTTAACTAGGGATAATCCTAAACCTGTTCCCTCATATTGACGATTGAGAGCGCTATCAATTTGAGTAAAGGGTTTAAACAGTTTTGATAATTGTTCTTCATTAATACCAATTCCCGTATCAATCACAGCAAAACGGACTCGGGATTTATCGCTGTCTATCGGGGGTGGCTGTAACTTAACTTCCAGGCTAATTTTACCTCGGGATGGGGTGAATTTAACCGCGTTATTGAGGAGGTTAATTAACACTTGACGCAGGCGGCGTTCATCAATATATAAGTCTGGTAAGGCTTGGGGAATTTGTACATTAATGGAAATCCCTTTTTTAAAGGCTTGCTGCTTAATAAAAGCTATACTAGATTGACACAGGGGGCGAATCGAAGTATAATTAAGGTCTAGTTTCATTTCCCCGGCTTCAATTTTAGCCAGATCTAAAATATCGTTAATTAATTCCAGGAGATGACTGGCGCTGCGTTCAATAGTTTGTAATGCTTGTTTTTGCCGATCGCCTAAAGTACCAAATACCTCTTCTTGCATACCCTCAGTCATTCCTAAAATAGCATTAAGGGGGGTGCGTAGTTCATGACTCATATTGGCGAGAAACTCATCTTTCAGACGGGTAGCGCGCATCAATTCCTGATTAGTCTGGCGCAGTTTGGCTTCGGTTTCTCGGCGATCGCTAATATCTCGACAGACACAAATTAACAGGTTATCTTCCGTTAGGGTCAGAGATAATTCTTCCGCAAAACTCGTCCCGTCTTGACGAGTGGCGATCGCTTCTCCAGTCCAGTAGCGATCGCGCATTACAATCGGGAAAACCTCATTTTCAAAGCGTTGAATTTCTGTAGGAGAATAGATTTTTCTCCAACTATGACCGACTAAATCTTCAGGTTCAGAATAACCAAACATGACCAAATGAGCGTGATTTACATACTGATACAAATCATCCTGAACAATAGCAATACCATCCCCCGCAGCTTCAATACTCGCCAACTGTTTAGCAATTTCCTGTTCAGCGGCTTTCTTAGCCTCTTCCGCCTCATTTCTTTTCCGGTGTAAACGATACCCTTCAATTAAATTGCCACAGGTAACTAAAAAGGCTTGTAAATAATCAATCATTTCCTCATGATAGCCACCTGGTTTATTGGCAATTCCCACTATTCCCACGAGAGTCGAACTGCTAAAAAATGGCAACCCCAAAAAACTATTTAAAGGGGGATGACCATTAGGAGTCCCTCCCCGGCGTGGGTCACTGCTAGGACTGTTAGCTATAACAGGTTTCCCGGTCATAATTACCGCCCCAAATAAGGTATTCATATTATCAAATTCCATGCCTTCTTCATGGTTTTCTTGATAAAATTTCTCCGTGGCTTCATCCCAAGCCACATTACTTATGCTATGGGTTTTTAGATAAGGAACTCCCCGAATTTTTAGGAAAGTTTCTTCCATGGTTGCTCCCCCATTATCTCGGAACATTACCTCGCCAATAAAGCCATATTCACTATCAGTTAAAGTTAGCAAGCTGCTAAGTAAACCATCAAAAATAGTTAGGCGATTTTCCGATGTAATAAACTGGGATTGTGCGAGGGTAATTGACTGTAGAAGGTTGTGGTTTTTTTCTAAGGCTATTTGCGCTGATTTTAGGTCGGTAATATCAAACAAAGTTGAACGACTATAAAGATATTCACCTTGGGGATTATAAACGGCGCTATAATTCAAGAGTACCGGGAAAACGTGACCATTACTACTAATCATCTCCAGCAACATATCTTTGAGATATCCTTGCTGTTTAAATAACTCAAAATTACTCTCAAATATCTCTCGACTGTCCGGGGTGAGAAAATCTGCTAAACGTCTCCCAAGTAATTGTTCACGAGAGTATCCTAACCATTGCAGTTCCGTATCATTAACTTTGACATAGCGACCCTCAGCATCGAGGGAATGATAGCCACAGGGTGCTTTATTATATAAGTCCTCAATCTCATGGGAATAGTCTAATAGCCTAGCTTCCGCCTGTTTGCGAGCGGTGATATCAAAGCGAATAGCTAAATATTGAGAGACTTTTTTATGGGAATTTAAAAAAGGGACAATGGTACTTTCAGTCCAGTAAATAGAACCATTTTTAGAGCGATTACAAATTTCTCCATGCCAAACTTTACCACTAGAAATAGTCCGCCATAAATTCGCGAAAAAACCAGGGGGATGGCATCTTGAGTTAACGATACGATGGCTTTTACCGATTAATTCTTCCGAGGAATAACCGGAAATTTCACAGAAGCGATTATTGACGTAGGTAATCACTCCACTCGCATCAGTAACAGCTACGATCGCTGAATGGTCTATGGCTAACTTTAGATCGGATAACTCCCTTAGTAATTGTTGGCGGTCGGACTCGGCTTGTTTACTCTCGGTAATATCAACATTAGTACCGATCATCCTTTGAGGTTCTCCTTCGGGGTTGCGAATAATTAGAGCATTTGCTTTAATAAAAACTATAGAACCGTCAGGACGTACAATCCGAAATTCTGGATTAAATTCCCTTTCCCCTCGCAGACTTTCCTGTAAAATTGCCTGAGTTAATTCAGCGTCTTCTGGGTGTAGGGAGTTTTTCCATAATTCCACTGTCTGGGGACACTCTAAAGGTGAGACTCCATAAATTTTATACATCTGATCATCCCAGGTTAGATGATTCTGAGAAATATCCCAATCCCAAATTCCCATTTGGGCTGACTTAATCGCTAATTGTAGGCGATCGCTAAGGTGAGAAAGTTCCTGGGTTCGCTGTTTGACCGTCGCTTCTAAAGATTGATTAAGATCTTGTAATGCGGTTTCCGCTTTTTCCCGTTCACAAAGTGCCGCTTTCTGTTCGCTAATATCTGTAATAGTACCCACATAGCCATTTACTGTTTCTTCTACACTAAATTCCGGGACAATTTGACCAAACACCCACAACTGATTTTCCCCGGCTTCTAAACGATATTCTTCCTTAAATGGGTGATGATTTACTTGAGTCTGTTTCCAGGCTTCATTAATGCGATCGCTATCTTCAGGATGCACAGAAATTTGCCAAGATAAACCAATTGTTTCCCCAGGAATACGTCCCGTCATCTGACAATATTCCTCATTGACATAGATACAATCACCCTCCTTATCCGTCCGAAAAACTCCCACCGGGATTAAATCTGTCAGAGTCGCATAACGTTCTTCTGTTTCTTGTAAACAGGTTTGAATTTGTTGGCGTTCCTGTAGTTCCCTTTGTAGGTCATCGTAGGCGATCGCTTGTTGAATAGCGATCGCTACCTGTAGCGCCAACTGTTGGACTATCTGGATTTCTTCTGATAACCACAGCCGCGTATTACTACATTGATGAATCGCAAATAAACCCCACAAACTCTTAGATTGGCTTTCCGCTTCATGGTTAGATAAAACAATTGGAACTACTAAATCTGCTCGGACTTCAAATTGTTTGAGCAGAGATAAATGACATTCACTTAATCCCACCTGATCAATATCTGGTGCTACGAAAATCTTTCCGTCTTGATACATTGATGGGTTGTCCTGAAAACAGGTATCTTTAATATTTTTATCTAAGCAGGATGTATAGGGTTCCATTACTGATTCCGCTACGATATCACCGCTCAAATCTGGGTTGAATTGGTAGATTACTACCCGATCACAATTTAACAAAATCCGGACTTGTTTAACCGTTTCCTCCAGGATTTCCGGTAAATTTAACCAAGACCTAATCCGGTTGGTAATCTCAAATACCAGTTGTTCTCTGTGGTGCGCCTGTTCTAGTTCTAAAGTCCGTTTTTTGACCTGTTCATCTAGTTGTTTCGCCTGAGTTTCTAAAATGCTAATTTTTTCTAATTCTAACTCCGATATGCGACCATCTAAAATCTTCGTCATTTTATACAGATCCAGAGGATTTAGCACTTTGAGCATACTGGTTTGGGTCACTATCCCTAAGAGTTCACCATGGGAACCTGTGACTAGAACTCGCCGGATATATTGGGATGACATCAACTCATGAATTCTCCACAGATTCTCATTGGTGGCGACCGAGAACACTGGGGTACTCATTAACTGTTTACTGCTATAGTTTTCTAGGTCTAAGCAGAAGGTATTAAACTTGACAATATCTCCCTCGGTCAGGATCCCGACCGGAACATTGACAGCCGTTGAATTGTTCACGAAATCGGTTTCTACTAAAACTACACAATTGACCCGGTATTGTGTCATTAAACAGGCAATTTCTAGCAGGTTACTCTCAGGACTAGCACAAATAACCTCTGTTGTCATTACCTCTTCTACCGTTCGTAATCTCAGCAGGTCTATGGGGTGGCTAATATAACGCAGAGTTTCATGGGTTATTAACCCTACTAGGCGATCGCTATCATCCACTAGCGGTAGGTGACAGATTTGATTTTTCCTCAGCAAATCAATCACTTCAAAAAAGTCGCTCAATTCTGACTCCCTCCAGCTTAATACTGAGGCGGTCATGACTTCCCCTACCAATAACTGCTCTAAGGGTCTTTTTTCTGTACAAAGTCGGATGATATCTCCCTGAGTCAGAATACCTACTAATTGCTCCCCTTCTACTACCAAGACGCAACTGGAACGCGCCTCTCCATAAACTTCCTCTAATAGAACACTGGCTTTTGATGATATACTACAACTGGCGCGACTTTCACTCATCAGCGCGATCGCTTCCCTCGCCGTTGTTTCTACTGTTACTAATAACGGCTCTCTAATAATCGCGCTTTCTAATTCGGTCAGGGTATATGATGAGTTGCTTGCCATAGTCTTTCACCACGAAGCGTGGTATTGATAAAACTGCTGCCTATTATATGCCTCTTAATTATAATTGAAATAACTCTTTCTGTCAACCAATTAACTTAATCTTGAGGTGGAGCCCTTGCCAAAGTCGGTTAAATGTGATAAGGTAATCCGCCAGGGGTTAACTTAGGTTAATTATCAGCCAACATATATATTTTTTTAAGCCAATAAAATGCGGGAACTATTTTTTGACTTTGAAGATTTCCAAACTCGCAACTTTGCACCCATTGGCACAATCGATGGGGTGAGATTTTCCCCCAACGCCATAGCTTTGGTGAGTGTCGATGAAGGGGGAGAAGGCTTATTTGATGCCACCAGAACTTCCCCCCCTGGAACTACAGTTGTCTCATATTCCGAACCTATTGTAAACACGGAAGATTCCGAAGATTCCGAAGATTCCGAAGATTCCGAAGATTCCGAAGATGCCGAAGATGCCGAAGAGATAGAAGTCAATGAATTAGTGACAGGCGATCGCATTACCATTGACCTCAGAAATTTATCACCATTAAGCATAGGAGGGGGTAACTTTTCCTTTCACTACACCTCCCCAAATCGAGAACATACCGTCGAACTATTTGACCGAGAAGGCAATTCTCTAAGGACTGGCGTTTTATTAGCCACCCCAGGAGAAACATTTAACGAATTTCGGCGCTTTAGTACCACCCTCCCTCGGAACACCGGAATTATTGCCATTGGTTCGGAAGCGACCGAATTAGCCATAGACAATATTAGAATCTCCTATTTTACCACCCTCGTCGCTGACCCGATTATCATCTCAACCCCCAGCTTAGTTGTCGGTACAGAAAATAATGATTTTCTCCAAGCCGCAGAACCCAGATTAACTATCCCCCTCCCGCCAGATTTTATTAGGGATGAAAAAGCCATCACTAGTATTGAGAATGTCAGTAACGGGAGTGCTACCATTCTCCCTGGGGGAGTCGGAGTAGAATTTATCCCCGATACAACCTCCCTTGGCGGTTCTGGTAGCTTTAATTATACATTGCGCGATCGCCATAACCAATTTGCTACCGCTACCGCAACCATTAGTTTTCAGCCAGTAACAGCCATACAAGGGAGAGGCGGAAATGATACCCTAGTGGGAGACCAATTCGACCAAACCCTTGACGGGGGGACCGGAAACGACTCTATCTTGGGGGGAAGTGGTAACGATACCCTCTTAGGGGGTCCTGGTGATGATACCCTCTTTGGCGGTTTAGGGGACGACCTCCTACAAGCCGGGTCAGGAGATAATATCCTTGACGGTGGCGCGGGTAATGATACCCTGTTGGGGGGTATTGGTAATGATTCCCTATTTGGTGGGGAGGGGAATGATTGCTTATCTGGTGGCGGGGGGAATAATTGGCTAGAAGGTGGTGCAGGCGTAAACACCCTCACGGCTGGTACAGGGAATGATACCTTAGTCTACCTGTCCCCTAATGACAGAGGTACACAACCCGATCGCATATTAAACTTTACACCAAATAGCGATCGCCTAGTTTTTCAAAGCCAATCCCTAGAGGAAGGTGGTTTTGGTTTATCCGCTCTCAATACCGAGACCCAAACCCTCAACCCCGAACAGTTTACCACCAATCGAGAATCCCTACCCGAAAATACAGAAATCCCGATTCTCGTTTACGATACCATTACCGGACTTCTGGAATACGATATAGACGGCTTGGGAACCTCTCCACCTATAGCGATCGCGCAGTTACAATCAGAAGATGGCAGCATCCCCAATTTATCCCCCAATGATATTATCCTAGTTGATCCGGTTTCATTGACTCGCCCCGAAACCGTCAACATCATCGCCAGGGAAGTTCGCGCCGCCACTCCCCAGGAAATAGACGGAACCGACTCCGATGATACCATTTTTGCGATCGCGCCAGAACCCTTTAATCCCGTCGAAATTCCAGTTTTAGACAATGATAGTCCCGAGACAGGTTTATCTATCAGCAGCGTCAGCAACATCACAGGCGGGGACGTAGCCTTACTTAATAATAATACCATTGTCAGATTTACCCCCACATTGCCTGGGGGAACCGAAGCCAGCTTTACCTATACCGCCAGTGATGGCAACACCGAAGATAGTGCTAATGTATTTATCGATATTCTTCCCGTCACCCGTATTAACGGCTTAGGTGGCGATGATGTTCTGATTGGAAGTTCAGGACCAGATCTCCTCTATGGCGGCGCGGGTAATGATTGCTTATTCGGAGAAGCAGGCGATGATACCCTCTTAGGAGATAGTGGTGATGATATCGTCTTTGGTGGTAGTGGTGATGATATCCTCTTTGGCGGTCCGGGAAATGACCTGCTATATGGAGGTGCTGATAATGATATTCTCTATGGCGGAAAGGGTGATGATTTCCTATCAGGAGATGATGGGGATGATACCCTGTTTGGAAATGCCGGAAATGATACCCTATTCGGAGGTGCTGGCAATGATGTTTTTGCCTATATTTCCCGCAGTCAAATCACCACCGGAACTGATTTGATTTTGGACTTTACCCCCGGAAGCGATCGCCTTCTATTTGACCGTGAGGAATTCGGCTTTATTCAAATAGGTACTACCCCGGAAAATATCCTGAGTCCTCAACAATTGGTTCTCGTGGAAACCGGAACTTATCAAGATAATCTCAGCCTCATAAATAGTCCCATTCTCGCCTATGAATTACAGACCGGAAACCTGCTCTATGACCCGGACGGTTCAGGAACACAACCCCCCGAAATTATTGCTAATTTACAAGGCAACCCTCCCCTATCTGTTAATGATATCATCTTGATTGGTACAGCCGGAGACGATACCCTAGATGATGGTGATGATGATGATCCTACAGATGAAGATACTAGAAATATCACCGCCTTCGCTTTAATTAATGGTACTCCCGGAAATGATGCGATCGCTGCTAACGATACCATCGATTTTGTTGGCGTTCCCGTCACCATTCCCGCTTCTGATACCATCACCGATTTAATCGGCGGAAATGTGAATATCCTAGAAGGTGGTACAGCCGTCGAGTTTATTCCCACCCTCCCCGGCGGAAATATTGGCAGTTTTAGTTATGAAGCGATCGACTCCGAAGGAAATCTAATTAGAGTTCCCGTTAATGTTAATATTCTTACTGCCATTGATGGTAATGCAGGTGATGATACCCTCATTGGTTCTGATGGTGATGACTCCCTATTTGGTAATCTAGGTAATGATTGTTTAATTGGTGGTGCTGGGGATGATACCCTCGTCGGTGGCGAAGGAAGCGATACCTTTGCTTATCTATCTCCCAATCAAATTAATTTAGGAGTTGACCTAATTGTTGATTTTACCCCCGGAAGCGATCGCCTCCTATTTGACCGTGATCAATTCCGCTTCACTCAAATAGGTACTACCCCCCAAAATAGCCTCAGTCCTGAACAATTTATTTTCCTCGAAACCGGAGAATTGAATCCCGATAACCTCGGCACCATTAGCAGTCCCATTCTCGCCTATGAATTACAGACCGGAAACCTCATCTACGACCCCGACGCTTCAGGAACACAACCCCCTGTAACCGTCGCCACATTTATCGGTAATCCTCCATTATCTATTGATGATATATTGCTCATTGGAACCACCACAGAGACACTGACACCCACAGACTCTTTAATCGTTAACCCCGACTTTGCTACCACTCCCAGTCTCGTAATAGGTAGCCCCGGAAATGATACTATTTTCGCAGAGGCGGCCGATAACCGCATTGAAATTCCTGTATTAGAGAATGATAGTCCCGCTGTGGGATTAACCATTAATAGCATCAGTAATGTCAGCGGCGGAGGAGAAGTTAATATTCTCCCAGGTAATACCTCCGTTGAGTTTATCCCCCTTGTCCCAGGACCATTCGGTGGCGAATTTACCTATACCGCACAAGACTCCCTAGGAAATACCGCCTCCGCTTTGGTTAGCGTTAGTATTGCAACAGTGGACACCATTGATGGTAATGCAGGCGATGATTTTCTCGCCGGTCACTTAGGTCCTATTGTTTTAATTGGCGGTCTTGGTAATGATACTCTTGTAGGTAGCGCCTTTGGTAATGACTTGCTATTGGGTAATGAGGGTAATGATTCTTTAGTGGGTGGTCCTGGTGATAATACTCTTATAGGTGGTCTTGGCGATGATACTCTCATCGGTGGTCCTGGTAATGATACCCTAGTCGGAGGGTCTGGCGCTAATACTCTGACAGGTTTGGGGGGAAATAATGTTTTCCTCTACTCCTCTACTAATGATGTCCTATTATCAGCCTCTGATTTGATTACCGATTTTGCCCCGGGTCGTGATACATTGCAGTTTACCGATGAGTTTATCTTGGCTGACCCCTTATTTGTGGTGACTGATACACTCACCGGAACTGACACCCTACTCGATACCCTACCCGCATCGCAATCTGTAATTATTTATGAACGACTAACCGGACAGTTAATCTATGATACCAATGCTGACGGACTCGGAGGCGGATCTATTATTGCTCAGTTTACCCCCGACGAAACTGGTGCTTTCCCCAATATCTCAGATACAGTCAGAGATGATTCCTCAATTCTGATTTTCTAAGACTATCCTATCCCCCTCTCCCAGAGGGTGGGTTTCCTCCCCACAGGTCAAGAAACCCGGTTTCTCGAAGAAACCGGGTTTCTCCCCAATTATTAATTAATTCTTTCTTAGCGACCAGAAGAGGGTAAAGACCGAAAAATACCTCTACCTGTCGGTATTCTGCCATTACTTGGAGTCCCATTAGAACCACCACCTCCGTTAGCCGGACATAGACACCCATTCAAGCCTCCCCCACTCCTGTTTACGTTGTTTTGTATGGTCTGTAGGGAATCAGATCCTGTGGTAATGGTTTCTGCTACGCTACTACCATTACTACTCTCTAATGGGTCAGCAACACCCCCCAAAGCATCCCTAAGAAAAGTGTTGGTAAACCCAGGGTCTTGGGTTTCCTCAAAAAAAGGAGCCCTGATCCGCCCTTGAGCGATCGCATTTTCTGCTATAGTCCCCGTAGAGGCGATCGCGATCGCATCAGAACTTACCGCAGCCGTAATAGTCACCATTGGTAGGAGCCACAATAGTCTTGACAAATTAGCCATCATCTCAAATCCTCCTCAAATTATCAAATTAGTAGCTATGCCTTGAGATTAGATCCCAGACCTCAAATTTTCTGCTAAACTGATACATTTACGCGACATTTATCCGGCTATTGCCTGACAATGCGACGATAGCACTATTACCCGTTAAGGTAACAGAGGCGGTATCCCGCAAAGCTTTTAGAAAGATTCCAAAAGCACCGTTCCAGTCCCTGGCTAGAGTGACCCCGCACTCAGGACATCGGAACACTTTTGAGCCACCTAGCTGGGAATGCACATGACCACAGTGAGTAGAGGTTTTGCTGGTGTATTCTTCCGTCACATCTACAACTGTTCAGTTATTTCCGCGCTTATGTCTCAGGGTTAGTTTGAATCGATAATGCGCCCATTTCAGCATGGCGCGGGCAGTCTTAGACCTGATTAGACGCTTTACCTTGGCAACCATATTGGAAGTCTCGAAGGTGGGCAAAAAAATCAGGCTGTGTTATGGGATGGTCAGGGATGCGACCCAATCAACCAAGGGGTTGAAGTCCTCACCGGGTAGTCCCCACGCTCATTTCAGCTCTATTTCATACCCGAAGGTCTCGCACCATACTTGGTATTATACCGTATTGCCGTAAAATGTTAACCTAATTGGAGATTAAATCATGCTCCTAACTACAACTATGAAATCAACCTTGGTCAAAAAAGCCAGTTTCCTCATTGCCTTATTTTTTGTCAGCCTAATTGCTGTCATACAAATTCCAGCGATCGCACTCCCCCCAGCTTTCCGTACACCACCGACTTCCCCCGACTTACCCCTGTTTCCCCCAGAAGTTTTTGATGAACCTCTACCCCTAGAGCCACCACAGCCTACCATTACACCTCCTCCCGCACCAGCCACCGAGGAAACCATTACACCTCCTCCCGCACCAGCTATCGAGGAAACCATTACACCCCCACCAGTTCCTGATATACCCCCACCAGTTCCTCAGCCGCCGATCGCACCTCCACCCATTCCCCAAATTCCCAAAACCGAAATTCGTGGCGTTTGGATGACCACCAATGATACAGATGTGTTAATGAATCAACCGAGACTCGAAGAAGCAGTCAGCAAACTCGCCCAATTCAATTTTAACACAATTTATCCAGTGGTTTGGAACTCTGGTTATGTCACCTATAAAAGTTCTGTAGTTAAAGAAGCCGGAATTCAGCCTTTTGTCCGCCGGGGTTTCCAAGGACAAGATATGCTGGCTGATATCATTGAACGCGCTCATCGTCATAACTTGTTAGTGCTTCCCTGGTTTGAGTTCGGTTTTATGGCTCCCCCTAGTTCCGAGTTGGCTTTAAAACATCCCAACTGGCTGACTCAACAGCGAGACGGAACTAAAACTTCCATAAGCGCCGCTGGGGAAGTCGTTTGGTTAAATCCCTTTCACCCGCAAGTCCAGAAGTTTATGACTGATTTAATTGTAGAGGTGGTTACCGACTACGATATTGATGGCGTACAGTTTGACGACCATACCAGTTTACCTAGTACATTTGGATATGACCCTTATACCATTTCTCTTTATCAAAGAGAGACTAATCGCACCCCACCTAGTAACCCCCAAGACCCCGCTTGGGTGCGTTGGCGTGCTCATAAAATCACGGCTTTTATGAGACAATTGCACCAAGCTATTAAAGCCAAAAAACCTCATAGCATTATTTCCGTTAGTCCGAATCCTTATCATATCGCCTATAACGGTCATTTACAAGATTGGGTTACTTGGGTTAGAGATGGTCTTGTTGATGAGTTGGTGGTGCAGGTTTATCGGGATGAATTGGACTTTTTTATTGCTGAGTTAAACCGACCGGAAATGAAAGCCGCACAAAACAAGATTTCTACCGGGGTTGGTATTCTCACCGGTTTGAGAACTAGACCAGTTCCTATCAATTTCATCCAGTCTAAGGTTCGTGCCGCGCGCGATCGCCAATTCGGTGTCGCTTTCTTTTTCTATGAAAGTCTCTGGGACCACGCCGCTGAACCCCTCGCCCAAAGACAGTATAGTTTCCAGTCTATGTTCCCTCAACCTGCTATTCGCGCTTCTATTCGCTAACCGACTTCAATTGTGGGTCAGTTTGGGGCTATGCACAAAATGTCGCTTTTGTCAAGAGGTCGATTTTTGGCCGTCCCTTACTTCCCCAAAACTCGTGATTCGTGAATTATATTCTTTAGCCAGAAAATATTTAGATGGGCGCTAGAATGAGGGTTTCAGCGCTTTTTTTTGCGTGTAGACACAGGAACCCCTTGGGTGCGATTTATTCTAGGATACCAGAACCCCTATTATTTCGTCAACCTTTTGCGAGCTATTTTCAATAAAAACTTATTAATTCTTAATGTCGTTCGGAACATCAAAATTATCTGGGTGGAAGTATTAGCAAAACTTAACTATTTGCGCCAATAATAGGGGGGAGGCGATCGCCTATAGGTGTCTGTGATGTGGTATAGATATTAAGGTTTGGTCAGTTAATGATATGAGACTGAATAAAATCGAGGATAGTAGTTAATCCTTGCTTTTCCTTGAGGTTAGTAAAGACAAAAGGTTTATTTCCGCGCATCTTTTTAGCATCTCTTTCCATGACGGTTAAATCCGCGCCGACAAAGGGAGCTAAGTCAATTTTATTAATCACCAATAAATCGGACTTAGTAATTCCGGGTCCTCCTTTGCGGGGAATTTTATCACCCGCCGCCACATCAATAACATAGATAGTTAAATCGACCAATTCCGGGCTAAAAGTCGCCGCCAAATTATCGCCACCACTCTCTAAAAACACGACATCCAAATTAGGGAAAGTAGACTCCAACTCTTGAATAGCACTAAGATTAATCGAAGCATCTTCGCGGATAGCGGTATGGGGACAGCCTCCGGTTTCGACACCGATAATTCTATCAGTTTCTAAGGCTTGCGATCGCATCAAAAACTGAGCATCTTCTTGGGTGTAAATATCATTAGTAACCACAGCCATTTGAAAGCGATCGCGCATAGCTTTACAGAGTGCATCAAGTAAAGCGGTCTTACCCGACCCCACCGGACCTGCAATTCCCACTCGAAAAGGACTCATGAAATTCCCCTGATTATAGACAACTTAAAACTCGATACCCGGTTGAGCCTTAACCCCTTGTTCCCGGAAAGGATGCTTAACCAAAGTCATCTCGGTAACCAGATCCGCGCGTTCTATCAAACTAGGGGGAGCGCCACGACCGGTCAAAATCACATGGGAGTCGTGAGGTTTCTTTTCCAAACCCGCCAAAACCGTTTCTACGGTGAGATATCCCAACTTAATGGCGATGTTAATTTCATCTAAAAGTACCAACTTAATCTCGGGATTTTCAATTAAAGATAGACTAAGTTTCCAGGCTTCACTAACCCTTTGGATATCGCGATCGCGGTCTTGAGTTTCCCAGGTAAAACCTTCCCCCAAAGCATGAAACTGTAATTGTTCCGGCCAGAGACTGAAAACGGCCTTTTCTGCTGGTTCCCATGCGCCCTTAATGTACTGGACGATCGCCACCCGATAGCCATGACCAAGCGATCGTAAAACCATCCCCAAAGCCGCCGTAGTTTTACCCTTCCCATTGCCAGTATTGACAATAATCAAACCCTTTTCCACCTGTCTCTCAGCTACCCGCTGGTCTTGAATTTCCTTGCGGCGCTGCATTTTTTGGCGGTGTTGTTCCGCTGTCAAACCCGTAGTTTCCATAGCGATCGCATCACTGAGTAGGACCTGATCAACTGTAGCATAGAGGCGACTAAAGCTGCTATAGAATATGGAGACGAAAACCCAGAAATGAGATTGTATGTTATCAGCCCAAGCCGCAGAGGCAATTATCCTAGAACAAGTAGGACCACCCCACCAACAAGATATAGAACTGGTCAAATTATCCGAGGCTACCGGACGCATTCTCGCCGCCCCGATTACCAGTGAATTAGACTTTCCCCACTGGGATAACTCCGCCATGGATGGTTATGCCGTCCGTTATGCTGATGTCGCCCAAAGTAGCGCCGAAAATCCTGTAACTTTGGCAGTCATAGAAGAAATACCCGCCGGATATTGTCCCCAAAAAACTATCGCCCCCGGACAAGCGGCGCGCATTTTTACAGGAGCCTGTTTACCTGCTGGGGCTGATACAATTGTAATCCAAGAAGATACCCAACCCGATGGCGATCGCATCAAAATCCTAACCACCCCGGAACTGAGAGCCTTTGTGCGTCATCAGGGGTCCTATAGTCGCGCCGGAGACCCTCTACTCCCTGCGGGAATTAGCTTAGGAGTTGCAGAAATCGCAGTTTTAGCCGCGGCCAAATGTGTGCAGGTCCCAGTTTATGCTAAACTCAAGGTAGGATTGATATCAACCGGGAACGAATTAATCCCCCCAGAGCATCCCATAGCCCCAGGAAAGCTAGTAGACTCTAATCAGTATGCTTTAGCGAGTTGGGTGATGCAAATGGGCGCAGAACCGGTTATTTTAGGGATTATTCCTGATGAACCCGAAGCCCTCAAAACAGCGATCGCCAAAGCCCTACTCAGCGCTGATATAGTATTATCAACTGGGGGAGTGTCCGTCGGGGATTATGATTATGTTGGTCAAATTCTGGCTGACCTTGGGGGAGAAATTCTGGTCAACTCAGTAGCCGTCAAACCCGGAAAACCCCTTACCTTCGCGACTTTTCCCGATTGTTTGTATTTTGGTTTACCGGGAAACCCGGTGTCAGCCTTAGTCACCTGCTGGCGGTTTGTCCAACCAGCCTTGAGAAAACGAAGCGGACTCACTTCTGAGTTTTGGGGACCAGAATGGTGGCGGGTGCGATCGCCAATGGAATTGCGATCGGGGGGTAAGCGAGAAACCTACCTTTGGGGAAATCTGCGATCGGTCAATGGCGAAACCCAATTTATCCTCGCCCCAGGAAGCCAAAATTCTGGAAACCTGATTAACCTCGCCCAAACCAACGCCCTGGCTATGCTTCCAGTCGGTCAGACCTGCATTGAAGCCGGGGAATTTGTCCAAATTCTCAAAGTCCGTTGAGATTTTGGATACATTTGGTTCCACAGGACTCCTCTTGCATCTCTATGTAACGGGGGATTATTAACCACAATAGCTAATATATTGACTATAGTTTCCGCCGTCATTTGTGACCATTGGCAACCCTGCTATTATAACATTCCCGTGAACAATAATGCGCGTTCTAATTGTTGAAGACGATCCTATGATGCAACTAGGGTTAGAGCAAGTCTTATCTGACTGTCCAGGTATTACCCTGGTTGGTATTGCTGAAGATGGTTATTTAGGTGTCGAAGCCGCTAAGGAGAAAAAACCTGATGTTGTGATTATGGATATCGGGTTACCTCGCCTTGATGGTATTGCAGCCACCAAACAGATTAAAGAAATCTTACCAGAAATCAGAGTCGTTATGCTCACCTCCCACACAGCAGAAACGGAGGTACTTGCTTCCCTTTCCAGTGGTGCTGATGCTTATTGTGTGAAGGGAGGAAGTGTTGATAGTTTGATTGTAGCAATACAGGCAGCCTATGAGGGAGCAACCTATCTAGATCCTCAAGTTGCTCGTTTGGTTATGGAACACCTCAAGCCACCCCTACCTCAAAGTAACTTGGGTACTTTATCCCCCCGGGAGTTAGAAGTTCTCAAACTTATGGTGGAAGGTAAAAGCAACCCAGAAATTGCTGAGGCGCTTTATTTAAGTCCTAACACCATTAAAACCCATGTTCGGGGGATTATGAATAAATTAGCCGTTGATGACCGGGTAATGGTCGCTGTCGTCGCTTTGCGATCGGGTTTAGTATAATCAAAATCGCGACGAAAACGCCGCGACCTAATTTTAGACCTTCTTCAGGTATTGGGGGAATTATCCCCCAACCCTTGATTAATCGACAACCGGACCAGCGGCGGTTACTTCCTCTGGTACGTTCACATATTTGCTGAAGTTTTCCACAAACAATTTAGCCAAGTATTTCGCTTGTTTTTCATACTCTTGGGAGTCAGACCAGGTTTTCACCGGATCAAGAATTTCCGTCGGAACTCCTGGTACAGCATTAGGAACCCAAATCTTGAAGATCGGATGCTCATGGAATTCCACATTATCCAAGTCTCCATTCACCGCCGCCGACACCAAGGCGCGAGTGTATTTGATGGAAACACGACTGCCAACTCCGTACACACCACCAGACCAGCCAGTGTTCACCAAATATACATTGGTTTCTGGGTGATCCGCAAGGCGTTTACCCAGTAAATTGGCATAAACCGCCGCTTCTAAGGGTAGGAAACACTTACCAAACCCAGCGGAGAAAGTCGCTTCCGGTTCTTTAATTCCCCGTTCAGTTCCCGCCACCTTGCTGGTGTAACCAGACATGAAGTGATACATCGCTTGTTCGCGGGTTAGTTTGGAGATGGGGGGGAGAACTCCGAAAGCATCTGCTGCCAAAAATAGAATGGTTTTGGGATGACTACCAATACTAGGAATAATCGCATTGGGAATGTAGTCAATGGGATAAGCCACCCGGGTATTTTCTGTTAAGCTACCATCATTGTAGTCGGGAATGCGAGTGTAGTGATCAAGCACTACATTTTCCATCATTGAACCAAACCGGATCGCATCCCAGATTTGCGGCTCATTTTCCCGATATAAGGCGATCGTTTTGGCATAGCAACCACCTTCAAAGTTGAAGATACCATCTTCTGACCAGCCGTGTTCGTCATCCCCAATTAGATAGCGTTCCGGGTCAGCCGAAAGGGTGGTTTTTCCGGTCCCTGATAGACCAAAAAATAACGCCGTATTACCAGCGTCATCCACATTAGCTGCACAGTGCATAGGTAGCACATCAGCTTTGGTCATAAAGTAATTCATTAGGGAGAAAACTGATTTTTTGATTTCTCCGGCGTACTTGGAACCACCAATAATTACTAGCCGTTTCGACAGGTTAAGTACGATAAAGGCTTCACTATTGATGCCATCATCTTCGGGATCAGCATGGAGTCCAGGAACTGCAATTACAGTAAAGTCAGGATTGTGGGTTTGCAGTTCTTCGTCTGTTGGACGAATAAACAGTTGATGAACCAACAGGTTTTGAGATGCCAGATCGTTGATGATCCGCACACCAAAACGACGCTTGGTATCTGCTCCTACAAAACCATCAAAGATATATAAATCACGACCTTGGACGTAGGAACGTACCCGCCGAAATAGGCGATCTAAGTTGCCTTCGGCAATGGGGACGTTCATTTTTCTCCAATGGATTTCGTCCTTATTATTCTCTTCTTGAACAATGAATTGATCGTGAGGAGAACGACCTGTATATTTACCGGTTTTTACGCAAAGGGAACCATTGGCTGCTAATACACCTTCACCCCTAGCTACTGCGTGTTCAATCAGAATAGCAACTGGTAGGTTGTGATAAACATGACCTAGGTTTCTTCAACCCAGACTTTCTAATTCATAGGTAGGATCACCCTGTAGAGGACGCTCGACATATTTTCCGGTTTTAGCTACTGGGAAGTCTTGTTCTTGGTCAGATAACCTTTTATTGATTAGGCTGGGAATTGAAACGTTTTGATAATCACTGCGATCGACTGTACTTACGTTATCCATAATTGATAACCTCTAGTGGTTTTGAAGTGAAGTATTTACGGGCAACTATTTTGGGAGTGGCTGGGGAATATTAATAAGTAACCTAAAACCTTAACCCCAACGCTTGTGGCTTTAATAACAAGCCCCTACACGGAACTTAGCCGGTGATATATAGATTATGTACACTCAGCTAGAAGCGTTATCCTCAATGGAAAGTTTGAGCTTGAAGTTCGGAAACCAGATTTGTATTTTGATGTTTATTCTCAATGCCCGCTCTCGTGTGCATGAAGGTAGTTGTGCTTGGCAATGTTTTTGGTTTGATCTACCTCCACCTGAAAAAATGATACACCGATCGCCCTAATTCTGAAGTGAAATTTTTGGAAGCGCTAATTGTACTTTTATTGCATTTGTTTAAGTTATAATTCTGAATGCAGATTTTGCATCATAGAGCACCGAAATTTCCTCAATCATAGTTTATGTTCCCTAGCTTTGGGAAGGGGTAATTCTAAAGAAAAGATAAATTTCTGTGGCGATCGCTGCGGAGTGCAGGCAAAAATCATGACAGAATAAGGGAAACCTGAAGGTTTATAGTAAGAACAGAGATCATGTACGAAAAAATTACCCCCCCCGATACAGGCGAGAAAATCACCTTCTCTGACGGAGAACCCATTGTTCCCGATAACCCAATTATTCCCTTCATTCGGGGCGACGGCACGGGTGTAGACCTCTGGCCAGCGACAGAACGAGTGATTGACGCAGCAGTGGCCAAAGCCTACGGCGGCGATCGCCAGATCAGTTGGTTTAAAATTTACGCTGGGGACGAAGCCTGCGAACAATACGGCACTTATCAATATTTACCGGAAGACACGCTGACGGCAATCCGAGAATATGGTGTGGCTATCAAAGGCCCCCTAACCACCCCCATAGGCGGCGGCATCAGATCCCTGAACGTGGCGCTACGGCAAATTAATGACCTATATACCTGCGTCCGTCCCTGTCGCTACTATCCTGGTACTCCCTCCCCCCACAAACACCCGGAACAACTCGATGTGATCATCTATCGGGAAAACACAGAAGACATATACTTAGGGATTGAATGGCGCGAGGGTACGGAAATCGCCCAAAAACTCATCGACACCCTCAACAATGAGCTAATTCCGGCTACCCCGGAACATGGCAAAAAACAGATCCGCCTAGACTCGGGTATCGGTATTAAACCGATCAGTAAAATCGGTTCCCAACGGCTAGTCCGTCGCGCCATTAAACACGCGCTGCGCCTCCCCAAAAATAAGCAAATGGTGACTCTGGTGCATAAGGGCAATATCATGAAATACACGGAGGGGGCTTTCCGAGACTGGGGTTATGAACTAGCAACTACGGAGTTTCGCGAAGAATGTATCACTGAACGAGAATCATGGATCCTCGGCAACAAAGAACATAAACCCGACATCTCCCTGGAAGATAACGCGCGCCAGGTAGAACCGGGTTTTGATGCGCTGACCCCAGAAAAACGCCAAGAAATCTGCGATGAGGTGAAGGGGGTTCTGGAGGCGCTATGGGAAAGTCACGGTAATGGTAAATGGAAAGATAAAATTATGGTCAACGATCGCATCGCTGACAGCATCTTCCAACAAATCCAAACCCGTCCTAGCGAATACTCTATCCTGGCTACCATGAACCTTAACGGAGACTACCTATCGGACGCAGCCGCCGCTATGGTAGGAGGGTTGGGTATGGGACCAGGTGCGAACATTGGTGACACCTGCGCGGTATTTGAAGCTACCCACGGTACAGCACCTAAACACGCTGGACTCGATCGCGTTAACCCCGGTTCGTTAATCCTATCGGGAGTGATGATGTTAGAATATATGGGCTGGCAAGAAGCAGCAGACCTGATTAAAAAAGGTCTGGGGGCGGCGATTTCTAACCGTGAGGTAACTTATGATCTGGCCCGACTCATGGAACCCCCGGCTGAACCCCTCAAGTGTTCAGAATTCGCCGAAGCTATCATTCGCAACTTCTAACCTATAGCAATGGGCGATCGCCTATTAACCAGAAAATAGGCAACAAGCCATCTGCTAACATAAAATGGAAATCCCTCTACCCCTTCCCTGAGCTTGTCGCCGGGAGCAGAGGGTGGGGTAGAGGGTCAGATGATCACATAGATCTATTTTTTAGCCCCAATTTTTCCAATTTTTACTCTGAGCAGGATTCAAAGCTAATGGCCAGCAAAACCGAGACCTCCGAAAAGCAGAAAGCCCTAAATTCAGTCCTTAACCAAATCGAAAAGAATTTTGGTAAGGGGTCTATTGTCCGCCTAGGAGACTCCGCCCGCATGAAGGTGGAAACTATCTCCAGTGGCGCACTCACCTTGGATTTGGCCCTAGGTGGTGGTTTGCCCAGGGGAAGGGTGATTGAAATTTATGGCCCGGAAAGTTCCGGTAAAACTACCCTGGCGCTTCATGCGATCGCGGAAATCCAAAAAACTGGCGGAATAGCAGCTTTTGTGGACGCTGAACACGCCCTCGATCCTACCTATGCAGCGGCGCTGGGAGTAGATATTGAAAACCTCCTAGTTTCCCAACCTGACACCGGGGAAATGGCTTTAGAAATAGTAGATCAATTGGTGCGATCGGTGGCGGTTGATATTGTAGTGGTAGACTCCGTAGCTGCTTTAGTTCCCCGCGCGGAAATTGAAGGGGATATGGGCGATTCTCACATGGGACTACAGGCGCGGTTAATGAGTCAAGCCCTGCGGAAAATTACCGGAAATATCGGTAAATCGGGCTGTACGGTCATTTTCCTGAATCAGTTACGCCAAAAAATTGGTATTGTCTACGGCAACCCAGAAACTACCACGGGGGGGAATGCGCTTAAATTCTACGCCTCGGTCCGTCTTGATATTCGCCGCACCCAAACTCTGAAAAAAGGCTCGGACGAGTATGGCATTCGCGCTAAAGTTAAAGTGGCTAAAAATAAGGTCGCGCCACCCTTCCGAATTGCTGAATTTGATATTATTTTTGGACAGGGGATCTCAACTATCGGTTGTTTGATTGACCTCGCAGAAGAAACGGGAGTGATTAAACGCAAGGGCTCCTGGTATAGCTATAACAACGATAACATCGGTCAAGGACGCGATCGCACCATTACCTATATGGAGGAAAACCCAGAATTTACCAAAAAGATTGATGATGAAGTCCGTGCCGCTTTAGCCGGGGGTGCAGTTGTATCAGCCACCTCCGTTGTTAAACTCGATGATAATGATGTCGAAACAGATGATCATGATCTTGAAGACGTTGACGACAATACTGATGAAGAATAAATCATTGAGTTAAATCAAGTCCCCTTTCACCAGCGGAAAAAGGCACGTAATCGCCTCCCCTGGTGGAGTCTGGCACTCCTCACCCCTGTCTCCAACTATAATCAGGGGGAGGAGTTCATTAGTTCCTGAGAAAACTCAATAATTCCCGGTTAACCAGTTGCGGAACTTCCTGCTGCATCCAGTGTCCACAGTCGGCAACTAATTGTAGTCGAAAAGGTGCGGTAATTAACTTATCTAAACCCTCAACCAGTTTCTGGCTAAGAAATGAATCATCTTCTCCCCATAGTACCAATGTGGGTACATTGATTTGGGGCGGACGCATCCAACTGGAAAATAAACCGGCTGGTTGCAGAAGTTGACGATAGTAATTAATTGCCGATCGCAATACTCCCGGCTTCTCTAACGCCGCCTGATAAATTTCGGTTTCCTCCGCACTAAAAGCCCCCTTGCGGATAGCGTGTTCTCGCAGAAAACCACGGATAAACTCTTTCAAATTTTGCTGAATTAGCCATTCAGGAACCCCCGGAACTTGAAAAGCTAAGACCAACCAACTGCGACGAATTTGATCAAAATTACCCATAAGTTCCTGAACCAACCTATGGGGAGGCGGTGCGTTTAAAATAGCTAAACGGTTAACTGATTCTGGAAATTTTTGGGCTAAATTCCAGGCGATCGCACCCCCACAATCATGACCCACAATATGGGCTTTTGCATATCCCAAGCGCTGAATTAACCCTCGGATATCTTGGCTGAGGGTATCGAGATCATAACCACTTTCCGGTTTATCTGAGTCATTGTAACCCCGCAAATCAGGCACAACTACTTTAAAATAACGAGAAAGCGCCGGAATTTGGTAACGCCAAGCATACCAAAACTCAGGAAAACCATGTAACAAAACAACTAATTCACCTTGTCCTTGGGTCACAGAATGAAGGTGAATGTTATTAGTTTCAACATATAGGTGTTCCCACCCAGACTCCAAACCTGTCATATCCTGCCACAATAACTTACCCCAAACCACATCGATTCTTAGAGAACTAGCAGCAGCTTGGGATTGCCAAAGAGCTTGAACATCATGCTCTGGTAGGGGTCGATAATGAAGTCACCTCCATCACCTCCCATTCAAAACCGTGCCGGCGAGTTTCCCTGCACACGGCTCCTGATGTGGATACCCTTTTTTGTTATAGGAACAGAGTTACCACCCCCCGCTTTCGTACTTCAATGTTCTGAGCTTTATGCAGCGCGTAGTCTTTCAACTCGCTCTCGCCATTATACTCCTACTAATCGCAGTATCTATATCCACACCCTGCTGACCTGTGGGCATATCCCAACCATTACAGTTGGGCATTGGCTTATGGTCACATCCTTCACCCTCTAAGCATACGCTTAAATTTTTCACTACTACTACGAGTGCAACTCGCAATAGAGCATTAGAGGGGTTAAAACGTTCCGTCTCGACGGGCATTCCATCTTTAGATTTGTCCTCAGAACCGGGGTACTTTTAAAGGTCTATGTAGGTGATGACATAAATACCCTACTTTTCCCCTTGTTCTTTTGAACGCAGCGTTTCAACCTATTTCGCTACTCCGTATTAACGATGATTCAAGCCGGACATTCGGTTTCCCTAATCATGGATGGTTGGCAGTGGTCGAGTAGGAGGTAGGTTCCGACCTACGCCTTCCGTTCCCCGCTTCTATCCTGGAGTTATGATTTCCAAAACTGGGGGTGGCTATCGCCGTTACTCTCTACTCCCTGATTTCTCAGTTCGTTTATGACCTTGAGTTCCCTGCCTTGCTTAGTTACCTAAGCGTCGGGACATATAATCAGTTATGAGGATGCTCAGGAGAGGTCTCCTTATATCCAGATTCGGAGCTGGAATCCTCACCGGGTAGTTATTTCGGGCATTTCAGCCCTATTTCATACCCGAACGTCTCGCACCTGCATCAAGAACATAGTAATTTCCTTGATTTATGGCTGAATTTATTCAGCCTATTGCGTCTTGGGCTGACCGTCCGGGACGGAACCCATAGCTTGTGCCTTCAAATCTCGATTCCCATTCAGGTTCGAGCGCTGATTTAACCACGGCTTGCCTAGCTCTGTCTTGGATTGTGGGAATTCCTAGAGGGCGTTTTTCATCCCTCCCAGGTTTTGCAATCCACACCCGTGTAGGGTGCGTTACATTGAGAGACTTGGCAGAGAAACGAAAAACTTTCTGGTAACGCACCATGTAGGGTTTTGCTTTGAGGTTTCCCTTAATGCTCTCAGCTAGTTTTAACCTTTGTTTAGGCGATATTACTATCACTCCATCGACTCCGGCTGTCTTTTGGTCTTGACCCGCTTGGGGGGCGGGTTCATTAAGCTGACTGTTGGGAAGCATGGCTGACCGTGGAACCCGCCCCTACAGCCGCACTGCTAAGAGTCGAGCATAATATGACTTCACCAGTAGACGTTGCCACCTTCTAGCCTTTGCATCCTGCCCGGATTTAGCTGCTTGGTATATCCTCTTTTGGAGCTTGAAAACTTTCCGTTGGACCTTAGCCCATGGGATAGCCTTCCATACAAACGCACGTCTTGATTGGCTTTGATTTCTCAAAGCCTTTCTTTGAACTCGCTTTCGTCATAGTAACTCCCACTAGACTCTAACCTTGCAATCAAACCGTAACCTGTCAGCATATCCCAGCCATTACAACTGGGCGTTGGCTTTTGGTCACATCTCACATCCTCTAGGACTTGCGCTTACATTTGTCACTACTGATATCTCGACCAGATATTCAGAGTCCAGGAGGACTTAAAACGTTCCGTTTATATGGGCATTCCATCTTTAGACTTGTCCTTTCCACCGGGGTACTTTTAAAAGTCTGTGTAGGTGTTATGTAGAAAACCCTACTTTTCCCCTTACCCTTTTGGGCGCAGCGTATCAACCTATTTCGCTGCTTAGTAATAACGATGGTTCAAGTCGGAACATTCAGATTTCCTTAGTCATGGATGGTTGGCAGTGGTCGCTTTTGGTAGTAGGTTCTACTTCACGCCTTCCGTTCCCCGCTTCAGTCCCAGGGTTGTGATTCCTGAAATTGGGGGTGGCTATCGCCGTTACTCTTTCCCATAATCGCCCAAGTGGTTTTAATACTCCTCCTTGTGGTATACTTGGATTGGATATTCGATTTCTTTTATGGGATTGACCTTGAGTCCCTTGCTTAGCTTTCGCTTTGAGGACATATAAACAGTTATGGGATGGTCAGGGTACGAGTCCCTTTTATTCCACCAAGGGGTGAAAGTCTCACTAGGAGGTTATTTCAGCCATTGCAGCCTTATTTGACTCCTAAACGTCTCGCACCTATATATTTACATTAGCATTTTAAGACCCGGTTGGATTGGTAATTATCCCTTATCCCTGATGAATGCTTTGGGGTACAGCCGCCGGTCCGAGTATATCATGCTTGACCAGACTCGCGAGTTCCTCTAATTGAGCGATCGCCTCTGCGCCTTCCAACTTCATCAATTCGCGATCGTCGCGCATCTCCGTCCAGGTAATCCCATAATCCGACACCAAAAACCGGATCAGATGATTTTCACTCAGGCTGACCATAAATGAGGCGCTGTTCATTTGACCCCCACAAGTATAGCAGGAAGCCAGGTAGCCCCGTCGTTCCAGCACAATAGCTAGGGCTTGGAGATTCATCACCAAATCCTGAACGAATTTTCGATGTTGCTCCGCAAGTCTGATAAACATAGTTTTTCTCCTGTCACCACAATCTTTAGATTATCTTCAAAATTTAACATAATCTCAGGACTGGGTATCTCGATGTTGGTAAAGTATCACTTCTACTAACCTAATTCACCATGATCCGTTGAATATTTCAGTCCAACCAGAGCCTGAATCAACTGAAAACAACTTGAAAACAAAGCGATCGCGTTATTCCCAAATCCTTGATGGCATTAGGCTTAGAGATAGCCTTCTCAGATCTAGCATAGTGATTCGAGTTTTGCCATAGCTAAAACAAATCCTTATGATAAACATAACTAAATTTAACAAAACTCAATCTTTTTGAGCAGTCCTAGCCAGGGAACCTGTAAGGCTAATTTATCAATTAACCCTACAGGTTAAGATGATTAACTGATTCTAAGGGTGCAAATTACCCCAATTAGCTAATCAACCGTCCACCAGCCCAAAGCCGGACCAACCAACCGAATAGTTAGCCAAAAAATCACTAAAAAGCTAATCCCAAACCAAGCCCCCTTAGTAGTCCATTGCATAAACTGTTCACTTTGGGTTTTAGTAATCGGTACCCAAGGCAAGATAGTTAAACTAAGCCAAGATGTCGCCATCCTAACTCGTCTTCAAAACCGGACGTGAAAGTTTCCCTTCATCCGGCTCCTCAATGTTACAGCTCCTGTCATTAGCACCTCAGCTCTAATCACTGATAATTTCCACAATTGGCTGTACTCCCATAGCTTAAATTGCCATCCTCAGCAGAGGCTGCCTCTTTTCCTTTAACATACCTAAATATATGTATCTGGGAATGTTTGAATAAGGCTATTTCCTCATGTCCTCGTACAGCAAAAGCCCAATTTCTGTTATCAATACTCTGCCAGTATTTGTTAGCCACCCATTTTTCGCTCTGATGGGGATGACGGCGATTTGCCCATCTTCTCAGCTTTCCGAATAGCAGGTAATCCAATTTATTCAACACTTCTTTAGAGACTACTGTTGAGTAATAGTTACTCCATCGGAGAATGATTCGATTCAATCTCCTGATTAGTGCTGCTTGAGGGGCAGCTTGATGAGCATCAATTACCCTCGCCAGTAGCTTATAGTGTTCTGTGACTGCATTTCGGGATGGCTTGATGATAGTCTTGAAACCCAGAGATTTTCCCTTTCTATCCTTTCCAGAGTGATATTTTCCGACTCGGTATTGTTGAATATGGAAACCGAGGAAGTCGAAACCCGCATCCTCCCCATCAAGAGTATGGGCTATCCTCGTTTGTTCTGGTTTTAATTCAAGACCCCATGGCTTTAACCACTCCCTGATTACCTGTTGGGAGTGATGGATTACAGCAGCATCTTGGTGAAGTATAACCAACTTATCCGCGTATCTAATTAAACATAGTTGATGGCGGTTAACTGGCTCTCTTCCAGATAGCTGATCAGCCATCTTTAGGATATCTTCTTCGATGCCGTGGAGGGCAATATGTGCCAGTAATGGCTGGATTAAGCCTCCTGGGGGAGTGCCTTCCTTGGTCGGAAATAGCTGTTTTCCATCCATTACACCGGATTTGAGCCATGCTCGTATTTGTCGGCGTAATTTAGGGAATGTTCCTAATTTATCCAACAGGCGATCGCCATTAATGCGATCGCTCAAGCATTTAGTGATCTGGGTATCTAACACCCATTTAGGCTCTGACTCCAGATGATTGGATATTGCTTTTATGGCATCATGGCATGAGCGTCCTGGTCTAAATCCATAACAGTTAGATTCAAATTTGGCTTCCCATTCCGGTTCTAATGCTAGTCTCACCAAACCTTGACCCGCGCGACAAAATATAGTCTGTTCTCCATTCCGACTTGGAGCATTTACGACCGTTTCTGTCGAGTCTACTCTGTGGGTAGGCTTGGGTTTAGCACCTAGCGTCAGTTGTCCGACAAGGTTGATTCGTGCTTGTGAGCATAGGGATTTTACCCCGTCCACACCCGCCGTATTTTTACCTTGATTATCTTGAGTTACCGATCTAACCGCTAATACCTTTGCTGACCAGGACTTTAATAACAACTTTTGGAGATAGCGAACTGCTTTGAAATCACCACGCTTTGAGGCTTTATAGATTCGTTTTTGCAGGCGGAATAAGCGACGTTCAACCTTTTTCCAGTTGATGTCACCCCATTCCAGTCTTTCCGTAGTCTTTACACTCGTTTCAGATTTCATTTCCTGTTACTGGCAACTCTATATTCCGTAACATCGTGGAACTGTCAGCCTATTCTAGGCATTACCCTAGACCTTCGCTTCTGTCCCAATCCTGACCACATACAGCTTGCGGCTGGCTACCTACTCAGTTATCGACCAATACCTGAGAGCATATACATGGGTTACTTCGTTCCGAATTACCTTTGGTTGTACCTTTAGGACGATGCTTTACGCCGGGTTTATAGGGAGTGTATGTTGGTCTGTGAACAATCAGCCAACCCCATTTATCCTTAGCCTTTTGGCTCCAGCGTGTCAGCCTTTTCGCTGGTTTAAGGTGACGACGTTTTGATCACATCTTCAGATTTCCTTATCCATGGGTACTTGCTCGACAGAGTGCCAGTTTAGGCTACCAGCAGAGCTGCCTTTTCATCCCGCTTCACCAAGTCGCGATAGTCCGATCGCCTCAGTGGGGATGATGCTGTCACGTCTACACCAGACGGGAGGGACTTTCACCCTCAAGGTAATTCAGTTGTCAGGGAACAGGTTTTTCTGTTTTTATCTGTCCCCGCTGGTAATCCCCCAAACCTATAACCAGTAGGCTTTAGGCTGGTTTCTACCAAACGAATCGCACTATTCCTCCTTACCGTACTTTTCCCCCATCATCTCTTTGCGACGTTTAGCTTCACCCATAATTTTGGCGCTTCCAACAAATGTACTAACTATCCCCCACCATTCCTAACAGTTTAGGGAGGGGAGATAGTTGTCTATTTTAGATCCAATTCTCAACCTTTGTCCCCTCAGACATCCCTGCTCCTCTGTCCATCGCAATAATCGGGTTATTGGTTGACCGATGATTTCCGTTGATAATCTGATCGCTCGACGTGGAGTTTCTGTTACTAAAGCGATCGCCTCAGCAGCAGAACAGATCCCCCACCTGACTAAATTTTCCGCTCCCCTCAACAGCGATAAAGTAGTTCCCGCCAAAGTTCCATCCTCCAGCCGAGCCACCCCCCCTGTCACCTCAATGCGCCGGTCATCCCACGGATAAACACCATCCGCCAATCCCAAAGGCGCTAAAGCATCACTAACCACAAAAATCTCACCCTTACTCCCCCGTAACAGTACCTCCAGCATGGTTGGACAAACATGATGTCCATCAGCGATCGCCCCACAAAATACCTCTGAGCGACATAAAGCCGCCCCCAATAGTCCTGGTTCCCGGTGGTGTAGGGGAGGCATGGCATTAAAAGCATGAGTTACCATTGTCGCCCCCTGGTTAAATGCTTCATCAGCCACAGTTAAATTAGCCTGAGAGTGACCGAGACTGACGATAATGCCTAAACTCCTCAAATAGGGGATAACTGTCCCGGTGGGGTCTAATTCTGGCGCTAGAGTCATCACCTTAACCACCTTCCCATAATCCCCTAGAACCCGTTTGACATTATCTGTGGTTGGGGGTAATAGACAATTTTGAGGATGTGCGCCCCGTTTTTGCACATTCAGAAATGGTCCCTCAAGATGAACTCCTAAAATCTCCGCCGCCGAGTGCTTCCCGTCCTTCCCGTCTGGTTGAAATTCCCCTAGGGTAGCCAGCGATCGCCTAAATTTCTCTACGGTGGTTGTCACTATGGTAGGCAAAAATCCATCAACCCCCTGATCCCATAAATACTCACAAATACCTTGCAGTTGTTGATAATTCTCCCCCGTTAACTCCGGGAAAGCTAACCCTAACCCACCATTAATCTGTAAATCTATCCCCCCTAGGGAAATCCAATCTCCACCTACATCAACCACTGCGGCGGCGGGGTCTGGTTTCGTGGCGATCGCCTTAACTACACCATCACGAATTTGTAGGGTATGTAATCCAGGTTTACCTAGAATCTGACTGTTAATTAAATCTACTGACACATCATTAGGCGGGAGGCTTTCATTCATCATCTTACATAATCATTGATTTATAACTGGGTTAAAAAAACTCTCGCTTTACCCAAATTTATCTCATTAAATAATCTGTTAATTCGGGATATCTAGTAAACTGGCGATCGACACTTGCTAATTGACCTTGATAAACTAACGCCGTTGCTATGATTATCCTATCAAAAGGGTCTTTATGAATCGCAGATAAATTCACCGCTTGACAAGCGACTTCCGCATTCAAAGGCATCAGACTAATACCTGTGGGCGTTAGGGCTTCATGTAGCCACTCATTTACTGGACAGGGTAACTCTAACCTTCCTTTTTTGTAAGCTACTGCGACTTCATAACAAGATACTGGGGAAATACCAACTTCGTCAGCAGCATAAATTTGGTCACACCAATGAGCCGGAAATCTTTCAAACTCTTGTGTAATCAGCCAAATCCATATATGGGTATCTAGGACAATCACTTTAGACATTCCCAGTCATCCTCATCTACAATTGGACTAATTATATCCCCAATGGTTTGGCCTTTTCCGGCAATTGAATCTGGCGGAAATCGCCGTTTCTTATTTCCCTCTCGATTAGATAGATCTGGCTCCGGTAATACAGTGATAATCACTCGTGCTTTGTTCAGGTCTGGCTGGTCTGACAACCATTTAAACTCACCGTTTTCGTAGATCGCTTCGTAACTTTTTAGCATGATTTACTGTTACCTCTCAATAATAGTGGATGATTCCGGGTCTCTCTGCTGCTGGCTTGTAGTCCAACCAGACTGGCGCCATGTCAACCCTCGTATTTCGCCTCTCTCATGATTATAAACATTGTAGCTCAATTTGGGGGGACAATTCCTCAACAGACGTAGTTACTCCCAACTATCTCCACCCCTAATGCTATAATCCGGGTCTGTAGTTTCACTTCGTTATTAACAACTGCTATGGACTCAATCTCTCAGGACCCTAACTCCTCCCCTGCTCAAATTGGTATTATTATGGGCAGTGATTCTGACCTACCTACCATGTCAGCAGCGATCGCCGTATGTCAAGATTTTGGTATTAGTTGGGAAGTAGCGATCGTATCGGCACACCGTACCCCAGACCGGATGTTTGAGTATGCCAAAACTGCCCTAGGACGCGGATTAAAAGTTATTATAGCTGGTGCAGGCGGCGCGGCTCACTTACCCGGAATGGTTGCATCTCTCACCCCTTTACCTGTGATCGGGGTTCCCGTCCCCAGCCGTCACCTAATGGGACTAGATTCTCTCTATTCTATCGTTCAAATGCCAGCCGGTATTCCTGTGGCTACAGTGGCGATCGGAAACGCTAAAAATGCCGGTCTACTCGCTGTTCAGATTTTGGCTTCTCACCAACCTGAACTCATGGCAAAAGTCCAAGCCTATCGACAAGAGTTAACCGAATCTGTACTCGAAAAACAAACAATCCTTGCACAGTTTGGATATCAAGAATACCTTAAACAAATGTAGTGGAAAAACCCCATTATTACACCAGTTTGTATATAACCATACCGGGCCCATAATCTATCAGTCCCTTTATAGCAATTTGCTATATATTTCTGTATTGCAGTATACAGAAATCTGATTAAGATAATGTTAACAAAGTAGATAAAAATCGTAGCTTCAAGTCATAGCCCTGGACTAGAAAGAATCTGATTATCCCTCGAAACTTCTCGTAGTTTATCCGTACTTTTTATGGTTAAATGGTAAGTCCACCTGTTAGCAAATGAACTCAGTTGAGTACAGATGTGGGAGTTTTATCGGTTAACCCACACCTGTTAAAGTCCGGCTAGTTAACACCTACCTATTAAGTAAGGTAGGCATAAAGATTAAGCATCTCTCTAACCAGACGGCTATCATTTGCCGCCTCATTCTTTCCACATTAACGTAAATTGAACAACTGTAAGCAAATGTTGAAACGCCAAAAGTCGAGAACCAGAAGTTATCGGCAATTTGCTGAGGTAGTTGGATCTGCGCCTCAGCCTACTCCGTCAATTTTGCAGCCCAAAAGACCCAGATGGCTTTCTCCTAGCCTACTAGGGTGCATTCCTCTCACGGCCCTGATTATTATATTTTGGAGTTTAGCAGCAGTCGCCCAAGACGACGCACAACCCATAACTCCCGAATATGTGCAGGGTGTTTTAAATACCATTTGGATTGTGATTGCCAGTATTTTGGTAATCTTTATGAACGCTGGTTTCGGGATGTTAGAAACCGGATTTTGTCGTCACAAAAACGCCGTTAACATTCTCTCCAAAAACCTAATCGTATTTGCGATCGCCACCCTAATTTACTGGTTCTTTGGATTCTCAGTCATGTTCGGAGGGGAAAACCCCTTTATTGGTGGTGGTGGCTTCTTCCTGACTGGAGAGCCCAGCGTTTACGGACTTGACCCATTCCCCGAAGGATTACCCAAAGAAGTTTTCTTTCTGTTCCAGGTCGCCTTCGCAGGTACCGCCGCCACTATTGTATCCGGCGCAGTAGCCGAACGGATCGAATTTGTCGCCTTCCTAATATTTAGCCTATTGCTGGTGGGAATATCCTACCCCATTACCGGACACTGGGTCTGGACTGATAACGGCTGGTTAGCAAGTATGGACTTCCATGATTTTGCCGGATCAACCGTAGTTCACTCCGTGGGAGGATGGGCCGCCCTCATGGGGGCAGCATTCCTCGGACCGCGCATGGGCAAATACGGTCCATCCGGTGAACCTAGGGCGATTCCTGGTCATAACATGAGTATTGCTACCCTGGGATGTTTAATTCTGTGGATCGGCTGGTTTGGATTTAACCCCGGTTCCGAATTGGCTGCTAATGAGAATGTTCCCTATATCGCCTTGACCACGAACTTAGCAGCCTCTGCAGGCGGTGTAACTGCTACCCTCACCTCCTGGATTAAGGATGGTAAACCAGACCTATCCATGATTATCAACGGCATTCTCGCCGGTTTAGTGGGAATTACCGCCGGTTGTGATGCTGTACCCTTGTGGGCTGCAGTTGTAATTGGTGCGATCGCCGGAGTTATCGTCGTCTACTCAGTCGCCTTCTTCGATCGCATTCAGATTGACGACCCGGTGGGTGCTACTTCCGTTCACTTAGTTTGTGGAATTTGGGGAACCCTAGCCGTCGGTATCTTTGGCGGCGCTAATCTCGGCGTTCAAATCCTCGGTGTCCTGTCCATCGGCGGATTTACAGTAGTCATGACGACTATTTTCTGGTTAGCCATCAGAGCGATGGTCGGTATCCGCGTCAATCCTGAACATGAATATGAAGGACTCGACATCGCCGAACATGGTATGGAAGCCTATAACGGATTCCTCAAAGAAGTAGGCCCAGCAAGTGTCGGAGGTATTGACCCCGGTATTCCTAGCCGCGAAGGTGGAATTGGCAGAAGCTATTAAACTCTAATCTCATCTGCCATCTTATCTGCTAAAAAATCGTCTCCTAACTGGCACATAGCCCCTACAGGAGGCGATTTTTTCTTTCCACACATTGCTAGACATTGCTAGGGCGATCGCCCCATATATCCAGAGTCTGATGATGAGACAATGCCAAACCTCCTCTTTTTCTAGGGAGGATGTAGCACAACAGCCGTTTTAAACTTCTACATCACAGAGTGGCCAATTGTAGAGGCGATTACTGTTGGTGTAAACCTGCGGCAGGTCGGCGAGTAGCGCGAACCCAGAATCTACCCTTCCCTAAAATCAAAGGTAGAGTGTCAACATAGAAGTAGACAACTTTAGGGCGTTTCTCAGATTCTCGTGTTGATTCCGTTAAAAACTATTCCAGCTTGGGTGATGTTATCCCTCATCGGTAACGGGATACTAACTCTGGTGATTGTCCTACTATTGCTAAGGGGACAATCATTATCCGACACTTCCCAAGCCCAAGCGCAACCCTCAGAAGAAAAACAAGTTGGTGCAGCAGTACAAACCCAACAGACCCATGAAGTTCAGCCTAACGGCACTAACTCCTCATTTCAGCCACCATATCGCTTGACCTACGAAGATTCGGTAGAACAGCTAAAAGAAAAAGCACTTCTCGCGGCTCAGAATCGCCCCGCGCGCCTAACCATTTTAGCCGGAGATTCATTAAGTTTATGGTTTCCCCCTGAACTATTACCCCCAGGGAGAACCTGGTTAAATCAAGGTATATCCGGGGAAACCTCGGCGGGATTACTACGACGACTCAAGGTGTTTGACCTGACCCAACCAGAAACTGTATTTATCATGATCGGTATCAATGACCTGTTACGGGGAATTGACGATCAAACGGTTTTAGCCAACTGGCGGGAAATTATTAGAGATGTGCAATGGGTTCATCCCAGCGCTCAAGTGGTCGTTCAGTCGATTTTACCCCACAGCGATCAAAATGCTAGTTGGGAAGGACGCGATCGCCTACTTAAAATTCCTAATCGTCGTATACGCCGACTTAATAGAGAATTAGAAGCGATCGCGATCGCCAATGGTGCTTATTTCCTAGACCTACATCCTCTATTCACCGACGAAAAAGGAAACCTGCGCCCGGAACTCAGCACCGATGGTCTACATCTCAATGATCGTGGCTATTTAGTCTGGAGTACCGGATTACAATTTTTTAGCCACAAAACACTAGGTTCCCCCTAAAGCGCTAAACTAAACCTCGGAGCATAAACTTCTTACCTACAGACCTACAGATGCGATCGCACAGTCCGCAGTTCTAACACTCAACAGTTGAACAGATTTTGAAGATGAAGATCTCACTAACACAAACCATTACCACCCTAGCAGCAGCTACCTTCTCCATTATCACTGGATTTTCTGGTGCCAATGCAGTCCAATTTGGTCAACAGGAAGTTGATCAGGAGCGATTCGTAGCTATGGCTGTTCCCCGCGCCTTTGGTTACTCCCTAGTAGTCGTTGAACAAATTTCTGATTCCCGACCCTGTTGGAGTGAAAATGGCAGCCGTCCCGTTCAAGTTGAACCCCTACTTCTCAACTTCGACTTTAGCGGAATTTGTGGACGCGCCACCGACAGTAACGGCTATTCGGTTCGCATGGGAGGACAAGACCTCGCCCTCAGCCATAGTCTCACCGTCCAAGCTACTCCAGGAGAGATTTTACTGGTCGCTAACTCTCGCGCTGATGTCTACGCACCACCCATTATCATCGGTCGCAGCTTTGGTCGGTCTAGTGGCTTTACCAAAATCTTTTTAGAACCGGGTTGGCGCTTCACTAAACGAACCTACAACGATCGCACCCTCGGTCATATTTATTTTACCCACGACCACCTACCTCGCTGAAATCCACAATATTCTTCGCCCTGACTCAATATCCACCCGCCATGGGGCGATCGCCTGAAGATCTCACTAACCCCTATCAAATCAGATATGATCCCCTAAATCATAGAGATAATTGCTGATATACTCGCCGATTACCGGATTTCATCAACGTTAAAATTTATGTCTCAGGGGAGAAGCGATCGCCCATATAATTCCGTTATGCTATATCCTAGAGTACATGAGGAATAAAACATAATTCCTATCTGTCCATTCAGGAGGACAAAAAGATGAAGACTTTATCAACAGTCATGATTCTAGGGGCAGCCACAACCATAGTATCCCTAGGCTTCGCCTCTCCAATTCGAGCTGAAAATCCAGCAGACCTGAGACAACTACTAGAAACCAGATTTTGTCAAGGTTGCGATCTTAGAGGGGCTGATCTATCAGGAGCCCATCTTATTGGGGTAGACCTCCGAAATGCTAACCTGGAAAATGCTAACTTAGCTAATGCTAACCTCGAAGGTGCAGACCTTAAAGGTGCAAATCTAACTGGCGCTAATTTGAGCGGTGCATTTCTAAATCAAGCCGAATTGAATGACGCAGTTCTTGATTTAGCTGACCTCAGTGGTGCTAACCTGATTAAGGCTCGACTAACAGGAGCAACTTTCGCTGGGGCGAATTTACAACAAACCCAAATGTTGCCACCTATCATCGGAATTACCCCCCCAGTTGCTACCGGTTCCCTCGATGACCTGGGCGGCGATGACTTGAGTATTGGTCGCGACCCCTCTCGGTTGGCTATGCCTATGGGTGGCACGGATTTGGATCAGGACTTTCAGTATACTCAAGAATACCTCGAATCATTATTCGAGCCGATTCAGATTGATCGCCATTCCCTTCCCCCCCTTGAAGGTTTCGCACCTGGCGACAATAACCCAGTTAACCTTAAAATACCCCAAATTCGGTTCTAGTTAATTCTTCTCATCAGGCGATCGCTTAATCACTTAATCAATCACTAGCGGAATTGTGTTAATCTTTGTAACAAAATGTTAAGAAATGTTGCAAAAAAAATTTTTTTTGGGGGGGGTTGCTTGCTTTTTGGCTGGGCTTGTGATACCATTTTAAATAATGGAAATATTGGCAATTTTTTTATAGTGAGTAATATTCCAATTATAAAAGAGTATGTCAATAATATACCATGAGTTCCGGTAGATGTCAACCCCCACGGTAATCTGGCCGAACATTTTTTTTAAATTGAATAAAAAATCAACTTTTTGGGGATTGTATTGATTTGTATCAACAGGCCAAAACGATAGCGATCGGTGGGATAATAAACAGTCAATTTGGCTGTATAAAAGAAAACAACTGTTATCTCATGTCATCAGAAAACCATAGATTAAACCTTGTCCAACGTCCCCGTCGTCTACGTCGTACCGATGCGCTGCGGCGGATGGTGCAAGAAACACAACTAACAGTTAACGACCTGATATATCCCCTATTCGTGATGGAAGGGGAAAATCAGAAAGTGGAAGTCCCCTCAATGCCGGAAAGCTACCGCTACACCCTAGACCTATTACTGAAAGAAGTAGCAGAAGCATCGGAATTAGGGATTCGGGCTATTGCGTTATTTCCCCTAGTAGCGGAAGAAAAAAAAGACAACGCGGGTACGGAAAGCTATAATCCGGAAGGACTGGTACAGCGGACAGTCAGAGCCATCAAACAAGCTGTTCCCGACATCATGATTATCACGGATGTAGCCCTAGACCCGTTTTCCAGCAAAGGTCATGATGGTATCGTCAGCGATAGCGGTGAAATCCTCAACGATGAAACGGTGGAAGTTCTAGTTAAACAATCGATATCCCACGCGGAAGCGGGAGCGGATATAGTAGCACCCTCGGACATGATGGATGGACGGATCGGCGCAATTCGTGAAGGACTCGATGCAGCAGGTTATACAAACGTTGGTATCCTGGCTTACTCGGCTAAATACGCTTCGGCTTACTATGGCCCCTTCCGGGATGCGTTAGACTCGGCTCCGAAATTTGGCGATAAGAAAACCTATCAAATGGATCCGGCTAATAGCCGCGAAGCGATCAAAGAAGTTATGTTAGATGTGCAAGAGGGAGCGGATATGGTGATGGTGAAACCAGCGCTGGCCTATCTTGATATTATTTCGCAGGTTCGACAAGCTACAAATGTACCTGTGGCGGCCTATAATGTTAGTGGTGAGTATGCGATGATTCGCGCAGCCGGACGTATGGGCTGGATTGATGAGAAAAAGGTGATGCTAGAAACGCTCACCAGCATGAAACGAGCCGGGGCGGATCTGATTCTTACCTATTTCGCTAAGGAAGTTGCTCTAATCCTTCGCTAGACTTTTGGGGGGGTCTCTGGTTTGACTGGTGAACCCTCCCCTCGATCGCGATCGCCATCAAGTCTACATCAACGAATAGGAAAATTTGCGTTAAAATACAAAATCGGCTTATTGACTTGTTGTATATTTATGCTCGTAGAATATCATGGCTTCACCTGTGACTCAACGGCCCCCTGCACTAGATCGCATTGTTCAACGCTTTAAACGCGCCTCCTCTAATAAGCTGCGTTACGAGCAACTACTGACTTTAGCTCAAAAATTGCCGGAATTTCCAGAGGAGCAAAAATTGCCAGAAAACAAGGTTCCTGGTTGTGTTTCTCAGGTTTATGTGACGGCGAGTTTAGACTCGAATGGCTGTATTCAATTTCAGGGTGATTCTGACTCTCAATTAACTAAAGGATTATTGGCTATGTTAATTAAGGGAATGAATGGGTTAACTATTGAACAAATTAGCCAATTAAAACCCGATTTTATTGAAGAAACTGGGCTACAGGCTAGTTTGACTCCCTCCCGTGCGAATGGGTTTTATAACATTTTTAAAACCCTACAAAAACAGGCTAGTGCTTGCGGGGAGTGAAGGGAGCATATTACAGGGATTTTGTCAAGTATATTAGGTCACAAAAGCCGTGAAAACTACGAGGGAAAAACTAACCATAAACCGGGAAGTTCCTGTAATTGTAATTACCGGATTTTTGGGAAGTGGAAAAACTACCCTAGTTAATTATATTCTGAGTCACCGTAATGGTCGGAAAGTGGCGGTTTTTGTGAATGAATTTGGGGAGATTAGTATTGACGGTCAACTGCTGATCAACGTAGAAGATGATATGGTGCAGTTAAATAATGGTTGTATATGCTGTACCCTGAATGACCGCCTAGCAGATACAATTGTGGAGGTTTTACAACGAAATACGTCCATAGATTATCTACTGATTGAAACGACAGGAATAGCGGACCCGTTACCGATTATTATGACTTTTGCGGGGACGGAATTGCGAAAGTTGACTCGACTTGATGCTATTTTTACGCTGGTAGATGCTGATACGTTTTCGCCAGACCTATTGGCTAACAGTGAAGCTGCGCTTAACCAAATTGCTTGGGGTGATCTGATTTTGCTCAATAAAATCGATTTGGTATCCCCAGAAAAATACGATCGCATCCAAAAACAGATCCGCCAGCTTAAACCCGATGCTCGTATAATGACGAGCGAATACGGTGAGGTTCCCTTAGCGAGTATTTGGGGAATAGAATATTCCCACCCAGACTTTGGGGAGCAACCAGACCATGATCACCATTCGGAACATCTAGCTAATGATGGATTTGTGGCTGTATCCTTTAGCAGCGATCGCCCTCTGAGTGTGGAAAAATTCCAGACCTTCTTAAGCGATCGCCTACCAACGAATGTATTTCGCGCCAAAGGATTGATTTGGTATCAAGGTAACAACTCCTCTCACCTATTCCAACTCAGCGGAAAACGCTATCAGCTTACGCCTAATTATCCTCGCGGCGAACCCCCAAATCAATTAGTATTTATCGGTCGAGACCTGAACCGCGAAACCCTCACCCAAGACCTACAACAATGTTTACACGAAATCCCTAACCATGAACCAAGACCAATTATGGATCGATAGCCTAAAATTTAATCCACAAGGTTTAATTCCAGCGATCGCCCAAGACCATAAAGACGGTACAGTATTAATGATGGCTTGGATGAATCGCCAATCGTTGCAACAAACCCTAACAACGGGTGAAGTTCACTATTGGAGTCGATCGCGATCGCAACTGTGGCACAAAGGAGCCACATCAGGACACATTCAAAAGCTCAAAGCCCTATACTACGATTGTGATGCTGATGTCCTCCTGCTCAAAATCGAGCAAATTGGGGACGTAGCCTGTCACACGGGGGCTAGATCCTGTTTCTTTAACGCCGTCCCTATCAAATCAGCCATCCTTAGCTAAACCCTAGCCAGCCTAAGCATTTACACTATTAAGACTCAACATGGTTCTAAAAATCTATAACACCCAAACCCGCCAAAAAGAAACCTTTACCACCCTAGAACCCGGAAAAGTCAAAATGTACTGCTGCGGGGTTACAGTTTATGACTATTGCCATTTGGGTCATGCACGATCCTACACGACCTGGGACGTGGTACGCCGCTATCTGGAATGGTCAGGATATGAAGTTAACTACGTCCAGAATTTTACCGACATTGACGACAAAATCCTTAACCGCGCTAAAGAACAAGAAAGCACTATGGAGGCGGTATCCCAACGCTTTATAGACGCTTACTTTGAAGACCTGCGGCGGCTAAATGTACGGGATGCTAAGGCTTATCCTAGGGTGACAGATCATATCAAGGAAATTCACCAACTTATTGAGCAACTCACGGCTACAGGACACGCTTATGCTGTCGATGGAGACGTTTATTACAATGTCGGTCACTTTCCCGATTATGGTAAACTCTCCCGGCGACAACTCGAAGACCTACAAATGGGGGCTAGTGGTCGCGTAGCTGTGGCTGACCCGGAAACTCTCAAGAAAAAAAATCCGGCGGATTTTGCTCTCTGGAAAGCTGCTAAACCGGGAGAACCCGCCTGGGATTCTCCTTGGGGTCCCGGTCGTCCGGGGTGGCACATTGAATGTTCGGCTATGGTCCGACAACTACTGGGAGAAACTATTGATATTCACGGCGGCGGGGGTGATTTGGTGTTTCCTCACCATGAAAATGAAATCGCTCAGTCTGAGGCGGCGACTGGTAAAACTCTGGCTCGATATTGGATGCACAATGGTATGGTGACGGTCGGTGGGGAAAAAATGTCTAAGTCTTTGGGCAATTTTACGACGATTCGTGAATTGCTCGATCGCCCTGTAGACCCTATGGTGGTGCGCTTATTTATTCTACAGGGTCACTATCGTAAACCTCTCGATTTTACTGATGAGGCGATCGCCTCAGCTAAAAATGGCTGGGAAACCTTGAAAGATGGGTTATTATTTGCGGAACAATACGGCGCGCGCTTGGGGTGGTCTGCTGATTCATCTCCCAGTAAATACGACACGACAGAAGATGCACTCCAACGCTTCCGAGTGGCTATGGATGATGATTTTAATACTCCTGGGGGTTTGGCTGTGTTGTTTGAATTGGCTAAAGAGTTGCGCCGCCAAGGGAATTTATTGGCTCATGAAGGTAAGACTGATACCCCGAGCGATCGCATTTATGCGACCTGGAAAACTTTGGTGGAGTTAGCGGGAGTTTTCGGGTTGGAAGCTGTAACACAAGCACAACCACCAGCGGCGACTCAGGGAATTAGCGACGCTGAAATTGAGGATTTGGTTAAACAACGACAGTCGGCTAGAAAGGCTAAAAACTATGCGGAAGGCGATCGCATTCGTGACCAACTACAGGCTAATGGTGTGACGCTAATTGACCGTCCCGGCGGCGAAACCCTTTGGCGACGTTGAAAACACAGGGGAGCTGATTCTCCCCTCTGGTAAGTTAGGCTATTCAAACTTGGCGAATGGTGCGATCGTATTAATTATGGCCCTTATAAGAGTTGGCGATCGCTTTGAGATGCTGACAGCGGACTAATTCCATAAAACTCAATCCCCGGCGACCCTCAATTGTAGCCACAACTTCGATCGCCTCTGCTAAAGCGGCTGCTGCGATCGCTTCCTCATAACCCCGTCGCGCGGCTACCCTAATGGCGATATCATCAGCTTCTAACTCCATCTCAGAGCGTTGATTAGCCTGCCATACCCGACGCACACCTATAGCAGCTAATCCTCCAGCCAGGAGAACACCAACAGCATCCTGCTGCATAAATTGTACCCCAACTCCGACTATTCCCGCCACCACAATGCCTTGATTCCAGTCAGGTTTAAACCATTGCACATTAGTAACCCAACTAACAGTCCGCAACAACAATAAATCTCGCTGAGGTCTTGATAGCTGTTTCCACAAGTCAAAATTAATCAAAATGGGTCTAGTAGTTTTCCACGGAAGGGGAAATTCACATTGAATTACAGTAGACTGTCGAGGATTAGCAATTAGTCTAGCCATCATGCGACCGGAGGCTGGCATTAAATCTAATAGATGACGGATTTCTGTATCAGGATTCATAGTTAACAATTAATAATTAATAATTGATTATTATCACCCCCGTAGGGTGCGTTATATGGATAACCTATCGGGTCAACGGCCAATTGGGTTCATCTGACGCACCACGACACCACCCCCATATCGTGGTCCAGAAACCCGGTTTCTTTGAGAAACCGGGTTTCTCAGGGGAAACGGTGGGGCGGGTTTATTAATATCCTGGTGGGGATGGAAAATTGACGGCAGAACCCGCCCCTACAATTGATTATCGGCGGTGGGGCGGGTTTATTAATATCCTGGTGGGGATGGAAAATTGACGGCGGAACCCGCCCCTACAATTAATAATTATCAATTAATTATTATCACCCTGGTAGGGTGCGTCACAGGGATAACCTATCGGGTCAACCGCACCAACCCATATCGTGGTCCAGAAACCCGGTTTCTTTGAGAAACCGGGTTTCTCAGGGGAAACGGTGGGGCGGGTTTATTAATATCCTGGTGGGGATGGAAAATTGACGGCAGAACCCGCCCCTACAATTGATTATCGGCGGTGGGGCGGGTTTATTAATATCCTGGTGGGGATGGAAAATTGACGGCGGAACCCGCCCCTACAATTAATAATTATCAATTAATTATTATCACCCTGGTAGGGTGCGTCACAGGGATAACCTATCGGGTCAACCGCACCACACCCATATCGTGGTCCAGAAACCCGGTTTCTTTGAGAAACCGGGTTTCTCAGGGGAAACGGTGGGGCGGGTTTATTAATATCCTGGTGGGGATGGAAAATTGACGGCAGAACCCGCCCCTACAATTGATTATCGGCGGTGGGGCGGGTTTATTAATATCCTGGTGGGGATGGAAAATTGACGGCGGAACCCGCCCCTACAATTAATAATTATCAATTAATTATTATCACCCTGGTAGGGTGCGTCACAGGGATAACCTATCGGGTCAACCGCACCAACCCATATCGTGGTCCAGAAACCCGGTTTCTTTGAGAAACCGGGTTTCTCAGGGAAACGGTGGGGCGGGTTTATTAATATCCTGGTGGGGATGGAAAATTGACGGCAGAACCCGCCCCTACAATTGATTATCGGCGGTGGGGCGGGTTTATTAATATCCTGGTGGGGATGGAAAATTGACGGCGGAACCCGCCCCTACAATTAATAATTATCAATTAATTATTATCACCCTGGTAGGGTGCGTCACAGGGATAACCTATCGGGTCAACCGCACCAACCCATATCGTGGTCCAGAAACCCGGTTTCTTTGAGAAACCGGGTTTCTCAGGGGAAACGGTGGGGCGGGTTTATTAATATCCTGGTGGGGATGGAAAATTGACGGCAGAACCCGCCCCTACAATTGATTATCGGCGGTGGGGCGGGTTTATTAATATCCTGGTGGGGATGGAAAATTGACGGTGGAACCCGCCCCTACAATTAATAATTATCAATTAATTATTATCACCCTGGTAGGGTGCGTCACAGGGATAACCTATCGGGTCAACCGCACCAACCCATATCGTGGTCCAGAAACCCGGTTTCTTTGAGAAACCGGGTTTCTAAAAGAAACGGTGGGGCGGGTTTATTAATATCCTGGTGGGGATGGAAAATTGACGGCAGAACCCGCCCCTACAATTAATAATTAATAATTATTAATTATTAATTATTAATTATTAATTACTTTTACAGAGGTTGTAGTGTGTCGGATAAAGCTGCAACTGCTCCCTCTATGTTGGGGGCTCCTGCTGCTGTGGCAGACACTAATAAAACTAGGATTTGATTACCAGCTTGACGAGCAAAAATTACTCCTGACATAGGCTGGCTTCTGGCTCCGATTTTTAAGGTTCCTGTCCAAGGCATTTGTACTTCCCCAGTCCCCAAAGTTTCAAAATTTCCGGGTCTAAAACCTTCCCCGCGCTCAAAGATTTCGATCGCAATTTGCGCGATCGCTAATTCGGGTAAAGTGCGATCGCTTTCGCGATATCTAGCTACCACTGTATAAGCCAAGTTACCATCTGGTGACTCAAACAGGGGAAAATTGCCCGCAAACCCGACATTAAAATCTTGAATAATCCCCACCTCAAAACGACCTTGGGGGTCCTTGAAGGCGCTACCACTTAGGGGTAATGCTTCCACAGAATTTGTCGGTTCCGGCGGCGGTGCGGGTTCTGGGGTGGCTTCTGGGGTGGCTTCTGGGGTGGCTTCTGGGGTGGGTGTCGGAGTGGGTGTCGGAGTGGTCTGTTGAGCGATCGCCGATTCTCCTGATATGCTGGTAAATGGTAGGCGATCCATATTACCGAACACCAATAAAAGTAAAGCGGTGATGAGTCCCAAGCCTATAATTTTCAGGCGTTTTGGTTGCATAATTCCTCCTCAAAATAAGCCCGAATTAATCTAGTTAATTATTTTCCAAAAATAGCAGGATTTCCAAAGTCAAAGAATCCCGCCATACAGCCTGTCATTAAAGTGGCTAAAGTACCTGCCCATAAGGCAGTAAAGCCTAAAGATGCGACTTCCGAACGTCGGCTAGGAATTAAGGAAGATAAACCACCGACGAAAATTCCATAGGAGGCAAAATGAGTAAATCCGCACAAAACATAGCTAACAATTAACATGGCGCGGTTGCTAATTTCGCCGTTAGCATTAAGTTGAGCGAGGGCTTGATAGGGGGGGATATTAGTTTCCAAAAGCCTTCTGCCAATTAACAGGGAAGACTGCCATAGTTCTTGCCATTCGAGGGAAACCCCAGTTAAAAAAGTCAGAGGTAAAAATAAGGCTCCCAAAATGTTTTGTAGGGTAATGACCTGAAATAGATTACCTATCCAACTAAGGAGGAAAAAATCACTTTCGGAAAATCCTGCCAAAGTAGCAAAAACCAAATTGACTAAAGCGACCATTCCCAAAATTGCAATCAAGGCGGCGGCTATTCCTACTGCCATTTTCACGCCATCTAAAGCACCACCGATTAAGCTATCCATAGGGTTAGGGAGGCTGGCTTTATCGGCTTTTGGTTCTTCGGGAACTTTCCCCAGAGTTTTGGGTTGATCAGTTTCTGGAACTAGAATTTTGGCAATGACAAAACAGGCGGGAATTGTCATTAAAGAGGCAGAAACTAGGTGTCCGGTGATGTTGGGAAAAGTCGGTCTGAGAAATCCTGCATATAATGCTAAAACGGAGGAAGCGATCGACCCGAAACAACTGGCGAGAATGGCACAGAGTTCGCTGCGGGTCATGTCTAATAAATAGGGTTTTACCGCGATCGCAGATTCAATACCCACAAAAATATTAGCAGCACCGGATAGGGATTCAGCGCCACTAATTCCCATGGTTTTCTGAAAGATTTTGGCGAATATTTGTACAACAGGCTGAATGATATTCAGTCTATATAATAAGCTGACCAAACCTGCAAAGAAAATGACTTGGGGAAGGGCGCGAAATGCTAGAACATAAGCAAAACCGGGGTTAAGATTATCGGGACCAATGCGATCGCCCGGAACTGCGACAAAGGGAGTTCCCACAGCCCTAGCAATCCAACGTCCAGCGGGACCCGGACCAGCGCGAAAGTCTGGGTCAGCTACCAAAATTGATTGTGGTCCACCAAATAAGAATCGCGCCCCAGCTTCGGAAGCGTCCAAAATTGAGTTAAGCAGGGTGCTGAGTCCCTCGACTAATTGGCTACCTAAGACAAATACAATGAGTCCAATAACCATTTGTAAGCCTATTCCCCAAAAGATCACATTCCAGGGGATGACGCGCTTGTTTTCGGAACCTAACCAAGCAATAAAGCACAAACCAGCAATTCCCAGTAGGGAAATTAAATTCAGCAGTAGATTCATAAATCTTTCCCTAAGTGCGGAAACTGAATAATGGAGAAGCTGCACCCGCAACCATAGCTTTGACTGATCCGGGGGTGGATATAGACCTTTGAGCTAAGTCATCACCCGATGATAAATGGGTAGCTAAGGATTTTGCTTACTACGAATCTTGCACCAGATCCGGTTGAAACGCAAGCATATTTGAATTGGGTATGTTGCCATAGCCAAATACACTCTACAATAGGGCAAAAAGTCTGATTAAAATGGATGCTTTTCAGCTAACACCCCCTAACTGGACCAGTGATGCTGTTCACGCCTTTGAGTTTTGCTGTCCCCAATGTTCGGCCAGCAGTTTGGAAGCTCAACAGGTGTGGATTAATCGTCGATCGCCTGTGTATGGGGATAATAACCGCCGCAAGTGGCAAGAATTTTATCACTGTCAATGTGGTTGTGCTTGGTGGGCTTGGAGTAGCGATCGCCCACCGTCCCCATTCAAGGCTAATATTGATTCTCCGACGGATTCTTAAAATAGCAGTTACCAGGGCGCAATTAGCCAGCGCCCTAATCAAGCTGACGCGAAGATTTATGCTAATATCCTTATCTATCAATCTAGTCTTCCTTCCAGTCCTCACGACCTAAAAGGTCAATGACTCGATCTCTGAGCAAAAAATCATTTTGTTCTAATTCACACTCGACCCAATCCCACTCACGGGCTGGGATATACTGGCACATGGTGTAAATTGGTTGATGGCGATCGATTAATCCTTTTTCTACGAGGTTACGCGCCTCGTCTTGAATGACTTGAATGGAATATTTGACGGCACTAGGAATCACAGCTTGTACCATATCACAACCTCCTACCCAGTTAATTGGGTAAATAACTAAAACTCAACGGTATCCGGGACTACCCTATCGGTATTCCCTAAACATATTGTCTCGCAATATGTCTATTTTATCTCTATATCTTTACTATTTTTAACAGTAAGATTAAATTCAGGGAATCATCCATCATTATTTGGGGCGATCGCACTAGGGTTAGAGTCGGGGATTTTGCCCCATAATTTGGGCAAGAGTAGCCCCGAATTTTGGCGATATTGTTCAAATTCTGGGTAGCGGGAGAGGGATTCATCTTTTTTGAGCATATTGGGCAGAAAAATAGCGATCGCAAATAAGCCCAGAATCAAAAACGGTAGCCAATGCTGTGCTAACATAGCAAAAGATAGGTAAATCAGAAGTTCTCCCCCATAATTAATATTCCGAGAACGGGCAAAAAATCCCTCAGTAATTAATCCGGGTTTATATTTTAAGGTGTAGTATTTTTGAGCATCGCTGCTGTAGTGCAAAAATACCCCGAACAGGTTAATAGAAATGGCGGCAGCAATTAATGGGGTTGGTGGTTCGGAGTGACTACTAACTAATATAAATGGAGCCACCCAATATAAGATTAAAAACGTAAACACGCCCACTCCCTGCCACCAAGGAATTTGTTGTTCCCACTGTTTATCTGGATAAATACGGCTTTTTAGCAACCACAAAATCCCATAGGTTCCGTGGAGAGCGAGATAAACCCAGGGGCCGATAGTAAAGTTATTATATGCGACCATCAACCCCAGGACTACCAGGAAAGTCAAGAATTTATGGAGGTCGATCGCCTGTTTAATTTTCATGGTCAATCATCCCGCAAACTACGATAATTAACAGCTTAAATATTGGGCAGTTCTCCAAGTAAATTATTTACCGTGTTATTGATTAGAGCGATCGCCTGATTCCGTAGACAATTCCGACTGTTCATCGGTATCGACACCGGCGGATAAAACCGGAGTTGATGTCGCACCAATAGTATTAGGCAAATAAGGCCCGGAGCGTCCTTTATGGCGCATTTGTCGCATTAGGCTTGCCATTTCCAGGGCATTCATAGCATAATCCCAGCCCTTGTTGCTTTTAATTCCGGCGCGTTCCAAGGCCTGCTGCATAGAGTCAGTAGTTAAGATACCAAATATCACAGGTACGCCAGTTTGGAAGGCAGAAGCGGCAATTCCCTTAGACACTTCCGCCGCCACATAATCAAAATGGGGAGTATGTCCGCGAATGACCGCACCCAGACAAATAATAGCATCATAGCGACCGCTGAGGGCTAATTGATTAGCAACCATGGGAATTTCAAAACTACCAGGAACCCAAATATAATCAACCTGAGTCCCGTGGGGTTCGGGATTTACCCCATGTCGTTTTAAACAATCTTGACACCCTTCTAGTAGTTTAGTGGTAATCAAATCGTTAAACCGACCAATTACGATCGCCAACTTTACGGACTCAAGCTGAGTAAAAGTACCTTCAAAAACCGTCATAATATAAGTAGTCTAAATTATCTATCGAGGATGTGAGGATAGAGGTTTGGGGCGGAAGATTTCCCCATTCCTCTCACCTCTTCTAAGTTGGTTGTCAATAGCCTAGGGGCTAAACAACCAAGTAGTTAAAAACTCCTACTAAAATCACCAGAACCGCCCACAGGCCAGAACCGATAAAAATGAGGGGCTTAGACTGACTCCAATTTTGAGGAGAAGCATAAGCCACAGGGACTGCGACAATCATGAGGAAGGACACAATCACCAAAGCCGCCAAAAGCACTTGAAACAGAAGTGTTAACATTTTTTTCTCCCAAGCAGAAAGGATAAGCGTAAGTACAAATAACGATAGATTAGCCGAGATCAGCCTTTTCGGCTCGTACTTTATATTTACGCTACCAGAAATTGCACCGTCTGAGAAACCCAGATTTTAGGAATTTTGTGTTGATTGTGCTTCTTGGGCGACTTGGGAAACTTCATCAGTAGCCAATTGTTGCAAAACCTCTTGAACTTCCTCACCCCCCAGGCGAGATAAGGCTTGGGCGATGCGGTGGCGGATCTGCCAATCTGGGTCTGATGCACGAGATATCAATAGGGGTATGGCTTGACGATCGCCCAATTCTCCCAAAGCGCTGATAGCAACGGTTTGGATCAATTCGTTGCCATTAATCAAGCCATCTTGGAGGAGTTCAAAGCCGCGCGGATCTCCCAATTCTCCTAAAGCGGCAATAATGCTCAATTGCACCAACCATTCAGAGGTATTATGGTAAACCTGATGCAGGTCTTCAAAGGCTTCTGTGAGTTTCAAAGCCCCAATGGAATCGGCTGCGGCGGCTTGGACATCAGCTTCTGGGTCATTAAGCAGACAATCGCGCAACAGGGTTAAAGACCGATCGCGATCTTGGTGTCCGAGGCTGGCCATTTGGCTCACTGCTGCATATCGGACTCGGGTATCTCGGTCAGCGATCGCCGTTTGCAGGAGTTGAAAGCCGATATTTTTTTCGAGTTGACGGATTTGGTTAACTGCCCGTAAGCGATCGCCAAGATTTTCCGAACTCAGTTGTTGCATAATGGACTCTGGAGTAATAGTCATTTTGGTTAAACAGTTAAGCAGTTGCTGTCGGTTAAGGTCCGGGGCGACTCTCACCCTAGGGGGAGAACTAACCTTTAAGGACTATTCCCATCTTATTCGGCGATGAGAGAAAACTCACAACAACTGGGGAAACCGATGTGCTTTAGTCGTCATCAGTACCCATAGCCATGACTCGGATAATATCCCCACAGGTCAAAATACCGATTAATTTTTTGGATCCATCCAAAACTGGCAGCCGATGCACTTGTTTTTGGTTCATCAACCGGGCTGCTTCTGACAGAGAGCAATCTGGTTTAATGGTGATCATGGGTCCGTTACTCATCACGTCTCCCACGGTTTGACCTAGGGCTTTATGTAGTTCTTTTTCGTAGCGAGAGGGATTTTCCAGATAAATCACACTGTCGAGAATAGTGATGTAGGCTGGTGGGGTCACGCCACTTTGCTGCCAGATAATATCAGTTTCTGAGATAAAGCCCACCAATTTACCCGTGTTATCCATCACGGGAAGCCCTCCAATTCGGTTCTGGGCTAGTAGGGCGATCGCATCAGCCAGGGGCGCATCAGGACTAATCACAAGGGGATTAGGGGTCATTACATCGGCAACGGTTTTAGCCATGGTATCTGGTTCCGGTTTCACTGTCGGTCTATAGTTCTCATTTTATCAAAATTGGTATACCATGACATATTCCCGACACCCACCCGTTAGGATAGGTGCGGGCTTCTGCTTCTCTACGGGAGAATGACGGGCGACAGCCGTCGGGAGTCAAGGGGAGATCCGAGTATCTGTGGGAATGACTAGCATGATGTTATGGCTGAGAATTTCCAAAGCGATCGCTTCTTCTCCCAGTGTGCGACCCATGCGATAAGAACCCCGCAGCATTGCCCCTAGGTGTTGATCCAAAACCGCAGCCGTCATGTAAGATTTTACCAAAACTATCGGTTCTTTCACCCAAGTTTTGGTGACCGGACTCCACCAATTGCCATGGGAAAAGGTGGCGTTGTGGCCTCCGGCGGGTCGGGTCAGTTCTTCCAGCCAGCCTTTCGCCTGGGAATATTTCTTAGCCGGAATGTGCCAGCGGACGGCGTAGGGTAGGCGGTCTAGGCTGATAGCAGAGGTGAAGATCGCATTTTCTACCAGGGGATATAAGCCGTTTTGGGCGGTGTTGATATGGGGAATCACGTTGGGCAGAATGTTGGCTATATGTTCCATGATTGTGCCTGCAATTCGATAGTTATATTTGGGGAGAACCCCCCTAGATAACTAACTGGGAAATCGTGATTTTTTATGCAGGGGCAGGTTGCACCCTCAACCGCGATCGCCACCAACAAGCCCCAGGAGGCTCCTAGAGCCTTGCCATCCCTTGGGGGTAGGGGGGCTGGTGATTAATCTTCTGCTCCCCGCAATGACTCGAATAACCGCCGCAAAATCGATCGCAGTTCTTGGCGAGACTCATCTTCGGCATTTTCTCGCACTGCCAATTCTCGCGCTGACTCGGCTACAGATTGGGCGATTAACGCTTCTACTTCCTGGGCGGCGGACTCCACTTGTAGGGGTTCCATGGTTTCCAATAATAAGGCTCTTTCCAGTTGGGCGACAACTGCTTGGCGTGCTTCCGCAGACCATTCACCCAAACCCGACCAATAGGACTCTAATTCGGCAAATCGGGACGGGTCGGCGAGGGGTTCGGCGAGTTCCAATAAATCCAACAGTCGATCGCATTCTAACAGGTCTTCGCGATCGATACTCAATTCCGGGTCTTCTATTTCTAGGGTGGGGGTAAATCCGACAATTTTTCCCCAGGTTTGGGGCGGGTTAATTTCTACTGCAATATAGGCTATGCGATCGCTTATTACGGCACCTTCGGGAATCTCCAAACTTTCGGCATTCGCTGGGAGGGGGATACATTCCACAATGCCCAAACTTTCCCCTTCTTCCCAGATTTCCAAATCCCCCCAATCCGTCAAAACCTGGGCGGCGATATTCCAGGCGCTACTGCTGCGGAAATCCGATTGATAATCGAACCTTTTTAGATATCGATGCACCACCCAAACAGCGATCGCTCTTTCCGCAATCTCTGGAAATTGGGAGGGTTCAATGTCACGGGAAACCCTTTGTAAATAATCGGTGATTTGCGGGGGTATCGGAATCAGTTGACCGAATAATTCTTGAGTGTTCATGATGCTTAAATAATCCTCTGGTTAACAGCTTGTTTCAGGGTAAATATCCCCATCATCTAAATCTAGTTCCTGAGATAGGCGATCGCCCATTTTTTTCAACAGGGGACTGATGGTGCGACTCCAAGCAGAGTTGACGACACCCGGCGGGATCTTAAAATGTTCCGCCACCAATTTTAGGGTGTATTTTTCACCGCGAGACACGCAATCATAAATGAACAATAAAGCATCTTGAACCGTAATCGGCGGCGGTGGGGTTTTGCGTACAAAAGAACTCCTTAACTCCCCCGTTGGGTCATTTTCAATTTCTCGGCGAATGCGTTGTAACCGAGGAATATCTACCGACGGCTGCGGTTCATTTTCAATATTGTAAGGTGTTTCCGGGTCTGGTGTGGGGGGATGATCATCGATTAACTGTCTGCGTTTTTTCAGGATGTCTTGATATGCCCATTTGCAGCGAATATTCCAGAGAGTGAAGGGACTAGCAGCGTTGTCAATATCGGGGTCATAAACTTCGCCACCCCGGACATTTCCATGAATTTTGCGATCGATATAATCCCAAGCCGCCGCCGTCGCTTCAATATATATCAAATCATCGCGATATTGTGGCGGTTCTCCCTTCCAAAAACAGTGTTCCGGTGCAGCCATCATCATTCGCATCGCCTCCCGTCGTAGGCGTTTACGTTCTTTCACCGATTAGGTTTTTAGCGATCGGCGCAAAATCTCTTTTACTTCCTTATCGGGACATTTAGAATCTCGTGTCATTGCCAGATTTATCAACTCGGTAGACCTCCTGAGATTATCCCACATTTCCCCCAGTGCGATCGCACTTTCCATAATCTTCTTAATCCCCCCAAAATTTCTCCTAATTAGGGGTTGACTTTGAGGAGGACTTGACATATCATAATAGCATGGGAAAAGGTGGGCGCATATATATGCCTGTGGGGGATAACCCATCGGGTAAACGGCTAATTAAAAACCGGGGTTTAACCGCCGAAATCAAGAAACCCGGTTTCTCAGTAGCCGTAGGGTGCGTCACCTGACGCACCGCATAGTCCTGTTGAAAAAACCGGGGTTTAACCGCCGAAATCAAGAAACCCGGTTTCTCAGTAGCCGTAGGGTGTGTCATCTGACGCACCGCATAGTCCTGTTGAAAACGCGGTTTATCAACCGTTGACGGCGACGGGTTTGGGGGCGGGTTTATTAATATCCTCGTTGGGAGGGAAATTTGACCGCAGAACCCGCCCCTACAATTAATAATTAATAATTATCACCCTCGTAGGGTGCGTCACCTGACGCACCGCATAGTCCTGTTGAAAAAACCGGGGTTTGACCGCCGAAATCAAGAAACCCGGTTTCTCAAAGAAACCGGGTTTCTCAGCCGTGGGAGAGGGAAAATTGACCGTTGACGGCGACGGGTTTGGGGGCGGGTTTATTAATATCCTCGTTGGGAGGGAAATTTGACCGCAGAACCCGCCCCTACAATTAATAATTAATAATTATCACCCTCGTAGGGTGCGTCACCTGACGCACCGCATAGTCCTGTTGAAAAAACCGGGGTTTGACCGCCGAAATCAAGAAACCCGGTTTCTCAGCAACCGTAGGGTGTGTCATCTGACGCACCGCATAGTCCTGTTGAAAACGCGGTTTATCAACCGTTGACGGCGACGGGTTTGGGGGCGGGTTTATTAATATCCTCGTTGGGAGGGAAATTTGACCGCAGAACCCGCCCCTACAATTAATAATTAATAATTATCACCCTCATAGGGTGCGTCACCTGACGCACCGCATGGTCCTGTTGAAAAAACCGGGGTTTGACCGCCGAAATCAAGAAACCCGGTTTCTTTGAGAAACCGGGTTTCTCAGCCGTGGGAGAGGGAAAATTGACCGTTGACGGCGACGGGTTTGGGGGCGGGTTTATTAATATCCTCGTTGGGAGGGAAATTTGACCGCAGAACCCGCCCCTACAATTAATAATTAATAATTATCACCCTCATAGGGTGCGTCACCTGACGCACCGCATAGTCCTGTTGAAAAAACCGGGGTTTGACCGCCGAAATCAAGAAACCCGGTTTCTCAGCAACCGTAGGGTGTGTCATCTGACGCACCGCATAGTCCTGTTGAAAACGCGGTTTATCAACCGTTGACGGCGACGGGTTTGGGGGCGGGTTTATTAATATCCTCGTTGGGAGGGAAATTTGACCGCAGAACCCGCCCCTACAATTAATAATTAATAATTATCACCCTCATAGGGTGCGTCACCTGACGCACCGCATAGTCCTGTTGAAAAAACCGGGGTTTGACCGCCGAAATCAAGAAACCCGGTTTCTCAGCAACCGTAGGGTGTGTCATCTGACGCACCGCATAGTCCTGTTGAAAACGCGGTTTATCAACCGTTGACGGCGACGGGTTTGGGGGCGGGTTTATTAATATCCTCGTTGGGAGGGAAATTTGACCGCAGAACCCGCCCCTACAATTAATAATTAATAATTATCACCCTCGTAGGGTGCGTCACCTGACGCACCGCATAGTCCTGTTGAAAAAACCGGGGTTTGACCGCCGAAATCAAGAAACCCGGTTTCTCAGCAACCGTAGGGTGTGTCATCTGACGCACCGCATAGTCCTGTTGAAAACGCGGTTTATCAACCGTTGACGGCGACGGGTTTGGGGGCGGGTTTATTAATATCCTCGTTGGGAGGGAAATTTGACCGCAGAACCCGCCCCTACAATTAATAATTAATAATTATCACCCTCGTAGGGTGCGTCACCTGACGCACCGCATAGTCCTGTTGAAAAAACCGGGGTTTGACCGCCGAAATCAAGAAACCCGGTTTCTCAAAGAAACCGGGTTTCTCAGCCGTGGGAGAGGGAAAATTGACCGTTGACGGCGACGGGTTTGGGGGCGGGTTTATTAATATCCTCGTTGGGAGGGAAATTTGACCGCAGAACCCGCCCCTACAATTAATAATTAATAATTATCACCCTCGTAGGGTGCGTCACCTGACGCACCGCATAGTCCTGTTGAAAAAACCGGGGTTTGACCGCCGAAATCAAGAAACCCGGTTTCTCAAAGAAACCGGGTTTCTCAGCCGTGGGAGAGGGAAAATTGACCGTTGACGGCGACGGGTTTGGGGGCGGGTTTATTAATATCCTCGTTGGGAGGGAAATTTGACCGCAGAACCCGCCCCTACAATTAATAATTAATAATTATCACCCTCGTAGGGTGCGTCACCTGACGCACCGCATAGCCAAGAATATCGGAGATAAACTCATGGAACCGGAATATCCGCTTTCCCAAATGAAAAGGAGACCCAATCCTTTTGCGGAACCCTTAAAAAAACAAGTCACTATTTCTCTGGGAATTGAGGTGATCGAATATTTTGAGAAGATGGCTCAACAGGAAGGCTTGTCTGAAATGCCACGCCTTTATATACATGGTTTTTCAGGTTCAAGAGTTGCGGCGCAAACAGGGCTAAATATTCCCCGTCTTCCTGTAGTTGAATGACAATCGTGAAATTCTCGACCTGTTCGGACTGTACCCCAGTAATGATGCGATTTCGGTCGGTGTCGCTGTGGTAGTGCCATCGGCGGTTATCCAGAAAACCCGCCACCTGTGCTAAGGTTGTTGCCATCTTCCCAATGCCTCCCAGATATCTTATCTCACTAATTATGCTAACAATGTTCTATCGATTCTGGCAGGGGTTTTTTATGCAGGCTAGAGATGGCGTTGACGGGTGCGGAAATTTTTGGGGATGGGGGCTTGACTTCCGGGGAAATTTGACGTAATATAACACCATGGGAAAGTGTGCCGCCATATATATATTCCGGGCGAGGCAAAAACCGGGTTAATGGTTGGTTTCTAGTTTTCGGTCAGGGAGTCATAGGGCGAGGTTTGTCGCTACGGGAAAGGTTTTCAGCGCGCCAGGCACAGATTCTCATAAAAGGGTTTCATTTTCACGGTAACTCTAAACTCTATGAAAAACCTGTCTATTTCCTCTTGGTCTTCAAGTTTACTGGCGAGTCTCACGGCTTGTACATTAGCACTGGCAACAGGTCCGCTACAAGCGCAACAGGTCATGTATCAACCCATTTCCATCGTTCCGGGTGAGGTGGTAGAGGACATCCTCTCGGAACGAGATATTCCCATAGGAGATGGCGGCTTTTTACGGGATTATCGCGTCCGTCTCCCAAGCAATGAACAAGTGATGATTGAGCTGATGTCGGATGAATTTGATACTGTGGTGGTGTTGTTATCGGATGATGGTATAGCGATCGCAGAAAATGACGACGGCCCGGACGGGACAACCAACTCTCTCCTGTTTGCTCGCATTATGGAGGGAGGGGATTATATTGTGAGAGTTCGCGCCTTTGGGGAAAGAAGAGGCGGAAATTTTCGCCTAAAAGTGACTCGGTTAGTTCCGGCAGGATGAGGTTGAAACTCCCGGCTTCTATGATTACCTATTCCTCCCCCGTCGCGCTACAGGGCGATCGCCTCCTGGGATAGAATCGGGGAAGTATCGATATCAATCAATTGAACGGGAGAGTTATATATATGCAGATTTCGCCCCTAAGATTCTTGCACAAGAAATTACTACCGATGGCGATCGCCTTATGGTTGGGACTGGTTGGATATTTTGGGGGGGAAACCGTCGCGGTGGCTGCGCCTACCCATCCCAGCGTCCTAGGGAGTCTGTTTTCCTTCTCAGGAAAGCGACCGGATAACCTAGGAGTACACGACGGCTATCTTTCCGATTGTCCTGCTTCCCCTAACTGCGTTTCCACCCAAAGCCAGGACGGGGTTCACTATATCGAACCTTTCACCTATTCCACCTCTGGGGAGGAGGCATTCGCTCAAATCAAACAAGTGGTGGAGAGTATGGATAACGCCAAAATCGTGACGGCGGATGACCATTATCTTAATGCCGAATTTACCTCGGCGATTATGGGCTTTGTGGATGATGTAGAATTTTATTTGGATGATGAGGCGGGGGTGATTCAAGTGCGATCGGCATCCCGACTCGGAGAGTCAGATTTGGGAGTTAATCGCGATCGGATCGAAACCATCAGAAGCCTTTTGAACCCATAAAATCAAAATCAAACCAAAACCCCCAATCCGTTGAGGAAAGGGGGTTAATTGGTGGTTATGTGAGTAGTCCCAGATTACAGAGCGTTACCGCGAGGTAGAACTTCTTCGGGGAATACAAAGTTTTGGTGAGGTTGATCGGCTGGAGCCATCCAAGCGCGAATACCTTCGTTAAGTAGAATGTTCTTAGTATAGAAGGTTTCAAACTCAGGATCTTCTGCCGCGCGCAATTCTTGTGACACGAAGTCATAAGCACGCAGGTTCAAAGCTAGACCTACTACACCGATGGAACACATCCACAGCCCTGTTACAGGAACAAACAGCATGAAGAAGTGTAACCAGCGTTTGTTGGAAAAAGCAATACCGAAAATCTGGGACCAGAAGCGGTTAGCTGTCACCATGGAGTAGGTTTCTTCGGCTTGGGTGGGTTCAAAAGCACGGAAGGTGTTAGATCCTTCTCCGTCTTCAAACAGGGTGTTTTCTACTGTAGCACCGTGAATAGCACAGAGTAGCGCACCACCCAGGATGCCGGCAACTCCCATCATGTGGAAGGGGTTGAGCGTCCAGTTGTGGAATCCTTGGAAGAATAGGATAAACCGGAAGATGCCTGCTACACCAAAGCTGGGAGCAAAGAACCATCCAGATTGACCCAAGGGGTACATTAAGAATACGCTCACGAACACGGCAATAGGACCGGTGAAAGCGATCGCATTATAAGGACGAATGCCAACTAAGCGGGCGATTTCTAACTGACGCAGGCAGAACCCAATTAGCGCGAAAGCTCCGTGTAGAGCTACAAAAGCCCATAAACCCCCTAATTGACACCAGCGGGTAAAGTCCCACTGAGCTTCGGGACCCCACAGGAACAGCAGGGAGTGACCCAAACTGTTGGCGGGGGTGCTGACTGCAGCGGTCAGGAAGTTGCAGCCTTCGAGGTAGGAACTGGCGAGTCCGTGAGTGTACCAAGAGGTAACAAAGGTAGTTCCGGTGAGCCATCCGCCGATAGATAGATAGGCACAGGGGAAAAGCAGGATACCAGACCATCCTACGAATACAAAGCGATCACGCTTCAGCCAGTCATCGAGGACATCAAACCATCCTCTGGTGACTTGAGGGCGTTCGACTGCTATTGTCATAAACCCAAATCTCCGAATAAATTATGATTTCCAGTAAATCAGCCAACTGCACTCTATTTTAAAATCTAGCTTCCCGTTCTTAACAGAAAGTTAGGGATATGATCGATGCCGTTAACTTTTCTTTACCTATCTTAACAGTATAAACATAAATTCTCAGATTGGCAAGTCTCAGAATAAAATTAATCGCGAGGGTCCTAGTGGGGGTCAGCCGGAAGCCCCAGAAGTGATGCGATCGCCTCAGAGATTGGGATTTAAGGGCTGCGATGTTAACCAGACAGTGCCGATATCTGACATACTGGTGAGAGTCGGTGTTAAACTTAACCTTTTTTTAAGACTTTTCTATGTTCACCATTGACATCATCGTGAAATATGTCCCGGTTCCCCTATCGGTACAAAGAAAGACCCAAGAGGACGCTATGGGGGTCTATAACCAGGTACTAGACATGATGCGTTCGGACCATGGGCAACTGTTGGAGTTAACCTGCGAGAAAATGACCGATAAAAAAGTAGCTGTCCTCAGCAGCGAAATTTCGGCTGTGCAGATTTCCGAAAAATCTGGGACCACAGCTACAGGTAGATCTCCGGGATTTGTAGCCTTAACACAATGAGCCAATCTGCCCAACCCCAAACACCCCTACCGGCTATTGAAGTCAAAAACCTGAACTTTCAATGGTCGGGAGGTGCTAGAGTCCTGACTTCTTGTTCCCTAGCCGTCCCCGCCGGGGAATTTTGGATGTTACTTGGTACGAATGGCAGCGGGAAATCAACTCTGTTGCGGCTACTAACTGGACTGCTGGAGTCCCAGTCCGGTGAGATTAACATTAAGGGACGGGTGGGGTTTGTCTTCCAAAATCCTGATCACCAATTGGTTATGCCTACTGTGGGGGCAGATGTGGCCTTTGGTTTGGTGGAAGATCGCCTCCCCCTAGTGGAAGTTAGGCGACGGGTTGAGGATGCTTTGGCGGCGGTGAAATTGCTGGAATTGCAGCGCCGCCCTATTTATGCCCTCAGCGGAGGACAAAAACAACGGATTGCGATCGCCGGTGCGATCGCTAGACATTGTGAAGTCCTACTTTTCGATGAACCCACCGCCCTACTAGACCCAGACAGTCAGCGAGACCTGGTTATTCAAGTTCGCCATTTAGTCAAAAATCGCGGCATTACCGCCCTCTGGGTGACACACCGCCTCGATGAACTTGACTACAGCGATGGTGCTTTTTTGTTGGAAAACGGCCGTGTGGTGGCTCAGGGAAACCCTGAACCCCTGAAACGGCGATTGATGCAAAATCATCAAACCTAGATTTTGGACCTTGATTTTTTCATCCTACCTAACGAAAAAAATGCCATTATTGAAACTAAGCAAAAATTGTCCACTGTTCAATATGAGCTTTGCAGTAATAAATCATGTCACGCCCTTTAACCAATGCCGTCCTGTTTGTAGACGGTTATAACATCATCGGAATCTGGCCCCGTTTACAACAAAAGCGCGACGGGGAAAGCATGGAGTCAGCCCGGCGACATCTGATCGAAACTCTGATTAACTACAGTGCTTTTGAAGGTCTCGATGCTCGCATTGTCTTCGATGCTCACTATCAGAATACTCCCGGTGTCAGTGAAAAGATCAGTCGTAATCTGTTGATTCACTATACAGGTTATGGTCAAACTGCTGACACTTATATAGAAAAAATGTGTGCCTCCCTGTGTCATAAGTTGCGACTATCACGGCGACGGTTGCTGGTGGCTACCTCAGACCGCGCACAACAGTTAACTGTGATGGGCTACGGTGCAGAATGGATGTCTGCAATGCAGTTATCCGAAGCGGTTGAGGCTTCTAATCGACAGCGCCAACGTCGCCACCAAACTCCTAAGCGATCGAGGAGTCGCTTTCTTGACAGTTCCCTAGATCCTGAGTCTCAAAGGCGTTTGGATCAGTTACGGATGGGGCTAAAATAAATTTGAGCAAAATGCTTGACAAAATTTTACCACTGGGTTACTATAGTTAACTGTGGCTAAGACAACCACAACCCACTTTCCTCGGTAGCTCAGTGGTAGAGCGGTCGGCTGTTAACCGATTGGTCGTAGGTTCGAATCCTACCCGGGGAGTTTTTGCCAAAAATACGGCATTAAATGCGATCGCCCGCCATAGCCTTAACCGGATATCCTGCCCAATTACTCGCCTGATTGGAGGTGCGTTCGGGGAGGGAGACATTTTTCGTTAGGTTGCTGTGGTAAAATGCGATCGCCCCATGGCCAAAATTATAGCAGCCAGAACCTTTCACTAAAGCATTATTATTTATGTTCGATGCCCTTTCTGAACGTTTAGAGTCCGCCTGGAAAAAACTCCGGGGTCAGGACAAAATTACAGAATCCAATATCCAGGAAGCTCTGAAAGAAGTTCGTCGCGCCCTATTGGAAGCCGACGTTAACCTGATGGTAGTTAAAGATTTTATCAAAGAGGTTGGCGTTCAAGCCCAGGGTTCGCAAGTAGTATCCGGCGTGAAACCCGGTCAACAGTTTATCAAAATTGTTCACGATGAGTTAGTGAAAGTCATGGGGGAAAGCAATGTTCCCCTGGCTGAAGCCCAACAACCACCAACCATCGTGTTAATGGCAGGTTTGCAGGGTACTGGTAAAACCACAGCTTCCGCTAAGTTAGCCTTGCACCTACAAAAAGAGAATCGCAGCAGCCTGTTAGTAGCTACGGACGTTTACCGACCAGCAGCTATTGACCAGTTAATGACTCTGGGGAAACAGATAAATGTTCCCGTATTCGAGTTAGGGAAAGATGCCGACCCGGTAGAAATTGCTCGCCAGGGTATTGAGTACGGCAAAGCCCAGGGTATTGATACAATTATCATTGATACGGCTGGTCGGTTACAAATTGACCAGAATATGATGGCGGAACTGGCTCAAATAAAGGAGACGGTTCAACCTCACGAGACCTTGTTAGTAGTTGATGCCATGACGGGTCAGGAAGCAGCTACCCTGACTCAGACCTTTAATGACCGAATTGGCATTACTGGTGCTATCCTCACTAAAATGGACGGGGATAGTCGCGGCGGCGCGGCTCTGTCAATTCGGCGAGTTTCCGGCGCTCCGATTAAGTTTGTCGGGGTCGGGGAAAAGGTAGAAGCCCTACAACCTTTTTACCCGGAACGTATGGCATCCAGAATTTTGGGTATGGGTGACATCCTCACATTGGTGGAAAAGGCTCAGGAAGAGTTTGATATCGCCGATGCTGAGAAGATGCAGGAGAAGATTTTAGAGGCTAAGTTTGACTTCACGGATTTTCTCAAGCAGACCCGGTTGATGAAAAATATGGGGTCTTTGGGGGGGTTGGTTAAACTCATTCCCGGGATGAATAAAATCTCTCAGGAGCAGTTGGACGCGGGGGAAAGCCAGCTTAAACGCTCGGAGGCTATGATTAATTCTATGACCATTGAGGAGCGGAAGAATCCTGAGTTGCTGTCAAATTCGCCCTCAAGACGTAAGCGGGTGGCTAAAGGGGCTGGATATGCGGAAAAGGATGTGATGCGTTTGGTGAGCGATTTTCAGCGGATGCGGAGCTTGATGCAACAAATGGGTAAGGGTCAGTTTCCGGGTATGGGAATGCCGGGTATGGGAATGCCGGGTATGGGAATGCCGGGTATGGCTGGCGGCAAGAAGAAGAAAAAGAAAGCCAAAAAGAAAAAGGGTTTCGGTCAGCTTTAACTGTGGGAGTTGACTTTTGTCGGGTTCTGGGAATGCTATAATACTAAGTTACCCCATTGAGAGGCGGATTTGCTGGTCAGTCTGTCCTAGACTGCTACAATAGCTTAAAATTCATAAGGAGAGTTGATTAAAACCAAATGATCAAACTGAGATTGAAACGTTACGGTAAGAAACGAGAAGCTAGTTATCGGATTGTGGCGATGGATAGTCTGTCGCGTCGTGAAGGTCGTCCTCTGGAAGAGTTGGGTTTTTATAACCCCAGAACGGATGAAACTAGATTGGATACCCCGGCTATTATTCGACGGCTGAAACAAGGGGCTCAACCTACTAGAACTGTGCGTAACATCCTGCAAAAAGCCAATGTATTTGAACAACTCAAGTCCGGAGTCATCGCTGAACCCAGTATCCCAGAACCTGTCAGCCAATCCTAATTATGGGGAGTTGGCACGATTCTTAATTAGCCCGTTTTTGGGGTCGCCAGAGGCGCTGCGGGTTGATTGTGAGCGATCGCCAGCTCACCGCAAAATTTGGGTGAGATTGGCTTTTGAGGCGGAAGATAAGGGCCGTGTTTATGGTCGTTCGGGACATAATATCCAGGCGATTCGTAATGTTCTATCTGCGATCGCTAGAGTGGCGGGGGAATCGGTGTATTTAGATATTTACGAAGACAGTCCTACCCCAGGTCGTCCGCCTCGGGCTTCAGCAAACCGTCCGTCTCCGAAACGTACCAGCCGCCCAACTCGTCCATCTACCCCTAGGGGACCAATTCATAGAGACGGATAGTTTTCTGTTGCTAAGGAAAGCGACGCAAGGAACGCCTGTCTGTCGCTTTCCTGATTGATTGTCCTGTATTTGTCTGGTGTATAGATGATGTTTGGTCAGCACCCCCGGCTGAAGCACAGGGGCTTCGTGCCCCCCTTTCAGGTAGCTGACCAGCTATAGCCTTAACTGGCTACGTTCAGAGCAAGAGTTAAAGTTCCTACCCTGGAATGCGTGCTAGTTCCAGGCCCTAGAACCGAATCGTTAAACATCTCTAAGGGGTTAAGGACGTGCGATTTGGATAGTACCGACTCTGAACATTGGCGAAGCAAACATTACCCCGCAAGGGAGTCGGAGCCAACCATAGCTCCATGGAGGGGCAACCATACCCCTCCACCCCGCAAGGGGGTGCTGGCGGCTAAAGCTGCTTGAGTCGGTTTTCCTCTCCGCGATAAATCACGGAGCTTCCAACCCTCCCAGGAGTTTTACGTGAATGACTGAGCGACTGACGATTCAGTTACCTACTATCGAAAGTGCGATCGCTTTAGGGGGTTATCAAGAAGATAATCTCAAAACCCTGTCTAAACAAACTGGAACTCAGATAGTTTTGCGGGGTCAAGATTTGCTGATTAGTGGTACGACTAAACAGGTAGAATTGTGCCGAGTTTTGATAGAATCCCTCAAACCTTTTTGGGAAAATGGTAAAACTATCACAGACCCCGATATTCTAACCGCACGTCATGCTATTAATACCCACCAAGAAGCTAATCTGCGGGAACTTCAGCAGGATGTTTTAGCGAGAACTCGCCGAGGTCAGGATATACGCGCTAAAACTTTCCGTCAGCGACAATATATCCAAGCTATCCGCACCCATGATTTAACTTTTTGCATTGGACCAGCGGGAACTGGTAAAACTTATCTAGCAGCAATTATCGCGCTTCAGGCGTTACTTTCTGACCAATACGAAAGGTTAATTCTTACCCGTCCAGCGGTGGAAGCGGGGGAACGTCTAGGCTTCCTTCCGGGAGATTTGCAGCAAAAGGTTAATCCCTATTTGCGACCTCTTTATGATGCGATTTATGAGTTGGTAGACCCAGAAAAAGCAGCTAATTTGATGGAAAGGGGAGTGATTGAAGTTGCGCCTATTGCTTATATGCGGGGACGCACTCTCAATAATTCCTTTATCATCCTTGATGAGGCGCAAAATACGACTCCCGGACAAATGAAAATGGTGCTGACTCGTTTAGGGTCGCGATCGCGCATGGTGGTAACGGGTGATATTACCCAGACGGATCTACCACTAAATCAATCTTCGGGGTTGACAGTTGCCCTCAAGATTCTGCAAAATATTGAAGGGATAGCTTTCTGTGAGTTTTCTCAGGCGGATGTGGTGCGGAATCCTCTGGTTCAGCGCATTGTCGCCGCCTATGAACGACATGAAAAATAAATGACTATTACTGGATAGGTAATAGCTGAGAATAACTATGGCTGATTTAAAAGAGTTGTTAGAGTCTTGCGAAAGTTTGGGAACTTTGCGCTTAATTGTGACCAGTAGTGCTGCTGTTCTGGAAGTTAAGGGGAAAATTCAAAAGCTATTTTATGCAGAACTTCCGAAAGGAATGTATGCTAATATGCACAGCGATTTGTTTGAATTCCACCTAAATATTGACCAAATTAAAGCGGTTAAATTTGAGACGGGAGAAGCGAAGCGCGGGAATTTTACTACCTATGCGATTCGGTTTTTAGATGCTGAAAATCAACCAGCTTTAAGTGCTTTTTTACAATGGGGAAAACCCGGAGAATATGAACCAGGACAGGTAGAAGCCTGGGAGGGTTTGCGCGCCCAATATGGCGACCACATACAATTCTAATTCTCCTGGGTTGGTGGGTTGAAAGGAAGTGGAACCCAACATAGGTTGATGTGGGTGGGGTTAATCAACCAACTGTCCGGGTTCCTAGGGGTTTCCCAGCGGCGGGATGACCATATAGCTGCGGTTATGGGTTAACTTCGTATTTGGCTAAGTCGGCTTTTACCTGTTCCAAAAATTGACGCGATCGCTCTAAATCCGCCCTAGCACGTTCCAGCTTTTCAGATGATATCACAGTTGGGGATTCGGAAACTTGAGCCGATTCAGGAGTTTGGAATCGTACCTGTCCGATAGTAACAATACTATCATCCCGCAAAATAGCCTGTACAGTGAGTTCATTTTCCCCAGAAAATTCCCCCAAATCAATAATTTCTTTAAAGCCACTAATACTGGCGCTTGGTGCGTCGGGGTAAACCTTGGCGACATCAGGACGAGAATCACTAACGGAAATAGTTTTAACAATCTTTTCCCCCTGTAGGATTTCCACAGCAATAGCGGGTAAAGTTTTACCCAATACCCAACCGGAAAATTCAATTTCCGCAGAGTTAAGTTTAGCTTCGGCTTGGGGTCTATCAATCTTAAAATCCAGCAGGGACTCACAGTCCTCTTTAGGGACTAAGACAACTTCCAGAATGTGAACTTCTTTGTTTTTAGCCATTAGTAAATAATTAATCAAAAATCAGAGTTGTCAGCATAGACTATGATATTATATCATATCTATGTAGGTATTATGGCGATCGCTCCTGTTGCGCTTGCACCATCATTTTGACTATATCAGGCATTTTAACCTGAGCCTCCCATCCTAACTTATGTTTAGCCTTAGCGGGGGAGGCGCGACCGACAGCGATATCTGTAGGACGGTAGAGGCTTTGGTCAGTTTCGACAAAATCTTCCCAGTTTAGACCGACACAATCAAAAGCAGTTTTGACAAAATCCTCAAGAGAGTAAGTTTCCCCGGTAGCGATCGCATAATCATCAGCTTGTGGCTGCTGAAGCATCAAATACATGGCCTCGACATACTCAGGAGCCCAACCCCAATCTCGCTGCACGGAGATTCTACCCAAATATAGTTTATCCTGATTTCCAGAGGCGATCGCACAGGCTCCATGAATAATTTTCTGAGTCACAAACCGGGAGGGTCTCAGGGGGGACTCATGGTTAAATAGTATTCCAGAACAAGCAAATAAACCATAGGCTTCGCGATAGTTAGCGACTTCCCAAAAGGCGGCGGACTTAGCGACCGCGTAGGGACTGCGAGGACGAAAGGGGGTATTTTCATCCGCAGGTTCGCCGTAGGTATCACCAAAACACTCACTAGACCCAGCATTATAGAGTTTAATAGGTGCGCCAGTAAATCGGATCGCTTCTAAGAGGTTGAGGGTTCCCCCAGCGATACTATCGAGGGTTTCCACAGGTTGGTCAAAGGATAGACCCACGGAACTCTGACCCGCCAAGTTATAGACTTCCTGTGGTTCAACCTGGGTCAAAACTTGAAGAACACTACGAAAGTCGGTGAGAGACATGGAATATAATTTCACTCGGTCATAAATTCCCAACCTTTTCAAGTTCCGAAATGATGACATCTGTGCATCACGGGAAGTACCATATACCGCATAACCTTGATCTAACAGCAGTGATGCTAAATAGGCTCCATCCTGTCCAGATATTCCACAAATTAGCGCTTTTTTCATATACCGGGGTGGTTCAGACTACCAAATACAGATAATAACCGAATCATCATTCTAGTCCGTAGGGTGCGTCAGAGGGATAACCTATCGGGTCAACGGCCAATTTGGTTCATCTGACGCACCACCCCCATATCGTGGTCAAGAAACCCGGTTTCTTTGAGAAACCGGGTTTCTCAGGGGAAACGGTGGGGCGGGTTTACCACAACCTGGGTGGGGAATTGAGAATTGACGGCCGAGGCGCGCCCCTACAATTAATAATTAATAATTATCACCCTCGTAGGGTGCGTCAGAGGGATAACCTATCGGGTCAACGGCCAATTTGGTTCATCTGACGCACCACCCATATCGTGGTCAAGAAACCCGGTTTCTTTGAGAAACCGGGTTTCTCAGGGGAAACGGTGGGGCGGGTTTACCACAACCTGGGTGGGGAATTGAGAATTGACGGCCGAGGCGCGCCCCTACAATTAATAATTAATAATTAATAATTATCACCCTCGTAGGGTGCGTCAGAGGGATAACCTATCGGGTCAACGGCCAATTTGGTTCATCTGACGCACCACCCATATCGTGGTCAAGAAACCCGGTTTCTTTGAGAAACCGGGTTTCTCAGGGGAAACGATGGGGCGGGTTTACCACAACCTGGGTGGGGAATTGAGAATTGACGGCCGAGGCGCGCCCCTACAATTAATAATTAATAATTATCACCCTCGTAGGGTGCGTCAGAGGGATAACCTATCGGGTCAACGGCCAATTTGGTTCATCTGACGCACCACCCATATCGTGGTCAAGAAACCCGGTTTCTTTGAGAAACCGGGTTTCTCAGGGGAAACGGTGGGGCGGGTTTACCACAACCTGGGTGGGGAATTGAGAATTGACGGCCGAGGCGCGCCCCTACAATTAATAATTAATAATTAATAATTATCACCCTCGTAGGGTGCGTCAGAGGGATAACCTATCGGGTCAACGGCCAATTTGGTTCATCTGACGCACCACCCATATCGTGGTCAAGAAACCCGGTTTCTTTAGAGAAACCGGGTTTCTCAGGGGAAACGGTGGGGCGGGTTTACCACAACCTGGGTGGGGATTGAGAATTGACGGCGAGGCGCGCCCCTACAATTAATAATTAATAATTATCACCCTCGTAGGGTGCGTCAGAGGGATAACCTATCGGGTCAACGGCCAATTTGGTTCATCTGACGCACCACCCATATCGTGGTCAAGAAACCCGGTTTCTTTGAGAAACCGGGTTTCTCAGGGGAAACGGTGGGGCGGGTTTACCACAACCTGGGTGGGGAATTGAGAATTGACGGCCGAGGCGCGCCCCTACAATTAATAATTAATAATTAATAATTATCACCCTCGTAGGGTGCGTCAGAGGGATAACCTATCGGGTCAACGGCCAATTTGGTTCATCTGACGCACCACCCATATCGTGGTCAAGAAACCCGGTTTCTTTGAGAAACCGGGTTTCTCAGGGGAAACGGTGGGGCGGGTTTACCACAACCTGGGTGGGGAATTGAGAATTGACGGCCGAGGCGCGCCCCTACAATTAATAATTAATAATTATCACCCTCGTAGGGTGCGTCAGAGGGATAACCTATCGGGTCAACGGCCAATTTGGTTCATCTGACGCACCACCCATATCGTGGTCAAGAAACCCGGTTTCTTTGAGAAACCGGGTTTCTCAGGGGAAACGGTGGGGCGGGTTTACCAAAACCTGGGTGGGGAATTGATAATTGACGGCTGAGGCGCGCCCCTACAATGAATAATTAATAATTAATAATTATAGCACAAGACAGAAAAGTTAGGACGTATAATGGCAAGGATATCTACATATAGCACAAGACAGAACACTTAGGACGTATAATGGAGAGGACGAGATGACTAAGAAGACCCAAAATGCCAGCCCCCTATAGTTACGACCTCAGACAAAAAGTTATTGATGCCATTGAACTAGACGGTATGCCCAAAACAGAAGCCAGTCAAGTTTTCCATGTCAGCCGGAACACCATTAATCTCTGGCTGCAAAGAAAAGCACAGACCGGAGACTTCCTCCCTAAACCTCATCACCGACCTGGCAATAACCACAAAATTACCGACTGGCAAAAATTCAAGGCTTTTGCCCAAGAGCATGGCGACAAAACAGCAGCTCAAATGGCTGAACTTTGGGATGACGACATCTCTCCTCGCACCATATCCAGAGCCTTGAAGAAAATTGGCTGCACCAGAAAAAAACTTACGGCTACCAAGAACGTTGGAAGCAACAGCGAGAGGAGTTTATGGCTCAGATTGAACAGATGGAGCCACAAGAAGTGGTCTACCTCGATGAAGCCGGCATGAATAGTCAGGACTCGGATTACCCTTATGGTTACTGCGAGGAAGGAAAACGCTTCCATGCACTCAAATCAGGGAAGAGGCAGGGCAGGGTAAGTATGATAGCCGCATGGTGTCATCAACAACTCTTAGCTCCCTTTAGCTTTGAGGGTTGTTGTAATCGGACAGTGTTTGAGTTGTGGTTGGAGTTCATCTTAATTCCAACATTGAAGCCAGGTCAGACTCTAGTATTGGACAATGCAACGTTTCATAAAGGGGGACGGATTGCTGAACTGGTGGAGGCAGCTCAATGCCGTTTACTCTATCTTTCGCCTTATTCGCCAGACCTCAACAAGATAGAGAAATGTTGGTCGTGGCTGAAAGCCCGTATTCGCCACTGCACGTGAGCAGTTTGATTCTCTCCATGATGCCATGGATTCCGTTCTCCAAGCTGCGTCCTAACCACCTTGACTAATGCTATACGTCCTAACTTTTCTGTCTTGTGCTATAGCTCTGAACAAAGAAGGACAAAGCAGCGGTTGGTATCGCTGTGCCACTGACAATGTGGGCATCCACACCAGGAGCCGTGTGAGGTGAAAATCTCAAGCACGGTTTTGAATGGGAGGGGATGGAGGTGACTCCATTCTCGACCCCTACCCGATTTGTTACAGAGCGTGTTGACCTTGGGTTCCCTGCCTAATTTTGGTATCTTGGGATACAAAACTTAGGGACATATAAACAGTTATGGGGTCGGTCAGGAGTGCGTTCCTTGTATTCCGCCTAGGGGATGAAACCCCCACCAGGCGGCTATTTCAGGTATTTCAACCCTATTTCATGCCTGAAGGTTTCGCACTTATGACTTGTTTCTGGGTTTCATCCTCAGTTTAGGAAATCAGACCAGATATTAGTTGACTAAGTTCTCCTTGTGTTTGAGTTTGCTGTTGGCTGAGTTCCTGAATTTGATTAAATTGTGTTAACAACGATTCGATCTGCTCTTGTAAATTATTCCAGTTTTCCTCAAGGGATGGTAGTAATTCTTCATAGAGATTAGCGCGACCTTGAATTTCAGCTAACGTTTGTTTTTGTTTAATCCAACTCTGTTCTTGGGCTTCTAGTTGCTGACGTTTCTGTTCCTGTTCAGTTTCTTGTTGGGACAATTGCGCGTCCGTGTTAGAAATTTCAGTTTTTAATTGTTCCGTGCGATCGCGCAACTGCTCAAGTTCACTTCGGCTGGCTTGCTGCTGTTTTTCAATAGCAGCCAGAATTGACGGAAAGCCAAGAGCAACCCCCATATCAACAGTTCCGGCGCTACCTTGTCGTTGTAGCAAAACCGCTTGATACTGGTTCATGTGGTCTTCCCTTTCCCCCAAAGTCCGACGCTGTCCTTCTAGGGTTTTATTCAGCATTTGATAGGCATCTTGTTCATCGGCTAGATCCGATTCTTTCTGAGCGCGAACGCTCCCAGAAGCCCGATTAATTTCCTGTTGAAGTTCCTCAATTTCCTCTTGTTTGTATTTGAGTTCCTCTTCTTGTTCTTTAACCATGCGGAACCATCGATCCCATTCTTCCTGCAAGCGTTGAACTTCCGCCTGTAGTTGTTCAATGGGCATTTTCTGCAAGGGTGCCGTATCTACCTTAACTCCAGAAGTGGAACGACTAGCAACCGACTCAGAAAGACGTTGCAGTTGCTCTAACAGGGCCTGTCGGTATTCAATATTTTGTTCTAATCGCTGAATTTGTTGTTCATTGAATTCCAACAGATTTTGGCGGGAGTTCAGTTGTGCCCGATCATTTAACAACGTGATGTGGGACTGATGCCATTCTGACCACTGATGGCGCAGTGTAGTCACTTGGTCTACCTCCTGCTGCAACTCAGAAGCACGGTTGCGGTGTTCTTCCATTTGCTGACGGTAGGTTTGTCCTACAGAGATGCCATCATTGATCTGGTTTTGGGCTCGCTCTATCAATTCTCTGAGAGACTCGATAGAGTTACCACCTGAGAGTAGCTCCAGAAGTGCTTGCATTTCTTGGGCTTTTTCTGGGCTTAATCCTTTATGGGTTTCCAGTTCTGCCCGCTGTTCCTCAAGCGATCGCTTTTCTTCTTCAAGTTGCGATCGGCTACTCTCAACTTCGTGGCGAGCCTTGTCTATTTCAGCTCGCAGTTTCTCCTCTTGTTGTTTGCTCCTTTCCAGGCTCTGTCGCTGTTGTTCGAGCTTATCGAGTTCAGCTTCCAGATGATCCATCTGTTCTCGCCGAGATTCCATTTCCATTTCTCGGCGATTTAGTTCTTGTTCTCGGCGATTTAGTTCTTGAGTTTGGTAGGTGAGGGATTCTTTCCACTGTTCGATTTCTTCTTGTTGATTTTTGAATCTGTCTTGCAATCGGGAAAAATCTTCAAGAATTCTGACCAGTTTTTTGCCGTCCTCGATGCGCTGAACTTGTTTGCTGGCATTGAGTTCGACTAACACTAGAGCGCCATCCTTATAGCTGTTGGCATCCTCCGCCGGAACCAGATCGTCCCCCGGTACGGCGCTCCAATTGTTCTCGCCCCGCTGACAAACCAGCAACTTGAGTTCAGCCCGACCGCCACCTATAAAACCACTTTTCTGCTTTTGTACTTCCGCTAAATAAAGCACGGTGATTATCCTCTGATGCTGTTTAAGCTTTATTCCTAGGTTTAATCATATTCTGGTTTTCGATGTTAACAGTGGGTTGTTGACTGACCTTTAGTGAGGTACTCCCGACACTGATGCCAGATTATGGTGCGGGCTTCTCCCACAAGCTCGTGTATTACCACCGCTTATCGGGTTCGAGCCTTTTATAGTGAGTATTCCGCCTAGCCCCACTATCCAATATTTTCTCCAAATGTGACGATAGCAGTCCCCGCTGGTTATAATTACGCTTGAACATGGTAGCACACACCGCACCAATTCATCTGACCCGATCACAATGGAATGGGCTATCTGGAGCGCTGGAGTATCACAATATTTAAGTTTACCCTACTTTTGACCAAAGCTAATGGGATACAAGCCCCGCAGCAATTCTCATTTTGGCGAAAACCTGTTCAAGTCCCCGATTAGGGGTCGAGAATGGAGTCGCCTCCATCCCCTCCCATTCAGAACCGTGCGTGAAAGTTTCCCTTCACACGGCTCCTAGTTTGACTGCTCCATTGTTAAGGACACAGCGTTGGCCTTGTCAAGTGCCGTCTTATCGTCGCGGGTGTGGCGGTGTAATAGCTGAAGATTTTTGTATTCATCCTTTCCACCGAGGCTTCGAGGTACAATGTGGTCTACTTCAATTAGGTCTGATGGGGTAAAGTATTGCCCACACCAGGTACACTTGCCTTTTTGCTTTTTGAGTAGTTTTGCTACCCTAATTGGCGTGTCGATTGCTTGTCCTTTTCTGGTTGCCCAGTAAGTCCAGTTTCCGTCGTATGGTGTTGCATCAGGGCGTATTGTGGTATGTCTGACAATCGGAGTCCAATTATGTTTCCATAGTTGAAATCCATCTTTAGTCTTGAATAACCAAGATTCATGTCTTTCTTTCCCATTGCTAAGTTTAACCGTTCCTTGTTGGAAGTAGTTTCCTAGCTTCTCGTAGTTTGCCTTTCTGCATCTTGATACTGTCCATGCCCGTAACATTAACCAGACTATGTTATCCAGTTTATTGAAGGTCTCAGATGAGACTACCCCTGAGTAGTAGTTTGACCATCCCTTTATACTTGGGTTTAGTTTGCTTATCAGAGCTGATTGGGGTGCTGTTTTATGTTGTTTTATTACACCCTTAATTACTTCTGTATGAGCTTTAACTGCTTTATTGCTGGGTTTGATGTGGGTTTTGAACCTTTTTTGACTTTTCCCAGATTTATATTTTCCTACCGGATATTGCCTAACATTGAATCCTCAAAAATCAAACCCAGGTTCCTCAGTCTTGCCGTTGTACTCAATGGGATTGAGTGTGTAGCAAATTCGAGTCTTTTCAGGTTTTATTTCTAGTCCAACAGGTTTTAGCCACTCGGAAATAGCAGTTTTGCACTGTTCAATGATTTCTAGTGATGGGGATATCACAACAAAGTCATCAGCGTATCTTATAACAGTAGCTTGTGCTCTGTTTGCTTTCTTGGGATACATTGTTTTTATGAGCCTAACCATGCCATCCAGTGCGATGTTGGCGAGTATTGGACTTATTACCCCTCCTTGAGGTGTCCCTGATTCTGTATCCTCAAATACACCGTTGTCTAGCACCCCAGCTTTGAGCCATTGTTTCAGGTCTTTCTTGAGGTTGCTTGGACAATGAATTTTGGACAGTAGGTAATCATGGTTTATTCGGTCAAAGCATTTAGCTATGTCCGGTAGGGGTCGAGAGGGAAGTCGCCTTCCCCCACTCCCATTCAAAACCGTGCTTGATACTTTCGCATCGCACGGCTCCTGATGTAGATACCCCTTGGCAACGGGAACAGAGTTACCAACCCCTGCTTTTGTACTTCAACTTTTGGAGCTAAATACAACATCGTAGTGTTTAAACTCGCTTTCGCCGTTAAACTCCTGTTGATTGCAGTAACTATATCTACACCGTGACTAGTGGGCATATCCTAACCATTACAATTAGGCTTTGGCTTTCAGTCACATCCCTTCCCCTTAAAGGCATACGATTACACTTTCACTACTCAACAAGATGTACTTGTCGAGAGCCTAAAAGGGGTTTAAACGTTCCGTTTATACGGGCATTCCATCTTTAGATTTGTCCTATCCACCGGGGTACATTAAAGGTCTGTGCACAACTTTCGTTGCTTCTGGGTAGTATATACAAACCCCCACTTTTCCCCTTGTTCTTTTGAACGCAGCGTGTCAACCTATTTCGCTACTTTATATTGACGATGGTTCAAGCCGGACATTCGGTTTCCCTAATCATGGATGGTTGGCAGTGGTCTCGTTTCTGGTGTTGGGTTACACCTCGGAACCTTCCGTTCCCCGCTTCAATCTGACGGGTTGTGAATCCTGAAACTGGGGGTGGCTATCGCCGTTACTCTCAACGTCCTGATTTCTCAGTTTGTTTATGACCTTGAGTCCCCTGCCTTGCTTAGATTTCTCCAAGCGTCGGGACATATAAACAGTTATGGGATGGTCAGGAATATGAATTCCTTATATTCCACCAAGGAGTGAAAGTCCCATTAGGAGGTTATTTCGGGCATCGCAGCCCTATTTCACTCCTAAACGTTTCGCACGAATCCAGTATATAATAACCTCCTTTGTTTATATAGTATTAGTCAAGGTGGTTAGGACGCAGCTTTGAGAACGGAATCCATGGCATCATGGAGAGAATCAAACTGCTCAATGCAGTGGCGAATACGGGCTTTCAGCCACGACCAACATTTCTCTATCTTGTTGAGGTCTGGCGAATAAGGTGGTAGATAGAGTAAACGGCATTGAGCTGCCTCCACCAGTTCAGCAATCCGTCCCCCTTTATGAAACGTTGCATTGTCCAATACTAGAGTCTGACCTGGCTTCAATGTTGGAATTAAGATGAACTCCAACCACAACTCAAACACTGTCCGATGACAACAACCCTCAAAGCTAAAGGGAGCTAAGAGTTGTTGATGACACCATGCGGCTATCATACTTACCCTGCCCTGCCTCTTCCCTGATTTGAGTGCATGGAAGCGTTTTCCTTCCTCGCAGTAACCATAAGGGTAATCCGAGTCCTGACTATTCATGCCGGCTTCATCGAGGTAGACCACTTCTTGTGGCTCCATCTGTTCAATCTGAGCAATAAACTCCTCTCGCTGTTGCTCATCACGTTCTTGGTAGCCGTAAGTTTTTTTTTCTGGTGAAGCCAATTTTCTTCAAGGCTCTGGATATGGTGCGAGGAGAGATGTCGTCATCCCAAAGTTCAGCCATTTGAGCTGCTGTTTTGTCGCCATGCTCTTGGGCAAAAGCCTTGAATTTTTCCCAGTCGGTAATTTTGTGGTTATTGCCAGGTCGGTGATGAGGTTTAGGGAGGAAGTCTCCGGTCTGTGCTTTTCTTTGCAGCCAGAGATTAATGGTGTTCCTGCTGACATGGAAAACTTGACTGGCTTCTGTTTTGGGCATACCGTCTAGTTCAATGGCATCAATAACTTTTTGTCTGAGGTCGTAACTATAGGGGGCTGGCATTTTTGGTCTTCTTAGTCATCTCGTCCTCTCCATTATACGTCCTAAGTGTTCTGTCTTGTGCTATACTTTGGTAGATTCTGGATATTGCATCGTGGGCTGACCGTCCAGGACGGAACCCATAGCTTGTGCTTTCAAATCTCGATTCCCATTCAGGTTCGAGAGCCGACTTAACCAAGGCTTGCCTTGCTCTATCTTGGATTGTGGGTATTGCACAGTGAGGAATGATTAAGAGAACGGAGGAAGTTGTCCATGCTTCAAATAATAGATAAGTAAGCGAATTGATTTGTACAACATCTCAGTGGACTTGGAATCACACAAAGTTTTGCGATGTAGCCTGGCTAAATAGTGCCTCAGACGGCAGTTTTCTCCTTCTACTCTTGTCATAGCCGTTTTGCTGACTAGATGATTGCAATCCTCAATTAAGCAAGGATAAACTTTGTATCCGTCCGTAATATATAGAAAACCAGCCCAGCCCTGAATCATTTGCCATAATGTGGTAAAAGTCAGCAATGAGCGGTCGCCTATGACAAACTTCAGAATTCCAGGCAGTTTGGTATTCACAACTGTCCAGACCCAGATGGTTTTTTTTTGAACCCACAAAAGTCTGAAGCTCATCAATTTGAGCTATTTCAGGAATTTCATAGTTTGCCTCATCAATGTGGGTTTCTGCAACTCTAACCCAGTTAAGTATTGTGTTGTGAGAAATACCAGTGACTCTCTCAATGGCTCGAAATCCCATGCCATTGAGGGACATTTTCACACAAAGCTCTTTGACATCAGAACTGTAACCTCCAGGACAGGGATTTTCTCGAAATTGGCGACCACATTCACGGCACAGGTAACTCTGTTTTCCCTGACGATGACCATTTTTGACTACTTTATGGCTTTGGCAATAAGGACAATTTATCTTGATTTATTTGAGAATATCATTTTCTATGATGCAACACCTGGATTGTGGGTATTCCTAGAGGGCGTTTTTCATCCCTTCCAGGTTTTGGTATCCACACCCGTCGCAGTGGTTTTGTTTTGAGGTTTCCCTTAATGCTCTCAACAAGCTCAAACCTTGGCCTTGGAGAGATTACTCTTACTCCATCGACTCCAGCCGTTTTCTTGCCTTGATTATCTTGGGGGGCGGGTTTATTAAGCTGACTGTTGGGAAGCATGGCTGACCGTGGAACCCGCCCCTACAGCCGTACTGCTAAGAGTCGGGTTATGGTCGAAAGGGAAGTCACCTTCCCCAACTCCACTTCCAAACCGTACTTGAGACTTTCACCTCATACGGCTCCTAATGTAGATACCCTTTTTGTCACTAGGAACAGGGTTACGAACCCCCGCTTTATGATTCCAACTTTGGGAGCTTGGCATACAACTCGTAGTCTTTAAACTCGCTCTCGTCATATTACTCCTACTTGTCGCAGTCTCTATATCTACACCGTGACTAGTGGGCATATCCTAATCATTACAATTAGGCATTGGCTTTCAGTCACATCCTTTCCCCTCAATGGTATACGCTTACACTTTTCACTACTCCTTGTGAGTAATATTGCTCACTTTTTTGATAAGGAGAACCAATGAGGAGTTTAAACGTTCCGTTTATATGGGCATTCCATCTTTAGACTTGTCCTCTCCACCGGGGTACTTAAAAAGGTCTGTGTAGGTGTTTTATGCAAAACCCTACTTTTCCCCTTGCTCTTTTGAGCGCAGCGTGGCAACCTATTACGCTGCTAAATCATTACGATGGTTCAAGCCAGACATTCGGTTTCCCTAGTCATGGATGGTTGGCAGTGGTCGCATTTGGTAGTAGGTTCTACCTCACGCCTTCCGTTCCCCGCTTCAATCCCAGAATCGTGTATCCTGAAATTGGGGGTGGCTATCGCCTTTACTCTCTACTCCCTGATTTCTCAGTTTGTTTATGACCTTGAGTCCCCTGCCTTGCTCAGATTTCTCCAAGCGTCGGGACATATAAACAGTTATGGGATGGTCAGGATACGAGTCCCTTATATTCCACCAAGGGGTGGAAGTCCCACTAGGAGGCTATTTCGGGCATTGCATCCCTATTTCACTCCTAAACGTCTCGCACGCATAATATGATTTCACCAATAGACGTTGCCACCTTCTAGCCTTTGCATCCTGTCCCGATTTAGCTGCTTGAAATATACTCTTTTGGAGCTTGAAAACTTTCCGTTGAACCTTAGTCCATGGGATTACTTTCCATGCGTTGTTCGTAGTCTTGATTGGTTTTGGTTTCCCAAACCCTTTCTTTAAACTCGCTATCGCCATATATATAGCACTAGTCAATACGGTTAGGACGCAGCCTTGAGAACGGAATCCATGGCATCATGGAGAGAATCAAACTGCTCAATACCGTGGCGAATACGGGCTTTCAGCCACGACCAACATTTCTCTATCTTGTTGAGGTCTGGCGAATAAGGCGGAAGATAGAGTAAACGGCATTGAGCTGCCTCCACCAGTTCAGCAATCCGCCCCCCTTTATGAAACGTTGCATTGTCTAGCACTAGAGTCTGACCTGGCTTCAGTGTTGGAATTAAGATGAACTCCAACCACAACTCAAACACTGTCCGATTACAACAACCCTCAAAGCTAAAGGGGGCTAAGAGTTGTTGATCACACCATGGGGCCATATAGCTCACCCTGCCCTGCCTCTTCCCTGATTTGAGGGCATGGAAGCGTTTTCCTTCCTCGCAGTAACCATAAGGATAATCCGAGTCTTGACTATTCATGCCAGCTTCATCGAGGTAAACCAACCCTTCCGGCTCCATCTGTTCAATCTGAGCAATAAACTCCTCTCGCTGTTGCTTCCAACGTTCTTGGTAGCCGTAAGTTTTTTTTCTGGTGAAGCCAATTTTCTTCAAGGCTCTGGATATGGTGCGAGGAGAGATGTCGTCATCCCAAAGTTCAGCCATTGGAGCGGAGGTTTGATCGCCATGCTCTTGGGCAAAAGCCTTGAATTTATGCCAGTCGGTAATTTTGTGGTTATTGCCAGGTGGGTGATTAGGTTTAGGGAGGAAGTCTCCGGTCTGTGCTTTTCTTTGCAGCCAGAGATTAATGGCGTTCCGGCTGACATGGAAAACTTGACTGGCTTCTGTTTTGGGCATACCGTCTAGTTCAATTGTATCAATAACTTTTTGTCTGAGGTCGTAACTGTAGGGGGCTGGCATTTTGGGTCTTCTGTAGATATCCTTGCCATTATACGTCCTAACTGTTCTGTTTTGTGCTATACCTCGAAGCCTCGGCGGAAAGGATGAATACAAGAATCTTCAGCTATTACACCGCCACACCCGCGATGATAAGACGGCACTTGATAACGCTAACGCTGTATCCTTCACAAGGGAGCAATTAAACCAGGAGCCGTGTGAAGGGAAACTTTCACGCACGGTTCTGAAAGGGAGGAGATAGAGGTGACTCTATTTTCGACCCCTAATAAATAGTGAATCATGTTCAGTAGTCAATGGATGTTTTAGGGGCTATTCATCAGGGTAGTAGCTAGAAGGCTAACTCACTTGACCAGAGGATGAGCAGCCATGAACAGTTATCAATCATGGCTGATTGCTATAATGGATGAAACTGTGCGAGACGTTCAGGCATGAAATAGGGTTGCAATACCCGAAATAACCGCCTGGTGGGGATTTCAACCCCTTGGTTGAATATAAGGAGCGCACTCCTGACCATCCCCATAACTGTTTATATGTCCCGACGATTTGTATCTTTATGATACCAAATCAAGGCAGGGAACCCAAGGTCAAAACGCAAAACCGGAAATCTTAACGATTCCTCAACAATTGCGTCAAGAGTAACGGCGATAGCCACCCCCAGTTTTGGGAATCACAACCCCAGGATTGAAGCGGGGAACGGAAGGCGTGAAGTAGAACCTACTACCAGATGCGACCACTGCCAACCATCCATGATTAGGGAAACCGAATGTCCGGCTTGAACCATCGTAACCATTAAGTAGCGAAATGGGTTGACACGCTACGTTCAAAAGAGCAAGGGGAAAAGAAGAGGTTTTGTTTCACCATCTTCATAGACCTTTAAAAGTACCCCGGTGGATAGGACAAATCTACAGATGGAATGCCCATATAAACGGAACGTTGTAACCCCTTTTAGGCTCTGATAATCTGGTCGAGAAAGTCAGTAGTGAAAAGTGTAAGCGTAAGCCTATTAGGGGGTGAGATGTGACCAGAAGCCAATGCCCGACTGTAATGCTAGGGATATGTTAACGGGTCACGGTTTGATTGTACAAGAATAGAGTCTAGTAGGAGTTACTATGACGAAAGCGAGTTTAAAGAAAGGATTTGAGAAATCAAAACCAATCAAGACGTGCGTTTGTATCGAAAGCTATTCCATGGGCGAAAGTTCAGAGAAAAGTTTTCAAGCTCCAAAAGAGGATATTTCAAGCAGCTAAATCGGGACAGGACGCAAAGGCACGAAGGTTGCAACGTCTACTGGTGAAGTCACATTATGCCCGACTCTTAGCAGTGCGACGAGTGACTCAAGACAATCAAGGCAAGAAAACAGCCGGTGTTGATGGAATGAGAGCAATCTCTCCAAGGCAAAGGTTTGAAATTGTTAAGAACATCAAGGGAAACCTCAAAGCAAAACCACTGCGACGGGTGTGGATTCCAAAACCTGGAAGGGATGAAAAACGCCCCCTGGGAATACCTGCTATCCAAGACAGAGCAAGGCAAGCCTTGGTTAAATCGGCTCTCGAACCTGAATGGGAATCGAGATTTGAAAGCACAAGCTATGGGTTTCGTCCCGGACGGTCAGCCCACGACGCAATATCCAGAATCTTTCAAAGTATAAACAAAGGAGGTTATTATATTCTGGATTCGTGCGAAACGTTTAGGAGTGAAATAGGGCTGCGATGCCCGAAATAACCTCCTAATGGGACTTTCACCCCTTGGTGGAATATAAGGAATTCATATTCCTGACCATCCCATAACTGTTTATATGTCCCGACGCTTGGAGAAATCTAAGCAAGGCAGGGGACTCAAGGTCATAAACAAACTGAGAAATCAGGACGTTGAGAGTAACGGCGATAGCCACCCCCAGTTTCAGGATTCACAACCCGTCAGATTGAAGCGGGGAACGGAAGGTTCCGAGGTGTAACCCAACACCAGAAACGAGACCACTGCCAACCATCCATGATTAGGGAAACCGAATGTCCGGCTTGAACCATCGTCAATATAAAGTAGCGAAATAGGTTGACACGCTGCGTTCAAAAGAACAAGGGGAAAAGTGGGGGTTTGTATATACTACCCAGAAGCAACGAAAGTTGTGCACAGACCTTTAATGTACCCCGGTGGATAGGACAAATCTAAAGATGGAATGCCCGTATAAACGGAACGTTTAAACCCCTTTTAGGCTCTCGACAAGTACATCTTGTTGAGTAGTGAAAGTGTAATCGTATGCCTTTAAGGGGAAGGGATGTGACTGAAAGCCAAAGCCTAATTGTAATGGTTAGGATATGCCCACTAGTCACGGTGTAGATATAGTTACTGCAATCAACAGGAGTTTAACAGCGAAAGCGAGTTTAAACACTACGATGTTGTATTTAGCTCCAAAAGTTGAAGTACAAAAGCAGGGGTTGGTAACTCTGTTCCCGTTGCCAAGGGGTATCTACATCAGGAGCCGTGTGATGCGAAAGTATCAAGCACGGTTTTGAATGGGAGTGGGGGAAGGCGACTTCCCTCTCGACCCCTACAGATATAGCGAAATGTTTTGACCGAATAAACCATGATTATCTACTATCCAAAATTCATTGTCCGAGCAGCCTGAAGAAAGACCTGAAACAATGACTCAAAGCAGGTGTGCTAGATAACGGCGCATTTGAAGATACAGAAACAGGGACACCTCAAGGAGGGGTAATAAGTCCACTCCTAGCTAACATTGCACTGGATGGCATGGTTAGGTTAATTGAGAAACTGTATCCGAAAAGTACCAATGGTAAACCTTATGCCACGGTAATAAGATACGCCGATGATTTTGTGGTCATATCCAAAGACTTAGGAATCATTGAACAGTGCAAAACTGCTATTTCCGAATGGTTAAAACCTGTTGGACTAGAAATAAAACCTGAAAAAACTCGAATTTGCCACACACTCAATCCTATTGAGTACAATGGTAAAACAGAAAAACCAGGGTTCGACTTTCTTGGATTCAATATCAGGCAATACCCGGCAGGAAAATATAAATCTGGGAAACTTGGGGGAAGAAGAAAAGGAGGCTTCTTATTTAATAAAACCCCCCACAAACTATTAGGATTCAAAACTCACATAAAACCCAGCAACAAAGCAGTTAAAGCCCATACACAAACGATTAAAGGTGTAATAAAACAACTTAAAACAGCACCTCAATCAGCCCTGATTAGCAAGCTAAACCCGGTAATACGGGGATGGTCAAACTACTACTCAGGGGTAGTCTCATCAGAGACCTTCGTTAAGCTAGACCACACAGCGTGGCTAATGTTAAGGGCATGGACAGTATCAAGATGCGGAAAGGCAAACCACGAAAAGCTAGGAAACTACTTCCACAAAGGAACGGTTAAACTTAGCAATGGGAAAGAAAGACATGAATCTTGGTTATTCCAGACCGAAGATGGATTCCAACTATGGAAACATAATTGGACTCCGATTGTTAGACACACCCTAATACGCCCTGACGCAACACCATACGACGGAAACTGGACTTACTGGGCAACCAGAAAAGGACAAGCAATCGACACGCCCAACAGGGTAGCAAAACTACTCAAAAAACAAAAAGGTAGATGTACCTGGTGTGGACAGTATTTCGCACCATCGGATATAGTTGAAGTAGACCACATTGTACCTTGAAGCTCAGGCGGAAAGGATGAATACAAAAACCTTCAACTATTACATCGCCATTGTCACGATGATAAAACGGCACTAGATAACGCCAACGCTGTATCCTTAACAATGGAACAATCAGACTAGGAGCCGTGTGAAGGGAAACTTTCACGCACTGTTTTGAATGGGAGGGGGTAGAGGCGACTCTACTCTCGACCCCTAATAGGAGCTAAAAATGTCCAACACTTTGTTAAAACAACTGCGAGATTTTACTATTGTTGTTGCTGATACTGGGGATATCAAAGCTATTCACAACTTTACCCCCCAAGATGCCACTACTAACCCATCTTTGATTACAGCAGCAGCAGGGATGCCAGAATATCAAGGTATTGTTGATGATACCCTGAAACAAGCTCGCGCTGAACTAGGAACCGAAGCGACTCCGAAAGATGTAGCTACCCGAGCCACGGACCGTTTAGCCGTGGCTTTTGGGTTACAAATTCTGGAAATTATTCCGGGTCGCGTCTCGACAGAAGTTGATGCTCGTTTATCTTATGATACTGAAGGCACGCTCGCTACAGCTCGTTATCTGATTTCTGAATATGAATCCCACGGTGTTTCACGCGATCGCATTTTGATTAAAATTGCCTCAACTTGGGAAGGAATTCGCGCCGCCGAAATCTTGGAAAAAGAGGGAATTCACTGTAATCTTACCCTATTATTTGGATTTCATCAAGCTGTAGCCTGTGCTGAAGCTGGAGTGACGTTAATTTCTCCTTTTGTAGGTCGCATTTTAGACTGGTATAAAAAGAAGACCGGACGGGAAAATTATGCCCCTCATGAAGACCCTGGGGTGCAATCTGTTACCCAAATTTATAACTACTACAAAAAATTCGGCTATCCCACGGAAGTGATGGGAGCGAGTTTCCGTAATATTGGCGAAATCACTGAACTGGCTGGCTGTGATTTACTCACAATTTCTCCGAGTCTTCTTGAAGAACTTGATACTAAAACGGGAGATTTACCCCGCAAACTCGACCCCGAATTAGCTAAATCATCGGACATAGAAAAAATCTCAATGGATGGGTCAACCTTTGCTAAAATGCACAAGGAAGATCCGATGGCTTCCGAAAAATTAGAGGAAGGAATCAAGGGGTTTTCTAAGGCTTTAGAATCCTTGGAAGACCTACTCGCCGAACGATTAACTATCCTCGAAAGTTAGGAAACTTTAACCCATGCGGATTAAGAGTTATGACCTGTTGAAGACCCCGATGGAGATGGATTTATCACCCGTAAAGAATGGGCGGGAACCGATCCTGTTTCTCAGGATTTAGATGACAATAAGGATGGTCGGACTACTCCCCCTATCTTACTCCCTCTCCCAGAAGGAGAGGGAGTAAGATAGGGAGTTTTATTACCTGTTTCTCATTGTCCATTGTCAATTGTCAATTATCCATTAGCTATGTTAGAACCTGCACAAACTGTCCAAATTTTTGAAAACCTGCCGGAGCAGATTTTATCGGCCGGAGAGGTAATTTTTGAAGAAGGAGAACCCGGCGATTTAATGTACGGTATTCTTGAGGGGGAAGTAGATTTTGTGGTGAAGGGAAAAGTAATTGAAACCCTGAAAAAGGGGGATGTGTTTGGGGAAGGAGCCCTAGTTCATCCAGAGAAAACTCGCGCCTCTACAGCCATAGCGAAAACTGGCTGTAAACTGGCAACAATGGATGAACGGCGATTTTTATTCGCCATTCAACAGACCCCCCTATTTGCTTTACTGGTAATGAGAAGTTTCTCTAATCGCCTCCGTAATTTAAAGCGATCGCTTTAATTTCTCAGATATCAGTTCAGTATAGTTTCTGGGGTTTCAATATTGACATTATCCTGATGACCATTTTGGCTGGTGGAACAGGTACTGTGTATTTCTGATTCTTCTCCCAGATAGACACCAAGAGCCCTGGCTGTTTCTATCCAAAATCCATTAGGGTCAAGTAGGCGGGGGCTATTCTGAAATACCTTTTCGAGGGAGACGGTGACAACTTGGTGGTTGCTCCAAGCCACCATTTTGCCATAGTCCTCAGCCGCAATCACATCAACAGCAGTTTTACCAAAAGCGGTAGCCAGCAAGCGATCTTGAGAGGAAGGCGCACCACCCCGCTGGACATGACCAAGGACTGTAGCTCGCGATTCTACCCCTAGTGTAGTTTCAATTTCCGTAGCCACATATTCACCTATACCGCGTAATCGCACTTCTCCCAAAGCATCTTTATAAGACCGGGACTCTCCGCTGGTAGTTTTAGCACCTTCAGCGACGACGACGATCGCAAATTTGCGCTCCCATAAATTCCGTAACTGCTGTATGCGTTTACACAAACCAGAGACAGAATAGCGAATTTCTGGAATCAAGATAGCATCTGCGCCGCCAACAATTCCAGAATGTAGAGCTAAGTGTCCGGTGGTGCGACCCATAACTTCGACAACCATCACCCGATCATGGCTCGCAGCCGTACAGCTAAGGCGATCGAGGGAATCTAAAATTGTACTCACAGCGGAATTAAAACCCACCGAGAGTTCCGTACAAGCGACATCATTATCAATAGTCTTGGGAACCCCTACCAGGTTCATATTGCCCTTTTTCGCCAATTTGTGCAAAATGGCAAGGCTACCGTCTCCACCAATAGCGATCAGAGCATCCAATTCCAAGTCATGGTAGCCAGAAATTACCTCATCAGCTTGAGCCTCGGTATCTCCCTTATTAATGGACCCCAGAATAGTCCCACCCATACTCAGTAACGGGTCAATCCCATGGCGTTCTAATCCATAGCGGTTCAACACAACACTTTTACGCTCAATTAGGCCCTGGGTGGCATAGGGAATGCCCCGTACTTCCCAATTATATTCACAAGTAGCATAATTCACGACCGCGCGAATTACTGCATTCAGACCGGGACAGTCTCCTCCACTGGTCAAAATCCCGATACGCTTACGTTTAGTCATAATATGTAAGCCTCCAAAAGTTAGGAACTTCAATTCTTGCCGATCGCCTTCTCCCGGACAGTTCCAGGTTTTCCATCCCAATCTAGTTTTGGTTTTTGGCCAAATTGGTCGTCAACTTATGCAACCTGTCTTTAGGGATATGGGCAATCTTCCCGTTAAACTGGGCTATCTTGGTTAGTCTGGGCTTTAGTTCTTCGAGCCCATTGAGCCGTTGTTACCGTCACACTTCAAATCCTACAGCCAATCACACCAAAGGATGTATAATTTTGGTTTTTTTTAGTTTTTCTTAACCTGGGTTTAAACCCCGTTACTCAAATTTTACAACTAGATCATATCAGCCGATCGCCACTTATCTAGGAGTTGACAAAATCCCATAATTGTGCATAAATGATATCGGCAAATTTGAGGAAATCCTGACATCAGACCACTAATTTAATATTAATTTAAGATTCTTGGGATGCCCCGAAATTTGAGAAAAGCATATAGCTGTGGTAAGGTGGCTATGGTAATCTCCCCCTAGGGCGATCGCATACTTGTTTAACAATTAATAATTGTTTAAGCTGCATTACCAATCTGCTCTCTGTGGTAGAATACCAGCAGTTGAACTCTGTCCCTTGCTATTTTCTCGGCTAGAAAATTATTTCTAGCCCCAAAATTTTGCTGTTAAAACCAAGTTTTTGACAGTATTTAAACAGTGGTGTTATCCCAACGGAGGATTATCTGAATCATGACAATTAAAGTAGGTATTAACGGATTTGGTCGCATCGGACGCTTAGTCATGCGCTATGGTAGCAAACACCCTGACATTCAGTTTGTCGGCATTAATGATCTAGTCCCGGCTGATGCCTTAGCATACCTGTTAAAATACGACTCTACCCACAAACGTTTTGACGGTCAAGTAGAATCCCAAGATGAAGCCATTGTGGTTAATGGACAAACCATTCGCTGTACATCTATCAAAGATCCCACCCAACTACCATGGAAGGAACTAGGAGTAGATTATGTAGTAGAATCTACTGGCTTATTTACCAACTATGATGGCGCTTATAAGCACATCGAAGCAGGTGCTAAACGGGTAGTTATTTCCGCACCCACCAAAGACCCAGAAAAAGTCAAAACCTTAGTGGTTGGGGTTAACCATCAAGACTTCGATCCAGCTTCTCACCCCATTGTTTCCAATGCTAGTTGTACCACCAACTGTTTAGCGCCGATTTCTAAAGTTATTCAAGACAACTTTGGGTTAGCAGAAGGTCTAATGACCACAGTTCACTCTTTGACGGCGACTCAACCAACGGTAGACGGTCCTAGTCGCAAAGACTGGCGTGGTGGACGTGGTGCGACTCAAAACATCATCCCGGCTTCCACCGGAGCGGCTAAAGCTGTTACCCTAGTATTACCAGAACTAAAAGGCCGTTTAACTGGTATGGCTTTCCGGGTTCCCACTCCTAACGTCTCAGCGGTAGACCTAACTTTCCGCACAGAAAAAGCCACGACCTATGACGAGATTTGTGCAGCGATGAAATCGGCTTCCGAAGGTGCGATGAAAGGCATTTTAGGATACACAGATGAAGATGTAGTTTCTTCGGACTTTATTACGGACGGTCATTCTAGCATTTTTGATGCGGGAGCGGGAATCGAACTGAACTCTAATTTCTTTAAAATAGTATCTTGGTACGATAACGAATGGGGTTATTCCTGTCGCGTAATTGACCTAATGCTATCTATGGCTAAGGCTGACGGTTTACTGTAGTTACCATAGCGATTCTGGTTGGGAGACCCTACGCGATCACATCTTAGGGAAACCCGGTTTTGACAAAAATCGGGTTTCTGGTTTCCTAAAAACAAGTCTCATCTACATCGGAGTAAACGGCGATGCACGAAGTTGGTATTATGGAACAAACTTTAGCGATCGCCTTACAAAAAGCTAAAGAACAGGGCGCTAATCAGATTCACCGTATTAAAATGACAGTAGGCGCTGATTCTGGAGTAGCCGTAGAAGCCCTAGAATTTGCTTTTGATGTCGTGGTTGCTGGAACGATCGCCGCCAAAGCCAAATTCGAGATCGACTATCTCCCGGTTCGCTGTTACTGTCACCACTGTAATCAGGAATTTGAACCCAAAACCTGGTTTTATGAATGTCCCCAGTGTGGCGAACCCAGTCTTGACATTCGCCAAGGAAGAGAATTAGAACTGACATCCTTAGAGGTTTCGTAGTTATGTGTACCAATTGCGGTTGCGCCGTTACACCGGGAAACATCCACATTCACAGTCACGCAACAGATCACGATCACGATCATGGTCACGATCACGATCATGATCACCATCACCACCATGGTCACGATCACGATCATGATCACCATCACCACCATGGTCACGATCATCACCACCACCATGATCATAACCATGATCATCAGCACAGCGAACATCAAACAGTGGATGTTCACACAGCCATCCTTTCCAAAAATGACCGACTCGCGGAAAGAAATCGAGGCTTCTTTTTAGCGAAAAAACTGTTTGCGATCAATGTGCTGTCTTCTCCCGGTTCAGGAAAAACAGCATTACTGGAACGCACTTTATCAGATATGGGTTCCCGTCTCAATAGTGCGGTAATTGTGGGAGACCTGGAAACTGATAATGATGCTCAAAGGTTGCGACGAACCGGAATGCAGGTAGTGCAAATTACGACGGGAAGCGTCTGTCACCTGGAAGCGGAAATGATCTCCCAGGCTTTAAGTAAAATCAACCTGGATAATCTGCAATTATTATTTATCGAAAATGTGGGGAACCTAGTTTGTCCCGCCGCCTACGACCTGGGGGAAAATTTGCGGGTAGCTGTGTTGTCGGTGACGGAAGGAGAAGATAAACCCCTAAAATATCCGACTCTGTTCAAAACTGCCAATATAGCCATCATCAATAAAATCGACATTGCGGAAGCGGTAGGGTTCGATCGCGAAACTGCGATTAACAATATCCGCCGCATTGCACCACAAGCTGAGATTTTGGAGGTATCTGCTCGTACTGGGGAAGGTATGGAAGCCTGGTATGATTACCTGGAGAAGGCTTGTTCGTTAGAAGCGATCGCCATCTAAAATCAGGGATGGGGAGTCTGGAGACTTCCAACGAAGGACTCCACCATAGGTCGTCCCGTGAGTAGTAGTCACACAAAAAACCAGGGGGAATTCAGCCCCAGGGCGAACGATGGGATTCGAAGTCATCAGGATAGCTATAACCCCTATTCTACCGCCATTCTAATGCACTCAAAAGCGATCGCACATTTAGGAGTTAGTGCAAAATGAGTGCAAGTACAAACAGTACACATAGTGGTACATATCAAGGCTTTGAGGATATTCTTGAGTTTTTCAACCTATCCCGCAAACAATGTCCCAAAGGTGTCAGGATTAAGCGTAACCGGGGGACAATTCAGCTAGACATCACTACTGACCCGGAGACGGGAGGGCGTAAGCAGCGAGGATGTAATTGTCAGTTCACTTCTGAGGGTATCCGTAAGGCCGTTGATAAGGCCTGGTTAGTTCATAAATCCCTTGACGGACAATTTCAGTCGGTGTCTGAATGGCTGGACTGGTACAAGGCTACTATCCTTGATGAAAACAAAACCCCTTTGGAAAACGACTTAATCACCTATCGCCAAGTGTTTAAAGAGATGGAAGATGATTACTTTAATGGGGTACACAAGAACACTAAACGGAAGCGCTCTCGCGATATATCAAGTGACCAAAGTTCATTTAAACGCTGTTTTCTTACTGTGTTTAACAAAGTCACAGACTGGGATGTTTATGTGAGCTGGGATGGTATCAAAGAAGCACTGTATAGCCCATTACAGGACGGTAATAGTCCGGTAGGTCACAAAGACTTCAAAAATCGTTACTATCGATTAAGACAAGTAGCAGAACGTGCTGGCTGCAAAAAAGCACTAGAGAAATGAGAAAAGATTGACCCCGCCCAGACAGTGTTTACTAAGTCCCAAAGTATAGATTTAGATACCTTGCTAGGTTTGCTAAATAAGGAACGCAACACTGATTATCGTTCTGTCACAGAAAATCAAGTACGTGATGGCTGGTGTTGGGTGTCGGCAATGTGTGCTTTATACGGGTTGAGACCATCAGAGGTCGCGGCAGTACAAAACCTAAACAAGGTAGTCAAGATTGACGGTATCACTTTCCCGGTCATATCTGACCCTAACAACCTTGAGTTAGTGTTGGTTATTGGTGAGTTTACTTACTTTGGTAGTAGCACCAAAACAGGTCAACGGTTGGCTATCCCAATGTCAAAAGACAAGGCTTTGATTGACCGTCTTGGGATTCATAACGTTTGTTTGCCTATTACAACATCTAAAGACCCTAATGGTTTTAATAATAACCACAGGTTATGGCTTAAACGTCACGATTGGGGCTTTACTCAAGCATTAGCTTTCCGACATCTAGCCAACCAATTAGGTGAGATGAATGGGATACCGCAGGAAATCAGAGCACGTTCATTTGGTCACAGTGTTGCGGTCAATGACAGCAAATATAGCACAAGACAGAATACTTAGGACGTATAATGGAGAGGACGAGATGACTAAGAAGACCAAAAATGCCAGCCCCCTATAGTTACGACCTCAGACAAAAAGTTATTGATGCCATTGAACTAGACGGTATGCCCAAAACAGAAGCCAGTGAAGTTTTCCATGTCAGCCGGAACACCATTAATCTCTGGCTGCAAAGAAAAGCACAGACCGGAGACTTCCTCCCTAAACCTAATCACCGACCTGGCAATAACCACAAAATTACCGACTGGCAGAAATTCAAGGCTTTTGCCCAAGAGCATGGCCACAAAACCTCCGCTCAAATGGCTGAACTTTGGGATGACGACATCTCTCCTCGCACCATATCCAGAGCCTTGAAGAAAATTGGCTTCACCAGAAAAAAAAACTTACGGCTACCAAGAACGTTGGAAGCAACAGCGAGAGGAGTTTATGGCTCAGATTGAACATATGGAGCCACAAGAAGTGGTCTACCTCGATGAAGCCGGCATGAATAGTCAGGACTCGGATTACCCTTATGGTTACTGCGAGGAAGGAAAACGCTTCCATGCACTCAAATCAGGGAAGAGGCAGGGCAGGGTAAGTATGATAGCCGCATGGTGTCATCAACAACTCTTAGCTCCCTTTAGCTTTGAGGGTTGTTGTAATCGGACAGTGTTTGAGTTGTGGTTGGAGTTCATCTTAATTCCAACATTGAAGCCAGGTCAGACTCTAGTATTGGACAATGCAACGTTTCATAAAGGGGGGCGGATTGCTGAACTGGTGGAGGCAGCTCAATGCCGTTTACTCTATCTACCACCTTATTCGCCAGACCTCAACAAGATAGAGAAATGTTGGTCGTGGCTGAAAGCCCGTATTCGCCACTGCATTGAGCAGTTTGATTCTCTCCATGATGCCATGGATTCCGTTCTCAAAGCTGCGTCCTAACCACCTTGACTAATGCTATAGTATGAGACTCGGGGCGACAGACCACGATGAAGTTAAGTTGCTGCTCCAGAAACTGCTGGCACAACGGTTGATGGCAATAGAGATCATCTCCTAAAACCGTGACCTTCACAGCCCATTAGCGTTGCCCTTGACTTGATAGCCAGCGTTTCGCGGCAGCATTTTCACAGTCTTGCTTGTCATGACCATCTTGGGGCACGATCAATTCAGGAACCAAGGGAATCACACCAGTCTTTCCCGGACAGACGATGACTGGGGTGACAACGCTATGGAAGTAATGGGTTTCTCCTGACTTCAGGGTGCGCTTCGAGCATTGGGGGCAGTGAATTTTGTAGGAACTGAAGTATTCAGTGCCATCCAACGCTACTAATAGACTGCCCCCAAGTGAACGGAAGCCTTCTAACTGCCCCTGGACTTCCAATACTTGTAAGATATCCTCAAAGACCGGAAAGATGTGGTCTGGTGACACTGAGTCCAACAAATCCCGGATGTGGTTGTCCGAGGGAATTTGATGAATCCCAAACCAGCTTTGAGCATTGCTCTTGCCTTTGTTGCCTTCCATGGTGCGTTGATAGGCAAGGAATGATGGGGTTTGAGTGAAGAACACACTAAACGCGCTTAGAGCTGCGTCTTCCATCCCATAGTGGCTATTCTTACCAGTACGCTTGTCCGGTAACGAGGACAAACGCTGGCGAAAAGAACTGACGATTGTGTCAAACAACTTATGTTTTTCCAACGGCTCTGACCATATTGGCTCTTGGATGTCCTTACACTACCCCATTTTCCGTCCTTGAGTCGCTTTTTTCTAAAATGAGAATTGCTGGGGGGAGGAATGGATATTTGACAGATTGATTAAGTTGTGCTTATTGATTAACCCGTCAATAATTAAGTTTTGTTGCTAAGGGATATGCACTAATCGTCCCGTGTGCTAAGACTGAATGGAGTGCATATTAAGTGTAACGGTACGACTATCGGGTTAAGTAAATCCCGCTATTGCAGCTAGGATAAGGTGATAGACTTCAGGGCGAACGATGGGATTCGAACCCACGAGTGGAGGAACCACAATCCTCTGCCTTAACCACTTGGCTACGCCCGCCATACGATTAGTAATCGTAGCACAGACATCAAATAAAAAGCAATAACCTGAGCGAAATTTTTTTTTCGGCTAGCGGAGACAGGGAAAAGCCGGGTTAACCCAATCATGAGCAGGTATCGAGTCCCTAATGGACAGATGAGTTAACCCATCAGATATAGCACTAGTCAATACGGTTAGGACGCAGCATTGAGAACAGAATCCATGGCATCATGGAGAGAATCAAACTGCTCAATACAATGGCGAATGCGGGCTTTCAACCACGACCAACATTTCTCTATCTTGTTGAGCTCTGGCGAACAAGGCGGAAGATAGAGTAAACGGCATTGAGCTGCCTCCACCAGTTCAGCAATCCGCCCCCCTTTATGAAACGTTGCATTGTCCAATACTAGAGTCTGACCTGGCTTCAATGTTGGAATTAAGATCAACTCCAACCACAACTCAAACACTGTCCGATTACAACAACCCTCAAAGGTAAAGGGAGCTAAGAGTTGTTGATCACACCATGCGGCCATATAGCTCACCCTGCCCTGCCTCTTCCCTGATTTGAGGGCATGGAAGCGTTTTCCTTCCTCGCAGTAACCATAAGGGTAATCCGAGTCCTGACTATTCATGCCGGCTTCATCGAGGTAGACCACTTCTTGTGGCTCCATCTGTTCAATCTGAGCAATAAACTCCTCTCGCTGTTGCTTCCAACGTTCTTGGTAGCCGTAAGTTTTTTTTCTGGTGAAGCCAATTTTCTTCAAGGCTCTGGATATGGTGCGAGGAGAGATGTCGTCATCCCAAAGTTCAGCCATTGGAGCGGAGGTTTGATCGCCATGCTCTTGGGCAAAAGCCTTGAATTTCTGCCAGTCGGTAATTTTGTGGTTATTGCCAGGTGGGTGATTAGGTTTAGGGAGGAAGTCTCCGGTCTGTGCTTTTCTTTGCAGCCAGAGATTAATGGTGTTCCGGCTGACATGGAAAACTTGACTGGCTTCTGTTTTGGGCATACCGTCTAGTTCAATTGCATCAATAACTTTTTGTCTGAGGTCGTAACTATAGGGGGCTGGCATTTTGGGTCTTCTTAGTCATCTCGTCCTCTCCATTATACGTCCTAACTTTCCTGTCTTGTGCTATAGATGTGTTATTGGGAAAAAGCCCCGCTGATTTGTTGGTCAAGCGGGGCTTTTTACTGTTGAAAGTTTGAATGTAGAATAGAAATAGTCCGGTCGCTGACCCGATGCTAGGGAACTCTACCATCGCAGCCAGGTAAAGCTCTGTAAAGAGTTTGGCGTTATTCACGGGATCTTCATATTTTCCCATTAGGCTTGATGTTGTAGCCCAAACCCTGCATCCCCCTGGAGGTAGAAATTATGCCATCAGTGTATCTAGCACTACTTATATTAACATTTGGCTCTCTTTTGGTGTATATGCAAACATCCGAAGATATTCCCTTTGTTTTGGCAGGATTAACCGGAATTGTTTGTTTTATATGGGGTTTCGCCTTTGCACACTGGAGCCTACAAATCTTAATTGTTTTGGGTCTATTAAAACTATATAAACTCCACATTCCTGATAGTCTCACTTCCCGGTAATGGACAAAATACCCCTGAACTATCAGGGGTATTTTTACTTTTAAGGTACTCGGTCAAGACTGACATTAAGTAAACCATACCTTTCCCAGCCTTGAGCATCAAAATGCCACCATTCAGTCATTAAGGGTTCAAAGCCATATTGTTTCATTTTCAACTCTAATAAGTTGCTATTGCGACGGACTTGGGGTTCATTGCCTGTGTAATCTCTCCAGGCTTTCTCGGTAAAATCATCGTAATCTGTAGGCATTTCCAGAGGTTGACCAGTTCTCAAATCTACTAGAGTCAAATCAACCGCCGCGCCGCGATTGTGACGGGAACCCCGCGCCGGATTACCTACATAACGGGAATCTGGGAGAATTTGCCACATTTGCCAAGTCACAGACCAAGGGCGATAACAATCATAAACCATTAACCCTAATCCCATGGTTTCTAGGTCTTTTTGTACATCGGAAAGTCTCTGGGCGAAGGGACGACGGAGTAGGCATCGAGACACAGGGTAAAGGGTTCGGTTGACAAAATTATTGGGGGTTGCATAGCGAATATCTAAGCGAATATTGCGATTGACAGATTGAATATCTACCAGTCGATTAGCTGCTGAAACTTGGCTATAATCTGTAATGAGGTTAGGGGGAGGTGTTTGAGCGATTAAAGGCAGGCTGTAAGCTGGTTCTGCCCACAAGTTACATGACCAAAATACCAGAACAAATGTAATGATAACTAACGCAGTTTTTCTTAGCATATTACCTCTTTATTGTCAAGATTTTTGGCAGTTCAATTTAGATAAATTTCATCGGCAGGGAATTATTAACTAAGTATTGACTATTGATACTGAGAGTAAATTCCCTGAGCCAGAGGATTTAGATGCTTAATCTTTGATAGATGTCATCTAAATGTTTAAGGTGATGTTCAGCCTGAAAACAGGATTCAATTTCATCTGGGGATAGGTAAGACTGGATAGCAGAGTCTTGGGTAATTAATTGATGAAAATCCCCGTCGGGAGTATTCCAAGCCTGATGAGCGCAGGATTGAACAATGCGATAAGCGTCCTCCCGACTCATGCCTTTTTCCACTAGGGTAAGTAAGACGCGCTGGCTGAAGACTACGCCACCATAGAGGTTCATATTCCGCTTCATGTTGTCAGGATAAACCAGAAGATTTTTCACCAAATCTGTGATTTCTACTAACATGAAATGGGTAATAATGGAAGCATCGGGTAAAATCATGCGTTCGACAGAACTATGGGAAATATCCCGTTCATGCCATAGGGCTACATTTTCTAAGGCGGCGATCGCATGACCACGCACAATGCGGGCTAGTCCGGTGAGGCGTTCGCTACGGATAGGGTTGCGTTTGTGAGGCATAGCAGATGAGCCTTTTTGACCCCGTGCGAAAAATTCCTCTACTTCTAAAACGTCTGTACGTTGCAGATTGCGGATTTCTACGGCAAATCTCTCAATGGAAGCAGCCAGCAAGGCGAGGGTTTGCACATATTCAGCATGAATATCTCGGGAAATTACCTGAGTTGAGGCGGTGTCGGGTTGCAGTCCCAGTTTTTGACAGGCGATCGCCTCTACCCTCGGATCAACATTAGCATAGGTTCCCACCGCCCCGGAAATCTTACCTACAGCGATTTGTTGTCGCAGACGTACCAGACGTTCCCGGTTGCGACAGACTTCGGCTAACCATCCGGCTAGTTTAAAGCCAAAGGTGATGGGTTCGGCGTGAATACCATGCGATCGACCAATCATCACGGTATTTCGATGCTGTTGCGCCTGATAGCGAATGGCTTGGGCTAGGGTCTCTACCTGTTCGAGAAGTAAATCCGTACTAGCTACCAGTTGCAAAGCTAGGGCTGTGTCTAAAACGTCGGAACTGGTTAACCCTAGGTGAATGTAGCGTCCAGCATCCCCAACATATTCGTTAACATTGGTAAGAAAGGCAATCACATCATGGCGCACTTGGGCTTCAATTTCTAGGACGCGCGCTAGGTCAAAATTGGCTTTGGCTTGAATTTCCTCCACGGCTGACTCTGGAATATAGCCGAGTTCGGCTTGGGCTTCACAGGCGGCAATTTCCACCTGTAGCCACGTTTTTAGCTTATAGTTGTCTGTCCACAGCGAACCCATTTCGGGTAAGGTATAGCGTTCAATCATTGGGATTGTCAGAACTCTGTTGATTTTTAAGGCTAGTGTCTAAAATTCTCTACTGGCTAGGGTTTAGCAGGTTTTGGCTTAATCGGGAAGTTTGAACACCCGACGATCGCAAAATCACAGCTCCTCGACCAATATTTCATTTTGACATACCACCGTGCCTAAGATTACTAGATTCCCGGTCTGTCAACACCGATCAATCTGGGGATGTATCATGGGTGCATTTGGGAGACCCCCAGATCACCAGCCAGCCCACCCCCAGGACCACTAATCAGCTATGCCTTTTGAGATATTCCTTTCAGCCTGTTGTCAGCTTAGGGGCTTAACATAAAATTAGCAAGCGCTATAATATCAGAGTTTTGTCTTGTCCTGACTCTCTTGAGGTGCTATCGGCTATATGATGAAAGGCAAATTTTATAGGTTTCATCGAGTAATTAAATGTTTTGCGATCGGTTTATTAGCCGTGGGGATGTTCGCCCCTTGGGGAACTGCAGCGATCGCACAATTGCCACCCCTTCCCACATTTCAGGATATCACGAGAGTCAGTAACCCTCGGATTCGAGCTAGAGCCTGTGCTAACTTATTTTGTGCCCCGGTTAGACTCGATAATCGCAGCATCCTTGAAGTCACTTCTCAACCGACTATCTCCCCAGATCATCCTCAAGATTTTGACGTTCAGCAGAGAGTTCAACGCATTGAAAAAATTTTGATGTCCATTGTGGCGGCGGTAGAAAATCCCGACACCCTCCGAATTGAAGTGGGTATCCGCAATGATGAAACTGTCGTGTATGCTCCTGAACAACCGCAAATACAGGATCAGGTGATCATCACAATTACTGATTTTGACTCCCTTCATCAAGGACAATCTAAAAAAGCGATCGCTAAACAGTGGCGAGATACCATCTATCAAGAATTGTACCGTTCCATCTCAGAACGCCGCGCCTTTCAACAGTATTTCTGGAATCGCAAACTTCCCTTTACCCTCCTATTTTTGGGGATAATCATCCTGAGTAGCTGGATATTATGGCAAGTCCAGAAAATCATTGACCGAGAAAATCAACGCATCCAAAATTTATCTCAAACCGCCACAGATATTATTGAAGCTGACCCCAACTCTGACCCTAAAATCATACCTAAATCCCGGTTTAAATTTGGATTTAATCAGATTTGGAGTCGTTTACCCAATCTTTCTCCTAATCAAAAAAAGCAAGTTATTCAATTCCTCCGGCAGGTAACTCAGTGGGGACAAATTTTTATTTGGTTAGGGGGATTAGCCTATCTTTTATATTACTATCCAGCCACCCGCGCCATAGGTGTAGCCCTAGGGGGAGTTCCCCTCTCTTTATTGGTTTATTATCTCATTGTCATTGCCTCCATTAAAATCAGCCATTTGTCTATTGAATATTCCTTGCAAGAATGGGTTAACCAATCTCTGTTTAAATATCCCAATTCGCAGCAAAGATTTCTGTCACGACAAATCACATATATGGCAGCCCTGAAAGGTTTGGCATCATTTACCAGTTACTTTGTTGGCATTTTGTTGACCCTTAATACCATTCTCAGTTCAGTTTTTAATATTCAGATGAATGAAATATTAACCGGGGTCGGTGTCATTGGTTTTGCCTTAACTTACATCTTTCAGAGTACCATTAAAGATGTCTTAAATGGCTGTTTAATTTTGTGGAGTGACCAATATGCCGTCGGTGATGTAATTGCCGTAGAAGATAAAAGTGGTTTGGTCGAGTATATAAATCTTTATATCACCCAAATTCGCAATCTTGATGGCAATTTAATCACCATTCCTAATGGCAGTATTTCCATTGTAGAAAATATGACCAAAAATTGGTCGCGAGTTAATTTTACTATTGAGGTAGCCTATGATTCCGATATCCGCAAAGCCATGGAGGTTATGAAACAAGTCGGAGAAGAAATGCTACAGGAACCCCATTGGCGGAATTTGATTTTAGAATTACCCCAAGTTTTGGGGGTTGATGCCGTGAGTCATCGGGGAATATTGGTCCGCATTTGGATTACTACTCAACCTGTGAAACAGTGGGAAGTCGGTCGAGAGTTTCGGTGTCGGGTCAAAGAAGCCTTCGACCGTGAAGGGATTAAAATTGGCATTCCTCAGCAAACTTTGTGGCATCAAGGCTATCATCATTTATTAGACCAAAATGGTAATCATGGCGGTGAGTTTTCCTCTTCTGTCAATTGACACTGACCTTATGACCCCCAATTCTCCTACTGAAGTAAGATGCAGGAGGCTAGATTAGAACTAACAGTTCCCAAACAGCCTGTTATTTATATGGGGTAGGAAATGCTCGGCGTGGTAGCTGTAGCGTGAATCCGTTAAACTACTGATACTGACCTGGGGATGGGGTACTGAGAACCCCCTAGTAGAGGAAAATTGATAACTAATGAGGTGGACTTGAGATTATTGTGTTAACTGAACTGAAACCGAAAATTTCTGAATTAGAAAATCTGGCGCGTGCCATTAGCTACGAACATCAGCGGTGTCTAGGAAGTCCCCAGACGGCGTTAGTTCCGGCTTACCATGCGGGAGTTTTATTGCTACAAGCACAAACCAAATTGACCTCGACTGACTGGGAAGGTTGGCTAGAGTCGATTGATATTTCTGCCCAAAGTGCTGACACTTATATGCAGATTGCTCGCACTTGGCCAGGATTTCTGGGGGTGGAAATAGGCATCGAGGCGGCTTGTATTGGGGAATATGCACCACAACCCAAACCTTTGGAATCAGAAGCCCAGAAGGAAGTAGAACCCCCCATAGAGGAAGTAGAACCCCCCATAGAGGAGGTCAAGGACTATGATACCCCTATTGATGTAGAATTTACCCCGGTTCCCCCAGAGGAGGAAATACCGCCCAAGACGGAATTGATTAGCTTTGTAATTGAGGGTGCTGTAGTTCCGAAGGCGCGTCCCCGGGTTACCAGTAATGGGACTTATTTACCTCCTCGATATCGGGAGTGGCGGAACCGGGCGGAAGTTGAATTGTATCGCCAGATATCAGAACGGAATTTAACAAATAAATTTCCCCTCAGACGGGCGGCGGTGACTATCCGTTTGTTTGGTAATCATCGGACCAATTCTGATATTGATAATTTGGCTGGTGCTTGTTTAGATGCTTTGACGTTGCAAGGGGCGGGGGTTTTGATGGATGACCGCTTGAGTTGTTTACCTAAACTGAGGGTAGAGTTTTTTCCAGATATCCCTAAAACTGGAGTATGGATAGACATTGAACCTCTTAGTTATTAACAGTTAATTAGCGGTTAATTATATAGATAACTTTTGACTAATTTAAATGCAGTTTAACCGCTATTTTAGCATCTTGTACTACGTCAATATATAACCTTTCTATATGGGTGATATTCTCATCTAAAGTATATTTTTCTAGGACTCTATTTCGGGCTTTTTTACCTAAAACAGTTGCCATTTCAGGGTGGTCTCTAAACACAGGTAATAAGGTTTGTAGTTGACTGCTAACGCCTTGGGTTTTTAAGACGACACCCGCGCCATTTTCTAAGACTTCACCATCAGCACCAGCATCGGTGGCTATGCAGGCGACACCACAGGCCATAGCTTCCAGTAGAGATAAGGATAGTCCTTCGACTAAGGAGGGTAAAATAAACACATCGGAGCCGCGTAAAATTTCGATGCGCTTATCTTCATCGCCGATAAAACCTGCCCAAATTATGCCGTCTTCTAAGCCATACAAGCCTTGCAGATAAGGGGCTAAGGGTCCATCTCCTACTAATAATAGGCGGCAGTTTTCACCCATGCGGGCTTTTTTCCAGCCTTTTAACATGGCTTCGACATTTTTTTCGGTGGCGATGCGTCCTTGATAGACGAAAATCCGATCGCTTTGAAGTTGAGATTTGAGGCGAGAGGTTCCGGGAGAATATTTTTGGACATCCACGCCATTAGGAATAATGGCTACTTTGTGTTCAGCGACTCCGAGTTTAACCAGTAAATCTTTCTGAATTTGAGAAAAGACAATTACCCGGTGATAATTAGCCAGGAAGGGAGCATAAATCTGGTACATCAGATGCTGAGTCCCAGAAGTCAGGTTGCGGAGTTTGCGATCGAAAGGGGGGTGAAAGGTGGCTACTAAGGGTAAGTTTAATTCTTCGCAAATTTCTGGGAGGAGGAAATCAAGGGGAGACAGGGTTAAGGAGGCATGAACCAGATCAGGCTTTAATGCTTGCAGAGACCGCATCAGTACCTTACTAGATTTGAGGGTAGGGATGGTGTAGATCTGAGACTTATAGAGACAGGGAAGTGGCACTTCTTTGGTTCTCTGAGTGTCACCGAGAGAATCGCTACTAAACTGGAAATCTTGGGCTGTAATTTTCCAGTGTCCATTTTCTGGGGGCCACTGTTCTCGACGTTCGGGGTGGGTGGTTTCTTGGGCAAAATGGATAAAGCTAACCTGATATCCCCGGTCAAGCAGCATATTGGTTACTTCCCGAGAGTAGGTAACGTTACCGCAAAATGGTGATTTTTTTCCAAGCCAAGCAATGTGCATTCAGATATGTTTGTATAAGGGTGATGGTCTTTTCGGATGACTTTATCATGGAGTTATAACCGTTGGCATCCTTCCCGGGGAAAATCGCAGATCAAAATTTACCGAGTCCTCCCCAAATCATGCCGGAAAATATGCCCCAGGCTGAACCAATCCCTGCGGAAACGATAATGGCTCCTAACAATAGGGGGATGCTGTTGTCTGGGGGGCTGGTTTGCAGCAATTGAGGAAATAGGGTAGATGCGATCGCTCCTAAAAAAGCGCCGGTAATAACTCCCAGGAAATTACCCCAAACCATACCCACCCACGCTCCCCGTCGTCCGGCTAGTCGTATAGCAGTGGGGAGGGGTGGTGCGCCGCCAATGGTGCCAAAGGTAGCACCAGATAGAATCCCCCCCAACGCACCCAATCCGGCGGCGACAATGGCTGTGACACAAATGCGAGAGATGATCTCTGGGGTGGAGTTACCAGGCTGGTCTAATTCCATGGCGAGGACGGCGATCGCTCCTAAAAGACTACCGATGGCTGTACCCAAAAAGGCTCCCCATATAGCACCTAGAATCATGCCATTTTTACCGTGTACACGGCCCTTGGGAACCGATAGAGGGGGTTTAAAGAGGTTCCAGATGGTACCCCACACCATACCCATAAACGCGCCCCACATAATCGCCTGACCAATGAGGGCATCTTGTTCTAAAGCGCCGAAAACGACTCCAGCTATGGCGGCGGCGATGAAGGTTCCACATAGACCACCAATGATGACGGGGATTTTGCTAGGTCCGGTAATGGGTTCGGGTATGAATAACCCGGCGGTGGCACCGAAAAAACAGCCCCAAATGCTACCGACGATCATGGCTCCGAGTATGCCGCTGGTGGGTCCAAAGAGGGCGAAAATTATGGCGACGATCGCTGATAAACAGGTAACTCCCCAAACACCCCCAACTATTGCGCCTTCGGTAATATGCCAAATTGCTAACCATGTGCGCGGTGATCTGATAATGGCGGGAGGTTGGGGACGTTTGAGGACCCGTCTGGGGCTTTTGGTGGTGGGGGTGATGACTCGCGATGGTTGTTGGGGACGGGTAACTCTAGGGTTGAGGGTGAGACGATGGCGCTTTTTGATTTTTAGTGGTTCTAGGTGTTGACCGGAACGCACAGCCTCTCGGGACGGAAAGGGATCGCGTCCTCCTAGTTGGCGGGTGCGATCGCACCAAGGACAGGATTTGAGATGGTTACTGTATCGGTGTTGTCGATTCTTAGTACAGGTGGTTAGGTCGGATTCTGCTTGCTTGAGCGCCTGTGTCCAAGCTATGGCTGGGGGGCGTTTTTCGGGGTAGTTGTGGCCGTCTTCAAAACAGCGGATAAATAGTTCCTGTAGGCTGGGGTGAAGGGTTTTGAAGGAGGGGGCTAAGGGCATCGGTTGGTAGGGGACTGGTTTTTTCCCATAGACGAAATGACCGGCTTTGATCCGCGCTTCTATGGCTGGGGGGTCGCCACTGCCTTGATATACCCCAGAAAAGGGGTGTGTTCCTTCCATTAGTAGTTGAAATATCAGCACTGCTAAACCAAAGCGATCGTGTTCTGCTGTGCGATCGATATCTCGGAAAGTCTGATTTTGCAATTCTGGCGGCGTAAATTCCGCTTTTCCTACCGGACAGCGAAACGTCAGGTCAGTATAGGGGTCGCGCACTTGGAAGGAGTCTGTATCTACTAGGGTGACAATGGCGGTATCGCTGACTAAAATATTGGATTCGTTGACATCTCCTACTACATAGCCTCCGCTGTGAATATCGTTAAAAGCGGCAGCTAGGTTGCGCGCAGTACGGTGTAGGTAGAGATAGTTAAATAGGGGTTTCTGTTCCCGGCGGGTTTTGGGGGTGTAAAATGTGTGGATGGGTGCAGCCGCCGTGACTCGCGGCATTAGATACCCAACAATGTGGGGGCGGTTATCGACAGTCCGCAACAGGTCGATCGGCCAAGCTATTAAGGTCATCCCCGGCATTACGTCTAAATTGGCAGGGGGGGCGTTGTACATTAGGGTTAGTTTGTCTGCGTCTTCGTCCGTCGGGTTATGGTAGATTTTGGCTACTAGGGTGGGGTCGTTGGCAACAACGTAGATGCGACCCTCACCACCACTCCCAATGGGGTTTCTGGTGTCGAGGGTGATGATTTTTCCATTAAACTGGCGCTGCAACCGCATTATGCTTAGGAAATTGGGATAGGGCTGATATTATCCTCAAGGATAGCGCTTTCGGACGGTTATCAATGCCAATTTAATTGTCGTCCTAAAAATTCCTCTAGTTTCTGATTATGGGGTCGGAAGAATTCCCGGAGTTGCTGGAAAACTGGATCTTGGCGATCGACTTCATATTCTCCAGCGTTGAAGGGGTGATATTTATGGAGTTGGTGGGGGGAGAGTTCCAAAAATTCTAAGACCTGATTGAAAATGGCTTGGGGATGTTCGTAAAAGTCTTCGCTACGAATAATCAAAAACTGCTCCCGGGGAAATACTGACATCCAATTTTCCAGAAAATTGATATATATGCCTCTGGCTAGGTATTTCTTTTCACCTTGTAAGCCGGGAGAATTAAATTCGATATGATCTAGGTTAGACATGATTTCTAATTCCGTGGTAAAAGCCTCTTTCCAAGACCTCTTTTCCCACATTAATCTCTGCCAATGATAATAATGTGAAAAACTCCTGATTATCGGATTTCTCAATAACACAATCAGTTTCATGCGCGGAAATACTTCCCAGACGCGGCGGGGAACTTCTGGGATCTCTAAATAGTGAGGGGTGGCTTCTCCCGTGATAAATTCTGCTGAGGTCGCTAGGTGGGGAAAATGGGAAAGATACCAGTCTAAACCTCGATAAAACAGCATAGCCCAAAAGTAAACTTCTTTTTTGATGCAGGGTAATACTTGCGGATGTTTACTTAAATAGTTGTACAGGGAAGTAGTCCCGCCTTTTTGAGTGCCAATAATTAAAAAATTCGGGTGCATGGGATGGTTATTGTCCCAATATTGACTAGCAATTTCTGGGCGATTTTTTAACAGTTTTTTGTGGCTGGCATTTCGATAATGGGTGATGGCTTCTTGGATATTTCCTTGACGACTTAAAGCCTCTCCCAGGTTCATAGAAACTACATGAAAATCAGCAAAGTCTTGGAGTTTCTGGCGATAGATTTCAATGACGATATCAAGTTGATTGTGTTCGGATAATAAATTCCACAGATTCCAATATGACCAATAAAAATGAGGCCGAATATTTACGGCTTTGATATAGGCTTCTATAGCCTTAATTGGTTTTCCTTGGCGCAGAAATATCTGGGCTAATTGCAGACAAGCATCAAAGCATTCTGGGTCGATTTCTAGGGCTTTTTGGAAATTTTTAATCGCCTGATTCCATTTCTTGAATCTTACGGCTGCCTCGGCTAGTTTTTGGTGAATTATCGCCGATTTATCTGGATGGTTATTTAGGAGTTCTTTATAGTTACTAAAAATTTCCTGCCATGATTCGAGGTGGTTCAAAAGTTCTAAGAGTTTTAAGTAAGGCCATGTTAATTTTGGTTGGATAGTTATGCCTTTTTGATAGGCGGCGATCGCTTGTTTTATATCTCCTTGTTTTTGGCAGATTTCCCCCAGCTTCAAATTTATCCAATCTATGTCTGGCTTCAGTTTAAGGCATTCTTGATAGGCGGCGATCGCATCCTGGTAATTTTTCTGTTCTGTGAAAACATCCCCCAAACGACTATAGACATAATACAAATCTGGGTCAATTTCCAGAGCCTGTTTATAGGCGTTTATCGCTGATTCCCATTGTTCACAATTGACGAAAGTTTCCCCTAAATTATAGGAAATTTCTGCCACGTTTGGATAAATTGCCATCGCCTTAGCATAAATGGCGATCGCTTGGGGAAATTTTCCCTGATTATCCAGTGCTTTGGCAACCTCCAGATATTCAGGAAGGTTAACATTTTGTGGTTCAATATTGATAGCTTTTAACCAACAGTAGTTGGCTTTATCCTGCTGATTAATTTGCCCAAATACTTTGGCTAAGTTGCGATAAACACCGCCAAAATCCGGTTTAATTTCGATAGCCTTTTCATAGCAGTTAATCGCAGATTGCCAATCATTTTTTTGAGCAAAAAGGCTGCCAAGATTCGCGTAAACTTCGGCAAAATTTGGCTCGATTTCTAAGGCTTTTTTATAGGATGCTTCCGCCTGATCAAACTCCCCTTGTAGCTGTTCAACAGTGCCGATAATTTTGTATGCTGGAGCCAAGTTAGGATGATATTCTAAGGCAGTTTTACAGGAAGCGATCGCCTCAGAAAATTGCTGTTGGGCTAGATATGTGTTAGCCTGCTGATATAGCTGTAATGCTAGTATTTCTTCGGAGGATGGCATTATCAATTTAAATCTTTTTCAAACTTCTAGGATGCTGAAAACATCCACTGATGGCTAATATATATAGCACAAAAATTGCCAAATGTCAATCATTGTCCATCATTAATTTAATCCCAATCAAACTCTAAATTTAAAAAATCCTGTAATCTTTGATTATGAGGATAAAAGTAATCTCGGAGTTGACTATAAACTGAAGGTTCGATTTGGGGATAACGTCCTGAGTTATAGGAACAATAGTTAGATAGTTCATAGCTAGGTAATCCCAAAAAATCCAAAACCCGATTAAAAACTTGGGACGGATTTTGATAAAAATCTTCACTGCGGATAATTAAAAACTGTTCCCTGGGAAAAATCGACATCCATTTTTCCAGAAATGGTAGATATAATCCTCGCCAGAGATATCCGGGATATTGACTTAGTTTCCTCTCCGATTCTAAATTACTTGTAATTAGGTTTAACTCCGATTTCATCACTATTTCTAAGGGTCTATATTCGCGCATTAATCTTACCCAATGGTGATATTGAGATATGGCTCGCGTGATGGGATTACGCAGTAAGAAAATTAATTTGATATCAGGAAATACCTCAAATATACGCTCAGGAACTTTGGCGGATTCCAAATAATTTGGCGTGGCTTCCCCAGTGATAATATTAGGCTCGACAAGACTGGGAGGAAAGTGGGATAAGTACCAATCTAAACCTCTGTCGAAATGCTTATCCCAAAAATGAGTTTCTTTTTTGATACAACCTACAATTTGAGGATGTTCTTCTAAATAACGATACAGAGATGTAGTGCCACCTTTTTGAGCGCCAATAATGATAAAATTAGGTGGGATAGGAGACGATTTATCTCCAGATTTCGCCATAATTTCAGGATGCGATCGCCGCATTTTTTGAGCAGCAGCATCCCGATATGCTACCATAGCCTCCGGGAACTTGTTTTGATGGCTGAGAAGTTCCCCCAAATTCAATTTCACTTGTTCAGAATCAGAAAAACGGTCAATGGCTGCTACTAAAATTTCCCGGGCTTGGTCTAGCTGTTCATATTCAGCTAAAATATTCCATAAGTTCCAATAAGACCAAGAAAAATCAGGTTTAATTTCAATGGCTTTAAGAAAGGCATTCATAGCATCTTGAATTTGACCTTTTTGCAGTAAAATTTTACCCAAATTGCGATAGGTTTCAAAGCAATTATAATCTACGGTTAAATGTTGATAATAAACTTTAATGAGTTCGTCCCATTGGTGATGCTCAATTAAGATTTTTTCTAAGCTACGATAGGTCATGGTAGACTGGGGATTAACTTTCAGAGCTTTTTGATAAGACAAAATTGCCTGTTTCGGTCTTTTTAATGCCTTCAAAACTTCCCCTAAGTTATGATAGGCTTCAGAGGTATCAGGATATAATTTAATGGCTTGCCGATAACAGGCGATCGCCTTAGTAAATTGGCGGCACTTTAGGAACAGATTTCCTAACTTTATATAATCATCAGCACTCCCTTTCTCCGGTTCTAATTGCAGAGCTTTATATTGACATTTCATAAAATTATCGGTATCCTCTAACTCAGTCCATACTTTCGCCAAATTTCGATAAGCTCCGGCTAAATTAGGGTTAATTTTTAGGGCAGTTTTATAGGCTGTAATAGCAGGTTGCCACTGGCTTTGTTTCGCATATAAACTACCTAAATTAGAGTAAACTTCAGCAAAATTTGGTTTAATTGTTAAGGCTTGTTTATACCATTTTTCCGCCTCAGTTAACTCTCCTTTGCATTGCCAAGCTATCCCCAAAGTTTTACAGGCGATCGCTAAATCAGGGTAGAGTTTTAAGGCTTGTTCACCAGCTTGGATAGCCGACTCCCAGTCGCGATTATTAATGTACATAATAGCTTGCTGGTGAAGTTGTAATGCTAACAATTTCGGAGGTAGAGATACCATAAATAATTTAGTGAGATTAATAATAGGCTTGTAATGGTCCATCAATTTCTGATAACAACATTTCCAATTCACCAGGCTGGAAACCATCTCCGGTTTTCACTAAAAATAATTGATACCCCTCATCTATAATATCCACCCAATCTTTCACCTTTTCTAAAAATAGATTAATTCCCCGTTTAGCTTCTTGTTCTTGGTCATCTTCTTCGGAAACATTATAATCATCAAAAATCGCCATTCCTCCCACCTTTAAAAGTCGCCATGAGAGCAAAGCATCTCGGAAGGCTACCGTCGCCAAATGACAACCATCAATATAAATTAGGTCATAGTAATCAGCCGCCAGAGAATTCAGAATATTTTGAGAATATCCGACTATTTTAATCACGCGATCGCCTGCATTAGTTTGAGCAATATTGCTATTAAATTCCGGTTGAAAATATGGGTCAATACAAGTAATTGTCGCAGTCGGATGAGTCAGGATATAATCAAGCAGCCAACAGGCTGACATCCCCTGAAAACTGCCAACTTCTAAGGCTTGAAAGCCGGGAATACCCGCCAGATGATGTAAATTTTTTTCCCAGGTGGGGATATTACTACTAAACCAGTCTCGGGTAAATCGATAATTACGTTGTTCGCTAACATCCCATCCTCGGAGTTTTAAGGCGGTGCGGTGATAACTAGCAGCTTCATCTAGGCGGTTATGTTCAGATAATAAATTACCCAGTTCTGTATAAGGTTTAGGGGAGGTAGAGTCTTCTTGGGTGGCAAGTTGTAGGGAGCTAATTTTTTCCTCAAACTCTTGGTATTGCTGACAAATATTCTGATATTTTTCCAGGATTTCAGCGTTCTTAGGTTGACATTCACAGGCGAGTTTATGAAAGGCGATCGCTCCTTCAAACTGATAATTTTTAGCTAACATTTCTCCTAATTGTAAATAGGGTTCCGGGTTTTGTTTGGTCAAACCCAATTTTTGCCAATTGTGATCCGGTGGATGATTAATCATTTCCGATAACCACTGACTAGCCTTATCTACATCTGCTTGACTCTGTTCCCGGATCGCATAACCCAATTGACGATATAAACTCTTACTAACTCCCGGCCTGTCTTCAGGAACTTTTTGTAAGGCTTGTAAATATATAGGAATGGCTTGGGAAAAACGTCGGTTTCTGCTTAAAGCATCCCCCAAATTTTCATAAGCCCAGTAGGAGTTAGGGTTTAATTCAACTGCTCGAAAACAAATAGCGATCGCTTCTTGAACTTTACCAACCTCTAACAAAGATCGCCCTAATGGGAGATGAGACCAAGGAGTTAGTGGGTTAATTTCCATGGCTTTTTTATAAACAGAAATCGCTTTTTCTGGTTCCTGTAAGCGAAACCAAGAATTTCCTAATTTATGATAAGCGAGTTCATTTTTGGGGTTAATTTTAATAGCTGTTTGATAGGCAGCGATCGCGGGTTGCCAATTTCCCTGTTGAGCCAACATATTCCCTAGGTCTACATGAATGCGATCGCATTGAGGATTAAGTTCAGCACCACGCTGATAAGCCGTTTCTGCTGCTGACCATTTTTCTAAGCCACTCAGTGCATTTCCCAATAAATAATAGGCTTTAAATGAGTCGGGTTGTTTAGCGATCGCTTGCTGACAATAACTGATAGCATCTTCATATTTTCCAAACATAATTAATAATTGAGCCAGGTTACGATATAACCCCACCAAATCAGGATTAAGACGCAAAGCGACATCATAGGCTTGCACTGCATCTTGCCACAATTTATGTTCGGCATACAGACTTCCCAAATTGCCGTAAACTTCAGCAAAATCTGGTTTAATTTCTAATGCTTTTGTATAGGCAATTAAGGCTTGCTCAAAGTTACCTTGCTTCTGGTAAGCCAGTCCCAAAGTTTTATAACCATCTGGCCAATATGGTTGTCTTTCCAAGGCGAAATTACAGCAGGCGATCGCTTCCTCTAATTTACCTTCTTTGAGATGTTCAATTGCTTGTTTATGGTATATAACGGCACGGTCTGGGGTATTCATCGATAAACTCATCGGCAATTTTTTCACTCAAACAACTAATTAAATTATATCAGCAATTTCCATAGTTTTTAATAAACTGTTTATATCTATATAAAAATTTTGATTTCTATCGATCTCATTACCTATTTCCTTGGGTAATTCTGGATTAAATTCGCCCACTAAGTAATAATAATCTAATTCACAAATTTCGCTCATAGTCCAGTAACATGTAACGGTCCAGTCTGCGGGAGGAAATAACTCAATTACTTTAGTTCCAGGTTCACAGAAAACTAAGTTAGTTAACCCAGCACCATGAGGAGAAATTACAACTTCCGCATGATGTAAACACAATGCTTGTTGTTTCACCGACATATTTTCAAGATAGACCACTTCAAAACCTAATGGTTTTAGGATATCCATTAACTCCTGTTCATTGATAACTTTGCGAATATAAGCATTAGCTCTACTAATATAAATTTTACTAGAGTAATTGCATCGATTATCCTCTTCCAGTAATGGATGTTTTAAAACTAAATTTTTGACAAAATAACCAGCCCATTTTGGTATAAAAAAGGTGCGAGATGGGACTATCAAAACCTCAGCTTGAACGTGACGAAAACAGCCAAACATTTTTTGATGTTCGGGAATGTCAAACATAGCTAAAGTTTCATCCTCATATTTGTGACCAAACTTATTAACCACAATTTTATCAACGGGTACTCCGCTGGCTAAAACCAGATGTAACCTAGGTATTACCTCGACCATCCAATGAAAGTAGTTGTGTCCATAATGAGCAGATACAAAAGCAATATTTCCTTCTAAGTGTATGGTCTCTGGTAAATTATGAGCAGCTAAAGCAATTCCTGAGTTGTCGGAAGATAAATCTTGAACAACCTGATTATTGGCTGTTATTATTGTGTTTAACAAATTTAACGGACCAGTATTTAAGCCTCTAGCTTGTGGAAAAATTTTCACTGATCCGGATGGTTGCTGGGTTCGATGACTTGTGAAACCCAAAGAACTCTTGGAAACTGTAGTTGGCTGTTTAAAATTCACGGAAGTCGATGGATATATCTCGATAGTTTGAACATTGCTACAACTTCTACTATTGACTAACCACTTGTCTGGACTTGGTAAATTACAGAATTTAGAAAGCAGATCATGAGGTAATTGTAAATGATTGCATCTTTGAGCATCTTGATGTCTTCCTAAGTGTAGTAAGTTTGTCTTTATTTTGTCGTAAAATTGATAATAGTTGGGGTCATTTTTAAGTGACTCAAAACAGAATTCCAGCGCATCTTCCCACTTTTCCTGAGACATCAATACATTAATAATTTCTTCATAATACCAAGGATAATTTTTGATGGTAATAGCCTTTCTATAAGCCTCAATTGCTTGGTCAAAATTACCTAATTGGTGTAAGCAATTCCCCAAGCAGCAATAAAACCAGTCCTGATTACTATTTATAGATATCGCTTTTTGATAATTTTCTAAGGCGGTTAACCAGTCTTTATTTTGATAATAAGCATCTGCTAGTAATCCATAAAAATATTCGCAATTAGGATTTTGATTAACTAGAATTTGATACTGAGATATCGCCTGTTCATAACGTTTTTGGCTGACTAAAATTTTACCCCAATTAACTCTATTATTAGGAGATTCTAAAAAACTTGGGTTTTGTTCAATGATGGCCTCGTAAATCACTAAAGCAGCATCCCAACATTCCTGCTCAACTAAAGTTTCTGCCAGGGAATAATAGTTTTTGATCAAATCAGGCTGTTGTGATAAAATGGAGGGGTATAATTTCACCAAATCTTGCCAGCGTTTTAACTCAAATAATGCCTTAGATAAGCCTAAATAAAACTCCAGAAAGTCTGACTTTAATTGAATGGCTTTTTGGTAAGCATATGCTACATCTTCCCACTGCTGGAGTTGGGTGGCAGCTTTGGCTAATTGATAATAAGACCAACAAAAATCTGGGTTGATAGCGATCGCCTTCCGAAATGCCTCTACCGCCAAAGCCGGTTTATTTAACACCTGAAAAGCCTCTCCTAAATGGTGATGAGACCAACTAAAATCTGGTTGGATAGCGATCGCCTTCTCAAAAGCCGACACCGCCTCGGCTGGCTGATTTAATTGCATCAGACCTAACCCCAATTTATGGTGCGCTAAAAATAACTGAGGATGGTAAGCGATCGCCTTTTGAAATGCTGACACCGCCTCTGACCATTTCCCGGCTTCAGCTAAGGTATTTCCTATCTGTAATTCCTCTTGTCCTCGCTGTTTTAAAATTGCATCTAATTTCAGTCCCTTTTGCCAATAGCTTTGAGCTTCTTCCGGTCGTCCTATCTTGGTTAAAACTCTGGCTAAATTGCGATATAATCCCCGAAAATTAGGGTCAATACTGATGGCTTGCTTTAACGTTGCTTCCGCTTCTTCCCACCTTCCCTGTTGCGCGTAAAGACTGCCAAGATTTCCATAAGCAGCCACGAAATCAGAGTCGAGATTGATAGCTTTTTTATAGGCGTTTTCTGCTGCTTCTAGGCGGTTACTTTTTTGTAAAGCCAACCCCAAAGTTTTATAAGCCATAACCCATTCGGGCTGCTGTTGGATAACTTGTTGACAGTTAGCGATCGCCTCATCAAATTTCCCTTCTTCTAAATAGGCGATCGCCTGTTGATGAAGACTCACTAATTCCCCCGGAAGTTGAAAATCACGCTCCATATTATTCACTCACCCCTATACTCACCCTAATTATATACTAATCTTGCCAATTATTTACATTGATTAAAACTCAGCCATTAACCGCTATTCCAGCCAAATTTTACACCCACAAAATCCTCTAAAGCTTGATTGTAAGGTTGGTAAAATTCTCCCAACTTATAGCGCCATATTTCAGCCACATCAGGATAAAATCGAGAGTTGTATTTGGGATATGTTTGTAATGAATAATCGGCTAAACCCAAAAACTGATGTACTCTCCTTAAAGTATTGTCTGGACTATTATATAAATCCTCGCTTTTGAGAATCAGAAAATTATCTTTGGGGAAGATAGATAACCAATGTTTCAAAAATTCCACATATATACCACGTGCCAAATAACTATGGGGACAGTCCCAAATCTGACGATTACCCTGTTTAAATCGGTTTATTTCTGAGGCGATCACTGTTGATAAATCTCGCGATTCCCAACCAATATTAACCCAATGATAGTAATGAGAAATCGCCCTATCTATGGGATTTCTTAGCATTACAATTAATTTCATGTCAGGATAACAGTTAAACAGACGTTCCGCTACAGACTGACAGTCCAAATAACTAGGTGTCGCTTCCCCAGTCATCACCCTATCGGCTTTAGGTATAGTACAAAAATGGCTCAAATACCAGTCTATACCTCGGTCAAACTTCCGAGACCAAAACTCAATTTCTTTGATGACAGATAAAGCAGTTTGTGGATGTTTTTCAAGATAATAATATAGGGAAGTAGTCCCCCCTTTTTGAGTACCAATAATGATAAATTGAGGGGGCAATTGAGGGTTGGTTAACTCCTGTTTAAACTTAATAGCTGTGGCTTGAAGGTTACAATTTATCGCTGCTTTTAGGTTGCCTTGTTGGGCAAAAACTTCTCCTAAATTAATATATAATTCGCAGGATTTGGGATTTTTAACAATGGCTTTTTGATATAAATCCACCACTTCCCCTAAGCGTCCTTCGGCTTTAATCAATGTCCACAAATCCTTATATAACCAAGGAGGTAAATTCGGATTTAATTCCATAGACCGTAAATAAGCCTCAATAGCCTGATGCCATTTCCCCACTTTAAATAAAGCATTGCCTAAGCGATAATAAGCATCATAACTATCAGGATGCTGTTTAACAATCTGATTGTGGATATTTAACTGATGTTCAAGTTCCCGTTGGCGTTCCCAAGCCTGATTAAGTTTGGGTAAAATCTCTGGATTTTTTGGCTCAATAGCCAACACTTTTTGATATAATATAATGGCTGCTAACCAATAATATTTTCTGGCTAAATTGTCGGCTAATTTTTGATAAATTGTGATATCCAGAAAGGATGGCAAAATAGTTAAGTGTTCGATGATATTATCAAGATTTCCCTGACAGTATCCCGCCAAAGCATCACCCAACTTTTCATCAAGGTCTGGTAAATTATCATCAAGTTGACAAGCTGTTAAATAGGCATCAATAGACTTTTCCCATTCACCGATATAACTGTAAGCATTACCTAAATTATAATAACACCAGGGAAAATTAGTATCAAGAGAAATTGCTTTTTGATATACTTCAATAGCTGCCGACCAATGACCCTGTTTAATCAGAGTATTTCCTAAATTATTATAAGACCAAAAAAAGCCGGAATTAACAGCGATCGCCTTTTGGTAAGCCGACCTAGCATCATCCCACCTTTCCAGTTGAGAGAAAGCATCCCCTAATTTATGGTGAGACCAGGAGAAACGAGGGTTTAGCTGGATCGCCTTTTGGTAAAAAGCGATCGCCTTCTCCAGCTTTCCCTCGGCTAAATAGTTTTCTGCCTTTTCGTGTAAACTCAAAGCCTCCGCTTCCGGGTTAGGTACAGACATCAACTCATCTTCAAAAATAACTAATTACTTAACCAAACTCGACCAACTTTATACCGTTGTATGGGCCATCCTCACCCACCACCATCAACTCTCAACACCTAAATGATGAGGCACTTAGAATAGATCCCGGTTCACAAAATATATGAAACCATAAAAGGCCCCAGCCATAACTGGCCCAGCTATCAATAACCCGGTAAAAATCAGAGAAATTGATGTACTATAATAGACAAAACCCCCATAAGGAATCAGAAATCCCAAAGCCGCAAGAATGATTTTAGTAGGAGTCCACTTAATATCCTTTTTCAGGGTAGTATTGAGCAATTTTTTGTCTTTAATGTATGTTCTTTTGCCCATGCTATTATTTCCTCCATTTTGGCGATACTGAGATTAAGTTCATCTGAGTCTAGCAATACCCCAATCCCTTAGAGACTATCAACTTCTGTTTTTTTGATCAAGGACCAATCATGTCAGCAACTACTCGCCAACCCAGAGTCAGTGTCATCATTCCCGCTTACAATGCCGATCGCTACATTGCCGAAGCCATCAATAGCATTTTCAGCCAGAGTTATCAGGACTATGAAATTATTGTAGTCGATGACGGCTCTACCGACAGCACCCCAGAAATTCTCCAATCCTACGGATCACGTATTTACAGTATATCCCAAACTAATGGTGGCATAGCAGCAGCCAGAAATCTCGGTATAGCAGCCGCTAAGGGAGAATTAATCGCCCTATTAGACCATGATGATATTTTCCTCCCGGACAAATTGCCAGCCCAGGTCGCCTGCTTCGACTCTCACCCTGGGGTAGGACTGGTCAACAGTGGTTGGCAAATTATTAGTGCCGACGGTACACCCCAATCAAATATTGAACCCTGGCATAAAGTCCCAACTCTCACCCTAGAAACCTGGTTGACTGATACTCCCATTTTACCCAGTGCGATGATGTTCCGGCGAGAGTGGTGGGAAAAGGCGGGAGGCTTTGACTCGCGGTTTGACGGTGCGGACGACGTAGACTTTGTGCTGCGACTAGCCAAAATGGGATGTGAGGCTACCTGGTTAAAACAGATGACCGTGGGTTATCGCCAACACGATCGCGCCATGTCTATTGCCGATCCTACCAAACAGTTAGAGGCTTTTAATGCCGTCCATGAAAACTTTTTCCAACAACCAGACCTGGACGACTCTATCCGCCAACTAGAGAGGCAGACCCGTTATGAATCATTAACCTGGATGGCTTGGCGATTTTATTATACTGGTCATCCGACCAAAATGGCAGAATTTCTAAGGCGATCGCTTTCCTATAGCCCCTACACCCTTCCTATCACCGTTTCTGACTGGATACATCGCTTTATGGGTTATTGTACTGGCTACGGTGAATTAATGGATACCCACAGCTTTAGACAACAACCAGAATGGCAACAACTCCTCTTAGAAACCCTCCCCAAAACCACCCCTAAAGTTAGTGTAATTATTCCCGCTTATAATTGCGATCGCTATATTGAACTGTGTGTCAGAAGCGCCCTGGAACAAACCTATACAGACTATGAAGTTATCGTAATTGATGACGGTTCCACCGACAACACCCGGCAGGTTATCGAACCCTATTTAGACGTAATTTCCTATCACTATCAACCCAACCAGGGGGTTGCCAAAGCCAGAAATTATGGTTGTAGTTTGGCGCGGGGAGAATTTCTCGCTTTTTTAGATGGGGATGACTTTTTTTTGCCCGAAAAACTCGCCGAACAAGTTAGCCACTTCCAGGAAAATCCCTCCATTGATTTAATCCAAAGTGGCTGGATAGTGGTTGACCAAAATTCTCAATTCCTAGCCCAAGTTAGACCCTGGGAAAATGCACCATTCTTGAACTTAGAAACCTGGGTTTTATATAAATGTGTCCGTCCTAGCGCCTTAATTATGCGGCGTGAATGGTGGGAAAAAGTGGGAGGATTTGATCATCGCCGTCCCCTCACAGAAGACCTAGATTTTGTCCTGCGGTTATCTTTAATAGGGTGTCGCACCGTTTGGCTGAAAAAAATGCACGCCTGCTACCGCCAACATGATTGTAGTTTGATGTCTGGAGGGGAAAAAGTCATCCGCCATACGGAAGCCTTAATGAATGAGTTTTTCCGCCGCCCGGAATTACCCATATCTATCCGTCAACTGGAAAGAAAAGAACGCTATGAGCGCTGGATATGGTTAGCATGGAGAATGTATCGAGATGGCTACCCTCAATTGATGGTAGAATGTTTACAGAAGTCCTTAGAATATAGTGATGTTTCTCCGATGGAGACTTTACTACACTGGACAAATGCCTCTCATAATATCTCACAAGAGTATGGAGAAAAGTTGTTAATTGAGCAACTCATTAAGAGCCCAGAATGGCAAGATATTTATACATTATTTATCGGCGGTTCAAGATGCCGACAAAAATCACAGTTAAATTTATCGAAATCGGCTTTAATGAATCAACACATTGTTTTAATCAATACAGATGATCCGGGTATTGGCGGACTGGCACAATATGATCATCTAATTATGTGTGAATTGGCTAAAATTGGTTATCAAGTCACAGCAGTTAGACCAAAACATACTAGCCCTTTGGTGGAACAAGAGGGGAGTTTGGGAGTGCAACAGTTTTGGCTAGATTACAGTACGAGTTCAGATTTGGCTAGAGTGTTGAGAAATTGCCAAGATTACGAAAAATTGTATTCTCAACTGAAGCCGGATTTTATTATCTTTAGTGATGGCTGGCCCTATTCCCATTTTGCGGCTAAACAGGTGGCTATTGAACAAAAAATTCCCTATGCGATCGCCCTAGGTTTAGCCATGAGTGAACACGCCGATTTTTCCATGGGTGATGATATCCCATATCGAGAAGCTGTGCGCTATCAATATGGTTTGGCGCGGGTGGTAAATGTGGCGGCGCGGGAACATTTAAACATTCTCCATCAGGATTTTAAATTACCTGAAAATAAAGGCAATGTGGTTTATTATGGCCGATCGCCAAAATACTTTAACCCCCCCGACCCAGAAGCGCGAAAACGGTTGCGCCAGGAAATTAGCCTTCCCGAAGATGCAGTAATGTGCTTTACTTCAGCCCGACTCGCCCCAATTAAAGGTCACCGTCATCAACTAGAAGCGATCGCCCACTTGAAAAATTCCCCGATTTGGTCAAAACTATATCTGGTATGGGCGGGAACCGGAAAAGGTAGCGATCGTGATGTAGAACCCGAACTTAGGGAAATGGCACAACAGCTAGGGGTAGCCGAAAAGGTGATTTTCCTAGGTCAACGCTGGGATGTTCCCGACTGGCTAGATGCCTGTGACATCTTTGTGTTAACCTCCTATTCAGAAGCCGCCCCCTCCTTCGCCATTATGGAAGCTATGGCTAAGGGTTTACCTATTGTCGCTTCCGCCGCCGGTGGCATTCCTGAAGGTTTAGGCGGAACCGGGAAACTGTTACCTAACCCGAATGTTGACCCAGCAGCTACGGCGCGGGAACTCGCCCACACTCTCGAAGAATGGGCCGTTAATCCTCAACTCCGACAAGCTATGGGACAGGCGAGTAAACTGAGAGCCGAACAACTATTTCGGGAAGAACGGATGCTTAGGGAAACCATAAACATCCTTCATCCGGCTATATCAGCCCCCATAAGCGATGAATTTGCCCAGTGTGAGGAGGTGATAAAAGGGGTACAAAACCTCAGCCACAGGCTTCGCTATCGATCGCAAACGTGGCAAGCATGGCACGCCTACACCACCGGGGACACAGCCGCAGCGGTTGAACATCTCCAACGGTCTCTCAAATATTCTCCTTTCCAATTCACCACTCAAACTATCCTAGACTGGGTTAATGATTTCGTGCGCTTATACTCTCTAAAAGGCGATCGCTTAGATGCGCTTTCCTTTGCTAAATTGATAATGGATAATTATTAATTGTAGCGGCGGGTTTTGCCGTCAATTATCAATTCCCCACCCAGGTTTTGGTAAACCCGCCCCACCGTTTCCCCTGAGAAACCCGGTTTCTTGACTACGATATGGGTGGTGCGTCAGATGAACCAAATTGGCCGTTAACCCGATATGTTATCCCTCTGACGCACCCTACCAGGGTGATAATTATTAATTATTAATTATTAATTATTCATTGTAGGGGCGGGTTTTGCCGTCAATTATCAATTCCCCACCCAGGTTTTGATAAACCCGCCCCACCGTTTCCCCTGAGAAACCCGGTTTCTTGACTACGATATGGGTGGTGCGTCAGATGAACCAAATTGGCCGTTAACCCGATATGTTATCCCTCTGACGCACCCTACCAGGGTGATAATTATTAATTATTAATTATTAATTATTCATTGTAGGGGCGGGTTTTGCCGTCAATTATCAATTCCCCACCCAGGTTTTGATAAACCCGCCCCACCGTTTCCCCTGAGAAACCCGGTTTCTTGACCACGATATGGGTGGTGCGTCAGATGAACCAAATTGGCCGTTAACCCGATATGTTATCCCTCTGACGCACCCTACCAGGGTGATAATTATTAATTATTAATTATTAATTATTCATTGTAGGGGCGGGTTTTGCCGTCAATTATCAATTCCCCACCCAGGTTTTGATAAACCCGCCCCACCATTTCCCCTGAGAAACCCGGTTTCTTGACCACGATATGGGTGGTGCGTCAGATGAACCAAATTGGCCGTTAACCCGATATGTTATCCCTCTGACGCACCCTACCAGGGTGATAATTATTAATTATTAATTATTAATTATTCATTGTAGGGGCGGGTTTTGCCGTCAATTATCAATTCCCCACCCAGGTTTTGATAAACCCGCCCCACCATTTCCCCTGAGAAACCCGGTTTCTTGACCACGATATGGGTGGTGCGTCAGATGAACCAAATTGGCCGTTAACCCGATATGTTATCCCTCTGACGCACCCTACCAGGGTGATAATTATTAATTATTAATTATTAATTATTCATTGTAGGGGCGGGTTTTGCCGTCAATTATCAATTCCCCACCCAGGTTTTGGTAAACCCGCCCCACCGTTTTCCCTGAGAAACCCGGTTTCTTGACTACGATATGGGTGGTGCGTCAGATGAACCAAATTGGCCGTTAACCCGATATGTTATCCCTCTGACGCACCCTACCAGGGTGATAATTATTAATTATTAATTATTAATTATTCATTGTAGGGGCGGGTTTTGCCGTCAATTATCAATTCCCCACCCAGGTTTTGGTAAACCCGCCCCACCGTTTCCCCTGAGAAACCCGGTTTCTTGACTACGATATGGGTGGTGCGTCAGATGAACCAAATTGGCCGTTAACCCGATATGTTATCCCTCTGACGCACCCTACCAGGGTGATAATTATTAATTATTAATTATTAATTATTCATTGTAGGGGCGGGTTTTGCCGTCAATTATCAATTCCCCACCCAGGTTTTGGTAAACCCGCCCCACCGTTTTCCCCTGAGAAACCCGGTTTCTTGACTACGATATGGGTGGTGCGTCAGATGAACCAAATTGGCCGTTAACCCGATATGTTATCCCTCTGACGCACCCTACCAGGGTGATAATTATTAATTATTAATTATTAATTATTCATTGTAGGGGCGGGTTTTGCCGTCAATTATCAATTCCCCACCCAGGTTTTGATAAACCCGCCCCACCGTTTCCCCTGAGAAACCCGGTTTCTTGACTACGATATGGGTGGTGCGTCAGATGAACCAAATTGGCCGTTAACCCGATATGTTATCCCTCTGACGCACCCTACCAGGGTGATAATTATTAATTATTAATTATTAATTATTCATTGTAGGGGCGGGTTTTGCCGTCAATTATCAATTCCCCACCCAGGTTTTGATAAACCCGCCCCACCGTTTCCCCTGAGAAACCCGGTTTCTTGACTACGATATGGGTGGTGCGTCAGATGAACCAAATTGGCCGTTAACCCGATATGTTATCCCTCTGACGCACCCTACCAGGGTGATAATTATTAATTATTAATTATTAATTATTCATTGTAGGGGCGGGTTTTGCCGTCAATTATCAATTCCCCACCCAGGTTTTGGTAAACCCGCCCCACCGTTTCCCCTGAGAAACCCGGTTTCTTGACTACGATATGGGTGGTGCGTCAGATGAACCAAATTGGCCGTTAACCCGATATGTTATCCCTCTGACGCACCCTACCAGGGTGATAATTATTAATTATTAATTATTAATTATTCATTGTAGGGGCGGGTTTTGCCGTCAATTATCAATTCCCCACCCAGGTTTTGATAAACCCGCCCCACCGTTTCCCCTGAGAAACCCGGTTTCTTGACTACGATATGGGTGGTGCGTCAGATGAACCAAATTGCCGTTAACCCGATATGTTATCCCTCTGACGCACACCTACCAGGGTGATAATTATTAATTATTAATTATTAATTATTCATTGTAGGGGCGGGTTTTGCCGTCAATTATCAATTCCCCACCCAGGTTTTGATAAACCCGCCCCACCGTTTCCCCTGAGAAACCCGGTTTCTTGACTACGATATGGGTGGTGCGTCAGATGAACCAAATTGGCCGTTAACCCGATATGTTATCCCTCTGACGCACCCTACCAGGGTGATAATTATTAATTATTAATTATTAATTATTCATTGTAGGGGCGGGTTTTGCCGTCAATTATCAATTCCCCACCCAGGTTTTGGTAAACCCGCCCCACCGTTTTCCCTGAGAAACCCGGTTTCTTGACTACGATATGGGTGGTGCGTCAGATGAACCAAATTGGCCGTTAACCCGATATGTTATCCCTCTGACGCACCCTACCAGGGTGATATAGCACTAGTCAATACGGTTAGGACGCAGCCTTGAGAACAGAATCCATGGCATCATGGAGAGAATCAAACTGCTCAATACAATGGCGAATGCGGGCTTTCAACCACGACCAACATTTCTCTATCTTGTTGAGGTCTGGCGAATAAGGCGGAAGATAGAGTAAACGGCATTGAGCTGCCTCCACCAGTTCAGCAATCCGCCCCCCTTTATGAAACGTTGCATTGTCCAATACTAGAGTCTGACCTGGCTTCAATGTTGGAATTAAGATAAACTCCAACCACAACTCAAACACTGTCCGATTACAACAACCCTCAAAGGTAAAGAGAGCTAAGAGTTGTTGATGACACCATGCCGCCATATAGCTCACCCTGCCCTGCCTCTTCCCTGATTTGAGGGCATGGAAGCGTTGTCCTTCCTCGCAGTAACCATAAGGATAATCCGAGTCTTGACTATTCATGGCAGCTTCATCGAGGTAAACTAACCCTTCCGGCTCCATCTTTTCAATATGAGCAATAAACTCCTCTCGCTGTTGCTCATCACGTTCTTGGTAGCCGTAAGTTTTTTTTCTGGTGAAGCCAATTTTCTTCAAGGCTCTGGATATGGTGCGAGGAGAGATGTCGTCATCCCAAAGTTGAGCCATCTGAGCGGAGGTTTGATCGCCATGCTCTTGGGCAAAAGCCTTGAATTTGTGCCAGTCGGTAATTTGGTGGTTATGACCAGGTGGGCGATTAGGTTTAGGGAGGAAGTCTCCGGTGTGTTCTTTTCTTTGGAGCCAGAGATTGATAGTGTTCCGGCTGAGATGGAAAAATTGACTGGCTTTGGTTTTGGACATACCGTATAGTTCAATTGCATTGATAACTTTTTGTCTAAGGTCGTAACTGTAGGGGGCTGGCCTTTTGGGTCTTCTGTAGATATCCTTGCTATTATACGTCCTAACTACTCTGTCTTTTGCTATAAGTCCAATACTCGCCAACATTGCACTGTTGGGAATGGTTAGGTTAATTGAAACAATGTATCCCAAGAAAGCTAATAGAGTGCAAGCCTCGTTAGTAAGATACGCCGATGATTTCGTAGTAATATCACCTTCACTCGATATCATTGAACCGTGTAAAAATGCTATTTCCGAATGGTTAAAACCTGTAGGATTGGAAATTAAACCTGAAAAGACTAGAGTGTGTCATACACTTAACCCCATACAATACGAGGGCAGAACAGAAGAAGCAGGTTTTGATTTATTAGGATTTAATATCAGGCAATACCCTGTAGGAAAATATAAATCGGGAAAAACAGGTGGGACAGCGAGCCGATTAATCGGTCACAAAACCCACATAAAACCCAGTAAGAAAGCAGTTCAAGCCCATACAGAAGTGATTAAGGGTGTGATAAAACAGCATAAGACCGCACCCCAGTCTGCCCTGATTAGCAGGCTAAACCCGATTATTCGGGGGTGGGAAAATTACTACTCAGGAGTAGTTTCATCCGAGACATTCAGCAAGCTAGATGACATAATTTGGCAAATGTTAAGGGCATGGAAAGTATCAAGATGCGGAAAGGCAAACATCGAAAAACTGAGGAATTATTTGAGACCGGGAACGGTCATACTCAGTAATGGGAAAGAAAGACATGAAACCTGGTTATTTAGAACTAAAGATGGACTTCAGTTATGGAAACATAACTGGACTCCAATTGTCAGACACACCCTGATCAAACCTGAAGCAACACCATACGACGGAAATTGGACTTACTGGTCAAACAGAAAAGGACAAGCAATCGGAACGCCAAATAGGGTAGCAAAACTACTCAAAAAGCAAAAAGGCAAGTGTACCTGGTGCGGGCAATATTTGACCCCATATGACTTAGTTGAAGTAGACCACATTGTACCTCGAAACCTCGGTGGAAAGGATGAATACAACAACCTTCAGCTATTACACCGCCACTGTCATGATGATAAAACGGCGTTAGATAACGTCAATGCTGTATCTTTAACAATGGAGGTGCGAAACGTTCAGGCACGCGCATAGGGTGGCAATACCCGAAATAACTGCCCGGTGGGACTTCCACCCCTTGGTGGAATATAGGGAGTCGCTTCCCTGACCATCCCATAACTGTTTATATGTCCCGACGCTTGGAGAAATCTAAGCAAGGCAGGGAACTCTGGGTCAAGACAGAACGTTAGAACGGAGGAAGTTGTGAGCCTCCTATTATAGCGCGAAGTTGAGAGTAACGGCGGTAGCCACCCCCAGTTTTAGGAATCATAACCCGTCAGATTGAAGCGGGGAATGGAAGGCGTGAAGTAGAACCTACTACCAGATGCGACCACTGCCAACCATCCATGACTAAGGAAATCTGAATGTTCCGACTTGAACCACCGTCATAAAGAGGTAGCGAAACAGGTTGACACGCTGCGCTCAAAAGAGCAAGGGGAAAAGTAGGGGTTTCTCTTTACTACCTACACAGACCTTTGAAATTACCCCGGTGGACAGGACAAGTCTAAAGATGGAATGCCCGTATAAACGGAACGTTTAAACCCCTTTTAGGCTCTCGGCAGGATGTACCTGTGGAGTAGTGAAAAGTGTAAGCGTATACCTTTAAGGGGAAAGGATGTGGCTGAAAGCTAATGCCTAACTGTAATGGTTAGGATATGCCCACTAGCCACGGTGTGGATATAGAGACCGCGACAATTAAGAGTTTGATGACGAGTGCGAGTTTAAAGACTACGAGGTTGTATATAGCTCCTAAAGTTGAGGTTACAAAGCGGGGGGTCGTAGCCCTGTTCCTACTGAAAAATAGGGTATCTACATCAGGAGCCGTGTGCTGGGAAACTCGCAAGCACGATTTGGAATTGGAGTTGGGGAAGGTGACTTCTCTTTCGACCATAACCAGTCTGCGCGTGCGTCACATCAGGAAGTTTTTCGTGTCTATGCCAATTATCTGGATGTGGAAGCACCACTAGAGCCGTATGAGGTGAAAGTCTCAAGTACGGTTTTGAATGGGAGGGGGAGATGGTGACATCTCTCTCGACCCCTAATTACTACCATAACTGGAAGAATATTTCCGGAAATCTCCTGAAATTACTTGTTAATCCCCCTCTAATCAGAAACACTCATTCCCGAAACCACTGACAATAGAGTTTTCCTTGGTCATCAGTGCGCCAATGGCCAACGAGTTTGCCTTTTTCGGTGAGAGCTTTAGTGTGACTGCGTTCTGGTCTAATCTCGTTGAAAGTCCGGGACTGTTGAGGGATTTTAACTGGGGTTTTATGAAGAGTTTGTAACATGGTCTTTACCTCTGTTGATTATAGATTTTATTTACCTCTACTACCATTATAACCGATGAAATTTAAACGACAAGTCTACGGCTGCACACCTTGGCAGGAAGGGACAGCAGATAATTTTCACAAGTAAAAATTCATAATTTTCTACCCGACCAACTACCATTGATAAAGCCAGCGTTACCCCAGGGTTAATCGGAGAAGTTTGGTTTCTTGATGGGACTGTGTTGAATAAAAAATCAAGCGTATAGCCATGGTGAATAAACGATATCATGATAGGCGATCGCCAGAAATTTGTCAAGGGGGTTGGGGCAAAAAGGCGGCGACGCGGCGTTGAATAAAAAATCAAGCGTATAGCCATGGTGAATAAACGAGACAATGATAGGCGATCGCCAGAAATTTGTCAAGGGGTTAGGGCAAAAAGGCGGCGACGCGGCGTTGAATAAAAAATCAATAATTGATGGTATAGGAGAAATTGGCAATTGTAAAGTTTTGTTAAGCTAGTGTAGGGTTTCACCCATCAGGGGTTATACTACATATCATAGTAGATGCACCCTGATTCAAGCGCCCATCACACTTTATGAGTGTGGGCGTTTTTTTTTGGGAGTGGGAGTGGTGAAGGAATTAAAATATGGGGTTAAGGTTTCACCTTTGCGATCGCAATATTTTATGAACAACACAGTCGCCTCATTTACCGATATCAGCCAACACTGGGCTTATCCGTTTATCCAAGGTCTGCAACGCCAAGGGGTTGTGAGTGGGTTTAAAGATAGAACCTTCCGCCCCGACCAAACGATGACCAGGGCTGAATTTGCCTCCATTGTCCAAGCGGCCTTTTCCCTAGTACCCCAACGGGAGTATACACCCTTTGCAGATGTTCCGGCCGATTTTTGGGCGGCTGAAGCGATCCGCAATACGTTTAGATCCAGATTTATCAGTGGTTTTCCTGATGGTCGGTTTCTTCCTGGGGAGAACATTTCCCGGTTGCACGTTTTACTGGCTTTAGTGTCTGGCTTACAGATGCAGGCGGGAGCATCTGTGTCTTTAACTGCTATATATAAGGATGGGGGTAATATTCCCAACTACGCCCAACAGGCGATCGCCACAGCCACCCGAAACCGCTTAGTAGTAAACGCGCCTACCATTGATATTTTGAAGCCTAACCGTCCCGCCACGAGGGGAGAAGTGGCGGCTTGCATTTACCAGGCGCGAGTATTTCTGAACCAAAGCCCTATAGTAGCTTCCCCGTATATTGTGGAACTTGCTAACCCCGGAGTAATTCGGCGGGGGACTCACCTATCAGTAAATGGTCGGACTTGGCGCGCGGCTTGGGGTCAGTGGAGTTCGGGAATTTGCACTTATACGGGAGTTAGCAACAAAGGGGCGATATTGGCTTTAGGTATGGAGTTACTGAATACTGATGATGTTAACGTTCAGCCTGTTAAGTGGTTTTCAACTATTAGCAAATCTTACCGCCTGAAAACTCAACTAGATCGGGAATATCGCTATCTGAATTTGGACGATATCGCCCCGGTAGGGAATTGGGAAATGGTTATTGATAACCAAACTTTACGCATATTCTCTGTACCTAGCAAAGTTGACAATATTACGGTTAATGAAAACGATGGTATTTGCCGGATTGAGATACAACTAAGTCAAGCTACCCCTTGGGAACTTTACGAACAAAGTCGAGAATGGGAAGTGGTGTTAGATGCGATCGCTGCTGAATCTCTAGCCAATCGGTTTCCGGAAACGGCAACCACACCCCCTAAATCTGGTAATCAAGAACAACAAAATGAGGGGGAAACTAGCGGCAGTTCTGAGAAACCATCACCCATTGTCGTTCGCATTTCAGCCACTCAAACCGTGATTAAGGGAACTTTACCTGATGGGTATAGAGTCCGCACCCAAACCCTTCATAATCGCGATAGATTGGTAATTGAACTGCGGCGAGATGCTTTAGTGGAACAGAGTATTTTGGTTTATCCAGGACTGCGATCGCGACAGCAATATTTAACTTTAGAAGGGGATAAATTTCCGGCAGTCTGGTTAACGATAACTCCTCGGTCGGGGTTGTCAATCGCCCCGATATGGACCGAAACCAATCAGATGCGGGGGACTAACTCTTTCTTAGCTATTACCAAAACTTGGTCAAGTTTGGGGGGGATTAATGGCGGATATTTTAACCGTAATAACTTATTACCTTTGGGGGTTATTCGTAAGGATAATAAGTGGTTTTCTGGGCCAATACTTAATCGGGGTGCTATGGCTTGGGATAATAATGGAAGAGTGAGAATGGGGCGATTAAAGTTAGTAGAAACTCTGGTAATTTCTACGGGACAACGCTTTGAGGTAGACCTGCTAAATACTGGATATGTGAAGGCGGGAATTGCTCGTTATACTTCCGAATGGGGAGCCAGTTATTTCCCTCTAACTCTTAATGAAATTGTGGTGGTAGTTTCGGGAGACCAAGTAACTCGACAAATTGAACTACCTGATGATCAAACTCCCACAGCTATCCCCACTAATGGTTATCTGCTGGTTTTCCGTTCTTTTCGGAGTGCTGTTAGTGCTTTTGGGGTCGGTTCTCGGTTAACAATTACGGCGACAACTACTCCCTCTGAGTTTATAGATTTTCCTCATATTATGGGTGGCGGACCTCTGTTGGTGCAAAATCGCAATATTGTGGTTAATGCAGAGGCGGAAGGGTTTAATTATTGGTTTGGTCAACAGTTGGCTATCCGCAGCGCTGTGGGTGTGACAGCGACGGGAGAAGTGCTTATGGTGACTGTTCATAACCGGGTGAATGGGGCGGGACCTAGTTTAACAGAAATGGCAAAATTGATGCAGCAATTAGGGGCGATCGATGCTATAAATTTGGATGGTGGCAGTTCTACCAGTTTGGTGCTGGGTGGGCATTTACTTAATCGCACCCCTGATACAGCCGCCAGGGTTCACAATGGTTTGGGAATATTTATTTAGATTCATCAGGTCAGTCGGGACGGGTTGATTAATGGGGCTGTGGGGATAATTAATTCACAGGATAACCCGCCCCTAAATCAGCTTTGATGATTAATCATTTAATTAATCAGTTAGCCCTAAAACCTGCCTTTGTAATTGACAGAGTTCTGTAATGCCTTTTTCGGCATAGTCTAAGATTTGGTTTAACTGATTTCGGTTCAAACTTTCTGCTTCTGCTGTTCCCTGAAGTTCAATAATTCCCAGGTCATCGCGCATGACCACATTAAAGTCGATATCGGCTGCTACGTCTTCCTGGTAATTGAGATCAAGTAAGGGTTCCCCGTGCATCATTCCGACAGAAATGGCGGCGATCTGATGAATAATAGGCGATCGCTTTAACTGTCCCTGTTTTACCATTTTATTAAAAGCATGAGCCAGGGCGACAAACCCCCCAGTAATCGAGGTGGTGCGGGTTCCTGCGTCCGCCTGTAACACATCAGCATCTACCGTAACAGTTATTTCCCCCATAGCCTGTAAATCTACCGCCGCGCGTAAGCTACGACCAATCAGGCGTTGAATTTCCTGGGTTCTACCTGAGAGTTTCATCAATTCCCGGGGTTGACGTTGGGGAGTCGCCCCCGGAAGCATCCGATATTCTGCGGTTAACCAACCTTTTCCGGTATCCTGCAAAAATCGGGGTACTCCCGGTTGAATTGTTACCGTACAAAGCACTTGGGTATTGCCGGATTTTGCTAGGACTGAGGCAGCCGCAAATTGAGTATAATCTAGCTCAAACTGTACAGGGCGCAGTTGGTGGGGCTGTCTACCGTCGGGACGTTGCCAAGACATCATTTATTTGATCAGTTTAATGTGGTTAACTGAGGTTATTTAAGGATATTTTCCGAAATTTGTCCGGGTGGTTGATCTCCGTTTATATCCGATAAACAACCCCTAGGCTGACAGTATTTTAATATGGGAGTGCCACATTAATACAAGATCTCATCAGCCTGAGTATAATTTCGGGTGTATCATCAATGAGCGATCGCCCAACGACTAAGCAGTAGTATCGCCCATCCCAGAGTATCACCTATATCTAACACTAGAATCCCTAGACTCTTTTCCGACCATCCCAATATTGATGTTACGTTTTTTACTGATAATTGACTACCCCGGTCATCAAGTTTGGGAAGATTGATTAATATCTCGAAAAATGCTACAATCTTAGGAAGTCGCGAATATATGGGAATAATCGATTATGGTACAACAAGTTATACCCGAAACCCAACCGACAGTTATTTATCCTGAAAGTGACGGTCAACCCATGTCTGATAACACGCAACAATTTCGCTGGATTGTGATTATCAAAGAAAACCTGGAAATATTGTTTTCTGGGGATGAAAATATCTTTGTGGCGGGTGATTTACTGTGGTATCCAGTGGAAGGAAATAATAAAATCCGTACTGCGCCAGATGTCATGGTAGCTTGTGGTCGTCCCAAGGGGGATAGAGGCTCATATCGACAATGGGAAGAGGATAATATCGCGCCGCAGGTAGTATTTGAAATTCTTTCGCCGGGAAATACATCGAAAAAAATGGCGGAAAAACTACTATTTTATCAACGCTATGGCGTAGACGAATATTATCTATATGACCCGCAGTCACAAGAGATAACTGGTTTTTTGCGGTCAGAAAATTGGCTAGAATCGATTGAAAACATGAAAGGTTGGGTTAGTCCTCGGTTACAAATTAGGTTTGAGTTAACAGAAACTGGGCTAGAAATTTATCGACCAGATGGGGAGAAATTTTTAACACCAGTGGAATTAGATAAGTTACGACAGCAGGAACGTGAAAGGGCTGAACAGGCTGAACTTGAGTTACAACAGGAACGTCAACGCTATGAACAGGAACGCATGAAAGCGCAACAGACGGAAATTGAGTTACAGGAGGAACGTCAACGCTATGAACGATTGATAGAGTTATTGAAGCAGCAGGGAATTGATCCACCACAGATGTTGTAAATTGGGATACTCTAAAGGGGAGGCTGATTGAGGATAGGCTGATGTCATCTACCGATCGCAGTAAGGAAGAACTAAACCCCGACTTAAATTCCCTAGAGTTGGGGTTAGCAGCGATTAAACAGAAACAATACCAACAGGCGATCGCACTTTTAGAACCCATCGCCGACTCTCAACCCCATACGAAAGTCGGATTCAAAGCCCAAATTGGCTTGGTGAAAGCATACGATCGCAGCGGACAAAGCGATCGCGCCATTTCTCTATGTCAAACACTCACACTAGAGACCCCAGAAAAAATCAGAACTTGGGCTAGTAATCAACTCCAGCAACTCCAAAGTCGCCAGCCTAACCCCTCAGTCCCCCCTACCGTAGCGACAGGATTTGTTCCCTTCGACCCCAACTTACAACCGCCCAAAGTTCAATCAACCACCCCTAAAGCCAAACCAAAACCAAAACCCATCCCCCCATTAAACAAACCGCCAATTGAGATCAAATCAGACCAACCGCAGAAACAACAGCCCCAAGTAATCAGCAATTCTCTCCCAGAGAGTCCCCCAGAGGAAGCGCAAACCTGGACCACCCCGACGGAAACTGAGACAGTTTCACATTCCCATCAATGGAAAGAAGCGGAAAGGGCGACCAAGTGGCGAAAAATAGGGAAACTGAAAGTCACCCGATTAAGGATCGAACAATTCCTAACCGTATTTATCCTGCTGTGGATAAGTCCTCGCATTGTGGAATTTCTGTTCAGAAACGCCAATAATATCCTGATATCCCTACCCGTGGTGCGACCCATTCAATGGCTATACCGCAATCCTAACCAATGGCTGTACTGGGTTTTAGGGTTATTATTTATAGTCTCCCCCTGGCTATGGGATGGATTGCTGAAATTATGTTACGGTCAAGAAACCCTCCCCCGGACGAAATTATTAGCATTATCTCCAGAAGCCAATCGCATCCTACAAAACTACTGTAAAGCGCGAAATTGGAAATTTCCGGCGCTGCGAGTGTTACCAACCGCTACCCCGATCGCCATGACATTAGGATGCTGGCCAAGATTTGTGCGAATTGTGGTTAGCCAGGGTTTACTCGATACCCTAACCCCTGACGAAATAGCTACCATTTACGCGCGAGAAATCGCGAGTGTGGGAAATTGGGATTTTCTGGTGATGTCGTTTATTACCCTATTAGTGCAAATTCCCTACTTGATTTATCAATACTCAGCTATCGGCGCGCAATGGTGTTTTGAGCGAGTTAGGTCTGAACCCCCATTAATTCCTGATGTAGCCCTATCTATATTAAAACCAGCGACCTACATTCTGCGGGTGATAGCTTTCCCGGTTTCGGTATTGGCTTATGGAGTTTATCAGATTCTCCGGTTTCCGGCTTTGTGGATTTCGAGGCGGCGGGTTTATTATAGCGATCGCATCTGTTGTAATTTAACCGGAAATCCCAATGGTTTGACCAGGGCGCTGCTAAAAATGGCTATTGGTATCTCACAGACCACACCCCAGTTAGACAATACTACCTTTTTATTAGAAGGGTTGGACTTATTAACCCCGATCGCTCCTACCCAGGGGATGACTCTGGGTAGTATATTGGTTAGTTCCCCGCCAAGTCAACTGATCGGGTTGAACCAAGGCTGGGACATTGAATCTCTATTAACATGGGATCTGAGAAATCCCCATCGCTACTGGTTACAGATTAGCAATTCTCATCCCCTATTAGGCGATCGCCTACTGATTCTCAACAGTTATGGCAAATTTTGGCAAATAGAAACTCAGTTAAACCTTGAAGTTAAGTCCCTGTCTGATTCGCGAGGCGATCGCGCTCAACTTTTAATGCAAGTCGCCCCTTATTTAGGATTAGCGATCGGATTAGCGATCGGGTTGCTAATCTGGCTATTAGGGGCAATTTTCGGCAAGCTAGGGATTTGGCAACTAGAATGGTTATATGGGGATCGGGCGATTCTGTGGGGTTGTGTTCCCATTGGTGTCAGTTTAGGTATATTTTGGAGAAATAATCAATTTTTCCCCGACATCAAACCCGCGGCCATCATTCACAATCCTAATCTCCGCGATCTATATTGTAATCCCGACAGTATCCCCATTGACAGTAAACCCATTTGCATAGAAGGTCAGCTAATCGGACGGTCGGGAATTAGTAATATCATGGGTCAAGAACTGATCTTAAAAACCGCCAGCGGTATAGTTCCCCTCCACTATATCCCCCAGTGGACACCCCTGGCCAACTTCTGGCAAAAATCCATCCATCCCTCTGATTTGATTGGTAATTCGGTTAAAATAACTGGATGGTGGCGACGGGGGGCTACTCCCTGGATTGATATAGAAAAACTGGAAAATGTGGCAGATCGTAGCCGTATCTATGGCGGACATCCCTTGTGGTCAGTCATTCTAGCCGGATCACTGGCTTTTGGGGGAGCGAGTATCATTTCTAGCGGTAGACTTTAAATACACCTACCATTAGAATTTCTAATGTATCAAGTTTGCATTTTGTCCCAAACAATGTTACATTTGTTAACATCGTGAATATAGGCGATATCTGTGATATCTTGAAAGATGGTCTGTTGCTGCTGTGGTCTTAGCAATGGCAAAAGTCTATGTAGATCATCAGTGGTGGCAGTGATCTGACTGCAAAGATTGCCAAACAAGTTAGTCGTTCCATAAAATTTGTGATTTTGTTTCGCCAAAACATACTAAACTTAAAGAAGCATTTAACAGGTTTGAAGTTGAATTACTTTGACATTAGTTACTGCGATCGCAGCTATAGAAACCTTAAACTTAAAACATATTGACAAAAGTGATAGGAACAGCTATAGCAGATATTTTTGAAGCATGACTCAAATTTCACTCGACCGTTCAAATCAATCTCAATCTTTTGGATATTTGAGGCTGCTCATCTCAGCCAGCCAGGAAACTCATTTATATATTGAAGCCAATGATCATACTCAGTGAGTTCAGGCTGGAAGTAACACCAAGTGGTCTTTTTTGTCAAGTCAAGGCTGAGTTTAATTATGATTTATTAACGTGATCTGAACTCAACAAGATTTTTCAACTCAAATATCAAATTTTTCCTACTGGAGGTATCACTAATGTCCGTTAGATTGTATGTTGGAAACTTACCCAAAGAACTCGATCGCAAAGAATTGCAAGCTGTATTTGCAGAGGAAGGCGATACGATTTCAGCGAAAGTGATAACCGACCGCAAGACTGGAAAATGTCGCGGTTTCGGGTTTGTCACCGTCCAAAGCGATGATTTAGCCGATCAAATCGTTGAGAAGTACAACGGCTTTATGTTCGGGGAAAATGCGCTAAAAATTGAAAGGGCGCAACCTCGTAAGAAAAACAAGCCAGAGTCTGAAGAGGGTCGTAGTTCTGATGGTGGAGAGGCTACAGCTACGGCTACGCCTGGTGTTGTTGCTGCTAACCAGTCTCCCACTTCTAGCCCAAGTTCTGCACCTACAAAAAGTGGTGGTGGTAAGAAGAAAAAATCTAATCGGAATCAACAAGGTTCTGCTAACGCCAACTCTAGCAGCACTCCCGATTCCATTCAGCCAGATCCCCGCTGGGCGAATGAATTAGAAAAGCTAAAACAGATGCTATCTGCTCAAGCCTAAGTCTCCGGTTGAGGCTTCGGTTTTTGCATATTTGGTCAACCATCCCAGACTGTAAATTTCTCAATTATGATCAGTTCTGGGATGTTGGTTGGTGTGGCTGATCTGGTTGGTATCTTGATCGCCTATTGGGTAACAAATCAATTAGGATTGCTATATTCAGCAATTTTGATAGGATGATCATGATGTACGAGCCGCCATATTTTCTGTTAGCTGCTGGCTTATGGGTTGGTATTATCTGCTGTGTTCCCTTTGTGGCGACCCTCAAGCAACTGGTCAACGACTGGAAAATTAATAAATCTAGTCGTGCGATCGCCCAATTACGGGGATTTAGGATGCTCGCTCCCTATTTAGCTTGCGCGGTAGGGATCTGTGTTTTCCTCGCTTCCTGTTTGCAGATATTTGCCATTTCTAGCCGTGTAGCTTACGCCTTATCCGTTCCCGTCACCGTAATGATGGCGGGTTCGGTATGGTTTCAGTTCACCCGTGTATTAGATCAATTAGAGCAACGAGGATCTCAGGGAATTGATTTAGATGATCTGAGTTTAGGGAAAATCATTCCTCAGTCTAATCCTGGTAGGGAATAGTTACCCTAAATCGGAAGTCGGTTAATATCCTGGTTTGACCCCAAAACCACCATAATAGTCCCCTTCTTTAAACGTTTGTTAGGTAGGGGATTGATTTCTAGTGTTTGATTTTCCGTGCGTATAGCCAATAGGTTCAAACCGTATTTGCTACGGAGTTCTAATTGAGCGATAGTTTTAGTATCAAAATCATCAGGAACCACCATCTCCACGATACTATGATCAGGGTCTAGTTCAAACTGATCCACGAGTCTAGGCTTAGTCAGGAGTCGCGCCAACTCCTGTCCCATTTGTCTTTCGGGGAACACAACTAGATCCGCACCCACTTTTTTTAACAATTTTACATGGGTTTCTGAGGAAGCCTTAGCCACGACATTCGCTACCCCGGCTTCTTTGAGGTTAAGGGTGGTGGTAATACTTTCGGCGAGGAAACTCCCCACGGCGACAATTACGGTGTCTAGTTCAAATATTCCCGCCTCTCGTAAAGCTGACATTTCGGTTGAGTCTAATTGTAAAGCATGGGTAGCAATGCGATCGGTTAAAGCCGCATTGACCCTTTTTTCGTCATTATCAACGGCGAGAACTTCATAGCCTGAAGCATTGAGAGTCGAACAAACAGCCTGTCCAAAGCGACCCAAGCCAATGACTGCAAATTGTTGTTTTTCGGCGCGTAAATTCCGAAAAAAGTTAAGAGATGAAAGATTCATGATGTCCTAACAATCCTATGAAATAGATAATAATCTGTTGATTTTACCATTGCTAGAGTTTACCTGGTAGATAATCAATAGTTAACCCACCAATAGGTTTTCTTCTGGATAATCAATTGATGAAGGTTGAGGATCACCCAAAACCGCAGACATTAGCAATAATACTCCCACCCGACCAATATACATGGTGGCAATAATAATTAATCTACTGAGCATCGAAAAATCTCCAGTGATGCCAGTAGACAGACCTACGGTTCCAAAGGCTGAGACAATTTCAAAAAAGATGCTACCAAATCCTAATTCTGGTTGCATAATCACAATTAATAATGTGGCTACACAAACCACAGTAATGGAACCGACCAAAACTCCGACGGCTTTTAAAATCAAAGGGGAGGGAATTTTGCGCTGATAACATAAGACTTCATCTCGACCTTGTAGGGCTGCCTTGGTGCAGTTTACCAATATTCTTGATGTAGTGGTTTTTAAGCCGCCTCCTGTACTTCCTGGACTAGCACCAATAAACATTAGGATCATAGTAATCAAAATTCCTGAATATGTCATATCTCCTATAGATATGGTGTTAAATCCAGCGGTTCTGCTGGTGACAGATTGAAACCAGGCGGCTTGCATTTTGCCGAATATGGTTAAACTCTGCAAGGTTTGAGGATTATTAAATTCGGTGATAAAAAAGAGGAAAAACCCGGAAAATAGCAGAATTATAGTGGTACTGGTGACAACTTTAAAGTGTAGAGAAAAATCCCGACGCATTGGTTCTTTATTTAATGTAGTTTTAATCCACAAAAAAAGTTCCATGATTACTTGATATCCTAAACCACCAAAAATAATTAAAATACTCATTGTTATATTGACGATGGGAGAGGATACATAATCAACTAAGCTCTCTTCCAATAAGCTAAATCCGGCATTATTAAAGCCATTTACACTATGAAATATAGCCAGCCACAGACTATTTTTTAAGCCATAATCCGGAAGAAAAACCATCATTAATAAGATAACTCCGGCAATTTGAAATAAGGCCATAGTCGCTATAATAGATCTGAGCAGTGGCATGACTCCAGCGATTCCGGCGGTATCCAAAGATTTTTGGAGTGCTAATTTATCTCGGAGCCCAAATTTTCTGCCAATTAATAGCAGAAGTATGGTGTTGGCGGTCATGTACCCCAAGGCTCCAATTTCCACTAAGCTAACTAAACAAAAATGCCCCCAAAATGAATAAAATTCGCTAACATCAACAACTGATAAACCCGTGACACAGACGGCAGAAGTGGCGAGAAATAGTGCGGTAATAGGATTGCCAAAACTACTGTGATAAATGGTATCATCCATCCATAAGAAGAATGTGCCGATCGCAATTACTGCTAAGAAGCCGAGACAAATAGTTCTTGGTACAGTCATAAGAGGTGTCAAACTTTATATAGAAAACTTTATCCTAGATCATAAAATTTAACACTTGTGTATATAATCAAGACTGTTAACTGGGCAATTTATAAATTTTTGTTGCAAATATTGGCCAAAATTTTGTCGAATTGTGTCAAAAAGTGGCTTCCACTAACCACTTTGGCTCATTTTATGGTAATAATACTCAATGGTGAAGTCATCAGGGTTGTCTCCTAGCGGGACGGCATCCCATGTAGGACGTTGCCAAATGTTGACCGGATCGATCGCTGATCCACAATAGTCTACCTATCCAGACAGCTTTAGAGCAGAACACCGAGGAACGAACACTAAATATGTTTACCTACGTCAAGCCTACCGTTAGACACATTAAACCGGATTCCCTCAACGGACGATCGCTTCTAAAAGTCGTCTATATTGTGCTAGAGGCCCAGTACCAGAGCGCTTTGTCAGCAGCAGTGCGGGCCATAAATGAAAAAAATCCGAACTTGGCGATCGAGATCAGTGGTTATCTGATCGAGGAACTGCGAGACCCGGAAAACTACGAAAACCTTAAAAAAGACCTAGCCGAGGCTAATGTTTTCATCGCCTCATTAATCTTTATCGAAGATTTGGCTGATAAAGTGGTGGAAGCCGTAGCCCCATACCGCGATCGCTTAGATGTGGCGGTGGTGTTTCCTTCCATGCCACAGGTAATGCGCCTTAATAAAATGGGCAGCTTCTCCATGGCACAACTGGGACAAAGCAAAAGCGCGATCGCCCAGTTCATGAAAAAACGGAAGGAAAAATCTGGCTCCTCCTTCCAGGACGGAATGCTGAAACTTCTGCAAACCCTCCCCAAAGTCCTGAAATATATGCCTATTGATAAGGCTCAGGACGCGCGGAACTTTATGCTGAGTTTCCAATATTGGCTGGGTGGTTCTCCAGAAAACCTGGAAAACTTCCTGCTCATGTTGGCAGAGAAATATGTTTTTAAGGGCCAAGAAAAACTGCACTTTGCGGAACCGGTGACGTATCCCGATATGGGAATTTGGCATCCCCTGGCTCCCAAAATGTTCGAGGATGTCAATGATTATCTGAGTTGGTATAACGGGCGCGAAGATATCCCAGAGGACACCAAGGACCCCCTAGCGCCCTGTGTGGGCTTGGTGCTGCAACGCACCCACCTAGTCACGGGAGACGATGCCCATTATGTGGCTATGGTGCAGGAACTGGAAGCTATGGGGGCGCGAGTGGTGGCAGTATTTGCGGGAGGTCTGGATTTTTCCAAACCTGTAGATACCTACTTCTGGGATACGCCACCGAAAGGCATTCCGGCTCAACCTCTGGTTGATATCGTGGTTTCCCTGACGGGGTTCGCATTGGTGGGAGGTCCGGCTCGCCAAGACCACCCGAAAGCGATCGACTCCCTAAAACGGCTCAACCGTCCCTATATGGTAGCCTTGCCCCTGGTATTCCAAACTACGGAAGAATGGGAAGAAAGTGAATTGGGATTGCATCCTATTCAAGTGGCGCTACAAATTGCTATCCCGGAATTGGATGGGGCTATTGAGCCGATTATTGTGTCAGGACGCGACGGAGCGACGGGAAAGGCGATCGCCCTCCAAGACCGCATCGAAGCTATCTGTCAGCGGGCGCTCAAATGGGCTAACCTGCGGAAAAAACCAAAACTTGATAAAAAAGTCGCGATTACTATTTTCAGTTTCCCGCCGGATAAAGGGAATGTCGGAACCGCCGCCTATTTGGACGTATTCGGTTCCATCTATGAGGTGATGAAAGCCTTAAAAAATAACGGTTATGATATCCCGGAAATCCCAGAGTCTCCGGGCGCTTTAATGCAGCAGGTTATCCATGATGCTACTGCTCAATATCAAAGCCCAGAACTGAATATCGCCTATAAAATGTCGGTAGAACAGTATGAACGACTCACCCCCTACTCGGAACGTCTCCACGAAAACTGGGGACCACCTCCGGGACACCTGAACACGGATGGGGAAAATCTGTTAGTTTACGGAAAATCCTTCGGAAATCTGTTTATCGGGGTACAACCGACCTTCGGCTATGAAGGCGACCCCATGCGTTTGCTGTTCTCCCGGTCGGCGAGTCCTCACCACGGCTTCGCGGCTTACTATACCTACCTAGAACAGGTTTGGGGCGCAGATGCTGTGCTGCACTTTGGGACCCATGGTTCCCTAGAATTTATGCCGGGAAAACAGATGGGAATGTCTGGGGAATGCTACCCGGATAACCTGATTGGGACTATTCCTAATCTGTACTATTACGCGGCTAATAACCCCAGTGAGGCGACTATTGCTAAACGCCGTAGCTATGCGGAAACTATCTCTTATCTGACTCCGGCGGCGGAAAATGCGGGACTCTATAAGGGTCTCCAAGAACTTAACGAATTGATTGGGTCTTACCAAACTCTGAAAGATAGTGGTCGCGGGGTGCAAATTGTTAGCACCATTATCGAAAAATCCCGTATGGTGAACTTGGATCAGGATATCGCCCTGCCGGAACAAGACCCAGCAGAACTTACCCAGGAAGAACGCGATCATGTGGTGGGACGGGTTTATCAGAAACTCATGGAAATTGAGTCTCGCCTGCTTCCCTGTGGGTTGCACGTTATTGGTAAGGCTCCGAGTGCGGAAGAGGCGATCGCTACTTTGGTTAATATTGCCAGCTTAGACCGGGAAGAAGAAGGGATACTCAGTCTGCCTCGGATTATCGCTAATAGCATTAATCGGGATATTGAGGAACTCTACCGCAACAGTAACCAAGGCATTCTCGCGGACGTTGACCAATTGCAGCACATCACAAATGCTACCCGTGCGGCGATCGCTGCTTTAGTTCAAGAACAAACCGACGCAGAAGGCCGTGTCTCCAAAATCTCGCAACTCAACTTCTTTAACATGGGGAAAAAAGAACCCTGGTTGCAAGCCTTACACGACTTGGGCTATACCCAGATTGACCCGGAACCCATGAAACCCCTGTTTGAGTATCTGGAATTTTGCTTGAAACAGGTTTGCGCCGATAACGAATTGGGAGCCTTGCTCCGTGCTTTGGAAGGAGAATATATCCTTCCCGGACCTGGCGGCGACCCCATTCGCAACCCCGACGTTCTCCCCACTGGGAAGAATATGCACGCCCTGGACCCTCAGTCTATCCCGACTGTCGCGGCAGTTAAATCGGCTCAAATCGTGGTAGACCGACTCCTAGAACGGCAAAAAATGGAAAATGGGGGTCAATACCCAGAAACTATCGCGGTTGTCCTGTGGGGAACTGATAATATCAAAACCTACGGGGAATCCTTGGCCCAGGTTATGTGGATGGTTGGAGCCAAACCGGTTCCCGATGCTTTGGGTCGGGTCAACAAGTTGGAGTTAATCCCCCTGGAAGAATTGGGCCGCCCTCGCATTGATGTGGTGATTAACTGTTCGGGAGTGTTCCGCGACCTGTTCATCAACCAAATGAATCTGCTCGACAAAGCGGTTAAAATGGCAGCGGAAGCGGATGAACCCCTGGAAATGAACTTTGTTCGCAAACACGCCCTACAACAAGCCGCAGAGCTAGGTATCAACATCCGACAGGCTGCTACCCGTGTTTTCTCCAATGCTTCTGGTTCTTATGCAGCTAACGTTAACTTAGCTGTGGAAAATAGCACCTGGGAAAGTGAGGCAGAATTGCAGGAAATGTATCTAAACCGCAAGTCTTTTGCGTTCAATTCCGATAATCCGGGGATGATGGATGATAACCGTCAGATTTTTGAGGCTTCCCTGAAAACTGCTGATGCTACATTCCAAAACTTGGATTCTTCGGAAATTAGCTTAACTGACGTTTCCCACTATTTCGACTCTGACCCGACCAAAACTATCGCCAGCTTGCGGAAAGACGGGAAAAAACCGGCTTCCTATATCGCGGATACCACGACGGCTAACGCTCAAGTTCGGACTCTCTCGGAAACTGTGCGCCTAGACGCACGGACGAAGATGCTCAACCCTAAATGGTACGAGGGGATGCTTTCTCATGGTTATGAGGGGGTGCGAGAGTTGTCTAAGCGTCTGGTTAATACCATGGGATGGAGTGCTACTGCTGGGGCTGTGGATAATTGGGTTTATGAGGAAACTAACGAAACCTTTATCAAGGACGAGGCTATGCAGCAACGTCTGATGAATCTTAACCCCCATTCTTTCCGTAAAATGGTCACAACTCTGCTGGAGGTGAATGGTCGCGGGTATTGGGAAACTAGCGAAGAAAATCTCGATCGCCTGCGGGAGTTATACCAGGAGGTTGAAGACCGCATTGAGGGGATTGAGTAATCTCGCCTTGGGTGATTGTCAAAATGCCCTGACTGCTGTTGTATGCTGTATCCTGAGCCTGTAAATCCTATTCTGTAGTATTTTCGGGCTCAGGCCCCCCTCAAAAAGGATTCCCAGGGTGCCGAAGGCGTGAAACTTAGCGCGAATTTTAAGGTTTATACTTGTCAATTTCTGATAAGTCTGAACTGCAAAGCGCGATCATCAGGGCAAAATCACCCACTGAAAATGATTCTGGAGGTATTTCGATGAATAAAGAGCAGTTGGTTCAGGAAACATCTATCAAGGCTGGCGTTACCAAAAAACAAGCGGATGCCATTATTTCGGCTATCTGTGAGTGCATTATGGATGCTGTGGCTGAGGGGGAAAAAGTCACTCTAGTGGGCTTTGGTTCCTTTGAGGCTCGCCACCGCAAGGCTCGTGAGGGTCGTAACCCTAGCACGGGACAACCCATGACCATTCCTGCTACTACTGTTCCAGCTTTCTCGGCTGGGAAAGCCTTTAAGGAACGGGTGGCTAACGAAAGTAACGAAAACGTGGCATAGACTTGCTGACAGGGGCGATCGGCAATTTTCAGCCTCACCCCTGTTTTTTTGTGGCATTTTCTCAACCGCGACGGCTACCCCCTATCAGTACAACACCATCACCTAACCGGGAGAGGCGATCGCATTTTTGACCCGTAGCATATATGGCGATTCTCTATGGGTTGCCATGATTTAGGAGTTTTGGGAACTGGGCAAAATTATGGGATTTACCGTTAATCAAGTGATTCCTTGGGGACGCAGTTTTGATGAGTATTTGCAAATGTTTGCTCTCAGTGAGGATGATTTGCACTGCTCTTATTTGGACTGTGCTGGGGGTCCGGCGAGTTTTAATGCAGTGATGACCCGCCGAGGTTATTCTGTGGTTTCCTGTGACCCTCTTTATCGGTTTTCCACTGCCCAAATTAGCGATCGTATTCAATTCGTTTTGCCTATAGTAATCCAACAGGTAGAAGCTAACCGGGAAGACTACATCTGGCATCAAATAAAATCCCCAGAACACCTCGCACAGGTCCGTAAAGAGGCGATGAATGAGTTTTTGGCTGATTTTGACCAAGGACGACAAACCGGGCGTTATATCGACGCAGAACTGCCGCATTTGCCTTTTGCTGACCGTCAGTTTGACCGAGCTTTATCGGCTCATTTTCTATTTTCCTATAGCGATCGTCTTTCCGAAAAGTTCCACCGAGATGCTATCCTGGAATTATGCCGGGTAGCCAGTATTGTTCTTCTATTTCCCCTAGTTAGTATTGGGGGAGAGACTCCCGAATTTTTCCCAAGATTAATTGAGCAATTAACAGCTTTAAAATATTCCGTAGAAATTCAATCAGTCCCCTACCATTTCCAAAAAGGGGGTAATCTGATGATGAAAATAATTTCCCGTTGACATGATTCTATAGCAGCAATTCTGATGGTGTGTAGCCTCCATAATTATTGGGTGATTATCGAAATTTTCCCGTCCTACTCCCCTAGGAAAATAGTCAAAAAACCCGGTTTTTTAGCCTAATCAAAGCTCAATAAAAACCGGGTTCCACTGGGTAGAGTCTGATGGTGCATAGGGCCGATAATTATCGGGTAATTATCGGAATTTTGCGGTTCTACTCCCCCTAGCGAAATGGGGAAGCTACCAGATAGCTAAAAGCTATCGTCATGGTCATCAATAGCTTCACTACCGCCACCAACAGCAACCAAATCAATCTGTTGACGGTAGTAGTCTACGCTCTTAACCTGAACTTCCACATTATCGCCAAGACGGTACTGATTGCGGTTTTTGCGACCGACTAAGGTTTGCTGACGGGAACGGTATTCGTACCAGTCATCTTTCAGAGAAGACACATGAACTAACCCTTCGACCCTGAGAGTTGAACCACCAGGAGACTCTAGTTCAATCTCGACAAAAAAGCCATAGGACTGAACCCCAGTAATTAAACCGATAAAAGTTTGACCGGTGCGTTCTTTCATAAACCCAGTTTTTTTGAGTCCCTCTAGGTCTTCCTCAGCATCAGCGGCGACGCTTTCCCTTTCGCTGAGATGAACGACGAGTTGAGCAAACTGGGTTTCGAGATCATGTTGTAACTCTGAAGGTAAGACATTCCAGGAAATTTTGCCCTCTGATGAGGAATGATGGAGGTTAACTGGTTCTTTGGAACGAGTGGAACGGCGATCGCGTCCCTCTTCAAATACGGCTTTGAGAACCCGACAAATTTGCAGGTCACAATAGCGAGAAATGGGTGAGGTACAGTGAGTATAGGCGGGTAATGCCAAGCCAAAATGCAGTTTAGGAACGGTACTATAAACAGTAGGTTTGAGACTATCTTCAAGTAGATAAGTTAATACCCGTTCGGCACGAGTATTTTTCAGAGCTTGGGTAAATACTTGAAAATCTTGGGGTTGAATTTCGGCTTCATCATCAAGCTCTAGTTCAAGGCCATGATGAATAGACAACTTGATCAATTCAGCGACATCAGCGGGGTCTGGGGCGGCTTGAACGCGATAGATAGCAGGAACCCCAAGGGATTGCAGGTGGCAAGCAACTACCTGATTAGCTAAAATCATCAACTCAGATACCATAGCCTGAGAGACTAATTTAGTGCCAGAAACCATGGGTCCGAGTTCCCCTTCGTCATTAAAATGACAATGGGTATCAGGAAGATTCATTTCAAAACCGCCGCGCAACTCCCGCATTTGTCGAATGGCGCGACTGACTTCTAGGAGGTCTTCTATAATCTTATCTTCGGAAGATTCGCCATCAAGAATACTTTGGGCTTCCTGATAAGTTATTTGTCGGTCAACGCGGACGATACTAGGCTGAATTTCATATTCTAGGATTTTTCCAGTCGGACCTAGTTCAATCATGATGGACAAAGCCAGGCGATCTTCTCCTGTAACTAAAGAAATGCGATCGCAACTGAGGGGAGCGGGAACAATAGGAATATATTTATCGGCTAAGTAAATGCCGATACCCCGCCGCCTGGCTTCGCGATCTAAGGAGGTGTCTGGTTGAATATAATGGGAGCTATCGGCGATATGAACCGCTAATTTCCAGTTCCCGGAATCGGTTTCTTGCAAGCTGAGGGCGTGGTCAATGGTATATGGACACGGTTCGTCTTCTGGCTTTAAGACAGAAAATTCGGGATTTCCCAAATCGGGGCTAAAGGAAAGAGTCGGCTCGTCGCGCAGATCAAGTCGATTTTCCAGGTCGCTATTTTTGAGAGTCGCACTAGCTGCTAGGAGGATTTCGGTTTCCTGTAGTACACTTTTGGGAAAGGACCGGGGTAAATCATGTTTACAACAAACAATATCCAGGTCTTCTGCTTCCTCAGCATCAGAACCCAGAACTTGTACCACCCTACCCACAGGGCGATGAAGACCCAGAGGATAGCGCACTACTTCGACATGAACCAGGTGATCGACTGCATCAACGAGTTCCTCTGGGGGGTTGACCAGATTCATTTCAAATAGCAATCGGTCATCTAGGGGGACGGCGCGATATCCTTTTTTGGTTTCTTTGACGCGAGCGAGTACGGAGGGGTTAGCTCGCTCTAGGATTAGATAAACTTCTCCTTCGGGGGAACGACGACGGGAGCCTTCTTTAATAATTCTCACCAGGACGCGATCGCCATTCCAGGCGGTACTCAAGTGACTTTCCCGGATGTAGACATCCTCGGCACTTTCCGCGTCTTGAATCGCAAAGCAGAAGCCTTTGCTGGAACATCGCAATTTGGCTTCTACAATACTCTCCTGTTCTATACGACGATAGCGGCCCTTATCTTTTTCCAAAAGGCCAATCCGCTCTAAAGCATCAATGGCGATCTGAAATTTTCGCAGACTCTCTTCATCAGAGGTCAGTTTTTTTTCGAGAGCCTTGGGGGCTACAGATTTATCCTCTGTAAAGTTGGCTAACAGTGTAGCGATTGAAAATTCCATGTAGCGATTTTCCTTCGTGATGTCGATGGGGATAGGTAGTTCTAACGCCACTTCTGCCTTTGTTAGTTTCAGCCACTTTTCCAGGACTCACTTTTTCCCACCATGCCAACCAATCACCCCTGAGAGACAGTGATACAATTTTAGTTGAGAGCGATCGGCAACCTTACAGAAAATGCTAAGGGTGGGATGTACAACGATGCCCCACAGGTGGAAAAGTGTTTTCTGGGGCAGAGGAGCTGCGTCGGAGACCACATTCTAACCAATTATATCCTATAAGTTTACTGAAGATTATGTTCACTCAATTTAGAAATCGCTATCCCACAGGGGGACTTATCTCTGAGTTAATTGCTATTGAGAACAATCAATATATTGTTCGGGTATCGGTACAGGTGGCCGGGGTAACTCTGGCATCGGGACTAGGTATGGCTGAAACTGTGGAGTTGGCTGAGGATAGGGCCAGAGAGCGATCGCTACAGTGTTTGGGGTTACACAAAATCGGGGATAATTTACCCAAGGCTGATTTACCTAATATGGAAGACAGTTTACCGAGTCCCGTTGTTTATAATCTATCAAATCAGTCGGCTGTGGACTCACCCACCACTGGCGCGGAAACTCTGGGGCTTGACTCCATGGCTATGCCTTCTGATGAGTGGCTATCTGCTACCTATATGAAGCCTAAAACCGGGTCTCCATCTTTACCTGATGCCACAACTACCCAAAACCCAGCCCAAACCAAAGCCCGAGGCGCTTCTCTGCCCCATTTGCCCTCCGATGAACTAGAAACCCCCGAAAATACGATTATTCATGAGCCAGAACCGCCATCAGTGACACTTTCCCAAGGGACTCGTTATAATACTGCTTACCATGTTGATGATATGTCTGACGATATTGCCAAAACAGATATTGAGTTGCGAAGATTAGGTTGGACAGCGGAACAGGGTTCTACACATCTACTAAAAACCTACGGAAAGCGATCGCGCCGCCATTTAACTCCTGAAGAACTGCTAGACTTTTTACACTATTTACAATCTATTTAGCATTTTTGATAGTTCCCAACAACCCCCAACCCCAAAGGGGGGTTTATTAGTCTTCTTGTTAGCATAGGTAATTGACAGCGCCACCCCAAAGGGCGGGTTGATGACTCTTCTGCTGACCAGAGGTAATTGACAGCAGAACCCCAGAGGGCGGGTTGATGACTCTTTTGCTGACCAGAGGTAATTAACAGCAGAACCCGCCCCTACAATTATTAATTATTAATTGCCTAACCCGCCCCTACATTAAATCCCAGAGGGAGAGGGGCTTGGGACTGTGCGATCGCCTATGTTAACTATCAACGGGATTAGATGCAGAAGGACGGCGACTAATGACTTGATCGATGAGGCCGTAATTAACCGCATCTTCGGCGGACATAAAGAAATCCCTTTCTGTGTCTTCTTCGATACGGGACAGCGGTTGTTCTGTGTGTTTAGCGAGATTTTCGTTAAGTTGCCGTTTCAGATACAGAATTTCTCTGGCCTGAATTTCAATATCGGTAGCTTGTCCTTGTGCGCCTCCGAGGGGTTGGTGAATCATAATCCGGGAATGGGGGAGGCTGTAACGCTTTCCTTTAGCCCCGGCGCTGAGGAGAAATGCCCCCATACTGGCTGCTAGTCCCAGACAGACGGTGCAGACATCAGGACGAATATGGTTCATGGTGTCAAAGATGCCCAATCCCGCATTAACCCCGCCTCCTGGGGAGTTGATGTATAGATAAATGTCTTTTTCGGGGTCTTCTGCGTCTAAAAATAGCAGTTGGGCCACAATTAAGTTAGCAACATCTGAGTTAACTTGGGTTCCTAGAAACACGATGCGATCGCGCAGGAGTCGGGAGTAAATATCAAAGGCGCGTTCACCACGGCCTGATTGTTCGATGACGGTTGGAATCATAACGTGCTGCTAAGACTGTTAATAGATACTTTAGATATATTGTAGCGATTTTCTGTGCCTAGACTTTCAGAAACCACCGACGATTATACATAATATAGGCGATCGCCCACCAAAATATGACTGTGGCTACAGCATACATCAGCGATCCATTGAGTGGCCCCGCCCAGGATACAAATATATTTTCATAGATCCAGGTTTTCAGATTAGGGCTAACGGGTCCGCTACCTACCGGGATGCGTATTAAGATCCTGGCGAGTAAGCCGGAAGCCACAAATAGAAATATGGCGTTAACTCCCATAATTTCCAAAGGTTTCCCCCACCGTCGCCAGTTTTTTACTTCTATGACCCCATAACAGAAGGCTAATAATAGCAGTCCCCAGCCAGCGGTCACTAATACAAATGAACTGGTCCACAGTGCCTTATTAATGGGAAACCATACCCCCCACAAATAGCCGACCACCAGGCTACTGAGGGCAAACATTACTAGGTTAATGACGGTGAAACTGTTTCGGGGTTGGGATTTTAGCCATTCTCCGGTAAGATAGCCGAGGATTACGGTAACTGTAGCGGGTGCGGTGCTAAATAATCCTTCTGGGTCGTAGGGACCGCCTCGCCACAAGTGATGGGAACCTAAAATTGTCTGGTCTATGAATGCGCCTAAGTTGCCTTCTGGTGACAGGTTTCCTGGGCCATAGCTGGGGACGGGAATTATGGTCATGGCTACCCAGTAACCTATGAGGGTGAGAATGGAAATTAGCCACAATTGCCGTCGCGACAGGTTTAAAATGGCGATCGCAGTTAGTCCATAGGCGATCGCTATTCGTTGTAATACTCCCATGATTCGGATATTGGCTAGGTCATAGTGGGGAAAACCATTTAGGAATAAGCCTAACAGAAATAGTAGTAGACATCGCCGCCCTATTCGACTATAAACTGATGGGGGTACTTTCTCGCCCGGTAAACGATGTTCTCGGGCAAATTTGGACAGAGAAAAGGCGATCGCTACTCCCATAATTAATAGGAAACTGGGGAAAACTACATCGGTGGGGGTGCAGCCATCCCATTCGGCGTGTTGCAATACCGGATACATATAACCCCAGCTTCCGGGGTTATTCACCAGTATCATGGCGGCGATCGCTATACCTCTAAATACATCAAGGGATATTAAGCGCATTTTAGTATTTTTCCAGGTCATCAATTTCCACAATACCTCTGAGTTTACAGTAATTTTAGTAATGCTTGGATGGGATGATTGGGGGTAAAATGACTAAATCTGTGAATTTGCGATCGACAAGAATAACCTGTGACTAAGATTTGATTGGGATTATCTATGGTTGAGATAATTCGCCCCCAACTACTATTATAAATGTCCTGGGATTGCTGATAGTGTTCGGCTTCATGACCATATATTCCCGCCATTCCGCAACAGCTTGTATTGACGATATTTAATTCTAATCCCATAGTAGTAAATAGCTGCTGCCATTGTTTTTGAGAGGTTAAAACCGCAGTTTTTTCCTGGCAATGTCCGAACAGAAAATAAGGCTGACTGGCGCTGAGTTTCGGTAAGCGATCGCTATTTTGGCTCAGAAACTCTTGCAGTAAGTCAATGGTTGGTAAGGCTGGACTAAAATTGAGTATTTTCGGGTATTCATCCCGATAGGTTAAAACTATACTAGGTTCAATACCAATTAGGGGAATTTCTAGGGATTTTAATTGTTGCAACCATTCGCAGTTTGGGGAAGCGATCGCTTTAAACTCTCGTAAAAATCCTTTTACATGAGTGGGTTTACCACTGGGAAAAAAATCGGGTATATATACATTATATCCTAATTTGTGCAGAAAATCATAGATTGCTAATACCAGGGAAGATTCATAAAAACTGGTAAAAGCATCCTGTAGCAAAATCACACTACATTCCTTTTCAGACCCACTTAAATTTTGCAGCCTATCCAGATTAAATTTGGGGTGGTGGCGCGTCCGTAAACCTTCCTTGAGGGTGGGATGACTCACTACCGGAGGATCGACTATATTTAACAGAGTTTTAGTCGCCGCTTTTGATAGAGGATTTTGGCTTAATATATGAGCTATTATCGGATGCACAGATTGCCACTTTGACAGCGTTTCAATATGGGCGATTAGATAATCTCTAAATGGTCGCAAATATCGAGTATGATAAAGATACAAAAACTTAGATTTTATGTCCGGGATATTCACATGAATCGGACATTGACTAGCGCAGGCTTTACAGGATAAACAGCCATTCATAGCCCCATAAACTTCCTGGGAATAATCATAATCTCCCCGCCATTGTTTGAGGGTATTCCAGAGGCGCATGATTAAAGTTGTCGGGGTTTCCGTAATTTCATCACCATGATTTTCTAGGAGTCTTAGCCACTCCCGCAATAAACTCGATCGCCCTTTTGGGGAATGAATGCGATCGCGAGTTACCCGATAGGAAGGACACATCACATCATCAGGATCGAAGTTAAAACAAGCGCCATTACCATTACAATTAAACGCCCCTTCATATTCACTAATTTTACTAGGATTAACTTGGCGGTCAAATTCTCCCCGCATAGGTGAATCTAATTTAACTACTGTATCTAAACTATCTATCGGCGTGACAATTTTACCCGGATTTAGTCTATTTTGGGGGTCAAAGATAGTTTTCACTTCTCGGAAAACTTGATATAATTCATCTCCCAAAAACTCCCGTGTATATTCACTCCTAAAACCTTTACCATGTTCTCCCCAAAATACTCCCCCATATTTACGCACTAAAGCCACAACGCGATCGGATAATTCGCGGACCAATGCTGCATCTGCGGGAATCTTCAAATCCAAAGCCGGACGCAAATGCAAACAACCAACATCTACATGACCATACATCCCATAAATCAGATGATATTCTGCTAATAAACCCCGCAATTCTCCAATATACTTAGCTAGATGCACTGGGGGAACCACAGTATCCTCTATAAAAGGTATCGGTTTACGATTTCCCCGTTGATTTCCCAGGAGTCCCGCCCCTTTACTACGCAGTTTCCAGAGATTGATAATTTCCTGATTATCCCTCGCCAAATAATAACCACTTATACCCTGATTACCCCCTTTAAGTTTCGCAATAATTGAGTCTATTTTAGGTTGAATATCAGCCTCGCTTTCTCCCACAAATTCCACTAGATTGATAGTCCCAGAAGACGGGATAAAATCCTTAACAGCATCATAGATTTCATCCTGTTTAGCCAAATTAAGAATCGTCTCATCAATAGTTTCGATCGCCCCTGGCTCCGAGGCTAATAAATCCATAGCCCCTTCTAAAGCATAATTAAAACTTTCATAATGAATAACCAGTAATTTTTTAGCCTGGGGAATTGGCGTAAGTTTAAGTTTGGCTTCCGTGATAATTCCTAAAGTACCTTCCGCGCCTGCTAATAAGTAATTCAGGTTAAAAGTTTGTTTGTCCTCAGAATAGACTTTAGCCAAGTTATAGCCAGTCATAAATCGGGTAAGTTGAGGAAATACCTGATTGATTTTATCTTGGTTATCCGTGAGAAGGTTATCCAGACAATTATAAATATTTCCTACTCTTCCCCCTTGCTTTTTAAGGCGGTTTAATGCTATAGTATCCATAGGGAAGGATAGGCTTTCCGTCCCATCTGGTAACACCCAGGTTAACTCTAAAATGTGTTGACTGGTTCGCCCATAAATTCGCGACCCCTTACCACAAGCATCAGTGTTAATCATTCCCCCAATAGTCGCCCGATTACTAGGGGCTACTGAGGGCGCAAAAAAGACACCATGAGGCTGTAAACATGAGTTAAGTTGGTCTAAAACCACCCCCGGTTGAACGCGAACCCATCCCTCCTCTAAATTGAGTTCTAAGATGTTATTCATAAACTTAGAACAATCGATAATAATTCCCCTAGATAAGGATTGACCATTAGTTCCGGTTCCCCCTCCCCGTGGAGAAAAGGTGATATTTTGATAGGGAGTTTGACTAGCCAGTTTCAACAGAATCACTAAATCATGATGGTTTCTGGGGTAAACTACTCCCTGGGGAAGTATCTGATAAATACTATTATCAGTGGCGGTTACTAAACGAGTAGCAAAATCTCCCTTAACCTCTCCAGAAAAATCAGTTTTTTCTAACTGATTCAAGAATCCCCAATAATCGGAATTGATAGTATTTTCTGGCTGTAAATTAGGAATCATCAATCCTCCTTTATGCTAGTCAGTGAGAGGTTCATTAGCCAAGTTAAGATTTGGTGGATTTAGGCGTTGATTAAGTATATTTTTAATACTTTCCGCCACATAACTCGAAAGGATATGTTCACCAGCCGGGGTATAGTGACAACAGTTATCAATGTACATCATTTCTGGCGCAGCATCAAAAATATTCACCCCATTAAAAATAGTCACCCCCGCCGCCTCCAAGTCAGCAATTCGATTTAATAGCAGAGGATAACCTGCTACAATAGGCTGGCGGTAAGGGGTATTATCAGTAAATGCGATCGCTTTTTCTTCGCTGCTAAAAACCCTATTAGTGACATGATATTGGTTAGGTTGCAGAATATGGAAATAGGGAATATTTTTCGCAGATAAAATATGATTAATCACCGTAGAAGTTCTCACCCATGTATCAGTAATTTTAGCCAAGGCTTTCTCTTCCGGTAAAACTGACTCTTGAGTATAAAATAAAAATACGCTGCCTTCTCCCCCGTCATGATCAGGAATTTGTTGATATCTTTGAAATCGTTCAACCTCCTGGTAATAATCTTTAATTAATCCCTGGATAGCCAGATTATTGATAGTATAACAAGAAGCCATCCGACAATTTTTTAAGTTAGAAGCAACCTGATTAATTCGGGGTTTAGCTTGCTTAATTTTAAGTATACTTTCTAAGGCTTGGGTAGATAAACTATTATTGGCTAAATTAGTTAAAGGTTGTATGTGGGATGCACTTGGCATTGTTAATTCCAGTTTTTTTTCATTATTAACACTAGATAAAGCCAGTTCATTAAACCCATCAATATTAATCACCATATCAAACACCTGACCCACAGACAGCAGATAATTCAAAATCAAAAGCTGTTGTGGCTGTTTATAGCCTCCCGTAGCAAAGGATAAAATAATTAGTTCTTTATTTTCTAAACCGGGCACTTCTCGAATTTTGGTCTCTAAAATTCCATTTTGAATCTCATAGATAGAATAGTTAGAAGCTACTGACCCCCCAAATACTCCCACGATAAATTGATTTTCGTTAGTTTTGACAAAGGGATAATTATATGGAGAAATAAAGCCATAGTTATTATATTTGAACCCCGGACGAAAATCAGGACCTGGTTTAGGTGCATATCCGAAATAGGGATGTAGTCTTTCTACGATAGAAATTTCCATCCTCATACCTTCTAGGTTCAAACCCATTTCTTCAATGCTGCTTGGTCGTTGACGAGTATAAAATAACTGGTTATGGCGGACTAAATAAAAACCCAGGGAACCCAATTCTACAAAAAACCCTAACAACAATAGGTTAATTAAGATAATTTTGCCAACTTCTTTAATTTGCTTGCGATTAAATTTGTGTTTCATTATCATAGATTAATAGGAGGTGATAATCATCGAAACTGTCAAACATTAGCAACTCATATATAAGTTATAGCCGAATACTTAGGGGGTTATTGACTGGAGACGGTTAACAATGGAATTGCCAATATATTCAGTAAAGATTTCTTGACCTCTGGGTGTATAGTGACAACAACTGTCTCTATATACCGTTTCTGGTTTGGTGTCAAAAACTGTCACAGCATTGATAACATTAACACCAAAATTTGGCAAATCTTTCCCTCTAGCAAGTAACCGAGGATAGCCTTGTATAACTCCTTCTATATACGGGTTATCATCAAAAATGGCAATTTCTTCGGCGGTGAAAGTTCTTTGGGTGGGATGATACTGATTAGGCTGTATTACATGAAAATAAGGGATATTTTTATTTGCTAAAGTTTGATGAATCATTTGGGAAGAGTTAAACCAGATATCTACCATTTTATCAAAGGCTATGTCATCTGGTAAAACCTGGGGATTTTGGGGTATGGAAATTAAACTATTAGCTAAATCATCTTCATTTTGTCGTAACTCAATCTGCATTGTATCTAAGGCGGATACCTGGCTTTGATATCTTCTAGTTAGTTGATTAACTTGATAGGAATTCCAAGCATAACAGGAGGCGAGTTTACAGTTTTCTAAACGCTGAATTTGACGGACTAATTTTTCCCTGGTTTCGTTCATTTCCGCCAAAGCTAAAACCACGGGAATATTAGTATTAGCCAAGGCGGTTAGGGGTTGAATGTGTTGGAAACTCGGCATGGAAACTGGGACGGATGCTTGATTATTTAATGGTGGTAATGCGACTTCATTAAAACCATCAATATTAACCACTAGGTCTAATTCCTGACCAATGGATAAAAAGTAGTTGAGAATTAATAACTGTTGAGGTTGTTTATAACCCCCATGAGCAAAGTTTAAGATAATAAATTCTTTATTTGCTAGTTCGGGAACTGTTCTGAGTTGTTGAATTAAAGTATTTGATAATTCCTTGTGAGTGACTTCATAGTTGGCAAAATCAACGGCTACAGAACCGCCAAAGATACCAATAATAAACTGATTATCATTCAGTCTGATAAAGGGGTAATCGTGGAGAGCAAAAAATCCGTAGTTATTCACCCGCAAGCCAAAGGGATTATCCGCAAATAAGCCGGGTTTTAATACATAGCCAAAAAAGGGGTGCAAACGCTCTACTATAGCATTTTTGTCATCATTATTGCCAGTGGCTTGTTCCCTCACCCCTATCTGTTCTAGAAGTTGATTTGTGGCGGTTTTATCACGATTATGAGTATAAATAAACCGCTGTTCTGTGACTAGGTAAAACAGGAGAGGTACGACTTCTAAGATGAGTAAAATTAGGGCTAAATTAATGCCCACAATTCCGAGCAACTCTCGACTAACCACCCCCCGTTTAGCGGATTTTTCCTCAATGGGGGTTGATGGTCGTTTAAATAATGGCAGATTTTTCATATAATCCAGGTCAGGAAAATCAAGAAATTAGGGGGTTAGAAAATTATTCTTTCCCCCAATTGCCAACAATTTCGACGCTAATACAGTATCAAAATAAAGTATAAATGAAAGGTGCGATCGCTGACCCTTGACTAAGGACAATCAGAGCCCCCAATAACACCATAGTAATAATCAACGGTAGCAGCCAATATTTTTTGCGCTCCCGCAGAAAACCCCACAAATCTTTCAGAAAATCTAATGTTGCTTCAAACACTAGAAAGGACGCTCCATACTTACTCTTGAACGGACTTGACTGGGAACCCGGTAGGTTGATACGTTAGGATCTAGATCTCGTCTCATGGCATCAGAGCCAAATAAACGCTTAATCGCCCCCATCGGTGCAATCATAACGTAAAACACAGCCCCCAAAATAATTCGGGTATTAATCCCAGCCAAAACCAAACCTATCCGCATCCAAGTATAATAAATCGGATTGAGAGTTGACGGAGACAGGAAAGACCAAACCCAGAGAATAGTGGCTACGACCCAGGGCCAAGCTGGGGGCGGCCAGTGGCGGAAAATTAATGGTAGCAGTAAGCCGAACAAGCCAGCACAAATTGCACCTGTTGTCAAGCCAAATTCCCGCAAGCCTTTTCGATCAAGTTTGGGGATATCGTGATCAGTCATAGTGGATTTTTGCAACCAATTATATAACAGAGAACTGAGAACCGGGAAAAACAGCGATCCTGGGGGGAGAGAAGCCACCATAAGTGGCTCCTAGGGATTAATCTAACTCAAACTCATTTTTCCAGGAATCATCTTTTGACCAGGGAGTTTGTGCAGTTTTGGCGAGTAGATAATTTTCCAAAACGAGATAATCCATCTCGGTCCGCATAAAGCAGCGGTAGGCATCTTCGGGGGTGCAAACAATAGGTTCACCCCGCACATTAAAAGAGGTATTAACGAGTAGACCGCAGCCTGTAAGTTTTTCAAAATGACTAATTAGACTGTGATAGCGGGGGTTAGTTTCTGGGTGTACAGTTTGAATGCGTGCGGAATAATCGACATGGGTAATAGCGGGAATTTCGGACCGGGGAATATTGAGCTTTTCAATCCCAAAAAGTTTTTCTTGTTCGGGGGTCATAGGAATCCGGCGAGACTCCTTAACGGGAGCCACCATCAACATATAAGGACTGTGGGTATTGTGTTCAAAATAATCAGCGACACGCTCTGCTAACACGGAAGGCGCAAAGGGTCGGAAAGACTCCCTATATTTAATTTTCAGATTCATGACGGACTGCATTTTAGTGTTACGAGGGTCGCCAATAATTGACCTACCTCCCAAAGCACGCGGCCCAAATTCCATCCGACCTTGGAACCAGCCGACGACATGACCATTAGCTAAAATTTCGGCTAACCTAGGCATCAATTCAACATCTGCCAAATACATATATTTAGCATCAATGGAATTGAGATAATCCTGAATCTCGGAATTGCTAAAAGAGGGACCCAAATAGGAGCCTTTCATCATATCAGCGGGGGCGGTGCTAGGAATAACCCGAGGGGTTATCGTGGCGACTGCTGTTTCGGTGGCTCCGGCGGCTTCGAGTTCGATTTCGTTCTCTATAGCGGCTGACTGCCTCACCTGGCGGGGTTGTTCACAATATTGATACCAAACAGCCAAAGCTGCCCCTAATGCACCTCCTGCGTCTCCTGCTGCGGGCTGTATCCAAATATCCTTAAAGGGACCTTCTCGCAACAGGCGACCATTAGCTACACAGTTGAGGGCGACTCCCCCGGCTAAACACAGATAATCAACATTGAGTTCTTTTTGTACGGTCCGAGCTAGACGCAGCACTACTTCTTCTGTGACTACCTGAATGGAAGCGGCGATATCCATTTCCCGTTGGGTGAGTTGGCCTTCGGCTTTCCGAGGGGGTCCGTCAAACAACTGGTCAAACTTCTTGTTGGTCATGGTTAACCCGGTGGCATAGTTGAAATACTTCATATTCAACCGGAATGTGCCATCATCCTTGAGGTCGATTAAATGGGTTAAAATCCGATCAACATAGCGAGGTTGACCATAGGGCGCTAACCCCATGAGTTTATATTCGCCAGAGTTGACTTTAAAGCCGGTGTAGTAGGTGAAGGCTGAGTACAGTAAACCGAGAGAGTGGGGAAAGTCGATTTCCCACAGGGGGGTCAGGTTATTACCGTCGCCTAACCATACGGAAGTGGTGGCCCATTCCCCTACACCGTCTAAACACATGACGGCTGCTTTCTGGAAGGGACTGGGAAAAAAGGCTGAGGCGGCGTGGGATTGGTGATGTTCGGTAAACATGAGGGGGGGGAGTTTGGCTTTTTTGACCCCCATGATGGCTGAAAGTTCTTTTTTTAATACGGTTTTCAGATAAAGTTTTTCTTTTAACCAAATTGGCATGGCAGCCAGAAAAGACCGAAACCCACGGGGAGCATAGCTGATGTAGGTTTCTAGCAGGCGCTCGAATTTGACTAGGGGTTTATCATAGAAAATGATGCGATCGACATCGAATAGGGTGATATTTGCTTCCTGAAGACAGTAGCGAATGGCGTTGTGGGGAAATCTGGCATCGTGTTTTTTGCGCGAAAACCTCTCCTCTTGGGCGGCGGCGATAATTTCTCCATCCCGCACGAGAGCGGCTGCACTGTCATGATAGTAAGCCGAGATTCCAAGTATGTTCATTCATATTTCCTCACAGAATGGAATTAAGGTTTTTGGGGTTAGTTGTGGGTCAACGGTTAAAATATCCACAGATTATAGCGAATTCCTGGTCAAGGTTAACGCGAATGGGAAAATTTAATTGCATAAGGGCTGGTAGTCATTAGGGTAAGGGGGTTAGCCGAAACTGGCGATCGCCAACAGACTACCACTGATTCGGTTAAACTCGCACTTGTTCCTGTAGTTGTACCCGAATTTAACGTAGACCTCTCGGGAGCGTGGAAGCGCCGTGTCTTTAGACCGGGGAGGAAACGCGACACGGGGACTTTAGTCCCCGTCAGTCTTTCAAGCATAGGTGTAACCATCCTTTCTGTGAATTGGTTGGCAGTATTTATGGCTGATGCCTGCCACTCTGACCGAGGCAGTGGTAATATCGAAACTGCCGGAAGCACGGCAGAGAACCCGTCCTAACATAGGAGCCAATTTTCTTCCCTGCCGTGACAGTGGCAGTAACGATATCGCCAGTCTGAAAGCCTTTGTGAATTTGTCTCCTTGAGCGGTGACGAGTTGGGAATCCGTACTTATCCGTCCCGCACATCTGACGGGTTCCATGCCCCTTCGCTAAAATCAGCAACGGTTTGGAAGTATAGCACAAGACAGAAAACTTAGGACGTATAGCACAAGACAGAGAAGTTAGGACGTATAATGGCAAGGATATCTACAGAAGACCCAAAATGCCAGCCCCCTACAGTTACGACCTTAGACAAAAAGTTATTAATGCAATTGAACTAGACGGTATACCCAAAACCGAAGCCAGTCAAGTTTTCCATGTCAGCAGGAACACCATCAATCTCTGGCTGCAAAGAAAAGAACACACCGGCGACTTCCTCCCTAAACTTAATCGCCCACCTGGTCATAGCCACCAAATTACCGACTGGCACAAATTCAAGGCTTTTGCCTAAGAGCATGGCCACAAAACCTCCGCTCAAATGGCTCAACTTTGGGATGACGACATCTATCCTCGCACCATATCCAGAGCCTTGAAGAAAATTGGCTTCACCAGAAAAAAAAACTTACGGCTACCAAGAACGTGATGAGCAACAGCGAGAGGAGTTTATTGCTCAGATTGAACAGATGGAGCCGGAAGGGTTGGTTTACCTCGATGAAGCTGGCATCAATAGTCAAGACTCGGATTATCCTTATGGTTACTGCGAGGAAGGACAACGCTTCCATGCCCTCAAATCCGGGAAGAGGCAGGGCATGAGCATGATTGCGGCATGGTGTCATCAACAACTCTTAGCTCCCTTTAGCTTTGAGGGTTGTTGTAATCGGACAGTGTTTGAGTTGTGGTTGGAGTTCATCTTAATTCCAACATTGAAGCCAGGTCAGACTCTAGTATTGGACAATGCAACGTTTCATAAAGGGGGGCGGATTGCTGAACTGGTGGAGGCAGCTCAATGCCGTTTACTCTATCTACCACCTTATTCGCCAGACCTCAACAAGATAGAGAAATGTTGGTCGTGGCTGAAAGCCCGTATTCGCCACTGCATTGAGCAGTTTGATTCTCTCCATGATGCCATGGATTCCGTTCTCAAAGCTGCGTCCTAACCACCTTGACTAATGCTATATAATGGAGAGGACGAGATGACTAAGAAGACCAAAAATGCCAGCCCCCTATAGTTACGACCTCAGACAAAAAGTTATTGATGCCATTGAACTAGACGGTATGCCCAAAACAGAAGCCAGTCAAGTTTTCCATGTCAGCAGGAACACCATTAATCTCTGGCTGCAAAGAAAAGCACAGACCGGAGACTTCCTCCCTAAACCTCATCACCGACCTGGCAATAACCACAAAATTACCGACTGGCAGAAATTCAAGGCTTTTGCCCAAGAGCATAAGAACTTCGAGTGATTCGACTTGTCCAACACAGGCAGCATCAATCCAATGAGCTTTAGGTAGGTTGAGCCGAATTCGATTGAACTTAGTTTGTCCGCCCGTTCCTGTGGTTACTGGGAGTCCTGTTGCTTTCAAAGCATTGAACAATGCCCATCGAGTTGAATTGACCGCTGCTGCATCTTTAAGGGGTGATTTTGCCTGCCTGAGAAGACGACTCAGTAAATCAGGCTGGCCCGATAAAAAATCTCGAATGTCCCCATTGCCTTTGGCTTGATTGCATGAGTGGCAAGCCATCGTCAGGTTAGAAACCCCGGTCAGAGCCAGCCTTAGACCGGGGCTGGATATGCTCAATTTCAAGCGCTACATTTTTATAGCATTAGTCAAGGTGGTTAGGACGCGGCTTGGAGAACGGAATCCATGGCATCATGGAGAGAATCAAACTGCTCAATACAATGGCGAATGCGGGCTTTCAACCACGACCAACATTTCTCTATCTTGTTGAGGTCTGGCGAATAAGGCGGAAGATAGAGTAAACGGCATTGAGCCGCCTCCACCAGTTCAGCAATCCGCCCCCCTTTATGAAACGTTGCATTGTCCAGTACTAGAGTTTGACCTGGCTTCAATGTTGGAATTAAGATGAACTCCAACCACAACTCAAACACTGTCCGATTACAACAACCCTCAAAGCTAAAGGGGGCTAAGAGTTGTTGATGACACCATGCCGCCATATAGCTCACCCTGCCCTGCCTCTTCCCGGATTTGAGGGCATGGAAGCGTTGTCCTTCCTCACAGTAACCATAAGGATAATCCGAGTCTTGACTATTGATGCCAGCTTCATCGAGGTAAACCAACTCTTCCGGCTCCATATGTTGAATCTGAGCAATAAACGCCTCTCGCTGTTGCTCATCACGTTCTTGGTAGCCGTAAGTTTTTTTTCTGGTGAAGCCAATTTTCTTCAAGGCTCTGGATATGGTGCGAGGAGAGATGTCGTCATCCCAAAGTTGAGCCATCTGAGCGGAGGTTTGATCGCCATGCTCTTGGGCAAAAGCCTTGAATTTGTGCCAGTCGGTAATTTGGTGGTTATGACCAGGTGGGCGATTAGGTTTAGGGAGGAAGTCTCCGGTGTGTTCTTTTCTTTGCAGCCAGAGATTGATAGTGTTCCGGCTGAGATGGAAAAATTGACTGGCTTTAGTTTTGGACATACCGTATAGTTCAATTGCATTGATAACTTTTTGTCTAAGGTCGTAACTGTAGGGGGCTGGCCTTTTGGGTCTTCTGTAGATATCCTTGCTATTATACGTCCTAACTTTTCTGTCTTTTCCTATAATTCTCCCGGATGTGTGAAACGTTCAGACGCAAATAGGCTGCAATGCTGAAATAACCGTCTGGTAGGGACTTCAACCCCCCGGCTGAATATAAGGATACTCTCCTGACCATCCCTATAACTTTTTATATGTCCCGACATTTTGTATAGGGTTATACAAAATAAGGCTGGGAACCCAAGGTCAAAACACTCTGTAACAATTATTAATATTTCTTAACAATTAGAGGGACGGGAAACCGAACCAAAAAAGAAACCGGGAAACCGAACAAGGAATAGACGGAATCAGAGATGAGGGTAACGGCGATAGCCACCCCCAACTTCAGGAATCACACCCCGTCAGATTGAAGCGGGGAACGGAAGGCGTGAGGGAAAACCTATTCCCAATAATACGACCACTGCCAACCATCCATGATTAAGGAGACTGAATGTCCGGCTTGAACCATCGTAAGAATTGAGTAGCGAAACAGGTTGATACGCTGCGCTCAAAAGAGCAAGGGAAAAAGTAGGTGGCTATTCTAACTACCTACACAGACCTTTAAAGTACCCCGGTGGACAGGACAAATCTAAAGATGAAATGCCCATATAAACGGAACGTTATAACCCCTTTCAGGCTCTGACAATCTGGTCGAGGTAGTCAGTAGTGATAAGTGTAAGCGCAAGGTGCGAGACGTTCGGGTATGAAATAGGGCTGAAATGCCCGAAATATAGCATTAGTCAAGGTGGTTAGGACGCAGCTTTGAGAACGGAATCCATGGCATCATGGAGAGAATCAAACTGCTCAATGCAGTGGCGAATACGGGCTTTCAGCCACGACCAACATTTCTCTATCTTGTTGAGGTCTGGCGAATAAGGTGGTAGATAGAGTAAACGGCATTGAGCTGCCTCCACCAGTTCAGCAATCCGTCCCCCTTTATGAAACGTTGCATTGTCCAATACTAGAGTCTGACCTGGCTTCAATGTTGGAATTAAGATGAACTCCAACCACAACTCAAACACTGTCCGATTACAACAACCCTCAAAGCTAAAGGGAGCTAAGAGTTGTTGATGACACCATGCGGCTATCATACTTACCCTGCCCTGCCTCTTCCCTGATTTGAGTGCATGGAAGCGTTTTCCTTCCTCGCAGTAACCATAAGGGTAATCCGAGTCCTGACTATTCATGCCGGCTTCATCGAGGTAGACCACTTCTTCCGGCTCCATCTGTTCAATCTGAGCCATAAACTCCTCTCGCTGTTGCTCATCACGTTCTTGGTAGCCGTAAGTTTTTTTTTCTGGTGAAGCCAATTTTCTTCAAGGCTCTGGATATGGTGCGAGGAGAGATGTCGTCATCCCAAAGTTCAGCCATTTGAGCTGCTGTTTTGTCGCCATGCTCTTGGGCAAAAGCCTTGAATTTTTCCCAGTCGGTAATTTTGTGGTTATTGCCAGGTCGGTGATGAGGTTTAGGGAGGAAGTCTCCGGTCTGTGCTTTTCTTTGCAGCCAGAGATTAATGGTGTTCCTGCTGACATGGAAAACTTGACTGGCTTCTGTTTTGGGCATACCGTCTAGTTCAATGGCATCAATAACTTTTTGTCTGAGGTCGTAACTATAGGGGGCTGGCATTTTTGGTCTTCTTAGTCATCTCGTCCTCTCCATTATACGTCCTAAGTGTTCTGTCTTGTGCTATAACTACCCGGTGAGGATTCCAGCTCCGAATCTGGATATAAGGAGACCTCTCCTGACCATCCTCATAACTGGTTATATGTCCCGACGCTTAGGGAACTAAGCAAGGCAGGGAACTCAAGGTCATAAACGAACTGAGAAATCAGGGAGTAGAGAGTAACGGCGATAGCCACCCCCAGTTTTGGAAATCATAACTCCAGGATTGAAGCGGGGAACGGAAGGCGTGAGGTAGAACCTACTACCAAGACGCGACCACTGCCAACCATCTATGATTAGGAAGACCGAATGTCCGACTTGAACCATCGTAATACACTAGCAGCGAAATAGGTTGACACGCTGCGCTCAAAAGGGCAAGGGGAAAAGTAGGGGGTTCGTGCGACTACCTATACAGACCTTTAAAAGTACCCCGGCGGAGAGGACAAATCTAACGATGGAATGCCCATATAATCGGAACGTTGTAACCCCTCTAATGCTCTGCCTATAAACCAGTGAGTAATGCTATTCACAAGGCAGTAGTGAAAAATGTAAGCGCATGCTTAGAGGGTGAAGGATGTGACCAGAAGCTAAAGCCCAATTGTCATGGTTGGGATATGCCCACAGGTCACGGTGGGGATATAGATACTGCGGTCAGTAAGAGTATAATGGCGAGGACGAGTTTAAAGACTACGTGGTGCATATAGCTCTGAACATCGAAGTAGAAAGCAGGTCTCTTGATTCTGCTCCTTTGACAAATAGGGTATCCACACCAGGAGCCGTGTGATGGGAAACTATCAAGCACGGTTCTGAATGGGAGTTCGGGAAGGTGACTTCACTCTCGACCCCTAACCCTTTAAGGGGAAGGGATGTGACTGAAAGCTAATGCCTAACTGTAATGGTTAGGATATGCCCACTAGTCACGGTGTGGATATATAGCACCAGACAGGAAAGTTAGGACGTATAATGGAGAGGACGAGATGACTAAGAAGACCAAAAATGCCAGCCCCCTATAGTTACGACCTCAGACAAAAAGTTATTGATGCAATTGAACTAGACGGTATGCCCAAAACAGAAGCCAGTCAAGTTTTCCATGTCAGCCGGAACACCATTAATCTCTGGCTCCAAAGAAAAGCACAGACCGGAGACTTCCTCCCTAAACCTAATCACCCACCTGGCAATAACCACAAAATTACCGACTGGCATAAATTCAAGGCTTTTGCCCAAGAGCATGGCCACAAAACCTCCGCTCAAATGGCTGAACTTTGGGATGACGACATCTCTCCTCGCACCATATCCAGAGTCTTGAAGAAAATTGGCTTCACCAGAAAAAAAAACTTACGGCTACCAAGAACGTGATGAGCAACAGCGAGAGGAGTTTATGGCTCAGATTGAACAGATGGAGCCACAAGAAGTGGTCTACCTCGATGAAGCCGGCATGAATAGTCAGGACTCGGATTACCCTTATGGTTACTGCGAGGAAGGAAAACGCTTCCATGCCCTCAAATCAGGGAAGAGGCAGGGCAGGGTGAGCTATATAGCCGCATGGTGTCATCAACAACTCTTAGCCCCCTTTAGCTTTGAGGGTTGTTGTAATCGGACAGTGTTTGAGTTGTGGTTGGAGTTCATCTTAATTCCAACACTGAAGCCAGGTCAGACTCTAGTGCTAGACAATGCAACGTTTCATAAAGGGGGACGGATTTCTGAGCTAGTGGAGGCGGCTCAATGCCGTTTGCTCTATCTACCACCTTATTCGCCAGACCTCAACAAGATAGAGAAATGTTGGTCGTGGTTGAAAGCCCGCATTCGCCATTGTATTGAGCAGTTTGATTCTCTCCATGATGCCATGGATTCCGTTCTCCAAACTGCGTCCTAACTACCTTGACTAATGCTAATAGCACAAGACAGAATACTTAGGACGTATAATGGAGAGGACGAGATGACTAAGAAGACCAAAAATGCCAGCCCCCTATAGTTACGACCTCAGACAAAAAGTTATTGATGCCATTGAACTAGACGGTATGCCCAAAACAGAAGCCAGTCAAGTTTTCCATGTCAGCCGGAACACCATTAATCTCTGGCTGCAAAGAAAAGCACAGACCGGAGACTTCCTCCCTAAACCTCATCACCGACCTGGCAATAACCACAAAATTACCGACTGGCAAAAATTCAAGGCTTTTGCCCAAGAGCATGGCGACAAAACCTCCGCTCAAATGGCTGAACTTTGGGATGACGACATCTCTCCTCGCACCATATCCAGAGCCTTGAAGAAAATTGGCTTCACCAGAAAAAAAACTTACGGCTACCAAGAACGTGATGAGCAACAGCGAGAGGAGTTTATGGCTCAGATTGAACAGATGGAGCCGGAAGAAGTGGTCTACCTCGATGAAGCCGGCATGAATAGTCAGGACTCGGATTACCCTTATGGTTACTGCGAGGAAGGAAAACGCTTCCATGCACTCAAATCAGGGAAGAGGCAGGGCAGGGTAAGTATGATAGCCGCATGGTGTCATCAACAACTCTTAGCTCCCTTTAGCTTTGAGGGTTATTGTCATCGGACAGTGTTTGAGTTGTGGTTGGAGTTCATCTTAATTCCAACATTGAAGCCAGGTCAGACTCTAGTATTGGACAATGCAACGTTTCATAAAGGGGGACGGATTGCTGAACTGGTGGAGGCAGCTCAATGCCGTTTACTCTATCTTCCGCCTTATTCGCCAGACCTCAACAAGATAGAGAAATGTTGGTCGTGGCTGAAAGCCCGTATTCGCCACTGCACGTGAGCAGTTTGATTCTCTCCATGATGCCATGGATTCCGTTCTCAAAGCTGCGTCCTAACCACCTTGACTAATACTATATCTGGATGTGACGCACCCTACGAGCCGTGTGAGGTGAAAGTCTCAAGCACGGTTTTGCATGGGAGGGGGAGATGGTGACATCTCTCTCGACCCCTACTATGGGTGTGCTGGAAGCGTGGCGTGTATTTTGCCAAGGTTGAAGCAGCAGGCACCAGTCAAGAGTGCCCTCAATGCTCAACAGCGGTCAAGAAAGACCTCAGTATCCGGGTTCATAAATGTCCTGAGTGCGGCTACATCACCAATCGCGACGTGGCCGCCGCCCAAGTCATTCGGAACCGAGGGATTGCAGCGGCAGGGCTTACCGTCAAGAAGCTCGGTGAGGGTAAAGTCGTTGGACTCCCGTAGAACTGCGAATCCCCGCGCCTTTAGGCCGGGGAGTGTCAATCTTTTATCCAAGGGTGGGTTGATTAATCCCAACTAACTAAGGGCCTGATTCCTCAAACCAAGCCCTCGCGCCGCCTAACTCCCCGGTGACAGGCGCGACAGGCGAAACCCGCCACTAACCCTAATGGGAGTGTCAACTATATTATGTGGCTTCACCTACCTACTTTAAGGAGAGGTCGAAGCCCGTTCTGTCAATTCCGCACCAGTTTGACCATTACTGGTCGGAACGCTACCATTGCGGGGTTGGATGACTCCATAACCACCATGATGCGATCGCTGATAGATTACATTAATCTCATCAGTTTCAGCATTACGGAACATATAAAAATCATGATCAATAAGCTGCAACTGTTCTAATGCTTCTTGAATGCTCATGGGAGGCATGGCAAAATATTTCGTCCGCACCACTTCTTCTGGAAGTTTCACAGTGCGATCGCCAATTAAATCATCAACAATGGGCTTCTGTGCAACCACTTCACCAGTCTTAGGAAGCTGATATTGTTTCGCCATGCGTTTTTCTTTGTACTTACGCAATTGACGAGCAATTTTATCTGCTACTAGGTCAATACTGGCATAGAGATTTTCACTGCTTTCTTGAGCACGAATAACTGTGCCATTGGCATAAATCGTGACTTCAGCAGTTTGTCTTGGATTTATCCGAGGGTTCCGAGCCACAGATAAATGGACATCCACTTCGTTTGTCAATTGCTGAAAGTGACTAACAGCTTTGGCAATTTTCTGTTGTACATACTCGTGAATAGCATCGGTAATTTCAAGATTTTTACCCTGGATAACAAGCTTCATACAGCTCCCTCCCGATCATAGTGTGGGCTTAACTTCACCTTAACATTTTGCATTTCAGAAATGTAATTTCTTTAAAATCCTTTGCATCTCTTGACAATTCTTGATGGGTCAATTCACAGATCATCCTATTCAATCATCCATGATTGTCCAGAATATAACTGGCCGACCTATCACCTGGTTTTTCAGTCGTTCCACAGCGGTAGACTCCGGTTAAGAATTACTTTGATGATGCCCTTTGGTTCCCCCAAAATAAGGAAATTGTCGCAACTTAGTAGTGTCGAGAGAGAAGTCACCTTCTCCCCCTCCCATACAAAACCGTACGTGATAGTTTCCCATCATACGGCTCCTAGTCTGATTGCTCCATTGTTAGGGATACAGCGTTGGCATTGTCAAGTGCCGTCTTATCATCGTGACAGTAAAATCCTTTGCATCTCTTGACAATTCTTGATGGGTCAATTCACAGATCATCCTATTCAATCATCCATGATTGTCCAGAATATAACTGGCCGACCTATCACCTGGTTTTTCAGTCGTTCCACAGCGGTAGACTCCGGTTAAGAATTACTTTGATGATGCCCTTTGGTTCCCCCAAAATAAGGAAATTGTCGCAACTTAGTAGTGTCGAGAGAGAAGTCACCTTCTCCCCCTCCCATACAAAACCGTACGTGATAGTTTCCCATCATACGGCTCCTAGTCTGATTGCTCCATTGTTAGGGATACAGCGTTGGCATTGTCAAGTGCCGTCTTATCATCGTGACAGTGGCGGTGTAGTAGTTGAAGATTTTTGTATTCGTCCTTTCCGCCGAGACTTCGAGGTACAATGTGGTCTATTTCAACTATGTCTGATGGGGTAAAGTATTGCCCACACCAGGTACACTTGCCTTTTTGCTTCTTGAGTAGTTTTGCTACCCTTGTTGGCGTGTCGATTGCTTGTCCTTTTCTGGTTGCCCAATAAGTCCAATTTCCGTCGTATGGTGTTGCTTCAGGGCGTATTGTGGTATGTCTGGCAATCGGAGTGTAGCTATGTTTCCATAGTGTGTGTCCATCCTTGGTCTGGAATAACCAAGATTCATGCCTTTCTACCTCATTGCTAAGTTTAACTGTTCCATGTCTGAAATAGTTTCCTAGCTTCTCGTAAACTTGCCTTTCCGCATCTTGATACTGTCCATGCCCGTAACATCTGCCAGATTATATTGTCTAGCTTACCGAAGGTCTCTGATGAGACGACTCCTGAATAATAGTTTGACCATCCCCGAATAATCGGGTTTAGTTTGTTTATCAGGGCTGATTGAGGTGCTGTTTTATGTTGTTTGATTACACCTTTAATCACTTCTGTATGGGCTTTAACTGCTTTATTGCTGGGTTTAATGTGGGTTTTGAATCCCAACATTTTGTGAGGGGTTTTATTAAGTAGAAAACTACCTTTCCTTCGTTCCCCTAATTTCCCAGACTTGTATTTTCCTACCGGGTATTGCCTGATATTGAATCCGAGAAAATCAAACCCGGGTTCTTCTGTTTTGCCATTATACTCAATAGGTTTGAGTGTGTGACAAATTCGAGTCTTTTCAGGTTTAATCTCTAGTCCTACAGGTTTGAGCCATTCAGAAATAGCAGTCTTGCACTGTTCAATAATTTCGAGTGATGGTGATATTACTACGAAATCATCGGCGTATCTTATTGTAGTGGCTTGAGCCCTATTATTTTTCTTAGGATACATTGTTTCAATTAACCTAGCTATTCCATCCAGTGCGATGTTGGCTAGGAGTGGACTTATTACCCCTCCTTGGGGTGTCCCTGTTTCTGTATCATCGAAAACGCCGTTATCTAGCACTCCTGCTTTAAGCCATTGTTTCAGGTCTTTCTTTAGGTTGCTTGGACAATGAATTGTGTTCAGTAGATAATCATGGTTCACGGTAAGAGCATTTGGCTATATCTGCATCCAGTATGTAATAACCTCCTTTGTTTATACTTTGAAAGATTCTGGATATTGCATCATGGGCTGACCGTCCGGGTCGGAACCCATAGCTGTTGCTTTCAAACCTCGATTCCCATTCAGGTTCGAGTGCCGACTTTACCAAGGCTTGCCTTGCTCTATCTTGGATAGTGGGTATTCCCAGAGGACGTTTTTCATCCCTTCCGGGTTTTTGAATCCACACCCTACGCAGTGGTTTTGCTTTGAGATTTCCTTTGATACTCTTAGCTAGTTCCAGTCTTTGTCTTGGGGAGATTGCTCTCATTCCATCGACACCTGCTGTCTTTTTGCCTTGATTATCTTGAGTCACTCGCCGCACTGCTAAGAGTCGGGCATAATATGATTTCACCAGTAGACGTTGCCACCTTCTTGCTTTTGCGTCCTGTCCCGATTTAGCTGCTTGAAATATCCTCTTTTGGAGCTTGAAAACTTGACGTTGAACTTTCGCCCATGGTATAGCTTTCCATACACTCGTAGTCTTGATTGGCTTTGATTTCTCAAACCCTTTCTTTAAACTCGCTTTCGTCATAATGACTCCTACTAGACTCTATTCTTTACAATCAAACCGTGACTTGTCAGCATATCCCTGCCATTACAGCAGGGCGTTAGCTTCTGGTCACATCTCATCCCCTAATAGGCTGGCGCTTACACTTTCACTACTGTTTATCTCGACCAGATAATCAGAGCCTAAGAGGGGTTAAAACGTTCCGTTTATATGGGCATTCCGTCTTTAGACTTGTCCTATCCACCGGAGTACTTTAAAGGTCTGTGTAGGTGTTATATAAAGAACCCTACTTTTCCCCTTACCCTTTTGGGCGCAGCGTGTCAACCTATTTCGCTGCCTGCTAATGACGATGGTTCAAGTCGGAACATTCAGATTTCCTTAGTCATGGATGGTTGGCAGTGGTCGGATTATTGGGAATAGGTTTTCCCTCACGCCTTCCGTTCCCCGCTTCAATCCTAGGGTTGTGATTCCTAAAACTGGGGGTGGCTATCGCCGTTACTCTTTCCCACAATCGCCTAAGTGGTTTTAATACTCCTCCTTATGGTGTAATTGAGCATTACGATTTTCTTTGTGGGATTGACCTTGAGTTCCCTGCCTTGCTTTTCGCTTCGGGACATATAAACAGTTATGGGGATGGTCAGAAGCGAGGTTCTTATATTCAACCGATGGGCTGAAATCCCCACCAGGCGGTTATTTCGGGTATTACAACCCTATTTCATGCCTGAACGTCTCGCACTTTTAGGTGTAGCCTAGCTTTTTACAGTGTTATCGCTACTACTTTGGCTTACTTTTTTAAGTCCATCAAGATCCGCCATGTTTTAGCATATCTTTTCTGAACCCAAGGTCTTGCAACCTGAGCGGATATCCTATTATGTTACCACAATCTGCTCACCTGATCACCGACAGCCAGACTGACATAAATCTATGTAAAGTTTTGTCAAAAACCTCTTGCTTTTTGGGGTAATTTGTTGTATAAGTGCGGAAGTTGACCGTATCCTAATTGCTGTCGTGGATGTTATAGCATTAGTCAAGGTGGTTAGGACGCAGCTTGGAGAACGGAATCCATGGCATCATGGAGAGAATCAAACTGCTCAATACAATGGCGAATGCGGGCTTTCAACCACGAACAACATTTCTCTATCTTGTTGAGGTCTGGCGAATAAGGTGGTAGATAGAGCAAACGGCATTGAGCCGCCTCCACTAGCTCAGGAATCCGTCCCCCTTTATGAAACGTTGCATTGTCTAGCACTAGAGTCTGACCTGGCTTCAGTGTTGGAATTAAGATGAACTCCAACCACAACTCAAACACTGTCCGATTACAACAACCCTCAAAGCTAAAGGGGGCTAAGAGTTGTTGATGACACCATGGGGCCATATAGCTCACCCTGCCCTGCCTCTTCCCTGATTTGAGGGCATGGAAGCGTTTTCCTTCCTCGCAGTAACCATAAGGGTAATCCGAGTCCTGACTATTCATGCCGGCTTCATCGAGGTAGACCACTTCTTGTGGCTCCATCTGTTCAATCTGAGCCATAAACTCCTCTCGCTGTTGCTCATCACGTTCTTGGTAGCCGTAAGTTTTTTTTCTGGTGAAGCCAATTTTCTTCAAGGCTCTGGATATGGTGCGAGGAGAGATGTCGTCATCCCAAAGTTCAGCCATTTGAGCGGAGGTTTGATCGCCATGCTCTTGGGCAAAAGCCTTGAATTTATGCCAGTCGGTAATTTTGTGGTTATTGCCAGGTCGGTGATGAGGTTTAGGGAGGAAGTCTCCGGTCTGTGCTTTTCTTTGCAGCCAGAGATTAATGGTGTTCCGGCTGACATGGAAAACTTGACTGGCTTCTGTTTTGGGCATACCGTCTAGTTCAATGGCATCAATAACTTTTTGTCTGAGGTCGTAACTATAGGGGGCTGGCATTTTTGGTCTTCTTAGTCATCTCGTCCTCTCGATTATACGTCCTAACTTTCCTGTCTTGTGCTATAGGTTGATACGCTGCGCTCAAAAGGGCAAGGGGAAAAGTAGGAGGCTGTTATAACTACCTACACAGACCTTTAAAAGTACCCCGGTGGATAGGACAAATCTAAAGATGGAATGCCCGCATAGATGGAACGTTTAAACCCCTCATTGGCTCTGCTAATAAATAAGTGAGTGTGCGAGATGTTTAGGAATGAAATAGGGCTGAGATGCTCGAAATAACCTCCTAGTGGGGACTTCAACCCCTTGGTTGAATACAAGAAACTCGTATCTCGTTTCTGACCATCCCCATAACTGTTTATATGTCCCGACGTTTGGAGGAATCCAAACAAGGCAGGGAACTCAAGGTCAAGACTGAACGCTGGTTTTATGTACAGCAGGAAGTTGAGAGTAAAGGCGATAGCCACCCCCAGTTTCAGGACTCACAACCCGTCAGATTGAAGCGGGGAACGGAAGGCGTGAGGGAAACCTGTTCCCAATAACCCGACCACTGCCAATCATCTATGATTAGGGAAACCGAATGTCCGGCTTGAACCATCGTCAATTTATAGTAGCGAAACAGGTTGAAACGCTGCGCTCAAAAGAGCAAGGGGAAAAGTAGGAGTTTACTTACACTACCTACACAGACCTTGAAAATACCCCGGTGGATAGGACCAATCTAAAGATGGAATGCCCATATAAACGGAACGTTTAAACCCCTCTTAGGCTCTGCTAATAAACAAGTGAGCAATATTACTCGCAAGCAGAGCGTGAAAAGTGTAAGCGTATGGTGCGAGACGTTCGGGTATGAAATAGGGCTGAAATGCCCGAAATAACTACCCGGTGAGGATTCCAGCTCCGAATCTGGATATAAGGAGACCTCTCCTGACCATCCTCATAACTGGTTATATAGCATTAGTTAAGGTGGTTAGGACGCAGCTTTGAGAACGGAATCCATGGCATCATGGAGAGAATCAAACTGCTCAATGCAGTGGCGAATACGGGCTTTCAGCCACGACCAACATTTCTCTATCTTGTTGAGGTCTGGCGAATAAGGTGGTAGATAGAGTAAACGGCATTGAGCTGCCTCCACCAGTTCAGCAATCCGCCCCCCTTTATGAAACGTTGCATTGTCCAATACTAGAGTCTGACCTGGCTTCAATGTTGGAATTAAGATGAACTCCAACCACAACTCAAACACTGTCCGATTACAACAACCCTCAAAGCTAAAGGGAGCTAAGAGTTGTTGATGACACCATGCGGCTATATAGCTTACCCTGCCCTGCCTCTTCCCTGATTTGAGTGCATGGAAGCGTTTTCCTTCCTCGCAGTAACCATAAGGGTAATCCGAGTCCTGACTATTCATGCCGGCTTCATCGAGGTAGACCACTTCTTCCGGCTCCATCTGTTCAATCTGAGCCATAAACTCCTCTCGCTGTTGCTCATCACGTTCTTGGTAGCCGTAAGTTTTTTTTTCTGGTGAAGCCAATTTTCTTCAAGGCTCTGGATATGGTGCGAGGAGAGATGTCGTGATCCCAAAGTTCAGCCATTTGAGCGGAGGTTTTGTGGCCATGCTCTTGGGCAAAAGCCTTGAATTTCTGCCAGTCGGTAATTTTGTGGTTATTGCCAGGTCGGTGATGAGGTTTAGGGAGGAAGTCTCCGGTCTGTGCTTTTCTTTGCAGCCAGAGATTAATGGTGTTCCTGCTGACATGGAAAACTTGACTGGCTTCTGTTTTGGGCATACCGTCTAGTTCAATGGCATCAATAACTTTTTGTCTGAGGTCGTAACTATAGGGGGCTGGCATTTTTGGTCTTCTTAGTCATCTCGTCCTCTCCATTATACGTCCTAAGTGTTCTGTCTTGTGCTATATGTCCCGACGCTTAGGGAACTAAGCAAGGCAGGGAACTCAAGGTCATAAACGAACTGAGAAATCAGGGAGTAGAGAATAACGGCGATAGCCACCCCCAGTTTTGGAAATCATAACTCCAGGATTGAAGCGGGGAACGGAAGGCGTGAGGTAGAACCTACTACCAAGACGCGACCACTGCTAACCATCTATGATTAGGAAGACCGAATGTCCGACTTGAACCATCGTAATACACTAGCAGCGAAATAGGTTGACACGCTGCGCTCAAAAGGGCAAGGGGAAAAGTAGGGGGTTCGTCCGACTACCTACACAGACCTTGAAAAGTACCCCGGCTAAGTACAGGACAAAAGTTGTAGAGCCTGGTGAAACCGCCCTGAAAACAAAGGCAGATTAGAGAAAGTGCGGCGTAGAAAATCGAAGCCAGTGCGGAAAAGACTCTGGGAGCGTCGTCCGTGAGCCTTCAAAGGAATGGGTGAACCTTGGTGAATCCACAAACCCACCTTCATAGCCCAAGTATAGCACAAGACAGAACACTTAGGACGTATAATGGAGAGGACGAGATGACTAAGAAGACCAAAAATGCCAGCCCCCTATAGTTACGACCTCAGACAAAAAGTTATTGATGCCATTGAACTAGACGGTATGCCCAAAACAGAAGCCAGTCAAGTTTTCCATGTCAGCAGGAACACCATTAATCTCTGGCTGCAAAGAAAAGCACAGACCGGAGACTTCCTCCCTAAACCTCATCACCGACCTGGCAATAACCACAAAATTACCGACTGGGAAAAATTCAAGGCTTTTGCCCAAGAGCATGGCGACAAAACAGCAGCTCAAATGGCTGAACTTTGGGATGACGACATCTCTCCTCGCACCATATCCAGAGCCTTGAAGAAAATTGGCTTCACCAGAAAAAAAAACTTACGGCTACCAAGAACGTGATGAGCAACAGCGAGAGGAGTTTATGGCTCAGATTGAACAGATGGAGCCGGAAGAAGTGGTCTACCTCGATGAAGCCGGCATGAATAGTCAGGACTCGGATTACCCTTATGGTTACTGCGAGGAAGGAAAACGCTTCCATGCACTCAAATCAGGGAAGAGGCAGGGCAGGGTAAGTATGATAGCCGCATGGTGTCATCAACAACTCTTAGCTCCCTTTAGCTTTGAGGGTTGTTGTAATCGGACAGTGTTTGAGTTGTGGTTGGAGTTCATCTTAATTCCAACATTGAAGCCAGGTCAGACTCTAGTATTGGACAATGCAACGTTTCATAAAGGGGGACGGATTGCTGAACTGGTGGAGGCAGCTCAATGCCGTTTACTCTATCTACCACCTTATTCGCCAGACCTCAACAAGATAGAGAAATGTTGGTCGTGGCTGAAAGCCCGTATTCGCCACTGCATTGAGCAGTTTGATTCTCTCCATGATGCCATGGATTCCGTTCTCAAAGCTGCGTCCTAACCACCTTGACTAATGCTATAAAAGCCAGGCTAAGCAAAGCCAATAAACGGCTCAAGCGCTCAGGGTCCTTAAAGTGAGTCGATTCGAGACAGAAGCCCCGAGTCTTCAAGGCTCCGAAGAGGTTTTCAATACCCCAACGCCGAGCATAGTCGGGGAGGGCCGTTTCGGGGCAAGCGTTAGTGATGAGAATCAACAACTCCCCCGAATCAGCCAGACGAGAGCCAATGACGTAAACCTGCCGTCCCCAAACCCAACGGCGACCCGAAAGCTGGCGAAATTCTCCGGGTCGCAGAGAATCAAACATTCGTTCGCCGCTACGCCGAGTTCCTCCTAACTTAGGACTAATCAGCTCGCTGTGGCGGATGCGTAGGCGGAAAGGAACCTCGGGGTCGATGAGAAGATACGAGAGCCAATCTCGCCCCACAAATTCCCGGTCATATCAAGTTCGCTTAATCGGTTATAATATCAGTGACCAATGCCAAACTTGCGTTATGCCCAGACGAATTAGTATAGCTCCCCACTTAAGTACCGAAGAACTTGGCCGGGCTGATCACCAAGCCCAAGAGGGCTTGGAAAGTCGCCAATATCAAATTATTTGGTTGTTGGCTAAGGGGAAGACCACGGAGGAAGTCCAAGAAATTACGGGCTACAGTCGCATCTGGATTTATGAATTGGTAAAGAGATACAACCAATTGGGATTAAAAGGGCTGGGTGCGCGCCGAAAAGGAAATCCCGGACATCCACCGTTAATTGATGATGTGACTCAAGCTCAGTTATGGCAAGCCCTGCAAGGAACAGCGCCGGATGGGGGACTGTGGAACGGTCGCCAGGTGGCAGACTGGTTGACAGGAGTAACTGGACGAAAAATTAGCCGACAAAGGGGATGGGAGATTCTGCGACAAATGACATTTCGGCTTCGTGTACCGAGACCGGCTCACATCGAAAGTGACGAAGACGAGCAGCAAGCCTGGAAAAAAAACTGGTAACGGAGTTAGAGGGACTTCGCCGGAGATACCCTGATGCACAGGTGCAATTGTGGAGCGAAGATGAACACCGTCTGGGACTCAAACCGGTGATGCGACGTATTTATGTAGCGGAAGATTGTCAACCACTCGCCCATATTAATTGGAAATTCGAGTGGTTATGGCTATATGGTTTTGTGAGACCGGAAACGGGAGAGACTTATTGGTGGATTATACCTTACGTCAATACAACTCTATTTAGTCGAGTGTTACAGGAGTTTGCTGCCGAATTTAAATTAGGTCCAAATCAACACATTATGTTAGTGGTTGATCAAGCCGGATGGCATATCAGTAAGAATCTGAAAGTACCCGAAGGACTGCATTTAATGTTTCTACCGTCCCATTCCCCGGAACTACAACCAGCAGAAAGACTGTGGCCTCTGGTAGATGAACCCATTGCCAATCGTTCATTTGAGAATCTTGATCAGCTAGAGGAACTCTTGTGTGCTCGCTGCCGAAGTTTGTGGAAACAGCGCGAATTAATTCGAGGCTTGACCAGTTTTCATTGGTGGCCTCAAACCGAGACTTTACTATAATTGATTATCCGGACTTGATATCAGCGGTCAGACAAGCCACCTCCACGTCAGGAAATAGTGCCTCGAAGCGGTCGAATAAGTCCATGCGTTCGCCACTGTTGCTATTGCCCTTTTTGTCAAGCATCGTCCACAGCAGGGGAAAGGCAATCCCCTCGTGGACGACTGCCAACATCAAGATGTTGAAATGGGTTTGACCGAAAGACCAACAGGTGCGGTCGAGACTAAGAGTCCAAGGTTGGGGAATGTCAATGAGGCTAACGACGAAACGGGCAATCTCTGCCCGGTCAAATTTGAATTGCCGAAAAAAACGTTGTAATCGCTGGTAATTTGAGGAAATTTGCACAGGATTTGCGAATACAGTCGCTATTTCCATCAGATTAACCGTCTTTGTTTGGAATAGCGCCATCAGGAACAGGCAGACAAAGTTTAATCTCGCCCCGTGCCAGGGCAAGTGAGGGCGCAAAGTGTCTCGTAATCGGTTAAGCTCGTTCATGAGAGGGAAGTTTGGTTTGTGGTAATTCCGATCTAACCCTCTCACCCCAACTTGGCGCTACCCCCCCACCCCTCGACTTTCACCTCAGCCCGGAGCGCCCCCTTCAGAATTTTCGGCTAGATTCCCTTTTGGCTAAGACTTTCAGCTTTTTTGTCCTGTACTGAGGTACCCCGGTTCTGAGGACAAATCTAACGATGGAATGCCCATATAATCGGAACGTTGTAACCCCTCTAATGCTCTGCCTATAAACAAGTGAGTAATGCAATTCACAAGGCAGTAGTGAAACATTTAAGCGCATGCTTAGAGGGTTAAGGATGTGACCAGAAGCTAAAGCCCAATTGTAATGGTTGGGATATGCCCACAGGTCACGGTGGGGATATAGATACTGCGGTCAGTAAGAGTATAATGGCGAGGACGAGTGTAAAGACTACGTGGTGCATATAGCTCTGAACATCGAAGTAGAAAGCAGGTCTCTTGATTCTGCTCCTTTGACAAATAGGGTATCCACACCAGGAGCCGTGTGATGGGAAACTATCAAGCACGGTTCTGAATGGGAGTTCGGGAAGGTGACTTCACTCTCGACCCCTAACCCTCCTAGGGGAAAGGATGTGACTGAAAGCTAATGCCTAACTGTAATGGTTAGGATATGCCCACTAGTCACGGTGTGGATATAGAGACCGCGACAACTAAGAGTGTTTATGACGAGAGCGAGTTAATGACTACGTGGTTGTATATAGCTCCGAAAGTTGAGGTCATAAAGCAGGGGGTTGTAGCCCTGTTCCTACTGACAATAGGGTATCTACATTAGGAGCCGTGTGATGTGAAAGTATCAAGCACGGTTTGGAATTGGAGTTGGGGAAGGCGACTTCCCTTTCGACCATAACTACTTCTACGTTTAACAGCAGCAGTCCGTATATTGACCTTGAGATTCCCTTCCTTGCCTGGAGGTGAGTCCAAGCGTCGGGACATACAAACAGTTATGGGGTGTTCATGTCACCTTCATTTATCCAGACTCGGGGCTGGAACCCCACCAGGAGTTGATTTCAGGCATTGCAGCCTTATTTCTTCTCCTGAACGTTTCGCTCATATAAGAATATTTTACCATGCCCGACGACACTCCTGTTGCTATTGTCGATACTAATGAGGTTTATTGCCAATTTTATAATTTGGGACTAATTTCTTATCAACAGGCTTGGAGATGGCAGCAAGACTTAGTGGCCGATCGCATTAATTGTCCAAATTTAGAGGATATTTTGATTTTATTAGAACACCCGCCCGTTTATACCCTGGGACAGGGGGCTAGTTCTGAATTTCTCAAGTTTGACCCCCATGAGTCTGAATATGAACTGTACAGAGTAGAACGGGGTGGGGAAGTGACCTATCACTGTCCCGGTCAGTTGGTGGGATATCCGATTTTGAACCTGCGACGATATCAAATGGACTTACATTGGTATTTGCGGCAACTAGAAGAAGTATTGATTCGGACAATTAGGGTTTGGGGAATTGAGGCCCAGCGCGTTGAGGGTTTGACAGGGGTTTGGGTGGGGGAAACTAAAGTAGCAGCCATTGGCATTAAGGTGAGTCGCTGGATTACTATGCACGGGTTCGCCTTGAATGTTTGTCCTGACTTAACTGGATTTAAAGCGATCGTTCCCTGTGGTATTTCTGATTTCCCCGTAGGGAGTCTGGCTGAATTAGTCCCGGATATTTCCATCGAGCAAGTCCGGGATGTCCTCGCGGCCTGTTTTGCTGAAGTTTTTGGAGTCACCCTCAAACTTACTCGAGAGGAAAAGGCGCCCGGAACGATCGCCATAACTTGAGCCAAAGGAGCCCCACAAGGGTCTATTCACCCATCAAAACTAAGATTTTGACTGAATTGCTGGGGTAGATGGCTCATGCTTGCGGAAAGTTTCCTCCCATTGATTAGGAGATAGTCGGGGGATTAACCACTTGCCAAACTGGGTATATAAGGCTGGAATGACTAACACTCTTTAAAGCCGTAGAGGTGAATAATCCTCCTAATACCACGATGGCGAGGGGTTGTAGAACTTCATTTCCGGCCCCCTGTGCGATCGCCAACGGTAACATTCCCAGAGCAGAAGTTAAAGCCGTCATCAGGATAGGATTTAACCGCTCTAGGGACCCTTGAGTAATAACCTCTTTTAACAGCATCCCTTGAGCAAACTTCTGGTTGTAGTTATCCACCAACAGCAAACCATTGCGGACAGCCACCCCAAACAGGGTAATAAACCCGATCAGAGAAGCAATGGAGATTACCCCCCCCGTTAAGAGAATCGAGACAATACCACCCACCAAGGCCAGGGGAAGATTGAGCATAATCGCCACAGTTGCCGGGAGAGACTTAACCGAGAAGAACATCAAAATGGCAATCATAATCGCGGCCAGGAGGCTATACCAGACCAGATTATTGGTGGCTTTTTGTTCCGCTTCAAACTGTCCGCCATATTGGATAAAGTAGCCATTGGGTAACTGGACATTTTGGCGGATAGCAGCTTGAATGTCACTCACCACACTGCCTAAGTCTCTTTCCGCAACGTTGGCTGATACGACAATTAAACGAGACACATTTTCCCGATTCACCACATTAGCCCCCATACCATATTCAACTCTAGCCACAGCACTGAGGGGAATAATTTGTCCGGTGGGGGTAGAGAGGGGAATCGCCCCAATGGCATCTAAATTATTGCGTGAGGCGATCGGCAAACCGACGATAATATTAATCAGTTGTTGATTTTCCGGGACTTGGGACACCACTTGACCATTGAGGGCGGTTGCCACGACTTCAGAAATGGCAGCCATAGTTAAACCATAACCAGCCGCCGCCGAGCGGTCATAATGAATTTGAACTTGGCGGATAGGTAATTGAGGTTCTAATTGTAAGTCTACGACTCCCGCAATGGGTTTGATGGCATCGCGGACTTGTTCCCCGACTTGACGCAACTGGACTAAATCGGGGCCAAAAATTTTGACAGCGATCGCACTTCTGACCCCCGATAAAACTTCATCCATGCGGTGAGAAATAAAACCGCCAATATTGGGAGCAACCCCCGGCAATTGCAGAAACTTCTCCCGCAGTTGCTGAACAGCAGCCTCTCGGTCTTCCAGGGCAACATCACTCAACTCTACATCCACATGAGCCATGTTCACCCCCGCCCCATCAGCATCCCCCGGAGCGCGTCCAGCGCGGACTTGTACCCATTCATAAAGGGGATTATCTTGTAGGGATTGAGCCAGAGCCATTCCCGCCCGATTGGTCATCTCCAAAGAGACACCAGGGAATAAAACCATAGAGTTGACCATGGATTTTTCCTGAAATTCCGGCAGGAAAACCCGTCCCAAGGAAGGCACAACGGCTAGAGTAGCCACTAAGGAGGCTAAGGCTAATCCTAAAATCAGTTGGGGAGTCCTCAGAGACAAATTGAGCAGAGGGCGATACCAACTTTCGGCCAAGCGTGAAATAAAAGTGCCTTCCTGGGGGAGTCTATGATGAGCCAATAAAATGGCACAGAGGGCGGGAGAAAGGGTCATGGCGACCAAAGTAGAGGCCGCAATGGAGAGCAAATAAGCCCAACCCATGGGGGCGAAAATTCGCCCTTCTACCCCCGTTAAACTAAAAATGGGGGCAAAGACGACTATGATAATAACCGTGGAAAAAATGACGGCTAAACGGACCTGAACCGAAGTGTCATAAACCACTTGAAAGGGGGGTTTTGGGGTTTCTTGGGTTTGATTCCGCCGTAAACCACGATAGCAGTTTTCCATATCCACAATGGCATCATCGACCACGGAGCCGATCGCCACCACTAGGCCGCCCAGGGTCATAGTATTGATCCCTAACCCCACAGCTTTCATCAACATTAAGCCAATCAGCAGAGACAAAGGAATAGCACTCAGGGTAATGATGGCCGTGCGCAAATTCATTAAAAAGAGCAACATAATCACCGAAACGATGATGATTCCTTGAATCAGGGAGCCGCTAACGTTGCCAATGGCAGAATCAATGAAGTTTGACTGACGGAAAGTGCGTTGAACTTCCACATCAGGGGGAAAGGTAGACTGTAGGGAGTTCATCACCGCTTCCACGGCTTGGGTGACGGTGGGGGTGTCTATATCGGGTTGTTTGTTAATCATCAACACCACCGCCGCCTGTCCGTTAAAGCTGGCATCTCCCCGTTTAAGTGCCGCTCCCGTTTTGACTTCAGCCACATCTTGCAGCAAAATCGGTTCACCGTATTGAACTTTCACCACCGACTGCTGCAAGTCTTCTAGGGTGTTAACCTGTCCGATGCCTCGGATGAGTAACTCTTGACCTCCGCCTACGAGAAAACCCCCTGGGGCGTTGGAATTGGCTTCCCTTGCCGCTTCAGTTACTTCAGTAAGGGAGACTTGACGCGATCGCAACAGTTGCGGATCGACCAAAATCTGTTCTTCCCGTTCATCCCCCCCATAAATAGTCACCTGAGACACACCAGGAACCGAGAGAATCTGATTTCTGAGGGTAACATCCACCAAACGGCGTAAATCCATCAGAGACGTTTCTCCCTGACCATTCACCGTAAAGGCATATTGCAGAATCGTTCCCAAAGGAGAGACTAAGGGGGAAATTTCCGGCGGATGAATCCCTTGGGGAAGTTGACTCATCACCTGTTGCAGTCGTTCCGTTACAGCCTGCCGCGCTTGGTAAATATCAGCCTCCTGGTCAAAGACAACATGAACCATAGAGAGTCCCACCTTGGAGGAAGAACGCACCAGGGTAACACTGGGTAAGCCATTAACCGCACTTTCAATAGGAACCGTAATCTGAGCCTCTACTTCCTCGGGAGCCAAACCAACCGCCTCAGTTTGGATATCTACTTGAGGGGGAGCAAAGGGAGGGAAAACATCCAAGGGCATTTGCGTGATGCTCAAAAAGCCCCAGATGGTTATGACTATCGCCCCGATAACGATTAACCATCGTTGAGCAATGGAATTTTTTAGGGTCTGATTAAGGATGGTGTTAAACATCGACTAACAATAATCCTCCCTTATTTGTCGGAAAAGAGATTTTTGTTCCGACGACTCCCTGTCCAGAAGAAAATCCCACCGCAGAGGAGCAAAACTCCTCCCCCAACGGTAGCTAAAGTTCCCATCGGAAAGTTATTGCTTGTGGTTTCCGCCAGATTACCCTCAACATCCTGTTCCTGTGGGATACCTTGAGCTTCCGCTTGAGCATGAACTTCATCGGGGGGAGTGGTGGCGGTTTCTGGACTGGGTGCAGTTGCTGCTGTTTGGGTTTTGCGAGATTCAGCATAGAGGGACAAACTACCCTGGGTAACCAGTTGTTCCCCAACGGATAACCCTTCGGTTACTTCGACCCATTCCCCTTCTGCTGTTCCGATTTGCACGGGAACTGGCTCATAAAAATTACCATACAAGACAAAGGCTAACTGTTTCCCATCGGCATCGACTAGGGCGGTCATGGGAACAAGAACGCGGTAACTCCCATCCGCCGCCGGAGCAATGGGGGTAACATTAATCCCTAGGAGGGAATCGGTTTCTGGCTTGACAGGAACCCGATCAATGCCGCCTTCAGCCTGAAACTCATCCCCATGTCCTACATGGGCTAAGGTTAGGGTGGGTGTGCCGAAAATTAAGCTCAGAGCGAACATTGAGCCAATCATAGAAGTTGTGTTCATCAGACCTCCTCACAAAAAATGGGGTTTTATACCAAAGCCTCCCCAGTTTGCCAAAGAAAAGATGAAATCCAGGTGAAATCTCCCCCTTTTTCCTTCGCGGTCTGTTAACCTCGATCGCAGTCGTCTCCCCCTGGCAATTCTCACAATGCGAATCCTGTTAGTCGAAGATGAAGCGGAATTAGGATTGGCCATTAAGCAAGTTCTGGTCAATGAGAAATATATTGTCGATTGGGTAGCCGATGGGATTCAGGCTTGGCATTGTTTAGACAGTCAATGGACAGATTACACGGTGGCGATTATTGATTGGTTATTGCCTCGATTGTCGGGTTTGGAGTTATGCCAACGCATCCGCTCTCACCAGAACCCCCTACCGATTTTGATGTTAACGGCTCTGGGACAACCGGAAAATCGAATTACTGGATTTGATGCGGGGGCTGATGATTATTTAGTGAAGCCTTTTGTGATGGCGGAATTATTGGCTCGTTTACGCGCTCTCCAAAGGCGATCGCCCACCCTCCAACCCCAAACCCTGACTGTAGGCGCATTTATGCTAGATTACGCCAACAATACTATCTGTAATCGACTCACCCAACCCCCAAAAATGATTCCCTTAACGGTCAAAGAATTCCAGATTTTTGCCTATTTAATGCAAAATCCCGATCGCATTATTCCGGGGAGTAAAATCCGCTATCAACTGTGGGATTTAGAGGAGGAACCCATCAGTAATGTGGTGGCGGCGCAAATGCGCTTATTAAGGCGAAAATTAGCCAGTTATGACTGCGGGTGTCCCATTGAAACCATCCGAGGTCAGGGTTATCGTTTTAATACCTCCCCGCGATGAATAGCTATCAACTGTTTCGCCATAGCAGAATCCGTCTGGCGCTTTGGTATGCGTTAGTGATGGGTGGGATTTTGGGCTTATCGGGGTTTGGGGTGTATCGCTCTCTGATTCAGCCGAATTGGACAGCGATGGAACGGGAAATGGAATCAATCGCCGGGACACTTCATGATAGCTTAGAACCCATGCTCCCTCAATCGGGAGAGCCAACAGGTATCCTACGACAAATTTTTCCCGATTTATGCCTACAAGGACAACCTTGTAACCATCACCCCACCTTAATTCAGCGTCATACTATTGGCATTAGCGATCGCAGTACCTACTATATCCGGGTGTTCAATCATCGCGGTCAACTTTTAGCCTTTTCCCCAAATCACCCTCTCCCCTTACCCCAAACCCTAAACCCCACACCTTGGCAAACCTTTCGCAGTGCGAGAGGGACGCGCTACCATCAATTCACTACCATTCTCCACAGTGGCAAGGTTAATCCTCAAACGCCAATGCACTTAGATTCCTCTTGGGGATATATCCAAATTGGACGCACTTTAGCGACGTTTGATGCAGAAGTTAATCGAATGAGGTGGATTTTAGGTTTAGGGTTTCCCTTGGCGTTAGGTTTAGTCGTGGTGGCTGGTTGGTGGCTTTCTGGATTAGCGATGGGGCCTATTTACCAATCCTATCAACAGCAACAACAGTTTACCGCCAATGCTGCCCATGAACTGCGCTCTCCCCTCGCGACTCTTTTAGCAACTATTGAGGCTATTTTACGGGTTCCCCCATCAAATCCCCAGCAAATGCAGGCGATGCTACAAACCCTTGAACGACAGGGACGACGTTTAAGCCATTTAATCGCCGATTTATTATTTCTCAGTACCTTGGAACATCACACATCTAGCCAAATCTTTAAACCCTGTTGTTTAAATGATTTAATTCATGATTTAACTGAAGAATATGCAGAATTTGCAACTCTGGCGGAAATTAATCTAATGCAAGAAGTTCCTGCTGAGGAAATTTATGTGTTAGGTAATGAATCTCAGCTTTATCGTTTAGTGTCGAATTTAATCGCTAATGCCATTCAATATACGCCTAAAGCAGGGGAAGTGGTGGTGAGTTTAATGGTGCGCGATCGCACGGCTTTAATTACAGTCCAAGATACAGGGATTGGCATGGCCGTAGCAGCCCAAACTCGAATTTTTGAGAGATTTTATCGGGTGGATAGCGATCGCTCTCGCCCAACTGGGGGAACCGGATTAGGACTAGCCATAGCACAGGCGATCGCTTATCATCATCAAGCATCTCTGACGGTCAAAAGTGAACTGGGAAAAGGCAGTTTATTTACCCTGCAATTTCCTTGTATAGCAGAACCCAAGTTGCTTAAAAACTTCCCCTCTCTGAAACGGTGAGTCTTTCAAGGGGATTTGAGATTAGAAGGGAATCGGATCGTCATCACCCGGAGTATCTGATTGAGATGGTTCAGGGTTAGGAGTAACGGGAGAGCGAGTTTCCGGTGCATCATATTCTAATCCAGAGGTTGGGGGATTAGGGCTCGTGCGGTTACGACTACCAAGGGGGACCACATTACTCGGGGCGGAACTGGGGGCGGAACTGGGGGCGGAATGAGTGTTGATCGGGGTTTCTGGGTTGCCAGATATCAAACTACTGATAGTATAAATCCGCGTCGCGACCAATTCGGCTCGCTTCTCTTTAAAGCCTTCGGGTCTTTCCACCACGTTCATCCCCAAGCGACCTTCGATGAGTACACAATCACCCACATGATAGTTTTGTCCAATTTCTTGGGCTGTATTTCCCCACCCAATTACTTTTAAGTGTGATGGGGGGTCATTGGGTCGGTTACTGCTGAACTCGACTAACATTTCGGCAATGGGTATTTGATTATCGGCTGTGTAGCGCAGTTGTGGTTCCTGAATAATTTTGGCGGTCAAAATACAGCTATTCATGCAAATTATATCTCTTGAAAACAGTAGGTTACAGCTAGTTATCGAGAATCAGGGCTAATAGTCTTCTCGGTTCATACCTTGAACTTGATTTACAAAATCTTGTACCATATTTCGGTATTCTCTGAGGGTAGCATCAGCCCAATCTCGATCGTCGCTGTTGGCATAGATATGGATTAGGGGTTCTCCAGCATCAGGAAGAATCAAAATCCAATTATCGTCTTGGTAGTTAATGAGTTTGACTCCATCGATCAATTCTAAGTTTTCTGGCGCATGGGTTTCTACTAGATGTCGCATGAGTGCACCTTTGACAGACCAAGGACAACGAACAGTATAGCGACGGTGTATGACATGGGGGAGATCGGTGCGAATTTGACCGAGCGATCGCTCCTGTGTGGTCAGAATTTCAATCATTTTGGCAATCGAGAACATGGCATCAAAACCGGGGTGCATTTGGGGGAAGATGAACCCCATATCACCACTACCGCCGAGTACGACATTAGGATGAGCTTGACAGGCTTCCATTAAAGCCGTGGGGTTGGCTTTAGTGCGGATAACTATGCCATCGTGTCGTCGGGCGATTTGTTCCACGGCGGAGGAGGCTTGAACGGGTACTACCACCGTGCTTCTGGGGTGAGCAGTCAGAACCATAGTCACCATGAGGGCGGTTAGTTCTTCTCCCCGAATCAGGCTACCACTTTCATCTACCAAAATGAACTGTTCGCCATTTGCATAGACTTGAACCCCGAAGTTAGCTCTGAGGGCTTCAACTACCCGGCCTAGTTGATCCAGTAGATTTTCGCGATCGCTTGGGGAAATAGCAATTTGATTTAGACTAGCATTGAGGACTACCGCATCGCAACCAAACTTAGCAAGTAGGCGAGGTAAAAGGGCTCCCGACACTGCATAGACATAATCTATGACGACTTTAGCATTGCTGTGGCGCAGCCCATCGATATTGAGGTGTCTTTCAAAAGCCGTGCGGTAGGTGTCGATCACCTCGCTGGGGTAAGTCATGTTACCAATTTCCGCCACCCCGGCGCGTCGCAGGTCTTCTTTGAAGTAAGCACCTTCGATTTTTTTCTCTTTGGCTTTGGTGATGTTAATGCCTTTGTTGTCGAGAAATTCAATCAGAATCTGATCCGAGCGATCTGGAGATAGGCGCACATGAATACCGCCCACAACAGTGAGGTTACGAATCACCGTGCGGACTACCGGAATAGCTGTATCTTCTAGGTTAAGGACATTGACTCCCACGGACATCAAGCCAGAAATTAGCGATCGCGTTACCATCCGAGAAATGCGGCGTTGGTCACGGGATACCGCCACCGTAGCCACTTGTTTAAGGGTTGACCCGTAGGCTGCTCCCAATTTAACCGCAAATTCCGGTGTAATATCAATGTTAGCCAGTCCGAGAACTCCCCGTTGACCGAAAAGGTTACGCCTAGCCGTGTTTCCCCAAATTAAGTTAATGTTGAGGGTAGCGCCCGATTCAATTTTTTTGCTAGGCCAAACCCGGACATTGGGGCTGATCAGGCTTTCTTCTCCTACCGTAGATAACGAGCCGACCACTGACCCCTCTAGGACATGGGCGCGGCGGTCTACCCTTGCTCCTCTAGCAATCACACAGGCGCGTAAGTGTACATCTTCACCGATAATGGCTCCGTTCCAAACAATCGGGCGTTTAAGGTTGGCATCACTCCCTATGGTGACATTATCTCCGAGGATGGTTCCCGCTTCTATATGCGCTCTAGCTGCAATTCTACAGTTATTACCAATAATCACAGGGGCTTCAATGCGGGCATAATCATCGATATAGGTGTTTTCACCGACCCAGACTCCTGGCGATCGCTCTCGCACGTGAAAATCTAACTTAACTTTCCCCCGTAGTGCATCATATTGGGATTCACGATAGGCTTCTAAGTGACCCACATCGCACCAGTAGCCTTCAGCAATAAAGCCATACATGGGAACCCCTTTTTCTAATAACAGGGGAAAAAGGTCGTTAGAAAAATCGCATTCTTGATTAGGGGGCAAATATTCCAGCACTTCCGGTTCTAGGACATAGATTCCCGTGTTGACCGTATCGGAAAATATTTCGCTAGTCGAGGGTTTTTCTAAAAACCGCTTGATGCGTTGATTTTCGTCCGTAATCACCACCCCAAAATCGAGAGGGTTGGGAACCCGGGTTAATATCAACGTAGCTTTCGATTGTTGGGAAGTGTGAAACTTAACCGCCGCGCTGAGGTCAAAATCAGTTATGCTATCGCCGCTGATCACTAAGAAGGTACTGTCTAGAAGTTCGGCAATGTTTTTCACACATCCTGCAGTTCCCAGGGGTTGATCCTCTTCCACCGAATAGGTGATTTGAACGCCAAAGTCGCTGCCATTATGGAAGTATTCCCGCATGATGTCCGGTAAATAGTGCAGGGTAGCGATAACTTCCTGGAAATGGTGCCGCCTCAGTAGGTTAATGATATGTTCCGCAATGGGGCGATTCAGTATGGGCACCATTGGTTTGGGTAAATCACAGGTAAGAGGTCTGAGTCGTGTTCCTGACCCCCCAGCCATCAGCACTGCTCTCATAGTTCCTCCTGGCGACTTATTAAAGACAATATTAAACTTTTTCGGCTAATATTTAGCTTTTCTTTAGATTCATTTTGGTTTTGCGGACCGAATGCTGCCAAATATGAGATTTTTATGAATTTAGCCGAAAAATTCGAGTGTACAGAGCTAGATTGTATTTAATTTTACCCCTTTATGGGCAGCTTAGTTGATATAACTAAGTTCCATTTCACAGATGATTTGGAGGCAAGTATGCAATACACATTTAACTTGGTGGGAGTTTCTCCAATTCTTTCGTTTTTTTACCAGCAACAGCAGCAACAGGAACAACAGACCAGCGGCATTGAATATCTAGGCCATCGTCAGTGTACCCTGGATATGTTTCTTGGGTCGGTGGAAATGGTGGCATCCAAGCGGGGATGGCAATGCGATCGCGTTGTGGATACCGTGATTAATTTTTGGATGAATAATTCTGAGAGTATCCAGTATTGGAAAGGCCGACTGGAGGATGCTGGTCACGAGAATTTGCTAGTGGCGCGGGTGGCTGATTTAAAGTCTTTGCGGACTACTTTTGAGTCGTTACTTGATGCTTAATTGGTAGATGGGTCGTGGCGGGTGGTTTGAGGAAAAACAGAAAAAACCCGCCCGGTAATAGTCCCACATAAATACCGAACTATTGATATCATTTGTGATCGCACTCTTGAGGTAGTTTGCTGATGGGTGCGAGTTGTTTCGTGGCTTGATCTGATGTCTCGTGCTAAAGCGCTGCAATTTTATGTGATTACTCGGCTGTTGTTGGCCCCGCTGATGTTGTGGACGATTACTTCCGTGGTGTTTCTATTGTTGCGGGCGACACCCGGTGATCCAGTAGATGCTATTCTTGGCCCTAGAGCGCCTAGTGCGGCTAAGGAAGCCTTGCGATCGCAGTTAGGTTTGGGGGGGTCCTTGCTAGAACAATATATAAGTTATATGGGCGCTCTACTGCGCTTCGATTTGGGCATTTCTATAACTACTCAAGGACAGTCCGTCTGGCAGATTATTGGTGATCATTTTCCCGCTACCGTCGAATTAGCAGTTTTTAGTATGTTGGTCGCCCTCGTCGTGGGAATTACTGTCGGGGCTGTGGCCGCTTTTAAACCTAATACTATTTGGGACACTGGGGGACGCTTATTTGGAATTATTACTTATTCGGTTCCCGCTTTTTGGGCGGGGATGCTGTTGCAGTTGATTTTTGCCGTGTGGTTGGGCTGGTTTCCTTTGGGGACCCGTTTTCCGGTGACCGTGACTCCTCCTCCTAGTTATACCGGACTTTATACCGTTGATAGTTTGTTGAGTGGCAATTTGGGCGCTTTCTGGACGACTATATATTATCTGTGTCTACCCTGTGTGACTTTGGGGATTTTGCTGAGTGGCATTTTCGAGCGCATTGTCCGGGTGAATTTGAGACAAACTCTACAAGCTGATTATGTCGAGGCGGCGCGGGCGCGGGGGGTCTCCGAGTTACGGATTTTGCTGGCTCATGCTCTCAAAAATGCCATGATTCCCGTGATTACCGTTTTGGGGCTGACTTTTGCCGCTTTGTTGGGAGGGGCGATTTTAACTGAGGTGACTTTTTCTTGGCCGGGATTAGCTAATCGCTTGTATGAGGCTATTCGTCTGCGAGATTATCCCACAGTCCAGGGGGTGGTTGTGTTTTTGGCCGTAATTGTCGTGATCGCTAGTTTGGCGATCGATATTTTGAATGCTTGCATTGACCCCCGGATTCGCTATTAATTGCTTCTCAGAAAATATACTTAGTTATTAATACTTAGTAAATTTTGAAGAGACTTTAATAAATTTTAACAAACTAAAAGGCACTGGCAGTGTATAAATGATATTTGAAGGGGTGAGAAGGAAGGCGAATGTTGGTTTATGAAGTTTCATTAACATTTGTATCAAAATATTAAATTCTTCTCATAAACCGCGTACAATCTTTTAAGATTTCAGAAAGTGTTCTAGGATACTTGAGAAATGGACCACGGGGCAATTGTGAAAAGCCTTTGTCCAGGGTTCACCCCGGAAGGGGTCTGAGGAGATGGCACCAGTGGATTGATTGTAGTAATCATTCATGGTGTGTAGAATCCCAAGCTAACTCTAAGCAAGTCAACAAGTAGGAGATAAGTCCATGTTTGATGCCTTCACCAAGGTGGTTTCTCAGGCTGATACTCGCGGCGAAATGCTGAGTACAGCTCAAATCGATGCTCTGAGCCAAATGGTTGCTGAAAGCAACAAACGTTTGGATGCCGTTAACCGCATTACTAGCAACGCTTCCACCATCGTTTCTAATGCTGCTCGTTCTTTGTTTGCAGAGCAGCCCCAACTGATTGCTCCCGGTGGAAACGCCTACACCAGCCGTCGTATGGCTGCTTGCTTGCGTGACATGGAAATCATCCTGCGTTATGTTACCTACGCTGTGTTCGCTGGCGACGCAAGTGTTCTCGAAGATCGTTGCTTGAACGGTTTGCGTGAAACTTACCTGGCTTTGGGAACTCCCGGTTCCTCCGTTGCTGTCGGTGTTGGCAAAATGAAAGAAGCTGCTCTGGCGATCGTTAACGATCCCGCAGGTATCACTCCTGGCGATTGTAGCGCTTTGGCTTCAGAAATCGCTAGTTACTTTGATCGTGCATGTGCTGCAGTTTCCTAATCAAGCAGATCCATAGCATATAACAATTGAAACAGTTTAGCTGAAGTCTAAGTGACTGGACTTCTGTTTGTTACCTAATTTTTTGTAAACCAATCGGGAGATAACTCGAGAATGAAAACCCCCCTAACCGAAGCAGTTTCTATCGCTGATTCCCAAGGTCGTTTCCTAAGCAGCACCGAAATCCAAGTGGCTTTTGGCCGTTTTCGTCAAGCCAAAGCTGGTCTGGAAGCTGCTAAAGCTTTGACCTCTAAAGCTGATAGTCTGATCAGTGGTGCTGCCCAAGCAGTGTACAACAAGTTCCCCTACACCACCCAAATGCAGGGACCTAACTACGCGGCAGACCAACGCGGTAAGGACAAATGTGCTCGTGACATAGGCTACTACCTGCGGATGGTAACTTATTGCCTGATTGCTGGTGGAACTGGCCCCATGGATGAGTACCTGATTGCCGGTATTGATGAAATCAACCGGACTTTCGAGCTTTCTCCAAGCTGGTACATTGAAGCCCTGAAATACATCAAAGCTAACCACGGTTTGTCTGGTGACGCTGCTGTTGAAGCTAACTCCTACCTCGACTACGCGATCAACGCCCTAAGCTAGGTCTTTTTTTGCGTTGCCCGGAACGGTAAATAGCTGTTAGCAATTGGGTTATCAGTTATTTAGCAGTCCGGGCATATTTTATTAAAGCGGGATCAGCTTGGTAAAATCGGTATCCGAGATTACCTAACCGATTAAAAAGAGTTTTTTCTCTATAACGTCAAAAAATCGGGAGAAGATTAATAATGGTTGGTTTAGCAGAAGCAAGTCGCCTAGGAATCAGAGCTTTTGAAGAGTCTGAGCGAGTGGAACTGCGCCCTAACTTCACCGAGGGTGATGTCCAAGCTGTGATTTGGGCTGCATATCGTCAGGTGATGGGTAATGAACACCTGATGCAACGGGAGCGCTTAACAAGTGCTGAGTCTTTGTTGCGCCAGGGTGAAATTACGGTGCGGGATTTCGTGCGAGCGTTAGCTGTTTCGGAACTGTACCGGAAAAAGTTTTTTTATGGGAATAGCCAAGTTCGGTTTATTGAGCTGAACTATAAGCATTTGCTGGGTCGGGCTCCTTATGATGAGTCAGAAATCGCGTTTCACGTTGACCTGTATAACGAGGAAGGCTACGAGGCTGAGATTAATTCTTACCTCGATTCTCCTGAGTATTTGGAAAGTTTCGGGGAAAATGTAGTTCCTTACTACCGTGGTTTTGCTACCCAACGGGGTCAGTGGACTGTGGGATTTAACCGGATGTTCCAACTTTACCGGGGATACGCGAATAGCGATCGCGCTCAAAATCAAACCCAAGGACGTTTAACTTGGGAAGTAGCTCGCAATACATCTTCGCCGATTTCTCCAGCCGGGAGCGGACAAGCTCTGGTGGGGGCTAATGGTGGCTCGCGCGGTCAATTGTATCGTGTGGTAGTAGTACAAAAGCCCACACAGTTGACACCGAGAATGCGTAAAGCTACAGCAGAGTATACAGTAGCCTACGAGCAACTTTCAGGACAGTTGCAGCGGATCAACCGCATGGGCGGACGGGTCATCAGCGTGACCCCTGCTTAGAACAGCAAGTTGTTAACTGTTAACCAGTTAATAACAATAGCATAATCAAGTTAGATTGTCTAGGACTAAATCCGCAAGTAATTCGGTTGTGATCATAGGAGGATTTTAGTGGCCATTACAACCCAAGCGTCTCGGTTAGGGACAACAGCTTTCCAGGAGAGTTCTCTGGTAGAGTTGCGCCCCAATTGGAGTCGTGACAATGCCCAAGAGGTAATTCGTGCGGTATACCGTCAATTACTGGGTAATGATTATCTGATGAGTTCTGAGCGCCTCACGAGTGCGGAGTCACTGTTGTGCGATGGTAGCATCACAGTACGGGAGTTGGTGCGGTGTGTGGCGAAGTCAGAGCTTTATAAAAAGAAATTCTTTTACCCGAATTTCCAGACCCGTGTAATTGAACTAAATTACAAACACCTGTTGGGTCGGGCTCCCTATGATGAGTCAGAGGTGGTTTTCCACTTAGACTTATATCAAAACGAAGGGTACGATGCCGATATCGATTCTTATATTGATTCTCCAGAATATCTGGAGAGCTTCGGCGAAAATATTGTTCCCTACTACCGTGGTTTCGAGACTCAGCGGGGACAGAAAACGGTTGGTTTTACCCGGATGTTCCGCCTGTATCGGGGTTATGCTAATAGTGATAGCGCTCAAGGTGAAGGCACTATGTCTCGTCTGGCGCAGGAACTAGGTGCTAACCGCGCTTCTGTGGTAGTGGCTCCTTCTGGGGATTCGGATGGTTGGTCCTATCGTCCATCTGGACAGAGTGTGGCTCCTAGCACTGGATTCAGCCAAGGTGGAGTTCTGCAAGCGGGACGGACTTACCGTGTAGAGGTTTCTGGAATCCGTGAGCGCCGTTATCCCAGAGTACGTCGTTGCAGTAAGGCTTTTATTGTTCCTTATGATCAGCTTTCGGCACAACTGAGGGAAATTCAGCGCCAAGGTGGCACAATTGCCAGCATTACGCCTATTTAGAATGGCAAGAGAAAACTTGATTGTTTTGGGAGATTAATAGGGACAATGTTGGGTTACATCAGTGCCGGAAAAATGGGCAGTAGTCCTTCGGGCGCTCGCTTCTTCAAATATGAAGTGGTGGGAATGCGTCAGAATGACGAAACCGACAAGACAGAATATCAGATTCGCTCGAGTGGGAGTCAATTTGTAATTGTTCCTTACAATAGGATGAATCAGGAAATGCGGCGGATTAACCGCATGGGTGGTAAAATTGTTAGCATTGAGCCGATGACTACCGATAATACGGTGTCTGAAGCTGAGGGCGAATAATTTAGACCATTCAATTCTGATTTTCATGCAGGATTCTGAATCAAAAACCCCAGGTGCATCCCCCCTAGTGGGCGCAGATAATGCGCCTTTAACTGGGGGAGAAGCTGAAGGGGGTGATGCTTGGACAGTAGAACAGGCGATCGCCGCCCTAAACCATCAAGAACCAAATCGTCGCTATTATGCGGCTTGGTGGTTGGGGCGTTTTCGTGTGTGTGATGCGATCGCAGTTGATGCCTTAATTATGGCCTTGGATGATGAGTCCGATCGCACTAAGGACGGGGGCTATCCTTTACGCAGAAATGCGGCTCGGGCTTTGGGTAAATTGGGCGATCGTCGCGCGGTGACTCCCCTAGTCAAATGTTTAGATTGCCAAGATTTTTATGTGCGGGAAGCGGCGGCTCAGGCTTTAGAAGGTCTGGGAGACTCTAGCTGTGTTTCTGCTTTGCGTGGGTTATTGGTGGGTGGAGTAGAAGATACTGCACCGATAGCGGGTAAACCCCATTTAAAACAGCCTTATGACGCAGTAATTGAAGCCATAGGAACTCTGGGCGCAACTGAGGCGTTAACTGATATTGAACCTTTCATAAACCATCCGATCGCTAGAATACAGTATGCGGCTTTAAGGGCTATGTATCAGCTTACGGGTGATCCGGTTTATGGCGATCGCTTAATTGCAGCTTTGCGGGGGGAAGATTTACAATTGCGACGCAGTGCTTTAATGGATTTAGGGGCGATCGGATATCTTCAGGCCGCCGAACCTATCGCCAACACCCTAGCTGAAAATAGCCTGAAACTAATTGCTTTACAGGGAATTCTGGAACACCATCTCAGTCAAATTGGGGAAAAATGCCTATCTGAAGAGGCAGTTAAAATCATGAAGCTGATGGATTCTCTATTATGACAAAGGTTGAGGAACTAATTTTAGCGGTTGAACAGGCGGACTCTGCTGGAAAACTGATAGGCGCGGTGTCACAATTGGCCGCGACTGGTTCTGTGGATGCAGTACCAATGTTAATTCGTGTTTTGGGTTATAACAACCCTGGCGCGGCGGTGGCTGCAGTTGAGGGATTGATAGCCATTGGTAAACCTGCTGTGGTTGGTATACTAGAGAGGTTAGATGGTTATAACTATGGTGCTAGGGCTTGGGCGGTTCGCGCTTTGTCTGGTATTGGTGATCCTAGGGGTTTAGATGTTTTGCTGGAGGCGGCGGGTAGTGATTTTGCTCTGAGTGTGCGTCGTGCTGCGGCGCGGGGTTTGGGAGCAATTCGCTGGGAGGATATGTCACCAGAAGCAGTCTCTGAGGCTAAGGAAAGAACCCTAAAAACTCTGCTGCATACTTCTGAAGATACGGAATGGATCGTTCGTTATGCAACGGTTGTGGGTTTGGAAGGTTTGGCGGCTTCTGAGGTGGATAAACCCCATTGGTTTACACAGGTTTCGCAAAGGTTGGAGGGGATGGTTAATAATGATGAAACTCCGGCGGTTTCTGCTAGGGCTAGTCTGGCTAGGATGAACTTAGGGATTAGTTAATAATTAGTTGCTTTTGGGATGTTGAGATTATACCGTGACCTACGAACCGCTTCACCACAAATATCGTCCCCAAACTTTTGCAGATCTGGTGGGTCAAGAGGCGATCGCTCAAACTCTGACTAATGCGATCCGATCGCGGCGTATTGCTCCGGCTTATTTATTTACAGGTCCGAGGGGTACTGGTAAAACTTCTAGTGCGCGGATTTTAGCGAAATCTCTTAACTGTCTACAAACTTCTAACCCGACAGAAACTCCCTGTGGTATTTGCGAGGTCTGTCGGGGTATCACTACGGGAGCAACTTTAGATTTTGTGGAGATTGATGCTGCTAGTAATACGGGGGTTGATCATATCCGGGATTTAATTGAACGGACGCAGTTTTCCCCGGTTCAATGTCGCTATAAGGTCTATGTAATTGATGAATGTCTGACGGGTGATGCTCTGATTTTAAGCGATCGCGGATGGCTGAGAATTGATGATCCGACTCTCCAAGAATGTCGAGTTCTTAGTTATAATGAGTCTACTCAACAATGGGAATGGCAGCAGGTTTTACGCTGGCTTGACCAGGGGGTTCGTGAGACTTGGAAAATTAAAACCTTTCAGACGGAAATTAAATGCACTGGTAATCATCTGATTAGGACAGATAAAGGCTGGATAAAAGCGGCAAATATTACCCCTAAAATGAAAATATTATCACCGGAAATTGATGCGGCGGTCAAGACGGCATTACAAGATGTAGAATCTATCGAAAAGTTAGGGGTTAATCATGTCTATGATATTGAGGTAGAACATAATCATAATTTTGTGGCGAATGGTCTGCTAGTTCACAATTGCCATATGTTGAGTACAGCGGCTTTTAATGCTTTACTGAAAACCCTAGAAGAACCACCTGATCGGGTGGTGTTTGTCCTGGCGACTACAGACCCTCAACGGGTTCTCCCGACGATTATTTCTCGATGTCAGCGCTTTGATTTTCGGCGCATTCCTTTACAAGCCATGGCGACTCATTTAGAAACTATCGCCGCCAAGGAAAACATTGCTATTACACCGGAAGCGGTGATGATGGTGGCTCAAATTGCTCAAGGGGGATTAAGGGATGCGGAAAGCCTGTTAGACCAATTAAGTTTACTGTCAGGTGAAATTACGGTTGAACGGGTTTGGGACTTGGTTGGGGCTGTTCCTGAACGGGATTTGATGACATTATTAGAGGCGATCGCAGAGGGTAAAGCGACGGCAATTTTAGACCAAACCCGCGAGTTACTGAACCGGGGTCGAGAACCTTTAATTGTGCTGCAAAATCTGGGGGAATTTTACCGGGATTTATTAATCGCCAAAACCGCACCAAATCGCCAGGATTTAGTGAAACTTACTCAACCGACTTGGGAAAGTTTATGCGCCTTTTCCCAACGCTGGGAACATGAAATTATCCTGGCTGGTCAAAAACATCTCCGCGATAGCGAGGTACAGATTAAAAATACCACTCAGCCGCGTTTATGGTTGGAGGTGACTTTATTAGGGTTATTACCGGAGGCTTTGCGTCCTCAAACGGTATCTACAGGGGTGGTAAATGTACAGCCTCAGCCTATCTCAAATCAGCCTACCTCAAAAATGAGGTCACAGCCTGTTTACAAGCCTCCTGCGCCTGCTCAACCTGTCTCACAAGCTGTTTCTGTGCCGGATGCACCCCCGCCGCCACCCCCGCCGCCACAGCCTACTACTGCTAATCAAGAGGAAGCAGTAAACTATAGTCTGGAGGAACTTTGGGAACAGATACTTAGTGCGATCGAACAATTGGGAACTCAGGCTTTGATGCGTCAACATGGCTGTTTGCGATCGCACCATGGTAATGTAGTCTGTATCGGGCTTAAATCCCATCCATTATTGAAAATTGCCCAGGCGAAAATCTCTAGTTTAGAAGTTGCTTGTCAGAAGGTTTTTAATACTAAAATTCAGGTAAATTTAGAAGTGGGAATGGGGGCAGTTTCTCCTGGGGTTCATCCTGAAAAAACACCGATATCTCAGAGGGTACAATCGCCGCCACCCCCACCACCAGAACCCCCGCCACCTACTAGGGAACCAGAAACTGAGAGACCGCCGGAATTAACAACTCCTAAAATTGAGGATATTTCAGTTAAAGTAGCTGATAATGACAATAATTCTCCGGTTGATGATGTGGCTACGGCGGCTGAAAAACTGGCAGAGTTTTTTGATGGGGAAATTATCCCTTGGTATCCCGAAAATACACAGGTGACAACTGTTTCTTCTTCTTCTGTAGCATTGGAGGATACCATAGAGTTTTATTCTCCAGAAGATGATGACAGTGAAGATGATGTACCCTTTTAAGTCTTACTGGAAAAACCCGGTTTCTTTGAGAGATACCTAGAAACCCGGTTTCTTTGAGAGATATCTAGAAACCCGGTTTCTGGGGGAAACTCGGTTGTTTTGAGAGATGCTTAGAAACCCGGTTTCTGGGAGAAACCCGGTTTCTTTGGAAGCGATCGCCATAAGTTTGTCAAGAGGTTTGGGGGAAACCCGGTTTCTTTGAGAGATATCTAGAAACCCGGTTTCTTTGAGAGATATCTAGAAACCCGGTTTCTGGGAGAAACCGGGTTTCTTTGAGAGATGCTTAGAAACCCGGTTTCTGGGAGAAACCCGGTTTCTTTAGAAGCGATCGCCATAAGTTTGTCAAGGGGTCTGGGGAAACTCGGTTGTTTTGAGAGATGCTTAGAAACCCGGTTTCTGGGAGAAACCCGGTTTCTTTGAGAGATATCTAGAAACCCGGTTTCTGGGAGAAACCGGGTTTCTTTGAGAGATGCTTAGAAACCCGGTTTCTGGGAGAAACCCGGTTTCTTTGGAAGCGATCGCCATAAGTTTGTCAAGAGGTTTGGGGGAAACCCGGTTTCTTTGAGAGATATCTAGAAACCCGGTTTCTTTGAGAGATATCTAGAAACCCGGTTTCTGGGAGAAACCGGGTTTCTTTGAGAGATGCTTAGAAACCCGGTTTCTGGGAGAAACCCGGTTTCTTTGGAAGCGATCGCCATAAGTTTGTCAAGGGGTCTGGGGAAACTCGGTTGTTTTGAGAGATGCTTAGAAACCCGGTTTCTGGGAGAAACCCGGTTTCTTTGAGAGATATCTAGAAACCCGGTTTCTGGGAGAAACCGGGTTTCTTTGGAAGCGATCGCCATAAGTTTGTCAAGAGGTTTGGGGGAAACCCGGTTTCTTTGAGAGATATCTAGAAACCCGGTTTCTTTGAGAGATATCTAGAAACCCGGTTTCTGGGAGAAACCGGGTTTCTTTGAGAGATGCTTAGAAACCCGGTTTCTGGGAGAAACCCGGTTTCTTTGGAAGCGATCGCCATAAGTTTGTCAAGAGACTGGGAGAAACTCGGTTTTTTGGTTGACTCTCCAGTTCACAGGAGACTTTAAAATCAATGTATAAAATTGTCAAAGGTAAATTTTCGCTATGAAAACCACTCATTTACAAGTGGGGGGGATGAGTTGTGCATCCTGTGCATCCCGCATTGAAATAGTAGTGAATAGACTTGATGGAGTTAATCAATGTCAAGTTAACTTTGGTGCTGAACAAGCTGCTATAGATTATAACCCAGAAGCGGTCAGTTTAGAGGTAATTGAACAAGCGATTTCTGACGCTGGATATACAACCAAACCTTTAGGGGGTTTAGGAAACTTAGAAAAGCCGGGAGAATCCGAGAGTGATGCCGAGGAAAAAGCACTAATTAAGAAGGTGGGATTTTCGGGATTTGTGAGTTTATTCTTGATGATTGGTGGCTTACCAATGATGACAGGTTTAGACATCCATTTTATACCGGGTTGGCTGCATCATCCCTGGCTGCAATTTGTGTTAACTACTCCGGTGATGTTTTGGTGTGGTCAAGGTTGTTTCACGGGTGCAATTAAAGGATTTAAGCAGCGTAACGCTGACATGAATACTCTAACTTCGATTGGTACGGGTGTGGCTTATGTTTACTCGGTGTTTGTGACGTTATTTCCTAATGTTTTGTTGAGTCAGGGATTGAGTCCCGATGTTTTTTATGAGTCGGCGGCGATGATTATTGCGTTGGTTTTAGTGGGGAGATGGTTAGAACATCGCGCCAAAGGGAAAATGTCAGAAGCTATCAAAAAATTAATAGGATTACAGGCAAAAACTGCTCGTGTAGTTCGTAATGGTAAGGAGGAAGATATCGCGATTGAATTGGTGAAGGTTGGGGATATTGTGATAGTTCGTCCGGGGGAAAAAATCCCGGTTGATGGAGAGATAATCGAAGGGCGATCGACTGTAGATGAATCGATGGTGACGGGGGAAAGTGTCCCGGTAGAAAAGCAGATTGGTGATGAAGTGATTGGGGCGACAATTAATAAAACTGGTAGCTTTAAGTTTACGGCTGCACGGGTGGGAGAAGAAACTGTTTTGGCGCAAATTGTGCAGTTAGTAAGACAGGCGCAAGGTGCAAAAGCACCGATTCAAACATTAGCAGATCAGGTAACTAGCTGGTTTGTTCCTGTGGTGATAGCTATAGCGATCGCCACTTTTGTGATCTGGTTTAATTGGACGGGAAATATTACCCTAGCTATAGTGACTACGGTAGGTGTATTAATTATCGCTTGTCCTTGTGCGTTGGGATTAGCGACTCCGACCTCGGTAATGGTTGGGACGGGTTTAGGTGCGGAACATGGTATTTTAATTAAGGGTGGAGACAGCCTAGAATTAGCGCACAAAATCCAGACTATAGTTTTAGATAAAACGGGAACTTTGACGGAAGGTAAACCGAGAGTAATTAATTATATCACTGTGGGAGGAACCACTAATAATCATGAGTTAAAACTGCTGCGGCTGGTGGCGGCGGTGGAAGCCAAATCCGAACATCCTTTGGCTGAAGCGATTGTGGAATATGCGAAATCTCAGGAGGTGGAATTCCCTTTACCGGAAGTAGTGGAATTTGAGGCAATGCCGGGAATGGGTGTACAGGCTAAGGTGTCCGATCGCTTAATTCAAATTGGTACTTCTATATGGATGAGAGAATTGGGCATTGATACGAGTATTTTTCAGGAAAAACAAGGAATTTGGGAGACGGAAGCACAAACGACGGCTTGGATTGCTATTGATGGGGAAATCGAGGGATTATTGGGGATTGCAGATAGTCTAAAACCTGCTTCCGTAGCAGCGGTCAGGGCTTTAAAATCGATGGGATTACAGGTGGTCATGGTAACGGGAGATAATCAGAAAACTGCGGAAGCGATCGCCGAACAGGTAGCTATAGATAGGGTATTTGCACAAGTACGTCCCGACCGGAAATCAGAGATTATTAAATCCCTGCAACAAGAGAGGCTAAAAAAGTCTCAAAAACAGGCGATTGTGGCAATGGTGGGAGATGGCATTAATGACGCACCTGCTTTAGCACAAGCTGATGTAGGAATGGCGATCGGGACGGGAACTGATGTAGCGATCGCCGCCGGAGATATTACTTTAATTTCGGGAGATTTACAGGGTATTGTGACGGCGATTAAACTGAGTCGTGCTACCATGAAGAATATCCGCCAAAATCTGTTTTTTGCCTTTTTCTACAATACAGCCAGTATCCCCCTCGCTGCTGGAGTTTTATTCCCGCTAACCAATTGGTTACTTAATCCTATTATAGCCGGGGCGGCGATGGCTATGAGTTCCGTTTCTGTGGTTACCAATGCGTTAAGATTGCAGCGAACTCGGTTATAGAAACAAATCCCAAATCACTAGGTAGATTAATCATGCTTTATGTACCCAGTAAATAGATCCGGAACCAAAATGAAAGTTAGAATAATCAAGAATTCTTTGACGATGTTAATGTTATTAGGTGCGATCGCATTTATTCCCGTGGAAGCGATCGCATCACCGCACCATCATGATCATGGTGGTGGAGAATATGGTAAATTTAGTAAAATCGAACAACCCCTAGGCTTAAAAGTAGGTATCACCCTAGCCGGGATAGGCTTAATTGGGTTAGAGTTGTGGTGGTTTATGTTCAGCGAACCTCCCAGGAAAAAGTCTAGTGATTAGGTTCGCCAAACCGCCATCTGTGAGAAGATATTGGTGAGACTATGTTGATCAATCAACCGTCCCCTGTCAACTCAGATTAATATGAAGCTGAAGTCGTTTTTCATTCTGCTAGGTATCGCCACTGCGACCCTGCTACTGGTAGGGGTGAGTTTCTTCCTGACGCTGTTAGGTGAAACTCCCCTATCATTATTGGGGGCTAAAGCCAAAACCATTCCCACAGCGACAGTATTTGTGCCAAAAAATGCGCCGTTTACAGCATCGTTGTTGGTCAACCCCGACCGCCTGGAAGCCTTCCGCCAGGTATTAGCTGAACCGAAACAAAGACAGCGATCGCATCAGGAATTTAACCGATTTAAAAAGATACTGCTAGGAAATACAGGACTAAATTACCAACGGGACATTAAACCCTGGTTAGGAGAGGAAATAACCCTGTCTCTGATCGCCGCAGATATTGATCGCGATAGTAGTAATGATAAACAACCGGGATATCTTCTTGCCCTCACCAGCCAAAATCCCCAACAGAGTCAGGAATTTCTGGAATTATTTTGGCAACGACAAGCGGTGTCGGGAGTAATGGTAACCTCGGAAACCTATCGAGGGGTAACTATTACTTACCGCCAAAGGGAGTCGGTAGAATTAGCGCCCACATTAGCGACAGCAGTATTAAGCGATCGCTTTATTTTATTTGCTAACTATCCAAAAGTATTGCGGGAAGCCATTAATAATTTCCAGGTATCCACCCTCAACCTAGCCAACTCCGAGAGTTATCAAAAAGCGATCGCCGCTTTAGACTCCAGCCAAATTGGATTAGTATTTTTAAATTTAGGGAATTGGGAATTAACCCCCGATGAAATCAACGCCCTACCCATTCAACCCAGTTTAGCCCTAGGACTGACCCTAAACCCCCAAGGATTATTAGCAGATACAGCCATAATTGCTACCACCAGCGAAGAATTTGAGCCGCCGTTATTGTCGGAACCCCCCACAGCCTTAAAGTATATCAGCGCCAATAGTCCCCTAGTAGTGACCGGACGAGATTTAAAAGATTTGTGGGCGCAAACCTCCGGGACTATCGGGAGTAATGAGACCTTGGGGGGAGTTTTAAGACGCGCGCAGGTTTCCATACAAGAAAGTTGGGGTGTTGATTTACCCGAAGATATTTTTAATTGGGTAACAGAAGAATACGCGCTCGCCTTAGTCCCCCACCCCATAGGCGATCGCAATGATTGGGTATTTGTTGCCAAACGGACTCCTTTAGCCGAAACTGCTATCGAGGCTTTAGACGCGATCGCCACTGAGAGGGGTTACAGTGTCGGGAGTTTTGTATTAGGGGACTATACCCTATGGGCTTGGACACAACTTAAAACTGTTCCGATCAAGTCTAAAAACAAGACCAGCGCCAGAAAACAGATGATTGAGGCGGAACCCAGAGGAGTTCACGCCACCGTTGGGGATTACGAAATTTTTGCCACTTCTGTTGAGGCGATCGATGCTGCAATTCATGGGGTGGAAACTGGAAACATTCTGACTAATCCTGAATTTAGCAATAGTCTCAAGTTACTCTCCGAGAAAAATGATGGCTATTTTTATATTGATTGGGATGTCAGTCGGGACATTTTACGCCAACAAATGCCTTTGCTAAGATTAGTGGAATTATCCGCCCAGCCTTTCTTTAATCATTTGCGATCGCTGACTATCAGCGCCAGAGGTCGCGAAAATGGCGTACAAAAAGCCACGGTTTTCGCCCACCTCCAATAAACTCCTAGTTAGTTGTCTATCCAAAACATCCAGGTTGGGCAATAATAGAAATAACTCCTCACACTTGATGTTAGCGCGTGTATTTAGGAGAGTCATGGAATGAACTGTCGTCTTAATGTAGTCGGACTAAGTGTTGTAACTACCTTGTGTTTATCCTTCGTAGTACAGCCAAAAACCCTTAATGCTTCCGAAACAATTACAGGAGTTATTCTCGCCCAAAATCCTCCGGCTGCTTCTACCTATAGCCCCGGACCTTGGCAACCTGTCGCGCGAATTAATCCACAACAGTCGGTTAACCTAACCCTCGTCAATCAATCTAGTGTCACCCTAGAGTATGGTTTGACTACCACCGAAACCGCCAATTTAGCCAATGGACAAAGGATTAGTTATAACAACATTCCCCTAGACTCCTATTTGGTGATTAACCCCTTAGTTGCTTCTTTGAGTCTGCAATATAACCTAGAAGTTGTTAATAACAACGTCACCCTTACAATTCGACCCAGTGGCGACCAAGCTGGGTTACGCACTGTTAATATTCAATCAACTGGAGGTATTTTTATTTACTAAATTCTGATTTAGTTAGTCACAGGTGCGTCAGTTACAGCCTGTTCAGAAATCATCTGATCACCTCTCAAAGTCCCTCTCCCTCTCTGGGATCCAGATTTAGGGTGAGGGCAATGTATTAAGCGACTGGTGAACAAGCTGTACAGCCTTTGCTGACGCACCCAACCCGTTATTAATAGCTGTCAATTATCCCGTGTTCAAATCGTGAAAATACCTTTGGGATTGACTGATAATAATGGTCGTCTTTGCAATCCTTCTTGGTGTATAATATCATTAGCCGCCAATAAGCCACTACTAACCGCCCTTTCCATTAAACCACAGGGAAAAGGCATTTTTACCCAATCTCCCGCAAATTGGAGATTAGGGACACCAGAATCAGTGCAAGGGCGATCGCTATAACTACCCGGTGGATAGCCAGAAAAGTTCTTTTGATTGACTAATTCTCGATGTAATAGAGTGGCGTTTTGCAGTTCAGGGACGATTTCATATAGTTCTTTTTCAAAGGTGGTTAGCAACGCTGATTGAGTAGGGAAATCCGCTTCTTTATAACAGTATGCGTGCAGTTCTACCACACTTCCTCCCGTTTGTTGATGCCATTGTTGATAAGTTTCTTGAATGCGATGATATAGGGTGATACTATCGGTTAATTTATAACCCGATACCGAGGTAAAATCGCTATGTTCCCAGGGGAAATCTCGGTCAAACCAGAATCGACACACCGCAAAAGGGTCAGCGATCGCCAATTTTTCGATTTGTTGTTGAACCTTCCGGTTAACATCCCCTATAGACAGGGAAAATAAAGATTTAACCCCCGGAACATCAGTAGCAAATATGTAATAGTCTGCTGCTAAACTAATCGTCGATTGTGTAACATATGTAACGGAAAGTTGAGAAGCCGCCATTTTAGAGTAGTGCGAGCTTACCTCCTGTTTTAGCTCCCTATTATCCCCCCTACCTTTGGGGGGTTTGTTGGTTTGAGCAATTAACTGTAGGCGAGTAGTGTCATATTTGAGAACCTTAAATCGGGGTAAATCCTGTTGAGTCGGACCCGAAATCACCCGACCTTGTTGATCATAAATAGCGCCATGACAGGGACAGTAAAAACGTCCATCAGACTCCTGATTAACAGTACAACCTTGGTGAGTACAGGTGAGGGAAATCGCTTCCGTTTTATCGGGGTTAACAGCATAAACTTCATCCGCAGCGCCAAAATATTCCCCAGTGTTTCCTAAACTGACATGACGATTTACCCAAAAAGGTGCTGACCCATGACGGTCTCCCGTCGTGTAGGTGAGGGAGTCAATTTTTCCATCTCGCCATTTCACCTCAGAAACTACCCCTCCGGTGATAATTTTACCCCCTTTGGCAATAATTGCATCGGCTATGGGTTGGACGAGACTGCTACCCATATCTTCGCGGGTCCCGTTAAAGGCTAGTCCTTCTGGGTTCCCGAAAAAGTAGAAATGGAAAAACTGCATTAGTTCTCCGGCGCTAAGAGAATCCGGCGCATTTAGGCTAGACTTAGCGAAGGGGAGAAAGTACAGGTCGTAAAGACCTTGGGGAAATTCTCCCTTTACCCAGTCGCTGACGGAGATCTGATCGAGTCTTTCAAAGCTGTCGGGAATGGCGAAACCACCAATTTCTCGGAAAACTTCCCAGTGTTGGCGTTTGGTGAGGTTAATTCCCCACCGGAGTCGGTTGGGTGATGCGATCGCTAAATCTACTATATTCCAGGGAAAGGCTGAATGATTGGGGCGAAACACTTCCGGCTCATAAGTGTTATTTCTCAGAACTACCGAGTAGAATTTAAGAGATAAAAAATTATCTCTGATGTGGAGTTCCTCAATGATGCGGTTGAGGTTATAATACTGGGGGAAAAACCCGTGGAACCCATGTTCCATCATAAACGTCTGGTTTCCTACCTGAATCGGCCAACTGGCAATTTTGCCACCGAGTTGGGGCGCGCGTTCCAATAAGGTCACTGCAAACCCCCGTTGGCTGAGTTCGTAGGCACAGGCTAAACCTGCTAATCCGGCACCGACTACAACAACTTTTTTAGGGTTGTTTAAAGTATAGGGAAGGGCAATTGAGTCTTTTTGGGCGATCGTAGGTTGGGTTTTTTTGAATCGGGAATAGCCTAGGATTCCACCAGCTATACTGACTCCCAAAATCTTGATAGCTTGTCTGCGAGAAATAGATGGCAAATTTAGTAATTGATGAAATTCAGGCATTGGCAACTAATTAGTTGATTGAGATTAAGATTACCAGTCCCAGTGCTATAATCAGCAGTTGGGGTGGAGTTTAAACGGCTATTTGATAGATCATAACACGCAGTCTAAATTTTAGTCAGTCGGATTTCAAGATTTGCTGATTCTTGTTGTTTAAGTTAAGGGTGTCTCTACAAAAACCATCAAAAGCTATTACTGAAGGTTGATTGATTTCGACCGATAGGATTGTGCTTGATTAACAAAAAGTGAGTTTTTGTATGATAAATAACCCTCCGAAAACTGTGCTGGTTGCTCAAATCTCGAAGCCACAGCAAATGATTTGGAATTTAATCTTGTCTTCTCAAGGTCTATCAGTTTACAACTACCATAAATCATCACATTTAAAGTTCTTTTTGCAGAAAAAAGCTCGAGAAAACCAGCTACCAGATTTATGTATAGTTGATGTCATGTATTTTATCAGGCAAGAAGAAAGCCCCTATGAATTTTGTCGTTGGTGTGATTTAAACTATCCCGAAGTTGAAGTTATTTTAACTCATGAAACCGCCCCAAAAGTATCACAAGCAGAACGTCTTTGGGCTATCAAACAAGGGGCGCAGGATTTATTACCCGGATTTCCCGCCCTACACTTACGGGCAGAAATTATTTTAGGATTACAACGAGTTTTAGAAGTGCTGGATTTACTACCTATTGACCAAATAGAATTAGGTTATGTATTCACCAAAATCCAGAAAATCATGTTTAATTACCATCAGTTAGACAGATTAAATATGGGATAATTCATGATAATTGAAAATAGATGTCAACCCGTAGCGTCAGATAGGGATAATTATCATCAAGGGAGGAAATGGATTTCTGACGCACCATGGCGATCGCTGTGCTGCGTCAGGCCCAAATTTTCCGGTTAGGATTGAGAGAGTCGGCTTCTGACGCTACGCAGTCCGCTGGCTATGGGACTGTGGGACATGGGTTTACAAGCAATAAGGAATATAGACAAAATCTGTAACCAAGAATACAATGGAGGGTGAGACCCCCCATGATAATTGACATGGAACGTATAAATAAATGGAACATAAATGATCCGAAACGCTCCAATGTTCCCCTGTAATTTCTAACTGTGCCGACTAGATGCAATTAACCGGAGTATCGCGAATTGTGAATAACCAGCCCACACAATCTTTTTCATCCCAGGAGGCGGCATCAGTTAGCAATGGCTATAATTGTGGCTATAATTCTATGTATAGTGCAGCAGTTCCAGGGAGATCAGGAGATATACTATTTAATCAACTGATGGCATCAATGCCGACAGCGATCGCTATGGTCGATCGCCAAATGTGCTATGTGGCTATATCCCAGTACTGGCAAGACCAGTATAGTGATAGCCAAATTTCCGACAATTTACTGGGTGTATCCCATTATCAGCTATTTCCGAACTTACCAGATCGTTGGCATGAGAACGCGGAGGCATCTTTAGCAGGAACCTTAGACAGTTGGGAATTAGAAACCTGTCTGAGCCTGAGTGATGGTAGCATAGAATGGGTGAAATGGGTTGTCAGGCCTTGGAAAACGGAAACCGGGGCGATCGCTGGTTTAATCCTGTCCTTAGAAGCCATTACCGCATCGAAACAGTTAAAGGATACCCTACAACTGACCCAATTGGCGATGGATAGGGCGGCGGATGCGGTATTGTGGATTACCCTTGATGGTAGGTTATGCTATGTTAATGACACTGCCTGTAGGTTATTAGGCTATTCCCGGGGGGAATTACTAAAACTGAAAATCTACGATATTGATCCTGACCTATCCCCAACTATCTGGTCTGTCCAGTGCGAGGATATTCGCCATAAAGGTTCGCTGACTTTTGAATCACGCCATAGTTGTCGCCATGGCGTAATTTGTCCCGTGGAAGTCAATGTTAACTATTTAGAGGTTAAACCCTCAGATATTGATATTAAGGTTAATACTGCCATACAAACAGGCGATCGCCATTCTCCCACCTTACCGTTAATCTGTTGGTTTGCCAGAGATATCTCCGAACGTCAAGTGGCTTCCTCAGTCATTACCGAGTCGCGCGACCAACTCGAAGCTGTTTTAAATGCGGTACCAGGGTTAGTGTCTTGGGTAGGTTCAGACCTGAGATATTTAGGGGTTAATCAACACCTAGCTAATGCTTATGGTGTACCGACCCATCAATTCATCGGTAAAGAGGTAGGTTTTCTGCAAACCAGCCCAGAATTTAATGAATTTGTCTATGCTTTTTTTGATAGGAATAACTGGACAAGTTCTCGGGAAATTACTGCTAATGTTAAGGGTGAACCACGCACCTATTTAATTGTAGCTCAAAAATATCATCGGGGCGCGGCGGCGGTATTTGTCGGGTTAGATATTACCGAACGCCGTAATATGGAAATGGCGCTGCGACTAAGTGAGGAACAGGAAACTCGCCGCCGCAACGAGTTAGAAGCGGCTTTAGTACAGTTAAAACGCGCCCAAACCCAATTAGTGCAAACTGAAAAGATGTCTTCTCTGGGACAATTAGTAGCAGGAATTGCTCACGAAATTAATAATCCGGTTAATTTCATTTTTGGTAATCTGGGTCATGGATATAAGTATATTGAGGATCTACTGAGATTGGTAGATTTATATAACGAGTATTATCCAGAAACCCCGGAGGAAATTGAGGAAGAAATGGAGGAAATAGGTCTTGATTTTATCAAGATAGATTTACCCAAAATGTTTGAATCTATGCAGGTGGGGGCGGAACGCATTAGGGACGTGGTGCGATCGCTGCGTGTATTTACCCGTCTAGATGAATCCCAAATGAAGGAGGCGAATATTCATGAAGGCTTGGATAGTACCTTGCTGATTTTGCAAAATCGCCTACAGGCTAAGGGAGGGCGAGGGAGTATTAAATTAGTCAAAGACTATGGATATTTACCGTTAATCGAGTGTTATCCCGGACAATTAAATCAGGTATTTATGAATCTAATCACCTACCATATAGATCGGCTAGAAATGGCGATGGTAGGAGGCGATCGCATGGTTGATCCTACCCTGTCAGTCAGCACTACCATAGTGGAGGAGAAAGACAGAAAAAGGGTAATGATTTCCATAGCTGATAATGGTCCAAGTTTAAGCCCAGATGAATTTCAGCAGGTATTTGAACCATTATTAGCCGCGCCTACTTTTGGTCAAACAACCGCCCTAGGATTGTCTATAGCCCATCACCTAGTAGTTGAAAAGCATGGTGGTGAACTGGCTTGTGTTTCCCAACCCCAAGGCGGCTTGGAGTTCAGAATATATATACCGCTGAAGTCTAACTAGAGAACTTGGTGGGTGTAGGCGTGTTGTTTAACGTTATCTTCCGCGCTAACAATTCGTTCAGAATTAAGTAGGCGTTTGCGTTCGGTGGAAAAGTTCAATTTCTCGAAGGTAGTCCCGACTGAAATATGAGACTTAGCCACCTCACGGCGTTTGTAGGTACGCGCGGCGGCGATGGTACGTTCTCTAAAGTCGTCACAGAGTTGAGTTTCTGGGCTGAAGGCTTCAGGAAGTGTGACAGACTCATCGGTGAGTAAAGTTCCCAGGGTGACAGCAGAGGCGATTTGATAGGAGGTAGGAATACCCTTGATAATCGCTTCTAAGGCGGCTGAGGGGATGGGTTCGGCGATCGTAACCGGTTGGACTTCCCCATCTTCTTTAATAAAGCAGTGGGCTAAACCAATAACAATGTAATCATCACCTGTCAAATCAGGAGCATCGGAAAGTGTAGTTGCAGAAGTCATAGTTATTTGGCGATAAATTTAGCAACAGCTATAGAATATTTTGCCACACAAGTGGCAACGGACAATTGAGGTGAGCTATTGCCTCATGCTATCAGCGATTTGGTGATAACCGTCAGCGATCGCCAACTTGGCGCGTAATAAGCCAATACTAGCCCCAGGACAAATCCATTGTAACGTTTCCGGTGTAAATCTATCCAATAGGACCTGCACACTGCGAACTTGTCTCGACCAGTGAAAAGTTTTAGCAGTTCGTAGGGGGACTGGCTTACCCTTAGCATCAGGTAACAAATGGCGACCGGAAAACAAGATCCCGCCATACTGGGAAGTATAAACACAGGAGGAACCGGGAGAATGTCCAGGAGTCCAAATCACCATAATCTCTGGAGTTAGGGAAAATTCCCTTTCAAAAGATATGACCTCAGCTTCTGGTAACAGATAGGCTTCCTGTTCCTGACACAAAATTTGACAGTCAGTAGCTTTCTGAATTTCCCTAGCTTTACCCATACCGCCGCGATGGGTGATCACTAACCACTTTAGCCCCCCCTGTTGCTGGATAAACTCTTGTTCAGTTTCTGTCCAAGGCGGAGAATCGATCAAGATATTACCTGAGTTTTCTACAATGAAGTAAGCTGTCCCACCCAGAGTATCTCGGTTTGGTGAAAATCCATAAATTGTTTCAAAAATAGGTTTCGGTGGTTTGGTTGTAGACTGCTGCTGGGCCATTACGCTGTTTCCACTGGTGTTCCTATGGGCCATTTTTGAATCTCAACGAGTTATCGGTAAACTATACCAGATCCTTTTTTGTGGTTTCCCTGATTCCCGGTTACGGTGTTCCCTGCGATCAAAATATCATTATGCTTTTATTGCTACTAATTCTAGGACTTGTCACTTATTTGGTTTTGCGTCAAAGTGTCACCCGCATTACCAGGACTCCCGTGTGGATCTTGTGGTTGGTGATGATGGCACCTGCTTTCATCTGGACTGGCTGGGTGATAATTTATGGCAAACAGACCCCGATTCCGGCTTTACTGGTGATTATTCCATTTATTGTCTGTCCTTGTCTATATTGGGTTTTGGTGCATATTGGCCGCCAGTATCCTACCCCAGAAGATGCCGGAAGTGAAACAGATTCTTCTGTCTCAGAAACTACCAAAACTCCAGAACCTGTGTCACCTATCAGCCAGAGTGAGGAGACTAAATTAAGGGCTTGTTTCCCTTGGTCGGTGTTTCCGTTGCATGATGTGGAATATCGACCCCAGGCGGTGATTTGTCGGGGTCAATTGCGATCGCAACCTGATATAGCTTATCAAACCGTAAGAGAGAAAATTGAGGCAAATTTTGGCGATCGCTTTTTGGTAATATTCCAACGAGACTTATCTGATAAACCCCTATTCGCCCTTGTCCCTAATCCCCAACGTCACCCCGACGCTCCTCCCAAATCTGATCAAGACCTGCTGAGTCAGCCTCTGTTAGCCTTGGCGCTAATGGTGATTACCCTGTTTACAACTACTGTCGCGGGAAGCACAATTATGGGAATATCAAATCAGGATTGGCAGGATGATCCTTCCCTATTGTTGACGGGGTTTCCCTATGCTGTCGCTTTAATGGCGATTTTGGGGGTTCATGAGTTATGCCACTACTTGACCGCTAGACACCATCAGATTCAGGTAACCCCTCCCTATTTTATTCCAGTTCCCTTTTTTCTGGGAACTTTTGGCGCTTTTATTCAAACGCGATCGCCATATCCCCACCGCCGCGCTTTATTTGATGTCAGTGTGGCTGGTCCCTGGGCTGGTTTACTGGTGACTATTCCTTTATTATTCTGGGGATTTGCTCATTCGGAAGTCGTCGATATTGTGCCTGATCAGTCGGGAATTTTGACCTTCAATGCCCTCAATCCTAGGTTTTCGATGTTTTTGGCTATCTTGGCAAAACTGGCTTTAGGAGATGCTTTAAGCCGGGATATGGCTATCAGTTTGCACCCGGTGGCGATCGCTGGATATATAGGCTTGGTAGTTTCCGCTTTTAATTTACTCCCTATTGGTCAATTAGATGGAGGCCACATGGTCCATGCTATGTTTGGTCAGCGCCTCAGTCTAATTATTGGTCAAATTACCCGCTTTTTGATGTTATTCGTGGCTTTAATTCAGTCGGAATTTATGATTTTAGCCATCCTGCTATTCTTTTTACCCCTTAATGATGAACCAGCCCTTAATGATGTTAGTGAAGTTGATGATGTCCGAGATATCATCGGATTGATGACTTTAGGCGTTTTACTAACAATTATTTTACCTATGCCTCGCCTATTGGCTCAACTTTTGAATTAACCACCATTCACCACAATTCCTAAAGTTACACCCCATTAAGACAGGTCGAGGGGCCTGGTCATACTGTTCACTATTTGGCTCACCCGATCGCATTACCTAAAATGGTGAGGGCAGATGTCAAGTTTTGTCTGATCATCAAGATGGATGGAAAAAATTAAGAAAACTGACAGCAGGCAGATATGTCATCCGAACAATTCCCGGTGTTCGATGATGCCTAATTTACGGTTGGTGTGATTTGAGAAAGTGGGTAATAAACCCACAATAGTTGCTATACTAAGATGGTTGCTTGGAGTGAAAAAAGATGTTAAAACTAAGTCAATGGAAAGGTTTGCTGGTGGTAGCTACTTGTGCGATCGCTTCTCCCGTATGGTTTGCTAGTCAAGGGATAGCCCAGTCTGGGTCAGTAGTTTATCAAAATATTTCTGAACAATACATGGCTATGAATCACCCCATTGCAGATAGTAGCTGGAAACTCTCATTTTGGAGTCAAGCTGATAGGTTAGTTGATGTGGTTGCTGGTAGTGAAATCACTCTAGCTTTTGACCAAAATGGAATTAGTGGTTCGGCGGGATGTAATCGTTTAATGGCAGGCCATAAAGTCCATGATAATCGCCTAGAAATAAGTGCCGTAGGTAGCACGAGAATGGCTTGCGAAGAAGCCTTAATGAGCCAAGAGTTCCAATTTGTTAAAGCCTTAGAAGGTGTGCAAGAATTTCGGGTCAATGGTGATAATTTAATCATGAATTACCAAAATGATTCGGGGTCGGGTTTTATGGTGTTTAGCAAGTATGATGAACCTAGTGTTAACTCCATGTTAAATAAGCCGTGGCGGTTGTTGTTTTGGACAAAATCTGACTCCATGATTGATTTAGTCGCTGATAGCAAAGTCACCCTAGAGTTTGCCGAAAATAGCATTTCTGGAACTGGTGGCTGTAATCGTTTAATCGGTGGTTATGAGGTCAAAGAACAGCAACTAGAAATTAACACCTTAGCCTCAACTTCCATGGCTTGTGAACCAGAGTTAATGACTCAGGAATCAGAGTTTATTCAGGCTTTAGAAGGCGTGCAAGAGTTTCGGGTAAATGGTAATAATTTGGTGATGACCTTCCAAAACGCATCAGGTTCAGGTATCATGGTATTTGAGCATGATAATTGAGTAAGGATAATTGATAATTAGGCGGTTAATTTGACATCAACCGCCACCAAGAAACCTGGTTGATCTGTTAGCAATTATTTGCCACGGTCAAGTTCTTGGCTGAGTAGGGTCTAAAAATTGGGGACGGGTTGATAAACCCTGTCCCTAGCCCCTAGTCCCCGTTTCAGCAAAATTACGGCTATCCTTACTGCATTATTGCTAGAGTAGCGATAGAGTAGGGATAGGCAAAATACACAAAAGTTTACAAATCTTGGTGGTGTGATGTTCCTCCTGCACGGATCAAAAGCACACCCCAGGGTTAGCTAAGTACAATAGCTGGACGGGAAAAGCACAAATGTTTGAATATTTTTCAGATAAAGCGATCAAGGCCGTGATGCTGTCTCAGGAAGAGGCGCGACGTTTGGGACATAACTTCGTCGGGACTGAACAACTGCTACTGGGTATTATTGGGGAAGGAACCAGTATCGCCGCCAAGGTACTCTCAGACCAAAACCTAAACTTGGATAATACCCGCCGTGAGATAGAATCTATTATTGGGCGCGGTTCTGGTTTTATGCCACCAGAAATTCCGTTTACGCCTCGCGCCAAGAGGGTCTTTGAGTCGGCGATGAAAGAGGCTAGGCAGTTAGGCAATAATTATATTGCGCCAGAACATATATTGCTAGGCCTGTTGCAAGATGAAGAAGGCGTAGCAGCCAAGGTTCTGGAAAACTTCGGTATTGAGCGCCGACAATTGCGGACAGAATTGATTAAAAATTTAGGGGAGGAAGTCCCCGCCTCAGCCGGGGGAAACTCCCGCAGTCAGAGTCGTAAAACGGCGACCCTTGATGAGTTTTCTACTAACTTGACTCAGTTGGCAGCTCAAGGAAAGCTAGATCCTATTGTAGGACGCGATCGCGAAATAGAACGGGTGATTCAAATACTCGGTCGCCGTACCAAAAACAACCCGGTGCTAATTGGTGAACCGGGGGTTGGTAAAACAGCGATCGCAGAAGGACTCGCTCAACGTATTATTAATGGAAATGTGCCGGAACTTCTGGAAAATCGCCAAGTGGTGAGCCTGGAAATGGGAACTCTGGTGGCGGGAACCCGTTTCCGGGGAGAGTTTGAAGAACGACTCAAAAAAATTGTTCAGGAAATTAAGGCTAATGGCAATATTATCCTATTAATTGACGAAATCCATACCCTGGTGGGAGCGGGAGCCATTGAGGGAACTATGGATGCGGCTAATATGCTCAAACCGGCTTTAGCAAGGGGAGAATTGCAGTGTATCGGCGCAACGACTCTGGATGAATACCGGAAGTATATTGAGCGTGATGCCGCCTTAGAACGCCGATTTCAGCCGGTAATGGTGGGAGAACCTAGCGTTGAGGAAACTATCGAGATTCTATTTGGGTTGCGATCGGCTTATGAACAACACCACCGCTTGACTATTTCTGATGAGGCGGTTTTGGCGGCGGCGAAACTATCTCACCGCTATATTAGCGATCGCTTTCTTCCTGATAAGGCGATCGATTTAATTGATGAAGCTGGCTCGCGGGTGAGGGTGATGCACTCTAAGTTACCCCCAGAAGTGCGAGATCTGAAAGTGGAACTGTCCGACATTGTTAAACAAAAAGATGTCGCTGTTCAAGTTCAGGATTTCGATAAGGCTGGAGAATTGCGCGATCGTGAATTGAAATGCAAAGACCAAATTGAAGCCGCTTCCCAAGTGGAAACCAGCATCAAAACTAACTTAATTGTTACCGAAGAAGATATCGCCGATGTCCTCTCAGCCTGGACAGGAATTCCCGTCACTAAAATGACTGAATCTGAGTCCTATAAACTGATGCACATGGAAGATACCCTACATCAGCGCCTGATAGGTCAACATGAGGCTGTGAGCGCCGTTTCCCGCGCTATTCGTCGCGCCAGGGTGGGACTGAAAAACCCCAACCGACCGATCGCCAGCTTTATCTTTTCCGGTCCGACCGGGGTGGGAAAAACCGAACTAACCAAGGCTTTGGCTTATTACTTCTTTGGTTCCATGGAAGCGATGATCCGTTTGGATATGTCCGAGTTTATGGAACGCCACACGGTTTCTAAGTTGATTGGTTCCCCTCCCGGTTTTGTCGGCTATGATGAGGGTGGACAACTGACGGAGGCGGTGCGTCGTCGTCCCTATACGGTGATTCTGTTTGACGAAATCGAAAAGGCTCACCCCGATGTCTTTAATATGCTATTGCAGATTTTGGAGGATGGACGGTTGACTGATGCTAAAGGTCGCACGGTCAGTTTCAAAAATACTCTGATTATCATGACTTCCAATATCGGCTCGAAGGTGATAGAAAAGGGTGGCGGCGGTCTGGGTTTTGAGTTTGAGCAATCACAGGAAGAGGCTCAATATACTCGGATTCGCAATTTGGTTAATGAGGAGTTGAAACAGTATTTCCGACCGGAGTTTATTAACCGTCTCGATGAGATTATTGTTTTCCGTAAGTTGACCAAAGATGAGGTTAAACAGATTGCTGATATCCTGTTGGAGGAAGTGTTTGCTCGCTTGCGGGATAAGGAGATTGTCCTGGAAGTTAGCGATCGCTTTAAAGATCATATTGTTGAGGTGGGATATGATCCTAATTATGGCGCTCGTCCCCTCCGTCGTGCGATTATGAATCTGTTAGAAGATGTCCTAGCGGAAACCATGCTATCCGGTACACTTAAACCGGGTGATCAGGCTTTGGTAGACTTGGATGATGATGGACAGGTAAAAGTTCTCACTGGCGAAGAACGTCTGCGTCGGCTTCCTGAATATGCCACTACTAACGGCTAAGTAGTTGATTTTTGGAGACAAGGAATTATCCCTTGTCTCTAATTTAGCCATGGATTTTACCGGACTTCAATAATGCGATCGTCATCAGATTTACAAATGCGATCGCATTTCTACACAATCTTACAGTTGCTTCCTCCGACTTCCCTATATCCCTTCTTATCTGGGTTTATCTGGGTGTTTCCCATTCTTTCCCTAGACAATTTTACCGATTCACCGTCGCCTAATACTCATCGGTACAGTCCAAGACCTCAACCCCTATAATCTAATTAGGGCAGACATCATCATAGTGATACTAGCATATCAACCTCCAAATAGTCAACATATTAATCCTAAATTTCCACATCTGATTTTAGCCAACCCACTCAAAGGAGGCGACATGGTAACCGAGATTAAAACCACTCCCCAAACCCCAATTATCTACCCCGAAAGCGACGGTCAACCTATGGCAGAAAACACCGAACAATTCCGCTGGATTGTCACCATTCAAGGAGGGATTGATGCCCTCTTTAAAGATGACCCTAACGTATTTGTAGCCGGAGATTTACTCTGGTATCCCGTAGAAGGCAACAATAAACTGCGAGTAGCTCCAGATGTGATGGTAGCCATAGGACGACCCAAAGTTAAACGGGGGTCTTATTTGCAATGGGAAGAAGATGATATCGCCCCCCAAGTAGTTTTTGAGGTATTATCTCCCGGTAATACCTTAACCGAAATGGCGAAAAAGCTGGACTTTTATCAGCGTTATGGAGTGGAAGAATACTATATATATGACCCCGATAAAATCGATGTCTGTGGTTGGATTCGCACAGAGAATCAACTGACATTAATTGACACCATAAAAGGCTGGATTTCTCCCCGGCTAGGGGTGAGATTTGAAATGTCGGAGTCGGGGTTAGAATTGTATCGTCCCGATGGTCGTAAATTCTCGACTTATATCGAATTGGACAACCAACGCCAACAAGCCGAAGAACGCGCTAACCGCCTGGCTGAAAGACTGCGAGAATTAGGCATTGACCCTGATGCTATGTAATCCCCTTTGACGACGAATACACCCATAAAGCACCCCAAGGAGGCCACATGGTAACCGAGATTAAAACCACTCCCAAAACCCCAATTATCTACCCCGAAAGCGACGGTCAACCTATGGCAGAAAATACCGAACAATTCCGCTGGATTGTCACCATTCAAGGAGGGATTGATGCCCTCTTTAAAGATGACCCTAACGTATTTGTAGCCGGAGATTTACTCTGGTATCCCGTAGAAGGCAACAATAAACTGCGAGTAGCTCCAGATGTGATGGTAGCCATAGGACGACCCAAAGTTAAACGGGGGTCTTATTTACAATGGGAAGAAGATGATATCGCCCCCCAAGTAGTTTTTGAGGTATTATCTCCCGGTAATACCTTAACGGAAATGGCGAAAAAGCTGGACTTTTATCAGCGTTATGGAGTGGAAGAATACTATATATATGACCCTGATAAAATCGATGTCTGTGGCTGGATTCGCACAGAGAATCAACTGACCTTAATTGACACCATAAAAGGCTGGATTTCTCCCCGGTTAGGGGTGAGATTTGAAATGTCGGAGTCGGGGTTAGAATTGTATCGTCCCGATGGTCGTAAATTCTCGACTTATATTGAGTTAGAGAGCGATCGCCAAAAAGCAGAAGAACGCGCCCAACAAGCGGAAGAACGCGCCCAACAGGAAGCAGAACGCGCTAACCGCCTGGCGGAAAGACTGCGGGAATTAGGTATTGACCCTGATACTATGTAAGGGAAAAAGTTGAACCACTTTATGCACAGAACTCACCCCAAGGAGGCCACATGGTAACAGAGATTAAAACCACTGCCCAAACCCCAATTATCTACCCCGAAAACGACGGTCAACCTATGGCAGAAAATACCGAACAATTCCGCTGGATTGTCACCATTCAAGGAGGGATTGATGCCCTCTTTAAAGATGACCCTAACGTATTTGTAGCCGGAGATTTACTCTGGTATCCCGTAGAAGGCAACAATAAACTGCGAGTAGCTCCAGATGTGATGGTAGCCATAGGACGACCCAAAGTTAAACGGGGGTCTTATTTGCAATGGGAAGAAGATGATATCGCCCCCCAAGTAGTTTTTGAGGTATTATCTCCCGGTAATACCTTAACCGAAATGGCGAAAAAGCTGGACTTTTATCAGCGTTATGGAGTGGAAGAATACTATATATATGACCCTGATAAAATCGATGTCTGTGGTTGGATTCGCACAGAGAATCAACTGACATTAATTGACACCATAAAAGGCTGGATTTCTCCCCGGCTAGGGGTGAAATTTGAAATCTCGGAGTCGGGGTTAGAATTGTATCGTCCCGATGGTCGTAAATTCTCGACTTATATTGAGTTAGAGAGCGATCGCCAAAAAGCAGAAGAACGCGCCCAACAGGAAACAGAACGCGCCCAACAGCAGGCAGAACGCGCCCAACAAGCCGAAGAACGCGCCCAACAGGAAGCAGAACGCGCCCAACAGGAAGCAGAACGCGCTAACCGCCTGGCGGAAAGACTGCGGGAATTAGGTATTGACCCTGATACTATGTAAGGGAAAAAGTTGAACCACTTTATGCACAGAACTCACCCCAAGGAGGCCACATGGTAACAGAGATTAAAACCACTGCCCAAACCCCAATTATCTACCCCGAAAACGACGGTCAACCTATGGCAGAAAACACCGAACAATTCCGCTGGATTGTCACCATTCAAGGAGGGATTGATGCCCTCTTTAAAGATGACCCTAACGTATTTGTAGCCGGAGATTTACTCTGGTATCCCGTAGAAGGCAACAATAAACTGCGAGTAGCTCCAGATGTGATGGTAGCCATAGGACGACCCAAAGTTAAACGGGGGTCTTATTTGCAATGGGAAGAAGATGATATCGCCCCCCAAGTAGTTTTTGAGGTATTATCTCCCGGTAATACCTTAACCGAAATGGCGAAAAAGCTGGACTTTTATCAGCGTTATGGAGTGGAAGAATACTATATATATGACCCTGATAAAATCGATATCTGTGGTTGGATTCGCACAGAGAATCAACTGACATTAATTGACACCATAAAAGGCTGGATTTCTCCCCGGTTAGGGGTGAGATTTGAAATGTCGGAGTCGGGGTTAGAATTGTATCGTCCCGATGGTCGTAAATTCTCGACTTATATTGAGTTAGAGAGCGATCGCCAACAAGCCGAAGAACGCGCCCAACAGGAAACAGAACGCGCCCAACAGCAGGCAGAACGCGCCCAACAAGCGGAAGAACGCGCCCAACAGGAAGCAGAACGCGCTAACCGCCTGGCGGAAAGACTGCGGGAATTAGGTATTGACCCTGATACTATGTAAGGGAAAAAGTTGAACCACTTTATGCACAGAACTCACCCCAAGGAGGCCACATGGTAACAGAGATTAAAACCACTGCCCAAACCCCAATTATCTACCCCGAAAACGACGGTCAACCTATGGCAGAAAATACCGAACAATTCCGCTGGATTGTCACCATTCAAGGAGGGATTGATGCCCTCTTTAAAGATGACCCTAACGTATTTGTAGCCGGAGATTTACTCTGGTATCCCGTAGAAGGCAACAATAAACTGCGAGTAGCTCCAGATGTGATGGTAGCCATAGGACGACCCAAAGTTAAACGGGGGTCTTATTTGCAATGGGAAGAAGATGATATCGCCCCCCAAGTAGTTTTTGAGGTATTATCTCCCGGTAATACCTTAACCGAAATGGCGAAAAAGCTGGACTTTTATCAGCGTTATGGAGTGGAAGAATACTATATATATGACCCCGATAAAATCGATGTCTGTGGTTGGATTCGCACAGAGAATCAACTGACATTAATTGACACCATAAAAGGCTGGATTTCTCCCCGGTTAGGGGTGAGATTTGAAATCTCGGAGTCGGGGTTAGAATTGTATCGTCCCGATGGTCGTAAATTCTCGACTTATATTGAGTTAGAGAGCGATCGCCAAAAAGCAGAAGAACGCGCCCAACAGGAAACAGAACGCGCCCAACAGCAGGCAGAACGCGCCCAACAAGCCGAAGAACGCGCCCAACAGCAGGCAGAACGCGCCCAACAGGAAGCAGAACGCGCCCAACAGGAAGCAGAACGCGCTAACCGCCTGGCGGAAAGACTGCGGGAATTAGGTATTGACCCTGATACTATGTAATCCCCTTTGACGACGAATACACCCATAAAGCACCCCAAGGAGGCGACATGGTAACCGAGATTAAAACCACTCCCCAAACGCCAATTATCTATCCTGAAAGCGACGGTCAACCTATGGCAGAAAACACCGAACAATTCCGCTGGATTGTCACCATTCAAGGAGGGATTGATGCCCTCTTTAAAGATGACCCTAACGTATTTGTAGCCGGAGATTTACTCTGGTATCCCGTAGAAGGCAACAATAAACTGCGAGTAGCTCCAGATGTGATGGTAGCCATAGGAAGACCCAAAGTTAAACGGGGGTCTTATTTGCAATGGGAAGAAGATGATATCGCCCCCCAAGTAGTTTTTGAGGTATTATCTCCCGGTAATACCTTAACCGAAATGGCGAAAAAGCTGGACTTTTATCAGCGTTATGGAGTGGAAGAATACTATATATATGACCCCGATAAAATCGATGTCTGTGGTTGGATTCGCACAGAGAATCAACTGACATTAATTGACACCATAAAAGGCTGGATTTCTCCCCGGCTAGGGGTGAGATTTGAAATCTCGGAGTCGGGGTTAGAATTGTATCGTCCCGATGGTCGTAAATTCTCGACTTATATTGAGTTAGAGAGCGATCGCCAACAAGCAGAAGAACGCGCCCAACAAGCGGAAGAACGCGCTAACCGCCTGGCGGAAAAACTACGGGAATTAGGCATTGACCCTGATGCTATGTAATCCCCTTTGACGACGAATACACCCATAAAGCACCCCAAGGAGGCCACATGGTAACCGAGATTAAAATCACTGCCCAAACCCCAATTATCTATCCTGAAAGCGACGGTCAACCTATGGCAGAAAACACCGAACAATTCCGCTGGATTGTCACCATTCAAGGAGGGATTGATGCCCTCTTTAAAGATGACCCTAACGTATTTGTAGCCGGAGATTTACTCTGGTATCCCGTAGAAGGCAACAATAAACTGCGAGTAGCTCCAGATGTGATGGTAGCCATAGGACGACCCAAAGTTAAACGGGGGTCTTATTTACAATGGGAAGAAGATGATATCGCCCCCCAAGTAGTTTTTGAGGTATTATCTCCCGGTAATACCTTAACGGAAATGGCGAAAAAGCTGGACTTTTATCAGCGTTATGGAGTGGAAGAATACTATATATATGACCCCGATAAAATCGATGTCTGTGGTTGGATTCGCACAGAGAATCAACTGACATTAATTGACACCATAAAAGGCTGGATTTCTCCCCGGCTAGGGGTGAAATTTGAAATCTCGGAGTCGGGGTTAGAATTGTATCGTCCCGATGGTCGTAAATTCTCGACTTATATTGAGTTAGAGAGCGATCGCCAAAAAGCAGAAGAACGCGCCCAACAAGCCGAAGAACGCGCCCAACAGGAGGCAGAACACGCCCAACAGGAGGCAGAACGCGCCCAACAGGAGGCACAACGCGCCCAAAAAGCAGAAGAACGCGCTCAACAGCAGGCAGAACGCGCCCAACAGCAGGCAGAACGCGCCCAACAGGAAGCAGAACGCGCCCAACAGGAAGCAGAACGCGCTAACCGCCTGGCGGAAAGACTGCGGGAATTAGGCATTGACCCTGATGCTATGTAAGGGAAAAAGTTGAACCAGTTTAGGCACAGAACCCACCCCAAGGAGGCCACATGGTAACAGAGATTAAAACCACTCCCAAAACCCCAATTATCTACCCCGAAAGCGACGGTCAACCTATGGCAGAAAACACCGAACAATTCCGCTGGATTGTCACCATTCAAGGAGGGATTGATGCCCTCTTTAAAGATGACCCTAACGTATTTGTAGCCGGAGATTTACTCTGGTATCCCGTAGAAGGCAACAATAAACTGCGAGTAGCTCCAGATGTGATGGTAGCCATAGGAAGACCCAAAGTTAAACGGGGGTCTTATTTGCAATGGGAAGAAGATGATATCGCCCCCCAAGTAGTTTTTGAGGTATTATCTCCCGGTAATACCTTAACGGAAATGGCGAAAAAGCTGGACTTTTATCAGCGTTATGGAGTGGAAGAATACTATATATATGACCCCGATAAAATCGATGTCTGTGGTTGGATTCGCACAGAGAATCAACTGACATTAATTGACACCATAAAAGGCTGGATTTCTCCCCGGCTAGGGGTGAGATTTGAAATCTCGGAGTCGGGGTTAGAATTGTATCGTCCCGATGGTCGTAAATTCTCGACTTATATTGAGTTAGAGAGCGATCGCCAAAAAGCAGAAGAACGCGCCCAACAAGCCGAAGAACGCGCCCAACAGGAGGCAGAACACGCCCAACAGGAGGCAGAACACGCCCAACAGGAGGCAGAACGCGCCCAACAGGAGGCACAACGCGCCCAAAAAGCAGAAGAACGCGCTCAACAGCAGGCAGAACGCGCCCAACAGCAGGCAGAACGCGCCCAACAGGAAGCAGAACGCGCCCAACAGGAAGCAGAACGCGCCCAACAGGAAGCAGAACGCGCTAACCGCCTGGCGGAAAGACTGCGGGAATTAGGCATTGACCCTGATGCTATGTAAGGGAAAAAGTTGAACCAGTTTAGGCACAGAACCCACCCCAAGGAGGCAACATGGTAACAGAGATTAAAACCACTCCCAAAACCCCAATTATCTACCCCGAAAGCGACGGTCAACCTATGGCAGAAAACACCGAACAATTCCGCTGGATTGTCACCATTCAAGGAGGGATTGATGCCCTCTTTAAAGATGACCCTAACGTATTTGTAGCCGGAGATTTACTCTGGTATCCCGTAGAAGGCAACAATAAACTGCGAGTAGCTCCAGATGTGATGGTAGCCATAGGACGACCCAAAGTTAAACGGGGGTCTTATTTGCAATGGGAAGAAGATGATATCGCCCCCCAAGTAGTTTTTGAGGTATTATCTCCCGGTAATACCTTAACGGAAATGGCGAAAAAGCTGGACTTTTATCAGCGTTATGGAGTGGAAGAATACTATATATATGACCCCGATAAAATCGATGTCTGTGGTTGGATTCGCACAGAGAATCAACTGACATTAATTGACACCATAAAAGGCTGGATTTCTCCCCGGCTAGGGGTGAGATTTGAAATCTCGGAGTCGGGGTTAGAATTGTATCGTCCCGATGGTCGTAAATTCTCGACTTATATTGAGTTAGAGAGCGATCGCCAACAAGCAGAAGAACGCGCCCAACAAGAGGCAGAACGCGCCCAACAGCAGGCACAACGCGCCCAACAGGAGGCAGAACGCGCCCAACAGGAGGCACAACGCGCCCAAAAAGCAGAAGAACGCGCTCAACAGCAGGCAGAACGCGCCCAACAGCAGGCAGAACGCGCCCAACAGGAAGCAGAACGCGCCCAACAGGAAGCAGAACGCGCCCAACAGGAAGCAGAACGCGCTAACCGCCTGGCGGAAAAACTACGGGAATTAGGCATTGACCCTGATGCTATGTAATCCCCTTTGACGACGAATACACCCATAAAGCACCCCAAGGAGGCCACATGGTAACCGAGATTAAAATCACTGCCCAAACCCCAATTATCTATCCTGAAAGCGACGGTCAACCTATGGCAGAAAACACCGAACAATTCCGCTGGATTGTCACCATTCAAGGAGGGATTGATGCCCTCTTTAAAGATGACCCTAACGTATTTGTAGCCGGAGATTTACTCTGGTATCCCGTAGAAGGCAACAATAAACTGCGAGTAGCTCCAGATGTGATGGTAGCCATAGGACGACCCAAAGTTAAACGGGGGTCTTATTTACAATGGGAAGAAGATGATATCGCCCCCCAAGTAGTTTTTGAGGTATTATCTCCCGGTAATACCTTAACGGAAATGGCGAAAAAGCTGGACTTTTATCAGCGTTATGGAGTGGAAGAATACTATATATATGACCCCGATAAAATCGATGTCTGTGGTTGGATTCGCACAGAGAATAAACTGACATTAATTGACACCATAAAAGGCTGGATTTCTCCCCGGCTAGGGGTGAGATTTGAAATCTCGGAGTCGGGGTTAGAATTGTATCGTCCCGATGGTCGTAAATTCTCGACTTATATTGAGTTAGAGAGCGATCGCCAACAAGCAGAAGAACGCGCCCAACAAGAGGCAGAACGCGCCCAACAGCAGGCACAACGCGCCCAAAAAGCAGAAGAACGCGCCCAACAGGAGGCAGAACGCGCCCAACAGGAGGCAGAACGCGCCCAACAGGAGGCAGAACGCGCCCAACAGGAAGCAGAACGCGCCCAACAGGAAGCAGAACGCGCTAACCGCCTGGCGGAAAGACTGCGGGAATTAGGCATTGACCCTGATGCTATGTAATCCCCTTTGACAACGAATACACCCATAAAGCACCCCAAGGAGGCAACATGGTAACCGAGATTAAAACCACTGCCCAAACCCCAATTATCTACCCTGAAAGCGACGGTCAACCTATGGCAGAAAACACCGAACAATTCCGCTGGATTGTCACCATTCAAGGAGGGATTGATGCCCTCTTTAAAGATGACCCTAACGTATTTGTAGCCGGAGATTTACTCTGGTATCCCGTAGAAGGCAACAATAAACTGCGAGTAGCTCCAGATGTGATGGTAGCCATAGGAAGACCCAAAGTTAAACGGGGGTCTTATTTGCAATGGGAAGAAGATGATATCGCCCCCCAAGTAGTTTTTGAGGTATTATCTCCCGGTAATACCTTAACCGAAATGGCGAAAAAGCTGGACTTTTATCAGCGTTATGGAGTGGAAGAATACTATATATATGACCCCGATAAAATCGATGTCTGTGGTTGGATTCGCACAGAGAATCAACTGACATTAATTGACACCATAAAAGGCTGGATTTCTCCCCGGCTAGGGGTGAGATTTGAAATGTCGGAGTCGGGGTTAGAATTGTATCGTCCCGATGGTCGTAAATTCTCGACTTATATTGAGTTAGAGAGCGATCGCCAAAAAGCAGAAGAACGCGCCCAACAAGCCGAAGAACGCGCCCAACAGGAGGCAGAACACGCCCAACAGGAGGCAGAACGCGCCCAACAGGAGGCAGAACGCGCCCAACAGGAGGCAGAACGCGCCCAACAGGAAGCAGAACGCGCCCAACAGGAAGCAGAACGCGCTAACCGCCTGGCGGAAAGACTGCGGGAATTAGGCATTGACCCTGATGTTATGTAATCCCCTTTGACAACGAATACACCCATAAAGCACCCCAAGGAGGCAACATGGTAACCGAGATTAAAACCACTGCCCAAACCCCAATTATCTACCCTGAAAGCGACGGTCAACCTATGGCAGAAAACACCGAACAATTCCGCTGGATTGTCACCATTCAAGGAGGGATTGATGCCCTCTTTAAAGATGACCCTAACGTATTTGTAGCCGGAGATTTACTCTGGTATCCCGTAGAAGGCAACAATAAACTGCGAGTAGCTCCAGATGTGATGGTAGCCATAGGACGACCCAAAGTTAAACGGGGGTCTTATTTGCAATGGGAAGAAGATGATATCGCCCCCCAAGTAGTTTTTGAGGTATTATCTCCCGGTAATACCTTAACCGAAATGGCGAAAAAGCTGGACTTTTATCAGCGTTATGGAGTGGAAGAATACTATATATATGACCCTGATAAAATCGATGTCTGTGGTTGGATTCGCACAGAGAATCAACTGACATTAATTGACACCATAAAAGGCTGGATTTCTCCCCGGCTAGGGGTGAGATTTGAAATGTCGGAGTCGGGGTTAGAATTGTATCGTCCCGATGGTCGTAAATTCTCGACTTATATTGAGTTAGAGAGCGATCGCCAAAAAGCCGAAAAACGCGCACAACAGGAAGCAGAACGCGCACAACAGGAAGCAGAACGCGCACAACAGGAAGCAGAACGCGCTAACCGCCTGGCGGAAAAACTGCGGGAATTAGGCATTGACCCTGATGCTATGTAATCCCCTTTGAGGAGGAATACACATAGAAGTTAAAGGAATCTGCCGATTGTGTTCTGGGTGTGTTTATCGCCCGTTAGTTATGTTCGCCTCAGATGAGCGATCGCCTAATTTTCCCGAAAGAAAGGGGGTTTCTGGGGGTTCCCAAAAGAAAACCGGTTTCGGAAACCTCCGCGATAACTAACCTGATGATGAGGAATATACCCCATTTATGCTTCGGTATAGATATTTGGTTTTATAAAACCTCCAATTCCATTGAATTCTGAATATTTAATTCCAGTATTCCATCACCTATTTGATTCGGGACTACTCCCATAACTTTAATCTCTTTATTCTGAAGTTCCAGCAAATTCGTAGCACCAGGAACTTGATTGAGAATTTGCGAAGATACTACCACCCGATAAAGTTGATTACCTTCTGCCATCAAATTTAACCAAACTGTGTCAACAGTCGGCCGCCTCCAGCCATTGACTCGACCCCTGATCTCATTCCCACCATGATTAACTGTTGTAGGAACTGTACCCACCCCAGTTCCACAAAAGAAATTAACGGGATTCTGCCTAAAATTAGAACAAACTAAAATTTCTTCGGTTCTCCGGATAATTCCTCTGAAATTGGTATAATCTGGTTCTGAGCCTAGGCCATAGTTGGCTTGTTTTTGAATGTCTGGAGGGGCGTTGAGCAAAACTCTTTCGATTACCTTTCTGTCTGATTCTGAAAGTTCGGGAGAGAGATATACTCCTGCACCCGGAATAGCTCGACTCAGGTGGATGATACGGAGATCTGGATAGTTTTTGACTGTATCACCTAAAGCCCCCGCACCCAAATCGGCTTTTCCAGTCCTCACCATTTCCCGAATATTCTGCCCTCGGTGTCCCATATCTACGGTTAGAGTTTTGCCATACAAATCGTAAACGGGCATATAAAAACTCGATGCTGAGTTGAACCCGCCCAAGGCAATTACGGTGCTTGGTGTTATGTCATTGATAGATTGAATTGGGCTGTCCGCTCTGACGTACAATGCAGAATAATAATAAGGCGGACCTTCAGGAAACATTAAAGCGGCAAACGTATAACTGTTATCTTTGGCAGCAACAGAAATGATCGGAGACAGGGTAAAGACGACATCCCACTCTTTCTTGGCTATTCTATCCTTGGCTTCTTGGTAAGGTAGATTATGGTCACCATCGATCGCCAAGTCTACTTTTTTACCCAGAAAAAAATCAATAAAATTACTGGGGATTAACTCTTGTCGTAAATAATCTACTAGGTCGGTGTTGTACTTGGGATTGCTTAAACTGCCAATTGTTAAGGATTGGGCTTGTACTTTCGGTTTCCACAGGTAGGGAAGCGATCGCCACCCCAACCCCAGAACAACCAGAGAAACAATCGTCGATAGAACCAATAGCCCACGTTTTGTTGATGTCGATGTGGGTTTTGGTGCAGAAGCGGGAATATTATTATCGGGCTGCATATATGTATCCGTAAGGGATTTCAAGGCATCGAGCATTTCTTGGGCGCTAGAGTAGCGATCGCCAGCGTGGGAGCGAACTGCTTTATCTAACACATTGGCTAAACCGACACTCACTTCTGGTGCATCTTGTCGCCAAAGGATTTCTGCCGTCCCAGGATCCATCGCCAAATCTTGCGGCAGCTTACCTGTTAGCATATAAATCGCGGTCAGTCCCAAACTATATAAATCACTAGAATAAACAGGTCTACCGATTGCCTGTTCAGAAGCCATAAACCCAGGAGTACCAATTATAATGGAGTTAACCGCATTTCCTTGGGTATTGAGCTGGGTACTCATGGCTTCCTTAACCGCACCAAAGTCAATCAACACTGGCTTGGGATCTTCCTGGCGCAAAATAATATTGTCCGGTTTGATGTCGCGATGGACTATTTGCTTGCTGTGTATGTATTGAAGCACTCCCAACAGACTGGTCAAAATTTCCCTCACGGCACTTTCGCTGAGTTTACCCTCCCTTTGCACCTTCGCTTCTAGGGTTTCACCCTCGATATACTCCTGCACTAAGTAAAACTTGTTCAGCTCCTCAAAGTAAGCGTACAACCGAGGAATCTGGTTATGCTGCCCCAAAGTTTGCAATGTTGCCGCTTCCTGCCGGAATCGTTCTTTAACAATATTGTTAAACTGGCGTTGAACTTGGCGCTTGAGTTGCTTGATCACATAGTGTTGCTGCAAGGGCATCTGGGTGTCTTGTGCCAGGAATACCTCGCCGAAACTACCGGTTCCCAGGGATTTTATAACTTGATAGCGACCATTGATAAGTTGATGCTGATTATTTAAGGGCGTTTGCATGATCGGTACTCGTGGCTAGGGCTGATTCGGTGAGTGGGACGGACTGGACGGACGGAACGATCGCCTTTTAACGTCAATCATAAGTTCTGCTAATTATCCATTAAAGCCGTTCTGATGTTTCCAGACATCAGTATTTTCACGGAATTTCCTTGACACATAAGCAGGGCGGGGGAGCGATCGCTTGTAAATTGACAATCCGCATGACTCCTGAAATTGTAGGTGATACCTACCTATCGCCTTGGCGGATAACTTTTACGCAAATTGGGAAAAATTTTTGGGGTTAATTGTTAAACAGCCCAGAAACCCCGTTTCTCCCGTGGAGACTAACGACAACAACCCCCGATCGCCTCATTAGCCAGATGACCCAAACCAATAGATTCCAGAAGTTCCGTCCACCCGGCGGCGATATCTGCATTTCCTGCATTATCCCGACGTAATATAGAGTTAACCTTTAAAGCACAGTGGAGACCTAGCCAAGATAGAGCCAGATGATTATACCACATTATCAGTACGTTCGCCTCAGATTGTCGCATCTATGGGCAACTCAACTATCGGCAGCCAGAGTAGAGAGAATGGCATAGCGTGCAAATTACTATTAGAGAAAACACTGGATTCGTTGGCTCGGAGTATGCGATCGCTCCACGAATTGGCCACAGCTCGAATGAGGGATTGCTGACAATAATTAAGTTAGTTGTTCAATTAAATTTTTCCTAACGCTGGCAATGTTTGAATATCTTGTTGTCAATATTCTACATTATAATGAATGCAGATATTGCGACTGTTAATGGTAGCACTAACCCCGCGAGATGGTAGGCGCGATCGCCCGTTAGTTATGTTCGCCTCAGATGAGCGATCGCCTAATTTTACCGAAAGAAAGGAGGTTTCTGGGGGTTCCCAAAAGAAAACCGGTTTCCCCAATCAAAAGGCGATCGCTTAATTTTCCCAAAGAAAGGGGGTTTCTGGGGGTTCCCAAAAGAAAACCGGTTTCCCAAACCAAAAGGCGATCGCGTTTATCCAGAGAGTGTGTTACCCTAGGGAAACTTACAGAGATAGTTTTTGCCTAGCTTGAGCAAGTCTTGCTTCAGCTTCACTCATAACCTTATCCATATTTTCCAGCATTTCTCCTGGATATTCTTCTAAAATCTTTGTTGATAAAGCTATTCTTATTCTTTCCCCTGGCAGATTCTCCAGTTTGATAATTACCGCCTTGATTATTTGATTTTTATAAAATAATTTATCGATAGAATCGAAATCTTTATTAGTGATTTGACTCTTATGTAGCAATCCTGACAATCTATTAAATTCAACAAACACCCCATAAGGTTGAATTCCTGAAATTATTCCTTCACCTAGTTGACCTATGTGCAGCATAGAAAATAATAAATTAGGTGTTAATTCTAAAACAACCACTTTTAGCAATTGACCAACAAGAGATTGATTGTGTGATTTTATAAGGTGAGATCGCGGTATAAATCCCTGTAGATTGAATACTTCGACAACCGCACCACCATTGTTGATGCTTGTTACTTGTACATCAATAATCTCATTATTAGAATATTTTTCTTCCAAAATATTCCACGGATCGATAGTCTCTGGGATATCATCAATATTTTGAGATTCTTGGATATCTTTCAGATTTGCTTCCAATTCTTGAATTTTATCCTTCTTATCTTCTAACTGAATTTCTAGGTCAGAAACTTGCTGACGTAACTCTTCAATCTGTTGATTTAAAATTGAAATATTGGCATCAAACCCATTGGTTACAATTTCAACTTCACGATTTCCGAATACACGCAGATCCTCTAAATAAGCAGCATAAATTGCTGCACCCTCTGCTACACAAAGGTCTGGCGTAGGATGCTGATATATTTTGTCACCGATGTTTTCAATTAAAAGTTGTCGGATACAGGGAATACGGCTAGAACCACCCACTAAAATAATGCGATCGACTTGATTGGGCTGAATTTGGGTTTGTCTCCATAACTGGGACATAATGGATTGAATGTCTTTAAGATAATGTTCGATAGAGCTTTCAAAATCCTGTCTTTTCACCTTTAATTCTAAATTCTGACCAGGTAAAATGTCTGCTATCGAACAATAATCACTATCTGTAGAGGTAAGTGAATGCTTCGTCTCGATGACTGCATCTTTTAATTTACGTTCAGCAACTCTCTTTTGTCTTACGTCGCGGACATTCTCCAAGCTAATCTTAGATCTTTCCAGTAAAAACTTAGTTAAACATTCATCAAAGTCAATTCCACCCAGTTGAGAATGACCCCCTGTCGCTAAGACTTCAAAAATCAGCTTATGAGGTTGCTGTTGTAAGCGGAATAAAGTTAAGTCAAATGTACCACCACCCAAATCGAATACCAAAATTTTTTCTTCTCCGCTACCCTGTTGAGTGTGATTGACTCTATCCAAAGCATAGGATAGAGAAGCTGCAATTGGTTCTTGTAGAAGTTCTTTGAAGTTAATATTAGCCATTCTAGCGGCTTGTTTAGTATTTTCACAAGCAATTTCTTCAAAGTCATAGGGGACAGTTACAACCGTACTACGAGCTTGAAATTTTCCTGCAGGATATTTTATAATTACATCCCGGTAAATCTTTTTGAGAACTTCGGCAGATAGTTCTATTGGTGAAAATATTTTTCCCCCAAGAATGATAGAATGTGAAGCATTTTTCATTCTTCGTTTAAACTCTCTCTTCATGTAGCTCGGATTCAATTCGCCTCGTCTTAAAGCAGATTTACCTACCAAAAATTGATATTGTTCATCGGTTGAATTATCAGAATCATAGTACACAACTGATTGGAGAGTGTTTTCTCCATCATCGACCTCATAAGAAACTGGTCCCCTATCCTCACCCTTCCAATAGGCGATCGCGCTATTGGTTGTACCCAAATCTATTCCCATTACCGGATTGTGTTCGGAATCGTATGACATAATTTTTCTCCTTCCTTAATTATTGACGATAATTACCATCGCTTCGCGCAGCAGTTGAGGTTGTTTGCCATTCCCCATACTGAACTCATAACCGTTACGAATCACTTCCTTGATAGATTCATTGGGTAATTGAGGCTCGGCTTCTTTGTCCAAAGGTTCGTGACGATTCCAGTCTATTGGACTGCCAATCTCTATTTTCATTGTGCTGATGCCCAATGGAGTCAGCAAATCTAGCAAATTTGCTCGCAAAATTCCATGAAAACCTAGCCACTGTTCGAGTATTTCCTGATGCTGGCGGGTTTCCTCAACTAATTCTTTGACAATTGGCTTAGAATAGCGTTCTCCCTCATCTAAATTATCGAGAATTGCCAGGACTTTATTTTTGACAAAATTGGTAAAGTTTTTTTGATTGGTCTCGGCTACATCCTGAATGGCGCGGATCTGCTGATAACGCTCTCGTTGCACATGATTTAATTCGGTTTCAATGGCTTGGCTCGCTGCATCTGGATCTAAATCGCCATCTACAATATTCCTTAACTGTTGTTGGGTTATTGCCGGTAGCTGAGGTTTAGCTGGCAATTCATTCGCCATCAGCCCATCAACTACATCGCGCAAACGTAACAAACTACGATTAATCATTTCTATAACTTCATGTCGTGGTTTTAACCTTTCCTGGATGTTTTCAGGCAATTGTTCTTTTAACTTACGACAATCGGGTAGTAGGTTGCTCTCCCAATTCTCGATCGCAGACTTTAACTCATGATTTAAAGTGGCATTCAAATTACTCCAATGTTGAGCCTGCTTGTAGTAGTCCTCAATATCTTGTTGATCTTGAGCGAGACTAACCTCATCCTTCTGGCAAACGTCCTCAACCAGTTTTGCGATAGCCGGTGGCAGTGGAGGGAACATCTCATCCTCCAGCCGTTGCAACTGATTGATTACCTCCGGCAACTGACTTTCTAAGCCCTTGACACTCTCATTAGTTGCTTGCAATTGGCTTTCTAAGCCCGTGACACTCTCATTAGTTGCTTGCAATTGGCTTTCTAAGCCCGTGACACTCTCATTAGTTGCTTGCAATTGGCTTTCTAAGCCCATCACCCGCTCGGTTAGCTGTGGAATAACTGGAAAAAGCTGATTTTCTAGCCCCTGTAACTGATTGAGTACCTGCGGAAATTGACTTTCTACGCTCGTGACACTCTGATTAGTTGTTTGCAGTTGGCTTTCTAAGTTGATTAGGCGATCATTCAATGTTTGAATTTGAGTTTCCCAGGCTGATGGTAATACCGGAGACGACTCAGTTTCAGAAGGTAACTGAAAACTTCCAAACACCTTCTCTATCAATTGAGTTAGCCGATCGTCATCCACACTGGGATCATCAAGTGAGAGTTCCTCCGTTGCCTTTAACCATTTTCCCGCCCACTGACGCACCGTCTTGATTTTGATTCCCAGATCGTCAGCTACCTGTTGCTCCTGTTTGCCTTTTGCTAGTTCTCGGATAATTATAACTCCCAGCACTAATTCTGGTGAAAACTGCTGAGAAACTATCTTATTTAGGATAGATTGCTGTTTTTCTGTGATCACAATTGATTTTTCTTTCGTTTTGCCCATTCCCTGAATCCCCCAAAAATTATAAAAACATGAACGCAAAAATTCTAAAATACCTCGGAAAAAGTGGAAGATTACATCAGCCAAATTAAAATTTGCAGATTTTTCGTCTGATGGCGGCGATGTAGTATTTTCCTCAATTGTGGTCTGTTGAGGTTCTGACAACTGATTATCATTCATTAGTTAATTTAACTCCTAAAGCTATTATTTGACCACTGCTTTTTCAATTTTTACCATTTTGGTTTTAGCCTGACCTCCTTTTATCAAAACATCCACTGCTGATAAATCTAAAGAACTATTATTCTCAAGAGCATATTGACGAATCCCTTGACTAGCCGCGCCAACTGGCAGTTGCACCGCAGTAAAATGAATGATTCCATCTGCATCCAAGTCAAAAATGGCACCGACAGGAACTTTTTCTTTCTGTGGTGGCGATACTGGTAAGTACAGTTCACCTAAATAAGTATTTTCTTCCGGATCGTTATTTTCGCCCCGATAAACCTTCATTTGGACTTGCTCTTGATAGGAATCAATGGTATATCCCAATACACCCAATCGGCAGGGATAAGTCGTTTGTTGGGGAATAATTGGTTTAAAGAATAGCTGGTTTTTATTAGAATTACGCATAGCTATCCCTAGGGAGTGGGCTGTAACTTCGCTGATGTTTGGACACTTACCTGCTGCTAAGTAGGCTGCCCCATGAGAAACTACTAATGCAACACGGGAAGCTGTATAGGGTTCTTTAATTTCCCATTTCAGCATTTCTCGGACTGCGGGAGTATGAGTCGATCCGCCTACCAAAATCACTCGATCAATGTCTTGAGCCGTCAATTTTGCCTTTGCCAAAACCCGATTCATAATCTGGATGGTGCGTTCCAACAGAGGATTGATCAGCGTGTTGTATTCCTGTCGGGAAATATTCAATTCCAATGAATGACCGAGACAAGTCGTGTATAAACAAGCATCATCAGCACTTGATAGTTCAATCTTGACTTGTTCTGCTAGTTCTTTTAGTTTTGCTAGTTCTGTCTCCTTTTTAGGGTGGCTGTTAAGGTCAATCCCTGACTGAGCCATGAATTTTTGGCAAGCCCAATCTACGATCGCCTGGTCAAAATCATCACCACCTAACCGACCGTCTCCATCGACGGCTTTAACATCAAAGCTATTGTTGTTGACAACTAGGATGGATACATCAAATGTACCACCCCCTAAGTCATAAACCATTAGGGTCTGATTTTGGCTAGTATCAATCCCATAGGCGATCGCGGCTGCGGTTGGTTCTCCAATTAAATGAAGAACATTTAGCCCCGCTTTTTCTGCGGCTTTCTTTGTCTCTGCCCTCTGTGCTTCGTTAAAATAAGCTGGAACCGTAATCACTGCATCCTTAACCTCTTCTCCAAGAGCTTGTTGAGCAACTTTAGCAATTTTCTCTAGGATCAACTTGGCGATATCAGTAGGAGAGAAATATTTTCCTTGTCGCTGATAAAGCTGGTTGATATCTCCCATATAACGCTTAGAAGACGCAACGCTTTGTTCTGGATAAAGCAGGAATCTTCTTTTCGCGCTTTTTCCTACCATACAACTGCCATCAGGGAGAAAAGAAACCACAGAAGGCATGAGTTCATCTCCCTCGATTGTCAGGGTTTCTACTTTTCCATTACGCCAGACAGAAACAACAGAGTTGGTGGTTCCTAAATCGATACCAAGTTTGTAATTCATTTCAGCATTATTTCCTTGTAATTTTGGGTTAATATTGGGTTTAATGGTTGGCGAAGTTTGCCGTTCTCTTAAACTGGGAGAAACAACATTGTTCCGCTCATAGTTGGGTTGAGAAACATTTTTTGGTTTGTCCTTATTCTGATTTGGTAAAGCGTTATTACGATTTGAAGTTTCTTCCAATTTTTGGCCCGTTTGAACCAAGAATAATGCCTCCTCTGCACGGGTTAATGCTACATATTTAAGATTCCACTCTTGTTCTAATTCGTGAGATTTTTGTCCTAACCATTTTAGAGGTAGTTTTTCATAATCTAAAATCATCACTCGTCGATTTTGCAGCCCTTTAGCCCGATGAATTGTGGATAGTATTACCCCAGGACGATCGTCACCAAATAATCTCTCTAGTCGATTACAGAGTTTTTCAATAGAAGAACAGTTAAATCCTTCGTAGCAAGCAATGATACTTTGACAGCGATCGCGTAAAGATTGAATTTTCCCTTCATTGTCTGGATTAGATTGTAGCTTTTCTAATTTTTGCTGCTCCCAATCTTTGACATATATGGGTAACTTGGAATAAGTAAACCCCGAAATACGAGAAATTTCTTGAGCAATGCTGGTAATAGATGTGCCAATATCTCGCCCGCGTACACGCGCCGGGATATTCTTGCTAATTAACTCAATACATAGTTCAACCAATGGTGCGGTAGTTCGAGATAAGATTAAATCTCCTTCTTGGACTATACCAGAAAGTTTATCGAGTTTAATTGTCTTAATATCTCCTTCTGGTGCATCTGGGCGTGGTTCAATATATGGAACAATTTCTCTGGCAAGATTAAGATGGGAAGTTGGACAGCGATAGCAGATAGATAAAGGTAGCTCTTTAGCCCCTGTTTCCTTAATAATTTCATCAACACTATCACAATTAGCACCAGCAAATCCGTAAATTGCCTGGTGTTTATCTCCAACAAATAATATCCTTCCTCCTCGCTCACGAGCGCGTAATGCTAATTCTAATTGAGCCTTAGATAAATCTTGAGCTTCATCTACAAATATCCAATCATATTTAGGAACTCGTAGATTCCATTGTACTGGCAGATAAACCATATCATCAAAACCAATGATTTTGGCATTCCGTGCAAGTTCTTCTCCACTGGCGATAATCCGAGTCGCTCCTGACAATAACTCATTGAATATTATAGGCTGTTCAAAGTCAATATCTATACCGAAGTGGTGAATCATATTCAAGGTCGCATTGCGATCGCTAGGGTCGGTAAGAGTGACCATTGCAAAATGAACCAAATCACCCAATTGCTTGGCAATTGTACTTTTGTTTAGATTTATGGGAGCTTCACTCCAACTATTTTTGTCACTATATTTTATCTTTGTTGAAATTTTTTGAGCTTCTTCATTTGCCAAATTTCGATATTTATATTCATCTACTGGCTGAGTTGCACCCAACATTTTAAACAGGCAGCCATTCCCTAGGCGATGAAAAGTGCTAGCCTCCATATTATGCGGCAGTTTTTTACTCAAGTGATCGGCGATATTTTTATTAAAAGCCAAAAATAATGCCTTGCTGTTTTTTAGTTTTTTGGCACCTTCTACTAAAGTTGTAGTTTTACCGCTTCCTGCTACGGCTTGGACAAAACCATCTCCTGAACCTGACTCGATCCACTTGAAGATGTCTTGTTGATATTGAGAGGGTTTGAAGTTAGTCATTTTTCAATTTTAGAAACAACTGTACCATTTGACAAAAACTCGAAATTCAACCATATATTTCGTTTTGCTGCAAGGGCATCTGGGTGTCTTGTGCCAGGAATACCTCGCCGAAACTACCGGTTCCCAGGGATTTTATAACTTGATAGCGACCATTGATAAGTTGATGCTGATTATTTAAGGGCGTTTGCATGATCGGTACTCGTGGCTAGGGCTGATTCGGTGAGTGGGACGGACTGGACGGACGGAACGATCGCCTTTTAACGTCAATCATAAGTTCTGCTAATTATCCATTAAAGCCGTTCTGATGTTTCCAGACATCAGTATTTTCACGGAATTTCCTTGACACATAAGCAGGGCGGGGGAGCGATCGCTTGTAAATTGACAATCCGCATGACTCCTGAAATTGTAGGTGATACCTATCTATCGCCTTCGCGGATAACTTTTACGCAAATTGGGAAAAATTTTTGGGGTTAATCGTTAAACAGCCGAGAAACCCCGTTTCTCCCGTCGAGACTAACGACAACAACCCCCGATCGCCTCATTAGCTAGATGACCCAAACCAATAGATTCCAGAAGTTCCGTCCACCCGGCGGCGATATCTGCATTTCCTGCATTATCCCGACGTAATTCGGCGAGAGTCGTGAGGGTATCGTGCCATAACCCATTCGCTGCATAGATTTCCACCCGCTGCATGGGTGTTGTTGCCGCTTCTAGCTGACTGGTTAGACTTCTCGAGGCGGCAACTCTTTCCACCATTGCTTGTACATAGTCATCCTCAGCCCTAATTCTGGGATGACATCTATAGGAGAATTGCCACAAATATTTTTTGCCAATTTCCAAGGGGGGGAGGCTGTCCGGTAGGCGGAAACTCACAATTCCCGGTGTATCGGTAATCCTCACGACGGTTTGGTAAACTTCGGTTTCTTGTTCGTCCAATACCACAAATTCTACCTCACGGGTTAGCTCGGAGGAATAAGGTACATAAAACCAGAATGTGGGATGTCCCGATAGGGTGTAGTTCACTTGACTGGGAATTAATGCGGTCAGAGGTTTATCGACGGCGGGACAAGAGGTGCGACTCCCAGAACCTTCCCGATCTTCTGGGGGTTGGGGGTCTGGTACGTCAAAGGCTGTGGCGACAAGGGTATCGGATAATGGCAATTGATGATTTTCCGGGCGTAATTCCCTGCTATAAGTGCCGTAAACTCGCTGTATTGGCACTATCCCGATTAAGAGAATCAAGGCGATGGATAACTTAAATTGGCGGGGTTTTGGGGGTTTTCTCGAAGGACTGGACAAGCTGCTACTCCTGGGTAGTTGGGGTTATATTTACTTATCGCAGTCAGGGCAGAAATTTACGCAAAAATTTCGTCAAAAAAGGACCGATCGCCAATGTTAATAGTGGGGGGAGGAGGGGAACCCAGGTTCCTTGCAGGAATAGCAGATAGCAAAGGATATATAGGATCGCGATCGCTATCACGATCGCGGCGATCGCCCATCCCCGATGGCTGATATACAATGCGATCGCACTTCCGGCTATTGACCACAATACCACCCAAATCACTTCTTGCCACCAAAGCCATACCCTAATCAGCGGACGACCGTCAAGGGCTGCACTAAGAATATGGCTGACCATCTGTGCTTGGACCATGACTCCTGGTACTTGCTCAGAAGGAGATTTTCCGGCACGGTAGGGGGTGCTAAAAAATTTGGCGTTGACTCTACTGGTAAAACCAATCAGCACAATTCTGTCTTTGACTAGGTTGGGGTCAAAATCTCCCTGCAAAACTTGGGTGAGGGTCAGAGTTCTGGCTATGGGAAAAGAACGATAATTTAACATCACAGACCAACCCCCGATCGCTATATTTTGGTATCCTCCTGTATGGGGACTTTGCAGAGGGTGAAAAATGGCTTGACCGAATTTTAATGGGTTGTTTTGATTGCCTTGATTGTCGGGAAAAATATTCTCAGACTCCAGATATTTGCGGGCTAATTGAAAGCTCAAGGAAAAAGCGGTGTTACAGTCGGGGTTGGCTCTCATAAAGAATAGGTGACGGCGCAAAATTCCATCAGGATCGACTAGGACATCATCGAATCCTAAGCGATTTTTGGGGATGACATCAGGCGATCGCACTGCGGGTTCATTAGACCTTGGGAAACTACATATAGCAAATAAATTGTCTTGTTCCTGCATTTGTGTTCGCCATTCTGACTCCCCAGGAGGAACGGGAAAATCTCGATAAATGGTTAACCCGATCGCTCTGGGTTCATGGGGTTCTAATTGCTGCAATACTTGACTAAGAGTGCCATCTGAGATAGAATATTCTTGTCGCAATTGTAAATCATTTTCGGTCACTTCAATGACTAAAATTCGGGGGTCTGGTGGTTCGGTAGGACGCGATCGCATTAAGTGGTCATAGAGTCGCAATTCCCACCCTTGTAAAATTCCCAATTGCCGGATAATTAGAATCATTAAAGTTATCGACAAACTGGTTAACCAAAAAGTGCGATCGCCCCTTGGTAAAAAATTCCGTTTTGGCGGTGGCGGTTGCTGTCGCCAGACTATGGGTGATTCGGCAGGATTTTGACAGATAATTGGCAACCAACTCGCACAGGGGAATTTATCTTCTAAACCCTGTAAACGTTCCCGGGCTTCTCGCACTGCTAAATAAAAAGAATATCCCCTCGAAAAAGCCTGGATAAATTGCGCCAAAAAGGCATGGGCTACCCTGTCCGACACGGGTTCTCGCATTACAATGATTTGGGGAATATGTAAATCCGCCAATTCTGTAGCTAACGCCAACCCCTGGCAAGAATTAAAAATCGCCAGTTGTAAACCTCTGCTGATAGCCTTTCTTAGAGATAATTTTAGATGAGAAATGCCGATTTTCTCGGTGGAATTAATCGCCAATAACCCCCCGTTCCCATTTTCTTCACTCTCACTATGACCAGCAAAAAATAAAATATCCCAACCGCGATCATCCCATAACTGTTTGTCAACTTCTTGACGGGAAGGTTTCCACAAAAAAACAGTTTCCGCATCATCGTTTTCTGACAACACCTGGCGATCCGCCTCTATGTCGAGACCGTTATCATTGCCTAGAATAGCTAAAATTCTCATCTTTTTTCTGGGGTGCAACTTCTTCTTTACTCGATGATATTCGGGGACGCTTAAAGCAATTTCGGCTTGGGGATAATCAGACAAAAAATCCCATAAATGCCACGGTAAACGCCTCACTAATTCGTCATCGGTTTCCAGAATTAATTGGATTTCGTCATCATGGTAGAGATGCGATCGCAATTGGCGATCGATATTTCTAAATGTCTCTGCACCCAACCACTGATTAATTACCTCAATATACTGCTGGCAAATGTCCGCAAATTCTACCTCAGAAACATTGGTGATATCTTCCTGATCTATTTGAATGCGTGGATACCATCCCGGACGGCGATACAGTGCTTGATAAATCAAATTCCAGCGACGATAAATCCCATCCAATTCCGGGGCGGGAGGTAACGCGCCAGTAAACTTGAAGGGACGGTGATTTTCTGATTCCCAAAGCAGTGCGGTGACATGGGGAAAACCGGATAGCAAATTCCCATATCCTAAATTAATGACGACAAGAGTTGATTTTTGGGGGCTGGTCATTAAATTTGAAAGTTCTCTATAATCATGGCATTTTCTAGGGCGACTTGAATAGAAAAGCGTTCCCCTATTTCTCCGCTAAAGCGGGGTAGTTGGATATAATTATCATGACGGCGCGATCGCACTTCTTCTAAAGTATCCGCCTGGTCTGATAGTAATGCTAACCGTAAATTATGGGGTAAATAAATTTCTCCATCAGGGGGATAAAGTCGCACTCTGACTGCCATGGTGTCAAATTCTGGTGTTAGCGCCACCAACAATACTACCATTTGACTGCCCAACTGCATTTGCAAATCAATCAATTTTGCTTTTTCTATCTCGGCTTGGCTATCTGGTGGAGAATTGCGGAAATTGTAGGCGATATTTTGAGTGCTAAATATTGCCCCCAAATCCTGCCACGTTTCCTCAAAGATGCCTTGGCACCATTGACTAAGGTTAACCAAATTCTGCCGACGCAACCCAGATAAAGTGATCAGCAGTGCTTCTATGGGTTGCAACTGACTCCGGGGAATTTCTGGGCGATCGATATTATTCATAAATCCCAGAATATTGGCGGCTTTTAAAGAATCTTCAATTTCCACGACTACATAGCCAATGCGATCGCCCCAAACTTCTGGGGGAATTCGGCAAATTTGCTGATTTTCGCGGATCGGACGACATTCGAGAATCCCCAATCCGGTCACCTGTAGATCTGCCACATCACTAGCCAAGCGGGCGATCGGATTCCAACTATCACCAGCATTAACTTGGGTAGCAATTCCCATCCACTCTAAATAATTACGCACCACACATATCGCCAGAGTGTTAAAATAAACCTGTTCAGCTTTTTGGCGATTGGGTTGTTCCCTCGCAAATTGTTGGGCGAGGCGGCGCGAATTGATGCCGATCAACATGGGTAAGGCAGAATTTTCGATTTGTTGGGTATGATTAGCCATAATTGTTATTGGTGTAATGACCTTTTTATAGATATCCGGCTGATTTGCCAAATTTACGCAATTGTGGCAGACATTTCCGCTGATAAAAGCTGCTGAGGGTAGAAACTGGTAAACCCAACTGTGCGGAAAGATCCTCCCAGGTAGTTTCTGGGGGTAAACGCCGTAAAATCAACAGTTGACAGGTAACATCTTTTCGACCCCGGAGGTGGACACGCTGCAATTCTCCCTCTGGGTCAGTTTCCGCCCACTGGCGGGTCGCTTGTAGGATCGGCGGGATATCTGGCGGCGCTTCTAAGGTATCCAAAAAGGTGAGGGTGTCATCATCACATAACGCTTGTGAAGCGGAAACCATTTGCTGTTTCTGTTTTTGCTGTTTGATAGCCCTATCTTTGAGGCGCATTTTTAGGTAAACATTTAGCCAGGTGGTGATGCTACTGCGATCGCTATCATATTTCTCTTTCCCGGTGGTGGCTTCACAGAGATTTAGGCAAAAATACAGCCAAGTTTGTTGCCAGACTTCCTCATAATAGGGGGTTTTTTCTCGCCATAGCTTGCCTGAATTGACAATGATTCGATACAGTTGAGTTAACCCTTGCTGCCGTTTGAGGCTGCCGGGAGGGTGCCGACAAGTCTCGGCAATTAGCAATTGTAACTGGTCATTCATCATTTAACTAAAATGCCTCTCAAAAAAAATTGGTCCTGTGTGTTCCTGATTGGGTTTCTGACTCTGGGTAAAATTGAGTTTATCAAATTTCTTTCCTTCCCGGTAATAGGGCTGCCAGTTTTGGCACAAGAAAGGGGAGAAGGTGGGGTCAGTGAAGCGATAGAATTGTATGAACACGGATATAAACAGGTCGATCGCGGTGAGTTGAAAGAAGCGTTGATAACCTTCGATCGCGCTTTGCAAAAGGTGCGTTTTGAAGGCGATCGCCAACTAGAGGCGGTAATCTTAAATGAGATCGGTATTGTCTATCGCCATTTGGGCAATTATCCCCAGGCTGGGCATTTTTTAAACGAGGCTTTAACTATTAGCCAAAATATTAACGACAGACAGGGAATTAGCCAAACTCTGATGAATTTGGGGGCGCTTTCTTACTCCCAAGCTAACTATCCCGCCGCCCTGGATATTTATCAGCAAGCCATGGAAGTTTTGCCAGCAGAAGACTATTATGGTTGGGCGGTTATTTATAATAATCTTGGGAACATTTATCGGGCTTTGGGACAACCTCAAAAAGCCCTGATTTATTTTCAACAAGCCGGGGCGCTATTTGCACAAGAAGATGATGATGTTGCGGTGGGAATTACTCTCGCTAATATGGGGGCGGTTTATCATGCTCTGGGGGAATATTCCCAAGCGTTAGAATTCTATGCCAAAGGGTTAGCGATCGCCTCGGAAAGAGGAGATACTGTCGGGGTTGGTCAAACTCTGTTGAATATGGGGGCTGCTTATGAGAAATTAGCCAACTATTCCCAAGCCTTGGAATTGTACAATCAAGGATTAGAAATTATGAGGGCGATCGGTGAAGAAGATTCCCAGGGTCAAGCCTTGAATAATATCGGCTCAGTTCATCGATTAATGGGGGACTATTCCCAAGCCATAGAATTTTACGATCGCGCCTTAGAAATTCGGCGAAATTTACGGAATACAGCCGGAATTGCTGTCACCCTCAACAATAAAGGTGTCGCCTTATTTGAAGCTGGAAAAATCGCGGAAGCTACCCAAACCTTATACGCCGCAATTGACGCATTAGAATCTCTGCGACCCGGCTTGAGCGATATTAATAAAGTCTCGATTTTCGATAAATATCGGTCTAGTTATAGTATACTACAAAAAGCATTAATTAGCGCCAATAAACCGGAAATCGCCTTAGAAATTGCGGAGAGAGGACGCGCCCGTGCTTTCCTGGAATTAATCGCCCAGCAATTATCTCCTGAAGCGGTCGCAGAATATGCGCGGGTAAATAATCCGCCGATGACAATTTCGGACATTCAAAAAGTGGCAGGACAGCAAAATGCTACCCTAGTTCAATATTCGATTATTAGTGATAATTTCGGGGAAAATTCGGCTTTGTTTATCTGGGTGGTGCAACCGACGGGAAACATCACATTTCGGGAAGTCAATTTAAGCCAATTAGAAACCTTTAGGGATACTTTAGTGCCTTTTTTGGCGGAGGGGACGGACTCGGAAGCGGAAAGTTTACTAACGGCTTTGGTGCGGGGAACTCACCAGGTGATCACGGAAAATCTGCCGACCATTTCTACCCGAAATCTCCGCGAGAGTCACCTGCGACAACTGCATGATGTGCTGATAAAACCGATCGCCGATTTACTCCCCCAAAATCCAGAAGAGAAGGTGATATTCATCCCCCACCAGGAGTTATTGTTTGTGCCGTTTCCGGCGTTACTGGATGAAAGCGATCGCTATTTAATTACTCAGCATACTATTCTGACCGCCCCAGCAATTCAAGTGTTAAAATTGACTCGCCAACTGGCAGAAAACCGGATGCCCAACAGAAGCACTAACCCCATAAATGCTCTAGTGGTGGGCAATCCCGTGATGCCAAAATTGTCGATACAACCGGGAGAAGGACCGGAGAGATTAGCTAATTTACCGGGTGCAGAAGCGGAAGCGATCGCCATCGCCTCTATGTTGAATACAGAAGCGTTAATTGGTAGTGCAGCCACGAAATCAGAGGTTTTGGAACGCATTAATGCGGCGGCGATCGTGCATTTGGCAACCCACGGCTTATTGGATGATTTTAGTGAGTCTGGGGGTGTTTTAGGAGCGATCGCACTAACTCCCAGTGATGGCGATCAAGGGTTTCTGAGTTCCGAGGAAATCATGGGATTGAATTTAACAGCTTCCTTGGTGGTTTTAAGTGCTTGTAACACAGGTGGCGGCAGAATTACAGGTGATGGTATCATCGGATTATCTCGTGCGTTTATTGGTGCGGGGGCGGAAAGTGTGATTGTCTCTTTATGGCAAGCCACCGATGAACCCACGGCAAAATTAATGCAGGAATTTTATCGACTTCTACCCGAAAAAGGCGATCGGGCTGTGGCTTTACGACAAGCGATGTTGACCACTATGGAAGAATATCCTCAACCCAAACATTGGGCAGCTTTTACCCTCATTGGAGAATCTCTCAAATAGAAATACAACCCCGTTTCTGACTCCTGGTTTGTGACCCCCCTACGGGAAACTGTAGCGGGGGAGGAAATTTCCCGGTGAATGAATGACCGTTACCAGACCGGGAGAAACCGCTAGGGGGAGGAAAACCCGATCGCCAGGGCGCAATACCCCACCAAGGGGATATGCTGGTAATGGTTTATACTAATTAACAATTGTTCATCTTCACACTAGGAGTATTTATGACGGCTACACAAGTTTCTGCACGCGAACTTTTCCGGGCGGCTTATGAAAATCGCTACACCTGGGATGCCGATTTCCCAGGCTATACTGCTGATATCACCTACGAACATGATGGCAAGGTGATTCATGGTCGCGCGAAGGTAGGGGCGGACATGAAGGCGGAAGTGTTAGATGTTGCTGACGAGGCGGCGCAAAAGGCTATCCATGGACAACTTTGGGAAACGGCGATCCACCGGGTACGTCGGGATTTTGAATCGGTACATGGAGAAAATACGTTTAGCTATGGCGAAACCGACGAAACCGGGGCGGTGGAAATCATTATCGGCGGGAAAGGAGAAGGCGATCGCTACCAACTCCGCAATAATGAGGTCTGCATGGTGCATCGTCACATTCACGGGGTGGTAGTGACCATCTACACCCACAGCAGCCACCAAACGCCGGAGGGTTATCTTTCCCACCGTTATGATTCGGTTTATCATGACCCCAAAACGGGGGAACAGAAGGGGGAAAAAAGCGATTTTGAAGATTCCTATACCCAAGTGGGTAAGTATCAAATCCTCAATCAGCGGATTATCCACAACCCAGAAAGCGATCGGAGCGATCGCTTTACCTTCTCCAACATCCAACTTTTGAACAAAGCCACGACGTAGGGGCAGGTTCCGCCGGGAATTCCAATTCACAACCCGGATTTTGATAAACCCGCCCCACCCCGATTTGGTGAATAAACCCGCCCCACCCCGATTTGGTGAATAAACCCGCCCCACCCAACGTAGGGGCGGGTTCCGCCGGGAATTCCAATTCACAACCCGGATTTTGATAAACCCGCCCCACCCCGATTTGGTGAATAAACCCGCCCCACCCCGATTTGGTGAATAAACCCGCCCCACCCAACGTAGGGGCGGGTTCCGCCGGGAATTCCAATTCACAACCCGGATTTTGATAAACCCGCCCCACCCAACGTAGGGGCGGGTTCCCGCCGGGAATTTTTGATTTATGTTTGGGGGTTTCACAACCCGGATTTTGAAAACCCGCCCCACCCCGATTTGGTGAATAAACCCGCCCCACCAGGATTTGGTGAATAAACCCGCCCCACCCAACGTAGGGGCGGGTTCCGCCGGGAATTCCAATTCACAACCCGGATTTTGATAAACCCGCCCCACCCAACGTAGGGGCGGGTTCCGCCGGGAATTCCAATTCACAACCCGGATTTTGATAAACCCGCCCCACCCCGATTTGGTGAATAAACCCGCCCCACCAGGATTTGGTGAATAAACCCGCCCCACCCAACGTAGGGGCGGGTTCCGCCGGGAATTCCAATTCACAACCCGGATTTTGATAAACCCGCCCCACCCCGATTTGGTGAATAAACCCGCCCCACCAGGATTTGGTGAATAAACCCGCCCCACCCAACGTAGGGGCGGGTTCCGCCGGGAATTCCAATTCACAACCCGGATTTTGATAAACCCGCCCCACCCCGATTTGGTGAATAAACCCGCCCCACCCCGATTTGGTGAATAAACCCGCCCCAACCGACGTAGGGGCGGGTTCCGCCGGGAATTCCAATTCACAACCCGGATTTTGATAAACCCGCCCCACCCCGATTTGGTGAATAAACCCGCCCCACCCGATAATCCCGATCCAGTTAATCACCTAGGGGCTGTGGTTAGTTGATGCAGCTACAGCCTTTTCCCAAGGAGGCGGCTGGGCGCCCAGAAGTCGCCCAAATGTGGGAAGCCGCCTCTCTGTGGATTGGCGAATTTAGCCTAGCTTTGATCGCCTCGGTTCATGCGACGCAAGTTGAGAACATCACTGATATTTTTAATTTGTAGACAGGTCTGCTCAAATTGATTGCGATCGCATATTTCGATACCCAACTCAATTAAAGCCGGAGCGTCGCGAAACGTCTTAACCTGAGCGCTACAAACGTTGATATTGTTGTCTTTGAGTCGAGATAAAATATCATTGAGTACCCCCACCCGGTCTAATACCTCAATCTGAATTTTCACCGGATAAGTTTTGGGTCGTCCTTGGTCAATGGGGGTAGGATTCCAACTAACTGGAACTAGGCGATCGCCACTAACCTTGCTAACATTATGGCAGCCTTGGCGGTGAATGGAAATGCCACGAGTCCGGGTCACAGTCCCAATAATTGGCTCTCCAGGAATCGGATTACAGCATCCCGCGATATGGTACATTAACCCCTCTACCCCGGCTATGGGAGACTTGCTAGAAGATGTAGAAGTAGGTACAGACCCATGTAATGTATTTCGAGGGGCTAAATTCTGCATTTGTAGGTTATTAGCCGCCTGTTCCATCGAAACTTCTGGAACCGGACTATTAGCTTTCACGACATCCTGGAGTCGATGCACCACCTGTTTCAGGGTAATTTCCCCATAACCCAAAGCAGCTAATAAATCATCAACACTGTGATAATTGCAGCGATGAACCACTGTTTGCATCGGGGCGGATTTCAGTAGAGATTCCAAACCATTCCGACCCATTTCTTTCTCTAAAAGTTCCCGACCTCTGGCGATATTTTCATCACGATGCGATCGCTTATACCATTGACGGATACGATTTTTAGCCGTGCTAGTTCTGACAAAATTCAACCAGTCTAAACTAGGGTGGCTATTTTTATTGGTTAAAATCTCGACAATATCCCCATTTTTTAACACCGTATCTAGGGGAACCATCCGTTCATTAACCTTCGCCCCCTTGCAATGATTGCCCACTTCACTATGCACCCGATAGGCAAAATCTACCGTAGTGGCACCATTGCTCAAAGCCATCACATCACCATCAGGGGTGAACACATAAACATCCTCATCAAAGAGGTTATTTTTAACCGTATCTAAATATTCCTGAGCATCTTTCAGATCGCTTTGCCATTCCAGTAGTTGCCGTAACCAGGTAAACTTCTCATCGGTTTCTGTTAATTTGCCAAATTCCGAGCCGCCAGTTTCCTTATATTTCCAATGGGCAGCAATTCCATATTCCGCTATATGGTGCATTTCTACCGTGCGAATTTGCACTTCTACCGGGCGACCAGTGTTCCCGATAACTCCCGTGTGTAGAGACTGATAACGGTTGGGTTTTGGCAGTCCGATATAATCTTTAAAACGTCCGGGAATGGGGCGATAAGAATCATGAACTATGGCTAAAGCCCGATAACATTCCTCATTAGTTTCTACGATTAAACGCAGGGCGGCAATATCATAAATCTCATGAAACTGTTTGTGACGTTCTTGCATCTTTTTATAGATGCCATAAAGGTGCTTAGGACGACCGGTTACTTCATAACATCGAATCCCCGATTTTTCCATGCGATCGCGTAAAATATCCGCCAAGGCTGCTAGTTTTTCTTCCCGAGTAGCGCGGCGGTCAGCTACGCGGATTTGAATTTCGCGGTAGGCTTCCGGTTCTATATATTTAAAGGCTAAATCTTCCAATTCCCACTTCAGACGACCAATCCCCAAACGGTTCGCTAACGGGGCAAAAATTTCGCGAGTTTCTAAAGCAATACTTCGCTGTTTCGATTCTGACATAAATTCCAGAGTTCGCATATTATGGAGGCGATCGGCTAGTTTAACCACAATCACTCGAATATCTTGAGCCATAGCCAGAAACATTCGCCGGAAATTCTCAGCTTGGCGTTCTGTGGTATTAGAAAAGTTAAACTTAGATAGTTTGGTCACGCCTTCCACTAAATGGCGGACTTCTGGCCCGAAGTGGCTTTCTAATTCTTCCGGAGTGACATCAGTATCTTCGATGATGTCGTGTAGAAAACCCGCCGCCACCATAGCCGTATCACTACCTAAAAATCTCAGGATACCTGCTACAGCAATGGGATGGTTAATATAAGGTTCCCCTGATTTGCGATATTGTCCCTTATGTAGTTGGTAGGCGAATAGGAAAGCGCGCGAGATCAGATCATTGTCTGGAGAAAATGACGGCGTATCTGATGACTCCAGGCTGTGGGAGTTGTCCAAACAATGTTGTAGCCAGTCGGGAACTGAGCATTCGTAGGTGTTTGAGGATGATAGAGTTTTGATGTTCATGGTATTTATGCCTATTCAATTACAGATACTTGATGACTTTGTAGTTTTGGATACAAAATATGTGGGACTGGGGACCCAGAGTAAAATAGGGCTTTCTCCTGACTAACAGCAGTCAGTAATGGAAAAAATAATCGATGATTTGACCGCGGGAGTTTCCACAACCCCGGCGGCGATGCTACTATTGGGTTAGCGATTCATACTCCCACACACAGGCCTTTAGCTGGTGGTTCCGGGAGCGATCGCTCTGAATAGGGGATGTTTTCACGCTTTGGGAAATATCCTAACTTATCCCCCAGATATTCCCCACATATCCCTGTATACCCCTATAGGGCGATCGCCCATAGCCGCGAACCACAACAATTAACCCAATTGGATGCTAATTGCATAGGGATCACGATTAAGCTAGATTAACCTGGGGTAGGCTGGGTAGCTGTTAGGTACAATTTTTGTCTATGATGGTTAAATAATAGACAAACTTCTTAACATTATGTTAACAAAGGAGTTCCATAAAGCGATCGCACAATTCAGGCAATCTTTGGAAAAACTCCAAAAAACCATGGTTTCTGACCAATCCGATGTAAATCAGATGACTGAAGCCTTTGGCGAGGTTCAGACGGTGTTTGAGAGTCGAATTATGCAGCTATGCGATAGTGACAGCCAGCTACAACTTCAGTCCTACATTACAGAAACCCATAAGCAGATGCGATTGTTGGGATTAGACCTAAGATTTCTGAAAGCCTCGCGCCATAGTGCTACCACCCGGGAGCGACTTGCTTCTATGCGCGATCGCATTTCCATTCTAATTGGATATTCCACAGTTGTGTTAGACAAAACCACAGATAATTAAGGATTAATTAAGTCCCCACGATTAAAACTAATCGTGCTAAAACAGTAAATGCGATCGAGTACAGCAACAGCTCCCGATATTGATTTGGATTTAACAGGTTTGACCATGACTGCTACCACTTCCGCCATTTCCTACATTCCCTCACTCGTCCGTCAACCCACCACGGTTGCTGTGCTTGCATCCCTTGGTTTACACGCCGTATTTGCTCTCAACCTGGAAAATATCCGTCTTTATCCAAATACTGTGCAATTACCCCCCAGTGTAGAACTGGTGGAACTATCTCCTAGTCAAATTGACCAGGTTTTTCCAGCACCGCCGCCCCAATTTTCCTTTACCCCCTTTCCTGAACCTCCGTCCTTAGCGATGTGGGGTAGCGCCCCCACCCCATCCCCATTTCCTCCCTCAGCCCAACAACTTCCCGTTTTTCCCTCCACATTGCCACAACCGAGGGATTATCCTTTTGGTGTCGTCCCCAGTGGACCCCCCCAAATATTCAACAATCCCAGCAATAGTACATTTTTACCCCCTGTTCAGACTTCCTCCCCGCCGCCTGCTCAATTTAGTTCGCCGCCACCTATTGAGTTTTATCAAACCCCACCTGCTCAACCCAGTTTTCCATGGGACCGAAACAGTGAGGAATTGTCGCGCCTACAAAATAATCCTCGATTTAGTCATCTGTCACCGGAGGAACAACGATTACTCGAGGAGCAGTTTTCCATGTTGCCACCCCCTCCGCCTAGGCCTCGGTTTCCTGAACATGACCCTAACTATAATCAACCTCCCCGAATACCTAGGGAATCTGGGGGCTCTGGGGAACCTACCCAGGAGTTCACCCCGGAAACCCAAGTACAACAACCTGATGGGCGGGGTTCAATATTAGCTAGACTAGAGGCAGACAACCAGCGCCGCGCCGAGGCTGTTGGTTCTCCTTCTTCTGATGATGCGGTTGCACCACCTACGCCTACCGGGGAGGTTTCCGATAGTCAATATGCCATGTTAGAAGGGGGAGGAGCCTATGTAGAATGGGTGCTGTCGATGCTGCCAGATTATCCTGACTTGGACACCAGCCAACCTCGCACTATCTCGGCACTATATCCAGCAGAAGCCTGTGAGCAAAATCTCAGCGGTCAAGCCTTGGTCGGTGTGATGATTGGTTCTGATGGTGGCGTAATTGCCGGACCCCGCTTATTAAGGGGAACGGGTTATCGGATTTTGGATGATGCGGCGGTGGCAGCTATTGCCAATATTCCCTTTGAGGGTCAGGGTCGCCCTATTGCTTATCAGTATGCTTTTAATTTCGATAGCGAGAATTGTCGGTCAATGGCTCCGGCTCCCGCTGCGGCTCCGGCTCCGGCTCCGGCTCCGGCTGCTTCCCCAGAATTAGCCCCGGAAAGTGTCCGGGAACCACAACCGCAACCACAACCGCAACCACAACCGCAACCACAACCGCAACCACAACAGGAATTTAACCCAGAATTAGCCCCGGAAAGTGTCCGCGAACCGGAACCACAACCGCAACCACAACCGCAACCACAACAGGAATTTAACCCAGAATTAGCCCCGGAAAGTGTCCGCGAACCGGAACCACAACCGGAACCAGAGGTGCATTCTGGCTCAATACTTCAACAACTACAGGATTCTCTGGAAAATCCCGAGCAATTTTCGGAGGAATTTATTGATTAGTGATGAGTTATGAGAGTTGGAGAAGGGGCAGTTTTCCGATGAGAAAATAGAGGATTGAGGACTATTTTTCTAAGGGTTCTCCTGCTTCTTTCCAGCCATTAATACTGGGGGCAAATCCTTTGATATTGTTGTAGCCTAATAGTTGTAAGGAAGCTACGGCAATGCCTGTCCGGTAGCCACTGGAGCAGTAAATAACCACCTGGCGGTCATGGGGAATATCGTCTAGGCGTTCGGTGAGGGTCCGTAGGGGAATATTAATTGCTCCTTGGATATGACCTTGCCTGTATTCGGAGGGTTCTCGGACATCAATAAATAAGGCGCGATCGCTTTGGGAAAGTTTTTTAACCTTGGCGATTTTATTTATGTTATAATAGTCGCGGGGCAACTTATGAATAAACTGATCAACACCCTGGGAAACTTCCTCGCTGGGGGTAATAATGACGGGTGTTTTGGCAGCCTCAGCGGGGGGAATTATCCCCCAATTCCACACCGGAAAAAGTAATCCCCAGCAGCAGATACTAATTACTAAAAGCGCTTTTTTGAGTTTCATAATTCCAAACCAGATCAATGGTCGATGGTTGTAGGGTAGCCACAAAACTACCCCCAACCCTATTAAACCATATCGGCATCTGTAAAGTAGATTCCCAGCCTCAGAGAGATTAACCTGCGAGACCAACAGCCACCAATTAAGTAGAGGTAGTAATATCAGCTTGGGTGACAGGTTGCTTAGGACTTTCAAGCATAGTTGATGCTGGTTGTACCCGCTGAGTCAAAGCAGCCGCCATTAGGAAAAATACACCACCAATAATCACAGCAGATAGGCGGTCATTATTCAGGAGATTTCGCATCACCCAACCAAACCCGAGAGAGACGGTGATTTGTGGTAAGACGATAAAGAAATTGAAAATCCCCATATATATACCTGTCCGGTCTGGTGGTAGACATCCCACCAACATAGCATAAGGCATAGATAGAATACTAGACCAAGCAATACCTATACCAATCATTGGTAGGAATAGGAAGTATTGATTATCAATGGTCGCCAGAGAGAATAATCCAACCGCCCCACATATTAAGCAGAAAGAATGGGCAATTTGGCGATTAGTGGATTTTGCTATTTGGGGTAAGATAAAGGAGAACCCGAAACAGACGGCATTATAAGCGGCGATACAAAGTCCAGCCCATTCTATCCCCTCAGAATATAATAGGGAATCCTGATCAACTGCGCCAAAAATATTGCGGGCAACTGCTGGGGGGAAATACAGGAAAATACAATACATTCCCATCCAGGTAAACCACTGTACCCAGGACAATTGTACCATGGTTTCTGGCATATCTCGGAAAGCATCCCAAATGTCTTTTATGCCTTGGAGAATACCGCCTTTATTTTGATTGTTGAAGTTCTGGATATCTTGGGGTGGATATTCTTGGGTGGTTAAGACAGTCCAGAGGACAGTCCCCAAAAAAACGGCCGCGCCGATATAAAAGGAAAATTTGACGGTTAAGGGAATTGCTTGTCCGTCTATTCCGACTGATGAGATGTCAAAAACATGGTTGAGAAACCAGGGGAATATGGAAGCAACTACAGCCCCTAAACCAATGAATAGACTCTGCATAGCAAAGCCTCGCGTTCGCTGGTTTTCGGGTAGTAAATCCCCAACAAAAGCCCTAAAGGGTTCCATGCTGATATTAACGGAGGTATCTAGTATCCATAAGAGACCAGCAGCCATCCAAAGACTGGAGGAACTGGGCATGAAAATTAAGGCGATCGCACTGAGAATAGCACCGACTAAAAAGTAAGGTCTTCTGCGTCCTAAAAAGTTCCAAGTGTTGTCACTCATGTGACCGATAATTGGCTGAACAAATAGCCCGGTGAGTGGTGCAGCCAGCCATAAAATGGGGATTTGGTGGGCTTGAGCGCCTAGGTGTTCAAAAATGGCGCTCATATTTGCCATTTGCAACCCCCAGCCAAACTGAATGCCGAAAAATCCGACACTCATATTGATGAGTTGAAAGAATGTTAAATGTGGTTTTTGGGATGTCATTAATTTAATCGTTATTCAGCAGTTATAGGTCATATTTTGAGAGAGTATGGGTTGAATTAGTTGGGGGGTGTTGAATGTGTAACTATGATTAGATGCAGATGTGCGTTTTTTGCCTATAGGCTTACTCCTATTATACCAAATGTCGATCGCTATATACAGCTTGTTCACCAGTCGCTTAATAAATTGCCCTCACCCTAAATCCTGGATCCCAGACAGGGAGAGGGACTTTGAGAGGTGATCAGATGATTTCTGAACAGGCTATATATCTATCTAAGGTTCAGGTTAAGTTATTTGAATTTCATAGCCAATAATGCCGCGCCTAATGCAGGTTCGTGACGGGGCCATACTATTTCAGCTTGGGGAGCGATCGCATTAATTCCAGTGATAAATTCGGAGCGTAAATTTGACCAGCCGCGCCAAATGCCACCTACTGTTACAATTTCGCAAAAATCACCGGAATTAAATAAATCAGCGATCGCCACTTGAGTAGCCAAAACCAATTCCTGAGCCACATCAGTTATGATAGTTTCTGCTACGGGGTCTCCCTCAGCCGCCACGCGGTCAATAATAGTAGATAATGCCGCCATATCTCGCACCCCTAAACCACGCCTATAAACGGCTTCTATGAGCCTTTCAGGAGACTTTAAACCGAGTTCATTGAGTAACTCTTGAGTCAAGCGAGTTGGCGGTAAACGGCCATCAAACGATCGCATAACGGCGCGCAACCCCCGGACAGCGATATCATAACCGCCGCCTTCATCACCCAAAATATAACCCCAACCACCAACCCTTTTTATTTTCCCGTGGTGGTTACGTCCAAACACCTGAGAACCTGTCCCAGCCATAGCGACAATTCCGACATCATGACCCAACCCTCCCACGAGTGCGATCAGACTATCGCCGCCAATAAAAAAATTTTCCGGTGCAATATTCCAATTAATTTGTAGTTGTTCATTGGACTGAATTTGTCGCACCAATTCCCGCACAATTTCGATATCTTCGGGGCGACCCACCCCCGCCAAACCCAACCCCAAACTACCAATACAAATCCCCGGTTGGTGATAGCTAACGGCTTGAGAAATAGCGTTTTTAATAGCCATTGTGGCGGCGGACAAACCGATACTTTGATAATTCGAGGGTCCAGCTTCTCCCCTACCTAAGACCTGATAGCGATCGTCAATTAACAGACAAACAGTTTTCGAGCCACCCCCATCAATTCCTAGTCCATAAACCATCAATAAATCACCATCACTTTATCAGTTAATTCACGGGTTCGGGCAACTAAAAAGCTGCCCGATTTTCGGCGATATTTAAGCTGTAAGTAACTTGCGAGCCCTTTCGGCGCGTGCTTCGGCAGAATCCATCACTTCGGGGAATTTATCGACAATTTCCCCGGGGTAATTTTCCAGAAGTCGAGTAGAAAGAGACACGCGCTGGCGACCCTCTTCTAGGCTAATAACTAAGGCTTTGACGGTTTGACCTATGGTAAATATATCAGGGAGAGAACCGACATATTTTTGGCTAACTTCCTTAATATGAATCAACCCAGTTACGCCTTCTAGTTCGATAAACACACCAAAAGGTTTAATACTTCCGACAGTTCCCTCTACGAGTTGACCAACTTGAAGCTGGCTAAAGGAAACGGATTGAGAAGCCATACGTTGAGACAGTACCAGCTTTTCACGATCGCGATTAAATTCGAGAACAGTGACGGTGATAGTTTCACCGACCAAAGCCTCTAAATTATCCCGAACCAGGAGATGCGATCGAGGAATAAATCCGCGCAAACAATCGGCATCTACAGTCACGCCGCCGCGATTAACGCCAGTAACTACTACCTGTAAACTTTCGGAATTTTCGGATATTTCCGACAAATGATCCCAAGCCTTTTCAACTTGCAATTTTCGCAGAGACAGTAATACCTGACCATCGGAGTTTTGGTCACGGATAATCAAAAACTCTTGTTCTTCACCTAGGGGTAAAATCTCCGATAGATTATCCCCTGCGGTGAAGGAGATTTCGGACATCGGTAAAAATCCGGGTGATTTCCCACCTTTGATTTCAATATATGCACCATTAGAATCATACTCAAATACCCGACCTGTCACGATTTGCCCTTTTTGTAAATCATAATCATGAGCTTCTAGGGCTTTGGCAAAATCATCAATTGAAAACGACTGATTTCCTGTAGTCATAGAATAAACCAACCCAAAACAAATTCACACTTTAACCCGTTCTCGCACTTTCCCTGGATTTCGGAGTTTTGGCTGCTCTCTGAGAACAAAAGTCTAAGATATCCTAAGATGAGAAGCCATTTAGTAGACCGAATTGAAAGGGTTAAGCGATATGCGATCGCCAACCCCTCCAGCCTTCCCAAGTTCCTAAGATCCGGTTAGTTCCTGAGCGAACAGTTCCCTAACTTGTTTCCAGGCATCTTCAGCGGCATCTTTATTATAGCTATCTCGCTGATCACAGAAAAAACCGTGGGTGGCTTGATAACGAAAAATACGATGGGGAATCTTATATTTTTGCAGTTCCGCCTCAATTTGGTCAACCTCAGAATTAGGGATTAAAGGATCTTCGGTACCAAAGAAGCCATACAGAGTCCCTTTAATTTCGGGAGTGCGAGTAACGGTAGCAGGTCCGCCGCCGGGAGTTCCGGTAACAATTCCCGCGCCATAGAAGGAAGCGATCGCCCCCAGGTCAGGGAGGGTAGCAGCCAAATAAGTCACATGACCACCAAAACAGAAGCCAATAGCCCCAAAGGGCGCATTTTTGACATGATCTTGCTGTTTGAGGAAATCAATAGTAGCTTGAATATCGCTCAGGAGTTCCGGGGCTGTAGTTTGTTCCTTGTATTTGCGTCCCAATTGCAGATCTGCGTCGGTGTAACCGACCTCAAAACCGGGAGCCAAGCGTTGATAAATAGCAGGAGCGATCGCCACATATCCTAGCCCAGCAATGCGATCGGTAACATCTCGGATATGGGAATTGACCCCAAAAATTTCTTGGATCACCACCACACCGGGATACGGTCCCCCCTGGGTAGGTTGCGCCAGATAAGCCGCGATATTCAGATCGCCATTTTTAACGGTAACATGATTGGTACGAATTTCTAAATCTGCCATAATTCCATGATTCAGTTATTTTCGGTAACACAGGAAAGCCAGCCCCAAAATCATCCATGGGCTGATCATGCTTTACTGGTTACACTTTAAAGTATCTCTCAAACCCGACAGTTCCCCTAACCGTCAAACCCCACCGCAGGCTAAAGTCTGCTCATACCGACCCTCTGGAAATTGGTTATGGTTCAGTTTTACATTCAACCCGATAGCGACATTCCTGCTTCCAATCAACTTTTTAACCAAATTCGGTTTGCCATAGCTTCTCGCCAGTTTCCCCCAGGACACCGCTTACCCAGCACCCGTCAACTGGCGATGCAGACAGGACTACACCGCAATACGATTAGTAAAGTTTATCGACAATTGGAAGACCATGGTTTAGTAGAAGCCCAAGCCGGGTCAGGAATTTATGTGAAAGCCTTGGGTCATGAAGGCGGTTCCCGGGCTAGTTCTCCCATTTTGGAGCATTACCCACAAGCTAACCAAATTATTCAACAGAGTTTAGATAACTTATTATCCCAAGGCTGTAGCCTCAATGAAGCCCGCGAACTATTTTTAGCGGAAATTGACTGGCGGTTACGTTGTAGCGCCCGCGTCTTAGTCACAGCCCCCACCCAGGATATTGGTATTGGTCAGTTAATGGCTCAGGAGTTAGAAGTCGCCCTAAAAATTCCGGTCCAACTCATACCCATTGAAAAACTAGCAGAAACCATAGAACAGGTTCCGTCGGGAACTGTGGTCACCAGTCGCTATTTTATCGGACAAGCGGAAGCTGTAGCAGGTCCGAGGTCGGTGCGGGTCATTCCGGTAGACATTTATGATTTTGCTAAGGAAATTGCTTTGGTTCAACAGTTACCCAAAGGAACTTATTTGGGAATTATTAGCCTCAGTTCGGGGTTGTTACGAGCCACGGAGGTGATTATTCACAGTCTGCGGGGGGATGATGTATTAGTTATGACTGCTCAACTGCCAAATGACTATAAAATTAATGCTATTGTTCGCAGTGCTAAGGTCGTGATTTGCGATCAGGCTAGTGTCAAAGCTGTTAAGGATGCCATACTGGCTAATCGTGAGGAGATTATCCGCCCCCCTCAGTTGGTTTGCTGTGAAAATTATATCGGTAGCAAGTCGATTAATTTGCTCAAGCGGGAACTAGGCTTAAATTAATGGCTCGCTACAGCTTGTTCACCAGTCGCTTAATAGATTGCCCTCACCCTAAATCTGGATCCCAGAGGGGGAGAGGGACTTTGAGATGTGATCAGATGATTTCTGAACAGGCTGTAATCTAACAATTTTCCTATTATTACGTTAGGAGTGAAGCATGAAGGCAACCCTTCAAGAAAAACCATCATTGACTAGAAACTATCCGACAACGGATACATCTGTCGCCCCGGATTTACCCAATCCTTTTGAGCATGAGTCGGAGTATGATACTGCGATCGATGATGCTGAAAATCCTTTTGACCCGCAGGATTTGGAAGATTTGGTTCTGACTGATGGCTCGGAGGGTGACTCTGAGAAATCTCCGGGTTTACTCAGGAAAATTCTGCTCTCTCCTCAAATGGGGGTTGGGGTGGTGGTGGCTTTGGCTTGTTTGTATACTCTCACCCGTCCCTGTGTGATTGGGGAATGTCGGGAAATTGACCAGGCGAGGAGTTTGGCTCAACAATCCCAAAATACTATCGAAACTGTACCGACGGCGAGAGCGCCGGGATTGGCTCGTCAGGAGTTGGTAGGAGCGATCGCATTACTGCAAAATATCCCCTGGTGGTCTCCTCATCATTTGGAGGCGCGGATGCTATTGAGGGATTATCAGTCTGAACAACAGAATTTAAGTTCTGTGGTCACGGCTTTGACTATGGCTGGACAGGCGGCGCAAATGAGTCAAAATCCCCCCCACCCTGTAGATGATTGGCTGAAAATGCAGCAGTTATGGGAAGATGCGATCGCTCAACTACAAAAAGTCACCCCAGAGAGCATTATTTATCCCTTTGCTGAAACCCGCTCAACTCAATATCGTGCCAATTTAGCCACAGTCCGTGGGCGGCTCTCATTGGAGCGAGAAGCCCAGCAAACCCTGGAAAGGGCAAAAAACACCGCACAGGTCGCCAGGGCGCGTCAGGGGGTCGCTAGACACGCGCAAAGTTGGCAATCAGTCTATGATACCTGGCAAAGTGCAATGAATATTCTGGCAGCGATTCCGCCGGGTACTATGGCTTACCAGGAGGCTCAATTATTACGGGTTCGTTATCAGCCCAGCTTGGAAGATGCTCGCGATCGCAAAACTATTGAACAGGTCGGTTTGGAAGCCTATAACCGAGCGGTAAATAATGCTGATCAAGCCCGCATTTTTGAAGAAAGGGAAGCCTGGAATGAAGCATCTCGCTCCTGGGGTCGTGCGATTTCTTTTGCTAATAATGTGCCTCAGAGTAGTTCCTATCACCTGGAAATGCAGTCCCTAATACGAGGTTATAATGAAGCATGGCAACGGGTACAGGCTCAGGTGCAAATTGAATCGCGGTTAGAAAAAGCACGGGGGGATCTCAGTCGCACTTGTGCGGGAAATCCGAAAGTCTGCAATTATGGCATTAGTCGTGATTTGATTACAGTCCGGTTAACTTCTGAGTATGTTCAGCAAATTAAAAACTCGGCAATTGCTGGAGATAGGGCGGGAAATCCACAGCCGCGATCGCAGGCGAGAAACCATGTTAATACACTGATTGTAGCTTTGGAGTCTATTAGCGATAATGCTAAGATTCCCCTACAAGTTTATATGCCAGACGGTCAGAAAATCGGCACTCATTTTCCCTCAATGTAATACCCCTATTAGCATATTGGGCGGGCGAAGACGACCATAACCCGCCCAAACATAGCACCCAACCAAACACGCCAATTATCAATTACTTTGTTGCAGGGGAAAGGTAACAGTAACGGTTGTTCCCTGATTAATTGCACTTTCCACCTCAATTTTACCTCGATGATGATCAACGATCGCTGATACGATCGCCAAACCTAGCCCGGAACCTGATGTCTGGGGGGTGTCGGAAATCTGAGTAACTTCCCCAGATTTTTCCGCGTCTAAATTGGGGCGGGCTGGATCTACTCGATAAAAGCGATCGAAAATGTGGGGAATAGCTTGTGGGGGGATACCAATACCATTATCTTTGACTATCACCTGTAAGCCCTCAAACTGTTCTTGCCAATGGTAGTATTCTTTGGAGTTACCATGATGCGGCGATCGCTTATTTTTGGGGAGATATTGCAGAGTTAAAGACACCTCTCCCCCTCTGGGAGTATAGCGGAGACTATTACTGACTAAATTAATCAACAACCGAACCAATTGATCGCGATCGCCCTCCATAGTAAACCAATCAGTTTCCGTTTCTGGGGGTAAAGTATCACCCGCCGACAACAGGGAAGGAGGATCCACCAAATTCAGTGATAAATTAATATCAGCCGCCTCCGCGTTAGCAGACTGTTCCTCCATGACTTCCATCAGCAAAGCATCGAGGGGAACAGAAGTAAACTGAGATTCCACAATTCTACCATCGGTGCGGGCTAAAAATAGCAAATCATCCACCAAGCGACCTAAGCGTCTGGTCAACCTTTCAATAACCTGTAATTGCTGATGAATATCTGCATTAACATCAGTTTCTGCTAAAGCCACCTGGACATTAGTTTGAATAGTGGCGATCGGGCTACGGAGTTCGTGGGAAGCATCAGCCGTAAACTGTTTAAGATGTTGATAGGATTCTCGCACAGGTTCGATCGCTAATTCGGATAAAAACCAACCAATAGCCGCCACGGAAATTAAAATCATCACCCCCCCCATAGCCAAATCGGTTAATAATTGACGAATAGGCTTTGTGACCTCAAACCAGGGATGACTGACCCGTAAATATCCCAACACCTGGCGACCTCTTTCTACGCGGTCTGTGACCTGTCGCAATACCACTTCCTGAGAGGTGAGGTGAGAATTTCCAGAAAGTTGACTAGCCAAAGACCAATGATGATCGGTTAGCCTGACAGTTTCGCCATTGCGGTGGGTATGGAGGGGAATATCAAGGGGTTGAGAGAGGGTAGACCATAACAACTCTCCGGTGGGGCTGAACCATTCTAAATCAATATGGTCATCATCAGCAGCAGCATCAACATTATTGCCAAAACTGGCTTCGACATTAACAGTGATAAGCCCCACCCCCTGGGAAGATGGGGAAATGGTGCTGAGGGCGGGTTCAATGACAAGCGATCGCTCTACTACCTCGACGACATGGTTGAGAGTGTCATCAATGCGATCGATTAACGTATTGCGGACATACAGATAAAACCCACTAGCAAATAACAACAACAAAACCGCAGTTACAGCAGTGTACCAAATCGCTAAACGTCTTCGAGTAGCTTGGAACATAGGGGGAGACCATAACCAGAGACAAATACCTAGTTAGTATACAAAAGTGTCGAAGTTATTTTGGCTAATGGTATTAGCATCGACACCCAAAAGTTCCGCCAACACTTCTGACCCAAACAGAATCTGAGTTTGACCGCCAACAGAGGCGATCGTCAGTTCCTCAAAAGTTAATCCACCATCAAGGAGAATCGTATCCTGACCCACGGTGAAATCAGTAATCGTATTAGTGCCATAGTTAGCAGCAATCACAAAGCCATTCCGACCTCCTCCACCTGTCAGCGTATCATTACCTTCCGCACCAATCAGGATATCATCACCTTCTCCACCAAAAATCAGGTCATCACCTTCTCCACCGAAAATGGTGTCATTTCCTTTGTCTCCGAATAGAGTATCATTTCCCGAACCTCCGTGGATGAGGTCATTTCCTTGACCGCCATAGATAAGGTCATTGTCTGAACCACCGAAAATAGTGTCATTACCCTGGTTTCCAAACAAGGTATTATTACCCTCATTTCCTTCGATGAAATCATCACCAATATCACCAAAAATCAGGTCATTTCCACCGCCACCAGAAATGGTGTCATTTCCTTGACCACCATAGATTTCATCATTGCCAGAGCCACCAAAAATCAGGTCATTTCCTTGGTTGCCAAACAGGGTATCATTTCCCGGACCGCCAACAAGGGTATCGTTACCCATTTCGCCGAAAATCAAACTATTGCCATTAGCAATAACCATGTCATCCCCTTGACCGGCGAGGATAGTATCATCTTCTTCAGTACCTACAATCACATCATCCCCTTCTGTTCCCTGAATTACGCCATCATCACTGGTGAAAATTCCGGGAGTTGGAGACATCATTTCCGGCGATAACAACAGAGGGAAGGAGATAGGAGCAACGAAGTTAGCCGGGTTGTATAAGGTAGAAACACGGGGTACTGTTATCGGTGTTTCTTCAGTGTCCTCAGCAATAGGTTCGGGAGTCGGTGTGGGAGTCGGTGTGGGAGTCGGTGTGGGAGTCGGTGAGGGGTCAGGTTCCGGTGTGGGGTCCGGCTCGGGTGAGGGGTCAGGTTCCGGTGTGGAGGTCCGGCTCGGGTGAGGGGTCAGGTTCCGGTGTGGGGTCCGGCTCGGGTGAGGGGTCAGGTTCCGGTGAGGGGTCAGGTTCCGGTGAGGGGTCAGGTTCCGGTGTGGGGTCTGGCTCAGGTGAGGGGTCAGGTTCCGGTGTGGGGTCATCGAACGAGCCACTGACACCCTTAACGTCAGTTTCCGGCAGTGGTTCTACAGTAATCTCTGGGAGTGGTTCTACAGTGATGGTGGCCGTGGCTGTATCGGCACTAAAGGGAGTCGTGCCACCATGGTCGCGAACATTTGCAGTGCTACCGACGGCGCGTTCATCGGATGGGTCCCAGGCGCGGAAGCTGTAAGTGGCTTCTCCGGAGTAGTCGGAGTTGGGGACAAACCGGACTTGGCTGCTACCGTCGAGGAGGAGGGCGTTGGTTTGACGAACTGCTGGGAAGTCTACCCAAGTCGTGCCACTGTCCGTGCTGTATTGCCAGGTGCCGTTGCTGGTGTCCGCTTCAATAATGGCTTTGCCTGGTGAGGGTTCTATTGTCTCGTTGAGATAGATTCGGCTGATGCTTCTGCCACTATGTTGGCCCGTGAGCAGGATGTCGATCTGGCCGTTGCCATTGAAGTCCGCTGTGGCTACCGAACTCTGGGAAACATCGGGCAGGTTGATATCGGTGGCCTGGGTAAACCCGCCCCTGCCATCGTTGAGGTAGACTCGGCTGATGCCGTCAAAGAGATTCATTGCGCCCGTGAGCAGGATGTCGATCTGGCCGTCGCCATTGAAGTCCGCTGTGGCTACCGAACTCTGGAAAACACCGGGCAGGTTGATATCGCTGGCCTGGGTAAATCTGCCACTGCCATCGTTGAGGTAGACTCGGCTGATGCCGTCAAAGAAACTCATTGTGCCCGTGAGCAGGATGTCGATCTGGCCGTCGCCATTGAAGTCCGCTGTGGCTACCGAACCCTGGGAAACACCGGGCAGGTTGATATCGGTAAAGGTCGGGGTAAATCCGCCACTGCCATCATTGAGATAGACTCGGCTGATGGTGTTCAAGCTACTATCTTGGCCCGTGAGCAGGATGTCGATCTGGCCGTTGCCATTGAAGTCCGCTGTGGCTGCGGAACTGAAGCGAACACCGGTCAGGTTGATATCGGTGGCCTGGGTAAATCCGCCACTGCCATCGTTGAGATAGACTCGGCTGATGCGGTTATCGCTACTATCAATGCCCGTGAGCAGGATGTCGATCTGGCCGTTGCCATTGAAGTCCGCTGTGGCTACCGAACTCTGGGAAACACCGGGCAGGTTGATATCGGTGGCCGGGGTAAATCCGCCACTGCCATCGTTGAGATAGACTCGGCTGATGCGGTTATCGCTACTATCTTGGCCCGTGAGCAGGATGTCGATCTGGCCGTTGCCATTGAAGTCTGCTGTGGCTACCGAACCCTGGGAAACACCGGGCAGGTTGATATCGGTGGCCGGGGTAAATCCGCCACTGCCATCGTTGAGATAGACTCGGCTGATGCGGTTATCGCTACTATCTTGGCCCGTGAGCAGGATGTCGATCTGGCCGTTGCCATTGAAGTCTGCTGTGGCTACCGAACCCTGGGAAACACCGGGCAGGTTGATATCGGTAGCGTGGCTGAAGTTTAAGGTGTTAGGCAGTTGCTCTGCAGTGATGCTATCACCAATTATTGTCTTTAGGTTATCTCCAGTGTGGTCGGTAGTGCCTTGGAAAATTGCTGTTAGGCTAAACTCGGTTTGACTGAGAATTGGTGCGGTTCTTTCTCTAGTTAGACTGACAACTGCTGATTTCTCAGAGATGTTCCCCGCTTTATTGGTGGCGGTAGCTGTCAAAATTCCGGCACTGAGTTTCTCACGGGTAAATGTCCAGTTCCCATCCCCATCAGCAGTAGCTGTACCAATAGAGTCACCGTCTAGGAACACTTCGACTGTGCTTCGGGCTTCGGCGGTTCCTTCAATCACGCCGTTGGTGACACCCGTGGTGGTAATGGTCGGTGCCTCCGGTGGGGTGGTATCAACCAGGATGCCTGTGGTATCGCCGATATTATTTAAGGTTCGGCTGGCCGTGAAGCCATCGTCATTTTGAATGCTGGCACCGTCGGATAAGACTAAAGCCGTGCCAACCTCGATGCCATTGGTATCCTCATCGCCCTCATTAACCGTGTAACGGAAAGTGTGGGTGGTAGAAGATGACCCATCACCCACCAGGGTGGCATTCACCATACCTCCTGTGTCTAGAGTAATGGGCAAGGAGACCGCACCGGTGATAGTCACCGCCTCTGAGAAGGTGACGGTAAATTCGAGTGCCTGTCCGATGCCGTAGGTTTGGTTCGGTGGTACGCTGACTTCGGTGATGACAGTCCCGGCCGTTGTTGTTCCAAAAATATCATTATTATTTTGGTCGGGTCCGACACCATCTGCGGGTGCAGTCCCAATGGCGTTGGCTGCACTGTTATCGGTGAAGCTAACGTTGCCGAGTTGTACGACAGGCAAATCCCTAGGCATTCCTTGGTTGTTACCGTTCGTGTTGGTGGTGGACTTCATGGCAAAGATAGCACCGCCGAGTCCCTCACCTCGGTTAGCCCCTCTTCCACCTGTGGCGCTGTTATCACTGAAGCTGGTATCGAAAATGCTCAGGCTGCCACTGCGAATGAAAATGGCACCACCGAATCCCGCGCCGCCGCCGGCGGCGCCAAAGCCGCCAAAGCCGTCGCCGCCGCCAAAGCCGCCAAAGCCGCCATCGCCGCGGTCGCCGCCGCCGCCGCCGCCATAGCCGCCGCGGCCGCCAAAGCCGCCGCGGCCGCCGCCAAAGCCGCCGCCGCCGCCGCCGCCAAAGCCGCCATAGCCGCCCAAGCTGCCGCCGCCGCCGCCGCCAAAGCCGCCATCGCCGCCATCGCGGCCAAAGCCGCCGCCATCGCCGCCAAAGCCGCCGCCAAAGCCAAAGCGGCCGCCAAAGCTAAAGCGGCCATAGCCACCCTCGCCGCCATAGCCGCCATCATTGCTGTCAGAATCACCAAACAACCCGCCGCCGCCAGCGCCGCCAGCATTACCAAACATCCCGCCACCGCCAAAGCTCAATGTATTGACATTAGCCGACCCACCCTGGGCAGTGTTGTTGGTAAACTGAGCATTCTCAATCGTGACCGTTCCATCATAAATGAACAGCGCACCCCCCATCCCGGCACCCCCGCCACCGAAGCGACTACTGCCACCCAAGGCTTTCCCCTCGGTGAGAGTCAAGTTGTTGAGGTTGACCGTTCCTGACTTGACAAACAGGGGGCGAAACTCGTCACCACCGCTAATGGTGGCTGTCTCTATTTCCGTGGTATCCGGGTCATTCCCGGTAATGGTGATGTTGCTGTTAATCAGCCGCTTCATCACACCTTCAATGGTCACATCGGTTTCTAGGACAATTGTGGCGGCTGCGGGGTTTTTATTCGCCTCAAAGATTGCCCAGCTTAGGGTTCCTTCTGTATCGCCTAAACCATTATCTGTGGCTTGGGTAACTCGAAAAATTGCCATGATGTTGACCTCGTTTAGATAAATAAAAATGACTGATGGGTGAAAACAGAGTCCAGCTTAGGATGCCTCTCCCCTCTGTGGGGTGAGGCAGGCTAAAGGCTAGGGGGACGAGCTAAATTGGGTTTCACGCTCAGGAGTCTCCTGTTACAGTGGGTAAGAGTCCCGGATAGAACAACTCGTAAAACCAGCGATAAGAGGTTTGCAGTTCCACTTGCATCCGAGAGGAAATCGGATGTTTCCCTGGGGGCTGAATTTGGGGATAGGTTTGATGGAGATATTTGAAGCGGTAATAACTGTCCGCTTCTGAGGGTCGCACCGTTAGGTTTTGGGGGTCAATCTTCACGGGTTCTAGGTTCAACCAGGTGAATAAGTCCCCCATGACTTCCAGGGGTTGGCTCATCAAATGCTCGAAAACGACGAAAAATAACCGTTCTTGCTGCTCTGGAGTTCTCTCCTGTAGCCCCTGAATGGCTTCCAGAGGACCGCCAACGACTCCCTGAGGGGCAAACAGCCGCTCACAGCGTTGGTAAGGGGCGAGATTGGCTAAGTCATCGGGAAAGTCTAGCAGGAGAGTCTTCTGGTGTTGCTGTTCAATGGAACCATAAATTTGTCCCAGTTCCCTGACACAAACCACCAGGCGACAGTTGGGGTCTAGGTGTAGGGCTAAATCCAGGGAGTTCAGCCAACCTCGATTTTTATCAACGACCCAGTTTTTCTCGGTTTCGGCAAACCAACCGTTGATAAATCCCCGATAGGCATTCAACAGCCGTTGATACACCGGTTCAAATTGATGGTCGAGTTGGGAGAGCAAAAACTCGTTATCACTCAGGTGGCGTTGCAGGGTTTTAATCCCACTGAGTAAGGGGGAACTGTGACCGGGACTATAAATGGCTGGATGTTCTCCCAGCAGTTGACAGGTGAGAGTTGAACCAGACCGGGGTAATCCGGTCACATAGATGATATTTTTATGGAGGGTTGGGGTTGATAAAGACATTTTGGCTCGGAATTTTAGACTTGGGCAGCTATGGACTCAAGATGCAGTGGTATAGGGAAAAACTGTTTTTCCAGCCTGCTCCTGTTGGGGAATGAGGGGGTGGGTCTGAAGTTCTATGACCCTGACTCCCTCCCCTCTGGGGTCGGGCCCAGTGGGGTGAGTGGCAGCCAGGACATAGAGGCGGTCTGAGGTAGCCTGAATTGTCATGGGACGGTCAAATTCCGAGATGGGGTGTAGATTTGGCGGTCGGGTTGGAGTCCTCTGAGACAGAGGCGGTTGGTTTGATAGGTGGTGAGTCCTAGGCTGAGTTGCTGTGGGTCTAGCCATTCTCGGAAATGGCGGGAATACGGAATGGTGAAAGTTTTGGGATTTGACATCATCTTAGTTATGGCTGTGTTTCCCCTTTATTTATGAGTCAGGAAAATCATCTGGAATAAGTTGGGGATTGGCTGATAATAGTCAAGAGGTTGGCAGGTTTAATGGTTGGTGTGGGATTTTTGACAGCACAAAAAACCCCCATCAATCTGCATGGGAAAAAACTCAACTACTTGAGCCAAATACAGCCTCGGAGAGAGACACGACGTGAATCTCGGAAACTGGTCGTAATTATCCAGATTATTCAGTCAATAAATCGCAGCCCGTCTGTGTTCAGCTAACAACTGCACACACAGCTTGATTGAGAATATATTGGATTGTTTCCTGACCAGATGGGATTAGGTAGACTCGATTCCCCGGAGGTTCAGAGGATAACCCCGAAACCAGGGAGGAGTCATTGGTCTCGGTTTCTGATTGGGAAAACGAGATGATTAGGCAGGGCTTTAGTAAACCCATGACACGAGTATATCACACCTCCATCAATTTTTATATCCGATTTGTGCAACTTTTTGAGGCTGGGACTGGGGTCTGATGATGCCGGATAGTTGATGTGAAATAGCCCTTTGATGCGGGAGCCAAAAAGCGATCGCTCTACTACAGGGAATCCTATTAAGCGACGATATCCCATTAATAATACAGTATGGGGGCGGGATAATTTATAATGGATAATAAATTGACTCTATTAATCTCATGCCATGACAAGAACTGATATATTATCAATGCTAACCTGGGACTTACTGAATTTGATGTGGATAGCCTGCGGGTTATTTGTGGCAGGAGTTTTAGAAGCATTCTTATGGAAAACTCCACCGTTTCAATTATTAAACTTCCCGGTGCAAAAAGAATGGTTTGGCGAAAACAAAAAATGGCGGGGTCTCATTAGTCTACCCCTCACTTTTATGGTGAGTGTATTCGGGTTTCAATTCCTAGAATCATTGGCGGGAATTAACCCGGATTTTCCTATCCATTTCCAAGACTTTAAGGCGGTTGAATTTGGGTTGCTAACCGGGTTGGTATTTAACCTGTCAGAATTGCCCAACTCTTATATCAAACGTCGGCTAAATATTGCCCCGGGAGAAGAAGCGAATATCATTACTTATCTGTTTGACCATATAGACTCGACCTATGGAGTTCTGATTTTATGGTATTTTTACTTCCACTTTCCCCTACATTTTATCAGTGTGGGTTTAATCGCCACTCCCTTATTATTTATGGGTGCAACTTGGCTACGAAAAAGGTTAGGGTTGAAGTAATATCATACCATATTCACGAGTAGAGGCGGGTTCTGGAGTTGGCTATATTCCTCCCCAAAAGCAGGACATACCCGCCTGTTATAGGCGGGTGAGACTCTCTAAAAAATCAGAAAATCATCGGGTGATAACTCGGTTATCCCTGTGATATTTTGGAGTCTGGCTAAAATCTGGGAGTCGTCCCCGGTAGTATTATCACCATCACCATCATAAATGATGTAAGTATGGCTACCATCATCATAAGCAAACAGATTATTTCCATTCAAGACATTAGATGAAATATCAGTTTGAACGGTTAGGAGAATGCGGTCAGTATTGGGAATCAAATCACTAGATAAAGCGATCGCATCTCCTTCGGCATCTCCCAGACCTGTGAAATCGGCGATCGTATCATATAACCCGGTGCCAATTTGTTCATCAATACTACCTGTACTATCAGCATTAAATGCGGTGCCGCCACCATCATCAGGGGTTTCATAGGCAAAAATGTTATTACCAGTACCACCGACCAAGCAATCACTCCCCAAACCACCAACTAGGCTATCATTACCACCCAATCCCGATAAGGTATCATTACCCCCTAGACCAATTAGGGTATCATTACCAGCGCCACCAGTCAAAAAGTCGCTAAATTCACCCCCTGTAACTGTTTGTGGATCATCAGTAGGTCGGGGTAGCCATTCAACGCTAATCATAGCGGTGGCGGTTCCACCCTGTCCATCATTAATGAAATAGGAGAACTCATCAGTTAGTGTGTCATTAGTAAGTCGAGTATAATTGATTAAATTCCCGCTAGTAGTTACCAGTGCGAAGTCAGACGTGCCTCTGATACTTTCTAAGGTAAGCGGATCTTCATCTGGATCGGTATCATTAGAAACGGGGTTAAAGGAGAATTGAGTTCTAGCGTTGGTGTAAACTGGACCATAATCCACAGCCACCGGAGGCCGATTTATAAGCAGGATATCAATAGTTGTCCGAGGTTCATTACTGTCATCACTGCCATCATTCACAACCACTATTACTATGCGGTTTGTAGTGTCAGGACGATTTAAGGTATTGTTGTAAAACACGCGGGAAATAGCTGTTTGATAGTTGGCTAAAGAGGCACTACCAGAGAGGCTAAGAACCCCCGTTTCGGGATTATAGGTTTCGGCAGTGATACCCCCCGGAAGTCCGCCAATGACGGATAAACCCTCATCTTCCCCATTGATGGGATTGGTCAGAGTAATAGTTGCGGATTGGATGGTAGTATTATCTGGGTCGGTAATGCTGACATTATTAGAAGCGATCGCCACTGGCTCTCCTCCCCTTTCAAAGGTAGTAGCGAAGTTGTTACCGCCGACGACACTGTTAGTGGTATCTAAATCAATTACAGGGGGGTCATTAACCGCCACGACAGAAATAGTGCTAACAGCTAGGGGGTTATTATCATCCCTGCCATCATTTACCACGACTTCAATAATGCGATCGCTTGTATTTGGATCGAGGGAACGATTTATATATGTTACCGTTGCCAAAACCTCTTCGTAAACACTCAGGGAATTTTCCCCAGAGAGTGTTAACACCCCCGTAGTTTGATTATAATTAGCCGTAATATCGGTATCACCCGTATTAACTGCTAATTCCTCAAAATCCCCATCTAACAGATTAGTAATCCTGACAGTAGCGCCCACTAGGCTATCATTATCAGGGTCGGTAATCCTAACACCATCACCAGAAGCGATCAAAACTGGTGGCTCTTTTTCGGTGAAAGTAGTGGCAAAATTAAGGGTTCCCGAATCATCAGGACTCAGATCCACAACAGGAAGTTCATTAACCCCGGTGACAGTAATGGTGACGGTAGCCGTGGCTGTAAGACCCATATCATCAGCTACTGTGTAAGTAAACGTATCTTCTAAAGTTTCCCCTTCCTGCAATGCTATAAATGATTCTACCTCCCTTGGGTCAAAGGTGTAGCTACCATTAGGATTAACCGTAACTGTAGCACCCCGAGAACTATTAGAGTCAAAATCAACCACCTCTAACGGACCCCCTTCCGGGTCTGTATCATTACTCAGCACACCTCTAGGCGCATTTACAGTTAAGACTGTATTCGCCAGGATACTATTGCTATCATCGACAGCAACAGGAGGTTCATTAACTCCAGTTACAGTAATGCGGACGGTAGCCGTAGCCTGATTACCATCAATATCCTCGATAGTGTACGTGAAAGTATCAACTATCTCCTGTTCTTCCCGCAACGCCAATAAAGCATTAGCATTTCTGGGGTCGAATGTATAACTACCATCGGGATTAACTTGTACTGTAGCACCCTGAGCGCTCCTGCCATCAAAAGCCACAACTGTTAACGGATCCCCGTCTAAATCGAAGTCATTGGCGAGAACTCCCTCCGATGACTCAACACTCAAAATTTGGTTAGCAAGGGTGTTATTCTCGTCATCAACAGCCGTAGGGAGAGATTTTACCAGCACCGTCACTGTGGCTGTGTCAGTACCTGAACGTCCATCACTAATGGTGTACTCAAAACTAGCTTCTCCGAGAAAGTCCGAGTCCGGGGTAAATAACACATCACCGGCTTCTGGGTCTAGTTCTACTGTACCGTTATTAGCATTAGCCACTTCTATGATGGTCAGAACATCACCATCAGGGTCGCTATCATTAGCTAGTAAAGTTTCCCCAGGGATGTTTATGGCAGTATTTAGTAAAGCATCAACCTGATCATCTTCCGCGACGGGTGGTCGGTTTAGGGTTTCAATGGTGATGGTATCTGTAGCCGTTAAAGGATTATCAGGATCTCCACCACCTTGGTCATTAGTCGTAATTTCCAAGCTACCATTTTCGTTGAGAAACTCTGGTAATGGGGTAAATGTTAACCCTTCTAAGGCTTGGTTAATAGCTGAGAGAGTACCAGTCAAGGTGAGAGTTTCCGTGTTTTCGCCAGTAACTTCCACCGCTTCGGTATTTTCCCCTGGGGTAACTGTCCCATTGGTCGCCACTATAGTCACCACTAACGGGTCATCCCCCGCGTCTGGGTCAGCAATGGTAATAGCATTATCAGTTTCTGTGCTAAATACCAGCGGTGTATCAGTATTAGTGGCTTGGGTTTCTGGTACGTTGTTACTGGGTGGTTCATTAACCCCGGTGACAGTAATGGTGACAGTAGCGGTGGCTGTACTACCCATATCATCAGCTACTGTATAGGTGAAGGTATCTTCTAAGGTGGCACCAGACCGCAATGCTATAAATGATTCTACTGCGGTTGGGTTGTAGGTGTAGCTACCATTAGAATTAACGGTAACTGTAGCACCCCGAGAACTATTAGAGTCAAAACCAACCACCTCTAACAGACCCCCTTCCGGGTCGGTATCATTAACCAAAACTCCTTGAGCCGCATTTACAGTTAAGACTGTATTCGCCAGGATACTATTGCTATCATCGACAGCAACAGGAGGTTCATTAACTCCAGTTACAGTAATGCGGACGGTAGCCGTAGCCTGATTACCATCAATATCCTCGATAGTGTACGTGAAAGTATCAACTATCTCCTGTTCTTCCCGCAACGCCAATAAAGCATTAGCATTTCTGGGGTCGAATGTATAACTACCATCGGGATTAACTTGTACTGTAGCACCCTGAGCGCTCCTGCCATCAAAAGCCACAACCGTTAACGGATCCCCGTCTAAATCGAAGTCATTGGCGAGAACTCCCTCCGATGACTCAACACTCAAAATTTGGTTAGCAAGGGTGTTATTCTCGTCATCAACAGCCGTAGGGAGAGATTTTACCAGCACCGTCACTGTGGCTGTGTCAGTACCTGAACGTCCATCACTAATGGTGTACTCAAAACTAGCTTCTCCGAGAAAGTCCGAGTCCGGGGTAAATAACACATCACCGGCTTCTGGGTCTAGTTCTACTGTACCGTTATTAGCATTAGCCACTTCTATGATGGTCAGAACATCACCATCAGGGTCGCTATCATTAGCTAGTAAAGTTTCCCCAGGGATGTTTATGGCAGTATTTAGTAAAGCATCAACCTGATCATCTTCCGCGACGGGTGGTCGGTTTAGGGTTTCAATGGTGATGGTATCTGTAGCCGTTAAAGGACCGCCTTCTCCGGTGTTTCCGAGGTCGTTGGTGGTAATTTCTAACTGTCCGTTTTGGGCATTAAATCCCTCGGTGGGGGTAAAGGTTAAACCATCTAGGACGCGGTTAAGTGAATCTATTACACCTGTAAGGGTTAGGGTGTCGGTGTCGCTGCCGTTAATTTGCACCCCTTCTGTATTGGTGCCGACTGTTAAAATGCCGTTGGTGGCAACTAGGCTAACTTCTACTGGGCTACTACCAGCATCAGGGTCGGCAATACTAATGGAATTGTTGTTCTCTTCACTGAATACTAAGGGGGTTTCTCCATCGGTTTCTTGTGGTTCGGGAACTGTATTTTCCGGGGGGTTATTAATGGCGGTAATCCTAATGATAGAATTGGCGGGATTACTGTCTTCAATGCCATCACTAAGGATGACGGTAATTAGGCGATCGCTTGTCCCTGGTGCTAGGGATGTGTTATTATAAAATATTCGGGAAATGGCATCTTCATAAGCTACGGGAGGCGCAGTTCCAGTGAGTAGTAAAACCCCCGTATTTGGGTCATAAGCATCGGCGGTAATATTGGGAGATAAAAGCCCGGTAATTGATAAACCTTCTTCCTCTCCATTGGCGGGGTTGGTAATAGTAACAGTGGCTGAAACTATATCATCACCATCTGGGTCGCTAATGCTAATACTACCCAGTGCGCCAATACGGACAGGAGAATCTCCTTCGGTAAAGTCGGTGCTAAAATCGTTCCCAGGTGCGGCAGAATTGAGGTCAATAACAGGAGGCTCATTAACTAACTCTACATTAATGAAAACTGTAGCAGTAGCAGTTTGACCAGCACTATCTCGCACCGTATAAACGAAACTATCTACCCCCACAAAATCCCTGGGTGGTGTATAGATAAAAGATGAATTAGTCCGCTCGATTGTGCCACCTTCGCTGGTGGTTGATGGTAGATCTGTGATGGTGAGAATATCCCCTGGTCTTGACGGACTATCATTCTCTAACAGAGTGGAATTATTAACGTTTAATGAACTGTTCTGTGCCACACTAAGGGTATCATTTCCGGCTTCAATACCATCAGAAGGAGTCGGAGTCGGAGTCGGGGTCGGAGTCGGAGTCGGGGTCGGGGTTGGCGTGGGAACCGGGGGAGGAGTGGGAACAGGAGGAGTGGGAGTCGGTTCAGGACTAGGAGTCGGAGTCGGAGTCGGACTAGGTTCTGGCTCTGGGTCGGGTTCGGGTTCTGGGTCGGGTCCGGGTTCAGGTTCGGGTTCGGGTTCGGGTTCGGGTTCAGGTTCAGGTTCAGGTTCGGGTTCAGGTTCAGGTCCGGGTTCAGGTTCAGGTTCAGGTTCAGGATCTACTAAAGGTCCGTCTGGGTCGATGAGAAAATCTGTTTCGTCCAGCATGGCTGGATCTACATTTAATAAAACTGCTAAAAAGTCTCCGGTATTGCGGTCTATGAGCAATGTATTTCTGATATTGGCACCTTCACCACGACGAATTTCAATATCCGCAAAGGTGAGTCCTCCGGTTAATCCAATTTTGTCAACACCAGCTTGAAAGTCGGTGATCAAATCTGCTAATTCTGGGGAAGCGCCGCCAGTGGTACCTGTAATTACACTACCACCACCTTCAGACGCACTGACAACTAAGCCAACAACAAATATATTTCTACCACCACCACCAGTGAGGGTATCAACACCACGACCGCCTTCTAGTAAATCATTACCTTCATCTCCAAAGAGGCGATCGTTACCCTTTCCGCCTCTTAATATATCATTACCATCACCGCCAAAAATTATGTCGTCACCGGGACCGCCAAAGATAGTATCATTCCCCTTACCACCAACGAGTTCATCATTACCATCATCACCAAAGAGTAAATCGTTACCAGTCCCACCAAACAGGAAATCATTATCAGCGCCACCATAAAGGGTATTATTGCCACCACCAGCTACTAATGTATCGCTACCCTTATCGCCAAACATCAGGTCGTCATTTTCACCCCCTATGAGGCTGTCATTACCTTGACCTCCATACATGGTGTTATTACCAGAGACACCGAAGAGGATATCAGCATCTTTATCACCGAATAACAGGTCATTCCCACCTTCACCAAAAATTAAATCATTACCCTGACCACCCCGGATACAATCATCTCCGTCGCCACCATAGATGGTATCATTACCGTCATTGCCATTAATGGAGTCTGCACCATCACCCCCTCGGATAAAGTCATCTCCCCCTAAACCGAAAATGATGTTATTACCACCTACACCATCGATCGCATCATTAAAATCACTACCCAGAATGGTATCGTTTCCCTCTGTACCAACTCCTGAACCTTGTATGGTGATGATTTCTGGTTCTGGGTCGGGTGCGGGTTCTGGGTCGGGTGCGGGTTCTGGGTCGGGTGCGGGTTCTGGGTCGGGTGCGGGAGTTGGTGCGGGAGTTGGTGCGGGAGTTGGTGCGGGAGTTGGTGCGGGTTCCGGTTCGGGAAACTCAAAACCCTCTGGTCGAAAGAGAATTTCCCCGCCACCACCAGGTAAAGTTTCTCCGACTTGTCCTGTGAGACTTTGCAAGCCTGAGTCAGTTTGTTCAAGATAAACAATGGAACTGGTAGCGATCGAAACAGCTTGTAAAACCGGTTGTTCAGGAATAAATAAGAGTTCCCCATTGGCTCCGGTCATGGTATCCCCGATAGTCCCCCCAAAGGTTTGAAATTTACCAGGAATGGGGTCAGCCGGAAAAATTAATTCAATATTATTAGTGTTTAGTAGACTATTACCAGGAATAACTCGGCGAGAGATGAGAGCGAGGGTGGTAGGGATATTAACACCAGTCATGATGGAACTCCTTAATAGTGATCAAGTATTAGGGGGAATATTGAAACAGGGGAGGATATGGGTTTAACTGTTCTCCCCTGCTTTGGGAAATCAGGAACTATGGCTAGATGATGATGAAATCATTAGAGCCGAGAATGGTACTAATGTTATCGGTCGAAGGATCAATTGATTGCAGAATAGCCAGGTCAAAGGCGGGTAAACTATCATCAGATAAGTCCGGGTCAAAACCGAGAATATAGTTACCTTGGAAACCTGGATAGGTGAGGTTATTCCGGTAGAGGAACAAAGCGGAACCGCCATCTGAACCCCTTTGATTTTTGAGCGCGGCGTTAACGGCTTGAATATTATCAAAGGTGTCTTGGAAGATAATTAATTGTCGTCCGCTAATGTCGGTACCTTCGGAGCCTAGAGCGCTAATGATAGCACTTTGGAGGGGTGCGGCGGCGGTGCCAACGGTGGGAACTAAGCCATCAAAATTGTTTTCTCCAGATACAATTAAGAAGCGATCGTTTCCTGGTTGTTTAAAATCAGTGATGATATCGACTCCCTCGCCGGGGTTGAGGTAGTAGAAGACATTGTTACCGGAATTTCCTGTGAGTAGGTCAGAACCTGCTCCCCCAGATATGGTATCATCTCCACTGCCACCAAAGATGGTATCATTGCCACTGTCTCCGAAGATGAGGTCGTTACCATCACCACCAAAGACCTGATCATTACCTGGTCCAGCAAATACGGTATCATTACCGGGTCCGGCTATAATCGAATCATTCCCAGCGCCGCCAAAGATGCTGTTATCACCGCCAATTCCATCAATGGTGTCGTTACCTTCACCACCAAACAGGGTGTCATCTCCCTCGCCGCCAACGATAGAATCGTTACCCAGTCCACCAAAAATGGTGTTATTACCAGAGCCAGCAATTAGGGTATCATTGCCTGGTCCGCCTTGAATGAGATCTCGACCAATTCCACCGAAGATTAAATCGTTACCGTCATCTCCAAATAATTGGTTATCGCCTCGCTCAGTAATTATGGTGTCATTACCATCACCACCAAAAATGGTATCGTTACCTGTGCCACCAGTGAGGGAGTCATTACCAACACCACCACTGAGTAAATTACCATCATCACCGCCGATAATGGTATCGTCTCCACCTTCTCCAAATAGACTGTTAATTCCGCTACCGCCAATGATGGAATCGTTACCGGGTCCACCAAAGATGGAGTCGTTACCTTCGTTACCCAATAGGGTATCGTTTCCTTCTCCACCATCAATGACATCATTACCACTTCCCCCCACTATGGAGTCATTTCCCGGACCTCCATCGAGGATATTTCGACCGCCAACACCCACGAGGGTATCATTACCACCAAATCCTTGAATGTACTCACTCAAGGCGGTACCCTCTATGTTGTCATCTTCATCAGTTCCCTGAATGAAGTCATCCACGACTGAGATACTAAAGATTTGCTGGGGTAAGGTGGCCACACTATCTGTGAGTCGGAATACTAAATCATCTACGCCAGACTCTCTACCAGAGGTATAGATAATAGCACCAGTATTAATGCTTTCTTGGCTGAATCGATCGCCAGTTCTGATGCGATCGGTGGAAGTAGTCCCCAATCTCTGCATAATACCAGCTTGAGGCTCTCTTAATACCTCATAAAATACCTCAGTCGGAAGATTGTCTGGGTCTTCGGCAAATAGGTTATTAACTGTGATGGTTTGTTGCTGAGTTGGCAGTAGGATAATCCCGCGATTAACTACTAATTCTGGCGGTTGATTAACCTGTATAAATACAGTGGCTTGAGCAGTGTTACCACTACCATCAGTTATGGTATAGGTAAAGGTTTCCGGCTCTACAAAGCCAGGATTAGGAGTATAAGTAAATGTTCCGCCTCTGGGGTCAGCAGGACTTTGGATTAAGTCCCCCCCAGTGGTCATGGTAAATTCAATCACCCTAATAGGTTCCCCTTCTGGGTCGCTATCATTGGCGAGTACGTCAAAGGTCACTGGTTGGTTCACTGCTCGTCTCACCCGGTCATCAACTGCGTTAGGTGGCAAGTTGATAGGGGGTGGGGGTGGCGGAAGTGGAGGTACAGGAGGGGTCGGTGTGGGTGTCGGTGGTGTCGGTGTGGGTGTCGGTGGTGTCGGTGGTGTCGGTGGTGTCGGTGGTGTCGGTGGTGTCGGTGTGGGTGGTGTGGGTATGCCGATGTCCAAGCCGACGACGGGGACAAAATCGGAGGCGGTTAAGTTATTGCTGTTAACCCCAATGAGAACTGCTAGGAACTCTCCATCACTACCATTACGGATAATAGCATTCCCGGCGTTTTCCTCGCTTTGGGTAATGCTGAGTTGTTCAAAGGTGAGGTTCCCCAACAAACCAATTTTATCAGTCCCACCAGTGAAGTCATTAATGACATTAGCTTCTTCTACGCTACCGCCTCCACTACCTTCGGCGATCGCAAAGGTATCACTACCGGAACCACCTGTTAGGGTATCGGCTCCGGGACCTCCAAATAATAAATCATCTCCCACTTCTCCAGCAATTTGATCATCACCTTCGCCGCCGATGATAGTATCGTTTCCTGGTCCACCAAAAATGGTATCGTTTCCAACTCCTCCAAATAATAGATCAGCACCATCATTACCGAAGATTAAATCATCTCCCTCGCCACCATAAATCGTGTCGTTGCCGTCATCTCCCCAGAGGATATCATTACCCTTGTCGCCAAAAATCAAGTCATTCCCAATACCACCCCGAATGCAGTCGTTGCCGTCCCCGCCATACATAGAATCTGCCCCAGGTCCCCCCAATAGGGTATCGTTGCCGAGGTTGCCGAATAGTAAGTCATTACCATCCCCACCAATCATCAGGTCATCTCCCTGACCTCCATAGGCGGTATCATTACCCGGTCCACCGTCTAGGGTATCGTTCCCTTGGTTGCCGAATAGTAGGTCATCGCCTTCCCCACCTTGTAGGAGGTCGTTTCCTGCCAAACCGAAGATGGTATCGTTTCCAGCTAAACCACTGATGACATCATCTCCTGATGAGCCGATAATCGAGTCATCTCCGGTAGTTCCTTGACCTATTCCTTCGATAATTTGGGGAAGGTCGGTAGGTTGAACTGAGATCACCACTTGCGCTAGGTCGGAGTCTGTCCCGTCGGTGACATTGTAACTAAAGCCATCAGTACCAAAAAAGTCTGGGTTGGGTCGATAGGTGAAGATTCCCGCACCGTTAAAGATTAGGGCTCCGTTGGCGGTGCTGCTGAAGTTTTGAACGCTGAGGGTATCTCCGTCTGGGTCTGTGTCGTTGAAGAGTACATCAAAAAAGGTGTCTTGTCCCTGGGTGGTGGTGACAAAAACATCGTTGGCTATGGGGGGTTGATTTTCCCTGGGTTCTGGTTCTGGGTCAGTTCCTGGGTCAGTTCCTGGATCTGGTGATGGGTCAGTCCCTGGGTCTGGCTCTGGGTCTCCTGCATCGTCAGGGATAAAGACAAAGGAGCCGTCTGCACGGCTTTGGAGTCTACCGGGTTCTCGATTTAGAACGGTGAGGAATCCTTGGTCTTGTCCGCCGGCTCTAACTACTATTACGGTTTCACTGCTACCTTGAATTGTAGCTTCAAAGCCTGGCTCATCGGGAACAAATAGTGTGACTCCTCCCTCTCCGAGTAGGGTATCCCCTAAGCCGTTGGAGGCGGGTAATATGTTGGTGATGGACCCAGGGAAGGTTTCAAATCTGTTGGGTATTGGTTCGGCGGGAAAGATGAGGACAACTTGGTTGAGGCTGAGAATTTGATCTCCAGGAGATACTCGCAACGCAAGTTGAGCGGGGGCGGTGGGAATGGTTGAACTGGTCATGAGGTGACTCCTAATTGGTGATGACTTGGGAATTTTGGCATAGACAAGGGGTTATTTTAACGGTTAGGCTATTTAAGTTTTTGGGGGCATGATTTGGGGAAGGTAGCCACATGGGTGATTTGAAGTCATCGCCATAAGATGAATGGCTATCAATTTAAACAGATTAATGATGGCTCAGTCAATGCCCGTATACTAATATCGCAGAAACTGTGACTTTTAATCATAAATTATTGAGGTTTTCCGGTGACTGATTCTGGAAAATCAAGAGGTATTATTGAGTATATTTGTCATGCACAAACACTGAGAATTTACTGGTTCAGGGTGAATTATAGCTGAATTGGGAATTAATCAGCATTAAAAAATATTTGGTATGATTGAGATTATCTGATGAGTTTAGGGGGGTATTGAGCGGGATTTCATAAATTTAATTTGATTCATATGGCGGTTTTCCTAACTTCTCTCTTGGCAGAACTGATATATATACTACCCAGTTTTATCTGAGGTTTATCGACGGTTTCAACTATTGGGGAATGTAGGGTCGCAAAATTTTTCGCCCCTACAGATTAGGTCTAGGGGCGTATTGTACACTATTAACGAGGGGTAGAAGAGGTCCGAGTTGTTCTTGACCGTTAACTGATAATTCACTATGACACAGGTAAAGGCGATCGCTAACCCGACTTAATAAATCCCAGACTATCCTTTGTAGTCTTTGTTGGTTTGCTGCCATCATATCCTCACTGGTCCAAGGCTGTCTCTGCTGTTGAATATCTCTGAGAAACAGAGGCGCACCCCAAAGGCTACTGGCTCCCTCTTGGAACCAGAGGGGTGAGGCCACATCTAGCCAAAAGTGCCAGGAATGGGATTGGTGATTGACACGGTATTGGAAAATGGTGGCGAGGGTGACACGATGAGGTTTAACAGCCATTTCTCCCATGGGATAGGGGTTGGCGGTCACAACTCCCCGGCGCAACAGTTCAATAAATTGGCGAGTGATTTCGACGGTTTCTAAGGGTGATGGCTGGGGTTTGTCTCTGGTATAAATATTCCAAAAGTGGATGGCGGTTTCCATTAATTCCCGCAACAGGTCGATTTGTGCAAAAACCTTTAAGGCTGGGCGATTCATATCCATAATTAAGTAAGATGAACCTGTAGCCCTAGGAAGGAAAAATTCCTGGATGGCTCGCTCTAATAAGGCGACAGGACTGGGGAGGAGGTTCTGATGATACTGCTGTTGCTGTAGGGCTAACCACTCACAAATATATTTATAGGTGTTGGCTGCACGGTAGCCGAGGCAGTCCCAGCGTGGAAAGGTATTAATTGGCAGTAATTTCGGATTTTGCACATCAAGGGCGAAACAGTGATCAGCTAATAAACCGGCTCGCACTGGATCGATCGCATTCTGGATGGGAAAATTGGCCGCGGGTGAGTCGGGGTCTGATGTGCTGCTGTGTTTACTCTCTGGGATATGGCTACTGATAATGGTCAGCATTTCGGCGATCGCATCTTTATCTACTAACCGTCCTAAGCCTGGATATACTAAGGCTAGTAGGGTAAGTAGCGATCGCACTACGGAAGAAGTTATCAGCGGTTGCTGTGGTTGAATTTCTTCTAGGGCAATACCTTCATGGGTTAAAATTTCCCGAATGCTATAGCGGGCGATCGCATCTAGCCCCGGAGCGATGATAGCAATATCCTGGGGCTGTACTTGATCATTTTTAATGGCTTCTATGATGGTTGTAGCAGTCCGCCGCAATAGTTCAGCCCTAGAGGTGGTTTCTATGGCAAAAACTGACTGCTGAGAGTTGCTCAAGTCGGGAAAGTGACCATAATCTTGATTTATCCATGACACCACCTGAGTACCGAGAGTTTTCGCTAAACCCTCGACAGGAGAAAGCTGTTCTATCTGACAGCGATCTTGCAACTGTGCTAGATATTTAGGATCTGCCCCTAAACCTAGTCTCACTGCACCTTGGGGATTGTAAGTAAATGCTCCCATCACTTGATTCTCTAATAAAAACTCGAATACATGGCGGGCGATCGCTGGGTATTCATCCACATCATCGGCTAAGATAACTCGATGCTGATTGAGCAGATGCTTTTGATAGGTGGGATGCTTTAACAAATGTGGCCAATATAAATCTGCTATAATCCCATAAGTCAGTAATCCCTTTTGCTGACACCAATTTTGCCAACGCAGGAGCATCTCGGTCATACAGGTATAGGTTGTCTCAGGAATGTCATCAACAGCCTCATGGCGTTCTAAAATACTAGGCAGATCTTCAACAGGCGTGCCGCTGAGTGCTGCTAGTTGTAATAGATCGAGGGTTGTACGGACAATGCGATCGCGTCCTTTCCCAAGGTCCGTTAATTTTCCGCTATCGATTTCAGGACTCCAAAGTTGGCTGGCAAGTTCCTGTTCTAGTTCAGGACGCAACCTCTGGGGAAATTGGGCTCTCAGGTCTAGGGCTTCAATTAGCAGGGGCCAGAACAAAAGCACTTCCTGCTGAAAAAATCCCATAATGGTGATGGCGGAAAATGGATATTGTCCAGCAGATGCTTGGGTTATCCTATCAACTAAATGGCGTTTATTGGTTCCATTAGCAGCTAAAACTAGGGGACGCAAGCCTTGTAGAGGGTGCTTGGGCTTAAATGGGGCTGAATAGGGCGCTTTGATAGCGCCTAGATACATTTGACTCCAAAGACAAAATTGCTCTACCAAACGGGTAGTTTTACCTGTTCGTGAGCCTCCGGTAATCCACAGTGATTGCCAAACCACAGCCATTTCAGTAAAAGTGCTAATATACCCCGTACATTACCATTTTTTCGCGCCTAACCTCAAATAGGTGTTTATGGCAACTCACTATGACATCCTCAAATTGGACTCAGTTTAAGCGGTTTCTCAATCGCGCTAATCAGTGGTTTCGTGATACTCCTGATCGAGCTTTAGATCAGGCATTAGATGCGGCTCTCAAAATCCGCTCTCTGGAAAATGAGCATTTTCATGGTGAGGCGATCGGGTCGTCTTCTGATGAGTATAGCGATCGAGTCTTGTCTTATTTTAAATCGGAGGTTAATAGGTATTTACAAGTCATTCAAATGCGGTTGGCAGAATTTAACACTAGCCGCTCTATTTTCGCCATTTCCGAACAAATAGACCCCGCCGAACTTAATCGAAAGTTGCGGAATCAGGATGATATTTACGATCGCCATCAAGATGCCGATACCATTGCGATCGTCTGTGAAAAACTAGAATTTATTGATGCTGTAACTAGCCGTTATCATCAAAAAAAATCCCCAAGCAAAGTACCATCAACATCTAAAGCACTGGTAAAACTTGAGGACTTAGAAAGCCGTTCTCTGATACCTAACGATCCAGAAAATGGACTGGTTTCGCTTCCCCAAAAGTCTAAGTCTATTCTCAGTTCAGATATCCCTATTTCTCCCCCCAAAGCGGATAATAATCTTAAAGATAACCTCCAATCTGAAAACTCCGGCACTAGCTTTCTACCTCGAACTTTGCTCAGAACTGTGACTCGCATTAAACGGGAACTTAACCCAGAGTCAGAAGAACAGGTCATTAAAGATTATCGGAAATCGAAAGTTAAAACTATTATTGCAATTAGATTTATTCTCATTTTGATTTTAGTGCCGCTTCTGACTCAGCAATTGTCGAAAAACTTTGTGGTTGGTCCCTTGGTCGATAGATTTTGGGTAAATGAAAACACGCCCATATTTATGAATGTTGACATGGAAGAAGAAGCATTGATGGAAATCGAGAGATATGAGGCCAGGTTAAAGTTTGAGATGATGGTGGGTTTCATACCAGAATTAACCGAGGAAGAGTTGGAGGAAAGAACCCAAGCCAAAGCCATCAAAATTGCCGAGGAATATCGCACATTAAGTTCTAATGCTATTAAAAACATTTTTGCTGATATTATATCAGTGTTTACGTTTGTGTTAATTTTGTCTAACAACAAGCAAGAAGTGCAAGTTTTGAAATCATTTATGGGGGATATAATTTATGGTCTCAGTGATAGCGCCAAGGCATTTATCATTATTTTGTTAACTGATATGTTCGTAGGTTTCCACTCCCCCCACGGTTGGGAGGTAATTCTGGAAAGTGTGGCTAGACATTTCGGAGTAGCAGAAAGTCGAGATTTTAACTTTCTGTTTATTGCAACATTTCCGGTTATATTAGATGCGGTATTTAAGTATTGGATTTTCCGCTACCTCAACCGCAGTTCACCTTCCGCAGTATCGACCTATAAGACTATGAATGAATAACAGCAGCCCCGAGTTGGATCGGGTTTATTAATATGGTGGGGTGGGAAGGCGATCAACTAACAGAACCCGCCCCCATAATTATTAATTATTAATTATTATGGGAGGTAATTATGGAAAGTGTGGCTAGAAATTTAGGAGTAGCAGAAAGTCGAGATTTTAACTTTCTCTTTATTGCAACTTTTCCGGTTATATTAGATGCGGTATTTAAGTATTGGATTTTCCGCTACCTCAACCGCAGTTCACCTTCCGCAGTATCGACCTATAAGACTATGAATGAATAACAGCAGACCCGAGTTGGATCGGGTTTATTAATATGGTGGGGTGGGAAGGCGATCAACTAACAGAACCCGCCCCCATAATTATTAATTATTAATTATTATGGGAGGTAATTATGGAAAGTGTGGCTAGAAATTTAGGAGTAGCAGAAAGTCGAGATTTTAACTTTCTCTTTATTGCAACTTTTCCGGTTATATTAGATGCGGTATTTAAGTATTGGATTTTCCGCTACCTCAACCGCAGTTCACCTTCCGCAGTATCGACCTATAAGACTATGAATGAATAACAGCAGCCCCGAGTTGGATCGGGTTTATTAATATGGTGGGGTGGGAAGGCGATCAACTAACAGAACCCGCCCCCATAATTATTAATTATTAATTATTATGGGAGGTAATTATGGAAAGTGTGGCTAGAAATTTAGGAGTAGCAGAAAGTCGAGATTTTAACTTTCTCTTTATTGCAACTTTTCCGGTTATATTAGATGCGGTATTTAAGTATTGGATTTTCCGCTACCTCAACCGCAGTTCACCTTCCGCAGTATCGACCTATAAGACTATGAATGAATAACAGCAGCCCCGAGTTGGATCGGGTTTATTAATATGGTGGGGTGGGAAGGCGATCAACTAACAGAACCCGCCCCCATAATTATTAATTATTAATTATTATGGGAGGTAATTATGGAAAGTGTGGCTAGAAATTTAGGAGTAGCAGAAAGTCGAGATTTTAACTTTCTCTTTATTGCAACTTTTCCGGTTATATTAGATGCGGTATTTAAGTATTGGATTTTCCGCTACCTCAACCGCAGTTCACCTTCCACAGTATCGACCTATAAGACTATGAATGAATAACAGCAGCCCCGAGTTGGATCGGGTTTATTAATATGGTGGGGTGGGAAGGCGATCAACTAACAGAACCCGCCCCCATAATTATTAATTATTAATTATTATGGGAGGTAATTATGGAAAGTGTGGCTAGAAATTTAGGAGTAGCAGAAAGTCGAGATTTTAACTTTCTGTTTATTGCAACATTTCCGGTTATATTAGATGCGGTATTTAAGTATTGGATTTTCCGCTACCTCAACCGCAGTTCACCTTCCGCAGTATCGACCTATAAGACTATGAATGAATAACAGCAGCCCCGAGTTGGATCGGGTTTATTAATATGGTGGGGTGGGAAGGCGATCAACTAACAGAACCCGCCCCCATAATTATTAATTATTAATTATTATGGGAGGTAATTATGGAAAGTGTGGCTAGAAATTTAGGAGTAGCAGAAAGTCGAGATTTTAACTTTCTCTTTATTGCAACTTTTCCGGTTATATTAGATGCGGTATTTAAGTATTGGATTTTCCGCTACCTCAACCGCAGTTCACCTTCCGCAGTATCGACCTATAAGACTATGAATGAATAACAGCAGCCCCGAGTTGGATCGGGTTTATTAATATGGTGGGGTGGGAAGGCGATCAACTAACAGAACCCGCCCCCATAATTATTAATTATTAATTATTATGGGAGGTAATTATGGAAAGTGTGGCTAGAAATTTAGGAGTAGCAGAAAGTCGAGATTTTAACTTTCTCTTTATTGCAACTTTTCCGGTTATATTAGATGCGGTATTTAAGTATTGGATTTTCCGCTACCTCAACCGCAGTTCACCTTCCGCAGTATCGACCTATAAGACTATGAATGAATAACAGCAGCCCCGAGTTGGATCGGGTTTATTAATATGGTGGGGTGGGAAGGCGATCAACTAACAGAACCCGCCCCCATAATTATTAATTATTAATTATTATGGGAGGTAATTATGGAAAGTGTGGCTAGAAATTTAGGAGTAGCAGAAAGTCGAGATTTTAACTTTCTCTTTATTGCAACTTTTCCGGTTATATTAGATGCGGTATTTAAGTATTGGATTTTCCGCTACCTCAACCGCAGTTCACCTTCCGCAGTATCGACCTATAAGACTATGAATGAATAACAGCAGCCCCGAGTTGGATCGGGTTTATTAATATGGTGGGGTGGGAAGGCGATCAACTAACAGAACCCGCCCCCATAATTATTAATTATTAATTATTATGGGAGGTAATTATGGAAAGTGTGGCTAGAAATTTAGGAGTAGCAGAAAGTCGAGATTTTAACTTTCTCTTTATTGCAACTTTTCCGGTTATATTAGATGCGGTATTTAAGTATTGGATTTTCCGCTACCTCAACCGCAGTTCACCTTCCGCAGTATCGACCTATAAGACTATGAATGAATAACAGCAGCCCCGAGTTGGATCGGGTTTATTAATATGGTGGGGTGGGAAGGCGATCAACTAACAGAACCCGCCCCCATAATTATTAATTATTAATTATTAATTATTAATTGTTAATTATGAGATTTCGGGGGGAATGGGGACGACAGGGGGTTCCTAAGCAAATTTGGGCTGCTGGTAGGTCACTGAAGACGCTGGATCTAGCGCCGACAACTGTATTAGCACCGATCGCCACACCCGGTCCGATAAAGCAATCTGTAGCCACCCACACCCCAGGGGCGATCGCGATTGAGGCGGTTTGTAGACCAAAAGCGGGGTCATGGATATCGTGGCTTCCGGTACACAAATAGGACTTTTGAGAAATCACGCAATGCTCACCGATTTCGATACGGTCTAGGCTATAAAGTACCACATCATCACCAATCCAACTATAATCACCGATCGCCACTTTCCAGGGGTAAGTAAACCTAGCGGTAGGTCGAATAATTACCCCTTGACCAATTTTGGCCCCAAACAGTCGCAAAATCCCACAGCGAATGTTATTAAACGGGTGAGGAGTGAGGGGAAAGGCGATCGCCTGAACCAGCCACCACAGCAAAATAAACCATCCTGGCTTCCCCCGGTCAAACCCAGATTGATCATACTTTCGCAGATCAACCCAGGCTTCTGTCGATGTGTCGGTTTTCGTCATTTTTCCACTGTTTGAGGTACAGACTGAGGCGTGACCGTGTTTGTGGTGGTTTTAGCCACATTCAACTGACCACCAAATTGACGCAATTCGTACAGTTTCACCCCAATTTGATATTCATATTGGCTCAATAGTCGGCCATAAATATAGCCAGCGCGACCATCCAAAAAACCCAGTTGGATAATATAGAATAGGATAAATCGCAACAGAGGCTTAAAGGGCAGTCGGACCCAAATAGTTTTTAAAAAGCGTTTCCGCTGGACTGCATCTCCAAATAAATCAGCCCCAATGGTTTTACTATCGTCCTGACCCGTGAGGATATTGTAGTAAACCCGTGCTTCCCAGTTAGAATAACGGTTATGGCGTTCTATCCAGTGGAACAAATCCCGGAAATCCTCATGAAGCATATCTTCTTGAAGATAACCGACTTTTCCTTCCGAGATAACTACGTGCTCGTGTACTTCGTTATCTCCGGTATTGCGGACATTCTCCGTGTTTAGATTTTCGTAGCGACCTAGTTTATGCTTGAATAGACGCAGGTTCCAGTCGGGATATTTACCGCCGTGGCGAATCCATTTCCCCAGGAAGAATACCCGACGATTAATGTAATAGCCAGAATATTCCGGGTCTTGGATTTTTTGGGCAATTTCTTGCCAAGATTCGGGGGTGATGCGTTCGTCACAGTCCACAATTAGCACCCATTCATTACGAAAGGGGAGGTTTTCTAAGGACCAGTTTTTCTTTTTCGGCCATTGACCATTGAAGTGGAATTGTACAACTTTAGCTCCCAGACTCTCGGAAATTTCCACAGTGCGATCGCTACTTTGAGAATCGACCACCAAAATTTCATCAGCCACAGCCACACTAGCTAGACAAGCGGGGAGGTTTTCCTGTTCATTTTTGGCAGGAATTAGCACGGAAACGGGAATTTTGGATGCAGTAATGCTCATAACACAATGTTGATAAGTAGACCATTAAGATAGGTGATTTCTCATGTTTTGGGTTTGGTGGCTGTGTTGTTGATGTTTAACAAACCAGCGATCGCCGCTCCTAAATAGCCAATTTGACCATAAGCATAAACCAAATTATCAAATCGGGTAGCTGGATCGTTAAAATACTTTAGGGATTTGTAAAGTCCTCTGACCATATTCTCGCCGCCCCGCCCTAATTGTCCCCAGTTGGCGCGTCCTGACAGTTGTTCACGGTAACACTCACTAATTCCCTGCCACCAGCCTCTCTCCATGAACCAACTGCGCTTAACTCTTTCCGGAGCGACATTATGAGCCACCAAAGCATCGGGAATATAAGCCACCTCCCAGCCTCGGTTGAGAGCTTCTTCTGTCATCACCAGTTCTTCGTTAGAAAGCAGCCGTTTTCCCACTCTACCTAGATTAGGGTCAAAGCCTCCAATTTGGTCAAGAAAGGTGCGGCGGATAGAGTAGTTTAGTCCTCTGGGGGTTAAGCCGGGATTAGTGATATAAAGGATATCATCTCCCAGGTTATATGCTCCTAAGTTTTCGGCTAAACCGGGGGATAGCCATGGGGGTGGGGTGATGCCTTCTGGCCAAATTAAGGTAACGCGACCTCCTGCTACGGCTAGTTTATGGTTGTCTTGATACGCTCTGTAGAGTACCCTTAGCCATTGGCGACTAGCGACGGCATCATCGTCTAGGTAAGCTAAAATTTGAGCCTGGGCGGTTTTGGCTCCGGTATTGCGGGCGACGGACAGACCTGTGATCGGCTCGTAGACATAACCGAGTTTAGGGTGATCGAGTTTGCTTTCGACTATTTCACGGGTGCGATCGCTCGAAGCATTATCTACCACTATCACCTCAAACTCATCAAATTCCTGGTCTAGCAAGCTATCGATCGCCGCCCCTAAGTAGTTGGCTCGATTATGGGTACAAATGATCGCAGAAATCAGCGGTTCAGACATAACTAGAGTTCCTAGAGGTTGCTGATGGGTTTCCCAACCGTTGATGCAAATTCCCTGACCACTAATCTGGGTTAACTTAGTCCCCACGGGTCGCAGTTACGAGCCTAGATTAGGATGCTATCATTTTACACAATCTTTATCAAAATTCCCATTATTTTTACAGAACCCCCTGTTAAATTGGTCTAGCCTTGGTGTTTAATCATCCTCGCGGGGATTAAATAATTTTGATAGCGTTCCTCCCTATAACATTAATTACAGCTTGTTCAGTCTTGAATTTTTACAGTAGCAGCATTTAATAAACCAGTTGGTAAAGGCATTTGTTTCAATGAGCATCAGACCGAGTTTAATTACAGCTAAATGGGAAAGAATTGTTGACTTGTGTTGATGTTGGTATTATAATAGAAGTAACTGGTTGTTTTTCATAAACCTAGCGATCGCTGTAAAATTGAGCGAAGGGCGATCGCTTTTTTTGTGATGTTAGCCTTGAGGGAGGTTAGACAGAGCCAGAATTTAATCCAAGATTTGCTTTACATCTTAGGACAATAAGGTACAATACCCCAAAAGATTCGCAACTCAATAATGAATATACGGTCAAACCCCAGACCATGCCAAATTTCCCTGACGACATACTCATCAAGTCGGATTCATGGTAAAATCCAATCATGCGTGCGAGACGTTTAGGAGTGAAATAGGGATGCAATGCCCGAAATAGCCTCCTAGTGGGACTTCCACCCCTTGGTGGAATATAAGGGACTCGTATCCTGACCATCCCATAACTGTTTATATGTCCCGACGCTTGGAGAAATCTGAGCAAGGCAGGGGACTCAAGGTCATAAACAAACTGAGAAATCAGGGAGTAGAGAGTAAAGGCGATAGCCACCCCCAATTTCAGGATACACGATTCTGGGATTGAAGCGGGGAACGGAAGGCGTGAGGTAGAACCTACTACCAAATGCGACCACTGCCAACCATCCATGACTAGGGAAACCGAATGTCTGGCTTGAACCATCGTAATGATTTAGCAGCGTAATAGGTTGCCACGCTGCGCTCAAAAGAGCAAGGGGAAAAGTAGGGTTTTGCATAAAACACCTACACAGACCTTTTTAAGTACCCCGGTGGAGAGGACAAGTCTAAAGATGGAATGCCCATATAAACGGAACGTTTAAACTCCTCATTGGTTCTCCTTATCAAAAAAGTGAGCAATATTACTCACAAGGAGTAGTGAAAAGTGTAAGCGTATACCATTGAGGGGAAAGGATGTGACTGAAAGCCAATGCCTAATTGTAATGATTAGGATATGCCCACTAGTCACGGTGTAGATATGGAGACTGCGACAAGTAGGAGTAATATGACGAGAGCGAGTTTAAAGACTACGAGTTGTATGCCAAGCTCCCAAAGTTGGAATCATAAAGCGGGGGTTCGTAACCCTGTTCCTAGTGACAAAAAGGGTATCTACATTAGGAGCCGTATGAGGTGAAAGTCTCAAGTACGGTTTGGAAGTGGAGTTGGGGAAGGCGACTTCCCTTTCGACCATAACCCTTACAAAGCTTTCCGGACAAAACTAAAACTCAATGACTGTCAAGCTACCTTGATGACCAAACACGCGGGGTATGCTCGATTTGTGTTCAATTGGGGATTACACTTATGGATGTCAGCTTATGAAGAGGGACTCAAGCCTAACGTCAACTCCATCAAAAAGGTTTTTACGAATTATGTGAAACCTCAATATCCTTGGATGTCCGAATTGTCTTCTAGAGTTTATCAATATGCCTTCATTAATTTAGGCGACGCCTTTAAGCGCTTCTTCAAAGGAATAAGCAGTTATCCTAAATTTAAGAAGAAAGGCCACCATGATAGCTTTACCCTTGACAATGGCGGCAAACCATTCAAGTTGTCAGGAACTCGCCATAAGCTGCCTTTTGTGGGCTGGGTTTCTACATTTGAGGGTCTACCCGAAAGTTGGGTTAAGAAAGTCACCCTAACGCGCCAAGCAGGGGACTGGTATATGAGCTTTTTCGTAGAAATCACACCAGAAATCACACCGAAATTCCGAGAGAGAATCGGGGTAGACCTAGGAATTAACAATTTGGCGACTTGCTCCGATGGGACCCAATTCTCTAATCCCAAGGCTTATAAAGCAGCCACCAAAAAACTAGCTCGATTACAACGTCATTTAAGTCGCAAAGTCAAAGGCTCGAAAAATTGGGCCAAATGTCTCTTAAAAGTTCAAAAGCTACATCAAAGAGTAGCAAACATTCGGCGGGACACGATTCATAAAATAACTACTTTCTTGGCTAAGAACCACAGCCAAGTAGTCATTGAAGATTTGAATGTGTCAGGTATGCTGAAAAATCATGGTTTGGCGGGTTCTATCGCTGATGCTTCATTTTATGAGTTCCGTCGTCAACTCGGTTACAAGGCAGAACGTTATGGTTCAAAGTTGATTATTGCCGATAGATTTTATCCATCCAGTCAACTGTGTTCTAATTGCGGTTATCGTCAAAAAATGCCCCTAGTCCGTCGGACTTTTGAATGTCAGAACTGTGGCCTGAAGATTGATAGAGATTTGAACGCCAGTATAAATTTAGAAAAATCGCCTGGTTCCGACGATTACACTTGTGGACGGGGTGCTGCCGACAGTCCCGGACGAAGCCAGAAATAAACATCAAGATCCGGCTATGTCGGGTTTTGTTTAAGTTTTATAGAGCAGGTTAGACCAAGGTATCGCCATTGGAGCATGATTTAATCTCAAATTAGGTTAATATTTTAGGGCAATAGGGTCTAATAAGCGAGAAGAGTTGAGGATAAACCTATTGCCAGATATGTCAAACCCAAGGAAGCCGCCCAAATCCTTGGAGTCCATGAAAGAACACTCCGCAGATGGGACGACAATGGCTCAATCGACACCATCAGAACCCCCGCTGGGCAACGACGATACAACGTTGAGTGATATACTGCCAAATCAGGCAGTGACAAACGCAAAGTCGTTATCTATGCCAGAGTTAGTAGCCGCGCCCAGCAGTCAGACCTCAACCGACAGGTGGCCGCACTGTCCAACCTCTACCCCGAAGCAGAAGTCGTCTCAGAAATCGGAGGCGGGCTCAACTTCAAGGGAAAGAAAATGCTGGCCTTACTGGGACATCATTTGTCAGGAGATGTCGGCATGGTTGTCGTTGCCCACAAAGACTGATTGGCAATATGGGGATTTGACTTGTTTCGATGGCTCTGTGAGCAAAACAGTTGCTCACTCATGGTTCTCAACGAGACAAGTCTCAGTCCAGAACCAGAAATGGTTGAGGACATCCTCGCCCTCCTCCACTGCTTTAGCTCCAGATTATACGGACGGAGTAAATACAAAACTCAGGTCAAAGAAGATCCGGATTTACCCCAGCCCGGAGCTAAATCAAGTCTGGCGTAAATGGCTGGCTGCTTGTCGGTATTGCTACAACCAAGCAATTGCATTATCCCGGAGTGGTAAACGACTAAGCAAGTTAAAGTTACGCAATAAAGTGATGCAGAGTGACTTACCCGAATGGGTCAAAGAAACACCCTGCCACATTCGGCAAAATGCCATCTTTGATGCCTATCTCGCCTTTTCAGCCAGTCCTGATGCCAGGTTTAGAAGTTGTCGTGACAGCTCTCAAGGGATTAAGTTCAATAATACTAATTTCTCTTCAGGGAGTTGGTATCCAAGACTCACGAAAGGATTAACTTTCATGGTTTCCGAACCCATCCCTAAAACTTGCGGGCAAGGGACTCAGTTGGTGTTTACCAAAGGTCGATGGTTGGCGATTTTCCCTGAACCAGTTGCCGTTACCCCAACTGAAGCGAATGGCGTAATTGCATTAGACCCGGGTGTGCGAACTTTCATAACTGGGTTTGATGGCTCTCGGTTTCTGGAATTTGGCTCCGGGGATATAGGACGCATTACTAGGCTATGTCAACATTTGGATGATTTGATGAGCCGAATCGCCAAGGAACCCTGTCGTTCAAGAAGGCGACGGATGAGGCAAGCGGCTCAACGAATGAGAACTAAAATCCGGAATTTAGTGGATGAAGCCCACAAACAAATTGCTCACTACTTGACTCACAACTACAGCCTAATTTTTTTGCCCACCTTCGAGACTTCCGATATGGTTGCCAAGGTGAAGCGTCTAATCAGGTCTAAGACTGCCCGCGCCATGCTGACATGGGCGCATTATAGATTCAAACTAACCCTGAGACATCAAGGGGAAATAACTGGAACCACAGTTGTAGATGTGACGGAAGAATACACCAGCAAAACCTGTACTCACTGTGGTCATGTCCATTCCCAGCTAGGTGGCTCAAAAGTGTTCCGATGTCCTGAGTGCGGGTTCACTCTACCCAGGGACTGGAACGGTGCTTTTGGAATCTTTCTAAAAGCTTTGCGGGATACCGCCTCTGTTACCTTAACGGGTAATAGTGCTATCGTCGCATTGTCAGGCAATAGCCGGATAAATGTCGCGTAAATGTATCAGTCTACTAATCCAGAAGACCGGGCGCTTGAGCCGGAGAACTGTGATTGTGCTAAGGTTTGAGGGAAGGTATGCGTTTAGATTAGCTGGTAGTCAACAACAGCTAGTCAGTTTCCCAGCTAATGGAGATATTGCATGAGTTTACCATCAACCAATGCCCAACTCAAAATTCACAGCAGCACATCTGTTTCGGAAATACTCATTGATAATGGGGTAGCTTCCATTGGTCGCGCCCCCGATAACACCGTAGTATTAACAGATATGAGTGTTTCGCGGCATCACGCCGAGATTAAACTAGAAGGCGATCGCTATGTAATTGTGGATTTAGGCAGTACCATTGGCACACTGCTAAACGCAGATACAATTCCCCCCAAAACGCCACAACCCTTAGCCAATAATGACACCATCCAAATAGGCGATACTAAACTAACCTTTTGCTTTAGTTCCCTGGCTGTAGCCCCAACCCAAGCCGCCGCCCCAGCCAGATCAGAAAAAACAGTGATTGATAACACTATAGGGCAGAGCAGTGGCACGGTACTAAGTTTTACCCTAGAGTTACGGGGAAAAGATCTAATTACTATTGGTCGCGATGGGAGTAATCATACAGTCATTAATCATCCCTCCGTGTCTCGCCACCATGCCCAAATTGCCCGGAAAAACGGGTCTTTTGTGTTAACAGACCTAAACTCTACCAATGGAACCTTTGTCAATGGTAAAGTAATTACAGGCGATCGCTCCCTGGCGGTGGGAGATAATATTCGCATCGGTCCTTGTCGGTTCACCTTAAACATTGATGAGACCCTAGTACAGGTCAACGAAGAAGGTAATCTGCGCCTCGATGCGGTAGGCTTAAATAAACAGGTTTCCAAAGAAGTTAACCTACTCAATGATATTTCCCTATCGATACAGGCGCGGGAATTTGTGGTAGTGGCTGGGGTTAGTGGCGGCGGTAAATCTACCCTTCTTGATGCCCTAAACGGCTTTCGTCCAGCTACGGGGGGTCATGTATTAGTCAATGGGGTTGACTTGTACAAAAACTATAACGCCTACCGCACCGAAATTGGTTATGTTCCCCAAAAGGATATTGTCCATACTGAGTTAACTGTGACTCAGGCTTTGGATTATGCAGCCCAATTACGAATGCCTGCTGATACCACTGTAGCAGAAAGACAGAAACGGGTTGATGAGGTTCTCCAGGATTTGGGATTATCTCACCGTCAAGATGTTCCGATTAAAGCCCTCAGTGGCGGTCAACTCAAGCGGGTATCTATTGGGGTGGAATTGTTGACTAAGCCTAGTTTATTCTTTTTGGATGAGGCAACCTCTGGCTTAGATCCGGGTACAGAAGCTGATATTATGAATCTGCTGCGAAATCTGGCAGACCAAGGTAGGACGGTGATTTTGATTACCCATGCTACCGATAATGTGATGCTGTGTGATTTAGTAGTCTTTTTAGGTGCGGGGGGTCGGATTGCTTATTTCGGCCCTCCTCAAGAAGCCCAGGAATATTTTGGGGTTGAGCGCTTTAATCAAATTTATCATAAGGTGGAAAGGGAGCGATCGCCTGAAGATTGGCAGCAGGATTATCTCAACTCTTCCCAATACCAAAGGTTTGTGGTTAAACGCCAAAATACTCTCAGCAATGTTCAGGCTGAAACTAATGGTAATAGGCGATCGCAACAGGTTCCCGGCGCGACAATTAAACGGGTTTCCGCTTGGCGACAGTTTCTGATTTTATCGAATCGGAATTGGTCAATTTTAAGGCGCGATCGAGCTAGTTTAATCTTAATGTTAGCGATCGCGCCTATTCTCGGTATACTGGACTGGTTTACGTGGAATCGCTATATGTTTGACGATACCAAAGGCGATTTTGGGCAGGTCATTACCATGCTATTTGTTACCGCCTTAGTCGCCGTCATGGTCGGTAGTATCGCCACCATGCGCGATATTGTCAAAGAAGCCGATATCTACCGCCGGGAAAGGACTATTGGTTTACAAATTCTTCCCTATATTCTTTCCAAGGTTTGTATAGCTTCAGTATTCGCCTTATATCAAGCTGCAATTTTCCTATTGTTTAAACTGATAGCTGTTCAGATTCCCGGTGACTTTTCCGTTTATGGTTCCTTGTACATAACCTTAGTTTTGGCTACCATGGCAGGAATGGTAATGGGATTATTGGTTTCCGCTATTTCTCCTAATCAGAATATCGCCCCTTTATTGACCATTATATTTTTGGTTCCTCAAATTACTTTTGGCGGAGGAATGCTACCTATTAACACCTTGGGATTACCAGGACTCATTATTAATCATCTCACCCTCACCAAATGGCCGTTTGAATCCTTTGTTACTATCACTGGAGTAGGTCGAGATGTAGCTGAAGACCCCTGTTGGCAGTTAGATGAGGATGAACGCGATGCCTTAACTGATGCCCAAAAACAGGACTGTATTTGTTTAGGAACTAGCCTATTTAGTCAATGCAGTTTTCCCGGTATTTTAGCTAAGTATAATCCCGCTGTTGACCAGCCAGAACCCGTCCGTCCTGAATCTCCTGGCGACCCTCCCCAACAACCTACTAGACCTGATAACCCATCTTTTCAGGCGCAACTGGACTATGAGGATGAGATGGATCAATATCAAGCCGATTTAGAAGCCTATCAAGACCGAGTTAATGAGTACCAGAGAGCTATTCAACAATGGCAGGATGAGTATGGAGAATGGCGAGGTAAATATGAGGGTGCTTTAGGCGAAGCGGAAGGAACCATTAAGCGTTTTTTCCAGGACTATGGTTCCATGTTTAATGTGAATGTCGGCAAATATTGGGGGATTTTGATAGGTTTAATTGCGGTGATGTTTGGCTTGTTATTAGTCGTGCAAAAACGCAAGGACGTAATTTAACAACCCTGATACAATTGAGGGTGGGGGTGAAACTAGATGTCAACGCAACATCAAGTATTAATCTCACCCCCATAGTAACTTGGTTGAAACGCAGAAAAGTAGGTTGGGTGAAACCCAACAGAGTAGGTTGGTTGAAACCCAGAAAAGTAGGTTGGGTGAAACCCAACAGAGTAACTTGGTTGAAACGCAGAAAAGTAGGTTGGGTGAAACCCAACACAGTAGGTTAGGTGAAACCCAGAAAAGTAGGTTGGTTGAAACCCAACACAGTAGGTTGGGTGAAACCCAACACCAAGCCAGGATTGTTCAAAGGTAAGCAATTACACTGATGACGCTGGTTAATTGGTGGATGATAATAGGACTAAGCTAGAACAATTGCTTAATTAGTTAAACCATTGCTGGCTGAATATTTGACCTAATTAATTCTGGAGTCAATCAATGAGTGCCAAGAAACTGTTGCTGTCTGCTGGTCTATCTATGGTTATGATAGCTGCCGCTGTAGTTCCGGCTTGGGCTTATCCGGCGCGTTTATTTGCGAGGGATCCGGGGTCTCAAATTAACATTCGTTCAGGACCTGGAACTAACTATTCTATAGCTCATTATGGTTATGCGGGAGACTATGTTGATGTGATTAATGAAAGGGTAGTTGGTGGCTATAGGTGGTATTATGTGGAGTTTCCAGCGTCTAAGGCTCGTGGTTGGGTTCGGGGTGATTTTATTGCCTATAAGAACTAGGTATTAAAGTTTAATTAATCGCGACAAAGTGGGGAAGAAAGCCAATTTTACCCCTGGTTTACTCGCGTTTTCCTTTGAGCAAATAAGTGGTCATTTCACCCTTGCCTTTAATGGGAATTGTGCCGCGCTTTTCAAAGATATAGCGATCGCAAAGTGCCATATATGTTTCTTCTGTCACCTGAATTTCATCAGCGATACCATGGGACTCCATTCGGGAAGCAATATTAACGGTATCTCCCCACAGGTCATAAATAAACTTTTTCAAGCCAATTACTCCCGCAATAACGGGACCGGTAGCAATACCAATACGGATTTTAAAACCTTGTTGATGTTGTCGGTTGAACTCCCGGAGAGTCCGCTGCATATCCAGAGCCATATCAGCGATCGCTTCCGCATAATTGTCTCTAGGTAAAGGCAACCCAGAAACCACCATATAAGCATCCCCAATAGTCTTAATTTTCTCCAAACCGTGTTGTTCTGCTAACCCATCAAATCTGGAAAAAATACCATTTAGCAACTGCACCAAATCCGTGGGACTAAACCTGGTTGAAATCTCGGTAAAACCGACAATATCAGCAAAAAGCACCCCCGCATCGGTAAAATCATCAGCAATAGTTTTAGGGTCTTGTTTAAGGCGTTCGGCGATAGGATATGGTAGAATATTAAGTAGCAGTTTTTCGGAATTTTCCTGTTCTTGTTTAACCTGTTCGTAGGCAGTAACTAAGGCTTTACGGGAGTTAAACTCAGAATGGGCGAGACGGTCATATAAATAAACCGACAAATTGCAAATAACACAGATCCAAAAAAAGTATAACACCAGAAAATCCTGAGTCATCCAATCCACAGGTAACCGGACTGGAAGATCTAGGATAATTTGAGTGCCAAAATAATAAAGTAATACCCCCAATTGAGAAATGAGATGTAACCACCAGCAGATAGGAAGCAGGGTAGCTTGGGAAAAGAACATGAGGGGCCACTCAATAATCGCGGGTTGAGATATGCCCAAAAATGTTGCCCGAATTTGGGGGCTGAGTGTGACCATCCAGGATAATAGCAGAAAAATCAAACCTGGGTATTGGCGACCGATCGCCGTTCGTAATAACACTAACCCTACCAATACCCCCAATTGTACACATACCTGAGTAATTAACCAATCTAGGCGAAAATCTTGGGGATAGAATAGCCAATTCTTGATTTGAGATAGGGAAAAGGTCAAATAGACTATCAAAGCCAGCCATAGTCCCAAACCCAGGCGCTGACGCATAAAACTATGTTGCCAGGTTTGATAGTTAGCCGCTTTAATGATGTCGGGGGCTTTAAATATCTGTTTCATTGTGCGATCTAACCATGGACCCAATTGGCGATCGCCTGGGGTATATTTACTCATAATTTGACCGAGTTTCAGGCAGCCGATAGAATGAAATTAACTGCCATATCGTGATAACTGGTAATTATCGGCCGATACGACCCGTAAAGCCAGAAGCCTTAAATTGCTTAAACTTAAAGGGCTTTTCCAGATTAGAGGCTATAGAAATTCGGATTTCAAAATCGCTAATACCTGGAGGGACAACATCAATACTACCGAGGCGGGTGCGGTTTTGCATTACCCGATTATCGTTAGCATCATAGATCCGCCCGAAGATATCGGCATCGACAACGGTTTTACCAGAGGTATTGTTAGCTTTTCCGGTAACAATAAAACAGTCTGCCTCTTGGATAGAACCACTAGAAACCATACCTTCTGATAACTCTGCCGGACAGTCTTGATAACCGATATCAAATAATTCGATCTGAATCATCGCCCACGCGGGGGGGGTCCACAGCCAACTGAGGAAGCCGATAATCACAGAAGCCAAGATAACTGGAAAGAATCGCGATCGCATAAACTCACTCATTACTACTGATTTTGATAGTTTAACTCAAGTTTAGCCATTGCTAGGGTTCAGCAAAATCAGCGGGTTGGTAAACCCCAAAGGGTTTCAGTGGATATGGGGAATCGGTGACGCGCCCCCATAAAGGCTGATATATGATGGTTAACAATATCAGCATTATAAAGACTGAAGGAGCGATTTGTGAGTCCAGAAACTTTAATCAGAGATGACGGTCTAGGAACGGGGGCTGAACAGTTCAGTATCGATCGCTTTAACGCGAATGTTATGAACACTTATGGGCGGTTTCCTATCGCCCTGGAAAAAGGTTCTGGCTGTAAGGTGTGGGATACAGAGGGGAAAGAATATCTGGATTTTGTGGCGGGAATTGCTACCTGTACCCTCGGACACGCGCACCCCAAGTTAATAGAAGCGGTAACCGAGCAAATCCAAAAGCTGCATCATGTCTCGAATCTCTACTATATCCCGGAACAGGGAGAGTTGGCAGCTTGGTTAACTGAGCATTCCGCAGCCGACCGGGTTTTTTTCTGTAACTCTGGCGCAGAAGCCAACGAGGGGGCGATTAAACTGGCGCGTAAATATGCCCACGATCGCCTTAATATTGAAGATCCGGTAATTATTACCGCCCACGCTAGTTTTCATGGTCGCACTCTGGCTACAATTACGGCGACTGGACAACCTAAATATCAAAAGGGATTTAGTCCCCTGGTTCCAGGTTTTGTCTATACTCCCTATAATGACCTTCCGGCTTTGGAAAATGCGATCGCAGAAGTTGACCAAAACGGTCGCCGGGTGGCGGCTATCCTTTTAGAAGCCCTACAGGGTGAAGGGGGAGTGCGTCCGGGAGATGTGGCCTACTTCCAAAAAATTCGCCAGATTTGCGATGAAAAGGGAATTTTGCTGATTCTCGATGAGGTACAGGTGGGAATGGGTCGCACTGGTCGCTGGTGGGGATATGAAAATCTGGGTATAGAACCGGATATTTTTACTTCCGCTAAGGGACTCGGAGGGGGTATTCCTATCGGTGCGCTGATGTGTAAGTCTTTCTGTGATGTGTTTGAACCGGGAAACCATGCGAGTACCTTTGGTGGTAATCCGTTCGCCTGTGGTGTGGCTTTGGCGGTGTGTCAAACTCTGGAAAGGGAAAATATTCTTAGCAATGTACAACAGCGGGGAGAACAGCTCAGAAACAGCCTACAGGCGATCGCTTCTGAGTATCCTGATTTAATTGCTGAGGTTCGCGGTTGGGGTTTAATTAATGGGATGGAATTAAAACCAGATGTGGAATTGACTTCTATTGATCTGGTTAATGCGGCGATCGCACAAGGGGTTTTATTAGTGCCAGCAGGTCCGAAAGTTGTGCGATTTGTACCTCCTTTAATTGTGACGGAGGCGGAAGTTAATCAAGCCTGTCAGGCGGTAGATCGCGCCTTACACAATCGATAATGGGGAAGATAATGTAGGGGGGTTGGGCTGTTAATTACCTCTGCTAACCAGAAGATTAATCAACCAGCCTCCTATTTAATTAATAATTAATAATTAATAATTAATAATTAGGGGGCGTTCAGGTTAATATAGCTGCCCTCTGGGAAAGGGAGGATAGGTTTAGGGGCATGATTTATGGATAATATTAAACTGGGGAAATAGGCGATCTATTTAATTAATAATTAATAATTAATAATTAATAATTAGGGGGCGTTCAGGTTAATATAGCTGCTCTCTGGGAAAGGGAGGATAGGTTTAGGGGCATGATTTATGGATAATATTAAACTGGGGAAATAGGCGATCTATTTAATTAATAATTAATAATTAATAATTAATAATTAGGGGGCGTTCAGGTTAATATAGCTGCTCTCTGGGAAAGGGAGGATAGGTTTAGGGGCATAATTTATGGATAATATTAAACTGGGAAAATAGGCGATCTGTTTAATTAATAATTAATAATTAATAATTAATAATTAGGGGGCGTTCAGGTGAATATAGCTGCCCTCTGGGAAAGGGAGGATAGGTTTAGGGGCATGATTTATGGATAATATTAAACTGGGGAAATAGGCGATCTATTTAATTAATAATTAATAATTAATAATTAATAATTAGGGGGCGTTCAGGTTAATATAGCTGCTCTCTGGGAAAGGGAGGATAGGTTTAGGGGCATGATTTATGGATAATATTAAACTGGGGAAATAGGCGATCTGTTTAATTAATAATTAATAATTAATAATTAATAATTAGGGGGCGTTCAGGTTAATATAGCTGCTCTCTGGGAAAGGGAGGATAGGTTTAGGGGCATGATTTATGGATAATATTAAACTGGGGAAATAGGCGATCTATTTAATTAATAATTAATAATTAATAATTAATAATTAGGGGGCGTTCAGGTTAATATAGCTGCTCTCTGGGAAAGGGAGGATAGGTTTAGGGGCATGATTTATGGATAATATTAAACTGGGGAAATAGGCGATCTATTTAATTAATAATTAATAATTAATAATTAATAATTAGGGGGCGTTCAGGTTAATATAGCTGCTCTCTGGGAAAGGGAGGATAGGTTTAGGGGCATGATTTATGGATAATATTAAACTGGGGAAATATCTGTTTTTAGAAGAGTTTTGTACTTGTACAAAAACTTATGCTAAATATAGCGATCGCATTAATCCTTACCCACAACAGCCAGAAAGTATCGAGGCGATCAAGGACTTAAATCAAGCAATTCTCGACCCAATTATTGATGAATTTGGGCGCGATCGCTTTCAGTTAACCTATGGATTTTGTTCTAAGGACCTGAAAAGATACCTAGAAAAAAAAGATGACCACACCGGAATCAAAAACGGTAGGGTTGCCCCTAACCTAGACCAACATCTAGCCCATGAACTTAACCAAAAAGGCAAATATTACTGTTCTCGATTAGGGGCTTCCTGTGATTTTATGATCATAAATCTGGAAAGTAACCAACTGGTTGATTGGATTATAGATCATCATTTACCCTTCGACTCTTTATATTTTTATGGATGCGATCGCCCCATTCATATTAGTTATGGTCCCCAACATAAGCGGGATATTTGGGGATTTACCGCATCAGGAAAACCCACTAAAAGAGGAATCGAGACTTGGCTAACAAAAATCATCCCGCCGCCGTCAACAGGGAAGTAAATTAATGTGCTTGAGGGCTTACATAACGCAACCTATCAAAAATAGAGGGTCGCTTGAGGGTAGTGACAATTTCTTCTAGGGGTAGGACACGAAACTTAGAATAGAGTGCATTCACCTGATACACCGTATTAGTATCAAGTTCCAGGGCTGTTAGCCAACCACTCTTAGCATGATAAACCCCTGTATCTATACCCAACCAACCTTGTCCTTGGACAAGATTTCCTGGTTCCACCCCATCAAAAGTAAAAGTGATCGTGTGACCGATAATAATCTGTTTTTTGTCAAAATAGGGTTTTGGGATAGAATGGAACTCTTTACGAATCCAGCAAAAATCGGAAGCAGTTTGCTGTTCAATTGGTCGCCTGGGGTTAACTCCGGCATGAACCAGCCAAGTATCTCCGAGGTCGAGAAATAGGGGCAGCGATCGCATCCAATGCAGATGGTCGCGAGGGATAATTTCCGCCTCTTGATAGGAGGCCACAGTAGTTTGACCACCACTATAAAGCCAAGCCTGCCAAGCCTGTTGATTTCTACCTACTTCCGGGAGGGCTTCCAACATGAGTTGTTCATGGTTACCCATTAAGCACTTATAGGGGCTATTTTTGACAAATTCAACCACCTGAGCGCTTTTCGGGCCGCGATCAATGAGATCCCCAAGAAAGTAGACCTCATCATCACTATTGGGAGCCACCTTGTCAAGAAGGGCCATCATTCCTTTATAGTGGCCGTGTATATCACCAATAACAATCCGCCGCTTAGACATTTTCTTTCTTTATGTCTCAATGAATTGCCCTGAGTGAAAGGTGGCTTATCTACTCAAAGCATTGATAAAACTTTGCAGTTCGGACAGAAAACCTTTTTTCTTAGCAGGTGGTAGGTTGGGTGTAACAGATGACGGGTCATCTCCCTGGGTGGCACGAGCCAAGATTTGTTCTAGCTGATCACCCACAGGTTTAGTTGATTGTTCGGTAATTTTTTGGTATTCCCCCTCAATTTCTAGCCAAACTTCCCAAGTTCCTGGATAGCAGCGAAATAAAGCCGCGCCATCGAGAGGCTTGAGATAGTAGCAAGACTCAATAATGTTTAGGAAGCGTTCCCGCAGTTGGCGAGCCGCGTATCCTATGCCTATGATAGCAACATCTTCTAAACGGGGATTAAGAAGAACCACCGAGCGATCGCCTGCCAATTTATGCAGATTTTCGACTTGGTTAACTTCTACAGGAGATGGAGACACGACCAAAAACTGCCCATCATCGGGTTGTAGGCGAGTTTCTACGGGGGAACGACTGGTTCCTATATCGGTGACTCGGAAAGGAGTTTCTCCCCAATCTCGACGAGCCAAAGCTGCCGACCCTGCATCGGGAAAAAAGACTTTAAGCAGGGTGTCGGGTTTTTCGAGGGCGGGGATAAACTGGGAGGCGATCGACTGAGCTTGAAGTTCAATTTCTGGGAATACCAGTTCAACTTGAATCAATTTGTAGCCATCATCGAGAGCAGCAGTTGCCGCTTGTTTGGCTTGTTCGATCGCTTCAGATAGGGTAGTTGGGAGTTGTGTCATCTCAAAATTCTGTAGGTCGAACCCTTGAATGATACCCACACGGGTTAAAGCGCGGAAATAAATACCGCCTTAGACTCATTCTACCAAAGAATCCGGGACTATGAGGACTATTTTTTCCTAAACTGGCTATCTTGAATGGAAGAACCAATACCTTGAATAATACCGCGGCCAATCAAGCCTATACCCCGACCTAGCACCTGAGTTAATAGATAAACTGCTGTGCTACCAATAAAGGATATAGCTGTTCTCACCCTAGGGGCGATCGCATCGCGACCTTCTAAGACCAATGTCACCGCCAACTGAATGCCGGAAAGTTGTTCTAGTTCTTGGCGACGGGAGGCATAGATTGTCAGTTTTTCAATCCCGCGATCGCCTAAAATGAATAATGTATAGCTACTTTCAAAAATCGCCTGGGGTTCACTCATATAGCGTCTCACGCGATATCGCCAGGACAAGTTATTCCTAAATTTTTCAATTTCCCTAGTTGACAGTAGCCGCCGATCATAGAATGTTTGTTTAACTTCCTCCAGATCCGCAAAATGATTAAGTAAAGGCTGCATTACCCCATTAGCGACTTGAATCACCCAATGTTGCAATAAGGCTTCGGCGCGTCGTGTGGCTTCCCAACTACCTAGGGCATAAACTTGATTATCAATGGTTAGGGGTTCTCCGAATAACAAATGAGCCAGTAAATCCCTAATCAGGGGAATATGATTAAGAATTTCCTTTTCCACTAGGGGAGCATCCCTCAATAATACCGGTACTACTTCCACTTGAGCATCTCTGACATTGAGCGAATAATACTTACCAAAAAAATCGGCGATCGCTTCTTTCCACAAATCTATAATCAGGCTATAACTTTTTCTATCTAGCTGTTCTGGCTGTATCTCCGACAGCCTTAATTCATTGATTAAATCCTCAGATTTACGCAATATTGTATAAATCAGCTCTTGTTTTTTAGTTAGTTTAAGTATATCTATTTCTAAGGGGATACCAGTATAATTAACCAAACCTGATTGCAGTTTAGCCACAGTCACATCAAATAATAGCGACTGTACATCCACCGTAGAAGTCTCAGTAGCTAATACTAAACTAGAATCGTTTGTGGTTGCTAATTGACCAGGGTTGGGGGGTTGGTTAGTTCCTGGGGATGATGGTTGACTAAGGGGGTCTGGGGGTGAGGGAGGATTATTAACAGGGGGTGGTAATGGTGGTATTAACTGACTCACCAGCCACCTGGCGGCGCGTAACTCCCGATAGCGACCCCTAGTAATCAGCAAGTTTAGCATCATAACCTTATCACTAGGGATAGATTCAGCCTCCTGGAGTTCTTTGGTTAATTCTTGTAGCGCTTGTTCAATCGACCTTAGCCCCGGTTTAACTAAACCATAGCGAAATTTTTGCCAACTGGTGAGCGCGCGCTGTGGGTTTCTCTGGGAAGATAGCGCCGCCCCAGAAATAGGACTGACCCAATAGCGTTCTCCGGCTGCTACTTGTCGCAGTGCGATCAAAAGTTCTTCTAATCCTACTCCCTTGGGACAATAACCCTGGACTCCTAAATCCCGGAGAGAGATTAGTAAGTTAGGATCTGATTCCGAGGTAAATAGCAACAGGGGTATATTTTTATAAGAGGCTTGGATTTGCTGACAAAATGCGATCGCTGAACGTTGCTGATTCAAAGTACCCTGATTTTTTTGGGCAGTTAAATCTTTAATCCTCAACTCCAAAATCGCCACTTTCACAGTATCAGGAATCACTCCCGATGTAGGCGCGACTGGTGGCTTTACCCAATTATCTAACACTGCTAAAGCCTCTCTCAGAGTGACCGCTTCTGCAATCACTTCCAGGTCAGAAAATGGCTCACAAATTGATTTGACTCCCATTCTAAATATAGGATCATCATCAATCAGCAGCAGTTGAATAATCGATTGGCTCATATCCAGTCCGAGCAAAATAATAAAAGTATTTTTGTCGTTGGTTTCAGGGACTTATACCTGACCTGATGGCATCAGTACCCAAGCACAACCACCATCGGGAACCATTTTTTTGAGCCTCAACCTACAACCAGAAATCACCTGAGGAATCTTCTCAAAATGTGATTTGTGTTACTCCAAGAAAAAATTAGAATCGGGAGCGCTGTAATCTCCAGAAATAGCCGGCGCTGGGGCTGGTTCATAGGCGGGCGCTGGGGCGGGTTCATAGGCGGGGGCGGGGGCGGGTGCTACATAATCAGAATAACCTGACGAGTAAGAATCCCAATTATTAGAATAACTTGACTCGTTTGAACCCCAATTATCAGAGTAACCTGACGAGTAAGAATCCCAATTATTAGAGTAACTTGGCTCGTTTGAACTCCAGTTATCTGAATAACTTGGCTCGTTTGAACTCCAGTTATCAGAATAACTTGACTCGTAGGACCTAGAGTTATCGTAAGACTGACGAGCCGGAGCGCGGTAAGATTCCTCTGCTGCTCGTTGACTTGCCCAAATAGCGTTGCGTTCTGCTGACCATCGAGCGATCGCATTTCGAGCCTCAAAATATAAAGCGCGACCAGAACCAATCTTAGAGGCTTCGTTAATAGCTGCTGTCAGCCTACCCCGACTTGCTAATGAGTAGGCGCTATCCAAAATTGGCTGATCTTCCGCCGTCTGAATGGTTGTCACCCATGCAGCAATTTTCTCCTGAGCGTCGTTATATAGGGCGCGACCTCGGCCAATTTCTGAAGCCTTTTTCACCGCCTCACTCAATTTATGATCTTGAGCCAGGGCTAATGCTTCGCTAAAAATGGGTTGATCTTCAATAATCTGAATCCGTTTTGTCCACTCGGCAATTAGAGTTTGGGCTTCAATGCGTAAAGGTCGCCCAAGTGCCACATTTTCAGCATAGGCTACCGCTGTCCTAAAACCATCGACGGTTTCCGTTCTGGCTGCTTCTCTCGCTATGAGGATATAGGGTCTATCCTGTATCCGTTGTACTTCATTGCGCCAATGTGCTACTAAGGTTTGAGCCTGAAGGCGACGGGGACGCTCTGGGGCAATCATCTGGGCTTGATCTATCGCCAATTGTAAAGCCCAGGGATGGTTGACTTTAGCTATGGTACTGGCTAATTGTATGCCTACTAAATCCTGAATTTTGGCGGAGGCATCATCCACCATGGCCTTAGTTTCTTGATACAGAAGGCGATCGCTTGGTATTCTTTCTAGCGCCGCTTGACCCTCAATTAACGTGGCCATTTGTAGCAGAGGCTGTCCTAGGGATTGGTTAGAAATCACCTGTTGCAGCTCAGTTAGTAAGATAATATCCTTCGCTTCCCTGTGAACCGGAGAATACGAGGGAACCATTCGGGCGATTTTAATCCCCTGATCAAAATCTTGTTTCTCAGTCGCGGATACCGCCAACTCTAAGAGTTTCTGACTCCAGGAGGTAATTTCTTTTTTGGCTAACGAAACTATAAACAGTTGCTCATCAACCTTGTTAGCCAGTTCTATCGCTTCAACTAAACTCTCGGGAGTAGAACGCTTGGCTATGTTGGCAGCTTCTTTTAGGCGCTGTTCTCCTTGCCTTTCTAAGCTAAGGCGATCGAGTAGTTCATTAAAGCGGTTAGTGTTCCAGTGTACATTATTGAGCTTACCCACAGCTTGAATATAGCGGAAAGCCTGATTCCAGTCCTGGGATTTCATCGCGTTTTCCGCTTGTCTGGCTAAATTTAAACCCTCATCCCAATAATTCTGCCAACCCACCATGGCTCGCTGTACTTCCTCATAGGCGGGGCTATCAGCCGGAACCACCGCCACCAAATCTAAGGCTCCTTGCAAGTCTCCCGCTTCTAGTCTTTGATTGGCGAAGAATATCAGCCTCTGAGACCATTCTCGCATCATGTGTCTTCCCTGGTTTTTCAGGGGGTGGTCTTCTGGCCAACCGTTAACTAGGGCAAATGCTGCTTGAATATCCTCTAGTTTACCCGATTTTGTACTTTGGTCTGCACAATGTAGGCGATCGCCTGCTGCCGAAATTGCTGAGATTTCTTCACAATTAGGAGGGGGTGGCGTAGTCAGTAGCCATAATAATGCACCCGTTGCCGTCGTTCCGAAACCTAATAGGAAAAATAACCAAAGCAGTTGCCATCCCCAAAAACCCTTGGGGACACCCGGCCTTTTGCCTCGCTTTTTCGGGTAAACTATAGGTTGACTTGTTTCTGCAATCATTCCCGCATCACTAGAGACAACCACATCACTGGATGCACTTGCTTCTAATGCAGGTTGGCTAGAGTGTTCAAATTGGGGAGTTGCCATAACTTCATCTTCCTTTGGTGCTAATGGTTCAGCCTAAGCATGGTGGGTGGGTTCCTTGAGTTGTCCCCTGGTTTTACCCCAGGTGAGTTAAAAACACCATTGTAGGGCAACTTGATGTTAACAGATCAATTCCCTTTGAGCATCATTGTTAAGTTGCCTTGGTAACTTCCCACCTAATGGCACTGTATGTTAGCCTTAATACTCAGGCAATTTTGGCTAACCGCAGCTATACCGATTCCTTTGTCAAGCAATGATAAAATTAAAGTAACCCGCTAATTGTAGCTTGGCCCAAGTTAAACTTAATGACCATTAGAATCACACTAGACTCCCACTGCATCAATCATCTGGATATCTCACCTGTTGACAAGGTTGTTGAGCAACTGATTCAGGAATCACAGCTCAGAAGTGCCGAACCAGAAATCAGCTTTGAGATTGACTATCCCCTAGATGACCAAGACCCCCGCGAGTTGTCTGAGGTGCCAGAAGTTCGACTGTGGTTTATTTGTCTTGATAGCCAATATCCCTGGCTACCTTATGTTTTAGACTGGCGATCGGGAGAGTTGGCTCGTTATGTCGCTATGCTAGTTCCCCACCAGTTTCACGGTCGCGAAGGCATACAATACAATCCAGAAGCTCTGGAGATTTTCCTGATGCAGAAAATTTTTGTGATTACCCGTTGGCTTCAGGAGATGGGATTACCAAGTCGCTCCCGGCTTCAGTCTATGGCTCAAATGTTAGGTTACGATCTCGATGAGGGTTTATTTGATGTGATCGAACAGCGATCCTAAAACACTTTGGATTAACAAGTTAAACTATAGCTATCGGTTCTAGTGAGGGAAGGTCTTAGCCTATACCCTTAAACTAGCTGACTTTAACCAGACTGATTATTCTCAGTCAATTATACACCATTTAAGGAAAAACAGCGCCATGGGATTATTTGACCGTATCGGCCGAGTTGTAAGGGCCAACTTGAATGACTTGGTGAATAAGGCAGAAGACCCGGAAAAGATACTTGAACAAGCTATTATTGAAATGCAAGAAGACCTGATCCAGTTGCGCCAAGCCGTCGCTCAGACCATCGCCCAGCAAAAACGTTCTCAACAACAGTATAATCAAGCCCAGTCCCAAGCTAACCAATGGCAGTCTCGCGCGCAACTAGCTCTACAAAAGGGCGATGAAAACTTGGCGCGGGAGGCCCTCCAGCGCAAAAAGGGCTATGTCGAAACCGCTAATACCCTGGAAATGAGTCTCAGGCAGCAAACTGAACAGGTAGAGACTCTCAAGCGGAACTTGGTTAGCTTAGAGAGTAAAATTTCCGAAGCCAAGACTAAGAAAAATATGCTCAAGGCTAGAGCTCAGGCGGCTAAGGCTAATGAACAGCTCAATAATCTCCTTGGTGGTCTTAATACCAGTAGTGCTACCTCCGTTTTTGAACGCATGGAGGAAAAAGTCATGATTATGGAAGCCAAGTCTCAAGCGACGGCTGAGTTGACTAGTAGTGGCTTGGAAGAAAAATTCTGCGCCCTGGAAGCGGGAAGTGATATTGATGATGAGTTGGCGGCTATGAAGGCTCAACTGGCTGGCGCTCCTGCTAATCAGCCTCAATTATCACCTTCTGAGCCTACTGATAGTTCGGCTTCTAATCCGGAGATTGACAACGAACTTGAGGAGTTGCGTAGAGAACTTAATAAATAAGTTGCTGTCTCGGAGGCTTCAGTCTGGGGTCGGAAAACCGGGAAGTAGTAGGGTGTAGGGTTTTTTGGGGCGTGGGGTGTAGCGCCCTGCTTTGGGCAACTGTTCCCTGCTCCCTAAATCTTCCCCAGGTCTGAGTGTGGATAATTCTTTGACTTTGGGGACTAAATCAGCAATAATCTTGTTGAATCCGAATCAAGCACCTACTTATGTTGTTTGGGGTTATAACCATTGGTAAGCATAAATTAACTTCTCATTCTACGATCTCGATGAGGGTTTATTTGATGTGATTGAACAGCGATCCTAAAACACTTTCGATTAACAAGTTAAACTATAGCTATCGGTTCTAGTCAGGGAAGGTCTTAGCCTATACCCTTAAACTAGCTGACTTTAACCAGACTGATTATTCTAAGTCAATTATACACCATTTAAGGAAAAACAGCGTCATGGGATTATTTGACCGTATCGGCCGAGTTGTAAGGGCCAACTTGAATGACTTGGTGAATAAGGCAGAAGACCCGGAAAAGATACTTGAACAAGCTGTTATTGAAATGCAAGAGGATCTGATCCAGTTGCGCCAAGCCGTCGCTCAGACCATCGCCCAGCAAAAACGTTCTCAACAACAGTATAATCAAGCCCAGTCCCAAGCTAACCAATGGCAGTCTCGCGCGCAACTAGCTCTACAAAAGGGCGATGAAAACTTGGCGCGGGAGGCCCTCCAGCGCAAAAAGGGCTATCTCGAAACCGCTAATACCCTGGAAATTAGTCTCAGGCAGCAAACTGAACAGGTAGAGACTCTCAAGCGGAACTTGGTTAGCTTAGAGAGTAAAATTTCCGAAGCCAAGACTAAGAAAAATATGTTCAAGGCTAGAGCTCAGGCGGCTAAGGCTAATGAACAGCTCAATAATGTCCTTGGTGGTATTAATACCAGTAGTGCTACCTCCGTTTTTGAACGCATGGAGGAAAAAGTCCTGGAAATGGAAGCTCGGTCTACTGCGGCGGCTGAGTTGATAAATAGTGGCTTGGAAGACAAAATCGACGAGCTGAAAGCGGCAAGTGATATTGATGATGAGTTGGCGGCTATGAAGGCTCAACTGGCTGGCGCTCCTGCTAATCAGCCTCAATTATCACCTTCTGCGCCTACTGATAGTTCGACTTCTAATCCGGAGATTGACAACGAACTTGAAGAGTTGCGTAGAGAACTTAATAAATAAGTTGCTGTCTCGGAGGCTTGAGTCTGGGGTCGGAAAACCGGGAAGTAATAGGGTGTAGGGTTTTTGATCGCGTGGGGTTTAACCCCCTGCTTTGGGCAACTGTTCCCTGCTCCCTAAATCTTCCCCAGGTCTGAGTGTGGATAATTCTTTGACTTTGGGGACTAAATCAGCAATAATCTGTGTAAATCCAGATCAAGCACCTACTTATGTTGTTTGGGGTTATAACCATTGGTAAGCATAAATTAACTTCTCATTCTTTGAACTTATGATGCTCAAAGTTCGATTTTTAACCATCAGTGCATTTGCGGCTGGTTTTGGTCTATGTTCTATTGTATTTGCTCTATTTACGGTGGTTGCTGAGTTGAGTTTAGCGGCGGCTATTAGAACCATTTTAACTTCTTTGTTTTTTGGAATCAATATGGTTTTTATGCTGCACTATTATACATCAATATATAAGGAGCAAAAATTAATTTCGCGACTGCGTGCCGAAGTTAAAAACATGAACTATATTAATTATAATTAATCTGAGTTTTTGCTAAATAATAGGAGTTGATCAAATGCTAGATTTTCTGAATAATATTATCGGCAGAAATCCCGGTAAATTCAAGGCTAAGGTTGAGGTGTACAGTTGGCAAACCTGTCCTTACTGTATCCGCGCCAAACTGCTGCTGTGGTGGAAAGGGGTTGAATATACTGATTATCAAATAGATGGCGATAATAATGCTAGAGAAGCCATGGCACAACGGGCTAACGGTCGGCGCACGGTTCCCCAAATTTTTATCAATAATCAGCATATCGGCGGCTGCGACGACCTCTATCAGTTAGACAGTGAAGGGAAATTAGAACCCTTATTAATTCCGCCACTATCTTAACATTTGGGCTGGGATTGTACATCTAAAATTAATGGTTGGAGAAGTTAAATTATGTCTTTTGTAGGACTGCATATTCACAGTGACTACAGCCTCCTTGATGGTGCTTCTCAACTCCCACAGTTGGTCAGTCGCGCTGTGGAATTAGGAATGCCAGCGATCGCTCTTACGGATCATGGGGTGATGTATGGGGCGATCGAACTTATTAAAATCTGCCGCAGTAAGGGTATTAAACCTATTATTGGCAATGAAATGTATGTCCTCAATGCTGATGTCACAGTTCAACAGCGAGGAATTAAAAAATATCATCAAGTCGTCTTGGCTAAAAATACCCAAGGCTATAAAAACTTGGTGAAATTAACTACTATTTCTCACTTAAAAGGTTTTCAAGGAAAGGGAATTTTTGCTCGTCCTTGTATTAATAAGGAACTATTAGAAGAGTATCACGAAGGCTTAATTGTTACCAGTGCTTGTTTGGGTGGTGAGGTTCCCCAAGCTATTCTTCAGAGGCGCATGGATATGGCACGCCAAACTGTTGAGTGGTATAAAAGGGTGTTTGGGGATGATTACTATTTAGAAATTCAAGATCATGGTTCCCCAGAAGACCGCATTGTTAATGTCGCTTTGGTGCAACTGGCGAGGGAATTTGAAGTCAAAATTGTGGCGACTAATGATTCACACTTTATTTCCTGTAATGATGTGGAAGCACATGATGCCTTATTATGTATTAATACACAAAAGTTAATTACTGAGGATAACCGATTACGTTATAGTGGCACAGAGTACCTAAAATCGGCGGAAGAGATGATGCAACTGTTTCGAGATCATCTCCCAGATGAGGTGATTAAAGAAGCGATCGCTAATACCTTAGAAGTGGCGGAAAAAGTGGAACCCTATACCGGAATTTTAGGGGAACCTCGTATTCCTGATTATCCGATACCTCCGAATCATACGGCTGATACTTATTTAGAAGAAATCGCCTGGGAAGGCTTGAAAAAACGATTAAATGCTCAAGGGCGATCGGAAATCAAGCCCGTCTATCGAGAAAGGCTCGAATATGAATTAAAAATGATGCAAAAAATGGGTTTTGCTACCTATTTTTTAGTAGTTTGGGATTACATAAAACACGCTAGAGATAATCATATCCCTGTCGGTCCTGGTAGGGGTTCGGCGGCGGGTTCCTTGGTCGCTTACGCCTTACAAATTACTAATATTGATCCGGTTCATCACGGGTTACTATTTGAGCGTTTTCTGAACCCAGAACGAAAATCTATGCCGGATATTGATACAGATTTCTGCATAGACCGCCGTGATGAAATGATTAAATATGTTACCTCCAAATATGGGGAAGAGAAAGTTGCTCAAATTATCACCTTTAACCGCATGACTTCTAAGGCGGTACTCAAAGATGTTGCTAGGGTGTTAGGAATACCCTATAGCAAATCGGATCAAATGGCAAAAATGATTCCGGTATCTCGTGGTAAACCGACTAAATTAAAGGTGATGATTTCTGACCAAAGTCCATCCCCGGAATTTAAACAAGCATACGATAATGACTTTGTACCCATTAAAAATGATGCTGGTGAGGAAGTGGGAACTATTGCTGTGCGCCAGTGGGTTGACATGGCAATTCGTATTGAAGGGACTAACAAAACCTTTGGAGTTCACGCAGCGGGGGTGGTGATTTCTAAACAGCCTTTAGATGAAATTGTCCCTCTTCAACGGAATAATGATGGGTCGGTCATTACTCAATATTTTATGGAAGATATAGAAGCCCTGGGTCTGTTAAAAATGGACTTTTTGGGCTTAAAAAACTTGACGATTATTCAAAGAACTTTAAACTATATTTCCCAAAATCATCACCTAGATATTGACCCCTATAATTTAGCCGCTGACGAACGTAAAGCCATGGATATTCTGGCTAAAGGTGCGGTGAAAAAAATGCCGGAGGATGTGGCGAAAACCTATAAGATTTTGGAAAGAGGAGATTTGGAAGGTTTATTTCAACTAGAATCTTCGGGAATGCGTCAGATTGTGAAGGACTTAAAGCCTTCCAGTATTGAGGATATTTCTTCTATTTTGGCATTGTATAGACCCGGACCTTTAGACGCTGGTTTAATTCCTCAGTTTATTAATCGTAAGCATAAACGAGAACCAATTCGCTATGAGCATAAACTTTTGGAACCTATTTTGAATGAGACCTATGGAATTTTGGTCTATCAAGAACAAATTATGAAAATGGCTCAAGATTTGGCGGGGTATTCTTTGGGTCAGGCGGACTTGCTGCGACGTGCTATGGGGAAAAAGAAAGCATCGGAAATGCAGAAGCATCGGGAAACTTTTATTGATGGTGCGACGCGCAATGGAGTCCCCCAAAATATCGCAGAACATCTGTTCGACCAAATGGTTAAGTTCGCTGAATATTGTTTTAACAAATCCCATTCTACCGCCTACGGTTACATTACTTATCAGACGGCTTACTTAAAGGCTAATTATCCGACAGAGTATATGGCGGCTTTGCTGACGGAGAATAGTGGCAATACTGACAAGGTTAGGGCTTATATTGAATCCTGTAAGCATTTGGGTATTGATGTAGTTCCACCTGATATTAATCGCTCTAATGTGGATTTTACGCCTATAGAAAATAGGATTGTATTTGGGTTGTCGGCGATTAAAAATGTGGGAGATGGCGCGATTGAACATTTGCTATCTGTACGAGAGGAAGGGGGACCTTTTCGCAGTTTGGCGGATTTGTGCGATCGCATTAATCTACAAATGGTTAATAGTCGCGCTTTGGAATCTTTAATTAAATCGGGTGCTTTTGATAGTCTCCATGCTAACCGCAAGCAATCAATTGAATATTTGAATATAGTTATTCCTTGGGCGCAAGATAGGGCGAAAAATCGAGAAATTGGTCAAACGAATTTGTTTGATTTGGTCAATTATGCAACTACTGAGAGTAATTCACCTTCGGGAGAACCTGCTTTTCCGAAAGGTGATGATTATGCGCCTAAAGATAAGTTGCAATTTGAGAAGGAATTACTAGGCTTTTATGTTTCGGATCACCCTCTCAAGTCTTTGTTAGACTCAGGGATACTCCCGGATAATGTGACTTTGGATAAACTGCCAGAACAAAAGTCAAAAGCTGCTGTTAAGGTGGCGGTGATTTTAATTAATATTAAGCCCCATTTGACTAAAAAAGGCGATCGCATGGCGTTTCTACTACTAGAAGATTTGACCGGACAAATTGATGCTGTGGTGTTTCCTAGTAGTTATGAGGCGGTACAACAGGAGTTAAAAGAAAATGCGGTTGTTGTGGTTGAGGGTAAGGTGGAAAAACGGGATGATCAGACTCAAATTATTGTGGACGCTATCAAGTCTGCTGATGAGTTAATTAAACCGAATAATCAGCCAGGTTCCCCCTCGCAACTTCCGCCTAATTTGGCGGCTTCTTCAGTGATTCAACTCTGTTTAACTCCTGAAGAAATTTGCCAATTGGAAAGGTTACAAATTCTCAAAGGCATTTTGGAAGAATATCGAAGTAATCAAGGCTTGGGAAGGGTTCCTATTCAAGCCATTGTTGATGGTCAAGTTTCGCCTAAACCATTGGTACGCTTTGGCTCTCAATTCTGGGTAGAAAATCAAGAGGCGATCGTACAACAGTTAAAAACTTCTGGTTTTACCGTTGATATACTATCAATTGATAATGAATAACCCACCCGGCAATTATTAATTATTAATTATTAATTATTAATTATTAATTATTAATTATTAATTATTAATTATTAATTATTAATTATTAATTAGATTGTTGATGGTCAAGTTTCGCCTAAACCATTGGTACGCTTTGGCTCTCAATTCTGGGTAGAAAATCAAGAGGCGATCGTACAACAGTTAAAAACTTCTGGTTTTACCGTTGATATACTATCAATTGATAATGAATAACCCACCGGCAATTATTAATTATTAATTATTAATTATTAATTATTAATTAGATTGTTGATGGTCAAGTTTCGCCTAAACCATTGGTACGCTTTGGCTCTCAATTCTGGGTAGAAAATCAAGAGGCGATCGTACAACAGTTAAAAACTTCTGGTTTTACCGTTGATATACTATCAATTGATAATGAATAACCCACCGGCAATTATTAATTATTAATTATTAATTATTAATTATTAATTATTAATTAGATTGTTGATGGTCAAGTTTCGCCTAAACCATTGGTACGCTTTGGCTCTCAATTCTGGGTAGAAAATCAAGAGGCGATCGTACAACAGTTAAAAACTTCTGGTTTTACCGTTGATATACTATCAATTGATAATGAATAACCCACCCGGCAATTATTAATTATTAATTATTAATTATTAATTATTAATTAGATTGTTGATGGTCAAGTTTCGCCTAAACCATTGGTACGCTTTGGCTCTCAATTCTGGGTAGAAAATCAAGAGGCGATCGTACAACAGTTAAAAACTTCTGGTTTTACCGTTGATATACTATCAATTGATAATGAATAACCCACCCGGCAATTATTAATTATTAATTATTAATTATTAATTATTAATTATTAATTAGATTGTTGATGGTCAAGTTTCGCCTAAACGATTGGTACGCTTTGGCGCTCAATTCTGGGTAGAAAATCAAGAGGCGATCGTACAACAGTTAAAAACTTCTGGTTTTACCGTTGATATACTATCAATTGATAATGAATAACCCACCGGCAATTATTAATTATTAATTATTAATTATTAATTAGATTGTTGATGGTCAAGTTTCGCCTAAACCATTGGTACGCTTTGGCGCTCAATTCTGGGTAGAAAATCAAGAGGCGATCGTACAACAGTTAAAAACTTCTGGTTTTACCGTTGATATACTATCAATTGATAATGAATAACCCACCGGCAATTATTAATTATTAATTATTAATTATTAATTATTAATTATTAATTATTAATTATTAATTATTAATTAGATTGTTGATGATAATAGCCATGACCTGTCCTAATGCTAACCCGCCATCATTGGTGGGAACCTGTTTAGACCAATAGTGAATAATGCCTTCTGAAGTTAGTCGCTGGATAGTCTTTTCTAATAAATATCGGTTTTGAAAACATCCTCCAGTCAAGACAAGGGGAACCTCTGGAAACTTTTGAGATACCATAATGATTCCCTCTATTAAGGTATTGTGAAATTTAGCAGAGATCAGGCTGACAGGAACATGATTGTTAAAATCTTTAAGTACCTGCTTGACCATGGGTTCCCAATCTAAAATGATTTTACCTGAACTTTGGTGCAAATTAATTGGGTAATGCTCATCAGTAATTACATCGCCGATCGCAAATTCTAAGTCCATGGCGGCTTGTCCTTCAAAACTGATATTGTCGCCATGACCGACCAAAAAAGCGATCGCATCAAATAACCTCCCGACACTAGATGTTCTAGGTGTATTAACTTTCCGGTTCAGCATTTGCAAAATTAACTTTAACTGGGGGAAATTCCCTAAGCTAATTTTCTGCTTATTCAAATAATCCCATAACTGTTCCCCCCACAATTCATATAATAATCCTAAGCCTAATCGTCGGGGTTCTAAGACGGCTTTATCACCTCCAGGAAGTGGGAAATTTCGCCAATGTCCGACTCGCTGAAAGCCGATTTTATTAATTAGTAGAAACTCTCCCCCCCAGATGGTTTCATCTAATCCATAACCAGTCCCGTCCCAAGCTACTCCTAAGACGGGAAATGATAATTGATGTTCTGCCATAACCGCCAAAACATGAGCATAATGATGTTGTACTGGAATGACGGGAACTTGCCGTTTTTCTTGTTGCCAAATATCAGCAGCTAATTGATACGCAAACTGAGTGGAAATATAGTCTGGGTGTGCGTCACAAGCAATCACATCAGGCTTAAAATCATAGATATTACTGAGGCTGTTAATTGCTTCTTTAAATGCCTGAAACGCTTGTGGACTCTGCAAATTGCCAATATATTGACTGATAAAAACTTGTTTTTCTACGGCAATAGCAATGGTATTTTTTAAGTGTCCACCTACTGCCAAAATATATGGGTATTGACAATTAGAAATGCTCTGTGATAGAATAGAATCATGTGTTGTATGGTGGCTATCTCTGTCTAAAATTGTCACAGGTAGGGGTGCATAACCTCTAGCGCGGCGAATAACCATCTGTTCACCCAAAACACTCCGCACGACGGAATCATCTACTGGTCGGGCGATAGGGCGGTTGTGAACCAGAAAGATATCGGCAATTTTCCCCAAACGGTGGAGGGCTTCCGTCTGGTCAGTACAGATAGGCTCGTTGGAAAAATTACCGCTGGTGGCAACAATGGGAAAATCTAACTCAGCCATCAACAAATGATGGAGGGGGGTATAAGGTAACATAACCCCCAAATTAGGATTACCGGGAGCGACATTATCCGCCAAAGCGGATGCACCGGGCAGCCTTGATAATAGCACAATGGGGGCTTGAGGCGATCGCAACCATTGTTCCTCGGCGGCGGATATATCACAAACCTGGGCTATTTGCTGTATACTGCGATACATTACAGCAAAAGGTTTATGGGGTCGATGCTTACGGACTCGCAATTGTTCAACGGCGGCGGCATTAGTAGCATCTACAAGTAACTGGAAGCCTCCCAAACCCTTCATGGCGACAATTTGACCGCGACCCATGGCGGCGGCGGCTTGTAATAAGGCATGATGGCGGTTAGCCAAAACCTGTCCCTGATGATTCCATAATTCTAAAATGGGACCACAGACGGGACAAGCATTAGGTTGAGCATGAAAACGGCGATCGCCAGGGTGGTGATATTCGCGATCGCAATTAGGACACATTGGGAAGGCGGCCATAGTAGTATTCTCCCGGTCATAGGGGAGAGTTTTAATAATGCTGTAGCGCGGCCCGCAATTAGTACAATTGGTAAAGGGATAGCGGAAACGGCGGTTATGGGGGTCAAAAATATCTTGTAAGCATTGGGGACAAGTGGCAAGATCTGGCAAAACGATCGCTGATTTAGCGCCCTGAATAGTTGACTGAGAAGCTCTAATCTCAAAGTGAGAATAGCCAGCCAGAGGCAGCCAAACGGCTTCTAAACTGTGAATATGCGATATTGGTGGTTTTTCTATTTGCAGGCGCTGTTGGAAGCGCTCAAGACTCTCTGAACAGCCTTCGACTTCAATAAAAACCCCCCCCACGGAATTATTTACCCAACCTTTGAGGTTCAGTTGGGTAGCGAGTCGATAGACAAAGGGCCGAAACCCGACACCTTGAACAGCACCGCGAATAGTTAAACTGAGGCGAGACAGATTTTGATCAGAAGTAGACAACATAGGAGATCGGAGAAACACTAAACTCAAACTCTCGAAAATTTATCTGATTGGTTAAAATAAGTCCGAATTGATGAGTTAACAGAAGAAACAGAGATTAATGATACAATTACCAGAGTACGCGATGACTGGTGTTCACGGAAAAAGCCGTCAAATCAAACGACTGACCAGCAGCTTGTTTTTAGCACTTGCTGCTGTGTTGCTGATTGTAACTAAGCCAGCGGTAGCCTTTCAAGTTCAAGTTAGCCCTACCTCCCCTCAGTTGGGAGATACTATTTCGGTGGTGATAAGTGGGGTCAATAGCCAGGAGTCACAACCAACAGTGACAATGGGAGGGAAAAACTATCCTCTGTTTGCGCTGGGTGGCGATCGCTATCGCGCTTTAATTCCGACGACTCCCCTAGACCAACCGGGTGCGAAATCAATTCAGATTAGCAATGGTAGCCAACAGAGTAATGTGAGCGTGCAATTGCGCGATCGCCGTTTTCCCACCCAGTCAATTTGGCTCCCACCAGATAGCGCTGGGCGGCGAGGTACAGACCATGAGTTTGACCGGGTTGATGAATTTAAACGAATTGTTACCCCCGAAAGACATTGGAATGGGCCGTTTTTGCGTCCAAGTTCCGGTGAGGTGACAACAATTTATGGAGTCCGAAGATACTATAACGGGAAGTTCGCCGAAAACTATTATCATCGAGGGGTTGATTATGCCGCTCCGACGGGTTCTCCGGTGATAGCACCAGCAGCGGGTCGGGTGGCTCTGGTGGGGCGTGAGTCCCAAGGATTTGAAATCCACGGTGACACTATTGGTATTGATCACGGTCAGGGAGTTACCAGTATTTTCCTTCACTTGAGTCGAATTGATGTACAGGAAGGACAAATGGTGACAGCAGGCCAGACCATTGGGGCGATCGGATCAACGGGGGCCTCTACGGGACCACACCTTCATTGGGGTCTTTATGTTCACGGCCAATGTGTAGATCCAGTCCCTTGGCGGTTTGACGGTATAGAATAAATGATTCTCTTGATGGTGATTAGAAAATTTAGTTTTGTGGAGTTTGAGTTAATCAGTGGTTGATTGGTGTAGAACTAATTTTATTCTCTGGGCGAATCACGCAACGGAGATTCGGGAATGAACCAAAAGTTCTCACAGGCCTAGTCAAAGCGCCCCTATAGGTGGCTCGAAGGCTTTACTTTTTTTCGATGTCCATTTTGCCCCTCGCCGATGAAACCACTTTGCTACCGAACATTTCTGCATTATGCAAGTCTGCCCTCACGGGATGTTAAGCCCCTAAATAGACGGGGCTATCAAGCTACTGCGTAAAGATTGTCGGTTTCTATCCTACAATTCGTGGCGTATAGTTAATTAATTTGTAAAGCCGTCCTAGAAGGACGGGGTTTTAGACCCAGGAGTTTCGATGAGTATTGAAAAAATTGTTGATCAGGCTTTACAGGATGGTTATTTGACACCATCTATGGAAGCAGAGGTAGGGCGGATATGTAATACAGCTTCAGAATTATCCATCGAGGAGTATATGGCTCTCGATCGCCTCATGGGTGCTTTGTTGACGGGGGAAGTGGTTGTTTTACCCCGCAAGCAGTTTATTAATGTGATGGAAGAGTTAGTTCTCAGTGAGGCGATCGCTCAAGTGGCCCAAATTGATGAAGTAAGCGAGCAGTCTTTGGATGTGGGGGATATTGCCGCCTATGCTCTCAACCGCTTACCCCCACTGTATGCTACTACAGAGGAGGGGGCGCAATATCAGAGGTCTCGCGCTAAGGAGGAACTACAAGCCCTCATTTCTAGCCAAGTGAAAGAGGCTATTGCACGAAACTTAGACCGCGCCGCCCAAAATCAAAAAGTGTTAGGCCAGATATCCGATAGTTCTCTATTGGGACAAATGAGCGGTTTACTGAAAGCCTACGCGGAAGACTACGAACCGGATCACGAAACTAATACCCCAAACTAATTTAAGGCGATCGCTCAGTTGGTGCTAACTAATGCACCTATTGCGATCGCCACCGATAACCACTGGCTTAGGAATCAGACACCTGATCATCTTTGCTAGGGTTCTTGCTACCAGAGGTGGCAGTTTGGCTTTGGGCGGCCCTTTGTTCCCGCTTCTTGCGTTCAGCTTGGGTCATCTCCTCTACCATTAACCGCGCCTGAGCGACCTTTTCTAGGTTGGTGCGGTACAGGTCTAAATCCTTCTCCAGCTTGTCTTTAGGTAGCCTTAAAGCCTCACTAAAATCAATAATGATGTTTTTTAACCCTTCCGAGTCCTGAGCCGCTGTGACATCGCTTTTTTCTAGGAGAGTATATAAACCAATGGCAAATAGCCGAGAGTATTTGAATTTAGGGTTATTGGCGATCGCATGAAAACAGGACTGCAAAGGGTCATCCCCGGAACTTTCCTGAGCTATCTTAGCCCTTTCGGTCAAATCTTTCACAGAAAGGGTCGCCGCTTGTGCCTCTAAAGCCGTAGCATCAGCCCGATATTGATTAGGGTCGCTTTCTTGGGCCATAATCAAAGCCGCCCAAATCGACAATTTATCGGCTTCGGGGATGTATCCTTGCATAAAGCGATCGAAGGCCGTGACCACACCCAGGGCATAAATGGGGTCATATTTAAAATCGACATTGACGGACAACAGGTGCATTTCCACCATTAACTCCTCAACCACGCGACGATAGATAGAGTTAATCGGCCGAGTATGGATGTTGTAAAAAGCTCGCTTGGTATCTGAAACAGTGCGGATATTGTTCACGGTTAAAATTTCTAAAAGCCCCGCGTCTATGTGACCGGGAGGGACTTAAACTAATTGTCCCCTGAGACGGTAAATTTGCCAAGACTGTCAATAGTAGTTAGAGCAATCAGCGATGATTAGCACCAACAACCGGGACTTCGTAGATGAACCCCCGGCCATTCTTGCCTAACATGAAGCTCACCCCACCCGCCCAAGGCAGGTGGGGGTGTCGGTGCTAACCTGGAACCGTGCTAGTCCACAGGTCACACAAACAAGCCCAGCTTCTAGGCGATCGCCCTCGAACTTTGGATCGAGGGTTCCTCACTGTCCTTTCGGCGAGTGAGCTGAAGAATACCTCGTGCAGCAATATTGAGCGCCCCATTGAGGTCGGCATTGTATCGCTTGCCCGAGGAAAATTTAGCCAGAGCATAGTTGTTGGAGTCTCGCCCTTTCGACTCCACTGCCGTCATAAGCCAGTTTTGAGGTATAGGCGGCTACGACATCAATGACCTTACCGCCTATTTCTTGCCACTTCATCTCGGTCAAATCTCGAATCATCCCTTTGAGCCATCCATGAAAGCGTTGGCGCAGTAAGGAGCGTTTGCGCCCTCCCTTAGCCTTCCATCCTTTCAGGTTCTCAAAGACAATGGCATCGGCATTGAATTGTTGGGCAATCTGCACGATACGCTTGGAGACAATCTGCGCAATTTGACGGTTGATATTACGACATTTGCGGTAGGTATGAGAGCAGAAGCCTTTCTGGAGACTTCCGCCATGTCCCATCGTTTGGCTGGCTCGTTTAGATACCGATTTCAGCCACTTATCCCGACGGTCGCCGTTCCGCTGGACGCAGGTTCGAGCGGCTGCGGCGACTTCGTCTATGTCTCTGGCTGGATGAATAAACTCCCGATAGGTTACAGTGCCGTCAAAATTCACGACTGCCACGGTAGCGGTGGTGTTGATACCCAGGTCAACACTTACAACTCGACCCTCTCCCTCCCGTTGAGGTGGATGACACTCAAATGGAACTGAGAGATGACAGGCTTTTTTCTGCTCATTGAAGATAAGGGACGGTGACAGCAGCTTGTTACTATCTACGGTATGCCGTTCTCGTAGGCTGGTTATCTCAATGGTAGTCCAGACCCAATCAGTTCCGTTAAATACCTTGATGTCGATGCGGTCATAGCCATGGAGTTTATAGCACTGACCCTTATACAGGGTCGGATAACAGCCACTGTTGGGATTGAGTACGGGAGGTTTAGCATCCCGACGTTGACGAGTTCCCGATTGCCATTCCCGATATCGGGTCATGTAGCTACTGACTTGGCCAGCGGCGAAGACGATGGCAGCCCTTCGGTAGTAGCTGGGGAACTTGTAAAAGGTCTGGTCAAATTGCCAGTATTTGGGGTTGGGGTTCTTGGCGGTTTGGTGAATCAGTTTCTCAACGGCTAGAACCCGTTTTTGACTCGATAACCCTCCGATAGACGGCCAATGGGTTAAGAGAATTCCCATCAAATGCCGACAGACACCTAGGGAGACCTCAACCGTTTGGCTCAGAAGCACTCGCGCTGCTGCTGTCGGGTTAAGATTCCATCGGTCTGTACGGATGATTGATGTGGTTTGTGCCATCACGCGCTTGTTATCCCAAGGTTTGTCAGATCGGCGGCTCCTTGACCCCCACCTGCCGTTGGGCGAGGTGGGGGAATGCGTGGCTATTTTTGTTCAAACTCACCGCCTTAACTAGCTCTGACACCGCCCTCTAAGGCTTCCTTTTCCGTCTCAAAAATCTCAAACACAGAATCCATCATCGTCACTTCAAATACCAGTTTGGCTTCTGGGTGAACATTACAGATGCGGAAACTACCCTTAACTTTATCAGCATCTCGCATACCAGCCACTAGGGAGGTCAACCCGGAACTGTCGATAAAGTTCACCTGACCCAAATTCACGACCACATGACGACTCAGCTTAGATATACATTCTTGCAGTTTGAGACGAAACTGCCAGGCGGTGGTGATATCTAAGCGTCCTGTTGGTGCTAATACTATGACCTTAGTGCCATCCTGGGTCGTATGTTCCTTTTGATCGATATGAATCACTGACCGTCCCCTCTGAAATTCTTGATTTTGCGATGGTTGCTTCTTTGACTGTGACAGTCCCCGCCAAAACTGTGACGGGGATTTTCCTTGGTGATTTATACAGTAACCTGCTGGCTGCTGAGTATTCACCCAGTCACCATAATGGTTTTTCTAGGCAGCCTCAAGCCGAAAGAAAATGAAAGTTCTTGGAGCTATCAAAGACCCCATCCCTCAGAAAGTATAACCCCAACAGAGGCGCAAACCTTCCCAACCACAGCTCTTTGTTCACCAAGCGCGTTCTAGTCAGCATCAGGCCAATACCAGCCAAACTTGGGTCTAGCAACAGCATTGACCCTTGACCAAGAATACCATTGCAGTTATCAGATTCGCTGTTGTCCGGGGACTGAATCAAGATCAATTTCTGTCCTTTTCCCTCCATCTGGCAGTCAGTCCCCCCTAGCAAGTCCCATGAGACTTACGGTTGAACCTAGACCTGTGACTGAGGATCCGTCCAGTTAGACCAATCTTGAGGTTTCAAGAACGTCTCATAGAGTTCAGCTTCCGGCGTACCCGCTAATGGTTGATAACCATATTCCCATCTTACCAAAGGAGGTAAAGACATGAGAATCGACTCAGTGCGACCCTTGGTTTGCAACCCGAAAATTGTGCCTCGGTCGTAGACTAAATTAAATTCTACATATCTTCCTCGACGATAAAGCTGGAAGTTCCGTTCACGATCGCCATATTCTATAGAATTACGGCGCTCTACAATCGGACCGTATGAGGGTAAGAAAGATTTACCACAATCTTGGATAAAACTAAACAAGCCCTCCCAGTCCCGTGATTCCGGTGCGCCCATGCGATCGCTATAAGTCGCCGCCTCGCTTTCAGTCTCCTGCCCACGATACAGCAAACCCTCACCGCCTTGGTAATCAAAGAAAATGCCACCAATTCCCCTGGCTTCATTGCGGTGTGTCAGATGAAAATATTCATCACACCAGCGTTTAAACACCGGGTAATATTCGCTATGATGGCGATCGCAAGCCTCCTTTAACGTCTTATGGAAGTGAGCTGCATCTTCCGCAAACGGGTAGTAGGGAGTTAAATCCGCACCCCCACCAAACCACCACACCGGGCCCGCCTCGAAATAGCGATAATTCAGGTGAACAGTTGGCACATAGGGGTTACGGGGATGTAACACCATCGAAGTTCCCGTCGCATAAAATCCATTACCCGCCGCCTCTGGACGCTGGCTTAAAATCGACGGTGGCAAATTCTGGCCCCAAACCTCCGAAAAGTTAACTCCCCCTTGTTCAAACACATTACCTTCTCGGATCACCCTAGTCCGACCGCCACCCCCTTCCGGGCGCTCCCAAGCATCCTCTACAAAGGTTTTCGCCCCATCTAGTTTCTCTAATCCGGCGCAGATTTCATCCTGAATTTGTTTCATCCACTGACTCACGCGCTCCCGCGAGTCCGCCGGAGGGGGTGATTGAACTGTAGCCGTATCAGAAGCCGTCGAAACTGTCATCATCTAATTAAGCTCTTGTATGTTAATATTTTCGCACTTGATGAGCCACCAACTCACAGAAAGCGAAATTATTTCATCTTCCCCGCTTATGGATTCCTCAGTCAAGTTGTTTAACCCATAAGTCCATATAACTTAACAGTTAACTATGGAAATCTGCCCGGTGGGACTACCATTTGCCACTACCAGCAGTAACAACACCCTTTCCCAGTTAAGCTATTAGCAGTATTACCAGATAGCAACAGCCATATATCATGCCAGATAAGTTAGATGCCAGTTCCGTACTGGAAGTTTTAAGACCCGTTCAAGACCCCGAACTACAAAAGAGTTTGGTGGAATTGAATATGATCCGTAATGTGAAAATCACTGGCGGAGATGTCCGTTTTACCCTGGTTTTGACCACCCCCGCTTGTCCTCTGCGCGAGTTTATCGTCGAAGATTGTCAGAAGGCTGTTAAACAGCTTCCCGGAGTCGAAACCGTCGAAGTAGATGTCACGGCGGAAACTCCACAACAAAAATCTCTCCCAGACCGTCAGGGAATTAGCGGGGTGAAAAATATCTTCGCTATTTCTAGCGGTAAGGGTGGGGTTGGTAAAAGTACCGTTGCGGTTAATGTGGCCGTCGCTCTCGCCTCTACCGGCGCTAAGGTCGGTTTGATTGATGCTGATATCTATGGCCCCAATGACCCCACTATGTTGGGTCTGGCTGATACTCAGGTCATGGTTCAGCAAACTCCCGAAGGCGATCGCTTGGAACCCGCTTTTAACTATGGCGTTAAGTTGGTGTCCATGGCTTTTCTGATTGACCGCGATCAACCTGTCATTTGGCGCGGTCCTATGTTAAATGGCATTATCCGACAGTTTCTCTATCAGGTGTATTGGGGTGAGTTGGATTATCTCATTGTCGATATGCCGCCCGGAACCGGAGACGCTCAGTTAACCCTCGCACAAGCTGTTCCTATGTCTGGGGCGGTCATTGTTACTACTCCCCAAGAAGTCTCTCTGTTGGACTCCCGCAAAGGCTTAAAAATGTTTGAACAGTTGGGTGTGTCTATTTTGGGCATTGTCGAAAATATGAGCTATTTCGTCCCCCCAGATCTCCCCGATCGCAAATATGATATCTTTGGCACGGGCGGCGGTCAGAAAACTGCTGATGATTTGGGAGTACCACTATTGGGCGCTATTCCCCTGGAAATGCCTGTCCGACAAGGTGGGGATTCTGGGGTTCCTATTGTGGTCTCTCACCCCGACTCCGCCTCCGCTCAGGAGTTGACTGCGATCGCAAAAAAAATCGCCGCTAGGGTCTCGGTTATGGCTCTGGCTTAACTCTCTTCCCTTCCCGGCACCAGGGATAATTGACCTTCATCAATTCCTCTGGCTGCCTGGCTTGCTCATACCTCACTCAGTATCTGAGAAATTACACCATTCTTTTTGAGGATAATAAACACATGATTCTACCAGGTTCCGCCGTTCGCGTTATTAATGCTGATGATACCTACTATGAGTTTCAAGGACAAGTCCAAAGACTCGCTGACGGCAAAGCTGCCGTTTTATTTGAAGGCGGAAATTGGGATAAATTAGTCACTTTTAAACTCTCTGAACTAGAGGCGATCGACACTACCACTGGACGCAAAGGTAAGTAGTTTACATCCTCTCGCTAGAATTATGTTAAGTTTTGTAACGGCCCCGCCTCAGTGGGGTGGGGTGGGGTGGCTTTTTCCTGACCCCCGTGCTACTATATTATATAATGGGGATATTCGCAATTTCAAAATTTGTTAACAGATTACCATTATGCTATAAGAGTATGTCAATATCTTACCATGATTTTCCGCCGCCTGTCAACCCCCCAACCCATCTATAATTGATACCAAGATTTCCCTTTTCCCCCAAACCAAAATCATGTTAATTCCTCTAGTCTATGCGACCATAGTTTTTCCAACAGATGCGGGTGTAGTGGACGTGACCACCTATGGCGCTATTCCTAACGATGGAAAGGACGACACGGAGGCAATTCAACAGGCATTAAACGACCACCCAACCGGAAATCATATTTTCTACTTTCCTGATGGAGTGTATAACGTTAGCGGTCAAATTAGATATGCGGGAACCGAAAAACGGAACATTCTACAAGGTCAAAGCCGTGACGGAACCATTATTAAACTTGATGATAACTCCGGTTTAGATACATCAGTAATTTGGACAGGTTCCCCACCAGCGCAAAGATTTCGGAACAGTATTCGAGACCTGACCGTTGATATTGGTCGCGGTAATCCTAACGTTAATGGGATAGATTTTATTGCCAATAATCAGGGTTCAATTCGCAACGTTAAAATCATCTCAAGAGATGGTCAAGGGAGAATCGGCTTAAACCTTTCCATCGATGAAAATGGGCCCCTACTAGCTAAAGATATTCATGTAGTTGGATTTGATATCGGCATCCAAACCTGGAACCCTACAGCCAGTCAAACCCTGGAACATATTACCCTAGAAAACCAAAATCAGTACGGCTGGAAAAATTTTAATCAAAATGTTTTTGTCCGAGGCTTACAGAGTACCAATCAAGTGACAGCCATTTGGAATATGCCTGATGGTGGTAGTGTTTTTACGCTGATTGATTCTGTGTTAACTGGATTCGGTTCTGCTTCGGAATTGCCAGCGATTCATAACCAAAAAGCAATGTATGTTCGCCAATTGAGAACTTCGGGATATCAACAGGCAATTTGGCAGAATGATAAAGGTCGTGGTAATGCTTCTCAACCTGATGGTTATGTGAAGGAGTGGATAGCTAGGGGAGAGTTTCAGAGTCTTTTTGACAGTCCCCAAACTATGCTAAATCTGCCGATTAAAGAAACCCCAGAATTGCCTTGGCATGATTTATCAGAGTGGGTAAGTCCCCTGGCTTATGGGGGGAATCCTAATGATGGTATTGATGACACACAAGCGATACAAGCTGCTATTGATTCGGGAGGGAAAACTGTTTATCTTCCTAATGGGGTTTGGGATGTTAATGGCACTTTGGAATTAAGGGGTAATGTACAGCGGTTAATTGCTACGGAAGCTAGAATTGTTGGTGATGGTGTCATTAGAATTGGACAAGGAACATCCCCGACGGTGATTATCGAAAGAGTAGAGGCAGCTTCTATTTCTATTGTACATGAAAGCGATCGCACTTTGATTATTTCTAGTTCTCTTGTCAATAGCTATAGTAGTACCCAAGGAAACGGCGGAGATGTCTATATTGAAGACGTTGGCGGCGGTCCCTGGGTGTTTACTAATCAAAATGTGTGGATGCGTCAAATTAACCCGGAAATTACACATAGTCCTAGGATTACCAATGATGGCGGGTCTCTGTGGATTCTTGGATATAAAACCGAAGATGAGGGGACTTTGGTTAAAACCATTAATGGCGGGAAAACAGAAGTATTAGGCGGCTTGATTTTAAATGGCAGATTTGCAGATATTCCCGGATTTATTAACATTGATTCATCCCTGAGTTATGCTAATGTTGGGTTTCTCACTTTTAGTGGCGGTTCAATACCTATTGGAGTGGCAGAAACCCGTAATGGTGTCACCCTCATGACTGACCAACTACCACCCTACTACACTGGTTATCAGCAGCCAACATCCTCCCGTCAATCTGAAAATTTCCTAGTCAGTTGGTGGCGGTTTATACTCCGACTATTTGCTATGGTTTAATGGCGAGTTGGGGTAGGCAGTTTACCGTAAAATTAGACGACTTGACCTCAGTAAATCAGGATTAACAACGCCTGAAAACTACGGAAAAATTATTGGCAGGCATGGGGACGGTTTCCACCAATTCTAGGTGATAACCCTTGGCTAATTCTACCACATCATCAAGGTTTCTGACACCCCACTTGGGGTTAGAAGTTCGCAAATATTCATCAAAGGAAGCGTTACTAGGTGCGGTGTGTTTTCCACCGATTTTATAGGGTCCATAGAGATATAAAATTCCCCCTGTTTTCAAAATGCGATCGCTTCCCGCCATTAACCCTTCACAAGCCGACCAAGGCGAGATATGAATCAGGTTAATTGCTACAATAGCAGTGATGGGAAATTCCGATAATTCCAAAGGTAAATTATTCCCTTCGACTGACCAGGGGTTAGCTTCTACGTCTAACCCTAGGGGAGGGTAGAGATTATCTGAAGGGTAATGAGTTTGCCATGCTTTAATACTCTGTTGTAACAAAGGTTGCGGGTCGGAAGGTAGCCACCGCCTAGGTGAGAGACGGGGAGCAAAAAAAACCGCGTGTTGTCCTGTGCCGCTGGCTACTTCTAAGACGGTTCCCGTGGGGGGTAACACCCTTTTTAATACCTCTAAAATCGGTTGACGGTTTCTTTCCGTGGCTGGTGCATTTTGTCGCAAATCTTCGGAAAAATTCATGATTTAATCTGGTCATATATTTGAGATTTGGGCGGCTTTGATAAACCCGAATATTGAGAAATAAGTGATTATCTCCGCTACCCATATTATACATCTTTTGATGATGCTTGAATGTTAATTTTTACCCAATCTTTGAGATTGTTTAATCCAGGTTTGGATGACATCAATAGATGGACATATTTGGCGAGATTTAATGGTTCCTACATATAGCCGTAAAATCTGTTTATGTAGTTGTTGAATAGACATCTGAGAAAGTTGATTGACTGAACTTACGCCACTATGTAATAAGACACCACAATATTGATAACCAATACTGGGAACCCTGGCTAAGTCGGACATTGCTACCCATTTACTGATATTTCTGATGTTGATACCTAGTTGGTTGGATAAGGCGATTTTATGAGCATTATTACTCCCGCGCGCGAGAAGTTGCTGGGTGTTTTGAATACCACATTTATTCAGGAGTTTAATATTATCTGCATCTAACCCAGGTAGTTGAGAAATTTCCCAATAACAGGAGGTAATTTTTGGATGCTTAGTTGTGGGATGATTCATAATTAATTATTTGGATTCAGAATGGTTGTCCAGTCTCAAAGATTTAGCCATCAAAATATCAGGTTTTCCGATACCATTAGCATCGGGGACTACTCCCATAATCACAAAACCGCATTTATGATAAAACTCATAGGGATGGCGACCATGATTTTTTATATTAGCAATATGTTCCCAACAGTGGGGGTATAATTCGACACCAGATAGGGAGGTTAAATGATTTTCGTCATCGGTACCCAACCATAAAGTTAAGCCTCCTTGTAACCGCACATAATCCTCTAAATGAGCGACCAATTTTCGCCCTATTCCCAACCCTTGATAATCCCTTCTGACTACCAAAGGATGTAATTCCCAAACATGACCTTGATATTGACTAATCCCACCAATCCAGCCTAGAATATTATCATGGTCATCGACGGCGACCAGATTAACTCTACCGTCGCCAAAAGACTCCATAACCTCGGCTAAACCACGTTGATAAGTCGGCCAAGCATTCGGCCAATTTTCCCGAAATTCTGCGACTAATAAAGTAGCCGCCTGGTGGATATGATGTTGATTATTAGGACTGAGATTAATAATCCTCATCCTTAACCTTTGACCCCCGTAGCTGTATCTGTAGGGACAATATACCGTTGTACTATTAAAAATAGTAGTAACACAGGGGCAATAGAAATGACGGAACCGGCGGCGACTATCCGCCAATCGAGAGAGAAAGTTCCGGCTAGATTTGCTACCCCTAAAGGCATGGTATAATATTCTGGGCGATCGACTACAATTAAGGGCCACAGAAAATCACTCCAAGACCCGATAAAGACAAAAATGGCTAAAGTCATTAAGGCGGGACGGACTGAGGGTATCATAATATGCCACCAAATGCCTAATTCTGAACAGCCATCAATTCTGGCTGCTTCTTCTAACTCTTTGGGAACTCCCATAAATGCCTGTCGCAATAGAAATATACCAAAAGCTGAGGCTAAGGATGGAAAAATAATGCCTAAATAAGTATTTCTTAATCCTAACTGTACGGCTAGAATATACAGGGGAATCATGACAATCTGAAAGGGTATCATGATGGTGGAAACGATCGCACTTAGGAGAAAATCGCGACCCCAAAAGTTTAATCGCGCCAAAGGATAGGCAGCCAAGGAACAAAATAGCAGATTTAATCCGACGGTTAAAACGGCGACGAGGGTACTATTAAATAAATAGCGACCAAAGGGATTAGTTTGCCAAACTCTGACAAAATTCCCGAAAGTAGGTTCCCGAGGAATAAACTGGGGGGGAACCTGAAAGATGTTTTCGGTAGGGGATTTAAAGGCAGTTCCCACCAACCAAAATAGGGGAAATAGCATAGCGATCGCTATAGCAATGAGTACCATATAAGTAGCGATCGCCCGATAATTTACGCGGCCACCAGAAGTTATTTTGACAACTCCCATATACCCTCCTCAGTACAAACCGCGGCCAAAGGCTGGTCCCAACTATCCCTAGGGAGAGTATCCACCCTGGCGGCCGCAAACACAATTCCCACGGTAGGAATTTTAGACCACTCAGACCGACTCAACATCCGGTCATAAAATCCTCCCCCATATCCTAACCGATAGCCACAGCCATCACAGGAAACGGACGGAACCAGGATTAAATCGACCTGAGACGGCTGCAAAACCGGTAAGCTGGGGTCCGGTTCCATTAAACCAAAAGACCCCCTTTGGCGGGCATTTTCCGGCCGCCAGTGATGCCAAATCAAAGACCCATCCACACAGCGAGGAAACCCCCAGACCTTTTCTGGGGAGACATACCAGAGAGGACTCAAATCGGGTTCTTGGCGAAAACTAAAATAAGCCAAGATAGTCTTGGCTTGCTGAAATCGCCACCAACGGCGTAGATGGTCAGTAATGCGATCGCTATTTTGTCGCCAAACAGTCGTGGCTAGAGATTGGCGATCGCTTAACAAACGGCGGCGTAGTTGAGACTTACTCACAGATCAGGATTTTGTCGATACCAGTCAATAGTATTTTTCAGACCCTGGCGAAACTCCACCTCAGCCACAAACCCAAACTTTTCCTTAGCGCGATTTGTGTCTAAACAGCGGCGCGGTTGACCATTAGGCTTATCAGTTTCCCAGACAATTTCTCCCTGAAACTCCATCAACTCACAAATCAACTCTACCAGGTCCCGAATAGTAATTTCATAATTAGTCCCCAAATTCACCGGGTCTGGTTCGTCATAATGTTGGGTAGCCATGACAATTCCCCGCGCCGCATCAGTCGAGTAGAGAAACTCCCGACTAGGACTACCATCACCCCACACCGGAAGCTGTTTATCCCCCCGTTGTTGTGCTTCATAGACCTTACGCACCAAAGCCGGAATCACATGGGAACTTTTCGGGTTAAAATTATCCTCTGGGCCATAGAGATTCACCGGCAATAAGTAAATCCCATTAAACCCATACTGCTGTCGGTAGGCTTCCAATTGTACCAATAGCGCCTTTTTGGCTATCCCATAGGGGGCATTAGTTTCTTCTGGGTAGCCATTCCATAAGTCATCTTCCTGGAAGGGAACCGGGGTAAATTTAGGATAAGCGCAGATAGTCCCCACACAGACAAATTTCTTGACCCCTACTTGATAGGCTGAGTGAATCAACTGAGCCCCCATCATCAGGTTATCGTAGAACAACTCAGCGGGTTTTACCTGATTTAAGCCGATACCCCCCACATGGGCGGCCAAATGGATAATGATATCCTGACCTTTAGCGACTTGTTGACAGGCTTCTAAGTTTCGCAGGTCACAATTATGCGATCGCGGTACGGAAATATTTTCAGATTTAGCCCCCGCCTTCAGAAGCTGGTCAATCACCTGTTTTCCCAGAAAACCAGCCCCTCCCGTAACCAAAATCCGTTGGTCTTGTAAATCCAGAGTATTCATGTTATTTACCCGTCATTTAGTCTAAAAATTAATCAAAATGGTCTCCCTCTTCATGAGGTTCTTCCAATAGTGTTAGGTCACTATCAACCATCAGCTTTACCAATTCCTCAAAAGACACTAACGGCTTCCAACCCAAGACATTTTGGGCTTTAGTCGAATCCCCAATCAGCAATTCTACCTCAGCCGGGCGTAAATAGCGTTCATCAAATTTGACATAATCATGCCAATCCAAATTGACATAATTAAAAGCCACATCCAAAAACTCGCGAATTGAATGAGTTTCATTAGTTGCCAACACATAATCATCCGGTTGATCATGTTGCAACATCATCCACATTCCCCGCACATAATCCTTAGCATAACCCCAGTCCCGTTTTGCATCCAGATTACCCAGATAAAGTTCCTTCTGCATTCCCTTCACAATCCTGGCTACAGCGCGGGTAATTTTGCGGGTAACAAAAGTCGGACCACGGCGGGGACTTTCATGATTAAACAGGATACCATTACAGGCAAATAAACCGTAAGATTCCCGATAATTAACCGTTTGCCAGTGTCCGTAAACCTTCGCACAAGCATAGGGACTACGAGGGTAAAAAGGTGTAGTTTCTTTCTGGGGGATTTCCTGAACTTTCCCAAACATTTCCGAAGAACCTGCTTGATAAAACCGCACCTGAATCCCTGTGCGCTGCTGATAATCTCGAATAGCTTCTAATAGTCTTAATACCCCTAAACCCACCGTATCAACAGTATATTCTGGACAGTCAAAACTGACCCGCACATGGGATTGAGCCCCCAAATTATAAATTTCTACCGGCTTAACCTCTTCTAAGATACGACGCAGAGTAGTACCATCTGTTAAATCCCCATAGTGTAAGAATAACCGAGCATTAGGATTATGGGGGTCTTTGTAAATATGTTCAATGCGGTCTGTATTAAAACTAGAACTACGACGAATAATTCCGTGAACTTCGTAGCCTTTTTCTAATAGTAACTCACTCAGATATGAACCATCTTGACCTGTGATACCTGTGATTAACGCTGGTTTACTGTTTGACATCTGACTATTTTCCTTTCCATACGAATCAGCCCGCCCATGGCGGTTGTCTATACTCTATTATGCACCCTCATGATTATTCCCTAGTGGGGCAAGTTTGCCACTGGCACTCATTATAAAAAACCCGGTTACTTAGACAAGAACCATAAATATCTTAACTCAGAAACCGGGTAGGACACATAATTTCTGATGACTCACCCCTCCAGGTTAATAAGCACCATTATCCTTGGGAAAAATTACCACACCAATAGTTTTGATAATGATCCATAAGTCAATCCAGAAATTCTTGAAATTAACATAGTGCAAATCAATCTGAACTCGACGAGGATAGGGAATATCATTGCGTCCTGAGACTTGCCAGAGTCCAGTGATTCCCGGTCTGATGGTCAGAACCTTATCCATGTGACGACCATATTTATGTAATTCCTCGGCTACCAGGGGTCTAGGGCCTACTACACTCATATCACCTTTGAGAACATTCCAGAATTGGGGAAACTCATCAAGGCTAGTCACACGCAAGAATCTACCTATCCAGGTAATTCGAGGATCATGTTTAAGTTTAAACGTATCCTGAAACTCTTGGCGGAGATTAGGAGAGGTTTCCATGATCTCCATCAGCATCTCATCTGCATTACTAACCATGGTCCTGAATTTGATACAACCAAACCGTTGGCGATTTTTGCCGACTCTTTCCTGGACGTAAAACACGCTACCAGGGGAACTCAGGGCAATTAACAAGCTCAGTATCAAATAAACCGGAGAAAACAAAATCAGAACCGATAGGGAAAACACAATGTCAAATGAACGCTTAAAAAAATCTCCGTTCAGACTCTGTACCAGAGACAGGGTTCGTTGCTGACGCGGACGCACTAAGGGTACAAAGCCACGCCTTGTAAATGCACGTCGAAGTCCCCTACCGAAGATAAGTTGGCTATTGGCAGTCATCTTACTCCTTCAATTCACACCACACACAGTCATGATCATAAAGCCTTGAGACACTCAATAAGGATGATTGAGTATCTTGTACTCATATACTAAGATCCCAGATGGCAGGTCGTCACCGGGGAACCAGTCTGGACAATCCACCTAAATTAGGGCTTTTCAGCTTTTCTGGCTCTCTTAAATACTTTGGCATTTTAGCTGAAATTTTGGGAGTCCATTGTGTTCAAACACTTATCTACGAAATTAAGATAGTCCTCCCGAAACCGACTTTGATCAAATTGACTCGCATGAGTTCGGATAATTTCAGGATGAAATTGCCCATTGAGACTTTCAAAGACTTGGACTGTCTCCATTAAACCTGTTTCTGTTTGCGGCGTAAATAATAACCCTGTCCCGGAGTCGGGATATTTGCGAATATCTCGCACGGTTTCTGTCGCGCCTCCTACTCCTAATGCGATCGCAGGTGTTCCGCAAGCCATGGCTTCTACGATCGCCATTCCAAAGTCTTCGCAGGCGGCATAGACAAATGCTTTGGCTTTGGACATATATTCCCCTACTGCCTGATCACTTTGCCAACCTAAAAGCTGGATATTATCTTTGGCAATTTTCTTGATGCGATCGCATTCGGGACCTGTGCCAATTACTACCAGCGGATAACCCAATTCGTTAAAGGCTTTGACAATTAGGGAAATTTTCTTGTAACTCACCAGACGGCAAACGGTCAGATAAAAATCTTCTTTTTGGGCCTGAAATTTCATATTGTCCATCGCCACTGGGGGATAAATTACCTTCGCCTCACGACGGTAACATCGCCATATCCTCCGGGCTGTATGTTGAGAGTTAGCAATAAAATAATCAACCCGGTTGGCTGAAATCACATCCCATTGCCGTAGTTGGTGCAGCAACACACGGGTTAACATACCGGGGACTCCTGAGCCGACAGAGCTACCTCTGAGATAGTCAAAGGTGAGATCCCAAGCATAGCGCATAGGAGTGTGACAATAGCAAATATGCCTTTGTTGAGGCGTTGTAATCACTCCCTTGGCTACAGCATGGGATGAAGATAATATTACGTCATACTCCCGCAGGTCCAACTGTTCGATCGCTAACGGTAATAGCGGTAAATATTTCTGTACACCATTTCTCGCCCAGGGAAAGTCCTGTAAAAATGTGGTCCCAATCTTTCGCCCATATAGATAACTGTCAGGATTACTTGATTCAAAATCAATCAGCGCATAAACTTGGGCATCAATATGCTTGAGAATTTCTCGCACCACTAACTCTGACCCCCCTGTGGCTTTCGGTGTTAACCATTCATGGACCAGAGCATACTTCAACGACACAACAGATATCTAACCCCTAATGCCTTCAGAATTTACTATCTCACAGGGCGGAAATTAATTGTGAACTGTGTTAATTTTTTTTAACCAACCCCCCGACCCACACCCTGGACCCACACCCGTGGCTGTTGGAGAAATCACTTTCCACTGGGTCCCCCATAGCCGTTTCTTACGGTCTATTTAGTGGTAGCTTGGCGATTATTTAACATAGTGCGATCGCCTCTTTAATGGTATCATATCTAACTCATAATTTAACTACAATTAAGGCAGAATTATATCACTGGGAATTAATTTCCGCCATTAACTGATCTAAAAACTCCCGAACTTGGTTCAGCTTGCACATTCGATAATCCCAATGTCCGAATCGACCATCGCTGTTAACAGCTTTCACCCAGCGCAAAGCCGCCGCCTTTTTCTCCTCGGTTCCCTCGTAGATATAACCCTTGGTTTCCAGGATAACGTAGTGGGTGGCGGTAGTTTTCAGACGGATGATAAAATCCGGGTGGTAGTCGCGATCGCTGCCATCATAATAATAGGGAATAGTAAACCCTAGCCGTTCATTTTTCACGAAAGCCTCAGTAATTGGGTGAGTGTCGATGATGTAGGCGCTGGCTTGTTCCCATTGATCCGTATCTGCTACCACACAGTTGATATGGCAATGCTGGACACTGTAGACTTTCTTACTGGTCCAGAAATTGATATCATCGGTTGAGCCATTACCGCGATTAGCTTCATATTTGGGAATTTCTGGGGCTTCTCCTGCGTCAGTATCAGGGTAAATCGCACCGTTGAGATTTTCGATCACCCAACCATAATAGGGGGCTAACCAAACATCAACCAACTGACACGGCTTGACCACCTTGATTTTTTCGGTGAGGTAGCGATCGCAAATAGTTCGCAGTTGAGGGAAGAGAACATGAGGCGGCGCTTCACAATTGGGATTTTGACAATAGGTTTTAGTCAAATCTGCGGCTAACTTAAATACTAACTCTTGCAGCCTTTTCCCTTGGCGGTAAGGATTGAGATCCAAACTTTTTAACTTACCTGGGCCACAAAGACTGGGGCGACCTTGATTATTGGGGAGAGTGGCTTTAATCTGCACCTCTGGTGCAATATTGAACGGGTCAATTGTCAATGGTGCGATCGCATCCCAATCCACAGTCACGCGATTTTGGATACCCTGACAGAAGCCTTCCACTCTGGGAAATTCGATGCGGTATTGTGTCTTTCCCGCGACCGAGTAAATATGGTGGCGTTTTTCAGGTTTCTTGAGTTTTCCCCCTTGGGGATTGGCTTTAAAGGGGACAACCTCAAAAGGAACCCCGAAGATATTAGCGGTTTCCTCGGCAAATTTACCATCCTCGGTGAGTTCATAGCTACGTCGCCGCAAACCTCTCCCCACCACTTGCTCACAGAGTAACTGAGACTGAAAGGGTCGGATACCGATGATGTGGGTCACAGTCCGAGAATCCCAGCCTTCTGTCAGCATTCCCACTGAAATGATACAGCGGATATCCCGACCTGGTGGATGAAGCGATCGCCCTAATTTCATAGCCAGGTCATAGAAATCTTCCGGGTAGATAGGTCTTCCTTGGTCATCACAGGGCCAGTTAACCTGACCCACTGTATCCAGGGTAAAGCGCATCCATTTCGAGTCATCGGATCTGCTGTTCCCGGACTCCAACTCTTCCACCACTTTGGAGTCTACGCGAATGGTATTGGTTTCGGTTTCACTATTGCGAAGGGATGCCAAACCTAATGAGGGGATGTAACCTGGTTTAATATCCTCAGCAATCCATTCATAGAGGACCTTGGCAATTTTGGTATTTTTGCAGACGATGATAAAAACTGGCGGTCTGGGGTCATCGGGGTTTTCTGCCCACAGTTTACGGGTGTTTTCCCAATTCCCACCTAAGATGATAATAGGGTGTTGAGTATGTTTTAGTACAGCTTCCGGTTTCGGTGCGCTGCCTTTTTTACCCCGTTCTGTTGGGGTCATTTGGTTGGTAATCCATTTCCAAATGTTAAAATAGGCTAGTTCTGCCATTTGAGCCCCGGTGGTATCTCGCGCGGGAAGCTGGGGGATTTTCACTAACCCCGATTCAATGGCATCCATCAAGCTAAAGTCACTGACTACCCAAGGAAACGGTTTATTACTATCTTTTCCAGCGGCTTGTAAATAGTACGGGGTAGCCGATAAATCTACGCACAGATTCACCGTCCGGTATTTGTGGATGCGATCGAGTCCTTCCACCCAGATAGTCGCTTCCTTTTGGCTGTAGTCGGTTAGTTCCTCATCCTCATCTTGGTCTGATTCAGCTTGTGCGATGCGGTAGGCGTGATGTGCTTCATCATTGAGAACTAGGATGCGTTTTTTGTTCCCAATTTCAGCGGTCAGTATGCGCCGAATCCAAGCCGCGTCACTTTCCAAGTAGCGGGTTTGTTCAACTTTCACAGTTTTGAGATTTCCTTGGCGATCGCGGTCTTCCTCCAAAACTTTAATCTGTCCCAGGTGTTGCTGTTGTTCCAACTTTTCCAGGGTTAGGTAGCGGGTCCCTCGCATGGTGTCATTTTTTGCGCCAATCTTAATCGCTTCTGTGGTAGTAACCGGAACTCCCACTTTCACCACTTTGGCTGACTCATTCCCTGGGGTGGGAGGCGATCGCTTTTCAAAAATATGCCAATTAGTCACCAACACTTTCCCCCGTCTCAGTTTATCCATCAGGTGAGGGGGAACCAAGTCTCGCATTCTGTACAAGCTGGCTTCCCCATTCGCGGGGTTTAATTCTTCTAAGCGTCTCTTGATAGTCACGTTGGGACAGACAATCAACACCACATCAGAGAATTTGGGATTTTGGCGATCGCTCACTTTATTGAGAATTGACCACGCCGCCAACATCCCCATTACCGTCGTTTTTCCCGAACCCGTAGCCATTTTGCAAGCGTAGCGGGTGAAGGTTTTGAGAGTTACATCAGCAGGTGAGTCAATGGGAACATCAATTCCTTGCTTTAAATCTCCTCTGGCTTCCGTTAGGAAAATAATTGTTTCCGTCGCTTCCATTTGTGTAAAAAATAGACGGTGTTCTCTCCCTTCTCGCTGCCAGTAATTCAGCAAGTCTAAAGTAGTCCGGGTTACGCCGGGATAACCGAGCGATCGCCATTCTTTGACCCTTTCCCTCAGTTGGTTAACCAGCGTCATTTCATACCCCGGATAAAACTCTTCCACCGGGGATGGTTTCAGAACCTCCCCCAAATCCCAATCTACATTACCTTCTAGTGGTGGATAAGCGATCGCTGGACGACGACCCTTAATCAGTTCCGGTTCATAGCCATCTCGGATAAACCAATAGTGGGACGGTTCATCAAACGGCGAATTAAGGATTGGTTCGTTTACTTCGTAGGTCATCGTTATAATTCTCCATTTATTTAAACTAAATATTTTTGATAAATTCTCCCAGATTATGAGCCTAGAAAACAATCTTTTCTTCAATCCCTTCACCGATAATCAGTTTTGGCTTATCAATCCTTATCGGTTTCCTCATTATCTCATCTCCAAGTTCAAAGCGATAGAAGTTTCAATATTTTCTTGTTCATAAATCGCAGCTTGAATAAAATTAGTTTCCGGTTTTCTTTCCAGTCGAAAATATCGAAAGTCATAGCTTGCTAAATTCTCAAAGGCTTCGTGAGCATAATCAATACATTCCTGGCTATGAGTTGTGGCAAAAATTTGGGTGTTAAATCTCTCGCTGGCTGCCGCTATTGATTCCCAGATTTTAGCCATTACCGAATAGTGTATGCCATTTTCTATTTCGTCGATTAAAACCGTCCCTCCTGAAGCATTCATGATAGATAAAACCATCGATAATAACCGACTCATACCCTCTCCCATTAACGAAACAGGAATTAAATAATTCCCTCCGATATCACCATTAATCATAGGGACTCCCCCTGTCACCAACACAGATAAGCGTTTTAGTCGTGGTTCTAATATCTTCAGTATTTCGACAATTTCATCCTGCTTATTTTGAGCCTCCAAAAAGCTAAATCTTTCCGCGTCTTCAGTCCGCGAAATTACCAGGCGACTACTAATAAAATAGCTGGGGGGAAAAGTGGGGATTTCTAAGTCTTCCGGTGATTCATCTTGGTTGACTATACCTAAACGTGGCGTATCAGGTTCTTCCTTGTCTGGTGCTAAAAACATGGTAAATTGTAAAGGTTTTTGGTCTCCAATTTTGAACTCTAATTTCAAATCTTTAAGGGTTTTGCGTCGGTGAGAAGTCAAAGTTAGGGGAAATAGTCTGGGACTCGCCGCTTTTTCTAGGCTTAATTTCAGTTCGCTTTTAATGTCTTGTTCATCGATAACTTGGATTTTAATTGCTTTATTGGCTTTTTTTTGGTAGAATAACCATTCACATATTTCTTCTACGTCAAAAGTCCTGGGACTAAAAACTCCCCTATCAAAGTTTAGCTTCAAGGGAATTTCCATAGAACCCAAGCTGGTCATTAAATAAATGGCTTCCAATAAAGCAGTTTTGCCAATATTGTTCATTCCCCCAATTAAGTTGACTCGCTCTATTTGGCTAATAGTCAAGTCTTCAAAACATCTAAAGTTTTTGACTGTGATACTTTTAAACATAATGGAAAACTCATATCTACTTCGATACAATTTCAATTTTTTATGCTGAGAATTATTCGTTAATTGTTAACTCATCTACTCTCACAATTAAATCTTCTCAGTAACTAACAATTCATTGCCTCGGTCATCAATCACCTTAACCGCAATTTCTTTATACTCCCCCGGTTCAAACGGTGCGCTTTTGGTTCCCGCCAAATGTTCCCAAACTTCATCATCATAGGTTCCTTTTAGTGCTTTTTTAATACCCTCCCAAGCACTGGTGCGGGGGAAGAAGGCTTGATTAACGTGGAAACATAGACCATTATAGTCCGTGTCGAGAAACCATGCGGGGACATTTTTTCCGGGTTGTGATTCCACCTCCATTGTCGTCGGGTCGAAAACATCCAAGCCTAGTAACTCTACTTGATATTTTCCATCCTCGGTACTGTGTACTTTAATTTCAGGGAGTCCACAGACACTAAAGATTTGAGAACTTTTCATGTGTTTGAGTAAGTCCCCCATCAATAAATCAGGGGTGGCTTGAATATAAGTAGCCGGAATACTCATGGTGTCTTTGCAGTGTTCCACAAACTGACGCGCGATCGCTGAAATAGCAAAGCCAATCACAAATAAATGAGCATACTTTTTCGAGTGTGCTTCCCGCGCCGCTTCAAATACTGTCCGTTCCGCGATCGCTCCATTTTCTGGCCCAAACAGGAAGGCGATCGCTTTCTCAGTTTCACTGGTTTCCGCAATTTCTAAATCCCTTGCTTGAGTCATCGCTTCTGCTGATAAATTTCGCGATCGCGCCGTTTCCCGAACTTGATAGAGCCTAATCGTGCGATTTTGGGGAAGGTGCAATATCGGAGACTTTCTGAGAATTTCCAGCATTCGCTGTTCATAAGACCTATGATTTTCAATCACCACGGCTTCTGTTTCCGGTTCCTCTTGGTTTTCCATATCCACCGGAGGCGGGATGGTTCCCTCAATGGTAAACGGACTACACACCCGCACAATACTGTTATCTACTTCGGGACGGTCTACTAAAATTTCTTCGGTGGAAGGCTCATCATTAGCGATACTCTTGAGGGTAATATGCGGCACAATTCCCCCCACTTCTTCCCCTTTCTTGTTCTGCTTCCGTTTATACACAAACCCACCACTGGGGGAATTACCGTCTTTTAGTTCATACCAGGGGAAAGTTGCGGTTAATAGTCTCTGTCTCGCTAAGGCTAAGGGAACTCTACTCACATCACAAGTTATCCACCTTCTTCCCCACTGTTCCGCTACATAAGCAGTCGTCCCACTTCCGCAGGTTATGTCGAGGACTAAATCGCCGGGGTCTGTGGTCATTAGGAGACAGCGTTCAACAATTTTAGGATTGGTTTGAACTATATAAATTGGGTTTGCAGCGCCTCCTAATTTATCCCACAGATTACTCATTGAACGATAAGGAAAATCTGATAAATATTTTATAAACCTTATTTCATTCTCCGTAAAAACAACTCGATTAAGTTTGATGACTTTATCTAAAGAGTCTTTTGGTATTCCCCACCATCTTTTACCTGAGTTATATGTTTTTCCATTTACCTCAATATCATATTTACTTCCTGGTCCTGGCTTTGTAAAGGTAACTGACATAAATAGCTTTGTATTTTCAGGCAAAGATAATAGATTATCCTTTGCAGATTTTGGTAAACGCTTTCTGGTACCATCTGGCAATTCAATCATGTCAAATCCTGAAGAAATTGCATCATCACGTTCTTCAAATAACCGATGATATTTGAGGTCATCTTTACGTTTACCATACCAAATTAAATAATCTAATCGCGCACTCAGTCTTGATGTTGATTCAAGACCTCCTCCTGCTTTAGTAATGCTAATAATTGAAACAAAATTCTCCGCCCCAAAAACCTCATCCATAATTTCCCGGACATGATGAACATTCTCATCAGAAATCTGGACAAAAACACTGCCACTCTCAGTTAATAATTCCCGCGCCAATAATAACCTATCTCTTAAATAAGATAAATAGCTATGTAACCCCAATTCCCAAGTATCGCGGTAGGCTTTAACCATCTCCGGTTCGCGGGTGAAGTGTTCATCCTCGTTGTGTTTAACATCCCGTTTTTTCACAAAAGGCTGAAAATTCGAGCCAAACTTCACCCCATAAGGCGGGTCCATATAAATCATCTGTACTTTCCCCGCCATGCCTTCATATTGTACCAGAGAATTCATAGTGATTAAAGAATCCCCCAAAATCATGCGATTAACCCAATTTCCTTGGTATTCGTAAGCCCTCAGAATTTGGTCAGTAATCGACCATTGGGGGTCATTAAATAGGTCGAAAAGATTAAGTTGATTATCCCCCTTTTGATGAGATTTGAGAGTTTCAATAATCGCCCTAGTCGAAAGTCTTTCATGCACAAATAGTGGCAATGTTGGCACTTCCAAACTGCTGCGTTCTGCTTTTCCAGACCAATTAAGGAAAGGTTCCCCCATAGACTTCAACTCAAGCGCGGCGGCTTGTGCTTCTTCCAAACTGGTAGCATTGAGAATTTTAGTAATTAAAGCCTCCGCTTTTTCCCTGGCTGGGTTTTCATCCCAATTTAACTCCGGTGCGAGGGAAGAATCATAGCGATAGGTAACCGGAGGTTTAGGCTTCTGAAATTGTGATTCTGTGCCAATATCCGGTCGTTGGGGATGTTGTTTATTGTGGGTGTAGTCCTGAACTTCTTTCAGCTTTTTGGGAGTGTTTTTTCTAGGCATAATTACTCCAGGGGTCTAGTCTGGTAGATAGCAGTTGAGCGAACCCAATCCTCTCTCAGACAGTATACACTCTCGGCTGACATCATAAATATAAAGATTTTCCCATCATTATTCCCGGTCAAAAACCAGGAATTTTAAGATTAATTTAACAATTGCTGAAACCGACCAATCAAAGCCTGTCAATTGTCAATCCCCAACCCCCAAGAAATCCCCACCACAAAGCGATCGCACCTATTGGGACAGCCATATCATTATGCGATCGCTTCTGAGATTTGACCATGAACCGAAATTAAACTCTGATCAAAAACCACAGAAGTCATTAACTATTATGGCTAACAATTAGACAAGTTTAACCGTCACTTAATAGCTACTTTAGCTTGTCCGATTTCACAAGTCATTCCTTGACGACACCAACCCGCCCCTATTATATCATTGAACATCACATCTACATCAACTACAGAAACTTTAAATTCCGCATTTGGGGGCGCACTGAGGCTAAATCTGCATAGATAAGAATTGGAACAGTTAGGGTTCTTAATACTGTCAGGTGTAGAACCATCAGGAATACAAACAGTTCCCAATCTTTGATTAGACAAACAAATTGCCAAATCCGGGGCTCCATTTAATACATCCCAAGACTCATTGTTATATTTGCTCTGTTCCACTGCAACATCAACGGTTATTATATCAGCATGAGACGGTTCAGGAAAGCCGAATACAATTAAAACTAGCAGGACTAGACATAACACATAACTCCTGAACAAATTACGGAAATCCCAGGGTTGATAAATCCCTTTATTTCCTAGTAATTTGGCTAGTGGCGGCCGATATTTAAGGTTAATTTGATGCAGTGTATACATGGAATTTCACCGATTTATAGTTAGTGTTACTATCATTCTGCCAGCACAACCCGCCACTGACAGCATACCCCCTATTGGAGAGGGTAGCTAATCGCCGAACGGCTGTACAAGACGCGAACCAAATCCTCTGTCAGACAGTATACACTCTCGGCTGACATCATAAATATAAAGATTTTCCCATCATTATTCCCGGTCAAAAACCCAGAATTTTAAGATTAATTTAACAATTGCTGAAACCGACCAATCACAGCCTGTCAATTGTCAATCCCCAACCCCCAAGAAATCCCCACCACAAAGCGATCGCTCCTTTATTCTCCTTCCCCATAGCCGTTTCTCACCCTCTAGTTAGTGGTAGCTTGGCGATTATTTAAAAGGTGCGATCGCTCCTATATGCTACTTGATTAATCATGTAATACATCCCACGCAGTCCCTCTCCCACCTGGGGAGAGGTATTGAGGCTTAGGGTAATATTTTCAGCCAATTCTCAACAACCTGTCATCTCCAATTCCACCTCAATTAATCGCGTTTTTTCGGGTTACTTTTACTCATTTCTTGACTCAAAGATTCTAAACTCAAAAATTCATCATTATCATCGATTTTTGATGATGATTGATTTTCCGCCTGTTCAAAACTGCTCAAGATATCATCAAGAGTTACATCAGAATCACCCCATTCCGTCAAAGGATTATCTGATACAGTTGCCGATTTTTCGGGTTTACCCGCCGAATTAGAAGCAGCAGAACGCGATGTTTTAACACTCGAATTTAGCTCGCCAAACAAGTTATCAAAAGTAATCATTTCCTCCTCAGAAGGCATAGAAATCGGTTGATAATCCTCCCCGGAATCTTCAGCTAAGATATCTTCAGCTAAGATATCTTCAATCTCATTAGATTCCGGGCTCTCTAACCTAGCCAATTCTGCCTCTAATTGTTCCAGGGTACTCTTATCAACTAACAGCCGAGAATCCATCGATTCATCATCATCGCTACCATCATCAACACCCGGAAGCAAATTCTCATCAGGAGAAGCATAGATAAACTGTTCATCCTCCTTTAAATTGGGTTCTTCAAAGATATTACTAAAATCTTCAAAAGTATCCTGACTAGCAGATGGAGAAGCCTTTTGATTGGGCGTGTCTCTATTCATCTCTACTGGCTGATTTTGATTGATATTTTCGCTCAAAATATCGTCATCCTCCCAGAGAAGTTCCTGAGCATCATCTGGCTGTAAACTTCCGTATAAATCTAATTCTTCCGACACAGAGAAGCCATCAAACGGGTCTGACTGGCTACCATTTCCACCCCCCGCAGAAGATACATTTCTCCGAGTTTCTCTCGCCACTGGTAGCTCTTCCTCTGGGGTATCCTTAAACAAATCTTGAGTATCCAACCTCAGATCTTCCTCATCAGGTTCTGATTCTGATAAATCTGTAGATGTCTCTGTAGATGTCTCTGAGGTATCCCCAAATAAATCCTCAGCATCCCAACCCCCATCATCTACCGATTCAGGAGAGATATCAGCAGCAGTTTCCGCCACTATATCATCACTATCATCAGCCTCATCATCACCGAATAAATCAGCACCCCAATTCCCCTCATCTACGGGTTCAGGGGGGATATCAGCAGCAGTTTCCGCGACTATATCCTCTTTTGGTTCCGGTCGTGGTTTTGATTCGATGGGAGTTTCGGAAACTCTAGTGGGTAAGGGAAGTTCCACCCCCGCAAAAGGAAAGAAATCATCGTGATCGGGAACAGAAGATATCTCTGGAGACGGTTGAGTTTCGGGAGTCATAACCACCCCCTGCTGACCGATCGCATTAGGTTTAAGCGGGGGAGTACCCTGTCTAGGTTGTAGGTCAAGCAGTTGTATAGAAGATTGAAGTTCAGAGGTTGTAGCCTGACTCAACTGCTGGGTGAGATAATTAATCCAAGCCGAAAGAATCACCTCTCCCTGTTGTCCCAAACCGTGCATTTTCTCAATATTTTGGGACAGAGATTCCTGATAAGTTTGTAAATTGCTTTGTAGGGCTTCAAAAATGACACTTAAACTAGAATCAAGGGTCATCAGCATCTGATCAGACTGAGCCTGTAGAGTCCGCATTTGTTCCAGTCGTTGGGCTGGAGTGAGTCGGGGTAACATCTTAGAAGTTTCCAACTCCTCCGCATAGTCCCCACCAGCATCAGAAAAAACCCGAACATCGCGGCTACTGTTTGCGCCTTCACCTCCCCGACGACCCAAAGCCGTAGTGGACTCACTGGGGGTAGTCTGAACAGTATCCCCCAACAGCAGGGCGTTAATAACCTGTTCCTCCAGGTTACTGAGGGTTTCGCTAACACTCTCAGTGAGACTTTCCTGAAGACGATTCATCAATTCTTGCAGAAACTCTGTAATAATTTGCTGCTGGTCGTGGGATTGGTCAACGGAGAGCAGATTTTCCTGTCGCCGCAGTTCTAAAGCTCTGATATCCTGTAATAGCAGTTGTCGCTCATGGCGTAACTCTTCTACCTCAGACTTTAGCAAAGCCGAAAGTCGCGATCGCAAATAACCCATTTCTTCCCGCAAGGCTTGCCAAAAATTCTGCTGTTGGGACTCCGAAAGAGATGATGGGTCAGCGGAACCTGTAGATCTCAGGGACAATGAAGAGTCATCAATATCTTGTTGAAGAGATACGAGATAATTCCGAACACGCTGCAACACTTGACGGGCGCGGGTCACGGTTTCCCCAAAAGCCACCCAAGGTAGCCTGGGGCTGGGTTGACTCAGTACCTCGTCAATTTCAGCAATAAGAGTCTGAATTTGATCCTGATGAGAAGTCAAGGGAGGGACCTCAATTTACTAGCGTTTGACGAGAAAATTTAACCGGGATATCAATATAGTTTGAGTTTCAATAGTCCAGATTTAACCTTTAAAATAGTGTTCAGTGGAGTAAGGGTAGCTATATGCTTGGCCAAAAGTTGGGGTGACTACCCCCAGCTCGCATCTGTGAGTTAACATCCAATTTAGGTTAATTTTGCTAGGATACAGTGATTTTGACTCTATATCCCTTTAAAATGATAACCTGCCTGTGCCAATCTAGTTCTCAACTCATCCCTGGTTAGTCTACTGTGTAGACTGATGCCCTCAATTATAATCAAAGCCAATCTCGGATGAGATCCGTAGTCAAACCTTAGCTATTGTAGTTAAGTACAACGAAACTCCACAATAATAGTGGTATCGTTTGACTAAAGTTGGCTCTGTGAATGGTGACAGTCAATTGTCTATTGGACAACTCCTGCTAACTAGCCACGGATAAGCGCTAATTTCAAACATCATAGCCCAATGGAAGATCGGTACTTCTCCCGCGAGTCACAATCAGATATCACCCGGATGATTCTCTCGACTGCCTTTTTTGAGGGTTTACCCGACGAGGTAGCCGAAAGAGCCACCTCTCATGTGGTGGGTCGAAGCCACCCCCCCAATCAAGTGATTTTGCTGGAGAATGATTGGGGTAGCTCAGTATATTTTATCTTAGATGGTTGGGTCAAAATTAGGACCTACAACCTTGATGGTAAGGAAGTTACACTCAATATTTTGGGGAAAGGTGAATTATTTGGAGAAATGGCAGCCCTTGATGAGGTCCCCCGATCCACAGATGTAATTACCCTCGCCCCAACCATGATTGGCAATATGCCAGCTCAGGATTTTGTCCAACTGATTAACACGGAACCATTGGCAGGTATTAGGTTGGCTCAGTTAATGGGCCGCCGTCTGCGTCAAGTTAATCGGCGGTTACGGTTGCGTGAGTCAGATAGTGCTTCACGAGTGGCAGATATTTTGTTGTTTTTGGCAGAGGGACAAGGTAAAACCACAGAATCAGGAACGACAATTCCTAATTTACCCCACCGAGAACTCAGCAGTTTGAGCGGACTAGCTCGCGAAACTGTGACTAGGGTACTCAGTAAACTGGAGAAAAAGGGATTAATTCATCGCGATCGCGATCTTCTCAGCATTCCCGATGTTCATGCCCTAGAGAGGATGTTGGTTTAACATGGGTTAGCGGTCTTGGTGCTACCATGGCCTCGCCTAACCTCGTTCCTGACCTAAGATAGCATGAGTGATTTTTCTAACCATAGCCCCCAACCATCTCCTAAACCATCGGACAGTTTCCCTTCTGTCTCCCCCCTCGTCATGGTGGAAACTGCCTTTCTGGCATCCACGGCTAGTTTGATTTGGTTTATCAACTACTACTTTCCTCTCGGTCCTCTGTTGCGAGTCTTTTTTCCCCTACCTATTGCTTTGCTGTATTTGCGCTGGGATCGACGGGCGGCGATTATGGGTGCTGTAACCTCTGGGTTACTTTTGACAGTTTTAATGGGTCCTACACGCAGCATTCTCTATGTGATCCCCTATGGTTGGATGGCTGTGGTTTTGGGCGGCTTGTGGAAACGAGGAGCCAAATGGCCGGTTACTGTGGCGATCGCCTCCTTAATTGGCGCTATTGGCTTCTTTTTCCGTTACTGGCTGCTGTCAATTCTCTTGGGTCGGGATTTGTGGGTTTATGCGACTACCCAAATTGCACAACTGCTAGAGTCTATCTTTATTCGTTTGGGGATACTTGCACCCCCAAGTTTACTATTTATTCAGATTGTGGCTGTATTGATGGTTTTGGCTAATAATATCGTTTATCTGTTTTTGGTGCATTTGGTGTCTCTGTTGATGCTCGATCGCCTTAAAAGTCCTATTCCCCGCCCCCCCCGTTGGGTACAGATTTTGCTCGACTATGAGGAATAATGGCAGTCCGAATTTATACACAGCCCCGTAATGGTCAGGCTTGGTTAAGCCAATATCGACACCAAAAGCCCATTTTTGCCTGTGTTTTGGGATTTACGGAAACGGGTTTAATTCCCGGAATTTCCGCCGCTGGCGCTACACCTGCCGATCGCCGCCGCACTTATCTCGCAGACGCTGAATTTCTGGTCACAGGTCCTGTGCCATCTCCCCGTTATCCTTTACCGCCTTTGGTGGCTGGTGCTTCCCCCGTCCTGATTTCGCGGGCTGTAGTGGCGGCGCTGAATATCCCGATTAACTTATTTAATGCTGGGGTTCCGGTAATTCCTTGTGTACCAACTATCGACCTGGGAGGAGTCCCGGCTAAGTGTCTCAGTTCCGGCGCTGCTTTGAACTCTACCATAGTTCAACATCTATTTGAGTCGGGGTTGGCTTGGGGCGATCGCATTGCTGCTATGGCTCATGATAGTTATGTGATCATCGGAGAATGTGTCGTCGGGGGAACTACCACCGCCCTGGCTGTGTTGATGGGTTTGGGAATTCCCGCCGCCGGAAAAGTTAACAGTAGCCACCCCCAGTGTAACCATGACCAAAAATTAGCCATAGTTACCGCCGGACTCCGGGCGGCTCAAATTACCCCAGGTCAAGTCGATCCCCTGACACTGGTTGCTGCTGTTGGCGACCCTATGCAAATTGCGGTTGCTGCTATGACTATTGCTGCTAGTCGCCGGGTAGGGGTTCTTTTGGCGGGGGGAACCCAAATGCTGGCTGTTTATGCTTTGGCTGAGGCGATCGCTTCTGCTAAAAATCTTTCCTGGTGTCCGGGACGGGTCGCTGTTGGTACTACTCGCTGGGTTGCAGAAGATACCACAGGGGATACTGTCGGACTCGCTAAGGCGATCGGTCCGGTTCCCCTATTGGCAACCCAACTTGATTTTACCCATTCCCATTACCCCCAACTACAAGCATTTGAGCAAGGATATGTTAAAGAGGGTGTCGGAGCCGGAGGATGTGCGATCGCTTCCTATCTGTGCAGTCAGTGGACATTAAGCCAGTTACTGACACAAATTGAACAGCTTGCTGGCCATCTGTGACCCCTCTCCCTTCAAGCGCGCACCCGCTTAGACAATAACTGTTCTTCTAGGGCTGCAATACGATTGTAAGCAGCAGTAAGCTGGGCTGTCAAACGCTGGATCTGAACATCTGCACTAAACATGGTTTCTTGGCTTACCATAGTGCTGCTATTTATATAGTGATCATCACTTAAAATATCTTTGTGTGTACCCTGGCGTTCCTCAAATCTTACAGTCATTGCTGGAGAAGGAACTGGGTATAATCCACTATTGTATTTGCGATCGTGCAGCTCCGATTCTTCCATCACCCCACTGCTATCTGTCAGTCCTTCCTCAGCAGTCCGAGTCAATGAAAACATTTCCGAAAAACCATGATCATCCCTAGGAATATTTCGGCGTAGCTGCATGACTACCTCATACAGCGCATCCACTTTATTTGTTAAGGTCATGACTTGTTCTGTCAACATATCCATAGACACTCCATGCTAGGTGATTAATAATCTTTGCCCCCATCCTAAAACAAGATTCCGCTAACCCCTGATTACTTCCGATTTATTTAACCTTTTAACTTCCCATTGAAGTTTACCCAATTCCTGGGGCGATATACTGATACATTTACGCGACATTTTTCCGGTTGTTCCCGGACAATGCGACGATAGCACTATTACCCGTTAAGGTAACAGAGGCGGTATCCCGCAAAGCTTTTAGAAAGATTCCAAAAGCACCGTTCCAGTCCCGTGGTAGAGTGAACCCACACTCCGGACATCGGAACACTTTTGAGCCACCTAGCTGGGAATGCACATGACCACAGTGAGTACAGGTTTTGCTGGTGTATTCTTCCGTCACATCTACAACTGTGGTTCCAGTTATCTCGGCTTGATGTCTCAGGGTTAGTTTGAATCGATAATGCGCCCATGTCAGCATGGCGCGGGCAGTCTTAGACCTGATTAGACGCTTCACCTTGGCAACCATATCGGAAGTCTCGAAGGTGGGCAAAAAAATTAGGCTGTAGTTGTGAGTCAAGTAGTGAGCAATTTGTTTGTGGGCCTCATCCACTAAATTCCGGATTTTAGTTCTCATTCGTTGAGCCGCTTGCCTCATCCGTCGCCTTCTTGAACGACAGGGTTCCTTGGCGATTCGGCTCATCAAATCATCCAAATGTTGACATAGCCTAGTAATGCGTCCAATATCCCCGGAGCCCAATTCCAGAAACCGAGAGCCATCAAACCCAGTTATGAAAGTTCGGACACCCGGGTCTAATGCAATCACGCCAGTAGCGTCAGTTGTGGTAACGGCAACTGGTTCAGGGAAAATCGCAAACCATCGACCTTTGGTAAACACCAACTGAGTCCCTTGCCCGCAAGTTTTAGGGATGGGTTCGGAAACCATGAAAGTTAATCCTTTCGTTAGTCTTGGATACCAACTCCCTGAAGAGAAATTAGTATTATTGAACTTCATCCCTTGAGAGCTGTCACGACAACTTCTAAACCTTGCATCAGGACTGGCGCTCAAAGCCTGATAGGCATCAAAGATGGCATTTTGCCGAATGTGGCAGGGTGTTTCTTTGACCCATTCGGGTAAGTCACTCTGCATCACTTGATTGCGTAACTTTAACTTGCTTAGTCGTTTACCACTCCTAGATAATGCAATTGCTTGGTTGTAGCAATACCGACAAGCAGCCAGCCATTGGCGCCAGACTTGATTTAGCTCCGGGCTGGGGTAAATCCGGATCTTCTTTGACCTGAGTTTTGTATTTACTCCGTCCGTATAATCGGGAACTGAAGCAGTGGAGGATGGCGAGGATGTCCTCAACCATTTCTGGTTCTGGACTGAGACTTGTCTGGTTGAGAACCATGAGTGAACACCTGTTTTGCTCACAGAGCCATCGAAACAAGTCAAATCCCCATATTGCCAATCAGTCTTTGTGGGCAACGACAACCATGCCGACATCTCCTGACAAATGATGTCCCAGTAAGGCCAGCATTTTCTTTCCCTTGAAGTCGAGCCCGCCTCCGATTTCTGAGACGACTTCTGCTTCGGGGTAGAGGTTGGACAATGCGGCCACCTGTCGGTTGAGGTCGGACTGCTGGGCGCGGCTACTAACTCTGGCATAGATAACGACTTTGCGTTTGTCACTGCCTGATTTGGCAGTATATGACTCAACGTTATATCGTCGTTGCCCAGCGGGGGTTCTGATGGTCTCGATTGAGCCATTGTCGTCCCATCTGCGGAGTGTTCTTTCATGGACTCCAAGGATTTGGGCGGCTTCCTTGGGTTTGACATATTTGGCAATAGGTTTATCCTCAACTCTTCTCGCTTATTATACCGTATTGCCCTAAAATATTAACCTAATTTGAGATTAAATCATGCTCCTATACCAGAGTCAATCTCTGGCAGTTCAAACCTTAATATAACTTAAAGAATTATCCCATATATATTCATAATCATGGGCGAGACTATTTCCCACTAATTTGCATAAGTATATTTACGGTTGAAGGCTGCCATCACTCCACCAATTCCCAGCCCAGAGGGCTTGACTAAATATTTGACCAGAATTAAATCCGATAATTAAAGCAAGTGTTGTGTCTGATGTTACCAAATTTTCTCTGATGAGATTTAAGCCAGTAATGACAGTACAATGGTTCTAAACAACAAAGTGGCAACCCATCGCGATCACCCCCGTACAGGTGAGGGTCAAGAATCGGGGAACGCCACCCCACCTTATAAATATGTCACTGAACCGACGATCTTTCCTGTGGGGAACAAGTCTATTAGCACTGGCGGAATTAATCGGGGGATGTGATACCCCCACAGATTTTCGGGTCCAGTTGCTAAATGGTTCTGTTCCCGTTCAACTGGTAAACCGCTTTCGCCGCCAACAACCGCAGCGGCCTGGGTTAAGTTTTGTACCCAAGTTTAATCTCGAAGACCTCTACCAGCAATTACAAGCGGAAGCCACTAGCAACCCCGCTGATTTAGTCATGATTGGCGACTATTGGCTATCAGCAGCCATTAGAGAGGAATTAATCGAACCCCTCAACCCAGAGGATTTATCCCAGTGGCAGCAATTACCCGAAAACTGGCAAAACCTAGTTAGACGTAACCCAAATGGAGAATTGAGCAACTCCCCAGAAGGTCAAATTTGGGGCGCTCCCTATCGCTGGGGGACAACAGCGATCGCTTATCGGGTTGATAGATTTGAGAAATTAGGCTGGACTCCAACCGACTGGCAAGACCTATGGCGGTCTGAGTGCCAGGGTCGTATCTCCCTATTAGATCAAGCGCGAGAGGTGATTGGTTTAACCCTGAAAAAATTGGGCTACTCCTACAACACCCCTGATCTGGATCTAGTTCCCGACTTGAAAGCGGAATTGGAACAACTACACCAAAATGTCCGCCTCTATGATTCTAATAACTATCTCAAACCCCTAATTTTGGGTGATACTTGGCTGGCTGTCGGTTGGTCGGGAGATATTTCTCCCCAAGTGCAACGACAACATAATATAGCGATCGCTATCCCTAAATCTGGTACTGCTTTATGGTCTGATGTGTGGGTCAAACCGATCGCCACCAGTGCCACGAATAACCCCCTAGTTCAAGCCTGGATTGATTTTTGTTGGCAACCTGAAATAGCTACCCAAATGTCATTATTGACTGGCGCAACCTCTCCCATAGTTTGGGGAATGTCGCGAGCCGATTTACCCAAGGATTTACGGGAAAATCCGCAACTGTTACCGGATACCGATATTTTAGAACGCAGTGAATTTTTGCTGCCCCTAACTGTTGCCAGTATGCAACAATATCAGCGCCTCTGGCAGCAGATCCGTTCCGTAGTGCGATCGTAGCGCCTTCCCCGGCTACAAAGCTAGTAAGACACTGATGATGATAATAATCACAATAGCCAGCCCTAGGGGGTTTCTTCGTACCCATTCACCCACAGAGTGTGGAAATCTCCCCTGGTGGTTGACAAACGGCTGAGGCACAATTGGTTTACTCCGGTCTTGATAGAGAGTGCATTCCCTGGCATAAGGACGTTTGGGAAAGTTGCAGGTGTCGTCTTCATGATAAAGACAACTCTGGCACAGAAACTCCCCTTGATCAGCGCGGTGTAACGGAATACCCGGATGACCAAAAGCCTTGAGTTCATATTTGCAGTAGGGACAGGCGATCGCCTGAGAATCAACGGGTTGACGACAACGGGGACATTCTGGCATAGGAAAATCAATAGCGATCGACAGTAGGGGGCTTCCAACAAAAAAAGTGAAAAGTGATACAGTTTGTTTGACCGTAAATCTAGCTTAAATTGTACTAGATACTTAAAAACCTATGGATGACAACAATTTACTCAAACAGCTTTTGATGATCGGCATTGGTACCACCTCCCTGGTAGCCGAGAAATTGCAGGAGGTTACAGATCAGTGGGTCAAAGAGGGAACCCTTAACCCAGATGATGCTAAACGCTTTATTGATGAGATGACCCAGCGCCTGAAAATGGATCAACAAAGCCTGGAAGAGTTGATGCAGCGCCAGATTAAAAATATGATGCAGGATATCGGTGTTCCCCGCCAGGCAGAACTTGATGAGTTGCGGGGACGCTTAGACCGTTTAGAACGTCAGATCCGAGATTTGGAAAATCGCCACTGGCGCTAAGGACCATAACCTGTCAAACTGGAATAGTTACCACCAGTTTTTCTGTCAAATTTCAGGTGTACTCAATGGGGTCATGTTCATCAAAACCTAGGAAGCCAGAACCCTTGGCTATGTCCCCATGGCGGAATGACTCCCCTTGATGTATCTGAATCAACAGTTAGCCGGTTCTTGGTAAAATGATTTTCCCTAACTTAACTGAGGAGGACGATAAAAGGTGCGAGAAATTTTGATCAGCTTTGGGGTAATTGTGGCCTGTTCCCTGGTTCTCATTGTTGCTCAAATTACCTATTCTGGAAAAGAAGCTAATGCTTCCAATATGGGAACCCAGGTCAGACCTGAAACCGAAATCAAGGTTCAGGAAAGGAAGGTTTCTACCAATTCCTTGCTGTCAGGAGGTATAGCAGCACCGACAGCTAATTTCACCATTGCTCAAAATATGACAAATACAGAAGAAAACCTAGTTACAACAGATTCCGGTCTCCAGTATGTGGATTTACAGGAGGGAACTGGTGCTAGTCCCCAAGCGGGTCAGACAGTTACGGTTCACTATACCGGAACTCTGGAAGATGGCACTAAGTTCGACAGTTCCCGCGATCGCAATCGGCCTTTTTCCTTTACAATTGGGGTTGGTCAAGTCATTAAAGGCTGGGATGAGGGAGTCGCCTCTATGCAAGTAGGGGGACGCAGAAAACTGATTATTCCTGCTGACTTGGGATATGGCGCTCGCGGTGCGGGTGGCGTGATTCCTCCGAATGCTACCTTAATTTTTGATGTGGAATTATTGAAAATTTCCTGATAGCAACTCACAGCTAAACTAGGGCAAAATTGACTCAACACCCAGATCTCATCCGGTTAACGGTGGTTAGATTTGCCCTGGTTTTCCCTAGCCCAGCACTTGACAAAACCATTTATTAATGGTAGGGATTTAAAAATTTGTGATCAATCCCCTTTCCCAACCCTAGGCTTGGTATAACCCTGGTGCTTCCAAGGTACAATCGCTGTTTGATTAATTAACAGATCTGTCGCTGCTGTCAATATCCTAAACTTGGCATCTAGGCAGGACTTATTTTAACTTAGGAGTCGAGGAACAGATTGCTTGTGGAAAAAATTCGGATCGCAATTGTTGGTATTGGTAACTGTGCGAGTTCTTTAATCCAAGGGATTGAATATTATCGCGACAAAAATCCCCAGGATGCCATTGGGCTTATGCACTGGGAAATCGGCGGCTACAAACCCTCTGATATGGAGGTGGTCGCCGCCTTTGATATCGATCGCAGAAAAGTTGGCTTAGATGTAGCAGAGGCAATTTTTGCCCCTCCTAACTGCACCACAGTTTTCTGTTCTCATGTTCCCTCAACTGGGGTTAATGTGTCAATGGGTCGCATTCTCGATGGTGTAGCAGAACACATGGTTGATGTAGATGAACGCTACAGCTTTCAACCCAGCGCGCGACCTGAACCCTCGAAAGCAGAAGTAGTCAAAATTTTACAAGACTCCCGCGCAGAAATTCTAGTTAATTATCTGCCTGTTGGTTCCCAGGAAGCTACCGAATTTTATGCCGAATGTGCCTTAGATGCTGGGGTCGGTTTCGTCAACTGTATCCCCGTATTTATCGCCAGTAATCCCCTCTGGGAGGAGAAATTTAGACTTAATAAGGTTCCTATTATCGGCGATGATATTAAATCCCAATTAGGCGCAACTATTACTCACCGCGCCTTAGCTAATCAATTTCAAAAGCGAGGAGTCAAAATCGATCGCACTTACCAAATTAACACGGGCGGAAATACGGACTTTCTGAATATGTTAGACCGTCGCCGCCTCGACTCGAAAAAAGAGTCCAAAACTGAGGCAGTTCAGAGCGTGGTGCGAGAACGTCTAGCCCACGAAAATATCCACGTCGGACCTAGCGATTATGTTCCTTGGCAAAAGGATAATAAAGTCTGCTTTATCCGCATGGAAGGACGACTATTTGGAGATGTTCCCATGAACATCGAATTGCGCCTGTCTGTGGAAGATTCTCCTAACTCAGCCGGAGTAGTTATCGATGCTATCCGCTGCTGTAAATTAGGACTAGACAGGGGACTTGGCGGCGTGTTGGACTCTCCCTCAGCCTTTTTTATGAAGCATCCGCCAAAACAGTTCGTTGATGATGAGGCATACGAAATGACGGAACGATTTATCGCCAACCCATCCTAAAAATGGCGATCGCGTAACTCAACTCTGGGACACCCGTTAACCTGCGGGTTCCTAGGGCTTCTAGTTATGCTTATGTTCTAGTTCAGCTTGGCGCAAGGCTTCCAAAACAGACCCGGCGACAAATCCCATCATGGCTCCCCCTACAGTATATGCTTGGGGATGCCGGGACTGGCTGTAGCCAACATCATTATGAACAGAAACCACGCCACAGCATTGATAGGGTTTTGCTGCTATATGAGACATAGCCAAACCAAACACAGACCCTATACCAGCCATGACAATTCCCGAAAAAATCACTAGCCTTATATTCATGGAAACTCCTGGGTCGGAAACCCCGTCCTTCCAGGACGGCTTTACAAACCGGCTATCTTCAGGCTAACAGAGAATCATCCTATATAGGCGAAAAATTAACGAAAATTAACGATACTTCCCCAATTGTGGCAGGCTAGTTAGGGTTACCTATCGATCAAATTGCCTAGAGAAAGATAAAGGAAGCAATCAGCATGAAAAGTGTACCAAAGAAGAGTATATGATTAATCCAATCATCGGATGACCAATCTTTAAACATTAGCTTATTCTTGAATTAATTAAGGGTGAATTTTGCGAAAAAATGTGATTTATTGTAACCCTTAATCCTGGGTTTGTCCATAGGTGGGGTGCGTCATAAGGATGAAATCTAATATTAAGGGGAAGATTGATAACTGACGCACCAGAAACACGCGCAGGGTGGATTAAACGCCACATCGAATCAATCTGGCGAGGAAATAGACTGCCATTTTAGCACCATAAGCCGATCGCCACCAGTTAGAAGGATGACATCCAGGGGGGGCAGATAGAGTAAAGTTAAGGTCTGGATAATCTAACCATTTATGTTCTTCGCGCCACCCCAAGCGATCGCTTACTTGAGTAAGCAAATCTATGTCAATCTTAGAGATATCATCATCTCCCCCTAAGTCGGTATAAATTTGTCGTTGAACGCTAAAGCCAAAGCGATTATTGCTATACTTAACCCAGAGGCTATCGATAAGATGTAGAGCGCTACAGGGAAAAATCATGACATCATCAGGCTTCAAATCATCATGATAAGCCTGAGTAGCAATTTCCAACATCACCTTAGTAGTTTCTAAATCTGCTTCTCGCCAATTTCCCTCAGCCAGCAAATTCTGTAACCGTCCGTAACGGTACTTATCACTAAGCAAAGACAAAATCTGGGCTAAAGTATCCTCCAATTTAGTAACTCTTTCCTCAAGGGAGGAGGAACTAACCGGAGCATGGGAAGTTTCCGAGGTTTCCAGAGGTAAATTTGGGGAAGGGGTAGGATCTTCAGAAGGTAGATCGGTAGATTCAAATTGCTGTGTATCTTCAGACATAATCAGTTTTATAGGTAATGCAGGTGCTAATTTTCGGTAAGGGTATGATCTAAGGGTTGACTTTGTGGTTGGTGTTGTTGATGTCCATTGGTCTGAGAACCATTAGAGCCAGAACCATTAGAGCCAGACCCATTAGGTCCAGAACCATTAGAGCCAGAACTATCAGAAGGTTGAGGCTTTTCACCTTTGAGGAAACGAGCCTCAAGGGTTTTAATAGCAATATAGAGGTTAGGAGTAATCAAGAGACTCAATAGAGTTCCGACTAACATTCCGCCAAAGATAGCAGTTCCCAAAGACCAACGACTAGACGCACCGGCACCGGAAGCAATTACCAGAGGCCAGAATCCGACCAAAGAAGAGATCGCGGTCATCTGAATAGGTCGGAAGCGTTGCTCTGCGGCTAGTGCTGCTGCTTTCTGAATATTAAGTCCCTTGTCTCGTAGTTGGTTAGCAAACTCGACAATGAGAATGGAGTTTTTAGAAGCCAAACCAATCAACATGACGAGAGCGACCTGAGCATAAACATCATTGTTAACTACAGGCCAAATGCCGCCAGCCATCAAGACATTAGAACGGAACCAAATAGCAGCCAAAGCGCCCAAAACAGCGAGAGGGACGGCTAACATAATAATGAGGGGGTCGATGTAGCTTTCATATTGTGCGGAAAGGACTAAAAAGGCAATGACAAATCCGAGTCCGAAGATGACGATCGCCGCACCGCCAGCAGCTTTTTCCTCTAAAGCGCTTCCTTGCCAAGCATAGCCGAAAGATGGGTCAAGGGTCTCGGCGGCGGCTTGTTCAATAGCTGCAATGACCTGTCCAGAACTGAAACCCGGAGCGGGGTCAGCCTGAATTCTCATAGATCGATAAAGATTAAAGCGGGTGATAATTTCCGGCCCGACTATTTCTTCAAACTTAACCAAGTTTTCCAAAGGAATTAAGTTCCCATCAAGCGATCGCACTGATAGGCGGCCGATATCAGAAGGATCAGCCCTAAACTCGGATTCTGCTTGAGCCACAACCCGGTATTGTCGTTGTCCGAGGACAAAATCATTGACATATAGGGAGCCAAAATAAATCTGTAGGGTGCTAAAAACATCACTGATATTGACATTGAGAGCCAGAGCGCGATCGCGTAATACCTGGATATTTTTCTGACCCTTAGATGCAGAAAACTGGCTAAAAGCCCTACCCACAGCCGGATATTTATCAGAGTTCAACTGAGCCAGTAAGCGATTACCATTGTCTACCAAAGCAGAAATCGGCAAATTACCACTGCGGTCTTGAATTTGGATTTCCACCCCCCCAGTGCTACCCATACCAGGAACCGGAGCGGCATTAACCGCAAAAGCCTGTACTGCTGTAACCCCTCTCAAAGCTCGATTAATGCGACCGAGAACCCCATAAACGGACTGTTCCGGGGTGGGTCTTTCACTCCAAGGCTTTAGCTGAACAAACATCACCCCCTGGGATGGATTAAGACCATCAAAACCAAACCCCGCCGCCGCGAATACTGATTCAACTTCTGGTTCTTCTAAGATCAGATCAGTAATTTCCTCAGCAGCATTAGCGGTGTAGTTAAGGGATACGCCATCAGGACCCTGTAGAATTACCAAAAAGAAGCCTTGGTCTTCTTGGGGAACAAATCCAGTAGGTACCCAGCCATACATAAGGACAGTCAGCACCAAACCACCGACAAAAATCCCCATCACCAGGGTATTAATCCGCACCAGAAACCGAATCAACTTGGCATATTGATTTTGTATGAAGCCAAAACCTTGGTTAAATTTCTCAAAAAACCATCCTAAAGGTCCCTTAGTTTTCTTAGCCGGACGCAATAGCACCCCAGCCATAGTCGGAGAGAAGCTGAGGGCGTTAAATGTGGAACAGATAATCGCAAAAGTAATGGTGAGGGAGAACTGCTGAAAGATGATTCCAGTAGTTCCGGGGAAAAAGGCAACGGGAATAAATACAGCCAGCAATACTAAGGAAGTGGATATGGTAGCGCCAGTGAGTTCTTCCATTGCGTCTAAGGCGGCTTGTCGTGGCTTCATCCCCTGAGCAATTTTACTAGAAACTGCTTCCACAATGACGATCGCATCATCAACGACCAAACCCGCCGCCAATGTACAACCAAACAGTGTGAGGGTATTGAGTTCAAACCCCATCGCCTTTAGACCTGCCATTGAGCCAATGAGTGCCACTGGGATAGCAATAGTAGGAATCAGGGTTGTGCGCCAATCCTGCAAAAACACAAAAATTACCAAAATTACCAGGGTAATAGTTTGCAGGAGGGTGATCACCACTTCCTGTAGGGAGGCTTGCACAAATAGAGTTGTATCATAGGGAATGGCATATCTAACCCCTGGAGGGAAAGATGCACTCAACTCTTGCATCTTTGACTTGACCGCCTCGGCTGTTTCCAAGGCATTACTACCGGGTCTTTGGTAAACAGCCATCCCCACGGCGGCTTGATTGTTATAGGTTGCGTCAAGGTTATAGTCCTGTGCGCCTAACTCTACCCGACCCACATCTGTAATTTTAATCAGAGTGCCATCGTTTCCGACACCAACCACCAATTGCTCAAATTCGGAGACATCTCGAAGGCGACCCTGAGCGCGCAAGGGGATCTCAAATCTTTGCTCCGGGGGGGTGGGAGCCTGACCAATTTTACCAGCGCCGACCTGAATATTTTGCTGTCGTAAGGCGGCGACTACATCTTGAGCAACTAATCCCCTAGCTGCGATTTTTTGGGGATTTAGCCAAATACGCATGGCATATCTACGTTCCCCCAAAATGGTTACACTCCCCACGCCAGGAGCGCGGGTAATTTCATCAAGAACATTTAAATCTAGGAAGTTACTGATAAAAACATCGTCATAAATAGGCTGGTTATTTTGATCAGTATCTGAATAAAATCCCAGTACCAACAGGATACTGGGTGAAGATGCTTCTACGGTGATACCGACCTGTTGAACGACATCAGGTAAACTTGATGCTGCCTGAGATACTCTATTGTTAACGTTAACCTGGGCAATATCTCGATCAACGTTGACAGGGAAGGCTACAGAGACATTAGAAACCCCATTATTAGCGGTGTTTGATGAGATATATCTCATGTTATCAACGCCGTTGATTTCCCGCTCTAAGATGCTAGTCACAGTGGTTTCTGTGGTTTCGGCATCAGCACCAATATTGACTGCAGTTACGTTGATTTGAGTGTTAGCCAGTTGTGGTAGTTGAGAAATAGGTAGCAGGGGAATAGATATCACCCCTACCAATACAATGAGAATGGAGCAAACTGTAGTGAGAACGGGGCGCTTGATGAAGGTGCTAACAAATAACAGCATAGACAATCAAATATAGGTGGTTAAGCATAGCGATCGAGATAAGGAACTTAATTTAGAGCGAGGGGGGGAAAGTAGCCTGATTATCAATGTTATCAGCCAGAAACCAAAGCAACTCTCCCCTATATGAAAGTTGATAATACCCGATTATGGCAATTTTAGGGCTTAGTTATTGGCGGGTGGTATCTAGTATCGGGGTTCCATCTCGCAATTGTAGTATGCCTTCGGTAATAACGCGATCGCCTGCTTGCACCCCAGAAAGCACCTCAAAACTCTGTCCTTGAATGCTTCCCAGTGTTACCGGAGCTTGTCTAGCGACTAAAATGGTTTCCCCGGAGGGGGTAGCTTGTTGTTGTGCTAAAAACACAAAACTCTGTGCGCCAATGCGGGTGACGGCATTAGTGGGAACTGTCACCCCAGTTTCCTGTTGCCAAATTACCCTAGCTCGGACTACTTGATCGGTGCGGAGTTCATTATTAGTGTTAGGGTAAATGGCTTTAGCCAAAATAGTCTGAGTCCCACTTCCGGCGTCAGGAGCAATATAGGATATGCTGGTGGTGCCAATGACTTCCCCAGTTTCTTGGCTTATCAGTTGTACAGGTATCCCCACCCTCAACTGAGGTAATAGGGAAATGGGGATATTGATATTAACCTCTAGGTTCTGGTTTTGTCGGATAGTGGTAACGGTGGTTTGGCTATCGACCAAATCTCCCGCTTTAATCGGCACATTACTGACAATGCCGGAAATAGGAGCGACGACACTATAGTAATCTAACTGTACTTGTTGAGCGACAGCCCCAGACCTAGCCCCTTGGATTTCTCTACCTATGAGGGCTATCTGTGCTTGCTGGGCTTCAATAGCTTTCTCCTGGCTGGCTATTTGAGCCTCTAGGGTAGCAATTTGGCGTTCTAGATCTCGGCGGGAACTTTCCACACTCGCCCTAGCTGCTTCAATGGTGCGCCCTTGACGAGATAAATTCATCCGAGCAGATTGGACTCTAGCGGTGGCGGCGAGAACTTGTTGTTCTTGGTTAGCTACCTCAGCCTCGCTGGTTTGTCTGTCCCGCAGTTTTTCATCATATAGCTCGCTGGAAACTACGCCTTCCTGCCATAATCTCTCGTAGCGCTCGTAGGTAGCCTGTCGCTGTTGTCGCACTGCTTCGCGTCTATCTAATTCGCGACGGGATCCTTCTAGGTTGTCTTGGGCGTTTTGTAGTTCAAATTCTAGTCTTTCCTGTTCTTCAATCTGAGCCTCTAACTCCCGCTCGGAACGCTGTAAATTGGCTCCTTGAGATTGAAATGATAGTTCGGCTCTGGTTCTGGTTAAGTTGGCTCGGAGGGCTTCTAATTCGGCTTCGGCACCACTTAATTGAGCCTGTCTGGCTTGTACTGTGGCGATCGTACCTTCAAAGTTGGCTAACTGTTGGGAACCATCAATTTGAATTATCGGATCTCCTACAGTTACCTGATCACCTAAGCGCACATATACTTCTTTTACTAATCCACTAACTCGCGGTCTGATGATAGAGTTTTCGATACCTTCAACTCTGGCATTATATTCGCTGCTGGATTGAACATCGGTGGTATCTACGTTTTCTATCTTGACGGGGACAGGTGGGCGACCAATGGCTTGAGGTTCTGCTGAACAACCATTGATAAGTACAAATAATAATAGCAGGGGTAGAGATGCGCTAGTTTTCAATAATATTTTGTTCATGGTACTACCGGGCAATTCGATGAGGAGATTTTACCAGGTTTAGAGGTAAATTTTCGCCTGACCCTTGGGTTGAGGATGAGATAAATTACTGATATTTTAGGGTCATTAACACTCCCGGCTGGGGATTATTGCGGTTTTTCCCAGGGGTTGACAGGAGGCTTTGATGAAAATTATGGATAGCTGACTCAAGCCCGATCGCACAGGGGGGAACGCACACAGAGATATAACAGAGGTCCGAATAGGGGAATGAGTGTCACCAACCATAACCAAGTCGGAGCCTGGTTGCCGCGCCGCGCGATATCATCTCCTAATAAGGCGGGAAATAATACTGATAATAAACAGAAATCCAGGCTCATCACGTGAATAAAACGGCTATTTTGCCATTGATAGATAAAGTCACGCCAATCTCCCTGAGTGATACCATAAAAGACTAGAACGATCGCTCCTACCATTAGCACTATGGCTGTGAATTTGCTGTCCCAAATGCGGATGAAGAGATTGGGAACTCCAGAAAATTCGGGGTTAGGTTTGCGCCACACCAAATAGGGTAAAATGGCGAAGGCACCCACGGCAAAAGATGCGATCGCAAAAAGCCACGCCGGGATTTTTTGACCTTGACCATCGGCAAAAATTACACAGCAGTAAATTAACGGCCAAATTCCCATGATATTAAATAGGGATATAATCAGGGGATTAATCCCCTCCCAATTCCCTACACTCAGGTTTTTAATCAAGTTAAAAGTAATTTCTGGCTGGTCTGGCGGCGCTAAGAAAAAGGCATAAATCACGAAGGTCAACCAGACCATCGCTAAGGCAATTTGAGAAGTTTTGACAGGGTTTTGGCTAGATACAATCATGGGAGAAATCTGTCTAAGGCGGCTTTTAGTTCCTCAATTTCCACGTCTATATTACCTTCTTTAGCTGCTCTGGCTATACATTCGGTTAAATGTTCATCTAGGATAATTCTAGCGACGCGATCGAGAGCCCCCCTAACGGCGGCAATTTGCACGAGTACATCGGGACAGGGGCGACTTTCTTGGACCATAGTTTTGACACCGCGAATATGTCCTTCAATGCGCGAGAGTCGATTGATAATACGTTTGAGTGATTCCTCGCTATGGACATGGGGATGAGTATGACTCAGAGCGTCCCCATGATGGCGATCGCTCACAGATACGCTAGGAACCCGGTCTGAATCTGATCCGATCATTTAACCCTGTGCCAAGCAACTACATAAAATCTTATTGTAGATAAGCGATCGCAAATCTATCAATACCAGCCAGGTCCGGGAGGATTTTAAGATCCCGATAACACCCTGCTGATTCTAACATGGATGTAACCGCTTCTCCCTGTCCTGCCATCATTTCTATGATCCAAATACCCCCAGGTTGTAAAAATTGGGGTGCTGTTTGTACTAGATGATGAATGGAGTCTAAGCCAGATTCGCCGCCATCGAGTGCTAGAGGGGGTTCATATAGGATTACTTCTGGTTGTAGGTTTGGTAGCTCCTGGCTAGGAATATAGGGCGGATTTGCCACCATGCCGCTGACCTTCCCTTTCAGGCTATGGAGGGGACCCCACCAAGACCCCTGGTAAAATTTTACCCGATTTTGATAACCTAGACTTTGGGCATTTTCCAGGGCGATCGCTAAAGCTGACCAACTGCAATCTACAGCATGAATCATGGCTTCGGGGAATACCGATGCTAACCCCAAAGCGATCGCACCACTACCTGTTCCCATATCTACCCAATTTCCTGACCCGGCTGATGGCGCGGCATGATAGGCTATATCAATGATTAACTCTGTCTCTGGACGGGGGATGAGAACCGCAGGAGACACCTTGAGGGTAAAATTTCGCCAGTGAACTACACCTAATAGATACTGTAGGGGGACTCGTTCCGTGATGCGACGTTCCCAGAGTTTGACAATTGCTGACCAGGGCTGATTTAGTTTAATGTATGGGCGATCGCCAAAGTCGTCTAATCTCAGGTCTAGGCGAGTCAGATCGGTGAGTGCTTCCAAAAACATATCTAATTCTATGGCGGAAACTTCGGCAGCGATCGCATCATTTTGAGCCTGTTTTTGCCACTGTCGCAGTTCCTCACCAGATATATAGTCACTTTCCCCTGTTTCCACCATTTAGCACCACCTGAAAACCTGCTTACAGCTTGTTCACCAGCCGCTTAATACATTGCCCTCACCCTAAATCCTGGCTCCCATAGGGGGAGAGGGACTTTAAGAGGTGATCAGATGATTTCTGAACAGGCTGTAGGCTGATGATATGGGGGGAAGTTGACAAGCAATCCCCCCCCACAAGTTGCCCTAACCCTAATTATTTCTCAAAAATTCCAAGGTTTCCCGGGGTGGAACTAAGATGATCCGATCTAAAAATTGGTTATCATCAGTTCGGAAGGCTTCTAATAACGCTTCCAGAGGAACCACCTGGACAGTAACCGAAGATATTAAGTCCGGTTGCTGTTCTTGAAATTGGGATAACATCCCCTCTAAGTCTTGTTTAGAGAAGAACATAGGAATCACTTGGTCATTGCCACGCTGGATGGTTAAATAACCATTGTCTGGGCCTCCTCTTGCCATAAACAGAGGCACGCCATTAAACTCATTAGGCGATCGACCACTTTGCTGCATTACCGCCCGGGCTGATTCTACCTCTCGCTGCACCGGAACATAAGCAAATTGGATATCATCAGGACGGTTGCGACTCTGTTGGCTCATTTTATAGACTTCCCCCAGAGAAACTGCTGTTACCTCCACGGAGTTAGCCAATTCAGGGTTATTGTTTCTCAGATTTTCCACAAATCTTAGAGCATCCTGACGGCTAATAAATATCCCTGCTACCGCAGCGGTACCGCTGCCATTTTCTCCAGCGGGAACTGTGGCCACTAGGGGGGAACCGGTAGGGTCGGTAATGGTAAATACTGGGACTGGCCGTAATTTTTCCTGAATTTCCTCTAATGTTAATGCTTCAGCCGCCTGGGTTCCCAGCAGAGATGCTCCCACGGTCCTCGGTGGGAGGATGGGACTCATTAACAAATGGCTACTGATAACTCCCAGTAACAGGCTCAAATGGAAAAATGATTTAATCATGTTCTCAAGTTGCGATCGTAATAGTTCATTTTGACATTTCCCCCACGCTTCCATATTGGCGTTATACCTGTAGGCTCATACAAATATGACAGCGAGGGTTGATCCATACCACCCATCAAGTCTGTTGATGGAGGCTAGAGTATTCCTGTATAGCGCAATTCTTACCCTGGCACGATAATAGTTAGACTGACGACCAAAAACAATTTTTTCTCCCGAACTCCCCAATAATTTTATATATTCTCACCCCCGGAGGATATGCCACGGGAGTTTTACCCGCACATTTTCCAGATCCTAACACAAACTTGCCCCGAATGGTCAAATTTGGGGACGAACGCGATCGCATTATTCAATCCCCAACACTACAGAATCATTATTCTCCTGGGATAACATTCGGATATCCATAATTCTTAATGAATAAACATAGAAGATGGTAAAACCAAGATTTATCATAGTCAGAAAAAGGGTCTGTTATTATGTTTTGCGATATCATCACTCAAAACGGGTTGACTTTTGCTATGGCTAGTCCAGCTAACGATTTCATGATCGTCTCGGAACTGCCAGATGAGCAAATTGCGCGCTTGTCAAGTCCGGGATTACCACAAGCGATCGCCCTTTTGCAGGGTGATGATTATTTGGTCAATGATGCACAAGGACGCATCCTCTTAGGAAATCAGGGGAATGATACGATTATCGGTAATTCCGGCAATGATACGATTTATGGCGGTCAAAACGATGATTACTTGAATGGTGGTTCTGGTGATGACCTGTTATTTGGGAATCGGGGCAATGATACCATTTATGGCGGGTCTGGCAATGATACTATCTATGGGGGTGTAGGCAATGATTGGATTGTCGGCGGGTCTGGTAATAACGTTTTATCAGGCGATCGAGGTTTAGACACTCTCACCGGAGGGAGTGGTGCTAATCAGTTTCTGTTGCCATCATCGACTGTCAATCAAGATCTGATTACCGACTTTAAGCCTGGTATCGATAAATTACGGGTTCCTGATGGGGTCACGATTGCTGATTTACGGATTAAACAATCCGATACGTCTACCTTGATTTTACTGGATGGTCAGACGGTGGCAACCCTGGAAAATGTCGATGTTGAATCAATCACTACTCGCGACTTTATTGGGGAACTAGGAGCAGCAAATCATGCTGATATTCAACTAGACTTAGGTGAAACTGGTTCTAACTTGCGTTTTGAACAGCAAGTGCTGGAATTGGTCAATCAAGAACGAGTTAGGGAAGATTTGCAACCACTAAGGCTGAACCCCCTACTCACCCAGGCGGCGCGTACCCATAGCACTAATATGGCACGGCAAGACTTTTTTAGTCACACCGGAATTGATGGATCTAATTTAACTGACCGGATTAGGGCCACAGGGTTTACATTGATAGTGCCATTGGCCGAAAATATTGCTGCGGGTCATACTACACCGGAGTTAGTGGTTGAGGGATGGATGGATAGTCCGGGACATCGTGATAATATTCTTAATCCAGATTTTACTCAGATTGGGGTGGGTCACTATTTCCTGGAAAATGATACGGGGGATCTGATGGACTATAACCATTATTGGACTAAAGTTTTCTCTGGTGGCTGATTTCAGCATCTCGGTCCAGCTAGTGCGATCGCCTATTAATCACAAAATAGCCAACTCTCAGCGGTGAGCTTGCACTTTCAGAATTTTGTGTTATCCTGGTTCGTAAGTTTCGGATATCCAGGAGGTGATGCCCATGAGTGACAGTAGTAAACGCATGGGTCACTGTGTTGGAGAACGCCGGCTGTGCGCCGGGGCTGACCTCTAAAATTCGGCCTAGGTTCCTATTGCTAGGAGCCGAAAAGCCTACTAAATGGTCTGGCTGGATTGGAGAGATCCTTCCGGCAGTCAGGTTCCAACAACAGAGACCCGCTAGACCGCTCTCATATCGCTGACTGATGTCCTGGTAGTATCCAAGGCTTGAGTTATCCGTGGGAGCGGATAGTTTTTTTTAGATGTAATAGAATTGGTGTATTTTTGATATGGCTGAACTACTGAGTGCAACTGAAATTCAACAAATGGCTACTCAGGTTCCCGAATGGTCTGTTGAGGGTAAAACTATTAAGTGTCTGAAAACCTTTAAGGGGTTTGTGGAAGCGGTGGCTTTTGTTAATCAACTGGTGGAACCCGCAGAGGCGGCAGGTCATCACCCGGATTTGGAAATTTCCTATAATAAGGTGACAATTACCCTGACTACCCATGATGCTGGGGGGTTGACTAAGAATGATTTTTCTATGGCTGAGAAAATTTCTAGTTTGAGTTAGATTCTATCAACGGCCCCACAATCCGCTAGAATTCCACACAGTAGGGTAGCTGTAAGCTGGTTCTAGGTTCTGATGTGGGATTATGGTCTTTGATAATCTTAATGTGTCTGTAGGGGTTAGTGAAGAGTTGCTGCTGATTGAAAAGCTGTTGGATATCGGTACGGCACTATCGGGAATTCATGATTTGGGAAAGCTGTTAAAGCTGATCCTCAGTAAGAGTCGGGAAATTACCTGTAGCGATGCGGGAAGTGTTTATCTGGTAGATTACAGTGATGATCGCCCTAAACTGCTGTTTAAGGTGGCTCAAAATCAGTCTTTGCCAAATTTGTCGTTCCGAGAATTTGCGATCGCTCTGACTGATAGGAGCCTGGCTGGTCATGTGGCTTTGACTGGGAAAAGTCTCAACATTGATGATGCTTACGACTTACCACAGGGACAGCCTTATCGTCTCGATCGCAGTTTTGATGAGAATATCTGTTATCGGACTCGCTCGGTTTTAGTTCTCCCCATGCAAAACCGGGAAGGGGAAACCCTGGGGGTTCTACAACTGATTAACCGCAAGCGACAATCTGATCTGGTGCTGACTCCTGAAAATACCATGGAGTACACCCAACCTTATTCTGATTGGGAAGAACGGATTTTGCGGAGTCTCGCTTCTCAGGCGGCGATTTCCATTGAACGCAGTGATTTACAAGAGAGTATTGAGTTACTATTTGAGGGGTTTGTGAAAACCTCCGTGCAGGTCATTGAGGCGCGAGACCCCTGCACTTTCGGACATTCGGAAAGGGTGGCAGTTTTGACGGTGCGTTTGGGGGAGGAAATTAATCAGATATCTGAGGGTCCCCTGGCGGCGGTACAATTTAGCGATCGCCAACTCCAAGAGTTACGTTATGCGGCACTACTTCATGATTTTGGCAAAGTGGGAGTTCCTGAAGCTGTTTTAAACAAGGCTAAGAAACTTTATCCTTGGGAATTGGAAATCATGAAAAAACGGTTTGCGATCGCTCGACAGAGTTTACAGATAGACTGTCTACAAAGGAAATATCAACTGCTTTTAGACTACAGCAGCAACCACTCCCAGAATAGCACAGAATGCCCCCACTGTCAAACTCTTGAAAGTATGGATTTGGAAATGAATCAGGAGATTGAGCAGTTGCAAGGGTTTTGGGAGATGGTGCTGGAAGCCAACGAACCGGAGATTTTACCTTCTCAACCCCTGGAAAAACTCCATGATTTATCAAAGATTACCTATCGGGATATAGATGGCAAGATTAAGCCGCTGGTGACACCAGAAGAGATTGAACAATTGTTAATAACTCAGGGTAATTTGACGGCTTCCGAACGCGAAATTATTGAAGGTCATGTCACCCATACCTATAATTTCTTAAAGCAAATTCCCTGGACTAAGGGACTGGAAAATGTGCCACAGATTAGCTATGGACATCATGAAAAGGTAGATGGTAGTGGCTATCCTTTGGGATTGAAAAAGGAGAAAATTCCGCTCCAATCACAAATGATGGCGATCGCTGATATTTATGACGCACTAACAGCAGGCGATCGACCTTATAAGCATGGACTTCTTACGGTTACAGCTCTGAAAATTCTGCGCAGTGAAGCGGCGGCGAATAAGATTAATGGGGATATTTTAACTGTATTTGAACAGCGCCAAGTCTATGAGTCTTTAGGACATACTTTAGATGTGGTGATGGAACTGGCTTAATGTTAGCATGAGAGTTAAGGATGGTTATGAGTAGCTCAATTCCTCACCCAGATAGCGGTAGTTTTAGCGTCAATTGTGCCGTTTTAACTGTGAGTGATACTCGCACTGAGTCCACGGATAAAAGCGGTGATTTGATTAAGCAAATGCTGAGAGATAATGGTCATCATCTAGGAAATTATGTGATAATTAAAGATGAACCGGACTTGATTACTCAGGCGCTTAATCAATGCTGTGGTGATGCTAAAATTCAGGCGGTGATTGTGAATGGGGGAACGGGAATAGCACCACGAGACACGACTTATGATGCTATTGAGGGGTTACTAGAAAAAACTTTACCTGGCTTTGGGGAACTGTTCCGGTTTTTGAGTTACGATGATATTGGTTCCCGTGCGATCGCCTCTCGCGCCACCGCCGGGGTATATCGGGAAACTCTATTATTTTCGGTTCCCGGTTCCCAAGGAGCAGTTAAACTAGCTATGGAAAAGCTGATTTTACCTGAGTTAGTTCATCTAGTTAAGCAATTACAAAAAGGCAGTTAATGAATCAAAATCAACCCTCAAGTGATAATCCTTGGGACTATAAACCCTGGTGGTGTCAACCGTGGTCAATTATGCTGACGGGAGTTAGCTTAATTAGCGGAAGTTGGCTAATCTTTCATCAGGTTTGGCTATCGGTAATTGTAGGGGTTCCCGTCCTGACCTGGATGGGATTTTTCCTGCTGATCTGGCCGGGATTAATGCGATCGGCTATGATGTCAGATGCTGAAGGTGACGATTAGGCTTTTTCTAGGGGAGCCATTGTCAAACCTTCGCGACTGAGTTGGGTATGGTACAATTCGGCTTGTTCTAGGGGGCCAACCCACACGGTCGCCTGACCTTCATAATGGACGCGGTTGGTCAACTCCCAGGCTTGATCGCTAGTCATTCCCGGAAGATATTTCATCAGACAGTTAGCGACGTGCTGAAAGGTATTAAAATCGTCATTAAGGACAATTACCTTATAGTTAGGGTAAGGCTTACGGACGGTTTGACTAGAACGACTGGGTGTAGTGGTAGGTGAGGCTATCATAGCTCTAGTTTAGTGTTTGACTAAATCAAGATTTTGTACTGATCATAAATCCATTATATTATATAACGTCACAGTCTGAGATGATCTCAGAGAATTAGTTTAGGGTGGGTATAGTTAGTAGATGCACTCTATATAATGACTGAAAGTTAAGAGAAATGTCGTCGCATAGTTAGGCAGTTACGATGGTCATCCAGGCGACAATAAGTGACTTCATCGGTGAGTTTAGACATCAAAATCAAACCCCTACCTTGTTCCTTTTCCAAAGGTGCAATCTTTTCGTTAAGAATCAAATGCAGGGTTTTGGGGAAGTCAAAAGGTTGACCAAAATCCCAGAGTTTGATTTCGATAGAATTAGATAAAATCTCCACCTGAATATCAATGGGAGTGGTCTTAGATAATCCATGATGTGCATGACGAACCGCATTAGTGAACCCTTCGGTAATAGCAATCTTGCATTCGTAGTTCAGATCGGGATGCAAAAAGGGAGTAGTTATCTGATCAAACCATTGTAATACTTCCTCTAAAAACAGTAGATCTGTACCTACTTTAAGATGCGATCGCATTAGTAGACTTTCATCTTCCATTAATCTTACATTGCACCACTATTTTTTTTGAACAAAATGGCGATCGTGCGGACAATCATTTTGAGATCATACATCAAGCTCCAGTTTTCCTGATATTTGAGATCAAGGCGAATAATATCTTCAAAATCCTTAATCTGCGATCGCCCGCCGACTTGCCATTCTCCAGTCATACCGGGTTTAACATCTAGGCGTTGCCATTGGGGAACCTCATAACGTTCGACTTCATCGGGAGTAGGTGGTCGAGTGCCGACTAGGCTCATTTCCCCCATTAAAACATTCCAAAATTGAGGTAATTCATCCAGGCTAGTGCGCCGCAAAAACCGACCTACTTTAGTAATCCTGGGGTCTTGATCATTTTTAAAGATTTGACCTTTCGCCTGATTAGGAATTGTGTTTTTGAGTTCTTCAGCATTAATCACCATAGAGCGAAACTTCCACATACGGAAACGCTTACCCATCCAACCGCAACGAATTTGACCAAACAAAATCGGACCAGGACTATCAAAGCGAATAGCAATGACAATTGGAATAGATAAAACTGCAGTAATTACTAATCCGACTAGAGCGCCGACAATATCAATAGAGCGTTTAACCACAGAGCGAACGGAAGGATGAGTAACGGGTAATTGGCTATTATCCCCATGAGGTGCGGGTTCATCCTGTTGAAAGGTTAAAACCTGATCAAGGGATGTTAAAGAAAAAACCGCCATTACCTGGGGACTGACATTTTTTAGCAAAAGTTCCACATTTTTGTTTTTGGCGGCTTTGAGGTTACTGACTAAGGCACCGACTCCGCTGCTATCGATAAATGTAGTCTCGCTAAAATCGAGAATAATAGCCTGTGGAACCTGATCTCCCAAAACGAGATTATGACAAGTTGACTTAAAATCCACAGCCTCCAATACACTGAGGCGATCGGGAATTTTGACCCAGGCTATATGATTTTGAAAATGGACAGGAAAATTAACTTCTGGGCTAGGACTGACCATATTAGTCTCTTAATGCTAGTAGGTGTATTTAAACTTACACAAATTATTGGGGTTGCATAGTTCTAATTTTAATCAAGAATTTCTCCGATCGCTACACGAGTGCCATTGACAAAATCCCAACCGGACTGAACCCGTTTTCCGGGTAACTTGACTTCGGAAACCAATAGGTATCCTGACCCGGTCTGAACAATTGGGCCGAAGCGTTTGGCGATCGCCACAATTTCCCCAATGTTACCGGGGTTAAGATCGGCGGTAGACAAACGAGCCAATGGTGGAGGAAGTTCTATTTGGGGAACAGAACCCAAGGGAACCGAGCCGCTAATTTTCAAACTTTGTCCCCTAAAGGTAGTGACACAATGGGGATAAAAGGCTCTAATTTGATTATGGAGGGCAACTGCTGACTTCGACCAATCAAGTTGATAATCTTCTGGCTGAATGAGAGGCGCTAATGTAGCTTGAGTATCATCCTGGGGAATAGGTTGTATCGTTTGCGATCGCATTTGTAGCAAAGTCTCCGTTAAAAGTTCCGCCGCCATATTAGCGAGACGTTCAGCCAAATTAGCTGCTTGGTCCTCCCAACTAATGGGGGTGTAACTCTTCAATAGCATGGGTCCTGTGTCCATGCCTTCATTCATCAACATGGTAGTAATTCCGGTTTCAGTCTCGCCATGATATAAACACCACTGAATAGGTGCCGCTCCGCGATATTTTGGTAAAATCGAGCCGTGAGCGTTGACACATCCTAATTTAGGGATCTGCAAAAGTTCCGGGGAGAGGATTTGTCCATAAGCGACTACCACAAAAACATCAGCCTCAACTTCCCGCAAATTAGCCAAAGTTTGTGGATCCTTTTTAAGGCGACGGGGTTGCCAAACTGGTAGACCTGCACATAATGCGATCGCCTTTACCGGGGAAGGGCTAGTTTTACTACCACGTCCCCGTCGTTTATCTGGTTGAGTAACCACCCCAACCACCTGAAATTGCTCATCAGTCAATAATCGTTGCAAACTAGGCACAGCAAACTCAGGCGTACCAAAAAAAACCAGTCTCATGTATAAATTTTCCCTTTGTGTTTAGATTTAGGTTTTTCAGGGGGGGGTAATGGCAACTTCAATGCGGCGGTTAAGTTGTCTATTGATGTCCGAGGTATTTTCCAACGCTGGGCGAGTCATACCATAACCGATCGCCACCCAATGATAAGCCTGGTAGTCCACAGCATTAGAGAGGTATTGCACCACTGCTTCCGCCTGTGCAGAGGACAAAACCAGATTTTGCTGACGGCGAGCGCTATCATCAGTATGACCTGCCACCCGCACTACTGCCCCCCGATAGTTTTGCAGATCTGGAATCAAGTTATCCAGGATCACATTAGCCCCAGGGCGCAAAGTGCTACTACCTGGGTTAAATAAAATATCACTGGGTAAAGTCATGATCAAGCCACTTCCAGATCTAGACCTAGCAGTGCGGGGAGTTGGTGGGGGTATATTTTCCGCCTCCGGGGAGCTAGGGGCTGTTAATTGCTGTTCTATAATTTGTAAGCGTCTCTCCAACGTTTCTGCTGGCCGACTATTACCGATTTGAATTTCTAGGGCGGCGGTGCGACCGATCAAGGCATTGAGATCTTGTTGTAATTGTTGGAGTTGGGGTTGTAAGGTTTGTTGGACTTCCGGAGTTAGGGAAGTAGGCGACGCTTTGGGGGGAGTGAGTCTAGGAGTTTCTCGGTCTGGGAAAGAGGGTTGATATGCTGGCTCGCGCCTTAATAACTGTTCAGTTAGGGGCATTTCCGAACTGGTGTTCGGGTAAACTTGAGCTACAGCCATTCCCACTACCCAAGCCACAGCACTACCTACCCCCAACAATAACAGACGAAAAATGAAGGACAACAGCCCCACCAAAACCCCGGAATTGGATTTAGGGGAAGATTTACTTGGTTTTGGATCTGCCATAAATTTACCCTCAATTGCCATTAGGTTATCAGTTTTCCCAAGGACGCACTTCTAACGGACCTGCGGGATGATTAAATATCACCATCATATCCGCTTGGGGTTCTGCTGGGTCAGGTCCTACCTGCTGAAAGCGTAACTCTGATAGGGGAATGGGAGCCTCTTCCTCTGGGGTAACATCCTCAACTGCTTCATAATCTATAATTTTGCCATCACTGGCTACTGTAACCCGATAAACTAGGGTTCGGTTAATGCGAGCAACCCATGCTTGGTTTATCTGAGCAAACAATTCTCGCTGTAATCTCTCAATTTCCTGGGGGTCATCAATAGATGGCGGTGAGACTAAATTAGGTTGTAAATTAGACTGGCCAATGGTAGCACCGGGTTCGCCAATAGTGGTATTTTCCCCCTCTGTGTCTGTATTAACTCCCTGTGGTGGAGATTGTCCGGCTGATGGTGGTCTTTCAGTTTCTGATAGTGATTGGGTTTCTGTGGACTCTTGAGGATTAGGTTCTAGGGGTCGCCGAACCTCTGGAACTGGCAGAGCAAATAATGCGATCGCTGCAATAGCCAATCCAGACACCCCTACCGCTACAGGTATCGCCCTTTGGGTAACAGATTGCTCTGCCTTAGTATAACGCTTGGGAATAGCTTTTAACTGCAAGGAAAGCTCAGGTAAAGTCCCAGAATCAGCGAAAAACTGATCCACTGCTTCCACCAGATCAAATAACTGCACCGTGGTTAAATCTAATTCCACTGGGGATGTCGGATCGGTTTTCATCTGGGAATCCCCATCTAACGGGGTATTACGGACAATCAGGCGGTGTAAATTGCCGTCTAGTCTGCGTAACTCCACCATAGGAACCTCAGCAGCAGTGTTAGCAGAGGGGGGATGTGATACGCCGCTGAGAAATTCTTGGGCGTATTGACTCACCCGTTGCAGTAAACACTCGAAAAACTCTTTCCCTCCCACAATAGGCTGAGGATAACCGACAAAATGGCACTCCGCATTCATCAATCGCGATAAACGGGGCCGAGTTTCTGAGGTATTATCTGTGGGACTACTCAACCCATGCAAAATCAGCTTGCAGTTAGGCAAACTGTACTGACGTATAATCGTCATGCTATCTCTCCATCAAACAGACTCATCCAAAACCGTTGCATCCCTGCCGTGCCTGTACAGAATAGCAATTTTCCCAGCAAAGCGATCGCTAAATCATTGAGTTTCTCTGGGGAGTTGTAAGCAATTACACCCGCGCGCCGAGGATTCATCCGACTACGGAAGTGAGCCTGGAACCTTTCCAGATAGCTATATAATTGCAAATGCTGTTCTATGGGGATTTGCTTGCGCTGCATTTGCTCAAAGTCAATCAGCAACTGGCGAATTCTCACTGTTAACTCTCGACTTATCATGGCAATAATCACCACTAGGGCTTTAGCTTCCTTCAGAGTGAGGGGTTGTCGTTGGCTGTAGCGTCGCAGGGGGTTAGTGCTACGCAGTCGCCATAATACCACTCGATTCGGGATAATTCCTTGCAGTTCTAACTCCGATATCTTGACCAGCATTCGTTCGGAACTCCCCAGGGCGAGGGCTTCAATGGCTAGTAACATCAGGTCGATTTGTAATCGCGCCCGACGGGGACATCCTTTGTCGGAGATGGGTATATCCGGCAAACTGTCTAATATGACTGGGTTTAAATTAGTTTGATAGGGTTCTACTTGCATTATGCTCACGGCAACATCGATTCCAACACAATATATAGTTAAAGATTGGTTAGCAAATCTGATACATTTACGCGACATTTTTCCGATTGTTCCCGGACAATGCAACGATAGCACTATTACCCGTTAAGGTAACAGAGGCGGTATCCCGCAAAGCTTTTAGAAAGATTCCAAAAGCACCGTTCCAGTCCCGTGGTAGAGTGAACCCCCACTCCGGACATCGGAACACTTTTGAGCCACCTAGCTGGGAATGGACATGACCACAGTGAGTACAGGTTTTGCTGGTGTATTCTTCGGTCACATCTACAACTGTTCAGTTATTTCCGCGCTTATGTCTCAGGGTTAGTTTGAATCGATAATGCGCCCATTTCAGCATGGCGCGGGCAGTCTTAGACCTGATTAGACGCTTCACCTTGGCAACCATATTGGAAGTCTCGAAGGGGGGCAAAAAAATCAGGCTGTGTTATGGGATGGCCAGGGATGCGACCCAATCAACCAGGGGGTTGAAGTCCTCACCGGGTAGTCCCCACGCCCATTTCAGCTCGATTTCATACCCGAAGGTCTCGCACCATACTTGGTATTATACCGTATTGCCGTAAAATGTTAACCTAATTTGAGATGAAATCATGCTCCTAATATTTACATTACCCTGATGGATCTTAAATCTTTTATTCGCGATATCCCAGATTTTCCTAAGCCCGGTATTGTCTTTAGAGATATTACTACCCTGTTAAGGGATTCTCAGGGCTTACGCTATACGATTGACACTTTGAAGGATAAGTGCGATCGCCTCTCCCCAGATTATGTCGTGGGTATGGAGTCCCGTGGGTTTCTGTTTGGGGTTCCCCTGGCTTATCAGTTGGGTTGTGGGTTTATCCCCGTGCGAAAACCTGGGAAGCTACCAGGACAGGTCATCACTGCACAATACCAGTTAGAATATGGGAGCGATCGCCTGGAAATGCACATTGATGCCATGGCACCAGGTAGCAAGGTTCTGATTGTTGATGATCTGATAGCTACCGGGGGAACGGCGACGGCGACGGCTCAATTGGTACAAGAGGCTCAGTGTCATTTGGTGGGTTTTGCTTTTATCATCGAGTTAAAGGCCTTGGGGGGACGAAATCAATTACCTGATGTCCCCATTGTCACTTTAATTGATTATGACTGAAAAAAAAATATGAGCATTGACTCTGATAACTTGTTGTATGTGGCGAAACGACTTTTTCAGGCGCTGATTACTCTGCTATTGGCTTCTGTACTCTGTTTTGCGATCGTCCAACTGGCTCCGGGTGATTATCTTGATAAATATATCAATAATCCCCAAATTTCTGAGGACACTCTCAATCAGTTTAGAGAACAATTCGGATTAGACCAACCTCCTATTATCCAATATTGGAATTGGCTAACCCAAATTGTCACTAGGGGGAACTTTGGCTATAGTTTTGAAAATCAGCGATCGGTCACGGATTTACTCTGGGAAAGAGTCCCCGCTACCCTACTGTTAGCTATTTCTTCCCTCATTCTAACTTGGGCGATCGCACTTCCCCTAGGAATTTTGGCCGCCGTTAATCAAAACCGCCGAGTCGATCGCACCCTACAAGTAATCAGCTACACTGGTCAAGGGTTCCCCAGTTTCATCACCGCCTTACTGTTACTATTTTTAGCCCAAAAAACTTCCCCTCTTTTTCCCGTTGGAGGTATGACCAGCATAGACTATCCTGATTTGTCTCTCTTGGGGAAAATCGGTGATATTGCTTGGCACATGATTTTACCAACCCTGGCTTTAAGTATAACCAGTTTCGCGGGTTTACAGCGACTCATGCGCGGTCAATTACTCGATGTCTTACGTCAAGACTATATCCAAACGGCGCGCGCTAAAGGTCTCCCAGAAAACCGAGTGATTTATGTTCACGCTCTCCGAAATGCCATCAATCCTTTAATTACCTTATTAGGATTTGAATTCGCTAGTTTATTAGGCGGCGCTTTTATTGCCGAAACCTTTTTTAACTGGCCGGGACTAGGAAGGTTAACTTTAGAAGCAGTTAGACAACAGGACCTTTATCTAGTTATGGCTAGTTTAATGATGGGTGCTGTTATGCTGATTCTGGGTAATCTTTTGGCGGATTTACTTTTAAAATCAGTAGACCCTCGCATCAAACTCGAAAACCTGAATTAATCCCCCCTCCGGTGCGTCATACCCCGGTTATATTCATCCTCACCCCTCTCCTCTCCTACACTGGGAGAGGGTATCTAACCTATAAGGTGGCAAATTTATCTGATATGTCAATTAGCGCTTTTTGAATGCCTGGTTCACTCATGGAATGTCCAGCATCAGGAATAATAATTAACTCGGCTTCCGGCCAAGCCTGATGCAATTCCCAGGCGGTTTTCATGGGACAAACTACATCATAACGACCCTGAACGATCGCCGCTGGAATATGACGGATACGCTGAACATTAACTAATAGTTGGTCTTCGGATTCAAAAAAACCTTGATTGACAAAATAGTGGCATTCAATTCTAGCGAAAGCCGTGGCAAAATTGCCATCACCAAATCTTTGGATTAAATGCTGATCTGGCAATAATTTACTGGTGCTGGCTTCCCAAATTGACCAAGCCTTAGCCGCCGCCAATTGTATTTGGGGGTCATCACTGGTTAAACGACGATAATAGGCTGAGATTAAATCGTCACGTTCTTCTGGGGGAATAGGTTTGATATATTCCTGCCAAGCATCAGGGAAAATGTAGCTGGCTCCCTCCTGATAAAACCATTGTAGTTCGGCTTTTCTTAACATAAAAATACCCCGCAAAATCAACCCTTGACAATGCTGGGGGTAAGTCTGACTATAGGCTAGGGATAGGGTACTTCCCCAACTACCACCAAACACCACCCAACTGTTAATATTTAGGTGATTTCGCAGGCGATCGATATCTTCTACTAAATGCCAAGTCGTATTTTCTTCTAATTCTGCATGGGGGATACTTTGACCGCATCCCCGTTGGTCAAACATGATAATTCGCCACTTTTCGGGGTCAAAATATCGACGATATTCTGGTAAGCATCCGCCGCCGGGTCCCCCATGAAGTATCACCACTGGTTTACCTTCTGGGTTCCCGGACTGTTCAAAATAAATGGTATGTAAGGAACTAACTTGTAGTTTGCCTTCGGCGTAGGGTTCTATGGGAGGGTAAAGTTGGCTCATGTTTGAGTTATTCTATGGTTGGTAATTAGTTGTTGATAATGAGGGGATAAACGGCTTGAGGATTAAGCTGTAGGCGACACATTTCTCGCCTAGCTAAACCATCAGCATAGCACTGATTAATTTCTGTGGTTCCGTCTTCTGAGGCGATCGCTTCTATGAAAAACACCTGGGGAACCTCCGCAAAAGCCCAGCCAAATTTACCAGTTTCTCCAGGTTGTAACTCCCCTGGGCTAACGGTGGCTTGGTGGCTTTCTACTTCCACTAAAATATTACCTTCCTGACGGTATAAACGATAAACTACTTGTAGCGATCGCACTACCTCTGAACTCTGATTAGTCAGTTTACCTTCTACCGTATAACGTCCGGCGGTGAGGGTTTCATTAGTCACCATTTGCATTTCACTAATTTGGAAGGGTTGATTTTGGGCTAATAACAATGGAGATGAAACCACTATATGGGGAACTGATATAGCCGGGTTAGGGAGTAAGGTTCCCAGTCCTAATGCTGAAATTAAGAAAATCCGCGAATAACTTAACATAGGTCAAATCTGATATATACTGATGATGGTGGTTAGCCTAGGCAGGAATTGCTAAGGACTGCACCACTCCAATTTTATCGCGATCGCTGTCAATTTTCATCACCTAGAGGAAGAAAAAGGCAGAATTCCCCTAGGGCTGATTATCTGCTAAAATCATGATAAAATTAGTACACCCACAGCCATTATAAATCATCTATGACTGCAACTGTCTCCACTCCCCACCGGGTCAGCACCGAGAAAATTCGCCCGGCAATTCAAGCACTACAGCCACAGTTAGTTAAGTGGCGGCGGCATATTCACCAATACCCAGAGTTAGCATTTCAAGAAAAACTAACCGCTAAGTTTATTGCCGAAAAACTAGAGGAATGGGGAATTAATCATCAAACACAAATTGCCGAAACCGGAATTGTAGCCATTATTGAAGGTCATCAACCGGGGCCAGTTTTAGCAATTCGGGCGGATTTTGATGCCTTACCTATTCAAGAACAAAATGAGGTGAGTTATAAATCTTGTCATGATGGCATTATGCACGCTTGCGGTCATGACGGACATACAGCGATCGCCCTAGGAACTGCCTATTATTTATCGCAACACAGACAGGATTTGTGTGGTACAATAAAAGTAATCTTTCAACCTGCTGAAGAGGGGCCAGGCGGCGCATTGCCCATGATTGAAGCTGGGGTATTAAAAAATCCTGATGTTGAGGCAATTTTGGGGTTGCATTTGTGGAATAATTTGCCATTGGGAACGGTGGGGGTGCGTGCTGGTGCGTTAATGGCGGCGGTAGATATCTTTGAATGTCGCATATTTGGGAAAGGGGGACATGGAGGGATGCCGCATCAAACCATAGATGCAATCTTGTTAGGTTCCCAAATTGTTAATAACCTGCAAACCATTGTAGCAAGGAATGTTGACCCCTTAGAGTCTGCCGTGGTTACTGTGGGTTCTTTCCATGCTGGAGATGCTCATAATGTGATTGCAGACCAAGCGACAATCAAGGGGACAGTCCGCTATTTCAATCCTCAATTTAATGAATATTTTAGCAACCGAATCGAGTCAATTGTGGCGGGAATTTGTCAAAGTCATGGGGCGAGATATGAGTTAAATTATCAACACAATTATCCGCCAGTAATTAACGATCCATCCCTAGCCAATTTGGTGAGAAGCGTGGCGGAATGTGTGGTAGAAACGCCAGCGGGGATAGTGCCAAAATGTCAGACTATGGGAGGTGAGGATATGTCATTTTTCCTGCAAGAAGTACCGGGGTGTTATTTTTTCATGGGGTCTGCTAATAGCGATCGCAATTTAGCTTATCCGCACCATCATCCTCGGTTTGACTTTGACGAAACCGCCCTAAGTATGGGGGTAGAAATGTTTGTGCGGTGTGTAGAAAAGTTTAGCGGTGAAAAATCCTAACTGCTGAACCCAAAAGAGCATGATTTAATCTCAAATTAGGTTAACATTTTACGGCAATACAGTATAATAAGCGAGAAGGGTTGAGGATAAACCTATTGCCAGATATGTCAAACCCAAGGAAGCCGCCCAAATCCCTGGAGTCCATGAAAGAACACTCCGCAGATGGGACGACAATGGCTCAATCGAGACCATCAGAACCCCCGCTGGGCAACGACGATACAACGTTGAGTGATATACTGCCAAATCAGGCAGTGACAAACGCAAAGTCGTTATCTATGCCAGAGTTAGTAGCCGCGCCCAGCAGTCAGACCTCAACCGACAGGTGGCCGCACTGTCCAACCTCTACCCCGAAGCAGAAGTCGTCTCAGAAATCGGAGGCGGGCTCAACTTCAAGGGAAAGAAAATGCTGGCCTTACTGGGACAAGTCTTGTCAGGAGATGTCCGCATGGTTGTCGTTGCCCACAAAGACCGATTGGCCAGATTTGGATTTGACTGGTTTTGATGGCTCTGTGAGCAAAACAGGTGCCAACTCATGGTTCTCAACCAGACAAGTCTCAGTCCAGAACGACAAATGGTTGAGGACATCCTCGCCATCCTCCACTGCTTTAGCTCCAGATTATACGGACGGAGTAAATACAAAACTCAGGTCAAAGAAGATCCGGATTTACCCCAGCCCCGAGCTAAATCAAGTCTGGCGTAAATGGCTGGCTGCTTGTCGGTATTGCTACAACCAAGCAATTGCATTATCCCGGAGTGGTAAACGACTAAGCAAGTTAAAGTTACGCAATAAAGTGATGCAGAGCGACTTGCCTGCATGGGTCAAAGAAACACCCTGCCATATTCGGCAGAATGCTATCTTTGATGCCTATCTCGCCTTTTCAGCCAGTCCTGATGCAAGGTTTAGAAGTTGTCGTGACAGCTCTCAAGGGATTAAGTTCAATAATACTAATTTCTCTTCAGGGAGTTGGTATCCAAGACTAACGAAAGGATTAACTTTCATGGTTTCCGAACCCATCCCTAAAACTTGCGGGCAAGGGACTCAGTTGGTGTTTACCAAAGGTCGATGGTTTGCGATTTTCCCTGAACCAGTTGCCGTTACCCCAACTGAAGCGAATGGCGTAATTGCATTAGACCCGGGTGTCCGAACTTTCATAACTGGGTTTGATGGCTCTCGATTTCTGGAATTGGGCTCCGGGGATATTGGACGCATTACTAGGCTATGTCAACATTTGGATGATTTGATGAGCCGAATCGCCAAGGAACCCTGTCGTTCAAGAAGGCGACGGATGAGGCAAGCGGCTCAACGAATGAGAACCAAAATCCGCAATCTAGTTGATGAAGCCCACAAACAAATTGCTCACTACTTGACTCACAACTACAGCCTAATTTTTTTGCCCACCTTCGAGACTTCCGATATGGTTGCCAAAGCAAAGCGGAAAATCAGGTCTAAGACTGCCCGCGCCATGCTGACATGGGCGCATTATCGATTCAAACTAACCCTGAGACATCAAGGGGAAATAACTGGAACCACAGTTGTAGATGTGACGGAAGAATACACCAGCAAAACCTGTACTCACTGTGGTCATGTGCATTCCCAGCTAGGTGGCTCAAAAGTGTTCCGATGTCCGGAGTGCGGGTTCACTCTACCCAGGGACTGGAACGGTGCTTTTGGAATCTTTCTAAAAGCTTTGCGGGATACCGCCTCTGTTACCTTAACGGGTAATAGTGCTATCGTCGCATTGTCCGGCAATAGCCGGATAAATGTCGCGTAAATGTATCAGTGATCGTCATGTCTACAATAGGGTGCAGAGCCTTAAAATGCAGCTCTCGGTAGAGAATAAAAATTGATCACGGTATTCCAAAAGCTCATGAAACGTAGAACTAAGCCCACATCTCCCATAGCTTCCGCCTTTAACTATACCGCGATGGCAGTGATAGCAGGCGTTCTGGTGTTGGGAATTGGTATAGGTATGGCGATAAGTTCCACCGCCACCCTAACCCCCCAGAATGTAGCATCCAGCGAATTCATTGATCGCAGCGCTCCCAACCCAGAAATCTGTGTTAAATTCGGAGCCAGTGCCATGGTGACAGATTTACGGGTATTTGTGACCCTGAACCCGTTTAGTGTTTTCGTCGCTCAACCTCGGATGCAACCGGGATGCGTTTTGCGGACCAGTAACTGGGCTCTACTGAGACAGCGGAACCTGATCACCGTGGAAGAGGAAAGAGACTGTAAACACCGGATGAACACCTTTGGCTATACGGGAGACCTGAACGATGATGCAGAGGTAAGCTGTATTTACCAAAACAATAGCGCCCAGAACGATTTTCTGAATCAATCAGGTCTCATCCCGAACCGTCCTAGACCGGAGTCCGATCGCTTTTAAAACCCTTTAAAATCGTGGGCTAGTTGGTAAAGCTGGGGTGATTCCTAGCAAAAAGTCATTTTGGGCTAATTCCTGAACCAATCGGACTTGGACAACCTGACCCGGTTCAAGAATATGCTGTTGAGGGGAACTAATAGCGCCAACAACAGCCCCTCCCACAGCCCCAGCTAGGAATCCCAATCCATCAAAACCACTAACGAGTAATCCTCCCAAACCGCCAACTCCTGACCCAATAGCCACATTTTCCGGCTTAATTGGTCTCGCACCTGGAATCCAAGTTGATTCAGCCACAAAGGGAATGCTACGACCTTCCAGGTTAATGGCTTGGGCGACAAAACGGGTTCCCTGATTAGTGGTTTCAAACCTTCCGACGACAGGGGTATCTGGAGGTACGACAAAATTACCTGCTGCGTCTACAATTCCCCCTTGCAAAAGTAAAACATCTTGGCGGTTGAATTGGGATTTTAGGCGCACATCGTCAATTCCAGGATATTGGAGAGTCACAGTTGTACCGACGGGTAATAAAATACGACGGTCGGGGCGTTGGGGTTCTGGTACGGGTCGAAAACCTTGGCTAGGTGGTGGTAATTCTGTGGGTAGAGGTTGACCAAAGGGGATAGCTGCAGTTGTGTTAGACATGGGGAGAATTTGAGTTCCGACTTGTTGAGCAAGTGGCTCTGGTCTCACCAAGCTGGTTTGGGTGGGGCGATTTAGGGGGACTCGCAGAAATTCAACATCTGGGAAAGGTTGGGGTTGAGGATTGGGTAAGGCGCTGATGGGGCGTGGTTGGGGGGTTAATTGGGGGGAAATATTGGCGGATGTGGGAGACTGAGTTATGGGGGTTGTGGTTAAGTTATTTTCTGCGGGGGGTTGACGACGGGCTAACAAAACGGGACGCAATACCCACTGATTTTCTACGCCAACTCGTCTGAGTTGAATTTCTTTGTCATCAAGAATGAAGCCAGGAGCGAAATCAACTGTCATTCGCGCTAGGGTGGGTTCAAGTTGGCTAACGCTGACCCGACGCACTAAGCCGGACTCGTAGAGTTCGGTGACATTAACACCTAAATCTGTATCTGGTAGGTCGATAATAATGCGGCTGGGTTGTTGGACTACGGCTAGTCGGGGTCTAACTCCTTCTGGTAGTTGGACTTGAACGGTTCCGTTATTGGGGTTGAGGGTCCACTGGGGAACGGTAACGGCTAAAACTGTGTTGACGATCGCCTCTGTACCTACTATCAAAGTGGCGATCGCTGTAGTTAGACCTAATTTGAAAAGACTAGGGAACCGCCGCCGTGTCAATTTCCCGGTTGGGAGTGGTTGGGTTGGCGCGGCACTGGAAAAACCAAGTGACACTGGAAACGGTCTATACTTGTTTTGCATGATCGCCACATCAAAAAAAGTTTTCTGAGATGATTGCTACTATAGCTCATCTCTGGAGTTCGTATCATGTTTTTAGTTAGAATGCAACCCTAAACTCCTAGATTTGGAAACTCATGCAAAAGTGGCAAAGATTGCGATCGCAAATGATCATAGATCATCCTTGGTGTCGGGTGCGCCAAGATGCGATCGCCCTTCCCGATGGGAATATTATAGATGATTTTTTTATCAATATTCGGCCTGATGTCGCCTTAGTTTTTGCTGTCACCGAAGACCAGCAGGTGATTTTTGTTCGCCAATACCGACATGGAGTCGAGCAGATTTTATTAGAACTCCCCGCTGGCGGTTTTGACCCGGCTACCGAAACCCCCACCGTCGCCGCCTTACGGGAACTTAGGGAAGAAACAGGTTATGTCGCCTGCTCTTTAATTCCCCTAGCTACCCTATACGATAATCCCGTCAAGGACACTAATTCTATTCACCTATTTTTGGCGGAAAATGTGCAACTGCAGCACCAGACCCAACTGGACCCCACCGAAGATATCCAAGTGGTTCTGATACCATTGGCTGAAGTTATAGATGCGATCGCCACCCAAAAGATTCAAGTAGCCGGAACCATTGCTGCTATCTTTTTAGCCTGGGAATATCTCCAGAGTAAAAAAACTCAGTAATCGATGAGCTATTATCTGCTATAATCATGTCATAACTCTATTCTTATACTTCCGCTTTCTGAGCAGCGATCGTCCATTAATGCTTGAAATTTGCCGCACCCCAATTCCCCCCGCACGCACTAAGCGCATCGAAATCCCCGTGGCTCGCCTTCCCACTCAAACTATGCTATCCCTACCCGTTATCGTCATCAATGGCTATACAGAGGGACCCATACTCTGGGTGAGTGCCGCTATTCACGGCGACGAAATTAATGGCGTTGAAATCATTCATCAAGTCTTGCAAAAAATTTCCCCCAAGCGTTTGCGGGGGACCGTAATTGCTGTTCCCATTGTCAATGTCTTTGGATTTATCGAACAATCTCGATATTTACCAGATCGCCGAGACTTAAACCGCTCATTTCCGGGTTCCAAAAGAGGAAGCCTCGCCTCCCGTATAGCTCATTTATTCGTCCAAGAAATTGTCAATCACTCCACCCATGGAATTGACCTACATACAGCATCAGGTCACCGTAAAAATTTACCACAAATTAGAGCCAACTTAGATGATCCTGTTACCTACCAATGTGCGCGCGCTTTTGGAACTTCTGTGATTATTCACTCCCAACTTAGGGATGGTTCCCTCCGCCAAGCCGCCACTCAAAAAGGGATTCCGGTTCTTCTATATGAAGGAGGGGAGGCGCTACGATTTAATTCCCATGCTATTTATATTGGCGTTCAAGGTATCCTACGGGTGATGGAAACCTTAGATATGTATGACTTCCAATTTGATAACTTTCCCCTGGAACCTATAGAAGTGCAAAATACTCAATGGGTGCGTGCTTCTCGTAGTGGGATATTACAACTATCTATTGAGTTGGGGGAACGGGTATATAAGCGCCAACTCCTAGGTGTTATATCTGATGCTTTTGGTGATACCAGCGTCAAAGTCAGGGCTCCTGCTGATGGGTTAGTTATCGGAAATCAGCAAAATCCCTTAGTTAATCAAGGGGATGCTATAGTTAATTTGGCTCTCCTCAACTCTGAAGAGAATCTCGTTCATTTTCCATCTTAGAATACTGTTCACTTGGGAGATAATATCGTCCGGTTTTGCTTAATACAGAAGGTCGCCGGGGAATTTCGATCGCAAATTCTGACCCCTTAGTTAGTACCGACTTACAGGTTAAATTTCCCCCATGTTTAGCCACAATTTGATAACTCATGGCTAATCCTAAGCCGGTACCATGACCCACAGGTTTAGTGGTAAAAAATGGCTCAAATAATCGTTTTCGCACATCTTCTTCCATACCCAAACCATTATCAGAAATTTTAATTGACACCCAATCCGAGTTAATTAATTCAGTGGTAATCTGAATAGTTGGCTCGAAGTCAACCAAGCCATTTTCGAGTTTTTCTACTTCCAAAATCGCATCAATTGCATTACTTAAAATACTCAAAAATACCTGATTCAGTTGACCCGCATAACATTCTACTTTGGGTAAGTATCCATAATTACGAATGACTTTAATTTCGGGAAACTCATGTTTTTCTAAGGTGGGAAGTCGTCCTTTGAGTCGATGTTGCAGGATTAATAATGTACTCTCAATCCCATCATGAATATTGACGGGTTTCATTTCCGACTCATCAAGTCTCGCAAAATTCCGCAGAGACAAAACAATCTGTCGAATCCGATTTGCGCCGACTTCCATTGAATCTAAAATGCGGGGTAAATCGTATACAATAAAACCTAGTTCGACTTCCTCAATGCGATCGCGAATTTCCGCCACTGGCTGTGGATAATATCGCTGATATAATTCAATCAGTGCCAACAAGTCTTGTACATATTGACCCGCATAGCTAATATTACCATAAATAAAAGTAACTGGGTTATTAATTTCATGGGCAATTCCTGCGACCATTTGACCCAGACTGGAAAGTTTTTCATTTTGAATTAATTGTGCTTGAGCCTGTCGGAGTTGTTTAAGGGTTAGTTCCAACTGTAATGCTCTGGCGCGTTCCCTAGCTTCCGACTGTCGCAAAGCATCTTCAGCCTGTTTGCGATCGCTAATATCCCTAACTGTCCCGGTCATGCGTAGGGGTTTACCTTGCTCATCTCGACTCACCACTTGACCATGATTAAGCACCCATTTCCAACCCCCATTATTGGTAAACATCCGGTGTTCAACCTCACAAAAATGCGTGTGATTTTGCCAGTGTTGTTTTAAGCAATAAATCACCTGATGGCGGTCTTCAGGATGCACCAGCTTCAACCAAGACCGAGGATGGTTGTTGATGTGCTTCATATCATAACCCAGCATTTGTCGGCATTGAGGGCTAAAATAGACCTCATCAGTGCCTAAATTCCAATCCCATAAACCCTGATTAGTTCCAGTTAATGCTAATTGTAACCTCTCCTCATTAATCCGCAGAGCTTCCGAGGCTTGTTTTTGTTTAGTAATATCAAAAATTGCCCCCGCCAAACATAAAACTTGTTGGTCATCATCAAAGATACCTTGACCCTTATCATAAACCCATCGTTCGGAACCATTGGCTCGCCGTAACCGATACTCTAAAATATAGGGATGGCGTTTTTCTACGGATATTTGAATCGCGTCTATAACTGTTTGTTGGTCATCAGGATGAATCAGACTTGCAAAGCTGATAGTTCGGTTTAAAATCAAATCATTAGGGCTATAACCAGTAATAGATTCCACCCCCGGACTCATAAAGGTCATGGTGCGATCAATGTCTAAATTAGAGCGATAAACTGCACCGGGAATATTAGAAACCAGGGTGCGAAATTCTCCCTGACGTTCCCGCAGCATTCTCTCAACTTGTTTGCGATCGCTAATATCTCGGATAAACACACATTGATATTCCTGACCTTTAAAGTTCAGATGATTAATCATCATTTCCACGGGAATGAGGCGATTATGTTTAGTCCGATAGCGAGCCTCAATTTTTAAAGACCCACAGCGGCGCAGGATTTGCCAATGTAAATGCCAAGAATCTCGCGGAAAATCCGGGTTAATATCATGAATCGTCAATAACAATAATTCGCTAGGGGAGTAACCCAACAGGCGAGAAGCTGACTCATTCACATAAATAATTTCTCCTTCTATTCCAATCCAAAAAATCGCATCGGCGGCTTTATCAATAGAAAATTGTGTCAGGGATATGGTATCTTCCGCAGACCAGTTATTGATCTTGGCGTTTACTTTGATAGTTAATGGATTGGGATTTCCTGAGTTGGGGGAGTTATTGGCGGCTGAATTATCTAGGCTAGATGTCAAATTCTGGCGGCGGATAAACCCCAACATAGGTATCTGAAACCACCACAGCCAAAAGAATATTAAGTTGGTAGCGAGTAATCCTAAAATGGCTAAGATAGTTATCACAAATATTCCCCCGACGGGATACCAGACAATTTCTGTGTCAAGTATTTGAAAATTCCCCGCCATGACTAACCCCAAGCTGAGTAACCCCGAGTTACCGATGAAATTACCACCGCCGCGCCAAAAGGGTTGATTTGGGGTTGAGAATTTACAGCGATCGCCATAGATTGATAAGCTATTGTTGAGCATACCTGCTGACAAGTAACTAACCAATGCGATCGCAGCAGTTAACCACAAATGTAGCCAGTTTGATAGTGATTCTGGCGAAAAGCTATACCCCCTGAGCATTATATGAGGCTCAAAGGTTAATAATTGGGTAAAAACATATACCAACAATTCTAGCATTTGTTAAATTATTTTTTGGGGTTCGCTTCCCGTCAACAGAGAGAGCAGATATTTGTCCACTAGGGGAAAACCTATCTATAAGCACCCATAATTCGGTGGTTATCCCCATTGAAAAGCATAATTAACCTAGCAAATTAGTTGCCAAATATTGAGATGTCTATAGTAATGGTGATAATAGGTGAAAGTTAATACAACCGGATTCCAGAAGATACCGGAATGGGAGGCATTTAGTCACCAACCAAGGGGTTGGCGGTTGGCGGGGAAATGGAGCATTGATTGCCATAACCAGAAAAGGTGCAAAATGGGAGCAATCCCCCAGGCGATCGCCTCCGAACTGCATAGGGGAATTGCCATCCTGGTTAGGAATTAGCCAGAACCCAATTCACCAGGGTTCGGACAGGGAATCCGGTCGCACCAGTTTTATTATAGCCCTTATCCTTATCTGTCCAAACTGGGCCAGCAATATCCAAATGAGCCCAAGGGGTATCCTTAACAAACTGTTTCAGGAACAGAGTAGCCGTAATCGAACCCGCCGCCCGAGGTCCCGTGTTTTTCATGTCAGCATGAATAGCCTTGAGTCCTTCAAAATATCTTTCCTCAATTGGCATCCGCCAGAATTTTTCCCCAGCTTTTTGGGAAGCAGATTGTAACTGTTGCGCCAGTTGATCATCAGGACTCCATAACCCAGCGATATCATCTCCCAAGGCAATGATACAGGCTCCGGTGAGAGTTGCTAAATCCACTATAGCATCAACCCCTAGGCGGTCAGCAAACACCAAAGCATCAGCCAAAGTTAAACGCCCTTCAGCGTCCGTATTATTGACTTCAATAGTTTTGCCATTAGAAGCGCGTAGGAAGTCTCCAGGGCGCATAGCACGGCCGCTAATCATGTTTTCAGTTACGGCACTGATAAAATGCACCTCAACTGTGGGCTTTAAGGTGGCGATCGCCTTAGCCGCGCCAAAAGTCGCCGCCGCCCCAGCCATATCCATTTTCATCATTTCGATGCCGCTACCCGTGGGTTTCAGGTTCAAACCACCCGAATCAAAAGTCAAACCCTTACCCACAATAGCTAGTTTCCGGGTCGGTGTTCCCTGGGGTTTATAGGTGAGATGGATAAACTTAGGAGGCAAATCCGAGGCTTGAGCCACCCCTAAAAATGCTCCCATTCCCAATTTTTCGCAATCTTCCCGTTCCAAAATTTCCAGTTCCAACCCATACTCAGCAGCCAGAGATTTAGCCAATTCTGCCATAGTTATGGGGTTAACCTCATTAGCCGGAGCCGCCACCAACTCCCGCGCCAAGAACACCCCAGAACAGACCTGTTGAGCCAGGGTAATGGCTGCTTCTGTACCCGGAAACCCTAGCAGATCTACAGACTCGACTTTAATTTCTTTGTCCTTAGTTTCCGACTTAAAGCGATTATCCTGATACAGAACTAACTCTAATCCTTCTACAATAGCCCCCACCGTCTCCGACGCATTACCCACCGGGAAACTGATACCCAGGGTTTTACCTTTGAGTGCTTTCGCCGCCTGTCCTGACGCAGCCGCACCACGTCGGATAGCTTCTAGGGTGTAGTCCTCAGCAGACCCCAACCCCACTAAAACCACCTTACGAATGGGACTATTGCCACCCACACGACCAGAAGCACTACTATCAGCTTTTCCCTGAAAGTCTGATTCTTCGATAAGTTCTTGTAGGGTCCCACCGAGTTTTTGATTGAGTTCTGCTAAATCCCCACTCAGTTGGACTTGTCCTTCAAACAGACCTATCGCTAATACATCTCCACTCCAGTCTAGGCGGTTAGTATCTGTGGCTCTAAATTCCATGTCTTAATCTCAATGCCTTTTAAAGTACGACTTGGGTCATCTTTCTTAATCCTATCGTGAGGGCGGAAATTATTTACCCCAAATTTGGATTACCCTGCTCCCCGGACTGTACCCGCTAAAACTCCCCATTTAAGGGAATTTTTGTTAATCCCGACAAAAAAAGTCGGGTATGGTTGACGGGAATTTGACAACTGTGATAGTCTTCATCCAACAGTTAGAACAGCAGAAAAAGCAGAGGTAAGTGTCATGACCCAGGCAACCCATAACCACACCACCACCCCCACCGCCGGAGCTACTTTTGATAAACTCAAATGTAAAGAGTGCGGCGCGGAATATGCTCTGGAAGCCAAGCACGTTTGCGAGGTGTGTTTTGGTCCCCTGGAAGTTCACTATAACTATGACAACCTTCGCCAACTGGTAACTCGCGAAACTATTGAAGCTGGCCCAAATTCGATCTGGCGTTATCGTCACTTTTTACCGGTAGCTACAGATAATGTTATTGATGTGGGAACTGGGATGACTCCGTTGGTGAAGTCAGAACGGTTAGCCCGCCGCCTCGGTCTCAAAAATCTTTATATTAAAAATGATGCTGTTAATATGCCTACCCTTAGCTTTAAGGATAGGGTGGTATCTGTGGCTCTCAGCCGCGCTAGAGAGTTAGGTTTTTCGACGGTTTCCTGTGCGAGTACGGGAAATTTAGCGAATTCTACGGCGGCGATCGCAGCTAAAGCGGGATTAGATTGTTGTGTATTTATTCCCTCCGATTTAGAAGCTGGGAAGGTGTTAGGAACATTAATTTATAATCCGATTCTGATGGCAGTTAGGGGCAATTATGACCAAGTTAATCGCCTCTGTTCAGAAGTAGCTAATACCTACGGTTGGGGTTTTGTTAATATCAACCTGCGCCCCTATTATTCGGAAGGTTCTAAAACTCTGGGTTTTGAAGTAGCAGAGCAGTTAGGTTGGCGACTGCCAGATCATGTAGTAGCGCCGATCGCTTCTGGTTCGTTATATACCAAGATTCATAAAGGTTTCCAAGAGTTTGTTAAGGTGGGTTTAGTGGAAGATAAACCCGTGCGTTTTAGTGGCGCACAAGCGGAAGGTTGCTCTCCTGTAGCCCATGCTTTCAAGGAAAATCGCGACTTTATTACGCCAGTTAAACCTAATACGATCGCTAAATCTATCGCTATTGGTAATCCGGCTGATGGTGTGTATGCAGTAGAATTAGCCAAAAAGTCTGGCGGTAGTGTGGAGTCAGTTAATGATGCTGAAATTATCGAGGGTATCAAATTACTGGCGGAAACTGAAGGTATCTTTACAGAGACGGCTGGCGGAACTACCATTGCCGTGTTGAAAAAACTGGTGGAAGCGGGTAAAATTGACCCCGATGAAACTACTGTTGTTTACATTACTGGAAATGGCTTAAAAACTCAGGAGGCGGTTCACGGCTACATTGGCGAACCTCTGACCATTGACCCGAAACTAGATAGCTTTGAAGTGGCGATCGAACGCGCACGGACTCTCGATCGCTTAGAATGGCAACAGGTTTTGGTTTAAGATTAGCCAAAATCGGGTAAGATGTGAAATCTTGGGGGAAGGTGCAAGCCTTCTCCTTTTGACGGCAATTTTCTATCCAATTAATCAACAATGGCTGTTAAAGTTTTAATTCCCACTCCCCTGCAAAAGTTCACTAACAACCAAGCTACCCTTGAGTGCGAGGGGACGAACATTATGGAACTAATTGATTCCCTGGAAGCTAGTTGTCCGGGTATCAAGAAAAGTCTCTGTGATGATGAAGGAAAACCGAGGCGCTTTTTGAATTTCTACGTCAACAGTGAGGATATTCGCTTCTTAGATGGTACGAATACCGCCTTAGCTGATGGTGATGAAGTGAGTATTGTTCCGGCTGTGGCTGGAGGCTAGAGAGAGGACTGAGAAACCTGGTTTCTGATACTTTGACCGGGTGTAACGGGTTCCGTGACTCCTTTTCGGATAGGAACCCGGTTACCCGGAAAGTCTAGGATATTAAGTCATTTTCTCAGAGCATTAGCGATCGCTCCTTCTAATTCGCTTTGGGAGAGGCTAGTCACAAAAAAGACTTCCTGAACGGTTTTTCCCGCCCTAGCCAAGACCTTAAAGCCGCCGCGAATAGGAACAGATACTCTTAACTTCATGTGCGGACAATGAGCCTTAGCCCTAGTAATTACTCCCGGGGTAATCGTATGAATTCCCTGATACTTGGTTAATCTATCTAAGACAGGGATCAAGCCCTGAAGGTGGGTAGAGTGATTCCAAACCAAGCGCCCCGAGTTTTTATTATTCATGATTTTTGTGAAAACGCTACTACATCATTCTAAAAAAAAGTAGGGACAATTCACGAATTATCCCTACATATATTATCGATGCAATAACAATAGGCTTAAAAACCTACGCCTAGCAATTAGTCAGCGGCTTGGGGGAGCAGTTCCCGTTTTTCGCCTTGTAAGACTTGAACTTGACCGTCCTCATTAACATCAACGATCGCCGTATCGCCTTCTTTGACGCGACCAGAGAGGATTTCCTCGGCGAGGCTATCTTCCAGCAAACGCATAATGGCGCGACGCAGGGGACGCGCACCGTAGCTGGGATTATAACCTTCTTCTACCAGTCTTTCTTTAAAGCGATCGGTAATTTCCAGGCGAATGCCTTTTTCAGTGAGGCGACCGAACACCTCGTTAAGCATAATTACCGCAATTTCCTTGACCTCATCTTTATTGAGTTGACGGAAGACGATAATTTCATCAAGACGGTTAAGGAACTCAGGACGGAAGTATTGTTTAAGTTCTTCATTAACCAGGTTGCGGATGCGGTTATATTGAGCATCAGCTTGATTTTCTTCAAACTCGAACCCAAGACCGCCGCCACCTTTTTCGATCACCTTAGAGCCAATGTTGCTCGTCATGATGATCAGGGTGTTTTTAAAGTCTACGGTGCGACCTTTAGCATCGGTCAAGCGCCCATCTTCCAAAATCTGCAATAACATATTGAAGACATCGGGGTGAGCTTTTTCGATTTCGTCGAACAGCACCACGGTATAAGGACGACGGCGCACGGCTTCGGTGAGTTGTCCACCTTCGTTGTAACCCACATAGCCGGGAGGAGAACCGATGAGTTTAGAAACGGTGTGCCGCTCCATAAATTCGGACATATCCAGGCGGATCATAGCTTCTTCTGAGCCGAAGAAGTAGGCGGCGAGGGATTTAGTCAACTCGGTTTTACCTACGCCTGTGGGTCCAGAGAAGATGAAACTAGCGATGGGTCGGTTGGGGTTCTTGAGTCCGACACGCGCACGACGGATGGCGCGAGAAACGGCTTTGACAGCTTCTTCCTGACCGATAAGACGCTGGTGGAGGGTGTCTTCCATGTGCAGGAGTTTCTCGGACTCGGACTCGGTGAGTTTGTTAACGGGAATCCCGGTCCAACTGGCCACGATTTGGGCGATATCCTCTTCTGTTACCATGGGGGAATCATCGTCGTCGGTGCGAGTTTCGGATTTTTTGTTTTGAGCGATCGCCCGAATTTGGGATTTAATTTCCATTTCGCGATCGCGCAATTCTCCGGCTCGGTCAAAGTCTTGGGAGCGCACCGCGTCGTCTTTTTCCTTGAGGACTTGTCGCAATTCCTTGTCGAGTTCCTTAGCGGCTGGGGGAAGTTGGGAGTTAATCAGGCGCACCCGCGATCCGGCTTCATCAATCAAATCGATCGCCTTATCGGGGAGATAGCGATCGCTAATATAGCGATCGGACAATTTCGCTGCTGCTTCGAGAGCCTCATCGATAATTTTAAGTTTGTGGTGCTGCTCATAGCGTTCCCGCAGTCCATAGAGAATCTCAATGGTTTCCGGTACCGAAGGCTCACCGACCATCACGGGTTGGAACCGACGTTCTAGGGCCGCATCCCGTTCAATATGCTTGCGGTACTCATCGAGGGTAGTAGCACCGATACACTGCAACTCACCCCGCGCCAAAGCTGGCTTGAGGATATTAGCCGCATCGATAGCTCCTTCCGCAGCACCTGCACCAATGAGGGTGTGAACCTCATCAATTACCAGGATGACATTACCGCAAGAGCGGATTTCATCCATAATCTTTTTGAGTCGTTCCTCAAACTCACCCCGATACTTAGTACCCGCCACCAATAGACCGATATCGAGGGTAACAACTCGTTTATCTTCCAGAATGTCGGGAATATCATTTTGAGCAATGCGCTGGGCGAGACCTTCGGCGATCGCTGTTTTACCGACACCCGGTTCTCCAATTAGGACCGGATTATTTTTGGTACGCCGACCCAAAATCTGGATCACCCGCTCAATTTCCTTTTGTCGTCCCACTACCGGGTCAAGTTTGCCCTCAGCGGCCATTTGGGTCAAATTAGAGCCAAACTCATCGAGGGTTGGGGTCTTAGTGCGACCGCTACTTCCCCCGGCGGTGACTTCCGCCGTTTCACCCAACATCCTAATTACCTGGGTGCGAACCTTCGACAGGTCAACGCCCAAATTTTCCAGGACGCGAGCGGCTACTCCTTCTCCTTCTCGGATCAGACCCAGAAGCAAATGTTCTGTGCCGATATAATTATGCCCGAGTTGACGAGCCTCTTCCAAGGAAAGTTCTAAAACCCTCTTGGCGCGCGGAGTGAACGGAATTTCAACGGCTACAAACCCGGAGCCACGGCCGATGATTTTTTCGACCTCGATCCGAGCATCTTTGAGGTTGACCCCCATGGACTTCAGGACTTTGGCTGCTACGCCAGTCCCTTCGCCAATCAGACCCAGGAGGATCTGTTCTGTTCCTACGAAGTTATGTCCCAGGCGGCGTGCTTCCTCCTGGGCTAACATGATCACCTTAATGGCTTTTTCTGTGAAGCGTTCAAACATGGCTAATTTTTATCACCTGCTGCTGGCTCGTATGCTAATTTTAGCGTGATATTTTCAATGATCGGGTAAAACTATGCCGAAAGTTGCTCAACAAGTTTTACTTATGGGATTGACTCATTTTTAATTGTATCTACGGGATGAGGTATTTAGGTTGGCGATCGGCTCGTCTTTGGCCATTGAGTAATCCCCAATGACTACGGGATCTGCCGAATAGGGACAAAGTACCCGAAATGGAATCAGTGATTCTGTATCGTGGTTGTCTGTCTCTGACCCGGATTTTAGCACAATCTCAAATAAGACTTGGCAGACCAGAAAGCCAAAGTATTAGGGCATCTTCTCCGGTGTCGGCATAGTATTTTTTGCGCCTTCCGGCAATTTGGAAGCCGAATTTTTGATATAGAGATAGGGCGATATGATTGGAGGGCTTAACTTCTAGGGTAGCGTGGGATAATCCTCGCTGTTGGGCGAGTTGCAGTAAAGCCCGCAGTAAATCGGCCCCTAGACCTAAGCCGCGATAATCGGGATGAATGGCTAGTAAAGTGATATGGGCTTCGTCTACAATAGCCCAGAGACAACCGATGCCTATGACTGGTAGGGGTGGCGTTTGGGCGACTTGTACGGAAATTGGCTGTAAACCTGATAAGGGTTGTCCCTGGGTTGGGTGTGTCCAGATGACCAGATCGCTATTGGGGCTATCTAATTCCCGTTGATATCCCGATTCATTCCATAGTCCACCTAAGCAAAGGCGATCGAGTTCTACTACTGCGGGTAATAAGTCGGGGGTGAGAAGTTTGAGTTGTAGGATGGTCACAGAGGCTGGGCTGAAAGCTAATAGATAGATTAAGATTAACCATGGTGACAGAAATTTGGTACGATCGCAGATACACGCGCCGATAAAAAAACTAACTATTGATACTAAAACCGTGGAAAATTCAGGACTTCAGTACCTACTCAACTCGGAAGAAAGCACAACCGAGCGATCGCCTAACCAACAACTGTTACCCCTCACCGCTAAGGTCAACCACCAAGACCACCTAGAAATTGGGGGTTGTGATGTCGCGGAAATGGTCAGTCAGTTTGGTTCCCCTCTATATATATTAGATGAAGTGACCCTGCGTACTGCTTGCCGTCAATACCGGGAGGCTTGGGCGAAATACTATCCGGGAGAATCGCTGATTCTCTATGCTTCTAAGGCATGGAATTGTTTAGCGATTTGTGCAATAGTTGCCTCGGAAGGTTTGGGAACTGATGTGGTTTCTGGTGGGGAACTATACACCGCGAAAACGGCGGGGGTGAGTCCCGATAAGATTTACCTACATGGTAATAATAAATCGCGATCGGAACTGGAGTTAGCCATTAGCACTGGCTGTACTGTAGTGGCTGACAACTGGCTAGACCTGACCAACCTGGTGGAATTGGCAGATGAAATGTCTGTACAATCCCCCGTGCGGGTGATGATCAGATTTACCCCAGGAATCGAGTGTCACACCCATGAGTATATTCGCACCGGACATCTTGATAGTAAATTCGGATTTGATCCTAATCAACTTGATGAGGTGTTTAAATTTGTCAGCAGTAACCCATCTCTATGCTGCGAGGGAATTCACGCTCATATTGGCTCTCAGATTTTTGAACTGCAACCCCATCAAGACTTAGCTGGGGTGCTAATGGATGCGGTCACTAAAGGCAGTCAGTATGGTTTAAATATTACCGAAGTTAATGTGGGGGGAGGTCTAGGGATTCGGTATACAGAAGATGATGACCCCCCCAGTATTGAAAGTTGGGTAAGTGCGATCGCCTCATCCGTCGTCGCCGCCTGTGAACAGCGCCAAATCCCTTTACCTAAGCTGTTGTGTGAACCAGGGCGATCGATTATTGGTCCGGCTGCGATCACTGCTTACACGATTGGTTCTCGCAAAGAGATTCCAGATCTGCGGACTTATATAGCCGTTGATGGGGGAATGTCAGATAATCCCCGTCCGATTACTTATCAATCTGTGTATAGAGTGGTAATTGCTAATCGGATGTCCGCACCATTAACCGAAACCATAACAGTAGCTGGCAAACATTGTGAATCTGGGGACATCCTCATTCAACAAGCCCATCTCCCCGGAGATTGTCAAACTGGTGATATCTTGGTGGTAATGGCAACAGGAGCCTACAATTATAGTATGGCTTCTAACTATAATCGTCTGCCTCGTCCGGCAGCCGTTCTGGTGAATGATTCCCTAAGTTCGATAATTATTCAACGGGAGACCTATTCGGATCTGATTCGTCAGGATCGTTTACCCGAGAGGCTTGGCGATCGCCCTTGATGCCTTAATTTAAGTAACTAACGCGGGGTTAGACATCGCCCCGCATCATGCCTGTCCCCATTTAAGGATGAGGAATCGAGTCCCCAGCAATATAGATAATTAATTCATTATCGATAAGTTGGGAGTTCGGGAAGATGTCAATAGTTTTAACCTCATATCGCGTTCAATGAGTTCGGGTCAAAGTCAAGACCCTGCCTGGCTTGAGTCCTGGTTGGTTAACAGCATCGATATTGGACTGGTTTTTGCCGTCGCCTATATCGTCCTTGTGATTATTGGAGAGCGTCGAACCTTGTGGATGGTTCGAGGTTTCATTGTGTTAATGTTGGCAACGGCGATCAGTAATTGGGCTAATCTGAGACTGCTTTATATTGCCCTAAATAGTTTGGTAACTGGTTCCGCAGTGGCTATGGCTGTGATTTTGCAGTCAGAGTTTAGACAATTTCTGGAAAAATTAGGGCGAGGGGAGGTGCTGCAACTGTTTGCTGCCAGCCGAAAAGGTATCCCTGAAACCGATGGAGTCATTGATCAAATTGTCGAGGCGGTCAAAGAACTTTCTCAAAACCGTACTGGGGCTTTGATTATAATTGAAATAGGCAGTCCCATTGATGAGCGTGATTTTTCCGTTCCGGGTGTGCGTTTAAATGCCGAAGTTTCCAGGGAACTGCTACAGACGATTTTTCAGCCTAAAACTCTACTCCATGATGGTGCGGTGCTGATTAGAGCCTCTAGGGTGGCTGCTGCCGGGGTGATTTTGCCCCTGTCTGAAAGGATAGCCTCGCGACAGTTGGGAACCCGCCATCGAGCAGCTATGGGCATTACAGAAAAGGTTGCTAAGTGTGTATGTATTGTGGTTTCTGAAGAAACCGGGTCAATTTCTCTGGCTGATAAAGGTGTACTGAATCGACCCCTAACCAGTAGTAAACTCAAGGAGTTATTAGAAGCTCGGTCTTTTGTGGCGGGGGATGATAGAACTAAGCCTCCTATTTCCATAGATACCCTTAAACGGCGAATAGGATTAAAGAGGTGGTCGTTCATTTCCCAGGTGTTCCGTTTTCGTTCGTCAGCTTCTCGGGAGAAAAAATGAGTCGAAAGCCAAGGGTTATACATGAGTTACCTGCTGACCTTGACCGAAATCGCCTCCCAAACCATGTCGCGGTGATCATGGATGGTAATGGTCGCTGGGCGAAACGTCGGGGACTACCACGCACTATGGGACATCGGCGAGGGATTGATGCTCTCAAGAATTTACTCCGTTACTGTCGTGATTGGGGAATTAATGCTTTAACGGTTTATGCCTTTTCCACGGAAAATTGGGGGCGACCCCTAGAAGAAGTAGATTTTTTGATGGCTTTGTTTGAGCGGGTTCTCATGCGGGAACTTGAGGAGATGATGGAGGAGGAGGTTAGGATTAGGTTTGTGGGTAATTTGCATCGGCTTCCCGGTTCTCTGAGAGAGTGCATTGAGAAGTCAATGGAGACTACCCGCAATAATGAGGGGATTTTGTTGACTGTGGCTACTAATTACGGGGGACGGGAGGAGATTGTTAGGGCTTGTCAGGCGATCGCCAACCAGGTTAAACAGGGTACTCTCGAACCGGAAGCCATTGATGGGGCTTTATTTGAAAAGTATTTGTATACAGCCGGAACTTCTGACCCGGATTTATTGATTCGCACCAGTGGGGAATTACGGATTAGTAATTTTTTGCTGTGGCAAATCGCTTATGCTGAGATTTATGTGACTGACACTCTCTGGCCGGATTTTAACAGCCATGAGTTTCACCTGGCCCTGTGTTCTTATCAGCAGCGAGAGCGTCGATTTGGTAAGGTGGGTACTCGTGAATGAATTAGGGACCGGAAAAAACCGCTTGTTCGATATCTTGACGACTCAGGGAGTATTTAAAAGACCGTTGAATGTCTTGGCCGTCTGTACCTGCGCCAATGTAACGGACTGTTATTTGGTCAATATCTAACCATAGCTCCGCTTTCCAGGTGGGCTTTTCTACTTGCCAAGAATGGAGTTCCTGGGAGTCCTGTTCCCCACCAAGGGAACGTAACCAGTCTTCGATTTCTGGTAGGGGATGATTATATAGGGGGGTATTGGGACTGGGTAAGGTCATAATTGATTGCTGTTGAAAATTTTTCTCGCTTAAAGGGTTATATCTGAACGAAACATGGCGATCGCTATTGCTAATCCTAAACAGCTTATCAAACTGACTGCCATCATTAACAGAGCAAATAGTTCTCCGGGAGATAAAGGCCGATTTTCGGCGGCGATCGCTTCCGTCGCGCTGGAATGCCTCGATTTTGATGGTCTCGAATGGTGCCGATAATTAATCTCAGTGGGGGGAGTGATCACCCGCGTTGTACTAATAGTTTGATCATAGATTTGACGGCGATCGGGATTACTCAGAATGCTATACGCCTCATTCAACTCTTGGAATTTAGCCTTAGCACAATCTTCTGATAAATCTGTTGTATCTGGATGATAACGTTTACTCAGCTCTCGGTAAGCCCGCCGAATTTCCATGGATGATGCCGAGGGATGCAAGCCCAACAGCGTATAATAGGTGGGTTTGATACTGCCCGGCCATGGTTTCTGTGATCTGGCTTGTTTATTAGTCACGGCTATACCTCATATCATATCTTCCCTAGGGCGCAGTGGTCGCACGTTGTTGCGCTATACGCTGATTCTCAGCATACTGGCCAACCCTCTCTTGAGCAGCCTGATAGTTTTCGCTGTCCTGTGGAACCTGGCTCATGAGTTCACTGGCTTTTTGCCACTCACTGGCTACCGCATTCCATTCAGCTTGAGATTGGGCGGTCTGGGCTAGGGTCGCCGCATTCATTGCCGCATTAATGCCGTCACGCCAAGGGTCCGTCGGGACCGTGGGGGGGGCGGCGGGTTCTGCCGTTTGGGGAGTTTCTGGGTCTGTCGGTTCCGCCGTTTGGGGAGTTTCTGGGTCCGTCGGTTCCGCAGTGTCGGCGGGGTCCGGGTCGGTGGTCATTTCTGAACTACCACCAGGGAGGAAAGGTAGAGAGAAGATACCAGCAAAATGCAATCCAGCTAAAGCAGCGATCGCCACCAATAATACGATCGGAATCAGTAACAGGACTTTATTACTTTTCGGATGAGAAGGTTGTACTTCTTGGGTTTTGTCCTCATCATCATCATCATCATCATCATCAGGATCATCATCTTCTTCTGGAATGTAGCCACCCTGGTCATCATCATCAATATCTTGGTCATCATCTATGTAGTCGGGGTCAATGTCATCATCATCGACAACATAATCATCAATATGATCATCCTGATCGAGGAGGGTATCTTGTTCGCTGAAATCGTCCTCAATATCACCTACATCAGGGGGAATCATATCATCTTCCGGGTCGATCGCCTTCGGTGGTGGCTCCTTCAAAACGATCTCTTCTTCCCAAGCGGGATCATCCCCCAATTGTCGTCCATAGATTTTCACAGTATAGATAGAGGGGACATCTAACTTAGTCATCCCATTGCGAACAAATGTCACCAATGATTGTTGATTGTTAGGAACCGCATCCCCTTCTAGCATGATGTGTAGGGAGTTATCTTCCCGACAGACATCGGCATTAATGTTTTTAGCTTTTAGGGAATTGTTAATCACATTGGCAATCGCCTGGGGATCGCCCTGCTTGGCTAGTTCCAGTTGGCTTTGGTTTGGCATGGCTAACCCTCACGAGAACCTTGGGGAATTTTCAGTGATACCTCGGACGTGACACAGATTCAGAAACGGGGGAGCCAGGCTCCAGGGCTTTTAAGCTGCCCTTACACCCGATATTACAGGGGCGTAAAGATACCAGACCCAGACTGAAACGGCGAACTGTGCCACTCAAATGATAATCTATCATACATCAGCGGTGAAATAAGCGACAAAGTTCGATGATCTGTGTTTGTAGCGTTGACTGTTCATCTGCGCCACGTTTAAGGCTAATTTCCAATTGCAGCAGTTTCGGTAAGGTTTGTTGAAGTTGCTGTAACGAAAGGGGCTGCACTTCTTTTTTCAGAAAGTATATCCGCTTGGGGTTCCCCACTTCCGCGAGGCGGGCGATTTCTTTATCATCTCTGGTTCCGGTTTCGATCATCAATTTGACCCATAGCCAGGTGCGGAATTGTCCTACTAGGGTAGCTAGGATTTTGAGGGCGGGTTCGTTGTGGGCGATTAAATCGGCAACTAACCCTAGGGCTTGGCTAGTTTTGCCTTCTCTAATGGCGATCGCCAGTTTTAGACTATTCTGGGTATTGCTGTGAATTAGGGGAGTAATAGTTTTGATGTCTAGGGAACCGTCTGTCGTCTCAGCATATAGTTTAAGTTTTTCCATTTCGCCATAAAGTTGGCGGGTATCATTTCCCACCGCTTCGGCTACAAAAGCCACTGATTCTGCTTTGAGTTTAACCCCCAGTTGTTGGGCTACTTCTCGGACTCGCTGTTCCAATTGGTCAGTTTTCCAGGGGGGTATTGCCGAAAATTCCTGAACTTTGGCATATTTTTGTAGGAGTTTCGTGGATTTGAGGCGGCCATCAGGTTTATTGGGACTGCTAAATAATAGGGTGGTGGTTTCGGGAATAGCCGGTAAGGTTCGCTCTAACTCCTGTAGAATTTCTGGAGAACAATGCTGAGTCAGGGGTGTGTTAACTAGCCATACTAAACGATGTCCCAACCCGAATGGTGGAGTCATAGCTTGATTTAGTCCAGAAATGACTGAATCTGGTGTATCGGGCAGAATTTTGTCAAAATTGAAACTAGACCAATTGGGATCAACGACAGATTCCCGCAAGGTGTCCACTGCTTTGCTCAGGGAGAAGTCGTCGTCCCCCCAGTACAGGTAAATTGGCATAACAAATTGTCTTTGAATAACGAGGAAAACAGACTTGGACGATAACTATCAAACCTATGTCAATCGGGTCGCCAGGATGACTTTAGGGCCGGCTTACCTATCACAACTGGAACATATCCAGGAATCCCCTAAATTTACCCTTGATGCTCAAGGTCAGAGGAAGCCGGTTCCTTTTCCTGGTTACAGTGTGATTACGCCTCCGGCTGGGGAAGATGTTGATAATGCCGATTTTTATCAAAATTTGACCGATTGTCAACAGCAACTGGCACGAATTTTAGACCCTGATTTTTTTGTGAAGATTCCCCCAGATAGCCTCCATTTTACTTTGGCTGATTTGATTTGGGATGATTTGTATCGAGATGCTTCTCAGCAAATACCCGATTTTGAAAGTAAAGTTCAAGAGGCGATCGCCGAATCTTTTACTATTTTTGAATCTCAGAAAATCTCCCAGCCTTTTCAATGGCAGGTTTTGGGTTTGATGGTAATGACTAGGGCGATCGTTGTTTGTTTGGTTCCTAGGGATGAGGAGGCTTATAATTTGTTGATTCAATTCCGAAGGTCTATTTATCAGAATCGTAGTTTAATGGCTTTGGGAATTGAGCAGCAATATCATTTGGTGGCTCATGTTACTTTGGGATATTTTGGCTCTATCCCTAATGATTTAGACCGAGAAACTTTGAGCCAACAAATTTTTGAGTTAAACCATCAATGGCTCGATAATCCCCAAGAAATACTGATAAAAAAAGCCGATTTTAGGAAATTTGAAGACATGATGGCTTATCGCCGAGAAGCTCACTGGCCGCGATTTGTTTTTTAAGGCTTTTTTTTGGGTGCGTCAGATGCAGTTTTTTAAGATGCTCTCAATTAGAGTTAATTGTGCTGCTGACGCACTGAACATATCCAATCATAATTGAACGCGACAATATCAGGATATTGTTTAAAGTAGTAAAATCTGGCTAATTATTGACCAAAAATGGCTGTTAATTGATTAATTGTGAATATTGACAATTTACCTAAAGTAGATAGTTGACGATACATATTATTGGCATTAATTTAGATGGATTGGCGGGACTTTCCGACTCCGTTCGCCGGGTGGTTAAACGGGGTAATCTGTTAGTGGGGAACTCTCGCAATTTGGGTTTTTTAAGCAGCTATGAGACTATTCCAAAATTGCTGTTAACCGATATGGTCGAAACACTGTCCGAACTGAAACAATGGCTAACCAATTGGGAGAGGAATTATCAGACTAACCCGGAGGTGATATTTTTAGTATCTGGCGATCCGTTATTTTTTGATGTGGGGGGATTATTAGCCGCCAACTTTCCACCAGAACAGTTAATTTTTTATCCCCATATTAGTTCAATGCAGTTAGCTTTTAACCGTCTGCAAATTCCTTGGGAAGATGCGAGAATCATTAGGGTTGATAGTCGGTCAATGGATAGCTTAACTCAGGCTTTAAAAGAGGGGGTTAAAAAGATAGGCATTTTGACAAGTGTAGATTATCCCCCTCAAGCGATCGCTCAATTAATCTTATCCCTAGATTTAGCGAAAGTTTATCAATTCTGGGTTGCCGAAAATTTGGGGGGCGAAAATGAGCGAGTACAACCCTACCCGGTAGACCGGATAAATAACTATCAATTTTCACCCTTAAACTTGGTGATATTATTACCCGATTTACCAGCGATTATCGACCAGGTTGATTTAGCCAATCTTCCCAGTTTAGGAATACCAGATCACTTATTTTTCGGCAATAGCAATCAACCCGAATTAATCACGCCACGGGAACTGCGTATCTTAGCATTAGGGGAACTAGGGTTACAGCCAAATCAAGTAGTTTGGGATATGCAAGCCAGTCCGGGTTGTCTCTCAGTAGAAATAGCGAGATTATTTCCCCAGTCCACCATTTACGCCATCGAAAAAACGGCATCGGGAACCTGTTTAATTGAACAAAATTGCCGCAGATTTCAGATAAACAATGTGATATCAATTAATGGGGAATTTCCCGCTATATTACATCATTTGAGAACGCCCGATCGCATTTTTATGGGCATTCCCGACAACAATTTACCGGAGATTTTAGGAATCTGTAGCATTCGACTTTCTCCGGGAGGTAGGATAGTAGTAGTTTTGAGAACTTTAGAACATATCAATTTAGCATTACAGTGGGTTAAAGACAAAATTACCAGGGAAAAACACTGGAATTATCATCTGTTACAAGTACAGCTTTCCCGTTCATTTTCTCTGGGGAGTTTAACCAGATTTGTTTCTGTAAATCCTGTGACCATTTTAACCATTTATAATCACAGCTTATTTAGTTAAACTCGACCAATTCAGCTTAGACAAATCATCGAAGTTTAGCCCCATGATTAACAAACTGCCCAAAATTTGTTATAGTTAATTAATACTGTTCACAAGTCAGCCATGTTAAATTTACCAGTTGACCAAATTTTTAATGTCGCCAACATATTTGTACTGCCTTTTTGGGGTCTAATGGTGTTTGTTCCCAATTGGGGAGTTACCAGAAAAGTGATGGAATCATATATTCCCTTTATCCTGTTGGCGTTAACATATTTGTATCTGTTTGCGGGTAGCATAAACCCGGAAAGTGCGGCGGCTTTATCCAACCCCCAATTAGCAGATATCGCTAAGTTTTTCGGAGATGAAACGATCGCAGCCGCCGGGTGGGTTCACTTTTTAATCTTAGATCTGTTTGTGGGACGTTGGATATATTGGGAAGGACAAAAAACCGGAGTTTGGACAATTCATTCTCTGATTTTATGTTTATTTGCGGGTCCAATGGGTTTACTTTCCCACATTATTACTGCTGCTGTAACTCGCCAATTTTTCGCGGGTGGCGGGTCAGAAACTACCACCGATCCATCTGTGAGTTAATCAGAAGTTGGGGTAATTTTCAGTTATTACTCAGTTAAGTTTCCGGCTACCTTCAGATTAATGAGTTTATCATATTCTGGAGGTAGCAAATTCATGTGATTTAATTAGGGGAAAAATTATGGCTGTGGATTATGATATTATCGTCATTGGTGGGGGTTCCGGGGGTTTGGTTGTGGCTAGTGCTGCCGCACAATTAAAGGCTAAGGTCGCCCTAGTGGAACGCGATCGCTTAGGGGGTGATTGTCTCTGGTTTGGTTGTGTTCCTAGCAAGTCTTTGATTCATGCTTCTCGCCGGGCTTATCAAGTCAAAAATGCCGCTAAATTTGGCATACATACAACCTCGCCAACCATTAATTTTGCCGAAGCGATCGCTCATGTTCAACAAGTAATTAAAAATATAGAACCCCATGACTCCCCACAACGTTTTCAAGGATTAGGGGTTGAGGTAATTTTTGGGGATGGTCAATTTATTGATGCCAAAACTTTTGCAGTCAATGGGAAAAAATTAACAGCTAGAGCGTTTGTTATTGCTACCGGTTCCCGTGCCGCTATTCCCAATATACCAGGTTTAACAGAGGCTGGTTTTCTCACTAATGAACAGGTATTTTCCTTGGAAAAATGCCCGAAATCTCTCGCTATCATTGGGGCGGGTCCTATTGGTTGTGAGTTAGGACAGGCTGTTTCTCGGTTGGGTTCGGAGGTGACAATTATTTCCAGTCGCGATCATATTTTACCGAAAGAAGAACCGGAAGCGGCTAGGGTAGTTGAACAGCAATTTCAGGCTGAAGGAATCCGCATTTTGCCGAAATCACGGGCGGAAACTGTGGAAATTGCCCAGGGTAAAAAACTGATTAAAGCCGGGAATAATACGGTTATTGTTGATGAAATTTTGCTGGCTTCAGGGCGATCGCCTAATGTGGAATCCCTCAATTTAGAGGCGGCGGGAGTAGCCGTAGAACCTGGGGGAATTAAGGTCAATGAAAAGCTACAAACTACCAATTCCCGAATTTATGCCTGTGGGGATGTAATTGGGGGTTATCAGTTTACCCATGTGGCGGGTTATGAAGCCGTTGTGGTGTTGACTAATGCCCTGTTTTTCCCAGTAAGTAAGGTAAATTATCGCGTAATTCCTTGGGCGACATTTACTGACCCAGAATTGGCGCGGGTGGGGTTGACAGAAGCACAGGCGAAGGCTGCTTATGGGGATGATGTTTATATTCTTAAACAACAGTTTTCTGATGTGGATCGCGCCCAAGCTGAGGGAGAAACGGGGGGTTTTGGGAAAATTATTGTGCGCGGAAATGGGGATATTCTTGGGGCTCATATTGTTGGACCAGTGGCGGGGGAATTAATCCATGAGGTAGTTTTGGCAATGGCTAATAATTTGAAGGTTTCGGCGTTAACAGGTATTCACGTTTACCCGACTCTTTCGGAGGTAAATAGCAAGGCTGCTTTATTATTGAAAAAGCGGAAATTTGCTGAAAGTAAATGGCAGCAAAGTTTATTAAACAGGTTTTTTGACTGGCGGCGATCGCTACATTAACAGACCTTCTCTGGGATTTCTGGCAGATATTAGGATACTAACAGTTTCAGATTGGGAATGAGAATAGCCAGCAGAAAAATGGCTAACTGCATGGTGACAATACTGGGACCGGAGGGCAAGTTTAATAAGGCTGATAATATCATACCTAAAACCGCACTAAATCCACCTAAAGCCGATGATACGATAATGTAACCGATAAAATTGCGGGTTAGTAACCTAGCCGCACAGGCGGGAATTACCACAAAAGCACTAATTAGCAATACACCGATCGCCCTGATAGATATTCCCACCAGTAGGGATAATAAGACTATAAAGACAGTGCGATGGGGTGTGACAGCCACGCCGCGTGCAATGGCTAAGGGTTCATTTAAGGTTAGTAACATCTGCGATCGCAAAGTGAGGGCAATAAATGCAATGCAGATTAATAGTAACAAACCAGACAAGATTAAATCCGATTCGCGAATCCCCAAAATATCGCCAAATAAAATATTACTAATTCCCCCTCGGTAATCGTCTCTAAAACTCAGGATAATAATACCAATAGCCAGAGATGAAGAGTAAATTATATTTAATAAAGCATCAGTCCAGAGTTGGGTACGTTCCATAAAATAGGTAACACCGAGGGCAAATAATACGGCAAAAGGTAGAATCACCCAAGACGGATCAATCCTTAATAACAGGCTAATACTAATGCCTAATAATGCGGAATGTCCGAGGGCATCACTAAAAAAAGACAGTTGCCTTAAAATGGTGAAACTGCCTAACATTCCCCCCATCAACCCAGTCAGAATCCCACCCATGATGGCTCGCTGCATAAAAGGCAGTTGAAAAAGCTCAATCATACGCATTAAGTCGGCTGGAATATTCAAGGGTTAATCTCCTTATAATTAGATCAGATTTCCATGTTACCGGGTAATAATTAACCCGTGATTTGATTGTTTATATGATGATTATTGGTATGGATTAATCGTAATTGAGAACCATAAGCGATCGCTATATTTTCGGGAGAAAGGATAGTTTCCGGGGGTCCTTCTGACAATACCATGCGATTTAAACACAGTACGCGATCGCAGTGTTTTTTCACCTGATCTAGGTCGTGGGAAATCTGCAAAATTGCCCAACCTTCTTCTTTTTTGAGTTGATATAATAATTGGTAAAAATCCAACTCTCCCTGAACATCTAAGCCAGCCAAAGCCTCATCAAGTATCAATAAGCGACGGGGACGCACCACACAATAAGCTAATAAAACTCGCTTCATTTCACCACCGGAAAGACCACCAATCAAGTGATGACGTAGGTTCCAAGCCTCCACCTTGATTAATGCTTGTCTAATAGCATGATAACGGCTTCTGGAACCCACCCAAGGCAGTTGTAAACCTAATTTATCCCATCCCAAACCGACTAATTCCTGAACAGTGATAGGAATGCGGCGATCGAACATAAAATTTTGAGGTAAATAGGCAATTTCCCGGCGGACATAATTAGGCAAATATCCTGAGCGACTCAAAGGCTGTCCTAGGATAAATACATCACCATTTTGGCGGGGTAAAATGCCTAAAATCGACTGAATTAATGTACTTTTCCCAGCCCCATTGGGTCCAATAATTGCCATGTCGGTTCCTTCTTCTAAGCTAAAAGAAACCTGGTCAACAGCCAAATATGTCTCATGATAAACAGTTAGTTTATCTACTATTAACACGGGATTTTTCAATTTTCATCTCCTTGAAGTTAGCAGCAGATGAATTACCGGGCTAAATAACCCGGCAATTCCGAAGGTTTAACCTAGAAGCGTAAGCCAACTGGTTGGGGAATAACCGCCACAGATTTAGGGGTTGATAAAGGTAGCCATGACTGTGTTTGTCCGCCGCCAAAAGCCTCTAATAAATTTTGAACATTTTCCCGCATGACACGCAGATAATATTCAGGTTCGATCGCTTCAGGTTCGCCAGTTTCGATAGGGTTAAAGACACCGACACGAATTCCCATATCTCGGGCGATCGTAGAAAACATATCCTGATCTACTTGGGGTTCAGTCAGGATAGTTTGTAGTCCTGATTCGGCAACTGTATTCATAACTCTTTGTACATCTTGGGGGGATGGATTTTGTTCCGGGATACCCACAAAAGATTGAGATATGAGGTTATACCTTTCGGCAAAGTAGGGGGCAAAATCATGGAAGACTACAAAAGTTTGTCCAGCAAAAGGCGCTAGTTTTTGGGTAATCTCAGCATCAAGTTCTCGCAGTTTTTCGATGAATGCAGCCGCATTGGCTGTGTATTTTTCGGCCCCTTCTGGATCAGTGGCTATTAACCCATCTCGAATATTTTCGACTTGCTGAATTGCGCGTTTAGGATCTAGCCAAATATGGGGGTTAAATTCTCCATGATGGTGGTGATGATGTCCGTGACCGTGATCATGACCGTGACCGTGACCGTGATCATGACCGTGACCGTGACCGTGACCGTGACCGTGACCGTGATCATGTCCGTGACCGTGACCATGACCGTGATCATGATCATGATCTTCATTAGCAACGGTAGGGATGCCTTGACTAGAGTCAATAATTACTAGGTTATCATTGCGGGCATTCTCAATCAAACTATCTAGGAAAAACTCCATTTCCAAGCCGTTTTTCACCAAGACATCAGCGTTGACGATCGCCTGTATATCTCCTGGTCTAGACTGAAAATCATGGGGTCCCACATTGGTCGGCATTAATTGCACTACTGTGGCGCGATCGCCTACCACAGCTCTGGTAAACTGTGTCATGGGTAAGAATGTGGTCACCACCTGCAACTGTGCTTCTGTGGCTACAGTTGTAGCTTGAGTCTCTGGTGTTTCTGTCTCGCCAGTGGTATCTGTCGGACCACAACCTCCTAAACCTAGGGCGACTGTTGAAGCCACCAATACTGTTAAACGTCCGAATAATCGAGATCTGGAAATCATCAAAACCTCCTGCTAACTGGTGATCATGCTTTTCACGTAAAACTCCTGGGAGGGTTGGAAGCTCCGTGATTGATCACGGAGAGGAAAACCTACTCAAGCGGCTGACCGCCGCCAGCACCCCCTTGCGGGGTGGAGGGGTATGGTTGCCCCTCCATGGAGCTATGGTTGGCTCCGACTCCCTTGCGGGGTAATGTTTGCTTCGCCAATGTTCAGAGTCGGTACTATCCAAATCGCACGTCCTTAACCCCTTAGAGATGTTTAACGATTCGGTTCTAGGGCCTGGAACTAGCACGCATTCCAGGGTAGGAACTTTAACTCTTGCTCTGAACGGAGCCAGTTAAGGCTTAAGCTGGTCAGCTACCTGAAAGGGGGGCACGAAGCCCCCGTGCTTCAGTCGGGGGTGCTGACTCCACGGGAATAATCGCTTCTGATATGGGTGAGTTGGCTGCCCTGGGTGAGAATGATTATCATTGTAGACAATTTTAGCACCAAGTGACGGCGACAAGACTTAAAAAATGATTAAAAATCTCAGGCTGGGGTCTGGGGGACGATTAAGCTGCGGTAGATCAACAGAAATAATTAATTTGGTGTGGAATGCTATATAATGTGTAAACTGTGGTATAATGCCATAAGAAGTTTAACCGAAAACTTGGGGCTATAATTATGGCTGCTGCCATCACTTTTGCACTGGGAAATTTAGCTGATCATGCCGTTTATGTGGGGTTTATGGGGAAAGATGCCATAGACATCTATACCTTTAATCATCCGGTGAAGGGACGGTTAAATTGTTCTGTGGAGGGCTTTAGTGCTGGGGTGGAATTGCGACTAAAAACGGCTAGGGGTCGCCTGGTAAGTCGCCAATTAGTGCAGCCGAATGAAGGGTCGGCGATCGCCTTTAATTTACCGGCTGGTGTTTATGTGCTAGAAATAGCCGCCGCCGATGGAAATACTACCTATCAATTAACTCTACAACAGGAACGCGACCTGGCAGCGACGGAAACAATTATTATTAACCCTTCAAGGCTGCGACCCGGCGATAGACCGCTAAAACCAAGTCGCCAATCCCCCAAAACGGCTATTTTGGCGAGTTTAGGGATGAGGATAAAAGGGAGAATTTGGCAGTTATTCAATGCCCAAAATATGACCAACTTGGGGAATTTTAGAAGATGTATATTTAGGAGCGATCGCTTATTGGCTTTAGCCAGAGGTCATCCCAATTTACCTATCAAGTGTCGGGAATATATACCGACTGGTTAAATCCCCGGAATGTTCACTGCTAAGACTTGATAAATATTCGTGAAAACTGACCAGGTTAATCCCACAGCGATCGCTCCTTTTGTGAGATGTGCTTTAGGGTGTATCAATAGGGAATATCCCCATGTGCATTTCTATGGTTTATCAGAGGAGACTGATTTAGTTCCTCATCGTCAACTCAACCCAGCCTTTTATGGTTGTTTGGACTGGCATTCTGCAGTTCATAATCATTGGCTGTTGGTGCGGGTGATGCGTTGTTTTCCGAGAGTGGAATTTAGGGAAGAAGCCAGGGAAAAAGTCAGCGAAAACTTGACCCCAGAAGCGATCGCTCAAGAAGCCGACTATCTGAAAGATAGACCAGAGTTTGAGTGTCCCTATGGTTTGGCGTGGTTATTACAATTAACCGCCGAATTGCGAGGATGGAATGATAGCCAGGGAAAACAGTGGGGGGAAATACTGCAACCCTTAGAAGAAGTAGCAGTTAATAACCTGCGACAATGGCTGTTAGATTTAGCCTTTCCTAACCGCAGTGGGACCCATATTCAAACCGCCTTTGCTATGGGTTTAATCTGGGATTGGGCTAAAATTACGGATAATCAGGATCTGGCTGGTTTACTGAAAGAACGAGCTAAGATGTTTTATCATGGCGATCGCAACTATCCCTTAGACATTGAACCTCTCGGCTGTGATTTCCTGTCTCCGACCCTAGCGGAAGCCGATTTAATGAGGCGTTTTTTAGATGCTGAAAACTTCGCCAATTGGCTGGGGGAATTTCTCCCAAACATCCCAGAAACCCCGGAAATAGACTGGTTATCTCCAGTAATTCCCAGCAACCCCACCGACTATCAACAATCCCATTTTGATGGTCTCAACCTAAGTCGCGCTTGGATGTTAGAGGGAATTATCGCGGGACTTCCCCCCGATGATCGACGCATTAACAGTTTACAAGCGGTGGCGGCGGTACATCGTCGAGTAGGGTTAAAACCGGTTTCTCTGTGTGATTACGCCGGAAGTCATTGGTTGGGGAGTTTTGCGGTTTATTTATTAACCCAAAGGGGGTTAAGATAAATTTAGGCTGTGGGGGGGTTGTCGCTATTGCGAATAACCTGGGCGGCGAGGTAAATTTTTGACCATTCACTGTATATCCGGGAAACTTTGGTTTTGAGGGTTTTGGCGATCGCATCAATAGAATTATTAGCTTTGAGGAGATCAATAAGGCGACGTTGAGTAGGGGTCAAATCCTGATAAAACTTTTCCCACTGAGAGGGAGTCAGACCGAGGCGATGGTTAGCCAGGGAAATTCCCAGCCAGTCCATAACCAATTCTGGGGCGATTTTGACAGCAAAGTTGCGGATCGCATGATAACCGACCTTTTCCCGCATTCGATATACCTGTTTGATGGGTAGCTGCAACTTTTCGGCGATCGCCTCTTGAGTGTAGCCCCGCAGGTATAATTCTAGCCATTGAGCGGCGATCGGATCGACATTTTCCCGGAGATAGGTTTGAAACTCTTTTTGGATGAATACCCGCTGGGCTTTTTGTTCCTCCAAATACTGAGACTCCTGATATTGAGCGATCGCCGAATCATCCAATAGGCTGATCGGTTCATCGTGATCTCCCAACACAATTTCCTCAGAGACTTGTTTAACCCACTCTCCTGTCGGAACCTGAGTCAGTCCCCCCCGGTGAGACCGATAAAGATAGTTAACAAACCGATAAACCAGTAGGGGTTGATTGCGAATGGGACGCAGACAATATTCCTCAACTGTGGTCAATAACAAACTATTACGCAGTCGCGGATCGTCTGTACATTCAGCGATCCACTGAATTTGCTGTTTAAGATAGCGATCGCGATCCAACATATTTTGGATGATCTCTTGTAGGACATCCACCACCTGACGTTGGCGATCGCGACTGGTAGCGACCCAAGTTTGAATTTTCTGACGCAGGATCACCAAACCCCCCAAACGTTGCATCAAATTCCGATAGGCTTGATCTGAGGAAACCCCCCAATAACGTTCTTTCAGAATCCGATAACGAAAATTTAACCCAGCTTCCAAGGCAGGACGGCGATCGGGTTCTAAACTATCCCAGCGATCGGGATTTTCTCCCAACAGCCAAACCACCACACTAGACCAAGTATCAGGACTAGCTTGAGGATAATCATTCTGTAAGCGGGAAAGCCAATGCTTTTCCAAAGTTTGACAGTATCTCAACAACTTTCACCAAAGCCAACCAAACACCTATGCTACCATTAACAGATAATGAATACCATCTGATTCCAGGTTAGTGGAGTTTTTGTTGATTCATCAAATAGGGTATTAGCCGTGAATCTAGCTACTGTCAAAAGTTTGTTAAAAGAAACCATCACCGAATGGCAAAAAGACAAAGTTCCCATTCTCGCCGCCGCCTTAGCCTATTATATGGTATTTTCCCTAGCCCCTTTGTTAATGATTGTCATTGCTGTAGCTGGTTCCATTGTCGGGGAAGCCGTAGCCCAAAAAGAAGTTATTGAGCAACTAGAAACTTTGATGGGTGAACAAGGAGCCTCAGTCATTGCCAATGCTATCCAATCTCAATTTCAGCCTAGTTCTAGCATAATCACCACCATCATTGGTGTAGTGACTCTCCTATTTGCGGCTACCACAATATTTGCTCAATTAAAAGAATCCCTCAATATAATTTGGCACGTTGAAGTCAGACCCGGGCAAGGAATCTGGGAATTTATCCGCAGCCGAATCCTCTCAGTCATCATGGTGTTAATTGTCGGGTTATTGCTGCTAATGTCCCTAGGAATTAGCTCATTTTTGGCGGGAATGAGTGACTGGTTAGATAAGGTAGTATCCATTCCCAGCCTATTGCGATCGCTCATAGATAATGGCGTTTCTTTTATTTTAATCACCATCTTATTTGGTCAAATATATCGAATTTTACCAGATGTCAAAATTGCCTGGTCAGACGTAGCCGTTGGTTCAGGTATTACCGCGATTTTATTTATTATCGGTCGCACCTTAATTAGTTTCTATTTAGGACGTGCTACTGTAGCTTCTGCTTACGGTGCCGCCAGTTCCTTCGTCGTCCTTCTGCTGTGGATCTTCTATTCTTGTCAAATCTTTCTATTAGGGGCAGAACTCACTAAAATATGGTCAAGGCGATATGGTTCCCAAATTCGCCCTAGTTCCAACGCCGTTATGACTAAAAATTACCGTCCCTAGCAGTCCCCAAAAGCCATCAAACCGCCGTGTTTTCCCCTTTCCCCAGCACTCTCCCAGAGTCAGAGGGGGGGAATGTACCATAATTAAATGTCAAAACAGCCATTTTCCTCTACAATAGGTAAATGCAAATGCTAAGGATGTAAACTCCATGCCTCCCCGTTGGCCCCGTGAACCCGATCGCCAAGATCCCGACTACCGTCGTTTAGACGATCGCATGAATTTCGCCGTCCATGTAGCCATTTTCGCCGCCTGCAACTCAGGACTGTGGTTTTTTCACAACCTATCTCAAGCCTCATGGTCTTGGGCGGTTTGGGTAACAGGCATTTGGGCATTAATATTATTAGCGCACATGGTCTATATTTTTGCCATTGCCGACTATACTTCCGCCCGCATTAACAATTAATAATTAATAATTAATAATTAATAATTAATTGTAGGTTGGGTGTAGGAGTAGGTTGGGTGTAGGAGTAGGTTGGGTGAAACCCAACAGAGTAGGTTGGGTGTAGGAGTAGGTTGGGTGAAACCCAACAGAGTAGGTTGGGTGAAACCCAACAGAGTAGGTTGGGTGAAACCCAACAGAGTAGGTTGGGTGAAACCCAACACTAGGCAAATCAGCTTTTTTTGCAAATCACCGGAGTTTTCTAAATGTCTAATTCTGGCAATACCCAAGCGATCGAAAAACTCGCCGCCGAAATTGGCGAAAACGTTTATATGGATATTACCAAATGGAATTTATACCTAGGTGATGCCAATTTACACACCCCAGTTGCGGAAAAACTCTATCCCATATTAGAAGAAGCCGCCGACTTAGAGGAAGAAACAGTCATTAACATTCTGAAAGATACCCCCGTGAAGTTGGGGGGTGGTAAAACAACCCTTTCCCTAGCGGATCTAATTCCCAGCCGGGTAATTACCGATTTAATGAAGCTGTTGGAAGAGTTCAAAAAAGATATGTAAATTGCGACTAGGTGCGTCAGTAGGTCAAACGCGCCTGGTCTGCTATATATAGGTTTGTCAGATGACTAAGACTAGAAATTGGCAATTATTATTAATTGGTCTGACTGCCTCAAGTTTAGGTATGATTGGGGTAGTTGTTCCCTGGTTAGGGGTAGCGATCGCCACAGAGGGAATTACCCTAATTAGTGCTAATACTGATGAACTAACAGCCACAGAAGTTAATGCGATCGCCGCCGAAATCACCGTCCGCATTGAAGGTCCCAAAGGTGGTTCTGGGGTAATTGTCGAAAAACAGGATCACACCTACTATGTGCTAACCAACTGGCACGTCGTCAACCGAATTGGGGACTATGAAATCATCACCGCAGACGGTCGTCGCCACTCAGTCTACTATAGCCTAATTCAACGGATACCCGGACTAGACTTAGCGATCGTCCCCTTCAGTAGTTCCCAACGCTATCAGATAGCAACCATGGCGAACCCTGAGAGCGTCAATGTAGGAGATACCGTCCATGTAGCAGGATGGCCGAGATCCGGTAGTAGTTTAGGACAAAGGCTTTTTTTCAGTAGCCAAGGACAAGTTACCCACCGCCAAAATCGCCAACAGGGTTACAGCCTAGTATATACCAATCTAGTCCGCAGTGGTATGAGTGGCGGTCCGGTTTTAGACTCTCGCGGTAATCTGATTGGCATTAATGGTATTGTTCAATTTGGGCTAAACCCGGATACCATTGCAGCCGCAGCTATTGAAATTAATCGATTTTGGCAGTGGCGGAAAACAGCAACATTGCCATCTATCCCCACACCGCCTCAGCCGGTCGCTAGAGAGGATATACCCACAGTAGTTAGTCCCCCCACTTTGCCGGTTACAGGGGGTGCGAATGGCGCACCAGGAGCCGCTGAGGGAGGATTTGCCATGGCATCCCGGTTTAAACAAACATCAGGACAAATAATGGCGATCGCCACTACAGACTCCCTGGGAATTAGTGGCAATAGCAATGGCACAGTTGACATCTGGAATTTAGCCACCGGGGGATTAAGACAGTCCTTTTCCGCCCATAATAGGGAAGCTACCAGGGTGTTAGTCACTCCTAATGGTCAGCAACTAATCACCGCCGGAGAAGATGGGATAATTAGAATTTGGGATCTGGCGGCGGGTTTACAAACAGGTAGCTTTTCTCCTGTACAAACCATAACCGGACATAATAGCGCCATATTAGCGATCGCCATTAGTTCCGACGGCAAAACCCTAGCCAGTGGAGGCTGGGACGGTAGCGTTAAATTATGGGATCTGGCAACTGGTTCCCTACAACAGACCCTAGAGGGACATTCCCAACTGGTGGGAGCGATCGCCATTAGTCCCGATGGTAAAACCTTAGCGACAGGTAGCCGCGATCGTACTATCCGGCTGTGGAACTTAGAAACAGGAGCGCTAAAGCGGACCCTAGAAGGTCACGAACTCTCAGTTTTATCTTTAGCGATCAGTCCCAATGGAGAAATCCTCGCCTCTGGTAGTGCTGATGGGACTATTACCATCTGGAAACTAGACAACGGACAACCGATCCGCCGTCTCAGCGGACATAGAGACGGGGTTTGGTCAGTGGCGATCGCTTCTAATAACCAAACTCTGGTGAGTGGGAGTTGGGATAAAACCGTGAAAGTCTGGAATCTCACCAGTGGCACCATAGAAGCCAACCTAGGAGGTCATACCGGTTATGTGACCGCTATTGCTATCAGCTCTGATCAAACCATGATTCTCAGTGGGGACTGGGATGGAGAAGTGAAAGTCTGGAAGCGTCCCTAATCCCCCACCTTGGGGGGACTTGTTGTTATAAAACCCTCAACAAACTAGGAAAGCGATCGACGATATCCATGTGTTTTAACTCCTCTAGGGCGGCACGGAAATTCCCCTCTCGCACATCATGGGTGACCACGACAATCTCAGCTTGTTTCCCGTGGGTGTCAATTTGCACAATTGATTCTATGCTGACTTCATGGTTGCCAAAACAGGTTCCCAATTTACCAATCACTCCTGGTAGGTCGCGGGTAATAAATCGGGCGTAGAATCGGGTGATTAATTCTTCTATGGGGGCGAGTTCACAATAATGTTGGTGGATACAAGTCTTCAGGGGATGGGCGGACTCGGCTACACCATGGGGGGTGTTAGTGGTGGTGATAATTCCGGCAATATTGAGAATGTCCGAAACTACGGCGCTGGCGGTAGGTCCCGCTCCCGCTCCCGGACCGAAAAACATCACTTGTCCGATAGGTTCCCCTTCGATGAAAATGGCATTATTAACGCCGTTAATACTGGCTAGGGGGTGGAGTTTCGGCACTAGGGTAGGATGCACCCGCACGGATATATTATCGGTATCAGATTCAAGGCTACGGGAGGCGATCGCTAATAGTTTAATGGTAAAACCTAGGCGATCGGCATAGTCAATATCCGTGGCACTAATTCCCCGAATTCCCTCACAATAGACTTGCTCAAGTTTAATCCTTTCCCCAAAAGCTAGGGATGCCAAAATCGCGATTTTATCTGCTGCATCCAAACCATCCACATCAGCCGTGGGGTCTGCTTCCGCATAACCCAATTCTTGCGCCTGTTGCAGAACTTCATCAAAGTTCGCCGCCTCTGCCTGCATCCGAGTTAGGATATAGTTAGTTGTACCGTTAACAATACCCATAACTGTATTAATCCGGTTAGCCCCCAGGCATTCCTTCATGGGTTGAATAACTGGTATCCCCCCACCTACAGCCGCTTCTAGGAGAACATAAACGCCTTTTTGGGTGGCGGCTGAGAAGATTTCCGCCCCATGACGGGAGATGAGGGCTTTATTGGCGGTGACAATATGTTTCCCATGGTCGATCGCCTTGAGGATTAGCGATCGCGCTGGTTCAACTCCCCCAATCAACTCTACCACAATATCTATTTCTGGATCGGTGACGATCGCTTCTAAATCTGTGGTTAATAGGTTTTCTGGTAATGCGATCGTCCGGGACTTGGAAAGCGATCGCACCCCTACCCTCACCAGTTCGATTTCTTTGAGCAGGGGATGGCGACCCTCACGATCTAATAAAATTGCAGCAGTTCCCTGACCAACGGTTCCCAATCCCAATAAACCAATTTTGAAAGCCACGATTTCAACCTATCCATCAACACTTCTATCAACCATTTTGACACAAAATAACACCGGAGCCTTTCCGCCGGGTTCTTTAGATGGCAGTCCCAAAGCCACGCGCCGGCTACGCCGCAGTCCGATCTAGTGAGGGCGATCGCCACCATTTTAAACTATAATAATCCACATCAACAACCTTTCACATATTGGCTACCTAATGGGAAATACCTGGGGGTAAAGAAACCCAGTTTCTCCCTGGGGGGGTCAAGAAACCTAGTCGTAGGTTGGGTAAAGCGAAGCGACACCCAACAAATTCAGGTATTGTGGGAGGTAAAGAAACCCGGTTTCTAGTCGTAGGTTGGGTAAAGCGAAGCGACACCCAACAAATCCGGGTATACAAATTAGGCGATCGCTCCCCATTTCTCAGGGTCGGTTTCTCCCTGGGGGGGTAAAGAAACCCGGTTTCTAGTCGTAGGTTGGGTAAAGCGAAGCGACACCCAACAAATCCGGGTATACAAATTAGGCGATCGCTCCCCGTTTCTCAAGTTCGGTTTCTCCCTGGGGGGGTAAAGAAACCTAGTCGTAGGTTGGGTAAAGCGAAGCGACACCCAACAAATCCGGGTATACAAATTAGGCGATCGCTCCCCATTTCTCAGGGTCGGTTTCTCCCTGGGGGGGTAAAGAAACCCGGTTTCTCAAAGAAACCGGGTTTCTAGTCGTAGGTTGGGTAAAGCGAAGCGACACCCAACAAATTCGGGTATACAAATTAGGCGATCGCTCCCCATTTCTCAAGGTCGTAGGTTGGGTAAAGCGAAGCGACACCCAACAAATCCGGGTATACAAATTAGGCGATCGCTCCCCATTTCTCAGGGTCGGTTTCTCCCTGGGGGGGTAAAGAAACCCGGTTTCTCAAAGAAACCGGGTTTCTAGTCGTAGGTTGGGTAAAGCGAAGCGACACCCAACAAATCCGGGTATACAAATTAGGCGATCGCTCCCCATTTCTCAGGGTCGGTTTCTCCCTGGGGGGGGTAAAGAAACCCGGTTTCTCAAAGAAACCGGGTTTCTAGTCGTAGGTTGGGTAAAGCGAAGCGACACCCAACAAATCCGGGTATACAAATTAGGCGATCGCTCCCCGTTTCTCAAGGTCGTAGGTTGGGTAAAGCGAAGCGACACCCAACAAATTCAGTCAAATGTTGGGTTACATTGCATTCGGTCCAACCAACTTATAGCTAAGGAGTGAGGAGTCGAAAGTGGTAGACTAGAGCCAGCGATGCAGGAAAATTGGCGGGGGTTGGGTTTATGAGTCCTTTACTACAACAACTATTGCAGCAAGTCGATCAACTAAGCCCGGAAGAGCGGTTAGAGTTGATTAGGCAGATTGCACAGGGGCTTAAAAAGTCCGAGGAGGTCGTCACAGCAAAGCCTCGATGGGCTGATTTAAAAGGGATGGCTCCTTATCCAATGATGGGAGAAGATGCTCAAGATTGGGTTTCACGCACCCGCAGAGAAGCAGATGAATCGTAGGTTGGGTAAAGCGAAGCGACACCCAACAAATCCGGGTATACAAATTAGGCGATCGCTCCCCATTTCTCAGGGTCGGTTTCTCCCTGGGGGGGGTAAAGAAACCCGGTTTCTCAAAGAAACCGGGTTTCTAGTCGTAGGTTGGGTAAAGCGAAGCGACACCCAACAAATTCGGGTATACAAATTAGGCGATCGCTCCCCATTTCTCAGGGTCGGTTTCTCCCTGGGGGGGGTAAAGAAACCCGGTTTCTCAAAGAAACCGGGTTTCTAGTCGTAGGTTGGGTAAAGCGAAGCGACACCCAACAAATTCGGGTATACAAATTAGGCGATCGCTCCCCATTTCTCAGGGTCGGTTTCTCCCTGGGGGGGTAAAGAAACCCGGTTTCTCAAAGAAACCGGGTTTCTAGTCGTAGGTTGGGTAAAGCGAAGCGACACCCAACAAATTCGGGTATACAAATTAGGCGATCGCTCCCCATTTCTCAAGGTCGTAGGTTGGGTAAAGCGAAGCGACACCCAACAAATTCAGGTAAGATGTTGGGTTACATTGCATTTCACCCAACCTACAAAAGCGAAATCAGAGGGGATTTTAGCTTTGTCGGCATTAATGTAAACTTTTTGGGCATCAGGATGGAGCAGAACTTCATACATCAGAACGAAGGTTTCTCCAATCCTTGTACTGGTTCTTAGGGGTTGCTTGATTTTGCTTAACTCGCTCTAGCAATCCAGGAATTTCTAAGAGTTCTTGGGTTGCACTCTCGCTTTCAGCATTAGCCAAATAAGCCGCAAAATCAGTCAGCACCCGTAAACGCTCCGGGGACAGTTGCTTGAGTAAATCATTAAGTTGACTCTGTAAATCCGTTACAGACATTGGCTCCGCTGATTCTGTATCCTGGATTGGGGAATTATCCATAGTACCCATTGCCGACTTCTGGCTTTTTAAGGTTCAGTCTCTATTTTAGGATAACTCAATACAGGGGAATATTGGGGGGTAAAGAAACCCGGTTTCTTTGAGAAACCGGGTTTCTAGTCGTAGGTTGGGTAAAGCGAAGCGACACCCAACAAATCCGGGTATACAAATTAGGCGATCGCTCCCCGTTTGTCAAGGTCGGTTTCTCCCTGGGGGGGTAAAGAAACCTAGTCGTAGGTTGGGTAAAGCGAAGCGACACCCAACAAATCCGGGTATACAAATTAGGCGATCGCTCCCCGTTTGTCAAGGTCGGTTTCTCCCTGGGGGGTAAAGAAACCCGGTTTCTCAAAGAAACCGGGTTTCTAGTCGTAGGTTGGGTAAAGCGAAGCGACACCCAACAAATTCGGGTATACAAATTAGGCGATCGCTCCCCATTTCTCAAGGTCGTAGGTTGGGTAAAGCGAAGCGACACCCAACAAATCCGGGTATACAAATTAGGCGATCGCTCCCCGTTTCTCAAGGTCGGTTTCTCCCTGGGGGGGTAAAGAAACCTAGTCGTAGGTTGGGTAAAGCGAAGCGACACCCAACAAATCCGGGTATACAAATTAGGCGATCGCTCCCCGTTTCTCAAGGTCGGTTTCTCCCTAGGGGGGTAAAGAAACCTAGTCGTAGGTTGGGTAAAGCGAAGCGACACCCAACAAATCCGGGTATACAAATTAGGCGATCGCTCCCCGTTTGTCAAGGTCGGTTTCTCCCTGGGGGGGTAAAGAAACCTAGTCGTAGGTTGGGTAAAGCGAAGCGACACCCAACAAATCCGGGTATACAAATTAGGCGATCGCTCCCCGTTTGTCAAGGTCGGTTTCTCCCTGGGGGGTAAAGAAACCCGGTTTCTCAAAGAAACCGGGTTTCTAGTCGTAGGTTGGGTAAAGCGAAGCGACACCCAACAAATCCGGGTATACAAATTAGGCGATCGCTCCCCGTTTCTCAAGTTCGGTTTCTCCCTGGGGGGGTAAAGAAACCTAGTCGTAGGTTGGGTAAAGCGAAGCGACACCCAACAAATCCGGGTATACAAATTAGACGATCGCACCTTGAGCGATCGCTTCTTTCATTGATGCTAAATAAACCGGTTTTCTGTCTGGGTAAGAGAGGCAGCCCGAGCCGGTGACGACATCAATTTTAGCCGCTTTGGGGGCGGGTTATAAATAGACTTTGCCAGAGGGGGGAAATGGCGATATTAATAATGCGATCGCCTGGTTTTCATGGCAGCCATTCCATAATTTATGGGGGAATAGTTGCCCTTCCCTCTGGGGTGATTCCCGTCAGTGCCATCAGGGGGTAATTCCATGGGTGGGATGCCATCTATTTTAACCGAAATGTAGCCCAATTGTGCAGGTAAAATCCCTAAAATCGCAGCAGGTCGGGGCAAAAAAAACCCAGTTTCTGGCAGGATAGCGATTCCTTCACAAAGATTTAAGAAATCAACCCGGTTTCTCAGGGTTGGTCAGGGGGTAAAATGGGGGTGACTTCTCCCGGTGCGCGGCTATGGATGAACAACGAGTGCAAGCCTATCTCTCCCTAATTCAAGAACTCCTCACCTGTCCCAGTGAGGCAAATGATATCCTCAACCGTCATCTGGAGTTGGTGGATGAGGGGTTTGTGCAGGTGTGTGAGCAGGTGGCGGCACAGTTGCAGGAAGCGGGACAAGAGGACGAGGCGGGGTTTCTGCGGAATGTGGCGCAACAGGTGGGGGCGTTTTTGGCGCAGCGGGGGACTGGTGGAAATCAGCAAGCGGCGTTACAGCAATTTTGGGGACAACTGCTGCAAGCAGAAATACAGGGCGATACAGTCGCCGTACATCAGGTGATGCGGCAAAATATGGAGTTGATTGTTCCCGCCTTGGGGGATGTTATTGCCCAGTCAATGCCGGGACTTCTCGCGCAGTACCCCGACCAAGCCGAAGGAGTAGCAGGCTTAGTCGAAAATACCTGCATCAGTATCAGCGATTTTCCCCATGGCAGATATGCAGAAGTGCAAGAGATTGCCATTCGCGGCTATGGGGTGGTGCTGGAACTGGGAGTCTATACCCCCGAAGGACGGGCGGGAATCCTGACTAACCTCGGAGTTGCCCGCAGCACCCAAGCCGAGATGGGCATCGACCCCACCGCCAATCTGGAAAGGGCAATTACTGCCTACGATGAAGCCTCCGGGATTCGGCAGGAGTTGGGGTTAGACAAAGACCTTTCCTCTACCCTGACTAACCTCGGAAATGCCCGCCGCACCCAAGCTGAGATGGGCATCGACCCCACGGCGAATCTGGAAAGGGCAATGACTGCCTACGATGAAGCGGCAGGGATTCGGCGCCGGTTGGGGTTAGACAAAGACCTCTCCGCAACCCTGAATAACCTCGGAAATGCCCGCCGCACCCAAGCTAATATGGGCATCGACCCCACCGCCAATCTGGAAAGGGCAATTACTGCCATAGATGAAGCCGCCGGGATTCTGCGCCGGTTGGGGTTAGACAAAGACCTCTCCGATACCCTGAATAACCTCGGAGTTGCCCGCCTCACCCAAGCTGAGATGGGCATCGACCCCACGGCGAATCTGGAAAGGGCAATTACTGCCTACGATGAAGCGGCAGGGATTATGCGCCGGTTGGGGTTAGACAAAGACCTCTCCGGAACCCTGACTAACCTCGGAATTGCCCGCCGCACCCAAGCTAATATGGGCATCGACCCCACGGCGAATCTGGAAAGGGCAATTACTGCCATAGATGAAGCGGCAGGGATTCGGCGCCGGTTGGGGTTAGACAAAGACCTCTCCTCTACCCTGACTAACCTCGGAGTTGCCCGCCGCACCCAAGCGGAGATGGGCATCGACCCCACGGCGAATCTGGAAAGGGCAATTACTGCCTACGATGAAGCGGCCGGGATTATGCGCCGGTTGGGGTTAGACAAAGACCTCTCCTCTACCCTGAATAACCTCGGAGTTGCCCGCCGCACCCAAGCGGAGATGGGCATCGACCCCACGGCGAATCTGGAAAGGGCAATGACTGCCTACGATGAAGCCGCCGGGATTCGGCGCCGGTTGGGGTTAGACAAAGACCTCTCCTCTACCCTGACTAACCTCGGAGCTGCCCGCAGCACCCAAGCTAATATGGGCATCGACCCCACGGCGAATCTGGAAAGGGCAATTACTGCCATAGATGAAGCGGCAGGGATTATGCGCCGGTTGGGGTTAGACAAAGACCTCTCCTCTACCCTGAATAACCTCGGTTCTGCCCGCCTCACCCAAGCTAATATGGGCATCGACCCCACCGCCAATCTGGAAAGGGCAATGACTGCCTACGATGAAGCCGCCGGGATTATGCGCCGGTTGGGGTTAGCCCGCGACTTAGCAACAACCCTGAATAACTTTGGTTTTGCCTACCAAGCGAAATCTCGCCTAGCTGGGAACAATCCCACCCAGACACAACAAGCCCTAGAAAATGCCTACCGTAGCTTCCAGGAAGCCCTAGACCAGGTGGAATATCTCCGGGGTGAAATTGGAGCCGATAGTGAGGGCTATAAACGCAACTTTAATGAACAATGGAACAAAGTTTATCGCGGCATGGTGGAAGTGTGCCTAGAATTGGGCAGATACCAGGATGCCATTGAATACGCAGACCGCAGTAAAGCCCGGAACTTGGTGGAACTCATCGCTACCCGTGACGCTTATCCGGGGGGCGTGATTCCCGAAAACATCCGCCAACAGTTGCAATCCCTCAAACTCGCCATTTACCAAGAAGAACGCCGCCTGCAAGAGGAGGACAACCCGGACACGACCCACCTCAACCAACTGCGGCAACAAAAGCAGCAACTCGAACCCTACAAACCCCTGCATTTTGAGGCGATGCAAGAGTTACTGGATGAAGAAACGGCCATTTTGGAATGGTACATTTTGCCCGATAAATTCCTCACCTTCACCCTCACCGCCCAAAGTCTCAACCTCTGGACATCTTCCGAGGAAGACCTACAGCAACTCATCGACTGGACAAATGCCTATCGTCGAGATTACTACACCAACAAAGACCAATGGCGCGAAACCATAGCCCAACGCCTGGAAGAACTCGCCCAAATCCTGCATCTGGATGAAATCCTGCAAAACCTGCGACAAAACTTCCCCAACTGCCAAAAACTAATCCTTATCCCCCACCGCTTCCTGCACCTGTTCCCCCTCCATGCCTTACCCGTTCATCTTCCCTCATTCCCCAACCCTCTTCTCCTAGATGGGGAGAAGGGTGCTAATTTCCCCTCTTCTCCCCTCTACCAAGTTGGGAGAGGGGCTGGGGGTGAGGGCAGTGAGGGCAAATTCCTCCAAGACCTCTTCCCCAAAGGTGTCACCTATGCCCCCAACTGCCAACTGCTGCAACAAGCCCAAAACCGCCCCCGCTTTAACTTTAAGCGCCTCTTTGCTATCCAAAACCCCACCGAAGACCTGGGTTGGGCTGATGTAGAAGTCGAAACCATCCGCACCCTCTTCCCCAACCCGGACATCCTGGAGACAGAAAAAGCCACTACCGCCAAACTCCTGGACAACCAACGCCAGGAACTCCTCCGCCAAACCCATCACCTGTACTTCTCCTGTCACGCTGCCTTTAACCCTAACTCCCCCCTGGACTCCGGCTTACTCCTGGCGGATGGAGTCCTCACCTTAGAAAACATCATCGCCAAGCTGAACCTGAGCAATTGCAGCCTGGTCACCCTCTCCGCCTGCGAAACGGGACAGGTCGCCGTTGACCGAACCGACGAATATATCAGCCTCTCCAGTGGCTTTATCCTGGCGGGTAGCCCTAGCGTCCTGGTTAGCCTCTGGTCGGTCAATCAGGTTTCTACCGCCCTGCTGCTGATTAGAACCTACGAATTGCTGCAACAACAACCGGGTCAACTCGCCCAATCCCTGCAAAAGGCTCAAAAGTGGCTGCGAGAAACCACCGTCAGCGGCTTTGAACAATGGCGGCAAGAATGCCCCCTATTTTCTGACGAGTGGCGCAAAATCTTACAACCCATTTTTGCACAGATGGGGCAGAATAAAGAGGAGGGGGTCAATCATCGCCCCTATCAATCCCCCTACCACTGGGCTGCATTCTGTATCGTTGGAGAAGGAGAACAAGTTATGGCTAGTGATGCCAAAAAAATCGCCGTGTTTACCGCCCTCCTGGAAGAAAATCCCGATAATTGGATTGCTAAACACGGGGAAAGTTTACTGGAATTACGGCAGCAACTGGGTGATGATGAGGAAAAAAATGCCGCCGCTATTGAAGGGTGGCTGCAACAGCATCAGAACTTATACGAACAATACACGGCTAAACTCGCCCCCCGTAAACGCAGTTTAAGCCTCAGTGGTGAAAAGGGCGTTTTTAAAACTAAACCCACTGGAAAGGATAACTCTTTAGCTGACCAAATTGAACAAGCGGTTAAAAACCCCACTAACCTAGGCAATTCCGAACCTTCTCCAGACCCAAACCGTGAAAAACCTCAGTCTTAGTCTCTTTGCTTTCCACCTGTGCCAATCCTTAGATGATGCACCGGATACCCACAGCCCCGATGCGGGTTTTTTGTGGGATGATTTGCGAGGATTTGCGGCAAAACTCGACTTTCCGGAACTCAAAAAGTTCACGGAACCGACGGACGCAAACCCAGAACATAACATCGATTTTGCAGGGATTCAAATCGCGGATATCTCCCTAGGGGGAAGCATCAGCACGTTTAAGATGAACGACACCTATTCGGCGGATTTAACCCTGTATTTCGCGGATGAAAAGGCTGATTTTTCCCCAGAAAATGTCGCGATATTTCAACCCCAAGCGTTAATCGATGTGAGGGCAAATCTGGGCAAGGTGCTATGGTTGAGTGGTGAAAGTGAGGATTTAAATCAACTGGAATTGAGCAGCGCCAAAGAGTGGGCAAAAAACTTGTGTCCACAGGCTGCATATATGACGGAAGATAGGCTGTTTAATTGCCCGTTGTTTATCTTCGCGGCTGAGTCGGTGACGATTTTAATTTCCCTGGCTAAACCGGGTGCGGTAGACTTAAAACGCGCCCAAGATAATTACCGTAATCTGCGGAATTTATTCTGGAATTATCAGAAAATTGTGGTGGTGGCGGGACTGGCGAAAGAGGGTTATCAAGGCGCTAGACACCTCTACAGTGAGCTGGAAGGCAAGGTAAAGGAGTTTAACCAGGTTTTCCGGTTGGAGACACCGGAGGAACGCCTAGAAAGGCTGGATGCACTGTTACAAAGCATTCCCCAAAAGCTACTGGACTATAACTGTAAATTGCGCGACCTCAAAGCACATTATACCACAACTGAGGCGAATTTGCAAAACTTCCAGAGGTCTCTGTCCCATATCCTGGCTGAAAAATCAGACGATCGCCTTTCCTACTGGTCAGATTTTGCCACAACAAAGGCTCCCCTGCGTCTCCAGCAAATCAAAACCTATATCGACTATCTCGAACCGGGTCAAGTGCTATTTAGCGATTTGATTAACAGCATTCGCGCGACGACTGAACTGGAACAAGCGAAAAGCGATCGCCAACGTCAACAAGCGGAAGCAGCCTACTACAAACAACAACAAGACGCTAACCAGGACTTACAAGACCATATCCAAGCCGTGGGTGTGGGAATTGCGGCGGGTGCGATCGTCGCTTCAACTTCCGGGTTAATCACCCAACCTTGGCGGTTGCCTAGTCGCGATCGCTTTTGGCTTTGGCCGCATCCGTTTATTATAGCATTTTTTGGGAGCATATTGTTTTCATGGGGTATGTGGTCGGTGGCAGAGAGATGGATTAAAAAGGGACGACCAAAGGATAAGTGAACGGGGTTTCTCCGTGGGGGGGTGAAGAAACCCGGTTTCTTTGAGAAACCGGGTTTCTAGTCGTAGGTTGGGTAAAGGGAAGCACCAGCCAACCCACAAAGTTTATAATCCGAAGGAGTTGGATGTTAGGAAAGAATTATGAGCATTTACTTGGGGATTGACATTGGTGCTAGTACCGTTAAACTGGGATTATTTGAGCCAGAAAAAGGGGTCATCGGAGAAAGGTTAGATCGTCCCAGCAGCGCCTCTGAGGGTCCCGACGCTACCGTAAATGTGATTCAAACCGCCACCCATGAGCTACTCGCAGCCAATGATCTACAATTCCAGGATTTAAAGGCGATCGGTGCTTGTTGTCCGGCTCCCATTGATGCCTCGGGAATGTGTGTTTATCCTACCAATATTGATCGCTCTTGGCAAGGGGTGAATATTGCCCAAAAACTCTCCGAGACTCTCCAGTTACCCGCTCTCCTCCTCAATGATGGAGACGCGGGCGCTTACCGGGAATACAGCATCCGCGAGGCTCAAAATCAGGCTTCTTCTGTCATGGCTCAGTTTATTACCGGAACAGGATTAGGCGGCGCTTTGATTGTCAACGGGAAAATCTGGTCGGCTCCGGCAGTTTCGGCAGAATTCGGTCATATTTGTATTGATAGCTCGGAAAATGCGGACCTGTGCGGATGTGGTGCGAGGGGATGTGCAGAAACCAGAGCCTCTTTATTGGGTCTGAGAAATATGGTTAAACACCGACAGGCTAAGGGGAATGTACCGGAAGCGTTACAAGGAGATCCCATGGAGGTGGCGAAAAACCTGCGTCGCTTGGGTCAAATGGATGAGCCTCTGTCGGATGTTGTGGCTATTTGGCAAGAGTATTTTACCAGCCTCGGTATAGCGGCTCGTAATGTGGTCAATACCATAGGCTGTGACCTGATTGTGATTTCTGGGGGAGCGCAAGAAAAGGAAAAAACGGCATCGGAGGGAGCATATCAACGATTCAAACAAAATGCGATCGCCTGGGTTCGTCAGGAAATTGACCATAGTTTCCCCCATCTCACCCAGACCAGGGTGGAATGGTCTATTGATACGCTCCCAGATAGTGCTGCTTACGGTGCGGCTCAATATGCGAGTGTAACCGCGAACTCGTAGACACCCAACAAATTCAGGTATTGGGGGGGGTGAAGAAACCCGGTTTCTCAAAGAAACCGGGTTTCTAGTCGTGATTTCACCCCACCTACAAATTATGCGATCGCTAAATGTACAGAAGTGGCGATCGCTTCTCGTTGTTGGGTATCATATCCCCATCTCTCCAAAAAGTCTTGATAGGGTCCCTCTCCCGTTTGGGAAGTTTCCAGAAGCTGCTGTAGTAAAGATTTGACTGGTGGTAAATTGAGGCCTTGAATTAACTCAATACAGCGCGATCGCACTAAGTCCGAACTGGCAGCCATATCCTCATTTTGGTGGCGATGATGATAGACTACCATGGCGGCGGACATCGCCAAATTTTTCACCAATAACTCCGAGACTATCTCAGGAGAAGATTCTAACGCTTTTTGGATCTCTGGTGTCATTTGTTCAGGAATAGGGCGAGTATCCGTGAGGTAGGTCACAAAAAATCCCCTCGCCCCATTTTCCGAATGAACCAGTTTGGATATAGCCGCCGCCAAGTCTGAGTCCGAGATACTTCCCGCTTGGGATTGATCAATCAGAGATTGGGTAATGGCGATCGCATCTTCAAAGGTAATATTTTCCGGGATTGAGACAGAATAGATCATGATCGAACTAATTGAAATGTTTTGGGGTATTGCATAAGTTATGGCAATTATATCTTCTCACAATTCCCGCCCACATAAGCCAGCCCGCGAACCTTCATCTACCTATCAGGTGAAGCCACCAGCGGAGGAGTCCCTACTGATACCATCACCCACCTCTGAGGAAAAAAACAATCCCAAACCCGAAGAAAAAATTAGACCCCAACAACTAGCCGACTATATTGGTCAACGGGATCTCAAACAGGTATTGGAAATTGCGATCGCCGCTGCTAAGTCTCGCCGGGAACCCCTCGACCATTTGTTACTTTATGGACCTCCCGGACTCGGTAAAACTACCATGGCGCTAATTTTGGCAACAGAAATGGGCGTCAAATGCCAAATTACTACTGCGCCTTCCCTGGAAAAACCGAGGGATATTGCCGGACTTTTGGTTAATCAAAAACCCGGAGAGATTTTGTTTATTGATGAGATTCACCGCCTCTCTAAAATGGCCGAAGAAATCCTTTATCCTGCTATGGAAGACTCTCGTTTAGATATCACTATTGGTCAGGGACGTAGTGCGAGGACGCGCAGCATTCCCTTAAATAAGTTTACTATTGTCGGCGCAACTACCAGAATCGGTGCTTTGACTTCTCCCCTGCGCGATCGCTTTGGGTTAATTCAACGTTTGCGTTTTTATGAAGTTGATGAACTCGCCCAAATTGTCAACCGTACCGCTAAACTATTAAAAACTCCCATTACTCCCGAAGGTGCCTTAGAAATTGCCCGACGTTCCCGAGGAACTCCCCGAATTGCTAATCGTTTATTAAGACGGGTACGGGATTATTTGGAAGTCAAAGCATCCGGGGATATTACCGGAGAAATTGCCGCGATCGCCTTAGAATTATTTAATGTAGATCCCCTCGGTTTGGATTGGACGGATCAGCATTTACTCCGCATCATTATCGAAAATTTCAATGGGGGACCCGTCGGCTTGGAAACCCTAGCAGCAGCCAGCGGCGAAGATGCCCAAACCTTGGAGGAAGTCCAGGAACCCTATCTTATGCAAATTGGCTTTATACAGCGGACTCATCGCGGTAGAATCGCCACCGCTAAGGCTTGGCAACATTTGGGTTATGAACCACCACAAAAACAGCTTTCTTTGTTTGGTTAAATAACCCCCACAATCTCTATATTACCGCTACTCTCGCTTAACCTGACTCTCCTTCTCGAACCCCGCAACCACCTGATCAACTGTTAAGTTAGCCATCGGGATTTGCAACTCCTGCGAAATGCGATCTAGTGGTTTCATTGAGGACATAACCAACCGACTAAAAAAGCTGGTAAAACTGCTATCTATTTCTAGTTTATCATGGAGGCGGGTATCCTGCTCAATCCACTGGGTAATTTGGTCTAGAGTTACTGAGGCGATCGCACATTCTTGTTGCTGGGAAATTTCCCGTAAACAGCGCAGCGCATAAATAGCCAGACGGGTGGCAAACTTCTCCTTAGATGACAACAAAGCTGCATCTACCTTAACCGCTTCTTCTGGCGTTAAAAATTCTCTATCTGTCTGCATCATAATTAGATAATTACACTATTTCCACAAGATTGGGGAGGCCGCCAGTTAATGACTAATAATCAGATAACCACAACGATGCTCACCATTAACTAGCCAATGAGTCCGTTCTACGGTACAATCATATAGTACAGCCGCAAACATCTCTAACTCATGGCCGCAGACACTCGGAAAAGACTCAGCCACACTAGAAATCGCGCAGTTATGTTCTGTGAAAATATAGCGTTGCTCACCCGTGGCGACTTCCTCTTGAGTCTCTACGGCATACCACTCAGCCATATAACCTTCCCCTTGGCGAATTTCCGCCAATTTAGCTACGCGATCGCCTACTGGACCAGTCCCCACCCGTTGGCGATACTCCATGGCTTTTCTTTGCCACTGTTTGTGTAAAATCTGGCTAACCTGTTCGGGTCCCACGGTTTCAGCCAAAGTATCCAGGAAAGAAATTGCAAATTGATCATAACTATTCGGAAAGCGATCGCGTCCCTGACTGGTTAGGCGATAGATATGTTGGGGCCGTCCCATCCCTATCTGTACAGACTCATAATTGATCAACCCCGACCCCTGGAGATCCTTGAGATGCCGACGGGTGGCTTGGGGACTGATATCGAGAGCCTCCGCGAGTTCCTGAGCCGTAGCCTGATGACGTTTCAGAAGATATTGGAGGATGTCCTGCTTAGTCGAATGCTGTTGGGTCGTGGTCATCATGTTCACAAAAATTCAAAAAATTTTGGCTTTGACAATACAGTTGTTGCTAATGTAACCTAAAATAGACTTAAATAACAAATAGGTTGTTTAAGTCCCAGACAGTGGGACTTGGGATCTGCCATCCCGTGGGAGTTTGTCCAGGTGATGAGCCGGGACACCAGACCGTAAACCAAACCAACACAAGAGAACACAAGATATATGAGTGCTTCAGTCAAAACCCTAGTTAACCAGCCCTATAAATACGGCTTTGTTACTGATATTGAGTCCGACACCATCCCCAAGGGGTTGAGTGAAGATGTGGTGCGGCTGATATCAGCGAAAAAAAATGAGCCGGAATTTATGTTAAATTTCCGTCTCAGGGCTTATCAGCAGTGGCAGAAAATGGCTGAACCCACCTGGCCCCATGTTCACTATCCCCCCATTGACTATCAAGACATTATCTACTATTCCGCCCCCAAAGTAGAGAAGAAAAAAGGCAGTTTAGAAGAAGTAGACCCGACCCTAATAGAAACCTTTGAGAAATTAGGGATTCCCCTATCCGAACAGAAACGGCTGGCTAATGTAGCAGTGGATGCCGTCTTTGATAGTGTGTCCATTGCCACCACTTTTAAAGAAAAACTCGCCGAAGAAGGGGTAATTTTCTGCTCAATTTCCGAAGCCGTAGAAAGCCACCCAGAACTGATTGAGAAATATTTGGGGAGTGTAGTTCCCGTCGGTGATAACTACTTCGCCGCCCTCAACTCAGCCGTGTTTAGTGATGGTTCCTTCGTGTACATTCCCAAAGGGGTTAAATGTCCCATGGATCTGTCTACTTATTTCCGCATTAATAACGGTGAATCTGGGCAGTTCGAGCGCACCTTAATTGTAGCAGAATCTGGCAGTTCTGTCACCTATTTAGAAGGCTGTACCGCCCCCATGTTCGATACCAACCAATTACACGCCGCTGTAGTCGAATTGGTCGCTTTGGATAATGCCACCATCGAATATTCTACCGTGCAAAATTGGTTTGCTGGGGACGAAAACGGGAAAGGCGGAATTTATAACTTTGTCACCAAGCGGGGACTCTGTAAAGGCGTAAATTCTAAGATTTCCTGGACTCAGGTAGAAACCGGGTCAGCCATTACTTGGAAATATCCTAGTTGTGTGTTGGTCGGTGATAATTCCGTCGGAGAATTTTACTCCGTCGCCCTCACCAATAACTGTCAACAGGCTGATACCGGAACCAAAATGGTTCATATTGGCAAAAATACCCGCAGCACTATTATTTCTAAAGGTATTTCGGCGGGTCGGTCTGCGAATAGCTATCGTGGCTTAGTGAAAATGGGTCCGAAAGCTGTGGGAGCGCGGAATTATTCCCAGTGCGACTCTATGTTAATTGGCGACTGTGGACAGGCTAATACTTTCCCTTATATTCAAGTCGAAAATAGTACCGCCAAGGTAGAACATGAAGCCTCGACTTCTAAAATTGGGGAAGACCAATTGTTTTACTTTACTCAACGGGGAATTTCTGAGGAAGATGCTGTGTCTATGATTATCAGCGGCTTCTGTAAAGATGTGTTTAATAAATTACCCATGGAGTTTGCAGCCGAAGCCGATAAACTGCTGAGTCTGAAACTAGAAGGCGCTGTCGGTTAAACTATCTATTTCCCTGGGAGATGGTGGGGTTTCCTGTTGAAAACCCCCTAACCTAATTACGTCAGTTAATCACTAACACCAATCACACACATTTAGAGGTTGAGAATGATTCAAGAAAACAGTCCCGTGATTTTGTCCGTTAAGAATTTAACCGCTACCGTTGATGGTAAGGCGATTTTAAAAGGCTTAAACCTGGAAATTAAAGCCGGAGAAATTCACGCCATCATGGGTCAAAATGGGTCGGGAAAAAGTACCTTTTCTAAAATCTTGGCCGGACATCCAGCCTATGAAGTAACTGGGGGTGAAGTCACATTTTTAGGACAAAATCTCCTGGAATTAGAATCAGAAGAACGCGCCTTAATCGGTCTGTTTTTGGCTTTCCAATATCCCATCGAAATCCCTGGGGTTAGTAATCTCGATTTTCTGCGGGTGGCTTACAATTCCCAACGGAAATATCGGGGCTTAGATGAGTTAGATGTGTTTGATTTTGAGGATTTAATCCACGAAAAATTAGAGGTGGTGAAAATGCGTCCAGAGTTTCTGGAACGTAGCGTTAATCAAGGCTTTTCTGGGGGTGAAAAGAAGCGTAATGAAATCTTGCAGATGGCTTTATTAGAACCGAAATTAGCCATTTTGGACGAAACTGATTCCGGCTTGGATATTGATGCGCTGAAAATTGTCGCTAATGGTGTGAATCAATTGGCTAATGCTGAAAATGCCATGCTGGTGATTACTCACTATCAGCGGTTATTGGATTACATTGTCCCTGATTATGTTCATGTCATGGCTGATGGCAGAATTATTAAAACTGGTGCTAAGGAATTGGCGATCGAGTTGGAAAAACAGGGCTATGATGATATAATTGAAGCAGCCACAGTGGGGGTGTAGTTAATGATTCATATTCAAGAAAAACCAGAACTTTCCTATTTGAATCAGTTACTTAATCGGGTAAGGGGTTCTCTTCCAATTCCGGCGAGTTTCCCTTTGGAAAGAAACATTGCCGAACAATTACAAAATATTCGTGATAATGCCGCCAGTTGGGTTAAGGAATTAGCTATTCCTACCCGTCGCCATGAAGATTGGCGATTTACCGACCTTTCCGCTTTGTTGGAATTGCCTTTTCAACCAGCCACAGCGGTAGAACTTTCCCGAGACGAGATTTCGCCTTTAATCTTACCGGAAGTTAAAGGGACTAGGTTGGTTTTTGTGAATGGTTTTTACTCCCCCCAACTGTCCTGTTTAGATAATCTTCCTGATGGAGTATTTGTCGGCAATTTAGGACAACTCGATAAACCATTATCCGATAAGTTGGGGAACTACCTAACTCAACAACCCGACAGCCAGGAAGTTTTTACCGCCCTCAATACTTCCTCTTTGGCTGATGCTGCGGTGGTCTGGGTTCACCAAAATCAAGTCATTGATACCCCCATTCATCTGCTATTTATTTCCCTCAGTAGCAGCCAACCTGTAACCAGTCAACCTCGGACTTTAATTGTCGCTGAACCCGGAAGCAAAGCCACAGTAATTGAACACTACGCCACCGCGAATATTTTGGGTTGTTCAGACCGCACCCAAAAAACTCCTTATTTCACTAACACAGTGACAGAGTTATGGGTTGGTGACAATGCCGAATTACAACATACTCGCCTTCAACGAGAATTGGCTTCATCTTTCCATATTGGTCGCACTGTAGTTTCCCAAGGGCGTTCTAGCCGTTATACTGGTAACGCCATTAGTTTGGGGGCGAAATTGTCTCGCCATAACTTCGATATTCACCAAACCGCTGTGGGAACCGAAACTCAGCTTAATGGTTTAACTCTGGTCAATGGTCAACAGGTCGCTGATACCCATAGCGCCGTATTTTTGAACCATCCCCATGGTGTTATCAATCAATTACATAAAGCTATTGTGGATGACCGCGCTCATGCTATATTTAATGGTCGGATTGTGGTTCCCCAAGCGGCACAAATGACTGATGCGACTCAACTGAATCGTAATCTGTTGTTATCGGCTAAAGGGCGGGTTAATACCAAGCCTCAATTAGAAATTGTAGCTGATAATGTCAAATGTGCCCACGGCGCAACTGTTAGCCAATTAGAAGCGGATGAGATTTTCTATCTGCGGAGTCGGGGACTGGATGAAAAAACCAGCCGTAACCTGTTAATTGATGCTTTTGCGGCGGAAATTTTAGAGAAATTGCCTTTGGTTTCTCTCAAGCAAATTTTATCCCGCTGTGTGGCTTGTCGCACTGACGAAGGGGAAATGTAAAGGGGGTTACAGCTTGTTCACCAGTCGCTTAATACATTGCCCTCACCCTAAATCTGGATCCCAGAAAGAGAGAGGGACTTTGAGAGGTGATAAGATGATTTATGAACAGGCTGTAAGGGGGGGATTAATTCTTGATGATTAATCAACTATCTCCCCTCACCTCTGCTATCTTGATGATGGGGGAATTACCAGAGATGCTTTAATGGTTACTGGTTGCCAATTGCTAGATTTAGGGATTAGACAAAATGACACTTATTAAAGAAAAAACACTAGGACAAAAGGTGCGGGGAGATTTCCCCATTCTACATCAGGAGGTGAACGGACATCCTCTGGTTTATTTGGATAATGCGGCTACTTCTCAAAAACCCCAGGTGGTTTTAGATGCTATCCAAAACTATTATCAAACATATAATTCTAATGTTCATCGGGGTATTCATACCCTTAGCGCTAAGGCGACTGATGAATATGAAAAAGCCCGCCAAAAGGTGGTTGAGTTTATTAATGCTGATTCCTACCAGGAGATTATTTATACTCGTAACGCCAGCGAAGCCGTGAATGTGGTTGCCTATTCTTGGGGGTGGGAAAATCTACGGGCTGGGGATGAGATTATTTTGTCGGTAATGGAACATCACAGTAACTTAGTCCCTTGGCAAATGCTGGCTAAGAAAACTGGGGCGGTGATTAAGTATGTGGGATTAACGGCTAACCAGGAGTTCGATTTTGAGGAGTTTAAAACCCTCATTTCCCCTCAGACTAAGTTGGTGGCTGTCCTGCAAATGTCTAATGTTTTGGGCTGCATTAATCCGGTGAAGGAAATTACGGAAATTGCCCATCAATATGGGGCGAAGGTGTTGATTGATGCCTGCCAAAGTTTACCACATTTACCGATAAATGTCAAGGAAATTGATTGTGATTGGTTAGTGGGTTCGGGTCATAAAATGTGTGGTCCGACGGGGATTGGTTTTCTGTATGGTAAGCGGGAAATACTGGAGTCGATGTCGCCATTTTTGGGGGGTGGCGAGATGATTGGGGAGGTGTCGTTAGAGGGTTTTACCTGTGGGGAATTACCCCATAAATTTGAGGCGGGAACTCCGGCGATTGGAGAGGCGATCGCTTTAGGTGCAGCCCTGGATTATTTAATGAAGATTGGCTTGGATAAAATCCACGCCTACGAACAGGAATTAACGGCTTATTTATTCAAGAAATTAAGTGATGTTCCCGAAATTACTATTTATGGACCCCCCCCAACGGCTGAGGGTAAAGGACGGGCGGCATTAGCATCATTTTCAGCGGGAGAAATTCACCCTAATGACTTATCAATGCTGTTGAATGATTCGGGGGTGGCGGTGCGTTCAGGACACCACTGCACCCAACCTTTACATAAGTATCTAAAGGTTAATTCTACGGCGCGGGCGAGTTGTTATTTTTACAATACCCATGAGGATATTGATGCCTTTGTGGTGGCGTTGAAAGAGGCGATCGCTTTTTTTAAGCAGATGTCTTAATCTTAGCTAAGGGCTTCATAATGGAAGCCTTGGAATTCAGGCGATTTGATTCTCCTTGGTGATCAAATCGCCGATTCCATCTTAATCCATTAATTCCTAGGCTTGAAAAAGTCTGCCCCAACCAGTTCCGGGTCCTTCTGCCGTCCAACGATAGGTCATTTCATATTTGCTGTAAATTGCACCCTTACCATTTTCAACCGCTCCGGTGTAGCAATCATTAAGAGAACCATAAGGATCATTAACAACAAAATCCCCGTTTTCAGTGCGCCCCCGGACAACAATCATGTGACCGCCACAAGGATGTTCCGTCGTCCCCCGATGATAAATACCAATCACAACAGGACGCTTCGCTTCTAGTTCTCGATAAACATCATCAAAATCCAGATCGGTGTGCCAAGTGCTTTTCAAACCAAAATCTGATAAGGCTTGGGTTTGCACTGTATGATCGGTGGTATCTCCATATTTAAAAACCACTTCTAAGTAGATATCATCTCCAGTGGTTCCGAGTAAAGTTCCCGGCTTGAAATATTCTAAACACATGGCACAAGACGATGAATTACAAGTTCTTTCTGGATCTCGATAGTTGTCAGTTTGCGGAAACCAAGGAACAGGTAGTAAAATTTTATCGGGTTTAATCTGGAGATTCTGATTGTATATCTCTACATCTCTGCTGTGAACAAACCAAGTATTTTTTACCTTAAATGATTGACCCCAAAATGCAACTTTCAGGTAATCTCCGGTTTGGTACGCATAGGAGTGAACCGGATAAACACTTTGTTCTTTAATTTCGACTTGTTGATCGCTTGAGAGTTCGGAAAGGTCTTCGATGACGGTGCGGAGGGTTGTGGTGTGGATAAATTTAATCTTCACAGCCACTTCTGAATTGGCAGGTTCTGAATTGGCAGGAGAGGAGGCTATTGGGCGCGACTCTGTCACTTTACAGGCTTTGTTATAATATTGGTGACGATCTTCTAAGCCATTGTAACCCCCGTTGACTCTTAGGGTAATTTCTTCCACGGTTGCGCCGCGATCGCACAATTCATTCATGCGGTTATTGTGCCACCAAAATCCGGCACTGGTAAACGGATAATGCTCCGCCATATAATCGCAACCTTCCATAATTTTGGCATCGCCCAGCGCATCGCAGAAGGCTTTATAATTGTTTCGTCCGGTGAAGCGCCCCCGAACCTTTGTATTTTGGGCCGTCACCAGAACAAGTATTTCCCCAATCGCTGCGCCCTTCCAAATAAGACCCATCACTGAGTTCTTTTAACCACTTCAATCCCCCGGATTCGTGGGCAATTTTACTGATAAAATGACAGATTCTAGGGGGGGTATTGATTTGATAAAAATGCAGACAACGATTCAGATCTGCTAGTTCATCTTCACGGATAAAATTACCAAAAATCGCCTTGCCTTCTGGCTGAGTAATCAATGGCTCTTCCGCCCCTTCTGGCATTACCGATGGCAGTCCATCCCCATCTTTACTAAAGGCATAAAAGGTTCCACTATTGGCGGCTAAAGTGACCTTAATATGTCCATTTTCAGCAGGTTCAAATGCTTAAACTTCGTAGGTTTTTCCCGCCGTAACCGCGACCATTTGATCAGGTTTCAGTTCCGAGGACTGGATAGGCAGTTTTTGGAATTTGGTATGGGCTTTGGCGACAATTGTTTTCATGGTTATTTGCAGGTTTCAGATTTGATTTCATGGAAATAACGAATTGAAACAAAGGATTCTGAATTTGGGCATTTTGCAATTATTATCGATAGGATGAAAACATTTATATTGTCTAAATATTCATTGTGATCAGCCTGGGATTTTGTCAAGATCGCAGATAAAAAACCCAACCAGAGCAACATTAAAAGATTGATTGGCTATTTGGTTGATATGTCTCATATTTTCTCTCTCCTTTTTTAGTCATAATTGGTAGGTATTGAATTGCTCCTATGTTGTCATAATTTCCATTTTTTTGATATTTTCCTCTCTCGCATAAAATCCATGATTATAGAAAAATGTTACGCCACCTGTTAAACTCAATAATAGGGCATATACGCAGAAAATTATATACCAAGTTTTACTCACTTTGCGCCTTAATTGTTGCTGATAATTCCACAATTAAAAATCTGCATTAAAATCATCATATTCAGGAGGAAGTAAAAATTTGTCTTCTGGATCAAGATTCTTCATGGCTTCATCTCAAATAATTGTAAATTTATTGTTTTTGTTTGACAGTGGCGGACAAAAAAGAAACAATAGAACCCAAGACAATATTGAAAGACTGGGAAGCAATATTATTTTCGTCTTGATAAGTTTGGGCATCCTCTAGCAGAAGTTCTGCCACCCAATTCATTTTTTTTGGGGAGTCATAATCGCGAGTTATTTGGGCAACATTTTCTGGAGTTTTCGCAAAATAATTATTGCTAAAAAAGTTGATATAACCAGTCGCAAAAAACAAAATCATGTAAGTGGTGAGGATGGCGTACCAAGTTTTACTCATTTGTGTTGTTTGATTTGGGGTGAATGGTTGGTAATATTGTCAATATGAACGGTGGGCGATCGCCAATTAACGGTGGGCGATCGCCAAGATTTACCTCGACGAATGCTCAATGTAATTTGATAAATTGTGGGATTGCATCTCGCACTGGCACCCCTGGCTTCTGATCATAGACTTCGCCACAATCGAGAAAGCATTTCGCCGCCTCGATCAACTCTTGGCAATTTTCGGGATTGTCAATTTCTTCGCCAATCTTTTGATACTTTTGATATTTTTTAAAAATATATCGATTGTGGGGCTTTTCGAGGAGCGATCGCAAACGACCTGGCTGCTTTTCCACTTGCAAGCGATCGTTGAGATCGAAATCCAAACGTAATATATCACTCCCAACACTATCCAGAATTTGATTGCCAATATCTTCGGAATTTTGGGAAGCAGGATTTAAGAAGATGTCCGGTAGATGCTGAACCCAACCCAGAGAACTCCATCCCTTGATTTCTTCATAGCTGTAGGGACAAGTGGTGTTGCCAGTTCCGATGGAGAGTACGGCAATATCTTTTAAAGTTAATCCGTTATTTTTTTCCAGCAATAAAGCGGGGTATGCCTCATTTGCTTGAGCCAGTTGACCGCCGCTAATGTTAATCACATGGGCACCTTGTTCAAGGGCTTGATTGATTTGGCGTGCCAGGTCTAGCTGGGAAAGAGAATCTGGGCGGCGATCGGAAAATACTGGCAAAATTAGACCGCGACAACCCGGAGCGATACGGTTGAGGCGGTGATTTTTTGATGTTTTGGATTTTCTGTTAATATCTTTCGTAATTTCTCAAATTAATTAATCGATTCTATGTCCCCAAAAAAGGTGCGATCGGACCGGAACATTTTCCAGAAATTACCAGGCGATCGCACTCATGCAAAACGGTGGGCGTTTAGTAAAATCAATTCACCAGTTTGGCGAGGGAACCTGTGGCTACTCCCGCTTCCTCTTTCAGCACAGTCACTGGATGGACACCACCCAGCTTTTTCCGAGCTTTTCGATCACCTTGCGAACCTTTAAAACCTTGCACATTAGGATTGGTGCATACATATTCCCCCAAAGGGGCTAGGGTTCGGCTATTACCGCGACTTCCTACCCATCTGACTGATCGATTAGACCTCTGGCTTTATCTACACCCCTAAAACGCGGATTGAATTCAATTTCGGAAAATTTTGAGTTATGGTATTTTCCCAAATGAAGCCCCATCAAAAAAGGGAGCGATCGCCCCCCTTTTGACTAAGTATGATCAGGGCGATCGCTTAGTAAAATAGTGCTGTTAACCCCAAATATTCACGATATCAGGTGAGAGAATACCAATTGCTTTCGCCCAGGTATCATCAAACAATTTACCAACTCCTATCTCATGTTTTTGAGTCCAATCTTTGACAAACCAAAATTGGTAGTCAGCCGCAATTTGAAACAGATGGAGATCGCTGGCAGCTTGAATGTATAAGGAACCGTAGCGATTTATCGCTTCCAGAACAATTGGATGGTCAAATTTACCTTTAAGCACCGTTTCTTCGTCAGGTTCTTTGCGGGTATCAATGGCAATTTTGGGTTTTTCAAGAGCTACCTTGTTCATTTCCTCTTTCCATTTCTCAGCCGAGTGGTATCGGGGACAATTGTTTTGATTGTCAATTTCAATTGGTGAGGAAATCGCCTTTTGTGCTGCGACTAGTTGACTCTTTTTATCTTGGGGGCGAAACTGACTGCCACTTGCCTGAGAAAATAAGCTACATAACTCAAGAAAAGCATGGTTGTATTCCGTAGGATTATCACGCTCTAATGACCATGCACTTTTGGGACTCCAGCAGGGTTTATAGCGATATTTAACGAAGCTGTAATCGGGAAAATGTCCCATCCATCCATGTCCTACATAGCAGGGAGGTACATTGGGAGCAGCTTGCAAATTTTCATGAGATGTACAAGACAGCTTGACTTTTTTCCAACTCTGACCCATATCTTGATACTCAATATTTTGCCAAACATCATTTTTGAGCCAGGAATTGTCAATATCCCAGTAAGTATTGATTACATGATCAAGGGCGCACCAATCTTGGTGGGCCCAAGTATCTCCAATAACATGAGCCCTAACCCCCAACAAAAGCAATCCAAAGCGTTTGAGAATAGACTCCTTATTTGCAGAACTTAATAAGGTCTTACCACCAGCAGATTTGATCAGAATGTTTTCCAAACGGCTTGAATCAGTGAGACAGCGAATTGTGTCTTTGATCATCGCTCTAGACAAAGCACTTTGTGGCCGATTGAGCAACTTACCAATGTCCGGAGTAATTTTGCTCTTAAGGCTCGAATCAGGATCTATTTCCCGTAGGTGATAGTCAGGTAATAAGGCAGCAACATCTTTTCCATGGACATCGATCTTAGTTGGTGTACCAACAGGGTCATTATAGTTTCCAGGAGGAAAGTGAAATGATGCCCATAACCCACTACTTCCACTGGCTCCGGTACTCAAGGTGCCTTGAAATGTGTAACGAGGATAATCGACTTTGGCGATCACATTATAATCTCGCTCTAAAGATTTTTCGGTATTGCTGACAATATGCCAGTATCCGGCATATTTTTCATTGCTCAAAAAATCGATGAAATTAGAGGCTGTAGCAATAACAGTTGCATCCTTTTGACTATAATTGCCGCCGATTCTAGCCGCGTAGTAAGTTCCATAATAATGAAAATCTTGATCCACAATATTTACCTCTTGAGAGTGGGTGATACTTGTGTATTTACATTCTCAAGACGATTGCTATCTTCAATTTATGAATTTTGCCAATTATCAGGTGTGGCTTTGAACATGGCTAGGATTTTTCGCGAGCTATCGAGTTTTTATACTTTTGATGGTTAATATACATTCAGGCTAGATTAAATCTCTGGTTTGTACCAATCTCACCCGCGTAGTTAAGTCAATATCGGCTACAATTGTAGCCGATCGCCGTTTGGTAAATTTCAGTGAAAACTATTTAGTAACCACTTCATATACCCAGATGATTGATTCTCCTTCTTCTTGCATAAAAGCCCGAACTCTGACCAAATCATTGGAACATAATTTATCCGACGGGTCGTCCATCTCATCCCACACCTTCCGAGCCGGACCGTTACCATCTTGATGTATATTGCCGACTGCAATTTTTCGCTTACCAATGAGCGGCCAAGAAGCAGCAAATTGTATGAAACCCGATCCCCCTTTGAGCTTATAATTTACCCCAAAGGAAAAGTAATTACAGTCAAATTTACCGACCCCTAACTGCTCGGGTTGGATATCGCCAAGGGGCCAATTTTGCGAGTCATTATGGGATCCCACGCGCTCCAGGACATATTGGGTCTTGTTAATGACTTCAATGACATATTTTTTGTCGTATGTGACCAATCCTTTGATCTGATCGAAAGTTTAATTGACATCAATTGAAATTGAGCCGGTGACTGCCATGGTATTTAACCTTTAATAGTGGTGTTGACTTAGTTATAGCAGCCAACAGGAAATAGGGAACAGGGAATAGGGGTTCAAAAGAGTCCACCTCCCAGGTTTCAGGACCGTGGATGTCCTAAATGTTCTGGCTGCTACTATATTAGACGTTTGAGGGGGGTGATCTGTGAATTTTGCGAATTATCAGGGGTGGTTTTCCGAACCGCGATCGCCATTCATACACCCGTCACTCTTCCTTGCAGTTTTGCCCGTTGTTGTGACTGCCTCGCCGCTTGTAAAATCTTGCACCAATCCCGATAAATTTGGGCATCCTCGCCAGACAGCTTGTAAGCCGTCTCCATTGCTGATGCCGCCTTCTGATATTGTCCGGCATGGAACAAACCCCAACCGTAGGAATGCCAACTCTTGGGGTTAATGGGGTGTTCCTCCGTTAACCGAGCCAAAATTTTGACTCCTTCCGCAAACTCCTCTCGGGCGATGTGATAATAAGCCAGTAACGCCAAACCCTCCACCGTAGTCATCCGTTGCCGTGCCGTGTCAATCATTTTTTTAGTCTGCTTCCCCTCCTTTTCCCATACCAAACCCATCCGGCAACGAGTCTCTATCTGTCGCTTGAGAACGTGACAATCGTCCGGGGCTAATTCCAGCATCCGCAGCAACCGCACCTCCGCTTCCCCGACATCCCCCAGAATCATCAAAGCATCGTAGCTGTCAATTAGCGCCACAATATCATTGGGATGAACTGACAAAATGTGATCAAATGTTCCCAAAGCCCCAGATATATCTTCTTTCTGCATCTGTAGCCGCCCCAATGCCAGCCAGTGCGTCATGTTGTCCGGTTCTAGGGCTGTGGCTGACTCAAAGGCGACAATGGCTGCTTCCAGGTCATGCCGACAGACGGCAATTAATCCGCCGAGATGCTGTTGAGTTGCTTCGTGGCGAACTTGGGATAAGGCTTTTTCATAAACTGCCACTGCGTCGGCTTCTTGCCCCATTAGCTGCAACATTTTCCCTAAGTTTAAATACACCTCAACCAATTGGGGTTGTCGCTCAATAACTTGGTGATACTCTTCGATTGCCCGTTGCCAATCACCCGTCGCATACAACAGATTCGCCAATTCTAGCCGCTTTTTCCATCCCGATGGATATTTTTGTATGTACTGATCTAAGGTTTTTAGCTTCTGGTTGATTCGGGTTGGTTTTTGGTCTAAAACCAAATACACATTTCTCTCACTCCCGGAAAGTAGGGTGACAGATACCATACATGAAAAGGTTTTTTTAGACATCTCGCTATTTGGTGGTGTTTGATTATTGCAGATATGCACCTGGTTATCCTTCGGTGTTCACAAGTCCAATCGATAACTGTCTATCACCGAATTATTTTGGGTGTTTGAATTTTCCAATTAAGTGGACTGATGCCGGTTTTTATAAGCCGCAAAACCAGGCAAAAAATGCCATGTATGAGACATTTGGTCTAGGCAGGTCGCGGTTAAGTGATAACTGACTACCACCGATTTACACTCGACACCAGATAAATCGTCGATTTTTGAGTCTTCTATTAACAAATTATTGGTGATGTAAAAACTCTCAGATAAAGTTGATTCAAAAGGATCTACCCCTGAAAGATAACTTCTCACCTTCTGGGCGAGAATATCTCGTGCCTGTTGAATGCGTTTGTAAGCATTGTCTCTGGAAATTCCGAGTTTTTCGGCGATATCTGGATAAGACAGTTCTCGGTCATAACGGAGAATGAAAGGGATGCGAAGCCGTTCAGGTAGTTGGTTGACAACACTCTGAATAAACTGCCTTAACTCATGCCTCAAAATTTGCGATTCTGGGGATTCACAACTACATAAAATAACATCTTGTGCTTGAATATATGAATCTTCTATGTTGTCAATACTGATTGATTTTCGGCGACGTTCTCGGTGAATATCTAGGCATAGATTATGGGTTAAGCGGGTTAGCCAAGCTCGGAGATTCGTGATTTTTGGGGCGTATTTTGGTAATTTATCCCTGGCTTTTAACATGGCTAGACTGAGGGCTTCTTCCGCTTCCGTCCGGTTATTTTCCATCCAACTAATACAGCGATTATAAAGGTAGTTTTGATGGTAATACCAGAGGGGCCAGAAGGCATTCATTTCCCCTTCTGAAAGACGATTTAATAGTTCTTGTTCTTCTGCCTGTTTCAAGGGTTGGACATCGTTTGCTTTCGGGGAACGATATCGCCTGATGGGGTCTTTAATTTCCATAAGAGGTACGAGGGATTCAAAACGTCAATGGTTTTGGCGATCGGAGCCTGGTTGGCTTCCATCTAATTTGCCTCCACCCTTTTATACCGGGAGGACAACGACAGTATATGCTCGTTTAGACCTTGGTAGATCAGTCCGAATTTTGATCAGGTTTTTGGCTCGTCTGTAATATGATACTCGATCGCTTGATTAAAGTCTATACCACTTATGTAAATTTTTTTGCTGAAAAAATCCCACATCCCAACAGGAAGTTCACTCGATATACTCTCAATCTGGTTGATCTGGGTTTTCACGGGGGAATGGATTGGGGGAACTTCCTACCCGGAAAATGATGGTAAAAATGTTGTCTGTCACCAACATACGATTCCCAAAGGCATCGTTACCATAATCATACTCTTGATGTTGCCACGATGCTGATAGCGTGGGACTGTTGGGCTGATTTTTCAGTCTCCAACTGATGGTGCTACCGTAAACCGACCGGCTGGAGGTTTTGTCGATGGGTGCGATATAACCTGATAAGGTGACGTTATTAACTGGGCGGACTGCTAATTCTATCAGTAGGCGATCGTCGTAGGAATTGGGGAGGATATCCCCGAAATAGTTGGTTAAACCCAGGGAAAATCTTTGCCAGTTTAAACGTCCCGATAACCCTAATTCGCTGGCGGGAGAAATGCTGACAACATCCCCAATGCGGGTTTCTCGGTCGATCGCATAATTGAAAAAACTCGACAGGATTAAATTCCTATTATTCCCCAGGCGAAACCTTTTGGAAGCATTCCCAAACACCTGGCTGTAATAGTCGCGATCGGGGTTGACATAGCCGATCGCACCCCCTCGAAAACTCCAGCCGTCCGTCGTGTTAAATGTATAGTCTGCCCCTAGGTAAAGTTTCACCATTTCCGAAGCAATAACCCCCGTATAGTAGCGGAAAATGTCTTGACTTCGCGTCCAGTTTCCGGTTAAACTAAGGTGAGGATAATATCGCCGTTGTTCTAGGTAAACACTTTGGCGGTTCAAGTTGACATCTTGCCGCAAAAAACTCAGATAAACTTGGGTGTAAAAGTTCTGTATATTCTCGGTGGAAAAGATGTCTTGATTGACCACAGACATTAACTGTAGATTATCGACATCTTCTCCCCCTTCCGCCCCCGCCCTCATAGCAATTTGGGGACCGGTCGCCCGGAAAAAAAGGCGATCGCGTCCGAAGCTGCGATCGAGAACCGGAGACAGCCCCAACCAGAGGCTGTGATAACTCGCCCCAGGAATTTCCCTCAAACTTCTGATATTGGGAGTCAAACTTTCCGCCCGCCCCAGACCAGCGGAATAAATCGTAAAACTACTGCTAGGTAAACGGGTATTATTAGCAGCAAAAAATAAGTTACGGTTAATGCTGGTATTCGGGGGATTTTCGCTCCCTTCCAGGTCAGGAATGAGGTCTGGTAAAAATTGTGCCCCCGCTTGGATAACCGTATTGAGACAGCGATTTTCATCATCCCCAAATAGGGTAAATCCGTAAATCGTGCGCCCCAAAACCGCTTGGGGATCGTTGGCTTTCACCACCTGTCGCACCCGGGAAAATGTGCCGGCGATGGTCAGGTCGATTTCTTCTTGGCGTTTAATTGTGCTTCTTTGGGATTGACTATTTCCCGGAAAAGTGCCAGAATTAGGAAAGTACAAATCTAGCCCAATCGGTTGGCTGGCGCTTCCCCCTTGAAAACCGGGAAGCTGCATAAAAGCTAAGGTTTCCGGTGCCAAGACATCCCCCACCTGTGAAGTTTGCAGAACCCGGGTTGGCACAAAAAAGTCGGGGTCGATGCTGTTGCGATCGATGACCAACCCCGGCATATAAGTACATTGTTGGTCACTGGGAGCATCAGGTAAAAAACAAGCCCCCGTCAAACTCATTTGAATTTCCAAACCGTTCATGGTTTGGGGTTCCGTGGTGGTGGTGGTTACTCGCCTTTCCAGCGGCACCGTCCGCAGTTGCAAGTAACTCCCCCGCTGGTCTACCCTGTAAATATTAGTTCGGCTAAGGCTTTCGATAATCTCCGCGTGGAGTTTGAACGTACCATCTAAAACCATGTCGCTATTTGTGGTATTAGCGAAGGCTTGCACGCCGCTCACCTGCCATTCGGTCAGGTGGCTGATGGGGATATCATTAAGGGTTAAAGTAGTGGTAAAGGCGCTAATTTGGTCGTTAGGAGCCACGCGAGGGGGGATGATATAGTCCGGGTCTGACGGTGGCGGAGAAGGTTTGGGGGTTTTATTCAATCCGGGGTCAGGTATCGCCCATGGGAGGGGAGTTTGTGCCAAGGCTGCGGGAATGGCAGTGAGGTGGAGGACAGCTAAGGCAACGACAAAGCTACAGTTGTGTATCTTCACAGATTTCCGAGTTAGTTGAGGGACAGTAGGGGTATATGTTTACCCACAGCGTGTTGGGTTCCCCCAAGGGGGTTCTGAGAAACCCGATTTTTGGGAAAAACCGGGTTTCTTGGCTGAGGAAAGGGGTATATGTTTCCCCAGGGGGTGTTGGGTTCCCCCAGGTAGGTGCGATCGCTCTCCAGTAGTAGGTTGGGTGGAGTGCAACGGAACCCAACAACGGGTATATGTTTCCCCAGGGGGTGTTGGGTTCCCCCAGGTAGGTGCGATCGCTCTCCAGTAGTAGGTTGGGTGGAGTGCAACGGAACCCAACAACGGGTATATGTTTCCCCAGGGGGTGTTGGGTTCCCCCAGGTAGGTGCGATCGCTCTCCAGTAGTAGGTTGGGTGGAGTGCAACGGAACCCAACAACGGGTATATGTTTCCCCAGGGGGTGTTGGGTTCCCCCAGGTAGGTGCGATCGCTCTCCAGTAGTAGGTTGGGTGGAGTGCAACGGAACCCAACAACGGGTATATGTTTCCCCAGGGGGTGTTGGGTTCCCCCAGGTAGGTGCGATCGCTCTCCAGTAGTAGGTTGGGTGGAGTGCAACGGAACCCAACAACGGGTATATGTTTCCCACAGCGTGTTGGGTTCCCCCAGGTAGGTGCGATCGCTCTCCAGTAGTAGGTTGGGTGGAGTGCAACGGAACCCAACAACGGGTATATGTTTCCCACAGCGTGTTGGGTTCCCCCAGGTAGGTGCGATCGCTCTCCAGTAGTAGGTTGGGTGGAGTGCAACGGAACCCAACAACGGGTATATGTTTCCCCAGGGGGTGTTGGGTTCCCCCAGGTAGGTGCGATCGCTCTCCAGTAGTAGGTTGGGTGGAGTGCAACGGAACCCAACAACGGGTATATGTTTCCCACAGCGTGTTGGGTTCCCCCAGGTAGGTGCGATCGCTCTCCAGTAGTAGGTTGGGTGGAGTGCAACGGAACCCAACAACGGGTATATGTTTCCCACAGCGTGTTGGGTTCCCCCAGGTAGGCGCGATCGCTCTCCAGTAGTAGTAGTAGGTTGGGTGGAGTGCAACGGAACCCAACAACGGGTATATGTTTCCCACAGCGTGTTGGGTTCCCCCAGGTAGGTGCGATCGCTCTCCAGTAGTAGGTTGGGTGGAGTGCAACGGAACCCAACAACGGGTATATGTTTCCCACAGCGTGTTGGGTTCCCCCAGGTAGGTGCGATCGCTCTCCAGTAGTAGGTTGGGTGGAGTGCAACGGAACCCAACAACGGGTATATGTTTCCCACAGCGTGTTGGGTTCCCCCAAGGGGGTTCTGAGAAACCCGATTTTTGGGAAAACGGGGTTTCTTGGCTGAGGAAAGGGGTATATGTTGACCCACGAGGTGTTGGGTTCCCCCAGGTAGGTGCGATCGCCTTCCAGATATGCTATCGAGGCGATTGGGTCAAACCCTGACTTTTGCTCTTTGGGTGGGTTCCGCAACACCAGCCTGGGATTTTGCCCGACGGGAAACCGCTTTAACTTTTTTAACTTTTGTTTGGGGTTTCTGGGTCGGGAGGGGAGTTGCTTTGGTCCGCTTTTTTTTGGATTCAGGGGGGGCGACTGTTTCCGGTGTCAACTGGACCGATTGCCCTGTGACCTTCTTCTTAGATGGCTTCAGCAGACCGTGGCTGTCGCGGTCGTAGCTTTCCAGGCGATGGCGCAAAACCCGCCTGGCGTCGGAAATGCGCTTACGGACGTTGACCGGGGACACGAGAAGTCGCCCAGCAACTTCTGGGTAAGACTGCTGTTGTTTCATGTAGAGAATCAAGGTTTCCCGCTTCTTCGGCGGTAATGCCTCCATGGCGCGATCTAAAAATTCTTCCAGTTCCCAGCCGATACAAATCTGTTCCGGCGTGGGTTCGGGACTTACCCATTCATCAGCTAAGGCGATCGGATCGACATTCTCAACTTTCAAATGTTGGCGATCGCGCTGTCTGAGGATATCTGTACAATGATTCCAGGTTACTTTAACTAACCACTGCCTCCAATTCCTAATCCGTTCCGTCCGTTTTTGCAGTTGTTTTTGGGCTTTCAAAAGGGCTTCACTGAGGGCATCTTCGGCTTCAATGGGGTTGCCCATTTGTCTGAGACAACAACGCCAGAGATAGTCTTCATGCTCTAGCCATTGTTGCCAAAACTCGACAGTTAGCTGATAACTACTATTAGATAGATCCATTTTCTGAGAGTTCTCTATTAGGGTTGAGTCAAAAGAAAAGCAGTTAGATATACACCCTTATTTAGCCATCCTAAATAAATCCATGAATGAGCCATAAGGGTTCGGTGTGCTTACACATAATCAACTAATTCATTTCAGGAATCACTTCCACAGGATATTTATTCTACAAGGACTTCCACCAGCAGTGCTAAAAGCTGTTCCAAAAGCATATCTGCTGGCACTTACGCCCAATCAGGTTCGCACTCAGCACATTGGACCTGCCTTATGGGCAAAAGGCAACTCAAGGGTTGATATGTCATTGAAGATACCTATATATATGTAATTCGTCTCGCGATCCGTGATGTGTCACGATCGCTCAAAACCCGCACCCTCTTGAATATATTTTGCCAACAGAACACCGCCTCACATTAGCCGCAGATTAACTACTTGGTAATGTGGTTAATGATGATAATGATTGGCAAAAATTGCAATCTTAGAGCATATATCTTGAACTGGCTGGGACGATAATTCTACCCTTATTGTTCTGGCTCTAAAAGTATCATAACCTACTTTCCCAAAAAGTTTATATCCGATTTATGAAACTTGTTTAACTAGCCGGCCAAAATTCCACCTAAATCTCCTGGGAGGGGATTGACTCCGTAACAATACCAAAATGCCCGGCCCCATGGTAACAAGCCTGGGGGAGCGATCGCTTTTTTGGCATTCAAAGAAACGGGGTTTTAGCGATCGCTTAGGACGCAACTTATGAGTCGGTTATTAGCGCAAGTGTTACAGTGAATTTTGGATTCCCCCAGGTAGGTGCGATCGCTCTGGGTAGGTTGGGTGGAGTGCAACGGAACCCAACAGCGGGTATATGTTTCCCACAGGGTGTTGGGTTCCCCCAAGGAGGTTCTCAGAAACCCGGTTTTTTGAAAAAACCGGGTTTCTTGGCCTTGGAAAGGGGTATATGTTGACCCACGGAGTGTTGGGTTTCGCTATGCTGCACCCAACCTACACCAACTACACCAACCTACTTTGGCTAAGATGTAGATAAAAAACCGGGTTTCTCAGGGATAGGAAAGTTTATGAATATTAAATTAGCTCTGGGTAGGTTGGGTGGAGTGCAACGGAACCCAACAGCGGGTATATGTTTCCCACAGGGTGTTGGGTTCCCCCAAGGAGGTTCTCAGAAACCCGGTTTTTTGAAAAAACCGGGTTTCTTGGCCTTGGAAAGGGGTATATGTTGACCCAGGGGGTGTTGGGTTTCGCTATGCTGCACCCAACCTACACCAACTACACCAACCTACTTTGGCTAAGATGTAGATAAAAAACCGGGTTTCTCAGGGATAGGAAAGTTTATGAATATTAAATTAGCTCTGGGTAGGTTGGGTGGAGTGCAACGGAACCCAACAGCGGGTATATGTTTCCCACAGGGTGTTGGGTTCCCCCAAGGAGGTTCTCAGAAACCCGGTTTTTTCAAAAAACCGGGTTTCTTGGCCTTGGAAAGGGGTATATGTTGACCCACGGGGTGTTGGGTTTCGCTATGCTGCACCCAACCTACACCAACTACACCAACCTACTTTGGCTAAGATGTAGATAAAAAACCGGGTTTCTCAGGGATAGGAAAGTTTATGAATATTAAATTAGCTCTGGGTAGGTTGGGTGGAGTGCAACGGAACCCAACAGCGGGTATATGTTTCCCACAGGGTGTTGGGTTCCCCCAAGGAGGTTCTCAGAAACCCGGTTTTTCAAAAAACCGGGTTTCTTGGCCTTGGAAAGGGGTATATGTTGACCCACGGGGTGTTGGGTTTCGCTATGCTGCACCCAACCTACACCAACCTACACCAACCTACTTTGGCTAAGATGTAGATAAAAAACCGGGTTTCTCAGGGATAGGAAAGTTTATGAATATTAAATTAGCTCTGGGTAGGTTGGGTGGAGTGCAACGGAACCCAACAGCGGGTATATGTTTCCCACAGGGTGTTGGGTTCCCCCAAGGAGGTTCTCAGAAACCCGGTTTTTTCAAAAAACCGGGTTTCTTGGCCTTGGAAAGGGGTATATGTTGACCCAGGGGGTGTTGGGTTTCGCTATGCTGCACCCAACCTACACCAACCTACACCAACCTACTTTGGCTAAGATGTAGATAAAAAACCGGGTTTCTCAGGGATAGGAAAGTTTATGAATATTAAATTAGCTCTGGGTAGGTTGGGTGGAGTGCAACGGAACCCAACAGCGGGTATATGTTTCCCACAGGGTGTTGGGTTCCCCCAAGGAGGTTCTCAGAAACCCGGTTTTTTCAAAAAACCGGGTTTCTTGGCCTTGGAAAGGGGTATATGTTGACCCACGGGGTGTTGGGTTTCGCTATGCTGCACCCAACCTACACCAACTACACCAACCCAGGGGGTGTTGGGTTTCGCTATGCTTCACCCAACCTACACCAACCTACACCAACCTACTTTGGCTAAGATGTAGATAAAAAACTGGGTTTCTCAGGGATAGGAGAGTTTATGAATATTAAATTAGTGGAATCTTTAGGTATATGTTTCCCACAGGGTGTTGGGTTCCCCCAAGGAGGTTCTCAGAAACCCGGTTTTTTCAAAAAACCGGGTTTCTTGGCCTTGGAAAGGGGTATATGTTGACCCACGGGGTGTTGGGTTTCGCTATGCTTCACCCAACCTACACCAACCTACACCAACCTACTTTGGCTAAGATGTAGATAAAAAACCGGGTTTCTCAGGGATAGGAAAGTTTATGAATATTAAATTAGCTCTGGGTAGGTTGGGTGGAGTGCAACGGAACCCAACAGCGGGTATATGTTTCCCACAGGGTGTTGGGTTCCCCCAAGGAGGTTCTCAGAAACCCGGTTTTTTCAAAAAACCGGGTTTCTTGGCCTTGGAAAGGGGTATATGTTGACCCAGGGGGTGTTGGGTTTCGCTATGCTGCGCCCAACCTACACCAACTACACCAACCTACTTTGGCTAAGATGTAGATAAAAAACCGGGTTTCTCAGGGATAGGAAAGTTTATGAATATTAAATTAGCTCTGGGTAGGTTGGGTGGAGTGCAACGGAACCCAACAGCGGGTATATGTTTCCCACAGGGTGTTGGGTTCCCCCAAGGAGGTTCTCAGAAACCCGGTTTTTTCAAAAAACCGGGTTTCTTGGCCTTGGAAAGGGGTATATGTTGACCCAGGGGGTGTTGGGTTTCGCTATGCTGCACCCAACCTACACCAACTACACCAACCTACTTTGGCTAAGATGTAGATAAAAAACCGGGTTTCTCAGGGATAGGAAAGTTTATGAATATTAAATTAGCTCTGGGTAGGTTGGGTGGAGTGCAACGGAACCCAACAGCGGGTATATGTTTCCCACAGGGTGTTGGGTTCCCCCAAGGAGGTTCTCAGAAACCCGGTTTTTTCAAAAAACCGGGTTTCTTGGCCTTGGAAAGGGGTATATGTTGACCCAGGGGGTGTTGGGTTTCGCTATGCTGCACCCAACCTACACCAACTACACCAACCCAGGGGGTGTTGGGTTTCGCTATGCTGCACCCAACCTACACCAACCTACACCAACCTACTTTGGCTAAGATGTAGATAAAAAACCGGGTTTCTCAGGGATAGGAGAGTTTATGAATATTAAATTAGTGGAATCTTTAGCCCTAGTGGTTCAATCGCTTTCCCCAGAAGAGCGATCGCTTTTAGAGGAGAAGCTGAAAGCACGCCAGCAGGAAACCTCAGCGGCGGGGAAAGATCGTCCTTTTTATGAAACGGCGACTCCAGAAGAAAGGGCGAAAGCGTTTCGGGAATGGGCAGCGAGTCACCCGCGCAACCAGCCCTCTTTATCCGATGAAGCGATTAGCCGAGAAAGCATTTATGGAGAAAGGGGTTAATGTCATTTTTGATTGATACTAATATTCTGTTGCGGAGTGCAGACGCTAATCATTCCATGTACGCCGATGCAGTAACAGCGACAAATATTCTGCTTGCACAAGGGGGAGATGTTTGTATCATTCCCCAAAATTTAATCGAGTTTTGGAATGTTTACACCCGCCCTGTAGATAAGAATGGTTTAGGACATACCCCAACGGAAGCGGCTGCTGAAGTCAATCGATTAAAAGGGCTTTTTTTGCTATTACCGGATAGGTTAGCCATTTATTCGGAGTGGGAAAGGTTGGTGCTGACTTATGGGGTGAGGGGAGTTAATGTCCATGATGCGCGGTTGGTGGCAGCAATGCTGATACATGGATTGACTCATATTCTGACTTTTAATATCAGGGATTTTGCCCGCTATGGGGAAGTGATGGCAGTGCATCCGATGGATGTGCGATCGTAAATTTTGGGCAGCAAAAGAAAGGGGGTTTAGGGCGATCGCTTTGGTATCTTACAGCCTGTTCAGAAATCATATTATCACCTCTCCAAGTCCCTCTCCCTTTGTGGGAGAGGGATTTAGGGCGATCGCTTTGGTATCTTACAGCCTGTTCAGAAATCATATTATCACCTCTCCAAGTCCCTCTCCCTTTGTGGGAGCCAGATTTAGGGCGATCGCTTTGGTATCTTACAGCCTGTTCAGAAATCATATTATCACCTCTCCAAGTCCCTCTCCCTTTGTGGGAGCCAGATTTAGGGCGATCGCTTTGGTATCTTACAGCCTGTTCAGAAATCATATTATCACCTCTCCAAGTCCCTCTCCCTTTGTGGGAGCCAGATTTAGGGCGATCGCTTTGGTATCTTACAGCCTGTTCAGAAATCATATTATCACCTCTCCAAGTCCCTCTCCCTTTGTGGGAGCCAGATTTAGGGCGATCGCTTTGGTATCTTACAGCCTGTTCAGAAATCATATTATCACCTCTCCAAGTCCCTCTCCCTTTGTGGGAGAGGGATTTAGGGTGAGGGGCAATGTATTAAGCGACTGGTAAACAAGCTGTACCTAAGATGTAGATAAGATACCCGGTTTCTCAGAGTTGATTAACCTTTTCTCCAGCGGACGATCGCCCGATTTGATTCACCAATCCACAGGACGAGGGAGGTTCCGCCTATAATCCATAACCAGTCTGTCAGACACAGGGGAACAGTTCGGAAAATGCTGCCGCCAAATTGAACAATCAGAATTTGTCCGATGAAAATGACTCCGGCGATCGCCAAAAAACTAGGATTTTGCCAGAGTTGGGATAAGACCGAATCCTTGGAACCGAAGCATTTGGCATTAAATAAATTCCAGAATTGCAGCATCACAAAACTGGTGAAAAATAGTGAGAGTTCATAGGCTGTTACCTGATGATCAGATTGGATATACAGTAGAAAACCGACCAGAATCACTAAAAATACTGCCCCCACAGTAAAGATTGACGACGACATGGCTGGGGAGATAATAAAGTCTTCCGGGTTTCTGGGTGGTACTTCCATCACCCTTTCGGTCGGGGGTTCTGTGGCTAAGGCGAGGGCGGCGAAGGTATCCATAATTAGGTTTACCCACAAAAGCTGAATTACGGTAAAGGGTAGGTTAATGCCGATAAAAGGTCCTAACAGCGCAATAATGCAGGCGACCACATTAATTGTGAGTTGAAACAAGATGAATTTTTGGATGTTTTGATAGAGCGATCGCCCCCATAAAACTGCCTGTTTGACACTCCGAAAAGAGTCATCTAACAGGATAATATCGCTGGCTTCTTTGGCCACAAAAGTGCCGCTACCCATGGCTAAACCGACTTGGGCTTGATTGAGAGCCGCCGCATCATTGGTTCCGTCTCCGGTAACGGCTACCACCTCTCCTTGAGCCTGTAATAGCTGGACGATGCGCTGTTTATCTTGAGGACGAGCGCGACCTATTACCCGCACTTTTTTGAGGGTTTTGCTGGCGAGTTCATCATCCATGTCTCGGAGTTGGCTTCCGGTAATATAAGCCTCGCTGGTGTCGTTTTCATCGATAATCCCAATTTGACTACCAATTTGGGCGGCGGTTAGCAGACTATCGCCGGTAATCATTTTAATATCAATTCCGGCTTGGCGACATTGGCGGACGGCTTCGGTAACTTCTGGACGTACCGGATCGGCGATCGCCACAAATCCTAACCATACTACATCTTGGCGATCGTCTACATTCAAATCATCCCCTTCGAGTTGGGGTTGAGGGATATAAGCAAATCCCAGGGTTCGCATTCCTCCCGCATCGCAGTTTTTTAACTCCTGAGAAATCAATCTTCTGGTTTCTGGGGTGAGGGTAATTACGCCCTTTTCCGACAAATAGGAGGAACAATGACCTAGGACAATATCGGGAGCGCCTTTGATGTGCATTATCTCCTGATTATTGATAGCTGATATTCCCAGGGTCGCCATATATTTGCGATCGGGGGTAAAAGCTAGTTGTTGTTTAATCTCAAACCTATTGCGTTCGGAGAGATAATCAATCTGATTTTGTTCTAACCATAACAACAGCGCCGCCTCCGTGGGATTCCCGATCGCCTTAGATTTTTGGTTCTCATGTTGTTCTAAGTTGGCGGTACTGTTGGCGGCTATGGCTTCGGTTAATAAATCACTGGGAATATCGTGGCTGAAACTGGGGAAATTTATCTCTTGTACCTGCATTTTATTCATGGTTAAAGTTCCGGTTTTATCAGAACAAATAACCGTAGCCGCGCCAATGGTTTCGCAGGCGTGCATCCTTCGCACGAGGTTATTTTGTTTGGTCATTTTCCTCATGCTATAGGCGAGGCTGAGGGTGACACTTAGCGCCAGACCTTCCGGGACAGCGACCACAATCACCGCCACCGCAATCATAAAGTAGGTGACAAACTCAGTGGCGGCTGATGCGGGAATCCAATCACTAACATTATCGGGAATAAAATTGCCTCCATAACCGATCGCAATTCCCACCCCAAAAACTAACAAACCTATTAAAGTTGATTTCACCCAGCCAATGGCGTGATCATCTTCTAACCATTCTGGCACAGTCGCCTCATAACCTGAGATTTCTAAACCATCATAAACAATGGGTAACCATACCCTAACTAGGGTAATGATTAAACTGGTAGCAGCTAGGGCGACTATATACCACTGTCCTAGACTCAGGTTAAGGTTTCCGGTGAGGATACCGCGCACCACTAAGGCTATATCAATTAAAACGGCAATGGCTAACCCTAGGACTCCAATTAAGCGACTGAGGCGGTCTAATTGCTGTTTTAGGGGGGTGTCTATATTGGTGATTTCGCACACTAATTGCGCGGTTTGACCGATTTCTGTACTATCGCCAACAGCGGTCACTTCAAAGGTGCCATGACCGTCTGTAACTACTGTTCCTCGTAATAAGCGATCGGGAGGATAGGCGCTATCTGGAAGTTCGCCACTGGCTTCTAATTGTGATGTTCCTAACTTTTTGACGGCTTCCGATTCTCCGGTTAAGCTGGCTTCATTTACCCGCAGCGAAACCGATTCAATTAATTGACCATCGGCGGGGATTTCGTCCCCCAATTCGATGATCACAATATCACCGACTACTATATCTTTTTTGGGAATGGTGGTAAAACTATGATCTCGGATTACTTTGATGGGGACTTCATCATTCATCCGGTTGAGAATATCAAATTCTTGATTGGCTTTATACTCGTTTAAGAAAGCTAGGGTAGTGGCTAAGGCGATCGCTACAATAATACCAATTCCTTCTACATAATTGCCATTAACTATTCCTAAACTAATGGCGATCGCCGCCGCCATAATCAAAATCCGAATCACCGGATCATCAAACTTTCCCAAAAATTGCCGCCAAGCTGCTTCCCTTGGTGGGGGAGTCATGATATTACTTCCGTGAGTTTGGCGACTTGTCTCTACCTCTGGGGGAGTTAATCCTTTTAAGTGATGGATGTCTTGGCGCTGGTCCTGGGTTATGGTCATCGGCGAGGCTCCTATATTAGCATCTATACTGATAAAAATCAGATTGTGTTATTCTAAAATAAGCGTGTTATATTGGCATCAGCCTAGTCAAATATCGGCTTATGTCTTCCGCTTGGCACAAATGGGAACCCGATTAAATTGCGATCGTCTGTGAACTTCATCAGCTAAAATACTTAACTGATTACATATATTGACTCCGGCTTCAATTTTAACTATACCACTTTCCCCTCAGATTGGGGAACCATTTTCCCGGATTTTTAGTCTCAACCAGCCTGACCCACCGCGACAAAATCCACTCATTTTAACATAAATTAGTGAGACTTCGCAACTAGCCGCCTCCCTATCATTAAATGTATTCAAAATAAAGCATATTACTGTGTAAATATCTCCTCAACAATGCCGTTGGGGGTTCCCATCATGTATGGTATATTATCTACTTTGATTTTCTCGGAAGTATGACCTCAATTGACCCTAACCCGCAGCCTAAAAATCTGAATAATGAGTTGGCGAAAGAACGCAACCGCGCCGCTTCGGAACGGACTTTAATGGCGTGGATTCGTACCTGTTTATCACTGATAGGCTTTGGCTTTGGTATTGACCAAATTGTGACGGTTATCTACGAAGAAACGGGGGATAATTACGTCAACCCTCTGCGTCTGTCTCGCTTCCTCGGTCTTTCGTTTATCGCCTTGGGAACTCTAGCACTAATAGCGGCTTCGATTGACCATCGCCAAGAACTAAAACGCATCTGTAGAGATGATTATTTATACACTCCTAGAATATCTCAAGCGCTGACTGTGGCTGTGATTTTGGCGATTTTAGGGGTGGTGGCATTCTTGGGAATTATGCTGGGTTCATAACCACTCTTTACCCTGAATTTGTGCTGATATAACTAAGGGCGAAGCCTGTGCATTTGTAGTTAGTTGGTTAACCACAACACTACAAATGCCGGCAGATTACAGATGTGTGGAACTTTAGGCTAGGCTGTACAGTAAACGCGGCACAATTTGAGCCACAAACTGAAGCAGGAAAATGGCAATAATGGGGGACAAGTCAATGCCACCCAAGGGGGGAATAAATGAACGGAAAATATTAAGATAAGGGTCAGTTAGTTGGCTAATAACCGATAAAGGACCATCGTATAAATTCACATTGGGGAACCAACTCAGCAGGATTCTAATAAAAATTAGAACCATGTAAATGTTCAGGAATTGTGCAACTGTATTAGCAAGTAGAAACAATGGTGAACTCATGCAATATCTCCGATAACTGGGAAATGGCTTATGGTGAGACCTCAAGGGTCTGGGAATAGTCAACTACCTAAAGTCTGGGCGGGTTCGACGGTTTCCCTGAGAGTGATTTAGTATGATTGACTTTTAACTGGGGTTTATGAAAGAGTAAACTCTAGCAGCTAATTATATCATACTTTGGGCGCTAGTTGATGCTAAATATCTTCGGCTGAGGGTGAGTCGTGAACCTCAGCAGAGATAGTCCCATTCACTCCCCCAAGTTGATGGCGTACATCATCGATCGCCTGATTGAGTTGAGAAATTTTGTCTTCTAGGTTCAAACGCGCTGTTTCCACATTTTCGGGGGTTAGGCGATCGCCTTTATTGCGGTTGCGCTTATTGTCTCCTAGGGAATTAGAGCTTTCGGAGTTATCCGCAGATAGTCGCGAGGAGAGGACAACCCCCAACACACCACCCACGATACCCCCTAAAGTAGCCCCTAATATCAGTCCGCTGGTAAAGCCTTCTCGATTAGCCATAGTTTTAGATTCACCTCATCATCAAAAATTCAAGTTCCAAAAGTGCGATCGCCCGCATCTCCCAACCCCGGAACAATAAAACCTCGCTCATCGAGACCCTGATCAATAATAGCCGTATAAACTTGTAGACTAGGATACTCTTGGCTAAGGGACTGTAAGGCTTGGGGGGCGGCTATCACGGAGATAATTCGCATCAACCCCGGATCAATACCGCGCTTGGTCAGTTCAGCCATAGTCGCCATAATGGTTCCCCCAGTAGCCAGCATCGGTTCACTAACGATTAACCGGGTTTGAGGGTCAAAGCTATCAGGAAGTTTATTGAGATAGCAACTCACCTGTAGGGTTTCCTCATCGCGGACCATTCCCAGGTGATACACCGACGTTAACGGCACCACGCTTTGGATACCTTCCATAAGGGCTAATCCCGCCCGCAGAATGGGTATAACCACCATCGGCGCTTCTGGGTTGATATAAGTAGCTGGACATTCACACAGGGGAGTTTGTACCGTAGTTTCCACCGTGGTGAACCAATCGCGAGTCGCTTCGTAGGTTAGCCACCGTCCCAGTTCCGTCATAGCGCTGCGGAATAGGGCCGGCGGAGTTGAGACATCACGGGCGATCGCCAACCAATGCTTAATTAGGGGATGGGGGGGGACGTAAACGCGCAGTTGCAGAGTCATTAGGGGGATAGTCAACCAAATTCGGCTTTTCCCTTCCATCATACTCCCCCAGCTACCCAGTCAGACTACCCCCGCATAGTTTTAAGAAATGTTACAAACTTATTGACAATTATTTTTAACAAGTCTAAAGTAGATTCTCAGTGTTCTCCTCTCAAATCAAAGGATCGGCAGACGGGGGCGGTTGATGAAAAAACCGTTCCCGCATTTCTTGTGAAAATGGCTGTGGGAGAGGCATTATCATGATTTTGCCCCCAGAAATGTCGCTTGTGAACGTTATACAAGCATGGTGAGGCGTTACACTGTAGAGTCAGGAAATTCTGGAAGAGAGTTGATCCGATGCCTGTTATTACCCACCAGTCCTTTGCTGATGAACCCCGACCGACTCAAAACTTTGATGTAATTGTCATCGGTTCCGGTATTGGAGGCTTAGTCACTGCCACCCAACTGGCAGCCAAAGGCGCGAATGTACTTGTCCTAGAAAGTTACATCATCCCCGGTGGTAGTTCTGGTTACTTTGAGCGAGAGGGATATCGATTTGATGTCGGAGCATCAATGATTTTTGGATTTGGTGACCAAGGCACAACTAACCTGCTCACCCGGGCTCTAGAAGCTGTTAACGTCAAATTAGAAACTATCCCCGACCCAGTTCAAATTCACTACCACCTACCTGGGGAACTCCAAGTTAGGGTTCACCGAGATTATGAGAAATTTTTGCAAGAACTAGGGGAAAAGTTCCCCGACGAACGAGACGGAATTCGTAAGTTTTATGACGAATGTTGGCAGGTGTTTAACTGCTTGAACGCCATGGAACTCCTGTCCCTGGAGGAACCCCGTTATCTGATGCGGGTTTTCTTCCAAAACCCAGGCGCTTGTCTGGGACTGGTCCAATACCTACCCAAAAATGTGGGCGAAGTCGCTAAACGACACATCAGCAACCCGGAATTACTCAAATTTATTGATATTGAGTGTTACTGCTGGTCTGTGGTTCCCGCTGACTTAACTCCCATGATTAACGCTGGGATGGTCTTTTCTGACCGCCACTACGGTGGGATCAACTACCCCAAGGGGGGAGTAGGTCAAATCGCCCAAAAACTGGCTGAAGGCTTACAGAAAGCCGGAGGAACGATTAAATACAAAGCCAGGGTGAAACAGATTTTAATTGAAAATGGGCAAGCTGTGGGGGTCGAACTCACTAACGGTACAGTTTACCGCGCTCGCCGTATAGTTTCCAATGCTACCCGCTGGGATACCTTTGGGAAACTAATCCCTGAAACAATGATGCCGCCTTCTGAGCGAAAATGGCGCAAACGCTATCAGAAATCGCCGAGTTTTCTCAGCTTACATTTGGGGGTAGAAGCCTCGGTTTTAACACCAGAAACCGACTGTCACCACATCATAGTTCAAGATTGGCAAAAAATGGAGGAGCCAGAAGGGACGATTTTTGTCTCGATTCCGACCCTCCTTGACCAGGATTTGGCCCCGCAAGGCTATCATATCATCCATGCTTTTACCCCGAGTTGGATTGATAATTGGGAAGATTTACCACCCACAGAATATGAACAAAAAAAAGAGGAGGCAGCCTGGGGAATTGTAGACCGTCTCGAAAAGATTTTTCCCGGTTTAGATGCGGGTTTGGATTATATGGAAGTGGGAACAGCGCGATCGCACCGTCGTTTTCTTAACCGGGATGACGGAACCTATGGACCTATTCCTAGCCGCCAACTGCGGGGACTCCTAGGAATGCCTTTTAACCGCACTGCTATTCCCGGTCTGTATTGTGTCGGAGATAGCACCTTTCCTGGTCAGGGATTAAATGCTGTCGCCTTTTCTGGGTTCGCCTGTGCCCACCGCATTGCCGTAGATTTAAAGTTAGGCTAAAACCCCAATTTAATTCGATAATTTAGTGGGAGGAAATCGCTCCCCTCCCCTATTTTCACCTGCTGATATTACTAAAAATTCCAAATTTATGCAAGTCTGTATTGTTACGGGTGGCAACTCCGGTGTCGGGTTAATGACATCCGTGGGTTTGGCTAAATTAGGCTATCATGTCTTTATTGCTTGTCGTTCCCACAGCAAAGCCACCAAAGCCATTGCTTATATCTCTCAAAAAACTGGCAACCCTAACATCGAATATTTGCCCTTAAATCTGGCTTCTCTGGAGTCAGTTCGTCAATGTGTTGAACTGTTTTTAGCCAAAAACTTACCCCTAAATATTTTAATCAATAACGCCGGAATATTCAACGGTCACGGTGTCACCCCAGAAGGATTTGAGTTGATTTGGGGAACTAACTATTTGGGACATTTTTTGCTGACTTACTTACTCTGGGATAAATTACAAGAATCTGCCCCTAGTCGAGTGGTTATGGTATCTTCAGATCTCGCCTTAAAACCCACGACAATTAAATGGGATCTATTTGTAAAATCTACCCCCTTCAACTTTATCGAATTATATAATCAATCTAAACTCTGTTTATTACTGTTAACCAGACAACTTTATCAACAATCAAGCCATGTCACTGTTAATGCTGTGCATCCCGGTTTTGTCCAATCTAATATTACCATCGGTCATCGTTTGAGTAAGTTTTTTGGTATCGGAATTAGCCCCAAAAAAGGCTGTTATAGTAGCTTATTCTGTGCTACTTCTCCCGACTGTGAATTAATCACAGGTAAGTTTTTTGACCCTAAAGGGAAGGAAATTCCTTTGCCTCCCTTGGCTTTAAATAATCAGTTATGTCAACAATTGTGGGAACAAAGTTTAGACTGGACTGGTGGTAATAAACCTGTGGGAACCCAGATAATTAATTATGATGGTACTGATGAAGTTTGGGGACCCTATAGCTTAAATTTAACCCCGGAGGAAATCGCTACAATTCGCCAACATATTTTTAAGGAAGTCTTACCTAAGCCACCGATTAAAGTTTTATTGATATCGGCACTAACTGCCTTATTTAAACTACAATTTGGCTCAATTATGTTGCTGTTCGTGCAATGTTATAAACGACAGTTTTACATGGAAAGACATTTAGATTCCCCGCAATTATTGCAGTTGTGTAAAGATGAAAACTTGTTGGCGATTATCAGAAAACATTTAGGGGATAATCTGCGGCTATGGCGTTCGGAATTATGGGTTAATTATCCCTCCCGTCAATTAATCCCATTTTGGCATAGAGATATTTACCCAAAATTATTGTCTGGGGAAGGCAAAACTATTAATATCTATATTGCTTTAACAGAAGTGACCGCCAGAAATGGCTTTGAATATATCCCCAAAACTGAGGCAGAAAATTGTCCCCGGCAAATTACTGACCCTTTCAGCGGTAATCATTTCTACAAGGTTCCTAATTCCGTGAAAAACCAAGTGATTCCGGTGGTTTTGCAGGCGGGAGAATTTGTTTTATTTACTGACCAAGTTATCCATCGTTCGGTTTACAATAGCAGTGGGAAGGTGCGTCTGTCTTTGACTTTAAGAGTTGCCCAAGATACTGTCAAAATTTTGCCGGGATATAGCCCAATTTATGATCAGCCACTATCTTTGTCTAATTAAGGCGATCGCTCTGGGTCTGGTTACGAATCCTATATTAATTGGCTTTTTTCCACCCACTTCCCATAATTCCGAGCAAGCCAGAGATAGTTCCAGCCCCACGCCAGATGGACAGTAAAGCCCTGTTCACGGCATATTGACCCTGTAACAAAGCGATCGGAATAGATACTAAGCCAATCATAATTAAAACACATCCTTTGAGAAAACGGATACCTTGAAGATAAAGAGAAGGATACAACTCTCTTTCAAATAAGCTTCTCGAGCTCCATCCCCAGTAACTTCGCTCTAACAACCACATCAAACTCATTCGAGATTCAGGAATCCGCTCACGCACAATGGCTTCATCAGCCCACACTATTTTTGCCCCTTGCTTATAAAGTCGCATAAATAAATGTGTGTCCTCTGAACCTTGCATGGCCAAACGTTCATCAAAAACTGTTTCTAGTTGCTTTACAAGTTGGCTGCGAACCAAAACATTACCTGTATAAGCAACATCCATAACCGATCCAGTTGGATAGCGCCTCGGCTCTAAAAATTGACCTTTTTCAATCCAATCAGGTACGTCAACACTATTCTCAAAGTAAGGGATAACTGGTCCTGTTACCACATCTGCTTCATATTTTTCCTGAACAATTAAAAGATTTTCTAACCAGTTTTCATCAGCCATCTCATCATCATCAATAATAGCAATAAAATCTGCCAGATCAGATGAGTTGATAATCGTTCGGTTACGAGCATAAGAAACTCCCGTTTGAGTTTCGATATCATAGCGTAAAGGGTACTTAAAACTAGGAGCGACTTCATCAATAATAATTTGGGCAGAACCCGAAGCATCATTATCAACAATGACAATCTCTATTTCGGGTTCATTAATTTGATGAAAAGTGAGCTTTTCTAAACTGTTTAGCAATCTCTTTAAATCATCCGATCGCTTATAGGTGGCTACGCAAATTGATATAAACATATTTTTACCTCATTAAAACTCGAGTCTAATTACTTGAACCATCAAAGTTTAACATTAAATTGGGAGGGAATCAATTAAATGAGATGAAATCTTATTTAATTAATGATTGATTCTTGGTTTTTTATTGATAATTTTAACCATCAAACAAAAATCAAAATCATTAATGTTGATAGTATTGATTAATCGTTCTCAATAAGACCATCTCCATTTGATCAATCATAACTTTAGGACTAAAATTATCCAGTACATGATCACGACAACGCTGGTCAAGTTCCGGGTCATCATCTCGCCAATTAGCAACCTGGTTAAGAACTTCTGCTAATTGTTCAGGAGAACCAGGTTCAACCAGATAACGGCTTAATTCACCTGTCATCATTTCAGGTATTCCCGCGACTCTACTACCGACAACAGGCGTACCAGTTGATAAAGATTCTAAAACCACCCTCGGACAAGGATCAGGCCAAATACTAGGAACAATCGTAACATCACTAACCCGATCAAGATCCGGTGTATTGGGAACATGACCCATAAACTGGACTAATTCTTTAATCCCTAGTTCATCCACCATATCTTTTAAAAATTTAAGATAGTTAATACGCGCTTCTGGTGAATCTTTTTTAGGTTCCAAAATAACATTTCCAGCAATTAATAAACAAATATCTGGTTGATGATTGGCCAGTAATGCAAAGGCTTTAATCAGGACTTCTATTCCTTTATTAGGGTTGAGTCTCCCCAGACACGAAAAAACTCGCCTGTTTCCTAAGATCTTGAAATCACGACGGAGGGATAATTGCTGATGATTATCAACGGAGTGGGGACTAAATTTTGGCGGGTCAATACCATTATAAACCACATCAATTTTCTGATGATCAATACCACAAAAATCAACCCATCTGTCTTTAGTTGCTTGAGAAACAGCTATAAATTTATCCACCCCTGACAATCCGGGTCGCCACTTGAATCTCAAAGAGTTTCCTGGTAGTTGCAAATAAGAGAGTAAAGGAATTTTTTTGATAGTTGATAAGCCATAGCCCCAAAATACAGAACTAAACTCATTAGACAAAATCATGGAATCTAAAGTTGTTTTGATTGGAGAAATATCATTAAAAAAATCCACAGCAAATTTGACCATATCAAGGGGATTTTTGCGGTTAGCTTGGTAGCGTTTGACCGGAATTAAATCTTGGCAGAATTGGCCATAGGTTTGTAGGAGGTCTCCTTCTTTGGTGTAAACCAAACTAACCTGATGTCCACGATTAGCCAGGCTTTGACAAATTTCCAGTAGATTTAACTCTTGACCGCCAAGAGTTGATGAGGGTTCATTTTCTAAAGCAATTAAGTGCATAGATGATGATTTTAAAGTCATTTTTTGATATACCAAATATGTGGTAGTTAACTAATACAGTTTATTGGAAAAAATTGACTGAATATAAACGATGAATTTACTTTTAGTCTGAGTCACCATTATTTCGCACCAATTAAATATCCCACCAATCAAATAACTCGGGCTTTAGATAATCTAAAGTCTTCTTTAATTTTAATTTGATTAACCTTAGAAAACTTACCAATGGCTTGATCAATACAACTTTATCTAAAGAACTGCTGATCATCCTAGGACTAATATCACTGGGGCTACTCCGTTGCCACCCAAGAGACGGACATACAATTAAAGATACAATTTCAGGATTTTGCTTTCGGAATAGATAATATGCCGTATCAATATAGGCTCCATCCAGGTCATCAAAATTAGGATCTTTTTCAAAAAAACAAGTTTGAAAACGTTTTTTCAACAGTTCTTCTAAAAATAATATCAAAGAATCATAAGCTGTATGATTAACAGCATAAAAATGTGTACCTAATGTTGGATAATTAGCTTTTTTTAAGTGAGTCCAAGTTGTTGATATATCGGGGTCGTAAAAATTATAATAGTCTGATAGCTTTAATTTATTATAAGCCAAATATCCTAGAAATAATAGATCCCAATTTACTTGACTAAGTTCATCAAGTAATTGTGTTTGTACAGAACAAAATCTACTAGAAATTGCTAGATCATCTTCCATGACTAATATATGACTAAGTTTGTCTGTTTTAGCAATTTTAATAATTTCTAAATGACTAAGGTAACATCCTAACACACCAATGCTCGGAAAAGCTAATTTTTCGGTGGGCTTGATGGCTGGAAAAATTTTGACTTTTTCAGAATTAAAATTTAATCCTATACTCTTGATTTCTTTCTCCATTTCACGTCTTCTATCAACCCTTTCAGGTAAGTTGATCACATAAATTTTGTCAAAAAAATCTGATATGTTCATATTTCGTTCTCTTTTGAATTTCATCAACATACTACATCATTTTCATGTTAATGTCAATCAAATTTTGCTCAATAACAGCTAACTAAGGTAGTTAATCAATTAAGTTGCAAGCGCTACCATTGTTGCCACATTATGATACTTATCAATACGCACCAGCTTATTATCAAACAATAAGTTAACTAGAATTTTTTAAATTTTTATAATTCAGTCGCCAGAGTAAACCCCAGTAGCACAGGAGAATCAAAGAATCTGTAGTTAAGGTAGCCCAAGCTGCACCCCTCCATGAAAATATGGGAATTAAAAAATAATTTAAACTAATATTAATTAAAGCTGCCATAATTTGAACCAATCCCCGTAACTTTTGATATCCAGAGCCGGTAAGAGTATCTGCTGCAATTAATTGCATACCAATAATTAGTGGCATGGGAGCTAACCAGTATAATACTGGCACTGAATCTATATAGCTTTCTCCCAAAATATAAGGTATAAATGGCGCAAAAAATATACAACCAATAACAAAAAAAATACCATATGTGGAGATAACCGGAATCAAACGTTTGGCAAATTTAAAAGCATTACTAATACCCAAAGCACCTTCTTCAAAAAATCTGGTGTATGTGGAACTAAATATTACTAAAATTGGTATATAGCCAACTTCTATCAATCGATAAGCAGCAGAATAGATACCAGTTACACTTAGAGTTGAAAGACTGCTTAACATTGTTCTATCAATACTGGAATTTATATTAGCAGCAGATCTGTCTAGAGAAAAGTATATACCTTGGAAAATATTGTGCTTTATCTGGGATAATTCTAATTGAGGAAAACCCAGATTTAAACAAACAAAAAAGAACGAAAAAACTGCCGTTATCATCGTCCCCAAAACATATAAAAAAGACCAATTTATAGCATTAGGTTTATCAAACAATATAACCAAAGCTATAGCAGATAAAACTTTGAAAAAGTTATAAAAAATATGTAATTGAGCAGTGTTTTTATGCCGATTAACCCCCAAAAAAGCTCCACAACATAGATTCCAAATAGACAATCCTAAAATATCAGAAACAAGTATAGATACAATCAGGACGTTAGGAATAAATTTTGGCAAAATGGATTTGCCTATTAAAAATGATAAACAAATGACGACTAAACTACAAAAAAAAGTTGTTAAAATAGCATCACCCCAGTATTTTTTAAATAAAATTTTATTTCTTGAAACATTTCTGATTAAAATATCTGCACTACCTAATGTTCCAAATGGAACAGCGATCGAGGCTAGTGCTGTTACTCCCATGAACATACCAAAATTTTCAGAACCCAGATATCTAGCAATCAATATAAAGTATGTAGCTTGCATAAAAATACTTATAACTTTACCCAAAAACATCCATAAAGTATTTTGGACTAATGACTTTTGTGTGATTTTCTTAATTCGTTCTTGCAAATTAGTAAAATATGACATACATTTTTACCTGATTTATGTCTGGAACAGCTACTCAAATTATTTGAACTCTATACTAACTTGATTTTGGTGCATAAACTGCTAATAAATCTTCAGTACCAGAGGAACGTTGAAAGGCTTGATCTAGAGAATAGGTAGGCTGCCAGTTCAAAATCTGTTTAGCCTTCTGATTAGTATACCGCAGTGGCTTAAAACGAGCCTGAAGTTTGGCGGGTACTAAAATACCTGGTAAACGAGCTTTACTCTCAATAAATAGACGGTTAAACAGCCAAGCCATATTGGCAATTAATCCCATAAAAAACCAGTTGATAAAATATATTTTCGGGACTTTATCCATGGTTTCTATGAGTTTTTTGGCATAGACATTTTGAGTAGGTAAATTGTCATCGACAATATTTAAGGTTTGTCCACAGGCTGCTTCTGTCTCGGCGGCAATAACAATGGCTTCTGCACAGTTTTCTACATAGGTTAAAGGCATAATTGCATTACCCCCTATTCTTAACCAGGCACTATCCCCTATTTCAGCGCCTAAGCAAGCATTCCAAAGATAATCTCGACCGTAAATCATCCCCGGACGAATAATAGAAACTTGTCCACCATATCGCTCAAAATCTCGATAAAGTTGTTCTTGAATTAGCTTGGTTTGAGCGTATTCGTCACGATTTAAGGGGTCAGCTTCGATGGGAGAATCTTCGTCTAAAATTTGATGCGATCGCATTTTGACATAATCATAAACTGAAAAGCTACTAATGGCTATGAGCTTAGAAATCCCGGTTTTTTTCATAGCAATTAACATATTTTCGGTGGCTATGACTGTGCCAGCAAATTGGGTGTAAAAATCCCCAGACTTAGAGGCGGCTAAATGAATGACAGCATCCACAGATTGCAGACTTTCTACCAAGCCTGATGATTGCCTTAAATCTAGGCGGACAATTGCCAAATTAGGATGATTAAACCAAGAGAATTTAGTCTCATCAGTTTGGGGACGAAGTACGGCTTTTACTTGGTGTCCCCGTCCCAAGGCTTCCGCCACAATATACTGTCCTAAAAATCCAGATGCGCCAGTGATAAACAATTTCATAGATGATTCTCCTCCGCAATTAATGCGTTAACTAAACGACTGGTTTTATCCATATCTTCAAAGCTAATTGGTAGCGGTTTATCTTCTTGTAAGGCTTGATAAGTCTGCTCTAATAAACTATGTAAACCTTCATATGGAGTCTTTTGTAAGAGTTTCCGACGAAAGTTAGTAAAGCTGGCATTCATGAAAGTCCAACCATTAGCAAACTGATTAGCCAAAGGAGAAAACTGCTTACCAACAGCACGAGGGACTACACAGCGAACAAATGGTTGAAATAAATCAACTTCTGCATAACCCAAGGAACCGCGAACTGTGACGGAAAAACAGTCGGGTTGAGTGTAAGCACTAAACCGTATGCGAGTATGTTGATGACCGGAAAAAATCAGTGCATCTAAATCATCATACTTAAATAAATTACCACCACCATGATTATTCCATCCGGCTTTGACGTAATCAAAAGTTGGCATAAATAATAAGGCAAGATAACACAAGTGGGTAATAAAGTCATGAATCACACCCCCCGGAAGTTTATGGACTGGACTGGGTAGATTTTCGTCTGCGTATCGTCCACCACTACGGATATCTAATGCCATGCGGACTTCTACTTCGCCGATGGTTCCTAGGGTTCCATCTTCCACTAGCTTTTGCAGTGCTAGAATTGGCTGATTGAAGCGATAATTTTGATTTTCGATTAAATGGCGATCGCATTTTTGAGCAAAATCCCATAGTTCTTTAAACTCATCATAAGTGGGAGTGATTGGCTTTTCACAAATCACATGAGCCCCGGCACTCAGACAATCCATAGACATTTTTTTATGGATTTGAGGCGGTGTCAAAATATGCACAACATCCGGCTTGGCTTGCTCCAGCATTTGATGATAATCTGTATAAGCAGCTTCAGCACCGAATCTTTGAACGGCATAGTTAGCAGCAGCCTGGGAAATATCACAAACTCCCACCAAATGAGCCCTTTCCGAGTTAGACAAAAAACTGAGATGTTCTTTAGAAATCAACCCGGTACCAATAACGGCTGCTTTTAACTTGGGTTGTTGATTGTCTTTATCCATTACAATTAGTTTCATCATATAAAAATAGTTGAAAGCCTTGAAATTGTGCTATAAAAAGCCTCAAAAAACGTTGGCTTGATTGTTACACTAATTCATGTTTTCCAGTAATTTTTGATAGCGTTTAATCGGAATACCAGCTTTGGCTGAAATCATAACCGTTACATAATCAGGCTCAATTTCAGATAAAAAATCCTTGATTTGTTGTTCTGATAAATTTTCTGTACCAAAATAGCGTAAACCGGGGTATGTTTCATCAATATAATGATTGGCTTCATGGTCTATAATATAATCACAAAACATTCCATAGAGGATATACTCAGATAAATTCCAAGTATTAGATATGGTTTCCACCCAAGAACGTCTAGACACTTTTTCTAGGTGTTCATATAATTTTAAAACATTATCCTTTTTCCAGGTAATCAAGTCACCAATATAATTAGGAGCCGGAAAATCAACCATAGGGGTAATCAGTAATTTACTAGCAGTTTCATACCAACTATAATGAGACTCCCAAGAGCGAGGAATTGAATTAGGCTCTCGATAAAAGCGAATTTTTCCATCTTTAACAAATCGTTCTTGTGGATTTAAAGGACGCACAAAGGCAACATCTGAATCCACAAACATCAAAATATCTTCAGACACAAATTGTGCCGCTGACAGCTTAATAATTTGCTGAAGCAGCCAGTTACGAATGGGAAGACTTTTAAAGCTAAACCAACCATTTTTGACAAAAGGTATCCTTTTGATCCATCCAGGAATCACCTCTTCAACAACTAAAATTTCTGTGCGATTATTTGGGAGTGACTTAAATATTGATAAATCTTTTCGATCAACAATAATATAATGCTTTGTTGACGAAGGTATGAACTTATCAACTGTAGAACACAAAAATTGGCATCTCTCAAAGTCCGGTGCATAACTCGGTGTAACCAAACAAAAGCTGTATTCTGATCCAGAGGGTTGAGACGTGATGTTCATAATTTTAATTGGTATTTAAATTAATTCAAATTGGGGAGTAGTTTTGATCATCTTGAGCCATCAAATTCAGGATGAGATGGTTTGGGTTTTTCCATAGGTTCCATAATTGAAATGGATAGGGCTGTATATAATACCCAAAATATACTGTTTTGAGAAATTATACCTCCTTCAGTTGCATTAGTTAAGACTAAATAAGTCAGAAATATTAAGGGCCATAAATATTCTATTCCGACACTAAATCTTGCGATAAAAACCGACCTTAACAAGTTAATTCCAAACCCCGAAAAGTAAGTAACAACGCCTAATAAGCCTATGTCTAACCACATATCGAGTATTCCATTATGGGAATAAGGAACCGGCCACCTTGCAGCTCTAATAATATAAGCTGAGGCACTATCTAATCCCTGCCAAAATGCCGTATAACCATATCCTAAATAGGGGCGCTTGTCAATCATCTCTCTAGCCCACACCCACAGTTCTGTGCGACCAGTAAGGGTTGGATCTTTGCCAATTAATCCTAATAATTCATCGGCCATCTCTGTATAGATATAAAATATAGTAGCGCCCAAAGTGACAAGGGCTAGAAATGAAGGAATCAGTAAAATATACCGAAATCGCAGCACCCGATAGGCTATGACACTGGTCAATAAAATTGTAAAGTTAATTAGGGAACTTGATGATTTTGCCATGACTAATAGCAAACAAGCAATAGCGATCGCCATGTAAGCCATCCAGCGCTTTGCCTGGTCAAAAAGACCGGGTGATAATATTAATACTATACCACCTAATGTCATGGCTCTTCCTAAAAGATTTTTATGGTTATATATGCCTCGCCAAGCCCCATAGTGAACGGCTTGTTCGATGCCATAACGAGGTAAAGCGATCGCCAAAACCACGCTAAGGACGGCAATAATTCCATAGGAAATAGCCAAAAGTTTAAGTTGTTCTCTGATGGTATAACGACTACCTAAGTAAACACCAAACAGTGTAGTCCCTATTAAGCCAATACAACTTCTGAGGGTACGAGCCGGAAAATCTGACCAAAAATAGGAGGCGATCGCAATCAAAATCATCACCCAGATAACCGGACCTCTTTTAACAGAAATTAAGCACTTTTTCCACCGTAGCAATAGTAAAGCTACCGAAACCAAATAAGTCAGCAGAAACACCAGCACATTTAATCGAAAATCAAAGGAATTGATATCTGTACCATCACCCTCGCTTGCGCCGCCAGATAAAATCAGAGGCAACCAGTTAGCGCTATAATGAATAATCGCAAAAACCGTAAAACTAGATTCCAAATATTTTAAGTATTTGTCCATTAAAATATTGATGTTTTTGGTCTAAATCTACACCCGTTAACCTGTTGTGCATCATAGCATTTTTATCAGTGAAACCAAGAGAGAAATGTAAAAATTAATGTAGATTATGTAAAGTTTTGGTAAAGTTGTTGCTGTCAGGGAGTCTCCAGGCTTAATTAACCTGGTATAGGGATAGTTTGATATCTAAGAAGAACTCCTAGAAGATATTTTCGGGGGTGCGGAGCGATCGCGCCGATGGGATTTTTGGAGAGGGAAATAGCGTTGAGCATGATAGAAATACTTAGTGGACTCATTCTTGCTAATCCCATTGATCACCGTCCCCAAGATCCGCTGACCCGATCGCCCTAATATTTCCTTAGCGGCTTTAGCGCTATCGCGGTCAAGAATTCGGGGTCTAGCGACCATTAACACCCCACTAGCCATATTAGCTAAAGTTAAAGCATCGGCGGCTAATAACAATGGTGGTGTATCAATAATTACAAAATCATACTCCTCCGAAAAATTCCGAATTAAGGAAGTCATGCGTCGAGAATCCAAAAGTGCTAACGGATTGGGTGGTGTCACCCCAGCGGTCAAAATATCGAGTTGGTCAATTCCCGGCTTCACGGCTTCGGAAAGAGTCGCCTCTTCCACGAGTACATCACTTAATCCCACCGCATTAGTTAAACCCCAGATATGATGTTGAATCGGTTGTCGCATATCCCCATCAATGAGTATCACCCGATGTCCAAGCTGGGCGATCGCCGCCGCCAAATTAGCGGAAACCGTTGATTTTCCCTCCTGTGGTACGGAACTGCTTACCACAATTACCCGCACTTTGCGATCGGAACCCAAAAACTTCAAATTAGCCTGAATCATCCGATAAATTTCGCTAATTAAGGAACCGGGTGTATCCACCACCGGAACCTGTACAGAAGAGCGATCGCCTCCCGTCAAATAGCGGTAAAAAGGCGGCGCTGCAAAAGAAGGAATAATACCCAACAAAGTATATCCAAATAAATCCCTAGTTTCCGCCACAGTCCTCAGAGATTTATCTCCCATTTCCATCAACAGCAATAAAGTAGTTGAGGCGACTAATCCCCCCATTACTCCCAAAGCCAACAACGGTACTTTTGCCGTTTTTCCCTCATCTGGAACGTTAGCCGTTTCGATAATTCTGGCATTATTGGTAATCTTATTGGCTGCCACTTGTGCTTCCTCAAGATTTTGTAGTAAAGTCCGATAAGTCAGACGAGCCACCTCAGCTTTGCGCTCAAGTTCCTGCTGTTGTTGTTCTAATTGTGGCAAGATCCTAGCTCTCCTTTCCAAACCATCACGCGCCTCATAGAGAGAGTCAAGCTGCTTAGTCAAATCCAGCCGCCGAATTTCCGCATTAACAAACTCTTCAATCTTGTTATTTTTGACATCCATAACCCTGAGCAACCCGCGAGAAAAGGGTCTGCTACTACCCAAATACACTTGAATTTCTCTTTGTAACAAATTCTCCAGATTATCTCGCTTTCCCTTTAAAGAAATAATCCGGGGATTTTCATCTCGAAAACGTCTTTGTTCCTGGGCTAATTCCCCCTCCACATTCTCCAATTCTTGTAAAGCTGCTCGCACCACCGGAGACTGACTTAAAGTATTTACGGCTATAGCTTCTTCCAAGTTCAAACCCACTTGATTTCCCAAGGAATTAACCAAAGATTGCACCGCATTTAATTCAGCTTCTAAAGTAGTAATATTGCGATTTAACTGCGCCATTTCTTGTACGGATATAGCAAACTCCGTTCCCAGGTCTACTATCTCATTTCTTTCCTTAAAATCTTGAATAGATTTTTCCGCCAGAAACAACTCCTTTTGTACCCTAGGTAGCTGTTCCTGAATAAACTCTTTCGCGCCGGAAGCGTCTTGTCGAATGCTAGACACATTAGCCTCAATATAAACCTCCATCACGGTATTAATAACATCAGCAACTTCTTGGGGATTTCGGCTTTGATAGGTTAACAGAACAATATCCGTGCCGCCGATAATTCTCATATCTAAATTGCGTCTAATATCCTCTGGAGCCACGGGTTCACCATCCTCATTAGTTAAATTCAAGCGCTCAATCACTGTTTCTAACAGAGGATTAGAATACATTAATTCTATCTGGGTACTCAAAGGAGTCTGATCCGCCAATAGTGCTTTCAGTTCCCCTAACCCTTCACCAATACCAGCTAAAGAAGAAGTACGGTCTACCTTAAATAAAATTTTGCCAGAGTTTTCATAAGTTGGGGTCAAAAATTGGGTAGCATATACAGCCCCAGATACACTCAGCACAAAAACCCCCAGCAGCCAAAACCATCGGCGTTTCAATGTTTGTAAATATCTACCCAAATCCAAATCAATCGATTCTCGGTGTTCAATATTACTAAAATCCATAACCATTCCCTATTATATACAAAACCACCATCTGATAAATTTAATTATTATTATCTCTATCCTCTGTTAAAACATGAATTATATTGAGTAAAGCCGATACACCAATCAGACCACCCACAGGTCTTAAAACCTCTTCAAAAGTATCAGCAGCCTCAGTTAAAGTTGAACGGTTCACGACGACCACATCATCTCGTTGTAAAACGGGATTATTTGGTGCATTTAGTCCGGCTTGAAAATCAATATAAATTTGACGACGGGAAACGGTACCATCAGGATGCAAACGCAGCAGTTGCACGGAGCCAGTATTCGCCCGCCGCTGATTAAACCCCCCCGCCACTAAGATGGCTTGATTAAGGGTTGTATTAATCGGTACTTGCAGCGCCCCTGGTTGTGTCACTTCTCCCACCACATTAACCATCATAGTTCTGGGTGAAAAACTAGCACTGGCGAGGGAAATAATCTCATCGGGAGGCACGGCACTAGCGGTAGGAATTATAATAGAATCTCCCGGCTGTAAACTAATATCCTGAGTAGCATCACCAGTGGTCAGTAATTGCCACAAATCAACAGTTATAGTCTTTAATTCACCCGCCTGAGTCAGTCTTTGTAATTGAATGCGACGCAGGTTAGCTTGAGGCTTAATACCTCCCGCCCTTTGAATAGCTTGAGTAATAGTCGGTAATTCCGGCAAATTCGCCATTCCTTCCCCCATAATATGGGTTCCCGGATTAAATACCTCCCCGACGATAACTACTTGAAAAGGGGGGACTTCCTCGGGGGCAAAATTAGCGGAATTAATCTGTCGAATAGCGACAGGATCAAGACTTTCGGCGGTGGGTACTACAATTGTATCGCGATCGCGCAAAACCAGATCTTGACTTAAATCTCCATTTTCCAACAATTCCTTGAGGTTGACGACAATATTTAGCCTGGTGGGTTCTTGTCGCTGCACCTTAACCTGAGTAATATCTGCTGATTGAGTAATCCCACCCGCCTGCTGGAGAAGCTGAGTTACTGTATAGAACTGAAATTGTCGCTCAACGGTGTTAGATGTGGAAAGGGGGAGAATGTATGTTCCCGGTCTTTGTACTTCCCCCCCAACGGCAATGCTAATGGGACGGGGTGTAATAATTCTCACGCTGGGGAATGGTTGTTGTACAAAGGGAGTATAGGCGGCGGAAATTTTCTCGGTCAGTTGAGAAACTGATAAACCAGCTACGGTAATTTGACCGATTAGAGGCAGATTGAGTGTCCCATCAGTCAAAATCAGGTATTCGCCACTGTACTCAGGAACATCGAGAATATCTACCCTTAGCAAATCTCCTGGACCGAGGGTATAGGCATCAGGAACACGAATTGAGGCGGGGGTAATAGTGGGGATGGGGATAGAAGGTTGAGTTTGCGCTAGGCTGATAGGTGTGCTGCTATGCCATATCAATAGGGACATTAACCCCCAACTCATCAGGGTTGTCGCCTGGGGAGATTTGACAGCATTAGTTATATTAGCTGGAAATGATGGCTGAGTCATAGGTGAGAGTCAAGACACTGACAGATGAAACATGGAATATACAGTTGACAATGACTTGAAGGCTGAGGGTTTCTTCCTCATGGTAACGGCTATTCTGTGAAGTGGCTAGTTATTAAGTCGTCTAACTCAGAATAGTCGGGGATAGAAGCTGATACTGATGCACCGTTTCTGATGATAACCCGATCATGCTGCGATCGCGATAGTAATTCACTGAAATTTCTGCCTTTAAAAGCGATGAGATTGGCGGAAATGCCTACCTTCAGCCTTCCTAGATTTGATAATCCCATTAGATCGGCGGCGGTTTTGGTGACGATTTGGGGCCAGTCACCTGATGGATGATCTAAATGGCCGATTCTGACTGACATTTTGAAGACTTCTAAAACGTCATGATCTCCAAAAGCATAAAAGGGATCACGACAGTTATCACTCGCGACTGTTACGGGGATTCCGGCTTGTTTTAATTCATGCAGAAGTGTGACCCCTCGCCATTTTGGGGTTTTGGGTGTATTTGAATGGTTAGAATATTGTCTATCTTGCAGATATAAATTGCACATGGGCAAGCTGACAATCCCTATATTAGATGATTTAAGCAGATTAATGGTCTGGTTAATCACTTCGGGACTCTGGACGGATAAACTGCAACAATGTCCGCAAATTATGGGATTCTCAAATTGAGATTTAACCGCATATTCGGCGATTTTATATAGGGTATTAGAATCAGGATCGCCATTTTCATCGACATGGAAATCTAAGGATAAATTCCGGTCTTTGGCTAGGTCAAATACTCGCTCCATTTGTTGATCAAGGTCACGGTTAATATAAGCGACACCCCCTAAAATGCCGCCCATTTCTGCTACTCTATCGGCTAGTTTTTCTCCTTGGGGGGTTAAGTAATAATCCAGAGATACCAGGGATACAGCTTGCAAAAATAGTCGATCGCACCATTTTTCCCGCAGACTGTTCAATACTTCCCAGCTAATTTCTGTGAGTTTTCCGGCTGAGTCTAAATGGGTGCGGATAGCCTGAGTCCCATGGGCATAACTACATTTTAAACCAAATTCCATCCGCTGATAGATATCTTCAGGGGTCCAGTATTTTTCACTATCGGAAATAGCAGTATTTAGCGCCCCGGTAAAAGTCCCGTCGGGATTAGGCGATCGCTGCCAAATATGGCCCTTATCTAAATGGGTGTGTAAGTCCACAAAACAGGGCCAAACCTGTCCCCCCCGCAGGTCTACCCAGGGGATATCAGCCGTGTCTGTATTTCCAGCGGGTCGCAGTTGGCTAATTTTCCCCGATGTAATTTCCACATCGATTAATATTAGCCCCTCCCGCGTCTGTTGGCTTAACCAGTCCGGTTGGCTTACTTCCAGTAAACAGTAGGGAATATGGGCATTTTTTAGCCAGTAGCGATCGCTTTTGGGAATACTAATCATGACTACAATTTACCCCATCATGCAAAAATAACATTGTTAATATGCAAAAAGTTCATCAAACTTAGGATTTTGTAATATTAGCTACACTTTAACTGATTTTTCAGCTTTAACCTACTGATTAATTCTTAAAGTCATCGCTCAAATTTTCGGCAGCTTTAGGAGTAGTTTAATTTCCGGTTATCATTCCCTAATCACCCATATTTAGGTTGTTGTTTATGCAATTATCATAAACTTAGGGCTAGTTTTGATGTACTTATCCTCATTTTTGATATAGCCCAATCCATAAAAGTTATGATTAAATAAAGAGGCGATCGCTCATAAAGCTAGGGAAATGTAGTCCGGTGCTAGTCAACTTTACTATCAGAAAATCTCCATGACATCCATTCAAACTACCCCCAACTCGTTAACCTCTTCCGTCGGTCTGAAAATCGTGTCAGTCATTGGCTTAATTGCCTTTTCAGGATTTTATCTTAACAGTTGGCAGCAACTACTATCCAACCACTACGCACAACAGCAACCCCAAGCCGAAACCATTGTAACTGCTGTCGAAATTGTCCCAGAAACCGTAGAAACCCCAACACTAGAGGCCACCGTAACCCCCATCACCGATCCGAATGCGATCGCTGATTTAACCACCCAATTATACACCCAAATTGACCAAAACTGGCAACAGTACCCTACCTTTACCGAGAACCTAGTGTATCAGGTCTCAGTCAATCAAACAGGTGCGATCGCCCAATACAAAACCATCAACCTCGCCGCCGCCAAATATCTTAATCAGACTCCCATTCTCCAATTAAGTCAAGCCACCACCGAAAACCAACCCCAGGCTGAATTTCTCGTAGTCATGACTCCCAGTGGCACTTTACAAGTCAACCCTTGGGTTGCCCAATAGTATTCCCTTACCTGCCTTGATGATTGAGTAATTATACCAATTCATCAAGTCCTGACCCCCGCCAATTTCCACCGTTGTTTTACCCCACCATTTAATCAAAATGCTAACCGAATTATGGTCTTTAAAAGGCCGATACAAAATCCTACACCTAACCTGGTTTGCCTTCTTTCTTTCCTTTGTCGTCTGGTTCAACTTTGCACCTTTAGCCACAGCTATTCAAGACGATATGGGCTTAGAAATAAGTCAAATTCGTACCCTCGCTATTTGTAATGTTGCCCTCACAGTTCCCGCCCGGATTATTATTGGGATGCTGCTAGACAAATACGGTCCTAGAATCACCTACTCATTACTGCTAATTTATGCAGCAATTCCCTGTACAGCATTTGCCTTAGCCCAAAACTTTAATCAATTAGTAATTTCCCGTTTAGCCCTCAGCATAGTGGGTGCAGGATTTGTAATTGGTATCCGCATGGTAGCCGAATGGTTCCCCCCCAAAGAAATCGGTTTAGCCGAGGGAATTTATGGCGGTTGGGGTAATTTTGGTTCCGCCGCCGCTGCCTTTAGCTTACCCACTCTAGCAGCAATTTTAACCTTCGGTTCTGGGGGGGTAATTAACTGGCGAGTAGCCGTAGCATTAACAGGAATTATCGCCGCTGCTTATGGTGCTTTCTACTTCTTTAACGTCCAAGATACCCCCCCAGGAAAAGTCTATCAAAAACCCAAACGCGCCAGAGGTTTAGAAGTGACCACCCCCAAAGACTTCTGGTTTTTGATGCTCATGAATATTCCCCTAGTTGGTGTTTTGGCTATCCTAGCTTGGCGTTTAAGTAAAGTAGGTTTCTTGACCTTACCGCAACTTTATATCGTTTGGGTAGCCTTATTCGGTTTATACCTTTTCCAAGGTTATAACTGCTGGGAAGCGAATAAAGAACTAATCCTTGGTCACAAACACTATCCCCCCGCAGACCGTTACAATTTTTCCCAAGTTGCTATTTTGGAATTGACCTATTTTGTCAACTTCGGCTCAGAATTAGCTGTGGTGTCAATGCTTCCCGCTTTCTTTGAGAATACTTTTGGACTCAGTAAACCAGCCGCTGGAATGATAGCTGCTAGTTATGCTTTCATGAACCTAATGTCTCGCCCCGGTGGAGGTCTAATTTCTGATAAATTAGGTAGCCGTAAAAATACCATGGCGGTTCTGACTGCGGGAATGGCATTTGCTTATTTAATTATGGGTCGAGTTAATGGTGGTTGGTGGCTACCTTTGGCGGTACTTTTAACCATGACTTGTTCATTCTTTGTACAAGCTGGGGAAGGTTCATCTTTTGCGATCGTTCCCCTCATTAAACGCCGTGTTACTGGACAAATTGCCGGAAATGTTGGGGCTTATGGAAATGTGGGTGCAGTCGTTTATCTAACACTATTTAGCCTATTTCCAGAAGGTGATATCGGCAACCGAATTTTCTTCGAGATGTTAGGAGTAACTAGCATGATTGTCGCTTTCCTCTGTTGGTTTTTCCTCAAGGAACCTCAAGGGTCTTTTGCTGACCATCATCAAGAAGAATTACAAGCCAACGAAGACATTATCCCTGTCGCCAAATAACTCCTAAATAGGGGCGGGTTATTAACTAGCATCAAATTAGCTACTCGCCCCTGAACCGACAATAATTCCCTATCCTTCCTAGATGACTATCCTCCGTGGTTACGGTGATTAACTTCCGGTTGGGGTGGATTGATTAATTAATTGGCTGATTTTAGCAGATAATTAATCACAGTCAACTCCCCCCAATTGCCAGCAAATAGGTGACTGATATACTATAATCAAAACTGCCACAATTACCACCCATTAATCTAAAATGACTGAATTAACAAAAACTCTTTGTCCTTACTGCGGTGTTGGTTGCGGCTTAGAAGTTTTACCCCCCGCACAACCCGGAAAAGCGACAAATAGAGACTCCCAAGGAAATCCAATTTGGCAAGTTAGAGGCGATCGCACTCACCCCTCCAGCCTCGGTAAAGTTTGCGTCAAAGGCGCAACAATTGCCGAAGCCATAGACAAAAACCGCCTGAAATATCCCATGATCCGAGAGACCCTCGATCAACCTTTTCGTCGCGCCACCTGGGATGAAGCCTATAACCTTATTGTCAACCGCATTCAAACCGTCCGCCACACCATGGGGGCTGATGCTATCTGTATGTATGGTTCAGGTCAATTCCAAACCGAAGACTATTACATCGCCCAAAAGCTAATTAAAGGCTGTTTGGGAACCAATAATTTTGATGCCAATTCCCGCCTGTGTATGTCTTCAGCCGTCTCCGGTTATATCAAAAGTTTCGGTTCAGACGGTCCCCCCTGTTGTTATGACGACCTAGAAAAAACCGACTGTGCCTTTTTAATTGGCACTAATACCGCTGAATGTCACCCCATAGTTTTTAATCGTTTGCGGGTTCACCATAAGAAAAATCGCCAAGTCAAAATGATTGTGGTGGACCCTCGCCGCACCCAAACCGCTGAAGCCGCAGACCTACATTTAGCCATCCGTCCCGGAACCGATATTGACCTACTTAATGGTATAGCAAACCTCTTAATGCGTTGGGGTTTTATAGATTCTTTATTTATTGATGAATGTACCAAAGGATTCCCTGATTATATGCAGGTAATCCAATCTTATCCCCCGGAATTAGTAGCCAGAACCTGTGGTATTCGTCTGGATGATATTGAACAAGCTGCTAGGTGGTGGGGTGAGTCTCAACGAGTTTTATCTATGTGGTCAATGGGGATAAATCAGTCTTCCGAAGGGACTGCGAAAGTGCGGACTCTGATTAACCTTCATTTGATGACTGGAAATATTGGTAAACCTGGGGCGGGTCCTTTTTCTTTAACAGGTCAACCTAATGCTATGGGAGGTAGAGAAGCGGGAGGACTTGCCCATATTTTACCCGGTTATCGAGTTGTCACAAATCCCCAACACCGGAGAGAGGTTGAGCAATTTTGGGAACTAGAACCCGGTCAGATTTCTGACCAAGTGGGTTTGAATGCTTGGGAAATGATTACCGGATTAGAAACTGGTAAAGTGGGGTTATTATGGGTGGCGGCGACTAATCCAGCAGTCAGTATGCCGGATTTAGAAAGGACTAAAGCGGCTTTAATGCGATCGCCTTTTACCATTTATCAGGACGCTTATTATCCTACAGAAACCGCTGAATATGCCCATATTTTACTACCCGCCGCCCAGTGGGGAGAAAAAACCGGGACTATGACTAATTCTGAACGGGTCGTCACTTTATGTCAGGCTTTTCGTCAACCCCTAGGAGAAGCTAAAGCCGACTGGGAAATTTTCGCCGAAGTAGGGCGGAGGTTAGGTTTTCCAAAACCATTTAATTTCGCTAATTCCGCTCAAGTTTACCAAGAATTTGTCCGCTTAACTCGTAACCGTCCCTGCGATTTATCTGGGTTGAGTCATCATCGTTTAATGGTTTCTGGTCCTATTCAATGGCCTTGTCCTGAGACGGAAACCGAAATTAATCGCACCCCTAAACGTTTATATACTGATTTACGATTTAATACCCCTGACGGTCGCGCACAATTTGCGGCTTATTACTCCAAAGGATTAGCTGAACCCCCAGATCCAGATTATCCTTTAGTGTTGACAACGGGGAGATTATACGGCCATTGGCACACTCAAACACGAACCGGGAGAATTGAGAAAATCCGCAAAATGCACCCCACTCCTTTTATGGAAATTCACCCCAAAGATGCCCAGAAATTAGGCATTGAATCCGGCAATTTAGTGCAAGTGCGATCGCGCCGTGGAAAGGCTTATTTTCCCGCTCAAATTACTAAAGCGATCGCACCGGGAACTGTATTTGTACCCATGCACTGGGGCGCTTTATGGGGAGATAATACCGAAGCCAACGCCATGACTCACCCTGAATGTTGTCCTGAGTCTAAACAACCAGAATTAAAAGCCTGTGCCGTACAATTATCAATAGTTAACCCCGAATTATTACCAACTTCACAAACCCAACCTAACCAACAAAAAATCAATCCAACTATTCCCGTCTAAATACCTCCGCTGGGAGGGTACATGATGAATTATTAAAACCGGGTTTTTCCTGCCATAGCAACCCCAAAACCCGGTTTCTCCTGATGATTAATTATCTGTATTGCGTTTGGAATGTTCTTTTAAAACCCATCCCATCAGAGACACAGGACCTTTAGAAACTGGCTCATGGGCAAGTTTTTTTGATTGTTTATTATACTGAGATTTAAACAAAAATTTATGAATCGACTTGTACACCTTGCCAACTTCTGGGTTCGAGGAATTAGACTCCTCAATCTTTGGCAGAGAGTCTATATGCCACCAAGTTATTAATTGATAAGCAGATACACCACCCAAAAAGCTACACAGCAGACTAAATGGCAGCGAATAGCCTACCCAAAAAAAGCCCCCCATAAACAATAAACCAATCACTAATCCGGTGGTTATTGCGCCTGTAGTAGTTGGAGAATCTGACATGGCTCGGCTACTCCATTTAATAGATAAGTTGTTTTAGACCTCATCCAAATCTTCACAAAGTTGTTGTAAATTTTGGTGTTCTAAGCGACGGGAAGATCGGCGATATTTTTTAGACTGCAATTTAGGTTCATATTGTTTTCCCCCTCCAGATTTACTTTTAGATTTGAGGCGATCCTCCTCTAGTGGTTGATGTTGAGACGTTTCCCAAGCCTCGATCGCCTCCTCAAGAAAATGGAGATATTGGGGGTATCTTTCCCAGTCTCCACGCACCACACATGATGGTTCTTCGCGGTGCAAACAATCATCAAATTGACACTTACCCTTAGTTAAGCGATCGCGAATTTCCGGGAAATAATTACCCAACTGGTGAGGGTCGCATTGCAATTCCGGTTGATTAAACCCCGGAGTATCAGCCAGGAAACCCCCGTTATGTAATTCAAACAATTCCACATGGCGGGTAGTATGCCGTCCTCGCCCCAATTTTCCCGACACTTCCCCCACCCGCAAATGACTATTAGGAATCAGTTTATTAATCAAACTAGACTTCCCCACACCAGACGGACCAGAGATAGCCGTAGTTTTCAGGCGCAAGCGATCCAGCAGAGAATTAGCAGTGCCAGAAACCTGGTTTCTATCACCATCTCTAGTGAGGGAAGGCGAACTTTCCCCGAAACCGGGTTTGTCCAACCCAGCCGAATTTGATGATAAATTCAGAGTCGGCGAAGTTTCCATGCGATCGCCCTCAAAGCGATATTCAACCCCATGATAGACACTAATCATCAAAGGGTCATATCCCCAGCCTCTCATGCGATCGTACCATTGTCGGAGGCTATCAGGGGGCAGTAAATCGCACTTATTAAAGCACAAACTCACCTCCAACCCAGTAGACTCCGCCTTGAGTAGAAAGCGGCTGAGAGTCACCGGATCTGGGTCGGGTTCAGCCACTGCAAACACCAATAATAAATGGTCTGCATTAGCAATACTAGGGCGCGCCAGCTCAGTTTTACGGGGTAAAATCTCAGAAATCACCCCTCTACCCCCCTGCCAGTCTGGACAGGAGACCACCACGCGATCGCCCACCATCACCTTCTGACCAATTTTCTTTAAACGAGCGCGACAGGTACAAAGCAAAGTCATCCGTTTAGCTTCCCCCCCGGCCCCATTCCCAGACGGAGACTGGTCAGGACTCAGACAAACCTGATAAAAATTAGCCTGACCAGCAACTACCGTTCCCATTATGCGATCAGCCGTCATAAACTCTTCACAGGCGGACAACGAACCATAATCGCAAAAAACTCTCCGCGATCGCAAACCTCCTCAATAGCATATCCTTCCATCACCAAGCTATCAGGAACCTGTTCAATAGGTTCGCCGCCATCTAACCACACCTCCAGCAAAGTCCCCGGTGTCATTTGTTGCAGACGCAACTTAGTCCGCACAAAATTAATCGGACAGGGGGTGCCGCGCAAATCAAGTTTAGCATCAGCCGAATAAGTATCTGAACCAGTCATAGACTCTTCACACAAAAGGAACAATCAATCCAAGCCATCAATCGAATGTTTTACTTTTGGAACAAATTACCAAGGAACCCTTCCAGGCCTCCTTTTCCGGTACGTTCTCCCTTAATTTGGGCCAACTGTTCCAAAAGTTCTCGCTCCTCATTAGTAATCCGGGTAGGAATATCAATCAAAATTGTAATCAAGTGATCTCCCCGACTCACCGGATTTCCCAAACGAGGGACACCCTGATTTTCCAGAGTTAGCACCGTATTCGGTTGTGTCCCCGCCGGAATAGTTAAAGAAGTCGTACCCTGAACCGTTTCCACCTCCAAAGTACAGCCTAAAATCGCTTGCAGGTAAGAGATTTTCACCTCCGACAGGATATTAATACCATCACGTTTAAAATTCGGTGTCGAGTCCACCGACAGAAATACATACAAATCCCCCGCCGGGCCACCTCGTTTTCCCGAATCTCCCTCATTAGATACCCGCAACCGCGTGCCATTATCTACCCCAGCCGGAATTGTAATTTTCAGCTTTTTAGTTACCTCTTTCAGGCCTTCTCCACCACAACTGACGCATTTTTCCTCAATCATCTGTCCAGTACCATTACAGGTAGGACAAACCGAAACCTGAGTAAAGCTACCAAAGGGAGTACGAGTCGCCCGCCGCACTTGACCACTACCCCCACAGGTAGAACAAGTTTTAGGAGAAGTTCCCGGCTTCGCCCCCGTCCCATTACAAGTCTCACAGGTTTCTAAGTGACGGATACGGATTTCCTTTTCCCCGCCAAAAATAGCCTCTTTAAACTCCAAGCGCAAATCTAAGCGCAGGTCATCCCCTCGCGTAGGTCCCGTGCGTCGTCTGGCTGCCGTAGGGCCGCCCATACCCCCACCAAAACCACTGAAAAAACTTTCAAAGATATCAGCAAAACTATCGCCAAAGTCCTGACCATAGCCCCCTGCACCAGCACCAGATACCCCAGCTTCCCCAAAGCGATCATAACGGGCGCGGATTTCCGGTTCCGAAAGCACCTCATAGGCGCGGTTGATTTCCTTAAACCTTTCTTCAGCCCCCGGCTCCTTATTTACATCCGGGTGATATTTACGAGCCAGACGACGGTAAGCTCGTTTAATTTCTTCCTTGTCTGCGTCGCGGGAGACACCGAGGACATCATAGTAATCGCCTGCCATAAAGCTTTTTTCTAAAAATTAATTACTAAAACTACAGAACAAACCTAGAGTTAGGTCTTTCCTTAACTAGGGGTTGGATTAAGCATAAACTACCAACCCCACCGTTTAGGGAAACCCCTATTTTACATCATCCCACATCCCAACCTTTAATGGGACCATTTAACCGTTAGCGGTCAACTTATCTCTATGAACCACCCAGACTTTGGCTCTCAGAGCCCTCTAATTCTTTAGATTCTGTCTCGTCACTATTGCCGATTTCAGAGTCCATGTCAGAGTCTGTGCTTTCATCTTCTTCTGAGTCTAGCATCTGGGGTTCTTCAGTCGCTGACCCATTCCCCCTATCTCCCTGCTCATGTGCTGCATAAACCGCAGAACCTAGCTCATAGAGCAAATTTTGGAAACTCTCAACTTGTCGTTGCATATCCCCTAAAGAGATTTTGGGGTCGTTAACTGCTTTCTTTAAAGCGGCTGCTTCGGTTCGGGTTCGCTCTTTAAGTTCATTACTAATTGCTTTGGCATTGTTCTTTAATGTCACCTTACAATTATAGAACAGGGTCTGGGATTGATTTTTCAACTCGGCAATCAGTCTGTGGGCTTCGTCTTCCTCGGCGTAAAGCTCTGCCTCCTGTCGCATTCGCTCAATTTCCGTCTCGCTCAGTCCTCCGGTATTGGTGATTTGAATACTTTGCTCTCGGCCTGTGCCACGATCTATAGCAGATACTTTCAATATCCCATTAGCATCAATATCAAAAGATACCTCAATTTGTGGCACACCCCGTTTAGCGGGAGGAATGCCAGTCAGTAGGAACTTACCCAGGCTTTTGTTATCTTTAACCATGGCTCGTTCCCCTTGCAGCACATGAATTTCCACAGAGGTTTGTCCGTCGGTGGCGGTGGAGAACATTTGGGAACGACTGGTGGGAATGGTAGTATTGCGTTCGATGATTTTGGTGAACACTTCCCCTAGGGTTTCTAAACCCAGGGACAAAGGGGTGACATCCAAAAGCAGTAGGTCTTTGACTTCTCCTCCCAAAATCCCGGCTTGGATTGCTGCTCCTAGGGCTACCGCTTCATCGGGGTTAACAGAGCGATCGGGACTGCGATCGCCAAAATGTTTACTAATTGCTTGCTGTACTGCGGGAATTCTGGTTGAACCTCCCACCAAAATGATTTTATCAATATCCTGGGGTTCTAAACTGGCATCTTTGAGGGCTTGGGTTACTGGTTCGAGGGTACTTTTTACCAGGTCTCCCACTAAAGTTTCAAATTCCGAGCGACTCAGTTCTAGTTCTAGGTGCTTTGGTCCTGAGTCATCAGCACTGATGAATGGCAAGTTAATCGAGGTTTTGGTGCGATTAGAAAGTTCGATCTTCGCTTTTTCCGCTGCTTCGCGCATCCGTTGCAGAGCCATTTTGTCCGATGTTAGATCAATCCCTTCTTGTTTTTTAAAGGTTTCTACCATCCACATCACCAGACAGTTATCAAAGTCATCCCCTCCCAGGTGGTTATTCCCAGATGTGGATCTTACCTCGTAAATTCCATCTCCCAACTGGAGGATAGATACATCAAAAGTGCCTCCCCCTAGGTCAAAAACCAGAATGGTTTGGTCTTGGTCTTGTTTATCCAAACCATAAGATAGGGCTGCTGCTGTGGGTTCGTTGATGATACGCAACACATTTAAACCCGCAATAGTCCCCGCATCCTTGGTGGCCTGGCGTTGAGCATCTGTGAAGTAAGCCGGAACCGTAATCACCGCTTGATCAACAGTTTCCCCTAAATAGGCTTCGGCATCTTCTTTGAGTTTTTGCAACACCATCGCCGATATTTCTTGCGGCGTGTAGACCTGATCACGAATTTTGACATCTACTGTATTATCTTTACCAGAGACGCACTTATAGGGAACTCGCGATCGCTCCACTTCCGTATCTTCCCAGCGTCTGCCAATAAATCGCTTAATACTAAATATGGTATTCTCAGCATTAGTCACCGCTTGTCGTTTACCAAGCTGACCAATTAAGCGATCGCCATATTTACCAAAACCCACAATACTGGGTGTAGTCCGTCCCCCTTCTGAACTGGAAATAACTACAGGTTTACCCCCCTCCAGAACCGCCACACAACTATTAGTCGTACCTAAGTCGATGCCAATGACCTTTCCCATAGCTCCTCATCGATAAATTTGTGCAATGAATGGTAGAGCCATCCCCGTTCTAACATAAGAGCCTAGAAGCTAGACCCACTTACTACATAAGTCTACCCCCCTTTCCCTGGCTGTATAACACTTAGGGCGCAGTAGTTGCGCCCATTGAGTCCTATTTAGGCGATTAATCCTCAGAACCTTCTGCTGGTGGCTCCTCTGTGGTATCTGAGAGTTCTGGTTCTGTAGCTACTTTCACCATGGCATGACGTAAGACGCGATCGCCTAGTATATACCCCCGCATCAGTTCTTCAATCACTGTTCCCTCTGGATACTCACTCGTCGGTTGGCGCATCACCGCCTCATGGAGATTAGGATCAAACTGTTCACCCTCTGGGCGCATGGGGGATACTCCAATTTGTTTGAGACACTCCACCATCTGTTTATAAACCCCCTGATAGCTTTTGTGAATGTTCATTTCACCATCATTTTGGGGTTTAATATGGGCTCTGGCTCGCTCAAAGTTATCGATCACTGGCAAAAGCTGCGCGATCGTGGAACACTTGATATTGAGTTCGAGGTCTTCTTTTTCCTTCTGTGTGCGCTTACGGAAGTTCTCAAAATCAGCAGCCAGTCGCTGATATTGACTGGTCATATCCATCAGTTGAGTCTGAAGGGACTCTCGCGCTTGAGCTATGGTCTGCAACTGCTCATTAAGCTGTTCATTGGCAATATAAATCGGATCGGAACTCATTTCCGCGTCCTTCGCTTCCTCACCATCATCAGCGATCGTTGCTTGCTCCAATGTTAAATCAGATTCAGTATCCGTTTGTTGGTCAATCTGTTCAGGATCAACAGACCCAGGATCTGATGCTACAGGTTCTGTAGTCTCATCTATTTTGTCACTTGTCGAATTAGGAACCATGTCTTCCTGCTTGTTATCGTCCATAATAGAAAATTGAGCGACGGCATCCCTGAGCCTACAGCCTAGGGAAAACTCCGCTCTCCGTTAACGTGCTTTCGTGATCTTGATCCATTTTAATACTACAGGCGCGATTCGTTCAGGCATCCAATAGGCTTCAAATACCTAAAATCATCCCATAGTAACACTTTCATGCCCTCGGCTGCATATAATCACAATTACCCGGCGATCGGTTACCTTACCAAAGAAATTGTCTTGAGTACCACGGGGCAGGTGGGAACTTGGATAATAAATCCAAACCCTTGGGGAGATTTGACCTCTACTCTGGTTTGAGTAATCCTGCTAGAGCAAGTTAAGTCTATGAACGAAGAATCCTCGACCCTTTAGGGCGAGAAGTGTCAAAATAAACCTATCACCCACGGCGACAGGAAAACATATTCACCCGTTGGCAAGTTGAGCTTTAGCACCAGGTAAATAGGGCTAATGTCCTCAGTCCCTAGTTGTGGATATAGCACCAGCGGTTAAACTGTAAATTAACAGTGAGACTTCCATACTCACCCAAGAAACTTTCCCAACTTTTTGGGGAAGCCTAGACATAAGGACCTGACTCCAGCTATGACCAATACATCATCCCCCCGGCGAACTGCTCTTGTTGCTCAAAGTGCAACTCCCTTTGGTAATAAACTTATTCAGTCAGGATATATTGACCCTGAGCGACTACAGCAGGCTATTCAGGACTCTCGTGGCGGAAAACCTCTCACCGAAGTTCTCGAATCCATTACCGGTCAGCCTCTACCCCCGGAATTAGCCCGTCACTATAAAAAACAACAGCTATTTGAGTTAAAAATTGTCTATGGGGTTGAGGCCTTTGACCTAGAAATAGATCAGATTTCGGTGGCTGAACTAGAAGAAATCATCAAAAAGCTGGAAACTTCTATTGAGACCTGCAAACGACATCGTTTTGTGCCTTGGAAAATCATCGAGTCGGAGCCAACTCCTAGCGTGATGATGGCAATGGTTGACCCAGATAACCTGAGTGCTTTGGATGAGTTGAGAAACCAAATCCTGCGTCCGGTAGGATGGAAACTACAGCGGCGGGTTATTACTCAAGAAGATTATGACAAACTGATTACAGCCTACGGTGAGGAGGAAGTTAAGCGCAAGCAAGTAGAAGCGGCTCGGGAGGAAGAGAGAAAACTCCAGTTTGGCGAGGGTGAGTTTGAGGATGTAGAACTGGTAGAAGCCTCTGAGGACATGGGAGACATGAACCTCGATGCACAGCTCCAAGAGGCGGAAACTGCACCAGTTATTAAGGCTGTGAATGTGATTCTGGCGAGAGCTCTGTCCGAGGGTGTTTCTGATATCCATGTGGAACCCCAAGAGCATGATATGCGGATTCGGATGCGTAAAGATGGGGTTTTGCAGGAATATTTTAGTTTCCCGAAAAAGGTGATTTCTGCTATTACCTCCCGCTTTAAAATTATTGCCGATCTTGATATCGCTGAACGTCGCCAAGCTCAGGATGGCCGGATTCGTCGGATTTATCAGGGCCGGACGGTGGATTTTCGGGTCAATAGCCTGCCGAGTCGCTATGGGGAAAAGATTGTTCTGCGGATTCTTGATAGTTCTTCGACTCAATTGGGTTTGGATAAGTTGATCTCTGACCAGGAAACTTTGGAAATGGTCCGAGAAACTGCTAGTCGTCCTTTTGGGTTGATTTTGGTAACAGGACCTACGGGTTCTGGTAAATCTACATCCTTGTATTCGGTTTTGGCAGAGCGCAATGATCCGGGTATTAATATTAGTACGGCGGAAGACCCGATTGAGTATGCTCTACCTGGTATTACCCAATGTCAGGTGATTCGGGAAAAAGATTTGACTTTTGCTAATATCCTGCGGGCATTCTTACGACAAGACCCTGATGTTTTGCTAGTGGGGGAAACGCGGGACTTGGAAACGGCGAAAACTGCTATTGAAGCGGCTCTGACGGGACACTTGGTTTTAACTACTCTTCACACTAATGATGCGGCGGGGGCGATCGCTCGTTTGGATGAGATGGGAGTTGAACCTTTCATGGTCTCTGCCGCTCTGTTGGGTATCCTGGCTCAACGTTTGATGCGGCGGGTATGTACTGAATGTCGTATACCCTATACCCCAACTCCCCAAGAATTTGGTCGTTATGGTCTTTCTGCTTCTGGGGAGGTGGATATTACTTTCTATAAGGCAAATACTGTTCCGGCAGATCAACGCCGGGGACTAGCCGATCGCGACGAGTTATGTAAAAAATGTGGTGGTCTAGGCTATAAGGGCCGGGTTGGGGTTTATGAATTCCTTAAAGTAACCGAGCGGATGCAAATTCTGATTACTAAGGGAGCGCCCACTGAACAAATTAAGGAGGCTGCTGTTGAGGAAGGGATGAAAACTCTCTTAGCCTACAGTTTGCAGTTGGTGCGTGAAGGCCATACAACTTTTGAGGAGGTGGAACGGGTAACCTTTACAGATTCGGCTCTGGAATCGGAGTTGAAGGCTAAACGGAAGCAGGGTTTGACCTGTAAAGGATGTGCGGCGGAATTAAAGCCGGAATGGTTGGACTGTCCCTATTGTTTGACTCCTCGGTTTACTATGTAAACAGCCTTTGAGTAGTCTTGGGCTGGGAACTTGAGATCACGTTATGAACCCACCCGGACAAAAAATCATTCACAATAGAAGGAGCATGATTTAATCTCAAATTAGGTTAACATTTTACGGCAATACGGTATAATACCAAGTATGGTGCGAGACCTTCGGGTATGAAATCGAGCTGAAATGGGCGTGGGGACTACCCGGTGAGGACTTCAACCCCTTGGTTGATTGGGTCGCATCCCTGGCCATCCCATAACACAGCCTGATTTTTTGCCCCCCTTCGAGACTTCCAATATGGTTGCCAAGGTGAAGCGTCTAATCAGGTCTAAGACTGCCCGCGCCATGCTGACATGGGCGCATTATCGATTCAAACTAACCCTGAGACATAAGCGCGGAAATAACTGAACAGTTGTAGATGTGACCGAAGAATACACCAGCAAAACCTGTACTCACTGTGGTCATGTCCATTCCCAGCTAGGTGGCTCAAAAGTGTTCCGATGTCCGGAGTGCGGGTTCACTCTACCACGGGACTGGAACGGTGCTTTTGGAATCTTTCTAAAAGCTTTGCGGGATACCGCCTCTGTTACCTTAACGGGTAATAGTGCTATCGTTGCATTGTCCGGGAATAGCCGGATAAATGTCGCGTAAATGTATCAGGTGGGATGAAAGTTTAGAAAAATTCTGGCTATGTTCCCCCTTCCGTGTGTTGGGACGCGCGCAAGCGATCGATAAGGTACAAACTCAAATTCCATTGGAGGTTTATCTATGCGTGGTTTGATGATTGAGGATGTTCTCGAGTCTTTGGTTGAACAAGGAGGCTCAGATATTCACATTCAAGCAGGAGCGCCTATCTTTTACCGCGTCAGCGGGAAACTGACTCCACAACCCCAATTTGGAGAAACTCTCTCTGCTGAAGAGGTGCAGGTTTTGATTTTCCAGATGCTCAATAATATGCAGCGTAAGCAGTTGGAGCAAAACTGGGAACTAGACTGCGCCTATGGGGTTAAGGGACTGGCTCGGTTCCGGGTGAATGTCTACCGGGAACGGGGTTGCTGGGCTGCTTGTCTGCGAGCTTTGGCTTCTCAAATTCCCAATGCTGATAAGTTGGGGGTTCCCCAAATCCTGCGGGATTTGACCGAAAGACCTCGTGGTATGGTTCTGGTGACGGGACAGACAGGATCCGGTAAAACTACCACAATGGCCGCTTTACTTGACTTGATCAACCGCACACGCTCAGAACATATCCTGACTGTGGAAGACCCCATTGAGTATGTTTTCCCTAATATCAAGAGTCTGTTTCACCAACGCCAAAAGGGTGAGGATACCAAGAGTTTTGCTAATGCGCTCAAAGCGGCTTTGCGTGAAGACCCAGATATTATTCTGGTGGGGGAAATGCGGGACTTGGAAACTATCGGTCTGGCGATATCGGCCGCAGAAACGGGTCACTTGGTCTTTGGAACTCTGCACACTAACTCGGCTTCAGCAACAGTAGACCGGATGCTGGATGTATTCCCCCCTATTCAACAACCGCAGGTGCGGGCGCAAATGTCCGGTTCTCTGGTGGGGGTTTGTAGTCAAAACCTGGTACCGCGAATTGGTGGCGGTCGTTGTGCGGCTATGGAGATTATGCTTAATACTCCGGCTATGGGTAACTTGATTCGGGAAGGAAAAACTTCTCAAATTTACTCCCAGATCCAAATGGGGGCTAAATTGGGAATGCAGACGATGGAAATGTCTTTGGCCAAACTTTATCAAGAAGGTAAGGCTACTTGGGAGGCTGCTATGAGTAAGAGCTCTAAGCCTGATGAACTTGAACGGCTCATTGGTCCTCAGCCTAAGGCTGGTAAGGGTCAGAAGGTGAAAGCATAATACCACCAAGTTAGGTAGGTAAGCATCCTTAAAAAGGAGAGTTTTTCAGACCCCCCCCTGCTTGTAGTCTCTCATATAAGTGGGGTTGGTCACTACCTTTTTTAGGGTTGCTATAGTTGCGAACTTGGTGTGCTATGGGAGACTGACAATTATATCTATATAAATAGAGGTGAGATATGACAACTAATAGGATGGTCAAGAGCCACTCTCGAAAACAAGGCTTTGACTTCAAGAAATTCGAGGAAGATCTGAATGTAGCGATGGCATCGATTACGGTGAAAGATCTCGCGATCTTTGCCCGTCAGTTTGCGGCTATGTTTAATGCAGGTATCTCGATGGCTCGCTGTTTAAGTGTGCTGGGAGAACAGTGTGAAAATGCGAAGCTAAAAAGGGCTATTAATACTCTGCGTGCTGATGTGGAAGAAGGGGAGGAATTATCATCGTCAATGAGAAAGTTTCCTGATGTGTTTGACCAGCTTTTTGTGAGTATGGTGTCGGCAGGAGAAACTGGGGGGGTTTTGGATGAAACCCTAGAACGTCTGGCGGTGATGATGGAAAAAAACCATAAAACTCAGAGTGAGATTAAGTCGGCAACTTCTTATCCAAAAACAGTATTGTTTATTGCGATCGCTGTGTTTTTTGGTATGGCTACGTTTTTGCTACCTACCTTTTCGGGTATTTTTGAGCAAATTGGGGTGGAGTTACCTCTGTTTACGGTGATGATGCTGAAAATCAGTGATTTTTGTACGACTTGGCCGCCTATTCCCCAAGCTATAGTAATTGGCTCATTGATTGGTATTTATTTTGCCTATACTGTGGCTTATAAAACTGACTCTGGGCGGTTATTTTTTGATAAGATTTACTTGAAACTGCCCCTATTTGGTGCGATTCTGGAAAAGTCGGCGGTGGCGCGTTTCTGTATTATTTTTGGTAGTCTGACTCGTTCTGGTGTGCCGATTATGAACTCTATGGAAATTGTCCGAGATGTAGCTGGTAATCAGGCGATCGCTAATGCCATTGAGTACGCCAGAAATGAGATTCAACAGGGGGGATTGATCAGTCTGGCTTTACAGGAAGAAAATGTGTTCCCAGGTTTGGCGATTCAGATGATTGCGATCGGAGAAGAATCTGGGGAACTTGATAAAATGTTAATGAAAGTAGGCGCTTTCTATGAAACGGAAGTTGAGGAGGCGGTAAAATCTCTAACCAGTGCGCTAGAACCTTTAATGATTGTAGTAGTAGGGGGTATTGTGGCTTCTGTACTGCTGTCGATGTATCTGCCAATGTTTAAGGTGTTTGAGAGTTTATAAGTGCTACGACACCAAATCGCCGGGGAAATTAATTTCTCCTGTGGTCGGAAAAGATGTTACCAGGTTTTTAAAAAATGCCAGTTCAACAATCCCATTATGAAACTTTGCTGTCTGAATACAGCTATGCAAATACAATGATTAATCTTTTGCAACAGCATCGACCTTATTGGGAAATGATTCCCAGTCTGCGCCGCCCGGAAGAAAGTTTGATCACTCTGCCGCTACCCATTGTCAGGTTACGCAATGGTGTTTCCTATGCGGGGCATAATCATATTACTATTAGCCCAAATCAAGCTGTTTGTCTTCCCTGTGATATTGCGGTGTTGATGTGCGATCCAGAATGGAAGGTTAAAGTCGGCTCGGAAATATTGATTTTTATTCATAAACCCCACGAAGATCTTTCGGATTTACTGAGGCGGTGGAGATTAACTCAGGTTTACTTGGATAGTGGCTATGAATGGGTGATGCCTCATCATTATAGTTATTTGTATTCCCAAGAGGCTGAAAATATTTACCCCCTATTTGTGCTGTTTGCAGAAACTCCAGAACGGATTAAACGGGGTTTACAAGGGGCTCATCTGGCTTGTGTGGTGCAACATCCAAATATGACGGTTGAGCCTTCAGAGGGACCAACTCTTGATGAGATTGATTTGGAAGAATACCAGCCTTGGCGTGGATTACCTGGAGAGAATCAATAAGTGGTTATTAATCAATCTTTGCTGTATAACATCCAATAAAATTAACGAATTTAAGTAAAATGCAAACTACTTTAGTAACTGACTCGAACTCCTATGAGGGGACTTATTGGAAGTGGCGCGATCAATTGATTTATTATGTCAGAGAAGGTTCAGCGGGTGAGGATGTGGCAACGACAAAGGTTGACCAACGCCCCTCTTTATTGTTGGTGCATGGGTTCGGTGCATCGACAGACCACTGGCGCAAGAATATTGAGGGATTAAGTTCTGAGTTTGATGTGTGGGCTATTGATTTGTTAGGGTTTGGGCGATCGGCTAAACCTGATTGGGAATATACTGGACAGTTGTGGCGCGATCAGCTTCATGATTTTATGACCGAGGTGATCGGACGGCCAACGGTTTTGGCGGGTAATTCGTTGGGGGGTTATGCTAGTCTGTGCGTGGCGGCGGATTATCCTGATGGGGTGGCGGGGTTGATTTTATTGAATAGTGCGGGTCCGTTTTCGGATACTCAGACTAAGATAGAACCGCCTACCTGGAAACAAAAGACCTCGAGAATGATGCGATCACTCCTAATTCAGGACTGGACGACTTTTTTGGTTTTCCAATGGACTAGGCGACGTTCAGTAATTCGGAAAACTCTGCAAAAAGTTTATTTGGATCAAAGTGCTGTTACCGATCGCCTGGTGGAGGAAATATATCGTCCTTCCTGCACTCCCGGCGCGGCTAAGGTATTTGCATCGGTGTTTAAGAGTCGTCAGGGAGATCCGGTAGATGTTTTATTATCGCGTCTTCGCTGTCCACTGTTGATGTTATGGGGAGAAGGAGATCCTTGGATGAACTGTCGCGCGAGAAGCGATCGCTTTCGTGAATATTACCCCCAACTGACGGAATATTTTTTAAATGCTGGTCACTGTCCCCATGATGAAATACCCGAACAGGTCAACAACCTAATTCAAAATTGGGTTTTAGTTGACATACTCACCGGGCTGAAGCTACGGTGATTCTTGACACTTCGCGCTCGATGTGCTTGCAAGCCAGTCTTATCTTCCCTCTGTGTCCATTTAAGGTCGTGCCGATGCCCCATGCCGACCATTTCTATATTTCGGGCTGCATTTTCATCTCTATCCTGTTGGGCCCCGCAATTGATGCAAAGCACTGAACGGACAGAGAGATCAAGCTGGCCCCATCGGAACCCACAGCCAGAACCAATTTGACTTGTGGGTTCCCAGCGATTGATGACGTTAAACTGACGACCAAACTTTTCAGATTTAGCCTTAACCAAAACCCTGAATTCCCGCCAACCCTGCCAGCTAATAGCTCTACTGAGCTTTCGGTTTTTCAGCATCCCAGACACATTGAGATCTTCCCAAACGATGGATTGATTCTGATACATTTACGCGACATTTATCCGGCTATTGCCTGACAATGCGACGATAGCACTATTACCCGTTAAGGTAACAGAGGCGGTATCCCGCAAAGCTTTTAGAAAGATTCCAAAAGCACCGTTCCAGTCCCTGGGTAGAGTAAACCCACACTCCGGACATCGGAACACTTTTGAGCCACCTAGCTGGGAATGCACATGACCACAGTGAGTACAGATTTTGCTGGTGTATTCTTCCGTCACATCTATAGCACAAGACAGAATACTTAGGACGTATAATGGAGAGGACGAGATGACTAAGAAGACCAAAAATGCCAGCCCCCTATAGTTACGACCTCAGACAAAAAGTTATTGATGCCATTGAACTAGACGGTATGCCCAAAACAGAAGCCAGTCAAGTTTTCCATGTCAGCCGGAACACCATTAATCTCTGGCTGCAAAGAAAAGCACAGACCGGAGACTTCCTCCCTAAACCTCATCACCGACCTGGCAATAACCACAAAATTACCGACTGGCAAAAATTCAAGGCTTTTGCCCAAGAGCATGGCGACAAAACAGCAGCTCAAATGGCTGAACTTTGGGATGACGACATCTCTCCTCGCACCATATCCAGAGCCTTGAAGAAAATTGGCTTCACCAGAAAAAAACTTACGGCTACCAAGAACGTGATGAGCAACAGCGAGAGGAGTTTATGGCTCAGATTGAACAGATGGAGCCGGAAGAAGTGGTCTACCTCGATGAAGCCGGCATGAATAGTCAGGACTCGGATTACCCTTATGGTTACTGCGAGGAAGGAAAACGCTTCCATGCACTCAAATCAGGGAAGAGGCAGGGCAGGGTAAGTATGATAGCCGCATGGTGTCATCAACAACTCTTAGCTCCCTTTAGCTTTGAGGGTTGTTGTAATCGGACAGTGTTTGAGTTGTGGTTGGAGTTCATCTTAATTCCAACATTGAAGCCAGGTCAGACTCTAGTATTGGACAATGCAACGTTTCATAAAGGGGGACGGATTGCTGAACTGGTGGAGGCAGCTCAATGCCGTTTACTCTATCTTCCGCCTTATTCGCCAGACCTCAACAAGATAGAGAAATGTTGGTCGTGGCTGAAAGCCCGTATTCGCCACTGCACGTGAGCAGTTTGATTCTCTCCATGATGCCATGGATTCCGTTCTCAAAGCTGCGTCCTAACCACCTTGACTAATGCTATAAGTGGGGAGCTATACTAATTCGTCTGGGCATAACGCAAGTTTGGCATTGGTCACTGATATTATAACCGATTAAGCGAACTTGATATCAAATCAGGGAAGAGGCAGGGCAGGGTAAGTATGATAGCCGCATGGTGTCATCAACAACTCTTAGCTCCCTTTAGCTTTGAGGGTTGTTGTAATCGGACAGTGTTTGAGTTGTGGTTGGAGTTCATCTTAATTCCAACATTGAAGCCAGGTCAGACTCTAGTATTGGACAATGCAACGTTTCATAAAGGGGGACGGATTGCTGAACTGGTGGAGGCAGCTCAATGCCGTTTACTCTATCTTCCGCCTTATTCGCCAGACCTCAACAAGATAGAGAAATGTTGGTCGTGGCTGAAAGCCCGTATTCGCCACTGCACGTGAGCAGTTTGATTCTCTCCATGATGCCATGGATTCCGTTCTCAAAGCTGCGTCCTAACCACCTTGACTAATGCTATACATTTACGCGACATTTATCCGGCTATTGCCTGACAATGCGACGATAGCACTATTACCCGTTAAGGTAACAGAGGCGGTATCCCGCAAAGCTTTTAGAAAGATTCCAAAAGCACCGTTCCAGTCCCTGGGTAGAGTGAACCCACACTCCGGACATCGGAACACTTTTGAGCCACCTAGCTGGGAATGCACATGACCACAGTGAGTACAGGTTTTGCTGGTGTATTCTTCGGTCACATCTACAACTGTGGTTCCAGTTATTTCCCCTTGATGTCTCAGGGTTAGTTTGAATCGATAATGCGCCCATGTCAGCATGGCGCGGGCAGTCTTGGATTTGATTTTCCGCTTCACCTTGGCAACCATGTTGGAAGTCTCGAAGGTGGGCAGAAAAATTATGCTGTAGTCATTAGTCAAGTAATGAGCAATTTGTTTGTGGGCTTCATCAACTAGATTGCGGATTTTGGTTCTCATTCGTTGAGCCGCTTGCCTCATCCGTCGCCTTCTTGAACGACAGGGTTCCTTGGCGATTCGGCTCATCAAATCATCCAAATGTTGACATAGCCTAGTAATGCCTCCAATATCCCCGGAGCCCAATTCCAGAAATCGTGAACCATCAAACCCAGTTATGAAAGTTCGCACACCCGGGTCTAATGCAATTACGCCAGTAGCTTCAGTTGGGGTAACGGCAACTGGCTCAGGGAAAATCGCCAACCATCGACCTTTGGTAAACACCAACTGAGTCCCTTGCCCGCAAGTTTTAGGGATGGGTTCGGAAACCATGAAAGTTAATCCTTTCGTTAGTCTTGGATACCAACTCCCTGAAGAGAAATTAGCATCGTTAAACTTGATGGCTTGAGAACTATCCCGACAGCTCCTAAACCTTGCGCCAGGACTGGCTGAAAAGGCGAGATAGGCATCAAAGATGGCATTTTGCCGAATGTGGCAGGGTGTTTCTTTGACCCATTCGGGTAAGTCACTCTGCATCACTTCCGCAGCGTAACTTTAACTTGCTTAGTCGTTTACCACTCCGGGATAATGCAATTGCTTGGTTGTAGCAATACCGACAAGCGGCCAGCCATTTACGCCAGACTTGATTTAGCTCGGGGCTGGGGTAAATCCGGATCTTCTTTGACCTGAGTTTTGTATTTACTCCGTCCGTATAATCTGGAGCTAAAGCAGTGGAGGAGGGCGAGGATGTCCTCAACCATTTCTGGTTCTGGACTGAGACTTGTCTGGTTGAGAACCATGAGTGAGCACCTGTTTTACTCACAGAGCCATCGAAACCAGTCAAATCCCCATATTGCCAATCGGTCTTTGTGGGCAACGACAACCATGCGGACATCTCCTGACAAATGATGTCCCAGTAAGGCCAGCATTTTCTTTCGCTTGAAGTTGAGCCCGCCTCCGATTTCTGAGACGACTTCTGCTTCGGGGTAGAGGTTGGACAGTGCGGTTACCTGTCGGTTGAGGTCGGACTGCTGGGCGCGGCTACTAACTCTGGCATAGATAACGACTTTGCGTTTGTCACTGCCTGATATGGAATCAGAATATGACTCAACGTTGTATCGTCGTTGCCCAGCGGGGGTTCTGATGGTCTCGATTGAGCCATTGTCGTCCCATCTGCGGAGTATTCTTTCATGGACTCCAAGGATTTGGGCCGCTTCCTTGGGTTTGACATATCTGGCAATAGGTTTATCCTCAACTCTTCTCGCTTCTTATACCATATTGCCCTAAAATATTAACCTAATTTGAGATTAAATCATGCTCCTATGAGACGAAAGGGTTTTAATTCGATTGGTAGCCCCTGAGTTGATAGCCTTTAGTCCAATGGTAGCATTAGTCAAGCCCCATGAACAGTAATTAGCCTGGGAGTTAGGTTAAAATTTGTTGCTTACGGCTTGCATTTGGGGGTAGTTGGGTGTCGTCAACATCATCAATGGTAATATTTACCTGGATGGTAGCCTGAGCTCTGGTTAGGGCTATAGTCTAGGTGGTTCACCTTGATATAGATACTTTCAGCACCCGGTGGCTATAAAGAGTCTGGACTTCCTGATTGCTAGATGCCTCCCCTACTACGTTGTCAATGATGATAATATGTGTGTTGGCAGTTCCGATGTTAAAAGCTCCTTAAATCGCTTATGAATTTTTCCCCTAGTGGATCGGAATCTTTACCTAATAATGCGGACTACCGACAATTGGATCGCTCTCAACTGTCGGAGATGATGCAGCGATACATTGAGGTGAAAGACCAATATCCCCATGCTTTACTGTTTTTTCGGGTGGGGGATTTCTTTGAGTGTTTTTTTCAGGATGCCGTTACAATTGCCCGCGAATTAGAGTTGGTTCAAACTACTAAATCAGCAGGAAAGGAAATTGGTCGGGTCCCCATGACTGGCGTGCCTTTTGAGCACGTTTACCGCTATAGCAATATGTTGCTGGAAAAGGGCTATCCGGTGGTGATTTGTGATCAGGTGGAAGATGCGGCGATCGCTGCTAAAGAACGACGACAGGTTAAGCGAGAAATTACCCGCATTTTGACTCCCGGAACTTTGACTGATGACCAAATGCTGCCAGGTCGCCAGAATAATTTTTTGGCGGCGGTGGTCATAGCTGGAGACCACTGGGGTCTGGCTTATGCTGATGTGTCAACGGGAGAGTTTTTGGCTACTCAATCTCAGAATTTGGAACATTTGACTCAGGAATTGATGCGGTTACAACCTTCGGAAATATTGTTCCCTACTCATGCGCCTGATTTAGGTAAAATGTTACGACCAGGACAGAAAAGTGAGAGTTTGCCTGATTGTTTGCCTGCGGACTTTTGCTATTCTTTGCGCTCCCAAATCCCTTTTACTTTGGGGGAAGCTAGGTCGCGAATTTTAGAAGAGTTTAAATTGCGATCACTTGAAGGTATTGGTTGCCACAATTTGCCCCTAGGAGTCAGAGCCGCTGGGGGACTTTTGGAATATCTGGAGGAAACCCAGAAACAAAATGCCGTGCCTTTACAACAGTTACATAGTTATACTCTTAGTGATTATCTGATTTTAGATTATCAAACTCGCCGAAATTTGGAAATTACCCAAACTATTCGTGATGGCACTTTGCAGGGGTCTCTATTATGGGCAATAGATCAAACTTCTACCGCTATGGGGGCTCGTGCTTTACGTCGTTGGTTGCTGCAACCTTTGCTGAGTATTAAGGGGATATGTTCCCGTTATGATACGATTCAAGAATTAATTAATAATGCCGAATTGCGACAAGACCTTCAGCAACTCTTACGGAAAATTTATGACTTGGAAAGGTTGACAGGGAGGGCTGCTAATGGTACCGCTAACGCTAAAGATTTGGTCAGTTTGGCTGATTCTTTATCGAAATTACCACAACTCGCAGCCTTGGCTAAGTCCGCAAAATCTCCCTATTTGAAGGCTTTACAAAATGTGCCTCCCTTGTTAGAAGAACTGGCACGAAAAATTAATAGTTATCTAGTCGAGTCCCCTCCTCTTTATTTAAAGGAAGGGGGATTAATTAAACCGGGGGTTGATCCGCAATTGGATCAAATGCAGGCTGGGGCGGCTGAAGACCAACAATGGATTGCTAATTTGGAAATTCAGGAACGGGAACGCACCGGAATTCCTACCCTCAAAGTGGGTTTTAACAAGACTTTTGGCTACTATATTAGCATTACTCGCTCTAAGTCTGATCAGGCTCCTGATGATTATATCCGTAAACAAACTCTCACCAATGAGGAACGTTACATCACCCCAGAGTTGAAAGAAAGAGAGGCGCGAATTTTAACCGCTAAGGAAGACCTTAATCAGCTTGAATATGAAATCTTTGCTCGCCTGCGAGACGAAGTGGGAGAACACACGGATTTAATTAGGGAAATTTCGCGGGCGATCGCCGCTATTGATGTATTATGTGGATTAGCTGAAATTGCTGTTTATCAGGGTTATTGTCGCCCGGAAATAGTCGGCGGACGGGAACTTAGAATTATAGAAGGTAGGCATCCTGTAGTCGAAAAATCTCTACCTGCTGGCTTTTTTGTGCCAAATACCGCCCAGTTGGGGAGCCCAGAGGTGACCCTACCGACGGCGGACATTTCGCCGCCTTCTCATCCAGATTTGATTATTTTAACAGGTCCTAATGCTAGTGGAAAAAGCTGTTATCTCCGACAAATTGGCTTGATTCAATTAATGGCACAAATCGGCAGCTTTGTTCCGGCTACTTCTGCTAAACTTAGCATTTGCGATCGCATTTTTACGCGAGTAGGCGCGGTGGATGACTTGGCTACAGGTCAATCTACCTTTATGGTAGAAATGAATGAAACTGCTAATATCCTTAACCATGCTACTCCCAAATCATTGGTTTTGTTAGATGAAATTGGTAGGGGAACTGCCACTTTTGATGGGTTGTCTATAGCCTGGTCAGTCGCCGAATATCTCGCTACTACTATTAAGGCTAGGACTATTTTTGCCACTCATTACCATGAGTTAAATGAACTGGCTTCCATTCTTGATAATGTCGCCAATTATCAGGTCACTGTCAAAGAATTGCCAGATAAAATTATCTTTTTGCATCAAGTTCAACCCGGCGGCGCTGATAAGTCCTACGGTATCGAAGCCGGACGCTTGGCGGGGTTGCCTGATGTCGTCATTAAACGCGCTAAACAGGTCATGCGACAAATTGAAAAACACAGCAAAATTGCTATGGGTTTGCGAAAGGGTATTCAAAAACCTCCTGCTAATACTACCAATATTCAACAGTTAAATATTTTTGAGGATGACCAGGAGTAATTATGGCTATATACATATAACCGCGATTTTGTCAATAAGTGGATTGGGGGCCGTCCCCAATTCCTCAAAAACTCGTGCATCGTGAATTTTAAATTGTTGCCGGATAATATTATATTTCGCGATATCATGGGGGTTGTAGTCTATTTTTTGGCGTGTAGACACAGCAAGCCCTTGGATGCGATTTCTTTGAGGATAGCAAAACCCCCATGCTCTCGTCAAGTATTTGAGAGTAATTAGCCATAAAATTGTATTAAATCTTAAAATACTTTTAAAAAACAAAACTATTTTGGCGAAACGATTAGGATAGCTTAATTATAGTTGGTGTTGTTCTAAGGGTTTTGATAGTGTCAGAATATATTTGAGATCAAAGTGTTCCCTGAGTTGTGAGAGCAAAATGAATGGACGTTTATAGACTACCAGCTTTATCAGATAACTACATATTTCTGCTGCATGACCCCGAACAGAATCAGGCGGCGGTAGTTGATCCAGCAGAAGCGGACCCGGTACTAGCAAAATTGTCGGAACTGGGTGCGGAACTGATAGCGATTTTTAATACCCATCACCACGCGGATCATGTGGGAGGAAATCGTGAATTGAGGAAGCATTTTCCCAATTTAACAGTATATGGAGGCGCAGAAGATCGCGATCGCATTCCCGGACAGGAAGTATTTTTAAAAGAAGGCGATCGCGTAGAATTTGGCGGTCGTAAAGCCGATGTATTCTTTGTTCCCGGTCATACTCGCGGTCATATTGCGTACTATTTTCCGGCTACCGATAAGGAAGGGGGGGAATTATTCTGCGGTGATACTTTATTTGCGGGGGGGTGTGGTCGCTTATTTGAAGGAACCCCTAGCCAGATGGTTAGTTCTCTGTCTAAATTGCGATCGCTACCCGATGATACACGGATCTGGTGCGCTCATGAATACACCTTAAACAACCTGAAATTTGCGCTAACAGTAGATGGTGATAATATCAACTTACGCGATCGCTTGGAAAAAGTCACCATAGCTCGCAGTCAAAACCAACCCACTATCCCCTCATTAATAGGCGTAGAAAAGGCAACTAATCCCTTTCTACGTTGGGATGAACCCGCATTACAGTTAGCCGTTCAAGGTAAAGATGATATCCAGACCTTTGCTCGGATCAGGGGAATGAAAGACCAGTTTTAGGGGTGGTCTAGTGGCGTGAGTAGCACTAAGTCAATCAGCATATCATCTGTAGATGGGGTGATCTTCCACCATCTACAGATATCAAATAACCGCCAATTTTCCGGGAAGATTGAGCTATCAACGCATCTGGTGTATCTTGTGAATTAACCAGTTTAGTTTAGCCTCTGCTACTATCATAAAATCTTGCATATTTTGGGTAAATTCGCAACCAAATAGTATATCTTGTTCAGGTTCAGAAGACTGATAACCCAATTGTCGAACCGTCCCGCGCATACGGTTAGCTAAACACCAACAAATCCCCTGATAAAATCTAGCTGAGAATTTAGAACTACTGCGGAGTTTGCTAGTTAGTTGATAGCGAGGAATTGCCAACAATTCCGTAGTTTCCACAGCTTCAACAGTAGCGACAGGAGCGCGGTTATCCAAAAAAGAAATTTCGCCTACTAATTCCCCTTGTGATAGATAAGCCAGGTCACGATCATGGTTATTATTAGAATGAATATATACCCTAAGTGTTCCGCTTAAAATAATATAAAGCGCGTTGATAGGTGTTCCTTCATGAATCAGTATTTCTCCTTGTTCCAAAGTCTGTAACCTACCTTGGTAAGCTACCCACCGCAGGTCATCTTCATCTAGTCCACCCAGGATAAATAGCGCCTTTTTAGATTTTTCATCCATCTTACTTTAACAACTGGTGGATTAGAGGTTGTGACAACAATATAATCAAAGGATAATGATTGATGGCAAAAATTATCAAGCATCAGATATTGAACAGCTAGATTGGACAGCTATTTGAGAGACTTCAGAAATTGAATTAAATTTTCATGAAACTTATTCGGCGCTTTCAGATAACAAGCATGACCAGCATTTTTAAGGATCGCTTTTTGACAATTCGGCATAGTTTGAATTAAGATATCAGCCTGACTAGGCGGCACAATTTGGTCATTACTTCCCCAAATAGCCAAAGTCGGTATTTGAATACCCTCAAGTTTTTCAGCCATTTTTAAAATACCCACCGGAGCCACAGCCACAAAGCCTCGTACTGACTCATGATGTTGAATTAGAAAGGGTAAACTATATCGACCACTCATAGAAGGAGAAACAATGACCGTGTTATGTAATTGTAAATTGTCAGTTAGCTTCACCAAAAATTGTACAGGTTCATCAGAGATAGTTTCCGAGGTTCCATAGCCGGGAAGATCCACAGCCACCACTCGATAATTTTGATTAGTCAATTGTTTGATGGTGCCGATTTCTTCCCAGGTTTTAGCGCGAAAACTAGCCCCATGTAATAATAAGACCGAAGGAGCATCAGGCTGACCTGCTTCTAAATAGTGAATATTTTTATTTTTAATCTGAATTGATTGAGATATAATAGGGGATTTCATAATTTCACAGAATTTACTCTTGACAGTTTCTCCAGTCTGATCATAGTCTTATCATATCCCATAGACTCCTGAACAGTCTCCCCTAGGTGAATCTAGTTAGTCCCCAAGTAAGGGTAGAAAACTATTCAGTCTAAATCACAACATTTTGCTAGGCTAGGAATGAAGAGTTAATTTGGTATCAATTTCCTATAGGTGCTATGGCAATCGACAGTTTACCTGAGTCAACACCCTCGACAGCAACAAATAAGCCACCAAAACCGAAAGTGGGTATGGTGACGATGTTCCGATTGGGTCTATTTCAAATGGGACTGGGGATTATGTCCTTGCTGACCCTGGGAGTCATTAATCGAGTAATGATTGATGAACTAAGGGTTCCAGCTCTCATGGCGACGGGTGCGATCGCTATGCACCAGTTCGTCTCTCCTAGCCGAGTGTGGTTTGGTCAACTCTCCGACGGAAAACCGATCTGGGGTCTACATCGCAGCGTTTATGTGTGGATGGGTGCGGCTCTGTTTACCACTACTTCTTTCCTGGCTATGCAGGTGACATGGCAATTGGGAACCAGTATTCAAAATTATGGTATGACAGGGATAAGCTATGTTTGGGCGGCATTATTAGCGGTAGTGTTTGCTTTCTATGGTTTAGCTCTCAGCGCCAGTTCTACCCCCTTCGCTGCTTTGTTATTTGATGTATCTGATGAAGATGACCGATCTAAACTGATCAGCATTGTCTGGTCTATGTTGATGGTGGGAATTGTAGTCGGAGCTATTATTAGTTCTAAAATTCTCAATCAGCAGGAAGTTGGCGAGATTGACCCGGTTTCTGCTAACCTACCCACCCCTGGGAGTATGGTTGATATATCCACCCTACAAGCAGCCATTAACCCCCTATTTATCATGGTTCCGACGATGGTATTTCTTCTGTGTATGGTGGCGACCTGGGGGGTAGAAAAGCGCTTTTCTCGATATAGTGATCGCTCTACTTTAGCAGACAGAGAAGACCAAATTACCCTAGGTCGTGCTTTACATATCCTCACCGCTAACCGCCAAACAGGTTGGTTTTTTACTTTCCTGTTAATTATGAGCATTAGCCTATTTATGCAGGATGCTGTACTAGAACCTTATGGGGGTGAAGTCTTTGGGATGTCAATTTCTGAAACCGCGCGATTAAATGCTTTTTTTGGGGTCGGAACTTTGGTGGGAATTGGCTCTACCGGATTTTTAGTTGTCCCGCGTATTGGTAAGAAAAATACCGTCCGTTTAGGTTGTGTGGGGGTAGCGATCGCCTTAGTATTGTTTATTATGGCGGGATTTACCACTAACCCCGAAATGCTCAAGGGTTCACTGTTGTTTTTTGGCTTGTTTTCTGGTATCTTAACTGCTGGCGCTATTAGTTTAATGCTAGACCTGACGGCCGCAGAAACTGCTGGAACTTTTATCGGCGCTTGGGGACTGGCTCAGGCTATGGCGCGGGGTTTAGCCACCGTATTGGGGGGAGCATTCCTAGACTTAGGTCGGTTCATATTTGAGGTTCCCGTTTTGGCTTATGGGACTGTATTTGCAACTCAGGCTGTAGGGATGATTTGCGCCATTAGTTTATTAAGCCGTGTCAATGTTCGAGAGTTTCAGGATAGCACTAAAAAAGCGATTTCTAAAATTCTCGAAAGCGAATTAGATTAATCAGTCAGTTTTTGATGTTGGTAGAGAGTTGAGGCGGGTAAATATGCCTTAATCGTCTCTACTCATCAACGGCGAATCGTTGCTCAAAAATAAGCGGACGATGGGACTCGAACCCAAACTAAAGTCGGAAGGGGTCGAGAATGGGGTCGCCCCCATTCCCTCCCATTCAAAACCGTACTTGAGACTTTCGCCTCATACGGCTCCTGATGTGGATGCCCAATTGGTCAGTGGTACAGTGTTGACTTCACCGCTTAGTCCTTCTTCTATAGCACAAAACAGAACAGTTAGGACGTATAATGGCAAGGATATCTACAGAAGACCCAAAATGCCAGCCCCCTACAGTTACGACCTTAGACAAAAAGTTATTAATGCAATTGAACTAGACGGTATACCCAAAACCGAAGCCAGTCAAGTTTTCCATGCCAGCAGGAACACTATCAATCTCTGGCTCCAAAGAAAAGAACACACCGGAGACTTCCTCCCTAAACCTAATCGCCCACCTGGCAATAACCACCAAATTACCGACTGGCACAAATTCAAGGCTTTTGCCCAAGAGCATGGCGATCAAACCTCCGCTCAGATGGCTCAACTTTGGGATGACGACATCTCTCCTCGCACCATATCCAGAGCCTTGAAGAAAATTGGCTTCACCAGAAAAAAAACTTACGGCTACCAAGAACGTGATGAGCAACAGCGAGAGGCGTTTATTGCTCAGATTCAACATATGGAGCCGGAAGAGTTGGTTGACCTCGATGAAGCTGGCATGAATAGTCAGGACTCGGATTATCCTTATGGTTACTGCGAGGAAGGACAACGCTTCCATGCCCTCAAATCCGGGAAGAGGCAGGGCAGGGTGAGCTATATGGCCGCATGGTGTCATCAACAACTCTTAGCCCCCTTTAGCTTTGAGGGTTGTTGTAATTGGATAGTGTTTGAGTTGTGGTTGGAGTTCATCTTAATTCCAACATTGAAGCCAGGTCAAACTCTAGTGCTAGACAATGCAACGTTTCATAAAGGGGGACGGATTGCTGAACTGGTGGAGGCAGCTCAATGCCGTTTACTCTATCTTCCGCCTTATTCGCCAGACCTCAACAAGATAGAGAAATGTTGGTCGTGGCTGAAAGCCCGTATTCGCCACTGCACGTGAGCAGTTTGATTCTCTCCATGATGCCATGGATTCCGTTCTCAAAGCTGCGTCCTAACCACCTTGACTAATGCTAGAGCTCACCCTGCCCTGCCTCTTCCCGGATTTGAGGGCATGGAAGCGTTGTCCTTCCTCGCAGTAACCATAAGGGTAATCCGAGTCCTGACTATTCATGCCGGCTTCATTGAGGTAGACCACTTCTTGTGGCTCCATCTGTTCAATCTGAGCAATAAACTCCTCTCGCTGTTGCTGATCACGTTCTTGGTAGCCGTAAGTTTTTTTTTCTGGTGAAGCCAATTTTCTTCAAGGCTCTGGATATGGTGCGAGGAGAGATGTCGTCATCCCAAAGTTCAGCCATTTGAGCGGAGGTTTGATCGCCATGCTCTTGGGCAAAAGCCTTGAATTTATGCCAGTCGGTAATTTTGTGGTTATTGCCAGGTCGGTGATGAGGTTTAGGGAGGAAGTCTCCGGTCTGTGCTTTTCTTTGCAGCCAGAGATTAATGGTGTTCCGGCTGACATGGAAAACTTGACTGGCTTCTGTTTTGGACATACCGTCTAGTTCAATTGCATCAATAACTTTTTGTCTGAGGTCGTAACTATAGGGGGCTGGCATTTTGGGTCTTCTTAGTAATCTCGTCCTCTCCATTATACGTCCTAACTTTCCTGTCTGGTGCTATAGCTCACCCTGCCCTGCCTCTTCCCTGATTTGAGGGCATGGAAGCGTTGTCCTTCCTCGCAGTAACCATAAGGATAATCCGAGTCTTGACTATTCATGCCAGCTTCATCGAGGTAAACCAACCCTTCCGGCTCCATATGTTCAATCTGAGCAATAAACTCCTCTCGCTGTTGCTCATCACGTTCTTGGTAGCCGTAAGTTTTTTTTCTGGTGAAGCCAATTTTCTTCAAGGCTCTGGATATGGTGCGAGGAGAGATGTCGTCATCCCAAAGTTCAGCCATTTGAGCGGAGGTTTTGTGGCCATGCTCTTGGGCAAAAGCCTGGAATTTGTGCCAGTCGGTAATTTGGTGGCTATGACCAGGTGGGCGATTAGGTTTAGGGAGGAAGTCGCCGGTGTGTTCTTTTCTTTGCAGCCAGAGATTGATAGTGTTCCTGCTGACATGGAAAACTTGACTGGCTTCGGTTTTGGGTATACCGTCTAGTTCAATTGCATTAATAACTTTTTGTCTAAGGTCGTAACTGTAGGGGGCTGGCATTTTGGGTCTTCTGTAGATATCCTTGCCATTATACGTCCTAAATGTTCTGTCTTGTGCTATAAGTACACAACAAGCGAGCTAAATGCCGAAATATACATCACCGAGTGAAACGGCTCAATACTTTGGTGTATGCTTACATACTTTAAGAAGATGGGAAAAAAACGGCAAAATTCAAGCGCTCAGGACACCATCAGGGCAGAGACGATATGATATTGCCTCCTACACGGTCTCATCAAACGAGAGAACGCAACGGGCAATTATCGCTTATGCCCGCGTTTCAAGTCGCGGACAAAAAGCAGACCTTGCGCGCCAAGTTGCAAAGTTACTCGAGGTCTACCCCAACGCCGAGCTCGTCACTGATATCGCCAGTGGTCTTAATTTCCAAAGAAAAGGACTTAGAGCCATTTGGGAGCGAGTCCGTCAAGGCGATGTCGGATTTATTGTGGTTGCCCACAAAGACAGACTCGCCCGTTTCGGGTTTGACCTCATCTCTTGGTTGTGTGAACAAGATGGTACAAAAATCGTGGTTCTCAAGCAAGACGGTTTATCCCCAGAGCGAGAATTGGTTGAAGACATCCTTGCCATTGTCCATGTCTTCGGTTGCCGACTCTACGGACTCAGAAAGTATAAGTCTGCAATCAAAGAAGATCCGGATTTATCCAAGCCTTGAACTAGAAAAAACCTGGAAAAAATGGCTGGCGGCTTGCCGTTATTGTTTTAACCAAGCCATAGCTATGCAGCGAAGCTCGACGCGGAGGATTGGTAAGCTGAAGTTAAGAAATCTGGTAATGCAATCAGATTTACCTCAGTGGGTAAAAGAAACGCCTTGCCAGATCAGACAAAACGCGATATTTGACGCATATCAAGCATATACGGCGAGCCGTGATGCCAAGTTCAGAAGTATTCGTAACCCACGACAAACAATCAAATTCAATGATTCTAACTTCACCAAAGGAACATGGTACAGCCAGTTAACAAAAACACTATCGTTTAAGGCAAGTGAACCAGTACCAGTCAGATGTGAGTACGGCACTCAATTAGTTTATCGGCGCGGCCTATGGTTTGCTATTTTCCCTGAACCCGTAATCGCAACGCATACATCTTCCCCAAGAATAATTGCCTTAGATCCTGGTGTCAGAACTTTTTTGACCGGATATGACGGCGATAAAGTCATTGAAATTGGCAATGGTGACATGGGACGAATCGTGAGATTATGTCAACACGAATATAATTTAATTAGCCGTTCAACTAAGGTAAGTGCTAAACAACGCCGTTCCCTGAGAAAAGCGGCCAATCGAATTCGAGAAAAGATTCGGAACTGAATTGATGAAGTACACAAAAAAACAGCTCATTATCTGACTAATAACTATGGATGAATTTTTCTTCCTCGCTTCGAGTCCTCCCAAATGGTAGCCAAGTCAAGAAGAAAAATTAGATCTAAAACAGTCAGAAGTATGCTGACTTGGGCTCATTATCGATTTAAGTTAATTCTGAAACATCAAGCAGCAAAGCGTGGTTGCGTGGTGCTTGATGTGGGCGAAAGTCACACATCTAAAACCTGTGGAGCGTGTGGACATCGCCACGCCCAACTAGGTGGTGCGAAGATACATAAGTGTCCCCACTGTGGTAGTCAAACACCTAGAGATGCGAATGGCGCACGTAATATAATGTTACGTGCTTTGAGGGATTCCTCCTTTACTGTCAGCAATGATGGTATTGCTATAGTTACAGTCCGAGCATTGTCAATCAATGTTCAGGAATATTAAGCTTAAATGAATCAGAAAGGTCAGGTCGGTTCGATTGATTTAGTGCTTGATGCTGATGGTCGCGTTAGACGGGGTTTGTTATCGGTACAACCAGAAGACAATCAAACGGTTTTAGGTTTAGGCGCGAAACTAGCCTTAATGTATTTGTACCAACATGGGATTACCCCGACGGTTACAGACAGCGGAAATGTTCAATTGGACCCAGGGCAATTTGATCCGCTTTTCTGGCACTGATGGGCACTCTCTTAGTGCTGATGCAGGGGGGTATCAGGTATTGTTGAATTATCGTGGCCCCCAAGAGAATTTTCAGACGATTTCTATGACAGATGTACTGGAAGGACGATCAAACCCTAATCTGTTTAGCGATCGCATTGTGTTAATTGGCCCTATTGCCCACAGCCTGAATGACCTATTTTTCACCCCCTACAGCGGCACTCTCATGAGTATGAGCAAACGCAACGGGAGTAGTGATTCTTAATTTTGTCCCCATAAGCCCTGGACGGTCGCCTTCAATTTCGGGTCTGGTCTTATGGTATGGAGTGGTTTTGGATTCTGATTTGGTCTGGTATCGGTACGGCACTGGGTTGGACTTACCGATTAGGTTGGGGCGCTTTACTTAGTTTAGTGGTTGGCGGCGGGAGTTTGACGCTGATCGCCTATATTGCTTTTCTGGAAGGCTGGTGGATACCCCTGGTTCCACCAATTATCGCTTTTACTACTTCGGGAATTGCGATCGCTGGTTATATTGCCAATTGGGAACACCAAGAACGTCAGATGGTTATGACTCTGTTTGGTCGCCATGTTACCCCTCAAATTGCCGAGATGATTTGGCAAAGTCGAGATGAATTAATTGCCCGGGGTCAACTGACTGGAAAAAAAATGATTGCTACGGTATTATTTGCTGATTTAAAAGGGTTTAGTACCATCGCCGAAACTATGGCGGCTGATGCTTTGATGTGTTGGTTAAATGAGTACATGAATGGCATGGCTGATCTGGTTTTAGACCATAAGGGAATTGTCGATAAGTTGATTGGGGATGCGGTGATGGCTGTGTTTGGGGTTCCTATTCCCCGCACTACTTCCGAAGAAATTTCCCAAGATGCGATCGCTGCCGTTTCCTGTGCCGTAGCTATGGGAGAAAAACTGAAATTATTAAACAGTCAATAGCAATTAGAAGGTAAGCCTACGGTTTCTATGCGCGTAGGAATTGCCACCGGAGAGGTAGTTACAGGGAGTCTGGGTAGTTCCCAAAGAATGTACTATACAACTCTCGGAGATAGTGTGAATATTGCTGCCCGACTAGAAAGTTATGATAAGTCTTTTGGCGGTGGTGTGTGCCGGATTTTAATTAATCAACACACCCATAGTGTGAATATTGCTGCCCGACTAGAAAGTTATGATAAGTCTTTTGGCGGTGGTGTGTGCCGGATTTTAATTAATCAACACACCCATGAGGAAGTTAGCCATCAATTTATAACTGAATATATCGGTAGCATTCACCTCAAAGGTCGCACTCAACCTATTAATGTTTATCAAATTAACAATCCTTAGTCTGTATTAAATCTTTCCATCTATTCTGTCAACTGTCCTAAGTAGTTATGAATAGCCACAGCTTTTGATGAATCTCCTCGCCCCCAGATGTAATTCACGGCGGAGACAGCCCCGCACCCCCACCCACATTATCCCCCCCTCCCACAGGGGACAAGATAGGGAGTTTCATGATTCACCGCGACACCACATTAACTTTATCGCCATCTTTAAGATAACTTGCCCCAGCGATCGCAATGCGATCGCCTACATTTAAACCCTGTATAATTTCTATACTCGCCTGGGATAAATCGCCTGGTATAACGGCTATTACGTTGCCCACTTCCACAGTTCGCGCTTCCACCGTATCATCAGGTAATAGACGATAAACAATAGAACTACCGTCAGCCTGGGGAACGATGGCCCTAGCGGGAACCTTCATTCCTTGTACAGTAGTAGTAGTTATCGCCGCCCGCAGAAACATTCCCGGACGCAAGAAAGAATCACGAATAGCCCCCAAGGGAGGCAGGTCAATTTTCACAGTAGCTTGTCGGCTTTGAGGATCAATCAGAGGCGCAATTTCTCGCACCACCCCTCGCACCTGCAAATTTTGATCAGCATCAGAAGTCACAGTAACAGCAGCACCAATTCTCACCTGTGATAACTGAGTTTCTGGAACCTTCGCGTGTAGTTCTAACTGATTTTCCGCAATAATCGAAAACAGTTGTTGATTACCAGTAACATCCCCCACTCGCGCTGTCCGTTGGGCGACAATGCCACTCATAGGCGCACGCACTATAGTTTGTTCCCGTTGAGTTTCCAACTGACGAACCCGCGCCTGGGCGCTACGCACTTCCGCCTCAGCACTACGGATATTAGACTCGGCGCTTTCCACGTTAGCCTCAGCACTGCCTATATTAGCCCTAGCACTGCTAATGGTAGCCCTAGCGCTAGAAATATTAGCCTCTGCGACTCTCACCCCTTCTTCGGCCGTTTTTGCCGTGGTAATGCGGGTTTCTAGTTCCTGGCGACTCACCACCCCTTGGCTGCTTAAATCTTCATAGCGTTCTACTTCTCGGCGGGCTTGATCTAAATTAGCCTTGGCTTCCGCTAACCTAGCTTGATTTTGAGTCAGTAATGACTCAGCCTCCAATAGACTCGCTTGCGCTTGCGCGAGACCTGCTTGGGCTTGTCCGAGGTTAGCTTCCCGCTGACGGACGAGGGAATTGGCGGACTCTACCTGGGCGTTGGCTTGGTCAATTTGCGATCGCAAAACCGAATCATCTAACACCGCCATCACCTGTCCCTCTGTTACCATTTCCCCCTGATTTACTAAAACCTGTTGAATTTGCACTGCGCTGGCTTGGGGTAAAACTGGGAGTAGGTCGTAGGCTTCCACAGTCCCGGTCACATCAAGGGTGCGGGTTACAGTCGTCATTTCCACTGGCGCTACTGTCACCGTTTGGGTGGCGCTGGGACTAACCGCTGGCGCTACTTCTACCCCTGGGCTTTCCTCGGTTACTGGTTCGGAACTGTTGTTAGAGGAAAAGTGCAGAACTCCCAGAGTCGCCACAATTCCTATGACCACCCCGATCACCATATTCCGCAAACTGCCCCCCTGGGGAGGTACAGCTTCCTCGGGTTCTTCCTCTAGGTCTTCAAATTTAACGCGATCGCCATTTAGTGACAATTCAGGGTATTGATCGTCATCAATATCTGGTAATGTATCTTTATGAACCACGAGTAATCCTCCCCCGGCACTCCTTAAATATATTGTAAAGAAAAGTTGCGTAAATTCCTCTTAAAATTCACAATTTCCAGGTGTCCCTGGGAACCGAGGAGAAAAATATCTGAGGGATACCGCCGAAAAAGCCTTATTTTTTAAGGGGTTTGGCTCCTTGAGAGTCTGTGGCGCGAGGTCTCCACTAGTTCACATCTATTTACATAGATTAACTCAGCTTTACCAATTCTGATTTGTCCCCGCTACCAGTCTGGGGGCGATCGCTTTTGATAATTCTGTTTCGTAGATTAGGATATAGGCTGAGTGCTATAGTACATACCTCGTCAGTAGTTTATCTATAATCAAAACATAGCCAGGACGGGCCTATATGGTTTTTAATGCCACGGAATGTCTAATTGATGCCTTTGTTGAACTAATTCGGGAAGGTTACCGCCGCACCCACGGAGGTTATAAATCCAACTATGAGGAGATTATTGGCTGGGCTGGAAACATGGCTCTAGAAAACATTGCCAATAGTGATGCCCTTTATCACGATGTCGAACATACAATTATGGTCACATTAGTGGGACAGGAAATCCTGCGGGGAAAACATATCCGCGAGGGTGGCGTATCCTGTGAAGACTGGCTACACTACATCATCTCCCTAGTTTGTCACGATATTGGTTATGTCAAAGGCGTTTGTCGTCGCGATCGAGAAAATACCTTTGCTACCGGACGCGGAACCATGGTAGAACTACCAGACGGATGTACTGATGCTAGTCTCACCCCTTTCCATGTCGATCGCGCTAAATTATTTATTGAAGAACGCTTTGGCGGCCATAAACTGATTGATGCTGAAGTCATTAAGCATAATATCGAACTGACCCGGTTTCCAGTCCCCAAAGAATCCGATCATCAGAATACCATGAACTATCCCGGTTTGGTTCGGGCGGCTGATCTCATTGGTCAACTCTCAGATCCTCGTTACCTGAAAAAAATCAGTGCTTTATTTTACGAATTTGAGGAAACTGGCTTTAATCAAAGAGTTGGCTACAAAAGCCCAGAAGACCTACGCAAGAACTATCCTAAATTCTACTGGAATGGTGTTTATCCTTATGTCAAAGATGCCTTAAATTACTTGTCTCTTACCCAACAAGGTAAACAAATTGTTGCCAACCTTTACTCTAATGTGTTTATGGTTGAACATGATCAGGTGTCTCAGGGTACAGTAGAAGTCTAATTACTGGGGTTGACCATCTAATTTGCCTCCGTACAATCTGAAAGTCTATAGTTAAAAATCAAGCCCTAATGAATTCCATATTTTCACCTATACAGCAGTTCTTAATCTCTTGGATATTAATTCTGATTGCTGGAGGTCTTACCCTACAAACTATTAATTATGTGGGGGAGTTGGTTACTATTTTAATAGTCGCTGCATTAGTTGCATTTATTCTCAATGCACCTGTGGCTAAGTGAAAACGATTTATCCCTAGGGGAGTCGCGGCGGCACTGGTTTATTTGGTGGCGGCGACCGTCGTTGTCATTGTGGGTTTAACCGTGCTTCCTCCTGTGTTAAATCAGACTAGACAATTTATTACCAAATTACCCGAATTGGCTGAGTCTGCACAGCAGCAGTTAGCCCTATTTCAATCCTGGAGTTATGAACATAATTTACCCTTTTATGTGGGGATTTTACAGCAACAACTACTCAATCAAATATAGCACTAGTCAATACGGTTAGGACGCAGCCTTGAGAACAGAATCCATGGCATCATGGAGAGAATCAAACTGCTCAATACAATGGCGAATGCGGGCTTTCAACCACGACCAACATTTCTCTATCTTGTTGAGGCCTGGCGAATAAGGCGGAAGATAGAGTAAACGGCATTGAGCCGCCTCCACCGGTTCAGCAATCCGCCCCCCTTTATGAAACGTTGCATTGTCCAATACTAGAGTCTGACCTGGCTTCAATGTTGGAATTAAGATGAACTCCAACCACAACTCAAACACTGTCCGATTACAACAACCCTCAAAGGTAAAGGGAGCTAAGAGTTGTTGATCACACCATGGGGCCATATAGCTCACCCTGCCCTGCCTCTTCCCTGATTTGAGGGCATGGAAGCGTTGTCCTTCCTGGCAGTAACCATAAGGATAATCGGAGTCTTGACTATTCATGCCAGCTTCATCGAGGTAAACCAACCCTTCCGGCTCCATCTGTTCAATCTGAGCAATAAACTCCTCTCGCTGTTGCTTCCAACGTTCTTGGTAGCCGTAAGTTTTTTTTCTGGTGAAGCCAATTTTCTTCAAGGCTCTGGATATGGTGCGAGGAGAGATGTCGTCATCCCAAAGTTCAGCCATCTGAGCGGAGGTTTTGTGGCCATGCTCTTGGGCAAAAGCCTTGAATTTTTGCCAGTCGGTAATTTTGTGGTTATTGCCAGGTGGGTGATTATAGCATTAGTCAAGGTGGTTAGGACGCAGCTTTGAGAACGGAATCCATGGCATCATGGAGAGAATCAAACTGCTCACGTGCAGTGGCGAATACGGGCTTTCAGCCACGACCAACATTTCTCTATCTTGTTGAGGTCTGGCGAATAAGGCGGAAGATAGAGTAAACGGCATTGAGCTGCCTCCACCAGTTCAGCAATCCGTCCCCCTTTATGAAACGTTGCATTGTCCAATACTAGAGTCTGACCTGGCTTCAATGTTGGAATTAAGATGAACTCCAACCACAACTCAAACACTGTCCGATTACAACAACCCTCAAAGCTAAAGGGAGCTAAGAGTTGTTGATGACACCATGCGGCTATCATACTTACCCTGCCCTGCCTCTTCCCTGATTTGAGGACATGGAAGCGTTGTCCTTGCTCACAGTAACCATAAGGATAATCCGAGTCTTGACTATTGATGCCAGCTTCATCGAGGTAAACCAACCCTTCCGGCTCCATCTGTTCAATCTGAGCCATAAACTCCTCTCGCTGTTGCTCATCACGTTCTTGGTAGCCGTAAGTTTTTTTTCTGGTGAAGCCAATTTTCTTCAAGGCTCTGGATATGGTGCGAGGAGAGATGTCGTCATCCCAAAGTTCAGCCATTTGAGCGGAGGTTTGATCGCCATGCTCTTGGGCAAAAGCTTTGAATTTATGCCAGTCGGTAATTTTGTGGTTATTGCCAGGTGGGTGATTAGGTTTAGGGAGGAAGTCTCCGGTCTGTGCTTTTCTTTGCAGCCAGAGATTAATGGTGTTCCGGCTGACATGGAAAACTTGACTGGCTTCTGTTTTGGGCATACCGTCTAGTTCAATTGCATCAATAACTTTTTGTCTGAGGTCGTAACTATAGGGGGCTGGCATTTTTGGTCTTCTTAGTCATCTCGTCCTCTCCATTATACGTCCTAACTTTCCTGTCTGGTGCTATAGGTTGAGGGAGGAAGTCTCCGGTCTGTGCTTTTCTTGGCAGCCAGAGATTAATGGTGTTCCGGCTGACATGGAAAAGTTGACTGGCTTATGTTTTGGGCATACCGTCTAGTTCAATTGCATTAATAACTTTTTGTCTGAGGTCGTAACTATAGGGGGCTGGCATTTTGGGTCTTCTTAGTCATCTCGTCCTCTCCATTATACGTCCTAACTTTCCTGTCTGGTGCTATACAAGGAAAAGCACAGGCGATCGCCAGCAAAATTCTGGGGTTAGTTTTTGGGAATTTTAACTGGTTGATTGACCTAATTTTAATTTTATTTTTCTCCTTTTATATGCTGCTTGATGGCGATAGATTATGGCCTGCTTTAACTATAATTATTTCGCCAAAAATCCGGTTAGTCTTAACTGAATCATTGCCGAGAAATCTCCAGAAGTTTTGATCTGGACAGTTAATCTTAGGGCTATTTATAGCCTTCACTTTGGCTCCAATGTTCTTTTTTTTAGGGGTTCCATATTTCCTATGATTTGCCGTGTTTATTGGTTTCATGGAGATGATCCCCTTTATTGGAGCGACTTGAGGAATTGGCACCGTCGCTATTATTGTCGCCTTTCTGGACTGGTGGTTAGCCTGGCAATTGTTAATAATTGCCGTAGCTGTTCAACAGGTAAAAGATAATATAATTGCTCCGAGAATTATGGGAAATCTCACAGGATTAAGTCCTAGTTGAAACCCTAAAACCCTTATTCTACCGTCACTCTAGTGCACTCAAAGCCGATCGCACATTTAGGAGTTAGTGTAAAATGAGTGCAAGTACAAACAGTACACATAGTGGTACATATCAAGGCTTTCAGGATATTCTTGAGTTTTTCAATCTGTCCCGTAAGCAATGCCCCAAAGGTGTCAGGATTAAGCGTAACCGGGGGACAATTCAGCTAGACATCACTACTGACCCGGAGACGGGAGAGCGTAAACAACGGGGCTGTAATTGTCAGTTTACCCCAGAGGGTATCCGCAAGGCTGTTGATAAGGCTTGGTTAGTTCATAAATCCCTTGACGGACAATTTCAGTCGGTGTCTGAATGGCTGGACTGGTACAATGCCACTATTCTTGACGAAAACAAAACTCCCCTAGAAAACGACTTAATCACCTATCGCCAAGTGTTTAAAGAGATGGAAGATGATTACTTTAATGGGGTACACAAGAACACTAAACGGAAGCGCTCTCGCGATATGGCTAGTGACGTTAAGTCATTTAAAACCTGTTTCCTTGATGTATTTAACAAAGTCACAGACTGGGATGATTATGTTAGCTGGGAGGGTATCAAGAAAGCACTGTATAGCCCATTACAGGACGGTAGCAACCCGGTAGGTAGCAAAACCTTTAAAGACAGATACTACCGATTAAAACAGGTAGCAGAACACGCTGACTGCAAAAAAGCACTAGAGAAACTAGAAAAGATTAACCCTACCCAAACAGTGTTTACTGAATCCCAGAGTGTAGACTTGGATACCTTGCTAGGCTTGCTAGACAAGGAGCGTAACACTGATTATGAGAATTCAAGGGAACGTCAAGCACGTGATGGTTGATGTTGGGTGTCGGCAATGTGTGCTTTATATGGATTGAGACCATCAGAGATTGCAGCAAGTCAGAACCTAGATAAGACAGTCAAGATTGACGGCATTACTTTCCCGGCCATATCTGACCCTAATAACCTTGAGTTAGTGCTGGTTATTGGTGAGTTTACTTACTTTGGCAGTAGCACCAAAACAGGTCAAAGGTTAGCAATACCAATGTCAAAAGACAAGGCTTTGATTAACCGCCTAGGAATTCATAACGTCTGTTTACCTATTACAAACGCCAAGGACCCTAGCGGTTTTAATGATAATCATCGTAAATGGCTTAAACACCATAAGTGGGGATTTACTCAAGCATTAGCTTTCCGACATCTAGCTAATCAACTGGGAGAAATGAACGGGATACCACAAGAAATCAGGGCACGCTGCTTTGGACATTCGGTAGCGATTAATGACAGCAAATACAAAAAACGTCGCAACCTTGCCACAGAGTTAGGTATCTTAACACGCCACCACCGACAACCATTGCCACTAGATATGGCAAAGCAAACACTACTCAATCATGGTATTGACCCAGAATCACCAGAAATGAAAGCAGGACTTAGATTAATCTATCAGTTAGACGATTAACCCCCAATAAACCCACAACACAATACCCTCTAGGCTAAATACCTAGGGGGTTTCTTTTACACTATAGCACCAGACAGGAAAGTTAGGACGTATAATGGAGAGGACGAGATGACTAAGAAGACCCAAAATGCCAGCCCCCTATAGTTACGACCTCAGACAAAAAGTTATTGATGCAATTGAACTAGACGGTATGCCCAAAACAGAAGCCAGTCAAGTTTTCCATGTCAGCCGGAACACTATCAATCTCTGGCTGCAAAGAAAAGCACAGACCGGAGACTTCCTCCCTAAACCTAATCACCCACCTGGCAATAACCACAAAATTACCGACTGGCAAAAATTCAAGGCTTTTGCCCAAGAGCATGGCCACAAAACCTCCGCTCAAATGGCTGAACTTTGGGATGACGACATCTCTCCTCGCACCATATCCAGAGCCTTGAAGAAAATTGGCTTCACCAGAAAAAAACTTACGGCTACCAAGAACGTTGGAAGCAACAGCGAGAGGCGTTTATTGCTCAGATTCAACATATGGAGCCGGAAGAGTTGGTTTACCTCGATGAAGCTGGCATCAATAGTCAAGACTCGGATTATCCTTATGGTTACTGTGAGGAAGGACAACGCTTCCATGCCCTCAAATCCGGGAAGAGGCAGGGCAGGGTGAGCATGATTGTGGCATGGTGTCATCAACAACTCTTAGCCCCCTTTACCTTTGAGGGTTGTTGTAATCGGACAGTGTTTGAGTTGTGGTTGGAGTTCATCTTAATTCCAACACTGAAGCCAGGTCAGACTCTAGTGCTAGACAATGCAACGTTTCATAAAGGGGGACGGATTCCTGAGCTAGTGGAGGCGGCTCAATGCCGTTTGCTCTATCTACCACCTTATTCGCCAGACCTCAACAAGATAGAGAAATGTTGGTCGTGGTTGAAAGCCCGCATTCGCCACTGCATTGAGCAGTTTGATTCTCTCCATGATGCCATGGATTCCTTTCTCTAAGCTGCGTCCTAACCACCTTTACTAATGCTATAAATCCTGGGAATTTGGGTAGTATAAAATGGATGAATCTAGGGTTAATAAGTAGGCAATTAATGGTTAATTAAGTTGTAGTAATTATCCCAGACTTGGGTAAATTACAGCTGGTTCACCAGTCGCTTAATACATTGCCCTCACCCTCAATCCCTCTCCCCCCCTGGGAGAGGGACTTGGAGATAGGAATAGATTGGGTATAATAATACTCAAAGTTTTGGATAAAGTTGATAGAGATGAAACTTAGCTTTTGTATAATTGCCAAAAATGAAGCCCATCAGTTAGGGGAATGTTTACAGACGGTGGGAAAGTTAGTAGATGAAATGATAGTGGTGGATACAGGTTCTAGAGATGGAACGCCGGAAGTAGCTAAAAATATGGGGGCGAGAGTGTATGAGTTTAGCTGGTGTGATGACTTTGCGGCGGCGAGAAATGCGGGTTTAAAATATGTGACAGGTGACTGGGTTTTGGTATTAGATGCAGATGAGCGATTAAGGGAGGGGATTATTCCGAAAATTCGGAGCTTGATTAACCAGGAAGATTATTTGCTGATTAACTTGGTGCGACAGGAAATAGGGGCGGTGCAGTCTCCTTATTCTTTGGTGTCGCGACTGTTTAGAAATCATCCGGATCTGTATTTTTCTCGCCCTTATCATGCTTTGGTTGATGATAGTGTGATGGAGATTTTGCGGCGGGAACCTGACTGGCGGATAGGTTCTATTCCGGAAATAGCGATCGCTCATTATGGATATAGCACGGATGCGATCGCCGCCAGGAATAAACAACAAAGGGCTTGTCAAGCTATGGAAAGCTATTTAAAACAGCATCCCGATGATCCCTACTTAGCGAGTAAATTAGGGGCTCTGTATGTGCAATTAGGTAAACTCTCAGCAGGTATTGACCTGTTAGAAAAAGGGCTAAAGCAGGCATCTGGAATTGAGGGGGGGACTATGTATGAATTGCATTATCACCTAGGAATTGCCTATAGCAAAAGGGGACAACTAGAGGCGGCGGAAGCACAATATAAAAAGGCGATCGCAGTTAATGTATTCCCTCAATTAAAAATAGGGGCTTATAATAATCTGGGAAATCTGCTGAAAGAGAGGGGCCACCTAAAAGGGGCCCAAAGTGCCTATGAAACGACGATAGAAATTGATCCATTATTTAGCTTAGGTTACTATAATCTGGGTATGACTCTACGGGCGATGGGAAATTCCCAAAAAGCGATCGCATCTTATCAAAAAGCGATTTCTCTTAACCCTCACCATGGGGAAGCCTACCAAAATTTAGGGGCGGCTTTGTTAGGTATTGGCAACATTCCCGATAGTCTGAAAGCCTTTCAAACAGCCATAAGCCTATATGAACAAACCAACCCCCACCAGGCCAAACTGCTCAAAAAAACCTTGTCAGAAATGGGATGGCGAATATAGACTTCTGCACTATGGGGAAATTTGATACTACAATGCAGCAACAGAACTAGGATGGGTATGATGTGAAAGTCTCTATCAAAGGTTCTAAAAGGTCTGGGTAAGTCACAAGACTTATCTCAAAAGCTAATCATGTTAGGAGTCATGCAATAGTGCGACCCGTTAGCCTGAAACTGGGGAAAATCCCCTGGGGGAAAGGCTGCAAGGGGATATAAACCCTTGACAACTGAATATCGCTTGTTGGTGCGGAAATCTGAAAAGTCCCAATATGGGAAGTATCAGAATCAAAAAATCTCCAAGTCCAACCCTCCAAGTGCGGGAGTGAAAACAGTTCCCCACGGTAGCGACTGGTCATCAATCCGTGAAGCGGGAATTGGGCGTAAACCCTGTTAAATGGGGATTTAAGCGCCCTGTAGCTGGCTATGAGTAGGGAAGCGAACTTCTGGGAGAACTACCGTTAGACTCCAAATTAGGCGGGTATACCCTGCCTTATATGTATGGGGCGAGAAAACGTTGTTGTTGCCAACGTTAACAGGTTATTTCTGTAGGGAATAACTAGGCACTCAAAGGGCCCCCGGTAGAAAGGAAGACTCTAAGGCCAGGAACCAAAGCGATTTTCGGAACGGGATAACCCCTAAGTTGCTCTCGGTGGGTTTTTAGCCTATTACTGAGTAGTCAACCAAGGCGGATAACTGGGTATTCCAGGCGGCTTAGGGGAGGGATGGTGTCAGAAGCGAAGGCCCCGACTATAAATCGGGGATATGCAGACGGACACACGGAATTGAGTTGTTGTGCTGAATGAGTGAGTTGCTGTGAAGAAGACTAAAGCCAGTCTGATAGGGACGAGGATGGTATGCGTAGATGAGTCGTTGTTGACGGTGAAGGGGGAGATGAAAGGCCGCCGAAACTGTTGGCAACGTGGTCTATGGAAGCTGCAACAACGGATTTACCGCGCCTCGAAACGGGGTGAGATTAAGGTGGTCCGTAAACTCCAAAAAATGCTCTGTCGTTCGGCTTCTGTGAGGTATCTTGCTAGTGATATTTGTGATGGGGGTTCTATAGCTGTTCAAGAGTGTTTGATGCAATGGGCTTTGGAACCGGAATGGCGGGCTCGTTGGGAGTTGGATGATGATAGTAGTTTCGGGGTTTCATCGGTTGGGGAACTGTTGCAAGCGATCGCTCAAAGTCTGGAAAATGGCCCTAAGTTTGTCTGGGTTGTTGATTTAGCCAGGCTGGGTCAACCGAGAATCTTGGCTCAAAGGTTGCCGGATTTACCGCGCTTTATGGCTTTGAATAAGGCTCGGATTGATGGGGCTTTGGGGTGTTTCTTGGATGCGATCGCACTGGTCGAGTTCAACCACCAATTGAGTCGCTTAATTAGGGAACAGACCCACCCGGAAACTACTCTGATTCGATTCGGCGAAATTATGGTGATTTTAGATGGTGATATGAGGAATATCAACACCTATCAAAAAGCCGTCAGTGAGTGGCTAGATAAATTGGAAATTCCCCCAGTTTCTGATTTCTATGCTGTCACGAACACGGCTAATTGTGTTGACGACAACTCTCCGGGTGTTGACCTGTTGGGGTTTCATATTCGCCAGTTTAAAAATCATCATCGCCGGGGATTAAACTATCATACGACTATCAGCCCTAGTCGAGAATCTGCCCATCAACACTATCGAGAATTGGCGGCGATAGTTAGTAGCCATAAAGCCAGTCGTCAAGGTGATTTAATTAACCTACTGAATCGGAAAATTGAGGATTGGTCTGGTCAATATCAATGGGCTAATAACCGCAAAATTCACCGAAATTTAGATAGGTTAATTAACCAAAAATTGCGGAGTTGGGCGAAACGTCGTCACCCGGATAAACCTATTAACTATTGGCGGCGAAAATACTGGCAAGGTACAGAAACAGGTGGCTGTAGGTTTGGCTGTTTCCATAAGGGAAAATGGGTGAGCCTTCTTAAACATACAGTATAACAGCATAGCTTGATTCTGAGGAGCCGTGTGAGGTGAAAGTCTCATGCACGGTTTTGGAGACGAGTAGGCTGGGTGACTGGCTTGCTTAGTTTAACTGAGTAATCAACGTACACCTATCGGAATTGTGGGTGCATCAGGTTATGGTGGGGTGCAACTGGTGCGCTTATTACAGGATCACCCCCTGGTTGAAATTGTTTATTTAGGAGGAGAAAGTAGCGCCGGAAAACCTTTTTGTAGTTTATATCCCCACCTGGGTCATCAGGTGGAGTTGATGATTGAACCAATTGATTTGGATAAAATTGCTAGTCGGTGTGAGGTGGTGTTTCTATCTTTGCCGAATGGTTTGGCCTGCGAAATGGCTCCGCAACTGCTAGAAAAAGGCTGTTATGTTCTGGATCTGTCTGCTGATTATCGGTTTACTAATTTAAATACCTATACCAAGTGGTATAACAAAGAAAGAAGCGCTGATCTGGATGTGGCTAGGACGGCGGTTTATGGTTTGCCGGAACTATACCGAGATGCGATCGCCTCAGCGCGATTAGTGGGCTGTCCTGGCTGCTATGTGACCGCTAGTTTGTTGGCTTTATCCCCCCTATTAAAACAGGGGTTAATTGTCCCTGATAGTGCCATTATTGATGCTAAATCGGGTGCTTCTGGTGGGGGACGACAAGCCAAAACTAATATGTTATTGGCCGAAGCAGATGCCTCGGTTTCAGCCTATGGCATTGGTGGACACCATCGCCACACCCCGGAAATTGAGCAAGTTTGTAGTGATTTGGCTGGACATAATGTGAAGGTGCAGTTTACTCCCCATTTAATGCCTATGGTGCGGGGTATTTTGGCCACAGTTTACGCTAACTTGCGCGACCCGGGTTTGGTGCGGGAAGATTTGCTGACCATTTATAAGGCATTTTACCGAAATTCTCCCTGGGTTAAGGTTTTACCTGGGGGAACTTTCCCCCAAAGTAAATGGGCCTGTGGCACAAATCTTTGTTATATCGGTATTGAGGTAGACCAACGCACCGATAGGGCGATCGTGATTTCTACTATTGATAACCTGATTAAAGGTCAAGCTGGACAGGCGGTTCAATGCCTTAATATTATGAAGGGATGGTCGGAAACTCTCGGACTACCTCAGTTGAGTTTTTATCCCTAAAATTAAGTCTGGGGCGGGTTAATCAGTCTCTCACCCGCCCTAAACTTTTACCCGCCGTGACGGGTTAATAACACTGGACAGTTGGCGTAAACTCGCACATAGTCGGATAGGGAATTCCCCAGTAGGCGATCAATATCAATGAAACTCTTGGCTACCGTGGGACGGCGATCGGGAGAACCCAGCAACAGCAGATCCGCGTTGATATCTTCTGCGATCCGGCAAATTTCCGGGCCGGGTTTTCCGGTTCCGGTAACACAACGATAACTAAGTCCCATTTGTTTGGCTTGGGCTACCGCCGGGGCTAAAACTGGGTCGTTTTCCGCATTGGCGGTGTAGTCTTCTGCTGATTGGCCACTGAGATCTTTATTAACATGGGCGATAATTAGTTGTCCGCCTTGGATGTCTTTCACAAAGTCGATCGCCGTTTTTAGGCATTCCTGGGCTTCTGGGGATGAATTGTAAGCTACCATGACCCGCCGTAGCTTCTTGATATAGGTATCGTCTTTGACCAACAGCATAGGCCGAGATGTGAGTTGGAAAACGTATTGACTGACTGAGTTTTCTAAAATGGCTTGCAGTCGTCCTAACCCCCGTGAACCGATAATAATTAGATCGGCGTTTTCTTCGTCTGCTACCTGACAAACGATATCTTTGGGATCACCTTGTTTGAGTCTAGGATTAACTCGCTGAGGATCAACTTTCACGGATTGGACGGCTTGGGCGAGGATTTTGCCTCCCTCTTCTAGTTTGGCGGACATTCCCTCAGCCGTGACTTGGCTGGGGACTACATGGAGAAGGGTGATAGATGCCTGTTGCAGAGATGGTAAATCCATCAGCATATTTAGCATCTCTTCGCACAGTCCACGACCAGCAACAGCAACTAAAATTTTATTGATCATAGGTTTTGCCCAAAATTCAAAACAACGCTCATTATCAAACGCACTATTATATAACTTAGGACAAAGCGGCTGATTAACTGATAATTTGTAGAAATGTAGCGTTTTGGAACGAATTGTAAAGTGTCTCGATTAGAATATCCTAGTTCACAAGATCAGCCCACTAAGACCTCAAATTGGTTTGAGTATCTGGTGGAAGTGTTCCCACATCAAACTGACTATGCGGGGGCGGTTTGGCATGGGACTTATGTGGGTTGGATGGAAGAGGCCCGTATTGGGGCGTTGCGGTCTGTGGGGGTTGGTTATGATCAGTTGGTGGCTTTGGGGTTTGAGTTGCCTGTGGTTGAGTTGGAAATCCGCTATCATCAATTTGTACACATGGGCGATCGCATTAAGGTTAAAAATCGTATTGCTGGCTTGACAAAAGTTCGCATTCCCTGGGAATTTGAGATTGAGTCCCTAGACGGTAGTCAACGCTATGTTAGCGCCACTACTACTCTGGTGGTTATCGATCGCCAAACTGGTAAAATTAGACGACAATGGCCGCCTATTTTAAATGAGGCGATCGCTAAACTCATCGATAATGGTTAAGTTACGCTATCTTGGGAAATTGGGGCGATCGGTAATTCTACTCGAAATTCTGCCCCCTCTCCAGGAAGAGAAGATAAAATCAACTGTCCGTGATGTTTTTCTACCACAATTTGATAGCTGGTAGCTAGTCCTAATCCCATCCCTTTGCCCACAGTTTTAGTAGTGAAAAATGGGTCAAATAAACGGGATTGTCACTCCGGCGCAATTCCCACACCATTATCACGAATCCGAATCGCTACCCGGTTAGGATTAACTTGTTCTGTGGTTATCCAAATAGTCGGAACCCAGTCGGAATCATCCCCTTGATTTTGAGCAGATATTAAGCTATCAATAGCATTATTAATTAGGTGCATAAATACTTGATTAATTAAGCCGTGATAACCGTTAATTTTCGGCAAATTTTTCGCCTGTTTATTAATAACTTGAATATCAACAGTATCATCGTTTCCCTGCAATCTATGCTTTATTAAATGCAAAATGCTGTTGATAGATTAATGCCAATCAATCGATTTCATATCTGCTTCATTGGTGGTGCGGCAGAAAATTCGCCAAGCTAACATGATTTGATAAATCCGTTTTATCCCTGTTTTCATGGATCTAATTAAGTTCCGAAGATCCTCTAAAACAAAATCTAGTTCCAGTTTTTCTGCTAGGTCTAAAATCCTGGGGGAAGGATGGGGATATTCTTGTCGATATAAATTCATTAACTCAATGATATCTTAACAATATTGATAGGCAGGTTCAAGGTTGCCAGCAATGAAATTAATCGGATTATTAAGTTCATGAAAAATCCCTGCTAATAATTGATTTAAGGCTACCATTGTCTGCTTTTGGATTAGTTCAACTTGGGTGGCTGCTAACTGCTTTTGGGTCGCTTTTAGTTGCTGATTTTGAAGCTGTAAATCTATCTTTTGGCAGATTTGGGATTTTTAGTTGATTGTTAATCCTCGCCATCACCTCTTCTACTTGAAAAGGTTTCGTGATATAATCCACTCCTCCCACTTGAAAAGCCCTAACTTGATCTTCAATTTGATTAATAGCACTCACCAAAATAATCGGAATTTCCGAAGTTTCTGGATTGTTTTTTAAGGCTTGACAAACTTGATAACCATTGAGACCCTGCATATTGATATAAAGTAAAATTAAGTCCGGTTTTAAGGCATTAACTGCCATGAGTGCCATCTTACCGTTAATAGATTTCCGCACCCGAAATCCAAACTCCATTAACATAGTTGATAATAACCTAATATTTTCTGGGACATCATCAACTATTAAGATATCGGCTGATGCAAAATTATGATTATTCATAATTCATGGCTTTTAATAGTTTTAAGTATTGATTATTTAGGAGTTAAAACTAGCGAAATTATTTACCATGTTAGATTTCCGGAGATTAAATCGAGCAATGAACTTTCGGGTAGCGGTGGAGAAAATAAATAACCTTGTGCAAACTCACATTCTAAACTTCTCAATAATGACAGTTGTTCGGGGGTTTCTACACCCTCAGCAATTACCCCCATTTTCATGGTTTTTGCAATGTTAACAATCACGGGAACTAAGCCGCAACTTGAACCATTATTATCCATTCTTTGCACAAAAGATTTGTCGATTTTAAGAGTGTCAACTTGGAAATTATGCAGATAACTTAAAGAAGAGTATCCCGTGCCAAAATCATCAATACTTAGTCGGACATTTTGGCTTTTAAAACCTTCCAGAATAGCTACTGCTGTTTTCGGGTTATCCATAATTGCGCTTTCTGTTATTTCTAATTTTAAGCAATGGGGATCTAGTTTGGTGGCTTCTAAAATTTGTTGTATTTGCTGACTTAGCTCCATATTAGCAAACTGTCTCGCGGATACATTCACACTGATAAACATCGAATCATTAATAAGTTTATTTTCTTGCCAGCTTCTGAATTGCTCACAAGCACTTTTTAACACTAAATAACCAATGGCGTTAATTAAACCTGTTTCTTCGGCTATGGGAATAAATAAGACGGGGGGAATTAATTTTTTGGTGGGATGTTGCCACCTAATTAAGGCTTCAAAACCTGCGATTTTTCCGGTTTTTAGATGGATTATGGGTTGATAATAAACTAGAAATTCATTATTAGTAATGGCTCGCCTTAAATCGTTTTCAAGTTGCAGCTTTTCCGAAACATGGTGGTGCATACTCGGGTCAAATATATGATATTGACCTTTGCCTAAGTCTTTGGCTCGATACATGGCTGTATCTGCATCTCGTAGTATATGTTCCGGTTTTTGATAATCTAAATGTGACAAAGATATGCCAATACTTACATTGATAAATACTTCTTGATTTGGCAAGACAAAAGGATGGGAAAAACTATCAAGAACTTTTTGAGCAATGGTTTTGGCTTCCGCCATATCCTCGATTTTATTAACCATAATCGCAAATTCGTCGCCTCCTAAACGAGCCAGGGTGTCTTCCGGTTTTAGCAGGGATTTTAGACGTTTGGAAATAGCGACTAATAGTTGATCACCTACGGAATGTCCGAGGGATTCGTTAATCATTTTAAAGCGATCGCAGTCTAGCAACAACACCACAAACTGATAGTTAGGATATTGCTGTTTGATGTCAATACCATCAGCCAGACGTTCCAAAAATAAGGCTCGATTTGGTAAATTAGTTAACTCATCACGAAAAGCCATATCCCGGAGTTTACTGTTAGCAATTTCTAATTCTTTAGTTCGCTGTTCAACTCTTGCTTCTAGTTGGGTATTTAAAATTTGTAATTGCTGTTGAGTTCGCCGGAGAGTTAGTTGATTTTTTACCCTGATTAAGACTTCCTGAAACTGAAAGGGTTTACTGATATAGTCTACTCCACCACTTTCAAAGGCTTTCACCTTGTCAAAAATATCGTCCAAAGCACTCAGAAAAATTATGGGTACTTCTGCTGTATTAGGATCGGATTTAAGCTGATTACAAACTGTATAACCATCTATATCAGGCATCATAATATCCAGCAGGATTAAATCGGGTAACTTATTATTGACCTCCTCTAGTGCCGTTTTGCCGTCGATCGCCTCACGAACTTGATACCCTTTTTTTCTAAGAATGCGCGACAGTAGATGCAAATTTCCTGGCGTATCATCAACAATCAAAATATCTGATTCTTGGTGGTTATTTGACTGTTTATAACTCATAATGTATTTTAGTCTAGGTTGTGGGGTAAGCTATTGAACCCCCATGGTCAAGGGATTGATAAATAGGAAATATTAACATTGTACTCAACCCAGTTGTTTTTTGGGTATATGTTGCTTATTTGGGTAGCGATACGCCAAACAGACACCAAGATACCACAGTGTTATCAAGAATAGCCATTTAATTGAATTGTCGCCACCACCTGTCCATGATCTGACTTCCAGGGTTCTATTGATTCATCACTTAGGCTTTGGTCTACAAGGTGATCGTTGAATAAGGCAACATAACTAACCTTCCCAACTTGGCGGGAGTTTTCTAAAACTAATTCTTGACTAACCAAAATATGATCGAGAGTTTCATAATAACCATTATACATATAAGTGTAGTAGCAGTCTCGGTAACTTTGCCTAGCCTGAATATCTTTGACACTATAAAGCTGTAACTCATCATGGTTGTGGTTTGGTTTAAATCGGGTTTTTTTCCAAGAAATATCCCCCGCCATAATTTTGGTGGTAATGGCTAAATCACTATCATTAAAATCTCCTAAAATAATAATCGGATTTTGGCTATGGCTCCAAGTCTTGAGCATAATACATCGTAAAGCAGTAGCTTCGGCGGATCGACGCAGTAAAGACCTGACTTTTCCTTTGGCTTTTTCTACGGGATCTTGGCTATCTACTCCTTCGGGAATTTGGGGACGCTGGGATTTTAGATGCACAACAAAAACCGTACACTGTAGGCTGTCTTGTAGTTGAATATTAACTGCTAACACAGGTCGCGAAAAATGGTTAATGGGAATCATAGTTCCTTCTATATCTATTTGAGACTCTGGGGGGAATTTATCATAAATTTGCCAGGAGATAATTGGTAATTTGGAACAGAGACCTACTACGGGTTTATCACGAGTGGGATTCGTGGTAATTAAATGAGCGTTATGATAGGATTCGGTGGCGGCGAGAATTTCTTGTAGTGCTTCGGGGTCAAAGATTTCTTGAAATCCGATGATGTCGGCTTGCATGGTTGCTAACTGATGAGAAATCCAGGTCTTTTTTTGGTGGTAAAGTTCTGGGGTATATTGTCGAGTTTCGTAATAAGTTCGATTGGGTAAAACTAAGTTATATAGGTTAAATGTGCCTATTTTTAAGGTTTTGGATCTGAGAATTGCTGGGGATTTTACGGGTTTGTGAAAGGTTAAATATTCCAGAAATATTGCCCAACTAGCGATCGCATTTTCCTCCCCCCAGGTCTGTCCCCCAGTTGCCTCGGCTAGACGATTATATGCTGTGTCTATTAAGTCTTGACTTAGGGAACTTTGGCGGTTAATATAAATAGTCACATCATGGAGTTTACATGATGCGATCGCTTGATTAATCGCCGTTGTCAAACTGGTGGAGTTTGGCTGACATTCTGTGGGTCTACCCTCCCAGTAATAAATCACTCTCATGGCTTGTGGTCGCCATTGAAAGTCACTACAAATATCCCCAATAGTATCAATAGCCGCCATGGTATTTGGGGGGATACCGTCTTCAACCTGTAACCATTCAACGCGCCAATTTTCCGATGAACTTGAAGCTACTGTAATCATCACTTCAGCAGTTTCTAAAAAATTGGCAAAGGGAGGTTCCAAATCATCAATAGCATTGATTAAAAGCACTATATCAATTGTCATCATTATTCCACCTTAGACATTCGCTGATCAAGATAATTATTAAACAGTCTAATTATCATGGTAGTGCCGACATTTTCTTGGGAGTCACATTCGAGATAACCACCATGTTGCTCAACAATAGTTTTATGAGCAATAGATAAACCCAAACCTGTGCCGCGTCCCACAGATTTAGTCGTAAAAAATGGATCAAAAATTTTCGACTGTATTTCCTGGGGTATTCCCAGACCATTATCAGCAATTTCGATTTTTACCCCCACATTACCAGACTTAGGATGATGAACAGGTAAAGTGCTGACGGTGAGGGTAGGAATAAAGTCTCTATCCACTTTTATCCGGTCTTCCAAAGCATCGATCGCATTATTTAATAAATTCAGAAATACCTGATTGATTTCACTAGCAAAGCATTCAATTCTCGGCAAATCCCCCCAATGGTTAATAAGTTCAATTTGGCATTTTTTGGCAACCATATTAAAGCGACCTTGTAGCATCATGATCGTACTTTCCAAGCCTTCATTAATATCGGCTTTTTTGATTTTAGCCTCATCAAGTCTAGCAAAATTTCGCAAAGATAAAACAATTTTAGTGACCCGCTCGGCTCCCCGTTGCATGGACTCTAAAATATTACCAAAATCTTCCTTAATAAACTCCAGATCGATTTCCTCAATCTTATCTTGAATATCGGGATGAGTTTCGGGATAAACCTGCTGATATAATTCACACAAATCTAATAAATCGGCTAAATATTGTCGAGCCGGATTAACATTACCGTAAATAAAACTAATCGGATTGTTAATTTCATGAGCCACCCCAGCCACTAACTGTCCTAAAGATGCCATTTTTTCACTTTGGATAATTTGCGCCTGGGTACTCTTCAGCTCTTGCAAAGTAGTAGCAAGCTGTTTAGCCTTGCGTCGTTCTCTCGCCTCGGATCTTTGGAGAGCCTCTTCCGCCTGTTTCCGTTCAGCCAGTTCCATTTGTACCTGTTCAAAGAGGCTGCATTGTTGGAGAGCGATCGCCAATTGCACGCCAATTTGTTTAAGGCTAGAAATCTCAAAGGCTTGCCACTTGCGAGTATCCCGACATTGATGAGCAATTAATAATCCCCAAAGTTTACTATTGTCTTTTGCCACATTTTTCGGTTGCAAAATGGGAATTACCAGATTAGCTTTCACCTGTAAACCTTCCAAAAGTCCCACATGACAACGAGTTAAATTAGCATTATAAATATCAGCGATCGCTCTAGTTCTGCCATCTTCATACAACCGCGCATGGGAAGACTCAAAACACTCATCACGAATATCTAAACCCTGCAAAGCCATCCATTCTGAACCCACCGACTCCACCGCAATAAAGCCAGTCCAATCGGCATTAAACTGATAAATCACTGTGCGATCGACCTGCAAGAAATAGCGGACTTCCTCCACCGCAGTTTGCAGGACCTCTTGTAAATTCAAAGATGAGCGTATCCGCTCCAACATAATACCGACAAATCTTTCCTGTAGTAACTTTTGTTGGAGAGTTTCCTCGGCTCGTCGTCGCTCGGTAATATCGGTATGTACAATAATTAATCCAATGGGATTTTCTGCTGTGTCAAAAATACAATCAGCACGGACTAAATTAGGAATAATCACCCCATAGCGAGTTTTAATCCCAACTTCCCCACTCCACGATCGCAAATTTTGCAGAGAAGACAAAATACTATTACCAACCCGGGTAGAAATATAAAGTTTAATCGGTCCACCGATCGCATTTAATTCTTCCACAGTATAGCCGTAACTTTCAATCAAGGCGCGATTCAAATATAGTGCTTTTCCTTCCAGGTCTGTAATCACAATAGCATCACTGCTGCTATCTACCGCCGCCTTAACCCGCAATAGTTCAATTTCGGCTTGTTTGCGATCGCTAACATCTTTATAAGTCCCCGTCATTCGCAGGGGTCGTCCTTGTTCATCCCATTTAAATATCTTACCACGAGACAGCATCCATTGCCATTTTTGGGAACTATTTAGCATTCGCATTTCCACCTCATAAACATGGCGGCGACCCTTCATAGAATCATTTAAAGCCTCCACAACTCGTTTTTGATCATGGGGGTGAATTAATTGTTTCCAAGATTGGAAAGTATTATCAATTTCCTGTGGTTCATATCCTAACATTCGTTGCCATTGTGGGTCAAAATATACTTCTCCGGTCGAGATATTCCAATCCCATAAACCCAAAGAACTACCTTCCAGAGCCAATTTTAATTGTTCCTCACGACTTTGTAACGCTTCCACCGCTTTTTTAAATTCAATAACCACCGCCATTTGATTAGCAATTACCGCCAAAGTTTCCAAAACTTGCTTAGTCAATAATTCCCGACTAAATAAACCCATTACCCCCACACAAGCACCGTCAACAATTAACGGATACCCGACAAAATTAGTTAAACCTTGCTGGGTAATAGTGGCAAAATCCTCACCCCAAGCATCATGGCATAAATCGAAGCTCAAAATCGATTGTTGTTTACTCACTATTACCCCTATTGGCTGAGAACCAACTGTAATAAAAGCCAAATTTGCTGGGGGATTATCCAAACCATCAATACCTTGTAATTCTAGTAAAGTATTGGCATGATTTATCGCCCAAATACAAGTAATCGTATCATCAAAATAATTCCCCAAAGTCTTAGCACAATTAGTCATAACTTCCGATAAACTACCCCCACGAGTTATCGCAAACCCTACCTCAGATTTGAGAGCCGTTAATTGTACGCGAAGTGCTAACTCAGCCGTGGCTCGTTTGTGTTCGGTAATATCCCTAATTATGCAAATGACTGTTTGGGAGTTGCCACGGATAATGCGGGTTTCATATTGCCTCCATTCCTCTCCATTCTTGACAGGTAATTGATATTCAATGGCTTGAATTTCCGAGAAAAATAAAGCGCGATTATGAGCATCTTGGAGATTATTACCAACTTCATCAGGCAAAATATCTAGGATATTTCTACCTAATAATAATTCTGGTAACATCCAGTCAGAACTGTTATGGGGTGGTTTCACATCAACGATTGTGCCATCCCTCTGACATTGAAGAATTAAATCAGGAATGGCATTTAATAAGGCTCGGTTAGTCGCTTCGCTTTCCAGCAAAGCCACCTCGGAAAGTTTTTGGTTGGTGATATCTGTAGCCAGACAGCAAATAGCTGCTGTTTTTCCGGTATCATCTTCTAACAGAAAACGATTAGATAGGTAGGTTTTTAAGCTGTCATTAAACCGGATTTCTTCTTCCCATTGGATAGGTTCTTGAGTCTCTAATAAAGCTGTATCAGCCGATTGAAAAGCTAGGGCGATTTCTGGGGGAAACAAATCATAATCAGTTTTACCCAGCACCTGATCACGGTGCAAATTAAATCGCTTTTCATACTCTCGGTTCACTAGGAGATAGCGTCCGCCATCGTCTTTCATGTAAATTATGGCGGGAGCGTGATCAAGGATATTTTGTAGTCGCTTTTGGCTTTGGTGTAGAGACCTTTGAGCGATCGCCCTTTCATGAGCCTCCAAAGCTAGAGTTACCCAGTCTGCTAGGTAGGTGGCAAAGTTCTGTTGTTGCAGATCCCAATTAATCACCTCTCCCTGATTTTCTAAACACAGAACCCCGATAGTTTCCCCTCCCAAATGAATGGGAATATCTAACATAGACCTAATATCCAGAGGCTGAAGATAGGCGGCGGTAAATTCCCTAGTGCTGGGGTGATTTTGGGCATCTACTGCCACAATTCTCTCTGTAGTTTCTAGGGCGGAAAAATAGCTCGGATAGTCGGTAGCTTCCAGCTTGCTCCCCTGAGAATAGCAGTCTTTTTCCTGCTCATATAACTTGACACACTCAATGGCATTATGGTATGGTGTATAAAACCATATACTCGCTCTACTTACTTGCAAAGTGCGGGCAGCAATACGAGTCAGGGTCTCAAAGGCTTGGTCAATATCTCCGTGATAAAATTCCCAAGACCGAGCCAGTTCCATTTGTGCCTGTTGTTGATTATGCAGAAACTGCTGTCGCTGTTTTTGGGTGTCGATCGCTTCTGGTGCTAGTGGTCGAACCATTGCCAAAAATCCGATCAATTCCCCATTTGCGTCTCTCACGCCGCTGATCAACAGAGACACAACCACAGTAGTACCATCACGGCGAATATAGGTGTGTTGCTGTTCGTCAGTTTCCCCTAAAATTACGCGCTCTATGAGGGTTTGATGTAGCTGTTCTTTTTGGTCAGTGTGGCGAGTATTTCTGTGGTCTTGGTGATGAAATTCCGTCCAGTGAATATGGTTGATCGCCTCGGAGGCTGTATATCCTAGGAGGTTTTCCGCCGCGCGATTAAATGTGCAAACCATACCATTGCGATCGGTCGCAATGATAGCAATATCAGCACAATGAATAATAGCTTGCTGAAATTCTGGACTCGATGGATAAATTGTCTGAGTAACCATCACAGTTTAATAGAAGTTTAACCAACTCGGCCGATTCAAATCAAGATGCTGGACTTATATTGTAGATGCAGGCTTTAACAGAGTTTGATATTAAAATTTGGTATTATCATCTAGTGTAGCCTGATTAGCGATGAATCGGACAGAAACTAGCCGCTGTGGGACGAAACTACTCAGCAATTAACCGGAAAATCACCTCTGGTGTTAGTTGTTGTACGCCATTGACCACTTGAGTCGCTCCGGCTTTTTTCAGCGTCTGGGTGTAGGATGCTATACTCTCCGTAGTTTCTTGAGCATGGGGAGGTAATACACCCACACCCACCCAAGTCCGCGTGCTGTCCTGTTGCTGTGCTTTAGCGACTGTGTACATATCCGCCACCGTGTCACCCACATAAATCACAGGTTTTGGGGACTCTGGGGGTTCCAATTGACCCACGACAGCCAGCAACCCCGTGGGGTCTGGTTTTCCCGGTGCGTCTTCCATAGCAATTAGGGCAATATTAGGCAGATTTAGTTTCCCCTGTAATACATATAATGCCTCATCTCGCATGGCTCCGCTAAAAAACCCCCAGGCGATCGCATTATCGGTTAACTGCTGGAAATATTCCGGGGTACACAACAGGGGTTCAGAACAAATGTAACCCGTCCAATTATCTGGGTCTGGTCCCTGATAGCGGGATTGGAAAAAGGCTACAATTTGCCGATAGTCCAGGTTAATGGCATCGCGATTTTGACCCTGACTCTCAAAATAGCGATAAATCAACTCCCTGGAGGCTTCCCAGTCATTATTCCAAACCCCTTCAGACTTGAGGCGATCGATATCTGACACCGTAGGGCGATAGGATTTAGTAAAAAGTTCTACCGTATCTGCGATCGCCCGACGATAGGACCCTCCCACGTCTCGAATTACCCCATCAATATCAAAAATTACAATAGCTTTCATGTCAACCCATCAAAAATGTTACAAACGAGAGATACTGCGATATAATCGAGTGTTGTGTATTTTTTGCAATTAACTCAAATTAGCCCGGAGGTGTAATTGTCAAGATTCATTCTAAAAGTTCTCTGGCTCGATGATAACGTCGCGCTGGCTGTTGACCAAGTAGTAGGGAAAGGGAGTAGTCCACTGACCTCCTACTTTTTCTGGCCACGCAAAGATGCTTGGGAAGAACTCAAAAATGAACTAGAGTCCAAGCGCTGGATCAATGATGTCGAGCGCATTGAGTTACTCAATAAAGCTACCGAAGTCATCAACTACTGGCAAGAGGAAGGCAGGCGGCGGCCCCTTGGTGAGGCTCAATCCAAATTCCCCGAAGTCATTTTCACCGGAAGCAGTTGATAGCGCGCGACAGTTCTTAACATTATAGCGAGTTTGAGCCTACAGCATTCGGTTGTAGGCTTTTGCTCTGTTTGTAACATTGTATATACTTTTTTTTGAGCGATCGCCTAAGCTAAACTGGAAACATCGAGCGCTAGGATAACCAATGAATAGCATCGCTGAATCCACCCAATACAGCAGCCAACAGACTCTCGCCTGGATGAGAGGCCTACTAGCCTTAGCTTGGGCTGACGGTCAGTTTCAAGAGGAGGAACAGGAATTAATTGCCAGCATCACCCATGACATCCTCGCAACAGATATCGATGTTAACACCCTCGAACCCATTTCTCCCCAGGAATTAGCAGAAGTCTTAGGACCCAACCCAATTCTCGCCGAGAACTTCATGCGAACCGCCGTCATGGTCGCGCTGGCTGACGGCATTTATTCAGTCTGTGAAGATGACCTTCTCCACCAGTTTTGTGAAGCCTTGGGTTTACAAGTCAAAGTCTTAGACTCCCTCAGACACACCTTAGAAGATCTATCAGAAGGTTACTGCAAAGAACCCAAGGAACCCAAGCGCCCAGCACATCATCACCATCATATAGATGTTTTAGCTCCCGTCAAGCATTGGCTAGATGACTGGCAACTACATGACCCCAAAGTAGCCAAATTCATTTGTAAAATGGTTCCTCCTCAGTGTCCTTTTGAAAGGGATATTAAGCTCTTTGGTCACAAAATTGTTCATATCCCCCCCATGTGCAAGATTAACCCCCTCTATGAGCAATTAGTAGGGTTACGCTTTCGGGCTTTATCTTATCTGGCTGATGAGTGTCACGAGGATATCTCCAAGTATTGTTAGCTAATCACCAGAGGCAATTATCTTCCGCTTTCAGTTGTTGATGATTGCCTCTGTGTACAATGTAGGGGCGGGTTCTGCTGTGAATTATATCTCCCCACCCGAAGATGAATAAACCCGCCCTATAAACCCGCCCTCTGGGGTTCTGCTGTGAATTATATCTCCCCACGCGCTGAGGATGAATAAACCCGCCCTCTATCTTCCGCTTTCAGTTGTTGATGATTGCCTCTGTGTACAATGTAGGGGCGGGTTCTGCTGTGAATTATATCTCCCCACCCGAAGATGAATAAACCCGCCCTATAAACCCGCCCTCTGGGGTTCTGCTGTGAATTATATCTCCCCACCCGAAGATAAATAAACCCGCCCTCTATCTTCCGCTTTCAGTTGTTGATGATTGCCTCTGTGTACAACGTAGGGGCGGGTTCTGCTGTGAATTATATCTCCCCACCCGAAGATGAATAAACCCGCCCTCTATCTTCGGCTTTCAGTTGTTGATGATTGCCTCTGTGTACAACGTAGGGGCGGGTTCTGCTGTGAATTATATCTCCCCACCCGAAGATGAATAAACCCGCCCTCTATCTTCGGCTTTCAGTTGTTGATGATTGCCTCTGTGTACAACGTAGGGGCGGGTTCTGCTGTGAATTATATCTCCCCACCCGAAGATGAATAAACCCGCCCTATAAACCCGCCCTCTGGGGTTCTGCTGTGAATTATATCTCCCCACCCGAAGATAAATAAATCCGCCCTCTGGGGTTCTGCTGTGAATTATATCTCCCCACCCGAAGATAAATAAACCCGCCCTATAAACCCGCCCTCTGGGGTTCTGCGGTGAATTATATCTCCCCACCCGAAGATAAATAAACCCGCCCTCTATCTTCCGCTTTCAGTTGTTGATGATTGCCTCTGTGTACAATGTAGGGGCGGGTTCTGCGGTGAATTATATCTCCCCACCCGAAGATAAATAAACCCGCCCTATAAACCCGCCCTCTGGGGTTCTGCTGTGAATTATATCTCCCCACGCGCTGAGGATGAATAAACCCGCCCTATAAACCCGCCCTCTGGGGTTCTGCTGTGAATTATATCTCCCCACCCGAAGATGAATAAACCCGCCCTCTGGGGTTCTGCTGTGAATTATATCTCCCCACGCGCTGAGGATGAATAAACCCCCCCTATGGAGAGACGGCGAGAGGAGGTTATTTAGTGGTTTTAAGAGTGGCTTTTTGCCATTGGCGGACAGAATTAATGATATAAATATCCTCCGATTTTTGGAGGGTCTCTATATCAATAATAGCCTCTTTGAGCTTACCCTGCTTGAGTAAGCTACCCCGAAAAGTTCCGGGAAGTAAACCGCTGGTGACTGGGGGGGTAAGCCAATCATCATTGATTTTAATAATCAGATTAGCAATCGTAGTTTCTGTGACCTCTCCCCGTTCATTCCATAAAATCACATCATCACAGTCGGGACGGGAATTCCGGGCGGTTTCATAGATGCTGCGGTTCGTGGTTTTATGATATAAAAAAGGGTTTTGGGAATTAATGGGCGTGGGAGATAAACCTAAATAAATCTGTCGGTTAGGTGGGGATTTCTCAAAGGCAGAAATTTCGTAATTGAGAACACCCTGGCGGTCAACTAATAACCTAACTCGATAGGGAATTGACCAGGATTTACTTAAATCGATTAATTGTTGATTGATGTGTTCTAGGGATAAGGGAATCCCAAAATATATGGCTGACTCTGATAACCTGTTTAGGTGTTCTTCCCGGAGAAAAAATCCTGCCTCTGGGGTCCATAGCATGGTTTCTAATAGGGAAAAATCACAGCTATTATTGATGCTCAGAAACTTGGCTTTGGTTTCACATTCTTGGTATTCATCCTGGCTGTCAGAATCCCACAGAATACCACCACCAACGCCATACTCGGCTTGATTATTTTCGTGGTCAATGATAACTGTACGAATGGCTACGTTAAACTGGGTTCTATAATTATTCGGGGTCTGTTGTGGTTGGATAAAGCCAATGGTTCCAGTATAAAGGTGGCGGGGAGTAGTTTCTAACTGGTGAATTAACTGCATGGTTCTGGGTTTGGGTGCGCCTGTAATGGAAGCACAGGGGAATAAGGCGGCGATGATTTCTGATGGTAAAGCCTGGGTTTTGGCGGTGACTGTGGAGGTCATTTGCCACAGGGTTGGGTATTTTTCGACGGTAAATAATTCGGGAACTTGGACGGTTTTAATATCCCCAATGCGACTAATATCATTGCGGATCATATCCACAATCATGACGTTCTCGGCGCGGTTTTTGGGGGAATTTTGCAGCCATTGGGCGATCGCATTATCTTCGGTTAAAGTGCAACCACGGGCGGCGGTTCCTTTCATGGGACGAGCGACCAGTTGACGGTCAGAGAGTTGGAAAAATAGTTCCGGGGAAGCAGAACAAATGCTAAAGCGATCGCCACATTCGATATATGCTGCATAGTCGGCTTGTTGCGATCGCACTAATTGCCAAAACCAAGCCAAAGCATCCCCAGAAAACTCCGTCCGTAGGCGAAAAGTATAATTGACCTGATAGGTTTCCCCCCTAGCAATATAACCTCGAATTTGGTTAATAGCCTCCTGATATTCAGTGGGGGTGACAGAAGATAACCACTCACCCACAGTATAATCTGATGGCGAACAGAGGCGGGGTGGGGTGATAATTTGTGGTTGTTGATATAGCCCAAACCAGAGCAAAGGAAACTCATCTGGGGGATAGGTATTCAAAGCGGAATCGAAAGCGCTAGAGGCTTCATAACTGATAAAACCCGCCGCCCATAAATGCCCTTCCCGGAGACTTTCATCAATCTGTTGTAAGGCAGGAATTACCTGATCGAGACGATCGCAATTAACAATATAGCAGGGATGTTCAAATAGTAACCACTGCTGATTTTGGGCATCATGGATGATTACTCTGTTCATAGTCAACTCAACTAACTTCACCTTCCAAAAGCGATCGCAAAGCCTCCTTCATTTCCGCTATAGAAGTCGTAGCCGTCCCAAACTGACGCACCACCAAACTAGCCGCCAAATTACCCAAAACCGCCGCCTCCCAAAAACTCGCCCCCACAGATAAAGCCAAAGTTAAAGCCGCCACCACAGTATCTCCCGCCCCCGTCACATCAAAAACATCCAAAACATTAAACGGAGGAATATGGCTAACTTGTAGCGTCTGATTTTCCCCCCATTCAAAAAGACTCATCCCCTCCTCACCCCTAGTAATTAGCACCCGTTTCGCCCGAGTCAAATTCAGTAAATCAGTCCCCGCACGTCTGAGACTCTCTTCATTAGCGATCGAATATCCTACCGCCTTTTCCGCTTCAGGAACATTAGGAGTAAACAACATCGCCCCCTGATAGCGTTGTAAATCAACTTGAGCATCCACCACCGAAAACCCATGACCCAAAGCCGCGCCAATAACCGGGGAAGTTAACACCCCATCCCCATAGTCCGAACAAACCACCCCATCAACATTATCTCTGTGTTGTTCGATATATTCAGCCAACCGCCATTGAAGTTCCAAGCTGGGTAAATCATCCGATTTGCGATCGACCCGGACAATTTGCTGAGTCACCGACTGGCGCGCGTGTCCAGAAATCCGAGTTTTAGTCACCGTAGGGCGGTCTGCGTCTGTGAGAATACCCTCCGTATCAATTCCCGCCTCCCGAAAAATCCTCTTGAGAGTCTCCCCTTGGTCATCCTTTCCCACCAACCCCGCCACCGACACTGCAGCCCCCAACTTAGCCAAATTGTAAACCGCATTAGCTCCCCCTCCTGGGATTTGTTGAGTAACTTCATGGCGCAGAATTAGCACTGGTGCTTCCCGCGACAACCTCTCCACCTGACCAGTCATAAACTCATCCAGAGTCAGATCCCCCACCACCAGAATTCGCGCCTTAGCAAAATTATCCAAGTGTTCCATAAGGGTATCCGCAGCCCCCTCAAGCTGATTGAGAAACGAAGATTCTAAGGTCATAATTAACAGTTACTCACCCCTACTTGACTTTTTTGAGTACAAAAGCCTTGATTTGCGCCACCTGTTTTTTCAGGGCTACCATTTCCCTCTGCATAGCAACAATTTTCTGTTCTAAAGCCTTAATCTTAGCTGCATCCGCCGCCGTTGTCGCCGCCACAGGAGGAGGTGCTGTCTCTTGAGTTGGTGCAGGTGCGGGGGGAGCCACTTTCAGAGGTGGGCGAGGTTTCTTAGCCTTTTCAAAAGCCGACTTGATCGCATCTATCAATTGTCCTCTCTCAAAAGGTTTTTCGATAAACTCAAAATACTCGAAAGGTTCAGCAATTTTCTCCGTCACTTCCTCTTTTCGACCAGACATCAACACCAGGGGAATTTTCCTAAGTTCTTCACTAGCTTGGATTTGCTGAAAAACATCCCATCCGCTGAGTTTAGGTAACAGGAAATCCAGCATAATCAGGTTGGGGCGTTCTTGGCGCACTAGGTCTATGCCTTCTTTCCCGTCTTTCGCTTCTAGCACATCAAAGTTACCCTGGGGTAACATCTCCCGAACTTTTACCCGAATCACCTTACTATCATCAATAACTATAATTTTCCGACCTGCCACGGCTTACTCCCCCGGTGATGAATACATAATCTGAATATTGGTGCAGCACTTAACCTTCTCAAATCTGTTGATAGCTTAACAAAGTCGAGAATAGTATGGCATCACCAACAATGGTCAAGGATACCGCCATCAAACCATTACCCTCACCCCAAACCCCTCTCCCAAACGGGGCGAGGGGCTTCCGAATGTACTTGATGGCTTGAGAAGCTGCTATAGTGAGTTCCCATATAATCAGCATCGCAGAAAACTGCTTTGTGTTATAAAAAATAGCTATCCTAGATATCAATACATTATGTCAACCACTCCTGATTCTATCTCATCACGTCACCGAGACGCAATTAAATCTATGCCTGAGTGGTTGCGTCGTCCTATTGGTGCGGCTAGTGAACTCTCGCAGGTGCAACGGATTATCAAACAGCGACAAATTCATACTATTTGTGAGGAGGGGCGCTGTCCCAACCGGGGGGAATGTTATGCTCAGGGGACGGCTACTTTTTTACTTATGGGGCCTACTTGTACCCGCTCCTGTGCTTTTTGTCAAGTTGATAAGGGCCATGCTCCTATGCCACTTGATCACGATGAACCCCGCAAGGTAGCAGAAGCAGTCCAAATTTTGGGGTTGCGTTATGTGGTGTTAACTTCTGTGGCGCGGGATGATTTGGCTGATGGCGGCGCGGGCTGGTTTGTGGCTACTATGGAGCAAATTCGATCGCTTTGTCCCCAAACTCAAATAGAGGTGCTTACTCCCGATTTTTGGGGGGGAAAGGCTGAAGATACTCAACAGCAACAATATCAGCGTATTGATTTCGTGGTGAGGGCGAAACCTGCTTGTTATAACCATAATATTGAAACCGTGCGACGGCTGACGCTTCCGGTGCGACGGGGGGCGAAGTACGATCGCTCTCTCGACCTGTTGCGCCACGTCCGAGAAGTTGACCCGACTATTCCTACTAAGTCCGGTCTCATGTTGGGACATGGGGAAACCGAAGAAGAGATTTTACAGACTTTCGCTGATTTAAGACAAGTTCAATGCGCGCGCCTCACTATCGGTCAATATATGCGCCCTTCCCTCGATCATCTCCCCGTCCATAAATATTGGACCCCCCAAGAGTTTGACCGTCTAGGGGCGATCGCCAAAGATATGGGTTTTTCTCACGTTCGCTCCGGTCCCCTGGTTCGGAGTTCCTATCATGCTGGGGAATTTTAGTCTCCTACCCTCCCACCCATCATCCCAATTTCCCCAATCATTTATGATTAAATAGGGAACCGAGTTGCTCAAATCAGAAATTATCCCTCAACTCTTGTTCGCTTATCTTCCCCGATTGTAAAATCTTTTTGAGGGTACCGTAAGGCACATCTCTGCCATGATGGGGAACCCTACAAACAAGGGTTTTTTTGAGGTGAACATGGCTCCCTGTTTGGTGGTCAGTCACAAATTCCAAGCGATGTAGACCTCTGATTACCTCAGAACTGGACAGAGAGGATATGTTGGATCTACTGAGGTTGGCTGGGGTAAAGCAATCTTCAGGTTTGATCCAGTCACTGACATGGTGATCACCTACCTCCCTATCCTCAAGGCGACTTTCCAGGTACAAAATTCTCGATCTATGTTCCCCCAGTTCATTTTCTAACTGTCTGATTTTGGCTGCCAAACGCTCATTTTCTTCGGTGATATAGACTTCAAAATCTCGGGACTGTTCTTTGATACACTCTGATTCTTCCCTAGCCGATTCCAAGGCTCTTCTCAACTGCTCAACATCAGCTTGTTCCCTCAGTTGGCTTTGCAGGTCTGCCGATTGCTGTATCGCCTGATCATACTCGCGGGTCAGTTCCGCAATCTTTTGATTCAGGCTCACTATCTCCTCATTGGTCCTCTTTTCCCGATTTTCGGTTTCCTGCAACTGGCGCTGCAACTTTTCCAGGGTGCGCGTCATTTCCTGCTGTTCCCTTTTCTGGCTATTCAGGCAATTTTCCAGGTTGGCGATCGCCTCAGACCGTCTGTCAATTTCCTCTTGCGCCTCTACCTGATATTCCACCGCCCAGGCTAATTGATTCCGCAGTTCTTGCAGAGAGGTCTGGCTATCATCCTGTTGATGTTGGAAATCCACGATTTTCTGTTCGTAGTCGGCGATCGCTATTTTCAGTTCCGTTGCGATCGATTGCTGTTCCCTTCGGTAGTCCTCCAACTCCTCCCGCCCCTTTTCCCTAACAGCGATCAGGGCTTCATTTTGTTTAACTTTCTGCTCCAACTCTTCCCGAATATTCCGCGCCTCTTCCAGTAACTGTTTCTTCTCTCGGCGCTTTCGGTACAACATAAATTCGATCAGCAACCAAACCACTGCACCCCCCGTCAAAAATATACCCGTAGTCAGCGAGAAAATACTAGGACTGTGCTGGAACCTCAGCAACCCCCTCGCCCATTTCCCGTAACTCTCCGCGAAGGTTGGCGGCACCCGCCGGACGTAATATACCCGCCCGATGATTTCCCCTCTGTTGACCATCCCCGTCGGGTCAGCTTCCGGTTGATAACGCCGTGTATATTTGCGTTCCGCAAACAATGGCGGCGGGTCCCGTAGGAGATCGTAAGGCTCATTAGTTAGGTTTTCCACCTTCAAACCCTCTTTCCAAAGGCGACGGGAATTGGAATAGTAGAGGATTTCCTGCTCTGGACAATCGGCGATCGCACTTTCGCAGTTCGTGACTACTAACCCGAACAGTCCGTAGTTACTGTCCAGAGTCCGCTGCAACTCCTCCGTTTCTCCCTCTAGCAGCGCCAGGGAAAGTTTCGTCGGCAAAGTGTGAGATAAAATGTTAAAATCTACTGTCTGCGTCGCAAAAATTGTCCGCTCCCAGTAGTTTTTATGATTTCCTAAGTTGTTAATCGTTGCCAGAACCAAAGATATGACGCTGATTATGCTTAATCGACCCAACATTTGCAGCGCGATTTTGACATTCACCTTGCCCAGCAGTTCTTTCGGTCTTCTGAATCTCATAAATTAACCTATCCCTATAATTATTTATCAATTTCCGTCAAACAATTTACGCAAATTCTCAGCCCAAATATTCCCCCTACTGCGATCGCATTATCGCCATCACTAGGTCATTATGTTAACTTTTGTAACAAAAAATTAAGAAATGTTGCGAAAAAATTTTTTTGGGGGGGGTGGGGTTGCCTTTTTGGGGGGTCTGCGCTATACTTTAGATAATGGGAATAGTTGCATTTTTTTGGCTGCTGCATATATTCTTATTATGAAACGATATGTCAATATCTTATCATGAGTTCCCGGCTGTTGTCAACCCTCACTGGTTGTCTATAATGAATAAAACGATATTTTTTGGGGTTCCCAATTATGGCAGATTACCATATAGAAAATAATCAGGAATGGTGGACCCAGCAATGGTTAGATATTCGGAATCGCTATCGGTTTAAGAAACGATTGGAAAGGGCGAGAAATTATGCGAGACCGGGTAATGTTCTCAATATTGAATTTACTGGTCAGCGGGTTCTGGCGCAAGTCCAGGGGACGCAAGCGGAACCTTATCAGGTGGAATTGTGGTTAGATGCTTTTACGGAGGAAGAATGGGGATATGTGATTGAAACATTATCCCAGCAGGCGATTTTTTCGGCGAAGTTGTTAGCGGGGGAAATGCCTTACAATATTGAGGATGTATTTGCTAAAAATGGCTGGCGGCTATTTCCTTTGAATTTGGATGAAGTACATTCTCGCGCTCTGTTGTCCAGATCCGGCTAACCCCTGTAAGCATATTGGTGCAGTTTATTATATGTTAGGCGATCGCTTTAGTGAAGATCCATGTGTCTTATTTCAACTGCGGGGACGCTTGAAAGAAGAGATTATCGCTAAATTGCGAAATATACGGAAACCTATAGGGTTTCCGAGCATACAAGGAGGTTTGTTTGATCTAAAAAAATTGGGTAGTGCCTAATATGTAATGATAGAGGTGTAGTGCGAGACGTTCAGGCATGAAATAAGGCTGCAATGCCAGAAATAACCGCCTGGTGGGGACTTCAACCCCTTGGTTGAATATAAGGAGCGCACTCGTGACCATCCTCATAACTGTTTATATGTCCCGACGTTGGGAGGAATCCAAACAAGGCAGGGAACTCAAGGTCAAGACTGAACGCTGGTTTTATGTACAGCAGGAAGTTGAGAGTAAAGGCGATAGCCACCCCCAGTTTCAGGACTCACAACCCGTCAGATTGAAGCGGGGAACGGAAGGCGTGAGGGAAACCTGTTCCCAATAACCCGACCACTGCCAATCATCTATGATTAGGGAAACCGAATGTCCGGCTTGAACCATCGTCAATTTATAGTAGCGAAACAGGTTGAAACGCTGCGCTCAAAAGAGCAAGGGGAAAAGTAGGAGTTTACTTACACTACCTACACAGACCTTGAAAATACCCCGGTGGATAAGACCAATCTAAAGATGGAATGCCCATATAAACGGAACGTTTAAACCCCTCTTAGGCTCTGCTAATAAACAAGTGAGCAATATTCTCGCAAGCAGAGCGTGAAAAGTGTAAGCGTATGGTGCGAGACGTTCGGGTATGAAATAGGGCTGAAATGCCCGAAATAACTACCCGGTGAGGATTCCAGCTCCGAATCTGGATATAAGGAGACCTCTCCTGACCATCCTCATAACTGGTTATATGTCCCGACGCTTAGGGAACTAAGCAAGGCAGGGAACTCAAGGTCATAAACGAACTGAGAAATCAGGGAGTAGAGAGTAACGGCGATAGCCACCCCCAGTTTTAGAAATCATAACTCCAGGATTGAAGCGGGGAACGGAAGGCGTGAGGTAGAACCTACTACCAAGACGCGACCACTGCCAACCATCTATGATTAGCAAGACCGAATGTCCGACTTGAACCATCGTAATACACTAGCAGCGAAATAGGTTGACACGCTGCGCTCAAAAGGGCAAGGGGAAAAGTAGGGGGTTCGTGCGACTACCTATACAGACCTTTAAAAGTACCCCGGCGGAGAGGACAAATCTAACGATGGAATGCCCATATAATCGGAACGTTGTAACCCCTCTAATGCTCTGCCTATAAACCAGTGAGTAATGCTATTCACAAGGCAGTAGTGAAAAATGTAAGCGCATGCTTAGAGGGTGAAGGATGTGACCAGAAGCTAAAGCCCAATTGTCATGGTTGGGATATGCCTACAGGTCACGGTGGGGATATAGATACTGCGGTCAGTAAGAGTATAATGGCGAGGACGAGTTTAAAGACTACGTGGTGCATATAGCTCTGAACATCGAAGTAGAAAGCAGGTCTCTTGATTCTGCTCCTTTGACAAATAGGGTATCCACACCAGGAGCCGTGTGATGGGAAACTATCAAGCACGGTTCTGAATGGGAGAGGGTGAAGGTGACTTCACTCTCGACCCCTAACCTTAGAGGGTGAAGGATGTGACCAGAAGCTAAAGCCCAATTGTCATGGTTGGGATATGCCCACAGGTCACGGTGGGGATATAGATACTGCGGTCAGTAAGAGTATAATGGCGAGGACGAGTTTAAAGACTACGTGGTGCATATAGCTCTGAACATCGAAGTAGAAAGCAGGTCTCTTGATTCTGCTCCTTTGACAAATAGGGTATCCACACCAGGAGCCGTGTGATGGGAAACTATCAAGCACGGTTCTGAATGGGAGAGGGTGAAGGTGACTTCACTCTCGACCCCTAACCCTTTAAGGGGAAAGGATGTGATTGAAAGCTAATGCCTAACTGTAATAGTTAGGATATGCCCACTAGTCACGGTGTGGATATAGAGACTGCGACAACTAAGAGTGTTTATGACGAGAGCGAGTTAATGACTACGTGGTTGTATATAGCTCCGAAAGTTGAGGTCATAAAGCAGGGGGTTGTAGCCCTGTTCCCAATGACAAAAGGGGTATCCACATCAGGAGCCGTATGAGATGAAAGTCTCAAGTACGGTTTGGAATTGGAGTTGGGGAAGGCGACTTCCCTTTCGACCATAACAAAACCGACTCGGGTTCAATTTCCATACCTGCCTGCCCAACTTGTACATCTACCCACACCGTCAAAAATGGACGGATTCACAACGGCAAACAACGGTTCAAGTGTCGTGATTATGGACGACAGTTTGTTGAACACCCCCACCAAAAAGGTGATTGACCAAGAAACACGGTCTCTGATTGACCGTTTGCGGATGGAGAGAATTCCCCTTGCCGGAATAGCACGGGCCGTCCAAGTGTCTGAGCCCTGGCTGCCAAACTACGTCAATCAGAAATATGCCTCTGTGCCCCGCCAAGTCCAGGTGAGGCGCAAAAAACGGGAGGTTAACGATTCAATGTGATGAATTGTGGTCATTTGTCAACCATAAAGGAAACAAACAGTGGATTTGGTTAGCTCTCGACGTAAAAACCCGTGAGATTGTCGGTGTTGACATTGGTGCACGGGATGAAGCCGCAGCCCGCCAATTGTGGGAGTCATTGCCCCCAGTGTATCGCCAATGTGCGGTGGCTTATACAGATTTCTGGGGAGCCTATGAGGCTGTTCTACCGAGTAAACGTCATCAAGGGGTTGGGAAGGATACAGGTTTGACCAGCTACATCGAAAGGTTTAACAATACCTTGAGACAACCAGTGTCTCGCTTAGTACCCAAGACCTTGTCCTTTTCCAAGTGTTTGCAGAATCACATTGGTGGCATTTGGTATGTTATGGTCGAAAGGGAAGTCGCCTCCCCCAACTCCAATTCCAAACCGTGCTTGATACTTTCACATCACACGGCTCCTGATGTGGACACCCTATTGTCAGTAGGAACAGGGCTACAACCCCCTGCTTTGTGACTTCAACTTTGGGAGCTATATACAACACGTAGTCTTTAAACTCGCTCACGTCATAAGCACTCTTACATCATCGCAGTCTCTATATCCACACCGTGACTAGTGGGCATATCCCAACCATTACAGTTAGGCATTGGCTTTCAGTCACATCCTTTCCCCTTATAGGGTTAGGGGTCGAGAGTGAAGTCACCTTCACCCTCTCCCATTCAGAACCGTGCTTGATAGTTTCCCATCACACGGCTCCTGGTGTGGATACCCTATTTGTCAAAGGAGCAGAATCAAGAGACCTGCTTTCTACTTCGATGTTCAGAGCTATATGCACCACGTAGTCTTTAAACTCGTCCTCGCCATTATACTCTTACTGACCGCAGTATCTATATCCCCACCGTGACCTGTGGGCATATCCCAACCATGACAATTGGGCTTTAGCTTCTGGTCACATCCTTCACCCTCTAAGCATGCGCTTACATTTTTCACTACTGCCTTGTGAATAGCATTACTCACTGGTTTATAGGCAGAGCATTAGAGGGGTTACAACGTTCCGATTATAGCATTAGTCAAGGTGGTTAGGACGCAGCTTTGAGAACGGAATCCATGGCATCATGGAGAGAATCAAACTGCTCAATGCAGTGGCGAATACGGGCTTTCAGCCACGACCAACATTTCTCTATCTTCTTGAGGTCTGGCGAATAAGGTGGTAGATAGAGTAAACGGCATTGAGCTGCCTCCACCAGTTCAGCAATCCGTCCCCCTTTATGAAACGTTGCATTGTCCAATACTAGAGTCTGACCTGGCTTCAATGTTGGAATTAAGATGAACTCCAACCACAACTCAAACACTGTCCGATTACAACAACCCTCAAAGCTAAAGGGAGCTAAGAGTTGTTGATGACACCATGCGGCTATCATACTTACCCTGCCCTGCCTCTTCCCTGATTTGAGTGCATGGAAGCGTTTTCCTTCCTCGCAGTAACCATAAGGGTAATCCGAGTCCTGACTATTCATGCCGGCTTCATCGAGGTAGACCACTTCTTCCGGCTCCATCTGTTCAATCTGAGCCATAAACTCCTCTCGCTGTTGCTCATCACGTTCTTGGTAGCCGTAAGTTTTTTTCTGGTGAAGCCAATTTTCTTCAAGGCTCTGGATATGGTGCGAGGAGAGATGTCGTCATCCCAAAGTTCAGCCATTTGAGCTGCTGTTTTGTCGCCATGCTCTTGGGCAAAAGCCTTGAATTTTTGCCAGTCGGTAATTTTGTGGTTATTGCCAGGTCGGTGATGAGGTTTAGGGAGGAAGTCTCCGGTCTGTGCTTTTCTTTGCAGCCAGAGATTAATGGTGTTCCTGCTGACATGGAAAACTTGACTGGCTTCTGTTTTGGGCATACCGTCTAGTTCAATGGCATCAATAACTTTTTGTCTGAGGTCGTAACTATAGGGGGCTGGCATTTTTGGTCTTCTTAGTCATCTCGTCCTCTCCATTATACGTCCTAAGTGTTCTGTCTTGTGCTATAGCTCACCCTGTCCTGCCTCTTCCCTGATTTGAGGGCATGGAAGCGTTTTCCTTCCTCGCAGTAACCATAAGGGTAATCCGAGTCCTGACTATTCATGCCGGCTTCATCGAGGTAGACCACTTCTTGTGGCTCCATCTGTTCAATCTGAGCCATAAACTCCTCTCGCTGTTGCTTCCAACGTTCTTGGTAGCCGTAAGTTTTTTTTCTGGTGAAGCCAATTTTCTTCAAGGCTCTGGATATGGTGCGAGGAGAGATGTCGTCATCCCAAAGTTCAGCCATTTGAGCGGAGGTTTTGTGGCCATGCTCTTGGGCAAAAGCCTTGAATTTTTGCCAGTCGGTAATTTTGTGGTTATTGCCAGGTGGGTGATTAGGTTTAGGGAGGAAGTCTCCGGTCTGTGCTTTTCTTTGCAGCCAGAGATTAATGGTGTTCCGGCTGACATGGAAAACTGGACTGGCTTCTGTTTTGGGCATACCGTCTAGTTCAATTGCATCAATAACTTTTTGTCTGAGGTCGTAACTATAGGGGGCTGGCATTTTTGGTCTTCTTAGTCATCTCGTCCTCTCCATTATACGTCCTAACTTTCCTGTCTTGTGCTATATATGGGCATTCCATCGTTAGATTTGTCCTCTCCGCCGGGGTACTTTTAAAGGTCTGTGTAGGTAGTCGCACGAACCCCCTACTTTTCCCCTTGCCCTTTTGAGCGCAGCGTGTCAACCTATTTCGCTGCTAGTGTATTACGATGGTTCAAGTCGGACATTCGGTCTTGCTAATCATAGATGGTTGGCAGTGGTCGCGTCTTGGTAGTAGGTTCTACCTCACGCCTTCCGTTCCCCGCTTCAATCCTGGAGTTATGATTTCCAAAACTGGGGGTGGCTATCGCCGTTACTCTCTACTCCCTGATTTCTCAGTTCGTTTATGACCTTGAGTTCCCTGCCTTGCTTAGTTCCCTAAGCGTCGGGACATATAACCAGTTATGAGGATGGTCAGGAGAGGTCTCCTTATATCCAGATTCGGAGCTGGAATCCTCACCGGGTAGTTATTTCGGGCATTTCAGCCCTATTTCATACCCGAACGTCTCGCACCATGCGCTTACACTTTTCACTACTCTACGAGATGTGCTCGCAGAGAGCCTAATAGGGGTTTAAACGTTCCGTCTATATGGGCATTCCATCTTTAGATTTGTCCTATCCACCGGGGTACTTATAAAGGTCTGTACAGGTAACTGTAAAATATCCCTGTTGTTCCCCATGCCCTTTTGAGCGCAGCGTATCAACATATTTCGCTGCCTAGTGATAACGATGGTTCAAGCCAGACATTCGGTTTCCCTAATCTCCTGGATGGTTGGCAGTGGTCGCGTCTAGTAGTATGTTCTACATCACGCCTTCCGTTCCCCGCTTCAATCCTGGGTTTGTGATTCCCAAAACTGGGGGTGGCTATCGCCTTTACTCTTTCCCATAATCGCCCCAAGTGGATTTTACTCCTCCTAAGTTCACCTGGACGGTAAATTTGGCGATTTCTTAAAATGGGATTGACCTTGAGTTTCCTGCCTTGCTCGTTTTAAGCCCGAGTGTCGGAACATATAGACAGTTAAGGGGTAAACTGGGTTGATTCAGTCTATCTCCCTCTAGGAGGTTATTTCAGGCATTGCAGCCTTATTTCACTCCTAAACGTCTCGCACTTTATCCATCACTACAACGCATCATTACCTCTTTAGCACTACCCACCCCGGAGCGGCTCCCCCACCAGTTGCTTTCACTGAACACTAGTAAGCCACTGCCGCCTAGGACCGAGCGGTATTTGGAGCCCGCGCCCGCGATCACCTTTCCTGAACACTAGTAACTTTCGTTTTGGCGCGCGGCGATTACGAGAGGAGCGCCACCACTAAACTTCACTGAACACTAGTAAGCCACTGCGCCCAATAACCTGGCATCCCCATAAGTCAACCCCTCTTGTGCGAAGCACCCAGTAACTAGGCATCCCAACCAAGGCACGCCAAGGACTATCCGCGCCGGCGATCGCACGAGAATCTAAAAAACAGAAAACCTTGCCTCCCCACAAATCAACCGCCTCTAAAAACCAGCCAACCGCACCTCCCCACAAGTTAGCCCAAACCAGCCAACTGTCCGCGCCGGCGATCGCCCTACCTCTCAACTCACCCCGACTAAGGAGCATTCCAAAACCCGCCACCCGAAAAGCGATCGCCTCAAGCTCCCCCCATTGGCGGCGGCGGAACCCACCCACCCACGGTATTAAGGGCTTGGTCACAAAGTTAAATTCGTTCCGCTACGCTCCACTCATGGATTTTACCGCTGCGCCCTTAATCCCTCCCCCAGCGCCGCCAAACCCCCCGCCACCCGAAAAGCGATCGCCCTACCTCCCTACCAGATTAGAAAAACAGTCAACCGTCCGGAAAAGCGATCGCCTAACCTCCCCGGTAATCTCTAAACTGCAAATACTTTCACTTTAGGAAAATCTCCCCGGTGTCTCTAAACTGGTTATGGTCGAAAGAGAAGTCACCTTCCCCAACTCCAATTCCAAACCGTGCTTGATACTTTCACATCACACGGCTCCTGATGTGGACACCCTATTGTCAGTAGGAACAGGGCTACAACCCCCTGCTTTGTGACTTCAACTTTGGGAGCTATATACAACACGTAGTCTTTAAACTCGCTCACGTCATAAGCACTCTTACATCATCGCAGTCTCTATATCCACACCGTGACTAGTGGGCATATCCCAACCATTACAGTTAGGCATTGGCTTTCAGTCACATCCTTTCCCCTTATAGGGTTAGGGGTCGAGAGTGAAGTCACCTTCACCCTCTCCCATTCAGAACCGTGCTTGATAGTTTCCCATCACACGGCTCCTGGTGTGGATACCCTATTTGTCAAAGGAGCAGAATCAAGAGACCTGCTTTCTACTTCGATGTTCAGAGCTATATGCACCACGTAGTCTTTAAACTCGTCCTCGCCATTATACTCTTACTGACCGCAGTATCTATATCCCCACCGTGACCTGTGGGCATATCCCAACCATGACAATTGGGCTTTAGCTTCTGGTCACATCCTTCACCCTCTAAGCATGCGCTTACATTTTTCACTACTGCCTTGTGAATAGCATTACTCACTGGTTTATAGGCAGAGCATTAGAGGGGTTACAACGTTCCGATTATATGGGCATTCCATCGTTAGATTTGTCCTCTCCGCCGGGGTACTTTTAAAGGTCTGTATAGGTAGTCGCACGAACCCCCTACTTTTCCCCTTGCCCTTTTGAGCGCAGCGTGTCAACCTATTTCGCTGCTAGTGTATTACGATGGTTCAAGTCGGACATTCGGTCTTCCTAATCATAGATGGTTGGCAGTGGTCGCGTCTTGGTAGTAGGTTCTACCTCACGCCTTCCGTTCCCCGCTTCAATCCTGGAGTTATGATTTCCAAAACTGGGGGTGGCTATCGCCGTTACTCTCTACTCCCTGATTTCTCAGTTCGTTTATGACCTTGAGTTCCCTGCCTTGCTTAGTTCCCTAAGCGTCGGGACATATAACCAGTTATGAGGATGGTCAGGAGAGGTCTCCTTATATCCAGATTCGGAGCTGGAATCCTCACCGGGTAGTTATTTCGGGCATTTCAGCCCTATTTCATACCCGAACGTCTCGCACCATGCGCTTACATTTTTCACTACTGCCTTGTGAATAGCATTACTCACTGGTTTATAGGCAGAGCATTAGAGGGGTTACAACGTTCCGATTATATGGGCATTCCATCGTTAGATTTGTCCTCTCCGCCGGGGTACTTTTAAAGGTCTGTGTAGGTAGTCGCACGAACCCCCTACTTTTCCCCTTGCCCTTTTGAGCGCAGCGTGTCAACCTATTTCGCTGCTAGTGTATTACGATAGTTCAAGTCGGACATTCGGTCTTCCTAATCATAGATGGTTGGCAGTGGTCGCGTCTTGGTAGTAGGTTCTACCTCACGCCTTCCGTTCCCCGCTTCAATCCTGGAGTTATGATTTCCAAAACTGGGGGTGGCTATCGCCGTTACTCTCTACTCCCTGATTTCTCAGTTCGTTTATGACCTTGAGTTCCCTGCCTTGCTTAGTTCCCTAAGCGTCGGGACATATAACCAGTTATGAGGATGGTCAGGAGAGGTCTCCTTATATCCAGATTCGGAGCTGGAATCCTCACCGGGTAGTTATTTCGGGCATTTCAGCCCTATTTCATACCCGAACGTCTCGCACCATGCGCTTACACTTTTCACTACTCTACGAGATGTACTCGCAGAGAGCCTAATAGGAGTTTAAACCTACATTCCGCAGGTTGATAGGTAATTAACCGGATGCGTAGTAATAGCGCTCAACGGGTGGACCGAAGAGGTGAATAATCAATCGCCGTTCATCATTGAGATTGCTAATCTGCCTTTGCCCATCGAGATTAACCCAGTGGATTCCTTGAAACTTCTGCATAATCCAGCGAAAGGTCGGTTTAGCGGTGGGTTGTTGGCGTTGGTCGCGCACCGTTTGCTTCTGAGCATCTAGCGCCTGTCGCAGTTGGCGTTCGGCGAGGGTATACACCATAAGGGTTAGGGCCATGATGAGAGCTAAGGCCTCGACCCGCTGCGGCTTTTTGACAAAGACGCTACTGGCAAAGAAGAGGGGGTCTTTGAGGAAGCGAAAGCCTCTCTCGACGGTCTGTTGCCCTTTATATTCGCTCAAGCAGGTCTGAGCCGGCCAGAGGGATTGCTCCAGTTGATTGGTGGCTAGAATAAAGCGACTACGCTGACGGCTAAAGCGGTCTTCCGCCGTGGCGGTCTGCTGTAACGTGGCCTGGAGCCGATAGCCCTGAACTGGGGTGGGTTCGGCGGATTTGGCGGGACGACCGGGGGGTCGCTTGGCCCGCACCGTCTCCAGGGAGACCTGAGTGAGCTGATGCACCTCGAGTCCATCTTGAAACTGCATCAAGGCCTCGAGGGCATCGGGTTTGCAAGCAAAGACCCGCTGGGTCAGCTTTTTCAATTGGCGGTTGAGGCGGTGTTCGAGCTTCTCTAATTCGGGTTGCCAGAGGTCGGCATTGGCTTTGCGGGTTTGGCTTTCGACGAGGCGCCAGCGCTGGCGCACTCCGGCATAGGTCTGCTCAATCTCCCACATCCGGTAATCCTTGGAGTTGCAGGGGACTTCAGTCAGTCGGGTGACATCGCTGTGCACCAGCTCTTGAGCCGCTTTTAGGGTCAGCGACGCCGTGATAGCCACCCCGTGGTCTCCATCTGCGCTGATTGGCTGCTGTGTAAAAGGCGGCATCCATCACAACGATACCGTCGCTAGTCCATTGGTCACCAAACGCCTTGAGCACCTCTGCAAACTGCTGAGTGTCCTGTTCATTGCCACTGGCCAACTGCAACCATAGCGGCACGCCACCGTCGGCGGCACAGACTAGAGTCATCAAAAACTGTTTCAAATCTGGACGATGGTCTCGGGAATAGCCTCGACACAGCCGAATTGGGCTGGGTTCTGCTGATGTCTCACCGGGGGGAGCTGACTCAAGTCCTACCTCGGATTTCCCCTTCGAGCACCGCTGATACTTCCCTTCTACTGAGATCGAGGTGGCATCGAGATGACGCTGTTGAATATCAATTCCAAATCGTTCCACAGCCTGGAGCGCCACCTGGAGAAAAAATGATGTCGTCCCTTCTGCGTAGAGTTCATCCAACACTCGACCTAAGCGGTCGTCATTCAAGTGACGAGCCTCTACCCCTTCCCCGAGCAGATGAGACACCGCTTTACTCTCAAAAAACTCGCTGAATAAATACAACGGTGCACTGAGAAAGCCTAGGGCGTTCAAAATCATGGCTTTAACCACTTGTCCGGCACTCACATGCTCCAAGCTATGAGGTTCAATCCGCTTATCCGTCAACTCGACCAGGCCAAGTTCGTCAATCACTCCAGCCACTAAACCCAGATGGTCTAAATTTTTAATCTGCATCGCCAGAGCCTACCGCTCGAAGGAACCCTTTCTAGCCTAGACTAGCACCATATCTTTTATTCCCTGTCAACCTGCGGAATGTAGGTTTAAACGTTCCATTTATATGGGCATTCCATCTTTAGATTTGTCCTATCCACCGGGGTTACTTATAAAGGTCTGTGCAGGTAATACTAAAAACTTCCTGCTTTTCCCCTTGCTCTTTTGAGCGCAGCGTGACAACCTATTTCGCTGCCTACTTATGACGATGGTTCAAGCCAGACATTCGGTTTCCCTAATCTCCTGGATGGTTGGCAGTGGTCTCGTTTTTGGTGTTAGGTTAAACCTCAGAGCCTTCCGTTCCCCGCTTCAATCCCGGGTTTGTGATTCCCAAAACTGGGGGTGGCTATCGCCGTTACTCTCAACGCAATTGTTAAGGAATCATTAATATTTCCAGTTTGGCGTTTTGACCTTGAGTTCCCTGCCTTGTTTTGTATATTTCTATACCAAACGTTGGGACATATAAACAGTTATGGGATGGTCAGGGTACGAGTCCCTTATATTTCACCAAGGGGTGAAAGTCCTACTAGGAGGTTATTTCATGCATTGCAGCCTTATTTGACTCCTAAACGTCTCGCACCAAGAGGTTGCACTTTATGGAAACAGAATGGCCGCGGTTATCCTAAATAAGGGGATTGCCTAACCTGTTATCCGCAAAAAAAAAGCGAGCGAGCTAACAAACGCCCGCCCGCAAGCCACTACAGCGCCCAAACAGAGAGCGGCCAGCCCCGCCCGAACTGGCCAGCCGGCAACGAGCCAACAAACACTGGACAACTAACAACAAACCAGCACCCGCACCGCCGAACAGCCAACGCACCAGCGCCAATTTTATATTGGTTAAATAAAATGGTTGAGCGCAAAAAAGGGAAAAAACTTCAGGTAAAAGTATCTATTGATACAGTTCATGTCGGAGAAAACAGTTTAATGCACATGGTCAGTTTATCTACTCACATGTATAATCATGAAATTCGCAAAGACGGTCTTATCTCAGCGAGATGAATGGAAAGGAGTAGAAAACCTTTGTATTAAATGTGGTAAATTTCATCCAAGTCAATCTCATTGGGAATTCATGGAAACCATGCCCAGTGATCCTTTGCACATGATCAATGACTTGACCAAGATGGGAGTATATAAACCCCAAACATTTGGTATTGCCGATGCTCTGAGTACCGCCGAACTAAGAAAAGAGTTATTTTTGAAAATGGCGGGTAAAGGTAATCCCAAGCGTGAAAAATTGGTCTTGGAATTAGCAAAACAAGCGGGAGGTTTGGATAATGCCTTTTCTGCCGCCTTTGGAGCAAAATCTGGGCAGTTTTTTGGGGATGCCATCCGTAATGGGGAAGTAAGTCGCCGTAAGTTTTTACAAAATATTGCCATCGGTGCAGCCCTTGTTACCCTGGTAAATGCTTGTGGGGATACGGTAATTGATCCTGATGATCCTCCCCCAGATGTATCGGATTTGGAAAAAACAGATTTACGAGTGGGCTTTATTCCCATTACCTGTGCAACTCCCATTATTATGTCTCAGCCTTTGGGCTTTTATCAAAAACATGGTCTAAATACTCAGAACGTCAGAATGCCAAGCTGGGGAGCGATAAGAGATTCCGCCATTGCGGGGGAATTGGATGCTTATCATATGTTAGCCCCCATGCCCATTGCCATGACTTTAGGATTAGGCTCGGCTACCTTTGGAGTGAAACTGGCTAGTATTGAAAATATTAATGGTCAAGCCATTACCATAGCCGACAAGCATCGGGGTAATGTCAATAAGCCAGAAGATTTTAGAGGCTTTGTTTTGGGTGTACCTTTCCCTTATTCAATGCACAATTTACTGCTCAGATATTATCTCGCCACTGGTGGTATTAATCCCGATACTGATGTTACCATTCGCTCTGTACCTCCCCCAGATAGTATTGCCCAGCTAATTGCTGGAGATATTGATGGTTTCTTGATGCCTGATCCTTTTAACCAAAGAGCCGTTTTTGAAGGGGCAGGGTTTATTTATAAACTTACCAAAGATCTTTGGGATGGTCATCCCTGTTGTGCTTTTGCAGCCAGTGATACTTGGATAAACGATAATCCTAATACTTTCCGAGCTTTGAATAAAGCAATTATTCAGGCAACGGATTACGCTAGTGAGTCAGGAAATAGGGAGGAAATTGCCGAGGCTATTTCTGGTAGATCTTTCCTTAATCAACCTGTGGAGGTGGTTAAAGCCGTATTAACGGGTAATTTTGAAGATGGTTTGGGTAATAGTTTTAATGTACCCGATCGCATCGATTTTGACCCCTATCCTTGGCAGAGTTTTGCTAACTGGATTACGTCTCAGTTAGTCCGTTGGGATATTTCAGGAAATGGTAGGGCAGCCCAATTGATCGCTGATGGTAGTTATGACGAAATCGGGCAGGATGTGTTTTTAACGGATTTAGCGAGGGAATTGGCTCAGGAATTAGGACAGACTCCCCCTGATGATATTTATCGCACGGAAACCCTGGCTTTGGATGAATTTAACCCTCAAGATCCAGAAGGCTATATACAGGCTCAAATTGATGAGTTTGGCTTCTAGGAGTTTATCCTCCCTAGCCCCTTAATAAGGGGGTAATGAATAGTTACTTATCAATTCCACAATTTTTTGTGGATAGGGGGGTAAAACTAATGCAGAGTTTGCCTTGTTGTTTTGGCAAGAAAGAGAACACTAATTGCAGTCAAGATGAATATTACTCAAGACAATAAATTTAAACAATTCTTAGAAAATGAAAACATAAAAGCGCTGGGGATATTCCTTATTTCCCTCGGCATTTTTCTCTCATCGTGGGAAATAGGGGCAAATCTGGAACTATTTTCCCAAGGAGTACCTACCGCTTCTCTGACTATTAAGGAGTTGTGGTGGTGGTTGACTAATCCTTTTTTCAATAATGGCCCTAATGATATGGGTATTGGTTGGAATTTATTGATTAGTTTGCGACGGGTGGCAATCGGTTATATTATGGCTTCGGTGATTGCCGTACCCTTGGGCATTTTAATCGGTATTTCTAAAATTGCTGCGAAAGCGTTTAACCCCTATGTACAGTTACTCAAACCAGTTTCTCCTTTGGCTTGGTTGCCTTTGGGTTTATATTTATTCCGAGATTCCGAAAAAACAGGTATTTTTATTATCTTAATCAGTAGTATTTGGCCTACCCTTGTCAATACAGCTTTTGGGGTTAGTAATGTTAACTCCGATTATCTTGATGTGGCGAGAACTTTGGGTGCTTCCCGTTGGCGCACTATTTTTAAGGTAATTATTCCGGCGGCACTACCTAATATTATTTCGGGATTAAGAATCAGTATGGGTATTTCTTGGTTGGTAATCGTGGCGGCAGAAATGCTTTTGGGCACAGGGTTAGGTTACTTCATCTGGAATGAATGGAATAACCTATATTTACCTAATATTATCGTTGCCATTATCATCATCGGTTTGGTGGGTTTAATACTTGACCAAATTTTTATCTTCCTTGAAAATCTTGTTTCTTTCGGTAAAAAATAATGACTGTATCTAATCAACCAGAATATTTAACTTATCTTGAAGCCCCAGATACTGTTCAGGTATGTTTAAGGGGAGTATCAAAGGTATTTTCTACTAAGCATGGCTTATTTGGCAGTAAGAAAAAAACTTTTGTCGCCCTTGAAAATATCAATCTCAATATTGAATACAATAATTTTGTCAGTATCATTGGCCCTTCGGGTTGTGGTAAATCTACTTTATTGAGTATTATCGCTGGTTTAACCTCGGCAACCACAGGCTCGGTAATGATGAACAAAGAACCCATCACAGGGCCGGGGCCTGATCGTGGTATGGTGTTCCAAAATTATGCCCTCATGCCTTGGATGACGGTGGAGGAAAATATCCGCTTTGCCCTGGAGACGGTTTACCCGAAAATGTCTCCTACCAATTTAAAAAGAATTGTAAAAGAGCATTTACAAATGGTGAACCTGGAAGGGGCGGCAAAAAAACATCCCCATGAGTTATCAGGGGGTATGAGGCAAAGGGTAGGGATAGCCAGAGCTTTGGCTATTAATCCTGATATTTTGCTGATGGATGAGCCTTTTGGGGCGCTAGATGCTCTAACTCGTGGTTTTTTGCAGGAAGAAATCGAGCGAATTTGGGAAGAACATCGCAAAACTGTAATCATGATTACTCACAGTATTGATGAGGCTTTGTTACTGTCTGATAAGATTATTATGATGACCAAAGGTCCGGCGGCCGGTATTGCTCAGGTGTTGGATGTGCCTTTTCCTCGTCCTCGCAATCGTCTTGAGGTGGAAGAACATCCCGCCTATCATGATTTGAAGGTGGCGATGGAGGAACATTTATACCGAGAAACTCGCGCCGTGGAAGAAGCGAGGGTGGCTTAGGAAGGTGATTATGGTAACTGAATCTAAACCCCCTTTTCCTCCTTTTACCCTAGAGACGGCGACTCAAAAGGTCAAGATGGCTGAGGATGCTTGGAATATCAGAGATCCTGAAAAGGTTGTTTTAGCTTATACGGTTGATTCTCAATGGCGCAATCGTGATGAGTTTTTGTCTGGTAGGAAGGAGATTAAGGCTTTTTTGTATCGTAAATGGGCAACGGAGTTGGATTATCGTTTGCGTAAGGAGCTATGGGCTTTTACGGGCGATCGCATTGCGGTGCGGTTTGAGTATGAGTGGCATGATTCATCTAACCAGTGGTATCGTGCCTATGGTAATGAGATGTGGGAATTTGCGGAAAATGGTTTGATGCAATATCGATTTGCGAGTATCAATGATCTGGCTATTGCTGAATCGGATCGTAAGTTCCTTTGGGAAAGGGATTAGATCCTTGTCTGTTCCCCGCAAATTTGGGGCTAGATCCCCCCCCAACCCTCTTAATAAGGGGGGAGTCTCAACAAAACAATTAATTTATTTATGGTAGTCCTTTTGAATTGTAAGATCAGATCTCCCCTTACCTCCCTTAACAAGGGGGCAATGAAGGCTAATGGTTTACAAGTTTGGATAATCAGTTATATCAAAAGTCGGGGTTTTTGCCCCCTAAATCTCCTAATTCTGGGGGTTTCCACTATTGCTATTTATCTGGACTCAATATTACAAGTTATTTAGGACTACCATGTTTACCAATCAAAAAATCAACAAATAAGGAGAATTTTAAATGACTGCACCTATTACTGAAAAATTATTGGCTGCTAAGAAAGCAAGAGGCGTTAGTTTTACTGAGTTGGAGCAACTTTTAGGACGGGATGAGGTTTGGATTGCGTCAGTGATTTATCGTCAGGCGAGTGCGGATGAGGCTGAAGCCAAAAAGTTGGTGGAGGCTTTGGGTTTACCTGCGGAGTTAGCGGATGAGTTGACTGTGCCTCCTCTCAAGGGTTCTTTAGATCCTGTTATTCCTTCTGATCCTCTGATTTATCGTTTTTATGAAATCATGCAGGTGTATGGGATGCCTATAAAAGAGGTAATCCATGAAAAGTTTGGGGATGGTATCATGAGTGCGATCGATTTTACCCTCGATGTGGAAAAGGTTGAAGATCCTAAGGGCGATCGTGTCCAGGTGATTATGTGTGGTAAGTTCTTACCTTATAAGAAGTGGTAGCACTAATTAAATAGATGGGTGCATCTCAATTAGGAGATGAGTATAATTACTCAGGGCAAAAATCTACTCTTACCCTGATTAAGCAGCTAACGCGCCATTTAGGTAGGCACAGGGATGCCTCAACACCTTCGGCACATTCTCCCTTCGCCATTGTGCCCCCGGCAACTTCACCCTCATCCCAATTTGTTTCACCAACGACTCCACCCGACCCCAACCAATCGATTGCCCCGCTTCCTGCCCAGCCTGGTAGTCTATAATCCTAGTCTGGTGATGCTTTAAGTAATTGATAAACCCCGTCGCTCCCCGACATGGCTCTGGGCGTAGATACTCAATTGCCTTCTGGGTCTCTCCTCGCCATAGCAGTGCTCGCATCTGCGACTGTTGAGCCGGTGTTCCTTGCACCTTGTTGGCATTTTCCATTATTAGATACCAATCGAGCACTTCCATCCGTTGCTGTGATGTCCCCATCTCACTGACAATGTTCCACACCCCCTCATGACCATCTCCAAGACAGGTAAACTGCTCCCCTAGGGGTTGGGCATTCACCCCACTCCAGTAGTCCTTGATTATCTTTAAAGAACGCTACACCCCCTTGCTCATGAACATTTAACCCTTTGTATTCTCTCCACTCACAGGGTTGACTCTCCTCAGTGGGCAGGCGAACCATTCCTCCATCTAGGCTCAGTTCCGTGTGGGGGGTCAGTTATCTCCACCTCACACCAGTCCTCTCGCTGTACAAGGCGTTGGAGCGTACTGTGGGAGATGCTCATCCCGGTCAGTATCGTGATATCCTCTTCGGCTCGTTGGTAAGCGTTATTAGCACTAACGAGCAAGCAACACTTCTCAAAGTATGGACTCCAACGAGTCCCTGGCTTCACTTGCAGTTGTTGACCTTGAGCGGTAGTGAGGGTGAGTTTACCGAGGATACTGGTCAGGGTGAGTTGTTTTCCGCTGTGGCGGTCTGTTGCCTGGTCGATAAAAAAACTCCTAGTTGAGGCAAGACGTGTTCTTGAGTAAGAGCACGAACACTCTTCTCAATGGCTTCAAGGGCGGTGAGTTCAGCAGGGTTAGCTTCGCTGTAGAGAATGGCCGCAATCGCGTCAAGGTGTTGCTGGAGTTGAGCTGGTTTCTGAGAATCCATGAGTAGAGGGAGGGTGAGTGGTGCTTCGCTCATTATGTAGGGCTGTGGGTGAAGGTTGCACTAAGTACAATTACTCATTTCTTAACTGAGATGCACCCAACGTGAGACTATTTGAGTAGGGGTCGAGAGAGATGTCGCCATCTCCCCCTCCCATACAAAACCGTGCTTGCGAGTTTCCCAGCACACGGCTCCTAATTTGACGGTACTGGTCACTTAAGGTGGCAAGTCTCGAAAGCTCCTCAGAGAAAGCCTTGGGCCAACACTCACCGCTCGTGAGGCGAAACCGAGCGCCATGGCAGGAGTCTCCCAACTCGACCATCGCGGTCTAACCCAATTATGGATTAAACGCTGTACCGAGAGTGCTCGCTCGAGTCCTGATGGCGTTTTGGCGTAGAGATTTTGTCGGCGTCGAAAGGCACTATAGCATTAGTCAAGGTGGTTAGGACGCAGTTTGATTCTCTCCATGATGCCATGGATTCTGTTCTCAAGGCTGCGTCCTAACCGTATTGACTAGTGCTATAGAAGATAAAAAGCAATCACCCCATCTCCCAATCAACAGAGATGATATTGATGATGATGGTTGGCGTAAGCCCTAACACCTAACAGCCTAACAGCCTAACAGCTAACCACATACCCCAATAACTTAATCACCCCCTATGGTTTCTGACTGTAGGGGGTGTCTATGTATTTTTTGCTAACAGTCTAACTGCAACAGTCTCATTAAATGTCAATTTTTTCATTAGGTCAAGTGCCAACAGTCTAACTGCAACAGTCTAATTACGGGTTTATATGAATGCTTACCCTATCATGTCCAGATAATACCCAGAACTACTTTACCCCTAACAGATAGCTTTACCTACAACCTACGACTAAGATTTTTGGGTAAGGTGATTATGTTGGTATCGGTTTCCGCACGGGGTGATTGCCAACAAAGATTGGAGACTTGCTGATAATTATGTGGGTATCGAGTCCCATCCCGGTAATTGTCACCAGTTGAAAAGTTGTTTGGGGGTATCGGGTTGGAGCCGGTAGATGATAGCCCATAGTTTCCCCTCACCGGAGATTATGAATCAGACCCATAGATAACCGGATAGGCGATCGCCACCATACTTTCATAATCTGATACTGAAAGGCGGTCTGATATCTTTGTACGTTGATTCCCTAGCGGGTTCCCCCCTACGGCTACCTACGGCTATCGTGTTGGCTTTGAAACATACCCTCCCCCCATAACCGGAACAAGCACTATTGGGGAAGTGACCGCCGTGATAGCAGTCAATGGTGACGAACGAACCGATAGGCTTGCCCTTGACGGGTATCACAAGGGAACCACCCTATCAGCGTCCGGTTATGGGAGTGATATGGGTATTTGACAGATTGATTAAGTTGTGCTTGTTGACTGAGTAATCATCCTATTGAGAGAATTATTTTCCTGTGTTAGGACTAGCTTATGAGTAATATCTGAGTAATTAGGTAGGATAACCATTATAGGCAACTCCCGCCACAGTAGATATATCAACGTTTTCGGTTTAATAGCGGGGAGCGGATTTGAACCACTGACCTTCGGGTTATGAGCCCGACGAGCTACCAGACTGCTCTACCCCGCGCTGTATGAATACAGTATAAACCAACAGCGGAGAAATTGCAACCCCTAAATCATAATTAATTCTCCGCTAACCTCTAAGCGCTTAAAATTATTGAGACTCATGAACTTATCAGCGAGGTTTTCAGCCATTGTGGGAGTAATCCAACCCATCTGAGTGAGTAGATGAATAGCGATCGCATATTTAGCACGATTCGCCCCATCCATAACCTTAATCGCCAATCCCATACCTTCACCGACCCGACCCACGCACTGGACTCCCTCAGCCCCAGACTTACTGATGAGTTCCCCTTGTGTTAATCGCATCAATTCGGTATCAAAATGTCCCTCACAGGCGACAAACTCGGGGTGATGGGTCATAGATCGGACAATGCGTTCCATGTCCAAATTATCACCGGAAGCCAACTGAGCATATAAAGTCGCGATCTGAGACAATTCCATCTGATAAGTTGGGGCTCCGCAATCATCCCTAGCGCCGACAAACTCATCTCCGGGAATACCCAAAAGTTCTCCCAGCTTGGAGATAATCAATTGTTGCACGGGGTGTTTACGCTGTAGATAGGTCTCCAAAGGCCAGTGACGTTGACGACAGACGGCCAGCATTCCGGCGTGTTTCCCAGAACAACCATGTTCAAGGGGGCTACGTTTACCTTGAGGAATAGGGCATTGTAGATGAGAAGGGTCAATATCACAGCGCCACAGAATATTAAAGGCTTGTCTAGCCTGTTCAATCTGTCCGTGATGGGAACTACAAACGATCGCCAAATCACGGTCAGTCAAATCATAACGTTCTAAAGTGCCAGTGGTAGTAATTGCCAAAGCCTGAAAGGGCTTCAAAGCCGACCGAACAAAAGTAGAAGTGTCTGGACTACCAGCCAGAAACAGAAGTTTACCCCGGTTATCACAAACGGCGGCTTGAATGCGATGGACGGCTTCTGTAATCCCCTCGCGCAACAATTTAACTTCCAATTCCGCTGTGTGTGTACGTTTTCCCCTTGTCATATTTTCCGAATCAATAATAATTTTAAATGCCGATCCAAATCATCCCTCCCATAGCCACAACCAACCCTAAACCATAGCAGGTTTGTTGAAGTCGGTATAGGAGGGGTTGCACCTGATGGGTAATAATTAACCGGTCTTGGGTGATAAATTCAGGAGTTTTTACCCAAGTTTGACCGTCATACCATCCCGACTCCTCATAAAAAACCGTTGGACTAATTAAACGCGATCGGATATACCACCATCCCAAATACAACCGCAGCAAAACCAAGGCCAGAAACAGAGTGGAACCTGCGCCCGCACTCAAAATAAAATGGACAGGACTCCGTTGGGGGGCAAAACTAGCAGCCGCGACGGGGGCAAAAATTACACTGGACCATAGCCACACAGTTGCTAACTTGCCCAGATATTTCGGCCATGGTAATGTTACCCAACTAAAAAACCAAGATTCTTGGAGTTCCTGATATTCATTGATGGGAAGTTGTTCTGGGGGGACGGGGCAGACTGAAACAGAAACCTTTCTCATAAGTATTTTTAGGGCTTAGGGTTTAAGTCAGTGCAGACCAGCTAATTTTTTCAGCATGACCCCAGAAGGCTTCTAAATTATAGAACTCTCGTTCCTCTGGTAGCAAAATATGGATCATGACATCACCATAGTCTACCACTATCCAAGAACCTTCGCTTTGACCATCAATTCGCAGCGGTTGTCGCTGGTTTTCCTCTTCTACTTTCTGGATAATGGCTTGATGAATGGCCCTAACCTGAGTATTTGAGAACCCGGTGACAATCAGAAAGTAGTCTGCTAAGTAGGAAACTTCAGTAACTTTCAGCAGTGTAATGTTGTCGGCTTTGCGATCATCAGCAGCGATCGCCGCCGCGATCGCTGTAGCTAGGGTGGGGTCATCAACCCGACCCGTAAGGGTAGTAGACCCATCTGGTGCATATTGACTATGGCTATTATTAAACATTAAGCGATAAAATTCCCCCATTAGTGACAGGTTGGACGGATGCGATCATTCTAACAACTCGAATGAAGATCCGGTGTGCAGGTATCCGGTGTTAGCTGTTAACGAGAGTTGCTGACCTCGGTAAATAGGGCTTCATATTTACTCAAAGCTAAATCAAAGCTAAATTCTTCCTCGGCGAACTTACGGCCCTGCTTACCCAAGGCCTCGACTAAGTGGCGATCGCCATATAATTTCAAGACCGCATCAGCCATAGCCTGGGGATCTTCCGGGGGAACCACCACCCCGCCGCCGCTTTTGATGACAGCCACCTTAGCCGTCCCAGTATCTGGAACCGATGCCACGATCGCCCTACCACTAGCCAAAATCACGGGAATTTTTGAAGGTAGATTAAACGCCGTGACATCTCGTTTTTGCACCACCAAACCCACATCAGCCGCCGCCAACATTTCCGGCAATTTTTCCCGGGGTTCAAAGGGTCGTAATAACACATTATCTGCCTGATGAACCTTACATAACTCTTGGAGATTTGCCAAAGCCTTAGACTCCCCTACAATCACAAAAGCAATGTCACTAATATGCTGAAGTTTAGCGGCTGCTTTAATCACAGTATCCATCCCTTGAGTTAGGGCAATATTGCCAGAATAAAGCACCACGAATTTATCGGTTAATCCGTGGGCTTGCCTAAAGGGGTTGTTTTCTTTAGGCAAAGGATGAATAAACTTGGTATCCACCCAATTAGGAATATAGGCAATTTTATCGGCGGGGACACCTTGCCGTAATAAATTATCCCTAAATCCCTCAGCGATTACACTAACTCGACTCACATTTTTATAACTTAATTCTTCGACTTTGCGGGCGGTCTTCAACACGAAGCTATCCCCCTCAACCAACTTAACCCGCATGGCTGCTTCCGAGACCATATCCTGAAGATTTAACACGACCGGGCAGCGTCTAATGTTCGCATATACAGCCACAGGCAAAGATACAAGTAACGGGGGAATTGTGGCAAAAATCACGTCAGGTTTCCAGCCTTTAAATGCTTGTACAATACTGGTAGTAATAAAACTCCCATCTAACATCAACCTAGCTTTTAAGCCTGGTTTAGGTCCTTTAATCCAAATAAAACTCCGCTGAATTTCTACGCCATTTCTCTGTTCAGTCAGATAAAATTTACCCTGATATTCTGGATAAACGCGACGTTCTGGATAATTAGGCATTCCGGTAACTACCCGCACTTGATGACCCCGTTTAACTAAACCTTCAGCCAGTTCAGTCATTAAGGGAGCAATACCAATGGGTTCAGGATAGTAGTTGTAGGAATAAATTAGGATCCGCATAATTTTCAGCTCATTTTGAGGAAATAAATTCAACTATCTTCATCTCAGTATCTTCTAGGTTTTAGGGTCAGAAGTACCTCAATAGCGATATGATCATCGGTTGGTTGAGTGGTACTGATACCAACTCCTTGGACTGAGTTAAGTAGGCTAATGGTTCTCCTTGGTAGGGCGACAGCAGGCGCAGCTAGAAGGTAGCTTGTCGCCCAGGACAGTAGGTTTTCCATATCTAAGTAAACATAACTGTGTAATGGTTCTGGTAAAGATTTGGTAATTTTCTGAAATCGGGTTGTTTCTGTTAGGGATGGATTAGGAACCTGAGTCATGGCTTCAACGACAGGACCACCAAAGGCGACAAATAGGAGATTAGGGGTTAGCCATCCATGTCCGAACAGAGTTCCTTGTTGGGGGTCATTCCATTCGGTTACTTCGATCCCTTCAATGGTTCGCTGTTCGACGTTAACGGGGGGATTACTTTGGGCGATAATCTCATCAAGTTGGTCTAAGGTGTTTTGGGCGATCGCCTGATTACTGGTTTCTAAGACCAATGCGCCGCCTAATCCCAGGGGGGCGAGAATCCCTTTTTCGGAGGCGATCGCCGCCAGGGCGAATTCTCCATCCATCCAACCAAATACTTCCTCATCTGCATCAAGTTCAATAGCGGCCAATCCATACCTTATCTGTTTTACCATGTCTTGAATACTGGGATCAATTTGGCTTTGGTCAACCAATTTTAACCACAGTGCATTAATTCCCTGACTATTCACCATAGCAACAGTTTCTGAGGGAAATCTGGAAAGAATTTGACCTACTTGGGGGGAGGAGTTAACGGGGGTTGGCGATCGCCTCTGCTGCATTATCCCTCTCATCCTAAATCCTGTTGGTTCTACCCCTAAACTCACCATGGCAGATTTAATTGGGGCTAATTTAGATACCCGACTCCAAGATTCCCAAGACGAGTCGGAAAACTCGGATAATTTGTCTAAAAATAGGTTATAGTCTGCCACAAAAATAGTGATTAAGGGCATGGGAACCATGTGGGATTCGGTAGGAAATGGTGCTGCGGACAAGGGATAACTAATATCAGTTGTGGCTTGATTGGCGGTTTCGGCTGCGTTTATACCTTTCCACAATTCGGCTAAGTTAGGTTCTCCAAAACTCGTGTCGATCGCTTTTTGGATGGGTTCGGGACTAGCTGCTACTAACAGGCGATCGCCCACTCTAGCTATATGGTATATTTTACCACTATCCTCCCCATATTCATAAATAGTAATACCCCGGTATTGTGGCGGTTTTCCTGACACACTGACTTCCGCATTTAGCCGACTCATAAACTGGTTAGCCCGCCAATTATTTTTAATAGCTAATATCATGAGTAGATCAGCATCTTCCGACTTTTCTGAGGGCAACACACTCACTAAAATTCCCCCTAGCCAAGGTTTAATATCTCGGTCAAAATTTAGGGAAGTTCCGGCTAAACTCTGTTGTTTAATACTTGACAAAAACTGATTTATATGATACCTACTCTGCTGATTACCAAATTGTCTTAAATAATAGAGTGCCGATGGATTAGGGGTAACAAAAACCGCCATGAGTGCATTTTCAGGAACCAATCGAACGCTGTCTTCTGGGCTATAAACCTGTACTCGCAGAGTTCGCATATAAAGCAGTCCAGCCACTGTCCCCGTAAAAGCGATCGCCACAGTAGCCATAATCAGTTTAGACTTTTTTAAGGTCATGTTCAAAGTTGATAGTTGACAGTTGACAGTTGACACTTGGCAGTTAAAAATTATTAATTATTAATTATTAGTTGAGTTCATGAAAGTAGCAATTACAGGAGCCACCGGATTTGTGGGTTCACATCTGGTCCAACAACTCCACTCCCTAGGTTATCAAATTATCGTGCTTACCCGTAACCCGGACAGAGGGCGGCGGGTGTTTCCCGTAGCCAACTACCCCCAACTAGAGATTGTGGGCTATACTCCCACCGAGTCAGGTTCATGGGAAGATGCGATCGCAGGCTGTGATGGTGTAGTCAACCTAGCCGGAGCCCCCATAGCCGATGAACGTTGGACAGAAGCCCGGAAACAGGAACTATACCAAAGTCGAGTTATCCAAACCGAAAAACTTGTCTTGGCTTGCACCAAAGCCACCCCTAAACCTCAAGTTTTAGTCAGTACCTCCGCCATAGGCTACTACGGAACCAGTGAAACAGCCACCTTTGACGAAAGCAGCCCCCCAGGAAACGATTTCCTAGCCAACCTCTGTCAGCAGTGGGAAGCAGCCGCCGCCCCGGTGAAAAACAGTGATATCCGTTTAGTGATCCTACGATTTGGTATTGTACTCGGTATGGGAGGTGCTTTGGGCAAAATGCTCACCCCCTTTAAACTATTTGCCGGGGGACCCCTGGGCAGCGGTAAACAGTGGTTTTCCTGGATTCATATTAGCGATTTAGTTAATCTAATTCGCTTCAGCTTAGAAAATCCCCAAGTTGAGGGGGTTCTTAATGCTACCGCCCCTAACCCGATCCGCATGAACGAACTATGCCAACAAATGGGTCAAATTATGAATCGTCCTTCCTGGTTGCCTGTGCCTAGTTTTGCTCTGGAAATGCTATTAGGAGATGCTGCTATCGTAGTATTAGAAGGCCAACAGGTGTTACCATTACGCCCCCAATCCTACAATTTTCCATATCAATATTCTACGGTGAAACCAGCCCTAGAGGAGATTCTCGCCTAATGTCTCGATCTGACCCATCCACCGCCCATTTCCAACGTGCGCGCAGCAGTTTACAGCAGGCGTTAAAGCGTTATGGTCAAATGCGCCGCCAACCAGACCCACGGGGTAGCCAACTACAAGCTACAGTACAGGAACAGCTTGATACTCTGGCTGCTAATTTGGAAAAACTAGACCAGGGGTTAATTCGGATCGCCGCTTTTGGTTTGGTTAGTCGTGGAAAGTCGGCGGTTTTGAATGCTTTGTTGGGTCAGCGAGTCCTACAAACTGGACCAACTCACGGGGTCACGCAATGGCCGCGGTCTGTGCGCTGGACGGTGAGACCGGAAGAAATACGGGAAGTAGAACCCATTGATGTGGAGTTAATCGATACCCCTGGACTTGATGAAGTCGCGGGCCAGATTCGGGGTGAAATGGCGCGGGAGGTTAGCCGTCAGGCGGATTTGATTCTGTTTGTGGTGTCCGGGGATTTGACCCGCACGGAGTATGAGGCGATCGCAGAGTTAAAACGTACCCAAAAACCTTTGATTATCGTATTTAACAAGATTGACCTTTACCCCGAATCTGAACAGGAGGCGATTTATCGGAATTTGGAAAAGTTGGCGGTGAGGGGTTCGGCTATGGTTCCCTCCTCTATAGAAATTGTCCGGGTCGCTGCTGAACCTACCCCCCTACAGGTGCGGGTAGAATGGCCAAATGGCCGCACTACTCAGGAATGGGAGTCGCCACCGCCTCAAATTCAAGAGTTACAGCGGGCGATCGCTACTATTGTTTATCGGGAAGGGCGATCGCTTTTGGCTTTAAATGCTTTGGTTCAAGCGCGGGAAGCTGACCGAGCGATCGCACGCCAGACTGTTCGTTTACACCGTGCCGAAGCCGAAGATTTAATCTGGAAGTTTACCCAATATAAAGCCATAGCCGTCGCTATCAATCCCGTCGCCTTTTTAGATGTCGCGGGCGCTTTTTTCGCCGATTTGCTGTTAATTCGCGCCTTGGCTAAGTTGTATGGGTTGCCTATTACCAGTTATGAGGCGGGGAAATTATGGCGGCAAATTTTGGCCAGCTCTGGGGCGATTTTATTGGGTGAAATCGGTAGTGGTTTACTCCTAGGAATCGGCAAAACTGGCGCGGTAGGAGTGGCTAATTTTCCCGGCTATGCAGGAGCCGCTATTACTCAAGCTGCGATCGCTGGTTATGGTACTTATGTTGTCGGTCGCGCCGCCCAGGTTTACTTAGAACAGGGTTGCACTTGGGGGGAATATGGTATTGATACCGTCATTCAAGAGATTATTAATCAGTGCGATCGCGAGACGGTAATTTATCGTTTACGACAAGAATTTGATGATTTTATTGGATAGCATGAATATTCTACACTTACAGCCCGAAACTATTGCCACCATTCAACAAATGTCTGAACCGGAAATTAAAGAACTTGAGGCGTTTGTGCAATTCCTCGCCTGGAAAAAATGCCGAGAATCAACAGAACCCTCTTCCCCCCCTGAATATAGCGCCTTAGTGCCTTCGGTTCCGGGGAATATTACCTTAGCTTCAGAATCTCCCCCTACTCTCACTCAAGAAAATTGGCATAAGGCTTTAGAAATGATCACCCAAGAACGTCTCAGTCAACTGCGAACACTACACCATCGCTTGAATTCTCCCTAGAAACCTAGACAATCACTGCGGGCTATGATATAATTCCATGATATGCTATCATATAAACGTCCCATCATACTCCCATGATAGGCTTAGTCAGCTTCGCCTATAAGGGAGTACCAGTGGTTGATTTGAGTTGAGCTAATAACTACTCAAAGCGCGAAACTCTCAGCACTGGTAAACTCACCCTAATTCATTCACAGATTCTTATAGCAGAAGGTATTGACCGTGTTGAGATTTTTACAGTTTCTCATTCAGGCTATTGAACCTTTTTTAGTTCCTATATGCTTTGTCGTCGCTTGGGGGTTGATGTTCCTCACGATTTGGAATGTCGGAGCAGCGATCGCCCAGACCATCAAAAGAGCTAAAATCATGCATCAAATCCCCTGTGCTAACTGTAGCTTTTTTACCGGAGATTATCGCCTTAAATGTCCCGTCCAACCAACTATAGCCCTTTCCGAAAAAGCGATCGACTGTCCCGACTACGAATCCAAATAACGTAGAAGATCAAGACCCTGCTACATCAACCAAAACTTTTAAAGTTCCCCGCTTTTGAGCATGGTTAAAGGCAGCGATCGCATCATCTAAGGAATATTTAGCCTGAATCAAAGGTTCCACATCAACCCGAAATTCTGCCAGCAGTTGCAAAGCCGGAACGAAAGGACCGCAGCGGGAACCTAGCAAAGTAATCTCATCTACCACCAGAGAAGATACATCAATAGTCAAATTTCCCGTATATGTGCTTTTTAAGACCAGAATACCACGCGATCGCAAACTCCGACGGGCGATCGTAAATCCTTCAGGATTGCCAGTACATTCTACCGCCAAATCAAAACTCCTGTCAACTACAGCATCAGCAAATCCCGTTTTAATACCCCTATTTTCTAATAATTGTAACTTGTCGCGATGACGACCTACAGCCAACAAATCACAACCCGTTAAAGCCAAAGTTTGAGCGATTAGTTGTCCTAGTTTGCCATCTCCGACCACTAAAACCCGCCATTCCGGGTGAATAGATAGCTGTTGCTGAATTTCCAGCGCCGCCGCAATGGGTTCCGTGAAAGTCGCCGCGTCCGTAGAAACACTATGGGGAACTAAATGTAAATTTTGCACTGGAAGCGTGAGATAATCAGCGAATGCACCATTACGGTTAACTATACCCAGAACAGTGCGATTTTCGCAGTGGGTGGGTTGTTGAGTCAGGCAAAATCTACATTTCCCACAGGCGGCGTTAATTTCTCCCACCACCCGCCGTCCCAGAAGATTAGGGGGACCTTGTTCCACCACACCGACAAATTCATGGCCCGGAATGCCTTGGTAGGGATAATATCCCCTAAGCAATTCTAGGTCAGTGTTGCAAATCCCGGCTCGCAGGACTCGCACTAATGCCTCTCCTGGACTCGGTGTAGGCGTGGGTATGTCGGTGCGGAGTTCCAGTTGCTGATGTTCCAGCCAAACTGCTTTCATGGTTCTACCTAATCAGTAACGTTTGCTATATTTTAGTCAATCTTTAAATTTACCGACAACCGGGAATTTGTCACCTAGAATAGAAGCACAGTAAATTTTTACTAAAGGGCACCACTCAGGTGGTGAGTTGGTGGGTAGCACTGATGCCGAAAAAGCTCACACAAAATATATTATCAAGGTCTGGTCTGACAATTACTACTCTTGGTCTGATGACAGTTATTTCTTTATTATATGGCTCTGTTTATTTTTTATCGAGTCATAATCTGCTGCCTTTTGTGATTAGCTTGATTTCCGTGTTAGGAGCTGCTGGAATAGCTTGGCATAGTTACCAAAAACAACAAAAGTGGCATCAAGAGAAACAGGATTTAGAGAATCATATTCAAGACCTGCGCGATTCGGGGCATTTAAAACAAACTCAGCTAGAAAAAAGTTTGCAGAATTTAACCGAAAAATTCAATAATATTGAACTGGAAAATATCCGCCTTAACAATAGTAATCTCCGCAAAGATGAATTTCTGAGGCAAACATCCCATGAACTGCGAACACCCCTCAATGGCATTATCTGTTCTCTGCAACTGTTACTTGATGAGTTATATGATAACAGTGACGAAGAAACCGAACTGCTGCAACAAGCCTATCAGTCTTCTCTGCATTTAATTAACCTCATTAATCAGGTTTTGGATTTAGCAAAAATTGAAGCGGGGAAAGTCTCAATTGAGTTAAAGCCTATTGATTTGCACGCATCTCTAACCGCTGCTATTTATTTACAGTTCGGCAATTTTCGCAAGAAAAATCTACAGCTTTACCGACAAGATTTTTTTCAAGGCATTAAAATTAAAGCCGACCCCAACAAATTAAAACAAGTTTTGATTAATGTGATTGGTAATGCCATTAAATTTACAGACCGTGGTAATATTACGATTATTACTCAACTGCGACAGGTGAAATCTAATCCCAGCGACTCCCCAATCACTATGGCAGTTATCACTGTTCAAGATACCGGAATTGGTATTGAGCCGAAAAATCAACACCGACTTTTTGAGGCATTTCAAGTAGAAAATGAGTCTAACACTAATCCTCAAGGAAGTACGGGACTCGGTTTAATGATATCTAAAAATTTGGTGGAAATGATGGGGGGTAGCATTTATTTAAACAGTCCCGGAAGAAACCAAGGAACTACCGTAGAAATTCTGCTACCCCTAGCTGATCAAGAATCGGAAATTGATGATAGTAATATTAAGTATGATTAGCCATTAATATTACCTGATTAAACTACCCTACAGATTACCAGGGAAGTACCTCACCATTAGCGTGCCAAAATGTGCCAGTATTATCTAAGTTGAGTTGAGCAATTCTGGCTAATAGTCCCTGTACTGACTCGGTGGGAGTAATCCCTGTAAAGTTAGTCATGCGGGTTCTGACTAAGCCTGGGTGTAAAATACCTACAGAAATTCCTCGGGGTTTTAAGTCATGGGAGAGAGATTTTCCCGCCATACTTACGGCTACTTTAGACATTCGATAACCATAGGAACTCCCAGAGGTATTGTCACCAATAGAACCCATGCGACTGGTGATTATAGCAATTTTTGAGCCAGACTGGAGGTGAGGGAGTAAAGCCTGAGTGACTCTCAAGGGTCCCAAGGCGTTGACTTCAAACTGTTGGCGGATACTATCAAAATCCAGGTTTTCCAGGGTGTTACGCTTTAAAATACCCGCGTTGTTAATCAGTACATCAATAGTGCTACCTTTTAAATTGGAGGCTAACTTACTGACGGCTTCTGGGGAGGTGATATCACACCCAGACTCGACTCGCACCCCTAATTGTTCTAATTCGGCGCTAGAATGGCGACAGACTGCAATCACAGTTTCTTGGCGATCGCATAATTGACGACAAAATTCTAAGCCAATTCCTCCGGTAGCACCCGTAACTAAATAAGTTGCCATTAGGATTCAATTATCAAACTCTCTTATCTTGTTGTAGCGGGTTTGGCGATGTTTTGAGTAGGCGATCGCCAAAATTTTTCAAATTTAGCTACCTGAACACTTATATAATCAGATATATAATCAGATATATAATCAAAATACATAATTCCCATAAACCCTGATCATCAATATGATAGAAACCGCAACCTTTGCAGCCGGATGCTTTTGGGGAGTCGCCGACAAATTTAGTCAGATCAACGGCGTGATAGAAACCGTCACCGGATATATGGGGGGACATTTTCCCCACCCATCTTATTTAGACGTAGCCGCTAGAATTACGGGTCATGCAGAAGTCGTACAGCTTCAATATAATCCTGATGTAGTTTCCTACGAACAACTATTAGAAGTCTTTTGGCAAATTCATGACCCCACCTCCCTAAACCGCCAAGGTCCTGACCGAGGTGAACAATACCGATCAGCAATTTTTTATCATAATTCCCAACAGGAACAAATCGCCAGAAAATCCAAACATCAACTGCAAATATCAGGAACCTATCCGCGACCTATTGTTACCGAAATTAAACCCGCATCCGAATTTTACCCCGGTTCCGGTGGTCCCTAAAATTAGATACTATATCGCCAATCAATCCACTGCGTCAATGGTCATCATGATCAATTCTCAGAAGACCTCCTAGCAGTAATTTCAATTATATATGGGTGATAGCTATTAGGTTCATAGGAACCCACCCAAATTTCATACCTACCAGATAACCACTGACCGATAATTCCTGGGTTCATACCAATTAAGTCATCATTACACCAACTCCCCCCCGGTCCCCTAACCACAATTACCGTGTCTTCATTGCTTTGAACCGTCAGACTCAGATGGTTAAAAAACTCAGTTAAAACCAGGGTATGGTCTGGCTTTTGATCCACATAACCGATACAGGGACCCTGTTGGCGTTTCCTCTCTACCCGCAATATCTTGACTCCTCACCGGACCCCCACTCAGTCCCCTAAGAATCATTGGATCTGGTTCAAAATTCGGTGATAGCGTCACGTTTTCAAACATTACGGTTGGGTTAGAACCCTGAGAATAAGCCACCCCTGAACTATTGACAAATAACCCAACAACTGCCACGATTGAGCTAAATATTATGCTTTTGGTTGGCTCAATTTCCATCAGTCTGTCTCCTTATATCACACAATTTGAGATAACTATATTATAGTTATAATTAGCTTTTAATTATCCGGCTATCATCCCCATGGCCCTGGGGAAGGTCTGGTAGCGCTATTTGAGACTTACAGAATCATGAATAATAGCTGATTAATAGCTATCCCGATTACAACAATCCCCTGTCTTATGTTGAAGACAGGGGAATCATAATATACGGAAGTTACCTAACTTCTAGTTGTATCAAGTCCGTTTTAGCTAGGTGTTATTGACTGATTAAACGGACTTGATATTTACCATGTTTGACGTGGTGTAATTAGAGCGGCAATTAACATTTTTACCAGTAAATAAATGCCAATATTTTTTAGCAATAATTATCCTGATAAATAGTCACTCTAAACAGTATTAATTTTCCCCAAACACATCTTTCTTAAACTCGCGCCACTTATTAACCAGTTCTTCCCGAGTTTCGCTCCGCAGTAAATAGCGATAGACAAACCATCCAGAGAATCCAATTCCCACCATTTCTAAACTGGGTTTAACTAGGGGGATTTGATTAATAATATCAATCACCCCAACTAACACCCGCAGCGTTACAAACAACACAATAATCAGAATTACAGTTGTTAGCGGACGGTAGTATTCACTGAAAAACTTACTAAAGTTTTCTGGTAAATTCGAGAAAAAGTCCAGGACTTTTTCTTTAATCGCTGTTACATCTACTTCCGGCATATCTACACCCCCCTCAAGTGTGGGTTCGGTAGTTATAGCAGCAGGTTGAGCAGCGGCTACAGGTTCCGGTTTTGGTTCCGGTTTTGGTTCCGGTTTTGGTTCCGGTTTCGGTTCTGGGGGTTTAGCAGCCACAGGTTCTGGTTTCGGTTCGGCTTTGGGTTCTGGTTTTGGTTCTGGGGGTTTAGCAGCCACAGGTTCTGGTTTCGGTTCGGCTTTGGGTTCTGGTTTTGGTTCTGGGGGTTTAGCAGCCACAGGTTCTGGTTTCGGTTCGGCTTTGGGTTCTGGTTTTGGTTCTGGTTTTGGTTCTGGGGGTTTAGCAGCCACAGGTTCTGGTTTCGGTTCGGCTTTGGGTTCTGGTTTTGGTTCTGGTTTGGGTTCTGGGGTTTTAGCAGCAGGTTTAGCCTCAACCACAGGTTCGTGATCTTTGGGAGTAGAGGATTTAGCTGGAGTAGTATCTGCTTTAGTAGCAGACTTTTTATCCTCAATGGGAGTTTTATCGTCTTGTGGTTTGGATTTAGAGCTATCCGCCATAGCATTCAGCCTCAATAACAATTAACGATCTAATATGTTTTGCAAGCGAGTTAGATCAGTTCCTCGCTGATGAAGAAGCAGCCAGGACTCAACTAAATCCGGGCCATGAACAGCCCCAGTGAGAGCTGCTCTGAGCGATCGCATGATCAGCCCTTTTTTAAGTTTCGTCTCTTTGGTAACAGCTTTGATCATATCCTTGACGGTATCTGCTGTCAGTGTAGGCTCAGATTCGAGTTTATCCTTGATAGCTGCCAAGACGGTTTGGGCTCCCTCTTGTTGCAACTGCTGCTGGGCTTCTTCATCTAAACTGACACTGGAGGGAAAGAACATCGCGGCCATATCTACTGCATCTTTGAGACGGGTAAGACTAGGACCAATGAGGGTTGTTAACTGTTCCAACCAAAGGCGATCGCTCTGTGGGTCGAAGTCATAACCCGCCTCTTTCCAATAGGGAATCAACATATCTGTTAATTCCGACACTGGCAGATTATGGATATACTGACCATTCAACCAATCGAGCTTATCCCAGTCAAATTTTGCCCCCGCCTTATTGACCCTATCAAAACCAAAGTTTTTCGCCGCCTGTTCTAGGGTAAAGATTTCCTGAGTAGAATCAGTGGGAGTCCAACCCAATAGTGTCATATAATTAGCCAAAGCGGGGGCTGTGTAACCCAAATTTTGGAAATCTGAGATAGAAGTCACCCCGTCCCGCTTAGATAGTTTACGGCCATCAGGATTCAAAATCAAAGGAGTGTGGGCGAATTCTGGAACCGTTCCCCCCAAGGCTTCGTAGAGTAGTATCTGTTTGGCAGTATTAGCGATATGGTCTTCACCGCGAATTACATGGGTGATCTGCATATCAATATCATCGACCACCACCGCCAAATTATAGAGAGGCTGACCGATCGCATTGCTACTGGAAGCCCTAGCAATGACCATATCTCCCCCCAAGTCGGAGCCTTTCCAGACTACCGAACCCCTGACCAAATCATTCCATCTAATTTCTCGGTTGTCGTCTATTTTAAAGCGAATCACGGCACTGCGGCCTTCAGCTTCCAAAGCCGCCCTTTGTGCTGCGGTTAGGTCGCGGTGGCGGTTATCATAGCGAGGAGCTTGATTTTTAGCTTTTTGAGCCGATCGCATTTCCTCAAGTTCTTCCGGAGTACAATAGCAACGGTAAGCCAAACCCGCATCTAGGAGTTTACAGATAGCTTTCCGGTACAAGTCCAGGCGCTCGGACTGAAAAAACGGCCCTTTATCCCAATTTAGACCCAACCAGGTTAGTCCATCTAAAATATTTTGGGTAAATTCAGGACGCGATCGCTCTTGATCTGTATCTTCAATGCGTAGTATAAACTCACCGCCCTGATTTCGGGCGAAAAGCCAGTTAAATACAGCGGTTCTGGCTGTACCAATGTGTAGATTACCTGTAGGGCTAGGAGCCAAACGAACTCTGACAGTCATAATTTCTGGGTTGCCTTTGTATCTTGATCGCGCCAACGGCTGGCTAATTGTCAATGTTGGCTTTTGTCCACTCAACAAACCACAATCGCCATCTCAACATTGTATCTTTTTTTGTAACTGTCCATACCACCGAAAGCGATCGCAAACCCATTCTACCCTCAACCAACATTGGCTGAGGGTCCAGCAGTCTTGTCCTGTTTCCGGGGGCTGACCTAGCACCCGGCCTTATGGGAGGGCGCTTTTTCGCTCAGAATACAATTGGGCTGCTTCCGATTATTCTACGGAATTTTCCGGCAGTTTTTCCGCTGAAAATGTGATAAAATTACCAAACAGAGCCAGAGTTCTATAGCGATTATTCAACAATTCCGAGGTATAAATGCTAAAAATCATCGCATTTTTTCGGTGAGTAGAATTGTCAATAAAAGCCCTAATTGTACCACGTTGAGAAGTTACCAAAGTATTGCAGGTGTCTACAATAATATTAGAAAAACCTCGGAGAATAGCCGGAACTTCCGCCTCATTACATAGGTTGTTTTTCGCTTCTTGGGATAACTTCACCGAGGCATATTCGAGATAGTCTTGGCGACTGGGGTTAGTTAAAGCCATTGTTCCCGCCAAAATGGCCAGAAAGATAGCCATTTTACTGATATGCCCACCAGCATGGCTTGATTCCATCCGATTAACTTTCATCATTTTAAATAATCACCTCTAACAGCATTTTATCGAGAAAAATAGATCATCATACTAGGTTAAGTTTCATTAACCCGGACTAGGGCTGATCAGAGTTAAAATTGTTAGACAAACAAGTAGGGATCGAGAGAGATGTTACCATCTCCCCCTCCCATTCAAAACCGTACTTGAGACTTTCACCTCATACGGCTCTAGTGGTGCTTCCACATCCAGATAATTGGCATAGACACGAAAAACTTCCTGATGTGACGCACGCGCAGACTGCTCCATTGTTAAGAATGCAGCGTTGACGTTGTCAAGTGCCGTCTTATCATCGCGGGTGTGGCGGTGCAATAGTTGAAGATTCTTGTATTCATCCTTTCCGCCGTGGCTTCGAGGTACAATGTGGTCTACTTCAACTAAATCTGATGGGGTAAAGTATTGCCCACACCAGGCGCATAGGCATTTTTGCTTTTTGAGTAGTTTTGCTACCCTGTTTGGCGTATCAATTGCTTGACTTTTTCTGGTTGCCCAGTAAGTCCAGTTTCCGTCATAAAGTGTTGCTTCAGGGCGTATCAGGGTATGTCTGACAATCGGAGTGTAGCTATGCTTCCATAGTCTATGTCCATCCTTGGTACAGAATAACCAAGTTTCATGCCTTTCTCTACCATCGCTGAGTTTAACCGTTTCCGGTCTACAATAGTTACTCAGTTCTTTACGATTTGCCTTTCCGCATCTTGAGACTGTCCATGCCCGTAACATTTGCCAGATTATATGGTCTAACTTATTGAAGGTCTCAGATGAGACGACCCCTGAATAGTAATTTGAGTTATGGTCGAACAGGAAGTCACCTTCCCGAACTCCACTTCAAAACCGTGCTTGCGAGTTTCCCAGCACACGGCTCCTGATATGGACACCCTTTTTCGTAGGAACAGAGTTACTACCCCCTGCTTTCGTACTTCGACTTTTGGAGCTGTATACAACCACGTAGTCTTTAAACTCGCTCTCGTCATAATACTCTTAATCGCCGCAGTATCTATGTCCATACCGTGACTAGTGGGCATATCCTAACCATTACAGTTAGGCATTGGCTTTCAGTCATATCCTACTCCCTCCAAGGGGTAGGGGTCGAAAGGGAAGTCACCCTCCCCAACTCCCATTCAAAACCGTACTTGAGACTTTCACCTCATACGGCTCCTGATGTGGACACCCCTTTGTCATGGGAACAGGGTTACGCCCCCCTGCTTTGTATATAACCTTGAGAAAAAAATAGAATAGACCTGTTGACAAAGCCCCAAATTGTGTTAAAGTGAAGATAAGTTCATAAGGACAACCGAATAACTGGTTAAACCTGTAAGTTTTGGCACTTTCTTTTTGGCCCGGACTTGAGTTCAAACCGAACTCAGCCCAGGGCTGCAAAAGCCAACAGGAAAAACCAATGAACTACCGCAATTCTGACCTTCCGAAAGCAAATCAACAGACTTCCAGCCCCAAAAAACCAACAGTAGAAGACTTGATCCTGTACATTCAGGAAAGCGGCAAGTATGCTGAGTTAGTAGAGAAAGCGAAAAACCCTAGCCCAAGCCAGAAGAAGCCTAAAAAACTCCGAAACCTGATTAAGCAACTCCAGGGATTAGTCATTGCTAACCCCAAAGACTTTCGGGGTCGGGCTATTGTCTCCAATAACTTAGAAAAAGATAGCGAACGCACGGCTTGTTTAGTGACCATTAGCGGTGGGATTAATGTGGCAACTAGCTTTCCAATGCTGTACTATGCTTTCAGAGACTTAGGTGTTCTAGGAGTTCCGGTCACGCTACTGGTCAATGGTTTGCTTCTCAAATACACGAACGGTGCAGCTACCGCCGTTTCTGCTCGAAAACCCTATGGTCGTTCTTGGTCAAATTGGGCGATCGTAGGCATGATATCCATTAATACAATTCTATCACTAATCGCCGCAGTGGGAACCGAACTCTTACTCAACCCATCCGGTTTAACTCAACTCAAAGCCCAAGAATTATCCGCAGAAACAATCAACCAGAAAATCAACCAGGTAGAAAGCCTCAAACAACTAGACAGCCCTCAATACAAAGACGCTTTAACCCGATGCGAACAAGGGGACAAAGAACTCAACCAAATGCTTAAAGACCACCCCCGCAGACAATCCCTATTCGTGCAACTGCACGGAACCTGGGAACAACAGAACACCAACTGGGCAACAGTACCCCTGGAAGAATTACCCCTCTGTCCGAAAGCTTCTCGACTCGGTCAACAAGCTCACCAAAACTATGAAACCGCCAAACAGGAACTGGAAGAAAGCCTCGCTCTCCGGGTGAAGATGGGGAACGACTTGGCATTCCTCCAACAACACAAGCCCCAAGTCTACCAGGAACATTTTACCCCCGACGGTGAACTCCGCTCCGGTATCGAAGCCACTCGGCTGGCTATCATCAACTTTCGCAGCAAATTAATTCAGGGAGATTGGTCTAGCTTAGGCTTTCACCTGTTCTCCCTGTTAGTCTCCATCATCACCAGTGGGCCCGCTTGCGGGATGACTATCGCCCTCAGTCTTCGCAAAGATACTCGCCAATCCTTTAGTGAAACGGTTGAACTGCAACGAAACATCTGGCTAGAAAGCCGACGCCAAGAACTACGAGAACTGATGAACTCAGAAGCAGAATTCAACGATTAAACCCCTGGCATTCAAGGCGTTTTTCCCTAACCTCTGTCCCTCAATTCACCTCACTTCAAAAAATAGCTGGAGATTTAACCATGAACAGACAAGACTCCATTTCCTCGAACGGTTCCTCGCAGTTCAACACGAATAAAGTATCCCCCTTACATTCCGTTTCAGTTCTGGCCGAAAATCCTCAAAATTCCTCCTATAAAATGCGGCTACTCAGCTTATGGATAGATGAAATGAAAAAAACCGGAAGAATTGATTACCCAGAATTAGTTCAATACCTCAATCAAGTCTACGAGGTCGAAAATACACAAGATGGACAGTTATTAATGACCCAACAGTGTGAGGGTTTAGTCGAGAATTTAAAAGCAGCACAAGCTGATATTCGCCAATCGGCTCAAATCATTCAGTTAACGCTCAATCAGTTGACTGATGGGATGAATCATGAGAGTTTAACCCCAGACAAACAACAAGAATTAAGAGGGCAGATTCGGGAAAAAACCCAGCAATTTCTACAAGGAGTAGAATACCTAATCGATATTACTCAATACTATGTCTATGAACCTTCATCGTTTTGGCTGAAATGGATACGCCGCACAGAAGATAGTCAAGCAGAAACCCTTCGCAAATGGATAAATGATCTTAATTATATCCGCCAGTACATCGCTCAACAACTCCAAATCGGACGACTGGAATTTCCAGACCATCATCTCAACAGCCCAAATCTCCGAAGACTCCACAAATACTTGGAAAATGCACCAGGTTTAGGGGATTTGTTAGGGAACTTTGTTCAACAGGCTTTGCAGCATAAAATCGCCGGGGGAACTCGGTTTCAAATGCCTAAGCCCTTTCACAAAGACTCGTAAATAATCAGACAATTTCAGTAAAAATCAATTCTAAACAGACTCAAAAAGGAGGATAAAACCATGACTCAATCGCCAAAATTCGTAAATAACGGTGAAGCCATTTCCACTCAAAAGTTTAAAGCAGAATATGCGGAAGGGCGGCGAGATTTCAGTTATACCAACTTGACCCAAATTAACTTGCAGGGGATGAGTTTGTGTGAAATAGACTTGCATTGTGCTGTACTTTACAAAGCTAACTTAGAGGGAGTTAACCTTTTTAAAGCTAATTTGACGGGAGCGAATTGTGCGAATGCTAACTTGAGTTGCGCCAATTTAAGTTTAACCTGTCTTGAAAATGCGAACTTTGCGGGGGGGCGGCTGTCTCAGGCAGATTTGCACGGAGCCAGCGCTTTGGGATGCAATTTCTACAAGGCAGATTTGCTGGGCGCGAACTTGAGTCAAGCTGATTTAGAACGGGCGAATTTAAGTTATGCTAATCTCAGGGATGCGGATTTGAGTTGGGCGAATCTCAGTGGTACAAATTTAGCACAGACGAACTTACAAAATACCAATTTGAGTTGGGCAGATTTGGATATTGCTAACCCGGAACACGCTCAGTTCAAGTTCACGACTCTAACAGGAGTTCGTCTGCCCTGGGGAGTCTATATTGTTAGTCATAAAAAGGCGAGAAAGGAAGAACATTATTAACTTTTCAATCGGTAAAAGCTCAAATTGAAAAACATGACTTTTTACAAAAGCTGGTTCCTCAAGCTGAATATTAAGTGGTTTACAACCCATTTTAAAATAGCAGCACTTTGACTTCTAAGCCGGTATCAAGTATGGAAAGAAACTGAATTTATTTTAATAATATACCCTCTACTTGGGGGGTATTTTTTTTAGTTATTTGCTCTATAGGTTGAATTTTCAAATCAGCAAAAAAATTAGGCCTCATCCTTTTAGGGGGAGGTTGGTGGGGGTTCCATAGGTTGAACTTTCAAAGAAGTTGAAAATATATTTCTCCCCAAAGTTGGGGGGCTAGGGGGGCAGCTAATTTAAGTTTCCATACGTTTAACTTTCAAAGAAGTTTAAAGTATCCGGCAAGAAGCCAACAATAACATGGAGAAATCCCTGTTTCCATACGTTTAACTTTCAAAGAAGTTTAAAGACAATCAATTCCATCCTAATTCGGATGGAACAACTGTTTCCATACGTTTAACTTTCAAAGAAGTTTAAAGTGCTGACAAAGGCAAAGAGCCGGTCTGTCAGGTCTGGTTTCCATACGTTTAACTTTCAAAGAAGTTTAAAGGGAGGAGAAGGAGGAGAAGAACCGTCTTATCCTCAACGTTTCCATACGTTTAACTTTCAAAGAAGTTTAAAGATGTTCATGAAGGTAGCGATATTACTGATATTATCGCATCTTGTTTCCATACGTTTAACTTTCAAAGAAGTTTAAAGAGGATTAGGAATGGAGAGAATATCCACCTTCCACATAGTAAGTTTCCATACGTTTAACTTTCAAAGAAGTTTAAAGTGTTTAGCATTGCTATCGGTCTTAACGTTGGAGTGGCTGTTTCCATACGTTTAACTTTCAAAGAAGTTTAAAGCTAGTTGTAGAGTATCATAAAACCGGTTGTGTTTAATGGTTTCCATACGTTTAACTTTCAAAGAAGTTTAAAGTAGGATTTGCCGGCACCGCCGCTGGCAAAACTCGTCGTTTCCATACGTTTAACTTTCAAAGAAGTTTAAAGCATAGTGTCGATTTCCTTCTTAGCGTAGATTTCATGTTTCCATACGTTTAACTTTCAAAGAAGTTTAAAGAGTGCCGAGTTGAAACCCTTGCTATTACTGGAGTGTAACATTCCATTTCCGGGGGGGTCAAGCAAGCACCAAAATAATTGAGACATATTTGCAATAAAATACTCTCCAGAATCCCTCAAACTCAGAGAGAGAAGGCTTTCCGGGGGGGTTAACGAAACAATGCAGGTTTGAGCAGTTGTCGAACCCCTCCGGAAACTCTAGTTTACCACTTTTCCAGTTTCATAGGCCGATAAACTTCCCGCTCTCCCATCAAGCAAGAAATATACTCCCAAACCTGCAACTCCAAACACCGATAGTAGCTAACCTTGTAACCCGTATGAGGATGAGTCGTTTTCAAAGAAAGCTTATCCTGCCAATGCTTCAGATATTTTTTGAGAGCATCGGAATAAAGATAAACCCCACCTCGTTCGTCACTTGGGGTAAAATCTTCCGGGGTAAAAATTCCCGAATTTACCAGATAGATAACGAGCGAATCCACCACCGGGGCGCGAAACTCCTCAATCAAATCTGACACCAACGCCGGATGGTTGCTACGAGGAACATGAAGATTGCCGTAATGGGGATGTAAACCCACCGCCAGAATTAACGAGTGAATATTTTGATGGAGTAAAGTATAACCCAGACTCAACAAACTATTCACTGGATCAGTTGGAGGGCGACGAGTACGGTGTTCAAAGGTGAACGGAGGTTGTACCAATGCCCCCAAAGCCTGAAAATAGATGCGAGTTCCGAAGCCTTCGTAACCCAATAGAGATTCGAGCAACTCCACCTCAGCAATTTTCTCTTGCCAGACTCCCAATTCTTCAATCGCCTCAATCACTTGAGAAATTTGGCGATCGCGGTTGAGACGACGCAGTAAAATCCGACAGTTGTGCAGTTTTCCGGCAACAATCACTTTAGCCTGACGCAGCACAAAGGTTTCATCTTCAGCACAATGGACTTGTCGGCTGAGGTAGTCTACCCGTGTCATCCCATCGGTTTGCAAGCGACCAAAGTAACGACCCTGATAAGACAAGAACAAAATGGGAATGCGACGACGCAAAGCCAAACCAATCGCACCGTGCGACAAATTACAACAGCCAAAGAGGATAATATAGTCTACGACATTGACGGGAATAGACACTTTCAGATCATTGCCGAGCAAGACCTGAAATTGCTGATGTTTCACCTTGACATAAGCACCCTGATCCGTGACATAAAGTGTTGTCATACCTTCCCTCCAAGAATCCAGAAAATTTCGAGTTGATAAAGACTTTCGGGTTGGGGTAACAATCGAGCAAGCAATGGGAGGACGAGACGCTACAGAAACCGCTTTCTTGTTGTGATTTCGTCGGGGTTGCTTGTACTCTGGGGTAATAATTTCTCCAGCTTGAAAGCCATAACCAAGAAAGACAAACTCCTCACCCGGGGCAAAAATGTGAGTTTTCTCTGGTTGCAGGGTTAGATAAATATCTGATAGCCAATCTTCGATTAAATTCAAAAAGCGTGTTGCTTCTAATAGGCTTCTCGCGACCATGACAAAATCATCTCCATAACGGGTAAGAGAGGCACCCGCATTTAAACAGCGTCGGTCAAATTCACTCAAATACAAATTCGCCAAAGCGCCCGACAAAATGCCACCTTGTAAAACCCCACGACCTGACAGGATAGGCATTCCCCCGACAACAATACCCGCCTCCAACTGCCCTTTGATATAACGCACCACCGTTTGATCGACTGACAGTTCCTCCAACTGAGACAGCAGCAATGTTCGACAAAGGCTATCAAAAAACTGTGAAATATCCGCTTTGACTGTCCATGTTTGGGAGGAATACACCTCGGCAACCCGTTCGATCGCGTGTTTCACTCCGACTCCTGGACGGTAAGCAAAAGAGCAGTCTTGAAACGTTTCTTCTAAGGCTGGATAAAGCGATCGCAACAGCAAGCGTTGGACAATGCGATCGCGTACAGTTGGAATTCCAATAAGCCGATGACCACCACTTTTTTTCGCCCGATAAAACCCCAAAGCGGGTAAAGGATGATAGATATCTTGCTGAAGCTGGTGGGCGAGTCGTTTGAGTTCTTCGTCTAGAAAATGAGCAAATAATTCGACAGAGATCCCATCAATCCCGGCTGTTTTGCTGCGAGTGCGGACTTGATACCATGCAGCCAACAAAGCATCTCCCATTGGAAGTTGAGAATCGAAAAAAACCACATTCTTTGAGTTGAACAACAACAGTATCCAGTTAATCAAACGGATTTTTGTGTTCGCACTTGAGTTGTTTTTTTACAACTTCTATCGGAACGCCTATCCCAACACAGAAAAATCTTCTGAATTTTTGTTGAATCTCAGGTTCGATCGCCAAATCGGTTTCGGTTCAATACAGTCATGGAACTTCGGAGAAAGCCAACATGACTGCGATTTACCTCACCGAACCGCAATCCTATTTGGAAGCGGATCTGCGAGACTTTGCGATCGTTTACAATGATCGGATTCAATCTCGCCACTCCATCGACACCACCCAACAGATCATCGCTTTTGAAGGCTGTACGCTGGGGCGGAGTGCGATCGCGGCGATCTATCGTTACCGCATCCGGCTCAGTTTTATCCGCGATAACGGTCATATCACCGCTCAAATTACCCCCCAGGAAACACCGTTCTATACAGTCCTACAACAAGAGCGCAATAGCGATCGCAACTTCCGCATCGCTTTCATTCATTCACTTTTACGGGGACGGTGGTACAACGCCACTAAAGTTCTACAAAGCTTAGGATACTCTGGCATTCGAGAATGTCTCGAACAGCAACTTGAGGTTCTGCCGGGTTTGAATAGTTGGCTTGCCTTACAAACCTGGCAAGTTCAAGTGTTCCAGCGTTATCAAAAAGCCCTTCGCTCTGTTCTAGTTTCTGTCAAAGATTTTGAGCCAACTTTAGAACTGGCTTATGCTTTGCTGTCCCGTGAACTGTATGTTTTACTGCTATCGTCGGGCTGTTGTGCGGAAGTTGGAACACTGCACCTTCACTGTCAGAACCATTTGCCTTTACCCTGTGACTTGATGGAACCGTTTCGCCCGGTTGTGGAAGCGTGGGTTTTTAAAAAAGCGCCCAAGTTTAGCGATCGCGGAGGGTTGAGTCAGTCCCATCGTGCCACCTTTGTTCAAAACTGGGAATCTTTGATGGCAACCCAGATTTTTCATGCTTATGCAGGTCAAGTGAGTTTGCGGAGTGCGTTAGCGTGGCAAGTCGAGGAATATGTTCGCGCTATTACTGAAACTCTTGAATACCGTCCTTTCTTGTTAAAATCGTGACTTTTTACCTCATTTGCTACGACATCGTTGAGGATCGCCGCCGGACTAAAGTCTCGTCTCTGTTGGAGGCTTACGGCATCAGGGTTCAAAAATCAGTTTTTGAGGCTGTTCTTACCCCTCCACAATTCAAAAAGTTGGAGCAACGGTTAAAAAAACTCATCAACTCTGACTGCGATCAATTGCGCTTTTATCCTCTTTCGGCCAAGTGTCGGACTCAGGTGATTATTCTGGGTATTCAACCTAACTTTGCTGTTGACGATGCAGCTATCTTTAATGTCGTGATCCGACTCCCGTCACAATCAAAGATTTGACGGAGAGATGAATCACGACCAAGACAAAACCGACCAAAAGGAGACATTAAAGAGAGCCTCAAGGTGGTAAAATCATGGTGGCAATGCGCCCAGATGCGCCTAGTGAGCCAGGATTGGTTCTTCTCGCCAGATAACTCGTATCACCAAAAAAAAATACCTGATAGCAGGGGGGTCGAATGTTGTGAGCCAGCGCGTTGGGAGGGTTTCCCGACTTGAAGCGACTGGCGAACCCGTAAGGGTGAATGAGATGACGATAAATATAAATGAGTATTTTGTAGCCTGCTGCCGGGCAGTCAGTGGGTGTAAAACAGATGCTTGTGGAGGGGAATCTGGACGGGGTTTTAGGACTTATATGACCTAGAACTAGACAAACCCGATGAAGCAAGAATCTCCCACTACAACGCAAAGCCTTTAGTGGTGAGAGTGTCAATGTTAAGCGATGGTTTGCACGGGGTAAACGTTACCGTCGTCCAACTCCCACTGACCTGCGACATTTGGCGCTGATGGATTTGCTTTGGGAACGATGGGACGAGCTACCGACCGAATTCAAGGAGCGGTTCAACTGCACAAACAGTTAACTTTGTCAAGGGTAGCCTGCCCTGTTTTGTGCAAATTCTTGGGCTTATCGTGGGGTCAAAGCGTAAGGAGAACGAGCAATGACAGCTTTTGAGAGATTGCATCCCTGGTGTTTGGTGCGATCGCCAAACGCCTCAGAACGAGAATCTGTTACTAATAATCAGTGTTTGGTTGTGGGTCGTTTTCGTTCACAAAATGATGCAGTTAATCATCAGCGCATTTTACAAAAGCTTGTTCCTCAAGCTGAATATCAAGTGGTTTACCACCCATTTGAGAACAGCAACGCTTTGACTTCTAAGCAAGTCTAACGTATGGAAAGAAACTGAATTTAGTTCTAACAATATACCCTCAAATTTGGGGGTATTTTTTTAAAGTTATTTGCTCTATAGGTTGAACTTTCAAATTAGCAAAAAAATTAGGCTTCCTCCTTTTAGGGGGAGGTTGGTGGGGGTTCCATAGGTTGAACTTTCAAAGAAGTTTAAAGAAAGTAACCCCCCAAATTACCCCCAACCAGGAGACGGCAGAAGGTTAATGTTTCCATACGTTTAACTTTCAGAGAAGTTTAAAGATCGCCCCTTTACTATGTTAGATGGGACTCTACTGTTTCCATACGTTTAACTTTCAGAGAAGTTTAAAGGGTGGTAGTGAGTCACAGTTAGGTCCAAATGAAATAAGTGTTTCCATACGTTTAACTTTCAGAGAAGTTTAAAGCCAGAAGAATAGGTTGTAACCTAGACAACCCTCTCTAGGTTTCCATACGTTTAACTTTCAGAGAAGTTTAAAGAGAGAATCGAATCGGCAACGGGGGAAAAGAGTCTCGGGTTTCCATACGTTTAACTTTCAGAGAAGTTTAAAGTTTTTAAAGATAAACATTCTAGTAGCACTTGTTACAGGAGGTTTCCATACGTTTAACTTTCAGAGAAGTTTAAAGATAGACGAAGTCAACACCTGTCCAAATGACAGTGCAGGTTTCCATACGTTTAACTTTCAGAGAAGTTTAAAGTCTCAGTAGAGTTCGAGGCTAGCGGCTTCGTAGAAGGTTTCCATACGTTTAACTTTCAGAGAAGTTTAAAGTTGACAATTGTTCTACCACACTCCTTTGACACAAACCCCTCCAGTTTCCATACGTTTAACTTTCAGAGAAGTTTAAAGCTTGGAATTGCATGTGGGTTACTTCTTGCAACTGGTACGGTTTCCATACGTTTAACTTTCAGAGAAGTTTAAAGCGAAATGACTTTCAGGTTTCCGGAGGAAATGTAACAGTTTCCATACGTTTAACTTTCAGAGAAGTTTAAAGACTCCACAAGGTCGTTTAATTATCAACCAGATAGAGCGTGAAGTTTCCATACGTTTAACTTTCAGAGAAGTTTAAAGTCGTAAGTAGATAGCCATTACCCTCCTGATTATCACAGATGTTTCCATACGTTTAACTTTCAGAGAAGTTTAAAGGCTACCGAGTTTAAACCCTTGCCCTGACTGTACTCTAGCGCTCAAATTTGTGGGGGTCAAGCAAGCACCCAAATTATTGAGACATATTTGCAATAATAGGGTATAAATAATCGCTCAAACTCCGACAGAGAAAGCTTTCCGGGGGGGTCAACGAAAGAATCAGGGTTTCAGCGATTCTTCAACCCCCACAAGATTATTGATCGTGATCCAAAATTTGCCCAACCCATTCCTTAATTTCCGAGTAAAGATAATAGGGTTCAATCGGATCGCGCGTTTCCTGATTCACCTCTAGATAATCTTGTACATTTGGAAAGCCAGAAAGTGAAACCAACTCAACGAAACAGCAATAAATTTGACTCATTTGTGCTATAATCTCTGTGGGTAAACAGGAAACACGAACCGTATTTTTAATCTTCTGATTCTTGGGATTTTTTAAATCTTCTGAGCGCACATCTTCCATCCGTTGTTTAGAGATTCCCTTTGCTCCATGAATCAAGAAATTGCGCTGTTCTGCCCAATAGTCAAGACTTTTTAGAGATGCGATCAGCCCCTCCAAAGTCTCCGAACTCCCCTTTTTAATTAGAATTAATGCCTTAACAAAATTGCGTTTGCTCAAGCGTCCTTGTAGTTTATAATTGCTTTGCTTTTGATTTTGATAAATTTTGGGAAAGGAAGTGTTCGTTTTCTTCTCAATCTTCAGAAAAGTTTCCCCTAGTTGAGTTCCTCGAATTTCATCCAACTTTAAAACCCAATCATTTTCATTTCTAGTCTTATCAAAATAAGAGATAGCCTCTAATTTTTCAAAAGTTTGATGTAAAATCTCCTCATAAAAAGCACTCATACTTCCTAAAAAATCAGCAATGCGCTCCAGTTTCCAAAAGAGACAACATTGAGTATAAAGATTCAGAACAGGTTCATAATTTTTACACAATCGAAAGGGATTTTGTTCACCATTCAAAATGAACCCTTGCTCATTTTTACACAAAACCTCCAATAGTTCTAATCCGCTATCAGCTTGATTATCAGCCTCGTAACTATCTAAATTCAGATAAGCAATAGACATTTTTAAAGCTTTTACCGCCACCGTCAAACGATGACGACTCTCAGAGATTTCTGTAATCCCAGACCGCTCCAAAGTTTCTAACGTTTCTAACCATTTAGTTAAAATTTCTCGCGCCCCGTCAAAATCCCAACGCGCCAATAGTTTCTTAACTGTTTGATATTTTTGAACCCGTTGATAGCGCCAGTAAGATACCCGACGACAACTCGATGCTTCTCCCTGCAAAAGCTTTTGAATCGAAAGTTGAGGTTCGAGGTAAATTTGATTGGCAATATCAGAAGAAATCGCTTGAACCCGCAGGGCTGTTTGCATTTGGGGCGTACCCCCCTTAACACTAATCAAGATCCCCTCACTCGGATCTAAACCTTTAAAAAAGTTGTAATATTCTCCTAATAAACCATCTTGGTCAATCGGAGAAATCATTTTAGGAATTACCACTTTATGCAGATTAATTTGATTGTTCAATTCACGGTCAAACCAAAGCTGTAAAATCTCAAAAAGATAAACCGTATCGGAATCAGCCCCTTTATTTTTCTCACCGTTCTCCTCTAAAAATTGGTCGGTCACAAAAATATAAATATCTCGAACAGAAGCTTCAACAGCCTCTTTAACCACGCCCCAAAGACGACCCGGACGAATGCAGTCGTGCAACTCCTGGGGAGTCTCTATATATTTTCCCAGTAAGCACTGTGTCAACTCTCGAAAAGTGTTAACTTTCCACGTCTGGTAATACTGTTCTTTAAGCAATTGATAGCGGTTTTGCCAAATCAATAATTCTCCTGTACTCAATTGGCTTTCAGCTTCCTTCAGATTAGGTTCATTGCGATCAAAACCGACGGGAAGGAAATAATTTTGTTCTAAATCTTCATCACTTACAGAGGTTTCTCGTTGAATCTTTTTCAGGGGTTGATAGAACTTCAAAGCCAGGTCAGAAGTACCAATATTAGCAATCAGAATCGTCATCCTTTCCATCCTCCGTTATTATTAACAGTTTAACCACCGATACCAATTTGCACAAGCATTTCATGGGATTGACGAAAAATTAAACCAGTCCGCGATCGCCATCAGCACCCAAACAGGGAACCATTCCATCCTCACACTTCCACCCAACCTGACGGGTTCCCAGGGTAATAATAAGGGTATCGAGGCGATTAAATTCAACTAAAGTTGTTTTCATAAATGACAAAAATTGAGAATATCAAGATAAAAAAGTTAAGTGTCAGAAACTAGAGAAATTTGAATCAATTTCTTTAAGACTTTGAGAACATCTGACAAATTATTCTGACGATTGTTGATGCCAAACAAATCAGACGTTGCGTATTGCGGGTGTTCAGTTTGAATTAATTTCAGAAATAGAAAACTTCCCCCATTTGTGATTAATCCAAAACTGGGTTGATGAGAATTGGGATTAGCCAGCATATATGCTAAGATTTGAGCAAGTCCGGCTTCGACTGAGAGTTTAGCTTGTTTAGATTCAATAACCATCACCCAAACTTGATTTTTTAAGACTAAAGTATCTATATTTCCCTTGACAATTAATTCAGAATCCTCTGATATTGCGGATATTTCAACACTTTTTTCGGCTCTAATGTTAAATGGAGATTGATAGAAACGACCAATAAATAGTAAGGGAGAAACCACAGTTAAGTTAATCGGTTTTTCTAGTAATGGCGGTTGTTTGATTAAATTTGAATAACCTGCTTTAATTTCTTCTAGGAGTTGAACTTCCCAGTCATTGAGTTCAGGTAAATCAATTCTCCACTCCCAAAAGAAGTTATCATCCTCAATACATTCAAGCTGAAAATGAGTTTCCAACTGTTCTAAAGTAATATCCTTCGGCGCTAAAACTTGAACCATAAGATGTTCTCCCAATTATTTATACTAATTCTATCTTTGGTAGATACTGCAGAAGATTAAACTATTCTTGGAGAGGCCATATTTGCCAATAGCTATTTCTGTTTGTATTGCTTCGGAGGCGGTTTAAATATTCACGGCGGGGGTTTTCTGTTGCTCCAAAAACCGTTACAACTTGATAATCTCCTAAATCGGCAATCCAAACGGGAGAGGGCTTAACATGACCCGAAACTTGACCGCAGAGATTCCCGTCATAGTTAATATTTCCGCGTCTATCTTCTACTTTTAAATCTTGGCTATGCAAAACAGCCAAAACATAAGGTTTTTCAAAATCTTCTTTCCCTGAACAGACGATAATTCTACAATTGCTATCAACTGCTTCCGTCCACTGTTCCCGGCGTACTTGACCAATATTTCGAGGTTGACGGTAATTCATTTGATTTCTGGTAAGCTGAGATAAAGTCTGATAAAATTGCTCTAGCTTTTGCTGAAATTTTCGTTGAAAATCCCGAATATTATCAGGAAGTTCCCAAAGTTGTTCATCACTATCAATATAAAATGTTGAACCTCGATACCAGGGAGCGCGATCGCGATTGTGCCTGGAATAACACGGACGTCTGGCACCCTGACCAATTCCTCCTAAATGAAACATCATCCAAGTGAGAGATTCAAAGAGTTTGTGAATTGGTATATTTTGGTTTGTGGGCGCTTCGGGAGAATAAGATAATATTAACGTTCCGACTTGTTCGCCGCAATCATCATCTTTTCCGTTAAAGTTTGGTCGGGGTTCCCGTTGAGTAACCTTGCCATCTTGAATATCAACTCTAACCCAACCAAATGTTTTAGGATTAATCCCTCCGAATAATTGGGCTTCCCATATTTGAACGGTATCAACATCCAAAACACCTAATGAAAAAGCTCGAAACCAATAACGCAACATTGATTTAAACGCAATTGGGCGCACTTCTGCATCGGCTTGCCCTCTCATTTGCCAATCGTTTCGGCGTTCATTCCAATTCCACTGAGTAAATTTTTGTCGTCCGTGAATGAGTTGACCTTCCAAAGAAAACTCGACTCGCAAAAATTCATTGGAGGAACGACTAGAACCCGCCCGAATTAATTCCCCATAACCCGAATTAACCTGAGAACCTATTCCCGCTTGTAGCCCTGCTGTTAACCACCCTTTTACTTTCTGCAAAATCGTCCGGTCGTCACAGTGGCTTGCCAACTTTAACCCGATTAAAAAGGTGGGTTCTCTCAGAGATAAAAACGGGTTGGGATTGGGATTATATTCGAGTTCGTTATTGTTGTCCCATTTCCAAATATTGTTTGCCATATCCATCTGTAAACCCATTTGATTGGGTAATGGATAAGCATCTAGAAAGATAACTTTTCCACTGCGATGGGGTTTCTCAGCTTCCAAAGAACCAAAGTAAGGTGCTATTTTCTTCTCGGCTTCTTGCCACTCAATCTTATCCCGCTTCATTATTTCTCGAATGGCTTGAGTTCTCGCAACACCTCGCAGGGTTGAAGATGGAATATAGGGCATTCCCAAAGCATCAAAAGCGGGTAACAAAATACTTTCTGGCCCTCGATGTCCACCAACCCGAATTCGCCAGGAACACCTAACCTGAAAACAATTATCTTTTCCTGCTATTAATTTAGTTCTTTCTGTAAGTAGACCGAGACGTTTATTGTAGTTAGCTGAGTCTTCAGCCTTATGCAAAATTTGAGTTTTGGTTCCATCTTTTTGAGGATGATCCGGCGATCGCATCCACCGCAGATATTCAACAAAACTAGCATTATCATCAGGTTCGGGTTCATTCTCTGAGTCTAGCCAGGGAGAGGGCTGCGGAGGGCGATTATCCCCATTACCGCCACCATTTCTCCCCCGGTTTCCGCCACCATTTCCAGGTCTGCGAGGGGCGTTTCCGCCTCTATTGGGTCGGTTTTGTTGAGGATTCGGTCTTGGGGTCGGATTCGGTCTTGAATTTGCTTTATTGGGAGGTTTAGGACGTTCAAATACCATTAGATTATTCCTCTCCTTTAATATCGTGATAAATTGCGTTAGCCCAGAATGCAAATTCTTGAGATAATGCCAAACCTAAACCAGTCAAGCCCAGATATTCTTCTGTTCCGAGATTTTTTAGGGTTTCTAAACCCTGATCACCGATTAAATTTTGAACATCAGACATAGTTTGCAAGCATTGGAAATACTGACGAACAACATCCTTTTTTCCATCTTGACTCAAAGCTTTTTCTTCAGCTTTTAACCGCATCATACCCCAAGTGGAAAGATAGGTATAAAGTTCTACAGCTTGACTTTTTTGTTCTTTGAGACGAGTATCATTTCCATTATATTGCGATCGCAATCCAGACAAAGCATCATAAACGGGTGTTGCAATTGTGCGGGGGTCGAAAACTATCATAATTATTACTCCTGATTATGAATCTAACCACTGTTGAACAAAACCACGACCTAAACTTTCCTGACCTCCAATTTGCAAGAGTTCGTGACTCTCAATTAACTGTTTAAAATCGGATTCAGACTGTTCTGCTGTTCCGTTGGCTTTTGCCGTCAAACCCCAAGGGAAATACATCAGTGTATCGGGAGGAATAGCTTCTTCATAGCGGAAACCACCATCAACAGATTTATGTTGATCGAGTTTAATTTTAACCTGTCGCCACAGACTCATTTGAATCAAAGTTGAACAGTGTTGGTCGGGCAAAATCAAAACCCTTTCAATCATTTGAGTTTGTGTATGTTCGGGCATAAAATGCTCCCAATCACTCCAAGCCCGCAAATGATTCGGTTTGATAATGGCATCTTTTAAGTAAGCAGGTTTATCAGTGTCTAAATTGGTGCTGTAAGCTTCGGGAATCTCTGGTAAACTTTCCTGAAAACGTCCCCAACGCCGCAATAACATCGGAGAACTAATCCAAACAATACCGTGACTCAGAGATGGGACGGGTAGCCAAAGAAGCGAACCATCGCCGATCCAAATATCCCCCTGTTCGAGTGTAGAAGATTCTTCCAAAGTTGTCCCAAAAAGTCGATTTCTTTTGGTTGTGTCTCCCTCACTAGCGCGTATCCGACCCCGAATGCTACTGGATGGAAGATAGGGTAAATTGGTATGAGACTCACGAGCAATTCCGAGTAAGTTTCCCTCTTGAGTAGTGCCGCCCGTATGCAAGGGAGACAGTAAATAAAGGTAAGCGTAATTGTAAGTCATTAGTTTTTATCTTGATAAGAAATCCACAATAATTCTGAATAGCCAAATTGTCGCCAATGATGAACTTTGCCGCTAGTTTCTTGGTCTTTAAACAGGGTTTGCGGTTGGTTCAAGTAATACAAACTTCCGGTTTTTCCTCGTTTAACGTCTGCCAACCAATATAATCTTTCAGCCCGACACTGGCTCGCCACCCTCCGCGTATGGTACTAGAAGGCAAATAGGGCAAATCTGTATGAGTTTCCCGAGCAATACCGACAACATTTCCTTCCTGGGAAGTTCCTCCAGTATGCAAAGGTGATAAAAGGTACAAATAAACAAGATAGCTGTTATTCATCGTCGTCCCCAAAGTAATTTTCCATAATTGAGTTTGCGAAAGGTTTCCCACCAAGGTTTATCTTGAGTGATTGGGAGCAAATGACGGAAAGTTGATTGTAAACGGGTCAATTGAATAGATTTAGAATTGAATAAATACACTGTTCCAGGCGGAGCAAAAGCATATTGGGGTTGCAAGGCAAAGGATTTTTCTTCTAATTCTTCTAACCCGTTTTTTGTGCGAACCTTGCGGCGATTTTTTTTGGCAACTCCGCCCCACCACAATTGGCGATCGCCCACACACCCCAATAAGCAGTCCCGCCAAGCCTGGGGATAAAGACCATAGACCTGTTCTGCCGTTTCTGCAAGTCCAGGGGTGAGGAGGTAGGCAAACAGTCCCGGTTCGAGAACATCCGGTAATGCTTGCTTCCACAGTAAATTCAGGCAGTCTAACCCGTCAGTATCATTTTTAGTAGCTTTCAGCTTGGAAACAATAGCGCGATGTCCTTCCCCACCCAAGCGTACCACAAAAGGTTCATCCGGCAACCCTAGCAACTGCACCCTCGCAACCAAACTCCACCCCGGTTTGAGGCGTGTTGCGACTTCAGTAAAAAAGCCCTCCTCATCCTGAACCTGTCGGGTGCCGTCTTCGATGTGAGTATGGGGGAGAACCTGAATATCCCAGGGGTTATCGGTAAAATTATCAGCAGCAAAATGCGAATTTCCACACAAGTAGGCAGATAAAGCAGAAGCTTTCATCCAGGGTTTGGGTGAACCCGAAACATATTCCTCACCGTTGAGTTCAGGCGGAACCATTGGCGGTAAACTCTCTTGGGAATAACAGACTGACTCCCACGACTCCAGAGTTTCACAAGGCACCAACCGCGTGAGTCGCCGCCAACTTTCTGTTCTTTCGTTGGGCAAATCATCTTTTGTTCGCCGCTTCACCCCGATCAAATCTTTGGGAGTTGGCAACCAAAGGGTATTGTCTCCATCTAATAAAAATACCCCCAAAAATTCGGGATGGGGTTGGGCGGTAGGGGTTGCCGTTCGCAAAGCCTGAAAGACTACACTGGGCATAGGCGGAAACTGTCCTTTAGCCCGTGCGCCTTCCCCTGGACTGAAGGGCTTGGCTTCCCGAAATAGTAGAACATCTAGGGGGTCAATCTTATACCAATCCATCTAAGCCTCCTGATCCTGTCTGTGCCATTGTTGGCGTTGCTGCATTTTATCGAGCCAAAACGCCGAAAAACGCAGAATATTACTTAAGTCCTTAAGGTCAATTCCAATTGGTTTGGGAGTATCGGGGTTTTTCTCCCGGTCGATTAACCATTGAACATGGACTGATCGCGCCCAATCTTCCCAATATCTGAGCCAGAGCAACAGTTTGTCGATATTTTCTTGAACCAAGTCTTTGTCGTCTCGGCGTAAGGCGATCGCTCTGGCGGCTTGAGCAATTAAGTAAGAAGATGGGGTCAAATCCGCATGGCGGGGGAGTTCTTCGGCGAGGCGATAGAGTAGAGAACTCAAGGCTTGATGATGTTCAGTGGTGATCCAATCTCGCCAACCGGCGTATAATTCTCCTTTGATCAGAGCTTCTAGGGTGTTTCCTGAACTGTAGAGAACTCGAAAACATAGGCCGTTTTTGTTGGGAACACTCGATAAACGGAAAATTTCAGACAGGACAAATCGCATCAAAGATAGCGATCGCCATTCCGTCAGTCCCCGCAACAGATCGATGGACATCAGTAGACCACCGGATAATTCTTTAGCCCGGTCGGATTCTGCTTCCCAAAGGGCTTCCAGGGCGACTGGGAGGGGAACACTTTTATCGACGATCACGATACCCAGACTCATCGTTGCCCCGAATCCCATCGTAAACAGCGATCGGTCTGGTAAGCCTTGAAAATCATTTGTATCCGAAGTGGGTCGCCAGTAGCCGCCTTGGGATTGAAATTTCAAGTCTGGATCGCCCGCTTGGGGTTGATAGGGGTCGTCGCCCCCACACCAAGCGGCTCTCAGAGAGAGCAGATAATCGGGTAAATCTTCTAAAGGGAGTACCGTCATCACATCATCTCCGCCACTGTAGACCACGCGACCACAAAACCGCTTTTCGGTAATAAAGGGAACTAAACGGTTAGAGAAGTCTAGCAGGGCGCGGTTTAGACCAACATGAGTGGCGGGTCCCATGCGCTTACGGGTTTTCAGCAGGGAATGTTTATCATCTCTAAAGGCTTTAATGAACTGCCGTTTTTTCTGCTCATACTGGTTTTCATCTAGGTCGGGATAGCGATCGCGATCGATGAAGATTTCGGGGTGAGTTTCTGTTAAATATTGTTGGTAAGAATGGAGTTTTTTACCGGAAACATATTGTCCCATACCGTCCCCATCCCCCAAGACGATTACCCACCAATCCGCCGGGCTACTGTCGCCAAAGCCACATTCGGAGTGAGTTAGGTCTACAATCTTTCGCAACTCGGGTCTCTGTTCTTTTTCTAATCCCATATCTTCGGCAAGCCATTTGCTAGAAAACATCACGCCGTTATAGTATCGCCCCGGTAAATTTTGGCGATTAATACAAATATCGGTTTTAGGGATGTGGAAAGGACGACCCCGAGTTTGAGCCAGAAAATCCTGATATTCTTGACTGGTTTTCCCAAATTGTTGTTTGATATTAATTTGTAATTTCTGCCAATATTGACTGAGTTTACCGTGATTTTGATCTTGTTGCAAATCTTGGTAAGCAAATCGGGCTGAAGCAATAGAACTGAGATTGGGAAAGCGAATTAATTGGCTATAGTCTATTTTTTCATTTTCTAAATTGCTAAAATCAATTCCTAAAGACTCACCCACACCACCATAAACCCAAGCCATGCGCTTCGTTAATTCTAGAGCGTTCAGCATTTCCGAGCCGTCAAATAATCCTGGATAAACTTCTGCTATTAATCGCCAAAATAATCGCATTGATTCAATAGGTAAACCGTATCCTTCCCGGAAGTTTCCAGAATATCGAAATTGAGGATGTAGGGCGCTCAGTTGTCCCGATAATGTAGAACGAACACCCGGAGAAATGGGAATTGCCCAAGTTCTAGTATTTTTAATGGCTTGAATGGCTTGACCGCATCGAGATTGAATTGACCCCCACCAAGTCCCATTATTGAGGGTTGTGTAGAGCATTTTTTCCGCCGTTGTGGGAGGGGGATTGATCACGCGAGTTTGAGCCACTTTTTCTTGTTTTTTGATCCAGTCTTCGCTCAATTGATCGTCATCATTTTTCTCAATCATTAGAGAAGTATTCGGATCACCCAACGGAACAGCCGTCCAGTAGGGTTGCCAAGTTTGGTCAATTTGAGCATTCCATAATCCCCGCCATTCCCAGCAGCTTTTCCGCTTCCAGTTTTCGAGATCATGTCGGTTTTGTTCGTCGTGACCTCCCGACTGGGAAAATTCTTCTAAGATCTTCTCAATCCGCTTATGATTTTGGGGGTTTTGCAGAAATGCGATGGTGCGATCGCGAATTCCTTGTCTAAGTTCGGGTATGGGATGATCGGGGATTCCTTCTCTAATATTTTGGGCGATCGCACTCCATTCAGACCGCAATTTTTCACACAAAGTTTCTCCGAGTTGTTGTGCGGTTTCGGAGCTTCCAACTAAGATGGTTATCGTATTGGGAAAGCCTGCGGTTGCTAGGGTGGTACTCAAACGCTCATTAAAACGAGTCAGGGGGTCTGTTCCATCGGGGCTGAGTTCTTGAAAGCTTTCTCTAAAAATTGGATAGGTTTTGAGTAAGAGTGCGTCGATGATTTCTTGTCCCCAAAGCGAGGGGGTAATCACCGCATCTACACCGTAGGTTTCAGCCACGAACCAACAGAGTTGAGCGCTTAGATAGTGTAGCAAGTATGACCCTGCCCAAAAGTCTAGAAATTTGCGGGAAGCTTTGATAAAGTCCTGAATCGGGGAAAAGGTAAACAGCAGCAAGTAAGGGTATTGAGTGACAATCCCCCGTTCATCAAAGTCTACCGCTCCGGCGATCGCTGAGACTGTGGCACGATAGCTATGAATCGGACAGTCGGGTAAAATGTAGTGTTGAGGGTCGAGTAGAGCGTCCGAATCCTGTTGTCGTCTTAGTTCCGGCATCATACGCCACAACCAATTAAATACGTTTTGGGGGTTTTGTTCCTGTTGAACCCATTGGGGAAAGGCGATTTCTCTGTTGTCTGGAGTTTGAATGGTTTGCTGTTGAGCGCTGATGGGATGTTTAATGAGTAGGGGTCGAGAGTAGAGTCGCCTCTACCCCCTCCCATGCAAAACCGTGCTTGAGACTTTCACCTCACACGGCTCCTAGTCTGATTGTTCCATTGTTAAGGATACAGCGTTGGCGTTGTCTAGTGCCGTCTTATCATCGTGACAGTGGCGGTGCAGTAGTTGAAGATTCTTATATTCATCCTTTCCACCGTGGTTTCTAGGTATAATGTGGTCTACTTCAACTAAGTCTGATGGGGTAAAGTATTGCCTACACCAGGCGCATTTGCCTTTTTGCTTTTTAAGTAGTTTAGCTACTCTTGTCGGCGTATCAATTGCTTGTCCTTTCCTGGTTGCCCAGTAAGTCCAATTTCCGTCGTATGGTGTTGCGTCAGGGCGTATTATGGTATGTCTGACAATTGGAGTCCAATTATGTTTCCATAGATGTAATCCATCCTTAGTCTTGAATAACCAAGATTCATGTCTTTCTTTCCCGTTGCTAAGTTTAACCGTTCCTTTGCGGAAGTAGTTATTTAGCTTTTCGTAGTTTGCCTTTCCGCATCTTGAAACTGTCCATGCCCGTAACATTTGCCAGACTATATAGTCTTGCTTTTTGAAGGTCTTTGTTGAGACGACCCCTGAGTAGTAGTTTGACCATCCCCTTATGATTGGATTTAGTTCGCTAATCAGGGCTGATTGGGGTGCAGTTTTAAGATGTTTTATTGCATCCTTAATCACTTCTGTGTGGGCTTTTACTGCTTTGTTGCTGGGTTTGATGTGAGTTTTGTGACCGATTGGTCGGCTTGCTGCTCCACCAGTTTTTCCAGTCTTATATTTTCCAGCAGGATATTGCCTAATATTGAATCCTAGAAAATCAAATCCGGGTTCTTCAAGTTTTCCATCATATTCAATGGGATTGAGTGTATGACAAATTCGAGTTTTTTCCGGTTTAATCTCTAACCCAATAGGTTTTAACCATTCAGAAATAGCAGTCTTGCACTGTTCAATAATCTCTAGTGATGGTGATATCACTACAAAATCATCGGCATATCTTATTCCGGTGGCTTTAATTTTAACCCCTTTTACTTTTGGATACATTGTTTCAATTAACCTAGCCATCCCATCCAGTGCGATGTTGGCTAGGAGTGGACTTATAACCCCTCCTTGGGGTGTCCCTGCTTCTGTATCCTCAAATATACCGTTATCCAAGACACCCGCTTTGAGCCATGATTTCAGGTCTCTCTTCAGGCTGTTTGGACAATGAATTTTGGACAGTATGTATTCATGGTTTATTCGGTCAAAACATTTCGCTATATCTGCATCCAGTATATAATAACCTCCTTTGTTTATACTTTGAAAGATTCTGGATATTGCATCATGGGCAGACCTTCCAGGTCTGAATCCATAGCTAGTGTCTTCAAATCTCGATTCCCATTCAGGTTCGAGAGCCGATTTAACCAAGGCTTGCCTTGCTCTATCTTGGATGGTGGGTATTCCCAGAGGGCGTTTTTCATCCCTTCCAGGTTTTGGAATCCACACCCGTCGCAGTGGTTTTGCTTTGAGATTTCCTTTGATGTTCTCAACAATTTCAAACCTTTGCCTTGGTGAGCTTGCTCTCATTCCATCGACACCGGCTGTTTTCCTGCCTCGATTATCTTGAGTCACTCGCCGCACTGCTAAGAGTCGGGCATAATATGATTTCACCAATAGACGTTGCAACCTTCGTGCCTTTGCGTCGTGTCCCGATTTAGCTGCTTGATATATTCTCTTTTGGAGCTTGAAAACTTTTCTCTGAACTTTCGCCCAAGGAATTTGTTTCCATACAAACGCACGTCTTGATTGGCTTTGATTTCTCAAAACCTTTCTTTAAACTCGCATTCGCCATAGTAACTCCTACTAGACTCTATTCTTTACAATCAAACCGTGACCCGTTAGCATATCCCTACCATTACAGTTGGGCGTTGGCTTCTGGTCACATCTCACCCCCTAATAGGCTTACGCTTACACTTATCACTACTAACTATCTCGACCAGATAATCAGAGCCTAAAAGGGGTTACAACGTTCCGTTTATATGGGCATTCCATCTTTAGATTTGTCCTCTCCACCGGGGTACTTTTAAAGGTCTGTGTAGGTAGTAAAGATAACCTCCTACTTTTCCCCTTACTCTTTTGAGTGCAGCATATCAACCTATTTTGCTACTAACTAATTACGATGGTTCAAGCCGGACATTCGGTTTTCCCTAATCATGGATGGTTGGCAGTGGTCGCATTTGGTAGTAGGTTCTACTTCACGCCTTCCGTTCCCCGCTTCAATCCCAGGGTTGTGATTCCTGAAACTGGGGGTGGCTATCGCCTTTACTCTCTACTCCCTGATTTCTCAGTTTGTTTATGACCTTGAGTCCCCTGCCTTGCTCAGATTTCTCCAAGCGTCGGGACATATAAACAGTTATGGGATGGTCAGGGATGTGAATCCCTTATATTCCACCAAGGGGTGGAAGTCCCACTAGGAGGCTATTTCGGGCATTGCAACCTTATTTAACTCCTAAACGTCTCGCACATCCGTTCTTTAGTTTGTCGTTCTGTTGAGCTTCCTGGTTCCAAATTGACCCGATCTGAGGAACTGGCGATCGCTTCAAGCTGATGTTGATTTTGTTCCCACCAAAACAGCGCCGCTTGTCCCTCCGAGGTTTTCAAACAATCCAGGCTGTTACAGAGATGGCGATCACCAACTAAAGCACAAAGTTTGCGAAGGAAGACGATATTGCACAGTGAGGAATGATTAAGAGAACCGAGAAAGTTGTCCATGCTTCAAATAATAGATAAGTAAGCGAATTGATTTGTACAACATCTCAGTGGACTTGGAATCACACAAAGTTTTGCGATGTAGCCTGGCTAAATAGTGCCTCAGACGGCAGTTTTCTCCTTCTACTCTTGTCATAGCCGTTTTGCTGACTAGATGATTGCAATCCTCAATTAAGCAAGGATAAACTTTGTATCCGTCCGTAATATATGGAAAACCAGCCCAGCCCTGAATCATTTGCCATAATGTGGTAAAAGTCAGCAATGAGCGGTCGCCTATGACAAACTTCAGAATTCCAGGCAGTTTGGTATTCACAACTGTCCAGACCCAGATGGTTTTTTTTTGAACCCACAAAAGTCTGAGGCTCATCAATTTGAGCTATTTCAGGAATTTCATAGTTTTCCTCATCAATGTGGGTTTCTGCAACTCTAACCCAGTTAAGTATTGTGTTGTGAGAAATACCAGTGACTCTCTCAATGGCTCGAAATCCCATGCCATTGAGGGACATTTTCACACAAAGCTCTTTGACATCAGAACTGTAACCTCCAGGACAGGGATTTTCTCGAAATTGGCGACCACATTCACGGCACAGGTAACTCTGTTTTCCCTGACGATGACCATTTTTGACTACTTTATGGCTTTGGCAATAAGGACAATCCATCTTGATTTATTTGAGAATATCATTTTCTATTATGCAACACCATAACTTGAGTCGAAGTCAATGGTCGCTCCTGTGCAATCGGGTTCTTGACGAGTTGGGTTTGGGCGACCATCAGGCGTTGGTGGGGCTGCACCACGATGTCAAATATCCCGGTTCAGACAAAACTCGCACCCACGCCCATCTGCTGATTAACTTGGTTAACGATGCGGGGAAGTGCTTCGAGTCCAGTTGTCTCCATATTATCAAGTTGTGTCCATATATGGAAACCCCTTATCCTGTGTTGCATTGCGATCGCAGTGCGGATAAGGGTTTGATGATAGTGGGGGCGGTGGGACTTGAACCTGATATAGCACAAGACAGAACACTTAGGACGTATAATGGAGAGGACGAGATGACTAAGAAGACCCAAAATGCCAGCCCCCTATAGTTACGACCTCAGACAAAAAGTTATTGATGCCATTGAACTAGACGGTATGCCCAAAACAGAAGCCAGTCAAGTTTTCCATGTCAGCAGGAACACCATTAATCTCTGGCTGCAAAGAAAAGCACAGACCGGAGACTTCCTCCCTAAACCTCATCACCGACCTGGCAATAACCACAAAATTACCGACTGGCAAAAATTCAAGGCTTTTGCCCAAGAGCATGGCCACAAAACCTCCGCTCAAATGGCTGAACTTTGGGATGACGACATCTCTCCTCGCACCATATCCAGAGCCTTGAAGAAAATTGGCTTCACCAGAAAAAAAACTTACGGCTACCAAGAACGTTGGAAGCAACAGCGAGAGGAGTTTATGGCTCAGATTGAACAGATGGAGCCGGAAGAAGTGGTCTACCTCGATGAAGCCGGCATGAATAGTCAGGACTCGGATTACCCTTATGGTTACTGCGAGGAAGGAAAACGCTTCCATGCACTCAAATCAGGGAAGAGGCAGGGCAGGGTAAGTATGATAGCCGCATGGTGTCATCAATAACTCTTAGCTCCCTTTAGCTTTGAGGGTTGTTGTAATCGGACAGTGTTTGAGTTGTGGTTGGAGTTCATCTTAATTCCAACATTGAAGCCAGGTCAGACTCTAGTATTGGACAATGCAACGTTTCATAAAGGGGGGCGGATTGCTGAACTGGTGGAGGCAGCTCAATGCCGTTTACTCTATCTACCACCTTATTCGCCAGACCTCAACAAGATAGAGAAATGTTGGTCGTGGCTGAAAGCCCGTATTCGCCACTGCATTGAGCAGTTTGATTCTCTCCATGATGCCATGGATTCCGTTCTCAAAGCTGCGTCCTAACCACCTTGACTAATGCTATACATAGCTTATAACCCCTATTCTACCGTTACTTAGGTGTTACTCAAAACCGTAGCAGAGTAACAAGTGAGTAAAAAATGAGTAACGCTACTAATACCCCTACTGTAGGGGGGAAGGGCAACTATAGCACCAGACAGGAAAGTTAGGACGTATAATGGAGAGGACGAGATGACTAAGAAGACCAAAAATGCCAGCCCCCTATAGTTACGACCTCAGACAAAAAGTTATTGATGCAATTGAACTAGACGGTATGCCCAAAACAGAAGCCAGTCAAGTTTTCCATGTCAGCCGGAACACCATTAATCTCTGGCTGCCAAAAAAAGCACAGACCGGAGACTTCCTCCCTAAACCTAATCACCCACCTGGCAATAACCACAAAATTACCGACTGGCATAAATTCAAAGCTTTTGCCCAAGAGCATAGCGACAAAACAGCAGCTCAAATGGCTGAACTTTGGGATGACGACATCTCTCCTCGCACCATATCCAGAGCCTTGAAGAAAATTGGCTTCACCAGAAAAAAAACTTACGGCTACCAAGAACGTGATGAGCAACAGCGAGAGGAGTTTATTGCTCAGATTGAACAGATGGAGCCGGAAGGGTTGGTTTACCTCGATGAAGCTGGCATCAATAGTCAAGACTCGGATTATCCTTATGGTTACTGTGAGCAAGGACAACGCTTCCATGTCCTCAAATCCGGGAAGAGGCAGGGCAGGGTGAGCATGATTGCGGCATGGTGTCATCAACAACTCTTAGCCCCCTTTAGCTTTGAGGGTTGTTGTAATCGGACAGTGTTTGAGTTGTGGTTGGAGTTCATCTTAATTCCAACACTGAAGCCAGGTCAGACTCTAGTGCTAGACAATGCAACGTTTCATAAAGGGGGACGGATTCCTGAGCTAGTGGAGGCGGCTCAATGCCGTTTACTCTATCTACCACCTTATTCGCCAGACCTCAACAAGATAGAGAAAAATGTTGGTCGTGGTTGAAAGCCCGCATTCGCCATTGTATTGAGCAGTTTGATTCTCTCCATGATGCCATGGATTCCGTTCTCAAAGCTGCGTCCTAACCACCTTGACTAATGCTATACGATGAGAGTTACGCTAGATTCTTGAAAGCCTATCAAGACTTTAAAGGGGAATGTCCCAAAGGAGTGACTCTCCAGTTATAGCACAAGACAGAAAACTTAGGACGTATAATGGAGAGGACGAGATGACTAAGAAGACCAAAAATGCCAGCCTCCTATAGTTACGACCTCAGACAAAAAGTTATTGATGCCATTGAACTAGACGGTATGCCCAAAACAGAAGCCAGTCAAGTTTTCCATGTCAGCAGGAACACCATTAATCTCTGGCTGCAAAGAAAAGCACAGACCGGAGACTTCCTCCCTAAACCTCATCACCGACCTGGCAATAACCACAAAATTACCGACTGGCAAAAATTCAAGGCTTTTGCCCAAGAGCATGGCGACAAAACCTCCGCTCAAATGGCTGAACTTTGGGATGACGACATCTCTCCTCGCACCATATCCAGAGCCTTGAAGAAAATTGGCTTCACCAGAAAAAAAAACTTACGGCTACCAAGAACGTTGGAAGCAACAGCGAGAGGAGTTTATGGCTCAGATTGAACAGATGGAGCCGGAAGAAGTGGTCTACCTCGATGAAGCCGGCATGAATAGTCAGGACTCGGATTACCCTTATGGTTACTGCGAGGAAGGAAAACGCTTCCATGCACTCAAATCAGGGAAGAGGCAGGGCAGGGTAAGTATGATAGCCGCATGGTGTCATCAACAACTCTTAGCTCCCTTTAGCTTTGAGGGTTGTTGTAATCGGACAGTGTTTGAGTTGTGGTTGGAGTTCATCTTAATTCCAACATTGAAGCCAGGTCAGACTCTAGTATTGGACAATGCAACGTTTCATAAAGGGGGGCGGATTGCTGAACTGGTGGAGGCAGCTCAATGCCGTTTACTCTATCTACCACCTTATTCGCCAGACCTCAACAAGATAGAGAAATGTTGGTCGTGGCTGAAAGCCCGCATTCGCCACTGCATTGAGCAGTTTGATTCTCTCCATGATGCCATGGATTCCGTTCTCAAAGCTGCGTCCTAACCACCTTGACTAATGCTATAATTCCCCAAGCTATCAATGTACAAAGATATCAGACCGCCTTTCCGTGGACTAGACCTATAGGTAAGCCTATGTGCGATCGCCTATCCGGTTATCTATGGGTCTGATTCATAATCCTCGGTGAGGGGAAACTATGGGCTATCATCTACCGACTCCAACCCGATACCCCTAAACAACTTTTCAACTGGTGACAATTACCGAGATGGGAATCGATACCCACATAATCCTCAGCAAGTCTCCAATCTTTGATGGTAATCATCCCGTGCGGAAACCGATACCAACATAATCAGTTCACCCCCAAAACCTTAGCCGTAAGTTGTAGGTAAAGCTATCTGTTAGGGGTAAAGTAGTTCTGGGTATTATGTGGACATTATAGGGTGAGCATTCATATAATCTAATTCTCATAATGAGTTCTCATAATGAGAGTAAAAAAATATGCAGACACCCCCTACAGTCAGAAACCATAGGGGGCAATTTAAGTTACAGCCTTTACACAAAACACAAAACACAAAGTACAGTATAATGTATGGCTATTGTATAAGTTATCACAACCAACTACCATGAGCCGTTACTCTTTAGATTTTCGGAAAAAGATAGTAGAAGCCTATGAAAAAGGAGACACTTCTATCCGAAAAGTAGCGAAACGCTTTTTGGTGAGTCCAGACACGGTAAGGCGACTGGTCAAACAGTATCGATTAACGGGAGACTTATCTCCTCGTAAGTGTGGCACTAAAAAGAAAAGCATTTGATCTAAGCATGAGGAAGCCGTGATAGATATTGTAGAAGCCCACCCCGACCTGACCTTATGGCAATATAGTGATAAGCTCAGAGACAAGCTGGGCATAAATGTCAGTACGACCATGATAGATAGATTTTTAAAGCAGCACGATATAAGTCTCAAAAAAAACATACAGGAGCGAAAAAGTAGTAACAGAAGAAGTACAGAAAGCGCGAGTAGATTATTGGTAAAGAATTAGAGATGTGGCTCCTGAAAAGCTTGTGTTTATTGATGAAAGTGGGTTATGGGTAGGGATGAGCAGACCGTTAGCCAGAGCGACGAAAGGGAAAAAAGTCTATGAACTGCGGAAATCCTATCGAGGTCAAAAAATGACAATAATTGGTGCAATTAAGCTCTCCGGAGTGGTAGCGACTCAAACATTAGAAGGGTCAATGAAAAAAGAGGATTTTCTCCAATTCATCAAGTTAGATTTATTGCCAAAATTAAAAAAAGGAGATGTAGTGGTAATGGATAACTGAAATTCTCATCATCGAGAAGAAGTCAAAGAAATGATAGAGTCAGTAGGAGCCAGGGTAGAATATCTGCCGGTGTATTCCCCTGAGTTTAACCCGATAGAGATGATGTGGTCACAGCTCAAAAGTTTAGTGTGCAAGTTCAGGACGGAGACCATGGAATTATTAGTGAGATTGGTAGAAGTGGCGGTAAGCCTTGTGGATTTACAGTGTTTTAATAACTGGTTTACCAAGTGTTGTTACTGTGCTTAATGATTGAAATAAAGGCTGTACTAGATGATTGCGAAAAAGAATTAACCATTACTGAACTCAAAAGACAATTGCTGATTAAAGAACTGAATTACACAAAACACTTAATGGATAAAGTCCAATAAATATCCGTCCGCCATGACGGTAAACTACGGCAAACAACACACTAAGAGGATAAAACCATATCATGAACGAAGAACAAGCAAGGTTGATGGTTATCGCGGAATTAGCACGTGATATTTACACCCAAATGATGTCACGAGATATCCCCTACTCTAACCAAGATATCAGGGTGAAATTAGCCGAAATCGCCCATAACGCCGCTGTTGATTTTATGGCGGTACAAGAAAAGTGGGTATCGTCTCAAGAGACAGTTATTCAGCCAGCATCATTTATGCCCGACTTTAGTGGCAATGGTTACAGTAGCGATATCTTTATGGGGGGTGACTTCAATGCCTAAGTTATTGCCAGTAATCAGCCTACATACTGGAAATTTCAGCAATTTCCTACAGGGCCCCGGTGGAACTTGTGTAGAACTAGATACGCCCGAGTGGTTTGACTACCTGAGAAAAAACAAGTCATTTTCGGTTGAGTTAAACGGCAAAAGGTTTACAGCTTGCAAAAAAACATCTATCAACGGTTTCGCGTACTGGAACCTAAAGGGCTGGGACGGTAAAATCAACCACCATATCTATATCGGAAAATCTGACCAGACTACCAATGAAAAGATTCAACAGGCTGCTATAGCTATGTTTTATCGGTGCAACCCCAAACTGGCGTAAACCCTAACACCTAATATCAAGTCCGGATAATCAATTATAGTAAAGTCTCGGTTTGAGGCCACCAATGAAAACTGGTCAAGCCTCGAATTAATTCGCGCTGTTTCCACAAACTTCGGCAGCGAGCACACAAGAGTTCCTCTAGCTGATCAAGATTCTCAAATGAACGATTGGCAATGGGTTCATCTACCAGAGGCCACAGTCTTTCTGCTGGTTGTAGTTCCGGGGAATGGGACGGTAGAAACATTAAATGCAGTCCTTCGGGTACTTTCAGATTCTTACTGATATGCCATCCGGCTTGATCAACCACTAACATAATGTGTTGATTTGGACCTAATTTAAATTCGGCAGCAAACTCCTGTAACACTCGACTAAATAGAGTTGTATTGACGTAAGGTATAATCCACCAATAAGTCTCTCCCGTTTCCGGTCTCACAAAACCATATAGCCATAACCACTCGAATTTCCAATTAATATGGGCGAGTGGTTGACAATCTTCCGCTACATAAATACGTCGCATCACCGGTTTGAGTCCCAGACGGTGTTCATCTTCGCTCCACAATTGCACCTGTGCATCAGGGTATCTCCGGCGAAGTCCCTCTAACTCCGTTACCAGTTTTTTTTTCCAGGCTTGCTGCTCGTCTTCGTCACTTTCGATGTGAGCCGGTCTCGGTACACGAAGCCGAAATGTCATTTGTCGCAGAATCTCCCATCCCCTTTGTCGGCTAATTTTTCGTCCAGTTACTCCTGTCAACCAGTCTGCCACCTGGCGACCGTTCCACAGTCCCCCATCCGGCGCTGTTCCTTGCAGGGCTTGCCATAACTGAGCTTGAGTCACATCATCAATTAACGGTGGATGTCCGGGATTTCCTTTTCGGCGCGCACCCAGCCCTTTTAATCCCAATTGGTTGTATCTCTTTACCAATTCATAAATCCAGATGCGACTGTAGCCCGTAATTTCTTGGACTTCCTCCGTGGTCTTCCCCTTAGCCAACAACCAAATAATTTGATATTGGCGACTTTCCAAGCCCTCTTGGGCTTGGTGATCAGCCCGGCCAAGTTCTTCGGTACTTAAGTGGGGAGCTATACTAATTCGTCTGGGCATAACGCAAGTTTGGCATTGGTCACTGATATTATAACCGATTAAGCGAACTTGATATAACACCTAACAGCTACCCCAATAACTTAAATTGCCCCCTATGGTTTCTGACTGTAGGGGGTGTCTGCATATTTTCCCAACACAGGCCTGAGAACACAGGCCTGAGAACGGTTTATATGAATGGGGGTGTCTGCATATTTTCCCAACACAGGCCTGAGAACACAGGCCTGAGAACGGTTTATATGAATGCTCACCCTATAATGTCCACATAATACCCAGAACTACTTTACCCCTAACAGATAGCTTTACCTACAACTTACGGCTAAGATTTTGGGGGTGAACTGATTATGTTGGTATCGGTTTCCACACGGGATGATTACCATCAAAGATTGGAGACTTGCTGAGGATTATGTGGGTATCGATTCCCATCTCGGTAATTGTCACCAGTTGAAAAGTTGTTTAGGGGTATCGGGTTGGTTCCGGTAGGAGATAGTTTAGATTAGGCGATCGCACATAGGTTTACCTATAGGTATAGTCCACGGAAAGGCGGTCTGATATCTTTGTACATTGATAGCTTGGGGAATTATCTTCTGCTGTTGTCGTGGTTGATTTTGAAACATATCCTCCCCCCAACCGGAACAAACACTCTTTGGGGAAACGACCGACGTGATAGCAGTCAAGGGTGAGGCACGAACCGATAGGGATACCCTTGACGGGTATCACAAGGGAGTTAACCTATCGCGTGTTTGGTTGGGGGGTGATATGGATATTTGACAGATTGACTAAGTTGTGCTTGTTGACTGAGTAATCATCCTATTGACAGAATTATTTTCCTGTGCTAGGACTAGATTGTGAGTAATATCTGAGTAATTAGGTACGACTACCGGGTTAAGTGTTCCCCGGCTATCGCAGTCAGGATCAGGTTTTTCCAAAAATGCCAGGAGGCGGACTTGAACCGCCGACACGAGGATTTTCAGTCCTCTGCTCTACCGACTGAGCTATCCCGGCTTATTCCCACGATTAACTATCGTATCAGCAGTAAATCGATTTTGTCAACCCCCTAGGCGGAATTTTTTTGATAGTGAACTCAAAAGCCGATGTATATGGGTTGATCAGCTATTGGGGGTCAATAGGGAAAACTCATCAAATTTGATCACTTGACTATTAGGCTGTTCTGTGTTAAAGAGATAGCTGCTAACAGTAGCCGTCCCCGTGTCCAAAATACTAAAAACTGTAATATCATTACTAGCGATATAGGGTTGAGGTGCGCCATCTCTATCAGAAACGGGACTAAGGTTAGGAATGATAGGTTGGAGTCCGTTGGGGTCTCCTAGGGGGGTATATTCTTCGGTAAATGCTGGGGGAACAAATCGGCGATTATTTCCCCAAGCCGCACCATAACTATTTCCGACATTGGAAGATTCTAAAAAGTTAATTCCGGTGGGTCCTATAAATCGGTTCCACAGGTGGGAATGTCCGTAATACACCAGTTGCACTCCGGCGGCTTCTAATAATGGCATAACATCCCTAATTAAATAATCAGATGGTTTGGGATATTCATAGCGAATCATAATAATCTTGCCGTTATTATCAACAGTCTTAATTTGCACAGGGTCTGTATAGGCGGGAACTATATTATCCCCTAAAGTGTGGGGAGGGTGATGGAACATAACGATTTTATATTTAGCCTGTTGAAATTCCGGGCTATTGAGTTCCTGTTGTAACCATATATATTGTTCGCTTCCGGCGGAAATAGGTTCAAACAAATGTTGTCCATAGCCCCAATTTTCCGGACGGTCAAAGTCTGCGTCTCTTTCTCGATAACGTCCTCTAGCGTGGGAGTCTAACCTATCAACTCGCCAAACATTAGTCGCCAATAAAACTACTAACCGGACATCTCCAAAGGTAGTAGCATAATAATTTTGAGGAGAATTGGGGAGAGTAAATATTTGTTTATAGGTATCTAAGTTGAAGCTATGGTCTTGGATCCATTGTTGTGCTATGTCGGGGTCATTATTGGGGTTGATGGTGGCAGAATTTTGTTGATAAAGCTGTTGGGCGGCAAATTGAGGGTAACTATTATTAAACTGGTTGTTTAAGCTGTCGGTTTCGGAAAAAGCCCCCATGATTTCATGATTTCCAATAGCGGGGAATAAGGGTACATTTTGAATTAAAGCGCCGCCTTTATAAGTAGTGGTAACACCATTTTTTTCGAGTTGATAATGGGCGCGACCTTGCAGACAGGGGAAAAAGGCCCCGCCGCGATTATCGTCGAACCATTCGGAAGCGCGATCGGGAATATTGACTAAATCACCAGCCATAAAAACAGCATCAATATCGACTGTTCTTGCACCTATATTGAGATTGGCGGCGGTCATGGGTTTAAGTTGGTGGTCGGAGGTGAGGAGGATTTTTAAAGGTGTCCCGGGTTGGGGTAAGCCAGCTAGGCTGAACACTTGGCTACTGATGGGGATGCCGTTGTCTGTGGTACTGTGAACTTGATAGGGAACCCGTTGGCCTGGGGTTAGGTCTGTAATAGTGGCTTCGTGTCGCCAAATGGGTCTGGAAATAGGTTGGGTGTAGATGCGGTTGTTTGGGGTTTGGACCCCTACCCAGGAATTTTGGTCTTCCCGAGTGCGAGTTAGTTGGGAGGTGGTGGCGATCGCATTTTGTTGGAGGTCTACCCCATAACTCACCTGATGATCAGAACCAGAAAACTCGGTAAACCACACGACCCGGACTGAGTTTTCTGTGGGTAGCTGTAAAAAAGGATCGCTAAGGAGATGAGGTTGTAAGGCTATTGAAACCATAATCAAAATCGAGATCACACTAGACAGTAACAGACCAAAAATCCCAAAATAGCGGGTAGCAGGAATCATGGGTGGAGGGGCGATCGCACCCGACTACAAACCGATCATAAGAAACCTATTAAGTTAAACGGTATCAGAAAAGCCGGCAATTTTTCCCGAATCTTTCCGATACAATATGGGGGATGTCGCGCCCTCGGTCTGGTGAACATGGGCAACCGCGTACAATCCTGGGTGTAACCTATTGTTGAGTTTCCTTATGGTGGAATTACTATGCTGATTGTTCAAAAATATGGTGGTACTTCTGTTGGGTCAGTAGATCGCATTCAAACGGTAGCCCGTCGGGTGGCGCAAACAGCCCAAGACCATTCAGTGGTGGTGGTGGTTTCGGCTATGGGAAAAACTACTGATGGTTTGGTGAAACTAGCCCAGGAAATTTCTAGCCATCCCTCTCGCCGGGAAATGGATATGTTGTTATCTACTGGCGAACAGGTGACGATCGCTTTAATGAGTATGGCACTACAGGAAATGGGACAACCAGCCATTTCCATGACCGGGGCGCAGGTGGGAATTGTCACAGAGGCTGAACATAGCCGCGCCCGGATTTTAAATATCCAAACTGAACGTCTAACTCGTCACCTAAAAGAAGGCAAGGTGGTAGTAGTGGCCGGTTTCCAGGGAATTAGCGATCGCGAAGAATTGGAAATTACCACCCTAGGACGAGGAGGGTCGGATACTTCTGCAGTCGCTTTAGCCGCAGCATTACAAGCCGATCGATGCGAAATTTATACCGATGTACCTGGAATTTTAACTACAGACCCCCGCATTGTTCCTAAAGCACAGTTGATGGATGAAATAACCTGTGATGAAATGCTGGAACTTGCTAGTTTGGGGGCAAAAGTTCTCCATCCCCGGGCCGTGGAAATTGCCCGAAATTATGGGATTCCTTTAGTAGTGCGATCGAGTTGGACTGATGATCCTGGTACACGGGTGACTTCCCCACCACCAGAGGTGCGACCTGTGGAAGGGTTGGAACTGGTGCGACCTGTGGATGGGGTAGAATTCGATCGCGATCAGGCGGCGGTTTCCTTATTGCGTATTCCCGATCGCCCCGGAATTGCAGCCCGTTTATTCGGGGGAATTGCCCTCCAGAAGCTGAATGTGGATTTGATTATTCAGTCGATCCATGAGGCGAATATTAATGATATTACCTTTACCGTCACTCATAACTGCTATAAACGGGCGATCGCTGTAGCTGACGCAATTTTACCAACTTTGGGACGCAACAATGACCCCGAAATTGGAGAACCGGAAGTGCGAGGCTATGATAGCCCTATTGCTAAAGTTAGCATTGTTGGGGCCGGGATGATTGGTCGCCCCAAAGTCGCTTCCCAAATGTTCCGCACTTTGGCGGAAGCCGGAATTAATATTCAGATGATTTCCACCTCCGAGGTTAAGGTTAGTTGTGTGATTGATGCCAATGAGTGCGATCGGGCGGTGGCTGCCCTCTGTCAAACCTTTGATGTGCTAACCCGTAACACCAAAAATATTCCAACTGTTGATCGACCTCATCTTCCGCCAGTGCGAGGGGTCGCCCTAGACCGTAACCAAGCCCGTTTGGCGATCCGCCATGTTCCCGATCGCCCCGGAATGGCTGCCGAGTTGTTTACTCTGCTGGCACATCACAATATTAGCGTTGATATGATTATCCAATCGCAGCGCTGTCACCAGGTTAATGATATTCTCACCCGTGATATTGCTTTTACTGTCGCTCAAGGTGATGCAGAAGAGGCTAAACTCGTGATTAAAAAGGCGATCGCTAAATGGGGTTATGGAGAAGTTACCCTGAATTCAGCGATCGCTAAAGTTAGCGCCGTAGGGGCTGGAATGGTCGATCACCCCGGAGTCGCCGCCCGTATGTTTGAAGCCCTCGCCGCCGAAAATATCAACATCTCCATGATTGCCACTTCCGAAATTAAAATCAGTTGTGTAGTCGATGAAAAAGATGGCATCAAAGCCGTCCAGGCGATTCATGATGCCTTTGGTTTGTCCGGCGATGAGGTCGTGACTATTCCCACCCCCGCCGCTGCCTTGTAGAGTCAATAAACCCCCTAGGGCGGGTTGATTAATCTGCTCATCTATACCAGGTGATGATTAATCAGGGAACCCGCCCCCTCCAGACCATTACTCGTGGACAATCGCCAACTGATCAATAATAACTACCATCGGAAGGTGTACAATGTAGCCGTTAACCAGAGAGTGTGTAGTGCGAAAGTAGTGTCAACCATTCAAATTGAGACAGGATGCCATCAATAATAGTTAGCAAACTGAACGCTGTTTTCACCCTGTTTCTCAGCCTGTTAGTGGAGGCTATGCCCTTCCTGTTACTGGGTGTCATGTTGTCCAGTCTACTGCTGTGGTTAGTGGATGAACGCAAACTTCTATACTACGTTCCAACTAACCCTTTCCTGGGGGCGATTTTTGGCAGTCTGTTCGGGTTTATGTTTCCCGTGTGTGAGTGTGGAAATGTTCCCGTTGCCCGTCGCCTCTTGAGTCAAGGAGTACCTGCCTCAGCAGCGATCGGCTTTTTATTTGCTGCCCCCACCATTAATCCTATTGTGATTTGGTCAACTTGGGTAGCCTTCCGGGGACAACCAGAAGTCGTCGTTTTACGGATTTTATTTTCCCTGATAATTGCCATAACATTAGGCTTGGTTTTTAGCGCCCAAAAAGACCTGCGGCCGTTTCTACAAAAAGCCCTCGCCCGTTTAGTTCCTCAACCTGACTTCACCGAAAAAGCCGTCGATGAGATGCCCAAATCTTCCCTACTAACATCGGGAACTTATATTATGGGTCAGTCAGCCACACCCGTGCGTTTGCAGTCCATGCCTATGTGGAAAGCTGAGGGAAAAGGCGTTCAAGCCGTGGCTACTATGCCTCAAACAAGTGTCAGTTTCTCCTCTATTTTTATCCGCCCCACCCGCGACCGGGTTGGTTTAATGATTGAAAGTGGGGTGCAGGAGTTTCGAGAATTGGGGGGAATGTTGGTAGTCGGAAGTGCGATCGCTGCTATTATTCAAACAGTAATACCCCGCGAAATTATCCTCAGCCTAGGTTACGGTCCCATTTCCTCCATTCTGGCTATGTTATTACTAGCCGGAGTAGTTTCTATTTGTTCCACAGTTGACGCATTTTTTGCCCTCTCTTTTGCCGCCACTTTTACCACTGGTTCTTTACTAGCATTTTTAGTATTCGGACCCATGATTGATATTAAAACCGTCGGCTTGATGATGTCGATTTTCCAAACTCGCGCCATCATTTATCTGATGATTCTCGCTGCCCAGCTTACCTTTTTGCTAACCTTGGCTGTCAATCTCAATCTGAACTATTAATCTCAGCGCCTATGAACCGTGTTAGACCTCCATTAAATGGATTACCATCTCGTTTACAACTGTGGTTGCAGTCTCCTTGGGTGGACGCTATAGCTATATTAGCTTGGGGATTCCTCCTCCTCAGATATTGGCTGGCTGGACGACTTTATATCCTCATTCATCCTAACTATTTCCCCCTCGCTATCGGTGGCGGTTTTCTGTTATTAATTTTTGGAGGATTTCGGATTTGGGAACTGTCCCATAATTACCAAAAAACTGAAGCTCAGATAGACCAACAATCCCTACAACATATTAGTTTATTTCCCAAAGGTTGGAGTACCGCCCTACTCTTAATTTCTGTCCTGTTAGGTCTTTTCATTACCCCCCGAAATCTTGGTAGTTATGTCGCCTTACAACGGGGTATCATGGAGTCTTTACCCGCTACACAAATTCAGCCCCAAGAATTTCGTACCGCTTCTCGACCAGAAGAGCGATCGCTGATAGAATGGATTAGGCTACTTAATGTCAATCCCGAACCGGAGACATATAGAGGTCAAAGAGTCAATGTCACCGGGTTTGTCGTTTATCCCCCTAACCTTCCCCAAAATTTTATCTTTATTACCCGGTTTGTAATCACCTGCTGTGCCGCTGATGCTTACCCCATTGCGCTTCCTGTCATGCTTCCTGACAATAACCGGGGGGCATATCCCCAAGACAGTTGGCTACAGGTTGAGGGTGAAATGACTACCGAAGTTCTCAATAATCAACGGAGGTTAACTATCAAAGCCGACAGATTAACCCCTATTCCAGAACCTCGAAATCCCTATGAGTATTGATGTTTGATAATTGCAAATTGTTTTCGGAGACTTGGAAATGCAGCTAATCGATTTCATGAGTTTGATTCATCCATTTCTAGCCATAGTTGTCGTATTTCCCATAATTGGAATTTCTACCCACATGGCTTGGCAAACTCGTCAGCGTCGCCTACAAACCCTAGAAAAAGGAAGCACAAGTCGCATTCCCCCAATGGTAGGTCGGGAACACTTAAAAATGGGGCGTTGGCTGACCGGAACCGTCGTAGGAGTGACCCTGATTGCTTTAGCGTATTCCATTGGATTTAAGGGGGTATTTAAGGAACTTTCTGATGAGAATATGTTTGAGGCTATTTTTATAGTTTTAATCTTTATCGGAACGATCGCCTCCTTAGTTTTTCTGTACCGCGCTAATGCTAATCAACCCCTGTGGCGGGGTGTTTTTGCCACCTTAACCGGGGCGGGATTAGTAATTTTGGGGGCGCAAGATGGGGTATTTCGCCGAGGTTATGAATGGCACTTCTCCCATTACTATTATGGCATTACTTCCGCTTTATTGATGATTTTTGCCTTGGCAATTGTTCCCGATATTTACAAATCCTACAAATGGCGCATGGCTCATACCATACTTAATTGTATAGCCTTATTGTTATTTATAGGACAGGGATTTACCGGGTCTCGCGATTTGTTGGAAATACCCCTGAGTTGGCAACTAGACCATCTGAGAAAGTGCGATTGGGGCGCGCAAACTTGCCCTAATAATTCCCAGTCTCGCACACCGGAAGAGTTGATAATTCAGGCTGTGTCGAAATAGTCTCTAATTGTCGGATAGCAGCGATCGCATGAAATTTGACACTATCATTAACATCCGTTTGGAGGACTTGCAGAACCTCCATAGTTTTCGCATCTCTTAACTGACCTAAAGCGTAAGCTAAAGCCTGTTTAATCCGTGTTTCGCTGAGGCTAGGATGTTCGGTTCTGAATAAATCTAGCAACATTTGACCCGCCTGATTTTTGAGATTAGCAGTTTTTAAGCGACCTAACAACTGGATAGTTTCCAGGATAACTGTTTCGTGAAAACCTGATATACATTGAGCAATGCAGTCTAAACCTGCTGAACTTTCCATCCAAATTAACGCTTTAATACAGGCAATTTGTAAAGGAATTGGGGTCAGCGAAGATTGTAAAATTGTTGATAGACTTTCAATAGCTGCATCCGTTTTTAAGCGCCCCAGAGCCATTGCGGCTTGCTGACAAACAGTGAGGTTAATATCATACAGTAATGGGTCTATAGACTCTACCAAGTGCCATTGTGTGGCTATATCTGACCGAAATCCTAAACTAATCACCGCTTCCGATCGCACTATGGCTGCATGGTCTTCTAGGGCATTAATTAAAGCCGGAATTACCCGATCATCCCGAAAACTTCCCAAGGTTTCAATGGCGATCGCCCTCACCTGGGGGTCGGGGTCTTCAACAACAGTTAACAGGGGAGAAATCACCTCGGAAATCCGAATTTGAGATAAGGCGCGCACACCCATAAGACGGGTTTTGGGGTCTTCTAAAAGAGTAGTTAAACTTGCTACCGTCTCCGGTCCTAAATTCGCTAAAGCACTAGCAGCGATCGCTATCAATTCATCATCAGCATCGCTACTGAGGAAATTCACCAAACAGGCGATCGCTTCTGGGGTATGAAAATCGCCTAAAATTCGCCCTGCAAACCATCTATATTCTAGATCTGCTGCTTCATCCTCGAAAATTTCTATCAACGGGACACAGGCTGATTTACCCAATTTCGGCAATAGTTTAGCTACATCCCAACGGGTGTGAAAATCTCCATATTGTAAAGTGGTTAAAGCTAAAGCGATCGCCTCTTCCCAGCCATCATTTTCCCCACTCACACCAAACTGTTGTAGGCAATAAACAACCTGAGACCAATCTTGATTATCACTAGCAACCTTAGCCAAATTAACCAATTCATTCATATCATCAAATTCCATTATTTAGTGATGATTTTCAGAGGTACAGGACGACATCCAGACAGAACATTATTTAAGCCAACCACCTCACCAATAACAGCAATAGCTGGCGCTTCAAAACCCGTATTTTCAACCTGTTCAATAATAGTGGCTAAAGTACCTTGTAATTCCTCCTGGTGCGGACAAGTTCCCCAACGAATTAAAGCTATGGGAGTTTGGAGGCTTAAACCACCAGCCACCAAAGCCTCAATAATATTACCCAAATTCTGAACCCCCATATAAATAACAATAGTTTCAGAACCCTTAGCAATAGCCCCCCAATTAACCTCTGGGCGATACTTTCCCGCCGCTTCATGACCTGTTACAAAAGTCACAGAAGAACTATAATCACGGTGAGTTAAAGGAATCCCCGCATAAGCTGGCGCGGCAATACCAGAAGTCACACCCGGAACCACCTCTACCGGAACTCCCGCCGCGATTAAAGCCTCCATTTCCTCCCCACCACGACCAAAAACAAATGGATCGCCGCCTTTTAAACGTACAACTACCCCATGAGTTTGGGCTTGCTCAATCATTAATTGTGTCGTTTCCTCTTGAGGTAAAGAATGGCGACCCCGACGCTTTCCGGCATGGATTTTTTCAGCCTTGGGGTTAATCATTGCTAAAATTTCTTCACTCACCAAAGCATCATAAATAACCACATCCGCTGATTCAATCAAAACCTTGCCTTTTAATGTCAGCAAACCCGGATCACCAGGCCCTGCACCCACTAAATACACCTTGCCAATAGCTTGATTTTTTTCCATAATTGCACCTCGTTAATTAATTACTAAATAATACCCAGACATTAGATAAGTTTAAACTTTCGGTCATCAGGTTGATGAACCCAAATTATGGTGAATTTCCCCGTAATTTGGTATTCAAAAATACTAAAATCTGATTAATATGCGTTTTTTACATATTATATATGCAATAACTGCAAACTCTTGGATTTTATGTATCTTAAACTACAAATTATCACTGATTCTGAATTTAATCTACAAATCATTGTTAACCTCAGTTATAGATAAACTCATGGTTGTCGCCTCTGAACCCAAAGTCAAACTCAATAAAATCGAAAAAGCTAAAGCTGATAAAGATGGATTAGCTGTTAAAGACGAGTTAGAATATTTTGCCAAAATCGGTTGGGAAGCCATGGATAAAACCGACTTAGAAATGCGTCTTAAATGGCTGGGGGTGTTCTTCCGACCTGTTACTCCCGGTAAATTTATGTTGAGATTACGGATTGCTAATGGTACTCTCAACAGCGCACAAATGAGGGTATTAGCCGAAATTGTCCAACGCTATGGAGATGATGGTAGCGCCGATATTACTACCCGCCAAAATATCCAATTACGCGGTATTCGTTTGGAAGACCTCCCGGATATTTTTGCCCAAATGAAAGCTATAGGAATGACCAGCATTCAATCGGGTATGGATAATGTTCGCAACCTGACGGGTTCTCCCATTGCTGGTATTGACCCGGATGAATTGTTCGACACCCGAGAATTGTTGCAAAAATTGGAGAGTGTAATCACCAATCAAGGTGAGGGTAATTATGCTTTTTCTAACCTTCCCCGTAAATTCAATATTGCTATTGAAGGGGGACGAGATAATTCCATTCATGCTGAAATTAATGATTTGGCTTTTGTGCCTGCTTATCGCGATCGCATATTAGGATTTAATGTCCTCGTAGGTGGGTATTTATCCGCACAACGTCAGGTGGAAGCTGTGCCGATTAATGTTTGGGTTCCTGCTAACGATGATGTGATTAAACTTTCCATCGCTATCCTAACAGTTTACACCCAAAATGGTCTCTCTGAAGGATTGCGGGAAAATCGCCAACGCGCACGTTTGATGTGGTTGGTGGATAAATGGGGCGTAGAAGGCTTCCGGGCTAAGGTGGAGGAAGAATTTGGTCAAACTCTCGCACCAGCCGCCTTAAAGGATGAAATAACCCAGGATAAGAAAGATTATTTGGGTGTTCACCCCCAGAAACAACAGGGATATAAGTTTGTTGGGTTGCACGTTCCGGTAGGGCGTTTATCCGCAGACCGAATGTTTGAAGTAGCCCGTTTGGCGGAGGTTTATGGCCAGGGAGAAATTCGCCTGACGGTTGAGCAAAATTTGATTATTCCTTATATTTCGGAGGATAAATTAGAGGCGTTTTTGGCAGAACCTTTGTTAGAGATTTTCTCGATTAATCCTGCCCCTTTGACTCGATCGCTTGTCTCTTGTACGGGAAATAATTATTGCAATTTTGCTTTGATTGAAACTAAACAACGGGCTTTAAAATTAGCTCGAGAACTTGATGAGGAGTTGGAAATAAGCGATCGCGTTCGTATTCACTGGACTGGTTGCCCTAACTCTTGCGGACAGCCGCAAGTGGCTGATATCGGTTTCATCGGTACTAAAGCCCGTAAAGATGGTAAAACAGTGGAAGGTGTTGATATCTATACCGGCGGAAAAGTAGGTCATGAGGCTGAGTTGGGAAGTCGTTTAGAAAAGGGTGTAGCTTGCGATGACCTCAAGCCAATTATCCGGGATTTGTTAATTCAAAAGTTTGGCGCACGTCCTAAGCAAAATCCCTAATGATCTCAGCACCATGTCTAGCCCTATAGCCCATGGTGCTGTCTATCTCACCCTATAGCCAACAGCCACAGCTATGATATAATGAATCAAAGAAATATCATCATAGCCATGATGACAAGTCTATGACAAGCACTCAAGACAAAATCACGGTCATTTATCCCGAATCCGATGGCAATCCTATGTCAGATAATACTAAACAATTTCGCTGGATTGTTGTTATTAAAGAAAACCTAGAAATCTTGTTTGATGATGATCCTAATGTGTTTGTGGCTGGAGACTTACTCTGGTATCCTCAGCAGGGTGATAATAAAATACGTCAAGCCCCTGATACGATGGTAGTATTTGGGCGACCTAAAGGCGATCGCGGTTCCTATCAACAATGGGAAGAAGGTAACATACCACCACAAGTGGTTTTGGAAATTCTTTCACCGGGAAATCGCTTGAAAGAAATGGCGAGAAAATTTAAGTTTTATGAACAATATGGGGTTGAAGAATACTATATTTTAGACCCCGATCGCCTAGATTTCAACGGTTGGCTGCGTAGTAGTGATGGGACTCTCGAAGTGATCGACGAACCGGAAAATTGGACGAGTCCCCGCTTAGGTATCCGGTTTGAATTGAAAGACGGAAACTTTACGATTTATCGCCCAGACGGTGAACGATTCCTTACACCCACCGAATTGGCTAAACAGGTGCAAACTGAACGCCAAAGGGCTGAAGCCGCCGAGGACAGGGTGCGTGAATTAGAAGAACGTTTGCGACAGCTAGAAGGCGATCGCCATAATTAATCTATATTTTTTGGGGTAAAATTGGGTAAAATCTGAAGATATGATAATAATTCCGTCTTACCCAAAATGCTCGATTATGATGTAGTTATCATTGGTGGCACTTTAGCCGGACGTAAAGCCGCTATAAACGCCTCTAAAATGCAGGGTCGGGTAGCACTATTGGAACCTGACCCACCCCCTGTTCCTGGTCAAATTCTTGGGGCTAACAGACACCACCCCCTTTTACAGATAGCTAAGGTAGCTAAACAAATGCGCCAGGTGTCACAATTCGGCATCGGTTGGGAAACCGCCGATCGCACCCTACCAGAAAATATTTTGATACAGTGGGACTCTAGTTGTCAATGGAGTGAATATATCACCACTAACCTAGAAAGTATTTATTCTCCGGCGGCGATCGCTTCTTTGGGGGTAGATATGATTTTTGGGGTAGGGGAATTTATTAGAGAACCTCGGCTGGCTTTGAAAGTCAATAATCGAATTTTGCGATCGCGTACTTTTTTACTGGCTATGGGTTCCCAACCCCAAATTCCCGACATAGAAGGATTGACTCTTACCGGATATTTCACCGCCGATACTCTTCATAAAATTACCAAAATTCCTAATCATGTTGCCCTCATTGGCGGCGACCCTAGCGCTGTGGAATTAGCCCAAATATTTAGGCGTTTGGGAAGTGATGTTACCATCATAGTTCGCAGTAACCACATACTACCGAGAGCAGAACCCCACACCGCTTTTTTGCTGCAATCTTTGTTAGAAGCTGAAGGGGTGCGGGTGCTGACTAAAACCCCTGTGATTCAGGCTAAACAAATTGATGATACCAAATGGATACAAGCCGGAAATAAGGCGATCGAAGTTGATGAAATTATCCTAGGTATCGGTCGTCAGCCTAATTTGTGTGGCTTAAATTTGGATGATATCGGAGTTCAATTTATTGGGGGTTATTTGCAGCTAAACTCCCGAATGCAAACCACTAATCATCGAGTTTATGCTTGTGGAGAATTGGCGGGAGGTTATGCTATGCCTCATCTAGCTGAATATGAAGCCCAAATCGCCATCAAAAATGCCCTATATTTGCCCATATTTTCGGTCAGTTATGATCATGTTCCTTGGGTGATTTTTACTGACCCACCTTTAGCTAGGGTTGGTTTGACTGAAACTCAGGCACGACGGCGCTATGGAGACCGGGTACAAGTTAGCCGCCAGATGTTTAAACAGGTTCCTAAAACTCAAATTTTGGGGGAAATTATGGGTTTGTGTGAGTTGGTCGGACATTCTGATGGTCGGCTTTTGGGGGCTACTATTTTCGGGGTTGGCGCTGATGAGATCATTAATTTTTTGGCGATCGCTATTCAAAAACGTATTACCATCAATGCGATCGCTAATTTTACCCCTCCCTGGCCAACTCTTACCGGGATAATTTCCCCAACCGCCGCCGCTTGGGTTCATCAACGACATCGAAACCAAAAATTTTGGTATAATACCCTAGAAAATATCTTTCACTGGCGCAGGTCTAATAATTAATTACTCAGATAGTGGATTTACATCATGCTGAAAGCGATTATTTTTGACTTAGATGGGACTCTGGCTAATACCGACCCTATTCATTATCAGACTTGGGTTGATGTCCTCAAAAATTATGATCTGGAAATTAACCCGGATTTTTATCGAGCTAACATTAGCGGACGTTTAAACCCTGATATTGTCCGGGATATTCTCCCGCAACTTTCCCCCGCAAAAGGGCAGATTTTGGCTGACCAAAAAGAAGCTATATTTCGTGAAATTGCCGGGAATTTAAAACCTTTACCCGGTTTAACCAAGTTGTTGGCTTGGATACAAAAACAGCAACTGCAAACTGCTATTGTTACTAATGCGCCTAGGGAAAATGCCGCCTTTATGCTGAAGGTTTTAAACTTGGTTGATTATTTCCAGACCGTTATTGTCTCTGAAGATGTCGGGGTGGGTAAGCCTGACCCGAAACCTTACCAGGTCTGTTTACAACAGTTGAATATATCCCCTCAAGATGCTATCGTTTTTGAGGATTCTACCTCCGGAATTAGATCAGCCGTTGCTGCTGGAATAGCTACTATTGGTGTCGCCTCTACCCATGACCCCCAGATCTTAAAAAATTTCGGCGCAACTTATGTCATTGAGGATTTTAATAATCCCCAGTTATGGCAGGATTTGGGCAATTGTAAATAGTTGTAAATAATGCTTGACTTTGTGCTTGACTTTACTTATGCTTTTATCATAATGGGATATTGGCGAAATTCCAAATCAGGCACACATCTAATTTTTTAATATATTATAGTTTGATGTTACCAAAATCGTGAGCAATAGTCAACCTTTTTTGGGGGGGGAATTTTCAGATTTAACTTTTTTTTAATATTACAGTTAACAGTTGCCAGGTAAGCGATCGCCTGGGGGGGGTAGTTTAAACACAGCACAACGATATAAACTAATAGTATAGCTCAATCGTGAGTCGGGGCCAGCCGCGTCACGGAGGGAAAGATAATCAATGTCTGTTAATCAAAGTAGTCAACAAGCAACCGTCCTAGCAGTAGATGACAGTACAGTTATGCAGGGCCTAGTCAAACAAGCCCTATCTAATACTTATAACGTTTTGCTGGCTGATAATGCCGTCGATGCCTTATCAGTTATATATCATAACAAAGTTTCCGTGCTACTGCTAGATGTATCGATGCCAGGAATAGATGGATTAGAACTATGTCGGACAATTCGGAGTATCCCGCAATTTCAGGCATTGCCAATTATTATGCTAACAGCCCGAGACGGGGCCTTTGATAAAGTGCAGGGGCGACTAGCCGGGGCCACAGAATACCTAACCAAGCCTTTTGATGCCCAGAAATTGTGCGAGGTAATTGATTCGGTATTGAACGTTAAGACTTGATGCCCAAATTAATCATATTTAAAATCAAGGGAGCGATCGCCTCTACCGGGAGAATGTGGCTCGCCGCCCCCAGAGCGATCGCTTCTCGGGGCATTCCAAAAACCACACAGCTTTCCTCATTTTGAGCGATAGTGATACCGCCCCATTGTGTAATTTCCATCATTCCCTCAGCCCCATCGCGGCCCATACCCGTTAATAATACTCCCAGAGTGTGACTACCGTAGAAATTAGCCACAGACTTCATAGTTGCGGTCACCGAAGGTCGATGTCCCCCCAAAGCCGGACTAGAAGAATACAAAAACCGACCATTGCGATCGATTTCCAGGTGTTTCCCCTCCGGGGCGAAATAGACATTTCCCCGTTGAGGCAAATCTCCTGCCTGAGCAATTTTAACCGATATAGAACACTGACAATTCAACCAATTGACCAATCCCTGCAAAAACCCCTCACTAATATGTTGAACACAGATAATCGGAACCGGGAGCTGAGGGGAAAACTGAGTCAGAAGGGTATGGAGAGCCTGGGGTCCTCCCGTAGAGGCACCAATCACCACCACCCGAACAGATTGAGAGCGATGGGGTGAAGTCTTTTTCTGAGGGGAAAAAGAAGTTTTCTGAGGAGTAGGAACCGCCACCGGACTATTAACTCTGCTCCCCGAATAGGATGGACTCGCCGCCGGGGAAGTCGCCTTAACAGTAGCCCCCCGTCGATGCTTAGTAAACACCTTAACCCCAGCCAGAACTCTAATTTTATGGATCAGTTCCCTACCCGCTTGCTGATAGTCAGAAGCCAGCCCAGTTTTCGGCTTAGGAAAAACATCAACCGCCCCCGCATTGAGAAGTTGAAACACATTGTAAGTATCCTCAGCCTGGACAGATGCACTAATTACCAGAATCGGCTTAGGGAAATTAGCCATCACCTCTCCAGTAAATTCCAGGCCATCCATGTGAGGCATATGTAAATCTGTGCAAATCACATCTGGCTGCAATTGAGGAATTAAAGACAAAGCCTCCAAACCGCTGCGAGCAGTACCCACAACCAGAATATCGTTGCATTCAGCCAAAATGCGTTTGAGAATAATCAGAGCAACTGGGGAATCTTCCACCAGCAAAACTCGAATCGCCATGTTGATTTTGCGTGTGTTAAAATACCGGGTGGGTCTAGCGGTTACAGTATATGACCGCCAGCCAGACCAATGAGCTCATCCCCCGTTGGATGCAGTCAAACTAATCGGCTGAGAGTTTGCAGGAGGATATCCTGGTTAAATGAGCCTTTAGTGATGTAGGCATTAGCTCCCGCTTCAGCACCCCGGCGTTTATCGTCATCAGAAGCAAGAGATGTCACCAAGATAATTGGTAACTCGCTATATTCTTGATGTTCGCGGATTTTGGCAGTGAATCCCAAACCATCTAAATTAGGCATTTGGATGTCGGAGATTACCGCATCAAAGGAGCGAGTTTTGAGTTTATTTAATCCGTCTAGTCCATCGACTGCTGTAACCACCTCATAACCTGCTGCTTCCAAAATACGCTTTTCTTGAGTGCGAGTAGCAATGGAGTCCTCCACTAATAGAATAACAGATGGGCGATCGCTTTCTAAATCCAACTCATCTGAATCAGAAAGACTAATAGAAGCCGAGGATTTCCAATTTTTCCGCACCGAGCGAATCATATCTTGGGGATTAAGCACCATACACACTTCCCCCGTGCCCAAAATAGTCGCCCCAGCAACGTTCCTTACTCGTCGCAGTAGTTGGCTTTGGGGCTTGAGGACAACATCTTGTTCATCAATAAGCGTGTCAACGAATAGGCCTAGTCGATTTTCCCCCATCCTTAGAATTATACAAGATCTAGCCTTCGATGGTTGAGATTGATTTCGGTCATGGCTCAGATTAGCTTCCCAGGGTCTGACATTTTCCCTCAGCCTTACCGATAGCATATCCCCTGTTGTTTCTCGTTCCGACTCATCTCGCTGAGACTTCCGTTGGTGATTCCAACCCCTGATAGCATTACGGTTAGATTGCAATTCTAGCAAGTCCACTAAACACATCACCGACACAGGTTGGTCATCAAAAAGAATCGTATCTCGACCCTCAATGGCAAAAATATCCGCATCATCCACCAATAGGGTAGTTTGCACATACTCTACAGGAATCGCATAGGAAATGCTATCAACCGCCACAATCAACACATGGGCTGTAGCCAGGGTAGTTCCCAATTGAATGCGGAAAGTAGATCCCCTTCCAGAGGTCGAATCAACGTTAATCGTCCCTTTGAGGTGTTCAACATTAGTCCTAACCACATCCATACCCACACCCCGCCCCGAAACCTCTGTCACCGATTTACGGGTAGAAAAACCGGGAGTAAAAATCAACGCTTGAATTTGTGGGATAGTCATTCCCACCAATTCTTCTGGCTGACAAATTCCCCGTTTAATGGCGGTTTGTTTAATTTGCTCAATATCTAAACCTCGGCCATCATCGCTCACCTCAATCACCACACTGGTAGCCGTTTGATATCCCCGTAGGCGGATAGTCGCCTTGGGTGGTTTTGCCCTTTTTTGACGTTCCGTGGGAGTTTCTATGCCATGATCAACAGCATTACGCAAAATGTGCATTAGGGGGTCTTTCATCTCCTCTAGGATGCGTTTATCCGCCCTAGTTTCGCCGCCCTCAATTACCAATTCTATCTGTTTATTCTGTTCCCTAGCTAAATCCCGCACCATGCGCGGAAATAGGTTAAATATCGTCGATAGGGGTAACAGTCGCAGGGTACGCACTCCCTCTTCTAGTTCGTCAGAAATTAAATCCAGACGAGCCATATCTTCATAGATGGAAGTTCTTAGCTGATTGACTAATGTGCTAAGAACCTCTAAGCGATCGCCTGTTCTTTGGTGGTAACTTTGTAATTGTCCCATCGTACCCTTACCATTAGATAAACCCTCCTTAGCTTCCAGGTCATGGAGAGCAAATCTATTGATAAAAGCATCCCGACTCCATTCTTCCAATAGGTTGGTAATTTCCTCAATTTCTGCTAACCTATGGGCAATGCGAATTTTAGTTACCGTCAACTCTCCCGTTTGAGTCATCAGAGCATCCAGGTTTCGTGTCGCTACCCGAATTGTCTCAATTTTATAGGTCGAACTAGGGACAACTGCTCGACTAGCAGGGGCTGGATTTTCTACTTCAATAATTGGACTAGCCCCTTGTTCCGGGTTCTCTGGGGTTTGCTCATCCTTCCTGAAACCATCTAGCGGGGCTGGTGTTTCTTCGGTCTCTGGGATAGTTTCCGCCTCTTCCTCCTCGTCTTCCGTGGTTGTTGGCGCTGTCAGGTTCTCATCCCCAGACTCATCAGAATCAGCTACAGCAGCCGTCTGAGTCTCTGTGGGTGGCGTAGTTTCCCCTTCTGGCTTCGCCCCCATTAAATTCGCTAACACATAAAAGGCGTTAACCCCGCAAGGTTCCCCAGTAACAGCTTCTGTCACCAGTTTCCGAATTGCATCAAGTCCTTGACCCATGCGATCGCTCATTTCATGGGAAAACGTATCCTCTCCCCTATTTATAGCCCCTAACAGGTGTTCTAGTTGGTGAGCCAGGGTAGAAACATCCTTAACCCCCAACATTCCCGCATCTCCCTTCAAACTGTGAGCTTCCCGCAGCAGTTCATCTATTTTCCCCTTATCGTGAGGGTTTTGTTCTAGGTACAGAAAACCATCATCAAGTTTTTGTAAATGTTCCTCACTGGCAATTTTAAAGACTTCCCGCAATTCGTCATCTTCAATCATGGTAATTTCTCCTAGCCATAAACTCTTGCTAAACCAGATTTTTTAAGCCCTGGGCGGTATTATTAAGTTGCTCAGTACCTGCTCGACTTTGAGCCAAACCGTTCGCTGTTTCTTGCGCCGCAGTATTTAGGCTATTCATCGCATCAATCACCTGCTCTACCGCCATCGCCTGTTGTTTAGTATTCAGAGAAATTTGTTGAATATTCACCGCCACATCATTGATAGAAACGATAATTTTTTCCACAGCCTTCGTCCCCTCTTCCGTTACTATCACAGTAGAATTAGCCGAATTTTGAATATCAGCAATTAGAGAGCCAATTTTTTCCGCCGACTTGCGACTTTGATCAGCTAATTTGCGGATTTCACTAGCCACCACCCCGAAACCTTTACCATGTTCCCCTGCTCTGACCGCTTCCACCGAAGCATTCAAAGCCAGCATATTAGTTTGATTAGCTAAATCACTAACCAAATTAGTAATATTATATATCTGGCTGAGGTTTTCACTCAAACGCAGGATTTGAGCCTGAACCTGTGACATTTTTTCCCGCAAACTCGGACTACCATCTAATGTATCTTCTTGGCGATTACTTCCCGCCAAAGCCAGCACCTGACGCGCTCCCGAAGACGCAGCAGAAGCCTGTTCAGAACACTGACGGGAGGAAGCCCCCAACTCATCCATACTCGTGCTAGTTTCATTCACAGAAGCAGCCTGTTGAACAGCCACCCTTTCCTGTTCTTCAATAGTAGTAGCAATCTCCGTAGCTGCTAGGGCGATGTTATTGGCTTCTTGGGTAATTTTCTGAACAATAGTAGTGATAATCCAACTTCCTAAAATAATCGAAACTATCACCGCTAGACCAATACTAACCCACACAGATGATAACAGATTATTCAGAGCTTGGCTTTGGCTGGCTACTCGCATATTTACCAGTTCCGCTTCCCGACTCTTCATCTGATCAATTAACTTAGCAGTATCCTCAGCAACTCTGATCCCTATGCCATTTGCTATCCAGGTTTGACGAGCTGCTTCTATGTCACCAGCCCCTACTATTTGGATTAGACCCTCGTGAAATTCGACTAAATCATCATACTGTTTCCGAATTTCCTCCATGGTTTTAAGTTGATTTTCATCAGTCATAGTTTCTGTTAACGAACCTATGATTTGATTAGCATCATTTTTGGCTTGATTCCAGCTATTTATAGATGTAGGATTGTTGGCAATCAAATAGCCTCTCAGGGTTCTGGACATAGCCTGAAGATTCCAGGATATCTCAGCAATATCTTCAGCTATTTGACGAGATACATTTAGTTGCTGGGCTTCGCTTTGCACCCGACCGACGTTAACAGAAACCACCGTGGCACTAGCAATCATCAGGAATATGGGAATAGTATATCCTCCCACAATCCAGTATCTTAACTTTTTAAACATCAGCATTTTTCGTAACTCCTAAAAATGTTAAATAATCGTCAATCCGCTAAATTTACTGTCTGAATATCCCCGGTTTATGAATATTCAAATTATCCCTAAATAATGGACTCCAGCTCATCAGCTATATGTTTTAGCTGTTCCATGCCTTTTTTGGTTTGTCCGATACCATTGGCGGTTTCGTTGGCTCCCTGCTTTAGGGAATTCATGGCTTCCAAAACCTGATTAATGGCGAGGGTTTGTTGCTTAATATTCAGAGATATTTGTTGATTATTCACAACTACATCATTTACTGCTTCTTTGACACCTAAAAAGGCTTCGGCAGTTTTTTGGGCGACATCAACATTGGAGCGAACTGTTTTAGTTCCCTCTTCTGTGACCATCACGGTGGAATTAATCGCGGTCTGAATATCGGAAACTAAAGTACCGATTTTTTGGGCGGATTTCTGACTCTCATCAGCCAGTTTGCGGATTTCGGTGGCAACTACCCCAAAACCGCGACCATGTTCTCCGGCTCGTACTGCTTCAACAGCGGCATTTAGGGCTAACATATTAGTTTGATTAGCCAAATCAGCCACTAATTGGGAGATGTTACCAATTTGATTGGTCTGTTCACTGAGGCGGAGAATTTGTTGGGCTATTCCCTCGACTTTATCTTGGAGGGTTGCCATCCCTTCTAAGGTGCTATTAACTGCAGTTTGACCACTTTCGGACAGGGATAAAGCCTTTTTCGCTCCGGTGACGGCGGCTTCTGCTTGTTGGGTAGCGGCTTCGGAGGAGGCTCCTAATTCATCCATGGTGGAGGTGGTTTCGCTAACGGCTGCTGCTTGTTCTGTAGCAATGCGTTCATGTTGTTCTGTGGCGACAGCAATTTCTGTGGAACTCTCGGAAATAGCTTTAATGGTTTGTTTAAAGGTATTAGCAATAGACTGGCTTAAAAAGTAGCCTAGGGGAGAGGCGATTACTATGGCAACTAAGATTAATAATCCAAATAATAACAGGGTTTCATTTAATACGGCGCGAGCCTTCTCCCTTTCGATTGAGGCTACCTGCAGTTGTAAATTAATTAACCCCTTAAGTTTGGCGGTGAGGGGGTCTATGAGATCATACAATTGTCCATCAAAGGCGGCTAATTCCTCTATATTGCCTCTTTCTAGAACTTGTTGCAGTTCGCTAATGCGATTCTGGGCAGGAAGAAATAATCGCTCTATGTCGTTAGCGATCGCTTTTTCTTCGGGTGTTAATTCGGTGTTTTTATAACTTTCCCAGTTGAGGCTAATTGTTTCTATGGCTTGATTAACAATGTTGAAGGCGGCATCGGTGCTGATTAAGCCACTATTGGCTTTATTGACGGCATCAATTATCTCAATAGCATAGGCATCGGAGATATTTTTGATTTGCTGAAGGGGTATAACCCGATCATCATAGATAGTGCCAATGCGCGAATCGATGCGCCAGAATGAAAAAACCGAATAGCTACTTATAGCTAGGATGACTGTGGCGGGTATCAGGAAGAAACCGCAGTAAAGTTTGGTGGTTAATCTTTGCATCATGTTAGTAAAAATAGGCTATCATTGGCATTGCTGTCTATAAATGGTCGAGGGTCGGAGGGTCGGCAACTGTGGCTAATCTGAAAAAATAGCTAAACTCTGATTATCACTACTATTTTACGCGGGAATATGCCAAACGATAGAGTTTTTATAATTAGTTAACAATTGGTTTATATTTCTTCATTAACTACCAGGGTTTCTTGGACTAGGATTTTTTCGAGGTCTAATAAACTCATCATCCGGTTTTGTGCTTGGGGATTTTGGCGATCGCGATAAATTGCTGTCCCTCGTAAATATTCATCTTGGGTAGAATGAACAGCGGCGGGAACTAGCTTAATAGCGGAGGGGTTTAGATAGGTGACATCAAAAATATCATTAACAATAATTCCGGCGACTACTTCACCAACTTGGACGATCGCGGCTTTTTGAGAATTACCGTTAATATCCATTGGTAGACCCAAAATTCCCCTAATATCAACCAAGGTGACAATTTCACCCCGCAGGTTCATATTACCGACGATATGAGGGGGCGTGCAAGGAATAGGGGTAACATTATGAATATCGGTAAATTCCCGAATAATCGAGAGATTTACGCCAAAGTATTCACCGTTTAAACCAATGACAGCCAAGGACATTAACCCGGACAATTCATCTTTCTCGGTCTTGCGCCTCAAATTCTCGGCACGTTCCCGAAAAATCTGCCTTTCTTCTGGTGTTGCGTCAGGACAGAAAGCGGGAATTTTACGGTTTTTGGGGACTGGATAATCATGGTCATCTCGATGAGTTTCACTCCCTAAACTATCTCGATGAGAATTACTGCGATCGGAGATAATTTCGGGACTATCAGATATAATATGATCCCGTAAAGATTCGGGATTTATGATCATAATAATCTGGTCTTCAATTTCGGCATATCCAGCGATCGCATGATGATGAGAGCCGGAACTATGGTAACTTGGTATTTCTACCATCATACTATAGGGAATCTTACTGGTTATATCCTCGGAGGAAATCATCTGCACTTCGCACACTTCATTCACCAAAATTCCCAACTTTTCATCACCTAACTGTAGGACAATAATAATATCATCAATTGCATAAGGATTTTGACTATATGCAAGTCCAAAATGAATATTTAAGTCAATGATTGATAATAGTTCACTGCGTAAATTCAGAATACCTACTAATTCGGGGGCTGCTTCGACAATGGGGGTGAGTTCAGGTAAGGAGAAAATCTCTTGAACTAAGAAGCCATCTACGCCATAATTCAATCCTCCCAACTTAAACATCAGATAAGGTTTAGTTTCCATAATTTTCAGTGCCTTATTTATTAATACAAAATCAGATTTAATTTTTGTTGGAGATAAGCCTTTAAGTCTCCTCCTAAAATTTCCCCTAAATAGGGTACAGGAAGATGAGCAGGAACTGTATTTAACAGGGATAATGCAGTTAAGTACAGTTTTTTGGCTTGGGGTAAATTTCCTTCCCTTTCGTGGACAGTTGCTAATTCGAGATGAGCGCAAATTGACGAAGCAGAAACATCGGATAAATAGATGATTCTTTTGGAGAAAATTTTAGCGTTTTGTAAGTCCCCTTGCTCCTGGGCAATGTGCAACAAAATATAATAAGGTTCAATGGACAATGACTGAATTTCCAAGGCTTTTTGACAATGTAAAATTGCCTGATCATGCTGTCCGCTATTGGCATAAATTTTCGCCATTAAATAATGAGCATCAAAATTTTGGGGATGGTTAGCGACAAATTCTTGAACTTTTTTGAGGGCTTCATTATAGGCTTTTTGGTTGATGAGCTTTTTGGCTTCTTCGAGGCTTTGACTAATGGCGATCGCCTGTTCTGATGCAGTGGGTATCGCGGAAATGGGTGGCGGTACAATCGATAAAGTCGAGAGATTACCTTGTTTCTGTTGACCGTGATTGGCGGGAGGTTGAGAAGGGGATGGTAAACGGCTACCATTGGGGTGATAATAGGCTCGATTTAGCAACGGGGATAAAGGCTGGCGATGGTTTAGGGAGACATTGGGGGAGGATACAGAGAGATTTTGGGGAGGTTTTTCCCGTTGATAAATCACGGACTCTGGAAAAATGCAGGCTTTAAACTCATCAAGTAATAATCCCTGAATTTCTGCATGGGCTGTCATCAGATACCCACCGGGCCTAAGTACCTGATAGAATTTTCTCAGAACCTGTACAATATAGGGTTTCTCGAAATAAACAAAAACATTTCTACATAAAATTAAATCGATTTTACCAAGACTGGCGATCGCATTGGTACAATTATCACTCACCAAGTTAAGTTTCAGGAACCTAACCAAACTTTTAGCGGCGGGATTAACTAACCAATTCTGTCCTTGGGGATAGAAATATTGACGTTGCACCTCGGGGTCAACCATGCGAAAAGACCAATGGCTATATACGCCATCTCTAGCGCGTTGTAGGGCGACTTCATTAACATCAGTTCCGGTAATCTCAATTAACCAATTTGACCAGTCTGGGAGCAACTGTTGCACTAAAATAGCTAAAGAGTAGGCTTCTTCCCCGGTAGAACATCCAGCACTCCACAAACGCAGAGTTTTAGAGGATTTTCGGGCGGCGATCAACTCGGGTAGTATGACCTCACGCAATAACTTAAACTGACCGCGATCGCGAAAAAAGTAGGTTTCCGTGGTGGTCAACAAAGGCATCAATTCCGACCATTCGGTTTGACTCTCGGTATTGGCGGCGGTGAGCAAATTATAGTATTCATTCAAACTAGAAAGATGTAGTTGCTGAACCCGTCGCCAAATTTTTTGGGAGAAAGTCCCATAATCCTGGGGTCGAATATGTAGCCCAGTCATGGTAGCAATTAGTTGAATAAGCTGTTGAATCATTGACCATTAAGTTAAGTTATTTGCCCAAACAACACTATCAAAGGCAAGAGGGAACAGTAGAGAGTGAATTAATTTTTCCTTAAACTTGCTAAAGTTGAAAGGGAAAATAGTTATATTTTAATTATCTATTGTAAACGGAGGCAACCCGAACAGGCTGCCTCTATAGTTGTGATGTGTTTGCTATGCTGGATAAATCCTGATCCGGCGGTTGGGTTCCTCGCCGAAACTGTTAGATTTCAGGCGATAGTGTTCGACCAGTTCATGCTGCATTTTTCGCACTTTTGGGGAACGAGGTAAAAGTTCCACAGGTTGACCCTTGGGAATGACAATTTCCTCTACTGCTAGTCTGGCTTCCTCTAAGGCTTCGAGTTCATCAGAGGAATTCCCGGAAGCAAACAGAGTCAGATCAGGAACTTCTGGAGTGCTAGGATCTGACCTGTGTAGTAACCGATGCAGAGCCTTAGCAATCTGAGGGGGACTGCCAGATTTAACGGTGTGAATGGGTATATGGCGATTTTTTGCCATTTGTCGCAGCTTGGACTGATTGCGAATATGCGATCGCAAAGCCAAGACGACATCAGCACTGTCAATATCCTTAGTCACCACCACAGGCAACATCAGAGTGCGAATCACCTGATCTATCTGATAGCGAGCGATCGCATAGGGATAGATATGCAGAGGCAAATCATCCTCATTAAATCCATTATCCCCCAGATCCAAACCATTGTCATCCCCCAATCCTTGACTATCAAAGGAGGCATTCAGCAACTGTTCAAATTCCTGGGTGGCGGGTTTATTTTCCGGCGCAGACCCTTCGCGAACAGTAGTGCTAGTGGGAAGTGGCATCATTTTCCCGGAAGCCCGCAGACCCCCCAAACCCGGTGCAGACAAAGGGGGTAAGGGTCGGGATGAACCAGTAGATGCTCCTGCTGGCACCGCATTCCGAGCGGCGGGGGTGCTATAACGTTCTTGGGTAACAGTGACTTCACCGCGATCGTTCATTTGTCTGACCTGTAAAGTCGGCTGCATTCCCCGCAGCAAACCATCAACAGTAGTTGATACCGACTCATGGACAACCCAACGTTCCCGTTCCAACATTTCTATGGCAATATCAAAAGTTGGGGGAGCCTTACGTTCCAAAACGGTTTTTTGAGAACCCCGCCGCCGTGCTTCATCATCTCCCAGAGTGACGGCTTGAATTCCGCCAATCAGATCTGCTAAAGTGGGGTTCTTCATCAGGTTTTCAATGCGGTTACCGTGGGCGGTTCCGATTAATTGCACACCCCGCTCGGAAATTGTGCGGGCGGCGAGGGCTTCCAATTCTGTGCCTATTTCGTCAATGACAATCACTTCGGGCATATGGTTTTCCACCGCCTCGATCATGACCTGATGTTGCAGTTCTGGACTGGCTACCTGCATACGTCTGGCTCGTCCAATGGCGGGGTGCGGAATATCTCCATCCCCGGCAATTTCGTTAGATGTATCGATAATTACGACCCGTTTATGGAGTTCATCAGCTAGGACGCGGGCAATTTCTCGCAGGGCAGTAGTTTTGCCGACACCAGGACGACCTAGCATCAAAATTGAGCCTCCGGTTTCTACCAAGTCTCGGATCATGCCGATTTTGCCAAATACGGCGCGACCAACTCGACAGGTTAAGCCGATAATTTTCCCGGTGCGGTTGCGAATGGCACTAATCCGGTGTAGGGTTTTTTCAATACCGGCTCGGTTGTCACCGCTAAACTCACCAATGCGGGATATGCAATGGCCCAAGTCATCCCAGGTAACAGGCTGTTGGGATAGGTATTCGGCATTGCTGGGAAAACGAGCCTCTGGGAGACGACCCAAATCCATAACTATTTCAATCAAACATTCGCGTTCTGGGTGGTTGATCAGGTTTTTTCGGACTGTTGGGGGAACAATATCAAGCAATCTGTTAAGGTCGTCTGTGATCTGCATACTTCTCAGGTTGAAGTGTTCAATCAATAGGGTGAGAACTGGTTGAGGGATTTGGAGGCAGGAAACCTCAAAATCCTTTGATTTGGGCAACTAGGGAACTTGCTAGGTTAACGGCTTTCCATAGTAGGTCTGCTTGGGTTTCTAATTGAGTGATTTTTGACATTTCTAGGGGGTCAGATTCCTGATTAGGAGATTCTAGGGATTCCCAAATGGGGGAAAGTAAGGTGCGAGCATAGCTACCATAGGCGACTCCGGCGACTTTTGGGGAAGTGGAGTTTTTCTCGGTTCCCTCATCGGGGAGAAGTTTTAGCGATCGCAGCTTGGCTACAGTATAATCATTTGTGCCTCCTGCTAGTTGCACATATCCTGGTAGTTGGGCGGATAACACCTTTTGGCTCAGTTGAATGCTGGCTCTGGTGGTGCCACTACCTATGTCGCCACTCATGGGTCTACCGTCGGTTTGCCAAATTAAGGCGGTTGTTGACGGTAGGGGAGTGATTAGCTGGTGCAGACTCCACAAATAATCGATTAGGTCGGGGCTGTTGGGACAGCTAATGGCGATCGCTTTGAGTTGGTGTATCCAAGGCTGAATATGATTCCACAGGCGACGGAAGTCGGCTTCGCGATCGCTTTGGGTGTGGATTTCGATGGCATCAACTCCGGTTTGAAATATCAGCGGCGCGACGGCTTCTGGGGTAAATACATAGGACCGAGCGCGGATCAAATTTGATGGACAAACGGGAATACACCGACCACAGCCATAGCATAGTTCATCTATAACCCCAGCTTGTAGGTCGCTAAAAGCGATCGCCCCCGCCGGACAAATGCTTTCACAGGGACGGGGACAATGGCTGGGACAGGCTGTGGCTTCAAATTCAGCTTTCCGAAAATGGGGATCTTCTCCGTCGTTGAGGCTGACCATTAACCACGGTCTCCCTCGATAGCCAAAACCTCGGCGGCGAGCCTGATTTCCTAAATCAGCACATAATGCGATCGCTTCCAGGGTAGCCTTGATCACGGCTGGGTCCGCCGCCACATCAATGCAGTCCGCCCCCGCTAGGGTATAAGCTAGGGCCAAATGGCGCACTGATGGCAGGTGCTGGTAACTGGCTCCACAAATGAGTTTGAACCAGCGACCTGTTTTCAGTGATGTTAGAGGGGAATCAGTAGTGATCACATTTTCTATGTTTACATGGATGCGGGAAATGGTTGGCGCTTAGGCAACGGCGATCGCATTTTTTAAAGGTTTCCAGCTAAATTGGCGATCGCCTCCCATCTCTATGGCAATTTTAACCCGAGGTTCAATACTCGGTAGGCGACTGAGAAAATCGACCTCTTGGCTTGACAAAATATGCCCTTCTATGATCCATAATACTAATCCCTTGGAGTTAGGGGGCAGATTCTCTAACTGATAGTTGACCACCGGAGGAAGATAATAAATATCTCCCACCGCCGCATCATTACCACTGCTTTTTTTACCTAGGTGAGGCGGTCGGACACCATGAACCCCCAACAAGTACGCCGCCAAGTCACCCAATCCCCTGGCTGATAGGCTATAGGTAGTATAACCAGCTATCCTGAGACGGCGGCGGTAACGTCCCTCAAATCCTCCCTCCAACGGAACATAGAGCGCTAAAGCTCCTTCCGACTCCAAATCTCGAATTAGTTTCCCACCGGTTGTAATCAGTGCCATAGGTTCAATTACCGTCTGTTTGCTCAACTGTTACCTTAAATTTACCAGATTTAGGCGATCGGGCAACCTTCCGGCAGGACAATTGATAATTCTAGGGGCGGGTTCTTCTATAACCTCGCCCCGGAAATTAATAATTAATAATTAATAATTAATAATTAATAATTAATAATTAATAATTAATAACTGCTAATTATCAACCTCGCCCCGGAAATTAATAATTAATAATTAATAACTGCTAATTATCTACCTCGCATCCCCACCTAGAAATTGATTATTCATTACAGCCTTTTGAGTAATCATGCCATAGGCTGTCAAAGTCCCTCTCCCCCCTGGGAGAGGGATTTAGGGTGAGGGTAATAGCACGATTTCTGAAGCTGTATTCATTGTTAATTATTAATTGTTAATTGTTAATTATTAATTAATAACTGCTAATTATCTACCTCGCATCCCCACCTAGAAATTGATTATTCATTACAGCCTTTTGAGTAATCATGCCATAGGCTGTCAAAGTCCCTCTCCCCCCTGGGAGAGGGATTTAGGGTGAGGGTAATAGCACGATTTCTGAAGCTGTATTCATTGTTAATTATTAATTGTTAATTGTTAATTATTAATTAATAACTGCTAATTATCTACCTCGCATCCCCACCTAGAAATTGATTATTCATTACAGCCTTTTGAGTAATCATGCCATAGGCTGTCAAAGTCCCTCTCCCCCCTGGGAGAGGGATTTAGGGTGAGGGTAATAGCACGATTTCTGAAGCTGTATTCATTGTTAATTATTAATTGTTAATTGTTAATTATTAATTAATAACTGCTAATTATCTACCTCGCATCCCCACCTAGAAATTGATTATTCATTACAGCCTTTTGAGTAATCATGCCATAGGCTGTCAAAGTCCCTCTCCCCCCTGGGAGAGGGATTTAGGGTGAGGGTAATAGCACGATTTCTGAAGCTGTATTCATTGTTAATTATTAATTGTTAATTGTTAATTATTAATTAATAACTGCTAATTATCAACCTCGTCTCCCCACCTAGAAATTGATTATTCATTACAGCCTTTTGAGTAATCATGCCATAGGCTGTCAAAGTCCCTCTCCCCCCTGGGAGAGGGATTTAGGGTGAGGGTAATAGCACGATTTCTGAAGCTGTATTCATTGTTAATTATTAATTGTTAATTGTTAATTATTAATTAATAACTGCTAATTATCAACCTCGTCTCCCCACCTAGAAATTGATTATTCATTACAGCCTTTTGAGTAATCATGCCATAGGCTGTCAAAGTCCCTCTCCCCCCTGGGAGAGGGATTTAGGGTGAGGGTAATAGCACGATTTCTGAAGCTGTATTCATTGTTAATTATTAATTGTTAATTGTTAATTATTAATTAATAACTGCTAATTATCAACCTCGTCTCCCCACCTAGAAATTGATTATTCATTACAGCCTTTTGAGTAATCATGCCATAGGCTGTCAAAGTCCCTCTCCCCCCTGGGAGAGGGATTTAGGGTGAGGGTAATAGCACGATTTCTGAAGCTGTATTCATTGTTAATTATTAATTGTTAATTGTTAATTATTAATTAATAACTGCTAATTATCAACCTCGCATCCCCACCTAGAAATTGATTATTCATTACAGCCTTTTGAGTAATCATGCCATAGGCTGTCAAAGTCCCTCTCCCCCCTGGGAGAGGGATTTAGGGTGAGGGTAATAGCACGATTTCTGAAGCTGTATTCATTGTTAATTATTAATTGTTAATTGTTAATTATTAATTAATAACTGCTAATGATCAACCTCGCATCCCCACCTAGAAATTGATGATTCATTACAGCCTTTTGAGTAATCATGCCATAGGCTGTCAAAGTCCCTCTCCCCCCTGGGAGAGGGATTTAGGGTGAGGGTAATAGCACGATTTCTGAAGCTGTATTCATTGTTAATTATTCATTGTTAATTGTTAATTATTAATTATTAACTGCTAATTATCAACCTCGCATCCCCACCTAGAAATTGATGATTCATTACAGCCTTTTGAGTAATCATGCCATAGGCTGTCAAAGTCCCTCTCCCCCCTGGGAGAGGGATTTAGGGTGAGGGTAATAGCACGATTTCTGAAGCTGTATTCATTGTTAATTATTAATTGTTAATTGTTAATTATTAATTAATAACTGCTAATTATCAACCTCGTCTCCCCACCTAGAAATTGATTATTCATTACAGCCTTTTGAGTAATCATGCCATAGGCTGTCAAAGTCCCTCTCCCCCCTGGGAGAGGGATTTAGGGTGAGGGTAATAGCACGATTTCTGAAGCTGTATTCATTGTTAATTATTCATTGTTAATTATTCATTGCTAATTATTAATTAATAACTGCTAATTATCTACCTCGCATCCCCACCTAGAAATTGATTATTCATTACAGCCTTTTGAGTAATCATGCCATAGGCTGTCAAAGTCCCTCTCCCCCCTGGGAGAGGGATTTAGGGTGAGGGTAATAGCACGATTTCTGAAGCTGTATTCATTGTTAATTATTAATTGTTAATTGTTAATTATTAATTATTAACTGCTAATTATCTACCTCGCATCCCCACCTAGAAATTGATTATTCATTACAGCCTTTTGAGTAATCATGCCATAGGCTGTCAAAGTCCCTCTCCCCCCTGGGAGAGGGATTTAGGGTGAGGGTAATAGCACGATTTCTGAAGCTGTATTCATTGTTAATTATTCATTGTTAATTGTTAATTATTAATTAATAACTGCTAATTATCTACCTCGCATCCCCACCTAGAAATTGATGATTCATTACAGCCTTTTGAGTAATCATGCCATAGGCTGTCAAAGTCCCTCTCCCCCCTGGGAGAGGGATTTAGGGTGAGGGTAATAGCACGATTTCTGAAGCTGTATTCATTGTTAATTATTCATTGTTAATTATTCATTGCTAATTATTAATTATTAACTGCTAATTATCAACCTCGTCTCCCCACCTAGAAATTGATGATTCATTACAGCCTTTTGAGTAATCATGCCATAGGCTGTCAAAGTCCCTCTCCCCCCTGGGAGAGGGATTTAGGGTGAGGGTAATAGCACGATTTCTGAAGCTGTATTCATTGTTAATTATTCATTGTTAATTGTTAATTATTAATTAATAACTGCTAATTATCAACCTCGTCTCCCCACCTAGAAATTGATTATTCATTACAGCCTTTTGAGTAATCATGCCATAGGCTGTCAAAGTCCCTCTCCCCCCTGGGAGAGGGATTTAGGGTGAGGGTAATAGCACGATTTCTGAAGCTGTATTCATTGTTAATTATTAATTGTTAATTGTTAATTATTAATTAATAACTGCTAATTATCAACCTCGCATCCCCACCTAGAAATTGATTATTCATTACAGCCTTTTGAGTAATCATGCCATAGGCTGTCAAAGTCCCTCTCCCCCCTGGGAGAGGGATTTAGGGTGAGGGTAATAGCACGATTTCTGAAGCTGTATTCATTGTTAATTATTAATTGTTAATTGTTAATTATTAATTATTAACTGCTAATTATCAACCTCGTCTCCCCACCTACAAATTGATGATTCATTACAGCCTTTTGAGTAATCATGCCATAGGCTGTCAAAGTCCCTCTCCCCCCTGGGAGAGGGATTTAGGGTGAGGGTAATAGCACGATTTCTGAAGCTGTATTCATTGTTAACTATTAATTATTAATTATTAATTATTAATTATTAACTGCTAATTATCAACCTCGTCTCCCCACCTACAAATTGATGATTCATTACAGCCTTTTGAGTAATCATGCCATAGGCTGTCAAAGTCCCTCTCCCCCCTGGGAGAGGGATTTAGGGTGAGGGTAATAGCACGATTTCTGAAGCTGTATTCATTGTTAATTATTAATTGTTAATTATTAATTAATAATTAATAACTGCTAATTATCAACCTCGCCTCCCCACCTAGAAATTGATTATTCATTACAGCCTTTTGAGTAATCATGCCATAGGCTGTCAAAGTCCCTCTCCCCCCTGGGAGAGGGATTTAGGGTGAGGGTAATAGCACGATTTCTGAAGCTGTATTCATTGTTAATTATTCATTGTTAATTATTCATTGTTAATTGGGAACTATAATGGCGGGTTCGATGGGGTCAGCATCAAAGACAGCTTGCAGAGATTCATCTAAAGTAGGACGCATGACAATGCGGTTTTCATAAGCCACAATAACCCTGACTAGAGTAGGTAAACTGTTATCAGTCGCCTCGAGATAAATTGGTTCTACATACAACAAAGACTGTTCAATGGGAATTACTAATAAATTACCCTGAAGTACCCGTGAACCTTGACGATTCCACAGTGAGATTTGCTCAGATATTCGGGGTTCTTGGTTGATTAGTGCCTCCACCTGTTCGGGTCCAAATACTAATCGCTGCTTAGGAAACTGATATAATAATAGTTTACCATATTGGGGGGAGTCCGATCGCGCCGCTAACCAAGCAATTAAATTGAGGCGACTGGCGGGAGTAAATGGCTGCAATAGAATAAACTCCGCCATGGCTTCGGTGGGTAGTTTCATAATCAAATAATAAGGCGCGACCCGTTGAGTTTGACCGCCATAAATTTCGGTGGGAATGCGCCAGACATCTTCCCGGTTATAGAACACCCTAGCATCCTGCATGTGGTAAGTTAATAGGCGTTCTGATTGGACTGTAAATAAATCTTGGGGGTATCGAATATGCTCATACAAAGATTTGGGCATATTTTCGATAGGTTCAAATAAATCGGGGAAAATATTGCGTAAAGTGATTAAAAGCGGGTCTCTGGGTTCACTGAGATAGTAGAATTTAATGGAGCCATTATAGGCATCAATTACGACTTTAACTGAGTTGCGAATATAGTTAAATTCGCCATCTTCCGGGTCAGAATAGGGGTAGCGACTGCTGGTGGTGTAAGCATCTAAAATCCAATAGAGATATTTACCCTCCTGTGCATTTTCGGGAACCACATCTTGCCCTAAACTGCTATCTGCGGCTACCAAATAGGGATTTTTATCATACCGTAAAAAGGGAGCGATCGCTTTAACTCGCTGTTGAATTTGACGACGAAATAGCACTTTAGTTTCCGGCAAAAAATTCCGGGTAAAAATCATTTGCCAGTTTTTTAAATACTTAGCAAAAAGTAACCGCCGCCATAGGGAATTAATCGGAATACCCCCATCACCGCTATAGGTATTATAGACATTTTCATCACCGGAGGGAAAGTCAAATTCCAAAACTCTAGTACCAGTCATCACATTGGTATTAGTGAGTTGACCGTAATAAATGCGAGGCTTTCCGATAGGGATACTATCTTCAACGCGAGGATCGACTTCTAGGGTAGTATCTGGGTTAAACCGAGGCGCAGGGCCGATATTTTTGATAAAATATTTAGGTAGTCCTCCTTCCGCTACTTTGTTAACTGGAGATAGGGTAAATCCATAACCGTGGGTATAGACAAGGTGTTCATTAATCCAAGTTTGCGCTTTTTCGGGAACTAACTGATAGTCTAATTCCCGTCCTGCAATAATCACCTGTTGTTTTTGAGTACGATTATCTGGTGTTTGTTCCTCTTCTGGTTTCAGCAAAGTATAGCGGTCAATAGCAGCATCAAGAAATTCATAATAAGGTCGAATTTGCTGGAGTTGACGATTAGTTTGTAATAGGGGTCGCTGGTCCCACAGCCGAATATTATCAATGGTGAGAGAATTGCTTTCTAGGTCAGCGAGGGTTAGTTGAGCGTCTGGGTCAAAGGTTTGAATATCAATATTATCAAGATGAAAACCCTGTTGGGTAAATTGAATATTGCGTTCAATATATGGCAATTCTCGCTCTAATTCGTTAGGCTGGACTATGACCCTTTGCACCATTTCTGGCAACGCCACATTAGCCGAAAATCCCATCAAAATATATACAGATAAAATCGCCCTCAAAGAATAGCTATCCGCGAATAATTTGGCATAGCGTTTTGGTTGCGATCGCGGACGACGCAAACCCATTTTTTTTAAGCAAAACTCGACATAAGGTTTAATTACTTCTACGGAAAAGAAAGCCTGCCAGAACAAGAACAGCGCGAATAATATACTAATGAAAAACATCAAGTAATAGGCGGGTTCAGCCACATTGGCATCAGTATAGCCAGCCCCAAATACGACCCCTCGCTCGGAATATAATAACTCATATCGATTTAACCAATATCGCAGAGCCATACATAGCATGAACACACCAGCCAACCCATGTAAGTGGCGCTGCTGAAAACGAGAAAATCCGGGAAATTTGCCTTGATTAAAGCTATCACCGGAAAGTAGATAAATCAGGGAGCAGGAAATTAAAGCCAAGAGAAATAAACCGAATAGCCAAAATTCTACCAAGTCAATGGCGGAGATGATAAAAATATAAAAACTAATATCTTTGTTAAAGAGACCTTCTGTAATCTGAAAATCGGTGGGGTAGAAAAATCCCAGTACATTAATCCAGTGACTAGAGAGAACCCAACCAAAACCGAGGCTAAAAAATACAGCGATCGCACTTAGAGAAAGCTGTGGTTTAATGATAACTACCATAGTCATAACCACACTAATGGCAATTTGCCACCATTGGATAGGTTGCTGAGTCATCATTTCCCAAATGACGGCAAAATCAAACCGACGGGGTAGCAAGGGAACAACCAAATCCTGCTCTAGGCTGATGTTGAAATCTGTAATAAACTCATAGCCATAGTGGAGTGTCATCACCACCATGAACATAGTTGGCCCAATTACCAGAAAAGATAGCCATGGCAAATTTAAGGCTGGGGGTCGGCTAGGGGGAGGCGGTGAAAATAGGGCATCCTCAAATCGGTGGTAAGATTTAATGGCGGATTGATAGCGAAATTTGTCAGCAATAGCCAAATTGAAGAACAGAAAGGCTGCACTCAAACCCACCCCTAGGACCCATAATCCTACTTGGGTTAGCAGTCGTCGCCTGAATACGGATAAATAGCCAACTTCATCAAACCATAGGTATTCGGCGATCACCCAGGTGATCATATCAAATATCAACCATGCGCCGAACAGAAACAGAAGCGCTTTTAGGACCCAGTTTTTGGATATCATGGCATTGAGTAGGTTAGATTTACGCCCTTTGACCATTTTAGCGTCTGGAGTCGATCGCGTGTCAGGCGATCGCTTTTGATGGTATTGACCATGGGTAGAAGTTTCGGCCCCAGCCATAATTGGCCCTAATGTATGGACGCTCTCACTCAGAAGCGTTTACAATCCCAATGGTTAGTCAATTTATCGGGAGGGATACCCCAAATATGGATATCAAGTTAATTTTAGTCGGGTTAACCGTGGTATTTAGCATCGCCTGCATATTCTTCGGGACACAAAACGGCTTCTACGACAGCGACGACTATCATGGTAACGGTTCCGCTCATTAGGAACCCACCACCTCTCAAACCCCTCCGAGACAAGGCCAGCCTTGTCTCTACCCCTTTTGGGGTATTTAGCAAAATTGTTAAAATTTTCTAAAGAAATCCCATAGACCCTTGACATTTATTTGGTAAACGGTAACAATAGATACAGAAACAAAAACAAATCGTTCATCTCTTTTCGCTCTAAGGGTTTTCTAGCCCTAATGTTCAGAGGAGGGGAGACGGAAGTAGGGAGTAATCCCGAAGGAACGCGCCTCACTAAAGTTAACCAATTTGAACAAGAGAGGCGAAAATCATGGGACTTACATATCGCGGCGTTAGCTACAGCCAAAATACCGAATCCGTTGAAACCACCGTTGGTCAAGTAGGTGGCAAGTATCGTGGTCAAGACTGGCGCTTCCGTAACTTGAAAAAAGCACCTGTTCTGCAACCTAGCCATAACCTGACTTATCGTGGGGTGAAATATTGCAATAACCCCGAAGCAGTGGCTACACCTTCTCAAACTCCGCTGTCGGTAGCCGATCGCTCTCGGGAATTAATCCTGAAGCAGCAACGGTCAGCCTGGAAACGGGAAAAATCAATGTTTAATCGTCTGGCTGATCAGGTTGGGTTAGATGCCAACAGTGCCGAAATCTATAACCCAGCTTGGTAGATAACATCTGATTAGCTGTCAATAAATACCTTAATGCACCCCTGTTGGGGTGTTTTTTTTGGCGATCGACTACCCTATTAACGCCCTGGGACTAGCAATCAAGACACCGAATGTGGCACACTTGTCCTCAAACCATTGTCTCTAATAAGATATTTGGCTGTGGTGTGTGTAGTGGACGAGGGACAAAAAATTGCTTAGGTCAATGAAAGGTGTTGTACACAGAGTTTGGGGGGGGAGATCTCCAGTTGTCTATAGTCAATGGCGCACAAAACTCAACTTACTCGCTACCCTTGTACAACGGGACCTAGAGGCGCGATACAAAGGGTCTATTCTGGGAAACCTCTGGCCTTTACTCAATCAGTTGGCGCAACTGCTGATCTATACCTATGTTTTCTCTATTGTTTTGCAGGTTAAACTAAGCATTACAGGAATGCCAGAAGACAGTAAACTGACTTTTGGACTTTGGCTGTTTGCTGGTCTAATTCCTTGGTTTGCATTTATCAATGGCTTGACCCAGGCGGCTACTTCTGTGATTGGACAAACTAATCTGGTCAAAAAAGTAGTCTTTCCCCTGGGGCTGTTACCAATGGTGCCAATTTTGTCGGCTTTTATTGAGAGTACCTTTGGTTTAGCGGTGTTGATTATCTTTGTGGGCTTCTCCTATCAAGGTCTTCACCAAACCCTCTGGCTACTACCGATGATTTGGGTTCCACAACTGTTGTTAACTGCTGGCTTAGGATATTTGACGGCGGCGCTGACAGTCTTTCTGCGAGACATCCCCCAAACTTTGGGGGTAATTCTCAATTTGTGGTTTTATGTCACACCAATTGTCTACCCAGCCAGCAAAATTCCTGAAGGGTGGCGAGTTTGGGTGTTTTGGCTGAACCCGGTTACGGCGATCGCTGAAAGTTATCGAGATCTAGTCCTAGTTGGAACTATCCAACATGGGGGAGAATTAGCCGTGGCTACAGCCGTATCCATTGTGATTTTCTCTATAGGCTTAGGAGTCTATCGGCGCTTACGTCCTGCCTTTGCTGATGTACTTTAGACCACAACATATAGACAATTGACAATTATCGCTGTTCGCCACCTTACCATTGATAGCCTAATCCTCAATCAGAATCCATGACTGATATTGCAATTTCCGTCAATCAAGTTTCCAAATGTTTTAAGCGATATAAACATCCCGTAGACCGTCTCAAAGAAATATTTTGGCCAAAAACCAGTCTGGCTGAAAATTTTTGGGCCCTACAAGATATCAACCTACAAGTTTTTCGGGGTCAAACTCTGGGAATTGTCGGACGAAATGGATCAGGTAAAAGCACCCTCCTACAAATTATTGCCGGAACCTTAACCCCTACTCATGGCGAAGTTAAAGTTAATGGCCGTGTGTCCGCTTTGCTAGAGTTAGGTAGTGGATTTAATCCTGAATTTACTGGACGACAAAATGTGTTCTTTAATGGTCAGTTGTTGGGATTAAAACCCGAAGAAATTGCGACCAAGTTTGATGATATTGCCGCCTTCGCTGATATCGGGGATTTTATCGATCAGCCTGTCAAAACCTATTCTAGTGGGATGTATATTCGCCTAGGTTTTGCTGTGGCTACTAGCGTTGACCCTGATATCTTGATTGTTGATGAAGCCCTATCTGTGGGAGATGAGGCTTTTCAACGTAAGTGTTTTAGCCGCATTCACGAAATCCAAGACCGGGGCGGTACTATTCTCTTTGTATCCCATTCTGCCCCCTCTATTATCCAGTTATGCGATTCGGCGGTACTTATGGATAAGGGGGAAATGTTATTAGAACATACCCCGAAGATGATTGTTTCTAAATATCAAAAAATGATCTATGCTGATGCTGATGCAGCCGCCCAAGTGCGCGCCGAAATTCAGCAGATTAAAGCCTCATTGCCTCCTCAACATCAAGTCCATAAAGTAGTTAGTATCTCTCAACAAAATGGTAATCATAGTCAGGGTCAGAGTCAGGGAATGATTAAACATAATCCTGATTATCGAGACTATTACGATCCAAATTTAGTCCCTGACCAATTGATTCGTTATCCTAGCCGGGGTGCAACTATCCAAGACCCCCATATTAGAACTTTAAAAGGTAAGCGAGTTAATCATTTGGTCGCCCGTCAAACCTATACTTATAACTACGAAGTTGAGTTTATGAAGTCCGCCTCCCATGTCCGCTTTGGGATGTTGGTTAAAACTGTTAGTGGCTATGAATTGGCGGGGGCTTCTTTTTTGGCAACCTCTCAGTTAATTAAATATGTTGATGCCGGAACTAAAATCATGTTAGAATTTCAGTTTAAGTGCCTCCTGGCTCCTGATGTGTATTTCTTGAATGCTGGTGTATCCGGTATCGTCGAGGGAGAATTTACTTATTTAGATAGGTGCGTTGATGTGGCTATGTTTAGGGTTCAGCCCTGCGAAGAGTCCTGTGGTACGGGTGTTGTTGACCTGTTGGTTGAACCACAACTAACTATTACCTCTGGTAAGGTTCATTGGGAAAATTTAGATGGTGTATCCGTGGGATAAATAACATCTGCCATGAAAACTAATATTTTTGTTAATGATAATCCCCTGGTGGATGCTTTGATTCAGACCTTAGCCCGATCGCCTCAAACTTTTCGACGGGAAATTATGGCGATCGATGAAATGTACTCTTATGTATTTAATCAACTCGATGATAAAAACTCCCATCGTGCTTTAACCTATTACTATACTATGGGTCGCGCGATTTTGGACACTGTAAAACAGTTTGTAGATTGGCATTTTGGCGGTTTTGATGCGGTGGAGTCCTTCTTAGATTTTGCCTGTGGATATGGTAGGTTCACTCGCTTTTTAATCGAAGAAATACCACCGGAAAGAATCTGGGTTTCTGATATCTATAAAAAGGCGGTTCAATTTCAAAGCGAATACTTGGGAGTACAGGGAATTGTGTCTGCGTCGGTCCCTGAAGATTACCAAGTTGATCGCGACTTTGATTTGATTATGGCGACTTCCTTTTTTAGCCATATGCCAGCCACTACTTTTGAACGCTGGATGCAAAAACTTTATGATTTAAAATCAAAACGGGGTTTACTATTATTTAGTGTCTTGGATATGGAATTATTGCCCCCCCATATTCCTAGGCCAGAAACGGGGTTACTATTTAGTCCAGACAGTGAAAGTCAATCTCTCGATAAACAAGAGTATGGCACTACTTGGGTGACAGAAGAATATGTGCGGCGAATACTTGATAGCATTAGTGATGGTAATGCTGAAATTACCCGCATTCCTAAAGGCTTAAACCACTATCAAGACCTTTATGCGGTAAGCGATCGCTCTGTAGCATCCCCTCATCCCCTGACATTCTATCATCATCCAGAAGGCAAAATTGACTATTGCTATATTCAACCTAACGGAGAAGTCCGCCTGAGTGGATGGGCCATTGATTTGAACCCTGGGGTAACTGTAGAAGTTCAATTATGGTCAGACTCTCGCCTTATTGGTGTCTATCCCTGTTCTGAGGAACGCCCCGATATTGTTGCCCACTACCAACAGCCAGATTTTTTACTCTCAGGTTGGTCCTGTGTCCTCTCTAGTGACCAGATTTCCCCCCAGGATATATTAATCATCAAAATTGTCTCTAGTAAGGGCTTACAGGCGATTATAGAAGGCGATCGCTTAGTGGCCATCTCCAGTCGCAGAAATTGGGAAATTAAACTATCTGCGGCACGCCAGCAACTTAGCCAAACTCAGGCACAGTTGACAGCCACCGTAGACCAATATAACCAGCAAATAGCCCAATATCAATCCCAAATAGACCAATATGAATCCCAGAAAAGCGAATGGGAACATCTAAAATCCCAAATGCAGATAATGGGTCATCAGCTTGATACCCTGGAAAATCGTATTCAGGCAATGGAGAGTAGCAAGTTTTGGAAACTGCGGACAAAATGGTTTAAACTAAAGCGTGTTCTCGGCTTGCCTGTAAATGAATAGGCTGCATGGATGTCAAAAAATTATACATACTGAATTAGTGAAGTAAAATCTATGGATACAGCATCAGAGGGTCAATCACCAACTTTAATTATCACAGGAATGCACCGTTCTGGCACTTCTTTAACGGCTTCTTTACTCCAGCAGTATGGTGTCAATATTGGTCAAAATTTGGTGGGTTCCAATTATGGAAATATCAAGGGACATTTTGAAAATGTTGATTTTGTGGAATTTCATAAAGAGATTTTGCGTGATAATGGTATTGATGAATTGGGCTGCGTCGCGGAAGATAAGATATCAGTAACACCGACTCAAAGACAACAGGCACAACAACTAATCGCCCAAAATCAGGACCCATTATCTCCCTGGGGATGGAAAGATCCTAGGACGACTCTGCTGTTGGATTTTTGGGCGGAACTGATACCAGAAGCCAAGTTTATTTTTGTTTATAGAACTCCCTGGGAAGTGGTAGACTCTCTTTATCGTAGGTCTACAGATGAAGCCTTGATTACCTCCCCAGAAATGGCGGTTAAAATGTGGATTTTTTATAATCAAAAAATCCTGAAGTTTTATCAAAACAATCCCCAAAGGTGCTTAATTGCTAATGTTTATAAAGTAGGGAAATATTCGATGGATTTCGTTAAGGCACTTAATCACAAGTTTGATTTATGGTTAAGAATTGACGATAAAAGCCATAACTTCGATGATAAACTTTTAACCAATAATATTATTAAAAGTAAAAAGCCGGGACTAATTGGAGCTTATTTTCCGGAAGCACTGACCCTATATCAAGAACTAGAAGAAGCAGCGAAAAACTTAGGCAGTGGTTTAAATCATTTTGAACGAGAAGCTGTGCAACAACAGCCTAGTCCTAGTTGGGCGTTTAAAGATTGGTCAACTATTCGCAAACTGGAAAAAGAATGCGGTATTTTAGAAGCTGATGTTAAATTGTGGCAAGACCATTTCCATGATGCTGTAGATAGGTTGGTTAGTAAGGAAACTGAACTAGGTAGAACTCAACTAAAACTGAATGGTTTAGAGATTAAACAACAAGATGCGATCGCCAAATTAGTCACTACCGAAGAACAATTAGGAAAAACCCAGGGGGAACTGGAAGCCACGACCCTAGAATTGCGGGGAATGACAGCCCACGCGCACAACCTAGAAGTGGGTTTGCAAGAAGCCACAACTAAACTGGTAGCCACAGAAAAAGAACTCGGAAGAACCCAGGGTGAACTGCAAAATATCCCAGAAAAATATCAGGATTTTGATATCAAATATCAAGATGTCTTGAGTAAATTAATTAATACCGAAACCGAACTGGGAATTACCGACTTTAAACTACATAACGCCCATTTGAAAATTAGCAGTTTAGAAACCGAATTAGGACAGACTCAATTTAGACTACAAACTAGCCAAGTCCAATTTAAACAAGCCTTTGCTAAACTCCGAGAACTAGAAGAGGAACTCGGACAGACCCAAATGGCGCGGAACTTGGCGGAAGGGGAATTAGCCGCTATTAAATCCTCTAAATTGTGGAAAATTCGCACTAAATATGCTACGGCGAAAAGGCAAGCCAGACGCACCCTCAAACCTCGGTTTGTGTCTTCTATTGATAACCCGACTAATTGGGAATTGCTGGGATGTCTCGATACTTATATGCAAATTCAGGGCTGGTGTTTACATACCGGGAAACTTAATTTAGAGGAAGTTCGCGCCCGTATTAATGAGCAAATATTCGAGGGAACCTATAATATAGAACGTCTGGACGTGGGGAATATATATGATTACATCCCCGGTAGTTATCACTGTGGGTTTCGGGTGCAAATTCCTCTAATTCCAGGTAATCATAGAGTGCAATTAGAAGTTAAAGACACTAGGGGAAAATGGCATCAGTTTGGAGAATATCCCCTGCGAGTTTCACCCCTACAAGCTGCATTTGATGTACCTAATACAAATATCGTCCCCGTAGGAGAAACTCTATTTGCGGGTTGGTGTTGTCACCCTCAATACCAAATTACTAAACTATTCCTGCGTTATGGACAGGAAACTGTAGAATGTGCTTATGGACTTCCCCGGGGTGACGTGGGGGAAATTTTCTCCGACTGGGTAGGTAGTTCCAATAGTGGTTGGGAAGTCTTAATTAATTTACCTCCGGGAACTTGGAATATTTCCCTTGAGGCGCAACTAGAAAATGGGGAAACAGTAGCCGTAGACAAAAAACAGCCCCTCACTGTTAAGCGAATTAGCCCTATCAATAAAGTTTCTGGTAAGACTAAACAGTTAATTAAACTTAGCGCGGCTATTCGACAACGCGCGGCGGAACGTAAACAGCGCCTTGGTCGTTTAATTCCCATGCCTTGGGAAATTCCTACCATTATACGGCGAATGTCGGAAATGTACGACCAAACCAGTCAAATTCCTGGGGAAGTTTTGTTACCAGCAGGCTTTGAAGTTCCGGCGACTATTGACCCTTATGATGCTTGGTTAAAAGCTAACACCTGGACAGAAAAAGCGGCTGATATTTTGGGTAAGCGTTTGGCGGCGGTTCCGGCGACAGCCCTGCCCAAAATTTCGGTGGTGATGCCAGTTTATAACCCTCCTATAGGGTTTTTACAACAAGCGATCGCCAGTGTTTGTAGTCAAATATACAGCCATTGGGAACTCTGTATAGCTGATGATTGTAGCAGCGACCCCGAAGTTGCTAAAACCCTCAATCAACTAGCCGAAACCGAACCCCGTATCAGGCTACATTTCCGGTCAGAAAATGGCAATATTAGCGCCGCCACCAATAGCGCCGCCTCACTCGCTACCGGAGACTTTATCCTATTTCTCGATAATGATGACGAACTCACTCCCGACGCTTTAGCCGAAATTGCCCTTTATCTAGTCCAACACCCAGAAACTGATATTCTTTATAGTGATGATGACAAAATAGATACCCAAGGTAAACGGTTTGCGCCCCAATTTAAACCCGACTGGTCGCCCGAATTACTACTATCTTATATGTATATGGGTCACGCCCTAGTAGTGCGTCATTCCCTCTTCCAAGAATTAGGAGGGTTTCGCATTGGTTATGAAGGTTCCCAAGACTATGATTTTGCCCTCAGAGCCACCGAAAAAGCTCGCCAAATTGGTCACATTCCCTTAGTATTATATCATTGGCGTACTGCGCCCGGTTCTACTGCTGTTTCCGGTGCCGCCAAACCTGCTAGTTTCCAGGCGGGTCAGAATGCCATAACTGATGCTATCACCCGCCGTCAAAGCGCCGCTACTGTTCATCAACCCCAATGGGCGGTTAAATTAAATCTAGGTATATTTAGCCATACTTTCCCCCATACCGGACCTTCCGTAGCTATTATAATTCCCACCAAAAATCAATTAAAGCTACTGCAAGCCTGTATTAATTCCCTGGCAAAAACCACATATCAAAACTATCAAATTGTAGTCATTGACAACCAAAGTGATGACCCCCAAACTTTGGCATATTTAGCCAGTTTGTCAGAGTTAGATAAATGTAGGGTTATGAAAATTCCTAATCCGGCAACTGGGTTTAGTTTTGCCTACATTAATAATCGCGCCGCCGAACAGGTAGAAGCTGATTATTTGCTATTCCTCAATAATGACACAGAAATACTTAACCCAGACTGGTTATCTCAAATGATTGGTTATGGTCAATTTGAGGGCGTGGGTGCTGTGGGTGCGCGGTTGATTTTCCCCAATGATACTATTCAACACGCCGGAATTATTCATGGGTTACATCATGGGTTAGCCGGTCATGCTTTTAAACTGACTCATCGAGATGATTTTGGTTATTTAGCCTATTCTAAAGTAGTCAAAAATTACTCAGCCGTCACCGCCGCTTGTTTACTAACTCCTAAAGCACTATTTTTAGAAATGGGGGGTTTTAATCAAACGGATTTTGCTGTAGCCTATAACGACGCAGACTATGGCTATCGACTATCTGAGGCGGGATATCGTTGTGTTTATTGTCCTGATGCTGAATTAATTCACCGAGAAGGAACCAGTCGCGGTTTTGGGGATAACCCCAAAGAAGTGGCTACCTTCCGCCGTCGCTATGCTGATAAAATTGACCCCTTTTATAGCCCCCATTTATCCCTAGCTAATGAGTGGTTCCAGATACAACCCAGACGCTATTTTTGGCATAACTTAACTGTAAAAATTCAGCCCAAAGTTTTGATGTGTAGTAATGCTTTGGAATACACAGGAGCCCCTTTACATCAGTTGGAAATCGCCCTAAAATTAGCGGGAGATGGGGATATAGAACCTGTCATCTTTAGTGTCACAGATGGACCCCTGCGACAAGTATATGAACAGCAGGGAATTAAAGTGATAGTCCGAGAACATCCCTTAACTGGTGTTTACGATAGACAGGGTTATCATCAGGCTATTTCGGCTTTAGCTGAAGAGTTAAGCCTTGATAGCTATGACCTGGTTTATGCTAATACCTTAGAGAATTTCTTTATGGTAGCCGCCGCCGAAAATGTGGGGGTCCCCTGTGTGTGGAATGTCCATGAGAGTGAACCATGGCAGACCTATTTTAATCGCTTTGGGGGTGAAATTGCCGCCCAGGCTTTGGAATGTTTCCGCTTCCCCTATCGGGTGATTTTTGTGGCTGATGCTACCCGTAACCAATATTTGCCATTGAATAGCCACCATAATTTTATCACGATTCATAATGGTTTGGATGTCGATCGCCTCTTAACCCAAGCCGAAAAATGGAATCGTAAATCCGCCCGCGAAACCCTGGATATAGACCCCGGAGAAATCGCGATTTTACTATTAGGAACAGTTTGCGATCGCAAAGGTCAACAGGACCTAGTTAAAGCCCTCCCCTTACTACCCCCCCAATGGCATTCTCGCATCCGTTGTTTAATTATAGGCGATCGACCCAGCCTTTACAGTAGTCAATTAGCCAACCTAGTTAATCAACTACCAGAGTCCTTACGCAGTCGCGTTTCCGTAGTCCCAGAAACCCCCGAAACAGCCCTTTATTATCGCGCGGCGGATATCTTCATTTGCACCTCCCGCATCGAAAGTTATCCCCGCGTAATTTTAGAAGCCATGGGTTTTGATTTACCAATTATCACCACCCCTGTATTTGGCATTCCTGAACAAGTGCGCCGTGAAATTAATGCCCTATTTTATACACCCAATCAACCCGATGAGTTAGCCAAATGTCTCACCGAACTGCTCGAAAATGAGCCTAAAAGGCAGCAATTCGCCCAAAATGCCAAATATGTCCTAGACTCCCTCAATCGCTTTGAGGAGATGACAGCAGCCTATGGTGAGATTTTCCAAGAAGCCTATTTAATGAATCCTCATCAGTTATCCCAGGAAGCGCCCGAATTAGAAGCCGCAGAATTAGAACTTGTAGCAACAGAAACAGCCCCAGAAACTCCAGTGCTACCAGAAACCCTTACCATAGAAGCACCCCAGGATAAAAACTACTGGGAAACCAACCCCACTGCAGCCATAGCCAGTCAGTGGGTATCTAACCCCATTGTAGCTGATACCATTTATAAGCGAATGTCTGGTGGTCAGAGTGAAAAATATTGGCTACGATGGCTAATTGAAGACTATTTTTGCCAGCGAAATTTCGACCAATTAATCTCCCTCGGTTGTGGTATCGGCAACCATGAAATCGTCATGGCACAACAACGGTTTGCCAACCATATTGATGCCTTTGATTTCTCCGAAGCATCCCTAAATATTGCCCGCCAAACTGCGGCTAATGTGGGAGTTAATATCAACTTTTATCAGGACGATTTCAATACCTTTACTCTTGATAAAGGCAAAAAATACGATATTGCCTTCTGTTCGGGATCCTTACATCACGTCAAAGAAATCGAGAGATTTTTAGGCATAGTTCACGGCTGCCTTCACCCCGATGGCTACTTTATCATCAATGAATATGTAGGGGATAATTACTGCATTTATAGCCCCCATCAGGTGAAAATAATTAACCGCCTGTATAAATGCTTTGGGGAAATCTTGCGTTCTGGAATTCAAGAAAACTTTATCAATCCCACCATTCATCAAGTCTTCGCCACCGACCCATCCGAAGCCGTGCGTTCTAAGCTAATTTTACCATTCATCGAATACTACTTTAATATCGAGGTATACAATCCCTTTGGCGGTGCTATTCTGCATCCTCTGTATCCCCTGTTAGAACATACGCAACTGTTACCCGGCGACCCCAAATCAGAAGCATTAGTTAGGCTATTATTAGAATTTGAAGAAATCCTGATGGAAATACCCGGAGGTTTAGCGTCAGATTTCTGTTTATGTGTTTTACGCCCCAAACAGTTCTAAAATCATCCGACTCCGTGTGGGAACTTCCCTCTCCCGGAAACCCCAAAACCAGATATCTGCTCCTTGTTCAACATCCCCGCTAAATTTTTCGCCCTCATTCCGTTTCTCATAACCAAAATAACGGTAAACTAAAAACTACAAGACCTAGACTGAAAAACCCATGCTAGACGAACAAGCAAAAACAACCATTCTCCGAAAAATGCCCCACGCCCTATATATTTGTGGAGTCAAAGAAGGAGACGAAATCAATGGTTTTACCGCCAGTTGGGTGATGCAGTCATCCTTTAAACCACCCCTAGTGGTAAACTGCGTTCGCAATGACTCCCGGTCCCACGCCATGATTAAAGCCAGCGGTGTGTTCGCCCTTACCTTTTTAGAATTGGGACAAAAAGACATTGCCCAAAAATTCTTTAAGCCGCAGCGTTTAGTCGGTAGCAAATTCGAGGACCTGGAATTTTACCTAGGAGAAACAGGCTGCCCCATTCTCTCAGATTCTCTAGGCTACATCGAGTGTAATGTAGTTGGTAGCGTCGAAAAAGGTGACCACTCCGTTTTCGTCGGGGAAGTAATCGCGGCTGGAGTTCACCGAGAGGGGGAAATTCTCTCCTTAGCGAGTACAGGATGGAATTACGGAGGTTAAAACAGGATTTATGCCACTGATTAAAGTCAAAACATCGGTTTCTCAACCGGAAAAATCCCAAGTCGAAAGTTTACTCAAGGATTTGTCAGCATCCCTGGCTAAACATCTAAGTAAACCCGAATCCTATGTGATGACTGCTTTTGAACCTGATGTTCCTATGACCTTTGGCGGTACCACAGACCCGGTTTGCTATATGGAAATCAAAAGTATTGGTAACATCACCCCAACCACTACTAAAGCTATGAGTCAGGATTTCTGCCAAAAAATTAATCAGGCTTTAGGTGTCCCCAGCGATCGCATATATATTGAGTTTGCTGATGCACCCCGGACTATGTGGGGCTGGAATGGTGGCACATTCGACTAGGTGACTTAACAGATCCTTAACAGTTGACATCAGACCTGCTGTGAAATTAACGGCAATTGGCAACCCTCTCCCACCGGGAGGGGGAATCAGTTTTAATTATGCCACTGATTAAAGTCAAAACATCGATTTCTCAACCGGAAAAATCCCAAGTTGAAAGTTTACTCAAGGATTTGTCAGCATCCCTGGCTAAACATCTAAGTAAACCCGAATCCTATGTGATGACTGCTTTTGAACCTGATGTTCCTATGACCTTTGGCGGTACCACGGACCCGGTCTGCTATATGGAAGCGTTTACCGTTGTCTTGGAATTGTAGAAGTCCAGATTGGTGTCAAGGGACTTAACGCGATCGCTTTTTTGTCCTAGCTGGGAATTTGTACTTATCTTGTCCATTTTCCCAGTAGGTTGTCCTCGATTTGGCCAGTATGATTAATTACTCCTTGGCTTTTCCTCTGGGATGGTTAATCCGGCTAGCGCGATCGCTTAATCCTGTTGGGTAATGCCTATATTGATTTAGGATTGTGTAAATCGTGCGAGACGTTCAGGTATGAAATAAGGCTGAGATGCCTGAAATAATTACCTGGTGGGGACTTCAGCCCCTTGGTAGAATATAAGAAGCTCGCTTCTGACCATCCCCATAACTGTTTATATGTCCCGACGTTTAGTATCAGACGATACCAAAACCAGGTAGGGAACCCAAGGTCAACACACTTTGCAAAAAAACGTAATAATTCTTAACATAACGGAATAGTTACGGCAAAGGTGAGGGTAACGGCGATAGCCGCCCCCGGTTCCAGGAATCACAAACCTGGGGTTGAAGCGGGGAACGGAAGGCTCCGAGGTGTAATCTAACACCGGAATCGAGACCACTGCTAACCGTCTATGATTAGGGAAACCGAATGTCCGGCTTGAACCACCGTCACAATCTAGCAGCGAAATAGATTGATACGCTGCGCTCAAAAGAGCAAGGGGAAAAGTGGAGGATTGATTATACCATCTACACAGACCTTTAAAAGTACCCCGGTGGATAGGACAAATCTAAGGATGGAATGCCCATATAAACGGAATGTTTTAATCCCTCTTAGGCTCTGATTATTTGGTCGAAGTAATCAGTAGTGAGAAGTGTAAGCGCAAGCCTTTGAGGGGGTGAGATGTGACCAGAAGCTAATGCCCTTCTGTAATGGAAGGGATATGCTAACAGGTCACGGTTTGATTGTAAGGTAAAGAGTTTAGTAGGGGTCAATATGACGAAATCGAGAGTAGGACAAGACTTTGGAAGACAAAGACCTACCAAGACGTGCGTTTGTATGGAGAAGTATCAATTGGGCGAAAGTCCAACGATACGTCTTTAAGCTCCAAAAGAGGATATATAGCACAAGACAGAAAAGTTAGGACGTATAATGGCAAGGATATCTACAGAAGACCCAAAATGCCAGCCCCCTACAGTTACGACCTTAGACAAAAAGTTATCAATGCAATTGAACTATACGGTATGTCCAAAACCAAAGCCAGTCAATTTTTCCATCTCAGCCGGAACACCATTAATCTCTGGCTGCCAAGAAAAGCACAGACCGGAGACTTCCTCCCTAAACCTAATCACCCACCTGGCAATAACCACAAAATTACCGACTGGCATAAATTCAAAGCTTTTGCCCAAGAGCATGGCGATCAAACCTCCGCTCAAATGGCTGAACTTTGGGATGACGACATCTCTCCTCGCACCATATCCAGAGCCTTGAAGAAAATTGGCTTCACCAGAAAAAAAACTTACGGCTACCAAGAACGTGATGAGCAACAGCGAGAGGAGTTTATGGCTCAGATTGAACAGATGGAGCCGGAAGGGTTGGTTTACCTCGATGAAGCTGGCATCAATAGTCAAGACTCGGATTATCCTTATGGTTACTGTGAGCAAGGACAACGCTTCCATGTCCTCAAATCCGGGAAGAGGCAGGGCAGGGTAAGTATGATAGCCGCATGGTGTCATCAACAACTCTTAGCTCCCTTTAGCTTTGAGGGTTGTTGTAATCGGACAGTGTTTGAGTTGTGGTTGGAGTTCATCTTAATTCCAACATTGAAGCCAGGTCAGACTCTAGTATTGGACAATGCAACGTTTCATAAAGGGGGACGGATTGCTGAACTGGTGGAGGCAGCTCAATGCCGTTTACTCTATAGCACCAGACAGGAAAGTTAGGACGTATAATGGAGAGGACGAGATGACTAAGAAGACCCAAAATGCCAGCCCCCTATAGTTACGACCTCAGACAAAAAGTTATTGATGCAATTGAACTAGACGGTATGCCCAAAACAGAAGCCAGTCAAGTTTTCCATGTCAGCCGGAACACCATTAATCTCTGGCTGCAAAGAAAAGCACAGACCGGAGACTTCCTCCCTAAACCTAATCACCCACCTGGCAATAACCACAAAATTACCGACTGGCATAAATTCAAAGCTTTTGCCCAAGAGCATGGCGATCAAACCTCCGCTCAAATGGCTGAACTTTGGGATGACGACATCTCTCCTCGCACCATATCCAGAGCCTTGAAGAAAATTGGCTTCACCAGAAAAAAAACTTACGGCTACCAAGAACGTGATGAGCAACAGCGAGAGGAGTTTATGGCTCAGATTGAACAGATGGAGCCGGAAGGGTTGGTTTACCTCGATGAAGCTGGCATCAATAGTCAAGACTCGGATTATCCTTATGGTTACTGTGAGCAAGGACAACGCTTCCATGTCCTCAAATCAGGGAAGAGGCAGGGCAGGGTAAGTATGATAGCCGCATGGTGTCATCAACAACTCTTAGCTCCCTTTAGCTTTGAGGGTTGTTGTCATCGGACAGTGTTTGAGTTGTGGTTGGAGTTCATCTTAATTCCAACATTGAAGCCAGGTCAGACTCTAGTATTGGACAATGCAACGTTTCATAAAGGGGGACGGATTGCTGAACTGGTGGAGGCAGCTCAATGCCGTTTACTCTATCTTCCGCCTTATTCGCCAGACCTCAACAAGATAGAGAAATGTTGGTCGTGGCTGAAAGCCCGTATTCGCCACTGCACGTGAGCAGTTTGATTCTCTCCATGATGCCATGGATTCCGTTCTCAAAGCTGCGTCCTAACCACCTTGACTAATGCTATATCTTCCGCCTTATTCGCCAGACCTCAACAAGATAGAGAAATGTTGGTCGTGGCTGAAAGCCCGTATTCGCCACTGCACGTGAGCAGTTTGATTCTCTCCATGATGCCATGGATTCCGTTCTCAAAGCTGCGTCCTAACCACCTTGACTAATGCTATAGTATAGTGAACCTGCTCTATAAAACTTAAACAAAACCGGACATAGCCGGATATTGATGTTTATTTCTGGCTTCGTCCGGGACTGTCGGCAGCACCCCGTCCACAAGTGTAATCGTCTGAACCAGGCGATTTTTCTAAATTTATACTGGCGTTCAAATCTCTATCAATCTTCAGGCCACAGTTCGGACATTCAAAAGTCCGACGGACTAGGGGCATTTTTTGACGATAACCGCAATTAGAACACAGTTGACTGGATGGATAAAATCTATCGGCAATAATCAACTTTGAACCATAACGTTCTGCCTTGTAACCTAGTTGCCGACGGAACTCATAAAATGAAGCATCAGCGATAGAACCAGCCAAACCATGATTTTTCAGCATACCTGACACATTCAAATCTTCAATGACGACTTGGCTGTGGTTCTTAGCCAAGAAAGTAGTTATTTTATGAATGGTGTCCCGCCGAATGTTTGCTACTCTTTGATGTAGCTTTTGAACTTTTAAGAGACATTTGGCCCGATTTTTTGAGCCTTTGACTTTGCGACTTAAATGACGTTGTAATCTGGCTAGTTTTTTGGTCGCTGCTTTATAAGCCTTGGGATTAGAGAATTGGGTCCCATCGGAGCAAGTCGCCCAATTGTTAATTCCTAGGTCTACCCCGATTCTCTCTCGATATTTCGGTGTAATTTCTGGTGTGATTTCTACGAAAAAGCTCATATACCAGTCCCCTGCTTGGCGGGCTATAGTGACTTTCTTAACCCAACTTTCGGGTAGAGCCTCAAATGTAGAAACCCAGCCCACAAAAGGCAGCTTATGGCGAGTTCCTGACAGATTGAATGGCTTTCCGGAATTGTCAAGCGTAAAACTATCATGGTGGCCTTTCTTCTTAAATTTAGGATAACTGCTTATTCCCTTGAAGAAGCGCTTAAAGGCATCCCCTAGATTAATGAAGGCATATTGATCAACTTTAGAAGACAATTCGGACATCCAAGGATATTGAGGTTTCACATAATTAGTAAAAACCTTTTTAATGGAGTTTATATTAGGCTTGAGTCCCTCTTCATAAGCTGACCTCCATAAGTGTAATCCCCAATTAAACACGAACCGAGCATAACCGGCGTGTTTGGCCATCAAGGTGGCTTGACGGTCATTGAGTTTTAGTTTGGTTCGGAAAGCTTTGATTGGTTATGGTCGAAAGGGAAGTCACCTTCCCCAACTCCACTTCCAAACCGTACTTGAGACTTTCACCTCATACGGCTCCTAATGTAGATACCCTTTTTGTCACTAGGAACAGGGTTACGAACCCCCGCTTTATGATTCCAACTTTGGGAGCTTGGCATACAACTCGTAGTCTTTAAACTCGCTCTCGTCATATTACTCCTACTTGTCGCAGTCTCCATATCTACACCGTGACTAGTGGGCATATCCTAATCATTACAATTAGGCATTGGCTTTCAGTCACATCCTTTCCCCTCAATGGTATACGCTTACACTTTTCACTACTCCTTGTGAGTAATATTGCTCACTTTTTTGATAAGGAGAACCAATGAGGAGTTTAAACGTTCCGTTTATATGGGCATTCCATCTTTAGACTTGTCCTCTCCACCGGGGTACTTAAAAAGGTCTGTGTAGGTGTTTTATGCAAAACCCTACTTTTCCCCTTGCTCTTTTGAGCGCAGCGTGGCAACCTATTACGCTGCTAAATCATTACGATGGTTCAAGCCAGACATTCGGTTTCCCTAGTCATGGATGGTTGGCAGTGGTCGCATTTGGTAGTAGGTTCTACCTCACGCCTTCCGTTCCCCGCTTCAATCCCAGAATCGTGTATCCTGAAATTGGGGGTGGCTATCGCCTTTACTCTCTACTCCCTGATTTCTCAGTTTGTTTATGACCTTGAGTCCCCTGCCTTGCTCAGATTTCTCCAAGCGTCGGGACATATAAACAGTTATGGGATGGTCAGGATACGAGTCCCTTATATTCCACCAAGGGGTGGAAGTCCCACTAGGAGGCTATTTCGGGCATTGCATCCCTATTTCACTCCTAAACGTCTCGCACGGTTATGGTCGAAAGGGAAGTCACCTTCCCCAACTCCACTTCCAAACCGTACTTGAGACTTTCACCTCATACGGCTCCTAATGTAGATACCCTTTTTGTCACTAGGAACAGGGTTACGAACCCCCGCTTTATGATTCCAACTTTGGGAGCTTGGCATACAACTCGTAGTCTTTAAACTCGCTCTCGTCATATTACTCCTACTTGTCGCAGTCTCCATATCTACACCGTGACTAGTGGGCATATCCTAATCATTACAATTAGGCATTGGCTTTCAGTCACATCCTTTCCCCTCAATGGTATACGCTTACACTTTTCACTACTCCTTGTGAGTAATATTGCTCACTTTTTTGATAAGGAGAACCAATGAGGAGTTTAAACGTTCCGTTTATATGGGCATTCCATCTTTAGACTTGTCCTCTCCACCGGGGTACTTAAAAAGGTCTGTGTAGGTGTTTTATGCAAAACCCTACTTTTCCCCTTGCTCTTTTGAGCGCAGCGTGGCAACCTATTACGCTGCTAAATCATTACGATGGTTCAAGCCGGACATTCGGTTTCCCTAATCATGGATGGTTGGCAGTGGTCGCATTTGGTAGTAGGTTCTACTTCACGCCTTCCGTTCCCCGCTTCAATCCCAGAATCGTGTATCCTGAAATTGGGGGTGGCTATCGCCTTTACTCTCTACTCCCTGATTTCTCAGTTTGTTTATGACCTTGAGTCCCCTGCCTTGCTCAGATTTCTCCAAGCGTCGGGACATATAAACAGTTATGGGATGGTCAGGATACGAGTCCCTTATATTCCACCAAGGGGTGGAAGTCCCACTAGGAGGCTATTTCGGGCATTGCATCCCTATTTCACTCCTAAACGTCTCGCACGCATGATTGGATTTTACCATGAATCCGACTTGATGAGTATGTCGTCAGGGAAATTTGGCATGGTCTGGGGTTTGACCGTATATTCATTATTGAGTTGCGAATCTTTTGGGGTATTGTACCTTATTGTCTTAAGATGTTAAGCAAATCTTGGATTAAATTCTTGCTCCTACTTTTCCCCTTGTTCTTTTGAACGCAGCGTATCAACCTATTTCGCTGCTTAGTATTGACGATGGTTCAAGCCGGACATTTGGTTTCCCTAATCATGGATGGTTGGCAGTGGTCTCGATTCTGGTGTTGGGTTACACCTCGGAGCCTTCCGTTCCCCGCTTCAATCCCAGGATTGTGGGTCCTGAAACTAGGAGTGGCTATCGCCGTTACCCTCACCTCTGTTTCGTTACGTTTCCGTTATGTTAAGAATTGTTACGAATTGTTACAGAGTATGTTAACCTGGGGTTCCCTGCCGGGTTTTGGTATCGTATGATACCAAACGTCGGGACATATAAACAGTTATGGGGTCGGTCAGAGGCGAGCCTCTTATATTCAACCAAGGGGTTGAAGCCCCACCAGATAGCTATTTCAGGCATTACCGCCTTATTTCGTATCTGAACGTCTCGCACCACCAAGTATAAACTAATATTTTTGCCCAAGTTTGAAGTGAAAAATCTGGTCAAGAGAGGAAAACGACGCTTGGCCACGAAAACGGGACGCGCCATGGTGACATGGGCTCATTACCGTTTTCAGACTTTGTTGAAGCATCAAGCAGCTAAGTATGGCTGTGTGTAGGGGCGGGTTCTGCGATCAGCCCCCACTAAGAAGAATCAGCTTTGTAAACCCGCCCCCGGACGTAACGAAAGAGTACACCAGCAAAACCTGTTCAAAATGTGGTCACATTCACACCCAACTAGGAGGCAACAAACAATTTGTTTGCCCTAATTGTGGTCATAGGATAGGACGTGATATTAATGGAGCCTTTAACATTCTGCCCTTGGCTTTGAGAGATACCTCCACTAATGGCGTGATTACCTCATTCCAGATGGTGCCATACTCATAAACTTCCGGCTATTGCCAGATTTTTCCTGGTTAAATGTATCTGTCAAAAACACCGTAGCAGTTGTATGCTAAAAGTTTCGGCCGGTAAGGGGCTGATCACATTTTGGCGGTTTAAGGTAAATCTGTGGACTTAAATCAAATTTTTAACACTGAAAATCCCATCATTGGAGTAGTGCATCTGCTGCCGCTTCCCACCTCCCCTCGATGGGGTGGGGATATCAAAGCAGTAATCGATCGCGCTGAACAAGAAGCAACTGCCCTCGCCTCCGGGGGTGTACATGGTATAATTGTCGAGAACTTTTTTGATTCTCCCTTTGCTAAAGATAAGGTAGATCCAGCGGTGGTCAGCGCCATGACCATGATTATCCAACGGCTGATGAATCTAGTTACAGTCCCCCTGGGAGTCAATGTCTTGCGAAATGACGGTGAAAGCGCTTTGGCGATCGCATCCTGTGTAGGAGCCCAATTCATTCGTGTCAACGTCTTAAACGGCGTGATGGCTACCGACCAGGGAATAATTGAAGGCAATGCTCACCGACTCCTGCGCTATCGTCGAGAATTAGGAAGCGATGTTAAAATATTGGCAGATGTCCTAGTCAAACATGGCCGACCTCTGGGTTCTCCCAATCTGACAACAGCAGTTAAGGAAACCACAGAACGAGCCTTAGCTGATGGAATTATTCTATCAGGCTGGTCTACTGGTAGTCCCCCTAGTCTGGAAGACCTGGAACTAGCGCGGACTGCAGCGGGTGATACTCCCGTATTTATCGGCAGTGGGGCTGATTATGAAAATATTTCTACCCTCATTAAAGCTGCTGATGGCGTGATTGTTGCCAGTTCCCTTAAACGACATGGCCGCATTAGTCAACCTATTGATCCCAGTCGCGTTAGTCAGTTTGTCGAGGCTATGGGGCGTGGTTTACAGCCAGGAACAACAGACCCCTGGACACTTAAACCACAGTCGGAACTACCTAGTAAACTGAAACCCTAATCAGAAACTGAAAACATTTCCTATGGTTAGCAGTCCTTCTACTCCCTGGATTTATCGCCACTCTCGTCTAATTATTCTCACCATCGCTATTATAGGGGCGATCGAAACTGCCTATTTAACTGGGGTTAAACTCTTGGGGGGAGTGGCTGTCTGTCCTACCCAAGGATGTCATGAAGTTCTCAATAGTCCATTAGCCACCGTGGCGGGGATACCCATTAGCCTATTTGGGTTTTTAGCCTATTTCACTATGGCAAGTCTAGCCGCTACCCCCTGGCTGGTCAATCCCTCCAGTCAAAAAAAACTACGGACTAAATTAGAATCCGCTACCTGGTGGATTATGTTTGGTTTGGCTACCGTCATGGCCGTTATCAGTGGCTTTTTGATGTATCTGCTGGCTTTTGAACTGCAAGCCTTTTGTCCCTACTGTGTGGCTTCCGCCATTTTCTCCATTAGTCTCTTTCTCCTGACTATGGTGGGGCGATTTTGGGATGATTTCGGACAACAGCTTTTAGTTGGGGTGGCTGTGACTATGGTGGCTTTGGTCACTGTCCTGGGGGTTTATGGTGGACAACCTACCTCAACCACTCAGCCACCTACCCTCGTCAGCCGTCAGATTACTACTAATTCAGGCGCAGCCGAAATATCCCTCGCTACCCATCTTAAACAGATTGGCGCTAAAACTTTTGGTGCTTATTGGTGTCCCCATTGCTACGAACAAAAGCAGCTTTTTGGCCGTCAGGCTTTTGCTATACTGGACTATGTAGAGTGCGATCCACAGGGTCCTAACGCGCGACCACAACTGTGTCAACAAGCTGGAATTAATGCTTATCCGACTTGGGAAATTAACCAGAAATTCTACCAGGGACGGTTATCTTTACAAAAACTGGCGGAGTTGTCTGATTATCAAGACAGACAGGATTTTGCTAATTCTTCCTTTGATTAACTTTCACAGGTTCTGAGGTTGAGCGATCGCTCTCACCATAATTTGAACTGTCTATAATCAGGGTGGGTCTGAGTTCCATCACATTTGTAGGGATAAGCGATCGGATGTTCAGAATCTTACAGGGATTTAGTAAGTATCCTCAGCAGGCTTTAACTTCCCTAAAATTATGGTTTTTGGAACGTAAGCACATCTGGATTACCTCTTCTGGAGTGGCGGCGGCTGTGCTTATAGTCAGGCTTGTAGGACTTCTACAAACCTCCGAATTAGCTGTTTTTGATGTGTTAGTCCGCGCTCGTCTCCCGGAATCTCCAGAAGACCGGATTGTGATTATTGGTATTGATGAACAGGATTTAAGAGAGTATGGGTTCCCCGTTTCTGATGCCATTTTAGCTGATTTATTATACATTATTAATCACGCAGAACCTAGGGCGATCGGTTTGGATTTATATCGGGGTATACCCATGGAACCCGGTCACGATGAATTTACCCAAGCCTTAACAAATATTCCTAATTTGATTGGTATTGAACTCCTGGAAACTCTTAAAGTCGCCGCCGTTCCACCTCCCCCGGCTTTGGCGGAAATAGGTATGATCGGATTTAATAACTTTGTCATTGACTCCGATGGTCGCATCCGTCGCAATTTATTATATGCTGGTAGTGATGATGGTCAGACTCGACGGAGTTTTGCGCTTCAGTTGGCTTTGATAGAACTGGAATATCATGGCATTTTTCCCACTTTAACTGATAATTATGAAGTGCAATTTAATGGGGTGGTTTTTCCGAAATTTCAACCCAATGATGGGCCTTATGTCCGCGCTGATAATGCTGGTTATCAAGTATTAGCTAATTTTCGCAATCCCGCTGTAGGTTTTAAAACCGTTTCCCTCAGAGATGTGTTGAATGGAGATGTCCCACCCTCTCTATTTCAAAATCGCATTGTCATGATTGGGTCTACGGCTTTTAGTGTCAAAGATTTTCACTTAACCCCCTACAGTAGCAGTCTATTTGAAGAACCTCGTTTTATTTATGGCGTGGAACTTCATGCTAATTTTCTCAGCCAAATTTTAACTACAATCCTAGAAGAACGTCCCCTAATGTCTAGTTGGTCAGAACCTGTAGAATGGCTCTGGATTATCTTCTGGTCTTGGGTCGGTGCTAGTTTGTCCTGGAAACTGCGATCGCCTTATCGTTCCATATTGATGATTATTTTACTTAGCGGCGGTATCTTTACAGGCGCTTATCTAGTGCTTTTAATGGGCTGGTGGATTCCCGTTGTACCACCTTTAATTACCCTGGGGGCTTCTGGTATTGTAGTCACCACTTACTTAGCACATATTCAAGAAGAATTTAAACGCTCAACCGATTTCCTTAATAGCATTATTAACACTATTCCTGACCCTATTTATGTCAAAACTAAAGACCATAAAAAAATGGTGGTTAATCAAGCCTATTCGCGATTGGTCGGCTTCCCGGTGGAGATGATTTTAAAGAAAAGTGACCATGATTTATTCCCGAAGAGGGAAGCGGATCTTTTTTATGAACAGGATGAACTGGCTTTTCAGACTAACTGGGAACAGGAAAATGAGGAAAAATTAACTGATGCTAGTGGCGTTAATCACTGGATTGCGACTAAGCGATCGCTTCATAAAGACGCAGCAGGTAATCTGTTTTTGGTTGGGATAATTCGCGATATTACCGAACGCAAAAAATCCGAAGAAACCCTCCGACAACTAGCCGAACAGCTGGAAAAATATAACGCTGAACTTCAGCAAAGGGCTGACCATGACCCCCTCACAGGTTTACCCAACCGCCAACTATTTGAGGAACGCCTCACCCAAGCCTTAATCTGGGCTGATACTAATCAAAAGTTTGTCGGGCTATTTTTTCTCGACCTTAACAATTTTAAACCTATTAATGACCAATACGGACACCATGTCGGGGATTTAGTGCTTAAACTGGTCGCCGAACGTTTGCGAGGCTGTTTACGCGCTAGTGACACTGTGAGTCGCCTTGGGGGTGATGAATTTACTATCATCCTACCAGGAATCCCTAGTCATGCTGATGCGGTCAGGGTGGCGGAAAAAATACTAGACCAGGTAACTCAAGAGTCAGAACTCGATGGCCATGTTATTACCATCGGTCTGAGTATCGGAATTAGCCTCTATCCCCTGGACAGTCAAGATTATGAAACTTTAGTTCAAAAAGCTGATGCGGCTATGTATCGCGCCAAAAGCCGACATCAGAACTCCTATGAGTTGACCCCCCCTGTACCTCCAAATATTACAGAAGCGTGACTTGTCTAAAAATACTTAGTGCTGTATATTAAATGGTGAGGGTCTATATCTGAAAACTTAACAATTCTTTACAAAAGCTAGATCCGTGGCAGGATACCACTTTAGAGATTGTGTGTTGGCTCACTAGCTCTTCGGAGAAAAATACATCCGTAAAATCACTGATATAATTAAGTGTAGACAGTAAAGGGAATCTATGAGCCGAGAATCAGGCGATTGAGTTCACAGAGGTTATGTTCCATTATGAGATGCTTACTCAAATTTACAACTGTCTTAGTTTTAGTCATCGGGTCTACGTTCAGCATAACCACTGTTGCTGAGGCTAGAAACTCGTCCCTTAGTGACGGTGAAGTTGTAGCAGCCTGCAATAATCCCTTTAATGCTTCAGCCTGTCAAGCCCAAGATCCTCCTGTTAACGATACTCCTAATTCAGGAGGAGGCGGCGGGGCTTATTAATCAAAAAAACACCTTTTTTTGAGGGCTTTTGACAGTAACTGATTATATTGTTTTTTACTGACAATAAAAGCCCCAAAACGCTCTAAATGAGGGTTATTCATTTGGGCATCAAATAGGCAAAATTCCCGTTTTTGCAGGTGTTCAACGAGCTTGACCATTGCTACTTTTGAGCCGTTAGGAATATTAAAGAACATAGACTCGCCGATAAAAGCGCCGCCGATCGCAATTCCCAAAATCCCCCCAGCGAGGCGATCGCCTTCCCAGGTCTCGAAACTATGAGCCCATCCCTGTCTATTCAATACTTGATAAATGCGCTTTAATTCCGCCGAAATCCAAGTATTTTCGCGGTCAGCGCAGCCTTCCACCACTGCATCAAAATCGCCGTTAATCGCGACTTGAAAGCGATTTTGATTAAGGAATCGTTGAAGCGATCGCGGATAGCGGAAACGTTCATCTAGGGGAATCAAGGCTCGTTGGTGGCTGCTGTACCATCCTAGGGAGTCTTCCCCATCATTTGCCATTAAGAAATAGCCTTGAGCATATCCTTCAATAATTGCTGATATATCATATTGCATATTCGCCGAAATGTGATAGAATGGTAAGTTAGTCTAAAATCAGCTTTTATTGATTCAATAATATGGTTAACAATCTTTCTTATCCGATGCTGGAGAATACTTTAAGCAAACTGTTAAATCAAACCGAAAAAGATTGGGGATATTTACGGATCCACAAAGTTGATAATGCTTACACTGTGAGAATGTGGGGTTCAACGGACACAATTTTACGGTTTCAGAGTAATGAAAATACTCGGTCCTATCGTCTATTTTGGTATCGTCGCCCCAAGCCATCAGTATCAATTCAGAGTCGCACCACCACCAATAAAGTTTTAGACCCCAAAACGAAGACCTATAAAGTCAAGAAGTATAAAACCTATCAAGTTTGCTGCAAAATCGAGGCTAACCAGGTAGAATCATCGATTAACCGCATATTTGCGGAAATGGTGAGAGTTCACCTAGTAGCATTGATCCAAGCTAGAATAGAGCAACTGGACCGAGATGATCAAACTGGGACAGAAAAAACCTTAGAGTCACCAGTTGTGACTGTCATTCAAAACTAACTGAAGCAAACACACTAGAGATAATATGATTATGGCTGAACCGCCCAAACCTATTACCCTACCCCCTGTTGAAAATCCCCTACAGGAAGGGGAGTGGCTGAAAAAGACGTTACATGACTGGCTCGATCGCGAATTTATACCGGAAGCGGTGAACGCCGAGATAGCGGAACGCGCCTCACAGATTTTCGTGCGCCAGCGCATAGAGGGGGAAAACGATCTAGGCTGCTTAGTGATCGCCATTGTGACGGAGATGGAATCATTCGACTTTTCCAAAACCTTTTTCGGTGAGTTTGCGATCGCCAATGCCGTCAGCGATTTACTATTACAGAGCCTAGGATACGAGCGTTGCTGCGGTCAGTAGTCAAGTGTTGATCGGGAATCGGGGAATTATCCCAACTCCCCATCGATACCGATCCTACCAGCTAGACTTAACCACACCGGGTAAAAGTCCCTGGTGAGCCATTTCTCGCAATTGGTTGCGGCACAAGCCAAAATCGCGGTAATATCCCCTAGGCCGTCCTGTTACCCAGCATCGATTCCGCAGACGGGTGCGAGAACTGTTGCGGGGTAGTTGCTGGATCTGGCGGTGAATAGTCATTTTTTGCGCCTGAGAAGTAGCACTGTCAAACTGTTCTTTCAGTTGTTGGCGCTTGTCGGAATATTTATCAACCAATTCTTTGCGCTTTTTATCACGCTCGATCATGCTTTTTTTAGCCATTTTTAGAGTTAACGCCTCCTAATCAAGTTTAGATAATCCTACTAGCCGATCTGTGCTGATGGGCATAAATCTGACAATTTGCAATTGTAACACGCCGGATTGCGGGCTGTACAGATCCCACGCCCATGATAAATCAATCGGATTGACCAATTTTCCCAATCTGGCTGAGGTAGAACCTGCATCAAATCCCGCTCAATGCGAACGGGGTCTTTATGCTGAGTCAATCCCAGCCGTTGACTGAGACGACGCACATGGGTATCAACAGTCACGCCCATATTAATCCCGTAAGCATTAGCCATGACCACATTAGCGGTTTTACGGGCTACTCCGGGTAATTCGAGCAATTGTTCCATGCGTTTAGGAACTTCCCCGCCGAATTTCTCAGCAATCATCCGGCTTGATTCTTTGATATGGCGAGCCTTGTTGCGATAAAATCCAGTCGATCGCACCAAAGTTTCCAGCTCTTGCAAATCCGCGGTCGCCAAAGAGAAAGCATCAGGAAAGCGCTTAAATAAAGCTGGTGTCACCTGATTAACCCGTTCATCAGTACATTGTGCTGAGAGGATAGTGGCTACCAATAGCTGTAAAGGTGTCTCATAGTTGAGAGTACAAGCGGCATCAGGATATAAACGCTTGAGACGCACAAGAACTTCTAGGGCGCGATGTCGGAGTTTATGGTGTTGGTGGCTGCTCATTTTTGGCTCAATCCTATTGGAGTAGCGATCGCACCCAACTGAGATCGGTTAAATTGGCAGTATCCCGAATAATCAGGAAAATACCCAACCCCAACAACAACATCAATCCGGTTTGCATGACGCTTTCTTGTACCCGTTGCGGTAAAGGTTTACCCCGTAGGGCTTCAATCAGCAGAAACGCCAACTGACCGCCATCAAGAGCCGGGAGAGGGAGGATGTTAATTATAGCGAGGTTGATGCTAATTAGGGCAGCAAATTGGAATAAATTACTAGCATCGGAACGGGCTATATTAGCACCGATCGCCACAATAGCGACGGGACCGGAAAGTTGGGGAGCTGTTTCCCGAAAATTATTAATCAGTTGGGAAAACCCCGCCAAAGTCAAGTTAAAAATCCGCTGAAATTCCTCAGCACCTTTGACAAACGCATCAATTATCCCATCAGCCTGATAACGGACAATTTGACCGTTAGGGCTTAGTTGTACTCCAATACGACCCTTACCATCGGAGCCTGGTTCTGGAGTCACTTCTACGGGGATAATGCGATCGCCCCGTTGAACTTCCATTTTTAGAGGTTGGTTAGGGTTAGACTGAATTACCTCAATCAAGCGGGTAATGGACTTAGACTCGGCTCCTAGTTCCTCTCCATTCACGGATATGATTAGATCATTATCCTCAATCCCAGCTTTCGCCGCCGCTGAACTAACATCACTGGCTACAGAGGGGACTCGGACACCCGGTTGATAGTCAAAGTCGGGAACGCCAATCATTCCTACCTGAACCACTAATAACAAGTAGGCAAAAATCAAGTTAGCAATTACACCAGCACTGATTACGATCGCCCTATCTAAAATTGGTCGATTGCTCAACAGGTTTGGGTCATCTTTGGGGATTTCACTATCGGGATCTTCATCGGGAAAGCCGACAAAACCCCCCAAGGGAAAGCCTCGCAGTGCATACTCAGTTTCTGGGCCTTGATATTTCCACAAAACGGGACCGAAGCCTATGGAGAATCGATTAACGTGGATATGTTGAAGTCGCGCCGCCATGAAGTGGCCAAGCTCATGAACGACGATTAAGATTCCAAGAACCGCGATCGCAGCCAAAACTGACATGAACAATTCCAAATATACTAACTACTAGGGTGATAATTTTGTCATTATATCACTGCTTTGGCTGTGTTGGGCTTGTGCTATGTTGCTAATTTTTACTGATTTAGACGGTACTCTACTAAATTCTGATGATTATGGCTACGATGGGGCTATAAGGGCGATCGCAGACCTCGAACAACAACAGATCCCGATTATCCCGGTCAGCAGCAAAACTCGCGCCGAGGTGGAGGTATTATCAACAGAAATCGGGTTGACGGATTCGTTTATTGTGGAAAACGGCAGTGCTATTTTTATTCCCCCACATCAAGATTATCTGTTTTCTGAGGAGATGAAAAGGGCGGGAAAATACTATTTTAGGCAACGGGGATGTGTTTATGCACAAGTGCGCGACGGTTTGCGAGATTTGAGCGCGGCGATTGGTGAAGATTTGACGGGGTTCGGTGATTTGAATATTGCCGATATTATGCAGTTAACTGGTTTGTCGGAACCGGAAGCACAACGGGCAAAAAATCGAGAGTTTACTGAGCCTTTTATTACTCCTCACCATGTGGATCCGGAGAGGTTAGCACATCAGGTCAAAGCCCTGGGGTTTAATGTGGTGGTTGGCGATCGCTTTTCTCATTTAATTGGAGACCAGGCGGGAAAAGGTGGCGCGGTTCAATGGCTGGTTAATCGATATCAACAGGTTAATAGGGGGGAAAGTATTACGACTATTGGTTTGGGGAATAGTCCTAATGATTTGGCTATGTTGGAGGTGGTTGATATTCCGATTATTATACCCGGAATAAAAGGGGTACATCCTGGGTTGACTAATCAAGGCTGGAAAGTGGCTCCTTTTCCTGGTTCTGTGGGTTGGGGGGTGGCTGTGGCTGAGGAGGTGAAAGGGTTAAGCTACTGAGACTATTTGGGGAGTTGATGGCTGATTCGGAATTGGCTAATTTGAGGCGATCGCTAAGGGAAAGTTTCTGTAATTCCTGATTAAATTGATATAAATCTACGGGTTGATATGAGTTGTTAAATAGTGGGATTAATGCTTTGACTAATGCTACCATACCATCAGGAGGAACCGCGTTTCCAATTTGACGACGAACTTCGGTTACAGACCCTTCAAAGACAAAATCATCCGGGAAAGTCTGCAACCTCGCACGTTCCCGGTTAGTCAGCGATCGCGGTTCTTGATAATGATAACCCCAAGTTCCCCCACCACCCCCAGCGATAATAGTTGTGGAGGGTTGGTCTGGGTGGAGTCGTCGATATACATGACTAATCATTCCTTTGACATAGTATTCGCTATCTTGGGGAATATCTGTATAATTTCCCCCTGGTTTAATGCGCTTGATAATTTCGACGGTGCGAGAATGGATCCTTTGATGTTCATTATTATCAGCCACTTTTTCCACGTCTTTTAAGGCTTGTTTGGCGGTGAGATAGGGATAAAGGCGATCGCTTCCATATTCCGGGGAAGGATGAATAAAATTAAAGCCTGTATCCATTCTTACCCCCACAATTAAGACCCTTTCCCGATATTGGGGGACTCCATAATCGGCGAAATTGTACAGTTTTGGCTTGACCACATAACCCGGTTCTATGTTTTCAAAATCCGCAATAATTTTAGCGATCGCCTTATATTTATTGGCACTGAGTAAACCCTTGACATTTTCCGCAATGAATGCTTTAGGTTTATGGTAACGAATAAACTCTAAAAAGTAGGTATACAGATTTCCCCTGGTTCCCGTGAGTCCGGGACGCTTCCAAATCATCGAAAAATCTTGACAGGGAAAACCTCCGGTAATTAAGTCAGCTTGGGGAACTTTAGTGATCTCAATTTCTTGAATATTATCACAGGCGATATTCTCGGAAATATTCCGCCTAAAAGTCTGACAAGCCGCCTCATTACAATCAATCGCCCAAACCACTTGAAAACCCGCCCGATGAAATGGTAAATCCATTCCGCCACACCCAGAAAACAAGGAAATTAACTTAGGTCGATTTTGCCATTGAATCCCATTTAAACTATCTAAAATTGGCATGGTCTTGATATCTATCAAATTCCGGCAGTTTGGTACATGAATCATCCCTAGATTAGTTGCTGATTTTTTCCTAAAGCGATCGCCACATTTTGCCCCCCAAATCCAAACCCTAAACACAGCACATTATTGACCACCGTTGACCGGGGAGTGGTGACTACATCTAGGGGAAATTCTAAATCCTGTAACCCTACACAAGGCGGTAAAAGTTGCTGTTCTAATGCCTTTAAACAAAAGGCGACCCCCAAAGCACCAGAAGCGCCTAAAGTGTGACCTGTTGCGCCTTTGGTGGAACTCACCGCTACACCATGGGGGAATAGTTGATTAATAATAAAGGCTTCGTGTTTATCATTTAAAATGGTAGCAGTTCCGTGGGCGTGAATATAGTCAATATCAGTAGGATGAAGATGGCTGTCATTAAGGCTTCTTTGAATAGCAGCGATCGCACTTTTTCCCTCACCATCAGGCTTATTATGATAGCAGGCATCCACCGTGACACCAAAGCCTAAAATACTCCCATAAATCTTACCATGGCGGCGATGGGCAAGTTCTGCTGACTCCAATACCAAAAGCGCCGCGCCTTCTCCCAAGGCTAAACCATCTCGCCGCCGAGAAAATGGGTAAGCAGACCGGGAGGCTAAAGCACCCATTTTGGCAAATCCGATTAAACTTAGGGGAGTAATGGGAGCCTCGAGTGCCCCAACGATCACGCGCTGACATTGTTGGGTTTTAAGTAACTCAAATCCTTGAGCGATCGCCCACAGTCCGGTCGCACAAGCAGCCATAGGACTCAATACCGGACCTTCAGAGCCAATTATAGCGGCGATCGTAGCAGCTAGTTGACCATGCAGAAAACCAGGGAATAATCCCAGACAACTGTCTGTAGTGTCCCTAGCCAGTCCTTCTAAATCGGCTTGGTAGCCACGAGAAGACCCCACTACTACCCCACAATCAGTTAAGGGAAATTCTAACCTGGCATCTGCTAAAGTCTCAGCTACCGTCGGCTGAATTAGTGGCTGTAGGTGGGTGGGTTGGCTTCCCCACATTGCTAGAGGCGACGGGGGAAGTTCCCGGAAAGGTTGAGACAAGGCGATCGCCGTCTGACCCTTAATGATAGCTTCCCAAGTCTGGTTAAGATCACCACTAGCCGAACGCAAACCTATTCCGGTAACCACAACATCCACAGCCACTTACCAACCCAGAAACTGAGTTTCTTGTTGCAAATCGTAACAATCTGCTAATTTTGGAGGTTCTCTAACCCCGTAATAATCTTAGCCGACTCAATGCGATCGCCCTGTTCAATTTGGTCTACAACCGCCATACCATCGACAACATAGCCAAAAACCGCATAATTGCCATCTAGGAAAGGCAAATCCGACAGAGCAAAATAGAACTGAGAGGAAGCAGAATCAGGTAATGCGGAACGAGCCATAGCTACCGCCCCCCGGGTATGGCTTAATAGGGGAGCCACATTAATCTTAGCCTGATCAAAGGTTTTGCCATAAATCGGTTCATCCGCATTCCTCGGTTTAATTTCCAAGGGGATATAGCGCTGTTGGGAAGTGTCCGGGTCAATAAATCCCCCCGTACCTAACCGAGAAGTCGGAACAGTTTCATCCTTACTTTGGGGGTCGCCACCCTGAACCACAAAAGGTTGTGGGTCGCGCACGACACGATGAAAAGACACCCCATCATAAACCCCACGATTAACTAGATCTACAAAATTTCCCGCCGTAATTGGGGCTGCTATGCCGTCTACCTCAATGGTAATCGGCGATCCGTTAACCGTCATGACAATAGTTGCCTTTCCTTCGAGTCTTGGTAAATTGCTCATTATGCTTGAATTATTAGTTGCAGAAATGGAAGCAGCCCTTTGACTGCCGCCGGGTGGCGTGGTATTTTGGACCCCCATGGAGTCCCCAACTGATGGGTTACCACAGCCAGTTACCAGAACCAGGAACACCAGAGACAAAAGCCACAGCCACCCTCTAATCATGGTTAGTAGTCTATTTTTCATGTACCTGATGTTAAAGTCCCTCCAAGGGAACCTGTAGAAACTTAGCCAGTTGGGCCCCATCATTTTCTAGCTCAGATAAAGCCATAGGCTGGCCCACCCTGGTTAAAGGAATTTCCCGCCTGTCCTTTAATTTTAGATACAAGGCGCGACGGGGGCTAAGTCCTTCTTTGAGATCTACCCGAATAGATTGGACTTGGGAACGATTGCAGTTGAACTCAACCCGGCGGTTCTTGCCAGGAAACCCCCAACGAAAAATCTCGATTTCCCCAGTTTCCTGGTCAAATCTATTGTAACCGCCACCAAGATCCCAGATAACGACTAGCCATAGGTATGTCGCTAATAATATGGCAGCAGTGCCATAAAGTCCCATGACCAGCCCCTGGGGAAGAAAAATTAGTTGGGAAGGGTCAGCAAAGGGTAACAGGTTCTGGCCCAAATAGCTGGAAAGCCCAGCCAGCAGAAAACCTACCCCGCCAATAGTGATTGTGGTCGCCCAAAAGTAGTTACTGAAGCGACGCGAACCTAAGATTTGCTTTTCAAGAATGCGATCGCCCATAGCGGCCTTTTCTGTCTGTGTGTTCATAAAAATCTCAGAAATCTTTGCCAAAAATGTGAACTGTAATATATATTTATGTTAACTTGCTTAACAAAGCATGATCTTTAGAAAATCCCGAGGAACGTTCTCAAATGACTATAGCAGTCGAGCGCCCTCAAGTCACTAGAGGATGGTTTGATGTCCTCGATGACTGGCTGAAGCGCGATCGGTTCGTATTTGTGGGATGGTCGGGTATCCTGCTTTTCCCCTGCGCCTATCTATCTATCGGGGGATGGTTGACAGGAACCACCTTTGTTACCTCTTGGTACACCCACGGACTCGCCAGTTCCTACCTAGAAGGTTGCAACTTTCTGACCGCTGCCGTCAGCACCCCCGCTAACAGTTTGGGGCACTCCCTACTGTTCCTGTGGGGTCCCGAAGCTCAGTGGGACTTTACCCGCTGGTGCCAATTAGGGGGTTTATGGGCTTTTGTAGCCCTGCATGGAGCTTTCGCACTGATTGGGTTCTGCCTGCGTCAGTTGGAAATCGCCCGGTTGGTTGGCATTCGTCCTTATAATGCGATCGCTTTCACCGGCCCTATTGCCGTGTTCGTGAGCGTATTCTTAATGTACCCCTTGGGTCAGTCGGGGTGGTTCTTTGCTCCCAGCTTTGGTGTAGCAGGTATCTTCCGGTTTATCCTATTTTTCCAAGGATTCCACAACTGGACTCTAAACCCCTTCCACATGATGGGAGTTGCGGGAATCCTCGGCGGTGCGCTACTATGTGCTATTCATGGTGCTACAGTAGAAAACACCCTGTTTGAAGACGGAGAAGGATCTAACACCTTCCGAGCCTTTGAACCGACCCAAGCGGAAGAAACCTATTCCATGGTGACAGCCAACCGCTTTTGGTCTCAAATTTTCGGTATTGCTTTTTCAAACAAACGTTGGTTACACTTCTTCATGCTGTTCGTTCCCGTAACAGGTCTGTGGATGTGTTCCATCGGTGTAGTGGGTCTAGCTGTAAACCTGCGTGCTTATGACTTCGTGTCACAAGAATTACGCGCCGCAGAAGATCCGGAGTTTGAAACCTTCTATACTAAGAACATTCTGCTCAACGAGGGTATTCGCGCTTGGATGGCTCCAGCCGATCAACCTCATCAAAACTTTGTATTCCCTGAGGAGGTATTACCGCGTGGTAACGCTCTCTAGCAATTCTTACTTAGGCGGTCGCGACCAAGAATCCACAGGGTTCGCCTGGTGGTCTGGTAACGCTCGTTTAATCAATCTTTCTGGAAAACTGCTGGGCGCTCATGTAGCCCATGCTGGACTCATTGTATTCTGGGCTGGGGCAATGGCCCTGTTTGAAGTGTCCCACTTCGTTCCCGAAAAGCCCATGTATGAGCAAGGTCTGATTCTGTTGCCTCACTTGGCTACCCAAGGTTGGGGTGTCGGGCCTGGTGGTGAAGTGATTAACACTTTCCCCTACTTTGTCGTCGGCGTACTACACTTGATCTCCTCTGCAGTTCTCGGCTTAGGTGGCATTTATCACGCTGTTCGTGGTCCTGAAGTCCTGGAAGAATATTCCTCCTTCTTCGGATACGACTGGAAAGATAAAAACCAAATGACCAACATCATCGGTTATCACCTGATTCTGTTGGGCTGCGGTGCGCTTCTACTCGTATTCAAAGCCATGTTCTTTGGCGGTGTCTACGATACTTGGGCTCCTGGTGGTGGTGACGTTCGCATCATCAACAATCCTACCCTAAACCCGTTGGTTATCTTTGGCTACCTACTTAAAGCCCCCTTCGGTGGTGAAGGTTGGATAATTGGTGTGGACAACATGGAAGATATCATCGGCGGTCATATCTGGATCGGTCTGATCTGCATCGCTGGTGGTGTTTGGCACATTTTGACTAAGCCCTTTGGTTGGGCTCGTCGTGCCTTCATCTGGTCTGGAGAAGCCTATCTATCCTACAGCCTCGGTGCTTTGTCTCTGATGGCTTTCATTGCCTCTGCTTTCGTCTGGTTTAACAACACCGCTTATCCCAGCGAATTCTATGGCCCCACTAACGCTGAAGCATCCCAAGCTCAGTCCTTTGTGTTCCTAGTTCGTGACCAAAAACTCGGTGCTAACATCGGTTCCGCCCAAGGCCCCACTGGTCTGGGTAAATACCTGATGCGCTCCCCCACTGGTGAAATCATCTTCGGTGGTGAAACTATGCGTTTCTGGGACTTCAAAGGCCCCTGGCTTGAGCCTCTGCGTGGACCTAACGGCCTTGACCTGAACAAGCTCAAAAATGACATTCAGCCTTGGCAAGTACGTCGCGCTGCTGAGTACATGACCCATGCTCCTAACGGTTCTATCAACTCCGTAGGCGGTATCATTACTGAAGCTCAAGGGTTCAACTACGTTAACCCCCGTGCTTGGCTGGCTGCTTCTCACTTTATTCTCGCTTTCTTCTTCCTGGTTGGTCACTTGTGGCACGCAGGTCGCGCCCGCGCTGCTGTGGCTGGCTTTGAAAAAGGAATTGATCGCGAGACTGAGCCAGTTCTCGCTATGCCTGACCTAGACTAATTCAGTCTCCTTAATTCTCCCTTTATAACAGGGGGAATTAGAGGTTGATTTCCTAACAGTTAGGAAAATTTACCCCACCTATAAACGGTGGGGTTTTTCGCACTTTGATGGGACTTTATTTCCCCGTTTCCGCTGTTTCCATAAAAATTGTTTGGGCGCTTAGTTCAGGAGCCTTATCAGCCGGTTGACGCTGAATATAAATCCCGTCAGACTGTAAATCCCAAGCATGACGATTATCTGATAGCATAATCCCTAGGATTTCCTGTAAATCTTTGACAATTTTCGGATCTTCTACTGGTGCGATCGCCTCTACTCGTCGGTTTAAATTTCTCGGCATCCAATCTGCTGAACCAATATAAACCTCCTCCTCACCATGATTGTGGAAATAGAAAATCCGAGAGTGTTCCAGAAATCGCCCCACAATACTAATTACATTGATATTTTCACTAATTCCTTTCACCCCCGGACGTAAACAACAAATCCCTCGCACAATTAAATCAATCGTTACTCCCGCCATGGAAGCCTCATAAAGAGTAGCAATTATTTCCGGGTCTACTAAAGAATTCATCTTCGCCACAATTCGCCCCGTCTTCCCGGCGTTACAGTTGTCAATTTCCCGGCGAATTAAACCCAAAAAGCGATCGCGCATATTCACAGGCGCAACCAGCAATTTTCGATAGGACTGTTGGCGAGAATACCCCGTCAAGAAATTAAACAAATCCGTTAAATCCTCTCCCAACTCTTCCCGACAACTAAACAACCCCAAATCTGTATAAAGTTTCGCCGTTTTCGGGTTATAGTTCCCCGTACCAATATGAACATAACGGCGGATATGACCTTCTTCATGGCGCACAACCATCACAATTTTGGTATGGGTTTTTAACCCCACCACCCCATAAACCACATGAACTCCCCGCTGTTCTAACTTCCGCGCCCAATGAATATTATTTTCCTCATCAAATCGCGCCTTTAACTCCACTAAAGCCGCCACCTGTTTACCATTCTCCGCCGCCGCAATGAGAGCATTAATAATTGGCGAATCCCCAGAAGTTCGGTACAAAGTCATCTTAATCGCCAACACATTCGGATCATCCGCCGCCTGGGTAATAAACTGCTGTACCGTCGCTGAAAAAGATTGATAGGGATGATGCACCAATACATCACCCTGTCGAATAATTGCAAAAATATCCTTTTCCAGTTCCCCATTACTCGAACAGGTAGTTTCATCACTATCAGCTAACCATTTGGGTAGAGCCGGAGTCCAATCAGGATCTTTTAACTCCGGTATAGGAAGGCCTATAAATGACATCAAATCCTTCAGGTCTAGCAGTCCATCTAAGCTATAAATATCCTCTGGATCTATTTCTAGTTCCTCCATTAACATATCTCGGATATACTCAGGCATGGCGGTATTTACTTCTAATCTCACCACCGAACCGCCTAAACGTCGCTTTCTTAACTCCTGTTCAATCGCTAGTAATAAATCATCTCCCTCATCCTCCTGAACCGATAAATCCGCATCCCGGGTAATTCGGAAGGGATAGTAATCGAGGATATTCATTCCGGGAAATAGAGATTCCAAATTATGAGCAATTAGCTGTTCAATTGGAACTCCCGCCCAAAAACAACTTTCGCTCTCTTCCCGTTTCTGGAATTGGTCGGGAATAGCAATAAATCTAGGTAATAGTTTCGGGACTTTAATTCGAGCCAATAGATCTTCGTTAGTTTCGGGATTTTTTAGCACCACCACTAGATTAAGACTGAGGTTAGATAAGTAGGGAAAAGGATGGCTTCTATCAATGGCTAACGGAGTGAGAACTGGGAAAATTTGTGACTCGAAATACTCGTGTAAATAGTTCCGCTGTTCCTGATTTAAGTCAATGTAGTTCAGGAGGTGAATATTATGTTGTCCTAGTTCAGGTTTGATAATTTTATCAAAAACATTATGTTGCTCAGATACCATGGGTAGCAACTTCTCGTGAATTTCTGTAAGCTGCTGTCTGGGAGTGCGACCGTCAGGGGTACGTTTATTAACATGGGCTTCCATTTGGCGTTTTAACCCGGCTACCCTCACCATAAAAAATTCGTCTAAATTGGAACTAAATATTGCCATGAATTTTAGACGCTCTAATAGTGGCGTGCGAGGATCTAATGCTTCCGCTAGTACCCGGCGGTTAAATTCTAGCCAACTCAGTTCTCGGTTAAAAAAGTATTGAGGGTCCTTCATGTCAATTTTGACAGATGTGGAGTTGTCGGTTTTTTTAGATTTTGCCATAATCTCAAATTAATCCCGGGAGTCCGGGAAACAGGTGATTGATTGGATAATACCTGAATCGGGTAACAGGTAATACATACTACAGGAAGTTTAACACTGAAAAGTAGGGGTAAGCTGTGCCTGGTCTTTACTTACCACAGGGAACAGCCAACTCCCTAATTATCCTGGCAGTTACTATATGTTAAATTTTTGTTAAGTATGATTCAAGCGATCGCCTTTTGATATTTAATTAGGATTAACCCCCAATCTCTGCCCATATATATAGGCAATTCCACATTATTTAACCGCTGAAAGACACAATAATTATTAATGCCAAAACTATGATTGATGTGACGAATAACACCGCCGTAAATATCAGGCAACCTTTACCCGAAAAATTCCCGGCTGAATAGTTTTTAATATTGTTTATATCTTCCCCTTCACAATCACTTAAATATGACTCTAATATATCGACATTTTTAACATTGGCTTGCCAAAATACATCAAATAAATCACCAAATATTGGCACACTTCCTAACACCGTATCTATGACAATATTGTATGTCATAATCAGCAATAATTTCTTAGGTACACCTAATTGCAAAGACCTAAACACAATATATGCAGCTAATACCGCTCCCCATAAATCACCACCACCAGGAATTAATCCGATGAGAGGATCTAAACCAATACCTTGGGAAGTTCCGGGAATGCGAATAGCTCGATCTAAAAAATCACTAAATTGTCTGAGTTCTCGTAGTGCGATCGCTTTTTTCAAAGAACCTCCTCGACAAATTCCCAAAAAAATAGAGGGATATTAATATAATACCCTCTATCATAGAATCCGAGTCAAATTATCTGCAATACTCAACCTTTACTAACTTATTTAGCTTCGGTGAAGTCCGCATCAATTACATCATCAGAACCGCCTCCATCACCATCAGTAGGACCAGCACCCGGTCCAGGCCCCTCAGCACCCGGCGCAGCGCCACCAGCTTGCTGATATAGATTACTGCTGAGAGTATATAGCGCCTGTTGCAGATCTGTAGTCAAGGTTTTAATCTGATCATCATTTTCCTGAGCGATCGCATCCCGCAGGTCCTTAATCATAGCCTCAATCTTAGACTTATCATCAGCGGGAACCTTATCACCCAGTTCCGAAATTTGCTTTTCAGCCTGATAAGCCAAAGTATCAGCCTGGTTCTTACGGTCAATACGTTCACGGCGTTCACGGTCGGTGGCTGCATTCTTTTCAGCTTCCTTAACCATGCGTTCAACTTCCGTATCCGGTAAAGTCGAAGCACCAGTAATGCTGATAGATTGTTCCTTACCAGTACCCTTATCCTTAGCAGTAACATTCAAGATACCATTGGCATCAATATCAAAAGTTACCTCAATTTGAGGAACACCACGGGGAGCCGGAGGAATCCCATCGAGGCGGAAAGTTCCCAAACTCTTGTTATCATTGGACATTTCCCGTTCACCCTGGAGAACGTGAATTTCCACATTAGTCTGACCATCAACTGCTGTTGAGAACACCTCAGACTTCTTAGTAGGAATAGTGGTATTACGGGGAATAATCTTAGTCATCACACCGCCCAGGGTTTCCACACCCAGAGACAGAGGAGTAACATCTAGCAGCAGAATATCCTTAACCTCACCAGCCAGAACACCCGCTTGAATCGCAGCACCCACAGCCACCACTTCATCAGGGTTCACCGTTTGGTTAGGTTCCTTACCCAGAACCCGTTTAACCAACTCCTTAACCGCTGGAATACGGGTAGAACCTCCTACCATTACCACTTCATTAATAGCAGACTTATCCAGTTTCGCATCCCGGATCGCATTTTCCACAGGAATGCGACAGCGGTCAATTAAATCAGAGCAGATTTCCTCAAACTTAGCGCGGGTGAGGGTCATATCCAAATGTTTAGGACCATCGCTAGTCGCCGTAATAAACGGCAAGTTAATTTCAGCTTGGGTAACGCTAGATAGTTCCTGCTTCGCTTTTTCCGACGCTTCTGTTAGACGTTGTAGCGCCTGTTTATCCTTACGCAGATCAACACCTTCTGCTTTCATGAACTCCCCAGCGAGGTAGTCCACTATTTTTTTGTCAAAGTCATCACCACCGAGGTGAGTATCACCAGAGGTAGCCAATACTTCAAATACCCCATCACCCACTTCTAGGATGGAAACATCAAAAGTACCACCCCCAAGGTCAAAGACTAAAATAGTCTCATTGCTTTTTTTATCCATCCCATAGGCTAGGGAAGCAGCGGTAGGCTCGTTGATAATCCGCTTAACTTCAACACCAGCAATTTTACCAGCATCCTTAGTCGCTTGGCGTTGAGAGTCATTAAAGTAAGCCGGAACAGTGATTACAGCTTCCGTTACCGTTTCCCCTAGATAGGTACTAGCATCTTCCACCAGTTTGCGTAGTACCTGGGCGGAAATTTCCTCTGGCGCAAATTGTCTATCTCGTGCGGGACAGTCTAGCTTAACGTTGCCGCTACTGTCTCTGAGAACCTTGTAAGAAACTTCTGTAGACTCATTACTAACTTCTTCCTGCTTACGACCAATGAACCGTTTTACTGAATAGAATGTGTTGTCCGGGTTCATGACCGCTTGGCGCTTGGCGATTTGTCCCACTAGCTGATCGCCATTTTTAGCATAAGCAACTACTGACGGGGTGGTGCGAAGACCCTCTGCATTGGCTATTACAGTGGGTTTACCACCTTCCATTACCGCTACACAAGAGTTTGTGGTTCCTAAGTCAATTCCAACTACTTTTCCCATATTGGTGTCTTGGCTCCTATCATAACTACAAAATCGGCTTTACTCAGGCGCTATTGATTTGCCCAAGTATCTGACCACAGGTCAAACCTGGAAACTTTAATTTAGTCCGGGGGTTCTTATTTGAATAAGATCTTCAGGATCGATTCTTATCTCTATACTGTGGGTGGTTAGTCATTTTGATGAAGGGGTATTTACCGAACCTCTAGGGACGGTTAGACTCCTTGCCAACTAACCTTTCCTCGCTGTTGGCGATATCTATTGAATACTGTAGAGGTAGCGATCGCATTTGATGTGGTGGCAAACCCTAACTCCCAGGTTGTATTTCCCGTCCATGGGAAATTAGCGATCATACTGTTGTGTGTCGTTGGTTAGTTCACGCTAATTGGCAGTCTGAAAAACCATCACTAAACATTTTGATAAAAAATGTACAGACAAGGCACGCCCTGTCTATAAGCACGCCTTGTCTCTTTGATCTTGGTGGTTGATTTCACCAGAAACTGGTTATTCCATTGCCTTGTCACCCGCCGCCTGTAGACGGGCTCTGGCACGCTTTAACCCTTGCTTCGCTTTCATTTGCTCCTGCACATTCCCACCAGCGTTAGCAGCTTCTACGGCTGCTTGAGCTTGATTATAGGCTTCGCGGGCTGTCCCCACATCAATATTTGCACCTTTCTCGGCACCATTGACCAGAACAGTTATTTCATTATTTTGAACTTCGGCAAACCCTTCCATGAGGGCAATAGTCACCCATTCATTTTTAGCTCTCACTCTCATAACTCCCGGATCTAAAGCCGTTAGTAGGGGAGCGTGATCACTAAGAATACCAAGCTGACCGGTAGTGCTTGGGAGAATCACCTCTTGAGCCGTATCATCCCAAACCGTTTGGTCAGGGGCTATAACACGCACAGTTAATGTCATTTTCAGTTATTAATAGTAAAATCCACAATTGAAGCGCCTTTTTTGCACTCAAGAATCAGAATCAGGCGGATTATCTCCTCTGACTCTGATTCTCTAACTACACCTTTGCAGGTTAATCAGACCGAGTTATTTATTCTCAGCCTTCATTTTTTCCCATTTAGCGATCGCCATATCGATATCACCGACCATATAGAAGGCTTGTTCTGGCATATCGTCAAGTTCTCCATTGAGAATCATCTGGAAGCCCTTAATAGTTTTTTCCAGGGGCACATATTGACCCGGAGAACCAGTAAACACCTCAGCCACAAAGAAAGGCTGAGATAGGAACCGTTCAATTTTCCGAGCCCGAGCCACAACCAGGCGGTCTTCCTCAGAAAGTTCATCAAGACCCAGAATCGCGATAATATCTTGCAGTTCTTTATAGCGCTGCAAAGTAGACTGTACAGCACGAGCGGTCTGGTAGTGTTCTTCCCCGACCACACTAGGCTGTAACATAGTGGAACTGGAATCGAGGGGGTCAACCGCCGGATAAATACCCTTAGATGCCAAAGAACGAGACAATACAGTGGTCGCGTCCAAGTGAGCGAAAGTAGTAGCCGGAGCCGGGTCGGTCAAGTCATCAGCCGGAACATATACCGCTTGAATAGAGGTAATCGAGCCTTCTTTCGTAGAAGTAATCCGTTCTTGCAGCTCACCCATTTCCGTCCCCAACGTGGGCTGATATCCCACAGCAGAAGGCATCCGTCCCAGGAGAGCAGACACTTCCGAACCCGCTTGTACAAACCGGAAGATATTGTCAATAAATAATAGAACGTCTTGTTTACTGACATCACGGAAGTATTCAGCCATTGTCAGAGCCGACAGAGCCACCCGCATCCGCGCTCCGGGGGGTTCATTCATTTGTCCATAAACCAGAGCCACCTTAGACTGACCCAGATCTTCTTTGTTAATTACGCCGGACTCGATCATTTCGTTGTAGAGGTCATTCCCTTCGCGGGTACGTTCTCCCACACCACCAAACACGGAAACACCCCCGTGAGCCTTAGCGATGTTGTTGATCAACTCCATAATAATTACAGTTTTACCAACACCAGCCCCCCCAAATAGGCCGATTTTGCCTCCACGACGATAGGGAGCCAACAGGTCTACCACTTTAATGCCTGTTTCAAAGACCGATGGGCTAGTCTCCAAATCTACAAAAGCGGGTGCGGGGCGGTGGATAGAAGAAGTTTCATCATTGGGAACCGGACCCAGGTTATCAATGGGTTCGCCCACCACGTTAAAGATACGACCTAGAGTTCCAGAACCCACCGGAACCTGAATCGCTCTCCCTGTGTCTGTGGCTTCCATACCCCGAACCAAGCCATCTGTACCACTCATGGCAACCGATCGCACTTGGTTATCCCCAAGAAGTTGCTGAACTTCACAGACCACGGAAATCTCTTGGCCGGCTTCGTTTTTGCCAGAGATTTTCAGAGCGTTGTAGATTTCCGGCAGTTTGCCATCAGGGAACTTAATATCTACAACTGGACCAATTACTTGGGTAATGTAGCCGATTTTTGTTTTTTCTGCGGTGCTGACCATGCTTTCGCCTATTTCCTTATTTCGCTAATCCGATGTTTCGGCAAGCTTTAGAAGAATTTAATATTGCCATTTCTTAGGGTATCACTCTATGGAGACATCAAGAACAACTTAGCTGATAAAATTGATACCGTCCCCAAAAACTATCCTTCCTTACCACCCCCATTTTTTTGGTCAGTGGGCGGGCTTGCTTTTTGTCTTTCACCGTGCTATTATTTGATATAATCGAAATATTGCCGTTTTTTGGATTTTAGCAAATATTCCATTATTAAACAATATGTCAAGATATTAGCATTAACTCTGGGTGGTTGTCAACCCCTGGGGGCTTTTTTTGGGAGGGTCGCCCTAAAGGTTTCTAGGAGAAGGTGACAGAGGGGGGTCGCCCCAGGTCATCAATGCTAGGTCGGGGTCATCCTCGAAGGCTTCCGGGGAAAAGTGACCCGGCGATTGTGGCCATTGTCCGATAAGAGAGTCCAAAGGCGATCGCCCTCTTTTTGGAAGTGAAACCCGGCCGCCCGGAGGATGTTTGAATAGGCTCCAAGTCCCCCGGGTGAAACTGACAACCCATAATCGATCGCATTTTTCCATGATTATGCAACAGGAGACCCAACCCGGCGGCGACCCGGCGAATGAGTGCGCTGGCGAAAAATCCCGACTGGCGATCGTACTGACTACAGTTTTCCCAAGCCGGAATCTAAAAGTCGATAAAATTAATCATTAATAATTGATAATTTTATAGTAGGTAATATAACTCCCCCCAAAAAGCCGATTTCCAGAAACCCGGTTTCTGATCCCGCTAACTAATTAATAATTTTACATGAGCAACCCCGTTTGTGTCTGTGCTGGGTTGGCTTTCTTGTGCTAAACTGGTGATGAAAGTGGCAAAAACCCGGTTTCTGAGTTGAAGGTGATCATGAGACTCCATGGCTTTGGAAATCCCACCTCTGCTCAAATTTTAGTCATAATTGAGGTAGAGTAGCAGGAGGTACAATCATGTCAAATCCCACCGAAAAGACCATGGGCCGAATTATCACGACTTTAACCATAACGAACCGGATCGACCAAGCCAATGCCAGACAAGGTTTGATTCCAGTCGAACAAGTGCGATCGCTAACTTTAAATAATGTTCTGGTGGATACAGGAGCTACGACATTATGCCTTCCTTCCAATGCGATCGCCCAATTAGGTTTAGAATTACTAAAAGAAGTTGATGTAGCCACGGCTAACGGATTCAGTAAAGCCAGAGTTTTCCGAGACGCTAGTATTTCCCTATTGGGTAGAGAAGGAACTTTTGAATGCTTAGAATTACCTGGAGGACGCGACCCGCTTTTGGGGGTTTTGCCTTTGGAAGCATTAGGAATCGAACTGGATTTGACAAATCAGCAATTAAAGCTATTACCCGAAACCTCAATGGACACTTATTTAACTATTTTGTAATTGAAAGCGATCGCTTTGAGAATTAATAATTAATAATTAATAATTGTAGGGTCGGGTTCTGCGAATACCTCTCCTCCTCACGAACTCCCCTAAATCAGGTGGATTGGGTTGATTTTCTGGCAGTTATTAAGTTAAACTGGTAATATCGCTCAATCAATTTATTGTGTGATGGCAATGGTTACACTGCAAATTGAAAACTTGCCTGATGAATTATACTATCTAATTGAAAATATTGCCTCTGAAAATAATCTTACTGTTAATGAGGCAGTTTCTTTATTGTAGGGTGCGTTAGGCGGTGACCAACTTGAGATTTTTACGAAAATTTAGCAATCCGCCGTAACGCACCAATATTTAGCCAAAAAGGTGCGTTACGTTGGCAATAGAGATGGTTAATTGGAGGCAGAAATTTACCCCCAACTAACGCACCCTACCAAAGACTTACTGAGAAATTTTACTTGATTGTAGGGTGCGTTAGGCGGCGACCAACTTGAGATTTTTACGAAAATTTAGCAATCTGCCGTAACGCACCAATATTTAGCCAAAAAGGTGCGTTACGTTGGCAATAGAGATGGTTAATTGGAGGCAGAAATTTACCCCCAACTAACGCACCCTACCAAAGACTTACTGAGAAATTTTACTTGATTGTAGGGTGCGTTAGGCGGCGACCAACTTGAGATTTTTACGAAAATTTAGCAATCCGCCGTAACGCACCAATATTTAGCCAAAAAGTGAGTTTCTTTATTGTAGCGTTAGGCGGCGACCAACTTGAGTTTCTTTATTGTAGGGTGCGTTAGGCGGCGACCAACTTGAGATTTTTACGAGAATTTAGCAATCCGCCGTAACGCACCAATATTTAGCCAAAAAGTGAGTTTCTTTATTGTAGCGTTAGGCGGCGACCAACTTGAGATTGTTACGAAAATTTAGCAATCCGCCGTAACGCACCAATATTTAGCCAAAAAGGTGCGTTACGTTGGCAATAGAGATGGTTAATTGGAGGCAGAAATTTACCCCCAACTAACGCTACCAAAGACTCAATGGACACTTATTTAACTATTTTGTAATGGCAAGCGATCGCCGTTTTGGGGTTGGTAGAGGGCTTCAGAAACCGGGTAATTTACGACCATCGAAAGCCACCCAACCAAAATACTCATAGAAACCCGGTTTTTTTGCTTAGTTGCTTGAGGCGCGATTCCGCGCAGCGGATCCAGAGACGGGAATCGCGCTTTTTTAACCACAAATAAAGGTGAATGAATCAATGGCGATCGTGAGGAAATTTAATCTAGCTTGAAGTGGAGTTTGAGGGCAGTCTCTACTATTTGCATAACTTCCTGACTCAAAAAACCCACGGCATCCCCACCGATCCTTTGTTTAGAAATAGTTCGCACCTGCTGCGCTTGCACCTTGGAAGGCTTGGATAAACCGCTATCCTCTGGATTGATTAACACTTCAAAAGGGTAAACGCGAGTCACATTAGAGGTAATGGGTAGAATTGTCACTGTATCCGCTGCGCGGTTATTTGCATCGTTACTTACTATAAGCACGGGGCGGCGTTTATCCATTTCCGATCCAACCGCCGGACTGAGATTAGCATAGTAAATTTCACCACGTTTCATCGGTTAATCCATCGGCAATTGTAATATCCCAAGCGGAATCAATTTCACTAGATGCTTCTCTGTAAGCGGATTCTAGTTCTTGATTTCTCAATAATTCTAAAGCTAATTGAATCACTTGGTCAGGGGATTGACATCCTTTGGCGGTTTTATAGTTCTCAATAAATTGTACTAGGGATGTTGGTAAGGAAATTGAGATTTCTTTAGCGGGCGACATCTTAGTTATCGATTGTTATAGATATGATTATTTGATTATAGCATCAGCGGTAAACTTAATTCAGAAACCGGGTAATTGACACCAAATCTCTGTCACCCAACCAAAATGCTCACAGAAACCCGGTTTCTTTATTGTAGGGTGCGTTAGGCGGCGACCAACTTGAGATTTTTACGAAAATTTACCAATCCGCCGTAACGCACCAATATTTAGCAACAAAGGTGCGTTAAAGTGAATCTATAAATTACCGATTATATCCATAAATTTTTATCCGCATAACGCACACTATCACGTTCAATTAAACTACTACACAAAAATTTGACGTTTTAATTAAAATCGCCAAATATCTACTTTTATTTCACCATTGTGATAAGCTCTGTGACAGTCTGGGCAAAGCGTCATCATATTTTTTAAATCCGCTGGCCCACCATCACTGTAAGCAATAACATGATGTCCATGTGCGATTTCTTCGATTTTACCGCAAATTTCACATTCGTTCCCATCCCGCTGCTTAACTAATTTTTGTGCTTTTTTGTGTTCGTTGGGTCGTTTTTTAAGAGCCACATTACTCACCTTTTATTTTCTTCTTAGAGGAAGCTTCAAACACTTCTGGACTGGCCCCTAGAATAGAAACATCACTATTGGGAGCTTCGGACTTGACTGCCTTAACTATCTTATGAGCAACATCCGCGTAGTTATCATCATCCAAATTATTGACAGTAATTTTCAGAGACTTCTTACCCACTATTTACCTCATTAATTCGTTATAGACAAAATTTCCTGTCCACTATTAGGATCGACGGCCAAGGCTTCAACTTCGCCATCTCCATAAGTGATAGTAATTGCTGGATTTTTAGACAATCTAGGCTGTCCACTCTCATCATAAGAGGCGACGTAACTTAAAACTTCCTCATTTTTTTGGCGCACCGCTATATGGATTTTATCGCCAATGTATGAGACATTCAAAACTTGATCGCCTTGTTTAAGGATTTTTATGATTAGGCTCTTTTGGTTATTGTCGAGCCTATTAGGATCGACGACCAATGCTTCAATTTCATCATCTCCATAAGTGATAGTAATCGCTGAATTTTTAGACAATCTAGGCTGTCCACCCTCATCAAGAAAGACGACGTAACTTAAAACTTCCTCATTTTTTTGGCGCACCGCTATATGGATTTTATCGCCAATGTATGAGACATTCAAAACTTGATCGCCTTCTTTAAGGATTTTTATGGTTAGGCTCTGCTTGCTATTGTAGAGCCTAAAAGGTGCAGGTTGCTCTGTGTGCTTCTCTAGAGCTTGCTCCATGTAGTTAACCTTAATAAATCGATAACAGTTGATTTATATTGATCATAGCAACGACTTGTTATGACTGGGTTTGGAAAAAATATAATTTTGTTGGCAATTTTGTTGGCAACTCCAACTCCACCTCGTCAAAAATGTGGTAAAATGCAATAATTTGTGGTAAAATGCTGGTAAATGTTGGCTATAATATGGAAAATCACAAAATCTACCCGACTCCATGAATGTTGATGAAGTGCTAAAAATGGCTGACGCTCTGGTGTTTGCTAAGACTGGGCAACACCTTGATGACTTGCAACAGGCGATCGCACGGGGAACTCTGCAAGGCAAGAAATACAGCGAAATTGCCCAGGAAAAGCACTGTAACGAGAGTTATGTTCGGGATGTTGGAGCGAAATTATGGCAGACTCTTTCAGAGGAGTTGGGGGAAGAGGTTAAGAAATCCAATTTTCGCTCGACAATGGAGAGATTGCAATTTTCGATAGTTTCAAATATTGCACAAAGAGAATCTGTCCAAATTAACAGCATTAACTTTTGTGGACAAGCCAGACAACCACCAGATATACCCAACCAAAACCCGGAAAATCAAGTAACATCTAACCCCCAACAAAGCCCAACTTTTCATCACGATTTAAGTGAAATGCCTAAGTTAGGTAACTTCTATAATCGTACTGCTGAACTGGAACTCCTCAAAACATTAATCCTCACAGAAAAAGCACAACTTTTAACTATTACTGGCATGATAGGGATGGGAAAAACCGCCCTGGGTATCAAACTGGTAGAAGAAATTAAACATGAATTTGAATATGTGATTTGGCGTAGTCTGGAAACTTGCCCCACTGTCGCCCAATTGCAAAATAATTTAACCGAAATTTTTACCGAGGGGGATAATCAAACTTCACGGCTACCCCTGATGAAATATTTACAAAATCATCGCTGTTTAATTATTTTAGATGATATCAATTACCTGTTTGGGCGGGGTGAATTGGCTGGTCACTATCAACCAAAATCTGAGGATTATCGCAGTTTATTTAAACAAATTAAAGAGCGATCGCATCAAAGTTGTTTTATCCTGATGGGTTGGGAATACCCGCGAGAAATTGCTCAAATTAAACACCCAAATACCCATAACTTAATCTTGAGGGGGTTAGACACTGCATCCGCTCACCAAATTATCGCCCAACAAGGATTAGAACCCGAAGCAAATGGCTCCCGATTTATTGACTATTATCAAGGCAACCCGTTATGGTTAAAAACTGTGGCTAATTTCATGGTTGAATTAGGCTTAACCGTGAGTGAATTGTTAGCAAATCAGCCTTTTTTATTGCCTCAAGATTTGCAAGATATTTTACAGCAACCGTTGGCTTACCTATCGGAACCAGAAAAGCAACTTTTATCGCTTTTAGCTAAAGAAGATGAGGCGATCGCCCTAGTCAAACTCTTAGAAATTGCCCCGATGCCATCTGCAGATTTACTCAATACCTTACAATCTCTTAGCCGTCGTTGTTGGCTGGAAAAAACCGATCGCCTTTATCGGATGTCACCTGTATTGAGACAGTACCTAGGATGAGGCGATCGCCTCTATCCAGAAACCGGGTAATTGACGACCATCTCTGTCACCCAACCTTCATGCTGATAGAAACCCGGTTTGTTTGGTTGTAAGATTAATTATCAATATACTGGTAAATTTAGACTAATTTTAGATAAAATATAATAGGTTTTTCTGGAGCAAAATAGATGGAAAAAATTAAGCTAAATTGTCATGTGGGAACCGATGGTATTCTCCAAATTCCGATGCCAGTTTCTTGATTGTAGGGTGCGTTAGGCGGCGACCAACTTGAGATTTTTACCAAAATTTAGAAATCCGCCGTAACGCACCAATATTGAGCCAAAAAGTGAGTTTCTTTATTGTAGCGTTAGGCGGCGACCAACTTGAGATTTTTACCAAAATTTAGCCATCCGCCGTAACGCACCAATATTGAGCCAAAAAGTGAGTTTCTTTATTGTAGGGTGCGTTAGGCGGCGACCAACTTGAGATTTTTACGAAAATTTACCAATCCGCCGTAACGCACCAATATTTATTTAGCCAAAAAGGTGCGTTACGTTGGCAATAGAGATGGTTAATTGGAGGCAGAAATTTACCCCCAACTAACGCACCCTACCAAAGACTTACTGAGAAATTATACTTTATTGTAGGGTGCGTTAGGCGGCGACCAACTTGAGATTTTTACCAAAATTTAGCCATCCGCCGTAACGCACCAATATTGAGCCAAAAAGTGAGTTTCTTTATTGTAGCGTTAGGCGGCGACCAACTTGAGATTTTTACGAAAATTTACCAATCCGCCGTAACGCACCAATATTTATTTAGCCAAAAAGGTGCGTTACGTTGGCAATAGAGATGGTTAATTGGAGGCAGAAATTTACCCCCAACTAACGCACCCTACCAAAGACTTACTGAGAAATTTTACTTGATTGTAGGGTGCGTTAGGCGGCGACCAACTTGAGATTTTTACGAAAATTTAGCCATCCGCCGTAACGCACCAATATTTAGCCAAAAAGTGAGTTTCTTGATTGTAGGGTGCGTTAGGCGGCGACCAACTTGAGATTTTTACGAAAATTTAGCCATCCGCCGTAACGCACCAATATTTAGCCAAAAAGTGAGTTTCTTTATTGTAGGGTGCGTTAGGCGGCGACCAACTTGAGATTTTTACGAAAATTTAGCCATCCGCCGTAACGCACCAATATTTAGCCAAAAAGGTGCGTTACGTTGGCAATAGAGATGGTTAATTGGAGGCAGAAATTTACCCCCAACTAACGCACCCTACCAAAGACTTACTGAGAAATTTTACTTGATTGTAGGGTGCGTTAGGCGGCGACCAACTTGAGATTTTTACCAAAATTTAGCAATCCGCCGTAACGCACCAATATTGAGCCAAAAAGTGAGTTTCTTTATTGTAGGGTGCGTTAGGCGGCGACCAACTTGAGATTTTTACCAAAATTTAGCAATCCGCCGTAACGCACCAATATTGAGCCAAAAAGTGAGTTTCTTTATTGTAGCGTTAGGCGGCGACCAACTTGAGATTTTTACGAAAATTTACCAATCCGCCGTAACGCACCAATATTTATTTAGCCAAAAAGGTGCGTTACGTTGGCAATAGAGATGGTTAATTGGAGGCAGAAATTTACCCCCAACTAACGCACCCTACCAAAGACTTACTGAGAAATTTTACTTGATTGTAGGGTGCGTTAGGCGGCGACCAACTTGAGATTTTTACCAAAATTTAGCCATCCGCCGTAACGCACCAATATTGAGCCAAAAAGTGAGTTTCTTTATTGTAGGGTGCGTTAGGCGGCGACCAACTTGAGATTTTTACCAAAATTTAGCAATCCGCCGTAACGCACCAATATTGAGCCAAAAAGTGAGTTTCTTTATTGTAGGGTGCGTTAGGCGGCGACCAACTTGAGATTTTTACGAAAATTTAGCCATCCGCCGTAACGCACCAATATTGAGCCAAAAAGTGAGTTTCTTTATTGTAGCGTTAGGCGGCGACCAACTTGAGATTTTTACCAAAATTTAGCAATCCGCCGTAACGCACCAATATTGAGCCAAAAAGTGAGTTTCTTTATTGTAGGGTGCGTTAGGCGGCGACCAACTTGAGATTTTTACGAAAATTTAGCCATCCGCCGTAACGCACCAATATTGAGCCAAAAAGTGAGTTTCTTTATTGTAGCGTTAGGCGGCGACCAACTTGAGATTTTTACGAAAATTTACCAATCCGCCGTAACGCACCAATATTTAGCCAAAAAGGTGCGTTACGTTGGCAATAGAGATGGTTAATTGGAGGCAGAAATTTACCCCCAACTAACGCTACCAAAGACTCAATGGAAACTTATTTAACTATTTTGTAATGGCAAGCGATCGCTTTGAGAATTAATAATTAATAATTAATAATTGTAGGGTCGGGTTCTGCGAATACCTCTCCTCCCAACGAACTCCCAGAAACCCGGTTTCTCAAAGAAACCCGGTTTCATAATAGGCTAGATGTCTAATGTTGGCAGATAATATACCACTTTTTCCTTAATCTGCTGCACGCGCCGCCGGTTGACTAAAGCCTCCCACTCCGGGTCGGTTTGACAACACAAAAAAGCAGTTCTCCTGGGAGTGCCAGTTTAGGAGTCCGGCGCGACGGTTTTTCTCACTCGTCTGATCGGAAGGTTAGCTATCAAAATAGTCGATCTTTGGTCGCTTTCTAACCCAAATTCTGAGTCATCTGTATCAATTTCCACATACCTAGATACCACCTCCAAAATCTCCCGCCGCATAGCTTCTACAACTTCGGGAGATAAATCAGCGCGATCGTGGGCGAGAACTAATTTTAACCGTTGTTTGACCGCATCACGACTGTTAGGCCTCTTGCGGTTCAAAAATTTGTCGATAAATTCATTAATTTTCATTGCTGTTGCTACATTATCGAACAGTGGATCAAAACCTACACCTGGGCGATAAATACCTCGATGATCCAATACTCCGCACGTCCCTAGTCACCTCTTGAGAAAGCCCCCAGACCCCTACCGCCCCGGCGATGAGTTATTCAAAGGGTTACTACATAATCTTAGACGACAACAGCCTACGCAGTCGCGCAAAAAAACCAGGAGGCGCTGGGTCTAACTCCATAAACGGCACTTTTTCCCCCTCTAGGCGGCGGGCAATATTATTAAAGGCTGTCACCGCCGGAGAAATAGTTTCCGTTAATACCAAAGGTTCACCCTTGTTAGTCGAAACAATTACCTGTTCATCATCGGGAACTACGCCCACCAGTGGAATGGCTAGAATTTCCTCGACATCCTGAACCGACATCATATCATTAGCTTTTACCATCCCCGGTTTAATCCGGTTGATCAGCAGCCGTATCCGCTTGATACCATTCGCCTCCAATAAGCCAATCACACGATCGCCATCTCGCACGGCTGATATTTCCGGTGTCGTTACCACAATAGCCTCACTCGCCGCGGCGATCGCATTTTGGAAACCTTGTTCAATACCCGCCGGACAGTCAATCAAAATATACTCATATTTCGGACTCAACTGGCTGATCAACTCCTTCATTTGTTCCGGCGTTACCGCATCCTTCATCCGATTTTGAGCCGCTGGTAACAATACTAACCGGGGTTGGCGCTTGTCTTTCACTAAAGCCTGTTCCAGACGACACTCCCCTGATAGGACTTCCACCGCCGTATATACAATGCGGTTTTCCAGTCCCAGCAGCAAGTCTAAATTTCTCAAACCAAAGTCAGCATCAATCACCACAACTGAGTGTCCTCGTTGGGCGAGAGCCATGCCAAGATTGGCTGTAGAGGTAGTTTTTCCGACTCCTCCCTTTCCAGAGGTTACAACTATAATGCGACTCATGGGGGTTCTTAGTTGGTTAACAGTTATTAATATTAACGATCGCTACATGGGCAATAAATGCGATCGGATGATAGCAGATTCCCTAGCCATATCCAACAGCAATAGTATTACAGGCTGTCATCACTAGGGGCTTTGCTGATTTGCCAGAGTTTCACTCGCCCCATTTCCGTAGCCCGGCTAATACGGATGCCTTTCGCCGTCATATAAGCTACTTCCGGGTAAAATTCCTCCGGCGGGTTTTCTGGACCCCGCGCCACCTGATCCCCTATGCGGATCAGCATCGGTTCCATTTGCAAGGCCATAATCATGGTTTGCAGGTTTCCGTTAGCCCCAGCATGGACGGTTCCCCGCAAACGACCCCAAATGATTATATCCCCATTAGCAACTATGGAACTACCTGGGTTAACATCTCCCAAAACTACCACCGTCCCCGGATGACGTATTTCTACCCCCGATCGCAAAGTCATCTTTAAGTATAGGGGTTCAGCCTCTACGGTAGTCCTTTCCCTTTCCTTTTGGTTTAAATGGTCGCGATCCGATTCGCGATCGACTGAATATCCCGCCGTCGCCGCCGCTACCGCTGTTTGCGCCCTACCTGTTCTTACCCGCTTTAGCTCTAATTTCGCCGATGTCAGGATATCTCTAATATCCTGCAATTGACGACTATCTAACAGCCTATTTGGGCTGACCAGATGCACTTCTAGCCCCTCTTCCCAGCTATGTTCCTCCCCTGTGATCCGATGTTTCATCACCTGCAACAAATCCCCCCAACTACTACTGTTGGAGTTCTCAGAGCGATCGCCTTCCTCTGGTAAAATCAGCAGTAAATTCTCACCCTCCCGTTTAAACCGGATTTGGGAATTACCATCACTCTGCCCAAATCCCTTTGCCGTTTCTTCGGCGGTTTCTTCGGCGGTTTCTTCGGCGGTTTCTTCGGCGGTTTCTTCTAAGTTTTCTTCAGACATAATAATTGGTTAAGCACATTCTTCACCGGGAACTGTTTACCCGAAATCATCACCAATCACTCACTTTCCACTATCCCATCCCAAATGTCAAGATTTCAGAAACCCGGTTTCTGGGAAGTCAGCTTGTGTTCACAGTGGCGGGTGTATTAATCTTTTCCGTGGGAGGCGAGGTATACCGGAACCCCGTAGGCGATCGCCTTTCCCTGACCGATATCTTGAATTATCAATTAAATTTTCTCCCCTGTAAAAGTCTTCTTTGGTCACAGGGGAGATGATAATTTGAGTGATTTAATACTTGCGTTCCTGGGGTTCAAACATAGTAATAGCCACAGGACGATAAGCCAAATCAATGCCAGCCTGGGAATAGTAAGCAAGAGTATGCTTGAGGAAATTCTGGTCATCGCGGGTAGTATAATCCTCGCGACTGTGAGCGCCCCGACTCTCGCGACGGTTGAGGGCAGAAGTCAAAATCATCTCACCCACAATCATAATATTCCGTAATTCCAAGGCTTCAATAACTTCTGTATTCCACAATTTACCCCGGTCATCCAAATAAATATTTTGGTAACGTTCACGGCATATCTGAAGCTGATTTAAGCCCTCCTGCATGACATCTTCAGTGCGAAAAACTCCACAATGCAAAGTCATAGCATCCTGAAATTCTTGTCGAAGTTGACCAATGCGACAGTCCCCGGACTTATCCAGTAATTCCTGTACCTGATTTTTAGCTTCTTGGAGGTAGTGCGACTCGTTGACATTTGGCAATTTACGGTTTTGTACAAATTGTGCGATCGCCGCCCCCGTCCGCTTCCCATAAACCACACACTCCAACAGAGAATTACTACCCAAACGGTTAGCCCCATGGACAGACACACAAGCCGCCTCACCCGCAGCAAATAACCCATCTACCAAACTATCAGCACTAGCGAGAACCCGACCATCAGTATTAGTGGGAATACCCCCCATAGAATAGTGAACCGTAGGACGCACAGGCATAGGTTCAACCACCGCATCAACCCCCACCAAACGATGGGCTTCTTCCCAACAGAAAGGAATGCGACTCATAATTTTTTCCCGCCCCATGTGTCGCAAGTCCAGATACACAAACGGGCCGCCCGCAGTGCCATCACGATTAATACCCCGTCCGGCACGAATTTCTAACGTAATTGCCCTAGAAGTAATATCACGGGGGGCTAACTCCATTTTACCGGGGGCGTAATTTTTCATAAAGCGATCGCCCTCACTATTAATCAAATAAGCCCCTTCACCGCGTACCGCCTCAGAAATTAACACACCCACCGGATAAAGGCCTGTCGGGTGAAACTGGACAAACTCCATATCCTGTAACGGTATCCCCGCCAAAGCCGACATAGCCAAGCCATCCCCCGTAGAGGCAAAATCATTAGAAGTAGTGTTAAAAGCCCGACCATAGCCACCCGTAGCGAACATCACCGCTTTAGCCCTAGCCACTTGGATAGTACCATCGAGGATATTATACATCACCACACCTTTCGCTTCCCCTTCTTCCAGAATCAGGCGCATTACATACCACTCATCATAGATATGCACACCGTAGCGACGCAGGTTATTAACTAACTCGTGGAGGATAGCGTGTCCAGTTTTATCAGCCGCGTAGCAAGTGCGGCGGTGGGTATGACCTCCAAAAGCCCGTTGGGCGATACGACCGTCCGGGAGGCGCGAAAACAAAACCCCCATGTGTTCCAGGTCAATAATTACATCTGGGGCCTCTTTCGCCAGAATTTCCACAGCGTCTTGGTCTGCTAGGTAGTCTGACCCTTTCACCGTATCAAAGGCGTGGGCTTCCCAGGTATCTTCAGGGTCAACATTATTGAGAGTCGCCGCGATACCTCCTTGGGCTGCTACAGAGTGAGACCTAATGGGGTGCGTTTTAGCTATAACAGCAATATTTAGGCTGGGGTCAGTCCGGGCTATCTCAACGGCCGCGCGACTTCCCGCTAAACCACCACCAACGATAATTACATCATGTTCTAGCATAGTTCTCTAGTTTGTTCGATATTTGCACATATTCCATAGTTAAACAAAAAAAAACCTCCCTGCCAAAAGGCAAGGAAGTCTTTAGGGTTGACTGACTGCTATGGTGTCTTAACTGGTAGCTTGCGCTGGCTGTTCAGATCCCTTAATTTCCTGATCTGTTGCTGTTTCTGAGTTGATGTCTGTGGGCATGACTTCGATATGGTTTAACAAGGTGGTAACGAAGGCAAACAGCAGAAACGGCAGCGATAGCACTACAATCAGTCCTAGCATGGTGAGGGCAAAAATTTGCTGAGAACTACTCCACAAGGCTAGGGAGGAGGCTAGGGCGATGAAAATGACGATCAGCCAAATCATGATTTGACCGTAAATGTCGCCATAGGTAAGGGTACAGTTGATCCGGTATTTCTTTAACTTTTCCATCTCAGTTAATCTCGTGACTTATAAAATTCTAGGCTAAGGCTAAGATGAGGTTTTGGAACATTTCTCAATATTTTCACAAAAGTTGTAATTAAACTTTACATTCCCTCGGCTGGCTTCGGTTTGGGGTCTGTCCCGCAGCCCCTGTCAATCTTCACCTATGGAAAAACCCCGCCGATACGGTTTGACTTCGGCTTCCCTCACTTGAAAATTAATGCGATCGCTCATATTTTCACGGGTGACTACTTTCAGGGTAAAATCTCCGATTTCTGGCTGCCAAAATATTGATTTGCTGGTGGTTGTGGCTATCTTATTATCATTAATAAACCATTGGATTTCTTGATTGTCAACTCCCGCAACTTTCAACTCTAGGGGCGAATCATGACCCGCAGTGACCAGGAAATAATCATTATTTTGAGGTAAAACAATCCTCAGTTTTCCTGAACTTAAATGAGGCGATTCCTGTTGCGATAACCACTCATTATATGCGGCGGGTAACTCCCCCGTCACAGACAGGTTATCATAATCCTTAATATCCTCTGGATAGAAATATTCTAACACAATCCCTGAGCCACAATCATCAGTGGGTTTCCATCCCGTATGGCTACAAATCGGCAATTCAAATAATCCCTCTGGCGGCGGGAAATTATCCGGTTTTTTGTTTCTATGAAGATACATCATAATCTGATTCCATAACGGCGCAGCCCCCATGACACCCGAAATATTTTGCATCGGCTGAGAGTCGAAATTTCCCACCCAAGTTGCGACGGTGTAATCAGTAGTAAATCCCACCGTCCAAGTATCTCGATAATCAGAAGAAGTCCCTGTTTTTACGGCTACCGGAAAGGGTAAATTTAACACGGAATCAACTCCAAAGGCTGTAGCCCTAGCATGGGAGTCCGCCAGCATATTTACAATTAATTCCCAACTGGTGGCTGTGTCTATTTGCATACATTTCTGTTTACACGGGGGCGCAATTTCTGGTATAATTGTAGTCACCAGTGGCGTGAACTTTCCCCGGTTCGCAAAAGTTAAATAAGCCTGGGCTAATTCCCAAAGACTCACCTCGCCACTACCTAAACTTAACCCAAGTCCATAATGTTCCGGTTCTCGGTCAAGGTGGGTAAAACCTAGTTGATGTAAACGTGATAAAAACTCACCTACACCGACTTTTTCTAAAACTCGCACAGCCGGAATATTTAAGGAATTACCTAACGCAATTCGTACCCGCACAGGTCCTAAAAAGGTTTCACTATAATCAACGGGTGCATACAGTTTAGCACCGGGAATAGGGTAATATGTGGGTACGTCTGGGAGTATGGTATTCGGTCGGATAATTCCTTGGGCGATCGCTAATTGATATAAAAATGGTTTCAGGGTTGAACCCGGCTGTCGCCAGGCTTGCACTCCATCATTTGAACCTAAATTTTGCCAGTTAAAATAATCAGGAGAACCTACATACGCTAAAACTTCCCCCGTATGATTATTAATCACTATAGCCGCCCCATGATTAACATTTTGACCCCCTAAAGCCGTCACGACATGACGGACTTGGGTTTCTACAAATTGCTGGAGAGTCCGGTCTAAGGTGGTCTGTATTTTGGGGCTGGTAATTTCTGCCTTTGACAGTTGACTAGCTACCCAAAATAAAAAATGAGGCGCGGCGATAATACCCTGTTCGCGAGGTGCAATTCTCAGAGTTTCTCGATAGGCGCGATCGCTTTTTTCTGGGGTTATATACCCATCTTCTACCATGCGATCTAAAACATATTTTTGCCGCTGTTTCAGTCCCTCCCAATTGAAATAAGGATTTAGATCCGTTGGGTCGTTGGGAAGTCCCGCTAATACACTCGCTTGCGATAAACTTAGGTCAGAAGCACCTATACCAAAATAAGTCCGCGCCGCCGCTTCCACACCATACAGGTTACCACCCATAGGAATACGGTTAATATAAGCTGCTAGAATTTCGTCTCGGTTCATTCCAGCAAATAGTCGCCAAGATAACCAAATTTCTCTGATTTTGTGCGGGAGAGTATTGGGTGAGGGTTCTAACATTCGCGCTAGTTGCATGGTAATAGTAGACGCGCCACTAACTATCTCTCTGGCTTGTATGGCTTCCATGACCGCCCTCACGATCGCTATTATATCTACAGCACCATGTTGATAATATCGCTTATCTTCTGCTGCAATAATGGCTTGGATAAAATACGGGGAAACTTCCTTTAAGGGGACTACAGCCGTATGACTTTGGTCTTGGCTGAGAATTGTTCCTAATGCTAAACCTTGGCGATCGCTAAATTCCATCGATACCGAATTTTGACGGATATCTTTCGCCCTAATTGGTATTGAATAAGGAATGCTTCTAATTAACACCACTAGCAGCAACATCACTGCTACAACTTTCACACACCTACTACGCCGCAGAATAACCACATCTGGCCATTTTAACATTCTCTTTGTCCCCTTCCTTCAACAACTCTATTTATCCATATTCATTCATGCGATCGCCTAATCTTCACCCCGTGTTGATTTATTATTCAATTTTTAAAAAATTGTTCCGACAAATTAGCGCCAACAGGTTGACAAGCACCCAGAACTAATGATATTATCTTGACATACTTTTAAATAATCGACTTTTTGCTTAAATAAAAATTTAACAAATATTCCCATTATTTAAAATGATAGCACAAACTTCACCAAAAAACCACCGCCCCCTCCAGAAAAAATTGTTCGCAACATTTCTTAACTTTTCGTTACAAAAGTTAACATAACCTTCTATAGATAATTAACAGGGGAACCCGCCGCCACAATTACCACAATTATATAGATTATTATCGATGTCGGCTAAATACTTATCTTTTTCGGCTTGACTGAGAAAGGAAGCGATAAAAGAATTTTTCGCCAACTGTATCAGTTGAGAATTAGTGAAATGCAAAGCATCTTGAACAGCGAGATAATTTTCGTTAATATATCCCCCGAAGTAAGCGGGGTCGTCCGAATTAATAGTAACACATAAACCCAACTCAAGCAATTTTTTAATATTATGGAATTTTATGTCAGGAAAGACCCTCAAATTAACATTAGACAAAGGGCAGACAGTTAAGGGGATTTGTTGCTGTACCAAATAAGCAACCAATTCCGGGTCTTCTGTACAGCGGACACCGTGATCAATCCGGGATACCTGTAAGAGATTAATGGCTTCCCAAATATAATCAGCGCCGGCTTCTTCTCCCCCATGGGCGACAGTTAAAAACCCCTCAGATTTGGCTTTATCAAATACCTGTTTAAATTTACTAGGAGGATTGTGCAATTCCGCCGAATCTAAACCGACAGCCATAATGCCATCTTGATAAGGTAAGGCTTGTTCAAGGGTATTCATGGCAGCTTCTGCGCTTAAATCTCGGAGGAAACAAAGAATCAAGTGGGAGGAGATATTTAGATAGGTTTTGGCATCTTGTAGGGCGGAGTGTATCCCCTGGTAGACAACGGAGAAATCAATACCGCGATCGCTATGAGTTTGGGGGTCAAAAAAGATTTCCGTGTGGCGGACATTCTGCTGAACGCATTTTTGTAAATAAGCCCAGGTTAAATCATAAAAATCCTGGTCAGTGCGGAGAACATTAGCGCCCTGATAATATAAATCCAGAAAGGATTGTAAATTGGAGAAATGATAGGATTGTTGCACATCCGCCACTGACGCGAAAGATAAAGATAGATGGTTTCTTTGAGCGAGGTCAAACATCATCTGTGGTTCTAAAGTCCCTTCGATGTGAAGATGTAGTTCGGCTTTGGGAAGACTATAAATCAACTGATTCATCTGGCGATCATCCTACAACCTGTTGACTGTCAATGATAACTGGAAAGCCATTAACAAATTTGTATGGGCTGTAGATTCAAGTTACCATTAATGGTAAGGTGGTCAGAGAGTCCTACGGTCTGACTCAATCTTTCTCTTGTTACTTCCACACTAAAGCAATGGCACCTAAAATTATAGTTCTGGATGATGACCCCACCGGTTCCCAAACGGTTCATAGTTGTCTGTTATTGACACAATGGGACGTAGAAACCTTACGGCTGGGACTTAGTGACCAGTCTCCGATATTCTTTATCTTAACTAATACCAGAGCATTAACCCCAGAAGCAGCAGCCACAGTTACACGAGAAGTTACCCATAATCTGAAAATAGCGATCGCCGCCGAGTCTATCGAAGACTTTTTAGTGGTGAGTCGGTCTGACTCCACCCTACGGGGTCACTACCCCATAGAAACCGATGTGATCGCCGAAGAATTAGGCCCCTTTGACGCTCATTTTTTAGTTCCCGCTTTCTTTGAAGGGGGACGGATAACCAGAGGGGGAACCCACTACCTGAAAATAGACGGCGTTGATACCCCTGTACACCAAACGGAATTTGCTCGCGATTCAGTATTCAGCTACCATTATTCCTACCTACCCGATTATGTAGAGGAAAAGACCCAAGGACGCATTAAAGCCGAAGCTGTGCAACTTTTCACATTGGGGGACATTCGCAACGGGACCCTAGACCGACTGATGCAACTCAGTGATAACCAATGTGTGGGAGTTGACGGGGAAACCCAAAGCGACCTAGACCAATTCGCCTCGGATATCCTAGCCGCCGCCAGTAAGGGAAAACGTTTCTTATTCCGCAGCGCGGCGAGTATCCTCACCTCCCTAGCCTCCCTGGGTCCCCAACCATTACCACCGGAGTCTATGGGGAAATATACCCGAAATAATCAACCGGGAGTGGTGTTGATGGGTTCCCATGTGAAAAAATCTACCCAACAGCTTGAACAGTTATTGAAAGAACCAGATATCGTGGGGGTTGAGGTAGATGTGTCTCACCTGTTAGATGATAGTCCCTCTCTACGTCAAGAGTTACTCAGCCAAATTAGCGATCGCATTGCTCAAATCCATAAACCGGGTCAAACCCCTGTAGTGTACACCTCTCGCCAAGAAATCACCTTTGACAATACTCAAGTCCGGTTAGAATTTGGGGTGGCGGTTTCAGATTTGTTAATGGATATTGTCCGGGGTTTACCAAAAGATATTGGATTTTTGATTAGCAAGGGAGGCATCACCTCCAATGATGTCCTTAGTAAAGGTCTAAGCCTCCCCACCGCGCGACTCTTGGGACAGGTTATGGCTGGTTGTTCAATGGTTAAAACCCCCGCATCACATACCCAATTCCCTAATCTTCCCGTTGTCCTGTTTCCAGGTAATGTGGGTGATGCTAACGGGTTAGTCACTGTCTATCAACGACTCAAAAACCATTGATTGAGGTGCTACACCTGATCAGATACATCAGATAGATCAGTCTCTCCCACCTCTGATGAGTTTTTGCCGTTACCTGCTGGAAGTTCCAAACAGTAACCAGCACCATAAACGGTTTTGATGTAGCGAGGATGACGTGGATCGGGTTCCATTTTGGTGCGTAAATGGCGAATATGAACCCGGATAGTTTCGATATCATCGTCCGGGTCATAGCCCCAAACTTCCTTGAGAATTTCACTGGGGGCTACGGTTTGACCGTGACGTTGTAGCAAACAGTGCAGTAACTCAAATTCTAGGTGAGTTAGTTTGACTGTCTGATCAAACCAGATCGCCTCGAACCTTTCGGGAACTAGGGTAAGAACTCCATAACTGAGGATCTCGCTGTGTTTAGCCGCTTGCGGAATGCGATCGGTGCGTCGCAATAGCGCGCGGACACGAGCCAGCATTTCTTCGAGTTCAAAGGGTTTAGTTATAGCACAAGACAGAATACTTAGGACGTATAATGGAGAGGACGAGATGACTAAGAAGACCAAAAATGCCAGCCCCCTATAGTTACGACCTCAGACAAAAAGTTATTGATGCCATTGAACTAGACGGTATGCCCAAAACAGAAGCCAGTCAAGTTTTCCATGTCAGCAGGAACACCATTAATCTCTGGCTGCAAAGAAAAGCACAGACCGGAGACTTCCTCCCTAAACCTCATCACCGACCTGGCAATAACCACAAAATTACCGACTGGCAGAAATTCAAGGCTTTTGCCCAAGAGCATGGCGACAAAACAGCAGCTCAAATGGCTGAACTTTGGGATGACGACATCTCTCCTCGCACCATATCCAGAGCCTTGAAGAAAATTGGCTTCACCAGAAAAAAAAACTTACGGCTACCAAGAACGTGATGAGCAACAGCGAGAGGAGTTTATGGCTCAGATTGAACAGATGAAGCCGGAAGAAGTGGTCTACCTCGATGAAGCCGGCATGAATAGTCAGGACTCGGATTACCCTTATGGTTACTGCGAGGAAGGAAAACGCTTCCATGCACTCAAATCAGGGAAGAGGCAGGGCAGGGTAAGTATGATAGCCGCATGGTGTCATCAACAACTCTTAGCTCCCTTTAGCTTTGAGGGTTGTTGTAATCGGACAGTGTTTGAGTTGTGGTTGGAGTTCATCTTAATTCCAACATTGAAGCCAGGTCAGACTCTAGTATTGGACAATGCAACGTTTCATAAAGGGGGGCGGATTGCTGAACTGGTGGAGGCAGCTCAATGCCGTTTACTCTATCTACCACCTTATTCGCCAGACCTCAACAAGATAGAGAAATGTTGGTCGTGGCTGAAAGCCCGTATTCGCCACTGCATTGAGCAGTTTGATTCTCTCCATGATGCCATGGATTCCGTTCTCAAAGCTGCGTCCTAACCACCTTGACTAATGCTATAAATAATCATCAGCCCCTGCGTTAAAGCCTTCGACTTTATCTTGGGTTTGTCCCAAGGCTGTCAACATCAAAACCGGGATATCTCCGGTGCGTTCATCTCGGCGTAGACGCTGACAGACGGTGAACCCATCGACTTTGGGCAGCATTAGGTCTAAAATAATCAGGTCGGGCAGTAGTTGCAGCGCTAGTGCTTGTCCTACTATACCATCAGGGGCTAGGGTGACTTCATAACCAGCCATCTCTAGGTTAATCGCCACCAGCTCTGCGATCGCGGGATCATCATCAATCACTAAAATTCGGGGCATTGTCCAAAACTCTGTCTAAAGGTTTTCAGCTTTAACCGCCTATAGGGACTAATCCTTCCCTTCCAGGGAGGCTATGCGAACAGCAAAACTGCCTATATATTCTACCATATATGGGTATTTCACACCTCCCGCTTGAGTTTGATTGACTAGGGCCAGCCCTAAACACTATAAATGCTAAAAAACGTACAGAAATTTGATGTGAACTGCTAGTTTATTATTGATGGTACTGGTCACTTAAGGTGGCAAGTCTCGAAAGCTCCTCAGAGAAAGCATTGGGCCAACACTCACCGCTCGTGAGGCGAAACCGAGCGCCATGGCAGGAGTCTCCCAACTCGACCATCGCGGTCTAACCAAATTATGGATTAAACGCTGTACCGAGAGTGCTCGATCGAGTCCTGATGGCGTTTTGGCGTAGAGATTTTGTCGGCGCCGAAAGGCACTACAACGACGACGTCAGGCAGCATTGTGTGCTTCACAGTGGTTGCCATGGACTTCGCTCTCGGCACTGATATAGCACTAGTCAATGCGGTTAGGACGCAGCCTTGAGAACGGAATCCATGGCATCATGGAGAGAATCAAACTGCTCACGTGCAGTTGCGAATACGGGCTTTCAGCCACGACCAACATTTCTCTATCTTGTTGAGGTCTGGCGAATAAGGCGGAAGATAGAGTAAACGGCATTGAGCTGCCTCCACCAGTTCAGCAATCCGTCCCCCTTTATGAAACGTTGCATTGTCCAATACTAGAGTCTGACCTGGCTTCAATGTTGGAATTAAGATGAACTCCAACCACAACTCAAACACTGTCCGATGACAACAACCCTCAAAGCTAAAGGGAGCTAAGAGTTGTTGATGACACCATGCGGCTATCATACTTACCCTGCCCTGCCTCTTCCCTGATTTGAGTGCATGGAAGCGTTTTCCTTCCTCGCAGTAACCATAAGGGTAATCCGAGTCCTGACTATTCATGCCGGCTTCATCGAGGTAGACCACTTCTTCCGGCTCCATCTGTTCAATCTGAGCCATAAACTCCTCTCGCTGTTGCTCATCACGTTCTTGGTAGCCGTAAGTTTTTTTTTCTGGTGAAGCCAATTTTCTTCAAGGCTCTGGATATGGTGCGAGGAGAGATGTCGTCATCCCAAAGTTCAGCCATTTGAGCTGCTGTTTTGTGGCCATGCTCTTGGGCAAAAGCCTTGAATTTTTGCCAGTCGGTAATTTTGTGGTTATTGCCAGGTCGGTGATGAGGTTTAGGGAGGAAGTCTCCGGTCTGTGCTTTTCTTTGCAGCCAGAGATTAATGGTGTTCCTGCTGACATGGAAAACTTGACTGGCTTCTGTTTTGGGCATACCGTCTAGTTCAATGGCATCAATAACTTTTTGTCTGAGGTCGTAACTATAGGGGGCTGGCATTTTTGGTCTTCTTAGTCATCTCGTCCTCTCCATTATACGTCCTAACTTTCCTGTCTGGTGCTATATTACCTGAGATAGTCAAACTGGGAACTGATGGCATTACCGTTTTTTTAGTCTGGCAGTTAATGAAGCAAAATCAGAAACTGATATCAGAGGTTAACTCCAGAGACAACGAATTAATGAAGCTGATTTACACAATCCTAAATCAATATAGGCAGTACCCAACAGGATTAAGCGATCGCACTAGCCGAATTAACCATCCTAGGGAAAAAGCCAAGGAGTAATTAATCAGACTGACCCAATGGAGGACAACCTACTGGGAAGATGGACAAAATAAGTACAAATTCCCAGCTAGGGCAAAAAAGCGATCGCATTAAGTCCCTTGACACCAATCTGGACTTCTACAATTCCAAGACAACGGTAAACGCTTCTGTTTAACTCAACTCGACCAGGGTGATGATTAATCAAGGTTCATTATCTGCTTTTGAGTTACCAGCCCCAAGTTTTGATTAAACTAGAGATTCGGCGGCGGCACGAATTTCGCTGCGAACTTCGTAGAATGAAGTAGTCGGGGCTTTGGCGAATAGGGGTGTCATTTGATCTAGCAAAGCCTGATATGCTTCACTTTGATTGGCTTCCATGTCTTGGATATTTTCCCAGAAGATAATGGCAATACCACGATCAGTTCCCGGTTCCTGTAGCAAATAAGACCCTTTGAACCCGGTACTGTAGGTTGAAACTGCTTGTTCAAACAGTTCCAGGCTTCTTCAAATTTACCAGGCTTAAACTCCCCGATCGCAATATAGGCGTGTTTGTGTTTCAGAAAATCAAAAAATTCGGACATAACTAACCACCGGTTATGAGTTGAGAACATTGGACTCCTGGTGCTAGACCAACCGATACATTTTGGCTAACCAACATTCACAAATGCCAGATGCTGAGGTACTTTACGCGCTCTATAGGAAACAAGTCTTGACACCCCCTCTTTTCCGCCACACGGAGAGGAACTGAGCCCAAAACCCATATTAACCCATATAGGTCAATTTTTATCAATTATTCGCTGTTAATTTCCCCTTAATTATCTATACAGCCTTTACCCAAAACACAAAGTACAGTATAATGTATGGGTAGAGTCGAGAATGGAGTCGCCCCCATCCCCTCCCTTTCCCAACCGTACTTGAGACTTTCGCCTCATACGGCTCCTGATGTGGTTGCCCAATTGTTATTGGTATAGTGTTGATTTCACCGCTTGGTCCTTCTTCGTTCAGAGCTATATGCACCACGTAGTCTTTCAACTCGCTCTCGCCGTAAAACTCCTACTTATTGCCGGATTTACATCTACACCGTGGCACGTCTGGTAGGGGTCGAGAATGGAGTCGCCTCCATCCCCTCCCATTCAAAGGGTGCATCTCAGTTAAGAAATGAGTAATTGTACTTAGTGCAACCTTCACCCACAGCCCTACATAATGAGCGAAGCACCACTCACCCTCCCTCTACTCATGGATTCTCAGAAACCAGCTCAACTCCAGCAACACCTTGACGCGATTGCGGCCATTCTCTACAGCGAAGCTAACCCTACTGAACTGACCACCCTTGAAGCCAATGAGAAGAGTGTTCGTGCTCTTACTCAAGAACACGTCTTGCCTCAACTATAGCATAAGACAGGAAAGTTAGGACGTATAATGGAGAGGACGAGATGACTAAGAAGACCAAAAATGCCAGCCCCCTACAGTTACGACCTTAGACAAAAAGTTATCAATGCAATTGAACTATACGGTATGTCCAAAACCAAAGCCAGTCAATTTTTCCATCTCAGCCGGAACACTATCAATCTCTGGCTCCAAAGAAAAGAACACACCGGAGACTTCCTCCCTAAACCTAATCGCCCACCTGGTCATAACCACAAAATTACCGACTGGCACAAATTCAAGGCTTTTGCCTAAGAGCATGGCCACAAAACCTCCGCTCAAATGGCTGAACTTTGGGATGACGACATCTCTCCTCGCACCATATCCAGAGCCTTGAAGAAAATTGGCTTCACCAGAAAAAAAACTTACGGCTACCAAGAACGTTGGAAGCAACAGCGAGAGGAGTTGATTGCTCAGATTGAACAGATGGAGCCGGAAGGGTTGGTTTACCTCGATGAAGCTGGCATGAATAGTCAAGACTCGGATTATCCTTATGGTTACTGCGAGGAAGGACAACGCTTCCATGCCCTCAAATCAGGGAAGAGGCAGGGCAGGGTGAGCTATATGGCCCCATGGTGTGATCAACAACTCTTAGCCCCCTTTAGCTTTGAGGGTTGTTGTAATCGGACAGTGTTTGAGTTGTGGTTGGAGTTCATCTTAATTCCAACACTGAAGCCAGGTCAGACTCTAGTGCTAGACAATGCAACGTTTCATAAAGGGGGGCGGATTGCTGAACTGGTGGAGGCAGCTCAATGCCGTTTACTCTATCTTCCGCCTTATTCGCCAGACCTCAACAAGATAGAGAAATGTTGGTCGTGGCTGAAAGCCCGTATTCGCCACGGTATTGAGCAGTTTGATTCTCTCCATGATGCCATGGATTCCGTTCTCCAATCTGCGTCCTAACCACCTTGACTAATGCTATAGGTCCAAATCAACACATTATGTTAGTGGTTGACCAAGCCGGATGGCATATCAGTAAGAATCTGAAAGTACCCGAAGGACTGCATTTAATGTTTCTACCGTCCCATTCCCCGGAACTGCAACCGGCGGAAAGACTGTGGCCTCTGGTAGATGAACCCATTGCCAATCGCTCATTTGAGAATCTTGAGCAGCTAGAGGAACTCTTGTGTGCTAGCTGCCGAAGTTTGTGGGAACAGCGCGAATTAATTCGAGGCTTGATGAGTTTTCATTGGTGGCCTCAAATCGAGACTTCACTATAATTGATTATCCGGACTTGATATGACGCACCCTACGAGCCGTGTGAGGTGAAAGTCTCAAGCACGGTTTTGAAGGGGAGGGGGAGAAGGTGACTTCTCTCTCGACCCCTAATAATTATTACCAAAATGCTTGACATTATACCCAAGTACTGATAGACTCCAAACCGTTGTCGTAGGATGATGCCCCATAGCTGTTTAAGGGTGGACGTGAAGTACATAGCCTGTATATCTTGGTTTTAAAAAGGCGATTTGTACGTGACAATAGTCCTCTTTGAACAGAATGTTGGAGGCTTTGAGAGATACCTTCACCAATGGCATGATTGCCTCGCTATTGATTGTATCATACTCAGAAGCTTCGGGCTATTGCCACATTCTTGACGGTTAAATCTGTCTGGATTCTGTATGACGGAGGATAACAGGACTTCCCTGGTAGCCTGGTCAACAGTAATACTAGCAACAATCTACCATCACAGCCTGGCTGGACGGTGGGGGTGTCAATATGAAAATTAAGAGGTAATTGACTCATGGCAGTTGAAAAAGTAAACTCATCTTCGAGCTTGGCTGAGGTTATTGATCGTATCCTAGATAAAGGGATTGTAATTGATGCCTGGGTTCGTGTTTCCTTAGTGGGCATAGAACTGTTATCGGTAGAAGCAAGGGTTGTGATTGCATCTGTGGAAACTTACCTCAAATATGCAGAAGCTGTGGGTCTAACGGCTCAAGCTGCTGTTCCTTCTGTATAAAGGGTTTCACAGTTAACTAGCGGTCGGACATCTGATTCTGTCTTCTGATTAAGTCCATCTAGCTACAGCCTGAATCTGAGTCGGAAAGCCAATGCCTGAGTTTCAGGGGGCTATATGATTCTCTAGGGAAGACCCTAAAGTAAGGCTGACAGGAAAGACTACAGAAAACCACAGAAAACCATAGATGTCCGATGCTTAACCACCAACTGGGGGGATATCCTTAAGTACTATGGCGTTACAGGATGATTGGCAACAAAGCCACCTAGAGCGTCGCCAGGTTTTGGCTGAAAGCCAAAAACAGATTTGGGCGACGATCGGTTTATGGCAACGAGAACGATACAGCCAGGCGATCACTCAAAAACAAGATCGACAGGCTTTTGTATCTCAATTAAAACAAGAAAATCAAGCCTTTTTGGCAGACGCTCATAATAACCATCGTCAGCAAGCAGAACAACTAGCTGAGGATTTAAAAGAGTTTGTGCGATCGCTTCAGAAAGAAACTGCTACCTTTCTGGAGGAGAGCGCCCAGTCCCGAGCCGAAAAAGCTGAGGAATTAGCGCAGGAGTTACGGGATTTTCGGGCGGAACTTCGAGATACGGTTGCTCAATGGCAACAGCAGTGGCAACAACAGAACCAGGAAAGAGCTGCCGGTCGCCGAAAACTCGCCCAGCAGGTATGGCAATAGTTCAATATGATCTGATCCGCACCATTATGGCTGAAAACTTGCTACAGCCAATCCAAGAGGCGAAAGCCGAACGCCTAGCAGGTATTCAGTCCATGTTTGAGGATATGGGTAAGTTTCGGATGCAATGACGAGAGTATCGTCGGGAACGGGAAAAGTCGGTTTGGGGTGGTGAAAGGGTGAAATCGACCCCAGCAACGCCTTAGAAGGCGAAGGCTAGTCAAACCCTAATAATTATTACCAAAATGCTTGACATTATACCCAAGTACTGATAGACTCCAAACCGTTGTCGTAGGATGATGCTCCATAGCTGTTTAAGGGTGGACGTGAAGTACATAGCCTGTATATCTTGGTTTTAAAAAGGCGATTTGTACGTGACAATAGTCCTCTTTGAACAGAATGTTGGAGGCTTTGAGAGATACCTTCACCAATGGCATGATTGCCTCACTATTGATTGTATCATACTCAGAAGCTTCGGGCTATTGCCACATTCTTGACGGTTAAATCTGTCTGGATTCTGTATGACGGAGGATAACAGGACTTCCCTGGTAGCCTGGTCAACAGTAATACTAGCAACAATCTACCATCACAGCCTAGCTGGACGGTGGGGGTGTCAATATGAAAATTAAGAGGTAATTGACTCATGGCAGTTGAAAAAGTAAACTCATCTTCGAGCTTGGCTGAGGTTATTGATCGTATCCTAGATAAAGGGATTGTAATTGATGCCTGGGTTCGTGTTTCCTTAGTGGGCATAGAACTGTTATCGGTAGAAGCAAGGGTTGTGATTGCATCTGTGGAAACTTACCTCAAATATGCAGAAGCTGTGGGTCTAACGGCTCAAGCTGCTGTTCCTTCTGTATAAAGGGTTTCACAGTTAACTAGCGGTCGGACATCTGATTCTGTCTTCTGATTAAGTCCATCTAGCTACAGCCTGAATCTGAGTCGGAAAGCCAATGCCTGAGTTTCAGGGGGCTATATGATTCTCTAGGGAAGACCCTAAAGTAAGGCTGACAGGAAAGACTACAGAAAACCACAGAAAACCACAGATGTCCGATGCTTAACTACCAACTGGGGGGATATCGTTAAGTACTATGGCGTTACAGGATGATTGGCAACAAAGCCACCTAGAGCGTCGCCAGGTTTTGGCTGAAAGCCAAAAACAGATTTGGGCGACGATCGGTTTATGGCAACGAGAACGATACAGCCAGGCGATCACTCAAAAACAAGATCGACAGGCTTTTGTATCTCAATTAAAACAAGAAAATCAAGCCTTTTTGGCAGACGCTCATAATAACCATCGTCAGCAAGCAGAACAACTAGCTGAGGATTTAAAAGAGTTTGTGCGATCGCTTCAGAAAGAAACTGCTACCTTTCTGGAGGAGAGCGCCCAGTCCCGAGCCGAAAAAGCTGAGGAATTAGCGCAGGAGTTACGGGATTTTCGGGCGGAACTTCGAGATACGGTTGCTCAATGGCAACAGCAGTGGCAACAACAGAACCAGGAAAGAGCTGCCGGTCGCCGAAAACTCGCCCAGCAGGTATGGCAATAGTTCAATATGATCTGATCCGCACCATTATGGCTGAAAACTTGCTACAGCCAATCCAAGAGGCGAAAGCCGAACGCCTAGCAGGTATTCAGTCCATGTTTGAGGATATGGGTAAGTTTCGGATGCAATGACGAGAGTATCGTCGGGAACGGGAAAAGTCGGTTTGGGGTGGTGAAAGGGTGAAATCGACCCCAGCAACGCCTTAGAAGGCGAAGGCTAGTCAAACCCTAATAATTATTACCAAAATGCTTGACATTATACCCAAGTACTGATAGACTCCAAACCGTTGTCGTAGGATGATGCTCCATAGCTGTTTAAGGGTGGACGTGAAGTACATAGCCTGTATATCTTGGTTTTAAAAAGGCGATTTGTACGTGACAATAGTCCTCTTTGAACAGAATGTTGGAGGCTTTGAGAGATACCTTCACCAATGGCATGATTGCCTCACTATTGATTGTATCATACTCAGAAGCTTCGGGCTATTGCCACATTCTTGACGGTTAAATCTGTCTGGATTCTGTATGACGGAGGATAACAGGACTTCCCTGGTAGCCTGGTCAACAGTAATACTAGCAACAATCTACCATCACAGCCTAGCTGGACGGTGGGGGTGTCAATATGAAAATTAAGAGGTAATTGACTCATGGCAGTTGAAAAAGTAAACTCATCTTCGAGCTTGGCTGAGGTTATTGATCGTATCCTAGATAAAGGGATTGTAATTGATGCCTGGGTTCGTGTTTCCTTAGTGGGCATAGAACTGTTATCGGTAGAAGCAAGGGTTGTGATTGCATCTGTGGAAACTTACCTCAAATATGCAGAAGCTGTGGGTCTAACGGCTCAAGCTGCTGTTCCTTCTGTATAAAGGGTTTCACAGTTAACTAGCGGTCGGACATCTGATTCTGTCTTCTGATTAAGTCCATCTAGCTACAGCCTGAATCTGAGTCGGAAAGCCAATGCCTGAGTTTCAGGGGGCTATATGATTCTCTAGGGAAGACCCTAAAGTAAGGCTGACAGGAAAGACTACAGAAAACCACAGAAAACCACAGATGTCCGATGCTTAACTACCAACTGGGGGGATATCGTTAAGTACTATGGCGTTACAGGATGATTGGCAACAAAGCCACCTAGAGCGTCGCCAGGTTTTGGCTGAAAGCCAAAAACAGATTTGGGCGACGATCGGTTTATGGCAACGAGAACGATACAGCCAGGCGATCACTCAAAAACAAGATCGACAGGCTTTTGTATCTCAATTAAAACAAGAAAATCAAGCCTTTTTGGCAGACGCTCATAATAACCATCGTCAGCAAGCAGAACAACTAGCTGAGGATTTAAAAGAGTTTGTGCGATCGCTTCAGAAAGAAACTGCTACCTTTCTGGAGGAGAGCGCCCAGTCCCGAGCCGAAAAAGCTGAGGAATTAGCGCAGGAGTTACGGGATTTTCGGGCGGAACTTCGAGATACGGTTGCTCAATGGCAACAGCAGTGGCAACAACAGAACCAGGAAAGAGCTGCCGGTCGCCGAAAACTCGCCCAGCAGGTATGGCAATAGTTCAATATGATCTGATCCGCACCATTATGGCTGAAAACTTGCTACAGCCAATCCAAGAGGCGAAAGCCGAACGCCTAGCAGGTATTCAGTCCATGTTTGAGGATATGGGTAAGTTTCGGATGCAATGACGAGAGTATCGTCGGGAACGGGAAAAGTCGGTTTGGGGTGGTGAAAGGGTGAAATCGACCCCAGCAACGCCTTAGAAGGCGAAGGCTAGTCAAACCCTAATAATTATTACCAAAATGCTTGACATTATACCCAAGTACTGATAGACTCCAAACCGTTGTCGTAGGATGATGCTCCATAGCTGTTTAAGGGTGGACGTGAAGTACATAGCCTGTATATCTTGGTTTTAAAAAGGCGATTTGTACGTGACAATAGTCCTCTTTGAACAGAATGTTGGAGGCTTTGAGAGATACCTTCACCAATGGCATGATTGCCTCACTATTGATTGTATCATACTCAGAAGCTTCGGGCTATTGCCACATTCTTGACGGTTAAATCTGTCTGGATTCTGTATGACGGAGGATAACAGGACTTCCCTGGTAGCCTGGTCAACAGTAATACTAGCAACAATCTACCATCACAGCCTAGCTGGACGGTGGGGGTGTCAATATGAAAATTAAGAGGTAATTGACTCATGGCAGTTGAAAAAGTAAACTCATCTTCGAGCTTGGCTGAGGTTATTGATCGTATCCTAGATAAAGGGATTGTAATTGATGCCTGGGTTCGTGTTTCCTTAGTGGGCATAGAACTGTTATCGGTAGAAGCAAGGGTTGTGATTGCATCTGTGGAAACTTACCTCAAATATGCAGAAGCTGTGGGTCTAACGGCTCAAGCTGCTGTTCCTTCTGTATAAAGGGTTTCACAGTTAACTAGCGGTCGGACATCTGATTCTGTCTTCTGATTAAGTCCATCTAGCTACAGCCTGAATCTGAGTCGGAAAGCCAATGCCTGAGTTTCAGGGGGCTATATGATTCTCTAGGGAAGACCCTAAAGTAAGGCTGACAGGAAAGACTACAGAAAACCACAGAAAACCACAGATGTCCGATGCTTAACTACCAACTGGGGGGATATCGTTAAGTACTATGGCGTTACAGGATGATTGGCAACAAAGCCACCTAGAGCGTCGCCAGGTTTTGGCTGAAAGCCAAAAACAGATTTGGGCGACGATCGGTTTATGGCAACGAGAACGATACAGCCAGGCGATCACTCAAAAACAAGATCGACAGGCTTTTGTATCTCAATTAAAACAAGAAAATCAAGCCTTTTTGGCAGACGCTCATAATAACCATCGTCAGCAAGCAGAACAACTAGCTGAGGATTTAAAAGAGTTTGTGCGATCGCTTCAGAAAGAAACTGCTACCTTTCTGGAGGAGAGCGCCCAGTCCCGAGCCGAAAAAGCTGAGGAATTAGCGCAGGAGTTACGGGATTTTCGGGCGGAACTTCGAGATACGGTTGCTCAATGGCAACAGCAGTGGCAACAACAGGACCAGGAAAGAGCTGCCGGTCGCCGAAAACTCGCCCAGCAGGTACAAGGGGATTTGCAAGAGTTCAATATTATCCGCACCATTATGGCTGAAAAATTGCTACAGCAAACCCAAGAGGCGAAAGCCGAACGCCTAGCAGGTATTCAGTCCATGTTTGAGGATATGGGTAAGTTTCGGATGCAATTACAAGAGTATCGTCGGGAACGGGAAAAGTCAGTTTGGGGTGGTGAAAGGGTGAAATCGACCCCAGCAACGCCTCAGAAGGCGAAGGCTAGTCAAACATTGGTTCCTCAAACCAAGCCGAAGGCGGTTAAATCAGCGCCTAGTACTACCACAGCAGCCCAATCAACAACACCTACCGCTGTGGTGGTTGCTGAACCAACAAAACCAGCAGTTCCCCCTAATCAGCCTAAACCAACTACTGTTGTTCCTCATCCCCCTAACCCCGGATGAACGGGTTTATGATTACATTTATCAGCAGTCGAGGGTACGATTGACTGATATTGAGGAGGATTTGCAGTTAAATCGCATTCAAACCGTTTATGCTTTGCGATAACTTCTGAACCAAGGTTGGATTGTTCAGAGCGTTCAAGCCTACTATGCCAACAGATCAAATGAAAATAGGGTTCGGGACTAAAATATCCCTAGCCTGGTAGCTTACAATCTAACATTAATATGACCACTGTGCTTCGTGCTGTTCCTAAAGGATTTGTTAACACTCCAGCCATTGAAAGAATTACAGTTAGGGCGTTGCGGTATCTTCAATCAGGGTTTTCTGTGCATTTGCGCGGACCAGCGGGAACCGGAAAAACTACCCTCGCCCTACATTTGGCAGATTTGCTTAATCGTCCGATTATGTTGATTTTTGGGGACGATGAACTCAAGTCCTCCGATATGATTGGTAATCAAACTGGTTACACCCGTAAAAAAGTGGTGGATAACTTTATCCACAGTGTAGTTAAATTAGAAGACTCACTCAAGCAAAACTGGATTGATTCCCGTTTAACCCTCGCCTGTCGCGAAGGATTTACCCTCGTTTATGATGAGTTTAACCGTTCCCGCCCTGAAGTCAATAACGTTCTGTTATCGGCTTTAGAGGAAAAACTATTAGTGCTGCCTCCCAATAACAGCCGTTCCGAATATATTAGGGTTAACCCCCATTTTCGGGCGATTTTTACATCTAATCCTGAAGAATACTGTGGCGTTTATAGCACCCAGGATGCTTTACTTGATCGCCTCATTACCATGAATATGCCGGAACCGGACGAGGCTACCCAACAGGAAATCCTCATCCAAAAAGTGGCAGTTACACCGGAAGAAGCCCAAACTATTGTAACATTAGTGCAGCAATTCCGAGAGGCTACCCATGCGATCGCCCCTAGTAAAATTCAGACGGTAGCCAGACAACAAACTAACGCCGATAAAGCCTCTGGGTTGCGACCTAGTTTGATGCTAGCCAGAATATGTCAAGAACATAATATCCCTATTGTTCCCATTGACCCCGATTTTCAAGAGGTTTGCCGTGATATCCTCTTATCGCGCGCTATTGGAGATATTGCTGAATTAGAAAGCCGACTTCATCAGATATTTGACCATTTATCAGGACTGGAAAATGACCAGATTATCGCTTTACCCCCTAGGGAAGAATTGACCACTTCATCAGTACCTAATAATCTTTCCGATACCGAACAGAAAATCTATACTTATATCAAAGACTCTGATGGGGCGCGAGTCTCCGAAATTGAGATAGCTTTGGGGTTAAACAGGGTGCAAACTACTGATGCTTTGCGCTCGCTGTTAAGAAAAAGTTATTTGACACAACAGGATAATCGCCTGTTTGTTGTTTATGAGGGTGATTAATGACATTACAATCACGTTCATCTAGTCCTCAGCGCGGAGTGCCGATGTCTACCTCCGGTTCATCCCTCGCGGATATCCTAGAGAGGGTTTTGGATAAAGGCATAGTTATTGCTGGGGATATTTCCGTCTCGGTCGGGTCTACGGAATTGTTAAGTATCCGCATTCGTTTATTAATTGCTTCCGTAGATAAGGCTAAGGAAATTGGGATTAATTGGTGGGAAAGTGACCCTTATCTTAGTAGCCAGGCGCAGCAATTATCACAGTCTAATGAACAATTGTTAGAGGAGGTTAAACGACTACAGGAAGAAGTGCGATCGCTTAAAGCCTTGACCTCCCAATCATCACAGCCAGTCACTCCCCCTAACTCCGAAAATGATGATTAATTTGAGCAAGGTAAAGCCGGAACCACTGGACTAAATCGCCGAAACTCCCCTAGATATTCTTCTAGGATAATCATTTGACTCAGGTTAATGCTATAATATATCCAGCGGCCCTCTTGTCGTCCTTTGATTAATCCCACTTCTTTGAGCGTTTTGAGATGAAAGGACAGTTTCGACTGGCTAACCTCTAAGGTTTCGCAGATTTCGCACACGCATAATTCCTGGTGGCGTAAGAGTTCTAGAATCTGAATCCGTAGGGGGTCAGATAGCGCGTGAAAGCTCAGGGAAATGTCTGTGTTGACCATTATTCGGAATCTTAACATATTCTCCACTTTAGCAAATTAATTGGGGGATTTCACACGCCTCACTTGTCCACAAAGTAGCCCAGCTAATATGTAAATTTTTGTAAAAAAACCCATCATTTGGGGGGTATAGGTTGACTTATCCCTTGACCATGGGTTTATATTTTATATAATGGGAATATGCCTAATTTTTTTAGTGTTTTATAGTCAATTATAAAAGACTATATCCAATCTTATCACGGATTCGGGTTCTCGTCAACCCCTGGAAAGGCGGAAGGCGCACCAGTTTTTAAAAACATATCAGACAACCGGGGAAGGGAAAACTTGTGGGGTCTTACCGGACTTGATGAGATAGTGCTGCTAGGGGTTCCCCCCAACTCAAATCGCCCTATCCCTATGGCGGTTGATGAAGGTTAGACTCAGGGTAATCAGTAAGGTATCTCATACACTCTGCTGACCACCCACCTCGCGGGTTGCGCCTGATATCTGATCATATGCCCTAGGAGTAGCCCAGAGCAAGTATTGGGGGAATTCATGACTAAATATTTGTCAGATATTCAGAGGAAGATTATGTTAAAGAAATTACCAGTTTTGGGGTTAATGATAGTTCTAATTGCTGGATTAGTGTTTGGCGTTGGTACAGCAGGGGTTTTAGCGGATACTTCTTTACCACAACCTAATGATAATGGTGATTATATTGGCAATTCTAGTCACCTATATTGGCAGGTAGTTGACCCCGACCCCAATGGCTTAAATTGTCGCATGGGTTCTGAATCAATTAAAGAAGTATGGAACCCGGAAAAATCTGGTTTTCCTAACATTATCAATTTTCCGGTGGTTGAACGTTTACAGACTGATGAGGTATTTACTGGTAAGTTGAGTTATGGTGGGTTTATTGTCACTTTGGATTCTGATTTGAAACCGTGGATATATATTGAAGAAAAAGCTGACGGAACTCCCGCCAATTGTTTTGTTAGGGCTAATAATTTATTTGTTAAACCCATCGAAAAACCGACCATAGAAGAAACCATAGAAGAAACCATGGAAGAAGTCGAAGAAGTTATCGACAATGGATGATTGATAATTGTCTGATAGGGAATGATCACCTCATAATTACCAAATTCTGCCATTCCCTGTTACCTATTAGCCATTCTTAATCATTGAAGATTGCTATAATTATCGATTATCAATTATTCAAGATTAACTGTTCCCATGACAACAACTACCGTAGAAACTCAAACTTGGCTGTGGAAAGGATTTCCTATCTGTTATAGCGCCGCTGGAGACACAGGACCAGCGGTAGTATTAATTCATGGGTTTGGTGCAAGTTGGGGACACTGGCGCAAAAATATCCCTATTTTAGCTAATCAATGTCGGGTATTTGCGATCGACCTTTTAGGGTTTGGTGGGTCAGCTAAACCTTTACCCTGTAGTAGCCTATCTTATACCTTTGAAACTTGGGGTGATCAAGTGGCAGATTTTTGTCGGGAGGTGGTCGGAAGTCCGGCTTTTTTAGTGGGAAATTCTATTGGTTGTATTGTGGCTATGCAGGCGGCTGTCTCTCACCCAGAAATAGCGATCGCTGTAGGTTTATTAAATTGTTCTCTGCGACTATTACACGATCGCAAAAGGGCAGAAATACCCTGGTATCGGGGTATGGGTGCAGAATTAGCCCAAAAAGTGTTAGGTTTACGATGGGTTAGTCAGCTATTTTTTCGACAACTTGCTACTCCTAAAACTGTCCGTAATATCCTCCTACAGGCTTATCGGCGCAAAGAGGCTGTCACCGATGAATTAGTGACCATGCTTATCACCCCCGCCAATGACCCCAATGCTGTCGATGTTTTTGTGGCTTTTACTACTTATTCTCAAGGACCTTTACCAGAAGATTTACTCCCCATTCTTCCCTGTCCGGCGATAATTTTATGGGGGACAGAAGACCCATGGGAACCGATAAAACTTGGACAAGAATTAGCTAAATTTGACACAGTAAAACAGTTTATTCCTCTGGAGGGGGTTGGACATTGCCCCCAGGATGAAGCACCGGAGTTGGTTAACCCTATCCTGTTAAAATGGGTGTTAGATAGTTAACAGTTTATCTAACAGTTTATCCCCCCTATATCACTGACATGGGGGGATTTATTTCTAGGGATTATTAAACAGTTCCGGGACTCTTTGCTGGAGTTGTCTGTTTAACTCTGGGAGGCGATCGCACATTTCTAAATACCAGCGGTGACGCTGTTGGTAATGGTGACAAAGTAGCCGATTTTGTTTAACCCAATTATAGGCATTTTCGGCAATTTGGCGGCGTAAGGTATGGTTATTAATTAGGCGGTTGAGTTGGGTTTCAAATTCTCGGATCGTCCGATAAATTAACCCGGTTTTTTCCGGCTGAATAGATAATTCATAAACGGTAGGACTCGCGAGGACGGCTACCCCACTACCTGCACATTCTAGGAATTTTAAATCTGATTTCATGAGATTAACTGGTGTGGGGGTCAGGGGAAGTAAGGCGATATCGGAGTTTTGCAGAATTTCTAAATAGCGGTTATAATGGCAGAAAGGTTCAAAGGTTTTTTGGTCGGTGGCTAAGGCTTCAAAAAATTGGCGATCGTGAACTACTCGCACCAGGACTCGACCGGAATTGGCTGATAAAACTTTATTTAGAGATGCCATAATGGGTTCCCAGTCCTTCTCGCGGTTTAATGCACCAAAAAATAGACTGATTTTCTCGTTGTCATAATTATGGCGTGGGGGGGAAACTTCGGTTAGTTGGTTAGGAAAAACTGCTATATTAGGATTAAATTGTTGCAGAAATACTCCCAAAGGTTTAGTGGAGGTTTGGACACCGTGACAGCCTCGATAACTCAAATAATTATGATCTGCATATTCTCGGCGACGTAGGGGGTTATCATCAATTTCAGCAATGATTAAATAGTTTTCCTGTAGTAGTCTTTTCAGCACGGAAAGATGTTCTCCCGCTGACATGATGGTGCGCTGCCAGATGAAAATTTTGGCTTCCTGTGGTATAGTGGGTATAATTCGCGCTGATCTGACTGAAGAAAAGGTGCGGACTCCAGGAATAGTGGCACTAAAGCGATCGGGGTCTAAAACTCGAATCCGATCGCACCCAGTTGGTGCCATGATTGCCGTTTGGATTAATAGCCGTCTTGGGGGGTGACTCGACTTGATGCCCCGCACTAGATAGTTTTCCGCTACCGTTTGCGCTCTATACTCTTTCAGGTAGACAACAGTAGAGGGATTGGCTGATTTCTGTCTCTCTAAAAACTGGTTAAACTCCCAAGTGCGATCGCCTTTTGTCCGCACTTCATAGATATATAATCCCGCTTGGTTAAAATGCGATCGGATTTCCTGTAAACTTAAACCTACACCCGACAACTGTGGCTTATCCAACGGTAAACTAACTAGCCGCCGCCAATATTGACTGTTAGGAATATCAGCGATAAATTGACCGTTAGGTTTCAGCCAGCGACTGTAATCATTGACCAGTTTACCAAAATCCTGATCCGGAGAATTGACACAGCCATAAACCAAAACATCTATCCTCCCCATCGAATCACAAATTGTGCTTTTTGTCAAGTCCTGATGGGGAGAAATCTGCCAATATTGGCATTCTGGGTTATTCCGCAGATAGGCTGACTTCAGATCTGGGTTAGGGCGATCGCTAATTTCAACAATGACACGGGCATCTATAGGTAACACCCTCAACAATTCCGAATTCAATGTCTTCACCCAATGATTGTTTAAACTATAATCCTGTTGGCTATAGTGCGCCCAAATATTCGCAATTAGACACACTTTCCCACCATTTTACCATGATCTCCCCCTTGTCAAAACCCATTGACAGGGAGTAGAGTATCGTCTGTGATTAATACAATCGGTAAATTATGCAGTGTAAAATTTGTGACTCCGCTACGATACCCTTCGGTAAAACCATAGTTTTGAACAGATATAATGTTAACTATTTTCAATGTCAGAATTGCGGATTTGTGCAAACCGAAAATCCCTACTGGTTGCCAGAAGCCTATAAGCACCCCATTGCTAACAGCGACGATGGTTTAGTTTTCCGTAATCTCATGTTAGCGCAACTAACCAGCCAAATCATCACCAAATTTTTTAATCCCGATAATCAATTTCTCGACTATGGTGGCGGTTATGGTTTATTAGTCCGCCTCATGCGAGATATCCGCTTTAAATTTGACTGGTATGATAGCTTCTGTCCCAATTTTTTAGCCACCGGGTTAGAAGCCAATTTAAACCCAGACAACCCCTATGAACTCATCACCGCCTTTGAAGTATTTGAACATTTCGCTAACCCCCTAGATGAAATCAACAAGATCCTGAAATTATCTAAAAATATTCTCTTCTCAACCGAACTTATCCCCCCCCATAATCCCCACCCTGGTCAGTGGTGGTATTATGCACCCCAGGAAGGACAGCATATAGCTATTTACACACCCCAATCATTACAAATAATCGCCCAAAACTTCGGCTTGAATATTTACTCTAACGGTTCATCCTTGCACTTATTAACCGAGAAGGCTATCCCACCAGAAGAGTTTACCGAAATCGCTCAATATAACGCCGCTGAGTTACGAAGATTATTGTGGTTTTCCCGTAGTTATAGCCAAACTTTAGCCAATTTAGAAACAGTCGCATCTTCCCAAAAACCGGAAGTTATAACTCCCGAATTAGGTGTTAATGTCGCTGGCTTTGTTAATGGAGAATTTGGCATTGGTGAAGGAGTACGCGCCACCTTGAGGGCTATGGAAGCGGTTAACTTAAATGTGGCAATTAATAACTTTACCGGGAGTCCTCACCGGAAACAAGATCATAGCTTTGACAATTTTACTTCCGCACATCCTTATCCCATAAACTTAATTCAAATTAATGCTAATGATGTGTTGAGATTTGCTCAACTTGTCGGTGCTGACTATTTTAAAAATCGATATAATATCGGTTTCTGGGCGTGGGAATTACCAGAGTTTCCCCCAGAGTGGGTTAAGGCATTTTCTCTATTTCACGAAATCTGGACTTATAGTGATTATTGTGTCTCTGCTATTCGGCGGGTGTCGCCAATTCCCGTAATTAAAATGATGCCTACCGTGTCACTGCCAGAGGTAAATTTAAGTCGGGAAAATTTATCAATTCCCCCCGACAAGTTTATCTTTTTATTTATGTTTGATTTCTATAGCCGCATAGCACGCAAAAATCCCTTGGCAGTAGTAGAAGCCTTTAAAACCGCTTTCGGAAATCATCCTACTAATGTGGTGTTAATCTTAAAGTGTTCTAACTCTGATCGTTTCCCCAAAGAAAGAAATCACCTTTTTCAAGCGATCGCTAATTGTCCAGCCATTCAAATTATTGATGGCTATTTATCACGGGAACAAATTAATGGTTTAGTTTATAACTGTGATTGTTATATTTCCCTACATCGTTCCGAGGGTTTTGGTTTAACCATGGCGGAAGCTATGTTTTATGGTAAACCCGTCATAGCTACTGGCTATTCTTCCAATACGGAATTTATGAATTTAGCCAATAGTTTTTTGGTCAAATATCGGCGAGTTTTAATTGACCAAACAGACGGACCCTATCGACCGGGGAATGTGTGGGCTGCCCCCAATATTAAACAGGCAGCTGAGTTAATGCAATATGTGGTTAACTACCCAGAAGCTGCTCATCAAATTGGTCAGCAAGCAGCTACCGATATCAGAACCCAATTAAGTCCTCAAACTATCGGCGATCGCATTTTGTCTCGCCTGCAAATTATTCACAATGCTACCCAAAACTTTACTGATATACGTTCAGTTCCCATTATGGAATTGTCACCGGAAACGACAACTCCTCCCTTGGTCAGTATTTGCATTCCCACCTACAACGGCGAAACCTTTATTAGAGAAGCAATTCTCAGCGCCTTAAACCAGACCTATAGTAATTGTGAAATCATCCTAGCCGATGATGGTTCCATAGATGATACTATAGCGATCGCCAAATCTTTGCAAGTCTCATCACCTATCCCTTTTCGTATCCTCACCCATATTAACTATGGTTTAGTTGATAACCTCAATTTCTGTATTTCCCAAGCTCAAGGAAAATATGTTAAATTCCTATTCCAAGATGATACCCTTGAACCCAACTGTATAGAACAACTCGTGGCTATGGCTGAAGCCAACCCAGAAATTGGTTTAGTTTTCTCCCGCCGCCATATTATCCTTGATGATAATTCCCAGACTCATCCCCAATGTCAAGCCGCCTACAAAGGAACCCAAAACCTGCATCAAGACTGGTCAAACTTAAAAACCATTCAACCCGGTTCCCAATTATTATCAGACCCTAAATGCTTCCGAGGTCGGTTAAATAAAATCGGCGAACCGACAACTGTTTTAATTCGGCGTAATGTCTTTGCTCAATTAGGAGGCTTTGACCCCGACCTACATCAATTATTAGATGCAGATATGTGGTTTAGAATTATGGCAGATTATCAAATAGCCTTTGTTGATAAAGCCTTATCTACCCTGCGAATTCATCGCCAACAACAAACTCAACTCAATATTATCGCTGGTGAGAATATCCGAGACTATAGCCGACTATATCGGAAAATGATTATTGACCCTGACTATCGGTTTTTGGGGTTAAATATCAAAGAATATATCTTTTATCAACTGTTGTCTAAGTCTCCCCAAGATTATCTAAACTTAGCCGAAGAATTGGTTAATCAATATCGTCATAACCCCCATCATCAACCTACCCAGCAACACCTTCGACTCCTGCGAAAACTGACGGCTATGCTCTGGCTTAAATCTGAGGCTGCTTCCTTGCAAAAATTATCTGATGGTGTTCAAGGAAAAGTGCATAAAATTATCCTTAATAGTGGTATCCGTGAGTTGACATTGACCCCCAGCGAATCTGAGTTTGTCGAATCATTAAAAATCCGGGTTTCTCAGGGGTTTTCTGTTCAAAATGGTTGTCAATCTTGGTTGGCTGCTATGCTATATAAGCCGGCTTATCAATTGGGGATAAATTATCATAATGCGGTGATTCCTAATTATTTATTTGAGGATTTTCTGAAATTCATTTTCTCCCCTAGTTACCACTTTACTGATGACAAAGATAGGGGTGATTATGTGAATTTTACTCGCGGAGTATGGAAATACTTAAAACGCCATATTGACGAATCACCTTCCCAAGTCAGTCTCTGGGTTTATGTGGCTAAAATTGCTTTAGAATTATGGGATGAACGACCTTTGATGAACCTTAATCAAGATATCAGTGAAATATTGAGCGATCGCCACGCGGTTTGGGTTTTTTATGGTCGCCACCACACTCCCTAATTTTGACCGCCAATTATCCCGTAAGTCTGCTTTACAACGCCTTAAATTAATCGCCAATTCCCGGTTAATTGTGATTAGTTCAATTCCCGAAAAGCGCCTTTTATCCTATTGTCAGAAAACTTTATTTTTTAGGGACTTGACATTATCATTAAATTTTGTACAATATAGGAAGGTAAAATGGTCGTGTTTTATGCAAATTTCCGCTAATAGCCCATATCACTGAGACTTGGAGGGAGTTAACCCGAAACACGAATCACTAGCAAAGCCAGATATATAAGGAGTTTCCAGGTATGCTATGGTTACCTAGTGCTGGGTCGGTCAGCCAGTGTCCCCCGCCTAGCCACTGCGCCAATTATGGCTGGCGCGTCACGAGTTTTGGGGTTAATGGCCATAACGGGGTATGGACTTACCACCCTGACTAAGTGTAAGCTGTATCACAAAACACAGAATTTGTCAATAGCAAAAATAAAAAAATGTTGAAATGTTGTGGAGTCAATTAATGTTCCTGACGCGATCGCTACAGATTGGGAATGGTATATAAGGGAGAGTGTGAATATAGTCTGATGATGCAACATATAGAATATATTAGGCAATAATTTAGGGAAGCCAGTGGTATGGCAGGCGGAACCGAAACTTGTTTTGCTTCGTCAGGACAGGAGCGGCAAAAGGTCTGTTATCATCGGTGCATAATATGAAAAACTTGCGTAAACACAATCATTGCCCTAGGGTAGTGAAGCGATAAAGGCTCAGGGGGAAGCCCCAGTCAGTGGGAGAGAGCAATGACCGGAGTGTACAAAGTCGGAGAGACTATTATTAAGGCAGAGGAGATCCCCTCGCGACTAAAGCACTATCAGATGATGGTGCAATTTGTGCGGGAGGTAATTTTAGACGAAGCGATCGCCGACATTACCTGTACAGAAGAGGAAGCAGCGGCGGCGCTGGAAAAATTTGCAGCCCAACACCAACTGACCTCTCCAGAAGCTCAAAAAGCCTGGTTAAACTTAAATAAACTAACCTTAGAGGAAGCTCAGGCGATCGCCGAGCGTCCGATTAAAATAGAAAAATTCAAGCGTGAACGGTGGACTAACAAAGTAGAAAGCCACTTTATCACCAGGAAAAGTAGCTTAGATCATGTAGTGTATTCTTTAATCAGGACCAAAAATCCCGGACTAGCCCACGAATTGTATTTTCGCATATCCGAAGGAGAGCAAGAATTTTCCGAAGCCGCACGGGAATACTCAGATGGGCCAGAATCCCGAACTGGGGGAATCATGGGGCCAGTGTCCTTAGCTCAACCCCACCCGGCAATTAGTAAACTGTTAGCAGTAAGTCAACCGGGGCAACTGTGGCCCCCGCGTCCTTTATCAGAATGGATGGTAATTATTAGACTAGAAAAATTTATCCCAGCCCAACTCGATGAGTCCATGCGCCGTCATTTAATTGACGAACTATTTGAGACTTGGCTCCGAGAGGAAATAGCCAAAGTTGGCTGTCTTGAACCCCTGCATACTGAGGTGTCTTCCGTATCATGACCACATCTGCCGTTTCCAACCTACAGATCCAGGAATTTCTGCTGGAAATTAGCCCCTTCGATCGCATTAGCGAAAAGGGGCTACGAGACATATTACCGCAATGTCAGTTATTAAGCTACCGGACAGGACAACCAATTTTTGAGCGAGACAAACTCCCCACCCAGGTAGCAGTAATTTACCAGGGACAAGCTCGACTGTTAGCATACGACTCCAGAAGCCAACGCCATACCAGCTTACAACTACTAGGAGCCAAAGAAATCCTGGGATGGGCTGGTTTGCTAAGGGGAGTTCCCTGCGAAACAGTGATCGCTTCGACAGAGATGATTTGTATAAGCATCCCGGCGGCGGTCTTTATGAAACTAATGGAGAAAGAACCCCAGTTTGCGGAGGCATTTCGGGACCATGCAGCCATATCAGAAGTATTTGAATTACTGAGCCAAAACCTGCAACAGGTGGCGAACTCCGGCGGTAACATCAAAGAAATGACCAAAGAATATTGGCCAGATGCGATCGTCGTCAACCTGCTAAACGGTCAAACCAAAGGCTCTGATCTAAAATTCAGACTAGATGCCAATCGTCTCTGGTTAGTCAGTAGCGGAGTGGTGGGAGATTATTCTATCGGAAATGGCATCAATTTAGAAACCTTGGGTAAAAGCCTGAAAGTCGAAGGACCGAGGGGAGCGCGACTGGTAGGTTTGCGAACAGCACCGACGCGGACGGAAGTAGTATCAGAAGAAGACACCTCAAAAGACGGGTTAAAAGCATTATTACCCAATGTTATCCCCGCGCCAGAAACCCCGCCAGAGCCAGAACTAGACTCGTCCCAACAAATTCAAAGATTCCCCCTAGTGCGGGGACGGGGTACTGTTGACGCTCCCTTAGCTTGCTTCAATATGTTGAGTAAGCATTTTCGGGTAAATTTCCGCAAAGAACTAATTAGGCGCATCATTGAAGGTCAGCTAGAAACGGCGGGTTCTCTAACCCTGCAAGCCTGTGGTGCGATCGCTCAAATGATGGGAATTACCGCCCAGTTAGTGCAAGTCCCCTCCAAAGCCTTATGCCGACTGAAGGCTCCCGCGATGATCCCGTGGCGCAATAGCTTTGCGATCATTTATAGCATCAGTGAAAAACAACTGATCATGGCATCCCCCGAAGAAGGGGTAGTAAAGATGCGCCCTGGCCAGTTTGTGGAAGTTTACGGAGAAGCCTGTCAAGTTCTCCTACTCCAAGAAACCAAAGGCGACCAGCAGGAACAGTTCAGCTTCTGGTGGTTTGTTCCAGCCATTATGGAACACCGGGGAGTATTTGTAGAAGTCCTGCTCTCCTCCTTCTTTGTGCAACTCTTCGGCTTGGTGAACCCCCTGCTGACCATGATCATCATCGATAAGGTGATGGGACAGCGCAACATTGACGCTCTCAATATTTTGGCATTTTTGATGTTGGGGGTAGCTCTATTTGAAGCCTTGCTGTCTGCGCTGCGAACATATCTGTTTGTTGACACCACCAACCGACTCGATGTTAAACTCAGTTCCGAAGTAATTGACCACCTATTACGCCTACCTCTCAACTATTTCGATAACCGCAAGGTCGGAGACTTGATGGCACGGGTGGGGGAACTCAGTAATATCCGTAACTTCCTCACAGGTACAGCCTTAACCGTAGTGTTGGACGCGGTTTTCTCCGTGGTTTATGTGGCGGTCATGTTCTATCTGAATGTGACTATGGCTCTAGTGGCTTTAGCACCCCTACCCCTGTTTGCTCTGATTATTATCATCAACTCCCCCATTATCCAAAGACTACTCAGGAGAAAAGCTGAGTTGTACGGTCACTCCCAAGCCTATCTGGTGGAGGTGCTTAACGGTATGCAAACCGTGAAGGCTCAAAATATTGAGTTGACCTCCCGCTGGGAATGGCAGGGACGCTATGCCCGTTATATGAGCTCTAGTTTCAAAACTATTCTCACCCAGACCGCGGCTAACTCCATTAGTGGGTTTTTGAATAAACTTTCAGCCTTGGCTCTGTTGTGGGTAGGGGCCTATTTGGTGATTAATAATGAACTGACTATCGGGGGATTGATTGCCTTCCGAATTATTGCTGGAAACGTGACCGGATCTCTGTTGCGCTTTGTCAGTGTGTGGCAAAGTTTCCAAGAGGTGGGAATGTCTGTAGAACGTCTGCGAGATGTCTTAGATACGGCTCCTGAAGCTGACGAAGCCGATCGCAATAATATCCCCATGCCGGAAATTGATGGCTCTGTTATCTTTGAAGAGGTATCTTTCCGTTTTGGACCCAGTGGCCCTTTGCAATTGGCAAATATTAATTTAGAATTCCCGGCCGGCTCCTTTGTGGCAATTGTGGGGTTGAGTGGTTCCGGTAAAAGTACGTTGATGAAACTCCTCGAACGTCTCTATCCACCTATGTCGGGCCGGATTAAAATTGATAATTACGATATCAATAAGGTGGAACTATATTCCCTCCGTCGTCAAATTGGGGTGGTGCTTCAGGATACTTTGCTATTTAGTGGGACAGTACAGGAAAATATCGCCCTCACTAACCCAGAAGCTAGTACCGATGAAATTATCCGAGCAGCTAAGGTGGCTGATGCCCATGAGTTTATTATGGGTTTACCTAATGGGTACAATACGGTGGTGGGTGAGCGTGGTTCCGGTCTCTCTGGTGGACAGCGACAACGGATTGCGATCGCCCGCACGGTTCTACAAAAGCCAAGGCTATTGATTCTTGATGAGGCAACTAGCGCCCTCGATTATCAGTCAGAACGCTTAGTTAGTCAAAATCTCAGTCAAGAATTTCATGATCGCACCGTGTTCTTTATTACCCACCGCCTCAGCGCTATCAAAAATGCGGATGCTATCATTATGATGGATCAAGGCTCCATTGTAGAACAAGGAACCCATGATGAGTTAATGGCTATCAAAGGACGTTACTATTGCCTGTATCAACAACAAGAGGCACAACAGTAAGGCGGTCAACGTCATTGGTGGTAGAGGAGTCGAGTTTTTAAGCATTTTCTATTGGTATTGAACAACAGATAACAGGACTTATGAAATCAGCATCTATTTCTGAACAACCGGTCATCCTAGAAAAACCTGGCCTCCTCTCCCACTTGTTTCTGTGGATGATTATGCTAGTAAGCACCACATCGGTCATTTGGGCTTATTTTGCTAATATTGAGCAAACGGTTCCAGCTATGGGACAATTGGCCCTGACATCGGGAGCTAGGGAAATTCAAGCCCCAACTACTGGCGCGGTGGTCCGCTTGCACGTGGAAAATGGCGATCGGGTCGAAAGAAATCAGCCTATACTTACTTTTAGCCCCACTAATCCTAGCGCTGATCTGCGCGCGGTTGAAACTTTGCGAGCTACCCTAGAAAAGGAAAACGAGTTCTATGAGAGCATTGTTAATAATCAAATTACTACTAACTTACCCCCACAGTTAGCAGATTTGATCAGAGACAGAGAAGCTCGCAGTCAAGAAAATCAAACTCTACAATCCTTGGTGGACGAACTTTACCATGGCCGAGGAACTGCTATGAGTTTTAGCCCGGCTATGGCTGGTTTAGTGGCTAACTATCGCGCTGAATATCAATCAAGAGTTGCTACCGGCCAACTGAAAATTATAGAACTGGAAAGACAGCTTCAGCAAAATCGAGATTCTTTGCGTGCTGCCACCGAAAAGCTCGAATATACACAAAATCAATTGACTTATTCGGAACAGCAGTTGAACTTGGCTGGCAATCAGTTATCTAAGTCGGAGGAACTCCTGAGTGTTAATGAGTCGATTTTAGCTCAGATTTCTCCGTTGGTTGAGCAAGGGGCTATGTCTGACCTGCAACGCAAACAGCGGGAACAGGAAATACTCAGAAGTCAAAATGAAGTCATCGGACAACAAGATAGAATTGAACAGCGCCAAGGTGAAATTAACCAGCGCCGTCGGGAGATTCAAGAGCAACGGGCAGAAATTCAACGCCTGGAAAATGAAGAACAGCGCACTCTGGCTTCCATCTCCCGCGCTCAGGAAGAGTTGCAAAATACTAAGGATTCCTGGGCTAGAGATATCTACAATCGTATTCAAGAAAATCATAAACAAATTGCCAGCTCTGATTCTCAACTCAGCCGCTCACGATTGGAGAATGAAAAAAGAATCTCTGACATTAAGTCTCAAATTGAAAAGTTGCAGGAACAGAGAAATACTCAGGTTTTGAGAGCACCTGCTTCGGGGATTATCTTTGAATTGGAGCCTTCGACTAAATCTAATGCTGCTTTGGATATGAATCAGGATGAGATTTGCTCCTATGTCATCAATTCCATTCTCCGGCCTGGCGATCCTATGCCTTCCCGTTGTGATGAAGCCTATTTTGAGGCTCAACAAACTCAACCTCTGGTCACGATTTTAGATGATGATCAAGGCTTAAAAGCAGAGGTTCATATCAATAACAGTGATATGGCACTGGTGTTAAATGCTCTGCGGATGAAACGGGAGTTGTTGACTCCTTTTGATGGTAAGGAAGTGGCAGGAGAGGTGATTGAGTGTCAGGTGGAAAAAGACTGCATCTGTCCTACTTCGGCGGCGGCACGAGAGGAAATTGGCATTGCTGATGAGCAGTGTATTGGGGTGGAAGTTAATATTGATGCCTTCCCTTCTAATGAGTTTGGCACGGTTCCGGGTGAGTTGATATGGATTAGCCAAAATGCTATTCCTCCAGAAGAAGGTCGCCCATTCTTTTCCTTTAGGGCAAATATTAAGTTGGAAAGACAATATTTTATGCTCAATGAAGATATACCAGGACAGGAAATTCAGATTAAATTGCAGTCTGGTATGGCAGTCAATACTAAGGTTAATATCGGTAGCCGCACGGTTCTGCAAATGCTGTTTAGCCGACTCACAGGTAAGTTTGAAAGTATCACTGACTTGAGATAAGCCTAATTGACTTTAAATGTTTGATACCCCTCGGCGATCGCTACTTGAATTTCATCCTGGATTGTGGATTTGTTATCTCCTTCCTGTACTATGTGCGATCGCTTTTGTGGGGTACTTTGCTGTTGATGTGCCTTCCTTTGACCAGTGGGTTTTACCCGGTTTATTTGAAAAGACCGCTACCGGGAACTTAACCTTTGCTGATTTGTTTGCTCTCCATAACACCCATAGAATTCTCTTTCCTAGACTGATTTTTATCGGTCTGGGTTTCCTCTCCCAATGGAATATTAAAGCCGAATTATATTTTAGTCTGGGTCTGGCAATTATCTCGTTTTTGGGGTTATATAAATTATCAGTTTTGGCGAATGGGGTAACTCATATTTATCTCTTTCATCTGGCTAATTTGCTCACCTGTATCCTGTTTTTTTCACTCAATCAAGAATGGCTTTGGGGGTTTCAAATCCCCATTTTTTTGATTAATTTTTGCCTGATTTTCGCGGTGTTAATCTTCATGCCAAGTCCCTTAAATCATCACTATAAGTTCTTGATAGCTGCTGGTTTATGTGCGATCGCTAGTTTTTCCTCCGCCCAAGGTTTGGTGTCCTGGTTGGCGGTTATCCCTTCCCTAATTTCTCTACCAGGAAATGCTACACAGCAAAGAAAGCGATCGCTTATTTGGTTACTCCTCTTTTTGCTATCCTGTGGATTATATGCCATTGGTTATCAACGGGAACCATTATCTATTACCCTCTCCGGTTGGGAGCGAGTTTATACCTTTATTCATTTCTGGTTAAATGTTCTGGCTGCACCCATAGTTCAATCTCCCCAAATCTCCTGGTTATTGGGGTTGGTAATTCTGATATTTTTCCTGTATTTACTATACTATCATAGCGGAAAATACTGGAAATTTCAAACTTTTTTAGATGCTAGTCCCTGGATTTCTTTGGGAATATTTTCCCTATTAACATCTCTATTAATGAGCTGGGGAAGAGTTGATTTGGGCGCTAACTACCCGCTAACAGCCGTTCGCTATACTAGCCATAGCACATTATTACTAATTGCCATAGTTTATCTCAGTATTCAGTGGATTTCTGAGAAATATCCTAGTTTTAACTTGCCTATTCCTACTTTAATTTATAGCTTTATTTGTGGGGTTTTATGCTGTTTAGTTTGGGTGAGTTCAGGAAATGCGATCGCCAGAGTTCAGACCAATTTATTTTATAGCCAAACCGCGCAAACTTGTCTATATTTATTTCCCTATTTGGACTCACAATCAACCTTTTTTCAAAACTCCCCTCAACGTTGTTTGCTCCCCCTCAGTAGATCGACTTGGTGGATTCAAGAAGGTGTCGAATCTCTCCAAAATATCGGCTTTAGAAATTTCGCTGACCCACTTAAATTCACCGATAATCCTGAGTTAAACTATGGTTATATTGACTTTCCAATAAATACTAATTCCCCCCAAGTCATTCAATCATCAGAATCCTTAACTCTCAGAGGTTGGGCAATTTTACCAGACCGAGACCAACAACCACAATTAGTATTTTTATCTAAAGACGACCAACAGCTATTTTTTGCTAGTGCTTATGTGAACTTATACAGTCCTGACTTAGCCGATATTCTCCAAAGCGATCGCTACCAACAATCAAGATGGACAACCACCCTCCCCCCCGAATCTCTACCACCCGGAGAAACACAAATCAAGGCTTGGGTTTATGACCCAGATAAACATCAATTTGTCCGCCTCAATGGAAAGGTAATTGTGCAAATTACTCAACTTTGATGATTTTATATCCCCCCATATAGTAAACTAGATATTGATGCCATTTTGCGGAACTGTCAAATGAACGTTATTCCCACGAAAATTCCTGATGTTTTCCTGGTAGAACCCAAAGTTTTTGGAGACGATCGCGGTTTTTTCTTTGAAAGTTTTAACCAGAAAGTATTTACCGAAAAAACAGGTGTAACCACAGACTTTGTACAAGACAATCATTCTCGGTCTAGTCAAGGAGTGTTGCGGGGTCTCCATTATCAAATTCAACAAACCCAAGGTAAACTACTTAGGGTAGTCCTAGGAGAAGTTTTTGATGTAGCAGTAGATATTCGGAAAAGTTCCCCAACTTTTGGTCAGTGGGTAGGCTATTATCTGAGTGCTGAAAATAAGCAACAATTGTGGATTCCTCCCGGATTTGCTCATGGTTTTTTAGTAACTTCTCCTGTAGCTGAGGTTCTCTATAAAACCACTGATTATTATGCACCACAGTATGAGCGATCGCTTCTCTGGAATGACCCAGATATCGCCATTGAATGGCCCCTAGAATCCCTAGAACCTAAGTTATCTGAAAAAGATAAAAATGGCAACACTTTGACCAATGCAGAGCTTTTTGAATAATGCGTATTTTACTAACCGGAAAAAACGGACAATTAGGCTCAGAATTACAACCTTTACTCACTCCCCTGGGTGAGGTTTTCGCCGTCGGACGAGATACCCTAGATTTAGCTAAACCTGATGCTATCTCATCATTAATGGCAGAGATTCAACCTCATATAGTCGTTAATGCTGCCGCCTATACAGCCGTTGATAAAGCCGAAACAGAAACCGATTTAGCCACCGCTATTAATGGCATAGCACCCGGTATTTTAGCCGCCGAAAGCCAGCGGATTAATGCTAAATTAATTCACGTCTCCACCGATTATGTCTTTGATGGAACCCAAAGTCATCCCTATGTCGAAACCGACCCCACTAACCCATTAGGACAGTATGGTGCATCAAAATTAGCCGGAGAACAAGCCATTTTAGCCACTGATGCGAATTATGCCATTATTCGCACCGCCTGGGTTTATGGCGCAGGAGGAACCGGAAACTTTGTCAAAACTATGCTGCGTTTAGGTGGGGAACGAGAAGAGTTGAAAGTCGTCATGGATCAGGTGGGGACTCCCACTTGGACAGGAGATTTAGCTACCGCAATTGTCCGGTTAATTCCCCAATTAAATTCAGAAACATCTGGTATCTATCATTATACTAATAGTGGTGTTACCAGTTGGTATGATTTTGCGATCGCTATTTTTGAGGAAGCTAAATTATTGGGTTTACCTCTGAAAATTCAACAGGTTATTCCCATTACAACCGCTGAATATCCTACTCCCGCGCGTCGTCCGGCTTATTCGGTTTTGAATGGTAAAAAGTTAGCCACCCTCCTGGGAAATCATCCTCCTCAGTGGCGGTCTGGACTCCGAACTATGCTCACAACCCTAGTTAACCAAGGCTAAAACATCACTAAAACAGGCTTCTAGCCTGTTAAAAACTTTTCTAAAACAGTCCTAATTAGGTGAATTTTCATGAAAGCATTAATTCTTTCTGGTGGTAAAGGAACTCGACTAAGACCCCTCACTTATACTGGTGCAAAACAACTCGTTCCCGTCGCTAATAAACCTATTTTATGGTACGGAATTGAAGGAATTGTCGCGGCGGGAATTACCGATATTGGCATTATTATTAGTCCTGAAACTGGCGAAGAAGTTAAAAGTTTGACAGGTAAAGGCGATCGATTTGGCGCAAAAATTACTTATATTTTGCAAGATACCCCCGCTGGTCTAGCTCATGCCGTAAAAATTGCCCAGCCTTTTTTGGGTAATTCTCCCTTTATTATGTACTTGGGAGATAACCTAATTCAAAATCCCCTATCTCCCTTTTTGGAACAGTTTAAACAAAAGCAGCTTGATGGTTTGATTTTGCTGCGACCCGTCGAAAATCCCACCTCTTTCGGTGTCGCCGTTGTCGGTGATAATGGTCGGGTATTACAGTTGGTAGAAAAACCCCAAAATCCTCCCTCAAATTTAGCCTTGGTCGGGGTTTATTTCTTTGATAATACTATTCATGAGGCTATAGCTAATATTCAGCCTTCCGCTAGGGGAGAGTTGGAAATTACTGATGCTATTCAACAACTAATCAACACTGATAAGCAAGTCGATGCTTGTACCCTCGAAGGTTGGTGGTTAGATACGGGTAAAAAAGATGATTTACTCAGTGCTAATCAGATTATTTTGGATGAACGTTCTACCTATAATGTTGAAGGAGATGTTGACCCCCAAAGTCAGATTATTGGACGGGTTAAAATTGGTCGGGGAACTAAGTTGATTAACTGTACTATTAGGGGTCCCGTCATAATTGGCGAAAATTGTCACCTGGAAAATAGTTTTATTGGTCCTTATACCAGTATTGCTGATGCTGTCAATTTGATTGATGCTGAAATTGAGCATAGTGTGATTTTATCCGAGGCGAAAATTATTAATATTAATCACCGCATTGTTGATACTCTAATTGGTCGCCGCGCTCAATTGACTACCGCACCACAAAGACCCAAGGCTTTACGGTTTATGTTGGGGGATGATTCTCAGGTGGAATTGACTTGATGGGATTTTCCTAATCTGTTCATCTCTTCCCTTCTCTCTGTAGGAGCAATTTCCCCATTGTTCCTACCATCTTTTTTTCATCCTTACTATTGACAAATTATCCGACTTGACTTACTATATAAGAATGGGAATATGTGCCGACATATATATGCTGTTTTCAACTTACTTAATTATGGCTACCCTGGGGTTATTTCTATAAACCCAAATTATGATTATATCTAAAACCAGCTTTTGTGATTTATTGGATAGTTGTTAATTATCACTCTACTGATTTGATTGAGACACTCATTCAATCTATCGCTAATAGTTCAAGTCTTGACCATCAGATTATTATTGTCAACAACTCCCCCCAAGATAAAAGCATCTGGAAACTACACACCAAACAAGTCATTATTTTAGATGCTTCCCACAATTTAGGATTTGGTCGCGCCTGTAATTTGGGGTTACAGTGGGTTTATCAGCGAGACAACAATGCTTGGGTGTGGCTAGTTAATCCTGATGTTGTCATTCCAGAAGATACCCCTAACCAAATTTTAGCGGTCTTGAGGAAAAATCCCCAATTCTCAATTTTGGGAACATTAGTTTATCAACCTGATGGACGGGTTTGGTTTGGGGGAGGAGAATTTATACAGGAAACTGGCTTGATTGTCCAGCAACAGCATCTCCCCGCATCGGTCTCTGATTGTATCCCCACTACCTGGGTTACCGCTTGTAGCTTGTTAATGAATCTCAAAAAATTCGGAAACTGTCCTCAGTTTGATGAAGATTATTTTTTATATTACGAAGATTTTGACCTGTGTTTGCGTTATAGTAAACTCGGACATCAAATTGGGATGACTCCCCACATTGGGGTAATTCACCATCCCTCATCGATTACTGGGAGAAATCCTCATCTGAAACTCAAACATAGTATCTATAGCTATCTGCTGAGTTTAGAAAAACACGCTAAAAGTTCGGCTTGCTGGTATCGAATACTACGGATTACTGTGGTTTCCCTAATCACTTTTCCCCGTTATCATCAGGCTAGTTTAGCTAAATTAATGGGAGTTGTAGACTATGTAAAATATAGGGTTTTGGGATAAAATAATTTGCAGTAAATAGTGGTTAGTTATTATGGATATCAACAAGTGTAAACAGCCCGGAGATAATCACAGCTATCATCAGCTACAGTCGGAATTATTTTGCTTCACTTTTGCACCTCCTCAATATTCGAGAGATCGGATTTTGATGGCTAATAATATGAGTCTCTATTATGACCCATTAAACCCCACCTGGTGCGAATATCCCGATTGGTTTGCGGTAGTTGGTTTATCTGAGTCTCTAGTTGATTTACCTCGGAAACAAGGCTATTATACCTGGCAGGAAGGACGACGACCAGCAATGGTTATGGAGTTTCTCCCTAGCCGAGATGAATCAGCCAAACAACCATCATCACCTCAACAACCTACAGCTTGGGAGGTTTATGAGCAAATTCTGGGGATTCCTTTCTATGTGATTTTTGACTATACTACCAATAGTTTACAGTTGTTTAAGCTGTTAGGCGATCGCTATCAGAAACAGGAGTTAAACAACAATCAGTTTTGGTTTCCTGGATTAGATTTGGGTCTCGGCTTGTGGTCTGGAGAATACCAAGGCTTAAAGCGCTTTTGGCTGCGTTGGTATGATAGCCGTGGTCATTGGATTCCTCTCCCAGAAGAGTTACCGTCAGACACATCAGCATCGGTTTCTGTAGAGGATAGCCAACCCTCTCAGACACCATCTAAACTCGGTCAGCATTTACAACAATTGGGAATCGTTACCCACAAGATTTAACTTAACTCCAGAGGCTAAAAATGGCTTAGGTCTCACTTATAGCCTAAAATTCTCAAAAAAACAGCCACGATACCATGTGTATGATATTTTTTCACAAAAACTGGTTTTTGTCAAGCATACAGCCACAAATGGCTAGGTTGTTGATAGAAATTATGACAATTTAATGGACTTCATCGAATCCATATAAAATATTCATTTAACCTCAGATATATCTGGTTATGAAGTGCGATCGCTTTTGACTAAATACCCATAATTACCTATTGACAAACTCCCTTTATTGACCTATTATAAGAGAATGGGAAATAGTGGCAGGAAAAATTTATGTCCACATCCAAAGTAAAAGTTATCGGCTCTTGATGGAATATTGACATAAATGAATATATCCTCAAGGAGTAAGTTATGGAATATGGGGATATTAAGCCAGGCGATAATTACTATTTATATAGATTTATTGAGGAGATGATAATTGAAGGGTAAGTTAGCAATTAATCTATCAGTTTTAATACCGAAAGCCACAGGTATATCAGTATATGCTTCTAATCTTATACCCTGGTTGAAACCCCTAGAGCCTTTATTGCTAACTGCTGATGATATAGGTGGTTATGAATGCCAGAAAATTCCGAATAATATGACACCTGACCATGGTACAAAGGGACATTTGAGGCGATTAATTTGGACTCAATTTAAGTTACCATTAATCTATAAAAAATCAGGCGCTACGTTGTTATTTTCACCCCTACCAGAAGCGCCTTTATATACAGGTTGTAGGTCAATAGTAATGGCTCATGATTTAATTCCGCTAAAATTTCCGAAGCGAGGGTCGCGATTAACAGCTTATTTTAAATCCTATGTTCCGGCGGTGCTAAAACAAGCGGAACATATTGTTTGCAATTCGGAAGCGACGGGGAATAGTTTAGTGGAGATGTTAGGAATTAGTGCCAGGAAAATCACTCCAATTTTATTAGGGTACGATCGCCAGAGGTTTCAATTTTTAGATTTACCGACGCAAAACTACTTTTTGTATATTGGTCGCCATGATCATTATAAAAATCTACCGAGGCTAATTACAGCATTTTCCGAATTACCGAAAGATTATGAACTGTGGTTAGCGGGGCCGAGTGACAGCACCTATACACCCCTATTAAAACAACAGGTAAAAGAATTGGGACTAAGGGAACAGGTAAAATTTTTAGACTATGTGGCAGCGGGGGAATTACCGTCAATAATTAATCAGGCGATCGCCTTAGTTTTCCCAAGTTTATGGGAAGGTTTCGGGTTTCCGGTGTTAGAAGCTATGGCCTGTGGAACCCCTGTAATCACGTCAAATTTAGCATCATTGCCGGAAGTAGCTGGAGAGGCAGCCCTACTGATAAATCCCTATGAAGTAGAAGAGATCAGCGCCGCCATGAAAACCCTAATCAGCGATCCACAAATGGCGGGACAACTTAGACAAAAAGGACTCAGTAGATGTCAAGAATTTTCCTGGCAGAAAACCGGAGAGCAAACGGTGGAAGTTTTAGCCCAATGTATGTAAAATCAAAATTAATGGGATGAGATCTTCCCAGTTATGAGTAAAATCGGCTAGAATTAGCGACTTAACGAATTTTGCGAGGGCCTGTATGGAACCTTTATCCTCTCCCCTATTGACCAAAACCACTTATATCAGCCCAACTCCGGCATTAAGTATTGCCCCAGCCCAGGTAATTCGAGGAGTTGACAGACTGGCGGAGGCGGGAGAGGCGATCGCCGCCTTTGGTAGTCGTCCGGTAATAGTGGGAGGCGATCGCACCCTAAAATTAATTCAACCCCATTTACAACCGATTATAGAAACCCATCAACTCAAGGCTAATTGGGCTAACTATACCCCCGACTGTAGCGAAAGCAGTTTAGAGAAACTCCAACAAATTGGCGCGGACCATCAAGGGGACTTGGTGATCGGAGTTGGCGGCGGAAAGGCTTTAGATCTTGCCAAACTCCTAGCTTATAGGACGAGAGTACCCATTATAACTATTCCCACCTCTGGGGCGACCTGCGCCGCCTGGACTGCCCTATCAAATATCTATACAAATGAGGGAGCATTCTTGTATGATGTAGGGTTAGCCAAGTGTCCTGATTTGCTAATCCTGGACTATAGCCTGATTCAAACAGCGCCAATGCGGACTTTAATTGCTGGTATTGGAGATGCGATCGCCAAATGGTATGAAGCGTCAGTCAGTAGCGGACATTCAGAAGAAACCCTGATTGTGGCAGCAGTGCAACAGGCGAGAGTCCTGCGGGACATTTTGTTTCAAAAATCCGTAGCAGCCCTCAATGAACCCGGAAGCCAAACCTGGCGAGAAGTGGTTGATGCCACAGTTTTACTGGCTGGGGCGATCGGTGGTTTAGGGGGGGCGCAGTGTCGGACTGTAGCGGCCCATGCCGTCCATAATGGTTTAACTCACCTATCTGCCACCCACAAGACCCTTCACGGAGAAAAAGTCGCCTATGGCATTTTAGTACAGTTGCGCCTAGAAGAAATGTTGCAAGGAAATCAACTAGCAGCTTCTGCTAGAGGGCAACTGTTGAAGTTTTATAGCGATATCCACTTACCCCAAACTTTGGCGGATTTGGGGTTAGGAAATATTACCTTAGCCGAGTTAAGGCATGGGGCAGAAATTGCCTGTGGTGAAAAGTCTGACATTCACCGACTACCCTTTAAAGTTTGCCCAGAATCATTAATGGCAGCCATGGTTTCTACTACTGTACCTGTGGGCGCAACTAAGAGTTAAAGGTTAACTATGGGCGGTTTAATCTGTCTTCAGGTCTGGGGCAATTAATCACTAATCAAAATAAATTGCACTATAAACTCACCTGTCAAACCGCCCCCTATTCCCTCGACTGACTTTTAAGTTAACAACCAGAAATCAACATGAATTTAGATTGGATTACCCCAGCAGATCGGGTTAAACAGCTTCCCCCCTATGTATTTGCGCGATTAGATGAATTAAAAGCCCATGCCCGTGAACAAGGCCTTGATTTAATTGATTTGGGTATGGGAAACCCGGACGGACCGACTCCTGAACCTGTAGTAGAAGCGGCGATCGCCGCCTTGCGAAATTCAGCCAATCATGGCTATCCACCCTTTGAAGGGACTGCTAGTTTCCGCGCGGCCATTACTCGTTGGTATCACCGTCGCTATGGAGTTAACCTAGACCCCAATAGTGAAGCCTTACCCCTATTAGGGTCTAAAGAAGGTCTCACCCATTTAGCCTTAGCCTATGTCAACCCTCAAGATGTGGTTTTATCGCCAGATCCGGCTTATCCCGCCCATTTTCGGGGTCCGTTAATTTCTGGGGGGGATGTTTACAAAATTCGCCTGAAACCAGAAAATGATTGGATTATAGACTTAGCAGATATCCCGGATCATATTGCTGATCGCGCCAAAATTCTCTATTTTAATTATCCTAATAATCCCACAGGTGCAACCGCCCCCAGGGAGTTTTTTGAGGATTTGGTGGCTTTCGCCCACAAACATCAAATTCTATTGGTTCATGACCTCTGTTATGCGGAACTAGCTTTTGATGGTTATCAACCGACTAGCTTACTAGAAATTCCGGGAGGTAAAGAGATTGGGGTAGAGTTCCATACCATGTCAAAAACCTATAATATGGCGGGTTGGCGGGTAGGTTTTGTGGTGGGAAATTCGCGAGTAATTCAGGGATTAAGAACTCTGAAAACAAACTTAGATTATGGTTTATTTTCGGCTTTACAATCGGCGGCAGAAACAGCTTTAAATTTGCCAGATTCCTACTTAGAAGAGGTACAAAATAGGTATAGCACCCGCCGGGATTTTCTAGTCCGAGAATTGGGAGAATTAGGCTGGAATATTCCTAAACCCAAAGCGGCGATGTATTTGTGGGCTCCCTGTCCCGTGGGTATGAACTCAACGGATTTTGCCCTATCAGTCCTGCAACAAACTGGGGTGGTGGTGACTCCAGGTAATGCTTTTGGGGCGGGAGGAGAAGGCTATGTTAGGATTAGTCTGATTGCTGATTGCGATCGCTTGGCGGAAGCGGTCAAACGCCTAAAAGAAGCCAATATTGGCTATCAACGCCAGATGGTGGCAACGGGAATGCTTTAACTAAAATCATGACTAAAAAAGCGCTATTGGCTAATAGCCTCGGCGCTTTTTTAATTGGGAAAAAACTGGCAAAATGTGAGTTTATCCTTCTTTGCCTTCGCGACTCTGGGTTTGGATATACAGAATCAGAAGAAACACGGCAGGAACTAGCACAAAAAGAATGCTGGCAACAAATCCTAGGTCATTAACTTCCATAATTATCCAACTTTGTTAATACACAAAAGAAACCTACCTCCCTAGGATATCATTAAATTGGCTAGTTGGATCGTAAATTTTAACCTTGGGTGCGATCGCGCGCATTACCTTGTGCGGCATACTTTTCCAGAAACTCCATAATTTTCCTAGGTACATCTACTCCTGTTGCTGTCTCAATTCCTTCTAGTCCCGGTGAGGAGTTAACTTCCATTACCACAGGTCCATGATTGGATCGTAATAAATCCACCCCCGCCACTTTCAGCCCCATAATTTTAGCAGCGCGGACAGCGGTTGATCTTTCCTCTGGGGTTAATTTGACTTTTTGGGCGCTTCCTCCCCGGTGAAGATTAGATCGAAATTCTCCTTCTGCGCCTTGGCGTTTCATGGAAGCCACCACCCTTTCACCAACTACAAAACAGCGTAAATCTGCCCCCCCAGCTTCCTTAATAAATTCCTGGACTAAAATATTGGCATCAAGTCCCCGAAAAGCCTCGATTACAGACTTAGCCGCCTGGTATGTTTCAGCTAAAACTACACCAATTCCCTGGGTTCCTTCTAACAGTTTAATCACTAAGGGGGCCCCACCAACTACGTTAATCAAACCATCAATATCTTTGGTAGAATGGGCAAATCCTGTCACCGGAAGACCTATGCCTTCTCTGGCTAATAATTGCAAGCAACGCAGCTTATCACGAGACCGAGAAATGGCTTGAGACTCATTGGGAGTAAACACACCCATCATCTCAAATTGGCGGACAACAGCAGTACCATAAAAAGTTTTAGATGCACCAATACGAGGAATAATGGCATCAAATCCTTCTAGGGGTTTTCCCCCATACATAACCATGGGTTTATGGGAGGTAATATTCATGTAGCAGCGCAGGTAATCGATTACGTGCATCTCATGACCCCGCTGTTCCCCTGATTCTTTCAGTCTCCGAGTAGAGTAAAGGGAACTATCTTGGGATAGAATCGCAATTTTCATGGTATAGTGTTAATAGCATCTTAGGTTTTTGTGGTTGCCGATCGCTGTGTGGAATAACCGCGCCCTAAATAACCAGCAACAAACTAACATTGTTCCCATTTCACCTTCTGGTTTTTACGAATCTGAATAACAGTTATTATTTTACCGGACTTGGGATACTCCAAAAATAGAATGTGCATTCCTCTTCGGGGTGGGTTAAATGCAGTACAGCGTCCGGGGTCCATTCTCCCATATCAAAGTCGCGGGAGACAATGCGGGTTCCCGGCTGTAGTTGTTGGAATAATTGGGGTTTTAAGCGTAGGTTAAGCTGAGGTAACAGATAAATAAAGATAACTGTGGCTTCCTGAAAATTACTGTTAAACAGGTTGGCTTGACGGAAGATGGCGCGATCGCTAACTCCGGCTATTTGGGCATTTTCTGTGGCTTCCTTAATGCGATCGGGGTCAATATCAATACCAACTCCCCTCGCGCCAAATTTTTCGGCGGCGGCGATCGCTACCCGTCCATCTCCACAACCTAGGTCATATAAAACATCATCAGCACCAACTTTCACCCAACGGAGAACATCCTCTAGCAAATCTTGAGGGGTAGGAACATAACCAATATCGGGTTGATTAGAGTACATAAATTAACTAATAATCAGGGCTTGAGCAAATTCAGGAAATCCTCAGAAGTTTGATTATCATGTTTATTATACCATAAGGAACGCTGAGGAACACCTAGGGCAATTTCTGCTTCATCTAAGGCTTGTTTGAGTCGTAACCGCAGGGTCCTTGCTGCCGCCCATTGTTGGCTAGGTATAGTTTTAACCAGAAACCGGATCACAATTCCCTCATGGGAAATATCGTCAACTCCCAGAATCTCAGCAGGTTCTAAAATCTTGTCTGACCATTCCGCCTCATTTTGCATCTTGTGACAGACTTTAAGAATAATTTCCATAGCCTTTTTGATGTCAGCATCCCAGGCAATTTTCAAGCCTAGGTTAACCCTTGACCAGTCTTTAGTATTATTAATAACTGTGGTGATTTGACCATGAGGAATAGTTATTAATTGACCATCTAAATTGCGGAGATTAGTACAATACAAATTCATGCTTTCTACGGCTCCGGCTAAATTGCCAATTTGGACTACATCACCGACAGCATAACGGTCTGTAATAAAAATTAAGATGCCATTTAACATATTTTCTATTAAATTTCGAGATAGAAAAGCAGTTAATAAAGCGAAGGCTCCCGCCCCGGCTAGGAAAGCCGGATTGATGCCCAGGATAACCACAGTTAAATAAATTCCCAGACCGGAGAAAATCCAACTTTTACCACCTTTTAGCGCCGGAGAATAGGTGCTAACTCTCATAGTGTAACGGTTAGAATTAGGATGGGATTCTTGTTTTTCTTTAGCCCAACTATTTAAGGTATTATCAATGAAAAAATCTAACAGCTTATCAATTAAGCTAATACTAATCCACAGGCTAGGTATCAGAATTGCTTGATAGGCAAACATAATAATTAAAGGACGAGTTTGCCGAAATACAAAACAAATTAAACTGATACCCATTAAAATAACTAATAATTTCCCTATAAACAGAAATCTCCGCAATAATTCTACTAAGTTTTTTTCTTGCTGAAGTGATACTTGACTATTTAATCTCCTGGCGATCAGTTTAGGGATTTGATTGATTTTTTCATGAATCTTTTGATTGAGATAACCTGAACTATAGCGTTGACCATTACTTTTCACATCCTCAACTTCATCGGCATCATAACTGATGTCTTCATGCTGGTTAACTACAGCATCAGAAATAGTTTCTCCTGATAAGGTCTCGGGGTTAACTTTCGCCTCATCGACCAGATATTTTAATTTTATTTTAATTCGAGTGCGCCATTGTGTTAGTAATTTGCTTAACCCCGAAATCAGCCTCAGACATAGGAAAGTAAATCCCACAATAACCAAGCTGATTGTAATTCTTGCTAAAGGATATTGAGCATCAAATTCTTTGCCCCATAATGCCTCACTAGCATATTGGGTGATTTGGTCTCGCCAAACTGATGCTAATTCTTCAACTGTTGTGCCATTAACAATGGCATCATGATTATTGACGGTTATTACTACAACTCTAGGGATGCGTAAATCAGGATCTGGTTGAGTATAAATTACCGTTTCATTATTCTTAATACCTATATTTAATTGCGGCGTAAATGGATGGAGAGGTTTATCATTATTAAACAACCGCCAAAACTGCCAATCTTCTCGATGATATGTTGGTGGTAATTCTTGATTTCTGCTAATATTGCGGAGACCTCGATTAAAGGCTTCCTGTACTAATTTTGCACGTCTTTCTAAGGTTAAGGCAGTTTCGCGGTCATCTTGTTCTAAACTCCGTCGCGCACCGAGGGTTAATCCGCCACGAAAACCTTGGTCACCTAAATAAACTTTGCTACACCAACTAGCACCACAGCTATAAGCGCGGTTGACATTCCACAAAAAGGTTTGACTTTGCTGATCAGTGGTTGATGAGGCGGGAGATAAGGAAAATTGAGCGAAAGCGGGACTGTGAAAAGCGACATTTAAGGAAAATGTCAAGACAAAAATGCTGATAAAATAAGTGATTTTTCGGAGTATTTTATTATTCATGGTTACCCCCTAGGGATTTGTCTAAACAAGCGATCGCCTCTAGGGGTAAAATCCACGACCAGGTTTTCATGATCCTCCTCAGTTAGCAACAATGCCTACACATCATAACTGAATTCTGGAAGATTGGCAAATTTTTGATGATCATAGCCTTCAGATGCTATCGGAGATTTAGCTAAGGAGCAAGCGTCCTATCGGGGAGTTTAGGAAAGATGGATACAGTTTACCAATTTGCCACAAATGTTGCAATCGCACACTGTGATAGCCGAGTAGAATCAGAAAAATCAAAATTTGTACCTGGGGATTAGTTAACCAGTGAATATAAAAAATATCTAATTTTCGATTTTTGATAATTTCCAAAATTAGATGAATAATAGCAATCACAAAACCCAAGAAAATTAGGGGACCGAATAAATGGTAGGCGATCGCCTGATTTAAGTCACCTCTGACTGTAGCCATTAACGATCTAGTTAACCCCCAGGCTGGACAAGGAACCCCCACATATCGCATTAGCGGACATCTCAAAAACTCCAGATGAATACCTAGGTTAAACCCTATACTACCGATAATAGGTATTAAGGCGATCGCTAAACTAAACATCCGTTTTTGTCGCTGTTGGCGAGAAAGCAGAACAGGCGATTTGAGTGTTTTACCTACCATTATAATTCCCCATCAATTAGCGACTTTTTAGCAAATCTACCCCAAAACAGGTTAGGTAAATGACCACGGTTGCCAATTGCTGAAATAACACAAGTTCAAAAGTTTTCACGAAAAAATTAATCTCTGACTGGGAATATACCGCCATGGAACTCCCAGCTAATAAGGCAATCAAAAACCAAAATATCGTTTTTCTGTGCTTGAGTTTTAGCATAATTTTGATTCCCACATTAACTTAACCAAAAGCGAGATAGGAGTAGAAAACTAAGGTTCCTACCACAGGAACTATCCACAAAAGAATTAACCATGGAGTTTTTTCTAGTTTTTTACAAATTCTAATCCAGGCTTTAATCAACCAAATTATGGCAATAATATTGACGCAGGGAATGAACATCAAAATCGTCCATAAAATCGGGTTATCTTCATCCCCAGCCACGAAATTTATATAGGTTCCTAAAATGGGAATCCAAGCAAACCAAGCATTTTCTACTCCACATCTTTGATAAATTTTCCATGATAAAAAACCAAACACTAAATAGCCAATTAAATAGCCGAGCAATATTCCTGGGTTTGGTTCTACTTGCTCGTAGGGAATATCTAGTTGTGGAACTGTATTCTGTTGACCTAATATAACTGGGACAAGATTAATCACTACATGAGCCGGGGGGAATATACTAATGTCAATCATCAATAAGTTACTGATAAACTACTGTTATCAGCAAAGTGTAAGGGATGTTATCTGAAAATACCATGTATTTTAGATATTGTTAACAAAAATCAACATTATCAGAAAATCATAATAATATTTAGTATTTGAGACTTACAGCAATATAGTTATCTGTTGAGAGACTATATTCTCCAGGCGATCGCTATATAAATCCCCCCTTCCAGCTATAATCTAGCTAGGCTATTATTGACAACCCAGACATCTACATCTGTAGGAAATTACCCCCATTGATGAATGTCCTAGTATCAGATAGATAATGGCTAGAGTCTTTCACCATAGTAATATTTGGGAAAACTTGATGATGAACACGCCTAATTTTTTGTCAATTCAATCCTGGAAACAGTCAGAATTTTGGCTGATGGCGATCGCCGTTGCCCTTTACTCTATGCTCAATCGGTTCACGACTCCCACTAGACACTTCGTTTATGACCTTGGGTTCCCTGCCTTGTTTGGAAGGTTGAATTCCAAACGTTGGGACATATAAACAGTTATAGGGATGGTCAGAGATTAACCTCTTATATCCAGCGACTAGGGGCTTAAGTCCCCACCAGGTAGTTATTTCGGGCATCTCAGCCCTATTTCATACCTGAACTTCTCGCACGCATATCCCAATCATTACAGTTGGGCATTGGCTTCTGGCTACATCTCACATCCTCTAGGAGTTAGGGGTCGAGAGTGAAGTCACCTTCCCGAACTCCCATTCAAAACCGTGCTTGATAGTTTCCCATCACACGGCTCCTGATGTGGATACCCTTTTGTCATCGGAACAGGGTTACTACCCCCTGCTTTCGTACTTCAATGTTCAGAGCTTTATGCAGCACGTAGTCTTTGAACTCGTTCTCGCCACTATACTCCTAATAATCGCAGTATCTATATCCACACCGTGACCTGTGGGCATATCCCCACCATGACAATTGGGCTTTAGCTTCTGGTCACATCCTTCACCCTCTAACCATGCGCTTACATTTTTCACTACTGCCTTGTGAATAGCATTACTCACTTGTTTATAGGCAGAGCATTAGAGGGGTTACAACGTTCCGTTTATAGCATTAGTCAAGGTGGTTAGGACGCAGCTTTGAGAACGGAATCCATGGCATCATGGAGAGAATCAAACTGCTCAATGCAGTGGCGAATACGGGCTTTCAGCCACGACCAACATTTCTCTATCTTGTTGAGGTCTGGCGAATAAGGTGGTAGATAGAGTAAACGGCATTGAGCTGCCTCCACCAGTTCAGCAATCCGCCCCCCTTTATGAAACGTTGCATTGTCCAATACTAGAGTCTGACCTGGCTTCAATGTTGGAATTAAGATGAACTCCAACCACAACTCAAACACTGTCCGATTACAACAACCCTCAAAGCTAAAGGGAGCTAAGAGTTGTTGATGACACCATGCGGCTATCATACTTACCCTGCCCTGCCTCTTCCCTGATTTGAGTGCATGGAAGCGTTTTCCTTCCTCGCAGTAACCATAGGGGTAATCCGAGTCCTGACTATTCATGGCGGCTTCATCGAGGTAGACCACTTCTTCCGGCTCCATCTGTTCAATCTGAGCCATAAACTCCTCTCGCTGTTGCTTCCAACGTTCTTGGTAGCCGTAAGTTTTTTTTTCTGGTGAAGCCAATTTTCTTCAAGGCTCTGGATATGGTGCGAGGAGAGATGTCGTCATCCCAAAGTTCAGCCATTTGAGCGGAGGTTTTGTGGCCATGCTCTTGGGCAAAAGCCTTGAATTTCTGCCAGTCGGTAATTTTGTGGTTATTGCCAGGTCGGTGATGAGGTTTAGGGAGGAAGTCTCCGGTCTGTGCTTTTCTTTGCAGCCAGAGATTAATGGTGTTCCTGCTGACATGGAAAACTTGACTGGCTTCTGTTTTGGGCATACCGTCTAGTTCAATGGCATCAATAACTTTTTGTCTGAGGTCGTAACTATAGGGGGCTGGCATTTTTGGTCTTCTTAGTCATCTCGTCCTCTCCATTATACGTCCTAAGTGTTCTGTCTTGTGCTATACCTCCGTTTTGAGTCACAGTTTCAGCCCCAAATCAGAACCCGATGATTTGTCAAGTGATTCATAACGCCAGGGTTCGCGCTACTATGAGAATTGGGCAGCCCTGAGCCATAGCACCTCTGTTTGATGTGAATTATGTCTAAACGCGGTCAATCTTCATTTCGCCGTCTTCTGCTATCCCGGATTTTGCTGTTAAGCCTTCCGGTGTTGTTGGTTGGACAATATGTGACCTATCGCAAAGCTCGTTCAGCTTTACTAGAAACGGCTCGTCTGAACTTAACTGAAAGTGCAGTTAAAAAAGCTGCGGGTATTGATGAATGGGCGAAGTCCTTGAGATCAAGTTTGATTTTAGTGGCTCACAGTTCCGTTTTGCAGTCTGGAGAAGAGGAGAATTTTCAAGGTTTTCTCGAAGAGGTCGTCTCCGAATTACCTTTTGAGGTCAACTGTCTGCAAATGACTAATCTGGAAACCAATCAGATGGTAGCTAGTACCTGTGACGAGGGGGCGCGGGTTCAATTTCCCCAGGATTTATGGTCTGCTACTCAATCTCAGAACTGGGCTGTGAGTCAGTCGGAAGCTCATATTATTAATGTGGGAACTGCAGAGGCTGACAAAGGCTTTTTTCCCCAACATCTCGATGATAGTGAGTCCGATAGTCCAGAGGGAAGTAGAGTTTTACTTCGTCGCCAAAATAATCAACTAAGTTTAATCTCTATTGCTCCGGTTTATATTGCTGATGGAGAAGTTAATCGACTCCGTTATGGATTAAGTCTGGAGTCTTATTCTTTACTCAGAGGTGAACACACCCCGAAATCTTTAACAGGTTCGACTGTAATTTTAGATGAAGCTGGAACTATTGTAGCTCATCCTAATCCGCAGTGGGTGGGATTAAATATTAGAGATCACGCTGATTCTCAGCGGCTAGAGAGTTTACTGCGTAGTGCGTTGGCGGGTCGTACTAATTTTATTCATTTGTTTGCTTTTGAACCAAATGGGGAAGAATTATTGGCGGGATATCATGCTATTGAAAGTCCGGTTTTTCCCAAGAATTATGATAGTCAATGGGTTATCTTGGCGGTGGCGAGTTTAGATGATGCTCTCTATGGCTTAAAGGATATTAATTCGGTTTTAGTTGTGCTAATTCTGAGTTTAATTATAGCGATTATTAGTGCAGCATTATATCTATCTAGGGATTTGGCGCGTCCTTTAGAAAAACTCCGAGATTATGCTTTACAAGTTAACAGCATTGAATCCCATGTAGAGGTTCCCAAAAATCTGAAAATCCGGGAAGTTGAGCAGTTGGCTCAGGCTTTGCGGACTATGGTTGATCGTTTGCAGTCTCGCGCTCAAGCCTTGGCTTTTGCGACTAAGGAGGCGCGGGTGGCTAACCAGCTAAAAGATGAATTTTTGCGGGTTATATCCCATGAGTTAAGAACCCCGCTTAATGGCATTATTAATTCCCTGAATTTGATTCAGGAAGGATTTTGTGACGATCGCGATGAGGAAATGGAATATTTACAGATGGCTAATGACTCGGCTCTGCATTTATTTGATATTGTTAATGATATTTTAGATATTGCTTTGATTGAGGAAGGTCAACTATCTTTATTTTTGGAACCGACGGACTTGGGGGTGATTCTCCAAGAGGCGATCGCTTTACAAACTCTGGATCTTCAGCAGAAAGGTTTAGATTTAAACTTAATGTTATCCCCTGAACCTCTGGAAGTACAAGCAGACCGAGATAAACTTAAACAGGTTTTTATCAATATTATTAATAATGCTGTCAAGTTCACCAAAGCTGGTAGTATCACCATTTCTAGCAAACTTGAACGCTTCCCGAATTGGGGGAATGCGATCGCTTCTAATTCCGGTCAGATTATCAAAGCATCTGAACAGGTAATTGTAACTATTGTTGATACAGGAATTGGGGTAATCCCAGAGAAGCAAAGCCAACTATTTCAGCCTTTCGTGATGGTTGATGGTTCCACCACTAGGGAGTCGGGAGGAGTGGGTTTAGGATTAGTGATCGCGCGTCGTCTCATGGAAATGATGGGTGGCGGTATTAAACTTGACAGCGCCGGACATGACCAAGGTACTACAGTTACTATCGCTATGCCAACTTTACAAGCAGCAACACCACCTTCTCAAAATCAGAAGACTACCAGAAAATCTAAAAAGAAAGTTAAAAGTTGACTCATAATTTGGTCTGGCACGGATCATTGGTTATCCTAGAGAAAGAAATAGTCCTCATTATACTGTGTTCAGATTTCGCCTAGGAGTATGTCAAAGCCAAATTTCTGAGTCTCATCATGGATAAAATTAAATTTCGCAGATATAAAAGAACAGCAGTTATCACCCTAGTCCTGATAGCATCAGTCGGTCTGGAAGCCTGCGCCTCTTACCATAAAAGACGAGAAGTATATAGAAATCTTCAGGACTGTCACCAACAATGGGGTGAAGCTGATCTATGTGAACCAATTACCGATGGTTCCTACCCCGTAGGTTACCATTATGGTCCTTACTATAAACATCGCGGGGGTCGCTACTATTACTATCGTAGCTTTAATTCTAGCCCTCGTGCTGTTCCATCTAGTGCAGGTATTCGTAATACCACTCCTGGAGGTAGAAGTCCCTCTGTTGGTGGTGTGACACGAGGTGGTTTTGGTTCCGGTGGTCGCGGCGCTACATTTAGAGGTGCAGGAGGGAGTCGAGGGGGTTAAATTTAACCAGCCTATTGTCGGCGGACTCGGCGTTTATACTGGCTGTCTGCTTCTTGAATATTTAAGTAAGGACTAGGATCTTCGGCAACCCATCCTAAATTGGAGTTATAGCGGACTTCAAAATGAAGGTGGGGGCGATCGCTACTTGGTCGGCCCGTCTGACCCACTAATCCTAGAGTTTCCCCTAATGCTACTTGCTGTCCGGTGTCAACCACCGTTTCCAAAAGGTGAGCGTAGCGGGTTTGTTTTCCCTGGGCGTGATTAACTACCACCAGATTACCATAGCCCTCTCTATATCCAGCAAAAGCTACCACACCTTTGCCTACAGCTAAAACAGGAGTTCCGGTAGGTGCGGATAAATCAATACCTCCATGAAATACTACTTGACCACTAACAGGATCTAACTGCCACCCATAGCGAAACAGTACCTCAGTCATCATTGGCAAGGGATGACCAGATAACAGGTCAGGGGAGAGGGTAACTGGCGGCGCAGGGGCCCAGTTGACTCCGGGAATAAATACTACCCTGGGTTCCGGTTGACAGCCATTGACTTCAAAAATTACATCCGCCCTGGTATTATGGGCGCGGGCTACATCCACCCAGGTCTGACCGGGTTCTACTTCTATCTGAATGCCATTGTAGGGGGGAATCAGGATCTCTTGTCCGACGGAGACTACACCATCGCGTAAACTGGGATTCAGACCCATGAGGGTAGCAGCAATTAAATTGTACTGTCGCGCAATGGTTTCTAGGGTTTCGCCTGGGGCGACACGATGACGTTGCAAACGGGATAAAACCGGAGTTGGACAAACTTCTCGCGCTTCCTGGGAAAATACGTTAGCTAGTCCCACAGGGGCGATCGCACCTAGGAGGATAACAGAGATCAAGGCTGACTTGCAGATCATATTCAGTCCATATTAATTTTGTTTCATGGTAGCAGCCGGGCAATATTGGCTTTAATATAGCCGAGGCTGGGATACAGTTGCTAGAATTGAGGGAAGGAACTTAGCTTGATGGCTGGGGTTCATTTGATTGAGAGCATGATTTAATCTCAAATTAGGTTAACATTTTAGGGCAATACGGTATAATAAAATAATAAGCGAGAAGAGTTGAGGATAAACCTATTGCCAGATATGTCAAACCCAAGGAAGCGGCCAAAATCCTTGGAGTCCATGAAAGAACACTCCGCAGATGGGACGAAAATGGCTCAATCGAGACCATCAGAACCCCCGCTGGGCAACGACGATACAACGTTGAGTCATATTCTGATTCCATTTCAGGCAGTGACAAACGCAAAGTCGTTATCTATGCCAGAGTTAGTAGCCGCGCCCAGCAGTCCGACCTCAACCGACAGGTGGCCGCACTGTCCAACCTCTACCCCGAAGCAGAAGTCGTCTCAGAAATCGGAGGCGGGCTCAACTTCAAGGGAAAGAAAATGCTGGCCTGACTGGGACATCATTTGTCAGGAGATGTCCGCATGGTTGTCGTTGCCCACCCAGACCGATTGGCCAGATTTGGATGGAACTGGTTTCGATGGCTCTGTGAGCAAAACAGGTGCTCACTCATGGTTCTCAACCAGACAAGTCTCAGTCCAGAACGACAAATGGTTGAGGACATCCTCGCCATCCTCCACTGCTTCAGTTCCCGATTATACGGACGGAGTAAATACAAAACTCAGGTCAAAGAAGATCCGGATTTACCCCAGCCCGGAGCTAAATCAAGTCTGGCGCAAATGGTTAGCCGCTTGTCGGTATTGCTACAACCAAGCAATTGCATTATCTAGGAGTGGTAAACGACTAAGTAAACTGAAATTACGCAATAAAGTGATGCAGAGTGACTTACCCGAATGGGTCAAAGAAACACCCTGCCACATTCGGCAAAATGCCATCTTTGATGCCTATCAGGCTTTGACCGCTAGTCCTGATGCAAGGTTTAGAAGTTGTCGTGACAGCTCTCAAGGGATTAAGTTCAATAATACTAATTTCTCTTCAGGGAGTTGTTATCCAAGACTAACGAAAGGATTAACTTTCATGGTTTCCGAACCCATCCCTAAAACTTGCGGGCAAGGGACTCAGTTGGTGTTTACCAAAGGTCGATGGTTGGCGATTTTCCCTGAACCAGTTGCCGTTACCCCAACTGACGCTACTGGCGTGATTGCATTAGACCCGGGCGTCCGAACTTTCATAACTGGGTTTGATGGTTCACGATTTCTGGAATTGGGCTCCGGAGATATAGGACGCATCACTCGGTTATGTCAACATTTGGATGATTTGATCAGCCGAATCGCCAAGGAACCCTGTCGTTCAAGGAGGCGACGGATGAGGCAAGCGGCTCAACGAATGAGAACCAAAATCCGCAATCTAGTTGATGAAGCCCACAAACAAATTGCTCACTACTTGACTCACAACTGCAGCCTAATTTTTTTGCCCACCTTCGAGACTTCCGATATGGCCAGTCAGGTGAAGCGTCTAATCAGGTCTAAGACTGCCCGCGCCATGCTGACATGGGCGCATTATCGATTCAAACTAACCCTGAGACATCAAGGGGAAATAACTGGAACCACAGTTGTAGATGTGACGGAAGAATACACCAGCAAAACCTGTACTCACTGTGGTCATGTGCATTCCCAGCTAGGTGGCTCAAAAGTGTTCCGATGTCCTGAGTGTGGGTTCACTCTACCCAGGGACTGGAACGGTGCTTTTGGAATCTTTCTAAAAGCTTTGCGGGATACCGCCTCTGTTACCTTAACGGGTAATAGTGCTATCGTCGCATTGTCAGGCAATAGCCGGATAAATGTCGCGTAAATGTATCAGATATCGATCCGGTCGGAATATTTAAACATGGATTTATCTTTTAGGCAGCTAACCGTGTATCTGGCCCTACTTTCGATCGGGGGCGGTACTGGTTTAATCGGTGGTCGCTATTTGTATGCTAATCATCTGGTGACTAATTCTCCCGCCGTCCCCGTGGTTCGAGAAGTGTCCCCGGAAACTCAACCCTACTACCGTCAGAGTCCTATTGCTGCTCGCAGTAATTCCAATTTTATCGCTGAAGCTGTACAAAAGGTAGGACACTCGGTTATTCGTATTGATGCTGTGCGGACTGCTTCTAAGAATTTACCAGATGCTTTGAATCATCCCCTGTTTAAACGATTTTTTGGCGATCGCATTCCCCAGGACTCTGAACGGTTGCAGCGGGGAACTGGTTCTGGATTTATTATCAGTTCTGATGGTCGTCTGATTACTAATGCTCATGTCGTTGATGGGGCTAATATAGTCCGTGTCACTCTTAACGATGGTCGCGTGTTTCAAGGTCAGGTGAGGGGGGTCGATGAGTTAACTGATATTGCTGTGGTCAAAATTGAAGCCCAAGACCTACCTACAGCCCCTATTGGTGTTTCTGAGGGGTTGATTCCCGGTCAGTGGGCGATCGCTATTGGTAATCCCCTCGGTTTGGATAATACCGTAACTGTGGGAATTATTAGTGCGATCGGGCGATCGAGTTCTCAGGTCGGTATCCCTAATAAACGGGTGCGCTTTATTCAAACTGATGCTGCTATTAACCCTGGTAACTCAGGAGGTCCCCTGTTAAATGATCGGGGTCAAGTTATTGGCATTAATACCGCTATTCGTTCTAATGCTCAAGGTTTGGGCTTTGCTATCCCTATTGAAACCGCCCTGCGAATTGCTAATCAATTATTTGATAACGGAAGAGCAGACCATTCCTTCCTAGGGGTGAAAATGGTAGCCCTTAACCCCACCATTAAGGACGAGATGGATCAGCAACTTAATCTTAAACTGACTAAGGATCGGGGAGTGTTGGTGGTTCGGGTGGTCGAAGGTTCACCCGCCGCTAATGCTGGTATTCAACGGGGAGATATCATTAATCGAGTCGCCGGAACCCCGGTTAGCACCCCCACCCAAGTCCAAGAGCAAATACAATTGACCCTAGTGGGACAAGAGTTGGAAATTGAGATTGACCGCCTTGGAAAAATCGAAACCATGAAAGTGCAGATGGCTGCAGCTCCAGACTCCGCCCTATCAGGAGTTGACTGATTTTTGGGTAAATTACTATTACCCGTTAATCCGGTTAATCCGGTTAATCCCGTTCTGGTTTAGTTGATTGGGAACGCGAAGACGCGGTCCTGGATATATTTTCCTCCAGGTGCATACGTTGCTCCATCTGACGGAGAAAATAACCAGTCATCATGGCTGAAGCTAGTAAGCCAGCCAGGTTGTCTCTATTGGTTGTGATTTGTACGTCGAAGTCATCTGAGGGTAAAACGCCTACCAGACCTTGGACATTGCGGGAAATTATTTCTTTGATCTCTGGACTGGCTGATTGAGCAATGTGGGCTAAAACATCGGGATGTTGATGTTGTAGATAGTGCAACAGGGGGTTCTCAGAGATTTCTTGGTCATTAGACGAATGAAAGTCGGAGTTAAAAACCATGAGGTGACTTGTTAGTGTCTGCTGTACTTTACTTCTAGTTTAGTCGATTTAACTGGATGCTGTGGTATCTTCGGGCAAATTTGCTTTTAAATTTAGCGAAAGTTGCTGGGGAAGTTGGTCTAGTTGAAAGTATTGATGGAATTTTTTGCTTACCTGTAACCAATACGAACGGGCTTGGGGTTGTCGTCGTTTGGTGACGAATTCTAATTCTACCAGTTCCTGAACGTGCTGATAAGCCCCTGAACCTCGTAATTCTACGAGATCGGTTTGGGTAATGCCACCATTAAGGGCGATCGCTGCTAAAGTCCGTAAAGCCCCTACACCTAATTCTGGTGGTACTAGGGTGTGCATTAGTTCCCCGTAGGCTTGGCGCAGTTGCAGGCTGTAACCTTTCTTGGTTTCCACAATTTCTAAGGCAGTATCCCGGTGGGCATAATCTGACATTAGTTGAATTATGGCCTCTTCTGCTTCGGCGCGATCGCATTGAGCTAATTGTACAATCTCGGACAAGGACAAGGCTTGACCTTTCAGGTACAAAATCGCTTCAATCTTAGCTGGGAGACTAATGGACATAAAACTGTCGGTACTTTATAACATTTCCCATTAAGTTGGGAACTATGCCACAATTATAGCCACATGATAGCATAAATTATCCTCCCTAGGGCAATTTACGTTAACAAATAATCATTATTTACTGGATCTATGAAGGTTAAATTAGTGGCATCTTGGGCAGCAATTGTCCCATCTCTTACCCCCCTAACCGCGATCGCTTTTTTCACCTTCACTACAGAAATGGCTGAGTCCTCCCCAACTCCCCCCAACTCCCCTGGGACCTTAACTCCTACCTGGCTGGGGCTAAGGCTGGGATCGAGAGAGATATTTGGATGCGATAATTGGCGGATTTTTGATGACTACATAGATATCAATAATAGTAGATCTTTAGACAGGATCGCTGCCCAATGATTTGAGGTTATTTTATGAAAAAATTATGGGCTAATTCTTGCCAATACATCGGATTATTAATAGCCACGGCTGTCATGGTGGCAGTCAGTGGTTGGGCTGTTGATCAAATTCCAGATTCCCATTTAACATCGGATTTAAGCGCACATCAAACTACGGAAAATATGAGGATTAATTACCAAGTCGCGGCGGCTTACACCGGTTTTGCGTTTAAGCTGTTTGATCATGTTTATCAGCATCAAAGTCAGGAAAATATTTTTATTTCTCCGGCGAGTATTACTAATGCTCTGGCTATGACCTATAATGGGGCGGCGGGAACTACTCAAGAGGCGATCGCTGAAACTTTGCAAGTTCAGGGTATCAGTTTAGCAGAACTCAATCAGGCGAATTTAGATCTCAATAACTCAATTTCAGCCATTAATCAAGATGTGCAAATTAATATTGCTAATTCTCTGTGGTTACATGAATCTGCTTTTTTCTTACCAGATTTTCTGGAGAGGGTAAATCAGTTTTATCAGGCTCAACTCACAGCAGTTGATTTTAGTAGTCCTGATACGCCATCCCAAATTAATGATTGGGTTAAACAGGAAACTAATGGCAAAATTGCTCAGATTGTCCAAACTATCCCCAATCAAACTATTCTGTATCTAATTAATGCCATATATTTTAAGGGGATATGGTCGGAAAAATTTGAAGAACAACTCACCGAATCACAGCCTTTTACCCTGATTGATGGTAGCCAGAAAATTCATCCCCTGATGTTTAAATTCGGTAATTATTTGTATCTAGAAAACTCTGATTTTCAAGGGATTAGCATTCCCTACGGTGATGATGCTAGATTTAGTTTATATGTATTTCTCCCCCGTGAAAATGTGAGCATTGATCGCTTTTATACACGGTTGAATGCTACCCAGTGGGAAGAGTGGATTAATCAAATGCGATCGCGACCAGGTTCGCTCCGACTCCCCCGGTTTAAACTGGAGTATGAAGTCGGTTTAAACGATAGTTTGAAATCCATGGGGATGGATATAGCTTTTCACCCGAATCAAGCTGATTTTTCTAATATGACTTTAGATAACAATGTACGCATTTCTGAGGTTAAACATAAGACTTTTGTAGAGGTTAATGAGGAGGGAACAGAAGCCGCTGCTGTCACTTCAGTTACGGTATTATCAGAAAGTACCCCCTCCATAACTGAACCATTCTCAATGGTGGTAAATCGTCCATTTTTCGTAGCCATTCGCGATAATCAAACCCGCACCATTTGGTTTATGGGTTCTATAGTAGACCCAGAATTATAGGTGCGTCAGTTTTTAAGAATTGGGTGATGATTGGGATTGACCTATTCTGACGCACCCGACGAAGCTGCTTTTTTTAGGAATTCCCAAAATTACGGGAACCCGTGTAACCGCTTAATTCGGCTAAACGTTCTAAAGAAATTAACCCCGGATGTAATTCGCCGTTAATTTCCCAAGCTGGATATCCGGGAATACCCTTAGCTTGACACAGCTCTGGTTGAGGGTTTTCTCCAGCGGGGTCGCATTCAATATAGGTAAGATAATTGATAGCTTGCCTACCAAATAACTGTTTTTGTTGTTCACAGAAATTACACCAGTAAGCACCATACATCGCAGCACCCACATTAGTTAAATGTTGAGCTAGGGAGATATTATCTGGATTAGAAACTGAGGTGATATTGTAAGAATTTTGACTACCATCAGTGAGGGAGGGGTTATTAATGGGAGCATAAATAGCCAGAGTGCTAATTATAGTAACCATAGCGACAATGACACCTAAAAAAACCAGTTGACCGATATCTTCCCAATTACGGCCAATAATAGTTAATGCTAACAGGCTGAAAGAGGCGATCGCTGAACCGATACAAAACCAGCAAATAGATTGAATTTCAAAAGCCATGATATACATCAAATAGCTACTGAAAATCGCCATAGAACACCCACCTATAAACATCAGTAGCCAGGTGTAATTTTCGGCTTTCTTCCGCCAAGTTGTCTGAGTTTCTGAACTAATCAATAGTGGGATAACCGCCATAGCAATCATATAGACATAAGCCAGAAAGCCAAACAAAGCCAGAGGTAAGCCAAAAACTTCCGCATAGGGACTATCTAGGACACTCTCACAGCCTTCTGTAGGACAGCTAGTCGGTCCTTCCTGTAGTGCTTGTATGGTTAGATAAGAGGTAATAGCAGCACCAAAAGCACCAATTCCAGCAATAATCAAACGTGACTTTTGTTGAATCCAGGGAGTTGAACGCTTACGCATTTGAATCATCTGTAATTTCTCCTAATTAGAGGTTCCAGGGAATGATGGCGGTATGGTAAACCACAAGAGATATAATTGTAACAATTTAGATTGTAATCTGGTATGGCGACTCCTATAACTATAACAGTGAGGGTTGAGCCACGGGGTCTCATCTACCACAGAAAACCCTCCCGGTTGTCTGTGGCTGGCTGGTAAATGACCGCCCCAAGGATTTATGAATGATTGCAGTTTATTATATATTAGTGTATAATGAAAGTTTGATTTGCTTAATTGTCTGCCTGCTATGTCTGCCCTATCTGCTGAATTAAAAGAACGGCTATCCTCACCCCTAAAAATTGGTAAATTAGAGGTAAACAGTAGGGTGTTACAATCGCCTCTGTCAGGGGTGACAGATTTGGTATTTCGGCGCTTGGTGAGGCGCTATGCTCCCAATTCGATGATGTATACAGAGATGGTACACGCTTCCCAAATTATTCATGTGCGGGAGTTACCAATTCTGATGGAAATTGACCCAGGAGAACGCCCGATTAGTATTCAATTATTTGATTGTCGCCCAGATTTTTTAGTGGAGGCGGCGCGAAAAGCTGTGGAAGAAGGGGCGGATACTATTGATGTGAATATGGGTTGTCCGGTGAATAAAATTACTAAAAATGGCGGCGGTTCTTCGCTGTTACGACAACCGGAAATCGCTGAGAAAATAGTGCGATCGCTTAACGAAGCTGTATCAGTTCCCATCACTGTAAAAACTCGTTTAGGTTGGGATGAGGACGAAATCAATATCCTAGATTTTAGCAAACGCATGGAAAATGCGGGAGCGCAAATGCTGACCATTCACGGACGCACTCGCGCTCAGGGTTATACAGGGAAAGCTAACTGGGAATGGATCGCTAGGGTCAAGCAGAATGTATCGATTCCAGTAATTGCTAATGGGGATATTGTCTCGGTGTCCTCGGCGGTTCAGTGTTTACAGGAAACTGGCGCTGATGGAGTTATGTGTTCTCGGGGAACTCTGGGTTATCCGTTTTTGGTGGGGGAAATTGATTATTTCCTGAAAACTGGCCAGATGAAGACAGCGCCGACGGTGGTTGAACGTTTAGAATGTGCGAAGGAACATTTACAAGCACTTTGGGTGTACAAAGGTCAGCGTGGTATTTATCAGTCTCGTAAACACATGACTTGGTATGCTAAAGGTTTCCCAGGAGCAAATGAACTGCGGGAACAACTGGCTAAGGTGGAGACGGTTCAGCAGGGATGTGATTTGCTCGATGGGGCGATCGCCATATTCAAATAATTAGGAGCAATTATGGAATCATTAAAAGGACGAGATTTGCTGAGTTTGGCTGATTTGACTGTGGCTGAGTTACACTCGGTTTTATCTTTGGCGATTCAGTTAAAGTCGGGAATGCGGAAACTACAGCGAAGGAAGGTTTTGGGGTTGATGTTTTCTAAGGCTTCGACTCGCACCCGTGTCAGTTTCTCGGTGGCTATGTATCAATTGGGGGGACATATAATTGATTTAAATCCTAGTGTTACCCAGGTGAGTCGGGGGGAACCTTTGGTTGATACGGCGCGGGTATTGGGTCGATATTTAGATGCGATCGCTATTCGGACTTTTGAACAAAAGGATTTGGAAACTTTTGCTAGTTATGCGGAAATTCCGGTAATTAATGCTCTCACAGATCGGGAGCATCCTTGTCAAGTTTTGGCAGATTTGATGACGGTTCAAGAATGTTTTAATCGCATGGCTGGACTGACTTTAACTTATTTGGGAGATGGGGCTAATAATATGGCTCATTCTCTGCTTTTGGGCTGTGCTATGGTGGGGATGAATATTAGAATTGCTACCCCATCTCAGTATCCGCCAAATCCCGAAATTGTCGAACAGGCTAAGGCGATCGCTGCTGGTAAAACTGAGGTGATTATTACCGATGACCCCGCTGAAGCTGTCCAGAAATCTCATGTGTTATATACTGATGTTTGGGCGAGTATGGGTCAGGAGAGTGAGGCGGATGATCGTATTCCTTTATTTATGCCTTTTCAGGTGAATGACAGTCTATTAGCTAAGGCTGATGATGATGCGATCGTTCTCCATTGTTTACCTGCTCATCGAGATCAGGAAATTACTGATGGGGTAATTGAAGGTGTGCGATCGCGGGTTTGGGACCAGGCGGAAAACCGAATGCACGCCCAAAAAGCATTATTAGCTAGTTTACTTTCTGATGATTAATTAACCGATACTTGCACATTAACCCGGTTCGGGCTGCACCCTATACCTCACCCACCGGGTTGATTATGTCAATTATTATTGGCAATTTAGAGATGCCAAATACAGCAAAATTAAGCTGATTTATCCCTGCCAAAAATCAAAATATCTGAGGTTTTATCTGGTCTCATTAATCATGATTAAGTGGGTATAATTAACTGGAAATTCAATCCTAATCATCATCTGGATCCCCCCAGTCGGCGGGGACTTTGCTGTTGGTGGTAACCCTTTTGAGAATTTTCTTGTCAACATAAAATCGCTTGGGAGGTGCTGGTTTTTTGGCTGGAGCGGGTTCCGTTCGCCAGATTAATCCTAGTAAGATCACACCAATGAGAACAGCTTCCATATCTTGAAATTCCTCACTAAATTACGATGGAGAGTACCTGCTACGCGCACGGTACGCGATCGCTTTTTACTACAGCCTCGGTAGGGTGATTCACCCCTCATATGGCTGTAGTTTTTCTGTATTTAACACCAGTCTAATCATCGATTTAGGCAATGTCAATAAAAAGGCCCACTTTTTAGTAAAAAGTCACCACTATCCCTACCGGGTGCTGATTGAGCCATTGTTACTACGGTTCAACCTGGTTGTGTGCTGTGGTTAATGTAATATTAACAACTGTATAATCATGGCTGTGAGGATTAATTTAAAGTTAGCGATACTAGCAATTATATCTGAGGCGATCATCATTCTCTAGGTAGATGTTTTCTAGGCCATTAGGGTGCTACACTCATCAGTGTAAATTTAAGTATGAAAATTGCTTAAAATTACTTCAACAACTAACTCCCACACCTATTAAGTATATATACCATTTAGCTGAAGGGGAAATTAGATTGATATGGCTCCCTATATATATCTCCAACCATCCATAATTTATTTTTATATAAATAAAATTGATGATATGATCGCCTCAGATATGTTTTATAACTACAAATAATCCCATAAATTGAGGGTAGTATGTATGTCCCAATTAGCAACTTTTAAAATTCCTGAATATTCAGTAGAATCTAAATTAGGGGGTGGCTTAACAGTGGTAAACCAGGAACAGTTAACCTGCTTGAGACGAGGGGTTGCATTTTGGAACAAATGGCGAGAAGATTACCCGGAAGTACAGCCGGATCTGATGAATGCTAACCTCAAAGGAATGTATCTCAAAGGGATTAATTTTAGAGAAACTAACCTCACAGATACGGATTTAAAAGGAGCCTATTGTTTAAAGGGAAGTTTCCAAAATGTTGAGGGTGATCAAGCTCATTTTGATGGTAGTTATTTGAAAGAGGCTGATTTTACTGGGGCTTATTTGCAAGGGTCAAGTTTTAAAGGTGCTGACTTGCGAAATGTCAATTTTACTAATGCTCATTTGGTGGGTGTAGATTTTCGAGGTGCTGATATTCAGGGTGCTGATTTTAGTGGCGCAAATCTTTACCGATCGCAATTAATGGGAGTGATCGCCAGTGAAACTAAATGGTGTAAAGCTAATCTATTAAGTGCTAATTTATTAGGTACAGACTTACGGTCGGCTAACCTGGAAAATGCTAATTTAACTCGCGCTAACCTCGAAGAAGTAAATTTGTCAAATGCTTTAGCTTTCCATACAAATTTTGAGCAAGCTACACTGACCGGAGTATGTATAGACCAATTAAAGATTAATAATCAGACTAATTTCCGGCGGGCTGTCTGTGATTTTGTTTATCTGAAAGCTGATAGACAAGGGCGTTATCCTTTCCCTTCTAATTATCAATCTTTAGAAGAAGATGCGATCGCACTAATTTCTCGGATTTCCTCCAAGTTGATACCCATGCGATCGTCTAGTTCTTCCCCCGTTTAATAGTCGCTGAGTAACTGCTTAAACTTTTTTCCTAGCCCAAGCTGTTCCTCTCCAAATAGTCACAAATAAGACACCGGAAACCAAAGCCCCTATATTCCACTTAACCGAATTTTTGAAGAGGGTAATTCTGCGGTTTCTGCGGGTTTGTTCTGCTTCAATTTGAGTCCTTTGCGCCGTAGTAGACAGAAAACCAGAAAGCTCTTCTTTAATTTGGTTCACCTGTTCCCGGTTTTGAATATCAGGAGAGCGTCCTTGGGTATCCAGACGGCTGATAAGTTCCCGCATTTGGTCTTCTGATGTGGTCTGTTCTAACTGCTGCTGAACCGTTTGAATATCCGTGATGCGTTGTTCCACTTGACTATCAATTTGCTCACTGCTTTGTTGCTCAATTCTCAGAGTGTTGAAAATCCCTAGGGGAACCATTAAAATAAATAGTACACCTAACAGTAAGGAAAACCAGGACATGAACATTAACAAAGGTTCTTCAAATCGACCTCGTAAATTGCGTTCCCCAAAGAAAATAAACACCAGAGAAATGAGAGGAACAGCAGACCTTTCCACAATCCCCCCCATAGTTTGAAACTCCCAAACCGGGTTCATAAGTTGGGGAGGAAGTATAATGGTGAGCAAATCTAGCATTGATAAAAATAATAACCCGTAGCCAACCGCTCGCAGGGGAGGAATAGTTTTTAACAGGTTAGAGCTGAACTTCCAAAGTACCTCTATTTTATCATTAAGAGGCTTGCCATCAGATTGAGTCATAGGTTTAAAAGTTGGTAAATTGAGAACGGGTATAATCAGCGCTCAAGTCGAGGGAAACGAGGATGCCACCACTGATACCACACTTGCCAAACTTCCTCTAAAATTGGGTAAGTTTCCTCAAAAGAATTATTGGAAATTGGCAGTGATAAATGAGACCACAAACATCGGTGATCTCTTAGGGGTTCTGCTCCCATGATAACTGGTATAAGTCGGGAAAAGTGTAAGTCATAGGTATAGCGGTTTTGAATGAACTGTTCGTAGGTGATAGCACTAGGCGATCGTGGATTAATACAAGATCGAAGGTAGACACGGTAATTGTCAACCGAAAGGCTATAGGAACCTGTATTATTGGTGCGAGTTAGTGTCGGAAATTGTGCCGTAACAGAAGCATCCCTCGGATCATACTGGCGAAACAGTTTTTCATTGGGATGAGGATGATCAACATATCGCATTTCTATCTGTAGAATTTTATCATTCTGCTGATAACGATAAGTATTTCCCCAGGGTTCTGTCAGTGCTTCACTTTCCTGATGCTGCCATCCAGGTAAGGGGATGATCGCCGGAAAGGTAAAGAGTTCGACAACTTGTTCAGTAGTTTTCTGGGGCTCTAGGATTGATTTTCCTAGAACTATAACTACTCCCCCAAATGTTAGCACAAGTAATGAAATTCGCAAATTTTCCCAGATTTTCATAACATTTATGGGCTGAGGGTGTCTTGATTAGTTGGTGGTGTATCCTGTTTAATCATAAACCAACAAAAACAGCCAAACAATGCCACCGAAATCATAGAAAATATCAGAGAACCTTCTCCGACGTGCCAGTAATCAACTGCTTCGGGTTTTTGGGCATTAGCCAGCACAGCTAATAAGACAATCCGAAATCCATTGACTACAAAACTAATTAATACTGCTACCACGGGAATAATAATTTTTTTCCAGAGTACCTCTAGGGGAAACATCACCAGAAATAGCACTGATAATCCTAACAGGTAAAACATTCCTTCTAACCCGGAACATCCCATATTGACACTCACTCCTCCCTCCGGTAGCATGACGTTAAATTTATCCAGAGAAACATCAGCCCCAGCGTACCATAAAATTAAGGCGGCAAATTTAGCGGTAATACCTGAAATATCTACTAACGGCCAAATAAATACTTTGGGAACACCCAGAAAAAATAAGATTGTTAGTTCCCGCCAGTATTCCCGAAAGCCACTAAAACCGGAAGCTATTAGTGTCCAGCCCAGGGCTGATATAAATGGCGAAATCCCTAACCAGTTAGAAGTAGGACGGGTAGCGCTTTTTAGCAACACTATGGCAATTATTAGCATCCCTAATAAGGTGGCCCAGGGGCTGCTGGTTTGCTTTGCTAATTCCTGGATTTTCTCCCATACCAAGGAAGATGCAGATAGCCAAAACATGATACTTAGTGCCAAAAAACTGACGTTATTACGATGATAAATTAGGGTGAGGTGAATTGACATTAAACCGGCGGCGATCGCCATCAGCCAAAATTCTGACTGTTTCCAGGATTGAATTGACAAAAAATTAGGTGTGTTCATCATCAATTTTTTCCCAAATATTACTATGGTGAAATACTCTAGCCATTATCTATCGGATACTAGGACATTCATCAATGGGGGTAATTTCCTACAGATGTAGATGTCTGGGTTGTCAATAATAGCCTAGCTAGATTATAGCTGGAAGGGGGGATTTATATAGCGATCGCCTGGAGAATATAATCTCTCAACAGATAACTATATGGCTGTAAGTCTCAAATACTAAATATTATTATGATTTTCTGATAATGTTGGTGCGAGACGTTCAGGCATGAAATAGGGTTGAGATACCCGAAATAACCTCCTGGTGGGAATTTCAGCCCCTTGGTTGAATATAAGGATCTCGCTCCTGACCATCCCCATAACTGTTTATATGTCCCAACGTTTGGAAAGACAACCTTCCAAACAAGGCAGGGGACTCAAGGTCATAAACAAACTGTTTTGATTGGAGAGTGTAGACTCCATGATATAGCAGGGAGTAGAGAGTAACGGCGTTAGCCACCCCCAGTTTTGGAAATCATAACTCCAGGATTGAAGCGGGGAACGGAAGGCGTGAGGTAGAACTCACTACCAAGATGCGACCACTGCCAACCATCCATGATTAGGGAAACCGAATGTCTGGCTTGAACCACCGTCATCAGTAAGCAGCGAAATAGGTTGATACGCTGCGTTCAAAAGAACAAGGGGAAAAGAAGAGGTTTCGACACACCATCTTCACAGACTTTTAAAAGTACCCCGGTGGATAGGACAAATCTAACGATGGAATGCCCGTATAAACGGAACGTTGTAACCCCTCTAATGCTCTGCCCATCAATAAGTGAGCAATATTACTCACAGGCAGTAGTGAAAAATGTAAGCGTATGGTGCGAGACGTTCGGGTATGAAATAGGGCTGAAATGGCCGAAATCACTACCCGGTGAGGATTACAGCCCCGAATTTGGATATAAGGAGCGCACTCCTGACCATCCTCATAACTGTTTACATGTCCCGACGCTTAGGGAACTAAGCAAGGCAGGGAACCCAAGGTCCTAAGCGAACCGAGAAATCACAGAGCAGAGGGTAACGGCGATAGCCACCCCCAGTTTTGGGAATCATAACCCCAGGATTGAAGCGGGGAACGGAAGGCGTGTGGAGGAGCCTACCTCCTACTCGACCACTGCCAACCATCTATGATTAAGGAAACTGAATGTCCGACTTGAACCATGGTAATATAGCACTAGTCAATACGGTTAGGACGCAGTCTTGAGAACAGAATCCATGGCATCATGGAAAGAACCAAACTGCTCAATACAATGGCGAATGCGGGCTTTCAACCACGACCAACATTTCTCTATCTTGTTGAGGTCTGGCGAATAAGGCGGAAGATAGAGTAAACGGCATTGAGCCGCCTCCACCAGTTCAGCAATCCGCCCCCCTTTATGAAACGTTGCATTGTCCAGTACTGTGCGAGACGTTTAGGAATGAAATAAGGCTGCAATGCCTGAAATAACCTCCTAGAGGGAGATAGACTGACTCGACCCAGTTTACCCCCTAACTGTATATATAGCACTAGTCAATACGGTTAGGACGCAGCCTTGAGAACAGAATCCATGGCATCATGGAGAGAATCAAACTGCTCAATACAATGGCGAATGCGGGCTTTCAACCACGAACAACATTTCTCTATCTTGTTGAGGTCTGGCGAATAAGGCGGAAGATAGAGTAAACGGCATGGAGCTGCCTCCACCAGTTCAGCAATCCGCCCCCCTTTATGAAACGTTGCATTGTCCAATACTAGAGTCTGACCTGGCTTCAATGTTGGAATTAAGATCAACTCCAACCACAACTCAAACACTGTCCGATTACAACAACCCTCAAAGGTAAAGGGAGCTAAGAGTTGTTGATAACACCATGCGGCTATATAGCTCACCCTGCCCTGCCTCTTCCCTGATTTGAGGGCATGGAAGCGTTTTCCTTCCTCGCAGTAACCATAAGGGTAATCCGAGTCCTGACTATTCATGCCGGCTTCATCGAGGTAGACCACTTCTTGTGGCTCCATCTGTTCAATCTGAGCCATAAACTCCTCTCGCTGTTGCTTCCAACGTTCTTGGTAGCCGTAAGTTTTTTTTCTGGTGAAGCCAATTTTCTTCAAGGCTCTGGATATGGTGCGAGGAGAGATGTCGTCATCCCAAAGTTCAGCCATTTGAGCGGAGGTTTTGTGGCCATGCTCTTGGGCAAAAGCCTTGAATTTGTGCCAGTCGGTAATTTGGTGGCTATGACCAGGTGGGCGATTAGGTTTAGGGAGGAAGTCGCCGGTGTGTTCTTTTCTTTGCAGCCAGAGATTGATGGTGTTCCGGCTGACATGGAAAACTTGACTGGCTTTGGTTTTGGACATACCGTCTAGTTCAATTGCATTGATAACTTTTTGTCTAAGGTCGTAACTGTAGGGGGCTGGCATTTTTGGTCTTCTTAGTCATCTCGTCCTCTCCATTATACGTCCTAACTTTCCTGTCTGGTGCTATATGTTCCGACGCTCGGTCTAAAACGAGCAAGGCAGGAAACTCAAGGTCAATCCCATTTTAAGAAATAGCAATATACCGTCCAAGTATACTTAGGAGGAGTATTAAACTCACTTGGGGCGATTATGGGAAAGAGTAAAGGCGGTAGCCACCCCCAGTTTTGGGAATCACAAACCCAGGATTGAAGCGGGGAACGGAAGACGTGATGTATAGCATTAGTCAAGGTGGTTAGGACGCAGCTTTGAGAACGGAATCCATGGCATCATGGAGAGAATCAAACTGCTCAATGCAGTGGCGAATACGGGCTTTCAGCCACGACCAACATTTCTCTATCTTGTTGAGGTCTGGCGAATAAGGTGGTAGATAGAGTAAACGGCATTGAGCTGCCTCCACCAGTTCAGCAATCCGCCCCCCTTTATGAAACGTTGCATTGTCCAATACTAGAGTCTGACCTGGCTTCAATGTTGGAATTAAGATGAACTCCAACCACAACTCAAACACTGTCCGATTACAACAACCCTCAAAGCTAAAGGGAGCTAAGAGTTGTTGATGACACCATGCGGCTATCATACTTACCCTGCCCTGCCTCTTCCCTGATTTGAGTGCATGGAAGCGTTTTCCTTCCTCGCAGTAACCATAGGGGTAATCCGAGTCCTGACTATTCATGCCGGCTTCATCGAGGTAGACCACTTCTTCCGGCTCCATCTGTTCAATCTGAGCCATAAACTCCTCTCGCTGTTGCTTCCAACGTTCTTGGTAGCCGTAAGTTTTTTTTTCTGGTGAAGCCAATTTTCTTCAAGGCTCTGGATATGGCGCGAGGAGAGATGTCGTCATCCCAAAGTTCAGCCATTTGAGCGGAGGTTTTGTGGCCATGCTCTTGGGCAAAAGCCTTGAATTTTTGCCAGTCGGTAATTTTGTGGTTATTGCCAGGTCGGTGATGAGGTTTAGGGAGGAAGTCTCCGGTCTGTGCTTTTCTTTGCAGCCAGAGATTAATGGTGTTCCTGCTGACATGGAAAACTTGACTGGCTTCTGTTTTGGGCATACCGTCTAGTTCAATGGCATCAATAACTTTTTGTCTGAGGTCGTAACTATAGGGGGCTGGCATTTTGGGTCTTCTTAGTCATCTCGTCCTCTCCATTATACGTCCTAAGTGTTCTGTCTTGTGCTATAGAACATACTACTAAAGGCGACCACTGCCAACCATCCAGGAGATTAGGGAAACCGAATGTCTGGCTTGAACCATCGTTAACAATGGGCAGCGAAATATGTTGACACGCTGCGCCCAAAAGGGCAAGGGGAAAAACAGGGAATTGAAACGGTTACCTGTACAGACCTTTATAAGTACCCCGGTGGATAGGACAAATCTAAAGATGGAATGCCCATATATACGGAACGTTTAAACCCCTATTAGGCTCTCTGCGAGCACATCTCGTAGAGTAGTGAAAAGTGTAAGCGCATGGTGCGAGACGTTCGGGTATGAAATAGGGCTGAAATGCCCGAAATAACTACCCGGTGAGGATTCCAGCTCCGAATCTGGATATAAGGAGACCTCTCCTGACCATCCTCATAACTGGTTATATGTCCCGACGCTTAGGGAACTAAGCAAGGCAGGGAACTCAAGGTCATAAACGAACTGAGAAATCAGGGAGTAGAGAGTAACGGCGATAGCCACCCCCAGTTTTGGAAATCATAACTCCAGGATTGAAGCGGGGAACGGAAGGCGTGAGGTAGAACCTACTACCAAGACGCGACCACTGCCAACCATCTATGATTAGCAAGACCGAATGTCCGACTTGAACCATCGTAATACACTAGCAGCGAAATAGGTTGACACGCTGCGCTCAAAAGGGCAAGGGGAAAAGTAGGGGGTTCGTGCGACTACCTATACAGACCTTTAAAAGTACCCCGGCGGAGAGGACAAATCTAACGATGGAATGCCCATATAATCGGAACGTTGTAACCCCTCTAACGCTCTGCCTATAAACCAGTGAGTAATGCTATTCACAAGGCAGTAGTGAAAAATGTAAGCGCATGCTTAGAGGGTGAAGGATGTGACCAGAAGCTAAAGCCCAATTGTCATGGTTGGGATATGCCCACAGGTCACGGTGGGGATATAGATACTGCGGTCAGTAAGAGTATAATGGCGAGGACGAGTTTAAAGACTACGTGGTGCATATAGCTCTGAACATCGAAGTAGAAAGCAGGTCTCTTGATTCTGCTCCTTTGACAAATAGGGTATCCACACCAGGAGCCGTGTGATGGGAAACTATCAAGCACGGTTCTGAATGGGAGAGGGTGAAGGTGACTTCACTCTCGACCCCTAACCCCATAAGGGGAAAGGATGTGACTAAAAGCCAATGCCTAACTGTAATGGTTGGGATATGCCCACTAGTCACGGTGTGGATATAGAGACTGCGATGATGTAAAAGTGCATGACGTGAGCGAGTTTAAAGACTACGTGTTGTATATAGCTTCCTAAAGTTGAAGTCACAAAAGCAGGGATTTGTCACCCTGTTCCTAATGACAAATAGGGTGTCCACATCAGGAGCCGTGTGATGCGAAAGTATCAAGCACGGTTTTGAATGGGAGTTGGGGAAGGCGACTTCCCTTTCGACCCCTACCAGAGTTTGACCTGGCTTCAATGTTGGAATTAAGATGAACTCCAGCCACAACTCAAACACTGTCCGATTACAACAACCCTCAAAGGTAAAGGGGGCTAAGAGTTGTTGATGACACCATGCGGCCATATAGCTCACCCTGCCCTGCCTCTTCCCGGATTTGAGGGCACCGAAGCGTTGTCCTTCCTCGCAGTAACCATAAGGATAATCCGAGTCTTGACTATTCATGCCAGCTTCATCGAGGTAGACCACTTCTTGTCGCTCCATCTGTTCAATCTGAGCAATAAACTCCTCTCGCTGTTGCTGATCACCTTCTTGGTAGCCGTAAGTTTTTTTTCTGGTGAAGCCAATTTTCTTCAAGGCTCTGGATATGGTGCGAGGAGAGATGTCGTCATCCCAAAGTTGAGCCATTTGAGCGGAGGTTTTGTGGCCATGCTCTTGGGCAAAAGCCTGGAATTTCTGCCAGTCGGTAATTTTGTGGTTATTGCCAGGTGGGTGATTAGGTTTAGGGAGGAAGTCTCCGGTCTGTGCTTTTCTTTGCAGCCAGAGATTAATGGTGTTCCGGCTGACATGGAAAACTTGACTGGCTTCTGTTTTGGGCATACCGTCTAGTGCAATTGCATCAATAACTTTTTGTCTGAGGTCGTAACTATAGGGGGCTGGCATTTTTGTTCTTCTTAGTCATCTCGTCCTCTCCATTATACGTCCTAACTTTCCTGTCTGGTGCTATAAAAGTGCATGACGTGAGCGAGTTTAAAGACTACGTGTTGTATATAGCTTCCTAAAGTTGAAGTCACAAAAGCAGGGATTTGTCACCCTGTTCCTAATGACAAATAGGGTGTCCACATCAGGAGCCGTGTGATGCGAAAGTATCAAGCACGGTTTTGAATGGGAGTTGGGGAAGGCGACTTCCCTTTCGACCCCTACCAGAGTTTGACCTGGCTTCAATGTTGGAATTAAGATGAACTCCAGCCACAACTCAAACACTGTCCGATTACAACAACCCTCAAAGGTAAAGGGGGCTAAGAGTTGTTGATGACACCATGCGGCCATATAGCTCACCCTGCCCTGCCTCTTCCCGGATTTGAGGGCACCGAAGCGTTGTCCTTCCTCGCAGTAACCATAAGGATAATCCGAGTCTTGACTATTCATGCCAGCTTCATCGAGGTAAACCAACCCTTCCGGCTCCATATGTTGAATCTGAGCAATAAACTCCTCTCGCTGTTGCTCATCACGTTCTTGGTAGCCGTAAGTTTTTTTTCTGGTGAAGCCAATTTTCTTCAAGGCTCTGGATATGGTGCGAGGAGAGATGTCGTCATCCCAAAGTTGAGCCATTTGAGCGGAGGTTTTGTGGCCATGCTCTTGGGCAAAAGCCTGGAATTTCTGCCAGTCGGTAATTTGGTGGCTATGACCAGGTGGGCGATTAGGTTTAGGGAGGAAGTCGCCGGTGTGTTCTTTTCTTTGCAGCCAGAGATTGATGGTGTTCCGGCTGACATGGAAAACTTGACTGGCTTCGGTTTTGGGTATACCGTCTAGTTCAATTGCATTAATAACTTTTTGTCTAAGGTCGTAACTGTAGGGGGCTGGCATTTTGGGTCTTCTGTAGATATCCTTGCCATTATACGTCCTAACTTTTCTGTTTTTTGCTATAGCTCTAAAAGTTGAAGTCACAAAGCAGGAAGTTGTTACCCTGTTCCCGATGTCAAAAGGGGTATCCACATCAGGAGCCGTGTGATGTGAAAGTATCAAGCACGGTTTTGAATTGGAGTTGGGGAAGGCGACTTCCCTTTCGACCATAACGCCACAAAATAGTTGGATGGCTGACGCACCAGAATAATTAACACCCTTGGTGGGTCAGACGACCACAGTAATCATGATTAGACATGGGTAGGGGGTAGGGTGCGTCAGATAGAATCATCATGATGGCCACAAATAGTTGGATGGCTGACGCACCAGAATAATTAACTAGGGGTGTTGTATTTGATAATACATAGCCCAAATTGCCATAGCGCGGAGATAGTGACTAGCGCGGAAAGTTCCGGCGGCGGTAATAGCTTCTGGGGTGCGGAACTGGAGGCCGTTTTGATATACTTGAGTGATCACGGCTTCGGCGAGTTGAAAAGCCTCTTCTTTCATCCCCATTTGAATAAAGAAAGCGCCCAGACCGAAATTAATCCCAGTCCATACCTCTAGGGGGTGGGTATCGTTAGGATTCATGGGTTCTCCGGTAGTTCTGACACCGTTAGCGGCTCCAAACTTGCCATTATGAAAATTCTGGAAGCAGGCTTGATAAATGGTTTGTAGCGCCACTTGTGCGCGATGTGGCGGGACAATATCGGGCAAACCTAATAAAGCGGCATAAAACTGACCACAAAGTTGATCAGCCATGACGACATCAGATCCACTCTGACTGTCGAGATTGTAGTAGCTACCATTCCAGAGAGTTTGGTCATAAAGAGGTTTAGCGGTCTCTAGCCAATTAGTCCAGGTAGCGATCGCCTTAGTAGTATCTGGAGTGAGATCACGATTATGGGAAAGTAGGATATTTGCGATCTCAATAGCGGCTTCCAAAGCGGCTAACCATAACCCCCCACAATAGGCGCTAATCCCCACCAGTCGCCAATCATCAAAAGTCTGATCTGGTGCGCCGCCATTTTCTGGGATACCATCTTGATCGCGATCGAAGGTTTTGAGATAATCGAGAGTTTCGACGATCGCCGGCCAACATTCTACCAAAAACTGAATATCATCAGCCCCTGTCAACAGATAATCGCGATAGACCTGCAAGACAAAATCACAGGGTAAATCTTTCCACAAATTGCAATCCTGATAACTGGTGTAGTTAGTCTTTTCCCAGGGATGTTCATTAGGGGCCCCCAAGTCATGGGGAGTCGCCCCAGCCGCTTTCCGAATAGCTGAGGCTTGATTATAACCAATAATTCTGGGGGTATGATCAGCAGTAGCGATCGCCTTAGCAAAAGTCCGTATCACCGATTTTTCCAATTCTGGCCAGGACATCAACAAGCCAAAGGACCCATACAGGCGCACATCGAGACTTTCATACCAACGATAATCCAAGCATTCGAGGACAGCAAACCGTCCCCAAGGTTGATCCTCATCTGTAGCCGTCCATAGACTCCCCCCGTCCGTCAGTAGATAAAGTTCATTAAACAAAGCCATTTTGAACCAAGGGGGTAAATCTTGGCGATTGAGAATTGGATTTTGCCATGCTTCAATATTCTCACGCCAGGTGTCGGAATGCTTCATAGCTGTCCGAATCATTGACCAAGCGTTACGACCATTGCGCCCAAAAAAATCGGTATAGTGGCGGTAGTAACTAACTCCCGCCTCAAACTCACACACGGGTAAATCCCAGGCGATAAAAAAGGGAATTTTGCGAATTTTTCCGGGTCTGAGGATACAGCGGACCGCCAAAGCCGCGCCAATTCTTTCACCTTCAACGGCGGGTCTGTCATCCTGTATATCAATCAGGGACCCATCCTTAGAAAAATATTCCCAAATATCGTAACCATTACCGTTAGGGTTCCAGCGATTGTGATAATATACCTCAACGGCGGGGTTAGAAATAGTGGCGATCGCTATTTGACCCTCCCCTTCTCTCGGTTGGTCATTAATATTCAAGCGAGTCATCACACAACCAACACGGTGGAAGTCTTCGACAAAGCGATTCAAATTATCCTGACTATCTCCCCAGCGGGGCTGATATTCATAGACGGGACTACCATCATCGCGGACCTTGACCGTGGGGTTTTCTAAACTATTGGTAAACCAGCCGATAGTATTTTCCCAGGTTAATAAAATACTGAGGATAATTAGTTTATCGGTCGGGTTGTGGGCTATCCACTCAAAGACAGCAATAGGATAACTGGTTTCTTGGTAATTTCCCCCCCACACTGGGGAAAACTGTTCACAGGTTAATTGAGTTTGAAAGACGTTTTCATAAACAAACCAACTGCGGGGGTAAAGGGCGTAATAGGTTCCGGTTTGGGTATGTTGATCGGAAGTAGGATACCAACTCCATGCTGATAAGCTACCATCTTGGGGAGGCTGGGTAGATAGGGCGTAGGCTTGTCGTTTACCGTCGATTTCCTCAAAAACGCTAAATTGACAGCCAGGAAGGGGGCGAAAGATATGTTCCCCACCATCAAGATGCCATAGATTAAAGTCTCCCCGATGAGACCGACCAATGCAACCCGCGCCAAAACCCCCTAGAGGCATTCCATGAAAGGGACCATCATCTAAATTACTAGGGTAGCGTACTGTATAGGGTTTTTCCCATCCTAGGCCTATGGGACGATTCCAAGTATAGGGGGGAATATTTACGGTTGGGGATGGATATTGCATAGCATTGAATCGTTAAGGGTAGGATAGAAGTTAACTGCGGACCGGCGGGTTTAGCGTTTCATACGGACAAAGGTACAGGGATAGCCAGAAACAGTATTTTCAAAGGTTTCGACTTTGACAAATCCGGCTTTTTCATAAAACCGAATGGCGTTTTTATTCCCCGCCATGACAATAGTCCAGGCTGGGGAACCGATTAAATTAATCGCCAAACGCAAAAGACGGCATCCGATACCTTGGTGTTGATAATCTGGATCGATGTACAACAGGATAATATAGCCTTGGTAGATTGCCATAATCCCAATGACTTTTTTGCCATCACAGGCGACAAACTTGCGACAGAGGGGGAAAATACGGGCGATATAGGGATTTTCTGACAGGGGTCGCATCCCTCTTAAATCACAAGAACCGGCAAATTCGGCGGGTTGGGCGCGATCGTGAACTTGACAGACTTGTTGCCAGTCGCGATCGCGGTAGGGACGAATGGTAATCTGGGAGGTAACAAAATTGGGAGTTGTGGTCATTGATTAATTATCAAAAAATTGGGTCATTAACCTCGTCCTTATAGGACGACTTTATGCGTGTACTAAGATAAGGTAAGTTGCAAATGGTTCATGCCATGATTGTATACGAGTTCAAAGTCAAAGGGAAAGACAAGCAATATCAAGCCATAGACGAAGCCATTCGTACTAGCCAATTTATTCAAAACAAGTGCTTGCGCTACTGGATGGACAACAAAGACATCAAGGTAGACAAGTACGCATTGAATAAATATTGTGCAGTATTGGCGACTGAGTTTCCTTTTGCCAATGAACTCAACTCAATGGCTAGACAATCGGCTGCGGAACGTTCTTGGTCTGCCATAGCCCGATTTTACGACAACTGCAAGAAGAACATTAAGGGTAAAAAAGGTTTCCCTAAATTTAAAAAGAATTGCCGTTCAGTTGAATACAAATCATCTGGGTGGAAGCTGTCAGAGACTCGAAAAGCGATTACCTTCTCAGACCGGAAAGGAATCGGAACTCTGAAGCTCAAGGGAACTTACGACCTTAATTACTATGACATCAAGCAAATTAAGCGAGTGCGATTAGTGCGACAGAGATATCAATGCCGCTATCAACATTTTCAAGTTAGGACTCAGTACGGTAGGGCATACCGGAACTCACGCGCTCAGGAGATTTGTCCTCTTGGGCGGTTGGCGCCAGCCTGCTGTCTAACGGCGAGTCTGTGAATGTGGAATCCCCACGCCTTTAGTGGGGAGTGTCAATCCGCACTCCGGTACAACAAAAAGCCAGATACTCCTAAACCCAACATTGTTGGTAGCCAAGCTGCCATAAACGGGCTAAGAATTCCTTTCTGGCCCATTGCACCGGTGATAAAAGAGAGTAAATAATAGGCAAATATAATCATAACGCTGATTCCGAAGCTGGTGGCGCGGTTGGTGCGTCCTGGACGAGAACCGAGGGAAGACCCCAGCAGTCCAAACACCACACAGACAAAGGGAAGGGCGTATTTTTGTTGAATGCGTACTTTGGTTTTGAGGATTTTGGCTTGATCGCCACTGAGTTTCATCAATTCTAGGTATTCTTTGGTTTGGGCGATATTCATTTCCCCATAGTCGCGGTCTTGGCTGGCTAAGTCTAGGGGAACACGGGAAAGATATAATTGTTTATGGTCGAAGCGGGCAATATTACGATAAGAACCATCTGGGTCTACAATATAAACGGTGCCGTTATAGAAATCCCAGGTGCTTTCTTCGGGGTTCCAAATGGCGGTTCTTGATGAAATAATTTGGGTGATTCCGGCGCGGGAACGATCTAAAATGGTGACTCCTGACATTTTGCCATCGGCAAATTCTTCGGCATAAAAAAGCCGCCTTAAAACGTTAACGCGGCGGTTAGTACCCTCGACGCTTACCCTTTCATATTCTGGGAAAAAGATGTTAGTTGACCTGATATTTAGTGCGTCTTCATTGAGAGATTTTTGCAGGGTAATTGTAGCCTGAAAGTTGGCGGCTGGTACGATTATTTCATTAAAGGCGAAAGTCATCCCGGTGACGAAAAAACTAAAAATAATTGCGGGAATTACGAGGCGATAAAGACTAATGCCACAACTGCGAATGGCAATTAATTCACTATCGCTAGACAGTCGCCCATACACCATCAATGTGGTTAAAATCATTGACATGGGAAAGGCGAGGACCATAAAATCAGGCATTTTTAACAGGAATACCTGAAAAGCTACACTGACCGGAAGTCCCGATTCTGCTACGCGGCGGACTAATTCAAATACAGTCCCGACGGTGACAGCAACTGAGGTAAATAATCCTACCCCAAAGATAAAGGGAGGTATCAATTCTTGGATGATGTAGCGATCTAACACCGATAGGTTGGGTAGTAGCCATCGAGTTGAAGGTGTAGACTTGGTAATGCTTAATTTCATAATTGAAAACTATCGCCAAGGTAATACTGTCGCACTAGGGGATTGTTGTAAAGTTCTTCTGCTACCCCTGATGCAAAAATCTGTCCGTCTCTCATGATATAGGCGCGATCGGTAATGGCGAGGGTTTCGCGAACATTATGATCGGTAATTAAAATGCCCATATTCCGATCGCGTAAATCGGCGACAATGGCTTGCATCTCTGATACGGCGATCGGGTCAACTCCCGCAAAGGGTTCGTCCAATAGCAAAAAATGGGGCGGTAATGGCCCTGATGCTAAGGCGCGGGCTAATTCTGTCCTGCGTCTTTCACCCCCGGAAACTTGCACGCCTAAGTTGTTAGCGACTTTTTCTAACCGAAAATCCTGCAAGAGACTGTTAAGCCTATGTTCCCATAGACGGCGGGGGACACGGGTTTGTTGGAGAATTAACAGAATATTGTCGCGGACACTTAGATGTCGGAAAATACTGGCTTCTTGGGCTAAATACCCTATACCTAGTCTAGCCCGTTTGTGTATCGGTAGGTGGGTAATATTGCGATCGTCAAGATAAATACGCCCCTGGGTCGGCTTTTCTAATCCAGTGGCTATATAGAAGGTGGTGGTTTTTCCGGCACCATTCGGACCCAGTAAACCAACAATTTCTCCCTGGGAGATAGATAAATTCACGCGACTAACAATAGTGCGCTTTCCATAGGACTTATGGATGTTTTCCAGCACGATTTTCATTGCTGTTTGACAAAATTTGAGTATAGCGCGACGGCTGTTAACGGTGATATAGATAGTTATATCAGGCAACGGACAACAGAGATTACAGGCAACAGAAATATATTCCTGATTATATTCCTGATTACCCATCAGGTTGAATTCTACGGGGAACCTAAAGGGGTTTGAAAGGCGGGTAAGGGGTTAAATGGTTGAGCAGGCAGCGTTGTTTTGCTCGCTGGTGTTGTCGGGAAGCAGATAAATTGACTCGACCTGTCCGCCTTGGCGGGGAGTGGCGATAAATCGCCCTTCATCAATTAGATAGGTGACGGTTTCTCCTCGGATAGTGTTGCCATTTTGTAAAACTAAAACATTCCCGCTCAGGATGATGCGACGTTCCTGGCTGAAGTATTGGGCTTGGGCGGCGGTGGCTTGAATTTGACGGGCGGGGTAGTCTATTTGTACGTTTCCCCTAGCGGTGACAATTCCGGTGTTAGCATCGGCTTCCTGTATATCGGAACGGACGGTCATGGCTTGACCAGAACCTCTGGGACTTTGGGCGTTACCTGGATACGGGCTGAAGATACCCCCAGTAGATAAAAATGGAAAGATGGCGATCGCTATTATAACTCCCAGTACATGGGTAATTTTGGGGCTACCAGAACTACAGCCAGACACGGACTGTTTCCACAATAGCAGTTGTAGGTGTTTGGGTAATCTATTCATCAGCATGATCATGTGTGAGGACGACGATAGGAGTATTGAACCCTGATAACGGCCGGCGGTTTCATTATGGCATTAACACTGACTATATTGGAAACTGATACATTTACGCGACATTTTTCCGGTTGTTCCCGGACAATGCGACGATAGCACTATTACCGGTTAAGGTAACAGAGGCGGTATCCCGCAAAGCTTTTAGAAAGATTCCAAAAGCACCGTTCCAGTCCCTGGGTAGAGTGAACCCGCACTCAGGACATCGGAACACTTTTGAGCCACCTAGCTGGGAATGCATCTGACCACAGTGAGTACAGGTTTTGCTGGTGTATTCTTCCGTCACATCTACAACTGTGGTTCCAGTTATTTCCCCTTGATGTCTCAGGGTTAGTTTGAATCGATAATGCGCCCATGTCAGCATGGCGCGGGCAGTCTTAGACCTGATTAGACGCTTCACCTTGGCAACCATATTGGAAGTCTCGAAGGGGGGCCAAAAAATCAGGCTGTGTTATGGGATGGCCAGGGATGCGACCCAATCAACCAAGGGGTTGAAGTCCTCACCGGGTAGTCCCCACGCCCATTTCAGCTCTATTTCATACCCGAAGGTCTCGCACCATACTTGGTATTATACCGTATTGCCGTAAAATGTTAACCTAATTTGAGATTAAATCATGCTCTCAAATGCTCGCGAGCATACCGATTCCTAGCCTTGTGATAGTTCTGGGACTGAGGTTTTGCTCCTTTACGAAACTTTCGAGATTTCCGCCTATTCGCACGATTAAGCTGCTTTTCAGCTTTTCTGTAGAACTGAGGTGCCTCTATTACACTGCCATCACTGGTGGCTATGAAATATCGCAGTCCCATATCTATCCCAATAGCTTTTTGACTGGGTTTTGTCTGCACTCGACAATCTGCTTTGATGCAGAACTGAACATAGTACCCATCCGCCCGACGGACTAGCCGAACCCGCTTAATTTGTGATTCGTCATAATGGGCTAAATCATAGCTACCAATCAAGCGCAACTCGCCGATAGCAAAACCATCTGTAAACTTAATACGCTTAGGTTCAAGTAGCTTCCAGCCAGAGGTTTTGTACTCTACTGAACGAGAGTGTTTCTTAAACTTAGGATACCCTACTGGCTTGATGCCTTTCCTACAGTTCTCAAAGAACCGGCTAATTGCATTCCAAGCGCGTTCTCCTGCCGCTTGACGAGCCATCGAGTTGAGTTTTCTGGCAAAAGGAAATTCCTCAGCTAACTCTTTACAGAGTCGGCTGAGGTCGTACCTGCCAACCCCTTGGTTATCCATCCAATAGCGCAAGGCTTTGTTACGGATGAATTGAGCCGTCCGAATAGCCTCGTCTATGGCTAAAGCTGGTAGCGGTTTGGTTTTTGCCTTAAACTCAAGTACAATCATGCTGTGATGTTAGCACATCTAGCCTAAGGCGACTAAAGTCGCCGTTGTTTTTCATCCCCGCGCTGAAGCAATGGGGCTTTCAAATGATCGTGCTAGTTTCGTAAGTTTTTTCAAAGAAATGCTCATGACTACATTAAATACTCAATATATTTTAGCCCTGGATTTAGGCACAACAGGCAATCGGGCGATTTTGTTTAATGCTGAAGGTTCCATCGCAGGTCAGGCTTATAAAGAACTTACACAACATTATCCTCAACCTGGTTGGTTGGAACATGACCCGCAACAGATTTGGGAAGATACGTCAGAGATGATGCAACGGGTATTTCGGGATACGGGGATTTCTCCGACCCAAGTGCAAGCTATTGGTTTGACGGTGCAGCGCGAAACCTGTATGTTGTGGGATAAGACGACGGGAGAGCCTCTTCATAATGCGATCGTTTGGCAGGATCGCCGCACGGCTGCTAAATGCCGAGAATTAGCCGAGCAAGGAAAGGCTGAGGAAATTCAAGAACGCACAGGATTGGTGGTTGATGCCTATTTTTCGGCAACTAAATTGGCTTGGTTACTTGACTGGGTAAAACGAGAAAAGCCCCATGTTAATTTGGATAATGTCTTAGCCGGAACTGTGGATACCTGGGCGCTATGGAAACTTACGGGGGGAAAGGTTCACGCTACAGACCACAGCAACGCCAGCCGCACTATGTTAATGAATTTGGATCGGGGTGATTGGGGTCCGGTTTTGCTAGATTTGTTTGGTATTCCTCGCCATATCATGCCGGAAATTAAACCCAGTATCGGCTTTTTTGGTAAAACTGACCCGAATCTATTGGGGGTGGAAATTCCGATTACGGCTATTTTGGGAGACCAGCAGGCTGCTTTATTTGCTCACGGTTGCGACCAGCCGGGGATGTTGAAATGTACCTATGGGACGGGATGTTTTTTGATTTCTCAGACTGGGGAGATTTTGACGCGATCGCATAATCAACTTTTGTCTACTATGGCATGGACTCAACAGCAGGGAGACCGCCCGATTTCGGCAAATTATGCCCTGGAGGGGGCTATGTTTACCACCGGCGCTTGTATTCAATGGCTGCGAGATGGAATTAAATTGATTGATTCGGCGGCGGAAACTGAGGGATTGTGTCGCCAGGTTCATGATACTAATGGAGTTTATTTTGTGCCAGCCCTCAGCGGTTTGGGAGCCCCTCACTGGGATATGAGTGCTAGGGGTGCTTTTATGGGTATTACTGGCGGTGTACAGCGACAACATTTGGTGCGATCGGTTTTGGAGTCGATCGCTTATCAAGTCGGTGAGGTCGTGGAAGCTATGAATAAGGATTGTCAAACTTCTATTTCTCTGCTGAAGGTTGATGGCGGCGCTTCCCGAAATAATTTTTTGATGCAGTTTCAAGCCGATTTGTTGGGTATTCCTGTCGAACGTCCCGCCATTTTGGATGCTACCGCCCAAGGGGCCGCTTTTGGTGCGGGTTTGGCGATCGGTTTTTGGGATAGTTACCAGGATTTGATTTCTCGCCGCCAAGTCGATCGCATATTTGAACCCGGAGGAGGCTCCGCACAGGCGCGCGATCATTTTATTATGTGGACACGCGCCATCAGTAGGGCTAAAAATTGGGTTGATTAAAAATCCCTTTTTTATCATAAATATCCGATTTTGTCAACCTCCTATAGGATTAATTTTGACTAGATGGCGGTTGACTTTCTGCTTTTATTCAATCTTAGGAACCTGGGTATTTTCAGCGCGAAAAAAAGGCTTTTCCTCAAAACCAAAAATAGCAGCAACTATAGAGTTAGGAAAACGTTGGAGGTATTGATTATATTCTTGGACAGTTTGGTTATATCTTTGTCTTTCAGTAGCTATGCGGTTTTCTGTCCCAGCTAATTCATACATAAGACCGATAAAAGCCGGGGAAGAACCCAGTTGGGGCTGGCTGACTACATACTGATTAAATTGCCCAATAGCTAAATTCATTTCATCATTAGCTACTAATTTTTCCGATGCAGAATTGGCTTGTAAAAACTGTTCCCTCGATTCAATTAACAGGTTAATAATTTGCTGTTCGTGTTGTGCTTGTGCTTGAGTTACAGCTAATAAATTAGGAATTAAATCAGCCCGCCGCTGGAGTTGGTTTTCTACTTGACTCCAGGATGCTTGGGTTTGCTGATACCTGGCTGAAATTAAATTATAAGTAACAATAGTCCATAATACCGTTACTACTGCGAAAACTATCCCCCCTAATGTTAACCCAGATTTAAGTTGGGTGGCTTTTTGTTGGGCGATCGCTTCTAGTTGGCGCTGTTTCTCAATTTCGGCGATCGCTTTTTCGATAAATTCTGGCGGAATAGAAACCTCCGCACCCGCTTCCTGGAGTTCGGCGATCGAATAACTATCAATAGCTTCCTGATACAAGCGAGAAGCCACTTCTAACACTTCTGGCGCGAGTCTTTCGGGAATATTGCTATCAGCAGCATCATTCATCAATCTTCCTCTCCCCCAAAAATTAAGTTTTCTTAAAGAATTGCTCCTCTGCTGATTGTAGGTCCTTATAATATCACATAACTTGCTGATGAGTTAACCTGGAATTATGAAAATTAACAGTATCCAGCGCTACGGTCGCATTTTAGGAGTATGGTGCTTAGGAATTCTCTGTTTTAGCATCATCCTGATATCACAGCCTTCCGTCAGTTATAGTCTCACTCCCTCAGAAGTTCCTAATCCTCAAGAAGTATATGGGGGATGGGTGACAGATATGGCGAATGTTCTCAGCAATGAAACAGAAGACCGATTAAATCAGATGATTTTTGAACTCGAAGAAAAAAACGGGACCGAAATTGCTGTGGTGACAGTTCCTGAAACCGGGTCTTATCCTTCCCCTAAAGCCTTTACCACTGCACTATTTAATCATTGGGGAATTGGTAAACAGGGTCAAGATAACGGTCTTTTATTTTTAACATCTGTAGGCGATCGCCGTGTAGAAATTGAGACCGGATACGGTATTGAGAGAGTTTTACCTGATGCGAGAGTCGGGCGAATTATTGATAATCATGTAGTTCCTTATTTAAGAAATGATAATTTTAATGATGGCATTTTAGCCGGAACTCAAGCCTTAATTCAAGCCGTAGAATACCACGTTTTTGATGCCAGCCTTCAACCCCCTATAGATATCCCTAATTTAGTTTGGTTTTTGACAGGTTCAGCCGGTTTATTATCATGTACTTTTTATAATTTAGCCAGCCGTGAAGCCCAAAAACCTATTTTGGTTAAGCCTGGAGACTATCAGCGGATTACAACATTTGACCCCAGTGAAACTGGCGCTTATACTTATGTCCGCTTAGGTATATTTTGTGTATTATTTGCCTTAACTGCTATCCCCGTATTATGGATGTTGTATCGAACCCCACAATTAGCTCCATTTTCAGGGGTGGCTCTGATAGCTATATTGTTTATAAACCTGGTGGGTAAAGCGTATAAAAAAGCGTATAAAACTATCTTAGTATCAATGACCAAAATTAATCGGCCCACCAAAATTAATCAGCCCACCAAAATTCATCAGCCCACCAAAATTTATCAGCTCATCATTATGGCATTCTGTGTAGGTATTTTGTCCATAGGTTTCTTTTTTTGGTTAATTTTTGGGTTAATTTTTTGGTTAATAGGGTGGTTAATATCCTATCAAGAATCATGGATTGGCATAATTAAATCGGGAATAATTATCACATCTCTAATTAGTTTGATTGGCTGTTTTACCATCAGTTCTCAACTCATTGAATGGCGTTTTAAGAAAAACAAAAATCAGCGTTCATTCCGTCCTGTTTATAATACTGATTCACAAGTTTTCCTAGAACCCTTAGAAACCGCAGAACTCCAACCCCTATTAACAGACCATGAACAGGTAGCCGCCAAACTCGGAAATGTTAGTTTTGAGGCGTGGTGGAGTCCTGAAGTAGGCGCACTGAGTCGCGATACTATCTATCTAAAAGCCTACGTTAACAAGCCCAGCCATTCAGAATGTCCTATTGGTAAAGAATTAACCGTAACCAGCACATCACAAACCGTCGTCTCACCCACTCAATATAGTACAGGACTCCTACGGATTACCTATCAATGTGAATGTTGCAACTACAATACAAAAACCGACCACACAATTCCCAGCTTATCATCATCCTCCAGTAGTGGTGGAAGTAGCGGTAGTGGTGGTGGCAGTTTTGGTGGGGGTAGTAGTAGTAGTGGTGGGAGTTTTGGTGGGGGTAGTAGTGGTGGGGGTGGGGGTGGTAGTGACTTTTAGAGGCTTTTAATTAATTTATGATGCTTCTCCTCCCACAACCACATTACGGATACGCAAACTAGGACCACCGCAGCCTACAGGTAGCCCATTTTGACCTCCTTTTCCACAACCTCCCGACTCATCCCAATAGAAATCATCACCAATTTCCTCAATATCTGCCAAAGTGGTAAACACATTACCAGATAGGGTAACATCCCGGACAGGTTCCGCTAATTTTCCATTGCGAATCATACAGGCTTCTCCAGCACTAAAAGTAAACATTTCGCCGTTAGTCATTCCCCCCAACCAATTCCGTGCATAAACCCCCAATTTAATCTCACTAAACAAATCCTCGACGGGAGTATTTCCCCGTTCAATCCAAGTGTTAGTCATCCGTACTAAAGGGGGATAATGGTAATTTAAACAACGAGCATTTCCGGTGGGATTTTCTCCTAATTTACCAGCAGTTTCGCGGGAGTGTAGCCGTCCGACTAATCGCCCATCTTGGATTAATTGAGTTTTAGTAGCGGGGGTTCCTTCATCATCATAAAAATAACTACCCCGATGTCCTGCTGGGGATGCACCATCAAAAATTTGGAGGTTTTTCGGCCCAAATTCTCGCCCTAAAGTCATGACTTCCAAGAGGTCAGGATTTTCGTAAGCCATATCTGCTTCTGAAAGATGCCCAAAGGCTTCATGAACGAATAAACCGGACAAAATTGGGTCAATAACTACAGTGTAAATATTGCCCCGGACGGGAGGTAAATTAAGAGAATTAACAGCCCGTTTGGCGGCGCTGCGAACCTGATGATCAAGTTGGGTTAGGTCTTCATAGGCTGTTCTGGAACCTGTGGTTTCTCGTCCGGTCTGGACGGTTTCTCCGTGGCGCGCTGTGGCGGCAAAACGCATTTCCATATCTACCCAACCCTGTTCTAGTAAAGTCCCCTCAGAGGTAGCTAGGAGCATCCGTTGAGTGCTATCATTATAGCTAACAGAAATGGTGGTGATTTTGTCATCAACACTGCGGAGAATTTCTCCATAGCGATCGCATAATGTCTTTTTGTCCGACAGGGGAATATGACGAGGATCGGAACCGGTCAGCGGTAAAATATAGCTATCTTCAATAATCGGAATTGGCGCGAGGATAGTTTCTTCAGTACCAATTAATCGCGCGGCCATAATTGATTCTTGAATCCGGTCTTCTAGCTTAGATAAATCATTAAAACTAGCAAAACCCCAACCGCCTCGATAACAAGCGCGTACCTGTCCCCCTAAAGACAAACCCTCGCTCAAAGTTTCAATGCGATCGCCCCTTAATAAAATATTAGTTTCCTCTGATTCCTCAATTCGGATCGCTAAATAATCCACCCGATGACGATAGCGGGTAATTAAATCCTGGACTATAGTTTTGACATCTGCAAAGGTAGTGTTCATAATAGATAACAATATTGATGAATCAGTAGGTGTTACTATAACATTATTAGAGTCATATCAACCCATTTGCCAGGGTTCAATGAATTTCCGATCACCAATCTCGCCATAAGCCAGTGAAAACCGATAGCATATTTTACCGCATCTTCCAACAATACCCGCGCAGCTTCTTTGAACTGCTGAACCTTCCTCCCACAGAAGCTGATCAATATCAATTCACCAACCTAGAAGTCAAACAACTCGCCTTTCGCTTAGACGGGTTATTCTTTCCCAGTACCGACAACCCTAGCCAACCCTTTTATCTGACGGAAGTACAATTTCAACCGGACGATGACCTGTACTATCGGATTTTTGCGGAACTTTTCCTCTATCTGCGACAGTATCAACCCCCTTACCCCTGGAGAGTTGTAGTCATCTACCCTAACCGTAACACTGAGCGTGAAAAGTCTCAACACTTTAGCCAAATTCTCAACTCGGAAGCAGTGACCCGCATTTACCTAGACGAGTTGGAAGGCGAAAACGGCTTAGGGGTAGGTATCATTAAGTTAGTAGTCGCATCGGAGTCTGTAGCTATAGAATCAGCCCAACAACTGATTGAACAAGCTCAACAAATACTCCCACCAGCCCCCCTGAGACGCGATATCATTGATTTAATCGAAACTATTGTAGTCTATAAACTACCCCAAGCTAGTCGCGAGGAGATTGCTAGAATGTTAGGATTAACTGATTTAAAACAAACTCGTTTCTATCAAGAAGCCTTTACGGAAGGTCTCCAGGAAGGTCGCCAGGAAGGTCGCCTAGAAGGTCGCGAAGAAATCACGCGAAACATTGTCCTACGTTTGAATAACCTGGGTTATGCTTCGGAAGCGATCGCCGAAATTTTAGGCTTACCTATTGATGAAATTCTGCCGATTTTAGAAGATTCTAATGAGGGGTAAAATTTGCCAATCACTATTAATTAACCAGGGTTTTGGGTCAAAATAGGGAACCGATTACCTATCAAATAAATATCCCGAAAAGCTGTTGTTTAGGTAAAACTGGGTAAGAATTGGCAAGCGATCGCCGCCATCTTACCCTTAGCTATGACTGCATCGTAAGCAGCAAAACATCACCCGGCATTATTGTAGTCTATAAACTACCCCAAGCTAGTCGCCATGAGATTGCTAGAATGTTAGGATTAACTGATTTAAAACAAACTCGTTTCTATCAATCAGTAGGTGTTACTATAGCATTATTAGAGTCATATCAACCCATTGGCCAGGGTTCAATGAATTTCCGATCACCAATCTCGCCATAAGCCAGTGAAAACCGATAGCATATTTTACCGCATCTTCCAACAATACCCGCGCAGCTTCTTTGAACTGCTGAACCTTCCTCTCACAGAAGCTGATCAATATCAATTCACCAACCTAGAAGTCAAACAACTCGCCTTTCGCTTAGACGGGTTATTCTTTCCCAGTACCGACAACCCTAGCCAACCCTTTTATCTGACGGAAGTACAATTTCAACCCGACGATGACCTGTACTATCGGATTTTTGCGGAACTTTTCCTCTATCTGCGACAGTATCAACCCCCTTACCCCTGGAGAGTTGTAGTCATCTACCCTAACCGTAACACAGAGCGCGAAAAGTCTCAACACTTTAGCCAAATTCTCAACTCAGAAGCAGTGACCCGCATTTACCTAGACGAGTTGGAAGGCGAAAACGGCTTAGGGGTAGGTATCATTAAGTTAGTAGTCGCATCGGAGTCTGTAGCTATAGAATCAGCCCAACAACTGATTGAACAAGCTCAACAAATACTCCCACCAGCCCCCCTGAGACGCGATATCATTGATTTAATCGAAACTATTGTAGTCTATAAACTACCCCAAGCTAGTCGCGAGGAGATTGCTAGAATGTTAGGATTAACTGATTTAAAACAAACTCGTTTCTATCAAGAAGCCTTTACGGAAGGTCTCCAGGAAGGTCGCCTAGAAGGTCTCCAGGAAGGTCGCCTAGAAGGTCGCCAGGAAGGTCGCCTAGAAGGTCGCCAGGAAGGTCGCCAGGAAGGTCGCCAGGAAGGTCGCCTAGAAGGTCTCCAGGAAGGTCTCCAGGAAGGTCGCCAGGAAGGTCGCCAGGAAGGTCGCCTAGAAGGTCTCCAGGAAGGTCTCCAGGAAGGTCTCCAGGAAGGTCGCCAGGAAGGTCGCGAAGAAATCACGCGAAACATTGTCCTACGTTTGAATAACCTGGGTTATGCTTCGGAAGCGATCGCCGAAATTTTAGGCTTACCTGTTGATGAAATTCTGCCGATTTTAGAAGATTCTAATGAGGGGTAAAATTTGCCAATCACTATTAATTAACCAGGGTTTTGGGTAAAAACAGGGAACAGATTACCTATCAAATAAATATCCCGAAAAGCTGTTGTTTAGGTAAAACTGGGTAAGAATTGGCAAGCGATCGCCGCCATCTTACCCTTAGCTATGACTGCATCCTAAGCAGCAAAACATCACCCGGCATTATTGTAGTCTATAAACTACCCCAAGCTAGTCGCGAGGAGATTGCTAGAATGTTAGGATTAACTGATTTAAAACAAACTCGTTTCTATCAAGAAGCCTTTACCGAAGGTCTCCAGGAAGGTCGCCTAGAAGGTCGCCAGGAAGGTCGCCAGGAAGGTCGCCTAGAAGGTCTCCAGGAAGGTCTCCAGGAAGGTCGCCAGGAAGGTCTCCAGGAAGGTCGCGAAGAAATCACGCGAAACATTGTCCTACGTTTGAATAACCTGGGTTATGCTTCGGAAGCGATCGCCGAAATTTTAGGCTTACCTGTTGATGAAATTCTGCCGATTTTAGAAGATTCTAATAAGGGGTAAAATTTGCAAATCACTATTAATTAACCAGGTTTTTGGGTAAAAACAGGGAACCGATTACCTATTAAATAAATATCCCGAAAACCTGTTTTTTCGGTAGGGTAAGAATTGGCAAGCGATCGCCGCCATCTTACCCTTAGCTATGACTGCATCCTAAGCAGCAAAACATCACCCGGCATTATTGTAGTCTATAAACTACCCCAAGCTAGTCGCGAGGAGATTGCTAGAATGTTAGGATTAACTGATTTAAAACAAACTCGTTTCTATCAATCAGTAGGTGTTACTATAGCATTATTAGAGTCATATCAACCCATTGGCCAGGGTTCAATGAATTTCCGATCACCAATCTCGCCATAAGCCAGTGAAAACCGATAGCATATTTTACCGCATCTTCCAACAATACCCGCGCAGCTTCTTTGAACTGCTGAACCTTCCTCTCACAGAAGCTGATCAATATCAATTCACCAACCTAGAAGTCAAACAACTCGCCTTTCGCTTAGACGGGTTATTCTTTCCCAGTACCGACAACCCTAGCCAACCCTTTTATCTGACGGAAGTACAATTTCAACCCGACGATGACCTGTACTATCGGATTTTTGCGGAACTTTTCCTCTATCTGCGACAGTATCAACCCCCTTACCCCTGGAGAGTTGTAGTCATCTACCCTAACCGTAACACAGAGCGCGAAAAGTCTCAACACTTTAGCCAAATTCTCAACTCAGAAGCAGTGACCCGCATTTACCTAGACGAGTTGGAAGGCGAAAACGGCTTAGGGGTAGGTATCATTAAGTTAGTAGTCGCATCGGAGTCTGTAGCTATAGAATCAGCCCAACAACTGATTGAACAAGCTCAACAAATACTCCCACCAGCCCCCCTGAGACGCGATATCATTGATTTAATCGAAACTATTGTAGTCTATAAACTACCCCAAGCTAGTCGCGAGGAGATTGCTAGAATGTTAGGATTAACTGATTTAAAACAAACTCGTTTCTATCAAGAAGCCTTTACGGAAGGTCTCCAGGAAGGTCGCCAGGAAGGTCGCGAAGAAATCACGCGAAACATTGTCCTACGTTTGAATAACCTGGGTTATGCTTCGGAAGCGATCGCCGAAATTTTAGGCTTACCTGTTGATGAAATTCTGCCGATTTTAGAAGATTCTCATAAGGGGTAAAATTTGCAAATCACTATTAATTAACCAGGTTTTTGGGTAAAAACAGGGAACCGATTACCTATTAAATAAATATCCCGAAAACCTGTTTTTTCGGTAGGGTAAGAATTGGCAAGCGATCGCCGCCATCTTACCCTTAGCTATGACTGCATCCTAAGCAGCAAAACATCACCCGGCATTATTGTAGTCTATAAACTACCCCAAGCTAGTCGCGAGGAGATTGCTAGAATGTTAGGATTAACTGATTTAAAACAAACTCGTTTCTATCAATCAGTAGGTGTTACTATAGCATTATTAGAGTCATATCAACCCATTGGCCAGGGTTCAATGAATTTCCGATCACCAATCTCGCCATAAGCCAGTGAAAACCGATAGCATATTTTACCGCATCTTCCAACAATACCCGCGCAGCTTCTTTGAACTGCTGAACCTTCCTCTCACAGAAGCTGATCAATATCAATTCACCAACCTAGAAGTCAAACAACTCGCCTTTCGCTTAGACGGGTTATTCTTTCCCAGTACCGACAACCCTAGCCAACCCTTTTATCTGACGGAAGTACAATTTCAACCCGACGATGACCTGTACTATCGGATTTTTGCGGAACTTTTCCTCTATCTGCGACAGTATCAACCCCCTTACCCCTGGAGAGTTGTAGTCATCTACCCTAACCGTAACACAGAGCGCGAAAAGTCTCAACACTTTAGCCAAATTCTCAACTCAGAAGCAGTGACCCGCATTTACCTAGACGAGTTGGAAGGCGAAAACGGCTTAGGGGTAGGTATCATTAAGTTAGTAGTCGCATCGGAGTCTGTAGCTATAGAATCAGCCCAACAACTGATTGAACAAGCTCAACAAATACTCCCACCAGCCCCCCTGAGACGCGATATCATTGATTTAATCGAAACTATTGTAGTCTATAAACTACCCCAAGCTAGTCGCGAGGAGATTGCTAGAATGTTAGGATTAACTGATTTAAAACAAACTCGTTTCTATCAAGAAGCCTTTACGGAAGGTCTCCAGGAAGGTCGCCTAGAAGGTCTCCAGGAAGGTCGCCTAGAAGGTCGCCAGGAAGGTCGCCAGGAAGGTCGCCTAGAAGGTCTCCAGGAAGGTCTCCAGGAAGGTCTCCAGGAAGGTCGCGAAGAAATCACGCGAAACATTGTCCTACGTTTGAATAACCTGGGTTATGCTTCGGAAGCGATCGCCGAAATTTTAGGCTTACCTGTTGATGAAATTCTGCCGATTTTAGAAGATTCTAATGAGGGGTAAAATTTGCCAATCACTATTAATTAACCAGGGTTTTGGGTAAAAACAGGGAACAGATTACCTATCAAATAAATATCCCGAAAACCTGTTTTTTCGGTAGGGTAAGAATTGGCAAGCGATCGCCGCCATCTTACCCTTAGCTGTCGCGCAAATTCAACATACTTTTAAATTGAATCATACTGATAATTACTAATATCCGTCGTGGCGGGTAAATTTTAGTCAAAATTGATATAAGTTTAATTGTTGGTGGAGTGAATCAGTGTAGTGGTAGGTTCTGGCTGAGGGGAATAGGATAACGAACGGTTTCTACGGCGTGACGGGTTCGGTTCTACGAATCTACTGGAGCATAATAGCAGATATGCTGAAAATAGGATAAGTTAACCCATATTCAGTATTTCATTTTCCAGAGTCAGGGTAATTATATGAATGGCGCTAATCAATCGGAAACGATGGAGAGAAAGCTATGAGTGATTTTAGTGTAGCAACTTTAAGCGAAATTTTAGCTAGTGAAGCCCTAATAGGCGATCGCAGTCGTTATTCCCGCCAGAAAGCCGAAGCCGACTGGTATGGGGCTATTCGTAGCTTAAATCAATTCCTAGAAGTGACCCCCCCCAGATATCCGAGAATTTCATCAACCAATGACAATCAACTGATCAGCGATATTCCCCCACCTTATTCCCATCGTGGTTATGTCATCTCTGGTCCATCTCCGGTATTAATGAATCCCCGTCTAGCGAGTGATTTCACTACCCTAATTTTGACCTGTGAATCGCAATTCGGGTCTGTAGGATCAGTATGGGGAAGAGAAAGGGGATTTCGGTTATTACCCGCATCCCACAAGGGGGATATTCCCGTTTGTGCAGAAAAAATTAATCAGTTACCCTTTCAGTCAGCTTTTCCCTTATCTGGAGACGATCCACTTATGGGGGAGAGATTTTGTTTAGTCTTGACCGCCGAATTTAGCCTAGTGATGGTGTTAGGGGTTAATCCTGCTAACGATCCGGCGTTTTTGTTTTCTTTTGATCCAGATCTAGTCAAGCGATCGCTGTTGCTGTTGCGCCAACGCATGGTTAAACAGTCCTCAACCGTCCCCAGTCACGATCACCATTATATTACTCAACTAGATGCGATCGCCTCACAATTTCCCCCAGTCGCCCCCCATTATCAAACTGTGACCCAGTTTAGCCGTTTGCTGCTGCAAAACTCAGCCCTACCATGCGATCGCCCAACCCAGCCAAAAACTAACCCCTCCGAAACCGTAGTTGTTCCCCAATCACCTGAAAACCTATTAACAGTTGGGTCATCAGTCGGGACAGACTACACTATTAGACAATCCCAGGCAGAATTATTACAGGCGATCGCCCATGAAGTTCGCACCCCCTTAACCACAATTCTGACCTTAACTCGGCTACTGTTGAAGCGTCCGAATTTCGACCCAGAGGTAGTCCGTAAACGCTTAGAGTCCATTGATCGCGAGTGTAGCATCCAAATCGATCGCTTTAACCTGATTTTCCGGGCGGTAGAATTGGAAATGTCCCCAAATCCCCCCTCCTCTTGCGAAATTCCTAGCAATACCGGAGTGCAGTTAACCACCATGTCTTTAGGAGATGTGTTCCAAAACGGACTACCACGATGGCAAAAACAAGCCAGCCAGCGGAATCATACCCTAGAGGTGATTTTACCCAAACAATTACCCTCTGTAGTTAGTGATCCGACCTTATTAGACCAAATGCTAACCGGGGCGATCGAAAACTTTACCCGCAGTCTACCATCTGGTAGCCATATTAAAGTCGGTGTAAGACTCGCCGGACAGTTGTTGAAATTGCAGCTAGAGTCCCATTCTCACACCCAAACTCATTCCCCTTTTACAGTTGCGCCTAAGTCTCCCCTAAAATCTATCGGACCTGTCTTGATGGTGCAGCCAGAAACCGGTAGTCTAAGTTTAAATATAAATGTCACTAAAAATCTGTTCCAAGCCCTTGGGGGGAAATTAGTTGTCCGACAGCGACCCCAGCAAGGGAAGGTGATGACTATTTTCCTACCTGTACAAGTCCGATGATTAAGTGTTTGAGTCTGACTGGGTTAATTCTGATTGCGCTTGAAGGTATCACTACTGGGGCTATTGTTGCCCAAAATCGCGATCATTACGGGGCGATCGCTACTTCAACCACTAACCCCGCTATCTGGGGTTACTCCCATGACTACCCCACACTCGCCCAAGCCCAACGTTACGCCCTAGAATACTGCGGACAGGCTGATTGTCAGATCCGGGTATGGTTTAAAAATGGTTGTGGTGCGATCGCCACTAATGGCTCTAATATTGGATCAGCTTGGGCTGTAAATAGGGCCGAAGCTGAGGCGCGTTCAATTGTCGCCTGTGGTCAAGGAGACTGTAAAATTGAGGTCTGGGCTTGTACAACCCATTTTAACCCTTAAATTATTGTTCCACAGCTTTGGGAGTGAATCGAATTTCAATCCGGCGGCGACTGGGGTCAGAGGTGCGGTTAATAGAAGCATAATTTCCCGAAGCCTCATATAATTGCGCCGCCGAATATGCTTTAAACGTTAATCCTAATGACTGCAATTCTTCATTTCCCTGTAATCTTTGGACAACTGATAAAGCGCGCATTAAGCCTAAGTCCGCATTAGAACCAGGAACTAGGCTAGTAACCGCTTGGTTATTGCGTGCAACTTCTTCTAATACTTGGTCTAGGTTGCTGTAACCGCCCCCTGTAACTTGTCCGTCAGTATGACCGATGACTTCTACCACATATCCCTCATAATCTTCCGCAAAATCCTTAATTTGTGCTACTAATTTATTATCGATAAACTCACCTAATTCTAACGAAATCACCGCACTACCGGAGTCAAATGTTCGTGATGATGAATCTCGCAATACAATCACTGGTGGAGATTTTAGGCGTTCCACTTCTCCCTGTAATTGCATAATGCGATCGCCTCTATTTCTCAGTTCAGTTTGTAGCCTAGCTACCTCTCCTTGCAGTCCCGTCACCTGAGTGGTTTGCTGTTGTAGTCTACTTTGTAATTCCGACATTTGTACTTCTAATTGTTCGGAACGAGAAGCCGTCGCATCAGAAACCGTTTGAATAAATATCGACTTGATAATTGCTAACAACAGAAATAGGCTCAAAATCATAAACGAATTAGCCATTAAATCCGTAAAAGATGGCCACAAGTTAAACTCTTCTGATTTCTGATTAGAACGGGAATAACGCATATTTTTTGCCTCTTAAATCTTATTATTTACAGCTTTAATGCTTGACATTATTGCTTTTCTATGGTATGCCTGAGTCGATAAAGTTCATTTTTAGTGTCCTGTAAATGACTCACACATTCTTGTAACCCAGAAATTACTGGTTGTAACTCCATTGAATTAATCGAATTCCCTGGATAATTAGCAGCAACTCCGCCGCCGACTGCTGTATTGACTCCCTGGCTGTAAGTTTGCATAGCTACTACCAACTTCGATAATTCCGCCTGAATTTCTTCCAGATTATCAGTTTTATTCACCATGCGCCTTTGTAGGCTATCCAGGTTATTTACAGCCAATTGAAACCCTTGGGAAGCAGTTTGCACCTGTTCAACGATATGATTAAATGATTGTTGATTCTGATTCTGGGTTTCTAATAAATTTAATGCCGTTTGATTAGTTTGTTGGATTTGTTCACTAAATTTAATCAGGCGTTTGCTGTAGTTTTGCAGTTCAATAACAGCTAAATCCACCGATTGTACTGAGGTAGCCAACCCGGAAGCTGATTGGGAAAAACTGCGTTGAGTATTGGCTAAGTTGATAGTAGCATTGGAAAGCTGTTGGGGGAACTCGCTTTGTTCAAAAGCGCGCGCTACTTCCAAAAAGCGATCGCCCGCAATTTGAAAATCCTTAGCACTTTGCGTCACTGTCACTGAAGCATCAATTAACCGACTATAAACCTGTTCAGCCAGTTGATTAGCTTTCAGGTTAGTTGCATAAATTTCATCAATCTTTTGTCGAAATGCTGTCTCGATAGACGTTTGGATACCTTGACCAAAACGGATTAAAAACTGGTCAAATACCTGCACCATCTCTTGAACAATTTTATCAGTTTTCGTTTGACCTTTCAGAGTAGGTTGATAAATATTATCCAGATAGTCTTCTAAAGCACTCATCCAGCGATACTTAGCCAGATTAGTATTAAACATGAAGTTAATCACCACCAGAAGCGCGCTAAATAAAATCGCCGCTAAACTGGTAGTAAAAGCAATTCCCATTCCCTGTAAAGGTGTTTGAATATCCTGGAGTAAACTGCTAATGTCAGTGACATTAGTGGTGCTGACCGTTTCACTGAGGGAATATAAGTTAATCGTAATACCAATAAAAGTTCCCAGTAAACCAAAGGATAGTAATAAATTGGGAAGAATGCGCCCCAATTGTTCAATTTGTTCGCAGGAAATCAACAAAACTCGCTGCTGACTATAAACCTGATCAATAATTGCTGGAGTGTTGACTTGTTCCAATTGTTGGCTGGCTTCAGCTAGTCGAGTTTCTAAATAATTGACTATTTTCGGTGGTTTCCTGAGAGGCTGTCCGTTAATGAGTCTAATTACTTGGTTTCCTTGGTCAATCAAATAATAGTGTAGCGCCATTCGCAGGAGAACCGCTATCACCGATGGTACAATGACCAGGACAACAATCAGAATTATAAGGTAACTAGGAATAGCCATAAAATAACCGTTAGATTGCATGGTTGTAATTCTGCTACAGTTTAGTTTTCCCCAATTCCGGTTGAGGCATTCACCCAAATTTAGGTAAATTCAGCCAAATCTCAGTCAACTGTAACCACCACCATGATCATCATAGCTAATTTTCCCCGGCTTGCGGGAACTCAATGGGTTTTATCTCCCCACAATTTTGAGACCTTCCCGAAAATGTGCCGTAGCGGTTATCGCCGCCACCGAGAAATAAAATAATCTGATTCCCCAGAAGCAAATTCCCATTAACCAATTAACTATGGTTGGGGGAATACCGCTGACTCTGACAAATTTTGAGTTAACTTGTTTTTCCAGTCTATCTAAATCCTGCATTTGTGACTGTCTGGTGGGAATCATCGGAAATTGACCTGTATATAAATAAAAGCCCAAAACTCCCTGATGTCCAATGCGACGTTCTAAAAATGAGTTAGCAATGGTCATGGCTTGACTGTTGCTAATTTGGTCTTGCTGGGAGATGTCCTGAATCCATAGATCGTATTTAATATATTGGGGAATGGCTAAAATAACTGGCACTAAAATAATTAAAAATATGGTGCTGATTCGGCGACTGTCTCGGGTGGGAAGCAAACCGGTTGCTAATCCCAATCCCATCCCCAGTATGGCAAAAACCAGTAAATTTAATAACTCAATAATTTCTAGCCCTCTTAATAAGTCACCAAACACAAAAATCGGATACACAAATCTATGGGCTAACTGGAGGGCGATGACTTTAATGGAAATAGCGATCGCTACTAAAATCACCCCGCAGGTTACATAAGCCAAAGCACAGATCAGATATCTAGCGCCTCGCTTTATGGGTGAAATCGGTGGTTGGGAACGTTGGGATAATTTAATTTTTTGCTTGACCATTTTGGAATTGAATTTGAGTGAATTCAGTCATTTTGGCGATCGCATCTAAACTGGGGATAGCTTCACCTTGATCAGATAACCATAACAGATATTCAATGTTACCAGCCGGACCCTGAATCGGTGATGCTGTTAACCCCCGATACTCCCATCCCATGCTTTCAGCCTTCGACCCGACCCCCAAAATTGCCTCGGCTTGATCAAGTGGCGATCGCACCACCCCTTTTTTGCCAACCCGACCCTTCCCCACCTCAAATTGAGGTTTAACCAACAATACCACCTCTCGTGGAGGTTGTAGTAGTTCCCACAGGGCGGGTAGAATCTTGGTTAGGGAGATGAAAGATACATCCACCACCCCCAAATCAGCAAAACTGTTTCTAGTATAATCCTCTTGGTGATATAATTGCTCCCGAGTCAGATAGCGGAAGTTGGTGCGTTCCCGTAAAATCACCCGGCGATCGTTGCGAAGTCGCCAATCTACCTGTCCGTAACCTACGTCAATACCATAAACCTGTTTAGCCCCACGTTGTAGCAGACAGTCCGTAAATCCACCCGTGGAAATACCAGCATCAATACAGATTCTATCAGTAACATTGATCGCGAATTTCTCCAGCGCTTCCGCTAGTTTTTCCCCGCCACGAGATACATAAGGCGATCGCGCTTTCACATCTATAGTCGCCGAAATATCTACTTCTGTACCTGGTTTATCAACTACTTGGCGATTGACCATTACCTCCCCCGCCCTAATCAAACGTTGGGCTTGTTGTCGTGAGTCTGACAAATGGCGATCGACTAGCAATGTATCAAGACGTTGTTTCATATCATCAAGACTTCTTAGATTAACTCTTGTTGGCAATAATCAATTATTTCATCTTCATATATTTCATCTTTGCTGATCAGCTGATAATGCTTTTCATCCACAACATACAAGTGAAAGATATGCTCATACTCAGCAACAGTTAATTCAAGTATTGCCAAGGAATTGGTAGACAAAAATTGTAGCGCGATAGGCTTACATAAAGCATGAGGATACCTGGTTTTACAAAATTCTATATCTTGCATAATCTGAACTATTCCAAATTTGTCACCCGGTGATTTTGCCTGACATGGAATTACATAATGAGCACCTTTCTTGCTTACACCTAGGTAAATTTCATCAATTTCAATCTGTCCAATATTATCAACAGTAGTTCTTAAATGATTTTGAACTGAATAGCAGGTTAGCCCAGAAAAAATATCAACCAGCCTATTGTATCTAACCTTAGTTAGCAGTGCTTGTTCATCAGTTCCCGGTGCGTATTTCTTGACAATCTCTGGTGTGGCATCTGGAATTTTCACCCTTTGTCTATTATTTGTTGGGGTAATTTTTGCTGGTGATGCAAGTCTAAACTCATATAATCCTACTCCTGAACCAATAATTATCCATTCTGAATCTGGTGGTGCAGTGTTGGTGATTGACTCTGGTAGTTCTCTTCTGAATCTAAATGAATAGGGTATGTCACCTAGATTTTTGATTCGCTCAAATCCCAGGTCATTACAAGCTAAAGCTAACTCATCTCTCGTAAAAATTACCCGCATTGCTCCGCCGATGTAATTTTTGTGAAAAACGTGCGCGATTATATCATCATATTTTGCCATTTTTATTGTCTCTTAATCGTTTTCTCTTAGGTATCACATTGTCAGGGATTCCCCAATAACTAGAGGCTTGGGAGATATTATATGATAACAAACTTTCCGGCACTTGTGCCAAAGTTGTTGATTTTAACTGATTGACATCTACCCCCAGGGCATCAATTACCGACCCGCCAAGCTGTTTAGCCAGAATCGGAATCACCGCATTTCCAATTTCCCGAAATCCATGCCATATAGTGCGATGAAATTGAAACCAATCCGGGAAAGTATGAAGTCTAGCCGCCTCCCTAATAGTGATACATCGAGGGATAGAGTAGTGAATAGGTCTGGGTGCTGTATAGGCTCCTTTATCGCTATTAGTACCTGCTCTCAGAGTATTACATAATCCCGTAGGTGAGAGTTTAAAAAATCTACTTTTGGGTTCAACTGTACCTGGTGGAGTCTCAGCAAATCTGGCGATCGACAGGGGAGTGTGAACCGAGCCAACATGACCATAAACAGTCGGCTCAATAGTACGTTTATGGCAGAGCGAAAAACTATCACTAGGGACTAAGGAATATTTTTTGCGATCGCCTTCATATTCTAGGAAAGCCGGAGAAATTCCTGGGTCATAATTAGTAAAATGATCTATCTTTTCTAGGTCAGATATTGCTTGATAAACCGTGCACATTTCCGATTTATTTGTGGCAGGATATTCAGCTATTTTCACATCGAATCGACTACCGATTAATATTAGTCTTTTTCGTTTTTGAGGAGCCCCGTATTCACTAGCATCAAGAATTTTAATCGGCTTTTGGATCTGGTAGCCAATAGCTTCAAATTCAGTAATTAGTTCATTTAAAAACCGTTTATGTTTGCCAGTAGCGATACCCGGCACATTTTCAAAAATAAAGTATTTGGGCTGAATTTCCGCAATCATTCTGAGATATTCAAAAACCAGGGAATTTCTCGGGTCATCAAGTTGACGTTTACCTATATGGGAAAATCCCTGACAGGGAGGCCCCCCCGCAATCAAGTCAACTTGTGTATCTTGATATTTTAATTGTAATTGCTCCAGAATTTCGGCGCTTGTAACTTTTGATATATCTCTGCATATTGTATGACAGTAGGGAAAGTTAAAATGATGTACCAAACAATGAACAGCATCAAACTCTACCGCCACAGCCACATCAAACCCCGCCGCCTCCAAACCCAGAGACATCCCCCCACACCCAGCAAATAAATCAATCGCAATTGGTCTTTTGGTCACTGTTAAATTTTCCCCGAAAAAACAAGAGGCGAACATATAATAATTAATGTCGCCCCTTTTTATGTTAAATTTTCCCCATCTGGAAAATGATCTTAAACGTCAGTTTCGCTCAATTCAGCGATCAAATGGTCAAAGGGCTGTTCCAAATATGCGCCCACTTCAATACCCGCAGCTTGAACCTTCTCAGTCACCAAGTCTTTGAGGATACCGATACCAACAACAGTTGGACCAATAGGAACCCCAAGAGAATTATAAGTTTCGCGCAAGCCTTGTAGCACACGCTCATCGAGAACATCTGTATCGCCTGCTACCAAAGCATAAGTTGCATAGCGCAGATAATAATCCATGTCCCGCAGACAGGCTGCATAGCGACGGGTTGTATAAGCATTTCCACCCGGACGAATTAACTCAGGTAGGTCGCCAAACAATTGAGAAGCAGCTTGCTTAACCAACTCTGCTGCATTAGCCGTGATAGTTGCTGCCGCTTGAACCCGTGCGGTTCCGGTGACAAAGTAGGATTTTAAGCTATCAATGGCATCTCGGTCTAAGTACCGCCCGGTAATGTCGTAATTTTTAATCAGGCTCGTTACTGCGTCCCGCATCAAGTCGATCTCCCTATGATATCTTTATCTTTAAATTATTTTGATCCAGGTTGCGTCATAGTGTAGCACTCAATACAAAACTTAATCAATTGAAGTCACTATGATCAACCAGATGTGCTTCGTCAGAAAATCTGGTAAGCTCCTCAAATAGTGGAAATTCTAAGGAGAGATATATGCCCACGACAGCCCAAGAAGTCTTGAGTATGATTCAAGACCAAGGTATTAAAGTTATCGACCTGAAATTTATCGACATGCCAGGAACCTGGCAGCATTTGACCGTATACTACGATCAGATTGATGAAACTTCCTTCACCGATGGGGTGGCTTTTGACGGTTCCAGTATTCGGGGTTGGAAAGCCATCAACGAATCCGATATGATGATGGTGCTAGACCCGACAACAGCCTGGTTTGACCCCTTCATGGCGGAACCGACCCTGAGCGTGATTTGTAGCATCAAAGAGCCTCGGACGGGGGAATGGTATAGTCGCTGTCCGAGGGTGATTGCTCAAAAGGCGATTGACTATTTGAAGGAAACAGGTATTGCCGATACAGCCTTTTTAGGTCCAGAAGCTGAGTTTTTTGTGTTTGATGATGTCCGCTTTGACCAAAATCAACACTCTGGTTACTACTTTTTAGACTCCATTGAGGGCCGTTGGAATTCTGGTCGGGAAGAACCAGGAGGTAACTTAGGCTATAAACCCCGTTATAAAGAGGGTTACTTCCCTGTATCCCCCACAGATACTATGCAAGACTTGCGGACTGAGATGCTGCTAACGATGGCTCAGTGTGGGGTTCCCATTGAAAAGCATCACCATGAAGTAGCCACAGGCGGACAAAACGAACTGGGTATTAAGTTCGGAACCCTGGTAGAAGCTGCTGATAACTTGATGATTTACAAATATGTCATCAAGAACGTTGCTAAAAAGTATGGCAAAACTGTCACGTTCATGCCTAAACCAGTTTTTAACGATAACGGTTCTGGTATGCACACTCACCAGTCACTCTGGAAAGGTGGTCAGCCTTTGTTTGCAGGAGATGGCTATGCTGGATTGAGCCAAATGGCTTTACACTATATCGGTGGTATTCTCAAACACGCGCCGGCTTTGTTGGCTCTGACTAACCCAACCACTAACTCCTATAAGCGTCTGGTTCCTGGTTTTGAAGCTCCGGTGAACTTGGCTTATTCCCAAGGAAACCGCTCGGCTTCGGTTCGGATTCCTCTGGCTGGTGATAGCCCCAAAGCCAAGCGTTTTGAGTTCCGCTGTCCTGATGCTACGGCTAACCCCTACCTCGCTTTTGCGGCTATGCTCTGTGCGGGTATTGATGGCATTAAGAACGAAATTGACCCCGGCGAACCGCTGGATGTGGATATCTATGATCTGACTCCTGAAGAACTCCGCAAGATTCCCTCAACTCCTGGTTCTTTGGAATTGGCTCTGGAAGCTCTGGAAAATGATCATGCCTTCCTGACGGATTGTGGGGTGTTTACGGAAGACTTTGTTACTAACTGGATTTCCTACAAACTCGATAATGAGGTTAACCCCATGCGGTTACGTCCTCACCCGTTTGAGTTTTCTCTCTACTACGATTGCTAATCTTCAGAACTTCTATTCTGAGACTTAGCCAGTCACCCCCAGAGGGGGGTGATTTTTTGTTTAACCCCCCCGATTCGATAAAATTGTTAAAATCAATTACAATTCTTAACATTTAGAGATTTTTCACTGGTCATGTCAGATCCCTTAACTCAACTAACTTATCAGGCGTTTCAGTACAGCAAGAGCGTTTTAAGTTTGGCTCATAAAACTTTGAGCAATCAAGTGCTGGAGATGGTAGCACCACCGACCCCAGAGCGTAGACCTCAACCTCTGAAACCAGAGGTGATTAACAAAATTCGGGACTCTTTGGAGAAAATATATCAAAGGGATTGGGAGGAGGCGGAAAGGGGGGTTTATCCCGCCTCGATTTTGTTTGATACGCCGATAGAAGATATATTGCGCTACTATCCGCTGTTATGGTGGGATATGCTGCAAATGCAAGAACGTGCTAATCAGAAGCGATATCAGGAATTTGCGCGGGAAATTGATACGGAGGGCTATCCTGGTTACTACCTCCAGAATTTCCATCATCAGACTGATGGCTATTTGAGTGATTGGTCGGCTAATTTGTATGATCTGGGAGCAAGAATTTAATCCAAGATTTGCTTAATATCTTAGGACAATAAGGTACAATACCCCAAAAGATTCGCAACTCAATAATGAGTATACGGTCAAACCCCAGACCATGCCAAATTTCCTTGACGACATACTCATCAAGTCGGATTCTTCATGGTAAAATCCAATCATGCGTGCGAGACGTTTAGGAGTGAAATAGGGATGCAATGCCCGAAATAGCCTCCTAGTGGGACTTCCACCCCTTGGTGGAATATAAGGGACTCGTATCCTGACCATCCCATAACTGTTTATATGTCCCGACGCTTGGAGAAATCTGAGCAAGGCAGGGGACTCAAGGTCATAAACAAACTGAGAAATCAGGGAGTAGAGAGTAAAGGCGATAGCCACCCCCAATTTCAGGATACACGATTCTGGGATTGAAGCGGGGAACGGAAGGCGTGAAGTAGAACCTACTACCAAATGCGACCACTGCCAACCATCCATGATTAGGGAAACCGAATGTCCGGCTTGAACCATCGTAATGATTTAGCAGCGTAATAGGTTGCCACGCTGCGCTCAAAAGAGCAAGGGGAAAAGTAGGGTTTTGCATAAAACACCTACACAGACCTTTTTAAGTACCCCGGTGGAGAGGACAAGTCTAAAGATGGAATGCCCATATAAACGGAACGTTTAAACTCCTCATTGGTTCTCCTTATCAAAAAAGTGAGCAATATTACTCACAAGGAGTAGTGAAAAGTGTAAGCGTATACCATTGAGGGGAAAGGATGTGACTGAAAGCCAATGCCTAATTGTAATGATTAGGATATGCCCACTAGTCACGGTGTAGATATGGAGACTGCGACAAGTAGGAGTAATATGACGAGAGCGAGTTTAAAGACTACGAGTTGTATGCCAAGCTCCCAAAGTTGGAATCATAAAGCGGGGGTTCGTAACCCTGTTCCTAGTGACAAAAAGGGTATCTACATTAGGAGCCGTATGAGGTGAAAGTCTCAAGTACGGTTTGGAAGTGGAGTTGGGGAAGGTGACTTCCCTTTCGACCATAACCTTACAAAGCTTTCCGGACAAAACTAAAACTCAATGACCGTCAAGCTACCTTGATGGCCAAACACGCGGGGTATGCTCGATTTGTGTTCAATTGGGGATTACACTTATGGAGGTCAGCTTATGAAGAGGGACTCAAGCCTAATATCAACTCCATTAAAAAGGTTTTTACTCATTATGTGAAACCTCAATATCCTTGGATGTCTGAATTGTCTTCTAAAGTTTATCAATATGCCTTCATTAATCTAGGGGATGCCTTTAAGCGCTTCTTCAAGGGAATAAGCAGTTATCCTAAATTTAAGAAGAAAGGCCACCATGATAGTTTTACGCTTGACAATTCCGGAAAGCCATTCAAGTTGTCAGGAACTCGCCATAAGCTGCCTTTTGTGGGCTGGGTTTCTACATTTGAGGCTCTACCACCCAGTCTAGTTAAGAAAGTCACTATAGCGCGCCAAGCAGGTGACTGGTATATTAGCTTTTTCGTAGAAATCACGCCAGAAATTACACCGAAATTCCGAGAGAGAATCGGGGTAGACCTAGGAATTAACAATTTGGCGACTTGCTCCGATGGGACCCAATTCTCTAATCCCAAGGCTTATAAAGCAGCGACCCAAAAACTAGCCAGATTACAACGCCATTTAAGTCGCAAAGTCAAAGGCTCAAAAAATTGGGCCAAATGTCTCTTAAAAGTTCAAAAGCTACATCAAAGAGTCGCTAATATTCGCCGTGACACGATTCATAAAATAACTACTTTTTTGGCTAAAAACCACAGCCAAGTAGTCATTGAAGATTTGAATGTGTCAGGTATGCTGAAAAATCATTGTTTGGCGGGTTCTATCGCTGATGCTTCATTTTATGAGTTCCGTCGTCAACTAGGTTACAAGGCAGAACGTTATGGTTCAAAGTTGATTATTGCCGATAGATTTTATCCATCCAGTCAACTTTGTTCTAACTGTGGCCATCGTCAACAAATGCCCCTAGTCCGTCGGACTTTTGAATGTCAGAACTGTGGGCTGAAGATTGATAGAGATTTGAACGCCAGTATAAATTTAGAAAAATCGCCTGGTTCAGACGATTACACTTGTGGACGGGGTGCTGCCGACAGTCCCGGACGAAGCCAGAAATAAACATCAATATCCGGCTATGTCCGGTTTTGTTTAAGTTTTATAGAGCAGTTGATATCCTGTTTAATGGGGGTGCAGATGCGATGAGGCGGCGGGTATTAGCGCCTCTGAAAGGTGGTTTACAGGGTTTTGAGGGGGTTTCGGCTAGGGAATTACGGGTGCTAGATGTGGCTTGTGGGACGGGTCGAACTTTGAAGTTTATGGGAGCTACTTTTCCCAAGGCTAGTTTATATGGGGTGGATTTGTCGGGGGCTTATTTACGCAAGGCTAATCAATTGTTATCGCGAATTCCGGGGGAACTACCTCAATTAATCCAAGCTAATGCTGAGGCTTTACCGTATCAGGATAACTATTTCCATGGTATTACTTCTGTGTTTTTGTTTCACGAACTGCCACCACTCGCGCGTCAGAAGGTGATTGAGGAGGCTTATCGGGTACTGCAACCGGGAGGGGTATTTGTTATTTGTGATTCGATTCAGGCTATTGATTGTCCTGAGTTGAAGGAGATGATGGAAAATTTTGCGGTGATGTTCCATGAGCCTTATTATCGCAATTATATTACGGATGATTTGAGCGATCGCCTCTCTCAGGTAGGATTTGAAGGAATTAGCACGGAACAGCACTTTGTGAGTAAATACTGGATCGCTCACAAGAAGCACACTCTAGCAGGTGATACTGTTAAATAGAGTAAATATAGGCTCAAGAACACTTAATAAACAGATTTGCTATGACATCGACAAATCAGACTAACCTGGACACTATGCCTGAAGATATGACTGACGACATCAGTATTAGCGATCGCTCTAGTATTGGCTACAGGGAAGAAATTGAAACGGTGATTGCGGGTTTAGCCCAAGACCAGAAAGCGATGGTTGGTCAGAGTGACGCGGGTCATCTCTGGAAGTTTCAGTATGGCAGTGTAATAGTGTTTGTACAACTGACGGGAGAAACGGAAGATGATACGCTAACGGTGTGGTCTCCTATTCTGCAATTCCCAGTCAAAAATGAGGATCGAGCTGATGAAGAGGCTGCTGGAAATGAATTGGCTTTCGACGTTTGAATCCCATTTTGCCATCACTAATAATCAGGTGGTAGTTCTGACTACCCGCACTTTAGCTGGCATTACGCCGGGGGAAATATCGCGAGCTATTACTATTGTCGCGACGATCGCCGATGATAATGACGATATCCTGATAGAGGAATTTGGCATTCCTGTTACTTGACATGGACCGGGATGCCCAAATGACTGACGATTGGGGTTTCTGCAACATCCCCCTAGCGCGAAGTTAATGGGGGTTTTTTGCAGATCCTACCCCATCAATTCTAGGGGAACTGATACATTTACGCGACATTTATCCGGCTATTGCCGGACAATGCGACGATAGCACTATTACCCGTTAAGGTAACAGAGGCGGTATCCCGCAAAGCTTTTAGAAAGATTCCAAAAGCACCGTTCCAGTCCCTGGGTAGAGTGAACCCACACTCAGGACATCGGAACACTTTTGAGCCACCTAGCTGGGAATGCATCTGACCACAGTGAGTACAGGTTTTGCTGGTGTATTCTTCCGTCACATCTACAACTGTGGTTCCAGTTATCTCGGCTTGATGTCTCAGGGTTAGTTTGAATCGATAATGCGCCCATGTCAGCATGGCTCGGGCCGTCTTGGATTTGATTTTCCGCTTGGCTTTGGCAACCATGTTGGAAGTCTCGAAGGTGGGCAGAAAAATTATGCTGTAGTTGTGAGTCAAGTAGTGAGCAATTTGTTTGTGGGCTTCATCAACTAGATTGCGGATTTTGGTTCTCATTCGTTGAGCCGCTTGCCTCATCCGTCGCCTCCTTGAACGACAGGGTTCCTTGGCGATTCGGCTCATCAAATCATCCAAATGTTGACATAGCCTAGTAATGCGTCCTATATCCCCGGAGCCCAATTCCAGAAACCGAGAGCCATCAAACCCAGTTATGAAAGTTCGCACACCCGGGTCTAATGTAATTACGCCATTCGCTTCAGTTGGGGTAACGGCAACTGGTTCAGGGAAAATCGCCAACCATCGACCTTTGGTAAACACCAACTGAGTCCCTTGCCCGCAAGTTTTAGGGATAGCTTCGGAAACCATGAAAGTTAATCCTTTCGTTAGTCTTGGATACCAACTCCCTGAAGAGAAATTAGTATTATTGAACTTAATCCCTTGAGAGCTGTCACGACAACTTCTAAACCTGGCATCAGGACTGGCGGTCAAAGCCTGATAGGCATCAAAGATGGCATTTTGCCGAATGTGGCAGGGTGTTTCTTTGACCCATTCGGGTAAGTCACTCTGCATCACTTTATTGCGTAACTTTAACTTGCTTAGTCGTTTACCACTCCTAGATAATGCAATTGCTTGGTTGTAGCAATACCGACAAGCAGCCAGCCATTTACGCCAGACTTGATTTAGCTCGGGGCTGGGGTAAATCCGGATCTTCTTTGACCTGAGTTTTGTATTTACTCCGTCGGTATAATCGGGAACTGAAGCAGTGGAGGATGGCGAGGATGTCCTCAACCATTTCTCGTTCTGGACTGAGACTTGTCTGGTTGAGAACCATGAGTGAGCAACTGTTTTGCTCACAGAGCCATCGAAACAAGTCAAATCCCCATATTGCCAATCGGTCTGGGTGGGCAACGACAACCATGCGGACATCTCCTGACAAATGATGTCCCAGTCAGGCCAGCATTTTCTTTCCCTTGAAGTTGAGCCCGCCTCGGATTTCTGAGACGACTTCTGCTTCGGGGTAGAGGTTGGACAATGCGGCCACCTGTCGGTTGAGGTCGGACTGCTGGGCGCGGCTACTAACTCTGGCATAGATAACGACTTTGCGTTTGTCACTGCCTGATATGGAATCAGAATATGACTCAACGTTGTATCGTCGTTGCCCAGCGGGGGTTCTGATGGTCTCGATTGAGCCATTTTTGTCCCATCTGCGGAGTATTCTTTCATGGACTCCAAGGATTTGGGCCGCTTCCTTGGGTTTGACATATCTGGCAATAGGTTTATCCTCAACTCTTCTCGCTTCTTATACCATATTGCCCTAAAATATTAACCTAATTTGAGATTAAATCATGCTCCCTACCTTATGGGTAACTCTGAGATGGGCACAGCATCAATCTGTGAAAGGGGGTATAGGTATATGTAGTTATGTCTACTGATAGTTCTGTCTGGCGTTTAATCCCTCTGACTGAGGCTTCGGGGCGGCTGCAAATGGCGATAGATAGCTGGTTGCTATCACAACATGATCAAGGTTGTCATCCCTCGACATTGCGGTTTTATACTTGGCAACCTGTAGCCATTTCTCTGGGTTATCATCAACGGCGCTGGCCGGAATTTTGGCATGATTTGCAATGGCAGAATCAGCCTATTGAATTGGTGCGCCGCCCTAGTGGAGGACGGGGGGTACTGCATCAAGGGGATCTGACTTATGCGGTGGTGACTTCGGGGTTGTCTGGATCGCGATCGCAAATTTACCAATACATTAGCGAGTTTTTAGTGAGGGGATGGCGAAGTCTAGGATTTCATCTCGATTATGGTTCTGCGGGACGGGGCTATATTCATCATCCTGACTGTTTTGGGACAGCAACCGGAGCGGATTTAGTCCTAGACAATGGTTATAAACTGATTGGTAGCGCTCAACTGTGTCGGGGTCGGGCGGTGCTTCAACATGGGTCTATGCGTTTAACTCCTGACCCGGGTCTACAATCCCAAGTATTTGGGACTGCTATGGCATCCCCACCATTGCTATCTATGGAATTACAAACTGTCATAGATGCTTTAATTATGGCGGCTACGGATAGCTTTGGGATTCAATTAGACACCCAACCCTTAACGGAGGCTGAATGGGATCAGATCGCCAAATTTGCGCCTCAATTCTCGGTGTAGGAGGCGGCGGTTTTAGCGATCGCATCTAGGGGAAGTCCAGGGGGATAACTACCATCTTCTTTGATCCGTTTAATATTAGCTTCGGGAATAGGAACTCTGAGAGATTTAGCCACGGCCCTAACGACATCCCCACGATCTATTATGCCTGAGACGGCTCCGGCTGGGGATAAAACTGTGATTCTAGGAAGTCCTTGGGATTCCATTTGGTTAATTACTTCCACCAGTAGGGCTTTTTCTGGGACTGCAATTAACTGATCTAGAGGTGTGACAATATCATGCAAGGTCTGCGTTTCCCATTGACTACGTTCGACCATTCGCAACTTGTCCACAGACACTAACCCCCGATAGCGACCGGACGAGGCGGCAAAAAATACTGGAATGGAGGAGGGACAAATCAAATAATCATCGGCAAATTGTCGCAGGGTCATCTCGGCATCAATGACTCTAAATTCACGGGTCATCACATCACTAGCTTGAATTTTGAGCAAGACTTCCTGCAAATCGCTCATTCGCGAGTAGGAACTAGCGTTACGGATGACGAACAAACCAATTAAGGCAATCCACAAACCGCTATAGTTATTGCCTGCGAATAGGGCAAATAGACCTAGGAAAATTGCCCCCCAACCCAGAAATTGTCCGCTTCTGGCGGCCCAACGTACTCCAGCAAACCGACTTCCGGTAATCTGCCAAACTGTGGCTTTTAGTACCTGTCCACCGTCTAGGGGTAAACCGGGTATTAAATTAAATATGGCTAGGACTAGGTTAATTTCCCCAATCCGTTGGGCAATTTCTCGCACCAGGTTGGGTTCTGGTAAACTTTGGGCTAATGCGGTTAGTAGAAAAAATAGGGCTAAACTGACTAGGGGACCGGCGATCGCTACTTGGAAAGCCTGACCGGGTGTTTTTGATTCTTTCTCAATGGAGGCAATACCTCCAAACAAAAATAGGGTGATGGAATTGACCTGAATGCCTTGGGATTTGGCAATCAAGCTGTGTCCTAACTCGTGGAGGAGAACAGAAGCAAACAGCAGCAGCGCGACTGCTAAACCTGCGCCCCAGGATAATAGTTCTCCCCATTGCAAATATTCCTGACTATTGAGTAATGTCACCAACACGACGATGACAAACCATGAGGAGTCGATATACAGTGGAATACCAAATATCGTTCCTATCCGCCAACCTGCCTGCATGAATCCCTCCCTTGAATCCCTTGCCGTGATTACAGACAAGGTATACGTTATCTTTACCGGGGGGTTAATTACTTTCCCCCTCTTCCAGTGTAACAGATACATTTAACCCAGAAAAAGCTGGCTATAGTTACGAGTTATGGCCTCACCCCTGCTGTACAAGCCATGGGGAGTCAATAGGGTTAATTGAGCAATTAAGGCTACAGGAAGATGCGGTGAATGTTTAGGCGATCGCCAACTTGAGTTAAGTAAGGTTGGTAAAGGGTTAATTTTAATTGTATTTACCCACAGTTAAGGGGTAATTAACCTTGGCTATCACACCAGGAAATTAGGGAGCAAAATGCTCCCATTACTGCTTGTTTGTGACTAACTATGGCTACTACAGGACTCCAGCATTAGCCAAGCCGAGGATGACACCTGCACCGAGGAGATGGCCTAAGCTGGCGGTGGCGAGGAGTTCGGGAAAACCAAACCCAGTAAAAATGCGGGGTAAGGAAACGGGAAGGGCGGGACCTTTGCCACGATTTTCTTTAGAGATGCCATAATAACCAATGACAATGGCAAATACATTGCACAAAATCATGATAATTGCCACGCTAAAAGACCACTCAACAGTCTGACCCGTTGTACTTTGCACGCCCAAAAACAGGTTTAAATTGCTCATTTTTTGCTCCTAAATCTCAGATTTTTAGTAAACAGCATTTTAATATGTAATTGGTAAAATCGGCAAGCCCCAATTCCTCAAAGTCTCTGGCTAAGGCTAATTATCGGAACTGGTCTTGATAGGAATCACTCAAAAAATGTCGCCCATTATATCTCAAAAATGCGGAGGGGCAAGGTTTTGTTTTAAAAATTAACAAACCTGGCGCTGAGACCAGGTAGTTAATTGCTAATCAAGGTTAAGTTATGATGGCATTAGGTATGTTAAATGAGGGTTGATTAGCCCCAGAGAATTACTTACCATGAAAAACTATAAATTGTTTGCAACTCACGGGCGTAGCATAAAGAACCAGGAAGGCTGGAAAAGGGGAAAGCCTGACGTTTTAATTGCCCCTTGAGACTGGTTAAAGGGTCATTGCCGGAAGCAATTAGAAACTCCAACCTTTGCAAATCTGGTAAAGCGACAATATGATCAAGTATCTGTTGGATAGCATTGACATAGGGATGGTCAGGATATTGATACCAGTCGGGTGATGCCAATAATGGTTGATCAAGACCGAGATGAAAAACTAGGTCTGCTTGACCAAATAAAGCCACAGCGACGGGACGAGTTTCTTCCTGAATTAGCAGGTCATAAGTATGGGCGATATTCTGTAACTTTTCCATGCGATCGCCATAGGAATAAAGTTCCGCTGCCGACTTGAGGACCGACATAGTAGAAGGGATAAAAGTTTCCCCCATTTCCTCTGCTGCTTCCCAAGTGGCTTGGGGTGAATGATGCCATTTAACCGCCACTGTAACCAAATAGGTTTGCAGTAAAAGATGACCTAATTTTTGTGCCTTAGTTGCCAGATACACAGAATTATAATCGGTGGCCTCAATCAATAATGGGACGCGATCGACAATCTCAATACCATAACCCTTGAGTCCCGCAATTTTACGAGGATTATTAGTGACTAGGCGGATCTGTCGGACACCAATATCATTAAGAACTTGCGCCCCCATGCCATAATTGCGTAGGTCAGGGGGAAAGCCGAGGCGTTCGTTAGCCTCGACGGTATCCAGCCCCATATCTTGCAGAGAATAGGCTTTAAGTTTATTGATTAAACCAATACCGCGCCCTTCTTGTTTGAGATAAACTACCACCCCAGCTCCAGCATGGTTAATCATTTTTAAGGCCGTTTGCAGTTGCATCCTACAGTCGCAGCGTAGAGAACCGAAAGCGTCCCCCGTTAGACATTCAGAGTGAACCCTAACCATGACCGGAATATCACCAAATGTAGCCGGATCTCCTTTGACGAGGGCGACGTGCTCGCTATTATCCTGGGTGTTACGATAGGCATAAATGAGAAAATCCCCGAATTGGGTGGGAAGTTTGGCCACGGCTTCGCGAATAATAAAGCGATCGTGCTGTAGGCGATAGCTAATTAGGTCAGCAATGCTGATCAACTTGAGATTATGGGTTTTAGCATATTCGATCAATTGTGGCAGTCGCGCCATAGACCCGTCGGGGTTTTGAATTTCGCAAATCACCCCACCCGGATATAAACCCGCCAGTCGCGCTAGGTCTACGGCTGCTTCTGTATGACCAGCCCTTTCTAGCACTCCCCCTTCTTTAGCCCGCAGGGGGAAAATATGACCCGGACGACGCAGATCCTCTGGTTTAGTCTGGGGTTGGATCGCCACTTGAATAGTCCGGGCGCGATCTTCGGCAGAAATTCCGGTGCTGACTCCCATTTGGGGGGAAGCGTCGATGCTGACCGTGAAGGCGGTTTGGTTGCTATCGGTGTTTTTTGTCACCATTAGGGGAAGATCGAGTTGGTCGAGGCGATCGCCTGTTAGGGCTAAACATATTAATCCTCTGGCTTCCACCGCCATAAAATTAATCAGGTTGGGCGTAGCAAAATTAGCTGCACAGATGAGATCACCTTCATTTTCCCGGTGTTCATCGTCCACAACCACGATACAGCGTCCGGCTTTCAAGTCGGCTAAAGCATCTTCAACGGGATCGAATTTAAAAGGGGGGGTGGAAGTTGGTTCGGTCACGGAATCCTAAAATTAGCTATAAGTCTTGGAACAAGCTGATTAACCATTCTAACTGTTTTTCTATCCTACACTCAAACTTTCAACAGTAAAAAGCCCCGCTTGACCAACAAATCAGCGGGGCCTTTATAAGCCAACCTTTAAAGTAGGATTATCGCATATCCCACAGAGCCTTAAACAAAGTCTCAGCCTGCTTTCTGGATGTGGCATTCCTGGCAGCCTTGAGCGCCGCCCCAGATACTTTGTTCCCTTTGTGGTACGCTCTAGTAATCCGTGCGAGACGTTTAGGCATCAAATAGAGCTGCAATGAATGCTTGAAATAACAGCAAGCGTGAGGGTTCCAGCCCCTTGGTTGGATATAAGGGAGTCTCCCCTGAGCGACCTCATAACTGTTTATATGTCCCGACTTTTTGTATCATTTTGATACCAAAACCAGGCAAGGAACCCAGGGTCAACATACGTTGTTACAATTCTTAACAGTTTTGTAACAAACGTTGAGGGTAACGGCGATAGCCACCCCCGGTTTGAGAACTCATAACTCTAGGACTAAAGCGGGGAACGGAAGGCGTGAGATCAAACCTACTATCAAGACGCGACCACTGCCAACCATCCATGATTAAGGAAATCTGAATGTCTGACTTGAACCATCGCAATGAGCAGGTAGCGAAATAGGTTGAAACGCTACACCCAAAAGGGCAAGGGGAAAAGTAGGGGTTTGGATGAGACACCTACATAGACCTTTAAAAGTACCCCGGTGGATAGGAAAAATCTAAAGATGGAATGCCCATATAAACAGAACGTTTTAACCCCTCTAAGGCTCTGGGTATCTGGTCGAGGTATTCATGGTAGTACTAAAGAGGTAATGATGCGTTGTAGTGATGGATAAAATACCAAATGCCACCAATGTGATTCTGCAAACACTTGGAAAAGGACAAGGTCTTGGGTACTAAGCGAGACACTGGTTGTCTCAAGGTATTGTTAAACCTTTCGATGTAGCTGGTCAAACCTGTATCCTTCCCAACCCCTTGATGACGTTTACTCGGTAGAACAGCCTCATAGGCCCCCCAGAAATCTGTATAAGCCACCGCACATTGGCGATACACTGGGGGCAATGACTCCCACAATTGGCGGGCTGCGGCTTCATCCCGTGCACCAATGTAAACACCGACAATCTCACGGGTTTTTACGTCGAGAGCTAACCAAATCCACTGTTTGTTTCCTCAGGGTACGAAAAGACCACAATTCATCACATTGAATCGTTAACCTCCCGTTTTTTTGTGCCTCACCTGGACTTGGCGGGGCACAGAGGCATATTTCTGATTGACGTATAGCACAAGACAGGAAAGTTAGGACGTATAATGGAGAGGACGAGATGACTAAGAAGACCCAAAAGGCCAGCCCCCTATAGTTACGACCTCAGACAAAAAGTTATTAATGCAATTGAACTAGACGGTATGCCCAAAACATAAGCCAGTCAACTTTTCCATGTCAGCCGGAACACCATTAATCTCTGGCTGCAAAGAAAAGCACAGACCGGAGACTTCCTCCCTCAACCTAATCACCCACCTGGCAATAACCACAAAATTACCGACTGGCAAAAATTCAAGGCTTTTGCCCAAGAGCATGGCCACAAAACCTCCGCTCAGATGGCTGAACTTTGGGATGACGACATCTCTCCTCGCACCATATCCAGAGCCTTGAAGAAAATTGGCTTCACCAGAAAAAAAACTTACGGCTACCAAGAACGTTGGAAGCAACAGCGAGAGGAGTTTATTGCTCAGATTGAACAGATGGAGCCGGAAGGGTTGGTTTACCTCGATGAAGCTGACATGAATAGTCAAGACTCAGATGATCCTTATGGTTACTGCCAGGAAGGACAACGCTTCCATGCCCTCAAATCAGGGAAGAGGCAGGGCAGGGTGAGCATGATTGTGGCATGGTGTCATCAACAACTCTTAGCCCCCTTTACCTTTGAGGGTTGTTGTAATCGGACAGTGTTTGAGTTGTGGTTGGAGTTCATCTTAATTCCAACACTGAAGCCAGGTCAGACTCTAGTGCTAGACAATGCAACGTTTCATAAAGGGGGACGGATTCCTGAGCTAGTGGAGGCGGCTCAATGCCGTTTGCTCTATCTACCACCTTATTCGCCAGACCTCAACAAGATAGAGAAATGTTGGTCGTGGTTGAAAGCCCGCATTCGCCATTGTATTGAGCAGTTTGATTCTCTCCATGATGCCATGGATTCCGTTCTCAAGGCTGCGTCCTAACCACCTTGACTAATGCTATAAATAAGCGATCGCTCTTGGTAGGTTGGGTGAAACGAGGGTGAAACCCAATATAACGGAGAGATGGTGGTGTTGGGTTCCGTTACCTCCACCCAACCTACTTAAATAAGCGATCGCTCTTTGTAGGTTGGGTGAAACTCCGTGAAACCCAACATCATTGAGAGATGGTGTTGTTGGGTTCCGTACCTCCACCCAACCTACTTAAATAAGCGATCGCTCTTGGTAGGTTGGGTGAAACTCCGTGAAACCCAATATAACGGAGAGATGGTGGTGTTGGGTTCCGTTACCTCCACCCAACCTACTTAAATAAGCGATCGCTCTTTGTAGGTTGGGTGAAACTCCGTGAAACCCAACATCATTGAGAGATGGTGTTGTTGGGTTCCGTACCTCCACCCAACCTACTTAAATAAGCGATCGCTCTTGGTAGGTTGGGTGAAACTCCGTGAAACCCAATATAACGGAGAGATGGTGGTGTTGGGTTCCGTTACCTCCACCCAACCTACTTAAATAAGCGATCGCTCTTTGTAGGTTGGGTGAAACTCCGTGAAACCCAACATCATTGAGAGATGGTGTTGTTGGGTTCCGTACCTCCACCCAACCTACTTAAATAAGCGATCGCTCTTGGTAGGTTGGGTGAAACTCCGTGAAACCCAACATAACCGAGAGATGGTGTTGTTGGGTTCCGTTACCTCCACCCAACCTACTTAAATAAGCGATCGCTCTTTGTAGGTTGAGTGAAACTCCGTGAAACCCAACATAACCGAGAGATGGTGTTGTTGGGTTCCGTTACCTCCACCCAACCTACTTAAATAAGCGATCGCTCTTGGTAGGTTGGGTGAAACTCCGTGAAACCCAATATAACGGAGAGATGGTGTTGTTGGGTTCCGTTACCTCCACCCAACCTACTTAAATAAGCGATCGCTCTTGGTAGGTTGGGTGAAACTCCGTGAAACCCAACATAACGGAGAGATGGTGTTGTTGGGTTCCGTTACCTCCACCCAACCTACTTATAGCACAAGACAGAACACTTAGGACGTATAATGGAGAGGACGAGATGACTAAGAAGACCCAAAATGCCAGCCCCCTATAGTTACGACCTCAGACAAAAAGTTATTGATGCCATTGAACTAGACGGTATGCCCAAAACAGAAGCCAGTCAAGTTTTCCATGTCAGCAGGAACACCATTAATCTCTGGCTGCAAAGAAAAGCACAGACCGGAGACTTCCTCCCTAAACCTCATCACCGACCTGGCAATAACCACAAAATTACCGACTGGCAAAAATTCAAGGCTTTTGCCCAAGAGCATGGCGACAAAACAGCAGCTCAAATGGCTGAACTTTGGGATGACGACATCTCTCCTCGCACCATATCCAGAGCCTTGAAGAAAATTGGCTTCACCAGAAAAAAAAACTTACGGCTACCAAGAACGTGATGAGCAACAGCGAGAGGAGTTTATGGCTCAGATTGAACAGATGGAGCCGGAAGAAGTGGTCTACCTCGATGAAGCCGGCATGAATAGTCAGGACTCGGATTACCCTTATGGTTACTGCGAGGAAGGAAAACGCTTCCATGCACTCAAATCAGGGAAGAGGCAGGGCAGGGTAAGTATGATAGCCGCATGGTGTTATCAACAACTCTTAGCTCCCTTTACCTTTGAGGGTTGTTGTAATCGGACAGTGTTTGAGTTGTGGTTGGAGTTTATCTTAATTCCAACATTGAAGCCAGGTCAGACTCTAGTATTGGACAATGCAACGTTTCATAAAGGGAGGCGGATTGCTGAACTGGTGGAGGCAGCTCAATGCCGTTTACTCTATCTTCCGCCTTATTCGCCAGACCTCAACAAGATAGAGAATAGAGAAATGTTGGTCGTGGTTGAAAGCCCGCATTCGCCATTGTATTGAGCAGTTTGATTCTCTCCATGATGCCATGGATTATGTTCTCAAGGCTGCGTCCTAACCCTATTGACTAGTGCTATAAGTAGGTTGGGTGGAGGTACGGAACCCAACACCACCATCTCTCCGTTATATTGGGTTTCACGGAGTTTCACCCAACCTACCAAGAGCGATCGCTTATTTATAGCATTAGTCAAGGTGGTTAGGACGCAGCTTTGAGAACGGAATCCATGGCATCATGGAGAGAATCAAACTGCTCAATGCAGTGGCGAATACGGGCTTTCAGCCACGACCAACATTTCTCTATCTTGTTGAGGTCTGGCGAATAAGGTGGTAGATAGAGTAAACGGCATTGAGCTGCCTCCACCAGTTCAGCAATCCGTCCCCCTTTATGAAACGTTGCATTGTCCAATACTAGAGTCTGACCTGGCTTCAATGTTGGAATTAAGATGAACTCCAACCACAACTCAAACACTGTCCGATTACAACAACCCTCAAAGCTAAAGGGAGCTAAGAGTTGTTGATGACACCATGCGGCTATCATACTTACCCTGCCCTGCCTCTTCCCTGATTTGAGTGCATGGAAGCGTTTTCCTTCCTCGCAGTAACCATAAGGGTAATCCGAGTCCTGACTATTCATGCCGGCTTCATCGAGGTAGACCACTTCTTCCGGCTCCATCTGTTCAATCTGAGCCATAAACTCCTCTCGCTGTTGCTTCCAACGTTCTTGGTAGCCGTAAGTTTTTTTTTCTGGTGAAGCCAATTTTCTTCAAGGCTCTGGATATGGTGCGAGGAGAGATGTCGTCATCCCAAAGTTCAGCCATTTGAGCGGAGGTTTTGTGGCCATGCTCTTGGGCAAAAGCCTTGAATTTCTGCCAGTCGGTAATTTTGTGGTTATTGCCAGGTCGGTGATGAGGTTTAGGGAGGAAGTCTCCGGTCTGTGCTTTTCTTTGCAGCCAGAGATTAATAGTGTTCCTGCTGACATGGAAAACTTGACTGGCTTCTGTTTTGGGCATACCGTCTAGTTCAATGGCATCAATAACTTTTTGTCTGAGGTCGTAACTATAGGGGGCTGGCATTTTTGGTCTTCTTAGTCATCTCGTCCTCTCCATTATACGTCCTAAGTGTTCTGTCTTGTGCTATAGATGGTTGGCAGTGGTCGCGTCTTGGTAGTAGGTTCTACCTCACGCCTTCCGTTCCCCGCTTCAATCCTGGAGTTATGATTTCCAAAACTGGGGGTGGCTATCGCCGTTACTCTCTACTCCCTGATTTCTCAGTTCGTTTATGACCTTGAGTTCCTTGCCTTGCTTAGTTCCCTAAGCGTCGGGACATATAACCAGTTATGAGGATGGTCAGGAGAGGTCTCCTTATATCCAGATTCGGAGCTGGGATCCTCACCGGGTAGTTATTTCGGGCATTTCAGCCCTATTTCATACCCGAACGTCTCGCACCATACGCTTACACTTTTCACTACTCTTGTGAGTAATATTGCTCACTTATTTATTAGAGAGCCAATGAGGGGTTTAAACGTTCCGTTTATACGGGCATTCCATCTTTAGACTTGTCCTATCCACCGGGTTACTTTTAAAGGTCTGTGTAGGTGTTGGTGTAAGTACCCTACTTTTCTCCGTACCCTTTTGGGCCCAGCGTATCAAACCTTTTCGCTGGCTTAGTAGTTACGATGGTTCAAGTCGGAACATTCAGATTTCCTTAGTCATAGATGGTTGGCAGTGGTCGGATTTATTGGGATAGGTTTTCCCTCACGCCTTCCGTTCCCCGCTTCAATCCTGAGTTTGTGATTCCCAAAACTGGGGGTGGCTATCGCCGTTACTCTCTCCCATAATCGCCCCAAGTGGGTTTAATACTCCTTCTAGGTATACTTGGACGGTATATTGCGATTTCTTCAAATGGGATTGACCTTGAGTCCCCTGCCTTGCTTAGATTCATAACGTCTAAGCGTTGGGACATATAAACAGTTAAGGGGTGGTTTAAGCCCCTCTAGGAGGTTATTTCAGGCATTGCAGCCTTATTTTGTCTCCTAAACGTTTCGCACTACACCTCTATCATTACATATAGCATTAGTCAAGGTGGTTAGGACGCAGTTTTGAGAACGGAATCCATGGCATCATAGAGAGAATCAAACTGCTCAATACAATGGCGAATGCGGGCTTTCAACCACGACCAACATTTCTCTATCTTGTTGAGGTCTGGCGAATAAGGTGGTAGATAGAGCAAACGGCATTGAGCCGCCTCCACTAGCTCAGGAATCCGTCCCCCTTTATGAAACGTTGCATTGTCTAGCACTAGAGTCTGACTTGGCTTCAGTGTTGGAATTAAGATGAACTCCAACCACAACTCAAACACTGTCCGATTACAACAACCCTCAAAGCTAAAGGGGGCTAAGAGTTGTTGATGACACCATGGGGCCATATAGCTCACCCTGCCCTGCCTCTTCCCTGATTTGAGGGCATGGAAGCGTTTTCCTTCCTCGCAGTAACCATAAGGGTAATCCGAGTCCTGACTATTCATGCCAGCTTCATCGAGGTAAACCAACCCTTCCGGCTCCATCTGTTCAATCTGAGCCATAAACTCCTCTCGCTGTTGCTCATCACGTTCTTGGTAGCCGTAAGTTTTTTTTTCTGGTGAAGCCAATTTTCTTCAAGGCTCTGGATATGGTGCGAGGAGAGATGTCGTCATCCCAAAGTTCAGCCATTTGAGCGGAGGTTTGATCGCCATGCTCTTGGGCAAAAGCCTTGAATTTATGCCAGTCGGTAATTTTGTGGTTATTGCCAGGTGGGTGATTAGGTTTAGGGAGGAAGTCTCCGGTCTGTGCTTTTCTTTGCAGCCAGAGATTAATGGTGTTCCGGCTGACATGGAAAACTTGACTGGCTTCTGTTTTGGGCATACCGTCTAGTTCAATTGCATCAATAACTTTTTGTCTGAGGTCGTAACTATAGGGGGCTGGCATTTTTGGTCTTCTTAGTCATCTCGTCCTCTCCATTATACGTCCTAACTTTCCTGTCTTGTGCTATATTAGGCACCTCAGTACAGGACAAAAAAGCTGAAAGTCTTAGCCAAAAGGGAATCTAGCCGAAAATTCTGAAGGGGGCGCTCCGGGCTGAGGTGAAAGTCGAGGGGTGGGGGGGTAGCGCCAAGTTGGGGTGAGAGGGTTAGATCGGAATTACCACAAACCAAACTTCCCTCTCATGAACGAGCTTAACCGATTACGAGACACTTTGCGCCCTCACTTGCCCTGGCACGGGGCGAGATTAAACTTTGTCTGCCTGTTCCTGATGGCGCTATTCCAAACAAAGACGGTTAATCTGATGGAAATAGCGACTGTATTCGCAAATCCTGTGCAAATTTCCTCAAATTACCAGCGATTACAACCTACATTCCGCAGGTTGACAGGGAATAAAAGATATGGTGCTAGTCTAGGCTAGAAAGGGTTCCTTCGAGCGGTAGGCTCTGGCGATGCAGATTAAAAATTTAGACCATCTGGGTTTAGTGGCTGGAGTGATTGACGAACTTGGCCTGGTCGAGTTGACGGATAAGCGGATTGAACCTCATAGCTTGGAGCATGTGAGTGCCGGACAAGTGGTTAAAGCCATGATTTTGAACGCCCTAGGCTTTCTCAGTGCACCGTTGTATTTATTCAGCGAGTTTTTTGAGAGTAAAGCGGTGTCTCATCTGCTCGGGGAAGGGGTAGAGGCTCGTCACTTGAATGACGACCGCTTAGGTCGAGTGTTGGATGAACTCTACGCAGAAGGGACGACATCATTTTTTCTCCAGGTGGCGCTCCAGGCTGTGGAACGATTTGGAATTGATATTCAACAGCGTCATCTCGATGCCACCTCGATCTCAGTAGAAGGGAAGTATCAGCGGTGCTCGAAGGGGAAATCCGAGGTAGGACTTGAGTCAGCTCCCCCCGGTGAGACATCAGCAGAACCCAGCCCAATTCGGCTGTGTCGAGGCTATTCCCGAGACCATCGTCCAGATTTGAAACAGTTTTTGATGACTCTAGTCTGTGCCGCCGACGGTGGCGTGCCGCTATGGTTGCAGTTGGCCAGTGGCAATGAACAGGACACTCAGCAGTTTGCAGAGGTGCTCAAGGCGTTTGGTGACCAATGGACTAGCGACGGTATCGTTGTGATGGATGCCGCCTTTTACACAGCAGCCAATCTGCAGCAGATGGAGACCACGGGGTGGCTATCACGGCGTCGCTGACCCTAAAAGCGGCTCAAGAGCTGGTGCACAGCGATGTCACCCGACTGACTGAAGTCCCCTGCAACTCCAAGGATTACCGGATGTGGGAGATTGAGCAGACCTATGCCGGAGTGCGCCAGCGCTGGCGCCTCGTCGAAAGCCAAACCCGCAAAGCCAATGCCGACCTCTGGCAACCCGAATTAGAGAAGCTCGAACACCGCCTCAACCGCCAATTGAAAAAGCTGACCCAGCGGGTCTTTGCTTGCAAACCCGATGCCCTCGAGGCCTTGATGCAGTTTCAAGATGGACTCGAGGTGCATCAGCTCACTCAGGTCTCCCTGGAGACGGTGCGGGCCAAGCGACCCCCCGGTCGTCCCGCCAAATCCGCCGAACCCACCCCAGTTCAGGGCTATCGGCTCCAGGCCACGTTACAGCAGACCGCCACGGCGGAAGACCGCTTTAGCCGTCAGCGTAGTCGCTTTATTCTAGCCACCAATCAACTGGAGCAATCCCTCTGGCCGGCTCAGACCTGCTTGAGCGAATATAAAGGGCAACAGACCGTCGAGAGAGGCTTTCGCTTCCTCAAAGACCCCCTCTTCTTTGCCAGTAGCGTCTTTGTCAAAAAGCCGCAGCGGGTCGAGGCCTTAGCTCTCATCATGGCCCTAACCCTTATGGTGTATACCCTCGCCGAACGCCAACTGCGACAGGCGCTAGATGCTCAGAAGCAAACGGTGCGCGACCAACGCCAACAACCCACCGCTAAACCGACCTTTCGCTGGATTATGCAGAAGTTTCAAGGAATCCACTGGGTTAATCTCGATGGGCAAAGGCAGATTAGCAATCTCAATGATGAACGGCGATTGATTATTCACCTCTTCGGTCCACCCGTTGAGCGCTATTACTACGCATCCGGTTAATTACCTATCAACCTGCGGAATGTAGGATTACAACGTTTTTTTCGGCAATTCAAATTTGACCGGGCAGAGATTGCCCGTTTCGTCGTTAGCCTCATTGACATTCCCCAACCTTGGACTCTTAGTCTCGACCGCACCTGTTGGTCTTTCGGTCAAACCCATTTCAACATCTTGATGTTGGCAGTCGTCCACGAGGGGATTGCCTTTCCCCTGCTGTGGACGATGCTTGACAAAAAGGGCAATAGCAACAGTGGCGAACGCATGGACTTATTCGACCGCTTCGAGGCACTATTTCCTGACGTGGAGGTGGCTTGTCTGACCGCTGACCGGGAATTTGTGGGGCGAGATTGGCTCTCGTATCTTCTCATCGACCCCGAGGTTCCTTTCCGCCTACGCATCCGCCACAGCGAGCTGATTAGTCCTAAGTTAGGAGGAACTCGGCGTAGCGGCGAACGAATGTTTGATTCTCTGCGACCCGGAGAATTTCGCCAGCTTTCGGGTCGCCGTTGGGTTTGGGGACGGCAGGTTTACGTCATTGGCTCTCGTCTGGCTGATTCGGGGGAGTTGTTGATTCTCATCACTAACGCTTGCCCCGAAACGGCCCTCCCCGACTATGCTCGGCGTTGGGGTATTGAAAACCTCTTCGGAGCCTTGAAGACTCGGGGCTTCTGTCTCGAATCGACTCACTTTAAGGACCCTGAGCGCTTGAGCCGTTTATTGGCTTTGCTTAGCCTGGCTTTTACTTGGGCTATGAAGGTGGGTTTGTGGATTCACCAAGGTTCACCCATTCCTTTGAAGGCTCACGGACGACGCTCCCAGAGTCTTTTCCGCACTGGCTTGGATTTTCTACGCCGCACTTTCTCTAATCTGCCTTTGTTTTCAGGGCGGTTTCACCAGGCTCTACAACTTTTGTCCTGTACTTAGATTAGGCACTACCGTTACGAGCAATGACTAACATTTGTTGGTTATCTCCTCTAAAGAATCCTCGTAGCTTTAGCCCGATGGAGTGTCAACAGACTTATAAACTAGGAGCCATCCACCCCCGTAGAAAGTAATAAAAAGTAGCGAGATATTCATCAACCACACGGGTACTGAGAACCAAAGCCTCCGCATTAGGGGCGAAGTCTTGGAAAGAAACCCTCTCCTTACGTTTGCCATAGGGAATAAAAGTAGAAAAATTAGTGGGAGCCGGAATTACCTTAAAACCAGCTTGAGTAAATGTGAGGGCGGCGCGGCGCATTTCTAAGGCAGAAGTAACCAAAATGATAGTTCTTCCTAACCGCCTTTTTTCCATGATTTCTTTGACTTCTAGGGCTTCTTCCCTAACGGTATGGCTTTCAGTTGCCAAAAGAATATCACTAGGCAAAACTCCCATATAAATCAATAACTGTTGAATATCTTTCGCCTCATTAGTCGGATGAATTAACTCATGGCGATCGCCTGCTGCTACAATCACCAAACGAGCTAAACGTTCCCGATAAAGTTCGGCTGTATAGGGAATGCGATCGCCTGTAGCCGTGAGTTGGATCTGAGTTCTGTAGGGCAATTTAGGCTGTGTTGTTCCCCGTCCTAACAAAACAATTGCCCCGGCTCTTTCCCCACAACATAAATCAGTTTGAACTGTTTGCACAGCCACCCTTTCCACCTGCAAAGCCAACCATTGAGCCAAAACGGGGGTACTCGATAAAATCAGAATTAATAATGCAGTTAAAATTAAATTCGGAGCCGGATTTTTAATCCCCCCATTAGTAATCAAAGCCGAGGCAATGGTTAATAGTAAAATTGATAAACCCAGAGGTCTTAGAAAAATCGCCAAAAGCTGAATAACAGATCTACCAACCTGGCTATCAGGAGCGATAAAAGTGACTATAAGTAAAGTGAGAGTTAGTAAAAAAAACAGCCGACTAACTAAGCTATTTTCTTTGCCTGCTAAGAGTCTCCAAATCCTAAAAGAAATGGTAATCAGTAGCAGTAAAACCAGAACTTGGGTGAGTAATACAAACATCATTTTTTCCCTTCATGGTTGACCGTGGAGAATCCCACATCATATCACCCTTTGATTTTTCCTGGTCTACCCCAAATCAAATCACAGAGTGCTTTAGGGACTGAGGAAAACGAGAGCCGTATAACTGACAAATAGTATACGGCTCAAGTTTATAGTGAACTACCCGACGCTGGCAATAGTTTTGCCAAATTGCCTACTAACTATAAAGTTTGAGCGATCGCATCAGCCACCGTTTGCGCCACCTGCACCCGCGCATAAAACTTATCATTACCGGAAACCAAAGTCCAAGGAGCCCTAGGGGTATTAGTCCGATGCACCATTTGGTTGACGGCTACCTCATAACAAGACCATTTTTCCCGGTTCCGCCAGTCCTCATCTGTGAGTTTATATTGCTTAAACGGATTATTCTCGCGTTCAGTAAACCTTTCAAGTTGGGTATCCGGGTCAATATGTAACCAAAACTTCAGCAAAATATAACCCGCCGTAGTCAGTTGTTCCTCAAACTCATTAATTTCTCGATAGGCGCGTCGCCATTGTCGTTCGGAAGCAAACCCCTCAAGGCGTTCTACTAAGACCCGACCATACCAACTGCGGTCAAAAACGCCAATTTTTCCGGCTGGCGGAAGTTTACGCCAAAACCGCCACAGATAATGATGCACCTTTTGCTCATCAGTGGGAGCAGCAAAAGCATGAACTTCATAGCTGCGCGGATCAAGAATATCGGTTAAACGCTTAATGGATCCCCCTTTTCCAGCCGCGTCCCATCCCTCAAATATGGCTAAAACGGGGATTTGCTGTTCAAAAATCATTTGCTGCATCTTACCTAAGCGAACCTGTTGTTCCCGCAACTGTTCCTTATAGTCATCCTCTGACAAGGACAAACTCAGATCCACAGCAGCCAGGGGTTGTGGATCGGTAGGTTCTAGGTGTTGTTGGGGAGGAGTAAAAATAGGAGGCGGTTGCACTTCCAGCCTTTCGAGAGTCTCTTTGATAGTAGACACCATTTTAGATAGCACCTTGACCCTACCCCACCGTTTATCATCTCCCTCTACTAAGGTCCAGGGAACTACACCCGTGCTGGTGTGAATTAGCATCTCTTCGGCATAGGAACTATAAATATCATAGTTTTTAGCCTGCTCCCAGTCTTCGGGACGCACCCGCCATGCTTCTAGTTCATCGTTAGTGGCCTTTTTCAGGCGGCGCTTGAGTTCTTTTTTGCTCAAGTGAATCCAAAATTTGGCGATCGCTGCCCCATCGTCAATCATTTGACGCTCAAAAGCATTAATTTGACGCATTGCCATCCCTACATTAGCTTCTGGAAGTCTCTCAAATAGACGATCTTCCAGAACATGGGTATACCAACTGTGGTAAAAAATCCCGATTTTCCCATAACCTGGGAACTCTTGCCAAAATCTCCACATGAATGGATACAACCGCTCCTGTTCGGTCGGGGGCCACACCGGAATCACTTTGAACCCACGAGGGTCCATATAGCTAACCATTTTTTTGACTAGAGAACCCTTACCCGCCGCCGCCCAACCCTCCAGGACGATAATCACAGGTAGTTTTTTTTCCCAGCAGATTTGCTGTAGCGATCGCAGCTCCCGCATCAGTCCTTCCGTCTGAGTCTTATAGCTTTCTTTATCTAGCGAAAGCTCCAGGTTTAGTGTGTTGAGCATGAATATGAATCAATATCCGTCTAACTTACATCCAGTCTAGCAGGATCAGGAGTCCGGGAACACCCACTACACAGAACCGCCAGTCCCATTCCTTTTTAGATTATGGTTTGATGATTTTGTGATCCAAACCCGCTTCATTGCTTTTGTTAAAAAAACATTAGATTTTCACCAGAATAGCTCTGGTAACGGCTATGATAAATTTTCCCCCAAAAAAAAGTGCCGTCTGCCCAATTAACTCCCCCGGCACCTATACAGCTCAAACATAATTAGTGACCCAGATCACTTAAATTTCACAAAGAAATCACAATGTTCGGGTGTAATATATCACTGAACTTAGTTAGATAGAAGATAATATAGATACTATAGGAATTCACACCCGACTTAGTTATCTAATCCGACATCCAACAGTTCCCAACTTTTTTACGTTCATGCAGGAAAAAAATGATGATCTCAACCAAGCAAGCCCAGTTAATTCAATTTTTACGTTGGGAATTAGCGATCCCTGCCTCTTCCATCGCCATGGCCCTCCGACATCCTGAGCAAGAATCAGGTCAACTTCCCATGATTTTATGGCAATACGGGCTAGTCACCCTAGAACAGCTTGACCGGATTTTTGATTGGCTTGAAAAGTTCGGAACCTCTCCAGATATCACCTCCCGGTCTTATTCAGACAAAAAAGCTGGTTGAGAATCAATGGACTTAGATAGCATCTCAATTACAGATGCGTCTTAGGTTCCTTGGTTTATGCCGAATTTACACACTAATAGCCAATTTCTCTCAAGACTAAAATCTACCTGCATGACCTAAAAGTTTCAACTGCGAATGTTGAAAAATGATTAGATGATCACTATATATGTCGCCTCAAAAATGTTGGGGGTGAAAAAATTTTTGTATGGAGGTTTGACCAACCTTTTCTACCCTTAAAGGCTAAAACGAAAATTATAGCAACCGGTTGCTCACGATAAATCAACTATTACCGCCCAGATGATAAACATGGCCCATAGACAACAGCCTGGGACAAAAATTCAGCTATTGACCAGGTGCGTCAGTTGTTGATGCTCCGGTTGGGATCCCTATTTACGGGGTCTGACGCACCCTACTATAGCACCAGACAGGAAAGTTAGGACGTATAATGGAGAGGACGAGATGACTAAGAAGACCAAAAATGCCAGCCCCCTATAGTTACGACCTCAGACAAAAAGTTATTGATGCCATTGAACTAGACGGTATGCCCAAAACAGAAGCCAGTCAAGTTTTCCATGTCAGCCGGAACACCATTAATCTCTGGCTGCAAAGAAAAGCACAGACCGGAGACTTCCTCCCTAAACCTAATCACCCACCTGGCAATAACCACAAAATTACCGACTGGCATAAATTCAAGGCTTTTGCCCAAGAGCATGGCGATCAAACCTCCGCTCCAATGGCTGAACTTTGGGATGACGACATCTCTCCTCGCACCATATCCAGAGCCTTGAAGAAAATTGGCTTCACCAGAAAAAAAACTTACGGCTACCAAGAACGTTGGAAGCAACAGCGAGAGGAGTTTATTGCTCAGATTGAACAGATGGAGCCACAAGAAGTGGTCTACCTCGATGAAGCCGGCATGAATAGTCAGGACTCGGATTACCCTTATGGTTACTGCGAGGAAGGAAAACGCTTCCATGCCCTCAAATCAGGGAAGAGGCAGGGCAGGGTGAGCTATATAGCCGCATGGTGTCATCAACAACTCTTAGCCCCCTTTAGCTTTGAGGGTTGTTGTAATCGGACAGTGTTTGAGTTGTGGTTGGAGTTCATCTTAATTCCAACACTGAAGCCAGGTCAGACTCTAGTGCTAGACAATGCAACGTTTCATAAAGGGGGACGGATTCCTGAGCTAGTGGAGGCGGCTCAATGCCGTTTGCTCTATCTACCACCTTATTCGCCAGACCTCAACAAGATAGAGAAATGTTGGTCGTGGTTGAAAGCCCGCATTCGCCATTGTATTGAGCAGTTTGATTCTCTCGATGATGCCATGGATTCCGTTCTCAAAGCTGCGTCCTAACCACCTTGACTAATGCTATAATTCCAACATTGAAGCCAGGTCAGACTCTAGTATTGGACAATGCAACGTTTCATAAAGGGGGGCGGATTGCTGAACTGGTGGAGGCAGCTCAATGCCGTTTACTCTATCTTCCGCCTTATTCGCCAGACCTCAACAAGATAGAGAAATGTTGGTCGTGGTTGAAAGCCCGCATTCGCCACTGCACGTGAGCAGTTTGATTCTCTCCATGATGCCATGGATTCTGTTCTCAAGGCTGCGTCCTAACCGTATTGACTAGTGCTATACTAGATGATTCCGAAAATACCAGGCTGTGTGTGGTAGAGTTTTCAGTAGTGCAAAAAACACATTATGAGATATGCCACACCGAGGGAAGCGTCACAAGTCCTTCAGGTCTCAGAAAAAACACGGCCCGTTACTGGGACAGGGACGGAAAAATACTCACAATTAGAACTCCCCCTGGTCATCGACGATAGGACATTGATTACGTCATTAATCCAGGCGGCCACACAAGAATTAGAATCCTCTACGCCAGAGTCAGTTCGTATAAGCAAAAGTCAGACCTCTTTCGACAAGCCGACTACTTGCAATCGGAGTTTGCAGACGCAAAACTCGTCAAAGAAATCGGATGGGGACTCAACTAGAAACGAAAAGGGCTTTTATCCATTTTGGGACAAGTCCTGTCAGGAGATGTCAGAGAAATTGTGGTCTCGCACAAAGACCGACTCGTCAGGTAAGGTCAGGACCTTATCGAGTGGCTCTGTCAACCAAAAGATGGCCAACTCGTGGTTCTCAACCGAAGTGACTTATCTCCAGAACCAGAAATGGTTGAGGATGTGCGACGTGAAGTCGTGCGGTTAGTGGAACCCATTCCACAAGAACAGAGGAGCCGTCTCCTCCAGGAAATCCTTTCTTCCTGTTCCCATGTAAAAGAGTCCTAGACTCCGCCGATGTCAAAAGTATAGCACCAGACAGGAAAGTTAGGACGTATAATGGAGAGGAAGAGATTACTAAGAAGACCAAAAATGCCAGCCCCCTATAGTTACGACCTCAGACAAAAAGTTATTGATGCAATTGAACTAGACGGTATGCCCAAAACAGAAGCCAGTCCAGTTTTCCATGTCAGTCGGAACACCATTAATCTCTGGCTGCAAAGAAAAGCACAGACAGGAGACTTCCTCCCTAAACCTAATCACCCACCTGGCAATAACCACAAAATTACCGACTGGCAAAAATTCAAGGCTTTTGCCCAAGAGCATGGCGACAAAACAGCAGCTCAAATGGCTGAACTTTGGGATGACGACATCTCTCCTCGCACCATATCCAGAGCCTTGAAGAAAATTGGCTTCACCAGAAAAAAAACTTACGGCTACCAAGAACGTGATGAGCAACAGCGAGAGGAGTTTATTGCTCAGATTGAACAGATGGAGCCACAAGAAGTGGTCTACCTCAATGAAGCCGGCATGAATAGTCAGGACTCGGATTACCCTTATGGTTACTGCGAGGAAGGACAACGCTTCCATGCCCTCAAATCCGGGAAGAGGCAGGGCAGGGTGAGCTCTATCATTAGTCAAGGTGGTTAGGACGCAGCTTTGAGAACGGAATCCATGGCATCATGGAGAGAATCAAACTGCTCACGTGCAGTGGCGAATACGGGCTTTCAGCCATGACCAACATTTCTCTATCTTGTTGAGGTCTGGCGAATAAGGCGGAAGATAGAGTAAACGGCATTGAGCTGCCTCCACCAGTTCAGCAATCCGTCCCCCTTTATGAAACGTTGCATTGTCCAATACTAGAGTCTGACCTGGCTTCAATGTTGGAATTAAGATGAACTCCAACCACAACTCAAACACTGTCCGATTACAACAACCCTCAAAGCTAAAGGGAGCTAAGAGTTGTTGATGACACCATGCGGCTATCATACTTACCCTGCCCTGCCTCTTCCCTGATTTGAGTGCATGGAAGCGTTTTCCTTCCTCGCAGTAACCATAAGGGTAATCCGAGTCCTGACTATTCATGCCGGCTTCATCGAGGTAGACCACTTCTTCCGGCTCCATCTGTTCAATCTGAGCCATAAACCCTACATTCCGCAGGTTGATAGGTAATTAACCGGATGCGTAGTAATAGCGCTCAACGGGTGGACCGAAGAGGTGAATAATCAATCGCCGTTCATCATTGAGATTGCTAATCTGCCTTTGCCCATCGAGATTAACCCAGTGGATTCCTTGAAACTTCTGCATAATCCAGCGAAAGGTCGGTTTAGCGGTGGGTTGTTGGCGTTGGTCGCGCACCGTTTGCTTCTGAGCATCTAGCGCCTGTCGCAGTTGGCGTTCGGCGAGGGTATACACCATAAGGGTTAGGGCCATGATGAGAGCTAAGGCCTCGACCCGCTGCGGCTTTTTGACAAAGACGCTACTGGCAAAGAAGAGGGGGTCTTGGAGGAAGCGAAAGCCTCTCTCGACGGTCTGTTGCCCTTTATATTCGCTCAAGCAGGTCTGAGCCGGCCAGAGGGATTGCTCCAGTTGATTGGTGGCTAGAATAAAGCGACTACGCTGACGGCTAAAGCGGTCTTCCGCCGTGGCGGTCTGCTGTAACGTGGCCTGGAGCCGATAGCCCTGAACTGGGGTGGGTTCGGCGGATTTGGCGGGACGACCGGGGGGTCGCTTGGCCCGCACCGTCTCCAGGGAGACCTGAGTGAGCTGATGCACCTCGAGTCCATCTTGAAACTGCATCAAGGCCTCGAGGGCATCGGGTTTGCAAGCAAAGACCCGCTGGGTCAGCTTTTTCAATTGGCGGTTGAGGCGGTGTTCGAGCTTCTCTAATTCGGGTTGCCAGAGGTCGGCATTGGCTTTGCGGGTTTGGCTTTCGACGAGGCGCCAGCGCTGGCGCACTCCGGCATAGGTCTGCTCAATCTCCCACATCCGGTAATCCTTGGAGTTGCAGGGGACTTCAGTCAGTCGGGTGACATCGCTGTGCACCAGCTCTTGAGCCGCTTTTAGGGTCAGCGGCACCCGTGATAGCCACCCCGTGGTCTCCATCTGCTGCAGATTGGCTGCTGTGTAAAAGGCGGCATCCATCACAACGATACCGTCGCTAGTCCATTGGTCACCAAACGCCTTGAGCACCTCTGCAAACTGCTGAGTGTCCTGTTCATTGCCACTGGCCAACTGCAACCATAGCGGCACGCCACCGTCGGCGGCACAGACTAGAGTCATCAAAAACTGTTTCAAATCTGGACGATGGTCTCGGGAATAGCCTCGACACAGCCGAATTGGGCTGGGTTCTGCTGATGTCTCACCGGGGGGAGCTGACTCAAGTCCTACCTCGGATTTCCCCTTCGAGCACCGCTGATACTTCCCTTCTACTGAGATCGAGGTGGCATCGAGATGACGCTGTTGAATATCAATTCCAAATCGTTCCACAGCCTGGAGCGCCACCTGGAGAAAAAATGATGTCGTCCCTTCTGCGTAGAGTTCATCCAACACTCGACCTAAGCGGTCGTCATTCAAGTGACGAGCCTCTACCCCTTCCCCGAGCAGATGAGACACCGCTTTACTCTCAAAAAACTCGCTGAATAAATACAACGGTGCACTGAGAAAGCCTAGGGCGTTCAAAATCATGGCTTTAACCACTTGTCCGGCACTCACATGCTCCAAGCTATGAGGTTCAATCCGCTTATCCGTCAACTCGACCAGGCCAAGTTCGTCAATCACTCCAGCCACTAAACCCAGATGGTCTAAATTTTTAATCTGCATCGCCAGAGCCTACCGCTCGAAGGAACCCTTTCTAGCCTAGACTAGCACCATATCTTTTATTCCCTGTCAACCTGCGGAATGTAGGATAAACTCCTCTCGCTGTTGCTCATCACGTTCTTGGTAGCCGTAAGTTTTTTTTTCTGGTGAAGCCAATTTTCTTCAAGGCTCTGGATATGGTGCGAGGAGAGATGTCGTCATCCCAAAGTTCAGCCATTTGAGCTGCTGTTTTGTCGCCATGCTCTTGGGCAAAAGCCTTGAATTTTTGCCAGTCGGTAATTTTGTGGTTATTGCCAGGTCGGTGATGAGGTTTAGGGAGGAAGTCTCCGGTCTGTGCTTTTCTTTGCAGCCAGAGATTAATGGTGTTCCGGCTGACATGGAAAACTTGACTGGCTTCTGTTTTGGGCATACCGTCTAGTTCAATGGCATCAATAACTTTTTGTCTGAGGTCGTAACTATAGGGGGCTGGCATTTTGGGTCTTCTTAGTCATCTCGTCCTCTCCATTATACGTCCTAAGTGTTCTGTCTTGTGCTATATATAGCCGCATGGTGTCATCAACAACTCTTAGCCCCCTTTAGCTTTGAGGGTTGTTGTAATCAGACAGTGTTTGAGTTGTGGTTGGAGTTCATCTTAATTCCAACACTGAAGCCAGGTCAGACTCTAGTGCTAGACAATGCAACGTTTCATAAAGGGGGGCGGATTGCTGAACTGGTGGAGGCAGCTCAATGCCGTTTACTCTATCTTCCGCCTTATTCGCCAGACCTCAACAAGATAGAGAAATGTTGGTCGTGGTTGAAAGCCCGCATTCGCCATTGTATTGAGCAGTTTGATTCTCTCCATGATGCCATGGATTCCGTTCTCAACACTGCGTCCTAACCACCTTGACTAATGCTATAAGTAATGAAATTGGCATAATGCAAGGCACAGAAGCCTAATATACTTCCAGCCTAAAAGAGGTATAAGAGGCAAGGGAAAGTCCCAGAAGGGTTAACGAAAGTGAATCTCCCCAAGCTCCGTTATCCATTTAAATGTGAAATAAGGCTGATACACATTAACCAAAAGGTGAGCAGAGGGGTAATCAGATGTCTTCGCTGATTACGGAAGGACAAAGCCTCTGTCGGAGCATAGGAGGAACCCAACTGGAACGAAGGTTCTACGCACGAAACACGGTAAACCCTATGAGTTCTCAAAGGTCGAATGAGTAAATCAACCGTAAGGAAGATGAATAACTCAGAGGGTATAGGAGGTTGGAAAAAGCGAATGTCCCTGTGTAATGCAGAGAATAGGGGTTCAAGATTTGCCTCACATCGAAAGATGGCAGACTTCCAACTGGTCTTAAACGATAAACATTTGTGAGGAATCCCAACCGAGATGAAAGATGGAACCAGCAATGGTATTGGAGTCAAGGAACAAGCTTTGGAATGGGCGGACATCAATTGGAAGTCCATAAAGAAGAATGTTAGGAAACTAAGACAGAGAATTTATCGAGCAACTCAGAACGGTGAGTGGAAAAAGGTCAAAAGCCTTATGAAACTCATGATACGCAGTTACTCCAACCTGCTACTGTCAGTAAGACGAGTAACCCAAGAAAACCAGGGAAAAAGCACGGCTGGGATTGATAAACAGACGGCTCTAACCCATCAGGAAAGGGTGAAACTGGTCGGGGAAATGACAAAATACACACCCGGGAAGGCTTCGCCAACTAGGAGAGTGTATATACCAAAAGCAAACGGAAAAAGGAGACCGCTCGGAATTCCCACAATTAAAGACCGAGTTCGACAAGCAGTAGTCAAGAATTCCTATGAACCGCATTTCGAGGCTAGGTTTGAAGCCAATTCCTATGGCTTTCGACCGGGGAGAAGCGCCCATGACGCTATCGATCAATGCTTCCTCCGACTTCAAGGAGGAAAGGACACATGGGTGCTAGACGCGGATATTAAAGGGGCTTTTGACAACATAAACCATGAATTCATACTCAAAGCCGTAGGTAATTTACCAGGTAGAGAGATAATCAAACAATGGCTGAAAGCAGGATATGTTGAGGCAGAGATATTCAACGCAACAGAAAGCGGAACACCCCAAGGCGGTATAATAAGCCCACTATTAGCAAACATTGCCCTAGATGGATTAGACGAACTTCTCAAAAAGTATCAGAAAATAACCATCCAAGTTAGGAAGAGTGGCAATCGCCAGGGGCAACAGGAAAGAGTGAAGTCACCGATGTACGGTTACAGTCGCTATGCAGATGACTTCATCATTACTGCTAGATGTGAGGAAGATATCAAAGCCGTGGTACCCATCATCGAAGAATGGTTGAGCAAAAGGGGACTGACTCTAAATAAAGAAAAGACCTCTATCACCCAGATAGCACAAGGGGTTAATTTCCTTGGGTTTAATCTACGTCAGTACAAAGGCAAGCTTCTCACCAAACCTCAAAAAGAAAAAAGAATGCGAGCTTTCCTTCAAAAGTTACGAGATTGGCTCAAAGCCAACAAATCACTTCCCCAGGACGTAGTAATACCAAATATCAACCAACAATTAATCGGATGGGCAAACTACTACAGAACGGGTGTCAGTAAAGCGGTGTTCTCCTATGTTGACCATATGGTTCACAAGATGTTGTGGGCATGGGCAGTCAGGAGGCATCCAACAAAAGGGAAAGAATGGGTTAAGAACAAATACTTCCGCACCAAGGTAAGGAGGCAATGGATATTCGCGGCAGAGGTAAAGGACAGGCGTGGAAATTCCCAAACCGAATCGGTGGTTAAAATCTCTCAAACGCCGATTAAACGCCACGTCAAAGTAAAGGATACCTCATCCCCAGACAATCCCGCCCTAGCCAAATACTGGGAACAGCGATAAACCTCAACAGGGAAGACCTGATGGGATAAAGACTCGAAGTATTACAAAGTGGCTGAAAACCAGAAATAGAAATGTCCAGTATGCGGTGAAAATCTGTTCAACGGAGAAGAACTACACACCCATCACTTAATCAGAGTGAAAGATGGGGGGGACGGATCAAGAATCAAACCTCGTCCACGTACATAAAGCCTGTCATTTACATATACACACAGGCTCACATTCTGATAAGCTAAAGCCTTGAGCCGGATGATGCGAAAGTGTCAAGTCCGGTTCTTAGGAGGGGATGAGATGGTGACATCAATTCCCTACCCGCCATCCTTGCCATCGTCCATGTCTTCAGTTGCCGGCTCTATGGACTCCGAAAGTACAAGTCTGCTATCAAAGAAGATTCGAGTATATCCAGAAACGGCACTAGCTAAAACTTGGTTTCAATGGATATCAGCAGCCAGATGGTGCAACCGATAAGCGATCGCCATACTTAAAACTAAGGTGCGAAACGTTTAGGAGTGAAATAGGGCTGCAATGCCTGAAATAACCTCCTAGAGGGAGATAGACTGAATCAACCCAGTCATCCCTTAACTGTTTATATGTTCCAACGCTCCAATTGCAATGAGGAGCAAGGCAGGAGACTCAAGGTCAATCCCATTTTAAGAAATCGCAATGTACCGTCCAAGTATACCTAGGAGGAGTAAAATCCACTTGGGGCGATTATGGGAAAGAGTAAAGGCGATAGCCACCCCCAGTTTTGGGAATCACAAACCCAGGATTGAAGCGGGGAACGGAAGGCGTGAAGTAGAACCTACTACCAGATGCGACCACTGCCAACCATCCATGATTAGGGAAACCGAATGTTCGGCTTGAACCATCGTTATAAATAAGCAGCGAAATAGGTTTGATACGCTGCGCCCAAAAGGGTAAGGGGAAAAGTAGGAGTTTGTATTTACTACCTACACAGACCTTTTTAAGTACCCCGGTGGATAGAACAAATCTAAAGATGGAATGCCCATATAAACGGAACGTTTAAACCCCTGTTAGGCTCTCAGTAGTGTTGTGTCTATTGAGTAGTGAAAAGTGTAAGCGTATGGTGCGAGACGTTCGGGTATGAAATAGGGCTGAAATGCCCGAAATAACTACCCGGTGAGGATTCCAGCTCCGAATCTGGATATAAGGATACCTCTCCTGACCATCCTCATAACTGGTTATATGTCCCGACGCTTAGGGAACTAAGCAAGGCAGGGAACTCAAGGTCATAAACGAACTGAGAAATCAGGGAGTAGAGAGTAACGGCGATAGCCACCCCCAGTTTTGGAAATCATAACTCCAGGATTGAAGCGGGGAACGGAAGGCGTGAGGTAGAACCTACTACCAAGACGCGACCACTGCCAACCATCTATGATTAGGAAGACCGAATGTCCGACTTGAACCATCGTAATACACTAGCAGCGAAATAGGTTGACACGCTGCGCTCAAAAGGGCAAGGGGAAAAGTAGGGGGTTCGTGCGACTACCTATACAGACCTTTAAAAGTACCCCGGCGGAGAGGACAAATCTAACGATGGAATGCCCATATAATCGGAACGTTGTAACCCCTCTAATGCTCTGCCTATAAACCAGTGAGTAATGCTATTCACAAGGCAGTAGTGAAAAATGTAAGCGCATGCTTAGAGGGTGAAGGATGTGACCAGAAGCTAAAGCCCAATTGTCATGGTTGGGATATGCCCACAGGTCACGGTGGGGATATAGATACTGCGGTCAGTAAGAGTATAATGGCGAGGACGAGTTTAAAGACTACGTGGTGCATATAGCTCTGAACATCGAAGTAGAAAGCAGGTCTCTTGATTCTGCTCCTTTGACAAATAGGGTATCCACACCAGGAGCCGTGTGATGGGAAACTATCAAGCACGGTTCTGAATGGGAGAGGGTGAAGGTGACTTCACTCTCGACCCCTAACCTTAGAGGGTGAAGGATGTGACCAGAAGCTAAAGCCCAATTGTCATGGTTGGGATATGCCCACAGGTCACGGTGGGGATATAGATACTGCGGTCAGTAAGAGTATAATGGCGAGGACGAGTTTAAAGACTACGTGGTGCATATAGCTCTGAACATCGAAGTAGAAAGCAGGTCTCTTGATTCTGCTCCTTTGACAAATAGGGTATCCACACCAGGAGCCGTGTGATGGGAAACTATCAAGCACGGTTCTGAATGGGAGAGGGTGAAGGTGACTTCACTCTCGACCCCTAACCCTATAAGGGGAAAGGATGTGACTGAAAGCCAATGCCCAATGGTAATGGTTGGGATATGCCCACTAGTCACGGTGTGGATATAGAGACTGCGATAAGTAAGAGTGCTTATGACTTGAGCGAGTTTAAAGACTACGTGTTGTATATAGCTCCCAAAGTTGAAGTCACAAAGCAGGGGTTGTAGCCTGTTCCTATTGACAATAGGGTGTTCACATCAGGAGCCGTGTGCTGAGAAACTCGCATGCACGGTTTTGAATTGGAGTTGGGGAAGGTGACTTCCCTTTCGACCATAACAGGATTGGCAAAGAGGAGCTGCGGACAAACGGTCATGGATACGAGTCCATATGGGGTAGCGCCAATTACCCCATATAACCCACGCCAATTGGCGGTATTCCAAGCTGATGAGGCGCACAAAGCGGCAATAAAATCAGGGGGAGATGCTGTAGGGGCGGGTTCCGCAGTCAGCCATAATTCCCACAAGTCAGCTTTAAAAACCCGCCCCCGGTCTGTGCGCGAAGAAAGTTGTAGGGGCGGGTTCCGCAGTCAGCCATAATTCCCACAAGTCAGCTTTAAAAACCCGCCCCCGATTTCCAAAAGATAATTGGAAAAAGGGGACATTTTATCCGACACAGACCCAGGGATTAAGGTTCAAGGCAAGTGAGCCAATTATCGACAAGATGCACTCGCGACACCTTGGTACTAGATAGAGGGCGCTGGTTTATCTGTTACGTCATAGATGCGCCTATGCGCCAACCACTTTACACGCACGCAGAGCATCGCCCTTGACCCAGGGGTAAGGACATTTATAACTGGGTTTTACGGGCAAGAAATTTGGGAAATTGGCAAGTCGGACCTATGACGTATTTATCGACTGGCTACCCACCTCGATAGGTTAATGTCTCGAATCGGTCTATCCAAGGGACGCCAATTGAAGTGGCTACGGCACTGTCTGCGAAAAGCTGCACAAAAGATTCGGGTGAAAATTCGTGACCTGGTTTCGGAGCTGCACAAGAAAGCAGCTAACTATCTATGCAGCAAGTACAAAGTCATATTTTTGCCTACATTTGAGGTCAAAAATATGGTCAAACGAGGCAAGCGACGGCTGTCAACTAAGACAGCACGGAAAATGGTTACATGGTCTCATTACCGTTTTAAGCAAACATTGAAGCATCAAGCGGCTAAATATGGCTGTGTGTAGGGGCGGGTTCTGCGATCAGCCCCCACTAAGAAGAATCAGCTTTGTAAACCCGCCCCCGGATGTGACGGAAGAGTACACCAGTAAAACCTGCTCCAAGTGTGGCCACATTCACACAAAGCTAAGAGGCAACAAACAATTTGTTTGTCCCGACTGCAGTCACGCTATTGGGCGTGATGTCAATGGCGCTTTCAACATTTTGCCCTTGGCTTTGAGAGATACCTCCGCCAATGGCGCGATAACTTCATTCCAGATTGTGCCATACTCAGAAACTTCCAGCAATTGCTAGATTTTTCCGGGTTAAATGTATCTGTTTCAAGATAGTTGATATGATAAAACTTGTCCTACGGTGGCAGCTTCTGACTAACTTCGGAACTTTAATTTAATGTTTAACATCGAAAACCTGCGAGTAGCTTATCCCAGTCAGAATAAATCACCCTCTTGGGTCGTAGATGATGTTTCCCTAACCCTCAAACCGGGGGAACGTCTGGGACTTGTCGGTGAGTCTGGCTGTGGTAAGTCTACTTTGGGACGCGCTGCTATGCGTCTACTTCCAGAGTCTAGTCTTATTCAAGGTCGAGTCACATTTGGCGGAAAATCGGTTTTTGACCTTAACGAGAAGGAATTGCGACAGTTTCGGGGGGAGGCGATCGCCTTAGTGTTTCAAGACCCCATGACCCGCCTTGATCCACTGATGACTATTGGGGAACATTGCATTGAAACCCTAAAAGCTCATGAGCCACAATTGTCCAGGTCTCAGGCGAAAGAAAGGGCGATCGCTACTTTAGCAGCCGTCCAAATTCAACCGGAACGCTGGTCTCAATACCCTCACGAGTTTAGTGGTGGAATGCGTCAACGGGTGGCGATCGCATTAGCCCTATTGTTAAACCCAAAGTTAATTGTAGCTGATGAACCTACCACCAGTTTAGATGTGACAGTATCAGCGCAAATTTTGCAGGAACTCACCCGGCTATGTCGTGAACGCGGAACTGCTATCCTATTAATTTCCCATGATTTAGCCATGGTGGGAGAGTATTGCGATCGCATTGCGGTTATGTATCAAGGTAAAATTGTCGAACTCGGAGATAGCCGCACCGTTCTACAATACCCCCAACATCAATATACGCGATCGCTCCTAGAATCTGCTCTCCACGTTCATGGAACTTCCCAACAGCCACCAGAACCCAATACTCCCCAAGAACAGACACAGACTAACCCACCACCACCACTTCTCCAAATTGAAAATCTCCAACAGCATTATAGTTTAGAATCCGGCATAATTCAGCAAATATTCACCAAACAAAAGCAATTAATCAAAGCCGTTGATGGCGTGAGTTTCGAGTTATCTCCTGGTGAAATTTTCGGGTTGGTAGGAGAGTCTGGCTGCGGTAAAAGTACCCTTTCCCGCACCATTTTACAGTTAGTTCGCGCCACCGCTGGTACAGTGAAATTTGAGGGTCAAGATTTAACGGCTATGTCAGTGCGACAAGTGCGCTCACAGCGTCGCGATATCCAAATGATATTTCAAGATCCTAACGCTTGTTTAAATCCCATGATGACCATTGGTCGAGCTATTGCTGACCCCCTATTAATTCATAAAATGGCAAAACTACCCCAGGCGAAACGTTGGGTATTAGAAATGCTCGATCGCGTGGGTTTGACTCCGGTAGAGGACTATTATAACCGCTATCCCAAACAACTCTCAGGAGGACAACAGCAACGGGTAGCCATTGCTCGTGCTTTAATTACTCGCCCTAAATTGGTAATCTGTGATGAGCCTGTTAGTATGCTTGATGCTAGTGTTCAGGCTCAAGTATTACAGTTAATGTTAGACCTCAAGCGAGACTTTAATCTTACCTATTTATTTATTACCCACGATTTATGGGTGGCTAGATTTTTGTGCGATCGCATTGCGGTTATGAACGCTGGTAAAATTGTGGAAATAGGAAACACTGAGCAGATTTTTAAACATCCTCAGCATCCCTACACCCAAACCCTTCTCAGCGCCGCCCCTTTGCTCACCAAAATGGTAATTTAGCTACAATACTAAACATCTACTTGACTATCTTTTCCGCTGCGTCTAACTCTTCCGAAATTAGCTTTAATGCTGTCATGGGGTTATTCGCTTCAGTAATAGGTCGTCCAATTACTAAATAATTAGCACCCGCTTTCAATGCTTCCGAAGGAGTGAGCGATCGCTTTTGATCACCTTTAGATGCCCAACTCGGACGCACCCCAGGACACACCAACAGAAAATCATCCCCGCAAGTCCGCCGTAGTTGTGCCACTTCCTGCGGCGAACACACCGCCCCCGCTAAACCGCACTCTTGCCCTAATAATGCCATCTGTAAGGCATACTCTGGCAGTTCCAGGGGAATTTTGAGGTCAAAGGCTAATTCCCTGGCGTTAAGGCTCGTTAACAGGCTAATGGCGATTAATTTAGGTACGGGTACACCCGCCTCATTCGCTCCCATTTCCGCCGCCGACTGAGCAGCTTTTAGGGCGACTTTTCCAGCGGTGGCGTGAATAGTAATTAAGTCTACACCATAGCGAGCGGCGGCGCGACAGGCTCCGGCTACGGTATTGGGTATATCATGGAATTTCAGATCCAAAAATATCCGCTTATTGCGCTGTTTTAGTTGTTTTAAAATTTGCGGACCACAACTGACAAACAGTTCTAAACCCACTTTCCAAAATGTGACTTGTGGCAGGGTTTCAATCAATGCGATCGCATCAGCTTGACTGGAAACATCTAGGGGAACAATAACTTTATCTATGGTCATGGTTGGTATATTTTCCAATTTTTACAGTCAATATAAGCCGGGTAAAACCGGAAATTTATTGATGATAAATTATCCCGATTACACCCCAAGTTAATCAATGATAGGCAACCCATTTACACTAGCCGGATAAATTTCTTTTTCCCAACTTGTAAAACTCGCCCTTTCAGTTCTTCAGCAGAAGCCACAACTAAATTAGGATCCTCAATGCGATCGCCATCTATTTTCACAGCACCTCCCGCAATTTGTCGCCTCGCCTCGCTGCCACTTTTACACAGTCCACTAGCCGAAAGAATATAGAATAACTTAGCCGGAAACTCCACCTCTGACAGAGAAAATTCCGGTACAGCCTCAGCCCTAGTTGCATCTCCTTGCACCAAATTTACAGCCGCTTTTTGCGCCGCCAAAGCCGCCGCTTCTCCGTGGTATTGAGTGACTATATCCAAGGCGAGTAACTTTTGGCGATCGCGAGGATTTTCCGGCAATTCTGCCAATGGGTAATCAGTGAGCAACTCAAAATATTGTGCAATCAAACCATCAGGAACCTTCTCCAATTTGGAGTACATAGTCAAAGGGTCTTCCGACAGTCCCACATAATTACCCAGGGACTTAGACATTTTCTGCACCCCATCAGTACCAATCAAAATAGGCATTAGTAAACCGAACTGTGGTGTTTGTCCAAAATAGCGCTGTAAATCTCTTCCCACAGCCAGATTAAACTTTTGATCCGTTCCTCCCAACTCCACATCAGCCTCAACTGCCACCGAATCATAACCCTGCATTAACGGATAGAGAAACTCATGCAAATATATTGGATTTTCCTGTTCAAACCTCAGCGAAAACCCTTCCTTAGCCAACATTTGTCCCACCGTCATCCGCGACAGCAAATCCAAAGTTTTAGCCAGATCCAACTTAGATAACCATTCCGAGTTACGACGAATTTCCAAACGTCCCGGGGTATCAAAATCTAAAATCGGGCGCAGTTGTTCGAGATAAGTTTGGGCATTTTGTTCTACTTGCTCAGGAGTTAGCTGACGACGAACCTCCGATTTGCCAGTAGGATCACCAATGCGGGCAGTAAAATCGCCAATAATGAGAACCGCCGTATGTCCTGCGTCCTGGAAAGCCCGCAACTTCCGAAAAATGATACTATGTCCTAGGTGAATATCCGAGCCAGTCGGGTCGATACCTAACTTAATCCTAAGAGGGCGGGTACTGAGAGCCAACCGCTGACCCAAATTTTCCTCTGGGTTTTCAGAATTAGGCAATTCCGGGAAAATATCAGTAACCCCCCGGCGCAGTCTCGGAAAATTTTGTAAAGAAACTCCCGCAGAAGTCTCTAGGGCTGGTTGACTCACAATCATAAAAAATCGAAACTTGAGCAAATGTTAGGTTAGGATACCTCAGATCATCCTATCATTTCCCTGTGCCGTTCAAACAAAAATCAACAATCATGTTAGGGGCAGGTTCTACTGTCAATTCTCGATTCCCAGGGATTCCCAGGGGCGATCGCACCGACGAGCCATAACCCCACCAGAAAATCAATTTCCCTCTGTTCTCAACTGCAACTGCGGTTAACCCTGTGCCACAATTAGCAACAGATATCAGCTAAGGGACACTCACCTCATGGCTCATTCAACTCAGTCACCATCTCCCGAAAATCTCCCCCCCAAGCCCACAGTTCCGGTGCGCGCGAGACAACGACAATCGACCAATGTTTCCCCCAGTAACTCCATTAAAGATATGGTTAAGGATGCCTTTGTTAAAAAAGCCTCCGATATTCATATTCGAGTCGGACATACTACCCGATATAGGATACAGGGGGAAATGGTTAGAATTAAAGACCAAGTAAAAGTCACCCCAGAAATATTTGAGCAGTATCTCAGTGAGATTCTCGCCCCACACCAAAGGCAACAATTTGCCGAAATGAAAGAACTCGACACCGCCATTTTTTATCCTGGTATAGTCCGATGTCGGGTTAATTGCTTTGAATCTCTGACCGGGGGAGCCATGGTGCTGCGACTAATTAACTTAAAAATTCCTAGTATCGATGAATTGAGATTACCAGAAGTTCTCAAAAACATTATTAGCTATCCCCATGGGTTAATTTTAGTCACAGGTCCAACGGGTTCAGGTAAATCTACCACCCTCGCTGCCATGTTACGTTATCTCAATGAAAACGCTCGCAAGCACATTGTCACCATTGAAGACCCCATTGAATTTGTCCATGCTTCCCGACAATGCTTAATCTCTCAAAGGGAAGTCGGATTACATACCCTAGAATTTCATCATGCCCTCCGTGCCGTTTTGCGGGAAGACCCAGATGTTATTCTAATTGGGGAAATGCGCGATCGCACCACAGTTAATACTGCCCTCCAAGCATCCCAAACCGGGCACCTAGTCTTGGGAACCGTCCACACTCACAACGCCATTAACTCAGTCAACCGACTGTTAAACCTCTACAACGTAGACGAACAGGCAGCCGTCAGGATTCAGATCTGTGATTCCCTAGTCGCCGTAATTGCTCAATTATTAATCCCCACAGTCGATAACAAAAGGGCTGCAGTTCACGATATCCTAGTTAATACCCCAGCCATGAAAGACTATCTACTCAAAGGCGACGAGGAAAGTGCAACTCACCTCATGGAAAATGACACCTATGAAGGAATGCAACTGATTAACCAGGCGATTTTTGAACAAGTTACCCTAGGACGCATTACCATGGAAGAAGCCGAAAAGTCCTCCCCCGATGCGGCCGATTTAGATCGCCGATTCCGTATGGCTGGGCTTGACTCTTCCGGGGTAGCCCGGGAATTCCGTAAGGGAAAAAGTTTGTTTTAACCATCAAACAGTTTAAGGTAATCTCTGGTAAGACTTCAAGATAACCATAATCTATTGTGATTGCTATATATCCAGGCAGTTTTGACCCAGTTACCTTTGGACATATTGATATAATTGAGCGAGGTTCCCATCTATTTGAATGGGTGATTGTGGCCGTCCTACGCAACCCTAGCAAGACTCCCCTGTTTACAGTCGAACAACGCCTGATTCAAATTCGGCAATCTATCTCCCATTTGGATAATGTCGAGGTTGCCAGTTTTGAGGGTCTCACCGTAGACTATGCCAAACTGAGAAAGGCACAAGTGCTATTGCGCGGCTTGCGAGTCCTGTCTGATTTTGAGATGGAACTGCAAATGGCTCACACTAATAAAACCCTGTCTGATACAATCGAGACAGTTTTCTTGGCAACCTCCAACGAATATAGCTTTTTATCAAGCAGTGTCGTTAAGGAGATCGCCAAGTTTGGCGGTTCAGTCGATCATCTTGTTCCCAACCACGTCGCTATAGATATTAATAGATGTTACGCCAGGAATTAACCCCCAGAATTGAATCTAATCCTAATGGACTTGTCACTAACGGCGAACCGACTCCTACCGCTTCGCCTAGTATAGATATTCAGCGGGAACTTAACCGACTTGAAGAAATGATTCTTGACAGTCCTCGCATTCCCCTGACTCGACGCACTCTTGTGGACGAGGAACAGTTGCTAGATCAACTAGACCTGATCCGCTTAAATCTTCCGAGTGCTTTTCAGGAGGCTGATATTATTGTTCGTCATAAAGATGAAATTCTCCAGGAAGCTGAAGAATATGCAGCCTCTATCCTACAGAATGCTGAACAAAGAGCTACTCAACTTTTTAATGAAACTGGTATTGTCCAACGAGCGACCGAAGAAGCCGATCGCCTTAGACAACAAGTCCAGATAGAGTGTGAAGCCTTACAGCAACAAACTCTCGCCGAGGTTGAACAAATTCGCTATCAGGCTCAACAGGAACTTGATGCTATGCGAAATCGGATCTTAAATGAGTGTAATGAGATCCAAACCGGAGCCGATGAGTATGCTGATCATGTTCTAGCTAAAATTGAGCATGAACTGAGCGACATGGTAAGGATTATCCGCAATGGTCGCGAACAGTTGCAAATTAACGAGTCTCAGCGTCCCCCTCTTTACTAATGAAAAAACTTAAAGAGCTTAATTTAATCGCAGATTAGTTGAACCAATTAGGGCGATGCGCTACCATACCAAGTATGGTGCGGGACCTTCGGGTATGAAATAGAGCTGAAATGAGCCAAATAACTACCCGGTGAGGACTTAAACCCCTTGGTTGATTGGGTCGCATCCCTGACCATCCCATAACACAGCCTAATTTTTGGGCTCATCTTCGAGACTTCCAACATGGCTAGCTAGGTGAAGGGAAAAATCAGGTCTAAGACTACCAAGCTAAACAGTGCTTTGGGATCATCTTTCTAAAAGCTTTGCGGGATACCGCCTCCATTACCTTAATAGGTAATGGTGCTATCGTTGCATTATCCGGAGCCGGAAAAATGTCGCGTAAATGTATCAGGCAACAAATCACACGAAAATAGCCCCTGACCCTAGAGACAAGTTATACCTTGGATAAGGCCCCACTTGTCTCTACACTCTTTTTTCCGCTTCCCTACTCCTCCCCTCATTTGCTGCTTTTTTGAAACAGAGACAGTTGAGAATGTGGCATAAACTATTCTACCAAAATCTGAACATCAAGACAAACTGAACCTATCTGACATAGGCTTTCAATCGATGATTTCAGAAAAGTTTCGTCGCCAATTGCGACAGGAAGCTCGACTATGGAAAGCAGAAGGCTTGGTTAATGATGAACTTTATCAACAATTAGCCGATCGCTATCAGTTTAATAGCCTCGAAACCGCCGCCAGCAATCGCTTTGTCATGATTCTCATGGTAGGTGGTGGCATCCTCTTGGGATTGGGTGTGATTACCTTTGTGGCAGCTAACTGGCAACAATGGCCCCGATATATGCGGGTTTTGCTACTCCTATCCGTCCTCATTGGATTTAATACAGGTGGGTTTTACCTGTGGCAACATCCTACATCAGAATCTAAACAACGCCTCGGACAGGGACTGCTAATGGCTGGCGCATTGTCTTTGGGAGCAAATATAGCACTGCTGGCCCAGATGTTTCATATAGGCGGTTCCCCATACGGATTATATGTCGTTTGGGGGCTAGGTGTCCTGATTATGGCTTATAGCTTAAAATTGCGCTCTCTATCGGTTTTAGCCATAATTCTGTTGGGCTTAGGATACTTTCAGGGCATCAATATAGCCCTATCAGCCAGGGATTTATCTGCTATTGATATTTTGCTCCAATATATGCCGATCGCATCTGCTATTTTATTTATACCCCTAGCCTATTGGTGTCAATCCCGTGTGGTTTTTATCATGGCGCTGTTGGCGATCGCTATCCCATTATTAGTCATTATGGGAAGATTGATTTCCTTCCAGCCCATAAGCGGAATTGAGGTTGTGATCAGCTTAATTTTAATCCCCACTTGGTTATGGTCCTATCGAGATAGTCAATGGCCCTATGTCCATGGTCAGCCTTTTCAAGCGATCGCTCACCGTTTAGCCATTTTGTACTTAGGATTTTTATGCTTCCTCTTTTCATTTTTTCAGGTTTGGAAAAACTTGGACTTCTGGACTTATCGCTCTAACCCAGAAAATCCCAATGTAATGCTAATTAATATCCTGGCTTTTGTGGTCATATCCCTCTGGCAATGGTTCCAGATAATTAAGCCTCATGGTAGCCAAAGATATTGGGGTGTAGATGCCTATACCACCGCTATTAGTGCCTTGATTATCATCACTGGTATAGTCACTTTTTGGCATATCTCAATAGCGGAAATTCCCACCACCGCCACTTTAATTTTCAATGTGCAAATGTTTCTGTTGGGCGCATTCACCGTTCGCTTAGGACTGTTAAAAGGCAATCGGAGTGCTTTTTGGTACGGTATGGTGCTATTAGTCCTCCAAATTATCAGCCGAATGTTTGAATACGAAACCGAACTACTCCTGAAAGCCTTAGTTTTAGTCCTGTGTGGAATTGCTGTAATTATCGCCGGTTTATGGTTTGAAAAAAACTTGTCTCGTCCGACTCTCCCTAATTCCAAGTCCTAATTCATAATTTCATCTTTCATGGTGAGGTAACAGTATGGTTAACACTAACAAAATCCCATCCGCAAAACCCTCAGTTATCCTTCCGGGTTCAGTAAATAGCCGTCAACGTCGCTTACCCAATTGGCGACTTCTGGCTCCCCTATTGTGTCAGGTAGCATTGGTAATATCAATTCCGGCTCAGGCTTTTTACACATATATTACTGGAACAACTGTTGTATTACAAACAGCCCCCGTTGACCCCTATGATTTCTTGCGGGGTTATTATCAAATTCTCAGTTATGAAATTTCTCAACCTAGTACCCTCAGAAATCTTCCCGGTTCCGGTACCATGTCACACAGAAATTCTATCCGAGATGGTGATACAGTTTATGTGATCCTAGAAAAACCCCAAGAACAACCAGAAGGCGATCGCCCCCTTCCTTGGCAACCCGTAGCAGTTAGCAACCAGCGTCCTGATAATTTACCAGAAAATCAGATCGCCATTCGAGGTACAGGTGATGGCTGGGGTCTAAAATACGGTCTGGAAACCTACTATATGCCGGAAAATAAGCGCTTAGAGGTTAACGAGAACATTAGCCGCGCTCAAAGTCGCGATCCTGAGTCTTTTGTGGTTGAAGTCAAAGTGGACTCCCAGGGGAATGCAATTCCACTACGTTTGTGGGTAAGCGATCGCAGCTATCAGTTTTAACCCGGGTGAATAGTGCCATCTGGTAAAATTGCCCCAGCCAAATTAGCCCCGGTTAGTTTCACCATTAAGCGATCGCTATATCCCACTTTCGCCCCGGTTAAATTAGCCCCCCGCAAATCCGCACCACTTAAATCCGCACCAATTAGGTTAGCCTCCTGAAGATTAGCGTAACTCAGATTGGCCTGCAAAAAATTAGCCCGGAATAAATTAGCCCGATGCAAACAAGCCCCACTCAAGTTAACTCTATGTAAAAAACAATCCGTCATATCAGCATAACTCAGATCTGCCCCACTCAAATTCCGTCCCGACAAATCTCTTTCCTTCAGGTTCGCCCCCCGAAAATCAGCGTTAGTCAAATCAGAATAGGATGGACGCTGATAAGCTGGTGGTGACTGATACTCCTGTTTGGGGGGACGGTGGGGTGGAGTGGCCGCGCGGTAAGTATAATATGAGTTGGTGTTGTGGCTGGTCTGGGTCTGACGTTTAGCCCCAGCATACTCAGGTCTGGGGGTCGGTTTCGATGGTTTCGTTTTATTAGACCTCAACAGCGATCGCAACTTATCGCGCGCCTGGTTAATTTCCTTGAGTTTATCTTCTGCTAACTGTCGCAGCCGTTGGTTATCTTCTGGAATGCGATCGGGATGCCAGATAAATGCTAAATCTTTATAAGCCCTATCTACAACCTCCAGGGATGCACCGGGTTGCAATTCAAGGACCCTATAACAGTGGTTCAACTCACTTGGTGTCATGGTCAAGGTTTACCCCCCCTAGAAGGTTGTCCCCTGGAAATGGGCGATCGCCATTTCCGGCTTAAATTATTCTAGCTCATGCGATCGCCTAACAGATATTGAGGAAAGTTGAAGGTTTTTTAGTCCCCAAACGGAAATAACCCATTTATTCTGGCGATTGGGATGAAGCCTGTTTTTTGGCTTGCAGATTCCTAAACCATCGCGATCGCTTCATATTTTGAAACACCATTGTTAACCCCGTGATCAGCATCCACAGTAAACCTAAGCCATTTAATAGCACATACACAGGTTCTAAGGTTTGCCCTAAATATTCCCCTTCATGAATCACCATTAAAAAATGTACCTGGTCCCTTGATAAACCAAACCAACTTTTCCCCAATCGGTAAGCTACCCCCGTAAATACCGTCACAAATAGTGGTAGCATCACAATCGGAGCCATCGTGCTATGCAGTTTCCTAAAGTTCCCCAGATTCACAATATTGATGACCCACTCCCTATTAATAATCTATACTAAGCCCCATTCGGCATTATTTACCCACAGATACGCACCTTACAGCCTGTTCAGAAATCATCTGATCACCTTTCAAAGTCCCTCTCCCTCTCTGGCAGAGGGATTTAGGGTGAGGGCAATGTATTAAGCGACTGGTGAACAAGCTGTAATGTTACCACAATATTTCTATATCACACTCATATACATATAATATCGATTTTGTCAATACCCTGTTGGTCTTTTCTTGAAAGGCCTGTAATAATTAACTTTTCAGAGTTCCCATGAATATGTCAAACTGTTGTGGTCTAAGATTTGATCAAAAGAACTATGCCCACTCTCGGTGTAAATATTGACCACATTGCCACAATTAGACAAGCCCGGCGGACAGTGGAACCGGATCCAGTAGCAGCGGCGGCGATCGCAGAACTAGCGGGAGCAGACGGGATTACAGTACATTTGCGCGAAGATCGCCGTCATATCCAAGATAGAGATGTGCGACTGTTACGGGAAACCGTGAGAACTCACCTAAACCTGGAAATGGCCGCCACAGATGAAATGGTAGCGATCGCCCTAGATATTAAACCCGACTACATAACCTTAGTACCCGAACGCCGGGAAGAAGTCACCACCGAAGGAGGATTAGATATCCTGGGTCAACTACAGCGGATGTCAGAAGTAGTCAGCACCCTGCAAAATGCAGGAATCCCCGTAAGTTTATTTATCGATCCTAACCCCGCCCAAATCGAAGCCTCAGCCACAGTTAAAGCCCAATTCATCGAACTACATACAGGTTGTTACTGCGAAGCCAAGGGAGTCCAACAGCAAAAGGAACTCGAGATTTTAGCCCAAGGATGTAAATTAGCCCTAGAAGCCGGACTGCGAGTTAATGCGGGTCACGGCTTGACTTATTGGAATGTGCAACCTGTAGCCCGCTTAGAAGGTATGGAAGAACTCAACATTGGTCATACAATAATAAGTCGGGCAGTTCTTGTCGGTTTAGATAAAGCCGTGCGGGAAATGAAACAGGCTATCCTGGGTTAACGGGAAAGTTACAGTCAGCCCAGTTGTTCTTTAGTTAATTGTAGGTGACAAACAAATGGCAACTTATTATTATCTCCTAGCTAGTAAAGACTTTGTGATCGAGGAACCTATTGAGGAAGTGCTCAAGGAACGTCGGCGCAATTATCAAGAACAGGAAAAGGAGATCGATTTTTGGTTAGTAATTGAGCCAGGATTTTTGGAAGCGCCCGAAATGGCCGAAGTGAAAGCTAAATGTCCTAAACCAGCGGCGGCGTTGGTTTCTACTAACCCTCAGTTTATTACTTGGCTGAAATTGCGACTTGAGCACGTGATTACCGGACAATTTGAAGCGCCTTCAGCTACTATCCCTGATGCGATCGCGTCTCTGGCTACTGCTGGCTAAAAATCCTGATTACCTGTGGTCGCTCAATATACTACTATTTCAGGCTATAGGGGCGGGTTCTCAGATCATGTGGTTGAAATCAGGATTGTCTAAAGAAACCGCCCCTACGCTCAGAAAATCTCAATTCGGGTACAATAGCTGCAAAATCGATCGCAAAAGTTGTTATAGCTATGGTTAAACTTAGGTTGAGGCGATGGTTAACTAGGATTAGTTCTGTAGGGGTGGTTCTGCTTACCATAGGTTTCAGTGCTAAACCCAGCTTTGGTCAAGCCTCCTGTGTTCCCCCTCGACCCGGTGAGTATTTGCTGTTAATCACCAGCAACACCCCCGAGACACAAGCACTAGCGCGTCAAGTCCTACCTAGCAACATAGAAAGCCAGGTGTGTCGCTATCTCAATGATATTGTCACCAGAGTTGGCGGTTTTGATGACGTCCTAATTGCCGAAGACTGGGCGGCTTATTTCAAGGAAACAGCCGGTTTATCCACCCATGTGGTTAAATCTGATGCAGCAGTAACTCCTAGACCCGAACCACGTCCCCCTGTCGGTCCTTCTGGTCCTAGCAGTGATTTGGGTAGCCAACCCCTAGGCATGGGTTATGCGATCATGGTAGACTATTTCAACCAGCCAGAAATTGCGGCTAGACTTGAGGCAACTATGGGGAGAAGAATTCCCATAGTTTCCTATAATCGGCGCTTCTATTTACTGGTAGAACATACCGCCGAGCCGAATAGTGCCATGGAAGTTTTCCGCCGTCTCAATGATCAGGGATTTTGGTCGCTCATGGTTGATAGCAGTCGGGTGAAAATTGAGCGACCTAACCTAGCTACTGGCGATTAAATTCCCAATATCGTAGCTAATAGGTAAGTTCTGCTAAAGCTGCGATCGCTATTCCCAAACTCAAGCCCACAATCACCTGAAAGGGGGTATGTCCGAGTAATTCCTTGAGGCGGTCCTCATTAAATTGGGGATGCTCTTGGAATAACTCGTCCATAATCTGATTAAGAATGCGAGCCTGTTTCCCTGCTGCTTGTCGGACACCCGCCGCATCATACATAACAATAATAGCAAATACCACAGCGATCGCAAACTCCGGGCTACCCCACCCGATCACCTGACCAACACTGGCGGCTAAAGCACCCACAAAGGCTGAGTGAGAACTAGGCATTCCCCCAGTAGTCACCAGAACCCGCAGATTAATTTTTCCATGCTGTATCAATTCGATCGCCAGTTTAGACGCTTGGGCGAACAGACAAGCAAACAGTGCCACTAACAGCACCCGGTTGTCCAATATGTGACCAAATTCTTGCATGGGGTTGAACACCTCGCTTTAAAAGTTAGTGACTGCGATAGGTAATAAAATCAGCGATCGCCGCCAGAGCGCAACCACCGTTTCCAAAAGCCTGTAATTCAGCCTTAGCCTCCTCCACCAGTTGTTGAGCTTTCGCCCGTGACTTTTCCAAGCCCCATAAACTAGGATAGGTAGCCTTTTGAGCTTCCAGATCCTTGCCTGCGGTTTTACCCAACTCCGACGAGGGTACGGTAATATCGAGAATATCATCGACAATTTGAAACGCCAAGCCAATATTTTTAGCATAGCGAGAGAGTCTCTCCAGGTCAGTTTCATTAGCACCCGCCAAAATCGCACCACAGACCACACAGGCTTCTAATAAAGCCCCAGTTTTGTGGGTATGGATAAAAGTTAGAGTTTCCTCAGATATATCTGATAAACCCTCCGATGCTAAATCTACCACCTGACCGCCCACCAATCCAGTCGCCCCCACCGCACGACCCAGGCGACCGATTACCTGTAGGACTCTTTCCGGGGGTACACCTTGAGTTTGGGTAGCCACGAACTCAAAAGCATAACTTAGCAATCCATCTCCCGCTAAAATAGCAATATCCTCGCCATAGACCTTGTGGTTAGTCAATTTCCCACGCCGATAATCATCATTATCCATTGCTGGTAGATCATCGTGAATTAAAGACATCGTATGAATCATCTCTAGGGCGCAGGCTGTCGGCATTGCCATTTCCACTGTACCCCCAAGCAGTTCACAGGTAGCTAAACATAAAATAGGTCGCAGCCGTTTTCCCCCAGCCATGAGGGAATAGCGCATCGACTCATAAATTTTTTCGGGGTAGGTGACAGCAATAGCAGCATCTAGCGCCGCTTCCACTAATTCCTTTTTTTGGCTAAGATAAGTCGATAGGTCAAATGGTCTGTCTGACCCGGATAAATCCATGTTTTCTGTGACTACCATACCGTCGGTGTTGATATCTGTCATAATTAGGGGCAAACCCCACAGCCCAACCAGCCAAAGTCTGATAGCGGTTTATAGGGACAAGTAGGGCAGTAATCGGTGAACATCAGTTTTTATTGTACGGGTCTTTTGACACCATGCGCGATCGCGAATCCCGTTAATCACATCATCGAGTCGATCAGATGCGTTTTTGATAACTTTCCACCGTATTCTGTAACAGCATAGCCACAGTCATCGGACCGATACCACCCGGTACAGGGGTAATATATCCTGCTATGGGTTCAGCCGCCTGGAAGTCTACATCTCCTACTAACCGCGATTTTCCGTTAGCATCTTCTAAGCGGTTAATTCCCACATCAATCACTACCGCCCCCGGTTTGATACAATTCGCTCCCACCATCTCGGGACGACCTACCGCCGCGATCAGAATATCAGCTTCCGATGCGATCGCTTCTAGGTTTTCCGTCCGAGAGTGGGCTACAGTTACTGTACAATTAGCCTCTAGTAACATCAAAGCCATGGGTTTCCCCACTAAGATACTCCGTCCTAGCACTACCGCTCGTTTTCCCGCTAATGGGATTTGATATTCTTCTAATAGACGCATTACCCCCGCTGGAGTACAACTGCGTAACCCCTTTTCCCCTCTTACTAATCCCCCTAAGTTCATGGGGTGCAACCCGTCTGCGTCTTTGTGCGGCGCTATCTCATACAGCAAACTCACAGCGTCTAGGTGTTCTGGTAACGGCAGTTGTACTAGAATACCATCAACCCGATCATCTTCGTTTAAATTGGCGATCGCCTCTTTAAGTTCTTCCTGGCTTGTATCAGCCGGGAAATGTTGACCAAACGATGCTATTCCTACCCGTTCACAGGATTTCTCTTTGTTGCGGACATAAACGGCGCTGGCGGGGTTATCTCCTACCATTAACACTGCTAAACCTGGAGGTCGTCCCCTTTGCGGTTCTAGGGTTTTAATTTTTTCCCTCAATTGCGATTGAATTTTTTGGGCTGTTGTCTTACCGTCTAATAAATTAGCCATCACAATATATCCAACAATTCCAAGCCAGTATATCTTCCCAGAAATTTGTCCCCTTTTTATACAAAATGACTACATTCGCCATTGTCCTACCCCCACGCTTTGCTAACCGCTTCCATATTCTCTTGATTCTACTATCCCTAACACCAGGGATGATTGGCTGTCGCCAAATTATTGAGTCTACCACTCAATTTACTCGCCAAACTACTAAAATTGAGGCGATCGCACAACAGCGCAAAGTTGGGTCTAAAATCTACATAGAGGGGACTGTCGCTAACCTGGCTCCCTTTGTCGGCGCTGGTGCGTATCAGCTTCAAGACTCCACCGCCACTATCTGGGTTTTTACTACCCAACCTCTACCTTCTGTCGGTGAACAAATGTTAATCCGGGGTCAGGTTAATTATGAACAAATTACTGTCGAAGGACTCCCCGGTTTAGATATTGGTGATTTCTATATTCAAGAATTGGAAAGAATCACCGACAATCAATAATCCACCATCAAACTCCCTTATGTTAACTTTTGTAACGAACAGTTAAGAATTGTTACAAAAATCGACCTCATTGGTGAGGGTGTAGCTTTTTTGCCCGGCTCATGATATTATTTTAAATAATGGGAATATACGCATTTTTGAAATTTGTGGATATATTTCCATTATTTAGCAATATGTCAATATAATACCATCAATTCCCGGAACTTGTCAACCCCCTCGGTTGTTCTGGGGGGACATTTTTTAAAAATTGACTAAAAAATCAACTTAGTAGAAATGGAGAACCCCCCGTCAAAGGTAGGTTATAGGTTATAGGTCAACGGGGGGGAATCAGTTAAGGAACAACTAAGACAGGACAGGGAGAGAGATTAATCACACGGTTAGTGATACTGTCAGCAACACCTTCTTCTGTAAGTCCAGTGCCGCGACTACCCATCACAATCAGATCAGCATCAATCTCATCAGCCACATCACAGATAGTAAAAGCAGGTTTACCTTCACGTTCAATGAGTTTGGCATCAATCCCTAGCTTAGAGAAGATACCATGAGCCTCCTGTAAAAGTTGGCTCACCGTATCAGGGGAAGTCATCGGTTCAGAATGGGGAGGTTCCCCGTCTGGTTCTTTTGGTTCAACAACAGCGAGAAGATAGAGGTTAGACTGATAGGTTTGGACAATATTAATGACCCTTTCAGCCGCCTCGCGGGCTTCCCGACTTTGATCTATAGCAAATAAAACGGTCTTAAACATATCTCGCATCTCCAAGACGCGGACTTAGGTAGAATGTTTACAGTGAACGATTTGATGGCTGGTAGGCCAGCGGGTTGGTAACAACCTAGGGGCCATTTAACCAATAACCCTCACCGTTCCCATTTAATTTCGATTAAACCAGAATAAACGATCAACGAGGTTAATCCTGTGGCTAAAAAAACTGTAGCAAATCTGTCAGCATCAGAACTATCCGGTAAGAAAGTGCTGGTGCGTGCTGACTTTAACGTACCCCTTGATAATGGCTCTATTAGTGATGATACCAGGATTCGGGCGGCTCTGCCTACCATTCAAGATCTGACCTCTAAAGGGGCTAAAGTGATTCTGAGCAGCCACTTTGGCCGTCCCCAAGGTCAAGTAGTTGAATCAATGCGCTTAACTCCTGTGGCGGCGCGTTTGTCGGAACTTTTGGGCAAAACCGTTAAGAAATGTGACGATTGCATTGGAGAGGAAGTCGCCGTAGCAGTGGGGGCCATGAGTGATGGCGATGTGCTGTTACTGGAAAATGTTCGCTTCCATGCAGCCGAAGAGAAAAATGATCCGGAATTTGCCAAGCAGTTGGCTTCGGTAGCGGATCTGTATGTAAATGATGCTTTTGGTACTGCACACCGCGCCCATGCTTCCACTGAAGGGGTGACTAAATATCTGAGTCCCTGTGTGGCGGGTTATTTGATTGAGAAGGAATTGCAGTTCCTCCAAGGGGCGATTGAAAGCCCTCAACGTCCCCTAGCAGCGATTATTGGTGGTTCTAAGGTATCTAGCAAAATTGGTGTCATTGAAGCGTTACTTGACAAATGCGACAAGTTGTTGCTGGGTGGCGGCATGATTTTCACATTCTACAAAGCCAGGGGGCTGAGTGTGGGTAATTCCCTGGTGGAAGAAGATAAGCTGGAGTTGGCTAAGTCCCTGGAAGCGAAGGCGAAAGAAAAAGGGGTAACTATGTTGTTACCTGCAGATGTGGTTTTGGCTGATAAGTTTGCGGCTGATGCTGATTCTCAAACTGTTAGCGTTGAAGCAATTCCTGATGGTTGGATGGGATTGGATATTGGCCCTGATTCGGTTAAGGTTTTCCAAGAAGCCTTGGGAGACTGCAAAACTGTCCTCTGGAATGGTCCTATGGGAGTGTTTGAGTTTGAGAAGTTTGCGGCGGGTACTCGGGCGATCGCTCAAACTTTGGCAGAACTAACCAGCACCGGTACTACTACAATTATCGGTGGCGGCGACTCGGTGGCGGCTGTGGAACAATTGAATTTGGGTGAAAAGATGAGCCACATTTCTACAGGTGGTGGGGCTAGTCTGGAACTCCTCGAAGGGAAGCAACTTCCCGGTATTGTGGCTTTAGATGATGCCTAATTGCCGTTGGTAAAAGGATTTTGGGGTAAGTCTGTAAGTGCGATCGCTTACCCCAACACACCTATTTAGAACTGACCCACCGCGTTGAAAATGCTTGTGGAGTCGGTAGTCGCGGGAGTTTCAAGAGTCCGATCATGGTCAATCAATGTTCGGGAATGTTCAGCTTAAATGAATCAGTAATTGAGTGCTATAGTAAAGTTGAAATAAGCAAGAATCCCCCGTTAGATGGCTCTAGCAATTAACGGCGGAAGTATCAAACTATAAAATATCCCATTACTTCGACGAGGTGGGAAGTGGGTGTCTAATGGTCTAGCTTGGTTCGCTTACTCGGTGGATGAACTCAAAAGTAGGAAGCCAGAGACAGCGGTGGTGAGTTTGTGCAACTTGTCTTCAGATTCTAGGAAGTTTGAGGAAGTACCCCAAGGAAGTCGCAAGACTTAGCGCCGGGTAGCTTAATACTGAGGATAATTTCTTTGAGTGTGGGGGAGAAGCAACGGAGGGCAGCAAAATGCTTCAGTTCCATAACATCCTCAGATCTAAACTGGGACGCTACCTAACTATCAATATGGTTGCGCTTCTGGTCTATCTGGGGCTAATCTGGATCACCATTGAGACTTTAATGCTCAATGCCATGGAAGCCATATTATGGCCAGCGGCGGGATGGTCTTTAGTGGTTTTAATCTGGTGGGGGGGTAAATGTTGGCCGGGAATTGTTCTCGGTGCTTTGTTTTCTAACTATTGGCTGACGGGTCACTACGGTTATCTGGGATTCATTAGGACTCTGGGAACCCTCCTAGAAGCTGGCGCGGGTTGGTGGATGTTAAAAAGGATCGGTTTCTCTCCGGCTTTAGCCCGCCTCAAGGATGTACTGGGACTAGCTATTCTAGCTGGAGCCCTCTCGAGTCTGATTAATTCTACTATTACTCCGATCGCATTATTAATCGCTGGAGAAATTAAACCCGATACATTAATCGATATTTGGGTAACATGGTGGCTGGGAGATACCATTGGCGTTCTGCTATTAGCCCCGGTACTTCTGACTTGGGCTCATCGATTTCGGATTAAATATCAACAGACCAGAGACTTGCAGGAGTCAACTGGCAATTATTGGAGTTGGCTATTACCAGAAAGCTGGGAAATTCTCAAAAACCCCAAGCAACAGCTATGGCTGCCTAAATTATTCAGCTATCTGGAAATAACCATCTGGTTCCTACTATTTTCGGCTTTGAATTGGTTTGTATTCTGTTCCAGAACCCGGGTTCTCACTATTCACTACCCCCTAGAGTACCTGCCATTTCCACTATTAGTCTGGGCTTCCCTGCGTTTTGGTCAGCGAGGAACTGCGATCGCTCACTTATTAACGGCAACATTTGCCGTCTGGGGTGTCCTACGGGGTAGTGGTCCTTTTATGAACAACCTTAACGAAAATCCCCAAGTCTTTTCTCTACAAGCCTTTATTTTGGTGATGACTGTCACCGGTTTATTTTTGGCGGGTGCGGTGGAAGAACGACAAACTGTAGAAGCCTCTCTACGTTCGGGGGAAGCTAGTTTAGCTACCGCTCAACGTATTGCTAAGTTAGGACACTGGGAATTAGATATCCCACAACTAACCTGTACTTGGTCTGATCAGTTGTACCGCATTTTTGGCGTTAATCCTCAGCAAGTGACTCCCAGCATTGATAGCTTGATGCAATATATCCATCATCAGGATCGCCCACGGGTGGAAAATGCTATTTCTCAAGCTATCTCAGAGCAAATTCCCTATTCTATAGATTATCGGATTGCACGCCCTGACGGTCAAGAACGATTTGTGGTTGAACAGGCGATCGTTACTCCTACCCATATTACTAGCACTGTTCAGGATATCACGGAACGCAAACGAGCCGAAATTGCTTTAAGAGCTAGTGAGGAAAGGTTTTCGCGGGTGTTTAAGGCTAGTCCCATTGGTATTAGTATTACTACTGTTGAAGAAGGCCGATTTGTGGATGTCAATGATAGTTTTCTTCAGCAATTGGGGTGGAGTCGAGAACAGGTCATTGACCGCACTTTTGAGGATTTGGAAATGTGGGATGCTGAACAGATTAACCCCATTTTACAAAGGATTACTAATGGCGATCGCCTCAGTAATTTAACCGTTCAAGTTCGCCATAAATCAGGAGCAATTCGAGATTGGTTAATCGCCATTGAACCTATCCAATTAGAAAATACTCCCTGTTTGCTTATTCTGGCTAGTGATATCACTGAACATAAGCAGGCTGAGGAACTCCGTAGAGCTAAAGAAGCTGCTGAACAGGCTAACCAAGCTAAAAGCCTATTTTTAGCTAACATGAGTCATGAACTTCGCACTCCCTTAAATGCTATTCTTGGCTACAGTGAATTACTACAAGAAGACGCTGAAGACCTCGGACAGGATGATTGGGTGGCAGACTTGAAAAATATCCACGTGGCTGGTCAACATCTCCTCACCTTAATTAGTGATATTCTAGATTTTTCTAAGATTGAAGCTGGCCGCATGAATTTTCACTTGGAAAAATGTCAAATTAATACCTTGCTTTGGGAAGTGGAAACTACTATAGCACCCTTGGCAGACAAAAATCATAATCAATTTACCCTAGAGGTTGCGCCCGGTCTTGACTTGATGTATACTGATTTAACCAAGGTGAGACAGTCACTGCTTAATCTGTTAAGTAATGCCTGTAAATTTACCGAACAAGGACAGGTGACTTTACGAGTATGGAAACAGTTAATTCCCGCCACAGATTTACCGGATTTACCCGTTTATCACTCCCTAGAATCTCCCGAAGAAGAACTCTCAGAAATTCCCTTTATCTTTTTTCAAGTTCAGGATCACGGAATTGGTATGAATGAGCGACAAATCGCCACGGTTTTTAGCCCCTTTACCCAAGCTGATGAAAGTACAACCCGTAAATATGGGGGGACTGGTTTAGGACTTTCTATCACCCATAAATTATGTCAGATGATGGGTGGTGACCTCTGGGTGGAAAGTGAGTTAAACAAAGGGTCAACCTTCACCATGCGATTACCTCAATATATGTATCAGGGACAAAATCAAACTTGAACATTTCACTTAACTATTAATCCACTATTAACTATTTTCCCAGATTATGACAATTCAATGGTATCCCGGTCATATTGCTAAAGCTGAACGCACCCTCACAGAACAACTTAAACGAGTTGATGTTGTCCTGGAAGTTCGCGATGCTCGTATTCCCTTGGCTACTCACCATCCTAAAGTATCTCAATGGGTATCCCAAAAGCCACGATTATTGATTATTAATCGCCAAGATATGATTCCTCCCCATATACAACAACAATGGCAACAGTGGTTTGAGGAACACCAGGAAATCCCCTATTTTACCAATGCTCAACAGGGAGATGGGGTCGATGCAGTAGTACGCGCTACTAAACAGGCTGGGGAACAGTTGAATCAAAAACGTCAGCAACGGGGAATGTTGCCCCGACCTGTCCGGGCTGTGGTGATTGGATTTCCCAATGTCGGTAAGTCGGCTTTGATTAATCGACTTTTGGGGCGGCGAGTGGTAGAAAGCGCTCGACGGGCTGGGGTGACTCGAAAGTTACAGTGGGTCAGGATTTCTAAGCAAATTGAATTGTTGGATGCGCCAGGGGTCATTCCTAGCCGTATTGAAAATCAACAGGATGCTCTCAAGTTGGCGATTTGTGAGGATATTGGTGAGGCGGGTTATGATAACCAACGGGTGGCCGCGGGTATGGTCGATTTGTTTCAAGATCTCCAAATTCACCATAAACTGACCGATCGCTATTCTCTGGCGATCGCTTCGGAAAATGGAGAGTCTTATCTACAAGCCTTGGCTGATCAACGCTTTCAAGGAGATTTGGAACGCACCGCACGACAACTACTTAATGATTTTCGCAAGGGCTTATTAGGCGCGATCGCTTTGGAAATTCCACCATCTTGATTTTACTCAGTTTGACAGCACATACCATAAATCACCGTTTTTGTCAAGTCGCCGATTTTCGAGCGCTCCGAATTTCCCCAAAACTCGTGCATCGCTAAACTTGAAATTCCTACTGCGATCGTCTAAAGCTCACCATATAATCGTCTTTTGGGGCTATATTTTGCTTAGTTCACGTAAAACTCCTGGGAGGGTTGGAAGCTCCGTGATTGATCGCGGAGAGGAAAACCGACTCAAGCGGCTGACCGCCGCCAGCACCCCCTTGCGGGGTGGAGGGGTATGGTTGCCCCTCCATGGAGCTATGGTTGGCTCCGACTCCCTTGCGGGGTAATGTTTGCTTCGCTAATGTTCAGAGTCGGTACTTTCCAAATCGCACTGTCTTAACCCCTTAGGACTGTTTAACGATTTGGTTCTAGTGCCTGGAACTAGCACGCATTCCAGGGTAGGAACTTTAACTCTTGCTCTGAACGTAGCCAGTTAAGGCTTAAACTGGTCAGCTACCTGAAAGCGGGGGGCAGGAAGCCCCCGTGCTTCAGCCGGGGGTGCTGACATAAACCCCAGTGGATTTTTATTTACATAAATCTACCACAACCCCCATTCTGTCGTCAACTATTTGATAATCACTAGCAATAAAAATGTCATAAATATTTACAATCTTTTAAATATTAAAACTATTTGCAAATTTTAAATTAGCAAAACTTATCGCCGCCCGGCTTTTTGGGGAAGGGGGGTTGACAATTTGGGGGAAAATCGGATATACTTTTATTATAATGGTAATCTGTCTTCCAAAAAAATATATATAAATATTACAATTATGTTATATATAACCTATAATATCAGAAAATAGAGGATAATGTCAACCCCTTTTGAATAGAAAAATCGGGTTATTATGGATGATAGTGTATGATGAGTACAATTTGCCCTAGTCGATAATTTGAGTGTGGTGTGATGAAACCGATTTACATTTTAGGTGCAGGTCCAGCGGGGTTAGCTGCGGCTTATACTCTCACCAGTCAGGGAATTCCTGTAGTAGTAGTAGAAAGAGATAAGCGGGTGGGGGGACTAGCGAAAAGTATCGAGTATGAAGGGTTTATTCTCGATTTCGGACCCCATCGATTTTTCACCAAATTATCGCCTGTGGTGAAACTATGGAATCAAGTATTAGGAAAAGACCAGGTAACAGTTAATCGACTTACCCGCATTTATTACGGGGGAAAATACTTTAGTTATCCTCTCCAAGCCAAACAGGTGCTTTCCGCGTTGGGGTTATTAGAGACAGTTAAAATACTTTCGTCTTATGTGAAAGTGCGTTTATTTCCTAAACCCCAGCCCGATAATTTTTCCGAGTGGGTGATTGGTAAATTTGGGAGACGGCTGTTTGAGATTTTCTTTGAAAGTTACACCGAGAAACTTTGGGGAATTCCTTGTACAGAAATTAGCGCCGACTGGGCGGCACAAAGAATTAAGGGTTTGTCCTTATATAAAGCGGTGGTTAATGCCTTATTGGGAAATGATGGTAAAGTCAAAACCTTGATTGACCAATTCCAATTTCCTCGGTTGGGTTCTGGTCAACTTTATGATAAAATAGCTGATTATTTAAATCAGCATCAGCAGCCTTTATTACTGAATACCGAAGTGATTGAGGTACATCATAATGATGGTGAGGCTACCCATGTGACTGTCCGCAACCGTGAGACTAAAGAAGTGCAAACTTTTCCCTGTGGGGGGGTGATTTCTTCTATTCCGTTAACTTTATTGGTGGAAGAGTTGAAAACAGCACCGCCTCAGCCAGTGATAGAATCAGCGCGATCGCTTAAATTTCGGAATACCATTTTAGTCTATTTAATTATTGATGATGGTCATTTATTCCCCGATAACTGGCTATATATTAATGACCCCAGGGTGAAATTAGGAAGGGTGACAAATTTTGCCAATTGGTCGCCGGAAATGTTACCCAATAATCATCAAACTCCCCTCTGTTGTGAGTATTGGTGCAATTTTGATGATCAGTTATGGAATTGTCCAGAGGAGGACCTGCGACGCATGGCGCAAGCCGACCTGATGAAAATTGGATTACTCCAAAAGCAGCAGGTTTCTGGGGGGTTTGTTGTGCGTTTACCTCGGACTTATCCGATATATGCCGGAAATTATAAAGCCTCTTTAGCAACCATTGAGGAGTATTTTAAAGGCTTCCAGAATTTGCAGTTGGTCGGTCGATATGGTGCATTTAAGTATAATAATCAAGACCATAGCCTCTTGATGGGAATTTTGGCGGCGGAAAATGTCATGACCCCCGGAAAACATAACCTCTGGAATGTCAATAGTGATAGTGAATATGTCGAGGAAGCCGAAGCCGACACCCCCACCACAGTGGCGGCGGTTTCCCGAAAATCTCGCCGTCGTCAGGCGATCGCTACTTTGCGACAGTTTGGCGGTTATTTACTCACCGGGGGAAGTGCGACAGTTGTAGATGTTTTGGTGTTTTCTCTTCTTACCCAGGCGGGAGTTTGGTATGTTTACGCCTTGGGAATTAGTTACTTTTTGGGATTAAGTACCAATTTCTGGTTAAGTCGTCGGTTTGTGTTTGGTATTTACTGGCGTAATTGGTTGATGCAATATGGGGTGTTTGCGACAGTCGCCTTAAATAGCTTATTGGCGAATTTGGGGTTATTACAATTGTTGATTAATGAATTGGGATGGTCTCCTACCCCTGCTAGACTCGTAAGCGCCGCCTGTGTAGCCTTAATTAGCTTTACCGGACATAAGCTATATTCCTTTTCGTCTGGCGATCGCGTTTCCAGTTGGGAGTCTTAGGTAAAAATGAGCGATCGCAAATTTACCCCGTCACCAAGTTTAGCTGTAGTCCTGATAATTACCCTTACCAGTTGGATGATTTTTGTTCCCCTGGTCAACCCCATTGCTATCCCTCTCGGAAACAATACCACCGGGGTAATTTCCCAAGCCAGCATTGAGAATATCAGTCCCTATACAGATTATCTCAAATATCTGATTTTGCTATTTACTCCCCCCCTGCTAACTCTGATAGTTTGGAAATTTGGGAAAATATCGCTGGGAGAATATCTCCATTCTGTCATTAACATTACCGCCAAAACTCTCAGCCAAAATTGGTTTTTAGCAACCGTTACTGGAATTTTACTCTTAGCTTGGGTCATTAATATTCCTTTCAATCAGTTTCCAATTACCTCCCTTTTGCGGGACTCCTTCCACGAGGGAGAATTTTTAGGATTTTGGCCGAATTTCTCCCAACTGGAAAAGCCATTTATTAATACCGTCTTAATTCATGGCTATGGTATGGATGTTTTACCCACAGAAATAGCCATGAGGTTGATTAGCAATGATAATGGAATTGTATTGACTCGGCTATTTGTTAATCTCCAAAATGCACTCACTGCTGTAGGCTATTTTTGGATTTTGTGGGAAATCACCGGGTTAGTAGGATTAAAAAAGTCAAAATTACCCATTTTTTTACTCTTCTGTTTATTCGCGTGTATTTTTGATGGCATTTTCTTCAAGTTTGACGGAAGGCGAGGGACTTGGTTTGTCTTTCAACTCGCCATCACTCTCCGTTATTTTCGCCTATTTATACCCTGGGAAAAGCCAGAAGACTTAAAATCTAATCATGTCCGAGATAACCGCCATTTTCATAGCCGACAAGCCATAATTTTATCCCTGTTGGTGGGGTTGTCTATTCCTGGGGGTTTTTTATATGTGTATGACCGCGCCATATATTTCCTAGCCGTTTATTTGATTACCTGTATCATCAGCCTATTTTTACCTTCCCCAATTCGCAAGACTTGGTTAACTGTAACTTCCACCGGGGTAGTAGTTTCCTTCACGGCGATCGCCATTTTTTTAGGACTAGATCAAGTCAATGCGATCGCCTCTCAAATCGCCTACTGGGGAAAATATGGTCGCTACATTTCCTTCATTCCCCTTCCCCCCTTCCAAATGACCTTTATCTCTCAAAAATTCTGGCTATCTATTCTCATTCAAGCCGGAGTTTTAACCTATCTCACCTGGGACTTAATCAACCATAAATTCCAACTAAAACCCTTTGTCCGCAAACATTTATTTACCCTAATTCTCCTATCCGCCGCCGGGGTTTATATGAGAATAACCTTAGACCGCAGTGATTTAGGTCATGCTTATCACGGCGCAATGATGACAGCATTGTTAAGTGTATATTTATTACTCTTGGCTTATCGGCGATATCTCGAAAATCCCCTACATAAATTAACCCTAACTTTGCCGCAAAAGCTGATTATAGGAGTGTTATTGATATTTATTCTGACCTCAGAATCTGGTTTTAATGTCCTGGAAGCATCCCAGAAACTCTCGCGCCTCCCAGCCGCTATCTCTATCCCTGATGCTGAATTACTCAAACCCGATTATTTAGAAGCCAAAAATGTCATGTCAGCCGAAATAGCCAATCAATCCTGTTTTTTTAATGTCACATCAGAGGGATTGTGGTATTATCTATATAATAAGCCATCCTGTTCTAAATATAGCTATGTTTTGTATGCCAAACCTACCGTCGCCCAAAACCGGGTAATTGAAGACTTGGAAACGACCCAACCGCCCATAATTTTATTAACTAATGATGTCTGGTTTCAAAACCCCTGGGATGAAGTCTTAAAAGCCGATTCAGCCTCTCTAATTTATCAATACATTTTACAACAATATCGCCCTCACAAATTCGTCCAATCCCATTGGTTTTGGCGACGGAGTGATATGCCCCCAACTTTCGCCACTACCGACCAATTTAATGGCGCAATTGATGTCATTCCAGAATCACCAATTCGGGTAGGTCAACCCTCAGTTTTAACCGGGTGGGGAGTAATTCCCGAAACCCGAAAACCTGCTGATGCTGTTTATCTCAGTGTCGGGGAGAATAACCAGTTAATTGCTGTGGGAGAGGTAAATATTCCTCGCTGGGATGTTGCTAGTGTTTTAGGAATTCGTGAATATGCACAATCTGGTTGGAGGCTAAGGATTCCCACCGCTAGTTTACCCTCTGGCGAAATATCTTTAAAGGTTTGGGCTTATAATTCCGAAAACCACCAGCTAACCCAAATTGGAGAAGCGATTGACATCATTAAACTAAATCGGGATGGGGCGAGGACCTGATGAGCCCGGTCAATTACCCCATATCTATGGAAGATTCAGCCAATCAATTGACAAAAACTCCACATCTGGGGTTATAGTATAAATCCCCTAAATCCCAATTGATTGTATAGGCAGTGTGGGGTGTGCCTAATTTCCTGGAGATATAGTGAATCATCTGATAGAATGGAACGCAAGCTGCGTTGACCCAGAGCTAACTCAATTGAATGTTATCCCCCTAGAAGGCGATCGCCCTTTAGATTATCTGCTGTATGCCGACAACCTACCCAGACGCAATGGTGGTCGAGTATGCGATCGCATTCTTAAACGCTATAGTCATGTTAACCAAGGGGGCTGGTGGTGTTCAGGTGTCGATATCTTAACCGGAAACGAGGATCTGTGGGGATGCTTCAAACCCGCCAAACCTCGCCTTAGCAGTCACAGCAATAAACCCATAAAATACGAACATCCTCCCCAAACCGCCACCGGAATTTTTGCCTTGCGAGTCTCCCAATCAATTTGGGAAGCGATCGCCCATCGTCACAGTTTAACCATTTCCCCCGAAGCCATACAACCAGACCGCGCCGATTTAGGATTTTGGGAGTGGGTCATTGATCATCACGAAATTCCCATCTGTATCACCGAAGGCGCAAAAAAAGCCGGATCACTACTTACTGCTGGATACCCAGCCATAGCCCTTCCCGGTATTAACGGCGGCTATCGAGTCCCGCGAGACCAATGGGGAAACCGCATCGGAAAATCTCAGTTAATTCCAGAATTACAAAAACTAGCCAGCCAAGGTCGCCAAATCTATATTGTCTTTGATAGCGATACCAAACCTAACACCATCAAAGCCGTAGACGCAGCTATCCGCCAAATGGGATATCTTCTCAGCCGCAGAGGTTGCCATACTAAAGTCATTACCTGGAAACCCCAATTAGGGAAAGGTGTTGATGATCTCATTGCGACCCAAGGAGTAGAAGCCCTACATCAAGCCTATCAAGCCGCTACACCCCTGGAAACCTGGCGCGCCATCTCCCACTCACGCTTGACCTATTCCGCCGATTTAAACCTCAATTGTCCCTATCTCCCAGAGGATTTAGCTATCCCTCAAGCCTGCCAATTGGTGGCGATTAAATCCCCCAAAGGTAGCGGGAAAACTAGACTCCTAGAAAATCTCGTTAAACAAGCCAGTGATAAAGGTCAGTCTGTCCTGGTTATCGGTCATCGTATCCGCTTAGTAGAATCTCTCTGTCAGCGGTTTGGTTTAAACTATATGAAAGCCGGAATGGGGACGGTTATCAGTCGTCCTGGGGAGGGTTATGGATTATGTATTGATTCCCTGCATCCCTCTTCCTCCCTGGGTTTTAACCCCAATAATTGGTCTAATACTTTGGTGATTTTTGATGAAGTTGAACAGATAATTTGGCATGGTCTAAATTCCGACACCTGTCGCCAATATCGAGTCGCTATATTGCGATCGCTAAAAGTTTTATTGCAAAATGTCTTCATGTCCAATGGTCGGGTAGTTATCGCTGATGCTGACCTCAGTGATACTACTATTGATTATCTCAAAGCCTTATCGGGAATTCCCCTAACTCCCTTTATTATCGAAAACCATTTTCGACCTGCTGCTGATCAGGCTTGGAATGTTTATCACTATGGCGGTCATACTCCTAAACAATTAGTTAAAGACCTAGAAAATCATCTCGCTAATGGCGGTCGTCCCTTTGTGTGTTTGTCCGCCCAAAAGTTAGCTAGTAAGTGGGGGACTTCCACCTTAGAAGCCTATTTTAAAGCGCAATTTCCTCAACTGAAAATCCTCCGTATTGATTCCCAGTCTTTGGCTGACCCTCATCATCCCGCCTACGGTTGCATCAACCGACTTAATCATATTTTAGCAGATTATGATCTGGTTTTGGCTTCCCCTGCTATTGAAACTGGGGTGAGTATTGATTTAAAAGGTCATTTTACCTCCGTATGGGGTATCGCCCAAGGGGTTCAATCTGAAAATTCTGTGCGTCAGGCTTTGGCTAGAATTCGCGAAAATATACCTCGACATCTGTGGATAGCTTCCCACGGTTTAAATAGGTTGGGAAATGGCGCTTTATCTATGGCTTCCCTGCTGAGTTGTAGCCATCGCTTAACTCAGTTAAACATTCGTTTATTACAACAGTCAGATTTTGATGATTTTGATGATTTGGAAATGGGGTTTCAAGCTGAGTCTTTAATGTGTTGGGCTAAAATTGCCGTCCGGTTTAATGCTACTATGACCCGCTATCGGGAATCTGTATTGGCTGGCTTGGAAGCTGAAGGTCATCAATTATCACCCGTTTCTCCCCCTTGCGAAACTTCTGATTCTGATTTGGTGGCTGACCATCACCTTAAACCTAGTTTAACTGATTTGATTGACGCTGTGCGCGATCGCAATTATCAGACCGAATGCTGGGCTATATCTAACGCTACAGATTTAAGTGATTTGGCATATCATGTTTTGCAAAAAAAAGTGTTTAAAACTCCTGCTGAAAGTCAATCTTTACGCAAACATCAGTTAAAATTGCGCTATGGTATTCCCGTTAATCCTGAATTGATAACTAAGGATGACCAGGGATGGTATGAAAAATTAAAATTGCATTATTTCTTAACTGTGGGTCGCCCTTTCCTGTCCGCGAGAGATGCGCGAATAGCACAGGATTTGGGACAACGAGGAAAAGGTAGTTTATTTGGTCCTGATTTTAACCGATCGCAATTAGGCGCGGTCGTCGCTACTCTGGAATTATTACGCTTTCCTACTTTATTACAACAGGAAAATCGGGAGTTTAAAAATACTGATCCTGATTTACAGCAAATGGCGAAGCTGGCTTTAGGCGATCGCACTGCTATTAAGTCTATTATCGGAATAGGGTTAGCACCACGATCTACCCCCATTATGGTATTAAGTCGCTTTCTTGATCAAATTGGCTATGGCTTAAAATGCGATCGTCTCGAAACTTATGCCAAAAAACGACATCGGGTCTATCAATTACTTATCCCTGATGATGACAGAAATCTTGTCTTTCAACAATGGTTGAATCATTCTGGGGGTTGACAACTGTTGTCGAGTCGTGATAGGCTATTGACATATAGTTTATAGCATAATGGATAATTGACCCAAAAAATAAAATTGCTAACATTCCCATTATGTAACATAGTACCACGAGCCACCTACAAAATCAACCCCCCCAGTGCCAAAAAGCCGTTTTTTCTAACACTTCTTAATTTTTTGTTACATAAATTAACACAATAGCCGATATAGAGACAGGGGGTGGTTTGTGTATGGGGTGAGATCAACCGCCAATTCCCAAGCGACTGGCTAAGGTAGGGGTAAGGGGAAAGAGGGTAATAATCATCATAAAGATAGCCAGGAGTCCCAAAGCGGCGCGGGTGTCGTCGGGTTCAGTGAGTTCATTAAGGCTAGGACGTTCGAGGTTACGCTGTAAAATCAGGATAACCGCCGCCCAATACAAAGCCAGGGGATTGACCAAAGAAGCGATCGCCAAAACAATAAAAGTAGCAAAAGTAGACCTTCCAGCGACTTTGCGCCCAAAGATAGACTGGATAATGCGACCACCATCTAACTGTCCGGCTGGCATTAAATTAATAGCAGTAATCACCAAGCCTAGCCAACCAATAATAGTCAAGGGATGAACATCGACAATACTTTGTTTGAGGGCGTTTCCGAGAATCAATTTGGAAAGTAGCCCGACCAAAACAGAACCCTGGAAAAAGCTAGTGGGAACTTGAAACAAACTACCTTGGTGGGAAAGTATCAATCCAGCCAATAGCATAAGTAGTGATAACAAACCCCCGGCGGCGGGTCCAGCTAGGGCGACATCAAATAAAACCTTCCGGTTGGGAAGTAGAGACTCAAATCGGTTAAAAGCGCCAAAGGTGCCGATTTGTACAGTAGGAATGAAAAAGGGGAGACTAAATTTAACCTGGTGGCGGTTGGCGATAACTTGATGGGCGATTTCATGGGCGGCGAGAACCGATCCTATACCGATCGCAATAGGTAAGACTTCCCCATAACGATTATGTTCACCAAAGAAGTCGAAGCCCAAAAGTAGACCCCCGGCTTGAAAAATAGTGGCGACTGTAATCACCAGTAAAACCAGGGCGAGGATTTTTTGTCCATCTGTAGCGGGTTGGGGGTCTTTGCTACTGGGAAGGACAATGACAACGGGTTTACCGTCAGGATTTTCGATTAAAAATAAACGGAAGCGATCGCCCATTTTTTCTTGAAGGCTGCGGCTGAGACGACCATGGACCTCTTCCGGGTCACTGCGAAGGTTCCCCTTAAAAATCACTCCCTCTTGATAGGGGAAAGTTTCCGTGGCGAAAAAGGTATCAATGCCAAAAATACCTTGGATAACTTTTAGGTCTTCTGGGTTGATAGCTGTAGTTTCAGTTTGGGGAGTCCCTGGTGTTTCCCGGCTGGTGTCGCTGAGGTTAACAGCTTCTGGGGTAGGAGTTTCCCCCTCTTGAGGAATCTGTGGGTTGTTGTCATCTAATTCTTCAGCCAGCGATCGCAGTTTTCGCCCCAAGTAAATGTAAATACCCGTGGCGGCGACGAATAACAGCAGAATGCTGACAAAGTTAATATAGATGCCAAAGGCAGTTAGCCCAAAAAATAATAGCCAGGGTCCCATCAGAGATACTGACTGTAGCCATGAGAGAATGCCAGCTTTTCCATAAGGTCTAGCGCGGTAGTACCCCCAAGTCAGAATCCCTAGGGAAATTAGTAAGATAAAAATTGTAGTGTTGTCCGATGCAATAAACATTCTCTTCCTTTTTGTCGAGTCCCAAAAATCAGGCGATCGCGTCTTTTAGTTCCTTTTAATACAATAACCGTTCTGAGAAACAAGACGAGAACCCACAACAGTCTAATTTGCTTCCGAGTCAGCCTCCGGCGAAGGTTCACCAGCATTTTTTTCGGTAAGTTCCCTCCCTTGTACCATATCGCGCCGGGTGGCTTCCCGTAGTTGTTCCCGCAGGGCTGGCATTACCGCTAACGCCCTAGTCCAGTCAGGAATTTGCGCCCCCGCTGGGTTGCGGAAATATTCGTCCCCGGCTTCTGCGATCACCTGTTCAAAGATTTCTACAGTCATTTCTTCCTGGTGGCGATCGTAGTGTAGGTTATTAAATCGGGCATCAAGAAAATATTGTCTCGTGTAGTCTTGTGCTTCTCGCCGAAATTTTACCCGCAAAGTATGGATTTGTTCCCGGCTAATGGTAACTCTTTCCATTTCTACTAGGGTTCTGAGAATTGAACGGAAAATATCCCGGCACATCTTCCGCAGGCCTTCATTGCTGGATCTTCCTAGGCTTTGATGTTTATGGTCGAAAATCCCTAAGTCGATTTGGGCGATACGTTTATCGGCAACATTGCGGTAGACTTCTGCTAATAACCCGATTTCTAACCCCCAGTTACCCGGAATGCGAGTATTCAGGGCCAGGTCATCGGTCAGGGCAAATTCTCCCGACAGGGGGTAACGATAGGCGCTAAGATACCGGAGGTAATTGTTATAGCCAAATACATCCATCATTGCTGTCAGTAACGGTGTCACAAACAGACGCACTACCCGACCATGAAAACCTAGGGGTTCCCCTCCTATGCGCGCGTAGTAGGCTTTATTGAAGGCCAAGCCTAAGTCCTTCTCCACTAGGGGAAATAACAATTTGAGCGGATAGGATTTATCATAGGTGGTAATATCTGCATCATGGAGAGCGATCGCTTCCGCTTGCAGGGATGCTAAACCTAGTCCTAACCATACCGCTTGACCTTTACCTTTAAAACTCAATAGATCTAGCCCCTTTTCCCTTAATTTGTTCAAAAGTTGAGTCACGCGGGGTCCGTTTTCCCAAATTACTAGGGTCGGTTGGGGCATGATTTCAAAAAATTGAACCGTGCTGGCATATTGTTCTAAGGTGGTTGCTCGCACACATATTACAACAGTTCTGACAAATTCACAGTCTTTTAAGCAATCGCGAATTTGAGTCAGCGCCGGTCTTTCTAGTTCTTCATACAACGCCGGAATTAGGACGGCTGTTGGGGAAATTTCACTGAGTTGGGTTAAGCGACCTTCTAATAATTCTAGGTCACAGCCAAAATCGTGGATTGTGGTAATTAATTCTTGTTTATAATCCATAAAAAAAGCCCAACTCTCAAACCATTAGATGCTACAATTGTAGAATAGATGGTAACATTTTTATCTCGATATGGCTAGAATTGAACGAGACATTTTGCCGATCGCATAATCATTAAATATTGTTTAAGTTGACACTGCAAATTCTTCCGGGTCAATCCCCCAGTTCACCCACTTAATCGCCGCCCTAGCTGAGGTCATATCTGGGGGAACCCGCAGGACATGAATTGATTTGGTACTCCCACAGGTCATTTTTAATAATAAAATTGGCTCGTTTTCCTGATAGTTATCAATTTTTAATAAATTATATTCCCGCCAATTATCTAATTCTACCGAATCGAGTTCTTGGCAAATTCTGCCATAACCTATCCCCTCAATTAACACCCTTATTCGTTCCGCATTTGGTTCCGTTAATAACCATTGTGATTGCCATGGATTTGGGTGCAGTTTGCCGTATTTTTCCGGTAACCTTACCCCCTGGACGTGACAGCAAAATCCATCGGAAAATTCGATGGCGGCTTCCCCTTCGGCGTGGAGGCGATCGCTTTCATCCACACTATGACGGATTAACTCAACCCCCCATAGATAATCTTCTCGGAAAATCCAGCCATGATGGGCGTAGACCTGATAACCGTCCTCAAATACCATAGCGGGTTTGGCGATCGCGTGCAAGCGAGACCTGTTATCTGTTAACCTCGTGAAATCATGAGGCTGATTAGCTTTTTCCTTGGCTGATTTAATCAGACATCTCATCACTTCCATGTCCCATTGATTTAATTGGTTTCATATTCCCAGCTATCAGGTCAGCCATAGCGCATAACCACTACAAAAACTGTAATCAATTTTACCAAATTTGAGGATAGTTGCTAAGTGATCAACCAGAAATCGCAGATTTTGTTCAAATCAGACTTGCCAAAAAATTCGATTTGTAGTATGGCTTGGTGGAATGGCATAATCGTCCATTATATCAGTTTTCGGGAAAAATACAAATAAATAGTTAAGAATTATTGACCGGGAAAATCATCTGGAAAAAAAATATAAAAATGTCATTTTTATCTTACAATTTTAGGCTAGAAGAAATATGATAATGAATCAAATGGTGTGATCGATTGGTGGTTCAACGTCGCCATAGCTTGTCATTTATACCAAAAAGGTTTGATAATTTTTGATGGTAGAAATAACCGGATAGTTGAGGGAATCAGGCGAGGAATCAGCCAATTGATCCAAAAAAGGGAAATAGTCAATACAGATGCTACCAACAACGGAGGGAAACCGTTAGCCAGCTAAAGCGATCGCATCTGTGTGGGACCAGAGAAGCCGTCAACACTCATCAAATAACTTTGGAGGTATAAAGCCATGATTGCTGTTAGTCGCACCAAAAGCAAAGGATCTAGACTAAGCCTAACGACTACAGAAGAGACATTTCCCGTCAGTTACTCAACCCTAGCCTGTGATGCTTTACTTTCCAAGGTACTGCCTAAGTATAGACTCGAAGCAGTCCAGAGTTGTGAATTTTGGCATCGAGGCTTGAGTGATATATATGTAATCGAAACATCGATCAGATCCTACATTCTCAGAGTGTCCCATCATCATTGGCGGTCCAGGTCAGAAACCCAATTCGAGTTAGACCTGTTGGACTTTCTGCGGAAACGAGATATTCCCGTTTCGCACCCGTTAAGGACTTGGGAGAATCAACTGTTAGTAGAAATTAATGCACCGGAGGGGAAACGATATGCAGCCCTGTTCACCTACGCATCAGGACAAATCCCCCTAGGAGACTTAAACTCTAGCCAAAGTCGCCAACTAGGTCAAACTGTCGCCCGTCTTCATCAGGTTTCTCGTCACTTCCATACAGACCATTACCGATCGCCACTAACCCTAGAATACCTCTTAGATCGTTCCGTAGAAGCGATCGCCCCCTTCCTACAATTGCGATCGTCTGACCTATCAGACTTACATAATACAGCAGAGACAATCCGGGCTCAACTAGCTGATTTCCCCAAAAACGCTGACCTATGGGGAATTTGTTGGGGAGACCCCCACAGTGGAAACGCCCATTTTACCAATTCAGGAGATATCACCCTATTCGACTTTGATCAATGTGGCTATGGTTGGCGCATTTTTGACATCGCCAAATTTTTACAAGTTTCCCTACAAGCCGGGTTAGGACGTAGTAGCCGAGACGCTTTTATACAAGGATATCAAGATATTTACCCCCTCACTGATTGGGAAAAATATACCTTACCCGCCTTCACCCAAGTTGCCCAAATTTGGTCCTGGGCGATTAGCTTACAAAGCGCCAAAATGTACGACTACAGCCGCTTAAATCATGGTTATTTTTCTCGTTACCTACAACAGCTCAAACGCTTAGAATCCAAAGATTGGCAGCCTGGTTTTTAATTAGCTAGTTCATCCAGAACACTCAGCAGTTTAGGGACTGTCGCATTGGGTTCAAGAAACGAAAATAAATGGCGATATTGTAAGATTCCCTCACGGTCTAAAACAAATTGAGCCGGAAGAGGTGCGCCCAAGGCTTGACCTACATGATAAAGTCGGAAAATACCACAGCTAGAATCACTTAACAACGGCATTTTTAGACCTAAATCTTTAACCACGGTCTGGCTTTGTGCTGTGTCTGTACTGGTAATCATCAATATTTCAGCGCCACGCTCCACAAAAGCTGCATAATTTTCATTGAGAGCTTTTATGTGGGGGTAGCATAGGGGACAATACTGCTTTTCCGTAAAAATTCGCGTAAACGCCAGAATAACAGGCGTATTACCTCGGTATTCAGACAGACGCACTTTCCCATTATTCGTGATGTCTGGTAATTCAAAGTCTGGGGTCTTTTTCCCTAAGTGTAAAGTCCCAGTCGCCGGAATGGGTAAAAAGTTTCGGAAAAATCTTTGATTCAGTAACCCACTAAAGTCATTGGAAGTTAGCATCATCTCAATCTCATATCTACTCTGCTTGATTAGCTATCAATGTAATTCATAATTATGTTAACTTCTGTAAAGAAATGTTACGAAATGTTACGAAATGTTACGAAAATTTTTTTTCTGGGGGGGTTCCTTGCTTTTTTGGGAAACCTGGGCTATACTTTTACATAATGGGAATATTGCTAATTTTTTTTAAAGAATAAATATCTCAATTATGAAACTGTACATAGATATAGTATCATGGCTTGGCAGCACCTGTCAAGCCTAGCGGCACAAGAATTCCCAGACAGCAGCAGAAGGTTAATCCGGTGGAATCAAAAATCCCAGAAAACCATGACCCCAGACATCAGATTTCTAGGCGGTTTCTGGTAGAATCAGTCCATGAGTTAGACGGAGCAGGATATGGCGGTCAAAAAGACCCTCTATCGGCTGGGAGTATTTGGAGCCTGCTATGTTGCAACCTGCACATTCCCCCCAGCCTTGGGTGTCGTGGGGTTACTCTCGAACCCAGAGGCTCAAGAGTTTTTGGGAGAAACTTGCAAGGCTATTGGCTCAGTTATAGCCGGAAATGTGGCGAATGAGTTAGGGGATGCCACCACCGGACATCCTGGGGTTTCTTTAAAAAACCAGGATTTAATTCAAGCCGTTGGCAAAGCGATCGCCGCCATTATTACCGATAAAGCCGTCCCTAAGTTTAAGCATGATAGAAAGACTCGTCACCATCTTCTGAAGATTGCCGAAATCACCCCCGACAAATGGGTAGATTTATGGAGTCGTTGGCTAAATGAAGAGACAGGAGAATCGGAAAGATACCCAGAACTTGGTGAGGGTAAACTCCCAGATATCCTGATTCCAAAGGGTGATGAAATCCTGGAACTGGAAGATTGGCAAGATATTTTTAGACGGCTGAATATGGAAGCCTGTCCGGGTGGAGGATTTCAGTTTCCTGATGGAGTTTCTGCCACAGTCTCCGAATTGCTTTATGATGAGTTCCCCCAAGCCTTCCGTCAAACCCTCAAGGAAGATTTTGCCGAAGATGGTAAGGCTTTCGCGGGGTTAATGTTGGATTTACTGACCAGGTTGCAGACTGACTTGGCTGGGCTAAATGAACAGCAAAATACTCAGTTTGGAAGTGTTTTAAGCCAATTACTGCAACTCAAAAATGACGGCGAAGCCAGTCAAGCCTATCAGATTCTAGAGTTTGCCAAAATCCAACAACATTTTGATGACTTACAGGGTAAACTTAAGGAGGTTAGCGAAGAACAACAACGGCAAACCCTGCGAGAGATTTCCGCAAGCCTTGAGTCGAGTTATGGCAGTATTCGAGAGATTTTACAGAGCATTCCCTGGCAACTTGAAGAACTTCAAGCCGGGGTTGACCAAGCCAATCAAGGGATTGAGGAAATCAAAACTCTATTAAAATCATCGACTATCCTCCCCATTCCTGGGATGTTTGAAGATAGAAAACCTATGAATTTTGAAGGGATATCGCAACAAATTCTTCAAATATTGCAGGGTATTGGTTATGATAAAGATGTCATAGAGTTTGCCCATACTGAATTACCAGATGATGCTATTTTAGAGGATAAATTTTCACCTTCTGAACTCAGCAGCTTGACCCAGATTTTGCGGTATCAATGCTTAGATAAATTCTTAAACTTATTGGAAAATCAGACATCCCAGAAAGAAGCCGATAATTTACCCCATCCCTTAGAGTCTTATGTGCTGGTTACTGTGGAGTCCCAGAAAAAGTCTGAGCAATTCATCGTCAAGGCTTGGCTAGTGAAGGATAATTCCTTAATCCAAAATGACCCCAATACCGCGTTTAAGCCGCTGTTAGATGAACCTGGGGAATATGGGTTAAGTTGTACTCAGGCGGAGATTCAGAGTGTGTTAAATCAATGTCTCAGAAAAGCCTTAAAGTTGCTGAGAGGAAAGCGGTATCATTTAACTATTGAAGTGTTTTTGCCCCAAGAGTTTCTCAGTACCGAAGTTGACCAATGGCAATTAGAATTTGACCCCATTGATAGTGAATTTTGTTGGGGAATGAGGTACGGACTGCGAGTGCGATCGCTTGAACGATTAAATCTCGATTATCTTGACAATTACCTCAATCAGTGGTATGAAAACTGGGGGAAAGTCAGCCAGATTTTAGACCAATATCCCCCGTTAGAAAGTTTTGAGAGCCTAGAAGACCTCCACAGCTTCAACTCTCGGCAACTGCCCCACCAATTAACCCAGAAAATAGGCTTAAAGCTGACTTGTCCCACCGCCTCTGAGCAGTTCCAGGTTTTAGTCAAAGCCATGTTACAAGCAGCAACACCGATCGCCCTTTGGCCCCGATGCCCTGATGCCAATTCCAACTATGCTGAGAGTATCAATCAACTCCTCACCTGTCGCCCTTTGCGTCAGTTAACGGAGTCAGTCCAAGAACTGCGATCGCAATCCCGAGGAAATGGACCCGATCATCTCGGATGTCATTTAGGCTTTCTCTGGGAAGACCCTTATCGTCTCACCCCTGAGATGATGATTGAACTCATGCAACCCGGAGAATAACCCACCTAACCCTATGAACACCTGGAAAATCTTTCAAGGAAATCATGACCCCCATGATGGGATTGAGAAATTGCCGCCGCCTCCGAGTTGGCGACAGTTTACGGGAGTAGAAGAGAGTTTGGTGGCAGAAATTGCCAGCCGCTGGAACGATTTTTTACAGACTTTGGACTCGGAAACTCGCGACCAAAAACGGGGGAAAAGTTTTCGGATTCATAGCCCTGAGACCCAGGAGCAAAATCGGGTGGTGAATATGGTCAATGCTGCCTTATATCTGAGGCGACCCCTGTTAGTAACCGGGAAACCGGGAACGGGGAAAACCTCCTTAGCCTATGCGGTGGCTTACGAATTGAAACTGGGTCCGGTGTTGCCGTGGTATATTACCGCTCGTTCCACCTTGCAAGATGGACTCTATCGTTATGATGCGATCGCCCGTCTCCAGGACGTTCAAATGGGCGACCAAAGTAAAGATATCGGTCGTTACATCACCCTCGGTCCATTAGGAACCGCCCTCTTACCCGCTCATCGTCCCAGAGTTCTACTCATCGATGAGATTGATAAAAGTGACATCAACCTCCCCAACGACCTCCTCAACCTATTTGAAGAAGGGGAATTCCCCATTCCCGAACTCGCCCGCATTAGCCCAGAGCAAAATCAAGTCGAAGTCACCACCGCTGATGGAATTTCAGTTCCCGTCCAAAATGGGAAAATTCGCTGCTGTAACTTTCCCTTGATTATCCTCACCAACAATGGAGAACGGGATTTTCCCCCAGCTTTTCTCCGGCGTTGTTTAAGACTATCCATGCCCTATCAACCCAATTCTACCGCCTTAAAAGAAATTGTCGAAGCCCATTTAGGGGAAGATAGCCTCACCCAAAACCCCGCAAAAATTAATCAACTCATCGACCAGTTTATCAAGCGTCGCAGCCAGGGAGACCTCGCCACCGACCAACTCTTAAATGCCATTTATATGGTGACGCGAGACTTAAAACCGGAAGTCAGCGACGAGCAAGATTTGGTAACAATCTTAATGAAGTATCTGAACAGTTCAGAAGACTAATGAATCCCGACTTGGTTCAAGCCTTACAACAGGAATTTCAACTCTCCGCCCAAGATATTGCGGATGTCTTTTGGCTGGCTTGCCACATTGACCAATATTCTGAATCTGTAACCCCCCCAGAGGAAGCCAGTGCTTCTCCTGGGGCTGAACCCCCCACCGACAGCAGCAGTTCATCCCAACCGCCCACAGAACCAGCCCCTCAACCCCCTACCCCAGAGGATTCCGCCACAACCCCTCCAGAGAATCTCCCAGAAAACCAACCTCCTGCCCCTGCTACCCCAGCAACCCCCCAACCGCCCCAAGGGGAAATTGTCCCTAAACCGGAACCCAGTCAAACCGCTGCGGGTGGAGGGGGTTTACCCATTCGAGTTTCCGATGCCCCCTCACTCCGGGAACCTCTGACCTTAGCCAGAGCCTTAAAACCCCTGATGCGTCGAGTTTCTGGGGGACGAGATTGGGTGATTGATGAAGTCGCCACTAGCGAACAAATTGCCAGCCAAGGGATTTGGATTCCGGTTTTAAAACCTCGCCTAGAACCTTGGTTAGACTTAGATTTAGTGATTGAGGATTCCCTCTCGATGTTGCTGTGGCGGCATACCCTGCGAGACTTAGAAAAACTCCTCAAGAACTATGGAATTTTCCGAGATGTCCGAGTTTGGAGTTTGCTCACCGATAACCCGGAAGCGGTCAAAATTCGGCGGGGGATTGGGGCAACGGCGAAACATCAAGCCCCTCGCAGTCCCAAGGAATTAATCGACCCCACTGGGCGACGGTTAGTGATTGTGGTGAGTGATTGTGTCTCGAAAGTGTGGCGAGAGGGGAAAATGACTCCCATTTTAGACCTGTGGGCGAAACGGGGGTCGATGGCTATTTTGCAGATGCTGCCTGAATGGATGTGGAAAAGAAGCGGTTTAGGTTGGGAAGCGTTGGTGAGGTTACAGGGACTCAATCCCGGAGATTGGAATCAGAATTTAAAGGTTGATGAATTCCCCTTGTGGTGGGATGAGGAAGTGGCTCATTCGGTGGTGAAAGTGCCGATTTTTACCTTAGAACCGGAATCCGTAGGGACTTGGGCGCGATTATTGGCGGGGAAAGGTAAAGTTTGGGCGGCAGGATATCTATTTAAGTGTGCAGAACATCAAGGACGGAGGCGCAGACCCAATTCTGGGGGAGAATTGACGGCGGAAAAGCGGGTAAACGGGTTTCGGGCAACGGCTTCTCGGGTAGGGCGGAAATTAGCCGGGTTGTTGGCGGCAGCCCCTGTGATTACCTTACCTGTGGTGCGGTTGATTCAGGAAAATTTGTTAAAAGAGTCGTTGCCAGTCCATGTAGCGGAGGTGTTTTTGGGTGGGTTATTGCAGCCGATATCGGAGATTAATATCGATACTGACCCAGAGTTGGTGCAATATGATTTTATGCCGGGAGTCCGGGAGTTATTGTTAGAGTTGATGCCGGTGGATGAGACGGTGAGGGTGATTGATGAGATTTCTGGTTATGTGGCGAGGAATTTGGGCTTTGCGGTAGAAGATTTTGGGGCGATTTTGAGAAATCCGCAACAGTTAGGGGAAGGGGAAGTTCAGGGGAATGCGATCGCTTTTGCCCGGGTAACGGCTCAGGTTTTAAGGTCATTGGGAGGAGCATATATAGAGTATGCGGAACAGTTGGAATCCTCCTCTGTAGTTGAGGAACCGCCCCCACCTACCGAAGAGCCAGAGCCGGGGGATTTCATTGAATCTGATGGTGAAACCCCTGAAGCTCAAGTCTCTAAAAAGTTGTTGCGCGAAGATCTTGAAAGTGTCTTAGATACATTAAGCCCCAGTGAACGGGATATCCTGCGACTTCGTTACGGGCTCGATGATGGGCGGATGAAAACTCTTGAAGAAATCGGCAAAATTTTTAATGTGACTCGCGAACGCATTCGCCAAATTGAGGCTAAAGCGTTGCGTAAACTCCGCCATTCCGATCGCAATAGTATTCTTAAAAAGTACATTCGCTAGTTTGCGCAGATATGGCTTCCTGTGGGTCATGGTGATCAATAGTAGGCTGGGTCATGATGCAGGGACGTTTCAGACAGACTACAGATCAGGGCGATCACATTTTTGAAGACAAGGAAAAAGCTGGGGTTTCTTGGTTGGAACTCCCAGTTTTTTTCAGAGGTTGCTAGAGGTTTGGATGGAAAGGTTTGAGATCCCACATTTTGAGGCCATAACAGGCTCAACACTGCTGCCACCATTAGAGGAAGCCCCACAATTCGTTAGCGCAACCCCAACTGGCGATAGTATTTCAATTGCTCGTGAACCACAGGTCTCAACAAGTCGCTCAGGTGGGCTTTAATCGCGTCGCTACTTGGCCCTGGCATATTGTGGCGGCGAGTATGATCTGGGTTGTTTTTGCGAGGACGACTCATTCCATCAAACTGCTGTCGAAAGTAGCTTGACAATTACACTCTAGCCTTAAGTTGTCACCAATCCCCTAGAACAAATCATCACCCAACTGAACCTGAGCAACTGCCGCCTTGTAACCCTTTCCGCCTCTGAAACTGGACAAGTCGCCGTTGACCAAACCGATGAATATATCAGTTTAGCCAGTGGATTTCTTTTGGCGGGTTCTGCTAATGTGGTCTGCTCCCTGTGGAGTGTACATGATTTATCCACTGCCATCTTAATGATTCGCTTTTATGAAATTCTCCACCAGCAGCCTAATTCATCAGTGGCTCCGGCGTTGCAGCAGACTCAGAAATGGCTGCGAGAAGCCACAGTGCAAAATTTGTTAGACTGGATTGATAGTTGTCCGGCGATTGCACCGAAATGGCAGGAGCAGATGAAATTTACCTTGCAATGGGGCAAAAAATCCGAGAGTCAACCTTTTTCATCTCCTTACTACTGGGCTGCGTTTGTGGCGATCGGGGGTTGATCGGGATAATTATAGCCCTGGGCGTTGGGGTAGTTACGGGTTATCAACTCCCCAGTGCCAAAATCCTGCTGCGTGTGCGAATACATTGGGGGCAATTTTCGCCTCCACCTCCCCGTTAATGTTTGCAGAAGCGATCGCTTTTCCCTGGGAAGCTAATCCGGGGGATAATTGGCCTATGGCATAGGGGTTATGGGATAGGGGTTATGGGTTATGGCCTATGGCATAGGGGTTATGGGATAGGGCGATCGCAGTTGTGCTGAGTTGCCCTTGTCTGATGAATAGTTAGATATCCCCCCTCTACCTGATTGGGAAACTGGTTAAGATTGACAAGCCAAGCGCGTCTGTACTATCATAATAACCACGGTTCATATACCTGGATGAACCCTACTATATAAGATGGTATGACTAGGTAACAACAGAGGAGCAGCATGGAGTTATTCAGTATCGGTCACTCTAATCATGAGATAGATGCTTTTATCTCCCTGCTCCAAAAGCATCAAGTAACCGCTGTTGCTGATGTACGTTCACATCCCTACAGCCGATTCTTGTCACATTTCAATCGCTCATCCCTACAAGAGTTTCTCGCTAAAGAGGGAATTCAATATGTTTTTCTGGGACGGGAACTGGGTGCAAGACCTAGTAACCCCGACTGCTATATCAATGGTAAAGCCGTATATGAAAGAATTGCCCTCACAGATGCGTTTCACCAAGGAATTAAGCGACTTCAGAAAGGTTTGAAAAAACATAAGATTTCGCTGATGTGTGCTGAAAAAGATCCATTAACCTGTCACAGAGCCATCTTGGTCTGTCAGCACTTACGGGATTTGGATATCCCTATAAATCACATCCTCAAGAATGGTGATTTAGAATCTCATGAGCATTTGGAAGATAGAATGCTTGTCAAGCATGGTTTTAGGGATTTTGGCGATTCACAAGAAGTTCAGCTTTCCCTATTTTCCCCCCAAATTTTACCGACAAGAGAAGAATGCTTGAGCCAAGCTTATCGACTTCAGGGGGATGAGATTGCTTATGTCGAACCGGATAATAGCCATGAAAAATAAGGTTGATTTATTCACCATAGGTTTCACTAAAAAGAGCGCACAAAATTTCTTTGAAACTCTTAAAAAAGCAGGTGTTAAGACAGTTATAGACACTCGCCTAAATAACGTATCTCAATTGGCGGGATTCGCTAAAAGAGCCGACTTAGAGTATTTCTTGAAAACTATCAACGATATTGATTATGTGCATATTTTAGACTTGGCTCCCACCAAAGATATTCTTGATGAGTACAAAAAGAAAAAAGGAGATTGGTCGATATACGAGCAGAAATTTTTAACGCTGATGGAGGAGCGTCAAATCGAAAAAAAACTGTCCCCAGATTTAGCTCATGGAGCCTGTTTGCTTTGCAGTGAGGCTAAACCTCATAACTGTCATCGTCGCTTAGTTGCTGAATACTTAAACCAAAAATGGGGAAATATAAACATTCATCACCTATAAGTCGTAAGGATGATGTCAAAATTAATTTGTCTTGCTAATTCTCGGAAGAACAATGACCGTTGTATTGCTGGGATAGAAATATCTACAGGTAAATGGGTTCGTCCTGTGACTAGATTGGATGATGGTCGCATTCCGGTAAATATGTCTCAGATTAATGGAAGGCTTATCCAACCTCTGGATATCGTTGATATACCTCTAAGTGATACAGGAAATGGATATGAATACGAGAATAGACTGATTTTAAGGGGTTCCTGGAAGCACATTGGCAGAGTTAGCCCTATGGACGTAGTTTGTTATTGTGATGATGAAATTATTCATAGTCATTGTCATGATTGGCTGAATGCTATCCCCTATTCATACATATCTTCATTGCCTCGCCATCAAAGACGTACATTACAAATAGTCAAGGTTGACGGGTTTAAAACTTGGTGCAATAATTACGGGAAGTGGAAAGGGGAAATTCCTTTAGAGGGCGGTAACAGCTTGGTCTTAAACGTGACTGATCCAGAGCTTTGTACTAAACTAGACAATGACTATATTTTAAGTCCTGAATGTCTGGTGGTTCTTAGCCTTTCTCAACCTTGGAAAAAGCGGAATTCTGATGATCAGCTTCTATGTTACAGGCTAGTGGTTGCTGTTCTGGAACTGTAAATAAACCCGCCCCGGCAAAAACCAACTTTTTCCTCGCAGACAACATAGCCCAAGTCCGATGGACTCAGGCTATGCTTTGATCATATAGGCCAGCGATTTTATAAAAGGGGTGCTGGCGGTTTACTAAAGTAGTTAATTCTCATCAAACCATGAGATTGTGAAGATCTTGTGGAGGAAATCAAGAAATTTTCACCAAAATTTTGGCTATGGATCTGACGAAAATCACACGGGATGCCCGCAAGCCCTCGTCTTTCAAGGGAGGGTTAGGGCGACTCGCGGGTTTTAACCCGCGTTTATTTTTTAGGCTATAATGGCTGATACCAGCGCGTACAGTGTCAAAATGTTGGTGATCGAATACAAAGTCCAACCCAAGCCACATCAAGTCGAAGCCATTGATGAAGCAATACGGACAGCACAGTTTGTCGGCAATAAGGTGCTTCGTTATTGGATGGACAATCGTGGCATAGGTAAGGTTGACTTATTTCGATGCAACACAGCACTGCGGAAGGTGTTTGATTTGGTCAAGGATTTAAACTATCATGCTTGTCAAACGACAGTTGAAAGGGTTCTCGGTGCCATTACTCGTTTTTACGAGAATTGCCAAAACCAGGTCAAGGGGAAGAAGGGGTATCCAAGATTCAAAAAACATTCTCGTTCGGTAGAATATAAAGTCTCTGGATGGAAACTATCAGACAATAAACGGCAGATCACTTTTACCGACCAAAAAGGTATTGGTAAGCTCAAGCTGATCGGCTCTAGGGATATTAATTACTATCAGCCTGAACAGATTAAGCGAGTGAGGATTATTAGACAAGCAGATGGATATTATGTTCAATTCTCCATAAAATTAGATCCTAGAGATACCATAACCCCTTTAACTCCTTAGGCCAAAAAACATTTAAGAGTAAGCAGACAGCGAGAAGAGTTTGTCAAAAGCGTGGCACTCCGTTTAGTCCAATCTAACGGTTTGGTAGTTTGTGAAGACTTGAATGTTCGAGGTATGGTTATAAATCATCGTTTAGCCAAGTCGATAACCGATGCAGGATGGGCTACTTTTAAACGATGGCGAGGGTATTTTGGGGATAAGTATGGCAAATTGGTTATTGCTGTTCCACCCCATAATACTTCTCAGAATTGTTCTAATTGTGACCAAAGGGTAGAAAAGTCGTTATCTACTCGCACTCATGTCTGCCCTCATTGCAGATATACAGACTTCCGTGATAGAAACGCTGCTTTAAACATATTGCCAAAAGGATTAAGTATGGTGGGGCGCACCAAATCTCAAGCTTCAGAGATTTGCCCTCTAGTTTGGTTGGAGAAATCCTGCTAAATTATGGCAAGTCTATGAATGAAGAATCCCCGTCTATTTAGAGCGGGGAGCGTCAAAACAAGGGTAGTTGCTCAGGGAATTTTTGGGTAAGATTTGTTTGGGTTATGCCTAAACCCGCTGTGGGGACTGCGGATAAGTCATCATACCGGACGATTGATTCTGTGGGTTGCACCACGGCTACTGCTGGAAGTTTTAAGATCTCAACACGCTGAAAGCTCGGTGGCTTGGTAGCCCCGTCTCTTTAACGGGGAGGAAAAGCGACAGGCGTGCTTACGCCGGCGGGTGCTATGGTATCATATAACTGCCTTCTCTAAGACCCGAATGAAAGGGGCTTAACATCCCGTGAGGGCAGACTTGCATAATGCAGAAATGTCGGTAGCAAAGTGGTTTCATCGGCGAGAGGCAAAAGGGACATCGAAAAAAAGTAAAGGGAAGCCTTATGGCTACCTATAGGGGCGCTTTGACTACGCCTGTGAGAACTTTTGGTTCATTCCCGAATCTCCGTTGCTTTAGCGTGGAGAGAGCATGATTTAATCACAAATTCGGTTAATATTTTAGGGCAATACAGTATAATAAGCGAGAAGGGTTGAGGATAAACCTATTGCCAGATATGTCAAACCCAAGGAAGCCACCCAAATCCTTGGAGTCCATGAAAGAACACTCCGCAGATGGGACGACAATGGCTCAATCGAGACCATCAGAACCCCCGCTGGGCAACGACGATACAACGTTGAGTGATATACTGCTGCCAAATCAGGCAGTGACAAACGCAAAGTCGTTATCTATGCCAGAGTTAGTAGCCGCGCCCAGCAGTCAGACCTCAACCGACAGGTGGCCGCACTGTCCAACCTCTACCCCGAAGCAGAAGTCGTCTCAGAAATCCGAGGCGGGCTCAACTTCAAGGGAAAGAAAATGCTGGCCTTACTGGGACATCATTTGTCAGGAGATGTCGGCATGGTTGTCGTTGCCCACAAAGACTGATTGGCAATATGGGGATTTGACTTGTTTCGATGGCTCTGTGAGCAAAACAGGTGTTCACTCATGGTTCTCAACCAGACAAGTCTCAGTCCAGAACCAGAAATGGTTGAGGACATCCTCGCCATCCTCCACTGCTTCAGTTCCCGATTATACGGACGGAGTAAATACAAAACTCAGGTCAAAGAAGATCCGGATTTACCCCAGCCCCGAGCTAAATCAAGTCTGGCGCAAATGGTTGGCCGCTTGTCGGTATTGCTACAACCAAGCAATTGCATTATCCCGGAGTGGTAAACGACTAAGCAAACTGAAATTACGCAACGAAGTGATGCAGAGCGACTTGCCTGCATGGGTCAAAGAAACACCCTGCCACATTCGGCAGAATGCTATCTTTGATGCCTATCTCGCCTTTTCAGCCAGTCCTGGCGCAAGGTTTAGGAGCTGTCGGGATAGTTCTCAAGCCATCAAGTTTAACGATGCTAATTTCTCTTCAGGGAGTTGGTATCCAAGACTCACGAAAGGATTAACTTTCATGGTTTCCGAACCCATCCCTAAAACTTGCGGGCAAGGGACTCAGTTGGTGTTTACCAAAGGTCGATGGTTGGCGATTTTCCCTGAACCAGTTGCCGTTACCCCAACTGACGCTACTGGCGTGATTGCATTAGACCCGGGTGTGCGAACTTTCATAACCGGGTTTGATGGTTCACGATTTCTGGAATTGGGCTCCGGGGATATTGGACGCATTACTAGGCTATGTCAACATTTGGATGATTTAATGAGCCGAATCGCCAAGGAACCCTGTCGTTCAAGGAGGCGACGGATGAGGCAAGCGGCTCAACGAATGAGAACCAAAATCCGCAATCTAGTTGATGAAGCCCACAAACAAATTGCTCACTACTTGACTCACAACTACAGCCTAATTTTTTTGCCCACCTTCGAGACTTCCGATATGGTTGCCAAGGTGAAGCGTCTAATCAGGTCTAAGACTGCCCGCGCCATGCTGACATGGGCGCATTATCGATTCAAACTAACCCTGAGACATCAAGGGGAAATAACTGGAACCACAGTTGTAGATGTGACGGAAGAATACACCAGCAAAACCTGTACTCACTGTGGTCATGTGCATTCCCAGCTAGGTGGCTCAAAAGTGTTCCGATGTCCGGAGTGTGGGTTCACTCTACCTAGGGACTGGAACGGTGCTTTTGGAATCTTTCTAAAAGCTTTGCGGGATACCGCCTCTGTTACCTTAACGGGTAATAGTGCTATCGTTGCATTGTCCGGGAACAACCGGAAAAATGTCGCGTAAATGTATCAGTCAAATATTCACAAGAAGGATGGTTATTCGTATGCCAACTAAGTGCTGCCCCTCGTTTACTCCGGCAGCCAGCCCAGCTGAATACAGCTATGGCGGGGGTCTCTAGGAGGGAAAAAAGATGACGAATTTGAGTCTAATTAATTCCAACGGACAATCTGCATCTATCCCGTCAGACCAAAACGGGTGCTGTGACGATCGCACTTTAGAGCAACTGGATCTCGATAGCATTAACGATCGCCTCAAAAATGCTAATGCTACTGATATTGTGAAATGGGCTGCGGAAACTTTTGGGTCAGGGTTGTTGATGAGTACCAGTTTCGGTATCCAATCGGCTGTGATGCTACATCTAGTTACCCAGGTAGTTCCAGATATTCCGGTGATTTGGGTCGATACGGGTTATCTTCCCATTGAAACCTACCGCTTTGCTGAAGAATTGACTCAGCGCCTCCAACTCAATCTGAAAGTCTATCAATCTTCCCTGTCTCCGGCTAGGATGGAAGCACTTTATGGTCGTCTGTGGGAACAAAATGATCTCGAAGCCTTTAACCGCTATGACCAAATCCGCAAGGTTGAACCTATGCAACGGGCTTTAAATGAACTTGGGGCTACGGCTTGGTTGGCGGGACTTAGGGCTGATCAGACCGCACACCGCCAAACTTTGCGTTCTATTGATTACCAATCGGGTCGTTATAAGGTTTACCCGATTCTTAATTGGCATTCCCGCGATGTCTATCAATATCTAACCGCCCACGACCTCCCCTATCATCCCTATTTTGACCTCGGTTACACTACTGTTGGTGATTGGCATTCCAGTCGCCCGGTGACTGATAGTGATCAAAGCGATCGTGATACCCGGTTCCGGGGACTTAAACAAGAGTGCGGCTTACACCTTCCCCAAAGCGACGAAGAAGCCAAGAGCTTGGATTCTAGTTCCCTCTAACATAGTCCCGCCTGTTATGGTTACACCCAGGGCGATTCCCCGGTATCGGTCTATTCTGATAATTAGATTAACTTTTGTAACAAAAAATTAATAATTGTTACAAAAATTTCTGGTTGGGGGTCGCGTCTTGATTTTGGGGTGAGGCTGTGGTATTATTTATATAATGGGGAAATACACATTTTTTTTTTGACTAAAACATTCCAATTATGAAAAAAGAATATGTCAATATTATATGATAAGTCGCCAAAACTTGTCAACCCCCAGCGGTTAACGGGGAGTAATGGGGATTTGTACTTCACTATATTTTAAATAGGGGGGAGTCATGGGGGAATTATAAAACAAGCGTCTTGGGGGTCCAAAAATTTGATATTCGGGATGCTGTTGTAACCAGTCTTTCAATTTATCCAAATGTATTTGGTAGCTTTCCCAGGTATAAGGACCTTGAATCCCAATGCTAACGACGATCATTTCTGGGGTATCTGTTACGGTGACATCAGAATCAACAGTTTGGGGATTAATTTCGGGTTGAGAATATAAAAAAGACACATCAGCCGCCGATGTTTCTTCCCAGGAATCTTCCTGTAAATATCGCGCCTCGACGGGGGTTGTCATGGCGATATTATTAGTGCTAATATGTTGAAATAGGGGGTTGAATGCCATGCGGGTGGCGATGGTTAAATCTCCCTGATGACGGTAGGTAACAGCCCGATAATGGGGGTATTTTTTAACTTCAATAGTTCCAATGGCTGTGGGTTCTGGGAATCCTTTTGGTAAATCGGCTGGCATTTTTCTTAACTCCTAGATTCAACAATTATCTTTGATTGTACATGATCAGGCTCCCCAAGTGCTATCAATTGCTGTAAGTGATGTGGTGTAGGACAAAAATCAGATAATTGCTGTGGGTGATTTATGGTGATTTCGGGTTTATCTCGATACATAATAACCCGACCAGTAATATAAACATATCCTCGACCGAGACCAGCATATCGACGATTAATCAATCGGACAATGGGTGCATTTTTATCGCTTTTGGCTTCTGGTATCCATAACTTGATAATATGGTCTTTTGACCCTGTATGAATTAAGGCACTATTACCAATCCATTTGGTGATACCATCTTGTAAGTCACAAAATACAGTAATCCATTGTTGACTAGCGGCGGCGGCTAGAATTTCGGGATAATCAAAACGGACAGAAAGCACTCCGGCTGTTTTGCCATGATGGCGATAATCTTGAATAATACTATCCCTTAATGACCACCAACAGCTTAATAGTTCATAATCACGAAATGGCTTATTTTGAGGTAAATTACGATTCCAAATGATGAGATTATGGGATTGAGCGATCGCTTCTGCTTCCATCATTTGGCGGTGATAAAATTGCGATCGCCCATATTTAATATAATAGGGACTCCAACCTTCTTGAATTAATCGCAAGTTATAATTATCATCGCCCTTATGAACATAGCAAATCAAACGACCATAGGTATCTCGGTATTTGTCTAAGCAGACTTTTAAGGAATCATGACTATCAAATTCCAAATCAACTTGGGTTAAGGTTCCATCAGCTTCGGTGAAGTATTTTTTAGCCATAGCTGAAGCCTCTATTCCGGTTTGCGTGACAGGTTTGGAACCTTTAGCAAATGATTCCTCGGTATCAACGCAATGCAATCGCAGAGGTTCTCGGCGACCATTTAGCAAGACTTTGATAGTATCTCCATCTACAACTTTAGTAACTTGTAGGTTGTTAATTCTAGTTCCCACTTTTCTATAAGTATACTGGTAATTTACAAGAGTCTTCTATAGCAGTTATTAACCTGACTGAATTATGAAGTATTAAGGGATTGTTTCATGGGTATTAATCAGATTTTAACTTATCTAATCCCTCACTGCTAACCCCTCTCCCCAATAGGGTAAGGGGAGTTTAGATGTAGATCAATCAGGAATTGCTATAGATTTTGTGTCCCTCCCAAATAAGCAAGCGATCGCCTCAGTTGGGGATACCAAAATGAGGTAAAGCTACTATTGAAGATAAACAATGATATCATAGATATGGGAAGGTTAAATCTTGAACAATGCAAAGTTTTATCACATAATTGTCAGATGTCCTTTCCCCAGTGTATATAGGTTTCCCTGGGTCTCTAGTTGATTCGGGGATAACCTGTAGGAAGCCCAACCCCTGTGATTAACGCTTAACCATGATTTAACTATGATATCCGCAACATTAGCTAATTTTGGTATTGTATTTGTCGGAAGTGTATTTTTACTAACAGCGATCGCCAAAATTATTGAACCTTGGAAATTCGCCCAACACATCGCCCAACTGAGGCTATTTACTTCTGGGTTAATTGAACCGATAACCATCACTTTTATAGCTGTTGAAGCGACCATAGGAACCGCGTTAATTTTCGGGGCGACACCCGCCATTATGATCCCGTTTAGTATCATAATTTTAATGGGTCTGTCGTGGTTAACTTATGGGAGTACATCGACGGGAAAAACGGAAGATTGTGGCTGTTATAATGGCTGGCTAAAAATCACCCCCAATCAAAGTTTACTGCTGAATTTATTATATATTATTTTCCTAGGTGTAGGTTTAATTGGCAACTATAACACAGGGACTATTTTATGGCGGTGGATGATTGTTATAGCGACGTTTTTAGTTAGCTATACAGCCGCCTCAGCTTCCCTAGCCTATTTAGATATTCATGGCTATCCATTCCTTGATTTAGCGCCGATTCAAGCTAACCGACCCTGGCAAAATCAATGGTTAGGAGAAGCAGTAGATTTAGACCTCAGTTTGGGTTCAAAATTAATCGTTTTTATGAGTCCCCGCTGTCCTCAGTGCAAGGACTGGTTACAGGTGTTAAAAATTGTCCATGATTGCCCGGAATTGCCTGATGTTTTAGGGGTTGTCGCGTTTACTAATTATGATGAAATGCGGTGGTTTGTTGATAGTTATCAACTCAATTTTTCGGTGGTCGCTTTAGATAGCGTAGCATACGATCGCCTAAAAATTGATACTGTCCCCACCGCTGTAATAGTGGAAGATGGTATCATCCGAGAAAAATGGGTGGCGGGAATGCCTGCATCATTTGTTCAACGCATTAAACAGGCGCTATCTGTAGCTTAAATAGGGAAAGCCACAGACTTGAGAATAGTTAAGGGTTGTTGTTGCTTTAGTTGTGCCAATTGTTGATGATTACGAACCAGTAGCGCCCCCGCAAACCCTAAAGAATTAACGGATATGTCGTCCCAACTTTCTTGCGATCGCGGTATAATTAACAGCCAATTTCGAGTCGCCAATAAGTTATAATGTGTGGCGGGTTTCCCATTATCATTAATTGAGATTTTCAGGAAATCCAAGGATTTTAAATACTCTGCCAAAGTTACTTGGGCGGCTAATTTATAATCATTGACTAAACCGGGTTCAAATAATGATAAAGTATGGCGAAACTCAAAGGGGGGTATTTTACCGATTGAACCGGAAAAAATACTAGATGCGATCGCCTTTTCAATCGGTACATTTAAACCATTAGGAATTAGGGGAAACGGCACAAGTTGAAGGTGTTTATGGCGTTGACTAGCCCCCGCCTCTCGACCACCATTATAGAAGGCTAAACCGTCAATTTCGGTCAAAGCCAGCCACATAGCCTCAAAATCTTCTAAGGTTAGTAAACTATCCTGTTCTTGAAAATCCCGCGTTACTATCAACAGATGATAATCAACGACATTAAACTTATTAAGTAAACCCACATGAGTAGCTGATAAATTCTCGACAAATAAATCAGGGTCATAAGGTAAAAAAGGATTAAATTCTACCCCGGTGGCGGTCTGGGTTTTTTCCTGCTTTTCCTGGACTGTAGCCTTGCGTTGTAGATTATCTATCACCCTGACCAAAAAAGGGATTTCCGCCTGTTCAATGAGCTGATAATGGGTGCTAATAGGCTGTAATGCACCGACCTCTAAAGCCCGTGCGGTTTGCTGTTGAAGTTTTAACAGTAATGTCCCTGGTTCTAGCATGGTTAATTATGGACTCAGTAAGTAATCAGTAAGCCCACTAATTATATCAAGTTTTACCTGTAATTTTTTGCCTAATCACGGGTTGATTAATATCGATGATGTCATGGGGGAAGATATGGCGCAGAGTGATGAGTTAATCCGGGCTGAACATTGAGCAGTTGGTGAGTATTGATCAGATATTTGGGCGGAATGGTTGGGGGGAAAGATTGCCATAAAAATTAGTCATGGTATACTATTATTAGATAGTCTTAGATACTCTAATTATAGTATAGTCTATGATTTTAAACATGACAGCTATCAGTCCACAACTGAGGTTAAGTGAGGACAATTATCAAAGTCATATCCTGAGTATTGCACCCATGATGGATAGGACCGATCGCCATTTTCGTTACTTCATGCGACAAATTACCCGCCGTCCCCTACTGTATACAGAAATGGTGACAAGTGCTGCAATTATTAACGGCGATCACCACAAATTACTGGACTTTTCACCAGAAGAAAAACCCCTCGCCTTACAGGTTGGGGGAGATGATCCTAATGAACTGGCGACCTGTGCTAAAATCGCCGAAGATTGGGGTTATGATGAGATTAACCTCAACGTAGGTTGTCCGAGTGCGCGGGTGCAAAATGGTAACTTTGGCGCTTGTTTAATGGCGGAACCGGAAAGAGTTGCTCAAGCCATCTCAGCCATGAAAAAAGCCGTTAATATTCCGGTAACAGTTAAGCATCGTATTGGTATCGATAATCACGATCGCTATGAAGATATGGCCGCATTTGTGCGGGTGGTCGCCGCCTCTGGGTGTCAGCGTTTTACTGTTCACGCGCGCAAAGCATGGCTACAAGGATTAAGCCCCAAAGATAACCGAAATATACCCCCCCTGCGTTATGGAGATGTTCACCGTCTCAAGGCAGAATTTCCCGATTTGACAATTGAAATTAATGGAGGATTTACTACCCTTGAACAGGTGAAACAACAACTCACAAAAGTTGATGCGGTAATGATTGGTCGCGCCGCCTATGATAATCCCTATTTATTTGCGATCGCTGACCGAGAAATTTACGGCGAAAATATCAACCCACCCACCCGTCATCAAGTAGTAGAACAAATGCTTCCCTATATCGAAAATTGGTTAAGTCAGGGAGGGCGACTTAACAGCGTTGTCCGCCATATCCTACAACTTTTCGCTGGACAACCAGGGACTAAAGCCTGGAAGCGATATTTAAGCGAAAACGCACACCTTCCCGGTGCTGGGGTGGAAGTAGTTAAAGCCGCTTTAGCCGAGGTTCCCTGACTCCCAAAAGCGATCGCACTTTTCAGTCAATATAAAAAGGCGATCGCCTCTGACAACAACATCTAACCGACCACATTTATTGCTATAATTGAGGGGCGATAGTTAACGGGACTGGCTTTGATGATGGGTGGGACTATAGGGACAAGGTTAGGGGTTTAAAAGGTTATGAATTAGGTTAGATAAATGTTTTAATTTAATCGGTTGAGTTAGATATTCATTGGCTCCCGCTTCTCGTAATTTTTCCGGTTCGCCAGTGGTTTCTACAGCAGTTAAGGCAATAATTGGCAAGTTAGTTAACTTGAGATTTTGGCGAATATATTTAATGGCTGCTAAACCCTCAAGCACAGGTATTTGAATATCAATTACAACTAATTGGGGAGATTGGGATTCGATTAATGCGATCGCCTCCTGTCCATTTCTGGCTATCAATAAACTATAGCCTTTAGCTTCCAGATAACTAGACAGTGTAATCAAATGAGCCTCCTTCTCTACCGCCAGCATAATTAATGGAGACTGAGGATTTATTACATTCAAATAACTAGGCAATTCCCATCTATAACTATCGGGTAAGTTGCTCATATTATTTGAGGTTTCATTATAGGGTAAATAAACTGTAAAGCAGCTACCTTTACCCAGTTGACTGCTCACCTCAACACAACCGCCATGTAATTCTATGATTTGTTTAACCAAAGCTAATCCCAGTCCAGTACCACTATATTGACGATTCAGACTACTATCAATTTGGGTGAAAGGTAAAAACAGTTTATCTAAATCATCGGTAGCAATACCAATCCCATTATCTACGACGGAAAAATAGATAGACTGAGGGGTTGAAATAGCCAGATTTGTAGATGGTTTTATGCCAACATTTAAGTTAATTTTACCAGCTTTATGGGTAAATTTTACCGCATTACTTAGCAAGTTAATCAGGACTTGACGCAGCCGCCGATTATCTACTTTGATGAAAGTTTTTTGTAATTGCTGGGGTATGTTACTCTCTATATTAATTTGTTTGGTAAATGCCAAGTGATTGACTAAAGTTAAACTAGAGTTACATAGTTCCTGCACTGATACTTCCGTTAGATATAGTTCGAGTTTCCCCGCCTCTATTTTGGACAGATCCAGAATATCGCTAATTAATTCTAGTAAGTGTTTACCACTTTTTTCAATCATCGCGATCGCATGATGTTGATTAGGGTTCAATGTCCCTAATATGCCTTGTTTTAACGCTTCCGACATCCCCAAAATCCCATTAAGAGGGGTACGCAGTTCATGGCTCATATTTGCCAGAAACTCATCTTTAAGGCGGGTAGCCCGGTCTAACTCGGCTACAGTTTTTTGTAATTTGATTTCCATCAATTTACGTTCACTGATGTCTACCACTACCCCATCCCAAAGAATATCGCCATTAGGTTGTTGTTCCGGTTGAGAAATACCCTGTATCCATTTTTTTTCACCAAATGGGGTAATCAATTTTCCTTCCCAAGACCAGGTGTTTAAGGTGCTTGCAGATAGCAAAATTGAGGATTTAAGAGAGATAAAATCTTCCGACTCAAAAAGTCTGAATAACTCATTAGCATCTCTGGTGATTGTATCAGCATCTAAACCAAAAATTTGTTGGCAGCGTTCACTAATATAGATAAAATTATGGGAGCCATCAGGATGCAAAACATATTGATATAAAACCCCCGGCATATTATTGGCAATGCGTGCAAATCTGTCCTCACTTTTCCTGATAGTGGCGGCGGCTTTTTGGCGTTCACGGAGTGCTGCTTGCTGTTCGCTAATATCCCGAATGACAAAAACTACCTCATGGTCACCACAGGGAGCCACCCGGACTTCTTCATGACGCAAAACCCCATCAATCACTACATCTTGTTCATAGGTTTGTAGGGTGTTAGTGGCTAGGGCTGTTTGCGTAACCTGACTATATTTCGCCGCAATAGGGGGGGGTAATAGTTCCTTGATTGAGTGACCAATGGCTAATTTGATGTCCACTAAATTTCCGACATATTCGGATGGATAAATAGCCAGATATTCCCCTTGGCTGTTCAGTCTAAATACTAGGTCGGGAATGGCTTGCAAAGTTGCCTTGAGTTGTTCTTGACTGCGTTGGAGGGCATTGTAGAAAGCCTTGCGCTGGGTAATATCATTGGAAATACCACAGAGGGCGTAGGGTTGCTGATTTTGGTCAAACAGGATAAACTTATGGGAGAGGAAAGTATAATTTTGGTCATGGATGGTCACCTCTTCCTCGAGCTGATGGAAGTGACAAGATTCAATTACTATGCGGTCATTTTTTTCAAAAACATCAGCGACTTCGGGTGGGTAAAAATCATGGTTAACTTTGCCAATGATATCTGCTAGAGTACAGTTAAATAATTTCAGAAATGCCCTGTTAACAAAGGTATGTCGTCCTTGTAAGTCTTTGACATAAATTACCGCCGGAGCAAAATTAAGCATTGCTTCTAACTTAGCTTCACTTTCTCTGAGGGCGGCGGTACGTTCTTCTACCCGCACTTCTAACTGTTGATTTAAGTCGGCTAAGGCTTGGGTAGTCCGATCGCGTTCAATAGCAATGGAGGCAATATGGGCGCTAAGGCTGAGAATTTCTAAGTCTTGATTTTGGGGAGTGCGACAGGTCTTGAAATAAACCGCAAAAGTTCCTAAAACTTGCTGATCACTACCGATCGCCGGAGCCGACCAACAAGCACGCAATTGATGTTCTAGGGCTAAATGTCTGAAGTTTTGCCATAGGGGGTCTGTCGCAATATCAGCAACGATGACAATATCCCGACAAAAAGCAGCTTTTCCACAGGAACCAGCTTCGGGACCAATGATCATCCCATCTAAAGCCTGGGAGTAAGCCTTGGGCAAATTAGGGGCTGCGCCGTGGTGTAGTTTCCCGTGGCGATCGCATAGTAAAATCGAACAGAGTCCCCCCTGGAATTGCTTTTCCATTGACCGGGCTAGGGCATCAAGAATTTCGGGAAGCGGGTCTAACTTAGCCATGATAACTTCTGCTTTCTTGCTAAAGATGCTACGGTGAAATGGTGATTGTGCAAGCCTAGACCCCCTCCCATATTCTAAGATGAACTGGCAATTTCTGCCAACTCCATCCATCTTTCTGTCGCCTGATCAATTTCCACTGTCAAGGACTCAACTTGCTGATGTAACTCCTGCACCCGACTGACAGAAGTTGATGAGGCTTGGTAAAGTTCCGCCTCTAACTGCTGTTTTTTCTCCTCTAACTTAGCGATTTCTTTTTCCAGGTTTTCATACTCTCGCTTTTCCTTAGAGGAAAGTTTGCGCCGCCCGTCTTTCCCCCAGGAATAGCGGGGGGATTTTTCCGGTTCTGGTTGGCTGGGGGTAGCCTCGACCTGCATTTGCTGTGACTGTGCTTTGGCGACTTCTTCCGCTTGTTTATAGTCCAAATAAACCGAATAATTACCGGGATATTGACGGAGGACTCCCTGAGACTCAAAGGCGAAAATCATATCGACGGTGCGATCTAAAAAATAGCGATCGTGAGACACCACGATCGCGCATCCATTAAACTCCTCTAAATACTCTTCCAACACCGAAAGAGTCTGCACATCTAAATCATTAGTCGGTTCATCTAAAATCAGAACATTGGGTGCTTCCATTAATACCCGTAACAGAAACAAACGCCGTTTTTCGCCGCCAGATAGCTTATTTAAGGGAGCATATTGTTGGGCGGGAGGAAATAGAAACCTCTCCAACATTTGGGAAGCGGTAATTTGGGTTCCGTCAGCGGTAGTCACATATTCTGCGACCTCTTTTAAATAATCAATAACCCGCTGATTTTCATTCATCGCTTCCAGCAGGTTATCACAATGTTGGTCAAAATAGCCAATATGAATAGTGCTGCCAATTTCCACAGTTCCCGAGTCCGGTTCAACCCGACCCGTAATTAAATCTAAAAGGGTAGATTTTCCGACTCCATTACTGCCAATAATTCCCACGCGGTCTTGGGGGTTAAATGTATAGGTAAAATCTTTAATTAAAGTTTTGTCATCATAGGATTTCGCAATATCCTTTAACTCAATTACCTTCTTACCTATGCGGCGACCGGGGGTAGAAATTTCGACTTTGCCGAGGGTTGATTTAAACTCAACATCCTGCATTTCTTCAATGCGTTGAATCCGGGCTTTTTGCTTAGTGCTTCTGGCTTTGGGTCCTCGCTTTAACCATTCTAATTCTCGGCGCAAAACTCCTTTATGTTTATGTTGTTGGCTGACGGCTACATCTTCCATTTCGGCTTTTTTTTCCAAGTAATAGGAATAATTGCCGGAGTAGGTATATAAATCACCGCGATCGATTTCAATAATGCGGTTAGTGACCCTATCTAAAAAATAGCGATCGTGAGTAATTAAAAACAAAGCGCCCCGATAACTATTCAAATAATCCTGTAACCATTCCACAGACATAGCATCAAGATGGTTAGTCGGTTCATCCATTAATAAAACATCTGGTTCTCGCAATAGCGCCGCCGCCAAAGCAATACGTTTGCGATATCCTCCCGAAAGGCTGCCAATTTTGGCATCAAAATCCTCGATTCCCAATTTAGTTAAAATAATTTTTGCCTGAGTTTCCAACTCCCAAGCATTACTAGCATCCATGCGCTGCATAATTTCGGAAAAGCGAGTCATGAGGCTTTCATCATCGGGAAATTTAGCAATTTTTAAGGAAAGTTCCTCATATTCCTGAATCAGATGCAGTTTATCACCACTATCAGCAAAAACCTGTTCTAAAACGGTGTTATTTTCATCAAGTTCTGGTTGTTGCGGCAAATATATTAGTTTAATTTTCGGGTTAACCCAGAGTTGACCGCCATCAATATGTTCGCTACCTACAATCATTTTTAGTAGGGTGGATTTTCCAGAACCATTAGTTCCAATTAAACCCACTTTATCCATAACTCCTAAATTCAGGTTAGCATCCCTAAGAATTTCTTTAGTCCCGAAGTCTTTTTGAACTGATTGTAGAGTTAATATATTCATCTTTTAGCTAAGGGCTTTATTGGCAAATATTAATAGTTTAAATAGGGGCGGATGCCCCTACTAGGAAATAACAACTGGGTGACAATGATTAGGATTTAGTTAGGTCGCCGACGTTAAATAAGAAGGGAACCTTACTTTTAGAATCACCCAAAATCAGGACTTTAGGCATTTGAGAACCCCCTTGTCGCCAAGCCTCGATCGCCTCTTTTTGCAGTACCAACTCACCACCTTGAGCCTTGAGAGTTTCGGCTAATAAGCGTTGAGCTTCCGCCCGACCCTTAGCGCGGTTAATGTCGGCTTGGGCTTGTTGTTCAGCTTCTTTAGCGACATAGACAGCCCGCCGCGCCCGTTGTTCAGCGATTTGTTTTTCTTCAACGGCGCGAGCAAATTCAGGGGAGAAAGTCAGATCGACAACACTGGTATCTAAAACAATAATGCCATATTTATCTAATCGTGACACCAGAGCCTCGTCAAAATCTGCTTTCAGTTCCTCCCGTTGAGTAATGGCTTCCTCAATGGTACGTTTAGCAGCGGCAATTTTAAAAGATTCCTGAGTTTGGGGCGCGACAATTTTAGATACCACATTTTGTAGAGTACCTTGTTCCCGGCGGACTTGCACGACATTTACGGGGTCAAGGCGGAAGTTGATGGCAAAACTAGCGGAAAGTTGCTGTAGATCCTTGGTGGAACTTTGGGCGGGAACTTCAAACTTCTGGACAGTGACATCATAAATATCGACGGCGGAAATTATGGGAGGCTTAAAGTGTAACCCCTCTAGTAGTGCGCCATCCTGGGCCTTTCCGAGAATACTTAACACGGCGGCTTGACCAGGATTAATAATTACAAAAGAATTAAGCCCAATCAGAATAGCCAGTGCGACGATAATTCCCAGAACAATGGCTGGTAAACCCTGTTGGGGTTGTGCGCTTTTCAAAGTTATAACTCCTTAGTTATGAACGACAGTATAGAAGAGGCTGGAAAGCATCATCTTCTAGTTTAAAGGTTTTGCCGATTACCGACATGATTGACGATCGCGTGTAAGTTGTGGTTCTTGCCAATCGTAGGAATAATGGCTGATTGACTGAATTTGGGGAATAGCATTGATAATGTCGCGCATCTGATGTTCTAGGGGGGGGCGGTTTTTAATGGATTTGCCCCAGTCTCCAGCGATCGCTGGGATAATTTTAGTTCCCGGTTGGGCTTGGTTAGCAACAGTTTCCACTTGTTCAACTATACAGCTTGTGGTGCCACAAACTCCATAGGCCATGGGATGCCATTCGATCGCACTAGGGAACCGATCCCAAGGTTGCAGCCGGGAATCAAAACCCTGTTCCCCAACGCGACGGTTAGCCTCCGGGAAAAACACCGCCCCAGCCGGAATGCCGCGTGATTGTACTGGCTGGCTAAACATATTTAAAAAGTCCAGAATCCCCTGTTGGGCGTGAGCCACACTCAACCGCCACAATTGTTGATTAAAGGTATTTCCCAGGCTGGGAATGCCACTGAGAGCGGGGAGGGCGGTTTCATCATGCCACAGGGGTGGTTTTTCTTGTGGCTGTGGTTCCTGTGGCTGTGGTTCCTGTGGCTCTGCTGGTGTTGGCTCCGTTGGCTCAGGATACTTTTGATTGATCTGATTAACATCATTTTCGGTGACAAAACCCTGGCTAACATAGCGTTGTAGCAGTTCCCGTCCCCGGTCGTTGTTGGCTCGTTGCAGCAAGGCGGACAGGGAAGCATCCCCATAAATCCATAAATCCTTAACCCGGCTGGCTACTGATTGAGGTCCCAAACCCCTGGGATAGCGAACATAGTCAAACAGAACACCACTGGGGCGACGGCTAAGGACGGCATTCAGGAGGGTATTAAAATCTTGTCGTGCGGTGGGATTATAGGGGTCAACGAAACCCTGATTGATGTAGCTTTCCCCAAAATCGTTGCTGGCGGTGCTCGTCTAAATTCGCGGTGACGGTGGTTTCCCCACTACCATTGACCGCAAGGACTCCGGCGCGGTTAGGTAGTAGGGTGTAGGTATAACCAAAGTTGAGCATAAACATCCAGGCGTAAACCTGTAGCCCCCGTTGTCTGCCTTTTTCGATGGTTTGCGCGAGGAGGTCTACTTGTTCCAAGCCGGGCGATCGCATCACTGACGGCCAAGGGGTGGGGTTATTGGCGGCGGGAAGTAACACCTGACCGTCATAAAATACTTCTAGGTAAACTTGGTTATAGCCTTTGTTGATGATGTCATCTAACAGCTTTTCGATGGCTCCGGGTTGGGCATCACAGCTATATAGTCTTAACCATAAGGCCTGATTTTGGGGGCGGCTTTGCTGACGACAGCGATATACAGCTTGGGCGTGTTGAATCAGGATCTGGTTATATTGCTGTTGGGCGTTGCTATCCCCCGATAGAGCGCTTTGGCGCAGGCTTTCTTTAGAGGCGATCGCCTCTGGGGAGAGGCGACAAAAGGCTATGGTTTGCGATCGCCCTGGGCTAGTGGCCAACAGGCTTAATAATATAGCCCCTAACATGGGTTTATAGAGACTCAGCAGACGGTGAAGCCAATTTAAGGCGATCGGTGATTTAGCCATAGCACATATACCACATAAAAGCAACTCTTAATCATTACAGATCAGATTGAGTTGCCTCGGTTAATTTCCCCATCAGGTTAGCGGGAGTTAAGCGCCCCGTTTCACAGCCGCTTCTACTTGTTTAAACTCCTGTTCTAGTCTTTGCTTGAGTTTATCAGGAACGGGACGGTTAGGGTAGGAACTGTAATGACCTGCTAGGGCATTTAAGGCAGTCCGCATAGTAGTAAAGGAACTGGAAGTAGAAACCGCTGGGTCTCGACGGTAGCGGGAAGCGAAACTATTAATCAGGGTCCGGGCTTCCGCCTGGGCGGCGGCCTTTTCTGGGGCATCTTCCGGTAAAGCGATCGCAGTTCTCAAACTATTCACAACTGCTAAGGTATCCTGGCTATAATTTCCTGTTAGACCATCGGGTGAGTTACCACAGCCCACCAGGGCAACGGTAACGACCATCAGTAGGGCAACCAGGCGAGAAACAAAGTATTTCATAAAAAGACTGTCAAAATAACCTAACTACAATCCTACCTCTAATTGCCAACAGCCACCCACATAGTCTGGTTGTGTTACCTAGAATAGCTATCACACCCTCGGCTTTCTTAGTTTTGTTTCCGGCTATTCGCCCATGGGATAATGTATTTGATGCCAGTGCCACAGAATCAATCCCTATTCACCATCTCCTAACTAAGCTAATGATTAGCCAAGATCTACTGTTCTCGAATTTGCCGTTATATAAGGCAATTGATCGACACCCACTGACGGCTTCTCCTGAAACTCCCTTAATGGGGGTCATCTCCATGATCAGCCCACAGCCAAAAAGTGACTCTGACAGGGAAACCCAGCCACACCGGAAAAGTTGCGTCCTGGCCGTAGAACAGGGAAAACTGGTCGGTTTAATTACGGAAAGGGATCTCGTGCGCCTGGCTACCCAATATCGCAGCTTTGACCATTTAACCTTAGCGGCGGTGATGACTCGCGATCTAGTCACCCTATCAATAGAACCCCATCAAGACATTTTTACTGCTATTACCCTGATGCGTCAACATCAGATTCGCCATCTTCCGGTTTTGTCGAAAACTGGTGAGCTGGTGGGATTAATTTCCACACAAACCCTGCGCGAGTGTTTGCAACCAGGGGATTTGTTCAAATTACGTCAAGTCGCCGAAGCCATGACGCGAGACGTGATCCATGCTACCCCTAACGCTTCTATTTTACATCTGGCTCAATTGATGGCGGAATATCGGGTTAGTTGTGTGGTCATTGCTGAACCCAAAATCGGGGATAGTTTCCTGTGCCATCCTGTGGGAATAGTCACAGAAAGATATATTGTCAAGTGTTCAGCCCTGGATCTTAATTTTGATCGGATGATGGCGGCTGACATTATGAGTAGCCCCCTATGGTGTTTGCACCCCACAGAAAATTTATGGGTAGCCCATGAACAAATGCAGCAACGGGGAGTCCGTCGGTTAGTGGTGTGTGATGAACAACAGCAATTAGTGGGTATTTTGACTCAAACCAGTTTACTGCAAACTCTTAATCCCCTGGAACTTTATAATACCATTGAAGCCCTACAACAGCAGGTTAATAAATTACAAGGTGAACGGATCAAACAGATGCAAAATGACCACCATCAGACTCGCGAAGAACTGCAAAAACAGCGAGATTTTACCGAGGCTATCTTAGATACGGTTCCGGCTTTAATTGTGGTTTTAAATACCCAAGGTTACATCGTCAAATTTAATCAAGCCTGTGTGAAAATTACGGGATATTCTGGGCAAGAAGTTCAAGATCGACCGTTTTGGGAGATTTTATTAGTTCCTGAAGAAGTGAACAGCGTAAAAAAGGGGTTTGCGGATTTAACAGCGGGGAATTTTCCCAGTTATCATGAAAATTATTGGGTGACGAAAACAGGCGATCGCCGTTTAATTGCCTGGTCTAATACAATTTTATGTGATGATGATGGGCAAGTGGAATATATTATCGGCACGGGAGAAGATATTACCGAACGGAGACGGTCAGGAATTGAGTTAGAATCCCAGAAGGAAGCCTATCGCCAATTAGCATCATCCCTGGAAGAACAAGTAGAGTCAAAAACCTCTGAAATTGCGGAGAGTAAACATCAACTAGAACTGGAAATTAATCAGGTAAATCAGATTCAAAAACAGCTAATCTTTTCTCAAGAAAGATTGAATGATTTACTTAATTCAAGTTTGGCAATTATCTATAGCTGTGACCCGGAAACTCTGCGGGTGACATTCATTAGTAGTAATGTGCCAAATGTCCTGGGATATACTCAAAAAGAATTCCAAGAAAGTGTCGAGTTTTGGGAAGAGAGAGTTCATCCAGAAGACCGAGATTTTGCCTGGTCTAAAGTTCGTGAGGTTTTGACGAAGGGGACATCTTTTTATGAATATCGTTTTCGCCATGGGGATGGTAGTTATCGCTGGATGCAAGAACATCTAAGGTTAGTATTAGATGCGGCGGGAAAACCCAGAGAAGTGGTGGGCTATGGTTTTGATATTAGCGATCGCAAACAAGCAGAAATAGCAGCAGCGGAACGAGAGGCGATCTTGTATAGTTTCTATAATAGCACCAGCATGATGATGGGTGTAGTAGAACTCCTAGATGGGGATATTATCCACATTTTTAGTAATAATGCAACGGCTGAATTTTGGGGTGTGAGTCCTGAAGCTCTGAAAAATGCCCGGTGTAGTGAAATGGGTGTACCCGCCTCAATTATTGAGTTATGGTGTCAACATTATCGGGAAAGTCAACAGCTTGGGAAACCGATTAAATTTGAGTATATTCACACCCTAAATGATGGGGAACATCACTTATCGGTTACGGTTTCGCCTATCCTAAATTCCGGCTTAGACAAGTTGAGGTTTTGCTACATTGCTGAGGATATTACCCAAGCCAAAAAAACCGAATATCAATTATATAAAATTACTCAAGATTTGCTCAACTCTCAAAAAATAGCTGGGATTGGCACTTGGGAATATAATGTAAGTTCGGGTAAAATTACTTGGTCAGAAGAGGTGTTCCGGATTTATGGCATGGACCCGACCCAAGGGGAACCTACTTTAGCAGAATTACGAGAAAAAATGCACCCGGATGATCGCGATCGCCACGCGGAAGATACGGAGCGATCGTTAACCTTGGGAGAACCTTTTTATACAGAATATCGTCTGGTTCGTCCCAGTGGAGAAATTCGTTATATTCAAGGTATGGGAGGGGTTGAACATGATGCAGAATGGCAACCATTACGCTTATTTGGCTCGGTAATTGATATCACCGAAAAAAGACAAGCAGAGATGGCTTTAAGTGCTTCTGAGGCTAAATATCGCCGTCTGATTGAACAAATGCCAGCGGCTACCTATACGGCTAATTTAGATGACAAATTGAGCATACTTTATATTAGTCCTCAAATTGAGCGTTTGCTGGGTATTTCAGCCAGTGAGTGGTTAAAAAATAGTAAGGATTGGCTGGAGTTAGTGCATCCAGAAGATCGCGATCGCCTGTTGGAGGAAATCCGTCAAGGTATCGAAGAAAATCAAGGCTTTAGTGTTGAATATCGGATGTTTTCGCGATCGGGAAATGTGGTCTGGGTGCGTGATAACGGCCAAGTTGTCCTCGATGACCAAGGCAACCCCACATTCCTCCAGGGAGTTATGATTAATATTACTGACAAGAAAGAGACAGAAATTGCCCTCCAAGAAAGCGAGGAAAAATTCCGTCAAATTGCTGAAACAGTGCGAGAAGTGTTTTTTATGACATCTTTTGATGGTCAAACAATTCTGTATATTAATCCTGCCTACGAGAAAATTTGGGGGCAAAGTTGCGCCAGTCTCTACGAAAACCCTCAACATTGGATTAATTCTGTACATCCAGAAGATCTACAGCGGGTGATAGAAGCATATCAGCGCCAGTTTCAGGATAAGTTGGTTTTTGATGAGGAATACAGAATTATTCGCCCTGATAGTACAATTAGATGGGTAGCAGCGCGGGTTTTTCCAGTCACTGATAAATCAGGAAAAATCTATCGTTGGGCGGGAATTGCCGAAGATATTACCTCCCGAAAACTCATGCTTGAACAACTCCAAAACAGTAAAACATTTATTCAGAAAGTTACTGATTATATCCCCAATATTTTGTATATATTCGACATCATCAAAAAGCGCAATGTTTATATCAATCGCAATATTCAAGATATCCTCGGATACACCTACCAACAAATTCAAGAAACCGGAGGCACTTTACTCTATGAAATTATCCATCCTGAAGATTTACCCATCGTCGAAAAACACTTTCAAGATATGTCCAAAGCACAAGATGGTCAAATATATACCGTAGAATATCGCGTTCAAAAAGCAAATGGAGAATGGCGTTGGTTACTGAGTCGGGATCTCGTTTTTAGTCGCCATTCAGATGGACGGGTTCAAGAAATTTTAGGGACGGCGACAGATTTCACCGATCGCAAACAAACCGAAGAAATATTACACACTACTTATCAGCATCTCAAGCAAAAAAATCGGGAAATGGAAATTGTCCGAAAAATGATTGAATTTCTGCAAGCCTGCGATGCAGTTGAGGAGGGATATGGGGCGATTTCGGAATTTCTGAAACAGCTTTTTCCCGATTTTGCTGGGGCGGTATTGGTAATAGATCCTGATAGCCCGGAATCGGATTTAGAAGCGGTTTCTACATTTGGTGAACTCCCACATCAGGAGATAAAATTTCCTTTCAAAGATTGTTGGACGTTACGAAGGGGAAAAATTCATACCGCCAGTGACCAGCAATCGGGTTTATTTTGTAATCATATAAATTCTGAACTGCTACCTAAACATTCTTTATGTATTCCCCTAATTGCCAAAACCAAAATTTGGGGATTATTATACATGATTACTGAATCGTCTTTAGTTAATATGGAGTCTTCCGAACAACTAGGGCGCACTGTTGCTGATCAGTTATCTTTGGCTTTATTCAACTTGAAACTTCAGGAACAATTACGCCTAGAAAGTATCCGAGATCCTTTGACTGGACTCTTTAACCGTCGCTATCTGCAAGAAACGCTCAATCAAGCCTTAGCCAAGGCTCACCGCAAAAATCAACCCTTATGTATTATCATGATAGATATTGACCATTTTAAACACTTCAATGATACGTTTGGTCATGAAGCTGGGGACTTAGTTTTGCAAGAAATTGCTCATTTCATCCAAACAAATATCAGAAGTTCTGATACGGCTTGCCGTTATGGGGGGGAAGAAATGACGTTAATTTTGCCAGACACTACCCTAGAAATAGCGAGCGATCGCGCCCAGTTTTTATGTGAGGGAATTCGCGGATTAAAACGGCAACACCACAACCGAGATCTCGGTCAAATTACGGCTTCTTTTGGGGTGGCTAGTTTCCCAGAACACGCCCAAACTTTAGATGATTTACTGAGACTGGCTGATGATGCTTTATATCTGGCAAAAAACCAAGGACGCGATCGCGTAGTAGTATGGGAGTTTCTCTAATCAAATAGCTGATAATCAGACCCTAACAACAACTTGATGGAGAACAACAAGACTCGTCGTTATTAATATTAGTGACGTGGTAATTCTCACCTTTAGTTAGTTTAGGGTCGCGGATGGCATTTTGCCGACAATCAAATTCTTTAGCATCCTTTAGATCAATATTTTGATAGGGAGGAATGGGGATAATATCGTCACTGTAGGGACTCCTAGTATAGATGTTAAAGGTTTTATCACAAACTGCCATAGGTTGACCTCGATAAAGGGTATGACCATCATCATCAACTACCTGTTTCCAAGGTCCTTTATAAATTACTGCTTGATGGCGTTCTAAACAAGGACCTTCTTTCCCTTTGTAGGCGCAAACTGTGACAGACCGAAATTCAATGCCATCAATTACCTGCCAAGGTTCGGTCTGACGGGTTAAGATTTCGACCCCATAAAATCCGGCATTTTCAAACATTTGTAAAAATTCGTGTTCTTGAAAAGCGCCAGCAATGCAACCACTCCACAATTCGGGGTCGTTGATAATTGTTTCGGTGGGGGGTTCGTCACACACAATATCAGAAATAACCGCCCTTCCTCCGACTTTTAAGACTCGGTAAATCTCCGTAAATAGTTTCACTTTATCCTGAGATTTAACTAGGTTAAGCACGCAGTTAGACACGACTACATCCACAGTTGCATCAGGGATTAAAGGCTGGTTTTGGCGGAGGCGATCGCACATTGCCTCAAACCGGGATACATCTTCTATGGAGGTAATAGGATTATCATTTAACCAGGTTTGCACCATAGCCAAATTTAGCCCCAAATCCTGGATTTTTCCCTTAACAAACTCAGTATTTTTATAGCCCAACTTATCGGCAATTTCATCTTGATACTTACGGGAAAGCGCCAGCATATCATCATTAAAATCAACCCCAATTACTCGCCCATCTTTGCCGACTTTTTGGGCGATAATATAGCAATTTTTGCCAGCACCAGACCCCAAATCTACCACCACTTCCCCAGAATTAATATATTGGGTGGGGTCGCCACAGCCATAGTCTTTCTCAATAATTTCTGATGGCAAAATCTCCAGATAATTACCATTATATGATGTCGGACAACACAGGGAAGGCTGAACATCTTTCGCCCCGGCTTTATAGCGTTCTAAAACTTCATTTTCTATATCATAATTAACAGCAGTATTTGCCGATTTAGCTGGAGTCATGATTTAAGCATCCTTAGGTTGATGATATGGATCTATACACAGATAGGCTGTAATTCATGCCATAGCTTGATTATACTAGATCCGGTTAATTTCTGGGTTGGGGGGAATGCGCCAGCCACTATAGGTCTGACGCAGGAAATCAGAGTTATTTAATTCCCGAAAATGTCGAGATATCTAGGGAGTCGATACCTTGGAAAAACCCTAATAAACGGTTAGCAATTTTCGCCACGCCACCGACCACATTTGATTCAATATTTAACGGTAAAACCGGATCATGAAGGGATAGGCGCAATAAAAACCAGCCATCCTCGTCGGGGGACCCACAGGAAACCCGAACCCCCTCGTAGTTTTTGGGGACAATTTCCCAGTCGGTTTGTTGGGAGACAAACTGAGTGAGTTTTTCAATCACGTTATTACCTAATGATTTAAAATCATCATTTTGAATAGTGATCCGCACTTCTTCACTCTCGGCGGGTTCCTGTAAATTGGCAATTAAATCGGTGAGAGATTTACCTTTTAGGTGGGTTTTAGCTAGTTCAATTAACAGCTTGCTAACTAAATATGCACCATCATCTAAAAAGTAGTTCTCTTTCATAGCACCATGACCGGAAGTTTCAATCGCCAGCCAAGATTCCTGTCCGCTTTCATTAAGTCGTATGGCTTCATTAATTACATTTTTGTAACCGCGCTTAAAGCGATGATGAACCCCTTTTAATTCCTGCTCGATAAAATGAGTTAAGCCATCGGAAGTAATGGAATCAGTGACGATCGCAGAACCGGGATGTTCTCGTAAAACTATCGCCGAAATTAAGGCAATTAGGCGATTTCGGTTAAGTTCTTTCCCCAACTGATCAACGGCTGCACCCCGATCTACATCGGTATCAAAAATAATCCCAAAATCGGCTTTATTGTCAATAACCGCTTGACAAATTGACTGCATAGCCGCTTGATTTTCCGGGTTGGGAACATGATTAGGGAATGTGCCATCAGGGTCTAAAAATTGGCTCCCTGTGGTATCAGCCCCTAGGGGTTTTAAGACTTTTTCGGCATAAAATCCCCCCGCACCATTGCCAGCATCAACGATTATTTTTAATCCAGTTAAAGGCTGTTCCAAGTTGGTGGGATGATTGACACCTTGGCGAATGGTATTAACTAATCCTTCGGCATAGACAGAAATAAAATCATGTTGTATAATAGAACCAGGGGTGGGAGATTTGGCAAAATCGTTGAGTTTCGCTAACTCCAAAATCTCGGAAATATCCGGCTTTCCTAAGCCTCCTTGGGGGGTAAAAAACTTTAAGCCATTACGGTTAAAGGGGAGGTGGCTGGCGGTTAACATAATTGCGCCATCACATTCCCAGCCGGGGGTAACGGTACTCATAAACATGGCGGGAGTTGAGGCGATCGCCAAATCATAAACCTGAGCCCCAGTGGATATAATTCCCTCCATAACTGCTTGACTTAGCACAGGTCCAGATAGACGACTATCTCTACCTACCGCCATAGTTAATTCTGCGGTATTTTTACCCAGTTTTTGGCTGACCCAACTCGCGAAGGCTTTACCTAAGATAGTGGCAATTTCAGGAGTTAGGTTAACTGGTTCATTGGCTACACCTGCTATGGCGACTCCCCGAATATCCGACCCATTTTGTAGCTTTTTCCAGTCCCAATTAGCAACTTGATCCATAGTTAATTTATCCTGAATTGATAACTATACTATCCTATCATACTATAACTAGCAAGTGGTTATCAAAAAGTTAATGAATAATTAAGAATTAGCCCCGTTCCATTTTGCATACCATATAAGTATTGCGGCTTTTTTCTTGAGCTTGATATAGGGCAGACTCTGCGGATTTTAACAGTTCGGGGAGGTATTAATAGATGGAATTATGCTAGAAATACCCTGGCTAACAGTAATGCGATCGCTCACCAGAGAGGCAGGGGAATATTTAATTGTTGAATTGCCACCTAGATTCGCATAGCCACTTGTATAGCACCTTCGCAGTTAGTATTTGATCAAATAATGGCAAACTCTTCCCCCCCCATAACGAGCCACCAAATCCCCCGGACGCATAGCTGATTCTTGGATAGCTTGAGCTACTCTAATTAAGCAATTATCACCCGCTAAATGTCCGTAAGTATCGTTATATTTTTTCAAGTAATCGACATCACACAGAATCAAGGATAAAGGCAACTTTTACCGGTGCATACGCCGCCACTCCCGCCACCAAAATTCATGAAAATTGCCACGGTTTGCCAACTGAGTTAATCCATCTAAGCGCGCCAAACGGTCTAGTTTAAAATTAGCTTGTTTAAGTTGTTGATCAAGACCAGCCTGTGGCCGGGGAAAACTAAGTTGAGTAGCCACCGCTTGCATTAATTCCAAAATGAGGTGATAGAATTTGGTGGAGTAATTGCCGATTATAATAATTCTCCTCAACCATCAAAATCAGATGTTGACCACGCCGATTATTTACCCGAGGATAATCGTCTAATTTTGGCTGATAATTTTGATAAGTTTTAGCACCATTGTCCCTAGGGTGATGTTCTCGGACTAGCACATTTAATTTAAATTGAAAAGTAGTGCCATTGCCGACCTCCGAGAAAATTTCCATCTCCGAACCCATTAGCTGTAGATATTTTGGACAAATAGTTAACCCCAAGATAGCACATTTTTGAACTGTAGGGACAAAAAGGGCGATCGCACCATCAAGAAGCCATGGTAAAAACTTAATAAATCGTCAATTTGGGGGTGACAGTCTCCGGGGTAAGTTCTGGAAAAACAAAGCCACCTCGGGGCTATTCCCATTAATCCCCCACAGTCGCTGACCTAAAGCATCACCCCAATGGGGAGGTTAACCGCATTGACCATTATGATGGGAATCAAGTTTAACGGAAAAATAAAGCCTCCCAAATATGGGGATATCTTGGTAATAGAAGACTAGGGGAAATTGGGGAGGAAATCCCCTATTCCGGGGATTATTCCACTACCATATAAATCATTAGGTTGGGGAAAATTTCTATGATATAATGGGAAGTTGTGGGCGGAAATTTTGGTGATATATGGTATCTGTAACCCTGGTCGATCGCATTAGTCAACGAATTGGCAACCATCCCCAAAATCGGATTACTTTTGCGGAGTATATGGAGATGGCACTCTATGACCCCAAACAGGGCTACTATAACCATAACTCCCCCCAAATAGGCGCACAGGGGGACTTTTTCACTTCCCCTCACCTAGGTTCAGATTTTGGCGAGTTACTAGCTGAACAGTTAGTAGAAATGTGGGAAATTTTGGGAAAGCCGGAACCGTTTACCTTAGTGGAAATGGGGGCGGGTCAAGGAATTTTAGCTGCGGATATTATCGGCTATCTGCAAGGACAATATCCCCAAGTTGTCGGGGTATTAGATTATGCGATCGCCGAAAAATCCACGCGACTAAAAACCGAACAACAGCGGCGCTTTCAGCAATTGGGCGCACCCTTTACCCAAATCCGTTGGTGTGATTTAGATGAAATTGCCAACCATTCAATTACCGGATGTTTTTTCTCCAATGAATTAATCGACGCTTTCCCGGTGCATTTAGTCACCCGCCAGAATAATCAATTACAGGAAATTTATCTAACCACTACCGGGTCAAAATCCGATTACCAATTAGCCGAAGTAGTCGGGGAACTTTCCACCCCCCAACTAGCTGACTATTTTCGGTTAGTCGGTATTGATTTATTATCGGAGGCTTACCCCGAAGGCTACCGAACCGAGGTTAATCTAGCCGCTTTGGGGTGGGTAGAAACTGTGGCTAGAAAATTGCGGCGGGGATTTGTGCTAACTATTGATTATGGCTATAGTGCCGATCGCCTTTATAGTCCGACCCGCCGGGAAGGAACCCTACAATGTTACTATCAACATCGCCATCATAATAACCCCTATATATATATAGGTGAACAGGATATAACCGCCCATGTAGATTTTACCGCCTTACAGCAAAAAGGGCGATCGCTGGGACTCCAAACCATCGGCTTTACCCAACAGGCTTTATTTATGATGGCTTTGGGATTAGGCGATCGTATAGCCACCGTTTCCGAAGGCCCAAAAATTTCCCAAGTATTACGGCGGCGGGAGGCTTTACATTCCCTAATTGACCCCATGGGATTAGGTAACTTTGGGGTTCTGATCCAGGGTACCTTCTCCGAAGATGTAAAACTGAGGGGGTTAAGTTCACCTCAATGGTAGAAAATTGGACCATATCTAGCTACTCTCACTAAAATTTCCCCCGCAAAAAAAAATTGCATATAATCAAAAACAGTCAATTCTTAATTACTTGTTGTCTACAGCTAACAATATTTTATCATCTTGGGTTAATTTCCCTAAAGTTATAAAGCCCATCTAAACCTTATGTAAATATACTATAAATCAGTAGAAACACTGAAGACAGAATGGGTCATCTCGTGTATAATAATTACTATATTGAAACAGCTAACCTCGTGTTTAGTGCTTAGTTAAATTTATATTTTTGGAGGACGGAAATGAAAGTTAGATTTTTAAATATTGCCACAGCCGCAGTTTTAGCCACTGGTTTAGTGTCCGCCTTTGCACCCGATGCCATGGCCCAAAGACCTGGCAACGCTGCCACTTGCCAAGATAATATTTTTGGTGGCTTGTTTGAAGAGTGTCGGGAACAATCTGGTGGACCCGCTGGAAATGACAATGCTACTCGCATTGCAGCGCTATTTGAACGAGAAGTAATTGCCGATTTCAAAGTTGATGACAGCAGTGGCGCGATCGCAAATGTTTTCGACATCACCAGCACTGGTGAAGGTGTCGGGACCATGAACTTCCTCGACTCCACACTGGCTAATTCTACCTTTGCCTTTGTGATCAAAGGTGGTAACGGTTTTGCAGCTTATCTGTTTGACGGTATTAGCCAACTAACTGATTTAAGCTGGTCAACTGGTGGCCCTGGTCTGTCTCACGCGACTCTGTATGTGTTCGATAGCCCAATTCCCCCAATACCAGTTCCTGAACCCGGAACCCTGTTAGGTTTAGTAGCCATTGGTGGTGTGATGGTTGGTCAAAAAGCCATCTCTCGCAAAAGCTAGATGAATTAGCATCTCTACTCAACTTCAAAAACTAGGGACAATAACCCGGTGCTATGGTCTTTAAGACTAATTGCCGGGTTATCTCCTTTTCGGGGTTCTGTGGAGAGTCAGGCTCTAGGGGTTAAGTTCACGGGAATCATAGAAAATACGACTATAGTTAGTTAGGATAACTAGAATTTCCGCAATTAAAGAAGTTTAAATAAACTGATAATATCTATTAGCGTCAATTATTAACTGTATTGCATCCATAAATGATAGGATTGGATAGCGGATACTTTACTTAACAGAAACTTAAAGTAAGTGTGAGCATTATGTAAAGATCCTGTAAATCAGTACAAACACTGAGGACGGTTCTGGTGGTGTTGGGTATAATGGTGAACAGATAGGGAAACAAGCGCCATGTTTCCAGCCTAGTCCCACCTAGATTTTTGGAGAGCCAAGATGAAAGTTAAATTATTAAATATAGTAACTTCCGTAGTTTTAGCCGCTGGCTTAGTGTCCACCTTGGCACCGGATGCCATGGCCCAAAAACCTCGCAACGTTGCCACTTGCCAAGAAAATTTGTTTGCGGGATTAACTTACATTTGCCAAGATAGTGGTGGAAATGACAATGTTTCTGCCATTGAATCTATGTTTGGTCAAACAGTAATCGATGGTTTTAGACTAGACGACTACAAAGTTGATAGAAGCACTGGTGAGAACGCCTTTTTCACCATCGCCAGCACCAGTGAAGGTAAAGGGACTCTGACGTTTTTTGATGATAGCCTCAAAGATTCCACTTTTGCCTTTGTGATCAAAGGTGGTCCAGGTTTTGCGGCTTATCTGTTTGACGGGATCGACCAATTAGAGAATTTAAACTGGGAAACAGGAAGACCTGGCTTGTCTCATGCGACTCTGTATGTGTTCGACACCCCCAGCAGCAGACCAGGCGGCCGGACAGAAATTCCCGAACCGGGAATGCTGTTAGGTTTGGTAGCCGTTGGCGGTATGATGGTTGGTCAAAAAGCGATCTCTGGCAAAAACTAGACGTTAGTTAGTAGGAACAATTTAGATCTTGACTGAGCTTCCAAAACTAGGCGATAGATTAGATATCAGGGTTGATTATTGTATTCGCCAAATCACTTGTCACATTCAGGCTGTGTAGGAGCAGGTTCTAAGATTGGTTTTCGGTTCGGAGGGGGTTTTGTAAACTGACCCCCACAGGAAAAAATAGGCATCTACTAAAAATCACTAGGTATATATTCATATTGGCGTACCAACCCGGTAGTGAGTCTGTGGGACATCATTACCGGGTTTTTGACTGTTTCTGATTAGCAAATAGCGCTATAATCGCTAGATACTGTGCTGAGTGTGTAACGATCGCAATGGAAGTGGCAGAGATTAAACGAGAAATCGAATTGTTGGCAGACCGCCTGGGTAAAACCCAGGAGTATCTTTGACGTACCCGCCATTGAAGCCAAAATTCAAGACTTGGAACAATTAGCAGCTCAACCGAACTTTTGGGATGATCAAACCCAGGCACAAAAGACGCTCCAGACTTTGAGTGACCTTAAATCGGTTTTGCAACAACAGCAGGACTGGCGAAAGACGCTGGAAGATACTGGGGCGATCGCAGAGTTACTAGAGTTAGAGGATGATGAGTCCCTACGACAGGAGGCTGAGTCTAATGTAGTCCATCTCGGTCGGGATATCGATCGCTGGGAGTTACAGCAACTGCTATCGGGTCCCTACGATCGCAGTGGGGCGGTTTTGACCATTAACGCTGGGGCGGGGGGTACGGATGCCCAAGACTGGGCGGAAATGCTATTACGAATGTACACCCGTTGGGGGGAAGCCCAAGGCTATAAGGTCCACCTGGCGGAAATTTCGGAAGGAGACGAGGCGGGGATTAAATCTGCTACTTTGGAAATGGAGGGACCCTACGCCTATGGCTATTTAAAGGCAGAAAAAGGAACCCATCGCCTGGTCAGAATTTCCCCATTTAACGCCAATGGTAAACGCCAGACCAGTTTCGCGGGAGTGGAAATCATGCCGATTCTGGATGAAGGGGCTATAAATTTAGATATCCCGGAAAAAGACCTGGAAATTACCACGTCTCGCGCTGGGGGAAAGGGTGGTCAGAATGTCAATAAGGTGGAAACGGCGGTCCGCATAGTTCATATTCCCACGGGGATAGCGGTTCGTTGTACGCAGGAACGTAGCCAACTACAAAACCGGGAAAAAGCCATGGCTTTACTGAAAGCTAAGTTATTGGTCGTGGCGCAGGAACAAAGGGCGCAGGCGATCGCAGAAATTCGCGGCGACCTGGTAGAGGCGGCTTGGGGAAATCAAATCCGCAACTATGTATTTCATCCCTATCAGATGGTTAAAGATTTGCGGACTGGTGAGGAAACGACGGCTATTAATGATGTGATGAATGGTGAATTGGATGGGTTTATTCAAGCCTATCTACGCCAAGAAAATCAGGTGATTGATAATCAGTCTGCTTAGTAAATCAGGAGTTCCGGGAGGAGTCAATTAATAGTTAATTACTAATTGTTATGGGCTGCCTCCCGCTGCCTTTTAGGGGATAGTTTCCATGTCCAAAGTTTATACTACACAGGAACTGCTACACATTTTGCAAGAGGAGAAAAGGGCTTGTTTAAACGGTAAAAGACTGAATTTAAAGGCGACCCCTGGGGTGGGAAATCCGGTGATTGATCACTTTTTGAAACCTGATGCTATTCAGAAGTTTACCGCCTATCAGGATTTTAAGGCGGCGGTTCATGAATATCAACGGGAAAATCAGGTTTCTGGGATTGTGTGGCGACAGATACAAGTGGCAGAAATTAGCCTAGATTATCCGATGATTGGAGAACAACTGATTGCTTTACCAGAAGATTTGGCAATTCTCAAACAGGCTAAGGATAGGTTGATTGATTTCTGGTATCGGGTGACGCAAAATATGGATTTATATTTGAGTCTGAATGGTGGGAAAAATCACCGCAAAATTAAGGGTTCTGATATAGATGCGATCGCCCAAAGGACTGAGTGGGCTTGTGTTTGGAAGTGGGAAAAATCCCATTTCTTAGAGATGTTGTTACAATTGGGTTGGGGACAGCCAGGAGAAGCCTCGTATCGGCGGGGATGGCCGGATTCTGGTAGTGAATATATACACGCTGTGCGATCGGGTAAATTACCTATTTGCTAATTCATGAAGCGGTATTATCCGGCTATCATAGCTATAATAAATAATAGACTTTAATGGTTAGGTGATGTTATGAATTATACTCCATCAGGTTCTCAGACAATTCTCCCAACTTTGGAAAATGGCGATCGCTTATCGATGATAGAATTTGAGCGGCGCTATAGTTTGCTACCGGACATAAAAAAGGCTGAATTAGTGGAAGGAGTCGTTTATATGACATCCCCTGTTAGGGTCCGACAACACGGAAAACCTCATAGTGATGTTATGGGTTGGCTGGTTTTTTACCGCAGTTTTACGCCTAACATTATGGTTTGTGACAACACCAGTGTTCGCCTAGACATGGATAATGAACCGCAACCAGATGCTTTATTGCGTATCGAAGAGGCGGGGGGGGGACAGTCGCGCATTAGTGAGGATGATTATATAGAAGGACCGCCAGAATTGATTGTAGAAATTGCAGCCAGTAGCGCCTCAAAAGACCTCCACGATAAGCTACACGCCTATCGCCGTAATGGTGTAAGGGAATATTTAGTCTGGCTGGTTGATGAGTCAGAATTTCGCTGGTATGTACTCTGTGAAGGACGCTATCAGCTACAACAGATAGATAATTCTGGTTGTCTGAAAAGTACATTTTTCCCAGGTTTATGGTTAGATGTAAATGCGCTATTATCGGGTAATATGGCGCAGGTTTTAGCTAAGTTACAGGAAGGAATAGCTACCCCAGAATATCAGGAATTTGTACAAAGATTGTCAATCAATCCCTAAAATGGCGGAAGTGGCTGGAAAGGCGATCGCTGATAGCTATAATAAATAATAGACTTTTACAACTTTAATGGTTAGGTGATGTTATGAATTATACTCCATCAGGTTCTCAGACAATTCTCCCAACTTTGGAAAATGGCGATCGCTTATCGATGATAGAATTTGAGCGGCGCTATAGTTTGCTACCGGATATAAAAAAGGCTGAATTAGTGGAAGGAGTCGTTTATATGACATCCCCTGTTAGGGTCCGACAACACGCCGACCCTCACGCCAAAATCATCACTTGGTTACAAGTTTATGCAGCTTCTACACCAGAGACTCAAGTGGCGGATAACGCAAGTGTTCGCCTAGACATGGATAATGAACCGCAACCAGATGCTTTATTGCGTATCGAAGAGGCGGCGGGGGGACAGTCGCGCATTAGTGAGGATGATTATATAGAAGGACCGCCAGAATTGATTGTAGAAATTGCAGCCAGTAGCGCCTCAAAAGACCTCCACGATAAGCTACACGCCTATCGCCGTAATGGTGTAAGGGAATATTTAGTCTGGCTGGTTGATGGGTCAGAATTTCGCTGGTATGTACTCTGTGAAGGACGCTATCAGCTACAACAGATAGATAATTCTGGTTGTCTGAAAAGTACATTTTTCCCAGGTTTATGGTTAGATGTAAATGCGCTATTATCGGGTAATATGGCGCAGGTTTTAGCTAAGTTACAGGAAGGAATAGCTACCCCAGAATATCAGGAATTTGTACAAAGATTGTCAATCAATCCCTAAAATGGCGGAAGTGGCTGGAAAGGCGATCGCTTCTCGGTGCTACAATGGCGACTATCCGGGGAAACTATAAATTGATTTGAGTTGACTCATTCTACAGGTAGCCTGGATGGTTTCTAGGGAAACTTCACAGAAATATTGGCGGGTAAATTTTTCTTCTTCAATGGTGATAAAAAAGATGTCTAGTAAGGTGGCAAAATCATCGTCATCTTCACAGATATCCCCCCGGTCAGCAGTAGTCCGGGAGGTAATATATAACTGCTTATTTGATGGGGTATCCTCGGCTAATTCTATCTGGTAGCCTAGGGATTTTAAACAATCTAAACCCCTACTTAAAGCTATATCCCCAATTCCCAAGATTTCTCGTAATTCCTGGGGACTAATCCCTTGGTGATTATGGCTTAAATTATCCGCGATTTCGGTGAGTTTTTCCCACACTTCTGGGGGTGATATTCTGGGAGGGAGAGAATAGGCGATCGCCAATTTTTTCTCAGCGTTGAAAGCCTCAATAAACTTGGCTGTTAATTCCTCCCAACTGGTCGGACAATTACTCACCACCAAATAACTACTTTCTATGGGGTTATTCTCACCAGGAAAAACTGTACTTTCCCCATGTTCACGATTCCGAAAATCCACTATCTCAACAGTAATTAATGGCGGGTTAATCTCCGTTTCTGATAAGGCTGGACACACAGCTAATAATCGCACTTCGCACTTACTTCTATTAGTATTAAAATCCAACTCGACTATCGCATCATATCGACCGGGGGGTAATTCTTCTTTATAGTGACCCCACCAAACCCCAGCACAACCTGATTCCGTAGAATCATCAAATAGCTGATAGGTAGTCTTAATATACTTAACTTTTTTACCCCGTAAATCCACAATATTTTTATTCCAAACATTCTCAAACCAACAATTCTTAATTAATAACTTGGGGACTGGATTTCCTATTCCACAGGGTTCGAGCAATTTTAGTTCTTGGAATAAATTATAACCCAATTCTGCCACAGTACAAACCAAATCGACTATAATGGGAGATTGAGGGAGTAATATTCCCCCCATACGTTGTCGGAGTTGCTGGTCTATGACTTGTTTAAATATGGGGATATTCTCAATGGGTAAACTCAAGCTGGCGGCGAAAGGATGACCCCCAAAACTATGCAATAGATGCCGTTGACTATATACTAAATCATAGAGGTCAATAGGATGAATTGAACTGGCTGACCCCCTAGCTAGTCCGGTTTCGGTACCGCCTTCGGTAGTCAGTAAAATAGTGGGGCGACGATATTCTTGGGCGATTTGACCCGCGACTAATCCTAATAATCCCACATACCATTGAGGGTCACTCAGGACGATCGCATAAGTAGTAGATAAGTCGATTTTTTGCAGCTTTTTCCGCACATCATAGGCGAGATTTTTCTGCAACTCTCGGCGGCGACTGTTGGCTATTTCCGTATTCCAGGCTAATTTGTACGCCTGTTGGGTGTCGCGGGTGGTGAGTAATTCCACCACACAACTAACGTCCCCATAAATGCGACTAACTGCATTAATTCTCGGACCGATACCAAAGGATATATCCGTAGGGCGATCGCCATTGTTTTTGCATAATTTCAGCAATTGGGAAACTCCCGGACGGGTGGGGTTTTTCTGTTGTTTTTGGAGTTGTTGAATCCCCCGTTTGGCTAAGTAGCGACAGTCTCCGGTAATTTCAACCAAATCCGCAATTAAACCAATAGCCACTAAGTCGAGTAAATTCTCTAAAGGCTGTTGAGAAACGCCTGGTAAAGCCATATATAATGCTTCTACTAACTTATAAGCGATCGCTACTCCTGAGAGATGATAAAGGGGATGGTCTGAGGGTAAATTGCGGGGATTAATAATCGCCACGACGGGGGGTCGTGTGGGTGGTAAGGTATGGTGGTCTGTGATAATGACATCAATACCCAAATTTTGCGCGAGTTGTAATTCGGCTAAGTTTGTGCTTCCGGTATCGCAGGTAATAATCAGACTACAACCTTGCGCCGCCAACGTTTCAATTCCCGGTTGGTTTAGTCCGTGGGAGTCGGTCAAACGGTTAGGAATAGTGTAGGAAACAGAGGACCCAAAAAACTGTCGCAACCCTTCCCACAAAACGGCGGTCGCGGTGATACCGTCTGGGTCAAAGTCTCCCCAAATCACGATTTTTTCAGGGTTATTGTGGCTGATACATCTCTGATAAGCGAGAGTTAATCGAGCGATCGCCTGCTGCATTTCCGCCCCAAATTCAGCGGGACTGGCGGGTTGATAGCTGTCAATTTCCAGAAATCTAGTCAACTTTTCCGGTGTAGAAATTCCCCGAGAGAGTAACAGTTGAGACAAGTATTTCCCGGAAATATTAGGGTGATGTCGCCGGATTTCTGCTATCATCCAATCAGGAATTTTTCGGGATGGTTGCACCTGCCACATAGTTTAATTATCAGTTAATTATATCTAGTTAATTCGACTCGATAGCGCTGTTTTTTGGTGACAGAAACCTCCCCAATTTCCAATCTGCCTTTCCCGCGAATAGCGATTAAATCTCCGGTTTTAATAGCAATGCTGGCTTGTTTAACTTCTTTCCAATTAACTCGCACATCACCGCCATCAATGAGGTTGACCATTTTACTCCGAGACATCCCAAACCCCGCAGAAGCGATCGCATCTAAACGCAAAGAAGCCTCAACCGTAGTCATGGCTTTTTTCTTAGGTTCTCGAACTTTCAACTCGCTTAAATCAATCGGTTGCACCTTAACGGGAACTGTCCGCACTTGGGTTAGGTTCATCTCCAGATATTCCACCAATTCAGGAATCACAATAGCCTGGGCTCCCCGTTCTCCTAACACTATTAAATCCCCAGTTTTTTCCCGGACAATTCCCGTCCCTAATAAGGAACCCAAAAAATCCCGGTGAGTCGCGGTATCAAATAAAAAGTTCCCGGAAATGTCGATCGCTGCGATTTCTACATGGCTTGAGTCGAGGGGGATTTCTGATCGTGCGATCGCCATTCGCTGACGTTCTGCTTGCGGATAACCCCCCCAGGATAACGCTTGTATTTCTGTCAGTCGCCGAAAAATTCCTTGTGCTTCTGCGATTTCTGGGGGTGAGAGAAACTCGGTTTGGGTAATTTCCCAGGTTTTTAAAGCCTGTTCCGCCAGGTCGATAATTCTGGCGATACAATCTCGATTTTCAATTCCGTTAAGTAGTTCTTGCCTTGGCAGCATCAGTTTTTGAGTTCTAGGTCGATGCAAAATTATCGTTTTCCATTCTAACAGATTTTGTGCGATCGTCACATTTTCTTTTCCCAAATCCGCCCATATCTTGCTGACTGGTTATTTTGTTATGTAGTCGTGGGACTAGGTGGGTCTAAGGTAGGTTAGGATGATTTCACCTGACCCAATCCACAGATATACAGTTTTCCCCCCATCAAATCACCACCTACAAAATCGGGGTTTTTTATAATAATTAATCATTGTGGCGCACCCAACCTTAAAAATGGTATAATCTCCGTCGGTACACCCCAACCCAAATACACGAGTAGAAATCTGATGTATAGCCAGCACCTAAAAAATCCACTATGGGCGTATAATCAGATATAATTGATAGTGCCATCCCCAGCAGATATCTACTCTGGGATAGGCTCAAAACCACATCTACCAGGACTAACTGAAAATGCAACCACAAGAATTGCTTGACAAATACAAACTAGGTGAACGCGACTTCCCCGGAGTCGATTTATCTTATACTACTTGGCAAGGATGTAATTTGAGTGAGATTAACTTAGAAGGTGCTGATTTCAGCAACTCTGACTTTAAAAATATGACTTTTAATAGGGCTAATCTCAAGAATTGTAACTTTAGTGGGTCAACTTTGCAATTCGTAGAATTTGTTAATGCCGATTTAACTAACGCCTGTTTTATCGAGTCTGATTTGCGCGCCATAGATTTTTCTGGGGCAGATTTAACCGGGGTTCAATTCCAGGAATCTAGTCGATTTAGTGATATTAATATGGCTAAAGCTATTATCAAAAATGTCAATTTTTCTGGCATTAATATGACTGGGATAAAGTGGTCGCTTTTTGATTTAGAAGGCTGTAATTTTTCTCGCATCAATGGAACCTGCATAAACTTAGCTAATTCTAACTGCAAAAACTGCAATTTTAAAATGGCAATTCTCGAAAATGCTATCTTAAAAGACACTTGTTTAGAGGGAGCTAATTTAAAGCAAGCCAACCTCAAAAAAGCTAATCTGATGAAAGCCAAAGTTAAAAATGCTAGTTTTATCGGAGCCAATTTAACTAATGCTTATGTTTATGCGTCTAACTATCAAGAAGCTGAAATAATTGGCGCAATTATGCCAGACGGTGAAGTTTACGACCCTGATGATTATTCGATTGTGGAAGGGGTGGAGTCTGGGGTAAACTCGACTAAGGCAGTATTTATTAATACAGAAAACGCGCCGAAATCTCCTAATAGTCCTCACCAAGCAGTTATCATTAATGGCTTTATATATATTGCGGGTCAAATAGCGATAGACCCCCGCCTAAATATTATGTTATGTGATGACGAAATTACGGACCAGACGCGGCGAGTTATGGATAATATTGGCGCGATTTTAACGGCGGCGGGAGTAGGTTGGTCTAAGGTGGTGAACACCACCATTTTTATGGTAAACTTGCAGGAAAGCGATCGCATGAATAGCGTTTACTCTAGCTATTTCACGGATGGAAATCTGCCAATTTGTACCTGTGTAGCGGTGTCGCAACTCCCGGAAAATGCACGAGTGCAAATCCAATGTATAGCCAGCACCTAAAAAATCCACTATGGGGGTATAATCAGATATAATTGATAGTGCCATCCCCAGCAGATATCTACTCTGGGATAGGCTCAAAACCACATCTACCAGGACTAACTGAAAATGAAACCACAAGAATTAATTGACAGATACAGACAAGGTGAACGCGACTTCCCCGGAGTCGATTTATCTGATACTAATTGGCCAGGATGTAATTTGAGTGAGATTAACCTAGAAGGTGCTGATTTCAGCAACTCTGAATTGAAAAATATGGTTTTTAATAGGGCTAATCTCAAGAATTGTAACTTTAGTGGGTCAAATTTCCAATCCGTAAAATTTGTTAATGCCGATTTAACTAACGCCTATTTTATCCAGTCTGATTTGCGCGGCATAGATTTTTCTGGGGCAGATTTAACCGGAGCGCAATTCGGAGAATGTCGTCAATTTAGTTGTTGTGAAATCGCTCAAGCCATCACCAAAAATGTCAATTTTGACAAAGTTAAATTTAGCGACGTAAACTGGTCTTTTTTAGACTTAGAAGGATGTAGCTTTTATAAAACTAATTTACATGGAACTAATTGGACAGAAACTAACTGCAAAAACTGCAATTTTAAACTGGCAAACCTCGAAAATGCCATCTTCAGAGAGGCTTGTTTAGAGGGGGCTAATTTAAAGCAAGCCAAGCTCAAAAAAGCTAATCTGATGAAAGCAAAACTTAAAAATGCTAGTTTTATAGGAGCCGATTTAACTGATGTCAATTCGTACCTAACTAACTATCAAGAAGCTCAAATCATTGGCGCAATTATGCCAGACGGTGAAGTTTACGACCCTGATGATGATTCGATTGTGGAAGGGGGGGAGTCTGGGGGAAACTCGACTAAGGCAGAATTTATTAATACAGAAAACGCGCCGAAATCTCCTAATAGTCCTCACCAAGCGGTTATCATTAATGACTGTATATATATTGCGGGTCAAATAGCGATAGACCCCCGCCTAAATATTATGTTATGTGATGACGAAATTACCGACCAGACGCGGCGAGTTATGGATAATATTGGCGCGATTTTAACGGCGGCGGGAGTAGGTTGGTCTAAGGTGGTTACCACCACCATTTTTATGGTAAACTTGCAGGAAAGCGATCGCATGAATAGCGTTTACTCTAGCTATTTCACAAATGAAAATCTGCCAATTTGTACCTGTGTAGCCGTGTCGCAACTCCCGGAAAATGCCCGAGTCCAAATCCAATGTATAGCCAGCACCTAAAAAATGCACTATTGGCGTATAATCAGATATAATTGATAGTGCGATACCCAGCAGATATCTACTCTGGGATAGGGTCAAAACCACATCTACCAGGACTAACTGAAAATGGAAGCACAAAAATTGTTTGACAGATACAAACTAGGTGAACGCGACTTCCCCGGAGTCGATTTATCTTATACTACTTGGAAAGGATGTAATTTGAGTGAGATTAACTTAGAAGGTGCTGATTTAAGCAACTCTGACTTTCAAGAGATGACCTTTGATCATGCTAATCTCAAGAATTGTAACTTTAGTGGGTCAACTTTCCAATCCGTACAATTTGTTAATGCCAACTTAACTAACGCCTGTTTTATCAAGTCTGATTTGCAAACCATAGATTTTTCTGGGGCAGATTTAACCGGGGCTCAATTCGAGGAATCTAGTCGATTTGATGATATTAACATGGCTAAAGCTATAATCAAAAATGTTAATTTTTCTGGTAGTAAAATGTTTTCCATAAATTGGTCGTATTTGGATTTAGAAGGATGTAATTTTTCTGGCATTTATGGATTCCGCATCAACTTGGCTGCAGCTAACTGCAAAAAATGTAATTTTAAAATGGCAAATCTAGAGGAAGCCATCTTGAGAGAGACTTGTTTAGAGGGGGCTAATTTCAAGCAAGCTAACATCAAAACAGCTAATCTAATGAAAGCCAAAGTTAAAAATGCGAGTTTTGTCGGAGCCAATTTAACTGATGCCAATTTGTACCTAACTAACTATCAAGAAGCTCAAATCATTGGCGCAATTATGCCAGACGGTGAAGTTTATGACCTCGATGATGATTTGATTATGGAAGTGGGGGAGTCTGGGAGAAACTCGACTAAGGCAGAATTTATTAATACAGAAAACGCGCCGAAATCTCCTAATAGTCCTCACCAAGCAGTTATCATTAATGACTGTATATATATTGCGGGTCAAATAGCCATAGCCCCCCGCCTAAATATTATGTTATGCGATGACGAAATTACCGACCAGACGCGGCGAGTGATGGATAATATTGGCGCGATTTTAACGGCGGCGGGAGTAGGTTGGTCTAAGGTGGTGAAAACGACGATTTTTATGGTAGACTTGCAGGAAAGCGATCGCATGAATAGCGTTTACTCTAGCTATTTCACCGATGGAAATCTGCCAATTTGTACCTGTGTAGCGGTGTCGCAACTCCCGGAAAATGCACGAGTGCAAATAGAATGTATAGCCACCTTATAGCATAAAGCAGCCCCCCAGAGGTGGGGGGTTTGTGGGTGAGGGAAAACTCAGTTAATCACGAAGGGACTAAACCTGAGAATTAATCAACATTAGTCCATTCAGTATGGAAAAACTGCCCCCGGGGTTTATCGATACGCTCATAAGTATGAGCGCCAAAATAGTCTCGTTGTGCTTGAGTTAAATTTTGAGGTAAACTCACGCGGCGATAACTATCAAAATAATCCAAAGAAGCACTAAAAGCCGGGACGGGAATACCCATAGTATTGGCAGTGACGAGAACTTCCCGCCAAGCGGACTGACGGTCAAGAATAGTCTGCTTAAACTCGGGCGCAAGTAGCAAATTAGGCAATTGTGGATTTTGGTCATAAGCCTGCTTAATTTTATTCAAAAATCCCGCCCGAATAATGCAGCCACCTTTCCAAATGCGGGCAATTTCGCCCAAATTCAGATGATAATTAAACTCCTGAGAAGCCTTACCAATAAGCGCCATACCCTGAGCATAAGAACAGATTTTCGAGCAGTACAAGGCATCACGAACCTTATTAATAAAAGCGCTAACATCGCCATCAAAATTAGCACTAGGTCCCGGCAATTGCTGAGAGGCGGCTACCCGTTCATCCTTATAGGAAGAAATAATCCGGCTATTCACAGCAGCAGTAATGGTAGGGATAGAAACGCCCAACTCCAAAGCACTAACGACGGTCCAGCGTCCGGTTCCTTTTTGTCCAGCCGAGTCCAAAATCAAGTCAACGAGAGGCTTGCCAGTTTCGGGGTCTTTTTGCTTAAAAATATCGGCAGTAATTTCAACCAGAAAAGAGTTTAACTCATCGGTGGTGTTCCACTCAGCAAAGACCTCATAAAGCTGTTGTTCATTCAAGCCAATGACATTACGCAGGAGGTCATAGGCTTCTGCGATCAGCTGCATATCGCCATATTCAATGCCGTTGTGAACCATTTTGACATAGTGACCGGCACCGCCAGGGCCAATATAAGTGACACAGGGGCCGTCATCAACTTGAGCGGCAATTTTAGTTAAAATGGGTTCAAGGGCCTGATAGGAATTCTCGGTTCCTCCGGGCATTAAACTAGGACCCCATAATGCGCCTTCCTCGCCACCACTGACACCCATACCCATAAACCCTAAACCAGTAGCTTCGAGTTCCTTGGTGCGCCTCTCTGTGTCCTCATAGAGAGAATTTCCCCCGTCGATAATCATATCATCCTGATCCAACAGGGGTTTCAATTGGTCAATGACGGCATCGACAGGTTTACCGGCTTTGACCATGACGAGGATACGCCGGGGACGTTCCAGGGACTGGACAAATTCTTCGAGGCTGTAGGCGGGTTTGACATTTTTTCCTGGGGCGCGTTTTTGCATAAACTCATCAGTTTTGGCACTGGTGCGGTTATAAACAGCGACAGGAAAGCCATTGCGTTCGACATTTAGGGCGAGGTTTTCACCCATGACCGCTAGACCAATGACACCAAATTTTTGCTCTGACATAAACTTCCCTATAATGGTTGGCTGATTTGTACTTTAGACTGTATCGTTAATTTTTATAGCAGACTAAGGCGATCGCTTTTTTTTAAAACTCTGGTGCTAATTCTCCCAGCGACTACACAGACAAGAAGGCAACCAGAGCAGTTATATGGACTTTCAGCAGTGGGACATAATTTAAGGCGGCGATAGTTCTGTGAACGAAAAAAGGGCGACTTGTAGCCGCCCCAAACACCCACGAGAATGTAGTTATTTACCGAGATTCAAACCAGCATTTTCTTGGCTGTATTCTTCCATCTCAATAGGTACAGGCTGCACATTCCAGATTTCATTACAATACTCTCGAATAGTGCGATCGCTAGAAAACTTAGCCATCCGCAGTGCATTCAAAATAGACATCCGAGTCCACTTATCCTGATCACTGTAAGTTTTGGAGACCTGTTTATGGCAGTCCACATAAGCCTGATAATCAGCAAAAAGCATATACTGATCATGGTACATCAGGGAATCAACCAAAGGCTTAAACAGCTCTTTATCACCGTGGGAGAAATAGCCAGCAGCAATGCGATCGATTACCGCTTTCAGGGACGGATTACTGCTATAATAATCCCTGGGATTATAACCTTTCGCCTTAGTATCAGCGACTTCCTGTGCGGTCAAACCAAACAGGAAGAAATTTTCCTCGCCTGCTTCTTCGCGGATTTCAATATTAGCACCATCCAAGGTGCCAATAGTCATCGCGCCATTCATAGCAAACTTCATGTTTCCGGTTCCAGAGGCTTCTTTTCCAGCGGTAGAAACTTGTTCAGACAAATCGGCAGCCGGATAGATACGCTGACCCAAAGAAACATTAAAATTGTTGAGGAAAACAATCTTTAAGCGACCTCTAACATCAGGATCATGGTTAATGACATCAGCCACGGAATTAGTGAGCTTGATAATCAACTTCGCCATAAAATAACCGGGGGCAGCCTTACCACCAAAGATAAAAGTACAGGGTACAATATGCTGGTCAGGATTCTGCTTAATCTGATTATACAGGGCGATAATATGCAGCAAATTCAAATGCTGACGCTTGTACTCATGAATCCGTTTCACCTGTATATCAAACATCGAATGGGGGTCAACTTCGATGCCGTTATGTTCCCAGATATATTGGGCTAACTGTCGCTTATTGTGCAGCTTAATTTCTCGCCACTGCTGACAGAAATCGGGGTCATCAACATATTTTTCCAACTGCTTGAGTTGACTAAGGTCTTTCAACCAACCCTCACCGATTTTCGAGTTGTAAAGTTCAGCGAGTTTAGGATTACACATCAAAATCCAGCGTCGGGGAGTGACACCATTAGTCTTATTAATGAACTTTCCGGGCCACAACTTATAGAAATCCCGGAGAGTGTCTTGTTTAAGGAGTTGGGTATGCAATGCAGCCACGCCATTAACAGCATGACTACCGACGCAAGCCAAATTCGCCATACGGACATACTTTTCGCCGGACTCATCAATCAGAGAAAGACGACTGATCAAATTATCATCACCAGGATACCAGCGTTTAACGTCCTCCAAGAAGCGGCGGTTAATTTCATAGATAATCTCTAGGTGGCGGGGAAGTAGATATTCAAACAAACCCACAGACCATTTTTCCAGAGCTTCTGGCAGTAAGGTATGGTTGGTATAGGAGAAGGTCTTTTGAGTCACCCGCCAAGCGGTATTCCAGTCCATCTCATGTTCATCCATTAACAATCGCATCATTTCAGCGATCGCTACTGCCGGGTGAGTATCATTAAGTTGGATAGCGGCGGTATCATGAAGATTATGCAGGCTAGGATGTCGCAGTAGGTGAGTGCGGATAATATCCTGTAGGGAACAAGAAACAAAGAAAAACTGTTGTTCTAGTCGCAATTGCTTACCTTGGGGGGTGTTATCGTTGGGGTATAACACCTTAGAGATAGTTTCCGATCGCATTTTTTCAGCGACCGCGCCATCATAGTTGCCAGCATTGAAGGCATCAAAATTGAAATCATCAGAAGCCTCAGCCCGCCACAAACGCAGGGGATTAACCGTATTAGTATCATAACCGGGAACGGGAGTATCATAGGGAATCCCGACTACCCGGTTAGCGGGAATCCAACGAACCTTATACTCTCCCTTTTCATTATGGTACATTTCGGTATGGCCCCCCAATTTCACCTCAACGGCTTGGTCAGGGTGGGCAATTTCCCAAGGATTACCAAAGCGCAACCATTTATCAGGGACTTCTGCTTGCCATCCATCGCGGATCGCCTGGGTAAAAATCCCAAATTCGTAGCGAATACCATAACCCACGGCGGGAATTTCCAGAGTAGCCAAGGAATCGACGAAGCAAGCGGCTAACCGCCCCAAACCGCCATTACCCAAGCCGGGGTCGGGTTCATGTTCGAGGATTTCATCCAAGTCTAACCCAGACTCTTCGACGGCCTGACGTACCCGATCATAAAGATGGAGGTTAATCAGACTATTACCCATGTGGCGACCCATGAGAAACTCAGCGGAGAGGTAGTAAACTACCTTAACATCTTTCTCCATGTAAGTTTTCATGGTCTTTAGCCAACGACTCAGGAGGCGATCGCGCAAAGTGTAAGCCAAAGCCATATAAAAGTCATCCTGGGTAGCCAGGGACTCATACTTACCCTGAAGATAAAACAGGTTATCTGCAAAAGCCCGTTTGAGAGTTTCCACATTTGTACCTGTGCGATCGTCCTCAATCTGAATTGGACATTGATCGATAGGGATAAGAGGCTGCGTCATAAATTCTCCTTTTCCTGTCTGATACATTTACGCGACATTTTTCCGGTTGTTCCCGGATAATGCGACGATAGCACTATTACCCGTAAAGATAACAGAGGCGGTATCCCGCAAAGCTTTTAGAAAGATTCCAAAAGCACCGTTCCAGTCCCGTGGTAGAGTGAACCCCCACTCCGGACATCGGAACACTTTTGAGCCACCTAGCTGGGAATGGACATGACCACAGTGAGTACAGGTTTTGCTGGTGTATTCTTCGGTCACATCTACAACTCTTGATAAGTATGGCTCAACTCGGCACTAATTGATAGTAATGACCAAAAACCTTCTGGAAACCCCCCAGACCCCCAGAGTTAATCAATCCACATCGGAACCCTTGACCCGGTGGACAGTCCCATCAATCCAACCATCTGGAAACCCTGACAAACTCTTCCCAACTATTATCAATTGCGGATTCCCCGACCCACCGCTATAGTTAGCAGTAGGTCTTAGCAGCGAAATTATGAGTACAATTCCCAAAATCGAATATCTCAAAGTTATAAATTACCGCGCCTTACAAAATCTCGAATTAAAAAGAATTACTCCCCTCACCGTATTTTTAGGTCCCAATGGCAGTGGCAAATCCACAATTTTTGATGTGTTTGCCTTTCTATCTGAATGCTTTACCGAAAGCCTCAGCAAAGCCTGGGATAGACGGGGGAGATTTCGAGAACTCCGCACCCGAGATAGTCAAGGCTGCATTGTGATTGAATTAAAATACCGAGAAACCTCCGACTCACCTTTAATTACCTATCATCTCGCCATCAATGAAGAAAATAATCGCCCTTTTATCGCCGAAGAATGGCTGCATTGGCGACGAGGAGGACAAGGTAAACCCTTCCGTTTTTTGGACTTTAAAAATGGGGAAGGACAAGTCATCAGTGGGGAAATGCCAGACCCACAAGACGAAAGAATCACGGAACAACTTGACTCCCCGGAATTATTAGCGGTTAATACTTTGGGGCAATTTGCCAAACATCCCCGGGTTAGTGCTTTAAGGCGGTTCATCACCGGATGGTATTTATCCTATTTAACCGCCGACAATACCCGCAGCATTCCCGAAGCAGGAACCCAAGAAAGATTATCCACAACGGGGAATAATTTACCCAATGTTATCCAATATTTAAAAGAACAACATCCCCAGCGTTTAGAGGAAATCTTAAAAACTTTATCTTCCCGAATTCCTCGCTTAGAAAAAGTAGAAGCATCAATTATGCCAGATGGTCGTCTGTTATTACAAATAAAAGACGCACCTTTTTCTCATCCAATTCTCGCCAAATTTGCCTCAGACGGAACTTTAAAACTATTGGCATATTTAACTGTATTATATGACCCAAAACCTCCTCAATTAGTCGGCATTGAAGAACCCGAAAATCACTTACACCCGGTTTTATTGCCACAACTGGCTGAAGAATGCCGGACAGCTTCTGCTAATACTCAATTAATGGTAACTACCCATTCTCCATTTTTTGTAAATAGTCTAAAGCCAGAAGAGTTATGGGTACTTTATCGAGATAGCCAGGGTTTTACTCAAGCTAAAAAAACCGCAGATATGCAGGGAGTCAAAGAGTTTATAAATCAAGGTGCCTTGCTTGGTTCTCTCTGGATGGAAGATTTTTTTGACGTGGGAAATCCTCTCATAAATTTGTGATTTTTTTAACTATACTTAATCCCCCAATTCGCCCCGGAGGTTTACATTTTATCCGGCGAGGTTTTGGGATAAATTACTATGATAATATGATAATATATAAATTAGGCGATCGCCTTTAATTAATTCCCGGAATCATCAGAAAATGAGTTGGTCAAATCAACCCCCAAACCCCTCCCCTCAACGATTAGAGATTTTCATTAATCCCGCCAGCGGTAAAGGTAAATCCTTACAGATATTTGAGCAAATAAAACCCATTTTAGCACACCATAACACCGCCTTTAATGTCACCTGCACCCGTCATGCTGGCGACCTCCAAAACCGCGTCAAAAATATGGATTTATCCTCAATTGATGGCTTAGTAGTTGTGGGGGGAGATGGTAGCATTCATGAGGTAATTAACGGCTTAATGAACCGTCAAGACTGGGAAAAAGCCATTAAAACACCTCTGGGAATCATCCCCGCCGGTACCAGTAATGGCTTATGTAAAACCCTGCTACAAGAAGCTGGAGAAACCTATAATCATATCAATGCTACCATTGCCATCACCAGAGGCAATATTCAACCCCTGGATATCTTGGGAGTCCAACAAAGCGAAGGCGAAAGCGATCGCTTTTATTATAGCATTCTCTCCATAGCCTGGGGATTAATTGCTGCCGTCGATATCAAATCGGATAATCTGCGGTTTTTGGGTTCTTTAAAAACCGACATTTATGCACTATGGGAAATCTGGAAACTGCGTCATTATCGAGGCAAATTATCGCTAATTACTGCCGACTGTGAATCTCCCCTTATAATTGAGGATGATTATATACTGTTATGGGCGATGAATGTTCCCTGGGCGGCTTATAATCTTAATCCCGCACCTCACTCTCACCCCACAGATGGAAATATAGATGTTTTATTAGTGCGGCGTGGTATCTCTAAATTCAACTTAATTAAGGCTTTTTTATTGTGCAATAAAGGACAGCATCTAGCCATCCCAGGAATCGAATATTATAAGCTGCGAGGTTTTCACCTAGACCCCCAAGATGGAGAATTTTTAGCCATAGACGGGGAACCTATTTCCTCAGCCCCCATTAAAGTTGAAGTCCTACCCAATTTGGCGCGTGTCTTTCATCCTTAAATACCTAGCCATGTCTGAGTCAGTGTCTGATTATGATTGACTTCTGCCAACTAATGTGATACTTATTGGCTGATAACAAAACATTTATCAACCATCAAAATATGTCAGATACCGTCTACGAAAAGACCTCGGAACTTCCCGAAAATTCCATCGTTTCCCCTCAATCTCCCCTAGACAAAATCCTGCAATTTTTCACGCTCAAAATCGCCAAAGTCTTGATTAATGTGTCTTGGATAACCCCCAACGGCATCACCTGGACTTCTTTATTGATTGGCGGCGGGTTGGCAGGTTTTTTAATCTTAAAACATTACTATCTTTGGGCAGTTGTAGCCATAGTAATTAGTGGGTTACTAGACTGTTTGGATGGAGACCTAGCCCGGAGTAGGGGTATCGCTTCCGATACGGGAAACTTACTGGATAGTGTCTTAGATCGCTATGTGGATTTTTTGATAATATCAGCCCTAATCTTAGATAACCCTAGGGATAACTTAGTCGTGGGATTAATAGCACTTTTGGGAACTACAATGGTTCCCTATATCCGCGCCAAAAGTGAATCATTAGGTCGCAGCAGTATCGCTAGTATTGGTAGCCGGGCTGTGCGAACAGTTTTGATTATTGTAGGATTATTAACCGGGCAAATTTTCCCCCTACTGATAGCTTTGGCGGTAATATCTAATGTGGCGGCTATACATAGATTTGCTCACGCCCTGAACCCAGGGAACGAATAAACCCAACAACTCAATCGGGGTGAGTCTCCCAAATGGGTGGATTGATCAATTCATGGCGATCGCCTTTAGTTGTAGAATGAATCAGGATTTCTGCTCTTCCCCATTAGGGGGGATAATCGCCCTGACTTAGGGTTTCTGGGGGTGTAACTGCATAAACAACCTATCTCGATTGCGATCGGATTTTCGCTCCATACAATAACCAACTACTTAACAGCCCATGGCATCTTCCCGAAAGTACCCACTCACAGCCATTCTGACTGGTATTATAATTAATCTCTCCGCCTGGTTTCCTGGACCAGTGAAAGCCGAAACAATTTTGGGAGTAGTACGTTCCCCATTACCGACAGCAGACTGGAATAGTGTAGAAAGCCGACTACAAAGCAGTCGCATCAACTATCAAACCATTGATATAGATAATCTCAATAGCGCGGAAGCATTACGGGGACTGCGAGTATTATTTCTTCCCAATGTGGAAGTAATGACCACAGACCAAATTCGTATATTAGAACAATGGGTACAACAGGGAGGGCGCTTAATAGCCAGTGGGACAGTGGGGAACCGTTCAACTCCCTTAGCGCGTGAAAGACTAAGAACCCTAATCGGGTCTTATTGGGCTTTTCCCCTGAGTAACCCAGCCACGCCGATTTCTCAAAGCGATCGCTGTCAAGATCAGATTTGTCGTAATATAACAGAGTGGGCCGCCACAGTGAACACCAGTGGAACCGTAGCAGGTGGGGTATTAATTCCCGCCACCCAAGAAAGCTACACCGCCGGAGTTTGGCAGGGTAGCAGCGCTTCCGCCGCCGCTATTGCGACCACCCAGGCTATTTATTTAGGATGGCATTGGGGACGCGGAGATTCACCAGAAGTAGATACAGCTTGGTTACAGGCTGCTATTAATCGTTACACTGGGGCTAGCAGTCCCCCACAATCCTCTGTAGCCCGCCAAAATCACACCATACAACCAGCGCCACCCCGGCGGCTTAGTGAGTCCCCGACAACTATTCAAACCCCCCCTCAGCAGTCAAATACAGGGTCCCGGACAACTATTCAAACCCCCCCACCAGCTAATCGAGTTAGTAACCCCAACCTAGCCTCAGTCAACCCCCGTCCTTCTTTGCTGCAATTATTTACAGACCCCTCGGAACAATCAGCGCCAGCAGGGTTAGAGGTCAAACCGGGTAACGACCCCATTGATAACACTACCGCCATTTTGATGAGGGAAGAATTAGAGAATCTGTTGGGTAGGTTTGAAAATGCTGTTATAGCTTCGGCTTCTGGTAGTACCCCCATTAACTTGCAGATAGCTTCGGCTGAACCGAAAAATCCAGTGACTACAATTGCTAGACACGCCACATCTTCTATACCATCAAGGACACAAAATGCGATCGCCCTAGCCCAACAAGCGATTAAACAGTTTCCCGAATTGGTAGCGGCACAAAATTGGGTAGCTGCCAGAAGATTATGGTTAGATGCCCGTCAAAAATTGTGGGAAAATTACCCCACCGACGGAGAGCGATCGGGTGCAGAAATTCGGGCAGTTTGGCTAGATCGTGGTACAATCGTCGCGGCCAGAGGAGAAGCCGGACTCGCCCAAATATTTGACCGTTTGGCAGATGCCGGAATTAATACCGTATTTTTTGAAACTGTCAACGCCGGATATACTATCTACCCCTCGCGAGTTGCACCCTCCCAGAATCCTTTGACCGTCGGTTGGGACCCTTTAGCTGCGGCGGTGAAACTAGCAAAAGCTAGGGGTATGGAATTACACGCCTGGGTTTGGGTATTTGCGATCGCTAATCAGCGACACAATGCCCTCTTGCGACAACCTGACAGTTATTTAGGTCCTGTGTTGTCCGCTTACCCGGAATGGGCTAATTTGGATAACCAGGGTCGGACTTGGCATGAAAACGATCGCAAGGCTTACCTAGATCCAGCTAACCGGGAAGTCCGCAGTTATCTATTACGTTTGGTCGGAGAAATAGCCCACAATTATCAGGTTGATGGCATTCATCTCGACTATATCCGCTATCCTTTTCAGGATGCTAACCGAAATTTTAATTTTGGCTATGGTACAGCCTCCAGAACCCAGTTTAGAGATTTAACTGGAGTTGACCCCATTTCTCTGACTCCCCGTGATGGGGTATTATGGCAACAGTGGACACAATTTCGCTCTGATCAGGTGACATCTTTTGTCCGCGATGTCCGACAACTGTTAAGCACTAATTATCCGAATGTCATTCTCTCGGCGGCGGTGTTTCCACACCCGGAAACTGAACGCATTGCCAAAATTCAACAACATTGGGAAGTTTGGGCGCGTCAAGGATATCTTGATTTGCTAGTCCCTATGACTTATTCCCTCGATACTAATCGCCTACAGCGCATTACTCAACCTCTCACCGGACCACAACAGTTAGGGCTTACTTTAATCGCCCCCTCCGTCAAACTTTTGGATATTCCTAATGTGGTGGCGATCGACCAAATTCAAGCCCTCCGAGATTTACCTAGTGGCGGCTATTCCATTTTTGCCGTGGAAACTATTGATAGCAACTTACAGGGATTTTTGCGTCGCACTCAAAATAATGGCGGAAACCACAGCCCCATTATCCCCTATCGTCAGCCTCTCAAAGCTGCCAGCGATCGCTATTTAGCCCTCAAGCGAGAGTGGAGTTTTCTCCTCGCTAATGACCAACTCTGGATCAGGGAATCTCAACTAAACAGCTTTAGAAACCAAGCAGAGGTTTTAGCACAGGCTTTGCAAAATTTGGCTGAGTCCCCCAATCCTCAAGCCTTGAGTCGCGCTCAACGAGAATTAGCTACTTTTCAATCTCAATTTAACGGTTATATGACCCTCCATGCTAGGGAAAAACCCTACCAAGTCCAAAGTTGGCAAAATCGATTGGCTAGTTTAGATATGCTGTTACGATACGGCGCACACAGACTCAACTGATAATAGATGCGATCGCGCGGGGGGTGGGTTCCACCACTAATCACATCTAAGGGCGAGAAGATTTATCAACTCGCCCTCTGACTCTGACCACAGTAGCTATGAATCCTAACCGGACAATTTTCGGTATATTTAATTTAAGCCGATTCGTGCTGGCGTCGCCAAGCCGGATGCCAGAGAACCTCTGCAGTTGACCGTTTTTCCACCATTTCCTTAGTAATCACACAGCGGTTAACATCCTTGCGGGAGGGTAACTCATACATTACCTCTAACATTAGTTCTTCCAAAATCCCGCGCAACGCACGAGCCCCTGTTTTACGTCGGTAGGCTTCTTTAGCGATCGCAATTAAAGCATCAGGTTCAAACTCCAAAGAGACATTATCCATTTTCAGCAGTTGTTTATACTGCTTAACCAAAGCATTATGAGGCTCAGTCAAGATTTTCACCAGCGCCTCCTCATCCAGAGGTGAAATCACAGTCAGGACTGGAACCCGACCGATAAACTCAGGAATCAAGCCAAATTTCACCAAATCTTGAGGTTCCACATTTTGGAGAATTTCCGTCGTGTCCACAGATGTTTTCTGCACCTCTTCTCCTGGCTTAACACCTGGTTGAATAAAGCCCAGGGACTTTTTACCCATCCGTTGTTCAACCAGCTTATCGAGACCCACAAAAGCACCGCCGCAGATAAACAGAATCTTGCTCGTATCAATTTGGATAAAATCTTGATAGGGGTGCTTCCTTCCCCCTTGGGGTGGCACATTAACCACAGTTCCTTCTAAGATTTTCAACAGAGCTTGTTGTACCCCTTCCCCAGAAACGTCTCGGGTGATAGAGGTATTTTCACTTTTGCGGGCAATTTTATCAATTTCGTCTATATAGATAATTCCCTGCTGTGCTGCTTCGATATCAAAATCAGCTACCTGTAGCAACCGCAGTAGGATATTTTCTACATCATCTCCCACATAGCCAGCTTCTGTCAGCGTAGTAGCATCAGCCACCGCAAACGGAACATCCAGGAGTTTAGCCAGAGATTCTGCTAGGAGAGTTTTACCACATCCAGTCGGTCCCATTAGTAGAATATTCGATTTCTGTAATTCTACCTGCTCGTCGCTATAGCCTTGTGTTTCGTCAAAGTCCTGATTGCTCATGTTTCCCGCATCTACACTAAGACGCTTGTAGTGGTTGTAGACTGCCACTGATAAGACTTTTTTGGTATTGTTTTGGCCAATGACGTGCTTATCCAGGTACTGTTTGATTTCCACTGGCTTAGGAAGTTCTGTTAGGGGTGTTAGTCTCGGCTGGGAAGGAGATGGTCTAGTTTCTACACCTAGACCCGGTTGTGGTTTATTTCCAGCCCTTTCTGAAAACTCTTCTTCCAGGATTTCATTACAAAGTTCCACACACTCATCGCAGATATAGACCCCAGGGCCTGCGATTAACTTGCGAACTTGTTCCTGAGATTTGCCACAAAAAGAACACCGTAAATGGGAATCATACCTGGACATATTTAACCTTATTGTCGATAGTTTCTAGCTTTTCTGGGGGAAAAAAATCTTTAAGTAAATCTAAAGATTCAGTCATTTCGCCCCTGTTGGGTTTTCTAGCCGTGTTTTGCTCTACCTTAAACTTAACATTTAATCATGCTAGGGTGGTAGCTAATACTGTTAAAAGATGTTGCTAACTATTTGACCAGCCAACAACCAAGCTCAACAGGGATGGGTTGACAGGTGGGGTAAATTATGATATATTTCACAACCCCGATCATCTTTCATGATAACAGAGGTCAATTGAAAAAGCAACCCACCCCCGGCTCCCAGGGTCAGATTGATAATTAACGATCGCGTAAAACTTTTAATAGAGTCGTCATGGTGTGAGGTAGGGGTGCGATCGCTTCTATTAATTCCCCTGAAGTGGGATGCTGTAGCGTCAGTTTCCAGGCGTGGAGGGCTTGTCCGGGGAGGTTGACTCCCACGGAACGACCTTTTCCATAGACGCGATCGCCCACGATAGGATGACCCATGCTGGCGCTGTGAACGCGAATTTGGTGGGTGCGACCTGTCTCTAGTTCAAATTCTATCAAAGTGTAGTTTCCCAGGCGTTCCTTGACTTTCCAGTGCGTGATAGCGCTACGTCCGCCTTGGTGTTGGGGTACAATTGCCATTTTTTGGCGATCGCTTGGGTGGCGACCTATAGGCTGGTCAATGACACCGGAGGTAGTTTTCGGGACACCATAGATGATCCCTAAATATTGGCGGCGGGCGGTTTTGGCTTGAATTTGCGCTTGTAGGTGTTGGTGGGCGTGGTCAGTTTTGGCGATCGCGATCGCTCCTGTGGTATCTTTATCTAGGCGATGAACTATACCCGGACGCTGTACGCCGCCAATACCAGCTAAGGTTTCACAATGGGCTAATAGGGCGTTGACTAGCGTATCATTTTCGTGTCCTGGGGCGGGATGAACTACCAAGCCAGCCGGTTTATTTATGATGAGTAGTTCTTCATCTTCATAGAGTATATCTAGGGGGATATTAGTAGCCTTTAATTCTAACGGAATGGCTGGCGGGATTTCCACTTGAATGCGATCGCCAATTTGAACTGTAGCCTTTTTCGACGTACAGGGCGAATTATTTATCCAAACATGACCCGACGAAATTAAGGCTTGCAGACGGGACCTAGATAACTGGTGTACCCTTTCTGATAACCACTTATCCAGGCGTTGATTTTCCCCATCTTTATCTTCGCAAATTAATTCAATAACCATAGATTTTTACAAGGGAGTTTCTGTTTCCACAATAATATCCCATCTTTCTAATGTTGTGCCTAAAATTCGGTCTAATTCAGTTAACGAGTTGAGGTAGTCAATTTTGGCATTTAATTCCGCATTTTGAGCGTTGACTAAATCATCTTGAAACCGGACTAAATCGACTACAGAAGTATTACCCACACCTAGCCTAATCTTTTCTTCCTCATTATTTAGTTCCTGTCTCCTAAATTCTGTCAACTCTTGAGCCAACTCTAATTTTTGATAATTATCCCGAACATCCCGCACAGCATTGGCTACATTAATATCAATTTGTTGTCTTTCTTCTACCAAATCATTTTGGGCTTGTATTAGACTAATACGACGGCGCTCAAACTCTTGTTCTATAGTGCGATCGCCCAATTCTTTGCTAAACACAATTCCCGCCCTTAATTCCGTTCTATCTTCTACAATATTCGGTGAGGGATTATGGCGAATTCCTGTATCCAAGTCAATCTGCCATCGTCGATTATTTTCCGCTATAATTAAAGCAGTTTCTGCCTTTTCTATTTCTAGTTTAGCCTGTAAATAATCTGGTCTATTGACTAAGGCGATTTCTCGAATTTCCTGCAATTCTGGCATTTCTAGTTCATCCAAATCTATTTGGACAGCCACCGGAACAATATCTTGCTCTAAATCCAGAATATTCAATAATGCTAATTGTTGCCTTTTAAGGTTATTTTTAACATCTAAAAGGCTAATTTCATTATTTTTAACTCCGCGTTGGGCGGGAATTAACTCAATAGCCGGAAGACGACCTACATCAATTAAAAATTGAGTATTTTCTACTTGTTGTTGAGAGGAAGCCAAAGACTGCACTTGAATTTTGACCCTTTCCTGGGCTTGGATTAAATTTCGATAAGCTAAAATAACTTGGGTGATTTGGTCAATCAAAGTATTCTTGAGGTTTAAAATATTAATAGCTTCATCAAGGCGAGCAATTTTTATCGACGCTTGATTTACGGCGATTCCACTATCTCTTAAAAGGGGTTGTCGGAAGGATAATTCTAAATTCTGTCTTAATCTATTTTCCGCATTAAAGCTGCTTCCTTGTCTCTCGCCGCGACCTGTCCAGCCCATATTTAACTCTCCCCCTGTGGGAATTTTTATCACCATTTGAGCCCCTAAAACTAACCCTGATGTCATAGAAAGACTTTGTCCCCCCTGTCGAATATCTTGCCATTCAATTGATAAATTGGGGGTAAACTCTGGAGCAAATTTGTCCTCCGCTACTTGTAAATCTCGACGCTGTATAATTCTTTCTAGGTACTGGTTTTTAATGTTTCTATTATTGGAAAGAGTGAGAAAAACCACATCTGGTAGGGTTAATTTCACAGCATTATCTTGATTTTCTGGGATAAACTGGGGAATTTCTGGGGAGGGTGTACCTTCATTTGTGGGGGAGTTAATCAGGGGTTGAGATTGGCTAAATTGGGGGGGAATTTCTATGCCATCTAACCAATTATATAAGCTATTATTGACGCGGTATTCTGCTGATTTGGGGAGGGTGGCGGCAATGGTTGGTCGGGGTTGGGGGTTAGCGATCGCCTTTTGATTGCTATCTCTTTCTAACGAAGATTCTGGCGAGATAATCTGTAAATTGGGTTCAGTTGGCGAGGGTTCATTTTCTAGTTTGAAGGGAGAGAACCTGGCTATATTCCCCATAATTTGGGGGAGTTTAACCCGAGTTTTTTCTGTCCTATGATTATCTAAATTAATGCTGGGATTGGGTGACGTTTGGGGAAGGTCGGGAGGGTTTAGTAATGGCGTGTTACGGGAGGCGTTAGCTTGGGTAACTGGAGGAGTTTCTAAGCTAACAGCCAGGGTAATACATAAACCTGATGTGGCGATCGCAATTAGTAAAAATCTCAGCCACCAAAAGCGATCGCTCATTGTAGATGGTTCGGGATTTTTATCCATAATTACTGTCCCTTTAATGCTTTCACTGGGTCTAGTTTACTAGCGCGGAGCGCCGGAAAGAACGCCGCCCCTACCCCCACTAATACCGAGGAACTCAGGGCGATTATAGCAGTTTCGTGGTCAAATTCGTATGGTAAGTTAAACTGTTCTGTAACTACTATAGTCGCGCCGTGAACAGTGGCGATCGCTATAGTTCCACCCATGAAACTCAAAACCACCGCCTCTACAATAAACTGTAGCATAACATCGAGTTGTGTAGCTCCAATAGCTCGTCTTAATCCAATTTCTGGGGTACGTTCAATCACAGAAGCAATCGTCACATTAGCAATTCCCACCCCTCCCACAATTAAGGATATTGCACCTACAACTAGCAACGCTTGGGAAACTGATTCCAGGGTTTTCTGTTGTTCTAAAATATCGTTAATATTTTGCCAACCTCGATATTCTTGGGTGGGAATTCGTTGTTGTAAAAGGGCGATCGCTTGCTGTTGTATTTGATCTATTTCTTCTAGGCGTTCTACTCCCACAGTGATATTATGTAAATGACGCGCTCCCGTCGCCGCCGCGTCTAATGGTAGAGGTATCAGCAATAAACCCTGTTGACCAGACCGTGATGATATTTCTCTAGTTTCAGTAACCCCCACGATAATATAAGGTCGATTTTGAATATATACTGATTGGTTAATCGGGTCAATATTTCCAAATAATTCAGTTGCCAAAATTTCATCAACGATAACCACTGGTCGATATTGCTCAAAGTCAGTTGTATTAAAAAAACGACCTTTAATCATGCGCCTACCAGAGGTTATTTGATATTCCAAAGAAACAGCTAATTTCGATTCTGGATTAACACTGCGATCCTGAAATAAAACCGAATTAATCCACCAAGCACTTCTTTGACCAGCAATGGCAGTTACACCCGTTAACCTACTCTGCAAAAACTCTAAATCACTAAGTGTCAAACCCTGAAATTCTACTCCCCGTCTCCAAGCCGGAGATAATCTAATTACTGGCGATTCTCTGGCTGCAATTTGTTTAGCAATTACTGACTCCGAAATATTCCTAACTTGTAGAGTAGCCGTAACTGCTGCTACTCCCATAAATACCCCTACCGCTGACAGGGTAGACCGGAGAGGATTACCGATTAAGGACTGACAACTTAAACCCAATAAATTAAAGATAGATAAACTCATGGAATTATTTGATGATAATGATTAGGTATAATCCTTAATTAACGATGATAAATTTATTGAGGTTCATGGACAATAACTTTACCTGGTTCTAAGGTTTGGTTAAAGGGAGGCGAAATCACTAAATCTCCTGAATTTAAACCCGAAGTAATTTCTACCTCTATTAATCCTTCTAGCCCGAGGGTGACAGGCTGCTTTTGAGCCGTATTATTATCATCTAATACCCATACATAGCGAGAGTCTCTATCTCTTTGGATTAATTCGGTATTCAGCACCACAACATTTTCTCGTTGATTTAAGACAATTTCTACACTAACTGGACTCCCTGGAATTAAACGTCCAGTGGGTCTATCTAATTTAACAGTAGCAAAAACCGACGCTTGTCCTGAACCTGAGTCTTGATTTCCTTCCGACTGTCTGGTGGCGAGATCAACCTGGTCTACTCGTCCTATAAATACTTCAGGATTAGGCCCTATTTCCGTAATCCGGGCTAGTTGATTTTGTCTAACTTGAACAGCGTTAAGGGTTGATAATTGCAGCCTAACGATTTCCTGATTAGGGTCGCCTAATGTGATTAAATCGTGACCGCGATTCAGTCCATCTCCCGCTTTAACATTGATATTAAGTACCACTCCATTAATAGGAGATGTAATCACAAAATTTTGTAATTTCAGTGCTTCCTCTTGATATTCTATTTGTAGGCGTTCTAGTTCACTGAGGCTTTGTCTCAAAGTGGTTTTAGCCTGTCTTAGCCTAATCTCAGACTCTACCACGGGGGAAGTGTTAACTGTAGTAGAAACCGTGATTAATTCCGCTTTAGCTGATGCCAATTCCATTAAGGTAGTATTAAGGTCATGTTTGGCGTTTCTTAACGCGGTGGTTTGCTGACGAACACTTTCTTCTCCCCGTTCAATTTCTTGTTGTGCCACAAATCCTCTTTCCAGTAGTTCTCGGCTGCTGGCTAATTTTTCCTCAGCCGCCGCTAATTCTATCTCCGCCTCTTCCACTTTTTGGCGATTCCGATTAACCTGGGATTCAAGTCTCTGAATTGTTAAATCTTTGACGGCTTTTTTGGAGGCTAATTCTTGCTGATATTGTGCTTGGTCAATTTGTAACTGGCGTTGGGCGGCGGCTAGTTGTTCTTCGGCTTCGGTTACTTCTTGGCGATGGCGTTCTACAATAATTTCCTGTTTTTGGATGTCTAGCTGTTTTTTCTGTAAAATGGTTTGTTGGTTGGGGTTGCGTAAACTCATCAGTTGTTGACCCTGGGTGACGCGATCGCCTACTTGTACTAAAATATTTTCAACCGCACCATCTTCAGGAGATTTAATGCTACGCTGTCCGCCTAGTTCTAAAATTCCCCCTTCATTAATGCGGTTTTCTACATCTCCGAGTTTTACAGGAATTACCTCGGCAGAAATGGGCGCTGGTGGTCGATTTTGGATGATATCATAACCCAAAACTCCACCCACTCCGACCACAGCAAAGACGGCGGAACCCACGAGCCATTTGAGACCCCGCTGATAGGCTTGTTTGGCAGGATAATCTACAATAGACACGGTATAAAAGTTGCTATTTCAGCTAACCTATAGTAGTTGGCAATCGCTTTTGAGGTGTTTTCCAGCATCATCGATGCAACCATTAGCTCATCGATAGCCTAATTAAGATATGATAGCAAACTAACACTGTCTGCCCCAAAGAAAACCGGGTTATGTCCCCGACACACTGTAGTATATAGCAGTTAATATAGCCGTTAGGCGTCCTCTCGCGTCAGGTTAACTTGTCCACCAGGAGTAGTCTGAGGGGACTGTGTTATCAGTGGTTAAGGCTCCTACCTGCTTTTTTTGTGATTTTGTTCAACGGGATCAATATGTACAAGAACTTGGACAATGTTCCGCCCATGACCAGCGAAGATATCCCGGAAGCGATTCGAGATACTCCCAACTCCGATCATAGTACCCTTGGTAAGTCTCAGCGATCGCCAAAATTTTGGCAGTGGTTAGCCCTGGGTATAGTGGCCTTTGTAGTGGCTCTCGGCCTTAACTACCAATTTGGGATTTTGGTCGTCGATCGCACCTCTGTTAACCTGTCAGCATCAGAAACAACTGATGCTATGCAACCCCCACCAACAACTAACCCACTACCCACACCATCCGTCATCCCTAACCAAGTTTCCCAACTACCAGTTAACCTTCTGGGACATCTTCCCTATGAGGAAGCCCCCGAGAGTGAACTGAAAAATATTACCGCTGATGGTGTGATCAGGTTACGTCGCGCCGCCGCTTATGCCTTTTTGGACATGACTGATGCAGCCAGAAGAAGCGGAATTATTTTGGTTCCCATATCTGGGTTTCGGGGTTTGGAAGATCAGGAATTTTTGTTTTTTGACATCAAAGCCCAAAGGGGACAAGTCCCCAGTCAACGCGCCCAAGTAAGCGCCCCTCCTGGCTACAGTGAACATCACACCGGCTATGCTATTGATGTGGGCGATGCTAACTTTCCCGATACCGATCTGAGAGAGACTTTTGATCAAACTCCCGCTTTTAAATGGCTAGTCGATAATGCCGCTTTCTATAGTTTTGAGCTATCATTTCCCAAAGATAACCCCCTCGGGGTGAGTTATGAACCGTGGCACTGGCGTTATGTGGGCGATCGCCATAGTTTGGAAACCTTCTATAAAGCGCGGTCTATAGATGTTGCGTCTCCCTCTGACCTAGTGAACGGTGACAATTGATAATAAGTCAGCACCCCCGGCTGAAGCACGGGGGCTTCGTGCCCCCCGCTTTCAGGTAGCTGACCAGCTTAAGCCTTAACTGGCTACGTTCAGAGCAAGAGTTAAAGTTCCTACCCTGGAATGCGTGCTAGTTCCAGGCTCATGAACCGAATCGTTAAACATCTCTAAGGGGTTAAGGACGTGCGATTTGGATAGTACCGACTCTGAACATTGGCGAAGCAAACATTACCCCGCAAGGGAGTCGGAGCCAACCATAGCTCCATGGAGGGGCAACCATACCCCTCCACCCCGCAAGGGGGTGCTGGCGGCGGTCAGCCGCTTGAGTCGGTTTTCCTCTCCGTGATCAATCACGGAGCTTCCAACCCTCCCAGGAGTTTTACGTGATAAATGCGGGATACTTCTTTAAATCTGATTGCGATTACTATTTTTACCCTGACTTTAACTACCCTGGTAGCGCCTCTGTTTCATATATCCGCCGCCGTCCCAGCCGGAATGGTGTTTGTATTATTGGGATTGGCTACTCTGGATACTTTTAGCCTACAGGGTCAAGGCTCCACTATTTTAGTGGATTGGTTCGCCGGTTCTTCTGGTTCCCGGCGCGATCGCATTGTCCACCACGAAGCTGGTCACTTTTTAATGGCTTATTTGTTGGGTGTTCCCGTGGAAGGATATGCGCTGACCGCTTGGGAAGCCTTTAGACAAGGACAAAAAGCCCAAGGAGGAGTCCGCTTTAATGATGTCGAGTTGATGGAACAACTTGACCATGGCGTGATTTCCTCAGAAGCGATCGATAAATACTGTAAGGTTTGGATGGCGGGTATCGCCGCCGAAATTTTGGTTTATGATCAGGCTCTGGGGGGACTTTCCGATCGCCAAAATATTAGGCGCTTATGGACTCAATTAGGGCGCTCACCTCAAGATGCTGAAATTAAGGAACGCTGGGCTATCTTACAGGCTAAAACTTTGCTCAAGCAAAACTGGTCAGCATTAGAAGCCTTGGCGGCTGCTATGGCTGAGGGTGCTTCTGTGGCTGAGTGTTATCAGTTAATTGGCGATCGCAAAGCCAGTTAGTCAAAATATCCTCAAATAGTGATTTCATTGACCAAACGCTGGTTAACAAACGCGATAAATTAGATGTCAAAAGTCAATGGACACCCCTTGCTGTTTTCATAAACAGGTAAGGATAAGGATGTGGAGTGGGACAGGCTGATGACCTTTGAGGATATCTATCGATTTTTTCAAGACCCGCCGCCGATTTATCTCAATCGGGAGTTAGCGGTTTGCTATGTCTTATCGGTCTTTTTGGGTGAGGACTCCTATGGAACTGAGTTGATTAAACGCTTGGAGCAAGAATATAGGATCTATCGTCTCTCAGATACCGTTCTCTATAGCGCTTTGAAGTTTTTGGAACGGGAGGGAACTATTAGCGGATATTGGCAAAAAGTTGACGGTCGAGGAAGACCCCGCCGAATGTACCAAGTTTTACCCGAGTGTCGTCCCCTAGCAGGAGAACTGGCTCAACTTTGGTATGACTACACCAATAGCCGTAAAATAATATAGTGTCCGCTAGTCGTTCCCGAAATTTATGACCATTCCTGTTATTCCATCCACCTTTTTTCTGACCCTGTTATTGGCTGTCGGTCTGTTTTTCTTTATCAAGGCTTCGGTTAAGGAGCGAACTGAGCAGCAAACTATCTGTGTCCCCCAAGACGCGGACACTCTCCTAGAGCAAATTCAGAATTATTTTCACTCGCGAGCCTACCGTGCGATCGCTATTGATCGCCAGGAAAATTCTATCACCTATGAAGGCTTAGTCCGCCCCAGTTGGTTCATGGCCATTTTTCTCACCCTGTTAACCGCTATTGGTAGCCTGTGTTTGGGTTTGGTGTTGTCAATGGCTATCCCCGCTTCTGGCTATGGTTTTCTCGCCCTGGTGCTGTTTTCTCCTCTCGCTGGCTTTTTTTATTGGCAAAAGGCCAAGCGACCAGAGCAGGTGTTCCTACAACTGGAAGCCGTTAGAAGTTCTGAGAGCAGAACCGAGAGTCTGATTCGGGTTACAGCCCATAGAGATGAACTGGCTACCTTAAAACAAGCTCTCGCTTCTAAGCAATCAGAGAACATTTAAGGCTAATAGCAACCCGCTCTAACTTTTGGCATCAATTCCCCTAGCACGACCAGTAATTGGCCGCCTAGCTTCTCCCCCTCTCCCCAAGCCAACGGGGACGCTCCCCAATTCAGGAACGATTAAATCAGAGAGGGTTCTCATACCTAGTCCTCGGCATCTTCCTCCCGTTAACTTCTGGTATAACGGGAGACTCCTGCCGACATTAAGTTAATCCGATGACAAACCAATGTCTGGTTAATCTCCCTGTTCGGAACAGTTTGATCTCCCCAAATATGGCGGAATCCTGACAAAAAAAATGATGTTGTCAGTTACAACATCCACAATTAAACTCTCGCGGTTGTCGTCACCAGGTTATTGTTTTTTTCAGCAATATGCTTTAGGCTGGGGAACAAAAAATGGTTTTCTTCGACATACTGAGCACCAAATAGACCTTTTTCCGCCCAAAAATAGCGATCGGTCGTGTGTTCGTTTCTTTTGACCAGCAGCAAAGCCGGCGGAATTATGCCCTCAGAGTGAATATACTTGCGGGCTGCAGTTACCGGTTTATCTTCGCCACTGGAAATGCTATATTGAGGCACGCACTCAAGAATGCGCCGTCCTTCTTGTCTGCGACGGCTCTTGCGCTTACGTCTTCTAGCCAATTTCTTTACCTCCTCTTTGAGCAGATGGGTGTAAATCTAGCTACCAAATACGAGTGAATTATATATCTTCTGGCCAGAAATTTCAATAGATTTTAATACATTGATACAAATAAAAAATAATCGCCCAGTTTTGGGAACTCAAGGGATTATCCCTAGATGGTTTGACCCCCAAGTTGAGTTGATTAGGGTCCCATTCCTCAAAAGGCAAAAGTGGACAGCCATGGCCTGTGAAATCCAGACTACTATATAATCGGGATAGCGCCGTTGAGATCAAGTTTGATGGTTTCTGGGTCGAGTTAGTTTACCATACCACGGGGCAAATTAGTTATCCCCTGGTAGGGAGGGATCTCGTTGTGAGGGCTAAAGGGTATCAAATTAATTGTTAATAAACCTTGCTCATGGCTACCAGTTCGGAATTTATCACCCTTTGTCAAGCTCAAGTTTCCCTAATCACGGGTTGGGGAGCCTCTTTAAGTGTGGTATATCTGGCGGAAGATTGGGCGGCGGGTCAGCCAGGAAAACTGATCCCGATCGCTGCTTATCCAGAAATACCTCGGTCATGGTCTGATGATCAAGTTCTGCTCCAACTACCCCAGTGGGATTTTACCTGGTCTGTGAAACCTAGTCTCCTCCCCAGGTTAGCTCCCCCATCAGAAAATATTGCGAGGACAGAGACAGAAGAAGTGGAATCATTCGGGGACCAACCCCCAGAGTCGGACTGGCAAAATGTTGATTCTCCTCAAAAACAGGTCCTCCCCCTAATTCACGATCGCATGGTGATGGGTTTTTTGGTGACAGGTCGCGATGACCGACCCTGGAATTCCCAGGAACAGCGACAACTGAGAGCGATCGCTCATACTCTTACTACTGCGTGTATTTTGGATCGACGTTCTCAATGGCTACAACAGGAAGTTAGACAACAATATCAGCTACAAAGCCAAGAATACCAAACTCTACAGGGGTTATTGCATCAGCTAAAAAGTCCCCTGACTGCTTTGCGGACCTTTGGGAAACTTTTGCTAAAGCGCCTCAGTCCCGATGACCGTAACTATAAACTCGCTGATAATATCCTCAGCCAAAGCGATCGCATTGAGGAACTACTCCAACAGGTCGATCGCACTGCGGAAAGAGGAGAAAATCTCCTCAGTCTCCCCTTTTCCTCCATTGGAGATAGCCAAACAGCTACAGTAGAATATGTAAACACTAGCCGCGAACCTCCGACACCAGTGGCTAAGTCCCCGGTTTTGCTACCTGCTACTGATATTATTGAACCGATTAAGGTTCAGGAGATTATTAACCCCCTATGGACGGCCACTTGTGCGATCGCCGATGAACGACAACTTATATGTATTGCGGAAATTCCCCCAAAAGTCCCTACAGTGAGAGGAAATGCTAAGGCGCTGCGGGAGGTGATTAGCAATCTTTTGGATAATGCACTTAAATATACTCCCCCCGGCGGCGAGATTTATCTGAAAGTGGCCCAGAATTATGCGATCGACCATTGGCCGGCTCCCGGTGTGGCTATTGCTATCAGTGACACCGGACCGGGAATTCCACCAGGCGATCGCGATCGTCTATTTGAAAGAGGATATCGGGGTATTCAGGCTCAAGGGAATATCCCTGGTACTGGCCTGGGTTTGGCGATCGTCCAAGATTTACTCAAGCCAATGCAAGGGGAAATAATGGTCTATTCTCCCTGTCTTCCTGAATGGCTACCCCAGGGAGTCACTCCCAAAACTGAAGCCGGAACAACTTTTATGATCGGCTTACCCGTCACTTCCGGTCGCGCTCCTGTTTCATAGCCTCACATAATATCGTATAATTTTTGAGCGCAGTTACCACCTGAAACATCAACCCCACTGCTAGAAAAATACTAGGGACATCTATAGTATGAATGAATTGGTTAAACGAGAGGATATTCTCGCTAGAGCCGAAGATAGAAGAAATTTATGTAGAATTATGTCTTGGGCGCATCTTTATGTGTCAGTTCGTTGGTCTCACACTAATTTATATATCGGTATTCCCAGCACCGTTTTAGCCGCTGCCGCTAGTGTCCAAGCGATCGCCGATTTGCAAGCGGAAGATGGCGCAAGCTATGGATTATATATTGTATTTTCAATTATGGTGGCGAGTTTGGCTCCTTTATTGACTTTTCTCAATCCTATGGATAGGGCTACTAACCACTTATCCGCTTCTCGTGTCTATGAACAAATGGGAGATGCTTATGATAAATTCTTGCTTTATTGTCTCGTTAATCCCCAGGATCTGATTGTTGAACTGGAAAAATTAGTATCCTTAAATGAGCAGTATAATGAACTTAAAAAACCTCTACCAATTACCCCAGAATGGGCTTATCAAAAATCTCTCAAACAGTCTAAAGAGAAAAATTTGATCGCCACTTTAGCAGATAATTATAATGATAAATCCAAGATAAAATAAACCAAAATGCCCAGCAATGACACCTGATTTAGAAGGTTTAGAAATTAGCCGAGGAGAACTGAAACACCTCAGCGGACTAGGTATCAACCGAGTCTACCGACCTGCTACTTTCAAAAAGTTGTTGCAGGAGGGATTAAAAACTTTGCTGGCTATGGGTTTAGTCTTACTCAGTTATGGGATACTAATTGGGATTTTTCCAGCCTATCAAACGGTTTTGGTAGTCATTCATGCGATCGCCTGTTTCGGCTTAATTATTGATGAGACCCTCAAAATTATCACGACTTGGCGACATAAATCTTTAATAGCTATTTGGATGCAAGTGGAGCGATATAATAGAATTATTCATGCGATCGCTTTTTGTGATCAACTGGAAAATGCCGGAAATCCTACCGCTAAAGTCCCTGACCGTTCCCAAATTCTTAGCGCCTTGAAAATGATTAGGAAAGAATTAGTTAGAACCCTCAATACAGAGGTCATGATTCGCCGGAATCGTTGCTTAATTAAAGAATCCTCCCATCTGTTTCCCTGTGATGTTTCTAATTTGACTATACCTCAATGGCAAGATTCTACTACCCCGGAGCATAAAATTTTAGCAGAAGCCTGGGATATTGCGATCGCTGTGGAAGCTATAGTGATCAAATCTGTGAAGCTACGAGACAAGTATCTTTAACATTAACCATCAAACCAACAGCCAAATTAAGATGAAATCACCTACTGCTACTTTACTGGTTTTCTGTCCTGACCGTCGTGGACTGGTGGCTAAAATTGCCAATTTTATCTACTCTAATGGTGGCAATATTATTCACGCTGATCAACATACTGATGCTTCAGCCCAATTATTTTTAACTAGGATTGAATGGGAATTAAAAGACTTTAATTTGCCCAGAGATGTGATTGCGCCGGCTTTTAGTGCGATCGCCAAACCTTTAGAGGCTAATTGGCAACTACATTTTTCCGATACTATTCCCCGAATTGCCATCTGGGTGACTAAGCAAGACCATTGTTTATTAGACCTGTTATGGCGATGGCAAGCTAAAGAAATGCCGGCGGAAATTCCCCTAATTATTAGTAATCATCCCGACCTTAAACCTATTGCGGATCAGTTGGCGATCGCCTTTCATCATATCCCCATTACTCCCGACAACAAAAACGAGCAAGAAACCCAGCAGTTGGAGTTATTAAGACAACACAAAATAGATTTAGTAGTTTTAGCTAAATATATGCAAATTCTCAGCCCTCAATTTGTTAGTAGTTTCCCTTCAATCATTAATATTCATCACTCTTTTTTACCTGCTTTTCCGGGAGCTAATCCCTATCAGCGCGCCTATGATCGCGGCGTTAAAATTATCGGTGCCACCGCCCATTATGTCACCGCCGATCTCGATGAAGGACCTATAATAGAACAAGATGTTGTTCGTGTCAGCCACCGAGATACAGTTGCTGACTTGGTTCGCAAAGGAAAAGATTTAGAACGATTAGTCTTATCTCGCGCTGTCCGTCTTCACCTCCAACATCGTGTTTTAGCCTATGGTAATCGCACCGTAGTTTTTGCTTAAAATTAGCCGAATTGGGTCAGATTTTATCTGGTATGGTAACTGGGAAAGTTTCCCCGTTAAAAGTTACGCGATCGCCTTCTATTAATTTCCGTCCCCGTCTAGTTTCTATTTGTCCATTAACCATCACATAACCCGACTGAATAAAAGCCTTAGCCTGTCCGCCACTTTCCACTAACCCCGACAGTTTCAAAAACTTATCTAGTTTGATGTTTTGTTCTGTAACTTTCACCACCATTTCCTCAATTTAATTGATCAATCCACTCAGGAATTACCTCAATAGAACCATACCACTTTCCTGGGGAACTGGGGGAATGCCAAACATTATCTAACGTGATATTTTCTGCCCCTTCTAAATGGGCAGCCTCAACAGGTGTAATGCCATCACCCCAAGTATTTCCCACCCCCACAGTGATTTTATAGCTATTATAAGCTAGTATTTGTCCTCGCTTACGTCCCCCCATAATCGCTTTACCAGCGATACAAACATAGCGGATATCTTCATAGAATGCACCGGGATAATTAAACTTAACAAAATCTAAATTTTTGCGAGTCCATTGTTCCCGACTCATATGGGGAGTTCCCAAGGTGATGAGACTCTTTATATATGGTCGCGCATTCCACAAACCCTGAGTATCTTCATTAACATCATTATGAATAGTATAGGGTTTTTCTCCCATATAAATTCTGGCAATCCAACCCCCAGCCGAATGACCAATTAAGTTAACTTGATCAGAATTATACTGAAGCCGAGTTTGCTGTACTGTCGTATTAATTTTACGCAAAATCGGTACCATTGATCTGCCTCCCACTGTCGGCAACCAATCAAGTTTTTTGATGGGAACAATAAGGGTCGGTATCCCTTCCTTTTCCAGAGATTGTGCTAACTCCTGATAGTCTTTGAATGAGGCAAAATAGCCGGGAATAATCACAGTAGGTCTGGGCATTTTTCAGAAATTTAATCCTTTTGAGTCCGTTTAGCCGTTGGCAAATCTTGGCGATCGCCTCCAAGACTTCAATCAAATGATACAATGAAGCGTTTACCCTTGTCGTTTTGTGCGAGTACAGATTGGTGTCAAGGGATTTAATGCGATCGCTTTTTTGTCCTAGGTGGGAATTTGTACTTATTTTGTCCATTTTCCCAGTAGGCTGTCATCCATTGGGCCAGTATGATAACTTACTCATTGCTTTCTGCTCTGGGACGGTTAATTCGGCTAGTGCGATCGCTTAATTCTGTTGGGTACTGCCTATATTGATTTAGGATTGTGTCAATCAGCTTCATTAGTTCGTTGTCTCTGGAGTTAACCTCTGATATCAGTTTCTGGTTTTGCTTCATTAACTGCCAGACTAAAAAAACTGTAATGCCATCAGTTCCCAGTTTGACTATATCTGGTAATACATTAGAGTCCATTGTTGTTGATTTCGTTGTCTCTTAAATGAAGTCCATGATCATCAGTTGTTTTAGTTAAATATTTTTCAATATGTCTGAAAACCAGCCAGATTATTTTTCTCTCTTCTCTAGTCTCTTTTCTTATTGAAGCTGCTAATCTATTGATGTCTTCTGTATTTTGTTTAACAGTTGTGTGTAGTTCAGAATATTTAGCGGATATAGCACCAGACAGGAAAGTTAGGACGTATAATGGAGAGGACGAGATGACTAAGAAGAACAAAAATGCCAGCCCCCTATAGTTACGACCTCAGACAAAAAGTTATTGATGCAATTGCACTAGACGGTATGCCCAAAACAGAAGCCAGTCAAGTTTTCCATGTCAGCCGGAACACCATTAATCTCTGGCTGCAAAGAAAAGCACAGACCGGAGACTTCCTCCCTAAACCTAATCACCCACCTGGCAATAACCACAAAATTACCGACTGGCATAAATTCAAGGCTTTTGCCCAAGAGCATGGCGATCAAACCTCCGCTCAAATGGCTGAACTTTGGGATGACGACATCTCTCCTCGCACCATATCCAGAGCCTTGAAGAAAATTGGCTTCACCAGAAAAAAAACTTACGGCTACCAAGAACGTTGGAAGCAACAGCGAGAGGAGTTTATTGCTCAGATTGAACATATGGAGCCACAAGAAGTGGTCTACCTCGATGAAGCCGGCATGAATAGTCAGGACTCGGATTACCCTTATGGTTACTGCGAGGAAGGAAAACGCTTCCATGCCCTCAAATCAGGGAAGAGGCAGGGCAGGGTGAGCTATATAGCCGCATGGTGTCATCAACAACTCTTAGCCCCCTTTAGCTTTGAGGGTTGTTGTAATCGGACAGTGTTTGAGTTGTGGTTGGAGTTTATCTTAATTCCAACACTGAAGCCAGGTCAGACTCTAGTGCTAGACAATGCAACGTTTCATAAAGGGGGACGGATTCCTGAGCTAGTGGAGGCGGCTCAATGCCGTTGGCTCTATCTACCACCTTATTCGCCAGACCTCAACAAGATAGAGAAATGTTGGTCGTGGTTGAAAGCCCGCATTCGCCATTGTATTGAGCAGTTTGATTCTCTCCATGATGCCATGGATTCCGTTCTCAAAGCTGCGTCCTAACCACCTTGACTAATGCTATAATTTGAGGAAATTTGCACAGGATTTGCGAAGACCGTCGCCAATTCCGCCAGATTGACCGTCTTGGCTTGAAACAGCGCCATCAGGAACAGGCAGACAAAGTTTCATCTCGCCCCGTGCCAGGGCAAGTGAGGGCGCAAAGTGTCTCGTAATCGGTTAAGCTCGTTCATGAGAGGGAAGTTTGGTTTGCGGTAATTCCGATCTAACCCTCTCACCCTAACTTGGCGCTACCCCCCCCCACCCCTCGACTTTCGCCTCAGCCCGGAGCGCCCCCTTCAGCATTTTCGGCTAGATTCCCTTTTGGCTAAGACTTTCAGCTTTTTTGTCCTGTACTGAGGTGGCAACCCTATTTCATGCCTGAACGTCTCGCACAAGTGGTTATATTTAAACTTATGACCTCTTTGTGTCGCCAGCCAATAAGCGAAAGTAATTCACAAAAATAAGGCGAAAAATCGGGTTGAATCCACCCGAGTATATTCCATGTTATCGCCCACACTTTTACAATCTCTAAACATCATTTCGATACCCCATCGCGCTTGATAAATTTGCTTAACCAGCTGGGGATTGTCAAGTTTGGTTAGTAAATACCACGTTTCTTTTACCTTTTTTCCAGGATGATTTTTTTGCCCATAAACTCCTAGGTTAAATCCCTGAATAGGTTCATATTTTTGAAAGGTTACATTTTTTAAAAAGGAGGATTTGCAAAATTTACATTCCTGGGCTTTTAAAGACTTGCATGGATGGTTTTATGTGGCTACAAAAGCGCTCTTTTGATGGCGAAATACAACGTTTACCCCTCTGGCTATTAGCCAGTCTGCTAGTTGGGCGCTATGAAATTCGCGCGTCTCCTATTACCACAACCGGATAAGGTTTTAAAAGAGCTAGTACTGGCCCTAATACTCGTTTCTGTTCCCGAAAAGAACTACTGCCCAACTTGAAGAGTAGCTCCCCATATATTGGTAAAGCATGATTTCCCAAAATTATCGTGACCATCAGGAGATTCCGGTCTCTCCATTGAGTGCTCTCGATAGCAACCGCTACATAGTTTTTTGTTTTCAAACTTAATCTTGAGCGCTTTCTCCTTTGTTCTCTATTTAAATGTTTTTCTCGAAATTCAGATTTTAAAGCGGCCTTGATTATCGTAAACCACAGCAATTTAGCCGAAAGTTGGGGGAGTTTTAGAAATCGCTGGATATTTCGGATTCGACTCTTGTATTGAATGGGTTGGGGAAATAAGTTTGCGAGCGTTGATAATCTGACTTGCCGATAACTTTGAAGCATCATAACGAAGAGTTCTAAGGTCTGTGCTTGACTCTCGCTCAAATGGATTCGTAATAGTTTCTGGTATAATGTCTTTAGCATTTTTGGTCAGGGTAGCTCCAAGGGCCACCCGCTTTTTGACGACCTCTCCATTATCTCAAACAATTGCCCCATCTGGGTTTTCCCTCCGTTGTCACCCTCTCAGGCTTGAGGGTCTCGAGTTAGACATCCCACCCGATAGCAGTTGAATTTCCATAATGAGAATTACTGGTTTCTTTAGAGAAATTCTGTACAAAATCTGATGCTGTGATAGTATCTGGGTGGATTTGTCCGAGTACGGGCGGGTTCTCCAATCATCCTCTATCTTGACCAGATTATTGGTGAACCTGCCCCTACGGCTTAATTGTCTTTTGTGTGTGGTGGAGAAGATTCCAGGAGTGCTCAATAGGATGTCAACAGGATATTCAAGCATTAGTGTAGGGCGAGGTCAACTAGACCCTCTACGGATTGGGGTAATTGGTGTTGGCAATATGGGACAGCATCACACGCGGGTTCTCAGTTTGCTGAAGGATGTACAACTGGTGGGAGTTTCCGATGTTAATGTGGAACGGGGACTCGACACAGCCAGTAAATACCAGGTTCGCTTTTTTGAAGATTATCGGGATTTGTTGGAATATGTGGATGCGGTTTGTGTGGCGGTTCCCACCCGTCTACATCACTCGGTAGGAATGACTTGCCTCAAGGCCGGAGTTCATGTGTTGATTGAAAAACCCATCGCTGCTAGTATTTCCGAAGCAGAGTCTTTAGTCAATGCAGCCGCAGAATATCAGCGCATCCTGCAGGTCGGACATATTGAAAGGTTTAATCCGGCTTTTGCTGAACTTGGTAAAGTCTTGAAAACTGAGGAAGTTTTGGCTTTAGAAGCACATCGCATGAGTCCATACTCCCACCGGGCTAATGATGTGTCGGTGGTGCTGGATTTAATGATTCATGATATCGACTTGTTAATGGATTTAGTCCCCGCCCCGGTGGTGAAGTTAACTGCTAGTGGCAGTCGTGCTTCAAATTCGGGTTATCTTGATTATGTGACGGCTACTTTGGGTTTTGGTAATGGCATTATTGCCACTCTCATCGCTAGTAAAGTCACCCACAGGAAATTGCGATCTATTGTAGCTCATTGTAAAAATTCCCTCACGGAAGCAGATTTCCTTAATAATGAGATTTTAATACACCGCCAAACTACGGCGGATTATGTGACTGACTATGGCCAGATTCTCTATCGTCAGGATGGATTAATTGAAAAAGTCCACACTAGCAATATTGAACCTCTCCATGCGGAATTAGAGCATTTTGTCAGTTGCGTTCATGGTGGAAATCAGCCGTCAGTAGGGGGAGAACAAGCCTTAAAAGCCTTGCGATTGGCAAGTTTGATTGAACAAATGGCTTTGGATGGTCAGGTCTGGTCGGCGAGAGAACTACCATATCCTATCAACTCCCCGACGGTTCAAGTCGGTTGATAGCTGATATCCTCGAAGATGCTCTCCCCTGGGAAACAGACCCACCGAGTGGCTCTCTCTCGGTCTCCCAGAGGGAGCCTTAAAAGTCTCTTGACCGCGAGGGCAGTTTAGATGTATAGCATTAGTCAAGGTAGTTAGGACGCAGCTTGGAGAACGGAATCCATGGCATCATGGAGAGAATCAAACTGCTCAATACAATGGCGAATGCGGGCTTTCAACCACGACCAACATTTCTCTATCTTGTTGAGGTCTGGCGAATAAGGTGGTAGATAGAGCAAACGGCATTGAGCCGCCTCCACTAGCTCAGGAATCCGCCCCCCTTTATGAAACGTTGCATTGTCCAATACTAGAGTCTGACCTGGCTTCAATGCTGGAATTATAGCACAAGATAGAACAGTTAGGACGTATAATGGCAAGGATATCTACAGAAGACCCAAAATGCCAGCCCCCTACAGTTACGACCTTAGACAAAAAGTTATTAATGCAATTGAACTAGACGGTATACCCAAAACCGAAGCCAGTCAAGTTTTCCATGTCAGCAGGAACACTATCAATCTCTGGCTGCAAAGAAAAGAACACACCGGCGACTTCCTCCCTAAACCTAATCGCCCACCTGGTCATAGCCACCAAATTACCGACTGGCACAAATTCCAGGCTTTTGCCCAAGAGCATGGCGACAAAACCTCCGCTCAAATGGCTCAACTTTGGGATGACGACATCTCTCCTCGCACCATATCCAGGGTATTGCACAGTGAGGAATGATTAAGAGAACGGAGGAAGTTGTCCATGCTTCAAATAATAGATAAGTAAGCGAATTGATTTGTACAACATCTCAGTGGACTTGGAATCACACAAAGTTTTGCGATGTAGCCTGGCTAAATAGTGCCTCAGACGGCAGTTTTCTCCTTATACTCTTGTCATAGCCGTTTTGCTGACTAGATGATTGCAATCCTCAATTAAGCAAGGATAAACTTTGTATCCGTCCGTAATATATATAGCACTAGTCAATACGGTTAGGACGCAGCATTGAGAACAGAATCCATGGCATCATGGAGAGAATCAAACTGCTCAATACAATGGCGAATGCGGGCTTTCAACCACGACCAACATTTCTCTATCTTGTTGAGCTCTGGCGAACAAGGCGGAAGATAGAGTAAACGGCATTGAGCTGCCTCCACCAGTTCAGCAATCCGCCCCCCTTTATGAAACGTTGCATTGTCCAATACTAGAGTCTGACCTGGCTTCAATGTTGGAATTAAGATCAACTCCAACCACAACTCAAACACTGTCCGATTACAACAACCCTCAAAGGTAAAGGGAGCTAAGAGTTGTTGATCACACCATGCGGCCATATAGCTCACCCTGCCCTGCCTCTTCCCTGATTTGAGGGCATGGAAGCGTTTTCCTTCCTCGCAGTAACCATAAGGGTAATCCGAGTCCTGACTATTCATGCCGGCTTCATCGAGGTAGACCACTTCTTGTGGCTCCATCTGTTCAATCTGAGCAATAAACTCCTCTCGCTGTTGCTTCCAACGTTCTTGGTAGCCGTAAGTTTTTTTTCTGGTGAAGCCAATTTTCTTCAAGGCTCTGGATATGGTGCGAGGAGAGATGTCGTCATCCCAAAGTTCAGCCATTGGAGCGGAGGTTTGATCGCCATGCTCTTGGGCAAAAGCCTTGAATTTCTGCCAGTCGGTAATTTTGTGGTTATTGCCAGGTGGGTGATTAGGTTTAGGGAGGAAGTCTCCGGTCTGTGCTTTTCTTTGCAGCCAGAGATTAATGGTGTTCCGGCTGACATGGAAAACTTGACTGGCTTCTGTTTTGGGCATACCGTCTAGTTCAATTGCATCAATAACTTTTTGTCTGAGGTCGTAACTATAGGGGGCTGGCATTTTGGGTCTTCTTAGTCATCTCGTCCTCTCCATTATACGTCCTAACTTTCCTGTCTTGTGCTATAGAAAACAAGGTGCGAGACGTTTAGGAATCAAATAAGGCTGCAATGCCTGAAATAACTTCCTAATGGGACTTTCACCCCTTGGTGGAATATAAGGGATTCACATTCCTGACCATCCCATAACTGTTTATATGTCCCGACGCTTGGAGAAATCTAAGCAAGGCAGGGGACTCAAGGTCATAAACAAACTGAGAAATAAGGGCGTTGAGAGTAACGGCGATAGCCACCCCCAGTTTCAGGATTCACAACCCGTGAGATTGAAGCGGGGAACGGAAGGCATGAGGGAAACCTAATCCCAACAATCCGACCACTGCCAACCATCCATGACTAAGGAAATCTGAATGTTCCGGCTTGAACCATCGTAATCTAGAAGCAGCGAAATAGGTTGATACGCTGCGTCCAAAAGGGCAAGGGGAAAAATAGGGTAATCTTGTTATCACCTACACAGACCTTTAAAGGTACCCCGGTGGAAAGGACAAGTCTAAAGATGGAATGCCCATATAAACGGTACGTTTAAACCCCTTTTAGGCTCTCGGCAGGTATAGCATTAGTCAAGGTGGTTAGGACGCAGCTTTGAGAACGGAATCCATGGCATCATGGAGAGAATCAAACTGCTCAATGCAGTGGCGAATACGGGCTTTCAGCCACGACCAACATTTCTCTATCTTGTTGAGGCCTGGCGAATAAGGTGGTAGATAGAGTAAACGGCATTGAGCTGCCTCCACCAGTTCAGCAATCCGCCCCCCTTTATGAAACGTTGCATTGTCCAATACTAGAGTCTGACCTGGCTTCAATGTTGGAATTAAGATGAACTCCAACCACAACTCAAACACTGTCCGATTACAACAACCCTCAAAGCTAAAGGGAGCTAAGAGTTGTTGATGACACCATGCGGCTATCATACTTACCCTGCCCTGCCTCTTCCCTGATTTGAGTGCATGGAAGCGTTTTCCTTCCTCGCAGTAACCATAAGGGTAATCCGAGTCCTGACTATTCATGCCGGCTTCATCGAGGTAGACCACTTCTTCCGGCTCCATCTGTTCAATCTGAGCCATAAACTCCTCTCGCTGTTGCTTCCAACGTTCTTGGTAGCCGTAAGTTTTTTTTTCTGGTGAAGCCAATTTTCTTCAAGGCTCTGGATATGGTGCGAGGAGAGATGTCGTCATCCCAAAGTTCAGCCATTTGAGCTGCTGTTTTGTCGCCATGCTCTTGGGCAAAAGCCTTGAATTTTTGCCAGTCGGTAATTTTGTGGTTATTGCCAGGTCGGTGATGAGGTTTAGGGAGGAAGTCTCCGGTCTGTGCTTTTCTTTGCAGCCAGAGATTAATGGTGTTCCTGCTGACATGGAAAACTTGACTGGCTTCTGTTTTGGGCATACCGTCTAGTTCAATGGCATCAATAACTTTTTGTCTGAGGTCGTAACTATAGGGGGCTGGCATTTTTGGTCTTCTTAGTCATCTCGTCCTCTCCATTATACGTCCTAAGTATTCTGTCTTGTGCTATAGCTCACCCTGTCCTGCCTCTTCCCTGATTTGAGGGCATGGAAGCGTTTTCCTTCCTCGCAGTAACCATAAGGGTAATCCGAGTCCTGACTATTCATGCCGGCTTCATCGAGGTAGACCACTTCTTGTGGCTCCATCTGTTCAATCTGAGCCATAAACTCCTCTCGCTGTTGCTTCCAACGTTCTTGGTAGCCGTAAGTTTTTTTTCTGGTGAAGCCAATTTTCTTCAAGGCTCTGGATATGGTGCGAGGAGAGATGTCGTCATCCCAAAGTTCAGCCATTTGAGCGGAGGTTTTGTGGCCATGCTCTTGGGCAAAAGCCTTGAATTTATGCCAGTCGGTAATTTTGTGGTTATTGCCAGGTGGGTGATTAGGTTTAGGGAGGAAGTCTCCGGTCTGTGCTTTTCTTTGCAGCCAGAGATTAATGGTGTTCCGGCTGACATGGAAAAGTTGACTGGCTTATGTTTTGGGCATACCGTCTAGTTCAATGGCATCAATAACTTTTTGTCTGAGGTCGTAACTATAGGGGGCTGGCATTTTTGGTCTTCTTAGTCATCTCGTCCTCTCCATTATACGTCCTAACTTTCCTGTCTGGTGCTATAACTCCTACTAGACTCTATTCATGCAATCAAACCGTAACCTGTCAGCATATCCCTGCCATTACAGCAGGGCGTTGGCTTTTGGTCACATCTCACTTCCTCTAGGACTTGCGCTTACATTTGTTACTACTGATATCTCGACCAGATATTCAGAGTCCAGGAGGATTTAAAACGTTCCGTTTATATGGGCATTCCATCTTTAGACTTGTCCTATCCACCGGGGTACTTTTAAAGGTCTGTGAAGATGGTATATAAAAACCTCTTCTTTTCCCCTTGCTCTTTTGAGCGCAGCGTGTCAATCTATTTCGCTGCTTGCTAATTACGATGGTTCAAGTCGGAACATTCAGATTTCCTTAGTCATGGATGGTTGGCAGTGGTCACATTTTTGGTAGTAGGTTCTACCTCATGCCTTCCGTTCCCCGCTTCAATCCTAGGGTTATGAATCCTAAAACTGGGGGTGGCTATCGCCGTTACTCTCTACTCCCTGATTTCTCAGTTTGTTTATGACCTTGAGTTCCCTGCCTTGCTTAGATTTCTCCAAGCGTCGGGACATATAAACAGTTATGAGGATGGTCAGGAGTGCGCTCCTTATATTCAATCAAGGGGTTGAAATCCCCACTAGGAGGTTATTTCAGGCATTGCAGCCTTATTTGGTCTCCTAAACGTCTCGCACTTATCAATTAGCCTAGCCTCTGGTGATTGTTGGGATCACAGTCGCCGTAATAAGTGTATAATAGGCACTTAGTCTCACTCATCCTAAACTATGCTGTTAAAGTCTACAACCCGTCACATTCACATTTTGACTGCGGAACTTCAGGATAACGAAATCATTCCCAGTGAAGAAAAATTGACCATTGACATTGACCCAGATAATGAATTTAACTGGAATGATGAAGCCCTGCAACAAGTCTATCGAAAGTTTGATGAGTTAGTCGCAGCATCGGAAGGGGAAGATTTGACAGAATATAATCTCCGTCGCATTGGATCAGATTTAGAGCATTTTGTGCGATCGCTTTTGCAATCCGGTCAAATCTCCTATAATCTCGGTACTAGGGCGGTCAACTATAGTATGGGACTGCCGCGAGTAGAAACCCCATCCTAAAATTAATCGTGCGAGACGTTTAGGCATCAAATAGGGCTGCAATGCCTGAAATAACAGCAAGCGTGAGGGTTCCAGCTCGTAGCTGGATATAAGAAGCTCGCTTCTGACCAACCTCATAACTGTTTATATGTCCCGACGCTTGGATCAATCTAAGCAAGGCAGGGAACCCAAGGTCATAAACAAACTGAGAAATCAGGGAGTAGAGGGTGCGAAATGTTGAGGAGACCAAATAAGGCTGTTATGCCTGAAATCACCTCCTAGTGGGGAAGCCAGCCCCGAGTCTGGATAAGAGGTCGGAGCCTCGAACCATTCCCCATAACTGTTTATACGTCCCAACGTTTGGATTGAACCCCCAAACAAGGCAGGGAACTCAAGGCCATCAAACAAACTGTTTTGATTGGGAAGTTATGACCCCATGATAACAATGAGTAGAGAGTGCGAAATCTTTAGGAGACCAAATAAGGCTGTGATGCCTGAAATCACCTCCTAGTGGGGAAGCCAGCCCCGAGTCTGGATAAGAGGTCGGAGCCTCGAACCATTCCCCATAACTGTTTATACGTCCCAACGTTTGGATTGAACCCCCAAACAAGGCAGGGAACTCAAGGCCATCAAACAAACTGTTTTGATTGGGAAGTTATGACCCCATGATAACAATGAGTAGAGAGTGCGAAATCTTTAGGAGACCAAATAAGGCTGTTATGCCTGAAATCACCTCCTAGTGGGGAAGCCAGCCTCGAGTCTGGATAAGAGGTCGGAGCCTCGAACCATTCCCCATAACTGTTTATACGTCCCAACGTTTGGATTGAACCCCCAAACAAGGCAGGGAACTCAAGGTCATCAAACAAACTGTTTTGATTGGGAAGTTATGACCCCATGATAACAATGAGTAGAGAGTAACGGCGATAGCCACCCCCAGTTTGAGGAATCATAACCCGTCAGATTGAAGCGGGGAACGGAAGGCGTGAGGTAGAACCTACTACCAAGACGCGACCACTGCCAACCATCCATGATTAGGGAAACCGAATGTCTGGCTTGAACCATCGTAACTCTGTAGTAGCGAAATAGGTTGACACGCTACGTTCAAAAGAACAAGGGGAAAAGTAGGAGGCTTCTTTACCTACCTGCACAGACCTTTAAAGTACCCCGGTGGACAGGACAAATCTCAAGATGGAATGCCCGTATAAACGGAACGTTGTAACCCCTCTAATGGTCTGCCTATAAACAAGTGAGTAATGCTATTCACAAGGCAGTAGTGAAAAATGTAAGCACATGGTGCGAGACGTTCGGGTATGAAATAGGGCTGAAATGCCCTAAATCACTACCCGGTGAGGATTACAGCCCCGAATTTGGATATAAGGATCGCACTCCTGACCATCCTCATAACTGTTTATATGTCCCGACGCTTAGGGAACTAAGCAAGGCAGGGAACCCAAGGTCCTAAGCGAACTGAGAAATCACAGAGCAGAGGGTAACGGCGATAGCCACCCCCAGTTTGGGGAATCATAACCCCAGGATTGAAGCGGGGAACGGAAGGCGTGTGGAGGAACCTACCTCCTACTCGACCACTGCCAACCATCTATGATTAAGGAAACTGAATGTCCGACTTGAACCATGGTAATACATTAGCAGCGAAATAGGTTGACACGCTGCGCCCAAAAGGGCAAGGGGAAAAGTAGGGGGCTCATACGACTACCTGCACATATAGCACAAGACAGAAAAGTTAGGACGTATAATGGCAAGGATATCTACAGAAGACCCAAAATGCCAGCCCCCTACAGTTACGACCTTAGACAAAAAGTTATTAATGCAATTGAACTAGACGGTATACCCAAAACCGAAGCCAGTCAAGTTTTCCATGTCAGCAGGAACACTATCAATCTCTGGCTGCAAAGAAAAGAACACACCGGCGACTTCCTCCCTAAACCTAATCGCCCACCTGGTCATAGCCACCAAATTACCGACTGGCACAAATTCAAGGCTTTTGCCCAAGAGCATGGCCACAAAACCTCCGCTCAAATGGCTCAACTTTGGGATGACGACATCTCTCCTCGCACCATATCCAGAGCCTTGAAGAAAATTGGCTTCACCAGAAAAAAAACTTACGGCTACCAAGAACGTGATGAGCAACAGCGAGAGGAGTTTATTGCTCATATTGAAAAGATGGAGCCGGAAGAGTTGGTTTACCTCGATGAAGCTGGCATCAATAGTCAAGACTCGGATTATCCTTATGGTTACTGTGAGGAAGGACAACGCTTCCATGCCCTCAAATCCGGGAAGAGGCAGGGCAGGGTGAGCTATAGCACAAGACAGAAGACTTAGGACGTATAATGGAGAGGACGAGATGACTAAGAAGACCAAAAATGCCAGCCCCCTATAGTTACGACCTCAGACAAAAAGTTATTGATGCCATTGAACTAGACGGTATGCCCAAAACAGAAGCCAGTCAAGTTTTCCATGTCAGCCGGAACACCATTAATCTCTGGCTGCAAAGAAAAGCACAGACCGGAGACTTCCTCCCTAAACCTCATCACCGACCTGGCAATAACCACAAAATTACCGACTGGCAAAAATTCAAGGCTTTTGCCCAAGAGCATGGCCACAAAACAGCAGCTCAAATGGCTGAACTTTGGGATGACGACATCTCTCCTCGCACCATATCCAGAGCCTTGAAGAAAATTGGCTTCACCAGAAAAAAAAACTTACGGCTACCAAGAACGTTGGAAGCAACAGCGAGAGGAGTTTATGGCTCAGATTGAACAGATGGAGCCGGAAGAAGTGGTCTACCTCGATGAAGCCGGCATGAATAGTCAGGACTCGGATTACCCTTATGGTTACTGCGAGGAAGGAAAACGCTTCCATGCACTCAAATCAGGGAAGAGGCAGGGCAGGGTAAGTATGATAGCCGCATGGTGTCATCAACAACTCTTAGCTCCCTTTAGCTTTGAGGGTTGTTGTAATCGGACAGCGTTTGAGTTGTGGTTGGAGTTCATCTTAATTCCAACATTGAAGCCAGGTCAGACTCTAGTATTGGACAATGCAACGTTTCATAAAGGGGGACGGATTGCTGAACTGGTGGAGGCAGCTCAATGCCGTTTACTCTATCTTCCGCCTTATTCGCCAGACCTCAACAAGATAGAGAAATGTTGGTCGTGGCTGAAAGCCCGTATTCGCCACTGCACGTGAGCAGTTTGATTCTCTCCATGATGCCATGGATTCCGTTCTCAAAGCTACGTCCTAACCACCTTGACTAATGCTATATATGGCCGCATGGTGTCATCAACAACTCTTAGCCCCCTTTACCTTTGAGGGTTGTTGTAATCGGACAGTGTTTGAGTTGTGGTTGGAGTTCATCTTAATTCCAACATTGAAGCCTGGTCAAACTCTAGTACTGGACAATGCAACGTTTCATCAAGGGGGGCGGATTGCTGAACTGGCGGAGGCGGCTCAATGCCGTTTACTCTATCTTCCGCCTTATTCGCCAGACCTCAACAAGATAGAGAAATGTTGGTCGTGGTTGAAAGCCCGCATTCGCCATTGTATTGAGCAGTTTGATTCTCTCCATGATGCCATGGATTCTGTTCTCAAGGCTGCGTCCTAACCGTATTGACTAGTGCTATACGTCCTAACTTTCCTGTCTTGTGCTATACGTCCTAACTTTTCTGTCTTGTGCTATAAATCCCGGTCCTATGATAACTATACTGGGAGATAATAAGCGCTACAATAGTTCACACCAGCCAGTCACTCAGCGCCAATAACTGTAGGGTGCGTCACATCCCGACAATTTTCGGAAAACACGAAAAGATTACATTTCGTGACGCACGCGCCCCTTCTGCACCACTCTATGTGTTGTTGTTCCAATGCTTGGCTGCTGTCTGTGTCGTAACCCTCGATTGTATTGGTATGAAACGAGACACTCTGGTCTGGTATCCAAATATTCCCTGAACCCAATTTGGTGGCTACTCCAGATGTGAGAACCCTCTATGCAAAATGATATGCGAAAATACTATCTATGGGCGCTCGTTACGGGCTTTGAGGATATGCCCGCTGGAACTTTGATTGCCGATCGCTATCTCAGCCAGGGCGGTCGTATTTTTGTGGACACTCAACCCGAACAACTTCCGCAAACTCCCGGAAATGATATTACCGCCGAGGAGATTTCCTGTTACCTGAAACTGTTTTCTGAGCGACTCCACATTCCCCAGGTCTATGGGTGGATACCTGCAGCCAAAAGTCCCCTAAAAAAAGATATATGGCTGTTAGAAGGATGCCCCATTGAACCTAAGTCGGGGGAACTTCGACCATTACTATCCCAAGTCTGGGAAGAAACATCAGCCATGCGTCAATTAAGCTGGTTATGGCAGATAGCTACATTGTGGTATCCCTTGAGTTGTCAGGGGGTCGCTTCCAGTCTACTTGATTTTGACCTGCTGCGGGTAGAAGGGCCTCTGGTCAGATTATTGGAATTACGCTACCAAGCTAAAGCCGCAGGACTATCTCAACTGGGGTCAGTTTGGCAATCGTTAATTCCTACAGCAGATCGCCGGATTCAGAAATTTTTGGAACAACTTACCCAACAACTGATAGCCGGGGAAATTAGAAAGTCGATGCGCTTGGCCAGTCAACTAGACCAAGCCTTAGTCATTTGTGGACGGTCTTTAGAAAGACAAGTCGATATTGTCACCGTCACAGATGCAGGTCCTACGCGATCGCATAATGAGGATGCCTGCTATCGGTCCGCGTACAACGATGGTATTGATGAAAACTCCATGGCTTTGGCTATTGTCTGCGATGGTATTGGCGGACAGGAAGGCGGCGAGGTGGCTTCTGGTTTAGCTATTGAAATTGTACGGGAACAAATGGAAAAAATTCCCCTACATCCCGCCAATTGGGACCCCCTTTCCTTGACCAATCGGTTGAAGCGAGCCATTAGTATTGCTAACGATGCCATTAGCGATCGCAATGATACCGAAGAGCGCCAGGGTCGTCAACGCATGGGAACTACTATAGTCATGGCTTTGGCTCATGTTCATGAAATATATTTAACCCATATTGGAGACTCCCGCGCCTACTGGATTACACCTGAGGGTTGCTACCAGGTTACCCTTGATGATGATGTCGCCTCCCGAGAAGTTAGACTAGGCTATACTATCTATCGTGAAGCATTACAGCAAGTATCATCGGGAGCCCTAATTCAAGCCCTCGGAATTACCCACTCTCTCAATTTACATCCTACCATCCAGAGATTTCCCGTTGACTCCGATTGTATCTTTGTCCTATGTTCCGATGGATTGAGCGATCGCGATCGGGTAGAACAATATTGGGAGAGCGAAATCTTACCAGTTTTGCAGGGTCAAACTACCCTCCCATCAGTACGAGATCGCCTCTTGAAAATTGCCAACACCCAAAACGGCCATGATAACGTTACCATCGCCCTACTGCATTTTCAAGTTTCCCCCAAGACAATTCAAGACTTACCGGAAATTTCCGTTCCTACCGCCATTAGTCTCAACGATGACACCATAGCCGATAGCTCATCAGACCTCAGCGGTTCTGACGACTCAGCTATGCAAACCGAATTAATTGTAGTTGACAAAAACAAAAGCCGTTCAATTTGGTTATTATCATTAGGCATTTTAATACTGTTGGGTATTGGCGGGGCCTTAGCTTGGACATTCCTAGGGGGTGATCAGACCACAGAACCCGACGAACCGCCTACTAGCACCCCCCTTACCACCAGACCCGCTGATCCTTCTCTCCCTACCCCAACTGTCCCCTATGGCGCAGGTGTTCCGCTTGGATCAGTCATCCAATTGAGTTCTGCTCGCACTATACAGAATAACATCCCCCCAAGTCCTATTGTATTGCACCAAGACTTTGTGGAAGGGGAATTAAAAGGGGAAGTTCCTAGCAATAGTGTCTTTCAGGTTCTCGAACGACAAACAACCCAAAATGACGGAACTTGGGTAGAGTTAAAAGTGTGTTCGGTTCCCTCATCGCATAATCTAGCTACACCAGACAATAATACCCCTTTACCGACAGAATTGGACGACTCCGACCCTCAAGGGATTAATCAACCCATAGATAACCTAGAGGAAATCACCACCCTACAGCCAGGAGACAGAGGCTGGCTCCGAGAGGATGATGTTCAAAGTCTCTGGCTGACTGATGTGATTATTCCACCGGAACAATACGGAAATTGCCAAGTTAATTCAGTCGGAACATTGGGCGATAATTAGCCAGATCTACCACCTAAGAAAGTAGGTTGCTAACTACCTTCCTAGGTGGTTTTGTCTCCCCTCATGGGGCTATGCTAACTCTACCTCTACTATTGCTAATATCCCTCACTAGACCGCGACAGCATCGTTTCGTGGATATGTTCGTCATGGTGACGGGTTTCGGCTAACAGTTCCCGCGCCTGTTCGTCCGCCATACTGTGATTAGGCTCCGAACCAGCTCCACGTGCGCGATCGCTTTCCTGGGCCGCCCGCGAAAGCATGGTTTCGTGTAAATGTTCCTCATGGTGACGGGTTTCGGCTAACAGTTCCCGTGCTTGTTCGTCCGCCATACTGTGATTAGGTTCCGAACCAGCTCCAAGTGCGCGATCGCTTTCCTGGGCCACCCGCGAAAGCATGGTTTCGTGTAAATGTTCCTCATGGTGACGGGTTTCGGCTAACAGTTCCCGTGCTTGTTCGTCCGCCATACTGTGATTAGGCTCCGAACCAGCTCCAGGTGCGCGATCGCTTTCCTGGGCCGCCCGCGAAAGCATCGTTTCGTCAAGATGCTGCTTATGGTGACGATTCTGGACCAACAATTCCCGGGCTTGTTCTTCTAAACTCATGATTTTAAATCTCCGATTTTATGATTAAAAAATTCCCCTACTAAAATTTTGGCATAATTTTAGAAAAAATGTATCCAAATTTACAGATTTTTTACTGTAAGTATATATGCGGATGTTGAAGTTGCCACTCGACCGGGCTGACGTTTTCGTAAACTTTTATAAACAGACTATTGAGAAAAGATATCATTTGTGTTATCAATGAAATATGGGACTATCCGAGTCATTTGTGAGCTAGGGCAGCAGTCATCAGCCCAATTTAGTGCAAATCTCTTTCATTTAGATGTGGTAATGAATTCATCAGAATTAGATCCGAAGTCCGGTGAAGTAGTAGAAGTGGCCTGGTCAAAAAGGTGGCAGGTCTATCGGCGGCTGCAAGAATTGGGAATTAGCTGTTGGTGTCAGGTAGATCACCCGCTGCGGGTAAAGATTACCAACACCACCGAAGCTGTTCAGCTTGCTAGTGTCCTGAGAAGGTTAAGTGCATCGCCACGGGAACTAGCCCTATCTCTGGAAAGGGCCTGGAATCGTAGTTAGGCAATAAATCCCATGAACCCAAGCACACCAAACAAACCGCAAAAATTATGTCTAAATTCAATAAGCAAGTTTCGGATTTCAGCCTTTCGGGTAGAGTTTTGCAGATTTTATTAAAAGGCAAAACCCCGCAAATCCTGCAACTGATGACTACATCAGGATTGTATACAATTAAGCTATCTAAGCGATTACGTGACGAGGCAAAACACCTGTTATCTGAGGGGTTAGAGGTGAGAGTATTTGGCGAAAAAATCCTCAATTTAAAAAATGCCAAAGTCAAACTCAAAGCCACCAAGATTATACCAGCATCTGAACCCTCAGTGCGCCCAGTCAACTCTGTGAGGCCCTCAACCAAAAGCCAGCCTAAACCGGCGAAAATTCTAGTTTGTCAGAAATCTGATTGTCGCCAGCGAGGAGGACAAGCAGTTTGTCGAGTCCTGGAGCAAGCCTTATGCGATCGCGGATTGCATGATCAAGTTAAAATTGAAAAAACAGGTTGTCTGAAAAAATGTAAATTAGGGCCCAACTTAGTTGTCATGCCAGATAAGGCTCATTATACGCGAGTCAAACCCTCAGATATTTCTGAGGTGATTGAGAAGCATTTGGCATCAACAACTACATAGAGTAATAGGGGCGTTTCGACTTCCCCTGCTGTAGCCGCCGCCTCTAGCAATCATCCTCTATTTCGAGCAGATTGTTCGTGAACCCGCCCCTAATTACCGTTTTTGGGTCGATTGTGAATCCCCCTCTCAAGATAGGGGGGAGAGCGATCGTGACATAAAAAAGTCTAGTTATGGGTAGGTTTGGGTAAGTCTGATGTAATGGATTATCCTCAAAAAACCCTGAGCAAATTTGAACAAAAATAGCGACGCATTCCCCCACCTCGCCCAACGGCAGGTGGGGGTCAAGGAGCCGCCGATCTGACAAGCCTTAGGTTATCATACCGTTATGGCACAAACCACATCAATCATCCGTACAGACCTATGGAATCTTAACCCGACAGCCAGCCAGCAAGTGCTGCTGCTCCAGACGGTTGAGGTCTCCCTAGGTGTCTGTCGGCATTTGATGGGAATTCTCTTAACTCATTGGCCATCTCTAGGGGGGTTATCGAGTCAAAAACGGGTTCTAGCCGTTGAGAAACTGATTCACCAAACCGCCAAGAACCCTAACCCCAAATACCGGCAATTTGACCAAACCTTTTACAAGTTCCCCAGCTACTACCGAAGAGCCGCCATTGTTTTCGCCGCTGGCCAAGTCAGTAGCTACATGACCCGATATCGGGAATGGCAATCGGGAACTCGTCAACGTCGGGATGCCAAACCTCCCGTACTCAATCCCAACAGTGGCTGTTATCCGACCCTGTATAAGGGTCAGTGCTATAAACTCCATGGCTATGACCGCATCGACATCAAGGTATTTAACGGAACTGATTGGGTCTGGACTACCATTGAGATAACCAGCCTACGAGAACGGCATACCGTAGATAGTAACAAGCTGCTGTCACCGTCCCTTATCTTCAATGAGCAGAAAAAAGCCTGTCATCTCTCAGTTCCATTTGAGTGTCATCCACCTCAACGGGAGGGAGAGGGTCGAGTTGTAAGTGTTGACCTGGGTATCAACACCACCGCTACTGTGGCAGTCGTGAATTTTGACGGCACTGTAACCTATCGGGAGTTTATTCACCCAGCCAGAGACATAGACGAAGTCGCCGCAGCCGCTGGAACCTGCGTCCAGCGGAACGGCGACCGTCGAGATAAGCGGCTGAAATCGGTATCTAAACGAGCTAGTAAGACAATGGGGCTAGGTGGAAGTCTCCAGAAAGGCTTCTGCTCTCATACCTACCGCAAATGCCGTAATATCAACCGTCAAATTGGGCAGATTGTCTCGAAGCGTATTGTGCAGATTGCCCAACAGTTCAATGCCGATGCCATTGTCTTTGAGAACCTGAAAGGATGGAACCTACATTCCGCAGGTTGACAGGGAATAAAAGATATGGTGCTAGTCTAGGCTAGAAAGGGTTCCTTCGAGCGGTAGGCTCTGGCGATGCAGATTAAAAATTTAGACCATCTGGGTTTAGTGGCTGGAGTGATTGACGAACTTGGCCTGGTCGAGTTGACGGATAAGCGGATTGAACCTCATAGCTTGGAGCATGTGAGTGCCGGACAAGTGGTTAAAGCCATGATTTTGAACGCCCTAGGCTTTCTCAGTGCACCGTTGTATTTATTCAGCGAGTTTTTTGAGAGTAAAGCGGTGTCTCATCTGCTCGGGGAAGGGGTAGAGGCTCGTCACTTGAATGACGACCGCTTAGGTCGAGTGTTGGATGAACTCTACGCAGAAGGGACGACATCATTTTTTCTCCAGGTGGCGCTCCAGGCTGTGGAACGATTTGGAATTGATATTCAACAGCGTCATCTCGATGCCACCTCGATCTCAGTAGAAGGGAAGTATCAGCGGTGCTCGAAGGGGAAATCCGAGGTAGGACTTGAGTCAGCTCCCCCCGGTGAGACATCAGCAGAACCCAGCCCAATTCGGCTGTGTCGAGGCTATTCCCGAGACCATCGTCCAGATTTGAAACAGTTTTTGATGACTCTAGTCTGTGCCGCCGACGGTGGCGTGCCGCTATGGTTGCAGTTGGCCAGTGGCAATGAACAGGACACTCAGCAGTTTGCAGAGGTGCTCAAGGCGTTTGGTGACCAATGGACTAGCGACGGTATCGTTGTGATGGATGCCGCCTTTTACACAGCAGCCAATCTGCAGCAGATGGAGACCACGGGGTGGCTATCACGGGTGCCGCTGACCCTAAAAGCGGCTCAAGAGCTGGTGCACAGCGATGTCACCCGACTGACTGAAGTCCCCTGCAACTCCAAGGATTACCGGATGTGGGAGATTGAGCAGACCTATGCCGGAGTGCGCCAGCGCTGGCGCCTCGTCGAAAGCCAAACCCGCAAAGCCAATGCCGACCTCTGGCAACCCGAATTAGAGAAGCTCGAACACCGCCTCAACCGCCAATTGAAAAAGCTGACCCAGCGGGTCTTTGCTTGCAAACCCGATGCCCTCGAGGCCTTGATGCAGTTTCAAGATGGACTCGAGGTGCATCAGCTCACTCAGGTCTCCCTGGAGACGGTGCGGGCCAAGCGACCCCCCGGTCGTCCCGCCAAATCCGCCGAACCCACCCCAGTTCAGGGCTATCGGCTCCAGGCCACGTTACAGCAGACCGCCACGGCGGAAGACCGCTTTAGCCGTCAGCGTAGTCGCTTTATTCTAGCCACCAATCAACTGGAGCAATCCCTCTGGCCGGCTCAGACCTGCTTGAGCGAATATAAAGGGCAACAGACCGTCGAGAGAGGCTTTCGCTTCCTCAAAGACCCCCTCTTCTTTGCCAGTAGCGTCTTTGTCAAAAAGCCGCAGCGGGTCGAGGCCTTAGCTCTCATCATGGCCCTAACCCTTATGGTGTATACCCTCGCCGAACGCCAACTGCGACAGGCGCTAGATGCTCAGAAGCAAACGGTGCGCGACCAACGCCAACAACCCACCGCTAAACCGACCTTTCGCTGGATTATGCAGAAGTTTCAAGGAATCCACTGGGTTAATCTCGATGGGCAAAGGCAGATTAGCAATCTCAATGATGAACGGCGATTGATTATTCACCTCTTCGGTCCACCCGTTGAGCGCTATTACTACGCATCCGGTTAATTACCTATCAACCTGCGGAATGTAGGATGGAAGACTAAGGGGGGGCGCAAGCGCTCCTTACTTCGCCAACGCTTTCATGGATGGCTTAAAGGTATGATTCGAGATTTGACGGAGATGAAATGGCAAGAGATAGGCGGTAAGGTCATTGATGTCGTAGCTCCACCTAAAAGCTGGCTTATGACGGCAGTGGAGTCGAAAGGGCGGGATGGCAAAAACTATGCCCTGGCTAAATTTTCCTAGGGCAAGCGATACAATGCCGACCTCAATGGGGCGCTCAATATTGCTGCACGAGGTATTCTTAAGCTCACTCGCCGTAGAGCGAAGCTCTTCTCGAAGAGCATGATTTAATCTCAAATTAGGTTAACATTTGACGGCAATACGGTATAATACCAAGTATGGTGCGAGACCTTCGGGTATGAAATAGAGCTGAAATGGGCGAAATAACTACCCGGTGAGGACTTCAACCCCTTGGTTGATTGGGTCGCATCCCTGGCCATCCCATAACACAGCCTGATTTTTGGGCCCACCTTCGAGACTTCCAATATGGTTGCCAAGGTGAAGCGTCTAATCAGGTCTAAGACTGCCCGCGCCATGCTGAAATGGGCGCATTATCGATTCAAACTAACCCTGAGACATCAAGGGGAAATAACTGAACAGTTGTAGATGTGACCGAAGAATACACCAGCAAAACCTGTACTCACTGTGGTCATGTCCATTCCCAGCTAGGTGGCTCAAAAGTGTTCCGATGTCCTGAGTGCGGGTTCACTCTACCACGGGACTGGAACGGTGCTTTTGGAATCTTTCTAAAAGCTTTGCGGGATACCGCCTCTGTTACCTTAACGGGTAATAGTGCTATCGTTGCATTGTCCGGGAACAACCGGAAAAATGTCGCGTAAATGTATCAGTAAGGACAGTGAGGAACCCTCGATCCAAAGTTCTCGAGGTTCGCCTAGAAGCTGGGCTTGTTTGTGTGACCTGTGGACTAGCACAGTTCGAGGTTAGCACCGACACCCCCACCTGCCCAAGGCAGGTGGGGTGAGCTTCATCAGCCACCAGGGTAGATCGAGAAACATGAGACAATAGAGCAAACTCGTTCAACCCTGGAGATGCTGTACTGTTGCAACCCAAGTTGCCCTAACCCATTTAATAATGAGGGTTATCGATTTTGTCAAAGCTGTGGGGCGCCGATTTTGCTGCCATTGTTCCGAAACCGCTATCGCGTAATTCGACAATTGGGATACGGGGGGTTCAGTCGCACCTATGAAGCCAAAGATGTTGATCGGATGAATGATCCCTGTGTGATTAAGCAATTTATGCCCCAAGTTCAGGGAACAGCAGCGCGACAAAAAGCCACAGAATTATTTAAACAAGAAGCCCAGCGGTTATATGAGTTAGGGGAACATCCCCAAATTCCGGGGTTGATTGCCTATTTTGAACAGGATAGGCGACTTTATTTGGTGCAAGAATATATTGATGGACAGAATCTGTTGCAGGAGTTACAGCAAAAGGGACATTTTAATCCTGATCAGATTTATCAAATTTTGTCTGAATTGCTTGAGATCCTCCAGATTATCCACAACCGCAATATAATTCACCGTGACATCAAACCAGAAAATATCATGCGCCGTAGCCGCGATAATCAGTTAATCCTGATTGATTTTGGTGTCTCTAAACAGGTGACGGGAACTACCACGGTGGGACAGGGAACTACTGTCGGGACACCTGGATATATACCTATGGAACAGTTACGAGGTCAGGTCTACCCCGCTAGTGATTTGTATAGTTTAGGGGTGACTTGTTTGCGTTTGCTGACTGGGTGTTTACCCTCAGAAGATGGTAGAGATGACCTCTATGATGCTATGGAAGGGCGTTGGGTATGGCGAGAACGTTTACCAGCTAATGTTTCTGTCCCCCGACAGTTAGCAGAGGTTTTGGACCGCTTAACCCGGGATTTTGTTCGCGATCGCTATCAGTCGGCTCAAGAAGTGCTACAAATTCTTAAACAGCCCTATCCCTATCAGTATCAACCTATACCTACCCAGAACTATCAGCGCATTGTTCCACCGATCACCCAAAAATATACCCACGCTGCCACTCCCCCACCTCCCCCCAAAGTTACCCCTAAACTGAATCCTTATCAAAAGTTACAGGATCTCATGAAAGCCGGAAAATGGCGGGAGGCTGATGCTGAAACTTCTCGGTTAATGCTGGAAATTGTCGGTAGTCAGGCTGGGTGTTTTAGTACCGCACAAATAGCTACTTTTCCCTGTCGAGAGTTAAGGGAAATTAATCAAGTTTGGGAACAGGCTAGTCGCGGTCGCTTTGGCTTTGGGGTTCAAAGGCGGATTTGGGAACAGGTTAACCAAAACACATCTGAATTTGCTCAACGGGTGGGATGGTGCGATCGCCACCCATCAGATGATATATATGTCAAAGACTATGATCAGTTATCATTTTCTCTGAAAGCCCCCGAAGGTCATCTACCCGCCTTGAGTGTGATGGCTGGCCGAGAGTGGGATAGAACTCTATGGCTGCTGGAACATTTATTTTTAAGTGTGGAGGCTTGCGGACTTTGACAGACTATCACGGAAATATGATCACAATACAATTGTTCTGATCTGTCCCTGGGGAAATCTCACCCAGAAGTCCAGAAGGCTGATAGAATTGACCTTGAAGAGCATTTATGGAGGTTTTCATGTCTCAAGATACCCCTCAACCTAATGCTGAACCAACTTTTAGCCAAAAAATTCAAGCTGCTGTTAAGCAACTATATCAGCAGGCGAATACTTGTGTGGCGGAAAATAAACTTGAAGAGGCGATCACCTGTTATCGTCAAGTTACTGTCTTGGTCCCCAGTTGGGCTGATGCTTACCAAAAATGGGGTAATCTTCTGGTGAAAGCTGGTAGATTAGAAGAGGCGATCGGTGCTTATCAACAAGCTATTAAACTTAATCCCGAAGATTCCTGGTCTTATAATAGTTTGGGTGGGATTTTTATTAAACTTGAACGCTGGGAAGATGCTGTTCCAGTCTGTCAGCAGGCTATTCAACTAGACCCTAACTTTTTCTGGGCTTATAATAACCTAGGACAAGCTCTCAGTCAACAAGAACAATGGGAAGATGCTGCTTCTGTTTATCAAAAAGCATCTCAGATTAACTCGACTTTTTTCTGGACTTATAATAATTGGGGTGAGGCTTTAATTCAACTTGAAAGATGGTCGGAGGCGGTTACCGTTTATCAAAAGGCTATAGAAATTGACCCTAACTTTTGTTGGGCTTATAATCATTTGGGAGATGCACTCAGACACCTTAAACGCTGGTCGGATGCGGTTCCCGTTTATCAAAAAGCTGCTGAAATTAACCCTAATTTTTTCTGGACTCATAGTAATTTAGCTGATACCTTAGTCTATCTCAAGCGATTTGACCAGGCGATTCCGGTTTACCAAAGCGCCATCAAACTGAACCCCAATTCCCCTCAAACTTACTATAAATTGGCTAAGTGTTTACAGAAAGTTAAAAGGGTTGATGAAGCGATCGCTTATTTTCAAAAAGTTTTGGAACTAAAGCCAGATTTTACAACCGCACAGAATAAACTACAAGAACTGCAAAAAAAATCCGATGATCTGGAATCAAAAGCGCCTCAAATTTCCCATAATCTTGAACCTATTGATTGGCTCAAATATTACCCAAAATCAGGGGATTCAGTATCCTACATGATGCCTAAACCTACCCCCCCACAACAAGACTATAAAACCAAAACCTGGCAGTTTCCTGTCCCTCCACGTCCCCTGATGCTAGTATTTGCAGACAGGGGGGAGGACTACTATCTTGAATCTGGTAAAATTCAAATTCGCCTACTGTTAGAATCCCTAGAAAAAGCTAAGTTTTCTTTAAACCCAGGAAGCCGGATATTAGACTTTGGTTGTGCGTCTGGAAGAATGATGAGATTTTTAAGCGATCAAGCTAATACCTGCGAAATTTGGGGGGCTGATATTAATGCTGACTGCATTAACTGGTGTAAGCAATATATGAGGCCTCCTTTTCACTTTTTGACCTGTACCACTAATCCTCATTTACCCTTTGAGGATCGATATTTTGATTTGATTTATGCGGGTTCAGTTTTTACCCATATTGACGATTTGGCTGAGGCTTGGTTATTAGAACTTCGTCGGATTATTAGTCCTGGTGGTATGGCTTATATTACTATCCAAGAACAGCATCTGATGAATCTAATTAAAGACTTTAAGGAAAAGTGGTTATCTAATAATAATGTTTGGCCGCCAGATAAAAGGGCTGAATGTTTACAAAAATATGATGAATATAGTAAGTCGGATTTTGCTATGTTTACTTTGGGTCGAGATACGCGATCGCTCGTTTTTTATGACCTCGATTATTTCTGTAAGATGGTACAACCGTTTTTTCAAGTCATTGAAATTCGCCAAGAAGCCTATTATTGGCAAACCGCCATTTTACTACAACGTCAATAAATCTCTCTAGTCTGGATCATTAATTAAGAATAAGGAATCTCTAACAGGGATGACTGAGGAGGCTAGGCTGTTACTGTTCCGCCATGCGGTCTAGGCGTTCACGAATGGAGAGGTTGAGAAGCGATCGCAAAAATATTACCACCCCCACCCCAGCGATGACTAGGAAAAAAACAGCCCAGCCATTTTTACCAGCAATTATTAATAGTATTCCCGAAATCAGAGTAAATCCTGACCAACAACCATGAATCAAAGTTTTGAGGGCAAAATTAACCCGTTTCAAAGCGCGATCGCTTTCAATCGAACGAACCCTAAACTTAATTTCCCCTTCCTCAATGCGTTGTTCTAGGCGACTAATAAATAACTCAGCGCGGCTAGGTTGGTTGAATTTAAAATTGATAAAATCTCGCGCCTGTTTAGTCAACTCTCCCACTAAACTACCCCGTTCCTGCTTAGAAACAGTAACACTTTTAATAAAAGGTTGAGCGCAGTCTACCAAATTATATTCCGGGTCTAGGGCGCGGGCTACTCCGTCTAAAGTAGTTAAAGATTTCAGTAAAAATGTCATCTCAGCAGGTAGGCGAAAAGGCTGCTGTTCAAACATTATATAAAGCTCATCTTTAATCACATTAAATGCTTGAAAATCAATAGGTTTTTCCGTAAATTCATCTAACAAAAACCTGATCAAGCGCCGCACCGGAGTCATATCAGACATCGGTTCAACTAAACCAATATCAATCAGAGTATCAATCACCACATCCACATCTTTTCGCATCACTGCAAAAAAGCTGCGGATCATCTGATCCTTAGCCAAAGCCTTGATTTCAGCCATCATCCCGAAATCGTAGAAAATCAGACTACCATTAGAACTAACAGCAATATTTCCGGGGTGGGGGTCTGCTTGAAAAAAGCCATCCTGTAAAATCTGTTTAAGATAGCAACAAATCCCTAATTGATTAACTCGTTTAATGTCAACACCGCAGGCTTGTAGAGTTTTCCGGTCATCAACCTTAATCCCCGGCAAATATTCCAAAGTTAAAACTTTATGGGTGGTATATTCCCAGTAAACTTTAGGAACAATAATTCCCGAATAGTTATCAAAATTATCTCGAAATCTATCGGCGTTTTTACCTTCTTTAATATAATCAATTTCCTGATATAAAATCATGAAAAATTCATTATATATAGCATCGAGATCATAGAGTCTTGCCCAAGCAAAGGAACGTTGACAGAAGCGCATCACACGACGGACGGCTTGCATATCCAGATCAAAAAGTTCTTTAAGTCCTGGGCGTTGAACCTTAACTATGACCTGTTCTCCTGTATGCAATTTAGCCCGATGAACTTGTCCGAGACTGGCGGCGGCTAGGGGACGCTCATTAAACTCACGATAAAGGCTAAATAAAGAGTTACCCAATTCTGACTCAATAATAGCTACAGCGCGATCGGCACTAAAAGGAGGTACTTTATCCTGGAGTTTTTCTAACTCCGCCACATATTCTAAGGGCAGAATATCAGCACGGGTGGAAAGCGCTTGTCCAATTTTAATAAATGTTGGCCCCAGGTCAAGCATGGTTTGAATTAACCATTTTGCCCGCTTTTGTTTAGTGGCAGAGGCATTATTTCCCCAAAGCCGATCCCACCACAAATAGAACAGAAACGTCCCAGCGGCAGAAAAAACATCAATCTGTCGGGTGAGGGGTGAGTATTTGCTGCGCTGCCAACGGAGGGGTTTAGGGGTTTTCTGAGTTAGCATTCGAGGATTTCGGGCAATTTGTCTATTTTAGTCGCATTAGGTGTCGATTTTCTACTGAGCGCGAAAACAGGAGACATATTAGAGTCTCCTGGGATTTTTTTCCATAGATGACCAATCCTCATCTCAATCTAGGGTTCAACAATGACGGGAGTTCCCAGTTGCACTTTGTTAAATAGTGCTAACACATCCCGGTTAAACATACGAACGCAACCATGGGAAACGGCTTGTCCGACCGTTTCTTCATTGGGGGTGCCATGAAAACCTATGTAGTTAGTGCCATCAGTCCAAAATCCAATCCAGTGACTACCAAGGGGGTTATCTCGACCTGGGGGGATAATATCTCCATTTAGAGGATGTTCCCAGGTTGGGTCTTCGATCATTTGAATAACCTGATAGTGGCCGATGGGGGTTTCCCATCCGTTTCTACCAATGGCTATGGGATAGCTAGTGACAACACGCGCGTTGTTCATGACATAAACCCGACGTTCTCCTAAGCGAATAACTAATTCTAGTTGACTAGGAGAATATTGTAGCCAATCGCTGACATGATAGGCCGTGGCAAATTTTGGGGAAATTCCCGTTTTTGCCACATCTACTCCTGGGGTAGTAGTGGCAGCCATACTACTATAAGGCAGTAGTATTGATAATAATGATAGTAATATCATGGGACTGAGGGCCGGTGACAGAAATGTTCTGAACATAACTCTCAATAACTTACCTAGGGGTTTAAACAAGAAAATGGCGATCGCCAAGCGTGCTATGATTGGGGTATGGGTGTGCTAATAAATATCAAATCCCGTCAAGTTTTGTACCTGACAGTAAAAACCGTGACACAGTAAATCCACAAACTAGAATCATTAATAATTGCCGGTTTAAGTTAAATTTTCAGGAAACCAAAGATAGTTACTATTGTCAAGTTGGCTCATGTTAACAAATTCGGAAACAGGCGAAATGGAATATTTAGATGCTGGACAGATTTTTCCATTAGTTGATAGTATTTTGCCTTTTGAAGTCTGTCTTCATCATCGGATTTTGCCCATATCTCTCAAGGATAATACCCTTTACTTAGGTATGGTCGATCCTGATGATGAATTAGCCATAAATTATGCCCACCAGATATTAGCATATCTAAATTGCTCTGTTGTCAGTCAGCCGATTTCGGCTGAGAGCCATCGCTCCATTCTGACTGCTTATTTGTACCATAGCGAAAAACCCACCACCGAAAAAACTCCTTTAGATAACTCTCCTACCCCTCCCGATGAACCATTAGCCTCCGGGGAAACATCCCCGCCAGATTCCCCAAGACTACCAAAGGCTAAACAACCTCCAGCCTCAAAGATTAATGAAATGTTACCTAAGCTGGATCTTCGTCCCGAATACCTCAGTAGTCCCATAGAGCGACTGGCCAAGTTACCACCACCCAAGTTATTGGAAGAGTTACTAGCTAGGGTGTTGTTGGAGGGTATTGGCCGACTGTATTTTGAGAGGCAAGAATCCAAAGGACGGATTTTATGGAGCCAAAATGGTATTCTCAAGTCTGTTATTGATAATTTAGAACCATCGCAGTTTCAATGGGTGATTAATGAGTTAAAGCGGTTGGTGAAACTGCCTATGCTACCAATTTCCCAACCCAAACAGATAGAAATTGAGCGGATTTATTATAATACTCATCTGCTGTTGCGGCTGCGATTGGTTCCTGGGAATTATGGCGAGGAAGCTAATTTACAGGTATTACGAGGAGCGGCTTTAAAGTTTTATCAACAGCAACAACTATCAAAATTGAGTTTGGATGCTTTGCGTCTGGCTCAACAATTGCAAAGGAAACTTAATGACTTGCAAGGACATTGTAATTCCGCTAATCTCTCATCGGAAAATTTGCCTCTGCTGTACCAGCTACTTAAAAATGTCACCCATCAGGTGGATATGCTGATTAAAAATAGTGATTCCTCCCATACAGACTAATAAATAATGCACGAGCCTTAACCCGTGCATTTGAGACTTATATGGTGGTTAAACCTTTATTAGACTAGGCGGGGACTGCAACTGACTTCTCCGACCAGCGATTAACCGATTTACCAATAACCGATAGGTCTTGCATTAGTTGATCAAAATCTGCCGGAGTCAGGGATTGGGGACCATCTGACATGGCTTTGGCTGGGTTGGGGTGAACTTCGATCATCAGGGAGTCTGTCCCGGCGGCGATCGCCGCTCTAGCCATAGATGGAACGTGCTCCGCAAATCCCGTGCCGTGGCTCGGGTCAATCATAATTGGTAAGTGAGTGAGCGATCGCAATACCGGAATTACCGACAAATCAAGGGTATTGCGGGTATATTGGCGATCGAAAGTGCGGATTCCCCGTTCACACAGAATCACATTCGGGTTACCCGCCGCTAAGATATATTCTGCGGCCATTAGCCATTCTTCAATAGTCGCAGACATACCCCGCTTCAGCAATACTGGTTTATCCTGAGCCCCTACTTTTTTCAGCAGCGAGAAATTCTGCATATTACGAGCGCCAATTTGGATCACATCCGCCACCTCAGACAACTTTTCTAAGTCGTCTGCGTCCATTAACTCCGTAATCACTCCCAGTCCTGACGCTTCACGCGCAGCAGCTAAAAGGTTCAGAGCGCTTTCTCCATGACCTTGGAAAGCGTATGGAGACGTGCGAGGTTTAAATGCGCCACCGCGTAAGAACTTCGCCCCAGCAGCTTTCACCCGCAGCGCCGTCTCCACGATCATTTGTTCATTTTCTACCGAACAGGGACCCGCCACCACCACTAGGGGACGATTTTCGCCAAAGTGAACTATTCCACTGGGAGTGGTAACAGCTACATCACTGGACTCGCCGTGACGAAATTCCCGACTAGCACGTTTGTAGGGTTTTTCGACTCGTAACACCTGTTCAATAAATGGGCTAATTTCCTGGAGTTGTAGGGGATCAAGACCTGCTGTTTCTCCTACTAGCCCAATTACAACTTTATGTTTTCCGACGATTTTTTCTGGTGTTAAACCCCAACCGCTGCGGAGTTCATCACTAAGACGTTCGATTTCGGCTTCTGGAGAGCCAACTTTCATTACAATAATCATGTAAACCTCACAAAATTGTCGCAGCCACCATTTTTGAGTGGCTAATAAAGGGTACAGACCTAATGTCAACTGTCCCTACGCGCTACGCAAGCATACAGCGCCGGATTCTTACCCAGAGACCAGCACAGTAGTAGATGTCTTTGGTCCTCTACTACTATGACTTACAGATACATTTAACCCCGAAAAATCTGGCCAGAGCCGGAAGTTTCTGAGTAGGGCACCATCTGAAGTGAAGTAATCACGCCAGATGATGTGTCACTCTAAGAGCCTTTAACAGTTAGGTTAAAAGCGCTATTGTTGAGTCCATTCTGGTGGTCTATTCAACTGCTCACTACAATATAGCTATAGTCAGCTACTTGATGCTTCAGCAAACCATCTTTGGCTATTGCTTAACTCTCTACTCAATAGACTACCATACTTAGAAAAATATTTCCCGAAATATCTGGTTATTACCAGTGAATCCCCCTCTAATCACCAACAGTCTGACGATCAGCTTTGCCCCGCGTCCCACAGGTAAAAACTCGTAGCCCCTCATCTCTGAGAGAAATCGCTCAGTGAATATCTCTATCCTGTTTGGTTTGGCAATTTTCACAAGTCTATTCCCTGATGTCAAGCCGTAAACTACCCACCTGATTTAAGCCCACATCACAAGTTTTATCTGAAGGAAAAACCTATCAACTTCTTGATAAACTTTAACCATCATTTTCCGCGTATTTAAGCATAGTCATAAACATTCCCCATCCCACTTTTTCAAGGTCAGCCAGACAGTGGTTTTTCATCATGTCTTTGACATTTAGATTCTCCGTCACAATGACTTGGTTTTCGCCTACTATCCTACGCGATCGCTTGTGTATAAAATCCTCACGACAGTTAGTGATTTTACCGTAAACTCTAGCGACTTTCTTGGTTCCGGCTTTATTAAGGCTATTAGACCCTTTCTGCTTTCGGGATAGTTGCTGTTGTTTACGCTTTAAATTCTTTTCATCCCCTACCTTTTCGGGTAAGGGAATTCCTGTAGGCTTTTTTAATTTTTGGGTGAACTTGGCTGGCGACTTTCTTTCCAAGCCTCTATCGCCCGCCCTAGGTTGATCTTAAATTCCTGCCAGCCGAGGAAACTCCCACTTAGGTTTTCGTCCCAGGAAGCCGAGAGAACTCCGTAGCTAAGACCCACCACACTCAAGCCAAAGCACCCCAGACTCACCAGCAAGACTGCTGTGTTGGGTAGGGGGAATATCTCATTGGTGACAATAAAATAACTGCCCACAAAGGTAGATATAGCCATTAACAGAGGAATACCGGATAAAACCACCATCCGGGACACCATCCGCTGACTGACTACTTCCGGAATAGTCATATCTTCCCGTCTAGGTTGACGGCGGGGCGCAGAGGTGTCCGATGTGCGGCTAGTTTTTGGGGTTTTAGCTACCTTGGGCGAAGCCGATTTATCCGATTTTCCCTGGTCTGAGGCGGCTGGTTTGCTACTTTCAGCCTGCTTTTTGCGGGTTTTTTTCGGTTCAAAGGGAAGTGGTTGGCGGGGGCGATCGGAGGACATGGTAGATTGTGAGTGCTGTGGGTGGGTTGACAGGAATTTGGTACGATTGGGTAAATCTGCTATCGGATTTAGCCCCGGATTCCCAAACGGGTGATCAGTTCGCGATAGCGTTGCTGATCCTGTTTATTAATATAGGCTAATAATCTTTTTCTGCGTCCGATAATCTGGAGAAGGCCACGACGGGAAGCGTGATCATGCTTATTGGCTTTGAGGTGTTGGCTGAGTCGGTTAATTCTTTCGGTGAGCATGGCTACCTGTAGATCGGAAGATCCGGTGTCTGTTTCGTGAGCTTGATGCTCGGCCATGATTTTTTGCTTATCTTGTTGTGTCAGAGCCATAGTTGAGAATTTTACGGTTGGTTAAATTTACACAATTCTTGATCTTAGCATATTGTAGCTTGGGCAGATGGTGCTGAGAAGAATTTATGCCTGGAGATGGATGGCGCTAGGTGCGATCGCCCTTTATAATTAGATCAGGTACTCTGGTTGAGTCTGGTTCTGGTAAAGGATTGCGGGTTAACGGGTTAACGGGTGATGGCGATGTCTGATACACACATTCACCACTAATGGATGCCTTGATATCTTCTCAACGAGTCCTGGTTATGGTTGAGAGTTGAATGGTTTATGGTTGAAACAACATCAGATGCGATCGTTTTGGGGTTTAATCCTCTACTGAAATTGGTATTGGTACTGTTGGGGTTAATCTCCGCTTTGATGGGTTTATGGCTACTACCAAAACTATGGCGAATGGCGATCGCTAAGTTGATTCCTGAAGAACGCATATCTAGTTATTCTGAGATTTTATCATCCTATAAAATCCCGGCTGCTGTCGCTGTATTGTTGGTGATCATTGAAATTATATGGGTTAATTCTCCCTTGAGCATCGCTCTAGGTTTCCTAGAAGTTATCATCAGTTTATCCCTAACCATTCTGCTCAGTTGGTTGGCTTCTCAAATATTTAAGAGATTTTTTGACTTATATATTATTGACGTAGCCTCAAAACAAGGTCGCAATATTAACAGTGAGTTTTTATTGGTAGGCAAAATTCTAGCCAACTGCGTAATTATTCTAGTCGCAATTGTTGTATTTGCTCAGACTCACCAAATTAATATTGTCGGATTAATTGCTAGTTTAGGGGTAGGTGGTTTGGCTGTCGCTTTTGCAGCTCAAAATACCCTCAGCCAAATTCTAGGGGGAATTGTTCTGTATCTGGATCGCCCGTTTGTCGTTGATGATTATATCGGTTTACCTGATGGGACTTTCGGGCGGGTAGAATCTTTGGGATTGCGATCGACCAAAATTCGCACATCAGGAAAAGGAACCATAGTTATAGTCCCTAATAGTTCCCTAACTCAACTCAGTATAGAAAACTATACCGGAGCCAGAAAAATTATATCCATCCTAGGATTAACCTTTCATTCTGCCATTGACTCTGAGGAACAAGCTCTCATCCGTCAAGTGATTTTAGAAAGCACTAAAAACACCTTTGGTATTGACCCTAGAGGCACTGATGTTAGCTTTAAGAATTTACAGCCAATCACCGGAGAAAACAAAACTCAAGCCCAAGTAACCTTCTTTATATTAGGTGCTAATCGTAATAACTTAGAACTGCGCCGTCAGATGCTCGATCTAGCCAGTCAAGACATTAGCATGAATTTACAGCAATACGGAATCGCCTTTGATATCGAAGATCAAAATATTTACGTTGATTCACCCATCACAGTCTAATTACAGTTAAAACGCTAAATACCATCATGTGGAACCCCATTGATCCTGATGCCGCAATTTTTGAGATTATTCAGGAATATTCTATTCCTAAGCCTCTGATTTTCATAATCTTTGTATTGATATCTTGCTTAATAGGAAAATACACCCCTAGCCTCATACAATATATTATTAGGCGGGCTATACCTATCAATGGAAAAGAAATTTCCGAGAACTTTGTGCGACCTATCCAACAACCTTTTAGGATGGTTGGCATTTTTACTCTGATTTCTATGTCAATGATTTGGTTAGAAGAAAATCGGGCTTTATATCGTTTTATTCGCCCCTTTGTTAGTCTAGCCCTAATTGCTAGTATAGCCTGGTTAGCCTCCCGGTTATTTAGGCAATTGGTGCGGATTTATGGTATTCCGATTATCCGAAAATATGGCATGGAAGTTGACGAGACTTTTTTGGTATTTGAAACCATTGCCAATGTTTTAATTGGATTTACAGCAGCGATCGCATTTGCCCAAAGTCAACAACTGCCCCTAGGTGCATTAGTAGCAGGGGCTTCAGTAAGTGGTTTAGCGGTAGCATTTGCCGCCCAAAGCACCTTAGAACAGATTTTAGGCACAATAGTTTTACGTTTAGATCGTCCGTTTGTCCGTGGAGAATATATCCGACTACCAAAACGTGGTGATGATCTTGAGGGTATTTATGGGAGAGTAGAATCTATTGGGTTACGGTCTACTAAAATTCGGATTGCAGCTAAGGGAACTTTGGCAATTATTCCCAACTCTAATTTAATGAGGCTGGCGATCGAAAATATCAGTCGTGGTAAAAAAGTGATGGTTTTACTATATCTGGATTTTATCACTCAACTTGACGATCGCGAACAGGCTTTAGTAGAACAAGCCATTAAAGAATGTACCGATTCAGTTTTTGGTATAGACCCCGGAAGCACCCAGATTTCCCTATTTAATTATGGAGAAACGGGTAATCTTCGCGCTAGGGTGACATTCTTTATTTTAGGTTCTAGTGAAAATGCCATTTCACTGCGTAAGAGTTTACTAGCATCAACTAATCAAAGTTTGACGGAAAGACTCAAGCGGTATGGCATTAAGTACAATATGCAAGAACCGAATATTTATGTTGAGTCTCCTGTGACGATTTAATATCAAGTCGGCTTGTATTAAGCCGACACTTTTTTGATGCCAATAAAAAACAAAGCCTCAATCTAATGATGAAGAAAGAGGCAGAGTCATCATATTAAATTGTAGTGTAAAACAGAAACCTTCAAGGCTGCATAGAGAAAAAGCGAGTGTAAAAGAGGTCAAGCCCTCGGTCTGTTAGTGTGCCTCGGCTACATCCATTACTGGACTTCCACCTGACATCTATTAACGGGTAATCTTCCCGTGACCTTACCTGGCTAACCCAGTGAGAGCACTCATCTTGAGGTGGGCTTCCCACTTAGATGCTTTCAGCGGTTATCCGCTCCGCACATGGCTACCCTGCGTATACCGTTGGCACGATAACAGGTACACCAGCGGTGCGTCCTTCCCGGTCCTCTCGTACTAGGGAAGGCTCCTCTCAATGCTCTTACGCCTGCACCGGATATGGACCGAACTGTCTCACGACGTTCTGAACCCAGCTCACGTACCGCTTTAATGGGCGAACAGCCCAACCCTTGGGACGTACTACCGCCCCAGGTTGCGATGAGCCGACATCGAGGTGCCAAACCTCCCCGTCGATGTGAACTCTTGGGGGAGATCAGCCTGTTATCCCTAGAGTAACTTTTATCCGTTGAGCGACGGCCTTTCCACGCAGCACCGTCGGATCACTAAGGCCGACTTTCGTCCCTGCTCGACTTGTAGGTCTTGCAGTCAAGCTCCCTTATGCCTTTGCACTCTACGGCTGATTTCCAACCAGCCTGAGGGAACCCTTGCGCGCCTCCGTTACCATTTAGGAGGCGACCGCCCCAGTCAAACTGCCCCCCTGAAACTGTCTCTTTCCCGGATAACGGGAAAAGGTTAGAATTCTAGCTTCGCCAGAGTGGTATCTCACCGATGGCTCAGAATCCCCCACAAGGAATTCTTCACAGCCTCCCACCTATCCTGCGCAAGCGAAGCCCGAACCCAATTCCAGGCTACAGTAAAGCTTCATAGGGTCTTTCTGTCCGGGTGCAGGTAGTCCGTATCTTCACAGACAATTCTATTTCGCCGAGTCTCTCTCCGAGACAGCGCCCAGATCGTTACGCCTTTCGTGCGGGTCGGAACTTACCCGACAAGGAATTTCGCTACCTTAGGACCGTTATAGTTACGGCCGCCGTTCACCGGGGCTTCGGTCATCAGCTTCAGATTACTCCTAACCGACTTCCTTAACCTTCCGGCACTGGGCAGGCGTCAGCCCCCATACATCGTCTTGCGACTTAGCGGAGACCTGTGTTTTTGGTAAACAGTCGCCTGGGCCTCTTCAGTGCCACCTACCTTTCGGCAGGCACTCCTTCTCCCGAAGTTACGGAGCCATTTTGCCGAGTTCCTTAGAGAGAGTTACCTCGCGCCCCTTAGTATTCTCAACCACCCCACCTGTGTCGGTTTCGGGTACAGGCATTTACAGTTTAAGATGTATAGGGCTTTTCTAGGAAGCCTGATGACTATCACTTCCCCGCCGTAGCGGGTCGGACTCGTGCCTCAGCTCAGTCTGTTTTCACCAGACCTCAACACCTCGAACACTTGCACCGGTAACCAACATCCGGATGACGAACACCTACTTCGTCCCCCTTCATCAACTGCAAACGGTACGGGAATGTTAACCCGTTGTCCATCGACTACGCTTTTCAGCCTCGCCTTAGGTCCTGACTAACCCTCCGCGGACGAGCCGTCCGGAGGAACCCTTAGGGTTTCGGGGTGTGGGATTCTCACCCACATTTTCGCTACTTAAGCCGACATTCTCACTTCTGATTCGTCCACACCTGCTTGCCGCTAGTGCTTCACACTACTACAGAACGCTCCCCTACCAATAGTTGCCTATTCCACAGCTTCGGTACACTACTTAGCCCCGTTCATTTTCGGCGCAGGAGCGCTTGACCAGTGAGCTATTACGCACTCTTTTAAGGATGGCTGCTTCTAGGCAAACCTCCTGGTTGTCTGGGCACTCCCACCTCCTTTATCACTTAGTAGTGATTTGGGGACCTTAGCTGGTGGTCTGGGCTGTTTCCCTCTTGACGATGAAGCTTATCCCCCACCGTCTCACTGGTTGAGTGTTCCCCTGGTATTCAGAGTTTGTCTCGATTTGGTACCGCTCTCGCAGCCCGCACCGAAACAGTGCTTTACCCCCAGGTTTAAACCTCAACCGCTGCGCCTCAACGCATTTCGGGGAGAACCAGCTAGCTCCGGGTTCGATTGGCATTTCACCCCTAACCACACCTCATCCGCCGATTTTTCAACATCGGTCGGTTCGGACCTCCACTTGGTTTTACCCAAGCTTCATCCTGGACATGGTTAGATCACCCGGGTTCGGGTCTACAAATTATGACGTAACGCCCTATTCAGACTCGCTTTCGCTTGGGCTGCAACCTATTCGGTCTTAACCTGCCATAACTTGTAACTCGCCGGCTCATGCTTCAACAGGCACGCGGTCAGACGTTAAATCGTCCTCCCACTGCTTGTAGGCTAACGGTTTCAGGTTCTATTTCACTCCCCTCCCGGGGTTCTTTTCACCTTTCCCTCACGGTACTGGTTCTCTATCGGTCACACAGGAGTATTTAGCCTTACCTCGTGGTCGAGGCAGATTCACACGGAATTTCACGGGCTCCGTGCTACTCGGGATACAGTCGAGCCGTTTTGGCTTTCGACTACAGGACTTTCACCTTCTCTGGTGCAGTATTCAACTGCTTCGTCTAGCCTCGGCGGTCTCTGATGACTGTCCCACAACCCCAACGGGAAATCCCATTGGTTTAGGCTGTTTCCCGTTCGCTCACCACTACTTGGGAAATCGCTATTGCTTTCTCTTCCTCCGGCTACTAAGATGTTTCAGTTCACCGGGTTCGCTCATACTCGCCTATGGATTCAGCGAGCTGTTTCTGGGTTGCCCCATTCGGACATCTTCGGCTCAAAGCTTGCTTCCAGCTCCCCGAAGCCTTTCGTGGGTCGCCACGTCCTTCATCGCCTCTGTGTGCCTAGGAATCCACCGTTAGCCCTTTGTAGCTTGACCTACATTGGAATTGTCTTTACGACGTTTTCCTACACCATTATGCTTTTCTCTATGCAGTTTTCAAGGTTCTGACTGGAACTTATGTCCAGCTATCTAGTCCTAGATTAACATCTACAGACTTAGGAGCTGTACAGTCACCAACTCTCAATTTCTCAATTCAAGACTACCTCACCCCAACTAGCACCTAATTCTAGGAGAGTGGAGGTAAGCGGACTCGAACCGCTGACTTCTGCCGTGCAAAGGCAGCGCTCTACCAACTGAGCTATACCCCCAGTTTGGGGTGGATGTGGGCCATCCTGGACTTGAACCAGGGACCTCACCCTTATCAGGGGTGCGCTCTAACCACCTGAGCTAATAGCCCATAACACGAACCCTAAAGTTTGAAAGCTCTCTGACCGCCCCATCCGACCTAAGGATGACCTCAAGACTCGGCTATTATTATCATCGCACGATGTCCTGAAGTAGGTCTCCCTAAAAAGGAGGTGATCCAGCCACACCTTCCGGTACGGCTACCTTGTTACGACTTCACCCCAGTCATCAGCCCTGCCTTCGGCATCCTCCTCCGCGAACGGTTAGAGTAACGACTTCGGGCGTGGCTAACTTCCATGGTGTGACGGGCGGTGTGTACAAGGCCCGGGAACGGATTCACCGCAGTATGCTGACCTGCGATTACTAGCGATTCCTCCTTCATGCAGGCGAGTTGCAGCCTGCAATCTGAACTGAGGAGAGGTTTACGGGATTGGCTCAGACTCGCGTCTTGGCTACCCTTTGTCCCCCCCATTGTAGTACGTGTGTAGCCCAGGACGTAAGGGGCATGATGACTTGACGTCATCCCCACCTTCCTCCGGTTTGTCACCGGCAGTCTCCCTAAAGTGCCCAACTGAATGATGGCAACTAAGGACGAGGGTTGCGCTCGTTGCGGGACTTAACCCAACATCTCACGACACGAGCTGACGACAGCCATGCACCACCTGTGTTCCGGCTCCCGAAGGCACTCTCGGCTTTCACCAAGATTCCGGGACGTGTCAAGCCCTGGTAAGGTTCTTCGCGTTGCATCGAATTAAACCACATACTCCACCGCTTGTGCGGGCCCCCGTCAATTCCTTTGAGTTTCACACTTGCGTGCGTACTCCCCAGGCGGGAAACTTAACGCGTTAGCTTCGGCACAGCCCGGGTCGATACAGGCTACACCTAGTTTCCATCGTTTACGGCTAGGACTACTGGGGTATCTAATCCCATTCGCTCCCCTAGCTTTCGTCCCTCAGTGTCAGTTACGGCCCAGCAGAGCGCTTTCGCCACCGGTGTTCTTCCCGATATCTACGCATTTCACCGCTACACCGGGAATTCCCTCTGCCCCTACCGTACTCTAGCTGTTCAGTTTCCACTGCCTTTCAGTAGTTAAGCCACTGTCTTTGACAGCAGACTTGAACAGCCACCTACGGACGCTTTACGCCCAATCATTCCGGATAACGCTTGCCTCCTCCGTATTACCGCGGCTGCTGGCACGGAGTTAGCCGAGGCTTATTCCTCAAGTACCGTCATTGTGTTCTTCCTTGAGAAAAGGGGTTTACAACCCAAGAGCCTTCCTCCCCCACGCGGTCTTGCTCCGTCAGGCTTGCGCCCATTGCGGAAAATTCCCCACTGCTGCCTCCCGTAGGAGTCTGGGCCGTGTCTCAGTCCCAGTGTGGCTGATCATCCTCTCAGACCAGCTACTGATCGTCGCCTTGGTGAGCCTTTACCTCACCAACTAGCTAATCAGACGCGAGCTCATCTCCCGGCGATAAATCTTTTACCTTTCGGCTCATCCGGGATTAGCAGAAGTTTCCCTCTGTTGTCCCCGACCGGGAGCCAGATTCTCACGTGTTACTCACCCGTCCGCCACTAGCTCCGAAGAGCCCGTTCGACTTGCATGTGTTAAGCAGACCGCCAGCGTTCATCCTGAGCCAGGATCAAACTCTCCGTGTTGTCGGCACTAAGACCGATTTTTTGGATTTCACGAGTTCAGCTTGCTTTTTCTGAACTCCTGGCTTATACTGTGGCTAACTCTCAGGTAAACCTGAGTAGTAGCCGATAAATTCATTGACCTGGGGTGGTCATTAAGCTTTCAAACTATTAGTTTTTCTAGGTTCGGGCGCGTTCCGGTTCGTTGCCTCCCCTTCGAGCGCATTTACCAATGTATATTACCTAACTAGGTTTGTCAACCCTTTTTTCAAAAAAATTTTGACTTTTTTTCAGTGACACCCCAAAAACCCCACTGCACAAGGGTTTTACCTAAAAAAGTTTTTTGGAAATCTGGGAGAGTTGAAGGTGACGGAGCGGATAACTGGGGACGCGGGGACGTGGGGCTAGGTTGGCGGATAGTGTCCCACCCTAGGGTCTATATCAGTTGTGAGGCCACAGGGTGTCGGGAGCAAGAATTTAATCCAAGATTTGCTTTACATCTTAGGACAATAAGGTACAATACCCAAAAAGATTCGCAACTCAATAATGAGTATACGGTCAAACCCCAGACCATGCCAAATTTCCCTGACGACATACTCATCAAGTTGGATTCTTCATGGTAAAATCCAATCATGGTGCGAGACGTTTAGGAGTCAAATAAGGCTGCAATGCCTGAAATAACCTCCTAGTGGGACTTTCCCCCCTTGGTGAAATATAAGGGACTCGTACCCTGACCATCCCATAACTGTTTATATGTCCCAACGTTTGGTATAGAAATATACAAAACAAGGCAGGGAACTCAAGGTCAAAACGCCCAACTGGAAATATTAATGATTCCTTAACAATTGCGTTGAGAGTAACGGCGATAGCCACCCCCAGTTTTGGGAATCATAACCCCAGGATTGAAGCGGGGAACGGAAGGCGTGAAGTAGAACCTACTACCAAATGCGACCACTGCCAACCATCCATGATTAGGGAAACCGAATGTCCGGCTTGAACCATCGTAATGATTTAGCAGCGTAATAGGTTGCCACGCTGCGCTCAAAAGAGCAAGGGGAAAAGTAGGGTTTTGCATAAAACACCTACACAGACCTTTTTAAGTACCCCGGTGGAGAGGACAAGTCTAAAGATGGAATGCCCATATAAACGGAACGTTTAAACTCCTCATTGGTTCTCCTTATCAAAAAAGTGAGCAATATTACTCACAAGGAGTAGTGAAAAGTGTAAGCGTATACCATTGAGGGGAAAGGATGTGACTGAAAGCCAATGCCTAATTGTAATGATTAGGATATGCCCACTAGTCACGGTGTAGATATGGAGACTGCGACAAGTAGGAGTAATATGACGAGAGCGAGTTTAAAGACTACGAGTTGTATGCCAAGCTCCCAAAGTTGGAATCATAAAGCGGGGGTTCGTAACCCTGTTCCTAGTGACAAAAAGGGTATCTACATTAGGAGCCGTATGAGGTGAAAGTCTCAAGTACGGTTTGGAAGTGGAGTTGGGGAAGGTGACTTCCCTTTCGACCATAACCCTTACAAAGCTTTCCGGACAAAACTCAAACTCAATCACCGTCAAGCTACCTTGATGGCCAAACACGCTGGGTATGCTCGATTTGTGTTCAATTGGGGATTACACTTATGGATGTCAGCTTATGAAGAGGGACTCAAGCCTAACGTCAACTCCATCAAAAAGGTTTTTACGAATTATGTGAAACCTCAATATCCTTGGATGTCTGAATTGTCTTCTAAAGTTGATCAATATGCCTTCATTAATCTAGGGGATGCCTTTAAGCGCTTCTTCAAGGGAATAAGCAGTTATCCTAAATTTAAGAAGAAAGGCCACCATGATAGTTTTACGCTTGACAATTCCGGAAGGCCATTCAATCTGTCAGGAACTCGCCATAAGCTGCCTTTTGTGGGCTGGGTTTCTACATTTGAGGGTCTACCCGAAAGTTGGGTTAAGAAAGTCACTATAACGCGCCAAGCAGGTGACTGGTATATTAGCTTTTTCGTAGAAATCACGCCAGAAATTACACCGAAATATCGAGAGAGAATCGGGGTAGACCTAGGAATTAACAATTTGGCGACTTGCTCCGATGGGACAAAATTCTCTAATCCCAAGGCTTATAAAGCAGCGACCAAAAAACTAGCTCGATTACAACGTCATTTAAGTCGCAAAGTCAAAGGCTCGAAAAATTGGGCCAAATGTCTCTTAAAAGTTCAAAAGCTACATCAAAGAGTAGCAAACATTCGGCGGGACACGATTCATAAAATCACTACTTTTTTGGCTAAAAACCACAGCCAAGTAGTCATTGAAGATTTGAATGTGTCTGGAATGTTGAAAAATCATTGTTTGGCGGGTTCTATCGCTGATGCTTCATTTTATGAGTTCCGTCGGCAACTAGGTGACAAGGCAGAACGTTATGGTTCAAAGTTAATGATTGCGGATAGATTTTATCCATCCAGTCAACTTTGTTCTAACTGTGGCCATCGTCAAAAAATGCCCCTAGTCCGTCGGACTTTTGAATGTCAGAACTGTGGGCTGAAGATTGATAGAGATTTGAACGCCAGTATAAATTTAGAAGTGCGAGACGTTTAGGAGTGAAATAAGGCTGCAATGCCTGAAATAACCTCCTAGAGGGAGATAGACTGACTCGACCAGTTTACCCCTTAACTGTATATATGTCCCAACGCTTAGGAAGTTGTGATTCTAAGCAAGGCAGGGAACTCAAGGTCAATCCCATTTTAAGAAATCGCAATATACCGTCCAAGTATTACCTAGGAGGAGTATTATAACTCACTTGGGGCGATTATGGGAAAGAGTAAAGGCGGTAGCCACCCCCAGTTTCAGAAATCACAAATCTGGGATTGAAGCGGGGAACGGAAGGCGTGATGTAGAACCTACTACTATAGGCGACCACTGCCAACCATCCATGATTAGGGAAACCGAATGTCTGGCCTGAACCATCGTCATTATAAAGTAGCGAAATAGGTTGACACGCTGCGCTCAAAAGAGTAAGGGGAAAAGTAGGAGTCTTGCTATACTACCTACACAGACCTTTAAATGTACCCCGGTGGATAGGACAAATCTAAAGATGGAATGCCCATATATACGGAACGTTTAAACCCCTATTGGGCTCTCTGCGAGTACATCTCGTAGAGTAGTGAAAAGTGTAAGCGCATGGTGCGAGACGTTCGGGTATGAAATAGGGCTGAAATGCCCGAAATAACTACCCGGTGAGGATTCCAGCTCCGAATCTGGATATAAGGAGACCTCTCCTGACCATCCTCATAACTGGTTATATGTCCCGACGCTTAGGGAACTAAGCAAGGCAGGGAACTCAAGGTCATAAACGAACTGAGAAATCAGGGAGTAGAGAGTAACGGCGATAGCCACCCCCAGTTTTGGAAATCATAACTCCAGGATTGAAGCGGGGAACGGAAGGCGTGAGGTAGAACCTACTACCAAGACGCGACCACTGCCAACCATCTATGATTAGCAAGACCGAATGTCCGACTTGAACCATCGTAATACACTAGCAGCGAAATAGGTTGACACGCTGCGCTCAAAAGGGCAAGGGGAAAAGTAGGGGGTTCGTGCGACTACCTACACAGACCTTTAAAAGTACCCCGGCGGAGAGGACAAATCTAACGATGGAATGCCCATATAATCGGAACGTTGTAACCCCTCTAATGCTCTGCCTATAAACAAGTGAGTAATGCTATTCACAAGGCAGTAGTGAAAAATGTAAGCGCATGGTGCGAGACGTTCGGGTATGAAATAGGGCTGAAATGCCCGAAATAACTACCCGGTGAGGATTCCAGCTCCGAATCTGGATATAAGGAGACCTCTCCTGACCATCCTCATAACTGGTTATATGTCCCGACGCTTAGGGAACTAAGCAAGGCAGGGAACTCAAGGTCATAAACGAACTGAGAAATCAGGGAGTAGAGAGTAACGGCGATAGCCACCCCCAGTTTTGGAAATCATAACTCCAGGATTGAAGCGGGGAACGGAAGGCGTGAGGTAGAACCTACTACCAAGACGCGACCACTGCCAACCATCTATGATTAGCAAGACCGAATGTCCGACTTGAACCATCGTAATACACTAGCAGCGAAATAGGTTGACACGCTGCGCTCAAAAGGGCAAGGGGAAAAGTAGGGGGTTCGTGCGACTACCTACACAGACCTTTAAAAGTACCCCGGCGGAGAGGACAAATCTAACGATGGAATGCCCATATAATCGGAACGTTGTAACCCCTCTAATGCTCTGCCTATAAACCAGTGAGTAATGCTATTCACAAGGCAGTAGTGAAAAATGTAAGCGCATGCTTAGAGGGTGAAGGATGTGACCAGAAGCTAAAGCCCAATTGTCATGGTTGGGATATGCCCACAGGTCACGGTGGGGATATAGATACTGCGGTCAGTAAGAGTATAATGGCGAGGACGAGTTTAAAGACTACGTGGTGCATATAGCTCTGAACATCGAAGTAGAAAGCAGGTCTCTTGATTCTGCTCCTTTGACAAATAGGGTATCCACACCAGGAGCCGTGTGATGGGAAACTATCAAGCACGGTTCTGAATGGGAGAGGGTGAAGGTGACTTCACTCTCGACCCCTAACCTTAGAGGGTGAAGGATGTGACCAGAAGCTAAAGCCCAATTGTCATGGTGGGGATATGCCCACAGGTCACGGTGGGGATATAGATACTGCGGTCAGTAAGAGTATAATGGCGAGGACGAGTTTAAAGACTACGTGGTGCATATAGCTCTGAACATCGAAGTAGAAAGCAGGTCTCTTGATTCTGCTCCTTTGACAAATAGGGTATCCACACCAGGAGCCGTGTGATGGGAAACTATCAAGCACGGTTCTGAATGGGAGAGGGTGAAGGTGACTTCACTCTCGACCCCTAACCCCATAAGGGGAAAGGATGTGACTGAAAGCCAATGCCTAACTGTAATGGTTGGGATATGCCCACTAGTCACGGTGTGGATATAGAGACTGCGACAAGTAAGAGTGCTTATGACGTGAGCGAGTTTAAAGACTACGTGGTGTATATAGCTCCCAAAGTTGAGGTCATAAAGCAGGGGGTAGTAACCCTGTTCCTACTGATAATAGGGTGTTCACATCAGGAGCCGTGTGCTGGGAAACTCGCATGCACGGTTTGGAATTGGAGTTGGAGGGGGCGACCTCTCTTTCGACCATACCAAATCGCTTTCTTTCCGACGATTACACTTGTGGACGGGGTGCTGCCGACAGTCCCGGACGAAGCCAGAAATAAACATCAATATCCGGCTATGTCCGGTTTTGTTTAAGTTTTATAGAGCAGAATTGATAAACGATCGCTCACTGCCAGATCACTGCTATATGGTCACTGCGACTATATATTGCGACTATATATATGGAGAGGCAGATCTTGGTTGGAGGGGTGATAGGTGTTCAATTCGAGAAATTCGGGAGCAAATCGTTAGTTGTTGAAGTCATTACTAAGTAGGCGATGACTGACTAATCCCCGGATCCCCGTTGTAAAATGGAGGGGATATATATTTAAGTGAAGTTAAAAACGCTCTCGAACTGACCTAACTCTGAGACGGAGACCAATGACCCAGGAGTTTCTGATTTCTGTTACCCCAGTGGGGGATGATGAATATTTGGTACGGACGGAAAGAACACCGAAAGTGCCATCCGGTGTCCCGTTGGCGGAAGAACAGGTGAAGTGGCCAGTGGAAGAATGGCTACAATATACGCGTTATTTAATGAAAGATCCTCTATTGGAAGTGCTGGAGGGTTCATCATTAGCTATGCGGGGAGATGCTAAGGGCGGGATAGTTTTGGCAAATGGGTCGCGGTCTTTGAGTTTAGTAGAACTGGGTCAAGAACTTTATAACAGTCTCTTCCAGGGGAGGCTGCGGGACAGTTGGGCCAGCGCCCAAGCGATCGCCTGTAATCGACAAAAACCTTTACAGCTGCGCTTAGGTTTGAAAGGAAAACGGCTCAATAGCCTACCCTGGGAAGTCCTCCACGAAGGGGGAAGACCACTGGCTACGGGATGTGATGTCTTTTTTTCTCGCTACCAACCAGAAAGCCGACTACGTCTACCCAGACATTCTGGGAAACCTAACCAACCTTTAAGAATTTTAATGGCGATCGCCGCCCCCAATGACCTAAATAGTTTACAACTCAAACAAGAGGCCCTACATCTGAAAGAGGAACTACAGCCGGAATTGAGTGATAATGGAGGATACCATAGTGCCATTGAGATTACGATATTAGAACAGCCTGATCGTCAGAAAATCACCCAAGCCTTAGAACAGGGTCAATATCAGATATTTCATTATGCTGGACACAGCAGCTATACCTCGACGGGTGGCGCTTTATATTTGGTCAACGGTCGTACAGGATTAAGTGAAACTATCAGTGGGGATGATTTAGCGGGACTGCTGGTAAATAATGGGGTACTTCTAGCGGTATTAAACTCCTGTAGAGGTGCTTATAATAATCCCCTGGCGGATGCTAATGATACAGCAGAACTTAACCTGGCAGAAGCATTAGTGCGGCGAGGAGTTCCCGGGGTGTTGGCGATGGCTGAACGCATTCCTGATGAGGTAGCTTTGACGCTAACGCGCCTGTTGTACCGCCAACTCAATCAAGGATTACCAATAGATTTAAGTTTAAGTCGGGCTAGACAGGGGCTAATTTCTGCCTATGGTTCCAATCAAATATATTGGGCATTACCTGTATTGTACTTACACCATGAGTTTGATGGCATCTTAACACCAAATCCTAGGGCTGATTCAGGTAACTACCGGGAGGATATAAAAGGGAGTAGTCCAGATCTGTCTGAGGCTAACTATACAAACCTTTGGGAATTAGCAGACACTGAGGACTTGCTGGATGATGAGAGTTTTGATGAGACTTTAGACTTAGAAGCGAATGGGGAAGATTTGGGATTTATTGGGGATACTCTCCAACAACTTATGACACCTGGAATAGTTGGTGTTAATCATCAAAATAGTGGTTCTGGTTCCCAGAGACTGCCCCAAAGCTATGATGGAGACCCAAGGGATGATCAAAGGCGGGTTCAGGAGTCTGATAGTCCCAGAGGTGCCCAACGCCAGCTCAGTGGTGTGTTAGGACTGCTGCTGGTGATGATTTTATTACCGATCAGTTTCGGGGTGTGGATTTTCCGCGATCGCATTAATGATATGTTGGGCTATCCTTTAAGGGTTAATCAAACAATCAGCAATAATATCAATTCTTCAGAAAGGTTAGCAACAGCTTTGGAAGATGCTACGACTGACAAAGTTTCAGGAATTGCGATCGAACAGTTTGATCGGGCTAATTTGGAAGCAGGGGTGCAGGCTACGGAAGAGTTATTAAATCGTGGGGCGCTAGCTGAAGCTCGTGCAGCTTTGTCTGCAGTTCCGTTTCGGTATGAAGACGAACCTGCTATCAATTTTTTACAGGGACGTTTAGCCTGGCAATCTATTGAGAGGGGTAGTGCTAATTATAGTCTGGATGATGTGCGCCGATTTTGGGTGAGAGCAGTTGATGGGGAGCCAAATTCCCGGGAATATAACACAGCGTTAGGATTTGCTTACTATAGGTCGGGTGATTTACGACGGGCTTATCAAACTTGGTATCGTAGTTTGGAGTTAGCAGAGCCGATTTTCAGCTGGGAGGGAAGTTCTTTTAACGATCAATTAGCATCAGTGAATAAGGGAACATGGGCTTTGACTGGGGGGGATGTTCGCACTAAGGAGACAGACGTGGGCGAAGACAGGGATAGCTTAGATCATGTGGATGGTTCAACGCTGGAGAATATGGATGTGTTAAATGCCTATGCAGGTTTGGGATTGGTATTAATGAAATCGGCTGAGTCCCTAACTGCTGATCAACAGGCGATAGAGTGGAGTAAGGCGCGTAAATTTAGAGATAAGGTGCTTTCAGAAGCACCGGAAGCGTTTAAACCTCATGCCCTAGGGTCCAAATGGCTGTGGTCAACAGACACGATACGAGACTGGGAACTACTGCTACGGATGTAGTTCGGTTATGGTGTTTGAAAGCGGGTAACGCGATTCGAACGCGCGACATTCACCTTGGCAAGGTGACGCTCTACCACTGAGCTATACCCGCATTTGAATTGACTCTAACTATACTGTCATAAAAATTTGAGTTTGTCAAGATTGTTTGGGAAAAAATTTGAGGAATCTTCAAGGGACTAGAAGGGACTAAGGATGAGACCCGGTGGCTGAGTCTGGTGGTCTGGTGGTTGGGAATGGGAACATATATACATCAACTCCTGGTGGGGGGTGATCTGAAGGGGATTTGATATGACTATTGGTTTTTGGTCCCTAGGATTTTTTTGATAAATGCTTCCAACTCTGGGGATAACTCGAGGGGAACCTGACCTCGAATATGTAGATCCCGCTGAGGAAAGGGAATTTCAATATGGCGTTGTCGGAAGAACGCGTCAATTTGATAGTATAAATCGCTTTTAATGATAACTTGGCGGTTGGGATAGCGAGTCCAAACCCGCAGTTCAAAATTTAGGGAGCTGTCGCCAAAACCTTTAAATAAAACTTGGGGGGAAGGAATGGTTAATACATCAGAATTTGCTTGGGCGACATCTAGGAGGCTTTTTCGCACCAATTCTACATCGGAACCGTAAGCGACCCTAAGGGGAAGTCGTAAACCGGAGAGGGAGTTATCATGATCCCAGTTAATTAATTCGGATTCTAAAAATCGGGAGTTAGGAACAATAATAGACACTCTATCTAAGGTTTTAATGACGGTACTACGAGCGCCGACCCTTTCAACGGTTCCTTGATATTCTCCGACTTCAATAAAGTCTCCAATTTGAATTGGTCGCTCGAATAATAAGACTAAACCACTACCGAAATTTTTGGCGATATCCTGGAACCCAAAACCAATCCCGACACCGAATGCACTAGCTAGGATGGTGAGAGAACTAAGGTTTAAACCCCAAACTTGGAGGAGAACAATAGTACCAATAGAGATTAAGGAATATTTAACTATGACGGCGATGACTTCCTGAGCGCCTCGACCAATTCCGGTGGCTTCTAAAATACGCGATCGCAGAACATCAGCCAATAATTTTGCGCCCAAAACTAATGCCCATAATAGGAGTAATAAAACCAACAGATCAGGGATGGAGTAAGATTTATTGTCTAGGTTAATAATATCGGAAGTCAAGGTAGCCAGGAGAGTTCCCCGAATTTGATAACTCCATTGTCTAGTTATGGGGAATTGATTGGCTATATAAATAATAATAGCCAGCCATAAGCCGAATCTGACACTACCGAGAGTCAAGTTAATAAATATTTCGAGACTATGATGATACTTTTTTTGGTCTTCTGGGGATAATTGAGATTGGGGCAAAAAAGATGATAAAATTGAGCGGAAATAATATTTCCAAATTTTGCCTAAAATCCAATGAATAAATATGGCTAATAATAAAATTGTTAATGAACGTAATAAGGCGCTTCTCATAAACTCGCTAGTGCGCTCTCTTTGACCGCGATTAATAGCCAACTGAATTTGACGTTGCCAGATTTGTGCTTGTTCGAGAACATGATTACCCGCGTCGGTATCTCGTTCGGTAACAGTCAATAAATATCCATCATTTAGCCAAAGAGTTGGTAAAATATCATTAGTCCTAAGTGTGACTTCTATGGGGATAGGTGAACGAGCAGCTTCTAGAATTTTGGATTCAATGAGATTAGCCCGAAACTGCGCCGGATATCCTTCAGCATTACTAACTTTGAGTATGAGTCGCCCATCGAGGATGACGGGAGCGGTTTGAGAGTCTAAATTCATACCAAACCTATCTTGGCTATGGGCTGGATGTGCGGAAAAAATAGCGAGTAATACCGCGATTATGAAACCGATAAAGAAAGCTAATGTATAAGTGGCTTTACGAGTGAAAGAGCGATGTAGCACGGCTGTTATAGGATTTTTATTAAACTAGGTAGGAATAGGGAAACCCTGTAGTAAATATTAGCGCTAATTTTCAAATCCGGTGGCTAGTTTACGATCGCCACTAAGTTGGCTAAGGTTGTCAGGTGGCCGAAAATCGGTATGATAGGGTAAGTTTTTTTGACATTACTACCCTAATCATGACTCAAACCGTTTGGATCGCTAGACACGGAAACCGGATTGATTTTGTCAATCCTGAATGGTTTAATACCGCAGAACGTCGTTATGACCCTCATCTGTCCCCGGACGGCTTGGTTCAGGCTAAACAATTAGCTAGACGACTGGTGGGGGAAGGAATCACCCAAATTTTCTCATCGCCATTTCTGCGGACGGTTCAAACTACGGAGGCGTGCGCCAAAACCCTAGACCTACCTATCAAATTAGATTGGGGACTGGGAGAATGGCTAAATCCTGAATGGATGAAGGAAAGCCCGGAAATTCTCCCGCTGGAAACTCTGAGGGCTAAATTTCCGCGCATTGATACCACTTACCCCATGGGAACACCGAAGTATCCAGAAACTTGGGAGGAATGTTTGATGCGTACTAAAGAGGTGGTACAGCGTCTGATGGCGGCTTATCCAGATGATAACTTATTATTAATAGGACATGGTGCGTCAGTTTTAGGGACCGCAATGGGGCTAATTCCTACCCTACAGGAAACGGATATTCATGCGAGTTTATGCTGTTTGGTTAAATTAGTGCATAAACAAGGAGAATGGGTGATGGAACTTAATGGGGATACTTCCCATCTTAGTGACACTGAAGAGGAGATCCGTTTTCATTAATACTGAGTTTTTTGAGATTTGCAAAAATTGTTGATTAGGTATGGCTGGACACAGTAAATGGGCGAATATTAAACGCCAGAAAGCTAGGGTTGATGCGGTTAAAGGTAAGGTTTTTACGAAAATTTCTCGGGAAATTATTGTGGCGGCGCGACAAGGTGCTGATCCGGGGGGAAATTTTCAGTTAAGAACAGCTATTGAGAAGGCGAAAGCGGCAGGTATTCCTAATGAAAATATCGAAAGGGCGATCGCTAAAGGCTCCGGGACTTTTTCGGAGGGGTCGCAGTTGGAGTCTATCCGATATGAGGGTTATGGTATCGGTGGCGTGGCGGTTTTAATTGAGGGATTAACGGATAACCGGAACCGGACGGCGGCGGATCTGCGATCGGCTTTTACTAAGAATGGGGGAAACCTGGGGGAAACGGGTTGTGTGAGTTGGATGTTTGAACAAAAGGGGGTTGTAACTTTGGCGGGTCCTATTGATGAGGAGAAGTTGTTAGAGGCTTCTGTGGAAGGGGAGGCTGAGTCCTACGAGTTGACTCCTGTTGATGATACTGATGGGGTGGAAGTGTTTACAGTGGTGGAAAATTTGGAACATTTGAATCAGGTTTTAGATGATTTTGGGTTTCGGGTGGTGGAAGCCGAATTGCGTTGGATTCCTAGCAATATTGTGGAGATTGATGATGTGGAAAAAGCCCGATCGCTCATGAAGTTAATGAATGCTTTGGATGATTTGGATGATGTGCAAAATGTGACGGCTAATTTTGAGATGTCTGATAGTTGCTATGAGATGCTTTATGGTGCTTAATCGGCAATAATTAAGTAAGAATAAGTTGCTAAAAAAAGGTTGGGTGAGATGGTAAATGGGTAAATTATGGGATGGTTTGGGGGTAATATGTATAGTGGGTTTAACTACTGCTACTGTGGCGGTGGGGGCGGTGGGGGCGGTGTTCCCGTCGTTAAAATCTGGGTGGGATTTAAGGGCGATCGTCCAGTTGGAAGGGCTGAATTTACCCCGTCCTCAAACTACGGGAGAAAGCCAGGTTTCTCTGCATCCGATTGAGGGTAGTCAGGTGTTTGCGGTTGATGTGGAAATCGGGGAAAGTAGGGGGGGCTTTTTGTTTGATACGGGCGCTTCTACTACTATGGTGGGAAGTCCCTTAGTCGCCGATTTGGGATTGGTGGGAGAGGAAATTTCAGGCGATCGCGTTAAGTCAGCAGTAGCGGGTGATGATTGTCCAGAGATGGATGCAACTTTACATCGTCTTCCTACTCTGAAAATGGGGGAAGCACAGGTGATGGATTTACAGGTTTTGGAATTTGCTAATAAGACAATTCCTGATGGCTTATCTGGGGTGTTGGGAATGGATGTTTTGGCGGAATTTGATCTGATCGTAAATCCTGAAACTAGACAGCTTCAGCTTTTGTCACCCTCTCCTCTTCCCCCACATTTATCGGCGACGGCGATACCTTTAAAAAGTCGTTTGGGGGTCATGTTAGCAGAGGTGGCGATCGCTGATCGGGGGTCGTTTACTTTTATGTTGGATACCGGGGCTGATACTATCTTTATTTCCGAAGATTTAGCCGATCGCTTGGAAATCGATCCAGCATCCCGTAGTCCTGTCCAGGTTTTGGGATTTTGTGGGTTAGAGGCGGCGACCCTATCAACCCTCACCACGGTGGAATTAGGAACCCATAAACTGACCAATTTAGAAGCCGTTATTTTGTCCTCTCCCTCCGTTTTGGATATGTTAGAAGTTGATGGAATTTTGGGACCAACTTTTTTTAACAATTATCAACAATATTGGCGGTTTGATAGGCGATCGACATCATCAGAATGGGGCGGTAGTTTACTATTAAATCCCTATAGATAGGTTAAATCAAGCTGCTATAGCCATGGTTTTAATGATTTTCTAATCACCGAGAGAGACTAATAGTATTATATCGCAAGTTGGTGTAATCAGCAAACCTCTGATTATTAATTGTTAAGAGTTGGTGGCGATAGGACTCCCCCAAAATTGGCAAGTTTCAGATAATCTTAAACAAGTTCCGCTACAATATCTTGAGTAATATCATCAATAGGGAATGCAATTATGACCCAGGCGAAAATTGGCATTATTGGCGGCAGTGGTCTTTATCAAATGGAAGCCCTCACCGACTTAGAAGAAGTCCTAGTTGAGACACCCTTTGGGTCTCCCTCTGATCTGGTTATTTTAGGAACCTTAGAAGGGATGAGGGTAGCTTTTCTGGCGCGTCATGGACGAGATCATAAACTTCTTCCCAGTGAGTTACCTTATCGGGCGAATATTTACGCCATGAAAAGTTTGGGAGTCGAATATATTATTTCCGCCTCCGCTGTCGGTTCTCTGAAAGCTGAGGTTAAGCCTTTAGATATGGTAATTCCTGACCAATTTATTGACAGGACAAAAAACAGAATTTCGACTTTTTTTGGGGATGGAATTGTCGCCCATATTGGTTTTGGTCATCCGGTTTGTAACCAGTTGGCTGCTGTTGTCGGTGATGCGATATCCGCTTTGAATTTCCCAGAAGTAACCCTACACAGAGGCGGAACTTATATTTGTATGGAAGGACCCGCTTTTTCCACCCAAGCTGAGTCTAATTTGTATCGAAGTTGGGGGGGGACTGTAATTGGTATGACTAATTTAACAGAAGCCAAACTCGCACGGGAAGCTGAAATAGCCTATGCTACATTAGCCTTAGTAACTGACTATGATTGTTGGCATCCCGACCATGATCATGTAACCGTTGATTTAGTGATTGATAACCTCAAGCATAATGCAGTTAATGCCCAAAAAGTAATTCAGGAAACCGTTAAACGACTCTCTCAAAATATGCCAGAGTCCGAGGCACATTCTGCCTTAAAATATGCCATTCTTACTCCTTTAGCAAAAGTACCACAACCTCGAAAACAACAGCTTCAGTTACTGTTGAAAAAGTATCTTTAAGTTATCCTGAGTAGCTTGGGGCTAAATTATTAACAGGTTTTTAGCCCCGCCAGGACTTACCTATGGTTAATTAAGAACCGGGATTAAACACTTGAGATGCTGTTAAATCAAGCTGTCTAAATTGGGGTGATATGATTAAATTATCTCCCGCAAAAACTCCGATTTCTGTGTAGCCAGTTTCGGTGATTTCTAAAACTAGGATGGTTTGAGTTTGGGGGTCAACTATCCAATATTCGGGAATGGCTAAATCTTGATATTGTATTCTTTTGGCTACATAGTCTCTATCTCTTTGTAACTCTCCAGGACTCACTACTTCTATGACTAATAAAGGTGGTAACATCGACAGGCGAATGGTATTACGTTGGGAGAGTTGCTCAATATGTTCTGGTCGAATAATGGTTAAATCTGGATAACGATTTTTGGGTTCACCTCTCACTTCTAATTCTAATCCTTGACCTCGGACGCGACGATAGCCGACAATAGCAGCAAATTGAATTAGTAAAAATGTGGCTATTTCAATATTTAAACCTGATTCTGGAGGCATTTCTATGAGTTCTCCGTTGAATAATTCATAGAGTTTTTCGGAAGCATCATGATAAGATAAATATTCATCAAAACTTTGAAATCTGGGTTTGGCTTCTAGCATAAGATGAACTCCTTTAACTAATAGGGTTAATTAAGAACCGGGATTAAACACTTGATATGCTGTTAAATCAAGCTGTCTAAATTGGGGTGATATGATTAAATTATCTCCCGCAAAAACTCCGATTTCTGTGTAGCCAGTTTCGGTGATTTCTAAAACTAGGATGGTTTGAGTTTGGGGGTCAACTATCCAATATTCGGGAATGGATAAATCTTGATATTGTATTCTTTTGGCTACATAGTCTCTGTCTCTTTGTAACTCTCCAGGACTCACGACTTCTATGGCTAATAAAGGTGGTAACATCGACAGGCGAATGGTATTACGTTGGGAGAGTTGCTCAATATGTTCTGGTCTAATAATGGTTAAATCTGGATAACGATTTTTGGGTTCGCCTCTCACTTCTAATTCTAATCCTTGACCTCGGACTCTATCTGTTCCTATCATCAAAGCAAAAACCAAAAACAGACGATTAGCAATTTGTATATTTAAACCTGATTCTGGGGGCATTTCTATGAGTTTTCCGTTAAATAATTCATAGAGTTTTTCGGAAGTATCATGATAAGATAAATATTCGTCAAAACTTTGAAATCTGGGTTTGGCTTGTAGCATGATATGAACTCCTTTGTATTTGTAGTGGTAAGCATGAATGGTTAAGAAGGATTTTACTATAATTTCGCCCTAGGATAATTATAACAGGTCAAATGGTGTAGTTTACTTGATGATACTAGATTTGGGAAGCACAAATATCTACATTTATGGCAGAATAGTTATAGCACCCTGTTTGAAGATTATGTATCAATGTTATCAACTGAGACTATTCTAGCCGATCGCTTTCAACTCCGGGAATCCCTAAACAGTAACCCAGTCCGCCAAACCTGGTTAGGGCGAGATCTCCAAAGGCGCGATCGCGTGGTAATTAAACTATTAGCCATGGGAAATGGTATGCAATGGGATGATGTGAAACTCCTAGAAAGGGAAGCAGAAGTTCTCCAACGACTCGACCATCCTCGTCTAGTGCGTTACCGGGATTATTTCTCGGTTGATGACCAGAATTTATGGTTTGGTTTAGTCACAGAATATTTACCCGGTGTATCCCTGAAGCAAAAACTAGAATCTGGATACACTTTTAGTCGTCCAGAAGTTTTGTGGATCGCGACAGAAGTTTTAGAAATTCTCAGTTATTTACATCAATTTGCGCCGCCAATTTTGCACCGAGACATTAAACCAAGTAACTTAATTTGGGGTGAAGATAACCGCATATATTTAATTGATTTTGGTTCGGTACAGATTCAATTTCCCACCCCTGGCGCGACTTTTACGGTGGTGGGAACTTTAGGTTATACACCCATTGAACAATTTGGCGGTCAGTCAACGACGGCTTCTGACCTTTATGCGTTAGGGATGACGTTAGTACATTTATTAACAGGTTGTCCTCCGGCTGATTTTCCCCAAGAAAGTTTTAGGGTAAAATTTCGCGATCGCATTCCCCCCAAAACAGATATCCGTTTAATCACCTGGTTAGAATGTCTGACAGAACCCCTACCAGAAAACCGTTTTCCTAGTGCTGATGACGCATTATTAGAGTTACAAAAACTCAATTTTCGGGCATTAATTGCACCCGCCACAGAGTCAAATATCAACTTATCCCAAACTGATGATCAATTGACAATTCAAATTCCCTGTCGGTTTTCCCTGCAATTTATTCGCCCTATGCGCCACACAGCTAAATGGTTAGTAGCCACGACTAAGGAAAAGTTAAATAATCTGAATATTCTAGTGAAGTCGGGGGTATTTGTATCGATAATCATCACTTTAATAATCTTGGAAAAGCTACCGATACCCACCGGAAAAATCGCCCTATTTTTATTAGAAGTTATCGCGGCACTGCCATTAATTGGGTTAATTTTAGCTATGCCGGTCAGTCTGATATTTCTAGTAGCTATCCTGACATCTGGGGAAAAATATTTCGAGAGAATTAGCCTAAACTTTGATAGTAGCACCTATGAAATATGCTGGCATTCCTCGGCTTTCACTCGCCGCCAGAGGGGGAAACTTTCTTATATCCAAGAAATTAATCCTTTATGTCTACAGGATAGCGAAGGCAATTTTCACCACAGCTTAGAAATTGTGACTCAAGAACCGTTATTTTTTGTATTTTCTCGCCGTCGCACCTACCGTATCGGACAGCAACTACAGGAAGCAGAAGTTAAGCATATTCAACAGGAAATCAGCCATTGGATAGGCCATCAAAATCATGGATAATTGAGGGAGGCAAATAAATAGTGCGTCCGACTGATGTTTGAGTCGGACGCACCGTAGGAAATTCAGGGGATTAAACGGAAGTTTCGGTCATAGCGGGACATCCCACACCAGTGCCACCTAAACCACAATAACCATTGGGATTTTTGCCTAGGTATTGCTGATGATAGGCTTCAGCATAATAGAATTCCTGGGCGGGAGCAATTTCTGTGGTAATCTCACCGTAACTCGCGGCGGAGAGTGCTTGTTGATAGCGATCGCGAGAAGCCAAAGCTAGGCGTTGTTGTTCGTCTGAATAGGTATAAATAGCGGATCGATATTGAGTTCCGGTATCATTACCCTGGCGCATTCCCTGGGTGGGGTTATGGCTTTCCCAGAAGAGTTTGAGTAAATCAGTATAACTGATCACTTTGGGGTCAAATACCACCAATACCACTTCTGTATGACCAGTCATACCGCTGCAAACCTCTTCATAGGTGGGATTTTTGGTATATCCTCCCGCATAGCCTACAGCGGTGCTAAACACGCCCTGCTGTTGCCAGAATTTCCGTTCAGCGCCCCAAAAGCAGCCCAAACCAAAAACGGCTTGTTCCATGCCTTCGGGAAAAGGGGGTTTAAGGGGGTTCCCATTGATATAGTGGCGATCAGGAACTGACATGACTCGATCGCGTCCAGGAAGGGCTTCTTCTGGCTTAGGGAGAGATTTTTTCTTGCCGAATCCGAATAGTACCATGATATTTTGTGGATTTTGTCTTAACGTTACTTTACATTTTAGTGTTATTGGTCAGCAAGGGTAAGGGCGAGTTGATAAATTTGGCGACGGGACAGTGATAAATTTTCGGCTAACTGGCGACTGGCTTGCGATCGCGACAGTCCCTGCTGTAGTAACTGTTGTAATTGCGCGAGGATATCTTCCTCTGACAGGGTGGGGGTTGTGGGTGTAACTGGTGCGATCGCAATAGTTAATTCTCCTCGGACTTCCCTGTTTTGGTAATATTCCGCCGCCCCCCCCAGGCTACCGCGCCAAAATTCCTCATGGAGTTTGGTTAATTCCCGCGCGATCACCACACCATGATCGTCGCCCAAAATATCGATTAAATCGCTCAAAGTCTGTCGCAGTCGGTGGGGAGACTCATATAAAATCATGGTCCGACACTGGGAACGCAAGGCTTCTAGGCGTTTTTGGCGGTCTTTACCTTTGGCGGGTAAAAAGCCTTCAAACACAAAGCGATCGGTTGGTAGTCCCGACCCACTCAGTGCGGTTAAACAGGCGCTAACACCAGGAATGGGAACTACAGGAACACCAGCTTCGATACAGGCTTGTACCAACTCGGTACCGGGGTCAGAAATTCCCGGCATTCCCGCATCAGTTACTATAGCGATCGCACTTCCACCATTAAGGCGATCGATTAATTCAGGAAGCCGACGGCTTTGGTTATGTTGATGGTAGCTAATTTGGGGCGTTTCAATCTGAAAGTGATGTAGTAATTTCCCGGTGTGGCGGGTATCTTCCGCCGCAATGAGATCCACGGATTTTAAAGTCTGCAAAGCCCGAAATGTTATATCATCTAGGTTCCCTATGGGAGTACCAACAATATATAGGGTTCCCATTTGTAGATGTGTCATTGAACGTTATCGTTATTTGGGGAGTCCGTTAGAGATATTTGGCGGGCAGGTCAAACAGGCCCTGATGACCACTTACTCTCCTTGGCTGAAACTATTGTACTGTGATTGTCTCCATTGTGCTAGAGTTGGTCATATTTTAGTTAACTCTTCTACAGGAGCCAAATCACATGACCTCAATCGAAACCCCTACAACTCTAATTGTTGCTGCATATAATGACAAAAATCAAGCCAAGGAAGTTCTGAAAGTCCTTAAAGATATGCAGCGCGCTGGCATTATTTTGATTGTTAATGCGGCGGTCATGGTCAAGAATGAAAAAGGCAAAGTTTCCATTAGTGAAACCGGAGACACTGGCCCGCGTGGGGGTGCAATTATGGGGGGTATCACCGCTGGATTAATTGCTTTATTTAATCCCATTGGTGCTTTAGGCGTAATTGCTATGACTGCTGGCGGTGCGGGTGTTGGGGCTTTAGTTACCCACTTTATTGATTTGGGTTTCCCCCAAGAAGACCTCAAGGATTTATCGGAGTCTTTAACCCCTGGTAGTTCTGCTTTAATTGCTTTGGTAGAACAAACTTGGGTAGAAAAGGTATGTGAGGAATTGGCGAAATTTGAGGGAAAACTTTATCGCCGTGCTATTAAAGAAGATATTGCGGCTCAGTTAACAGAAACAGCTAAAACTGTTGAGGTGGAACCGGAAACCGAGTCGGAGTCAAATCAGTAAATTATCCATCTCACTCACCAGAGACTTGAGAAGTTACCTAAAAGTTAACAGTAAATATGGTAAATGTTAAGTGGATATATTTACTGTTAGCCAAAATTGTGCTATAATCAATGGCAGGGTGTGACTGGATAGGTTAAACTAACTTTAAAATTATCAGATAAATGTGAGGTTCTATGGCTCAGTATATCCTCGCGCTATTGATTTCGTTAGGCATTGGATTTGGGGTAAATTCCTCAATTAGAATTATCAGTGATGGAGACGAAGCATTAGTGGCTCGGTTAGGGAAATATAACCGAACTCTGAAGCCTGGCTTACAGTTTGTGATCCCGGTGATTGAAAAAATAGTACACTATGATACTTTGCGGGAGAGGCTGTTAGATATTCCCAAACAAGAGGCAATTACTAAAGATAATGTTCCCCTAACCATTGATGCTTTAGTGTTTTGGAAAATCCAAGATATGCGAAAATCCTTCTATGACATTCAGGGAGTAGAAGATGCGATCGCTAATTTAGTAACTACCACTTTGCGGGCGGAAGTGGGATTAAGAAATATGGAGGATATGTTTTCCTCTATTAATGAAATTAATACCGCACTGCTGCATAGCCTAGCCGAAAAAACGGTAAATTGGGGAGTGCAAGTAGTACGGGTTGATTTACAAAGCATTGAACCTCCGGCTAAGGTGAAATTAGCCATGGAGGCTCAAAGGGCTGCCGAGAGTCAAAAAAAGGCTGATATCAGTATAGCAGAAGGTAAAGCCGCATCAATTAAAGTCTTAGCAGAAGTGCTGAACCTAGATCCAAACAGTCGAGAATTTTTACAGTTTTTAATTGCTAAACAGTTCGTAGACGCTAATCAACAAATTAGCATGAGTGAGAATGCCAAAGTAATATTTATGGACCCGTCCCAATTAACGGAAGCCCTCACCGGACTAATAGACCAGGATATGTCAAGAGTTGAGTCCCAGGCGGCTATGAGAGCAAAACTATTCTCTAAGGGAAATAGTCAGCCGAAAGAATAGTAATCATGAAGCCGGGAAATTAGGCGTTAATTTTCTGCCAAGTGTCCTGCAAATATTGGCACCACTGGGCGGCGAGGGAAAGTTGCGTAAAGGGAACACGGATCGGGTCAGGTTCATCTTGCAGGATAAATTCTAACTCGACGGATTTTCCTTTTTGGGGGAGTTGATCGAGGCTGACAGATTTATGATCCACCAATAGCCATATTGACTGAACATCCCGGAGAGAAAAAGTTTGTAAGTTAACGGGACCGTGGCGAGTGGGTTTACCCCAGGTCAGTTGGTCGCCACTGTGACCTAAGACCGCATAGATATCATATTTGGCTTGATCAAATTTTTCGGCCCACGGCTTATAGGCTTCTAACTTCTGATATTCATTCCACCCAGACCAGGCGAGTCCAATAAACACAGCCAGCAGGGGAAGCCACAGTAATCCTCGTTCCATAATTTATCTGATTTGAGCGTTTAATACGAATTTAGAATCTTCGAGATACAATAGAGTCACCAATTTGATGATTTGTCTGGTCGGTAACTGACCGTTGGACGAATTAGCCGTTAACTATGGCAAAAACCCATGAAAAGATTTCTACTACTTTGCCTATTCCTGCTTGGGTTGGGCTGGGCGGTGTCTAACTTCACTGGCTTGGCTACCCAAGGCACATTCGATTCGATTGTACTAGATTTTCGGGAAGATTTGACTCAAACGGAAATAGCCGATCGCATTAGAACGATCGCCGATCAGTATCAAGTAGTTCCTCAGTTAAACAGTAAATTCTCAAAGGACGATAACATTTATGTGGTTCGTGGCGATCGCGATCTACTCAGATCCCTAAGAAAATCTTTCCGCCAAGACACAGAAGCGATCGAACCTAACTTTATTTACAGCATTGACACTCAACCCATGAATGTGGGGGCGATTATTTGGGGTGACTCCAACAACTTTCCCAACGACCCCCTCTACGGTAAACAGTGGAATTTACGCAGCATCAATGTAGAGGAAGCCTGGAAAGAAACCCAAGGAGAAGGGGTGACCGTCGCGGTCATTGATACCGGAGTCAGTCGGGTTCCCGATTTAAAAGATACCGAATTTGTCCCCGGTTATGACTTTGTGAATAACCGCCGGGAAGCCTCCGATGATAACGGACATGGAACCCATGTAGCCGGAACTATTGCCCAATCCACCAACAATGGCTATGGGGTGGCAGGTATTGCCCACCGCGCCAAAATCATGCCCTTAAAAGTCCTCTCAGCCGGTGGTGGTGGCACAATTTCCGACATTGCAGAGGCGATTAGATTTGCGGCTGACAATGGCGCTGATGTCATTAACATGAGTCTCGGTGGTGGCGGCGAAACTCAATTGATGAAAGATGCGATCGACTACGCCTATAACAAGGGTGTAGTAATTATTGCAGCCGCTGGTAACTCTGGAGAAAATGCCGCAGCTTATCCCGCCCGTTATCCCAGAGTGGTCGCAGTTTCTGCCCTCGACTCTACCGGAAACAAAACCCCCTACTCTAATTTTGGCGCAGGTGTGGATATTTCTGCCCCCGGCGGCTTGACCCAAGGCGGCAATGAAGATGGAGGCATTCTCCAGGAAACCATTAACCCCGACACAGGCGGCTCAACCTTTGCCGCTTTTCAGGGGACCAGTATGGCTTCCCCCCATGTGGCTGGAGTGGCGGCTTTAATTCGCGCCACCGGGGTTGATAGCCCTGATGAAATTGTAGCCATTCTCAAAGAGTCCTCCCGTCAAGTGGCGGAAGACCCCTTTAATCATTTTGGCGCTGGTCATTTGGACGCTGCTAGTGCTGTACAAGTGGCGCTGCGGGGACAAATTTCCTTCCGTGACTTTTTCCGCTGGCTGCGGGAAAGTGGTTATCTGAGTCCGCGTTTCTGGATTGATGGCGGTGCGGTGGCTTTATTGCCCAAAATTGCCATGGTTTTGGGGTCCTATTTATTGGCTTGGTTCCTCCGCAATTATTTCCCCTTCCGCTGGGGTTGGTCTATGGCTGGCGGTTTGATAGCCGGAAGCAGTGGTCTATTTTTATTGCGGGGTCTGTATATCTTTGATTTGCCTCAATGGCCGATGCGGGTTATGGGTAGTTCTTTACCTGAACTTGGCGGCGCAATTCAGGGTAGCAGTATCTTGAATCCTGTGTTTGCTAGTGTATTGATTCCGGCGGTTTTGGTGGTACTATTCCTCGGTCATCCAGAATGGAAGTGGCTGGCGATCGGTACTACTATTGGCGTGGCTAGTTTTTTGGTGATCAGTGCCTTTATTTCCCCAGCCGTTTGGGGTCTGGGAAGTGGTGCGATCGCCCGTGGTTTCTTGGTGATTAACGCCCTATTATGTATCGGTTTGGCGAGTTTAGCCTTGAAGTCGGAAACGACGATCGCTTAACTATTAGCACCTTGACTTCTATTTCCCCTCTGCTATGTCGGTGGAGGGGAATTATTCGGAATCTATCAAGTTTTTGACATCATTGGAGGGTGACTCAATATGACTATCACTGTTGAAGGTGTTGTGGAAAAAAAAGGTTTTGGGACGGGGACTTGGGCGCTGGTTAGTGCTGAACAAACCTATGAGTTGAAGGATGCACCCCCGGAGTTACAGCAGTCGGGGAAAAAGGCGATCGTTCAGGGGATTATTCGCGAAGATGTGATGACTCTGGCGATGATTGGTCCGGTTTTACAGGTGGAGTCTTTTCAGACGCTATCTTAGGGTTAATTTAGGAGAGATGACTAGAAAATGAAGCGACTGTTAACGTTAATATTACTGTTTGTATTGGGTGTGATTTTGCCTTGGGGTTGTGCGGCTACCAGTCCTGATGGGTCTCTGACTGGGACAGGTTCACAGAATGTTCTCAATATCTATAACTGGTCAAGTTATATTGACCCACAGGCGATCGCTCAATTTGAACGAGAATATAACGTTAAAATTAACTATGATACCTACGATAGTGGGGAAAGTATGTATGCCAAACTACAAGCCGGCAATCCGGGTTATGATGTGGTATTTTCCCCCGATTATATGGTAAAAATTATGGTTAATCAGGGAATGTTACAACCTCTCGATTTGGCGAGGATTCCTAATATTATCCATCTCGACCCACAGTTTGCTAACCCTCCCTATGACCCCGGAAATCAATATAGTATTCCCTATCAGTGGGTGACTTTGGGAATAGGTTATAACATTGATAGAGTCGGGGAAAATATTAACAGTTGGTCTCAATTATTTGACCCTAATTTTGCCTCCAGGGTTTCCCTATTAGATGATATGCGACACACCATGGGAGCGGTATTAATTTATTTGGGTTATGATCCTAATACTACTAATCAAAATGAAATTTTTGCCGCTAGGGATTTCTTAATTCAAAATAGTTCTCATATCACCGCCTTTGTTCCTGATACTGGTCAAAATCTCCTTAATCAAGGTGAGGTTGATATGACTATGGAATACAGCGGCGATATCTTTCAAGTAATGCAAGAAAATCCTAGGTTGCGTTATGCAATTCCTCAAGAAGGCACAATTATTGGTATGGATAATATGGTCATTCCTACAGGCGCACCTAACCCGGATCTGGCTTTGAAATTCATTAATTTTATCATGGAACCGGAAATTAGTGCCCAAATCTCCAATTTTATTAACTATGGTTCCCCTAATAAAACGGCGATCGCTGAAAAGTTGATTAAACCAGAAAATTTGGCAAATCCTGGTATTTATCCCCCCCCCGAAGTTTTTGCGAAACTCAGATATTTGGAAGATGTCGGAGAAGCTACCATCTTTTATGATCAAGCCTGGACAGAGGTTAAGTTGGGTGTAGGGTCTTAATTTAGCTACTATGAATCATGCGGTTGAACTCGTCAATGTTTCTAAGACCTTTCGGGGGAGTAAGCATCGAGATTTTTTAGCAGTCAATGACTTAAATTTACAGATTCGAGATGGGGAGTTTTTCTCCCTCCTCGGACCTTCTGGCTGTGGGAAAACTACCACATTAAGAATGATTGCTGGGTTTGAATTACCTACCACCGGAGAAGTTTATATTCACGGTCAAGCTATGGGTAAGCGACCTCCCTTTCACCGTCCGGTTAATACTGTATTCCAACATTATGCTTTGTTTCCTCATTTGACTGTCGCCCAAAATATCGCCTTTGGACTGGAGATGGAAAATTTACCCTCTGCGGAAATTAGCGATCGCCTCTCTCAGGTGTTGGAGTTAGTCAAATTAACCGAAATGCGCGATCGCTATCCTCGTCAGCTATCCGGGGGACAGCAGCAGCGCGTCGCCTTAGCTAGGTCTCTAGTTAAACAGCCAGAGGTTTTATTATTTGACGAACCTTTAGGCGCTTTAGACATGAAATTGCGGAAACAAATGCAACTGGAACTTAAACAAATGCAGCAACGTATCGGAATTACTTTTATTTATGTTACCCACGACCAAGAAGAAGCCCTAACTATGTCCGATCGCATTGCTATTATGAACCAGGGAGAGATTCAACAGGTCGGAACTCCTATCGAAATTTACGAGTATCCAAAAACTAGATTTGTCGCTGATTTTATTGGGGAGAGTAACTTCCTCACCGGACGGGTTATACAAATTAATAATGAACAGCAAACCGTGTTAGTTGATGAATCTCTACCTATTCAAATTGCCGCCGAACATAGTCTTTCTGTTGGACAAATTGTAACATTAGTAATTAGACCCGAAAAAATTACTCTATATCCAGCCAAGTCTGTTCATATTCCCAGTTGGTCTGGACTCTTGGAAGAAAGGGTTTATATTGGTACTGATACCCGCTACAAAGTTAAACTATCCCCCAACTGTTATGTTATGGTCAGAGTCCAAAATTGGCATCGAGATGACCTCCAAAGATACCAGCCAGGTCAACAGGTTGAAGTGTTTGTATCTCCTGAAAGTATTGGGGTTCTGGAATCTTAGTTATTTGCACCTCCTCTTGAGGAAAATAACCCCAGTATCGGCGCAAGAATTATACCAAAAATAAACCCTCCCGCATGAGCCCAATAAGCTACCCCCCCGACTTCTTCTCCCGTAGCTGTATCTATATTAGCAGTAGAAGTCCCGGCAATAAATTGGAATGCAAACCATAAAATTAGGAAGAAATAAGCCGGAAGCCTCATGGGAATAAACGGGAAAAATGGGAATATTACTAATAATTTTGCCCGGGGAAAGCGAATTAAATAGGCTCCTAAAACTCCGGCGATCGCTCCACTTGCTCCCAACAATGGTATGATAGAATCAGGGGAGGAAAACCCTTGAATCAACGCCGCTGCTATTCCGCATAGTATATAGAAAATCAAAAACTTGAAATGACCTAAACAATCTTCAATATTATTGCCAAAAATACTCAGAAACAACATATTTCCCACAATATGACCAATACCACCGTGCATAAATTGCGAGGTAATTAGAGTCAACCAAGCTGGAAAAGTAAATGTCGCTGCTGGTATATCAGATGGACAACTTTGGGCGAGTTGACAGGGTATAAATGCACCAGTATAGATAATTTTTTCTACTTGTTCAGGCTCGGAAAAAATCACCAGAAATTGTAGTGCAAAAACTATCAGATTGATAATAATTAACACCTTGGTTACCCAAGGGTTAATCTGAGTTGGGTTATCATCATGAATGGGAATCAGGGGAGAGTACCTCTTAATTGATATACATTACATCTGCGATTATACCATTTTTGATATATGACCCGGACTCTATCCCCAGGGGTATAATTAACCCATAATGGACATATCACCACTTAGCCTCCCCTAACCCTTATCTGGTAGGAGTTACAGCTAAGTTGGTATCTGATGCGATCGGCACAATTTCAGTGGGAAAGATGCAAGTTTTCGCTAAAATGCAACCGATCGCATTTTTTTTTGACAATTTGGGGAGCAAAAACTATCCTAGTGTAGTCAATAGACTTGGGATTCTACAATTTGTAGAATGGAATATACTATGGCTGTCGGTCAAAGCGATCGGCGGCTTTTCTCAAGTTAGAGGGTAAAGAGGATTTGAGTAAGTCATGATACTATTATACGAACAGCACTGGAGCATGAAAACCTTGTCTCAAGAGAGCAAGGATGAAAGGCGACACGGGTACTTTAGTGCCCGTCAGCCCAAGACCTGATCAACTCTCGAACAACATCGCTGTTTGACTTGACACGCTTACTAGATAAATGCTACACAGATTGAGCGTGGCTCAAGGTAACCAACCACTTAAAAAACCTTGTTGCCTCAAGGCGTACACTGAACCTTGACAATTGAATCTATGCGGTTCTGCTGCATTGTTCTAGCTTCCTCCTTCGAGCAGGTAAAAGATTCACAGGAACTAGAGAAATCAGTTTTTGAGGTATATTTGCTTCAATCTAAACAGGATTGGCAGAAATGCAACTACGGTAGGGCATACCGAAAGTAACGCTTGGGGAGAGTCCCACCTCTGGGCTAGACGACGCCAGGAATCTAGTTTAAGTGGTCTCGGTGAGCCAAGAATCCCCGTCTCTTCAGAGCGGGGAGTGTCAAAACTCGGTAATTTCACAGTTGCCCCAAAATTTATATAAGATTTCTCAGGTGTACTATGAACCTCAGCCCTAGACTTCGGGGATGGCAACTAGGGGCGATCGCTTTTTTATTAATAGGCGCAACTCTAGTTTTTTATGGCTATGAACTAGGATCAGCTAATCTCCGTAATCAACTACCAGCCATAGCTTTTCTGGTAGATACTCATCTTTACCCTCGCGATTTTTATGTACAGGAAATGGTGGAATTTAACCCCCGTTTTTTTTATTACCATTTAATAGCTTTCCCGGCTAAGTTAGGATTGAGTATTGCCGGAATTATCTGGGTTTATTATATCATAGCATTTACCAGTTTTATGCTGGCTTTATATGCGATCGGCAAAATTTTCCTATCCGACTCTATATCCCCAAGTATTCTGGTATTTTTAGGCTTAACCGCCGCCAATGGAACTATTGGTTTTACCAATTTATTTCGCCAAGAACCCATCCCCGCCGTCTTAGCTATGGGTTTAGCCATTTGGGGGATTTACTATAGTTTTCGCAGTCGTTGGATTATCGGATATAGCCTATTTGGTTTAGCCATTTTACTGCAATTTTTAATAGGTTTTATTCCTGGAATATTATTTATTCCGATTATGGCTATAAAAAAAATTAATGATAATAAATCCAGTAAATCGATAATCATCGGATTAATAATTTGGCTAATTTTTGCCGCCTGTGTATATGTTCCTATGAAGTTATTATCAGAAACTGACAGCCAGATAATTACCCCGGAAAAATTCATTCATTTATACGCTTATATTCGCCATCCCCATCATCTAATTTATTCCCAGTTTGGTTTAAGGGGTTGGTTAAATTTTATCGGTTTCGTGATTTCTGGGTTAATTATGATGCGGACTTCATCCATATTAAAAGCCGAGCAAAAAACCAATTTACAAATCCTCTTAATTTTCGGTTTAGCATTATTATCTATGGGTTATATTTTTGTAGAAGTGATTCCCGTGGCGACCTTCGCTAAACTACAATTAGCGCGCACCAGTCCTTTTATACAACTACTAGGATTAATAGCGATCGCTCTTTGGGTGAAACAAGCATATCGAACCGGAAATATCCCCCTAGGCTGTTTATTAATTAGCATATCTGTAATTAAAAATAGTGGGATTGTCTTATTAATTGTAGCCATCACCCTAGGAATATCATTAAATTATAGTTCACAACTCAAAAAAACCTGGATAATTGCTGTATTAACAGGATTAATTTTAGGAATATCAATTATGCTATGTTCCTATTTTGGGGTGATCATAGCCCTGATGTATTTAGGTTTTTTAATTAGACAAAATCACCCAGCTATTAAATCTCCATGGATTAACTATAGTTCAGTATTTTTGCTCATCTTAACCCTAGTGTTAAATTATCACTATCACCTATTTTTAGGATTCACCCTAGCTTCCCCAATTATTACCTGTAAAACTAGACTGCCAAAACCACTAAAATTGTCGATATTATCACTATTAATAATTACCGGAATATGGTCGATACCACATCGGCTAAAAATCACCGCCACACCCCACCAACCAGTCGAAATTTTAGCCCAGCGTTTTCAACAGCAAAGTTCCCCAAATGCCCTAGTTTTAGTTCCCCCTTCCGATGACAAATTCCGTTTCTACTCTCAACGTTCGGTCCTCTGGTCTTTTAAAAGTTTTCCGTTTACAGATAGGGGTATAATAGAATGGGAAAAACGGATGCAAAGCATCACAGGAATCGTCCATCAATCACCCAGCGTTTTAGATGAACAATATCGCCAAAAATCAGCATCAGAATTGATAGCAGTAGCCCGAAGTTTTGACGCTGATTATATTCTGACCCGCCGAGACTGGCATCCTCAGCTAGAAGGAAAAATGATAGACCAAGCCGAAAACTGGGTAATTTGGCAAATACCTAGGTAGCGTAATATTGATAATACATAAACTCCGGTTTTAAGATATCATACATTTGATAACTATTTTGCCCAAATATTTATGAGTAATACTTCTGGTGTCATCCCCCCTTAAAAAAAGGCGATCGCATCTCCCCAAAGTGGATAATTGCCACCGTCCTATTTTTTCTAACCATTCTAACTAGACTCCCATTTCATACCCAATTCCCCCAGGGAGACGAGGGGCATTTTGCCATGGCAGTGTTAGAGTTTGATGTTAGCAAAACACAGCCGCAAATGCCAGGAATGTTTATCATTTTTATCTGGATGGCGCGATTTTTTCACCTATTTTTAGATGACCCTACCTTGAGTCTGGTAGCCGTTAATATCGTCGCCTCTGGGGTGACAGTAGCCGCCCTTTATCTATTAGCAAAAAGCTGGTATAATCATCAAGTAGGTTTATCTGTAGCCCTCCTAACTCTCACCAGTCCCCTGTTTTGGTATCACAGTGTAACTGCCTTTTCCCATACCCTATAATTTAGCTGGGTGGTGCTAATTATTGCCGCCGCTTATTTAACCAGTTTCGCAAATAGACCCGCCCTATTTACCCTAACTATATTGATGGGATTAGCCGGAGGTATTCGCCCTAGTACCCCATTTTTTATGTTGCCCCTAGCCCTGACTTCCCTATTTTTAGGATGGCGTTTTGGGTCTCCCAATTCGGGATATAGGTTCAAATTAACCGATGTATTTATAGCTGTAAGTTTGGGATTGGCAGCCGTGGCTGTTGGGTTTATTCCCTTAATTGCAAGTAGCGGCGGCTGGGATAATTATTGGCAATTAGTACAGGAATGGCTCCCCCTACATACAGAACGCAGAGACGCTGATTCTTTGGTGAAAATCTTTGACAATTTAATGGTTTTTATGAAAGAATATTTCCCCCTAATAGGTGTAGCCATTATTCCGATGTTGTGGATTTTGGTATGCGATCGCCAAGCTATTGCACACCTAATTCGGCGCGATCGACGCATTCAAACCCTGTCTTTATCTTGTGTTCCCGGAATGCTTTATTTTCTATTTGTACATCTGCGCCGCAAGTCTCAAACTTTTACAATTATGCCAGGAATTATGATGATGGCAGGTCTAACAATTGTATGGTTAGGAGACCGTTGGGAAAAACAAAAACCCGATTTGTTTATAACTATATCCGCCACTATACCCAAGCCTTTTCAGAAATCTGTCGTCTTCTCAGGTTGGGGGATAGTAACAGCGGCGATCGTCTGTGTAAATGGTTTATTTTTCCTCTTCGGTTCAGCGGGAATGCCTACCGCCCAGGATGTACGGGTGTTTAACCGCGATATAGGCGAGAGGATCGAGTTTGTGCGCGATCGCTTTTCCCCCGAAACCACCGTGGTTTTGACTCGCCATTACTATTATCGCCTGGTAGACCTATATTTATCTGACTACCAACAACAGGGTTTATCTCGCGATTTGGGACCAGAGGCGATCGTTCTCCCCCCCATGTAGAGACCTTGGTTTTGTTGGATAACCGCATTTTCCCAGACCCTACACAAACACCCGGTTTCCAAGCTCTGGAAATGCCTAGCGGAAACCCAATCCGCTATATAACCTGGTCTGAGGACTCCCAGTTACAACTGGGCGACCAGGGCGCTATACTCATCTATAAATCTAATTTCTAATTCACAGAAAAGCCGATAGATCGGCGCGGGTGGGTTGCCCAAATTAACTCAAGGGGCTCTACCCGTCTTTTCGCATCATCACCTTACCCTTGTAGCCTTGTAGGTTCGGTTTTCTTAATATTCCAGCTTACCTCGTATCTTGAGAAAGTAACACGAAACCCCCTCAAAAGAAAACTGCTATACTAGAAAACAGCTTCAGAGATTAGCCCGACTCATCTAGTCGGAGAAAATAACTATGGTTCAACAAGTTTCCCCAACCGTAATTTATCCAGACAGTGACGGACAGCCGATGGCAGAAAATACCCAGCAATTCCAGTGGATTGTGGTAATTAAAGAAAACTTAGAAATTTTGTTCGCCAATCGGCCTGATGTGTTCGTGGCGGGAGATTTACTCTGGTATCCGGTGGAAGGAGATAATAAAACCCGTCAAGCCCCCGATGCCATGGTAGCCATAGGCAGGCCGAAAGGTCATCGAGGTTCCTATCGGCAGTGGGAGGAAGATAATATAGCGCCCCAGGTGGTGTTTGAAATTCTCTCACCGGGGAATCGTTTGGCGGAGATGAACCGGAAATTTAAGTTTTATGAGCGTTATGGGGTGGAAGAATATTATATATATGACCCGGAGCGTTTGGATTTGGCGGGATGGCGGCGTGGTGAGAGTGAGTTAAAAATGATTGAGGAAATGTCTGGTTGGGTGAGTCCTCGCCTCCAGATTCGCTTTGAATTTCCGCCCACGGGTTTAGAGTTATATTATCCCGATGGTCGTCGTTTTTTGACTTCTGTAGAGTTACACCAACAAGCCCAAGCAGCACAGCAGCAAGCGGAAACGGCACAGCGACAAGCCCAAGAGTCAGAAGAACGGGCGCGGCGGGCGGAAGAAGAATTAGCGGCGGAAAAATTGCGATCGCAACGTCTCGCCGAACAGCTAAAACGCTTAGGCATTGACCCCGATTCAGCTTCCTGAGAAAACCGCTATACTAGAAAACAGCTTCAGAGATTAGCCCGACTCATCTAGTCGGAGAAAATAACTATGGTTCAACAAGTTTCCCCAACCGTAATTTATCCAGACAGTGACGGACAGCCGATGGCAGAAAATACCCAGCAATTCCAGTGGATTGTGGTAATTAAAGAAAACTTAGAAATTTTGTTCGCCAATCGGCCTGATGTGTTCGTGGCGGGAGATTTACTCTGGTATCCGGTGGAAGGAGATAATAAAACCCGTCAAGCCCCCGATGCTATGGTAGCCATAGGCAGGCCGAAAGGTCATCGAGGTTCCTATCGGCAGTGGGAGGAAGATAATATAGCGCCCCAGGTGGTGTTTGAAATTCTCTCACCGGGGAATCGTTTGGCGGAGATGAACCGGAAATTTAAGTTTTATGAGCGTTATGGGGTGGAAGAATATTATATATATGACCCGGAGCGTTTGGATTTGGCGGGATGGCGGCGTGGTGAGAGTGAGTTAAAAATGATTGAGGAAATGTCTGGTTGGGTGAGTCCTCGCCTCCAGATTCGCTTTGAATTTCCGCCCACGGGTTTAGAGTTATATTATCCCGATGGTCGTCGTTTTTTGACTTCTGTAGAGTTACACCAACAAGCGGAAGCGGCAGAAGAACGGGCGCGGCGGGCGGAAGAAGAATTAGCCGAGGAAAAAGTGCGATCGCAACGTCTCGCCGAACAGCTAAAACGCTTAGGCATTGACCCCGATTCAGCTTCCTGAGAAAACCGCTATACTAGAAAACAGCTTCAGAGATTAGCCCGACTCATCTAGTCGGAGAAAATAACTATGATTCAACAAGTTTCCCCAACCGTAATTTATCCAGACAGTGACGGACAGCCGATGGCAGAAAATACCCAGCAATTCCAGTGGATTGTGGTAATTAAAGAAAACTTAGAAATTTTGTTCGCCAATCGGCCTGATGTGTTCGTGGCGGGAGATTTACTCTGGTATCCGGTGGAAGGAGATAATAAAACCCGTCAAGCCCCCGATGCCATGGTAGCCATAGGCAGGCCGAAAGGTCATCGAGGTTCCTATCGGCAGTGGGAGGAAGATAATATAGCGCCCCAGGTGGTGTTTGAAATTCTCTCACCGGGGAATCGTTTGGCGGAGATGAACCGGAAATTTAAGTTTTATGAGCGTTATGGGGTGGAAGAATATTATATATATGACCCGGAGCGTTTGGATTTGGCGGGATGGCGGCGTGGTGAGAGTGAGTTAAAAATGATTGAGGAAATGTCTGGTTGGGTGAGTCCTCGCCTCCAGATTCGCTTTGAATTTCCGCCCACGGGTTTAGAGTTATATTATCCCGATGGTCGTCGTTTTTTGACTTCTGTAGAGTTACACCAACAAGCGGAAGCGGCACAGCAACAAGCGGAAGCCGCACAGCAGCAAGCCCAAGCAGCACAGCGACAGGCGGAAGCAGCACAGCAGCAAGCTCAAGAGTCAGAACAACTGGCGCGGCGGGCGGAAGAAGAATTAGCCGAGGAAAAAGTGCGATCGCAACGTCTCGCCGAACAGCTAAAACGCTTAGGCATTGACCCCGATTCAGCTTCCTGAGAAAACCGCTATACTAGAAAACAGCTTCAGAGATTAGCCCGACTCATCTAGTCGGAGAAAATAACTATGGTTCAACAAGTTTCCCCAACCGTAATTTATCCAGACAGTGACGGACAGCCGATGGCAGAAAATACCCAGCAATTCCAGTGGATTGTGGTAATTAAAGAAAACTTAGAAATTTTGTTCGCCAATCGGCCTGATGTGTTCGTGGCGGGAGATTTACTCTGGTATCCGGTGGAAGGAGATAATAAAACCCGTCAAGCCCCCGATGCCATGGTAGCCATAGGCAGGCCGAAAGGTCATCGAGGTTCCTATCGGCAGTGGGAGGAAGATAATATAGCGCCCCAGGTGGTGTTTGAAATTCTCTCACCGGGGAATCGTTTGGCGGAGATGAACCGGAAATTTAAGTTTTATGAGCGTTATGGGGTGGAAGAATATTATATATATGACCCGGAGCGTTTGGATTTGGCGGGATGGCGGCGTGGTGAGAGTGAGTTAAAAATGATTGAGGAAATGTCTGGTTGGGTGAGTCCTCGCCTCCAGATTCGCTTTGAATTTCCGCCCACGGGTTTAGAGTTATATTATCCCGATGGTCGTCGTTTTTTGACTTCTGTAGAGTTACACCAACAAGCCCAAGCAGCACAGCAGCAAGCCCAAGCAGCACAGCAGCAAGCCCAAGCAGCACAGCAGCAAGCCCAAGCAGCACAGCGACAGGCGGAAGCAGCACAGCAGCAAGCTCAAGAGTCAGAACAACTGGCGCGGCGGGCGGAAGAAGAATTAGCGGCGGAAAAATTGCGATCGCAACGTCTCGCCGAACAGCTAAAACGCTTAGGCATTGACCCCGATTCAGCTTCCTGAGAAAACCGCTATACTAGAAAACAGCTTCAGAGATTAGCCCGACTCATCTAGTCGGAGAAAATAACTATGGTTCAACAAGTTTCCCCAACCGTAATTTATCCAGACAGTGACGGACAGCCGATGGCAGAAAATACCCAGCAATTCCAGTGGATTGTGGTAATTAAAGAAAACTTAGAAATTTTGTTCGCCAATCGGCCTGATGTGTTCGTGGCGGGAGATTTACTCTGGTATCCGGTGGAAGGAGATAATAAAACCCGTCAAGCCCCCGATGCTATGGTAGCCATAGGCAGGCCGAAAGGTCATCGAGGTTCCTATCGGCAGTGGGAGGAAGATAATATAGCGCCCCAGGTGGTGTTTGAAATTCTCTCACCGGGGAATCGTTTGGCGGAGATGAACCGGAAATTTAAGTTTTATGAGCGTTATGGGGTGGAAGAATATTATATATATGACCCGGAGCGTTTGGATTTGGCGGGATGGCGGCGTGGTGAGAGTGAGTTAAAAATGATTGAGGAAATGTCTGGTTGGGTGAGTCCTCGCCTCCAGATTCGCTTTGAATTTCCGCCCACGGGTTTAGAGTTATATTATCCCGATGGTCGTCGTTTTTTGACTTCTGTAGAGTTACACCAACAAGCGGAAGCGGCACAGCAACAAGCGGAAGCGGCACAGCAGCAAGCCCAAGCAGCACAGCGACAGGCGGAAGCAGCACAGCGACAGGCGGAAGCAGCACAGCGACAGGCGGAAGCAGCACAGCAGCAAGCTCAAGAGTCAGAACAACTGGCGCGGCGGGCGGAAGAAGAATTAGCCGAGGAAAAATTGCGATCGCAACGTCTCGCCGAACAGCTAAAACGCTTAGGCATTGACCCCGATTCAGCTTCCTGAGAAAACCGCTATACTAGAAAACAGCTTCAGAGATTAGCCCGACTCATCTAGTCGGAGAAAATAACTATGGTTCAACAAGTTTCCCCAACCGTAATTTATCCAGACAGTGACGGACAGCCGATGGCAGAAAATACCCAGCAATTCCAGTGGATTGTGGTAATTAAAGAAAACTTAGAAATTTTGTTCGCCAATCGGCCTGATGTGTTCGTGGCGGGAGATTTACTCTGGTATCCGGTGGAAGGAGATAATAAAACCCGTCAAGCCCCCGATGCCATGGTAGCCATAGGCAGGCCGAAAGGTCATCGAGGTTCCTATCGGCAGTGGGAGGAAGATAATATAGCGCCCCAGGTGGTGTTTGAAATTCTCTCACCGGGGAATCGTTTGGCGGAGATGAACCGGAAATTTAAGTTTTATGAGCGTTATGGGGTGGAAGAATATTATATATATGACCCGGAGCGTTTGGATTTGGCGGGATGGCGGCGTGGTGAGAGTGAGTTAAAAATGATTGAGGAAATGTCTGGTTGGGTGAGTCCTCGCCTCCAGATTCGCTTTGAATTTCCGCCCACGGGTTTAGAGTTATATTATCCCGATGGTCGTCGTTTTTTGACTTCTGTAGAGTTACACCAACAAGCGGAAGCGGCACAGCGAAAAGCCCAAGAGTCAGAAGAACGGGCGCGGCGGGCGGAAGAAGAATTAGCCGAGGAAAAATTGCGATCGCAACGTCTCGCCGAACAGCTAAAACGCTTAGGCATTGACCCTGATTCACAGGTATAAACTATAAGCCTGGTAGGGTGCGTCAGAGCGAATACATCAGGTCAATAATCATCTTCTCGACTGACGCACCATCACTGACGCACTGCACATTTCTAATCTAAAGAAAAGCCGATAGATGGGCGCGGGTACGTTGTCCCCAAAACCGATAATTATTCATCATCATCTGATGCCAACTCCGACTGTTGCTGAGACTCTTCTAGGGCGATAATTTCTCGTAATAACTGTTCCTCTTCTTCCTCGAAATCTTCCTCTGAAATATCGCCCATATCATAGGCTAATTGAAGAGCCAAAAGACGCTTATTTAAATTTTCTTTATCGTCTAGTTCAGCATCAGCGCGTTCTAAGATTTGTTCACCTATCCATACAATACCATCCAGGGGAGCGGTCAGAGGGGCGAGTAATAATCGTAAAACCATAGATTTATCCTCTCATTAATCAAGTTGTGTGAAATTATAGGGGGCTGTAAAATTATTATAGCGAATCCTCAGCCGTTTGGGAAAGTAATTGTCGATTTCCTCCACCTTCTGACTAAACTTTTCTTCACTATTCCAAGGAATTAAATAGGCGGCGTTATAAATCATTAAATCCGTCATCGATTCATTTTCTACATAATCTAAAGCCAGGGGAATTAAGCCATCTTGAAAAGCGGTGATAATCTCATTTTCGCGGTCTAAAATGTTTGACTCTATCTCCCGACCAATAGCAATCACTTCATCCATACTGAGGGGTTGACCTTCCAGGCGATCGCGTCTTTCTCTCAGGTCTTGATTTTCCTCCATTAAAGCATTAAGTTCAGCGGTTTCATTCCAAAAAACCTTCACCCCCACCTCGCGATTACCCTCCAACTTAACGAACAGTTCTTTCAGTCTTTCATGATAAGGATTAACTAACTGTTTAGCTACCGCATCCCAATCAGAAACAATCAAGCCAAATTGCAAAGGTAGTATCGTCCTATATCCCTCCTGCATCATGGCTTCTAACACCTTTTCATGACCTAGCAAATTCCTGCGGCTGGCCAAATACCGTTCCTGTTGCGCCTCGGAATACAGAAAAATAAACCCATCAATTTCATGAGTATAAACTGGCTGATTATCTAAGCCTTGCAAATGCCAAGACTTCAGCTTAGTTTTCGGTAAAATTCCGTATAAATACAGACTGTAACTCATATTAGTCACTCATCAAAAAGTAATTATCAGCAGTCTAGCACCTATCACTAGCCCCCCACAACCCAAAACTTGCCCATGGGATAAATTTGGGTAATCCCTAGGCTATAATAGAGGCTTTGATGTTAGCACCAATCTCAGCTTGGCATGAATCAGGTTAATTTGGGCTAAACCCAGATCAACACTTCCCTCTACTACTATACCCGTATTCAGAAGGCGATCGAGAAGTTCCAAGATCGAGGGATTTCCCAAGGACACCCCTGGGTAATAGCCACCGGACTTAGGGAGAAGGGAACCCAACTCCGACAGTTCGATATTCAAGTCTGCTGGGTCGATATCAAAAATTTCGCAGAGGTCCAACACCTGCGCCTCCAATTTACGCAGACTTTCGGCCGCGCGGTCAAGTTCTTCATCTGTTAGGGTATCAGCTTCCATGCGCCGGATAACTTGCGCTTCCATCAGCTGGCGGATTAATTCAACCACGGTAAGGAGTAGGGGGGCTAAACCTGCATCCTTACCAGATGATTTGGGAACCAAGGCTGTTTCTTCTGGACTTGACACTTGTGATTCTCATTAAGGTTCGGCTTGCTGTCAATCCTAGCAGATAGGAGATACTATCCGCAATACATAGCTAGGCCAATTATGCCCAAATTGATCTGATGTTCACAGTCTCAGTGCCACCAGATCATAATTTGACCACTAACTACTATGGTATTATGGTGATCGTGCGTCATATTTAGGTTGAAATATTTTCATAAGTGGCTGTATAAGTGACTTAGCAATTTATACGCCCTAAATATATATTGGTGTTTTCCAAATCGTAACCATGACAATTTACACTCCAGACTGGGTAAAACATTCGGTATTTTATCAAATTTTTCCTGACCGTTTTGCCCAAAACCAATTACCTCGACCCTCAGTTATTAGTCATCCTAAGTGGGAAGATTGGCACAAACCACCCACTTTGCAGGGGTATAAAGGCGGTAACTTGTGGGGGGTAATTGAACACCTCGACTATCTGCAAGATTTGGGGATTAATGCGATTTATTTTACCCCCATATTTCAATCAGCCAGTAACCATCGCTACCATACCCATGACTATTATCAAGTTGACCCGATTTTAGGCGGTAATCCAGCCCTGCGAGAATTGATAGATGCTGCCCATAGTCGCCATATTAAAATCGTCCTAGATGGGGTTTTTAACCATGCTAGTCGAGGCTTTTTCTTCTTTAATGATATCCTAGAAAATGGCCCTCACTCTCCTTGGTTAGACTGGTTTAAGGTGGAAAACTGGCCTCTGTCTGCCTATGATGGTAGTCAACCCGCCAATTATGTCGGTTGGATGAATAACCGGGCTTTACCGGAATTTAATCATGAGCATCCCGATGTGCGTGAATATATTATGGCGATCGCCGAATATTGGATTAACTTTGGTATAGACGGCTGGCGTTTAGACGTTCCTTTTGAAATAGAAACACCCGGATTTTGGCAAGAATTTCGCAGTCGTGTCAAAGCCGGTAACCCGGAAGCCTATATCGTCGGAGAAGTGTGGACAGATGCCCGTCAGTGGCTCGATGGCAGCCAATTTGATGGCGTAATGAACTATCTATTTACCGGACCTACCATCGCCTTTACAGCCCAATCCAGAGTCCGTAGAGAATTAGTAGAAGCGCCTTCTTATTATCCCTATCCTCCCCTTTCCGCCGCCGAATATAGCAGTAAAATCCAGGAACTTCTTGCTCTCTATCCTTGGGAGATTCAACTCACCCAACTTAACCTACTTAATAGCCACGATGTCGCCCGTTTAATTACCATAGTTCAGGAAGATCAAGCCAGCGTTAAACTCGCTACCTTACTATTATTAACCTTCCCGGGCGCTCCCAGTATATATTATGGTGATGAAGTCGGTTTACCAGGAGAATTTGACCCCGATTGTCGTCGTGGTTTCCCGCCCCAAGAACAATGGGATTTAGACTTACTAGAATACCACAAAAATCTCATCACCCTCCGCCATAAATACCCGGCTCTCAGAATCGGGACTTATCAAGTTCTCTTCGCCCAAGATCTAGTTTATAGCTTTGCCAGAATTTTAACCACCAATTCCCCGGAAGGTCAGGAAGAATTAATCATCACAGTTAATAGTAGCTTAGAATCTGCTACAATTAATATACCAGTTCCCCAACTCACCACTAAACCTGAAAGAGTTGTCTATGGAAATTGTACCGCCCGCTGGCTTAATTTAGAGGGAGAGAATCATCTGGAACTGATATTACCCCCTCGCAGTGGTTGTATTCTAGCCAACCGTTAAAACTCTGCCTGATCAGCCTATTATTGCCATGAGTAAACATCAAAACTCCATCCTCACTGAAATCAAAGACCTCACCAATTCCCTATATCCCCGTTTAGTAGAAATTCGTCGTCACATTCATGCACACCCAGAACTTAGCGGTCAAGAATATCAAACCTCTGCATATATAGCGGGGGTATTATCTTCCTGTGGGTTGCACATTCAAGAAGCGGTAGGAAAAACCGGAGTAGTAGGGGAATTAAAAGGAACTGGTAACCATCATCAATGGTTAGCAATTCGTACTGATATGGATGCCCTCCCTATTCAAGAATTAACTAACCTAGAATATGCCTCTCGTCATCCCGGCGTAATGCACGCTTGTGGGCATGATGTACATACTACGGTAGGATTAGGTACAGCGATGGTTTTATCACGCCTACAGGACTCGCTACCGGGGGCTGTGCGATTCTTATTTCAACCGGCTGAAGAAATCGCTAGGGGTTCCACTTGGATGGTAGAAGATGGGGTAATGAATGACGTTATATCTATCTTTGGATTGCACGTTTTTCCGACTATTACGGCGGGGTGTATTGGCATTAGAGTAGGGGCATTAACAGCGGCGGCGGATGATTTGGAATTGACTATTTTGGGAGAGTCTGGACATGGTGCGCGTCCCCATGAAGCCATTGATGCAATTTGGATCGCCGCCCAAGTAATTACGACTCTACAACAGGCAATTAGTCGCACTCATAACCCCCTTAGACCAGTGGTATTAACTATTGGTCAAATTACTGGCGGACGTGCTTCTAATGTGATTGCGGATCAGGTAAAATTATTGGGAACAGTGCGATCGCTTCATCAATCAACCTATGAAACTTTACCAGCATGGATAGAGAATATAGTAGCTAATGTTTGTCAAACCTATGGGGCTAAGTATCAAATGAACTATCGCCGGGGTGTTCCCAGTGTGCAGAATGATCCAGCCTTAACTCAATTAATCGAAGCCTCAGTTAGGGAAGCCTGGGGAAATGAAAGTGTAGAAATTCTCCCGGAACCTTCTCTGGGTGCGGAAGATTTTTCGGTGTATTTAAATTATGCACCGGGCGCAATGTTTCGCCTAGGAATAGGACAACCAGACCAACCCAATTATCCCCTACATCACCCTAAGTTTCAGGTAGATGAATCAGCAATTAAAACCGGAGTAGTTACCCTAGCTTATTCAGCTTATCAGTTTTGGCAAAAGCGTTGTCAATAACACCATAGCCACCAATTTACCTATGGTCTATTTTGATTATTCATCTTGGGGTGATGGATGTTCTAGGGTCTGTTTCGCCTGTTTAATTTGATCAAAGAGGGTCGCGCGCGATCGCACAGATTTCTCCATAATTAAGCGATCGATGCCATACTTAGCCTTGAGTTGATCTCGAACCTCCTTAGATACAGGTTCAGGGGGCGCTTGAAAATCTGCGGCTGTATACACCGGAAGCCGCGACCCCAAAACTTCAATAGGCATATCAGGAAGTCTAACCAAAAAATATTCTCGTCGCCTGCGAATAGTTTGGGCGCGGTTTTCCATTTCGGTCAGAATAGCCATCACCTGAGACAAATCATGAGATACCATCGCCATTTGTACCTCAACATCTCCCAGGGGAATTTTTAAGGCCTGCGCCCTTTCTAACACATCTGGCGGCAAATGTTCCAAACTAGGGGGGTTAATCGCCGCCTCTATATGGGCTAGAGTATTCCTAATCTTCTCCTCAACTTCCCTAACCTGTAGAATTTTAGCCTGTTCGGGAGGAACATGATCAACCATATTCTTTAGTTCAGTGGCGGCAGCTTCTAATTGAGCGATCGCCTGTTGAATATAGCTATAATCCATATATCAGTCTCCATCATCAAGTTCTTGGGTAGACTGCCACCCAGGTTCCCACAGATTACGATCTTTAAGCTGTTTAGCATTCAACCAAAATCTAACTGTCGGGTCACAGGAAGCCACCAACTCCGCAAAAACCAACTGACCCTGATTTTTACGGTTAACCACCTGAAAATGTCGCCATCCCCAAGTTTTTTGGGTAGCCGTCCATTTAGAACCCACCAGATAGGGAAATTTTGTCTTTTTTGGCATTACCAGTCCATATTCTTAATTCCTGATTCTGCCATAAATTTTCACCAGACAACAGCCCACCCACACAGAACATGATTCAACCGTGACCTATCATCCAAGGGCGATCGCACCTACTTTGTTTATATCGGGGAGATGATGGTTGGCGATCGCTTTTCACCAATTTGGGTTCTTTACTTTCTCCCCGTCGCAAACTTAACCCCCTCGAATTCAAATTAATATTGGGCGGCGAAAAGATTTTTTCACTCTGATTTTGGCATTGAGGACAGGCAACCGGAGTTCCCACCTCCGCCAAAGTCTGCCATGTTTCAAACTCTCCGCAATTAGCACAACGAAATTCATACAGTGGCATTTTCTTTATTCTCCTTATCTAACTGCCCCCAGTTCCCAATGACTAGGGGCGATAATTACACTACTAAGTTGGCAAAATATTGCGATCAAAAATCTCCGTTGGTATTGCCACGGTACAACAAGCATTCGGAATATCCACAATACCACTAATTCGACCTTCTACCGGGGCTGAACTCAATAGCAAATAAGCCTGTTCTCCCGTAAATCCAAACTTTTGCAAATATGCGATCGCATTCAAACAAGCCCGACGATAGGAAACATGAGCATCCAAATAATACTGTTTCCCAGTAAACTCATCAACCGAAATTCCCTCAAATACCAAATACTCCGAATAGCGAGGTTCCACCGGACCAGGTTTAAAAATCGGATTCACCATTGCATACTTTTCCACCCCTCCTTTAATCAGATCAACATGGAGGTCGATATATCCCGACATTTCAATAGCGCCACAAAACGAAATTTCCCCATCTCCCTGGGAAAAATGAATATCTCCCATAGACAATTTCGCCCCCTCTACATACACCGGAAAATAAATCCGCGACCCCCGCGACAAATTCTTAATATCGCAGTTTCCGCCATGTTCCCGAGGTGGAACCGTCCGCGCTGCTTCCGCCGCCACCCGCTCAAATTCCGACCCAGTTAATGTTCCCAAAACCGCATTTTCTGGGTTGGGTAAAGCCGCCAGAGGTGGAATTTCTGGTTTCCAAACCGGACCCCCTGTTTCTACTAATTCCCTTTCCCGTTTATTCCACTGCATCAACAGTTCATAGGAAGGCGCACAGCCAATTAATCCAGGGTGAGTAATACCCGCAAAACGTACTCCCGGAATATGGCGAGAACTCGTATAAATTCCCTGTAAATCCCAAATAGCTTTAGCTGCATTCGGAAAATGATCAGTTAGAAAACCACCCCCATTTTCCCGCGCAAAAATTCCCGTAAAGCCCCATTCATCTCCCTGTAATGCACCAATATCCAGAATATCTACAACTAAAATATCTCCTGGTTGGGCACCGTTTACATAAATCGGCCCACTGAGAACGTGAACCACACTTAGATCTACATCTCGAACGTCGTCGGGACTATCATTATTTTTGATTTGTCCGTCTGTCCAGTCCTTGCATTCAATCCGAAAAATGTCTCCCGGATTAACAGAAACCACCGCCGGAATGTCTGGATGCCAGCGATTATGTCCCGGCATTTCTTGTTCCGACATTGGTTTAGTTAGATCAACTTTAAATAGTGTTTGCGGCATTTTTTTCCTGATTACCCTTCATCATGATGGTTTTTTAATCAACAAAACTTAATGATTCAATTCTTTTTGAATCTTAGTCTCTCGATGTTAAGACATCTTCACCTATTTCCTAGATAACAAAATGTAATTTTAGATACAAAATATCAATTTATCTGGATATTTTTAATAATGATAATCATTCTCTAAAATCTCAGAGCCAGCTATCTCAAACCTGCCCAAAGTTAGAGTTTCCTAAATCATGACAATATTGGGGTATAAAAAACTCAAAAGTTTACCGATTTTTTATTTACAAATTCCCTAACTTGACCTATATTTATAGCATGGGAATATGTGGCGGAATATATATGGCTTTTGGCTGCCTACTGTTTAAGTTAAACCCCGGCGAGTCATTACCCATAAAATCGGGAATTGCAGTTAGCGACATTCCCACAACTGTCCTCAGCAAAAAAAGGGGAATTCATCAATTCCCCCCATATATTTCCCAAGTCATAATTTACATTCAAGATGATTATCGAGCAAAAACCCCCACCCCGTAATAGCAGGTTGAAGCATTACAGTTAGCCATTGTTACCTCAACCTTAAATCGACCACTCCATTTGGGGTCAACTTCTACCATGGGGTAGTCATCAAGGGCGGTATCAGAGTCAATCAGATTGTTATTTTCATCATAAAGCGATAAGTCTATATCTCGACAATCTTCATCACAAACGCCGACCAGAATGTAAGATGAACCCGAATTTAAGTTCAGGTAGAGATAATCCTTTTGGTTATGACCAATATCACCCAAATATGGTTCATGACTAAGCTGATAACTCCCCGAAATTCCCAAAGCCACTCCCGCTTGCATCAATTGTTGACGCACTTGTTGAACGAAGCGGTTATCTGAAGCCGCACCAGGTAGCCCTAGGGTAATTGCCATAGCAATACTGATGGCTAAAGTGCTGTAACTTGCCACATTACGTGATGGTTTGAATCTTAGTTTCATATAGGCTCGACTAAGTATATGAGGTGGATTAACTCGATTATATCCTCTCCCTCTTATTGGCAAGTAAAGGGGGTTACTTTTTAATGAAAATTTAATCATTTAGGCTATGGTAAAGTCATGGCAAAATATATGCTGTCCCAGGGTGCGGCTCTCAATTATTGACACAGTGATAAAGTGCGATCGCCTTTGACGGTAGACCCTCCACCAGTCAGTTAGGGGAACCCAAAAAATCCCAAAAATCCCCCCATTTTTCCTTGACAAATCTCCGAACTTGACCTATACTTAGAGAATGGGAATCCGTGCCGACATATATATCGCTTTTCTGGGACTTTTCCATGTCAAAGTCGGAGCAGTTAGCGAACCACCCCGACACCATTAATTAATCAGCCAGCCAGTCTACTTATTAATCAGTTTTAGCAACTTCAAGCCAGACTCCCGACCCCCTCCACAAACCGAAAGATACTACTATCTTCCAAGTTCAAACTCGTCACACCCTCAATAATACCGACAATTTTATCAGTCTCGCCAATTTGGTAAATAGCAGTAGCATTAGTAAATCCCAGGGGTAAATCCCCTATGCGATAGTTAGTAGCATTACCCAACAAAACCATCACATCTTGATTCATCTCCCAATCAGCCACCACAGTATAACCCTCACCGGGAAGCATCACAAAAGTATCATTTCCCTCTCCCCCATTCAACGTATCAATTCCCTCGGAACCCCCATACAAGATATCATTCCCCTTATCACCAAACAACAGAGAATTACCCTCACCCGCCACTAGAGTATCATGACCTTGACCGCCATAGAGAGTATCACCAGAGCTACCACCAAACAGGATATCATCATCCTTATTTCCCAACAAAGCGTCACGACCGGAACCCCCAACTAAAGTATCATTTCCCTGACCCCCAAATAGGGTATTATTTCCTTGCTGTCCATCGAGGTAGTCATCCCCTTCAAAACCTAGTAAAGTTTCATCAGAATCACTACCCATAATCACATCATCCCCATCACTACCAAACCACTGATTAGGGAAAGGTTGAGTAATCGAGTTATTAGAATTTTGGATACTATCATTAGGTTCTGATTCATCAGATGAGATGACAGTAAAAGGAGCCATAATATAGAGGTTATATTCGGGACTAATAGCGTCATCATTGCCATAAACCTGAACATGATAAGTTCCCGCTGCTAGTCCCCCTAAACTAATCCCATCCAAATCACTACTAATTGAAGAGTTTATCAAGACTCCATCTGCATTATACAAAGCAAAACTTAGGTGTTCATTAAAGTACCAGGAATTCACCGATACATAATGAATCGGACTTGCAGTTTGAGGGATTTCAAATTTGAACCAGTCTGAGTCTCCAGCATGAATACTAAGACCACGCCAAGAATTCCATTCAGATAGCAAGCCTAAATCGGTGGCAGTTTCGATACTATCATTGGGTTCAAATTCATCTGGTGTTATATTGATAGGAGGATTGATATAGAGGCTATATAAAGGTCTAATGACTCCCTCATCTCCATAAACTTGAACATGATAAGTTCCGGCTTCTAATCCCTCTAAGCTAATCCCCCGCCAATCATTAATAACAGAAGTGCCAATCAAGACTCCCTCACCATCATAGAGGGCAATATTTAGGTTTTCGCCAGAGTAAAAGGAACTAATTGATACGGAATTATAATCTCTTCCGGTTTGAGATATATCAAATTTGAACCAATCTGAGTCTCCAGGATGAATACTGAGATTATCCCAAGAATTTCCCTGGGATAATAAGCCTAAATCTGTGGCAGTTTCGATACTATCATTGGGTTCAAATCTATCTGGACTCATATCCCAGGGAGCAGTGATAGACAGGCTATAAAAAGGTATAATTGCTCCCTCATCTCCATAAACCTGAACATGATAAGTTCCGGCTGCTAGTCCCTCTAAGCTAATCCCCTCCCAATCATTGATTACGGAAGTGTCAATCAAGACTCCCTCAGTATTGTAGAGAGCAACATTTAGGTTTTCACGAGAGGATGAAGAACCAATTGATACTAAATTATTCACACTTCCGGTTTGAGCCATATCAAATTTAAATCAATCTGAGTCTCCCGCATCATGAATACTGAGTTTATACCAAGAATTCCACTGAGATAATAAGCCCAAATCGGTAGAAAATTCGATACTGTTATTAGCTTCAAATCTATCAGGCTCTATATTCCAGGGAGCATTAATATAGAGAATATATGAAGGTATAATTGCTCCCTCATCTCCATACACTTTGACATGATAAGTGCCGGCTTCTAATCCCTTTAAACTAATCGACTCACTAGCATCACTCCTAGCAGTATTAATCAAGATTCCCTCAGCATTATAAAGGGCAAAATTGAGGTTGTCACCATAGTAATAAGAACCAAGTGATACATAATTATCGGCTATTCCGGTTTCAGATGTATCAAATTTGAACCAATCTGAGTCGCCAGCATGAATACTGAGATTATCCCAAGAATTCCACTGAGATAATAAGCCTAAATCGGTAGCATTTTCGATACTATCATTAGCTTCAAATCTATCTGGGGTCATGTTCCAAGGAGCGTTAATATTCAGGCTGTAGCTAGGTCTAGTTATTCCCTCATCTCCATACACTTTGATATGGTAAGTTCCGGCTTCTAGTCCCTCTAAACTAATCCCATTCATAGCCTCACTACTGGAACTGTTAATCAAGACTCCCTCAGCATCATACAAGCTGAAATTGAGGTGGTCACCATAGTACCAGTAATTAATTGATACATAATTATCGGATCTTCCGGTATCGGCGATCGCAAATTTGAACCAATCTGAGTCTTCAGGATGAATACTTATATCATACCAATAATTCATCTGAGATAGCAAGCCTAAATCTGTAGAGGTTTCGATGCTATCGTTAGGCTCAAATTTATCTGGTTTCATATCCCAGGGAGCGTTAATATACAGGCTGTAACTAGGTCTAATTACTCCGTCATCTCCCTGAATATTAAAATAGTAAGTTCCGGCTTCTATTCCCTCTAAACTAATTCTCTCCTCCCCATCACTACTTGTACTATAAATCAATACTCCCTCGCTATCATATAGGGATAAATTTAGGTTTTCACCATGAAACCATGAACTAATTGATAGGTAATTATTTACACTTCCGGTTTGAGCTATCTCAAATTTGAACCAATCTGAGTCTCGAGCATGAATACTGAGATTATCCCAATAATTCCATTCAGATATCAAGCCTAGATCTGTGGCTGTTTCTCGGCTATCATTGGGTTCAAATATATCGAGATTAATAGTGTTGACAGATTGACTAGACATTTTGATTTCTCCATGAAAAGTATTAAAAATATATTCATTGCTGCCATCATATTTTTTGATATAAGTGGCAGAAATGCCATCAAAATACTGACCAGACAATGGGAGTAATTTCTGCCTGAAGTTACATTGTATGTGTATTCAGCTTTTCACTTTTGTCTCCCCACTAGGTTGTCTAGGTTATGGTTTTTAAGGGCTAGATTTACTCCATTATATCCTTTACCTACAGTCGGGAGCTAAATCCGTTAATTTTTAACAATAATTTAATTATTGTAGGAGTGATGAATTGATGGAAAAATCTCGATTTCTCTGGCTTCTCTCAATTGTTGATTGACACAGTGATAAAGTGCGATCGCCTTTCCCGTAGACCCTCCACCAGTACCCCCAGTTAGGGGAACCCAAAAAATCCCCAAAAATCCCCCCATTTTTCCTTGACAAATCTCCGAACTTGACCTATACTTAGAGAATGGGAATCCGTGCCGACATATATATGGTATTTTAGGGGTTTGTCGGTGGTAAGGAAAAGCGAAAAGGTTTGTTAACAGTGGTGAAAGGGCGATCGCCTTGAGGAGAAGAGGGGAAGGGGAGAAGGGGTAGAGATAGCGATCGCCCGAAAAGAAACGGTTGTGTGGTTGTTGATGGTTAGGTAGTGGGAGAGGGGGCTAGTGGCAGTGACGAACTGAGGAGATTTCCTTAAAATAACAGGTAAGGACTAATCTTCATAAGGAGGAGAACCAATCTCATGAGACTTTTACACACAATGCTGCGGGTCGGCAACTTGGATGAGTCGCTGAAATTTTACTGTGATATTCTGGGAATGAAGCTGCTGCGACAGAAAGATTATCCTGGGGGAAAGTTTACCCTAGCCTTTGTGGGATATGGGGATGAAGCTGATCATAGTGTCATTGAACTGACCTATAACTGGGGCGTTGATAGCTACAACCTGGGGGACGGTTACGGCCATATTGCCCTCGGTGTGGATGATATTTATAGCACCTGTGAGCAAATTCGGGCAGCAGGGGGTAAAATTAGCCGAGAACCAGGGCCGATGAAACACGGATCAACAGTGATTGCTTTCGTGGAAGACCCGGACGGGTATAAAGTTGAATTGATTCAACTGGGAACCCAGGGCTCGGCTGAGGCAAGTAAACAGTTAGCAGTAAACAGTTAAGATCTGAACGGATAAGGTGATCGATTGCCCATAGTAGGATAAAATCCTTGGGGCAATCGGCTCTGGTGGTCCCCAGAAAAATACATCGGCAACATCTATTTGAGAGTCATAATTCCCCGTTCCCTATTTGGTGTCAATAAAAATAAGCAATGCAACCGACCGATCCGAGTAAATTTACAGATAAAGCCTGGGAAGCGATAGTAAAATCCCAAGATGTTGCTCGTCGCTTCCAAAATCAGCATTTAGAAGTGGAGCACGTGGCGATCGCCGCCTTAGAACAAAATGGACTGGCTAATAATATATTAGGGCGGGCTGGTTTTAATCCCGAACAGGTCCAGCAACAATTAGAAGCCTTCACCAAACGGCAACCCCGAGTCGGAACTATTGACCATCTCTACCTAGGTCGTGGGTTAGAATTGATGCTAGATACGGCTGAAGCGACGCGGTCCGCATGGCAAGACCGCTACATTGCTATTGAACACCTGATTATTGCCCTAGCAGAAGATGATCGCGTCGGTCGTAGGATTTTGGGTAGTGGAAACCCCACCAGAGCCACACCAGGAAGACCAGGGTTCGATCGCCCTACCAATGACTCCAAAGCTACAGTCCGGGAGAAACTGGAAGAAGCCATCAAATCCATGCGTGGCAGTGCTAAAGTTGACAACCAGAACCCGGAAAATAGTTATGATGCCCTGAGTAAGTATGGCCGAGATCTAACCGAATTGGCTAAGGCAGGGAAACTAGACCCGGTGATCGGACGGGATGAAGAAATTCGCCGGGTGGTTAGTTGTCTGTCCAGACGAACCAAAAATAATCCGGTGTTAATTGGAGAACCGGGAGTCGGTAAAACAGCGATCGCCGAAGGGTTAGCGCAACGCATTGTTAACGGAGATGTGCCAGAGTCCCTCAAAAACCGCCAGTTGATTTCCCTGGATATGGGTAGTTTAATCGCTGGAGCCAAATATAGGGGGGAATTTGAAGAAAGACTGCGATCGGTATTGCGGGAAGTTACCCACTCCGACGGTCAAATAGTCCTGTTTATCGACGAACTACATACCGTCGTGGGGGCAGGATCGGGTTCTGGAGGTTCGGGAATGGATGCCGGAAACCTGCTTAAACCTATGTTAGCCCGGGGAGAATTGCGCTGTATCGGTGCTTCTACTGTTGATGAATACCGTAAGCATATCGAAAAAGACCCAGCCCTAGAAAGACGATTTCAACAGGTCTATGTTGATCAACCTAGTCCAGAGGATACCGTGTCAATCCTGCGGGGGTTGAAAGACCGTTACGAACGCCATCACGGGGTCAAAATTACTGATTCCGCATTGGTGGCGGCGGCAATGCTGTCCGCGCGATATATTAGCGATCGCTTCCTTCCTGATAAGGCGATCGACCTAGTAGACGAAGCCGCCGCCCAGTTGAAAATGGAAATCACCTCCAAACCCGTGGAGTTAGAACAAATTGAGCGTCGCCTCATGCAGTTGGAGATGGAAAAACTCTCCGTCGAAGGGGAAAGCCAAAGAAGTACACCCCCACGCACAGGGGAACAAGATCGAACTGCTGATCTGGGTTTAAATATGCGTATCCAATCCCTACTGCAAGAAATTAACACCCTCAAAGACAAGCAGAAAACTCTATCGTCCCAGTGGCAGAGTGAAAAGGAACTCCTCGAAGCTATTAACCGCCTCAAAGAAGAAGAAGAAAAACTGCGGGTGCAAATTGAACAAGCCGAACGCGCTTATGATCTCAATAAAGCAGCTCAGTTAAAATACGGCCGCTTAGAGACTCTTCACCACGACCGAGAGGCGCGGGAGGCAGAATTGTTAAAATTGCAGGCTCAGGGGTCTTCCTTGCTGCGAGAGCAGGTGACAGAAGCCGATATTGCTGCCATTGTCGCTAAGTGGACGGGGATTCCCGTTAATCGCCTGTTGGAGTCCGAACGACAAAAATTATTACAATTGGAATCCCATTTACATCGGCGCGTAATTGGTCAGCAGGAAGCCGTGGAAGCTGTATCTGCCGCTATTCGCCGCGCTAGGGCGGGGATGAAAGACCCCGGACGGCCTATCGGTTCGTTTCTGTTTATGGGACCCACAGGGGTCGGTAAAACTGAGTTGGCTAGGGCTTTGGCGGAGTTCCTCTTTGACAGCGAGGAAGCTATGATTCGCATTGATATGTCCGAATATATGGAAAAACACGCTGTCTCTCGGTTGGTGGGTGCGCCTCCGGGATATGTGGGCTATGACGAAGGCGGACAACTATCAGAAGCGGTCCGCCGCCATCCCTATTCAGTGATTCTATTTGATGAGGTGGAAAAAGCTCATCCTGATGTCTTTAATATCCTCTTACAAGTATTGGATGATGGCAGAATTACTGACTCCCAAGGACGATTGGTGGATTTCCGCAATACCGTAATTGTCATGACTAGCAATATCGGGGGTGAGTATATTCTGGGGGTGGCTGGGGATGACTCTCGCTATGGGGAAATGTCTGCTTTGGTTATGCAGGCTTTGCGATCGCATTTCCGACCCGAATTTTTGAATCGGGTAGATGAAATTATCCTCTTCCACACCCTCAGTAAAGCTGAATTGCGCGATATCGTTGCCATTCAAATGCATCGCCTCCAAAGACTTTTGGCTGATCAAAAAATTGCTCTGGATTTATCACCTGCTGCTATTGATCATGTGGCTGATGTGGGTTATGATCCTGTTTATGGGGCTAGACCTCTGAAACGGGCGATTCAACGGGAGTTGGAAAATCCGATCGCTAACCTGATTTTAGAGCAGAAGTTTGTCACGGGCGATACTATTCAAATTCAGGTGAAAGATGGAACACTCACTTTTGATCATCCCTTGAAGACACCAGAAGCCCCATTAAATCAGGGTCAGTTGACCATGTTACCAGTGGCAGTCAACAGCCCAGGTGATGATAATTAAAATCTTTAAGTGTGCCGTCTCTATCTCGAATTGCCAAGGAAGACTCCCGTGGAAAGCCTAGCAGAATAGCGATAGTGTTAATATCCTACGATAGGAAGTTAATCATGATCCAGTTAACAGTAGCAATTCCTACCTATAATGGGGAAAACCGGTTGCCAGAAGTGCTCGAACAGTTGCGATGTCAAAGGGCGACCGAAAGCATCCGTTGGGAAGTTCTCGTCGTGGATAATAATAGTTCCGATGGTACGGCAGCAGTGGTACAGCAGTTTCAGAAGGACTGGCCCCAAGAAGTCCCCCTGCGATATGTGTTAGAAACTCAACAGGGTTTAGCATTTGCGAGGAAGCGATCGGTGTCTGAGTCCCAAGCTGAGTTGATCGGTTTTTTGGATGATGACAATATACCTGAATTAAATTGGGTAGCTGAGGCGGTTAGATTTTCTCAAGAAAACCCAAAGGCGGGAGCCTATGGTAGTCAAATTCACGCCATATTTGAGGTAGAACCGCCCCCTAACTTTAATCGAATTAAACCATTTTTCGCCATTACGGAATTAGGGAAAAATCCGAGGCTTTATAATGCTCGAAAAAATCTCTTGCCTCCAGGAGCAGGGTTAGTTATTAGGAGAGAGGTCTGGAGTGAATTTGTGCCAGACAAATGTATCTTGAGTGGTAGAGTTGATGGCAGTATGTTGGGCGGAGAAGATATAGAGGCTTTATCCTATATTCAACGCAAGTCCGACTGGGAAATTTGGTATAATCCCCAAATGCAGGTCGATCATAAAATTCCTAGAAAACGTTTGGAGATTGAGTATTTGATACCCTTATTTCGGGGAATTGGATTAAGTCGTTACGTCACTCGTACAGCGGGAGTTAAGCCAATTTTAAAGCCTGTTTTAACAACAGCGTACTTGGCAAACGACTGTCGAAAATTGCTGCTTCACGTCCTCCGTTACGGTGTGTCGGATCTGGATGATATTGCTGCTTGTGAACGAGCCTTATTAATGGGGAGTTTAAACAGCTTTTTTTATTTGTGGTATAACGGTTACTTAAAGCTAGACAAAAAAACAGCAACTCTGCTAATACTACTGTCAGTGCAGTTGTTCATGAGTAACCAGAATTTGCTCTCAGCTTGCACTACTCCCTAAGCAAACATATTAACAGTTTCAATACCTCCAATCTAGTATATCTTATGCTAGGACATCTCAAGTCTTCATTTGGTCCCAGTTATCCCACCAACTAGTACAAACTTTAGTTATGACCCAGGATTCATTTTCTCTCACGGTAGCTATTCCGACCTACAATGGAGCGCAACGCTTACCCGAAGTATTAGAGGCACTTCGTCATCAAAGCCATAGGTCAAAAATTGACTGGGACATTGTGGTTATTGATAATAATAGCACTGATACAACTCATCAAGTGATTCAAGCTTATCAAAGCAACTGGGAGAAACATTATCCCCTCACCTACTATTTTGAACCCAAGCAAGGACCAGCTTTTGCTAGACAACGAGCAATTAAAGAAGCAAAAGGACTTTATATCGCTTTCCTAGATGATGATAATATTCCAGCAACAAGCTGGATTTCCTCTATCTATGAATTTAGCCAAAACTACCCCCAAGCGGGAGCATTTGGCGGACAAATTAACGGCGAATATGAAGTAAAACCTCCTGAAAACTTTAAACAAATTGCCGCATTTTTAGCGATTGGCGAACATGGCAATCAACCCTTTCGCTTTGACCCAGATAATTTAATATTACCACCAACTGCTGGATTAGTGGTTAAAAAACAGGCTTGGCAAGAAGCTGTTCCGAAAACCCCTCAACTTGTTGGAAGTCAGAGGAATTTTTTGGCGCGAGGAGACGATTATGAGTTATTGCTTTATCTACACAAACAAGGCTGGGAAATTTGGTATAATCCCCAGATGCACATTAACCATAAAATTCCCGCGTTTCGATTAGAACGCAATTATTTATTATCCTTAGCGCGTGCCTGTGGTTTAGCCACTTTTCAGTTACGGATGATTAATGCTAAAACCATAGACAAGCCAGTGATTTTTGTCAGGACAATTTTGGGCAATCTCCGCCGTATTATTAAGCAACGACTGAAGTATGGAGAAATGCTGAAAAGTGAACTAATTCCAGCAGTTGAAATGGAATTTTATCGGGGTAGTATGATGAGTGTCTTGGTTGGGCTCAACAATGTCTGGAATGCTAAATTCGGGTCTGTAGAAAAGTCAGAGGATCAATAAAATGCCCCAAATATCAATAATTATTCCTGCCTATAATGCTGATAAGACGATTAAGGAAACCATTGATTCCGTTATCAATCAGACCTTTAAGGATTTTGAAATAATTATAATTAATGATGGGTCTACTGATAGAACATTAGATATTATTTCCAGTATTAATGACCCGCGTATTCAAGTATTTTCTTATCCCAATTCAGGGGCTTCTGTTAGTCGAAATCGAGGATTTTCTAAAGCCAGCGCTCAGTATATTGCTTTCTTAGATGCTGACGATTTATGGACCTCTGATAAATTGGAATTACAATATGCAGCACTTGAAGCAGATCCAGAAGCATCTGTAGCCTATAGCTGGACAAATTATATTGATCAATATGGTGAATTTTTATACCCGGGATTTCATCAAAGCTATCAAGGCGATGTTTATTCCATATTATTAGTGAAAAACTTTCTGGAAAATGGTTCTAATCCTTTAATTACCCGTCATGCTTTATCAGCAATTGGAGGTTTTGATGAGTCTTTGAAGGGTGGGCAGGATTGGGATTTATATTTGCGTTTAGCTGCCCAGTATAAATTTGTTTGTATATCTCAAGCGCAAATCTTATACCGCATATCTGAGCATTCGATTTCCTCTAATATTGAGCGTCAATAATCTTCCTGCTTATTGGTACTTAACAAAGCGTTTAACAATGCTCCCAGCTCCTTAAAAAATCTGAAAAAAGATAGCCTTTCACACTTATATAGTTATCTAACTTTTAAATCACTTGAATCGCCATTAACGAGAAAAAAAGCAAGGATAGGAGCGAGATGTTTTTGGATGTCTATTTACCACGATCCTGGTTTGATCAAACGTCGCTCACGTATGATGGCTATCGTATTTGTGAAAATCATGGTAGGTCTGATGTTACCCAACGGACAGGCTGAACCTTTACTTAAATTCGTTAAAGAATTTAAAGGATTTTTCCCCACAACTCATAACTCTAAAAATTTATCTCATTAGCCACATGAGTGATACTGTCAAAATCTACGCAGTTACTATAATTAGCGATCTACAGCACACCTTCCATGGATCTCGTTTTGATGGCCTCATTTGAGAATTATCGTCTGATCATTCCTTTCCTGGGTCTGATTCATGGGTCTGATGCTACCATATATATCGATTGTCCATGATCCATGGTTGATATACGGAAATCCGAATCATCTCATGGGGGTGATCCATGCCCATGATGTCATGGCGATCGCCCAAGATCAGGAAATGATAACTATGTATATTTGAGAAATAACGCCCATGACCGTACTTGAACAGGGAACAATCACGATCCATACTGAAAACATCTTCCCGATTATCAAGAAATCTCTCTACACTGATCATGAGGTATTCTTGCGGGAATTGGTTTCTAACGCGGTAGATGCGATCGCTAAATTAAAAATGGTGGCCCGCACCGGAGAATATTCCGGGGACATCAGCAACCCACAAATTACCATTGCGATCGACAAAGACGCTAAAACCCTATCTGTTAGTGATACTGGTATCGGTCTCACCGCCGACGAGGTTAAAAAATATATTAACCAAGTCGCCTTTTCCAGCGCCGAAGAATTTATCCAAAAATACCAAGCCACCGACGGAGAAGCCATCATCGGCCACTTTGGTCTAGGGTTTTACTCCTCATTCATGGTAGCCAAACAAGTAGAGATCGACACCCTCTCCTACAAAGAAGGCGCAGAAGCCGTCCATTGGACCTGCGACGGTTCCCCAGAATTCAAATTAGAAGATTCTGCCCGCACCACCCGTGGGACTACCATCACCCTCACCTTGATGGATGATGAATTAGAGTATCTCGAAACCAGTCGCATTCAGCAACTGATTAAAACCTATTGCGACTTTATGCCCGTCCCCATTATTATGGACGGCGAAACCATCAACCGCCACACAGCGCCCTGGCGTGAGTCTCCCAATAACCTCACCAAAGAAGATTATTTAGACCTTTATCGTTATCTGTATCCTTTCCAAGAAGAACCCCTGCTGTGGGTTCACCTGAACACTGACTATCCCTTCATTGTTAACGGTATTCTATACTTCCCCAAACTGCGGCCTGATGTTGATGTCACCCAGGGCAATATTAAACTATTTTGTAATCAGGTTTTTGTCAGCGACCACTGCGAGGAAATTATCCCGAAATTCCTGATGCCTTTGCGGGGTGTAATTGACAGCACCGATATTCCTTTGAATATCTCCCGTAGCGCCCTACAAACTAACCGCACAGTCCGCAAAATTGCTGACTATATCGCCAAAAAAGTAGGCGATCGCCTCAAAGAATTATATCGAGACAATCGCCAAGAATATATCCGTTGTTGGCAGGATGTTGGTACTTTTATCAAGTTCGGTTCCCTCAATGACGATAAATTTAAGAAACAGGTAGAAGAGATTCTCATCTTCCGCAGCACTTATAAACCCCCCACTGAGTCCGGGGAAGCTCAAACCCCAGAAGTACAAGTCCAAAGCGAAGATGGGGATGTTTGGGAAGAAGTGAAAACCGAAAAATCCCTTAGCACTGATGAACAGGGACGCTATTATACTACCCTCAGTGAATACCTAGAACGCAATCAATCCCGCCACGAAAACCGGGTTTTTTACTGCACCGATGAAGCCGCCCAAGCTACATACATAGAACTGCACAAAAGTCAAGGTTTAGAAGTGCTATTCCTCGACTCATTTATCGATACCCATTTTATCAGTTTCTTGGAGCGGGAACACTCAGAGGTTAAGTTTTTGCGGGTAGACTCGGAACTTGATGAGACTCTCATTGAAAAAGATAAGCCAGCCGAAATTGTTGACCCCAAAACTAATAAAACCCGCAGCGAACAAATTAAGGAGTTATTTGAGAAGTCCCTCAATAAGCCACGGGTGAATATTCGCACGGAATCTCTCAAATCTGAGGATACCCCGCCCGCCATGGTTTTACTACCGGAAGCCATGCGCCGTTTACAGGATATGACCGCCTTATTGCAACAGCAGAAGGCTGATTTCCCCGAAGACCATATTTTACTGGTAAATACTGCTCACCCTCTCATTCAAAATCTGGCTAATTTAAGTCAGGGTAGCATTATTCAAGAGGGCGGTTCTTCCCCCTCAGAAGAGTTGGCAAAAATGATTTGTCACCATGTTTATGACTTAGCATTAATGGCTCAAAAAGGCTTTGATGCTGAAGGAATGAAGGATTTTGTTGAACGTTCTAATCATGTTTTAACTCGGTTAACAGAACGGGCCATGTAAACATTAGGGGACAATTCACTAATTGTCCCCACCAGATAGGGGAATTTGGTGATATATCCTGGTCATGATCACACCGAAAGGTTAAAATCTTTAATAAAGCCGGATTAGATTTAACCAACCCTATGGATACAAAAGCATTTAGACGTTCACTCCAACAGTCAGACACCTACCACCGCAAAGGCTTCGGTCATCAGGAAGAGGTGGCGGGTGTCATGGACAGCGCCTACCAAAGTAGCTTAATTCAACAAATTAGACAAAATAACTATATCCTGACCCAAGGTAATGTGACCATCCGGTTAGCAGAGGCTTTCGGCTTCTGCTGGGGGGTAGAAAGGGCTGTGGCTATGGCTTACGAGACTCGCCAACACTTCCCGACTGAAAGAATATGGATCACTAATGAAATTATCCATAATCCTTCAGTTAATCAACATTTGCGGGATATGAATGTTGAGTTTATCCCGGTCAATGACTCCCACAAAGATTTTTCGGTGGTGGGTAGTGGTGATGTGGTTATCCTTCCTGCTTTTGGGGCGAGTGTTCAGGAAATGCAAATCCTGAATGATAAGGGGTGTAAAATTATTGATACTACCTGTCCCTGGGTTTCTAAGGTTTGGAATACGGTAGAAAAGCATAAGAAAAAACAGTACACCTCGATTATTCACGGTAAATATAAGCATGAAGAAACTGTGGCTACCAGTTCTTTTGCTGATAAGTATTTGGTGCTGTTGAATTTAGAAGAAGCAGAATATGTGGCTGATTATATCCTTAATGGTGGGAACCGTGAGGAGTTTTTGGCTAAGTTCGCTAATGCTTATTCGGCTAATTTTGACCCGGATCGGGATTTGGAATCTGTCGGTATCGCTAACCAAACTACTATGTTAAAAAGCGAAACTGAACAAATTGGGAAGCTGTTTGAACGCACGATGATGCAAAAATACGGCCCGGCAAATCTCAATGAACATTTCCAAAGTTTCAATACTATCTGTGATGCTACCCAGGAACGTCAAGATGCGATGATTGGGTTATTAGAAGAAAAGCTGGATTTAATGGTAGTGATTGGCGGTTTTAACTCTTCTAATACGACTCACTTGCAAGAGATGGCGATTGAACGGGGTATCCCTTCTTATCATATCGATAGCAGCGATCGCATTCTTGAGGGAAATCAAATTCAACATAAACCCCTTAATAAAGACTTGGAAATGGCGACAAAATGGCTCCCAGAAGGAGAAATTATTGTCGGTGTAACCTCTGGTGCATCCACCCCTGACCGGGTAGTGGAAGAGGCGATTCAAAAAATCTTCGCTCAGAAAGCCTTAGCGGTGGCAGTGTAGTTATTATATCCCCCCTTGGGCATAATTTGCGGATGCTCCGGTAGGTATAAATGCTGTAAATGTTATGCGATCGCCAAACCGGAGTATAATCAAAAAATACATTGTTCTTATCACAATTTGGAGAAAATAAAACCATGACTTTGCGATTAGGTGATACCGTCCCTAACTTTACCCAAGCCTCTTCAGAAGGGGATATTAACTTCTATGATTGGGCTGGGGATAGCTGGGTTGTCCTGTTCTCTCATCCAGCAGACTATACCCCTGTTTGTACCACAGAATTAGGCACTGTTGCTAAACTCAAACCAGAGTTTGATAAACGCAATGTTAAAGTAATCGCCCTCAGTGTGGATGATGCGGACTCCCATAAAGGTTGGATTGGTGATATCAACGAGACTCAGCAAACTAATATTAACTACCCGATTTTAGCTGATAGCGATCGCCAAGTATCGGATCTTTACGATATGATTCACCCCAACGCTAACGCATCTTTAACCGTTCGTACTGTTTTCGTCATTGACTCTAACAAAAAGTTACGCCTGACCCTAACTTATCCCCCTAGTACCGGACGTAATTTTAGCGAAATTTTGCGGGTGATTGACTCCTTACAACTCACCGACAACTACAGTGTGGCTACCCCTGCTGATTGGCAAGATGGGGAAGATTGTGTGATTGTGCCTTCCCTCAAAGATCCGGAAGAACTCCAACAGAAATTTCCCAAAGGTTACAAGGAAATTAAGCCCTATTTACGCATGACTCCTCAACCAAATAAGTAGGATATTTAGCCTTTAAAATATGGGATGAGTGGATAGATTCAAAAGTGCTATAATTTTGAGAATCTCTCATCCCTTAATTGTCACCCCACCTTTGAAAAACCCAACCTTTGAAAAAATTAGCAATGGATATTAAACGTGGCTTTGTAGAAGCTGTGGGAAACACTCCCTTAATCAGATTAAATAGTTTTAGTGATGAGACAGGTTGTGAAATTTTAGGAAAAGCAGAATTTTTAAATCCTGGCGGTTCTGTTAAAGATAGGGCGGCTTTATATATTATCGAAGATGCCGAAAAAAAAGGTTTGCTAAAACCCGGTGGCACAGTGGTAGAAGGTACCGCCGGAAATACAGGTATTGGTCTAGCCCATATTTGTAATGCTAAGGGCTATAAATGCGTCATTGTCATACCTGAAACTCAATCTGTGGAAAAAATGGAAGCCTTGAGAACTTTGGGCGCTGAAGTGCGTGCAGTTCCCGCTGTTCCCTATAAAGACCCTAATAATTATGTGAAATTATCGGGACGTTTGGCGGCGGAAATGGATAATGCAATTTGGGCGAATCAGTTTGATAATTTAGCGAACCGGGAAGCGCATTATCAAACCACTGGACCGGAAATTTGGTCTCAAACTGACGGTAAAATTGATGCTTGGGTGGCGGCTACAGGTACGGGGGGAACCTTTGCGGGGGTGTCTCTGTTTTTGAAGGAAAAAAACCCGAATATTAAAACTGTGGTGGCTGACCCGATGGGTAGTGGTTTATACAGTTATGTGAAAACTGGTGAAATTCAACCCCAGGGAAACTCAATTACTGAGGGAATTGGTAATAGTAGGATTACTGCTAATATGCAGGATGTTCCTATTGATGATGCTATACAAGTTGATGACCAGGAGGCGGTGCGCGTGGTTTATCAGCTCTTAGAAAAAGATGGGTTATTTATGGGAGGGTCTGTTGGTATTAATGTCGGTGCGGCGATCGCATTAGCTAAACAAATGGGACCCGGACATACCATTGTTACTGTGTTATGTGATGGCGGCGGACGTTATCAATCTAAACTCTACAATAAACAATGGTTGGCTGAACGGGGACTATTACCAGTCAGTTAAAATTTACCCTCATCGGGAATCGGATTAGCTAGGGTTTAGGGCTGAATTTCCCATGATTGGGGCTGATTATCGGGGATGTTTAGCAAGTCCTATTCCCTATCTTTCCACGACTCTCAATCAATGTAATTGTGGCGATCGCTATAGTCACCGCTTGGCTGATTTTTGCCCCTTCTGGCGTGAGATTTTCGCCTCTGTAGATACATTTAGGAACCAGTAGGGTTGAGACTCCCGCCGCCTCTAATGCTGCGGCTTCCGCGACGCTGGGGGTGGTGATTTTTTGCTGTACCACCATGGAAGGATTGGGAACCTTGACACCCTGCAATTGTTGGGGTGAAAATGTCTGTAAAATCCAGTGGCGATCGCTACATAATTCTACTAACCCTCCTTCATCAGCCTTTCCCTCTATGGTAGCAATCCCAATGATAGCATCTTCCGCTAATTGATGTTCCTGAAATACCTGTTTAATAGCGGTTTCTATCACGAGTCTGGGGGTGTGACGTTGACAACCTATACCGACCCACAAAACCTTCTGAGACGATGATATTTTTAGCCACAGGTTTGTCATTAATTCACAAAAAGGGTGATTCTATATACCATTACCCTCATTTTAGCAAACTTTTATCTCATGGAAAAAATGATTAAGCGCCTACTACATGACCCACCTCCGTTAAGTGAAACGACGACGAAAACGGCGATCGTGATAATGGAGTTTTTTCCGATTACACTCCCAGCAGAGGGTCTGTAAATTACTCAGGTCATTACTTCCCCCCCTAGCCAATGCAATAATATGGTCAATCGTTAGCCGCGCCTCTTTATTGGTTTTTCCGCAACTTTGACAAGTAAAATTATCTCGTTCATAAACATATTTACGAACAGCCGGAGGGAAAGGAATGCGGGGTGTTTTACTCATGTTTATTTCCTGGTTTGGGGTTTCTATAGCCAACAATCAACGGAGGGGTTAGCTTCAGCCAGATACCAGCATAACCAACCCCTACAAAACTTTTACTCGCTCATCACCGGATTTTTCTCTGTTGGTGTAAACTCAGCATCAAATATTTCTGAGGAAGTCTCCTGCTCATCCTCAATATTATATGATGGTTCTGTATAAGCTGGTTGTTGGTAATTGAAAACCGGATCAAGGTCTGTATCCTTAATAGCTGGTAATTTACCTCGTCCTAAACCCATAGCCACTAAACAATCATTAATCGCTATTACTGAGTCATTATAAGCATCAATTTTCTGCTTAATTTGTTCTTGTAATTTATGATTATCTTCCAGCTTTTCTTCCGCTTCCTGTTCCAAGGTTTTAGCTAAATTAGCTCGTGCCATCTCGTATTGAGAAAAAATCGCCCCAGATTGATGTTTAGCACCCACCTGCAAATTATCATTGAGAGTCAGATTAATCACAGTCCGAAAATGGCGGAGAACTGTTCTTTTAACCTTTTTCTCAAAGTCAATTTTCAGCAGTTGACGAATAGCTGGTTCCGCTTCAACCATCCCTTGATAATCAGCACTATTACAGGCTTCCCGTAACGTTTGACGCAGTTGGAAATGGGGAACTGTTCCCTCTGCATAAAACTCTGGGGTTTCCCGTACATAAGCACCGCATTCGGTCTGAGCCGCACTAATTACAGCATCATGAACTTTACGGTGAAGTTGATTTAACGTAGCATCAATACCGCCATCATTACCCAAAAGACGATATAGATGATGGTAAAAATCAGCTTGATGGACTTGCTCAGTTAACTGTTGGAAAAAGTTAGCCACCAAGGACTCACAGGACTCTACTAGGGTGGCTTTTAAATCATCCGATAAGCTATAAAAAGCCTCCGCTAATATGGCTAATAGAGGAACCACAGCACTATTGGGGTGGTTACTTTGAGCGCGTTTGTAGGCTTCACCCACTGAGAATTTTTGAATCAGTGTATCTAAACGCTCAATCATCTTTCTTTGTAAGTTCCGAAAATCTCGCTCATAAATAGCGTTTTCGTTACTCGCTACAGTGTGATTAAGATGAGCCTTAATATACTGCTCAAATTCATCGCCAATGGTTTTTAAGTCTTGGCTAAGTTGTCGTAATTGTAAATCCTTAATTGCATCGATTTCTTTGGGTTGATTTTCTAAATCCCACCAGTTTTGCAGATAATAAGACCTTAACGAAATGCAGACAGGTCGGAGGTCTTCTGCTAAGGCTTGAAAAAGCTGGGGTCGGCGGTCTTCTGTGAGATAGCGGGTGATATCATCACGAAACTGATCAATCCCACTATCAAGAACTAATTGCTCCATCAAATTGTAGCCGTGAGCATTCAGAATTTGTAGATACTTTTCTTGATGGGTGTCCGCATAACCTATGGCTGGAGTAATGGGAAAGCTACTGCGGGAAAGTTGACCAGAAGTGAAGAAGTAGTTATTAAATTCTACTATAAATTTTGGTGTCTCTTCCGCCTCTGGATTAGAGAGATTACCCTTGGCAAAAATTGAATCTAAACCCCAGCGATCGCTACCATGAGTCTGACGAATTAACTCCCCATAAAACCCTAATAATCCACTGGTTTTATAAACGCGATCGCTACTACTGAATTGAGTATTTAGATGACGGTTTAAACAGTTTTTTAGCTGGTCATCGTACCAAGTCGCATCAATATAATTGAATACATAAAAAACGCGATCGCGAATCCCCGAATTATTCTGAATGCGTTCTAGTAACTGAGTCTCTTCTGAGGTCAGTTCCCCATTAGCTGCTGTTTTAAATACACAGACCACCGCCGAGGTATCAGAATGCTCAATTTTATCATAAGCAATCTGTGTATCTCGTTGGACAGGTGCATCAATTCCCGGAGTATCAATAATTACATTACCATCTTCTAAGAGGGGATGATGGCAGTAATATTCTATCTTTTTAATAACTGCACTATTTTGACTACGACGAGCATATAGGGAGGCTGAATCAACACCATTATCAGCGAGTTCTCCCATAGATAAAATCGTATTATTATGGGCGTTGATTTTATCCCGATTCGCCACAAAACCAGCTAACAATTGTTCCAAGGCTTTCGCTCGTTTGGCGCGCTGATTCCGACTTTCCCCCCCCTCTTGTTCATAGAGTGTTTTCGCCGCTTCCTGGAGTCCTTTCGCTTCCTCTATTTCATGAAGATTCCCAGGAGTTGATAACCCCAATGTTTGACAAAGTTCGTGGACTTGCTCCCGGATTTCTACTTCACTTAAAAAGGTCAGCACTACCTTTTCATCCGATGGAGTAGCAGCATATTCAATGTAGCAAATAGTACCCGTGGCGTGTCCCTGAGCGCTATACAGCAATTCTCGCCCTAACAGAGCGTTAATTAGCATCGATTTTCCCGCACTGAAAGCGCCAGCAAATACAATCTCAAATCTCGGAGAAATTGCCTTTTCTAATGAGGTTCTGACTGCTGATAAATCCTGCGATCGCAAAGATGATTCCTGCAACAATAGCTTAATTACACTATTGACTTGCTGATCCAAATTCTGGCATTGCGGAATATTCACAGACATGATCTGTACCATCCTTTAATATCTTAAAATCGTCCCTGCTAACTACAGCATCACTTTTAGCTATTCCCGAAAAGATTGTGATTTTTTTGGTCTGACAATTACTAGCCACACCAACACTGACTCCCACCATTGGGGAAGCCTGAATCCAGCCACTGTAGTCAGCCAAGACCCTGACACATTATTCTAGGATAAATAGGGGATTGAGTCAACCCCTATAAATAGCAAGTTTTCCCCCTCCTAAGCAGCACCTAATACCTTAATCAGCCATCATCCGTGTTTCTACAGATTGCCATTTATTTAATGCCCAAAAATTATGGGTTAGCCACATTTTAAGGGCGGATAAATGATCTATAAATTTGGGGCAATTTACCCGATTTATTAGAAAGTCAAAAACCGCCCCATCATATAATTAAACCATCACTTTAAATCCAGAATACCCTGAGTTTTAAGTTTAGGGTTAAAGCGGATTTCTTCCTGTAATCCTCGTTTTTCCAAGGCAGATAAAATATTTGCCTCGACTCTTTTGGCGACGGTTTTAAGTAGTTTATCCTTGCCAATTTCATCAAGACTATCAAACTTAGCCACTTCCTCCGAGGTCATTTGTGGCTTGACATCAATAGGTTGATTCCAGCGATCGCTGTGTTCAGCATTACCAGGAGGAACCGAACCATTTTCAGCTATCCAACCATCGCGAATTTCCTCTAGCAGGGTCCGACTAGGGCGATTAATAGTTTGTACTTTCAGCCAATAGCACCCTTCTGGTTCACGCACTAAATGCTGTTTTATGCTTTGGAAAATATCACGAGAATAGCCTACATATTGTAAAATATGTTGTTGATTAAAAATTGCATAAACCCCGATTTTTCCTGATAAAGATTCTGGTAATTTCCCGGAATTATCCAGATAAGCAATAAATTCCAGACCGCTAAGGGGAATCATCTCAGTTGAGGAAGTCATGATTGATTAATTAGGTGCAATGAACAACAATACCACCAGCTAGTTAGCTAGGGCTATAAACAAAGGCATTTAAGCCATTAAACTCGACGATAGATAGCACAGAGGCGACTAGGTTTAAAAATCTTCGCCTGGAACATATAATTAGGCGGAACATTCACAATGATATAATCATCAGAGTGATAATATTCTTCTAATTCCGGTGGCATTCCTTTGGGGGTATTAATGCTGTAGGGGACAGGTTGAAAGAGTAACTCCGTAAATTCTACCCCATTCCCTTCAGTTTGCTGTCGCATTTGGTTGATAAATGTATCACTGGTTAGGAGGCTAAACAGTATGGATTTTGCTTGTGGTTCTAGGGTAAAAGAACCATCAAAATTTTCGATAACTTTTAACTTCATAACTCCCTTTCAAGGCTAGTTGAGCAATCACAGGTAATCTTCCCGTTGTTGACTGTATATTCTAAACCGCTAGGGGGGATATTCCCAAGGGTATAATTGCCCAAAACCTCAAAAATCTGGAGACCGAAAAGAATAATCTCAAAAATAGTGGCTATCTGGCGGACAGTTTGCGTTAGCATAACTCTATAACAGTTTTCTCCAAAATAGCGACAGCCATGCAAACGACAGAACCCTCGCCCCCAACCTCTGAAAATCAGCGAGATTGGCTCAAAATTGCCGAATATGTGTCTGTGGTCGCCTCTGGGGTAGGTTCACTGGTAGCAGCGATTATATTTCGCCCGTTGTTACTGGCGGCGGCTCCTTTAACTGTGGCTGTGGCGTTGAATATCATCAACCGCCAACGGTTTGAGCAGCAAGTGCGACAGAGTACAGATGCAGCGATCGCTGATGTTCGTGCGGTGGTAAAATCCCTTTATGATCAGGTTCAGATGTTACCAGGACCGACAGAGGAAAACAGCGACCTAGATCAAATTACAGAAGTGCTGACGGAATTACAAAGGGTAACTCAGCGTTTAGAACAAAATGCTTTGCGTCATGAGGATTGGGAAGTGATGAATGTTCGGTTTCGGTTAATGGAAAATACCATCAATGATATCAAACAACACCCACCAGCTACCAATTCGGAGCATTTATCCCAACCCTCTGTTTCTCCCGGAAACTTGATTAAACTGGAACAACAACTAGGGATTCTTTACCAGCAGGTCAGGGAACTGCAAAACCATAATCGAGAGATTGTTAAACCCTATTTAAAACGTCTGACTGTCGCGGTCAAAAAACTACAACAAGGTGACAATATACCGAGCTAGTTTAACGGTACTCATCCCCGCAGTCGCCAATAATTTCAAATAGGTTTTTTCCTCGATTGGTGACTTGATGAATTTGCTGCCGATCGCTTTCATCTAGGCTAAAATCAAAAACTCTAGCATTCTCATCAATATGTTGAGAAATGCTTAATCGCGCTCCCACCATGGCTCCCGCTACCGTAGGCTGTTCGAGGATGTAGCGAACCGCCACATTAGCAATACTGACCCCATGGCGATCGCCAATGGATTTTAACACAGTCAGCAACTCTTGAAATAACTTCCAGCCTCCCCAAGCATCAATCATATTTTTATATTTTTTGAGGCTAACAGTTTTTAACATCATAGCCATAGGTTCAGGCTTCCCTAAATACTGTTCCGATAAGAACCCACCACAGAGAACCCCATAGGGAACTAACTTAATATCATGGGTTTGACAGAACTCTACCATAGCCACCAAAGGACGGCGATCGACTAGGGAAAACTGCACCTGATTAGAGACTATTTTAATCCCATTTTCCACAATGACCCGCAAATGTTCAGTATCAAAGTTAGTCAAAGCCAAATGTTTAATTTTCCCCTCGGATTGTAGAATAGTCATCTGTCGCAATGCTTCCAAATAGTTATCATCGCGATAATCCCACCAGTGAAATTGAAGCAAATCCAGACAATCCACATTCATTCTCTTGAGAGAAATATCAATATTTTTCTCAACAATATTGCGAGTCATTTTTTGAGGTCTAGGAACCCATTTAGTAAACGCCTGAATAGTTGATAAGGCTTCCTGACCGCGAGAATTAGCCATTTGTCGCCTAAATTCCCCGATGAAATCTTCCGCCGGTCCATAATGATCCGCCAGATCCCAAGTAGTGTAACCTGCATCATGGTATTGAAACATGGTTTCGATCGCCACCTTGGGGTCAATGCGTCCATGATACCCAGAAACCTGCCACATTCCATTTAAGATACGACAGATATTGAGGTCTTCGGTAAATTGGAATCGAGAAGATGATGTTAACATGGCCAATGAAAGTTCCTTTAAAGGTTTGCTATCCCCCGAATGGGTGAGTTTTATGGAAAAAGTGGGTAATTGCAACAGACCCCTTGCGGTTTCACAATCGAACTGCCATGATGATAACAGAAAGGCACATTACGAGGGTTTCAAAAGGCGAGAAAGTAAGTGTTTATGGGAACACTGCACTTCTGGCCTTTTTTCTTTTTGGGTAATTTTTGGGTAATTCATGGCGATCGCGAAAAAGTGGGTAATTGCAACAGACCCCTTGCGGTTTTACCATGCAACTCCTCTGATAATAACAGAAAGGCACATTACGAGGGTTTCAAAGGGTTGGGAGCATGATTTAATCTCAAATTAGGTTAACATTTTACGGCAATACAGTATAATACCAAGTATGGGTGCGAGACGTTTAGGAGTGAAATAGGGATGCAATGCCCGAAATAGCCTCCTAGTGGGACTTCCACCCCTTTGTGGAATATAAGGGATTCACATCCCTGACCATCCCATAACTGTTTATATGTCCCGACGCTTGGAGAAATCTGAGCAAGGCAGGGGACTCAAGGTCATAAACAAACTGAGAAATCAGGGAGTAGAGAGTAAAGGCGATAGCCACCCCCAGTTTCAGGATACACAACCTTGGGATTGAAGCGGGGAACGGAAGGCGTGAAGTAGAACCTACTACCAAATGCGACCACTGCCAACCATCCATGACTAGGGAAACCGAATGTCTGGCTTGAACCATCGTCATTATTGAGTAGCGTAATAGGTTGCCACGCTGCGCTCAAAAGAGCAAGGGGAAAAGTAGGGTTTTCCATACAACACCTACACAGACCTTTTTAAGTACCCCGGTGGAAAGGACAAGTCTAAAGATGGAATGCCCATATAAACGGAACGTTTAAACCCCTTTTTTTTTTAGGCTCTCGGCAGGTACATCTTGTTGAGTAGTGAAAGTGTAATCGTATGCCTTTAAGGGGAAGGGATGTGACTGAAAGCCAATGCCTAATTGTAATGGTTAGGATATGCCCACTAGTCACGGTGTAGATATAGTTACTGCAATCAACAGGAGTTTAACGGCGAAAGCGAGTTTAAACACTACGATGTTGTATTTAGCTCCAAAAGTTGAAGTACAAAAGCAGGGGTTGGTAACCCTGTTCCCGTTGCCAAGGGGTATCTACATCAGGAGCCGTGTGATGCGAAAGTATCAAGCACGGTTTTGAATAGGAGTGGGGGAAGGCGACTTCCCTCTCGACCCCTACCTGCGAGACCTTCGGGTATGAAATAGAGCTGAAATGGGCGTGGGGACTACCCGGTGAGGACTTCAACCCCTTGGTTGATTGGGTCGCATCCCTGACCATCCCATAACACAGCCGGATTTTTGGGCCCACCTTCGAGACTTCCAATATGGTTGCCAAGGTGAAGCGTCTAATCAGGTCTAAGACTGCCCGCGCCATGCTGACATGGGCGCATTATCGATTCAAACTAACCCTGAGACATCAAGCGCGGAAATAACTGAACAGTTGTAGATGTGACCGAAGAATACACCAGCAAAACCTGTACTCACTGTGGTCATGTCCATTCCCAGCTAGGTGGCTCAAAAGTGTTCCGATGTCCGGAGTGCGGGTTCACTCTACCACGGGACTGGAACGGTGCTTTTGGAATCTTTCTAAAAGCTTTGCGGGATACCGCCTCTGTTACCTTAACGGGTAATAGTGCTATCGTCGCATTGTCCGGGAACAACCGGAAAAATGCCGCGTAAATGTATCAGATAAGTGTTTATGGGAACACTGCACTTCCGACCTTTTTCTTTGGCGGTAATTTAGAGCGAACGAGAAAAAGTGGGTAATTGCAACAGACCCCTTGCCGTTTGACAAGAAACCTGCCATGATCATAAGAGAAAGGCACATTACGAGGGTTTCAAAAGGCCGGAAGCTGAGTGTTTATGGGAGCACTACAACTTCTAGCCTTTTTCTTTTGGCGACATGGTGATGCTCTACTATTGGGGAGGTTTCTATGGATTAATCCTCATCAATAGCGGTTCTCAAACTCTGACAAAAAGTGGCGATCGCCTCTAACCCATGTTCTGGGGAAGCCGCCGCCAGTCGATTCACAAAAGCACTTCCCACAATCACAGCATCAGCCCCCCAGGAGCGAACTTGTTTGGCGTGTTCGAGTTGAGAAATACCAAACCCCACACCAATAGGCTTATCGGTGAGAGAGCGCATTTGTTTAAGTAAATCCTCAACCCGGGTCTGAACCTGCGATCGCATTCCGGTAACTCCGGTAACACTGACCAGGTAAATAAAACCCTGGGACTGACGAGCGATCGCCTCAATGCGATCGGGGGAACTGGTAGGAGCCACCAACAACACCAATTCAATCCCCTGTTCCTTAGCTGGATATAGGAGAATCTCAGCCTCTTCTAGGGGTAAATCTGGAACCACTAACCCCTTGACCCCAGCATCCTTAATCTGTGCGAGAAACTCAGGAATCCCCCGATACAGAATGGGATTGTAATAAGTAAATAAGATAATCGGAGCCTTGATAGTAGGGCTAACAGTTTTCAGCATCTCCAAAACCCCATCTAGTCGAGTTCCCCGATTTAAGGAACGGGTAGCAGCAGCTTGGATAACTGGACCATCAGCCAAGGGGTCAGAGTAGGGAACCCCTAACTCGATCAGGTCTGCTCCATTTTTATCTAAAACCTGGAGGGCTTTAGCGGTAGTATCTAAATCGGGATCTCCGGCTGTGATAAATGGAATCAGCGCACATTGGCGGCGATCGCCATTAGCTGGACTCTCAGAGCGCAACTTTTGGAAACATTCAGAAACTGAGATCATTTCAAACTCGAATATGTGGGGATAGTCCGGTTAGCTTTTTGATTGCTCATCTACAGACCCAGACTCCCGATGGACAGATTTTTGCTGTTTTTCTTGCTCAACTTCAGCCTGAAGTTGTTGGAGTTGTTCCGGTGTCATTTCCGCTATGCGCTTCTCAATCACCGCTTCCTCGTAATCTTTGAGCTGTTGATTATAGGTCATGGTCTGGGTGACGGCGCGCCATAGGTAGGTGAGTAGCCACAGGACTAACCCTCCCACCAAGATCGCCTGACTCCAAATTCCCGCCTTGCTACTATCAAAGCCTGATAACTGAAAAACCCAGTACAACAGACCTCCGGCTACAAAAATGCCAATCCCAATCCCAATTACATCAATTCGTCGCATTAGCTTTCAATTTGTCGGGGTTGGGGACGAAAATTTAGGAATGGTGACAGCAAAATCAGCCCTGGAAATAAAAAGAAAACCAGAAAGTACATCAGTAACCGCTCTACGGAACCAGCTACATACCAGCGACTTTTCAGGTAAAAGTACAAAGCCCCAGGAGCCACCACCAGGTAGGTTCCACCAAGAATAACATACAGTAACAGTGTAATCAGCATAGTTGGGTGATCCGACAATCCAACGACAGTCTTTATAATTAAACCGCGAAAAGTGACCAGTGACCAGTTTTGCTACGTCACCAATGACCAGCGATCGGGTCATAAATATTTGTAGGCGCGGGTTTACGCCGGGTATATGATATTACAGATAGGCTGCTGCTGCTCTATAAAACTTAAACAAAACCGGACATAGCCGGATATTGATGTTTATTTCTGGCTTCGTCCGGGACTGTCGGCAGCACCCCGTCCACAAGTGTAATCGTCGGAAAGAAAGCGATTTGGTATGGTCGAAAGAGAGGTCGCCCCCTCCAACTCCAATTCCAAACCGTGCATGCGAGTTTCCCAGCACACGGCTCCTGATGTGAACACCCTATTATCAGTAGGAACAGGGTTACTACCCCCTGCTTTATGACCTCAACTTTGGGAGCTATATACACCACGTAGTCTTTAAACTCGCTCACGTCATAAGCACTCTTACTTGTCGCAGTCTCTATATCCACACCGTGACTAGTGGGCATATCCCAACCATTACAGTTAGGCATTGGCTTTCAGTCACATCCTTTCCCCTTATGGGGTTAGGGGTCGAGAGTGAAGTCACCTTCACCCTCTCCCATTCAGAACCGTGCTTGATAGTTTCCCATCACACGGCTCCTGGTGTGGATACCCTATTTGTCAAAGGAGCAGAATCAAGAGACCTGCTTTCTACTTCGATGTTCAGAGCTATATGCACCACGTAGTCTTTAAACTCGTCCTCGCCATTATACTCTTACTGACCGCAGTATCTATATCCCCACCGTGACCTGTGGGCATATCCCAACCATGACAATTGGGCTTTAGCTTCTGGTCACATCCTTCACCCTCTAAGCATGCGCTTACATTTTTCACTACTGCCTTGTGAATAGCATTACTCACTTGTTTATAGGCAGAGCATTAGAGGGGTTACAACGTTCCGATTATATGGGCATTCCATCGTTAGATTTGTCCTCTCCGCCGGGGTACTTTTAAAGGTCTGTGTAGGTAGTCGCACGAACCCCCTACTTTTCCCCTTGCCCTTTTGAGCGCAGCGTGTCAACCTATTTCGCTGCTAGTGTATTACGATGGTTCAAGTCGGACATTCGGTCTTGCTAATCATAGATGGTTGGCAGTGGTCGCGTCTTGGTAGTAGGTTCTACCTCACGCCTTCCGTTCCCCGCTTCAATCCTGGAGTTATGATTTCCAAAACTGGGGGTGGCTATCGCCGTTACTCTCTACTCCCTGATTTCTCAGTTCGTTTATGACCTTGAGTTCCCTGCCTTGCTTAGTTCCCTAAGCGTCGGGACATATAACCAGTTATGAGGATGGTCAGGAGAGGTCTCCTTATATCCAGATTCGGAGCTGGAATCCTCACCGGGTAGTTATTTCGGGCATTTCAGCCCTATTTCATACCCGAACGTCTCGCACCATGCGCTTACACTTTTCACTACTCTACGAGATGTACTCGCAGAGAGCCCAATAGGGGTTTAAACGTTCCGTATATATGGGCATTCCATCTTTAGATTTGTCCTATCCACCGGGGTACATTTAAAGGTCTGTGTAGGTAGTATAGCAAGACTCCTACTTTTCCCCTTACTCTTTTGAGCGCAGCGTGTCAACCTATTTCGCTACTTTATAATGACGATGGTTCAGGCCAGACATTCGGTTTCCCTAATCATGGATGGTTGGCAGTGGTCGCCTATAGTAGTAGGTTCTACATCACGCCTTCCGTTCCCCGCTTCAATCCCAGATTTGTGATTTCTGAAACTGGGGGTGGCTACCGCCTTTACTCTTTCCCATAATCGCCCCAAGTGAGTTATAATACTCCTCCTAGGTAATACTTGGACGGTATATTGCGATTTCTTAAAATGGGATTGACCTTGAGTTCCCTGCCTTGCTTAGAATCACAACTTCCTAAGCGTTGGGACATATATACAGTTAAGGGGTAAACTGGTCGAGTCAGTCTATCTCCCTCTAGGAGGTTATTTCAGGCATTGCAGCCTTATTTCACTCCTAAACGTCTCGCACTTCTAAATTTATACTGGCGTTCAAATCTCTATCAATCTTCAGCCCACAGTTCTGACATTCAAAAGTCCGACGGACTAGGGGCATTTTTTGACGATGGCCACAGTTAGAACAAAGTTGACTGGATGGATAAAATCTATCCGCAATCATTAACTTTGAACCATAACGTTCTGCCTTGTCACCTAGTTGCCGACGGAACTCATAAAATGAAGCATCAGCGATAGAACCCGCCAAACAATGATTTTTCAACATTCCAGACACATTCAAATCTTCAATGACTACTTGGCTGTGGTTTTTAGCCAAAAAAGTAGTGATTTTATGAATCGTGTCCCGCCGAATGTTTGCTACTCTTTGATGTAGCTTTTGAACTTTTAAGAGACATTTGGCCCAATTTTTCGAGCCTTTGACTTTGCGACTTAAATGACGTTGTAATCGAGCTAGTTTTTTGGTCGCTGCTTTATAAGCCTTGGGATTAGAGAATTTTGTCCCATCGGAGCAAGTCGCCAAATTGTTAATTCCTAGGTCTACCCCGATTCTCTCTCGATATTTCGGTGTAATTTCTGGCGTGATTTCTACGAAAAAGCTAATATACCAGTCACCTGCTTGGCGCGTTATAGTGACTTTCTTAACCCAACTTTCGGGTTGTGCCTCAAATGTAGAAACCCAGCCCACAAAAGGCAGCTTATGGCGAGTTCCTGACAGATTGAATGGCCTTCCGGAATTGTCAAGCGTAAAACTATCATGGTGGCCTTTCTTCTTAAATTTAGGATAACTGCTTATTCCCTTGAAGAAGCGCTTAAAGGCATCCCCTAGATTAATGAAGGCATATTGATCAACTTTAGAAGACAATTCAGACATCCAAGGATATTGAGGTTTCACATAATGAGTAAAAACCTTTTTAATGGAGTTGATATTAGGCTTGAGTCCCTCTTCATAAGCTGACCTCCATAAGTGTAATCCCCAATTAAACACGAACCGAGCATAACCCGCGTGTTTGGCCATCAAGGTGGCTTGACGGTCATTGAGTTTTAGTTTGGTCCGGAAAGCTTTGATTGGTTATGGTCGAAAGGGAAGTCACCTTCCCCAACTCCACTTCCAAACCGTACTTGAGACTTTCACCTCATACGGCTCCTAATGTAGATACCCTTTTTGTCACTAGGAACAGGGTTACGAACCCCCGCTTTATGATTCCAACTTTGGGAGCTTGGCATACAACTCGTAGTCTTTAAACTCGCTCTCGTCATATTACTCCTACTTGTCGCAGTCTCCATATCTACACCGTGACTAGTGGGCATATCCTAATCATTACAATTAGGCATTGGCTTTCAGTCACATCCTTTCCCCTCAATGGTATACGCTTACACTTTTCACTACTCCTTGTGAGTAATATTGCTCACTTTTTTGATAAGGAGAACCAATGAGGAGTTTAAACGTTCCGTTTATATGGGCATTCCATCTTTAGACTTGTCCTCTCCACCGGGGTACTTAAAAAGGTCTGTGTAGGTGTTTTATGCAAAACCCTACTTTTCCCCTTGCTCTTTTGAGCGCAGCGTGGCAACCTATTACGCTGCTAAATCATTACGATGGTTCAAGCCAGACATTCGGTTTCCCTAGTCATGGATGGTTGGCAGTGGTCGCATTTGGTAGTAGGTTCTACCTCACGCCTTCCGTTCCCCGCTTCAATCCCAGAATCGTGTATCCTGAAATTGGGGGTGGCTATCGCCTTTACTCTCTACTCCCTGATTTCTCAGTTTGTTTATGACCTTGAGTCCCCTGCCTTGCTCAGATTTCTCCAAGCGTCGGGACATATAAACAGTTATGGGATGGTCAGGATACGAGTCCCTTATATTCCACCAAGGGGTGGAAGTCCCACTAGGAGGCTATTTCGGGCATTGCATCCCTATTTCACTCCTAAACGTCTCGCACGCATTATTTGATTTTACCATGAATCCGACTTGATGAGTATGTCGTCAGGGAAATTTGGTATGGTCTGGGGTTTGACCGTATATTCATTATTGAGTTGCGAATCTTTTGGGGTATTGTACCTTATTGTCCTAAGATATCAAGCAAATCTTGGATTAAATTCTTGCTCTATGAGGCTCTCCCACCACTTGCGATCGCTCCGATTTTTCCCTACCGTTCAAAAAATTTGGGAAAATAGTTGCCAAAATTCCAGAAAGATGCTCAAATATAGATTGTGCTTTTAAATAAGCGACCTGGGGGCGTGGCGGAATGGTAGACGCTACGGACTTAGAAAACTGAGCCTTGGGGTGAGAAATCCCTCAAGTGACGGCTCTCAAACTCAGGGAAACCTAAATCTGTTCGCAGACAAGGCAATCCTGAGCCAAGCCTTTGAAGGGGTGAAGGAAATACCTAATTTCTGGAACTTCTTGATCGGAAGGTGCAGAGACTCGACGGGAGCTACCCTAACGTTAAGCCGAGGGTAAAGGGAGAGTCCAATTCTCAAGGCAATTAGGCGGGGATCAACCTACCTGATGCTGTAGCGAAAGCTGCGAGAGGATGAAAATCCGTTGACCTTCACCGGTCGTGTGGGTTCAAGTCCCACCGCCCCCACTATCATCAAACCCTTATCCGCACTGCGATAGCCGGGAAACACTTAACCCGATCGCCGTACCTAATTACTCAGATATTACTCACAATCTAGTCCTAGCACAGGACAATTATTCCGTCAATAGGATGATTACTCAGTCAACAAGCACAACTTAGTCAATCTGTCAAATATCCATACCTCCCCCCAACCAAACACGCGATAGGTTAACTCCCTTGTGATACCCGTCAAGGGTATCCCTATCGGTTCGTGCCTCACCCTTGACTGCTATCACGTCGGTCGTTTCCCCAAAGAGTGTTTGTTCCGGTTGGGGGGAGGATATGTTTCAAAATCAACCACGACAACAGCAGAAGATAATTCCCCAAGCTATCAATGTACAAAGATAAACCTATCAATGTACAAAGATATCAGACCGCCTTTCCGTGGACTAGACCTATAGGTAAACCTATGAGCGATCGCCTATCCGGTTATCTATGGGTCTGATTCATAATCCTCGGTGAGGGGAAACTATGGGCTATCATCTACCGACTCCAACCCGATACCCCTAAACAACTTTTCAACTGGTGACAATTACCGAGATGGGAATCGATACCCACATAATCCTCAGCAAGTCTCCAATCTTTGATGGTAATCATCCCGTGCGGAAACCGATACCAACATAATCAGTTCACCCCCAAAACCTTAGCCGTAAGTTGTAGGTAAAGCTATCTGTTAGGGGTAAAGTAGTTCTGGGCTCAGTACAGGACAAAAAAGCTGAAAGTCTTAGCCAAAAGGGAATCTAGCCGAAAATTCTGAAGGGGGCGCTCCGGGCTGAGGTGAAAGTCGAGGGGTGGGGGGGTAGCGCCAAGTTGGGGTGAGAGGGTTAGATCGGAATTACCACAAACCAAACTTCCCTCTCATGAACGAGCTTAACCGATTACGAGACACTTTGCGCCCTCACTTGCCCTGGCACGGGGCGAGATTAAACTTTGTCTGCCTGTTCCTGATGGCGCTATTCCAAACAAAGACGGTTAATCTGATGGAAATAGCGACTGTATTCGCAAATCCTGTGCAAATTTCCTCAAATTACCAGCGATTACAACGTTTTTTTCGGCAATTCAAATTTGACCGGGCAGAGATTGCCCGTTTCGTCGTTAGCCTCATTGACATTCCCCAACCTTGGACTCTTAGTCTCGACCGCACCTGTTGGTCTTTCGGTCAAACCCATTTCAACATCTTGATGTTGGCAGTCGTCCACGAGGGGATTGCCTTTCCCCTGCTGTGGACGATGCTTGACAAAAAGGGCAATAGCAACAGTGGCGAACGCATGGACTTATTCGACCGCTTCGAGGCACTATTTCCTGACGTGGAGGTGGCTTGTCTGACCGCTGACCGGGAATTTGTGGGGCGAGATTGGCTCTCGTATCTTCTCATCGACCCCCAGGTTCCTTTCCGCCTACGCATCCGCCACAGCGAGCTGATTAGTCCTAAGTTAGGAGGAACTCGGCGTAGCGGCGAACGAATGTTTGATTCTCTGCGACCCGGAGAATTTCGCCAGCTTTCGGGTCGCCGTTGGGTTTGGGGACGGCAGGTTTACGTCATTGGCTCTCGTCTGGCTGATTCGGGGGAGTTGTTGATTCTCATCACTAACGCTTGCCCCGAAACGGCCCTCCCCGACTATGCTCGGCGTTGGGGTATTGAAAACCTCTTCGGAGCCTTGAAGACTCGGGGCTTTTGTCTCGAATCGACTCACTTTAAGGACCCTGAGCGCTTGAGCCGTTTATTGGCTTTGCTTAGCCTGGCTTTTATAGCACAAGACAGAACACTTAGGACGTATAATGGAGAGGACGAGATGACTAAGAAGACCAAAAATGCCAGCCCCCTATAGTTACGACCTCAGACAAAAAGTTATTGATGCCATTGAACTAGACGGTATGCCCAAAACAGAAGCCAGTCAAGTTTTCCATGTCAGCAGGAACACCATTAATCTCTGGCTGCAAAGAAAAGCACAGACCGGAGACTTCCTCCCTAAACCTCATCACCGACCTGGCAATAACCACAAAATTACCGACTGGCAGAAATTCAAGGCTTTTGCCCAAGAGCATGGCCACAAAACCTCCGCTCAAATGGCTGAACTTTGGGATGACGACATCTCTCCTCGCACCATATCCAGAGCCTTGAAGAAAATTGGCTTCACCAGAAAAAAAAACTTACGGCTACCAAGAACGTTGGAAGCAACAGCGAGAGGAGTTTATGGCTCAGATTGAATAGATGGAGCCGGAAGAAGTGGTCTACCTCGATGAAGCCGCCATGAATAGTCAGGACTCGGATTACCCTTATGGTTACTGCGAGGAAGGAAAACGCTTCCATGCACTCAAATCAGGGAAGAGGCAGGGCAGGGTAAGCTATATAGCCGCATGGTGTCATCAACAACTCTTAGCTCCCTTTAGCTTTGAGGGTTGTTGTAATCGGACAGTGTTTGAGTTGTGGTTGGAGTTCATCTTAATTCCAACATTGAAGCCAGGTCAGACTCTAGTATTGGACAATGCAACGTTTCATAAAGGGGGGCGGATTGCTGAACTGGTGGAGGCAGCTCAATGCCGTTTACTCTATCTACCACCTTATTCGCCAGACCTCAACAAGATAGAGAAATGTTGGTCGTGGCTGAAAGCCCGTATTCGCCACTGCATTGAGCAGTTTGATTCTCTCCATGATGCCATGGATTCCGTTCTCAAAGCTGCGTCCTAACCACCTTGACTAATGCTATAGCTTACCTCGGTCGAAGCGAAAAAACTCCTAATAATTTTCCCCATCATATCAAGTTCGCTTAATCGGTTATAATATCAGTGACCAATGCCAAACTTGCGTTATGCCCAGACGAATTAGTATAGCTCCCCACTTAAGTACCGAAGAACTTGGCCGGGCTGATCACCAAGCCCAAGAGGGCTTGGAAAGTCGCCAATATCAAATTATTTGGTTGTTGGCTAAGGGGAAGACCACGGAGGAAGTCCAAGAAATTACGGGCTACAGTCGCATCTGGATTTATGAATTGGTAAAGAGATACAACCAATTGGGATTAAAAGGGCTGGGTGCGCGCCGAAAAGGAAATCCCGGACATCCACCGTTAATTGATGATGTGACTCAAGCTCAGTTATGGCAAGCCCTGCAAGGAACAGCGCCGGATGGGGGACTGTGGAACGGTCGCCAGGTGGCAGACTGGTTGACAGGAGTAACTGGACGAAAAATTAGCCGACAAAGGGGATGGGAGATTCTGCGACAAATGACATTTCGGCTTCGTGTACCGAGACCGGCTCACATCGAAAGTGACGAAGACGAGCAGCAAGCCTGGAAAAAAAACTGGTAACGGAGTTAGAGGGACTTCGCCGGAGATACCCTGATGCACAGGTGCAATTGTGGAGCGAAGATGAACACCGTCTGGGACTCAAACCGGTGATGCGACGTATTTATGTAGCGGAAGATTGTCAACCACTCGCCCATATTAATTGGAAATTCGAGTGGTTATGGCTATATGGTTTTGTGAGACCGGAAACGGGAGAGACTTATTGGTGGACTAAGTACAGGACAAAAGTTGTAGAGCCTGGTGAAACCGCCCTGAAAACAAAGGCAGATTAGAGAAAGTGCGGCGTAGAAAATCCAAGCCAGTGCGGAAAAGACTCTGGGAGCGTCGTCCGTGAGCCTTCAAAGGAATGGGTGAACCTTGGTGAATCCACAAACCCACCTTCATAGCCCAAGTAAAAGCCAGGCTAAGCAAAGCCAATAAACGGCTCAAGCGCTCAGGGTCCTTAAAGTGAGTCGATTCGAGACAGAAGCCCCGAGTCTTCAAGGCTCCGAAGAGGTTTTCAATACCCCAACGCCGAGCATAGTCGGGGAGGGCCGTTTCGGGGCAAGCGTTAGTGATGAGAATCAACAACTCCCCCGAATCAGCCAGACGAGAGCCAATGACGTAAACCTGCCGTCCCCAAACCCAACGGCGACCCGAAAGCTGGCGAAATTCTCCGGGTCGCAGAGAATCAAACATTCGTTCGCCGCTACGCCGAGTTCCTCCTAACTTAGGACTAATCAGCTCGCTGTGGCGGATGCGTAGGCGGAAAGGAACCTGGGGGTCGATGAGAAGATACGAGAGCCAATCTCGCCCCACAAATTCCCGGTCAGCGGTCAGACAAGCCACCTCCACGTCAGGAAATAGTGCCTCGAAGCGGTCGAATAAGTCCATGCGTTCGCCACTGTTGCTATTGCCCTTTTTGTCAAGCATCGTCCACAGCAGGGGAAAGGCAATCCCCTCGTGGACGACTGCCAACATCAAGATGTTGAAATGGGTTTGACCGAAAGACCAACAGGTGCGGTCGAGACTAAGAGTCCAAGGTTGGGGAATGTCAATGAGGCTAACGACGAAACGGGCAATCTCTGCCCGGTCAAATTTGAATTGCCGAAAAAAACGTTGTAATCGCTGGTAATTTGAGGAAATTTGCACAGGATTTGCGAATACAGTCGCTATTTCCATCAGATTAACCGTCTTTGTTTGGAATAGCGCCATCAGGAACAGGCAGACAAAGTTTAATCTCGCCCCGTGCCAGGGCAAGTGAGGGCGCAAAGTGTCTCGTAATCGGTTAAGCTCGTTCATGAGAGGGAAGTTTGGTTTGTGGTAATTCCGATCTAACCCTCTCACCCCAACTTGGCGCTACCCCCCCACCCCTCGACTTTCACCTCAGCCCGGAGCGCCCCCTTCAGAATTTTCGGCTAGATTCCCTTTTGGCTAAGACTTTCAGCTTTTTTGTCCTGTACTGAGATTGGTGGATTATACCTTACGTCAATACAACTCTATTTAGTCGAGTGTTACAGGAGTTTGCTGCCGAATTTAAATTAGGTCCAAATCAACACATTATGTTAGTGGTTGATCAAGCCGGATGGCATATCAGTAAGAATCTGAAAGTACCCGAAGGACTGCATTTAATGTTTCTACCGTCCCATTCCCCGGAACTACAACCAGCAGAAAGACTGTGGCCTCTGGTAGATGAACCCATTGCCAATCGTTCATTTGAGAATCTTGATCAGCTAGAGGAACTCTTGTGTGCTCGCTGCCGAAGTTTGTGGAAACAGCGCGAATTAATTCGAGGCTTGACCAGTTTTCATTGGTGGCCTCAAACCGAGACTTTACTATAATTGATTATCCGGACTTGATATCACAGTATTTTTGGGCTCGGATTATCGGGTTATGCTTGGAGCCAGTCGCTAGTTTTCTGGCAAGAAGAGATGTTAGCATTGATGGCCCTCAAGCCTCATAAAGCTCAGAATTTTCGGCAAGGACTAAATGCTCTATCCCTTGTACAGCAATCAGTCTAGCTCTCTTGTCACCCTCTCAGGGTGTACACTCAAGATTGGCTATCTTGGGTAGTCGTTTCCCGGTAGGTGGCTGCTTAAACTGCAATAGCAGATTGTACCTAGTCCCGGACTTTTGTAACTTGAGAGTCACTCCTTTGGGACATTCCCCTTTAAAGTCTTGATAGGCTTTCAAGAATCTAGCGTAACTCTCATCGTAGTTGCCCTTCCCCCCTACAGTAGGGGTATTAGTAGCGTTACTCATTTTTTACTCACTTGTTACTCTGCTACGGTTTTGAGTAACACCTAAGTAACGGTAGAATAGGGGTTATAGGCTATGTATCAGGTTCAAGTCCGCCTCCTGGCATTTTCGGAAAAACCTGATCCTGACTGCGATCGCAGCTTATTGCTTAACTCGATAGTCGCAGTCGATTAGTAGGCTATTACTCATAACCTAGCCCTGGCATGGTAGGAAAAAAGCGGGCGGGGGGAATCGAACCCCCATCATTAGCTTGGAAGGCTAAGGTTTTACCACTAAACTACGCCCGCAAATTTGCACTTAACTAATCTAACACAGGAAAATAAAAATTGCAATAGTGCGATCGCATTTTTTCCCCAATTATCTGCCATTAAGCTGTATCCCTTACTGATTCAGGTTTTGGGTTAATCACACAAGTCATTACCGGCTCATCAATGCCTTTAAGTTCGAGAAATTCGCGCTTAATAATCTCCTCATCGGGGACATACTGAGCCACCATAGCGGATACCATAATGCTGTTGGGGGCAGTAGCCTCCTGAAGACGGGCAGCAATATTAACCGAAGGACCGATCGCCGTAAAATCCGATCGCTCTTGGGAACCAAACAACCCCACCACAGCCATACCCTGGTGAATCCCACAGCGGAACCGCACCGGAGGAACCTCATTACGGCCCACCAAACCTCGTTCCTGCCAACCCTGGTTAAGTTTTTCGAGAGCCACCAACATTTGTCTAGCCGTAGCGATCGCGCGTCGGACTTGTTCAGAGGGGCTCATCTCCTCCGGGGCTCCATACAAAGCCATAATCGCATCTCCTACAAACTTGTCAACAGTCCCCTGATTCTCAAAAACCGCCCGAGTCATTTCTCCCAAATACTCATTAAGCAATTCCGCCACCCCCTGAGACTGTAGAGCATTAGACATCCGAGTAAAACCGACAATATCACTAAATAAAATGGTAATCAGCCTCGGTTCCGGGCGCAAATCCAGAGTCAAGTCCCCCGCCGCCGCCTTTTTGACCATAGACTCCGGCAAAAACCGTCGCAATACTGATTCAGTCAGATACTTATTCAAATGGGCTACCCGTCGTTCCTCTGCCTTGAGGGCCTGTAAATTCCTGACCTCAGCTATCAACTCCCGGTCATTAAAAGGCTTAGAAACATAGGCATCAGCGCCGCGCTCAACCCCTTCGATGCGGGTATCCTCATCAGCCTTAGCAGTCAACAAAATAATTGGAGTTCCCCTAAGTTCAGGTGAGGAGCGAATCATGCGAATCAACTCCAACCCAGACACCTGGGGCATCATCAAATCAGTAACAATCACATCAGGATGATAAGTCTGAGCCTTGTTAAAACCATCAGCGCCATTCTTAGCCAAAACTGCATTAAATCCGGCATTTTGCAACATCATCGACACATAGCGGCGCAAATCGGGGTTATCATCCACCACCAGGACAGTATTAGACCCCAACTGTCCGTGGTCCGTGAGGGAAGCCGAACCGTCAGCAACCAAAACCTCCGGCAGATTTATGTCGTCAATTTGTACATCTGGTAAATCGACCTCCACATCAGCCAATTCTACGGCTGCTCGACGTGCATCAAACTCAGCGGGAACATCAAGGACTTGCTCTGGTGGTAGATGAAGATTCCCCATTTGTAGCCAGACGGTAAATGTAGTTCCCTGACCATACTCAGACTCTACAGTAATGCGACCATGATGGAGTTCGACCAACTCTTTAACCAGAGCCAATCCCAAGCCACTCCCCTCAAAGGAGCGATTGGCTGAACCTTCAGCTTGTCGGAAGCGTTCAAATAAATGGGGGAGTTGTTCTTGTTTAATACCAATCCCGGTATCTTTGACCATAAGACGGCAATAATTCCCTTCGGGCTGGAGACTAACGGTAATAGTGCCATCGGTGGGGGTAAACTTCATGGCATTAGAGAGCAAATTGTAAAGGACTTTATCAAACCTTTCCAGATCAAGATAAAGTTGGGGGCAACTCTGTAAATTGGTAACTAGATTAATTTGTTTGCGATCGCAATAAGACTTAAATGATTCCACCGTTTGCTGACAAAACTCCACCAGGTCACAGGGGCGAAAACTGGGCTGCATTCGTCCCGCATCAAACCGTTGCAAATCCAATAATTGATTAACCAAGCGCAATAGTCGCCTGGAGTTACGCAGAGCAATTTTCGCTTGGTCTAATGACAGATCCTGCTGTTGATTAACCACCGTTTCCAAAGGACCTATCATCAAAGTCAAAGGGGTGCGAAACTCGTGGGAGACATTTTGAAAAAACTCAGTTTTGAGGCGGTCGGCTTCTAATAGGCGTTCTGCTTGCTGGCGTGTTTTTTGGTATAGACGAGCCTGCTGTACCGCCAAAGCGGCTTGGGCTGCCACTAACAGGACCATATCAATTTCGGAGGGTTGCCAATGGCGAACTTGGTGATTTTGGCGTAGGGATATGCTGCCAATAATATCACCATCGAGCAATAGTGGCACGACCAATAGAGCCTTAGAAGGCGATCGCAAAGGCAACATCACCATCGAGTCTGGTCGCTGTTCGATATCAGCGATCGCCACCGGAGCGCGAGTTCTAATCAATTCCTGAAGCACCGGGTTGCCACTAATAGGAGCCGCCGACTGAGGCAAATCATCGGACTGATCGGACTCAATGGATTGATTAGTTTCTACCCCCAATAGGGGCAAATTCGTCGTCGTGCTGGTATCAGGTTCAGACAAAGCCGCCGGTCTAGTCTCTACTACTGTTTCTTTAATCGCCGCATTATAAAGGCCTACACACTGCATATATTCATCTCCCGGACTCCAGAGAGACAAAGCACAGCCATCAACCTCCAAAGCCTCCCCCAATTGCTCAGTGATAGCCGCAAAAATTTTCTGAGGGTCAAGACTAGACCGAATAGCATTGGTAATCGTATTAACCAGCGCTTCCCTACGAGCCAATTCTCGCACCTGCTCGTATGCGCGCACCTGAGACAATGCCAAAGCCGCCTGATCTGCTACACCCGCAGCTAACTGCACTTCATGTTCATGCCAATTACGGGGCGATCCCGTGTGGTGCAGCGCCAAAACCGCCAACAATTCCTGACGGTAATACAGAGGCACTATCAAACTGGAGCGAATATCTGCACGTTGGTAAACGTCTCGTCGCTGCTGCCATTCTGGTCCATCGTGGTCAGAAATATCATTTCCCAAACCTTCCGAAAGAATCATTACTTCCGTAGTTTCCCAAACCAGGGATCTCAATTCCAGATCATTATTATTGATAACGCTGATGTTGTCTGTCGTGGAATTTTGATGATTCTGACCTTCCGCTAAGTATGCGAACCACTCCTTCCCTTGTGTAGCAGTGATATCCTGTTTGGTAGGGCTGACTCCAGCCCCCAGCCCTATCAGGTCTGAACCCACACCGAATGAACGCAGCAGACAATAGCTCACCTCAAACATTTTACCCACTGTTTCAACTATGCGCTGCAACATTTCCTGGGAATTAGGACAGGCGCGAATGGTACTTGTCACTTCATAAAGTAACGATTCCTGTTTTTGTGCTAGGCGTAGTTCCTCTGTGCGAGATTTCAGGACATTATGAGTTTCTAAACCTTGCTGAACGATCGCCTTGAGTTCATCAGATTTCCAAGGTTTAGTGACATATTTAAACACCTTACCGGAGTTAATTGCCTCTACCAGGTCTTCAACATCCGTATAACCAGTGAGGATAATGCGGATCGAATCGGGATATTGAGTCGCGGTCAAACTGAGAAACTCTGTGCCACTCATATAGGGCATCCGCTGATCAGAGATAATTACTGCTACTTCCCCCACCTCTTCTAAGATCTTCAATGCAGCCGGCCCACTTTCGGCTTTGAGAACTTTAAATTCCCGATGGAAAGTCCGGTATAGCAGATCTAAATTATCTGGCTCATCATCAACCACTAATATGGTGGGCTTCAATTTTCTGTTGGGGGAACTCATGCACCGATCTCCTGCTGGAAGGGCTCATCAATTCGGGGGCTTCGATGGTCAGTACTGGCACTAATGTGTCTGTAGGGGAGTAGATTACACCGTAGGTGACTCTTCACCATAAGCAAGCCAACCCACCAACCCGCCCGTCTAATTTGAGAGTTGTTCGCGATTAGGTAGACCATTGTAGACCGCTGAGTTCCAGAGGGAGCTATATTCATCTACAAGTGAGCGATACGGAATGTTTGACTATGTGCCTTTTCATCAACTGAGTTTAGTGGGAGGTTTAGCAATATTGTTCCAGCGGTCCCCAGACTGTTACACCCTCATGTTAATCATACTTTATCAAGAAACTGGGTCTCAAACCTTGCACTTCAGGGCGACTTCGTGATACAATAGTAATGGTTGTGCGAGACGTTTAGGAGTGAAATAGGGCTGCAATGCCTGAAATAACCTCCTATTGGGACTTCTATTCCTTGGTAGAATATAAGGAGTGCGCCCTGACCATCCCATAACTATCTATGTGTTCCAACATCTGGACTCGACACCCAGATAAGGCAGAGAGACTCAAGGTCAAGACAGAACACTAGAACGATGGAGTTGTAACCCATCTAGTAAAGCAGGAAGTTGAGAGTAACGGCGGTAGCCACCCCCAGTTTCAGGATTCACAACCCGTCAGATTGAAGCGGGGAACGGAAGGCGTAATAGAGGAACCTACCTCTCACTCGACCACTGCCAACCATCCATGATTAGGGAAACCGAATGTCTGGCTTGAACCATCGTAACTATTGGGCAGCGAAACAGGTTGACACGCTGCGCTCAAAGAGTAAGGGGAAAAGTAGGAGTTTAAGCAAGCTACCCAGAAGCAACGTTTCGTTGTGCATAGACCTTTAAAGTACCCCGGTGGACAGGACAAATCTAAAGATGGAATGCCCACACAGATGGAACGTTTAAAACCCCTCATTGGCTCTCAAGTGGCGGGATGTACCCGTGGAGTAGTGAAAAGTGTAAGCGTATGGTGCGAGACGTTCGGGTATGAAATAGGGCTGAAATGCCCGAAATAACTACCCGGTGAGGATTCCAGCTCCGAATCTGGATATAAGGAGACCTCTCCTGAGCATCCTCATAACTGGTTATATGTCCCGACGCTTAGGGAACTAAGCAAGGCAGGGAACTCAAGGTCATAAACGAACTGAGAAATCAGGGAGTAGAGAGTAACGGCGATAGCCACCCCCAGTTTTGGAAATCATAACTCCAGGATTGAAGCGGGGAACGGAAGGCGTGAGGTAGAACCTACTACCAAGACGCGACCAATGCCAACCATCCATGATTAGGAAGACCGAATGTCCGACTTGAACCATCGTAATACACTAGCAGCGAAATAGGTTGACACGCTGCGCTCAAAAGGGCAAGGGGAAAAGTAGGGGGTTCATCCGACTACCTACACAGACCTTTAAAAGTACCCCGGCGGAGAGGACAAATCTAACGATGGAATGCCCATATAATCGGAACGTTGTAACCCCTCTAATGCTCTGCCTATAAACCAGTGAGTAATGCTATTCACAAGGCAGTAGTGAAAAATGTAAGCGCATGCTTAGAGGGTGAAGGATGTGACCAGAAGCTAAAGCCCAATTGTCATGGTTGGGATATGCCCACAGGTCACGGTGGGGATATATAGCATTAGTCAAGGTGGTTAGGACGCAGCTTTGAGAACGGAATCCATGGCATCATGGAGAGGATCAAACTGCTCAATGCAGTGACGAATACGGGCTTTCAGCCACGACCAACATTTCTCTATCTTGTTGAGGTCTGGCGAATAAGGTGGTAGATAGAGTAAACGGCATTGAGCTGCCTCCACCAGTTCAGCAATCCGCCCCCCTTTATGAAACGTTGCATTGTCCAATACTAGAGTCTGACCTGGCTTCAATGCTGGAATTAAGATGAACTCCAACCACAACTCAAACACTGTCCGATTACAACAACCCTCAAAGCTAAAGGGAGCTAAGAGTTGTTGATGACACCATGCGGCTATCATACTTACCCTGCCCTGCCTCTTCCCTGATTTGAGTGCATGGAAGCGTTTTCCTTCCTCGCAGTAACCATAAGGGTAATCCGAGTCCTGACTATTCATGCCGGCTTCATCGAGGTAGACCACTTCTTCCGGCTCCATCTATTCAATCTGAGCCATAAACTCCTCTCGCTGTTGCTTCCAACGTTCTTGGTAGCCGTAAGTTTTTTTCTGGTGAAGCCAATTTTCTTCAAGGCTCTGGATATGGTGCGAGGAGAGATGTCGTCATCCCAAAGTTCAGCCATTTGAGCGGAGGTTTTGTGGCCATGCTCTTGGGCAAAAGCCTTGAATTTCTGCCAGTCGGTAATTTTGTGGTTATTGCCAGGTCGGTGATGAGGTTTAGGGAGGAAGTCTCCGGTCTGTGCTTTTCTTTGCAGCCAGAGATTAATGGTGTTCCTGCTGACATGGAAAACTTGACTGGCTTCTGTTTTGGGCATACCGTCTAGTTCAATGGCATCAATAACTTTTTGTCTGAGGTCGTAACTATAGGGGGCTGGCATTTTTGGTCTTCTTAGTCATCTCGTCCTCTCCATTATACGTCCTAAGTGTTCTGTCTTGTGCTATAGATACTGCGGTCAGTAAGAGTATAATGGCGAGGACGAGTTTAAAGACTACGTGGTGCATATAGCTCTGAACATCGAAGTAGAAAGCAGGTCTCTTGATTCTGCTCCTTTGACAAATAGGGTATCCACACCAGGAGCCGTGTGATGGGAAACTATCAAGCACGGTTCTGAATGGTCGAGGGTGAAGGTGACTTCACTCTCGACCCCTAACCCTTTAAGGGGAAAGGATGTGATTGAAAGCTAATGCCTAACTGTAATGGTTAGGATATGCCCACTAATCACGGTGTGGATATAGAGACCGCGATAAGTAGGAGTTTAATGGCGAAAGCGAGTTTAAAGACTAACGCAAGCATATAGCTCTGAAAGTTGAAGTACGAAAGCAAGGGGTAGTAACCTTGTTCCTACTGACAAATAGGGTATCCACATCAGGAGCCGTGTGATGGGAAACTATCAAGCACGGTTTGGAAGTGGAGTTGGGGAAGGTGACTTCCCTTTCGACCATAACCAGGTGGCAATACCGCTCACATCGTGAAAATTCTGCTGAAATAGCGCAGCACTTTTGAGGAGAAAATAAACAAGCAAGAGCTACCGAAAACTCTTTAAACAGGGCAGTAACCGAAAACTCGGCGAATGAATTAGTCAGCGTAGTGCTGTAGAAATATTTTTGCTGTAAGGTAGATAGGGTAGGGCATACCCGAATCTTGGTTGCAATACCAAAACGCTTGGAGAGCATGATTTAATCTCAAATTAGGTTAATATTTTAGGGCAATATGGTATAAGAAGCGAGAAGAGTTGAGGATAAACCTATTGCCAGATATGTCAAACCCAAGGAAGCGGCTCAAATCCTTGGAGTCCATGAAAGAACACTCCGCAGATGGGACGAAAATGGCTCAATCGAGACCATCAGAACCCCCGCTGGGCAACGACGATACAACGTTGAGTCATATACTGCCAAATCAGGCAGTGACAAACGCAAAGTCGTTATCTATGCCAGAGTTAGTAGCCACGCCCAGCAGTCAGACCTCAACCGACAGGTGGCCGCACTGTCCAACCTCTACCCCGAAGCAGAAGTCGTCTCAGAAATCCGAGGCGGGCTCAACTTCAAGGGAAAGAAAATGCTGGCCTTACTGGGACATCATTTGTCAGGAGATGTCCGCATGGTTGTCGTTGCCCACCCAGACCGATTGGCAATATGGGGATTTGACTTGTTTCGATGGCTCTGTGAGCAAAACAGGTGTTCACTCATGGTTCTCAACCAGACAAGTCTCAGTCCAGAACCAGAAATGGTTGAGGACATCCTCGCCCTCCTCCACTGCTTTAGCTCCAGATTATACGGACGGAGTAAATACAAAACTCAGGTCAAAGAAGATCCGGATTTACCCCAGCCCCGAGCTAAATCAAGTCTGGCGTAAATGGCTGGCTGCTTGTCGGTATTGCTACAACCAAGCAATTGCATTATCTAGGAGTGGTAAACGACTAAGCAAACTGAAATTACGCAACGAAGTGATGCAGAGCGACTTACCCGAATGGGTCAAAGAAACACCCTGCCACATTCGGCAAAATGCCATCTTTGATGCCTATCAGGCTTTGAGCGCCAGTCCTGATGCCAGGTTTAGAAGTTGTCGTGACAGCTCTCAAGGGATTAAGTTCAATAATACTAATTTCTCTTCAGGGAGTTGGTATCCAAGACTAACGAAAGGATTAACTTTCATGGTTTCCGAACCCATCCCTAAAACTTGCGGGCAAGGGACTCAGTTGGTGTTTACCAAAGGTCGATGGTTGGCGATTTTCCCTGAACCAGTTGCCGTTACCCCAACTGACGCTACTGGCGTGATTGCATTAGACCCGGGCGTCCGAACTTTTATGACCGGGTTTGATGGTTCACGGTTTCTGGAATTGGGCTCCGGGGATATTGGACGCATTACTAGGCTATGTCAACATTTGGATGATTTGATGAGCCGAATCGCCAAGGAACCCTGTCGTTCAAGAAGGCGACGGATGAGGCAAGCGGCTCAACGAATGAGAACCAAAATCCGCAATCTAGTTGATGAAGCCCACAAACAAATTGCTCACTACTTGACTCACAACTACAGCATAATTTTTCTGCCGACCTTCGAGACTTCCGATATGGTTGCCAAGGTGAAGCGTCTAATTAGGTCTAAGACTGCCCGCGCCATGCTGACATGGGCGCATTATCGATTCAAACTAACCCTGAGACATCAAGCCGAGATAACTGGAACCACAGTTGTAGATGTGACGGAAGAATACACCAGCAAAACCTGTACTCACTGTGGTCAGATGCATTCCCAGCTAGGTGGCTCAAAAGTGTTCCGATGTCCTGAGTGTGGGTTCACTCTACCCAGGGACTGGAACGGTGCTTTTGGAATCTTTCTAAAAGCTTTGCGGGATACCGCCTCTGTTACCTTAACGGGTAATAGTGCTATCGTCGCATTGTCAGGCAATAGCCGGATAAATGTCGCGTAAATGTATCAGTGAACCACTAATAGGGTATCTAGATAACAAGGTGCGAGACGTTTAGGAATCAAATAAGGCTGCAATGCCTGAAATAACTTCCTAATGGGACTTTCACCCCTTGGTGGAATATAAGGGATTCACATTCCTGACCATCCCATAACTGTTTATATGTCCCGACGCTTGGAGAAATCTAAGCAAGGCAGGGGACTCAAGGTCATAAACAAACTGAGAAATCAGGGCGTTGAGAGTAACGGCGATAGCCACCCCCAGTTTCAGGATTCACAACCCGTGAGATTGAAGCGGGGAACGGAAGGCATGAGAGAAACCTAATCCCAACAATCCGACCACTGCCAACCATCCATGACTAAGGAAATCTGAATGTTCCGGCTTGAACCATCGTAATCTAGAAGCAGCGAAATAGGTTGATACGCTGCGTCCAAAAGGGCAAGGGGAAAAGTAGGGTAATCTTGTTATCACCTACACAGACCTTTAAAGGTACCCCGGTGGAAAGGACAAGTCTAAAGATGGAATGCCCATATAAACGGTACGTTTAAACCCCTTTTAGGCTCTCGGCAGGTACATCTTGTTGAGTAGTGAAAGTGTAATCGTATGCCTTTAAGGGGAAGGGATGTGACTGAAAGCCAATGCCTAATTGTAATGGTTAGGATATGCCCACTAGTCACGGTGTAGATATAGTTACTGCAATCAACAGGAGTTTAACGGCGAAAGCGAGTTTAAACACTACGATGTTGTATTTAGCTCCAAAAGTTGAAGTACAAAAGCAGGGGTTGGTAACCCTGTTCCCGTTGCCAAGGGGTATCTATAGCATTAGTCAAGGTGGTTAGGACGCAGCTTTGAGAACGGAATCCATGGCATCATGGAGAGAATCAAACTGCTCAATGCAGTGGCGAATACGGGCTTTCAGCCACGACCAACATTTCTCTATCTTGTTGAGGTCTGGCGAATAAGGTGGTAGATAGAGTAAACGGCATTGAGCTGCCTCCACCAGTTCAGCAATCCGTCCCCCTTTATGAAACGTTGCATTGTCCAATACTAGAGTCTGACCTGGCTTCAATGTTGGAATTAAGATGAACTCCAACCACAACTCAAACACTGTCCGATTACAACAACCCTCAAAGCTAAAGGGAGCTAAGAGTTGTTGATGACACCATGCGGCTATCATACTTACCCTGCCCTGCCTCTTCCCTGATTTGAGTGCATGGAAGCGTTTTCCTTCCTCGCAGTAACCATAAGGGTAATCCGAGTCCTGACTATTCATGGCGGCTTCATCGAGGTAGACCACTTCTTCCGGCTCCATCTGTTCAATCTGAGCCATAAACTCCTCTCGCTGTTGCTCATCACGTTCTTGGTAGCCGTAAGTTTTTTTTCTGGTGAAGCCAATTTTCTTCAAGGCTCTGGATATGGTGCGAGGAGAGATGTCGTCATCCCAAAGTTCAGCCATTTGAGCTGCTGTTTTGTCGCCATGCTCTTGGGCAAAAGCCTTGAATTTTTGCCAGTCGGTAATTTTGTGGTTATTGCCAGGTCGGTGATGAGGTTTAGGGAGGAAGTCTCCGGTCTGTGCTTTTCTTTGCAGCCAGAGATTAATGGTGTTCCTGCTGACATGGAAAACTTGACTGGCTTCTGTTTTGGGCATACCGTCTAGTTCAATGGCATCAATAACTTTTTGTCTGAGGTCGTAACTATAGGGGGCTGGCATTTTTGGTCTTCTTAGTCATCTCGTCCTCTCCATTATACGTCCTAAGTGTTCTGTCTTGTGCTATACATCAGGAGCCGTGTGATGCGAAAGTATCAAGCACGGTTTTGAATGGGAGTGGGGGAAGGCGACTTCCCTCTCGACCCCTACCTAATCTTCTAGCAAGCTCGGTTCAGACATAACAGTTTAAGACCTAAATAGGGGTAAAACCTGAAAGGGCAATTGTTAGCTCAAGAATCCTCGCACTTCAGGGCGAGGAGTGTCAAAAGCTATAATGGGCCACCCTAGTCCGCTCACCCGCCTTGTTAATTGATCCGATGCCAATGGAGTAATGGTACAGTGTAAAGAAGTTGGCTTGGAATCGTGGAGCCGTTCTTCTTGACCTCAACAACTTACAAACGAGAAGGTTCCGGTGGTGCCTCACACGGGTATCCCCTAAAAATTAGGGCAGCCCTACGGGCTGATGTTACCCGATTAACGGAGATCCTCGCTGAGAGTTTTCATACTCGACAGGGACTCGGTGGCTTGATGTATCCTATTTTTCGCCTGGGCATTTACGAGGATTTGCGTAATCGCTTGGCTACTAGCTCGGGGTATTATACCTGTCTAGTGGCTGCGATCGCAGATTCTCCTCATAAATTAGGTAATATACCTCTAAATGTCCCAGAACATTTGGTAGGAACCGTAGAAATGGCGTTAAGATCGCACAATCCCTGGTCAATTGGCGATCGCTATCCATATATTTCTAATTTAGCTGTTCATCCCACAGCCCGCCGCCAGGGTGTAGCCAGGGAACTCCTGATTGGTTGCGAACAAGTCGCCATGAAATGGGGTTTCTCTGATTTGTACCTTCATGTTCTGGAAAATAATTCCCAAGCACGACAACTGTATCATCAAGTGGGCTATCGCATAGCCCAGATAGATTGGAGTTGGGACTCTGTGTTTTTGGGTCAGCCGAGGCGACTGTTTTTGTGCAAAAACTTGTCTCAGTCTTGATCCATTTTTCTGTTTAATCGCTCTCCCACTCGCAGGATTTGGCCAGCCAAGATAGCCGCGCCAAATCCGTTATCTATATTGACTACTCCTACACCCGCCGCACAGGAATTCAGCATAGTTAATAGGGGTGCTAACCCATTAAAACTTGCACCATAGCCAATACTGGTGGGGACAGCAATTACTGGACAATCAGCTAAACCAGCCACGACACTGGGTAAAGCTCCTTCCATCCCCGCTACTACAATTAAAACATCAGCATCCGAGATTAAATGCCAGTTTCCTAATAGTCGGTGAATTCCTGCTACCCCCACATCCCACAGTCGCTTTACCTGAAACCCTGATAAGCTGGCGGTGACCGCTGCTTCCTCCGCCACAGATATATCAGCAGTTCCGGCGGTTAAAATTCCTATTACACCCACAGATTGCGGTTCAGCAGACCGATAACGCCTATCTAAGGCACAAATCTTAGCTTCTCGATAATATTCTAAATCTGGCATTTCCCGCCGCAGTTCTTCATAAACTTCCGGCTCAATTCGGGTCGCCATCACTACCGGATTTCGTCCCTGCATAGTCTGCATTATTTCTCGGATTTGCTCTGGGGTTTTTCCCGGTCCCCAAATCACTTCGGGAAATCCGGTTCTCAGTTGTCGGTGATTATCTATTTTGGCATAATTTCCGACCGTCTCAAAATCAAAATATCGCATTTTGTTCAGGGCTTCTCTGGGGGATAAATAGCCTTGTGCGACATATTCTAATAGCTGTTTTAAGGCTTCCGGTGTCATTGACAATTTCCTGAATACGGGTTATCTGAGGATACCGTTTATTTATCCCTATTCGCGAATTTTTAACTCGTATAAATTCCAGAACCCTCTGCCGATGGGTGTATAGTTAATGCCTTCTATGCGATCGCGTATGGCATCGAATACCAAAGGATTAACCATATACAGAAACGGCAAATTTTCCGCAATAATCTTCTGGGCTTCTCCATAAAGTTCCCTACGTTTATCATTATCTAGTTCCTGGGAAGCCTGCACATATAAATCATCAATTTTTTGCTCCCAGTCTGATACCACCCAACCTTCTATTTCAGGTTCTCCCGGTTGCTGACCTTGATTAAACGTATGGAGACGACCATTAACAGACCAAATATTATAGCCACCATGGGGCTCTAAAACTCCCCCAGTAAATCCACCCAAAAAAGCCTCCCAATTGCGAGTCTTAGACAACCTATTTACATAAGTATTAAAACTCAAAAATAGCGGATCCACTCGGATGCCAATTCTGGATAAATCTTGAGCAATTTGGGTCGCCATTTGTTCCCGAACTTTTCGACCCGCCGCCACCAACAACGTCAACCGGACTTGATTACCTTCGTCATCGATTAAATTGCCATTATCATCATAGGAAAAACCCGCCTCTCGCAATAATTCCCTAGCATTTTCCGGGTTATAGCTATAGGTTCTTAATCCCTGTTCTGGAGATAGATAAAAAGGACTTTGCACCGGGAACGGCGAATGTTGTAACTCACCCAATCCTAAAAAAATATTATTTTTCATCACCTCTCTATTTATGCTATAATATACTGCTTGACGAAAGGCTAGATTATTAAACCATCGGGATTTATAGGGTTCCACAAAAGGTCTACCGTCGGCATTTTTGCCCTGATTAAGATTAAAAGACATAAACACAGTTCCGGTATCCGGGCCAGGACTGTAGATGGTATATTGCCCTCTGGTTTCTTCAGGTTTCAGCAGGGGGAATGCTTCTGGTTGAACATCTAGGGTATCGAGGGAACCAGACCTAAAATTGAGTAGTTGGGTATCGCTACTCTCGATAATTTGCCACACTATTTGCTCTATATAGGGTTGGGGGTTCCCCTGTGAGTCTTCCCGCCAATAGTAGGGGTTACGTTCTAGGATAACCCGTTGATTGGGGTTATAGCTTCTGATGCGGTACATACCATTACCAACAATTTCCTGGGGGTCGGTATTGGTTCCCCAGGTACTCAAAAATAGGAGATTTCCTTGAGAGTCGAAATTCCGAACGGAGTCAGCCAAAACATGGGCGGGTAAAATTGGTAAACCGCCTGCATATCGGAGGAAAGGGGCGAAGGGTTCGGGGACGGAAAATTCGACCCGCCGATCATCGAGTTTTTTAACGGTGGGTAGGGTGCGATCGCGTCCTACTCTGAGAATATCTTTAAAGCTGCTGGGGATTTGGTCATTGAAATAGATCTCGTTGTAGGTGAAAATCACATCATCTACGGTCATGGGTTCACCGTCAGACCATTTTAAACCCGATCGCAGGGTGATGATAATCCTTTGACCATTTGGGGCAATTTCCCAAGACTCTGCTAGACCTGGTTGGAGTTCTCCGGTAACGGGGTGTTCTTCGATGACGGGACTATAAATATAGCCAAAAACGCTATAGGCGGATTCATTTAGCGGATAGTTAAACGTACTCGGACCGCTAGGGGTGGGAATAACTAGGCGGGAGGGTCTGTCGGCAGATTGGGCGACACCACAACCCCATAAGCCTAGGGCTAATAATATTACTAATAATACTGAGGCTAGGCGGATGAGTAACCCGCGCTTTGACCCTGGATAGACTAAATGGTTCATAACTGGCAAAGTTTATGGCGATTGCGCTTTTAGGCTGATACATTTACGCGACATTTATCCGGCTATTGCCTGACAATGCGACGATAGCACTATTACCCGTTAAGGTAACAGAGGCGGTATCCCGCAAAGCTTTTAGAAAGATTCCAAAAGCACCGTTCCAGTCCCTGGGTAGAGTGAACCCACACTCAGGACATCGGAACACTTTTGAGCCACCTAGCTGGGAATGCATCTGACCACAGTGAGTACAGGTTTTGCTGGTGTATTCTTCCGTCACATCTACAACTGTGGTTCCAGTTATCTCGGCTTGATGTCTCAGGGTTAGTTTGAATCGATAATGCGCCCATGTCAGCATGGCGCGGGCAGTCTTAGACCTGATTAGACGCTTCACCTGACTGGCCATATCGGAAGTCTCGAAGGTGGGCAAAAAAATTAGGCTGTAGTTGTGAGTCAAGTAGTGAGCAATTTGTTTGTGGGCTTCATCAACTAGATTGCGGATTTTGGTTCTCATTCGTTGAGCCGCTTGCCTCATCCGTCGCCTTCTTGAACGACAGGGTTCCTTGGCGATTCGGCTCATCAAATCATCCAAATGTTGACATAGCCTAGTAATGCCTCCAATATCCCCGGAGCCCAATTCCAGAAATCGTGAACCATCAAACCCGGTCATAAAAGTTCGGACGCCCGGGTCTAATGCAATCACGCCAGTAGCGTCAGTTGGGGTAACGGCAACTGGTTCAGGGAAAATCGCCAACCATCGACCTTTGGTAAACACCAACTGAGTCCCTTGCCCGCAAGTTTTAGGGATGGGTTCGGAAACCATGAAAGTTAATCCTTTCGTTAGTCTTGGATACCAACTCCCTGAAGAGAAATTAGTATTATTGAACTTAATCCCTTGAGAGCTGTCACGACAACTTCTAAACCTGGCATCAGGACTGGCGCTCAAAGCCTGATAGGCATCAAAGATGGCATTTTGCCGAATGTGGCAGGGTGTTTCTTTGACCCATTCGGGTAAGTCGCTCTGCATCACTTCGTTGCGTAATTTCAGTTTGCTTAGTCGTTTACCACTCCTAGATAATGCAATTGCTTGGTTGTAGCAATACCGACAAGCAGCCAGCCATTTACGCCAGACTTGATTTAGCTCGGGGCTGGGGTAAATCCGGATCTTCTTTGACCTGAGTTTTGTATTTACTCCGTCCGTATAATCTGGAGCTAAAGCAGTGGAGGAGGGCGAGGATGTCCTCAACCATTTCTGGTTCTGGACTGAGACTTGTCTGGTTGAGAACCATGAGTGAACACCTGTTTTGCTCACAGAGCCATCGAAACAAGTCAAATCCCCATATTGCCAATCGGTCTGGGTGGGCAACGACAACCATGCGGACATCTCCTGACAAATGATGTCCCAGTAAGGCCAGCATTTTCTTTCCCTTGAAGTTGAGCCCGCCTCGGATTTCTGAGACGACTTCTGCTTCGGGGTAGAGGTTGGACAGTGCGGCCACCTGTCGGTTGAGGTCTGACTGCTGGGCGTGGCTACTAACTCTGGCATAGATAACGACTTTGCGTTTGTCACTGCCTGATTTGGCAGCAGTATATCACTCAACGTTGTATCGTCGTTGCCCAGCGGGGGTTCTGATGGTCTCGATTGAGCCATTGGAGTCCCATCTGCGGAGTATTCTTTCATGGACTCCAAGGATTTGGGCCGCTTCCTTGGGTTTGACATATCTGGCAATAGGTTTATCCTCAACTCTTCTCGCTTCTTATACCATATTGCCCTAAAATATTAACCTAATTTGAGATTAAATCATGCTCTTTTTAGGAGGGTGACGGCGTAAGCGGCTATTCCTTCCTCTCGTCCTACGGGTCCGAGTTTTTCGTTGGTGGTGGCTTTGATGCCTACCTGGTCCGGTTCTAATTTTAGGACATTGGCGATGCGATCGCGCATTGTCGGGATATGGGGTTTGAGTTGGGGACGTTCAGCCACAATTACTGAGTCTATGTTACATAACTGCCAGCCTCGCTGTTGTATGAGGCTATGAACTTGTTCTAGTAAGACTAGGCTATCAGCACCCGCCCAGCGTTCATCTGTGGGGGGAAAGTAAACGCCGATATCTCCTAAACTTAGCGCCCCTAACATAGCATCCATGATGGCATGGGTGAGGACATCGGCATCGCTGTGACCGAGTAATCCTAGATGATGCTCAATTTTAACGCCGCCTAGTATTAGGGGACGGTTTTCGACTAGCTGGTGAATGTCGTATCCGTTTCCGATGCGAATGTCCATGGGGCCCTCTCTACTGCTACGGTTTTTATTATCGGCTAGTTTGTTGATTAGATGCGATCGCCCATCAGTCCCGCTAGAGGATAAACCCTTGATTTGACTCGGTTTCGGCGGTTGGCGAATTTTTTTTTCAGAAAAGCGTAAAGAAATGTTGCAAAGTTGGTGGTAAGTGTGTTAAGTTTTCTTTAGTTGAATCAAGCAAACCTATCTAGGAGTAACTCACAATGGAAAATCAAGGAACTAAATTTGGTTTCACCGAATTCGCGGAAACCTGGAACGGTCGCCTCGCTATGCTTGGTTTCGTCATCGGTGTTGGTACCGAGTTACTGACCGGCCAAGGTATTCTGTCTCAATTAGGCTTAATGTAGTTTTCCTCAAGTGACGGGGATCTATTTTTCCTAATTCTGGGGATTCGGCTCTATAATTAACTTCTAAGGATTCTGAGGCTATAGCTTCGGAATCCTTTAATTTTTGTGGTTTTTGGTATCAATGAAGCTCACCCCACCTGCCTTGGGCAGGTGGGGGTGTCAGTGCTAACCTGAGACTGTACGAGTCCACAGGTCACACAAACAAGCCCAGCTTCTAGGCGAGGAGCCCTCGAACGTTGGATCGAGGGCTCCTCGCTGTCCTTTCGGCGAGTGAGCTGAAGAATACCTCGTGCAGCAATATTGAGCGCCCCATTGAGGTCTGCATTGTATCGCTTGCCCGAGGAAAATTTAGCCAGAGCATAGTTGTTGGAGTCTCGCCCTTTCGACTCCACTACCGTCATAAGCCAACTTTTAGGTGGAGCTACGACATCAATGACCTTACCGCCTATCTCTTGCCACTTCATCTCAGTCAAATCTCGAATCATCCCTTTGAGCCATCCATGAAAGCGTTGGCGCAGTAAGGAGCGTTTTCGCCCTCCCTTAGCCTTCCATCCTTTCAGGTTCTCAAAGACAATAGCATCGGCATTGAACTGTTGGGCAATCTGCACGATACGCTTCGAGACAATCTGCCCAATTTGACGGTTGATATTACGGCATTTACGGTAGGTATGAGAGCAAAAGCCTTTCTGGAGACTTCCGCCATGTCCCATCGTTTGGCTGGCTCGTTTAGATACCGATTTCAGCCACTTATCCCGACGGTCGCCGTTCCGCTGGACGCAGGTTCCAGCGGCTGCGGCGACTTCGTCTATGTCTCTGGCTGGGTGAATAAACTCCCGATAGGTTACAGTGCCGTCAAAATTCACGACTGCCACAGTAGCGGTGGTGTTGATACCCAGGTCAACACTTACAACTTGACCCTCTCCCTCCCGTTGAGGTGGATGACACTCAAATGGAACTGAGAGATGACAGGCTTTTTTCTGCTCATTGAAGATAAGGGACGGTGACAGCAGCTTGTTAGTATCTACGGTATGCCGTTCTCGTAGGCTGGTTATCTCAATGGTAGTCCAGACCCAATCAGTTCCGTTAAATACCTTGATGTCGATGCGGTCATAGCCATGGAGTTTATAGCACTGACCCTTATACAGGGTCGGATAACAGCCACTGTTGGGATTGAGGGCGGGAGGTTTGGCATCCCGACGTTGACGAGTTCCCGATTGCCATTTCCGATATCGGGTCATGTAGCTACTGACTTGGCCAGAGCGCGAAGACGATGGCAGCCCTCCGGTAATAGCTGGGGAACTTGTAAAAGGTTTGGTCAAATTGCCGGTATTTGGGGTTGGGGTTCTTCGCGGTTTGGTGAATGAGTTTTTCGACGGCTAGAACCCGTTTTTGAGTCGATAACCCTCCTAGAGATGGCCAATGAGTTAAGAGAATTCCCATCAAATGCCGACAGACACCTAGGGAGACCTCAACCGTTTGGATTAGCAGCACTCGCGCTGCTGCTGTCGGGTTAAGATTCCATCGGTCTGTATGGATGATTGATGTGGGTTTGTTGGTTAGCATGGTGTCATGTTAACCCATGGTGAACTAAATGTCAAAAGCTCTCAGGTCTTTCTCTCACACCGTTGCCAGCATCAAGATTCATATAGTGTTTGTCACCAAATACCGTCATCCCGTCATCTCTGGGGAGATAGAAGAGGACATGAGCGAACTTTGTCGGAGCATCTGCGAGAAGAATGATTGTCTCCTAGAAGAGGCGAAGGCAGATTTAGGGACTAATGACCATATTCATTTATTGGTTGACCTAGCTCTAATGGTCTCTATTTCTAAGCTCTGCAATACGATGAAGACCGTTACCAGCCGCGAAATCAGGAAGCGTTTTGTGCGACAATTGAAACCGTACTATGGTCGTCCGGTTTTTGGGAAGCGTGGATTTAGTGTCGTCTCGGCTGGTTGCGCCTCGTTGGATGTCCTCAAAGCTTACATAGAGGGGCAAGGCTACGATGATTGACCTGACCGATCCTTGACCCCCACCTGCTGACGCGAGGTGGGGGAATGCGTCGCTATTTTTGTTCAATGAAAAGGAGAGATTAGCAAATTGCCAAAAAATGAGCAAACCAGCTTCCGAGATTATCAAGAAGATGGTCATCTTTGGATCACGTTATTTGCTGGTGAATACTATCCAGATATCCTATCATTAGCCTGTGAACTTTATCAACCTGTACTGGTCACATTTGGTCATCTGTTAAAGTCGTCCCATTCTTCAACGGATCTATTTTTGGCAATTACACAAATCCAACCCGTTTGGATGCGGATACAACTTGGTCGAGTATTCAGAAAATATGTGAGTCCAGAAACACCTGTAGAAATGCTCAAAAAAAAATCAAATGCTGATCAAATATGTAATCGATTTGGCAAGGGATTTCGTTTAATTACAGAAGTTCAATCCCAATTTTTGTCGAGACCTATGCCTGATGAGGCTTTATGTGCCGTGCTTTGGGAATATAAGGAGCGTGGTAAAAAAGGATATGATCTAACAGAAAGGCTATTTAAAATCGTTCGTGAACAATATTCAAAACTGGAGATTATCGGCCCTCAACGTGCTGGCAAAGATGTAATATTAGGAGAATTTTTTGATAATTATCCTCGACCAAATCGCCCAGTAGACTTTGTTTTATTACATAATAATCAGCCAGTTGCTGTGGGTTTAGCTAGGTATGATTCAGACCGAGGTGGTACTCAAGAAGATGATCGAACAGGCCAGTATCGTGATTGTGCTAGTGAGATTCTGAAATATGCTCAAACTAATGGATTAAATCTTAAAGTCATATTCCTTAACGATGGCCCCGGCTTACTTCTGGGTTCAATGTGGCGAGATTATGCGGATCTTGAGGATGCTTGGTATGGTAAAGTTAAGGTGGTTACTCTCCGAATGTTTCCAGAACGCATAAACATCGAGTGGTTAGTATCATAACAGTTAATTTATGGCAATTGGAATACCTAAAAAAGATAAATTGCTTGACGATAATCAAGTTGAGCTGGTCTATGCCCATAAAAAATCATACCAGGAAATTATTAATAGTGATTTAGTCGAATATCAAAGTATTTATTCTCATGCTTCACCTAAAAGGTTATACTTTGGCGATAATTTAGATGTTCTTCGTTTACTGGCTACGGAACCCGAAATATGCGGGAGTATTAATTTAATCTATATAGACCCACCCTTTGCAACAGAAAGCCATTTTTTGTCACGAAAACAGTCGAAGGCTTATGATGATACCTTAACGGGTGCTATGTTCGTGGAATTTTTACGAGAACGTCTGATATGGCTGCATCAATTACTGTCAAATCATGGCTCAATTTATTTACATCTTGATGAAAAGATGATTTTTCATATCAAGCTAATAATGGATGAAATTTTTGGTGCTGAAAACTATCGAAATATGATAGTCAGACAAAAATGCAATCCCAAAAATTATACTCGTAGAACTTATGGGAAAACCGCAGATTTTATATTATTTTATACCAAGTCAGATACATATATATGGAATCAACCCAAAGTCCCCTTGTCGGAAAATAGTAAAAAGGAGTATCAATATATTGAACCAGAAACTGGTCGTCAATTTATGAAGGTTCCACTCCATGCACCAGGTGTGCGTCATGGTGAAACTGGGAAGCCTTGGCGGGGTAAAATGCCGCCTCCGGGTAAACATTGGCAATATCCCCCAAAGACTCTGGATGAAATGGACGCACGAGGTGAAATATTCTGGTCTAAAAATGGTAATCCTAGAAGGAAGGTTTATCTCAATGAACATTCAGGGGTGGGAGTTCAGGATATTTGGCTAGAGTTCCGGGATGCTTATAATCAAAATGTTAAAATTACGGGATATCCAACTGAAAAAAATCCTGATTTATTGAGAAGAATAATTGCGGCTTCATCGAATCCAGGAGATTTGATACTTGATGGTTTTGCCGGTTCGGGGACAAGTTTGGCGATCGCTGATGAAATGCAACGTAATTGGATTGGTGTAGATCATAGTATAGAAGCGTTTAAGACAATTTTAAATCGATTTGAACATGGTATTAAACCTATGGGTGATTTTGTCAAAAGTAGTGGGAGTAATTCAGAGGAAGTTTATATACAACCAACATTATTTGACCAAGGCGCTTCTGACCAATTAGATAATCGGGCTAAAAGATTAGATAATCAGGACACTAAAATCACGGATTTCTCAATTTTTGTACCTAGCCCCATCCCCGCACAAATTGAGGATATTGTGAAGACATGGCAGGGTAATGGATAATTATTCTGGTTAGATGGAATCAGGGTCATGGGAGATAATTTGCTATCACTAGAAAATTAATTAGTTTGGGTAAGACGATCGCGGTCATGGGGTTGATGTAGCTCCAGGTCAGGACCGAGGGGGATAATTCCGCCGGGGTTGAGGGGAAATAAATTGCCGTAATAGTCTCGTTTAATAACTTCTAAGTTGCAGGTTTCGGCGACTTCGGGAAGTTGATATATATCGCGCAAATAGGGGTAGAGATTTTGATAATCCACTAGGCGGCGACGGTGGCATTTAAACAGGCTATAATAAACGGTATCAAATCTAAAGAGGGTGGTAAATAATCGGACATCTGCCAAGGTAATGCGATCGCCACATAAATAACGGGAATTGGCTAGGGTTTTGTCGATTAAATCGAGGGTATCAAATAGCTGATTACAGGCGGTTTCATAGGCGGTCTGGGTTTGGGCAAAACCACAGCGATAGACACCATTATTAACATATTGATAAATTTGCTCATTCCAAGAGTCGATCGCTTCTTTTAAGGCGGGAGGATATAAATCTAGATCGGGGTATTTCGCGAACTGCTGAAACTCGGAATTTAACATAACAATAATTTCGGCGCTTTCATTATTGACGATCGCCTTTTGCTGCGTGTCCCACAAGAGGGGGACAGTAGCTCGCCCCTGATAACCCGGTTTAGCATTATGATAGAATTCAGGTAGGGTGTTAAATTCGACTTCTGGCTGGTCAAAAACCCACATTCCCGAGTCGGGGGAAGGAGAAACGATATTTATGGATATCGCAGAGGACAACCCCTTTAAAGCCCGGACAACTAGGGTTCTGTGGGCCCAAGGACAACCCCAGCCCACAATTAACTGATAGCGTCCCGCCTCTGGGGGATAGGCTGCTGTCCCTACCTGGTGGCGAAATTGGCTTTCGGGGCGGATATATTCCCCAGAAGAATTACGGGGGGCTAACTTTGACATCATCAACCGCCACATAGTAGTCCAGGCGAACTTTCCTAAACGGACGATCGCCCCTGGGGGGAGGGGGCTACCGCTTTTTTTGGTGGGAGTGGGAGTGGGGGCCATAATTAGTGAACAGGAATTGTTGTAGTGAGACTAATTTAACTATTATAACCAAGTTAGAGATTATGGAAAATAGCGATTGGTTAAAACAACTGAAAACCCATAAAGCGATCGCTGTAATTCGCCCCCCCAGTTGGGAACTAGGTTTACAAATGGCTGGGGCTGTTAGCCGGGGCGGTATTCGCTTAATTGAAATTACCTGGAATGGTGAAAAGGCACCGGAAATCATTAGTAAACTTAGGTCAGAGTTGCCGGATTGTTTAATTGGGACTGGCACAATTTTAACTGAGCAAAATTTACGGGATGCTGTCAATTGTGGCGCACAATTTATATTTTCTCCCCACATTAATTTATCATTAATTCAATTAGCACAAGCCAGGACAATTCCGATAATTCCGGGGGCTTTATCGCCGACGGAAATTGTGACTGCGTGGCAAAATGGGGCGAGTTGTGTTAAAGTTTTTCCGATTTCAGCGGTGGGAGGTGTTGATTATATTAAAAGTTTACAGGGTCCCCTAGGTCAAATACCCTTGATTCCTACTGGGGGAGTAACTTTAAACAATGCTATGAAGTTTATTCAAGGGGGGGCTATAGCGGTGGGATTATCAGGAGATTTATTCCCTAAACAGGCGATATCCCAGGGTAACTGGCAGGAAATTACTGGGCGCGCGCAACATTTAATAGATATCCTGAACTCTGGGGATAAATCAGAAAACGGGGACAAATCCCATGATTCAGAAGGGGTAAAATTCTTCTAAAATGGATTTAGTCATGCACAGACTCTAGGAAGGTGAAATCATGAAAAGTTCAATTCCATGGCGTAAGCTGGGACTATTGGTAGCGGGGCTGAGTCTAGGGGTAACACTGCTTTACGGGGACTCAACTCCGGTACAAGCCCAAGAATTTCATAACATGATAGCGCGGCGGATGTTGGATTTACAACAGTCTTCGGAACGTTGGATTCAAATTGATCTGACTCGCCAACGGTTGATCGCTTGGGAGGGAAATAAAGCCGTTTATGCGGTGATTGTTTCTACTGGAAAACCCTCAACTCCTACCCGTGTTGGTAATTTTAGGGTTCAAACTAAGTATCGTAGTACCCGTATGACTGGCCCTGGTTATGATGTGCCGGATGTTCCTTATACAATGTACTACGATGGCGGCATGGCAATTCATGGCGCTTATTGGCATAATATGTTTGGAACTCCAGTTAGCCACGGTTGCACAAATGTTGCTGTAGACCATGCTAGATGGCTGTTTGAGTGGGCATCAGTTGGCACACCTGTTATAGTACATGAGTAATAGGATTTACAAGCCTAAACGAACTTTGGCAATTGGTGATATTCACGGTTGTTCGGTGGCTTTTGATACCCTAATTAGGGCGATTAAACTGCAACCAAATGACCAGATTATCACCTTGGGTGACTATGTGGATCGCGGCCCAGACTCGAAGGGAATTATCGATCGCCTCATCGATTTACATGACCGAGGACAATTGATTGCTTTGCGGGGAAATCATGAAATTTTGATGTTGCGATCGCGTTCTTTGGGTTGGGATGCCTGGTATCATTGGCAGGCTTCTGGAGGGGAAGAAACTATCGCTTCTTATGGTCATAATGGCGGGTATAAGGCGATTAATTCTATCCCTGAAAAACACTGGTATTTTCTCGAAAAGGTGTGTCGAAATTGGTGGGAAAACCGATCGCATTTTTTTGTTCATGCTAATGTGTATCCCAATTTACCTTTAAATAAACAACCGGAAAGGATGCTATTTTGGCAATCATTTGATCATCCTTCTCCTCACTATTCTGGAAAAACTATGGTTTGCGGTCATACTACCCAAAAAACTGGTCAACCTCTTAATATTGGTCATGCTATCTGCATTGATACTTGGGTTTGTGGTCAGGGTTGGTTAACTTGTTTAGATGTCAATAGTGGCAGAATTTGGCAAGCTAATCAAAAGGGGGAAAAACAAACTGGCTGGATTGATGATTTTGAGATTCCCTACGTCCCGATTCGATTTAGGATGCGCCTAAATCGGCGTTAAAATAGTAGCAAAATATCTCAATTAATGTTTATGCGAATTTTGGCGATTGGTGATATTCATGGCTGTTCAAAAGCCTTTGATACTCTCATAGATATGGTAAGTATTCAACCAGATGACCGCGTGATTACTCTGGGGGATTATGTCGATCGCGGTCCTGACTCTAAGGGGGTAATTGATAGGTTAATTTATCTGTATAATCAGGGTCAGTTAATCCCTCTACGGGGAAATCATGAAATTATGATGTTAGCAGCGCGATCGCATCCTAACAGTTTAGATACCTGGAAAATTTGTGGCGGTCAACAAACTATATTATCTTACCAAAATTCATCCCGAAAAAAACCTAAAATTAACCATATTTTACCTGAACATTGGGAATTTGTCGAACAAACCTGTTTAGACTATTGGGAAGAAGAAACTCATTTTTTTGTTCATGCTAATGTTGCGCCCAATATCCCCCTATCTAAACAATCCAATCACCATTTATTTTGGGAAAAGTTTTATAGTGCTAAACCTCACTATTCTGGTAAAACTATGGTATGTGGTCATACTAGCCAGAAAAGCGGAAAACCTGTAAATTTTGGCTATGCAATTTGTCTTGATACACGGGTATATAGCCCTAAAGGGTGGCTAACTTGTTTGGATATCAACACAGGTAAAATTTGGCAAGCTAATCAACAGGGAAAACGACGGGAAAGCTGGATTGATGAATTTATATCTAGCCCCCGCCATTTTAATTATGCACCGTGACAGATAATCAGCCTAACCCCCTGGTGTCAGCTTAATTGGACGACTGTTTGATTATTTAATAGGGTTTGACTGGTCAATATATCCTCGACTGTAATTCGTAAAAAACGCTGTTCATCAATCTGAAATTGTACCCGAATACGATCGCTACCAGGATTTCCCGGAGGGGTTAATTTAGCAATACTGCGTCCGGTGTCAGTATCATTTAAAGGTTGGACAGTAGCTTTTCCAGTGTTGAGACTGCGAGTAACTAGGCGATCGCCATCAAAAAAGACTTCTGTTCCCCCAGTTTCGTCGCCTAATTCACCAATAACTAATTCAATACTGGGTTGATTTTCTAAGGAAGCGCCTAACAATAATTCTACCGCTTCTGTCATGGGGTAGGGTTGACCAGATTTAATAATTGGATGCCAATCATGACAATTATCCCGGCGATTCCAATAGCGAACACCATAGCTATGATAAAGAAAGTCCTCAATTTTAGTGCCTAAACTTAGTTGTAATGCACCATGAGAAATCGCCTCAAAGGGTTTTTCGCTGCGAATTTGACTAGGGTTAAAATATTGCTTTACCCAGTCTTGAACAGCCGGAATTTGTACAGTCCCCCCTACTAATAAAACCGCGTCAATATCCCCCACTTCTATCCCTTGGCGACGCGCCTGCTGTAAAACCTGACCCATGGCTTTATCTAGGTTCTCAAAAAATTGGTTTTGTGTCAAGATTTCATTGAAGCGATCGCGAGTCATTTCTAACTCGTAACTCTCGAAGGTTTCCTCATTAAAATAAACTTCACTGGCTTGGGTTTTTAGGGATAACTGAATTTTCAGCTTTTCGGCTAAACGGGTGGTTAAAGCATTTTTGACTAATCCCTGGGTTTGGGCGAAATCATCTACCAGCCAATAGTCGATATCTGAACCTCCTAAATTCTGACCTGATTTGGCGATAACTCTCGCGGTTTTGGCTTTTTGTCCAGAAGATTCCGCTAAGGATTTTTGACCCCATTTCAGAATAAAACCTAGGGGATTTTTGGCGGTCGTGGCATCTAAACGGACTAGGGATAAATCCAGGGTGCCACCACCAAAATCTATGACTAGCAATAATTGGCGATCGCCTAATCCATAACCCAACGCCGCCGCTGTCGGTTCATCTATCATCCTCACTTGTGGGACTTCCAAGGACTCGCAGATACGACCTAACCAGTTGCGATAGGTTTCAAAACTATCTACGGGTACTGTAAAAATTAGGGAATCTACCGTTAGGGGAATGTTGCTGATAGCGGCGATCGCATTTTTTAAAAACCATTCTCCGGCGGTTTCAAAGGTGATTATCTCACCGTCAATTTCTGGTAAAAATCCCTGAATATTACTACCAATTCCCCGTTTAAAGTTACGGAAAAAACGCGGATCGTTGGCTAAATCATAACCGCGATCGCGCACTTGTTGACCTAATAAAACTTGTTTTTCCTTGGCATTTTCTACATAAAGCAGACTAGGAATTAATGGGGGATTTTGGGCTGAAATTTGTGACAAACCAGGTAATTTTAGGGTTTCCGGTTGTTCAGTAACTGGGTTCCAACGGGAAATTACTGTGTTACTGGTTCCCAAATCGATCGCGATCGTCATTGGATACTATATCAATAATATTGGCCTATAGTATATTATAGGACAATCAACCCCTACAGATAATTGTTATCCCCTAACCCACCCTCACCAAACCATACAGACCAGTATGCGGTAGTAAAATGTGACATTTCTCTTGTAACCTTGTTACAATGCTGGGCAAAATTTGTAATGGGAGTCGAACCCAGAATACGCCCAGTATCCAACCATGTTTTTTTTGTTTGATGTTCCCAACTTACCGAGTTGGCGGTTCACACTCGCTTCTGAAGGTTTGGCTACCAACAATTATCCGGGTTTATTCAAGTCTCAATTAGATCGGTTGCCCAATTTAAAGCCTGAATTTTTGTATCTAGTTGTCGATGATTTTGGGCTAAACTATCGGTCAATTTTTGCACCTCAGCCACATTAATCGTAGTTAATACTTTCAGTTCTCCTCTGGTATAGCGATCGTAGCGTTCTGATGCTGCTTCAACTGCCGCTTTATAAACACTGCGCTTGAGTTTGAGTGTATCCCTTTCTGCTAAAGCATCTGATAGAGATTTTCCCTCTAATTGCGTGACTGAGTTAGTCCGATTGATTTGCTGAATTAAACGCAGCAGTTCAGCGCTTAGATTTTCTAACTCCCCCATTAAGTCTTGGGGATCTTCGGGAGGTTCTTCGCCTTCCTGAACTTTCAGAGTTCGCAACAACCGCTGTTGTAATTGAGCGATTCGCTTCTGCAGATCAGCGCGTAAAATTAAGGCTTCTGCTAATTTCACAACCATCACCTCCCCCAAATTAACGGTATATGGTTTAGGACATTTTCCGACAATACCCCCATTTTAAATCTAAAATCAATTTTTGTCAAGACTTAATTTTGCTCTCTAGCAGTCATGGTTACTGTGACAACCTCAAGCCCGACTGAACTCGCCATAAGCCGTTATAAACTCCCTGTTTTTCCAGCAATTCCTCATGTCTTCCCCACTCGACTAATTGACCATCTTCCATCACATAAATACAGTCAGCATTGCGGATAGTGGAAAGACGATGAGCGATCGCAATAGTAGTACGATTTTGGGTGATGTATTCCAGCGATCGCTGAATGGCTGCTTCCGTTTCATTATCTACCGCTGATGTCGCTTCATCTAATATCAAAATGGGGGGATTTTTCAAAACAGCACGAGCGATCGCAATTCGTTGTCGCTGTCCTCCCGATAGTTTCTGACCTCTTTCTCCCACAATCGTATCATATCCTAGGGGAAAACTATTGATAAAACCATCAGCCTCAGCCACTTTCGCGGCATTAACAATCTCATCAAAACTGGCATCAAAAGTGCCATAGGCGATATTTTCGGCTACAGTCCCATGAAACAGAAACACATCCTGACTGACTAAACCGATCGCTTTTCGTAAGTCCTCCAGTTTAATTTGTTGTAATTCTATGCCATCTATCAAAATGGTTCCTGACTGGATTTCATATAACCTTAATAACAGTTTGACCAACGTACTTTTACCAGACCCAGTAGCCCCGACAATAGCAATGGTATCTCCCGCAGGAATATATAGGGATAGGTTTTTAATGACTGGCATTTGAGGGTTATAGGAAAAAGTGATATTTTTAATGTCAATTTCTCCCCTAACTTCCTGACTATTTAAGGCAATATTTCCGGGGTGAGTAGCAATGGGGGTATCTAGTAAATTCATCACCCGATTGGTAGAAGCCATCGCCCGTTGATATTGGTCAAAAGTTTCTCCTAGGCGAGTTAAAGGCCACAGCAGACGCTGAGTAATAAACACCAAAACACTATAGCTGCCTACTGCTAACCGTCCTTCTATGGTTTGTAAACCGCCAACAATTAAGGTGGCAGTAAAACCAAAGAAAATCAAGAATCTAATCAGGGGAATAAAGGCGGCAGAAAAAGCGATCGCACGTCGATTAGCTAGTCTATAGCCTTGACTTTGCTTGCCAATTCTTTCCGCTTCATATTCTTCGGCGGTAAAACTTTTAATGGTGGTAATACCCGTCAAATTATTAGACAATTGACCATTCAGAAAACCAACTTTTTCGCGGACTTCTGCATAACGGGGCGCTAACCTTTTTTGAAACAGTATGGAACCCCCAACAATAAACGGCATCGGTAGCATAGCCAACCCAGCCACTTCGGGAGATATAATGAAAAAACCACCGCCGACAATTAATATTGTGGTCACTACTTGCAGAATTTCATTAGCCCCAACATCTAAAAATCTTTCCAGTTGATTAATGTCATCATTCAGGATAGACATTAAACTGCCGGTGCTGCGTTCTTCAAAATAGGATAACTCCAGATTTTGCAGGTGTCGATAAGCATCTAAACGCAGTTCATGTTGAATGGTTTGGGCGAGGTTACGCCACAGTAGTTTATAAATATATTCAAATAGGGATTCTAAACCCCAAATTATGCCACTGATAATCGATAAAACAATTAGTTGACTTTGGACATTTTCAATACCCCATCCGGCGATAAATGAGTCCTGTTCATTAACTACCACATCCACCGCCGCACCAATGAGAACCGGAGGCGCTAGGTCGAAGATTTTATTGAGAATTGAGCAAATACTGGCCTGCCAAATTTGCAGACGATAGCGATCGGCATATTCAAATAACCGCCTCAGAGGGGACTTAGAAATAGTAGGATTTTTGGTCACAATTTAAAGGTTGTTAAGTTTTGTAGAGATATGATAATTTTTTATTTTATGCACATAGCCAGCTTTTTGTCAAGGGTATCTGGGGATGGTCCAAATATTCTGGGATGTGGTAGTAGCCTAAAAAAAGGTGGGTTTTGGAGGTTTTGGGGGGAGGCAAAAGATTTATAAAGTGGGTTTTGTGGGTAATTTTATTAATCAGTTGATTATCTTGGTAAGCTGGGTTTAAATGGTAGGGCAATTATTAATCATTAGCCTTAGTGAAAATTGAGGGAGGATTGAATATTCAGTATATTTGATCACTGTTTATAGCTGGGTCTAAGTGATTTTTAATGCGATCGAATATTTATTTTTAGCAAATCATCATCAAGATTAATTGGATTGGCTTGCATAGCCTGGAGTGATTGAGATGAAATACCGTCAATTGGAAATCCAAGAAACGCTCGAAGACCTGAATTGTTTAATGTCTCAAACCATAGCAACTGAGGGGTTTGCGAAAGTTAAAGCACTTTATCTGCTCAAGTCTAATAAGGTTAGTAGTATTACTAAATTAGCGGTAGTATTAGGGGTGAACCGAATTACGATCCATCGCTGGTTAAATCGCTATAAACAAGGTGGAATAGATCGTTTAATTTTTAATGAATATAAAAAAGGACGTAGGCAAAAAATTCCCCCGGATGCGTTACAGGAACTCAAGTATAAGCTGACTCGCCAAGACTCTGGCTTTAAAACTTATTGTGATGTCCAAAGCTGGCTACAAGAAAAATATGGGTTACAAGTCTCATATAATGTGGTTTATGCTACTATTAGATATAGGCTCAATATGCAAATTTAGTCTGGCTAAATTGTGGAGAGCTGAAACTGGCAGTGCGGGCTTATCCTAGGGGGCTTTCATGAACAAATTGCCGATTCCGGTTTTCTTTGATAGTCATAAACTTGAGGAAGTGTGGAAAGTACCCTATCAGCAGCGGGAGAGAGAGGCACGGCTTTGGGCCAAAGAACATGACATTCAACCGGCAGCTAGGGATACTAAACGAATCGGTTTATTACTAATTGATGTTCAGAATACATTTTGTATTCCCGGATTTGAGTTATTTGTGAGGGGTGCGCTACAAGATAATCAACGATTATGTGAGTTTATTTATCGCCATTTGGGGAGGATTACTGAAATTATAGCCACCCTAGATACTCACACTGCTATGCAGATTTTTCATCCGATTTTTTGGGTGAATGATAGTGGTGAATATCCCGAACCGGGAAGGACTATTACTGATGAGGATATCGCTAAAGGTCGATGGCGGGTTAATCCAACGATCGCCCCAAATTTTAGGGGTTGGGATGAACAAACTTTAGCACAACACGCCCGCTATTATACCCATCAATTGACGGAAGGGGGGCGCTATCCTCTCACGATTTGGCCCTATCATGGTATGGTGGGCGGTATTAGTCATGCTTTAGTTTCAGGAGTAGAAGAAGCCCTATTTTTTCATAATATCGCCCGTTACAGTCAAACTCACCTAGAATTCAAAGGTCAACATCCCCTCACGGAAAATTATTCGGTTCTAAAGCCAGAGGTTTTAGTAGCTAGTAATGGCGTGAGTATTGGGAACAAAAATCAGGGACTAATTGAGAAACTGCTGAACTTTGATCTGCTATTTATTGCGGGTCAAGCTAAGAGTCACTGTGTCGCCTGGACTGTGGAGGATTTACTGACAGAAATTCAACATCGCGATCGCACTTTAGCGCAACGGGTTTATGTGTTAGAAGATTGTACTTCTCCGGTAATAGTTCCAGGTGTAGTCGATTTCACAGAAGCCGCAGAAGCCGCATTTCAAAGGTTTTCTGCCGCCGGAATTAATCTAGTTAAATCCACCGATGCGATCGCCTTATAATGGTTGTGCGGTAATAGCTTCCCAGAAGTGGAGGGAGAAGGCTTGAGGAGTAGCTGTAACCCGCATTTTTTGACCCCAACTGTAAACTTGAAAATCAATTAATTGGGGAGAATTAGTATCAGTGAAATCCATAGCACTGACCACCGCCACCCAATGACTAGGATAAGGTATTAAAGGCGGCTTATTTTTGAGTAAAGCCTCAGCATTTATCAAAGCCAACACCACCCCACCTTGGTCTAAAACAGCAGTGGCATTTTCCATAGCTTGGAGATGACCAAATAAATAAGGTTTGGTGAAATTAACATCAGCAAAGCCGAGAAGTTCCTGAGTCCATCCCACAATTTCCCAGGGCTTAGTAATTCCCGCCAAGTTACGGAGAATATCCGGCGCATTAGGCTCAATAGGAAGCCATAAATTTTGAGATTCTCGCAGGGTAGAAAGTAGCATCCAATCAGCTTGAGGCATCAGAAAGTTGCCGTGGGTATTTCGCAGACGTTCCGAGGCAGAAATCCAGGTATTTTTGAGGGTATGAAAGCCGCCGAGTTGAAACAAGTTACGGCAAATTTTGACATATTGTTGGGGGTGATGTCTAATCAGTTCAAAAATAATCACCGCCGGACCACAAAAAGGCTGTCCTCCCTGACTGAGACTAAAGGGGTTTTGAAGGCGCGATCGCATTTCACTAATCACCTGTTCCCGATCCAAGCCTAGCCAGACCCCAGGAACAGGAGAGGCCTCAAATTGAGCGATCGCATCCATAGCCATTTGTAACTGTTGAGGGTCTGGAAATACCTGCACCCGTCGTCTATCCTCCCTTACCGACACCAATCAAATATAATAAAGCCATCCTGACCGCAATACCGTTAGTAACTTGCTGAGAAATCAAACTGCGATCGGGATTATCCATCAACTCCGAACTAATTTCCACACCGCGATTAACCGGACCGGGATGGAGAATTTTGACATCAGGACGACATAACTTTAAGCGTTCTGTAGTCATCCCATAGAGTTGATGATACTCTCGCAGACTCGGCAATAAATAATTAGTCATCCGTTCTTTTTGCAAGCGCAAAGTCATGACAAAATCAGCATCAGCCAGAGCCTCATCTAAACTCCAATGTAAAAACAATTTTCCCGGGCGATCGCTACCCAACCCCGCAAACCATTTAGGTAGCAAAGTCGGCGGACCAGCTAAATGCAACTCCATTTCCGTAGCCGTCAAACTCCAGATATTAGACCGCGCCACCCGAGAATGCAAAATATCCCCAACCACCGCAATTTTCTTACCCCGCAATAAATCCAGGCGGGGATTTTCCGGGTCAAAAACCCGACAAATAGTAAACAAATCCAATAATCCCTGGGATGGGTGTTCATGTTGACCATCTCCCGCATTCAAAATCGCCACCTGAGTATTAAGGCGATCCATCTCCGAGGCGATCGCCAAAGGAACCCCCGCTTCACGATGTCGGATCACCATCATATCCGTTCCCATAGCCAAATAAGTTTTAGCCGTATCCAAGATAGTTTCACCCTTAGTCAGCGAAGAAGTCCCCGGCGCAAAATTCAACGTATCCGCCGACAGACGTTTCGCCGCCAATTCAAAACTATTGCGAGTCCGGGTCGAAGGTTCAAAGAACAAATTAGCCACCACCTGACCCTGTAAAGCCGGGACTTTTTTAGTCCTACGTCCGAGAACCTCCCGGAAACTAGCAGCAGTTTGCAAAACCGTATCATATTCAGCAGCAGTGAAATCAGCCAGAGATAGGATATGTCGGCGATTCCAGTTTGTCGTAACCATTTAGCCTCATTCAAGAAATATTTATCGATCGCGCCGGAGAACGGGGACAGGTGACTGCTATTCGGAGTCAAGCCTTTTAGCCTTGAATGATTAACTATACCCCATACCCATATACCAGCCATGATTAGTATCCAACATTTGTTACCCCCTGTTTTGACTACAGTGATGATTGTCGCCTTGACAAGCTGTAGTGTCCCCGTTGAGGAAAGTTCCGAAACCCCCATCAACCAACCCGACCCCCAAACCAGCAGCGCCCAAAGCAAACCAGAAACCCCTCCCGTGCCGCCGCCCCTAAAAGAACCCACCGTCCCCACAGCAAACACTATCCCAGTCACCCTTTATCAAGCCGACAGCACCTGTCAAAACCTAGTACCAAGAAGCATTACACTTCCGGCGGAACAGTCCCTAGAATTGGCAGTCAAGCAGGTTTTAGACAACCAGGAATCCGCCGACTTTTCCTTGGGGTATCGAATTATCCGCCATCAGCATACCATCACCATAGATTTTCGGGTTCCCAGCAATAGCCCCCGCGTGTTTACCTCCCTGTCCTCCTGTGAACAACTAGCGCTGTTCGGTAGTTTACGCCAAACCCTAACTAGCAACCCCGTTTGGCAAATCCAACAAGTCCACTTTACCAATAGGGGCCAGGAAATTGTACTGTAACTGTGACCCGTTGTATGGTATAATTGGATCCGACAAAAAACACCACTAACTTGGGGTTAACCAGTTGGTATCATTAACTACAGTTCCCGGACGGACTCAGCCCCTTATCATCAGAGGTGTTAGAGCAGTTGGGGCTACAATTTGTGCTATTTGATTCTTACGATCCAGGTGATTTCTACGATGAACTATTTGCCTCTCCAGGGGAACCGAGACCCGAAGGCAAACTGTTAATAGATAGGCTTAATTCCCTGTCCCCAGAAGAAATTAGGATGCGACAACAGGCGGCGAAAACCGCCATGATGAAACTAGGGGCAACGTTTAACGTTTATAGCGATAGTGAGGGGACCGAGAGGATTTTGCCCTTTGATATGATTCCTCGTATTGTTTCCGCGCAGGAATGGGCGTATTTAGAACGAGGACTAATCCAGAGAATTCAGGCTCTCAATTTGTTTATATCTGACATTTACAGTGATCAGAAAATAGTCAAAGATGGTGTGATTCCTGAAGATTTGATTAACTCATCTAAAGGCTTTCTTAAACCCTGTATGGGAATTGAAGCCCCTAAAAATATTTGGTGTCATATCACGGGGACGGATTTAGTACGCGATCGCGATGGTCAATGGTATGTTTTAGAAGATAACCTACGCTGTCCCTCTGGGGTTTCCTATGTTCTGGAAAACCGCCGGGTAATGAAAAGCACCTTTCCCCAAATCTTCGCTACCCTAGGGATTCAACCCGTTGATGAATATCCCAGTCATCTCCTAGATACCCTGCTGAATTTAGCCCCTTCCCACATCGATGACCCGACCGTGGTGGTTCTGACTCCGGGGATTTATAATTCTGCCTATTTTGAACATTCTTTCCTCGCCCAACAAATGGGAGTAGAATTGGTGGAAGGACGGGATTTGGTGATAGCAGATGGTTATGTGCAAATGCGAACCACAAAAGGTTTACGGCGGGTTGATGTCATTTACCGCCGCATTGATGATACCTTTATTGACCCCCTGACCTTTAATCCTGAATCACTTTTAGGAGTTCCTGGTATCACTGAGGTCTATCGCAATGGTCGCGTCGCGCTGGCTAATGCTTTGGGTACCGGTGTCGCTGATGATAAGGTAATTTATGCCTATGTCCCCCAGATGATTCGCTACTATCTGGGAGAAGATCAGATTTTGGCTAATGTTCCTACTTACCTATGTTGGGAACCTCAGCAACTTGAATATGTGGTGGCTAACCTTGATAAATTAGTCGTTAAAGCCGCTAACGAAGCTGGTGGCTATGGGATGCTAGTTGGGACTCAAGCCACAGAAGAAGAACGACTAGAGTTTGCTGGACGCATTAAGGCGAACCCCCGCAATTATATCGCTCAACCTACCCTTTCTTTATCCCGCGTTCCTACCCTGCTAGGCGATAGCTTTGAGGGATGTCATGTCGATTTACGACCCTATATCCTTTACGGTCCTCAAGGGGTTTATGTTCATCCAGGCGGCTTGACCCGCGTGGCTATGAAAAAAGGTTCTTTGGTGGTGAACTCTTCCCAAGGGGGCGGCAGTAAGGATACTTGGGTTTTATTCTAATCTTGGCGGTAACTTTGTTAGCCACAATTGTCGTTACATTTTGAGTCGAAAAAACTATGCTCAGTCGTGTTGCTGATTCTATCTATTGGCTGAATTGCTATATAGAAAGGGCCGAAAATATTGCCCGGTTTGTTGATGTTAACCAAAATTTGTTGTTGGATTCTCCCTCGGGAATGAAGCAACAATGGCGACCTTTGGTGTTAACTACTGGGGATTTAGAACTGTTTAAAGAACGCTACGGAGAGGCGACCGCTGAAAATGTGATTCAATTCCTGACTTTTGATAATCAGTATCCTAACTCGATTTTATCTTGTCTGCGGTTGGCGCGACAAAATGCGCGCTCTGTCCGGGAAATTATTTCCTCGGAAATGTGGGAACAGGTCAATGAGTTCTATATGATGGTGCGCGATGCTGCTATGGGAGATAGTTCCTATTATTTGCCAGAGTTTTTTAATCAGGTGAAGCAGCAAGCCCATTTATTTGCTGGGGTTATGGATGCGACTATGACTCACAATGAGGGCTGGCATTTTGGACGTATGGCCAGAATGCTAGAAAGGGCTGATAAAACTTCTCGGATTCTGGATGTTAAGTATTTTATTTTGCTGCCTTCTGTGGAGGATGTCGGAACTACATTAGATGAAATTCAGTGGATCGCTTTGCTGAAATCTGCTAGTGCTTATGAGATGTATCGTAAACGCAGACAACACCGGATTACCCCTTTTGGTGTGGTAGAATTTTTGATTTTGGATCGGGAATTTCCGCGCTCGATTCAGTATTGCATACTACAGGCAGAGCGATCGCTTCAACATATTACCGGAACTAGACCGGGAACTTGGAAAAATCCTGTAGACCTGGAGTTGGGACGTTTGCGATCGGAGTTGGACTATATCATGATTGATGAGATTATGAATCGAGGATTACATGAATTTCTCGATAATTTGCAAACCCGGGTTAATGGGATTCAAGAGAGAATGTTTGAAACATTTTTTGCCCTGGAACCTATACCGGAGACAGTCAGTCAAAGTCAAGTAGGTTGACATTGACATAAGTATTCCTCTCTCCTTCCCCACCTATTCCTACTAACTGGTAGGTGGGGTGCGGCTGTACCTCGTCAGCCCTATTGCTCGTTGAAATACCCCGGACACAGTGATGATTTATCAGATTGCTCATACCACTACATACACTTATACTAAGTATGTAGAATTAACCCCCCATATCGTCAGGTTACGACCCCGTTCAGATGCCTTTCAGACTCTACAGGATTTTGCTATTGATGTGGTTCCCGAACCTAAAGGAATTTCGGCAATTGTTGACCTCAATGGTAATGATGTCCTGAAATTGTGGTTTGATGAACCGACGAAAGAATTAAAGATTAAAGTCAGTTCCCAAGTAGAAACTCATTGTCATAACCCCTTTAACTATTTGCTGGAACCTTGGGCGATGAAATTGCCGATCGCTGACTATCCCGCACCGATTTTAAGGCATTTACAGCCTTATATAGAAGGCAGAGTTGACCCGGCGGCTGTGCAATTGGCCCAAGAAATTTGGCATGGTTCCCGGGGGGAGATTCTCACGTTTTTAAGTGATTTAAATCAACGCATTTATCGGACTTGTCGCTATACTATTCGGGAAACTGGGGCGGCTTTCCCCCCTGGGATTACTTGGAGACAGCAAGCGGGTTCCTGTCGAGATCTGACGGTTTTGTTTATGGAGGCTTGTCGGGCCATGGGTTTGGCCACTCGGTTTGTTAGTGGCTACCAGGAAGGGGACCTAAATAATAGCGATCGCCATCTTCACGCCTGGGCTGAGGTTTATCTTCCGGGGGGGGGATGGCGGGGTTATGACCCGACTCAGAATTTAGCTATCAGCGATCGCAATATCGCCCTGGTTTCTAGTGCTATTCCTGAATATGCTAGTCCCATAAACGGCAGTTTTCGAGGGCGAGGAGCATATTCTCAGATGAAATATGATTTATCCATTGAAAAACTCTGTTGATTAAGTATCTTAGCGGTCACATCAACAACCGATACCACTGCTATACTAGATAAGGAATTCAATTGTCCTGAACTTTTCCATCCTTTTCGCCTCTAAATGGGCATCAGATACCATAGCCATCACCTGAAAATCCTGAACTTATTGCGATCGACAGAATCAGTGGAATAGAAGATGCTAATCATATAGCCTGTATGTTGAGTCACTATAATTCTGCAAATGAGGGTGAAAATATGAAAACTGTTTTAGTAGTTGAAGATAATCCGATTAATTGGCAGATATTTAAAAGAATTATCACCCGTAAAGGTGGGATGCTTGCCTGTCATACTGAGGATGTGGAAACTGTGATCAATATGGCAACCTCTAAACAAGCTGATCTGATTTTGATGGATATTTATCTAAACAATAGTTATTATGAGGGTCAACCCATTGATGGCATTAAAATTACCCAAATGCTCAAAGCTAATCCTGAAACTGCTAATTTACCAGTGATTTTGGTGACCGCCCAAGGGGATGAAAGCGATCGCGAATATTTCTTAGCCCAAAGTGGCGCTGATGGTTACATCCCCAAACCTATTATAGATCATCAAGCCTTTATTGACCAAATTAAAGCCAAAATCGCGGGGGATGTCCTAGCCGAAAATGACCCCAAATAGAGGTCGCCAAATACTCCATTAATCCACCTGTTGAGCATTACGAATAGCCGTATCCGGTAAAATGCTAGGGGGTGGAGAAATCTCGATCGCCTGTATATTTTCCATGGGAATTACTAACAAACGATCCTCCAACTCTATAATAATTTCATGGGAACCCAAAATCTGTTGCAGAGGACTGACAGCGCTACCCTGCAAAGTTTGCTGAGGCATAAACTCAAACTCGTAGGACTCCCCATTAATATAATGAACCGTTAAGGAAATCGGAGTTAATTTACTCATTGACGACGTGCTTCTAACTGTTCATAAACTTTCCGTAAATCCACCTGATGATAAGCCAGAGCCACCAGGGAATGATAAAATAAATCGGCTACTTCTGAGGCGATCGCCTGCGGCTCATCATCCTTACAAGCCATAACTACTTCCGCCGCCTCTTCTCCGATTTTCTTGAGAATCTTATTATCTCCCCCGGCGAATAACTGACAGGTATAGGATTGGGAATTTGGATGATCTCGGCGATCGCAAATTACCCGAAACAAACCCGCCAAGGTATGTCCACCAGAGCCATTTAACTCCGAGGGACAATAGGCAACCCCAGCCACCAGAAAATTGCCCCGGTAGTCATAGCTAATGGACTCCAGTATAATATCAGGATGCCAAAGTTCAATCTGTGACTGTTGAACCCACCACAGTTGTTGAGTCGCGAGGGTTTTCTGTAGTGCTTCCCGGTTCATCGACCCCAAAGCCAAAACCCCACCATTTAAGATATCCTGAATGGCGATCGCTACCAGGCCCTGATCATCGTAACGAATTTTATCAATATCAATCAGATTCCCCAATTCTGGGGGTTTCCCGGCTGCCATAACTCCACTAAATGTCATAAAAAACACCACTACTGTTTAGAATATCATTTTGTGTCTCACCGTTAGCAAATTTGGCACCACAGCATCCAAACATATTAAGCATAAGGAGATTAAAGTGGTAAGCACCCCATTAAAAACAACAAAATCTGAGGAAATCTTTAGCGCCGCCCAAAAAATCATGCCAGGGGGGGTTAGCTCCCCAGTGCGTGCATTCAAATCCGTTGGCGGTCAACCCATAGTTTTCGATCGCGTCAAAGGAGCATACGTTTGGGACGTTGACGGGAACCAATATATTGACTATGTTGGCACTTGGGGGCCAGCTATTTGCGGTCATGCTCACCCAGAAGTAATCGCCGCTCTCCACGAAGCGCTAGAAAAAGGGACCAGTTTCGGCGCACCCTGCGCTCTAGAAAACGTTTTAGCGGAAATGGTGATCGACGCTGTTCCCAGCATCGAAATGGTAAGGTTTGTTAACTCTGGTACGGAAGCCTGTATGTCCGTACTGCGACTAATGCGAGCCTTTACGGGTCGCGAAAAAATCATCAAATTTGAGGGCTGCTACCACGGCCACGCGGATATGTTCCTAGTCAAAGCCGGATCGGGTGTGGCGACTCTCGGCTTACCCGATTCTCCCGGCGTACCTAAAAATGTGACTGTAAACACTCTCACCGCCCCCTACAATGACCTAGAAGCGGTCAAAAAACTATTTTCGGAAAATCCAGGTCAAATCGCAGGTATCATCCTAGAAGCCGTTGTAGGCAACTCTGGCTTTATTCCTCCTGATGCGGGTTTCCTGGAAGGTTTGCGGATGCTGACCGAGGAAAATGGCGCTTTACTGGTATTTGATGAGGTGATGACTGGCTTCCGCATTGCTTACGGTGGCGCTCAAGAAAAATTTGGTGTTACCCCAGATTTAACTACTTTGGGTAAAATTATCGGTGGTGGCTTACCTGTGGGAGCCTATGGCGGTCGTCAGGATATTATGGCTATGGTCGCGCCAGCAGGTCCTATGTACCAAGCGGGAACCCTATCAGGAAATCCCCTAGCCATGACGGCGGGAATTAAGACTCTGGAACTATTGCAAAAGCCGGGGACTTATGAATATCTCGACCAAATTACCAAAAAGCTGAGTAATGGCTTATTGGAAATTGCTAAAGAAACAGGTCATGCAGCCTGTGGTGGGCAAATTAGCGCGATGTTTGGGTTCTTTTTTACGGAGGGACCTGTTCATAATTATGATCATGCTAAAAAGTCGGATTTGGCGAAGTTTGGTCGCTTCCATCGAGGTATGTTAGAACGGGGTATTTATTTGGCTCCTTCACAATTTGAGGCTGGTTTTACTTCTTTTGTGCATACTGAGGAAGATATTGATCAAACTCTGGCGGCGGCGCGGGAAGTTTTATCTGGTCTGTAGATAATTCTGACAGTCAAGAACTGGGTTTTTTATGGAATTGATGGTTAAGTCTGTCTGGAATTCCCATAGAAAACCTGGTTTTTGCTGGGGTTTATCGGGCTAATCTTAACCTATTAATTTGGATGAGTAATTACTGTAAAAAAATCTTGATTTTGGGAGGAACGGCGGAAGCGACAGCCCTATATGATAGGGTTCAAACTATGGCGAATATAGAGGCGATCGCTTCTTTTGCGGGTCGCACTCAACAGCCAGTTACCCCGAAAGACCCGGCGGCTTTTCGGATTGGGGGTTTTGGCGGTGTTCAGGGTTTAATCGACTATTTAAAACAACAAAAAATTGATATTTTAATTGATGTTACCCACCCCTTTGCTGCCCAAATTTCTGACCATGCGGCTATAGCAGCTAATGAATGTGGAATTAAACGGTTAATGGTTGTCCGTCCGGCTTGGGAAAAAGTCCCCGGCGATAACTGGGTTGAGGTGGATAGTCACTCACAGGCTACTATGGTTTTATCAGGGTTAGCTGAACGGGTATTTTTAACTATTGGTCGTCAGGAACTTTCCGCCTATGCTGAACTAAAAGATATCTGGTTTTTAATGCGGATGATTGACCCACCTCAGCCGAATTTACCTATACCTAGGGGGGAATTATTGTTACAAAGGGGGCCGTTTTCGGTGGTAGATGAACTGTCAATTTTACGGGAATATCAACTGGGTGCAATTGTTAGTAAAAATAGCGGCGGTGATGCTACCTACGCCAAAATTGTGGCGGCGCGAGAGTTGAAATTACCTGTGGTTATGGTGCAACGTCCTCCCATTCCTATGGGGGAAACAGTGGCTGATATTGAGTCGGCGATCGCTTGGTTACACCAACAATAAACCGCCTTTTTAGTTATGGTTTCAGCACTGACCATTGAGTGACAGTAGCTAAGGGTTTCCAGCCTAAAAAATTGCCAATGGCTGCAGTTCTTTCAATGCCAATTCGGGTAAGTTCACCCCCGAATTTATTATGCCATTGTAACAGAAGTAACTCACTCTCAACTGTGACTGTATTAGCCACTAGACGACCTCCCGATCGCAATTTTTTCCAACAGGTTTCTAATAGACCTGGGGTGGTAATACCACCACCAATAAAAATGGCATCAGGGGAAGGTAAATTAATTAATGATTCGGGTGCTTTTCCGGCTATTATTTGCAGGTCTGGAGTCCCTAAAGCTGTGGCATTATCAGCAATATATTCTAAGCGTCTGGGATGCTGTTCTATGGCGATACTTTGACAACGGCGATCGCTTCTCATCCACTCAATACCAATGGACCCACAACCTGCACCGACATCCCATAAAAGTTGTCCCGGTAGGGGAGATAATCGACTGAGAGTAATCGCTCGGACCTCCTGTTTAGTTAACTGTCCGTCGTGGTGGTAGGCGCTGTCAGGAAGTCCCGGGAAACTAGGGGAAAAGTTAACGGGATTAGAACTAATACACTCTACGGCGATCGCATTTAAATCAGCCACTTCGTCAACATCCCAAGAGGAAGCGATACCCGAAATTTGTCTCTCTTTTTTGCCTCCCAAATGTTCCAACACCACGATTAAACTATCACCAAATCCTTGATGTGTTAGGAGTTCAGCCACGGCGGCGGGAGTGCGACGATTAGCACTTAAAATTAACAGATGCGCACCCCCATAAATTACCCGATTTAATAAAGCCAGGGGACGACCACATAAACTCAGGGTTTCTACATCGGTTACAGACCAACCCAAACGACTACAAATTAGGCTAAATGTAGAGGGAGAAGGAATTATAGTAATTTCCTCAAGGGGTAGGCGACGGGTAAGGGTAACGCCAATACCATACCACATCGGATCGCCACTAGCTAAAACACAGACGGGTTGACCACGGCGGCGGATAATTTCTGCGATCGACTCATCCAGAGGAGAAGTCCAGAGGAGTTTTTCTCGTTTATCCTCCGGGGGTAACATTGCTAAATGACGTTGACCACCGACAACTACTGAAGCCATAGATAAAAGCGATCGCGCCGTGGCGCTTAACCCTTCTAACCCATCTTCCCCAATTCCTACAATTGATAACCATTTGTGGGAAAAATCCCTGCTGACCATGATTTATAGTTAAAATACCAGTATTCATGATATAGTATTTGGGCTTGTAGTTGGGAAAGTTCGGTGAGATTCCGACACTGTGCCGCAACTGTAATACAATTTTCTGAGTCAGAATGCCAACTACAAGTTATTGATGAGTTGTCAAAATCAGCTAATTTTGCGGCTCATTCTCTGCGTCGCATGGAGAAACAAATCACCATGAATTGGTTAGTTAAAGCAAATGTTTGTCCGGGTCTATTTTATGGAACCCACGCCCAGGATGGTTTTTTAATCCGCATTCGGACTCCGGGCGGATTAATTAATAGTAAACAGGGTAAATTATTGGGTTATTTATTAACGGAGTGGGGAGGGACGCTACAAGTAACTAATCGCGCTAATTTACAAATTCGGGGAGTGCAAAAACCACCAACTAGCGCCGTTTTTGAGATGCTGCAAAAATTAAATTTAGCTGCTCAAAATCCCCACATAGACCACCTACGCAATATTATGGGTAGTCCGACGGCGGGAATTGATAGCCAGGAGTTAATTGATACTAGTCCCCTGATTAAAGCCCTGGATAATCTGATTCAAAATCACCCGTTAATTGGCGAACTTAGTCCTAAGTTTAGCATCGGAGTTGATGGGGGGGGGACTGTGGGAATTGGTATCCGTTCTCCGGTGGCTTGGGAACATCGATATAATGAGATTCAGCTTAATGCGATCTCGGTAGATGATGGGAATAATAGCATTAATTTTCAGTTGGCGATCGCCGGAGATAAAAAGCTATATAATACCCAACTTGTCATCACGCCAGAACAATGTTTATCTGTAGTCGCTACCCTTATTAATGTCTATGGGGAGTATGTCCGAAACAACCCCTTAGATACCGGGAAAAAGCCTCGGATGAAACAGCTAATTGACCATCTAGGATTAGATACATATATCCAGCAAGTCAACAGCCAACTAACCCAGCCCTTGCCGATATTGTCCGCTGAACCTACCCCCAGCCAACCCTATCATCATTTAGGAATTTATCCCCAAAAAAACGCCGAATTGTGTTATATTGGGATATCATTACACCTAGGACAAATTAATGCACAACAATGGTTAGGATTAGTAGAACTTTCAGAAACCTTTGGTAATGCCGAGTTAAGATTAACCCCTTGGCAAACAATTATAATGCCAGATATTCCCCATCAACAAATCAGCCAATTATTGCCGAAACTATCTTTATTAGGCTTCGCGGAAATTGAGTCAAATCAAGTGGCGATCGCTGCTTGTGGTGGTAAGCCTGGCTGTGCCGCATCACTTACCCACACTCAAACTCACGCTTCCCAATTAGCAGAATATCTCCACCAGCGATTAAATTTAGATACTCCTATTAATATTCATGTAACTGGTTGCCCTAAATTTTGCGCTCAACCCAGTCCCGCAGAAATCACCCTTTTAGGGCATACAATTAATCAAAATGGGAAAACTATCGAAGGCTACCAAGTGTATCTTGGGGATGGTGAACAATCCTTAAAACAAAAAATTTTTGAGGGAGTATTTACCGAAATACCCGAATTTTTAGCTAATTTTTTGACCCAAAATCGCCCACTTAATTAATCACTAATTACCTGCAAATTTGCTGATGATAGACTACCTGCGTGACGGCAACCAAATATATCAGAAATCCTTTGGAATAATTCGGGATGAAACCAACTTTCAAGGTTTATCAGATGATTTATCTCATGTAGCAGTTAGGTTAATTCATGCCTGCGGAATGACGGATATTGTCGGAGATTTACAAGCCTCAGAAAATGCCGTTAAAGTCGGACGGGAGGCACTACAACAGGGAAAAGCCATCTTTTGTGATGCCATGATGGTGGCTAGGGGAATTACTAAAAAACGCTTACCTAAAAATAACCCGATTATTTGTACCCTAAATCATCCAGATGTCCCTAATATCGCTCGCCAGATTAATAATACTCGGTCGGCGGCAGCATTGGAGTTATGGGGGGATAATTTACAAGGCGCAGTGGTAGCCATTGGTAATGCACCGACTGCCCTCTTTCACCTGCTGGAAATGTTGGATGATGGTTTAGTGAAACCTGCACTGATTTTAGGGTTTCCGGTCGGCTTTGTCGGCGCGGCAGAGTCGAAACTTGAATTGGCATCTAATAGCCGTGGTATTCCATTTATGACACTCCATGGGCGGCGCGGTGGGAGTGCGATCGCAGCGGCGGCAGTAAATGCGTTAGCAAAGGAAAATGAATTATGACTAAATTAGGGCGACTTTATGGGTTGGGAATTGGTCCGGGAGATCCGGAATTACTAACTTTAAAAGCACATCGTATTTTAACAACTGTTCCCGTCATTGCCTATCCCAGTTTGGAAAATGGCAAGGTTTTAGCTAGGGCGATCGTCGCCGATTTTATCTCCCCTGATCAGATCGAAATTCCTATCCCCCTACCCTTTAGTGTGCAGCGATCGTCACAGCCTTATTATGATATCGGGGCGGAAAAAATTGCCGAACATCTCAGCCAGGGGAAAGATGTGGCGGTTTTGTGTCTGGGAGATCCGATGCTTTATGGTACGTTTATGTACATTTTTAATCGCTTATCAGGGCGGTTTTCAATTGAGGTCATACCTGGGATTTCTTCAGTGATGGCTAGTGCGGCTATGTTGGGAGTACCGATAACTTATCGCAATGATGTCTTTACCATTCTTCCGGCTACATTAGAGGCGGATATATTACGCGATCGCCTCTCGGTAGCTGATGCAGCCGCCATTATGAAATTAGGTCGGCATTTTGCTAAAGTTTATCAAATTTTGGCAGATTTAGGACTACTACAAAGGGCTTTATATATCGAACGCGCTACTTGGAAAAATCAGGCAATTATCCCCATTACAGAAGTTGACCATAACTCAGTTACCTACTGGTCATTAATTTTAGTACCTAGTCATAACCTGCCCAAATAACCCCGAATTAACCCTTAATTCCCCCTAAGTTATGAACCAACCAGCCATTATTGTTTTAACCGAAAATAGTCTTGATGTGGCTAAGAACATCCAAAAAGCCCTAGGTAATGGGATTATCTATGGTTCCCCAAAACGCACCCAGTCGGCTGATTTAACCTATGATAATTTTGGGGATACCGTGCGGGAACTCTTCCAAACAGGAACCCCCATTATTGGCATTTGTGCGGCGGGGATTTTAATTCGCACTTTAGCACCATTATTAATCAATAAATGGCAGGAACCTCCCGTTTTAGCTGTGGCTGAAGATGGTAGCGCCGTCGTGCCACTTTTAGGGGGTTTACAAGGGGTTAATGATTTGGCGCGTAAAATTGCCCAATTCTTGCAGGTTTCTCCAGCTATTACCACCACAGGAGAAATTAGATTTAAAACGGCTTTATTATCTCCCCCCAAGGGTTATCAATTGATTAATCCTGATGATGCCAAAACCTTTATTTCCGATTTGTTGGCGGGAGAACAAGTTAAATTGCTCGGAGATGCACCCTGGTTACAAAATAGTAAATTGCCCTTTGATGAACAGGGAAAATTGACTATTGAAATCGTAGATAAAGCAGATATAGACACTCTTCAGCCTAGGGGCGATCGCTTAATTTATCAGTTAGAGAGTTCACCAGAAATCACCGGTAAATTAGCCATAATTGGCACCGGACCCGGAAGCCATGATTGGCTATCTCCCCAAGTTCGCGAGGTCTTAGAAAATGCTAGTGATTGGGTAGGTTATAAAACCTATTTAGACCTAGTTGAATTTTTAAGAAAACCCGAAATTATCCGCCATGAATCTGATAATAGGGTAGAATTAAAGAGGGCGGAGACTGCCTTAAATTTAGCCGCTAAAGGGCGTTCAGTGGTGCTAATTTCTTCCGGCGATCCAGGCATTTACGCCATGGCTTCAGCGGTATTTGAAGTATTAGAAACCAAAGCCAAACCAGAATGGGAGGCGATCGCTATCCAGGTCTGTCCAGGTATTTCCGCCATGCAAGCCGCCGCCGCCAGAGTTGGCGCACCATTAGGACACGATTTCTGCGTCATTTCCCTATCAGATATTCTCAAACCCTGGGATGTCATTATCAACCGCATTGAATTAGCCGCCAAAGCCGATTTAGCCATGGCATTTTATAACCCTGTTTCTCAACAAAGAACCTGGCAACTTGACCAAGCAAAACAGATATTATTAAAGTGGAGGTCTCCCCAAACTCCCATTATCTTAGCCCGAAATTTAGGCAGAAAAGGAGAAACCGTCACCGTCAAAATACTCGAACAATTAACCGCTCAAGATGCCGATATGCGAACCATAATTTTAATTGGAAACAGCCAAACTCGCATCATTAACCAAAACCAAAACCAGCAGTGGATTTACACCCCACGCCATTATCCCTCTCTCCCCAAAGGGCGAGTTTATTAATCCTCCGGTTGGGAAACGAGAAACTAGCAGAACCCCCCGACAATTAACAATTATTAATTAATCACTGGCTGGGGGCGAGTTTATTAATCCTCCGGTGGCGAGACGAGAAACTGGCAGAACCCGCCCCTACAATTATCAATTATTAATTAATCACTGGCTGAGGGCGGGTTTATTAATCCTCCGGTGGCGAGACGAGAAACTGGCAGAACCCGCCCCTACAATTATCAATTATTAATTAATCACCGGGTGGGGGCGGGTTTATTAATCCTCTGGTGGCGAGACGAGAAACTGGCAGAACCCGCCCCGACAATTATCAATTATTAATTAATCACCGGGTGAGGGCGAGTTGATTAATCCTCCGGTTGGGAGGCGATAAACTAGCAGAACCCCCCGACAATTATCAATTATTAATTAATCACTGGCTGGGGGCGGGTTTATTAATTCTCTGGTTGGGAGGCGATAAACTAGCAGAACCCCCCGACAATTATCAATTATTAATTAATCACTGGCTGGGGGCGGGTTTATTAATTCTCTGGTGGCGAGACGAGAAACTGGCAGAACCCGCCCCTACAATTATCAATTATTAATTAATCACCGGGTGAGGGCGGGTTTATTAATCCTCTCCTAGGCAAACGAGAAACTGGCAGAACCCGCCCCTACAATTATCAATTATTAATTAATCACTGGCTGGGGGCGGGTTTATTAATTCTCTGGTGGCGAGACGAGAAACTGGCAGAACCCGCCCCTACAATTATCAATTATTAATTAATCACTGGCTGGGGGCGGGTTTATTAATCCTCCGGTTGGGAGGCGATAAACTGGCAGAACCCGCCCCTACAATTATCAATTATTAATTAATCACTGGCTGGGGGCGGGTTGATTAATCCTCCGGTTGGGAGGCGATAAACTAGCAGAACCCGCCCCTACAATTATCAATTATTAATTAATCACTGGCTGGGGGCGGGTTGATTAATCCTCCGGTTGGGAGGCGATAAACTAGCAGAACCCCCCGACAATTATCAATTATTAATTAATCACCGGGTGAGGGCGAGTTGATTAATCCTCCGGTTGGGAAACGATAAACTAGCAGAACCCGCCCCGACAATTAACAATTATTAATTAATCACCGGGTGAGGGCGGGTTTATTAATCCTCTCCTAGGCAAACGAGAAACTGGCAGAACCCGCCCCGACAATTAACAATTATTAATTATTAATTATTAATTATTAATTATTTGCGTTTTCGATTATTAAGAATCTGTTACCCTAGAGTGTACCCATTCCACAATAGCATCAGCCAAAGTAGTCGCTAATTTCCGCTGTTCAACCGGGTTAATAATCCATTCAAACTCTTCGGGATTAATCATAAACCCTAATTCCAATAATACCGAAGGGGTAACAGAAGGACGAGTTAGGGCGAGATTATTCCAAAAGACACCATAGGAAGGTCGATCCAATTTTTCCACCAAATAATTATGCAGAAAAACCGCTAAATTGTGGGCTTGGGGATGAAACCAAAACATCCCAACTCCCTTGGTATTGATGGCATCTCCATTATCCGGTAAGGCATTATAATGAATCGAAAAAGCCAGATCCGGCTTTTGTTGATTAATCATTTCCACCCGTTCATGAGGCCATAAATCATCATCACCCTCGCGGGTCATAAACACCGTTGCACCCCGTTTAATTAACTCACTTTGCAACAGAGAAGACATGATCAAAGCGACATCTTTTTCCGGGTATCCTGTCGGTCCTCTCGCGCCTAAATCCTCATCACTACCATGTCCGGGGTCTAGTAAAATTTTCACCCCGGTTAGAGGTCTTCCCCGGCGAATAGATGCCAGAAAACTCTGATCATCTAACGCACCCAATTCGGGGGGATGTTTAAGGGATAAAACCAAAGTTGTGCCAGCATAATTAACTTCATATCCCCACTGCTGAGAAGTTCTAAAATGGAAAGTATATTCAACCGCTGCTTGAGTTTCTCCCATGGGTGAGAGAACAGGTTGCCAGTCCATCCGTTCAATTAATGGGTTATCATCAAAGCGGATAGTATCAGTTTGGGCAGTTGTATTATGCAGAGTAATAGTTAAAGTTCGATCGCCCTGTTTAATACTAATCGGAACCGGAACTTGTAAAGGAAAATAAACCTTAGTCCATTGTCCATCTCGGCGCGCACTAGCGCTGCGAATCATGGAATTAGGAGGAATAGAACCGGAGAAAATCCGGGTTTCATCCGCTTTTATCCATCCGCCATAGTCCAGACGTAAATAATCTCCATCCCTACCAGTAATGCGCGACCGGGTTCCTTTGGGAAGCGGAGTTAGACGGGAATAAGTAGTGCTAGGTCCGGTTCTGGCGACCCCTGCATCGACAATTACTTCGGCGATTTCAAATTGAGTCGGAGACAAAATAGACACGGTTCCGGTGGCTGTTTGCGTGACGGTTTCACCATTGAGAATAAGTTGATATCGGGGTTGACCTAAATCGATCGCCTTCCGATTATTAGCAAAATCAGTATCTGGGGAAATAGTGGCGCATCCCCCGAACTTTCCCCCTATATTTATAGGTTCGTTGGTGCCAGTCAAAACCGCCTTATTATCAGGAAGTTGCCGACTTTCAGTTTGCTTAAATAGCGGGATAGTTTCCCCCCCAATATCCACGGAAACTTCGGCGTTAGGAGGTGCGATCGCACTAAAACAAAGAATTTCCCCTGGCAGTCGGGAAATGGGGCTAGAAGGGGTCAAGGATTCCGGCACAAACGCTATTCCATCGGGGATAGGTGGTTGATTAGAAAGGCGGGTAATAGTGCGGCGAATTTCCTGATCACCGTGGCGGAGGATAAATTCATTTTCCCCTAATTCCAGAGGAAAAGTGGGGGCGAAATGTCCCCCTTGACTGCGATCGATAACTTGACCATTGATTAATACCTCACCATGGGGGGCGGCGGTGCCAATTAGAAAAATGCGATCCGATATAGTCCTATGTTGGTTAGGAGGATACGCTACAAATAAAGGCTGTTCTGCTAATGCTGGAGTGATCATCACTAAAGCAAAGACTATTAATCCTAATATAATTTTTTTCATCAGTGCTAATTATTCTAATGGTCTCACTGCTATGGATTTTGTCAAAAGGCGATCGCCCTTTCCGGGGCTGATTAACCCCCCTGTTCATAGCAAATCCCTACTGCTATCCTAAATTCTAGCAGCAGGGAGTTAAGATGACCACTGTTTAGTTAATAGTTAATTCCGCAGAACCCCATTCCCCATTTACGCAATCGGTCGCGCATAGAATGAAACCCCTTGACCGTCGAAATTAGGTAAATTATTAGCAAAGGCTGCTTGATTGGGGTCAATCGTATAGAAATGACCATTAGTATCCAGATTAAAAGCTCTGAATACGGGTAATGCACCAGGCACGGGAGACGAAAAAACCCGAATCGGAGTTCCGGGATCATCCGGTACCCATTCTTGCAGAGTTTGCACAAAACTAATTTCCCCGGGATTGCTGGCATAGAAAAAACCACCCTGGGAGTTTCTAAAGCGTTGTAGGACTGTATCTCCCTCTGATACAAATTCAAACCCCTCATTCACAAATCTTTGTGGATTGCTGGCTAAGGTGTTTTTTTCCATTTGATCAGCCGTAAAAATATGGGAACCCGCCTCAGCATCCCAGAATCTAGCTACACCTGTCAAAGGATCGACATCGGGGCCGGCAAACTCATTAGGTCCTAAAATTCCCCCATTAGCAATATCTGGAGGGTTTAAACTTCCTAAATCAACACTAACCGCTAATTGATAGTCTTGGGGTAGTTCTCCCGTCGGGGGAAATGTGCTATTATCCGGCAGAGGATCATAACTTGTTACCCGCACTAAATACCGGGAAACCCCATCGGCTCTCAGGGTACTCGGTGCCCCTAAACCTGTACCAAATTCAATCTGACCTGGCGCAATAGTGGCGTTCCGGTTTCCCAAGGCGCGATCGTCATTGGCTGCGATCGGACTTTGACCAGGGAAAGGAGCAGTATCATTAGGCCCAAGTTGAAAAACTTTCACAATTGGGTCATATTGCATTGTATTAAATGCGTCTACAGCGATCGAAACATTCGCATTGGGAAAGGTAGGCTGAATAATATAATCATCGTAGCGGGTCAGTAAGGCTGGATTACGCAGAGAGGGACTAGCCGGATCGGTGGCGCTTAATTGTTCTCGGACAACTTGAGCATTAGTCATTTTTTACGACTCCTCATGATAAATATTGCACCGAATAATAGCCATAATACCGACACCTGTGGGGAGTTGGTAGTTTTAGGGATTCCATAAACTATGGCTTATACAATCATTTATACCACATTTTTGATCAGGTGAAGATTAAGTTTTTCTTAACTAACCTGACCCGCCAGTGGTTATGGTTTTCCCTGACTATGCACTCCCGTAGTCCCTGGGGGAAATACACTATTGTTACTCCCAGGTAGTTAGTCAGGGTTTCTCAACAACTAATCACGATTCACTCAACCTCGTAAACCATCCCCACGTATGCGATCGCACTGTGAGTAAACTGTGAGTAAACTGTGAGTAATGCTCAGTGATTAGACAGCTACCAAAATCTGCGATCGCACTTGTGCAATCAACTCATTTAAACCATCAGAATTTAACCGATAGCTGAGGGGATGAGCAATCAGTTGAGCCGTACTTTGAAACAACACCTCAATTTCCACTAAGCCATTTTCCTGTAGCGTGCGACCCGTTGACACCAAATCCACGATCGCCTCAGACATTCCCGTAATCGGCCCTAATTCAACCGACCCATAAAGTGGTATAATCTCCACAGGTAAATCAATGCTCTCAAAATATTCACTCGCACAGTGAACAAACTTAGAAGCAACTCGGCTATGGGGGGGGAGTTGGACCGGACGACTATAGGGGCTAGATTTTTTCACAGCTACCGACATCCGACATCCTCCGAATTGGAGATCAACCACAGAAGCCACCTGAGAACCTTTTTCCCGCAGAACATCATAGCCCACAATCCCCAATTGCGCCTGACCATATTCTACATAAACAGGCACATCCTGGGCTCGTACCAGCAAAGCCTTAGCCGTTTTTGTCGGATCTTCAATCTGTAATTGGCGATTAGCCGAATCCAGAAAAGCGCTAAAATCCAGTCCAACCCCTTTGAACAAACCAATACTATCTTTCAGTAAAGCGCCTTTAGGAAGTGCAACAGTAATCATAATAACTTCGGAAATTTATTTAACCATGAGTTAGCTTAACCTTACTGGAACAATATTGATACAATCTTATTAAATCTTTCCGTTGCAGCCTCGCCCTCAAAGACCCTTTTCCTCTTCCTTCCCCATGTACTGTTTTGGGGTTGACAGGGAGACCTAGACCCGAAACCATGAGGCGAGTTGCTATGAGTCGCCCAGAATCACCGCTGCTTTAGCGCCGTGAGTACGTCAATATGTCAACAAATTTAGCTTAATATTCATGCGGATTCTACTTGTAGATGATGAAGTGGAATTAACCAATTCCCTCAGTCGCGCCCTCAGTCGAGAAGGTTATACAGTCGATAAGGCTTATGAAGGTATACAAGCCGGGACCCTCGCCCAAAACCATCACTATGACCTATTGATTCTTGATTGGATGTTACCCCATCAATCAGGATTAGAAATTTGCGCCCAATTGCGATCGCAGCAAAACCGCACCCCCATACTATTTCTCACCGCCAAAGATACCCTAGACGACCGGGTAAAAGGACTAGACGCAGGCGCAGACGACTATTTAGTTAAACCCTTTGAACTGCGGGAACTACTAGCCAGAGTCAGGGCGCTATTGCGTCGCCCTCCTATTTTAGATGTCGCAGTCACCTCTAACCGCCTAGAATTCGGTGATCTGCAATTCGATTGTGAAACTCAATTAGCCTATCGTGGACAAAGAGCGATCGAATTATCAGAAAAGGAAAGCCAATTACTAGAGTATCTCATGCGCCACCCCGGACAACTCCTCACCCACACCGAAATTCACCAACACCTATGGGGAGAAACAGATAAAAAACCCAGCAGCAACGTCCTAGCCGCTCAAATTCGCCTCCTGCGGCGCAAAATCGAACTACCCAACGAAGTCCCCCTCGTCCACACTGTCTATGGAAAAGGATATCGATTTGGGAATTAGTTTTTCTTGGCCTCCCCTGACTACTTCTGTTCAGGATGAGATGCACCTGGTAAATTTTGCCCCATCTTATTGATAGCAGCAATCATAAGATATAAACGCCCCACGTCCCGTTGATTAAAATAAAAAACTAAGCGGGGTAGATGTTCCGTTTCATCTCCTAATTCCTTGGGAAGGGCGGGGCTTTTTTCTATGCGTCCCCGCGAGAGAATATCCTGAAAATCTTGATTAAGATATTCTACCTGTTCATCACTCAGTTCACAATTTAGGCGCATCACAAATAAATCCCCCACATAGCGACTAGAGTGATACACCTGGTAAAAATCAGCGATCGCCGCCTCTGCTACAGCCAAACTATCTGTAATCGTGTAGATACTAGGGTCATCCTGGGAAATCAAACCCCGTCGCAAAAGCTGTTTTCTGACAAATTCTTGCCAATCATACCAATAATCTCCCCCCGGATGGTCAATCAAAATCACCGGAGCCGGGCCAAACTTTCCCGTTTGAGCCAAAGTCAAACCCTCAAAAGTTTCGTCCAAAGTGCCAAAACCACCCGGAAACATAGCCAAAGCGTCACTTTCGCGCAGAAAAAACAATTTGCGGGTGAAAAAATACTTAAACTTAATCAGCTTAGGATCTCCCTCAATGTAGGGATTAGAAAACTGCTCAAAGGGGAGTTTGATATTTAAACCAAACGATCGCTCTGCACCCGCGCCCAAATTAGCCGCTTCCATAATTCCGCCGCCAGCGCCTGTTAGCACCATAAATCCCTGCTGAGTCATCGAACGCGCTAACTCTACCGCCATATCATATTCTGGGGCTTTTGGTGAAGTTCTCGCCGAACCAAAAATGCAGATTTTGCGAACATGGCGATAAGGATAAAAAATCTCAAATCCCTGTTCCATATCCAACACAGCAGCCGAGAGAATTTTCCAGTCCAAGGACTCAATCTCCGATTGTGCTATACGCACCAGGCTAGAAAGCGATCGCAAAATCCATTTTTCGTGCTTTAATTCCGGTAGCTCATCAATGAGTTCGTTAATCTCTCTCTTGAGAGATGCCAGCGTATCTCCATTTCCAGAAGCATTCATAAAATCAGAACAACTGACAACAATTCGCCCTATATTCGCAGTTTGACCGGGCTATCTATCTACAAAATTCCACCAATCATAGCTGAAAATTCCAGGAAAAGGGGCAGGCGGGACAACCCGCTTGCCGACTCTCCACCTTGGACCTGACAGACAGGCTTTTTATTTATTGACACTCCCGCCGCCTTGACTAATGGTGCAGGTAGGATAGGGATAGTTTGCCTCATGGCGGGAAATTTCCGTAACACCTTACGCGCATTAATTAGGGGTCGAGATAGGTTGGAGAACCTTTAATCCCGCTCAAACCTGATTCTTTGGGAGCCTATCACATATAAAGCCCTTAATCTCAAGTTTCGGGTCTAGCCCATGGTTTAAAGGTACTTTTCTAATGTATTAGCAAGGGTACTTTTAGGAACCGCTCCCACCACCATATCGACCTTCTGGCCGCCTTTAAAGATCATTAATGTGGGAATACTGCGAATTCCATATTGGCTTGCTACCTGGGGATTTTCATCGGTATTGAGCTTAACAACTTTAATCTGTCCATCGTACTGCTCTGCAATTTCCTCAACTACAGGGGCGACCATGCGACACGGGCCACACCAGGGAGCCCAGAAATCCACCAGCACCGGAAGTTCGCTTTCCAGTACATCCTGCTCAAAGGTGCTATCAGTAACTTCTACGGCTGTTGACATTCCTTCCAATCCTTAATCTAAATCGTAAATCATTCTACCACCAAACCAACTGGGGCAGAATTAGCAATTTTGTCCCGATGGTTCTGATACCAGGCTGTACAAAAGACTACAGCATATCGAAGTTAATCATATCAGGCGATCGCCAAAAATTTTGGCTAACCTAAACGATTACCCAATTAAGAAACCGCCCGAACCGTAGGTCCAGGCGGAGTGTGGTGTGAGGAGTGAACGGAAACATTTGTCTCCGCCACTTCTATTGTGGCACTTTTTCGCAAATAATTCCAGTGGGTAACACTAAATTTTACGATACTTAATCAGACCACCCCCCGGAAAAATCAGCCAGTCGGGTACAGAAAGCCCAATAATTGCTACTTACCCATTCCCAATTGTTGTGCCTTTTGATAGACCTTACCCTCAGTCAACAGCGAGGGAGCAATCACCACCTCTACCTGCTGCATTTCTTTGATAGTCTTCGCTCCCAAAGTTCCCATACTCGTTTTTAAAGCTCCCAGCAGGTTGTGTGTCCCATCATCCAACTGAGCCGGACCCCGGAGAATTTGCTCTAATGTTCCCGTAGAACCCACCTGAATCCGTGTTCCCCTGGGAAGCACAGGACTAGGAGTAGCCATACCCCAGTGAAATCCCCGTCCTGGAGATTCTTCAGCACGAGCAAAGGGAGAGCCAATCATCACACCATCAGCACCGCAAGCAATACACTTACAGATATCGCCCCCAGTAATTAATCCTCCATCAGCAATCACAGAAACATAACGCCCAGTTTCCTGATAAAAATCATCACGAGCCGCAGCACAATCAGCCACCGCCGTCGCCTGGGGAACTCCCACCCCTAACACACCACGAGAAGTACAAGCCGCACCCGGTCCAATACCTACCAATATTCCCGCCGCTCCGGCTTTCATTAGGTTGAGCGCCACCTCTAATGTGACACAGTTACCTAAAATCACCGGGATAGGCATATTTGCACAAAACTGAGCCAAATCTAAGGGAGTCACCGATTCCGGGGACAGAAAAGCCGTTGAAACCACCGTAGCTTGTACAAAAAATAAGTCTGCTCCCGCTTCAGCAACAGTACCGCCATATTTACTGGCTCCGGCTGGAGTAGCACTAACCGCCGCAATACCGCCCTGAGCCTTAATTTCGGCAATCCGTTTTTTAATCAGTTCCGGCTTAATCGGTTCAGCATAGAGTTCTTGCATCAAGGTCACAAACTCCGTTTTTCCCACCGAGGCAATCCGATCTAAAATCGGGTTGGGATCTTCATAACGGGTCTGGATACCCTCTAAGTTCAGAACCCCCAACGCACCGATTTGGCTCAGTTTCACCGCCATATTCACGTCTACCACGCTATCCATGGCACTAGCAATAATCGGAATTTCTCGGTTAATATTGCCAATAGTCCAACTGGTATCCGCTAAACTTGGATCAAGGGTTCGATGGCCAGGAACTAGGGCAATTTCATCAATTCCGTATGCTCGACGAGCCTTTTTGCCACGCCCAATTACAATATCCACTTCTTTACAGGTTCCTAACACTATTTAGTTAGCCTATCAAATTATCAAAATTGGTGGCGCATATCAACCAGGAAATCTCACCTGACCCCGGCTCACTCCTCCTAGTCCCCCCGGCTACAACCCATCCTTACCACTCTTCACAGATTAATTTTGGGTTAAGTTTTGCATTTAGTATTGAATATTTGGGGATATATCGCTAGGCTAATTATAAGTCAATCTTTTCTCTTGATAAGCTATCCCTATGAGTACCACCCGCACTGACCGCAACCACACGACTCTCCCTAATTCTAACCATGATCAAAATTTTGACTTTGACCAGTGGGTGAAAGCCGTCAAACCTCAGCTTATGGCTGCATTGCGCGCTAACCACCCCATTAGTGATATTCATAAAAATGGTAGATATCACCAAAAAAGGTAACCATTGATAACAGGGTATTTTGATGAAAATTTATTCTGTTTATATGTGAAGACAAACTGACTCCCCAAACCGCAACTTATCAGTTGAAAATGGGGAGTTATACTTATGTCAAGATTATCGAAATGACGAAAATCTATTGCTACACTATTTATTAAATACCATAAACTCAGCCTAAGTCTTTATTTTTGGTAATTTTGTAGCCTAGGCTACAGATTTTTTGTTTATATGCACTTACCACATCCAAAAAATGTATAAAAAGCATAATATCCTGAAAGTCCAACTGATTACTCGATTCTGCACCTGTTCCCTGGGACTGTTTTTGGTGTTTCCCCTACTATCAACTATGTATCCATCCTCCCCGGCTTTAGCAGAGTTTCCGCGCGCGGCTTCTGTCAGTTCGTCCGATCGCCAAAAGATTTTAGAATCTCTCAAAACGGCTAACATCATCTATCTGGGGGAAACCCACGACAACACCCTGGACCATCAAGCCCAATTCGAGATTTTGCAAATATTGCATCAGCACAATCCCCAAATAGCGATCGCCATGGAAATGTTCCAGCGTCCCTATCAGTCAGTGATAGATCAATATTTAGCGGGGGAGATCTCAGAAACCCAACTGGTCCGGGACACGGAATATCTGCAACGTTGGGGTTTTCCCTGGAAATATTACGCCCCCATTGTTAGATTTGCGCGGGAGAATCAACTTCCGGTTTTAGCCATTAATACCCCCACGGAGGTGACGCGACAAGTGGCGGCGGGGGGGTTAGCCAGCCTACAAACTGAACACAAACGCTACATTCCCCCCATTGAGGAAATCAAGACGGATAATGAAAACTATCGGCAAATGCTCTACAATGTCTATAGGCAACACCAACATCAAGGCAGTGAGGGCGGGTTCGATCGCTTTGTGGAAGCCCAAGTTCTTTGGGATGAAACGATGGCTGATGCGATCGCCAATTTTGTCCAAGCTAACCCAGACTTTACCGTGGTAGTTATTGTCGGAAAGGGTCATGTAGTCTACAACTATGGCATCCCCTCCCGCGTGGAAAGACGATTAGCTGATGCCAATATCGTTCAGCGATCGGTTTTATTTCAATCTCCCCACCAAGACAGTCTACCCACAAATATAGCTGATTTCATCTGGAAACACGATACACCACAAACCAAAACCACCCAGCGATATTATAGCTGAGGCGTTCAAGTGGACCTGGGGGGAATTTAAGGCTGTACAGGCTCAAAATTTGTAGCCCCTGGGACTATAAGCCTCTATGCTGTGGTGTTGTAAAGTTTCAATAAGGATATAGTTCAGATATAGTCATATCTGATAACATACGGACGCGGGAACTGTCAGAACCCAGAAAAGAAGCAGGAATCAGTTATCAAACTGCCTGGTGGTTAAAACCAGGAAATTTGACGATTCATCAATTGCCGTATTTTAGGATTATCATAACTTAATAGGCGATTGAAAGCCACTTGAATATACTCTACTTTTAAAAACTATTAACCCCGAAAACATTGACCCCAGGAATTTGAGACAATTCAGATGATTAATCAACCCCGTTTCCCGGCGCATATAGGTCAAGGATTGGCTTTTCCACTGTTCGTAAATCAGCAAGGCAATTGGGCTTTGAGTGCAGGCGATCGCAACGTCCGAGAGTCGATCTTACTAATTTTGATGACCAATATTGGGGAGCGAGTCAACCGGCCAGAGTTCGGCTGTCGTTTGTGGGAACTCAGCTTTGCACCAATCAACTCGGAAACCCTGATGTTAATGCGAATCTTCGTGCAAGAAGCCTTAGAACAGTGGGAACCGCGCATCATGCTGAGAGACGTAGAAGCGATTCCCGACCCCGATGGTGGGAGAGTAGATTTAGTGATTAACTATAGTCTCAAACCCAGTGAAGATAAGAGGAGCCTAGTCTATCCTTTCTATCTGCAAAAAGAGCCGGAATAAGCTGCCATGGTATTCAACTTTTTACCCAACCTTCCCAAAGCCAGCCTAGATGATCGGACCTATGAGGATCTGCTGCAAGAATGCTTGTTAAGAATCCCTCGCTATTGTCCCGAGTGGAGTAACTACAACCCCAGCGATCCAGGGATAACCTTGCTGGAACTGTTTGCATGGTTGATGGACCAGATGCTGAGTCGCTTCAACCAGCTTCCCAGGCGAAACTACGTCCTATTTTTAGAACTGCTAGGAATTCGCCTACAGCCTCCCAACCCCGCCCAAACGGAAATCACCTTTTATCTGGTATCAGATCTTCCCGAAGCCTATACCATCCCCGAAGGCATCGAAATAGCGACCACTAGGCTACCTGATGCGGAATCAATCGTATTTAGTACGGCTCGCCCGTTAGTTATTGGCAGACCCCTGATCGGACACATTCTGCACGCTGAAACCCCAGAAGAGACCCCAAAAATGTTGCGCGATCGGTTAACGAACTGGTGGACGAGGACAGAAGATGGCACATGGTCTGGCCCAGAACTGTCGTTGTTTAGCGATCGCCCCGAACCAGGGCAATGTTTTTACCTAGTCTTTCACCCTGACAGTACCATTGAAGGCAACGTCATCGCTCTCTCAGTCAGAGGCCAAGCAGCCACGCCCACAGGGATAAACCCCGACCATCCCCCTCGTCGTTGGGAAGCCTGGAATGGGAGATACTGGCAATCAGTCCTACTGACAGAAGCAGACGACGAAAGCCAAGGCTTCAGTTTTCAAGATGTAGTCAAACAGGGTCGAAACCCCCAAGGCGGATCAGATATTATTTTGCATTTACCCGTAGAATTTCCCGTCGCCCAGTTCACCGCCTATCAAGGTCGCTGGCTGCGCTGCGTCTACACAGAACCCACCCCTGACGAATCCCCTTATAGTGCATCCCCCCGCATTGTCGGCATCAGTTCCCGTGCGGTCGGAGGAAGCACCATAGCCACCCAGTGTCAAGTAATCAGCGACGAATTACTAGGAGTGAGCGACGGGACTCCAGGCCTAGCATACCGACTCCAACGCACCCCGGTGCTGGCTCGCCTCCCCGGAGAATACCTAACTGTTACCCCGACCGGAGAACTACCTCAAACTTGGGAAGAAGTCCCGGACTTTTCCAATTCCCGACCGGACGATCGCCACTATGTGATCGACTCCCTAACCGGAATAGTACAATTTGGACCCCAGGTGAGCGAACCGACTCAACTAGTGCGAGAAACCGAGTATCGCGCTCTGTGGCAAACCACAGGCAACTCTAGGGCAGTTTTACCCGCCGACCATCAAAAGCGACAGTATGGTGCTATACCCCCAGCCGGAGCCGCTGTGCAAATGGTTCGCTATCGTACCGGAGGAGGAGTCAAGGGGAACGTCCAACCCGGAACCATCACCGTGATGAAAACTGCTGTACCCTACGTCGGGGCTGTGGTCAACCATATTCCAGCCCGATCTGGTTCCGATGCCGAATCCTTGGAGATGGCCGCCATTCGCGTCCCCCAAATGTTGCGAACCCGCGATCGCGCTGTCACCCCCGAAGACTTTGAAACCCTAGCAATAGTAGCAGGACAAGGAGCGATCGCCCGCTCTCGCTGTCTCAGGGCAAGTCCTGGGGAAGCGGGAACCGTTGAATTGCTGTTGATACCCCGCACCAGTTTGCTAGGTATCGAACAAGGAGTCGGCATTTCTCCCGATGAATTAGCCATCAGTTCCGAACTCAATCGCCAGGTTCTCAGCTACCTTGATGAACGTCGCCTGCTGGGGATACAAGTAAAATGTCGCGAACCAGAGTATGTGGGAGTCGTCGTCGCCGCCGAAATCACTATCGGAGCGCAATACAACAACCCCAACGCCCGGGAAGAGATGCGATCGCAATTGCAAATAGCTCTGTATCGGTTCCTTAACCCCATCATTGGCGGCGCTCAATCCCAAGGTTGGCCATTCGGTCAGCCCCTGTATACAGCCGATATCATCGCCCTACTACAGCAATTTCCTACTGTGATCAGCTTGGGGGCTGTGCAACTCTTTCCGATCCGCCGTCAGGGCGGGCGGTGGGTGCGGGGACAACCTACAGCCATCATTGACCCTGGTTCTAACGGCACTATCTGTTCCTGGTCTGATGTGGCAGGGGGTTGGAGTCACATTATCAATATTATCTATTAAGATGCTATCTGAATTATGGCCCTAGTTCCTGATCAACAATCTGTCCTATTAGATATTGTCTCGATCGACTTTCCCGAAACAGAACCCGCTCAGTTATCTGAATTTAATGGTACTTTCTCTCAACTGGAACCAGCAAGTCCCGCGATCCAACTCATTCCTGGAGAAACCAGCCAAATCGTCATTGACCTGGAAAACTTAGATACCCAGCCATTACATCTCACCTGTAGCTTGTCGGGGAATTTTCCCCACCACTGGGGTAGGAGTGAATTTCCCGAAGCCGTGCTGTCACCCGGAGAACGGCGGTCAGTAGTTCTCTCTTTTGGAGTCGATCGCAATTTTTTCGAGACAGAGGAGCTTTCTATGAATACCGAGGGACTGCAACTCAACTATTCTGGTCGCTTTAATGTTTATGGCAGTTATGTTAATAACCAGTCGGACACCAATGAGCCACTTTTGGAATTTATCGAGTTTGACCTATTTGTGCGACCGCGATCGCCATATATCAACCTACTACCGCAAATTTATCGGGAAATCGATTTGGTCGGTCGATTCCTGAAAATTATTGAAACCACTCTCGACCCAGATTTGCAAATATTCAGCCATCTCTGGGCCTACCTAGATCCCCTCACCGCCCCTGAAAGTATGTTGCCATTTTTAGCCCACTGGGTTGGTTGGCAGAACATCCCAACTCTGAGTCTCCAACAGCAACGCCGTTTAATTCGCCACGCTTTAGAGATTTATCGTGCTTCGGGAACTAGGCGGGGGCTGCGGTTTTACCTACACCTCGTAACTGGTTTACCTCTTGATGAAGATTTGCCGGAAGCGTCCAAACACATTTCAATTCTGGAAAACTTTACCCAGGGGGCGGTCATGGGCAGCTCCTATCTGGGTATAGATACCATTTTAGGCGGTGGCAAACCTTTTCACTTTCAAGTCCGACTGCTGTGCGATCCTGATACTATTGACGAAAAATTGGTTCGCACTGTTATTGAAGCACAGACACCAGCCTTCTGCACTTATGACCTAAAAATAGATTCGGACAATAATATATGATCATCACTGAGAGAAATTCCTCTGATTACCCGCCGCCAGAAATTTATCCCCTCCAACGTTTGATAGTTGACGATGGATTGCTGTTAAATGCCCAGCGTTGGCGACAATCGCACGAATACCACCGAGCGCGACAAAATCTCCATTATCAATCTCTTTACCAACCGGGGATAGTTAGGGGGTTAGGGGTGTGTGTAATCGATGCTCCAGAGAGTATATCTGCCCAATATCGAGATAATCGCTGGGTGCAAATTCAACCGGGAATTGCCATCGATTTGACCGGAAATCCGATTATTGTCGATCGCCCTATCGAGTTTCGGATTAGCTCCGAGTGTCGGACAGAACCAATTACTGTTTATTTAGTTCTCCGCTATGTGGATCCGGAAACCCTCTACCGTGCGTCAGAGCAAGTATTGGTGCCAGAAAGTTTTAGGATCGATGAAAAAAATACCCCCCCCTCAGCCCAGGAAATCGAACTGTGTCGGATCGCTATTTCTGCTAATTTAACCGAAATTAGACCCGCCACAGATGTTTTTTCTCCTGATGTAAATGAGTTGGATTTACGATACCGGGTGCGAGTCCGACCGCGCTCCCAAAAAACTCGGATACGGGTAGGGGTTTTACAGGGTACTGCTGAAGATTTTTATGTAGGGGAGAATCTATTTTATCTATTGCGATCGCTTTCAGTTTTAGCACCGATGACTATGGATGCTGAACCAGTTGAAGAAATCACCTTAACTTCCCAGGTGGCTGATATTCCGCGAGACTATAGCTTGCTATATATGAGATATTCTCAGATGCTGTCTTGGGGAGAAACAGAATACAATCATCTCAAATATTACAGCGATAGAGGCACCATACTGTTGATTGAAGCCTCATCGGTCGAAGTCAATATTGCTGATATTAATTCAGCGATCGGCGAACTTAAACAGGCTCTGAATGATATTCAATTTGCCCAAGTTTCCGAATTCAGAAGGGAATTATCCTCAGAATTAACTATCTGTGAATCCGAACTTCAAAACCGCCTAGAATCCTCCTTAGAGCCTCTGCAAAATATAGCCCATCAATATCTGGGGATTAATATATCGAGTATGGCAACCATATCGGCTCAAGACCCGATTAAAATCCATCCGTTTTTATTTGATGAATTACCAATAATTAATGGAGAGCCAACCCGACTGATAAATTGGGGCAAAATTATTATATCCATAGGCTGTCTGTCTTCGGGTTGGGGGTTAAATAGTCATCAGGGATTATCCCGAGAAACCATCCGCAGCGCCCAAGAATTAGGGATTAATATTCTTAATTTTGCCTCGGAAAATTATCATTTGTCCAACAGTCAAAGAAATGCAATTAGCTAGTAATTTAACCCCAAGAAAAGCCATGAAAAAAATTATTTCTATCCGACATTTCATTCCCGCATTAGTAGTATTACCCTTGCTTTGGGCTACCATTACCACAGGAGTTTTAGCTTTTTATAGTGGCAGAAAAGCTGTCAATAGTCTCATGTCAGAATTGAGCCAAAAATCGATAAATTCCATTGAAAAACACATAGATAACTACCTGAAAGTTCCAGAAATAGTAAATACCATAAACCTGATCACGATTGAAAATAACTTAATTGATATCAATAATCGGGAACTATTAACCCGCTATTTTCATGATCAGGTTGATGCGATCGATGGGTTATATTACATTTATCTAGGAACTGAAACCGGGGATTTTCTCGGTGTTCAAAAGCAGCCTGATGGAACCCAAGCATTGGTTATTGGAAATGCCGCCGAAGCTGCCGGTCGAAGTGTTTATCAGCTTGATTCAGCCGGAGTTCGTGCCGAAAAAATCAGAACCTTAGAAGCCCAGTACGATGCTAGACAGCGCCCTTGGTACAGATCATCTCTAGAAATCGGTGAAATAAGTTGGAGTCCCATTTATATTTTTGGCTCCACATTAGAACTAGGAATGACCTCAACAATTCCAGTTAAAAGTCCTGGAGGTGATACTATGGGAGTTGTGGGTATCGACTTGGGCTTGAAAGACCTCAGCAATTTTTTGAGAAGTTTGGAAATCAGCCCCCAGGGTATCGCATTTATTATGGATCGCGCCGGAAATTTAGTAGCCAGTTCTACAGACGAACAACCCTTTTTGAATGAAAATGGTCAACAACGACGATTACTCGCCCTCGAAAGTCAAGAACCGGTGATCCGCTCTACAGTCCAACACTTACTCGATACTGAGTTAAGCCTGAACCAAATTCAACAACCGATTTCCTCTCGCTTTCGATTGAATCGTGAACGCCAATTGCTACAGGTGACTCCCATGGAAAGTATGGGTTTGGATTGGCTAATTGTTGTGGTGATTCCCGAATCCGATTTTATGGAACTGATTTATAACAACCTTCGGTTTACGATGATTATCGGCTTGGGTGTGACGGTGGTAGCGATTACACTGGGGGGGATCGCCTCTTGGTGGATTATCAAACCCATCGATAATCTACACGCGGGAGCGAAAGCTATCAAAGCTAATTCCTTCGACCCAGAAATGCTTGAATCTACTATTTCGCGCTCTGATGAAATGGCCGAATTGGGTCAAGCCTTTGTGGAAATGGCAGCAATTGTCCAGGCTCGTGAGAAAAGCATGAGCGAGGAGTTAGTGGAATTGCATCGCCAGCAAGAACAATGGCGACGCGCGAGCCATCAAAACCTTGATCCTACTGTGCGCTTTCAGGAATTGATGGAGCGAGCCAGACAGGCTAGACAAAACCGCGTGTAGCAGTACGACCAGCAATTATCAATTCTTCTAGCGACCTGATAACGTGAATCATGAACACAGATATCTCTACTAAGGAATTAACCCTAGACCCTTCTGGAGAGGGTACTACATTTGATGTGGTGGTGATCAATGACAGTCAATTCATGAGTAGCTTTCAACTAGAGATATCAGCCGCAGGAGTCGAATCCGATCGCCAATGGCTTTGGTATCAAGTTACACCGGAAGTCTGTAGCAAAAAACCACCAGGGGACCAAACCAAGTTTCAGGTAAAAGTGCTACGATCGCCAATTCCCGGATTTGTGGGGTTAGTTAATCTCACAGTGAAAGTATTTTCCCTCGAACTTGGGAAGGAAGAACGTCACATTCTCAGGCTGAATGTTATGCAGGGATTGGGAGAATGTCCCTTTCGAGTGGAACTCCCCACCAGCCACATTCAGACTCTGCCCAATAACGAAGTGGAAATTTTAGTCGGTATCCACAATAACAGTCAAAAGGCGATCGCTCTAATTTTATCGGTTATTAGCCCTAAGCGGGAATGGTTGCTGTTGGATAATCAAACCCCCCTCAACCTTCCCCCCCAGCAGAGTCAGAATTACTCCTTTACCTGCAAAGTTCCCGAAATTTTACAAGCTCTAGCGGGAGTCTATCCCTTTACCATTAGGTGTGTTTCAGCTAACCATAATTCACCCGTAGGGGCCGGTTCAAGCCTCAGTCAGTTGAGCGCGAGGACAACCACAGAAGCCTCCTGTACTGGCAGTATAGAGGTTTTACCCACAGGAACCTTAGAATTTGACGCTTTTCCTAAACAGCAACGACAACCAGCACTTCGGCCATGGCTACCTCAGTGGGGTATAGATCCCGCAGTTTACCAATTGGAATTTACCAATAATTCTAATTATCCCCAAGGGGGAACCGTAGAAATTATCAACAATCCCCAGACCCAAGATCCGATTATCAATGAGTTTTCGATTATTCCCGAACAGGTAAGTTTGGAGCCTGGAGAAATCCAAACTGTGGAACTTCTCGCCTATAGCAAACGACCTTGGTGGGGTTTGGGTCGAACACAGACCATTGAAGTAGGCTGGGAAGGCAAAGTGGGGGCTGGTTCTCTGGCGGTCAGACCTACAGGGGAGTTAACCGACCCACTCCAAAGGTTAGAAACCAAAATTTCCCCTAGGGTAGGGGGAATTGATGAATTGACGACGACCAGACCTTCAGAGGATTATGGTTCCGACAGTGAGCATCCACAACCATTGCCAATTCTGGAGTTGAGACTGTTACCCATTATTCCCCGGTGGTTACAGGTGGCGATCGCACTACTGATTTTAGGTGGTATTTGGTGGTTTTTGTATGCTGCTTTCCGGCTTAACTACCATACTGCTCCCGTCAATGTGGTTAGGTTTAACGGTTTGGGGGATATGGCGATTAGCACCTCCAATGACCAGACTCTGCGGGGGTGGCGGGTTCAGGGAAATAGACTGCGACATAACGGTTGGTTGCGGAATTTGGGGAAAGCGGGGCGCACAGGTTTGTATCGCCCTGTGGATAATGATCAGGTGGCTGTGGGGTTGGAAAACGGCGAAATTCAGATTTGGGACTTGCTCCGCTCCACTGACAGCCCCCGGCGCTCCCTGTCCTATCGCCGGGATGATCGGGTCATGGCTTTGGCTTATAGTCAAAATTCCCAGTATTTATTCAGCGCCCACGGCAGCGGTTTAATCTTGCAATGGTATGTGGGACCCACGGTAAATCTCACTAATGTTGAGGAACCTCAGTTAATTCAGGAATTTGATTTCGCTATTTATGATATCGCCCCCGTAGGGCCACGACAGGAAACTCTGGCGATCGCTGGTCGCTATAACCAATTGGTGCTTTGGGATACCACCGGCGGTAATGAAGGGTTGCGAACTGTTCCCTACCCAGCAGGGGGACAAGATGAATACATCACCTCTCTAGCTACAGCAGCAGATCAACCTTTTTTGCTGGCTACAGCAGACGATCGCGGTTCCATCAGTCTCTGGAATCTCAGAGAATGCTTAACCAACCAGTCCGCCACTTGTCAAATTATAGATCAGTGGCAAGCTCACGGGGGCCAGCCCATCCGTTCTCTAGCTTTGACGGCTAATGGCTGCTATTTAGCCAGTACCGGAGATGACGGAGAGGTTATGCTGTGGCCATTGCAGCGCTCTGGAGAGCGATCTACCCAACATCTCGCGGGTGAGGCGATCGCGCGATCGCGTTACCCAAAAAACAGTCTAGATATGATTGCCATTGGCTCCTACCTCCACATGATCACAGGAAGTAGAGATCACCAAGTTAACCTTCACCGCATTCAACAACCTGCCACTCTCTGTAATTAGCACAGGTAGAACAACTATTAATTATCTATTATTCTTGATTGACTGAGCCATGAGCAGTACAGAACTTTCATATAACGGCCGACAACAACCTAACCAAATCGTCGAGGGGGTTCTGGAACCCGACCTGCCGACTTTGGGAAAATCCCTAACCCTAATTGCCAACCCATCTGGGGATTTTGCTATATCCGCAGGGGAAACCTTCGAGCTGCATATCACCGTAGTTAATCAGGGTATTATCGGTGCGATTATTGACCTTTATATTGATCAAACCTCTGCATCAGTATGGGAATGGTGTCGCACGCCTCAACAACGATTAGCCCTAAGTCCTCAGCAAAGTGCCGAAGTAGTCTTTGAATGTCCTATTCCCCCCCAGGCGACTCCCGGAATTTATAGTTACTTGCTCGTTGTAGATGCACCATTACACTACCCAGAAGATACCCCCATCCACCACCAAGCTAATCTTCAGGTACTCCCACAATTAGCGTCAGCGGTGCAACTCGATGATCCCACTTTTAGCCTGATACCACACACCACATCAACTGAACCAGCGATCGCCATACCAGGACAGCCGTTAACCGTCAGTGTAATAGTCAATAACCGCACGCGGCGAGTGGATCGGTTTCGGTTGCACTGTACCGATGTCCCCCCCGAATGGGTAGAGATCGAATACCCAGAAGGCTTGAATGATTTGGGTTTAGTAGTCGTCACTGATAGTTTAGCCCTCAATCCTGGGGCGATCGGAGAGATTAAGTTAAAGTTAAACCTACCCGTGGACGTTCATGGGGGGCGATATGCCATCACCTTGTCACTGAACTCCGAAAATCTTCCTGATTTAGCCCTGTTGGATATCCTCCACCTTCACATTAAGCCTAACTATGATTTGGTGTGGGATCTACAGACCATCGTGGGTCGCATTCGCACCGGAAGCGGACAGTTTCAACTGCAAATCCAAAACCGGGGTAATACCGATCGCCAACTGCGGTTTAATCCCAGAGAAGAGGGAGAGGTAGAAAATTGTCTGTATACTCTGATGCCAGATGAGTTTCGGCTACTCCCAGAGGAGAGTGTGGAAATGTCTGTCGAGGTCATGCCAAAACACTGGTGGTACAGACCTTGGTGGGGACGGGGACGGCTATTTGAGTTTTATTTGGAACCCCAAGATTTGCACCGCTTACCCCTCCCTCAAGATCGTATCAATGGTACTCTAATTTGGGAGCCTCGCCCCTGGTGGCAGTTGTTGGTTGCCTGTTTGCTGGGACTCGGAGCGATCGCTGCCTTGATTTTCGCGATCTGGTCCGTTTTTTTTAAGCCTCCCACCCCCCCTCGGATTTTAGAGTTTAGATCCGAGTCCCTCAACTACGCCGCCGCTAATGACGATTTTATTTATTTGGGTTGGGTAATTGGACCGCCGACTCGGGAAATCCGTGCTATAGAAATTGTTGGCAAATCTCCTGATGGTAGTATTTCCAGTGCTGCCGTTACCTATGATTTTAGTCGGGGTATTCCCGATGAGTTGGCTTCTTTGTGTACCCTAGAACAGGTATTGCGATGCTACAACATTCGCACTGATGCTCGTCGTCCCGGAGAGTATATTTTTGAGTTAAGGTTGTTTCCTAAACAGGATATTGACAATATTCAATTAGCAAAGACCAGTTTAATTAGGATTGAACCTCTACCTATTCCCCAAATTACCAATTTCACAGCCAGATTAAGTAGTCAGCAGCGCCGAGAATTGCCACCAGAACAGGTTGATAATCCGCGCGCCAACAATAACAGCCTTCCTAACAGTGGTTTTTTCTCTGACCCCGAGCCAATGATCGCACAATTGAGTTTTCAGGTTCTCCATGGCGCGCAAGTCGAAACCTTAACATTGGTGGGTCGCTCTCCTGATGGCTTCGTTAATTTTCCCCAGAAAACCTATACTGTCAGTCCTGATGAATTTTCCGAAGATTTACTCGGTCCCTGTCAGGTTGATTGGGATGGGATTTTGACCTGTCGGGGGTTATCGCTACAATTGGAAAAACCCGACACTTATATTTTTGAATTACAGGTCATTTCTTCGGACTCCCCCGCAGAGGTAGCCGACAGTCGCAAAGCTGACCCCATTGTGTGGGAACCGCCACCACCGCCACGGATTACTACTTTTGCTTCCCGCAAAGCTACTTATCGCGTTGGTGAACAGCAACAAATTGAGTTTCAATGGGTGATTGATAATGCCGCACAACTTCAACAGTTGGAGTTACGGAGTTTATCCCCGGAAGGGTTGGTTAATTTCCCCAAGATTACATATCGCTTTGATGGACAAATTCCCCAGGCCTTACAAGATAAATGCCAAGTTACCGGGAAACAATTGGTTTGCGATAATATCGCGATCTCACTACCAGACCCAGGACGCTATAATTTTGAGTTGACAGCTATTCAGCGTTCCCGCCTGGCCGAAACAGAGCCATCTCGACAAATTCATGCGATCGCTATTCAACCACCATTAGCCCCAGAAATTACCAATTTTCAGGCAGAAACATCCAACTCTCAGACGGGGACAAATCCTATTCGTTTAAATTGGAACATCAAAAATCCTCAACATTTACTAGGTGTTCGGATCATCGGGCGCTCACCAGAGGGAATTGTCACAGTTCCCGAAGTTCTCTATCCTTTTAATGGTAGTATTCCCCCAGTTCTTCAGAATAACTGCCAGTTAAATGCTGAACAGCTTACCTGTCGTAATGTTCCCACTTCCGCCCAAGAACCCGGAGATTATATCTTTGAGTTAATACCTGTTAATCAGAGTAATTTAGCCGCCAATGCCACATCTGTTAAAAGCGATCGCATTCGTATCCGACCACGCCCCGTTGCTCCTCCTCAAATCAATAATTTTCAAATTAATGGTGAGGATGCTCCCCTAAAATATGTCGTTATTATAGACCCTGAAACTTCTCCATCACCTTTGAATTTATCATGGGAAGTTAGTGGTAGTGGCGACCTACAAACCGAGTTACTCCCGGTTCCAGGTGTGGTTCCTAACCGTGGAAATTTGACCTATCCCATTGCGCCTCAGTCCGGACAAGATACCCTGACTCTCAGAGTCACTAATACTGACGGGAAACAGGTTCAACGTTCCATTTTGATTGAAAGGGTGCTTCTTCCTCAACCAGAACCTGCACCTTTGATCAGCCCCGATTCAGACACCCCCGATTCAGACACCCCCGATTCAGACACCCCATCAGGTAGACAATTAACACCCTTTTCTCCTGAACTAGAATCTAATCCTTGGGATCTGATTGATAACCCACCGCCATTTAATTAAATGTCTTTATTCCTAATTATTACATGATTTCAATGAACAATCAACCTATCTTTCAACAACAAGCTATCCCCGGAATTATTGGCGGATTGGGTCCTTTAGCACATATAGAATTTGAACGGCTATTACTGGCTTTAAATTCCACTCGCGGTGCTTGTGGCGATCGCCAACACCCGATTTGGTTTTTAATTAATGCTACAGACCTTCCCGATCGCACCCAAAGTTTACTAGGAAATCAGCCAAGTTGTGTGCCTTGGTTGGTCAAATATGGTAAAATATTAGAAGTGGCTGGGGCAGATTTTTTGGTGATTACCTGTAACACTTCCCACGGATTTTATAATCTGGTACAGCCTCAGTTAAATATTCCCTGGATTCATATTATGCAGGAGACAGTTAGATTTATTAAACTCCATTATCCTGGACTTAATCGCGTGGGAATTTTGGCTACCGATGGCACTTTACAAGCCCATCTCTATCAGGATAGTTTAACGGCGGCGGGATTGACAGCGATCGCCCCGGCTTTAAACTCAGAATTACAGCAAGATATTATGAATGCTATTTACCATCCAATTTGGGGAATTAAAGCCACAGGAGTTCAAATTTTGCCACCCCCTATTCACATATTAAAAACCGCTATAAAATGGCTGGAAAGCCAAGGTGCAGAATTATTAATTGCTGGATGTACAGAGATTTCTGTAGCCTTAAAATTACTGGATAAAACTTCATTAATAGCAATAGATCCCTTGGAAATTATGGCGAATTTGACATTAGATTTAGCATTTGGCTATGAGAATATTCCCGAAATATCAAGTCCCCTTAAATAGTTATCAATTATTCGATAGTAGTATCTTGAGAAAGCGCTAAGGTTGTGGTTTTTTCAGTTGAAAGTGGGTGAGTATCAGCGATCGCTGCTGTCGCTGCTATTCCCGTGTGTACAATAGTTAAAGTTCGGAAAGGGTCAATAATAGGGTCGATCGCAATTAATAATACCAGTATAGCTTCTAGGGGTAATCCTAAAGGTTTTAAAATTAGATCCAACAGGGTCAGCGTTAAAATTCCTGTCGCCCCCGCCGTGGCCATTCCTGCTAAAATAGAAGCGATAATGATAATTACAAAACTCGACAGGTTAAATTCATAGTTATAGAGTTGCGCCACAAACACCGAAGTTGTCGCAAAATAGGCCACCGGACCAAATCGACACACCGTTATCGCTAGGGGAATGACTAAATTAACTGTTTGTTTATCGAAGTTTAAGTGTTCATCTAAAGCCGAAATAGCAGAAGGTAAACAGGTAAAACTACTACGAGTTGCTAAAGCTAAAATTGTCGGTTCTTTTAAGACCATCAAAACCTGACCAAAACCATAGCCAGACTTATGCCAAATTACCAGGGTACTGATAATGTATATAATTATAAAAGCTACAATGGCAATCACTACAAAATTTTGCATAGCTACCAAAATCCCAAAACCAGTAGTTGCCATTTGGGAAGCCAACAGGAAACACAAACCAAAAGGGAGGAATAAAATAATCCAATCAATTAACTTTTTGGATGTATTAAATAAGGTTTCTAAAATCTTAAATACATCCTCCTTGGCGGGTGATTGTGAATATCCCATAGCGATACCAAATACAATGGAAAAAAATAGTATTTCCAGAGAATTACCCTGGCTTAGAGATGCAAAAATATTCTCAGGAATTAAGTTAAACAAAAAAGATATCAGCAGTGATTCTTCCCTATTTTCGATAATTGGACCCGTCAAAGATAACTCAAAATCTAACTCAGAAGTATTCACAACTACCCCCAAAGCTGCGAGGGTAGAATCTTCTAAATTACCCCCAGGATTAGTTAAAAATGCGGCTGTTGCGCCGATGATACTAACCCCTAATAAACTCACCGAAAATACTATTAAAATCCGTTTCACATATTTATTGGCTTCATGACTAGAAATCAGCTTACCCACACTCATTGTTATGGCTGAAAATAACAACGGTAAAACGCACATTTTGAGGAGAATTAGATATAGTTCTCCCAACGGGGTTAACAACAAGGCAATATCTTTATGAACAATGCCAATATATAAACCCAGAAGGATAGAAGGAACAATCGACCAGGGATTTTTTAGGATTTTAATTAACTGCTTAGAGACGCTGTAAAAATTCATATTTTATCAATGGGTATTTTTGTTAATTTTGTGAGTTGAGTTGACGAGACTGAGAGGGGGACACTAACAAATCAGAATAATCTTCTAATAACTGACTAACTGTATATTGTTTTTCGTTCATTGTCAGATACAAATTCACAAACTTTAACAGGTGATTACTAGACCACGGTAAAGCGATCGCGATCGGATCTTGGGTATCTGTTAACGCGACAGTTTGAAAATTTAAAGCTACATTGGGGTAATTAATCAGAATCTTTTTAACCTCCAACTCATCCCGGTATGCTGCTAGTATATCTCCCATCATTGCACCTTTAATTAAATCGTCCCAATTGGAATATCTGATAATGGTAGCTTTGGGAAATTTGTCCATGGCAAATCTCTCATAAGAAGAGGCATTAATCACACCCATCCTTCCTTCAAAATCTCTCAAAAACTCAACTAAATCTCTATTTCTTAGCGCTTGAGTTAATTGCAGGCGATTTAATAAGAGACCATGGCGCATAGTTAAATAGGGATGAGAAAATGAAACAATTTTTGCCCTTTCTAAGGTTTGACTCAGTTTAGAAATCGCCATATCTGCCTCACCTTGAGAAACTAAATTTACCACTTCATTAAAGGTATTGGCACGACGATTAAAGGTAACTTTTACTCCTAAATTTCTGGCGATTCCTTTGGCGATCGCCACATCTAATCCGATTAATTCACCGTTGGCATCTTCCGCAAAAAAAGGCGGCGAATCTTCTTGATTTATCGCGACGATTAACTCTCCTCTATCTATGATTTTTTGCAAGTCTGGCGACATGGAGTTTAATGACTGGTTTGCCTGGGAAACTGCCGCAGAATTTGCTAGTAAAGATTCCCAGGTTTCTTGATTCACTAGACCAGTGCTTTCTAAGCCTAGACTGAGTTGAAAGTTAGAAATAGCTGCTCTGGTTTGTTCCCCATAAATGCCATCGATCGCCCCTAGATAATACCCCTTTTCTTGTAAGCGTTTTTGCAGTTCAATAATATCATAATCTGCCCCAGCTTCAGTCAAGTCTAAATCCCAACTATTACTATCAGGCGAAGTTTCAGCACTGCTTAATTGTGCCAGATTTACTAGAGATTCTGAAGATACAAAAATGGGCGCATCTTGAGTTTTTACTGAGGGGGGAAAAATCAAAATACTTGCCAAGCATATAGCTACTAATATCAGAACTTTGTATTGCCAGTTAGAGAGTATTTTCATATTAAAAATAATTGCTTTGCTGTTCCTTTCACATCAATTTAGGTTGACAGTTTTCGGAAGTTGTTTTTATCCCCCCCAAACCTTCAAGACTAAATTTTGAGTATTCAGCGATTCAGTTAGTATTCCTAGCTATAGGATTATGGTACTTTACGGTTGTTGCCAATCTTTTCCGGATTAAATCCGAAGTATACAGCCCTTTCAGTAATTATGCAATACGTCTTCACTCGTCTCTCTACCCGGGTGGGAGAGGGATTGAGGGTGAGGGGAATCTTTGAAGCGAACAACCTGTAGCAGCTTCTACAACGGTCTGTATGCAGGTATCCCTAATCCGTGGACACACTTGGACCCTACCATTATACATCATGCGATCGCCATTACCATCATTTTCAGCCAACCCACAGACCCTAAGTAATATAGCCAGTTGGCAGAAATCAGGTTTTTAGGTAATAATTAAAGTATCGCCGATATTCTCAAGTAGTTTCGCACTCATTAACAAATCATGTCTAATCAAAAACGAGAACCTGGAGGCTGTGGATGTGCCAGTATTCCCTTTTCAGTAATTCTGCTGTTTTTGGGCGGCGGTTATTGGCTATTTACACAGCGAGATAACTTGGAAATTAGTAGGTTTTTCAATCATGAGATTATCGCCGATATTCCATTTTTGAATACTTGGGCAACTTCCACTGATAAATCACCGCCTACTTTACCAAATATTCCAGAAATTCCTCAGACTACCAATCCTGAACCGAAACCACAATCCCAACCACAACCGGAAGCCCAACCGGAAACGCCACCCAAATCACCAACCATCAAGCCACCTTCCCCTATACCATCATCCCCACTCAATACCTGGGAAGGTAAACCCATTAGAGGCATTTATTTAAGTCGTTATCAAGCCACAAATAACGCTAGCGAAGAAACCATTAGGGCTAGGGTTCGCTACTATCGCGATCGCGGTATTAATACCATTATTCATGGGGTATGGGGTAACGCTTGTACCATGTATGAAAGTCAAGTAATGCAGGCAAAATTTGGTTATAGTAGCTGTCAAAATTTGTTTGAAGAAGAATGGATTGATTGGTTGATTGATGAAGCCCATAAACACGGCATGGAAGTTCATGCTTACTTTGAAAAAGGCATTAAAATAGATGAAAATAGTCACGCCTTTGATTGGGCAGTCCAGAGAGGTTGGATCGTCCCAGGAGTCGATCGCACTCACCCAGGAGTTGATCATTATGTCTTGAATGTGGGTATCCCAGAAGTTGCTCAATTTTTTACTGATATTGTGGTTGAATTTGTCCAAAAATACCCCACCATTGATGCTGTACAATGGGATGATTATTTGGGTTATCATGATGAGTTACCCGGTCAAATCGATCGCACTCCTAAATTAACTAATTTTGTCCGCAATATGATTGCACAAATGAAAGCCGCTAACCCCTCAGTTAGTTTTGATATCTGCCACCATAACCCCTATTGGGCAAAACAGTATTTTGCCGCAGACCTAGAAGCATGGGGGGTCGATCGCTTTTTTATCCAGGTTTATGCTGAAGAAAATTTTGATGATGAAATTGTCTATGTCGAAGCCTCTGATGGTATTTCCATTACCGAGAGACAATTGAATCGATTGCCCGAGTTGATTGATAATCCTAACATCCCTAATATTTTGCTATTTCCTCTCTCAGGAGAACCCGAAAGACTCGCCGACAAGGTGCATGAATTGACCATTTGAATAAACTTACAAATTAGGTTAATTATCATCATTTCCTCCTGTGGCTTCCCTGCTTCTATTCTACAGTTAAATTATCTCGGGTTGATTTTTTGGTCAATTTTTTTAAAAAATAGCCCGCCGAAATCGGCCAGAGGGGTTGACAGGCGGCGGCGATTAGTGATATCATATTTACATAATCTTAAATAATGGTCATTATTGCAAAAAAATAATTTAGTGCATATCTGTATTATATAATATGATAGCATCAGCCGCTAAAAAAAGCAAGTATCGCCACTGAGGGAGGAGGGATTTTAATTTTTGGAGGTAATCAGTTAAAATTATGACAAATATTAAAATTATTGCCATGATTGCCATTGTATAGACTTTTTTTCGATCAGGTCAGCCCTCAAGGCATTTGCTAATACAGATGAATAATCAACCCTTCAGAGATTTAAATAGTAAATGGGCCGACCAGGTAAGGAATGGTTGTCAGGAACTGCGCGACAGCGACGAAATCAGACAGACTTGGGATCATATCATCGCGACTATGGCCCTGCGGATTCGGTGATCGCTGAAACTCAAGGAAATTCTACAGACCACAGCGGATGAGGTGCAAAGATTACTAAAATGCGATCGCGTTTTATTGTACGAAATCGACTTGCATGGGAATGGTGGCATTGTGGTAGAGGCGGTAGAGGATGAGAGGTGGTCCTTAGAGTGAACCATGCACCTTGTAAGATGGGCCCTATCTTTGGTTAGTGGCGATCGGTTCCCTCGCCCTAGAAGCAGGTCAAATTGGGACTTGGGATTGGGATCTCAAAGATACGGTAAACTGGGATCAGCGGATGTATGAGATTTTTGGGTTGCAAGGTTGCCAGGGTAAAGTAGTCTATCAAGACTGGGCTAATCTCGTCCATCGAGATGATATTACCGAGGTTGAAAAGGCTATCAAAGCAGCCATAGCCCAAGATAATTTTTTTAATGTAGAATTTCGTATTGTTAGACCCGATGGAATCAAGCGTTGGTTGCGAGGGGCAGGCATAGTCCAGCGCGATAGTGACGGTACCCGGAGCGATGACGGGGATTAATTACGATATTACTGATCGCAAACAGGCGCTCATTAGCCCTCAAATACAGTGAAGCCAAATATCGCACCATTATTGAAACCACCCAGGAGGGAGTGTGGGTTTTAGATAAGACAGATCACACCAGCTTTGTCAATCAGCAAATGGCAAAAATGCTAGGCTATTCTGTCACGGATATGCTGGGAATGTCTTTCCTAGATTTGATCGACACAGAAGGATCTTCGATGGCTGAAATTTATCTAAACCAGCGTCATCAGGGTATAATGGGTCAACATCGCGCCCATCTGTGCCACCGTGATGGTAAAGTGGTCTGGGTTTTGGTTTCTGCTACACCTTTGTTTGATGATATGGGGCAATATGACGGCTGCATTAAACTGGTGACAGATATCACCCACATGGTGGAAATACAGGAGGCTTTACAAACTTCTGAGGCGCAGTTGGCTAGTGTATTAAATAGTTCCCTTGATGGGATTATGGCTTTTCGTTCTCTGCGGGATGAGACTGGGGAAATAGTGGATTTTATCTGGTTGTTGACTAATCCCACGGCTGGCAAATTGGTGGGGCGATCGCCTCAAAAATTAATCGGTAAACAATTATTAGAAGAAATGCCGGGAAATAAAACTGATGGTTTATTTGATGCATTAGTCCAAGTGGTGGAGTCCGGCGAACCTTTCCAGTATGAGTTTCATTATCAACATGATGGCATTGACTGTTGGTTTGAAAATGTGGCGGTTAAATTGGGGGATGGTTTTGCGGTCACTTTCCGGGACGTGACCCGAACTAAACAGTCAGAAAAGGCTCTCCAACAAGTTAATCAAGAGTTGGAACAAAGGTTAGATGATCTCAAGCAGCGTCACCAAGAGATGGTGATTTTGGGTGAAATTAACGAATTTTTGCAGGCTTGTAACAATGTCGATGAGGCTTATGAGGCGATCGCCCGCCCAGTCGCACCTTACTCTTCCCAGAGTGTTCGGGTGGTCTGTTTAGAACCTGTAGTTCCCGCAACCGGGTTGAAAATGTGGCTCGGTGGGGGTCTGATTTGCATTCAGCAGTTGATTTTGACCCTAAGCATTGTTGGGGACTGCGCCGGGGTCGTCCCTATGAAGTAGGAAATCAACGCTCAAGTCCTCGGTGTCAGCATATCCAAAACACTACAGAATTGGCGGTTACCCTTTGTATTCCCATGGTAGCTCAGGGGGAAACTTTGGGATGATTTTATCTAGCTACCAAAACCGCCACGGCTTGATCTGAACCAAAACAGCAATTAGCCCGCACTGTATCGGAACAGTTAAGTTTAGCGATCGCTAATTTAAACCTCCGAGAAACCCTCCAAAATCAGAGTATCCGAGATCCATTAACTGGATTATTTAACCGCCGCTATTTGGAAGAATCCTTTAATCAAGAGATTCTCCGCGCCCAACGTCAACAGCACCCCATTGGTGTGATCATGCTAGATATAGACCATTTTAAGCAGTTTAACGACACCTTTGGTCATGATGCAGGGGATTATGTCTTACAGGTGGTTGCTGAAGTATTGAAAAACAGTGTGCGCGGTTCAGATATTGCTTGTCGCTATGGCGGCGAGGAAATGACTCTAATTATGCCAGAATTGTCTTTACCCGCTATCTGCGATCGGGCTGAAGCTATCCGCACTGCTATTAGCCAACTCCATCTCAACCATAACGGTCAAAATTTAAACACCCTCACCGCCTCTATAGGAGTTGCTTGTTTTCCTCAACATGGAACTACCCCAATGGCTGTAATCAAGGCGGCTGATGGGGCTTTATATCGCGCTAAGGCTAACGGACGTAACTGTGCGATCGTTGCCACCTTATCTTAATTTATTCTACCTGCTTCTGGGAGAGTTTGTCAACCTTGCCTAAAGGGTGAAGTTAGAATAAGAAATAGCGCTGCGCCATGGGTAAAACTGTGGCGGGTTCACAGGTTAGTAGTTCCCCGTCTGCCGTGACTTCGTAGGTTTCTGGATCTACTTCGATCTGGGGTAAACTATCGTTTAATTTCATGTCTAATTTGCTCAAATGGCGGGTATTAGATACGGGAACTGTTGCTTTTTTTAAACCCAGTTTTTGCATAGTTTTACCCTCTAAAGAAGCCTGGGAAACAAAGGTTAAGGATGTGGCAGATATCGCGCCTCCAAAACTAGCAAACATCGGACGCATATAAATGGGTTGGGGTGTGGGAATACTGGCGTTGGGGTCTCCCATTTGTGACCAGGCGATCGCCCCCCCTTTAATCACGATTTCCGGTTTAACTCCAAAAAATGCCGGTTTCCATAGACATAAATCTGCTAATTTACCCTCTTCAACCGAACCGACATAATCATTAATTCCATGGGCAATAGCAGGATTAATGGTATACTTAGCAATGTAGCGTTTAGCCCGGAAATTATCATGGGTTTCTGCCGCATTTTCTGGGGATGGTAATAACCCCCTTTGTACCTTCATTTTATGGGCGGTTTGCCAAGTGCGGATAATGGTTTCTCCTACCCTTCCCATAGCTTGGGAGTCCGAGGCTATCATACTAAATGCGCCTAGGTCGTGAAGGATATCTTCGGCGGCGATCGTTTCCCGACGTATGCGGGACTCGGCAAAGGCGACATCTTCGGGAATATGGCGATCGAGATGGTGACAAACCATCAACATATCTAAATGTTCTTCTAGGGTATTTGCAGTATAAGGACGGGTGGGGTTCGTCGAGGAAGGCAGGACATTTTTATAACTACAAACTTTGATGATATCTGGCGCATGACCACCCCCCGCGCCTTCCGTGTGGTAGGTGTGAATTACCCGGTCTTTAAACGCGGCTATGGTATTCTCTACAAAGCCCGCCTCATTCAGGGTATCTGTGTGAATAGCTACTTGAATATCATATTTATCCGCAACTGTTAAACAAACATCGATCGCCGCTGGTGTAGTTCCCCAATCTTCATGAAGTTTTAAACCCATTGCGCCCGCCATTACCTGTTCAACTAAGCCCTGGGGTTGGGCGCTGTTTCCCTTCCCTAAAAATCCTAAATTCATCGGGAAGGCTTCCGCCGCCTGTAGCATTCTATGAATATTCCATGGTCCGGGAGTACAGGTGGTGGCATTAGTTCCGGTGGCGGGTCCAGTCCCACCCCCTAACATGGTGGTAATTCCAGAGGCGATCGCTGTTTCAATTTGCTGGGGACAAATAAAGTGAATATGGCTATCAATTCCGCCAGCAGTTAGGATTTTACCTTCTCCAGCAATCGCCTCTGTAGACGGACCAATAATAATATCAACGTTGTCTTGAATATAGGGATTTCCCGCTTTACCAATTTTGCAGATTTTACCGTCTTTAATACCCACATCAGCTTTAATAATTCCCCACCAGTCTAAAATTAGGGCGTTAGTAATTACCACATCAACCGCGCCATCTTCCCTGGAAATGGGAGATTGTCCCATACCATCCCTAATTACTTTACCACCCCCAAATTTGACCTCATCTCCGTAGGTAGTTAAGTCTCTTTCAACTTCTATAAATAGTTCTGTATCGGCTAATCGAATGCGATCGCCTACCGTCGGTCCGAAGGTTTCCGCGTAGGCTTGTCTATCCATGCGATAACTCATTTTTAGCTCCTAATTAATCACAATATAGCTATTTTCAAGCTGGCGGCGGGTTAACTCACCAGATTTACTTAGGCTTTTTTTTAGACTTATCTTTTTTGCGTTTTTCCCGCTTAACTTCGGGTGATAATGTGCCATTAATTAACCCATTAAAACCGTAAATTTCACGACTTCCGGCTACAGTCACTAATTCGACTTCCCGGTTATCTCCGGGTTCAAATCTGATGGCTGTACCAGCGGGGATATTTAACCGCATTCCCCTAGCCGTTTCTCGGGCAAATTCTAAGGCGGGATTAACTTCGTAAAAGTGGAAATGAGAACCGACTTGGATGGGGCGATCGCCTGTATTAGCTACATGAATTTTCACAGTTTCGCGACCCGAATTAAGTTCGATTTCTCCTGGTTTAACGATTATTTCTCCGGGAATCATAGTTAATTAAATAGTGATTGTTTTATTGGATGGGATTATGAACTGTTACCAATTTCGTACCATCGGGAAACGTCGCTTCTACCTGTACCTCGTCCACCATTTCCGCTACCCCTTCCATCACATCATCTTTAGTTAATAGAGTCGTTCCATAACTCATTAAATCCGCCACAGTTCGACCATCTCGCGCCCCTTCTAAAATGGCAGCAGATAGGTAGGCGACAGCTTCGGGATAGTTTAATTTAACTCCCCTGGCTTTACGTCTTTCCGCTACTAAGGCGGCAGTAAAAATTAGTAGTTTATCTTTTTCTTGGGGTGATAGTTGCATTCACAACTCCTTAAATGAGTCCAGTTATTAAACATTCCAAACTCGCGGTTTGGTGATGTTTTTTCCTGATAAATTGGGGCGTAATAACTGCCAAATTTCAGTAAACCAGGCGATCGCTTCTTGGCTAGACGGACCACGATAACGACACAATAACCCTGATAACAGTTGAGTCGCCCCGGCTTCCCCTTCCCTTTGGTGTTCACCCCACAGCATTCTAACATGGTTTAGGGTCTCTTTGGAAACAGGTTCACCTACCCAGGTGAGGGTAGCAACCACAGGCCATCCTCCTAAGCCGTGGGGACTCTCTAAAATGGTTTCACCCCCAGGAAGCCATTGTCTATCTATCCATAGGGGTTTCTCATTTTGCCATATTTCCGTGTGCGATCGCCACTCTCCCTCCATAAATTTTTCCCCCCTGGCTGAACGACCAAACCGGGTAATTTCCCATCCTAACCAGGTCGCTTCTGGGGCTAATTCTACCCGTAAATCTTGACGATAAATAGCACCATTAAAAATGATGGTTTCTCGGGGCAGATATTCTAAATAAGCGCCTTTTTCTAGTTTAATCTTAACATTTTGGCTGGCAGTTTTTCCCGTGCTACGATAAACTCTACTCGCCGCCGCCGTAGTTAATAAAACTTTCGTATCCGCTTGTAAATGCAGGTTCTGCGATAGGCGATCGCCCCCCACCATTCCCCCCGCTGTATGTAATGCTACACTCTGGCAAATTTCCTCCCCTGGCGGATAAAAAGGGCGTTGGATTTTATAGGGCGCGATCGTATACTTATTAACTACTTGGGTAATCCCATTATTTTGGGAATATTTCAGGTTAAGAATACCATGCCATTCCGACCGGTTAAAGTCACTCATTAATTGATAATTGATAGAGGAGTTATATCAAAGTCCCCCCACTGGGGAGATGGATTGAGCGTGAGGGGAACCATTAAGTTGGAAATAGATAGTTGACTGCTAATTATTTTTGATGGTTTTTTGATGCTTTAACACCGCATCTCTCAATTGTCCTTGACATTCATCAAGCAGTTGAATTCCCCCTGACGCATCTAAATCAGTCCAATACATTAATAGGGCTAATTTCACCGATTTATTACTGCGTTCTAATAATTCTGCCGCTTGTGAGCGAGTCATACCTGTTAAATCAATTAAAATACGCATCGCCCGATCGCGTAATTTATTATTCGTCACCGCCACATCAACCATGCGATTACCGTAGACTTTTCCTAGCCTCACCATCACACTGGTTGAGATGATATTTAATGCCATTTTGGTGACAGTTCCCGCTTTCAGACGAGTCGAACCCGCCAGGATTTCTGGACCTACTAAAAGGCGGATATCTACATCAGCATCAAACGTCACTTGTTCCCTGGGAACACAAGCCATAAATATCGTTTTTGCCCCTCGACTTTTCGCTGCTTGTAGCGCCCCATGAACATAGGGAGTTGTGCCGCCAGCCGTAATTCCTAGGACGACATCTAACTCCGTGATTTGGCGGTGGGCGATCGCTTTTTCCCCATCTGTCGCCCTATCTTCTAATTCTTCCGAACTACGAATTAATGCCCCTGCGCCCCCCGCAATAATCCCCTGTACCAGTTCCGGGGGACTACAGAAGGTGGGCGGACATTCAGCCGCATCTAACACCCCTAAACGGCCACTCGTACCCGCCCCGACGTAAAATAACCTCCCCCCTTTTTTTAGGGATTGTGTAGTTATGTCGATGGCTAGGGCCAGGGATTCGCGGGCATGGGCGATCGCCAGTAAAGTTCTGACATCCTCGCGGTTGAACAAATCCACCAATTCTAGGGAAGTCAGGCGATCGAGGTTTTCGCTACTCGCATTAGCCTGTTCCGTCAATAAATGGCCCCGCGTTTCCAAATTAGTCATGTTTTGCTGTTGGTCCTTCACAAGTTATCAGGCTAAAGTAAACCTTCTAGGCGACGGCGAATGCTGTCGAGTTCGTCTGATGGGAATTCTGAAGATTCCTCTGAGTCCCTTTCGTCTTGGGTTTTGCCTTGCTTTTCCCACTCCAACTCCTCCACATTATTTTCTGGAGGAATCGCTAAAGCCCCAGACGGAATCAGCTCCCAATCATAATCTACACTGCGACAGAATTCTTTGATTTCATCATCATCAATTCCCTCAATACAGGGACTGGGGAAATCTTGGGCTTCCAACAAACCACCAAAGCGGATGGCATCGTCTTCCTCCTCAAACATTAACACCTTATTGCGATCGCCCATCTGAATTGTATGGATTCCCTCATTATCAGTCCCGGCATTGAACAGCAAGACATAGACTTTCATGATCTTGAATCGGGTTGTTAACAACAGCTTGATCTTATCTTACAACCTCCGATCACCTTTTTTCTCAACTCCACCATGGATCCCCATTCCAGAGCCAACCGCTTCCCGTTGAGATGTGCCAACCAGTCTGCTAGACTGTCTCCACCAGCTAAATATCACAATATTGGAGGATTATCTTGTATGAATTATACCATATCCGGTGCTGAAATGCCAGCCATTAAAACATTTGTTAACCATCAAGTTAAGTTTCCTGATCGCTTTAATTCAACCATTGACAATCAGGATGAGATGTATTTATTCGCCCTCCAAAATCAAGGCAGCCCTGAACGCGCTATAATTCGTTACTATAGCAATGGCATTCGCATTTTTGATGCCGTCAAACAAGTCGTTGATTGGCATTTTGGCAGCTTTCATAAAATCAGTGCCTTTTTAGACTTTGCTAGTGGCTATGGTCGCTCTACCAGGTTTTTTGTGCAAGAAATACCCTCAGATAAAGTCTGGATTTCTGATATTTATGCCGAGGGGGTAAAGTTTCAGGTTGAACAATTTGGCGTTAATGGTATTGTGTCTACCTCTCAGCCAAAAGACTATCTTTGTAGTCAGAGTTTTGATGTGATTTTGGCTTGTTCCTTTTTTAGCCATCTCCCTAAAGCTACCTTTTCCCAATGGTTAAAGGTGTTATATGACTTACTTAATCCCAACGGTTTATTATTATTTAGCGTCCATGATCGCAGTTTATTACCATCTCATTTAATGATTGATGATTCCGAGTTATTATTTTGTCTGAATAGTGAAAGCAGAACTTTGGACTTGGGGGAATATGGAACCAGTTATGTCGGCGAAAATTTTGTCGCTAATACCATTGCTGATATTTCCGACCATCAGGCTGTTTATCATCGCATACCGCAGGGAATTTGTCGGTATCAAGACCTATATATTTTGGCGAAAAATCCGACCATGACTTGGGAGAATTTTCGATATTATCATCATCCTATAGGAAAAATTGAACATTGTCATCTTACCGCTGATGGGGTTTTGGAATTGGGGGGTTGGGTTTCCGAAATTAACCCTGGTGGTCAGGTTTCCGAAATTTTGGTTTATCTAAATACTCTCTTAGTTTATCGGCAAACAATTACCTGCTCAGATAATTATGACCACCAATGGCATTTTAGCTTAAAGTTAGATCAGGTTAATTTGGACGATATTATTTTAGTCAAAACTATTAATAATTTTGGCTTAGAATGGGTGTTTGATTGTGCGCCACTGGAGTTTTGGTTGAGGGGTAACTAATTGCTATGATGAAAATCACACAGTCTCCAGTTTTAATTATTACCGAAATCCATAAATATGGGACTTTTGGGCATTCCTCAAAGAAGTAATGATGCCTTGTGGCGATCGATAAAATACCATTAGGCACTAATGTGATTCTGCCAACACTTGGAAAAGGACAAGGCCTTGCCTACTAAGCGAGACACTCCTTGCCTCAAGGTATTGTTAAACCCCCTTTTTTTGAGCCTTACCTGGACTTGGCGGCGTACAGAGACATATTTCTGATTAACGTAGTTTGGCAGCCAGGGTTCAGGCACTTGGACGGCTCCTGCTATTCCAGCCTGGGGAATTCCCTCAGTCCGCCAACGGTCAATCAGAGACCGTGTTCCTTGGTGAATCACCTTTTTGGTGGGGTTTTCAACAAACTGTGGTCCACAATCACGACACTTGAACCGTTGTTGGCCGCTTTTGAATCTGTCTTCAACTTTGGTACAGATACCTAATACTAGCACCGAGATGATGATACCATTTACGGAGGTCAAGGTAATGACTCTCGTAGGTGAAACAGGTAGCGACCTGTTATTGGGTGATAGGGGGGATGATACTTAATGGGTATTAGCGATCGAGTTCCTGGTTATACATTAATTGATCACTTTGCTCTGGATGAGGATATCATCCAGTTAACGGACTTCCGAGGAACTTTTCGACTCTAACCTTCCCCCGAACAATTACCCCCCGGTACAGCAATTGTTGGCCAAAATCGCCAAGGAGATTTTGACTTAATTGCCCTAGTCAAGGACGTTTTCTGCTTCGATTTAGAGGAAAATTATTTTAGATTTTCTTAATAAATCGCCAGAATGTTCATGTTGTACAAGTAAATGACCATGCCGACCCAAATATCGGATTTTTAGCCAAATTTCCTGAGCTAAAATCAGGGTAGCAGAAAACACAGTCAAAGTCCGAGTTGTTGTTTATTTTTTATACCCATGGAAGACCTAATTCTAAATCTAACCAATACCGAAACCCCGTCAACCCCGTCAACCCCTGTACCTCCCCGTGTATCGACAGATGAGATAGATACCTTATTTGGTGGTCCTGGCAATAATGTTTTCCTGCTTCAGAATCATTTTGATCAATTGCCTCCCCTGAGTCCAGCCACGACTCAAATTGGTACTAACAATGACGATGAGTTATTTGGAACCAATGGGAATGATGTCATCCTAGGTCGCGGCGGTAATGATACCATTTACGGATTTATGGGTGATGATTTCATAGATGGTCAAGGGGGAGATGACCTGATTTATGGCGGTCAGGGTAATGATATCTTATCAGGGGCTGAAGGTAGAGATACCATATTCGGCGATATCGGTGATGATATCATTTACGGTGGCGCAGATGACGACCTGTTATTTGGCAACCAGGGCAATGATACAATTTATGGTGACGGCGGTAATGATACCATCTATGGCGGTCAGGGAGACGACTACCTAGTAGGCGGTAGTGGTAATGATCTGTTATTTGGTGACCAAGGAAATGATACCCTAGTGGGAATAAGTCGCGCCGGAAGAGGTTACACCCTGATCGGTGATTTTGACCCAGAGAAAGATACGGTGATGTTACGGGGACGCAGAGAAAATCATGAATTAGTTCCATCCCAGGAGCTATCTGTTGCTACCAATGTTAGTCTACCAGAAGGAACGGCAATTATTCAGACCACCCTAGATGGTACTCAGCAACTGTTAGCCGTTATTCAGGATAATTTCTTTTTGGATATTGACGCGAGTTATTTCGACTTCTTATGACGGTTTCAGGGCGCTAATGATTAGTCATAGCGCCCTTACCATCATCCCCTTAATTATTGTCCAGTTTCGCACTACAGGTTAAAGCTACATCCACCAATTCATCTGGGGCTTGTCCAGTTTCCTGAAGTTGCTGTACGATGTCCACAAACTCCTCAATCGAAAATCGATCTTGATACTCAAAAATGGTACACTGACAGATAGTTTGCGCTTGTTGGGGGGTTAGCCCTGACCTCTGCGATCGCTCACGACAATTGCTCACATAATTGCTGACAAACTCTTGAGGATAAGCATTCCTGGGTTGTTGTTGGTAACTAGGAGATTCAGCAGCAGCCATCGTAGAGACAGTCACCGTGAAACTTAGGGAACCTAAGAAAAAAAATTGTTGCCAAATTTTGGGTATGCTCATGCTATTAATTGGATTCCGTATCAGCCTGCGGAAGTCTCCACAACTTGACATTATAGCAGTAGGATTTGGTACGCCTTAGATGAGTAAGCCTCAGAACACCCCCAGGTTGATTAGACAAGGCGCGCGCCGCCGAGTCAAAATTTTGCTCATAGCAGCGTGCGCCTTAATGTTATTCATGAGTCTAGGACTGGTCAATCACCTGTTAATAATGCGATCGTCCGCTAGAGAACCCGTTGATACCTTCTTAGTATTGGGGGGAAGTATCCGCCGAGAAATCTATGTTTCCCAACTAGCCACAGAATATCCACAAATCCCCATTATCATTTCTAAAGGTTCCGACGATCCCTGCATTGTCAAGCTATTTGAGCGCAACAAAGCCCCCAGCCAAGGAGTTTGGTTAGAAAAATGTGCCAACTCCACCTTCGGGAATTATATGTTTAGTCAACCCTTACTCACCCAATGGGGTGCGCGCCATGTAAAAATCCTCACCTCAGATACCCACCTTCCCAGGGCCCAATGGATGGCTAAAATCATGTTAGGAGCCCATGGGATTTGGCCTGAAATGGAATTAGTAGAAGAATCCGGGATACCCGGGAACACAGAATCTCTGATCAAAACCATATTAGACCTCAGCAGAGCCATACTTTGGGCTTTTTTTAGCCAGATCTGGCAACCGAGTTGTTCTGATATTGTTCACCTTCCAGAAGTCGATATGGCTTCCTGGTGTGTAAATGGTTTTACCTGCGAGTATCAGGGGGGAGTTGATCCCGAATCCCTATGCAATTAGAAAATCAGCAGAAGTAACCGCCGATCTCTAAAATGGAGTCCAACCAGTTCGCAGCATTAGAGTGGGGTGCTTTTCTGTGTCTGTTGGCCAACCAAGACCTACAGCTTTTTTGTTGAAATTTCCCTGGGAAATGCTATAATGATTAATGAGCTTGGAAATGCCTGGAGAGGTGGCAGAGATGGTCGATTGCGACGGACTCGAAATTCGTTAGGGGTGCAAGCTCCTCGTGGGTTCGAATCCCACCCTCTCCGGTTTTGCTCAGGCTCAATCATGACCAGCCCTGGCGCTAATCCCTACCTGTGCGAGCGATCGCGCGCGAGGGGTTAGGGCAGGGTTTGGCTGTTTTTATGGCTGCTGTGGATATCTGTGTAACGGATCTTTACGATCGCTACTGAGAAGGTATTATCAGTGATAGGATCCCGTAAAAACCTTTGAGATAATTTTCTATGGTAGAAACACTGACAGGAAAAGCTCCCAAATTCGGTGGTAGCACAGGTGGTCTTCTCACCAAAGCCCAAGTTGAGGAGAAATATGCCATTACCTGGACCAGCACCAAAGAACAGGTGTTTGAAATGCCCACAGGTGGCGCAGCTATTATGAACGAGGGAGAAAACTTGCTCTATCTGGCTCGCAAAGAGCAGTGTCTCGCCTTGGGAACCCAACTGCGGACTAAATTCAAGCCGAAAATCGAGGATTTCAAAATCTATCGGATTTTCCCCAATGGCGAAATGGAATATCTCCACCCCAAAGATGGCGTTTTCCCTGAGAAAGTTAACGAAGGTCGGGAGTTCAACGGAAAAATCGATCGCAAGATTGGTGACAACCCCAACCCAGCTAGTGTCAAATTCAGCGGTAAAGCCACCTACGAGTCTTAGGGGTCTATGGGTAGGGGCGGGTTCACCGGACTTTTCATTCAGATAATGAGCTTTTGTAGCACCCACCCCTACAGTACAGGTAAACTCCCTATAAGATCAGGTTTGCTGGTTCCTGATTTTTCACCAAAAACCAGCATTTTCTGTTATTTTTGATACACCGTAGCATTAAATTCAGCTACCAATTTTCCCAAAAATTACAACGATGATTTTTCCAGATTTCTCCCAATTCTGCCAACTACAGGCTAGGGGTAACTTCATTCCTGTCTATCAGGAGTGGGTGGCGGACTTGGATACACCAGTTTCGGCGTGGTATCGGGTTTGTGCAGGTCAACCTTACAGCTTCCTGTTGGAGTCAGTCGAAGGTGGGGAGAAAATTGGGCGTTACAGCTTTCTGGGTTGTGATCCTCTGTGGACTTTATCCGCCCGCGGCGATCGCATGATTCAAAAATTTAGGGACGGTCAACAACAAGATTTTCAAGGCGATCCGTTTAAGGTATTAGCTGACTGTCTTAAACCCTATCAACCTGTCAAATTGCCAGAACTACCGCCGGGAATTGGGGGACTGTTCGGGTTTTGGGGTTATGAATTAATCAACTGGATTGAACCACGAGTCCCCATTTATCCCCTTACAGACGATGATTTACCCGATGGCCTATGGATGCAGCTTGATAGTTTACTAATTTTTGACCAGGTGAAGCGCAAGGTTTGGGCTATATCTTATGCTGACCTGCGGGAAACAGACCCAGAAACAGCCTATCAACAGGCTTGCGATCGCGTTACTCAATTGGTAGATAAACTGAGATCTCCCCTATCTCGTCAGAGTACCCTATTACAATGGACTCCCCCCGATAGCAACAAATCTGATGATACCGAAACATCACGCCAATACAGCAGCAATTTCTCCCGCGACCAGTTTTGTGCTGCTGTTGACCGGGCGAAGGACTATATTAGGGCGGGAGATATCTTTCAGGTCGTCATTTCCCAACGCCTGGCGGCACAATACCAAGGCGATCCTTTCTCCTTGTATAGATCCCTGCGTTTAATCAATCCTTCCCCCTATATGGCTTATTTTAACTTTGGGGATTGGCAGATGATTGGATCTAGCCCGGAAGTGATGGTCAAAGCCGAAAAAAACATTGACGGAAAGGCGCGCGCCACCGTTCGCCCCATTGCTGGAACCCGCCGCCGTGGTAAAAACTCCCAGGAGGATCAACACCTAGAGCAAGATTTGCTACAGGACCCCAAAGAAATCGCCGAGCACGTTATGCTAGTAGACCTCGGACGTAATGATTTAGGGCGCGTCTGCCAAAATGGAACCGTAATGGTTGATCAGTTGATGGTCGTCGAACGCTATTCCCATGTTATGCACATTGTTAGTAATGTGGTGGGAGACTTAGCAGATGATCAAACTGCTTGGGATTTATTAAAAGCCTGTTTTCCCGCTGGGACTGTTAGCGGTGCGCCGAAAATTCGGGCTATGGAAATTATTAATGAGTTGGAACCTAGCCGCCGAGGTCCATATTCCGGCGTTTATGGCTATTATGATTTTGAGGGACAACTAAACACGGCTATCACGATCCGCACTATGATTGTCCGTCAGGGGGAAGATGGTATAAATCAAGTTTCTGTACAAGCGGGGGCTGGACTTGTGGCTGACTCCCAACCGGAAAAGGAATATGAGGAAACCCTCAATAAGGCGCGGGGGTTATTGGAAGCCATTAGCTGTCTGAAAACTTCTCAGAGTTAGTTTTTATGAATTTCTACATCGTTGATGTTTTTGCAGAAGCTAAATATGCCGGAAATCAACTCGCTGTTTTCTTCGGTGAGGGTGTTTCCTCTCTGTCCGATGAGGAAATGTTAGAAATTGCCCAGGAAATTAATTATTCAGAAACTACTTTTATCCGTTCCGAGGGAATGGTTGATGGTGGCTATGATGTCAGGATTTTTACCCCTTCCAAAGAATTGTGGTGGGTTGCGGGTAATCCTACACCAGGACTTTTGGGTTTGGATGCCGGATTTTGACGATAACTTCATTCAAAAGTGGTAGGATTCCTTTTAATCGTCCCTCTCAATGGGGTTTATTTTTCTATTTGGTAATGATTGTAGTTCCTTAGAAAGCCTAGAATTTTTACCTATAAACCGCCATTCTTTCCTAACAGTGAATCCCACACAATTTCTCTCTTCAGTTTATCCAAAGCCTACGGTTTTGCATCCTGGCGCATTGGATATATGCTAATTCCTGAACACTTACTAATCCCCATCCAAAAAGTTCAAGATACCATCTTAATCTGTCCTCCCGTCATCTCCCAATATGTAGCTTTAGGCGCGTTAAAAGTAGGTTATGAATATTGCCAAAATCATATTAAAACCATCACGGAAGTTCGGGATATATTTCTCAATGAACTCAGCCAATTATCAGATTTTTGCACAATTCCGCAAGCTGATGGCGCGTTTTACTTTCTGCTGAAAATAGACACAGAGTTAGACTCAATGGAATTAGCCCAACAACTGATTAAACAGTTTGGGGTAGCCGTAATTCCGGGGACTACCTTTGGTATGTCACAAGGCTGTTATTTACGGGTAGCTTATGGGGCGTTAAAACCAGACACCGCCGCCGAAGGAATTGGGCGTTTAGTCAAAGGTCTGAAAACCTTAGTTATTTAGATTAACCTATCAATCATCTATCCGGGATTATCCCCCCAAGGGAAACTAATAGCCAGCCATAATTGCATTATACCAGCCCCCCAATTTTGTACCTATACCATTTTAGCCCAAATCCTAATAGCTGCATAGGTCAGTCAAAATCCCCAAATTAACCAGCTATGATAGAAAACAGACTGATTTGAGATTAACCATAAGATTATGCCTTTATACCGCCTTTTCATCATCATTGTGGGTGTTTGTGTCATCCTGGGTTTAATGATTTGGCTAGTCACATCGATTTCTTGGTTATACAGTCAAGTGGCGTGGATGGCTAACCCGATTTTAGCAAATTTGTTGCTAGTTGTGTTAATAGGTTTGCTAGGGTTATTGATGTATACGTTTTTCTACTATTTGAGGCTGTTTCAATTTGGAAGTAATGGGAGGAAAAAACGCCGCCATAACTTGCGTATCCCTTTGGATAAATCCGAGGCGGCTGAAACGTCTTTAAAAGCTATCCGACAACAGGTTAATCAAATTCAAGATGAAGTAGCACGTCAGGCGTTAATAAGTCGTTCTCAGGATATACAAGCTAACCTATCTCAAGGTAGCATTCAGGTGGTGATATTTGGCACAGGTTCCGCCGGGAAAACATCTCTGGTTAATGGGTTAATGGGGGAGATGGTCGGGCGGGTTGACGCACCCATGGGAACTACCATAAATGGGGAAACTTATCGACTCGAATTAAAGGGGTTAAATCGGGAAATTTTAATCATTGATACTCCGGGAATTGGGGAGGTTGGAGAAGGGGGAGTAACTCGTTCAGAAATGGCTAGAACCCTGGCTACCGAGGCAGATTTATTATTATTTGTGGTGGATAATGATTTGCGTCAATCCGAATTATATCCTCTGCGTAATTTGGCGGAAATGGGTAAGCGATCGCTATTAATTTTTAACAAAACCGACTTGTATACAGAAGCTGATAAAAATCAGATTTTAAATCGATTAAAGCAACGAGTGAGCGGGTTTATTTCTCCGGAAGATGTCATAGCGATCGCCGCTAATCCTCAACTAATTAATCTGGACAATGGAGATACATTTAAACCTGAGCCTGATATCATGCCACTTATTCATAAAATCGCCACAATTCTACGCGCCGAAGGGGAAGAATTAATAGCTGATAATATCCTTCTCCAGTCTCAAAGATTAGGCGAAGAAGCGCGGCGTTTAATTGATAATCAACGTCTACGCCAAGCCGAACAAATTGTCGATAGATATCAGTGGATTGGGGCTGGGGCTATTGCTGTTACGCCGCTTCCGGTGGTAGATTTATTAGCGACTGCGGCAGTTAATGCCCAAATGGTAGTAGAAATTGGCAAAATATATGGGTGTAAATTAAATATGGATAGAGGGCGAGAGTTGGCGTTATCTCTCGCGAAAACTTTAGGCAGTTTAGGCATTGTTAAAGGTGCGATTCAATTAGTAGCTACCGCCCTACATTTTCACATCGGTACTATTGTAGTTGGTAAGGCGATTCAAGGGATAACTGCCGCTTATTTAACCCGAATTGCGGGGCGTAGTTTTATCGAGTATTTTCGCCAAAATCAAGATTGGGGAGATGGGGGTATAACAGAGGTGGTGCAGCGACAATTTCAACTTAATCGGCGAGATGAGTTTGTGCGAGGATTTATTCAAGATGCGATCGCCCGCGTGATTGAACCATTGAACCTCGATCAATCATCAGCAGAGTCCGATGATGAACTAGAATTAGAATTAGACAAACCCTCAGATATTGCCCCCTATTTAGATCAAGATTCATCTCAAGATGATTGGGATAATCCCCGTCATCCTCGAGAGAATTGGTAAAAATTTACTACGGAGAATCTTCCCATTCTGGAGTCAAAAGACGGAAGTTATAATCAGATGCACCCGGATGACAGGTTTGGCAATTATGAATATTAATGGGTTCCGTAAATTCTACGCGGGGATGTAGCGCCCTAAAAAAGCGCGATCGCTCAATTCTAAAAGGGATACCCTCTTCAGCCACAGTCATAGAACGGGAAAAATGGCGGAGATAATTCCACACCAACAGGCGAGCCGGATCCACTAAAGGTTCAATTTGAGTGCCATAATGTTGACTATCCTGGAGAATTTGTTGCCAAGTCTGTCTCGGTAAAACTGACGGCGGAATAGGAATATGGCAAGTAGCGCAGTTTTCTAAATAGAGTTCCTGGCCCAGTTGAAATTCTGGCGGTACAAAATCAACAGTACCGATCGCACTAACAGAATACTGACCTATACTTGGCGTTGTAATGCCCAAGGATATCAGGACAGCAACCAGAATCAAACAGCATCGAATCAATAGAGAATATCTCCTTTCGCTGCGCCGATTGGAGAGTCTGGAATTGAACATATTATAGAAGTTAGCTTATTCTAGGGTAATGACCATACCTTCTCTGGCAACAACCCCCTGGGGGAAAGCAGCCTTAAGTTCAAGTTGGACGTGATCGAGAAAATCATCATCGTGGGATGGGTCATGTTGATACATGGCTATCTGCTTAACACCCGCTTTTTTGGCAATTTCTACCCCTACCTCCCAGGTAGAATGTCCCCACCCGATTTTGGGACACTTATGATCATGATACTCCTCATTAGTATAGGTAGCATCATAAATCAGCAAGTCGGCATTGCGAGCCAAGTGCAGAACATTATTATCAAAGCGATCGAGAAAATGCTCTGTATCACTACAGTAAACCGCTGTACGGCCTTCCCAAGTAACCCGATAGCCGACCGCCATATTAGGATGATTTAGAGGAGCCGTTTCGATTTTAATGCCATCGGACAAAGCAATCACATCCCCAGGGATCAGATCATAAAATTTCAGATCTGATTGCATGACGTGCATGGGAACCGGGAAATTAGGATGTACCATTTGATCAGACAGGCGTTCCTTAATCGTTGAGCCATCAGGAGCGATCGCCCCATAGATATGAAAGCGATTAATCGGGATAAATGCTGGCACAAAGAAAGGAAACCCCTGGATATGGTCCCAGTGGGTATGGGAAAAAAAGACAGAGGCTTCAACGGGCATTTGTTTGAGCAGATCCAAACCCAAAACTCTTAACCCAGTCCCTCCGTCAAAAATAAAACGTTGATTTCCCAGACGCATTTCGACACAGGAGGTATTCCCCCCATATCGAACAGTTTTATGGCCAGGGGTAGCAATATTTCCCCTCACCCCCCAAAACTGTACAGAAAACTCCACAGGAGCCGAATTATCATTCATCGCATTATTATCGGAAACTTGAGGATTTTTAACAGGTCGATCATAAACTGGCATTTTAACTGATACAGAGGTTGAACAGCAGTGAGATAAGCAACACTTGAGACCCAATACTCCCTAGTTACTGTTATGACTGATTGGTTATGGTCGAAAGAGAAGTCACCTTCCCCAACTCCACTTCAAAACCGTGCTTGCGAGTTTCCCAGCACACGGCTCCTGATGTAGATACCCTAATTGTCAATAGGAACAGGGCTACTACCCCCCGCTTTGTGACCTCAACTTTGGGAGCTAAATACAACACGTAGTCTTTAAACTCGCTTTCGTCATCAAACTCTTACTTGTCGCGGTCTCTATATCCACACCGTGACTAGTGGGCATATCCTAACCATTACAGTTAGGCATTGGCTTTCAGTCACATCCTTTCCCCTTAAAGGTATACGCTTACACTTTCACTACTCCGCAGGTACATCCTGCCACTTGAGAGCCTAAAAGGGGTTTAAACGTTCCGTTTATACGGGCATTCCATCTTTAGACTTGTCCTCTCCACCGGGGTACTTTTAAAGGTCTGTGTAGGTATTGATAAGATTATCCTACTTTTCCCCTTGCCCATTTGGACGCAGCGTATCAACCTATTTCGCTACCAAACTATTACGATGGTTCAAGTCGGAACATTCAGATTTCCTTAGTCATGGATGGTTGGCAGTGGTCGGATTTTGGGAATAGGTTTTCCCTCACGCCTTCCGTTCCCCGCTTCAGTCTGACGGGTTGTGATTCCTAAAACTGGGGGTGGCTATCGCCGTTACTCTCAACTTCCTGCTATACTAGGTGGGTCACTACTTCCACCGTTCAAACGTTCTGTCTTGACCTTGGGTCTCCTGCCTTGCTTAGATTTCTCCAAGCGTCGGGACATATAAACAGTTATGGGATGGTCAGAGATGCGACTCCCTATATTCCACCAAGGGGTGGAAGTCCCACCATGCGGTGATTTCGGGTATTGCAACCTTATTTCATGCCTGAACGTCTCGCACATCATCCATAATTTCAACACAGTTTCGAGAATTTCTTAGACCCAAACAAGTTCCACAACCAGAACTATTCTAGCGTTTCAGTTAAAATAGACAGATGTGATCATGTTTATCCAACCCTTTTTAAAGGATTAACGTTTAGCAGCCACTCCCTATCCCCAAGGGGTCTCTTTGACACTCCCCAGCCTAAAGGCGTGGGGATTCTTGGGCTGAATCCTGCCTCCACTAACCCTCGTTAGTTTTGGTCTTACAGTTTCATGTCGTATCTGAATTAGGGGTCGAGAATGGAGTCACCTCCATCCCCTCCCATTCAGAACCGTATGTGAGACTTTCCTCAGTACAGGACAAAAAAGCTGAAAGTCTTAGCCAAAAGGGAATCTAGCCGAAAATGCTGAAGGGGGCGCTCCGGGCTGAGGTGAAAGTCGAGGGGTGGGGGGGGTAGCGCCAAGTTGGGGTGAGAGGGTTACATCGGAATTACCACAAACCAAACTTCCCTCTCATGAACGAGCTTAACCGATTACGAGACACTTTGCGCCCTCACTTGCCCTGGCACGGGGCGAGATTAAACTTTGTCTGCCTGTTCCTGATGGCGCTATTCCAAACAAAGACGGTTAATCTGATGGAAATAGCGACTGTATTCGCAAATCCTGTGCAAATTTCCTCAAATTACCAGCGATTACAACGTTTTTTTCGGCAATTCAAATTTGACCGGGCAGAGATTGCCCGTTTCGTCGTTAGCCTCATTGACATTCCCCAACCTTGGACTCTTAGTCTCGACCGCACCTGTTGGTCTTTCGGTCAAACCCATTTCAACATCTTGATGTTGGCAGTCGTCCACGAGGGGATTGCCTTTCCCCTGCTGTGGACGATGCTTGACAAAAAGGGCAATAGCAACAGTGGCGAACGCATGGACTTATTCGACCGCTTCGAGGCACTATTTCCTGACGTGGAGGTGGCTTGTCTGACCGCTGACCGGGAATTTGTGGGGCGAGATTGGCTCTCGTATCTTCTCATCGACCCCGAGGTTCCTTTCCGCCTACGCATCCGCCACAGCGAGCTGATTAGTCCTAAGTTAGGAGGAACTCGGCGTAGCGGCGAACGAATGTTTGATTCTCTGCGACCCGGAGAATTTCGCCAGCTTTCGGGTCGCCGTTGGGTTTGGGGACGGCAGGTTTACGTCATTGGCTCTCGTCTGGCTGATTCGGGGGAGTTGTTGATTCTCATCACTAACGCTTGCCCCGAAACGGCCCTCCCCGACTATGCTCGGCGTTGGGGTATTGAAAACCTCTTCGGAGCCTTGAAGACTCGGGGCTTCTGTCTCGAATCGACTCACTTTAAGGACCCTGAGCGCTTGAGCCGTTTATTGGCTTTGCTTAGCCTGGCTTTTACTTGGGCTATGAAGGTGGGTTTGTGGATTCACCAAGGTTCACCCATTCCTTTGAAGGCTCACGGACGACGCTCCCAGAGTCTTTTCCGCACTGGCTTGGATTTTCTACGCCGCACTTTCTCTAATCTGCCTTTGTTTTCAGGGCGGTTTCACCAGGCTCTACAACTTTTGTCCTGTACTTAGGAGACTTTCACCTCATACGGCTCCTAGTTCGGTTATGGTCGAAAGGGAAGTCGCCTTCCCCAACTCCACTTCAAAACCGTACTTGAGACTTTCACCTCATACGGCTCCTGATGTGGATACCCCTTTGTCATTGGGAACAGGGTTACGATCCCCTGCTTTATGACCTCAACTTTCAGAGCTATAGCACCAGACAGGAAAGTTAGGACGTATAATGGAGAGGACGAGATGACTAAGAAGACCAAAAATGCCAGCCCCCTATAGTTACGACCTCAGACAAAAAGTTATTGATGCAATTGAACTAGACGGTATACCCAAAACCGAAGCCAGTCAAGTTTTCTATGTCAGCAGGAACACTATCAATCTCTGGCTGCCAAGAAAAGCACAGACCGGAGACTTCCTCCCTAAACCTAATCACCCACCTGGCAATAACCACAAAATTACCGACTGGCATAAATTCAAGGCTTTTGCCCAAGAGCATGGCCACAAAACCTCCGCTCAAATGGCTGAACTTTGGGATGACGACATCTCTCCTCGCACCATATCCAGAGCCTTGAAGAAAATTGGCTTCACCAGAAAAAAAACTTACGGCTACCAAGAACGTTGGAAGCAACAGCGAGAGGAGTTTATTGCTCAGATTGAACAGATGGAGCCACAAGAAGTGGTCTACCTCGATGAAGCCGGCATGAATAGTCAGGACTCGGATTACCCTTATGATTACTGCCAGGAAGGAAAACGCTTCCATGCCCTCAAATCAGGGAAGAGGCAGGGCAGGGTGAGCTATATGACCCCATGGTGTCATCAACAACTCTTAGCCCCCTTTAGCTTTGAGGGTTGTTGTAATCGGACAGTGTTTGAGTTGTGGTTGGAGTTCATCTTAATTCCAACACTGAAGCCAGGTCAGACTCTAGTGCTAGACAATGCAACGTTTCATAAAGGGGGACGGATTCCTGAGCTAGTGGAGGCGGCTCAATGCCGTTTGCTCTATCTACCACCTTATTCGCCAGACCTCAACAAGATAGAGAAATGTTGGTCGTGGTTGAAAGCCCGCATTCGCCATTGTATTGAGCAGTTTGATTCTCTCCATGATGCCATGGATTCCGTTCTCAAAGCTGCGTCCTAACCACCTTAACTAATGCTATACCTCACTCGAATGCTCTAACTGTGGTGCAGTGGTCAAAAAAGCCCTATCCACTCGAACTCATGTTTGTCAATGTCGGTTCAACTTGGATAGGGATTGGAATGCTGCGCTCAACATCCTGAAGTCAGCCTTGTCTACGCTAGGGCATAGCGGAACATGTGTCTATTACCCGAACGCTTCAGGAGATTCGACCTCTACTCTGGCTGGAGCAATCCTGTCAAAGCAAGTTGGGTCTATGAATGAAGAATCCCCTCGCCTTTAGGCAGGGGAGTGTCAACCCAAAGGTTTAGGACTAGGGTTGAACAACCGACGACCAATCAGAGTGAGGATTTAGGTATTGATTGCGTGGGGGTCTCCACGGAGCCAGATTAATAAAGGTAGGAGTTATCAATTAGGGGATTTGTTATACAGCCTTTACACAAAACACAAAGTACAGTATAATGTATGGCTATTGTATAAGTTATCACAACCAACTACCATGAGCCGTTACTCTTTAGATTTTCGGAAAAAGATAGTAGAAGCCTATGAAAAAGGAGACACTTCTATCCGAAAAGTAGCGAAACGCTTTTTGGTGAGTCCAGACACGGTAAGGCGACTGGTCAAACAGTATCGATTAACGGGAGACTTATCTCCTCGTAAGTGTGGCACTAAAAAGAAAAGCATTTTATCTAAGCATGAGGAAGCCGTGATAGATATTGTAGAAGCCCACCCCGACCTGACCTTATGGCAATATAGTGATAAGCTCAGAGACAAGCTGGGCATAAATGTCAGTACGACCATGATAGATAGATTTTTAAAGCAGCACGATATAAGTCTCAAAAAAAAACATACAGGAGCGAAAAAGTAGTAACAGAAGAAGCACAGAAAGCGCGAGTAGATTATTGGTAAAGAATTAGAGATGTCGCTCCTGAAAAGCTTGTGTTTATTGATGAAAGTGGGTTATGGGTAGGGATGAGCAGACCGTTAGCCAGAGCGACGAAAGGGAAAAAAGTCTATGAACTGCGGAAATCCTATCGAGGTCAAAAAATGACAATAATTGGTGCAATTAAGCTCTCCGGAGTGGTGGCGACTCAAACATTAGAAGGGTCCATGAAAAAAGAGGATTTTCTCCAATTCATCAAGTTAGATTTATTGCCAAAATTAAAAAAAGGAGATGTAGTGGTAATGGATAACTTAAATTCTCATCATCGAGAAGAAGTCAAAGAAATGATAGAGTCAGTAGGAGCCAGGGTAGAATATCTGCCGGTGTATTCCCCTGAGTTTAACCCGATAGAGATGATGTGGTCACAGCTCAAAAGTTTAGTGTGCAAGTTCAGGACGGAGACCATGGAATTATTAGTGAGATTGGTAGAAGTGGCGGTAAGCCTTGTGGATTTACAGTGTTTGAATAACTGGTTTACCAAGTGTTGTTACTGTGCTTAATGATTGAGATAAAGGCTGTATGTTGTATTAACCTGATACATTTCAGCTTTTCCATGGCAATATAAGGGCAGGTTCAAGATGGTTAAGCTATCCTCCGCCCTAGGGTTTCTATGGTTGGTTTCTAACTATCATCTCTAGTTTCTTCAGAAGAACCGGGGGAAGATTGATAAAGGTTATCTAGCTGAGTTCGCGCATCTTGGACTGAGAGGGAACGCATCACCAGCAAAGGTTCTTTGAGTACATTTCCTGACTCATCTAGTAATTCTGGATGGATGTTCTGGTAATTTCGGGAATCCGCTGACCTAAAGCCACCCGCCGAGTGAGAATTATAGCGCTGAGACTCCATACCAACAGTCAACAGGCTACGAATTAAATTGCGTACTGCTATAAATGCCAGAGTGGTAAAAGCCAGAATATAAAGCAGATGTAACATGATTTACTCCTTGGGGTAGGGATAATTGATGAAAACTGGGCCTTGTTAAAAGCTAATGAATCGAGGCTAAGATTTTGTTCTATTTACCACAACTTTACCGTAAATTAGGGAGCAACCGCTACAGTTTCTCTAAAAATCGAAACCGGGAAAGGAACAGTTGAGAAAACCTACCTATAGCCTGGGGTCCCTAGAACTTAACTGGGATTTCCATTTTCGATCTGGGGTTTCGATTCCAAACGAAAGCGGTTAGCAATGCGCCAACAATCAGTTAAGAGTTGATGCCACGGCATTAGCACCTTCATTTCAATCCCGGCTTGACATCCGGTGGCGTGAAACAGTGTTTTAGCGGTGTTGACCTCTTCCTGGGCTTGTTTAATGCGATCTAGGACTTCTGATTGTTGCTGTTCACTCAGAAAAGGGATGTTCTCAGTTTCCAGGAGTTGTCGCGATCGCCCAAACCAATATTGGAAGTCTTCCAACATCGGCTCCAGAATTGCCTTGAGCAACTCAGTTTCTGAGGAGTTATGATTCGGCATAGCATCGAGATGAAAGTTTATTAATTAGGGGTCGAGAGTGAAGTCGCCTTCACCCCCTCCCATTCAAAACCGTGCATGAAAGTTTCCCTTCACACGGCTCTAGTGGTGCTTCCACATCCCGATAATTGGCATAGACAGGAAAAACTTCCTGATGTGACGCACGCGCAGACTGCTCCATTGTTAAGGATGCAGCGTTGGCGTTATCGAGCGCCGTCTTATCATCGCGGGTGTGGCGGTGTAATAGCTGAAGGTTCTTGTATTCATCCTTTCCGCCGAGGCTTCTAGGTACAATGTGGTCTACTTCAACTAAGTCTGATGGGGTGAAGTATTGCCCGCACCAGGTACACTTGCCTTTTGGCTTTTTGAGTAGTTTTGCTACCCTGTTTGGCGTGTCGATTGCTTGTCCTTTCCTGGTTGCCCAGTAAGTCCAATTACCGTCATAAAGTGTTGCGTCTGGGCGGACTAGGGTATGTCTGACAATTGGTGTCCAGTTGTGTTTATATAGACGTAACCCGTCTTTGGTTTGGAACATCGATTTTTCATGTCTTTCTTTCCTATTACTGAGCGTGACCGTTCCAGGTCTGAAATAATTACTCAGTTTTTCATGATTTGCCTTTCCGCATCTTGAAACTGTCCATGCCCTTAACATTTGCCAAACTATATTATCTAGTTTGTTGAAGGTTTCGGATGAAACAACCCCTGAGTAGTAGTTTGACCATCCCCGAATAATCGGGTTTAATTTGCTAACCAGGGCAGATTGGGGTGTTGTCTTATGTTGTTGAATTACACCCTTAATCACTTCTGTATGGGCTGTAACTGCTTTCTTACTGGGTTTGATGAGGGTTATATGTCCGATTAATCGGCTTGCTATCCCACCTGTTTTTCCAGATTTGTATTTTCCTACTGGATATTGCCTGATGTTGAATCCCAGAAAGTCGAACCCTGGTTTCTCAAGTTTTCCATCATATTCAATCGTATTGAGCGTGTGACAGATTCGAGTATTTTGGGGTTTGATTTCTAGTCCTGTAGGTTTTAACCATTCGGAAATAGCAGTTTTGCACTGTTCAATGATTCCTAAGTCTTTGGATATGACTACAAAATCATCGGCGTATCTTATCAAGTCAACTTGGGTAGCCGTTCCTTTATTAGGATACATTCCTTTAACTAGCCTTTCAATTCCATCCAGTGCGATGTTGGCTATAAGTGGACTTATTACCCCTCCTTGAGGTGTCCCTGCTTCTGTATCCTCAAATACGCCGTTATCTAGCACACCCGCTTTTAACCATGGTTTTAGATCTCTTTTCATGATGCTTGGAAAATGAGTTTTGGACAGTAGATAATCATGGTTTATTCGGTCAAAGCATTTCGCTATATCTGCATCTAAAATGTAGTAACTATTCGTTTTTATGGCAACGTAGATTCTACCAATTGCGTCTTGGGCTGACCTGCCTGGTCTGAACCCATAGCTTGTGCTTTCAAATCTCGCTTCCCATTCGGGTTCGAGAGCCGACTTAACCAAGGCTTGCCTGGCTCTGTCTTGGATTGTGGGTATTCCCAGCGGTCGTTTTTCATCCCTAGCGGGTTTAGGTATCCACACCCGTCGCAGTGGTTTTGCTTTGAGATTTCCTTTTATTCTCTCGGTCATTTCCAGCCTGTGTTTGGGGGATAGCGCTATCACACCATCTACCCCAGCCGTTTTCTTTCCTTGATTGTCTTGGGGGGCGGGTTCATTAAGCTGACTGTTGGCAAGCATGGCTGACCGTGGAACCCACCCCTACAGCCGCAATGCTAGGAGCCGGGTTATGGTCGAAAGGGAAGTCACCTTCCCCAACTCCACTTCCAAACCGTACTTGAGACTTTCACCTCATACGGCTCCTAATGTAGATACCCTTTTTGTCACTAGGAACAGGGTTACGAACCCCCGCTTTATGATTCCAACTTTGGGAGCTTGGCATACAACTCGTAGTCTTTAAACTCGCTCTCGTCATATTACTCCTACTTGTCGCAGTCTCTATATCTACACCGTGACTAGTGGGCATATCCTAATCATTACAATTAGGCATTGGCTTTCAGTCACATCCTTTCCCCTCAATGGTATACGCTTACACTTTTCACTACTCCTTGTGAGTAATATTGCTCACTTTTTTGATAAGGAGAACCAATGAGGAGTTTAAACGTTCCGTTTATATGGGCATTCCATCTTTAGACTTGTCCTCTCCACCGGGGTACTTAAAAAGGTCTGTGTAGGTGTTTTATGCAAAACCCTACTTTTCCCCTTGCTCTTTTGAGCGCAGCGTGGCAACCTATTACGCTGCTAAATCATTACGATGGTTCAAGCCAGACATTCGGTTTCCCTAGTCATGGATGGTTGGCAGTGGTCGCATTTGGTAGTAGGTTCTACCTCACGCCTTCCGTTCCCCGCTTCAATCCCAGAATCGTGTATCCTGAAATTGGGGGTGGCTATCGCCTTTACTCTCTACTCCCTGATTTCTCAGTTTGTTTATGACCTTGAGTCCCCTGCCTTGCTCAGATTTCTCCAAGCGTCGGGACATATAAACAGTTATGGGATGGTCAGGATACGAGTCCCTTATATTCCACCAAGGGGTGGAAGTCCCACTAGGAGGCTATTTCGGGCATTGCATCCCTATTTCACTCCTAAACGTCTCGCACGCATAATATGATTTCACCAATAGACGTTGCCACCTTCTAGCCTTTGCGTCCTGTCCCGATTTAGCTGCTTGGTATATCCTCTTTTGGAGCTTAAAAACGTACCGCTGAACCTTAGCCCAGTTGATACTTTTCCATACAAACGCACGTCTTAGTAGGTTTCGGTTTTCCGAATCCTTTACCATCTCTCGATTTCGTCATCTTGACTCCTACTAAACTCTATCCTTGCAATCAAACCGTGACCCGTTAGCATATCCCGTCCATTACAGCCGGGCGTTGGCTTTTGGTCACATCTCACCCCCTCAAGGGGGTAGGGTCGAACGAGAAGTCACCTTCCCGAACTCCCATACAAAACCGTGCTTGATACTTTCACATCACACGGCTCCTGATGTGGACACCCCGTGTCATGGGAACAGGGTTACGACCCCCTGCTTTGTAACTTCAACTTTCAGAGCTGTATACAACCACGTAGTCTTTAAACTCGCTCTCGTCATAATACTCCTACTAATCGCAGTATCTATATCCACACCGCGACCTGTGGGCATATCCCCACCATGACAATTGGGCTTGGGCTTCTGGTCGCATCCTTCACCCTCAAAAGCATACGCTTACACTTTCACTACTCCACGGGTACATCCCGCCACTGAGAGCTAATGAGGGGTTACAACGTTCCATCTATGCGGGCATTCCATCTTTAGATTCGTCCTCAGAACCGGGGTACTTTAAAGGTCTGTGCACAACTTTCGTTGTTTTTAGGTAGTTGCATGAGCCCCCTACTTTTCCCCTTGCCCTTTTGGGCGCAGCGTGTCAACCTATTTCGCTGCTAGTGTATTACGATGGTTCCAGCCGGACATTCGGTTTCCCTAATCATGGATGGTTGGCAGTGGTCGAGTGAGAGGTAGGTTCCTCTATTACGCCTTCCGTTCCCCGCTTCAATCTGACGGGTTGTGAATCCTAAAACTGGGGGTGGCTATCGCCGTTACTCTCAACTTCCTGCTTTACTAGATGGGTCACGACTCCATCGTTCTAGCGTTCTGTCTTGACCTTGAGTTTCCCTGCCTTGCTTGGTTGTTGAGACCAAGCGTTGGGACACATAGATAGTTATGGGATGGTCAGCAATCCTATCTATATTGCTATAGCTAGAATGAGACATTCCTTATATTCTACCAAGGGGTATAAGTCCCACTGGGAAGTGATTTCAGGCATTGCAGCCCTATTTGGTCTCCCAAACGTTTCGCACCTTGCGCTTACACTTGTCACTACTGACTACTTCGACCAGATAATCAGAGCCTAAGAGGGGTTAAAACGTTCCGTTTATATGGGCATTCCATCTTTAGATTTGTCCTTTCCACCGGGGTACTTTAAAGGTCTGTGTAGGTAGTTAAAATATCCTCCTACTTTTCCCCTTACTCTTTTGAGCGTAGCGTATCAACCTATTTCGCTACTTTATATTGACGATGGTTCAAGCCGGACATTCGGTTTCCCTAATCATGGATGGTTGGCAGTGGTCTCGATTCTGGTGTTGGGTTACACCTCGGAGCCTTCCGTTCCCCGCTTCAATTCTAGGGTTGTGGGTCCTGAAACTGGGGGTGGCTATCGCCGTTACCCTCATCTCTGTTTCGTCACGTTTCCGTTATGTTAAGAATTGTTACGAAATGTTACAGAGTGTATTGACCTTTGGTTCCCTGCCTTGATTTTGTATCGTAGGATACTAATCGTTGGGACATATAAACAGTTATGAGGATGCTCAGGAGTGCGTTCCTTATATTCAACCAAGGGGTTGAAATCCTCACCAGGCGGTTGTTTCGGGTATTGCAACCCTATTTCATGCCTGAACGTCTCGCACTTAGTCAATATATTAACACTCTTTACAATTCTTAACAATTTTCTTAACAAAAGTTTTAGGATATGGTCCCACAAACTGTCAAGATAAATTTGAGCATATCTACCCTAGTTTAGCTACAATAGGCTCATCCGATGGGAAGGCTAGAGCCTGGTCCGATGGCGATCGTCTCCTTCCCCGAAAGGCTTGGAGTCTGGGTCAAGCTGACCAGCAACCTAAGCCGGTACAAACAACCAATTCACAAATTGATGCTCGATGGCTATCGAAAATTCACAGGCAACTTCAGAACAGCCCCAAAAAATCCATCTTCCCAAAACCAGCCAATCTGATCAACTAAAAAGGATTCGCCACACCACTTCTCATGTAATGGCTATGGCAGTCCATAAGTTGTTTCCCAAGGCTCAAGTAACTATAGGACCATGGATTGAAAACGGCTTCTACTATGACTTTGATAGCCCGGAACCTTTTACGGAACAAGACCTAAAAGCCATCAAAAAAGAGATGGTAAAAATCCTCAAGCGGAAACTACCCGTTATCCGGGAGGAAGTTAGCCGGGAAGAAGCCCAACGGCGCATTGAAACCCTAGGAGAACCCTACAAGCTAGAAATCCTGGCTGACCTAACGGAACCAATTACCATTTACCATCTGGGCGATCAATGGTGGGATTTATGCGCCGGACCTCACGTTGAAACTACCGGAGATATTAACCCAAAAGCGATCGAATTAGAAAGCGTGGCGGGAGCCTATTGGCGGGGAGACGAAACCAAAGCTCAACTCCAACGCATTTACGGTACAGCCTGGGAAACCCCAGAACAACTCGCAGAATATAAACGCCGGAAAGAAGAAGCTCTCAGACGAGACCACCGCCGTTTAGGGAAAGAATTAGGACTATTTATATTTTCCGATCAAGTGGGTCCGGGGCTACCTCTGTGGACTCCTAAAGGTACAATTCTGAGGACAACCCTTGAGGACTTCCTTAAACGAGAACAGGTGCGGCGGGGATATCAACCAGTGGTTACCCCCCATTTGGGGCGGGTCAATTTGTTTAAAACCTCTGGTCACTGGCAAAAATACCGCGAAGACCTCTTTCCCATGATGGGAGAATCAGAGGACGAGGGGTTTGTCCTCAAGGCTATGAACTGCCCCTTCCATGTACAAATTTATAAATCTAGTCTACGCTCCTATAGGGAATTGCCCATCCGTTTGGCTGAATTTGGGACGGTTTACCGCTACGAACAGTCGGGGGAATTGGGAGGATTAACCCGTGTGCGCGGCTTTACCCAAGATGATGCTCACCTGTTTGTTACCCCGGAACAGTTGGATGATGAGTTTCTCAAGGTGGTTGATCTGATTCAGTCTGTCCTCAAAAAACTCAAGTTGGATCAGTCCTTTAAAGCCCGTTTGAGTTTCCGTGACCCTAATTCTGATAAATATATCGGTTCAGACCAAGCCTGGGAAAAGGCAGAAAATGCGATCCGCCGCGCGGTGGAAACTCTGGGAATGAATTATTTTGAGGGTATTGGTGAGGCTGCCTTTTATGGTCCTAAGTTGGATTTTATTGTTCAGGATGCTTTGGAACGAGAATGGCAGTTAGGAACGGTTCAGGTGGATTATAATTTACCAGAAAGGTTTGATCTCGAATATGTGGCCGAAGATGGAACCCGCCAGCGCCCGGTGATGATTCACCGCGCCCCCTTTGGGTCCCTGGAACGGTTGATCGGGATTTTGATTGAGGAGTATACGGGGGATTTTCCCCTATGGTTGGCTCCGGTAATGGTGCGGTTGTTACCTGTTAGTGACGAGTTTTTTCCTTTTGTGGAGTCTGTGGCTGAAAAATGGCGATCGCTTGATATTCGCGCGGAAGCTGATCACAGTCACGATCGCTTGGGTAAAATGATTCGTAATGCAGAAAAGGCTAAAGTCCCAGTTATGGCTGTGGTGGGGGCTAAGGAAGTGGAGTCTAATAGTCTCAGTATCCGTACCCGCGCACTAGGAGAATTGGGGACCTTGACGGTGGCGGAAACCCAAAGCCGACTACAATTTGCGCTCGCTAACTTTGCTGATTTTTAGCCGGGAACGGTTAAAACCTGCTATGATTTAATATCAGGGGTGCGAGACGTTCAGGCATTAAATAGGGTTGAGATACCCGAAATAACCGCCTGGTGGGGACTTCAACCCTTTGGTTGAATATAAGGAACGCACTCCTGACCATCCCCATAACTGTTTATATGTCCCGACGCTTGGAGAAATCTAAGCAAGGCAGGGAACTCAAGGTCATAAACCAACTGAGAAATCAGGGAGTAGAGAGTAACGGCGATAGCCACCCCCAGTTTTGGGAATCATAACCCCAGGATTGAAGCGGGGAACGGAAGGCTCCGAGATACAACCTATAGCACAAGACAGAAAAGTTAGGACGTATAATGGCAAGGATATCTACAGAAGACCCAAAATGACAGCCCCCTACAGTTACGACCTTAGACAAAAAGTTATTAATGCAATTGAACTAGACGGTATACCCAAAACCGAAGCCAGTCAAGTTTTCCATGTCAGCAGGAACACCATCAATCTCTGGCTCCAAAGAAAAGAACACACCGGCGACTTCCTCCCTAAACCTAATCGCCCACCTGGTCATAGCCACTAAATTACCGACTGGCACAAATTCAAGGCTTTTGCCTAAGAGCATGGCCACAAAACCTCCGCTCAAATGGCTGAACTTTGGGATGACGACATCTATCCTCGCACCATATCCAGAGCCTTGAAGAAAATTGGCTTCACCAGAAAAAAAACTTACGGCTACCAAGAACGTGATGAGCAACAGCGAGAGGAGTTTATGGCTCAGATTGAACAGATGGAGCCGGAAGGGTTGGTTTACCTCGATGAAGCTGGCATCAATAGTCAAGACTCCGATTATCCTTATGGTTACTGTGAGCAAGGACAACGCTTCCATGCCCTCAAATCCGGGAAGAGGCAGGGCAGGGTGAGCATGATTGCGGCATGGTGTCATCAACAACTCTTAGCCCCCTTTACCTTTGAGGGTTGTTGTAATCGGACAGTGTTTGAGTTGTGGTTGGAGTTCATCTTAATTCCAACATTGAAGCCAGGTCAGACTCTAGTGCTAGACAATGCAACGTTTCATAAAGGGGGACGGATTCCTGAACTAGTGGAGGCGGCTCAATGCCGTTTGCTCTATCTACCACCTTATTCGCCAGACCTCAACAAGATAGAGAAATGTTGGTCGTGGTTGAAAGCCCGCATTCGCCATTGTATTGAGCAGTTTGATTCTCTCCATGATGCCATGGATTCCGTTCTCCAAGCTGCATCCTAACCACCTTGACTAATGCTATAGTATCAGAAACGAGACCACTGCCAACCATCCATGATTAGGGAGACCGAATGTCCGGCTTGAACCATCGTAAGAATCAAGTAGCGAAATAGGTTGAAACGCTGCGCTCAAAAGAGTAAGGGGAAAAGTAGGAGGCTCCTTATACTACCTACACAGACCTTGAAAGTACCCCGGTTCTGAGGACAAATCTAAAGATGGAAGGCCCATATAAACGGAACGTTTTAAGTCCTCCTGGACTCTGACTATCTGGTCGAGGTAGTTAGTAGGGATAAGTGTAACCGCAAGTCCTAGAGGATGTGAGATGTGACCAAAAGCCAACGCCCGGCTGTAATGGACGGGAAATGCTAACAGGTCACGGTTTGATTGTAAGAATAGAGTCTAGTGGGTGTTTAAATGACGCAAGCGAGTTGAAAGAAAGGATTCGAGAAATCGAAACCAATCAAGGGTATTGCACAGTGAGGAATGATTAAGAGAACGGAGGAAGTTGTCCATGCTTCAAATAATAGATAAGTAAGCGAATTGATTTGTACAACATCTCAGTGGACTTGGAATCACACAAAGTTTTGCGATGTAGCCTGGCTAAATAGTGCCTCAGACGGCAGTTTTCTCCTTCTACTCTTGTCATAGCCGTTTTGCTGACTAGATGATTGCAATCCTCAATTAAGCAAGGATAAACTTTGTATCCGTCCGTAATATATAGAAAACCAGCCCAGCCCTGAATCATTTGCCATAATGTGGTAAAAGTAAGCAATGAGGTGCGAGACGTTCAGGCATGAAATAAGGTTGCAATACCCGAAATCACCGCCTGGTGGGACTTCCACCCCTTGGTGGAATATAGGGAGTCGCATCTCTGACCATCTCATAACTGTTTATATGTCCCGACGCTTGGAGAAATCTAAGCAAGGCAGGAGACCCAAGGTCAAGACAGAACGTTTGAACGGTGGAAGTAGTGTTATGGTCGAAAGGGAAGTCACCTTCGCCAACTCCAATTCCAAACCGTGCTTGATACTTTCACATCACACGGCTCCTAATGTGAATACCCTATTGTCAGTAGGAACGGGACTACAACCCCCCGCTTTATGACTTCAACTTTCAGAGCTATATGAGATACGTAGTCTTTAAACTCGCTTTCGCCGTAGGACTCCTACTTACCGCAGTCTCTATATCCACACCGTGACTAGTGGGCATATCCTAACCATTACAGTTAGGCATTAGCTTTCAGTCACATCCTTTCCCCTTAAAGGTATACGCTTACACTTTTGACTACTCAATAGACACAACACTACTGAGAGCCTAAAAGGGGTTTAAACGTTCCGTTTATACGGGCATTCCATCTTTAGACTTGTCCTATCCACCGGGTTACTTAAAAAGGTCTGTGTAGGTAGCGTGCTCAGACTCCTACTTTTCTCCTTACTCTTTTGAGTGCAGCGTATCAACCTATTTCGCTACTTACTATTGACGATGGTTCAAGTCGGAACATTCAGATTTCCTTAGTCATGGATGGTTGGCAGTGGTCGAGTGAGAGGTAGGTTCCCCTATTACGCCTTCCGTTCCCCGCTTCAACCCTAGGAGTGTGAATCCTCAAATTGGGGGTGGCTATCGCCGTTACTCTATCCCATAATCGCCCCAAGTGGGTTTAATACTCCTCCTAGGTATACTTGGACGGTATATTGCGATTTCTTAAAATGGGATTGACCTTGAGTTCCCTGCCTTGCTTAGATTTCTCCAAGCGTTGGGACATATAAACAGTTATGGGATGGTCAGGGTACGAGTCCCTTATATTTCACCAAGGGGTGAAAGTCCGACTAGGAAGTTATTTCAGGCATTGCAGCCCTATTTCACTCCTAAACGTCTCGCACGACCCACCTAGTATAGCAGGAAGTTGAGAGTAACGGCGATAGCCACCCCCAGTTTTAGGAATCACAACCCGTCAGACTGAAGCGGGGAACGGAAGGCGTGAGGGAAAACCTATTCCCAAAATCCGACCACTGCCAACCATCCATGACTAAGGAAATCTGAATGTTCCGACTTGAACCATCGTAATAGTTTGGTAGCGAAATAGGTTGATACGCTGCGTCCAAATGGGCAAGGGGAAAAGTAGGATAATCTTATCAATACCTACACAGACCTTTAAAAGTACCCCGGTGGAGAGGACAAGTCTAAAGATGGAATGCCCGTATAAACGGAACGTTTAAACCCCTTTTAGGCTCTCAAGTGGCAGGATGTACCTGCGGAGTAGTGAAAGTGTAAGCGTATACCTTTAAGGGGAAAGGATGTGACTGAAAGCCAATGCCTAACTGTAATGGTTAGGATATGCCCACTAGTCACGGTGTGGATATAGAGACCGCGACAAGTAAGAGTTTGATGACGAAAGCGAGTTTAAAGACTACGTGTTGTATTTAGCTCCCAAAGTTGAGGTCACAAAGCGGGGGGTAGTAGCCCTGTTCCTATTGACAATTAGGGTATCTACATCAGGAGCCGTGTGCTGGGAAACTCGCAAGCACGGTTTTGAAGTGGAGTTGGGGAAGGTGACTTCTCTTTCGACCATAACCGGTCGCCTATGACAAACTTCAGAATTCCAGGCAGTTTGGTATTCACAACTGTCCAGACCCAGATGGTTTTTTTTGAACCCACAAAAGTCTGAAGCTCATCAATTTGAGCTATTTCAGGAATTTCATAGTTTTCCTCATCAATGTGGGTTTCTGCAACTCTAACCCAGTTAAGTATTGTGTTGTGAGAAATACCAGTGACTCTCTCAATGGCTCGAAATCCCATGCCATTGAGGGAAATTTTCACACAAAGCTCTTTGACATCAGAACTGTAACCTCCAGGACAGGGATTTTATCGAAATTGGCGACCACATTCACGGCACAGGTAACTCTGTTTTCCATGACGATGACCATTTTTGACTACTTTATGGCTTTGGCAATAAGGACAATCCATCTTGATTTATTTGAGAATATCATTTTCTATTATGCAACACCCAATCAAGACTATGAATAACGTATGGAAAGCTATCCCATGGGCTAAGGTTCAGCGGAAAGTTTTTAAGCTCCAAAAGAGGATATTTCAAGCAGCTAAATCGGGACAGGACGCGAAGGCCAGAAGGTGGCAACGTCTATTGGTGAAATCATATTATGCCCGGCTCTTAGCAGTGCGGCTGTAGGGGCGGGTTCCACGGTCAGCCATGCTTCCCAACAGTCAGCTTAATGAACCCGCCCCCCAAGCGGGTCAAGGCCAAAAGACAGCCGGTGTCGATGGAATGATAGTAATATCTCCAGAACAAAGACTGACTTGAGCGGAGAACATTCAAGGAAATCTCAAAGCCAAAGCACTTAGGAGAGTATGGATACCAAAACCTGGCAGGGATGACAAATGCCCCCTGGGAATACCCACAATCCAAAACAGAGCGAGGCAAGCCTTGGTTAAGTCGGCACTTGAGCCTGAATGGGAATCAAGATTTGAAAGCACAAGCTACGGGTTCAGACCAGGCAGGTCAGCCCAAGATGCAATAGCTCGTATTTTCCTGAGTATAAACCAAGGGGAATACTATATACTAGATGCGGGTGCGAGACGTTCGGGTATGAAATAGGGCTGAAATGCCCGAAATAACTACCCGGTGAGGATTCCAGCTCCGAATCTGGATATAAGGAGACCTCTCCTGACCATCCTCATAACTGATTATATGTCCCGACGCTTAAGTAACTAAGCAAGGCAGGGAACTCAAGGTCATAAACGAACTGAGAAATCAGGGAGTAGAGAGTAACGGCGATAGCCACCCCCAGTTTTGGAAATCATAACTCCAGGATTGAAGCGGGGAACGGAAGGCGTGAGGTAGAACCTACTACCAAGACGCGACCACTGCCAACCATCTATGATTAGGAAGACCGAATGTCCGACTTGAACCATCGTAAAGCACGAGCAGCGAAATAGGTTGACACGCTGCGCCCAAAAGGGCAAGGGGAAAAGTGGGGGATTCTGCATTCTACCCACACAGACCTTTAGAAGTACCCCGGTGGATAGGACAAATCTAACGATGGAATGCCCATATAATCGGAACGTTGTAACCCCTCTAATGCTCTGCCCATAAACAAGTGAGTAATGCTATTCACAAGGCAGTAGTGAAAAATGTAAGCGCATGGTGCGAGACGTTCGGGTATGAAATAGGGCTGAAATGCCCGAAATAACTACCCGGTGAGGATTCCAGCTCCGAATCTGGATATAAGGAGACCTCTCCTGACCATCCTCATAACTGGTTATATGTCCCGACGCTTAGGGAACTAAGCAAGGCAGGGAACTCAAGGTCATAAACGAACTGAGAAATCAGGGAGTAGAGAGTAACGGCGATAGCCACCCCCAGTTTTGGAAATCATAACTCCAGGATTGAAGCGGGGAACGGAAGGCGTGAGGTAGAACCTACTACCAAGACGCGACCACTGCCAACCATCTATGATTAGCAAGACCGAATGTCCGACTTGAACCATCGTAATACACTAGCAGCGAAATAGGTTGACACGCTGCGCTCAAAAGGGCAAGGGGAAAAGTAGGGGGTTCGTGCGACTACCTACACAGACCTTTAAAAGTACCCCGGCGGAGAGGACAAATCTAACGATGGAATGCCCATATAATCGGAACGTTGTAACCCCTCTAATGCTCTGCCTATAAACAAGTGAGTAATGCTATTCACAAGGCAGTAGTGAAAAATGTAAGCGCATGCTTAGAGGGTGAAGGATGTGACCAGAAGCTAAAGCCCAATTGTCATGGTTGGGATATGCCCACAGGTCACGGTGGGGATATAGATACTGCGGTCAGTAAGAGTATAATGGCGAGGACGAGTTTAAAGACTACGTGGTGCATATAGCTCTGAACATCGAAGTAGAAAGCAGGTCTCTTGATTCTGCTCCTTTGACAAATAGGGTATCCACACCAGGAGCCGTGTGATGGGAAACTATCAAGCACGGTTCTGAATGGGAGAGGGTGAAGGTGACTTCACTCTCGACCCCTAACCTTAGAGGGTGAAGGATGTGACCAGAAGCTAAAGCCCAATTGTCATGGTGGGGATATGCCCACAGGTCACGGTGGGGATATAGATACTGCGGTCAGTAAGAGTATAATGGCGAGGACGAGTTTAAAGACTACGTGGTGCATATAGCTCTGAACATCGAAGTAAAAAGCAGGTCTCTTGATTCTGCTCCTTTGACAAAACAGGGTATCCACACCAGGAGCCGTATGAAGGGAAACTTTCACGTATGGTTCTGAATGGGAGGGGATGGTGGTGACTCCATTCTCGACCCCTAACACATAGCGAAATGTTTTGACCGAATAAACCATGATTATCTACTGACCAAAATTCATTGTCCAAGTAGCCTGAAGAAAGACCTGAAACAATTGTTAAAAGCGGGTGTACTAGATAACGGCGTATTTGAGGAGACAGAAGCAGGGACACCCCAAGGAGGGGTAATAAGTCCAATACTCGCCAACATCGCACTGTTGGGAATGGAAAGGTTAATTAAAGAAATGTATCCAAACAAAGGAACAGCTATTCAGGTTAACCTTATGCGATCTGCCGATGATTTCGTGGTCATATCCAAAGACTTAGGAATCATTGAACAGTGCCCCATTGCCATTTCTGAATGGTTAAAGCCAGTGGGATTAGAAATCCAACCTGAAAAGACTCGAATTGGTCATACACTCAATAGGATTGAGTATGATGGCAAAACCCAAGAGCCTGGGTTTGATTTTCTCGGATTCAATATCAGGCAATACCCAGTTGGAAAACACATATCTGGGAAGACAGGCGGGATAGCAAGCCGATTAATCGGACACCCAACCCACATTAAACCCAGCAACAAAGCAGTTAAAGCCCATACAGAAGTGATAAAAGGTGTAATCAAACAACATAAAACTGCACCCCAATCAGCCTTGATTAGTAAGCTAAACCCGATGATTCGGGGATGGTCTAACTATTACTCAGGGGTAGTCTCATCTGAGACCTTCAGAAAACTAGACCACATAGTTTTTGAAATGTTACGGGCATGGACAGATTCGAGATGCGGAATGGCAAGTTACGAAAATCTAAGAAACTATTTCGGACACGGAACGGTCAAACTAAGCAACGGGAAAGAAAGCCATGAAACTTGGGTATTCAAAACCAAGGATGGATTCACATTATGGAATCATAATGTGAATCCAATTGTCCGACATACCCTAATACGCCCCGACGCCACACTTGATGACGGAAACTGGACCTACTGGGCAACCAGAAAAGGACAAGCAATTGAAACGCCAACAAGGGTAGCCATACTACTCAAAAAGCCAAAAAGCCTATGCGCCTGGTGCGGGCAATACTTCACCCCATCAGATTTAGTTGAAGTAGACCACATTGTACCTCGAAGCCACGGCGGAAAGGACGAATACAAGAATCTTCAACTACTACACCGCCACTGTCATGATGATCAAACGGCGCTAGATAACGCCAATGCTGTATCCTTAACAATGGAGCAGTCAAATTAGGAGCCGTGTGCTGGGAAACTCGCAAGCACGGTTTTGTATGGGAGGGGGAGATGGCGACATCTCTCTCGACCCCTACTCGGTTACGGTTCTCCCATGAAGTTTGCATAACCCAATAGTTAACCTAGTTGGGACTAACAGTATTTCCGGGGGAAGTGCGATCGCACCCTCCGGTATCTGCCGATTAACAGTGGGCTATCCCCCACGCCACTCTATCAATATCCTATACTCTCCCTAAATTACATCTTTTTGAGCCGACAAAATTATTATGGCTGCTCTGGAAATTGACGAATGTTAGTAGGTATTTTCCATTTACTATATAATAGACCGAGACTAACTAAATTAAAAGAAACCTTATTTATGAATACCGTCAAACAAGAAATTGAGTTGTTGCTGAAAAATTTACCGGAGGATTGCAGTCTTGAGGATATTCAATATCATCTTTATGTTATAGAAAAGTACCGCCAGGGTATTACTATTGCAGATAGTGAACGAAGATTAACACAAGAGGAAGCGGAAGGTTTAGTAAGTAAATGGGTTATCAAGTAGTTTGGTCACCGACAGCCATTGATGATATCGATGCGATCGCGGCTTATATTGCGCGAGACTCAGTTTCCTATGCGGCGGCGGTGGTACAGAGAATCATTGAGGCTACCAGAAATCTGAGCAAGTGTCCCCTCTCCGGTGGTATTGTTCAGGAGTTTGGTGACGAAACCGTTAGAGAACAGTTTGCTTACACTTACCGGATTATCTACCGTATTCAGGGAGATGTCGTAACGGTTGTGGCTGTGGTTCACGGTAAGCGATTGTTAAAGCTGGATTTGAATACTCACTAGATCCTATATACTGAGGAGAAACCACAGAGACATGAGTACACAGAAGTTTTATCTGTTCTGTCTTTTCTGTCTTTGTGGTTTATTTCTGCTCAGACCATTTATAGGATTAGTCAAGGTGGTTAGGACGCAGCTTTGAGAACGGAATCCATGGCATCATGGAGAGAATCAAACTGCTCACGTGCAGTGGCGAATACGGGCTTTCAGCCACGACCAACATTTCTCTATCTTGTTGAGGTCTGGCGAATAAGGCGGAAGATAGAGTAAACGGCATTGAGCTGCCTCCACCAGTTCAGCAATCCGTCCCCCTTTATGAAACGTTGCATTGTCCAATACTAGAGTCTGACCTGGCTTCAATGTTGGAATTAAGATGAACTCCAACCACAACTCAAACACTGTCCGATTACAACAACCCTCAAAGCTAAAGGGAGCTAAGAGTTGTTGATGACACCATGCGGCTATCATACTTACCCTGCCCTGCCTCTTCCCTGATTTGAGTGCATGGAAGCGTTTTCCTTCCTCGCAGTAACCATAAGGGTAATCCGAGTCCTGACTATTCATGCCGGCTTCATCGAGGTAGACCACTTCTTCCGGCTCCATCTGTTCAATCTGAGCCATAAACTCCTCTCGCTGTTGCTTCCAACGTTCTTGGTAGCCGTAAGTTTTTTTTTCTGGTGAAGCCAATTTTCTTCAAGGCTCTGGATATGGTGCGAGGAGAGATGTCGTCATCCCAAAGTTGAGCCATTTGAGCGGAGGTTTTGTGGCCATGCTCTTGGGCAAAAGCCTTGAATTTCTGCCAGTCGGTAATTTGGTGGCTATGACCAGGTGGGCGATTAGGTTTAGGGAGGAAGTCGCCGGTGTGTTCTTTTCTTTGCAGCCAGAGATTGATAGTGTTCCTGCTGACATGGAAAACTTGACTGGCTTCGGTTTTGGGTATACCGTCTAGTTCAATTGCATTAATAACTTTTTGTCTAAGGTCGTAACTGTAGGGGGCTGGCATTTTGGGTCTTCTGTAGATATCCTTGCCATTATACGTCCTAAATGTTCTGTCTTGTGCTATACAATTGGTGATAGGGGCAGCCTAACCATCCCTCAAAATTGCGCTGCTGTTCCGGGGTGGGTTCTTCAACAGAGGTAATTTTATAAGCACTAGGACGGGGCGATCGCAGTATAGCTTCAGAGGTTCGCAATTCGTCTTGATGGAAGAAACTTATATGGACTTCATCTCCTGGTTTAAAGTCTAGCAAGCGATCGCTAATGTTTTCAACGCTCACCCGAAAACCATTGATAGCTAATAATTCATCCTCAGCATCAATTCCCGCTAATTGTGCTGGACTTCCTGCTTCCACAAATTTAACTATTGTCTTTCCATTTTCCGCCGCCAGTCGCCAACCCAAATCAGGAACAATATCATTATTTTGAGGTTTAATTACTAACCCAAAGGGTTGTAAATAATCATTTAAAGGCAGTTCTTCAGTACCATGAAGATAGCGATTAAAGAAATCGTCTAAATCCATTTCTGCCACCGAAGCGATCGCCGACTGTAACTCCGTCGCCGTATAGCCCTTTTCCGATTTCCCGAATTTTTCCCACATTAGCACCATCACATCATCAAGCGATCGCCGATTTCCATGACGGTTACGGATCAACAGTTCCAGCATAAATGACACCAATTCCCCTTTTAAATAGTAGGACATTTGATTGTTGTCACTATAAGCATCCCGGCGATACAACTTAATCCAAGCATCCCAACTCGACTCACCCAGGGGTTGAACGAACCGCCCAGGAGTCGTCAAGAATCGGGAAATATCCTTAGATAAACCATTCAAAAAATCCTTAACCTCAACAATACCAGATCGGTAAATCATCCAGCCATCATAATAGCTAGTTGCTCCCTCACAAAACCACAAAGAAGTCGTATAACATTCGGATTCATAGTTAAACACTTCCAACTCTTTCGGGCGTAAGCGCTTAACATTCCAGAGGTGAAAAAACTCATGAGCTACCAACTGCATAAAGCGGTTATACTTATCCCGGTCTCGCAATCCTAACCGAGGATAATTAAGAGAGCAGGAATTTTTATGTTCCAGTCCTCCATAACCCTGACTGGACAAATGCAATAGAAACACATAGCGGTCATAGGGAAGACCCGAAAATAGATTGCTAACCTCGTGAATAATTTTCCGACAATCTGTAATTAAGCGATCGACATCACCATTTCCTTGGCCCCAAATTGCCAATTGATGAGGTTTTCCAGCCGCTTCAAAATCATAAACCTGATGGGTGCCAATCTCAAAAGGACTATCAACCAAGGTATCAAAATCCGTCGCCTCAAAGGTATTTTCGACCCCTGAAACGGACGGTAAACTGGTAGTAACCCACCAACCCTTTGGAGGTGCGATCGCCACTTGGATCGGCAAATTTTCCCATCCAGGAACATAAAAGAACAGAGCCGCCCCATTAAAATAGCCGTGGGTGCTATCCAAATGGTTAGTTCTTACCGTCAACTCATTGGCATAGATACGGTAGTGGACTATGAGCGAGTCTGACTCTCCTGCTTGTACCCGCCATGTATTTTTACTGACCTTAGACCAAGACAGAGATTGATCATGGCGATCGCATACCTGAAAATCCTGCAAATGTCTTGCATACTCCCGCACCATATAAGAACCCGGAGTCCACACCGGCATTTTCAAATCAATCACCCCGGAGTCCACCACCGGACCCGCGCCATAGTGTCGAGAGATTTGGAACCGCACCTCAAACAAATGAGACCCCGGTTGAGACATAGAAACCAGGTAATGGGTGGCTACCGTCGAGTCAGCGCCCTCTAGGGAGGGGGTTCTAATAGCTTGAGTCATTAAACAGAAAAATAGCGACAAATTAGGGCTGTTTTAGCTCAAGCCCCAAGAGCAAAGGAGCCAGCTACCAGAGGACTAGCCTACTGATTAGCCAATTGATTAAGGTGCTTGAGGTTAATCAAATGGATCACCTGACGTTCCGTATCAATATTAATCCAACCCTTGCTATTGAGTTTTTCCATAATTTTGCTAGTCTCTTCCAGACTGATATCAGTAACATGAGCCAAATCTTGTTCAGGAATGTTAAAAATATCAGCCCCTTTTTCTGTCAACTGGCCATAATTTTCCGCCAACTCCACCAAAGTATTAGCCAGCTTAACCGCCGGAGGGCGGTGTCGGATCTGATAACGCTGGTTAGTTTGGCGCAAACGTCGCACCATCAGTTGCAACATTCGATGATGGAGTTGTGGGTCTTTAAACAGCGTTTGAATAAATCGTTGAGCCGAGACACTAATCAATCGTACAGAGGACAAAGCAATCACATCATTGGATCGGGGAGACTCATCGAGAATCGCCATTTCGCCAAAAAAATCACCTCGCCCCAAAATAGCCAGGGTGACTACATTATCGCCCGACAGTCGCCGTACCTTGACCCACCCGGAAACGATGAAATAAACTGCATTTCCCCAAGCATCCTCCATCACGATCGCGCGATTAGCTGGATACTCGTGCTTCACAGCCACCGACAACAACCATTCCAGAGTTTCTGGGTTTGCCCCTTTAAAAAGAGGAAAAAGCTCACTAAAAGCCTCAGTCTGCATGAGAACTCGCGCTAAGTCAGAAGTTTTATGTTGACACACCACCTCACAAACTGCAAGGGGCTTCGAGATTTCGATCACTAGAGATTTGAAGTTACCCACCGTTAAGGCTCAGGCCCACAACCTGGGCATCGGTGCTTCTCAGGCTATGTTGTACTCCCCCACCAACCCCGTCGGTAAGCGCGAGAGACTTCCAGTAGCATTAAAGGAAGGCAAATCTAAATCTAATTATACCAAGGGAAGTTCCCTATAAAGCCCACTAACTTGTAATCAGCCTTGTAATCAGCAATGACAGTTAGTGCCAACAAACACAGATAGAAGTGGCAATCCAGTGCAACACTTATATATAGCACTAGTCAATACGGTTAGGACGCAGTCTTGAGAACAGAATCCATGGCATCATGGAGAGAATCAAACTGCTCAATACAATGGCGAATGCGGGCTTTCAACCACGACCAACATTTCTCTATCTTGTTGAGGTCTGGCGAATAAGGCGGAAGATAGAGTAAACGGCATTGAGCTGCCTCCACCAGTTCAGCAATCCGCCCCCCTTTATGAAACGTTGCATTGTCCAATACTAGAGTCTGACCTGGCTTCAATGTTGGAATTAAGATGAACTCCAACCACAACTCAAACACTGTCCGATTACAACAACCCTCAAAGCTAAAGGGGGCTAAGAGTTGTTGATGACACCATGCCGCAATCATGCTCATGCCCTGCCTCTTCCCGGATTTGAGGGCATGGAAGCGTTGTCCTTCCTCGCAGTAACCATAAGGATAATCCGAGTCTTGACTATTGATGCCAGCTTCATCGAGGTAAACCAACCCTTCCGGCTCCATCTGTTCAATCTGAGCCATAAACTCCTCTCGCTGTTGCTCATCACGTTCTTGGTAGCCGTAAGTTTTTTTTTCTGGTGAAGCCAATTTTCTTCAAGGCTCTGGATATGGTGCGAGGATAGATGTCGTCATCCCAAAGTTGAGCCATTTGAGCGGAGGTTTTGTGGCCATGCTCTTAGGCAAAAGCCTTGAATTTGTGCCAGTCGGTAATTTGGTGGCTATGACCAGGTGGGCGATTAAGTTTAGGGAGGAAGTCGCCGGTGTGTTCTTTTCTTTGCAGCCAGAGATTGATGGTGTTCCTGCTGACATGGAAAACTTGACTGGCTTCGGTTTTGGGTATACCGTCTAGTTCAATTGCATTAATAACTTTTTGTCTAAGGTCGTAACTGTAGGGGGCTGGCATTTTGGGTCTTCTGTAGATATCCTTGCCATTATACGTCCTAACTTCTCTGTCTTGTGCTATAATTATCAGCAAAATCCTTGGCAAATTGAGCAATCGGCTACAATGGCCATAAACTGATAAACAGTTGTATATGTCCATGCTTGGGAAAGGTCTCATCCTAATTTCAACTATCTGAAACCGATTGCCCCTGAATATGAGCAAAGATCCAACCTGTTGGTAAAGGTTTATGAAATCCGCATCTTCAAACAATTCGATGCCTCAAAATCCTGCTGTATCTGCTACCGTTGATGTCGATGTCATCGATGGAGACGGAAACATTTTCACATCTTCCCGTCGTCCGGCGGGCAACTCAGCAGGGGGTAAAGCCCCCCATGGTAATAACCCATCATCTTCTGGGTTAGCCCGCACCAGTGGGAATTTCTCTAATTTTTTAGCCCCCCTAAAAAAAGAAACCTTTGTTGAAGTTGTTAAAGATGTTGAAAATAAACTAAAAACCGTTAACGAAACCCTGTCGATGCTCGACAATCTCCTGGATGCCCAGGGATTCGAGGCAATTCTTAACGAAATGTTATCCTCGATTACCTTTAAAACAGGAGAACTTCTCAACGCCGATCGCACCACGATCTGGCTGATGGACGAAGAAAAGCACGAACTCTGGTCTATAGTTGCTAAAGGAGAAGACGGAGAACCCTTAGAATTAAGGATTCCGGCTAGTGCTGGCATTGCCGGGGAAGCAGCCACCCATAAGAAAATCGTTAATATTCCCTACGATTTCTATGATGATCCGCGCTCGGCGGCCGCCAAAAAATTTGATGAAAAAAATGGCTATCGTACCTACACTATGATCGCCATGCCTCTCCTGAATGAGAATGACGATTTAGTAGCGGTAGTACAACTATTAAACAAACTCAAACCCGATATTAATCCATCATCCCCCCTCCAGGAAAAAGTCGATACTATCGGCTTTACAGGGGAAGATGAACAGGTGTTCCATGAGTTCGCCCCGTCCATTCGGCTGATCCTGCAATCGTCTAAATCCTTCTATTCAGCCACCCAGAGACAGCGAGCGGCTTCCGCGCTGATGAATGCCGTTAATGCCCTCAGCAAAAGCAGTCTCGACCTCCAAGAAACCCTCACCAATGTGATGGATCAGGCTAAAGAGTTAATGAATGCCGATCGCAGCACTCTGTGGCTACTAGATGAAGACCGAGACGAACTGTGGACCAAAATTCCCATTAATGGCAATCTGACCGAAATCAGGATTCCCCGAAATGCAGGATTTGCGGGAACTGTTGCCGAAAGTGGTGAGCCTTTACTGATCCCCTTCGATGTATACACAGACCATCGCTCTGAACAATCGAAGAAAACCGACCAAAAAACCGGGTATCGTACCTGTAGCCTCTTGTGTATGCCCGTTTATAATGCTGACAAGCAACTAATCGGTGTTACCCAACTGATTAACAAGAAAAAACAGGGGGAGTACGCCCCTTACGACCCGGCTAGTTGGCCAGAGCCTCCTGAGCAATGGAAAGCCAGCTTTAATAAAAATGATCTCGAATTTATGCGGGCTTTTAATATCCAAGCTGGGATTGCTCTTCAGAATGCCAAACTCTTCCAAAAGGTCAAAGAACAAGAGCAAAGACAGAAAGACATTCTCCGCAGTCTGACTAATGGAGTGATTTCTTCCGACAAGGAGGGTCGGATCATTGCTACCAATGAATGTGCTATGGAATTACTGGGACTCACTGAATCCCAGGTAACTCAAGGCGTATCGGTACGAGAGTTAATCCACCTGAAAGATGGTGATTTCGCCCGGTGGTTCGATTTGGCTTTGAAACCTAAAGATGCTAAAGACCGCCAACAATATTATCCCGATCAAACCCTGTTATCAGGGGCTTCGGAAATTCCCCAAAGTATTAACCTGTCCATCAATTCCATGTCTGACATTAATGATCCTAAAAAAGTCAGCGGGGCTTTGGTGGTCATGGAGGATATTAGCGGGGAAAAAGAAGTTAAGAACTTGATCTATCGGTACATGACCCCTGCTGTGGCGGAATCTCTGTTAGCTAGTGGTGAGATTAAACTAGGGGGAACCCGTAAGGATGTTACGGTTTTATTTAGTGATATCCGTGACTACACCACCCTCACCGAAAAGTTGCAGGCTGAGGAAGTAGTTAGTATGCTTAACGAATATTTTGAGGAGATGGTCGATACAGTCTTGAATCATCAGGGAACCCTAGATAAGTATATTGGGGATGCTTTGATGGCTGTATTTGGTTCTCCTGCGCCTCTACCAAATCATCAGTGGATGGCAGTGCAGGCGGCGGTGGAAATGCGTTACCGTTTGATAGAGTTTAATGATCTGCGTGTGTCTAAAGGACTGATGCCTATTAAAATTGGTATGGGTTTGCATTCTGATGAGGTAATCAGTGGTAATATTGGCTCTAGCAAGCGGATGGAGTTGACATCTATTGGAGATGGCGTTAACTTGGCTTCTCGCTTGGAGGGTACCACCAAGCAATATGGAACTGATATTGTAATTAGTGAAAATACTTATCTCCCTAATGCCGATCGCCTGATTGTTCGCGAACTTGATTTGATTACGGTTAAGGGTAAAAGTCAGCCCGTTAGGATTTATGAGTTGGTTGGTATTCGGGAAGGAAAACAGGCTAGGCCCATTCCTGATGAACAACAACAAATTATCGACCACTACCATCGGGGTCGGGAATTTTACCTGAAACCCGCCATGGAAAAACTCACTGATACCGATATCGTTCCACTTTTGGCACAACTGGAAGATTTTTCTCAGTCCCAACTTAAACAACTCTCCTACAATGAACGTGAACTTATAACACAAATGTTGGAAGAGATGTCCCTTCTCCAGTTGGAGGAGATTCTTGGCTCAAATACTGTCCGACGATTATCTCTGGCCCAGTTACCAGCTACGCCACCGGAAGAAATGGCTGACCGGATGGAGGAAATTCTTAGTGGTTTAACTCCCCGCGAAACTAAAAAAATGCTGGTCGCTAAACTTCAGCAGTTTACTGCTAATGATGAAACTAAGCAGATGTTAGCTGATGAAGGGGCGCACCTGGCTGTTAGTGCTGTGCGTAAACTGATCGATCTGTGTCGCAAAAAATTTGCATCGAAGGCTAAGGAATCCTTTAGAAATGCTAAACACGAATTTTTGGCGGTTTTGGCGATCGATGCTCAAAATAAAGCAGCAAAACTTCATGTCGATCGGTGTATACTATATGAGACCACCAAGCCCCCCAGTGAAACCTGGGATGGTGTTTGGAAGCTCACAGAAAAATAGTGCAGGGGGCTGTTTTCCCTCACCGTTTCTCTGTTGGGGCTTTGGGTCTCACAACTAATCAGAAAATCCCTAAGCCTCATCAAGGCTTGGGGGTGTGTCAACGGAGAGGTTTGCGCCTCCCCATCTCGGAGATGGCGGGTTGGCTATTGATGGGTAGTGAGGAAATTGGTCGTCAACCCCGGATCTTAGATTTCAGCCTGAACCAAGTTTAGATTAGATAATGACTGAGTTAAACGGACCGTATTCTGACCGACAATGGATAGAACAGGTGAATGACCTGTTGATTGAAGTTGCTCGCGCCGCTTTAGCTGATATCCCTAAATTACCTGGTACTGTTTCGACTTCTGCACTACCTCTGGCGCAACAGGCGATCGCTATCAAAAATCAAGCGGGTCTCTACCAGTCTACTAATTGGCAATGGCAAGAAGCAGATCTTGAGTGGGTGGGCCAGGTGCGAGAGTTTCTGTTGGAATTGTCTCGCATTGCTTTATCAGATCGCCCATCACTTCCTGAAAATATTGCCCATCGTGCTTTGATGTTGGCGGAAACATCCCAAGATATTCAGGAAGCCTTGGAAAATAGCGAACCTATTGCCACTTCTCCTACAGATGAAACTGGGGAAGGTTCCGACAAGATCGATGTTAATGGTCGGTTTAACCAATTGCGAAATCAGCTCAAAACTGAGTGCAGTACTAGTGTTAATCCCCATGACCCTCTATGGCAGCAGATCTTAACATTGTTGGATGTGGCTCAAACTCAATATAATGATTTGCCAAAAAACTAGCTCCCTGACCCTTGGAGATGATGGATAAATTCTCCGGGAGAGGGTTGATTTTTCGATGTTTTTATGGTAAAATGTAGGTTGCGTATCTTAGTAAACCAAGTCTGACCTGTTTTTTTAGTGTGATCAGTTTATATGGAATCAGACGGTCAACCTGCCAGTTTATCAGGAAGTCCTACCTACGGATTTTCGGATCTGGTGGGTGCTGTTATTGCATTATTCACCCTCATTTTTCCGTTAATAGCGATCGCTCGCTACTCCCCGAGTCAGTTACAAACGCGACCATCGCCACAGCCTGGGCAGATTAGTACAACCCCATCAGTCAAACCGGCTCCCGAAGGGCTATGATTTGGGCATTAGGATATATAGCATTAGTCAAGGTGGTTAGGACGCAGCTTTGAGAACGGAATCCATGGCATCATGGAGAGAATCAAACTGCTCAATGCAGTGGCGAATACGGGCTTTCAGCCACGACCAACATTTCTCTATCTTGTTGAGGTCTGGCGAATAAGGTGGTAGATAGAGTAAACGGCATTGAGCTGCCTCCACCAGTTCAGCAATCCGCCCCCCTTTATGAAACGTTGCATTGTCCAATACTAGAGTCTGACCTGGCTTCAATGTTGGAATTAAGATGAACTCCAACCACAACTCAAACACTGTCCGATTACAACAACCCTCAAAGCTAAAGGGAGCTAAGAGTTGTTGATGACACCATGCGGCTATATAGCTTACCCTGCCCTGCCTCTTCCCTGATTTGAGTGCATGGAAGCGTTTTCCTTCCTCGCAGTAACCATAAGGGTAATCCGAGTCCTGACTATTCATGCCGGCTTCATCGAGGTAGACCACTTCTTCCGGCTCCATCTGTTCAATCTGAGCCATAAACTCCTCTCGCTGTTGCTTCCAACGTTCTTGGTAGCCGTAAGTTTTTTTTCTGGTGAAGCCAATTTTCTTCAAGGCTCTGGATATGGTGCGAGGAGAGATGTCGTCATCCCAAAGTTCAGCCATTTGAGCTGCTGTTTTGTCGCCATGCTCTTGGGCAAAAGCCTTGAATTTTTGCCAGTCGGTAATTTTGTGGTTATTGCCAGGTCGGTGATGAGGTTTAGGGAGGAAGTCTCCGGTCTGTGCTTTTCTTTGCAGCCAGAGATTAATGGTGTTCCTGCTGACATGGAAAACTTGACTGGCTTCTGTTTTGGGCATACCGTCTAGTTCAATGGCATCAATAACTTTTTGTCTGAGGTCGTAACTATAGGGGGCTGGCATTTTTGGTCTTCTTAGTCATCTCGTCCTCTCCATTATACGTCCTAAGTGTTCTGTCTTGTGCTATATAAGCATTAGTCAAGGTGGTTAGGACGCAGCTTTGAGAACGGAATCCATGGCATCATGGAGAGAATCAAACTGCTCACGTGCAGTGGCGAATACGGGCTTTCAGCCACGACCAACATTTCTCTATCTTGTTGAGGTCTGGCGAATAAGGCGGAAGATAGAGTAAACGGCATTGAGCTGCCTCCACCAGTTCAGCAATCCGTCCCCCTTTATGAAACGTTGCATTGTCCAATACTAGAGTCTGACCTGGCTTCAATGTTGGAATTAAGATGAACTCCAACCACAACTCAAACACTGTCCGATTACAACAACCCTCAAAGCTAAAGGGAGCTAAGAGTTGTTGATGACACCATGCGGCTATCATACTTACCCTGCCCTGCCTCTTCCCTGATTTGAGTGCATGGAAGCGTTTTCCTTCCTCGCAGTAACCATAAGGGTAATCCGAGTCCTGACTATTCATGCCGGCTTCATCGAGGTAGACCACTTCTTCCGGCTCCATATGTTCAATCTGAGCCATAAACTCCTCTTGCTGTTGCTCATCACGTTCTTGGTAGCCGTAAGTTTTTTTTCTGGTGAAGCCAATTTTCTTCAAGGCTCTGGATATGGTGCGAGGAGAGATGTCGTCATCCCAAAGTTCAGCCATTTGAGCTGCTGTTTTGTCGCCATGCTCTTGGGCAAAAGCCTTGAATTTTTGCCAGTCGGTAATTTTGTGGTTATTGCCAGGTCGGTGATGAGGTTTAGGGAGGAAGTCTCCGGTCTGTGCTTTTCTTTGCAGCCAGAGATTAATGGTGTTCCGGCTGACATGGAAAACTTGACTGGCTTCTGTTTTGGGCATACCGTCTAGTTCAATGGCATCAATAACTTTTTGTCTGAGGTCGTAACTATAGGGGGCTGGCATTTTTGGTCTTCTTAGTCATCTCGTCCTCTCCATTATACGTCCTAAGTTTTCTGTCTTGTTCTATATATCTACACCGTGACTAGTGGGCATATCCTAACCATTACAATTAGGCTTTGGCTTTCAGTCACATCCCTTCCCCTTAAAGGCATACGATTACACTTTCACTACTCAACAAGATGTACTTGTCGAGAGCCTAAAAGGGGTTTAAACGTTCCGTTTATACGGGCATTCCATCTTTAGATTTGTCCTATCCACCGGGGTACATTAAAGGTCTGTGCACAACTTTCGTTGCTTCTGGGTATTATATACAAACCCCCACTTTTCCCCTTGTTCTTTTGAACGCAGCGTGTCAACCTATTTCGCTACTTTATATTGACGATGGTTCAAGCCGGACATTCGGTTTCCCTAATCATGGATGGTTGGCAGTGGTCTCGTTTCTGGTGTTGGGTTACACCTCGGAACCTTCCGTTCCCCGCTTCAATCTGACGGGTTGTGAATCCTGAAACTGGGGGTGGCTATCGCCGTTACTCTCAACGTCCTGATTTCTCAGTTTGTTTATGACCTTGAGTCCCCTGCCTTGCTTAGATTTCTCCAAGCGTCGGGACATATAAACAGTTATGGGATGGTCAGGAATATGAATTCCTTATATTCCACCAAGGGGTGAAAGTCGCATTAGCAGGTTATTTCGGGCATCGCAGCCCTATTTCACTCCTAAACGTTTCGCACGTATATTTCTATACTAGACGTTGGGACATATAAACAGTTATGGGATGGTCAGGGTATGAGTCCCTTATATTTCACCAAGGGGTGAAAGTCCCACTAGGAGGTTATTTCAGACATTACAGCCTTATTTGACTCCTAAACGTCTCGCACCACGCCAAATAATGTAGCCAAACTACTCAAAAAGCAAAAAGGTAGGTGCGCCTGGTGTGGGCAATACTTTACCCCATCAGACATAATTGAAGTAGACCACATTGTATAGCACAAGACAGAACACTTAGGACGTATAATGGAGAGGACGAGATGACTAAGAAGACCAAAAATGCCAGCCCCCTATAGTTACGACCTCAGGCAAAAAGTTATTGATGCCATTGAACTAGACGGTATGCCCAAAACAAAAGCCAGTCAAGTTTTCCATGTCAGCAGGAACACCATTAATCTCTGGCTGCAAAGAAAAGCACAGACCGGAGACTTCCTCCCTAAACCTCATCACCGACCTGGCAATAACCACAAAATTACCGACTGGCAGAAATTCAAGGCTTTTGCCCAAGAGCATGGCCACAAAACCTCCGCTCAAATGGCTGAACTTTGGGATGACGACATCTCTCCTCGCACCATATCCAGAGCCTTGAAGAAAATTGGCTTCACCAGAAAAAAAACTTACGGCTACCAAGAACGTTGGAAGCAACAGCGAGAGGAGTTTATGGCTCAGATTGAACAGATGGAGCCGGAAGAAGTGGTCTACCTCGATGAAGCCGGCATGAATAGTCAGGACTCGGATTACCCTTATGGTTACTGCGAGGAAGGAAAACGCTTCCATGCACTCAAATCAGGGAAGAGGCAGGGCAGGGTAAGTATGATAGCCGCATGGTGTCATCAACAACTCTTAGCTCCCTTTAGCTTTGAGGGTTGTTGTAATCGGACAGTGTTTGAGTTGTGGTTGGAGTTCATCTTAATTCCAACATTGAAGCCAGGTCAGACTCTAGTATTGGACAATGCAACGTTTCATAAAGGGGGACGGATTGCTGAACTGGTGGAGGCAGCTCAATGCCGTTTACTCTATCTTCCGCCTTATTCGCCAGACCTCAACAAGATAGAGAAATGTTGGTCGTGGCTGAAAGCCCGTATTCGCCACTGCACGTGAGCAGTTTGATTCTCTCCATGATGCCATGGATTCCGTTCTCAAAGCTGCGTCCTAACCACCTTGACTAATCCTATACAAGCGATTACAACGTTTTTTTCGGCAATTCAAATTTGACCGGGCAGAGATTGCCCGTTTCGTCGTTAGCCTCATTGACATTCCCCAACCTTGGACTCTTAGTCTCGACCGCACCTGTTGGTCTTTCGGTCAAACCCATTTCAACATCTTGATGTTGGCAGTCGTCCACGAGGGGATTGCCTTTCCCCTGCTGTGGACGATGCTTGACAAAAAGGGCAATAGCAACAGTGGCGAACGCATGGACTTATTCGACCGCTTCGAGGCACTATTTCCTGACGTGGAGGTGGCTTGTCTGACCGCTGACCGGGAATTTGTGGGGCGAGATTGGCTCTCGTATCTTCTCATCGACCCCGAGGTTCCTTTCCGCCTACGCATCCGCCACAGCGAGCTGATTAGTCCTAAGTTAGGAGGAACTCGGCGTAGCGGCGAACGAATGTTTGATTCTCTGCGACCCGGAGAATTTCGCCAGCTTTCGGGTCGCCGTTGGGTTTGGGGACGGCAGGTTTACGTCATTGGCTCTCGTCTGGCTGATTCGGGGGAGTTGTTGATTCTCATCACTAACGCTTGCCCCGAAACGGCCCTCCCCGACTATGCTCGGCGTTGGGGTATTGAAAACCTCTTCGGAGCCTTGAAGACTCGGGGCTTCTGTCTCGAATCGACTCACTTTAAGGACCCTGAGCGCTTGAGCCGTTTATTGGCTTTGCTTAGCCTGGCTTTTACTTGGGCTATGAAGGTGGGTTTGTGGATTCACCAAGGTTCACCCATTCCTTTGAAGGCTCACGGACGACGCTCCCAGAGTCTTTTCCGCACTGGCTTCGATTTTCTACGCCGCACTTTCTCTAATCTGCCTTTGTTTTCAGGGCGGTTTCACCAGGCTCTACAACTTTTGTCCTGTACTTAGTGATTCTCTCCATGATGCCATGGATTCCGTTCTCAAAGCTGCGTCCTAACCACCTTGACTAATGCTATATTTCGTTATAAAAAGAGTGCTTTTGTAGCTACCTCATGCCAGCCAGGTAAGTCTTTAAAAACTCAAGGATTTAAGTCGGGCGAATCCCATTTTTTTAAAAATGTAACCTTGCAAAAATTTGCACCTATTCAGGGATTTAACCTAGGAGTTTATTGGCAAAAAATTCACCGAGGAAAAAAGGTAAAATAACCGTGGTATTTACTAACTAGGCTTGATAACCCCAAGCTGGTTAAGCAACTTTATCAAGCACGGTGGGGTATCGAAATGATGTTTAGAGATTGTCAAAGTGGGGGCTATAATATGGAATCTACTCGGGTGGATTCAACCCGATTTTTAGCCTTGGTTTTGTTGATTACTTTTGCTTATTGGCTGGCGACACTAGGAGGTCATGAGTGGGAAGCTAATCACTTAGTAGCTTACCTCGGTCGAAGCGAAAAAACTCCTAATAATTTTCCCCATCATATCAAGTCCGGATAATCAATTATAGTAAAGTCTCGGTTTGATGCCACCAATGAAAACTGGTCAAGCCTCGAATTAATTCGCGCTGTTTCCACAAACTTCGGCAGCGAGCACACAAGAGTTCCTCTAGCTGATCAAGATTCTCAAATGAACGATTGGCAATGGGTTCATCTACCAGAGGCCACAGTCTTTCTGCTGGTTGTAGTTCCGGGGAATGGGACGGTAGAAACATTAAATGCAGTCCTTCGGGTACTTTCAGATTCTTACTGATATGCCATCCGGCTTGATCAACCACTAACATAATGTGTTGATTTGGACCTAATTTAAATTCGGCAGCAAACTCCTGTAACACTCGACTAAATAGAGTTGTATTGACGTAAGGTATAATCCACCAATAAGTCTCTCCCGTTTCCGGTCTCACAAAACCATATAGCCATAACCACTCGAATTTCCAATTAATATGGGCGAGTGGTTGACAATCTTCCGCTACATAAATACGTCGCATCACCGGTTTGAGTCCCAGACGGTGTTCATCTTCGCTCCACAATTGCACCTGTGCATCAGGGTATCTCCGGCGAAGTCCCTCTAACTCCGTTACCAGTTTTTTTTTCCAGGCTTGCTGCTCGTCTTCGTCACTTTCGATGTGAGCCGGTCTCGGTACACGAAGCCGAAATGTCATTTGTCGCAGAATCTCCCATCCCCTTTGTCGGCTAATTTTTCGTCCAGTTACTCCTGTCAACCAGTCTGCCACCTGGCGACCGTTCCACAGTCCCCCATCCGGCGCTGTTCCTTGCAGGGCTTGCCATAACTGAGCTTGAGTCACATCATCAATTAACGGTGGATGTCCGGGATTTCCTTTTCGGCGCGCACCCAGCCCTTTTAATCCCAATTGGTTGTATCTCTTTACCAATTCATAAATCCAGATGCGACTGTAGCCCGTAATTTCTTGGACTTCCTCCGTGGTCTTCCCCTTAGCCAACAACCAAATAATTTGATATTGGCGACTTTCCAAGCCCTCTTGGGCTTGGTGATCAGCCCGGCCAAGTTCTTCGGTACTTAAGTGGGGAGCTATACTAATTCGTCTGGGCATAACGCAAGTTTGGCATTGGTCACTGATATTATAACCGATTAAGCGAACTTGATATCACAGTATTTTTGGGCTCGGATTATCGGGTTATGCTTGGAGCCAGTCGCTAGTTTTCTGGCAAGAAGAGATGTTAGCATTGATGGCTCTCAAGCCTCATAAAGCTCAGAATTTTCGGCAAGGACTAAATGCTCTATCCCTTGTACAGCAATCAGTCTAGCTCTCTTGTCACCCTCTCAGCCACATTGCACCTCGAAGCCAAGGCGGAAAGGATGAATACAAGAACCTTCAACTATTACACCGCCACTGTCATGATGATAAGACGGCAATTGACAATGCCAACGCTGTATCCTTAACAATGGAACAATCAAATTAGGAGCCGTATGAGGTGAAAGTCTCAAGTACGGTTCTGTATGGGAGGGGGAGATGGTGACATCTCTCTCGACCCCTACTACGATTTGTTACAGAGTTTGTTGACCTTGGGTTCCCTGCCGGTATTTGGTATCGTATGATACAAATCGTCGGGACATATAAACAGTTATAGGGATGGTCAGAAGTGCGCTTCTTGTATTCAACCAAGGGGTTGAAGTCCCCACCAGGCGGTTATTTCGGGTGTCTCAACCCTATTTCATGCCTGAAGGTCTCGCACCTACACCTTTTACAGTAAGCACTCTTAAAGACTACTCCCCAAGCGTAAATTCGGGTATGCCCTACCCTATTTGATTTTGACTTCGCTCTGGCCATTTGAACTGACGATGAAAGCTTTTCTACCAGTGATGGCTAGAGTTTTAGGGATTACGGAGTGTCTCTTGTTTCCGGCGTTCCCAAAGTCAACGACTTCAATTTATGTTCACACCAAGTCGCCCTAAAAGGACGAGGTTTTCAACCCATTTTTTCTGATAATTTTGTTAAACTATTCATGGCCGCGAATTTCGATCACTTGATTTTTTTCGTCCACAAGAACCACTTTCGGCTGATGAGTGGGGACTTCTTCCGGGGTCAACTGCCCATAGGCCATAATTATCAGGCGATCGCCTGGAATGCCTAAACGAGCCGCCGCCCCATTCAATTGAATTTCACCAGACCCAGGTGGGGCAGGAATGACATAGGTAATCAGTCTAGCCCCGTTAGTGGTGTTAACCACCTGTACCTGTTCATTAACCAAAATTCCGGCAGTGTCCAGTAAGTTTTGGTCAATACTTATACTGCCGACATAATTAAGGTTAGCCTCAGTTAGGGTACAGTTATGAATTTTAGCCAACAACAGGGTTCGATACATATTTTAAGGTCTCATCAGATCACATTGACATCCTCCCCGTAACCGGAAGGGGATTCCCAAACCTAACAATTTGGGTTTCTGGTTCTTTCCCCCTTTGGGGTTTTGAGCACCACTCCCGCAACTCCGGCTGTGTTCTGGTCTTCGGGTCGCCACCCAGACCGACACCGCCAGCCAGGCAGCTAAGATGTTGATCCTGGCGTTTACGTCTGTCTCGGTCGTGATCAGTTTCCCAGTCGGGACATTCCCACTCCCGGACTTTTAACGGCATTTTTAAGGGCGATCGTATCCGCAGTTTAAGCATCCCCTGTAGGGGCGGCCTCCACCGTCAGCCATGCCCAACACCAGCCCACTGGATAAACCCGCCCGATTAAAAGCCGCTTTGGTCAACTCAGCCCTTCCGCCCTTCCTCCTCTTTTTAAACTTCGGGTACTTCGTCCTTCCCGCGAAGAAGTTGGAAAATGCGGACTGCCAATGCCTGAGTCTCTGCGATCGCCGAACCGAACTGACCTGCTTGATCAAGTCCAGCCCTTCCGTCTTGTTCCACCTCCTCAGCATCGAAGAAGTCTCGACGTAATCAATGCCCTCTTGTTCCTCGTACCAACCTTGGTTGGTGAGCGAAGTCCAACCATCAGTCCCCGTGGCTAATGGCTTGTTATACACCAGGCGAACACAACCCAAAGTCCTCCGCAACAGGTTTTCCTGTTCCGGGTAAAATCGGTATCGCTAGGCTTTCTCCGTCATCCTTGCAGTATATCTATAACCTGGTAATTACCTGACAACTCAGGAAAATTTATACAAATAGCCATCTCTTCTCAAAACAGGTTTCAAATCTATTGGTTTGACTGAAAACTGAGTTTTGTCAGGTTTGGTTAAAACAAAACTGCCGCGACTCGACGGGGTTATTCTACCGATTCCATGTGCCATCTGCTTGGCTATATCCCCGGTAAGCCATCCCTTAATTGGTTTTAATGGGTTATGGCGAATCGGAAGCCTCTTGTTAGGAGCCGCTTTTGGACGGTCACCGCGCCCAAAACAAGTAATTAGTAATGGCTGGTGAGTTTTGATTGTCAACCGGGGGGTGGGTGCTTTTTCCCACACAATCAGCGGCATCTAGCCAATGAGTTTTCGGTAGTCCTTGAACCGTCCGATTATATTTTGTTAAACCTCCAGTGCCAATTTCAATGGGTAATCCAGTTGGCTTCAGGCGGTTAAACAATGCCCATCGGGTAGAATTGACGGCTGCCGCATTTTTCAGGGGGGCTTGGGCCTGCACGCTACACCGCTTCAAGATTTCCGGTTTCGGCAAAAGAAACTGCTCGACCGGCTGAGAACCTTTTTTCTGATTGCATTTATGGCAAGCAATACCCAGATTGCTAACTCGGTCGAAACCACCCTGGCTTTTGGGCTGAATGTGTTCGATTTCTAAAGGGATATTTTGGCCACCACAGTAGGCACACTGGTGTTGCCATTTCGTCAAGAGATATTCTCTCAACTCGTATCCAAATAAAACCCCTTGCTGGTATTCAACTCCAGATATTTCCGGGTTGGGCAGCTTTTGGGTGTCAAATCGTACCAACTCCATGGATATGTCCGTTATCGGGCGTGAGGAAATCAGTCGATTTACCCAGGTCAAGGTGGTTTCAACTCGATGTTTGAGGCTGGGAGCCAACCATCCTTCTTGGCGCTTTCTGTTATTGAATCTGGCTTGACGGTAACGAGTTTTTCGGCAACGACGGTGGCGGCGAACCACGCGACGTGCAGTTAACTTGGCTCGGATTCTATCTCCTCTATGAGTCAATTCAGCCGCCCAGATAACTGTGTCCCGACTTTGATTAACTAAGGCAATACCCGTCACTGATGCCCCTGGGTCTAACTTGATCCGACTAGGTTCATTGCCCGGGTTCTCAACAGTTTTCTTGAGTATAATTGTAAATGGATAAGTCCTAAACACTGCGGCTAAACCCTTCTTCAAAAGCTTTCTGGCTCTGGCCGGATGAGTGGGACTTAACGGTTGCCCCAGTGTGTCAACCACAAAAACGTAATTTTGGTAATTTGGCATTTAAGCTATCTCCCAGATGGGGTAATGTTTGCCTCGGTCATGTTAAAGGGGCTTTTTACGTCTAGCTCACTCGAGCTGACAAATCCACTCATGTCGTTCCTTAAAGATAGACGACAGAGCAACAGGCTCGTGTTCACCCGATGGTGTCATCACCCCCTTAACGTAGGTCTAATCCTGGACCTGCATCTTACATCTCCTTTGAGGAGTAATTTCCGGCTCCTGCCGGAAATTACCGGATTTTATGCAAGAGGCTTGCACTATAGCTTGTACCTTGTCCACATCTTGCCAACCCAGAATTTCTGTGACTTTTTTCTCAAGATTTTTGTAGGTTCTGAAAAATTCCGCAATTTCCTCTAGGCGGTGAGGTGCGATATCTTTCAGAGATTTTACCTCACTATAGCGGGGGTCTTTGGCAGGAACACAGAGAATTTTCTCATCGCGATCGCCACCATCAATCATTTCTAGCATACCAATGGGCCGCGCCGCAATCACACAACCAGGAAATGTCGGTTGATCCATCAACACCATGCCATCAAGGGGGTCTCCATCATCCGCTAAAGTATTCGGGATAAACCCATAATCATAGGGGTACTGGACAGAGGAGTATAAAACCCGATCTACGGCGAAGGCTTGTAAATCTTTGTCAAATTCGTATTTATTTTTACTCCCCGCAGGAATTTCGATCAACACATTGACCAATCCTGGTTTCGGTTCCGGGGGAATAAGTGATAAGTCCATATTTGTCGTTCTCCAAGTTGATGTTTCATACTTCCCACTAAGGGGATTTATTCAGAGGCTAGGCTGGCTGAGATAGGATTACCCTTACCCCAGTGCTTGCCAAATCTTGAGTGCTTGCCAAATCTTGATCAGGGTTGACCCAGAAACTTAGCTTAACCGCCGATAAGCCCCGCGCTATAGCCGTAAGGTTAGCGTCCGGTTGACACTCTAGCGCCGTAGAAGGCGGAGATTTTTAAGAGATTTTCACTCTTAACGGCTGTGCCAAACAACCCCCAGACACTCCGCTTAAAGCATTGTGCTTACTTTTCCTCAATATATTAGCCGCCCCGTTACAGTCCGCGTTAACCAGAAAACCATCTTTCGTTCGATACAGCCCCCGTTTAAGCCGTTGGCTAGAGAATTTAGACTGATACATTTACGCGACATTTATCCGGCTATTGCCTGACAATGCGACGATAGCACTATTACCCGTTAAGGTAACAGAGGCGGTATCCCGCAAAGCTTTTAGAAAGATTCCAAAAGCACCGTTCCAGTCCCTGGGTAGAGTGAACCCACACTCAGGACATCGGAACACTTTTGAGCCACCTAGCTGGGAATGCATCTGACCACAGTGAGTACAGGTTTTGCTGGTGTATTCTTCCGTCACATCTACAACTGTGGTTCCAGTTATCTCGGCTTGATGTCTCAGGGTTAGTTTGAATCGATAATGCGCCCATGTCAGCATGGCTCGGGCCGTCTTGGATTTGATTTTCCGCTTGGCTTTGGCAACCATGTTGGAAGTCTCGAAGGTGGGCAGAAAAATTATGCTGTAGTTGTGAGTCAAGTAGTGAGCAATTTGTTTGTGGGCTTCATCAACTAGATTGCGGATTTTGGTTCTCATTCGTTGAGCCGCTTGCCTCATCCGTCGCCTCCTTGAACGACAGGGTTCCTTGGCGATTCGGCTCATCAAATCATCCAAATGTTGACATAGCCTAGTAATGCGTCCTATATCCCCGGAGCCCAATTCCAGAAACCGAGAGCCATCAAACCCAGTTATGAAAGTTCGCACACCCGGGTCTAATGTAATTACGCCATTCGCTTCAGTTGGGGTAACGGCAACTGGTTCAGGGAAAATCGCCAACCATCGACCTTTGGTAAACACCAACTGAGTCCCTTGCCCGCAAGTTTTAGGGATGGGTTCGGAAACCATGAAAGTTAATCCTTTCGTGAGTCTTGGATACCAACTCCCTGAAGAGAAATTAGTATTATTGAACTTAATCGCTTGAGAGCTGTCACGACAACTTCTAAACCTTGCACCAGGACTGGCGGTCAAAGCCTGATAGGCATCAAAGATGGCATTTTGCCGAATGTGGCAGGGTGTTTCTTTGACCCATTCGGGTAAGTCACTCTGCATCACTTCCGCAGCGTAACTTTAACTTGCTTAGTCATTTACCACTCCGGGATAATGCAATTGCTTGGTTGTAGCAATACCGACAAGCAGCCAGCCATTTACGCCAGACTTGATTTAGCTCTAGGCTGGGGTAAATCCGGATCTTCTTTGACCTGAGTTTTGTATTTACTCCGTCCGTATAATCGGGAACTGAAGCAGTGGAGGATGGCGAGGATGTCCTCAACCATTTCTCGTTCTGGACTGAGACTTGTCTGGTTGAGAACCATGAGTGAGCACCTGTTTTGCTCACAGAGCCATCGAAACAAGTCAAATCCCCATATTGCCAATCGGTCTGGGTGGGCAACGACAACCATGCCGACATCTCCTGACAAATGATGTCCCAGTCAGGCCAGCATTTTCTTTCCCTTGAAGTTGAGCCCGCCTCGGATTTCTGAGACGACTTCTGCTTCGGGGTAGAGGTTGGACAGTGCGGCCACCTGTCGGTTGAGGTCTGACTGCTGGGCGCGGCTACTAACTCTGGCATAGATAACGACTTTGCATTTGTCACTGCCTGATATGGAATCAGAATATGACTCAACGTTGTATCGTCGTTGCCCAGCGGGGGTTCTGATGGTCTCGATTGAGCCATTGGAGTCCCATCTGCGGAGTGTTCTTTCATGGACTCCAAGGATTTGGGCTCCTTCCTTGGGTTTGACATATCTGGCAATAGGTTTATCCTCAACTCTTCTCGCTTATTATACCATATTGCCCTAAAATATTAACCTAATTTGAGATTAAATCATACTCTCTCGGTTTATCGGTGTTTCGGCAATTTATCCCCCAATAGGAAAACTAGCTTTAGAAGTATACGATTCCTCCTGTTCAACGTAGGAGATACCGTATCTCCCCCGCAATGCTTTCAGTTTAGCTCTAAAACTGGCGTGGGGAATTTGAAGGAAGTTCTGGTTATTGGGGCTGGCGATATTAATCTCCGGCTTGATACCGACGTTAAAACCTACCACAATTTTCGCGATTCGGTTCTCGATACAGTGATTAACAATGTAACGGGCGGCTTTGTTGAGATAATCCCTAACCTTGCTATGGCGATTCCGCGTTACCCTAGTCTGGCGCTCCTTTATTCCCTCGATTTTCTGCAAATCTTTAATCGATTGCAGTCGGGCGTTCTCTTTGTTGTACCAACGGTTAAGGGATTTCAGTTTTTTGCCATCCACGATAAAGGATGCCCCGTTGGTATCGACGCAAGTAGCCAGATTGTCAAGTCCGATATCGATCTCTAGAGCCGTATCGGGTTCGGTGGGAACGGGAGTTGCTTCCACCTCGTAAATAAACTCCACGTCAAAAAAACGGGCGTTATATCGAGGGTGAATCCGAACTTCCTTGAGAGTGTCGGGAGCGATTCTTTCCGGGAAAGGAATCCAAATTTCGCCCCGCCAGTTGCCCAAGTCGAGAGACACGGGAACTCTAAATTTTCCGTCCTTGATTTTAACCCTCGGCCTAATCCGGACGAAATAAGCGTCTTTGGGCCGGTAGTGAGGGAGTCTAACTTTCTGTGGAAAGGTCTCCTCTTTGAGGGCCTGGCTCAAACGGTAGAAGCTCCGAAAAGTGCGATCGACTACTTTAAGAGTTTGTTGGGCTATATCGGTGTTCAACCGTTTATAGTTCGAGTTTCCCTTACAGTAGTGATAGTTGGACTCGTAGCAAAGATGTTTCCCATCTTGGAAGTAATACTGCCATTGAGTGTAAATTCCTACATTGTAGAGATTTTTACTCAGTCGGCAGAGTTCCCCCAAGGCTTTCAACTCTCGCACTGGAAGTCCTCGTATCTGGTTCTTTTGAGTCAGGTACATAGCTTCTCACTAGAACTATGTGTATTTTAGTGAGAAGTGTCTCCAATGTAAAGCCGTGCTGGAAGCACGGGGTTGGAAACCCATGATTTACTATGATAGTTGTGCGAGACGTTCAGGCATGAAATAAGGCTGCAATGCTGAAATAACTGTCTGGAGGGTACTTCAACCCCTTGGTTGAATATAAGGAGTGCACTCCTGACCATTCCCATAACTGTTTATATGTCCCGACGCTTGGAGGAATCTAAGTAGGGCAGGGAACTCAAGGTCAATCCCACAAAGAAATCGTAATGCTCAATTATACCATAAGGAGGAGTATTAAAACCACTTGGGCGAATGTGGGAAAGAGTAACGGCGATAGCCACCCCCAGTTTCAGGATTCACAACCCTGGGATAGAAGCGGGGAACGGAAGGCGTGAAGTAGAACCTACTACCAAAAACGACCACTGCCAACCATCCATGACTAAGGAAATCTGAATGTTCCGACTTGAACCATCGTAAATAGTAAGCAGCGGTGCGAGACATTCAGGCATTAAATAAAGTTGCAATACCCGAAATAACCCCCTGGTGGGTATTTCAGCCCCTTGGCTGAATATAAGAGGCTCGACTCTGACCATCCCCATAACTGTTTATATGTCCCAACAGCGAAAGCAAGGCTGGGAACTCAAGGTCAATTCCGCAAATCAAATCGAATACCCAACGACTACAAGAAGGAGTATTAAAACCAATTAGGGCGATTGCGGGAAAGAGTGACGGCGATAGCCACCCCCAGTTTCAGGATTCACAACCCTGGGATAGAAGCGGGGAACGGAAGGCGTGAGGGAAACCTATTCCCAACAATCCGACCACTGCCAACCATCCATGACTAAGGAAATCTGAATGTTCCGACTTGAACCATCGTAAACTATAAGTAGCGAAATAGGTTGACACGCTGCGCTCAAAAGAGCAAGGGGAAGAGTAGGTGTTTCGTTGTATAGCATTAGTCAAGGTGGTTAGGACGCAGCTTTGAGAACGGAATCCATGGCATCATGGAGAGAATCAAACTGCTCAATGCAGTGGCGAATACGGGCTTTCAGCCACGACCAACATTTCTCTATCTTGTTGAGGTCTGGCGAATAAGGTGGTAGATAGAGTAAACGGCATTGAGCTGCCTCCACCAGTTCAGCAATCCGCCCCCCTTTATGAAACGTTGCATTGTCCAATACTAGAGTCTGACCTGGCTTCAATGTTGGAATTAAGATGAACTCCAACCACAACTCAAACACTGTCCGATTACAACAACCCTCAAAGCTAAAGGGAGCTAAGAGTTGTTGATGACACCATGGGGCCATATATAGCACAAGACAGAACACTTAGGACGTATAATGGAGAGGACGAGATGACTAAGAAGACCAAAAATGCCAGCCCCCTATAGTTACGACCTCAGACAAAAAGTTATTGATGCCATTGAACTAGACGGTATGCCCAAAACAGAAGCCAGTCAAGTTTTCCATGTCAGCAGGAACACCATTAATCTCTGGCTGCAAAGAAAAGCACAGACCGGAGACTTCCTCCCTAAAGCTCATCACCGACCTGGCAATAACCACAAAATTACCGACTGGCAGAAATTCAAGGCTTTTGCCCAAGAGCATGGCCACAAAACAGCAGCTCAAATGGCTGAACTTTGGGATGACGACATCTCTCCTCGCACCATATCCAGAGCCTTGAAGAAAATTGGCTTCACCAGAAAAAAAAACTTACGGCTACCAAGAACGTTGGAAGCAACAGCGAGAGGAGTTTATGGCTCAGATTGAACAGATGGAGCCGGAAGAAGTGGTCTACCTCGATGAAGCCGCCATGAATAGTCAGGACTCGGATTACCCTTATGGTTACTGCGAGGAAGGAAAACGCTTCCATGCACTCAAATCAGGGAAGAGGCAGGGCAGGGTAAGTATGATAGCCGCATGGTGTCATCAACAACTCTTAGCTCCCTTTAGCTTTGAGGGTTGTTGTAATCGGACAGTGTTTGATATCAAGTTCGCTTAATCGGTTATAATATCAGTGACCAATGCCAAACTTGCGTTATGCCCAGACGAATTAGTATAGCTCCCCACTTAAGTACCGAAGAACTTGGCCGGGCTGATCACCAAGCCCAAGAGGGCTTGGAAAGTCGCCAATATCAAATTATTTGGTTGTTGGCTAAGGGGAAGACCACGGAGGAAGTCCAAGAAATTACGGGCTACAGTCGCATCTGGATTTATGAATTGGTAAAGAGATACAACCAATTGGGATTAAAAGGGCTGGGTGCGCGCCGAAAAGGAAATCCCGGACATCCACCGTTAATTGATGATGTGACTCAAGCTCAGTTATGGCAAGCCCTGCAAGGAACAGCGCCGGATGGGGGACTGTGGAACGGTCGCCAGGTGGCAGACTGGTTGACAGGAGTAACTGGACGAAAAATTAGCCGACAAAGGGGATGGGAGATTCTGCGACAAATGACATTTCGGCTTCGTGTACCGAGACCGGCTCACACCGAAAGTGACGAAGACGAGCAGCAAGCCTGGAAAAAAAAACTGGTAACGGAGTTAGAGGGACTTCGCCGGAGATACCCTGATGCACAGGTGCAATTGTGAAGCGAAGATGAACACCGTCTGGGACTCAAACCGGTGATGCGACGTATTTATGTAGCGGAAGATTGTCAACCACTCGCCCATATTAATTGGAAATTCGAGTGGTTATGGCTATATGGTTTTGTGAGACCGGAAACGGGAGAGACTTATTGGTGGATTATACCTTACGTCAATACAACTCTATTTAGTCGAGTGTTACAGGAGTTTGCTGCCGAATTTAAATTAGGTCCAAATCAACACATTATGTTAGTGGTTGATCAAGCCGGATGGCATATCAGTAAGAATCTGAAAGTACCCGAAGGACTGCATTTAATGTTTCTACCGTCCCATTCCCCGGAACTACAACCAGCAGAAAGACTGTGGCCTCTGGTAGATGAACCCATTGCCAATCGTTCATTTGAGAATCTTGATCAGCTAGAGGAACTCTTGTGTGCTCGCTGCCGAAGTTTGTGGAAACAGCGCGAATTAATTCGAGGCTTGACCAGTTTTCATTGGTGGCATCAAACCGAGACTTTACTATAATTGATTATCCGGACTTGATATGAGTTGTGGTTGGAGTTCATCTTAATTCCAACATTGAAGCCAGGTCAGACTCTAGTATTGGACAATGCAACGTTTCATAAAGGGGGGCGGATTGCTGAACTGGTGGAGGCAGCTCAATGCCGTTTACTCTATCTACCACCTTATTCGCCAGACCTCAACAAGATAGAGAAATGTTGGTCGTGGCTGAAAGCCCGTATTCGCCACTGCATTGAGCAGTTTGATTCTCTCCATGATGCCATGGATTCCGTTCTCAAAGCTGCGTCCTAACCACCTTGACTAATGCTATAGCTCACCCTGCCCTGCCTCTTCCCTGATTTGAGGGCATGGAAGCGTTGTCCTTCCTGGCAGTAACCATAAGGATAATCGGAGTCTTGACTATTCATGCCAGCTTCATCGAGGTAAACCAACCCTTCCGGCTCCATCTGTTCAATCTGAGCCATAAACTCCTCTCGCTGTTGCTTCCAACGTTCTTGGTAGCCGTAAGTTTTTTTTTCTGGTGAAGCCAATTTTCTTCAAGGCTCTGGATATGGTGCGAGGAGAGATGTCGTCATCCCAAAGTTCAGCCATCTGAGCGGAGGTTTTGTGGCCATGCTCTTGGGCAAAAGCCTTGAATTTTTGCCAGTCGGTAATTTTGTGGTTATTGCCAGGTGGGTGATGAGGTTTAGGGAGGAAGTCTCCGGTCTGTGCTTTTCTTTGCAGCCAGAGATTAATGGTGTTCCGGCTGACATGGAAAAGTTGACTGGCTTATGTTTTGGGCATACCGTCTAGTTCAATTGCATTAATAACTTTTTGTCTGAGGTCGTAACTATAGGGGGCTGGCTTTTTGGGTCTTCTTAGTCATCTCGTCCTCTCCATTATACGTCCTAACTTTCCTGTTTTGTGCTATACCTCGAAGCCTAGGCGGAAAGGATGTATAGCATTAGTCAAGGTGGTTAGGACGCAGCTTTGAGAACGGAATCCATGGCATCATGGAGAGAATCAAACTGCTCAATGCAGTGGCGAATACGGGCTTTCAGCCACGACCAACATTTCTCTATCTTGTTGAGGTCTGGCGAATAAGGTGGTAGATAGAGTAAACGGCATTGAGCTGCCTCCACCAGTTCAGCAATCCGCCCCCCTTTATGAAACGTTGCATTGTCCAATACTAGAGTCTGACCTGGCTTCAATGTTGGAATTAAGATGAACTCCAACCACAACTCAAACACTGTCCGATTACAACAACCCTCAAAGCTAAAGGGAGCTAAGAGTTGTTGATGACACCATGCGGCTATCATACTTACCCTGCCCTGCCTCTTCCCTGATTTGAGTGCATGGAAGCGTTTTCCTTCCTCGCAGTAACCATAAGGGTAATCCGAGTCCTGACTATTCATGGCGGCTTCATCGAGGTAGACCACTTCTTCCGGCTCCATCTGTTCAATCTGAGCCATAAACTCCTCTCGCTGTTGCTCATCACGTTCTTGGTAGCCGTAAGTTTTTTTTCTGGTGAAGCCAATTTTCTTCAAGGCTCTGGATATGGTGCGAGGAGAGATGTCGTCATCCCAAAGTTCAGCCATTTGAGCTGCTGTTTTGTCGCCATGCTCTTGGGCAAAAGCCTTGAATTTTTGCCAGTCGGTAATTTTGTGGTTATTGCCAGGTCGGTGATGAGGTTTAGGGAGGAAGTCTCCGGTCTGTGCTTTTCTTTGCAGCCAGAGATTAATGGTGTTCCGGCTGACATGGAAAACTTGACTGGCTTCTGTTTTGGGCATACCGTCTAGTTCAATGGCATCAATAACTTTTTGTCTGAGGTCGTAACTATAGGGGGCTGGCATTTTGGGTCTTCTTAGTCATCTCGTCCTCTCCATTATACGTCCTAAGTGTTCTGTCTTGTGCTATATACCAGAACCTTCAATTATTACACCCTACATTCCGCAGGTTGATAGGTAATTAACCGGATGCGTAGTAATAGCGCTCAACGGGTGGACCGAAGAGGTGAATAATCAATCGCCGTTCATCATTGAGATTGCTAATCTGCCTTTGCCCATCGAGATTAACCCAGTGGATTCCTTGAAACTTCTGCATAATCCAGCGAAAGGTCGGTTTAGCGGTGGGTTGTTGGCGTTGGTCGCGCACCGTTTGCTTCTGAGCATCTAGCGCCTGTCGCAGTTGGCGTTCGGCGAGGGTATACACCATAAGGGTTAGGGCCATGATGAGAGCTAAGGCCTCGACCCGCTGCGGCTTTTTGACAAAGACGCTACTGGCAAAGAAGAGGGGGTCTTTGAGGAAGCGAAAGCCTCTCTCGACGGTCTGTTGCCCTTTATATTCGCTCAAGCAGGTCTGAGCCGGCCAGAGGGATTGCTCCAGTTGATTGGTGGCTAGAATAAAGCGACTACGCTGACGGCTAAAGCGGTCTTCCGCCGTGGCGGTCTGCTGTAACGTGGCCTGGAGCCGATAGCCCTGAACTGGGGTGGGTTCGGCGGATTTGGCGGGACGACCGGGGGGTCGCTTTCCGCACCGTCTCCAGGGAGACCTGAGTGAGCTGATGCACCTCGAGTCCATCTTGAAACTGCATCAAGGCCTCGAGGGCATCGGGTTTGCAAGCAAAGACCCGCTGGGTCAGCTTTTTCAATTGGCGGTTGAGGCGGTGTTCGAGCTTCTCTAATTCGGGTTGCCAGAGGTCGGCATTGGCTTTGCGGGTTTGGCTTTCGACGAAGGCGTCAGCGCTGGCGCACTCCGGCATAGGTCTGCTCAATCTCCCACATCCGGTAATCCTTGGAGTTGCAGGGGACTTCAGTCAGTCGGGTGACATCGCTGTGCACCAGCTCTTGAGCCGCTTTTAGGGTCAGCGACACCGTGATAGCCACCCCGTGGTCTCCATCTGCTGCAGATTGGCTGCTGTGTAAAAGGCGGCATCCATCACAACGATACCGTCGCTAGTCCATTGGTCACCAAACGCCTTGAGCACCTCTGCAAACTGCTGAGTGTCCTGTTCATTGCCACTGGCCAACTGCAACCATAGCGGCACGCCACCGTCGGCGGCACAGACTAGAGTCATCAAAAACTGTTTCAAATCTGGACGATGGTCTCGGGAATAGCCTCGACACAGCCGAATTGGGCTGGGTTCTGCTGATGTCTCACCGGGGGGAGCTGACTCAAGTCCTACCTCGGATTTCCCCTTCGAGCACCGCTGATACTTCCCTTCTACTGAGATCGAGGTGGCATCGAGATGACGCTGTTGAATATCAATTCCAAATCGTTCCACAGCCTGGAGCGCCACCTGGAGAAAAAATGATGTCGTCCCTTCTGCGTAGAGTTCATCCAACACTCGACCTAAGCGGTCGTCATTCAAGTGACGAGCCTCTACCCCTTCCCCGAGCAGATGAGACACCGCTTTACTCTCAAAAAACTCGCTGAATAAATGCAACGGTGCACTGAGAAAGCCTAGGGCGTTCAAAATCATGGCTTTAACCACTTGTCCGGCACTCACATGCTCCAAGCTATGAGGTTCAATCCGCTTATCCGTCAACTCGACCAGGCCAAGTTCGTCAATCACTCCAGCCACTAAACCCAGATGGTCTAAATTTTTAATCTGCATCGCCAGAGCCTACCGCTCGAAGGAACCCTTTCTAGCCTAGACTAGCACCATATCTTTTATTCCCTGTCAACCTGCGGAATGTAGGTTACACCGCCACTGTCACGACGATAAAACGGCGTTAGACAACGCCAATGCTGTATCCTTAACAATGGAACAATCAGACTAGGAGCCGGATGAGGCGAAAGTCTCACGTCCGGTTCTGAATGGGAGGGGGTAGAGGCGACTCTACTCTCGACCCCTAATTGCTATTGCGTCTTGGGTTGACCGTCCTGGACGGAACCCATAGCTTGTGCCTTCAAATCTTGACTCCCATTCGGGCTCAAGTGCCGACTTAACCAAGGCTTGCCTTGCTCTATCTTGGATTGTGGGAATTCCTAGAGGGCGTTTTTCATCCCTGCCAGGTTTTGGTATCCACACCCGTCGCAGTGGTTTTGCTTTGAGGTTTCCCTTAATGTTCTTAACAAGCTCAAACCTTTGTCTTGGAGAATTAGGGGTCGAGAATGGAGTCACCTCCATCCCCTCCCATTCAAAACCGTGCGTGAAAGTTTCCCTTCACACGGCTCCTAGTTTGACTGCTCCATTGTTAAGGATACAGCGTTGGCGTTGTCTAACGCCGTTTTATCGTCATGACAGTGGCGGTGTAATAATTGAAGGTTTTTGTATATAGCACAAGACAGAACACTTAGGACGTATAATGGAGAGGACGAGATGACTAAGAAGACCAAAAATGCCAGCCCCCTATAGTTACGACCTCAGACAAAAAGTTATTGATGCCATTGAACTAGACGGTATGCCCAAAACAGAAGCCAGTCAAGTTTTCCATGTCAGCAGGAACACCATTAATCTCTGGCTGCAAAGAAAAGCACAGACCGGAGACTTCCTCCCTAAACCTCATCACCGACCTGGCAATAACCACAAAATTACCGACTGGCATAAATTCAAGGCTTTTGCCCAAGAGCATGGCCACAAAACCTCCGCTCAAATGGCTGAACTTTGGGATGACGACATCTCTCCTCGCACCATATCCAGAGCCTTGAAGAAAATTGGCTTCACCAGAAAAAAAACTTACGGCTACCAAGAACGTTGGAAGCAACAGCGAGAGGAGTTTATGGCTCAGATTGAACAGATGGAGCCGGAAGAAGTGGTCTACCTCGATGAAGCCGCCATGAATAGTCAGGACTCGGATTACCCTTATGGTTACTGCGAGGAAGGAAAACGCTTCCATGCACTCAAATCAGGGAAGAGGCAGGGCAGGGTAAGTATGATAGCCGCATGGTGTCATCAACAACTCTTAGCTCCCTTTAGCTTTGAGGGTTGTTGTAATCGGACAGTGTTTGAGTTGTGGTTGGAGTTCATCTTAATTCCAACATTGAAGCCAGGTCAGACTCTAGTATTGGACAATGCAACGTTTCATAAAGGGGGGCGGATTGCTGAACTGGTGGAGGCAGCTCAATGCCGTTTACTCTATCTACCACCTTATTCGCCAGACCTCAAGAAGATAGAGAAATGTTGGTCGTGGCTGAAAGCCCGTATTCGCCACTGCATTGAGCAGTTTGATTCTCTCCATGATGCCATGGATTCCGTTCTCAAAGCTACGTCCTAACCACCTTAACTAATGCTATACATCCTTTCCGCCTAGGCTTCGAGGTACAATGTGGTCTACTTCAATTATGTCTGATGGGGTAAAGTATTGCCCACACCAGGCGCACCTACCTTTTTGCTTTTTGAGTAGTTTGGCTACATTATTTGGCGTGTCGATTGCTTGTCCTTTTCTGGTTGCCCAGTAAGTCCAATTACCATCATATGGTGTTGCGTCAGGGCGCACTAGGGTATGTCTAACAATCGGAGTCCAATTATGTTTCCATAATTGATATCCATCCTTAGTCTTGAATAACCAAGATTCATGCTTTTCTTTCCCATTGCTAAGTTTAACCGTTCCCTTATGGAAGTAGTTTCCTAGCTTTTCGTGGCTTGCCTCTCCGCATCTTGATGCTGTCCATGCCCGTAACATTACCCAGACTATGCTATCCAGTTTATTGAAGGTTTTTGTTGAAACTACCCCTGAGTAGTAGTTTGACCATCCCCTTATGATTGGGTTTAGTTTGCTAATCAGGGCTGATTGAGGTGCTGTTTTATGTTTTTCAATTACACCTTTTATCGCTTCAGTATGGGCTTTAACTGCCTTTTTACTGGGTTTAATGTGGGTCTTGTGACCGATTAATCGGTTTGCTACCCCACCTGTTTTCCCAGACTTATATTTTCCTGTTGGGTATTGCCTGATATTGAATCCTATAAAATCAAACCCAGGTTCTTCAGTCTTGCCATTATACTCAATGGATTTGAGTGTGTGACAAATTCGAGTTTTTTCGGGTTTTATTTCTAGTCCCACAGGTTTTAACCATTCGGAGATAGCAGTTTTGCACTGTTCAATGATTTCTAGGTCTTTTGAGATAACCACAAAATCATCGGCATATCTTATGACCGTCGCATAAGGGCGATTGTCTGTTTTCTGAGGGTACAGTTTTTCTATGAACCTAACCATGCCATCCAGTGCGATGTTGGCGAGTATTGGACTTATTACCCCTCCTTGGGGTGTCCCTGCATCTGTATCCTCAAATACACCGTTATCTAGCACACCCGCTTTGAGCCATTGTTTCAGGTCTCTCTTCAGGCTGCTTGGACAATGAATTTTGGATAGTAGGTAATCATGGTTTATTCGGTCAAAGCATTTCGGTAGGGGTCGAAATGGAAGTCGCCTTCCCCAACTCCCATTCAAAACCGTGCTTGATACTTTCGCATCACACGGCTCCTGATGTGGACACCCTATTTGTCATTAGGAACAGGGCTACAACCCCCTGCTTTGTGACTTCAACTTTGGGAGCTATATACACCACGTAGTCTTTAAACTCGCTCACGTCATAAGCACTCTTACTTATCGCAGTCTCTATATCCACACCGTGACTAGTGGGCATATCCCAACCATTACAGTTAGGCATTGGCTTTCAGTCACATCCTTTCCCCTTATAGGGTTAGGGGTCGAGAGTGAAGTCACCTTCACCCTCTCCCATTCAGAACCGTGCTTGATAGTTTCCCATCACACGGCTCCTGGTGTGGATACCCTATTTGTCAAAGGAGCAGAATCAAGAGACCTGCTTTCTACTTCGATGTTCAGAGCTATATGCACCACGTAGTCTTTAAACTCGCTCACGTCATAAGCACTCTTACTTATCGCAGTATCTATATCCCCACCGTGACCTGTGGGCATATCCCAACCATGACAATTGGGCTTTAGCTTCTGGTCACATCCTTCACCCTCTAAGGTTAGGGGTCGAGAGTGAAGTCACCTTCACCCTCTCCCATTCAGAACCGTGCTTGATAGTTTCCCATCACACGGCTCCTGGTGTGGATACCCTATTTGTCAAAGGAGCAGAATCAAGAGACCTGCTTTCTACTTCGATGTTCAGAGCTATATGCACCACGTAGTCTTTAAACTCGTCCTCGCCATTATACTCTTACTGACCGCAGTATCTATATCCCCACCGTGACCTGTGGGCATATCCCAACCATGACAATTGGGCTTTAGCTTCTGGTCACATCCTTCACCCTCTAAGCATGCGCTTACATTTTTCACTACTGCCTTGTGAATAGCATTACTCACTGGTTTATAGGCAGAGCATTAGAGGGGTTACAACGTTCCGATTATATGGGCATTCCATCGTTAGATTTGTCCTCTCCGCCGGGGTACTTTTAAAGGTCTGTGTAGGTAGTCGCACGAACCCCCTACTTTTCCCCTTGCCCTTTTGAGCGCAGCGTGTCAACCTATTTCGCTGCTAGTGTATTACGATGGTTCAAGTCGGACATTCGGTCTTGCTAATCATAGATGGTTGGCAGTGGTCGCGTCTTGGTAGTAGGTTCTACCTCACGCCTTCCGTTCCCCGCTTCAATCCTGGAGTTATGATTTCCAAAACTGGGGGTGGCTATCGCCGTTACTCTCTACTCCCTGATTTCTCAGTTCGTTTATGACCTTGAGTTCCCTGCCTTGCTTAGTTCCCTAAGCGTCGGGACATATAACCAGTTATGAGGATGGTCAGGAGAGGTCTCCTTATATCCAGATTCGGAGCTGGAATCCTCACCGGGTAGTTATTTCGGGCATTTCAGCCCTATTTCATACCCGAACGTCTCGCACCATGCGCTTACATTTTTCACTACTGCCTTGTGAATAGCATTACTCACTGGTTTATAGGCAGAGCATTAGAGGGGTTACAACGTTCCGATTATATGGGCATTCCATCGTTAGATTTGTCCTCTCCGCCGGGGTACTTTTAAAGGTCTGTGTAGGTAGTCGCACGAACCCCCTACTTTTCCCCTTGCCCTTTTGAGCGCAGCGTGTCAACCTATTTCGCTGCTAGTGTATTACGATGGTTCAAGTCGGACATTCGGTCTTCCTAATCATAGATGGTTGGCAGTGGTCGCGTCTTGGTAGTAGGTTCTACCTCACGCCTTCCGTTCCCCGCTTCAATCCTGGAGTTATGATTTCCAAAACTGGGGGTGGCTATCGCCGTTACTCTCTACTCCCTGATTTCTCAGTTCGTTTATGACCTTGAGTTCCCTGCCTTGCTTAGTTCCCTAAGCGTCGGGACATATAACCAGTTATGAGGATGGTCAGGAGAGGTCTCCTTATATCCAGATTCGGAGCTGGAATCCTCACCGGGTAGTTATTTCGGGCATTTCAGCCCTATTTCATACCCGAACGTCTCGCACCATGCGCTTACATTTTTCACTACTGCCTTGTGAATAGCATTACTCACTGGTTTATAGGCAGAGCATTAGAGGGGTTACAACGTTCCGATTATATGGGCATTCCATCGTTAGATTTGTCCTCAGAACCGGGGTACTTTTAAAGGTCTGTGTAGGTAGTCGCACGAACCCCCTACTTTTCCCCTTGCCCTTTTGAGCGCAGCGTGTCAACCTATTTCGCTGCTAGTGTATTACGATGGTTCAAGTCGGACATTCGGTCTTCCTAATCATAGATGGTTGGCAGTGGTCGCGTCTTGGTAGTAGGTTCTACCTCACGCCTTCCGTTCCCCGCTTCAATCCTGGAGTTATGATTTCCAAAACTGGGGGTGGCTATCGCCGTTACTCTCTACTCCCTGATTTCTCAGTTCGTTTATGACCTTGAGTTCCCTGCCTTGCTTAGTTCCCTAAGCGTCGGGACATATAACCAGTTATGAGGATGGTCAGGAGAGGTCTCCTTATATCCAGATTCGGAGCTGGAATCCTCACCGGGTAGTTATTTCGGGCATTTCAGCCCTATTTCATACCCGAACGTCTCGCACCTTGCGCTTACACTTATCACTACTGACTACCTCGACCAGATTGTCAGAGCCTGAAAGGGGTTATAACGTTCCGTTTATATGGGCATTTCATCTTTAGATTTGTCCTGTCCACCGGGGTACTTTAAAGGTCTGTGTAGGTAGTTAGAATAGCCACCTACTTTTTCCCTTGCTCTTTTGAGCGCAGCGTATCAACCTGTTTCGCTACTCAATTCTTACGATGGTTCAAGCCGGACATTCAGTCTCCTTAATCATGGATGGTTGGCAGTGGTCGAGTGAGAGGTAGGTTCCCCTATTACGCCTTCCGTTCCCTGCTTCAACCCTAGGAGTGTGAATCCTCAAATTGGGGGTGGCTATCGCCGTTACTCTATCCCATAATCGCACCAAGTGGTTTAATACTCCTCCTAGGTATATTTGGACGGTATTTTGCGATTTCTTAAAATGGGATTGACCTTGAGTTTCCTGCCTTGCTCCTCTGCTCGAGCGTTGGAACATATAAACAGTTAAGGGGTAACTGGGTTGAATCAGTTGATTCCCCTCTAGGAGGTTATTTCGAGCATTGCAGCCCTATTTCACTCCTAAACGTCTCGCACGCTATATCAGCATCTAGTACATAGTATTCACCTTTGCGGATGCTTAGGTAAATTCGTGCTATTGCGTCGTGGGTTGACCGTCCGGGACGGAACCCGTAGCTTGTGCCTTCAAATCTCGATTCCCATTCAGGTTCGAGAGCCGACTTAACCAAGGCTTGCCTTGCTCTGTCTTGGATTGTGGGTATTCCCATTCCCGCTTTTTTCATCCCTTCCAGGTTTTGGTATCCACACCCGTCGCAGTGGTTTTGCTTTGAGATTTCCCTTGATGCTCTTGACAATTTCAAACCTTTGTCTTGGAGAGATTGCTCTCATTCCATCAACACCGGCTGTTTTCTTGCCTTGATTATCTTGGGTCACTCGCCGGACTGCTATGTTATGGTCGAAAGGGAAGTCACCTTCGCCAACTCCAATTCCAAACCGTGCTTGATACTTTCACATCACACGGCTCCTAATGTGAATACCCTATTGTCAGTAGGAACGGGACTACAACCCCCCGCTTTATGACTTCAACTTTCAGAGCTATATGACATACGTAGTCTTTAAACTCGCTTTCGCCGTAGGACTCCTACTTACCGCAGTCTCTATATCCACACCGTGACTAGTGGGCATATCCTAACCATTACAGTTAGGCATTAGCTTTCAGTCACATCCTTTCCCCTTAAAGGTATACGCTTACACTTTTGACTACTCAATAGACACAACACTACTGAGAGCCTAAAAGGGGTTTAAACGTTCCGTTTATACGGGCATTCCATCTTTAGACTTGTCCTATCCACCGGGTTACTTAAAAAGGTCTGTGTAGGTAGCGTGCTCAGACTCCTACTTTTCTCCTTACTCTTTTGAGTGCAGCGTATCAACCTATTTCGCTACTTACTATTGACGATGGTTCAAGTCGGAACATTCAGATTTCCTTAGTCATGGATGGTTGGCAGTGGTCGAGTGAGAGGTAGGTTCCCCTATTACGCCTTCCGTTCCCCGCTTCAACCCTAGGAGTGTGAATCCTCAAATTGGGGGTGGCTATCGCCGTTACTCTATCCCATAATCGCCCCAAGTGGGTTTAATACTCCTCCTAGGTATACTTGGACGGTATATTGCGATTTCTTAAAATGGGATTGACCTTGAGTTCCCTGCCTTGCTTAGATTTCTCCAAGCGTTGGGACATATAAACAGTTATGGGATGGTCAGGGTACGAGTCCCTTATATTTCACCAAGGGGTGAAAGTCCCACTAGGAAGTTATTTCAGGCATTGCAGCCCTATTTCACTCCTAAACGTCTCGCACAAACAAAATAGTATAACATAAAAAGCCGTCCTTCTAGGACGGGGCTTTAGACCCAGGATCTTTGGTAAATGGGGCGACATTGTTATGATAAAATGCGAGCAGGCTCTGTGTAATGCTGACTGGAACATCCCGATTGTGGGTCTGCCACTTATGTCATATAAAAGAAAAACATCAATTGCTACCTTGGCGTTGGTCTGTATCCTTGATCTCGCTCCTAAGTCTTTGGCGACTTCTAGGTTGGTCTCTGCTCAATTATACCCAAATCGTTCGAGAACGGCTTTGACCTCGACTGGGTTGGCGACCAATGAAGTGGTTTTATCTCAGGCTGAACCTTTATCGGAGAGTTCAGAGGGAAGGTCTGTAGAATCAGCACCTAGTAGGACTGACCCCGCAGGATTGGTGGCTGCTTCATCGTCGGGACAGTTTCTCCTGTGGTTATTAATACTATTATCTATTGCTGTCTTAATTGCTTTTCTGCTCTGGAGAAAGCGCGATCGCTATTTGAGGTCAGCACAGGCTAAAACTGAGGGTTTAGGACAATCCCTTCAACCTGAACCAACCCCGGATTTAGCATCGACAACCTTATCGCAGATGTCAAAGGATACATCTACAACGCTAGCATTACATGAATCGGCAAAAACTTCTATATCCTCTGATACTAAACCTGAAGAAACATCAACGCTTATTTCTCCAGAACTATCAGCCAAAACTTTCGATTTCCAAACAGTCTCAGAAACTGTCTCCCAATCCGAGGTGGTGGAAGATGTGGAAACTGAGGAGAGTTACCAGGTAGCAGATATTGGGGATGAGTTGGAGGAAGTTATCTCCCAATCCGAGGTGGTGGAAGATGTGGAAACTGAGGAGAGTTACCAGGTAGCAGATATTGGGGATTCGGATTCGGAAAGGGTCTCGGAATCAGAGGTGGTGGAAGATGTGGAAACTGAGGAGAGTTACCAGGTAGCAGATATTGGGGATTCGGATTCGGAAAGGGTCTCGGAATCAGAGGTGGTGGAAGATGCGGAAACTCAGGAGAGTCAGGAGAGTTACCAGGTAGCAGATATTGGGGATTCCGACTCAGAAAGGGTCTCGGAATCAGAGGTGGTGGAAGATGCGGAAACTCAGGAGAGTGAGGAGAGTTACCAGTTGGGGTGCGGAGTGGTGGAAGATGTGGAAACTCAGGGGGTGAGGAGAGTTACCAGGTAGGCAGATATTGGGGTGAGATTGGAGGAAGTTATCTCCCAATCCAGAGGTGGTGGAAGATGTGGAAACTGAGGAGAGTTACCAGGTAGTAGATATTGGGGATTCGGATTCGGAAAGGGTCTCGGAATCAGAGGTGGTGGAAGATGTGGAAACTCAGGAGGGAGAGTTACCAGGTAGTAGATATTGGGGATTCGGATTCGGAAAGGGTCTCGGAATCAGAGGTGGTGGAAGATGCGGAAACTCAGGAGAGTGAGGAGAGTTACCAGGTAGCAGATATTGGGGATTCCGACTCAGAAAGGGTCTCGGAATCAGAGGTGGTGGAAGATGCGGAAACTCAGGAGAGTGAGGAGAGTTACCAGGTACCAGATATTGGGGATTCGGATTCAGAAAGGGTCTCGGAATTAGAGGTGGTGGAAGATGCGGAAACTCAGGAGAGTGAGGAGAGTGAGGAGAGTTACCAGGTAGCAGATATTGAGTTGGAGGAAGTTATCTCCCAATCCGAGGTGGTGGAAGATGTGGAAACTGAGGAGAGTTACCAGGTAGTAGATATTGGGGATTCGGATTCGGAAAGGGTCTCGGAATCAGAGGTGGTGGAAGATGCGGAAACTCAGGAGAGTGAGGAGAGTTACCAGGTAGCAGATATTGAGTTGGAGGAAGTTATCTCCCAATCCGAGGTGGTGGAAGATGTGGAAACTGAGGAGAGTTACCAGGTAGCAGATATTGGGGATTCGGATTCGGAAAGGGTCTCGGAATCAGAGGTGGTGGAAGATGCGGAAACTCAGGAGAGTGAGGAGAGTTACCAGGTAGCAGATATTGGGGATTCGGATTCAGAAAGGGTCTCGGAATTAGAAGTGGTGGAAGATGCGGAAACTCAGGAGAGTGAGGAGAGTTACCAGGTAGCAGATATTGGGGATTCGGATTCGGAAAGGGTCTCGGAATCAGAGGTGGTGGAAGATGCGGAAACTCAGGAGAGTGAGGAGAGTTACCAGGTAGCCAGATATTGGAGTTGGATGAAAGTTCTCTCCCAATCCGAGGTGGTGGAAGATGTGGAAACTGAGGAGAGGAGTTACCAGGTAGCAGATATTGGGGATTCGGATTCGGAAAGGGTCTCGGAATCAGAGGTGGTGGAAGATGCGGAAACTCAGGAGAGTGAGGAGAGTTACCGAGGAAGAGGTAGTGCAGATATTGGGGATTCGGATGAAAGTGATCTCCGAATCAGAGGTGGTGGAAGATGTGGAAACTCAGGAGAGTTGAGAGAGTTGGACCAGGTAGCAGATATTGGGGATTCGGATTCGGAAAGGGTCTCGGAATCAGAGGTGGTGGAAGATGCGGAAACTCAGGAGAGTGAGGAGAGTTACCAGGTAGCAGATATTGAGGATTCGGAGGAAAGGGTCTCCCAATCCAGAGGTGGTGGAAGATTGGAAAGAGGAGAGTTACCAGGTAGCAGATATTGGGGATTCGGATTCGGAAAGGGTCTCGGAATTAGAAGTTGTGGTGGAAGATGCGGAAACTCAGGAGAGTGAGGAGAGTTACCAGGTAGCAGATATTGGGGATTCGGATTCGGAAAGGGTCTCGGAATCAGAGGTGGTGGAAGATGCGGAAACTCAGGAGAGTGAGGAGAGTTACCAGGTAGCAGATATTGAGTTGGAGGAAGTTATCTCCCAATCCGAGGTGGTGGAAGATGTGGAAACTGAGGAGAGTTACCAGGTAGCAGATATTGGGGATTCGGATTCGGAAAGGGTCTCGGAATCAGAGGTGGTGGAAGATGCGGAAACTCAGGAGAGTGAGGAGAGTTACCAGGTAGCAGATATTGGGGAGTTGGAGGAAGTATCTCCCAATCCGAGGTGGTGGAAGATGTGGAAACTCAGGAGGAGAGTTACCAGGTAGCAGATATTGGGGATTCGGATTCGGAAAGGGTCTCGGAATTAGAAGTGGTGGAAGATGCGGAAACTCAGGAGAGTGAGGAGAGTTACCAGGTAGCAGATATTGGGGATTCGGATCCGGAAAGGGTCTCGGAATTCAGAGGTGGTGGAAGATGCGGAAACTCAGGAGAGTGAGGAGAGTTACCAGGTAGCAGATATTGAGTTCGGACGGAAGGGTTATCTCCCGAATCAGAGGTGGTGGAAGATGTGGAAACTGAGGAGAGTTACCAGGTAGCAGATATTGGGGATTCGGATTCGGAAAGGGTCTCGGAATTAGAAGTTGTGGAAGATGCGGAAACTCAGGAGAGTGAGGAGAGTTACCAGGTAGCAGATATTGGGGATTCGGATTCGGAAAGGGTCTCGGAATTCAGAGGTGGTGGAAGATGCGGAAACTCAGGAGAGTGAGGAGAGTTACCAGGTAGCAGATATTGGGGATTCGGATTCGGAAAGGGTCTCGGAATCAGAGGTGGTGGAAGATGCGGAAACTCAGGAGAGTGAGGAGAGTTACCAGGTAGCAGATATTGGGGATTCGGATTCGGAAAGGGTCTCGGAATCAGAGGTGGTGGAAGATGCGGAAACTCAGGAGAGTGAGGAGAGTTAAGGTCCGATATGGATTCGGATGAAAGGGGAATCAGAGGTGGTGGAAGATGCGAACAGGAGAGTGGAGGAGAGTTACCAGGTAGCAGATATTGAGTTGGAGGAAGTTATCTCCCAATCCGAGGTGGTGGAAGATGTGGAAACTGAGGAGAGTTACCAGGTAGCAGATATTGGGGATTCGGATTCGGAAAGGGTCTCGGAATTAGAAGTTGTGGAAGATGCGGAAACTCAGGAGAGTGAGGAGAGTTACCAGGTAGCAGATATTGGGGATTCGGATTCGGAAAGGGTCTCGGAATTAGAAGTTGTGGAAGATGCGGAAACTCAGGAGAGTGAGGAGAGTTACCAGGTAGCAGATATTGGGGATTCGGATTCGGAAAGGGTCTCGGAATCAGAGGTGGTGGAAGATGCGGAAACTCAGGAGAGTGAGGAGAGTTACCAGGTACCAGATATTGGGGATTCGGATTCAGAAAGGGTCTCGGAATTAGAGGTGGTGGAAGATGCGGAAACTCAGGAGAGTGAGGAGAGTTACCAGGTAGCAGATATTGAGTTGGAGGAAGTTATCTCCCAATCCGAGGTGGTGGAAGATGCGGAAACTCAGGAGAGTGAGGAGAGTTACCAGGTAGCAGATATTGGGGATTCGGATTCGGAAAGGGTCTCGGAATTAGAAGTTGTGGAAGATGCGGAAACTCAGGAGAGTGAGGAGAGTTACCAGGTAGCAGATATTGGGGATTCGGATTCGGAAAGGGTCTCGGAATCAGAGGTGGTGGAAGATGCGGAAACTCAGGAGAGTCAGGAGAGTTACCAGGTAGCAGATATTGGGGATTCGGATTCGGAAAGGGTCTCGGAATCAGAGGTGGTGGAAGATGCGGAAACTCAGGAGAGTCAGGAGGGTTACCAGGTAGCAGATATTGGGGATTCGGATTCGGAAAGGGTCTCGGAATTAGAAGTTGTGGAAGATGCGGAAACTCAGGAGGTTTCTGAGGTAGCGGAAATTGAGTTAGGAGATTCCTCCGATGAGGTGTCGGAAAGGGATGGAGAGGCGGATGAGAATTTGAAGCAAGCAACGCTAACAGGTGGTCAAGCATGGGTAGTGGGAGGAGGAGACGATCGCAGTCAGTTAGATGTGGAATCGAAAAAATTCAATGTAGGTCAACAGGATGATGGCGAAATTATAGGTTTGGATGTAGATGAAGGACTCCCGGATTTACCGGGTGGCTATAATCAGAAATGTATCGTGTTGTTGCCACGAGATCCCAGTTGGGCTTATGCTTATTGGGATATTGGTAATGAGTATCGAGAACCCTTGCGACAAAAAGGAGGTAAACAACTGGCGCTGCGGGTTTACGATGTCACCTGGATCGATATGGATAAGCAGCGTCCCCACAGTATGAAACAATATGAGTGCGATGAGTTAACGCAGGAATGGTATATTCCGGTACCGATGAGCGATCGCGACTATATTGTAGAAATTGGCTATGTGACGGAAAGTGGTCATTGGCTGTTGTTGGCGCGTTCAGAATCAGTACATATTCCCCCAGTTTACCCCTGTGACCATTATGGCGATCGCTTTTATACAATTTCCTGGGAAGAAAATCTGCGGGGGAAAAATATATGAGCATTTCCATGTCAATTCTAGCAGAATTGGTGCAGTGTCAACCACAGATTAGACCTCAAATATACTTTAAATCTTCCCTAATTGCTCTCTCTCATGCTATGGAAGATCAGGTGTTGGCGGGGTCAGATTCTCCGTTGGTGATTGCTACATTTCAGCGAGAAAGGTTTTATCGTCAGGAAGCACATAGATATCGGCGAATTGCTGCTTTAACGTCTCAAGTTTATGTGATGGCTGCACCAGAAACTGAGTTTAAAAATGCTTCTGATGCTTATGAAACTGTGGCTTTTCCACCGGAAGATATATTGAGTAAGGAATGGAATTTAGTGGTGTTAGGGGAGAATTATGCAAGCTGTCTGGTTTGTATTGAACGTGAGGATTTAGCGGAAAATTCCGAGATGTCAGAACAGTTGACGATGGACCAAGCGCGTCCCTTTGAGGGTGTATGGACTTCTCATCGTCAGATTTGTTCCCAAGTCGCGATCCTTTTACTAGGAAGAGTTAAGTATTATCGACCGGAAATACAAGGCAAAATTGAAGAGGCTGTTAATAGCTTTAATTTACCGAAAAAGCTGGATAAAAAAGGGAAATCCACAACTCGCAAATCTCGGCACAATCCGAAGGAGGAAGTTGAGCTAGACTCGCCACTAAATGATCCGTTTGCTCATCGTTTGGTAACTTATTTACAAGCAGGTCAACATAAGTTACTGCGGGTTTATCGTTCTTTGGCGGTTCAGGAGTGGAAGGAGCGATTGGTTAATTCCATCACAGCGGCTATTCGTCAATCTCTTGACCCGGAAGAAGTTCTGGAAATTGCTACTCGTGAATTTGGGGAAGCAATGCAGGCTCATCGATGTTTAATTTATCGGTGTAAGTCTACTGATAAAAGTGTTGTTATTGAACATGAATATCTGCGATCGTGCCCTGAACAACCGGAGGGAACAAAGGTTAAATCTTTACGGGGGGAGACTTGGTGGCTGGAAAATAACCCTTTATTTATACAGGTTCTACAACAACAACGTTATGTGTATTTGGGGGAACCGGGGGAGGTGGATTATGGGATAGATGAGGGTGAGAATATTTTGGCTAAACTGGCTGAAAAATGGGAAATTGGCGGCTGGTTGATGGTGCCGATTTTGTCGCAAGGTCGGCTTTTGGGGATGGTAGAATTGCATCAGTGTAATTCGGTTTGTCGCAGTTGGGAAGATGATGAGCTGTCTTTGATGGATGCGATCGCTACTCAGTTGGCTGCGGCTTTAATTCAGGCGGAAACTCATGCAAATCTTGAGGAATTGAATCGGCAATTGGAAGCGTTAGAAAGGACTCGCAGCAATTTGATTGCCATTACAGGTCATGAATTAAGGACTCCTTTATCTACAATTCAGGTCTGTTTGGAGTCTTTGAGTCAGGAACCAGATATGCCTTTGGAAATGCGAGAGGTGATGTTAGAAACGGCTCAAGCTGACGCGGAACGTCTGCGGAAATTGGTGCAGGATTTTCTAACTTTATCCCATTTAGAAAGTGGTAGAGTGGACTGGAACCCGGAATCTTTGCGATTGGAAGAATGTATTGATTTGGCTATTAGTGGTGTGAGTGCTAGATATGCGGAAAATAAGCCTAAAATTGAGGTAGAAATTAATGATAATTTACCGTTAGTTAAAGCTGATGGTGAGTGGTTGGTTGAATTGCTGACTAAACTGTTAGATAATGCTTGCAAGTTTACCAGTTCTGAGGGTAAGGTGACTATTAAGGCTAAATCTAATGGCGATCGAATGTTAGAGGTGACTGTGGCTGATACGGGACGAGGAATTGAGCCTAACCGCTTGGAGGAAGTTTTTGATAGGTTTTATCAGGAGGAGGGTTCCCTACGCCGCACAGTGGGGGGAACGGGTTTAGGATTGGCGATAGGTAGGCAAATTGTCACGGGTTGGGGAGGCCGTATCTGGGCTGATTCTTTGGGGAAAAACCAAGGCAGCCAGTTCCATTTTACCATACCTTTGGTGGAAAGTGAGTTAATAATTAATAATTAGTAATTAGTAATTGATAATTAATTGGGAAGGGAGCGGGATGCTCCCAGTACAATTAGGATTAAAGAAATTAGGATGGCGGAATGCGATCGCAATTTTCTAGGGTCAAACCGGAACAGGTCCGCTTAATTAATCCAGTCAATACTTGACCAGGACCGACTTCTATCACTTTTTGAATACCCTGTTCTGAAAGTTGTAAACAAATTTCGCGCCAACGCACCGAACCCGTCATTTGTTTAACCAGACGTTCCTTGAGAATTTCCCCATCAGTAGCGGGGGTAGGGTCTACATTAGACAAAACCGGAACGGTAGCCTGTTGAAAATGAACTAAGTCTAAAACTTGTTGAAATTGGGTAGCAGCATCAGCCATTAAAGGGGAATGAAAAGCGCCCGATACATTCAATTTAACGGCTCGTTTGACCTTGATTTTACTGAGGAGATTATCAACGGCTTCTGGGGTTCCTGAAATCACGACTTGAGCGGAACTATTATCATTAGCCAAAACCACATTGTCGGTTTGTTCTAGTTGTTGATTGAGTTGTTCAGCATTAAAGCCAATGAGAGCAGCCATTTGTCCCCCCGCCGCCTTATCCATGAGTTCGGCGCGATGTTTAACCAAACGCAAACCCGCCTCAAAATCAAAGACTCCAGCAGCATAAAGAGCGACATATTCTCCTAAACTATGACCCGCGACTAAATCGGGAGTTTGACCTTGTTTTTTGAGAGCATCAACGAGGAGAGTTTCGACTACATATAAACAGGGCTGAGTGTAGAGAGTGCGAGACAATTTATCAGCCTCCCCCTGACACAAATCAGGTAGAGACCAACCGAGGATATCAGCAGCTTGATGTAACTTAGGTTGTGCGTCTGGTGAATCAAATAAATCGGCACCCATACCGACAGCCTGTGAACCTTGTCCAGGAAAAACCCATGCGGTTTTAGTCATTATTGTTTGCTTGTTAACCTTAGCTAAATAGGACAGTAAAAAATGGGGTTTAACTTTTAATTAGTTTCCCCATTTAAAGATTGCCGAACCCCAGGTTAAACCTGCACCAAATCCGGCTGTAGCAATTATATCACCGGATTGTATTTTTCCCGATCGCACTACTTCATCAAGAGCCAAAGGAATAGAAGCGGCGGAAGTATTACCATAATTAGCGAGGTTACTAATCACCTTATGGGGGGGGATTTTTAGCCTTTGAGCGACAGCATCAAGAATCCGTTGGTTAGCTTGGTGAAGGATAAGCCAATCGACATCATCAGCAGTTAAGCCGGAGTTAAATAGAGCTTTTTCGACCACTTCCGGGACTTTTTTAACAGCAAAGCGATAGATATCTTGACCATTCATAGTAATGGGTAGATACTTACCTTGATTGATAGTAATTTCGGGAGTTAAAGCCTTAGCTTCTGGTTGAAAAGCCAGGTTAAGGGAACTATTGAGACTACCATCACTTTTGAGTTCAAAACCCAATAAATTATCGCGATCGCTGGCTTGTAAAACCACCGCACCCGCGCCATCTCCAAATAAAATACAAGTGCGGCGGTCCGACCAATCAACCCATCTGGAGAGAATATCCGCCCCCACTAAAAGCACATTTTTATAAACTCCGTTACGGATAAACTGACTAGCAGTGACCAAGCCAAAAACAAAGCCAGAACAAGCCGCCGTCAAGTCAAAAGCCACCGCTTTGGTCGCGCCAATTTGTGCTTGTATTTGACTAGCACTACCAAATAAATCATCAGCGGTGGAAGTAGCGAGAATAATTAAATCAATATCAGTAGGTTGTAAACCAGCCATAGCGATCGCATTTGCGCAAGCCGATGCCGCCATGTGACTAAGTGTTACCTCTGTAGTCGCCAAGCGCCGTTGACGAATACCTGTGCGGGAACTAATCCACTCATCGGAGGTTTCCACCAGTTGAGAAAGTTGGTTATTATCGAGTAAAACCGACGGAGTAGCCGCGCCACTACCTGTAATAGCTATACCTGTGGTTGTCATTTATCCTTAATTATTTTCTATGAAAGGGGTCAAAATGTGAGTGGTTAGGGTGCAGGGGGGGGGTAAAATCGATAATTGACATTAACAATGATCAATTATTAATTTTCCCCAGAGCATATAGCTGATCACCAAATCCGACGATCGCCAGATTATGAGTCTTGTTCAATCGCCTGTTTTTGGTGTTTTTGATACTGTAAATTAATGCGTTCTAGCACTTCATTATTAACCGCATCTCGCGCCATGCGAATAGCATTACAAATAGTCGGGGCTTTAGAAGACCCATGACCAATAATGCAAATTCCGGCTACACCCAAAAGTAAAGCTCCCCCATGTTCAACGTGATCAACCCTTTGTTTAAAGCGTTTTAAACTAGGCTTCAGCAGAGTAGCCCCCAGTTGCGATCGCAGTCCCGAAGATAACTCCTCCCGCAGCAATTGGAGAACCGCCTCTCCGACTCCCTCGGCAAATTTCAATAGTACATTACCCACAAAGCCATCACAAACTATCACATTAAACTTACCAGTGAGTACATCTCGTCCTTCAGCATTTCCAGCAAAAGAAATCAGAGAATTTTCTTGTAGCATCTGATAAGTCCGCACCGCCAGATCATCACCCTTAGAAGATTCTTCACCAATATTGAGTAATCCCACAGTCGGGTTATCAACACCCAAAACATACTGGCTATAGATGCTTCCCATAACAGCAAACTGTTCTAGGAACTTAGGACGACAATCAACATTAGCCCCCACATCCAGAATCAGAACCGGGGAAGAACGCACCATAGTAGGTAACACAGCACCAATGGCGGGGCGATCAATACCCCGAATGCGTCCTACCCGCAATAGTGCCGAAGCCATCGCCGCCCCAGAGTGACCAGCAGATACAACCGCATCAGCTTTTTTTTGTTTAACCAAATTCATGGCAACATTAATAGAAGCATTAGGCTTGCGTTTAATCGCCCCTAATGGTTCTTCGTGCATTTCGATTGTCCCTTCGGCGGGGACAATTTCTGGCAATGGTGAGTTGCTGTGGTGTTCTTTGAGGGATGCCTCAATCTGCTGAGGATCTCCCACCAGTATGACATCAACCCCAAATTTTTCCTGTGCCATCAGCGCGCCCGCCACTACTTCTGTGGGGGCATGATCTCCACCCATCGCGTCAATTGCAATTCGTGCGCTAGTTAAGCCCATTGACCCAAGTTAGAGAAACCTTGAAGATTTTACCAAAAAACGGGGTTATAACCCTTATCCATAAAGCAAGGGGTTTCGCGCTAAGTGTCTCAGTACGCGATATCCTCTTGCATAAAATCCGGTAATTTCCGGCAGGAGGCGGAAATTACTCCTCACAGAGTCTGCAAGATGCAGGTCCAGGATTAGACCTACGTTAAGGGGGTGATGACACCCACAGGTGAGCGCCAGCCTGTTGCTCTGTCGTCTATCTTTAAGGAACGACATGAGTGGATTTGTCAGCTCGAGTGAGCTAGACGTAAAAAGCCCCTTTAACATGACCGAAGCCAACATTACCCCATCTGGGAGATAGCTTAAATGCCAAATTACCAAAATTACGTTTTTGTGGTTGACACACTGGGGCAACCGTTAAGTCCCACTCATCGGGCCAGGGCCAGAAAGCTTTTGAAGCAGGGTTTGGCTGCAGTGTTTAGGACTTATCCATTTACAATTATCCTCAAGAAAACTGATTCTAATGGTCCGGGAAAATCCTAGAATTGCGGTGTTGATAATTATCTGATTTTTGTTTGACTTTGAGGAAACAGCGGCCGATGTTAGATGTGTTTACTTCTGGGATTATGTCTGTATGGTTGGAGATGGCTGGGATGAATCGCGACCAATTGAATAGGACTTCCCAGCAAATGTGGGAAAGCAGCCTATCGGATATTATCTCTATTGAACGCCCAGATCCAGCAGTAGAGGCGATCGTCCAACAGTATTTGGCGCGTTTATCCAGTCGTGGCATATCCAGCGCCTCTCAGGGGGTATGGATTGAGGCGGGACCTTTTACGGTGGCTAATCATCGGGGGGATATTCCTTTATCGGCCGCTTCGATCACTAAAATAGCTACATCTTTGGCGGCGTTGCAAACCTGGAGTGTTAACCATCAGTTTGAAACCATCATTGGCGCAACTGGTCCCATTGAAAATGGGGTATTGCAAGGGGATTTGGTGATTGTGGGGGGAGGAAATCCCTTTTTTGTCTGGGAAGAGGCTTTTAGTTTGGGATATGCTCTCAATCAGTTGGGTATTCGTCAGGTGCGGGGAAATTTGACGATCGCTGGTAATTTTTCGATGAATTATGAATCGGAACCGCAACTGGTGGGTAATTTACTCCGTCAATCCCTCGATTCCCGGCTGTGGGAGTCAGAAGCAGCTACTCAATATGTCCGTTCAGGGTCGGGGTTGCCAAAACCACAGGTACAAATTTTGGGCTCGGTGCAATATGTCACCTCCCCGCCTAATCTCCAACCCCTAATCCGCCATCGGTCTCTGAGTTTGGCTGAGATTATTAAACAAATGAATATCTACAGTAATAATCCCATCTCGGAAATGTTGGCTGAAACTTTGGGCGGTGCTGAGATGGTGCGACGATTGGCGGCTGAGGCTGCTGGGGTTTCCGTTGATGAAATTCGCCTGATTAATGGTTCTGGTTTGGGTCATGAAAATCAAATTTCTCCTAGGGCTTCGGTGGCTATGTTTATCGCTTTGGATAGACATTTGCGAGATACAGATTTAACTGTGGCGGATTTATTACCTGTTTCGGGACGAGATTTGGGAACTTTGGAATATCGCCGCATTCCTCCAAATTCGGCTGTCAAAACTGGCACTTTGTTTGATGTTAGTGCTTTGGCGGGGGCTATCCCAACTCGCGATCGCGGTGTGGTCTGGTTTGCTATCATTAACCGCGCTACGGGTTTGGATGCTTTGCGTGATGACCAGGATTGGTTATTACAACAGTTGGTAAATTACTGGGGTGCGTCGGATGTTTTGCCAATTACTTTGACAAATAATCTTGATGGGACTCGTCCGGCTTTGGGGGATCTGGCTAGAATTGATCGGGTTAATTAGCTCGATTTTTCAGATGCTGCTAACAATGCTAATCAATTATGGGATATTATCAAGAACGCGATCGCTCTATTACTAACTACCAAATGTTTGAGTTGGGAAACACTGGATTATCTTTTCGTGGCCCCCAACCCCACACACTCGCTCAGGGTGATTATTTTACCTGTTTAGGCGCGGCACAGACTTTTGGCTGTTTTGGCGATCGCCCCTATCCTAATTTGTTGGCAAATTGGCTGAAATTACCAGTTTTAAACTTGGGATATGGGGGGGCGGGTCCTTCTTTCTTTCTCCACAATTCTGCCTTAATCGATTACATAAATCGCGGTAAGTTTGCCATTGTTCAGGTCATGTCTGGACGCAGTGAGAGTAACTCCCTATTTGATACCGGAGGCTTGGAATATATCCGCCGACGTTCTGATGGTGAACAGTTGGGTTCAGAACCGGCTTATCAGGAGTTATTGACTACCTGCGATCGCGATTTTGTCAATCAGATTATCGCCGAAACTCGACAAAATTGGGTCAGCAGTTATCAGCTTTTATTGAGCAAAATTAAAGTCCCGAAAATTCTGCTTTGGTTTTCCGAGAGGGAGCCTGATTATCAACTTACATACAATAATATTTATTGTCTATTTGGCAAGTTTCCCCACTTGATAAATGCTCAGGCGATCGCTCAAATCATCCCCTTCGCTAATGATTATATTCAATGTGTTTCTACCCGAGGAATGCCACAACTATTAATTAACCGACTCACCGGATACCCTACCACCCTGAATTTAGCCTATCAGCGCCCGGATTTGGGCGATAAAACCTCTTTTTACAATGATTATTATTTTTCTCCCGAAATGCAACGAGACGCGGCTACATTGCTAAAATCAGCCTGTCAGCAATACCTATATTGACATACTCCCCCCTAGGATTCGGATTGAGGGAAAGGGTAATGTTTGCTGTAATTGATAATTAATTCCCCCGGCTTCCCTAGAAAGGAAAAAGCATGGGGGGAAAGAGGTAACGAATGGCTGAAACTACCGACACATAATTAACGTATTAGCAGAGATATATCCAGCCACCGGAGTGGTAATTTTAACCCAATTGCGACGCTCACCATCAGGGTCAGGAATTAAGCGATAGTCAGATGCTAATTGTACCCGTTCTCCCGAATCGACACCACCGCGACGAGCAGATGAGCGGGAAGGAGCAGCCCTGACCGCGACACCTTCTGGAGCCGCCTCGCGATCGACTTGACGACAAAGACTCCCTGATGGTCGTGTGGGTGGAGTTTCAGCCAAATCGGTAGAACAGTCCACCAAATTACCGGAACTATTGGGAAAGCCGTTAGAAATAAAACCCCGGACGGGATTAGTGATTTCCACCCAGGAGCGACCACCAGGACCAGTTATTCCCTGTGCATTAGTGGCTAAAGTCACTTGTTGAGCATAGGAAACCTGACCGACGACGGGAGAATTGGGAGTAGGTCGCGCCCGAACTACTAAACCCCGAGGTTCAGAAATTTTACGACAGCGATCGCTGGTGGTTTGGGCGATATTAGAGTTAGAGTTAGGCAATATTTGAGCGCGCGCCCCCAATTGTGCAACTGAGAGCATCAACAAAACTATAGCTAACCCAGAAACTGACCGATTAAAGGATTTCCCAACTGCCAAAAACATAAAATCCACACCCACCCTAAGAACCTTTAGAATTGTCGCAGAAAGCGCAGATCACTAGCATAAACCCGCCGAATATCATCCAATTGGTGTAAGACCATAGCAAAGCGTTCTACCCCAAACCCCGCAGCAAATCCAGTATATTTTTGAGGATCATAACCCACAGCTTCGAGAACATTCGGATCGACCATACCACAGCCTAACACCTCTAACCATTTACCCTGCCATTCCAAATCCACCTCAGCGGAGGGTTCTGTAAACGGGAAATAACTAGCGCGGAACCGAATTGGTAGATCACCAAACATTTGACCCAGAAACTCTTTAATAGTGCCTTTGAGGTCTGTAAAACGGAGATTTTCCCCGATCGCTAATAACTCCAGTTGATGAAATACCGCCGCATGGGTAGCATCCACAGTATCGCGACGATAAACCCGACCCGGTGCGACAATGCGAATGGGGGGCTGATGTTGTTCCATGTAGCGAATTTGCACCGAAGAGGTATGAGTCCGTAACAGATTCCCATCAGGTAGGTAGAAGGTATCCTGCATATCCCGCGCCGGGTGGTCTGGGGGGGTGTTTAATGCCTCAAAATTATAGTAGTCGCTCTCCATTTCTGGCCCGGTAGCCACGGTGTAGCCCATACCTACGAAGATATCTAAAGCCCGGTCAATTACGGCATTGAGGGGGTGAATTTTGCCCTGGGGACGATACACAGGGGGCATGGTAACATCTATGGTTTCAGTTTTTAGTTGAGCTTCAATGAGGGCGAGTTCTAGGGCTGTGCGACGCTGGTCGAGTTGAGTTTGCAGGGCTTGTTTAACTTCGTTGGCGCGCGCCCCAATACGAGGGCGCGCTTCCGGTTCAAGTTTACCCATTCCCCCCAGAACTTTGGAGAGTTGGCCTTTTTTGCCTAGATAGTTAATCCGCAACTGTTCCAGTCCTGAGAGGGTTTCACAGATGGCGATCGCTCTGTCAGCCTCTTGGCGTAGGGATTCGATTTGGTTTTCTAACGATTGAAGTTCGGTAGTCATTTGAGTGAGAGCATGATTTAATCACAAATTCGGTTAATATTTTAGGGCAATACGGTATAATAAGCGAGAAGGGTTGAGGATAAACCTATTGCCAGATATGTCAAACCCAAGGAAGCCGCCCAAATCCTTCGAGTCCATGAAAGAACACTCCGCAGATGGGACGAAAATGGCTCAATCGAGACTATCAGAACCCCCGCTGGGCAACGACGATACAACGTTGAGTCATATACTGCTGCCAAATCAGGCAGTGACAAACGCAAAGTCGTTATCTATGCCAGAGTTAGTAGCCGCGCCCAGCAGTCAGACCTCAACCGACAGGTGGCCGCACTGTCCAACCTCTACCCCGAAGCAGAAGTCGTCTCAGAAATCGGAGGCGGGCTCAACTTCAAGGGAAAGAAAATGCTGGCCTTACTGGGACAAGTCTTGTCAGGAGATGTCCGCATGGTTGTCGTTGCCCACCCAGACCGATTGGCAATATGGGGATTTGACTTGTTTCGATGGCTCTGTGAGCAAAACAGGTGCTCACTCATGGTTCTCAACCAGACAAGTCTCAGTCCAGAACCAGAAATGGTTGAGGACATCCTCGCCATCCTCCACTGCTTCAGTTCCCGATTATACCGACGGAGTAAATACAAAACTCAGGTCAAAGAAGATCCGGATTTACCCCAGCCCCGAGCTAAATCAAGTCTGGCGTAAATGGCTGGCTGCTTGTCGGTATTGCTACAACCAAGCAATTGCATTATCTAGGAGTGGTAAACGACTAAGCAAACTGAAATTACGCAACGAAGTGATGCAGAGCGACTTGCCTGCATGGGTCAAAGAAACACCCTGCCATATTCGGCAGAATGCTATCTTTGATGCCTATCTCGCCTTTTCAGCCAGTCCTGGCGCAAGGTTTAGGAGCTGTCGGGATAGTTCTCAAGCCATCAAGTTTAACGATGCTAATTTCTCTTCAGGGAGTTGGTATCCAAGACTAACGAAAGGATTAACTTTCATGGTTTCCGAACCCATCCCTAAAACTTGCGGGCAAGGGACTCAGTTGGTGTTTACCAAAGGTCGATGGTTGGCGATTTTCCCTGAACCAGTTGCCGTTACCCCAACTGACGCTACTGGCGTGATTGCATTAGACCCGGGTGTGCGAACTTTCATAACTGGGTTTGATGGCTCTCGATTTCTGGAATTGGGCTCCGGGGATATTGGACGCATTACTAGGCTATGTCAACATTTGGATGATTTGATGAGCCGAATCGCCAAGGAACCCTGTCGTTCAAGAAGGCGACGGATGAGGCAAGCGGCTCAACGAATGAGAACCAAAATCCGCAATCTAGTTGATGAAGCCCACAAACAAATTGCTCACTACTTGACTCACAACTACAGCCTAATTTTTTTGCCCACCTTCGAGACTTCCGATATGGTTGCCAAGGTGAAGCGTCTAATCAGGTCTAAGACTGCCCGCGCCATGCTGACATGGGCGCATTATCGATTCAAACTAACCCTGAGACATCAAGCCGAGATAACTGGAACCACAGTTGTAGATGTGACGGAAGAATACACCAGCAAAACCTGTACTCACTGTGGTCATGTGCATTCCCAGCTAGGTGGCTCAAAAGTGTTCCGATGTCCTGAGTGCGGGTTCACTCTACCCAGGGACTGGAACGGTGCTTTTGGAATCTTTCTAAAAGCTTTGCGGGATACCGCCTCTGTTACCTTAACGGGTAATAGTGCTATCGTCGCATTGTCAGGCAATAGCCGGATAAATGTCGCGTAAATGTATCAGGGCGGGGATTCTCGGCCGTTAAACTCAAAAAAGTTCAAATTGTAATGCGCGGAAATGGTGGTCGATGAAACTGTTAATCAGCAATGATGATGGGGTTTTTGCCCTGGGTATTCGTTCCCTAGCTAATAGTTTAGGGGAAGCGGGACATGATGTTACTGTTGTCTGTCCCGATCGCGAACGTTCAGCCACTGGTCACGGATTGACCCTACATCAGCCCATTCGTGCGGAAGAGTGTTCATCAGTCTTTCACCCGACTGTAACCGCCTGGTCTTGTTCAGGAACCCCGGCTGATTGCGTAAAATTGGGGTTGTTTGCTTTACTTGACAGTATGCCAGATATGGTTTTGTCAGGTATCAACCACGGCCCCAACCTAGGAACGGATATCCTGTATTCGGGAACGGTATCCGCTGCTATGGAAGGGTTGATTGAGGGTATCCCCAGTATTGCATTTAGTCTAGCCAGTTATTCGTCGGTTGAATTTGACCTGGCCGCAGGTTTTGCGACCACCCTGGTTAACGCTTTAGAAAATCAGGGATTATCGGAAGCATTTTTGCTTAATGTTAATATTCCTGCTGTTGGCGAACAGGAAATCGCTGGAGTGGCGATCGCTCGCCAAGGTATTCGCCGCTATGTGGATATTTTTGAGAAACGGGTTGATCCGCGCGGTAAAACCTACTACTGGCTTGCCGGAGAACTTCTCGAAGACGTGGAAGAAGTTATCGACCATCAAAATTTTGATCATGCACCCACAGATGTAAGTGCCGTCCGCAGTAACTATATTACCATTACCCCCCTTCAGTACAACCTTACCCAATTTAAAGCCTTAGAACCCCTTGCGGATTTGGTGGCCGCCGTGAGACACTGGAGACAGTAGACTAGAATAGTAGATAGAGAATCATAGCAAGTCCGATCATGGGGGTTGATTAAAGCCAAAGGCTTGGTAGATCCTAGTCAGCACCCCCGGCTGAAGCACGGGGGCTTCGTGCCCCCCTTTCAGGTAGCTGACCAGCTTAAGCCTTAACTGGCTCCGTTCAGAGCAAGAGTTAAAGTTCCTACCCTGGAATGCGTGCTAGTTCCAGGCTCTAGAACCGAATCGTTAAACATCTCTAAGGGGTTAAGGACGTGCGATTTGGATAGTACCGACTCTGAACATTGGCGAAGCAAACATTACCCCGCAAGGGAGTCGGAGCCAACCATAGCTCCATGGAGGGGCAACCATACCCCTCCACCCCGCAAGGGGGTGCTGGCGGCGGTCAGCCGCTTGAGTCGGTTTTCCTCTCCGTGATCAATCACGGAGCTTCCAACCCTCCCAGGAGTTTTACGTGATAAGTTCGTTCACTCACACACAGTCATCTATGAATGCTGATACTTTTAACTCTCACTCAGTTAATTGTCCCATTTGCCACCACACTAGCGTTTTGCCTTCAGTAGGGGTGTTTGGCGGACTGTTTACCTGTCCTAACTGCCATACTCATCTGGTAATTAGCAACAGTGGTCATTATGTGCGAGATCCTTTTTCTTGGCAACATTGGGCGATCAGTAGAATGCTAAGGCGGCAGAGTCATCCGTTGGCTAGAATTGGTCGTGATGTTTGTTCAACTAAACCGTTTTCTTTAGTGGCGATCGTTAGTAGTCTGCTACTGTTAAGTTTGGCAGTGGTGGTAAGCGATCGCCTAAATTATCGCCATCAGATACTTGACCCCAATATTACCGAATTTGAGCAAGATGCAGGCGATTACCCTTTTCCCTAAATGGCTTTAATCCTTTGATGGGTTTGGGGATTTCAGAAGGCATAATTAGAGTCCACCCTTCTATAGTTCCCAAAACTCTGCTATCTGGGAGTTGGAGGTTATGGAGGGTTTGCTGATCAACCAGAAAATAGGCTGAGGGTGAGTTGTGCCAGTAATGCTGTAGGGCTTGGCTATCTACGGGACGTATTTGCCGTCCGCTATAAAAATCTAGGGAAGGTCGCGAGTAGGGGTAGGATGTGTAAATCTGTGCCTCCGGGGCTGTATGTTGTTGGATGAGACTAGCAACGGGTTTGACGGGGTAGGACTCGCCCAACTCCCAAACCCAGTGATGTGAGGAAACAAATAGCAGCAGGGATAAATACATCCCCCAGCACAGAATGACTAAAAATTGGCGATCGCATTCGACTAACAATAGGGTACTAACAGCCATGGTTAATGCTACGGAAGCACAGGTTAACTGAAGGTTAATGTCTAAAGTAGTGGTATCAGTTAGGGTTAACATTCCGCCAAAATATAGCCCTCCTAGCCAAGCTACAAAGGCTAAGATACTAAATAGGGGCCAGAGGCGATCGGGACGGGGACAGAGATAATCTGGGGTTAGCAACTGGTCTGGGGGGACGCTGGGGGAAGGCTTTGTTTTTTGCCATCTACCAATTTCATGATCTCCTTCTTCCCAAACTAGGGCTAGATAACTTCCTACCGCTAGGGCGAAGGCTGGATAAATGGGCATAATATACCAAGGGAGTTTGGTATTCATCGCAGATACCGCGATTAAATAAACTCCTGTCCACACTAATGTTAACCGCGCCCAACTTAAATTGCGATCGCGCCAAGCTAATCTTAATCCTCCTAACCAGAATAATAGCCAGGGGGCGCTCAATTTAATGATTTCCAGTAAATAATACCAGGGGGGTCCTTTGTGGTTTTCCACCGACTCCCAAATTCTAACTAGGGACTGATCTACTAGGTTGGCGATTATGAAGTCAAAGCCATAATATTGCCATTGGGAAGCATACCAAAACGCTACGGGTACTAAGCCTAGCCCTAAGCCCCACCACAGGAATTTTGAGGTCAACAGTCGCGGGGTATCCCACAACAAAAATCCGAAGGCGATCGCTCCTAATAATACCCCTAATAGCACTCCTTTGGTGAGACACAATAACCCAAATGCTAACCCAGACCCCAAGGCGTAGCGCAAATCTCGCCGCGCGCGCAATACGCAGACCATCATTAGGACTAGGAAAAATAATACCGCCCCATCTAACATGGCTAAACGACCGTGACGGACTACTGGAATTAGGGTTAAATAAACTAGGGCCGAAAAAATGGCCTGGGTGCGACGGTGGAAAATTTCCCGCCCTAGAGTGTATAATAGGGGTACGGATGTGGCTGTTAATAAGGCTCCTGGTAGACGGGCTGTCCATTCGTTTACGCCCCCTATTTGATAAAATAGGGCGATGAACCAATGGATTAAGGGGGGTTTGTTTAAGTAAGGGTCTCCGTTTAGGGTCGGGTGTAACCAGTTAGCATTCCCTGTGATTAACTCCCGCGCTACTTGGGCGACAATTCCTTCGTCCCAGTCTCTGATGGCCACTCCCCCTAAATCTATGGTAAATAATAGTAAGGCGGTGAGCCATAATCCCCATCCCCATAGGCGATCGGCTTTTTGGTAGGTAGTGAATATTGGGCTTTTTGGTGTTCGGTGTGCGGAAATTCGATGAAACATAGTCCCCCATGCGATCGCTCAGTTTGACGGTATTTGTAGAGTTCTTTCTAGTTGGAAATCTTCCTTAACTAGCTGAGTTGGTGCTGATTTTAACACAATAACTCAGATTTTGGCACTCTGTCGCGATTCTATCTTACTTGGGGAGGCGGCGGGGGGCGATCGCTATATTAATATAGGATTCAGGAATTATTGGGAAACTTTGATGACTGGGAAGAGTCTCGATATGGGTAGTCCGAAAAAAAACCATGGCTTTCAGATGAGAACATTAACTATTGATGATCTCAAAGCCTTTAATGAATTATTGCGCTATGTGTTTCAAGTTACTAATCATGATTTGCATAAGATTGGTTGGAATGAAGAGGAAATTGAGCGCGAAAAACGACCTATACTTGAGGCTGCTCATGTTTTGGGATGGTTTGATCATGATAAGTTAATATCCCAAATTGCTATATATCCTATGAAGGTTAATATTCATGGGGTGATTTATAATATGGGTGGTTTGACTGGCGTGGGAACTTATCCTGAGTATGCACAACATGGTCTGGCTAAGTCTCTGATTATGCAAGGATTACTTGAGATGAAAGCTAGGGGTCAAACTATTTCTTATTTGTACCCCTATTCTATCCCCTATTATCGAAAAAAGGGTTGGGAAATTATTAATGACCAGATTAAATATACTATTCCTGACCATAAATTGCCGCGCATTACTGACGTTTCTGGTTATGTGCGGCGTGACCACGCCGAGGGAGATATTATCAAAGCTGTTTATCAAAAATTTGCTGAACAACAGCATGGCGCATTGATTCGTGGGTCCCTAGAATGGCAGGAATATTGGCGCTGGGATCAAGATGATTTGCGTGCTGCTGTATATTATGATCAGAATGATCAACCGGCGGGTTATGTGCTTTATTACATTGCTAATGATATCTTTCAAATTAAGGATATGATTTATCTGGATGAAGATGGTCGCCGGGGTCTATGGAACTATATTAGCGCACATCAATCTATGGTGGAAAAGGTCATAGGTTGGCGGTATACTAATGACCCCTTGGCTTTTCTACTGGATGATTCCGAGATTACTGAGGAAATTTCACCTTACTATATGGCGCGCATTATTGATGTCGAAAATTTGCTCAAGTTCTATCCTTTTCAGCCTCCGGTTAATGCGACTTCTCTCTCTTTCATTGTGCGCGATGATTTGTTGAATGATAATAATGGTGTGTTTACGGTGGAATGGCTGGATGATGGGACCACTAACATTACCCGTAAAAAAAGCTGTCATGAGGCGAGAATGAGTATTCAAACTCTGGTTTCTTTGTTGATGAATTATCGCCGTCCTAGCTATTTCTATAAGGTGGAAAGGTTGCGCGCTGACCCTCAAGTGGTGGATTTGCTGGAAATGATTATCCCTCGTAATGAACCGTTTTTCTCTGACTATTTTTAAGGGGAACTTTATCGGCATTGATTTTATAGTCAAGTGTATAGACATACTCCGCCTTCCAGTCCAATTATAACCAAGAAATTTTCAGTTGTCAACCCCCAATTCAGAGAATTTCTGATCAATGGTGATTTTGAGAGAGAATGAGATTGAGGATATTTAATTCTGTGGAGGTAAGCAGATAGCGATCGCTAAAAACCTTAGATCGCATTTGTTCAAGACTATAACTTCTAAAGATGACAAAAGGGAATTCTTGATAGCGATCGCCAATAGGTAGGACTTGTTCACATGGGTAGAGTAGATTAATATATTGACTGAGGATATGACGGAAACTGTTATTGTCCGTTTCATGTATTTGGGACTGAAAATAATGGCGGATTTGTTCTCCGACAATAAAGGTAAATAAAGGAATCGCGTAATATTGACAATCCCAGGAGTTGTGTTGTTCAAGTATTTGAGTCCGATAGTGGTGTTCTTGGAGTTGATCAATTAAATCGATCGCACCTTTAATACTAGCGGTGAGACTAGGAGGATATTGGGAACTCTCACGAATCGCAATCATTTTTTTTAAAAGTTCCGTATTCGCATATTCCGCAATTTCCCTTAATCTCATTTGGTAAGACTCTTTTAAACCAGAGTTAATATTAACCAAGATTAAGCTACCACATATATGACCAAGTTCTGGTTTTTTCAGTTCTAGCAAACCTGTCAAGGGGTCACAATATTTAGCAAACTCAGCATTAAATTCTCGGATAAGTGTTAAATAGGAGATGCTGGAATTATCGCGGCTATATTTAGATTCATCACTACCATTGAGCAAAAACTCACACCGATTCAGCAATTCTTGGATATGTGTAGAGACAGTGTTTAAGGTAGTGTTTTTAGGATTTCTTTTGTATTCTTTGTCTAATTGCTTAATTAAGGTAGATAACTGACCCGTGAAACTTTGACCAGAAGCAGAAACAGATTTTCCTCCAATGGGAATCATCAAAAAGTTACCCCTTCCCACTTGACCATATCCTTGTATTCTGGTCATGATCGCAGTTTTGAGAATAACTAGCAAGTTTAACATACTGATCAGACTTTCTTGAATGGAGAGATTAGGGTCGCTATCATCTCCGTAGTAAATAGCGCGATCGCATAAGTAAAAAGTCAAGAATTTCTGGTGATCATCAAAAGTCTGCAATTTTCCTTCTTCCCAAAACTGTCCGCGACAGCGATAAATAACTTGGATAATTTCCATTAAGTTAGTTTCGACTTGAAACCGAGGAACTTCCACTAAAATATGAGTAGATTTCGGGAAGGATAAACCCCGACTAGCGGAGGAAGTCATAAATACCACTTTGACCTGGTTTTGATATTGATGGATTTCTTGTCTTTCCGTATCGCTGAGGTTAGCGTGAACTTCTAAGTAGTCTTGATTTTTGACAAAGGTTTGCTGTTCTTGGATATCTTCAATTAGCAGTTGTAGTCTGGTTTTGTCTTGGATATAAACTAAAATCTGACCCGTATTTGGTTCCTGAATGAGTTGATTAATATCGGTAAAAATCTTAGATAATACAGTTTTGGGAAGTTTGGCTTTGGTTTCCGATAGTTGGTCTTGATTAAATTGGACAGATTCAATAAAGGGTTTATAGGTGATAGTCAGATCTTTCGCGGGATAGGAGTTAGCGTTAATAGCGATCGCCGACTTTTTGTTAAATTCAAATTCCTTAGACGAGATAGAATCAATATCTGGTTGAGATACCCGACGGAAGAAAATTTTATCAGGTTCGGGAGACGTTTCTGATAGGTGTTGTGTAATCACTTCCGGGTCAACAATGGAAGCATCTGCGACAATTACCTTAGTATTGAATCCATATTCACGATTAGTTAATTGGTATTTATTAATAATTTTGCGAATCCCGTCGAGAAATTCAACCCCGCTATTATCTCCGGTAATTTCATCAATCATAATAAATATATTTTTGATGCGTTGGGAGAGAGACTGCATTTTTTTAATATCAACTTTATTAGTTCTTTTGCTGTATGCTGTCTCAAAAATTTTCTCGAAGTTTTCTAAAGTATTCTTACCAGTATTAGTAATGCGTAAAGATTGTATACAAGCTGTAGCCACAATATGATTAGAGAAATCATCATTAATTAAATTAGATATGGCTTCACACAGGGTTGATAATACCCCATTAACCTTATGTGGAGATGGTTTTAGGCGATTATCGGCGATGCGTTCAACTGATTTATAACCGGGATATGAATGCGGTTTTTCTCTTTGGTTAATCGGGATAAATTTAACTGAGTGAAGGATAAACTCATCTTGATGTTTGGTGGCGAGATAATTAACCGTTGAAGAGGGTGCGTTATTTTGGAGAAGGATAAAGTTAGTGGTAACACAAAATAGGCGATCGTCGCTAAGATGATCAGTTTCTGAGTTTTTGAATTTTTCGATAATATCTAGGTTAACTTGTTTGCGAGGACTGACATAAAAGAAGAGAAAACCCTCATCAATATGAGATTTCAAAAAATCCACGATCGCCGTAGTTTTTCCAATTCCGGGATTTCCGGTCAGAAAGATATAAGTATGGACTGAGTTTAGGTATTTTTTGACGGCTTCCGCGTGGGGTTGTCTCAGGTCTAGGGTACAACTAAAATTATCAATAATTTCTGTGTGGGGGGGGATGATATTAATGCGATCGCGACTAATATTAGATAGATTTTTCAGGAAGGATTTACCATTTTTAAAACTTTTGGCGACATTGCGGCGAATTAGATCCATTACCTGTTTTCTCGCTGCGGTAATTTCTGCATCTTTGGGTTCATTTTGATAAATATTCGCACAGGTAGCGAGTAAATCCCAATGGTGTTGACTTTGGGGATTTAGGGATAGGTTGCTAAGACTGCGATCGCTATATCCGACTACATTAATCATCGTAGAGTTTTCGGGTTTGACTATTCCGAATTGTTTTAAAAAACCATAAAAGCTATAAGCATAACTAGCAGCTTGAATTAATTTAACACATTCCTTATCTTGTCGCTTAAATGCGGTAAAGTATCGTTTGATATCCTCCGAAAATTCCACATCAAGATTTTGCGGATCTCCCGTATCCAGCCGCAATTTTACGAAAACACTTTTCGATTTCAGATAATTAATCTCTCGTTTGAGTAACCGACGTTGGTTGTCTAGGTTTTTATCGGTTAAATCCATTAAATCTTCAATCGCTTTCACCGAAAATATGGATAAATCTACCACTAATATTCTCAGGTTATTTCGGTGTCTCAGTAACATTAAAGTGTCAGCTTTCAAAAACTCACCTTTCTGGCTGTATTTTTCCCAATTGATATTCGGTGGTCTAGGTGAAAATTCATCTTTTAACTGCGACGACCACTCCTCAATCTGTAGCCGTTTATCTTTGGGAAATAGGTTGATACTGTTATCATCAGAAAAGCTACACTGATTATAAATAATATGATACTTATGGTAATTTTTTCCCAAGGATTTCAGATATTCTCGAAAAAAGTTCAACCCCGATAACCAACCTTTCTGAATCAAAAATAATCCCCATTTTTGCAGGTTATTCCTAATGGCTTCCTCGTCGGTTATGTTGGCATCTTTGATAATTTTCCGTAGCATTTCTGAGAATCGCAATTTTTGCAAATCCCGACTATACAAATCAGCGAAATTATTGTCAATTTTAGCTTCCGATATCGCTGATAAAATCCCAATATTGAAACCTACCTCAAATAATCTTCCGAAATTTTCTGCGACTTTCATCTGTCAACCTCAATCATTATCGTGATTATTCAACTTATTGATCAACCAGGTTATTGGTGGAATCCGATTGGGGTCTCCGTCGATTCTGGGGATACAAAATCGAGTTAACCTCACTCAAAAAAGCCAAACTATTAAAATTGGCTTTTCCATTAATATGATTAAAAACAGATTTTTTTCGTAAAGAATCATCACCAATAACGCGATCGTAGGGATCTAGTTTAATCTGGATCTTGTTTCTAACTAATTTTTTTTCTAATCTGTAAAAGTGGAAAAAAGTCAAATATTGCAGAATGTCTTGTTTCAGAGAGTTATCATGAATCAATCCCTCCCGAATATGCTGATCGTCCAGGACTCCTTGATAGATATTTAATAAAGTTGCGTAGGACATCACCCCATTATAAAAGCGATCGTCCTCGTTTCTGGTTTCCACAGATAAACCATTAAAGAGATTAAAAAATACCACCACGTTTTTACTAGGGTCCTCTACCAAGTTTAATAATTTAGCAGTATCCTTTAGACTATAGGAAACCTGGTCTAAGGTTTTCATTTTTTTGACATAATACTTATTAAAGAAAACCGGATATATTTTAATATCTGGTAATCCTGATTGGAGAGATTTAATTAAAGTGGGTGACATGAAATAAAACTCATCTTCATTATCCACTTGTTTGGTTAGGTTTAAATTATCAGTAAATGGCGCTTTGGCTATATACAAAAAGTGACGATATCCTAATTTCTTGTAAAGATAATCTACCACATCAATTAAAATTGAGGGTTCTGTATATAAATTGCGAGAGAGATAATTTTCCGAAAAGGTTTTTAATAACTGTACGACAATTTGATTCTCTGACTGCTTCCTAATTCCGATCGCTTCACCGAATACAGTAGAAATCCGGTCTTGGCGATCGCCTTTGAATAAACCATCACTTTCAACACTAGAAACCACAATTAAAGCCAATTTATCCAGGGAGAAACTGGGACGATTAGCAGATTGATCTAGGATAAACTTGCGCGGTAATACCGAATATAACGAACCCAAAGCATTTCCCTTGGTAAAACTTTGGGTCAGATTTTTAATCCGCAACCCTTGAGAATTGGCGCGATATTTATTATTCAATAAATGACTAATTACTTTCGATAAATTAGCCATAAACTTCTCTGATTCAAAAGGTTTATTTTCGCTACCTTCATGAAGTCGAAAAATTGGTAAAAATACCAGTCCCCAACCTTCCAGAATTATCAGCAAAATGATATAAATCAGCAGAGACATGGTAAACCGATAAATAAAACTCTGTACCGAAGAATTATCATGCTCCTTATTTAAGGATTCTTTATTGTAGTGAAAAATAATTCCTGGAATATTGCTAAAAATTTGTTCTGTTTGTTGGCTATTTGGGTTACTTTTAGGAAGGAAGAAAACCGGAAGACATTTTTGAATTTTATCAATCCCATGATAATTGATGGTAAATTGCTGATTTTCTGATGTCTGATAATAGCGGATATCTTCGATTTTCAGATTACCCGGAAGTTGACAAAATATTCCCGTGTCGGGACTAGAATCGCCAATAGTAATGTACTGAAGACACTCTTTGGTATTGCTTTCTACTAGATGATTAAAAAACAAACCATTGCTAATTTTATCAATATCTGATTCTAATATACCCTTATATATGCCAATTTTAATCGGAAAATTTTGGGGTTCTAAAATAGTGGATTGTTTAAGACAATGATGAAGTAGCGATTTGAGTATATTAATTTTTTTTAATACTTTATATTTGTAAAATCCTTTAATGACACGCTGCAAAAAATTAGACTTTTTATCTTCATCTGTACCCTGAAAAATTGGCAAAAAATAGGTCTCAAAACTCTCGCGAACATTATAAGTTAGTTCCGATTGTGGATCATAATCTTCTTGGTCAGGATTACTGTGAGTCGCAAATGCAAAATAATAGACAAAAGCTAATTTCAAGACCTTTTGATAATACAGAGATTCCTGATAAAATTCTGGTTTTTTTGCTTCGGCTTTATCAGGATTAATCGTATCAAGATGATAGTCAAATGCTGGTTTACCTCCCCTAGCTTGAACCGGGTTGTTAAATTTAAGTTTTAAGCCAAAAGTAAAGGTTCTCTCGCTTCCGTCTGGACTGGTGGTTTCCCCTAAACTCTCGCTAATTATCGGAATAATGGGGAGAGAGTCAAACACCTCTGACCGGGAAAACCAATCCCGATAATTAATGGTTTCTCCACCATAACTAACTCGATAATCTCCATCCTGTTTGTCATGGTCATAAATATAAGCCACCATATCTTTTAGTCGCCGAATTAAATCCTGTAAATAAACTAAATCGGGATTATTATTAGTGGCTAAATTGGCGGCTAAATATTCTAAATAGCAGATTTTAGCGTGTTTTTTGAGTTTCCCTAGGGATTCGCTATCGACTACTTTCTGTAATTTATAAAAATCAGAAGATTTATCATTAGTTAAATTATCTAGGATTTCCAGAGTATCTTCTACATCCTCGCTGGATTCTTGGTCCAGTTTTTCCTCAATATAGTTACGGAGTCCCTGTTTTAAATCTTGGGTAAATTGATTGATGTTTCTTACGGAAATTGTCAGTTTATGAAACTTGAGGATAGAATGACTACCCACATTCTCATTAACCCGTGTTTCTAACTCTGAAGTTTTGACGTTTTGGATAGCAGGAAAATTATAATATAAATCGAATTTCTGATTGTTGATTTGCTGTAAAGTTCGGATAAAGCTATGAGTTAAAGAGTTGATATCTGGGTGATTATTATCTCTGGCTAATTCCTGTAACTTGTCTTTTAATAAATCCCGAATTTGTCTGATTTGTTGGTTAAATATATTTTGAGTATTACTATTAAAATTAACTGTGGCTGATTTGATGATACCCTTGGAACTAATGGGGTTAGCAATATTTTGTTTAATTAGTTGCTCAGTAATAGTCTCTAGGTCGATAATCAGATGATTTTTATTTTTGGAAATTTTGAATGGTTGTTGTTGGGTAATTTGCTGGATAATTTTATTTAATATATCGCTGTAGTCTACGGGTTCTAAGTTGCTGTCAGCTATTCCTAAAATGTTCATGTTGACTCCTGATGATAAATAATAGTAGCGATCGCCTTAGTAATTATCGGGGTGATTAAATAGGTGATGACTGAGGCTTGCCTTCACCTATATTGATGTGTGATAATAGACTAGAATGCTTGAATCCACTCTTTCACGTTGTACTCAGTCCAGATCCCATTTTTCCAGTAGGGGTCAGCTTCCACCAAGCCGCGAACGATCGCCTCTGATTCAGCCTCATAAATCCCCAAAACCTGAGTTAGATCTTTGGTGGGTCCAATAGTAATTAAAACCCCCGATTCTTTTTGTTCCTTTAAACCCTGTAAATGTTCTGGTCGGTAGGGTTCCCGTTTCGCCAAAACGTCTTCACAGTAGCTACCCAACATGATATATTTTGCCATAACCTTCTCAATGTCGTCAACTAATCACCACCATAGATATTATCACATTATACCAGAGCCATGGTAATAGGTGTCTATGTGATTTTGAGGAAATTCTCAGAAGTGGGTGGTTATCGACAAGAGGAGTCAACCTCCCCCCAAGAAGGGAAGGAGGGGGGATAAAGGGAGACTAACTAACTTCTCAAACTGACCTGAAACTCCTTAACCAAAGCATCCCTAATTTTTTGCTGTAAGGGTTCTATGTCCTCATCAGTAAGGGTGCGATCGCCAACCCGATAAACCAAACGAAAAGCCAAACTTCGCTGATTTTCGGGAACATTTTTGCCACGGTATTCGTCGAATAAATCCACCGATTCCAGGATTTTACCACCATTTTTAATCATGGTTTTTTGCAAATCAGCCACCGACACCGAATCCGCCACAAAAAAGGCCAGGTCGCGGTCACTAGCGGGGAAAGTAGAATAGGACTGAAAAGGTCGCTTTAAGTAATCCTTAGCCGTAATAGCAGCCGTGAGTACCGGGAGACGAAACTCGAATAAATAGACAGCTTCAGGAAGTTCTTTTTCCCGTTGAATTTGGGGGTGTAGTTGACCAAAAATTCCCAGCCGATCGCCATTTAACCATAACGTAGCCGTCCGTCCAGGATGAAGCATTTTTACATCAGATTCTTGGCGATATTCCACAGACAAAGACAACCGCTCCCACACGGATTCTAACACACCTTTAGCCTCAAACCAACTCATGGGATTATCCTTGCCACTGTTGACCCAACGACCCTGAGACGGGTCGCCACCAATCACCCCAGCGATCGCATCTTCTTCCTGGTAAACTTCTCCATCACGCCGAAAAATCCGGCCAATTTCCAACCCATTTAACGGACCGTTACCATTTTCCAGGTTAAACACAAAAGCATCAATTAACCCAGATAACATCTCAGTTCGTAAAGCCGAATACTCCACGAACAGAGGATTAGCAATTACCACCTGATTATCCCCTTGTTGTTTAACTAGGGAATAGTGCATCAACTCAGTCAAACCAGCAGCGCGAAAAGCCGATCGCAAGTCTCTTTTAGCCGCTTCTTCTGGTGGTAAATAACCGGGGACACTCTGAGTCGGAAGAGTATCAGAAAAGCGGTCATATCCATATAATCGCGCCACCTCTTCAATCAGGTCAATTTCCCTTTCTAAGTCCCGTTGACGATAGGGGGGAACTGTCACCGTCCAGACTACCGATTCCCCCTCTTGGCGGCTAGTACCACATCCCAAAGCAGTTAAAATACTTTCAACCTCTGGGGGTTGTAAATAGGACTCCACCTCCGTATCTTCTCCCCGCTTGAGGGGTCCTAAAATAGCATTAAGGCGATCGAGACTCAGGGAAACTTCCTGAGTCATCCGCATTTGGGTAGCACCGCTGGCGGATTTCTGAACCGTAGCAGTTCCCCCAGCTAGTTCCGAGATTAATAATATAGCACGACGGCAAGCCAGAGCCAGTTCAGCTTGATTTATGCCGCGTTCATAACGGGTAGACGATTCCGTGCGGATACCCTGAACACGCGCCGATCGCCTAATAGCCACCGGAGAAAACACCGCCGCCTCTAGGATTAAATTAGTCGTCCCCTCGTGAACTTCCGTATCCTCGCCTCCCATAACCCCCGCTAAAGCAACCGGTTGATCATTAGCGGTAATCACCAGATTTTGGTCTTGTAGCTGGCGGGTTTGACCATCAAGAGTTTTGAGAGACTCAGAAGCCTTAGCAAAACGCACCCCGATAGTCAGGTTTTGAGATCCAGTCAGGTTAGTGAGCCGATCGCGATCGAAAGCGTGGAGAGGCTGCCCCCATTCTAGTAAAATGTAGTTGGTGACATCGACGACATTGTTAATGGGACGAATTCCCGCCGCCTGTAGCCGTCGTTTTAGCCAATCAGGAGAGGGGGCAATTTTTACATTGGCGATCGCACCTCCGATATAGGTAGGACAGGCTTGGGATTCCATAATGTCAATTTCCAACCCACCTGCTGGGTCTTGGTCGCCAATTAATACCCCCGCCGCGTCAGGAATTTTCAAACTCCCGCCAGTCAAAGCCGCCACTTCTCTAGCAATTCCTACCATACTCAACCCGTCCGCGCGATTAGCGGTAGCTGTGACATCCAGGATCACGTCATCGAGTCCGATTAGGGGTCGGACATCACTTCCCAGCACAGGGTTGTCTAAATCAAAGTTATGGATACCTGGTGATTCTTTTTCTAAACCCAATTCTGATAGGGAACAAATCATTCCCATAGAGGGGACACCCCGCAGCTTAGTTTTTTTTAGCTTCAGGTCAATGGCGGGGAGATAAGTCCCAATGGTCGCTACAGCCACAATCATATCTGCTGCTGCATTAGGGGCCCCACAAACGATATTTAGGCGATCGCTTTGTCCTATGTCTACCTGACAGACTCGCAGTTTATCCGCATTAGGGTGGGGTGCAATTTCCGCGATTTTCCCTAATACCACACCATCGGCCCAAGTGCGGCGATCTTCGATATCTTCTACTTCAAATCCCGCTACCGTCAGGGTTTCCGCTAATTGTTCGGGACTGATACTGATGTCTACCAGTTCTCGTAACCAGTTTAATGAGATCCGCATATCACTTCAATTTTTTTGTCCGATTCTCCATTCTAAGGAGTCAACTAGCCTAGTGGCGAAACTTTTTTCTGGAGACCTGTTAGCCGATGATGGTAGCAATTACTGGATTTTGGGGTTGCGATCGTTGATAATAGTCGTTAATTCCCCTGATTACAGGTTCCCATAGAAAGTTAGGCAATAATGGGTATACATAGAGATAGAGCAGACCCACCATGTTAATTGTCTTAGAATGGTAGTCTTAGAATGGTAGTTAGGTCTACAGAGTGAGGAGATCGACTATTATTCCTGAAATATCCAAGATCAAATCCTTTGACCTGCTGTTAAGAGCATGATTTAATCTCAAATTAGGTTAACATTTTAGGGCAATACGGTATAATAAGCGAGAAGAGTTGAGGATAAACCTATTGCCAGATATGTCAAACCCAAGGAAGCGGCCAAAATCCTTGGAGTCCATGAAAGAACACTCCGCAGATGGGACGAAAATGGCTCAATCGAGACCATCAGAACCCCCGCTGGGCAACGACGATACAACGTTGAGTCATATTCTGATTCCATTTCAGGCAGTGACAAACGCAAAGTCGTTATCTATGCCAGAGTTAGTAGCCGCGCCCAGCAGTCCGACCTCAACCGACAGGTGGCCGCACTGTCCAACCTCTACCCCGAAGCAGAAGTCGTCTCAGAAATCGGAGGCGGGCTCAACTTCAAGGGAAAGAAAATGCTGGCCTTACTGGGACAAGTCTTGTCAGGAGATGTCCGCATGGTTGTCGTTGCCCACAAAGACCGATTGGCCAGATTTGGATTTGACTGGTTTCGATGGCTCTGTGAGCAAAACAGGTGCCAACTCATGGTTCTCAACCAGACAAGTCTCAGTCCAGAACGACAAATGGTTGAGGACATCCTCGCCATCCTCCACTGCTTTAGCTCCAGATTATACGGACGGAGTAAATACAAAACTCAGGTCAAAGAAGATCCGGATTTACCCCAGCCCCGAGCTAAATCAAGTCTGGCGTAAATGGCTGGCTGCTTGTCGGTATTGCTACAACCAAGCAATTGCATTATCCCGGAGTGGTAAACGACTAAGCAAGTTAAAGTTACGCAATAAAGTGATGCAGAGTGACTTACCCGAATGGGTCAAAGAAACACCCTGCCACATTCGGCAAAATGCCATCTTTGATGCCTATCAGGCTTTGACCGCCAGTCCTGATGCCAGGTTTAGAAGTTGTCGTGACAGCTCTCAAGGGATTAAGTTCAATAATACTAATTTCTCTTCAGGGAGTTGGTATCCAAGACTCACGAAAGGATTAACTTTCATGGTTTCCGAACCCATCCCTAAAACTTGCGGGCAAGGGACTCAGTTGGTGTTTACCAAAGGTCGATGGTTTGCGATTTTCCCTGAACCAGTTGCCGTTACCCCAACTGAAGCGAATGGCGTAATTGCATTAGACCCGGGTGTGCGAACTTTCATAACTGGGTTTGATGGCTCTCGGTTTCTGGAATTTGGCTCCGGGAATATTGGACGCATTACTAGGCTATGTCAACATTTGGATGATTTGATGAGCCGAATCGCCAAGGAACCCTGTCGTTCAAGGAGGCGACGGATGAGGCAAGCGGCTCAACGAATGAGAACCAAAATCCGCAATCTAGTTGATGAAGCCCACAAACAAATTGCTCACTACTTGACTCACAACTACAGCATAATTTTTCTGCCGACCTTCGAGACTTCCAACATGGTTGCCAAAGCCAAGCGGAAAATCAAATCCAAGACTGCCCGCGCCATGCTGACATGGGCGCATTATCGATTCAAACTAACCCTGAGACATCAAGCCGAGATAACTGGAACCACAGTTGTAGATGTGACGGAAGAATACACCAGCAAAACCTGTACTCACTGTGGTCATGTGCATTCCCAGCTAGGTGGCTCAAAAGTGTTCCGATGTCCGGAGTGTGGGTTCACTCTACCCAGGGACTGGAACGGTGCTTTTGGAATCTTTCTAAAAGCTTTGCGGGATACCGCCTCTGTTACCTTAACGGGTAATAGTGCTATCGTCGCATTGTCAGGCAATAGCCGGATAAATGTCGCGTAAATGTATCAGTTCCCTGTGCCTTGCTATATACATAGCTACTTACACGAATTCGCGGTCTGACGTTAATCTTAAATTGAGTTATCTCCAACCGCCATGAGTTACTGTACCAATCCCAGTTGTCCTAATCCCGAAAACCCTAACGAGGCTGTCAAGTGTCAGGCTTGTGGTTCCCGGCTACGGCTACGAAATCGCTACCTAGTCGTTAAACCCATTGGTAAGGGGGGTTTTGGGGCCACATTTCTAGCGCGGGATTTATCCCTTCCCGGCTATCCTGCTTGTGTAGTTAAGCAATTGCGACCTTCTGCCACTTCTAAAAAAGTCCTGGAAATGGCACAACAGCTTTTTCAGCGGGAGGCGAAAACTCTGGGGAAAATTGGTGATCATCCCCAAATTCCCCGTCTTTTAGATTACTTTGTCGGGAAAAAACAGTTTTATTTAGTCCAAGAATTTGTTGATGGTTTGACCCTCAAACAAGAAGTTAGAGCCAATGGACCTTATACCGAAGCACAAACTCAGGAGTTTCTGCGGGATATTTTACCACTACTCGATTATATCCATTCTCAAGAGGTCATTCACCGGGATATTAAACCCGCTAATATCATTCGTCGCCGTCAGGATAATCGTTTAGTTCTCATTGATTTTGGCGCGGTTAAGGATAAAGTAAATCAAGCCACCATGATGGGAACTGGAGAAACCGCTTTTACTAATTTTGCCATTGGAACTTCGGGATTTGCTCCCATGGAACAGATGTCTTTACGACCTGTTTATGCTAGTGATATTTATGCGGTGGGAATGACTTGTATTTATTTACTGACCGGGAAATCTCCCAGCGCTTTGGAACATAACCCCACCACCGGGGAAGTTCACTGGCGAGAACATACCCATGTCAGTGATGCTTTTGGTTTGGTCTTAGAAAGAATGTTGGCGGTGTCCGTTTATCAGCGTTACCAGTCCGCCAAAGATGTTTTATATGCTCTTGATCATCAGGATGATGCAGAAGATGATTTATCTGCTAATATGTCCGTTCAGCCTATAGTTACAGAATTCACACCTGAACCCAAACCAGAACCACCCGAAGAACAAACTATTTATAACGATGATAAAACCTCCATAATGATGACTGCTCCCCAAAGGGAAGTGAAATTGATTCGGGAACGCCGAGAACGCAAAAAACGACAGGAAATGACTGAAATCTCTACCCCTAAACGACCTGTCCGGGGGGGATTAAGTGCTACTCGGGGAGCTCCCGTAACTGCGATTCATAGTGATGGCTTATCTCAGAAAACCGTAACTTCTACTTCCCATAATTGGAATGAAAATAATTTCCGTAGTGCTTTTAGTCAGGGACACCGAGATTTTGGCGATTGTGAATTGAGTGGCTTAAATTTGTCCGGGGGAAAATGGAGAGGTGCTAATTTCTATCAGGCGCGACTTAGTAATATTAATTTTCAAAATGCTGACTTGAGAGATGCTAATTTTGGCCGCGCACGATTGACTCAGGCTAAACTCAAAAATGCTAATCTGGAAAATGCCTATCTGAGTACCGCTAATCTGGAAAAGGCGGATTTGAGAGGTGCTAATTTGCAGGGTGCATATTTGACTCGCGCTAATTTGCGAGGTGCTAATTTATGCGGTGCTAATCTTAGAGGTTGTATGGTGGGGGATGAACAGTTGGCTTTAGCACGCACTAACTGGCGGACTATTTTGCCTAATGGAAAACGCAAATTTTGCTTTTGGTAAAAGTGGCTATTTATTGCGGTCGATAGGGGTCTGTGGGTTTGGTTTCACCAATTAATGCGGGGTCGGAATTTATGCAGCCTGGTTTTTTCACAAACTGACACACCCGCGCCCATAATCTGGCTCTGGTTCCGGGCGCTCCTACTGAGAATAAAACACGATCGCCTCCGGGTGCTTTCACAATTTTTACGCCACAAATTGGGCAGACCTGGGATGGTTCGTTAGTCATATTATCTAACCATATCTTTTGGGTCAAGCCAGCACATTATATCACAATCGGAGCAATTTGGCAAGCCCCTTTTACCAAATCAACCCGGTTGCTTATTGGTCAAAATTCCGGGGTATTTCCGATTTATTTGACTCTGTAGCCAGCCTAACCACTGATTGAGATGTTTATAAATATTCACCAGACCTCTGAGATGGGAATATTCAGATCGTCCATAGAGGAAATCATATAGACTCATTTGATAGTTGTCCTGAATGGCTAAATCTAGCCACAGACTATGAAAAGGTGAGTTATGGTGGTAGTCGGGAATGGATTGTTGATAATAGGGAAAGGCGGTCAGACAGGTATTAAAAAAGTTCTTTCTCCCTCGATGTTTTAAATAGCTTAATCGGGGTTTAAATAATCCCGGATTTGCTAAGACTTGATGAATGGTATCTGCTAGGGATTCGGGGTCAAATTGGGCGCATAAACCCGCCGCTTCGGGAAAAAGGCGATCGCTTCCCCTCGCGTATTGATTAAACTCCTCAAAACAAATCACCGGAATATTGCAACTCATCGCCTCACTCAGGCTGCGATTTTTACCCTCTAATAATGACCCCAAAATATAAGCCCTTGACCGTGAATAATATGCTGGCATTTCTTGATAATTGTTGGCATACTTGATAAAATTAATATAATCCCAGGGATTCCCTAGTATTGACGTGATTTCTGCCAAAATTTTCCGGGTAATCTCATCATTATTATCAAAGTTATTAAAGTCTAGGTGGCGATCGCCAGCAATTAAAGAGAGTTTAATGTGGTGTTGATATTTTTGCCGATACACTTTTAAACCCCTAGCAATCATCGGCAAATTCTTTTCGGGAGCAATCCGAGAAACACAAAGCAAATCAATATCTTTTGTCTCTATGGGTTTCGGGGCGATAATATACTCATTAATAAAGTCCGAATTGTAGCAAGTCATCAACACTTTATCAACGGGATTATTTCGGAAAAACCACCGGGCGCGATCGCGGTTATTATACAAACAGGAATAGGCATCAGCCGTTTGTGACCAAGGATAGGAACACCACATCGAGTAAGCCAACGAGAAGAAATAACGGGATAAATTCGGCAAGACATGATTCAGCAAATCCACCGACTCACTATAATAAAATCCTTTGATAAATCTCCCCTCATAAAAAACTGGCGGTAACACTACATAAAAGCTGACAGTATTAAATCTTGATGGTTGGCTTTTGTCAATCTCATAAGTCCAGCTATCCAAATCAGCATAGATATCCTCAATGGCTTTATCTACCTTGGGATCATGGAAATATGGTTGTTGACGACTATAATCTCCTTGTCCCATGGTTTAACTTATAGCTAATTGAACTTAGGTCAGTATACCAGCCCAGTAACACTTGGGAGGCAATTGCAGTGTCATAACCACCCAGCAGGGATCAACCCCTCCATGGTTACTAACAGCCTGAGTCCCCTGTGAGGAATGGTAACCAAATCTCGCGCCCTTAGTCATAAAATTTAATAATTTCTCTATAGACTTATGATTACTCAATGATTGAGGATGTCAGTTAGGAAAGATTAAGAAAATACTTAAATTTGAAGTTAGTCATTATTCCTGGCTAAAATAAATCAGTGGGAGCAGTTCCTCTGAAAATTGACTCTCATAGGTATCTGCGACCAAACCAGTTTGGGGTTCAAGTTTTTTCATGTTTTCTCAAATCTCTCTTCCGACAATAATCAAGAGGGTGCCAGTTTGTGGTCAGGATATCACCGTTGATCAGTTGTGGTCAGTATTCTCAGAAGGTGATCATGATTGCGTTGTGGTTGTTAACCAACAGCAATATCCCATTGGGGTAGTGTATCTGCGTAATTTAACTACCTATTTATTTTCGACAAAAAATAAAAAGCGGCCATTAACAAAAGCCATCCTAGCCGATCTAAGCGATCGCCTCATTAAACCCTTGCTTCTAATTCCCGCTTATTTAGATTGGCCAGAATTTTGGGCTTATTTGCAGCAAATTGGTTATGATTTAGGATGGCATCCCTATTATTGTCAATCCGGTAAGAATCATCAAACAGAGGGTCTGTCCCCTCTGGCTATCATTAATCAAAAACAGGAATTTTTGGGGCTGATTGACTTAGCCAAACTACTGCCATATCTAGTTAGTCAGCCAGTCCAATTGGCGGAATATCAGTCACCCGTCCAGAAAGGGGGGTTTGATTCGTTTCTCGGTTCCCTGTTGCAACTCCTAGACCAATTGCCACTACCCATGATGATTCAAACCCAAAACGGGGAAATCCTGGGGCAGAATACGGCTTGGGTGCAACAGGTCGGAAATGAACCAGAAGTCTTGCAGCAAGCCGCTGAAACAGTCAACCAATGGGTTCCCAACTCCACTAAAACCCATGTCCGTCTCAGTGGCAACTCTGACGATTCTACCATGGCTTCCCCAATGCCAGGGTCGTCCATCTCCTCCACCACAGCGGTTAACCCCAACACCAGCCAGTTAGACGAGTGTATCTCCGATATCCCTAACTGGTGCGATATCGGGTCTAATTCGGAAACATATATCTGTATTTGTCCACAATCCAAACAGCAGCGAGTGTGGCAATTTACCCGCCAGACTTTGGTACAGCCAAGTTTAACAGAATGCTTTGATAAATGGTGGTTAATTATTGCTCAGGATATCACAGAACAATATCGAGTCGCTCAAGAGTTGACCGCTAAAAATGCCGATTTAATCCAACTAAATCGACTCAAAGATGAGTTTTTAGCCTGTATTAGCCATGAACTGAAAACTCCCTTGACGGCGGTTTTGGGGTTGTCTAGTTTGCTGAAAGATAAAGCCTTGGGGGAATTAAGCGATCGCCAAGCTAAATACGCCAAACTGATCCACCAAAGCGGACGACATCTGATGATGGTGGTTAATGATATCTTAGATTTAACCCGCATTGAGACCGGACAGTTAGAACTAACTCCCGAAGGTGTGAACATTCAAACCGTATGCGATCGCGCTTTAGAAGCCGTCCTGCACCTGCACCAGCAGGGTGATATTAAGGATAGTCAATCTAGCTTAGGTAGCCAAAAATTTAGCATCGAAATCGAACCCGGACTAGAAACTATTGAAGCCGACGAATTGCGTCTACGCCAGATGCTAATCAACCTAATTTCTAATGCCTTTAAATTTACTCCTGATGGTGGTTATATGGGTTTACGGGTTAACCGTTGGGAGGATTGGATCGTGTTTACAGTTTGGGATACAGGTATTGGCATTCCCGAGCAAAAACAACATCTGATTTTTGAAAAGTTCCAACAGCTAGAAAGTCCCCTAAATCGTCAATTTGAAGGCACAGGTTTAGGATTAGTTCTCTGTCAAAGATTAGCCCGGCTTCATGGTGGAGATATTAGCTTTATTTCCCACCAAGGAAAAGGCACTGAGTTTACCTTACTTTTGCCTCCCGTCCCTCCCGTAAACGGCTGGAAATCAGATAAATTAGACTGGGAAAAAGCCGACGTTTATCCATCCTCTCCATACCCTAAAACCAATTTATCTCGTCCCACTACCCAGGGACAATCTCGGTTAATTTTGATTGTCGAAGCCGTCCCCAAATATATTGATGATTTGAGTGATAAACTCTCCAAATTGGGTTATCGAGCCATCGTCGCCAGGACGGGAACCGAGGCTTTAGAAAAAGCCAGAAGGTTGCAACCTCGGATGATTTTTCTCAATCCTTTACTGCCACTTTTATCAGGTTGGGATGTGCTAACCTTGCTGAAAGCCGATGTAGATACCTGTCAAATTCCCGTATTTATTACAGCTACTTTAGGGGAAAAAAAGCGGGCTATGAAAGTAACCTGTGATGGTTTTCTGAGTTTACCTGTCGAGAAGTCAGATTTAAAGTTAGTGATTAATCAACTGGAAAAAACCCCCTCGATCGCACCAATTAAGAGATTAACAGTCCTGTGGTTAAATCCAGTTGACCACGACGAATTAAACCAAGGCTTAGCAGGTAGTTTAACCGACAAAAACTTGCCATCACCCATTAACGACACTTCTCAAACTTCCCCTTGTCGGATTTTGGAAGCTGATGATTTGGGTCAGGCGGAACTACTGGCGAGAATTTGGCATCCTAATGTTATGGTTTTAGAGTCTATTAATTACCTTGATGACCCCATGGCATTTTTGCTGGAATTGAAAGATGAAAAACATCTAGCTAATCTTCCCATAGTCACCCTAGACACACCCACAACTCAAGCAGCCAATCAAATTCAAGGATTATCGGTTTTCCCCTGTCTATTACCTCAAATTAGCCAGACTTATATGGGGTCTAGGAGGCGACAAGCTGACCCAGGTCTTTTACAGGTGATTCAAGTGGCGGCGGGGATGAGTTGGAAATCTCATATTTTGGTGGTGGATTTGTTGACATTACCAGACTTAGTAAACCTAGATGATGATGGAAGTAATCAAAGGGCGAATTTTTATCCCCCGGCTGACCAAACCAGCAAAATTGAGCAAGCATTGATTCAGTATCTCCAAACAGCAGGATTTCGGGGAACTATGGGGAGAACCTGGGAAGAAATTATGCAACAATTACAGTATCAGAGTGTCGATTTATTGCTGATTTGTGTGCGCCATCAAACTTCCCCCATTCTCCGAAACGCTTTAGAGGCTTTAGTTAACCTGGGTAATTCTCAGCATGATGATTTAACAATTCCGCCGATTCTGGTTTTAGACAATTCTGGTTTATTTAAAACTTCTCCTGATACCAAACCTAACAGTTCCCCCATTCAACATATCCCCACAGACTTACAGGGTTTAACTCAACATCTCACCCTCAAATTTCTATCGGGTCGGATTTCCATGACTGAACTATTGGATCAGATTCGAGAGTTAATGTAAAGTTTTGTAAAATGATTCCTGATGGCTGATTAAATGTGGGATAATGGGAGTGTTCGGTAGTAATTTTAGCCCGCAAAAAAAAATATGGATGGCCAAGTTAGGCAGGAACTCCCAGATTTGGTCTATGCTGAAGCTGTAGTGCGATCGCGATCGGGAGAGTCTCTGCTGTCAACACAAACGTTAGTTACCAGTGAAAATGTCACCCTGTTTGACGCTGATCCACGGCTGATTGAATACACAGCAGAAAGGCTCAGGGATACCGGATTTAATGTCCTATGCAAAGGTCGCGGTTCTATTAGTATTTGCGGCTCTCCTGAGCTTTATGAGCAGTCTTTCCAGACGACTCTCCGCCATGTTGAATATCAGGTAATTAAAGAGTTGGGTCAGCCTAGCACGGCTCAATTTATTGATGCGGTTGATGATAAACCCCCTGGGGAAATTGATATTTCTCAGAGCAGTTGGAATACAGAACTGGTAGGGGTAGCCATTAACGAACCTGTTTATTATTTTGGGTCAGGTGTTCCCTCTGCTGTTCCGCCGCCAGCAGTCTCGCAATATTTATCTGTACCCGATTGTTTAGCCAAGGCTCTAAATGCCAACCAGGCTCATGATGGGGGAATTGACGGTCGGGGTGTGAAAGTAGTAATGGTGGATTCTGGGTGGTATAATCACCCCTTTTTTACTCACCATAACTATCAGGGTCAGGTGATTCTCGCCCCCGGTTCGACGGATAAACATATTGATACAAACGGTCACGGAACTGGAGAATCTGCTAATTTATTTGCAGTGGCTCCGGGAGTTGATTTTATCATGGTTAAAGCTGATGTGGCGATCCGTGGTAAATCCCGCAATGTTAATTCTATTGCTGCTTTTAGAACGGCGATCGCCCAGCGACCTGATATTATCTCCTGTAGCTGGGGTTCAGATCAGAGAAGTTCGGAACTTTCACCTTCTAATAAGGTCTTAGCCACCTTAGTAGCGGATGCGGTGCGGCGGGGAATAATTGTCATTTTTTCGGCGGGAAATGGTCATTGGTCTTTTCCTGGTCAACATCCCAATGCGATCGCTGCTGGGGGAGTTTATAAGCATCTTGACGGACCCACAAAGGGAGAGTTAGAAGCGAGTAACTATTCCAGTGCTTTCCACAGTCCGGTTTATCGAGGGCGACAGGTTCCCGATGTCTGCGGGTTGGTAGGACAGCTCCCCCACGCCGCCTATATTATGCTACCTGTGCCGCCTGGGTCTTCCAATGATATCAAATGTGCTGAGTTTGAGGATGGTACAGAACCCAATGATGGCTGGGCGGCTTTTAGTGGTACATCAGCGGCTGCGCCCCAAGTGGCGGGGGTTTGTGCGCTATTAAAACAGTTGGATCCGGGTTTATCTCCGGTGCGTGCTAAGATAATTTTAGAGAAAAGTGCGATCGATGTAGTCAAGGGTTCTTCTAATTACTATTTCAGCCGACCAACAGCCGGTCCGGGTCGCGACCTAGCCACGGGTTACGGCTTAGTTGATGCTGGGAACGCCATTGCTACCCTCAGACAGGTAAATAATCAGGAAGCATCCCACTCTCAAATCATCGATTATTCCCAGGCTGATGATACTTTTAATCCGGCTTTATCAGCCCCTATCAATTGTGATTGTGACAGTCCATCAGCAGCCAGTTATGTACCTGATGCAGCCTCGGATCATGGCTTATCAAATACTTGGCACAGTCACAGCATAGAACCGGAAACACCTCAATCAACTTTAACGACAATTTCAGCAACTAGGAGTCAAGTCACCATGTCTAACAATTATCCCAAACTCAACAATAAATTCGATGAAATTTTAAATGATTTCGACAATATTTTAAAGGGCAAAATCGAAGCGGGAGAAATCGAAGCCGTTGAACTAAATATCTCCCGGCAAAATTTTAGCGATCGCTCTCCCCGGACCGAAGGCATACTGGCTCTGGTAGCTTGTTTACAGCAACTAGAGAAAAGTTGGGACGACCCAGAAACAGTTAAGGAATCCCTTGTCAATGATATCCTAAAATCCGCCAAAACCACCCTAGCACAAGCTGGTTTTAACTTGAGAAATCAAGAGATTATTGAGCAAATCAAATCATCATATATCAACAACCTAGCCAGTGTTGAACCCCAACCCATTCAGAAAAAGCACGTTTCCGCCGCCAAAAGCCTGCTCAGGATTCAGAAATATCAAAAGTTAGCCACACGCATTTTAATTAAGGCTATAGAAGAAGCAGACGAGAAAGTAGCCGCCTTAGCAGCCGAAGCATTAGGAGAGTTTAGCTCTAGAATTAGTGATAATAATTATATTACTGAAAGTTATTTCTTTGATGGATGTGGAACATCCAATGGAGAGATATGGATGAAAATTGATTTGATGGAAGATGGAAGAAAGGTTACCAAGTGGCAAAATCAAAATACTGGTGAAATAAGGAATCACCCACCAAACAATTGTAATAATCAATTGTAATAATATAATCTAAAAAAGTTAAAGGGTGAATAGCCTCTTAAGTAGAACAATCTTTGTTTGGATTAACTGATTGAATATCAATATAGCTCGGTAATGTAGTCCGACATAATTTTGCTTGTCTAATTTGTTCCACTTGTAAAGACAAAGCATTCTCAAGGTTAGCATCTAGGAGAACAGTGTTTATAAGATTTGTTTCAAAAAAATTAGCTCCTACCAGATTAGCATTTCTCAAATCTGCTCCTTGTAGATTTGCATATTGTAGATTAGCTTCTGAAAAATCAGTATTGGTCAGGTTTGCTTCTTGAAAATTAGCATTACTGAGATAAGCACGTTGAAAATATGCTCCTAGGAGAAAGGCTTTTTTAAAGTCTGTTTCCTTTAAAATTGACTGCCTAAAATTAGCACCTGTAAGGCGAGAGTTACGAAAATTAGCTTGGGATAAATTAACTTGATAAAAATCAATATTTCCTAATGCTTGATTACATAAGTTTGCTCCCCTTAGCTCACGTCCATAGCCAGTTCTTATCATATATTTTATTAAAAACATAGCATCAGGACTGGGTTTACAGTCAGTTTCTGTAAATAAAACTTCTCGCCCTCTATTAATAATCCAAAAATGAACTGGAATGAAAATTAACAATGTTGGAACAACTCCAAAAATTCCCAGACTTTTAAATCTTTTGCGCCATTTTTCAGTCTGACTCGCCTTAATAAATTCCGTGGCTAACTCAGATAATGCCACTTCCTGAGCCGCCGTTTTATTAAACTCCCGAGCATCCCGAAGAATGCGACTTTGTAACAAATAATCTGGGGATTTATTTTGAGAACGCCACTCCTCTGCATATCGCTCAAATTTCTGCTTTTGATGCAATTGTTCCCGACGTTCACTTAACCAACCTTGTAGCTTATCCCAATTGTGAATTAACGCTTCGTGGGTGACTTCCAGAGTTTCACCTTGCTGGGGGTCTTGGGAGGTAGACAGGAAACGGACACCTCTGGCGGAAAAACGCCTAATAATTGATTTGATGGCGGGTTCTTCCTGTTTATTGCTAATTAATTCGGAGACCGGAGCGCGGCGGCGGGTGGTTTTGTCGGACTCGTCTAGGTTGACTAAAGCTAGAAAAATGCGACGCGCTAAACTTTGGTCTTCTGGACTTAGGGACTCATATAAACGTTGTACTTCCCCCGCTAAAGCACCCCCCACACCCCCAATTTTTTCTAAGGTTTCTGCGGGGTCTATACCATCTTCTAACCCTTCCCAAATGCGTTGTAATGCAAACTGAAGCAGGGGGAGAGCGCCTTCCCTTCCCCGGGTTTGTTCAATTAATAGTTGAATGATTGCAGGTTCGAGGCTATGTCCGGCGAGTTCTGCGGGTTTGGCGATCGCCATTTCTAACTCTTCTCGCTGCATACTCGGCACCAAAAAGCCATTACTAGAAAATAACCCATCTAACCCCAGATATTGTTGAGTTTCCCGCAAGAAATCACTCCGCATGGTGACAATAACCGAAGTATGTCTATCTGCATCCTTCGCCGCACAGAGTAAATTAGCAATAAAAGCCTTCCTTTCTTCATCGTCTTTACAGAGAGTAAAAACTTCCTCAAATTGATCCACTACCACCACCAGAAGCGACTCATGAATATTCGGGATTTGATTCGCAATGCGTCGTAACCCTTCATACTCTCCCCTATCGCTGGGGTTTTTTAACACCCGTTCAAATTCTGCGGTTTTTTCCACTGGTGAAGGGTCATTGGTCACAATTCGCGCCAAAACCGTCGCCAAGGACTCCAGGGGATGAGTAGTCGGAAATAATACCGCAATTTGAGCTTTTTGATAACCGAATAAAGGTTTTTTATCCAATTCTCGAATTAAACCCGCTCGCGTCAATGATGATTTCCCGGAACCAGAAGTTCCATAAATCGGCAAAAATCGATAAGCCGATTCATCTTCATTCAAATCGCGGAATTTTTCCCACAGTCGCTCAATTTGCTTTTCTCTCCCAAAAAAGTACATAGAATCTTTTTCTATAAATACATCTAATCCCCGATAAGGATTCTCCCCCAATTGAGTCGGCTTAGTTTCCTTCTCCGTGGGTATCGTATAAGCAGAAGCAGATAAATAAACAAAATAAACAGTTACCGAACACCCTTGAAAAACATTACCAACCTCCCAGGTAGGTTGATTAAACCCCCCAGTAATATTAGTTTCATCTTCAAGGGGATTCTGATTCAGTTCTGATGATTTTACCATGATTATTTACCTGCAAATTACTCGGTTTTACTATTCATCTTCGGAGTCATTGGTTTTCCGTTGTTTCGCACCGATAACCACATCTCGCTGTGATTGAATCACATCACCGCCAACCTTCCAACCCGGTTGATTAAACCCCCCAGAAATATGGGTTTCCTGTTTCCCAATTTCTCCCACATTTCCAGCAATATTAGTTTGATTGTCAACGGTTTGGTCTTTTTGGTCAAACACCACCGAAGGTTGAGACTTAGCCGCCGTTTCGGTTTCCGGTTCTTCTGTCGCTTGCGGAAATGGCAACCCTTTGGGTTCTATGCTTCCCCCCGCATAATAAGCCACCACAAAATTATCAGCATTTTCATAGTTTAAAACCGGGTGTTGTCGGTCTTGGGTGCGGGTGGGGATGACCTGGCGAGTATGTAAGGCTAAATCGGCGACCCTCACCGAACCATCTTTTTTAGCGACCCCAGAACCACAAAAGGCTTCCATTAAAGCCATGGTAAATTCGCTATTATGTTTGTGTTTAGAAAGATATGAGAGTTCATCTTCCTTACAGGAGGCAATCAAGGCTTTTCCTCGACCTTCTTGTAATAACTTGATGGCTTCAGGCGGTAAAGGAGAGGCAGCCATTTCTAGTCCTGGTGCTTTGGCTTCTCCCACGCCTCCCGCATGGCAACAGTCCAATAAAGTTAACATTTTTTGGGAGGTAATAGCTTTAAGTTTTTCGGCAAATTCCTGACCACTAATAGCAGTTTGATAGAGTTTATTAATGTTGTAGCCATAGGGCATGAAATAATAAAACTCCCCGGTAGGTGAGGCGACTTGATAGCCATGACCGGAAAAATAGATAACTACAGTTGACTCGGAATTGGTGGTTTTAGCGAGTTGATCTAGGGCTTCTAATACCTGAGAGCGATCGGCTTTTTCATTAACTAATAATGTCACCTGTTCGGGTGGATAGGCGCATCTGGACGGGTCGGTGAGAATGGCAACTAAACCCTCAGCATCATTAACGGTGTTGGGTAAATCTTGACCAACCCCAATTACTAAAGCGTGTCCGTTTTTATAAGTGCTAGACATAATTTAATGGAAACTATAAATTGCCCTTCTGATACCTATAGGCTAACCTCAGATCCGGAAAGTGGCGAAGAATTTAATTATTTCTTAACACGCTATGACCCTCAGCGCCCAATTCCCATAAATAACCCCTCTACCCGGTAATCAGATAAGGGGGGATTCGAGAGTTAATGTAAAGTTTTGTCAAATGATTCCTGATGGCTGATTAAATGTGGGAGAATGGGGGTGTTTGGTAGTAATTTTAGCCCGCAAAAAAAAATATGGATGGGCAAGTTAGGCAGGAACTCCCAGATTTGGTCTATGCTGAAGCTGTAGTGCGATCGCGATCGGGAGAGTCTCTGCTGTCAACACCTAAATCAACTTTACCGACAATTTCTTTAACTAGGAGAAAACCAACCATGCCTTCTGATTCTGCACAACTGATAAACAGAATAGAATATATTATAAATAATTTGGATTTTGAACAGAAAAATGATGACGAAAAACGAGAGACCAGGGAACAAATACAGTTGGAACATATAGAGGCATTGTCCCAACTACAAGAAAAAACTATTGATGTTTTATCTGAAGCTCTGCTAGAAGGTAGCCATCCTCAAGTTAGAGAAGAAGCTATTAAAGTCTTGTTACGTTTTGTACAATTGTTTGATGAGGGTGAGATAGATCCTGGTGGTCCTCAAGGAGGAGGGCGAGCTTATCTCAGGAGGTGGCCAAGACAGCCAAGACGCTGCTATTATATTAGAGGAAAAGGTATTCGTGTATGCACTGATCGAACCGCAAGCAAATTAGTCAATGGTGCATGGGTGGCTATGCGTTAATATATAATGCACTTTTTTAATTATCAAAAAGTTGATTACGGAAAGGGTCGTGACTGAATATTGTATCACAAGTTTCCCTACAACAAATATTGAGATTTTGCTGTTCTACATCAGAATTAGTACAATCTCGATTGCCATCAACGTTAATATAATCAGGCAAGGTTGTTTGACAAAGTATGGCTTCACTTAGTTGAACGTCTGACAGGTTTTTTGCGCCATCTAAGTTGGCTCCTGTTAGATCAGCACCTATGAAACTAGCGTCTTTTAGATCAGCGTCTCTGAAAGTTGCTTCCCTTAAAAATGAATGATCAAATTTAGCATCATAAAGACAAGCACCATCCAGATTAGCTTTAGTTAGGTCAGAACGTTTTAGATCAGGTTCCTCCAATGGTTTAAAATTTGCGTGAGGAAGCACTGAACTTTCAAAATTAACACCAACCATAGATGCTCCTCTGAAGCTAGATTCAGCTAAAATACAAGCCGACAAATTTGCTTTATCAAAATAAGAGTTATCAAAATTTGAATCCTGAATGTCTGAGTTACGAAGATGAATATTTCTTAGTGATTGACCACAAAGATTGATGTCCTTCAAATCACCCATATTCCCAGTTATCCACATATGTTGCAGTCTTAATCTCATTCCGGGATATGATTGACACCCATCTCTATTCAAAATCTTTTCAGTTTCGTAAATAATCCAAAAATGAACTGGAATTAAAATTAACAATGTTGGAACAACTCCAAAAATTCCCAGACTTTTAAATCTTTTGCGCCATTTTTCAGTCTGACTCGCCTTAATAAATTCCGTGGCTAACTCAGATAATGCCACTTCCTGAGCCGCCGTTTTATTAAACTCCCGAGCATCCCGAAGAATGCGACTTTGTAACAAATAATCTGGGGATTTATTTTGAGAACGCCACTCCTCTGCATATCGCTCAAATTTCTGCTTTTGATGCAATTGTTCCCGACGTTCACTTAACCAACCTTGTAGCTTATCCCAATTGTGAATTAACGCTTCGTGGGTGACTTCCAGAGTTTCACCTTGCTGGGGGTCTTGGGAGGTAGACAGGAAACGGACACCTCTGGCGGAAAAACGCCTAATAATTGATTTGATGGCGGGTTCTTCCTGTTTATTGCTAATTAATTCGGAGACCGGAGCGCGGCGGCGGGTGGTTTTGTCGGACTCGTCTAGGTTGACTAAAGCTAGAAAAATGCGACGCGCTAAACTTTGGTCTTCTGGACTTAGGGACTCATATAAACGTTGTACTTCCCCCGCTAAAGCACCCCCCACACCCCCAATTTTTTCTAAGGTTTCTGCGGGGTCTATACCATCTTCTAACCCCTCCCAAATGCGTTGTAATGCAAACTGAAGCAATGGGAGAGCGCCTTCCCTTCCCCGGGTTTGTTCAATTAATAGTTGAATGATTGCAGGTTCGAGGCTATGTCCGGCGAGTTCTGCGGGTTTGGCGATCGCCATTTCTAACTCTTCTCGCTGCATACTCGGCACCAAAAAGCCATTACTAGAAAATAACCCATCTAACCCCGGATCTTGTTGAGTTTCCCGCAAGAAATCACTCCGCATGGTGACAATAACCGAAGTATGTCTATCTGCATCCTTCGCCGCACAGAGTAAATTAGCAATAAAAGCCTTCCTTTCTTCATCGTCTTTACAGAGAGTAAAAACTTCCTCAAATTGATCCACTACCACCACCAGAAGCGACTCATGAATATTCGGGATTTGATTCGCAATGCGTCGTAACCCTTCATACTCTCCCCTATCGCTGGGATTTTTTAACACCCGTTCAAATTCTGCGGTTTTTTCCACTGGTGAAGGGTCATTGGTCACAATTCGCGCCAAAACCGTCGCCAAGGACTCCAGGGGATGAGTAGTCGGAAATAAGACGGCAATTTGAGCTTTTTGATAACCGAATAAAGGTTTTTTATTCAATTCTGGAATTAAACCCGATCGCGTCAATGATGATTTCCCGGAACCAGAAGTTCCATAAATCGGCAAAAATCGATAAGCCGATTCATCTTCATTCAAATCGCGGAATTTTTCCCACAGTCGCTCAATTTGCTTTTCTCTCCCAAAAAAGTACATAGAATCTTCTTCTCTAAATACATCTAATCCCCGATAAGGATTCTCCCCCAATTGAGTCCGCTTAGTTTCCTTCTCCGTGGGTATCGTATAAGCAGAAGCAGATAAATAAACAGTTACCGAACTCCCTTGAATAACATTACCATTAACCTCCCAGGTACGTTGATTAAACCCCCCAGTAATATGAGTTTCATCTTCAAGGGGATTCTGATTCAGTTCTGATGATTTTACCATGATTATTTACCTGCAAATTACTCTGTTTTACTATTCATCTTCGGAGTCATTGGTTTTCCGTTGTTTCGCACCGATAACCACATCTCGCTGTGATTGAATCACATCACCGCCAACCTTCCAACCGGGTTGATTAAACCCCCCAGAAATATGGGTTTCCTGTTTCCCAATTTCTCCCACATTTCCAGCAATATTAGTTTGATTGTCAACGGTTTGGTCTTTTTGGTCAAACACCACGGAAGGTTGAGACTTAGCCGCCGTTTCGGTTTCCGGTTCTTCTGTCGCTTGCGGAAATGGCAACCCTTTGGGTTCTATGCTTCCCCCCGCATAATAAGCCACCACAAAATTATCAGCATTTTCATAGTGTAAAACCGGGTGTTGTCGGTCTTGGGTGCGGGTGGGGATGACCTGGCGAGTATGTAAGGCTAAATCGGCGACCCTCACCGAACCATCTTTTTTAGCCACCCCAGAACCACAAAAGGCTTCCATTAAAGCCATGGTAAATTCGCTATTATGTTTGTGTTTATAAAGATATGAGAGTTCATCTTCCTTACAGGAGGCAATCAAGGCTTTTCCTCGACCTTCTTGTAATAACTTGATGGCTTCAGGCGGTAAAGGAGAGGCAGCCATTTCTAGTCCTGGTGCTTTGGCTTCTCCCACGCCTCCCGCATGGCAACAGTCCAATAAAATTAACAGTTTTTGGGAGGTAATAGCTTTAAGTTTTTCGGCAAATTCCTGACCACTAATAGCAGTTTGATAGAGTTTATTAATGTTGTAGCCATAGGGCATGAGATAATAAAACTCCCCGGTAGGTGAGGCGACTTGATAGCCATGACCGGAAAAATAGATAACTACAGTTGACTCGGAATTGGTGGTTTTAGCGAGTTGATCTAGGGCTTCTAATACCTGAGAGCGATCGGCTTTTTCATTAACTAATAATGTCACCTGTTCGGGTGGATAGGCGCATCTGGACGGGTCGGTGAGAATGGCAACTAAACCCTCAGCATCATTAACGGTGTTGGGTAAATCTTGACCAACCCCAATTACTAAAGCGTGTCCGTTTTTATAAGTGCTAGACATAATTTAATGGAAACTATAAATTGCCCTTCTGATACCTATAGGCTAACCTCAGATCCGGAAAGTGGCGAAGAATTTAATTATTGCTTAACACGCTATGACCCTCAGCGCCCAATTCCCATAAATAACCCCTCTACCCGGTAATCAGATGGGTTAAGGGGGGATAGGAATTTAGGAATTTTTGATGATCTACCGACCAGGAGGCGGACGGCGACGACGGAGAAAATCGGGAATATCAAGTTCCTGGGGCTGAGGTTGTGGCTCAGGAGCAGGAGTCGGTATAGTGCGCTGCTGAGGAATAGAAGTTATGGGTCGAGACAAAGGAACCTCTCTGCCGGATTGGGGAACAGTAGATTTAGATTCACCGGTGAACCCGGTAGCAATGACGGTAATTTTGACTTCACCCTGCATCCGTTCATCAATGACGGCCCCAAAAATAATATTAGCATTAGGATCGACGACTTCATAAATGGTCTCGGCGGCAGCATTGACCTCATGCAAGGTCAGGTCTGTGCCTCCAGTAATATTAAATACAACTCCCCGCGCACCCTCAATGGAGGATTCTAATAAAGGCGAAGAAATAGCAGTTAAGGCAGCTTCCCGCGCGCGTGACTTACCAGAACCAATACCAATACCCAATAAAGCGGAACCGGCATCAGCCATGACGGCACGGACATCAGCAAAGTCCACATTCACCAATCCGGGAATGGTAATAATATCAGAAATACCCTGAACCCCCTGGCGCAATACATCATCAGCATAGCGGAAGGCTTCCTGTACAGGGGTTTGCTCATTAATGACGGACAGGAGCTTATTGTTAGGAATCACAATGAGGGTATCAACGCGAGTTTGAAGGGCGGCAATTCCCTCGTCAGCCTGGGAAATGCGTCGCCGTCCCTCAAAGGTGAAAGGACGGGTAACTACGCCAATAGTTAAGGCTCCAACTTCTTTGGCGATTTCGGCGACAATGGGAGCGCCACCAGTACCGGTGCCGCCACCTAGACCAGCGGTAATAAAGACCAAATCGGCACCGTCTAAGGCTTGGGCGATTTCATCCCGGGACTCTTCAGCGGCTTTTTGACCGATCGCCGGATTTCCGCCAGCTCCCAAACCTCTGGTCAGTTTTTGACCAACCTGAAGGCGTTTAGATGCTTTAGACTGAGTAAGGGCTTGGGCATCGGTATTGACGGCCCAAAACTCGACACCGGAGACCTCGCTATCAATCATCCGGTTAATGGCATTTCCGCCACTTCCCCCTACACCAATAACTTTAATTTTGGCAGCGTTGCTAGGCACAATATCACTACTCCAGGACTGTTCATTAGGGACGGCGTTACCATCATTATTATGATTATTTAATCCTTCATTATTTTGGCGAAAGGGGTTAGCCGATTCTGCTGCCGTCCACAGGCTGGCTTTTCCTTCAGGTTGGTTGTTATTTGGGGTAGATCCCAGATTGCTCTTATCAAGCATCATTTTAAGTATTTGGGGTAGATGAATCAGTTTTAATATTTAAACAAGTCCAAGTCAACTAAGTTTGTTTAAGTTGAGCTAACAACCCAAAACGCTAATATAGCAGTTATCAGGACAGTAGGACTTAGATAGTTAGTGACACCTAGATGGTCAAGTCTTTCCTTTTGGTTCCAGTTTAAGCTGTTCCCGGCTCTGAATACTGACCCTAGGAATCTCTCCCCGGTCCTGGTTAGTTTAATAATGATTTAAACTATACAGGGATGTAGTCAAGGGTTCACTTAGAGAAGGAGGCTTCTGATAGTGATGACTGATCTGAGATCATTAACACCAAGGGAGAGTTGGGATTTCTGAGATCAATATAGTCCACTTGACTCACATCAACTTGTTCCGGCAATTTTCTCATGCGATCGATAACCTGCAACTGTTCCCAAAAGTGTGTACTGTATGAGCCAATATGCACCTCGCCGATCTCAGTCATTAAAATAATATTAGCTGGATTTTGCCAGTCAATTTCATGGATGTCAACCGGGGAGCGACTCAGATCACTATACATCTGCTGCCAATGGGGTCGATACATCTCAAAGTTACCGATTACTCTCAGATTTGGCAGTTGACCTGTTTGTTCTAGCTCAGTATAACTTGATAATGGCATCCAACTACCTTCAGCATCCAACCAGCCAACGATCGCCTCAGTTCCTGGGGTAGTAGTTCCTATGGGAGGTTGAGCGATCGCCACAGGTTCTCGTTCAGTCACTTCTATAGTAAGGCGGGGAGGAAATACCTGCCTAATCACGATCGCTTCCGATATGGGAGCATTATCGATCAAGGCTTGTTGAATAGCTGAAGGTTGAATTTGCCACACTGATTGAGGATAGGACAAAGGCAGGTGTGAGCGAATATTGTGCTGAGAAAGTAACTGATTACCCTTAATCTCGACCTGTTCAGCTTCTTTAATTAACCAAATCGGCTGACTAATTCCCCAAAATACCCCCCCAGAAATACCTCCGACCGCCAGAACCTGCCAAATCACCCGAACCAATTTTAAACGTCGCTGACGGCGAAGTTGTCGTCGGCGAGTCCCTAATCGATTGCGAGAAGTAAACACAATATTGGCCATTCCTAATTTTTGTCCCTTCTAATTCCCTTATCTAAAAGACTATCCCCCTTGACTGCTATTCCCCTAGTGGGGGGAGAAACCACATCCCTGGCGTATCAGCATCATCCTACACTCAAAAGGAGGCATCGTAACATAAGTGAGTCAATTATGGTTGGACTTAACCTGAACCAATTTTACAAAGCCTGCAATCCCAGCAAAACCATTGATATGGCGAATCTGGAAGATCAGCAGTATTATATCGATTTTTCGTCGGTTCGCGGCAGCAATATTGTTCGCGAGTTAAGCCGCACTATCACATTGCTTTCCAGTGATGAACCCACCTGTCAGTTATTTTCTGGACACATCGGGTGCGGAAAATCCACAGAACTGTTTAGACTCAAAGATAGTCTGGACCAACAAGGATACCATGTAGTTTACTTTGAGTCATCCCAAGATCTGGATATGGCTGATGTTGACATCAGTGATATTGTACTGGCGATCGCTCGTCAAGTGAGCGAAAGCATTCAAACTGCCGCAGTGCAGTTAAAACCCGGATACTTCGGCCGCCTGTTTACGGAGATTGGTGATTTTTTGCAAACCCCCATTGAATTATCTGGTGAGGCGGAAATTTCCATTGGTATTGCCAGAATTACCGCTCGCACCAAAGATTCCCCTAAACTGAGATCTCAACTGCGACAATACCTTGAACCGAGGGTTAGCACTATTTTAGAGGCGATTAATGAGGAACTACTTAAACCTTCTAACGAGACTCTCAAAAAGAGAGGCAAAAACGGGTTAGTAGTGATTGTTGATAATTTAGATCGGGTAGATAATTCCCCCAAATCCTGGGGACGTACTCAGCCAGAATATTTATTTGTTGATCGGGGTGAGCAACTCAGACGGCTACATTGTCATGTGGTCTATACAATTCCTTTAACTTTAATGTTTTCTAATGATTATGGTCGGCTTTCCAGTCGATTTGGGGTGAAACCAAAAGTCTTGCCGATGGTTCCGGTATGCAATCGAGATGGTTCAGATAATCCCCAAGGTATGGCTTTATTGCAACAGATGGTTTTAGCGCGTGCTTTCCCGAATTTACCACCCGAAGAACGGATTTCTTATATTCCCGAATTGTTTGAGACCCCCCAAGTTCTCGATCGCCTCTGTCGGGTTAGTGGTGGTCACATGAGACGATTGCTAATGTTAATGTACAGTTGTCTACAACAGGATGATCCACCTTTTTCGGCTGATTGTTTAGAGACGGTAATTCGGGAATATCGCGATGACCTATTAGGAGCTATTACCGATGACGAGTGGGATTTACTTTTGCAAGTAGTCGAAAATCAAAGCGTGCGCGGGGAAGATGAATGTCAAACCCTCTTGCGGAGTATGTTTGTCTTTGAATATCGCGATCGCTCTGGTCGTTGGTTTGGCATTAACCCAGCTTTGATAGATACACCCAAATATCAAAATTGGCAACTTAATAAATCTCCCACTCATCCACCAGCAGCCATGAATTAATTAGTATCTGCTCAATATCTGCCAATAAGTCCTAATTAAGACCATCTACCAGCCGATATTATGGTCAGACATATCGGTTATTTTTTGCTGCCAATTTTACCGGAAATCTCGGCCAAGATAGCGACTAGTTTTTCGGGTTTTCTCGCACAAAAATTACGGGAAGTGTTAAATTTTTATTTTTTTTTAAAATTTATCATTATCATGTATAATAAGTAGGAGTCAGGGTGTAGTTTAGTCAGAATGCCAGCATACTATAAGTCAGATTGTAGTGAGAGCGTTGAGCATTGGGGGGCCACAGCCACCAGTGTTAATCAACCACAGAAATCACGCTATAGTATTTTGACTAATGAAAAATTGATTGAGTATTGCTATCTGTACTGGATGGTAATTTTCAATTAATTGTGAATATTTAATGATGTCTAAGCCACCGACTGGATAGGCATCTATAATCTCAGGGAATCAGCCACAATTGGAGCCGGGGAAACTCCAAAATTATCAATCCTCACCTAACGAATACTGATTAAATAGCCACCCTCAACTCACCGGGTTAAATTCAGCCATGACTAATCAATTAACGCCTCAGAAATTCGAGAGCCAAAATCAGCGATCGCTACAAAGATTAGCCCGCGCTATTTCTTTTTCCAAAGGTCAATTTTCTCTAATTTTAGTAAGCTGTAACTATTCCTATCTGCAAACGAAAGTGATCAAGCAATTACGGGAAAAATTACCAGAAGCAGAGACCATTCAAACCATCACGCTTTCCCCGAAAGTTACCACCCTCTACACCACATTATTAGATCGCATAGCCACCCCTACCCCTAGCGTCTTAATGGTCATGGGTTTAGACACAGTAGAGGCTTTAGAAACCCTGCTAAGTTCGACCAACCAAGTCCGGGATGAATTTCGGAAGAATTTTTCCTGTCCTTTAGTATTGTGGACTACAGATATCCTAGCCAAAAAACTAATCCGACTAGCGCCAGACTTTAAAAGTTGGGGTGCAGCTACGATTAAATTTGAAATGGCGACCCCAGACCTGATTAAATCACTGACCCTGCAAGGTAACACGCTGTTTTCCTTAGCGGAATTACGAATTAGGTCAGGAGAACTGCAAAGCCGCAAATTTGATGGCAGGTCAAAATCCCCGAAATATGACCTAAGTATTGGTTCGAGTCGTCGCCGGGAATTAGAATTTGCTTGGAAAGATTTACAACACAGGGGAGTGGAACTTAACCTTTTTCTCCAAGGGACGAAACAATTTATTTTTGGCTTAGATAAAGATGCTCAAGACTTAGGAGAGGAGGCGCGCGTTCATTATCAAAAAAGTTTAGCGGATCTGGAAAATTGGATCTCTCCGACCACAACCAGTGCTGACCCCTATCAATTTGCCTATCCTATTTCCTATCAAGTTATCCGGGGGATTATCTTATTTCACATTGCCTTAAACGATCGCCTAAAAGCTATGCGATCGCGACACATTCCCCATGCCAAATCCCCAGGTACTAACGTCAAAGTGCTGCATTCAGCTAAAACCCACTTAGAACAATCCCGACAGGCTTTTGAAATGGCGGGAAGACCAGATTTAGTAGCTGGAATTCTCTGTTATTTAGGGGATGTTCTGAAGGGATTATACCAATGGGAGGATTTACAGAACCTAGCGGAAACGGGAATAAAAATCCATTTAGCCTACGGTGGCGATCGCCAATTAGCCCAAGATTATGGATTTATGGCTGAAGTAGCTCTTCAGCAGAAAAAATGGCATAAAGCCTTAGAACTAACTAAACTAGCCCTAGCAATTATTGACTCGGAAAAGCGCCCCAATGAACGGGGAACTTATCTGCTGCTATTGGCTCGCAGTCATAAACATTTAAATGAATGGGAAACAGCGATTAAGGAACTAGAAAAAGCCCGACAAGAAACCTCCCCCAGTTATGATCCGCAATTGTATATTGATATTTTGGCGGAATTGCGTAATCTCTACTACGAACAAGGTCAATATATCAAAGCATTTCGGATTAAACAAAGACAACGAGAAGTTGAGCATCAATACGGTTTTCGGGCTTTTATTGGGGTTCATCAATTGCAGCCATCTAAACAGGCATTAAACCCGGTTATTTCCTCTAAAAATAATACCTCAAAAGCGGCTATTAGTCCGGGTTTTGAGATGACTAATAATAGCAGAAATAAAGATATTAATAATCTGATTCACAGGTTAGGACGAGATGATCATAAATTAATTGTCCTACATGGTAGTTCTGGAGTCGGTAAAAGTTCGTTAATTAATGCGGGTTTAGTCCCAGCTATGGCGGAAATTAGTTTAGGGGCTCGTAATGTTCTACCCGTGGTCATTAATAGTTATACAGACTGGGTGCGAGAACTAGAAGCAGCCTTAGCTACAGCCTTAATTAATCAAGATAGTCTGAATATTAAAGCCAAGAATTTAAAACGGCTTTGGTATCGGAAAATTATCAAGGCTTCCCAAGGTAGTAATGCTCTATGTAATACCACGGACATCCAATCTTTGAATCATCGCGATCGCAGCTCATATATTTTGCATCCCGATTCATTTATTAACAGTCGTCTCCAGAAAAACGCGGAGCAAAATTTCCTGACTGTTATCATTTTCGACCAATTTGAGGAATTCTTTTTTCTCTGTCGCGATCGCTCACAACGCCAGACATTTTATGAGTTTTTAAATCTCTGTCTAAACGCGCCTTTTGTCAAGGTAATTATTTCCTTGCGCGAAGAGTGTTTACCCTGGTTATTGGAATCGGAATATTTATCGCCTTTAGATGCTATCAATAACAATATTTTAGATAAACATATTCGCTATCATTTGCGAGATTTTACCAAGAGGGAAGCTCACCGAGTTATTCAGGCTTTAACCAAACGTGCTAACTTTCATCTAGAACCGGCTTTAATTGATAAATTAGTAAAAGATTTAGCGGATGAAAGCTCCGAAGTGAGACCAATTGAATTACAGGTAGTTTGCTCGCAACTCCAGGAAGAAGGACTAAGAGGAATCACGACCTTAGCCGAATATGAGAGACTCGGAGACCATCCCAAAAACCAACTAATCGAGCATTTTATTAATGGTATTATTCAAGACTGCGGCTCCCCCAACGCCAATGCAGCCTGGGATATTTTATTTGCGCTTACGGATGAAAAACTCGCCCGTCCCATGAAAACGCGATCGCAATTAATCGCGGCGATTAGACCAGATAAATCTACGGTTACTCCCGGTAAATTTGGGGATAATAAACCCAGCGATAATCATCATAATTTTATTGATATTATCCTAGAATCAGGTTTGCTACTCCGTCAGCATGAGCAAACAGAAGACCGCTATCAACTCATGTATGATTATCTCGTATTTCCCATCCGAGAACGCTATAGAATTCTCGCCGCACAGCGCCAGGTAGAAATCGAAAAGAAACTGCAACAAAGTCTGAAAGCAAAAACCCAAGCCGAAGCGGCTCAAAGCGAAAGCGAAAAACAACTGATACACCGGAATCGACTCTTAAAACAACTGCTTTGTGTGTCAATTATTGCCACTCTCGGATTAGGGGTATCAACCAAAATTGCTTACCAACAAAAACGCCTATCTTATATCACCTCATTAACAGCATCTTCCGAGGCACTATTTTTCTCTAATTATCGTTTTGATGCTTTACTGGAAAGTTTAAAAGCGGCTCAAAAAATCAAAAAAATTAAGTCCTTATCTCTCAATGCTAACAGTTTCCATGAGGCGGAAATTCGGGTAGCAGCCACCCTAGGACAAGGAGTTTATGGGATTCATGAACAGAACCGCCTAGAGGGTCACGCGGATATAGTGTGGGATGTAGTTTATAGTCCCACGGGGGATATGTTAGCCTCTGCTAGTACAGATAATACTATCAGATTATGGACTCCTGAAGGGAAGGCGATCGCCACTTTAACCGGACATAATCATAATGTAACTAGCCTAGATTTTAGTTCCTGTGGTCAAATGTTAGTTTCGGCTTCCGATGACCATACAGTTAAACTATGGAGTCGGGACGGTAAACTGTTAAAAACATTCATCGGACATACAGATAGAGTAAAATCCGTTCGCTTTTCTCCTGATAGTCAAATGATAGCCTCGGCGGGGAGCGATCGCACCATCAGACTATGGAATTTACAGGGAGAAATCATCCGCACTATTCGTTTTCGCCATACCGCACTCACCTGGATTAACTTTAGTCCTGACGGGGAAATATTAGCCGCCGCAGCCAATCAAGGAGACGTGCAATTTTTCAACCAACAGGGTAGAAGATTAATGAGTATCACCCACACTACCAAACGGGACTCGGTAATTTATGCAGTTAATTTCTCCCCCAATGGTCAATTCATAGCCACCAGCGGTACAGATGGAACAGTGAAACTCTGGACTCGCCAAGGGGAATTACTCAGGACTTTACAAGTAGATGAAGATATTGTTTTCTGCGTCTCATTTTCTGGGGATGGTCGGACTTTAGCCACAGCCGGATCTGATAAAACCGTCAAAGTCTGGAGTTGGGAAGGGGAATTACTCCAAACCTTTCGCGGTCATGGAGATAAAGTAACAAGGGTACGTTTTTCCCCGGACGATCGCACCCTAGCTTCATCAAGTTATGACAAAACCGTGAAGTTATGGAATCTCCACACTAACCCCAGAGCCACCTTAAAATCTCATAATGATCGAGTTCTCGATGTTAGCTTTAGTCCTGATGGTCAAATCTTAGCTTCTGGGTCTCAAGATACAACCGTGAAATTATGGAGTAGTTCCGGGAAACTCCTACAAACTCTATCAGGTCATAGCGATCGCGTTTCTTCCGTGAGTTTTAGTCCTAACGGAGAATGGTTAGCCACAGCATCCTATGATCACACAGTCAAAATCTGGAAACGCCTTAATCCCCAGTCCGACTTGTCCCGCAATTGGCCCAGTAAACTGCAGCTTTCCAAGTTTAACGGTATTGGGGTCATGCCAAAATCTCTGTTTGTACCCTCTCCAGTCGCCACCTTAGTAGGTCACACTGATAGCGTCATGACTGTGACTTATAGTCCAGACGGTGAGTATATCCTCACCGGAAGCAAGGATGGAACCATTAAACTCTGGACTGCTGATGGTCAATTCCTACGCACCATCAGAGGACATCAGGAATGGGTTAATCAGGTGAGTTTTAGTCCCGATAGTCGGACAGTGATTTCCGCCAGTGATGATGGGACTTTAATTCTGTGGAAGTGGGACCCAGCCAATACTATGCTTGATCGCCTCAAAACTATCCAGGCTCATGAAAGTTATGTCTTGGGGGTTAACTTTAGTCCCGATGGTAAAGTTATAGCCTCTGCTGGATACGACAATACAGTTAAATTGTGGACTCAGGAGGGAGTTTTGCTCAATACCCTATTAAAAGGGACTAGCGATAGTGTCACTCGTGTAGTCTTTAGTCCTGATGGGTCTTTAGTGGCTTCCGCTAGTTATGATAGTCATGTTCGCATTTGGAGCGCTAAGGACGGAACTTTGCTAAAAACTTTGATGGGACATGGTGATAGTGTTATGTCTCTGACTTTCAGTCCAGATGGCCGAACATTAGCCTCCGCTAGTCGCGACCACAGCGTGATTCTGTGGAATTTGGATCTCGATAGTCTCGTAGACAAGGCTTGTGAGTGGGTTCGCAACTATCTTGACCATAATCCTAATGTTAGGGATAGCGATCGCCAATTGTGCGAGAACACCTACCAGAGGAGTTAACAAGCCTCCTTACCCTGATCAGGAATCGTCATAGACACTGGCTGCATTTCTCCGATTTTATGATAAGGTTAACAATTGTAACGAATATGAGTTGGCATTATCTGTGGGTTAAGCAACATCTGCCGTCGTTCACATTTGATTATTTGGTATAAAATATCTATGCAACAAATCTGGTCGCACAAACTCTTCCGATTCATTGCTGTATTCTGTGTCGTGCTTTCCACCTGGGCGATCGCACCTGTAGCAGGCGCTTACAACAACCCTGAACTTTTACCCGAAGTCCAAACCCCGATCATAGATTTAGCTGAACTGCTGACAGACGTTCAAGAAGACCTTTTAGCCGAAGACCTGAAACAGTTTGAATCCCAAACTGGCTGGAAACTCAGGGTCCTAACTCAGTTCGATCGCACTCCCGGTCGCGCCGTTAAGCAATATTGGGGACTTGATGAACACAGTGTCCTATTGGTAGCTGATCAACGCGGCGGTAATATTCTTAACTTTAGTGTCGGTCGGGATCTATACGACCTGCTGACCCGAACCTTTTGGGTGGAACTTCAGACCCGCTACGGTAATCAATACTTTGTCCGCGATAATGGTGAAGATCAATCAATATTGCAATCTATCCAAACCATTGAAACCTGTTTACTCAAAGATGGTGGTTGTCGAGTAGTTCCCGGTCTTCCCAGAGAACAATGGATTCTCACCTTAATCACCTCCGCCTTGGGTGGGGTGATTTGTGGTATTGCGGCTATTCCCCGTAAACCCGGACAAATTGTGGCTTGGCAATGGGCCTTAATCTTTTCTCCCCTGTGGGGCATTTTATTTATAGCCTTCGGTCTGGGTCCGGTAATTAGTCGCACCTCCGACTGGGTTCCGGTAATTCGCAACGTCTCGGCTTTCTTAATCGCTGTTTTGGCGGCTTATCTAACTCCCGCCTTTAACCACTCTTCCACCTCGGAAACTTAAACCTTTGACGATTCCTATAAATTAGGGCGGGTTCAGCAGTTTATTGTCAATTAACCGTGATTTTCTAACCCGCCCATATCTGCAAAAACCGCCTTTTTAATTAACAAGAATTATGGCAGTTTAATCACTCCCAGCAGTCATTTCCACAATTACCCCCCTTGTTTTTACTCAACAAAAACAGCCAATTAACTAATAATTAATTGTTGGCAATTAACTGTTGTTTAATTTGGTCAGCCTTGGCAATTAGATCAACTTGATTGAAGACAGTTTGCTCGCCACTTTTCAACCATTTGAGGTTCACAGTTCCGGCGATCGCTTCAGCATCTCCCAACACCAAACAAGCCACAGCACCACTGCGATCGGCTCGTTTAAACTGTTTACCAAAAGCACTACCACTCAGGTCTAATTCAACCCTCAACCCCGCTTGACGCAGTTTCTGAGCCAAAATCAGACTATTAGCCTCGGCTTTTTCTCCGCGAGACACCAAATATAATTCTGGGGTAACTTGTGGAGGTTGGTGCAATTGCTGAAGCAGAATAATTAAACGTTCCAAACCGATCGCCCAACCCACCGCCGGGACTTCCGGGCCGCCAAGTTCCTGGACCAAACCATCATAGCGACCACCGCCGCAAACGGTAGCCTGAGCGCCAAGGTCATCAGAAATAATCTCAAAAGCAGTATGGGTGTAATAGTCCAAACCGCGAACCAGTCGAGGATTGAGCGTGTAAGAAATCCCCAATTCCTTAATCAAATACTGGACTCGTTCAAAGTGAGATTGCGATCGCTCTCCCAGATAGTCCAAAATACTGGGAGCGTCGCGGGTAATTTCCTGGGTGCGTTCATCCTTACTATCCAAAATCCGCATGGGGTTACGGGTAAGGCGATCGCGAGAGTCTTGATCAAGTTCGTCCTGAAAGGGTGTCAGATAATCCACCAAGGCTTGACGATAATTTTGGCGATCGGTGCGATCGCCTACTGAATTAAGATTCAAATGCAGATTGGTGACTCCCAAACTCTTGAGGATATCCACCGCCACCGCGATCACTTCCACATCAGCGCGGGGGTCATCACTACCGAGAACCTCCACCCCAAGTTGATGAAATTGTCGTTGTCGTCCCGCTTGAGGACGTTCGTAGCGAAACATCGGCCCCATATACCATAGTCGTTGTACACCAGGGTTAGCGAATAGTTTTCGCTCAATATAAGCTCGGACTACCCCGGCTGTACCTTCAGGACGCAGGGTAATAGAGCGATCGCCGCGATCGCAGAAAGTGTACATCTCCTTTCCCACCACATCCGTAGCCTCACCGATACCCCTTTCAAACAAGGCAGTTGGCTCAAAAATCGGTGTTCTGATTTCTTGATAATTACCTCGCGCCAAAGTCTCCTCAGCCACAGAAGCTACCCACTGCCAATAACCGACTTCCTCTGGGAGGATATCACGGGTTCCTCGTAAACTTTGAATTGATTCCATCTCTAATATATAAATCCGTGCCAAAATATGACTCACCGCTAGGAGCATGATCCCCATACTCAGGGAAGTTGTGAGCCTTCTGTACTGATCAATTTCCTGGTGATCAATTTATGTTGATGGTGTCTAAAGATTGCCAAGAACCATAGCGATCGCCATAATAAGCTAAAATCCGTTCAACTTGCGAGTTAATGTCCCCGTCAGATGATTCCGAATATTCAATTGATAGGGCTGCGATTTGACTCTCAATGGGGTCAAATTTCGGCAATTCCCCGCCGTCGGTATCTTTAGACATAGGCACTAAACCCGTCTGTACACCCTCCACCTGTCGCAGGTGAGCAGCCACTTCCCGATAAACCGCTAAAGGTAATCGCGGACAGCAAAGGTGATAACAGATTTTTGAGTCACAACTTGCCATGATGATCAGTGATCTATATTTACTCAACTATAGGAGAGGATACAGTTTCATCAACACTATCAGTTAATTCTGCTGATGATTCTGGTTCTGGTAGGGTGCAGCAATTGATATTATCAATGCAAACTTTACCCCATTGCAAAGACCAGCGGACCAACTCCACCCGATTACCTGTCGAGGTTTTAGTCAGGATGTTACTTATGTGGTTATCTACTGTACGTTTGCTGATTTCCAGCTTTTCGGCGATTTCCTGGTTAGTCAAACCGATCGCCACCAGTTCCACAACCTGTAGTTCTCTTTCCGAGAGGGAGACAGGGGATTTGAATTTACTGTCGGACATAGAGGTATCCTATCTCTGCATATTTACTTACTTATCACCATTTTAAACTGTACAATCCATTTGCGTCTTCTAACCTCAGATGCTTCTGCCCCAGCGCAGATTCTGTGAACTCTATTTTTGACAGTCAAGATGAATCATTCTCGCGTTATTTGCCTCGGTGAAATTTTATTTGATTGCTTGGCAGACGAGCCTAACCAGTCCTGGGGAGAAGTTAAGTCTTGGACGGCTCACCCGGGAGGGGCTCCGGCTAATGTCGCTTGTGCTTTGGTGAAATTGGGAACCTCTGCCGGGTTTATTGGGGCGGTGGGTTCTGATGAAGGCGGCGATCGCCTCCTGGGGTTTCTTCAATTGGTCGGGGTTGATACTACAGGCATTCAAAGACACCCATCAGCACCCACCCGACGGGTTTATGTGTTGCGTTCAGGCACTGGTGAGCGAGAGTTTGCCGGATTTGGGAATCTCAATACTATCGATTTCGCTGATGCCTATTTGCAAGCCGAAGCCATACCAGAGTCTTTGTTTGTAAATGCTGACTTTTTGGTGTTGGGTACATTGGAACTCGCCTACCAGGAAACCCGCCATGCTATTAGTCGTGCTTTGAAGTTAGCCGATCGCTATAATCTCAAGATTTTAGTAGATATTAACTGGCGATCGAATTTTTGGCCAGACCCGGAAGCAGCCAAACCCCTAATTATGGATTTGCTCAAACAGGTTGATTTTGTCAAATTATCAGAGTCTGAAAGTATCTGGCTATTTGATACTACTGATCCTGGTACCATTAACTATCGCCTAGACTCCGTGGAGGGGGTCTTAGTTACTAAAGGCGATCGCGGCTGTTCTTACTGTCTCGGAGATCATGAGGGTTATTTTCCCGGATTTTCTGTCCCAGTTCAAGATACCACTGGCGCAGGTGATGGCTTTGTGGCTGGCTTTATTCACCAAGTTTTGCAGTTGGGTATCCCTAGCCTCCATAACCCCGAAACCGCTAGGGCGATCGTTACCTATGCTAGTGCAGTGGGAGCCTTGGTTACTACTGAATTAGGAGCGATCGCTGCCCAACCCACCGCCGCCCAAGTTGAGGAATTTCTAAAACAGCAGCCATAGCCACCGAAAATTGATAAGTCTTATTACTGGGGGCGGGTTCAGTAATCAGTTTTGATTCTCAACAGTCCAACTACTCAACCCGCCCTTATTCAATAGGTGCGAGAATTAGAGCCTAGTCAAAGCCGAGATTTTCGCTAATTTATCTTGACCCAAAACCTGTAATTCTTCCAGGCTTAACCATCCCTGTTTAACTAATGTGGCTAACACAAACACACTGGCAGCATCTCGATAGTCATACTTACCATCAATATCGTGTCTTCTGGCACTCAAAAAATCATGCAATTTCCACACCTCGTCAATTTCTGTCAGATTAAACGCTTTTTGTTTAACCTCATCAATCAGAATCTTAACCTCCCGCTCATAAGCCTTGTGTAAGGCATCTACAGCCGCGTTTTTATCCTGTTCAGACCAATTAATTTCACTCACTTATCATTACCTAATTGAGCATTACCACAGCCGATATTTGCTCGATATTTAGTGCGCGAGTACCGTATGAATATATCTAGGCAATAAATAGGTGCTATCAATCATCATATAGCCATCAGAAATCTTCGATAAATCATTATGAACTTTATCTCCTGTGGTTGTAATTTGATCTGAACCGCTGGTAGTTCACAAATCATTTCATAATGCTATATTAAACACGGTCTTCTTTCTCCTATTAACCTCAAGTAACTTTTTACTGCCCGTAACACTACAATCATCGCCACATTCAATCGATGGGGAATCGACTTTATCCCCAGCAGAAAAGGGAGCGCTTTTGTTGAGAAAACGCTCGCCTATATAATTTCTAGGTGAACTCCATTCTAGCGCACCAAGTTCAACAACTCTTTGGGAGATGCTAACAAATCGATCGCCACAAAGAAAACCTTATTTTCTGGGTTCAGCAAGAAGCGCCAAGCAATATTCATCCCCACATTACCACCAAACCAGGGAGTTTGCACTTTACCAGTAACCTTAATCTGAGTATAGCCATCTTCCGTCGGTTCAGAAACACCTCGTTCTGGGATTAACTTCAAGTTCTGGCATTCTTCCCGGAAAAACCGCAGCACATTATCGCGACCAACAATTGGTTTTTGGAAAGGAGGTTGTAACGCTCCATCTTCTGCAAACAGACTAATTAAGTTATCAAAATCGTTAGCATTCAAGTTGTCCATGTATTGCAGGACTGTGGAATTGGTCACACCTTCGATTTGAACTTTAGTCCGTTGGGACATCTCTTGAGGAGGTACAACAGGTTCTGCTACCCGTTGATAGCTGCCTAATTTGCTGGTATCGAACCCCATATCAACAACACAATTACGCAGCACCGTGATTTGTTGACCTGGATCAATACCTTGAATCGTCACTAGGATAGCGTTGGCGTTAGCTGAGAGTTTGTAGCCTTCGGGAATGGGCGCAACAAGTCCTTGATCCATGAAACGCCCTAGTTCATACCAGAAACCCAGCTTGATATTAGGAGACCAACTAGCATAGGTACGACAAATGGGAGTATCTGTCCGGTTCGCCAGGTCACACATAGCTTGGGTTTGCTGTAGGGGAGTCATCTGCCGAATTTCCTCTAGGGTTTTTTCAGCAAACTGCATATTCGCCGCCCCGGGAGCCGCAATGGTGATGGTTTTACCCATTTCCAGATACGCAAACCAAATGAGAGCCAGTTGATCTTCGGCACTAAGCTGCTTGAACCGAGCGATCGTCGCCGGAACTACGTCAGCCGCTAGGGTTTCTGGAAAAATGCTACGAGCCGAGTCAATGGTGAATGGCATTATGTGTACCTCTACTTCAATTTCTGTTAAAGCAACTTTACCATACTTAACAAAAATTTACAAGTTTAGGTATCTCAGAATGCAGAATTTTTTTTTATACCACCGATTAGTCAGGGGAGGGCTTAACTTTTCACTCTTGACCCGGATAGCGCGATACAATAGGCGCACAGCTTGGTAAATTGGGCAAATTGACTAAAATATGGCAGTTGAGATCGAACGTAAATTTTTAGTGCGCGGGGACCAGTGGCGATCGCTTTCTGTGGGAGTGGTTTACCGTCAGGGCTATATCACCACCACCCCAGAAAAAACCGTCCGAGTCCGCATCGCCGGAAATCAGGGCTATTTGACCATTAAGGGCGCTTCTGAGGGCTATCAGCGCGCCGAGTTTGAATATCTGATTCCCATTGAGGATGCCGAACAGATGTTATCTAGTTTATGCGTTGGCCCTCTCATTGAAAAGAAACGCTATAAAATTCCCATCGGTGATCTGATCTGGGAAGTTGACGAATTTTTCGGGGATAATCAGGGGTTAATTTTAGCCGAAGTGGAATTAAACAGCCCGGAGCAGGCTGTGGAGTTACCAGAGTGGATCGGGGAAGAAGTTAGTCACGATTACCGATATTATAACGCTAATTTAACCAAGTTTCCCTATACTCAGTGGGCATATCAAGTGAGGACAACAATCATGGAATTTCAGACCCAAGTTCAACGAGAATGTTATGAACAGGTCGCTATCTGGATGGAGGAGATGTTCACTCAGTATCCTTGGGAAAAATTAGACGATCCTGGCTTTGGTTTATTTCTGGGTTCCGCGTGGGTGGAAGTGCGAATTTACCCCTGGCACGAAGATGCTGTCATTGAAACGCGATCGCTCGTAGTTCAAGGGGCAGAAATTACCCCGGAATTGATGCAATTTTTATTATTGAAAAATTCTCAAATGCGCTTTGGTGGTTTTGCGATCGATGACCATGATAATATTTGCCTTAGCCATACCATAGTCGGTTCAACCTGTGACCCCGGAGAATTAGAGTCCTCAGTTTTATCTGTCTTAGAAACAGCCGACGATTTTGATGATCAAATCATCCAGAAGTGGGGCGGTAAACGGGCTTTAGACATTGTACCATAATCGTTTTGCTACCCCACATCAAACTAGGGCATTATCCCGAATCTTAACAATTAAACCGCGATCGCCCTTGTTGAGTTGCCGTTAAATACTGTTCTAAAGTCTCCCAGTCTTCCTGTTGAATGGCGAGTGTAATTTTATCTAAACTTTCGCGATAATTAGACAAAGACTTTAACACAGCTTCCCGATTATACTTAGCCATCATCACCCCTAACTCTGGGTTCCCACCACCCACCCGGCTGGTGTCTCGAAACCCAGAACTTGCTAGTTGATAAGCCAGATCCAGGATATCCTGATTTTCCTCAGTAGCCGTCGCAGCAATGAGACTAGCGCTAACCATGACCGGGAGATGAGAGATCCAAGCTACCGCCCGATCATGGTCCATGGGGGAACATTGATAAACCCTCGCGCCTAGTAAATTAGCGATCGCCACCACTACCTCCGTCGCTTCTGGGGGGGTGGTTTCCGTGGGAGTAATTACATAGGGTCGCCCTACAAATAACTTTAACTGTGCCGCATCAATACCACTATAAGCTGTTCCCGCCATGGGATGTCCTCCCACAAAGTTCCGCCTTATAGGAGATATAATATCAACAATAGGAGTTTTTACCGAACCTACATCTGTTAAAATGGCGTGAGGATTCAGGTGTTCCAATAGTTGTTCAACCGTAGAAGCGATCGCCCCTATTGGGGTACAAATAAACACAATATCCGCCCTAGCCATTAAGGACAAACTACAAGAGGCTTCATCAACCGCCCCCATAGCGATCGCCCTTTCACAGGTAGACTGGCGGCGAGAAACCCCCAACACCCGCCCCCCCTGTAGCACTGATTCTCCCAGAGGTTCAGTTAATCCCTCCCTCTCCAACAAAGAACGCAAATCCAAGCCTAGGGAACCGCCAATCAAACCCAATCCGACAATACCAATGTTCATTAAATATTATTAAGTGCGATCGCTGCCCTGAGTTTACCAGTGAGAAAAACTGGCAGCCCCAATGCACAACCAAATAACTTTAAATTAATTCCCAATCAAGCAAACTTTTGGCAAATTGTCAACCCAAAACCCCATAGAGATTTATGACACCAGCTCAACGAATTGACATATCCCCCCCAAATTTTGATAGAATAACAGTTTAATTTGCCGACATTAAACTGGAGCGAAAAAGGCATGGATGCCGAAGAACTGCTGCTAGAATACCAATCCGGGAACCGTGATTTTAGTGCCATTCTGCTATGTGAAGCCAATCTGAGCCGGGTCAATCTTAGTCAGGCTAATTTTACCGAAGCCGTTTTGAGCGTTACCAACTTTAGCGGAGCCAACCTAACAGGCGTTAACCTAACTCGAGCCAAACTGAACGTTTCCAAACTTAGCGGCGCTATTCTCCAGGGAGCCAACCTCAATGAAGCAGTTCTCAACGTCGCCAACCTGATCAGAGCCGATCTCAGTCAAGCCAACCTCGTCGATGCGTCCTTAATTCGCGCCGAACTAATGCGAGCCGAACTCAGCGAAGCCATAGTCAATGGGGCGAATTTAACCGAAGCAGATTTAAGAGAAGCCACCCTCAGACACGCCGACCTCCAACAAACCAATTTATCCGGCGCTAACCTATCAGAAGCCTGTTTAATTCTCAGTAACCTAGAAAGATCCAACCTAACCCGTGCTGATCTTACACGAGCCGATCTCAGGGGGGTTAATCTCCGTAACGCTGAACTGCGACAAGCTGAACTAAATGGCGCAGATCTTCGTGGTGCTAACCTGAGTGGCGCAAATCTCCGCTGGGCGAATTTAAGTGGTGCTAACCTGAGTGGCGCCAACTTAGAAGCCACCCAATTAAGTGGCGCAAGTTTACGCGGTGCTAATCTTAGTGGCGCAAGTTTACTCAATTGTAGCGCCATTCATGCTGATTTAACCCAAGCTAATTTGATAGACTGTGACTGGACAGATGCTAACCTGCGAGGTTCCGCATTGACAGGAACTAAACTTTATGGATTGTCCAGATTTAGTTTAATTGCAGATGAGATCACCTGCGATTGGATTGATCTGAGTCCTAACGGTGATGGTAGCAAAATACAGCGTTTTAGTTCCCAACAAGCTCATCAATTTTTTAACGTTGAATCTCCCACCGTTCAAATCCGTATTAATGCCCCCCTAGACCCAGATACCCACTGCATTTTAGCTTCCATATATCGGCAAATTATCCAACACTATCCCTTTATCAAATCTCCCCCTAGCATTGATATAGGTTCGCGCCGAACCCTCTTATCGTTTAGAATAGATGATGAGGAACAGCTATTTCTGACAGCTTATGTAGTGATTCTACCCTTTGCAGATGTCGCCAAAACCAGAGAGTGTATTCTGGAATCATTGCGGATGCTCACCTTGGAAAATAGTTCTCAAATGGGAGTCAGATTATCTAACCAAGTGATTCAGTTTGGCATCGATATAATTAAAAAAATCAGCCGTTTAGAAGACCATTTGTTATCCGAAAAGTTACAGGAAGAAATTGACGGCAATCATCCATTTTTTCACCATCCTACTCAAACCATTTTAAGTAACTTAGTCGGGGAATATTTAGCTATTCATAGCCATCCCGAATTTGGGAGGAAGTTTAGTCATATTCCTGGGTTGATGGATTTATCCAAAATCACACCCGAAAAATATCGGCAAATGGCAATGGCAACACCAGATATTTTCACCAGTTTTGTAGCCAGTTTTGATTCCCCATAATTATGTCATCAAAAATCCTCTAGCTCCCTCGTTAATTGCTCTCTTAATCATTTTAACATCAACAGTGAATTTTCCACAGAATGACAGATACTAACAACCATCAAAATTCTGAGAGTGACGTTCTTAAAGTTTATGAAATTGTCAAAAAATATCGAGATGGAGAACGAGATTTTGAGGACATCAATTTAAACGAAATCAATTTGAGTCGAATTAACCTAGCCGGAGCTAATTTAAGTGGTGCATCCTTGAGTGTAGCTAATTTAAGCGCCTCGGATTTAAGGGAAGTGAATTTGAGTCGTGCTAATCTGAATGTAGCTCGATTAAGTAATGCTAATCTCACCAAAGCTATTTTAAATCAAGCCACCATTAATGTAGCTAATTTAGCAAGAGTAGATTTGACGGAAGCACAGTTAATTAACTCCCTATTAATTCGAGCTGAATTAATTAGAGCGAAACTCACTAAAGCTAACTTCACCCAAGCCAACTTAAATGGGGCGGATCTGCGTGAAACCAAACTTCAGCAGACTAACTTTAATGGTGCTAATTTAAGTGGTGCGAACCTGCGAGGCGCTTCTGGAGCTTTGACTAAATTTACCAAAACCGACCTACGAGGAGCGGATTTAGTTAAAGTTAATTTACCTAAAGCTGATTTTAGTAATGCGGAATTAAGACAAGCAAATCTGACCTATGCTAACTTGAGTAATGCTGATTTTAGTGGTGCAAATATGCGCTGGATTGACCTACAAGGCGCTGACCTCAGTGGTGCTAATTTGACAGAGGCTAACCTCAGTGGCGCTAATTTATCCGGTGCTAATTTAAGCAGCGCGGTGTTAGTAAAGGCTAGTTTAGTTCACGCTGACTTGAGCCAAGCTAACTTAATTCGAGCCAATTGGAGTGGCGCAGACTTGTCGGGAGCCACATTAACTGGCGCTAAACTTTATCAAGTTTCTAGGTTTAATCTAAAAGCTGATGAGATTACCTGTGAATGGGTGGATTTGAGTGCTAATGGTGATCATAGTCAGGTTTATCATTTTGATCGGGAAAGTCTCCGAAAGTTTTTTAATCAAACTCGACCTATAGTTGAGATTCTGGTTAATTCCTCCTTAGATCAAGATGCGAATATGGCTTTAGCCAACATTTACCACAAAATTGCTCAAGAGTTTCCCGTCATGGAACGTCCCCCCAGCCTAGAAGTAGGCGATCGCACTACCAAAATCACATTTATTGCTAACCAAGAACAAGAACTATTTGCTATTGGCTGTCTGGCTATTTTACCCTTTGATGATGCTCCCCAAACCCAGAAAAATATCGTGAATTTACTGCGTCAGATTCAAGATTCCGGGCTGACCAAAGAACGGCGATCGCAATTGTTAAGCGCTATGAGTAAAGTCATTGCCAAAGTTAATGAGATGAAAAAAATAGCCCGCACCATTCGCTCAGAATTCAATCCGCCATTTTTTAGTAAACCGACCCGCACGCAATTAACCAATGGCGGCCAGAAAATGATTATGGTTCATGAAAACTCGCAAATCAGCAAACTCAATCCCTCTCCTAATAGTGGTTCCGATGCCAATTCCACCCCTAATTTTGACCAAGTAATGGCTTTTATTAACAGTTTCAATGATATGCCCTAACAGTAGCATCAAATCTCCAGGTTAACCATTAATCATTCATGGGTCCGGGTTCGATGCTGTGGGTTGGTCGGTGTTCTGCTCACTACAAGCTAAACTAGAAGTCGATGGGCTGAAGTTGAGAACCTCTGGCACCATTACTAAATATTTGGCTTGATAACCCTGTGATTGAAGTAGAAGCACATAATCTGGTTCGTCGTTTGGTGCAGTCCGTTGGTGACATGGACTGGCCACACTATTTGACAATGACAAGATTAGTGGCGCGCGCCTTGCGTTTGGGACGTAGTGCATTAATTCAAACCGGGGTGATGCCAAAAGTCCTCGATCATCCCTATCGGTTTAGTTATCTAATTCCGGTTTTAGTTGGGAAAAAAGCCACTGTCATCGTCGCCTCCGAATCGGTAATTGAGCAACTCTTGACCGTAGAAGTTCCCAAAATTCAGGGTATTACAGATGCAGATGATCAGAAATTACCCCTGATGGCGATTCAAAAAGGCGATCGCTGGCCAAGTCAAGATTTTCAGGGTTTGCTACTAACCACCCCTCAAATATGGTTAGCAGATAGACTAGGCGAAAACCAGCACTTTCCCCCACATATTCCCACCATTATTGATGGTGCCGATGATTTAGAACAGTGGAGTCGCGATCGCCTCACCGTCGCCTTAGAATGGTCAGACTGGACCCTATTAACCCAGAATCGACCAGAATGGCGAGACACCCTCCAGTTAACCCAAGTGCGTCTAATTCGCTCAATTTTCGCGCACCCAGCTAATCTTTATGGTTGTCATCTCCTCGACTCCGAAGAACAGGATATTCTCCAAAATCTGTTTGTGGCTCTTACACAACCCACAGAATCAACTACTACCTCAGCCGAAACCTCTAGTCAAGGCTTAGACTCTCGGTGGCACGAGTTTTACCATCAATGGTTATCTGAAAATCAACTAAAGTGGGTAGAAGTTGACCGCGCGCAGGGTTCATTCAAATTATATTGCAGTCCCCTAGAAGTAGCTTCAGCCTTGAGTCCCATTTGGGAAAAACAACCCGTAGTCTTGATTGGCGGCGCTTTAGACTTGGATAAAAACGCTCCCATTTATCGTCAGAGCATGGGATTAGGGGATTTAACCTGTGTGAAATTTACACCCGATCGCCAAAGCCAATTAATTCAACTTTATCTACCTTCTGGGATACCCATGCCAAATACACCCCAGTTTGAGAAGGCATTAATTGAGCAATTGCGGACCTTACTATGTATGAGTATCAATATTAGTGGTTTGAAAGTTATATTGGTTGAGGATATTCCCCTCAAAGGAAGAGTGGCGGCGGTGTTAGCTTCTGAGTTTGGTTCCCTAGTACAGGTGGAAACCACGGCTATCAGCGAAACAGGGGTTTTAGTTACGGGTTGGCAATTTTGGCGAAACCATCAGCATCAGTTAGTTTCTCCCCATTTGTTAGCGATCGCCACTTTACCCTTACCCTCCCTAGAAAATCCCCTAGTAGCCGGGACGGTCGCCTACTACAAACAGCAGCGCCAGGACTGGTTTCGGCTATATTTACTCCCCGCCGCCTTAAGAGAGTTACAGGGTGCTGTCGCTCCCGTTCGCCACAAACAAGGTATCGTAGCCCTATTAGATAGTCGGGTAACTCGTCGCACCTATGGAAAACAGGTACTAACAGCCCTGAGTCCCCACGTTCAAATCGATTATCTCGACACCACCTGGTTAAATATTTAACTGGCTTGATTGTCCTTGCCAACAGTGCTATGATACCATCAATTTCCTTTCCCCAATTGGGCCAAGTTTTTAACTCGGTTTTTTTGATAATCGCCCACCATTTAAATTAGATCTATGAATCAAAAATTGGCAATTCCCCTACTTAGCTTAATCCTGAGTGTGGGCTTTACTGGATATGCAGCGGCGGAAACTGTTTTAGAACAAATTGAACGAACTGGAGTCCTGCGGGCGGGTGTACGGACTGATGCGGTTCCCTTTAGCTATTTAAACGATAATGGCGAGATCGAGGGATATTCTGTCGATTTGATTAGGTTGATTCATGGTCGCCTTGAAGAGAAGCTAAACCAGCCGATCCGGTTGGAGATGACTACTGTTACCCTACTCGATCGCTTTGAACAAGTCCAAAAGGGAAACCTAGACCTGGTGTGCGAGGCTACTAGCATCACCGCTGAACGGGAAAATGGGGTGGATTTTTCTACTCCCTTTTTTGTAACGGGGATTCAGATGTTAGTCAAAACTGAAAATCGCGATCGCCTTGACCCCACCCAACTATCCGAAACAGACATTTCAACCGTTAGCTTGGAACGGGTTACCATTGGATTTTTAGAATCTACCACCGCTGATAGCGAGTTGCGCCCAGTTTACCCAGAAGCCCAATGGGAAGCCGTCCCTAGCCGCGCTGAAGGTATCCGCCGCTTACAGGCAGGGGAATTACAAGGCATTGTTAGTGATGGTATTCTGTTGCTTGGACAGTTGTGGAAAGATGGGAGCGATCGCCAGAACTTTCAACTGGTTCCCAGCCAACCCCTGACCTTCGAGAATTACGGATGTATCCTACCCATGAACAGCCGGGAGTGGAGCCGAGTAGTTAATTCAACTATTGCCAGCCCAGAAAACACTACCCTTTGGAATCAATGGTTTGATACCAACCAAGGTAGGTTCCCTTATCGTAAATTTGAATAAGTATTGACCGAGAATATGCCGATCAACAAACCGGGAAATCTGGAGGGGGTTTCTCGTGTTTTGGGGAGGCGAAATTAATCGTATATTCTGCCTGCATGAGTTTTGACATCCGCCTATCCGTCCCGGCGTGCGCTAACGGGGCTTTCCATCTATTTCAACAAATCAAAGATTGACAATTGTTGAAATGCTGGACGGGTTGACGCTTCATTGAGATGTGCTTTCTTTACAGAAAGTCTGACCCTCTCTCCACATCCGTTTAAAGTCTCCAAATGCCCTCCGGCGACCTTAATATTAATCGCAGCGTTAACATCTCTATCATGAGATGTGCCACAATTTAAACAAGTCCACTCTCTCATATTTAATTCTTTTTTGCCACCGCGAAAACCGCAGCCAGAACCGGTTTGAGAAGTGGGAATCCATCTATCAATGACACGAAAATCACGCCCGTACATAACAGATTTAACTTCTAGCATTGTTCTCAAACTGCGCCAACCCAAATCTGAAATAGCACGGGATAGTTTTCGGTTTTTCATCATCCCTGAAACCTTTAAATCTTCCAAGACTATCGTTTGGTTTTCACGAATAATCCGAGTTGACAATTTCTGAAGAAAATCGTTTCTGGTATCAGAAATCTTGGCGTAAAGTTTAGCTAATTTCTTTCTAGCAACTTCCCTTCTTTGACTGCCTTTCTGTTTCCTCGACAAATTACGTTGTCATCTTCTTAAACGCTTTAGTTGTTTCTTTAAAGGCTTAGGAGATTTAACTTTCTCACCATTGCTTAATGTGGCAAAATCAGTGATTCCTAAATCAATTCCTACAGAATTTTGGTTTTCCGGTAAGGGTTGAGGATTAAACTCAACAACAAAACTGACAAAATACCTATCAGCACTGTCTTTGATTAAGGTGGCACTAGAAGGTTTTGTGGGTAACTCTCTACTCCATACTACTTTAATATCACCAATTTTAGCGATGTAAATGTAATCGGAATTAAGGTGTTTAAAACCATTATCCATAAATCTAGCGGATTGCTTAGATTTACGCTTTTTAAACTTGGGAGGTTTAACTTTCTTACCTTTTCTTTGTCCTTTACAGGATTTGAAAAAGTTAGAGTAAGCCTGCTCTAAATCTCTTAAAGACTGTTGTAAGGGAATAGAAGAAACTTCTCCCAACCAGATTTTTTCCTCGGTTTTTTTGAGTTCTGTAAGTCTTTGAGAAAGTTCGTTGATATTAGGCTTTTTGTTACCCGCACGGTATTGTTCTTGACAATATGCTAAGGCATCGTTAAATATTACCCGACAGCATCCGAACAATTGAGACATCAATCTCTATTGTTGGTCTGTTGGGTAAATTCGATATCGATATCTTAGCTTCATACTGTAAAAATGTATGAGTCTGCATTAATTATAGCTAGGAGTCTGGTAGATGTCAACCCTTTGACGAAAAGAGCGTCTGTTTCGGATTTAAAGATTCATTTGGTCTGTGTGACTAAGTATCGTCGCCAAATCTTGACAGTGGAGAGCCTGATGTTAATCCTGAAGTATTTTCGAGAAGTGGCTGAAAAAATGAATTTTCAAGTGCTGGAATTTAATGGGGAGTCAGACCATATTCATACCTTAGTTGAATACCCTCCTCAACTCTCTATTTCTGTCATAGTAAATGCTTTAAAAGGATTTGCCAGTCGTAGATATGGGCAAGCCAGATTCCCTAAACTCTACGGAAAAGAATCTTTATGGTCGCCTAGTTATTTTGTATCTTCAAGCGGTGGCGCACCATTAGAGGTTCTGAAGTCTTACATTAAAAACCAAGAAAAGCCGTCGTAGAACGACGGGGTTTTCAACCAAAAATTTTCGATAATTTACTCAACAACGTGGAGTAATCCCCGACGTAGGCGATCGAATACTTCGTTAATGCAGTCGTGTTCTTCATCACTCAGACATTCCTTGGATAGAAGCAAGTACATAAGTTGCTTTTGGTCCTCGCGGGTGATCTTGCGAGAAACAAAAATGCGATCAATTAGAGCATCGAGATTGTTAGATGAGGGTGAGAATTGCGCCAGCATGGGAACTCATATAACGCTATGTAGCTATTATCTTACGTTCTGGGGATTATGGAAGTGATAGAGCGCGTCAGCCATTGTGATTGTGATCAATATTAAACCTGATTGAGATCACAATTGCCGCATATATACCACCCAAGTCATGGGCGGAAAATGGTATAGAATAAAGGTTCATGAACGCTTACTCGCTACCGGAGATCTTCGATGAAATTCCCAATTCTAACGATGATTACCCTGTCGATTGCTATCCTACCAATGGCTCCGGTCCGGGCCAGTAATTTACAGGAGATCCGACAACTCCTATCAACTAAAGAATGTCCAAACTGCAATCTGACTAATGCGGGTTTGGTGTTAGCAGATCTCAGCGGCGCGAACCTCAGCGGGGCTAACCTGACTGGGGCTAACCTGAGTCGTGCTAACCTGACTGGGGCTAATCTGACTGGGGCGAACCTGACTGGGGCGAGTTTATTTGGGGCGAACCTGACTGGGGCGAACCTGACTGGGGCGAACCTGGCGGGGTCGGATTTGCGAGGCGCTTATTTGGCTAATGCGATCGCCCTTGAGGCTAATATTACTGAGGCTCAATTAATTGGAGTGGTGGGACTCCCGACTAATATTGGCAACGCCGAGGATTTCTATCGCCTGGGAGTTAAAGAAGCCTTGGAAGGGAACTATAAAAATGCCATAGACCACTACAACCGCGCCCTGAGTCTCAATCCTAACCTGGCGGCGGCTTATTTTGCTCGCAGTATGGCTTGGGCTGATAGTGGTGATTTAAATAGAGCCATGTCGGATGCTAAACAGGCTCAAGAACTATATAATAGATGGGGGAGCCAGGAAGGGCAGGAAATTACTGCTCAGTTGATTGAAATTATCGAATTTCGTCAAAATCCCCAGGAACTTAGAGCCCGTAATGGCGGGGTTATGGGACTTCTGGAAAGTGCTACTCCCCTACTGTTAAGATTTCTGTTCTAAGAAGCAGAAATAATTGAGTGAAGACTACTGTTGGTTTAATGCGAGTTGTGATGGAGTTGTAGACTATGGGCGATCGCCAAAATCAATCTTTTTGGGATTCCGTAAACCAGAAAGTATCCGGTCTGCCTAAAAATTGGAGTCAACCCGCATCAGGGTTGGGTAAATCCCTGAGCGATCGAGCCACGGAAACAGCTCGAAAAACAGCAACTGAGATAGGGGATTCGATTACTCATCGCGCTTCCGAAGTGGGGAAAGCCGCAATACATACAGCCACCAATTCTGGGGCTTCTGTGGTGAAACGCGCTCAAGGATGGGTGGAAAATATTTATCCAGAAGCCGAGGACGAAATCCCCACTAATCCAGAATATGACTGGAGTACAGATGAGCTTTATCATATTTTTGTCCCGGCTCCAATTGCCACCAATGGGGGGACTCAAATGGTTATGGTAAAAACAGGTAAAAGATATGAAGTGAAAATCCCACCCCATAGCTCAGAAGGTGCTAATCTGCGTCTGAAAGGGTGTGGATTGCAGGGAGAGGATGCCTTTTTAATTTTGCATACTTTACTCAACCAGCCCTCTGATAATATTGACCGTAAAATCAACAACCTGATTGTACAATCTCCCATTCATGACCGCAGTAAAGTTAGATGTTTTCAGGCTTATAATAATCTGCAATCAGGCTCGGCTATCACAGACCCTAATACCCTCAATTTGCTGGATTATTTGTTTCTGTCTTCTCCTGTATATTCCGAGTTAAGTCAGCGCTATCTTATTGCTAGTTATAATTCCCGATTAATGGCTATTGAAAAATCTATTGAGTCAGCCTTAAATGCAGGTCAATTAGAACTAACAGAACAACGAGATATCCGCAGCACTTATCAATATTTGCGTGCCGGGGAGATGGTTACTAATTTAGACAACCTCACTCGTCTGGATGCGATAGTTTTGCATTCCTCCCTCCCTAAGATTATCAAACAATATTATCTGATATCTAGTGCAATGGCTTGGTCAATGACTGTAGATGCCATAATTATTAGTAGTATTAATACCTGCCAGACCATTGCACAGGAAGAACGACCAGATTTTTTATCTGTATTTACCAAGTTTCGTCAGGGAAAAAACATTCAGAATCAGCCCCTATTCAAACGCTTTGAGGCTTGGATAGCACAAGCTGAAATTCCCCAAGTGTGTCAGGTGATTTTTTACCTATGGCGAGAAGGTAGCTTTCAGCTGCACAGTGAATTACCATCAGACCATTGGGAACAGTCCTGGAAAGCGATCGCTACTGCTAAAGCCTATATAAACGAGACCCAACCCCAACAGAGACCTTCAGCCAACTTCCCACCCATTGAAGTTTTACCTGGAACTCTAGCCGAGTCGGCTTATAACAGTGTCTCCCGTGGTGGTTTGGGTCTGTTATCGGGAATGCCAATGCTAGAGGGGATAACTGGATTAATTGGGACAGCAGCCCTGGTGGCGATCGCCCAAGTAGCCTTACTCCCCGCTACCGAAAAAATGGCCTTGGGTATAGGTCATAATAGCGATCGCACCACCACAGCCACAGGTAAAAATTGGCAAGCTGTGGGTTCCTTTGGAGACACACCCAACCCTCGATCTAGTAAATTATCTGGCTTACCCGCCTATAGAGACATGATCACAGAACTCCAAGGCTTACAAGCCATAACTCAGCCGGGGGAGTGGCTGCCGGAAAGAGTGTTATCTTCTCAATTTGATGTGAGACAATTATTTACATATCAGAAAACCCGCCAGCAAACCATCAAAGTCTTGGAAACCCAGATGTATGCCTAATCATACAGCCCCCTGCCATGCCACTGATCAGTACAGGGATAAATACTTATCCCTTAAGCTATCCACTTGTCAACTACATATAATGTTAAAATAAACAATCCCAAATAATCATTTAAGTAGTGGCGATTTGAGGATAGCTACAGCATTTGGTATTAACTTCCTAGTTGGTGAGGTGTTTTTTGTGAGTCAGCCTATCTCTAAAACCCATAGAGAATCTAAATCTCTAGTCTTTTATCTCCAGTTCCTATGCCTTTGACACTTCTAGTCGTTGATGATGATTTGGGAACTCGCCTTTCGATTAGCGATTATCTGGAAATGTCAGGATATATGGTCATTTCTGCCACCAATGGTCAGGAAGCACTCGAATTGGTAGAAAAGCATCAACCACACCTGATAGTAACAGATATTGCCATGCCAGAAATGGATGGTTTTGAGCTAGTCAAGCGAGTTCGTTCCCAACCTGGTTTCCGTTTGTTACCAGTGATTTTTTTAACCGCTCATACCAGTACCGAAGAGCGGATTCGGGGCTATCAACTCGGGTGTGATAATTATCTCCCTAAGCCTTTTGAATTAGATGAGTTAGGTGTAGTGATTAGGGCGCTTTTAGAGCGATCGCAACTCATTGAAGCAGAATGGAGGTCTCGGATTAATGAACCCCTATCAAACCATACCAGTCCCCGTTATAAACGGCATCATTTTCACAGTTTATCAACTACCAACATTCATCTCACCGAACGAGAACAACAGGTTTTGAACCTACTTACAGAAGGATTATCCAACGTCAAAATCGGAAATTCTCTGCATCTGAGTTCTCGCACTGTCGAAAAGTATGTTAGCAGTTTACTCCGCAAAACTGACAGCAGTAACCGCGCTGCACTGGTACGGTTTGCCTTGGAAAATGACCTAATTAATTAACCGATGGTTGATTAACTACAAATTCTAATAAGCCTTCACAGGCATCTAGTAGCAAATCAATCACCTGATTAAAACCTTCCGGGCCACCATAGTAGGGATCGGGAACTTCTTTGAGGGTATGATGGCTACAGAAATCGCACATTAGCTTAACCTTATCACCATATTTTTTCCCTCGATCAAGATACAGAATTTGCTGATAATTGTCCTGATCCATCGCCAAAATTAGATCGAAATTATCAAAATCGGAGGCGGTGAACTGACGAGCAGAACCCTTGAGGACAATGCCTCGTTTTTTCGCAGCCATAGTCATACGAGGATCAGGGGCCGAACCAATATGATAGCCTGATGTCCCCGCCGAATCACAGACAATGCGATCGCTCAAATTAGCCTCTTCGATCAGATGATTCATAATATTCTCGGCTGAAGGCGATCGACAAATATTTCCCAGACAAACAAATAACAATCTATAGGACATAGTTGGAAACACGATTTTTGACTATGGCACTAACGCCATAATTATATAATTTCACATAATTTCATTCGGATCAATTCCCAATTCCTGTAAACGAGCTGCTAGGCGATCGGCTCGTTGTCGTTCCCGTTCCGCTCGTTCTTCACCAGATAACAGTAAATTACCATCACTATCCCACCAACGCAACCAAGGTAATTCCACGTTCTGATATATTCCCGACCAGATACCTAACTCTACTCCCATTTCGGGAATTGGGTAATGATTGCGGTTATTTGGGGTTAGCAACTCATAGAAACTACCCTCTAAACGATACACTTCTACCTGAGATTTTTCCACTTCATAGATGGCATAATACGGCGTTCTTATTACCGTTTCATAAATCCAAAACTTGCCTTTCCAAGCGGTTTTATCTCGTTCTTCTGAACCATCCCCAGATACAAATTCGATGATGATTTGGGGACAGATTAATTCTTGCCACAATACATAAGACCGTCGCAGTTTACCATTGAGGGTCGGGGGAACATTCGCTACATAAAACCAGTCCGGTGCTTCCGCTCCTTTTTGGGGTGGGTCTGTAATGCGCCAGTAAATCCCACTATCTTGACCAATGCAATATTGTCCGTCTGGATGTATTTGATTAAGAACCGGACGAATAGAATCGGTTAATAGGATACTTTGGGGGTGTTCTTGAAAGTTTTTCACAAAGGTTCCGTCTTCACAGGGAAGTTGGGTATGATCCGGTAGAGTCGTTAAAGATTCGGTGGCAGTCATATACAAGAGAACCGATAGTTCTGACTTAACTATAGCATATCTGACAAGGCGATCGCTCCTCTCCTTCTCTTTTCCACTTCTATGACACTAAAGCCCAAATTGGATAATTTCAGATGATTTCATTAGGATCAATTCCCAATTCCTGTAAACGAGCTGCTAGGCGATCGGCTCGTTGTCGTTCCCGTTCCGCTCGTTGTTGTTCCCGTTCCGCTCGTTCTTCACCAGATAACAGTAAATTACCATCACTATCCCACCAACGCAACCAAGGTAATTCCACGTTCTGATATATTCCCGACCAGATACCTAACTCTACTCCCATTTCGGGAATTGGGTAATGATTGCGGTTATTTGGGGTTAGCAACTCATAGAAACTACCCTCTAAACGATACACTTCTACCTGAGATTTTTCCACTTCATAGATGGCATAATACGGCGTTCTTATTACCGTTTCATAAATCCAAAACTTGCCTTTCCAAGCGGTTTTATCTCGTTCTTCTGAACCATCCCCAGATACAAATTCAATGATGATTTGGGGACAGATTAATTCTTGCCACAATACATAAGACCGTCGCAGTTTACCATTAAGAGTAGGGGGAACATTCGCCACATAAAACCAGTCCGGTGCTTCCGCTCCTTTTTGGGGTGGGTCTGTAATGCGCCAGTAAATCCCACTATCTTGACCAATGCAATATTGTCCGTCTGGATGTATTTGATTAAGAACCGGACGAATAGAATCGGTTAATAGGATACTTTGGGGGTGTTCTTGAAAGTTTTTCACAAAGGTTCCGTCTTCACAGGGAAGTTGGGTATGATCCGGTAGAGTCGTTAAAGATTCGGTGGCAGTCATATACAAGAGAACCGATAGTTCTGACTTGACTATAGCATATCTGACAAGGCGATCGCTCCTCTCCTTTCCTTCTCTTCTCTACTTCTATGACACTAAAGCCCAAATTGGATAATTTCAGATGATTTCATTAGGATCAATTCCCAATTCCTGTAAACGAGCTGCTAGGCGATCGGCTCGTTGTCGTTCATGTTCCGCTCGTTGTCGTTCATGTTCCGCTCGTTGTCGTTCATGTTCCGCTCGTTGTTGTTCCCGTTCCGCTCGTTCTTCACCAGATAACAGTAAATTACCATCACTATCCCACCAACGCAACCAAGGTAATTCCACGTTCTGATATATTCCCGACCAGATACCTAACTCTACTCCCATTTCGGGAATTGGGTAATGATTGCGGTTATTTGGGGTTAGCAACTCATAGAAACTACCCTCTAAACGATACACTTCTACCTGAGATTTTTCCACTTCATAGATGGCATAATACGGCGTTCTTATTACCGTTTCATAAATCCAAAACTTGCCTTTCCAAGCGGTTTTATCCCGTTCTTCTGAACCATCCCCAGATACAAATTCAATGATGATTTGGGGACAGATTAATTCTTGCCACAATACATAAGACCGTCGCAGTTTACCATTAAGAGTAGGGGGAACATTCGCCACATAAAACCAGTCCGGTGCTTCCGCTCCTTTTTGGGGTGGGTCTGTAATGCGCCAGTAAATCCCACTATCTTGACCAATGCAATATTGTCCGTCTGGATGTATTTGATTAAGAACCGGACGAATAGAATCGGTTAATAGGATACTTTGGGGGTGTTCTTGAAAGTTTTTCACAAAGGTTCCGTCTTCACAGGGAAGTTGGGTATGATCCGGTAGAGTCGTTAAAGATTCGGTGGCAGTCATATACAAGAGAACCGATAGTTCTGACTTGACTATAGCATATCTGACAAGGCGATCGCTCCTCTCCTTTCCTTCTCTTCTCTACTTCCGGGGATCCACAGATATTTTACCAAGTGAATTAGCAACCAATAAACCCGCCATACTATTGAAGGCGGGTAAATTATCAGTTTTTGGTGGCGCAAAACCTATCGCCTATTGTTGTGCTTTCTCCACGTTTTCTTTAAAGCCAAAGTTGATGGTAGGTGGTTCCAAATTGGGAACAATGATATCCATACCCGGAGGAAGGGGAGGCAGTTGAGGCAAACCAGTTTCCCAGTTCCTCGTTTGGTTAGGTAAGGCAGCAATAAATTCCTCTGCTGGTACTTCAGCCACGCGCAGAGTATTGATTAGTTGAGCGAGGGCAAATTCTATCTGTAATAGTGGATCAATCGCTACCCAGCCTTCATTAGTCAGCTTCCGTAACTCAAAGTGCAGGTGAGGTCCTGTAGACATTCCCGTACTTCCTACCCGTCCAATTACCTCCCCTTGTTGGACAAATTCTCCCGGTTTGACAAACAATTCTGATAGGTGAGCATAAAGGGTTTCTTTCGATTTTTTCTGGTGGTTAAGAACCACGGTTAAACCATATCCCCCTAACCAGTCAGCCAGGGTAACTTCCCCTGAATAAGATGCCACTACAGGAGTTCCGGTATCTGCTCCGAAATCAATACCTGTATGGAAGCTGCCAGTTCCCAAAATTGGGTGTTGTCGCCAACCAAATAATGAAGTAATTGGGGCGGGAATACTGAGGGGGAAAAGCAGGTGAGTATCTGAATTTCCGGGAAGTCTGGGGGGTCGCATGGTGCGCTTATAGTAACTCAAACCTGAATTACTCATCGCACTCATGCTGATGGGTCCCACTTGCACGGGACTTAATCCGGCTACAGGGACCTGATAGGAATAGTCTGGAGAGCCACCATAACTGGCGGCGACGTTTGTAGTTCCCCAGCCTCTGCTGTGGGCTGAGTGAGTTCTTCCTGTTGCTTGTTGACCGAATGAATGGGAAGGCTGACGGTGCTGAGTAACTGTTTTACCTCCCCCGCTGGGATATCCTGTCCCATAAGTAGGCTGACCAGGAATTCCAGCAATAGGTGCGGGTGGCGGAACACACAATCGATCAACAGTTTGACCGACTCCAACCACTGTTTCACAACCTGTCTGGCGCTCGGAAAAGATGACGGTTGAAGGCGCTTCATAACCACCGCCTCCTGTAGCCCCAATACTGTAATCTGTAGGGTCGATAAAGTTATGATCTGGGTTATTAAATGGTGTTCCCTGGGCTGTGGATGCAGATGGGGGAGAAATATTCTCATAAGAGGGTGGCGATGCCGTTTGGTGCTTTTCTGGCAGATAAATCGGCTGTTCTGGTGGGGCGATGTAACCACCTGACCTTTCTATGGGTGGCTCATAATAGGGTTCTGGTTCGTAATAGGGTTCTGGTTCGTAGTAAGGTTCTGGCGCTATATAAGATTCCTGAACTGGCGGCGCGTAATAGGGTTCTGGTTCGTAGTAGGGTTCTGGCGCTATATAAGATTCCTGAACTGGCGGCGCGTAATAGGGTTCTGGTTCGTAGTAGGGTTCTGGCGCTATATAAGATTCCTGAACTGGCGGCGCGTAATAGGGTTCTGGTTCGGGGGTGTAGGTGTTGTAGGATTCTAGGGGTTCGTTATCAAAGGGGATAGAAAATTCTTCATAGGCGATCGCACGATTTACCAATAATCCTACCCCACTCAAACAGCTTAATCCCAACGCCAGGGAGCGCCAGGACAGTCTACTATTATGGGAAATAGGCTGGGTAGATTTTACATTAGATTTAGAGTAACTGGATTCTGTCATTTCCTCACACAACCAGATGATAAATTGGGCAATTGTAGAATTGAGTTGTTTAGGCTTTAACCGAGTTTCATTCTACAGAGCCTGACGTACAATGGGGAAATAATTTCCCAGGGGGATGCTACTGCGTAGTCGCTCCGCGAAAGGGTTAAGAGTCCGATGAGTTCAGAAGAAGCAGTTGCATATAGGATGACATCAGACCCTTACTTCCCCTCTGTGCATAGTGCATTAACCCTAACTCGATACCCCAGATCACAATAGCTGCCAACATTTCTCGTGAGTTTACCCCAGGCGTAGTGGGATGTGCATTGAAAAATTCTTGCAGATTAATGCCAGTGGGGGGTACAGAGTTACTCCAATTCAGACCGACTCCAATCACGGCTTGGCTGATTTTTCCCTTGTGGACTTTAGTTTCTGTTAGGATACCACCCAATTTGCGTTTTGTCAGGAGCAGATCATTAGGCCATTTCAGCCATACGGGAATACCGCGCGAGCGTAAAACTGTAGCAATACCCCAAGCACTACATTGGGTTAACCAGGCTATATAGTTATGCTGTGGGGTAGCAGCATCTGTGATAGTCTGATGGAGGGCGAGGGCATAAGACAAGTACAATCCCCCCAATTCTGACTGCCACTCACGCCCCCATTGTCCCCGTCCCGCTGTTTGTTGGAGAGCGATCACTGTGGTTCTATGAGCGGCTTTACCAGTGTTCAACAACTCCCACAGGGTTTCATTAGTGGAACCAAGCTGATCGAATATGAGGATAGACGGAGAAGCATCAAGGTCAAGGTAGGAGACCGTCGGCGAGCCAACAGCCACGGCGTTTTCTTGTAAAGCCTGTAAAGCACCCAGTATGCGATCGCAATCCATTTAATCAAATATCCCGGTAAGTTAAATCAATAATTGTCGCGCTTTCCCGGTTAAGCTGTTCCCTGAAATCTCTTTTCACTGACACAATGCACATCTGGACTTGGTATCAGTGGCAACAACTGCCCTATTTAACCTGTAGTATCTTAAAAGACTGGCCACATGGTTTTTTTTCGCGACGATTTAGCCCCCGTTCTCCTGTTGATTTAGTGCAGGTTCTGGAACCATCCGCCCAGGTCTACCGTCTCAAACAGGTTCATGGTAACCAGGTTTTCAAAACCACTCAGGTTTCCCCTATACCAAAAACTGAAACCAATAGCGAGGAAATATCCTGGTCGGAAGCTGATGGCTTAATAACCAATAAAGGCTTAGAATCCGTCTGGGTAGCCAGTGCTGACTGTGTTCCTGTGCTTATAGGTGATGTGGTAACCGGGCGAGTAGCTGCCATTCATGCCGGGTGGCGCGGTACATCTACCAGAATTCTACCATTGGCGATCGCTCAATTTCAACAGCAAGGCAGCCAGATTGCTAATTTACGAGTCGCCATGGGTCCAGCTATTTCCGGGGAATGCTATCAAGTCTCACAGGATGTAGCAGTCAAACTAGGCGCTACCCTACAAATGATTGATACAGCCAGCAGTATCTCCGAAATTTTAGAACCCTTATTCCACCTACCAGACCCCCCCCTATTGTCTGACCCGGAACCCGATCGCCTACGGGTCGATATTCGCCGTTTTAACGCTTTGCAACTCGAAGCCGTTGGTTTAGACCCTGAGCAAATAGCTATCTGTTCTGAGTGTACCTACAGCCAGCCTGAGCTATTATTTTCCTCGCGGCGCGATCGGCTGAAATTGGTTCAATGGTCTGGAATAGTTAGTTTTTCCTAATCTTGTTGCATCTGCCAAACCACCCCAGCCACACAATTCCATAGAAGATTGTGCTAAAATCAACCCATCATCTCATCATCTCATCTCTATGAGTTTTGATCGACTCATCACAACCGCAGGGCTGGCGGGGATGGTCTGGGTCAGGACTAGAAGACCAGAAACTCCTTGAGGGTAGAGGTGAGTGCGATGAAACAGTAAGCCTAAATCGTCAGGTTTGGGAATCCCCGTCCGTTTGACGGCGGGTCCAATGTCAATTGATTAGACTCCAGTTAAATTAAATGCGATGAGCCAGCAAAGTCCTTATGAACACCTTGGGGTTACGATTGACGCATCCTTTGATGAAATTCAGGATGCCCGCGATCGCCTGAGAGAACAGCACACCGGTGAGCGCCAGGTGATAGAATCTATTGAGGCCGCTTATGATGCCATCCTTATGGATCGCCTCAGAATGCGCCAAGAGGGTAAAATCAAAGTACCTGAGCGGATTCGCTTTCCTGAACGCATCGCGGGGCCGCCTGCGAAGGAAGTTCAACCCCAGACCACTCCTAAAGCCTCCTGGTTGACTGGAATGTTCGATACGCCTTCTCGTGCGGAGTTGATGTGGCCGTCATTCATTTACCTGGGTTTGGGAGTTGTGAGCCTATATCCAGCTATTGAGATCTCCCTGCTACAACTTCCCCTCGCCTTGGGGGTGGCTACCTCTCTGTATTTTCTCAACCGCAAAGAGAACAAATTTGGTCGTTCGGTTCTGCTGACCGTGGGGGGATTAATTCTGGGATTAATCTTGGGAAGTTTACTTAGCCCCATGGCGGGAGCTACCCTATCAGTTGAACGGTTCATTACCTTAGTCACGCTGATAGTTTTGTGGTTAGTTAGTAGCTTTCTCCGGTAAAGGTGGATTAAGCAAGGTAAGCCTGGATATAGCCTGATTTTTCAGGGTTCACTGGACGTTAGATAATCATGGCTTTAAATCAGCAATATCCCTGGATAACCAGGGTATATTTTTTCGTGTTCTGTTTATTGACCATTACGGGATGGAGTGAAATAGGGCGATCGCAAACTTTACCCAATTGGGAATTTAATAAAACCGCCAAACCCTGCTTTCCTCAACGCGCTATCTTACCGCCACCACCCCTATCTCAAACAGAACTAAGTATTCCCAGCCTTTGGTTAGCTGAAAAACGCTACGGCGGCGAAACGCTCAATCAGTGGTTTATAGGAGAGGATTCTACCCCGATTCTACCAAATGTATATCTGGACAGGTTTATCACTTTAGTGGTTAACCGTTTCCAATGGAACCAGAAACGCTATCTCGAACAGTTTATATTTATCCATCATTTTGCCGAATTTACCCGCCACTATGGATATAATTTGCGGGTGTGTAACGATAATGGTAATTTAGTGGGATATTACATCTGTGATTTCCAGGTCTCTCCCATGAACTGCCAAATTCACCTAGAATCTAAAGGGTGGCGTATTCAGGATTTTCGAGTATTTACTGACTAATCCAACCGTGAACCTATCCACTTTCTGGTTTCGTCAGACAGTCCACAATTGTTCCCAAATTTGGCACCTGTTATATGGGCTTCAGTCAGATTACTACCAAATAAATTTGCACCCAATAAATTAGCATTGGAGAGGTCTGCTTGTGCGAGGTCAGCGTGACGAATAGCCGCCCGAAATAGATGGGTATGGCTAAGATTGCTACCAGCTAAATTAGCACGGGTTAAATCAGCATAGCTGAGATTAGCACCCATTAGATTAGCGTGGCTTAAAATACTATAGCGCAGTTGAGCATAAACCAACTTAGCACCAACTAAATGCGATCGCTCTAAACTAGCCTGATTAAGTTTAACATAGGAAAGATTAGCTTGCTCCAGCATCGCTCCCGTCAAATTAACCCTGTCTAGTTGCGCCCCCTGCAAATTGGCACCCTGGAGATTAGCCCCCGTTAAATCAGCTTCCGTCAGCGCCGCCTCTCGCAAGCAAGCCCCCCTTAAATCCACACCTCGCAAATTAGCCGATCGCAGTTGAGCGCCGCGTAAATTAACCCCCTGTAAATTAGCTTGACTTAAACAAGCACCATTGAGGTTAGCAAACTCCAAATTTGCCCCTTGTAAATCGGCATTTTCTAAATTAGTTGAGCATAACTTAGCCTCAGTCAAATCAACTGCTGTTAAATTAGCCCGATGAAGATTAGCCCCTGTTAAATCAGCACGATTTAAATTAGCCTGCTGCAAATCCGCCCGGGCTAAATTAGCATCTAGCAGACTCGCTTCTAGCAAATTACTCTGTTTTAAATTAACAATAAATAACTGAGTTCCATTAAGATTAGCCTGTTGGAGATTAGCACCCTCTAAATTTGCCAACCGTAGATCAAGCTCACTCAAATCCATTTGAATCATATTCACACCTCTAAAGTCTGCTCCCTTGAGATCCAGACTTTTTAAGTTAAGATTATTCAGATTAGCTTGACGCAAATCAAGTCCTTTACATTGAGAGAAAACCCGGTAAGCATCCAAGTTATCAGTCAGAGGTCCTGATACATCATCTTGATCCATCTTCACCAGGTGATATTGGACGTTTTCCGTAAAAATTGTCAATACCAGATTGAAAATTTCCAAAAACAATATAAACTGACGACATCGTTCTTCTTCATATTTTTGATAAAATTGAATCAGTTGAGCCACTTTTAACTCTAAGTGTACTTTAGACGAGTGGTCTAGTAAAATAACTTTTAGCATCAGAATAGCCAAGGTAAAAATACTACCATGATTAATCATAAATGTAAAAATAAAAGAGGGGTTCTCTCCATCCTCTATCGTCAAAAAGTCGATGAGACTATGACAGGTCCGAATTTTTAAATCGTCATTGATAATTCTGTAATCATGGAAATTATACAAATCTTTCAGTTGGGCGGAAATTTTGTCCCGCAAAATACGGGTAGTAGATTTTTCCCCGCTCTGAATCATTAAGTATTCAGGTAAGGCATTTTTAAAATCTCTATAAGTAACCTTATTAGTTTTTTTTAAAAACAATTCAGCTTGATGGGTATAGCTGTAAACGCGCTGGGTGGAAATGGTTTTTTTAAGTATATCTAAAACTTGATCTCCTAGCTGAGTAGGGTTTTTCATGTTGGTTTCATTTTGGAGTTGAGTTTTTGGTGATGAGTGAGCCAGATACATCGCCAGGTCAAATTTATACTGTTCTCGGAGTTGTTTAGATATATTTCGCGCTACCTCTTGCTGTTCCTGAGAGTTATTTGGGTCAATATATTGGTTAACTAATAAATAACTCTTATAACGACTACTCCAGCCCTGAGAATGCTGTAATACACAATGACGAATATCTTGAATATCAGCACTTTGCAGAAAATATTTAACCTGAGTTCTGAGTTTTCCTAATTCAGGATCGAGAATGTCATCTTCATCACTTTCGGTATTTTCTAGCTGTTCTAGCAGTAACTCAACGGCTTTATAATTGCGACTAATATACCAGTTATTGGCTAAAATATAACAACTTCTTTTCAGTATCGGATGAATGGCGGCTGTTGATGATGGCTGCTTCAGTTGAGTTCTCAAAGCATGATTAGCCTGTTCATCGCTACAGTTCAGATACCAAAATAATCCGATAAATTCTTCTAAGACTGTCTCGGAGTCATATTTTTTTACAATTTTAATAAAAAAATCAAAGATGATATCTGGTAAGTCTCTACTATCTTGAGCAGAATCCAGATTACCAGAGGAGTCTACCAGGTCAGTACCGGAATTATAAGTGTTGCTCATAAGATTGTATTTTCGGAATGACAAGAAACTAGAGCAAGTCTGTTGAATTACTTAGCCAGTTAGCGATCGCACTTTTTCAGCCGAGGGGATAATAGGGTATAATATAGTGCCAATTATATCCAAACCCACAATTAATGTCAATAATTCCTAAATTACATCATCCCTATTGTGCAGTCGCCGACTGTAATTTGAAAGGATATGCAGGATGTGGGGCTGACTGATACCCGTGGTTTTTTAAATTAAAATAAAGTTTTGCCCGATTGAACAAGAACTTAGGCACAATTGCAGTTAATCATATTGGAGATTAGGAAATTATCATGAATTCACAAGAACTGCTCAACCTTTATGCAGCAGGCGATCGCAATTTCCGGGATACAGACCTATTCCGGGCGGACCTGAGTAATGCTAACCTGAGTGGCGCGAACCTATTTCGGGCGAACCTATTTCGGGCGAACCTATTTCGAGCCAATTTGCTTGGTGTTAGCCTATTCAATGCTAACTTAATAGGAGCAAACCTGTATTGTGCCAACCTCAGCGGAGCCGACCTCAGCGGAGCCAACCTGACCCGGGCAGATCTAACAGGTGCCGATTTGAGTGGGGCCGATTTGAGTGGGGCCGATTTGAGCGGAGCCATTCTCACCCATGCTAACCTTAGTTATGCCGATTTGAGTCGAGCTAACCTCATGCGGGCTGAACTCGTAGATGCAGCACTGAGTCACGCCCAATTTCAGGGTACGAACCTCAAGGAAGCTAACCTAACCGGGGCATTGTTGCAAAACGTCAAATTTAAACAGGTTACCGGGTTAAATGCTGCTCGTATCCAGGAGTTAAAAGAACAGGGAGCCATTTTTGAGGAAGTTCCTAGTCCCACCCTCAACTCTAAAGTTACTGCCTGAGACAGCGCCCAGTCAAATTAATTGATGATTAACAACTATCAACTTGCCACTCTTGGCGGTTTTCCGCTATAGGTTAAATAGTTCCCCCTGCTGAGTCGGAAGATGGAAGTAGGGGTAACTTCCCGCTTTATGTCAATGAGTGATTAGTTATGGCCGCATCTAAGGGAAATTTTGATAGGAAATCGTCTCATAAGAATCGGATCGCTTACTCAGAGTTTGGCAATTCTTCTAATTCCGAAGCTATGGAACCAGGAGTGCCGGACTTACCCCCCCAGCAGCAAAACTTAAAAGTGCAGGCAACTCGTAAGGGACGGGGCGGTAAAACAGTCACGATTATTTCCGGCTTTCAAACCAATGACCAGACCCTGAGTAAGTTATTAAAACAATTGAAAAATCAGTGCGGCACTGGAGGAACCATGAAAGACCAAACTCTGGAAATTCAGGGTGATCATACTGATAAGTTGCTGCAAATACTTACTCAATTGGGATATAAAGCTAAAAAAAGCGGCGGATGATTACAATTCCAGTACATGAGACTTTTCAGCAAACCATCCAAGGGGAGGGTTATTGGGCGGGAACTCCTGTAGATTTTATTCGGTTGGCGGGGTGTCCGGTGGGTTGCCCTTGGTGTGACACCGGATATGCTGATGGCGGGAAAGGTTTACCCCGGAATATGCGTAGCTTTGATGAACTGTTGGCGGAGTTGGTGTCGCCCAGGGTGGTAATTTCTGGGGGTGAACCGTTTATATATCCTCAGTTACCTGATTTGGTGAGGGTATTAGAAGAAACTGGGAGGCAGGTTTCTATTGAGACATCGGGGGCGTTTTGGCAAGATGTTTCTGATCTATGCTGGATTACTCTGAGTCCCAAGGAACATATCAGCCCCCGTTATCCGGTGGTATCACAGATGTGGCGACGGGCTTCCGAAATTAAGTTGGTGATTGATGTGGGGGATGAGTTGGAGTTTTATCGATCCCGTTTGGCGGAAAATTCTACGATTCCGGTTTTTTTACAACCGCAGTGGACTGATATAGACCGCACTTTGCCTTTGGTATTGGCAAAATTAAAACAGTTTCCAGGTTATCGGCTTTCGGTTCAGCTTCATAAATATATTGGTGTGGAATAGATTGATTGATATTTCTTGGCAAACTGTAGTTTAGATAACAGGTTCTTGAGCGATTTTGATAAACAATAAATCAAGTGAGCTCCAGAGGTTTGTCATGCCGATCAAAAATTCTACTCCATCGACTTGTCGCAATTGCCTCCACTATAAATCTGAGGGGCGACGAGGCGGTGTTTGCCAGTTGTTTCACGGTTCTGTGCAAAGTGATTGGGCATCTTGTTCGCTGGCAAGTTCTCCCTTTATTTACTCTTGGGAAAAATTAGACACGGCTATTTCCGACCAGCGGTTAACTGTCAGTCAATCTGCATAGCGATCGCGATCGCCTATTGTCTATGTAACTAAGTAATTTTACCGAGTCTGTTTGTGTGAAGAATATTTCATCATAGAAAAGACCACTCCGCCAAATGGGAGTGGTTGTTTTCAGCGAATTAATGATCGGTGATCAATATAACTAAGAGCGAAAGCGAGAAAATCGCGCTGCTGTATGTTTAGCCACCATCAACAGCAAATAAATAGTCAACACATAACCGGTGGCGAGTAGGGGAATCATTAACGGTAATTCGTGGTAGTTCATAGGTGGTGCGGCTAGTCTGTGTGTGAGAGAGGAGCATATATGGGAGTTTAAGAGTAGCTACATATACATAGGGGCAGGTTTCCCACGCCAGGTTATAGCTGGGTGGCGATCGCTATCTAATCAGGGATACCACCAGGCACATCAACAAAAACTAACCAGAGATTTGCAACTCCAGAAAGTTTCCCTAATACCTATGCCAAGTTACCAGACTTCTACAGCAAGTCCGCCGCCTAAATATAAGCCTAGACCGTGCTGATTGGTCTTGAACCCACCAAGCCGCCACACCATAATCTGATGCCAGCTTAGGAACTTCTAAAATCGCCCCTAGCTATCCCCTCTTCTGTGGATAACCTGTGCAACAACAGCCAGTTAATATTTGGCTGCCACACCTGTTGCCCTTAATGTGTAGAATTTTCTTAAACTCTTAACAATTAACCTAACACAAAATTAACGAATTGTACCAATTATGAGAAAAAAATTTTCAGGGGCAATGGACAACGGATCATGGACAATAGGTGATGGGGGAGAGGGCAGAGATCATCTAGGGGTAGGCCCGTCTAGTAGCTAATTTGGCATAGTCCAAGATGAATCAACCCGCCCTGTAGGGGGTTCACGGTTAATTAGATTTGATGCAGGTGTGGTGAAGATCTCAAGTTGATGCTCTGGTGGGGTATAATCCCAGTTGAGAGCATGATTTAATCTCAAATTAGGTTAATATTTTAGGGCAATAGGGTCTAATAAGCGAGAAGAGTTGAGGATAAACCTATTGCCAGATATGTCAAACCCAAGGAAGCCGCCCAAATCCTTGGAGTCCATGAAAGAACACTCCGCAGATGGGACGACAATGGCTCAATCGAGACCATCAGAACCCCCGCTGGGCAACGACGATACAACGTTGAGTGATATACTGCTGCCAAATCAGGCAGTGACAAACGCAAAGTCGTTATCTATGCCAGAGTTAGTAGCCGCGCCCAGCAGTTCGACCTCAACCGACAGGTGGCCGCACTGTCCAACCTCTACCCCGAAGCAGAAGTCGTCTCAGAAATCGGAGGCGGGCTCAACTTCAAGGGAAAGAAAATGCTGGCCTTACTGGGACATCAATTGTCAGGAGATGTCGGCATGGTTGTCGTTGCCCACAAAGACTGATTGGCAATATGGGGATTTGACTTGTTTCGATGGCTCTATGAGCAAAACAGGTGCTCACTCATGGTTCTCAACCAGACAAGTCTCAGTCCAGAACGAGAAATGGTTGAGGACATCCTCGCCATCCTCCACTGCTTCAGTTCCCGATTATACGGAGTGCGTAAATACAAAACTCAGGTCAAAGAAGATCCGGATTTACCCCAGCCCAGAGCTAAATCAAGTCTGGCGTAAATGGCTGGCTGCTTGTCGGTATTGCTACAACCAAGCAATTGCATTATCTAGGAGTGGTAAACGACTAAGCAAGTTAAAGTTACGCAATAAAGTGATGCAGAGTGACTTACCCGAATGGGTCAAAGAAACACCCTGCCACATTCGGCAAAATGCCATCTTTGATGCCTATCAGGCTTTGACCGCCAGTCCTGATGCCAGGTTTAGAAGTTGTCGTGACAGCTCTCAAGGGATTAAGTTCAATAATACTAATTTCTCTTCAGGGAGTTGGTATCCAAGACTAACGAAAGGATTAACTTTCATGGTTTCCGAAGCTATCCCTAAAACTTGCGGGCAAGGGACTCAGTTGGTGTTTACCAAAGGTCGATGGTTGGCGATTTTCCCTGAACCAGTTGCCGTTACCACAACTGACGCTACTGGCGTGATTGCATTAGACCCGGGTGTCCGAACTTTCATAACTGGGTTTGATGGCTCTCGATTTCTGGAATTGGGCTCCGGGGATATAGGACGCATTACTAGGCTATGTCAACATTTGGATGATTTGATGAGCCGAATCGCCAAGGAACCCTGTCGTTCAAGAAGGCGACGGATGAGGCAAGCGGCTCAACGAATGAGAACTAAAATCCGGAATTTAGTGGATGAGGCCCACAAACAAATTGCTCACTACTTGACTCATAACTACAGTATAATTTTTCTGCCGACCTTCGAGACTTCCGATATGGTTGCCAAGGTGAAGCGTCTAATCAGGTCTAAGACTGCCCGAGCCATGCTGACATGGGCGCATTATCGATTCAAACTAACCCTGAGACATCAAGCCGAGATAACTGGAACCACAGTTGTAGATGTGACCGAAGAATACACCAGCAAAACCTGTACTCACTGTGGTCATGTGCATTCCCAGCTAGGTGGCTCAAAAGTGTTCCGATGTCCTGAGTGCGGGTTCACTCTACCCAGGGACTGGAACGGTGCTTTTGGAATCTTTCTAAAAGCTTTGCGGGATACCGCCTCTGTTACCTTAACGGGTAATAGTGCTATCGTCGCATTGTCAGGCAATAGCCGGATAAATGTCGCGTAAATGTATCAGTTTGGTGAGATGATAGCCTTAGCTTAAAATCGAACTATAATATGTAAAATTTTGTTAATCATCCAGCCTGAGTTGGCAAACCCATGACCTCTCGCACTCTTCTATTTTCGACCGTTGAAGCAGACCTAAAACTGCTAACCGATAACCTGAAACAACTGGTGGGCGCTCGTCACCCGATCCTGTATGCAGCAGCAGAGCATTTATTTAGCGTACAGGGAAAACGGGTGCGTCCGGCGATCGTGCTGCTAATATCTAGGGCAACCATGCCCGATCACGAAATCATACCTAAGCACCGCCGTCTGGCTGAAATCACAGAAATGATCCATACTGCTAGTTTGGTTCATGATGACGTGGTGGATGAATCAGAACTGCGGCGGGGTGTCCCGACAGTTCACAGTTTGTTTAATAACCGGGTGGCGGTTTTAGCCGGAGACTTCCTATTTGCCCAGTCCTCCTGGTATTTAGCCAACCTGGATAACTTAGAGGTAGTTAAACTTCTGTCACAGGTGATCATGGATCTGGCAGAGGGAGAAATTCAACAGGGACTAAATCGATTTGACACTAGCTTGTCCATTGAAGCCTATCTCGAAAAGAGTTACTACAAGACAGCATCTTTAATCGCCAATAGCTCTAAGGCGGCTGGTCTGTTAAGTGGAGTGTCAGCAGAACTAGCAGAAGATTTGTATAAATATGGTCGTAATATTGGCTTGGCGTTTCAAATTGTCGATGATATTTTAGACTTTACAGGTTCGACGGAATCTCTAGGTAAACCGGCTGCTTCGGATCTCAAAAGCGGAAACCTGACAGCCCCGACGCTGTTTGCTTTGGCAGAAAAGCCTTTTCTGGAAACTCTGATCGATCGCGAATTTGCTCAAGATGGGGACTTGGAACAGGCGATCGCCTTAATTCAAGAAAGTTCTGGGATTGAGAAATCCCGAGAACTCGCCATCCACCACGCCCAAGTCGCCGTAGAACATATCAAGCAGTTACCCCCTTCGGAGTCTCGTCAAGCTCTGGTGGAATTAGGGGACTATGTGGTGAGTAGAATATACTGATTTATTAGGTTCGGTGGGGGTGGCGACATCTCCCCCATCAGGGATTTGGTATCAATTTCCATGGTGAAAATTGCCAGTTGGGGAGACTTTGGTTATACCAAAACCCGGAGAGTATGGGCCGCCTGATTCAGGTTTTGAGTACCGACTTGGGTTTGTTGAATGCCACTAGCGGTTTCCACTGCTGCATGATTAATAGCATTGGTAGCTGTGACAATTTGCTGAATAGCGATCGCCTGTTGTTCAGAGATTTGAGCAATTTTTTGATTACTCGCGACCACATTTTTAATGCCATCAGCCACCTCTACAAATACATTAGCAGTATTTTCCGTCATTTTCATACCCACCTTAACGTTTTCTGTTCCCTTTTGTGCAGCTTCAATGGTAGATTTCAGGGAATTTTGAATCAGACCAACCAAATTATCAATCTCCCTAGCTGAGTTTCGGCTTTGGTCTGATAACTTACGAACCTCCAGCGCCACCAAACCAAATCCGCGACCGGCTTCTCCCGCACGCACAGCTTCAACAGAGGCATTCAGAGCCAATATATTTGTCTGATTAGCTAAACTAGATACCAAATTCGATATAGTGCTTATTTCCGCCGTATGCTGTCTCAAAACCTCAATTTGTTCTGAGATATTTTCGACATTATTAGTTAATTCAGCAATACTTGCCAAGTTTTGTTGGACTACTTGATTGCCATGTTCACTGATGTCTAAAACCTGTTGAGCCTTTCCTAAAGCGTGATCAGCATCCTCCGCTGATTGTTTAGCCCCTTCGCTAATTTGTTGAATAGCATTAGTAGTTTGATTAATGGAAACAGCTTGACTGCTGGCTAGTCTCTGCTGTTGTTCAGTAGCCACGGCAATTTCTGCTGAGGAGGTAGCCAGAACCTGTGTAACTTGTTGAATAGGATTCATAATCACACGAATCACAATAAAGCTAGTTATAGAGCCAATGGTGATTACCAGCAAAAAATTACCCCAATTAATGATTATTGCTAAATTTTCGAATACTTGATAACGCTCATTTCGGTCAATCAATAAATTTTGTTCCTCCTCAATCATCCTATTAATTTCACTGCGAATATTATCCATAAGTTGCTTACCAATTCCCGAATTAACCCAGGCTAAAAATTGTTCTGATTCTCCGGATCTAACTGAATTTATGGTTTGTTCAAGTAGCGCCAATTTTTGGTTAGTTAAGTTTTGAAGATTGGTTAATCTCTGGGTTTGTATGGAATTACCTTGCAGCAATTGAGATAAAGTGTCTAAATTACCCTCGATTTTTGTATTAGCTGAATAATAGGGTTCCAAAAAACCTTGGTCTTTGGTAATAATGAATCCCCTTTGAGAGCTTTCTGCATCGACCAAATTTTTGTAAATATCCTGCAAATTCAGCTTAACTTCGTAGGTATGAACTACCAACTTAAAGGATTGATCTAGAGTTCTTTGTTGCCACTCTTCCACTAAGGTACTGATGCCGACTAATAAAAAAATTGCACTAAATCCTAGATATATTACTTGATTAATTTTCATAATACAAAGCTGCCAGATTTTGGTGAGAAATAGTTGACCGTGTGAGCAGTTTTGATGAACGGAAATTGCTGCCTGACCCCACCCGAATCCTAGGTGGAAATAGCAGATGCAAGGGGCTGATTTAGGGAAAATTTTTGGGGGTTAATTAACAGTCACTATAATTATATAAAATACCTGTGATTTTGACAATTAAGAAACCATTAAGAAACGGAGTTTTGAGGGTCAAGGGAAGGAGAAAGTGGTACGGGGGTAAGGGGACTGATTTAAGCAATATCTGGAGGGATAGGGCGAGACTTAGAGCGACGCAGAGACTGATATTGTTGTAGGTAAACTTGGATAGTATCCTGTACATCTTGGCGTTTAACCTCAGTAGCAGCGTCAAGATGACCAGGCTGGTCAAAGAAAATAAAACTATCTAGTTGGGGGATAGCGATCGCCTGAAACAAAATGTGGGTAACGGGAACGGGGACAGCGACCACAGAAGTGGAAAGATCTATCCTAGAGTGAACGGAAGCATCATCTAAACTAGAAAAAGCATAAATAACTTGCTTTTGTAGATCGGGATTATCCACATTACCGAGAGTAGTTAATACCAAATTTTGGTCAAGACTGGTCAAAATAAAATACTGTAGGTGTGCTAATTGAGCGGCCAGTAATTTGAGACCGGGAGCGATCGCCTTAATAATGTCAGGAGTAGAACCATCCTGGGGGGCATTTTCAATCAAGGCTTGAATTTGTTGGTCGAAATCCATTGTTAAACTTGAGTAAGTGCTGATTTTCGCGCTACATGATAACCGAGAAAACCCCAATTGATCAGGTAGGCGACTAGAAAATTGCCGGTGTTGTGATCGTAACTAAACACAACCCGGTTGGGAAACCCTCCGGAAACTCAGAGGCTTTACTGGAAAGCATAGGTTAGGGTCATTGTTACTAAAATTATCATCATGGGGGAAATCTGCCAGAGCCATAAAATTTTTCAACGGTTGTCCGGTGAGCTAAAACAGGCCACCCAGGCATCTGAGCAGAACTGTCAGGATATCGCTTGGCGCTTAACAGAAGAAGCAATTCGGATCTGTACAGAAAGCCAGCGCATCCAAGCCTCGGGGGATGTGGAGACTTGGGCGATGACACTCGCACAGCATCGCTTACAACAATGTCTTCACTATTATAAACTCAGGTCAAAGCAGGCACCGTTGGAACTCCACAGCACTCTCAGTGCCATTATCTATCGATATATCACACCGCGCCAGGTTCAATCAAGTTATCACGCTAGATTGGAACTGATTAGGGACTTTTTACAGGGGTTTTATGTTGAATCACTAAATGCCTTCCGCAAGGAAAACCAAATTCCGGCCGATTATCGTCCCCAGACATTACTGGAACTAGCGGAATATCTAGCCTTTACGGAACGATATGGAAAACGGCGTATTCCTCTCGCCCGAGGTCGTAGTCAACAATTAATCATTCTACGATCGCAGACATTTTCTCAACAACAACCCAGAGAAGCGTTTGTGGATCTTGATCAAGCCGCAGAAGGTGGGATACAGGATTCTGATCAAACCTGGAACGACTCATCTGTACAAGAGGTGCGAGCCGCCATGGTGGCTGAGTCCAACGAACCAGAACTAGAATCCCTACGCCAAACGGTTGTGGAAGAGTTAATCGAATATCTTGAGGAAAACAATCAAAAAGACTGCGCCGATTATTTCACCTTGCGAATGCAAGATTTGCCAACTCGAGAGATAGAGGCGATTTTGGGGCTAACCCCTCGCCAACGGGATTATCTTCAACAGCGATTTAAATATCATTTGTTGCGATTTGCTTTGAGTCATCGTTGGGAATTGGTGCATCAGTGGTTAGAAGCGGATTTAGATCGCAATTTGGGTTTACTCCCCCACCAGTGGGAGGATTTCCAGAGTCAACTTAGCCAAGATCAAAAGGATTTGCTAAGGTTAAAGCAAAAGGGGCTATCTGATCATGCGATCGCCGAAAATCTAGGTTGCAAGGCGACTCAAGTACAAAAGCGGTGGTTTAAAGTTTTGGAATTAGCCTGGGATCTTAGAAATCGTTCAGTGTCCGGAGCTAGTGCATCTACTGATGAATAACGAAATAAATCCAGATCGTCAACTCTCCGAGTGCCAGTTTTTCGAGGGGTCTGAATCACAACCCCTTGAGACTGCTTCCTCTGCTGCTGGTGAACCTGCTACCTCAGCAGATCAATTAGCAAATAGTTCTAGGGTCGAAGAACCAGGGTGGTCAGAAGCCGATCTACTGGACTATGAAGAGATTGACGTTTTCTACCCCAACGACGAACCAATTAAACTGGGAGAGATACCAACCGTGAAAGACAGATTTGAAAGCCTGTTAAAAAACAGGTTAAGAATTGAGATCCAAGAAAAACCACCGCTATTCCCTTGGGAAACTGAACTCGGCGCTGATGCTATTTACCCAGACGTGATTAGCGATCCGACTGTTCCCAATCCTTCTTGGTGGAATGCTCAAAGGGAAAACCTGAAATGGTCTACTTTTCTACCAGAAACGGTTTTTGCTGATCTTCTGACTCCGTGTCAGAAGGTTTTGCATTCAACCCTACAACAAGGCGCGAAACTGGTGGAAGCGGTGGAAAGTTTTTTCCCACAAGCCTCTGATTTGCTTAATGAATGGGCAGGTAGGCTGGTTTTAGGGGAAGTTCGCGATCCTGAATTGAACAAGCTACAACTCCCCCCCTATGAGACGGCTAATCAACAACAGCAAATGGTTTTGTTGCTACTGGCGGCGCGAGAAATCCTCGATACGCTGACGATAACTTGTTTTTTGAATAAGTCGGTAGGGCTTCAGGAGTGGCAAACTAGCTTAGGGCTGTTAACAGTACAAGCCCAATATCAGACCCGCGATTATGGCAATTGCTTAATGATTTTGGCTAAATTACCTGCCGGTGGATGTCTGCAATTGAAGGGAAATCATGGCGAAATCACGGCTAGACGCACCGAGGCTGGATATGTGACCATGGAGCTGGTAGATCCAGAGCCTAATCATATCTATCGACTCAATGTGTTGTTTTATGACTGCGAACAAAATCCCCTCTGTTTTGCCATTTACCCTCGGATGATGAGTTAAATTTTGATAGGTGAAGCTGATTTTCAGAAATATGGGTTACAGTAATCTGAGAGTGACTAGCAGATTTTCAAATCCATGACAGCCGATATCCCTATCTTCAGTCAATTGTGGCGACGGATCGAAGCAATACCTCAACCTGAGCCAGAGGACTCACTTCTGCTCCGCATTTTCGTGCAGTTATTGGTGGTTGTGGGCATTATTGCTACTGATGTGGCGATCGAGGAGCCACTAAATCTATGGGCGATCCCTGTCAGTTTGGTGGGGGCGACCTGGAGTTGGTTTCGTCGTCGTCATCGTAATGTGCCAATTAAATTTTGTATTGCTATTGGTATGTTGGTAGCAATGGCGGTTTTTTTCAGTCGTCTAGTGCTGGAGTTGATCGATACCAGGATTGTTTTGGCACAACTGTTAATTAATTTGCAGGTTCTCCATAGCTTTGATCTGCCCCGACGCAAGGATCTGGGCTATTCGATGGTCATTGGCTTGATTTTAATGGGGGTGGCTGGTACTCTTAGCCAAACTTTGACTTTTGGGCCGGTGATTTTGGTGTTTTTGGCGCTCTCGTTGCCAACTTTAATCTTAGATTACCGTTCCCGGTTGGGATTGGAAAAGTTGAACCCCTCGGAGGCTAGTTCTCCTAAATTGAGGATTCCTTCTAACTTGAATTTCAAGTTTTTGGGGGTTAGCTTTCTGGCTATTGTGGCTTTGGGATTGGTGATTTTTGCCCTTCTCCCTCGGTTTCCTGGCTATCAACTGCGGAACTTTCCGATGAGTTCCCCTATTCAAATGCCACGAGGGGAATTTGATGGCAGACAAATTTTTAACCCTGGTTATACGGGGGATTCTGGAGATGGCACGGGGTCGGGAATTGGACAAAATCAGGAGTCGGGGGCGGGTGTTTTAGATGAGGTTCAATATTATGGTTTTAACACTCGGATTAATCAGAATCTTAGGGGAAATTTAAGGCCGCAGGTTGTGCTGAGGGTTCGATCGCAGGCGCGGGGATTTTTTCGGGTGATCGGCTTTGATAAGTACACGGGTCAGGGATGGGAAATTTCCCGTAATGACCAGGTAGAAACTGTCCAACGCACTTGGTGGTCCTATCTGTTTAATCTGTTTCCGCCACCGACACAGGCTAGAACTAGGGAGGTGATCCAAAGTTATACGGCGGTGATTCAATTACCTAATTTAATCCCGGCTTTAAAACAGGCTAAACAATTGTATTTCCCGACTGAGGAAATTGCGATCGACCGAGAGGGAACTTTGCGATCGCCTTTGATGTTGCGGGAGGGATTAACCTATACGGTGATTTCCAGAGTCCCCTATCGTAACCGCACCCAGTTGGGTCAAGCCTCCACTGACTACACACAAGCTATTCGTGATTACTATTTGCAGGTTCCTGATGAAATTCGGGACAGGGTGCGACAAAGAACCGAGGAGATTTTGGCGGCGCGGAATCAATCCAACCCTGAGCAACAAGCCTTAACATCTCCCTATGAAATAGCCCTTTATTTAGCTCAATACTTAAAACAAAGCCCCGTTTATAAACTACAAGAAGACCCGCCTTTTTTGAGACCTGATGAGGATTTGGTGGAGGCGTTTTTGTTTGGCTATAAAGATAGTCCAGAGGGAGAAATTATCAGAGGCGGTTATCCAGATCACTTTGCGACGGTGTTAACCATTATGTTGCGTTCTATTGGCATTCCGGCGCGACTAACGGCGGGTTTTGAACCGGGTGAGTTTAACCCATTTACGGGGTTATATGTGATTAAAAATACTGATGCTCATGCGATGACGGAGGTTTATTTTCCTGAATATGGTTGGTTTGCTTTTAATCCCATTCCGGGGATGGATTTAATCCCGCCTTCTATTGAGGAAAATCAGACTTTTAGTGCGCTGAGGGCTTTTTGGAATTGGGTGGCGGGATGGCTACCTTCTCCGGTAACAAATAGTTTACAGAGGATATTGGCGACTATTTTCGGGGCGTTGGATACGGTTGTCGGCTGGTTTATCGATCTGTTTACTAGGGGGTGGGTTGGCTTGTTTACGGCGACGATAACTTTATCTGGTGTCGGGTTCCTAAGTTGGTTGCTGTGGGATGGATGGAAAAATTGGCGCGAGAGGCGACGCTTGGCTAAATTACCCCCGGAAGAAAGACTATATCAAAAACTGTTGGCATTATTAGCCCAACGGGGTTATCCGAAACATCCCGCCCAAACTCCGGTGGAGTATGCAGAGGCGATCGCTAATCAATGTTCTGTTGATGAAGCTGAGGCGATATCAGAAGTTTGTCAAACTTATGTGCATTGGCGATATGGACGCAGAAACACTAATTTAACTCAACTGCAACAGTTAGTTAAAAACTTGGAAAAAGCCGGGATTAAGCGATTTCAGCAACGATACAGACGCAGATAGTTAGTGGCTATTGTGTTCTGGGTAATTCGCGATCACATATTGGTTTCTGCCATTGTTTTTGGCTTGGTAAAGGGCGCGATCGGCATCAAAAAGAAGTTGGGTTGGTGATTGTTTGTGGCTGGGAATTTTACTGGCAATTCCCATACTCACAGTCACCCGTTGGAAGTTAGCAGGAATTGCGCCGGGCTGCATATTTAACTTGAACACAGCTTCCTGTATTTGTTGGCTAATTTCTAGACCACCTTCTATGGGTGTGTTGGGTAATAAAATCACAAATTCTTCGCCACCATAACGGGCGACTAAATCCCTCGGTCGTTTCAGGGAATTTTTGATGGCATTAGCTACCCTTTGCAGGCATTTATCCCCGGCAATGTGTCCATAAGTGTCATTATAACACTTAAAATAATCAATATCACACATGATTATTGATAGGGGTTGTTTTTCCCGTTGCAGTTGTAACCATTCCTGCTGTAAAATATGATCAAAATGGCGGCGGTTAGCGATTCCGGTCAGAGAATCGAGATTGTAGACTTTCTCGAGTTCCTCATGGGCTATCTGAAGCTGATGATATAGTTCGCCTTGTTGAATGGCGATCGCTAACTGTTCTGTTAGTTGTTTCAGCATATCGATTTCTGCGGGTTTATAGTTGTTATCTTCTGAGGAAAAATAAGCGATAAGTAGTCCCCAAAGTTGCTCGGCTTCTAACCAAATGGGGAAGATTAAATGAGTCGGTCCTTGAAATTTTTGCCACCTTTCCACAGAAGCATTAATTTTTCCGGTGCGACAAGATTGGGCAATTTCCAAAATTATTTGGTCAATTTTGATAGTCATGACCGGATCTATTGCACAAAAAAGTAGGTCAGAGTCCCTAGATAGTTCCCTAGAATGAGCGATGATTTCATAACTCCAATTTAACTGGAATTTGCAAACTAAAACTATGTCATTTCCCAGAAATTTGGAGACTTCGACAACGGTGGTATTAAGGATATCCTGAACATGGAGCGATCGCCTGATTCTATTGGTGACTTTTGATAAGATATCCTGTCTCTCAGATTGTTGTTGAATGGCAAGTTCTGCCTGTTTTAATGAGGTTAAATCTCGGACAGTGACAATCACTTCATTTACTGTGCCATCAGGTTGCAAAATCGGGGAATAGGTGGCTCCGATAAACCTGGGTTCTCCCGGAAAACTTAACCAGGCTTCATAGCGGACTATTTCTCCGGCTAGACATCTATCAAATAGAGGCTTAACTATTTCATTAAAAATCTGTTTACCTAATACATTTTCTATGATATTGCCAATAATAAAATCCTCGGATTTTCCGGTTAAATTGGCGTAGGTTTGATTAACAATTTGGTAAATATAATCCCGATTAATTAAGGCGATCGCTTCCGCAGTCGTGGCGACAATACCCTGGAAACGCCGCAGATTTTCTTCATATTTTTTGCGTGCAGTAATATCAAAAACAATGCCATGCCAAATATTACCTTCTGGGGTTGATTGGGGTTGAGCATTACATTCTACCCACTTAACTTTTCCCGAATTAGTAATAACCCGACCTTGCCAATACCAGGGTAAAAATTCCTGCAAAGATTGTTGCATTGATTCACGCAAAGACGGTAAATCATCTGGGTGGATTAAGTTAATCAGAGAATTGATGTCTGCCAGAATAGTATTAGCTTCTAATTCAAAGATATCAAAGCAGTGATGACTCACAAATTGAAAAAAAGGCAGGTTTTGGGAGTTTTGCGGACAGTAACTATAGACCATTCCCGGCATATTAGTTACCAATGCTTCAAACTTGGCTTGACTAAGTTTTAGGGAGGTTTCGGCTTGTTTACGGTCAGTTACATCTCTGGAAATACAAAGGATAGATGTAAGATTTTTGCCTTGGTTAATTTCTGGGACGATCGCCATTTCAAAATAGCGCCAACCATTAACTGTCTCAGCTTCAAATTCAATAATCTGTTTTTCACCAGTTGTTAATAACCGATTCGCCGCCGCCTCCCAATTCTCAGCCATGGCTGCCGAAAATGGCAAATCCCGGCAAGTTTTGCCAATCCAAGTCTGTAGAGGAATTTCGGTTAATTGGCTTAAAATGGGACTGACATAAATATGTTTAAAACTGGTATCAAAGCGTTGAATAATATCCGGGGAATTTTCGATGAGGGTTTGATATTGTCTTTGGGAGTCTAGGAGGATGGCTTCTATTTGCTGTCTGTGGATGATTTCATTTTGCAGTTGCTGGTTAATTTTTTGGGTTTTGCCAGCATAACGCCAAGCATATTGACCTAAATAGACGGTGAGTGCCATAGTCCCAACTATGATTAAACCTGCTGATAAAACCAGGGTAGGAAGGGGAGATTTTTCCTCTTCAATCCAAGCAGGTTGCGGAGAAATTTGGACTGTCCAATCGGCTCCATAGGCGCGGACAATTGAGGTTTTTTGAAAGGGAGATTCTGAGAAATCACCATTGCTATAAACTAAATCCCCACGGTCATATATTTGAATCGTATACAAGGGAGATAGGGGCAAAATCCCATCAAAGAAAGATGTAAATTCAAAGACTCCCACAATAAACCCATCATGGCGCTCATTCACAAACAAAGGAATAATTACTAGAAATCCCTCGCCACCCTGAACTAATGAAATATGTTTACTCAGGATAATCTGATTGAGGTCTCTGGCTACTTGTAAACTAATTCGGCGACGGGGTTCTTGTGTCCAATCCATATCCTGGACTTGTTCGTTTCCCTCTAAAGGAACTATCCAACGGACGATAAAAGATGGATCTACCCAGAGTATGGCTTGATAGCCATGAGTATCATCTAAATAGTTGCTGACATCAGCTTCCCAAAATTCTCGGGAAGTGCCATTACTGAGTTCCCAACGCTTGGCGATACGATTTAGGGATACAATGTGGCTGGATAACTCTCGATTGAGGATAGACTGGATACTGTTGGCTTGTTGTTGCACCAGTTGTGCAAAATGCCGTTGCTCTCGGATGTAGAGTTTGTGCCAAATCAGCAGCACGGCGAGAGTGGCGATCGCACCAATGAATAAAGCTAACCAGCAGTATTTAAATCGCCTCTTAATGGACTGTAACCATCGATGTAAATGTGACAAGACCGCTGACCCCCATATAATAAGAGTCTATATTTGGTATATTATAGCCCTTGGGGTTCCCGTAGAGAGTTACGGCTGTACATATTGTAATGGCGTTTATTGGGATGATGTTGGCTTTTTGGCAGCTAAAATCAGGGTTAAATCATCATCGGTGCGCTGATTTACCCTAGGCGATCGCAAAAATGAAATTAACTGTTGTTCGGCTTCTGTGCGATCGCAGATAGTTTCCACAAATTGAAATAGAGGAGAAAAAAACGGAGCGTGCGGTTTTCCTTCAGGCATTTTTAGTCCCAACATTTGTAAACCATCGGAAAAGATTGCCAAATACTTAGGCATTCCAGACCATACCTGAATTTGAGCAGATTCTAACGCATTCGGGGAAACCAGAAAGGTGGTTTCGTTTAAATATTCTCCACTGGCGGGAATAGTTAAAGCCATCAAAGTTCCCTGTTGATCTTCAACTACCACCGCGCCATCACCTATCTGAACTACAGCAATGGTGGAAGCGGTAATCACCCCTAAAATTAATGTGGTTGCTAGTTCCCGCGCCAATATATCCCTGTGGTCGGCTTCCGCTTCGATCGCCTGTTTGGTTTGGCTAACAACAGCTAACAATTGACTGTTCCAGTCCACGGCGGCGGTGTCATCGACGGAGGATAGATACTCTTCGATTAATTGGGTGGCGGTTTTAACTGCTAGTTGGGCTCCCACATCAGCCAGGGAAGCTGAACCCGCACCATCGGCTACAGCGACAATAAATTGATGGGGGTCAATCTCCCGATAGATATGAGCATCTTGACAGGGAATGGCTTGCTTTTCGTGACTGGTTCCCGCCACGGAAGCTGAGATAATTTGCCAGTAGGCAGAATTTGGGTTCATGGTAAAAGGTCTGCGATCGCATGAGTTTTTGGCTAGACAGTTCCCCATCCTGGCGGTGGTAGGGCTACCTGTTCGTCAACTTTGGAGTGAGAAACTGTTTGCATACTGGCGGATAGCCAAATGAACATTTCCCGAAAATCTAACCCTTTCAGTTTCAGGGGGGTTCGTTGAGCAATCTCTCCTAAGCGCTCCATATTCGCCCCTTCTACGCCTACCGCAAAGAATGCGACCTGTTTGTTGGCTTCCTCGTCTCGAATGCGTTTAATGGCCTGTTCTGTAATGCGATCGCTTTCTCCCTGGGGTTCGCCGTCGGTAATCATGAACACCCAAGGACGATAGTAGGTAATCCCATTATTGCGATACTCGGCTTTGCGACTGGCAATCATGTCTAAAGCCTCCCCTATGGCTGTTCCCATATAGGTTTGACCCTGGGCGTTTAACAGGGGGGGTTCAAAGCGATCGGCTGTGACAAAATCCTGGATGATTTTTACCTGGTTATCAAAGGTGATCAGCGCGATCTCAACCCGTTTTTTCGCGAGTTCGTCTTTGATTAGGTTCTCCCTAAAAGTCATTAATCCTGCATTGAGACCATCTAGGGGTTCTCCCTGCATAGATGCTGATGTGTCTAGCAATAACACACAGGGACACCGGGGTTCCGGGTTTTCGGCAAATTCAACCGCTTCCTCAAGTCTCATATTTTGATTTTTGACTCTGACCATCCACATCACCTAGGATATCAGTCAATTATCAACAATTAAGAATCCACAAAGTGGCGTTTTTGTCAATAGGCATAAAAAAGGCGATCGCTTTTGGCCAGAAAACTCGTGCATCGCCAGTTTAATATTTTCGTGAGAAAATAATGTTAATCGCGATATAATCGGGGTTGTAGGCTCTATTTTTGCATAAGGACAGAGTAATCCCTTGGGTGAGATTTATTTGATGGTATCATAACCCCCAGAATCTCGTCAACTTTTTGCGAGCAATTTTCAATAAATTTGTAATAATTCTTAACATTCTTTTGAAAATCAAATAACTTGGAGATTGATAGATTATCAGAAGTTATGAATAGCCAGCTATATCAATAACCTGTTTAGGAAGATTAGCTATAATAGTCGCTAATTAATTATTAGATAGCAAATGATGATTAGCAATAAAGAAAGAATTGGGGACGCTTTAGAGTTATTAGCTGAGGGCTTATATCCTCCGTTTAAACAGGAAATGACAAACAAATATTCAGACCAATGGCAGGAGGAAGCTCAAAAATATATCACCAAATACAAAAACATGAAAAAGCGAGAATTGGAGGAGAGGCTATCTCAAGATATCGGAGCATTACTGCAAGTTATATCGAATAAATGGGATAGTATTTTTAAAAACAATGAAAATGTGGATAATCAACATAGGGGGATAATATTTGAGTTAATTCAACTTAGGAATAACTGGGCTCATGGGAATGAATTTTCTCACCGATATACGGAACGTGCTATAGATAACATGGTGCTGCTGTTGACGGCTTTTCAGGCTGAAAACTCCATAATTAATCAATTAAAACAACATCAGGAGATTATGTTAAGTAAAATTATCGAAGACCAAAATATGGATCCTGACCGAGAAAAAAAACTGCGGCGAGAATTATCGAAATTGCTGAAAAAAATACCTTTTCAAAATGTGGATTTACTCAATCACGCTTTAACTCACAGTTCCTATCTATATGAACACCCGAAGGAAGTTAAGCGGGATAATGAATTGTTGGAGTTTTTGGGGGATTCGGTGTTAAATTTTATATCGGGGGAGTATCTTTATAATAAGTATAAAAGTGTCAGGAATGAAGGTGATTTAACTAAGTTGCGATCGGCTTTGGTGGAAAATAAGCAGTTGGCTAAGTTTGCGGAAAAATTAGCCCTACAACAATATATCAGATTAGGGAAAGGGGCGGCGCTAAATCCTTCCTTATTAAGCAATACGTTTGAGGCGATGATTGGGGCTTATTTTTTGGATTCTGGGATGAAGAAAGTACAGGATTTTTTACAACCTTTGTTCGATTCGGTGATAGCTGAAATTACTTCCCAGTCTCAAGGTAATTCGGGGAAAGTGGCGGCGGACTCGAAAAATAGATTACAGGAATGGGTGCAAAAAAATATAGGTCCAATTACACCAGAATATGAAACAATTAAGGAGGAAGGAGCCGACCACAAAAAACAGTTCACTGTCCAGGTTATGGTTCAGGGTAAGGTTTATGGAGAGGGTAAAGGTTCCAGTAAAAAAGAGGCTAGTAAAAAGGCGGCTGAAAAGGCTCTGGCTAAAATCCATAAACTGGGTTTATAATAGTGGTATTTGCACAGATGGACAAGGTTAAATTTTGATTAAATGGGAGTGACTGTAAAATGTCAAATTATGAAAATGTGCAACCGGAAGTTATCCGACTCAATGAAAAAGCGGTTTCCTATTTAAATGAAAGAAATTGGGGGGAGTCGATTAACTGTTGTGAACAAGCGTTAAAAATCGACCCTAATTTTGCGTTGTCTTATAAAACTTTGGGGACGATAAGACAGTTACAAGGGGATTTTCTGGCGGCGGAGTCTTGTTATCATAGTGCTTTGAAAATCGCGCCTAATATGGCGGAAGTTTATGCTAATTTAGGAAGTCTTTACGCCCAAAATAAACGCTGGAATGAGGCGATAAATGCCTATGAAAAGGCTCTGGAAATTCGCCCTAATATGGCGGGGTTCTATCGTAATTTGGCTAAGGTGTTTACCCAATGTGGTCAGCCAGAAAGGGCGACAGAATATTGGTGTAAAGCTATTTTGTTAAGTGCTGACCCGGTGAGTTTTCAAGATTATCTGAATTTTGGGAATCAGTTACAACAGCAACAGCAATTAGAAAAGGCGATCGCTATTTATCAAAAAGCAATTGTCAATTATCCTAATCAATCGGATGTATTTTATCATCATTTAGGGGGAATTTTTAAACAACAGGAAAGGTGGGAAGAGGCGGTGAAATGCTATCAAAAGGCTATCGAAATTAACCCGAACCAGTTTTACTATTATTATGGACTAGCCCAAGTTTTGAAAACTCAGGAAAAATGGTCGGAATTAATTCCGGTCTGTGGTCAGGCGATCGCTTTAAAACCTGATGTAGATTGGCTGTATATGAGTTTAGGAGATAGCTTACTAGAAACGGGAGAAATTGAAGAAGCGATCGCTAATTATCGCCAAGCCATTACACTCAATCCTCAACTTTCTTGGTTACATCAAAAATTAGGTCACGCACTGAAATTAGCAGGTCATATTGATGAGGCGATCGCGGCTTATCAAAAAGCGATCGAACTGAAACCAGAGTTAATATGGCTTTATGAGATTCTCGCACAACTGTTAACCGAAAAGCAACGTTGGCAAGAATTACAAGACCTATGTATAGAGGGATTAAAACGGAAGCCAGACTTGCTCAAAGCCTATCATCATTTTGCCCAAATATTAGCCCATAGAGGTTTAATTGAGGATGCCAATAATGCCCTAAACTTCAAAAAATTATCATCAAAATTTATCCGAGAAATATTGCCTAATTTATCAGAAAAAACCACAACCAGCCCAACCCATCCTAGTGTTCAATATATCCTCATATACCCAGCTAAGACTATTGAGATTAAACCCGCTAATATTTTAATTACCAACCTTCCCGAAACATTTACAACCTGTCAGATATCAACCGGAGATTTCGGCGTGGCTATTGTGGAAAATGGGCGCGTGTGGGGAGATATGGCGACCAGTGCAGTTTTCACAGATGATGGCAAATTAGTCACTGATTTAGCTAGTGGTGGGGCGGAGTTTGTCGCCGTATCCGAACACCTACCGCCACCCGAAGAAATTGATGGTGTGGTTGCTTTTTTATCCGTGCGTTTTGGGGCGGGATATTTTCACTGGATGTTAGATATTATCGCCCGTTTTCATTTATTAGAAGCTGCGGGAATTGACCTGAACTCAATTGATAAATTTGTGGTAAATGCTTGGGAGACACCTTACCAGAAACAGGCTTTAGAGACCCTAAAAATTCCACCCAAAAAAATCATCAGCAATAAAGATATCAATCATCTGAAAGCCGCGCAAATAATTATCCCAACTCCTAACCTTTCATCCCACCGAGGCTTACAAATTAGCCAGTGGAATTGTGATTTTCTCAAACACACTTTTTGTCCGAGTCTGGGGGATACTAAACAGCGAATTTATATAGATCGCACCTTAGCACAATCTCGCCAGGTCTTGAATAATTCCCAGGTGATAGAATGCCTAACACAGTTTAATATTAAACCAGTACAATTAGAATCAATGACTCTTGAACAACAAGCGGAACTTTTCGCTACTTCCGAAGTGATTATTAGTCCCCACGGTGCGGGACTAACTAATTTAGCTTTCTGTCAAACTGGTACTACAGTTATTGAAATCTTATCCCCAGATTATTGTCCGTCAATTTATCGATTATTGAGTGGTATTTGTGAACTGGAATATTATCCTATATTAGGAGATAATTTGCCGGAAAATGAACCGAAACTTATCGGCAAAAATATTAATATTGTCATCAATATCGACAGGCTTATGCAGACAATTCAAGCCGCTGGTTTAGCTTAATCTTAAAAATAGGGCGGCATATACAGCAACGGACATCCCGCCCATTTCACCAGTTACTCAATTGATAGCCTTTATATAATCCATATTTGAGGATTTCCAAGGGTTATACTTTGGTACTATACCCGCAGTAATAAATCTCCGGTTTATTGACTCCCCATGGATAGTTAAATTGTGGTTAAAAGATTACTGAGACTGGTTATTCCTGGGAACAGACATAATCAATCATATCAGAGGTAGCGTGACTGTTTGGGGAATATACTTCATCGTAACCGCTGACATACCAGGTGCGTGAGTCACAGTAAGCTATTGCATAGATGGTTTCTTCACCAATGCTATAAATAAATCTCAGCCCTTCCCGGTTCCGTGAAATACTATCAGCATCTACATATACATCTTCCCCGGTGGCAGCCTCACCCATAAAAATCCAATTTTCCGCCCAAGCTGGGACAATTCCCCAAGAAAATGCGGTCACAGCTATACCTGCCATTAAAGACCAAGATTTGGTTTTCATGAAACCTATTGCTCAAGTTTGTTTGTAGTTTGAGCATAACTTAACTTTGCTAAAAAGTCTCTAGGAAAAATCAAGATTTACCAACAAATTAAGGGAGGCTCAAAATCTATCAAAATCAGAAAAATTGCTCATCCCCCTTCGATGAAAGGTTGTTGATTCTACTATCATAAATTTGATTAAGCTATCAATTATCCCAATGGTTAATTAATCATAAAAATCAGTCACAAGATACTCTATATAACTTAACTAACAGGTTCAACTGTTGATTGTCAATGGCTTTGACTTGATCGGAACCGCTGAAACTGTGATAAGTTGTTATGTTATTAATCCTAATATCTGATCAAGGAGAGTAGGGGAATCAATGTCTACACCCACGATTAACCCTTGGCTTATGTCCAGTCCAACTTTAAACGACATCATCCATAGAGACCCCCTAACGGTTGTTCCTAATACCTCCCTCATGGAGGTCATGGCTTTAATGAGTCAGGAGCCCTCAGACCAGTGGGGAACAGAAAACTTCCCCCCTAACAGTTGTGTACTGGTGGTGGAAGATGGGAAATTGGTGGGTATGTGGACGGAAAGGGACGTGGTGCAGCTAATTGGTGCGGGGGAAAATCCGGGGGACTTGGTTGTGTCTGAAGTGATGAGACAACCCCCTGTGGTCTGGCGAGAAGCAGATGAGCTGGACATTTATGCAATTATTCAAAAATTAAAAACCCATAAAATTCACTATATCCCAGTTCTAGATGAGAAAGATTATTTAACTGGAATAATTCCTGAGTATCGGGTGATAGAAAAACTTGTTGATTCCCATCCTAACCATGATATTCTCAGTAGAATTAGCCCCACTAAGCTGCAACAGCAACTGGCACAATTTAAGGCTAAATTACAAAATACCAATGCCCAACTACAGGGGGAAATCAGTCAACGGGGTATCATCCGCATGATTGAACAAAAATTGCGAACTGGTGAACCGAATCTTCTGACATTTTTTGATGCTTTGACTGATATTATCCTGATTATTAATACTCGCACCAATTCGATTCAGACTCCCCGCAAGTCCCGGCAAAATAATCATGAATACCTAGGTACAAAATACGAGGGTAATACATCTCCAATAATTAACCAAACTCGGCAGCTATTTTCTCCTGATTACCCGGACAATATTTTTAGAGAAAAAGTTAATCAATGTTTGCAAACGGGGAGAATTATAAATTTTGAATATCATCTGAATGTGGAAGGTGATTGCTTGTGGTTTTCGGCAAATATCTCCCCCATTTCCTCGGAATCTGTAGCTTGGGTTGCTCGTGATATTACTGAAAATAAGCGAGCTGAATCAGCTTTAAAAAGTCTGACGGCGGAATTGGAACAACGGGTACAAGAACGTACCCTTGAACTGCAAAAAACTAATCAAATGCTTACCAGGTACTTGGAGGAACAACAACAGTCAAAAAAAGAGTTATTAAAAGCTCATAATAAAATGCGATCGCACGTGGAAAATTCTCCTCTAGCTGTGATTGAATGGGACCCAGAATTTAAGGTACAATATTGGGGAAAGCAAGCGGAAAAAATCTTTGGGTGGAAGGCTGAAGAAATCATAGGTATTCATTGGGGAGAATGGCCAATTGTTTTTGAAGAAGACCTACAATTAGTAGAAACAGTTATCGGTGATTTACTCGGAGACAAAACCAATAAAAATATTTGTAAGAATCGTAACTATACCAAAGACGGGAGAGTAATCTACTGTGAATGGTATAACTTAGTATTACGGGATGAGTCCCATCAGGTTATATCGATTTTGTCATTAGTTCAAGATGTGACGGAACGGGAGTTATTAGAAATTGAACGTTGTCAGGTTGAGGAGGCTTTGCGGGAAAGTGAGGCTCGCTATGCGACTCTTACAGATATTTCTCCGGTGGGGATATTTCGGACTGATGCTGAAGGTAAATTTGTCTATATCAATGAGCGTGGATGTGATTTGGTTGGCTGTTCAGTCATGGAAATGTTTGGGCATGGTTGGACTAAAAGGCTTCATCCTGATGACCGAGAGCGGGTAATTAATGAATGGAATAAATGCGTTAATAATCATCAAATGTTTCAGTTAGAATATCGTTTTTGTCATGGTGAAGGCCAGGTAGTTTGGGTTTTTTCCCAAGCTGTTCCTGAGCTAAATGATGATGATGAAATAGTTGGTTTTGTGGGAACTCTCACTGATATTAGTGAACTAAAATCCGCTGAAAAATCTCTGCAAGAATTGAACCAAGACTTAGAAATGCTGGTGGAACAGCGAACATCTCAACTACAAGAAACTAACGAAAAGTTGCGAGTTGAAATTGCGGAGCGACAAAAAATTGAGGCGGAAATTGCGACTAAGGCTTATCAGCAGGCTATGGTAGCTGAAGTTGGACAAAAAGCTCTCTTGGGTATTGACTCGGAAATATTAATTCAGGATATTGTCGGGATGGTGGGTCGATGTTTACAGGTGGATTATTGTAAGTTATTAGAAATACGGGTGTCTGAACCCGATCGCCTGACGGTGGCGATCGCTAACCATCAACACACCCATAATCATCGCTTAAAAACTGACAAATATCACCAGGTTTACTCATTTATTTTACCTGAATCATCATCAACTACACCCTCTCCTAGCCACCACCTTAACCTAGGAATAGAACCGTCGTCAAATATTTATCAGTTTCCCCATATTAATGGGATCAGTATTCCCATTGAAAGCCAAAATTCCTATTATGGCATTTTGGGGGTTTATACGACCGAAACTAGAGAATTTGTGCAGGAGGATGTACACTTTCTGCAAAGTGTAGCTAATGTTTTAGCAACGGCGATCGAACGCCAACACGCTGAAGAACAATTAATGAACTCCCTTAAAGAAAAAGAAATTTTGCTGAAAGAAATTCACCACCGAGTGAAAAATAACTTGCTGGTAGTTTCCAATTTATTAGAGTTTCAATCGGATTACACGGACAACCCAGAAGTAATCAAACTTTTGTCAGATAGCCAACAACGCATTCAATCTATGGCTCTGATTCACGAAAAACTATATAAGTCAACAGGTCTGGATAGGATTAACTTTGGCGACTATCTCAATGATTTAGTTGAGCAACTATTTGACTCTTACGGGACAGAAGCTCACACAGTTGACTTAGAATTAGATATAGAATCCGTTGAACTTAACCTGGAAACAGCTAACCCTTGTAGTTTAATTGTCAATGAGCTGATATCTAATGCTTTTAAACACGCCTTTGTCGATGAACGTCCTGGTAAACTTGGGTTAGAACTTCATCAAGATGATCTTGGTATTATTACTTTGATTATCCGGGATAATGGGGTCGGTATTCCAGAAGGACTAGATATTCGCAATGTGGAATCCCTAGGAATGGAGTTGATCTGGACCCTGACTGAGCAGATAGAAGGAAACTTAGAACTATTGGACGTAACCGAGGGAACAGCATTTAAACTGATTTTCTCGGAATTGTCCTATAGACAAAGATATTGAAATTATTAAGTTGTTATATGAGAACATCAATAATGGTGATCAATTTTGTATAATTACGATAATTTTCAGCATACCAAACCAACTAGGTGCAATACCATGAACACTGTCCAAATTCTGATTGTCGAGGATGAGTTATTAATTGCTAAAGGATTGGCCAGAAAACTCAAGTCTTTGGGATATACTGTAGTGGGGATTGTTTCTTCGGGACTAGCGGCGATCGCCAAAGTGGCGGAAACTAACCCTGATTTAGTATTAATGGATATTGTTATTAAAGGGGATATGGATGGTATTGAAACCGCCGCTAAAATTCATGAACAATATGGAACTCCGGTAATTTACCTGACGGCTTATGCTGATGATAGTACCCTAGAAAGAGCTGAATCTACTGGGTCTTATGGTTATCTTTTAAAGCCTTTTAAGGAGCGAGAAGTTCATGCAGCTATTCGCATGGCATTAAAGAGATATGAGCAGGAAGTACAAGTCAAGGAATCTCTGAATTTATTTCAGGAGTTAGAAGCTGAAAAAACACGACTGTTATCCATAGCATCCCATGATTTAAAAAACCCTCTAACTTCTATTCAAATGTCTACGGATTTGTTAGCTAAATATGACTCGAAACTAGATGAGCAGAAAAAACTTAAACATTTTCAGCGAATCCAGTCATCAATTAATAGTATGAATCAATTACTAGAAGATGTCTTAACATTAAGTAAGTCTAGTTCGGGAAAATTGACTTTTGCTCCTAAGTTAGTTAATGTGGTCAAGTTGATCCAACTCTTAATAGACCAGTTAATGGTGCAAGTGAATGACCAACACAAACTCGAATTAAGAACCTCGGGAGATTTAGATGATCCGATCATGTTAGATGACAAATTGCTGGGTCATATTCTAGCTAATTTATTATCCAATGCTATCAAATATTCTCCCGATGGTGGGGTGATTAATTTTGATGTTATTCGCCAAGAAAATCAGATAATTTTTCGGATTAAGGATGCGGGTATAGGTTTACCACCAGAGTATAAACAAAAGCTATTTCAAGCCTTTGAACGTGGTTCTAATGTCGGAAACATCAAAGGTACAGGATTAGGATTATCTATTGTTAAGCAAGCTGTAGATTTGCATGGAGGAGAGATTACTGTTGACAGTGAATTAGGACAGGGAACCACATTTACAGTGATTTTGCCAATCACAGAGGTTTCCTAAATATCTAAATATGGCATAATTGAACCTATTAACTGATTTAACCGATCTAGGTATAGGTACAAAATTAGAATAAACGAAAGCAGAATTAATATGGCTAAAGTTTTAGTAATTGAGGATGAAGAGACAATTCGGGAGAATTTGGTAGAATTACTGGAGATAGAAGATTTTGATGTGATCTCGGCTGAGAATGGCAAGTTGGGTGTAGAACAGGCTCACAAACATTTACCGGATTTAATTCTCTGTGATGTGATGATGCCTGAGTTAGATGGTTATGGAGTATTAAAGGAGTTAAGATCCCATATGGAAACGGCGACAATTCCGTTTATATTTTTAACGGCTAAAGCCGATCGCGATGATTTACGGGAGGGGATGAATTTAGGAGCGGATGATTACCTAACTAAACCCTGTTCTATGGAAGAATTGTTAACAGCGATCGCCATCAGATTAGAAAAACAGTCTTTAATCAAACAGCAATCGGAAATACAGATCCGGGAATTACGGGAAAATATCACCCATTCCCTCCCTCATGAATTACGAACTCCCCTAAATGGCATCATCAGTAATACGGAGTTACTACTCTCAAATTTAGACTTATTTGAACCGGATGAAATCAAGGAAATTTTGCAAGATATTCGGATTTCCGGTCGCCGCCTCTATCGTTTAATCATCAATTTTTTGCTATATGCAGATTTAGAAATTATCGGTTTAAATGTAGAAAAAGTGCGATCGCTCCGATCCATTCAGGTCAAAGACAGCCAATCAGTTATTATCAAAGCCGCCACCCAACAAGCCCAAGAACACCAAAGGGAGACAGACCTAGAATTTGACCTAGAAAATGCCACGGTACAGATGGCAGCTAACCAGCTTGAAAAAGTGGTAGTAGAATTGATTGATAATGCCTGTAAATTTTCGGAACCCGGTACACCAATTCAGGTAATTAGTCAAGTAGGTGAGGAATTTTTATTACTAAAAATAAGCGATCGCGGTCGAGGTATGACCCCGGAACAAATCAGTAAAATTGGCGCTCACGTACAATTTGAGCGAAAACTGTACGAACAGCAAGGCTCAGGACTAGGACTAAGTATTATTAAATGTATTGTAGAACTGCATGGCGGCCAGTGGAGAATTGAAAGCGAATCTAACCAACAAACCACCATTTCCCTAAACTTACCCCTAGGCTTGGATGTACTCCCAGGCTGAAACCAAATAGTTGACAAGGAGGAGAGGGAGTCCTCCAATAGCCGCAAGACTCCCTATTCGATGAACTGAGGATATAGGTTATAGGTTGATGGGCAGGAATTACATCATTCCCATGCCACCCATGCCACCCATGCCACCCATACCACCCATACCACCCATACCACCCATGCCGTCCATATCTGGCATTGCTGGTTTAGGCTCAGGCTTCTCAACCACGAGAACCTCAGTGGTAATCACCATTCCCGCAATTGAGCCAGCATTTTGCAGGGAAGAGCGAACCACCTTGGCTGGGTCTAAAATTCCTGCCACAATCAAGTCTTCAAAGTTACCCGTTAAAGCATTGTAACCAATATTAGAGTCACTGTTACGGACTTGTTCAACAATTACAGAACCCTCAACCCCTGAATTATTAGCAATTTGACGCAGAGGTGCTTCCAAAGCTCGTGCCACAATTTTAGCTCCCAGCTTTTCCTCTTCTATGCTGAAAGTTGCAGCCAGTTGCTCTACCTTTTTGACCAAGTGAATTAAGGTTGTACCGCCACCGGGAACAATTCCCTCATCCACAGCAGCTTTAGTGGCATTCAGAGCATCTTCAATACGAAGTTTACGGGATTTCAGTTCAGTTTCGGTAGCCGCACCAACTTTAATGACCGCCACACCGCCAGCTAACTTAGCAATACGTTCTTGCAGTTTTTCCTGATCATATTCGGAATCAGTTTCTGCCAGTTGCTTACGCAATTGTTCGACCCGCTGTTGGATCTCACCTTGATGACCGGAACCAGAAACAATGGTGGTGGAGTCCTTGTTAATTGTGACTTTAGTGGCTGTTCCTAGCATCTCTACGGTGGCTGTTTCCAAGTTTAAGCCAATTTCTTCGGAAATCAACTGACCCCCGGTAAGAATGGCAATATCTTGGAGCATGGCTTTCCGACGTTCGCCGAAACCAGGGGCTTTAATAGCGGCTACATTCAACACACCCCGGGCTTTGTTGACAACTAAGGTGGCTAGGGCTTCCCCGTCGATGTCTTCGGCTATAATGAGCAGGGGTTGACCAGAACGGGCGACTTTTTCCAGGACGGAAACAATATCCTGAATGGCACTGATTTTTTTATCGGTGATCAGGACACGAGCATTGTCTAACTCTACTGTCATCCGTTCGCTATCGGTGATGAAGTAGGGGGAAATATAACCGCGATCGATTTGCATCCCTTCCACAACTTCTAATTCGGTGGTTAGGGACTTGGACTCCTCAACGGTGATTACTCCGTCTTTGGTCACTTTGTCCATGGCTAGGGCGATCATCTCTCCCACTTCCTTATCATTCCCGGCGGAAACTGTGGCTACCTGTTCGATCGCACTTCCTTCGACGGGTTTAGCTAAGGATTCAATTTCTTTGACCAGATACTGAACGGTTTTATCAATTCCCCGCCGCAAAGCCACGGGGTTCGCACCCGCCGCCACATTCTTCAAGCCTTCCTGTATCATGGCTTGAGCCAAAACTGCTGCTGTGGTAGTACCATCTCCAGCCACATCATTGGTTTTCGCTGCTACTTCTTGAATTAACCGCGCGCCTGTATTTTCTAGGGGATCTCCTAATTCGATCGCTTTGGCTACGGTAATTCCATCACTGACAATATCCGGTACGCCAAATTTTTTCTCTATCAGTACATTGCGACCTCTTGGACCGAGGGTAACACGAACTGCGTCTGCTAGGGCGTTGACTCCCCGCTCGATCGCTCGCCGTGATTCTTCGTCAAAGGCTACGATTTTCGCCATATTACACCTAATTTAGCTCTCCAAATAGTCAATTTAGCACTCATGGTGTACGAGTGCTAATTCGTGGAAACCGTACCAAATTGGGGTGGGGACAGTCCCAAGTTATTAGTCCTGTGGTTAGAGGTCTAAGCCATGACCATGCCACCATCAACATTGATAACCTGACCCGTGATATAGGCGGCGGCGGGGTCAGCAGCCAAAAATCTGACTAACCCGGCGACTTCTTTGGGTTCACCGTAACGACCTAGGGGAATAAATTTCAGGATCTCTTCGGTGTTTTTTAAGTCTTTGGTCATGTCTGTGGCTATAAAACCCGGGGCGACGGCATTAACTAACACTCCCCGAGTCGCAAATTCTTTGGCTAGGGTTTTGGTTAAACCTATGACTCCGGCTTTGGCGGCGCTGTAGTTGGCTTGACCGGGGTTCCCCATTTGACCCGCCACGGAAGCAATATTGATGATCCTACCCGATCGCGCTTTCAGCATGATTTTAGCTACCGCGCGACAGCATAGAAACACTCCGGTTAGGTTAAGGTTGATTACGGCTTCCCAGTCGGAGGGTTTCATCCTCAACAATAGGGTGTCGCGGGTGATACCAGCGTTGTTGACTAGGATATTGATGCCACCACACTGGTCTACAATATCTTTGATTAGCTGATCTACTTCCTCGGCTTGGGATACGTCCGCTTTCATGGCGCGCGCCTCTCCTCCGGCTTCGGTAATTTCCGCTACTACTTTCTCGGCGGCTGTGCTAGAACTGGCATAGTTGACAACTACTTTAGCCCCTTGTTGGGCCAGTTCTAATGCGATCGCTGAACCAATACCCCTAGATGCACCAGTTACTAAGGCCACCTGCTGTTTTAACTGCTGCATTGATTCTGGTAACATTTCCATCGGGATTTTTCCTTTCCAGTTAACTTCCAACTCAATTATGATAAGGGGAATGGGGTTTGAGGTACAGCGATATATAATGGGAAATTGAGCAATAGCTAATTCATGGGGATTATGGCAGTTAAAAAGCAGTTTCAGAATTTTCAGGAACTTCTTGAGAGTTCCGAAGTCCCTGTTTTGGTGGACTTTTACGCCACTTGGTGCGGTCCCTGTCAAATGATGGCTCCGATTTTGCAGGAAGTTAACCAAGAGATGAAAGAACAAATCCAAATCGTCAAAATTGACACCGATAAATATCCTAAAATTGCCTCGGATTATCAAATAGAAGCTCTCCCAACTTTGATATTTTTTAAAAATGGTCAACCGGTAGACCGTTTTGAAGGGGTTAAACGCGCACCAGAACTGATTAAATGGCTTTATGGGTTGCTGTAACCTACGGAGTGGCGATCGCTTGTGGGGGTGTTCCTTTTATAGGCGATCGACTATGAAACTTGAAATGCGTCAATAAATACCTTATGGTAATTAGGCTTATATTTGGTGTGGGAGTCCTGGATGTATCCCTTTTCTAGTTCCGGTTCCGGTTCCGGTTGTGGTGACATGAAGCCACACAATGGTAAAGTTGTCAATACTTGCACCCCAGAGATTTATGGTCTTTTACCTGTTCCCGAAGGTCCGTTAAGGATTTCTGGAGAAGTTCCACAACCAACGGATTTGGATCGTCCGTCAATTCTGCTGTCCGTAGCTATTCCCACTTTTCGGGAAAGCCAAAATATACCCATCTTGATTGATCGCCTCACCGGGTTATTAGATCAAGTCATTCCTAGACAGTATGAGTTGATTGTAATTGACGATGATAGCCCCGATCGGACTTGGGAAGTCGCCACCAACATAGCTACTTATTATCCCCAGTTGCGGGTTATGCGCCGCCGAGGAGAAAGGGGTCTATCAACCGCCGTAATTAGAGGCTGGCAGGTGGCGTTGGGTGAGATTTTAGCTGTCATTGATGCTGACCTACAACACCCCCTAGACACCATACTACAATTGTGGTCGCAAATCCAGTGTGGGGCTGATTTAGCTGTCGCTAGTCGTCATGTTTCTGGGGGTGGGGTCAGTGATTGGAGTTTGGCGCGACGGATTTTGTCTCGTGGCGCACAAATGCTGGGGTTGATGATTTTACCCGGGGTAGTGGGTCGGGTTTCTGATCCTATGAGTGGTTATTTTATGCTGCGGCGCGATACCCTGGCTAATATCGACCTCAACCCCGTGGGATACAAGATTTTGATTGAGGTATTGGGTCGGGGGAGAATTGCTAACATTCAGGAAGTCGGCTATGTGTTCCAAGAACGTCAGGAGGGGTATAGTAAAGTTACCAGTAGGCAGTATTTTGAGTATTTACAGCATTTGCTAAGATTGCGGATCGATAATTGGCCAGTGGGTCGGTTTGTCAGATTTGCAGTGGTCGGGTTTAGTGGCTTATTTGTCGATATGGCTATCTTTTATCTGTTATTAGATGGCTGGGGTTTACCCCTGACCCTAAGTGCAGTGCTATCGGCGGAAATGGCGATTATCAATAACTTTATCTGGAATGATCAATGGACTTTTCGGGATTTGTCTCGCCAACAGTCTGGCGGTCATCGAAGACTTAAAAGATTGTTAAAATTTAATCTGATTTGCCTGATGGGGTTAGGATTGAATGTAATCATACTCAACCTGTTGGTTTCGGTGTTGGGCTTAAATGCCTATATGGCTAAATTGGGTGCGATCGCGATCGTGACATTTTGGAATTTCTGGGTTAACCTCAAATTGAGTTGGCGAGTTACAGAGGTCAAACCATAAATTTGCCAATTCGAGTTAGGAGTCAAGCCCCATATTTATGGAAACAATAGATCAATTTTCATACCCAAGACTTATGTTATTTAGACCCAGACCACCTTTAACATGATTTGAAAAAATCCCCAGCAAAAATCATACCTAAATCCGTTAATTAATTAGTAAATTTTATCAAAGTCGCAAATGCTCTGAAGGAGGTAATTAATAAGAATGAAAGTTTCCATAATTGTTAGCGATTTATCCTCCCAAGGTGCAGGCCGGTGGGGTGGTGCTGTGCGACCATTTTTGTTGGCTAAAGCCCTCAAAAAAATAGGCTGTGAGGTGGAAATCGTTGGTTTCTCTCGCCGAGATAAAGAAGGGTTAAGCTCTAGTCCAGATGTGCCAATCATTGCCATCCCCACTCATCCGTCCTATCCCAGGTTTTTGGCTTCAGTACCCAAATTTTTTAGTCACATTACTGGAGATATTATTTATGTTTATAAGTCCAAACTACCTACATTAGGTATAGCTTTACTGCACAAAATCAAAAGTGGCTGTCCAGTAATTGTAGATATAGATGATTGGGAGTTAAGTTGGAGTGGTGGTGATGAGTATCAATATAAACCCTCTGTATTTCAATTATTAAAGGATATATTGGAACCCGGTGGAGCATTGCACAACACCGATCATTCAATATATCTAAGATGGGCAGAAAAGTTAGTGGCTAAGGCTGATGCTGTCACTATCCACACCCAGTTTCTACACGATCGCTTTGGTGGGATTTACCTACCTAATGGTAAAGATACCGCACTGTTTGACCCGTCTCTGTACAATCCAGAAAATAGTCGTGAGAAATATGGTCTCAGTAATTATCGCATCCTAATGTTTCCCGGCGCTCCCACCTATTCTAAAGGGGTACAAGATGTTTTAACAGCATTGGACATCTTAAATCAGTCAGATATCAGATTAGTAATTGTTGGTGGTAGTCCTTATGACGACTATGATCAGCAATTGACAGAAAAATGGGGGCGATGGATTATCAAACTTCCCAAGTCTCCACCTGCTGTTATGCCGGAAATTGTAGCTGCTGCCCATATTATTGTGGTTCCTCAAAGAGATACTCCCAGGTCTCGAGCTCAGTTTCCTTTAAAACTTACAGACGGAATGGCAATGGCTAAACCTGTGTTAGCTGCTCGTGTTGGCGATATTCCTGAAATTTTAGGGGATACAGGTTACTTAGTTGATCCTAGTTCACCTGAACAAATTGCGGATACGTTACAATTAATCTTTTCCGATTTAGAAGCAGCTAATAACAGAGCATTAAAAGCCAGGGAAAGATGTAAAGAGTTTTACAGCATTGAAGCTATGGCTAATGTTTTATCTGGTGTGATAGAAAAAGTCCTATAGATTGAGAGCGCATGATTCCGAGGAATGGTTCATATAATGTTAAGAATTACTTGGCGATGATTGAGGCAGCAATAATTGTCTCAGAAATGATCAATGGACTTTTCGGGATTGGTCTTGCCCACAGTCCGATCTTCGTCAAACAGTTAAAATATTATTAAAATTTGGTTAAATTGCTCTGGTTAAGTTAGCATGGAAGGTGATAATGTTCAACTGGTTAGTTTCTCTGTTGGGCTTAAATGCCTATAGGGGTAAATTGGGTGCGATCGCGATCGTGACATTTGGGAATTTCTGGGTTAACCTCAAATTGAGTTGGCGAGTTACAGAAGTGAAGATGTAAAAATTGAAGTGAGGATAACAGCAGCTCCAATGACAATGCCAAATTTTCTTATTATCGGTGCTGCGAAGTCAGGAACCAGTTCTTTAGAATATTATCTCAAGCAGCATCCACAGATTTACATGAGTTATGCTGAAGAAATGCACTTTTTTGCATTTGAGAACCAGAAATTGAACTTTCAAGGAATTGGCGACATTTCTTTGATGCGACGGGCTGTTACCAGCCTAGATGATTACCAAGCTCAATTTCAAGATGTTTCTGAGGAAATAGCAATTGGTGAAAAATCAGCTTGGTATCTTTACCATCCGAAAGTACCGGAAAGAATCAAGCATTACATTCCAAACGTTAAACTCATCACTGTACTTCGCAACCCAGTAGATAGGGCTTATTCGAGTTTTTTGCATCTCATTCGGGATTACAGTGAGCCGATTCATGATTTGGAAGTGGCTCTGGAAGCGGAACCACAGCGCATTGACAACAATTGGGAATATTTGTGGCATTATCAACAGGCTGGATTTGATTACCAGCAGCTTCAACGATATTTCGATATATTTGCTCCTGAACAAATTGGAATTTTTATTTATGAAGACTACCGGAAAAATCCAGAAAAGTTTCTTGTAACTATTTTTGATTTTTTGTGTGTAGACAAAACATTCAAGCCGGACTTGTCAAAGAAAATAAATGTGGGAAAACTAAAGGCAAAAGTTCCTAAAAACCAGACCTTCCATAATTTTGGGAGTGAACCCAATATCATTAAATCTATGGTTAAAAATTTTTTACCTATCAGCTTGAGGGAAAGGATTCGGGAGGGACTCAAACAGACAAATTTAGGTCAGCCTCCACTCCAGCCCCAAGTCAGAAAAAAAACTCTTAGATATCTATCGGTCAGATATTATGAATTTAGAAAGGTTGATTTCCAAAGACTTGTCTCGATGGTTAGAACCATAAATAGACCCATAAACTGTTTGATTGATTCAATATGAAAGTCATCCACAGTCTAAGTTGGTATTTTCCCCAGAGTTCCGGTGGTACAGAGGTCTATGTTGATGGTTTGGTGCAAGAGTTGCGATCCCTAGGAATAGAAAGTGTTGTTGGTGCTTCCCTAAATGGAACAAAGGAGCAGAGCTACCAACATAATAACATTTCCGTTTATCGTTATCCTTTATTTCCAAATCCGACTCAGGCACAACTTTACGAACTCGAACCTCCAACCGGTTTCAACTATTTTTCATCGTGGTTAGCCGACCATAAATCAGATATATACCACCAGCACTCTTGGCGATTCGGCTGTGGAGTACACCACCTTAATTGTGCTAAGGAAAACGGTTTAAAAACTTTAGTGACCATTCATATGCCAGAACCCTTATGTCTTAGGGGTACTATGATGCTACATGGCCAACATCCCTGTGATGGAAAAATTCAAGACGTGCGCTGTAGTCAATGCTTGGGATTGCCGGCAAAAGTGCCGAATTGGGCAATACAAGGATTAAGTCGAGTGCCCTCGTCTTTAGCCACGAATTTTCAAACTCAATTAAAAACTTCGAGTTCGGTTCGATTGCAGCAGTTAGGAAGGACAATAGGTACACCTCCAAAAGTTATAAATCATCAAAAAAAACTGCACAGAATGTTCGAGCTTTCAGACCTGGTTATTGCGCCTTGCCAGTGGATTTATGACGGCTTAATTGCGAACGGTTTTGCCAGAGAAAAAATTGTTTTGTGTCGCCAAGGAGTCTCGAATTTTAATAGAAATTTTGAAAAAAAGCAGAGCCAAGAAAAAAAATTAAAAATCGGCTTTTTAGGACGTTGGCAGGATACTAAAGGAGCGCAAATGTTGGCAGAAGCAGTACATCGCCTGCCACCAAATTGTCCGGTAGAACTGATTATTCATGGTATGGGTGGAAGTAAACAAGATCTGGCGAATCGAGAAAAAGTGATGGCTTTGGCATCTACCGACTCCCGAATTAAAATAGCCGATCAACTTGCGAGGGAAGACGTTCCAAAGGCTTTGGCACAATTGGATCTCTTGGCCGTACCTTCCCAGTGGTTGGAAACGGGGCCTCTTGTCGTTCTCGAAGCTTTGGCTGTGGGGACTCCAGTTATCGGTTCCAAACAAGGTGGAATTGCTGAATTAGTCCGTCACGGCATCGATGGTTGGCTGGTTCCCGTCACTGTAGAAGCTTGGCAAGAAGCCATTGCCTATCTCGCTGTGAGGCGAGATGTAGTCCACCAATTAAGTCAGTCTATAAAGCCAGTCCGGACGATGAAAGAAGTTAGTAAAGAAATGGTTGTACTTTATCAAAAAGTGTTGAATTAAAATTAGAGAACCCAATTGTATAATTGATTCACTCAAAATTCATGAAAGTCAAAAAAAAGTATGAAAGTCCAACCCCATGATTTCAAAAAATTGAAAATTTCGATCATCAGCCCAGAAATGTCGGGGGCTGGAGTGGTGAGGTCTTTTTTGCTCGCCCAAGCTTTAAAAATGCTAAATTATCAAGTAGAAATTCTGGGTTTTTTGGTAGAAGGTAAAAATATTTATGTGACTCCAGCTTTTGATGTTTCTATTTTCTCCGTAGCCGTAGATGATAATTATCAAAATTTCATATCCGCATCCCCAAAAATTCTTGAAAAAGTTGATGGAGATATCATTTATGCGGTTAAACCCAGAAGCAGCAGCTTCGGTATTTCTCTAATTAAAAAAGTCATGAGTCGTCGCCCCTTAGTGTTAGATATAGATGACTGGGAACTCAGTTGGCAGGGAGGGGATGACTGGAAGTATAGCCCAAATCCGAAGCAATTAGCCAAAGATATCTTGAAGAAAGATGGGGTTCTCAGGAATCCAGACTATCGTTTCTATTTAAAGTTGATGGAGAAATTAGTGTCCTATAGTGATGCCGTGACTGTCAATACTAAGTTTATTCAAAATCGCTTTGGTGGTGTATATTTGCCCAATGGCAAAGATACGACTTTATTCGATCCGAGCAAATATAATCCCGAGATGAGTAGAAGTCGTTATCACCTCAGCGAATATAAAATACTAATGTTTCCCGGCGCTCCCAGACCCTATAAAGGGGTAGAAGATGTATTGATGGCTCTCGATCTGATTGACCAGTCGGATTTCAAGTTGGTAATTGTTGGGGGTAGCCCCTATGATAATTATGATGATATACTCATGGAAACGTGGGGACGCTGGATTATCAAATTGCCAAACTTTCCAGCCGAAAGGATGCCGGAGATCGTTGCCGCCGCCCATGTTATTGTGGTTCCCCAGCGCGATCACCCGGCGACTAGGGCGCAGTTTCCCCTGAAGCTGACCGATGGAATGTCTATGGCTAAACCTGTCTTGGCGAGCCGAGTTGGTGACATTCCCGAAATTTTAGGAGATACTGGGTATTTGGTCGAACCGAACTCTCCTGAACAAATTGCTGACACACTCCAACTGATATTTCAAGATTTACACGTTGCTAATGATAGAGGATTACAGGCTAGAAAAAGATGTGTAGAATTGTACAGTATTGAGGCGATGGCAAATGTTCTGTCTAATGTGATTGATCAAGTCATGTAAATTTTAAAAAGGGGAATAATTTATGTCATCGGAAAAATTACTGTTAAATTTTGCTAGAAAATACCCGGTCAGAATTGTAGTTATCGTCATTCTGGGATTTTCAGGAGCCATATTTAATGGGGTCAGTACGACCTTGATTGTCCCGATTATTCTCAATATATTAGGGGTGCAAGCTAACCTAAAAGATGCCCCAGCATTGATTCAAAATATCATGTCTCCATTTGACTCAGTGCCAGAAATATACCGTCTACCCTTAATGACAGGAGCTATTTTACTAGCGATTATTTTAAAAAATTTAACTAACTATGTCAAAAGTTTGGCTTCCAGTGCGTTAACTCGTGCTTTAACCGCTGACATGAGAGAGTCAGGCTTACGGTTATTACTGAATGTAGATTTGGACTATTACTCTCAAATGAAGGTGGGGGATATCGTCAACAGATTAGGGGGTGAAATCAGTAGAGCATCAAGTACCATTAGCACATACATTGGGATGCTCATAACATCGATTACAATTTTAGTATTTGTGGCGATGCTGTTGGCAATTTCCTGGCAACTGACATTGGTAGCTACAGTTTTGCTTTTATTCGTTACAGCCATTAATCAGGTAATAGTTAATCGTTCTAAAAGATTTGGTAAAAAATTGTCAGAACTATCAAGAGGATATTCAATTAAACTATTAGAAATACTTAATGGTATTAGATTGGTAAAATCTACCGGTAATGAAGAACAGGAATATGAACAAGTTAGCCAGTTAATTCGCGATCGCGAAAAAGCGGATTTTGAGGAGCAGGTAAACTCAGCAGCTATTGGACCCATCAATGAAGTCGTTAATATTTTAGTGATTCTTTTGTTAGTGATGATCGGCAGGATATTTTTGCAAGAACAAGTATCATCATTGGCAACCGTTCTGCTCACCTATTTATTTGTACTATTTAGAACTCTTCCCCTAATTTCCGGGTTAAATAGCTCCCGAAGTCAAGCAGCCAATAAATCGGCATCCGTAGAAATTGTGCATGACTTTTTAAGACAGGATAACAAAAGTTTTATGAAGAATGGTGAGCAAGAATTTAAGCGTTTAGAGAAGGAAATTCATTTTAATCAAATCTCTTTTGCTTATCCAGGGCATAAAGATATGGTCTTAAAAAATATCGATTTGCACTTGCCACGGGGAACTACCTTGGCCTTGGTTGGGGGCTCTGGTTCAGGAAAATCAACCTTAGCATCCCTACTCCCTCGGTTTTATGATCCGAGTCAGGGTGCGGTGATGATAGATGGAAAAGATTTGCGCGATTTTGAGATAAAAAGCATCCGAAAGGCTATGGGAATTGTGAGCCAGGATACATTTTTATTTAATGCCTCAGTTCGCTACAATTTAGCTTATGCCAAGCCAGAGGCCACAGAAGAACAAATCATTGATGCAGCTAAACGAGCCAATGCTTATGAATTTATTGAAAATTTGCCCCAGGGCTGGGATACCCAGATTGGCGATCGCGGTGTGTTATTATCGGGAGGTCAAAGACAACGACTAGCCATTGCTAGAGCTTTGCTACAAAATCCCGATATACTTATCCTAGATGAAGCCACCAGTGCATTGGATACAGTCTCAGAAAGGCTGGTTCAAGAAGCGATTGAAGAACTCAGCAGAGAACGGACAACTTTAGTGATTGCTCACCGTCTTTCCACTATTCAAAAAGCTGATCAAATTGCCGTTTTAGATGAAGGAAAAGTAGCTGAAGTCGGCAGCCATGATGAACTACTAGCTCAAGGGGGAAAATATGCCCGCCTCTACACTTTGCAGTTTGCCGACGAAGCCGAACGCGATCAAGCAATTATCAAGAGTTCCTACGATGTTCGGACTCGTCTCAATCCCATGATTGGTTTCTTGCAATTACTGTCAGAGGATATGATCGATGAACCCGAAGAACGCGAAGAACTCTTAAATGAGTCTTATCATTCGGCTACCCACATTCTGGAAAGTTTAGAGTTTATCGAACAAAGTGTTAAACTTCGGCTAAGTAAAAGGCAAGAATCATCCTCAAATTAAGGAATAAATTTTCAATGGCTAAACATTACCTATTTTTTACTCAAAAGACTCTCCCTCAACCCAACGTAGCGAGTTTAGTTCAAGTGGTTCATTCGGCGAATGCCGCGGCAAATTTGGGCTACCAAACTGTTTTGGCTTATATGAGTCCCCAAAAGTCCACTTTTAACCCAATTGGGTTGATGCGACCCTTTAATCCCCAAAAGCCAGAGCCACAACTGATTGAACAATATAATATACAAGAATACCTCAAAGTCTCTCCCTTACCCATGCCGTGGCCTGTGAATGCCAAGTGGGGTGGTAAATGGACAAACTCTAGCACTGTTGTATCAAAATACTACTTGCCTGTTCATATCAAACCTGATACTAAAATTGTTCATACTCGAGATTGGAATTTCGCTAAAGCTGCTATTAAACATAGATTACCAGTCATCTACGAACAACACCATTATGATCAGAAAAAATTTCCGCCAGAAATTGTTAGATCTCCCTGGTTTCAAATAGCGGTTACAGTAGCAGATACTGTTAAAGATAATTTGATTGCTAACGGTATGCCTCCCGAAAAAACTATCAAACTTCATAACGGTTTTAATCACCTATTTATATGTAGACATGATCAAGAAGCCGAAGAATGGCGAAAAAAACTTATCCCAAATGAACGCAACCATCTAGTTGTTTACTCGGGGGGACTTTATCCTTTTAAAGGTGTGGATCTGCTCATTGATGTGGCTAAAAAATTACCCAAAATTCAATTCGCATTTGCTGGAGGTAATCAATCTCAGGTACTAGAGTACCAAACAAAAGCCAAAGATAATCAAGTTGATAATGCTGTATTTCTGGGTTTTCTCCCTCAAGATCAACTCGCCAGTTTACTGCAAGCAGCTGATGTTTTAGCTCACCCTCATCTCATGACTGAGGCAGCAACTTTTACATCTCCTTTAAAGTTTTTTGATTATCTAGCATCAGGAACCCCCATTGCCGCCAGCGAAATTCCCCCGTTAAGGGAATTTAAGTCATCAAATATTGCGGTGGGATGGTGTGAACCAGACCATCCCACCGTTTTCGCTGAGTGTATTGAAAAAGTTTTGTCAACCTATCCTAGAAAGACGGGAGGATATCCAGAAACTATTGAGTTTGCTACTCAGTTTTCTTGTGAAAATCGAATCACGAAAATTCTCAGTTATGTCGATGAATCAATGCGACCAGAGTTAGTTAATTAATCATAGGTAAAATCAAAATGGAACCCCAAATTGTTGGTATGATTACCAGTTACCCAAACGCCAATCAAACAGATTGGTTGTGGCAACAAACCCCTGATCATTTTGGCAGATGGGGAAATATCGCGATCCAGTCAACTCATCCACATCCTGATTTCTTACTCCTGTATCAATTTGATTTTCCTAAGCCTCGTCAAAAAACTTCCTGGCGCGATCGCCTGCGAGACTTGGTTAAACCACAGCAACCAGCACCCGATATCAGGGAAAAATTTAGGGGTGTTCCTAAAGAACGCATGATTTATCTGCTCCGAGAACCGCCTTTAAGTAAAGTCGTTGAAAGAACTCAATATAACTACCGGCAGGCTGAATTGTATTGTGATTATGTTTCTGGACCAGATAACTTTGCTCCAGTTCCTGATTATATGCCAGCCATTTGGTATCATCATAATTCCTTTCGAGAACTTAATGAAATGGAACCACCCACCAAAGAGCTTTTTTGTTCTTGGATTACTTCGGGAATTAATCGCAGTGAAAACCATCAGCAGAGGTTGAATTTTTTAGGACTAATGCAAGAAGTAAATGTGGAGTTTGATTTGTATGGCCGCCAGTTGCCTCCCGCCTCCAACTATCGAGGACAACTAAGTAATAAATGGCAGGGTATGGCACCTTACTACTATAATTTAGCGATTGAAAATTATGCTGACAATGATTTATATGTGAGTGAAAAGCTCTGGGATTCTTTGTTGGCTTGGTGTTTGCCAATTTATTATGGAGGACCGGCGGCCGATAAGTTATTACCACCTGGAAGTTTTCTGAGATTGCCAAGCCTGGATGAAAAAGGGTTAGAATACATTAAGGAGGTGACTGCTACTGCTGATGCTTGGTATGAAGCTAGAGAGGCGATCGCCGAAGCTAGACAAATTATTTTGCACAAGCTTAACTTACTCGCTTGGTTGGACAATTTTGCCAAAAATCATTAAGCATGGAGCAACTCAATGGCTAATAATTCTCAAGAGGGAAATACCAAAAATTCTCAAAGATTGTGGGAGTTGGATGTGCTGCGAGGAATCGCAGCATTAAGTGTGGTCTTATTTCATTACACCAGTCAGTATAGTACACTGTATGGGCATTCCGATCAAGTCTGGTTTTATTGGGGATTGGGACGACATGGAGTTGAGTTTTTCTTTATTGTCAGTGGTTTTGTGATTTTGATTACCCTGGAAAGAACGAAAAGCTGTTTAGACTTTATAATCAAGCGCTTTTCTCGACTGTATCCGGCTTACTGGGTGGGGATTATTTTGACATTTACAATTACAGCGATCGCTCAATTACCAGATCTACAAGTCAGCTTCTCAGACGCTTTATTAAATCTGACAATGTTTCAATGGTTATTTAATGTTCCCAATGTAGATAAGGTATATTGGACTCTCAGAATTGAAATTTGTTTTTATATAATGATGTTACTCATCTACAAACTGAGACTTTTAAAGCGCGTAGAAGTAGTCGTATCTGGATGGTTAGCATTAACTTTATTTTATTCGATTAAAACTTATATGGCAAGCCGAGGATTTGAATTTTCATATAGTGAAAATTACTTAGAAGCAAATAATTATTTTTTAATGGGTAGTTCAACTTTAAACAACCTTGATTATTTATCAATGGGAATAATTTCTAACTTAAAAAGTATAGTACGCGAACTAATTATCATTAAATATGCACATTTATTTATCGCAGGATTAATGATTTACAAGGTGAATAAGCAAGGTTTTTCGATTCATAGATTCCTGATAATTATGATTTGTGTTTTGGCCCAAAGGTTTGCTTATCCCTGGGAAAATTCTTGGTCTACAACTATTATAGTAGCCAGTTTTATAGTGTTACTATATTTGGGAACTCAGGGTTATTTGAAATGGCTCAGGTTGCAGCCGTTAATTTTTTTAGGCACTATTTCTTATAGCTTATACCTAATCCACCAAAATATCGGCTATGCCTTGATTAGACAACTTTACCAATATGGTTTTAATCCTAACCTAAGTATTATCCTAGCCATCATTTTGTCTATAGCTTTGGCATCTGCTATCACCTTTATGATAGAACTACCCGCCAATCAGTGGTTAAGGTTAAAATATCAAGAATATCAGAATAAGTTATTGTCATCAACTTGAACCCAACTCGCGATTTTAAGGAGGTCAGAATTATGCGTGGTATTTGCAGTCTAGGTAACGATGTTGTTTATGATCAGTTAGTAGGACTTCTCAACAGTATAGATGCAATTTTGGGTCCAGAAACCCCCGTTTGTATCTATCCATTTGATGATCGCATCGAAAAAATTGCCGCCGAAATTGCCAAGCGACCTAACGTCACCCTTTACGATGATAAGGAATCAATCCAGCGTTGGGATAGTTTTATGGCTGCGGCGGCTCCTGAAAGACTGAATAAAGAGAAATTTAGATTATATGGCGCTCATCGGCGGTTTTGTGCCTTCGATGGTCCTTTTGACCAATTCATTTATATGGATGCCGATACCCTGGTCATGAACTCTTTAGATCCCGTGTTCGACAAGTTACAAGAGTATGACTGGGTAGTGTATGATTTTCAGTTCACAGATCCGACTAAAATCTATAACTTACAGTCCCCCAAATTGCCAGAAGTTTTTGACAAACAGAGGATCGATTCAGAAATATTCTGTTCCGGTTTCTACGGTTCTAAGCGCGGGGTATTTGACGAAGCAACCAGAAACGAGCTGTTATCGAAGTTAAAAGCGGGAGAGTATGAGATTCTCTATCCGGGGGCGGGGGAACAGCCCTTGCTAAATTATATGGTCATGGGTTCTGGAATTCCCAGCTACAATTTTGCCAAAGGTTTGCCAGACTCACAAAAGACCGGGTGCAGCGCCACTTCCAAACATTTTGAAGAACGAGACCACATCTTGTATGATAAAGGCAATCGACTCACTTACATCCATTATATCGGCGTTCAACCTCAGTTAATTTCTCGGGTTTGTGCGGGTGAAAATCTTGGTTTTCCATATCGGGATGTGTTTCTGCACTATCGCTATCTCCACGAACCGGAGCAGCGTCCAGTGTTTACCACACCCCCCAAAACTGAGAATTCAGAAACCCGCCAGGGTTTGATCAAACGAATTCTCAGAAAATTGAAATTAACTCGTTAACAATAGGAGAATGTATGACCCGAGGAATTTATATTGTCGCCAACGATCGCGTCCAGGAAAATGCGATCGCCCTCCTGAATAGCATTCGTCGCCATAATCAGAGTGTTCCCGTGGTGATGATTCCCTTTAATGAGGAATATCATCAAGTTTTTAACACCTTAAATCGTCTCCATGATGTGCAGCTATTTCCTAACTTAGAATTCCTCGAAGAATTAACCCAAAAAGTGGGAGCAATTTTTGACAGAGATTTTCTCAAACTCCCCAATAAAATGCGAAAGCTGGCCGTCTGGTTTGGGCCGCTACAAGATTTCCTTTATATTGACACTGATATTATTGTTTTTGAAGACATTGCAGCTAACCTCGATTATTTATCCGAGGTCGATTTTTTCTGCTGTGACTATCATCACGCTGGCGAAAAATTGCGGAATATTTTTTCCCCCGTCGTTATCGAAAAAAATATCTTCAGTGAAACAGATTTAGAAGATGTCTTTAACAGCGGTTTTTGGGCATCTAAAAAGGGTGCAATTACCTTAGATAAACTATACCACACCTTGCAGGAATGCTCCCAACACCGGGAGTATTTTGACTTTACACAGGGTGTCACCGACCAGCCAATTTTTAACTATCTGGTACTCAAACATATTCCCAAACGTGGTAATTTGGTCAAGCGTCCCGGAGGAGATGTCGGGAGTTGGGCCGGTTCTAAACACTTTCAGGAGCGGAACCATATCCTGTATGATAAGGAGAAACCTTTAAAGTACCTTCACTGGGCAGGTACTCCCTTAAATCCTGGGCAAAACTATTGGGATATCTGGGAATATTATCGTTATCTCCATGAAGGTAAACCAGCATGGCAGAGGAAACTCGGCCGCTTATTTTCTTTTCTAAAACCCTAAAAAACTAGACCTAGACAAGGACTAAATCTATGACAGACGGTATCTATACTTTTGCCAATGATGTCGTTTACGACCAACTCGTTGCTTTACTAAATAGCATTGAAGTCAATGGAGGTCGAGAACTACCTGTATGTATTATTCCTTACAATAATCAGTTAGATAAAATTCGTGCGGAAGTGGGTAAACGTAGCCATGTCACTTTGTTTGACAATCAAGAATCAATTGCTTTTTGGGAAGACTTTATGACTCAAGCCTGGAAAGCCAATCAAACCGCCCAAAAGGTTTGGAAAGAGCAGGGCAAACCTGAAGTTCGTCGGGTTAATTTTGTCAGAAAGTTATGCAGTTTTGATGGGCCTTTTGATAAATTCATTTATATGGATGCAGACACCCTATTAATGAACTCAGTTGATCCAATTTATCAGAAACTCAATGATTATGATTGGGTGGTCAATGATTTTCAATATAAATCTGAGATGCACTATATTTATAATCCCGAAAAAATCGAGATTTTGGACAAAGTTATCGGCTTAGAAAAAGCTAAATCTCAGATTTTTTGTGCGGGATGGTTTGCTTCAAAAAAAGAAGTTTTTAACCCCGCAAAAATAGCCGAGTTACTTAATTACTTGAAATCCGGTGATGCCGAAGTTTTGTCGTTACGAGGCTCGGATCAACCCCTTTATAATTACATGGTTTCTCGGAGTGGTATTTCTTTCTACAATTTTGCCTACCATAATTTAGAACAAGCCACCGGAAGCCACTGGTCTTCTACTTTTGATGTCGTGGATAACGTGCTTTATGATAAAGGTCAGAAAATTACTTACATTCATTTTATGAGCATATCTGCTGGTAAGTTTACTCAGCTTTGCGGTGGTGAGGATGTCAAAATTCCTTATCAGGATGTGTTTTTGCATTATCGATATTTGAAATCACCGTCAGACCGTCCTCAGTTGAAGCCACCGAGTTGGTTGGTTCAGGTACAGAGGAACCTTAAGAATGCGATCGCTAAAATAAGCGATCGCGTCATCTCAAAAATCCGTAAAATTAAACGGGGTTTATCATAATTTGGTCCCCAGTCGGCATCAAAATTAAGGTTTCCCATGCAAAACCAAGAACAGAAGCCAATGAACATCCTGCTAATCGGATATTACGGACAAAGAAATATCGGCGATGATTTGTTTGTCAAACAGCTAACCAATTATTTTTCCTGCCAATCTAACGTCGGCAAAGTTTTCGTTTTATGCAAGGAAGATTATTACCCCAAAATTAGCGAAAAAGTTATTTATTTTTCCGAATCAAACTTGCCCAAATTAAAGAAGCTGGGATTGATTTTACGCAGTGATTATATCTTTTGGGGAGGGGGTACATTAAATATTGGAAGTAGCCCCCCTAAAAATTTATTGAGGCTGAAAACCTTATCCAAATTAATGGGCAAAGGCTTTGGTTTTTTGGGAGTGGGTTTGGAAGGGAGTAATTCCGAAAGCTACCAGTTATTTGACAAGTGCTATTTGCTCTACCTGAGAGATAAATATTCTTATGAACTGGCTTTAAATAATTTTAAGAATACACAATTTATTTGTTTGGGAGGAGATTTGGCTTTTTTAGAACTCAGTTTTTACGAACCATTTATCGCGACAAAAAATAGGTCTGAATTCAAAAATATATCATTTTCTGGTAAATATTGGTGGGGAGAAGGAAGAGGGGAGTTTTATGCCAAACAGTTGATTCCAGTTATTGAAAAATATAACTCAGTTATTCATTTACTTCCCAGTCATGTGGGAGACGAAACAAATGACAATCGGTTTCATGAATTTTTGAGGAAGTATCTGCCAGAGAAAAATTGCCAATTACATTCATGGCAAGAACCGCAAGAATTTATCAAAATTTTAAGTGAAATGGACTTTCACCTCGGAAACCGACTGCACTCCATTATCATTGCTGATATTTTAGGAGTTCCCAATATAGGTATCCAAAAATCTGGCTCTAAAATTGACAACTATCTTCAGAAAACTGGGGTATTACCACAGGAAAGAAGGGTCGATGTCCTGGGAGAGATTGGACTAGACCGGATGGAGAAAATTTTCAACCAATATCAGCGTCCAGACGCATTTATTAAAAATGAGTCTGAACAAGTGAAAAAATGTTTGGAAATCATTGGGCAGTAAAAACTAATTATCAATGCAATTGCCTCTGAAACTTTGGTTCATTCATCCATGCATTCTAAGTTAAATCGGATATATTTTCAATATTTCTCTAGCAGCATTTTCGACATCTGAGGCATCTTGAACAAATTTACAAAAGGGAATTTCGTGAGTCCAAGTTTCATAAAATGATTGATTTTTATAGTAAGAATTGGCTAAAAAAACGTGGGGAATTTCTAATAAAATGCCAAGTATATGACCGTGGAGACGGTTGGTAATTACTAAACCGTGAGGTTTAAACTGATAAACTCCATCATGCATAAATTTCCAGGAGTTCAAGTGCCAAGATGGGTTATCCATTTGCTGAAATTTGACAACGTAGGGATGGAATAACTTCCACTGTTGCCGAGAAAACCATTCCTTTAATCTACCTTGTTGAATGAGAGTGGTTAAGCCTTTCAACGATAAAGCACTGGGAGTACCTTGATACTCGTAGGATGCCCAATCCTGTGTCACCACATTCGGCAAATTCAGGGTTTTTGGCGCTGAGTCTTTGTTTAACTCTTTCCCAGTTCGACAATGGTACAGGATAGAATTAGAACGATGATTTTTGTTTGGTAAACCTGGCATATTAACCAGTTGAAAAGCCATATCGGGAGCTAAGAAAACTCGACAGCTATGGAAATATTCAAGAGCGATATTGTAACTGTAATTTTCTCGCGCAAATATGGTTAGATTGGGGTGGGAGTTAAATATATTAGCGACCTTATTTAAACGTTCCTGCTCCGTAAAATAAATGCTTTGGGGTAGGATAATTATTGGGCGATCGCCATACTCCGAAATAATCTCTTCATAAAAATTTATATGTTTATAAATATCGTTTAAATTCCCTCCACCCGTAAAGATTAGAGGAGATTGTTTGTCGAGCTTTGGCTCAATCTGACCTTTTGATAAATTCTGAACTGCGACATGGTTGATGGTACAGCCAACCACGTCAGTTAGATACAAAATTGCTCCTAGCCAAATTAAATGGTCTCCTATATTGCCATAATTGGGGTAGTTAAGCAATGCACATTTTTCAAAACTTCCTACGTTTCCTAAAGCCTGATGCAGCTCTTCCTTAATAATTTCTGGTTGGGAAATATCCATTTATTTTTCCTTATTAGTAAAGACAAGTTGGCAGATTCTAACCATAATAAAATTCCCAATCTTTCAAGGCTTTAATGCGAGCCAAGTTTAACCTTGAGTGGTACTTCAGTTTAAATTTAAGTTCGTCTCCCATGGTTTTAAGTTGAGAATTAGGCAGTTTTTCCGTTGGGTCTTTAGAAGCATCCAGGTGTCTCCTCACTTTAATTAAATCTTGAAAACCGTGGGTATTAACAGTCCATCCCACCTTAGCAGCCGCTAAACCGATCGCATTTCCATCTCCTCGATGAATTTGTCTCAATTCCAAATATCTGCCAATTCTACCCCACTGTTTAATAAACTCTTTTTCTCTGCCTTCATCCCTCGCCACAATATACAGAGCTTCTTGAATCCAAAAGGTATTCTCTAAGGAAATCCCTAGTTTGGAGGCTATTTTGTGAAAAGCTTCTCGTTCTTTCGGTATTTTTTCTCCCAGATATTTCTCTTTCGCATCAAGATGGCCGATAATATTTTGGAATTTACCTTGGCCAGATGTGATTCCAGGCTGCCAATCTATTTCCGGCACTTCTTCAATAATTGTTGTATCGGCATCAATATGAATAGCAACCCGAAATAATGACAAAGCCTTTTCAATTACGAAACGGCGATCGTGGAAACAGTAGAGGACACCCTGAGACTGATGAGGAAACGCTAAAATATTGTTTTGATCCCTTAAATCTTCCGGTAAGTCTGTATAAACGACTAATGAAGTTCCTGGAGAATACTGTTGGATATCCTGAGCCAGTTGTTTCACTAACCGTCGGTACTTTTCACCCAGAGCCAAGGTACAAAAACAAAAATCTTTATCACGGTTAATCATGATTTGTCCCTACTATGGCTATATATCCCATCTTACTATAGATTAGAGTTGAAGGTAGTTATCATTTGTGTTGTTTTGTAAAGTAATTATAACCATAATTGGGGTCTAACTCCTGAGCAAGTTTTTTCTCGATAAAATCGATGTCCTCTAGTGAGATCTTATCTTGATACCCTCCGACCTTTGCTTCTCTGACTTTTAAGGATTCTTGATCGATATTGGGATGGGTTTCGTTTGGCAACTTTCTCTGAGTTTCTTTCTCTCTCATTTGCTCAAATGATGCCCGTTTGACTGCTTCTTGAATCAAGCTGTCACTAACTTGTAAACCCAAGAATTTCATGACTTTTGTCAACTCTCTCTGAGTTTCTTGACGGATATCCTCATATCGTAATAGCAAAAATGATTTAGGTAGATCATGATATCCCTTCCAGGCATTACATAAAGCGATGAAGTCGTCCAGATAATACCCTTCGCGAATGAATTCAGATAAACTCTTCTGAATCCATTTAGGACTTTTATCTCTCTTGGTTTTCAGAAAATAGTTAGATATCACAGCATCTCTGGGATCTCGAACTAATAAAATTATGTTCTTGTCTCGGTAATCCTCTGGATGATTATTAAATCGCTCGTGGACTGCTTTTACATAAGGAATTTTAGGACTTAATTCGGCAAAATAGGAAATATTTTCAGGGTCTATATTATTCAAGCCTGATAACGATTGGAAGACATTTCCAATCATTACCCGCAGCCAAGTTCTACCACTATTCGGCTGTGATATTATTAAGTATTTAGCGGCATCACGCTCTCTGTCTTCCTGGCTTTTATGGGGGTCAATAATGGCTTGAATTCGCTTTTTGAGAGCCAGAATTTTGGTTTTCATGATATTTAGTAAACCTTGCTAATTTCACTACAACCCGACCCGACCAGATGATTTATCAAACATCATATTGATGTGTTTAGATACACTGAAATCGGAAAAAACATGGCCATAGCCGGAAGTTTATGAGTATGGCACAATCTGAAAAATCAGACGTGGAGGCATCTTTCGATCGCACCATAACAGGAAAGTATAAACAGCACAATTGACACCTACAAATCGCCTTGGGAAAACCAGGATATACAGGCGATTCACTTCACGTAAAACTCCTGGGAGGGTTGGAAGCTCCGTGATTTATCACGGAGAGGAAAACCGACTCAAGCGGCTTTAGCCGCCAGCACCCCCTTGCGGGGTGGAGGGGTATGGTTGCCCCTCCATGGAGCTATGGTTGGCTCCGACTCCCTTGTGGGGTAATGTTTGCGCTTGCGCTAACGCGCACGCTGCGCGAACGCCAATGTTCAGAGTCGGTACTATCCAAATCGCACGTCCTGAACCCCTTAGAGATGTTTAACGATTCGGTTCATGAGCCTGGAACTAGCACGCATTCCAGGGTAGGAACTTTAACTCTTGCTCTGAACGGAGCCAGTTAAGGCTATAGCTGGTCAGCTACCTGAAAGGGGGGCACGAAGCCCCCGTGCTTCAGCCGGGGGTGCTGACGTCTACTAAAAAACAGCTATGCTTGCTCATAGTCCCACCATTTTGAGTTTATCAATAGTTGGGTATGATGTCAAGCATTTTGGTAAAAATTTCCCAATAATAAACTAGCAGCACTGGGTTGATCGTGGCGGATTGTCTACCCTCCCAGTCGCCACACTGTCGCTGGTAGGGGTCGAAAGGGAAGTCGCCTTCCCCAACTCCCATTCAAAACCGTGCTTGATACTTTCGCATCACACGGCTCCTGATGTGGATACCCTATTGTCAGTAGGAACAGGGTTACTACCCCCTGCTTTATAACTTCAACTTTGGGAGCTATATACACTACGTAGTCTTTAAACTCGCTCTGGTCATAAGCACTCCTACTTGTCGCAGTCTCTATATCCACACCGTGACTAGTGGGCATATCCCAACCATTACAGTTAGGCATTAGCTTTCAGTCACATCCCTTCCCCTTATGGGCATACGCTTACACTTTTTACTACTCTACGAGATGTACTCGTAGAGAGCCCAATAGGGGTTTAAACGTTCCGTATATATGGGCATTCCATCTTTAGATTTGTCCTATCCACCGGGGTATCTTTAAAGGTCTGTGTAGGTAGTAAATTGAGCCTCCTACTTTTCCCCTTGTCCTTTTGGACGCAGCGTGTCAACCTATTTCGCTGCTTCATAATTACGATGGTTCAAGCCAGACATTCGGTTTCCCTAATCATGGATGGTTGGCAGTGGTCGGATTTTGGGAATGGGTTTTCCCTCACGCCTTCCGTTCCCCGCTTCAATCCCAGATTTGTGATTTCTGAAACTTGGGGTGGCTATCGCCTTTACTCTTTCCCATAATCGCCCCAAGTGAGTTATAATACTCCTCCTAGGTAATACTTGGATGGTACATTGCGATTTCTTAAAATGGGATTGACCTTGAGTTCCCTGCCTTGCTTAGAGTCACGACTTCTAAGCGTTGGGACATATATACAGTTAAGGGGTAAACTGGTCGAGTTAGTTTATCTCCCTCTAGGAGGTTATTTCAGGCATTGCAGCCTTATTTCACTCCTAAACGTCTCGCACCAATACTTCTTATGATAATAACTCTGAGCCTGACTGGCAACCGCCTGGCTGTCATCCCGACACCCACCTAAAGGGAAGGGATGCGGGGATGAAAGCGAATGGATCTAACTCTGGGGATGAAATGGATGTGCTTTTACTCCGAGAGATAGAGTTCCTCTTGCAGGACTTGTTCATAAACCCTGGGGAGGGAACTGGTCATCATATTATCCTCAATCCCATATCCTAAACTGGTCCAAGTTCCTGAGAGCAACTTCAAAACTTCATTGAGTCGTCCCTCTTGTAACATTCGGGAAATATCGACACCCCAAAAATCCTGATCCAATAACCAACGATAAACTACTAGGTCTTGATATTCTGGCTCAAAACTATAGGGATGCCAATACCAAAATCTGGCAGGTTTGGGATGGTAGCGATCGGCCATCTGTTCCCAGGTAGATGATAAAAACTGGTAACGTCCGGCCGCCGTGGTGCATTTACCTTGATTGGGTCCAGCAACAATGGTAACACAGCGATCGGGGTGGTGACTCAAATCTGAGACATACTTGCCACCGTAAATGACATGATAGGGTCGCGGATAATTAGACTCACTGGCTGAAATCGTCCGCATAAGAGATCTAATGTAAGGATCACCTCCGCGCATGACTAACGGTGGCCATTCATTACTAAGATGGTGGTCGATCGCCACCCGACCTTCACCAAATCGGGTAACAACCTGACCCCATAGCCAACCGACCCCCCAGAGTAGCAAAAAACTCAGTAACAGAAGTTTGAATAACCCTCCTCTGCGCCGAGTCCGTCGATATGGCATCCCCGCCAATGGTGATGGCATCATTTCAGGAGTCAAATCGCCGCCAGCTATAGTTTTCGATCGCACCACACGGCGATCGCGTCTTCTAGGGGATCTTGATTGGTGCATAATCAACCATTAAGGCACACTAGCGAACAACTGAGAGAGGGAGTTTTGTGGTTCTCCCGGTTTACTGACAACTTCCACAATTTTATTACCAGCCTCTGGCACAAATAAAGCCTCTACAGACACTTGAGCCACCTGAGTCCGGGGAATACTGCCATCAAACAAAGTATCCGGGGCTCCCATAACAATGGGATAATCAGTCTCCTCATTTTTCAAACCCCCAGGCCTAACAATAGTATAAGTCAACCCGCTATTTTGTAGATACTCCTCAGCTTGTTTCTTCCACAGCAAAATCAACCAGAACAGATTGAGAGGGTGAAACAACTGTGACACACACAACGACGAGACCATTACAAAATGCTGAATTCCCTTATCCTTAGAAACATTGACCAAATTCTTAGTCCCCTCGTAATCCACCCGATAGGGACCCGTGAAGTCAAAACTGGGAGTCGCACCCGTTGCACACAAAACCACGGTACTATCACCGATACAATCTACCAAAGTTTTCGGGTCCAATACATCCCCGACTACAATCTCGACTTGCTCGGGAAACATACCCTTAGCCTTCTGCAAATCTCTAACCATAGCGCGGACAGGGATTTGCCGTTCACAAAGAGCCTGGACAATTCGGCGACCTGTTTGACCTGTCGCACCTGCTACAAATGCCTTCATCTGTTACACCTATGCTCAACCCAGTGAAATGCCAGCCATTTTTCCTAAAAAAATAATGGTAGATTTATTGTAGCGGTTTTACCGAGCTACAAGGCATTCTGGTAGATAGAAGCAAATGGCATATTCGAGGAGCATGATTTAATCTCAAATTAGGTTAACATTTGACGGCAATACGGTATAATACCAAGTATGGTGCGAGACCTTCGGGTATGAAATCGAGCTGAAATGGGCGTGGGGACTACCCGGTGAGGACTTCAACCCCTTGGTTGATTGGGTCGCATCCCTGGCCATCCCATAACACAGCCTGATTTTTTTGCCCCCCTTCGAGACTTCCAATATGGTTGCCAAGGTGAAGCGTCTAATCAGGTCTAAGACTGCCCGCGCCATGCTGACATGGGCGCATTATCGATTCAAACTAACCCTGAGACATAAGCGCGGAAATAACTGAACAGTTGTAGATGTGACCGAAGAATACACCAGCAAAACCTGTACTCACTGTGGTCATGTCCATTCCCAGCTAGGTGGCTCAAAAGTGTTCCGATGTCCTGAGTGCGGGTTGACTCTACCACGGGACTGGAACGGTGCTTTTGGAATCTTTCTAAAAGCTTTGCGGGATACCGCCTCTGTTACCTTAACGGGTAATAGTGCTATCGTCGCATTGTCCGGGAACAACCGGAAAAATGTCGCGTAAATGTATCAGAACCCATCATGCCACAAAATTTCGTTAGATCTCAGCCAGTAGCAGCATCTGAGCCAGACCTAAATAACCCCCGTGATATGCAGCCTTCCGACCCAGAACAACAAGACTCCACAGAACAACCAGAACAAATGTGGTTTCACACCGACTACGACGACTGTATGGAGATGTTTGCGGATTGGGAGACGGTAGCCGAATATCTGGGACATCACCAAGGTTGGTTTTGTCGATGCGCGCAACCGATGAAAACCGAACCCATTGGCGAAAACTCCTATTCCCTAATTATTGGACGTTTCGGGGCTTTTGGCTATCAAGTAGAAGCTAGAGTCGGCTTGGAATTAGTCCCCCCAGACGAAGCTGGAATCTATCGTATCCGCACGACACCAATTCCTGATTATGTTCCCCCTGGTTATGAGGTGGATTTTCAATCGACTATGAAACTGGTGCAACTGTCGGTTGAGGAGGTCTGTGAGAAATACCAAGTGGAACCGGAAAATTGTCCGGCGATCGTGACTGGGGCTAAATGGCATTTAGATCTGGCTGTGGGGGTGAAGTTCCCCAAGTTCATTTTGGATATGTCGCGGGCGCTAATTCAGAAAACCGGAGATAGCCTTCTCAAGAAGATAGTCAAACAGGTTTCTCGTCGCCTTAGTTACAAAACCCAACTAGACTTTCACACTACCCAAAACTTGCCCTTTCCCAAGAAACGTAAAAACCGCTAGTTATCTGTAGGGTGCGGTGGGGGGATAATTGCTGATGCCTTGGTAGCAACCCCCCACCGGTTATCGTAGCTGGGTCTAGGCTATAATAGATATGACGTGCGAGACGTTTAGGAGTCAAATAAGGCTGCAATGCCTGAAATAACCTCCTAGAGGGCAATTAGACCTTCAACCAGTCTAACCCCTTAACTGTATATATGTCCCGACGCTTAGAGTGCTTAGAGTATAGACTAAGCATAGACTAAGCAAGGCAGGGAACTCAAGGTCAATCCCATATAAGAAATCACAGAATACACTATTTATCCTCCAAGTATACTATAAGGAGGAGTATTTAACCCACTTGGGGTGATTTGGGAAAGAGTAAAGGCGATAGCCACCCCCAGTTTCAGAAATCACAAATCTGGGATTGAAGCGGGGAACGGAAGGCGTAAGGGAAACCTATTCCCAATCCGACCACTGCCAACCATCCATGATTAGGGAAACCAAATGTCTGGCTTGAACCACCGTAAGTATTAAGTAGCGAAATAGGTTGACACGCTGCGCTCAAAAGAGTAAGGGGAAAAGTAGGGTACTGTTATCAACACCTACACAGACTTTTAAAATGTACCCCGGTGGATAGGACAAATCTAAAGATGGAATGCCCATATATACGGAACGTTGAAACCCCTGTTGGGCTCTCTACGAGTACATCTCGTAGAGTAGTGAAAAGTGTAAGCGCAAGCTCATAAGGGGAAGGGATGTGACTGAAAGCCAATGCCTAACTGTAATGGTTGGGATATGCCCACTAGTCACGGTGTGGATATAGAGACTGCGATAAGTAAGAGTTTAATGGCGAAAGCGAGTTTAAAGACTAACGCAAGCATATAGCTCCCAAAGTTGAAGTCATAAAGCAGGGGGTCGTAACCTTGTTCCTTTGACAAAGAGGGTATCCACATCAGGAGCCGTGTGCTGGGAAACTCGCAAGCACGGTTTTGAATTGGAGTTGGGAAAGGTGACTTTCCCTTCGACCATAACGGTGCGAGACGTTTAGGAGTCAAATAAGGCTGCAATGCCTGAAATAACCTCCTAGTGGGACTTTCACCCCTTGGTGAAATATAAGGAACTCGTATCCTGACCATCCCATAACTGTTTATATATCCTACGTTTGGTATAAAAATATACAAACAAGGCAAGGAACTCAAGGTCAAAGACGCAAAGCTAGAAATCCTAATGATTCCTTAACAATTGCGTTGAGAGTAACGGCGATAGCCACCCCCAATTTTAGGATTCACAACCCTGGGATTAAAGCGGGGAACGGAAGGCGTGAGGGAAACCTATTCCCAATAATCCGACCACTGCCAACCATCCATGACTAAGGAAATCTGAATGCTCCGACTTGAACCATCGTAACTATTAAGCAGCGAAATAGGTTGACACGCTGCGTTCAAAAGAATAAGGGGAAAAGAAGAGGTTTCGACATACCATCTTCACAGACCTTTAAAAGTACCCCGGTGGATAGGACAAGTCTAAAGATGGAATGCCCATATAAACGGAACGTTATAACCCCTTTTAGGCTCTGATTATCTGGTCGAGATAGTTAGTAGTGATAAGTGTAAACGTAAGCCTATTAGGGGGTGAGATGTGACCAGAAGCCAACGCCCTATTGTAATGATAGGGATATGCAGACGGGTCACGGTTTGACTGTAAAGAATAGAGTCTAGTAGGAGTTACTATGACGAAAGCGAGTTTAAAGAAAGGGTTTGAGAAATCAAAGCTAATCAAGACGTGCGTTTGTATGGAAACAAATTCCCTGGGCGAAAGTTCAGAGAAAAGTTTTCAAGCTCCAAAAGAGGATATTTCAAGCAGCTAAATCGGGACAGGACGCAAAAGCGAGAAGGTTGCAACGTCTATTGTGCAAATCATATTATGCCCGTCTACTAGCAATACGGCGAGTGACCCAAGATAATCAAGGCAAGAAAACGGCTGGAGTCGATGGAATGAGAGCAATCTCGCCAAGACAAAGGTTTAAACTTGTTGAGAATATTAAAGGAAATCTCAAAGTAAAACCACTGCGAAGGGTGTGGATTCCAAAACCTGGTAGGGATGAAAAACGCCCTCTAGGAATACCCACAATCCAAGATAGAGCAAGGCAAGCCTTGGTTAAGTCGGCTCTCGAACCTGAATGGGAATCGAGATTTGAAGACACAAGCTATGGATTCAGACCGGGAAAGTCTGCTCACGATGCAATATCCAGAATCTTTCAGAGTATCAACAAAGGAGGTTATTATGTTCTGGATGCAGATATAGCTAAATGTTTTGACCGAATAAACCATGATTACCTTCTGTCCAAAATTCATTGTCCAAGCAGTCTAAAAAGAGACCTGAAATCATGGCTCAAAGCAGGCGTGCTAGATAACGGTGTATTTAAGGATACAGAAGCAGGGACACCCCAAGGAGGGGTAATAAGTCCACTCCTAGCCAACATCGCACTGGATGGGATGGTTAGGCTCATAAAAACAATGTATCCTAAGAAGAAAAATGTGGTGCAAGCCACAATAATCAGATACGCTGATGATTTTGTAGTAATATCTCCATCACTAGAAATCATTGAACAGTGCAAAACTGCAATCTCCGAATGGTTAAAACCTGTAGGACTAGAAATTAAACCCGAAAAGACTCGAATTTGCCATACACTCAATCCCATTGAGTATAACGGCAAAACAGAAGAACCAGGATTTGATTTTCTAGGATTCAATATCAGGCAATATCCAGTAGGAAAATATAAATCTGGAAAAAGTAGGGGAAGAAGAAAAGGAGGCTTCCTATTTAACAAGACCCCACATAAAATGTTGGGTTTCAAAACCCACATCAAACCCAGCAACAAAGCAGTTAAAGCCCACACAGAAGTGATTAAAGGTGTAATCAAACAACATAAAACAGCACCTCAATCAGCCCTGATTAGAAAACTAAACCCAATCATAAGGGGATGGTCAAACTACTATTCAGGGGTTGTCTCATCAGAGACCTTCATTAAACTAGACCACATAGTGCGAAACGTTTAGGAGTCAAATAAGGCTGCAATGCCGAAATAACCTCCTAGAGGGCAATTAGACCTTTACACGGTTACTCAGTATCGGTCTAACCCCTCAACTGTATATATGTCCCGACGCTTAGGGAGTTGTGAATCTAAGCAAGGCAGGGAACTCAGGGTCAATCCCATTTAAGAAATCACAGAATACACTTTTATCTTCCAAGTATACTACAAGGAGGAGTATTTCAACCCACTTGGGGTGATTTGGGAAAGAGTAAAGGCGGTAGCCACCCCCAGTTTCAGAAATCACAAATCTGGGATTGAAGCGGGGAACGGAAGGCGTGAAGTAGAACCTACTACCAGAGGCGACCACTGCCAACCATCCATGATTAGGGAAACCGAATGTCTGGCTTGAACCACCGTAACTAGTTAGCAGCGAAATAGGCTGATACGCTGCGTCCAAAAGGACAAGGGGAAAAGTAGGGTAATTATGTCATCACCTACACAGACCTTTAAAATGTACCCCGGTGGATAGGACAAATCTAAAGATGGAATGCCCATATATACGGAACGTTGAAACCCCTGTTGGGCTCTCTGCGAGTACATCTCGTAGAGTAGTGAAAAGTGTAAGCGCAAGCCCATAAGGGGAAGGGATGTGACTGAAAGCCAATGCCTAACTGTAATGGTTGGGATATGCCCACTAGTCACGATATGGATATAGAGACTGCGATAAGTAAGAGTTTAATGGCGAAAGCGAGTTTAAAGACTAACGCAAGCATATAGCTCCCAAAGTTGAAGTCATAAAGCAGGGGGTAGTAACCTTGTTCCTTTGACAAAGAGGGTATCCACATCAGGAGCCGTGTGAAGGGAAACTTTCAAGCACGGTTTTGAATGGGAGTTGGGAAAGGTGACTTTCCTTTCGACCCCTACCATCTGGTTAATGTTACGGGCATGGACAGCATCAAGATGCGGAAAGGCAAGTTACGAAAAGCTAGGAAACTACTTCCACAAAGGAACGGTTAAACTTAGCAATGGGAAAGAGAGACATGAATCCTGGTTATTCAAGACCAAGGATGGATTCACATTATGGCAACATAGTTGGACTCCAAATGTTAGACACACCCCAATACGCCCTGACGCAACACCATACGACGGAAATTGGACTTACTGGGCAACCAGGAAAGGACAAGCAATTGAAACGCCAAATAGGGTAGCAAAACTACTCAAAAAGCAAAAAGGTAGGTGTACCTGGTGCGGACAATATTTCGTACCACCGGATTTAGTTGAAGTAGACCACATTATACCTCGAAACCAAGGTGGAAAGGATGAATATAAGAATCTCCAACTACTACACCGCCACTGTCACGATGATAAAACGGCGTTAGACAACGCCAAAGCTGTATCCTTAACAACGGAGCAGTCAGATTAGGAGCCGTGTGATGGGAAACTGTCACGCACGGTTTTGTATGGGAGGGGGTAGAGGCGACTCTACTCTCGACCCCTACTACTACTTACTTACGACAATAGTGCGGGAGTCTGAAAGCCCCGTCGCTTTAGCGCGGGGATGAAAGACGACACGGCGACTTGAGTCGCCGTCCTGCCAAGACGGCTTATATTGTGTGCATGGATATAGCCATGATGTGCGATTCGTTCCCGCCAAAAGTAGAAGGAAAATTCCTGAAACGTAGGCGGGGCAGGGAACACAGCCCCCAAAGGGCATTGAACCTTGACAACTAGATATCGATGGTGGTGAAAGTCCATCCCGCGAGGTGTATCGCGTGAAAGCACGTCCCCCACAGTAGCGACTGGTCATCAATCTGTGAAGCGGGGATGAAAGGGAGTAAGCCTGGGTCTAAACGGGCGCCCTCTTGAGCAAGTGTCCATGGATAGAAAACGAAGTCACGTCCGAAAGCGTCGTTACTATAAACCTGCGAAAATTAGACTGACACGCAGGAGCCAAAATGGCTAAAGGATAAAGGGGAGGCTGATATCATACAGACCTCTCATACACCCAAATAAACCCGGCGTAAAGTGGCATCCTAAAGGCACAATCAATCGATATCTGGAACGAAGTAACCTCCGTTGTTGCTCTCAGGAATAAGGTCGAAATCCTGAGTAGGAAACCATCCGCAAGCCAACGTGAGGAAGGATTGAGTCAGAAGCGAATGTCTGGGGTAATGCCCAGGATATGCTGACGGACTCACGATAACTTGGAAGATGGAGCCTTAGTAGCATGGAAATGCCCAAAACGATTGGAAACAATACGGTGGTGCTGGAATGGCAAGATGTTGATTGGAAATCAATCGAACGTCGAGTCTTCCGCCTGCAAAAACGGATTCATCAAGCCGAACGTCGTGGTGACATCAAAACAGTTCGCGGACTCCAAAAGTTACTGCTGAAGAGCTGGTCAGCCAGAATGTTAGCGGCTCGTCGGGTTACACAAGATAATCAAGGCAAAAAGACGGCAGGAGTGGATGGGGTTAAATCCCTATCCCCAAAAGCACGTATGCGCCTTGTAGGTCAATTGAAGCTCAACTCAAAAGCCAAACCCGCACGTCGGGTATGGATTCCCAAACCGGGAAGAGACGAAAAGAGACCATTAGGAATACCCACAATATACGACCGCGCATTACAAGCCTTAGTCAAAATGGCACTCGAACCCCAATGGGAAGCCAAATTTGAACCTAACTCATACGGGTTCAGACCAGGTAGGTCTTGTCAGGACGCAATCGGGGCAATATTCAATGCCATTAGGTGCAAACCTAAATGGGTATTAGACGCCTGACATTGCTAAATGCTTTGACAGGATTGACCATGGCAAACTATTGGACAAGCTCGAAACGATACCCGCCATCAGACGACAAATCCGGGCATGGTTAAAAGCTGGGGTAATAGATTCTGGACAGCTATTCCCGACCGATGAGGGGACACCACAGGGAGGCGTAATAAGTCCCCTACTGGCAAATATTGCCCTCCACGGCATGGAAGAGAGCATCAAGGAATTAGTGGAACAACTACCTGGAAAAGGTAGTCGTACCAATCGAAGACGAGCAGTATCCTTAATCAGATACGCAGATGACTTCGTTATCATTCACGAAAACCTTGGGGTAATCGAGAAATGTCGTGACCACATCCAGGAATGGTTGAAAGGGATGGGATTAGAACTCAAAGAGGAAAAAACTCATATCACTCACACTCAAGAGTGTGATAATGGGATTCGATTTTCTCGGTTTTAACATCCGACAACATAAAGTTGGCAAATACAAAACCGGGAAGAATACCCATAATGAGCCTCTAGGATTCAAAACCATCATCAAACCCAGCAAGAAGGCTGTCAAGTCCCATTACCAGAAATTGAAACAGATAGTAGATTCTCACATCGTCGCACCACAAGAGGGGCTAATTAGGAACACCTTAATCCGGTCATCAGGGGATGGAGTAACTACTACTCAACTGCGGTGTCAAAACAAATATTCTCCCAATTGGACGAACTCCTCTATTGGAAATTAGCCAGATGGGGAAAAAGAAGACACTCAAATAAGACTGGGAAATGGGTAGCTCGGAAATATTGGCGGAAGATTGGAAGTAGAAATTGGGCTTTCGCGACTCGCACGGAGTCAAACCCGATGCAGTTACGAAGCCATGCAGAAACACCAATTATCCACCACACCAAGGTCAAAGGCGAAGCCAGTCCATACGACGGTAATCTTAAATACTGGAGTACAAGAATGGGCAAACAACCAGGAATTCCTACAAGGGTGTCAAAGCTCTTGAAGAAACAAAAAGGGAAGTGCGCCCACTGCGGACTAACATTCCGGGAAGAAGACGTGATGGAAATCGACCACATCATCCCTAAGTCGAAAGGCGGAAAGGATACATACAAGAACCTCCAACTTCTTCACCGTCACTGTCACGACGTTAAGACGGCCTTAGATGGTAGTCACGGTTCTCATGACAAGAGCCAAGTTATCGAGGAGCCGGATGAGGTTAAAGTCTCAAGTCCGGTTTTGGAGACGAGTCGGGTGGGCGACTACCCGGCTTAGTTTAACTGTACTAGAGTTCAAAGCCTACGGAAAACCCCAGCAATTCAGCGCCATAGACGAGGCGGTGAGAACAGTTCAGTTCATCCGAAACCAAGCCATCCGTTATTGGATGGACAACCAGGGAACTGGACAGAACGACCTGCAAAAGCTATGTGCTCAACTTGCTAAGGAATTCCCTTTTGCTGCTGAACTCAACAGCATGGCTCGGCAAGCATCCGCAGAAAGAGCCTGGAGTGCAATCTCTCGATTCTACGAAAACTGCAAGAAGGGTATCCCCGGAAAGAAAGGGTTTCCCTCTTTTAAGAAAAATAACCGCTCGGTAGAGTACAAAACCTCTGGGTGGAAGTTAGACTCGAATCGCAAGGCAATCACCTTCACCGACAAGAAGGGCATTGGTAGACTAAAGCTCAAAGGCACTCGTGATCTGCATTTCTATCCAATAGAGCAGATTAAGCGAGTTCGCCTCGTCAAAAGAGCCGATGGCTACTATGTTCAGTTCTGTATTCGTGTAGAACGGACTGAATTTGTTGAACCCTCTGGTCGAGCCATCGGCTTGGATGTTGGACTCAAAGAGTTCTACACCGATAGCAACGGTGAAACAGTTGGAAACCCCCGGCATCTCAGGAAAAGTGAATCACGACTAAAGCAGTCGCAGCGCACTGTTTCCAGAAGGAAGAAAGGGGGTCAGAATCGAGCCAAGGCCAAGGTGGTTCTAGGCAAGCGCCATCTCAAGATAAGTAGGCAGCGTAAAGATTTGGCTGTGAAGTTGGCAAGATGCGTAATCCAGTCTAACGACTTGGTAGCCTATGAAGATTTGAGAATCAGGAATATGGTGCGAAATCACAGCCTTGCTAAATCGATTAGCGACGCTTCCTGGTATCAGTTTAGGGTGTGGTTGGAATATTTGGGCAAGGTGTTCGGCAAGAGCACTATTGCTGTTCCACCCCACAGGACAAGCCAGGAATGCTCTCGCTGCGGTGTCATTGTGCAGAAGACTTTATCCACTCGAACTCATGTTTGTCGATGTGGATGTGTGATGGACAGGGACTATAATGCAGCGAGAAACATCCTTAGTCGGGGATTGAGTACGGTAGGGCATACCGGAACTTTGGCGCTAGACGCAAGCAACGCTTCAGGAGAATCGACCTCTACTTTGGCTGGAGCAATCCTGTCTGAGCAAGTTGGCTCGTTGAGTGAAGAATCCCCGTCGCTTTAGCGCGGGGAGTGTCAAACTACATATTGCTGATAATCCGTTGCAGGATTTCTACCCCTGTTAGGGCTTGCCATAAAAACAGTCCTAACAATACTGTGTTCAAGCCGATATGAGTATATCGCGCCCAATTAACCCCCTTTTGCATCAGGGGACTCAGAGAAGCTGAAACCGCCACCATTCCAGTCATCCCTAATCCTACTAGGAGATGAGGACCCACAAATAATTTATGGTTGTTGATATAGGTGACACTCATTCCACCAATAGAGCCTAGCACCATCAAAGCCAGGATCAGCGACCCGACTTGATAGTGTTTGCTATTGAATTTTCCCTTGATCAGTTCTTTTTTCTGTTCCCCCTCGGATGACCTGGTGCGCCGAATTTGCACCCCTAGGTACATTGCGTAAATTGTTAGCGCTAACAACACCCACATAATCGCTGGGTGAATAAAATTCAGGTAGGGTTTGATAGTATCTGGAATTGGCAGATCCATAGTGTTCTCCGAATCGGTAAAATGATGAAACCTTAATAAAACTTAGCATATTACCGATCAGTTGTGTTTGTGATATCTTCCGGCTGTGGGAATTTGCTTATGTTATGGGCTAAAAAGATTGACTGTTTTTGATAGATCCTGCGAAGATGCAATTGGCAACTGCGGGGTTCTCTATTATGGAGTCATCGTAGTTCTGTCCTCCAACCAACGAGTGGGATGAGAAAAACATTTCATGGGTTCAACAACACAGCGGGACACTACCTTACTTAGAGCGGTTAAGACGGGTAATTTAATTAACACCCGCGCTCTCCTGGCTAAGGGGGGAAATGCTAACGCTAAAGATCGCGATGGTGTTACGGTGTTAATGTTCGCAGCACAGGCAGGATACTTGGAGATTTTGCGGGTGTTGGTGCAACGGGGAGCTGATGTTAATTATGCTAGTCGCCGCTATGGTATCACGGCCCTTATGGTGGCGGCGGCTCATGCTCAACTTGATTGCGCTCGTTTTCTACTACAAAGCGGCGCTAATGTCAATGCTCAAAATGAGGACGGTAGCACGGCTCTCATGGCTGCTACCCAGATGGGCGATCGCTCTATGGTAAAATTGCTATGCCACCATGGGGCTGATGTTAATGTCATCGATCGCTCCGGCGATACAGCCTGGAAATTAGCCCTATCACAAAACCATCTCGAAATTGCTGAAGACCTCCGGGAAGCTGGGGCTACCTTAGAGCCATTACCTGATTCGAGCATATTATTTCCGGTGGTTGCCTCTGGTCGCCCTGAAGGTCTCCCCACCTGGCTGGACATGGGTTTAAATGTCAATGTCTGTAATGAGTCTGGGGAAACTCCCCTTATGGTGGCTACTGATAGGGGAGATTGGCAAATGGTAGAATTATTGATCCGAGCTGGGGCTAATGTTAATGCCCGCAATAGCGATGGTAGCACCGCTCTCATGGCGGCGGCGGCTCAGGGTCAATTATCTATCGCTAGTGCCTTGCTTAAAGCTGGGGCTGATATTTATACTGGCGATCGCGATGGTGAAACTGCTCTACATTTGGCTGTCCTAGAAGGACACCAGGATATGGTGAAACTCCTATTGGGTTGGGGTGCTGATGTTCACGCGGTTAATCGCTTCGGCGATGTCCCCCTGATGTTGGCAGCTATCCAGGGACATAGTGAAATTATGACTCTGTTAGTTCCTCGTATTTCTCGCGATCGCCGTGATGCTCTTCTTAATGCTAAAATTAGTGGCGAAACTCCTCTTTCTTTGGCTATCCGACAGGGAGATTTAAACGCTGTACAAATCCTGCTTAATAGTGGTGCCGATATTCATCTGACTACAGAAGGCGGTAAAACTCCCTTGATGACCGCCGCTGAAGTGGGAAATGTGGCGATTATTGAACGGCTACTTCTTACCCCAATTGACCTGAATCTTCAGGACGAAAAGGGAGCTACAGCTTTGATGTGGGCGGCTCATCGTGGTCATCAGTTCGCAGTTCAATTGCTCATTGAACGCGGTGCAAATATTAATCTTAAACATCGTGGGGGTTGTACAGCTTTAATGTTAGCCGAATTTAACCGACATCACGAAATTGTTAAGCTGTTGAGAGCCGCTGGCGCTCAAGAATAACTTGATTTTTTATTCAATTAACCAACCCTCGCGCGGAAAGAATAGAGGTTGACAGGGACGGCGAGGAATGCTATGATAGATGTATAGTTAGATAATGGTAATATGTCTATCCCAGAACAAAAAGCATATATCTCTATTATATAGAATATACCATGAAGCCCAGGCAAAAGTCAAGTCCCCTGCCTCGAATCGGGCGAATTTTTAACATTAATTAAAATTTGTTACAAAACTTAACATAAATGGGAAGATCATGATTTCCCAGGAGGTTGAGCAATTGACGCTGATACATTTACGCGACATTTATCCGGCTATTGCCTGACAATGCGACGATAGCACTATTACCCGTTAAGGCAACAGAGGCGGTATCCCGCAAAGCTTTTAGAAAGATTCCAAAAGCACCGTTCAAGTCCCGTGGTAGAGTGAACCCGCACTCAGGACATCGGAACACTTTTGAGCCACCTAGCTGGGAATGAACATGACCACAGTGAGTACAGGTTTTGCTGGTGTATTCTTCGGTCACATCTACAACTGTTCAGTTATTTCCGCGCTTGATGTCTCAGGGTTAGTTTGAATCGATAATGCGCCCATGTCAGCATGGCGCGGGCAGTCTTAGACCTGATTAGACGCTTCACCTTGGCAACCATATTGGAAGTCTCGAAGGGGGGCCCAAAAATCAGGCTGTGTTATGGGATGGTCAGGGATGCGACCCAATCAACCAAGGGGTTGAAGTCCTCACCGGGTAGTTATTTCGCCCATTTCAGCTCTATTTCATACCCGAAGGTCTCGCACCCATACTTGGTATTGTAGCGCATCGCCCTAATTGGTTCAACTAATCTGCGATTAAATTAAGCTCCTTGATTTTTATGATTTTCGCCAAGCGTGAACTAGAGATCGAGATGGGTCTGACGACTGGCTCGGACTATTGAGAACCGTTACCTGCTATCCTTAGCATGGCAGAATGGGAGCATGATTTAATCTCAAATTAGGTTAATATTTTAGGGCAATACGGTATAATAAGCGAGAAGAGTTGAGGATAAACCTATTGCCAAATATGTCAAACCCAAGGAAGCCGCCCAAATCCTTGGAGTCCATGAAAGAACACTCCGCAGATGGGACGACAATGGCTCAATCGAGACCATCAGAACCCCCGCTGGGCAACGACGATACAACGTTGAGTGATATACTGCTGCCAAATCAGGCAGTGACAAACGCAAAGTCGTTATCTATGCCAGAGTTAGTAGCCGCGCCCAGCAGTCCGACCTCAACCGACAGGTGGCCGCACTGTCCAACCTCTACCCCGAAGCAGAAGTCGTCTCAGAAATCGGAGGCGGGCTCAACTTCAAGGGAAAGAAAATGCTGGCCTTACTGGGACATCATTTGTCAGGAGATGTCGGCATGGTTGTCGTTGCCCACCAAGACCGATTGGCAATATGGGGATTTGACTTGTTTCGATGGCTCTGTGAGCAAAACAGGTGCTCACTCATGGTTCTCAACGAGACAAGTCTCAGTCCAGAACCAGAAATGGTTGAGGACATCCTCGCCATCCTCCACTGCTTCAGTTCCCGATTATACGGACGGAGTAAATACAAAACTCAGGTCAAAGAAGATCCGGATTTACCCCAGCCCGGAGCTAAATCAAGTCTGGCGCAAATGGTTGGCCGCTTGTCGGTATTGCTATAACCAAGCAATTGCATTATCCCGGAGTGGTAAACGACTAAGCAAGTTAAAGTTACGCAATAAAGTGATGCAGAGTGACTTACCCGAATGGGTCAAAGAAACACCCTGCCACATTCGGCAGAATGCTATCTTTGATGCCTATCTCGCCTTTTCAGCCAGTCCTGGCGCCAGGTTTAGGAGCTGTCGGGATAGTTCTCAAGCCATCAAGTTTAACGATGCTAATTTCTCTTCAGGGAGTTGGTATCCAAGACTAACGAAAGGATTAACTTTCATGGTTTCCGAACCCATCCCTAAAACTTGCGGGCAAGGGACTCAGTTGGTGTTTACCAAAGGTCGATGGTTGGCGATTTTCCCTGAACCAGTTGCCGTTACCCCAACTGACGCTACTGGCGTGATTGCATTAGACCCGGGTGTGCGAACTTTCATAACTGGGTTTGATGGCTCTCGGTTTCTGGAATTGGGCTCCGGGGATATTGGAGGCATTACTAGGCTATGTCAACATTTGGATGATTTGATGAGCCGAATCGCCAAGGAACCCTGTCGTTCAAGGAGGCGACGGATGAGGCAAGCGGCTCAACGAATGAGAACCAAAATCCGCAATCTAGTTGATGAAGCCCACAAACAAATTGCTCACTACTTGACTCACAACTACAGCCTAATTTTTTTGCCCACCTTCGAGACTTCCAACATGGTTGCCAAAGCCAAGCGGAAAATCAAATCCAAGACTGCCCGAGCCATGCTGACATGGGCGCATTATCGATTCAAACTAACCCTGAGACATCAAGGGGAAATAACTGGAACCACAGTTGTAGATGTGACGGAAGAATACACCAGCAAAACCTGTACTCACTGTGGTCATGTGCATTCCCAGCTAGGTGGCTCAAAAGTGTTCCGATGTCCGGAGTGTGGGTTCACTCTACCCAGGGACTGGAACGGTGCTTTTGGAATCTTTCTAAAAGCTTTGCGGGATACCGCCTCTGTTACCTTAACGGGTAATAGTGCTATCGTCGCATTGTCAGGCAATAGCCGGATAAATGTCGCGTAAATGTATCAGTGTGGGTTAGCTGGCTGGTGAACTTTTCAGGTGTACAAATGGGCTACATATTCTCCATAGCCGTTATAAATTAATGTGGGTTGAGTGTCCCAGGAGAAACTCGGACCATTACCAACAATGCGTTCGGTAGCTTGAGACCAACGGGGATGAGGTTTGTTAGGGTTAACATTAGCCACAAAGCCATATTCGTTAGGGACTAAGGTATTCCAAAATGTGGGAGGTTGGTGGTCTAAAAATTCGATTTTGACAATAGATTTAGCGCCTTTAAAGCCGTATTTCCAAGGTAGAACCATGCGTAAAGGTGCGCCATTTTGTTTGGGGAGAGTTTTACCATAAATTCCGGTGGCAAAAAATGCCAATTCATTAGCCATTTCCTGAATGGTTAATCCCTCGGTATATGGCCAGGGATAATTAGTAGCCCAGAAACCAGGACCTTTGGTGATTTTGGGGTCATAAAAGGAAGTGAAGCGGACAAATTTGGCGGCGCTGGTGGGTTCAACGTCGGCCATGAGTAGACGCATGGGAAAACCGACCCAGGGAACTACCATCGCCCAGGCTTCGACACAGCGAAATCGATAGATTCTTTCTTGGAGGGGGAATTTTTGGTGTAAATCATCGATATCGTAGGTGCGGGGATTTTTGACGAGTCCTGAGACTTCTACTCGCCAGTTATCGGTAGGGAGGTTTTGGGCGGCTTCCCAAATAGATTTAGACCCGCCAAATTCGTAGTAGTTGTTATAACGGGTAGCAAGGTCTTCGGGGGTAGTTGCTGATGAGAGATTGAGAAAGTTAGGATTTGGGGCTAGGTTGGGATAGGGGGTTTGGGTAGTCTGGAAGGTGGCAGAAGTGCGATCGCATCCCTGTAGGGGTAAAATAGAGGCGGCCAGTCCGGCTCCGACTACTTGTTTGATAAATTTACGGCGGTTGACAAAGGCTGATTCTGAGGTAATCAGTTTTTCGGGTAGTTGCCAGTCGGGAGATATGCGAATTAGCGACATATATATAGAGTGTTGCGTTTTATTACATGGTTTTTCTGCTAGTGTGGCTACCCAGGTGTGAAAAGCATATCATATAATTGGAATACACCGAAACAATGCCTGGTTATGAGTTACTGCATAAATCCCCAGTGTCAGCACCCGCAGAATTCTCCTGGTCAAAAGACTTGTAAGAGTTGTGGAGCTAGTTTGCGCCTGAAAGACCGCTACCGGATCGTGAGGATTTTAGGAGAAAGTGCTAACAGTCGGACTTTTTTGGCTGTCGATGAGGATAAGCCGTCTAAGCCTCAGTGTACGATTAAGCAATTTATGGGTTCGCCAGAAAATGTTGATTCTGGAACTGGTGAAATCGATTGCTATAAGCATATAGAAGTGGATTTGAGGTTGCGTGCGCGGGAGTTGGAGAGAATTGGTCAGAATACTTTGATTCCAGAACTTTGGGCGAGTTTTGAAGAGGATGGATCTAAGTATTTTGTTCATGAGTATATTCGCGGACGCAATTTGGCTGATGAGTTGGCTAGTGATGGGGTATTTGGAGAAATCCAGATTTGGGATCTACTTACGTCTGTACTTCCGGTGCTAGAGGTTGTCCATGAAAATGGTATTGTTCATGGGGATATTAAGCCGGAGAATATTGTCCGTTCCCCTCAATATAATGGTTATGGGGGTAATCGTTTGTCTCTGGTGGATTTTGGGTCGGCTATTCCTCTGGTGGAAGTTGAACAATACCCTGGTGAACGGATGATGGGAGCGGCGGAATATGTGGCCCCAGAACAAACTCAAGGACATTTTGATGGGAGAAATGATCTGTACAGTTTGGGGGTGACTTGTCTGCACTTAATGACAGATGTTTCGCCTTTTGAGTTGTTTGATGTCAAATCAAATACTTGGGTGTGGCGAGACTACCTTAAACGCCCTGTTAGCCGTCGATTAGGCAGGATTTTAGATAGGTTGGTAGAGCGAAATCCGGCCCGTCGTTATCAGTCAGCATCGGAGGCGATCGCTTCTTTGAAAGGAGGACCGACGGCTGGGGCGTTGGCGGAAAGTTCTGACCAGCAGTGGATTATGACGGCTTGGGGTGGAATTGCGCTCACAATACTGTCTCTAATTTTGGCTTCGCGATTGCCGACTCCGGTTCCCGAAACCCCCAGAAGCCCAGAAATTCCGGTGAGAAGAATGCCGGAGGTTCGCCCTAACTATAACAGAAACAGACCTGATAATTATCGCCGCCGTTATCAGAACAGACAATCTTCTGGGGTGCGGACCTTGCGATCGGGTGATGGGCCGATTTGGTCGATCGCTATTACTCCCGATGGTCAATTGGTAGCTAGTGGTCAGACTGATGGCTCGATTAACTTGGTGGATATTGATACGGGGACTGTAGTTAATACTTTATCTGGTCATAACCAACCGGTTGGTACAATAGCGATCGCTCCTGAAGGTCGATTTTTGGCTAGTGCTGGGGGTGATGGCACTATTCGGATTTGGGACTTGTGGAATAGTCGTCTGGTGCGGGTGTTACCTGGTCATCGGGGTTGGGTTCATGCTTTGGCTTTTAGTCCTGATGGTGCTAGTTTGGCTAGTGCGGGAGGTGATGGGTCGATTCGCTTGTGGAATGTTGACACCGGCTTTGAGGAAAGAACTTTACGGGGTTACGAGGAACAGATACAGGCGATCGCTTTTAGTGCTAATGGTCAAATGTTAATCAGTGGTAGCAGTAATGGTTTGCTGGAATTATGGGATCGGGAAACTGGTGAATTGCGGCGGAGTTTAGCGGCTCATCCTCAAGCTATCTGGTCTTTGGCTGTTAGTCCTGATGGTCAAACTCTGGCTACGGGAAGTTGGGATCGGACTGTCCGCCTCTGGGACTTAAATCGCCTGGAGTTGGAATATTTTACCAGTCTCCCCCTGCAAACTTTGACCGGTCATGATGAGAAAATTCAATCTCTGTCTTTTAGTCCTGATGGTCAAACTCTGGCTAGTGGGGATTTTGACGGTACTGTTAAGTTATGGCAAATCAGGCCAGGGGGCTTAACGGGGACGATTAAAGGTCATCAACACTGGGTGAATGTGGTTTTTAACCCGGTTCAGCCAACTTTAGTTAGTGGCAGTTTTGATAATAGTATTAAGGTGTGGCCAATGGGTTGGTCTCGCGTGGGTCGCCATCCCTAGGGGCTAGTTCTCCAGTCCATCCTCTATTCTACCAGAGTCTTGATAACCCCTCGCCAAGTCTGGTTTGACTGGCGGCGGCGAGAAGGCGACGCACCCTAAGATGATTGTGATTTGACGGTTACAATAATCACGCCGCCTGGCTATGGGTGCATAATCATCGCCGGCTTCCAAACCAGTTTAAAATGCGATTCCATGCCCACCAAGGGTCACGATCGCCCCATTGTTTTTGACAGGATTTACTGCTAATATGGCAGACGTGCCCTCCTGATGGGGTTAGCCATAGGTCAATGGCTTTATTCTGTCTCGCTAACGCTTTTAAATCGGGGATAATACTGGGGTCGAATAGAGGGTCATCTTCGGCATATAAAATTAGGGTGGGTTTGTATAATTGCGGTAAAATCTGCAAGCCACTGGTGGCGGTAAAATAGTCTTCTACTGTGGCAAATCCTAGTTTTTCAATTACTAATTCGTGGTCAAAACTACGAATTGAATTGACTCTGGCGATCGCTTCTGGATTGAAGATATTGGGGTGGTTTGGATTTAGTTGATGGGCGAGTATTTGCAGTTGGCGGGTAATGGCTTTTTCTAAATACTTCCCGACCGGATGATTTTCTAAATAGGCTAGGGATCTATTGGAGTCTAAACTAGGGCAAACTACAGCCGCACCAGCTATGTCTAAATTGCTGGAACTTTGGGCGGCTTTTAACCCCCACAAGGCTAATTGTCCCCCCAAGGAAAAACCTAATAAACTTATGGGGGCTGGACAGCCTAGGGCGAGTGACTGGTTAGCAATTTCTACAAAGTCTTGTCCTTCATATAAGCCGTCAGATTGCAGTGTGGGGGAGAGTTTACCCGTTTGACCGTGGGCGCGCCAGTCGAATAATACTACCGCATAACCATGGGCAAAGGCTTTGCGACCTAGTATTTTTAAAAACCACTGATTTTCTAAGTCTCCTACAATGCCATAAGTGCCAATTATTGTGCCTTGGGGGTTGGGGGGAATTGCATAAATACCAAAGATGGGGACACCCCCCGCCCCGGTGAATATTTTTTGTTGATAGGGGGGGGCGGGTTCGTGGGTGTGATTTTGCCAGGTTTTGCTAATTTGCAGGGCTGTATAAAGGGTCATTATTAACCCGTTTTTAAGGAAAAATGGGGGGCGATAACTGGGAGATGACGACATGATTTGATGGGATGATGATTCTTTATGGTAGGGCTTTTTGATGGATAATTAATTCTACTAAATTATCGATTAGGCGATCGGCTGTCATGGGTAGGGAATCTTGGCTTGGCAAAATCTCTTGGACTACCATATAATGAATCAGGGAGCCTACGAAGATTCGGGCTGTGGCTTCCGGGTCGGTAATAGTCAATTCTTGACAGGTTTTTAAATACTCTTTCAGGGTTTCTATGGCGGGCTTGACTAGGGTTGTTAAAAATACTTGGGCTAGGTCTGGGCGTTTTCCTGACTCGGAGACTATTAACCGGAGCAAGCTAAGATATTCGCGATCGCTTATATTTTCCATTAGTATTCCCTTGGCTAAGTCTCGTAAGACTAACTCTGGTTTCCCTGATAGGGGAGGCGACCTCTCGGAGTTTTTCCGGGGCTATCCTTTTGACTAGGGCGGTAAACAACCCATCTTTGTCGGAAAAATGACTATATATAGGGTTGGTTTGGACACCCCGGCTGCTTGGGCGACTCTATCCATCTGATATATGGGCTTATACCTTGATAGAATCTGCCTTTTAAATCATATATCGGAGTAGGTGCGATCGCATAGTTATTAACTTCTCCCTAGCTAATTAAAAGGAGTTAATCATAGCGGATTTTAGCGAGTTATATTGGCAGTTTAGTTAGGGAAAGATGCCAATCTATAGGGTAATTATAGGCAGTTTTTTAGATAACAATTAACCACATATTATGGCTAGTAAAACTTATCCCAAATCGGTGATACTGGGGTAAATGGAGTTATGGGTTATACATGATAACTGATCACCCCATTTACCCCCCTAGATCAGGTTTTGGCTTGGGAATTCCGCCGGATTACTCTAAGTCCCGACGCTTGGGGTTTCGTGAGGGGTCATTGGATAAGAATCCAAAGATAAATAAGCCTACGAAGAAGAGGACAACGATGTTAACGATGATTTTCAGAGTTACCATTGTTTTATTACTCCCTGGGGAATCTGTTTTTGATTGGGTTATGCAATTTGCACTGTTTTCCCATCATATCTTAATTTGGGCTTTGGTTTAAGGATTTTATGGCTTTCTGGGGCGATCGCTTTCTGAACCAGTGTTGAATAAATAATCAAGCGTACAGCCATGTTTCCCCCACGGTTAAATCATAGCAGATGTGGCGGTGGATGTCAAGGGGATTCGGGGAGAGGTGGCGATCGCTTTCTGAACCGTTGAATAAATAATCAAGCGTATAGCCATGTTTACCCCACGGTTAAATCATAGCAGATGTGGCGGTGGATGTCAAGGGGATTCGGGGAGAGGTGGCGATCAGAGTGTTGAATAAATAATCAAGTGTATAGCCATGTTTACCCCATGCTTAAATGATAGCAGATGTGGCGGTGGATGTCAAGGGGAGCTGGGGGAAGTTGGGAAGTTGGAGAGTTGACAGGTGGGAAGTCCGAGAGTTGGAGAGTTTCAAAGCTGGGAAGTCCGAGAGTTGACAGGTCTTCAAGTTGACGGGTGGGAGTTGGGGGAAGTCCGAGAGTTGACGGGTGGGAGTTGACGGGTGGGAGTTGACAGGTCCGAGAGTTGACAGGTGGGAGTTGACAGGTCTGAGGTGGGGTAAGTCCGAGAGTTGACAGGTCCGAGAGTTGACAGGTCTGAGAGTTGGAGAGTTTCAAAGTTGGAAAGCTGGGAAGTTGGAAAGCTGGGAAGTTGGAAAGTTGGGAAGTTGGGAAGCTGGGAAGTTGGGAAGTTGGGAAGTTGGGAAGTCCGAGAGTTGACAGGTCCGAGGTGGGAGTTGGGGGAAGTCCGAGAGTTGGAAAGTTTCCAAGCTGGGAAGTCCGAGAGTTGGAAAGTTGGGAAGTTGGGAAGTTGGGAAGTTGGGAAGTTGGGAAGTTGGGAAGTCCGAGAGTTGACAGGTCCGAGGTGGGAGGTGGGGTAAGTCCGAGAGTTGACAGGTCCGAGAGTTGACGGGTGAGAGTTGGGGGAAGTCCGAGAGTTGACAGGTGGGAGTTGGGGGAAGTCCGAGAGTTGACAGGTGGGAGTTGGGGGAAGTCCGAGAGTTGACAGGTCCGAGGTGGGAGTTGGGGGAAAGTCCGACAGTTGGGAAGTTGGGAAGTCCGAGAGTTGACGGGTGAGAGTTGGGGGAAGTCCGAGAGTTGACAGGTCCGAGGTGGGAGTTGGGGGAAGTCCGAGAGTTGGAGAGTTTCCAAGCTGGGAAGTTGGAAAGTTGGGAAGTTGGGAAGTTGGAAAGTTGGAAAGTTGGAAAGTTGGGAAGTTGGGAAGTTGGGAAGTTGGGAAGTCCGAGAGTTGACGAGTCCGAGGTGGGAGTTGGGGGAAGTCCGAGAGTTGGGAAGTTGGGAAGTCCGAGAGTTGACGGGTGGGAGTTGGGGGAAGTCCGAGAGTTGGAGAGTTGACAGGTCCGAGGTGGGGTAAGTCCGAGAGTTGACAAGTCCTCAAGTTGACAAGTCTTCAAGTTGACAGGTCGGAGGTGGGAGTTGAGGGAAGTCCGAGAGTTGGGAAGTTGGGAAGTCCGAGAGTTGACAGGTCCGAGAGTTGACAGGTGGGAAGTCCGAGAGTTGACGAGTGAGAGTTGGGGGAAGTCCGAGAGTTGACAGGTCCGAGGTGAGAGGTGGGGTAAGTCCGAGAGTTGACAGGTCTGAGAGTTGGAGAGTTTCAAAGTTGGAAAGCTGGGAAGTTGGAAAGCTGGGAAGTTGGGAAGTTGGGAAGTTGGGAAGTTGGGAAGTTGGGAAGTCCGAGAGTTGACAGGTCCGAGGTGGGAGGTGGGGTAAGTCCGAGAGTTGACAGGTCCGAGAGTTGACGGGTGAGAGTTGGGGGAAGTCCGAGAGTTGACGGGTGAGAGTTGGGGGAAGTCCGAGAGTTGACAGGTGGGAGTTGGGGGAAGTCCGAGAGTTGACAGGTCCGAGGTGGGAGTTGGGGGAAAGTCCGACAGTTGGGAAGTTGGGAAGTCCGAGAGTTGACGGGTGAGAGTTGGGGGAAGTCCGAGAGTTGACAGGTCCGAGGTGGGAGTTGGGGGAAGTCCGAGAGTTGGAGAGTTTCCAAGCTGGGAAGTTGGGAAGTTGGGAAGTTGGGAAGTTGGAAAGTTGGAAAGTTGGAAAGTTGGGAAGTTGGGAAGTTGGGAAGTTGGGAAGTCCGAGAGTTGACGAGTCCGAGGTGGGAGTTGGGGGAAGTCCGAGAGTTGGGAAGTTGGGAAGTCCGAGAGTTGACGGGTGGGAGTTGGGGGAAGTCCGAGAGTTGGAGAGTTGACAGGTCCGAGGTGGGGTAAGTCCGAGAGTTGACAGGTCCTCAAGTTGACAAGTCTTCAAGTTGACAGGTCGGAGGTGGGAGTTGAGGGAAGTCCGAGAGTTGGGAAGTTGGGAAGTCCGAGAGTTGACAGGTCCGAGAGTTGACAGGTGGGAAGTCCGAGAGTTGACGAGTGAGAGTTGGGGGAAGTCCGAGAGTTGACAGGTCCGAGGTGAGAGGTGGGGTAAGTCCGAGAGTTGACAGGTCTGAGAGTTGGAGAGTTTCAAAGTTGGAAAGCTGGGAAGTTGGAAAGCTGGGAAGTTGGGAAGTTGGGAAGTTGGGAAGTTGGGAAGTTGGGAAGTCCGAGAGTTGACAGGTCCGAGGTGGGAGGTGGGGTAAGTCCGAGAGTTGACAGGTCCGAGAGTTGACGGGTGAGAGTTGGGGAAGTCCGAGAGTTGACGGGTGAGAGTTGGGGGAAGTCCGAGAGTTGACGGGTGAGAGTTGGGGGAAGTCCGAGAGTTGACAGGTCCGAGGTGGGAGTTGGGGGAAAGTCCGACAGTTGGGAAGTTGGGAAGTCCGAGAGTTGACGGGGTGAGAGTTGGGGGAAGTCCGAGAGTTGACAGGTCCGAGGTGGGAGTTGGGGGAAGTCCGAGAGTTGGAGAGTTTCAAGCTGGGAAGTTGAAAGTTGGGAAGTTGGGAAGTTGGAAAGGTTGGGGAAAGTTGGGAAGTTGGGAAGTTGGGAAGTTGGGAAGTTGGGAAGTCCGAGAGTTGACGAGTCCGAGGTGGGAGTTGGGGGAAGTCCGAGAGTTGGGAAGTTGGGAAGTCCGAGAGTTGACGGGTGGGAGTTGGGGGAAGTCCGGAGAGTTGGAGAGTTGACAGGTCCGAGGTGGGGTAAGTCCGAGAGTTGACAAGTCCTCAAGTTGACAAGTCTTCAAGTTGACAGGTCGGAGGTGGGAGTTGAGTTGAGGAAGTCCGAGAGTTGGGAAGTTGGGAAGTGCCGAGAGTTGACAAAGTCCGAGAGTTGACAGGTGGGAAGTCCGAGAGTTGGGAAGTCCGAGAGTGAGGAGTTGGGGAAGTCCGAGAGTTGACAGGTCCGAGGTGAGAGGTGGGGGAAGTCCGAGAGTGGACAGGTCTGAGAGGTTGGGGTAAGTTCTAGAGTTGACTGGGTGGGAAGTTGGGAAGTCTGAGAGTTGACAGGTCGGAGGTGGGAGTTGGGGAAGTCCGAGAGTTGGGAGGGAAGTAGTTAGCTGGGAAGTCCGAGAGTTGGAAAGTTGGGAAGTTGGGAAGTTGGGAAGTTGGGAAGTTGGGAAGTTGGAAAGTCCGAGAGTTGACAGGTCGGAGGTGGGAGTTGGGGGAAGTCCGAGAGTGGGGAAGTTGACAGGTCCTCAAGTTGGAGAGTTGACAGGTCGGAGGTGGGAGTTGGGGGAAGTCCGAGAGTTGGAAAGTTGACAGGTGAGAGGTGGGGTAAGTCCTAGAGTTGACGGGTGGGAGTTGACAGGTCTGAGAGTTGACAGGTCGGAGGTGGGAGTTGAGGGAAGTCCGAGAGTTGGGAAGTTGGGAAGTCCGAGAGTTGACAGGTCCGAGAGTTGACAGGTGGGAAGTCCGAGAGTTGACGAGTGAGAGTTGGGGGAAGTCCTCAAGTTGGAGAGTTGACAAGTCCGAGGTGGGGGAAATTGGAAAGTCCGACAGTTGGAAAGTTGGGAAGTCCTCAAGTTGACAAGTCTTCAAGTTGACAGGTCGGAGTTGGGGGGAAGTCCGAGAGTGGGGAAGTTGGGGACGTCCTCTAAGTTGGAGAGTTGACAGGTCGGAGGTGGGAGGTGGGGGAAAGTCCGACAGTTGGAAAGTTGACAGGTGAGAGGTGGGGTAAGTCCTAGAGTTGACGGGTGGGAGTTGACAGGTCTTCAAGTTGACAGGTCGGAGGTGGGAGTTGGGGGAAGTGGGGGTGGAGAGTGGGGAAGTTGGTGGGAAGTCCGAGAGTTGACGGGTGGGAAGTCCGAGAGTTGCAGGTGGTTGGGAAGTCCGAGAGTTGTGAGAGTTGGGGGAATCGTAGTTGGAGAGTTGACAAGTCCGAGGTGGGGAAATTGGGGGAGGAAGTCCGACAGTTGGGAAAGTTGGGAAGTCCTCAAGTTGACAAGTCCTCAAGTTGACAGGTCGGAGTTGGGGGAAGTCGGAGAGTGGGGAAGTTGGGGAAGTCAAGGTTGGAGTGAGAGTTGACAGGTCGGAGGTGGGAGTTGGGTGGAAAAAGTCCGACAGTTGGGAGTTGGAAAGTTGGGAAGTTGGAAAGTCCGAGAGTTGACAGGTCGGAGGTGGGAGTTGGGGGAAGTCCGAGAGTTGGAAAGTTGACAGGTGAGAGGTGGGGTAAGTCCTAGAGTTGAGGGTGGGAGTTGACAGGTCTTAAGTTGCAGGTCGGAGGGTGGGAGGTGGGAGTTGGGGAAAGTCTGATGAAGCTTTCCTGGGAAGTCCGGGTGGAAAGTTGGGAAGTTGGAAAGTTGGGAAGTTGGGAAGGTTGGGGAAGTTGGGAAGTCCGAGAGTTGACAGGTCCGAGGTGGGAGGTGGGGTAAGTCCGAGAGTTGACAGGTCCGAGAGTTGACGGGTGAGAGTTGGGGGAAGTCCGAGAGTTGACGGGTGAGAGTTGGGGGAAGTCCGAGAGTTGACGGGTGAGAGTTGGGGGAAGTCCGAGAGTTGACAGGTCCGAGGTGGGAGTTGGGGGAAGTCCGACAGTTGGAGAGTTTCCAAGCTGGGAAGTTGGAAAGTTGGAAAGTTGGGAAGTTGGGAAGTTGGAAAGTTGGGAAGTTGGGAAGTTGGAAAGTTGGAAAGTTGGGAAGTCCGAGAGTTGACGGGTGGGAGTTGGGGGAAGTCCGAGAGTTGGAGAGTTGACAGGTCCGAGGTGGGGTAAGTCCGAGAGTTGACAGGTCCTCAAGTTGACAAGTCTTCAAGTTGACAGGTCGGAGGTGGGAGTTGAGGGAAGTCCGAGAGTTGGGAAGTTGGGAAGTCCGAGAGTTGACAGGTCCGAGAGTTGACAGGTGGGAAGTCCGAGAGTTGACGAGTGAGAGTTGGGGGAAGTCCGAGAGTTGGAGAGTTGACAAGTCCGAGGTGGGGGAAATTGGAAAGTCCGACAGTTGGAAAGTTGGGAAGTCCTCAAGTTGACAAGTCTTCAAGTTGACAGGTCGGAGTTGGGGGAAGTCGGAGAGTGGGGAAGTTGACAGGTCCTCAAGTTGGAGAGTTGACAGGTCGGAGGTGGGAGTTGGGGGAAAGTCCGACAGTTGGGAAGTTGGAAAGTTGGGAAGTTGGAAAGTCCGAGAGTTGACAGGTCGGAGGTGGGAGTTGGGGGAAGTCCGAGAGTGGGGAAGTTGACAGGTCCTCAAGTTGGAGAGTTGACAGGTCGGAGGTGGGAGTTGGGGGAAGTCCGAGAGTTGGAAAGTTGACAGGTGAGAGGTGGGGTAAGTCCTAGAGTTGACGGGTGGGAGTTGACAGGTCTTCAAGTTGACAGGTCGGAGGTGGGAGTTGAGGGAAGTCCGAGAGTTGGGAAGTTGGGAAGTCCGAGAGTTGACAGGTCCGAGAGTTGACAGGTGGGAAGTCCGAGAGTTGACGAGTGAGGGTTGGGGGAAGTCCTCAAGTTGGAGAGTTGACAAGTCCGAGGTGGGGGAAATTGGAAAGTCCGACAGTTGGAAAGTTGGGAAGTCCTCAAGTTGACAAGTCTTCAAGTTGACAGGTCGGAGTTGGGGGAAGTCGGAGAGTGGGGAAGTTGACAGGTCCTCAAGTTGGAGAGTTGACAGGTCGGAGGTGGGAGTTGGGGGAAAGTCCGACAGTTGGGAAGTTGACAGGTGAGAGGTGGGGTAAGTCCTAGAGTTGACGGGTGGGAGTTGACAGGTCTGAGAGTTGACAGGTCGGAGGTGGGAGTTGAGGGAAGTCCGAGAGTTGGGAAGTTGGGAAGTCCGAGAGTTGACAGGTCCGAGAGTTGACAGGTGGTAAGTCCGAGAGTTGACGAGTGAGAGTTGGGGGAAGTCCGAGAGTTGGAGAGTTGACAAGTCCGAGGTGGGGGAAATTGGAAAGTCCGACAGTTGGAAAGTTGGGAAGTCCTCAAGTTGACAAGTCTTCAAGTTGACAGGTCGGAGTTGGGGGAAGTCGGAGAGTGGGGAAGTTGACAGGTCCTCAAGTTGGAGAGTTGACAGGTCGGAGGTGGGAGTTGGGGGAAAGTCCGACAGTTGGGAAGTTGGAAAGTTGGGAAGTTGGAAAGTCCGAGAGTTGACAGGTCGGAGGTGGGAGTTGGGGGAAGTCCGAGAGTGGGGAAGTTGACAGTCCTCAAGTTGGAGGTTGGGAGGGGGGGTTGGCAGTTGACAGGTGGAGGTGGGAGTTGGGGAGAAAGTCGTTGACAGTTGGAAAGTTGACAGGTGAGAGGTGGGGTAAGTCCTAGAGTTGACGGGTGGGAGTTGACAGGTCTTCAAGTTGACAGGTCGGAGGTGGGAGTTGAGGGAAGTCCGAGAGTTGGGAAGTTGGGAAGTCCGAGAGTTGACAGGTCCGAGAGTTGACAGGTGGGAAGTCCGAGAGTTGACGAGTGAGGGAGTTGGGGAAGTCCGAGAGTTGGAGAGTTGACAAGTCCGAGGTGGGGAAAGTTGGAAAGTCCGACAGTTGGAAAGTTGGGATAGTCCTCAAGTTGACAAGTCTTCAAGTTGACAGGTCGGAGTTGGGGAAGTCGGAGAGTTGGGAAGTTGGGAAGTCCGAGAGTTGAGTTGAAGTCCGAGAGTTGGAAGGTTGACAAGTCGGGAGATTGGAAAGTCCGACAGTTGGAAAGTTGGGGAAGTCCTCAAGTTGACAAGCCAAGTTGACAAGTCGGAGTTGGGGGAAGTCGGAGAGTGGGGAAGTTGACAGTCCTCAAGTTGGAAGTTGACAAGTCTTCAAGGGACAGGTCAGTGAAGTTGGGGAAGTCCTGACAGGTCGGGGTTGGGAGTTGGGGAAGTCCGAGAGTTGGGGACAGGTCCTCAAGTTGGAGAGTTGACAGGTCGGAGGTGGGAGTTGGGGGAAAGTCCGACAGTTGGAAAGTTGACAGGTGAGAGGTGGGGTAAGTCCTAGAGTTGACGGGTGGGAGTTGACAGGTCTTCAAGTTGACAGGTCGGAGGTGGGAGTTGAGGGAAGTCCGAGAGTTGGGAAGTTGGGAAGTCCGAGAGTTGACAGGTCCGAGAGTTGACAGGTGGGAAGTCCGAGAGTTGACGAGTGAGAGTTGGGGGAAGTCCGAGAGTTGGAGAGTTGACAAGTCCGAGGTGGGGGAAATTGGAAAGTCCGACAGTTGGAAAGTTGGGAAGTCCTCAAGTTGACAAGTCTTCAAGTTGACAGGTCGGAGTTGGGGGAAGTCGGAGAGTTGGGAAGTTGGGAAGTCCGAGAGTTGACAGGTCCGAGAGTTGACAGGTGGGAAGTCCGAGAGTTGACGAGTGAGAGTTGGGGGAAGTCCGAGAGTTGGAGAGTTGACAAGTCCGAGGTGGGGGAAATTGGAAAGTCCGACAGTTGGAAAGTTGGGAAGTCCTCAAGTTGACAAGTCTTCAAGTTGACAGGTCGGAGTTGGGGGAAGTCCGAGAGTGGGGAAGTTGACAGGTCCTCAAGTTGGAGAGTTGACAGGTCGGAGGTGGGAGTTGGGGGAAGTCCGAGAGTTGGAAAGTTGACAGGTGAGAGGTGGGGTAAGTCCTAGAGTTGACGGGTGGGAGTTGACAGGTCTTCAAGTTGACAGGTCGGAGGTGGGAGTTGGGGGAAGTCGGAGAGTGGGGAAGTTGGGAAGTCCGAGAGTTGACAGGTCCGAGAGTTGACAGGTGGGAAGTCCGAGAGTTGACGAGTGAGAGTTGGGGGAAGTCCGAGAGTTGGAGAGTTGACAAGTCCGAGGTGGGGGAAATTGGAAAGTCCGACAGTTGGAAAGTTGGGAAGTCCTCAAGTTGACAAGTCTTCAAGTTGACAGGTCGGAGTTGGGGGAAGTCGGAGAGTGGGGAAGTTGACAGGTCCTCAAGTTGGAGAGTTGACAGGTCGGAGGTGGGAGTTGGGGGAAAGTCCGACAGTTGGGAAGTTGGAAAGTTGGGAAGTTGGAAAGTCCGAGAGTTGACAGGTCGGAGGTGGGAGTTGGGGGAAGTCCGAGAGTTGGAAAGTTGACAGGTGAGAGGTGGGGTAAGTCCTAGAGTTGACGGGTGGGAGTTGACAGGTCTTCAAGTTGACAGGTCGGAGGTGGGAGTTGGGGGAAGTCCGAGAGTTGGAAAGTTTCCAAGCTGGGAAGTCCGAGAGTTGGAAAGTTGGGAAGTTGGAAAGTTGGGAAGTTGGGAAGTTGGGAAGTCCGAGAGTTGACAGGTCCGAGGTGGGAGGTGGGGTAAGTCCGAGAGTTGACAGGTCCGAGAGTTGACGGGTGAGAGTTGGGGGAAGTCCGAGAGTTGACGGGTGAGAGTTGGGGGAAGTCCGAGAGTTGACGGGTGAGAGTTGGGGGAAGTCCGAGAGTTGACAGGTCCGAGGTGGGAGTTGGGGGAAGTCCCTCAAGTTGGGAGTTCAGTTGGGTGGAAAGTTGGGAAGTTGGAAAGTTGGAAAGTTGGGAAGAAGGTTGGGAAGTTGGGAAGGTCCGGGAGAGTTGACGAGTCCGAGGTGGGAGTTGGGGGAAGTCCGAGGTTGGGAAGTTGGGAAGTCCGAGAGTTGACGGGTGGGAGTTGGGGAAGTCCGAGAGTTGGAGAGTTGACAGGTCCGAGGTGGGGTAAGTCCGAGAGTTGACAAGTCCTCAAGTTGACAAGTCTTCAAGTTGACAGGTCGGAGGTGGGAGTTGAGGGAAGTCCGAGAGTTGGGAAGTTGGGAAGTCCGAGAGTTGACAGGTCCGAGAGTTGACAGGTGGGAAGTCCGAGAGTTGACGAGTGAGAGTTGGGGGAAGTCCGAGAGTTGACAGGTCCGAGGTGAGAGGTGGGGTAAGTCCGAGAGTTGACAGGTCGGAGGTCGGAGTTGGGGGAAAGTCCGACAGTTGGGAAGTTGGAAAGTTGGGAAGTTGGAAAGTCCGAGAGTTGACAGGTCGGAGGTGGGAGTTGGGGGAAGTCGGAGAGTGGGGAAGTTGACAGGTCCTCAAGTTGGAGAGTTGACAGGTCGGAGGTGGGAGTTGGGGGAAGTCCGAGAGTTGGAAAGTTGACAGGTGAGAGGTGGGGTAAGTCCTAGAGTTGACGGGTGGGAGTTGACAGGTCTGAGAGTTGACAGGTCGGAGGTGGGAGTTGAGGGAAGTCCGAGAGTTGGGAAGTTGGGAAGTCCGAGAGTTGACAGGTCCGAGAGTTGACAGGTGGGAAGTCCGAGAGTTGACGAGTGAGAGTTGGGGGAAGTCCGAGAGTTGACGGGTGAGAGTTGGGGGAAGTCCGAGAGTTGACAGGTCCGAGGTGGGAGTTGGGGGAAGTCCTCAAGTTGGAGAGTTGGAAAGCTGGGAAGTCCGAGAGTTGGAAAGTTGGAAAGTTGGGAAGTTGGGAAGTCCGAGAGTTGACAGGTCGGAGGTGGGAGTTGGGGGAAAGTCCGAGAGTTGGGAAGTTGGGAAGTCCGAGAGTTGACGGGTGAGAGTTGGGGGAAGTCCGAGAGTTGACAGGTCGAAGGTGGGAGTTGGGAGGTAATGTGTTGAATAAAGAATCAAGCGTATAGCCATGTCTGAACTATCGTTAATATAATAGCAGATGTGGAGGCAGGTGTCAAGGGTGATTAGGAGCGAGGTGGGGCTAATTTTTGGAGAATTGAAAGGTGTGGGGATGATTTTAACCAGTTAACTATTTTGATGATAATTTGTTCAGCGATCGCTATCACCCTATCCAACCATTCAATTAAAGATTGTAGGGGATGTTTAACATATCCGATCGCTTCTGCTGGTGTTTCTAACCATAATGGTTTATCTTCTACCTCTCGTTTTTGAGAATAGGCTATGCTACCGCCTTCTGTGAGGGGGGTGTTAGGGGAAGTCGCTAGTTGTAGTTGTGATCCTTGATGGTGGTTTAATTGTTCCAGTATTTGTGATTCTAACTTGGGAAAATTAGGGAGAGTTTGACTGGGGGGAAGTTGAGGAGTCCGAGTCTTGGGGGAAGTCGAGTTTAATCTAAATTGAGGTTGAGAATTGGTTAAAGGTAAAGGTGGCTTTGAGGTTTTCCAAGGATCTGGAAGTGGTACCGATACCCTTAGAGAGGGGTTGAGATTATCGGTGGGTTCTTTGAGTAAATAATTGAGGGTCGAAAATATCCATAGGTGGAAGTTATGGAAAAGCGTCGTGGCGACCGGTTTGATTTGAGGTTCAATTTCTGCGATCGTGTTGTCGATCGCTAAAAGTAGAGTAGGGTGAGATGATGGTTGTGGTTGGGGGTTCTCCTTCGCCGTGGTTTCTGCGGAGGGTAATGATGGTGAGACTTTGGGGGTGGGAAGTGTAAAGTTGCTCAGAGGAGTATTTTGGAGAATTAGATAAATCGGATAAAGTAAAATTTGGGTGGTGGCGCTGGTCGCGTAGCGAATATTCCGCCAAGTGCGATCGCAAGCATCACTAAATTGCTGATAGTTGCTCAGGAGGAAGTTAAACAGGCGGCTTTTATAGGGACCGGAGTGGGCTGAGGACATATAGGCTCAAGTTATGCTAAGAGATGGTTTTGGTGGTTATTAATAGCTCGTGCCTCCCATTGTACAGCAACTTACAGGGAATAGGCAAGAGCCAATAGGATAAGTCATGATGTTTGTTAGTTGAGTGGTTGATGGCTGAACATGAGTTTATCTAGTTCTGATGATAGTCGTGTTGTGATTAATCAGGCGATCGCCAGATTGCGGGAGATGACCAGATCCGATCTTCAGAGACGGTGGCGGTTTCATGAGGGAGATATTTCCCCACAAATGAACCAGGGGTGGCGTGATTGGTCCTTCGTGGATTTGAATGATCGGGGTCATGTAGCTTGGTCTGAGGGGGGGAAAGTTTTGTGGTTAGCCCAGGAGGTTAATATTCCCGCTAATTTAGGGGGGTATAGGTTGGAGGGTTTATGCTTGAAATTGAGTTTGGTTTGGTGGGCACAGTTGGCTGAAGTTTATGTTAATGGTAGTTTGGTACAGTCGGGAGATTTATTTGATTGTAGGACAGCGATCGTTTTGTCCGAGTCCGTCTTACCTTCCACCAAGTTTAGGATCTTTTTAAGGTTGGTAAGTCCCCCTCATGATCGAGGTGCTTTGGTAGCCTCTAGTTGTGTCTACCAAGCCGGAAAAGTTGGAGATATTGATCCGGGTTTTATTGGCGACGAGTTGGCGGTTTACTCTAGTTATCTGCTGAAGGGAAATATTGATGAGTTGGAGTTGACAAGTCGCGCACAAGTTTTCCCCCTCCTCTCTCCCCAAAGGTGGCAGGAGTTAGGGGAAGCCGTTAGTAGGATAAATTGGGATATTGTAGGCGATCGCCATTTATTTATGTCCGAGTTATTCCGTCTGCGAGAGTGTTGGGATACCTGTGCGGATTTAAAGTTAGTTAAGTTTAGGTTTTTAGGTCATGCTCATTTAGACTTGGCTTGGCTATGGTCAGTCGCCGAAACTTGGTCGGTCGCCATTAAAACCTTTGAGTCCGTCCTCGCTTTACAGGATGATTTTCCTGAGTTGATTTTTACTCATTCTACCCCCGCGCTATATGCTTGGCTTGAGGAAAATAGACCCGATTTGTTTAAGTTAATCCAAAATCGGATTTCCCAGAAGCGTTGGGAGGTCGCCGCTGGTTTATGGGTTGAACCCGAATTAAATACCGTTTCTGGGGAGTCAATTGTTCGCCAAATTCTCTATGGTCAATATTATGTCGCTGATCAGTTTGGGGAAGTCTCCCGTATAGCTTGGCTACCCGATAGTTTTGGTTTTTCTTGGCAACTTCCCCAGTTGCTGACTCTGGGAAGGATTGATTTTTTTGCGACTCAAAAGTTGCGGTGGAATGATACAACAGTCTTTCCCTATGGTTGTTTTCGTTGGCGAGGTTTGAACGGTACCGAAATTGTCAGTTTGATGTCTGCACCAATTGGGGAAAATGTCGAACCCCTCAAGTTAGTAAACTATGGCATTGAGTGGGAGTCTCAAACTGGCTTAAATGAGTGTTTATGGTTGCCAGGAGTTGGCGATCATGGCGGCGGTCCGACGCGGGAAATGCTGGAGGTCATCCGTCGTTGGCGATCGTCTCCTCTGTTTCCTGATTTGCGTTTTATGTCCGCCGTCGATTATTTGGATGGGCTGGGTGATTTACCCAATCTTCCAGTGTGGAATGATGAGTTATATCTCGAGTTTCATCGAGGTTGCTATACTACCCACGCTGACCAAAAGCGTTGGAATCGTTTGTGCGAAGGGTTGCTCTATCGGGCTGAGTTGTGGTCCGCTGTCGCTTCTATCGTGACCGGGTTTGAAGTTCCCCAGGCGACCTTAGAAGAGGCATGGAAGGGGGTTTTGTTTAATCAGTTTCATGATATCCTCCCAGGGTCCGCTATTGCTGAGGTCTATGAGGATGCTAACCGGGGTTGGCAGGCAGCCGCGACAACCGCTGGAGATGCTGAAAATAGAGCATTAGATGCGATCGCTTCTTCCATTTCTCTCCCTTACCCCCCACAACCTCAAGCTATACCCATTGTCGTCTTTAACCCCCTCAATTGGACTCGTTCCGAAATTGTCCAAGTCCCATTACCCCCCCAGGGAAGTTGGGATGTTTGCGAAAGCACTGGAAATGCCTTAAATTCCCAACTGGTGCGGGTTTCAGGTCGGTCTGAATTGCTGTTTTTTGCAACTGATGTGCCGTCAGTCGGTTATCGCTGTTTCTGGTTAGTGCCTAAATCCCCTGAAACACCCATGAATCAAGGGTTTGAGCCGAAAAATGACCTTATATGCGCGCACCTTTTCCGACTTTACTACACTATATCAGGTTCCCGTTTAGATGTCAATACTAATCGTAAAAATTCCGAAAATTGGGAATTTGAGAATCAGTATTTACGGGTAAAAGTGTCGGGAGAAACAGGAGACTTAATCGAGATTTTTGATAAAGTCAATAGTCGGGAAGTCTTGACATATCCCGGACATCAATGGCGACTGTTTCGAGACCAGGGACAATATTGGGATGCTTGGAATATTGACCCCAATTATCATAAGTATCCCTTAGATAGTCCGCAACTAGAGTCAATTGAGTTTGTCGAAAAAGGTTATCTACGCGGGAGGTTGCGAGTTTTCAAGAGATTTAATAACTCTCGGTTTTGTCAAGATTATGTTTTATCGATAGGGTCGCCAATTTTACGGGTTGAGTGTCGAGTAGAGTGGCGAGAGAATCATGTGTTAATGAAGGGTTATTTTCCATTGTCTATAAATGCAGATTTACTGAGTTATGAAATCCCTTGTGGTGTAATGGAGAGAAAGACCGAACCCCAGACAAATTTTGACAAATCCAAATGGGAAGTTCCTGCTTTAAATTGGGGGAGTCTGAGTGATGGTAATTATGGTGTATCATTGCTAAATGATTGTAAGTATGGATATGATTTTAAGCCAGATGAAATTGGTTTAAGTTTGCTACGGGGTTCTTTATGGCCCGACCCGAAAGCTGATGTAGGTGTTCATGAGTTTAGTTATGGTATTTACCCCCATTTAGGTGATTGGCGACAGGGGGAAACTGTGCGACGAGGTTATGAGTTTAATCAGCCGCTACAGGTGAGGGTTTTAGAGTTATCTAATGTGGGGATAACTGGTGGTGAGTCCTGTCGGAGTTTTTTAGGTTTTAGTGCTAGTAATTTTGTGTTAATGGCTGTGAAGCGATCGCACTTAGACCACCAGACTTGGATTATACGAGGTTATGAGTGTCAAGGAAGTGGGGGAGTATTGGAATTCGAGAATAGTTTAGGAGTCCAGGTCAACTATGCCGTCAACTTATTGGAGGAAAGGGTTGGGGTTTTTGACCGAAAGATGCAACCTTGGCAGGTGTTAGGGTTAGCCATTTCTGGGAAGACTGGGAGTGACGAAGTAACTTGAGATAATCATCAGACTACCAGGACTTGAGAAGCCGGGTAGAATTGGGAAAAAAGTTTTTAAAAACCCAGCTTCTCAGGAAAATTGATTAATTATTAAAAGGTGTCACTCACAATTTTTTGTGCTTCCGAAATAATCTGATTCAAATGTTCTTCCCCCTTAAAACTTTCCGCATAGATTTTATAGACATCTTCTGTACCCGATGGACGTGCAGCAAACCAACCTTGTTCCGTCGTAACTTTTAAACCACCTATAGCCGCATTATTTCCCGGTGCATTAGTCATTTTAGCCACGATTGGATCACCCGCCAAAGTTGATACTTTCACATCTTCTGGAGATAACTTACTGAGGCGTGCTTTTTGTTCAGAATTAGCAGCAGAATCAATACGGGAATAGTAGGCGCGACCCAAACGTTCAGTCATGTCTTTATAGTGCATACCAGGGTCTTTACCAGTTTTAGCCGTAATTTCCGCCGCCAGTAAATCCATAATAATCCCATCTTTATCAGTAGTCCAAACTGTGCCATCCATTCGCAGGAAAGATGCGCCAGCGCTTTCTTCACCGCCAAAACCCAAAGAACCGTCTAGCAAGCCATCTACAAACCATTTAAAGCCTACAGGAACCTCACAAAGTTGGCGATTAATATCCTTAGCTACCCGGTCAATCAAACTACTGCTAACTAAAGTTTTCCCGATCGCACTTTCAGGACTCCAGCCTTGTCGATTAGTGAATAAATACCAAATAGCCACAGACAGGAAATGATTAGGGTTCATTAATCCCATGCTAGGGGTAACAATACCATGTCGGTCTGAGTCCGTATCATTCCCAAAAGCGATATCATAATCATCTTTGAGTTTAACCAAATTCGCCATAGCATAAGGAGAGGAACAGTCCATGCGAATTTTCCCATCCCAGTCTACAGTCATAAACCCAAAAGTCGGGTCAACTGTAGGATTGACTATAGTCAAATTTAACCCATAACGTTCTGCAATAGGTTCCCAATAACCAATATTAGAACCCCCCAATGGGTCAACACCTATTTTAATTCCTGATTCCCGAATTGCTGCCATATCAATAATATTTTCCAGGTCAGCAATATATGGGGTAATGAAGTCAAAACTGTGAGTAGTGCTGGCGTATAATGCCTGATTGTAAGGGCTGCGACTTACCGCGCGATTACCATCAGCCAGGATTTGATTAGCCCGTTGTTGAATCCATTTGGTGATTTCCGGACCTGCCGGACCGCCAGAGGGGGGATTGTATTTAAAGCCACCGTCCGAGGGGGGATTATGGGAGGGGGTGACGATAATACCGTCCGCTAAACCTTCTGTACGTTGGCGGTTGTAGGTGAGAATGGCATGGGAAACCGCCGGGGTGGGGGTAAATTTGCCATTTCCTTCCTCTGTGGCTATGTAGGTTTCTACTTGGTTGGCTGCTAAAACTTCTAGGGCGGTTTTTTGCGCCGGTTCAGATAAAGCGTGGGAGTCGTGACCCATATACAGGGGACCCGTAATGCCTTGGTGGCGGCGATATTCTACCGTCGCTTGAGTAACCGCTAGGATATGGTCTTCGTTAAAAGTGCCGTTAGCCGAACATCCCCGGTGTCCAGATGTACCGAAACTTACTTGCTGTTGAGGATTGTTGGGATCTGGACGCACTGAATAATATTGCTCAATAAGGCGATCGATATTTTCCAAGATATCACCTGGGGCGATTTTTCCGGCCAAGGGGCTAATGTTTTTGGCTACCATTATTATCTTGATGATTCTATACTCTGGGTAATGGTTGAGATTATACCAGTCAGTGTCCTGTGTATTTATCGTCGCAATTTGGCTAATTTAAGTTAAGTTTTACTAATGTATCGCTGCCAAGAGTTTTAATTTTACCAAGTTTGTTAAGAATTAATACATTTTTATTGATAATTTATCTCAAAATATTGACGAGATTATAGGGGTTATGGTAGGCTAGAGTAAATCGCACCCAAGGTTTTGCTGTGTCTATTTGTAAAAATAGGGGCTATAACCCCTATTCTATCGCCCAAATAATTATTCTCTGAGCAATTTTAAAAAATCCCGATGCACCAATTTTAGGCTACGGAGAGGAAGCCCAAAATCGACATCTTGACAAAATCGACATTTTGTGCATATTGGATGATTGCGTAGACAGGGGGGATAATAGTTCATGATAGGAACTCCATAGCTGGTGCGACCACATCAGGAATCAAATTTTGTTGGTCTTCCTGGTAGACAGCCAAATCAAACCAGAAGGTAGTTCCCACTCCCAACTCACTAACCAAATGTACCTGAGAATTGTGCTTTTCAATAATATTCCTAACAATAGATAAACCCAAGCCCGTCCCTTCCAAGGTATGCACTCGATTTTCGACTCTAAAGAATCGAGTAAAAACAGCTTCTTGGTCTTCCGAAGCAATACCGCTTCCGGTATCAGAAACCTCGATGCGTACCACTCTCTGATATAGTTGTGAATTGTGGGAAATATGCCTATCTAAAGGTCGAGGTGGTGGTGGAGACATAATCCAACCTCCCCGTTCAATTTCGGCTGCTTCTCGACTCTCAGCCAGGGAGATATGATGGCTATCATCTAATAAATAGGCACGAATTATTACTCTTCCGCCAGCTTCGGTAAATTTGAGGGAATTTCCGACCAAGTTAGTGAGGACTTGTAACAACAAATCAAAGTGACCTCTAACGGCTGGTAGTAATGGTTCTACCTCTTTACTCAATTCAATTCCCTTATCTCGCGCATTGAGTTGATAAGTCCGTAGGGTTTGTTCAATAGGATGAGCAATATCAACAGGTTCCAGGTGATAAATACGACAGGACTCAAGGCGAGATAAATCTAAAACGTCATTAACTAGACGGGTAAGGCGGTCAGTTTCATGGTTAGCGGTTTCTAAAAATTCTCGACGTTCTTCTTCGCTTAAATCATCGCCATAGTCGTGGAGAGTTTCGATAAAGGATTTAATGTTAAATAAAGGTGTTCTCAACTCATGGGAAACGTTACTGATAAACTGGCTTTTAGCGTCATTTAGTTCGACTTCTCGGGTGATATCCTGAATAGTCATAGCAATGCCTTTTAAACTTTCCCGATAGTTTTCCTGATTTTTGACGGTGGCATCTTGATTGTAGAATGTACATTCATTAGCTTGGGGTCTTTGGGGGGAGGTGCAACTATTATCGTGGTCATAGATACAACTAGCGCAGAGGGGTTCTACACCGGGGGATTTATGTAGTAAAACTGTGGTGAGAAGAATGCGGAGAGTGCGATTATTTGGTTCAGTGAGAGAACAGCGAAATTCTCCTCCTTCTAGGTTTCCAGAGGCAATTTTTTGTAATGGTTGAGATAGTTCTTGTAATACTGGTGCGGGAAGATAGGTTAAAACGTTTTCAGAAATGACGCTTTGACGTTCCCACCCAAAGAGGCGACGCGCGGTCGGGTTGACGAGAATTAGATTAAGTTCAGCATCTATTAAAACTGCACCATCTGCAATAGTTGAAACCAGAGTTTCTAGCTTGGCTTTTTCGGCGGTCAACTCTTCGATATTTTGTTCGTCGTAGCTTTCCAGGCGTTCTGCCATTTCATTAAAACTCAATATGAGTTCTCCCAATTCACCGCCAAAGGGTAAATCAATGCGTTGTCTAAAGTTACCAGCAGCTATATTTTTGACTCCCATTAGTAGTTCTTTAATCGGCTGAGTAATGGTTAGGGCATTAAAAACCGCCCCTAAAATTACCATAACCCAGATAGAGACGAAAACTGCTAAGGTAACGTCACGAGTTAAGTTAGAGGAGACGACAACGGTGGGATTAGGATTAATACCGATCGCCAAAATTCCCAGATATTTGTCATCGTGCATTAGGGGAACAAATACATCTGTTATTTGACCCCCAGGGGTAAGATGCTGGCGCACCATAGGTAAAGCGGAATAATCCCTCGCTTCGACACTGGCGAGAAAATTTTCCGGCAGTTGCATCCGTCGTCGCAGGGTGAGGGAGTTCTGGACTGCGGAATCAGAAAAGGGGAGACCGAGGAAAATCTCGCCGTCGGGGTCAGCATAGAGCATATATCGCACACTAGAGGTGCTGGTGTAGAACTGACGGGAGAAACGGGCTACCTCTTCCCGATTATTTTCAGCAATCATAGGGGCGACATTAGCGGCTAAAAGTAAGCCCAAATCTCGACCATAGCGGGTATCATTAAGACGAGCGTCTTGCTGAATGGTATTAACGGCCCAAAAGGTTAAACCGCTCATCAATAGGGACACCACCAGGGTAGCTCCCGCCATGAGTCGGGTTTGTAGGGTAAACTCAGACCACCAATTTCTGAGAATTTCTGGAAGTTTGGTGAGAATTGCCAGCATCTTGTACGGTTCTGGGTTGGGGAACTGCTTATCAGTATCTAGCGTAGACGATCGCCAGATTCTCTACCACAGTTTAGCAAAAATTGGAGTTAAGTTTTGTTAAGGCTGTACATAATTGATTAATTTTGGCTTTGTCGGAGTCTAAAACCAATATCTCGGCGACAGTACATTCCGTCAAAGTTAATGCAGTCCACAGCCTGATAAGCATTGGTGATAGCAGTTTCTACAGTGTCACCGATAGCGGTTACACCCAAAACTCTGCCCCCGTCGGTGATTATTTGTCCATCGACCAGGCGAGTTCCGGCATGAAATACTTTAGCACCCAAGGCTGATGCTGCGTCAATACCAGTAATCAGCTTACCTTTTGGATAAGTTCCCGGATAACCACAGGAAGCCAAAACCACACATAGGGAAACTCCGGGTTTCCAACGAATAGGGGGAAGTTCTGCCAGACGGCGATCGCAACAAGCTGTTAAAATCTGGTCTAGGGGAGTATCTAACATGAGGAGTACAGCCTGAGTTTCCGGGTCTCCAAATCTACAGTTAAACTCCAGAACCATTAAATCACCGTCAGGGGTAATCATCAATCCCGCATAGATAATACCACAATAATCAATTCCCCGGTTTTGAAGTTCCTGTAAAGTAGGTTCAAGAACCTCCCGTTGTATTTTCACCATTAACGTATCAGAGACCAGGGGGGTAGGCGCATAAGCACCCATACCGCCAGTATTAGGTCCCGTGTCACCTTCTCCAATAGGTTTATGATCTTGAGCCGGAATTAGGGGGCGAATAGTTTTACCATCAGTAATAGCTAAAACCGAGACCTCTTGACCCTGTAGAAACTCCTCGATCACAATTTGGCAATTATCTTGACCAAATTCTCCCTGAGAAATGGAGGTAATAGCCGAATCAGCCATTTCCAGGCTAGTAGCAACAATAACCCCTTTTCCCGCCGCGAGTCCATCAGCTTTAATAACAATGGGAACTTGAGTAATATAGTCTTTAGCAGCTTGGGGGTCAGTAAATACAGCCCCCGTGGCGGTAGGGACTCCTGCTGCTAACATCAAATCTTTAGCCCAGGACTTACTCGCTTCTAATTTTGCGCCTTCACGTCCGGGTCCAAATACTTTAACATGATTTTTAGTAAGTTCATCTGCAATACCCAAAGCCAGGGGCACTTCTGGACCGACGACCACCAAATCAATAGCTTCATCTTTAGCCAAAGCAACAATAGCCGGGATATCCTCAACCGGGATATTTCGATTTTGACATTTGGTTAGGGTAGCAGTCCCGCCATTTCCGGGAGTACAGATAACCTGTTGGACTGTTTCTGACTGAGTGAGTGTCCAAGCTAAGGCGTGTTCTCTACCACCGTTTCCAACAACTAATATTTTCACAAGAACCTCGCACCTTCAACAAATAAAACCTACACCAAAACGATGTAGGCTTGTCGATAATAATTAAACCAAATTTTGAGGAAATCCTACATTCCCAAAGCCGCCAAGGTAGCCGGACCCGCCACACCATCAACTCTCAAGCCGTAGTCACGCTGGAAGGCTTTAACTGCTTTGGTGGTAATTGGACCAAAATATCCGGTGGCGCGCGCGTGGAAATAACCGTAGTAAGCTAGTTTATGTTGCAAGTTAGTAACTCGGGAACAACTGTCACCGTGGGACAGGGATTTATGGTAGCCACGACCACGACGGGGGCGGTGACTGGCTGCATGATAGCCATAATGGCGTTTGGGAGGAGATTTAACATAGCAGGAGGTGTAGCAATGGAGTCCCAAAGCGGAAGCTGTGGCGGGACCAACAATGCCATCTGCTACCAACCCATAGTCACGCTGAAAGGCTTTAACGGAGTGCTTGGTAATTGAACCAAAATAGCCGGTAGACCGCGCGCGGAAGTAGCCATGATTAGCTAAGGCGTTCTGCAATTGTACCACATGGTTGCCAGAGGAACCATAGTAGATGGAGGCTTGGGCGGCGCTGGTGGAACCCAAAATTGACAAACCAATGGCTGCACCGATAATTGGCATTAAGCAGGTAGTAGAAACTTTACTCCAGTTAACACCCCGAAACAGAATCAAGTTGTCGCTGAGGTTGAACTGCTGGGGAGACTCATAGCTAGAGACTAGATGATTGTAGGCAATTGTATCCATTTCATCTCCTAATTCAGTATTTGAAAAAAAAGTTGACCAATGGTTGATCTAATTCGAGATGCTACCACGGGTTATTAATTTATAGCTGTTTGACCCGCAAAAGTCTAGGGTTAACTATGAAAATCAAGATTTTTTTGCAAAACTTAATATAATTGTGAAGACACAAATATATAATTGTACCACTTTGCGAGTTGCTTATTGTTAATCACTGACATTTATTATGAATCTATTTTTAGGTATAGATTTTGGTACTTCTGGGGCTCGTTCAGTAGTGATTGATACCCTGGGAGGGGTTCATGCAGAGGGGGTTTGTACCTGGAAGGAATCATTGGTGACTATGGAATCACCGAAACTCTGGAAAAATGGGTTATTTGAGTTACTCAATCAAATTCCTAAAGATTTATGTTCTCAGATTAGATCGATCGCCATTAATGGTACTTCTGCTACAGTGTTATTATGTGATGAGATGGGGAATCCGGTCACCGCACCGCTCGCTTATAATCACAGTTGTGATCAGGCTATTGTGGAGAGACTAAAAGCGATCGCACCCCCAGACAATCCGGTTTTGAGTAGTACCTCTAGCTTGGTCAAACTACTCTGGTGGCAAGAAAATCTTACCCCGCCGCCACCCGGAAAGTTATATTTTTTGCATCAAGCAGACTGGCTAGGATTTTTATTACATGATAAGTTGGGTATTAGTGACCATCATAATAGTCTCAAACTCGGCTATGATGTGGTGAATCTTTGCTATCAGTCGTGGTTGTTAGAGGCTATTAAATGGGGGGGTAAATTTACGCCGATTTTGCCAAAAGTCCTGACCCCAGGAACCTGTATTAGCCCTATTAATCGACAATTAAGCGATCGCTTTCGATTGCGCCCAGATTGTATAATTAGAGCCGGAACTACAGATAGCATCGCCGCTTTCATAGCCTCCGGTGCTAGTTCCCCTGGGGAGGCTGTCACTTCCCTAGGTTCAACCCTGGTGTTAAAGCTGTTAAGTCCTACCGCTATCAATGTTGCTAAATATGGCATTTACAGCCACAGGTTTGGTGATTTGTGGCTGACTGGCGGCGCTTCTAATACGGGGGGTGCCATATTGCGACACTTTTTTAGCGATCGCCAATTGGAAAGCCTCAGCCGCCAGATTAATCCTAACACTCCCACTCTCCTAGATTATTATCCCCTATTGCAACCGGGCGATCGCTTTCCTATCAATGACCCCAATTTGTTACCCCGTCTTGAACCTCGCCCCAGTAATGATGTAGAATTTCTCCATGGCTTACTAAATGCGATCGCCCGTATTGAGTCTCAAGGTTATCAACTTTTACAAAACCTAGGCGCAAGTCCTCTCCAGCGCGTCTATACTGCTGGCGGTGGGGCCAAAAATTCCACCTGGACTACTATTCGCCACCATCATCTCCGAGTCCCTGTACTCCCTTCTCCACACACCCAAGCCGCCTACGGAACAGCCTGTTTAGCTATGCGGGGGGAGTTGATTAAAAAATCAAGTTGTTAAGAAATGTTAAAAAAATCGACCTTTTTTTGGGGGTGGGTTGACTTTCGGGGAGGTTGACGCTATACTTTTAAATAATGGAGATAGTGACATTTTTCGGTTAAAAGGTAATATTTCCATTATTTAGCATTACTATAGTAATTATAAACAATTTCCGCAGCCCTGTCAACCCCTGAACCGGGGGCGATCGCAATCTTGATTAAAAAATCAAACTTTCAGGGTTAAAAAAATCGACCTTTTTTTGGGGGGTGGGTTGACTTTCGGGGAGGTTGACGCTATACTTTTAAATAATGGAGATAGTGACATTTTTCGGTTAAAAGGTAATATTTCCATTATCTAGCATTACTATAGTGATTATAAACAATTTCCGCAGCCCTGTCAACCCCTGAGCCGGGGGCGATCGCAACTTGATTAAAAAATCAAACTTTCAGGGTTAAAAAAATCGACCTTTTTTTGGGGGGTGGGTTGACTTTCGGGGAGGTTGACGCTATACTTTTAAATAATGGAGATAGTGACATTTTTCAGTTAAAAGGTAATATTTCCATTATTTAGCATTACTATAGTAATTGTAAACAATTTCCGCAGCCCTGTCAACCCCTGAACCGGGGGCGATCGCAATCTTGATTAAAAAATCAAACTTTCAGGGTTAAAAAAATCGACCTTTTTTTGGGGGGTGGGTTGACTTTCGGGGAGGTTGACGCTATACTTTTAAATAATGGAGATAGTGACATTTTTCAGTTAAAAGGTAATATTTCCATTATTTAGCATTACTATAGTAATTGTAAACAATTTCCGCAGCCCTGTCAACCCCTGAACCGGGGGCGATCGCAATCTTGATTAAAAAATCAAACTTTCAGGGTTAAAAAAATCGACCTTTTTTTGGGGGGTGGGTTGACTTTCGGGGAGGTTGACGCTATACTTTTAAATAATGGAGATAGTGACATTTTTCGGTTAAAAGGTAATATTTCCATTATCTAGCATTACTATAGTAATTGTAAACAATTTCCGCAGCCATGTCAACCCCTGAACCGGGGGCGATCGCAATCTTGATTAAAAAATCAAACTTTCAGGGTTAAAAAAATCGACCTTTTTTTGGGGGGTGGGTTGACTTTCGGGGAGGTTGACGCTATACTTTTAAATAATGGAGATAGTGACATTTTTCGGTTAAAAGGTAATATTTCCATTATTTAGCATTACTATAGTAATTGTAAACAATTTCCGCAGCCCTGTCAACCCCTGAGCCGGGGGCGATCGCAACTTGATTAAAAAATCAAACTTTCAGGGTTAAAAAAATCGACCTTTTTTTGGGGGGTGGGTTGACTTTCGGGGAGGTTGACGCTATACTTTTAGATAATGGAAATAGTGACATTTTTCAGTTAAAAAGTAATATTTCCATTATTTAGCATTACTATAGTAATTGTAAACAATTTCCGCAGCCCTGTCAACCCCTGAGCCGGGGGCGATCGCAACTTGATTAAAAAATCAAATTGGGAAAGCAAATAACTGATAAACTGTTTTGAGGCTATATCAGAATAATCAGAAGTATGGCAAAACCTAAGCGCATCGGGATTCTGACCAGCGGTGGTGACTGTGCTGGATTAAATGCAGTAATTAGGGCGGCGGTATATCGAGCCCAGGGGACTTATGGCTGGGAAGTAATGGGGATACGCCAAGCCACCCACGGGTTAATGCTGCGTCCGCCATCAGCGACACCGTTAACCATAGAAAAAGTAGATCCAATTCTGACAGCAGGGGGGACAATTCTAGGGACAACGAATAAAGGAGATCCCTTTGCTTTTCCGATGGCCGATGGTAGTGTGCAAGATCGCTCCCAAGAAATCATTGACGGTTATCATGAATTAGGATTAGATGCGCTGATTGGCATTGGTGGGGATGGCAGTCTCGCAATTTTAAGGCGTTTAGCAGTTCAGGGAAATCTGAACCTAGTTGGTGTACCGAAAACCATAGATAATGATGTAGGTAGCACCGATCTATCAATCGGATTTGATACCGCTGTGAATATCGCGACCGAAGCCTTAGATAGATTGCACTTCACCGCCGCCAGCCATAGCCGGGTAATGATTTTAGAGGTTATGGGAAGGGATGCGGGACATATTGCTCTCCATGCGGGAATTGCGGGGGGTGCGGATGTAATTCTGATTCCCGAAATTCCCTACAGTCTGGATAGTATTTGTCAAAAAATTGAGGATTTGCAGCATCAGGGGAAAAACTACTGTCTGGTGATTGTAGCTGAGGCGGTTAGGACTGGTGCGGGAGAAACCGTGATGACCACTAATCAATTAGGTCAATCTAGGCTGGGTGGTATTGGTCATTATTTAGCCGATCGCATTTCCGAGGCTAGTGGTGCAGAAACGAGAGTGACAGTTTTAGGTCATATTCAAAGGGGGGGAACTCCTTCTTCTGTGGAACGTTTAATCGGATCAGCTTTTGGGGTAGCAGCAGTAGACTTAATTGCAGATGGCAAGTTTGACCAGATGGTAACTTGGCGTAACCGTCATGTGGAAAGTGTACCCATTGCGGAGGCGATCGCTCAGTATAAGGGTGTTGATACTAATGATATTCTAGTGAAGACAGCTCGGAGTATGGGAATCTGTTTAGGGGATTAACCATAAAAGTGGTGCTTTAGGGTAGGAATGAATCGTCAAATTTTACTGGAAAATCAACTCAAGCATTGGCACGAGGTAATCAGCGATCGCTCTGGTGATCCGGATGCTTACATTCGCCGGGGGATGGTTTACTTCAAACTGGGTCAAATTGCCGAATCAATTAAGGACTTCGACCAAGCCGAAGCCTTAGACCCCCGGATTAAACCATACCTGTGGCAGCGTGGTTTATCCTATTATTATGGGGAACAGTTCCAAGCCGGTGCGGATCAGTTTGAGATTGATCTGACTGTGAATTCCCAGGATGTTGAGGAGACAGTATGGCGATATCTTTGTCAGGCCAAATTACAGGGGGTAGAATCAGCTAGAATATCTTTATTGCCTGTCTCAGGTGATTCTCGGACAATCATGGGACAAGTTTACAGCCTATATCAGGGAAATTGTAGCCCGGATGAAGTGCTCAATAGGGGAACCTGGTTAGGACAACAGGGTAGATTTTACGCCCATCTTTATGTGGGATTATATTATGAGGCGGCGGGTGATCAGGAGCGATCGCGTTATTTTATCACCCAAGCAGCTACTCAGTATAAACTCAATGATTATATGTGGGATCTGTCTCTAGTTCACTGTCAACTGAGAGGATGGCAATAAAATGGAAATTAGGAATCTGAAACTATGACTTTGTTAGGAAACATCATCTGGTTAATTTTCGGAGGTTTTTTATCTGGATTAGGTTACATTATTGGTGGTATCACTATTTGCTTAACCATTATCGGCATTCCCTTTGGTATCCAAGCCATTAAACTAGGGTTTGCTACCATGACCCCTTTTGGTAAAGAAAGCGTAGTTTCCCCGGATTCATCTAATCTGTTAACCATGATTTTTAACGTGGTTTGGGTAATATTTTTTGGCTGGGAAATCGCCTTATCCCATTTATTGCATGGTTTAATTTTGGCAATTACCATCATTGGGATTCCTTTTGCGAAACAACACTTTAAACTCATCCCTATGGCTTTATTACCCTTTGGTCGTGAATTTCGCGATATTCAAAGATAACCCGAATCAGGTTAATGGTAATCAACCAAAGCAGCTACTTCCTATATAATTCATGCCTCGCCTACCTAAATTAACCTTTGAACGCGGCACATTAACCCTGCATCCTCCCCCCAGAGGTAGAGGGTGGATTGATTACGCAGTTTGGGATGATCGGGTAGAGAAGTTTCGTGTACCTGCGATTTCTTACCCTTTTCTGATCAAGTGTTTACAAGAGGAAAAAGTAGATTTTCTTGACGAAGCCAAAATCTTCCATCCCTTAAAGTTAGTTTCCCGCCTAGAAATGTCGCCTTATGTGCATCAACAAGAGGCTTTAAGCGCCTGGGAAAATGGCGGGAATAGGGGAGTTGTGGTATTACCGACAGCTTCGGGAAAAACCTACCTGGCGCAATTGGCTATAGAAGCGATCGCCTGTAGTACCCTAGTGGTGGTGCCGACCCTAGATTTAATGCACCAGTGGTATGCCCACCTAGTAGCTGCTTTCCCAGAGGCGGATATTGGGCTGTTGGGGGGCGGTTCACGGGATAAAACATCAATTTTGGTCGCCACATACGACTCAGCCACCTTGCAGGCGGAAACCCTGGGAAATCGCTATGGTTTATTGGTGTTTGATGAATGTCACCACCTCCCCACAGACTTCTATCGAGTCATTGCAGAATATGCGATCGCCCCCTATCGTCTAGGACTAACCGCGACCCCAGATAGGTCTGACGGTCGTCACAGTGATTTAAACCATTTAATCGGTCCTACGGTTTATCATCGCACACCGGAACAATTAGCGGGGGTGGCTTTAGCAGAGCATGATATTGTGCAGATTAAAGTTAAACTGTCGGAACCTGAACGCGATCGCTATCAAGAGTTAATTAAAGTTAGAAACGATTTTCTCAAAAACCAAAATATCCGCCTAGGTAGTTTAGACGGTTGGAAACAATTTGTGATGGTCAGTGGGCGATCGGCTTCTGGTCGTCGGGCGATGTTAGCCCATCGTCAAGCTAAAGAAATCGCCCTTTGTACTGATGGAAAGTTAAGGATATTAGCCGACATTATCAGCAAAAATTATCCCGAAAGAACCCTAATTTTTACAGTAGATAATACTACAGTTTATCGAATTTCCCAAGATTTCTTAATCCCGGCTATCACCCATCAAACACCTGTGAAAGAACGTCATCAAATCCTGGATAAATTTCGCCAAGGAGAGTATCGAACCCTCGTGGCTTCCCATGTTCTGAATGAAGGGGTTGATGTTCCTGATGCCAAAATCGCAATTATTTTATCAGGTACTGGGTCGGAGCGGGAATATATCCAACGTCTAGGAAGGGTATTGCGTAAGGGAAGCCAAACCGGAAAACGGGCGGTTTTGTATGAGGTAATTACTGAAAATACCAGCGAAGAACAGACCTCCCAACGGCGGCGGGGTCACAAACAGCCCCCACCTCAAAAACCCAAGATTTCCCCACCTACTGGATTATATGATCTAGAGCGATCGTTATCTCCAAAAGCCGCCGAATCTTCAGAAAAATGGGATATTGATAATTAATAATTAATAATTAATAATTAATAATTAATAATTAATAATTGTAGGGGCGGGTTCTGCTGTCAATTCTGAATTATCGACGACAATATTAATAAACCCGCCCCCACCGACCGGGTAATTCTCAATTATCGACGACAATATTAATAAACCCGCCCCCACCGACCGTGTAATTCTCAATTATCGACGACAATATTAATAAACCCGCCGTCACCGACCGGGTAATTAATAGATGAAAACAATACCGATTTAAGTTATAATTGTAGGGGCGCGTTCTGCTGTCAATTCGGAATTATCGACGACAATATTAATAAACCCGCCCCCACCGACCGGGTAATTATCAATTATCGACGACAATATTAATAAACCCGCCGTCACCGACCGGGTAATTCTCAATTATCGACGACAATATTAATAAACCCGCCGTCACCGACCGGGTAATTAATAGATGAAAACAATACCGATTTAAGTTATAATTGTAGGGGCGCGTTCTGCTGTCAATTCTGAATTATCGACGACAATATTAATAAACCCGCCCCCACCGACCGGGTAATTCTGAATTATCGACGACAATATTAATAAACCCGCCCCCACCGACCGGGTAATTCTCAATTATCGACGACAATATTAATAAACCCGCCGTCACCGACCGGGTAATTAATAGATGAAAACAATACCGATTTAAGTTATAATTGTAGGGGCGGGTTCTGCTGTCAATTCTGAATTATCGACGACAATATTAATAAACCCGCCCCCACCGACCGGGTAATTCTCAATTATCGACGACAATATTAATAAACCCGCCGTCACCGACCGGGTAATTAATAGATGAAAACAATACCGATTTAAGTTATAATTGTAGGGGCGGGTTCTGCTGTCAATTCTGAATTATCGACGACAATATTAATAAACCCGCCCCCACCGACCGGGTAATTAATAGATGAAAACAATACCGATTTAAGTTTTTCGTTCTAAGGTAGCTTCCATGATGCTGGAGAGATTGAGATGATGACCAGCCATAATGCCACTAGAATAATAATATCGATTGTTGTCAAAGCGGCGGAAACTTTCCAAACCACTGCGTCGCTGTCGTTCATCCCCAAGCACCCAAAATCGTTGGACAATTAGGGAGGGACTGATTAAGCCTTCCCCTTCGACCTTACCTAATGCGCTATGCTGCATTAAAAAGGTGTACTGACGTTCGTTGTTGTCGAGTCGTCCTCGATACTGCAAAATGATGTCATCACGATCGCTTCGTGGAAACACCAACTTAGTCACCAGACTGAACCACTCACTCTGATGCCATGCAACTAATGTTTTACCACGAACGCTGATAGGCGCTTGATTACGATCTAGCCAGGTTCCTTCCACCAGCCACTGACCAGGTTCCATTAAAAAAGTGTGAGCCACAGCACTAATTTGTTACTCAGTGGTCGGGAAACTGTTGAGCAGATGCCATTTTGCACAACTGGGGTTATTATAGCCCAATGGTGCGATGAGGGTGAAAAATATTCCCTAACAGCACAGACTGACTAGCGCCTGTAACTTCAGGTAAATTACCAGGAATGCTCCGGGTGCGCCAATAGGCGAGGACAGCAAAAGCGATCGCTTCTTTAAAATCGGGATCAACTCCGGCATCGGCGGTGGTCATAATAGGGATAGGGTGTAAAAGCTGTTCTAGGCGAGTTCGGAGATAGCGATTATGGCATCCGCCGCCACATAGGAGGACTTGATCTGGTAATTGGGGCAAAAAATGGCGATAGCTGTGGGTAATGGAAACAGCAGTAACTTCGGTTAAGGTGGCGAGGATATCGGCTGGGGAAAGATTATAGACTTGAGTTTGTTGTAAGTATTTTTGGAGATATTCAACTCCGAACAATTCCCGTCCGGTGGACTTAGGCGGCGGAGTCTGAAAAAAGGGGTCTGCCATCAGCTTTTGGACTAATGGAGTGCAGGGAGTACCACGACTGGACCATGCGCCATCTAAATCATAACTTTGACGACCATCAGATAGATATGCGACGGCTAAATCGATTAAAGCATTACCAGGTCCAGTATCCCATCCCCGCACAGGATGTGATTCGGGTATATTTGCGGGAGGTAAAACGGTAACATTGCCAATACCACCGATATTTTGAATACAGCGATAGAGGTGAGGGTGACGGAGGAGGTAGGCATCGACAGCCGGAACTAGGGGCGCGCCTTCTCCTTGGGCGGCGATATCAGCGAGGCGAAAATTACCAACGGTAGTGATACCGGTTTGATGAGCGATCGCCTCTGGTCGCCCTAGTTGTACACTATAGCCCAAAGGGATGGTAGCATCGGGGTAGGGTGGTCGGTGATAAACGGTTTGACCGTGGGAACCAATTAATTCAGCGGGTGGTGATTGTTGTTGGATATTCAAAGCCGCCCTCGAAAACTCGAGAGCGATCGCATCATCCAAAGCAGCCAAATCAGCCACAGAAATGGATGCACCGCCACAGATGGCTAAAATTTGCGATCGCAGTTGAGGGGGATAGGGATAAGTAGCCTTAGCGAGACATTGCACCTGTAGATCTGTAGTTGATCCTTTCAGACGGACTGAAACTGCATCAATACCATCGACAGAAGTACCGCTGATCAGACCAATAACAACAGTCATGGAAGCCTAATTAATCGTCCTGATTGATCATCACCACAATGACGGTGATATTATCTTTCCCTTCCCTATCAATAGCCGCATCAACCAAAGCCTGAGTCGCCGCCTCACAGGCGCGAATGGATTTAAGCTGATTAGCAATGACAGAATCTGGTAACTCCTCCGTCAAGCCATCGCTGCATAATAATAGGCGATCGCCTGCTTGAATTTCCATGGGAAAAATATCAATTTGAGATAAATCTTCCCGTCCCAAACACTGAGACAAAACGTGCCGCCAGGGATGCACCCGCGCATCATCAGGGGATATAGCCTTACGTTTAACAGCTTGCGCCACCCAAGTTTGGTCTTCCGAAATTTGAGTTAACGTATGTCCCCGTAGGCGATAGAGGCGGGAGTCTCCCACATTAGCGCACCAGGACTCCCCGTCACGAAACAAAGCCACCACTGCTGTCGTCCCCATATCAGAACGTTCAGGATGGGAGATTTGGTCATCAAGGATAGCACGGTTAGCCGCTATAAAGGCTTCCTTGAGTAATACCGGGGAAGGAGCAGAAGAATCCCAATGAGCATTAAGATGTTCTGTGATAGTTTTAGTGGCAATTTGACTAGCCTCTTGACCGCCAGCATGACCACCCATACCATCAGCCACGATAAAAAACCGTCCTTCCTGGTCGATGTAATAGGCATCTTGGTTGACAGTGCGGACTTTTCCCGTATCAGTCAAACCTGCGAAATAGCGTTTCATAAATCTTCCTCCGTGCAGAGTACCACTAAATCGTTACTCCGATTAGTGACGGGAAGAAACTGAGAGTGATTTCTATGTTGCATAGGATATCAGCAAGTTGAGTTAACAGCAGTAGCATCTTGGGCGGGACGCTTGGCACCAGCTAAAATTTCTTTGATAATATCAGTTTTTTTGAGCTGGAAAAATTTTAAGATATTGAGTCCCCTTTGGCGGATAACATTGTTATTATAAGATTTCCGGGTAGTTTTTGGCATCAATAACCCAGGTGTAAGTTTACCTGGTGAACGGGTCAAGTTAGCTGAGAGGTACTTTCCTACCAGCACTTTTTTAGCCATCTCCACCTGTTTAATTGTTGAGTTGGACGGCTTATGACACAGCGATCGCATTGTTTAAGTGATGGCCGATTTGCGGATGACAGGATACCATGGGTGAGGTGGGGCTTGGGTGTCATCCCCAGGAAGCCACATCGCCCATTCCACCACCCCTGATATCTGATACCTACAGCATTCTATCAAAGCGATTGATTTGTCTGATCAGCCGTATCAAAACAACTGCCATGAGCAAAGCCAAAAAGGCAATCACAAGAGCTAACCACACTTTATCACTAATAAACAGTAGTGTTGCCGATAAAGTAAATGCCCCCACCAACAAAGCGTAGTTAGTCCCCATTTGCACGTTACTGACCCGGCGCAGGAGGCGATCGGTTTCCGTCGCCCGCACCCGCATTCGCAAATCTCCTTGTTCCAATTTATCAAGGGTTTGTTCAATGCGACTGGGTAAACCCAAAGCCGTGGAACTCACCTGAACCGCTTGACGACTGATTTCATTTATGATACTATTGGTAGTTTGGGAGCCGTTTCCATTAGACATAAGCTGTATGGCAAAAGGTTGTGCCACCTCCATAAAATTAAATTCCGGGTCTAAGCCTTTACCGACCCCTTCGAGGGTAGAAAAGGCACGCATCACAAAAGTAAATGTAGCCGGGAAGCGGAAGGGTTGGTCATAGGCGATCTCATAGAGATCATCACTAATAGCTGCAATGGATTGCTCCTCAAAGGGTTGATCCATGAAATTATCTAGCATATACTGGATGGAGCGTCGCACGGGGCTCATATCTCCGGTAGGAGCCAAAGCGCCCACTTCAATGAGGGATTTCACGACGCGATCGGCATCCTTATTAGCAATGCCAAATAGTGTTTCCATCAGCTTTTCCCGCAGATTAGAAGTAATCCGCCCCATCATACCGAAATCATAAAAGATTAGCTGTCCCTGGGGACTAACGGCAATATTACCCGGATGAGGGTCAGCATGGAAAAAGCCATCATTAAGGAGTTGTTGTAAATAGGCTTTAGCCCCCATTTGAGCCAGTTGTTTCCGGTCCAAACCCGATGCTTCCAAGGCTTCATAGTTACTAATTTTAATTCCCGGAAGATACTCCAAAGTCAAGACCCGTGGGGATGAAAATTGCCAGCAAACCCGGGGAACCTGAACCCAATCACAATGGCGGAAATTACGCCGGAAGGTATCCGCATTGCGGCCCTCATTAAGATAGTCTATTTCCTCCCAGAGAATTCGGCAACATTCGTCATAAATTCCCAGCCAGTCGCGACCTCGACCCCATTTAGGATGATTTTGGAAATAGCGAGCAATACCTTTAAGAATAGCTAGATCGACCTCAAATAGCTGTTTAAGTCCAGGTCGTTGGACTTTGACCACCACATCAGCACCGGAGTAGAGTTGAGCCTTGTGGACTTGACCCAAACTGGCGGCGGCTAGTGGAACCGGGTCAAAGTTGCGAAATAGTTGCTCAACGGATTTACCAAAATCTTGGTCGATGATTTCCCGACATTGTTCATAGGGAAAAGCGGGGACGCGATCCTGTAGTTTAGAAAGTTCCTCGACATATTCACCGGGGAATAGGTCTGCACGGGTGGAGAACAGTTGACCTAATTTGATAAAGGTTGGTCCTAGGTCTAGGAGGCTTTCCCTAACCCAGATAGCCTGCTGTCTCTTTCTGGCCAGTTTTTTCTCTTCGGTGTAACCACCTATGTAACTCCATTGTTTACCATCTCTCCATAGCCACCCTAGCCATAGGAGAACAAAGGTCCAAATGTCAATAAATCGCCGTTGACGGGAATAATGTTTACGGTTCCAACGGTAGGATTTTTGACCATAGGGTTTGGGAGTGGCTGAAGCCACTGGGTTAGGTGGGATATTTTCATGGTTCCGGTAGGGATGATTTGACTCATCAAGGGGAACAGACACTCGCGTTTCCAAAATTGCGTTTCCAGCTAATCAATGGGTTTAATTAAGGATGTATGACAGGATGTATGGCAGTGGTCTGCACTTAGGCTTGGTTACGGTAACGCTGTAGTTCCGATCGCATTTGGGCAATTTCCGCCCGGAGGTCGTCGATAGTTTCCTGTAAATCAACTGATTCGGAACCAAAGCCACTATTGTCTGCCATTTGATTGATACCCTGTTTTTCCGCCTCAGAATCAGCCTTCTGGATGACCTGATTGGTAAAATCACGGAGTTTCTCCCGTTGTTCGGCATCAAATTTGCCTAATTCACTCAGGCCATTGGACAAGATGTTTTCAATTTGTTCATAGAGTCCTTCTGCTAAGGCCCGGCCCACAAAGAAAGAATGAACAGATGGCTTACTCATATAAAAGTTTTGCTAAGTTCCGTAACAAATTATAGCGCGGTATATGAATCTAGCAAAGGATGGGATGTATATCTACCATAGTTCTGGGAACTAAGAGGGTCTGGCTGGTCTTCCCGTCAACCTGTGGGTTGGCTTTGCGGGCCGGGCTGAGGAGATTTCCCTAACCATGATTTAATTGTGAGGTGCTTCCTAGTAATAAAAAATTTACTCAAACTTACACAAAAACCAAAAACCTGTATAATAGCAACAAGCACAATAACAGGAGTTAAAGTGCCCAAATTATGTTACACCCAAAGAAGCCGGGAGAAATATTCTCCGTCAGTGCTGCCACCTTAGAAAGAAAGGTGTTTTAGCGGCTGTAACGAAAGTTATATCTTTACCCCGTGATTGGGTAGGCGCACGAAACATTATGCTTCGTGCTTTGCGGGCTACTGCCGTTGTCTTTCAAGAGTTGTCTTCCCAGATAATGCGATACTTTTTCAATCTGCGTAAAGCTTTCATAAGTTTTGTAAAGGTTTGAACAAGTTAAATGTAGCACAGTGGCAGCCATGGTTGTTAATTGAACTCATATAGCCATTTGTCAGCTAATAGATTAGTTCAATCCGGTCAATTTTTCTGGGGGTCGGTATCTGCGGGCAGTTTCAGGACTATGGTGGCTGCCACTGTTTATAGGAGCGCAAAAGTTTCAAAGAACTAATCGAGAAGTGATCTGATTACGACTGCATAAATTGACGATCGCCCAACTGGTGACAAATCCAAATATGGCGGTTATGAGAATGGTAGTGGCTGAAATGGGTTCCAGGAGGCCGGGAGATATTTTTTTCACGATAAATTCAAAAATTTCTATTGATAAGTGGTGGGCTAAATAAATGCCAAATGAACAAGCGCCTAGGTTCTGAATTATGGGGTTGTCTTTCATTAAATATGATAGGGCGATCGCTAAGATTAGGGAACTGTAACCTTGCAGAATTTCGGTGATGCTTGTACCTCCCGGTATCATGGAGTTAATGGGTAAAAATCCAAATGTACTCACGCAAAATATGAGGAAACTACAGCCAGCAATTAGGGGAATTTTTCGGGAAATTATGTTTTGATAATAGTCATATTTAGCCACTATTGCCGCTATAAAAACGTAGGGTAAACAGCGAATAATCCAAGCTATTATTACGAAAAATATTCGCAAAATTACTTGGTCATTTGACAGCCATGATATCTGTTCGGTTAAGCCGGAAAACGCAACATTAGCACCGAGCCTAAAACTATTGTTGGTAAATCTCAAGGTCATGTCAAGTATTAGGGAGATGATGACTCCCAACACTAAAAACCTATTTTTCTGGGAAGGCTGATTTTTCTGATTTTCTAAAAATTCGATCAATTTGATTGATAAACTACCAAAAAATAGTAAGGGGACAAAGTAAAGATGCACTGCGGATGCTCCCATAAAAATAATGGCGATCGGGTCGGCAATTACCCCGATCGCTTCCTGGGGATTACCTAAAACTAAACTTTTGACAATTCTACTGAGCACATAAATTAAACTCCAGAAGCCATAAGGAATAATTAAACGCTGGAAGCGATCGCCAAGATTCAGTAATTTTCCTCGACTATAAAAACGATTGAAACTCAAATAAAATGAAGTCGCTAAAAAAAAGGGTACAGCAAAACTGGCTGAGATAATTAACCAGCTAGAAACCAGATCCGGAGCCCCAGTGGTACCACCACGGGAGTGCAAAACTGTGACACCAAAGGCTGCTAGACCCCGAAACAAATCAACACCAGTCAATCTTGTGGGTTTGTTCATGTGTATAGTTACGATATATTGATTTGGTCTCTTTAACGAGGAATATTTGGACAGGAATTCAATATTTGACCGATGATAACATAACTTAATCACTAGGAAGATTGACGAGTTACCACATAAATCTTAACAATCAGTGGTCAGGAAGCAGGCTTTCGTCTAAGTCCGGTCTAAGTCCCCCCACATCATTGATGGTAAGTGGGTGCGATCGCTGTCAATAAATCAGATTCAACTGGTAGATTTATTACGTTTGAACTGATTTCGGAAAAACCTAAGAGCGGGTTTTTCTATGGCGATCGTCACAATATAAGCCACCAATATAGCAAATATAGTTCTGACAATTACTGACAACTCTGGTGGTATATCCAGGGATTGTAAACTCCAGTTAAATAACCAACTACTCTGTATATGGGTTAAATATAATGAGTAAGAAATGCCTCCTAAAAACACTAAAATTCTAGTAGACACAAATCTCAATTTTTCTCGATGAGCCAGATATAAAATCACTACAAATATAGCAAAAAATATAAAAGCATACTTAGGAGTACCGGGAGAATAATCTAAGGCTCTGGCTAACACACAGGCGACAATTAAGAACACACGATAGATAGTTACACTATTGACTTGACATTGATACAGAATTAAGCCAGCAATAAATAAGGGGGCTCTGCCTCTTAAAAGAATGAAATTAAATTTGATATAATTCCTAATAAAGGATATAAATTCAGATAAATTATCCCATTTAAATAAACCGACAATATCAGGATATACTAATGCTTGATTGCTGGGCAAATTTCCGATAATGGTTAATGATAATTCAGGAGATTGGTAGGCTCTGAAGATATCAAAAACAATTAATATTAGCCAAATCCCACAGATGATATCAATATATTTCAAAAGTCGAGATTGGTAGAGAATAAGGATAATAGTATAGAATGCTAATTCTAGGGTCATAGTCCAGTAGACAATATTAATATTTCGTGAACCGACCATTTCTTGAAACATGGAAAAATTTATTAATATATCATAGAGATTATCACTTCTTAATGGCCTTTGACTAATATAGGCAATAACTATGGTAGTAATTACAGAAAACCAATAGGCGGGATAGAGTCTAAACACACGACCCATGATAAAATCTATACTATTGTTGATTCTTTGAAAACTTATTAAAATTACAAAACCACTAATTATAAAAAACAACTGTACGAATTCTTCAAGATAGGAAAAATAATAATATAAGTTATGGGGAGACCATTGATAGGAACCAGCATAGTGAAACAGAACAATAGCTAAGGCGGCTAAACCTCTAATTCCATCAAGTTCTAAAAAACGCTTGGACTGGTTCATGGTTGGCGGATGATAGTATTTATCAGTTAGCTAAGTTACCACAAATACTCAGGTTTGAGGGAATAGTATAGCAAAGGCGAGGAGATCGAGGAAAGGCAGTCTTTCGGAAAGGCAGAATAACTGGGCATTTTTGTGTTTCTTGTTGTTGTCTGTCGTCTGTTAAGAAGTTTCCTCCTATCAAATCTGATATTTGGGAAACCAATAGAATTAGATTAGGCTCAAATCAAGAGTTGGATGGAGACACAAAATTTTTATCCCTGGGGTCTGAAAGTGAAAAACTGGGATAATTCCCAATCTGGTTGGCTTGGTCTTGGGGGTATAAACTCATCCCAACGTTTTGGGTTCTCTTCCTCTAGTATACGATCGCTCGATCGCCGTTGATTATTTAACCACTGATCATAATCATCCTCAATCTCCCGTTGAGGTAACGTGGTAGGTAAATCCTGATCGAGAGGTGAGTTGTTGAGAATGTTAGGGTTAACTGGTGCTAACTCTGGTAACTCTAGGGGATAAGAGGGTCGAAAGTCCTCAATAGTCGTCTCGTGGGAACCTCTAGCAGGTATGCGATCGCCATAATGTTCTGTTGGCCCGTTGCGGGTATGATCATCCCGAGAGTTCTGAGTTGGTGAAGGTTCCAGGGCTGGGTAATTCTGCCAATAGGATGAAGTCGGGGACTCAGGAAAGGCTTGATCAGCATAATCATCCGTACTGGTAATGCCTCCAGAACTATTATAGAGCGATTGGTCATGCTCCTGAGTTTCTGAAAAAGCCACATCTTTGAGCAATTCTGCCAGATTGGTACTACCATCGCCTAATAATTCCAGGTCATTAGCAGGACCAGGCAGGCCCTGATTTTCTCCCACTAGGGCGGGTGTTTCAAAGATAGGGGAATTGGGATCTATGACCAAGCCTAGCTCTTTTTCAGATTTCAAATCGCCGTTGCTGGGTGGGGTAGCTAATTTTTGACTATAGCTGCGGGTAATGGCAAACCCTAACCAACCGGATATCATAGACGTGAGCAAAAATACTAGCAACAGCCCCCATTGCGGAACAGGCGATCGCCTAATCTGTTTGGTAGTAGATTGTTGCCAGCTCATACTCTGCTGGGGTGGCAGAATTATCATTAGGGGTGTCGGTTTCTGTTTCTCGATTATGGTTGTGGTAGGGGATTTTGATCACAGTTTCCCTGATAATTAGGGCTTTTTCCGGGGTAGGGAGGATATTCAACCATTCCGAGATATTAGAGGGACGATTTGAGGCTTCTATCTCTAATCCCCAGCGCACAGCTTCTTCTACTTCTGGGTTTAAGTCTGGGTGCAATTTCCCCACCGATGGTTTTTCAACTCCGATTAATTGTCCTGTGAGTTGGTTCGCACATAGGGGCGCTTCTAGGGGTGTTTCCCCAGTTAACAGATAGTACAGTAGGGCAGAGAGTGCATAGATGTCTGTGGCTTGGCTAGGTTGTTCATTGGGAAGATATTGTTCAAGGGCTGCATATCCACCGGAGAGACGACGGTTATAAATATAACGGTTGAGTTGATCAGGTTTGAGATGATTACCGACTCCCAAACCACTAAGTATCACGGAATTAGCCCCCGTCGGCTTAATAATGTAAGCAGGTTGCAGGTTACAGTGAATGAGTCCTTGTTGATGAATTGCTTGTAGGGCTAATGCGATTTGGCGAATGTAGTGAATAGCCTGTGGGACGGGTAGGGGGGGCTGAGTTTTTAGGTAGTCTTGTAGAGATTGACCGGGAGTGTAGGTCATCACTAAAAATGGAAAGCCCTGTTCATCAAATAAGTCTATAACCCCGACTAAATTAGGATGCTGACAGCGACTCCAACGTTTAGCGATCGCTATCAATTGATGTCGCAGTTGTGGGATATTTTGATCATCGTCCAGGTTGGGGTCAAGGGTTTTAATGGCTACCATTTGACCTGTTACCTGATTAGTCCCCCTGTAGGTAATACAGAAATCTCCCTGACCTAAAATCCTATCAATTCGATATTTTCCATTCCCAACAGTGGTTAAGTTCATTTCCCGACCTTCCAATTTTAGCCCTAATCGTTGATCTGGTTCCGGCTATTATGCGATCGCCAATCACCATAGTTATACCAGTCCTAGGATAGTCTAATCCCTTTTCGCGATAGTAGTGTGTTCCTTAACCTTGATTTAGCCATAATTGCAGCCAGTCCCTTCTGACAAGGTGTTAGGGGGTTGCCGTTTCCTGTGGGTTAGATTCAGTTTTAGAGGCATTGTTGCCGCGCGTAGCGATCGCCACCCCCGTTAGAATGACTATGGCTCCTAATATTAATCGCCTTGAGGGAACTTCTGCAAATAGCAGATAGCCCAAAAAACTCGCCGCCACAGGTTCTAGTAAAATAGCCAGTGTGACTAAGGTGGGGGAAGTACGGTTAACCGCCCAATTAAAGCTGGTGTGGCCAATTAGTTGGGGAACTAATCCCATCAGGATTAGATAAAAATAGACTGTGGCAGAATGACCAGTATAGTTAACTCCCCATAGTAGGGGTAGGGGTAGCAAAATCATCGCTCCTACAGTATAGGCGATCGCTATATATGCACTGAGGGATAGTCCCCGCTGTTGTGCTTCTCTTCCTAACATCAGATAAAGGGCGGCGGTGATCGCACCCATTAGGGCTAAAATATTCCCGGCGATCGGATTACTAGCCACTGTGGATAATTTAGTATCTGCTAAACCGATGATCATACCTCCACTCAGAGCGATCGTCATTCCTAATATGGTCGCTTTCCCAGGTCTTTCGTGCCACCATAGCCAAGATAACACCGCTACCCAAATAGAACTGGTAGTCACAATAGTAGTTGATGCCGCAATCGATGTATAAGATAGGGAAGTTATCCAGACAGAAAAATGGGTGGCTAAACATATTCCAGCGCCAATGGCGTAGAATATCGCCTCTCGTTTATAGGTGCGCCAGGAAACTCTCCCCCAGGTAGGGGTCAGCAATAAAGCCGCAATAGATAGCCTGGAGGCGGATATTAGCAAGCTAAACCCTACCCCCCGCAGCCCCGCTGCATCAATGGCTAAACGCACGAAAATTGACCCCGTAGAGATGGCTACCACACCAAGAAAGACGATCGCTATAACTAGCCAATGGGGGGATTTATTTAAGGTTTTCATGGGGTGGGTATCTGATATGGTTTCATATATTATGGTCTGATGGAGTCAGGTAGCCGATGAAGATTAACACAATATTTGTACATCCTGTTAAGGGTTTGACCGCGCAAGTATGCGATCGCGTCCAATTGGTGGAAAACTTTGGCATTCTTGGCGATCGCGCATTTGCTTTGATGTTTACAGATATGGGAGACCCGCAACCCCTGACTCCCTGGCTATCAAAAAAGCATTTTGCTGTTCAAAATGATTGGGGACAGTTAGCTAGTCTCAATTGTGCTTATGATACTACCAGTCAGACCTTAGAAATTACCAAAAATGGCGAATTGTTGGCTGCGGCTAATTTAGGGACTGAAACCGGACGCGATCGCATTAGTGCTTTTTTCAGTGAATATCTACACTCTCTCACCCCTAGTACCTCTGCTAGACATCCCCAATATAGTCCTGTGCGTTTGGTGGGAACCACTACCGGGGACACTCGCTATCAAGACCGTCACCAAGGACAGATTTCTATTATTTCTCAGGCTACCCTCGATGATATTGCTGAAAAAGTCGGGGTTAATTACATTGATCCGCGCCGTTTTAGAGCGAATTTTATAGTTGATAATATTCCCGCTTGGTCGGAATTTAACTGGGTAGGAAATCGCCTAAAATTGGGATCAGCTTTGGTGGAAGTCACCGCGCCTATTGGTCGCTGTCTGAATATTGATGTTAACCCAGATACAGGCGATCGTGATATCTCTCTCCTCTCTCAACTCTCCGCCAAATTCGGACACGCTCAAACTGGAGTCATTGCTAAAGTTATCACTGGTGCAGTTGTCACCACTGGAGAAACCCTAGCAATTAAATAGTCTCAATAATTGATTATTACAACCTCCTATAAATCAATTTAATTTTGCATAAAATAACCCACCCAACCATCAATTATAATATATACCAGAGTCGGGCAATGGGTATCATTTAACTTTGGTGAGGACAAACACACTGCCAACATTGCCTCTGCCAATCCGCATATCTTCGTCTAAATAAGTAATATCTAACCATCCTTGTTGTTGCTGTTCTTGGAGGGTAAAATCTACAGCCAAGAACTTTTTATCAGATTCAATTTCATCAATAAACTGATTAGGGTATTGATAGGATATGAGGCGCTGTAAGCCGATGACAAAACGGTTGAATTTGACCTGAACTCGCTTTTGAGAAACCGCTTCAAATCGGGCAGCCACACTAACCATGCCTTCCAAATAGGGGATACCGACAATTTCAGCAATGTTGTAAATTTTGCCAGTGCGGGCGCGAATACATTGATAAATCTGCCCCAAATTATAAAACGGAAAGCGGTCAATCCCCAAGAGTTCTTGGCTGTTGGTGTAAAGTAGTCGCCAATTGCCATCTAATAACTCAAGTGCTTCTACAGGTCGAGGGGTGGGATTATAATCTTCCAATTGAGCGATCGCAGAGAGAATAGCAGTTTTGTCGCTCTCTGTAGCCAGTAAACCTCGATTTTTCCCGGCAATGGCTTCTAATAAAGTCGCTTTTTTGAGCATATCACAATGTTTTGGGGATAAATTTAGGGAACCCAGGTGGTTTTCAGGGCTAGTTTAACCTGCTATAATAGCTACCAATCCCATAGTATAGCGATCAAAGTACCGACCTGCCCCTAAAATGTGCCAAAATCTGAAATTTTCTTGAGGCTAAACTGAATGCTTCCTAAAGTTATTGGTGGGCGCTACAAATTACTACAAAGGATTGGAGGAGGATCATTTGGCCAGACCTATCTGGCCGAGGATAGTCAGTTGCCTGGAAACCCTGAATGTATCGTTAAGCAACTCAAACCTCAAATTACTGATCCAGGAACCCTACAAACAGCTAGAAGGCTATTCAACAGCGAGGCTCAAGTGTTGCATAGCTTAGGTTCTCGCCATCCTCAAATCCCGACATTGTATGCTTACTTTGAAGAAGACCAGGAATTCTATCTGGTACAGGAGTTAGTAAGGGGGGAACCCCTAACAGAAGAACTACCCCATGGCAGCCATTGGACAGAAGCCCAGGTAATTGACTTTTTGGAGGATATTCTGTCAATTTTGGATTATGTCCATCAGCAAAACGTGATCCATCGGGATATTAAGCCCTCTAATATTATGCGACGCCATGCCGATCAAAAGTTGATGCTGATTGACTTTGGGGCGGTTAAACAAATTCAGAAAGCAGCCGGGGGTAGTGATTCTAATTTGACCGTTGCTATTAGTACATACGGCTATTCGCCACCAGAGCAACTTCAGGGGAAACCCCATTTTAGCAGTGATTTGTATGCGGTGGGAATGACGGCAATTAGGGCTTTAACAGGTATTCACCCTCACCAATTAGAACGAGATCAGGCGGGAGAATCAATCTGGAAGCCGAAAGCCTGTGTTAGTGACGGACTGTGTGCTATTTTAGACCGGATGGTGGCATCTCATCTGGTCGATCGCTATCAGTCCGCCGCAGAGGTTTTGGCTGACGTGAAACGACTTAAACAGGTGGTAAATGACCCAACTATCCTCACCAATGCAGGGGGAGTAGTCGCCGCCACTCAAGTGCGCCCCCCCTCTACTGGGGGACATATTTCCGGGGAAGAAACCAGACAACAAACGGTGACGGGAACTGGAGGGGGAAATAATTTACCTCCAACTATTGCACCCTCACCTAGTGCGGGTGTGGCGCAGTTGCCAACTCTGGTTAACCCCAATCCGACAAAGGTTTCCAAAGGGTCATCGGTCAAAGGATTGTATGTCGGGGCGGCTTTGGCTGGGTTACTGGTACTTTTGGGATTGTTTGAGCTAGTAGTGCCGACTTTTAGACCTGCTTACTATGTGCGACGGGGTAATCAACTGTTAAACGATGGTAACACCGAAGATGCTCGCAATATGTTTGTTCGCGCTACTGAAATTCAACCTAATCATGCGGCTGCATGGGCGGGTCAAGCCGATGCTTTGGCGGAATTGGGAAGGCACGATCGCGCTTTGGTAGATTATCAAAAAGCTCTGGAACTAGACCCGGATAACTCTGATGTGCTGACCAGTAAGGGAACATTACTTTACCAAATGGGAGAACCCCAGAAGGCTTTAGATGCTCATGAACAGGCGATCGCTATTGATCCTAATAATGCCAGGGCTTGGCATGGTAAGGGTATTGCTTTAATTGGTTTGCAGCGATACGATGAGGCGGTGTCGGCTTTTGATCAGGCGAAGACTATTAGACCATCTGCTCCTAGTGTTTGGCAAAGTAAGGCGATCGCTCTCGAATATCAGGGGAAAATGGCTGAGGCGGCGCAGGTGTATTCCGAAGCACTGGCTACCTATGATGATATTTTGAGAGAACAACCTCGACGAGCCGAAATTTGGGTGGAACGCGGTTCTGTACTGAGTAAGTTGGGCCGCCATGAACAGGCTTTAGAGTCCTATCAGAAGGCTTTGGAAATTAACCCACAGCACTTTCAAGCCCTACTACAAAAGGGCAATGTCTTGTTTTCTCCCCTCGGACGTACTGAAGAGGCGGTGAGGATATCAGATCGCGCTATTGAAGTTCAGCCAGAGTCTCATCTAGCTTGGCATAATCGAGGCTCTATCCTGGCTGGTGGTCGGGGAGATTTTCAAGGGGCGATCGCCGCCTATGACCGAGCGATTGAGTTGCGGCCTTCCTTTGTCCCGGCTCTACGAGATCGGGGGTTTGCTCTCAGCCAGTGGAGTCAGGCGCTAAGGGCTGAAGGAAATACGTCAATGGCTAATGCCAAGATTAATGAGGCTCTGGAGTCTTTCGACCGGGCTTTGAATATTAATCCTAATGACCATCAATCATTAGTGGGTAGGGCGATCGCTTTTAGTCATCAAGGGCGCTATGACGAGTCGCTCAATGCCTTCGATAAAGCCCAGGAAATTCAACCCCAAGATCCCTTGATTTTGGTGAATAGGGGTTTAGTTTTGGAAAGAATGGGCCGATATAACGAGGCGATCGATGCTTATGATGAAGCTCTGAAAATTCAACCCGGTTTCCCCCCGGCGGTGCGATCGAAAAATCAATTGCAACAGCGCCTATAATTCACGTAAAACTCCTGGGAGGGTTGGAAGCTCCGTGATTGATCGCGGAGAGGAAAACCGACTCAAGCGGCTGACCGCCGCCAGCACCCCCTTGCGGGGTGGAGGGGTATGGTTGCCCCTCCATGGAGCTATGGTTGGCTCCGACTCCCTTGCGGGGTAATGTTTGCTTCGCCAATGTTCAGAGTCGGTACTATCCAAATCGCACGTCCTTAACCCCTTAGAGATGTTTAACGATTCGGTTCTAGGGCCTGGAACTAGGACGCATTCCAGGGTAGGAACTTTAACTCTTGCTCTGAACGTAGCCAGTTAAGGCTATAGCTGGTCAGCTACCTGAAAGGGGGGCACGAAGCCCCTGTGCTTCAGCCGGGGGTGCTGACTGATAGAAACTTCGGGAGTTTTCTCCCCAGACTGCCAAGGACTGGGGGGGATTAATATAGACGTTATATATGCGCCCACATTTTCCCACGCTACTATATTAGCTAAAATCCCCAAAAATGTCAAGGGGAAATATCGAGAAACCCCCCTGATAATGAGGGGGGCGTTGGAGGGATTAACCTTTCAGATAAGCCAACATGGTATCAGCATCAGAGACTTCAAAGGGGTCTGTGGGGCAGTTATCGCCGAAGTCTGGTTCCACAAAGATTTTCTCAATTTTGCCATCGTTAACGACCATAGAATAGCGCCAAGAACGCATCCCAAAACCGAGGTTAGACTTATCAACCAACATCCCCATTTTGCGGGTAAATTCGCCATTACCATCAGGGAGTAAGAAGACTTTTTCAGCGCCTTGTTGTTTACCCCATTGGAACATTACAAAAGCGTCATTAACAGAAACGCAGACAATCTCATCAATTCCTTGACCTTTGATTTCATCGTAGAGTTCCTCATAGCGGGGTAGGTGTGTGGAGGAACAAGTAGGGGTAAAAGCACCAGGTAGGGAAAAGACGACAACTCGCTTACCGCCAAAAATTTCTTGGGTGGTTCTGTCTTGCCAACGGAAGGGGTTAGGGCCACCTACGGACTCGTCACGAACGCGGGTTTTGAATACAACGTCGGGTACTTTTTCGATAACCATAGTTTGTCGATGGAGTTTACTAAAAATGTTCTTAATTCAGAATAATTCTGATTTGTCTATTTGTAAATGAGTATTTATAACTATTTTAAGAATGAGTCTGATTTCAAGTTGACTCTGGACTAGAAACAGATATAATGGGGCATGAGTAGAAAAAACTGAGACCAATAGCGATCTGAGATGGAGAGTGGACTAGAGCAAACAGAAATTGTCAAACGGCTGAAGGGGAAAGGTTTAAAGGTAACTCCTCAGCGTTTTGCGATCTATGCTAATCTGTTGTCTCGTGCTGACCATCCCACGGCGGAACAACTACTGACAGATTTAAATAAGGATTTTCCGGTATCTTCTCAGGCGACGGTTTATACTTCTGTGCAGCTACTAAAGGAAGTGGGGTTAGTGCGGGAAGTGTTGCTGGAGCAGGGGGTAGCCAGGTATGATGGAAATGTCGCGCCACATCACCATTTTCAGTGTCGCCAGTGTAAAGCGATCGCAGATATTGCTTGGGAAAAACTCTCGCAAGTAGATCTGAGCCAATTGGGGTCAGGTTTAGTGGCGGAAAGTTACGAAGTGACAGTGCATGGTTTATGTGAGAATTGCGCCGGAGAAAATGCCCAGAAACCGGATGCAGAATAGCAATTCCGAGGCGAGAGCGCCCAAAACAGATGATCGAGGGGGGTCTGATACCAATTGATGGTATAATCAGGGGCAACCGGAGCAAAATAGTAGCCGTGGTGGGCGAACTTTTGTAGAAAAGCTAGACGCTGTGATTGACCAAAAATTGGCTGTTCCAAGGTTGACAACGGCGGCTGAAACAGGAAGCCTGGGCTGTAGGGGGAAGTGGGAAACTCACGCCCACCTAGCGCACCGGGTACGTCACCAAAAGATTGTAATTACTCGCTACTAAAGGTTAATTGAGGCGTGGCCACACCCAACCGCAAACCAATTTTACTAGATTTTGAAAAGCCCCTAGCCGAACTGGAGGCTCGTATTGATCAAATTCGCCAACTGGCGGAGGAAAATGGGGTTGATGTTTCTGATAAAATTCGGCAGTTAGAAAGCAGGGCGACCCAACTGAGACAGGAAATATTTAGTAGCCTGTCACCGTCGCAGCGTCTGCAACTAGCGAGGCATCCACGTCGCCCCAGCACCTTAGATTATATCCAAGCGATGAGTGATGAGTGGATGGAAGTGCATGGCGATCGCCGAGGGTATGATGATCCGGCGTTAGTGGGGGGAGTAGGGCGTTTAGCGAATCAACCGGTAGTAATGCTAGGCCATCAAAAGGGTAGGGACACTAAAGATAATGTGGCTCGTAATTTTGGCATGGCAGCCCCCGGAGGTTACCGGAAGGCGATGCGACTAATGGAACACGCCAACCGCTTTGGTATGCCGATTTTAACCTTTATCGATACTCCCGGAGCCTGGGCTGGGGTAGATGCGGAAAAATTAGGTCAAGGGGAGGCGATCGCCTATAATTTAAGAGAAATGTTTAGCCTAGATGTTCCGATTATTTGCACAGTAATCGGTGAAGGAGGGTCAGGGGGAGCTTTAGGTATAGGAGTAGGGGAACAGCTATTAATGCTCGAGCATTCTGTGTATACAGTAGCCACCCCAGAGGCTTGTGCTGCCATTCTTTGGAAAGATGCAGGCCAAGCGCCCCAAGCCGCTCAGGCTCTCAAAATTACTGCCCCAGATCTCAAAGAATTAGGGATTATCGATCAGATTGTACCAGAACCCGATGGGGGAGCGCACAGCAACCCCCTAAAGGCTGCTGAAAAGCTCAAGCAATGTCTGGTAAGGACTTTGGGTGAATTAATGTCTTTAACCCCAGAGCAGCGCCGAGAAATGCGCTATCAGAAATTCCGCCAGATCGGGGTATTTTCGGAGATAGTTCCGGCATAAGTCAGGGAGGCATTTCAGGTATTTTGGGTCAAAATTTTGCGCGATTGTATTGATAGAGATATAATGTCTGAGTAACAAATTTTAACAATTATCTCACAATCAGCAATTGCAGCAGTTGTTAAATCAGTTAAAACCAAGCAAACCTCATCCAAACCGTAAATGAGTTCACCCCCAGAACGACGAGCGCTAATCACAGGGGCCAGTAGTGGCATGGGCAAGGAAATTGCCCTAGCCTTTGCAGATATTGGCATTCATGTCGCGTTAGTGAGTCGATCGCTAGAAGCATTGGAAGCGGTAGCTGAGTCGGCCAGAAAAGCGGGAGTAGAAGCGAAAGCCTACGCCTTAGACTTATCGAAAACCGACCAAGTTCACGCGCAAATTGACACGATTTCCGCCGCCTTTGGCCCCTTCAATATTCTAGTGAATAATGCAGGCATGGGCTATACAGAATCCTTGGCGAATACCCCCTTAGAAGACTGGCAAAAGATTATAGATTTAAATTTGACCAGTGTTTTTGAATGTATTAAAGGCGTATTACCAGGAATGCGAGAAAAAGGTGGGGGAACCATAGTCAATATTGTTTCCATTGGTGGTAAGCAAGTTTTCCCAAATTGGGGCGCTTATTGTGTGAGCAAATTCGGATTAATGGCGCTATCAAAAGCCCTAGCGATCGAAGAGCGCCCCTATGGAATCAGAGTAACGGCATTATGTCCTGGGTCCGTAAATACTGGTTTATGGGATACAGAGACTGTGGACGCTGATTTCGATCGCAGTTTGATGTTAAGCCCGTCAACTGTTGCCCAATCAGTTGTACACACAGTGCAACTGCCGCCAGAAGCTACCATTGACGAACTGATTTTAATGCCAAATATCGGTACGTTCTAAATGTGTAATTCTGTTATCTGTTAACCATTTCACTTTGTTCTGAATTGTTTTCAATTTATTATGACCATCGCATCGTCAAACAGTTTTAATTCTGCCGATACATCTAATCCAAATGGCATGAAAAATGTAGATAACCAGAGTCGGATTGCCACCCGTCCGGATCGGAGTTCTTCTTGGCACGCCAGCCCTCAAAACCTGGGCAGGAGGGAAGTTACTCAGGAAGAAATGATGGGTGCTGTAGAAACAATTTTGTTAGGGGTAGGGGAAGACCCAGAAAGGGAAGGACTGCTAAAAACCCCGAAAAGAGTCGCTGAAGCCATGCGATTTCTGACCAACGGCTACAGTCAATCCCTGGAAGAACTGGTAAATGATGCCATCTTTGACGAAGGACATGAAGAGATGGTTTTAGTCAGGGATATTAATTTCTTTAGCTTGTGTGAACATCATATGCTACCCTTCATGGGTAAAGCCCATGTGGCTTATATTCCCAACCAAAAGGTAATTGGATTAAGCAAACTGGCTCGTGTGGTAGAGATGTATTCCCGTCGCCTTCAGGTGCAGGAACGTCTGACCCGACAAGTAGCCGAAGCTATCCAAAGCGTCCTAGAACCCCAAGGGGTAGCGGTGGTGATGGAAGCAAGCCATATGTGTATGGCAATGAGAGGGGTGCAGAAACCAGGTTCTTGGACAGTTACCAGTGCCATGATTGGTGTCTTCCAAGATGATCAGAAGACCAGGGAAGAATTTTTGAATCTCATCCGTCACCAACCTTCCTTTTAACTGATTTAATACCCCAGCCTGACCTCAAGTAGGGGAGGGTTCACGAGTAACGGGGGTGGAAATAGAGTCGCGCGTAGGAAAGGAACCCGCCCTCAGAGTCTGTCTGGGAATGGGGGGCGGTTTTCACAGACAAACCTCCCGAATCCAGAACAATAATGGTAGGGGCGCGCCTCCGCGGTCAATTCTCGGACCTCACCAGGATATTAATAAACCCGCCCTCCGGGTTCCGCGGTCAATTCTCGGACCTCACCAGGATATTAATAAACCCGCCCTCCGGGTTCCGCGGTCAATTATCGGACCTCACCAGGATATTAATAAACCCGCCCTCCGGGTTCCGCGGTCAATTATCGGACCTCACCAGGATATTAATAAACCCGCCCTCCGGGTTCCGCGGTCAATTATCGGACCTCACCAGGATATTAATAAACCCGCCCTCCGGGTTCCGCGGTCAATTATCGGACCTCACCAGGATATTAATAAACCCGCCCTCCGGGTTCCGCAGTCAATTATCGGACCTCACCAGGATATTAATAAACCCGCCCTCCGGGTTCCGCAGTCAATTCTCGGACCTCACCAGGATATTAATAAACCCGCCCTCCGGGTTCCGCAGTCAATTCTCGGACCTCACCAGGATATTAATAAACCCGCCCTCCGGGTTCCGCGGTCAATTATCGGACCTCACCAGGATATTAATAAACCCGCCCCGCTCGGCGTATTCCTCACTATAAGAGGCTCGAATCGGCTAAACAGAGGTAATACGCCGTGGGAGAAGCCCGCACCATAGTCTGGCATGGGTGGCGGGTGTACGTCACTTAATAGAATCACCCCCGATGGTGCATAGTTTGGCAGCTTTCTAGCTAGGATAACCCAATGACTCAACCCATTAAATTTGGTACTGATGGCTGGCGAGGCGTAATTGCTGATGATTTCACCTTTGAGCGAGTTAGGTTGGTGGCTCCGTTGGCCGCAATGGTGCTACAACAAACGTTTCCCGACACCGGCAATAAAACTATAATTGTTGGTTACGATCGCCGTTTTTTGGCGGAAGAGTTTGCTGGGGCAGCGGCCGCAGCCATTCAACAGGCGGGGTTTGATGTTAAACTTAGCAGCAGCTATGCACCAACTCCCGCTTTTAGTCTGGCAGCCTATCAACAGCAGGCTTTAGGGGCGATCGTGATTACCGCCAGCCATAATCCCGGTAAATATTTGGGACTCAAGGTGAAGGGCGGATTTGGTGGTTCAGTGAATCCTGATGTCACCCAAAAGATTGAAAGCCTTTTAGATAAGCCTCTTCCAGATGCCGAGATTCCTGGTAGTTTGGAATCCTTCGACCCTTGGCCGGGATATTGTGAAACTTTGAGATCCAAAGTCAATATGGCTGCTATTCATGAGGCGATCGCTTCTGGAAAGTTGACCGTGTTTGCTGATGTGATGCACGGTGCGGCAGCCGGAGGACTGGGGCGACTGATTGGCGATGGTGTACAGGAAATTAATAGCGATCGCGACCCGCTGTTTGGCGGCGGCGCACCGGAACCTTTACCCCGCTATTTGTCTGAACTGTTCCGACAGATTAAAAGCCATACCCCCAAAGCTAATGGAGTCACAGTCGGGCTAGTTTTTGATGGAGATAGCGATCGCATTGCAGCAGTAGACGGCCAGGGAAATTTCCTCAGTTCTCAGGTTCTAATTCCGATTCTGCTAGAACACCTATCAACCAGACGGGGATTTACTGGGGAAGTAATCAAAACCGTGAGTGGTTCTGACCTAATTCCTCGGATAGTAGAAATGTTTAACCTGCCATTGTACGAAACCCCCATTGGCTATAAATATATTGCTGATCGGATGTTATCCAATGCCGTACTAATTGGCGGTGAAGAGTCCGGAGGCATTGGTTATGGCAATCATATCCCCGAACGGGATGCACTCCTGTCAGCCCTTTATGTCCTAGAATCCGTCGTAGAGTCAGGGGAAGACCTGAGCCAAACTTATCACCGTCTACAGCAGCAGGTCAACTTCAGTTCAGCTTACGATCGCATTGATTTACCCTTAGCTAGTATGGATGTGCGTCAGAAGCTAGTCACTGAGTTAGAGAATAACCCTCTGACAGAAATCGCTGGCGTGAAAGTAGTCCATTGTCTGACTGTAGATGGTTACAAGTTCCGATTAGCCGATAATCGTTGGTTACTAATCCGCTTTAGTGGTACCGAACCAGTCTTGCGCCTTTACTGCGAGGCAGATAGTATGGAAACCGTAAAGCAAACCCTAAATTGGGCTAAGGATTGGGCGTTAAGCCATAATGCTTGACCTTGGACCTCATCTAATGATGCCAAGCTAGTTGGAACGTGCGTCAGTAGTTGATGGTTTCGGGTTTCCCGTTAATGACCTCAACCTGACGCACCCTAGTTAGATGCCAAATTGGCGATCGCGCCCCGTTATCTCTAATAACTGCCCAACAGTGCCTAATAGTCTGTCCTCTTGTCAAGTTAAGTGTACGATTGTGCCTTTCCTGTTTTAATGAATGAGTGGACAGTAAGCCTGAGAACAGAGTAAAGAGAAAAACATACATAATAGGGCCAGATTTGCTCTCATGCTTCAGATCGATTCAGAGGTTAATCGCGCTATGGGGAAACAAGACTATCAACCGAAACCCTCCGGTAATGATGACAGTAGACCACCAGAAGAGGTCTTAAATACAATCATTCAAGAGGTGGAGGCTTTCCACCGGAATTTTAGGGATCGGCTATCACAGGATGTCCTACGACTTCAGCAGGATAAAGATCGTCTGATCGCTGATATTGAAAGCCTCCAGCGAAAACATCAGCAGTTGCAATCACAACAATCAGAAACTTTATCCGAACGGGACCTAGCCAAACAACGGGTGTGGCTCAAGCAACTGGCGCAAATTTTAGCTAATAATTTGCAACGGGAACTGATTGCGCGTATTAATCAAATACGGGTTGAATCTGATCAACCTTTGCTGTCAGCGGAGACTGCTCCTATGCTGTCTGGGAGTTCAGAGGCTGCTGATTTAGCTCCCCAGGAGTTAGAAGCAGTTTTAGAAGGCAGTCTTAATCAGACTTTTCACGGTCTACAGCAGGAGTTAAATAGCTATCACAGCGATTTATCTCAGCGGTTGAGCAATATGCAAAGCCTGGAACAGCAGGTTGAGACCTTGCTAGAAACCGTCGTAAATCGGTTGCGACAGCAGTTGAATGCTACCGAAGATTTAACACCAGATTCACCCCGCGTTTTACCGCCAGGCTCCCGTGACAAGCGGGAACTTGAGATTACACATAAACCGCCTCAGACTCCTAGTCCCCCTTCTAGTGTGCAGGTGGGTTTGTTTTTGGCGCTCATGTCCGCCTTGGTACTGTCGCTGTTTAATGTCTGTTTGAGGATTCTTCTCAAAACCCCTGATACTCCCAAAGTCATGTTTGGGCTGTTTGAGATCGATGGGGTGATTACTCCGGGTTTGGGAAATTCTCTACTGATTCTGTTGCTGCGAATGGTCGTGGTAATGCTACTCATGCCCTTTTTGGCAACTTTTCTCTATCCGGCGGTTTGGACTGATATTCGCAGATTTCTGAACTCCGGAGACTCTAAACTTATTGTAACGGTTATCGGTAGCGGTTTCTTCCTGTTTTTGTCTCAGGTTTGTATCTATATTGCGATCGGTGAAATTCCCACAGGGATTGCCATTACCATCTTCTTTGTCTACCCGATTATCACCGTTTTGGCTTCCTGGGGACTTTTTGGCGATCGGCCTACTTTAATTAGAATAGGAGCAATGTTCACCATTTTAATTGGTGGTATTTTATCTCTACCTAACTTTTTTGGAGGAGCCGCAGGTAATACCGAAATTGGAGTTTTAGCAGCCTTGGGGGCGGGAATTGCCTTTGCTGGTTATGTACTACTCACCCAAATTGCTGCCGGAAAATTGCACCCAATTCCATTTAGTTTGGTCAATTTTGCTTCCATTTTTGTCTTTTGTTCTTTAAGTTTGATGTTCTTACCAGATAATCTCGGATTGGAAGTTAACCCCGATTTATGGAATCCCATTATCATCGGTGGGGCGATTTTAGGGGTACTAACCCTATTGAGTTATTTACTTAATAACTTCGCTATTCGTTCCGCCGGGGCTGCACTGGCTTCCATTATCGGCACTTCTGGACCTGCATTAACAGCTTTGCTGGCTTTTCTGATTATTGGTGAGGCTTTGAGCTTAAAGCAAATTTCAGGAATGGGTTTGGTAATTATCGGAGTGGGAAGTATGAGTGTCGAAAGGATGTTAGTTGCTAAACGCAAGGCTTAGTTATGAGTTACGGAACTGTCTTTGGCAGTTCCGATCCTCTATTTTTATTGAGATTTATAGATATCAACTTTTGAGTCCTATTTACACATGAGCAAACAGACCAGTAAGCCCTTTGAGAATTTTTTGAGTAATTCTCGTTTAGTTCGTTATTTGCTCCTGTTTGCTTTTGGTTGGGCGTTTATTCAATTTATTGCTTATTTTCAAACCATCATAATTGTTTTTGTCTTTGCCGCTATTTTTGCCTTTTTGCTCAATTATCCCGTGCAATGGCTACAGAAATATACCAGCCATACTGTCGCCGTTGTAGTCGTGTTTTTAACTAGCTTATTATTGCTCATAGGTTTAGTAGCAACTTTGGGCTTGGCTATAGTTTCCGAGTTGCAACAATTTGTCAGCCAAGCACCAGATTTATTGGATTCTTTTGTCAATCTTGTTGACCAAATAGAAACCTTGCTAAAAAATGCTAATATTCAGGTTGATTTAGATTTTTTACAAGAGGATTTAAAGCAGGAAGTCTCCAATTTATTTAGTTTTGGGACGGCGGCTGTTGGCAAAATTTTATCTGGTTTGGTGGAATTTATTATTATCTTAGTAGTCACATTTTTTATGCTACTTAATGGCGAGGAACTTTGGGCATCTTTTCAAAGTTTTTTCCCATCTAATATCGAGGATTTGACCTTATCTTTGAGAAATAACTTCTTGGGCTTTTTTAGGGGGCGATTAATTTTATCTGTTTTTTTTGGATTCTCTGCTTTTTTTGTCTATTTAATTCTACAAGCGCCCTATCCCCTATTTTTGGCGACTTTAGTGGGAGTTTTTGATTTAATTCCGGGGGTCGGTGCGACCATTGGAATTATTCTGTCAGCCATAATTGTTTTACCAAAGGGAATTTTAATTAGCTTGCAAGTGATAGTTTATTGCGTTTTATTACAGCAGATTGAGGAAAATATTTTGATGCCTAGAATTATGCAAAATTCCGTTAATCTCAATCCGGTTATTATCTTTTTTGCTTTATTACTCGGTGCCAGAATTGCCGGATTTTTGGGCTTGTTTTTATCCATTCCTATTGCTGCTGTAATTGTGGGTTTTGTGAACATAAAAAATGCCGGGGTTAAGCAAATACCAGGCAAAAATGAACAGTAATTAATGGCATTAGTCCAAAAATGGTGATTCTGATAATAATTTAGCCGCCTGTTTCATGGTTTCAATTTCGGCATTAACCCAAGAGTGGGAGGTTTGACAATAGTGGGCAATTAGTAATCCCCATAATTGTTGATTTTTAACCACTGGAACCGCTAAATTTGCCTTAACTCTGATGCTTTTCAGAAAATCGCGGTGACAGGAGTCAATGTCAGCTTCATCAATATCTGAAATTGCCGATATTCTCCCTTCTAAATAGAGTCTAGCATATTGCTCATTGAAACAATCATCAGCCCCAGTTGAGCCATAAATCGAATAGTCGATATAACGCAGTGATTCAAAGGTAACTTGTCCGCGCCACTGCTTATAAAAGTAGTATAAGACTATCCGATCGCTTTTCAGGTGTTTTCGTAACCCATTCAGGGTTTCCTGAATTAGGCGATCGCGATCTTCCACCTGTTGTAAACGTTCAACAAATTGTTGAAAGCGTGGATCACTGTTAGGATTAGGGTTGCTATTGGTTGAATCACCGAATATATTAGGGAAGTTCATCTCTTGTAATTAAGTTCAGAATACAACCATTGTCTCATTATAACACGGCAATACTAGCCACCAACCAACACAAATTTTAATACAAAAATGGCAGCTAAAACCCACATGGCAATAGTAGTTTCCGACCATTTACCCTGGAGAGTTTTCAGAATTGGATAAGCAATTAATCCAGCCGCCAAACCATCAGCAATAGAGTAGCTAAGAGGCATAATAAATAGGGTTAAAAATGCCGATATAGACTCAGCCGGGTCGTCCCAAGCAATTGACCGGACACTAGCCATCATCAACACTCCTACTATAATTAACGTGGGGGCGGTAGCAAAAGATGGAATCCCCGCCAGTAGGGGTATAAATAGCATCGAAAGTAAAAATAAAACCGCCACGGTAATGGCATTAAATCCACTGCGTCCCCCTTCGGAAATACCTGATGCTGATTCAATATAAGTTGTGACCGTTGAAGTGCCTAAAATTCCCCCTATTGTCGTGCCAACAGCATCCGCAATAAATGCCCTATTTGCCCTGGGAAGTTCGCCTTTTTCGTTGATATATCCGGTTTTCATCCCTAAGCCGGTTAAGGTGCCGACGGTATCGAATAAATCCACAAACAGAAACACAAATATAACCGTTATGAGTTGCCCAAAATTACCCTGTAATATTCCCCCTAAACCGACGAAGGCTTGACCAAATAAATCTCTGGGAAATTGTGGTAAACTAATGATACCTTGCGGCCAGGGGGCAATGCCTAAAATCCACCCTAATAATGCCGTGGCGATAATACCCCATAATAAAGCCCCAGTAATGCGACGGACGACAAAAGCAGCAGTGATTAAAATGCCAATTAGGGTAATTAATACTGTGGGTTGGCTGAGGTCCCCTAGGGTGGTAACGGTAGCTTCGGATGAGATAATTAAACCTGTCTTGGTCAGGGCTATATAGGCGATAAATAGACCTATTCCGGCGGCGGTGGCGTGTTTAATACCGCTGGGAATGGCGGTGACAATTTGGGCGCGAATATTTCCGAAGGTGAGGGCGATAAAAATTAATCCCTCGATGAAAATTGCGCCTAGGGCGACTCGCCAGCTAATTCCTTGGCTGAGGACGACGGAAAAGGCAAAATAAGCGTTTAAACCCATTCCTGGGGCTAGGGCGAAGGGATAGTTAGCATATAGCCCCATAATTAGGGTAGCAATGGCGGCGGATAATGCGGTGGCGATCGCAATTTCTCCGAATAGGTCGCCAGGGGTTTCTAAAAAAATGGCATTGGAAAGAATATCGGGGTTAACCGCCAAAATATAAGCCATAGTCACAAAGGTCGTGACCCCTGAAACTATTTCGGTTCGCAGGTTAGTTTGGAGTGGCTGAAATTGGAAAAATTTAGATATGGCGTTTTCTTGAGATGGTGAATTTTCAGTCATGGAGATTAAAATATATGGCTATATAAGGATTAACTAATGCTGCTTGGTCTGGGCTAATTATTCAGTAATTGATAGGTATGGTGGCTACATCTAGCATATATATGATGCTTATAGCCAGAAATTTAATAATAATTTAATAATAATTTAGCAATTGCCTGGACTACGGGGACGGGGACAGCATTACCTAGTTGTTTTTTGGCAATACTGGGATTTTGATGTAACACAAACCAATCGGGAAAACCTTGTAATCTTGCTGTATCTCTGGGGGTGATTTCTTTGTATTTTTGGGGATGATAGATAGTCTTTATAAACTCTTGCTTATATCGTTGATGATTCTGACAATTAAAGTATTTAGTTGCTACAAATATTTTGGTTCCGGTCGCGGTGAGAGTGGCGATCGCTTCGGCGTGCGCGAGATAGATTTTGGCGACTCCGTTAATACCAGAAGATATTTTAGAATTCACAAATTCATAACCCCTATTTTCTACATATCTTAAAATTCGTTGGTCGATAAGTTGATTAAGCTCCGATTCTTGTAAATCATTAATTAACTGTTGTAATGCTGCTAAAGGAATGGGATTCCCGTCTTGGGGACCATAGATTTTTTTGCGCCTATTTTTCAGGATTATATCACAGATTTGTTTTTGGCGATCGCTCGTTTCGATTAAATCCCAAGAATGGATAGTTGTTTGTCCATTTCGCACGTCGGAAAACAGAAAAAAATCATTAAGTTCATCATTTTTTTGAAAGCGACCTCGGGCTGGGGGGATATGGTTGCCAAATAAAACCTGGGGCGAAAACTTTTTTTTGATCACTGGTTTTTGAGAGACTCCTTCCACAAAATCAAACAGTTTTGGATGTAGATTTAAAGGTGGGGGAAACTGGAAGTTTTTACCTTGATTAATGTCTCGACGTATTCCTACAATAAAAACGCGATCGCGGTCTTGTGGTAAGCCAAAATCTGAGGCATTAATTACCTGCCATTTTAGATGATAATTGGCGGCGGATAATTCCTCAAGAATACTCTCAAACTGTGGGCGGTGTCTGGGGTCAGTCAAACCTTTAACATTTTCGAGGATAAAAGCTAAGGGTTGATTCATTTTAATCACTCGAATAGTATCTAACCATAACTGACCTCTTGGGTCATCTAACCCCCGAAGTTTTCCCGCAATTGACCACGGTTGACAAGGAACTCCCCCCGTGATTAAATCGACCGTAAAGGGTAATTTATGAAGCGATCGCATATCTCCCAGGTTGGGTTCATCAAGATTAGCATCTCTGATAAAATTTTGTTTATATACTTGTATAGAATTCGCGGCAATTTCCGAATATCCCAAACATTTACCGCCCCAATTTTCTAAAGCAATGCGGAAGCCACCAATACCAGAGAATAGGTCAACAAAGGTAAATTTAGGTTGGCTAATTTCCAGATTAAATAAGTCTGTTTGCATTTATTTATCCCCAGATTCTGAGTTATGATAATCTAAATAATCATATCAAATCAGAGGTATACTATGGAAGTTAAAGCCGCCGTGGCTTGGTCAGCCGGAAAACCCCTCAGCCTAGAAACTGTCCATCTGGAAAGTCCAAAAGCCGGGGAAGTGTTAGTCGAAATTAAAGCTACAGGAATTTGTCATACTGATGCTTATACATTATCTGGTGCTGACCCAGAGGGATTATTTCCAGCCATTTTAGGACATGAAGGCGCGGGAATTGTAGTAGAAGTAGGACCAGATGTCAAAAGTCTTAAACCTGGTGATCATGTCATCCCTTTATATACTCCAGAATGTCGTCAGTGCGAGTATTGTCTTAGCATGAAAACCAACCTTTGTCAAGCTATTAGAGGAACCCAAGGAAAGGGATTAATGCCTGATGGTAGTAGCCGTTTTTCTAAAGATGGCAAAATGATTCATCATTATATGGGAACTTCCACCTTTTCTAACTATACGGTTTTGCCAGAAATTGCCGTGGCAAAAATTCGGGAAGATGCGCCTTTTGAGAAAGTTTGTTATATCGGTTGTGGGGTAACAACGGGTATCGGCGCGGTCATTAATACGGCGAAAGTTGAACCGGGTTCTAGAGTTGTAGTTTTTGGCTTGGGGGGGATTGGCTTAAATGTAATACAAGGGGCGAAAATGGTGGGATCTGATATGATTGTCGGGGTTGATATTAACCCGCAAAAGCGAGAAATTGCCGAAAAATTTGGGATGACTCATTTTGTGAATCCCGCCGAAATTGAGGGTGATTTGGTGGCTTATTTGGTGGATTTAACCAAGGGTGGCGCTGACTATAGTTTTGAGTGTATTGGTAATGTTCAAGTTATGCGTCAGGCTTTAGAATGCTGTCATAAAGGTTGGGGGGTGAGTGTTATTATCGGGGTAGCATCAGCGGGACAGGAAATTAGTACCCGTCCGTTTCAGTTGGTGACAGGAAGGGTTTGGAAAGGGTCGGCTTTTGGTGGCGCAAGGGGTCGGACTGATGTGCCGAAAATTGTTGATTGGTATATGGAGGGTAAGATTAATATTGATGATTTAATTACTCATGTTTTGCCTTTTGAACAGATTAACGAAGGGTTTGATTTGATGCACCGAGGAGAGTCTATTCGCAGTGTGGTAATGTTTTAATACGAGGCTAAATCAATGACAAGTGGGAGATAATCCGAACCCACGCCTCGATCGCATTTCTCTGGTCTATGGGAATGAGTCAACCGCCTCACCCATAGAAAGGCGATCGCCAAAACTGATAATCTTCGATTAACTTTACCCTTATATGTTACCCACTGATTTACTCAGCTATCGACAAAATGGAGAAACAATTATCCCTCTGAGATTACCAATTAATCAGGGAAATTTAGCGATCGCCTCCGAAATCATAGAACAATTTACCAACTGCGTCAACCATAGCCAAGGAGAATTAAACCGCCAACTCCAAGACTTAGAAGGAGATAGCCCCAACTATCGCATCAAACGAGGATTAGCCCACTTACTTAGGAGTGGTTTTTGTACTTTTGAAATCATCAGCCCTCTCGACCCCGAAAAATTACGAGAAAGGGTATTTTCCGCAGCCGCTAAATCGATACCTTCTCCTGATTCTACCGCGCAAACTTTAGAGGAATTATCCCTGAAATTAACCGCCGAATTAAAACGGGAAGTTTTCCCCTCCGAAATTCAAGTAGGACTATATGCAGATCTCCAAGAAAACCGGATTCTTACCCAGTTTGATACCCCCACCCCAGAAGCCTTAATTCACCGTTATAACTTGTCACAAGTACAGGGTATATTTTATCGTGCTAGTGAGATAAAAATCAACGCCTACCGTAACGACCCCGGAGAATATAAACTTTTGTTTCGGTACTTAAAATTATTTCAGTTAATGGCTTATATTGAAGGAGACGCAGACCATGGATTTACCATTACAGTAGACGGACCAACCAGCTTATTTAAAGCTAGTACACGCTATGGGTTAGCCTTAGCTAAAATGATACCAGCTTTACTCCATGTCACTAAATGGAGTCTACAGGCGACCCTACAACAGCGAGACCCTTATACTAAGGAAATTAAAAAGGGTCGTTACACCCTCAATTCTGACTGTCAATTAGTTAGCCACTATCCCCCAGGTAAAGCCTACGACAGCATGATTGAGGAGTCTTTTGCTGACCGTTGGAGTTCCCTAAAAACCGAGTGGCGACTAGAAAGGGAAGTAGATTTAATTCCCATTCCTGGTAGTGTGATGATTCCCGATTTTCGGTTAGTTCATCCTGATGGTAGAATGTTTCTGTTAGAAATAGTTGGTTATTGGCGATCGGAATATTTAAGAAAGAAATTCTCTCAAGTGCGGCAGTCTGAATGCGACTGTTTAATTTTAGCTATTTCTGAACGTTTAAACCTAGCCAAAGCGGGAGTTAAAATTAGTGAGATTCCCGCGCGTGTAGTTTGGTTTAAGGGTAAATTATCCCCGAAAGCAGTGTTAGAAGTCCTGTAGAGGCGGTTTTATATTTCTGTTTTTATATCATAAAACCGCCTTTAATTATTCCTAATAATCAACCATAAAGGTATTAATATGGCTGGAATTGGTGGGGTTAGATTGAGGTGGCGGTTCTGGATTATTGACAGGAAGATTATTTGGAGGTTTAGGGGAAGGTGGAACTGATAATTCAGTTACATCTTTTTCTAGTTCTCCTAGTTGGTCTTCAATCAATGCGAGTCGTTGTTCGATGATATGGCTCCGACTTTGTAAAACCTCCAATTCTTCAGTTAGGCGATTTTTTTCAACCGCTAGTAGATATGAATTTCGGTAAAGATTAGCCTGAGACTTCTGACGTGGAATGGCACTAAGTTTAGGTTGGATTTGGCGATGATATTTATATCTCATGGGTCTAAAATTTTGAGTGACAGGTAAGGTCGGACGAGAAGTCACCTTCTCGAACTCCTATTCAAAACCGTGCTTGATACTTTCGCATCACACGGCTCCTGATATGGATACCCTTTTTGTCAATAGGAACAGGGTTACGAACCCCTGCTTTCGTACTTCAACTTTTGGAGTTGTATGCACACGTAGTCTTTAAACTCGCTTTCGCCATTAGGCTCCTACTAATTGCAGTATCTATATCCATACCGCGACCTGTGGGCATATCCCAGCCATTACAGATGGGCATTGGCTTCTGGTCGCATCCTTCACCCTCCGAGACTTGCGCTTACACTTATCACTACTGCCTATGAGTAATATTGCTCACTTGTTTATAGGCAGAGTCTTGGAGGGGTTACAACGTTCCGATTATATGGGCATTCCATCGTTAGATTTGTCCTCAGAACCGGGGTACTTTTAAAGGTCTGTGTAGGTAGTCGGACGAACCCCCTACTTTTCCCCTTGCCCTTTTGAGCGCAGCGTGTCAACCTATTTCGCTGCTAGTGTATTACGATGGTTCAAGTCGGACATTCGGTCTTCCTAATCATAGATGGTTGGCAGTGGTCGCGTCTTGGTAGTAGGTTTTACCTCACGCCTTCCGTTCCCCGCTTCAATCCTGGAGTTATGACTTCCAAAACTGGGGGTGGCTATCGCGGTTACTCTCTACTCCCTGATTTCTCAGTTCGTTTATGACCTTGAGTTCCCTGCCTTGCTTAGTTCCCTAAGCGTCGGGACATATAACCAGTTATGAGGATGGTCAGGAGAGGTCTCCTTATATCCAGATTCGGAGCTGGAATCCTCACCGGGTAGTTATTTCGGGCATTTCAGCCCTATTTCATACCCGAACGTCTCGCACCATCCGCTTACACTTGTCACTACTGAGGTATCGACCATACTCTCAGAGCCTAAGAGGGATTACAACGTTCCGTTTATATGGGCATTCCATCTTTAGATTTGTCCTTTCCACCGGGGTACTTTTAAAGGTCTGTGTAGGTGATGTTACAATTACCCTACTTTTTCCCTAACTCTTTTGAGCGGAGCGTATCAACCTGTTTAGCTACTTAATCCTTATGGCGGTTCAAGTCGGAACATTCAGATTTCCTTAATCATGGATGGTTGGCAGTGGTCGCCTCTGGTAGTAGGTTCTACTTCACGCCTTCCGTTCCCCGCTTCAGTCCTGGGGTTATGATTCCCAAAACTGGGGGTGGCTATCGCGGTTACTCTCAACGCAATTGTTAAGAAATCGTTAAGATTTCCGATTTTGCGTTTTGACCTTGAGTTCCCTGCCTTGTTTTGTATATTTCTATACCAAGCTTTGGGACATATAAACAGTTATGGGGATGCTCAGAGGCGAGCCTCTTATATTCAACCAAGGGGCTGAAGTCCCCATCAGGCGGTTATTTCGGGTGTTTCTACCCTATTTCATGCCTGAACGTCCCGCACTGTATATCGATTATATCAACTTAGTCCGCCGAAAAGCGATCGCCTAAGCGATTACGTTCCATCAACTCGGTGATCTCCGACTTAGGTAATTCTGGCCGCGACTGAAACTCCTGGCTTTCCTGAGAATACTCGCAGGCGTGCGGCGCGGGGTAGAGTTCAACGGGTTTTGGTTTCCGGGGTCTAATATTATGGGGATGTACATCAAACCCGGTTACCAGTGGACCTTGATTAACAGAAACCGGGGGAAGTTCCACTGTCTGACGGGGAAGGTTCACAACTTGAGTATCAATAGCAGGTTCTGGGTCAGCCACAGTCGCCATTTCCTTATCAATAGCAGGTTCTGGGTCAGCCACAGTCACAGAAGCTACCGTCGAGAAAGTATAAAAAATCCTACCATCATCTGTTACCTCAAACTCAGCCGCAAATTCCAGCGCCTTTTGGTCGAGATAAGCCTGAACTTGGGGACCGGTAAGCTGAGTAGCCAAAGCCAGATCCAAAGGGGTGATCCGTCCTTCATGTTCCCGGATCAAAGCATAAAAAGCCTGATCCAGACTCTGTTGTAGGCGGCGAGACTGGTAGGAGTAGTATCGCCATAGCATCCAAACACCTACAAAAGAGGCGATCGCCAATAGCCAAGGAAAAGCCGTCCGCATGAGAAACAGTAAAAAAGCCACCGCCAGCAATAGAGATAAATACTCTCCGCCGCCGGGAGAATTGGGACTTGATTTTGGGGAAATCTGATTTTCGCTCATTCAAATAATGATTAAAGTTATGTTACATTTTTTATGAGAGGAGCATGATTTAATCTCAAATTAGGTTAACATTTTACGGCAATACGGTATAATACCAAGTATGGTGCGAGACCTTCGGGTATGAAATCGAGCTGAAATGGGCGTGGGGACTACCCGGTGAGGACTTCAACCCCTTGGTTGATTAGGTCGCATCCCTGGCTATCCCATAACACAGCCGGATTTTTGGGCCCACCTTCGAGACTTCCAATATGGCCAGTCAGGTGAAGCGTCTAATCAGGTCTAAGACTGCCCGCGCCATGCTGAAATGGGCGCATTATCGATTCAAACTAACCCTGAGACATCAAGGGGAAATAACTGAACAGTTGTAGATGTGACCGAAGAATACACCAGCAAAACCTGTACTCACTGTGGTCATGTCCATTCCCAGCTAGGTGGCTCAAAAGTGTTCCGATGTCCTGAGTGCGGGTTCACTCTACCCATGGACTGGAACGGTGCTTTTGGAATCTTTCTAAAAGCTTTGCGGGATACCGCCTCTGTTACCTTAACGGGTAATAGTGCTATCGTTGCATTGTCCGGGAACAACCGGAAAAATGTCGCGTAAATGTATCAGAACACTGGGTCTGCTATCCTCAGCACTTGGTGAAATTTCAGCATCTGCGTTCAGGTCCCCTAGGACTGAACTGAGAGGCATTCAACCAATCCCCGATCTTCTCAAGTCAGAGATATAAATCACCCGTTGGGTTCAAGGTTAGCACTGCCATATAATTGACAGAGACCTTTAACCCAACTAAACGGGAAAGTCTGGCTAGTCTGGTGTATTGACCCATCTGAGCGTTAGAGCATGATTTAATCTCAAATTAGGTTAACATTTTACGGCAATACGGTATAATACCAAGTATGGTGCGAGACCTTCGGGTATGAAATAGAGCTGAAATGGGCGAAATAACTACCCTGTGAGGACTTCAACCCCTTGGTTGATTGGGTCACATCCCTGACCATCCCATAACACAGCCTGATTTTTTTGCCCACCTTCGAGACTTCCAATATGGTTGCCAAGGTGAAGCGTCTAATCAGGTCTAAGACTGCCCGAACCATGCTGACATGGGCGCATTATCGATTCAAACTAACCCTGAGACATCAAGGGGAAATAACTGAACAGTTGTAGATGTGACCGAAGAATACACCAGCAAAACCTGTACTCACTGTGGTCATGTCCATTCCCAGCTAGGTGGCTCAAAAGTGTTCCGATGTCCTGAGTGCGGGTTCACTCTACCCAGGGACTGGAACGGTGCTTTTGGAATCTTTCTAAAAGCTTTGCGGGATACCGCCTCTGTTACCTTAACGGGTAATAGTGCTATCGTCGCATTGTCCGGGAACAACCGGAAAAATGTCGCGTAAATGTATCAGTTCAGACCTAACAACCAAGGCAGCAATTAATATTTTAGGAATCCTAGCTTCATGTTCTCAAAGGAAATCACCGAATCAAAAACCTACAAGTGGTTTGACGAAAGGCTAGATGTCCAAGCGATATCCGACGACATCACTAGCAAATACGTCCCTCCCCACGTAAATATCTTCTACTGTCTGGGTGGGATCACCCTAGTTTGCTTCTTAATCCAGTTTGCTACTGGGTTTGCGATGACCTTCTATTATAAGCCGACCGTCGCCGAAGCATTTACCTCTGTTCAGTACATCATGACAGAAGTAAGTTTCGGTTGGCTGATTCGCTCTATCCATCGCTGGTCTGCCAGTATGATGGTATTAATGATGATCCTGCACGTTTTCCGGGTTTACCTAACTGGCGGTTTCAAAAAGCCACGGGAACTCACCTGGGTAACAGGGGTAGTTATGGCAGTGATCACAGTTTCCTTTGGCGTAACTGGATATTCTCTTCCCTGGGATCAAATCGGCTATTGGGCGGTTAAAATTGTGTCTGGGGTTCCCGAAGCTATCCCCATTGTAGGTTCAACCATTGTTGAATTGATGCGGGGTGGTGCTGCAGTAGGGCAACCCACTCTCAGCCGTTTCTACAGCCTGCATACCTTCGTTTTACCCTGGTTGATTGCAGTATTCATGTTGCTGCACTTCCTGATGATCCGTAAACAAGGTATTTCAGGACCCCTCTAAAGTCTGCCTAAATCTTAAACCATCAGACGGGAGTAGCTTTTGCTACCCCGATGGTGGCAGAGCCGAATCATAATGGATAATTAGAACATATCCATTTGATCTCAAAATATTAAGGAGAGCGATCTTACCATGTCAGTAATGAAAAAGCCGGATCTCAGTGATCCAGTCTTGAGAGCGAAAATCGCTAAAGGTATGGGCCATAACTACTATGGTGAACCAGCTTGGCCTAATGATCTGCTATATGTTTTCCCGGTAGTTATCGTTGGAACTTTTGCGCTAATCGTTGGTTTGGCAGTCCTTGACCCTGCTATGATGGGAGAACCTGCCGATCCTTTTGCGACTCCCCTGGAAATTCTGCCAGAGTGGTACTTCTGGCCGGTGTTCCAAATTCTGCGGGTAGTCCCCAACAAATTGTTAGGGGTGTTAATGATGGCTTCCATTCCCGTGGGTCTGTTGGTGGTTCCTTTCATTGAAAATGTCAATAAGTTTCAAAACCCCTTCCGTCGTCCTGTAGCTACAGCAATATTCCTATTCGGAACTTTTGTGACCCTGTGGCTGGGTATTGGCGCAACTTTCCCCATTGACAAGTCCTTCACTTTAGGCTTGTTCTAGTATAATTACATCGGAAATCGGGTTTCTTGGGCAATTGGGGCGAAGGTGTCTAATATTGTCTGGGAAACTCGGTTTAATTTTGATCAGGTTCAGAGTTATCGGGAGGGAAAGGTTATCGTTGAAGGGTCAAAAAAAATAACGGGTGCGATCGCCATTAGTATAATCTGGCTAATAGGAGCCATTAGCGATCGCCTTTGGTTTATCTTTGATCGGTCTGTACCAGCCTGGGACCCCGCCTATTACCTAACAGGAAGCCTGATCTACCGCCGCGCCTTCCAAGACCCCCAATGGTTTTCCGGTCAGTGGTGGGATTATATCTGGAACCTGTCAGCCAAAATTCCCCCCCTGGTATATATTCTCACCATTCCCTTTCAAAATATATTCGCTCCTAGTCCAGACACCGCCAACCTAGTACACCTGCTATTCAGTGCTATATTACTGGGGTCTGTTTACTGTATCGGATGCCAACTTTTTAACCGCCAAGTAGCTTTATGGGCGGCGGGTTTATGCTTATTACTCCCCGCATTATATCTATATCGTTTTGAATATCTCCTAGATTATCCGGTCACCGCCAGTGTCGCTTTCAGTTTTTTGCTGCTGACCATGTGGCGCAAATGTGAACAACCGCGTTATCAGTGGTTATGGGCGATCGCTGTAGGAATATCCGTAGGACTCGCATTTTTAGTCAAACAAACCACCGCCCTATTTTTGTTTGTTCCCCTGTTGTGGGTAACGGTGGGAACCCTAAAAAGACGGGACTGGGGAAGGTTTTTTCAAATGGCGATCGCTGGTTTGCTGTCCGTGTTAGTCTTCGGTCCGTGGCTGTCAAATACTTGGCTGTTAATGATCACATCAGTACAACGCGCCACCATATACGCCGCGCGCGCCGAAGGCGATCCACCCTTAACCGACCCAGAAGCCTGGACCTACTATCTAAGTCTCCTCCCCGATCATGTGTCCTGGCCGTTATTATTAGTTCCCATTGTCGGTTTTTTACTTTACCTAATTCGGTGGCGCAGCCTTCCCCCAGACACCCCGAAATCTGGTTTCGCCTGGTTAGCAGTATTTCTGGTGGGGGGATATTTACTCTGTTCCCTCAACCCCAATAAAGACTTCCGCTACAACTTCGCCCTATTACCCATGCTGTCAATTGTATTAGCTTGGGGACTCACACTCTGGCCGAAATGGTGGGGGATGAGAGTACGTTGGGGGACCATGGCTTTAGCCGTGTTGTTAATGATTTTAACTCTGTGGCCGGTGGGGGGAGTTCCCGGTCAACAATTCCGCAGCTTGCTAAGTCCGGGAAATACCCGCCATGCAGAAATAGGCGTTAACTGGCCTCACCCAGAAATTATCTCAACCATTTTGGCAGCCGAACCCTACCTACAGAATACCATCGGGGTTTTGCCTTCCACCGAAAATATCAATCAGCATAATATCGACTACTATGGCGCAATTAAAGATTTTCAGGTTTACGGTCGCCAGGTCGGTATTGCTTATGACGAAGTTTCTCAAGATGCTGGTTCCCTCTGTTGGTTTATCACCAAAACGGGAGATCAGGGTTCTGTCGATCGCATTAAAGAAGCCCAAACCTTGATGGTCACTGCGATCGCCCAAGGTCCTCAGTTCCCAGTTTATCGCAATTGGCTCCTACCAGATGGTAACACTTTAAACCTTCATCGTTGCACCCCCTCACCCGTCGAAGTTTCCCCCCGCGCCGATATTTCCGAGGTGGTGAATTTAGAGGCGGTAATTGTTCCTGAAAGCGCCCCCCCAGGGGTTCCTATTCCCATTACCTACATTTGGTCAGGTCCCCCACAGCAGCTTGAGTCAGGTTTGGTGTTATTGACTTGGACTGCATTAGATGATGACAATAATACCCAATGGTTCCACGATCGCGCCATAGGTTCAGGGCGGCTAGAATTACCAGAAGACACAGCCACAGGGTTCGAGGTAGTTGAACGCATGGCAATGCTACCCCCACCCGATGCTACACCCGGCAATTATACTCTGCAAGCCACCTATTTAAGCCGAGAAACCGGGGAAACCTTAGCGATCGCATCCCCCCCCATTACCCTGACTATTGACCCTAATGCAGCCGCCTTACCCGCCCCAGAATTGGATTTAATTACCCAACTTCAGCAACTAGCCCTCAAACTTCCCCAGGGTATACAGGGACTGGAGGTGATTTTTAATGAAATTCGTCGCATTAACCAATATGATCCAGTTCAGGACTATACCAAACAGGCTCAAAAAACCCTAGCCTATAGGTTAAACCAAGAACCCGATAATTTAAACCTAGCATATAGCCTAGCTTTAGCTTCCGTGTTAGAACAGGATGTAAATGGAGCGATCGCCGCTTTAGAAACAGTCACCAAACTCGATCCTAATAACCCCTTCGCCCATGCTTATCTCGCCTTTGTACACCTATATAATTTTAACGCCAGAGCAGCCGAAATCGCCCTACAACCAGCCTTAGCATTAAATCCTGAACAACCAGAGTTTTTAGTATTACGGGGGGTTTCTGCCCTCTTACAAGGGCGCTTTCTGCAAGCAAAACAGGACTTACAAGCATTAAGTTTAATTAATAATTAATAATTAATAATTAATAATTATTAATTGTAGGGGCGGGTTCTGTTGTCAATTCTCCATCCCCACGACCATCTTAATAAACCCGCCCTATGGTTCAGCTTAGAAACCCGGCTATAATTAATAATTAATAATTAATAATTAATAATTAATAATTGTAGGGGCGAGTTCTGTTGTCAATTCTCCATCCCCACGACCATCTTAATAAACCCGCCCTATGGTTCAGCTTAGAAACCCGGCTATAATTAATAATTAATAATTAATAATTAATAATTAATAATTAATAATTAATAATTGTAGGGGCGGGTTCTGTTGTCAATTCTCCATCCCCACGACCATCTTAATAAACCCGCCCTATGGTTCAGCTTAGAAACCAGGTTTCTTTGAGAAACCGGGTTTCTTGACCTGTGGGGGGAGAAACCCGGCTCTAATTGTTAATTATTAATTATTAATTATTAATTTCTCCATCCCCACGACCATCTTAATAAACCCGCCCTATGGTTCAGCTTAGAAACCAGGTTTCTTTGAGAAACCGGGTTTCTTGACCTGTGGGGGGAGAAACCCGGCTCTAATTGTTAATTATTAATTATTAATTATTAATTTCTCCATCCCCACGACCATCTTAATAAACCCGCCCTATGGTTCAGCTTAGAAACCAGGTTTCTTTGAGAAACCGGGTTTCTTGACCTGTGGGGGGAGAAACCCGGCTCTAATTGTTAATTATTAATTATTAATTATTAATTTCTCCATCCCCACAACCATCTTAATAAACCCGCCCTATGGTTTCTTGACCTGTGGGGGGAGAAACCCGGCTCTAATTGTTAATTATTAATTATTAATTATTAATTATTAATTTCTCCATCCCCACAACCATCTTAATAAACCCGCCCTATGGTTTCTTGACCTGTGGGGGGAGAAACCCGGCTCTAATTATTAATTATTAATTATTAATTATTAATTGTTAATTTAGCGCACTAAACAAAAACTAAAGGTTTATCCTTTAAGGGGCTAAACGCTTCAGCGTCGAAGCGGTAGAGGGTGGCGGGTCGTCCTGCGCCGCGAGAGGTTTTGATACCCGTGTCACACAGAAAGCCTAGCTTGAGTAAACGGGCGCGAAAATTGGAATAGTCCGAGAAACCCTCACCTAAAACTGTTAGATAAAATTGGTATAATTCCCCTAGGGTAAAGAGTTGTGGAAGTACATCAAAAGCCACCGGACTGTATTCTAACTTATTACGCAGGCGACGATATCCATATTCTAAAATCTGATTATGGTCAAATGCTAGAGATGGTACTTCTTGTATGGGATACCAAGCTACCCCCGTTGATTGATTAGGAATTAATTGCGCTTCCTCAAATCTAACTAGGGCAAAATAACTCACAGATAGATAACGGACATTATAACTCCCTGCACTTTCTCGCGGATCGCGATGAGGTCCGCCAAAACTATAAAGCTGTTCTAAATAAAGGTTTTCCACCTTAATTTTTTCATCTAAAATCCGATAAGCCGCATCTTCTAAGGATTCCCCTTGACGCACTAAGGTTCCCGGAAGACTCCAACGATCGCAAAAAGGTTCCTGTTGTCGCATTACCAATAATACCAACAGGCGATGAGCCGCTGTATCAATCGAAAAAATAATATTATCCACTCCCACCTTAAAGTCAGCGAGGGGGTGGCTAGTCGATGGTTGTGGGGAATTTCCTGCCATATTCAGGACTGCTGGCCAGAACTAGATTGATATAAATTTTGGCGCGCGATATAATCAGCCACCGCGCCCGGAATGGGATTAGGATCACCTGCTTGGCGAAAATCAGTGGAGGAAACAGGTAAACCCTGCCAATTGGCGATCGCTACTTTTCCCCCTAACTCTCGCAGTTTCGCCAAATCAGGGTCTTCAATGTCGTAGCCTGGTCGGGGAACCACTAATAAGTTAACCTCACCCAACAGATCATTAATTTTATACCAACGGGGTATCTGTGATACCAAATCTGAGCCGATAACTAGGGTAAAGTCGTCATTAAGCCAAGATTTCCGAGCCCGGTGGACCGTCTCAATCGTGCGGCGACTGCTAAGTTCTGGTTTCAGCAAAATATTAGTTTGGGGTGGATAAATTGAGTTAATCAACACCTCTAGCATAGCTTGTCGATGTTCCAGGGAAGCGCCATGAGACTTAAAAGGGTTATCAGCAGCCCAGACCAACACGCGATCGAATCTCTGACCTAGTTGAGTTAAAATAGACTGGTGGCCTTCTGTGGGAGGATCGGCACTGGTTCCAAACAGGGCAATTTTGCTCATAGATTAATGCTCATCACTGGGTTTATTATCTCTATATGTAGGGAGACTCGCAAGAATAATCAAGATCCTTCCGTAACCACAATTGTAATTATTGTAGTCCCAAATAAGAACTTACAAAATACCCCTTATGGCTAAAGAATTGGCGATTGAAACCCGGGGACTAACCAAACAATTCGACCGTCATATAGCAGTTCATGACCTTGACCTACAGGTGGCGGCGGGGGAAGTTTACGGACTGATTGGCCCTAATGGGGCGGGAAAAACTACCCTACTGCGGATGCTGGCTACTGCAGAAGAACCCTCAACCGGAGAGATTTATATTCACGGAGAAAGGCTATTACGCGATCGCACTAATCCCACTTTAAAGCAGTATATTGGCTATCTCCCTGATGATTTTCCCCTTTATGATGATCTGACAGTTCAGGATTATCTCGACTATTTCGCTGGATTATATTATCTCCGAGAACCTAAGCGATCGCAACGGATTTATGAAGTTTTAGAATTAGTGGACCTTAGCCATAAACGCCATAGCTTAATTGCTACCCTATCTCGGGGAATGAAACAAAGGTTAAGTTTAGGGCGGACAGTAATTCATCAACCCCTCTTGCTGTTACTTGATGAACCTGTTTCTGGGTTAGACCCCATCGCCCGCCAACAGTTTCGCGACATCATTAAAACCCTGCGAGAAGCTGGAATGACAATTCTCATTTCTTCCCATGTTCTCAGCGATTTAGAGGATTTTTGTACCTCGATAGGCATTATGGAACTTGGCTATTTAGTCGAGAGTGCATCTTTAGCCGAACTCTATCAGCGCCTGAGTAATCAACAAATTTTTATTTCCACTCTCGGATCTGTTAATCCCTTAGTTACACATTTGAAAAATTGTGCCAACATAGAAGAGTGGGAAGTAATTCCCGGCAGTCAACAAGTACGGGTGCAGTTTACTGGTGATTTAGAAACCCAGGCCCTTTTATTGCGATCGCTCATAGATGCAGGTTTACCCATTACCCAATTTTATCCCACCCAGGATAATTTAGAATCAATTTTCTTGAAATTGGGACATAAACAGGCATCTTAAAAACGCCCCAAATTAACCACCTATCCTTAACTTGAGGGAATCATGATAATACCTAATTTGATGGCATTTGTAGCTAACTGGAATCCCCAGTTAATTCGAGAACTAAAAGGCAGACTCAAACCTCGCAGTATTACCTTAGTTAGTAGTGTTTCTCTCCTCAGCCAAGCACTGCTGATATTCTTCTTTTCTGCTCAATTACCCACCGAAAAAAGTCCCTATGGGAGATATATCATTGACTCTAAACAGTTCCCCATAGTTATTGAATGGCAAACCTGGTGGAATGATATATTTCTGACCATGAATTGGATTTTACCCATGGCTTTAATGTTGGGTGGCGTGTATATGCTAATTCAAGATTTAGCCCTAGAGGAAAAGCGCGGCACTCTCAATTTTATCCGCCTCAGCCCCCAACCAGGTCGGGATATTTTAGCCGGAAAGCTAATGGGTGTTCCTATTTTACTATACCTAGGACTGGCTTTAGCTTTACCATTGCAGACTATCGTCGCTATTAAAGCACAAATACCCATCGGATTACTGCTATTACAATATGGGGTATTTGCTATTGTCGCCATGAGTTTATTTAGCCTATCCCTGCTATTACCTTTAGTAGGATTTGCCGCCGGGTGGTTATGGACATTAATGGCTGCATTCATAGTGTTTCCCAGCTTACAATTTTTGCAGTTAATCTTTGGTGTAGCTAGATTAGCCAACGAGAACCCAAATGCTTGGCAAGATTTTAATAATCGCTGGGATTTATGGATTAAATGGTTTAATATTCCGGTTAGCTATAATATAGCTGCATGGTATGGGTTTATGAGTCTAACTTTAGTGGTTTTAATGGTGGGAACTTGGCAAGTTTTAAACCGCCGTTTTAGTGACCCCGCTACCACATTACTCAGCAAAAAACAGAGTTATTTAGCAGTATTTAGTCTTAACTTATTTTTGCTAGGGTTTGTCACACCAATCCGGTCTAATTCATGGCAAGAGTTAGGAACATTTTTCCTATATGGGATAATTCCCTTGTGCTTATTGTTGGCGATCGCCGCCTTATCTCCTCAGCGTCAACCCTTGCAAGATTGGGCGCGTTATCGTCGAGAGTCTACCCGTCATCACCTCAAAAATCGCCAATTATTCCAGGATTTATTATGGGCAGAAAAAAGCCCCAATATGTTAGCAGTCTTTGCTAATATCATCATCACAATTGTCATGTGGACTCCCTGGATTTTGACCGCACAATTTCAATTTAATTCTTCCCAATCTCATCAAAATTGGCAGTGGATTTTGGGCTTGGTTTTCCTGGGTGGTTTGATTCTAATTTGTGCAACTGTCGCGCAGTTAGTCCTACTCAAGAAAATCGTCAAACCGCAACTTTGGGCTGTAGGAATTGTTCTCGCGATCGTCTTATTTCCTTTCATTTGCATGGTGCTGATACCAATACAACCCGACCAATATCCCGTGCCATTTTTGCTGTCTTTTGCGCCTTGGGCTAGTTTAGAATCAGCACAATTTATCGACTTTTTCCTAACTATAGCTATCCAATGGACTGCCTTATTCCTGCTGAATGTACAGCTACATAAAAACCTGGTCAAAGCCGGAGAATCTCAATCCAAAGCCCTGCTAACTAACAGATAGATTGACTCAGAGATTTTCTAACTCAGGGTGATTGATAGCGATCGCCCTGTATTTATCTAATCGGCAAACGGTGTTATGGGATACAATTGTCATAATTTGTGGCTGTCATAATGGTGGATTACACACCCGACAGTAGACCTAGACCCTCCCTGGGGAGTCCACAATTTACGAAATATGAAACCTAGAATTATCGTTTGCAACTTAGGACGCACTGGCTACCAAATTTTTCGTCTGTTGAGACAACAAGGAGCTATTGTTGTAGGAGTGAATGAGCAACCCGTAAAAGGTGAAGGGTCAGATGTAGTTGTCGGTAGTTTTCGCGCCGCCTCTACCCTGTTAGCCGCTGGTATTCAAAGCGCCCATACCCTCGTACTGGCTGGTAATGATGATGCTACCAATCTAGCTATTTTAATGCAAGCCAGGATTCTCAATCCTAAAATCAGAATTATTAGCCGTCTGTTTAATACTAATTTAGGACAAAGCCTCGATCGCATTCTACCAGACCATAGTACCATGAGCGTCTCCGCCTTGGCTGCTCCCGTGTTTACCTTTGCGGCTTTGGGGAGTCGTGCTATTGGTCAACTGCGACTATTTAACCAAACCTGGCCAATTCATGAAGAATTTATCGATCCTGAACATTCTTGGGTCGGTAAAAGCCTCCATGATCTCTGGTCTGATCGCGATCGAATGCTGATCTATTACATTCCTAATAATAGCCACTTAGATCTAGTGTCAGCAGTTCTTGAGGGACAAAAACTTGATGTAGGCGATCGCCTAATTATTGCCACTAAACCCAGTATCCGCACCCAGCGTTTCAGCCTCTATCAAAGGGGGATGAAATTCATTAACAGCCTGAAAAAGTTTCAACAGCATGGCAAAAAAGCCCTTTTGATTACCCTGGTTTTAATGCTGACAATTTTCTTGGCGACCCTAACTTATGTAAGCATTAACTTAGATAATTCCCTAGTTGACTCCCTCTATTTTTCAGTAGGAATGATTACCGGGGCTGGGGGTAATGAAAAAGTCGCCGAGAATGCCCCTGATAGCATTAAAATCTTCACCGCCATCATGATGCTAGTAGGTGCTGGGGTAATTGGTATCTGTTACGCCTTACTTAATGACTTTGTACTAGGAACCAGGTTAACTGAATATCTCAACGCTACACGGGTTCCACAACGCAACCATTATATAATCTGTGGTTTGGGTGGCATTGGTGTTCAAATTGCTGAACAACTACACCGCAGCGGCTATGAAGTAGTGGTAATTGATCGCGATCCTAACTGTCGTTTTATCAGTACAGTGCGATCGCTTAGAATACCCTTTGTCGAAGGTGATGCTTCCCTGTCGTCTATCTTAGAAAGCGTCAATGTTCAACAAGCAGAAGTCCTCCTCGCCGTCACCAGTGACGACACCGCCAACCTAGAAATAGCCCTCAGCGCCAGGGCTATAGCACCCCACCTGCGGATGATAGTTCGTAACCAAGACCCTCAATTTGGGCTAATGGTTCAGCAGGTATTTGATTTTGAGACAGTTCTGAGTCCCACAGAAATTGCTGCGCCTGCCTTTGCAGCCGCCGCGATCGGCGGTAGAATTTTAGGCAATGGCATCACCGCTGATAGTCTTTGGGTCGCCCTAGCTACCCTAATCACCGCTAACCATCCCTTTTGCGGACAAAGAGTCAAAGATGTGGCTACCAGAGTGGATTTTGTCCCCCTGTACATCGAAACCAACTCCCAAACTATACATAGCTGGAAATTATTAGACTCCCTGTTAAGTCCCGGAGATGTTCTTTATTTGACCCTTCCCGCGCACCGTCTCCAACAACTTTGGCATCCTCTATCTATTAACCGTCTTCCCGGGAATTTGAGTCCAACCGAAAAAGCCACCAGCGACCCATAGCTTGTCCCTGATGTTCTGCAATATTCTGCTGCTACCTGTTGGAGGTTCCCAACTCTACTATAGAATTTGTGACAAAAATCTCTTAGTCCGTTCTTCTTGAGGATTGTTGAAAAACTCCTCTGGAGTCCCTTCTTCCACCAAGAGACCATCTGACATCAAAACAACGCGATCGGCTACTTCTCGCGCAAATCCCACCTCATGGGTGACACAAACCATCGTCATCCCCTCACTAGCCAAAGTCCGCATTGCATCTAACACTTCCCGCACCATTTCCGGGTCAAGGGCGGACGTAGGTTCATCAAATAACATAATTTTCGGTTGCATAGCTAGGGCGCGGGCGATCGCCACCCGTTGCTGCTGACCCCCAGAAAGCTGACCCGGATATTTTTTCGCCTGTTCCAGAATACCAACCCTTTCCAAAAGCTGCATAGCCACCTCCTCAGCCTTAGCTTTCGGCCATCGCCTCACCCAGATTGGTGCTAGGGTCACATTTTGCAGGATAGTTAAATGGGGGAACAGATTAAACTGTTGGAACACCATTCCCACTTCCCGACGAATTTCCTCAATATTTTTCAAATCATGGGAAAGCGTGATCCCGTCAATCACAATACTCCCTTCCTGAAATTCCTCTAAAGCGTTAAATGTCCGAATAAACGTAGATTTTCCTGAACCACTCGGACCCATGATCACCACTACCTCACCCCGTCTCACCGTTAGGCTGACACCTCGGAGAACATGGAAGTTGTTGCTATACCACTTATGGACATCCTGAGCGATAATGACAGCATCAGAAACGGGGGTTTGCGAGTCTTGGGGCGAACCGGCTTGTGTCTGTGTCATTTTAGGTACAATTGTTAACTGATATTAAATTTTACCGTCGATTATACCTGAAATGTGCCAGGACTGCCCGACACAGATTTTTCCGTTTTCACTTGCGATCGCCCCCTTTATATCGCTAAGATAGAGTGTTTGGGTTAAAACAGTTATGAGGAACCATTATGTCAAAGCGAACTCAAGTCGTTCTCACTAAGGATGTTAGCAAATTAGGACGCGAAGGCGATTTAGTAGAAGTAGCCCCCGGTTATGCGCGCAACTATTTGCTACCCTATAGTTTCGCAGTCCGCGCTACTCCCGGCATTCTCAGACAGGTAGAACGCCGCCGGGAAGAAGAACGTCAACGCTTGATTGAACTTAAACAACAAGCCCAGTCTCGTAAAACCGCCCTGGAAACCATCGGTCGGTTTACCATTGCTAAACAAGTCGGCGAAAATGAGGCGATCTTTGGAACCGTCACCGATCGCGAACTAGCCGAAGCCATTGAGAAGGCTACAGGTCAAGAAGTAGATCGCCGTGGTATCACCTTACCTGATATTAACAAAATCGGTTTCTATAAGGCTCATATCAAACTCCATCCTGAAGTTACCGCCGAAGTGGAAATCCATGTAGTTGCTGAGTAGGTATCTGCTACCATAGAACTATCCTGGGGCGCAAGCCCGATGCGCCCCCGCTTCCGCTAATTAATAACTGTCAAACCGCCACTATCTACCGTCTACAATGTCCTAATTATGGCTGAGAGTCTGCCGATACCGCCGTTAAGCAACGATCGCAACCCTCCCCAAAATATTGAGGCGGAGGAAGCGATTTTGGGTGGTATACTTCTCGACTCCGAAGCTATTAGTCGCGTCGCCGACATCCTCAAGCCAGAACATTTTGCCATTAGCGCCCATCAAACTATCTATCGGGCTACCCTAACCCTTCATTTACAGGGAAAACCCACAGATTTAATGACCGTTACTACTTGGTTAGCAGATCATAATCAATTAGATGCTGCTGGCGGTCAGATGAAGTTAGGCGAATTAGTCGATCGCACTATCTCCGCTGTTAATATTGACCAGTATTCTTTATTAGTAATAGATAAGTTTTTGCGCCGTAAGTTAATCCAAGCTGGTCAGGAAGTCGCCCAGTTAGGGTATCAGACTAACATGGAATTAGAAAAGGTGTTAGACCAAGCAGAACAGCGGATTTTTGGCGTTACACAAATTAAACCCAAACCCGATTTAGTGTCTATTTCAGAAACCTTAATTGATACCTTTCAGGGAATTGAAGAACGTTCAGAAGGATTAGCCTTACCAGGTATTGAATGCGGGTTTTATGACCTAGATGCCATGACCGGAGGATTTCAACGGTCTGATTTAATTATTGTAGCTGGTCGTCCGTCTATGGGAAAAACCAGTTTTGCTATTTCCGTCGCCCATAGTATTGCCAAAAAGCATAATTTACCAATTGCCGTTTTTAGCCTAGAAATGTCTAAGGAACAGTTAGTTCAGCGACTGTTATCTAGTGAAGCGAGAATTGAAAGTAATCGACTGCGTTCCGGACGTATTAGCCAAGCTGAATGGGAACCCCTTACTCAGGCGATCGGAACTCTATCAGAATTGCCAATTTTTATTGATGATACCCCTAACCTTACAGTTACCGAAATGCGGTCAAAAACTCGCCAGCTACAGTCTCAACAAGGTGGTAATTTGGGGTTAGTTTTAATTGATTATTTGCAGTTAATGGAAGGGGCTAACCCTGATAACCGCGTCCAGGAATTATCTCGCATTACGCGATCGCTTAAAGGTTTAGCCAGAGAACTAAATCTCCCAGTAATTACCCTCTCCCAGTTGAGCCGAGGCGTTGAGTCCCGCACCAATAAACGTCCCATGATGTCCGATTTAAGAGAGTCTGGTTGTTTATCAGGGGATAGTTTAGTAACCTTAGCAGATAGTCGTTTACCAGTTCCCATTCGAGAATTAGTTGGAAAATCTGACTTTTCTGTTGTCGCTATAAATCCAGACACTCATAACTTAGAAAAGGCTACAGTTCAGAGGGTTTTTGCCACCGGGGTTAAGCCCACCTTTGACTTAAAAACTCGTTTAGGATATACCATAACAGCTACTGCTAATCATCAATTTTTTACCCTCACAGGTTGGGAACGTTTAGACAAATTGACTACGGGTTGTCAAATCGCTTGTACCGCCGAAACTAATATTTATTGGGATGAAATTTCCGCCATTGAACCAGCCAGCGAAACCGAAGTATATGATTTAACAGTTCCCAGTTTACATAATTTTGTCGCTAATAATATCATCGTCCACAACTCCATCGAACAGGATGCAGACATGGTAATTATGTTATATCGAGATGATTACTACAACCCAGATTCACCAGATCGCGGTCTGACAGAAATTATTATCACCAAACACCGCAACGGACCTACAGGAACTATCAAGCTACTCTTTGACCCCCAATATACAACCTTCCGTAATCTCGCCAGAGGCAGATAATTCTTACTTTTAATTATTCCCTGTTATCCATTATCCATTATCCTGTAGGGGCGGGTTCCACTGTCAATGAAATATCCCACCAGTAAGATTACTAAACCCGCCCCACCCCACCTGGTTAATAATTAATAATTAATAATTATCAATTATCCATTAATTCGCGGGTGATTGAGGGCGGGTTGATTAATATGGTCGGTGGGTAATCTAATTAACTGTTGAACCCGCCCCTACAACGTGATCAATTATCAATTATCCATTAATTCGCGGGTGATTGAGGGCGGGTTGATTAATATGGTCGGTGGGTAATCTAATTAACTGTTGAACCCGCCCCTACAACATGATCAATTATCAATTATCCATTAATTCGCGGGTGATTGAGGGCGGGTTGATTAATATGGTCGGTGGGTAATCTAATTAACTGTTGAACCCGCCCCTACAACATGATCAATTATCAATTATCCATTAATTCGCGGGTGATTGAGGGCGGGTTGATTAATATGGTCGGTGGGTAATCTAATTAACTGTTGAACCCGCCCCTACAACATGATCAATTATCAATTATCCATTAATTCGCGGGTGATTGAGGGCGGGTTGATTAATATGGTCGGTGGGTAATCTAATTAACTGTTGAACCCGCCCCTACAACATGATCAATTATCAATTATCCATTAATTCGCGGGTGATTGAGGGCGGGTTGATTAATATGGTCGGTGGGTAATCTAATTAACTGTTGAACCCGCCCCTACAACGTGATCAATTATCAATTATCCATTAATTCGCGGGTGATTGAGGGCGGGTTGATTAATATGGTCGGTGGGTAATCTAATTAACTGTTGAACCCGCCCCTACAACGTGATCAATTATCAATTATCCATTAATTCGCGGGTGATTGAGGGCGGGTTGATTAATATGGTCGGTGGGTAATCTAATTAACTGTTGAACCCGCCCCTACAACATGATCAATTATCAATTATCCATTAATTCGCGGGTGATTGAGGGCGGGTTGATTAATATGGTCGGTGGGTAATCTAATTAACTGTTGAACCCGCCCCTACAACATGATCAATTATCAATTATCCATTAATTCGCGGGTGATTGAGGGCGGGTTGATTAATATGGTCGGTGGGTAATCTAATTAACTGTTGAACCCGCCCCTACAACGTGATCAATTATCAATTATCCATTAATTCGCGGGTGATTGAGGGCGGGTTGATTAATATGGTCGGTGGGTAATCTAATTAACTGTTGAACCCGCCCCTACAACATGATCAATTATCAATTATCCATTAATTCGCGGGTGATTGAGGGCGGGTTGATTAATATGGTCGGTGGGTAATCTAATTAACTGTTGAACCCGCCCCTACAACGTGATAAATCAATAATGAACAATTGTTAATTATTCATTATTCATTATTCATTATTCATTATCCTATGGTGTGGATTTTGATAAAATTGGTTCCCTTAGCCTTCCCAGAAGGGATACCACCAATAATCAAAATTTTGTCTCCGGGGGAAGCCATTTGGCGCACTAATAGATAAGTTTGGGCTTGATTGATCAGTTCCTCAAAGGATTCTACCTCCTGTTCCAGCAGCAGAGGTTTCACACCCCAAACCAGGTTTAAACGATGGTAAACCTTGGGATTAGGAGTTAAGGCAACCACAGGCGCTTTCGGGCGTTCAGCCGCCGCTAATTGCCCAGTATAACCACTACAGGTGTAGGCAATAATACAATGTAGATCGATAATTTTATCAATGGTATTTATCGCTTCACTGATAGCATGGGTCTCATCATTGAACGCGGGTGGGTAGTTGATGAAATTGATTTCCGGTTCCACATCCTCCGCAATTTTCGCTAACATTTCCACAGCCCGAATCGGATATTTACCAACTGCTGATTCCCCTGATAACATCACCGCATCAGTTCCATCAATAATTGCATTAGCTACGTCAGACGCTTCAGCCCTTGTCGGACGGGGATTATTGATCATACTGTCCAGCATTTGAGTAGCTGTAATTACTGGAATCCCTTTTTGATTGCAAAGGCGAATAATTTGTTTTTGCAGTAGTGGGACTCTTTCGGGACTCATTTCGACCCCCAGATCACCCCGGGCTACCATTAAACCATTACACTCGGAAATAATCTCCTCTAAATTAGCGATCGCTTGAGGTTTTTCGATTTTGGCCATCACCGATATTTGTGACGCATTTTTGGACGCTAAAAAGTCTTTAAGAACTCGCACATCTTCTGCGTTCCGCACAAAGCTAAGAGACACCCAATCAACACCTAGAGAAATCCCAAATTCCAAATCTTGCTGATCTTTTTCAGTTAAAGACGGTAAACGTAGAGTTAAACTGGGAAGGTTAACCCCTTTACGGCTTTTCAGAGTCCCCCCTTCAAGGATTTTACATTTAACTTGATTACCGGAAATTTCCTCAACCTTCAATTCCAATAATCCATCATCTAGCAGAACCTGGGCACCGATTTCTGCTTCTTCTCCCAGGTGCAGATAGTCGATCGCAATCGTATTAGGTTTACTCTTGTATTCGTCAATAGGAACCAGGGTAATATATTCTCCCGCTATCAATTGTATACCACCATCAGGAAGCTGTCCTACCCTAATTTTCGGACCCTGTAGGTCTTGTAATAGCGTGATAGACGTTTTTAACTCCTGTGAAATTTCTTTCAGTAGGGCGACCGTTTTCGTGTGTTGTTCATGGCTACCATGGGAGAAGTTGAGGCGTACTACATTCATCCCCGCTTTAATCATTTGATAAAGAACTTCAGGAGAATTACTAGCTGGACCAATGGTAGCTACAATTTTGGTTCGACGGTTTAAAGGTTTCATAAGCCCTTGAGTAAGTAATTAGGTTAAGTGTATGGATTGATCAATGTGGGAGAGTTATAGGCGATCGCTGATTGATAGATACATCCGAGCCTCTCATGGATTTAGATCAGTTTGCCACCTATATTATAAAAGTATATTGGCAATTTGATAACTCTCCAACCCCACCTATAATCTATTCTTAACCTAATGTTAAATAACCGGAAATTTTGACGATTGACGCAACCATAACACTTAGCCTCCTAGGAAAGCAGCTTTCCGAGTATCAAATAATTTGACAATTCCCTCAGTCACCGTTTTTTTAATTTGTGGATCACATCCAGCCAAAAATTCCTCCGATGATATTTCATTTTGAAAAAACTTTTGGGCGCGGTTGCGTTGATTTTGGATTTCCGCAAATCCCATCTGCTTAACCATATATGTTGTCAAAGGTGAATTTTTTATATCATAGTAAGAATGCTGAGTTCTCCCCTTTTCCAGTATAACAAGCACCGTAGATTCTAATTCATCTTGGGGTTGATAATTATTTTCTAGGTCTGGCAGAAAATTTACCAAAGAAACCGTCACAAAATTTTCGGAAGGCATTTCTCCCATTAAAGTAGAAACTGGAATGACGCGACCAAATCGCAGGGATAGTGCTTCTAAAAAGGCAATAGTAAATAATTTACTACCTAGATATAATCGACCCACGGCAATATTTCTTCTCGCCCTTGATACCAATTGTTCATAAATGCTATCTTCTGGATACCCTCGGAATTGATGAAAAACCACTTCCGGTTTGAGAAAATTCATAAACCCTTCCATTTTTTGCAGGGCTGTTCTATATTGACCAATAGTGTAAGCACTAGGATTATTTAGATGATGATTGGTTTCAGGAATTAGGTTCCAGGTATTATCTAAAAATCTGGCTGAACTAGGATCGGCGAAACTCCGGACATCACGATTAGCCATACGAATCGAACGCTTGACGGTTTCGATCAGATCCGCATCCGTTAATTTCAGGTTGAATTTGTCAACGATCGCCTGTAATCTTTGATATAAAACATCGCTATTATTTAATCCGGTTGGGGTGGGAGTTCGGAACGGAATTGTGGCTTCTATACAGGCGACAATCTGCACTAACAACTCTTGACTCAGAAAAGGTTGTAATACTTTCGCCGCCACTAAAGCACTTAAAAACTCATTTTGCCCTTCTAAAGGCAACAGCATTTTACCCGGAGACATATCAAAAACTATCCGCACCATTTCAAAGGTGGGGTCTTCAGGAATATCCACCGCTTCACGAATCCAAAGATGTTCTCCTACTTGGCGAATGAAGGGAACTAAATAATAGGTAAGATTAAAGTTAACGCTTTGGTCAACCTGTACATAAACCACATCATGGAATAAGGCGGCTAATACCTCAATCGCATCTTCCGACCCCCCCACCTCAAAAATATGATCTGGAGTATGAAAATACCGCCAAGGTCCTGTCATGGTTTGGACAATTAATTCCGAAATGTTGACCAGTTTTTTCGCATCTAGATCAATACCAAGCTGATTCATTGCCCAGATTAACCTTTGAAGGCACTGTTCATTATAATCCTGTTGTATATCCATCCGACCCACTAAAATGAGACTCACCTCTATTATAAATATATTTATCCTCAGAGTCGGGGTGATTATCTATAATCTTGTTCAGTTAGATCACCAGCCCACATTCTCTATTTTGCTGTGCTATCATCGGAAATGAGGATATTTGTTTCCGTGGCGATCACTCCCTTGGGTTCTAGGGGTAAGGCAAACTGAGGGTTTCCACCTACAGATGGTTATACTCCCCAGTTACCACTACTTCGCCTGCTAACACCAGTTGTCTGATTTTACTCCAACCCGGCAGTACCTCCCAATTTTAAAGAAGATAATAGCAGAATCAACGATATTAATAACATCAAAGTTGAGATCGCATTAATCGCAGGCGTAACCGATAGTTTAATCATACCATAAACAAACAATGGTAAAGTAGTAGCACCGACCCCACTGGTGAAAAATGATACCACAAAATCATCTAATGATAAGGTAAATGCTAATAAACCGGCGCTGAAAATACCCGGCCAAATCAACGGAAAAGTCACCCGCTGAAACACTCGCCATTCATTCGCGCCTAAATCTAATGCGGCTTCTTCTAATCTGGGGTCAAGGTCTGCTACTCTCGCCCTCACCACAATCGTGACAAAGGAAATACTAAAGGTGATATGACCAATAATTACCGTTGGTAAACCCAGACTTATTCTCATCCCCGTTAGGTTTTCTACTAGCCTAAAAATTAGGGTCATAAATACCAACAAGGAAATCCCCAAGGTGATTTCGGGAATGACCATTGGTAAAAATAGCAAACTTTCTAAAAGCTGATAACCGGGAAATTTATAGCGTTCTAATCCTAAAGCGATCGCTGTTCCTAAAATCGTGGCGATCGCACTGGAAATAGTAGCCACTATCAGACTATTATATAAGGCTGACCAAACTCCCGTCGTCGATAGATCCGCCGTCTGTGCTGGAATGCTTCCCAATAAACTCCTATACCAGTCTAGGGTAAATCCACTCCACACCGCGTTAAAACGGGAAGCATTGAACGAATAAACCACTAAAATGGCGATCGGTAGGTATAGAAACGCAAACCCTAGGGCGACATTTACCCACAGTCCAGTTTTACCCAGGGAACGGATTAGCAAATCAAGTCTGGTCACAGTTGATCGGTTCATATTGTACTCATTATCCTATCCTACTCCTATTGGCAGATATTCTCATCTTCAAATCTCCCTTATCATCCTGATAGCTAACTAATACAACCGCAAATATACTGAGAGTGATACCACTGGCAAAATTAAGTGTTTGAAATCACACACATCCGTTGAATATTCTTTATAATGGGGGCAGGTCAAGCGGAATTATAAGCAATATTGAACATTCTGTTCATTAAAACTAATGACTAAATATTTGCCTAATCGAGCTTCGACTTGATCCACTTTTGTCAGTAGTGGGGGGCTACTCTCCCCACCCACCTGTTGTCAGAAAAGTTGAATTGGGAGAAGGATTTTGATTGTTACCCTGATTGTGCGCGCCTATTTCGCGATCGCTATTCTCACATTTGCCTATTTGTTTACCAAATTTTGGCGCGATCGCACCACCTCTAAAACGCAACTATCTTCATGGCAGGTTCTCATCTTAGCATCACTATTATGGCCGATTGTCTTGCCTATATCTTACTTGGAGCGAAACGTCAACAAACCTAAAATCGTCATGAGTGAATTAAAATCTTATCGATACTTAGGGAATCCCTCCTACAATCAATATCTGGGATACAGCGATCGTCGCGCTTCCTAAATCTTCGCCTTCCCAAAAACCGTCATCTTTGTGGGTGCATTACTGACGGTTTTCAGCCATTTGGAAATAAACCCAAACAGGAATTATCACTAACATCATTAACAGTATAGACAAAGCCGAACCCAAAGGCCAATGACGAGCTTGCAGAAATTGATTCTGGATTAAATTACCAATCATCACCGTTTTCGACCCTCCCAAAATATCCGGCGTTATAAATGCTCCCAAAGCCGGAATGAATACTAAAATAGAACCCGCAATAATTCCCCGTCTGGTTAACGGTAATAAAACCCTCCAGACTGTGCGAATATCGTTGGCTCCTAAATCTTGCGCCGCTTCAATTAAGGAAAAGTCGAATCGCTCCCAGGTTACATATAACGGTAAAATCATGAACGGTAGATAGCCGTAGATTAAACCAACTAGGACAGCAAACGGGGTAAATAATAGGTTGAGAGGTTCATCAATTAAATGCAGGTTTTGTAGTAGGGTATTCACCACCCCCTGGTCTCGTAAAATAATCATCCAAGCATAAGTTCTTACTAAGAAATTAGTCCAAAATGGAATGATTACCAGCATTAACAATAAATTCCGCCAACCACGAGGACGGGTCGCTATGAAAAATGCAAACGGATAAGCGATCGCTAAACAAATTATCGTCGTAAATGCCGCTAGCTCTAGCGATCGCATAAACACTCTCAAATATAGGGGATTCAACAGCCGTTGATATTGCCCTACGGTGAAAGACCACACCACCCCCCCATAGGTTCCCCGTTCCAAAAAACTGTAAATCAGCACAATCACCAGCGGTACTACAAAAAATATCACTAACCACACCGTCGCGGGTACGATTAACCATATTCTCTTGTTCACACCGACAGTTTCCCCCAACCGACTTGAAGCCTTCTGTTTACCAAAAATCATACAACTAGGGTAATTATGTTAAGTTTTGTAACGAAAATTAAGAAATGTAAAAAAAATCGACTTTTTTGGGGATGCCCTTGACTTTATCGTTTGCTTGCGGTACTATTTTTATATAATGGAAATATTTACAATTTTTTTAATTTTGCAAATATCCAATTGTAACAAACTACACCCAGTATAGCGCCATTCCCTCCCCCTGTCAACCCCTACTTTACTAACCGGCGCGAAATTTTTGGGAAATTGCCACCCATTCCCCCACCTCCGAACAGGTGTCCGTATTGCAGTCTGATAATTTTCTGGTATAATCATCGCCAATTGGACAAGTACGGCAATGGAGTTACGTCCTGTTAGCAAATTCACTGAATATTGCTTGACAATACTCAACAATCAGTCTAAGCTAGATAAGTACACAGCAAGCGAGCTAAATGCCGAAATATACATCACCGAGTGAAACGGCTCAATACTTTGGTGTATGCTTACATACTTTAAGAAGATGGGAAAAAAACGGCAAAATTCAAGCGATCAGGACACCGTCAGGGCAGAGACGATATGATATTGCCTCCTACACGGGAACATCAAACGAGAGAACGCAACGGGCAATTATCGCTTATGCCCGCGTTTCAAGTCGCGGACAAAAAGCAGACCTTGATCGCCAAGTTGCAAAATTACTCGAACTCTACCCCAACGCCGAGCTCGTCACTGATATCGCCAGTGGTCTTAATTTCCAAAGAAAAGGACTTAGAGCCGTTTTGGAGCGAGTCCGTCAAGGCGATGTCGGATTTATTGTGGTTGCCCACAAAGACAGACTCGCCCGTTTCGGGTTTGACCTCATCTCTTGGTTGTGTGAACAAGATGGTACAAAAATCGTGGTTCTCAACCAAGACGGTTTATCCCCAGAACGAGAATTGGTTGAGGACATCCTTGCCATTGTTCACATCTTCAGTTGCCGACTTGACGGACTCAGAAAGTATAAATCTGCAATCAAAAAAGATCCGGATTTATCCCAGTCCTGAACTGGCAAAAACTTGGAAAAAATGGCTGGATGCTTGTCGTTATTGTTTTAACCAAGCCATCGCTATGCAGCGTCAATTAACAACTCGGATTGGTAAGCTGAAATTGCGAAATCTGGTAATGCAATCAGATTTACCTCAATGGGTGAAAGAAACGCCTTGCCAGATCAGGCAGGTAAAACACCCGTAAATTCTCCACTTAGCGCCAGACTATGGTGCGGATCATATATAAAATTGACCAAGTAGCATACTCAGATAGACCTTGCAAACCCTTAACTTCCCCGAAGCAAATCATACCCTGGTCAAGTCTTTAAGCCACCATAGTGACCAGGAACTCCTGACCCTTTTTCAAAATCATTCAGATCGGGGTCGATACTTTGTCGTGGTTTTCTGTCGCTATGCCCTAATTGTCTATACTCTGATTGGTCACTCTGTCAAATCACCAGTTCAGGCTGAGTATTTATTTGCTTTGACCTGGCGACACATTTTCTATGAAATGCGGGGTCTTAACCTCCGTAATGAAAAAACTGCCGACTCCGAAACAACCCTACAAAACTGGATTATTAACGTTAGTGCTATCTGTATTAACCGCGCTGAACTTCCCCCAGTTGAGTCTATTCATTACTCACTCAAAGATCAGCCACCCCCCCTGTGGTGTTATGTCGGTCAGGCTTTAGATCAAATTGAACCCTTGTTACGGTTAATCATCCTGATGGCCCAGACATTTCACTGGAGTGAAACTCGCATCGCCGCCTACTTACAAGCTGAAGGAGAATCTATTTCTCCCAGTGAGGTGCGGATGTTGTTAGAACGAGGGTATAAAATTTTAGAAACTACTATTCCTGAAGATATTCGCGCTATTTATCTCGGTCAAACTATCACACAATCAACCGATTAAGGTGTTTACATTATGGCGATCGCATTGCGGTAGATGGCTAACCCTAGAGGGAATTTGACAATCATTCTCACAGTTCAACAGACACTTGGCCGCGGTCTGTCCCCTTTTCTCCTTTAGTTGAGAAATACTGTCCCCTGTTCATTAATACTCAGAGACCGAGTATCTAGGTTGATATTACCAGTTGCTTCAAACCGGATTTCTAAAACACCTGGGCTAGTTACTACCGGACGCACAAACAGCAAACCCCCATCTTCCCTTTGATAGGTCAAGTTTAAAGGAACTGTCAGTCGCTCTAAGGTGCTTTCTGACTGCTGACCAACTAGCCTGGGTCTGGTTCCTCCTGATACCTGATATTCAATTACCACATTACTAGAATTGATCAGCTTCAGGGTAACTCTGCCATTAACAGGACTAATCCTAGCACTAGGTAAGGGAAATCGGGGGATAGTATCCTCTGTGGGCTGTGTTGGTTGTAATGTAGCAGCAGGAGCCGTCGGCGTAGGACCAGTGCGATCGGGTTCTGTCGGCCTTCCCGCCGGTTCTTCAATAATTACTGGTTTACCTTGCCGAGTCGGTGGCCCTCCCGCCCAGGCGATCGCGCTTGAGGTCAGCAACACAGAACCACAAACAAATCCCAGCCATTTGATCCCAGTTTTGGGTGCGTCGTTATATTCCACCATAGTATTATTTACCTGAGTTAAGCAGATTACACCAGTTTACCAGAAAATTATTGGGTCTAAAGCCTTGCCATTGGCGGGCCACATTTGGTAAAACTCCATTGGTTTCAGGTTGAACGGAATGGTAGTTTCGGTCGCGCGCTCAGGAGATAGGACTTACCAGGATGCACTAAGAACCTTTCCCGGACAGCCGCGCGTCCTAACAGCATCCGAAAACCCATCACATCCCGATTAGTTAGCGTAAGTTCGATCTGCCATTCATGTCCCCGTAGTTGAGCAGTAGTTACAATCACGATCCTTTCTTCAGAATGTCCCCCAGAATTTCGCACCTCTCGTTGATCTAAAACCTTCGCTGTCGCTGTCACAGTTTCCGTGCTATTCCGCTGCTTTGGGTGCATTTTGAACTCAACCATCCTTTCGTCTTCATCGCCGAAATGGTGAACATCAAAGGCGTGTATGGCAGAGGAACGCGCTCCTGTGTCAATTTTAGCCTTAATTGCACTTACTCCTAAATCAGGAAGAGCCAGCCACTCCCGCCAGCCAATTACATCTCGCTGTTGCTTGTTCAACAATCCTTTCCAGCCTTTTGATATCTCTGTTTTAGCTTTCTCGCAGCGATCGCTTTACTTCTATATCTCCTCAAGCCCGATTTGGCACAAGCTGCCCCTACCCTCCTGACCCGGAAGGCCAAGGGCAAGCTCCGTTTTTCTGTTACTGACAGCCTAATCTACAACCGTCTAATATAATTCTACCACAGCTTCAGCGATCGCTTTACTTCTATATCTCCTCAAGCCTGATTTGGCACAAGCTGCCCCTACCCTCCTGACCCGGAAGGCCAAGGGCAAGCTCCGTTTTTCTGTTACTGACAGCCTAATCTACAACCGTCTAATATAATTCTACCACAGCTTCAGCGATCGCTTTACTTCTATATCTCCTCAAGCCTGATTTGGCACAAGCTGCCCCTACCCTCCTGACCCGGAAGGCCAAGGGCAAGCTCCGTTTTTCTGTTACTGACAGCCTAATCTACAACCGTCTAATATAATTCTACCACAGCTTCAGCGATCGCTTTACTTCTATATCTCCTCAAGCCTGATTTGGCACAAGCTGCCCCTACCCTCCTGACCCGGAAGGCCAAGGGCAAGCTCCGTTTTTCTGTTACTGACAGCCTAATCTACAACCGTCTAATATAATTCTACCACAGCTTCAGCGATCGCTTTACTTCCATTTTTATCTAAAGTTTCCGATAAGCGAGGGGGGTTCAGGGGTTCGCGTAGAAATTCCCAATTTCCCGTCAAAAACTCCGCAGCCGTCAGAATTTGGTGGAAACCATAATTTTCTAACCCCTCAATTAATATCGGAGACTCAGCAAAACCAGACCGCACCAAAGACACTAGGGGAATATCCAACCGCAATGCTTCCGAAAATGTACTATAGCCTGGTTTAGAAATAACTCGCCCACACAAAGGCATCAAATCTACCGGACGCAGGCGGGAATATTCCGCTAATGAAGGGCTAGATTTCACCATATCTCTAGGCTTAATTAAATTATCCATATCCGGGGAATTACTATCAAAAGTAATGAACTGATAATCAGGAAACAGCCCTAAATTATTATAGGGAATTGCGTCTAGTCCTAAGCCTCCAAAAGTCAGCATAATAGTTTTTTCTACAGGGGATTTAATCTGAAAGTCTGACCTAATTTTGGATAAATTATAGCGAGGATCACCACCAGTTAAACCCATATCTTCAATGACAGGAAATGCCGTCATCTGCTCATGAAGAGGCAGCCTAAATAAGCGATCGCATTGCCCAAAACACTCCCCAATCCAATCCGCTATTTCCTGGAATTGCTCCCCCCAATCACGATAAATAAAATCCCACCCAAAATTACTCATCATCCAACCAGGAACCCCAGCCGACCGAGCTATAGGCGCAGCCAAAGGTGGAATATCCGACAGCACTAAATTAATCCGATTTTGACGAATAAAATCAACTTCTCTGGCTACAATAGACCTCTGCCGCTGCTTAATATCCTCTAACTTGGAACGAGTCGCCAATTTATCCATAGTGATACTATCCGACTGAACTACCCCCACATCAAAAGCCCGCGATCGCACCACAAAATCACCCGAAATATAAGACTCCAATAACCAGCGGGGAGCCTGAGTTACTAAGAATAATAAAACATCAGGACAAAATTTCTGGATTTGAGCAGCTACAGAAGCAGCACGAACAGCATGACCAAATCCGTGATTAGTAATCGCAATATAAATAGCTGGCCTGGTCATAGTCGAAATTAACTCACTCAAATTTTGGTAACATATTTTACCCTAAATCCCCCCAGTGCGATCGCCTCAACATAATTCCCTCCACCAAAGAATTTAGAATTCCCAATCAATCCGGTATCAAATCGTGTCAGAATGTATTGGTTACATACAATCCATGTCTACTTTTTACTTTGATCAGTGGTGACAGTTTTCAGCGTCGGGGCGATCGCATTTAGTCAGGCTAGGGCTTCAATTAAAACCCTAGTTTTTGAACGACCCACTATGACTGTCTCTACCCCCCTACGGGATAATCAAGGTGAAACCCCATAGGTGTTCTCGCCGCTCACCTTAGCCTAGAGCAGATGGATCTCCGATTATCTTCGATTCTACTGGGCTAGGAGAACAAGGGGAAACCTATTTGATCAATAACTTGCGCGTATTTGTATCTGGGGAAGAGTTTGGCCGACAAGACCTTCCTAGAGGGGGTCACAGCGAAGGCATTGATCGCGGGTTGCAACGGGAAAATGGGCGCGGCAGTTATTTAAACTATGCTGGCGTTCCTGTACTTGGTGTGTTTCGCTGCTTAGAACACCAAGAACTTGTCCTATTAGTGGAAATGCCACGGTCGGAAGCCCTAGATCCCGCTCGTCAGTTGGCTTGGACTACTTTGGGGGTCGGTTTAACTTTTACCGGCTTACTCACTGTCGGCGTTTATCTATTGGCGAGCCAAATTTCTCGCCCTATATTGGCGATCGCTACTGTTGCTACCAAAGTCGCAGACGGCGACCTCACCCCTGTGGCTCCCGTAATGACCGATGATCAGGTGGGAACCCTAGCTATGGCTTTTAATCCCATGACTGGACAACTGCGACGACTCTATGCCGGTCTACAGGAAAAAGTTACCCTACTTCAACAGACTGAAGTTGAATTGAATCAGAGTCTTGAACAGTTACAGATCGAAAAACAAGCCGTTGAATATCACCAAGCCCAAATTAGTATTGCTAATCAGGAAATTACCTTACTTAACGATCGCCTCAAAAATGAAAATATAGATTTGGCTCAGGAGTTAAAGGTTAGTAATAAACTTCTGCGTCAGTTTCTCGAAGCTATGCCTTTGGCCGTTGTCGTTGTCGATCATCTTGGGCAACTTTACTATACTAACCAGGCCGCCCACATCCTCTTTTGACCAGGGACAGTCCTAGATGATTTCACTAATCAAAATTCTGTCATTTATCCTAGTTATATTGCCGGAACTGACCAACTATATCCCGATGATAATTTACCCCTAGAGCGAGCTTGGCGAGGGGAAAGTGTCGTAGTTGATGATATTGAAGTGCATCAACCTGATCGGATCATCCCTGTGGAAGCTAGGGCTAGACCTATTCATGATGCCCACGGAAATATTACCTTTGCGATCACTACTTTTCAAGATATCAATGAACGCCAAAAAGCTGAAGCATAACGACAAAGTTTTATCGAAGAAATGTTGATAGTTAACTGTGATTTATAACTAGCCCTTAATGAACAAGAAGAACTCACCGATGCCGCTGGCAGGTTTGTTCCTAATCAGTTTTTATCCTGCCTCGGTTATGAAAGTATTGTCGAAGTTAAATCAGGAGATGCCGTCGAAAAACAAATGTCCATTTTGTTTTCAGATATTCGCCAGTTTACCAATCTTTCTGAAAAGATGAGCTTGGCTGATAATTTTAAGTTTATTAATGCCTATTTATGCCGCATGGAACCCGCCATTATTGAAAATTGCGGATTTATAGATAAATATATTGGAGATGCAATCATGGCATGGTTTGGCCGCAGTGCTGATGATGCTGTCCAGGCGGGAATCGCTATGCTCAAATTATTAAGCCTCTATTATTCTACCCGCCAACGACCAGGAAGACCACCTCTGAAAATTGGCATTGGTATTAATACTGGAACTATGATGTTAGGTATTGTTGGAGGTAAAGATAAAATTGATACCACTGTCATTAGTGATGCCGTTAATCTCGCCGCTCGCTTGGAAGAGTTAACTCCCAAATATGCCGTGCCACTTTTGATTAGCCAACACACATTCCTGTCTCTTGAAAATCCTAATAGTTACGCTTTTAGAATTATTGATAAAGTCGCCGTCAAGGGGAAATCTGAAATGGTCTCTGTCTGGGAAATATTTGATGCTGACCCCCCAGAAAGTCGCGACGCTAAGTTGAAAACTAAAACTCAGTTTGAGTCAGCATTAACCCTCTATTATCTACATCAATATAAGCAAGCTGCTCAATTGTTGCAGATCTGTTTAGCTGAAAATCCTGGTGATGCTGTGGCTCAAATTTACTGGAAACGGGTTGTTGATCAGATGTGATCCTAGATTTACCCCTCCCACCCCTCGCTCACTATCCAACTCTAGGCAAATTATCAAAAATATGGTATCCTTAACTTGAAATCCATTAATAACAACATCCTATGCTCTGACCCCTAAGAAATGTCTCTCAATTTTTGGGAAACTTTATCCCTGGAAATTACCTCAACTATTTAAAGCCAAGCGGTACACCTACCAAAAGTTATTAAACCTTGAGTTATTCAACATAACATGAAACGAATTTTTGGAGAATTTTTGGAAGCACCAAGTACCAGCAATGAGTTTTTGGTGATTGGGTTGTCCCCCACTTCCGTTGAAACAAAGGTGGATAAATTATGGTCTATATGACAACTTTATGGCTGATTATGTCACTACATTTTTTCCAAACATGGAACCAGATCAAGACTCAGTTAGTCGCCAAATGAAAGTCAAAATTGCTGTCAATTTCGTGGCTCATGATTTATGGAAAAATGCTATTAAATTTAGCGATAAATCATCAACATATCAGATTAAATAAAATACAGCTATTTTGGCAGCACGATCATCTCTCATTTTTGGTGGCTAATAGTATCCAGAAAGACGCGGTTAGTTCTTTTCAAGACTACATTGAAGAGTTGCTGATTTCTGAACCTCAATAGATGTATATTCATCAGGTAGAAAAAAATGTAGAAAATGATACCGAATCCGGCTGAGGATATTTAACAATGGTTAATGACTATATGGCTAAACTAGGCTGGAAGTTTGAAACCCTAGAACCAGATCCCTCCCAGACTATTGTTACTACAATGGTTCAACTCACCATATAATCACCATCTCAAGTTGTTAAATATCATTTGTTAAAAACTTGAATACAGGAATTAAACATGGTAATTCAATCATATCAAACTCAAGATTATATATAGCATTGGTTACGATAGCCAAATCTCTACTATTGCCCGGAAAGGGTCTCTCAGACTCAATGGCATAAAAGAGTCGAATGCAGTGGTTAAATTACTTAATGATGTATTAGATATCGAACCTTCCCCAATTACCCTCAACCTTAGAGAGTTGCAATTTCTCAACAGTTCGGGAATTAATATGCTGTCTAAATTTGTGATTAAAGTGAGGCAGAAAAAAAATATGAACTTGGTGTTGTTAGCTTCTAGTAAAATACCTTGGCTAGGAACATCCCTCAAAAATTTGCAGCGATTAATGCCTAGCCTAGAATGGGAAATTGATGCCTAAATTTAACTAAATGCTATGATTTAACTCAACAATCATATATCCCTCACCGCCTAAAACTGGGTTAAATATCACTGAAAAACTTGTTCATCTCCCAGACCTATACTCAGTTAAATTATCCCAGTTACTCCAGAGCTTTATCTAGGTATTATTATCTAGGTATTCAATGATTGATGAACTGCTAGGTAGTCCCCAGCCAGCAATATAGATCATCAAAATTTGTCGAAAATTGACGACAGCTATCCGACTGCATTTATTTAATTTTAACCCTAGTATTTGTGCCTAATTAGAATTAATTTAGGGGGTCCGTATGGGGATGCCATCAGAATCTAATAGTGAGAGTGATTTGGTTTTACAAAATCATAAATTGCCGGAGGAAATTGAGAGACTGAAACCAGAAAAAATAGACCTGGAAATTTTACTAGAAACCACGATGCTTCATGCTGATTTGGTGGAACAGGAATTGTATCATTCTCATCATCAACTTCAGGAGGAAATCAACCAGCATCAAGTGACTGAGCAGCAATTGAGAACTTCTGAAAAAAAGCTACAATCTTTATTAGAAAGGTTATCTCAAACTAATACTGACCTAGAAATTATGTTATAGACAACCACGGCTCATGGTGATTTGATTTAAAAATTTTCCCATGACTTGAGTATTCGTGACTCTTTGACCGGATTATTTAATCGTCGCTATATGGAACAGTCCCTAGTCCGACATTTAGAACGCCCTAAAGAACAGCAAGAACCCCTAAGTCTTATTATAGGCGATATTGATGATTTTAAAGGATTTAACGATCGCTGGGGACATCAAGCTGGAGATGTCGTCCTGAAAGCCGTCAGCCGATTTTTAACAAAATCATACTCGCCTATCGGATACTACTTGTAGATATGGGGGAGAGGAGTTTCTCATTATTTTACCCTCCACCACTATTGAGGAGGCTCATAAAATTGCTGAATTTCTTAGGAAAGGTATCAAAAATCTATACCATCAATATTCCTATATTTTTATGCGGGGACTCACTATGTCTATGGGGATAGCAGGTTGTCCCATACACGCTGATTGTCAGTCTAGTTTAATTACAGCGGCAGATATGGCATTATACTATTCTAAAACCAACGGACGCGATCGCGTCACCATGGCCTCTTCAAATTTATGCCAAAGTCTCAAAAATGACCATCATTCATAACTTAATTTACAATTGACTGCGGGTATGTCGTGCTTTTTGTAACAGTTCTTGAGCCTCAGCATTAACAGTAGTTCCAGGTCGCACTAACTCTAATGTATAAATAACCTCGGATATCTTATTGTTTAAAGATGCAAAACTGGGATTAGAAGAAGCAGTCAACTGTCGCCATTCAACAATTAATTGTCTGGCTCTATCCATGGCGGCTACAGAATCTCTTTCATCCTGTAATCTTTGTTCAATTTGCCGACGATTTGACCGATATTGAGCTAGTTTTGTTTGAGCTTCTAAATAACTAGGATTGTCTTGATTAATCTGTTGTAAGCGTTTAATCGCCTCATCCCAATGCTCGATTACCTGCTGCCAATGTAATTGACTATGGGGTGGATTTTGAGCTTCATTAGCAGCCTTACTAGCAAAAATTTGCGCCGCCTCAATTAAAGTATTACCCTGTAAACGACCAGCGACAAACCCCACCTGCTGCTGAAAATCCCGTTCCGCAGTGGTTAACTGCTGTCGTGCATTCTTTCCAGACAAGGTGGCTTGGGGGATTGGTCGGAGTTGATCAATAGCCTGTTGCCAAACTATAATGGCTGTCTCTTTATCCGCCGCCGACTGTGCTTGATTATACTGTGCTGTAGCTACCTGTAAAGCCTGTTGAGCTTCCTGTAAGGCTTGATAAGCATTCTGTTCCTGGAAAATCTGCGCTTCCATGCGACCCACCAGTTTCCGGGCATTTTGATACTCATCAAAAGTAAAGCGCCAGGTGCAACCCAACAAATTGCAATAAGCCTTTGGGTAATATCCTAAAAACCATACAGGTAACTTATCCAAGTGATGTTGAGCTTGCTTGGCTTTCTCGCTTCCTAGTTCAAAGTCTGTCATAGCTGTGGCTCGATTCACCAATTGATCAGCCTGTTCTACTAAAGCGATCGCCTGTCGGTAGTTATAATCCATGCTAATATAACTGGGAAGCAACAGCAAGGGCGCAGTTCTAGCCACAGGTTGGCGAATCATTGGTAGTGGTAAATTAACTAACCAAACGACCCCGCCTAGTCCCCCTAGGACTGCTCCTCCCCAAAATATCTTTTTCAGCGCACCAGGCGGACGGTTAGCCCGGGCGGCTTTATCAATTACTTTGGGGTTAAAATCAGGAAACTGATCTGTAAGTAATTCCTCAATTTCCGATCGCGTCAGGAAATCTCCCGATGGCGATCGCCTTTTGTTCAACCGGGATACTACAAGATCAGCCCCAATTCTGTCAATGGGATTTTCTTTAACCCGCCGATTGATCTCGGTCAGCAGAATATCAAAGGATTTTGGCGAAAGTCGTGCCATAAGTACACCTTCCTACCCCAATGATTCAAGTTTATATTTTCTATAGGATAGCTCCTGTGCATCTACAAGCAATAGCTATATAATTCCTGAAATCGACTGACGATTTTAGGGATTATTAAGGTATCCCTACAGGTAGATGTGTCAATAGTAACAATAATTCATCCTTGAGATAGAGGCAATTTTTCTGTCAGCTTAGTCTTATACAAATTTCAGTATTAATGGTTTTAACAGTAATGGCAATGGTCAGTCAACTATCAGCCCCAGATCTAGCTTTAATCGCCCACCTAGGATTTATAGAGCCAATGGTGTTACCACAGAGGGTATCTTTTCTATTGGCGATCGCTGACTACATTCTCGCCCTGCTGTTATTCTACATCATCTGGAGCTGGCGGGATCTTCCCCTGCGCCGATTAATCTTTCTATGTGCGTTGTTTGTCCTCTGTACTGGTAGCTTTATTCTGTTACAGGGAGAGACTTGGTTAAATCCTACACCTAACCTGATTTTAACAGTAGGGGCGATCGCTTTCATTATTTCCCTATCAATTATCCAGGGACTACTTAAATTAATCCCCGGTCTGGGGCTGGGTGAGTCAACCCCCCAACTCCAAAACTCAAATGGTCTACTCCTCAACCCTAATTCTTGGCCAGAAACCACCCGCTACCCACGGCAACACACACAAGCACCTGTCAAAAATAGCCAATCAGATCTTCTGTTGACCATTCAAGATCAGACCGCTGAACTTCAGGAAACCATTAAACAATTAAAACTACAAATTCAACAGCAGCAAGTGATAGCCACGAATGCTACACAAGAGAAACATTTGCTGCAAGCTATTCTTGATAACTGTCCGGCGCTGATCTGTGCCAAAGATAGTCAAAACCGTTATATTATGGTTAATCGTCAGTGCGAAATTTTCTTAAATCGACCAGCCCAGGAGATTCTTGGTAAAACCAACTATGATTTATTGCCAACAACTATCGCCCAAAAACTACAAGAATCGGATCAAAAAGTTTTCGACAGTGGTAGAGTGCAGCAAACTCACCAAAATATAGTCAATTATCATGGTAAAATTCGCCAATTTATATCCGTAAATTTTCCGATTTTTAATCAAAATAGACATATTTTAGCCGTGTGTAATATTGGTAGTGATATCACGGAAGGCAAACACCAAGAACAGAGGCTTAGGTTACTAGAATCAGCCGTCAGCCACACCACTGATGCGATCGCGATCGCTCAATCTAACCCCGAAAACACGACGGATTCCCAGATAGTTTATATTAATAAAGCCTTTACTAATCTGACCGGATATCAGCCCGAAGGTATCATTGGTAAAAATCCCAATATTCTGCAAGGAATAGACACAGACGAGCAACAATTAAAGCGAGTTGAAGTCGCCCTCAGCCAGAGTGAGTCGATACAAGTGGAATTGATTAACTACCGTCAGAATGGCTCGAAATATTGGGCGGATCTTAGTATTTCTCCGGTCACTGATGACACGGGAAAAGTCAGCCATTTTGTCTTTGTACAACGTGATATAACATCCCGAAAACTGAAAACTAGCACCCTCCAAAAAGAGCGAGAACAACTCCAGCAAATTATTACTAATGCTCCCGTGGCTGTAGCCATTTTAGATTGTTCTATGCGCTATATAGCTTATAGCGATCGCTGGCTACAAGAGTATCATCTTCCCCAAGAATCCTTAGTTGGTCGTAGCCACTATGAAATTTTCCCCCATATCTCAGAAACCTGTCGAGAACTGTACCGTAAAGCTATTGCTGGCGAGGTTATTTCCTGCTCGGAAGATGTGATGACTTATCCCGATGGTTCCCAGGGATATTTTCGCTGGGCGATTCATCCTTGGTATACCTTAAATCAGGAAATAGGCGGGGTGGTTATTGCCACTTATCCCATTGATGAATTGGTGAAAGCACGAGAAGCAGCCTTGGAAAACTCTCGGCTAAAATCCCAATTTCTCGCTAATATGAGCCATGAAATTAGAACCCCTATGAATGGGGTTTTGGGGATGACTGGATTATTGCTGAAAACTGAACTAGATACTAAACAAAAAGATTTTGTCCAGGCGATTCGCACCAGTGCCGATCATCTCTTGTCTATCATTAATGATATTCTCGATTTCTCCAAATTAGAAGCCCAAGAGATTGAACTAGAAGAACTAGATTTTGACCTGGAAGAATGCCTAGAAAATATCATTGATTTATTGGCGGCTCAGGCTGAAAATAAGGGCATTGAATTAGCGGCTATTGTCGATCGCAATGTTCCCCGTTATCTGCGCGGCGACCCCGGTAGACTGCGACAGGTACTTTTAAATTTGATGAGTAATGGCATTAAATTTACCCCCGCTGGAGAAGTAACCCTGCGAGTTAGCCGCCCTCCTAACTATGATATTAATGCTCCTTTGACATTACGTTATGAAGTGCAAGATACTGGCATTGGTATTCCGGCTGAGGCTCAAGAACGGGTATTTGAGGCTTTTTCTCAGGTAGATGCTTCCACCACCCGTAAATTTGGAGGAACCGGGTTAGGCTTAGTAATTTGTAAGCAACTTTTAGAGGTTATGGGGGGAGAAATTGGCTTGGAAAGTGTGGTTGATCAAGGTAGCACTTTTTGGTTTACTCTGCCTTTTTCTATATCCAAAACTGCATCATTTCCCAATTTACCAGATACCTTAACTAAGTTAAAAATTTTGGTGGTCGATGCTAATGCGAGTGTGCGCCAGTCTGTCCGCTATCTGATTCAATCTTGGGGGATGGAACTTCAGGAAGCCTCCGACCCAGAAATGGCTTTGTCAAAGTTGCGTGATGCCGCCCATAATAACCAACCCTTTAATTTGGCAATTTTTGACCAAAATCTGTTAATTTATGGAAAGCAAAATTTAGCGGCAGTTATCCAAAATGAACCCCTCATGAGTGCGACTAAGTTAGTGCTAATGACTTCTATGCGCCGCCTAAGTTCGGTGGAAGATTTATTAGATGATGGCTTGGCTAAAAGTTATTTAATTAAACCTGTGCGCGCTTCTCGATTATTTGATGCTTTACTCACAGCTATGGCTAATGAAATTACGGTGAATTTAGCCGAGTTTCATTCGGGTCGTGATAGCTTGGGGGATAATTCTAGCACCCTCTCCCCTGCGGGTTTGGATTTAAAAGTTTTACTGGCTGAGGATCATCCTATTAATCAACAGGTATTGTTAAATCAGTTGAGTTTATTAGGTATTGAAGCTGATTTGGCGGAAAATGGAGAACAGGTGCTGGAATTATTAAACGATCGCCATTATGACCTAGTGTTTATGGATTGTCAGATGCCTAAATTAGATGGTTATGCCACAACTGAGGAACTACGGAAACGGGAAGGAAACGATCGCCATACCACTGTCATCGCCCTCACCGCCCACGCCATGCCTAGCGATCGCCAAAAATGCCTATCAGCAGGTATGGATGATTATATCAGCAAACCCATAACCCAGGAGGAGTTAGCATTTAAACTGCAAACTTGGGCCGCCCGTCGGCAACAAATGCCCGGCACAAATGCCCCTACACCCAGCCAGACCCGCAAAACCATACAAAATAACCAAAACCAGGATAAACCCAGCCTGCTGGTCGATTTAGACCGCCTCCAGACAATTTCTAGGGGTAAGGTTGAATTTCAGAAAAAGCTATTGGCTGTATTTATGGAAAATGCTCACCAAGATCTAGCGAAACTGCGCCAAGCTACCAGCGCATCAGACTTTCAAGTTATGGCTATGGTAGCTCACCGCATCAAAGGTTCTAGTGGTAATGTGGGAGTAGCGATTTTAACTGCGATCGCCGCCGATATCGAACAAAAAGCCCGCCACCAAACTATCGAGGGATGTATGAGTCTAATTGACTCCCTCGCGGAAAATCTTAGCCGGGTGGATAGTTTTATTGAACAAAAATTTTATAGCTGATCACAAAACATGGCAAAATAGACTAACTAACATCACAGTAACTACTCAATTAATCAATATCAACCCATGGCAACTATTCTAATTGTTGATGATGACATCGCCACCCAAATGATTCTACAGAATACCCTAGAAGAACAAGGGTATAAAGTGGCGATCGCAGAAGATGGTAAAACCGCCCTAGAGTTAGCCGAAAGTCTGTCCCCAGAGTTAATTATTTGTGATTGGATGTTACCGGAGTTAAATGGCTTAGAAGTATGTCAGAAACTGCGTTCCCATCCCACATTAGCCCCTACCTTTTTCATCATCTTGACCGCCCAGGAACAACTAGAGGATTCTAGTTCAATGGCGGACTTAACTGCTCAATACCGAGTGGATGAATGGATGAGCAAACCCATTGAAATTGATGGACTTTTAGCGCGGGTGCGATGTGGTTTAAAAATTTCTGCCCAAAATAAACATTTAAAACAGGCTTATCAACAACTCTTATACAGCGAAAAGATGCTGAATTTGGGGCAAATGGTGTCCGGTATTGCCCACGAAATTAATAACCCGGTTTCCTTTGTGACTGGTAATATTAACCATGCGACTGGTTACGCTCAAGATTTAATGGAATTGGTAGAGTTGTATGGTGAAACTTATCCCGAACCTGCGGCAGACATTGAGGAAAGAATCGAGGATATTGATTTAGAATTTCTGCTAGAAGATTTTCCGAAACTGCTAGAATCAATCAAACTGGGAACCGACAGAATCCGCCATTTGGTGGAGTCTCTGCGTAATTTTTATAAGCAGGATGATGGGGAATTAAAAACCGTTGACATTCATCAAGGTCTGGCAGATATTCTCCTGATTTTACAAGGACGTATTAAAGGTAAAAAAGGTCGCGGGATTCAGATGGTTCAAAACTACGGGAAATTGCCCCAGGTGCAATGCTACCCAGGGCAACTTAATCAGGTGTTTATGAACTTGTTAAATAATGCGATCGACAGTTTGGATACTAACCGAGAAGAAGATAATGAGTTTCAGCCCCAAATTAAGATTACGACGGAGGCGGAAACTTCGGATAAATCAGGGGAGGGTTGGGTAACAATCAGGATTTATGATAATGGTGACGGCATTCCCGAATCAGTATGCGACGCATTTTTGAACCCCTATTCACCACCAAACCCCCCCAAATAGGTACAGGTATGGGATTAAGTCTCAGCCATAAAATTATCACCGAAAGCCATAGGGGAACCATCGAAGTTAAATCCGACCCCGAAACCGGAACCGAATTCATCATCAAAATTCCCCAACAGCAAACCCCAACCAGTGATTAAACACAATTAAAACTCTTGTTCGTGAAACTCCGGTTTTAAATCCCTTTCCATCAAGGCTTCAACCGCTTCTTGGGGGTTGATTTCATTGTTCAATAAGCGATAGACCTCTTCAGAAATGGGAACCGGAATTTTTTCGCGGTTAGCAATAGCAATCAGTACATTAGTGGTATTTACCCCTTCGGCGGTACTACCCAACTCCTGTAAAATCACCTCCAAGGTTTTACCCTTAGCCAAACCATAACCCACCCGATAATTACGACTTAAAGCACTATTACAGGTGGCTAACATATCCCCCAAACCGGACAGACCAAAAAACGTCTCTGTCTGTCCCCCCAAATGGGTCCCAATGCGGATCATTTCCGTTAGCGCCCGGGTCAGGAGGGCAGATTTGGCATTAATGCCCAATTCTAAACCATCACAAACCCCAGAGGCGATCGCAATTACATTTTTCAAAGTCCCCCCCAACTCCGTCCCCATGGGGTCATTACTGGTATAAACCCGCAGCAAACTGGAAGCAAATAGCTTTTGGGCGAACTCCGCCGCCGCCATATCAGCACTTGCTACCACCGTCGCCGCCGGAAGATGTCGTTCAATTTCCGCCGACAGATTAGGTCCAGATAGTACCACAATGGGATGATCTGGGAAATCCTCGTGCCAAATTTGAGAAGGAGTCCGGGTACTTTCCGCGTCCAAGCCTTTAGTCGCAGTGAGAATAGGAACATGATCGGGGATACCAATTTCCTGGAGTTTTCCCGCCGTCGCCGCCACCCCTTTCATAGAAATAGCAGAAACGATTAAATCAGCGCCTTCTACCGCTTCCTCCAAAGTATTACCTAAACGGCGAGACCAGAGATTAATTTTATGGCCATTATGACCCGCCAACTCAGCCAGCGCACTACCCCAAGCCCCCGCCCCCAAAACTGTCAGGGTTGCCTGTTCCTTATCTGGAAATTCCATAAAATCTTCGTTATTCTATCTAAACAAGGGTACATTTTCACAGGGACTAGCCCTCAGCATCACCAATGGTTAAACCATTTGAGGTGATACAGCCTTTTCCCCAGCCTCCAATTCATAATCGGGAATGCAGTTTAACCGCATATAGTCATGGTAGGCTACCAGTTCGCGATCGCATTTTTCTTGAGTCCAGCCCGCATATTTTTGCAGAGTCTCAGTGATAGTCGGTAATAAATCTAACCCATAGCGCGCGTGCATCGCTAGAGTAGTTCGTCGCCGGGTAATATCCACCAAAGTTTTTGCCATTTCCGATCGCACTCCGTAGACCAGTTGGGCTTTAATATCAGGTAAAGCCGGGGTAATTTTTTCCCTCAACTCTTCATGTTCATCAGTTAGCTGCAACACCTCCAGCGCCCGCGCCCCATAAATCGAAAACAGATGATGAATAGTTTTGAGAGGTAGTTGGGGGCGATAATCATAAAGGGCTTGTCCGATGCGAGTATCATTAGGGAAAATTGCCCCAGGTAGTGGCGTGTCCGTCTCACACCGTGGCGCAGGTCGCCCCATTTTCTGATAACTCGCCTCAACCAACTCTTCCGCCACCTGGCGATAGGTGGTTAGTTTTCCACCAATCAAAGATAGCAGATTTTCCACCCCATCTTTATCATGGTCATAAACAATGTGTTTCCGGGTGATAGCAGCCGTTTTTTGGCTAGGTTCCACATAGGGAAGGGGGCGGACCCCAGAATAGGTAAACTTCACGTCTTGACGCGAAAGTTCAGCGGTAGGAAGAATGCCATTAGTTTCCCGCAACAGATAATCAATTTCATCATTATCTGCCTTAATGGCTTCCAGATTCTCATTAAAATAAATATCCGTAGTGCCAATGAGATACATTCCCAACCAAGGCACAATAAAAAACGGTCGTCCGTCGGATTTTGCCTCTACATATAGGGAAGTTTCCGGCGCACCAGGGAAGGGATCTACAATAATATGGCTGCCTTTAGTGCCACCGATTTTGCGAGTTGTGCCAATGGGCGCGGCTTCGTCTTTCTGTCGCCCCAATTTACAAACGCGATCGACCCAAGGGCCAGAAGTATTGATAACTACCGCCTTCGGACTACCCTTAACCGTAAAAGTTTCCCCACTGAAAACATCCCGACAATTCAGTTTATTAATGCGTTTTCCTTCCCGGTCAAGTCCCGTCACTTCCACATAATTAAGAATGGTTGCGCCCGCTTGTTTAGCCGCGATAATATTTTCCAGACACAACCTCTCAGCATATTCTACTTGAGCATCATAATACTGAGCGCCGCCTTTCAGATTTTCCTTATCTAAGGACCGGAATAATTGCTGAAATTGGGTGTTAGGTAGCATTCTATGAGTCGGTAAACTCTTGTCATAGCTGAACACATCATAAAGCAGCATTCCCGCCCAAATTTTCCAATAAGGACGCGATCGCCCCCCATAAACTGGTACAGTTAATAACAGTGGTTTAACTAAATGGGGCGCTGTCCGCAGTAAAATTTCTCGCTCTCGCAGGGACTCACGCACTAGGGGAAACTCGAAATATTCCAGATAACGTAATCCTCCATGAACCAGCCTAGTAGACCAGCTTGAGGTCGCCCCCGCAAAATCCCCTTTTTCAATTAAAATAGTTTTTAAGCCCCTCAGCGCCGCATCACGAGCTACTCCGGCTCCATTTATACCACCGCCAATCACAATTAAATCGTAGGTTTCCGCCTGAATTTTTTGATAGTCTCCCATGATGATTAGAGTTTAGTTTTCTTGGCTACTTTAACATCAGAAATTCGGCTAATTGATGTCCTTTCCGCATGGTATCACCAATTAACCGAATGGCGAGTTTTTTAAACAGCCACCGCCTGTTTAACAGCAGCTTTTTGATGTGTCATAGACTCGAAACGTTCAAACACATGATCCGCCCAATACTTGACATCATATTTAACTACAGTTTTATGCATTTCAGCCATCCGCTGTTTTTGTTCTTGGGGGTCCATAGCCAAAGCATATTCGATCGCCTCATCCATGCGCTGAGTCGAATAGGGATTAGTCAAAACCGCCTGGGGAAGTTCCACCGCCGCCCCCACAAATTCCGACAGCACCAAGACACCGCCGCGATCTTCTCTGGCGACCACATATTCTTTAGCTACCAGGTTCAAACCATCCCGCAAGGGAGTAGTCCAGCAGACATCAGCTAATCGGTAATAGGAAAACAAATCCGACAGCGGTATAGGCTGGGTAAATAACAAAGTCGGCATCCAATCTAGGCGCGCAAATCTGCCGTTAATTTTCCCTACTAATTGCTCGATTTGATGTTGAGCCGTTTTATAAACCCGCATCCCATCAGCCGCCGATACACAAGTCATCAGAAACTGAACTTTTCCATGTAAATCTTGGCGACGTTCTAACAGTCGCTCATAGGCTTCTAACATCTGCCGATTTCCCTTGACATAATCCACCCGACCCGCAGCCAAAATCAATTTGCGATCGCCTAATTCTTTACTAATTGCCGTCAATCGTGACTGACCCTCTGGCTTCTCTAAAACCGATTCTATGAAACCCGGATTTGTACCCACCGGGAAAGCGTCAATATTCACTATTTGACCCTTATACTCAAGTTGGCTGACCATTTCTGGTTCTGCTAAAGCCGTTCCTACTTTGGTAAGATGAGGGGCTACAGGTTCCCGTTTAACCACTTTTATCTCGCACAAACTGCGGGCGACATTTACAAAATTCTCCGAGTAGCGAGGAATATGGAAACCGACTAAATCGCAGCATAAAAGACTCTCCACAATTTCCTGTCGCCAAGGTAGGATATTAAACACATCCACCGACGGAAATGGCGTATGATGAAAGAACGCAATCCGTGCATCCGGTTTCATTTCCCGAATGTAGCGCGCCGCCAACCATAGGTTATAGTCATGAATCCAAATTAAGGCATCATCTGCCGCCTCTTCGCAGGCTGCTTCTGCAAATAAACGATTAATCGTGGTAAAGTTTTCCCAGTCTGCTGTTTCCGAGGTGAAATGGTAGGGGAACGAGTGTAGAACTGGCCAGAATGCCTCTTTAGAGGTGATGTGGTAAAAATGTTTAACCTGGTCCGCGTTTAAGGCTATGCGGCGCACAGTATAGTTGCCTTCATCTTCTACTTCTACTCTTTCTTGAAAGTCCGCTTTTTGCTTCGCCGTTACTTGTTTCCAAGCTACCCAAGTGCCTTTATTAACGTTAGCAAAGAAACTTTTTAGGGTCGGTACGATACCATTAGGGCTTTTTTTGGCTCGGTAGTGAATTTTTCCATTTTCGATTACCTCATCGTAGGGTTCGCGATGGTACAGAATTACCAGTGAAGATTTCATAATTTTTGTGTTTTCCGTGAAACAATTTTGAGGTTTACAGTTATGCGATCGCCTGAATTTTCAGGAGTCTCGCGCCATGTTCATTTGCGGTCAACTCCCACGCTAAAATACAGCGCGTCTGTGGGTCAATTTACGAGTTGACTTGCTTGATGAACAGGGATATATAGATTTATTCATGAAAACTATATTGACAACAACAAATTGATGGTTAAGTATGTTAGTGTTAACTTCCCATCAACGCCATACAGTAGGTAGGCTATAATTATGCGATCGCCATCAAACATCAACCACATTTGAGCGATACCGCACCTAATGGTCAATTGAGCCATTGACCTATTACACTTTAACTCTATTACTGGAGCCTAGCCTTCGCAGGTTAACAAAACTTAACCATAGTTAACATCTATCCTAGGGTTGATTCACAAATGGGGGAAGCGATCGCAAATTTAAAACTAACGCTAGAGTCGGAAACCCCTGGGTTAGACTAGAGTTAAATTGTCGAGTCAAGTAGAAAGTTAGTTTTGGTAACCACAACAGAACCCACCATCAAACTGGTAGACGAAGAAACCGAAAATCTGCTAAATTGGGCAGCGACCGTCGAGCATTCCAAAGCCTCCTATTTTGAAAAAGCGCAAATTCTCGCCCAAAAATTAGGAGCGCACTGGCTAGGAGACGGACTCACACAAATCGGATTTTGGACCCCCAAATTAACCTCCCAAGTCATGCGGAGGCTAGAGATTTTCCTAGAGGTACTCACCCCCATAGATGAAATAGACCTGCGGGCAGATCAGCAAGTAGTCCGTTTCCACCGTACCCGACTCAACCTCAAACAACAGGGAGAATATCACTGGGGGGTTGTGGCTGGAATGGAACCCGGAAGCCGAGAGCAAGTCGGATCATTCTATTGGCTGCGCTACATTGACCAAGCCGAAAAACTGCAAGCCATCCGTGACCCCCTAGCCTACTCCCTTCCCTATGGAGTATTCGGACCCGCCGAACTTTACGACATCGAAACCCTACAAGCCCAACGCGCCGACCTAGAATATTTGAGCCGTCGGGGAACCTCCCGCCACCCCACCATTGATCTACATGATGATGATCTCTCCCCCCTACCCAACCCCAGATTAATTCCCAGGGTTCGGGCTCCCAAAAACATTCTGCAACTTCATGTAGGAACCGCCACCGCTGCTGGAACCTTTGAGGGATTAACCAGCCTTTATAGTCGCATTTCCGATAAATTAGCCAAAAATATTCCTCTGACCCCCCTCGAGGAAAACTATATCGGTTATGGTGCTGTCCAACTGCTACCGACAGAACCCCCCATCGAGTTTAGGGATGAATATAGTCCCGAAAGTGAGTTTTTCGCCTTCATGTCAGAAGATGAAGACATTATCGAGATTAATCTTAGCAAACCCGATACCCAGGATTGGGGCTATGATGTGCCAATTTTAGGTTCTTCTACCACAAATCCCGCAATTCTAGGCAGTCGTCGCCCTGATGAGGTAGTGGATTTTATTGCCACATTGCATAATTTCTCTACCGGACCCATTCAGGTGATTTATGACATTGTTTATGGTCATGCTGATAACCAATCAGAATTACTCCTGAATCGTCAGTTCCTAAAAGGGCAGAATATGTATGGTCAGGATTTAAACCACCAACTGCCAACGGTGCGGGCAATTTTGCTAGAAATGCAGCGCCGTAAAATGAATACCGGAGTTGATGGGATTCGCATTGATGGCGGTCAAGATTTCCGCTTTTTTAATCCCTTAACTGGCTTCGTGGAACAGGATGATGCTTATTTGTTAGCCATGAGTGATGTCGTCCAAGATATTGGCGGCTATCAACGGTTACTGTTTACTATTTTTGAAGATGGCAGACCCTGGCCAGAGGAAGGATGGGAGGAAATTTCTACCTATCGAGATCTGATTGAACTGCGCCCAGACTCCTTCCAATGGGGGCCGTTGATTTTTGCTCATAATACGCCCACCTTAAAGGGTTTTTGGGATAGAAAATGGAAACGAGTTTGTGAGGTGATTTATCAGGGAGAAAATTGGATTACGGGTTGCGCTAATCATGATACCGTCCGACGGGGTAATCAGGTTGAGTTAGACCAAGAAATTAATTGGAATTTGGGTAAAACTTGGTCGGAGGTTTTGCATAATGGTTATGATAATCCGGCGGTGACATTGTGGGTATATGGCTTTAGTCCGGGTTTACCCATGGATTTTATTAATGCTACCACCAGAGCCCCCTGGATGTTTTTCCGCAATACTGATGAACGCTATGGCGTGAAAGTTGTTGCCGAAGAAATGGGCTTTTTGGATTGGCAAATCACCCCGGAATTGTATCAGCAAGATTTTGTGTTTTCTCGTTTAAAAAGTTTGGGATTTGAGGACTTAGAAGAACTCAAGCAGTTTGGGAAGGCTTTACAACAGGCGATGATTGATGCTGATTATAGTCTACCCGCTGTGGTAGAGGCTTGTCAGGCTTGTTTTGGCGATTCTGCACAAGAGTGTAAACTTGAATATTTGCAAAAGATTAATCACCCGGAAATGGTGGAGTTTCTCAAGGATCTCGATATTCCGAAACTCAAAGAATTTGCCCTCAAATTTATGGAGGACTGCTACGAAATCTGTAATGTCTCTCACTATGGTGAGGATCTAAATGCTGTGCAAACTAATTTTAATTTGCAGTTGCGTCGCTTCCGACACGATCGCATTTGGTTGCGTCAGAATTTGATGGGAACAGATCAGTTTCACAAAATCGGTGATCAGACTCAGACCGTGTTTTATGGAGTCCGAGGAAACCCTTACCGGGAAGAAGACCAAGTGGTGATGGTGGCCAATATGGGAGGGGAACCAATGACGGTAACCGTGGGAGATTGGCTAGAATTAGACTTATCCGAGTGGAAAGTGGCGATCGCCTCTCCCGGAGTCGAATTAGATGATAACCTAGCTTCCTTGAAGAAATTTGAACTCAAAGATAGTCAAGGTGTCCTGTTAGTACCCCAACAGCCCCAGAAATAACCTGTAGATCATAGCTGAATTGCTACCCATGCTACAGGCATTCCCAGAAATTAATGTTAGGTTGGAGTAGGGACGGTAAACAACAGGGTTGATTTTGACAAGTTCATCCCTGAGAATGTATCTTCTGTTTTCAGGCTGCATATCTGTTGCCGTCCCTAACAATTTCCCAACTTGATCACACATTTTGATTGAACTGGTGGCTATCATGGAACTAAACGACTTTTTGACCCCCCGTTATCCTTATCGAGGATCAGACCAACCCGAAAATATGCTATTTAACGCCAACCTGCAAGAATTTGCTCAACAGGTTAGTTATATTGCCGCTTTGCAAACCAACGGGAAAATGTCCACATTAGAGTCTTATAAAAAAATCAAACAACAGTGGAAGAGACTCAAAAAAACCCATAAACAACTCACGTAGTAGGTCATCATCAATTGACCTACACACAGATAACCGCGATCGCCCTTTGGTAGGGGGAGAGGTGGAAACTAGGGGATATAATCTATACCTAACTAGGCAACCCCTCTCCCTCTGCTACTTACTTATGTATTTATGATTAAATGCCATTATGCCGCCAAACAATATATTTCCCTAACCAGTCTGGGTCTACTCGTCTATGGTGCGATCGCTTTACCTTCCCCCAGTTGGGCTGAAAACCCCACCAATAACCCCCCTCCTCACCTTTCGCAGCTTTCAGCGCCACCAACCCAAGAAGCCCCATATACCTTGGGTGCGGGTGATGTAATCCAAGTATTTATTTTTCCCGTCGAACAATATAGCAGTCAACAAGAAGTATTAGTTGACGGTACAGTTAACCTTCCCCAAGCTGGTAGTATTTCCGTAAGTGGCATGACCTTAGAAGAGGCGGCTAGGGCTATAGGCGATCGCTATGAAAGCGCCAGAGTATTACGAAACCCCAGAGTAACCATCAGCCTCATTACTCCCCGTCCCCTCAGAATAGGCATTTCAGGGGAAATCAACCGCCCCGGTTCCTATACCATGGCTAGGGAAGGTTCCCAATTTCCCACCATTACCCGCGCCCTACAATTAGCCGGAGGTATCACCCAAGCCGCAGACCTGCGACAGGTGCAACTACGACGACCCCAGTTGGGAACATCAGAGCAAATCATCAATCTAAATCTGATGGAACTTCTGCAAACAGGTAGTCTCAGCACCGATATCCGGCTTAGGGATGGAGATGTTATCTATATTCCCACCACCACCGAAATTGACCCAGAAATGGGGCGACAAATTGCTAGGGCTAGTTTTGCTAACAACGAAGCCAGCCTAATTGATATTGCCGTATCTGGAGAAGTGCGCCGCCCCGGTCCCTATACCATCCCCAGTCAAGGAGGACCAGGGGGAGTCGCTACCATTAGCCAAGCCATTAAGCAAGCTGGAGGAATTCGGCTAATGGCGGATATCAGTCGGGTGCAAATTCGTCGCCTCACCAACCAGGGACAAGAACAAATACTAGAAGTAAACCTAGAACCTATCCTAGACGGGGATAATCTGCAACAGGATATAGTTCTACAAAATGGTGATAGTATCTTCATCCCTGCCTTAGAAACGGCCAATCTGGAACAATTATCTAACCGCCGCGCGGCGAGTTTTGCGGCTGACCAAAGTGAACCTTTAAATATTGCTGTGATTGGGCAAGTATTTCGACCGGGGCCTTATACTGTTACTGGCACTGCTCGCACCGGAGATGCTGGAGTCCCTGGGGCGGCGGGTGGTGGTAGCATCCCCACTGTTACCCGCGCTATTCAGGTGGCGGGAGGGGTTAAACCAGAGGCTGATATTCGACAGGTGGAAATTAGGCGCTCTGATAGTCGTGGGAGTCGCCAAGTGATTACTATTAATCTTTGGGAATTACTGCAAAATGGTGATGCCACCCAGGATACAATATTACAGGAAGGGGACACGGTTTTTGTACCCACAGCTACGGAGATTAACCCCGTGGAAATGGGGGCAATTGCTAACGCTAGTTTCTCCCCAAACAATATTCGTGTTAATGTGGTGGGGGAAGTGCAAAGGTCTGGAGTTGTTCAAATTCCCCCTAATACTCCCTTAAATGAAGCTATACTGACGGCCGGGGGGTTTACCTCTCGCGCCCATCAGTCTTCGGTGGAGTTGATTCGCTTTCGCCCTGATGGTACTGTGGAACAGCGCCGCCTACCAATAGATTTTACTCAGGGAGGTAATTCCCCGAATAATCCTCCTCTCCAAAATAATGATGTGGTGATTGTGGGGCGATCGACCCTGGCGAGTATTTCGGATACAGTAGATACTATCATTACGCCGTTAAATAGAGTGCGATCGCTTTTTGTAGTTCCCAGCGCGTTTATTGATATTTTCAGGAATTACTAAGTCCGTTTTATCCCCGATAAATTTATGTTCTCCATTACTAAAAAAAGCTCCCGAAAACGCGAAATTTTGGAAATTGTTTTCAGCAACGGCTGGGACTATATGCGGGGTTTGTTAGTGGGGGATAAACCAGAAGAACCTCGGCTACCATCTCCTGATGTTTTACGGAATATTTTAATTGAATTGGGTCCGGTTTATGTCAAGTTAGGACAACTTTTATCAACTCGTCCTGATTTGCTACCGGGAAGATATGTTGATGCTTTAACCGATTTACAAGCTAATGTTCCCGCTGTGGCTTGGGGGGATATTGAAACTCAACTTAGACAACAGTTTTCTCAACCTTTAGACCAGATTTTTAGTCGTATTGAAACTGAGGCGGTGGCGGCGGCATCCATTGGACAAATCCATCGCGCTACGTTGAAAAGTGGCGAAGAAGTGGCCTTAAAAGTACAGCGTCCAGGAATTTCTATTATTGTTGAACAGGATATTGAGTTAATTAAATCTTTGGCGGATTTAGTGGCGATTACTGAGTGGGGAGAAGATTATGATATTGTGGCGATCGCTGAGGAATTTACTAGCGCTTTAAAAGCTGAATTAGACTTTACCTCAGAAGCTGAATATACAGACAAATTGCGGCAAAATCTCTCAAAAACTCGGTGGTTTGACCCCGAAAAGTTAATTATTCCCAAAGTTTACTGGGAATTTACAACTCCTAATTTACTGGTATTAGAATGGTTAGATGGTGTACCTTTATTGTTGTCAGAACCTTCTAAGAAACAGACCAATGAGGATGATCCACGCCGGGGAGAAATTACCAGTTTATTATTTCGTGCCTTTTTTCAGCAAATCTATTTAGATGGCTTTTTTCATGCGGACCCCCACCCAGGAAATCTGTTTTATCTTAATGATGGACGGGTAGCTATTTTAGATTGTGGAATGGTGGGAAGGCTAGACCCTCGGACTCAGCAAATTTTAACCGAAATGTTACTAGCAGTTGTGGATATAGATGCTAGACGTTGCGCCCAACTTACCTTAGAATTAGCAGAATCATCGGAATCGGTGCAACTGGGTCGCCTGACTAATGATTATGATAGTATGCTGAGACGATATTATAATCTGAGTCTGGCGGAAATTAATTTTAGTCAGGTATTCTATGAGATTTTGCAGATTTCTCGCAATAATAGAATTCGCCTCCCTAGTAATATGGGATTATATGCTAAAACTTTGGCGAATTTGGAGGGAGTCACCCGCAGTTTTAACCCGGAGGTTAATTTACTCAATGAGATTAAACCATTGATGACGGAGTTATTCCGCAATCAATTGTTAGGAGATAACCCCCTAGAGACTCTGTTAAGGACGGCTTTAGATCTCAAAAGTTTATCATTGCGATCGCCTAGTCAAATTGAACTGTTTTTAGACCGGGTTACTTCCGAAACTCTCAAATGGAATATTAGAATCCCAGAATTAACTAGCCTGAAAAATAGCCTAAATGATGCGGCTAACCGCCTGTCTTTTAGTATTGTACTCGGTTCGTTAATTATGGGGGCGGCGATGATTTCAACTGGGGCGCAAACTCCCCAGTTGTCTCTGATTAGTAATATCCTCTTTGCGGCGGCTTCCCTGGTGGGGTTATGGCTGCTGGTGAGTGTATTGCGATCGGGAAATTTACGGTAAATTAACCTATAATAAGCCCCGATAGCGAATAAAAATTAACACCGCCGCCCAGGACCCCAAAGCCACCTTTAAGGCAACTAAAATATTCAGTAATGGCATAATCCCACCACTGACTAAACTCCCTAATTCACCATGAGGTAATTCTATACCAAACAGAGTAATTACCGCCAATAAAATAAAGATGAGGACGGAAATTTTCTCCCAAATAGATGCCTGCCAACGCTGATAAATTCCCTGCATTAACTCCGGTGGAGAAGTGATCGCAATTAAACCGATCGCCGTCCCTCCTGCTACTCCGGCAGCAAAACCACCCCCAGGGCTAAGATGACCCCTAATGGCTAATTCAATACTCACCAAAGCCGCAATAGTCGCGCCTAGTCGCGCTAAAACAACGGAAGGCTGATCAGTAAATCGATACACTTTACTAAGGGGTTTCTCATTGGCGAGTAAAAAATTACAGCCCATAATTGAGATGGTAAAAACCACTACCTCGAAGATGGTATCATAGAGGCGATTTCTGAAAATGATGCCGGAAACCGCATTAGGTACACCACTATCTTGCACTACTACTTCCACAATGGAAGGACCCAACCATTCATCGATCGGGTTGGCAATCAGCAACATCTTGAGATAAAGTATCACACCCACAGCGACATAAACCCATTTCATTAGTGTTTCTCCCCAGATTCTGTTAAATTAAAATAGTTTAAAATGGTTCGGGATGATGTCAGTTCGGCTTGCATAATGTCATAGAGCCGTTTCAGCCTAGTAGTGGTATAATAGGGTAAAGGTTCCGGTTCTGCCGATTCTGGCGATTCTGGCGATTCTGGTTGATGAGATTTGGTCGGGTAAGGACTGGCAAATATTGAATGTAAAGGCTGGATACAAGTGGCATGAATTTCCTTGGTGACTAAGGCATGATGTAACTCTTCTAAGTCCTTATAAGGTACTAATTCAACCCGCATATAATGTTGGCGAAAAATTCCCCGTAATTCATCGACCAGTTGACCAAAAGGGCGATCGCTTTCCGGCTGTTGTAATTCCTCTTTCAGGACACCCAAACGCATAACCAAAGAAGAACGCACCGCCACCCCATACAGGGTAATTGCCAGCATCGTCCCCACTAATGCTTCAGTTAAGGCTACATCTGCAGCCCCTAAGATCGCATAAACCAAAGCAGCCACAGCACCCAATATACCACGAATTACTAAGGCATGATAGGGGTTAACTTGTAAAACTACCATGGCGGTGGCTAGAGGCATTAACGCCGTGATTAGATAGATAGTATTATCGTTCATCGTCACCTTCACTACTGGAACAGTAAGCTAATACATATCCTAAAACAGTATTCCAAATTGCCAAAGAAATAATGGCAAGAATCAGCAGGGGCCATTCGCTGGGAATTCTCAGTAATAGTCCGAAAACTATGGTCATGGAACCCAAGGTATCAGAGACTGATAAACCATGTAGTTTGAATAATACTGAGCGATCGCCGACTAGGGGAAAAGTTCCCCAAAACCAAAAGACCACCCCAACTAACATCAAAAGGTCACTGAATAAGTTAATCATGATTCACTTAGTTAATACATCACTCATGCGTCTAAGAATTTGAGCCAATAGCATTAAAGACGCATTCCCAACACTGAGAATAATTACCCCAACTACGCCAATCATCCAATCATCTCTTAAAACCGAGACAACTAGAATCATGATCGATGTTTTACTAGCAATACTAGAAAATGCTAACACCTTTTGCCAAATATTATCATCTTGGCAGGCTTCGTAAATAGGAATCATTAAAGCTACCAGCATTATCATTAAAATATTGTTCATGAATCAGGCCTCCGGCGACGTACCCAATGGACTTCATACCAGCCCTCTTGGTGATATTTTAAAACAATTGTTTTCGGGGTAAAGGTAATGATAAAGATATCTAAAAAAATTAAACCCGGTGTTCTTTGGGGTTTCACTCTTTCCATGGTGATATCTTCATAATTATGGGGTTTTAAGATAATCTCAAAAGCCTCTAGGTAGGCTTGAGGCACTGACCTAATGACTTCCCCAAAAGCCCTTAACCAGTCGTTTAAAGCCGCCTTAGAGGGGCTACGACCGGGTAATAATAAACACACACTCACCCCGATAATGATATTAGCTAAACTCAGGTCAGCAGTAATCAGAAACCAAATAGCTAATCGCAGAATTAAGTTGAGAGACAGATATTTAATCATGCTATACCCACCGCGAAAATAAACCAAAAGAGCACTGTTAACATGATGGTCATTCCACCAATAATATGTTCCAGCTTTTCCCAGGATCTGGACAGGTTCACTACTAAGTCTTTAAACAGCACAAAATAAGCCAACCATCCGACACTTATAGTTACCAGAGATTTGACAATATTATCAATGGTGTAAACTGATTGATAATAGAAAAAGTTAGCCAAAATCAGCCCCCCCAGCAGAATTACCATGGCTGGTAATAACCCCCGTTGCTTTTCTTCAGTTTCTGGGGTTGCTGGTAGTTGAGTATGGGGAATAAAGATGAATTTAGCAAAGTATATGGTTGTTCCTATGGCGGCTATATTAAGGATGATTTCTTGCCAAGACCACAGATTTTTAAAGGTGATAATCTTCGCACCAAAGCCAGACAGTAAAGGGAAACCAGAGACAGACAAACTAGCTATCAATAATGGTATCCAAACTGAGGTATTAATGGGCTGCGCCTGTAGTTGCTTAAAGCTGCGACTAGGTAAACTTCCAGCTATTAAGAATAAAGCTGATTTAACCAAGCCGTGGGTGAGGGCATAAAAACCGCCAACTACTGGGGCGGCAAGAACAAATCCTAACTGGGAAATGGTGCTAAAAGCTAGGGTTAGCTTGGTGTCTTTTTGAAAAACTGCATAAACCACACCGAAAATGGCGGTGCTGATACCAAAGATTCTTAGCACTGGGTCAATCTCTGGTACAATTAGGGCGCAACGAATTAGGGGAAAGACTCCGGCTTTGACTACGACTCCTGAGAGAAGGGCGGAAACGGGGGTTTCCGATTCGGAGTGGGTTAGCGGTAGCCATAACCCAGAGACAAACACGCCACCTTTGACTAATAGTGCCATTAAGATTAGGGCTATGGCTTCTGGAGGTGAAGTCCGTAAGCCACTAAAGGCAAAGGAATGATCGGCTTGGTAGACAAGACCGACCCCGATCAGGTAGAATAGCATGGCGGTGTTGCTCACAAATAGATAGCGTAGGGCTATCCAAATTGAGCGATCGCTACGAGGGTAGGAAATTAACAGGAAAACTGCGATTCCTAAAACCTCTAGGGCTACATACAGGCTAAGAAAATCCTGACAAACAAATGTGGCATTAACACTGCCATGTAAAATCATTGTCTGGGCATAAAAAAAAGCGACTTTCTCCCGGTTCCAACAGTAAAAAATCACTGCAGTTGTGACTAGGGCGTTGGTCACAATCAAGTAGCCACTTTGTTGATCAACTAATAGTTGAACACCGAAGTTATCTAGTAGTTTGATTGGCAAATCTGTATCATTTAACAGAACCTGCAACCCATAAGCTAGGGAACAAAGGGCTGCCAAAACAGCTAGATAGCGATCGAATTTGGGAAGTAAATAGATACTGAACCCGATAAACATTGGTAATGCTATCAATGCGATCGTAATATTGGTCATGGGGTATTGTTCTTTTCGATCTCGTCGGTTTCTAGGGTGGGGTTATCGCGGGCTAACTTCATGACACCAACCAGCATTAATGCTTGGACGGAAAAGCCAATTACGATCGCTGTCAAAATCACCGCCTGTGGCACGGGGTCGGCATAATTGCCATTATCTCTGGCATTACCGATAATCGGCGTAAAAAAGCCATCTCGGGAGGCGATAAGTACATAATAGGCGATTACCCCTGTACTCATCACATCCATGGAGATAATTTTCATCATCAGGTTCTTTTTGAGAATGATGCCGAAAAATCCGAACATCACGGAGGCGAATACTAACGACTCTAACACAATGATCTGTCAGCTAAAGGAGTTGGTTAATTATATGTAAAGCATACACTATTTCCGCAAAAAACAAAATATCTTTTTGGGAATTTTGGCAAAATTTTAGTTAGCCAAAATGCTCGGGTTTATCATGGCAAAAATTTAGGAAATTTTTAACCACACAACCAGCCAAAATATACCAGTTAAACTCAGAGTCATGACCCCAATCAGATGGTCTAATTTTTCCCAAGTTTTCGGGAGGTTAATTAGGGAGTTTTTGAAAATCATAAAATAGGCTAACCAACCCACCCCAATAGTAGCTAAAGCCTTAGTAATACTCTCGACGGTATAGGTAGACTCGTAGTAGGGAATATTGGCGAAAATTAAGGCAATAAACAGAATCGATATAGCTGGAATTAATGACACTTTTTGAGAGTCAAATTTTGCTGATGCGGCGGATTGTTCGTGGGGAACAAATATAAATTTGGCAAAATATATGACGGTTCCCACTGAGGCAATATTGAGAGCGATATCTTCCCAAGTTGACAAGTCTTTAAAAACCAGGGTTTTTGCTGAAAAAATAGATAACAGGGGGAAACCAGATATAGATAAACTAGCCAGGAGTAGAATTAGCCAGAGGAAAGTAGTAATCTGCTGCTGGTGCAGTTGTTTAAAGTCGCGACTAGGTAGACTTCCTTCTATGAGGAATAAAGCTGATTTAACTAAGCCGTGAGTGAGAGCATAAAAACTTCCGGCGACGGGGGCGACAATCATCAAACCTAATTGGGAAATACTACTAAAAGCGAGGGTGCGTTTGGTGTCTTGTTCAAAAATGGCATAAATTGCACCTAACAAGGCGGCGGCTACCCCAAAGATGCTTAGAACTGGGCTAAATTCGGGTAGAATTAAAGCTAAACGTACTAAGGGAAAAACTCCGGCTTTGGTGACAATTCCTGAGAGAAGGGCGGAAACAGGGGTTTCTGATTCAGCATAGGTCATGGGTAGCCATAACCCTGAGACGAAGATACCACCCTTGGCTAATAAACCCATGAAGATTAGGGATATAGCCTCTGGAGAGGAACCCCGTAAGCCAGCAAAAGCAAAGGAATGATGGGCTTGGTAGACAAGGGCGACCCCTACCAGGTAGAATAGCATGGCGGTATTGCTAACAAATAGATAGCGTAAGCCTACCCAAATTGAGCGATCGCTGCGAGGATAAGCAATTAATAAAAAAACGCCTATTGCTAAGACTTCTAAAGCCACATATAGACTAATAAAGTCCTGGGACATAAAAATTGAGTTAAGGCTGCTATGAACAATTAATATCTGAGTAAAAAACAAGCCAGTAATCCGGGACTGCCAACAGTAGACAATCACTGCCATAGTGACTAAGGCATTGGTCAAGATTAAGTAGCCACTATTCTGATCAATTAATAATTGAACTCCAAAGTTATTCAATAATTGAATATTCAGGTTGGGGGGTTCTAAGATAACCCATAACCCGTAAGCAAAAGACATCAGGACAACCGCCATAGCCGAATAGCGATCGATTTTGGGGAATAGATAAATGCAAAATCCTACCAAAATTGGCAGTAATATCAAGACGATGGTGATATAGGTCATGGGCTGTTATGGTCATCCAGATAATTACTCAAATCAGGTTCTTAGTGAGAATCTAATATTCGGATTATACATGATAGACACCAAAATATTTATGGCTATGCTGGCCCCCATTTGAGCAAAAAAAAGAGGCGATCTGATCTAGTCAGAAACTCGCCTCTCAAATGGGCTTCAATTTATAGGTAACTCACAACCTATTCACCCATCATAACTGGTTCCGGGCCAAAAGTCGGAAATACAGTTTTGCCATTATTTTCGGTAGCGACGACTGGATGCCCATAATAGGCATCAATAATCAGTTGTTTGAGATCCTCAATTAAGGGATAGCGAGGATTGGCCCCTGTACACTGATCATCAAAGGCTTGATCTGCGACTTCATCAACCTTAGCCAAAAACTCGGCTTCGCTTTCTTTAACGACTTCTTTCATGGCTTTAGGAATTCCTACCTTATGCTTGAGTTCTTCAATAGCCAAAATTAGGCGATCGATTTTTTCATCATCAGTATTTCCGCCCAAATTCAAATAATCCGCGACGCGAGCATAACGCCATTTAGTGTTAGGATATTTGTATTGGGAGAAAGTGGCTTGTTTGAAGGGTGCATCAGTAGCATTGTAGCGAATTATATAGCTAATCATTAAGGCATTCGCTAAACCGTGGGGAATGTGGAATGTCCCCCCTAATTGGTGGGCAATAGAATGGCAAATACCCAAGAAACCATTAGCAAAAGCCATCCCGGCCATGGTAGAGGCATAGTGCATTTTTTCCCGCGCTTTCGGGTCATTCGCGCCATTGTTATAGGAACTAGGTAGATACTTGAAAATCAGCCGAATTGCTTCTAAAGCCATACCATTGGTGTATTCGGAAGCCAACACGGAAACAAAGGCTTCTATGGCGTGAGTTAAGGCATCAATACCCCCAAAAGCGGTTAAACTTTTTGGCATATTTAAGACCAATTCGGGGTCAACGATCGCAATATTAGGAGTCAAGGCATAATCTGCCAAAGGATACTTAATATTATTGCGGCGATCGGTAACCACAGCAAAGGGTGTCACCTCGGATCCAGTTCCCGAAGTAGTAGGAATTGCTACCATTACTGCTTTTTCTCCCAGCGGCGGCAAATCATAGACCCGTTTACGGATATCCATAAATCGCATCGCCAAACCTTCAAACTCAATATCTGGATGTTCATACATGAGCCACATAATCTTAGCAGCATCCATAGGCGACCCACCACCAATGGCAATAATGACATCCGGTTCAAAGGTATTCATGAGAGTTAAACCCCGTTGTACGGTATCCAAAGACGGGTCAGGTTCAACATCATAAAAAACGTCATATTTAACCCCGATTTCTTCGAGGACTTCCTCAAGAGATGCGGTAATTCCCAAATTAAACAAAGGCTTATCAGTGACAATAAAAGCCCGTTTTTTACCTGCCAACTCTCGCAAAGCGACGGGTAGGGAACCATACTTGAAATAGATTTTGGGAGGGACTCGGAACCACAGCATATTTTCCCGTCGTTCGGCAACGGTTTTAATATTCAACAGGTGAGTAGGTTCGACGTTTTCACTAATGGAATTACCGCCCCAAGTTCCACAACCCAGAGTTAAAGAAGGGTCAAGACGGAAGTTATACAAATCTCCGATCGCCCCTTGAGATGAAGGGGTATTAATTAACACCCGCGCCGTTTGTACCTTACCCTCAAAGGCATTAATATGATCAGTATTATTGGGGGAAGTATACAAAGCGGCGGTGTGACCACGACCTCCCAACTGTACCAAATGTTCAGCTTTCAGAACGGCATCCTCAAAATCTTTCGCCCGATACATAACCAAAACCGGCGATAGTTTTTCATGGGCGAAGGGGTCATCATCATCAATTGCCGGTCGTTCCCCGATAATCACACGGGTATCATCAGAAAGATTTAGCCCCGCCATTCCTCCCAATTTCTTAACAGTTTGACCGACAATTTCGGGGTTAAGATGACCGTCTACAAAAATCACCTTCGCCATGCGATCGGTTTCTTCTGGGGTGAGGAAATAAGCACCACGGGAGAGAAATTCCTCCCGTACCTGGTCATAAATAGAATCAACGACAATTACAGACTGTTCACTAGCACAAATCATGCCATTGTCAAAAGTTTTACTGAGGATAATCGAAGATACCGCCATTTTAATATGAGCAGAATCATCAATTAAAGCCGGAGTATTCCCCGCACCAACACCTAAAGAGGGTCGCCCGGAAGAATAAGCAGCCCGCACCATTCCCGGACCCCCTGTAGCCAGTATCAGTTTAACATCTTGATGCTGCATCAACGCCTGAGATAGGGGAACTGTCGGTTCATCAATCCAACCAATAATATCTTCGGGCGCACCGGCTTCAACGGCTGCTTCCAGAATAATACGCGCCGCCTCATTAGTACATTTTTGGGCGCGGGGGTGGGGTGAAAAAATAATCCCATTGCGAGTTTTTAAGGCAATTAAAGCCTTAAAAATAGCGGTAGAGGTGGGATTAGTAGTGGGGACAATACCTGCTAAGATGCCCACAGGTTCGGCGATTTTTTGGAATCCGAAGGATTTATCGGATTCAATAACACCACAGGTTTTGGTGTTTTTATACTTGTTATAGATGATTTCTGAGGCGAAGTGATTTTTAATCACCTTATCCTCAACTACCCCCATACCGGTTTCTTCGACGGCTATTTTAGCTAGAGGTATACGCGCAGCATTAGCGGCTAGGGCTGCTTTCTTAAAAATGTAGTCTACCTGTTCTTGAGTGAAGCCAGAGAATTTTTGCTGGGCTACTTTTACCCGCGCAATCAAGTTCTCTAATTCTTCGATATTGGTCACTCGATTAACCATGAAAATACCTCAGATAGGACTATTACCCAACTATGTACAGGGTCTTAGGCTGACCCATGCAGTACAGTAGTGGCTCAAAGATTTTGACTATCAGACAGTATAGCGCTTGTTTGTGATTTGTGTAGGTAGCATCTGCTCAAACATCAAGTTTGCTTGACTCCCCTACCGTTGATTATAGCCAAAGGGTGTATCCCATGATACATAATCAATCAATAATAATGAATTATTGAATCATTAATTATTAATTATTTAGTTGTCATAGTATGGATACCATCCCAGTCGGGGGGTGGGGGATTTTGTAAATAATTCTGGGCGCGACCGATGTGAATTTCGACAGCCCTATCATCCGATCGCATTTTTTGAGCTACTTCAAAATGCTGAATAGCCAAAGCAAAATCCCTAGCCAAATAAGCCTGTCGTCCCAGGTTATAATAGCCCAAAAACTCGACCAATTCATCATCTAAAGCCTGAGATTTTGAGGCAATCAACTCATAAATATTAACGGCATTATTTTTACCTTTCACCCGGACTTTATCCAACTCTCTCACCCAAATGCGATCGCCACACAAATGATAAGTCATCTCACTTAAAATAATATCACAGCCATACAATTTAGTCAGTTGTTCCAAGCGGGAACTCAAATTAACCCCATCGCCAATCACAGTATAATCCATCCGTTTTTGAGAGCCAATATTTCCCGATACGACTTCTCCGGAACTCATACCAATACCAATTTTAATTTGAGGTTCATTAGGTCGAGACTCATTAAAATCTTTCAACCGTTTTCGCATATCCAAAGCGGACTTAACCGCCATCCAAGCATGATTATCTCTGAGGGGAAGAGGCGCACCAAACACAGCCATAAGTGCATCCCCGATAAACTTATCCAAAGTTCCCTCATGGGAAAAAACGGCTTCGACCATAGTTTCAAAATATTGATTTAACAACGCGACGACATCAGAGGCTTCCAAATTTTCAGTTAAGGTGGTATAGCCACGAATATCAGAAAATAGAATAGTTACTTCTTTCCTTTCCCCAATCATCAAAGCATCTTCTCCCAAAGCCATAACCCGTTCAGCGACTCCGGGAGTCATATAGCGATACATGGTAGTTTTCATACGTTTTTCGCGGCTAATATCTTCCAAAACCACCAAACCACCCCGGACACCACCTTCGGGGTTAGTCAAAGGATTAACAGTCAAATTAATGCTACGTTCTAGGAGTCTAATTTCGGAAGCGATCGCCTCATTATCAGCCAAAGAATTGCCATCCAAAGGCTGATATTCTTGACCCCAAACATGATAAATATCTGGTTTTTTCTCATCAGGAACCACCAAAATGGGGATGGGTGTTGTATCTCCAAATTCCCCAACTATCATTTCGACTAATCCTACAGTTAAACTTTGTTCGGGGACAAAATGGCGGGCGGCAAATTTGAGACTATCCTCAAGACGCAATTGCAAATTTTCAATAGGAAGAACATCCCAGATATATTGTCCGCTAAGTTGATATTCCCAATATTCGCGAATTTGTCGATGGCGGGGACGGTGACGGGGACAGCCGAGCAATTCTAAAGCGGCATCATTAATGGTAACAATGCGACCTTGTAAATCGGTAGAAATAACCACATCTGAGAGACTTTGGAGAATATCTTTTTGATACTGTTTCTCCACCATGACATTTTCAAACAGTTGGGCATTTTGCAAAGCAATACCCGCCTGAGCATTAAAAGCCCGCAGAAATTCCTCATCAGAATCGGTGAAACTGCCTTTATGTTTATTAATTAACTGAGTGACACCAATCAGCTCACCTTTAGCGTTGTCAACTGGCATACAGAGAATATTACGAGTGCGATAGCCAGTTTTGCGATCGGTTGTCGGGTCAAAGCGAGGGTCTGCATAAGCATTGGTAATATTTAGCACTTGACCTGTGGAAGCCACATAACCCGCAATTCCTTTATTAGCGGGAATGCGAATTTCCATCATGGTTTTACCATCAGCCTTAGCTACTTTAGTCCAGAGTTCCTCGGTTTCTTTTTTGAGTAGGAAAATGGTACTGCGATCGGCTTGCATTAGGTCTCTCGCCTGTTCCATTACGGATAACAAAGTAGTTTCGAGATCTAAACTTTGACCGAGGGTAGTGGTAGCTTTGAGGAGGGCTGCTACACCTCGCTGGTTACGGGCGGCCACAAAAAACGATTGACAGCTTTCGAGGATAATGCCAATAGAATCAGCAAAGGAGCGAAATTGCTGTTCGTCTTCCTCGGTAAAAGGGCGATCGCCTGCTTTATTGAGGAGTCGCACCACGGCGACGGCCTCTTGAGGATTTTGGGTGCTAAAAATGGGCATACAGAGAATGCTGCGCGCTTCGTACCCTGATGGTTGATCAATAGCGGGGTCGAAGAACTCATGGGTTTGAGCATCAGTGATATTGAGGGCTTCTCCGGTACAGGCGACATGGCCGAGAATACCCACATCCATAGGTAGGCGAATTTCCTCGGTATGTTTAGAGTCGGAGTTCCCCTCGCCGTCAGTTTCGTTGTTTTCGGGAGAGGTTTTGTACCAAAGCTGACCCTTGCTGCGATTAATCAAAAAAATGGTAGTGCGATCGGCTTCTAAGATTTGTCCGATTTTGAGAGTAAAGGCATCGAGAAGCTGTTCGAGGAGGGTTTCGATCGCTTCATTGTTAATCAGTTCGATAGCTCGGAGAAATTGTTGAAATTCTGCGGTAATGAAATCGAGAATACAAATAAACTCTCCCATTGGCAGATTTTTTACACGATCTGCCAACAAGCCCATGCGATTAACTTGAGTCAATGTAGCCAGAATGCTACCTGCGTGGGAAACTGTCATGGGTCGGGGTTAAATTGACAAAGGACTCCATCTGAACGGTTTATCCCCCGATTCAGTAGCCTAAAAAGGAAGAAGCAAGGAACAGCAATAATCCATTCCTTGTCTCAAGTCTACGGGTTTCCTCTCAGCTAGGCAACAGAGGGCAGTGATTGACGAGCTAAAATATTTTGATAATAGCGTCTCAGTTGGCTAGTGGCAGCAGCCCACCCCCAGCGTTCGGCTTCTAATCGGGCATTTTGTCGCAACCTTTCCCGCTCATCACTATGGGATAACAGTCTACTGGTGGCTTTGATGGCTCCTTGTTCATCCCTGGGGTCAAACAGATAGCCATTTACTCCATCAGTGACAATATCGGGAATTCCCCCAGACCGCGCGGCTACTACGGGGGTTCCTGCGGCCATAGCCTCGAGGAGGACTAAACCTAGGGTTTCTGTCCGGGAAGGGAAAATGAAGGCATCAGCGCAGGCGTAAGCGGCCGCTAATTGTTCTCCCCGCAGATAACCCACAAAGTTGGTGGGAGTTCCGGCGAAATGTTGTTCTAGGTTTTCTCGGTTCGGACCATCTCCGACTAGGGCTAGACGGGCGTTGGGTATTGCTGCTAGAATAGGTTTAATGCGATCGATTTCTTTTTCGGCTCCTAGTCTCCCCACATACAACAGTAGGGTATCGTCTGGGTTTCCCATACTGAGGCTCGCGCGCATTTCTTTAGTGGCTTTGTGGGGCTGGAACAGTTCTGTATCCACCCCCCTCTGCCATAGGTCTACCCGTTCAATGCCATGATTGCGTAATTCCTCAACCATAGCTGTGGAGGTACACAGGTTTAACATAGCCTGATTATGGGCTGTACGCAATAACCCCCACAGGAATTCCTCCAGCATTCCTAAGCCGTAGTGGTGCAGGTATTGGGGTAGATGGGTATGGTAGGAGGCTACTAACCCGACGTTGAGTTTTTTACCATAATATAAGCCACTTAAGCCTAATACAGCCGGGTTAGCCACATGGATAATATCTGGTTTAAATTCGGCTAATTTTGCCCCAATTCCCGGATGAGGAAGACCGATTTTGAGTTCGGGATACATAGGGAGAGGAAATCCATCTACACCGTAGATTTGACAGCCTTTATATTCGGTTAATCCACCTTCTGGAGAAACTATTAGCACCTCATCACCTAGGCGATTTAGTTGTTCGGCGGTATGACATAAACGGGTAACAATCCCATCTATTTTCGGTAAAAATGTTTCAGTAAAAAGGGCGATTCTCATAAAAATTTAGCGCGGCTTGTCAAATATTTTGGAGGGCTTTAGAGACCATAAAAAACGAGTCTTTAAAACTACAGTCATCACCATAGTAAAATTTACCCAGTTTTAGCTATCCGAGGTAAGAGGTTGATTATTATTGGCGGCTGGTGTGACAGTCGGTGATAACAGTCGATACTTCAGCAGGAAGCCAAAATATGCGAAAACGGCAATGATAGCTGTACCAATACCTACAGGACTAGGAACCCAGAAAATGGCTTCGAGTCGGTTAATCTCTCCAGGTTTGAGAGTCCATACTACCAACTTGCCGTTTTCTTCTGTGGTCGGGTTGGAGTCAGAGTCGGGGTTGCCGTCTCCTATGACCCGCGCCCCCCAAGGAGTAATCAGCCTAAATTCTAGGTCGATCAGGTTTTCTGCCCCAACAATAACGTTATCCTCGCTGGCTACTAGGGCTAGGGATGTTAGGTCTAATTCTAGGTTAATCCGATTACGCAGAGCAAATATTAAGTTATTTTGCTTTAAACGCAAATCTGAGGCAAATTGTGGTAGTTGCCCTTCTGTAGCCGGAAGCGATCGGCTAGAGGGGGGGGTCATGGGGTTAAAAAAGGCGCTAAATTTTTTCTGCAAATCTGCCCCATTGTCAAAGGGGATAGTAACTTCAATCTCCTGATTGGACAATTGTTTAGCTTTACCGTTGAGAAGTTTGGCGCGACGACGCAGACTCGGAAGCCACTCATCTAAAGCGTCAGATCCGAAGTTAGTCACTCCTTCGGCTAACCGGATATGCTGGACAATTTTGCCGTGGGTCTGATCAGAAAATTCAATCCCTATATCGGAGTGAACACATCCCCCCAGCATCAGGGAAACTAAACAACTGATGATCAGAACTCGCAATCGTTTCAACATCCAACTTGGCCTCACCAGAAAATCGGCTGCTCATCTGTTTCTCATCAAACCCGATCGCCAAACCATTGTCAATTGCTGAGGGGTTAATTTTTAATTCCTGTGGTAGCAATGCCTCGGATGAACTGTCGCTGACCCAACAGGAATAAGATCACCACGGGGACAGTGGCAATAACTACGGCGGCCATTAGTAGTTGCCAACTGCTGGTAAACTGTTCCTGAAATTCGGCTAAAGCTAGTTGTACGGTTCTTAACTCGGGTCTGGTGGTAAATACCAAGGGCTTGAATAAATCATTCCATTCGCCAATGAAGGTAAATAGAAACAGGGTTACTAGGGCAGGACGGGCTAGGGGTAGCATAATTTGGGTGAGAATTTGCCAACGGTTGGCCCCGTCAATGGTGGCCGCTTCCTCTAAGGCTACGGGAATGGTGATGAAATATTGGCGTAACAGAAAAATCCCGAAGCCATTGACGGCTGTGGGTAGGATTAAAGCCCAGTAGGAGTTGAGTAAATGACCCCATTTGAGGACGAGAAAAATGGGAACTACTAATAATTGAAAGGGAATGACCAAAGTCGCCAACACTACTAAGACGATCGCCTGGCGGCCGCGAAATTTGAGTCGCGCTAAGGCATAACCCGCTAAGGCTGAGGTGATCACCTGAAAGGCGGTTACAGATAAGGCGACAAAGGTGGAATTGGCGAAGGCTAACAGGAAGTTACCCCGCTGCCATGCCTCTTGGTAGTTTTTCAGGGTAAGCTGAGAACTCTCGACGGCACTAGGTTCTGATAGGGAGGATCCTACCACAATCACTAGGGGTAGTAGGACAATGGCCGCCCCCACCAGTAACAACAACAGGGTCAGTACCTGAAAAAAAGTAGTCCAGTTTACAGATTTTTTCATAAAGTTGAGTTATAAGGCGATCGCTAATTGGATTAAGATAAACTTATCAAAAATGCTATGATCATTAAGTTTAACTGGGTAGGTCAGGAACTAATCCTAGAAAATCCTACAAAGTTGGTCAATTCCTGGAATAAATAGATAAAGTAAACTATAAAGATCCTAATGCTTGCTGATGCTCAAGGCCATTGAGTTGGTCAGATACCATGATTGTGTGTGTCTGGATTATCAGTATAATGGCCAATAAGGAGTGAGGCAAGCTATAAAATAGACGATTTTTCGACCCCACTGTACGGTCAGGCAGATCGAAACAGGTTCTCGGGAATGAGAGCATGATTTAATCTCAAATTAGGTTAACATTTTACGGCAATACGGTATAATACCAAGTATGGTGCGAGACCTTCGGGTATGAAATCGAGCTGAAATGGGCGAAATAACTACCCGGTGAGGACTTCAACCCCTTGGTTGATTGGGTCGCATCCCTAGCCATCCCATAACACAGCCTGATTTTTTTGCCCCCCTTCGAGACTTCCAATATGGTTGCCAAGGTGAAGCGTCTAATCAGGTCTAAGACTGCCCGCGCCATGCTGAAATGGGCGCATTATCGATTCAAACTAACCCTGAGACATAAGCGCGGAAATAACTGAACAGTTGTAGATGTGACCGAAGAATACACCAGCAAAACCTGTACTCACTGTGGTCATGTCCATTCCCAGCTAGGTGGCTCAAAAGTGTTCCGATGTCCGGAGTGGGGGTTCACTCTACCACGGGACTGGAACGGTGCTTTTGGAATCTTTCTAAAAGCTTTGCGGGATACCGCCTCTGTTACCTTAACGGGTAATAGTGCTATCGTCGCATTGTCCGGGAACAACCGGATAAATGTCGCGTAAATGTATCAGATATCGACCTCTGGGTATCTGGCTTTTGAGTTAGATGTGTAAGTCGGATCGCTGAACCAAGAATTCCACTGTTAAGGGGCGTGGGAGTGTCAAGAACAGCTCATTTGTTTGTTACCAGGAGAAATCTAATTTATGCCACAGCTTGAAACAATTACTGAACTGGACTTTCAAAACGAAACCTATAAAGATGCCTATAGCCGGATTAATGCGATCGTAATTGAAGGTGAGCAGGAAGCATCTGATAATTACATCAAACTGGGTGAAATGCTACCTGAAGAACGGGAAGAGCTAATTCGTCTGTCGAAAATGGAAAAGCGTCATAAGAAAGGGTTTCAGGCTTGTGGTCGCAACCTGGAAGTTACCCCAGACATGGACTTTGGCCGTGAGTTCTTTGCTAAACTTCATGGTAATTTCCAAAAGGCGGCGGCTGAAGGTAAGTTGGTGACTTGTTTGCTGATCCAATCTTTAATTATTGAAAGTTTTGCGATCGCTGCTTACAACATCTATATCCCTGTGGCTGATCCCTTTGCTCGCAAAATTACCGAAGGCGTGGTTAAAGATGAGTACGAGCATCTGAACTTTGGCGAGGAGTGGCTGAAAGCTCACTTTGAGGAGTCCAAAGCTGAACTAGAAGAAGCTAACCGCCAAAACCTACCCCTGGTCTGGAAAATGCTTAACCAGGTGGAAAAAGATGCCAGTATCCTGGGAATGGAGAAAGAAGCCTTAATTGAGGACTTCATGATTGCCTATGGGGAAGCTCTGAGCAATATTGGTTTCACTACCCGCGATATTATGCGGATGTCTGCTTATGGTTTGGCAGGAGTTTAACTTAGTCAGGTTGAGATTTTGAACAAAAACGGTCGGTGCGGTCGGTGAGCTCCGCCGAACTGATCGCAGCCGAACCGCGCTAACAGGTGGGATCTGCGATCGCCAGAGTCTTAGTCGTCATAGCCTTATCAGAAAAAATGGGTTGAAAACCTCGTCCTTTTAGGGCGACTTGGTGTGAACATAAATTTAATTCGTTGACTTTGGGAACGCCGGAAACAAGAGACACTCCGTAATCCCTAAAACTCTAGCCATCACTGGTAGAAAATCTTTCATCGTCAGTCCAAATGGCCAGAGCGAAGTCAAAATCAAATAGGGTAGGGCATACCCGGATTTACGCTTGGGGAGTATTCTTGAAGAGTGCTTACTGTAAAAGGTGTAGTCAGATACGACATGAAACTGTAAGACCAAAACTAACGAGGGTTAGTGGAGGCAGGATTCAGCCCAAGAATCCCCATGCCTTTAGGCTGGGGACAAGGGTTCAGATTACCGGACTACGGGAACGCCATGAGATACCCGGCTACCAAATGTTGTCCCCCGCTCTGATTTTCAATGACCAGGCTTGTCATCTTTCCGTTCCGTTTCATTGTGTACAGCGCGAAACGGAACCCGGATCAAAATGTTGTGGCGGTTGATTTGGGTATCAATACCACAGCAACAGTCACAGTCGTAACCTTTGACGGCACTGTAATCCATCGTGAATTAATTCACCCTGGACCAGACATAGATCGTCGATATCAGCGACTCGAGTCTGTGGCAATGCGGGCCCTAATGACGATGGGAAAAGGAGGGAAACTTCACAAAGGCTTCTGCGCCCAGACGTGCTTGCTAGTAACAAAAAACTTACTCAAACCTACACACAAACCCAAAACCTTGTACTATGCAAACAACCACAATAACCGGAGTTAAAGTGCCAAAATATGTTACACCGAAGGAAGCCGGAGAAATCTTCTCCGTCAGCGTTGCCACCTTGCGAAGATGGGAAAAACTCGGCGCAATTAAAGCCGTTCGTACCGTTGGCAACCAACGAAGATACATCATCGAAGAAGCCGAGAAACATTCATGCATTGTCTGTTACGCAAGAGTCAGCACCCATTCCCAAAAGGATGACCTCACTAGACAAGCTGAATTTCTACGCAGCGCATACCCAACAGCAGAAGTTATTACAGAAGTTGGCAGTGGACTCAATTTTAAACGGCGAAAGTTCCTCGCTATATTGGAACGAATATACGAAGGAAATATCGGCACACTTGTCATCGCTCACGCCGATAGACTGGTCCGTTTCGGATTTCCACTCATTGAATGGTTATGTGCAAAAAGTGGATGTGAACTCGTGGTTCTCAGGAAAAAGAGTCTCTCTCCAGAACAAGAACTCGTTAGCGATATCTTGTCCATCCTCCACTGTTTCTCTGCTCGGCTTTACGGACTACGAAAGTACGAAAAACAAGCCCGTCAAGAACTTCAAAAAGAAACCCCGTCATCAGACAAGCCAGATGACTCCAAACAGTTTGAGCCAAGTGAGATTGTATCCTTGTAAAGAATTACACACCGTTGGGAAACGTTGGTTAGCAGCTTATAGGTGGATTTATAACCAGACCATTGCTACTTGGAAACAAGGGGTTCAAGGGAGCTGTTTTGACTGCCAAAAGTTAGTCAGAAATAGTGACAAACCGGAATGGGTAAAATCTTTACCAGGACATCAATTACCGGAAGCAGTAGCCGATGCTTTCGATGCTTTTAAACCAGCCAAAGTCAACCAAGGTAAAGTCCAATTAAAGTCCTGTAGGGCACCATCTCAAATCATTAAATTCAAGGTGAATAACTTTAAAAAAGGGACGTATCCCCGTTTAACTAAAGGTTTAACCTTTACTTCACCTCAAGCTCTACCTAAGAATTGCCTTTAGGTCACACAACTAAAATACGCAAGGGGTAAATGGTATGGTTGTTTTCCAGAGCATCAAGAGCGGGAAACAACAGAGCCAGAGCGAGTTATGGCTTTAGCTCCTGGCCTTCGCTCCTTTTTGGTGGGTTATGATGGTGAATCAATTACTGAATTTGCCACTAATGATATTAGCAAAATCAATCGCCTTTGCTACCATGTAGACGTGTTAATGAGCCAGATTAGTCAATGTCAAATCAAACGAAAACGATATCGAATGCGTAAAGCTTCTCATCGAATGCGCGAGCGTATTCGTAAGCTAGTGGACGATTTACATAAGAAAGTCGCTCATGTCTTGGTTAATCACTATAAACTTATCTTTCTTCCTACTTTTAATTCGAGTGAAATGGTTGTCAAATATCGTAGAAAGCTCAACTCTAAGTCAGCGAGACACTTGTTAACTTGGAGTCACTACATATTTTCTAAACGTCTCATGCAACAAGCAGAAAGAAAAGGTGTTTTAGTTGTCCGCGCTGAAGGAAAGTTATACCTCTAAAACCTGCCCCCATTGTGGTCAAATCCATGAGAAACTAGGGGGAAGTAAGGTTTTGAAATGTCCTAATTGCGGCTATACAGCACCCCGTGACTGGGTAGGCGCACGAAACATTATGCTTCGTGCTTTGCCGGCTACTGCCGTTGTCTTCCAAGACAATGCGATACTTTTTCAATCGGCGTAAAGCTTTAATAAGTTTTATACAGGTTTGAGAAGGTTAAATGTAGCACTCAGGCGAGTCCGGGATTAGCATTATGACACCCCCACCTCGCGCCGGAGCCGGTGGGGAGAGCTTTATTCGGAATTGCTGGCACTATGGGCAGGTTGGTGATAAGATTAAACATAAAATCACAAGCAAACCTGCTCCTTTGCAGGTAAAATTAATTTCTATGGTCCGGCATCGACTCATACAGCTCGTGCCGGGAGATGGGTAAATAAAATAGCCTCCCCCAAGAGGATGTTAACTCAAAAATAACTCAATCGAATCATGTTTGGTCTCATCGGTCATCTTACCAGTTTGGAACACGCCCAGGTTGTAGCTCGGGATTTGGGTTATGCAGAATATGCTGATCAAGGTCTGGATTTTTGGTGCAGCGCACCACCCGTAATTGTTGAGGATCTTAAGGTAACAAGTATTACGGGTCAGGTAATTGAGGGTAGGTATGTAGAGTCTTGCTTCTTACCCGAAATGTTGGCTACTAACCGCATGAAAGCTGCTACTCGCAAAATTATTAATGCTATGGCTCATGCTCAAAAAAATGGCATTAATATTACGGCTTTGGGGGGTTTTTCTTCGATTATTTTGGAGAGATTTAATTTGGATCAACTGGGTAGAATTCGCAACATTAAGTTGGAGTTTGAGCGCTTCACTACCGGAAACACCCACACGGCTTATATTATTTGCCGTCAAGTGGAACAAGCAGCGCCGAAATTGGGAATAGATTTGTCTAAGGCTACTGTGGCTGTTTGTGGCGCTACCGGAGATATTGGCAGTGCGGTCTGTCGGTGGCTAAATGGCAGACTTGATGTGGCTGAAATACTATTGATTGCTCGCGATCGCCAAAGACTCCAAAACCTACAAGCTGAATTGGGACGGGGTAAAATTATGGCTTTAGATGAAGCATTACCCCAGGCTGATATCGTGGTTTGGGTCGCTAGTATGCCACAGGGGGTGGAAATTGACCCGGAAGTTTTGAAAAAACCTTGTTTGTTGATTGATGGGGGCTACCCTAAAAATATGGCAACTAAGTTTCAAAGTCCCGGTGTTCATGTCCTGTCTGGGGGCATTGTGGAACACGCTTTAGATATTGACTGGAAAATTATGAAAATTGTCAATATGAATGTTCCCGGTCGCCAGCTATTCGCCTGTTTTGCCGAATCTATGTTATTAGAATTTGAGTCTATATATACCAATTTTTCTTGGGGCCGAAATCAAATCACTTTGGATAAAATGGATATGATTGGTCGGATGTCTATTAAACATGGTTTTAAACCACTGATGCTATAACTTTTCCCCCTCCTCACCCGCTACCCTCCAACTCGGTTAAACTCCCAATTTCGGGTGAGGATCTCATTATTATTTATGGCTTTGGGGGGTATGCACAAAATGTCGTTTTTGTCAAGGTCGGTAAAAATAGCCTAGGTATTTTCCCGAAAAACTCGTGAATCGTGAATTTAAATTTTTGCCGGGAGAATAATTTTAACCGCGATACAATCAGGGTTTCGGGCTTTATTTTATCCAATAGACACAGAAAGCCCTTGGTAGCAATTTCTGTAAGCAAACCACAACCCCCATAATCTCGTCAACTTTTGGCGAGCAATTTTCCCTAAAATTGTATTAATTCTTAACAATCTTTGCCAAAAACAATCTATTTGGTTGTATGAATTAGCAAAACTTATGTAAAATCCCATAAGTAGGGGGTGGGCGAGTTTCACGTAAACCTCTTGGGAGCGTGGAAGCCCCGTGTCTTTAGACCGGGGAGGAAACGCGACAGGGGGACTTTAGTCCCCGTCAATCTTTCAAGCATAGGCGTAACCATCCTTCCTGTGAATGGGTTGGCAGTATTTGTGGCTGATGCCTGCCACCCGTACAGAAGCGGTGGTAATATCAAAACTACCAGACGCACGGCAGAGAACCCGTCCTAGATATGAGCCAATTTTCTTCCCCGCTGTGACCAGTACCGTCACCATGTCGCCAGTCTGAAAGCCTTTATGAATTTGCCTCCTGGAGCGGTGACGAGTGGGGAATCCGTACTTATTCGTCCCGCACATCTGACGGGTTCCATGCCCCTTTGCTAAAATCAGCAACGGTTTTGAAGTCAGAACTTCGAGTGATTCGACTGGTCCAACACAGGCAGCATCAAGCCAGTGAGCTTTAGGTAGGTTGAGCCTCAGTCGATTGAACTTCGTTTGTCCGCCCGTTCCTGTGGTAACTGGGAGTCCTGTTGCTTTGAGAGCCTTGAACAAGGCCCATCGGGTCGAGTTAACGGCAGCCGCATCTTTAAGGGGTGATTTGGCCTGCCTGAGAAGACGACTCAGGACATCAGGCTGGCCCGATAAAAAATCCCGAATGTCTCCATTGCCTTTGGCTTGATTGCATGAGTGGCAAGCCATCGTCAGGTTAGAAACCCGGTCAGAGCCACCCTTAGACCGAGGCTGGATCTGCTCAACTTCAAGTGGTACATTTTGAGCCCCGCAGTAAGCACAGGTTCTGCCCCACTTGAACAACAGGTATTCCCTGATTTCATAGCCTTGTAATTCTCCCTGCTGATACTCAACACCTGAAATCTCAGGGTTTTCCATCAATTGCAGGTCGAACCGTACTAGCTCTTGGGTAATGCGGCCAACTGGGGCAAGTCTACGAAATCGGTGAACCCAGGTCATTAGAGTATCTACTCGATGCTGCCAGCTGGGAGCTAACCAACCTTCGGGACGAGTCCGATTCAAGAACCGAGCTGGTCGATATCGGGTCTTGCGGTTTCGTCGAGAACGTCGGAGTTGACGACGAGAGAGCAATGCTTCTTTAATCTGCTGTCCTCGGTGCTGCAACTCGGCAGCAAAGATAATATGATTCCCTTGCTTCAAGGCAATTCCAGTGACTTTAGAGCCTGGGTCTAATTTGAGTTCGAGGGGTTCAGGATTAGCGTCAACCTCCTTGTTTAGAATAATGGTGAATGGGTAGCGTCGAAATACCGATGCTTTCCCGGCTTTGAGCAGTGATCGTGCCATCCCTGGCTTGCACGGTGTCAGGGGCTTGCGGTTGGTATCTAAAACGAAAATATGGTTAGACATTGTTGCGTCTGTTCTGATTGCTCGTAACGTTTGCGCTTGCGCTAACGCGCACGCTGCGCGAACGCTAATGTTCAGAGTCGGTACTTTCCAAATCGCACTGTCTTAACCCCTTAGAACTGTTTAACGATTTGGTTCTAGTGCCTGGAACTAGCACGCATTCCAGGGTAGGAACTTTAACTCTTGCTCGCTCACGTAGCCAGTTAAGGCTTAAGCTGGTCAGCTACCTGAAAGCGGGGGGCACGAAGCCCCCGTGCTTCAGCCGGGGGTGCTGACTTAACTGTAGAACCCGCCCCAATAATTGACAATTAAATCTTACTCTCTGATTTTTTCGGACCAAACGCGAGTGGGAAGACCCCAAACATAGATAAATCCTTCGGCGGCTTTGTGGTCAAATACATCTTCAGAACCGTAAGTAGCCAGGTCAAGGCTGTAGAGGGATTTGTCAGACTGGCGACCGACAATGTTGCAATTGCCTTTAAACAGTTTGACCCGTACAGTGCCGCTGACCCGTTCTTGAGTTTGTTTGATAAAGGCATCGATCGCACCTTTGAGGGGACTAAACCAGAGGCCATTATAGACAATTTGGCTATAGGTTTCCTCAATACCGCGTTTATAGCGGGTGACATCAGAAGTGAGAACCAGACTTTCAAGATCTCGGTGAGCCTGAATGAGTACAACCATGGCAGGGGATTCGTAAACTTCCCGAGATTTAATACCTACCAAACGATTCTCGATCATATCAATGCGTCCGATACCGTGGTTTCCGGCGATCGCATTTAAGCGAGAGATGAGGTCAACGCCGTTGAGTGCTTCCCCATTGAGGCTAACAGGAATGCCAGATTGAAAGCCAATTTCTAAATATTCTGGCTGGTCAGGAGTATCAGCGATCGCTTTAGTCATCCCATAGACATCCTCTGGGGGTTCAACCCAGGGGTCTTCCAGAGGTCCAGCTTCGATCGCCATACCAAGCAAGTTGCGATCGAGACTGTAGGGGGAAGACTTTTTAACGGGGAAGGAAATGCCAAATTTTTCCCCATAAGCGATCGTCTCTTCCCGACTCATACCCCATTCCCTAGCCGGAGCTAAAATCTTAATATTAGGGTTGAGAGCGCCGATAGAGACATCAAAGCGGACCTGATCATTGCCTTTTCCCGTGCAACCGTGAGCGATCGCATCTGCTCCGTATTTTTCGGCAACTTCCACCAAAACCTGAGCAATCAAAGGACGTGCTAAAGCCGTAGCCAGGGGGTAGCGGTTCTCATACAAAGCATTAGCTTGAATAGCCGGAAAAGCAAACTCCTGTACAAATCGCTGTTGTACATCAATCACTAAAGACTCACTCGCGCCAGAGTCGAGGGCCTTTTGTTTCACTGGTCCTAGTTCATCACCTTGTCCCAAGTCAACCGCCACAGTAATTACTTCAGCTACCCCAAACTCATTTTTGAGATAAGGAATACAGACAGAGGTATCTACACCACCAGAGTAGGCAAGTACAGCTTTTTCAGCGCGACCCATAATCTACCAAAGCTCCTAGATCAACAAACATTTCATTATCACCCCAATCGCCACCATTGAAAAGTAAGGCTGTAACAATTAGGTTATAGTTGCAGAGCATCGCCAACTGTCCCAGAAAATATATGTTTTTTAGCGTTGTTATCCCTACCTATAACCGTTTGCCGATTTTACAGAAGTGTCTGAGAGCATTGGAAAATCAAACCTATAGCGCCGCCGTGACTGGCTATGAGGTGGTGTTAGTCGATGATGGTTCCACTGATGGGACTGTGGAATGGTTGGGAACTAACACCCTCGAATTTCCCCATCTTCGCATCTACCAGCAAGACCACCAGGGACCAGCGGCGGCGCGAAATTTGGGAGTTGAACAGGCGAGGGGAGATCTGATTGTTTTTATCGATAGTGATTTGGTGGTAACTGATAGCTTTCTTGCCGCTCACGCTACCGCCTTAATTGCCAACTCTCAAAAAAGCGATCGCATCTTTACCTATGGTCGAGTTGTGAATACCTGCAATTTTGAAAATCCCACCACAGAACCCTATAAAATCACCGATTTTTCTGCCGCTTATTTTGCCACCGGAAATGTGGCGATCGCCCGCCATTGGCTAATCGAAGCCGGATTATTTGACCCTAAATTTCAGCTTTATGGTTGGGAAGACCTGGAACTAGGAGTTAGGCTAAAAAAATTAGGCTTAAAATTAATCAAATGCCCCGCCGCCGTCGGATATCATTGGCATCCCCCCTTTAACTTAGACCAAATACCCGCCCTAATTGAAAAAGAAAAACAAAGAGGCAGAATGGGGGTAGTTTTCTATCAAAAACATCCTACCTGGTCAGTCAAAATGATGATTCAAATGACCATTTTGCATCGGATACTCTGGGGCATTTTATCCCTAAGAGGTCAACTCAATGAAAGGACCATGGCGCATTTTTTACAGTGGTTAATTAATCGTGGTCAGCCTCAATTAGCCTTAGAAATTTCTCGGATTTTTTTAAATTGGTATAACGTCCAAGCCGTCCAACAATATTGGGCCAGGCGAGAGCAAACTTAATTAAATATTTGCCAGCTTGGTTCACTGTTGACCTACACATGATACAATAGCGCCAACTATAGGTTCTAGTGGGGAACAGCCACTAGGAGTAATGGGGAAAGTTCGGTGTAAATCCGGCGCTGTCCCGCAACTGTAATCAGATTTCCGGCTAATTTGTCCACCCCATCTGTGAGTCAGGATGCCCGCCTATAGTTATTTCTCACTCACAAATCTGCGAGGTACAGATGAGCAAAAATCATCGAATGATACACCTAATCGCCATGATTGGGTTAACATTTTATTTGGTAATAGGTGCAGCCACTCCAGCTCAAGCAATGCACATTATGGAAGGTTTTTTACCTATTACCTGGTCAATTTTTTGGTGGGTGTTAATCATCCCTTTCTGGGTTATTGGTTTTCAAAAACTCACCAAAATTACCCGAAACAACCCCGAACTAAAGCTATTAATTGCCCTAGCAGGAGCCTTTACGTTTGTCCTGTCAGCTCTAAAAATCCCCTCAGTTACAGGGAGTTGTTCTCACCCCACCGGAACCGGATTAGGAGTGGTTTTATTCGGACCGTCAGTGATGACAGTTTTAGGCAGTTTAGTCCTACTTTTCCAAGCCGTATTACTCGCTCACGGCGGTTTAACTACCTTGGGAGCTAATGTATTTTCTATGGCGATTGTCGGCCCTTGGGTTGCCTATGGCATTTATCAACTATTCTGCCAATTTAACCAACAAAAGTTAGGTATTTTCTTCGCAGCAGCCTTGGGAAGTTTAGCCACTTATTTAATTACCTCCATACAGTTAGCCGTAGCTTTTCCGGCTGCTTCTGGGGGGGTTATGGCTTCCTTTATCAAATTTGCGGGGATTTTTGCAGTCACTCAAATTCCCCTATCAATTAGTGAGGGACTATTAACGCTGGTAGTTTGGAATTGGTTAGAGTCCTACGCCTCAGAAGAACTGCAAACCTTGAAAATTGGGAAAGCTAATAGCTAAGTAAAATCATGACACCAACTTCTGATAAACCTGTAAAAAATGGCAATTTGTGGATGATTTTAGCTGTCGTTATTTTATCGGTAACGCCGCTAATTTTTATCCGAGGAGATTATGAGGGAGCCGATGAACAAGCCGAAAATCTCATCGGCGAAATTCAACCCAATTATCAACCCTGGTTTGAACCTATCTTAGAAGTTCCCAGTGGCGAAATTGAGAGCCTGTTATTTGTTTCTCAAGCTGCTATTGGTGCGGGTATCGTCGGCTATGTGATTGGCTTATATAAAGGCCGTAAACAAGGCAAAAATCGCTCATCCTAAATGTACCATCAAATTGATGCGATCGCCTATACCAATCGGTTAAGGTATTTACCCTCAGAACATAAGTTAGCCTTTGCCGCCATCCTGTTTTGTCTCAGTTTGGCGGCTCCCCCCCTCCTGCAAATATTGATCACCATTTGGGTGACAATTTGGGTCGTGATTTACGCTAAAATTCCCCTAGGAATTTATCTGAAATTGCAAGCCATCCCCTTCAGTTTTTGGTTAACTAGCATTCCCGCCTTACTATTGGGGGTGGTTAATTCAGCTAATATTGAATTAATTAAAACTGATATTATCTGGGAATTTAACCTAGGTAATATCTTGATATATTTCAGTAATCAAGGAATGCAACAAGCTGGTTTTCTACTAACTCGCTCCCTAGTTTTAAGCTCCTGTATGTATTTTCTTTTACTCACTACCCCCTTCGTCGAAATCATTAGAATTTTCCGTAAGATTGGCTGTCCCAGTTTAATCACAGAACTATTAATGTTAATGTATCGGTTTATTTTTATGTTAACTGAAACCGCTAGTCAATTATTAATCGCTCAACAGGTTCGTATCGGTTATGGTGACTGGAAAACTACAATCCGCAGTTTAGGAATTGTCACCAGTCAACTACTCCAACAAACCCTAGAAAATTATCGACAAATTTGTTTAGGATTAACCGCGCGGGGGTTTAACGGAGAGTTGCGGGTTTGGTCGGTTTCTCGCCATCAATCCAACCCTCGATATACCTGGGAAGGATGTTGTGGTTGTCTACTATTATTGGTGATTATTGGATGGTTGTATGTCATCGGAATTTGAGTTACTAGAATTTGATAATGTTCAGTATACTTACCCCGGTAGTCAGCAGCCAACTCTGGAAAATATCACTTGTCAATTTGGTAGATATCAGCGTTATGCTGTCATTGGACGTAATGGCTGCGGAAAAACTACCTTATTTCGATTAGCTAATGGGTTATATCGTCCTCAGTCCGGGGTGATTAGTTGGCGAGGTCAACCGCTACAATATAAACGGCGATGGTTGAATCAATTGCGCCAAAAGGTGGGTTTAGTGTTCCCAAATCCTGAACAGCAGTTAGTAGCAACTACCGTGTCAGAAGATATTTCCTATGGCTTGTGTAATTTGGGTTTATCTACCTCAGAAATTGCTCAACGGGTGCGCCAAATTTTGGCTGAATTTGATTTAGTGGGTTTGGCGGATTTCCCGATTAATTATCTGAGTTTGGGGCAGAAAAAAAGGGTGTCAATTGCTGATATAATGGTGTTGCAGCCACAACTCTTGTTTTTGGATGAACCTACGGCTTATCTTGACTCCTATCAAGTTACTAATTTTCACTGCTTATTAAATCAGATTCAACAGCGAGGAACTACTGTGGTTATCGCTACTCATAATTTGGATTTTGTCGAAGCCTGGGCGGATTGGGTTTTGGTACTTGATAGGGGAAAACTGGCTTTTCAAGGTACACCAGAAGCCGTTTTTAGTCAAAGTCAACAACTCCAAGATTTAGGTTTGGGGGTTCCTTTAGTGGGGGATTTAATTAATTGGTTACAAGCTGAGAATATGGCTTTATCTCAACCACAGTTAAATCAGATTCAGCAACAGATACGCGATCGCTATTGGCGGTCAAATTCTTAAAATTTGGTTAAAATTGGGCAGGTAGTGGTAATCCCCTTTGATCATGGTTTAATAATGCTTCTACCGCTTGACAATTGAGGGGACGGAAGAAAAAATAACCCTGTCCATATTTACACTTAAAATTCTGTAAATGGTGGAGTTGTTCGGCAGTTTCAATACCTTCGGCGATCGCATCCATCTTCAGACTTTCAGCCAAAGCCACAATGACCCGGACAATTTCCCGCTTATCCTCACCTTCGGGAATTTGACTAACAAATGAGCGGTCAATTTTGAGGATATCTACTGGGAATTTATGCAGATAACCCAACGAACAGTAACCTGTACCAAAGTCATCAATACAAATTTTGATTTGTTGTTGTTTGAGTTGTTGTAAAGTGGCGATCGCTAATTCCGGGTCATTCATAATCGCCGTTTCTGTAATCTCTAATTTTAACTCCGAACCCGCCACCCCCGTCTCAACTAAAATCTTGCTAATGCGCCGACTTAAATCATTAGTAAATTGCTGAGAAGACAGGTTAACACTCATCATCAAATTAGAATAAACCGCAAATTTCTCTTTCCATTCGCTTAACTGAAAACAAGCCTGTCGCAATACCCATTCCCCAATATCAACAATTAAACCCGCTTCCTCAGCTATGGGGATAAACTCAGCCGGGGATATCAAACCCTCTTGGGGGTGGTCCCAACGCAATAAAGCCTCAAATCCTGCAATAGTCCCCGTCGATAGTTCAATAATAGGTTGATAGTTCAGCTCAAACTGTTGTTCTTGTAACGCTAAACGTAGCTGGGTTTGCAGGTATAAGCGCCGCAGAGCATTGGTTCGCATCGTCGAGTCAAAAACCACATAACAGCCTTTTCCTTGCCTTTTAGCGCGATACATGGCCGTATCTGCATCTCTTAATACCTCTGGAGAACTTTGATAATTAGAGTTACCCTCAACAATACCAATACTCGCACCCGTAAAAATCTGATTTTTTTCGAGGAATATCGGCAATTTTAAGGATTCCTGAATCCTTTCCGCCACATCGATCGCCTCTTGAATATCCCTAATATTTTCTAATAAAATCGTGAACTCATCCCCTCCCAATCGTGCGAGGATATGTGAATCCACAGAATCTGTAAGCCGCTTACTAACCTCGATTAGCAGTTGGTCGCCGATGGCGTGTCCGAGGCTATCATTAATAAATTGGAACCCATCCAGGTCTAAGAACAGAATAGCAAATTGATAATTATCTAGGGTCTTACACTTTCTAATAGAATCATCTAATTTATCTAGGAAAAATGCCCGATTCCATAAATCGGTAAGAGAGTCATGGGAGGCGCTATGACGCAGTTTAGCTTCCGTTTCTTTCAGGTGGGTAATTTCCATAATTGACCCTTCATAGTAAAGCACACGGTTATGGCGATCGCTATAAATAGCCCGCGCATTTTGCCAGATCCAAATTGCTTCACCATCCCGCCGATAAACTTGGGCTTCAAAATTAGAAACTGAACCCCGAGTTTGTAAAAGATTAATAAACCTATTATAAGTTTCCGGATCAGCATAAACATTCTTAATTTGGCTACCCCTAACCAACAGTTGTTGTTGAGAGTCATAGCCCAAGATTTGAGCTAAAGCCGGGTTAGCACTAATATACTTTCCTTGTAGGTCAATTTGAAAAATTCCCTCTAAAGCATTTTCAAAAATATCTCGATATTTCTCCTCTGCTTGCTTCCGTTGAAATACCGAACCCAATTGCATAGCCACTGAAGACACCAGTTTAACTAAGCGATTATCTTGTTCGCGCGGCATTGACATCAAAAACACTAACACCGCCAACACCCGATTATCTGCTAAAATCGGCACACCCAACCCCGCTTTAAACCCATATTGTTTAATCAGAGAATAGCGGGAAAAATTAGCCTGAGATTCCTCAGAAATATCTCGATCCCATTCCGGTTCTTGACCAGCCCATACCCTCCCGGCTAAACCATCATTTACACCCAGTAAAAACTTTTTACTCTGTTCATAAAAACCCGCGAAATCTGGTTTTTCTTGATAGCTAACTAAACTATATTCCAGATGAGTTTGTTCAGGGTTAGGAATCCATGCTTCCCCAAATTCCCAGCTTGTGGTTTGACAAAGAAGATCTAAAGCCACTGCTAAAGCTGAGTCAAAATCTACGGCGATGCTGACAGCGTGGGTAATTTGTTGAAGTAGTTGGAGTTCTTCATCGGCGCGTTTGCGATCGGTAATATCTAAACCAGCCCCCACAAAATATTCATATTCATCTGTTTCTTTATTAAAAACCGCACGACCATACCATTCTACAATAATTTCGCGATCGTCTTTCGTGATCATAGTTTCTTCCGTGCGTATGGGGAGGCGACGATTAATCATTAATTCAAATACCCAGGGCGCTGATTTTCCCTCTTCCTTCGGCACAAATGTGGCGCTGTAGTTCATCCCTTCCACTTCCTCTTGCTTATAGCCTAGAGTATTCAGCATCGAGGGATTCATGAATTTGACTTTTCCTTCCACATCTAGGACTATAAAAAAAGCCGGATTAGCTTCTAGTAAGGTTTGGGTAAAGTTTTTTTCTTTAATTAATTCCGCCTCCGCTTTATGGCGTTCCCAGATTTCTTGGCTAATTTGATTAGTTAGGGGACGTATAATCACCACTAAACAGGCTGTTCCCACCATGATAAATAGCATCATCGTTCCCGATAATAGTAAAATCTGGCGATAAACCGGGCTGTAGAGTTGCCGTTTCTTTTCACCCATAATTAATGATGCTTCCAGATTGCGAATCGGACTGTAGGCGATGAAAGCATCACAGGAATTACACCATAGCCCCCCCGTTTGATTTCCGCGTTGGTAATTTCTTTTGATAATTTCTAAAATATCCGTTTGTTGACTCAGTGCCGATATTACCTGATTTGGTTGATTATAGTCAATCAAAATAGGCTTCAATTCATGATTATTTAAAATCGCCAATTCTAAGTAATTTGAATGATAAAAAGTGGCTTTTTGTCTGATTTTTTGGCGCAGATGTGATAAATTAAATAAAAATAAATGGCTGCCGTTAAATGTCCCATGCTTCTCAATCAGAATATGGGGAATATTATCAATTTCAAATAGACCGATAATATCTCCTGTTACCGTAGAAAATCTATGCTTATTTAAAAATTCTATTGGTATGGATTGACCTACTGCTAAAATTACCGTTTTTTGCTCATTTATATAGGCAATTCCCGTCAGATAATCCCCCAATAAATCTTGCCACATTTCCCGGGTATTTTCTAGGGCTTGCGGAGAAATATCGGTGAGTACCTCAGCATTAATGGTTCTACCAATGCCTGGTTTTTGACTTATTTTTAATGATTTATCTAAATATTCATCAATCAAGTTATTAATAATTGATACACTGTTTTGACTCTCAAAAATAAGTTGTTTTTCCTTATTGTTTTTAAGTCGATTATATAGAGGAATTAAACTCAGGATAGCAATAACTGTACTAATCAATAGTAAACCGAGGGCAGAACCATTGATGATTGATGATTTAATTTTTTGTGTTTTTAGACCCGACTTCTCCTGCATATATTCCCCAAAAGTTAGTGATTATCAAAGGTTAAAAATGAACTGAGGTATAAAAAAGCACAATCCTAAGTTTTTAGGGTACTGTCAAAGGTCGAAACAACAGAGCTTATACATAATACATTTCCCCAATCAGTAGGAACATTAACCATCCAGATTATGGTGGGTATACTAATAACCACACCAGATATGGTCTAGGTAAGTTATATTATTACTCATTACATGGGCATCTGAATTAATTTAATTTTTCTTTAAAGATAGATTATAATACATTTAAGTAATCTACACCACAGAAATTCAAGATAGAACATGGTTTTAGCATTTGGTCGAGAAATTTGCAATTATCTGAACTCAAGTGAATGTCGAGAGTGGTTAATCACTAATGGTATTGGGGGTTATGGTGCGGGGACGGTCAGCGGACTGTTGACCCGCCGTTATCATGGATTAATGATAGCGGCTTTAAATCCTCCTCTCAATCGAACCCTGTTATTAACCAAGTTAGATGAAACAGTGAGCTATGATGAGCAATTTTTTCCAATTTATACAAATAGGTGGGCTGACGGCAAAGTAGATCCCGAAGGTTTCAAGCATATTCAACACTTCAGACTAGAGGGGACTATTCCCGTGTGGGACTTTGCTTGTGGAGATGCTTTGCTAGAAAAACGAATATGGATGAAACCAGGTGAAAATACAACCTATGTCCAATATACCTTACTCCGGGCTACAAAAGCGATAAGTTTGTCGCTCAAAGCGATGGTCAATCATCGGGATCACCACTACAATACTCATGCCAATCATGGGAATAACTGTCAGATGGATATTAAATCCAGATCACAAGGGGTAGAGATTCGATTATTCCCGGATACTAGCCCCCTATATCTGTTCACCCAGGGAAGTGGGGAGGAAGAGGTAATGATTTCTACGCCGGGTAATCCTTGGTACTATGGATATGATTTGGCAATAGAACGTTACCGAGGGATGGACTGGACGGAAGACCACCTCCATGCTTGTACTTTACACACAACTTTGACACCGGGTAGCGCGGTAACTGTGATTGCCAGCACCAAAGCTGATCCCAATCTGGATATGATGACGGAGTTAGAGGCAAAGCGCCAAAAAGACGGCATCTTATTGGAGTATAAGTCACCCGCACCACAGACACCAGATTGGATAACTCAACTGATACTAGCTGCAGATCAGTTTATAGTCGATCGCACTCTAAAAGACGGAACCCCAGGAAAAACTATCATTGCTGGTTATCCCTGGTTTGGAGATTGGGGACGAGACACGATGATCTCGCTACCCGGTTTGACCCTATCTACCGGACGCGCAGATATTGCTCGCACGATTTTACAAACCTTTTCCCATTATGTTGATCGCGGAATGTTGCCCAACCGATTCCCAGAAGTAGGCGAGACCCCAGACTATAACACGGTCGATGCCACCCTCTGGTATTTTGAAGCCATCCGCGCCTATTTCGACCATACCCTAGATATTAACTTATTAGCAGAACTTTTCCCGGTCTTAGATTCGATGATCCATTGGCATCATCAAGGGACCCGCTATAATATCAAAGTTGATCCAGAAGACGGACTACTCTATGCAGGAGAACCCGGTTCACAACTAACCTGGATGGATGCGAAAGTAGGCGATTGGGTAGTCACACCACGAGTCGGTAAACCCATCGAAGTTAATGCCCTGTGGTACCATGCCCTACAGGTAATGATCCGCATTGCCAAAATATTAGATAAACCCAGTCAGGACTATGAAACCTGGGCAAAAAAAACGGCCCACGGCTTCTCCCGATTCTGGAATCAACAGGCAGGCTACTGTTATGATGTTCTGGACACTCCCGACGGAGACGATCGCTCCCTGCGACCTAATCAAATTTTCGCCATATCTCTGTCTCAATTAGGGAAAGTCGGCTATAGTTCCCTACTCACGCCGCCACAACAACGTCAGGTAGTAGATATCTGTAGCCAGAAACTGCTAACATCTTATGGTCTTCGCAGTCTGTCGCCGGAAGATGCGAAATATCAGGGTGTCTATGGTGGTGATGTGTTACAACGGGATGGAGCCTATCATCAGGGAACTGTTTGGGGATGGCTACTAGGCCCCTTTGCATTGGCTCATTTTCGGGTCTACGGCGCGCGCTCTCAAGCACAGTCATTTTTAGCACCCATGGCAGATCACCTCAATGCTCATGGACTCGGCACCCTCAGCGAAATTTTTGACGGCGATCCCCCCATGTCTCCGCGCGGATGTTTTGCTCAAGCCTGGACGGTTGCAGAAGTTCTCAGAGCCTGGTTTGAGTTAGAATCTAATCAAGGAGCCTGATTTAGGGTCGCCAACCCACTTCTGCTGAACTTAGCGAGGGTCGGAAAAATCCGGCGCTAACTTTCGGGTTAGTGTCGGGAATATGTCAAAATGGAAATAATTGCGCGCGGGGAACCCCAAAAATGCTTGTTTGTCCCCAATGTCAGTTTGAAAACCCAGACCATCATAAATTTTGCCAAAGCTGTGGCACATCTTTGAGTTTTCTGTTTTGTCCTCAGTGTAGCTGCGAAGTTTCCCTTGATCAGCTAAATTGTTGGAACTGTGGGGCTAAAACTGGGAAGGTGTGGCAGGCGGTTATATTGTGCCAGAAGCCAGCTCAGGAATCGCCACCCCAAGAAATACCCCCAAACTTGGCGGCTACAGATAACTTTGATCACCTCATGGGTGGAGTTGATGGCGTTCAGGATCAGATGTCCTCAAATTGGGATGTGATCACTACTCTATCTGCTGCTGAGGTGACATCAACAGAGTCTAGTCTGATGTTAGCTCAGGACTATGATACGGATTCGGTTTTGGAGACGGTAGGGGATGATTCTATGGCTGTGTCACTCTCTGATGAGCATGAGGAGGAGGGATTATTGCAGATGTCTAATGCTGAACAGATCGGAGATCGGGATTTGCTCTCGACGGATACGGAATTATCCCCCCCCTCGACTTCTATGGCTGAAGTTGATACGTCTGAAGAAGCTACTGTGGTGGATAAACCGGTTTATTTGGATTCCCAAGGACGATATAAACTGCTAGAACCCCGAGTGAGTTTACAGTTGGGGGAAATGGCAAGGGTGCGGGTGTTGGATTGTAAACCTTTGCAGGTCTCTCCCCTGGAGGCTTTGCAGTTGACTCCCGATGATCCCCAAAATAGGTCGGCTTTGCTAATTCCGGCGGCGCAAGTGTATTGGGATTTATACTATAGCTACCCCCAACATTTTCCCAAGGTCCATGATGCCTGGGAAGAAGCAGATCAGGCGATCGTGTTGTTGCCAGATTGTTCGGATTTGCCGGATTTTGAACAAAAGTGGCACGATATCCAGACTCCACTTCAACAAATTGTGGCTTGGTTACAACAGATGGCGCAACTCTGGGAAGTTCTCGAGCCTGGTCACTATCGCCAAAGTTTATTGCGGTTGGATAATTTGGCAATTTCTGGCACTGCTCCCGGCAGTTTATTTATTAAACAACTTTATGCTGATGACCCGGAAAAATTGCCGACTTTGGGGGATTTGGGACAACTTTGGCAAAGTCTATTTAAATTATCTGGACGGACTTTGATGGGTTCGATTACCCAAATGTTGCGGGATCTACGGGAGGGCAAATTGGAAGGGGTTGAACAATTACGCTTAAAGTTAGATGAAATTATGGCAGGACTGACACCACCAGAGCAACGGACAACAGAACCTCAGCGATCGTCTGTAACTCGTCTACAGACAGATGTGCCGATTACAGGATCTTCAGGGCAAATTGGAGATGCACCAACGGTTCCTAGGTTGCCTCAGTTGTTGGATTTACAGGCTTGTGGTCGTACAGACGTGGGAAAAGAGCGATCGCAAAATGAGGACTGCTTTGGTCTGCAAACTTTGTTAGAGCGTCAGGAAATCCCCGGTAGTCAGACTCTCTATGCTCGTGGTTTATATATCATAAGTGATGGTATGGGTGGACACGCGGGGGGAGAGGTGGCTAGTCGCATGGCTGTACATAGCCTGAAAGAATATTTTCAGACTCACTGGGCTGATAGTGATAGTTTACCCTCGGAACAATTAATCTTAAATGCGATCGCTGAGGCTAATGAGGCTATCTATAGGGTTAATATGCAGGGGACTCGTTCTGGTAGTGGTCGCATGGGAACTACTTTGGTATTAGTGATTGTAGCTAATACTCAGGTGGCGATCGCTCATGTGGGAGATAGTCGCCTTTACAGTTTTACCCGCAGTCAAGGTTTGCGACAAATGACTGTTGATCACGAAGTCGGACAGCGGGAAATTGCTAGGGGTGTAGACCCAGAAATCGCCTACACCCGTCCTGACGCTTATCAACTTACCCAAGCCTTGGGACCTAGGGATAGCAAGTATTTAAAACCAGATGTCAGATTTTGGGATATCACTGAGGATACTTTGCTACTGCTGGCTTCTGATGGGTTGACAGATAATGATTTAGTCGAAACCTATTGTCACACTCATATCCAACCTTTGATTGATTCTCAAGTTAGTTTAGATCGGGGAGTTGATGGCTTGATTGATTTAGCTAACGAACACAACGGCCATGACAACATTACCGCGATCGCTATTCGAGTCCTAGCGCATCACAGAGACTAACTCTAATTATGTCCGATATCTTGACATTGACCCTACTTGATGGCACTCGAACCAACCCCATTCAACAATGGCGGTTTCAAACGGAGCCTTTAGTTAAAATTGGTCGCGCTCCCGATAATCACGTCGTGGTTGTCGATCCCTTGGTTTCTCGATACCATCTCGATTTACAAAGATCTACTACTACCCAAAATTCTCGGTGGATGTTCAATAGCCGGGGAACTAATGGCACTTTTGTTAATGGTATTTTAGCGACCCAGGGACCTTTGACTGATGGCGCTTTATTAGAATTGGCTAAGGGTGGACCCTTACTGAAGGTCGCCATTGAACAACCTCCACCGCCTCCCCCTGTGGTTATTAATAAACCTAATTGTAATCATGATGGTAATCTACCAGATAGTCTATTCTGTATTCACTGCGGCTGGCCAATCAAGATTGAACGGAGTATCCGAACTTATCAGATTTTGCGAACCGTTGGTCAGGGAGGTATGGGAACCACCTCTTTAGCCTGGGATAGCAATAATAGCAAGGCTAATGCGCCTCAGACTCATTCCGGAAAACCAATCCCCATTTTGGTGGTACTCAAGGAGATGAATGCAGATATGGCTAAGATAGCTAAGGCGCAAGAATTGTTTGAACGGGAGGCTAGAACTCTTAAATCCCTTAATCATCAGGGAGTCCCCAAGTTTTATGACTTTTTTGTGGATGGGGGTAAAAAGTATTTAGTTATGGAGATGATTCACGGTCAGGATCTGGAAAAACAAGTTGATCAAAGTGGACCCCTAACGCCGACAATGGCGATTAAATACATGATCCAAGCCTGTGAAGTTTTGGATTATCTCCATACCCAACAACCCCCTATCATCCACCGGGATATTAAACCGGCTAACCTGATGGTGCGCCATCGCGATCGCCGGATTATTGTCCTCGATTTTGGCGCGGTTAAGGAAATTGGTACCCCCCTAGAAACCCGTATTGGGGCGGAAGGTTATAGCGCACCAGAACAGGATAGGGGACAGCCACTCACTCAGTCGGATTTATATGCGATCGGTGCGACTTTGATTTTTTTATTGACTGGTGAGAGTCCCCTAAATTATATCGGGAAACAAGACCAAGAATACGGATTTGATCTCGATCGCATTCCCACTATTGCCCCGGACTTACGCGAGGTAATTAAACGGGTAACTAAATATACCCCTCGCGATCGCTATCAGACCGCGACAGACTTGGCTGATGCCCTCGCTAAATGCTTACCAAAATGTTAACGCTTCACAGAGTTTTATTCTTCATCCCAAACATCAACAGCCAACAGTTCACTAATCGGATCTTGCATGGAAAAACCGAATTCAATCAGTTCTGCTTTCCAATACTTCCACTTATCCCCAAATAGCAGTGCTATTTTCCACAGGCTATCTTCAGGCTTAACAATGTCAGACTTCACTAGGGAATGCACCTGACGCTGAAACTTATCCATCGGGTGTATAACCTTTTGGCTCATAATACCTCTTCAATTTTTGAAATCTTAAAGAACTTTTCGGGTTTTCCCCTCACGCGATGTCGCACCGATGCCTAAATTATCCGCATTTTTGGGGGAAGAGACCTCCTGATTATGTACAATAGCATACTTTCCAAAAAATGTCTAACTTTTTTTTCCACGTAAAACTCCTGGGAGGGTTGGAAGCTCCGTGATTGATCACGGAGAGGAAAACCGACTCAAGCGGCTGACCGCCGCCAGCACCCCTTTGCGGGGTGGAGGGGTATGGTTGCCCCTCCATGGAGCTATGGTTGGCTCCGACTCCCTTGCGGGGTAATGTTTGCGCTTGCGCTAACGCGCACGCTGCGCGAACGCCAATGTTCAGAGTCGGTACTATCCAAATCGCACGTCCTTAACCCCTTAGAGATGTTTAACGATTCGGTTCATGAGCCTGGAACTAGCACGCATTCCAGGGTAGGAACTTTAACTCTTGCTCGCTCACGGAGCCAGTTAAGGCTATAGCTGGTCAGCTACCTGAAAGGGGGGCACGAAGCCCCCGTGCTTCAGCCGGGGGTGCTGACCCACGCGAAATGGTGAGTTGAACGGGAAAACCTAATTTAGCTACCCATAGTAGCAGAACGCCTTAGCTAAGACAAGATATGATCGGCAGATCCGGGAATATGACGAACTACAAGCTGTCACGCTTAGAGAATCAGCACGATCGCAGCCAGCCAGTTGGTTTGAGGAAAAACCCTGTGATGCTGAGTAAAGTTGCACCTTGGCATCTGTGCTAAAGCCATTATACCCATAAAGTGAAATTAATGCAATCGGTGCGTTTCCTCGTTCAACTTTACCCGGTCCCGACTATGTTAAATCCATTAGACTCCCCACCCAACCCTACTGTCATCCTGAATAACCGTTACGAGATCCTATTGGCGATCGCCAGCGGTGGCTTTGGCGAAACCTTTTTGGCGGAGGACAACCAAATGCCCTCTCGCCGCCGTTGTGCCATCAAACGCTTAAAACCGAAAGCTGATGACCCGAACGTTCATCATATCATCACGGAACGTTTTAGGCGCGAGGCGACAGTCTTAGAAAAATTAGGAGAAATTAGCGATCGCATTCCTAGCCTGTATGCTTATTTAGAAGAAGACGGCCAGTTTTACTTAGTCCAGGAGTGGATAGAAGGAGAAATTCTGACCAGTCGCATACAGCAACAGGGGTCGATGTCGGAAACCCAAGTCCGGGATCTTTTGTTAAACCTGCTACCAGTCCTCCACACCATCCACAGCCATGGTCTAATTCACCGAGACATCAAGCCAGACAATATCATCCTGCAACCTCCCCACTACAAACCAGTTTTGATTGACTTTGGCGCGGTTAAAGAGATTATGGGGACTGTGTTAAACTCTCGCGGTAATCCCACCCCCTCCATGGTCATTGGTACACCGGGATTTATGGCTTCTGAACAGGCGACGGGACACCCGTTTTTTGCCAGTGATTTGTTCAGTCTGGGAGTCACTGCTATTTATATGTTGACGGGGAAAACCCCCCAGGAGTTAGCCATCGATGAAAACACGGCGCAAATTCAATGGCGGCACTTAGTCCCAACGGTGAACCCAGAATTTGCGGATATTTTAGATCGCGCCACTCGTTTTCACCCTAGCGATCGCTTTTCTGATGCTCAAGAAATGCTGACCGCCTTAGAAGGATTATCCCATCCCATAGCATCGACGGAAATTTCTGTTCCCCCTTCGACAGTCATTTTTCCCAAAGCCACCTCACGGAAGCCACCCCAACGGCGACCCGATTGGCAAATCCCGGCTATAGTAGGTGTGATCTTAGGGATTCTCGCCGGTTTAGGATTGACCATATTTTGGCATTCCCAGTCAGAACCCAAGGAATCGGAAGCGATCGCGGAAACCTATCAACTACCCCTATCATTTTATTTTATTGGGGATTCTGCCTTTTATAGTCCCCAGCAAGCCAAAAATAAACGTCATTCCCTGTTGGAGGACGGCTACACCCAAGCTAATTTTTTCTGGTCAGCCAACTATAGCAACCTATCGAGCCATAATTCCTACCAAGTCTATAGCAAGTGGTTTGAGACTCAAGACGACTGCGAAGCGGCTTTAAAAGAGTATCATCAATATAACCCCAATTCCTATTGTGGATTTGCGACTAAACTTTAACCCCCTGTTCACAACTCCCCATTCTCGATTATCGATTTTGGCAAATCTATCGCTCCCAATAATTCTTGCCAATCTTCTCGGTAAATGGGATTGTCGGGTTGTTCTTCTCGGAACTTCATCACCAGAGTTAACAGGTCGAACCAGATACTGTTGGCTGCATAAACTAGAGCCAAATCTCGACCGGATTTGTCTCGGATTTGTGCTTGTAAATCCTGGTCAAGTTCCCGTTTTAAGACTTCACCCCTGACGACTAAATCCCCAGTGCGATCGCTCGGTTCGCAAATAATTGACAAACGCCAATAGTAGTTAGTTTCGGTTTCCTCCAAATAAATATCTTCCGGGAGAGTGACTGCTATCAGTCCGGGGTTGACAGTTAAGCTAAATTCAACCAGGCGGTTTTTCCGAGGGTCTTGTAGTTCAAATTCCGCCGACCAGGATGAATCTTTAGATGCCGTTAAGTAAAACCAAAATTTCGGGTGCGCCGATAGGGTATAGCCCCAATTTTGGGTAGGAACTAAAGCGGTGATTTGGGTGTTTCTGGTGCAGTTTCCCCGCCCTCCAGCGCTACTGCTGCGATCGCCTGGTCTACCGCGATCTGGGAGTTGAAAATTGAGAGATTCTCTGATATTATCAGAGGTATGCGGTGCTGTATAATGCTGGGTTTACCGACTATCGGAAACCTGGAAAACAGAGGTATTTAATGCCAAGAGTAGGGCGAAAATCCCCACAAAAATTGTGTTTAAAAAAATCATAAAAACGGTTTATGGCGCGGGGGAAAAACCCCAAAATTCTATTCCCTCGTGGTCTAAATATAGTGGTTATGCTTCCAGTTTCTGAGTACCGGTTTTTTGAGGATGATTGCCGTCAGGGCAAAACCATTACCAGAGGTAACCAGAGGTATCCAATACCCTACCATAAAGCTCACAAAACAGACACCATATATAATAACTATGCTTATCTGCGTGTGTCCTTCCAGACCATCAACCGCTGGGAGAAGGGACGGGCCACCCCCTCCCCGATGGCAATGACCCTGATTGAGTTGCAGTTGCGGCAGATGAGAGAGCGAGGGGCGGATTTGATGTCCGGCTTATTTTTCAGAGTAGGTGCTTTCTTTGAGTGCGATCGCCTAGATTGAGTTAAAAAAAATCGATATTGTCCATTTTCTATAGAGTTCCATCCCTGAATGCCAAAGTCCAAGAAAACCCAATCCACCTCCAAGCAAAACGGAAACGGAGCCAATCTCGGTTTTGAACAAACGCTGTGGGCTGCTGCCGATAAAATGCGCGGTCACATGGATGCTGCTGAATACAAGCACGTCACCTTGGGGCTGATTTTCCTCAAGTACATCTCTGATGCCTTCCAGGAACGCTACGATGACCTCGCGGCAAGGCAAGAAACAGACTACACCGACCCCGAAGACCCCGATGAATACGTTGGGGAAAATATGTTCTGGGTGCCGCAAGAAGCGCGATGGTCAACAATTCAAGCCAGCGCCAAGCAACCGGATATCGGCAAGCGCATTGATGAGGCGATGCTGGCGATCGAGAAAGAAAACCCTCGACTCAAGGGCGTTTTACCGAGTAACTACAACCGCCCCGACCTGGATAAGCAACGCCTAGGGGAACTCATCGACCTGATTAGTACCATCGGATTGGGCGACGCTGAGAACCGCTCAAAGGATATTTTGGGGCGAGTTTATGAATATTTTCTGGGACAGTTTGCCGAGAAGGAAGGTAAGGGTGGCGGTGAGTTTTACACGCCGCAGTCCGTGGTTAGGCTGTTGGTTGAGATGATTCAGCCGTACAAGGGACGAATCTATGACCCTTGCTGTGGTTCCGGTGGAATGTTCGTGCAGTCCGAGAAATTCGTGGAAGCGCACGGGGGACGTAAAGGCGATATTGCCATTTACGGCCAAGAATCGAACCCGACAACGCGGCGACTGTGCTTGATGAATCTCGCCATTCGCGGGATAGATGGCAACATCGGCGACAGACAAGCGGATAGTTTCACCAACGATTTACACAAAGACTTGAAGGCAGATTACATCCTGGCAAATCCTCCATTTAACATCAGCGATTGGTGGAATGAGAAGCTGGCAGAAGACGTGCGCTGGCAGTACGGGACACCACCGAAGGGAAACGCTAACTATGCTTGGATTCAGCACATCATTCACCATCTCGCCCCCAATGGGATTGCTGGGTTCGTGTTGGCGAATGGTTCCATGAGTTCCAACCAGTCCGGTGAAGGGGAAATCCGCAAAGCCTTAATCGCTTCCGATTTGGTGGATTGCATGATTGCTTTACCTGGACAGTTGTTCTATACCACCCAGATTCCTGCTTGTTTGTGGTTTGTGGCGCGGGATAAGTCGGGCAAACCCACTGCTGGACACAAACCTTGCCGCAACCGCAAGGGTCAGACCTTATTTATTGATGCTCGGAAGTTGGGGGTGTTGATTGACCGAACCCATCGGGAACTGATTGATGAGGAACTCGCCCGGATTGCTGGAACCTATCAGGCATGGCGCGGGGAACCGGAGGCAGATGATTATGAAGACGTGCCGGGATTTTGTAAGAGTGCCACTCTGGAGGAAATCGCCTCTCATGGTTATGTGCTGACCCCAGGGCGCTATGTGGGGGCGGAGGAACTGGAAGAGGATGATGAGCTGTTTGAGGAGAAGATGGAACGGTTGACGAAGAAGTTGTACGCACAGTTTGAGGAAAGTGCCAAACTAGAAGCAGCGATTCGGGAAAATTTGAGGAGGTTAGGGCTATGAGTCCATTGCTACAAAACCTATTGCAGCAAGTTGAGCAGTTGTCCTATGAAGAACGGTTAGAACTGATTAGCGGTGTAGCACAGAGTCTGAAATCTCAGCCACACCAGACCAGCCCTAAACGGAAACTTAGTGAATTTCGCGGGATGGTAAAGCACCCATTTTTTGGCGAGGATGCTCAGGAATGGGTGACGCGAACTCGTCGAGAAGGGGATGAGCATCGGGAACGAGTCCTCAGAGGCGAATTATGAGGATTGATGAGGCGCTTTCTGGGGTATCGCGGCTGTTTTTAGATACATCGCCTGTTGTGTATTTTGTGGAGGAAAATCCTGATTTCTGGCCGCTTGTCAGGATGATTTTTGACCGGATTGAGAATGCAGGATTGGTGGGTGTTGTGGGGCCTATCACCCTGGCAGAATGTCTGGTAGTCCCCTACAGAACGGGAGATGTGAAGGGACAAAGAGAGTTTAGAGAGCTGCTAACGAACACAGAGAACATTCAATTTGTAGAAATTGGTCAATCGATGGGACAACTGGCAGGGGAGCATGATTTAATCTCAAATTAGGTTAATATTTTAGGGCAATACGGTATAATAAGCGAGAAGGGTTGAGGATAAACCTATTGCCAGATATGTCAAACCCAAGGAAGCGGCCAAAATCCTTCGAGTCCATGAAAGAACACTCCGCAGATGGGACGACAATGGCTCAATCGACACCATCAGAACCCCCGCTGGGCAACGACGATACAACGTTGAGTCATATTCTGATTCCATATCAGGCAGTGACAAACGCAAAGTCGTTATCTATGCCAGAGTTAGTAGCCGCGCCCAGCAGTCCGACCTCACCCGACAGGTGGCCGCACTGTCCAACCTCTACCCCGAAGCAGAAGTCGTCTCAGAAATCCGAGGCGGGCTCAACTTCAAGGGAAAGGGAAAGAAAATGCTGGCCTTACTGGGACAAGTCTTGTCAGGAGATGTCGGCATGGTTGTCGTTGCCCACCCAGACCGATTGGCAATATGGGGATTTGACTTGTTTCGATGGCTCTGTGAGCAAAACAGTTGCTCACTCATGGTTCTCAACCAGACAAGTCTCAGTCCAGAACCAGAAATGGTTGAGGACATCCTCGCCCTCCTCCACTGCTTCAGTTCCCGATTATACCGACGGAGTAAATACAAAACTCAGGTCAAAGAAGATCCGGATTTACCCCAGCCCGGAGCTAAATCAAGTCTGGCGTAAATGGCTGGCTGCTTGTCGGTATTGCTACAACCAAGCAATTGCATTATCTAGGAGTGGTAAACGACTAAGCAAACTGAAATTACGCAACGAAGTGATGCAGAGTGACTTACCCGAATGGGTCAAAGAAACACCCTGCCACATTCGGCAAAATGCCATCTTTGATGCCTATCAGGCTTTGAGCGCCAGTCCTGATGCAAGGTTTAGAAGTTGTCGTGACAGCTCTCAAGCGATTAAGTTCAATAATACTAATTTCTCTTCAGGGAGTTGGTATCCAAGACTAACGAAAGGATTAACTTTCATGGTTTCCGAACCCATCCCTAAAACTTGCGGGCAAGGGACTCAATTAGTCTTTGCCAAGGGGCGGTGGTTTGCGGTGTTTCCTGAACCAGTTGCCGTTACCCCAACTGACGCTACTGGCGTGATTGCATTAGACCCGGGCGTCCGAACTTTTATGACCGGGTTTGATGGTTCACGATTTCTGGAATTGGGCTCCGGAGATATAGGACGCATCACTCGGTTATGTCAACATTTGGATGATTTGATGAGCCGAATCGCCAAGGAACCCTGTCGTTCAAGAAGGCGACGGATGAGGCAAGCGGCTCAACGAATGAGAACTAAAATCCGGAATTTAGTGGATGAAGCCCACAAACAAATTGCTCACTACTTGACTCACAACTACAGCCTAATTTTTTTGCCCACCTTCGAGACTTCCGATATGGTTGCCAAGGTGAAGCGTCTAATCAGGTCTAAGACTGCCCGCGCCATGCTGACATGGGCGCATTATCGATTCAAACTAACCCTGAGACATCAAGCCGAGATAACTGGAACCACAGTTGTAGATGTGACGGAAGAATACACCAGCAAAACCTGTACTCACTGTGGTCATGTGCATTCCCAGCTAGGTGGCTCAAAAGTGTTCCGATGTCCGGAGTGTGGGTTCACTCTACCCAGGGACTGGAACGGTGCTTTTGGAATCTTTCTAAAAGCTTTGCGGGATACCGCCTCTGTTACCTTAACGGGTAATAGTGCTATCGTCGCATTGTCAGGCAATAGCCGGATAAATGTCGCGTAAATGTATCAGTTACGGGCAAGATACAATCTTCAATTACCAGATTCGCTGCAAATTGCCACGGCATTAGATGCTGGCTGTGAGGCATTTTTGACTAACGACCTGCAACTAAGGCGGATAACAGAATTAAAGATTATTGTTATTAGTCAATTAGAGGTTTAATTAGCCAATGAATGTTAGGCATTTAATTAATATTTTATTGCAGTTTGATAGAGAAACGCAAGCTGTCGTGGCGGAATATGAAGGGGGATTTAATAACATCACCGAGATTCAACCCCAAAAGCTCCGGCTGAATGTTTAAGTAAATCTTTGGAGGTAGGGGCTATGACGATCGCCGCTGAACCTCGCTCAGTGTGCAGGATTATCACCGCAGGGTAGAAGTGGAAATGTTGGCTGCTTCGGAGCGTGTAAAATTGATTGACGGGATGTAGCGGTGTTGATACACTAGAAAACAGTAGAGGAACGATTTATCATGGATAATTCTTTGTTAGAACGAATCACGATTAATCCAGAAATCTGTCATGGCAAACCCTGTATCCGAGGGTTGCGCTATCCAGTGGAATTTTTGCTAGAACTGCTGAGTTCCGGTATGACTCATGGGGAGATTTTGGCCGATTATGAAGATTTGGAAGAAGCTGATATTTTATCGGTGCTGCTATTTGCAGCCCGGTTAAGTCAAGTTAAGCGGGTTTATACCCTGGTCTTATGAAATTTCTAGTCGATGCCCAACTTCCCCTGCGGCTGGCTCGGTTCCTTCAAAATGCGGGTTATGATGCCATTCACCCGAGAGATTTACCCCAAGAGAATGCTACCCCTGACTCTGCTCTGAATGCTGTGTCAAGGCAAGAAAAGAGGGTTTTGATTACGAAATATGCTGATTTTGTAGAATCTTTTTTGCTCAAAACTGAGCCTTATAAACTTTTGCTGGTTTCTACGGGGAATATTAAAAATGATGACTTAGAAAATTTATTCCAACAAAATGTAGGCCAAATTATAGAGCTTTGGGAACGGCACAGTTATATTGAAATTAGCCGAAATACTCTCATTATTCATCAATGATAAAAAAAGGAAAGAATTGATAAAGCAGTTGGATGCACCGTTTGAGGAAAGCGCCAAACTAGAAGCAACAATTCGGGAAAATTTGAGGAGGTTGGGGCTATGAGTGCATTGTTAAAGCAGGTGTTGCAGGACATTGATCAGCTTACAATCGAGGAACAGTTGGAGGTGATTAGCCATGCGACAGAACAACTGAAGCGGCGGATGTTAACCCAACAAAACCCTAAACGAAGCTGGCAAGAACTGCGTGGCATTGCTCCCAATTTGTTAAATGGGCAGGATGCTCAGGAGTGGGTCCATCAGCTAAGGAGGGAGTGGGATGAACGGGAGAAACGACCAAATTTATTAGAATTGCCCATTACTCTAGCCGGAAAAGATAGTAAAGATGCTAAACCGTATTTAGAAAAATTAATCAATGATGCTTTGCAACAGCTAGAAGATAAGGAGCAAGATGATGAGTCAACTTAAGTATCGAGTTAATATTGTTTGGTCTGAAGTAGATCAAGCTTGTCTGGTAGAATTGCCAGAATTTGCGACAGAAATTCAGCGCTATTTTACGGATGGGGATACTTACGAGGAAGCCGTTAAAAATGGTCAAGAGGTACTGGAACTGCTGATTGAAAGTTATCAAGCCGAGAACAGACCTTTACCCCAACCGCAAATTTTAGAGGTAGTGTGAAAGGATGATGCAGCGATTGACGGCAAAGTTAGACAAGCAGTTTACAGAGTTGGCACGGATGGAAAAGGTGATGTCAGAGAATTTGGAGTAGTTAGGTTATGGAGATTAAATTCCCATCAGATTGGGAGATATACCCTCTTGAAAATTGCATGGATGCAATTATTGATTATCGTGGGAAAACCCCTCAAAAAACATCTATGGGTATTCCATTAATTACTGCTAAAATTGTCAAAAATGGTAGAATACAGCCTGTCTCAGAATATATCGATCCTAAAAATTATGATAAATGGATGCGGCGGGGCTTGCCCAAGTGTAAAGATGTTATTATGACTACTGAAGCTCCATTAGGAGAAATTGCACAGCTTGACAATAAAAAAGTCGCTCTTGCACAACGCTTAATAACACTTCGAGGAAAAAAAGGTTTTCTGGATAATGACTTTCTCAATTTTTTAATGCAGTCAAATTTTGTACAACACCAGCTTATAGCAAGGGCTACAGGAACAACAGTCCTGGGAATTAAGCAAAGTGAATTACGCAAAATATCCCTAGTTATTCCCCCACTAGACGAGCAAAAAGCGATCGCCCACATTCTCGGCACCTTTGACGACAAAATCGAACTGAACCAGCAGATGAACCGGACGCTGGAGGCGATCGCCCGTGCCATCTTCAAATCCTGGTTTATCGACTTCGACCCCGTTCGTGCCAAGATGGACGGACGACAACCCGTAGGCATGGATGCGGAAACGGCGGCTCTGTTTCCAGATGAGTTTGAGGATTCGCCCCTGGGTCAGATTCCGAAGGGGTGGAAGCTAGATTGTATAGGAAACCATGTAAAAATTATTAAGGGTAGGTCATACAAGAGTAGTGAACTAATACCTTCAGATACTGCACTTGTAACATTAAAATCTATCCAGCGTGGTGGTGGGTATTCTCAAAATGGACTTAAACCCTATAGTGGTATTTATAAATCCGATCAAATAATTAAACCGGGAGAGTTAGTTGTTGCTTATACGGATATAACACAAGCAGCAGATGTGATTGGGAAACCAGCCATAGTCAGAAGAACCAGTCACTTTAAAACCCTAGTTGCATCACTTGACTTGGGAATTGTTCGTCCAGTTAATGAAGTATTAAGCATCCCTTTTCTTTACTGTCTTTTTATGACCGATGATTTTCAATCTCACGTATATGGACATACAAACGGAAGTACAGTTTTGCATTTAGGGAAGGATGGCATTCCCGCTTATTCTTTCTTAATTCCAAATCAGTCTATAATTTCATGCTTTTCATATTATGCCGCGCCTGTTTTTGAAAAGTTAGAAATTAATGAGATTCAAATGTACTCTCTCCAGTCCCTACGTGACACTCTCCTCCCCAAACTCCTATCCGGCGAAATCCGCGTCAAAGATGCCGAAAAAATCGTTGAGGAGGTGGTGTGAAACTGCCCAATCCTGAGCAAGCACTGATTCCGTTTGAAAAATTAGAGGGTTATTCACTTAATCCCAATCACTCGGAAGGTCGGCACAAAGCCATTGTATTTCAATCTGCCCTCGGTATTGGGTTAGAAGAAGCTGAGGAACTGCGGGTCGCTCTGCGCCAAGCTCTCAAAACAGAAGACGCTATCCCAACTAACCGCAATAGTTACGGGCAGAAATACCAGATTGACTTTGAAATGACGCGGGAAAGTAAAAGTGCCATCATTAGAAGTATCTGGATGGTTAGGCAAAATGAAGATTTCCCACGGCTCATTACCTGTTACATTCCCTAGTCCCCAGGAGAACACCCGATGAAACTTTTAGATGTCGTTGCCCTAACGGAAAATTTACCTGACTTTAACCTTTATAAAGGTCAAGTCGGTACAATTATTGAGGTTTACGAACCGGATGTATTTGAGGTCGAATTTGTAGACCTTCAGGGGAAAACCTACGCTTTAGAGACTTTAAGCGTCAATCAACTGATGCAACTTCACTATCAGCCACTTCCGCAAACGGCTTGAAGTATCAAAAGGCTGCTGATTGAATGGGCAGCCCTCTATTAATCTGAACTGATGGATAACTGGGAACTGGCCCGACCAAATGCAGAACTTAATAAAATCGAACCCTTAGATTAACCATGTTAAAAGATATTATTGAAGCCCAACCGTTAGAAGGATATCAAGTTTATCTAAAATTTGAAGATGAGGTTCAGGGGGTAATAGACCTGACAAAAATCATTGAATTTACCGGCATATTTGCACCCCTGAGCGATCCAGATTACTTTGCTACAGTCACCGTTAATCCAGGCTTGGGGACTATCTGTTGGGATAATGGTGCAGATATCGATCCGGTGGTTTTGTATGCGAAGGTTTCTCAGGTCAACCTAGAGGACTATTTTGGGTCAAAAAATCAGCGATTCCCGGGCAAAATGAGTGAGAGCTTTTCCGAAAATATCCAAGTTTAGGAGGTTGTAACTAAGGGAAATAACTTTAAAATTTCTAGCCATTTAAAAGCAGCAGGTTAAAAACCTCAATTACAAACAGAAGTTGCAAACCGGAGATATTAAATGAGCAATTTTACCGAATCAGAAGTTGAAGAAGCAGCCCTCTGCTATTTTGAAGAACTCGGTTACACTATCCTACATGGCCCGGAAATCGCCCCAGGGGAACCCAACGCGGAACGAGAAACCGTTGGCGAAGTCATCCTGACCCGTCGCCTCCGTCGTGCGATCGCCCAAATCAACCCTCAGCTACCCGATGACGCAGTAGATGAAGTAATCCGGCAAGTGTTGCGCGCAGACACCCAAAACCTCATCGAAAACAACCGGCGCTTTCATGACCTCATCATCGAAGGAGTCCCCGTCGCCTACCAACGAGCCGATCGCACAGTAGATGACCAAGCCCGGTTAATTGACTGGGACCATCTCGAAAATAACGACTGGTTAGCCGTCAATCAATTTACCGTCATCGAACGGCAAAACCGCCGCCCGGATGTGGTGGTGTTCATCAACGGACTCCCCCTCGCCGTCCTCGAACTGAAAAATGCCGCAGACGAAAACGCTGACATTGAAAAAGCCTTTAACCAGCTTCAGACTTACAAAAAAGATATCCCCAGCCTCTTCACTTATAACGAGGCCCTAGTCATTTCCGATGGCACAACCGCCCGGATTGGGTCTTTGACAGCGGACCGCGATCGCTTCATGCCTTGGCGGACCATTGATGGAGAAGACCTCGCACCCAAAGGCATCCCCGAACTGGAAGTCACTATCCGAGGGGTATTTGAGAAATCCCGCTTTCTGGATTTAATCCATTACTTTATCGTCTTCGAGACAGACGGCGAAACCCTCATCAAAAAGATGGCAGCGTACCACCAATATCATGCCGTCAATAAAGCCGTCGCCGAAACCGTCCAGGCTACCTCTCCCGAAGGCGATCGCAAAGTTGGGGTTGTCTGGCACACCCAAGGCTCCGGCAAAAGCCTCTCTATGGCGTTCTATGCTGGAAAAGTCATCCAGCATCCGGCAATGGCGAACCCCACCCTGGTTGTCCTGACCGATCGCAACGACCTAGACCAACAACTGTTGGGTACTTTCTCCAAATGCAGCAAGCTACTCCGACAAACCCCCACCCAAGCGGAAGACTGCCAAGACCTCAAAGCTAAACTCCAAGTCGCTTCTGGCGGGGTCATCTTCACCACCATCCAGAAATTTGCCCCAGACACCCCAGGGGGAGAATATGAACAACTCAGCGATCGGCAGAACATCATCTTTATCGCTGACGAAGCCCACCGCTCCCAGTATGGCCTCAGCGCCCGAGTCGTCAAAACCACCGATAAAGAAACCGGCGAACAAGGAGCCTATACCGCCTACGGTTTCGCCAAATACCTGCGAGATGCCTTGCCCAACGCTTCATTCATCGGGTTTACCGGCACTCCCATCGAAGCCACCGACAAAAACACCAAGCAGATTTTCGGCGACTATATCGACATCTACGACATTCACCGCGCCGTTGAAGACCAGGCCACGGTCAAACTTTACTATGAAGCCCGACTCGCCAAAATCAACCTGGATGAGAGCGAAAAACCGAGGATTGACCCTGACTTTGAAGAACTGACCGAAAGCGAGGAGCAATCCACCAAACAGCAACTCAAGCGGAAATGGGCGCAGTTGGAGGCGATGGTTGGCGCGGAAAAACGACTCGCCCAAGTTGCCGGGGATATTATCCAGCACTTCGAGAACCGTCTGGCTGCAATGGAGGGCAAAGGGTTGATTGTCTGCATGAGTCGCCGCATCTGTGTGGAACTCTACAGCCACCTCGTTGCACTGCGTCCTGACTGGCATGATGAGGACGATAACAAGGGTGCAATTAAAGTGATTATGACCGGCAACGCTGGGGAACCGGCGAGTTACCAGCCCCATATTCGCTCGAAGAAAGCACGAGATGCGATCGCCAAACGGTTACGCAACCCCAAGGACCCCCTCAAACTGGTCATCGTCCGGGATATGTGGCTGACGGGCTTTGATGCGCCTTGCCTGCATACAATGTATATCGATAAACCGATGCGCGGTCATAACTTGATGCAGGCGATCGCTCGGGTGAATCGGGTATTTGGTTCTAAGCCTGGGGGACTGGTGGTGGACTATCTAGGAATTGCCGAAGACCTCAAAAATGCGCTCAAAGATTACACCGAAGGCGATCGGACAGAAACAGGCATCCCCATTGAGCAAGCGGTTGCCGTCATGCTGGAAAAATACGAAATTGTGGGGGCGATGTTCCACGGCTTCGATTATTCTAGTTTTCAGACCGGCACCCCACCGCAACGGCTGACCCTTTTGAAGAATGCCACGGACTGGATTTTACGTCCCGAGTTTGCCGGAGAGAACGGCATCCAGCGCTACATTCAAGCGGTTACCGAACTGTCCAAAGCCTTCGCGTTATGTTCTTCTGAGGATGAGGCGATCGCTCTGCGAGAAGACTTGGGCTTTTTCCAAGCGATTAAAGCCACCCTCGCCAAACATACGGTCGAAGGGAGCAAAACCAAAGCCGAACTGGATGCAGCAGTGCGGCAAATCGTTACCCGTGCGATCGCCTCTGACCAGGTTATCGATATTTTTGCCACGGGTGGACTGGACAAACCCGAAATTTCCATCCTCTCGGACCAGTTTTTAGAAGAAGTACGCGGACTCCCTCAGAAGAACTTGGCCCTAGAGATTTTGAGGAAGCTGCTCAATGATGAGATTCGGTCGCGATCGCGCCGGAATGTGGTGCAGTCTCGGCAGTTCTCGGAAATGCTCGAGAACACCATCAAGCGCTACCAAAACCGTTCGATTGAATCGACTCAAGTTCTCCAGGAACTGATTGCCCTAGGTCAGCAAATCCGTGAGGCTCACCAACGGGGAGAACAACTGGGTTTGACTGAAGACGAACTGGCTTTTTATGACGCTTTGGAGGTCAATGATAGTGCGGTAAAACTACTCGGCGATGCTACCCTCAAGAAAATTGCTCGCGAACTCGTAACCGCAATTCGCCAAAGTGTGACGATTGACTGGACGGAAAGGGAAACCGTGCGTGCCAAAATGCGAGCTACTGTCAAACGATTGTTGCGAAAGCACGGCTACCCGCCCGACAAACAACCTAAAGCGATTGAAACCGTCATCACTCAAGCTCAAACCCTTTGCCGAGATTGGGCGGCTTGAATGGACTCTCATATCCAACCCTTGATTTCATAAACTTGTATCTAGTGAAACGGGTAGTCCGGGTGAGTTTAGAGACGGTAAAAATTGTGGAAAATTTACCGCCTTTAAATGATATGAACTAAACCAATAGGAAAAATGTACAGAATCGCTGTTATTCATTTTTTTAGGTCCTATCAATGTGGTGGTCAGGACTTTCAGTTTTTATGCAGGGAGTGAGGAATTTGGTAGGGAAAGTGGGAAGCGACAACAACCACAGGAAGAGACTCTACCTAAGTTTTTCCTTCCGATCTGCATAAAAGTCGGGTGTGTCAAAGATAACTACTTTAAAAGCACTTGCAACCTTCGGGAGGTTCTGTAACATGAATTTGACAATCACAGCAGTTTTATTCCTATCTCTGTCCACGCTGAACTTGATTTACGTCCCCTACCAGATCGTCGATACGGAAACTTCACCACTCTTTGTGATCTCAACAATTGATAATGTTGCGCTCTGGTTAATCCGGCTTAACTCTCGATCGCATTAGGGGGAATTGCTGGTCTTGAGACATTCCCCGAATGTCAATTATAATCGTTTTGTCAGGAGAAGATTATGACCTGCCCAATGGATCACTACGGCCGACCTAAATGCCACATTACCGCCCATCCAGACCACCCCCAGCAGCAGTTTTGTTCCGCCTGTGGCCGTCGTTTTCATCATACCGAAAAATGGAATGATATTTTTTTCTTAACTGTAGCCGTTTTCACATTACTACTCATCGCCATTAATCGACTGCCACAACCCTCCGGCATCACTAGAGAAATTCCCACCCTGGAAAATGCCGAATATATCATTCCCCGGTAATAATATCCTCCTCGGCTTCGGTTTCTTCGATGCCTTCAACCAGTCGCTTGGCTTCAGTTTCCCATTGTTTGAATTTCTAGCAAATCTAACCCCGACTTTAGATCAAGATTAAAAAATGGGCAGCGATCGCCCCCCGGTTCATCACTGGTAGCTGGTGAAATTGATCGCTGGTAACCGTGGGTGTGGGGTGGGCTTGAGAGCCTCAATCCCCACGACGATCAAATTAATTTGCCAGAACCCCCGATCGCCAGTTAAACTCAAAAATACAGTTGTCGATAGAAGTCATGAAAGAGCCACAACCCGATCGCCATCAAAATATTGCTATGATTGCTGGGGTAGCGCTATTCCTTGCCGCGATCGCCGCTGGCGTGACTTGGTGGCGAGTGAGTTTTGACACTGACCAACCCCCACAGATCATATCTCCTGAACCCCCAGAAACAACCGATGCGATCGAAAAAACCGTGAATATTTACTGGGTCGATGAAGCTGATAACCAACTTGTCTGGGTTCCCAACCCCGTCACCCTCACCGTCAGTGCTTCCCAACCCGATACCGTCCTAGCTGCCGCCTTCGATCGCCTACTCTCAGGCCCCCAGGAAGCCAACCAATATAGCGAAATTCCCCCAGGTACTCAACTACTAAATGTGACCGCCACCGAAGCTGGGGCGATCGCGATCGACCTATCGACCGAATTCACCACAGGCGGCGGTAGTGCCTCCATGATTGGCCGTTTAGGGCAAGTAGTTTACACCGCCACCAGTCTCGACCCCCTCGCACCAGTACGGATTTCCGTCAATGGCTTACCCTTAGAAGTCCTCGGCGGAGAAGGCTTAGAAATCCCTCAACCCATTACCCGACAACAGTTTGAACAGGATTTTAGGTAGGTTTCATCAGGCATAAGCTGTGCTTCCCAACCCTTGTCTAATCTTATGTGGCACTTGGTTTTCTGGTAGTTTATATTACAATATTCTTAGTGTTGGGTCCCCATTCACCCCGTCGTCAATTGCCTGATGATGCGGGTCTTCTTGCTAAAACTAGATAAATGCAAAACTTTTAGGAGTTGCTATGGCAAATACCAGTAATTTTCGGCAAGCAATGGCTCAAGCCAAAGGCCAAGCCCTTGTAGGCCCTAACGTCATTGCCAATGCCCTCCCCTTTGTGGGAGGTGGTTTGCTTCTCACTGCTGTTGGTTCCTTCGCCGGTCTGAATATCATCAGCACCAACCCGGGCATCTTCATGACCACCTTCTGGGTGGCTTTGATTGCTCAGTTAGCCCTATTTTTTATCGCTAGTAGCGTTCTCGCTAACGATAATAACCAGGTGGCCCTCCCCCTGTTAGCAACCTATAGCCTCATCACCGGATATACGCTCAGTGGCTTGTTATTTGTCACCTTGAGAACTCCAGGTGTTGGTATTACTGGTATTGGTTTTGCTGCTCTCGGTTGCGGTGTCACTTTTATCGCCGCCCGTCAAATTGGGTCTAACCTGTCCGACTCTGATGGTATCGCCCTTACTCAAACCATCAGAATTGGTATTATTGCCCTACTGATCGCTGTTTTTGGCCAGTTGATTTTGTCGTTTTTCGGCGTTTTTACCCCCACTTGGCTAGAAATTGGTATTTCTGGACTCGGTGTCTTCCTATTCGCTGGGGCTGCGGTGGTAGATTTTTATATTCTCCCCCGCACTTATCGTGATGACCAGCCTATTCCCGCCGCTTTGTCCATGTACCTCACCTACATCAACCTGTTTATCTTTATTTTGCGCTTAATGAATGTTCTTAGTCGCAACTAAGTACCCAGTTGATAGCCACGGTTAATCTCACCGACTTTAACCTGGTATAACTACTTCTCCAACTTCTCCAAACCGTAGCTATTATCACCATGCTACGGTTTTTTTGTAACTTTTTCTGGGCGCAAAAATCGCCCATAATCCTGGTATTATTTGACAGATATACTATGGCTTTTGTTAAGTTGATACAACCGTAAATTACCAGATTTGACTCGGACTCAGCCTCCAAATTGCGCTCAAAAGTTCAGTAAAAATACTGAGGCGATTTAAATCAAAATCTGTTATTTATAGAATAGGACTCAACAGGAAACACCTTAAAACTCAATTAAGGATTCCAATTAACGCTCTTTTAGGTTGGGCGGTGAGTCAACGGGGTTGGTGCTTCCTCCTGGTGGCTGAAAGGAAGTGCCAATTCTTTTACTAATGGAATTGGCAAATTAAACCTGAATTCATTAATCCAGGGTTGAATCTACCATTACACCTTTATGGATTATGAATTATGATGGCAATGTCTCGAAATGTAGCCTTATCTGCAACTGGTGCTTTACAGACGGCGAAAAGGTTAGTTTTTATTGACGCAGACCTAGAACATCCCGAAATTTTGGCTGATGGGGTGAGAAATGGCTTAGAAGCGATCATTCTCGATCGCCATCAAGATGGGATAGCACAGATTGGGGCTATGCTATCTCATTATAGCAGCCTGGGTGCAAAAATTGCCCAGGTTCATATTTTGTCCCATGGCAGTCCAGGCTGTTTATATTTGGGGAGTGGGGTTGTTAATAGCGATACCCTGAAAAGCGATCGCCTTCACGGTTGGCGAAAGGCTTTATCAGAAACGACTACCTTATTCCTTTATGGTTGTCGGGTCGCCGCCGAAACCGGAACCAATTTTATCAATCAGTTAGCAGAAATTACCGGAGCAACAGTCGCCGCCTCTCGGGAAATTGTCGGTGCTGGCTATTGGCATTTGGAATATTCTACCGCGACGGTCGAGTTAAGTTTACCGTTGACGGAAAAAGCGATCGCTTCTTATCGGGGAACTTTCGGCACTATTACCGTCACCAATAACAACGATTCTGGACCTGGTTCTTTACGGGAGGCGATCGCTAATGCCAGTGACGGTTATACTATCACATTCGATAGCAGTTTGTCAAGTCAAACCATTAATCTTAGTCAAGAATTAGTCATTAACAAAAGCATCACCGTTGACGGAGAGTCTGCGTCAGGATTAACCCTAAGCGGTGGCGGAAATACTAGGGTTATTGACATCCAAATAAGTCCTGATTTTATCCCTCCATCAGTCACCTTAAAAAATCTAATTATTGCGGACGGTCTAGCCACAGGAGAAGGAGAAGATGGCGCGGGTGGAGGTATCCGCATGGCGAGTCGAACATCTTTAACCTTAGAAAATAGCCAAGTCAACAATAATCGCGCTGAGTTTGCGGGGGGTATTTTAACGGGATTTAGAAGTAATACAACCATCATTAATAGCCAATTTGACGGCAATGATGGAACCGCTGGAGGAAGCGAACGGGGAGGGGGTGCGATCGCCACGAAAAGCGCCGGAACTCTGACAGTAATTGACAGCACATTTACCAACAATAAAGGTATTAATGGCGGCGCAATTAATCACCTGTTAGGAGACTTAACTGTTGAGGGTTCAACTTTTCGGAATAATGACTCGACCCCTGGAGATTTAGGGGGTGATCCATCGGGTTATGGTGGTGCAATTTTTACTGATGGTGCGAATGCGTCAGGAGAGAATTTTGGACCCGGACCTGTGGGGGGAGAAATTCGGATTAGCAATAGTTTAATTGAGGATAATAAAGGTGCTGGACAGGGTGGCGGACTGTTCTTATATGCTTATCCTCCTGACCGTGTAATCATCGAAAATAGCCAAATTATTAATAATGAGGTGGTCGAAAGTAGTCGCGGACAGGCTCTAGGCGGCGGACTGCGACATGGTAATGCAGAGTTAACTATTAACAATACAACCTTTGCTAATAATCGTTCCGAAAATCAAGGTGGTGGGTTGTGGATTGGAGAAACATCTCCAGTGACAATTACCAATACTACTATTTCTGGAAATCGCGCGGAATCAGCGGATGGCTCTGGGTTGGGGGGTGGAATTACCTTCGCCAATGGTACTAATCCCACCAATATTACCAATACTACCATTGCTAATAATTACGCTGGTGGTCAAGGCGGTGGTTTTTGGGGTGGTGGGGATAATGTGACTTTAACTAACACAATTTCCGCCTATAATGTGGCGAATAATCGCGGCAATGATTGGAATATAAACCATCACACAGGAACTACATATAATGATGGCGGTGGTAATATTCAATCGAATGAATTGAACCCTAACGATACCTTAATTACCAGTAACGTTACATTAGCCGATCCACTCCTGGGAGATTTACAGGAAATTAATGGGGTATTAATTCATCCCCTTTTACCTGGAAGTCCAGCGATTGATGGCGGAATTACTGTTAATACAATTACGACAGACCAGCGGGGAGCAACTCGTCCGGTGGATGGAGATAATAGCGGGACAGCGGAGTTTGATGTTGGCGCTTATGAGATGATTCCTACCATCGATGAACCCAGTTTAATTGTTACTAATAATAATGATGCGGGGGAAGGTTCATTAAGGGAAGCGATCGCCAATGCAGCATCGGGAGATACCATTACATTTGCAGCGGAACTCACGGGGGGAAATACTATCACCCTGACGGGAGGACAGCTAGAAATTCCGGTGGGTAAAAACCTGATTATTGACGGGGGTAATAATGCCAATTTAACTATCAGTGGGAATAACATTTCTCGAGTATTTTATCTAAATTCAACCTCAGCGAATCCCACGAGTTTAACCATTCAAAATCTGACGATCGCCAACGGATATACTCCCGAAAGAGGTGGGGGTATTGCGACCACACACCAAGGGATTTTAACAGTCGAAAATGTCACCTTTAACGACAATGTTGCTGACCAGGGTGGCGGGGCAATTTTTAGCGCCTTTGAGGGAAGATTGACGGTTAATGAAAGTGATTTCAATCGGAATAAAGCGATCGCCGGGAATGACGAAAGAGGTGCAGGTGCGATCGCCTTTCGGGGACCCAATGAAATTATCGTCACCGATAGCGACTTTATCGGAAATGAAGGCATTAATGGCGCGGCGATTAATAGCCTAAATGGTCGGTTAACTGTGGAAAATTCCCGGTTTATTAATAATAGCACTACTGCCGCGTTTTACGATACCGGAAATGATAACCCTTCTTTAAGGGGATATGGTGGCGCAATTTACACCGATCGCGCCAGTACATCCAGTAATGATACATCGGGAACGATTACCATTAGGAACAGTTTATTTGAAGGAAATAGCGGACGCGGCGAAGGTGGTGCGGCTTACCTATACACGGGAACCCAAGATAACGTCATCGTTGAATCCAGCGTTTTTAAGGATAATGAAATTCTCCCGCTTCCCGGTGGAAATGGCGGAAATGGTGGTGCGATCGTTCAGATGAACAACGGCTTAAATCAAGGATTTGAAGTCATAAATACAGCATTTGTTAACAACACCGCCGCCAATCAGGGGGGTGGAATTTGGATGATGAATGCGCCGACTGTCATCACTAATACGACCTTTTCGGGAAACCGCGCCGAATCTTTGACGACTTCGGGAAATGGTGGTGCGATGGCTTTATATGGTCCTGCTGATATCATCAACACTACCATTGCGGAAAACTACGCCGGATGGGTGGGTGGCGGTATCGTCGCCTCTGCTGACCAAACGGTTACGGTCCGAAATACGATTTTCTACAAAAATACTGCTGATAACGGTACGAATAATTGGGGGATTCAACAACACACGAACCGCGAATTAGTTGATGGCGGCGGTAACATTCAATGGCTGGAAAAACTCACGAACCTTGCTAATGATTATAACGCGACTGCTACGATCGCGATCGCCGATCCTCTATTGGGTCCCCTGCAACATCAAAACGAAACCTATTTCTATCCGTTATTAGAAGGAAGTCCGGCGATCGATGGTGGTGTCAATGTGGGAATATCCACCGACCAACGCGGCGAACCTCGTCCCATTGATGGTGATGGAAATGGAACTGATACATTTACGCGACATTTTTCCGGTTGTTCCCGGACAATGCAACGATAGCACTATTACCCGTTAAGGTAACAGAGGCGGTATCCCGCAAAGCTTTTAGAAAGATTCCAAAAGCACCGTTCCAGTCCCTGGGTAGAGTGAACCCGCACTCAGGACATCGGAACACTTTTGAGCCACCTAGCTGGGAATGCACATGACCACAGTGAGTACAGGTTTTGCTGGTGTATTCTTCCGTCACATCTACAACTGTGGTTCCAGTTATTTCCCCTTGATGTCTCAGGGTTAGTTTGAATCGATAATGCGCCCATGTCAGCATGGCGCGGGCAGTCTTAGACCTGATTAGACGCTTCACCTTGGCAACCATATCGGAAGTCTCGAAGGTGGGCAGAAAAATTATGCTGTAGTTGTGAGTCAAGTAGTGAGCAATTTGTTTGTGGGCTTCATCAACTAGATTGCGGATTTTGGTTCTCATTCGTTGAGCCGCTTGCCTCATCCGTCGCCTTCTTGAACGACAGGGTTCCTTGGCGATTCGGCTCATCAAATCATCCAAATGTTGACATAGCCTAGTAATGCCTCCAATATCCCCGGAGCCAAATTCCAGAAACCGAGAGCCATCAAACCCAGTTATGAAAGTTCGGACGCCCGGGTCTAATGCAATCACGCCAGTAGCGTCAGTTGGGGTAACGGCAACTGGTTCAGGAAACACCGCAAACCATCGACCTTTGGTAAACACCAACTGAGTCCCTTGCCCGCAAGTTTTAGGGATGGGTTCGGAAACCATGAAAGTTAATCCTTTCGTTAGTCTTGGATACCAACTCCCTGAAGAGAAATTAGTATTATTGAACTTAATCCCTTGAGAGCTGTCACGACAACTTCTAAACCTGGCATCAGGACTGGCTGAAAAGGCGAGATAGGCATCAAAGATAGCATTCTGCCGAATGTGGCAGGGTGTTTCTTTGACCCATGCAGGCAAGTCGCTCTGCATCACTTTATTGCGTAACTTTAACTTGCTTAGTCGTTTACCACTCCGGGATAATGCAATTGCTTGGTTGTAGCAATACCGACAAGCGGCTAACCATTTGCGCCAGACTTGATTTAGCTCCGGGCTGGGGTAAATCCGGATCTTCTTTGACCTGAGTTTTGTATTTACTCCGTCCGTATAATCGGGAACTGAAGCAGTGGAGGATGGCGAGGATGTCCTCAACCATTTCTGGTTCTGGACTGAGACTTGTCTGGTTGAGAACCATGAGTGAGCACCTGTTTTGCTCATAGAGCCATCGAAACAAGTCAAATCCCCATATTGCCAATCGGTCTTGGTGGGCAACGACAACCATGCCGACATCTCCTGACAAATGATGTCCCAGTAAGGCCAGCATTTTCTTTCCCTTGAAGTTGAGCCCGCCTCGGATTTCTGAGACGACTTCTGCTTCGGGGTAGAGGTTGGACAGTGCGGCCACCTGTCGGTTGAGGTCGGACTGCTGGGCGCGGCTACTAACTCTGGCATAGATAACGACTTTGCGTTTGTCACTGCCTGATTTGGCAGTATATCACTCAACGTTGTATCGTCGTTGCCCAGCGGGGGTTCTGATGGTCTCGATTGAGCCATTGTCGTCCCATCTGCGGAGTGTTCTTTCATGGACTCCAAGGATTTGGGCGGCTTCCTTGGGTTTGACATATCTGGCAATAGGTTTATCCTCAACCCTTCTCGCTTATTATACTGTATTGCCCTAAAATATTAACCGAATTTGTGATTAAATCATGCTCTTGAATTTGATATTGGCGCTTATGAATTTTCAACCATAACTGAACCGGAACCTGAACCGGAACCTGAACCGGAAGTTGAACCGACTCCTGAACCGGAACCGACTCCCGAACCGGAAGTTGAACCGACTCCTGAACCGGAAGTGGAACCCGAACCGGAAATTGAACCTGAACCGGAAGTTGAACCGACTCCTGAACCGGAACCGACTCCTGAACCGGAACCGACTCCTGAACCAGAGGTGGAACCCGAACCGGAAGTTGAACCGACTCCTGAACCAGAGGTGGAATCCGAACCGGAAGTCGAACCGACTCCTGAACCGGAACCGACTCCTGAACCGGAAATTGAACCGGAACCGGAAGTCGAACCGGAAATTGAACCGACTCCTGAACCGGAAGTCGAACCGACTCCTGAACCGGAAGTGGAACCCGAACCGGAAGTTGAACCGACTCCTGAACCAGAGGTGGAACCCGAACCGGAAGTCGAACCGACTCCTGAACCGGAACCGACTCCTGAACCGGAAGTCGAACCGACTCCTGAACCGGAAGTGGAACCCGAACCGGAAGTGGAACCGACTCCCGAACCGGAAGTGGGGGTTGAACCTACTCCTGAAGCACAACCGCAACCACAACCGCAACCACAACCGCAACCACAACCGCAACCGCAACCGCAACCGGAACCGGAAGAGACTCCTATTGCTGGACCTGTTCCTGTACCGGAAACTACTCCAGAAAGCAACCTTCAACCAGAGTCGGAATTAACTCCAGTGGTGACACCAAGACTAATACAACCATTAGACATCAGTGGTAGTATTAATATCCCATTGGTAAATATTCCCAGTTTGAATATTGATTCAATCCGCTTAATTAATGTGACTGAGGAGACCCTAGAAGGAACGGAAGCCGACGACTTCAAAGTGGGTACATCGATGGCTGAATCGATATATGGACGGGGTGGAAATGACACGATTTTTGGAATGGGAGGAGACGATAATTTAGAAGGAGGATTTGGGAATAATCTGTTGTGGGGAGGTGAAGGTAATGACTTCATCTTGGGAGGACCGGGAAATGATACTTTATATGGCGGTCAAGGTGATGATTTCCTGTTGGGAGGAGAAGGAAATGATGTAATTTGGGGAGACATCGGAAATGATACTATTGACGGCGGCGAGGGAGATGATTTAATCTTCGGCGGCGAGGGAGATGATTTAATCCTGGGAGGATTTGGGAATAATACGATTTATGGGGGTCAAGGAAATGATACTATCCACGGAGGAGATGGTAATGATTTAATCTTCGGAAATCAAGGAGCTGATTACCTACAAGGAAATCAGGGTAATGATACGATTTATGGAGGTCAAGACAATGATACTCTGTTAGGAATTGCGGGTAATAATCTCCTGTTGGGAAATCTCGGAAATGATTTTCTGGTAGGTGGTTTAGAATCTGATACTCTCTATGGCGGTCAGGGAAATGATACGCTAATTGGCGGGGATGGAGATGATTTCCTGAGTGGTGATAAGGGTAATGATCTTCTGATTGGGGGTGCAGGTCGCGATACTTTTGCGATCGCTTACGGACAAGATACGATCGCTGATTTGGAAGTGGGTGTTGACCAAATCTGGATCACGGCAGCTCTAGATCCTCGACAATTAGCGATCGCTCAAATTGACACCGGATCTCAAATCATCATCGCCGACACCGGAGAGGTCTTAGCCTTCTTAAATGGAGTGGAAGCGACTACCATAGATATAGAAGATTTTACCTTCTTCTAATTCGATGACCCCATCCATCTTCAAAATCATATATTTGCCACACTTAACCGATTTCGGTAAAGTAAACCAAAGGTAAATATTTGTCAATATGAAATTGAAGATTCTACTCACAACTGTGCTGGTGGTTTTCTGCGCTTGGGTGATACCAGTCCAAGCCGCAGAACCCCTCAAAACCTATTCCCTGAACATCCTACCAGAGATGTCCAGACAGAGCATCAAACTTGATCCCCCTGTCACCCAGATGACTGTCAGGATACTAAAGCCTGGAGATGTGGCTATTCCCTGTGGTGATGGTCAACAGACCTATACCTGCACTTCTGGGAAACTCCTCTGGATTCAATCTGACCAGGATCAGCCTATCAGCCAATTTTGGGGTCAGAATACGGCAGAAAAGCCTGTATATCTGACCCTAGAGGTTTTTCAGCAGCTATAGTCTCGAGAAGTTTAAGATGATTCGTCAAATTTGACGATGTGCAATCACTGCATAAAACGGGTCGCCGCCACCGAGTCCTAACATTTGCAAGACCGGGGGGACAGATGACTGATTGATAATTACTTCAGGGACGCTGAAGCCGGGTAATTCCCCACTACGGACTGAGTTAAAGTAGCTTTCTACGAGTTTGACTCGCTGGGGTTCTGTTCCGTCTCGCCATGCGGCGATCGCTTTTTGAAAAAACATCCGGTTAGAGAAACTCACAATCACCACTCCCCCCGGTTTTAAGACACGATGAATTTCACTAAATACGGCTTCAGGATACTGTAAATACTGTACTGATACGCAGATTAACACGGCATCAAATTCGCGATCGCCTAATGGTAATTTCGGGTCTTTATTCAGATCCTGAACAAAATAATGGTTCAGTTGACGGTTACGCGCCAACTCCTCCTCATTCATACCGTGTCCCTCTACATGGGAGAATTTCCGATCATCCGGGAGATGAGACACCCAGCTACTCATCAAGTCCAACACTCTGCTATTGTCTGAAAGGCGATCGCTATATAACCCCCTTAACCTATCAATAAATCCCTCGTCAACATGGGTCACAAATCGCGGATACTCATAAAATAATCTATCCTCGGTTTCGTCTAGTTTACTCCGTTGCTTCCCTGGTAACAACATCCCTAAATTTCTCCTATCCTAGATGATTCTCAAGTTTAACCTAACTATTAATTAAATTTAATCTCTATTGGTTACACTAGCCGCAAATTCTGAGGGTGAAGCCGTGACCGTTATCAAGATTATTCTCATAGCCGTGGTCTTACTATTGACCGGGGATTTCATCTCAACTTTTTTCTATCATGTCCCTGAACATATTTTCGGGAAATATCATGGCGCTGTTCATCATAGCCATAACCGCAGTTTTATTCGCTATGCGATCGCTACCCAAAATCCCCTCGTTTTAATTACTGGATTCTTAGCCGCCTTTCCCTATCTCCTCTTTTTACCTATCTTTGGGTCGATTTCTCCCACCGGTACTATCCTGGGTTTAGTTTTAGCACAATCTCATGTACAATTTCGTCATCTTTCCCCCACTACATGGACTACACCCAACACCATAAACTACATCTGTAAACTTCTCTGTATCACCACCCCAGAAAGACATTGGCAACATCATCGTAACTCCCGAATTGCCTACGGTGATATCTTTACATTCTACGATAAACCTGCTCAATTGTGGTTTAAATTTCTCCTACAATTTAAGCAGAAAATGTCATCCCAATTATAATGGGTAATTAACCATCAATCATTACTTCCCTATTCCTTGATCGCTGCTGCTTTAGCATACTTTGATTAATGCAAATATCATAAAATGGCGTTTTTGTCAATACCCCTAAAAAGGCTGGCCAACTTTAGCGCGAAAACTCGTGCATCGCCAGCTTAATCTTTTGGTCAGAGAATAATTTTAATCGCGACAGGATAGGGGTTGTAGCCTTTATTTTTGCATATAGACAGGGTAAGCCCTTGGGATCCATTTCTTTTAGGATACCACAACCCCTATAATCTCGTCAACTTTTGGCGAGCAATTGGCAATTAAATTGTATTAATTCTTAACATTCTTGAGAAAATCAAATCTATCTCACCGGAGAAATTAGCAAAACCTATTAAACATTGGGCTTAGAAAAGGGTTGACTGGGACGAAAACGAATAGGAGTATTTTCAATGAGTTGGTAAATGGTGGCTAAAGTATCTGACCGAGAGAGTTCATAGCGGGTAATCAGAAATTGTATAATCTCAAAACTGGGAGTATCAACCCAGTAATAGGCGCCGTGAACATCAATTTTATTAGCAAAGTATAAGAGGGCATTTACTAAATCTATGGGTAAAGCCGTCCCGGCGTTTAACTTCCATTTAACGCCATTGATCTTAGACATTTGGGAACAGTCGAAGTAGTTAAACTTTTCAAACAAATCATAAGCGGAGGTAGGTTCAACGGCAGCCTGAGAATTGACCATAATCCGAATAAATGGTCGATATTCCTCTTGGTCATCATGTGTTTTAACTGTTTTTAGGTAAACATTTCCCAAGCGTAAGCCAGACATAGCGACGCTGGGTTCACTAAACCAATTACCCAAAACAGAAAGGTAACGCAGGACGAGATCGCGATCGCTAGAAAACAAATAAATTTCCCGACAGCGGAGAATAGCGGATCGCACATAATTATTGCGTCCCTCCCGCAAAAATTCTAAGGGGATATCTGGAGCAGATAAAATCAAGCGGTCAAGGCGCAAGTATTCCCCCATATCATTGCCTTGTTGAACTAAGCGATCCTCTTTCCCAAAGCGATCGGATAGAATTCGCAGAACATTAACCACCAATAGGCAGCCCATGCTATGACCAATCAGATTAACGTTCAAGGTAGGGAGGGGGGATAATCGCGGTTGTTCCCCCGGTAAAAAAGGCATAGAAGCATAGGGATTATCTCCCAGCGCCTTATCAAGTCGCCAGAAGAACTCTGCTAGGTCTGGTGCGCCGTAGTGAATAATGCGATAGCGATCGCGCTGATAGACGACAATCCGCAGCAACTGGAATAGGAATAGCCACAGAAGAAACACGCTAAAAGCCACCCACAGCCATTGGCTAATTAAACCAGCCAGAGCATCCCAGGTTATCCATTGCCACAGGGAATCAACAATCGGTTTAATTCCCCATATTGTCAACAGGGGGGCTATTAATAAGCCTAGGACAAAATATAACACAGAGCCGCCCCCAAAAGCTGCGAGAGCCAGACCTACGAGAAACTTTAAAGAAATCCCCCAATAGCGGAAAGGGTCAGTCCATAGACCGGGACTCAAAATCGGTCTTTCTCCCGGCCAGTGATAGCCGATATAGACACTTTTTTCTTCCAAGGTTCCCACCTGATTAATGGGTCCTTTGAGGGAAAGAGACTCCGCCTCATTCACAAAAGCGGGGTAGAACCTTTCTGGGGGGGTGGCATAGCCGTGGGTACGGAGGGTAATGCGATTAAAATTCGCCAAGCGCATCATCTGACCTAGTTCAGCGATATTGAACAGGGGACGAAAGCGATCGCGACTGGGTAATTGGCGGTCAACATTTAGGGAACTCGGGGCGGTGCTGACCACTAAAAAAATATTGCTATGGTAGCGATCGGCATAAACTTCAAAGTTGCGACTGATCGCCTGAGTAAATTCTCGATTATGCCAACTATTGAGAGTGCGGATCACATAATCCTCATTTACCTGAGTCTCAAAGCCTGGGTATTCCAGGAGGTTACAAGACGATCGCAACACCGAGGCGATCTCTGCTTCGGAAGTGTAACCCCCATAGGTCGGCAGTCCCTCCACAGTCCCGGGTTTGGTATTGGGGGGATATGGGTAGCCAAGCTGGACAATGCGAGCTTTCGTCCAAGCGTCTGAAAACGGAGCGGTATTCCGAACAATTGATTCTAACCATCGGCGATCGTTTTCCAAGGTATCGCGATGCCAATAGAAGGGTAGGGTTTGGTAGCTGCGCTCAGTTCCCATATTGATTATCTATGAGTTATTGGGAGTTATATTATCAAACCGCAATTTAGCATTTTTGGCAATATCCCGCCGTCACCAACCCCTGGGTCTGTTTCTTCCCTAAGACATAAATTTTATCGGTTCCCAAAAACTAATGCGATCGGCTAGAAGCCTTAAATAATAGGAAAATTTCCACACTTAACATCAGGGATCAAGGAAACTTAGCCTTTCAATAACTCAAAACAGGTGATATATTATGAAGGCTTTTTGAGTCTGTTGTGGTGTTCAGAGCCTATCCTAAGCCTATTTCCCTTAGATGATAACCACCATCATAGCCACTCAATTCACTATAAACGGGGATAAAAACCATGTAAAACAATTGAACATTTGATTGTGCATCTTGTCAATATTGAAGGCTCCATAGATTATGAAAAGCCTCAAGTTGTCAGCTTCATAAATTTAGGAATTTTTGATTTTTAGTTATGGCGAAAAATCGTGCTGTTTTCAAGCATAAACTTCCATCAGGTAAATACATCAACACCCACCGTTATCATCAGCTAAATTCTCGTCAAAAAAGGCGGATTAATTACCGAATCAATTATTACCCCACCGTGACAGGAATTACTTGGTTTCTGGTAGGTTTTTTGGGATTTTTGGCTATCTACTCAGCCAAAATTAAAATCGAAAAAGATGTCGTTTCTTTGGTTAATTCACAGTCCAATAAAATCGACAAAAAGCTTCAAGCGACTAAGTTTCAGCAGATTAGTCACCGTTGGCTACTCGGTCATTCCTCTGGTGTTCATGTTCCCTTGAATACCCTATTTGCAGATTTAAACAGTCTCGGTGCTTTATCAATTTGTGCCGCCGAAGGAAACTGCGAGACCAATGGAAGACGAACTTCTCTAATTGCCGGTCATTTTGACCCAGCTACTGGCATCCTAAATAAAGGTTTTTGCAGTAACCACGGACGGGGTGGAACCCTACAGGAGGCTAACCAATGGTGTCTACAACACCTCAGATCACGGTCCTTTGTGATTGAACAGCAATTTAGGGAAGTCGGAATTAATCCTAACTCACATTTAGAAGGATTTATCAATGCGATAGATTTATGGAATCAGAGTCCCTATTTCGGCGCAAAATTTCCTCAGTTATACGCTTCTGAACTACGCGGAAGAAAAAAGGGAACTGACGCTATCCTCTCAGCCAGAGTCAACTCATTTAAAATCAATGGCAGTTATGAGCAGACAACTTTGGCTCATCCTCCTATTTGTCCATATTCCATAGATGCTAAGTCCTGTGTCAGACATGATCAGTCAAGACGCATGAATGCTATCTCTGGAGTGATGGAACATTTAGGCTTAAAATAGAGGCAATTAAGAGCAATCCCTCCATTACCTTAGCAATAAATCAACAATTGCATCTAATTCCTCACTATAGTCCTCAGCCAATTGCTGACCGACACGACGAATAGCCTGCAAATTTTCGTCAGATGACTTATCTATGGGTAGCATATTTTTATCCGTCAGGGTTGTATTTATTCTCAGATACTGTTGAGGACTTCTAGTAGCATCATAAATTTGCCTCATTTGATAATCTACGGTTTCCGCCACCCCGGTCATAATAATATCAAACAGGGGAAGTAACCATTGAAACTGACCCCAATTTCTAGCCTGTTCATAAGGATATCCCTTTTTCACGTCCCCAGTTCCCAAAGATAAAATTACCATATCTTTAGCGGTGGGATTATCTGGGAGTTTGCTACGAGCTTCCGCATAAGCACACAAGGTTGGATTATTGGCGAACACTCCCCCATCAACACAGGTATACATTTCATCACCTAAAGACCTAATTGCGGCTACCTTGAAAAAAGTCGGAGCGGCTGAGGTGGCGCGAATTACGTCTCTTACATAATAGTCTTTACTAGGACTGACTACCGCATCATGTTGAGTAAAAAAGTGGGTTTTTCTCCGAGAAATTTCATAGGAGCAAATTAAGGATGGTTTTAATAACTCGCTTAACTTTAAGTCCCCAAAAAAGTTTTGCATCATTAACTCGAATTTCTCATGGGAGTATTTTTCGTTTAACAGTCCCCAAAAGTTTTTGATGGCGTGGCTACAAGGTTGGTAAAAGATATTACGACTATTTTGGTAAAAAAAGTTCCTGGCTTCTTCCGCAGAGCATCGGGGTTTAGTGGGGTCTTGTAGGTCGGGAGATAGGTAAAGACAAGTCATAATTCCCCCGGCGCTTGTCCCAGCAAATAAATCAAAATACTCGACGAGTCTAGCTTGAGGATTGCCAGTTTTTTCCTGAATTTTATGCTCGACACTTACCAAAATTTCGGCGGGTATTAATCCTCGCAAGCCACCACCGTCAATAGAGAGAACTCTGGTAAACTCTGCCATTTGTCAAACTCCTGTTAATTATGGGATTCATTAAGCATTCCAGATTTCTCGGAGACGATCGCGAATATCTAAGAAATCTGTCCAAGCTATATAGGGCTTTTTCTGCTTATCTAAATACTCAGATAAGCGATCGCGCGCAAATACCACCGGAGCAGCGATCGCCATATTTAAGTCCGTTACCGAATCCCCGATCGCAATTTTCGGGTCACCTTTATATAACTCCATTACCCGCACTTTTGCTAGTAATTCTGTGTCCCCTTCAAACTCTGAATATACCCGCAAATTCGGTCCGTCCGTCTCCACATCCACCGCATAAATCCCCGCGACCCGATTAACTAATTCTCCTAATACTGTTTCTACCATAATCCGAATCCCCCCCGATACTACCACCAACGGCACTCCTTGGCTATCCAGAAAGTCTATTAATTCCACCAGTCCAGGACGCATTTCTTTAGTTTTTGAAAACTCGATAATCTCTCCATAAGCCCTCGAGGGTATTGATTCTAGCATCCTTCGCACCCCTGAACGTAAGCTGATCTCATGGGTGTATAGTTTCGGGATAATCTCCTCTGCTGCCTCCGGTGCGAATTGCTTTAGCATCGCCACAAAGGTCTCCTCTGCTGTAATTGTCCCGTCAAAGTCACAGAAAACAACTGGTTTCATTAATTACCCTTCACCAAAAACAAAAGCATCCTAAAGTTTACCTATCAAACTGGCATCCTGGCACTATGCACATTTTTGCTATTTTGTCAACCCCTGCCTCTGGGGCTTAAAACAATATTCGTGTCTCGCCAGCAAATTTCACTCAGGCGATCGCCCACTGCTTACCTCATATTAAATACGGCAATATAGCTGTTTCAGGTTATTTCCTGGTAGCCACAGATACTCAATAACTGCTTTTACCCACACGAAGACTAACTTTAACCTATAGACTCTACTCTATCATCCTGTTCAAGGGCTGTCAAGTGGCGTATTTTCGTGGCTAGTTGGGGCAAGAATGATAATCATTTTCACTCCATAAATTCACCAAGGTTTTGTTATTTGTATCTAACCAATCGCCAACAATAACCAAGACTTATATAAATTTCCTGGGGGTAGCTTATAGTCAAAGTTGCCATTTTCCGATCACGATAGTATCAAGTCAAATGCTGTCCCTTGACAGTCTCGCGCAGTCAAACCGGACAGTTTTTCAATCCATAGAAGATACCGATGTAGCTTTTAATATCAATAACTGACGACGAATTTTCTGGGTGTAAGCATCAAACTCATCAAGTTCTGAGGTAGTAATTATAATCCCTTTTTGAGACAACCTTTGCAGTCTATCCTGGCGTATATAGCCGGACAATTTGAAGTCAGGGTGCTTTCCGTAACCGAACCCAGAAGATACTGGTAAGTGATGTGTATGAGCTTTGGTGGTCATAGTCGAGGGCTTTCGAGTTAATCATCAACAAAGTAAGCAGTAAGTCTTTAGGCTTATTCCCAAATCTATTCTTCTTTTATACAAACAAGCCATCATATTTGAGTAGGGTATGTGACCATCTATTGACCCATGGGGGGGAGTCAACAGCAACTCAAATTCAAATTTATTTAACAATCAAGCCTAAATCTATAGCGCGCCGAAGAAGGTAGGCAGGAAAATCGATACTTGACCATTGTTCATTCAATCTATCCCCTTTGTGTCTACCCTCTAGCCTCTAACTTATAACCTCTCTCTCATTTTGTCATGAATACACGATCGCCTATTGCTATAGATTGAGACTCCCTTGTAGTCGGTGAGCATAGAATACCCACATTCCCATATTCTGATGACATTGCCTATAACAGTAAAATTGTCTGATTATCGATCGCCTCACTGGCAGTAAACCCCTCAAAATACTGTCGCGGTTGGGGGGGGAAGTCAGGAAAATCAAACCTGGCATCACCGCCAGCAATATCCGCCCAAAAATAGCGCAGACGGGGGGCCAACTCCTCGGCTTCTAATTGGGAAAGACCTAGGGGATGCCCCATTAATAACCTCATCATAAACGGAAAGGAGCGATCGCCCATCCATTCCCTAGAAATACTTGCTAAGTCAGGAAAATCGGGAACTGAGACAATGCGGTGCGACTCAATTTCCAGCTTCTGTTGACCCTGATCATCCCTGGAAAAATCGAGGATACGGTAGGGGTGAGGATAACTAACCAAAGAACCGGTAGTGATATCATAAACTCCCCGCCATTGAGCAATATCCTGTACATGGAGATGACCTGTAAAAACTAACTTAACTCCCCCCTCTTCCAGAACCTCCAACAATTGGGGAGCATTCGACAACATATAACGCCGACCTAGGGGGTTAGTAGACTGTCCGGGTAGGTGTTCAATGATATTGTGGTGAATCATCACTAACACCAATTCATCGGTGGATTTAGCCAAAACACCTTTCAGCCAATCTAGCTGCTTTTCGTCCACATATCCGATCTGATTTCCCTGTTCATCAAACCAATTGGAATTGAGACCAATTAAGCGCACTCCCGAGGTTAATTCGCAGGTGTAGTACAGACAACTCCTGTCTTGATAACCGCAGTGGGGATAGTATTCGGGAAACTCGGATAAACCAATTAGGGACCCTTCCCCTACGGCTAAAGGTACATCATGGTTTCCAGGAACTACATAAGCTGGATAGGGTAGGTTTTTTAGGCGATCGCTTAACCAAGCGTGATTGTCCCGTTCCCCGTGTTGGGTGAGATCTCCCGGTAGCAGCAGAAAGTCTATATCCAGCTTTTCCAGATGTTTAAAGACCTGTTCTAGCGCCGGAATGCTAACTTCCACTAAATGAAAGCGTTGAGGATGATCCCAAATGGTCTCAGGAAGGGCAATATGTAAGTCGCTGGCGATCGCAAATCGAAATTTTAGAACCATAATCTAATACTTTATCATGCAGAACTCTCAGTTTTGATCTAAACTAGAAGCAGGGTTATGGCAAATTAACGGATATGGTTGATTACTTGCGTCGTCCCATCTTAGTTGGTGGTATTGGGTTATCTGTGGTTCTCTGGCTGTGGGATACAGTGGGTGAGTCGGCGGTGGAATTGGGAGAAACAGCAATTTTTGGGGCGATCGCTTTAGGCGGTGGTCTCTGGTGGCTACAGCGAAAACTTCCTCAGTCCGACCAGAACACGAAAAATTCCCCCCCTATTAGTCGGGAAGTGACCCAAGCGGCTATTGAGGAAACGGAAACCTTAATTGATCAGTTAGCTACTCAAGCGGAAACTATCCGGGTGGGAAATGAACTCTCACCGACTCTGGCTGATTGGCGAAAGCAAGTGGCTGACTTACACACAGCTATTGATAGACAAGATTTATACCTGGCTATTACCGGGAAACCACAAGTTGGGAAAACTTCCTTAAAAACAGTTTTAGAAACCACTACCTGGACTCAGAAACATTTAACTATTACGGAAGTTGACCCGGACTCCTCGGATCATTTGCTAACCGCTGATTTAGTTGTCTTTTTGGTAGATGGTGATCTGACTGAACCTGAATATAAAACCCTTGGGAATTTGTGCGATCGCCAACGCACCCTATTGGTTTGGAATAAACAAGACCAATGTCCTTTGGAACATCAGGTAGTCGTTTTAGAAAAACTGCGCCAAACCATGGCTAACCAATTGGCGGCGACTGATATCATTGGTATTTCCGCTTCTCCGAGTCCCATTAAGGTCCGCCAATACCAGGATGAAAATTCCGTTCAAGAATGGATGGAAACACCATTACCGCAAATGGAAACACTTACCGAAAATCTCGATCGCCTTTTGACCGAGACAGGTGAGGCTTTAGTTGTGGCCACCACCTACCGAAAAGCGATCGCACTTCAGCAGACCGTTAAAACCCATTTAAACACAATTCGCCGCCAGCAAGCCATCCCCACCATAGAACAATATCAATGGGTCGCTGCTGCTGCTGCTTTTGCTAACCCAGTCCCCGCCTTAGACCTTCTCGCCACCGCTGCCATTACTTCTCAGTTAGTGCTAGACTTAGGGAAAGTCTACGGTTGCCAATTTTCCCTCGAACAAGCACAGCAACTCGCTAAAACTCTCGGTTCCCAAATGGTAAAACTAGGCTTGGTCGAGTTATCCACCAAAACCTTAACAACCCTCCTCAAAACTAACACCGTCACCTATGTGGCTGGGGGAGTTATTCAAGGTGTCACGGCGGCTTATCTAACTCGCATTGCTGGCTTGAGTTTAGTTGAGTATTTCCAAACCTGCGAAACCGGAAACAACTTTTCCTTAAATATCGAGTCCTTCTCAAATACCCTCAAGTCCGTATTCCAAAATAACCAGCAGTTGTCAACATTACAGAGTTTTGTCGGACAGGCTACTAGCCATATTATCTCACCCAGGGAAGTTTCCCCAACTAGCCCTTTATCTGCGAAGTGATAACAGCGGCGGCGGGTCGATTAAACCAAGTCCCAAAAGGGAAGTTAAGTCTACCCGCCAAAAACCGCCTATATATCGAAGCAATCAAGAAAGGGGAAGGTTAATCAAAATTTCCCTTCCTCCCACCCCCATAATATCATGATTAACCCTCAACTGTCAACTCTTAACGCCGTCTGTGGTTGGACATAATCAGCGAGTTGAATGGAAACTGGCGAAGAATGCCAGATCTGATCGCAGTATTCTCGGATAGCGCGGTCAGAAGAGAATTTACCACAACGCGCGGTATTGAGAATGGACATTTTCAACCAACGATCGCGATCGCACCAAACCCGAGAAATGCTATCCTGGCAGTCAAGATAGGATTGGTAGTCAGCAAATAGCATATACTGGTCTTGGTGTAGCAGGGAATCAATCAGAGGCTGAAATAGGGTGCTGTCTTCATCAGCAAAATGACCAGACCCAATCAGATCGATAATCTCCTTGAGTTGAGAATTGCCATAATAATAATCCCAGGGATTATAACCCTCAGCCTTGCGCTGGTAAACCTCATCAGCAGTCAAGCCAAAGCGAAAGAAATTTTCTTGACCAACCTCTTGGCAGATCTCAATATTAGCAGCATCCCAAGTTCCTATGGTCAAAGCACCATTAAGGCAGAACTTCATGTTACCAGTCCCAGAGACTTCCTTACCAGCAGTAGAAATCTGTTCAGAGAGATCTGCAGGCGGATAGAGGATTTGGCTATTAGTAACATTATAGTCTGGAAGGAACACAACTTTCAAGCGATCGCCCACATCTGGATCATGGTTAATCACCTCAGCCACGGAGTGAATCAACTTAATCATTAATTTTGCCATAAAATACCCCGGAGCCGCCTTCCCGGCGAAAATAAACGTGCGAGGGGTAATATTTACAGTCGGGTCTTGCTTAATCCGGTGATAAAGAGTAACAATGTGCAGGATATTCAGATGCTGTCGCTTGTATTCATGAATAGGCTTCACCTGAACATCAAACAGAGACTCTGGGTTAACCGTCACCCCCAAACGCTGTTGAATATGACCAGCCAGAGAACGTTTTAGATCTAGTTTAACCTGTCCCCAACGATAGCGAAAATCCCCATCGTCTGCGAAGCCTTCTAACTGGCGCAAATCATCTAAATGGGTAATCCAATGTTCCCCAATTTTTTCAGAAATCAACTTAGTCATACCCGGGTTATTTTGGACTAACCAACGTCGTGGCGTTACCCCATTAGTTTTATTGCTGAACTTGTGGGGGAACAATTCATAAAAATCTCCCAGAGTATCTTTAGTCAACAATTCCGTATGTAATTCGGCTACCCCATTAATAGAGTGACTCCCCAAACAAGCCAGGTTAGCCATTCTTATATAACGTTCTCCCGTTTCATCAATTAATGAAAGTCTGGCAATTTTATGACCATCACGACCATTACTATTACGGACTTCTTCTAAAAAGCGGCGGTTAATCTCATAGATAATTTCTAGGTGTCGGGGAAGTAGACGACCCAACAAATTTACTGGCCACTTTTCTAGGGCTTCTGGTAGTAAAGTGTGGTTGGTGTAAGAGAAAGTTTGTTGAGTGATTTCCCAAGCATCATGCCACTGGATATCATGTTCATCCATTAATAACCGCATCAATTCTACTATAGCAATAGCCGGGTGAGTATCATTGAGTTGAACCGCAAATTTATCCGGGAAGGTTTCCAGGTTACCACCGGATTTTAGATGCCAGCGAATCATGTCCTGTAAAGCACAGGAAGCCAAGAAAAATTGCTGTTCTAAACGCAGTTGTCTTCCGGGTATATGTTCATCATTAGGATAGAGAACTTTGGTGATATTTTCAGATACCACTTTTTGATCAACCGCGCCGTAATAGTCTCCCAGATTAAATGCTTGGAAATTGAAAGACTCTGGCGCTTCTGCTTTCCACAGGCGCAGGGTGTTCACAGTATTGACTTTATAGCCACTAATAGGAGTGTCGTAGGGGATACCTTTAACTACTTGGTGAGGAACCCAAGTGGCTTGATAGTTGCCTTCTTCATCGGTGTAGCCTTCCGTATAGCCACCAAATTTGACCTCGACTGCGGACTCGGGACGGACGATTTCCCAAGGGTTGCCTTTTTGTAGCCATTTGTCAGTTATTTCTACCTGCCAACCATCTCGGATTTGCTGTTTAAAGGTCCCAAATTCATAGCGAATACCATAACCTATAGCGGGAATTTCTAAGGTGGATAGGGAGTCCATATAGCAGGCGGCGAGACGACCTAAACTGCCATTTCCTAGACCGGGTTCTGGTTCTTGTTCCGCCAATTTTTGCAGGTCTAAACCTGACTCTTCTACGGCTTGTCGAACTTGGTCATAAATTCCCAGGTTGATTAGATGATTGACTAAGTGGGGACCCACCATAAATTCTGAGGATAGGCAAGAGACTACTTTGGTATTATCTGATAGCTGGGTGACGGTGCGAACTGTATTTAACCATCTTGGTAAAAGGCGATCGCGCACCGTGTAAGCTAGGGCTAAATAAAAGTCATTTAAGGTGGCAATTTCTGTATATTTTCCGGTGATATAAAACAGGTTATCTGCTAAGGAATGCCGCAGATTTTCAATACTAACCTGTTGTTGATTGTCGTTATCTGATGAAGTGTCTTTCATAGTTTTTACCAGTTAAATAAGTTGTGAAAATCCAGGATTTGCGAATAATTAATTTCTGCAAAAAATTCCCTATTTACAAGTTGTTAAAATTGGGATTTTTACACCTGGCTTGTATGAGATTAATCCGGATGCAATGGGAGATTTTACACCCGGGAATTATCGTCAATTTGTGCTGGGAAGTATCAGCTAATTATGAGCGTCTCGCCATTTCTTAATCACCGCTACAACTTCTGGATGATTCTCAGAAGATGCCCAAATTAAAGCCGTCCAATTGTTGTTATCCTTAACCCGAAAATTTGCACCCTTATTCAGTAACATCTCAACCATCTGCACATGACCCCTACCAGCGGCTGCCATGAATGCTGTTAAGCCAAAATCGGTCTGAGCATCAATTTCAGCCCCAGCTTGTAGTAAACTTTCAGCTATGGTTAAATGGCCCTGTGCCGCCGCCTCCATCAGCGGAGTCCAGCCATCATTATCTCCCAGGTTAACATCAGCCCCAGCCTCTATGAGATTTTGGGCGATCGCCTCTAGTCCCTGTCCTACTGCTGTCAGCATGGCGGTTGTACCATCATCACCCACAGCATTGATATCTTTTTCCGCAGCTATTAAAGCTGATAATTCCTCAATATTGCCTGTTTTGATGGCTTGAATTAACTCGGTCATAGTCGCTTTACCCTTCTTGCCCTGATGTTATTATCTCATAACCTTAGATTTTGGGAAACTACCAAAAAGCGACTTCTTAATTAATGTTTGATTTGGCTAAAAAATGGGCTATTGTATGAGTTCAATGTACGCTATGATAGCACTAAAATCATGCGATCGCAACCCCCAGACCAGACTGGGGACTGAGACATATAGCATAACAAGTCCGTAGTGCTACCATTGACCCTAATTGATTGTCCATTAGAAAAGCAGCCATGAAATCCACTCTCAATCAACAGATTCAACAGTTTTATGATGCCTCCTCCGCCCTGTGGGAAGAAATTTGGGGGGAACATATGCACCATGGCTACTACGGACCGGAAGGGAATCGGAAAACGGAAAGACGACAGGCGCAAATTGACCTGATCGAAGAATTGCTAAAGTGGGGACTTGATGAGGGAACTCAAACGACTAAGATTTTAGACGTAGGTTGTGGCATTGGGGGGAGTAGTCTTTATTTAGCCGAAAAGTTTAACGCCAGAGTCACAGGCATCACTCTCAGCCCGGTACAAGCCCAACGAGCAGGCGATCGCGCCGCCGAAGCTAGATTAAGTGAAAATGTGAATTTCCAGGTTGCCAACGCCCTAGAAATGCCCTTTGAGGACGAATCCTTTGACCTGGTGTGGTCTCTGGAAAGTGGGGAACATATGCCCAACAAAATCCAATTTTTGCAAGAATGCCACCGAGTCCTCAAACCCGGTGGCACGTTTTTAATGGCTACTTGGTGTCATCGCCCCCTAGGGGGAGAGCAAGGACAACTAACAGACGCAGAACGTCGCCACCTCGCCCAAATTTACCAAGTTTATGCCCTACCCTATATAATCTCATTGCCAGAATATCAAGCGATCGCTACTCGGGTAGGGTTTAATGACATTGACACCGCCGACTGGTCAAAAGCGGTCGCCCCCTTCTGGAATCTAGTCATTGATTCCGCCTTTGACCCCGCAGCCATTTTCGGTTTACTCACCAGCGGACCTTCAACCATCAGAGCGGCATTATCCCTCGGATTAATGAGTCAAGGATATGAACAGGGTTTAATTCGGTTTGGACTACTGCGGGGGACTAAATAATCTAGCCTTGACTAGACAATGTAAGGAGAGTTGATCGCCTCAGCGCGCCCAGTGGCTACCAGAGTTTGATAGAGAATTGCCGAAATTTCCGCACGGGTAATATCCCGTTGAGGAGCGAGGGTAGTCCGAGTTGGATAGTTAACAATAATCCTTCGTTCTGTGGCAGTAGCGATCGCATCTGTAGCATAACTAGGAATCTGACCGCGATCGGTGTAACCATTCAAAGAATTAGGATTACCACCAGTCAACTTGAGACCATTAATCAATGATACCACCGCCTGAGCCCGGTTCAAATTCTCATTAGGTCGGAAAGTGCGATCGGGGAAACCCGCCAAAAATCCCGCCCGGTTGGCTTGTTCAATAGCCATTTTCCCCCAGAAATCAATAGCCACATCCCTAAATGCAGTCGCCTGCTGAATAGGAGCCATATCAAACGCCTTCGCCAGCAAAGCCGCGTGTTGCGCGCGAGTTAAATTCTCATTAGGTCGGAAAGTACCATCAGGGAAGCCACTGATAATATTCATATCAGTCAAGCGCACAATAAACTCTCGCGCCCAATGTCCGGTAATATCACTAAAGCGATCGCTTCCCGGAGGTGGAGTCGGAGTCGGAGTCGGACTGGGACTCGGACTCGGACTGGGACTCGGACTCGGACTGGGACTGGGACTGGGACTCGGACTGGGACTGGGACTGGGAGTCACATTAGCACTAAAATCAATATTTCCCTTCGTGTTAGTGGGGTTAATCTGATTTCCTACAGACACCAAAGTAAACTTCCCAGCATTCTGGACATCATACTTACCATTATTGCGGAAAATATTACCCCCCGCATCTTGAGGGCTACCCAAATCTGGAAAAGCATCTGCAATGACAGTCAAACCATCCTGAAGATTATTCTCAATCAGATTTTTCCGCAACACAGGCTTAGAACTACCCGAAAGTACAAGACCAGTGCGGTTGTTATAAATATGGTTGTCGCTAATCAGCGGAGCCGCAGAGGCTTGAACAGCGATCGCAAATCCAGTATCCTGTAGCTTGTTTCCGCGAATTTCTCCCTTAGCATTTCCCGCCAAAGCGATACCATTACCAGCATTTTTTTCAAAGTGGCTAGTCAAAATCTGAGGGATAGCAGTTCCGGTGACAAAAACCCCCTCCCGCTTGGAGTTAAAAAACCGACAATTAGCCACCACACAATAAACCGACTCGATCCAAACAGCAGTGCCGCGAATTTCCTCATTAGTCACACTCACACCGCGCAGGGTCGAGTTATTTTCCATGACAATAGTTACATTTTGTCCCGCCGCACTAGGACTAGCAAATCGACCACTTCCAGTAATTTGAGTCCCATTACCTTGGCTAGACTCATTACCGATCAACGTGACACCAGAGATCACATACAACGGGAAAGTCTCCCCTGTAGCTGCCGTATAAGTTCCCGGAGCCACTTGTACCACAGTTCCCGCCGTCGCCTGTTGTAAGCCACGGGTGATAGTTTTGAAAGGAGCAGAAGCCGTACCCGCCGCCGAATCATTACCTGTAGATCCGTTAACATGGATAGTAGTGGGTGAGGAAGTCGGAGCGCTCTGAGCCACCACATTGATATTACCCTGAACTCGGCCAGCACTGAGCAAATTACCAAAAGAGGCGATCGCCACTGAGCCAGCATGATTAATATCAAACCCGCCATTATTGCGAATCATATTACCACCCGATTCGCTGGCGCTACCCAAATCAGGAGCCGCATTATTAGTAATTACAACACCATCGCCAGTGTTGCGCTCAATCAAATTACGTCGTAGAATAGGGCGAGAGTTACCAGCAATTAGGAGACCCGAGCGATTTTCAAAAAGCGTGTTATCACTAATGCGGGTCTGAACTTCACCCTTAACCGAAATACCATAGCCCGTATTTTGGAAGGAATTGTTGCGTACTTCCCCTTGAACATTACCCTCCAGCGAGAGGCCATAGCCTTCATTTTCCACAAAGGCATTACTGAGGATATTAGGATAGCCATTACCCGTAGCGTAAATTCCCTCGCGCCGACAGCGGGTAAATGTGCAGTGTACAATATTAGGCGAGGTAGACTCGACCCAAACTCCCGTACCCCTCACTTGGTTATTAGTTACTGTCACCCCCCGCAGTTCAGCGTTAGTAGCCATCACGATAGTAACTTCTTGGCCGCCTGTACTAGGGCTACTATGGCGACCACTACCTTCAATCAAAATCCCGCTTCCGGTTCCCGATTCATTTCCCACCACAGTGACCCCGCTAGGAATCATAATTGGGAACTGTTCCCCAGTAGCGCTATTATAGGTTCCAGTTTCTAATTGAATGAAAGTTCCTGATTCAACTTTAGCGCAGGCTGCCGTCAGAGTTTTGTAGGGAGATGATTGGCTCCCGTCGCCCTGATCGTTGCCAGTAGATGGATTAACGTAAACTGTTGCCATAATTCTATTGTTGTTGGTGTTGCCAATTTCTGCAATATTTTCGGTAGCTGTTAAACCGCCTAGTTGATGGCACTTGCCACCAGTAACGTGGCGGATTTAGCGGTAGTGGGGGTTCTGTCTGACCCACAATCGGGAAACCATCGCGCACCATTAGGGGTCGAGAATGGAGTCGCCTCCATTCCCTCCCATTCAGAACCGTGCGTGAAAGTTTCCCTTCACACGGCTCCTAGTCTGACTGTTCCATTGTTAAGGATACAGCTTTGGCGTTGTTTAACGCCGTTTTATCATCGTGACAGTGGCGGTGTAATAGTTGAAGATTCTTATATTCATCCTTTCCACCTTGGCTTCGAGGTATAATGTGGTCAACTTCAACTAAATCCGATGGTGCGAAATACTGTCCACACCAGGTACACCTCCCCTTTTGCTTCTTGAGTAGTTTGGCTACTCTAATTGGCGTATCAATTGCTTGTCCTTTCCTGGTTGCCCAGTAAGTCCAATTTCCGTCGTATGGTGTTGCTTCCGGGCGTATTAGGGTATGTCTGACAATTGGAGTCCAGTTATGTTTCCATAATTGAATTCCATCCTTAGTCTTGAATAACCAAGTTTCATGTCTTTCTTTTCCGTTGCTAAGTTTAACCGTTCCTTTGTGGAAGTAGTTTCCTAGCTTTTCGTAACTTGCCTTTCCGCATCTTGATGATGTCCATGCCCGTAACATTAACCAAATTATGTGGTCTAGTTTAACGAAGGTCTCAGATGAGACGACTCCTGAATAGTAGTTTGACCATCCCCTTATGATTGGGTTTAGTCTGCTAATCAGGGCTGATTGAGGTGCTGTTTTATGTTGTTCAATTACACCTTTTATCACTTCTGTATGGGCTTTAATTGCCTTTTTGTTGGGTTTGATATGAGTTTTGAGTCCCAACATTTTGTGAGGGTTTTTATTAAATAGGAAGCCTCCTTTTCTTCTTCCCCCACTTTTTCCAGATTTATATTTTCCTACTGGATATTGCCTGATATTGAATCCTAGAAAGTCAAATCCTGGTTCTTCTGTTTTGCCGTTATACTCAATGGGATTGAGCGTATGGCAAATTCGAGTCTTTTCAGGTTTTATTTCTAGTCCTACAGGTTTTAGCCATTCGGAAATGGCAATTTTGCACTGTTCAATGATTCTTAGGTCTTTGGATATGACCACAAAATCATCGGCGTATCTTATGAGGTTTACCTGAAAGGTTGTTCCTTTATTTGGATACATTGTCTTTATGAACCTAACCATCCCATCCAGTGCGATGTTGGCTAGGAGTGGACTTATTACCCCTCCTTGGGGTGTCCCTGCTTCTGTATCCTCGAATACACCGTTATCTAGCACGCCTGCTTTGAGCCATGATTTCAGGTCTCTTTTTAGACTGCTTGGACAATGAATTTTGGACAGAAGGTAATCATGGTTTATTCGGTCAAAACATTTAGCTATATCTGCATCCAGAACGTAATAACCTCCTTTGTTGATACTCTGAAAGATTCTGGATATTGCATCATGGGCAGACCTTCCAGGTCTGAATCCATAGCTAGTGTCTTCAAATCTCGATTCCCATTCAGGTTCGAGAGCCGATTTAACCAAGGCTTGCCTTGCTCTATCTTGGATGGTGGGTATTCCCAGAGGGCGTTTTTCATCCCTTCCAGGTTTTGGAATCCACTCCCGTCGCAGTGGTTTTGCTTTGAGATTTCCTTTGATGTTCTCAACAATTTCAAACCTTTGCCTTGGTGAGATTGCTCTCATTCCATCGACACCGGCTGTTTTCTTGCCTTGATTATCTTGGGTCACTCGCCGCATTGCTAAGAGTCGGGCATAATATGATTTCACCAGTAGACGTTGCAACCTTCGTGCCTTTGCGTTCTGTCCCGATTTAGCTGCTTGATATATCCTCTTTTGGAGCTTGAAAACTTTTCTCTGAGCTTTTGCCCAGGGAATTTGTTTCCATGCATTCGTAGTCTTGATTAGCTTTGATTTCTCAAAACCTTTCTTTAAACTCGCATTCGCCATAGTAACTCCTACTAGACTCTATTCTTTACAATCAAACCGTGACCCGTTAGCATATCCCTACCATTACAGTTGGGCGTTGGCTTTTGGTCACATCTCACCCCCTAATAGGCTTGCGCTTACACTTTCACTACTGATTATCTCGACCAGATACTCAGAGCCTAAAAGGGGTTAAAACGTTCCGTTTATATGGGCATTCCATCTTTAGACTTGTCCTGTCCACCGGGGTACTTTAAAGGTCTGTGTAGGTGTTGTTGTAATTACCCTACTTTTCCCCTTATTCTTTTGAACGCAGCGTGTCAACCTATTTCGCTACTTATTAATGACGATGGTTCAAGTCGGAGCATTCAGATTTCCTTAGTCATGGATGGTTGGCAGTGGTCATATTATTGGAACTAGGTTTCCCTCATGCCTTCCGTTCCCCGCTTCAATCCCAGGGTTGTGAATCCTAAAATTGGGGGTGGCTATCGCCGTTACTCTCAACGCAATTGTTAAGGAATCATTAAGATTTCCGGTTTTGCGTTTTGACCTTGAGTTCCCTGCCTTGTTTGGTATATTTTTTTATACCAAACGTTGGGACATATAAACAGTTATGGGATGGTCAGGATACGAGTTCCTTATATTCCACCAAGGGGTGAAAGTCCCACTAGGAGGTTATTTCAGGCATTGCAGCCTTATTTGACTCCTAAACGTCTCGCACGACATCATTAATATAACAAACACTCTCCCTAGTTATCCGGTTAATTTCATCTGAATTTCATCTTTGCTAATGGAAATTTCCCCCATCAACTTAATTCCCCTGTGGTTCGTCTGTCTGTTAGCTTTTTATGTGGCTTGCACCCTCGGAGCCAATGATGTGGCTAACTCTATGGGGACTTCTGTAGGGTCAAAGGCGATTACTCTCCGACAAGCTATTATCATCGCTGGGGTTCTGGAATTTTTTGGGGCGGTATTATTCGGGGGTAGGGTTTCGGAAACTTTGGCTACTGGGGTAGTCAAGCCGGAAGAATTTATCCGATCGCCTCAATTGTTCCAATTGGGTATGATAGCGGTATTAGTCTCGACCGGGTTATGGCTACAAATTGCTACCCGTAAGGGTTTACCCGTCGCCTCTTCCCATGCTGTGGTCGGTGCTATTTCGGGATTTAGTGCTGTGGCTGTAGGATGGACTGCTGTAGCCTGGAAAACTGTAGGTTTGATTTCTCTGGCTTGGTTAATTACCCCCCTCATTAGTGCGGCGATCGCTGCCTTACTCTACAGTCTCATTAAATACTGGATTTTGGAACACCCACACCCACAACAACAAATTCTCGAATGGACCCCCTGGCTCAGTTGTGCCATGATTGCAGTGTTTGGCACTTTAGTAGTCCCAGAAATTAGTCAACCCCTCGCCTCTTGGATGAAAAGCCAATGGGGTCTTAATTTTCCTACCCATGATTTGACTATTGCGATCGCTGGTCTCGCTGTAGTTGGCCTTACCTGGTTTAGTTGGCAACCTACTTTTAGATCCGGTGATAGCAAGTCCTCCATTGAAAAAAAACTCGCTCAGTTTCAGGTTTTCAGTGCTTGCTTTGTTGCTTTTGCTCATGGGTCTAATGATGTTGGTAACACTGTCGCACCCCTTGCCATTATTGTCTATATCCGACAAACCGCTTCTGTCCCCCTCGGAGAGTTTCATATCCCCCTCTGGGTATTAGTTATTGGCGGCGCTGGTATTGCTACAGGTCTGGCGGTTTGGGGTCAAAAAGTGATCTCCACTGTCGGCGAAAATATTATCACTTTAACCCCTAGTGCCGGATTTTCGGCTGAACTGGCCACCGCCACCACTGTATTAATTGCTTCTAACTTAGGGATACCTGTTTCTACCTCCCATGCGTTAGTTGGCGGTGTCGTCGGGGTGGGAATTGTTCAAGGCTGGAAGTCTATTAAATTTGGGACTGTAGGTAATATCGCCTTGGCTTGGTTAATTACAGTCCCCACCGCTGCATTTTTGGCCGCTACAGGGTTTCTACTCCTGCGATATTTCATCGGGTAGCTTTAGCTATGGTAGCCCCCCACCTCCCCCACCTCCCCATAGTTATCAATATTTTGTCCCCCTCCCCCCCTAGGGGATGTTAAACTATGGGGAAATAGCTCATTGGTGAGATCAGAGGATAAAGACGTGGTGACAACTCCTGAGAAAATTACAAATCCTAGCACCCAATTAAGCGATCGCCCTAAATCAGATCGGGTAGCCGTTTTATTGATGGGTTATGGAGAAGTAGAAAGCTATGAAGACTTTGCCAATTATAATGAACAGGCTTTAAATCTGTTAACCGCCAAATTCGCCCCTGTTCCCACTTGGATTTATCCGCCTCTGGCGCGGATTTTGGCAATCTTTGACCTCCATGAATGGAGTCATCAGCATGGCAATTTCATTTCTCCCCATAATGCCATTTTTGAGAAACAACGCGCCGGAATTGAAGCACATTTACAACAAAAATGGGGCGATCGCATCCAAGTATTTAAAGCCTTTAATTTCTGCGCCCCCTTCCTACCAGAAACCGTTTTAGGTCAAATTAAAAGTGAAGGATTCGACAAAATCCTGATTTATCCACTGTTAGTAGTTGATTCAATTTTTACCAGTGGTATAGCTGTAGAACAGGTGAATAATGCCCTGGCAAAATTAGCCGATACCAACAGCCATTGGGTGACAGGTCAGCGTTATATCCCCTCCTTTTACAATCAGCCTGAATACATTGATTTAATGGCGGAATTAGTGCAGGCAAAAATTGAGGAAGAATTGGCGATCGCACATTTACCCTCCCAAACTGGCATCGTATTAATGAATCATGGATGCCCCCATAAAGCCAAGGGTTTTACATCAGGAATTGATGAAAGTCAAGCCTTATATGAAAAAGTCCGGGAAAAACTCATCAACCGTTATCCCTTAATTTCTGTAGGCTGGCTAAACCATGATACCCCCCTGATTGACTGGACTCAACCGAACGCACAACTAGCCGCCCATAATCTGATAGAATTAGGAGCAACGGCTATTGTCTTCATGCCCATAGGGTTTGCTACCGAAAACCACGAAACCCTATTAGATGTAGAACACATTATCGAGGCATTGCGGCGGCGACATCCCCAAGTAAGATATATTCAGATGGCTTGTGTCAATGACCATCCCCAATTCCTGGAGATGGCTGCTAATTGGGCAGATCCTCAGATTGAGGCATTGTTAAGCCAAACCGCATTATCTATTAATCCTAGCCTGGCAGTACAATCAGATCCAGGTCATCATAGCCATAGCCATCATCATCATAGCCATAGCCATAGCCATAGCCATGATCATGATCATCACCACCATTAAAACCTAGGGGCGGGTTCTCCAATTATCCCCTATGTCTACCAGATTATTCGTCAGCACCCCCGGCTGAAGCACGGGGGCTTCGTGCCCCCGCTTTCAGGTAGCTGACCAGCTTAAGCCTTAACTGGCTACGTTCAGAGCAAGAGTTAAAGTTCCTACCCTGGAATGCGTGCTAGTTCCAGGCTCATGAACCAAATCGTTAAACAGTCCTAAGGGGTTAAGACAGTGCGATTTGGAAAGTACCGACTCTGAACATTAGCGAAGCAAACGTTACGAGCAATCAGAACAGACGCAACAATGTCTAACCATGTTTTCGTTTTAGATACCAACCGCAAGCCCCTGACACCGTGCAAGCCAGGGATGGCACGATCACTGCTCAAAGCCGGGAAAGCATCGGTATTTCGACGCTACCCATTCACCATTATTCTAAACAAGGAGGTTGACGCTAATCCTGAACCCCTCGAACTCAAATTAGACCCAGGCTCTAAAGTCACTGGAATTGCCTTGAAGCAAGGGAATCATATTATCTTTGCTGCCGAGTTGCAGCACCGAGGACAGCAGATTAAAGAAGCATTGCTCTCTCGTCGTCAACTCCGACGTTCTCGACGAAACCGCAAGACCCGATATCGACCAGCTCGGTTCTTGAATCGGACTCGTCCCGAAGGTTGGTTAGCTCCCAGCTGGCAGCATCGAGTAGATACTCTAATGACCTGGGTTCACCGATTTCGTAGACTTGCCCCAGTTGGCCGCATTACCCAAGAGCTAGTACGGTTCGACCTGCAATTGATGGAAAACCCTGAGATTTCAGGTGTTGAGTATCAGCAGGGAGAATTACAAGGCTATGAAATCAGGGAATACCTGTTGTTCAAGTGGGACAGAACCTGTGCTTACTGTGGGGCTCAAAATGTACCACTTGAAGTTGAGCAGATCCAGCCTCGGTCTAAGGGTGGCTCTGACCGGGTTTCTAACCTGACGATGGCTTGCCACTCATGCAATCAAGCCAAAGGCAATGGGGACATTCGGGATTTTTTATCGGGCCAGCCTGATGTCCTGAGTCGTCTTCTCAGGCAGGCCAAATCACCCCTTAAAGATGCGGCTGCCGTTAACTCGACCCGATGGGCCTTGTTCAAGGCTCTGAAAGCAACAGGACTCCCAGTTACCACAGGAACGGGCGGACAAACGAAGTTCAATCGACTGAGGCTCAACCTACCTAAAGCTCACTGGCTTGATGCTGCCTGTGTTGGACCAGTCGAATCACTGGAAGTTCTGACTTCAAAACCGTTGCTGATTTTAGCAAAGGGGCATGGAACCCGTCAGATGTGCGGGACGAATAAGTACGGATTCCCGAATCGTCACCGCTCCAGGAGGCAAATTCATAAAGGCTTTCAGACTGGCGACATGGTGACGGCACTGGTCACAGCGGGGAAGAAAATTGGCTCATATCTAGGACGGGTTCTCTGCCGTGCGTCTGGTAGTTTTGATATTACCACCGCTTCGGTACGGGTGGCAGGCATCAGCCACAAATACTGCCAACCGATTCACAGGAAGGATGGTTACGCCTATGCTTGAAAGATTGACGGGGACTAAAGTCCCCCTGTCGCGTTTCCTCCCCGGTCTAAAGACACGGGGCTTCCACGCTCCCAAGAGGTTTACGTGAACTCCCCCCTGTACAATGGTAGGGGTAGCGATCGCGATCGCTACCCCAGCACTAAAGAAACAATAACAAACAAATGCTAATCGGAAAGTTGAATTTCCGCCCTGACCATGGGTTCCCCAATTACCCGGTTAAGGGTAAATCCGATTTTTTCGCAGATATGCTGCATCACCCGGTTATCAGTGAGGATTTCTGCCATAATGGAAGTGAGTTTTTCCTGGCGACCAATATATAGGAGTTGTTCAAGCAACTGCGTCCCTACCCCTTGACGTTGGAAAGAATCAGCCACCAATAGGGAAAATTCCGCCTCATTGCTACCATACACCTTGCTAAGTCGTCCCAAGCCGATGATTTGTCGTTCGTGGGTTTCGGGATTGGTGTATTCTGCTACCAGAGCCATTTCGCGATCGTAATCGATAAAACAGAGTCGGGACATAGGTTCATGACCTGTCCGGGAACTAAGTTTGATCAGATGAGCATAGCGCAAATAAACGCTTTCCTCCGAAAGACTTTCATGGAATTTAACCGCCATGGGTTCATCTTCAGGACGGATAGGACGGATAGTAATAGGGATTTCCTTCTGAGAAACCCAATAGGTGACATATTGCTGAGGATAGGGTCGGATAGCCGGCTTAGATAATTGGTCTTCTGGGGTGTCTGGGTCATGAAGTACCACCCGCGCATCGAGGGCCACCAGTCGGTCTTCCGAAGCCACCAGAGGGTTAATATCAATTTCCTTAATCCAGGGTTGTTCGACCACTATATGGGAAAACCTGACCATAAGCTGTTCAAGGGCATCCATATCGACAGGAGGCCTTCCCCGCACTCCTAACAGGGCTTTATAGATTTTGGTCTGTTCCATCATCCGCCGCGCCAAAGTGGTGTTAAGGGGCGGTAAAGCCAGGATACGGTCTTTAAATACTTCCACCAGTTGCCCACCCGTACCAAATAGCAACACTGGTCCGAATTGAGGGTCAAGGCTACTGCCGATAATTAATTCATAGCCATCTAATTTAAGCATTTCCTGAACCGTGACACCTTGGAAATGTTCAGGTCCGACCTTTTCCGCTACCGAAGAAGCGATCGCCTCATAAGCCGCCTGTACTTCTTCAGCGCTAGTCAAATTAAGTTTAACCCCACCCACATCAGTTTTGTGGGTAATAGTTTCCGACAACAATTTGAGGGCTACCGGATAGCCAATAGCTTCCGCCGCCGCCAAAGCCTCCTCAACCCTTGAAGCCATGCGAGTATCAACCACCGGGATGCCATAAAGTGCTAGAAGTTCCTTAGACTCAAACTCAGTTAGCAAACTTCGTCCTTGGCTAAGGACCTTATCAATCAGATGTTTAGCCGTTTCCAGTGTCGATAAATTATCCTCAGAAGCTGCGAAAGTCGGTGTTTCATACAAGCCACGCAAATTGTAGGTATAGCGCCACATATAGTTAAACATCCGCACCGCCGTATCAGGATAAGAGAAAGTGGCGATATTGGCTTGATTAAGAATCTTAGCCCCTGCTGCCACTTCTGCGCCACCCATCCAACTAGCCAAAATCGGTTTTTTGTGATCCTGCATTGCCAAAAACTTCAACTGTTCCGCCGTTTGAGTGGGGTCAGTCATAGCTTGGGGAGTCAAAATCACTAACAACCCATCCCCACTAGGGTCTTTCACCGCTATTTCAAAGGCTTTCGCGTAACGTTCCGGGTCTGCATCCCCCAGAATATCAATCGGGTTGCTGTGACTCCATTGGGGCGGTAAAACCTGGTTAAGGGCCTTAGTAGTTTCAGAGGATAGTTGTGCTAGGGTTCCCCCTTCAATCAGTAAAGTATCCGTGGTTAGCACTCCCGGTCCCCCTGCATTAGTTAAAATAGTTAGGCGGGGACCTTTAGGGCGTGGTTGTTTTCCCAGCAATTCCGACAGAGAGAATAAATGGGCGATATGATAGACCCGCAAAACTCCACAGCGCCGAAAAGCTGCATCAAGGACATCATCACTCCCCGCCAAGGCCCCCGTATGGGAGGCTGCGGCTTTGGCTGCGGCTTCTGTGCGTCCGGCTTTAATGACAATAATGGGTTTAGTTAGGGCTACTTCCCGCGCTGCTGATAGGAATGACCGTGCATCTCCTATGGACTCCATATAGATGACAATGCTTTTGGTGTTCGGGTCATTACCCAGGTAGTAAATTAGATCTCCCCATCCCACATCTAACATTGATCCGATGGAGACGAAAGCACTAAAGCCGACATTTTCCTGAAAACTCCAGTCTAAAATGGAGGTACACAAGGCCCCACTTTGACTGATAAAGCCTACACTACCGCGAATAGCCATGGCACTGGCAAAAGTGGCATTTAGTCCGGTGAGGGGGTTCATTAGTCCTAAACAGTTAGGACCAATAATCCGCATCGTGCTTTGGCGGGCATATTCCAGGATTTGTTGTTCTAATTCGACCCCCTTGGGTCCGATTTCTTTAAACCCAGCCGAGAGAATGATTGCGCCTTTGACTCCGGCTTCCACGCATTGCCGCACTATATCGGGGACTGTGGGCGCAGGGGTGATAATAATTGCTAAATCTACTGTCTCTGGGACTTCCCCTATACTGGGATAGGCTTTGATACCTAAAACATTGCTACGTTTGGGGTTGATAGGAAATACTGTACCACCAAAGGGGTTACGAATTAGGTTCCACAGCAAGGTTCGCCCTACACTGTTGGGTTTTTCGGTGGCACCTATGACGGCTACTGTTTGGGGTGAAAATATGGCTTTGAGGGGTTGGTGGTCGTAGCGTAAAACGTCATGGGCTGGATCGGTGGTTCTTGATCTGGTGGCTTGCATAAACCATGCCTCTCTGTTGATGGGAGTTTTGCTCTGGTTGGTTGGTGAGTATATGTTACTATTATAGTTCCCATTCACTCTATTGGGCTAGAGGTATTGATTTTTTCCTGAGTTTGGTAACTTTCACTACTTTGGGATTGTTCAGATACCTGGGGCTGATTTATCAAGGGTGCTTGACCTCGGTTTTTGAGTGGCTGCTCAATTTTTTATCATTTGGGGGTTAATTGTCGGTTAAGTTTAATTTAAATAACAAACTATCAATTCCCTACTCACAACGCTGTCCTCCCTCACTACAGCGGTCTCCCCTCTGGGATAGGGACCCAGAAAGGCGATCGCTTTTGAAGTTGTATTGCTCTTGATTAAATTTGCGGCAATATGCCAGTATTTGCTATGATTATAGATAGGTGATCTAGCGATATAATCGAGTGATTTTAAGGTCGATCGCCACACCATTCGTTGGCAGCGATCGCCTCTGCCATTTGACTCGGATAACTTAGATCAAGGTGTTCCATTAAGGTAATAAATTCTTCTCTACTGCGTTGACTTAATCGAGGATTGCACATTTTTTCTTCGCCAATGGTAGAAACCGTGCGACCCTTATAATCATGGGCAGGATAAACCAAAATATCATCCGATAGGGTAAATAACTTTCGTGTCACAGTATCATAAAGAGTTCCGGCATCTCCTGATTGTAGGTCAGTGCGTCCACAACCACGAATCAATAAGGCATCTCCCGTTAACAAATAACGATGGTTAATTAAATAAGCTAGATGACTATTAGTATGACCAGGAGTAGCGATCGCCTGAATATTTACACTTCCCAAATTGACAATATCACCATCATCTAACTGTCCATCTGCACCTTTAATTCGGTCATTTTTAGGAACTAAAACTTGACAACCTGTTAGCTTTCTCAATTGACCAGCACCAGTAATATGGTCAGCATGCAGATGAGTTTCTAAACAGTAACAAAGATTCAATCTCCAATCATTTATTAATTGTAAATCACGGTCTATTTTTGCCAACACTGTATCTACTAAAACTGCTTGTTTAGTCTCCAGATCAGCAATTAAATAAGTATAAGTGCTTGACTGTTGATCAAATAACTGACGAAATAATAAATTTAATTCACTGCTATGGTTATGATTAGATGTAGATAAAGGCGCTACAGGACGCACCCATAAAGGTAGATCATTTAATATAGTTGTTGCTAATAATTGGGCTTGTTCCCGGATTTCTTTGATAGCTGTAGTTTCCCATAGATCACCTTTCCGGGGAGGTCCAAGGGTATAAAGTAAACTAGAACCTTGACCTTGGGCATCTAATATCACCCCATTAGGTAAAGTATATAGTCCCAAACCCAAAGGGTTAGGACAGATTAATCCTTGGTTTCTTAAATCAGCAATTAAAGACTGTTTTGAGTTTCGATAATCTACTTGTATTCCCGTGCAATTAATCAACTTTTTAACTTGTATGCTTACATGAAAATTGCCTTTATAAATATCTACCAATATTCCACTATCTGTTTGTGTATAATTGCCAATTCTTCCAAATTTAATAATGAGTTTTTTAGCAATAATTAAACTTTCCATAATTTCGCCAATTTCTGAAGCCAAACGATGGCGATGAATATCCCAGTAACGGTTGACATGACGCAGAAATCTTTTTTGTTCAACGGCTGATAATTCTTGCCACAATTCTTGAGTCACCGGACGAAGCGAATCAATGACAGACTGCCAATTATAACCCAATTCCGTGGCTGTTTTAATCTCCGCACGAATAGACTTTAATAAACCCCTAATCGTTTTGGGCGCGGTATTTTTAGTTAAAAAATTCGGGTAGGGTTGGCTAGGCTGATGAGACAAAGGCAATAAACCATGACGGGAAACAGCATAAATTTTACCTTGGTGATGGCGATCGCGCAGAGACATCACCATATCCACCATTGTTAATCCTGTACCAATCAATAACACAGAATCATCGACCTCTAGCCCGGTTAACGCATCCTTTGACCAAGCATTGCGTATATAGGATGGGTGAATATTGGAATTACTCTGTAACTTACCTAAAGAAAGAGGAGGAGGAGTGGCTCCATTACCGAGAGCTAAAACTATTTTATCAGCGGCAAAATTATCTTGATTTTTGAGGCAAACAATTGCTCCATTATTTTGAGGCTTTATCCCAACAACTTCATCAATAATACGTTCGAGGTTGACATAACTTGAGGCAGTGGATTCAGCTTCTTGTAAAACCGATTGAATATATAGTCCATAAACTCGACGAGGAATAAAAAGACTGGAATCAGGTTGATTGGGCAGCCAAGTTTTTAGGGTATGATAATTAAAATTGAGCCAACGGAGGAGATGACTGGAGTCATCAGGAAAAGCACTCATTGTGGATGCCGGAACATTGAGGAAATGGCTATTGCTTGTGGTGCGATAAGCAACTCCTTTGCCAATATCGTTACAATCTATGAGCTTTATTTTCAGGGGTCTTTGAGCATTTTTTAACAGGTGAACAGCCACCATTGTCCCACTAAATCCCGCGCCGACAATAGCCACGGTAAGAGAAGCATCTGAAATCATCCTGACCCCCCTGTTTAAAGCAAATTATTTTCTGATTTAATTTTCCAAAACCAGCATAAAAACCAGGTTTCTATCAAAAAAAGTGACTAATGAAGAAACCTGGGCTCTTTGCTAATTAGCCTAATTGTTTTTGTCGGATTCGTTCCAAAGCATGAACCAGAGCATCTACCTCAGATTTAGTATTATAAAAAGCCAAGGACGGACGCACAGTTGCCTCTAAACCAAACCGTCGCAAAATTGGTTGGGCGCAATGATGACCCGCACGCACCGCGATGCCTTCTTGGTTGAGTGCTTGTCCTACAGCTTCCGCCGAGAAACCATCCAAAACAAAGGAAAGGACAGCAGCTTTTTCTGGGGCAGTACCAATTAAATGCAGACCGGGAATAGTATTTAAACCCGTGGTCGCATATTCGAGCAATTCATGCTCATAACGGGCAATATTTGGTAAACCAATCTGTTGAACATAATCAAGGGCTGTAGCTAATCCCACTGCATCAGCAATATTCCCCGTCCCCGCTTCAAATCGGGCTGGACTATTTTGATAAACAGTGCGCTCGAAAGTGACATCAACAATCATGTTGCCGCCACCCTGCCAGGGGGGACTGGCGTTTAATAGGTCTTCGTGACCATAAACAACGCCAATGCCAGTGGGTCCAAAGATTTTATGACCGGAAAAAACAAACCAGTCGCAACCGAGTTGTTGCACGTCAACAGGAATATGAGAGACGGACTGAGCGCCATCTAATAACACTTTGGCACCAACTTGGTGAGCCTGGGCAATCATTTTTGCCGCCGGTGTAATGGTTCCCAAAGCATTAGAAACTTGGGAAAAAGCTACCAATTTTGTGCGAGGATTGAGCAGTTGTTGATACTCTTCCAACAAAATTTGTCCGCGATCGTCTACGGGTGCAATACGCAACTTGGCTCCGGTCCGAGTTGCTAACTGTTGCCAAGGCACAATATTAGCATGGTGTTCTAAATGACTTAGAACAATCTCATCCCCGGCTTTGATGTTTTGTTCTCCCCAACTTTTCGCCACCAAGTTTATGGCTTCTGTGGTTCCTCGTACAAAGATGATTTCGTTGACGGAGGAGGCATTGATAAAATGACGAACTGTCTCTCTGGCGGCTTCGTAGGCATCTGTTGACCGGGCTGCTAATTCATGGGCGGCGCGGTGAACGTTGGAGTTTTCATGGGAGTAATAATGAACTAGGCGATCGATGACGGCTTGAGGTTTTTGAGTCGTTGCCGCATTATCAAACCAGATCAGGGGTTTACCGTTGACTTTCTCTTGCAAAATGGGAAAATCACGGCGGATAGTTTCGACATCGAAAATATCATGTTTTGTCACCGCCGCCAGAGGCACAAAAAATGGGTCAATCGGTGAATTTTGCCTGTAATTCTGTGGGGAATAATCCTCAACAGTTTTAGGGATGCTCTGATCTGGTTTTTGTCTTTCTACCCCTTGACTTAAATGTTCTAAAAAATAGAAGTTGGGGGTGACAGTTGGGATAGATGGTGTGGGAACCGATGCTAAGGATAGATTCGGAACTGTAGGAGTTGCGGGAGTTGCGATCGCCTGGGGAATTTCTTTGGGAATATGGGATGCACCGGCTCCTACTTCCGCTACGGAATGGGGGGAGTCGGGGCGATCGACACCGGGATCGCTAAAATAGAATTGCGGCTCCCCAACAGATAAGTGAGGTGTGGATACTGGCAGTGATTTCCCATCAAGCAAATTTTGCTTAATATTGGAGACCGGACTACTAATATCCTGAACCGATTGAGGGATATTTAGGGAGTCGGGCAATGGCACATCAATGCCGCTGCGCTTCACTTCTTGAATAAAAGCATTCGCCAGTTGATCGAAGGTGTCCGCTTTAAATAAGGGGTTGATGCCATCTCCCCCCAAATCAGTGACAGAGGGACTAGGGTTGGGTTTCGCCTGCCCTTCTGTCAGGGAATTTTCCGGGTAAAGTTTGGGGGTAGTCATTAGTAGGTGTGATACTGGTTGACATCAACGTTCTGAAGAACGGCAGCCGCATCGTCGGTCAGGACGGCTAAAGAGCAGTACAGGGAGACGAGATAAGAGGCGATCGCTTTGCGGCTAATTCCCATAAAGCGCACGGAAAGTCCGGGTCCCTGTTGACCGGGTAAATTCGGTTGATACAAGCCAACTACCCCTTGACGACTGTCGCCGACCCGCAGCAGTAAAATATTGGTTTTGCCCTCATTATTCACCGCGAGTTTATCGGAAGGAATTAAGGGCACTCCGCGCCAGGTGATGAATTGAGAACCAAATAAAGAAACGGTAGCAGGGGGAACGCCACGGCGGGTGGCTTCGCGACCAAAGGCAGCGATCGCTTTAGGATGAGCCAGGAAAAAGGCGGGTTCTTTCCAAACTTTCGCCAATAACTCATCAAGATCATCTGGAGTAGGAGCCAGACCTCGGGGCTGTACTTTTTGACTGTCAACAATGTTATTGAGCAACCCGTATTCAGGATTATTAATCAGTTCACTTTCTTGACGTTCTTTCAAAATTTCAATCGTCAAGCGCAACTGTTCATGGATCTGATCGTGGGGACTGCTATAAAGGTCAGAAACACGAGTGTGAACATCGATAACCGTATTAACAGCGCTGAGAAAATATTCTCGCGGCTGTTCTTGATAATCCACAAAGGTTTCAGGTAATTCTCGCTCATCTCGTTCTGAGCAAGCCACTTCGACTTGAGAAGGATTTTTGACTTTGTTGAGACGATATATCCCGGCTTCAACAGGTGTCCAGTGCAGCAGACGCACAAACCAACGGGGACTAATTGTGTCTAATTGAGGAACGGTTTTTGTGGCATTAGCCAACTGACGCGCTGCAACATCATTAACGGCTAATTGCAGTTCAGGGTTATTGGTGCTAGTCATCGATTGTAACTCCGATTTATTCAAGGAATGAGGTTAAAATCTATCGCTAAAATCACTGTCGCTTATTTTCCATAAACTGGGTTTCTGCTGTCTGCAGTGATTTATCAGCGGGTTGATAGGCGGGGATATCTTATTCCCTCTTTATAGCTATATGATCTGGCTGGGAATTAGAGAGGCAAGTTAAATGCCTGCCCCTGCATCAAAAATTTCCTCCCGTACTTGAGCTTGGGAGACAAAAGCTCCGGCTGGTACACTACGGGTTAGCCAAACATTGCCGCCTATGGTTGATCCTTGACCTATAGTGACTCGGCCGAGAATTGTTGCCCCGGAATAAATCACTACATCGTCTTCGATAATTGGATGACGGGGATTGCCTTTAATTAAACTGCCAGATTCGTCGCGAGGAAAACTTTTTGCCCCTAAAGTAACGGCTTGATAAATCCTGACGCGATCGCCAATTACAGTGGTTTCACCAATTACTACTCCTGTACCGTGATCGATAAAGAAACTATTGCCAATAGTAGCCCCAGGATGAATATCTATTCCAGTTTCTGAATGACCAATTTCAGCAATTATTCGAGCTAATAAAGGTGAGTCAATACGATACAGTGCATGAGCAATTCGATGATAGGTAATTGCCGTAATTCCCGGATAGCAAAACAGCACCTCGTCTAAATTCTTGGCGGATGGATCGCCATCATAAGCGGCACAAACATCACTTTCTAGCAGGTTTTTTATTTCAGGTAGTTGTTCGGCAAAAGCCTGCACTATTGACCTAGCTTTTTCCCGAATTTTAGATTCTTCTACCTGATTTTCTGAAGCAATCAACGACTGCTCTCGTTGGATTTGATGTTCGAGTAATTGCCGAGATTCATTAAGGGTATGACCTATAAAATAATGGGTAGAAGTTTCTCGGAGATCGGGATTGCCAAAGTGGAAAGGAAATAAAGCCCCCCTGAGTTTATCCACCATCTTAAATAAGATTTTACGGGATGGCAAGGGAACATAATTTCGCTCTTGTGAACAACTCCTAAAAGCCTGCTTGCGAGGCTGGGATAAAGCTGTAATCACTGACTCAATATCCCATGTTTGCTAACGGGGCTATAAGTTAGGGAAATATAGCTATCATTGGTCATGGTTTATTGTCAGCTAATACCGGGGCAAATATTAGGAAATTTAAGGCAAAATTAAACAGCTAAACCTTGCTCGTTAAATACTCCTTGGAAAAGAATAGAACTGAGATAACGTTCACCAGAGTCTGGCAAAATAACCACAATAGTTTTGTCCTGATTCTCTGGTCTATGGGCTAGTCTGACTGCCACTGCTGTCGCTCCTCCGCAGGAAATACCTGATAAAATTCCTTCTTCTTTAGCTAACCGTTGAGCGTAGAAAATTGCTTCTTCATTGGTGACAGTTTCTACGGCATCAACTATTGATAAATCCAGCACTTCTGGGACAAAGCCTGCACCAATGCCCTGGATTTTATGGGGGCCTGATTTTACTGGATCTCCGGCAATGGTTTGGGATATAACTGGGCTGGCTTCCGGTTCTACTGCCACTGATAATATGGCTTTACCTTGAGTGTGTTTAATATATCGGGATACTCCGGTAATTGTTCCGCCTGTACCCACTCCTGAAACCAGAATATCGATCGCTCCTTCGGTTTCTTCCCAGATTTCTGGCCCAGTGGTCTGCTCATGGATCCGGGGATTTGCTGGGTTACGAAACTGTTGCAATAAAACATAGCGATCGGGATTAGAAGCTGCAATTTCCTCAGCTTTTGCTACTGCGCCCACCATGCCTTTTGAGCCTTCGGTTAAAATTAGATTTGCTCCATAAGCCCGCAGCAATTTCCGTCGTTCCAAACTCATCGTTTCAGGCATGGTTAAGGTGAGGGGAATGCCTTTGGCAGCAGCGACAAAGGCTAAGGCAATTCCTGTATTACCACTGGTGGGTTCAACTATTTCTTTACCGGATCCTAATAAGCCTCGTTGTTCTGCATCCCAAATCATCGCCGCACCAATACGGCATTTAACCGAATAGGCTGGATTACGACCTTCAATTTTAGCCAGAACAGTCGCGCTACTATCACCAACTACGCGATTTAAACGGACTAGGGGAGTCCTACCGATGGCGAGACTGTTATCTAAAAACCATTTCACCATATTCAATACTCCTAGTTATATATTTCGGGACTGATGTTGTGCCCGGTCTAATAGGGCGACAACTTGCTTGTCAATCTGTAAATCTAATATACATGAATTTCAAAACATTTGCAATACATTTTTGAATTTTTTTAAATTTTGCGAGCGATCGCTTGTGTAACTACTAGATTCTTTGCTATCAAAGGGTTTCAGCTACTCGCTGCCGAGGGGAGTCAACTTCTGCTCAGGAAAAAATCTCCCTCTCCGAGAATTGGGAGGGGAGGTAGTATCAAAAACTCTTCTTCTTGAAATACAGTGCTTAGATCAAATCTTCAACCCAACTTGAGGTTATACCCATCAAATTTGATAGTACCAAGTGCTGTACTCATCGTTGAGGATAATTCTACTAGAATTTCTATAAATTAATCCTTCCGATTCAAATTGTTTGAGTAAACGAGTAATTGTGACTCGAGTCAATCCGCATAATTCGGCTAAATCTTGATGTGTCAACCTCACATCAATTAAATATCCCTCACTGGTACGATTACCAAAACGCTGAGATAACCAGTTGAGAACATTCAGCAAAATAAACCAAGCGCTGTGATTGGCACGAGCCATCAGTAACGTCTCGGTATTTTGCCAGTAGTTGAAAATTAATTCAGAGGAAGGTTGCCAAGAACTTGTGGGAATTGCTATCACTTTAACTGGGGTTAATGCTTCTATAATATAGGGTGAAGTTCGCGATAAAGGTTTACCCACAATATCATCAACTAACCAAATTCCGGTGCAGACAACTGTATTGTCTTCTGTATAAGCTATACTTCGGACAACTCCTTTTTTAATTAACCAAAAAAACTGACTTTCTTCAGGTAGAAAATCTCGCCGATTAAAAGACCTACTAGCAGCATTTTGTGGAATTTGGCTGATTTCTTGTTGGCTAATTCGGTGTGTTAAATCGCTCATGTTGATGGTCTATCAAGAGATAATGAAAATAATTCTGGGCTATTGAGATTCATCCTAAATATCAGTGATATTTAAGATTCCATAAACTAGGATTATCGCTAGTACCAATAAAGCGGAGCTGAAAACCACAATCCACCCTCCGGTTGGTTCATAGGTTTGACCATCAATTTTTTGTCGTACTAAAAAGTATTGATGTGTAGACATCACGATAGTTAATATTCCTAAACATAAGGACCCTAAACTTAGGAACAAAATCTGATTATTTTTAGCAGAAATATCTGGGATAAGATAACATAGACGAGCTATCAGAAGTCCAATGCCGACTAATCCTAGAGAGGTTCGCACCCAAGCTAGATAGGTGCGCTCATTGGCGAGATGATCCCGGACTCGAGAAGAATTTAAGACCGGGCTTTTTATCTCCTGAGAATGATGAGTTGATTGACGACTAACTAACAGCTTGAAGTGCTTCATCAAAGGCAACAACTTTATCTGAGAAAATGTAGACTTTTTTCTGGATATCCACACCTAGAATATCCCATTCATCCCGGGTTAATTGAGCATTAATCTGAGTGCCATCCCTTAAAGATAAGGCTACCTGTACATCCCATCCTTTATAGACTATCCGTTGAATTACTGCGGGGATAGTTTTATGATTAGCTATATTACTAATGCGGATATCGTGAGGGCGGATAAACACAGGAGAAGGACTATTAAGGCTGTTTTCCGGGAGCATATTAACGGGACCAATGAAACCCATGACAAAGGGAGTTGAAGGGCGATCGTAAATCTCTTGGGGAGTGCCGACCTGTTCAATCATACCCTTATTCATGACTACAATTTCGTCGGCAATTTCCATGGCTTCTTCGCGGTCATGGGTGACAATTAAGGTGGTGACATGAACTTCATCATGGAGGCGGCGCAACCAAGACCTTAAATCTTGCCGCACATTGGCATCTAAAGCGCCAAAGGGTTCATCTAATAATAACACTTTGGGTTCGACTGCTAAAGCGCGGGCGAGGGCTATGCGCTGGCGCTGTCCGCCGGATAGTTGCACGGGATAGCGATCGCCTAATCCTTCTAATTTAATTAAATCTAATAATTGGGCAACTCGCTGGCGAATATAAGACTTAGGACGGCGGGCAATTTCCATCGGAAAAGCGATATTTTGGCGCACGGTCATGTGTTTAAATAGGGCATAATGTTGAAACACAAACCCCACTTGTCTATCTTGAACCTGGGCATTAGTTACATCACCATTTTCTAAATAAATCCTCCCATAGTCTGGCTTTTCCAATCCAGCGATCGCTCTAAGTAAAGTCGATTTACCGGAACCAGACGGCCCCAATAGAGCCACCAGCGACCCGGTTTTAACTGTTAAATTGATGTTGTCTAAAGCTACAAAATTGCCAAAGCATTTTACCAGGTTTTCTACTTGAATAGTCATGGCTAAAATTCCGTTAATAATTGACAGTTGATAATTTGACCTTAACGCAGAGGCCACCAAGATACCTTGTCACGGGTGGCGCTGTAGATTTCTTTGAGTCCTTCGGGGTCACAAACCCGGATGGTGTCGTTAGAGGAATCGTCATTTTGAGGGGGTAGTAAAAGCCCTTGTTTACGCATTCCTTTTAAGACCTGTTCAACGGTGCGGTGGTTAAGTTGGGCGGCGTGAGCGATGATATCAATGGGTAGGTCAAAAACATAAATATCATCGGCTTGGGGTTGATTCAAAAGCGATCGCTCTTGGTAGATGAGTCCCCTTAATAATGCAGCCACCGCTTGGGGGGGATGGGTACTACAGTTAAGTAGGTGATATTGGAATTTTTCCCGCAGTTCAAATAAATAATCGTAGCGATCGCGGAATATCTCATTCTCAGCGTGGAGGGTTTTAATAATGTCTAGGTCAATCTCGATCGCATCAGTGGTTTTGTAAGCCTCCACCAAACTCGGAAAAGACCGCGACACTCGCCCATAGCCTAAAGCCAGATTTCGCATTCCAAAACAACTACCCGGATAGGTGATAGCAATGATTCGGTCTAAAGGTGAACTCCGCAGGATTACCGGACCACCACTGCTGACCACATAAAGAGATGCGATCGACGTATCAGGACGGAAGGCCGTATACACCGAACGACCCGAGTACAGCTTTTGGGGTGTGACTTCTCCCGTGGAGAGTACCTCCGACAGTTCAGCCACATCCAAACCCCGAAACAGATAGTTGTTTTGACTTAGTTCCTCCGCAATCTCCTGGATTGCCCCTGGTTCTGCTGGCTTGGCCATTGCCACTTAATTGTTCTCCACTTTTATAATACACCACCTGTATTTATTTTGCAAGCGTATCGCAAAACATTTATATTTCAGTTACACTTGACATATAATTAAAATGTGCTACGATTGCAATCAAAGCCCAATCAGACTCCCATCTGGGAACCTCAGATTTAAAAAAGATGTAGCCATGAAAGCCAACTTCCCCAGCCGATATCTCAATTCCAAGCCTTGGCGACAGCGCCTTTCCCTGTTTATCGTGGGAATTAGCGCCAGTGGGGTGATTGCTGCCTGTGGCACAACAGGGGATACAGCCCGAGATTCCGTAGATCTGACCCTAGTCTCCTACGCCGTCACCCAAGCCGCCTACGAACAAATCATTCCCCAATTCGCCGAGGAGTGGAAAGCCCAACATGGTCAAGATGTCCGTATTCGCCAAAGCTATGGCGGTTCCGGTTCCCAAGCTAGGGCCGTGATTGATGGTTTAGAGGCTGATATCGTAGCCCTCGCCTTAGCCCTGGATACCCAAGCCATTCAGGAAGCAGGACTAATTGAACCGGGATGGGAAAATGAAGCGCCCAATAATGCGATCATCCACCGTTCCGTCGCGGCCATTATTACCCGCCCTGGGAACCCCAAAAATATCCAAGACTGGCAAGACCTAGCCCGCGATGATATTCAAACCATCACCGCCAACCCCAAAACCTCTGGGGGGGCTCGTTGGAATTTCCTTGTCCTGTGGGGAGCCAAAACCGAAACCGGTCAAACCGAAGCCCAAGCCCTCGACTTTGTGCAACAGGTTTTTAGAAACGTTCCCGTATTACCAAGAAATGCCCGGGAAGCTACCGAAGTTTTCTATCGACAAGGACAAGGGGATGCCTTAATTAACTATGAAAATGAAGTGCTACTGGCTCAACAGCAAGGTCAAACTTTGCCCTATGTAATTCCCCAGACTAATATTTCTATTGATAATCCCATTGCCGTTGTTGATGCCACTGTAGACAGACGCGGAACCCGCGAAGTGGCGGAAGCCTTTGTGCAGTTTCTATATACTCCCCAAGCCCAAAGGGCATTTGCTCAGGCTGGTTTTCGTCCCGTAGACCCCACAATTGAGGCGGAATTTAGCGATCGCTTTATTCCTATCACCAATCTATTTACAGTAGAAGACTTGGGGGGATGGGATGCCGTCCAAAACCAATTTTTTGCCGATGGCGCTATGTTTGATGAAATCCAAGCCCAGGTCGGTCGTTAGTTCAAATTCTCAGCGGTTTTAATCAGGTTGCCCAGCCATTTTAATTGTTCTCCAACTTCCTTTAAATTGGCGCAACCATCATGATCACAACTTCATCAAAAACCCCATCATCATTAACCCGGTTTTTACCAAAAATTCCCTGGTATTGGTGGGGAATAGGGGGTTATCTCAGCATCATGCTGTTACTTCCTATTCTTGCCCTAATTTTATTTACCACCAATCTTAGTTGGGCAGAAATATGGCGAATTACTACCGATCCTGTCGCCCTATATGCCTATAGAGTTACCTTTTTTACTGCTATTTATGCCTCCTCTATTAATGGTATAGCTGGAGTCGCAGTTGCCTGGGTTTTAGTGCGCTATCGTTTCCCTGGAAAAGAAATAATTGATGCTGCCATAGATTTACCTTTTGCCCTGCCTACAGCCGTTGCTGGACTTAGCCTTGCTACTGTATACGCTGAAAATGGATGGATCGGAAGTTTATTAGCTCCCCTGGGTATTAAAATTGCTTTTACCCGTCTAGGGGTCGGTTTAGCTATGATATTTATTTCTCTTCCTTTTGTGGTGCGAACTGTGCAACCTGTGCTTCAGGAATTGGAACCGGAACTAGAAGAAGTCGCTTGGTGCATGGGGGCTTCCCGTTGGCAAACCTTTCGCCGAGTTATATTACCTCCCTTAATTCCTGCTATTTTAACCGGGGTCGCTTTGGGATTTTCTCGGGCTGTTGGAGAGTATGGTTCCATTGTTATTATTGCTGGTAATATCCCCTTTCAAGATTTGATTGCTCCCGTGCTGATTTTTCAACGTCTCGAACAGTTTGACTATGCTGGCGCTGCGGTTATTGGTACGGTGATGTTATTGGTTTCTTTGGGTTGCTTATTGATAATCAACTGTTTGCAAAGTTGGGGAAATCGCATTAACCAAAGACCGTAAAATTTATCGCCACCAATTCATTTTAATAAGGATGATATATGAACTCTAAAAATATCGGATATTTGCATCCCAAAAAATTAATCCAACCCGCCCAAAACTCTCAAACCCAGGTGAGCAATTTTGAGGTGGCTTTAGTCGTCGCTGTCATTCTGTTTGTGGGGTTAGTCTTATTTATACCTGCTGCTAATATTTTTGTGGGTGCATTTAAAAATGGCTGGAGTGGTTTTTCCCGTGCTTTGACCTCACCGGAATTTCTACACGCTGCCAAATTAACCGTCATGATTGCTGCTATTGTAGTGCCAGTTAATGTGATATTTGGAATTGTTACAGCATGGGCGATCGCTCGTCATCAATTCCCCGGAAGAACACTATTATTAAGTATCATAGACCTCCCCTTTTCCATTTCCCCCGTAGTAGTCGGATTAATGCTAGTATTACTCTACGGACGACAGGGATGGTTTGGTGCTACATTACAGTCTAATGATATCAGAATATTATTTGCCTTCCCCGGTATGGTTTTAGCCACCGCTTTTGTCTGTATGCCTTTTGTGGCGCGGGAAGTTCTCCCAGCCTTAGAAGAAATTGGCACAGAACAAGAAGAAGCCGCTAAAACTATGGGAGCCAATGATTGGCAAACCTTCTGGCGGGTGACTTTACCTTCTATTCGCTGGAGTTTATTATATGGCATTCTTCTCACTAATGCCAGGGCTATGGGAGAGTTTGGCGCGGTGGCAGTAGTTTCGGGAAATATTATCGGCAAAACTCAGACTTTGCCCCTATTTGTGGAGGAAATGCACGTTCAATATCAGACTACTGCATCCTATTCGGCGGCGGTAGTTTTGGCAAGTTTGGCGATCGTCACTTTGGTATTCAAAAAACTGTTGGAGGCGAAAAAGACCAAGTGAGGAAATTCTAGGTGCGATCGTTTTTTTCACTTCAAAAACTGTCAAAACCCTTCTCAATTAGAGTCAGAAGCGTATCTTTTCACCTCAATCTATCCACCAGAAGCTAGTCCTACCTATAATATAATCAAACCACACCACCCCAGGTTGGTGACCAGTCTAATTAACTTCAGGGGTCCTTTGGTTTCGGGGGCGGGTTTATGACGTTGACTGGTGACAAGTCTAATTAACTTCAGGGGTCCTTTGGTTTCGGGGGCGGGTTTATGACGTTGACTGGTGACAAGTCTAATTAACTTCAGGGTCCTTTGGTTTCGGGGGCGGGTTTATGACGTTGACTGGTGACAAGTCTAATTAACTTCAGGGGTCCCTTGGTTTCGGGGGCGGGTTTATGACGTTGACTGGTGACAAGTCTAATTAACTTCAGGAGTCCCTTGGTTTCGGGGGCGGGTTTATCAGGTTGACTGGTGCTAAGTCTAATTAACTCCAGAACCCGCCCCTACAGGAACCCACCTCACTGGTTTCGGGGGCGGGTTTATCAGGTTCACTGGTGCTAAGTCTAATTAACTCCAGGGGTCCCTTGGTTTCGGGGGCGGGTTTATCAGGTTCACTGGTGCTAAGTCTAATTAACTCCAGGGGTCCCTTGGTTTCGGGGGCGGGTTTATCAGGTTCACTGGTGCTAAGTCTAATTAACTCCAGGGGTCCCTTGGTTTCGGGGGCGGGTTTATCAGGTTGACTGGTGCTAAGTCTAATTAACTCCAGAACCCGCCCCTACAGGAACCCGCCCCACTGGTTTCGGGGGCGGGTTTATCAGGTTGACTGGTGCTAAGTCTAATTAACTCCAGAACCCGCCCCTACAGGAACCCACCCCACTGGTTTCGGGGGCGGGTTTATCAGGTTGACTGGTGCTAAGTCTAATTAACTCCAGAACCCGCCCCTACAGGAACCCACCCCTACAGGAACCCACCCCTACAATTATTAATTATTAATTATTAATTATTAATTATTAATTACACGGGATAATTGCCGCATTGATTCCTGGCTGCTGTATCTATCTGCGGGTAGAAGCCACAATCCCACCCCAAGGGTTATGATATTATAGGTTTTGAGCTATTGGCTCACATATCCAGCTAACAGCAATTATTCCCCTGTTAAAATCGGGATAAATCCTATTACTACTCAATCTTTATGAATGCCTTAGTCCAAGAAATTCAGTCTAGCCTATTAAGTTTAGTAGGTTCAGCTATCCAAGTAATCCCAGCCTTAATTCTTGCCATAATCGTATTGTTAATAACTCGGTTCGCCGCCAATTTTGTTAGACAATTCTTAAACTCCACAGCACCGAGATTTGTCCGCAGTACATCTTTACAAGTTCTGCTGATTCACACAGGTTATGTATTGACTTGGGCGGGAGGAGTAATTATCGCCTGTGTAATTGCTTTCCCTGACCTCCGCCTAGGGGATATTATCGGTTTATTAGGACTTAGTTCCGTAGCCATTGGTTTTGCCTTTCAGGATATATTTAAAAATTTCTTAGCCGGGATTTTATTACTGTTACAAGAACCCTTCCAAATTGGTGATCAGATAGTTGTAGAGGATTACGAAGGGACTATCGAAAATATTTCCATTCGGTCTACCCAAATGCTAACCTATCACGGGGAAAGGGTGGTAATTCCTAATTCGATACTGTTTACCAGTCCCGTACAGGTCAAGACAGCCGAAAGTCATCGTCGCACTGATTTAGCCATTGGAGTAGACTATAATACCCCCTTACCAATGGCTATAGAAACCCTATTAAACGCCACGAAAACCGTCGAGGGTGTGTTGTCCGAACCAGAAGTAGAAGTCGATGTAGTGGGTTTTGGAGACAGTTCTATTGACCTCATGGTTCGCTATTGGACTTTCCCGGAACGGAAACAGGTACGACGGGTGACAACGCAGGTTATGATAGCTCTTAAACAGGCTTGTGATGAGGCTGATATTAATATCCCCTATCCTATCCGCACGTTATATTTCTTTAATCAGGAAAGCTATAACGACCATTACCCAGCGGCGGCTAATTCTCAGACTAATTGAGGGTAAAACTCGCAGTGCTGACCCCCACGGTTTTAAAATATTCTTTAATCGGGGGTGTCAGTGTCAAAACCGAGACATAATTTTCGATTTTAGTTTCAATTAAACTGCGTCTTTTCAGAGATTGTACGGCTTTTAAATAGTCAGATTCGGACAGATTTTCTGCTAGTTTATCGGCAATTTCCGTGAGACGGTTTTGATTAGCCAAGCCCAGCATAACTAATTTTTCGGGTGACGACAATCGGAGATAATGTTGGTTTAATATAGGTTCAATATCTCCCAAAAAGAAGCTAGGATAAGATAGAAATTGGGAGACGCTACCGTTAAATAAATCGAAAATAGTGGCTGCTATTATATTTAACCATAAGGGGTTCCCGCCATAAAGCTGGATTAGTTCTATCCAGTGTTCTGTATCTTGGAGGTTGTGGGTCGCTAAAATTTCGGTTGCAGATGCTGAGAAACCTTGTAAATACAGGGTTTTTCCGTGGCGGTTTTCGGTTTCCATGGTGGCAATTTCGGTAGGCTGTTCCCAACTGAGGACAAGGAAACAACTTTGATGAGGCGATCGCCCTATTTCGTAAATGAATTGACCATAACGGTCATATTCTGGGCGGTAAGTTCCGACAAATTCGCCGGGGGTGAGGGTTTCTTGGAAGTCGTCGAGGATGATTAAACAACGATGCGATCGCAAGTAATCTAAGATGGAATTATGGCTAGGTGTAGTGGTGTCGATAAACTGAATTAAGTCGCTTTTCAGTGCGTTGAGGTTGGGGTATTTTCGATGCGATCGCCATATAATGCGATCGAAGTTTTCTTTGATGTCTTCCACGAGTTGTCTAGCGAGGCTGGTTTTACCGATACCAGACAGCCCGGTAATGGCGATGATGCGATGATGTTCGGCGAGTATCCATTGTTTGAGGGTATCGAGTTCGTGGGTTCTGCTGTAGAGGGGATGTATTTCTGGGGCTTCGCTGAGGTCGTGGTGGCGTTGATATTCGGTGGTGGCGGCAGGTTGCGATCGGTTTTGGGTGTTGGGGGGGTGGTTGTATGGGTCGCTACAGATATTGATGCTACCCTCTGATACGAAATTACTCTGTCCGAAATTAAATAAACTAGAAAAATTAGAAATGTAATAGCGTTCCATCGTGGCACGAAAATTTTTTTTATCAACTTTCTCGTCTAACTCTTCTGATATCAGTTTCCATAAGTTACCCGCCACTCTCTTGACATTCGCTTCGGTGCAGTGATACTCATCCGCAATCTCATTATATTTTTGATGATCCCAGACCCCTGTTAAAACTGCCTGTTGCAGGCTGCTCAGGTGTTTTCCGGTTTTGTCAAACACCAAGCGATCGACCCATTTCAGGACTTCTTCGACATTCATTGACTTTACATATCTTAGTTTTAGTCGATTGTACTACCTTTTTTACTTTTTTGCAACCGTCCTTGACTAAATTATACTTTTTACACCCCAAATATGTAGTTATCTAATTTTTAATTATTATACTATAATGGTCTTTAATATCCTTTTGATGACTTTACAATTTTATAAAATTGTATTATCTTTTGAAATAAGTTAACACAAAATACAATTTTTGTATTTTAACAAGATTTTACTCTGGAATTATTCAATGAATACACCAAATTTTAATGTTTATGAAGCTATAATTTCATTACTAGATAAACATCATGCAAACTATCATGTTTTAGATCATGAACCAGAAGGACAAAGTGAACTCGTTAGTCAAATTAGGGGGAATGATTTATCACAGGGAGCTAAAGCTATGGTATTGATGGTTAAAGTAAGCAAAAAAACAAGTCAATATTATTTGGCTGTTATTCCTGCTAATAAACAAATTGACTTTGATGCAATTAAAGAACTTTGTCCTGGAGCGAAGCGTGTAATGTTTGCTCCTCCAGAAAAAGCAGAAAAATTAACAAATTGTACAATGGGTGCAGTGCCACCTTTTTCATTTCATCCAGAATTAAATCTGGTTGTAGATCCATTGCTATTGAAAAATGAAGTGATTGTGTTTAATGCAGGAAAATTAGATAAGTCAATTTTTTTATCTTCTGAATCATATATAAAAACTGTCAATCCACAAATAAAAAATATCGTTAAATAGATTAAATTTTTTAATAAAAATTGGAGCCATTCAAATGAAATTTGACGAAACAAAAAATAATCTTATTGAGAATAATTACAGCTTATTTGATGAATTATCAGGTTTGTTCGCTATAGACTTTAATTATCGTCAAAATACACTCAGCCTCACAGCGAGTGAAAATTATCCAAGCTTATTTGTACGGATTTTAGGATCAGCCTTATGTGGTGGATTTTATTATTTTGATCCACCATATAAAGCTGATCCTGGCGAATGGTTTTTTCCCGATTCTGGAATTATGGATGCAGTTGCCGAAAAATTAAAAACTCTTGGAAGTGTTTTATTTGAAGGACAAACTTTTGACTGGAGACCCAATGGAGGTTCTTCAGCAGAGCAAGCTGTACTATTAGGTATATGTGAACGCGGAGATGGTTTTGTTCATTTTGCTCATAAAGATGGTGGACATTTTGGATTAGAAGAACTGGCAAAAAAAATTGGTATTAATATTTATCATTTCCCTATGATCGAAAAAACTCTTTTGATTGATGTTGAACGTTTAAAAATAATGATTCAAGATCATCCCGATATCAAGCTTGTTATTTTCGATCAATCATTTAAGTTGCGATGGCAGCCTATACTGAAAATATCAGAGGAATTGCCTGATATAATTACGTTAAGTTATGACTGTAGTCATGATGGAGGACTTATTGCTGGCAATTTATTTCCACAACCTCTTTGTCAAGGTATACATATTTTGCATGGAAATACTCATAAAACTATTCCAGGACCTCAGAAAGGTTTTATAAGTTTTGCTGATCAAAATCATCCAAGACTGGCATCTGTGTCTAACTGGGTATGTCCATATATGCAAAGCAATAGTCATGCAGAGTTAATTGCTCCCATGCTAATAGCTTTTTCTGAATTAGCCTATTTTGGTAAAAACTATGCAAAACAAATAACTAAAAATGCCAAAGCTTTTGCTATCGCTTTGGCAGCAGAAGGTTTTTTTGTATCCGGGGAAAGCTTTGGATATACTGAAACTCATCAAGTACATCTTATACTAGGTTCTAAGGAAAAATCTTTGAATTTAGTAAGTAGTTTGCTTCCAGAAGCAGGCATCAGAGTTAATAATGTAGAAATTCCAGGAAGCAATGGTTCATTTGGACTGCGTTTTGGAACACAGGCAATGACAAGACGTGGAATGAAAGAAGATGATTTTCAGGAAGTTGCGAGAATTTTATCAGACTTAATACTGAAAAATAAATCTCCATTAGAGGTTAGATATGAAGTCAGGGAAATGCTAAAAAAGTTTTTATTATTTCCTCTAAAATACTCATTTGACGATTTATTATATAATGAATTGGGCAACCAATTACTCCGGGAGGTATTAAAATGATAGATCTACTTTCTATACTTCATAACAATTGTAATGAATCATGGGATGGCATGAACAAACCTACTGAATTTGCCATTATTGAAAAACCTTTAAGTAATCACACATTGATTCGTCAATTAATTATACAAGCAAACATCAAGTTAATTTTGGCAAAAAACATTATGTTGCCTAAACTTTTATGTTCTATAGGTGATTTTAATACTATTATTGTATGTGTTGAATTAGGTTCGCTGTCTGGAATAAAAGCAAAAATTTTTTTGGAAAATAAATTCAAAACCATTACATCAATTACACCTAATGCTGGACTTGCAGTTATTACAGATGCAAAAATTAATCTTAAAGTATTACCACCACGTACATGGATAATTTCTTCAAGTAGTTCACTGGCGGATATTCGCAAAATAGTTCAAACGATTCAAGAATCAAAAGAAGATAGAGTGCCATTATCCAGATTTTGGTCAAATCATTTTTTTAAACCTCTACACATCCAATCCCCAAATTTACGATTTTATGACTATTCTTATCCAATACCTAATTTTAATATAAAACATCCTGCCATGCTCGTTCCTATTGCCAAAGTAGCAGCCGAAAGAAATACACCTGTATTTTGTGAAATTTCACCACAAGAAGCACTAGTTGATTATGCTGTTAATAATAATTGTAAAATTTCTAATTATAAAGAAAAAATTAAAAGTGTTTTATTGAAATTGCGTGAGGATGTCAATTTTGTCAAGAAAAAGACTAAAGCTGATCTGATATTGCATCTAGATCACTGTGATGATCCTGAACTTATTATATATGCTATTAACATTGGTTTTGATTCAATCATGGCTGATGGATCAGCATATATGCTAAACACTAATATTGAATTTACTAAAAAAGCAATATTTTATGCAAATAAAATTAATGTTTCAGTTGAAGCTGAAGTAGGTGCAATTGATGTTCAAGGAAAGAGAAATTACTCGAAGACAAATTTTGATGATGTTGTCAGGTTTATAAATTCAGTAGAGGTTGATTATCTTGGTGTAAATGTAGGACAAGTACATGGAACTGACTATGAATTTAATCGTTCTAGGTCTGCTATTAGAGATTTAATTGAAATTGATTATGATCATCAAAAACAAGATTATTTAAGCTTTTATAAAGCCTGTAATTTTATCGAAAATTTATTAGCAAACTCTGGATTTTTGCCTTCAAGTCTTGAGCGCAAAACAATCAGAGAAATTCAAAACAAAATTTTTCATCATGATATAAACATAAATAATTATTTAATTGATATAATAAATACTATGCCTATATCTGCCCATTATTGGATTGTCATGTTAGAAAAATACTGGCATAAATATAAATTATCTATGTATCAAACCAAAAATAATTTATATGATCAAGTTATTGGTAGTGGTTTGAAGACAATAAGGGGAATAGAATCTTCGCAGCTTGATTTCAATTTATTATATGATTTGCAAAATTTTGTCCAAAGCAAAAAAACTAAATTGGTTCTACATGGAGGGAGTTCTATTTGTTGTAGTGACCTGAAGTTACTTAAGAAATATGGAGTTGCTAGAATTAATTTTGGTAAAAATCCGTTTCTTTTATTTATTGATGCTATTTCGGTAAATCAAATTGACAGTTATCATTTCAAAAATAAATTACATCAACCAATTTATTGTATGAGATTTATGGAAGAATATGCAGAAGAATGGAAAGATTGGATTGATCATCCTCCCTTTTTTTTAGAAGCTCTTCAAGAAGAAATAGACAGCAGCTATTTTTCACCTTTAGTTGATAGTTGATAAAAAATTTTCAGTAACAATCGTAAACTCATAAAGTCACTTCTCGACCCGGCGATGAATCCCGCACTCCCTCAAAAACATCTGGTTCGATCCAAATTTCCTCAGACTCAAGTTCTTGTCTAAAAGGCTGGAGACGTTGCCAAAAACCTCCCCCCGCCTCAATCGATAAGCTGATTTCTTGACCATCGGGAATGTCTATATCTTCAAATATTTCGATAGTTCGACCTTTTTTGATTCCCTTAATTTGCATGATATATCATCCTCGATCGCCCAATTAACTTGGAACATTCATTATACCTATAGTTTAACAAATATTGGAGCGATCGCCTTCTTCTTCCCCCAATGCGATCGCCTAACTAAAAACCCGGTTTCTTTGAGTCACCGGAAATGCGATCGCTACTTGATATTGAGAAACCCGGTTTCTTACCAAAACTTAGGTGAGGATACGAAGATGGTCGTAGAAACCCGGTTTCTTTGAGTCACCGGAAATGCGATCGCACAATTGATCAACCAGGCTTCTTATATAACGTCTGGTTCATTCATCAATCTCAAATAAAGAACGAGACAAACCGGACTGTCGAATAATCGATCGCAAAGTTCCAATTTTTAATTCTTTATAATTGGGAACGGGAATGGTTATTGTTGATTCGGCTTCCCGCCGTTGCATGATAATATGACTGCCACGCCAACTCGACGAAACCCTGTTCTTCTAAAATTCTGCACACTTCCTTCGCCGATAAAACCCTCAACTTACCCAACTGTAATCTCCATCGACTCAACGAAAACCTCATTATTATTGAAACGACGTTCAATTTCCGAAGCATCAGCCATCTCCAAAAAAAGTTCGATCGCTTCCATTAAATTCGATCGCGCTTCTTCCACCGTGTCACCTTGACTCGCCAGATCGAGTTCGGGACACAAAGAAAAATATCCGTCGCCTTCTCTCTCAATAATTGCAGTTAACTGTCGAGTTTTTTGCATTAGCCGTGAATCAACCGGGAACATTAATTATAATTATACCTAAAGTTTAACAAATCTTGGAGCGATCGCCTTCTTCTTCCCCCAATGCGATCGCCTAACTCGAACCGGAAGCCAGGGTATACTGTATCAATTTCCCAAAATGGCTAAAATCAAATATCAGATACAGGTCAAAGATGATGGTACAAACCCAAGGGCGATCGCTCACACTCCCAGAATTTCTGGAATTGCCGGAAACCCAACCCGCCAGGGAATACATCAACGGCAAAATCATTCAAAAACCCATGCCCCAAGGAGAACATAGCACATTACCGGGAGATATCCTCAGCCACTTGAATGGGATATTAAAGCCTCCGAAAGTCGCCCGGGTTTATCCTTAGTTACGCTGCACCTTTCGAGGGCGATCGCTGGTTCCAGATGTATCCGTTTTCCAGTGGGAACGCATTTCCCGCCTGGCTGATGGCCGAGTCAAAAATTATTTTAATCTCCCGCCAGATTGGGCGATCGAAATTCTCTCTCCCGATCAAAGTCAAACCAAAGTCATTCGCAATATTCTCCACTGTCTCAATCACCGAACTGAGATGGGTTGGCTTTTAGACCCCTAGGAATCCTGCATCTTTGTCTACAGTGCTACTAATTTAGTACAAGTCCTTGAAGACCCGGAACAGGTTTTACCCGTCCCAGAGTTCGCCCAAGCCCTTCAACTAACCCTAGGAGAAGTATTTGACTGGTTAAAAGGATAGCGTCTTATAAGTTTCAACTGTTATTTTAACCCTGACTTTCCCTCTGTTCTCATGGGTTAAGGAAACGCTATATATTTTCTTTAGCTATAAAATCTTTTGCCCAACATAACCAATAAGAATAGTTCCAGGAGTTAACGGAAAAAAATAGAGTCTCCAAGCCCCAGGAGTCATTCTCAAGTGTAAACTAAATAAACGCCATTGATCATCGGGACATTCAATCGTTAGTTGATTTTGAAAATTTTGCAGTCTTGAATCACTTTCTGGGGTGGCTTTGCTAGAAAGAGTGTCTAAATTAAATCCCTCTTCCGTCCAATTTTGGGCAGCTTCTTCAAGTTCAAATAATCGTTTTTTGACCTGTGTTAGCATCGGATCACCATAACGAAGAATGTTCATCTGTTGCTTTACTGCTGGACAAAACTCCAAATGAGGAAATAAATCGTCTCGACGTTGCCAAAGATCTCCTCCATCTCTTACGCTGGTTCGTATTTGATTTTGAATCCAGTTGATATGTGCTGGAATATGCTGAGTTTGACTGGCATGAAAAACGTTTACTTGTTCTTCAATTAAATTATCATTTTCATCCAATTGGATAATATCTAGTGTTAAATGACTCTCATTCCAGATGGGTTCGGAAAGTAGACTCACAGCCAATGAATCACTAACCCATGCAAAACCTAGTCCGGGAGCGACGTTACCTCTGTAGGAAATATCTGATAAATCAAACTTACTTTTAATATCTTCAGCAACATCAGTCCAGAAAGGAGCTTTTGTTGTCAACGATCGAAAAAAACGTTGTTCTTCGCGATTGACTTGGGGATCGTTGCGCCATTTGGCGAGAGGATATTCGGGAGCAAGTTGTATGCTATTGATATCATCTTGGGTACGAACTACTCTCTTAACACCACTACGGGTTGCTTGACGTAAAGTTTGAATAAATACAGACATCCATTGTCTGGCTGTGGGAATATCTGCTGCAAGAGTCCGCAGAGAAAGTTCATTCAATACCATTTCTACAGTCATTTACTCTTCTCCTACGGGTTCTAATAAAGCCTCCAAACTTTTGTCCCATTCATCAAAGAAACCATCGGGCCACTGGTCGATGCGTCCATTTTGATCAATGTGGGGTGAGACGACCTCAATATTCGATTCTCCTCGCATTTCTTTCCGTTCAAAATAATGTAGTTGCACGTCACCCGGAGCAAGTTTTCTGCTGTGAACGGCTAAACGAATACCATTCAAAATATGATCGCTATGAGTTTCTACGACAATCTGAATTCCACAACTAGCCGCGAGAGCCAACAACTCTCCCATCTTGGCTTGTCCTTTGGGGTGTAGATGCGCTTCTGGGTTTTCTAGCAAGATTAAGGTTTCTGGTTTTGAGGCTAAAATTGCGACAATAATCGGTAAAGTATAGCTAATCCCAAACCCTACATTTGTAGCCCGGTAGAGGTTGCTCAACCCGTAAGAATATTGCAAACTAACTAAATCTAAATCCGAACTATCTTTGATATTAATTCGGGTTCCCGGACTAATTTCTCCCATCCATGCTTCTACTTGGTTAGTGAGCGTCATAGATTCTTCATCAGGATGGCGTAATGTTTGATGTATAATCTCATCTCGATAAACAGATAAAAAATGAGGTGTATATTGTCCTTTAGAACCGAGTTGTCTATGTTGTCGGACTTGAGATTCTGATATTTCTAGATAAGTACGTGGACCAATTCGTTCTGCTTGAAGATAATGAAATTTATCGCTAAATAAATTGGATTGATAGGCTTCGTGTTCTCTTGGTGATTTGCTAATTTCTAAAACTTCTACTTCTCGATTGTACTTAAAACACCATTTTGCCTCAGTTTCGTTTTTCCAGATAATCTCAAAACTGATGAAATCTTCTGTAGCTCCTTCAAACAGAGCATCTTGTGCTGTTCCAATACAAACTAAATCACCATTTAGGGCTAAACCTGTATCGAGTAATAAGTCTTGTTGATAAGATTGGCGCAGCAATAGCAATGCTTGTAAAATAGAGGACTTGCCACTACTATTTAATCCAGATAACAGTGTCAGATTTTGGAAGGCTAGGGATTTATCTTCAAAACACTTAAAATTTTGCAACCGTAATAATTTAATCATGTCAATACCTCTTGTATTAAGTTTTCAATACGACTAAATCGAATATCTACTTTGTTGGTGACTTGCGAAATGGATTCCAGAAATTCATCATCAGAATCTACTAAGTTCTTAAAGCGATTTATGACATCATCTTTTTTATGTTTCAAGGTTTCTATTTCTGAATCTTTAAGCTGGCTTAAATTGACAGACCAAGCCTCAAATAATGCTTGATTCACTGGATAGCGTCGGGAGGTGTTGTTGGATAGCTTGCGAAAAGCATCGTCCCCAAAGATATCATAGGCAGCTATCATGGCTTTGGTGAAATCATGCTCAATTTGTTCGAGTTTATCATCAGAAATCTTCTGGTTAATGATAGTCATGGTTGCCACTAAAAAATTATCACGACTTTCAAAGTTTTTATATTTGGTGTAACCATAAATTTTGTGAGCCATAAAACCTAGTATAAATTCCCGATCAGACATTCGTTTTTGTTTTTTTGACTGACTGAATTTAGTAGCTTTTAAAAATTCATGAGACTTCGCCAAACGTCTTAACATTTCTGTAACCTTACCTTGGTTTAAAGCATGACGAATTTCTTGCGGGGATAGCGGTACTCCTCCTGTATTAATTCGACGGAAAATGTTGTATTTAACGGCTGGAGGTGTTCCTGGTTCAATAGTAGAGAGGGTTAATTCAGTTTCCAGAATACGACGTTGATATTTGCGGGGAAGTTCATCATATTTTTTATGTTCAAGTTCGCTGAGATACTGAAGTCCCGTTAAGACTAAGGTTTGATCAAAGATAAATTGCTTGAGGGCCGTTAGTCTTTGTAAGCCGTCAATGACTAGCCACTTATCATCATCAGTGGCATCTATATAAAAGGCAGGTAAGGGAATGCGGATTAAAATAGACTCGATGAGTCTGCTTTTTGCATCGTTAGTCCAGATAGCCTGACGCTGAAAATCAGGAGCTAAATCTAGCTCTTTATACTCAATCCGTTTGAGGACGAGATCGATGGTTATTTTACGAGTGTCAACCCGAATTTTTGTGGGATCAAAAGGTTCATTGAGTCCCTCATCGTTGCTTTCTACCTCGTCATCGATATCTATCTCGTCATCAAAATCTGTATTCAAGTTATTATTTTCTGTCATGGAGTCGTCTCCTAATATTGACGATATATTGATGATTTTTTTTGGCGATGATCATGCTATCCATTCATTAATTAATTTCAGGAATGACGGGGTATTTTATGTTACCACAAAATATTGAAATATTTTACAATTATATAAAACACACGGGAAAATAACAGTATTTTTTTCTATATGTCAACCTTTTTATAGAGAAATTTTTAAGCCTTAAAGACGATCGCAGGGTCTACGCGAGTGACTTTTTGGATAGCAAAGAAAGCTGAACCGCCACACATTACTAAAGTTAAGAAAAACACCCCTACAGCAGAAGCCGGGGTAATCAAAATCAGAATACCTTGGGTAGCAGAAGCCCAACTGGCGACACCTAAACAGAGAGCCATTCCGGGGATATAGCCGAGAACAGCCATCCAAAAAGCCTGTTCTAAAATCACAGAATAAAGCAGGCGATCGGGAGCGCCCATAGCCTTGAGAGTACCAAATTCTTTGATATGGTCAGCGACGGAAGCATAAAGAATTTGAGCTACCACAATCATACCGACCAAAATTCCGACCACAGCCCCTAAACTCAAAACGAAACCCACTCCGGTGCGTTTTTGCCAGTATTCTTGGATTTTTTCGGCGATTTCTTCTCTGGTATAAGCGCGTGTATTGGGGAGAGTAGCTTCTAATGCGGCTTGTAGTTCCTGTAAGTCTTGATTGGGTTTGGCTTTCACTAAAATATAAGTAATCGGGTCGGTTAATGTTAGGGGTCTAGGTTCAGGAGAAATATCCGTTTGGGTTTGGCGATCGCCAGAATCATCAAAAACATTAACACAGTTAAGATTGCCATTCTCCAAAGTGCATCGGGTCTGAGTTTGTAGAGGTACACTAACATAGGCGTTAGCATTTTTCAGGGAAGTAAAGACGAAAATACTATTAACAATGGGTTGAGTCCCTTGAGTTAATCCGACAATCTTGGCTTCTAAGCCAGAAATAGTAACCGTATCTCCCACGCCACTAACCCGTAGGGAGTTTAAATTACTCTCATCTACCATTACCCTATATGGTTGTTTGAGAGATGCCAAATCTCCTTCAATAATATTCCAGGGAGCAAACAGTTTCCCGTCAGGGTTAGAACCGACTAAATTAATCGCTTGAATTTGACCAGTCGGATCGCGCCAACGCGCACTTTGAAAAATTAGAGGTTCTGCTAGTTCTACACCGGGAACGTTTTGGGCTTTGGTGAGTTGTTCTAGGGCTAGTGGCATGGTCAGATTGAGATGCACCATGTCTTCGGAGGTAATCCAAATATCGGCGCTAGATCTATCAATCAGCATGGATGAGGATTGCACAAATCCGTTGAGAATGCCATTTTGAATGGTAACTAAACTCACCGCAAACATAATCCCAGCCTGAGCCGCTAGGAAGCGGGGAATATCTTCGATGAGGTTTTTGCGAGCAATGGAAGCCATAATTATTCAGTAACTACTATAACTGGTATTTTAGCTTGACAGAGATATCAACGACAATTCCGTTGAATATGGGTTAAATATCGGTTTTCTGAGTTAGCTGATGTACCAGTCTTGAGTGGGGACGAGAAAGTTATGAGGTCTATGGTGAGCGGCGACTCGTGTAACTGACTCACTTCCTTGGGGGGAGACAGAGACAGAAGCTACAGAAGCTAATTGAATTATAGTGCATCCCGGAGATTGGTTTTAACTAAAGTAGTTTTACTCCAATCAACATCTTCAATATGAGCGCGATTTATGGTGACTGAAAATAGAACGGAATTAGAGAAGTTTGCGCCGCGTAAATCTGCTTCGGTTAAGTCAGCGTATGCTAGTTTAGCGTAGCTTAAATTGGCACCGCGTAAATCTGCCCCTTTGAGATTGGTTTTGAACAATTTAGCTCTGGTCAAGTTTGCTTCTCTCAGGTCAGAATAAAGTAGTTTAGCATTGCTTAAATCGGTGTCGGACAAATTAGCTTTACAGAGGTTAGCAAATAGATGGGTGTTGCTAAGATTAGCGCGACGGAGATTAATGGATTTGAGGTTAGCCTGCCAGAGGAGTAATTCTTTTAAATTGGCTCCTTCGAGGTTTACCTCTTGTAGGTCTACGCCGATGAACCCTCGTTTACCACTAGCATAAAGCTGGAGTAGTTCGGCGGGGGTTAGGATTTTATGGGGTAATGGTTTGTCCCAGTAAGTCATGCCTGTAGTTCTTTTGCTCCCAATTATAAGGTCAATCAACCCCAATTGTGGTTAATTTTTGGGCGAATTTTTTAAAGGCGTGGTTGAGGGTCATCAATGGAGTTATCCCATCTAATTGGTTTGTTTAGATCGGGTGGCTGCTCAAATTCAATATTGGGAGATACTGACCTAGGCGGAGTAGGCTGTTGATTGGGAACCGGAGTCGGTGGGTTTAACCAAGATTGCCAATCGGAAATTTGAGCTTGAGCGGAATTATAAACGGTACTACCTGGGGGAATCATTTTTAGGGTTTCTATAGCCCCAGGTATATCATAAATCGCCTGATCTAATCCGCGAGTAAATAAGGTTTGACTCCAATCATTAATGAGCTGATCTGCACGCCAACGCCACGAACCAGAAGGAGAAACTCGGTCGGCTAATTGAATGCCACGAATTAACCCATCTATAGTGCCAGGAATGGCAGAAGTTTCGGCATTTTCTAAATTTTGGATATCCTGTAATTGCGATCGCCATTGGTTAATATCAGCCCTGGCTTTTTCGTACATCAATAAACCGGGTCTAATTTGTTCAGCCACAGCAATAGCATTAGCAAAATCACCCTGGGCGGCTAATTCTTGAGCGCGGTCGAGAACCGGTTGAAACTCTAGGCGCTCACTTCTGACACGCCACTCTTTAATCTGTTCTTGAGCCTCATCATATAATGCCCGACCACGACCAATTTGAGAAGCCCTTTCTACCGCCGCCTTGAGAGAATCAACATCCCCAAAACTCGCCAACTTTTCCGCGATATCCAATAATGGTCTATCTTCGATTTCCTCAATTTTCCGATTCCATTGGCTAATATTTTTCCGGGCTTCACTACCACGGGAATGAGAAACCGGGATTAGTTGCAATTTAGCGATCGCCGCCCTTAAATCCGGTATAGTTTGGCTACGGGCTAATCTTTCCGCCTCATTGAGAATTGTCAGATCAGCAATTTCCTGCTGCCAGCCCCGAATATATTGTTGTGCCTTCCAGTATAACGGCCGATTACGTTCAATAGCACCCGCTTGAGCGATCGCATCTGTCAGTCCTTCTGGGGTATCCAGCAGCGCCGGAACATGGGCGCGGGCTAAAACGATAAAATCCTTAACCTCCTCGGTCAGGTTAGCACTGGTGGGAATTTTATTCACCGTAGCGATCGCTTCTTGCCATTGACCCTGATTCAGGATATCTTCCGCTATAGTCATAATCGACTTACTCAAAGCCGAAACTTCTTTTTTCGCCTGATCTTGCAAATAGCTCTGATCAGAAATTTCCTCTAGCTTTTTAATTGCCAGTAATAGGTTATTAACCCCCCCTTGATTCCCCAAACTTCGGGCTTCTGCCAATTTCCGACTATCTTCCCTGGCTATCTGTAGCAAATCCGTTAATTTCTGATATCGCACCGTTTCCCAGTAATTATTCCCCACATTCAATAACTGGGTAGCTTCCCTAAATGCCAAATTCAACTCTTCTCGGCGCATCAAATCTTCAACCTTGCGGTAAATACCCTCAGCCTTTTTCCAAATTTCTTGCCACTGTTTAATCCGCTGTTCTACACTAGCTGATGCGGAAGTTTGCGGGGGAATCTTTTTCGCTATCCGAATTGCCTCAGATAATTCTCCGGCTTGAAACTGAGACTCTGCCAAATTCATAATACCGATCGACCATTTGTCAATGTGGCGGTTAATTTCCGGGCGGAGGGGATGGTCTTCTGGCAGGACACTCACCAACTCAAAGGCTAGGAGGAAATCATCTAAAGTGTTTTTACTGGCAGCCATTTCAGCGCAGTACAGACGCAGAGATGCCGAAGCCAGTGGCCAAAAAATCTTAGGACAGTTAGGTAAAGCAGGCGATCGCAACAGTAACGTACTAGCCACATAAGCCACCCCTGGGGGAGTCGCCAACACCAACAGCAACCCCAACAACGGCAGAGATGCCATAATGGGGTTATTTCTCTTTGGTGAAGGCGTTTCCGGTTCAACAGTTGGGGGAACCACTGTCACCAAAGCTGATGATACAGTAGGCTCTGGCTGCACGACTTCCGGTTCTGGCGGTGGTGAGGGTGGCTGATTCATGCTTTGCGACTCTAGCAGCATCCGCAGTTCTTTTAACCGTTCTTTACGGCTTTTACGTTGTGGCTGTATTTGTTCAGAACTTCCCCGCACCAATTTTGGTGGCGACCCTACTCTGTCAGATATCGCTGGTGGTGTCGCCACTTTTGGGGAACGCAATTCCAGCCAACGGTTTTGTTTCGGTTTCCTGTCAATCATAGGTTAAGCCATCCTCACGCTGCATTCACCCCCTACCAACTATCCACGGGGAAAAAGTAAGGTGCTGCTTGATTTTTATAGCACTGTTAGGAAAGCGATCGCAATCACCCCACCTAGGGAATTACAGCTTGTTCACCAGTCGCTTAATACATTACCCTCACCCTAAATCTGGATCCCAGAGACGGAGAGGGACTTTGAGAGGTGATCAGATGATTTCTGAACAGGTTGTATTTTAGCCTTGGCTTCTAATCCCCTAGGGAAGTTTCCTATAAAACCCTGCCAATCTTTTCGGACAACTGATCGTGATCCTGGTTCAAGTCTCGGATCAACTTATGGAGATCTTCCGTAGTGGCGTGATAAGTCTGGCCACAAAATTCACATTTAGCCTCTGCGCCGCTATCCTTTTCAATCATATCTTGTAGTTCAGCTTGTCCAAACATCTTGAGACCACCTAAAACTCGTTCAAAAGAACAGCCACAATGAAACTGTAGCAATTGGGTTTCCGGTAGAATATTTAACCCCAAATCTCCTAGCAATTGCTCAAAAATATGGGGGAGAGTTTGACAGGCGCGCAACAGAGGCGTAAAACCAGATAAGGCACCAATTCTCGATTCTAATAACTCTATCAGTGCTAAATCAGTGGCAGCTTTGGGGAGGATCTGTAATAACAGCCCCCCAGCCGCCTGTACGCCTTCTTTATCCACAAATACCCCTAACACTAAGGCTGATGGGGTTTGTTCTGATGATACCAGATAATGGGTCAGGTCGTCGCCGATTTCTCCTGACACCAGTTCAACTGTACTGGAGTAAGGATAACCATAGCCAACATCCCGCACTACATAAACATAACCATTTTTACCCACTGCCCTGCCAACGTCTAGTTTGTCATAAGCATTGGGCGCTAACTCGATTTCTGGGTTCCCAACATAACCCCGCACAGTGCCATCGAGTCCCGCATCGACTACAATACCTCCTAAGGGTCCGTCCCCTTGAATTTGAAGATTTATCCGTGACTCGGGACGCTTCATATTAGAAACCAGCAACAGACCCCCTGCCATTGTCCGTCCTAGGGCTGCTGTGGCTACATAGGATAGTTTATGCCGTTTTCTCGCTTCCTCCGTTAGACGAGTGGTAATTACCCCCACAGCGCGAATACCGCCGTCAGCCGCTGTAGCACGTATAAGTTGATCAGCCATAGTTTTTGGAAAGTTGATGATTGACAATTTACAATTTACAACTTACAATTATCCATAATCCATTATCCATTTAGTTCCCGCCTGCGCCCTATTCCTTGATAGCCGGAGGGGTGAAGCGGGTTTACTCATCATCACAAACAAATAATTAATTTCCCCTAACCCTAGATATCCCTTGTCTTGGGGTCATGGTGCTGGTTTTCCGGTTATGATGCACCGGATAGGCTACCATGGGTGAGGTGCGTCAGTTGGCGAGATGGGCGGTGATGATTGCCATTTTCTGGTTATGACGCACCCTACTAGAACTGCTATAATGGGGAGTGGTTTGTGATCCGACAAGTGCGATCGCTAACTGGTTTGATCATGGTGACTTATGCTGGGTAGTTTTCAAAAAAGCAGTCTAAGGATTGAGGTAGATGCCTCCGAGGCGACTATTCGCGAAAGTCTGTTGTATCCCCACCACGTTCAACAGTGGTTGTGGCCTGTGCAATTTTCATCAGGACTCCCCCAACAGTTTAATGTGGGTCTAAAGTTCACCAGTTCACTGGGTCCGGTGACCATTAAACATTATGTTGATGTGGCTGAGTCTAACTGTTTGCGGTTTCTCCTCAGTGGGGGGATTGATGGCTTTCATGAATGGTATTGGGGAGAGGGTTGGGTACAGTCCCGCTTAGAAGGTGTTTCTGTGTTACCTCTCAATTTAGGACAAACGGTTAATCTCACTCAGTTACGGGGATTTCTGTTAACTAAAAAGCCACAATCAGCCGATTAATTTTTAAGCACAGGGTAGCTATTTATGATCGCAGTTGAACCAGCTTTTAAACCTTTACTGGGGACATCTTTACCTGAACTGACTGATTGGGTTCAGCAACAGGGACAACCAGCTTATCGGGGAAAGCAATTATATCAGTGGATTTATCAGAAAGGGGCTAAATCCCTTGAGGAAATAACTGTGTTTCCCAAACAGTGGCGATCGCAATTAGCCACCATACCCGTTGGTCGTTCAACTATTCATTATCGCGCGGTTGCTAGTGATGGCACGATTAAGTATTTGCTGAAATTATCCGATGGTCAAATTATTGAAACTGTCGGCATTCCTACCCATGACCGCTTAACGGTTTGTGTTTCTTCTCAGGTGGGGTGTCCCATGGCTTGCGATTTTTGCGCGACCGGAAAGGGGGGGTTTTTCCGTAACTTGGAAACCCATGAAATTGTAGATCAAGTTCTCACGGTTCAGGAAGATTTCCAACGCCGTGTCAGCCATATTGTCTTTATGGGTATGGGGGAACCTTTACTTAATACTCAAAATGCGATCGCTGCTATTACCTGCTTAAATAGAGATATTGGTATCGGACAGCGAATGATTACTCTTTCCACCGTAGGCATTCCCAACCGCATCCGCCAATTAGCCGAATATCAGCTACAAATTACCCTGGCTGTTAGTTTACACGCTTCTAATCAAACTCTCCGAGAACAACTGATTCCCAGCGCCAAAACCTATCCCCTAGAATCCCTCATCTCTGAATGTCGAGATTATGTGAAATTGACCGGGCGGCGGGTAAGTTTTGAGTATGTGATGTTATCTGGAGTTAATGATTTACCTAGCCACGCCACCGAATTAGCCAGCCTTATGCGGGGCTTTCAAAGTCATGTTAATCTGATTCCCTATAACCCCATTAATGAGGTGGATTATCAGCGCCCTAGTCCCTCACAAATACAGGATTTTTTCAAGGAATTGGAACAGCGACGGGTAGCAGTCAGCGTTCGCTATTCTCGCGGTTTAGATGCTGATGCCGCCTGCGGTCAACTGCGGGCTTCTCAGACAATTAATAATTAATAATTAATAATTAATAATTAATAATTATCAGTTACCCCTTGGGTTCAAATATCCAGGGGAATGGCTGACAATTCCAAGGCATAAATAGTTTCCCCCTGAAACTGAGAAACCCGCACAAAGTAGGTTCCCCGTTAATAATTAATAATTAATAATTAATAATTAATAATTAACAGTTACCCCTTGGGTTCAAATATCCAGGGGAATGGCTGACAATTCCAAGGCATAAATAGTTTCCCCCTGAAACTGAGAAACCCGCACAAAGTAGGTTCCCCGTTAATAATTAATAATTAATAATTAATAATTAATAATTAACAGTTACCCCTTGGGTTCAAATATCCAGGGGAATGGCTGACAATTCCAAGGCATAAATAGTTTCCCCCTGAAACTGAGAAACCCGCACAAAGTAGGTTCCCCGTTAATAATTAATAATTAATAATTAATAATTAATAATTAACAGTTACCCCTTGGGTTCAAATATCCAGGGGAATGGCTGACAATTCCAAGGCATAAATAGTTTCCCCCTGAAACTGAGAAACCCGCACAAAGTAGGTTCCCCGTTAATAATTAATAATTAATAATTAATAATTAATAATTAATAATTAATAATTAATAATTAATAATTAACAGTTACCCCTTGGGTTCAAATATCCAGGGGAATGGCTGACAATTCCAAGGCATAAATAGTTTCCCCCTGAAACTGAGAAACTCGCACAAAGTAGGTTCCCCGTTAATAATTAATAATTAATAATTAATAATTAATAATTATCAGTTACCCCTTGGGTTCAAATATCCAGGGGAATGGCTGACAATTCCAAGGCATAAATAGTTTCCCCCTGAAACTGAGAAACTCGCACAAAGTAGGTTCCCCGTTAATAATTAATAATTAATAATTAATAATTAATAATTAACAGTTACCCCTTGGGTTCAAATATCCAGGGGAATGGCTGACAATTTCAAGGCATAAATAGTTTCCCCCTGAAACTGAGAAACTCGCACAAAGTAGGTTCCCCGTTAATAATTAATAATTAATAATTAATAATTAATAATTAACAGTTACCCCTTGGGTTCAAATATCCAGGGGAATGGCTGACAATTCCAAGGCATAAATAGTTTCCCCCTGAAACTGAGAAACTCGCACAAAGTAGGTTCCCCGTTAATAATTAATAATTAATAATTAATAATTAATAATTAACAGTTACCCCTTGGGTTCAAATATCCAGGGGAATGGCTGACAATTCCAAGGCATAAATAGTTTCCCCCTGAAACTGAGAAACTCGCACAAAGTAGGTTCCCCGTTAATAATTAATAATTAATAATTAATAATTAATAATTAACAGTTTTTGGGTTCAAATATCCAGGGGAATGGCTGACAATTCCAAGGCATAAATAGTTTCCCCTGAAACCCCTGAGAAACCCGAACCCACAAAGTAGGTTCCCCGTTAATAATTAATAATTAATAATTAATAATTAATAATTAATAATTATCAGTTACCCCTTGGGTTCAAATATCCAGGGGAATGGCTGACAATTCCAAGGCATAAATAGTTTCCCCCTGAAACTGAGAAACTCGCACAAAGTAGGTTCCCCGTTAATAATTAATAATTAATAATTAATAATTAACAATTATCAGTTACCCCTTGGGTTCAAATATCCAGGGGAATGGCTGACAATTCCAAGGCATAAATAGTTTCCCCCTGAAACTGAGAAACTCGCACAAAGTAGGTTCCCCGTTAATAATTAATAATTAATAATTAATAATTAATAATTAATAATTATCAGTTACCCCTTGGGTTCAAATATCCAGGGGAATGGCTGACAATTCCAAGGCATAAATAGTTTCCCCCTGAAACTGAGAAACCCGCACAAAGTAGGTTCCCCGTGGCAATAGGTCAATCTCAATAGATTCTGTAGCCAAAGCCGGGTTATTTGAAGAGGCGATAATATCATCAGGTTGAACCGCTTGATTTTGATTAAAATCTTGGATTAAATCCACATTAGCATCCGCTTTTAAACCGTGCAGAAATAGGCTAAACTCACTGCCATTATTGGGAATGATAAATTCATAAATATTGACCGGGTTATCATCCGTAACCGAGTTAACTATAGTCCGACTTCCCAAGAGAGTATCTAAAGCGATCGCATTACTGAGGTCATCGCCGAACTGTGGGGGTGCGCCCAACCTCCCCAACGGCGAACCAAACCGAAAAAAATGCTCAAAAAGGCTGCCAATTATCTCTTCTTCTATACCCTGAACAGCATCAAAATTGCGATCGCGATAAAACTCCGTATCAAAGGACTCGCTAGGGTTCAACCCCTGAAATTGTCCGATTTTGAAAAAATGCTCAAATGCCGTAAATTCCCCGTTAGCTACTCCCTGAGCGACTGAAGGATTTTGTTGTAGATAAAAAACCGGGTCAAAAAAGGGATTAGGGCTGAGGTTGTCCGTTTGTCCAATATTAACAAAATGAGCCGCTGCAGTGGTAATTCCCGCCTCTACTTCCGACTGAATATCGGGATTTTGTGCCAGATAAAATTCCCCATCAAAAATCGGGTTAGGTGTTCGTCCTTCAAATTGTCCATAGCGAGAAAAATGCTCAAAGGCGGTCTCAAAAACCCCGTTAGCGATCGCATCTTTAACGTCCTGATTTTGTGCCAAATAAAACCCTTCATCAAATAAAGTTTCAAGGGTAAGCATAAAAAGCCTTTTCCCAGCAGAGGATTAATGTTCACCACTAGATTATCGCCAATTAGTCGTCAATTGTCCATTCCCATTGTAGGTTAGGCGAATATGTAGGTTGGGTGAAGCGCAGCCGGGCCCAACTTCCCCTACCATTGTAGGTTGGGTGAAGCGCAGCCGGGCCCAACTTCTCCAGTGTACCATTGTAGGTTGGGTGAAGCGCAGCCGGGCCCAACTTCTCCAGTGTACCATTGTAGGTTGGGTGAAGCGCAGGGAAACCCAACTTTCCCATTGTAGGTTGGGTGAAGCGCAGCCGGGCCCAACTTCCCCAGCCGTGATAAATCAGGTTTCTGTGAAAAAGCCGGTTAATTTTCCGCATTTATGGTAATGTAGAATCAGGTATCAATAACCATCCTGATTATGAGCCAATGTCTGAACCCAGACTGCCTCCACAGCAACCCCGAAGGTTCCCAGTTTTGCCAAAAATGTGGCAGTAAACTCCGACTGGCAGAACGCTACTATGCTAAAAGCATCCTCGGACAAGGCGGGTTCGGACGCACATTTCTGGCAGTGGATGACTTCAAACCTTCTCAACCTCCCTGTGTGATTAAACAATTCCTTCCCCAGGCGCAAGGAACCGCTACCCTAGAAAAAGCCGCCCAATTATTCGACCAAGAAGCCCAACGTTTAGAACTCCTCGGCAAACATTCCCAAATCCCGGAACTTTTGGCTTATTTTACCGCTGATAACCGTCAATATTTAGTTCAGGAATTTATCGAAGGAGACACCCTAGAACAGGAGTTAGACAATCAAGGAATTTTTACCGAGAATCAAATCATTTCGCTGCTAGAGGATTTATTGCCAGTTTTGGATTTCGTCCACCAAAATCAAGTAATTCACCGGGATATTAAACCCGAAAACATCATTAGACGCGCCAGTGATAACAAGTTAGTCCTAGTGGATTTTGGAGCGGCTAAACAGGTGCATAGCACATCTCTTAGCGTCACGGGAACGGTTATCGGTTCGGCGGCATATTGCGCCCCGGAACAAGCTATGGGAAAACCTCAATATGGGAGTGATTTATATAGTTTAGGGGTGACTTGTTTATACCTGCTAACCCAAGTGAGTCCGTCGAATTTATATGACCCCTTAGAATTACAATGGGTGTGGCGTGAGCATTTAAATGACAATCAGTTGAGTGAGAAACTAGGCAAAATCTTAGACCGTTTGGTTGAGACAGTGTTTAACAAACGCTATCAATCTGTAGCCCAAGTTTGGGCAGATTTACAGCCATCTGATGATAGTCCAAAACCCCCAACCCAGAAGTTTAAATTTGACATCGTTACGGTCAATTCAATGGGTCGAGAAATTAACCGTCGTCCCGGTCAGGCTGAATGTATTATCGAAGACCTGGGAAATAGTGTAACTCTGGAGATGGTGCTAATTCCGGGAGGAACCTTTATTATGGGTGCGTCGAGTGGTGAACCTAGAAGTTCTAATGCTGAAAGACCCCAACACCAAGTCACGATTAAACCCTTCCTAATGGGGAAATATCCGGTTACCCAAGCACAATGGCGACAAGTGGCTAGTTTCCCCAAACTCCAACGAAACCTGAGCCTAGACCCCTCAAGATTTAAAGGATTCAATCTTCCCGTTGAAAAAGTTTCATGGTATGATGTGGTGGAATGGTGCGATCGCCTCTCAAAAGTAATCAGCAAACCCTGCCGATTACCGAGTGAAGCCGAGTGGGAATATGCAGCCCGCGCCGGAAGAACTAGCCCCTTTCATGTCGGTGATACCCTGACGACAGACCTCGCCAACTACGATGGCAACTACAGCTATAGCTCAGGACTCAAGGGAGTCTTCCGCAAAAAAACCACCCCCGTCGGTCGGTTTCAAAGCGCCAACGCCTTTGGCTTGTATGATATCCACGGGAACGTTTGGGAGTGGTGCGCTGACCCCTGGCGCGACAACTACAATGGTGCGCCTTCGGATGGTACGGTGTGGGATAGTCAGGATATAGATGTTGACAATTTAGTCAAACTTTTGGAAAGCAAAGACCGGAGAGTGCTGCGTGGCGGTTCATGGTCTAACCTTCCTGTATTCTGCCGTTGTGCCAGCCGCAACAGTGCCTACCCGGGCAACCTCCTCCACAACTTCGGTTTTCGGGTAGCCTGTGCGCTTTAGCGCTTTAGTAGGTTGGGTGAAGCGCAGGGAAACCCAACTTTCCCATTGTAGGTTGGGTGAAGCGCAGGGAAACCCAACTTCCCCATTGTAGGTTGGGTGAAGCGCAGCGAAACCCAACTTCCCAGCCAGCCGTGAGCCACCGGGTTTCTGTGAAAAAGCGGGTTAATTTTCGGCATTTATGGTAATGTAAAATCAGGTATCAATAACCACCCTGATTATGAGCCAATGTCTGAACCCAGACTGCCTCCACAGCAACCCCGAAGATTGCCAGTTTTGCCAAAAATGTGGCAGTGCGCTTTAGTAGGTTGGGTGAAGCGCAGCGAAACGCAACTTCCCAGCCAGCCGTGAGCCACCGGGTTTCTGTGAAAAAGCCGGTTAATTTTCCGCATTTATGGTAATGTAGAATCAGGTATCAATAACCATCCTGATTATGAGCCAATGTCTGAACCCAGACTGCCTCCACAGCAACCCCGAAGATTGCCAGTTTTGCCAAAAATGTGGCAGTAAACTCCGACTGGCAGAACGCTACTATGCTAAAAGCATCCTCGGACAAGGCGGGTTCGGACGCACATTTCTGGCACTGGATGACTTCAAACCTTCTAAACCTCCCTGTGTGATTAAACAATTCCTTCCCCAGGCGCAAGGAACCGCTACCCTAGAAAAAGCCGCCCAATTATTCGACCAAGAAGCCCAACGTTTAGAACTCCTCGGCAAACATTCCCAAATCCCGGAACTTTTGGCTTATTTTACCGCTGATAACCGTCAATATTTAGTTCAGGAATTTATCGAAGGAGACACCCTACAACAGCAGTTAGATAATCAAGGCGCTTTTACCGAAAATCAAATCAGTTCCCTGCTCAAGGATTTATTGAAAGTTTTGTATTTTGTCCACAAACATCAAGTGATTCACCGGGATATTAAACCCGAAAACATCATTAGACGAGCCAGTGATAACAAGTTAGTCCTAGTGGATTTTGGAGCATCTAAACAGGTGCAGCGCACATCTCTTAGCGTCACCGGAACCGTTATCGGTTCGGCGGAATATTGCGCCCCAGAACAGGCTATGGGAAAACCTCAATATGGGAGTGATTTATATAGTTTAGGGGTGACTTGTTTATATCTGCTAACCCAAGCCAGTCCGTCAGATTTATATGACCCCTTAGAATCAAAATGGGTGTGGCGGGAGCATTTAAATGGCAATCAGGTGAGTGATAAATTAGGCAAAATATTAGACCATTTGGTTGAGACAGTCTTTAAAAAACGCTATCAATCTGTAGAGGAAGTTTGGGAAGATTTACGGCGATATTATGGGAAACCGCCCACCCGCCAAACTCCCCAACCGGTAACCCAGAAGTTTAAATTTGACATCGTTACCGTCAATTCAAATGGACAAAAAATCAACCGCCGTCCCGGTCAGGCTGAATGTATTATCGAAGACCTGGGAAATGGTGTGATTCTGGAGATGGTAAAAATTCCGGGGGGAACCTTTATTATGGGTGCGCCGAGTAGTGAAGCGGGAAGTAATAATAATCAAAGACCCCTACACCGAGTCACTATTGAACCCTTCCTAATGGGGAAATATCCGGCTACCCAAGCACAATGGCGACAAGTGGCTAGTTTCCCCAAACTCAAATGGAACCTTTACCCAGAGCCATCAAATTTTAAAGGATTAAATCTTCCGGTTGAAAGAGTTTCATGGTATGATGCGATCGAGTGGTGTGCCCGACTCTCGAAAAGAATGGGCAAACCCTACCGATTGCCCAGTGAAGCCGAGTGGGAATATGCAGCCCGCGCCGGAACCAATAGCCCCTTTCATGTCGGTGATACCCTAACGACGGACATCGCCAACTACAATGGCAACTGCACATATAGCTCAGAACCGAAGGGAGTCTACCACCAAAAAACCACCCCCGTCGGTCAGTTTCAACACGCCAACGCCTTTGGCTTGTATGATATCCACGGGAATATTTGGGAATGGTGCGCTGACCCCTGGCACGAAGGCTATGGTGGCGCTCCCTCGGACGGGCGAGTGTGGGATGGTCAGCATATATATGTTGGTGATTTAGTAAACGTTTTGATAAGCAAAGACACCAAGGTGCTGCGCGGCGGTTCGTGGTATGGTAATCCTGACTACTGCCGTTCTGGCTACCGCTTCAGTGGCGGTTCGGGCGATCTCAACGTCAGCTACGGTTTCCGGGTAGCCTGTGCGCTTAGTATGTAGTATGTAGGTTGGGTGGAGCGCAGCGAAACCCAACTTCCCCCGGCGAAACCGGGTTTCTGTGGAAAAGCCGGTTAATTTTCGGCATTTATGGTAACGTACAATCAGGTATCAATAACCATCCTGATTATGAGCCAATGTCTGAACCCAGACTGCCTCCACAGCAACCCCAAAGGTTGCCAGTTTTGCCAAAAATGTGGTAGTAAACTCCGACTGGTAGAACGCTACTATGCTAAAAGCATCCTTGGACAAGGTGGCTTAGGACGCACATTTCTCGCCGTCGATGACTTCAAACCTTCTAAACCTCCCTGTGTGATTAAGCAATTCCTTCCCCAGGCGCAAGGAACCGCTACCCTACAAAAAGCCGCCCAATTATTCGACCAAGAAGCCCAACGTTTAGAACTCCTCGGCAAACATCCGCAAATCCCGGAACTTTTGGCTTATTTTACCGCTGATAGCCGTCAATATTTAGTTCAGGAATTTATCGCCGGAAACACCCTACAACAGGAGTTAGATAATCAAGGCGCTTTTACCGAAAATCAAATCATTTCGCTGCTAGAGGATTTATTGCCAGTTTTGGATTTCGTCCACCAAAATCAAGTAATTCACCGGGATATTAAACCCGAAAACATCATTAGACGCGCCAGTGATAACAAGTTAGTCCTAGTGGATTTTGGAGCATCTAAACAGGTGCAGCGCACATCTCTTAGCGTCACCGGAACGGTTATCGGTTCGGCGGCATATTGCGCCCCGGAACAAGCTATGGGAAAAGCTCAATATGGGAGTGATTTATATAGTTTAGGGGTGACTTGTTTATACCTGCTAACCCAAGTGAGTCCGTCAGATTTATATGACCCCTTAGAAGCACAATGGGTGTGGCGTGAGCATTTAAATGACAATCAGGTGAGTGATAAATTAGGCAAAATCTTAGACCGTTTGGTTGAGACAGTCTTTAAAAAACGCTATCAATCTGTAGCCGAAGTTTGGGCAGATTTACAGCCATCTTCTGATGGTCAAAAAAACCCAACCCAGAAGTTTGAATTTGACATCGTTACCGTCAACTCAAATGGCCGAAAAATTAACCGCAGTCGCGGTCAGGCTGAATGTATTATCGAAGACCTGGGAAACGGTGTAACCCTGGAGATGGTGCTAATTCCGGGGGGAACCTTTATCATGGGTGCGCCGAGTGGTGAAGCTGGAAGTTCTAATACTGAAAGACCCCAACATCGAGTCACGATTAAACCCTTCCTCATGGGGAAATATCCGGTTACCCAAGAACAATGGCGACAAGTGGCTAGTTTCCCCAAACTCCAACGGGACCTGAGCCTAGACCCCTCAAGATTTAAAGGATTAAATCTTCCCGTTGAAAGAGTTTCATGGTATTATGTAATCGAGTGGTGCGCCCGCCTCTCGAAAAGAATCGGCAAACCCTACCGATTGCCCAGTGAAGCCGAGTGGGAATATGCAGCCCGCGCCGGAACCACTAGCCCCTTTCACGTCGGTGATACGCTGACGACGGGTCTCGCCAACTACAATGGCAACTACACCTATAGCTCGGGACCGAAGGGAGCCTACCGCGAACAAACCACCCCCGTCGGCAAATTTCGACACGCCAACGCCTTTGGCTTGTATGGTATCCACGGGAATGTTTGGGAGTGGTGTGCTGACCCCTGGCACGACAGCTACACTGGTGCGCCCTCGGATGGTGGTGTGTGGGATGGTAACGATAATCCTTCTCAAAACCCTGTTGAACGTTTAGTCAATCTTTTGAAAAACGAAGAAAGGCGCGTGCTGCGCGGCGGTTCGTGGAGCAGCCATCCCGGAAACTGCCGTTGTGCCTTCCGCCACTGGCTCGTCCCGGACTTCCTCGGCAGCAACTACGGTTTTCGGGTGGCTTGTGCCCCCCCAGACTCTTAGCTCTTAGCGCTTTTGCGGTTTTGCCCTTTACCCTGCTAGCCATTTAGCCTTTTAAGCGATCGCAGCGAGCCATTTTTTATATTGCCCCAATTTTACACCATAAATCTGGATTTGTGTGTAAAGAAATGTTAAATTTAAATTGCCCGAGTGTAAACAACAACGATGTCCAGCCCCGAATTACCGATTATTCAGAATGTAGGTTGGGTGAAGCGCAGCGAAACCAAACTTCCCCCGGCGAAACCGGGTTTCTGTGAAAAAGCGGGTTAATTTTCGTCATTTATAGTAATGTAGTATGTAGGTTGGGTGAAGCGCAGCGAAACCAAACTTCCCCCGGCGAAACCGGGTTTCTGTGAAAAAGCGGGTTAATTTTCGGCATTTATAGTAATGTAGTATGTAGGTTGGGTGAAGCGCAGCGAAACCAAACTTCCCCCGGCGAAACCGGGTTTCTGTGAAAAAGCGGGTTAATTTTCGGCATTTATAGTAATGTAGTATGTAGGTTGGGTGAAGTATGTAGGTTGGGTGAAGCGCAGCGAAACCAAACTTCCCCAGCCGTGATCAATCAGGTTTCTGTGAAAAAGCGGGTTAATTTTCGGCATTTATGGTAATGTAGTATGTAGGTTGGGTGAAGTATGTAGGTTGGGTGAAGCGCAGCGAAACCAAACTTCCCCAGCCGTGATCAATCAGGTTTCTGTGAAAAAGCGGGTTAATTTTCGGCATTTATGGTAATGTAGTATGTAGGTTGGGTGAAGCGCAGCGAAACCAAACTTCCCCCGGCGAAACCGGGTTTCTGTGAAAAAGCCGGTTAATTTTCCGCATTTATGGTAATGTAGAATCAGGTATCAATAACCATCCTGATTATGAGCCAATGTCTGAACCCAGACTGCCTCCACAGCAACCCCAAAGGTTGCCAGTTTTGCCAAAAATGTGGTAGTAAACTCCGACTGGTAGAACGCTACTATGCTAAAAGCATCCTTGGACAAGGTGGCTTAGGACGCACATTTATCGCCGTCGATGACTTCAAACCTTCTAAAACCTCCCTGTGTGATTAAGCAATTCCTTCCCCAGGCGCAAGGAACCGCTACCCTAGAAAAAGCCGCCCAATTATTCGACCAAGAAGCCCAACGTTTAGAACTCCTCGGCAAACATTCCCAAATCCCGGGACTTTTGGCTTATTTTACCGCTGATAGCCGTCAATATTTAGTTCAGGAATTTATCGCCGGAAACACCCTAAAACAGGAGTTAGATAATCAAGGCGCTTTTACCGAAAATCTAATCATTTCGCTGCTAGAGGATTTATTGCCAGTTGTGGATTTCGTTCACCAAAATCAAGTAATTTACCGGGATATTAAACCCGAAAACATCATTAGACGCGCCAGTGATAACAAGTTAGTCCTAGTGGATTTTGGAGCATCTAAACAGGTGCAGCGCACATCTCTTAGCGTCACCGGAACGGTTATCGGTTCGGCGGCATATTGCGCCCCGGAACAAGCTATGGGAAAAGCTCAATATGGGAGTGATTTATATAGTTTAGGGGTGACTTGTTTATACCTGCTAACCCAAGTGAGTCCGTCGAATTTATATGACCCCTTAGAAGCACAATGGGTGTGGCGTGAGCATTTAAATGGCAATCAGGTGAGTGATAAATTAGGTAAAATCTTAGACCGTTTGGTTGAGACAGTCTTTAAAAAACGCTATCAATCTGTAGCCGAAGTTTTGGAAGATTTACAGCCATCTTCTGATGGTCAAAAACCCCCAACCCAGAAGTTTGAATTTGACATCGTTACGGTCAATTCAAAGGGACAAGAAATTAACCGCAGTCGCGGTCAGGCTGAATGTATTATCGAAGACCTGGGAAATGGGGTGACTCTGGAGATGGTAAAAATTCCGGGGGGAACCTTTAAAATGGGTGCGCCGAGTGGTGAAGCTGGAAGTTCACTAAATAAGGAAAGACCCCAACACCAAGTCACGATTAAACCCTTCCTCATGGGGAAATATCCCGTTACCCAAGCACAATGGCGACAAGTGGCTAGTTTCCCCAAACTCCAACGGGACCTGAACCCAGACCCCTCAGCTTTTAAAGGATTAAATCTTCCCGTTGAATCGGTTGCATGGTATGATGTAATGGAGTGGTGCGATCGCCTCTCGAAGAGAATCGGCAAACCCTACCGATTACCCAGTGAAGCGGAGTGGGAATATGCAGCCCGCGCCGGAACCACTAGCCCCTTTCACGTCGGTGATACCCTGACGACGGACCTCGCCAACTACGATGGCAACCACACCTATAGCTCAGGACCCCTGGGAGCCTACCGCGGACAAACCACCCCCGTCGGTCAGTTTCAAAACGCCAACGCCTTTGGCTTGTATGATATCCACGGAAATGTTTCGGAATGGTGCGCTGACCCCTGGCATGATAGCTACAATGGTGCGCCTTCGGATGGTGGTGTGTGGGATTATGACAACGATATTCGTTATCAAAAACCTATTGAATATTTAGTCAACTTTTTGGAAAGCCAAGAAAGAAGGGTGCTGCGTGGCGGTTCGTGGCTCTTCAATCCAGTAGTCTGCCGTTGTGCCAACCGCGACAGGGGCGGCTCAGACCTCCTCTACTTCAGCTGCGGTTTTCGGGTTGCCTGTGCGCTTTAGTAGGTTGGGTGAAGCGCAGCGCAACCCAACTTCCCCCAGTATGTAGGTTGGGTGAAGCGCAGCGTAACCCAACTTCCCCCAGCCAAACCGGGTTTCTTTCCCAATGCGGAACCCGGGACTTGAAGTCATCAGGATAGATTAGGGGTCGAGAATGAAGTCACCTCCATCCCCTCCCATTCAAAACCGTACGTGATAGTTTCCCATCATACGGCTCCTAGTCTGATTGCTCCATTGTTAGGGATACAGCGTTGGCGTTGTCTAACGCCGTCTTATCATCGTGACAGTGGCGGTGCAGTAGTTGAAGATTCTTATATTCATCCTTTCCACCGTGGTTTCGAGGTATAATGTGGTCTACTTCAACTAAGTCTGATGGGGTAAAGTATTGTCCACACCAGGCGCATTTGCCTTTTTGTTTTTTGAGTAGTTTAGCTACCCTTGTTGGCGTGTCGATTGCTTGTCCTTTCCTGGTTGCCCAGTAAGTCCAGTTTCCGTCGTATGGTGTCGCGTCGGGGCGCACTAGGGTGTGTCTGACAATCAGGGTCCAGCTATGTTTCCATAGTTGAAATCCATCTTTTGCTTTGAATAGCCAAGTTTCATGCCGTTCTTTCCCATTGCTAAGTTTAACCGTTCCCTTGTGGAAGTAGTTTCTTAACTTTTCATGACTTGCCTTTCCGCATCTTGAAACTGTCCATGCCCGTAACATTAACCAGATTGTCTTATCTAGTTTAACGAATGTCTCTGTTGAGACTACCCTTGAATAGTAGTTCGACCATCCCCTTATGATTGGGTTTAGTTTGCTAATCAGGGCTGATTGGGGTGCGGTTTTATGTTGTTTGATTACACCCTTAATCACTTCTGTATGGGCTTTAACTGCTTTGCTGCTGGGTTTAATGTGGGTTTTATGACCGATTAATCGGCTTGCTGCCCCACCTGTTTTTCCAGATTTATATCTTCCTGCCGGATATTGCCTGATATTGAATCACAGAAAATCGAACCCGGGCTCTTCTGTTTTACCATCATACTCAATAGGCTTGAGCGTATGGCAGATTCGAGTCTTTTCAGGTTTAATCTCTAATCCTACAGGTTTTAACCATTCGGAGATTGCAGTTTTGCACTGTTCAATGATTTCTAGTGATGGAGATCTTACTACAAAATCATCGGCGTATCTGATTATTGTGGCTTGAGCCACGTTTTTCTTTTTAGGATACATTGTTTCAATTAACCTAACCATGCCATCCAGTGCGATGTTGGCTAGGAGTGGACTTATGACCCCTCCTTGGGGTGTCCCTGCTTCTGTATCCTCGAATACACCGTTATCTAGCACGCCCGCTTTGAGCCATTGTTTCAGGTCTCTCTTTAGACTGCTTGGACAATGAATTTGGGTCAGTAGGTATTCATGGTTCACGGTAAGAGCATTTTGCTATGTCTGCATCTAACACGTAATATTCACTTTTGTTGATACCCTGGTAAATTCGTGTTATTGCGTCGTGGGCTGACCTGCCCGGTCTAAACCCGTAGCTTGTGCTTTCAAATCTCGATTCCCATTCAGGTTCGAGTGCCGACTTAACCAAGGCTTGCCTGGCTCTATCTTGGATTGTGGGTATTCCTAGAGGGCGTTTTTCATCCCTACCAGGTTTTGGAATCCACACCCGTCGCAGTGGTTTTGCTTTGAAATTTCCCTTAATGCTCTCAACAATTTCAAACCTTTGCCTTGGTGAGATTGCTCTCATTCCATCAACACCGGCTGTTTTCTTGCCTTGATTGTCTTGGGTTACTCGCCGCACTGCTAGGAGCCGGGCATAATATGATTTCACCAATAGACGTTGCCACCTTCTAACCTTTGCATTTTGTCCCGACTTAGCTGCTTGAAATATCCTCTTTTGGAGCTTGAAAACTTTTCTCTGAACTTTTGCCCAGGGAATTTGTTTCCATACAAACGCACGTCTTGATTGGCTTTGATTTCTCAAAACCTTTCTTTGAACTCGCTTTCGTCATAGTAACTCCTACTAGACTCTATTCTTTACAATCAAACCGTGACCCGTCTGCATATCCTTATCATTACAATAAGGCGTTGGCTTCTGGTCACATCTCACATCCTCTAAGACTTGCGGTTACACTTATTCCTACTAATATCTCGACCAGATAATTAGAGTCTAGGAGGACTTAAAACGTTCCGTTTATATGGGCATTCCATCTTTAGACTTGTCCTCTCCACCGGGGTACTTTAAAGGTCTGTGTAGATGTCATATAGAAGACTCTACTTTTCCCCTTGCTCTTTTGAGCGCAGCGTATCAACCTATTTCGCTACTGTATAATTACGATGGTTCAAGCCAGACATTCGGTTTCCCTAGTCATGGATGGTTGGCAGTGGTCGCATTTGGTAGTAGGTTCTACTTCACGCCTTCCGTTCCCCGCTTCAATCCCAAGGTTGTGTATCCTGAAACTGGGGGTGGCTATCACCTTTACTCTCTACTCCCTGATTTCTCAGTTTGTTTATGACCTTGAGTCCCCTGCCTTGCTCAGATTTCTCCAAGCATCGGGACATATAAACAGTTATGGGATGGTCAGGGATGTGAATCCCTTATATTCCACCAAGGGATGGAAGTCCCACTAGGAGGCTATTTCGGGCATTGCATCCCTATTTCACTCCTAAACGTCTCGCACCTATAACCCCTATTCTACCGTCATTCTAATGCACTCAAAAGCGATCGCACATTTAGGAGTGAGTGCCAAATGAAGGCACCTAAGTATTTAGCCTAGAGGGTATTGTGTTGTCGATTTATTGAGGGTTAATCATCAAGCTGATATATTACCCTAAGAATTGCCTTAATCTCTGGCAAGTCTGGATTGATACCATGATTGGTTAGTGCTTGCTTTGCCATATCTAGCGGTAATGGCTGCTTTTGATGTCGTGTCAGGATACCTAACTCTGTGGCAAGGTGGCGACGTTTTTTGTACTTGCTGTCATTAACCGTTACCGAGTGACCAAACGAACGCGCCCTGATTTCCTGTGGTATCCCGTTCATCTCTCCCAGTTGGTTGGCTAGATATCGGAAAGCTAATGCTTGGGTGAATCCCCAATTATGGTTAGTTAACCATTGTCTGTGGTTACGATTAAAGCCCGCTGGGTTCTTAGGTTCAGTAATAGGTAAACAGACGTTATGAATCCCTAGACGGTTAATCAAAGCCTTGTCTTTTGACATTGGTATTGCTAACCTTTGACCTGTTTTGGTGCTACTACCAAAGCAAGTAAACTCACCAATCACTAACACTAACTCAATGTTATTGGAGTCACTTATCGCGGGGAACGTTATGCCGTCAACCGTGATATCCTTGGTTAAGTTTTGTCCTGCTGCAATCTCTGATGGTCTCAATCCATATAAAGCACACATTGCTGACACCCAACACCAACCATCACGAGCATTATTGTCTGTCAACCGTCCATAATCAGTGTTACGTTCCTTGTCTAGCAAGCCTAGCAAGGTATCCAAGTCTATACTTTGGGATTCAGCAAATACTGTCTGGGTAGGGTCAATCTTTTCCATCTTCTCTAGTGCTTTCTTGCATCGAGCACGTTCCGCTACCTGTCTGAGTCGGTAGTATCTGTCTTTGAATATTTTATGACCTACCGGACTACTGCCATCTTGTAACGGGCTATATAACGCTTCTTTTATACCCTCCCAGCTCACATAAACATCCCAGTCTGTGACTTTGTTAAACACAGTAAGAAAACAGCGTTTAAATGAACTTTGGTCACTAGCCAGATCACGGGAACGTTTCCGCTTAGTCGTTTCCGCTTAGTGTTCTTGTGTACCCCATTAAAGTAATCATCCTCCATTTCTTTAAACACTTGACGATAGGTGATTAAGTCGTTTTCCATGGGAACTTTGGATTCATCAAGGATAGTAGCCTTGTACCAGTCCAGCCATTCAGATACTGACTGAAATTGTCCATCAAGGGATTTATGGACTAACCAAGCCTTGTCTACAGCCTTGCGGATACCCTCTGGAGTAAATTGGCAATTACAGCCCCGTTGCTTACGTCCCCCAGTTTCTGGGTCGTTTGTGATGTCTAGTTGGATTGTCCCCCGATTGCGCTTAATCCTGACACCCTTGGGACATTGTTGGCGGGATAAGTTGAAAAACTCAAGGATATCTTGAAAACCTTGATATATACCGCTGTGCGTACTGTTTGTACTTGTACTCATTTTACACTCACTCCTAATAATGCGATCGCTTTCGAGTGCATCAGTGTGACGGTAGAGTAAGGGTTATAGCTTTTATGGTGGGTTCGACCCCCCTATTCTCCACTAAAAGCCTCTTCTGGCTAAGGTTAACCGGAAATAGTGAAATAGTTTTTAAAAATGCGATAACCGGGTTAAGTTTTTCCCGGTTATCGCAGTCAGGATAAAATTTTACTGAAAATGGAGCATATGGGAATCGAACCTGATACATAGCCTATAACCCCTATTCTACCGTTACTTAGGTGTTACTCAAAACCGTAGTAGAGTAACAAGTGAGTAAAAAATGAGTAACGCCACTAACATCCCTACCGTAGGGGGAAAGGGCAACTATGACGAGAGTTACGATAGATTCCTGAAAGCCTATCAAGACTTTAAGGGGGAGTGTCCCAAAGGGGTGACACTCAAGTTGCAAAAGTCCGGGACTAGGTATAATTTGCTATTGCAGTTTAAGCAGCCACCTACCGGAAAACGGCTACCCAAAACAGCCAATCTTGAGTGTACTCCCCAAGGGGTGATAGACGGAGTTAAAAAAGCTAAGTTAGTGGCGGAGGCTCTGGGAACTATCAGTAACGCTAGTGAATTTTGGGACTGGTATGATACGACTATCCTAGGAAAAAATCAGATTGAGGATAATCTGATAACCTACCGAGAGATATTCCAACAACTGGAAGATGAGTATTTTGCCGGGTACAACCGCAATACAGGACGGAAACGTTCTCGCGACATTGTTAGTGATTTATCGTCATACCATCGGACCAAACAGATATTTTTTGAACAGTTCCCCAATTGGGATGATTATCCTACTTGGGAGAGTTTCAAGGTTATGCTGTACACTCCCTTACAGAATGGAGAGGAGCTGATAGGGTCCAAAACATTCAAAGAACGTTACTACATCCTGAAAGCCATTGCCAAAAAATCACCCAATAAGGACCACCTACTAAAGCAATTAGAGCCTATTAACCCCAAACAAACACGATTTACGGTTAAGCAGCGTATAGGTATCGATGCCTTTAAAGATTGGTGGTATAGTGCCAAACAGGAAGCCTACACCATTAAAAGCCATAGAATAAGCGAAGTCCGTCACAGTTGGCTATGGGTTGCCGGTATGGCGGTAATGTATGGATTAAGACCTACCGAGATAGCGGCTGCAGTTAACTTAACCAAACCCTATACAACAGAAGATGGTGTAACCATCAAAGCGCTATCAGACCCGGATAATCAGGATAATTACTTAGTATTGGGTGATTATACTTACTTTACTGATACAGAGGGAAGGAAAGTAAGTATTAAGACTGGGGGACGGGTTATAGCGCCAATCCCTAGTCCCGAAATGTTTAATTTTCTGGAATTAAAGCGACCAATATTACCAGAATATACCCCGAAGGAGGGAAGCCAGCCTAGGACTGTAGCTGCGGGTTTTAATGTAGCATTCAGTAAACATATTAAAGCTATGGGATGTCCGGTAACTCAAAAATATGCTTTTCGTAGGCTGTACAACCTGTTGGGTGAAAAATATGGAGTACCAGTAGAGTTACGCGCTAGAATGATGGGGCATAGCGCAATCGTCAATGAGAGTAAATACAAAACGGAGGGGATTGACGCTACCTTAGAAGTCTTAAAAGGAGTAGCTAAATTACCCGTGCCGTTAAATGTAGCACTGGAAAGGTTAACTGCCTTGGGGGTTGACATTGACAGCCCTGAAGCTAAATTATTCCTTAGGGTAATTTATCAGATAGATTAATTTACCCACTACAATCTCATAAGTTAATACCCCTAGATTAAACTCCTAGGGGTTATTTTATGGCTACAAATTGATAGATCCTACTACGGTTTTGAGTAACACCTAAGTAACGGTAGAATAGGGGTTATAGGCTATGTATCAGGTTCGATTCCCATATGCTCCATTTTCAGTAAACCCTAGTCTAGTAGCTATCGCGCGACATTACTCGATACGATAGCTACACCCAATTACTCAAATATTACTCACAATCCATTCCTAGCACAGGATAATAATTCTGTCAACAGGATGATTACTCAGTCAACAAGCACAACTTAGTCAATCTGTCAAATATCCATACCTCCCCCCAACCAGACACCGATAGGTTAACTCCCTTGTGATACCCGTCAATGGCAAGCCTATCGGTTCGTACCTCACCATTGACTGCTATCACGTCGGTCGTTTCCCCAAAGAGTGTTTGTTCCGGTTGGGGGGAGGATATGTTTCAAAATCAACCACGACAACAGCAGAAGATAATTCCCCAAGCTATCAATGTACAAAGATATCAGACCGCCTTTCCGTGGACTAGACCTATAGGTAAACCTATGTGCGATCGCAAAATCTAAATCATCTCCTACCAGAACCAACCCGATACCCCTAAACAGCTTTTCAACTGGAGGTAATTACCGGGATGGGAATCGATACCCATTAAACAGATACCACTTTGGTAGCGTCAACAAAATGGTGGTGTCATAATCCTCAGCAAGTCTCCAATCTTTGATGGTAATCATCTCGTGCGGAAGCCGATACCAACATAATCAGTTCACCCCCAAAATCTTAGTCGTAGGTTGTAGGTAAAGCTATCTGTTAGGGGTAACTTAGTTCTGGGTATTATCTGGACATGATAGGGTGAGCATTCATATAAACCGTTCTCAGGCCTGAGAACACAGGCCTGTGTTGGGAAAATACATAGACACCCCCTACAGTCAGAAACCATAGGGGGTCATTAAGTTATTGGGGTTATCTGTTAGCTGTTAGGCTGTTAGGGCTTACGCTAACCATCATCATCAATATCATCTCTGTTGATTGGGAGATGGGGTGATTGCTTTTTGCCCCCTAACTGTTGTTTACAGGCTATTTGTTCTAACGATTTTTTAAAAAACTCAAATAATATGTCTAACTTTTGATTGTTTAAATCTAGTTTTGATTCGATAATTTTATTCTCCTTGACTATCGCATACGCTGAACACAAGACCACAATTATTATCAAAGCTAATTCAATAATTATGAATCTTTGACAGATTGATATTGTATTCATTGCATTAATCTCCAAAAATAAAGGGTAAACCATTTTATCCGTTCTAACGGGTCAAATACCGCATAAAAATTACTATATGGTGGTGATTCAATTATTTGATATTCATTTAGCCAAATAGTTTCACGTTTAACCATCATATTCTGCTTCATATCATTGTATGTGTAAAATTTCAACCAACCCGCCATTTTCCAGTAAGTAGAAACTTGGTCTGCATCAAATAATATCCTTACAAATTTGCTACCTGATATATCTGGCAATCGTTTACCTCCGTGTGAGGTATCATCCTCTTTGATAAAATATTGGTTGTAAGCTAAAAACCAATTAGTTTCAGATATATCATATTTGTTAGACATTATCTCACCTGCTTGATTACATTATCGTTATCCGTGTCACACCATAAATCACCTACACTTAAACCGATAGGGCTTGTCGGTAAATTACTGATATTACCATTTGTAGATGCTGTGGGTTTACCTAGTGACTCTACTTTCGCTGACAATTCTTGAATCCCTGCCACTAATAAAGGAACTAATTTTTCATAAAGAATCGTCAGATAATCTATTTTTTTGTCGTCAACTTCAGGGCTATCTGTGTGGTCATTTTTAACTACTTCAACCGCTTCTGGATAATATTCTTGAACTTCTTGTGCGATTAATCCTATTTTGGCTTCTTTGTCACAAAAGCCATGCAACTCTGCTAATTTATTGTATTTGAATTTAATTACATTCAATTTTTTGATTAAATCTAAGCTATTAACATTCTCATTTAAAACAGTTTTAAACCTGATATCCGAAGACCCTTTGACATAATCCCCGCTGTCATTAATGTACGCAATATTTGTGCCACCTAGTCGAAATCTAGTATGTATGTTTGACGAACTTAGACCGTTGTCTTTTATGAGATACATTTGATTGTTATATACGTCTATTGGATATCTATCGCTAGGAGCACCTCGCCAAACATTACTTTCAAGAAAATTAATACCATGATATATAAATACTCTAGGATTAGCCTCTGCTTCAAGTCGCATAGAATAACTTCCCTGATGAGAAAACGCCCAGCTATTCCCTCCAACTCTACTATTTAGTACTAAACTTGCCGTACTAGCAATAGACCCTATTCGGCGTATGTCAAACCCCCTCCAAACATTAAAATTAATAAGCATATTTCCATCGGGGAAACTTTCATCAGTCGTAAAAGTTACTGGATTATTTGTTATGTTAAATGTTTTAATTCCGGTTATTGTTTGATTTCCAGAGGTTCTTAATACAGTTGAATCTACATTAATTGTTCTATTAGCTGCTAATGTTCCCCCACCACTTAAACCATCTCCTGCGGTTAATGTAATGTTTGAATGAGTATGAGTTGTAGGTGTTCTAGCATCAGATAATCTACTATCATTACCTTGACAAGCTGTTCCCGCTGTAGTCCCATACGCTACAGCCCATGTAGTAGCAGCACTACCATTAAAATTATTTCCAGTTAATCCTGTACCATTTGTTAATGTATTTGGAGTATTTGCAGTTATCGTTATATTAGCGCTGCCATTAAATGAGGTCCCATTAATAGTTCTAGCTGTTTGAAGTGTAGTTGAAGTTGAAGCGTTACCTACTAAATTACCAGTTATACCAGCGCTACTAAATAAAGCTCGTTGTACACCACCAGTTGTGATTGCTAACTGGTCAGCAACAGGTCGATAAATACCTGTATCTAAATCGCCAGTCCAACTAAAGCTAGGTAAATTAACAGTATCCGAAGCATTACCTAAAAATTTAGCAAAGTCTACTGTACCTGACCCAGTTAAATTAGTCATACCACTATAGCTACCAGATATACTGGCATTTGGTACAGTACCAGATAGATTAGCTGCATTTAAACTGGTAACAGGAATAGTAATATTAGCACTGCCATTAAAACTGGTTGCTGTACCTGTAGCCGCACCAGATAATGCAATTGTTCTAGCTGTAGTTAATGTAGCTGAACTTGATACACTTTTAACTGAGTCAGCAGTATTATCTACGTTACCTAGACCAACATCTCCCTTAATTAAAGTTACAGCGCCTGTCTTACCAGCAACTGAAGTGACTGGAGCAGTAGGCAATGTTGTCCAATTCAAACTACCAGCAGTTGCACCCGCAGTTAGTACTTTACCGTTGTTTGTGGTACCAGTGGCAGGTACGTGTAAATTACCATCTGTAGTTGGGTGAACGTAATTATTTGCGCTTGCAGCAATTCCATTTAACTTAGTCTTGTCTCCCAAAGACATTAAACCAGCGGTGGAAGTTGTAGCAACAGGTATAGTTACGTCAGTACCAGTAGAACTTGTAATTGTTCGAGTGTCACCTGTACCAGAAATAGAAAGGTTAGTGGATTGATGAGGCGCAGAGTTAATAATGGTTGTACCTGATAACGATATACCTGTACCTGCGCTATATGTTGTATTCGGGGGAGTCCCCAGATTAGCGGTGATACCATTAGCGGTTTGGGTGATACTGGTTACAAATGTACCGCTACCAGAGGTAGCTACTGGTAAACTGAAAGTAGTACCACTAAGAGTTAAACCACTACCCGCTGAGTATGTGGTATCCCCTATCAACGCAGCAGCAGGGAGTCTAGCAACATCGATAATACCAGATGTAATATTAGAAGCATCATGATTATGCGGTGTTGGGGGGAACGTAGTTGGTGAGCCTGTCACCTCATTCCACGTAGGCCACCTAGTGGCAGTCGCTGGGATAGATGTTATCTCACTCCAAGCATGGTTGTGAGCACTAGGAGTAAACGTAGTAGGTTTAGAAGTCACTTCAGCCCAAGACGGCCGAGCGTGAAGCGGTAGCTGGAACACCTGACGTAATGTCAGCCCAAGCATGAGTATGCGCTGAAGGCGTGAACGTTGTCGGTTTGCTTGTAACTTCAGACCACGTAGGCCAACGGGTTGCCGTAGCTGGTTTATCCGCCACGTTTGCCCAGTCACTTGCAAAGATAGTCGGTTTGTTCGTTATTTCAGTCCAGCTATGGGAATGAGTAGATGGGGGGAAAGTGCTAGGTTTATTAGTAATATTATTCCAGGATAAATCAGTTAATTTGAATAAATTAGTATTTGAGTCAATAACTGCCTGTACCCTTTCATTGGTTAAATACAGATTGACTTCACCTTCTGGCAAGTCATCGGTTGACTGCCCAAATCTACTAGAGTAAATATTAAAATTAGTCATAATAAAGATTCCTCAAAAAGGGGGATAATCCCCCAACTATTTAATCAACAGTTACAAACTCAACTACAGTTACCGAAATATCTGCAACAGACTCGGCAATAGCTTGTAGTTTACTAGCGCCAATAGTGAGCATAACAGTATCACCCGGCTTCACAGAAAATGCGGCATTAGCTACGGTATTTTTTGTGGGGTCTAAGATTAAATGAACGGGTACATTAGACCGATTTTTGATAAATACATTACGCCCGTTTGTGTTAGCTTTTACTGCCACTAATTCGGCAACTGTATTAGCCGTTAAACTAATAGCGGTTGTAACGGGAGTACCCGGTATCTTAGCAGTAATATTGAGAGTGTCTAAATTTAGAGCGCTACTATAAACTGAAAAACTCATAATCACCTACCTCCTAAATAATTCCATTGTAGCCGGTTAGTAAGTGATTGTCTGCTCTAACCCGACAATCTGCGAAACACTATCCTCTGTTATCCCGTAGATACTAGCAGTAGATTTTAACTCGTCATCCCATGCAGTGTTAGGCGGTAGCCATAAACATTGACCTGGTATGCAATTGCTGATGTGTCCATGACTAAACCAAACCCCAACGCTACCCGTGTTCTGTAGGTGTAAGCGATATCTGTGAGTATTAGCAGCACGAATTAGGGTGGGTGTGTTACCTACGGAAATCCCAAAATTTTCGGGTTGGGTCAGTGATGGGGTTTTTGGCAATGTGTCTAGTTGGTATTCTGCCATACCAAAAATATTAATTGAATCATTGTTGTGTAATTGAGTCAGACACCTAGCTTTTAATACAGAATGTGAATCTATGGCTAACCCTTCTGTTTGATTGGTAATCAATTCGATTAATAAATTTTCGGTATGAATTCCCCCGTAATAAGGGAGTTTTATAACACCTAGATTTAACCCGCTTTCTGTGGCTAGGTTCCAATAAAATATCTGTAAGTCTATAGAACCTTGTAACACATCTTGTTTCTTTTCCCACCTTTGGTAATAACTATCTTCTGGGTAAATTTTAGGTATTTGTGATTGATTGATACTAGGGATATAACACCTAGCGTTCAAACTAGAAACATAGGCATAAGCAGTAATATCATAACGAAATCTATCAGTTATCAAGCCTTCTAAGATTGCGCCATTAAATAACTCTACAGCGTTATTCCAGTTACTAGCGTTAATTTCCGTAGCAATATTTCTAATTCCCCGCATGAATAGTCCTCAATTATCTTGTAATATTATATAATATTTCTAAGTTATTGATTGGTCTCATGTAGTCGTTTGATATGGTGAAAGATAGTATCAGGTCAAGTACGCCTAAAAATGTTGGTAGGTCTGGTGGCGTAAGTTCAGGTTTAGCGGGAGATTTAGGCGACCAGACATCTTCAGCAATGGACTTTGGTAGGGGTTTGCCGTATGCAAGAGAAAGAGATAGAGCGGGTATTCCAGGATTGGTAAATCCTTGGGACCCAATTACTAGTGACGTGGAATTAAGCCAGAAGACCATGGCAGGTGGAAACGAGAGGATGACGAACAGCGAATAGATGAGGAATATCGGCGGCGTGATGTCAAAAAAGAGGCAACCGTTAAGGAACCGCCAAATAGAGATGAACCAAAGGGAGGCAAAAAACCTAAGGGAGGTAGTAGTGGTGGAGGCGGTAGTGGTCGCAGCTTTGGGGGTCCTAATTCAGGCGATAAAATAGATGATGATAAAGGAAGGCGACCAGACGATAGTAGTGGTGAATGGCTCGAAGAACTTGAGAGGGCTCTTGAGTTTAGAGAATATTCGTGGGATTGCAGGCTATTTATGGTGTATATGCACTACCCGGACGGGACGTGGGATATGGGGACAAGTAATCCTGTTACATATAATCACAGTTTTGACTTAGTAACACCGGATGAATTTCCTAGTCGCAGAAATTTAGAATATATTGTCAACAGAAATGGAAACATCACAGAAGGGACAACACGATTATTTCCAAGAAGCTGGTGGTCTGAATATACTATCTCGATTTATGAATCAGAAGGGGGGGAACACATTTGTTCATTTAATAAATTTGTTCTTAGCCAAGTTGGCGCGAGGAGGGGGCAAATCTATGGGATTCAAGCTATGGGGAATAACATAAAATCGTTTGTCGGTATAGTTAAAAATCTTAGAAACCGTACCGTATATTATGAACAACGATACTCCGGTAATTGGTCTAACCCAATAAGAAGGACAGGTCCAGCCAGGTTTGCATCTGATGTAATACAGAGTTATGGTAGAAGTTGGGCAGCTACGCATTATTTGCATGGCTATCCATTAGGGTATAGGTATATATTCAAAAATCTAGGAATCCATCCAATATCAATAGATACGAGTACGTCCTCCGATAGATATATCTACCGGAATCCTACTGAAACCTGCAATTGGGAAGAGATTATTCCGCGTAAGATTAGAAGAATTTGGATACCAGACATGAATGAAGAATGTTGCGGAATGATTAGAAGGATTTATGAGTTTTTAGACCCTGAATCCTTTCCTGCTGAAATGCCAGAAAAAATAACAGTTAATGCCGAGAATACAGAAAATAGAATTAAACGAATAAACACATTACCAGAATGGCTGATGTACAGGTTTGACATCGATGACGAAAGATGGGGTGAATTTGAAGTTAAAGTAGAGATTGATGATGTCAATCTCATGACCAAAGCCGAAGAAAAAGCCGAAATCAAATTACCTAACTTAGCTGAATCAATTGCTGAAATATTTGGTATGGTAATGGAAATTGCTATTAGTCACCAAGTTACCCAAAATGCTGTTTTAACAGCATTACACGAAGCAGGTTTAGCTCACGCGGCGGCGTTTAAAGCAGGTAGGGAAGTGTCGGAGATAATCGACTATTTGGGCTTTGCTACCGAGGAAAAATATGAAACAATTAAAACAGCATTTACCCCGGAGGCTGATAATTTTGAGGAGCTACTGGAACCCAATGAAAGCAAAATTAAGATTACCAACCAGAAGGATGCAAAAGAAACATTACAAACAACATTAAATCAAATTCAATAAATATTTGCTTACGCGCTCAAGGTACTTTACAGGTGAACAGTAATGACCCAGCAAAAGACATATTAGCCGATTTAACGCGGTTATATGATTCAATGAAAAAACCGGATGATATTAGAGAACAAGAAACCAAGAAAGTACAAGAATTACTGAAAAAAGACTTTCCTGATATCAAGATAGAAACCGAATTGATTGATGGCGATAACCCACTAAGAGGGACTTTGTAATGGTTGCCAGAAGTGCAAGAATGCTAAGGAGTACTCGTAGCTTGTCTAGTCGTCAAACCCGTAGCAGTATAGGTAGAAATGGCGTTAGACAAGTTAATTTAGCCCAAAGAACATCTACCCAAGAAGTAGGTTGGTTTGGCAAATTATGGGCTAAAGTTACTGGTAAAGTTGTTGAATGGGGCAAAAGTTTTGGAGGTTGGCTATGGGAAGGAATTACTAAGTTTTTATCTAACTTTAGCTTTGAGAAAGTAGCGAGATTTATTACCTCTAATTGGGATTCTTTCTGGAATTTTAATTGGAATATTAGCGATAGCGATATTGATAAAAACATCCAAAATATTGCCGGACAATTTATAACCACCACGGCTGGGTTCTTAGGTAATATGGCTGGGAAATTAGTATGCGGTGTTTTACCAGTAGCAGGTCTCGCTTTTATCAATAAAGCGGCTGCTATGCACGTAGCATTAAGCAAGGGACCTGAAATGCTTATGGAGGTATCTACAGCATTCGGCTCATACGTTAAACAGTCATTTAATATGGCTATGAAAGCAATAGCATGGACGTTATTTAAACACGGTAGACGGGTTGTTAAAATGTTTTTAACAAAAAGCCCAACAACACTAGCAAGGTCTATTACTGGAATGATTCCCGGTGGTCAATCAACAATCGAAAAATGGGGTGATGAGAAAGGTGAAGAATGGAGTTTTGGGAAACAAAGAAGGGAAGCTAGAGAGAAATTACCAGAAAAATATGATGGTAATATAAACACTATTTGGAACCAAGACAGTTCCGAGGAGTTCTGGGATGAGTTTAGCGATAACTGTAAAGAGGCTATTGTGTTAGTCGCTCAAGGTTTGGATGAGTATATTGCACTACAAAGAATAGAACAAAATAGACAACAACAATTAGTTAACGCTGTGGTAGAGACTGGTGGAGAAAGATTCAGACTTGTGTCATCTTTGAGAAATTTACAGGAAAATGTTGCGAGTACATTAGCTCAAACTGAAATACTAGGGAATAGGGATATAGGTCAATTTGTAGGGTCAGGTGATTTTCAGGAAATCAGTACATCAGCTAATCTTAAAATACAGTTAACCTTTGTTTTGTACAACTACGAAAAACCACCGTACTGGACTAAAGATAGGCGGTCAACACTGCCAAAAACTCAAATAGAGTTACCGTCGGTTAGTAGGGATAAAATTACATGGGATAGGTGACAAAGGATATTTACTCAACCCAGTAAATCAGCATTTACTAAAGGGAATATTAAGGTTACTTGTACTATGAGTAATGGCAGAAGATTTGCGTTTTTTATGAATGAATCTAGTCAAAATGAGGCAGAAAATATCTGTAAACAATTAGTTGATTTAACTGACGCTAAAATCGTGTATCCTATTACCTTCGAGGAAAGAAAAGGTTTTGGCGGTAGGGAAAATGCGAAAAGAATTAAAGAGAGCAAAATGTATATCAGTGAAGTGAAAATACTTAACTGGGAATTAATTGATAAATTTGAACAAGCTAAAATCGACTTAGGTGAAGGTAGTGTCTTGGCGATGTATCAGGACCCTAGAAAAACCAAAGTCAAAATTCCTCTACATTTCCAGAGAAAACCTAGTTGGGTTGATAATGTCATACGGAAAGCTACGAGGACATCGTTAGAGTGAAAAACTGGAAATCAACCCCCAACTACAACCTAATCATTGAGTCATATCAGTCACTAACTATCATCCACGATGAAAGAGATTACCAACATACTTAGACATGGTTAAACTGGTAGTTAGCGTAATGTTGGTATTGGTAGCGTACCGTCGCGTTTAACTCAAAAGCTGCTACATATATGTAGCTTCTGTTGAAAGAACCATAGCAGCCACAATCAGCAAATACACTGCTATAGTCTAGGTATTGAATAAAATCAAGGTGAGATTATGGCTACTAAGAAAACGCTAGGCGCTGCGACACTGGAAAACCAATTACTTGAAATTATTGAGCCAACCCAACGAATGCAATCTACTGCAAGTAATAATCCTGATGGTGCAACCGTAGTCACTGCTTATACCCGAAATATGGCTACAGGTCTCGTAACTGTTTCATTGTCAATTCCAACAGACGATGTTTTAGACCCTACTGACGGCAGTATTGATGTAATAGCTACAGAGCTATTTGTTGATTAATGGATATCGGGTAGGCGCTAATATCATCGTTTTACCTACCCTGATTTAGACAATTTAGAAAAAAGGAAACTGATATCATGCCTTTAGCTGACGCATGGAACAAATACAAAGATGATTGGATAGCAAACTTAGCAACAGCCAAAGGGTCCACACCTAGGCAGAAGTTTAGTAGTTGAAGTTCCAGTGGATGCAACTTCAAAAATAGGCGTACCTATGCCTATGCTTTTACTCCACATTTTAAGTGGAAGTTCAGTAACTAATGAGCCAGCCAATGTTAGGGAATTAACCATTTGGAGACCACCTGTTAGCAATACTTCCACGCCTAATGCTAACAGACGTAATATCCTAAGAGGAACTCGAGTAAGAGCATACAAGAAGTCTGAATACACCCGCTTCTTTGTTGAGGCTCCGGTTAATCCTGGCTAGTGGCGTAAATACACCCAAACACGGGTAGGCGAAAAAATACTGAGATTTATCAGTATTAAAGCACCTCCTATCGTTTCTGTTAGTGGCTTGTTATATGTATTTGCTCACTATTTTACTATCAAGCCAGCATCATTAAGAACCTATAACAGTATGTTCAGAATTCCTAGCAGCGATGGGCTTGCCCTAGCTAACCTGGGTGAATTAACTGTTGAGAGAAGTGAAGCACCAAACCAAGTACAGGGTGAACTTTTCGCTGATGCTCCTGTTAGCAGCGAAGGCAATAAGAGTGTGAAAAAATAAATCAGCATCAAAAAGTAGACAAAGAGAATTGACCACTATATAAAAAAATAGTGGTCTTTTGTTTGAGTTGTATGTGGCGATAATTTAAACATTTCACAATTATGGTATAAAGTCAATAATTCTTTTATTTTTTTGGGCTTATATGTTTCTTATGTATTTATAAGTATTAATTAGATTAAAAATAATCATCATCAACAACAAAAAATATCAAAAACAGTGATTTCCAACTCAATAACTCAATCGTATTTTGGAAAAATGATTTTGTCCATGAGTTGAAAATCACTGACAGATGCGTAAAAACCAAAATACATTAGTAGACCAAAATACCGCTATTTACCAGCTTGACAAAGACAGCGTAAAAACCAAGGATACACATGGACTCTCACCTAGTGAATATCTGGCAATCTTAAAAAGGTTCAGCAACTTTGCCGGATTTCTTGACCAGGTAGTTCCTTATCTGCCATATCCCAAAACATCACCTATCTACACATTAAAAGAAAAGTTGGTGTTTGCATCTGTAACGGACGAAAAGGACTTTAATCTGGAATTAACCTACTCTGAGATTATCGCGTTAAAGAATAGCATTAAAGCTATTCTAACTCTGATTAAACTTGGTGGTGGTGTCAAGATACCACGTAAAGTTTCTGGTGCTATTGCTGACGATATCGCTGCCTTGGAGGGTCACTTTTTGAATCTCTCCGATAATCATGTTGACCCTGATATGCCCGAATCATTGCCTGACCCTGACCCGTTTTCAGATTGGCTTCAGACTAACGCCTAATTAGCAAAAAAAAGGCTACCCGTGAAAAGGTAGCCAATACACCAAACATCGAGGACTATCACCATGATATCAAAGCACTGGAAAGAAGTGCGGTTAAATCTCAGGAATATTAAACTTGACCCGTTGATGTATGTGGGAACGTCGTTTGCTATAAAGGTTCCTAACTATGCAGGAAGAGGACGACTTCAATGGCAATTAACAGCCGTTAAGTTTGATAAAGAATTTCTGGCTTATTGTCTGGGAGAAATGATTAAAAAATTAATTCCATTACACCCAGATAAAATTGAGGAAATTCTCAACGAGGCACTCGAATATTATCGAGCGGAATGGAACATTTATCAAGCTGAATCTGGCGGCGATAGAGAGCCAGATAATGAAACTTATTTTGGGGAGATAAATGATGATTAACAAGTATCATGCCAAAGGACAATACTACGACGGGTATTACTTTGGGTCAACATTAGAGAGCAAGGTTTATCACCTACTCAAAAAGTATGATGACAACCTATCAATACACCCCCGATTAACTTTGGTTGATGGTAAGAAACCTTGGCGACCAATTACTTGGAAACCTGACTTTTATAGTCCAGTTTTCAACCAATACATCGAAGTAAAGGGAACGCTAACACCTGATTTTAAACTCAAGATGCAATTGCTTCATTACCTTAATCCCGGAATGATTGAAGATATTTGGTTTGTCACTCGGAACAGGTCTTATCGCTGGCAAGGTATTTATTTAATGAATATCGATGAGTTCCAACGACATCTGAAAGCACAAGAATTTAAGTTAATAGGAGAACATCAACCGTGAGAAATCTACACTATAAAGGCATATTTAGCCTCAATGGTGAACTTGTGCAAACTCACTACAATCCGCATGAATTTGATAAAACTGCAATCATTGTGGCTTATCAAATTCTGACACATATTGAGGAACACAAAACACCTGAAGTAAAGAATATTACCTATCAGGTAATGGGTAGTTACAGACCACGTGGTGATTATCAAGGCTCTGCAATTATTAGACTTATCAAGCAAACTCACTTAGTTAAACTTGTTAAGGAGTCAAGACTTCGAGTCTATTTATCTGGCAATCCACTGTTTTGGGCTGCTTGTCGCCAAATTGCAGCCAGAATCGAATCACCTAACACAATCAACAATCAACAATTAACTGAGGAAGAGTAATCATGAGTATTGGATATTACGGTAAAAAAGATGACGATAAATTCGCATTCTGTAGCGCGGTTAAACCGGGAGAATCTGGAATATATTTGGAAATCACTAGCGCTATGTTTGTTGTACAATCGCCTCACCTGTGGCTTATTGGCTATGGATTAAGTGGTGATTTCCAGAACTTCAATGATAGGTCGTGGAAATTTGAAGAGCAATTAATCGCAGTACGCTTTTGTATTGCTGAGTACTCTAGTGAATATCAAGGGAAAAAACGGGAATACAAGCCTACTTCGGTTGAATTAGCGTTACTGCATTTAGTCGAAAGTGACGCTATGCTGACAAACGGTAAAATGATGTTTACCGGAACTGTAAATCTAGGACAATCAGCCACACGGGTAGCCGAGCGACTCCTTGAATTAGATAATACCACTGATTCAAATGATTTTGAATCAGCCAAGAATAAGCATGATTTAGCACGATTTATCCTCGAATACAGCACAGGATTAGATACCTTTGAGTCCACTGTTGCCGGGTACACTGTACAAGAAGCTATTGATTTTGTTGAATCAAAAACTAGTAAAAAAAATGGTAGCTTTGGCGGTAAGGCTAAATATAAAACCTGGGAAGAACGGGTTGAGTCTACAGCAAAAATTCTTGATTGTGAGCCTGATTTTGATAGCCTATACAGCAAGGTTAAAAAATTGGACGCTGATACCCTAATCGCGTTACTTGAGTTAATGAAACTCAGCTAATTACCACAAAAATTCCCCCCAATATTGGGGGGGATGACTACCATACAGCAAGCCAACATATTAAGAGGTCACTACCATGTCTGAGGACTATTTAGATTATAGGCTAATACGCGACTCATTGGCAGATGAATTAGAGGAAATAATCGTTGATGGTGCATTGGGTGAACAAATAGAGTCAATATGTAGAGCTTGTGCTATCCTACCCTATCCGGATGTTCAATTCCCAATTATTACTAGCTTTATTTGCTCACCTGTCACGCTAATGTCAACCGCTGGGTGCCTGTTTCTTTGGGGGTCTAGTGGAACGGGTAAAAGCCAGATAGCTACTATTGCGGCTTCACTATATAACGCCGACACAGTGTTAGCTAACAGTACATTTGCATCACTGAGAAACAAGATACAACAAGAAAGATATTACGACCCATTACGGAGTGAGTTTGAACGTAATTTTTTATTGGTCTGGGAAGATATCACCCCCAATTTATTAATTGAAAATGAAAATATGCTTTCACTGTTTAAAGTCTTCAACAGGAAAAATAGCCGAATAACAATTAGTAGTCAAACACCCGGTCAAAACATGATTTTTAATGCTTTCGCTTTAAAAGTAATTAATTCAATACATCCTTTATGGACGTTTTGGGAACTTAATGAATTAAAACGCCGTATGTTTCCTATGTGGTTTAAAAATAGACAATCAATGACAAGTGAAGAATATGCAGGTAATCAATTTGAATTGTCAGAACTTTCGGATATTGAGGATATAAATCTTGGTAAGATATCATCTCGCTTAGAAATGTTTTGGAGAGATATGAATAATTGCACTAATTATGCTCAAACCAAAAGAGGACTACAAAAAAGGAAACAAGATATAGCTAACTACAGATTATCCATTGATGTAATCGCTACACATTCAATGATATATAAATCATCAATGGATAATTCAATCAAAGTATTTAACCATTACTGGGAGTTAGCAGAAGATAAAATATTTACAGTATCTAGCGGTACAGAACAATTTTTAGATAGCTTTATCACTCAAAGTATTGAGAATAAAACTAAACAAAATGAGCAAGCGATAAAGGCAGGTTGTCCTGAGTTAATTGAAGCGGTGACAGATATTGACCCTAAAATGCTAAAAATAGCCATAGAAACCGCTAAAAATGATGGTTATTTAGATTCACGGGTTACTGTAAATGAATTAACCAATTTAATGAAAAACAGAGGTTATAACATGATGAATGTTAACGGTAAAAACCTGTGGAAGCAAATCATTTAACTTCCAATTAGTTCATTGACCTAGGAGAACAAAAATGATGACAGATATCAATAATCAAATGTTTGTAAAGTTTAAGACTATGGTAGATAGTCTAGTTTACAACAGCAACAAAGAAGAGGGTTTGGCAACATTAAAGTCAATACTAGACGACTGTGAAACAGAATTAACCATTACTGAACTTAAAAAGCAATTGCTGATTAAGGAGCTGAATTACACGAAACACTTAATGGATAAAGTTCAATAAATATTCGTCCGCAATGACGGTAAACTACGGCAAACAACACACTAAGAGGATAAAACCATATCATGAACGAAGAACAAGCAAGGTTGATGGTTGTCGCGGAATTAGCACGTGATATTTACGCCCAAATGATGTCACGAGATATCCCCTACGCTAACCAAGATACCAGGGTGAAATTAGCCGAAATCGCCCATAACGCCGCTGTTGATTTTATGGCGGTACAAGAAAAGTGGGTATCGTCTCAAGAGACAGTTATTCAGCCAGCATCATTTATGCCCGACTTTAGTGGCAATGGTTACAGTAGCGATATCTTTATGGGGGGTGACTTCAATGCCTAAGTTATTGCCAGTAATCAGCCTACATACTGGAAATTTCAGCAATTTTCTGCTGGGTTATGGTGGAACTTGTGTAGAACTAGATACGCCTGAGTGGTTTAACTACCTGAGAAAAAACAAGTCATTTTCGGTTGAGTTAAACGGCAAAAGGTTTACAGCTTGCAAAAAAACGTCAATCAATGGCTTTGCATACTGGAATCTGAAAGGTTGGGACGGTAAAATCAACCACCATATCTATATCGGAAAATCTGACCAGACTACCAATGAGAAGATTCAACAGGCTGCTATAGCTATGTTTTATCGGTGCAACCCCAAGTTGGCGTAAGCCCTAACGCCTAACAGCTACCCCAATAACTTAATGACCCCCTATGGTTTCTGACTGTAGGGGGTGTCTATGTATTTTTTGAATACACTCCTGTATTACAGGAGTGTAGAATGTTAAAAAATCATTGAGCCTACCCCGTTACACTCCTGCAGTACAGGAGTGTAAATGATTTATATGAATGCCTACCCTATCATGTCCAGATATTACCCAGAACTAAGTTACCCCCAACAGATAGCTTTACCTACAACCTACGGCTAAGATTTTGGGGGTGAACTGATTATGTTGGTATCGGTTTCCGCACGGGGTGATTACCACCAAAGACTAGAGACTTGCTAAGGATTATGTGGGTATCGATTCCCATCTCGGTAATTGTCACCAGTTGAAAAGTTGTTTAGGGGTATCGGGTTGGATCCGGTAGGAGATGATTTAGATTTTGCGATCGCACATAGGTTTACCTATAGGTCTAGTCCACGGAAAGGCGGTCTGATATCTTTGTACATTGATAGCTTGGGGAATTATCTTCTGCTGTTGTCGTGGTTGATTTTGAAACATATCCTCCCCCCAACCGGAACAAACACTCTTTGGGGAAACGACCGACGTGATAGCAGTCAATGGTGAGGTACGAACCGATAGGCTTGCCATTGACGGGTATCACAAGGGAGTTAACCTATCGGTGTCTGGTTGGGGGGAGGTATGGATATTTGACAGATTGACTAAGTTGTGCTTGTTGACTGAGTAATCATCCTGTTGACAGAATTATTATCCTGTGCTAGGAATGGATTGTGAGTAATATTTGAGTAATTGGGTGTAGCTATCGTATCGAGTAATGTCGCGCGATAGCTACTAGACTAGGGTTTACTGAAAATGGAGCATATGGGAATCGAACCCATGTCCAAAACGACTATTTACGCCCTGCTCGTTCACAGACATAGCCCCTCTAATCCTTAGGGCGGGAACCGTCACTTATCCCTGACGGTAGGATTCTCTAGTAGAGTCTTTTTCAGTTAAGCTACCAGAGAACGCTTAACCGAAGCATCCGTTGGGGTTTAACCCACAGTCCTTAACGGAGTCAAACCGTGAGTGCTCGAACCTATAGGAGGTATTCGTTATTAAGCAACAGCGGCTTTAACGCGAGCGAAAGGTACGACGTTGTTCGCACTTACATTTTTTTTGAACCTTTGATTTTCGAGAGGAGGCTCACTCTCGGCCTGAATCACAAGGTCGGTTTGATCGTCCTGTCGAAACCAGTAATGCCCCGTGTATACAAATAATGATAGATGATAAATCCCAGACTGTCAAGGGCTTTGGTGAAACTGTCTGTGGTCCGCAAGAGTTAAGGAAGGGGAGGGGTTTTGTCGGGGCGGGTACGTCATGGCACTACTAAGACCCGCCCCCGGCGGCTAAACAGCAGCAGTGGCCGCTAAAACCGCATCGGCTTTTTCAATACCTTCGCGAACCGATTGAGCGCAACTGTTGAGTGCTTCGCGTTCATTGTCTGTGAGGTTTAATTCCAGAACGCCCTCTACGCCTCGACATCCCAACCAACAGGGAACCCCTAGGAAAATATCCTTCATGCCATATTCTCCCTTGAGATAGGCAGAAGTTGGCAATAGACGACGACGGTTGAGTAAAATAGATTCTACCATAGTCCGCACGGAGGAAGCGGGAGCATAATAAGCGCCGCCAGTTTTCAGAAGTCCGACTATTTCCGCCCCCCCATTACGAGTGCGAGCAATGAGACGATTAATGGTTTCAGCATCCATTAACTCTGTAATGGGAATGCCATTAACTGTAGAATAACGGGGAAGGGGAACCATTAAATCGCCATGACTTCCCATAACGGTTGCATTAACATCGACAACGGAAACGTTTAATTCTGTGGCGATAAACGCTTGGAAGCGGGCTGAGTCTAACACTCCTGCCATTCCCATAATCCTAAAAGGTTCGATTTGGCTGACCTGCCAAGCTATATAAGTCATTACATCCAAAGGATTGGTAACTATGATAATGACTGCATTAGGGGAACTGGCGATCACATTAGTAACAGCACGAGCGACAATAGGGGCATTAGTTTCGATTAAATCATTACGATTCATGCCCGGAGTCCTAGGGCGACCGGCTGTAATTACGACAATATCTGATCCGGCAGTATCTGCATAATCATTAGTTCCGAGAATTTTGCGATCGTGACCTTCCACTGATCCAGCTTGCATCAAGTCCAGGGCGACCCCTTGGGGTAAACCCTCCACCACATCAAGTAATACGACATGGGCGACATTACTCTCTGCTATGCGCTGGGCTAGAGTACCACCTACTTTACCTGCCCCAATTATGGAAACCTGGGTAGGGTGACATGAAGGAGGAAAAAACATACTAGAAGCCATCTGCATATACCAATTATATTTTTATTAACGGTGTCTCTGCAATATGGGAAGTCATGGCGGGTTAAGCAGGGGTAGCCCTAATTTGAAGCCACCCCACCACCCGTAGGATTATGGGAATCATACCCTACCCTGCGGGTGTTAGTACCCTAGCCTAGTTATGTACGGATATTAGGGTTAACTGCGTAGTCCGATCGCGCCTCGAGTCGCACATGGCTATTTAGCGGGTTCCAATTGATCAATCCGCAACCATATAGCTGGTGTAGGGACTCGACCAAATTTGACAAAGGCATAATCTCCCTTGGTTTCCATGACTTCCCCTTTAGTTTCAAACAAATAGGGAGGTAAGCGGGAGTCGCTGGCGGTCACTTCTAGGCTATTTTCTAATTTTTCCCGAACGGCGTGAACAAAATCTCCGCGTTTAATAGTCATAGCGAGTAGGATAGCAAATGATAAATGAATCTATCCCAAATTTTAAGGGCTTGTGAGTTAATTTGATGTCAAGGATTCTGCGATCGTGGGCGAATCATAACAGACAAGGCATTCATTGCCTCTACTGATTCTGGCTTCCCTAACTGAGCACTGCAAATTATATTTTACCGTTACTGATGGTAGACGTAGCTTTATGAACATCTATCTTAACAATCGAGATCAGGAGAGATCAGAATCGAGTGAAGGTTGACACCTAGGGCAGAAATGGGTGCCGCGTCCCGATAGTTTAATTTTAGCGATGGGGGTTTGACAAACTCGACAAGGTTTCCCGCCGCGTTGATAAACCCAGGCGTGGCTACCGTAGTTCCCGTTAACGCCTTGGACGTTGAGGAAATTACGAATAGTTGTGCCACCGGAAGCGATCGCCTCTTGCAAAACCTCGACAATGTGGGTACACAGGCGATTAACTTGGTCTTCACTGAGACGACGGCTAGGAGTTGTGGGTTGAATTCCCGCTAAAAATAATGCCTCGTCCGCGTAAATATTACCCAAACCAGCCAATATAGCTTGGTCTAGTAAAGCCGTTTTAATCGGTCTTTGGCGGAGTCGCAGTTTGTTGGCTAAATACTCAGGGGAAAATTCATCGCTAAGGGGTTCTGGTCCCAATTCCCGTAAACCAGAAATCACATCCATCACCGCCATACCAGGGGGAACCCACCAGATTTTACCAAAAGTCCGCTGGTCAACAAATCTCAATTCTCGTTCCCCCTGCAAAAACAATCTCACCCTGGTATGTTTATGTAAAGGTTGATCAGAAGTCAGCCACAAAAGTTGTCCGGTCATCCGCAAATGCACACCCAGCCAGCCCCCGTCGCTTGTCTTAGTCTCGATTGGGTCTTTTGATGTGAAAATAGGATTTGATGGCTGTGATGGCGCTTGTAGTTGCGCTAACAGATATTTTCCCCGCCTATACCAATGGTTGATGGTAGTGTTGGTAAGTTGGGCGATAAATTCCACAGCAGTGGGGTGAGCGATCGCACTATCTAACAGGACATCCGCACCCACTATAGGCTGATTGAGGGTCATCTGATTTAGACCCTTTCTAACGGTTTCAACTTCAGGTAACTCTGGCACAGCAAAACAAGCAGATATAAAGTGACTGCGATTAAAACATTAACAGGCGGCAGGCACTCTATGGCACTGCCGCCAGGGGGATTAGCCGAGAGCCTAGTTTACTTCTTAGCTGCTTTAGCTGGTGCTTCTACTTCCACCAACTCAGCTTCAGCAAAGTTGTTAGTGTTAACGCCGCCATCAACACCGCAGTAGGCGTTGTAGTTGACCTTATCAAAACGAACAATCACAGGATAGCGAATCCCGCTTTTATCCACGGAAACAACTGTTCCCACTTCTTGGAACCAATAGGACTCTTTACGAAGAATGCGAACTTTAGAACCACGTTGAACCATTGGTTTATTTTCCTCTATGTCTAAAATGCGTTAATCTTCAGCCTACTACTGGATCAGCCATCTTATTCACTTCACTTTTTTAAGTTTTATTGCTAACCTACCCACAGGACTGGGGCTTCCGTGAGGGAGATTTCCCCAAAACTGCTGATTTGTGGTGACTTCGACCGTTCACTCTTGCCGTCTACCATCGCGGAAAGTACCGGGGAAACGTTGTCCGGCGGTGTTAATGAGAACACCTTGGCCGTGGGGGATACCGCCGCGCAGTTCCCCTTCATAGCGAAAACCGTTAGGGAAGGTACAATTCCCGCTTCCGTCGAGGGCCTGATTAAAAAATTCTCCTTGGCAGGTAGTCCCATCTGTGCGGGTTAAGGTTCCCTGTCCAAAGGGTCCCCCGGCAAAAAATCTTCCCTCAAAGCGATCGCCATTGCTATAAACAAACTGTCCGCTACCGTGGGGTTGGCTGCTGGTGTTACCGCTACCCACTTCCGTGACCAGTTGAAACTCACCAATATAGCGATCGCCATTGGCAAAAATCACCGTTCCGTTGGTAATCTGGCCATCTCTAAACACTCCCACTACACGGGAATCATCAGCAAAGATAAACACACCTTGACCATTAGGGAGACCATTGCGAAATTCTCCCTCAAAGCGATCGCGGTTAGCATAGACAAAGATACCGCGTCCTTCTGGGCGACCGTTGACAAAACTACCCGTAAAATTATCTCCCCCTTCGTAGTTGCACGTCACCTGACCAGTAGGTAGTTGTCCTTCACAGATGGGGGGGCGACCGCCTTCTGTTTGGGCATTAGCTGGCAGTGCAACTAACAAAGCCACAGAGCCACCAAGCGCCATTCTGCTGACCAGAGACTGCGTGAACCGTCCTAGGGTAACAAAGCCAAATTTTTCAACTAAATTCAACATAATACTCAACCCATGACATTGATAATTTCTGGGTTATCAAACCCAAGGGAGTTTTAGATCAACGACTGACCTCAACCACCGGGGATATAGATCCAAGCCAGGCAGAGTAGTCGCCTAAAACCCCCAATTAGTTAGGACTGATTACGAACAAAATTGTTGATAGTTTGTGGCATTACAATCGTGTTAGCCTCATCCCCAAAGGGTCCGCTAACCTCACCTACCATTCTAGCAACTTCAATGCCGTTCTGCTCAAAGATGACAATCGGAACGCCGTCTCCGCTCAACTTCACCCGCTTGATTAGAACTTCTCCCCCTGCTATGCGCTGACCAACACTCACATAACGACTCGTGGGTTCATTAGGAGCCTTAAGAATAATTCTCGTATCATCTCCCGTTCTCAGCACTCCGGTTACCTCTATTCCACGAGCTAAATCAGTCGAAGGGGGTGGTGGCGGCGCGGCTGGGGCGACGGGTGGCTGTGCGGTGGGGGTTCCGGGTCGTCCGTTGGCTACCCCTGGCTGTCCGTTGGCTACCCCTGGCTGTCCGTTGGCTACCCCTGGCTGTCCGTTGGCTACCCCTGGCTGTGCGGTGGGGGCTCCTGGTTGTCCTGGTACCGTAGTAACAGCAACAGGAGTTCTCCATTGGGGTGGTTGCATAGCCACCGGAAGACTCGGTAGGTCGGGCACTTGTTTACTGGGTAAGGCGATCGATTCACTAGCAACAGGAGTTCTCCATTGGGGTGGTTGCATAGCCACCGGAAGACTCGGTAGGTCGGGCACTTGTTTACTGGGTAAGGCGATCGATTCACTAGCAACAGGAGTTCTCCATTGGGGTGGTTGCATAGCCACCGGAAGACTCGGTAGGTCCGGCACTTGTCTAGTGGGTAAGGCGATCGATTCACTGTCTGCTTGCACGTCTGGGGGTCTATCTGCAATAACCGGTGGAACCGGTCCAAAGGGGTCAAGTTGTTGACCAGGAATCGGAATAGTTGCCGGTGCAGCAGGTACTCCATTTCTGCCGGGCAGAAGCTGTCTCAATCGTTCCTCTGATTTGGTAGACTGAATCAAACCTGCTTCTGGCGGAGGAGTTTCAGTAACTAGAGGATCTTCAAATGGTGTTTCTGCTGTAGTTTCCTCTTCCGATGGGTCAACTGGGGTTGTTTCTTCTGTGGGAGTTGGAGTCAATGTAATTTCCTCCTCCGGTGGCTCCGAAGCACAACCCCCTAGCCAGAGTGATAAAACCCCCGCTACAATCACAAATAGAACTTTACGCATTGCCTATCCCCAATGATGCTGATACATTTACGCGACATTTTTCCGGCTATTGCCTGACAATGCGACGATAGCACTATTACCCGTTAAGGTAACAGAGGCGGTATCCCGCAAAGCTTTTAGAAAGATTCCAAAAGCACCGTTCCAGTCCCTGGGTAGAGTGAACCCGCACTCAGGACATCGGAACACTTTTGAGCCACCTAGCTGGGAATGCACATGACCACAGTGAGTACAGGTTTTGCTGGTGTATTCTTCCGTCACATCTACAACTGTGGTTCCAGTTATCTCGGCTTGATGTCTCAGGGTTAGTTTGAATCGATAATGCGCCCATGTCAGCATGGCGCGGGCAGTCTTAGACCTGATTAGACGCTTCACCTGACTGGCCATATCGGAAGTCTCGAAGGTGGGCAAAAAAATTAGGCTGCAGTTGTGAGTCAAGTAGTGAGCAATTTGTTTGTGGGCTTCATCAACTAGATTGCGGATTTTGGTTCTCATTCGTTGAGCCGCTTGCCTCATCCGTCGCCTCCTTGAACGACAGGGTTCCTTGGCGATTCGGCTCATCAAATCATCCAAATGTTGACATAACCGAGTGATGCGTCCTATATCTCCGGAGCCCAATTCCAGAAATCGTGAACCATCAAACCCAGTTATGAAAGTTCGGACGCCCGGGTCTAATGCAATCACGCCAGTAGCGTCAGTTGGGGTAACGGCAACTGGTTCAGGGAAAATCGCAAACCATCGACCTTTGGTAAACACCAACTGAGTCCCTTGCCCGCAAGCTTTAGGGATGGGTTCGGAAACCATGAAAATTAATCCTTTCGTTAGTCTTGGATACCAACTCCCTGAAGAGAAATTAGCATCGTTAAACTTGATGGCTTGAGAACTAGCCCGACAGCTCCTAAACCTTGCGCCAGGACTGGCTGAAAAGGCGAGATAGGCATCAAAGATAGCATTCTGCCGAATATGGCCGGGTGTTTCTTTGACCCATGCAGGCAAGTCGCTCTGCATCACTTCGTTGCGTAATTTCAGTTTGCTTAGTCGTTTACCACTCCGGGATAATGCAATTGCTTGGTTGTAGCAATACCGACAAGCGGCCAACCATTTGCGCCAGACTTGATTTAGCTCGGGGCTGGGGTAAATCCGGATCTTCTTTGACCTGAGTTTTGTATTTACTCCGTCCGTATAATCGGGAACTGAAGCAGTGGAGGATGGCGAGGATGTCCTCAACCATTTCTGGTTCTGGACTGAGACTTGTCTGGTTGAGAACCATGAGTGAACACCTGTTTTGCTCACAGAGCCATCGAAACAAGTCAAATCCCCATATTGCCAATCAGTCTTTGTGGGCAACGACAACCATGCCGACATCTCCTGACAAATGATGTCCCAGTAAGGCCAGCATTTTCTTTCCCTTGAAGTTGAGCCCGCCTCCGATTTCTGAGACGACTTCTGCTTCGGGGTAGAGGTTGGACAGTGCGGCCACCTGTCGGTTGAGGTCGGACTGCTGGGCGCGGCTACTAACTCTGGCATAGATAACGACTTTGCGTTTGTCACTGCCTGATTTGGCAGTATATCACTCAACGTTGTATCGTCGTTGCCCAGCGGGGGTTCTGATGGTCTCGATTGAGCCATTGTCGTCCCATCTGCGGAGTGTTCTTTCATGGACTCCAAGGATTTGGGCGGCTTCCTTGGGTTTGACATATCTGGCAATAGGTTTATCCTCAACCCTTCTCGCTTATTATACCGTATTGCCCTAAAATATTAACCGAATTTGTGATTAAATCATGCTCTCATGTCAAGGGTAGCTTGAAACGAACCACAATCATCATTTCTAGCTGCCATCTGTTTAAAATTATCGGCTGGTTGGTAATAACCCCAGGTTAACAAATTTACGAGGGTTTTTGGGACTTAAAGGGCGGGGAGTGTCAAGCCTAGATTAGCTTGCTGTTGCCTTTTCACCTAGCAAAGAGTTAACAGTTTCGTCAAGGGGTGATATCATGTCGATGGAATTCACTCGTCGCTAAAAGGTAAGTTGGCATGGCATCAGTGTCTGTATCTCCCGTTGTACTCATCATATTAGACGGTTGGGGCTATCGTGAACAAACGGACGGAAATGCCATTGCTGTTGGCAATACCCCTGTAATGGATAGCCTTTGGACTGCTTATCCTCGAACATTAATTCAGGCTTCTGGTCGCGCTGTCGGTTTGCCCGATGGTCAGATGGGCAACTCAGAAGTCGGTCACTTGAATTTAGGGGCGGGACGAGTGGTTCCCCAAGAGTTGGTGAGGATTTCTGATGCGGTTTCTGATGGCACTATTCAGAATAATCCCGCTTTGAGTAAAGTTTGTGAGGAAGTTCGTCAGCGAGAGGCTAAGTTACATTTGATAGGTTTATGCTCTGATGGGGGTGTGCATTCCCATGTTGACCATCTCCTGGGATTGCTGGATATGGCTAAGGCTAAGGGGTTGTCTAATGTCTGTATTCATGGCATTACTGATGGCCGCGATACTAACCCTAATGATGGAATTAAGGTTCTTCAACAAATCCAAGACTACACTGAAAAAATCGGAGTGGGCCATATTGCGACTATTAGCGGCCGTTACTATGCTATGGATCGCGATAATCGATGGGAAAGGGTAAAAAAAGCCTATTCGATTCTGACTACCGATGGACCACAGAGCGATCGCACTATAGCTGAGATCATGAGGGAATCCTACGGAGAGGGTATCACCGATGAGTTCATTAACCCCATGAGAGTAGCGCCAGGGGCGATCGAACCCGGAGATGGGGTGATTTTCTTTAATTTCCGACCCGATCGCGCTAGACAGCTTACGCAAGCCTTGGTTATGGAGGATTTTGATGGGTTTGAACGGGAACTGATCCAACCCCTGAGTTTTGCGACTTTTACCCAGTATGACCCCAACTATCCCGTCGATGTCGCTTTTGAACCCCAAGGACTCGATAATATCTTAGGACAAGTAATTGCTGATCATGGCTTGAAACAACTGCGGACCGCCGAAACCGAAAAATATGCCCATGTGACTTATTTCTTTAATGGTGGTTTAGAACATCCTTTTGAGGGGGAAGATCGAGAACTCATTCCCAGTCCCGCCGTGGCTACCTATGACCAAAAACCCGAAATGTCTGCGGAGGAAGTCACAGAAGTGGCTCTTGAGGGTATCGCTAAAGGGATTTATTCTCTGATTGTGATCAATTATGCTAACCCCGATATGGTCGGTCACACCGGGATAATAGATGCTGCGGTTAAGGCTATTGAAACCGTCGATCGCTGTTTGGGAGAATTGTTAGCAGGTATCTCTAAAGCCGGGGGAACAGCCATTATTATTGCTGATCATGGTAATGCTGAATATATGTCCGATGAACAGGGTAATCCCTGGACTGCTCACACTACTAACCCAGTTCCTTTTATTCTGGTTGAAGGGGAAGTCCGTAAAATTCCTGGTCACGGGACTGATGTACCTTTGAGAAGTGATGGCTGTTTGGCGGATATAGCTCCGACTATTTTGGAAATACTCCAGTTACCACAACCTCCAGAAATGACCGGAACTTCCATGATTGTTAAATCTGAGTTATCCCTGACAGAAAATCGTAGTCCGGTCAGGGTTAGACTTTGAGCAGAAATTGGTTAAGGGAGCCGGGATAATTAATTATTAATTTTCCTGTTCCCGGTTGGGCTTAATTTCTCAAAAGATTGACAAGGGGTGGCAGATGGTGCTATGTTAGAGACTAACTTATAATTTTAATCTTGACGCAAAAAATAAAATTGTCAATATTCCCATTATCTAAAATAATAACACAAGTAACCCTCCTAAATCAACCCCCCAGCGGAAGGAATTTTTTTTTAACATTTCTTAACTTTTCTTTACAAAAGTTAACATAATCATCAGATGGTCCTAGTCTTCTGACTGGGTAAGGCTAGGCTGGGCGTTTTTGATGCGACGTTCTTGGGAGAGAATAATCAGTGTAGCTAAGGTTGACACGAACAACATCATGAGAGCAGCAACTGAGGCTTGGGTAAAGGCGACACTTTCTGCTGTGGCTTGCCAAATTTGGGTGGCTAAAGTACGAAAGCCAATGGGAGAGAGTAATAGAGTGGCTGGTAATTCCTTAATGGAGGTGAGGAAGATTAACATAGCGCCACTAATCACGCCAGGACGAACGAGTGGTAAGGTGACATGGCGTAGAGTTTCCCAGGGTGTGCGTCCCAAAATACGGGCAGATTCTTCTAGGTTTGGGGATACTTGAAGTAGTGAGCCGCGCAATGTTCCGACGGCTTGAGGAATGAATAAGACTAGATAAGCAAACAGCAACATGGGTAGTTGTTGATAAAGCCAGGGTACATAATTGGCTCCAAAGAAGACGAGGGAGAGTGATACGACAATTCCCGGCATTCCAAAACCGATGTAGGATGTGCGCTCTAAGATGGCTGTGAGGCGACTAGGAAAGCGGACGGCGAGAATGGCGATGGGGAGTGCAAACAGGGTGGAAATGATGGCAGCTAGACCTGAGCTATAGATGGAGTTGTAGGCGGCGGGTAACATCATTGTGATCAATTCTATGGGGTTTTGACCTACTCGCAGACCACGCCCTAACCAGAAGAATAAAACTCCGAGGGGCATTACTAGGGAAAATAGTGTAATCAGGATACAAAAACCGAGGGCTAACCAAGTCCAGCGACCTAGGGGAATCAAGGGTTGTTGATGTTGACTAGCTGAACCTCTACTATAATAGGCTGCTCGCGATCGCGCTCGATATTCTAGCAATAAAATCAACCCGACTAAGGCGATTAATACTAGGGATAAGGCGGCGGCCATACTACGGTCAAAACTGGTGCGATATTGCAAAAAAATGACGTAGGTAAAGGACTCAAACCGCATGAGTGCGGGAGTGCCAAAGTCTTGGAGCGCATAGAGTGAGACAAGTAGAGACCCGGCGGCGATCGCTGGCCGCAGTTGTGGTAAGGTGACTCGCCAGAAGGTTTGATAGGGAGTATATCCGAGAACCCGTGAGACTTCTTCCATGGCTGGGTCCATACCTTGTAAACTCGATCGCACTGTGAGCAATATGTAAGGGTAGGAAAATAGTGTGGTGGCGATAATTACTCCAGACCAGCCATAAATAGAGGGTAGCCGCTGGACTCCCAAGGGCTCGAGGAGAATTTGGAGCATACTGCCACGGGGTCCGACGAAGGCTAATAGGGCAAAACTGCCCACATAGGTGGGGATAGCTAGGGGTAAGGTGGTGACTACTGACCAAAAACGCCGCCCGGGTAAATTGGTGCGTACTATTAGAAATGCTAGGGGAATGGCAATCAAAGCAGATAGGAGTGTGACAGATAAGGCCATACCTATACTGTTGAAAAATACCTGAATGGTGCGGGGTCGGGATATAAGGGCGATGAAGGGGACTAATCCAATGCCCATGGCCCTAATTACTAGGTAAACCAGGGGTAATGCCATGCCTAAAGCGACTATGGCAGCCATGATGACTAAAAAAATGGGAGGATGCGATCGCTTGGTGGAGAAATAGCTATTTAAGGATAATGTTTTCTTTAGGTTAATAGTCATTTAATGAAGGGATAATAGGAAAAATTAGGGGGATATTATAAACGGAAGTACCTGAATAAGTCAGGCAAAAATCAGAAGCAATTATACCATAAATGGTAATAAACGTCTGTTTAAGGAGCAAGTTTTCTGAACAAATCAGGAAGAGGTCTAGTGCTTCCTGATTGATAGGATGGGGTTCCCTGGTTATAAAACTCCCGCTGCTCGCAGCAACTCTAGTGTTCCTTCCAAGTCTTCTAAGTTACTGAGATCGATATCTGGGGGATTAATCTGATCAATAGGAATCTGTCCATTTGGTGGTTCTATTCCATCAATTAAGGGATATTCACTATTCCCTTGGGCGAAGTGTTGCTGTGCTTCTGGAGTAAGCAGAAACTCGATAAAGACTTCTGCTACTTCGGGTTGGTCTGTGCTATCGATAATAGCGACTCCGGCTATATTGATCATGGAACCTACATCACCGGTGGCATAGTGATAGGATACGGGGAAATTGGGATCTTCGGCTATAAAGCGGAACAAGTAATAGTTATTTGTCAATCCCAGGGCTACTTCACCGCGCCCCAAGCCTTCGACAAGGGTTGTATTATTGCGATAGACCTGGGGGTTATTGGCTTGCATAGCTTCTACCCATTCTCTAGCGCGTTCTTCGCCTTCATGCTTTCGCAGAGCGGTCACAAAGGATTGGAAGGAGCCGTTAGTTGGAGCCCAGCCAATGCGTCCCGACCATTCGGGTTGTGTAAGTTCCCAAATGGAGTTAGGAACTTGATCGCTGCTGAGTAGATTTGTATTGTAGTTAAATACGCGCGCGCGTCCGGTAATACCAATCCATTGTCCTTCGCGAGAGCGGAACCTAGGGTCTACTTGATTGAGTAAGGTTTCTGGAATAGTACGGGTGCGCCCTTCTCTTTGCAGGGCGCCTAAAGCTCCTGCATCTTGAGCAAAATAAATATCGGCTGGGGAATTTTGACCTTCTTCTAAGATGGTGGCGGCTAATTCGGCTGTATCCCCATAACGGACATTGACTTGAATGCCAGTTTCAGCTTGAAATCGCTCAAACATTGGACTAATTAGGTCTTCTCCGCGACCAGAATAAACGACTAAGGTTGCACCTGTTGTACCATTGGTGGCGGTTGTATCGGTGGTTGGTTGTTGTTGACCACAAGCGATGGAGATGGCGCTGGTGGCTATTGCTAACCCAATTAAAGAGATAACTTTTCTTCGTTTCATGTCATTTTCTCAAGTTTCAAGGTGAGCTGATATTCATAATATTTCTCAATTGCTGAGATATGAATAGCCCTAGTAATCGATTTTTGCAACCGCAGGCAGGGTATGATATGGATATTGGTGCAATGGTTGGTTGATAGTCTGTTATAACCAGGACACAACCTGGGACTTTCCTAGACATGGGCTACCATTCTGGCTTTAGTCCCACCAGCTAATTCAAAATTATTATAGATTAGTCTGGACTTTAATAAGAATAGTTGTCAATGGTCTGTCTGTCAATATGGCAGATATAGGATTTTGGTTTAGGGTGAGGCTAGGGATATAGTTAAACAGGGGGGTCGCGTTTAACAGCAAATGAGTCTATTGTTGTATAAAGATTTATAAAGTTTTCGGAAACGCGGTCTGCGTTTCATATCTGTTTGAGGAGTCCCATGAAGCAACTTCTGATGCAAGAGCGATTTTTTTTGACCATCCATATCCTGTCCACCCTGTTTGGTCTAGCGGGACTGCTAATAGTTCTACCTAATCCAGAACTAATTATTAACCTACCCCCCATAGGACAAAGTTTCTTTCAACTGAGTATGGCAGGGGGAGGAGTAGCTTATATTGTGTTTGGAGCGATCGCAGTTAGCTTATACGCCTATCGCACCCTAGGGCTGGTTACAACCCTAGGATTTATGGTGCCATCTATTGTCCTATCGCTGAGTAGTGAACTCCTGGGGACTAGCACAGGTTTTCCTTTCGGTCATTACCAATATCTAAACGGTTTAGGCTATAAAATCGCGGATCTAGTTCCGTTTACGATTCCCCTATCCTGGTTTTATATGGGTTTAACCTGCTACCTACTAGCGAGGGGTGGCTTAAAAGTAACGCTGGCTTCGAGTTGGGTGCGTCATGTAGCAGCTTTAGCGGTGGCCGCGATTTTATTAACGGCTTGGGATTTAGTCCTAGACCCGGCTATGAGTCAAGCACCTTTTCCGTTTTGGCAATTCCAAGAGGTAGGGGAATTTTTCGGAATGCCCTATCGTAATCTTACGGGATGGATGGGGACAGGTTTGGTGTTTATGACGGTGGCCGCGGTTTTATGGAGAGGTAAGCCGATTGTTTTATCTCGACCTCTGTTGACTCTACCTTTACTGGTGTATTTGACTAACTTTGGCTTTGGGGCGGTAATTACAGTGGTGGCTTTAGATCCTAAGTTTCTACTACCGACTCTATTAAGTGTATTATTTGGTGTGGTTCCGGCGATCGCCTTATGGTGGACTGCACTCAGACCAGATATGCCTACGTTAGAACCCAATTCTAACTCGCCAGAGGTGGCTGATTCTCCAATGAATGCGATCGCCAAATAAGATGATGATTGTGGTCGGTGGCATTCCCCTGGAGGTGAATTTGATTTTATCCCCAAAATTTAGGATTAACCCCCGACCCATTTGGTGATTTACCCCTAAATATCCCCTAAATGGCTCTATCCGTTATTAGACAATGGTTAGAGCCATTTACTATGGTGGTTGGTGGGCATTATTGAATAATTAGTCAAGTTCATAGGCGCAGTAAACCGATAAAACCATAATAGGCGATCGGGTAGATTTGTCAACGCCCTAAATTAATCAAGAAGAGATGGGGGGCGGCGCAATGAATTAATAGAATAGTCCGTCCCCCCAGGCTGAGAAAATGAGCGGGAAACTGTTATTAGAAACGGAAAGTCGTTCGCAGAGTTCCTACGAAAATATTAGCATTGCGGCTATTGTGATCAGGGTTAGTGACGACAAAGAAGCCGGGAGTGATGGAAATGTAGTCATTGAAGGCATAGCGATAGAAGGCTTCAATATGGAAGGAAGTATCGCGATCTTCCAAAGCTCCCCGGTCGTGGGAGGTAACTTTCGGAGGCATTCCGATAATAATACCACCCAAATCCCCTTCGCTAAAGGCATCGGGGAAGCCCATAGTGACAGCCCAGTTAAGAATTGTAGCACTATCACTGCCATTTCTTTGTTGATGAGCCCAGGTAGCACCAAACCAACCGCCTAACTGGAATTTGTCAAGGACGCGCCAGTTAAATTGTAAACCTAAGTTATCGCTGGTGGTGGCATTGTTTCCAAAGGGACGCTCAGAAATCCAGCTTCCGGTGCCGCCAGCAATATTCACGTCTTCAGTGCTAAAATACTTGCGGGCGTACTCGACGGCAAAAGCGAGGTTTCGATTGGGTTGATAAACTAATTGAGCGCCAGCGCTATTACTGCCATTGAATAGGCCATTGCCTTCGGTAGCATCAGAAGCATTACCGGCTAAATAAGCTAGATTAAGTTTCAAGGGAGATCGACTACCAAAGGTAAAGTTAGCGCCAGCACCTGCACCACCGGGTCCTCGAAATACGGCGGGGTTCCGTCGTCCAAACCGAGAAATTGATCCGGTGGAGGCACTTTCAAGGGGTGAAAGGACATCAAGAATATTGTCTATTCCCAGAGCATTAGCGCCTACCCAGAAGCGAGCTTTACCATCAAAAGCCGGGAAACGGTAGTTTAGATCATCTAGTCGGAAACCATTACTCCTGCCATCAATGGAAGTGCGAGCCATTAATGTATTATTGAGACCAAAAGCTCTCAGGTTGGGAATGTCTACGGCTTCTAAACGAATTCTCAGCCTGTCTCGACCGCTAAAGCTGCTATCAAAGTTGAGACGGGCCCGGTAGCCGAGATAGGTTTCGGTGGGGTCATCACTGGCTCGGCCAAAGGGTCCCCCTGCTACATTATGACGAGAGCGATCGCCAAAGCTATCTCCTGCCCAAAATACTACTTCCCCACTAAGTTTGGTAGTAGTGGAGAATTGGTTAGCTTCTAATTCGGCGGTTCTGGCTTCTAGGGCATATACGCGACCTCTTAAAGTGGCTAGTTCTGCTGCAAATTCTTCCTGAAGCCGTTGGATAACTGCTAGGTCATCACGAGTGACCAGATTAGCTACAGAAGCGGCAATTAGTTCGTTAACTCGCTCTAAACAGGCATTTAAACCAGCCGCAAACTCAAAACGAGTCATGGCTCGGTTTCCCCTAAAGGTTCCGTCGGGATAACCTGCGATACAGCCATAGCGCTCAACTAGGGACTGTAGGGCTTGGAATGCCCAGTCTGTGGGTTGCACGTCTGACAACTGGGAAACAGAAGTTACCTGTTCCATGGAGTCTTCTAAGCCACTGTATTGGTTGATTTGCTCGATACCTAAGATGCTGATTTCTGGCTCGGTTTCGGGCTGTATTTGAGCTAATTCTAAAGGTTGGCTTGGGGGTTCGGACATGAGGGCGATCGCCACATTAGACTCTGGGCTGATAGACTCTTCTATCTCTTCAGTAGTTACCGGGTCTACTTGAGATGTCATGTCAAATTTAGTGGCTATTTTTTCTGTGGCTAAGGCGGAACCTGCACTTAGCAGCAGGGCTGCACCCACCAAGCTGGGACTGTGGAGGGTCTTCCAAAGAATTTTGTTTGTCATTTCTAATCTCACACCAACGCTAAAACATCTGAAAATCGGTTAATGGCTCTAGTTCCTGGAACCACCATTAATTGAGAGTTTTTTCTCATGATTTGGGTTGTCTAATTACTTAGAAACCTTTTCCAGTAAACATTTGAACCCTTTAAATCCAGGATAGGGCTCTGGGTATGGCTCTGGACACCAATTGCAAATAACTCTCTTTAAAATGTTTATATCATGAAAGTTGATTTTTCACGCTAATGATTCTCAATTAGTTAGCAACCTAGGTCTGGCCCCGGCAAATTAGTTAAGTGTAGCTAATGTATGGCTGCCAATAGTTTTGATTTTCCAAAGATTGTTAAGAATTAATAAGGTTTTATGGCTAACTGTAGGGTCGGGTGCTAGGTCAGCCACGGGAAAAACGAGAGGACTGCCGCACCGACCCCCGGAGAAAATGCGATCGCCTAAAATGGGCATATTGACAAAAATAAGATTGTATGTATAGAGGTGGGATGTTTTCCGGGTGAGTGGGAGAGGGGATAATCAATAATCGTATGACCCCCCTCCGGTGTAATGGGATTAGAAGTCTAACTGCTGAAGCATCCAGAAGCCAGCAAAGGACTCGGAATTAGGGTCAGACTGAATAGCCAAAAAATGCACATTCTTAGCCGAGAGTTTGGCTTGTTCAAAATTCTTGGCTTCGGTCTGGGTTTTGGGGTCGGTGAGGTTAGCCAAAATCCAACTCTCATTTTCCCCTGTTTCCAAAATCAGGTTAGGGCGGGGAGTTTCCACGAGTCGCAGAAAGGCTAACTCCAACCCGGACATCCAAGCGGCTAGGGGTATGGCGCGTGTCGTGAAAATAATCAGACCCGGAACTGGTGTTTCTGGGGATAAGCCCATCATGGGTAAACTGAAGGCTTCGCCAAAGCCGATATCCCATTCTGGCATATCTTCAAAGGCGGCGGCTTCTAAGGAAACGATCGCCCACTGTTCCCCCTGAAGTGCATCTGGTAGCGGTTGAGGTTCGCCGGAGACAAACTGGACTGATGGGTTAGTTCCTTCCTGATAATTAGGATAAGTGGGATAAACTTTGTCGATGCGTTCTTGTAGCCACTGAAACAGGGTATAGGTGCGACGACTAGCTGATGCGGGGATATCTAATCCTTCAGCAGCTTTAGAGATCATATTCGCCATGGGACGGCGGAAAAAACGAATTTTTGATGGTGGTAATGGTGCTTGGGCGATCGCCTCTTGAATAGCTCCCTGCAACCAGATAGAGTTAACCTGGGTACTGGGACAAAATTGTGTATAGCGGAATAGAGACTCGGGGCGCGATCGCACATCTAGGGGGGTTTCACAGATAATCACCTCCCACACTTTTTTCCCGTCTTCGTCCCGCAGCGGACGACTATAAAAATCCAGTTCCCAAATCGTTCCCTTCATTGGATGCTAAAAACTCGCTATGTATACTAAACTCAATTTTTTATTGTCCCATTAAAATGATGGTAACAACAAGGTTGTTGAATTAACCCTGGTTCATGGTACAATGATAAGTCATGAGTAAAGACACTAACGGATACAAAATCCTCACCGATAACCGTAAAGCTCGCTATCTGTACGAGATCCTAGATACCTACGAAGCCGGAATTGAACTGAAAGGCACGGAGGTTAAGTCGATCCGGGCGGGTCGCTCTAATTTGCAGGATGGTTATGCCTTGCTGCGGGATGGAGAGGTGTGGCTGATTAATGTTCATATCTCCCCCTATGAGAATACGGGTAATTTCTTTAATCATGATCCGCGCCGTACCCGGAAGTTGTTGCTACATCGCAAGGAAATTAATAAGCTGATTGGACAGGTAGAACAAAAGGGCTTGACTCTGGTTCCTCTGAAAATGTATCTGAAACGGGGACGGGTTAAGGTGATGATTGGACTGGCGCGAGGTAAGAAGTTGCACGACAAGCGAGAGACGATCCGGCGCCGGGATGACGCGCGGTCTATGCAACGCGCACTCAAGCAGTTTTAATAGATAATGGACGGGGAACTTAGGGATGAATCAGGACATGGATGCCAATATGCGAGTTGAACGCGATAGCATGGGGGAAATTCAGGTCCCCGACGATCGCTATTGGGGAGCGCAAACTCAGCGATCGCTTCATTATTTTTCTATTGGTACTGATTTAATCCCCCCAGAGGTGATCGCCGCTTTTGGTATTCTCAAAAAGGCGGCGGCGTTGACTAATCAAGACTTGGGAAAACTGCCCCCAGAGCTGGCAGAATTGATTAGACAGGCCGCGCAACAGGTAATTGAGGGTAAGTTATCGGAACATTTCCCCCTGCGAGTGTGGATGACTGGAAGCGGTACCCAATGTAATATGAATGTAAATGAGGTGATTGCTAATTGGGCGATCGCTTCTGTGGGCGGAAAAATGGGCAGTAAAAACCCTATTCATCCCAATGACCATGTGAATATGTCTCAGTCGTCTAACGATACATTTCCGACGGCTATGCACATCGCAGCAGCTTTGGCGTTTCATCAGCGCCTAATTCCTAAAGTCCGAAAAATGCGAGATGCTCTGGCTCAGAAATCGGCAGAATTTAACCATATTGTCAAAATTGGTCGCACCCATTTACAAGATGCTGTTCCCCTGACTTTAGGACAGGAGTTTTCCGGCTATGTGGCGCAACTAGATGCCGACCTAAAACGCATTGAGATGGTTTTACCTGATTTGTATGAATTAGCTATTGGTGGAACCGCTGTAGGAACCGGCCTAAATGCGCCGCCTGGGTTTGCGGAAAGGGTGGCGGAACACATTGCCGAAATGACAGATTTACCCTTTGTTTCAGCACCCAATAAATTTGCCGCTATGGCGGCTCATGATGCCATAGTTATGGCAAGTGGTGCCTTAAAAACCTTAGCCTGTTCTTTGATGAAAATTGCTAATGATATTAGATTTTTAGGGAGTGGTCCGCGCTGTGGTTTGGGCGAATTAATTTTACCCGAAAATGAACCGGGTTCTTCAATTATGCCAGGAAAAGTCAACCCCACCCAATGCGAGGCTATGACTATGGTGGCGGCTCAGGTAATGGGGTATGATACTGCTATTAGTATAGCGGGTTCCCAGGGTCATTTCGAGTTAAATGTGTTTAAGCCAATGATGATTTTTAACCTGCTACAATCGGTTAATATCTTGGCAGATAGTTGTCATAACTTCACTGATTTTCTATTGGTTGGTTTACAGGTAAATCGCAGTAAAATTAACAGTTATTTAGAACAATCTTTAATGTTGGTAACTGCTTTAAGTCCTAAAATCGGCTATGACCGAGCCGCAGAAGTCGCTCATTTGGCTTTGGAGAAGGATTCCACCTTAAAGCAGATTTGTGTCGAATTAGGCTATATTTCGGCTGAAGAATTTGACCAAATTGTGGTTCCGAGCAAAATGGCACACCCTCATTAATTGATAGTTAACATCAACTAACTTTCTCAAATCTATGATTCCTCTAGCCGCTGACGTACCACCTCTACAGATAACCCCAATGCTACAGAAATTTGCTGTACTGTTAATCCCATATTGTCTAATTGAGCAATAGCCGCTAAACGAGCCTGACGTTCTTTTTGTGCTTCCAATTGAGCCTGCTGTGCTAACTCTTCGGAGCTCAAATAACGTCTCCCCTCTTGGTCAAACCAAGACAGGATTTCTCGGTCAATACCACCTAATGTAGCTTGACTTCTCCCAATTCCTAAACCGATTTCTGGTAGCCAGTAGGGTTCTCCCGTTTGTAACTGGTATTTACCATCAATTTGTCGATAAATCTCGAAGGGTTGATGGCGATCGCGTTGGTAATATTCTGGGTTATAAATAACGTAGTATAGTACCCCCAACTTTTCATAAATCGCCATTTTGGACTCATACTCATTTCCCGGAGTCCAGGAAACCACCTCTAACACCAACTGAGGAACCATTCCCCCTTCTTCCCAGACCACATAACTTTTCCGAGATTTATTACCTGGTCGGCGGCGGTTCACTCCCACCGTCAGAAAACCATCAGGAATTACTGGGACTCTGGGGTTATCCCCGCTGGTGTGATAAATTCCCATATCTACACCGAAATACCAATCATTGCGGTCTTTCCAGATAATTGCTAGAAGAAATAATAGGTAATTGGGGAGAAAGTTTTGGTCTTCGTTATCCACAGGAGTATCATCAGAGTCGGGAAGTTCATCACTGGTGGGTAGATTTTTATAAAGGTCAATAGAAACCATAGGTCTAAACCAGTAGAAGATAGTTTCTCCCCAATTATAGCAGTTATATCGCTAGAATCTATAATTCCTCTAGCTGCTGACGTACCTCATTGATAGATAAGCCCAATGCTACAGAAATTTGCTCTGCTGTCAATCCTATATTGTCTAATTGAGCAATAGCTGCTAAACGCGCCTGACGTTCTTTTTGTGCTTCCAATTGAGCCTGCTGTGCTTCCAATTGAGCCTGCTGTGCTTCCACTTGAGCCTGCTGTACTTCCAATTGAGCCTGCTGTACTTCCAATTGAGCCTGCTGTGCTTCTAATTGAGCCTGCTGTGCTTCTAATTGAGCCTGCTGTGCTTCCAATTGAGCCTGCTGTGCTTCCAATTGAGCCTGCTGTACTTCCAATTGAGCCTGCTGTGCTAACTCTTCGGAGCTCAAATAACGTCTCCCCTCTTGGTCAAACCAAGACAGGATTTCTCGGTCAATACCACCTAATGTAGCTTGACTTCTCCCAATTCCTAAACCGATTTCTGGTAGCCAGTAGGGTTCTCCCGTTTGTAACTGGTATTTACCATCAATTTGTCGATAAATCTCGAAGGGTTGATGGCGATCGCGTTGGTAATATTCTGGGTTATAAATAACGTAGTATAGTACCCCCAACTTTTCATAAATCGCCATTTTGGACTCATACTCATTTCCCGGAGTCCAGGAAACCACCTCTAACACCAACTGAGGAACCATTCCCCCTTCTTCCCAGACCACATAACTTTTCCGAGATTTATTACCTGGTCGGCGGCGGTTCACTCCCACCGTCAGAAAACCATCAGGAATTACTGGGACTCTGGGGTTATCCCCGCTGGTGTGATAAATTCCCATATCTACACCGAAATACCAATCATTGCGGTCTTTCCAGATAATTGCTAGAAGAAATAATAGGTAATTGGGGAGAAAGTTTTGGTCTTCGTTATCCACAGGAGTATCATCAGAGTCGGGAAGTTCATCACTGGTGGGTAGATTTTTATAAAGGTCAATAGAAACCATAGGTCTAAACCAGTAGAAGACAGTTTCTCCCCAATTATAGCAGTTATATCGCTAGAATCTATAATTCCTCTAGCTGCTGACGTACCTCATTGATAGATAACCCCAATGCTACAGAAATTTGCTGTACTGTCAATCCTATATTGTCTAATTGAGCAATAGCTGCTAAACGCGCCTGACGTTCTTTTTGTGCTTCCAATTGAGCCTGCTGTGCTTCCAATTGAGCCTGTTGTGCTTCCAATTGAGCCTGCTGTGCTTCCAATTGAGCCTGCTGTGCTTCCAATTGAGCCTGCTGTGCTAACTCTTCCGCACTCAAATAACGTCTCCCCTCTTGGTCAAACCAAGACAGGATTTCTCGGTCAATACCACCTAATGTAGCTTGACTTCTCCCAATTCCTAAACCGATTTCTGGTAGCCAGTAGGGTTCTCCCGTTTGTAACTGGTATTTACCATCAATTTGTCGATAAATCTCGAAGGGTTGATGGCGATCGCGCTGGTAATATTCTGGGTTATAAATAACGTAGTATAGTACCCCCAACTTTTCATAAATCGCCATTTTGGACTCATACTCATTTCCCGGAGTCCAGGAAACCACCTCTAACACCAACTGAGGAACCATTCCCCCTTCTTCCCAGACCACATAACTTTTCCGAGATTTATTACCTGGTCGGCGGCGGTTCACTCCCACCGTCAGAAAACCATCAGGAATTACTGGGACTCTGGGGTTATCCCCGCTGGTGTGATAAATTCCCATATCTACACCGAAATACCAATCATTGCGGTCTTTCCAGATAATTGCTAGAAGAAATAATAGGTAATTGGGGAGAAAGTTTTGGTCTTCGTTATCCACAGGAGTATCATCAGAGTCGGGAAGTTCATCACTGGTGGGTAGATTTTTATAAAGGTCAATAGAAACCATAGGTCTAAACCAGTAGAAGATAGTTTCTCCCCAATTATAGCAGTTATATCGCTAGAATCTATAATTCCTCTAGCTGCTGACGTACCTCATTGATAGATAAGCCCAATGCTACAGAAATTTGCTCTGCTGTCAATCCTATATTGTCTAATTGAGCAATAGCTGCTAAACGCGCCTGACGTTCTTTTTGTGCTTCCAATTGAGCCTGCTGTGCTTCCAATTGAGCCTGCTGTGCTTCCAATTGAGCCTGCTGTGCTTCTAATTGAGCCTGCTGTGCTAACTCTTCCGCACTCAAATAACGTCTCCCCTCTTGGTCAAACCAAGACAGGATTTCTCGGTCAATACCACCTAATGTAGCTTGACTTCTCCCAATTCCTAAACCGATTTCTGGTAGCCAGTAGGGTTCTCCCGTTTGTAACTGGTATTTACCATCAATTTGTCGATAAATCTCGAAGGGTTGATGGCGATCGCGCTGGTAATATTCTGGGTTATAAATAACGTAGTATAGTACCCCCAACTTTTCATAAATCGCCATTTTGGACTCATACTCATTTCCCGGAGTCCAGGAAACCACCTCTAACACCAACTGAGGAACCATTCCCCCTTCTTCCCAGACCACATAACTTTTCCGAGATTTATTACCTGGTCGGCGGCGGTTCACTCCCACCGTCAGAAAACCATCAGGAATTACTGGGACTCTGGGGTTATCCCCGCTGGTGTGATAAATTCCCATATCTACACCGAAATACCAATCATTGCGGTCTTTCCAGATAATTGCTAGAAGAAATAATAGGTAATTGGGGAGAAAGTTTTGGTCTTCGTTATCCACAGGAGTATCATCAGAGTCGGGAAGTTCATCACTGGTGGGTAGATTTTTATAAAGGTCAATAGAAACCATAGGTCTAAACCAGTAGAAGACAGTTTCTCCCCAATTATAGCAGTTATATCGCTAGAATCTATGATTCCTCTAGCTGCTGACGTACCTCATTGATAGATAAGCCCAATGCTACAGAAATTTGCTCTGCTGTCAATCCTATATTGTCTAATTGAGCAATAGCTGCTAAACGCGCCTGACGTTCTTTTTGTGCTTCCAATTGAGCCTGCTGTGCTTCCAATTGAGCCTGCTGTGCTTCCAATTGAGCCTGCTGTGCTTCTAATTGAGCCTGTTGTGCTTCCAATTGAGCCTGCTGTACTTCCAATTGAGCCTGTTGTGCTTCCAATTGAGCCTGCTGTGCTAACTCTTCGGAGCTCAAATAACGTCTCCCCTCTTGGTCAAACCAAGACAGGATTTCTCGGTCAATACCACCTAATGTAGCTTGACTTCTCCCAATTCCTAAACCGATTTCTGGTAGCCAGTAGGGTTCTCCCGTTTGTAACTGGTATTTACCATCAATTTGTCGATAAATCTCGAAGGGTTGATGGCGATCGCGTTGGTAATATTCTGGGTTATAAATAACGTAGTATAGTACCCCCAACTTTTCATAAATCGCCATTTTGGACTCATACTCATTTCCCGGAGTCCAGGAAACCACCTCTAACACCAACTGAGGAACCATTCCCCCTTCTTCCCAGACCACATAACTTTTCCGAGATTTATTACCTGGTCGGCGGCGGTTCACTCCCACCGTCAGAAAACCATCAGGAATTACTGGGACTCTGGGGTTATCCCCGCTGGTGTGATAAATTCCCATATCTACACCGAAATACCAATCATTGCGGTCTTTCCAGATAATTGCTAGAAGAAATAATAGGTAATTGGGGAGAAAGTTTTGGTCTTCGTTATCCACAGGAGTATCATCAGAGTCGGGAAGTTCATCACTGGTGGGTAGATTTTTATAAAGGTCAATAGAAACCATAGGTCTAAACCAGTAGAAGACAGTTTCTCCCCAATTATAGCAGTTATATCGCTAGAATCTATGATTCCTCTAGCTGCTGACGTACCTCATTGATAGATAAGCCCAATGCTACAGAAATTTGCTCTGCTGTCAATCCTATATTGTCTAATTGAGCAATAGCTGCTAAACGCGCCTGACGTTCTTTTTGTGCTTCCAATTGAGCCTGCTGTGCTTCCAATTGAGCCTGCTGTGCTTCCAATTGAGCCTGCTGTGCTTCCAATTGAGCCTGCTGTGCTTCTAATTGAGCCTGCTGTGCTTCCAATTGAGCCTGCTGTACTTCCAATTGAGCCTGTTGTGCTTCCAATTGAGCCTGCTGTGCTAACTCTTCGGAGCTCAAATAACGTCTCCCCTCTTGGTCAAACCAAGACAGGATTTCTCGGTCAATACCACCTAATGTAGCTTGACTTCTCCCAATTCCTAAACCGATTTCTGGTAGCCAGTAGGGTTCTCCCGTTTGTAACTGGTATTTACCATCAATTTGTCGATAAATCTCGAAGGGTTGATGGCGATCGCGTTGGTAATATTCTGGGTTATAAATAACGTAGTATAGTACCCCCAACTTTTCATAAATCGCCATTTTGGACTCATACTCATTTCCCGGAGTCCAGGAAACCACCTCTAACACCAACTGAGGAACCATTCCCCCTTCTTCCCAGACCACATAACTTTTCCGAGATTTATTACCTGGTCGGCGGCGGTTCACTCCCACCGTCAGAAAACCATCAGGAATTACTGGGACTCTGGGGTTATCCCCGCTGGTGTGATAAATTCCCATATCTACACCGAAATACCAATCATTGCGGTCTTTCCAGATAATTGCTAGAAGAAATAATAGGTAATTGGGGAGAAAGTTTTGGTCTTCGTTATCCACAGGAGTATCATCAGAGTCGGGAAGTTCATCACTGGTGGGTAGATTTTTATAAAGGTCAATAGAAACCATAGGTCTAAACCAGTAGAAGACAGTTTCTCCCCAATTATAGCAGTTATATCGCTAGAATCTATGATTCCTCTAGCTGCTGACGTACCTCATTGATAGATAAGCCCAATGCTACAGAAATTTGCTCTGCTGTCAATCCTATATTGTCTAATTGAGCAATAGCTGCTAAACGCGCCTGACGTTCTTTTTGTGCTTCCAATTGAGCCTGCTGTGCTTCCAATTGAGCCTGCTGTGCTTCCAATTGAGCCTGCTGTGCTTCCAATTGAGCCTGCTGTACTTCCAATTGAGCCTGTTGTGCTTCCAATTGAGCCTGCTGTGCTAACTCTTCCGCACTCAAATAACGTCTCCCCTCTTGGTCAAACCAAGACAGGATTTCTCGGTCAATACCACCTAATGTAGCTTGACTTCTCCCAATTCCTAAACCGATTTCTGGTAGCCAGTAGGGTTCTCCCGTTTGTAACTGGTATTTACCATCAATTTGTCGATAAATCTCGAAGGGTTGATGGCGATCGCGTTGGTAATATTCTGGGTTATAAATAACGTAGTATAGTACCCCCAACTTTTCATAAATCGCCATTTTGGACTCATACTCATTTCCCGGAGTCCAGGAAACCACCTCTAACACCAACTGAGGAACCATTCCCCCTTCTTCCCAGACCACATAACTTTTCCGAGATTTATTACCTGGTCGAGATGGCGGTTCACCTCCCACCGTCAGAAAACCATCAGGAATTACTGGGACTCTGGGGTTATCCCCGCTGGTGTGATAAATTCCCATATCTACACCGAAATACCAATCATTGCGGTCTTTCCAGATAATTGCTAGAAGAAATAATAGGTAATTGGGGAGAAAGTTTTGGTCTTCGTTATCCACAGGAGTATCATCAGAGTCGGGAAGTTCATCACTGGTGGGTAGATTTTTATAAAGGTCAATAGAAACCATAGGTCTAAACCAGTAGAAGACAGTTTCTCCCCAATTATAGCAGTTATATCGCTAGAATCTATGATTCCTCTAGCTGCTGACGTACCTCATTGATAGATAAGCCCAATGCTACAGAAATTTGCTCTGCTGTCAATCCTATATTGTCTAATTGAGCAATAGCTGCTAAACGCGCCTGACGTTCTTTTTGTGCTTCCAATTGAGCCTGCTGTGCTTCCAATTGAGCCTGCTGTGCTAACTCTTCCGCACTCAAATAACGTCTCCCCTCTTGGTCAAACCAAGACAGGATTTCTCGGTCAATACCACCTAATGTAGCTTGACTTCTCCCAATTCCTAAACCGATTTCTGGTAGCCAGTAGGGTTCTCCCGTTTGTAACTGGTATTTACCATCAATTTGTCGATAAATCTCGAAGGGTTGATGGCGATCGCGCTTGGTAATATTCTGGGTTATAAATAACGTAGTATAGTACCCCCAACTTTTCATAAATCGCCATTTTGGACTCATACTCATTTCCCGGAGTCCAGGAAACCACCTCTAACACCAACTGAGGAACCATTCCCCCTTCTTCCCAGACCACATAACTTTTCCGAGATTTATTACCTGGTCGGCGGCGGTTCACTCCCACCGTCAGAAAACCATCAGGAATTACTGGGACTCTGGGGTTATCCCCGCTGGTGTGATAAATTCCCATATCTACACCGAAATACCAATCATTGCGGTCTTTCCAGATAATTGCTAGAAGAAATAATAGGTAATTGGGGAGAAAGTTTTGGTCTTCGTTATCCACAGGAGTATCATCAGAGTCGGGAAGTTCATCACTGGTGGGTAGATTTTTATAAAGGTCAATAGAAACCATAGGTCTAAACCAGTAGAAGACAGTTTCTCCCCAATTATAGCAGTTATATCGCTAGAATCTATGATTCCTCTAGCTGCTGACGTACCTCATTGATAGATAAGCCCAATGCTACAGAAATTTGCTCTGCTGTCAATCCTATATTGTCTAATTGAGCAATAGCTGCTAAACGCGCCTGACGTTCTTTTTGTGCTTCCAATTGAGCCTGCTGTGCTTCCACTTGAGCCTGCTGTACTTCCAATTGAGCCTGCTGTGCTTCCAATTGAGCCTGCTGTGCTTCTAATTGAGCCTGCTGTGCTTCCAATTGAGCCTGCTGTGCTTCCAATTGAGCCTGCTGTACTTCCAATTGAGCCTGTTGTGCTTCCAATTGAGCCTGCTGTGCTAACTCTTCGGAGCTCAAATAACGTCTCCCCTCTTGGTCAAACCAAGACAGGATTTCTCGGTCAATACCACCTAATGTAGCTTGACTTCTCCCAATTCCTAAACCGATTTCTGGTAGCCAGTAGGGTTCTCCCGTTTGTAACTGGTATTTACCATCAATTTGTCGATAAATCTCGAAGGGTTGATGGCGATCGCGTTGGTAATATTCTGGGTTATAAATAACGTAGTATAGTACCCCCAACTTTTCATAAATCGCCATTTTGGACTCATACTCATTTCCCGGAGTCCAGGAAACCACCTCTAACACCAACTGAGGAACCATTCCCCCTTCTTCCCAGACCACATAACTTTTCCGAGATTTATTACCTGGTCGGCGGCGGTTCACTCCCACCGTCAGAAAACCATCAGGAATTACTGGGACTCTGGGGTTATCCCCGCTGGTGTGATAAATTCCCATATCTACACCGAAATACCAATCATTGCGGTCTTTCCAGATAATTGCTAGAAGAAATAATAGGTAATTGGGGAGAAAGTTTTGGTCTTCGTTATCCACAGGAGTATCATCAGAGTCGGGAAGTTCATCACTGGTGGGTAGATTTTTATAAAGGTCAATAGAAACCATAGGTCTAAACCAGTAGAAGACAGTTTCTCCCCAATTATAGCAGTTATATCGCTAGAATCTATGATTCCTCTAGCTGCTGACGTACCTCATTGATAGATAAGCCCAATGCTACAGAAATTTGCTCTGCTGTCAATCCTATATTGTCTAATTGAGCAATAGCTGCTAAACGCGCCTGACGTTCTTTTTGTGCTTCCAATTGAGCCTGCTGTGCTTCCAATTGAGCCTGCTGTGCTAACTCTTCCGCACTCAAATAACGTCTCCCCTCTTGGTCAAACCAAGACAGGATTTCTCGGTCAATACCACCTAATGTAGCTTGACTTCTCCCAATTCCTAAACCGATTTCTGGTAGCCAGTAGGGTTCTCCCGTTTGTAACTGGTATTTACCATCAATTTGTCGATAAATCTCGAAGGGTTGATGGCGATCGCGTTGGTAATATTCTGGGTTATAAATAACGTAGTATAGTACCCCCAACTTTTCATAAATCGCCATTTTGGACTCATACTCATTTCCCGGAGTCCAGGAAACCACCTCTAACACCAACTGAGGAACCATTCCCCCTTCTTCCCAGACCACATAACTTTTCCGAGATTTATTACCTGGTCGGCGGCGGTTCACTCCCACCGTCAGAAAACCATCAGGAATTACTGGGACTCTGGGGTTATCCCCGCTGGTGTGATAAATTCCCATATCTACACCGAAATACCAATCATTGCGGTCTTTCCAGATAATTGCTAGAAGAAATAATAGGTAATTGGGGAGAAAGTTTTGGTCTTCGTTATCCACAGGAGTATCATCAGAGTCGGGAAGTTCATCACTGGTGGGTAGATTTTTATAAAGGTCAATAGAAACCATAGGTCTAAACCAGTAGAAGACAGTTTCTCCCCAATTATAGCAGTTATATCGCTAGAATCTATGATTCCTCTAGCTGCTGACGTACCTCATTGATAGATAAGCCCAATGCTACAGAAATTTGCTCTGCTGTCAATCCTATATTGTCTAATTGAGCAATAGCTGCTAAACGCGCCTGACGTTCTTTTTGTGCTTCCAATTGACTGCTGGCTTCCACTTGAGCTGCTGACTTCCAATTGGCTGCTGTGCTTCCAATTGAGCCGCTGTGCTTCTAATTGAGCCTGCTGTGCTTCTAATTGGCCTGCTGTGCTTCCAATTCTGCTGTACTTCCAATTGACTGTTGTGCTTCCAATTGAGCCTGCTGTGCTAACTCTTCGGAGCTCAAATAACGTCTCCCCTCTTGGTCAAACCAAGACAGGATTTCTCGGTCAATACCACCTAATGTAGCTTGACTTCTCCCAATTCCTAAACCGATTTCTGGTAGCCAGTAGGGTTCTCCCGTTTGTAACTGGTATTTACCATCAATTTGTCGATAAATCTCGAAGGGTTGATGGCGATCGCGTTGGTAATATTCTGGGTTATAAATAACGTAGTATAGTACCCCCAACTTTTCATAAATCGCCATTTTGGACTCATACTCATTTCCCGGAGTCCAGGAAACCACCTCTAACACCAACTGAGGAACCATTCCCCCTTCTTCCCAGACCACATAACTTTTCCGAGATTTATTACCTGGTCAGCGGCAGGTTCACTCCCACCGTCAGAAAACCATCAGGAATTACTGGGACTCTGGGGTTATCCCCGCTGGTGTGATAAATTCCCATATCTACACCGAAATACCAATCATTGCGGTCTTTCCAGATAATTGCTAGAAGAAATAATAGGTAATTGGGGAGAAAGTTTTGGTCTTCGTTATCCACAGGAGTATCATCAGAGTCGGGAAGTTCATCACTGGTGGGTAGATTTTTATAAAGGTCAATAGAAACCATAGGTCTAAACCAGTAGAAGACAGTTTCTCCCCAATTATAGCAGTTATATCGCTAGAATCTATAATTCCTCTAGCTGCTGACGTACCTCATTGATAGATAAGCCCAATGCTACAGAAATTTGCTCTGTACTGTCAATCCTATATTGTCTAATTGAGCAATAGCTGCTACAACGCGCCTGACGTTCTTTTTGTGCTTCCAATTGAGCCGGCTTGCTTCCAATTGAGGCTGCTGTGCTTCTAATTGAGCCTGCTGTGCTTCCAATTGAGCCGGTGTTGCTGTGCTAACTCTTCGGCCGCACTCAAATAACGTCTCCCCTCTTGGTCAAACCAAGACAGGATTTCTCGGTCAATACCACCTAATGTAGCTTGACTTCTCCCAATTCCTAAACCGATTTCTGGTAGCCAGTAGGGTTCTCCCGTTTGTAACTGGTATTTACCATCAATTTGTCGATAAATCTCGAAGGGTTGATGGCGATCGCGTTGGTAATATTCTGGGTTATAAATAACGTAGTATAGTACCCCCAACTTTTCATAAATCGCCATTTTGGACTCATACTCATTTCCCGGAGTCCAGGAAACCACCTCTAACACCAACTGAGGAACCATTCCCCCTTCTTCCCAGACCACATAACTTTTCCGAGATTTATTACCTGGTCAGCGGCAGGTTCACTCCCACCGTCAGAAAACCATCAGGAATTACTGGGACTCTGGGGTTATCCCCGCTGGTGTGATAAATTCCCATATCTACACCGAAATACCAATCATTGCGGTCTTTCCAGATAATTGCTAGAAGAAATAATAGGTAATTGGGGAGAAAGTTTTGGTCTTCGTTATCCACAGGAGTATCATCAGAGTCGGGAAGTTCATCACTGGTGGGTAGATTTTTATAAAGGTCAATAGAAACCATAGGTCTAAACCAGTAGAAGACAGTTTCTCCCCAATTATAGCAGTTATATCGCTAGAATCTATAATTTTCCTCTAGCTGCTGACGTACCTCATTGACTAGATAACCCCAATGCTACAGAAATTTGCTAGTAGTGTCAATCCTATATTGTCTAATTGAGCAATAGCTGCTAAACGCGCCTGACGTTCTTTTTGTGCTTCCAATTGAGCCTGCTGTGCTTCCAATTGAGGCTGTTGTGCTCCAATTGGGCCTGCTGTGCTTCCAATTGAAGCCTGCTGTGCTTCTTGGCTTGTGCTAACTCTTCCGCACTCACAAAAATAACGTCTCCCCTCTTGGTCAAACCAAGACAGGATTTCTCGGTCAATACCACCTAATGTAGCTTGACTTCTCCCAATTCCTAAACCGATTTCTGGTAGCCAGTAGGGTTCTCCCGTTTGTAACTGGTATTTACCATCAATTTGTCGATAAATCTCGAAGGGTTGATGGCGATCGCGTTGGTAATATTCTGGGTTATAAATAACGTAGTATAGTACCCCCAACTTTTCATAAATCGCCATTTTGGACTCATACTCATTTCCCGGAGTCCAGGAAACCACCTCTAACACCAACTGAGGAACCATTCCCCCTTCTTCCCAGACCACATAACTTTTCCGAGATTTATTACCTGGTCGGCGGTTGTCACTCCCACCGTCAGAAAACCATCAGGAATTACTGGGACTCTGGGGTTATCCCCGCTGGTGTGATAAATTCCCATATCTACACCGAAATACCAATCATTGCGGTCTTTCCAGATAATTGCTAGAAGAAATAATAGGTAATTGGGGAGAAAGTTTTGGTCTTCGTTATCCACAGGAGTATCATCAGAGTCGGGAAGTTCATCACTGGTGGGTAGATTTTTATAAAGGTCAATAGAAACCATAGGTCTAAACCAGTAGAAGACAGTTTCTCCCCAATTATAGCAGTTATATCGCTAGAATCTATGATTCCTCTAGCTGCTGACGTACCTCATTAACAGATAACCCCAATGCTACAGAAATTTGCTGTACTGTTAATCCCCATATTGTCTAATTGAGCAATAGCTGCTAAACGCGCCTGACGTTCTTTTTGTGCTTCCAATTGAGCCTGCTGTGCTTCCAATTGAGCCTCTGAGCCTGCTGTGCTCCAATTAGCTGCTGTACTTCCAATTGAGGCTGCTGTGCTAACTCTTCCGCACTCAAATAACGTCTCCCCTCTTGGTCAAACCAAGACAGGATTTCTCGGTCAATACCACCTAATGTAGCTTGACTTCTCCCAATTCCTAAACCGATTTCTGGTAGCCAGTAGGGTTCTCCCGTTTGTAACTGGTATTTACCATCAATTTGTCGATAAATCTCGAAGGGTTGATGGCGATCGCGTTGGTAATATTCTGGGTTATAAATAACGTAGTATAGTACCCCCAACTTTTCATAAATCGCCATTTTGGACTCATACTCATTTCCCGGAGTCCAGGAAACCACCTCTAACACCAACTGAGGAACCATTCCCCCTTCTTCCCAGACCACATAACTTTTCCGAGATTTATTACCTGGTCGGCGGCGGTTCACTCCCACCGTCAGAAAACCATCAGGAATTACTGGGACTCTGGGGTTATCCCCGCTGGTGTGATAAATTCCCATATCTACACCGAAATACCAATCATTGCGGTCTTTCCAGATAATTGCTAGAAGAAATAATAGGTAATTGGGGAGAAAGTTTTGGTCTTCGTTATCCACAGGAGTATCATCAGAGTCGGGAAGTTCATCACTGGTGGGTAGATTTTTATAAAGGTCAATAGAAACCATAGGTCTAAACCAGTAGAAGACAGTTTCTCCCCAATTATAGCAGTTATATCGCTAGAATCTATAATTCCTCTAGCTGCTGACGTACCTCATTGATAGATAACCCCAATGCTACAGAAATTTGCTGTACTGTCAATCCTATATTGTCTAATTGAGCAATAGCTGCTAAACGCGCCTGACGTTCTTTTTGTGCTTCCAATTGAGCCTGCTGTGCTTCCAATTTTGGGCCTGCTGTACGCTTCCAATTGAGCCTGAGCCTGCTGTGCTAACTCTTCCGCACTCAAATAACGTCTCCCCTCTTGGTCAAACCAAGACAGGATTTCTCGGTCAATACCACCTAATGTAGCTTGACTTCTCCCAATTCCTAAACCGATTTCTGGTAGCCAGTAGGGTTCTCCCGTTTGTAACTGGTATTTACCATCAATTTGTCGATAAATCTCGAAGGGTTGATGGCGATCGCGCTGGTAATATTCTGGGTTATAAATAACGTAGTATAGTACCCCCAACTTTTCATAAATCGCCATTTTGGACTCATACTCATTTCCCGGAGTCCAGGAAACCACCTCTAACACCAACTGAGGAACCATTCCCCCTTCTTCCCAGACCACATAACTTTTCCGAGATTTATTACCTGGTCGGCGGCGGTTCACTCCCACCGTCAGAAAACCATCAGGAATTACTGGGACTCTGGGGTTATCCCCGCTGGTGTGATAAATTCCCATATCTACACCGAAATACCAATCATTGCGGTCTTTCCAGATAATTGCTAGAAGAAATAATAGGTAATTGGGGAGAAAGTTTTGGTCTTCGTTATCCACAGGAGTATCATCAGAGTCGGGAAGTTCATCACTGGTGGGTAGATTTTTATAAAGGTCAATAGAAACCATAGGTCTAAACCAGTAGAAGACAGTTTCTCCCCAATTATAGCAGTTATATCGCTAGAATCTATGATTCCTCTAGCTGCTGACGTACCTCATTAACAGATAACCCCAATGCTACAGAAATTTGCTGTACTGTTAATCCCATATTGTCTAATTGAGCAATAGCTGCTAAACGCGCCTGACGTTCTTTTTTGCTTCCAATTGAGCCGCTGTGCTTCCAATTGTCCTGCTGTGCTTCCAATTGAGCCTGCTGTACGTCCAATTGAGCCTGCTGTGCTAACTCTTCCGCACTCAAATAACGTCTCCCCTCTTGGTCAAACCAAGACAGGATTTCTCGGTCAATACCACCTAATGTAGCTTGACTTCTCCCAATTCCTAAACCGATTTCTGGTAGCCAGTAGGGTTCTCCCGTTTGTAACTGGTATTTACCATCAATTTGTCGATAAATCTCGAAGGGTTGATGGCGATCGCGCTGGTAATATTCTGGGTTATAAATAACGTAGTATAGTACCCCCAACTTTTCATAAATCGCCATTTTGGACTCATACTCATTTCCCGGAGTCCAGGAAACCACCTCTAACACCAACTGAGGAACCATTCCCCCTTCTTCCCAGACCACATAACTTTTCCGAGATTTATTACCTGGTCGGCGGCGGTTCACTCCCACCGTCAGAAAACCATCAGGAATTACTGGGACTCTGGGGTTATCCCCGCTGGTGTGATAAATTCCCATATCTACACCGAAATACCAATCATTGCGGTCTTTCCAGATAATTGCTAGAAGAAATAATAGGTAATTGGGGAGAAAGTTTTGGTCTTCGTTATCCACAGGAGTATCATCAGAGTCGGGAAGTTCATCACTGGTGGGTAGATTTTTATAAAGGTCAATAGAAACCATAGGTCTAAACCAGTAGAAGACAGTTTCTCCCCAATTATAGCAGTTATATCGCTAGAATCTATGATTCCTCTAGCTGCTGACGTACCTCATTAACAGATAACCCCAATGCTACAGAAATTTGCTGTACTGTTAATCCCATATTGTCTAATTGAGCAATAGCTGCTAAACGCGCCTGACGTTCTTTTTGTGCTTCCAATTGAGCCTGCTGTGCTTCCAATTGAGCCTGCTGTACGTCCAATTGAGCCTGCTGTGCTAACTCTTCCGCACTCAAATAACGTCTCCCCTCTTGGTCAAACCAAGACAGGATTTCTCGGTCAATACCACCTAATGTAGCTTGACTTCTCCCAATTCCTAAACCGATTTCTGGTAGCCAGTAGGGTTCTCCCGTTTGTAACTGGTATTTACCATCAATTTGTCGATAAATCTCGAAGGGTTGATGGCGATCGCGTTGGTAATATTCTGGGTTATAAATAACGTAGTATAGTACCCCCAACTTTTCATAAATCGCCATTTTGGACTCATACTCATTTCCCGGAGTCCAGGAAACCACCTCTAACACCAACTGAGGAACCATTCCCCCTTCTTCCCAGACCACATAACTTTTCCGAGATTTATTACCTGGTCGGCGGCGGTTCACTCCCACCGTCAGAAAACCATCAGGAATTACTGGGACTCTGGGGTTATCCCCGCTGGTGTGATAAATTCCCATATCTACACCGAAATACCAATCATTGCGGTCTTTCCAGATAATTGCTAGAAGAAATAATAGGTAATTGGGGAGAAAGTTTTGGTCTTCGTTATCCACAGGAGTATCATCAGAGTCGGGAAGTTCATCACTGGTGGGTAGATTTTTATAAAGGTCAATAGAAACCATAGGTCTAAACCAGTAGAAGACAGTTTTAAAAATTCGATATTTAAATTATAGCATATCTGCGATCGCGGGTTATTTATTAATGTTTAATCAAGTTTTTTTAAGAAAAAATAAGGGTGGGTTTATCATTCTTTTACTTTGTAGTAGCAAGCTGATATGATGAACCCAACCCTAGGTTATTTTCGGGGGAAGTGTTATTTTAATATGTTTGACACTTCAGCATGAATGAGGGCAATATTTGGGTCACGCTGAATGGCTTGATAATAACGCTTTTCTCGTTCGGTTCCCTGTTCATCTACTCGCAGTAGAAATTTAGCTTCTTCTAGTAGTTCGTTAACTTGGTCTAAGGTGACGGGTTCTTTTTCCTCTAGGGTTTCGTCAATTTTGACAATAAATTGGGAAAATGGTCGCAGCCAGCTAAACCAATCATCTCCAATTACTAGCCGGAAAAATTCTCCTTTAGAGGGGATACGTCCGTAACACTTCTCATAAGTAATGCGTTCGGACTCTAGGAGATTTTTATGTAAGTTAAGTAAGCCTGTCCGCAACTGACGCAGACGCTTAAATGGAAGATTGAGAGGAGATTGAGTTGAGGACATGAATACAAATACGATCGCTATTTTCTGAGTTATCTTATTATCCCATAGAATGGGTAATTTAATGATAACTTATTCCCAATCTTGGCTGGTGTCACAAATAAAATTATCGGTGATAATATCATCAAATTGGTAAGGACAAATATCGGGAAAAGTTCGCAAAGGCAGACCTGTCTCTCGGAGAGCCAAATCAACCCCAGCCTCGAAGCTGTCCTCCAAGGCTTGGGCGATTCGGGACTTTAAACTAGGATTTCGAGATAAATGTCGCCGGGTGGCGCGGCGCTGTTCTCGAATGGTCAAGAACCAACTCCTTGAGCGTTTATGGGGTTGATATTCCCACTTGAGTAAATGCCCTAACAAGACTGTTAGATGACTGACTAATTCTCGATATTCTTGTCTTCCTAAACTGTCAATTTCAGCTTGTAAATTTTGCCAATCTAGGTTATTAATATCCTGTTGGGCTAAGGCTTGTAACTGCCACTGAGTCCAACCGTAAAAGTCCTGTTGATATAAGGAAAGTTTCTGACTATCCATAATCAGGATGCCTATATGTTATAATGGTGCATGATATTTGAATTAATGATTATGGCATCTATTTCTAGGTCGGAAGTAAAACAACTGTTAGAACGTTTGATTTTTGTGGACGATCGCCCTCAAGATTGGGTAGAGGATGTGTGGGGCATGAGTCCGACTTTAGGGGAAACTGCCGCCCGCTTGGTTGATGCTTTTGAGGCTGTAATTGAATGTTGTTCGGAGGAAAAGTTAGAGAATCTGTTACAGTCTCTCTATAGCGATCGCCTCGATGAAGATATCTGATATCATAGCATTTGCGTAGCTCCTAAATACTTGGTAAGATAGGGGGAAAACACCTCATAAATCAAGGTTAAGGGCTTCCCGTGATGCCAGAAAAGATAATAACGACCCCAAAAAGGCCCCGGCTGTCCAAAGGCTAATTCTAAGGCTTTAGAATCGCCATAGTCAATACCTTGCACATCTCGATATAATTCAGTTCTCAGCCTGGCTAAACTTGCCCAAATTGGCAGAGATCTATTTTGTAAATACTCGTCAACGTGGCTATTTTCCCACCAGGAAGTAGCATAGGCTAAACGTTGTCCTGATGCAGTCCGTAACCAGACTTGACGGCGCAACCGAGGGCCGGGGACTGCCTGAATCAATGGCGGCGCACCATCTGGACTCATACCAATGGCAGACATATCAATCACATCGACCTCTGTAGGTTCCCCGGTGAGTAGTTGCAGGTGGCGGGTTGGCGATCCGTCTCCCAATAGCATAATTTGCCAGGCTGGGGATAATTTGCTGTGGGGGAGTCCTTGGCGGACTGTTTCCTGGTTTCCCTGCCAACGACACCGGAGGCGATGCCAGCCAGCAGGCTGTTGAATGGGGTTAGGGGAGTGAATGTGGGCAGTCAATGTTTTTTACAATTCTTAACGTTGGTTGTAATCATAGCGCATCTTTGTGATCATAAGTTTTAGTCCCCTAGGGGGGAATTTCCTGCCCGCCATAGAGTTTCTGAAGTTTCCCAGAAACCGCTATCAGGATTATGATTAACAGAATCAGTGAAAGTATCAAGTATTATGTCAGATCTTATGTCGGCCCCTAATGATATCACCTTAACGGTCACAGTTTCCCAGGAGTTAATGCAGGAAATTGAGCAAAAATCTCAAGCATCTGGACACAGCATCACGCAACTGGTGCAGGAAGCGATCAAGGAATATTTAAACCTCAATAATGCCACAGATATAGAACTTTTACGTCGTCAGATCATTGAACTCCAGCGACAATTATTAACTCTGGAAAAAATACCCCAAGATTTAACGGCGGTTGAAACTAGGGTGGCTATATTAGAAAGGCGCTTAGGTTCAGTAAGTATAACTAATCAACGATCATCTTTACCTACTGTGGCAGCAGATGATGAGGATTTTTATGATGAACCGGATGAAATACTCACAGATTTTTTGCCAGATTAATTAAGGGCAATTTTGGGTATCTAAAAACTTTAATTGCTGATATAACATCTGAATGCGAGGGAGATGCACTCCTCCGGCTGTAGCCATTTTTAAGGGATTGCCTAAAATGGCATCAATTTCTAGGGGGCGGCGCTGATCATAGTCAATTTTCATGCTGGTTTTATAGGGTGTCATGGTTTCGGTATGAGACAACATTTGATTAATTATTTCGCGCTCAAGAAAGCGATCGCAACCTTTAGCACCCTCTAAAACTTCCCCCATAATTTCCTCAACTAAAACCCGAGTTGCTGGATTTGACATCATTTGATCAGTGCGGGCATTTAAAACTACTGATAATCCATTATAGGGGATATTCCACACCAACTTTTCCCAACGAATTGAGAGTAAATCTTCGGCTATGTCTAGGGGGACACCAGCCTTTTTAAAGTCTTCACCAATTTGTTGGAGTCGGGGGGTAATGCCACCAGATTGGTAATTGTGGTTATATTCGGCTAGTTTCATCATACCATAGTCTAAATGGCGAATATAACCAGGTTTGATTTTATTAGAACAAATTACACAAATACCCCCTAAAACTCTGTGATTGCCGACTATTTCGGCTATTTCTGGCTCAATTCCTAACCCATTTTGTAAGACCAAAACCACGCCATCAGGTTTTAAGACTGGGGGTAAAATTTGGGGTAGTAAATGATTTTCTGTGGATTTTATGGCGACAATTACTACATCACAGGGTGGCATTTTTTGGGGATTATTGTAGACTGGGACTTGGGGGAGTTGAAAATCACCCCAAACGGATTCTATTTGTAAGCCATGCTGACTCACCCAATCGTAATCACTTCTGAGTAAAAAATGAACATCTAGTCCTGATTTCTGAAGTTTAGCGCCATAGAATCCACCTAATGCCCCGGTGCCAATAACTGCATAACTACGAGGATTGCTAAGTTGAGAAACCAAAGTCATATCATCTAATTAATTGATGGTCAAAAGCTGTTAATATTATGACACAAATCATTGTATTTGTCGAGGATTTAACCATTGTTGAAGGGGAGGGGGAAGGGGTTGTCTTTGGCGGGTAGATGGGTTAATTGAGATATGCTTAGTTATACCTTGGGCGATTAATGATTGAGGCGGATCAGCAAGGCAGATTTGATATTCTATCTGAAAGGTATCTAGGCTGAGTTGTTCAGGTGAGAGGTTAATGACAATCCGATCGCCACAATAAATGGGTTGCCGATAGTCCATAGAAGCATGGACAATGGGAATGGCAAAATCGGGGTTATTGACAAAAGTTTTTAGGTCAATGCCTAGATTAATTAAAGCGGCTTCATAGGCTTGGTGACACATAGACATCATCTGGGCAAAATAGACAACGCCAGCGGCATCAGTTTCGCTAAAGTAGACAGTTCTAGTATATACCACAAAGGTGATGAATAAATGAGCAATTTCGGACTATTGTTCCCCTGAACTAGGGGAAATCAGGGGAATTTATGGGAATTGACTATCCTTGGTTTTTGATCATCATAACATCAATAATTTTGGTAGCCATTTCTTCTGATAAATCGAGGGAACTGTAGAGGTCATTAAGTAGGTCTTCTTCCTCTTTGGTAATTTCACCATCAGCGAGAGTGATATCTGTAGCAATGGCAAAGACTGTTTCCCGTAACTCTTTGGGTAAGACAGCGATCGCCGATTTTAATAAAGTATTGTAGCCGTGGGTTTTAATTTCCGTGAGTAGACGATCTAGCATTTCCCGTTTCTGAGTCGGGGAATAGTCGCTAAAAAGCTGCATTCGCGATAGACTACTATTGAGGATTTGAGACTCACTGGGGAGAACCAAACCATCAGCGGCTATGGCAATTAAAGCGATCGCCGCAAAGGCTTCCGGGGGTGAAAGTTTAATAGTAGCGTTGCTATCAGTAGATTCAGACATAGTTAATTTTTCCTGATTTGGGAGTATTTCCGATCTTGATTATGATGACACTGGATGCCGAATTTTTCCAATCTATTGATCAGCTAGGGCAATTTCCGCGGCCAGAAAATCGATAAACTGTCGCGCCGTCCGTCCCGATCGCCCATTATGTCTTGTTGCCCACTGGCGGGCGCGATAATCAAGATCTTCTGGATCGATAGTTATTCCGGCTTGAGTAGCCAGATGCTTAACTATGCTAAGATAAGTTTCCTGATCTGCTGGTTCAAAAGTCAGGGTTAAGCCAAAGCGATCGGCAAATGATAGCTTTTCCTGGACTGTATCCCAAGCCTGTACTTCATTTTGGTCTTGAGGGCGGGGACGTTCATCAAAAAACTCTCGGACTAAATGGCGGCGGTTTGAGGTGGCATATACCACCACATTTTCAGGTCGGGCGGTCATATTTCCTTCCAGGACAACTTTCAAGGCTTTAAAAGCATCATCATCTTCTTCAAAAGATAGGTCATCCACAAAGATAATAAACTTTTGGGGAACTCCCCGCAACTGTTCAATTACTTGGGGTAGGTCTCGCAGTTCAGATTTAGTTACTTCAATTAATCGCAAACCTCGATCGCTATATTGATGTAACAAGGCTTTAACTAGGGAAGATTTCCCTGACCCCCTACTGCCATATAACAGAACATTTAAGGCAGAATATCCCGCCAATAAAAACTCGGTATTTTTTAACAAGATTTCTCGCTGTGGTTCATATCCTACTAATTGGTTGAGGTGAATCGGATCAGGATTCGCGATCGCCATTAGTTCCCCATTCCGCCAACGAAATGCCTGGTTTTCGGCAAATTGACCAGTTCCATATTGTCGATAGTGGGCGGCGATCGCTTCAATGGCATCTCCCCAATTTTCCCCTTGGGCTAACTGATTACGCAGAGCCAGTTCTTCAATTTTATCAACTAAAATAGGTTCATCTTCCCAAACTATTGGCAATTCGGGAATTTGGGCGATCGCTTGTACCCATTGAGCCATTTTTATCCCCTGACATTTATAGAGGATATGTAAGATTCCTAAATCGTGACGGGTAGCCGCAATTAAAGAGGGATTTAATGCCGTTAGGTCGCACTGTTGGGCTTGACGGGAAAAGGGATTATCTGCCCTCAGAATTTGAGTGATTAAGTAATTTTGCCAGCTTTGGGATTGTTCGGCTTGGACTCGAAACCAGTAACTATAAGCCTGTAAAGTTTGATGGCTGTCTGCTTGTAACATATAGTCTAATAGGTTCATAAAGGCTTGACCTATTGGATCTCCCATTACTTCCTGATAAAGCAGCAGGGATAGCGCTTGACGTTGCAGAAATCGAATTTTAGCGATCGCTTCAGATAACGGTGAGGACATGGGCTAATTTGGCTGAAACTTACATCTAAACACAACCACGACACTCTCTGATTATATGGCATAGTGCCACCATCAAAAACGTTAATTTTTACAACATTTTCTGCGGAGTCTGTCTGATTCCTGATAAGTTGCTATTGATGGCAGTTTTTAATCAGTAGGAGTTGGGATTGATGAGTTTAGGTATGATCGCCACTCTCCTTTATGGAGTTTTGGCAATTGTTGGGGGAATTGTTGGATATAAGAAAGCCCAAAGTAAGATTTCTCTAATAGCGGGTGTCAGTAGTGGTATACTGTTATTGGTCGCAGCTTTTGGACAAGCCCAAGGCTGGGAATGGGCGTTAATTTTTGCCCTAGTTATTTCCGTGGTTTTAGTATTAGCTTTTGTGGGTCGATATGTGAAGACTCGAAAATTTATGCCGTCCGGTTTAATGGTAATTTTAGGAATGGTGGCGATCGCTGTGATGGTTTATCAAATTATTGGCGGTTTCAATACTGGGCTGATGGTTTAAAAGCCCAACTCCGACGCGGGCGGGTGATTTCGTCTAACCACTACCCGCCCTGTGTTAATCCCCTCAGTTAATGATGTTTAAAATCTCAGCTTTCAGGATGGCTTAAAAAAGGAACTGCTACCACTGTAGCCGTTGTGTCTCCTAGGGATACTTGCGAGCCTTCGCCCCCCGCTTTTGTGCGGATATAACCCAAGCCAAACCATCCCTCTTGAGTCTCGGTAATGCTGGTAAGTTTACCGACTTTTTCATCCTTGAGATTAATCACGGTTCCCGGTTCCACAAAACCCGAAAGACGCAAACCCCATAATCGTTGTTTAACTCCTTTATAAGTGTTGAGACGGGCGATGGTTTCCTGTCCGATATAACAACCTTTCTCAAAGGAAATATTACCCCATAATCCCGCTTCTAGGGGGTTATAATCTTCTGTTAGTTCCCGATCGGGTGTGGGGCGACCCTGGAGAATGCGGAGTTGTTCCCAAATGCGATCGCCCAAAGGAACAGCCCCAGCTTCCGTCAGAGATAGCCACAAATTCCCCGCCGCCTCTGTGGGAACTATCAGAGTGTATCCTTCCCTAGCCAAACCACTACCGATCGCCACACGAACGGAAATATTAGCCACCATGTCAACCCAGTGATTTCCCCGGGTCAGATTTTCAGCCATGGTAGCCCCCAGTTTTGTCAGTAGAGAGGAACTTTCCGGTCCAATGAGACTAAATATCGCCCACTGGTCGCTGATGTCTTTTATGTTAACCCTATCCATGGGGAAAATATAGCGGTCTAGCCATTGTAGCAGGTGCTGACGGCGATTCGGCGAAACCAGTAATAACACCGCCTCCTCGGTCATGTAAGCCGTTGCTAGATCGATATTTCGGGCGGTGGAGGTGACAAATACTGTATCACATCCCTGTCCCGGTTGGCGATCGCTAATAGAATTGGTGCTTTGGTTGTGGAGGAAAGATAAACGATCTTCCCCAGAAAGTTCTAATAGTCCCCAATGGGAGCGATCGCATAACGCCACCGTCTCCTCGGAAGCATTCAACGCTTCAGTGTCATTATCAAAACTGAGGGGAACCTGACCAGCTTCATCATATATGGCTTTGGTATTCGCGTAAATCTCTGGGAGGGTTTTAGTCATTGTCCTGTTAAATTAGCAAAAACTTTCTCGATTAAGTCTTGAGTTTTGCGATCGAGTTTATCCCAATCTACATCTCCTGTATTATCCAGTAAACTGGTATCAATTTCCACCTCCTGGGGTTGGTCAGGTGTATGGGTGGGTTGATAGTCCTGGAAACAGACTTGATAACACAGATCCCAAACATCAATGTTTACTTGTTGGCCATTATGCTCTAATTTAAGTACATAACCCGGATAGGGGGTGGTATGGGTTTCATAACTTCCCTTCCAGATAGATGTTTCCAGTTGCTTACGAATGTTATCTAGGACTCTGATTAAAGCTGGCTGCATAAGTATTTCAGCTTGCTGCCAAGCCAGTTGGTTTTTAATTTTGGGTTTCATGGATATTAGCCACGGAAGGGTCTATTGAGTTATGATTTACATCAAGGGAAACCATCATATTTTAACATACATTAATCTCAATTGACCATGAAAATTCTTTTAGTGGATGATGATCAATATTTGAATCAACAATTATCCAAATCTCTGAAAGCTCATAATTATGTAGTCGATATAGCGACCGACGGCGAATCGGGATGGAACTATATCGAAAGTTTTGAATATAGTTTGGTTATCCTAGATATTATGTTGCCGAAACTGAATGGGATTGCACTATGTCGAAAATTGCGATCGCATAATTATCAGATGCCAGTGCTATTATTAACAGCTCGTGATAGCTGCGAAGACAAGGTTTTAGGGCTAGACGCGGGGGCTGATGATTATCTAGTCAAACCGATTAGGGCTGAAGAATTAATCGCCAGAATGCGCGCCTTATTGCGTCGTGCGACCATTTCTTTACCGCCAGTAATCCATTGGGGAGACCTAACTTTAAACCCGGCAAAATGCGAGATTTCCTACCAAAAATCGGTCTTACCTCTCACCCCCAAAGAATATGGATTGATGGAATTATTTATTCGCAGTCCCTATCGTGTTTTCAGCTACGATAGCATCATCGAACATCTCTGGTCAATAGAAGAACCTGCAGCCGATAACACTGTCCGCGCCCATATTAAAAGTCTACGCAATAAGCTAAAAGACGCTGGCGGAGACCCCAAGTTAATTGAAAATGTCTATGGGATTGGATATCGGATTAAATCCCTAGATGACGGGAGTTTTAGTCATCAATATTCATCCTTGAACCGCCCCCCTTTGTCCGTAGATGAAACCGTTACGGAGATTTGGGCAAAAATCAAAGACAAAACCATAGCTAGAGTTGAGAGTATTCAAGCAATAGCTATGGCTAATTCCCAAGATTTAAATGATGAAAACAACCCCCGCCAATATGCCTATATAGAGGCTCACAAACTAGCGGGTTCTTTGGGAACTTTTGGATATGGTCGAGGTTCCGAAATCGCCCGAAAAATCGAATACTTGTTAGCGGGAGAACAACCCCTAGACACCGACAAGCAAACACAAATTGAGCAATTAACTGAAGACCTCTTAAAGGAGCTGAAAAAAACGCCGACCCAACCCCAAACAAAAGAGATTAAAAAGCACCCCCAAACCACTGTGCAGTCATTGTTGATTGTTGATCATGATACCATCCTAGGGGAACAAATTATTAGGGAAGCCCATAGTCGTGGTTTAGAGGCTCGACTGGCTCCTGGTGTGGGGATAGCCAGAGCCATGATGGTTGAGTATCAGCCCAGTATAATTTTACTAGAATTGAACTTTCCCAAGCCGGAAGAAGATGGGTTAATGCTATTAGAAGATATCGCCTATCATCACCCAGAAATTCCGGTGGTCATATTCTCAAGGCGATCGAGTTTTATAGATAGGCTGACGGTGTGTCGTTTAGGGAGTCGGGCGTTTCTGCAAAAACCGATATCTAGCCATCAAATTGTGGAGATAGTCACAGGAATTCTGAATAATAATACCATCACCGGAACCATTATAGCGATTAATGATGATCCGCAAATTTTGGAACTATTAGAAGCCCTGTTGTGTCCCTTGGGATTAGAGGTAAAAACCCTAAATACTCCGCGAAAATTCTGGCAAGTCTTAGAAATATCTAACCCGGATTTACTAATTATTGATGTAGAAATGCCCCATTATAATGGCATTGATTTATGTCAGGTAATTCGCAACGAACCCAGATGGCGTTATCTGCCGATTTTAGTATTAACCAACCACACAGACCCAGAAACTAGAGCGGAACTATTTAGAGCCGGTGCTGATGATTTTATTAGCAAACCGGTAGTCGGACCGGAATTAATAGCCCGTTTATTTAGTCGCTTGCATCGCAGTCGTCTGTGGCGTAATATAGCGGAGATAGACACCTTAACCGGAATCGAAAATCGCTATAAATCAACTGAAGATATAAACCGATTAATTCGGATTGCTGGTCGTCACAAACAACCCCTGTGCTTTGCCATTTTAGACCTGGACAATTTTAAAGATATTAATGACCAATATGGTCATGATACGGGGGACTGGGTTCTGCACCGATTTGGGGAAGTTCTCAAAAAAGCATTTCGACAGGAAGATATAGTAGGAAGATGGGGAGGAGAAGAATTTGCGGTAGCCATGTATGGTACTTATAAACAAGATGCCATGAAGCGACTGCAAAAAGTTTTAGAAGAGTGGCGCTTGGAGGTGCTAATTCCAGAAGATCATATAGCTTTTTCGGTCACCTTTAGTGGGGGAGTAGCTCAATATCCAGAAGATGGGCATGATTTACAACTACTGTATCGAGTGGCAGATGCTAACTTAGATCAAGCTAAACAGGGCGGACGCAATCAAATTATCGGATAATTTACTACCATGATCAGCCAAACAGTTTTGATTATTGATGATGATGAGGATATTCTATTGGTGACGGAAAGCTGTTTACAACTGCAAGGGAAATGGCAGGTGCTAACAGCCGCATCAGGAACGGAAGGATTTACTATAGCGAAACAACAGCAACCGGATGTTATCCTACTGGATCTAGTTATGCCGGGTGTAGATGGAGAGGCTACCATAAAAATGCTCAAAAATGATATAATGACTGCGGAAATTCCGGTGATTTTGATGACAGCCAACAACTCACCTAAACAACGATCGCTCTATTTAGGATTAGGAGCGATCGCCATCATTAACAAACCCTTTGAACCCCTAGAAATTTCCGATCAAATCAGTAATGCTCTAGGTAACTAATCGTGTACTGGCCATCCTTAACCAATCAATTCCAGAGCCTCGCCAAATCCATAATTGGCGGTTCCCAAAGGCTGGCCATTTTAGAAGCCGGCTTAATCGGATTAATTTCAGGAATAGCCGCCTTTTTTCTGAGAACAGGAGCCGGGTGGTTAGGGTCTTGGCGAGTCCAAGGTTCCGCCCACTTTTCAGCTTGGCTATTTTTACCCATATTAGGCGTAGTCGGGGGGCTGTTGTCTGGTTTCCTAGTCGAACGCATAGCCCCAGAAGCAGCCGGAAGCGGTATCCCCCAAGTTAAAGCAGCCCTAGGGGGAATCAAAACCTCCCTAGATCTACGGGTAGCAGTAGTCAAACTGATCAGCACCATGATCACCATGGCTTCTGGATTCACCCTAGGACGACAGGGGCCAACAGTACAAATCGGAGCCGCCCTCGCCGCCTGGGTAAGTCGTTGGGTTCCCACTTCTCCCAACTATCGCAAACAACTAATCGCCTGTGGAGCCGCCGCCGGACTAGCCGCCGGGTTTAACGCTCCCATAGCCGGGGTTTTATTCGTAGTGGAAGACCTCCTACACGACATCTCAGGATTAACCCTCGGACCCGCCATTATCGCCTCATTTACTGGGGCGGTAGTATCCCGGCTATTAGGAAACAAAGCCATGGGACTACCTCCCACCATAGACATACCCCCAGAAGCCCTATATCAACAATGGTTAATTGAACCCCTAGAAATCCCCTTTTATATCCTGGTGGGTGTTCTCTCGGGAGTATTTGGGGTGTTATTCAGTCGGGGAATTATTACCTTTCAGAAATTTAACCGCCATACCCTCAAATTAGGACTACCCCTGAGTATGGCTGTGGCGGGTCTAATTTGTGGGATGGTTATTGCTGTGCTACCAGAGACTTTTCGAGATAATGCCGGTTTGCGAGAATATATCCTCAAAGGTAATATCCTCTGGACAACCACAGCCCTAGCTTTTGTAGTGCAGTTTTCCCTAACTACCATGGCGGCGGGTTCCGGTGCGCCGGGTGGATTATTTGCACCATCCCTAATTTTAGGCGCGGCTTTGGGGAATACTATTGGCTTATGGGAAGAGGCAACGATCGCCTTACAACCTCACACCACTTTTGCTTTTGCCGGAATGGGAGCCTTTTTCTGTGCCGTGTCTCGGACTCCGGTCACCGCCGTGGTGATTGTCTTTGAAATCACCACCGATTTTAACTTGGTTCTGCCACTGATGATCTGTTCTGTGGTCTCCTATTTGGTAGCCGAAAAGATAGAAAAACATTCCCTATACGATCGCCTATTGGCTTTGAGTGGCATTGAATTGGAACCTGACCAAAATGCTGACCGGGTAGCCTTAAATATGTTGCACGCTAGGGATGTTATGCAGCGACAGGTAGAAACTCTCGAAGATCAGTTATCCCTAGAACAGGTTAGGTCCGCTTTTTCTCAATCCCATCATCGCGGCTTTCCCGTAGTCAACCAGGGTAAATTGGTCGGTATTATCAGCCAAACTGATATGGCAAAGATTAACCAACAAGACATATCAGAACAAACCCCCCTACATAAGCTGATGACTCCCCAACCTGTTACTATTTACCCTGATGCTCCCCTCAGTGAGGTTCTGTATCTGTTGGGACGGCAAAAACTCAGTCGCCTTCCCGTCGTCGAGGGGCGGCATTTGGTGGGAATTATTACCCGCAGCGATATTATTCGCGGTGAACTTGGATATATTAGCGGTAGTCACCAGGTGGGGCATCATGCCACCCCCTCCTATGTGGTTTATCAAACTCGCGGCCCCATGGTCGGTCATGGGCGACTATTGGTGGCTTTGAATAATCCCACTACCGCCCCGGCTTTGCTACATATTGCGGCGGCGATCGCTGCTGAACGTAATTATGAGCTAGAATGCTTGACTATTATTACCATTGCTCGCAATTTGTCCCCGGCGGAAACTCCGGTATCCATTACTAAATGTCGCCGTCTACTTCGCCAAGCTGAACGTATTGCCAAAAGCTGGCGGGTTCCTATTCATACTCAAATTAGGGTCAGTCATGATGTGTCTGGGGCGATTTTGGAGACGGTGCAAGAACGAAATATTGATTTGACTTTGATTGGGTGGCAAGGGGAAAGGTCCGCCACTAATCGGGTTTTTGGCACTGTGGTTGATACCATTATTCGACAAGTACCCGGTGAGGTTGTTTTGGTGAAGTGGGGAAAAAATGTTAACCCCATTTTTAGTGACCCCTCAGATCAGCGATCGCTCCAGTTTCCGGTTTGGCGACGTTGGTTAGTTCCTCTGCGAACTGGGGGACCTCCACCAGCCGCAATGGGCATTTTACCCGGTTTGGCTAGGTTGAGTTTGCGCCCCGATATCCGACTGTTAACTGTGGTTAAAAATGCTTTGTCTGAGGCGGAAATGGCAAAGCTAGACCACCTAGTTGAGGAGTTGAAAAGCCCCATTAATGGGGAGGTGGTGGCAACTGCTGTTTGTGCTAGGTCTGTGGTTGATGTACTTTTGGATATTGCTAATCATGATTACTGTGATGTGATTGTTTTGGGTGCTAGTGGCGAAAGTATGCTGCAACAGGCGATTAAGGGTAATATCCCCGAAGCGATCGCCCGTGGTTGTCCTTGTACTGTCATTTTGGTACGCCCACCTATTATGAATTGACCAGGTTTGGTTTTTGGTCAATAATTCTGCTATAATTTCGGCGGAATTGTCTGACTATTAACTGCCAACTTCATTGGAAATTATGACCGAACCCAAAAATCAACACCTGACCCACGCCTTAAATCAACTTATTGGTGATTATGGCATTCAAACCGTTTTGGATTGCCTCGCCGATCGCTGCTTGAAAGAAGCTGATTTTTTGAGGAGCGATCGTAGTACCGACTTGGCCGACAATTGGGAAGAAATCGGCAAGGGTTTAAAACATATTTTAAGCCGATGGCAAGAATAAATTAACCCCCAAAATATGGGGTAATATGCTTGACATTTTGGATAATTTGTGCTTGTATCAGATAGGGTTATTGCTATTGATTAATTAACTATAAATCCCTTAATCTTAATGGATGTACTCAATGTTAGTTACCGCGCTGCTAATCCTAGGGATGTCCTAGAAATTGCACCACTCATCAGACTGGCTGCCGGGGAGATGATGGATTTTTTACTCCAGCCTCTTCATCAACAATTAACCGTTGAACAAATACTAGCCAGAATGATTCAGTCAGAAACTTCTGTTTTATCTTATCAAAACATTGAGGTTGCCTATAGTCATGGTCGCATTATTGGCATGGCGAACAGCTATCCGGCTAATGCCGATATCATCACAGAAGAGATGAAACAGTTATTTAAGCCTGACCGTTTGGCTATTATCGAGGCTTTTGATAACGCCAAAGTTGAGGGGAGTTGGTTTCTTAATATTTTGGCGGTTAAGTCACCATATCAACGGCAGGGTATTGGCACATCATTAATCTGGCGAACCAAGCAAAAAGCCTGGGAATCAGGATTTTCTACCTTGAGTTTAGTTACTCAATCGGATAACTTGACCGCCATTCGCTTATACCAAAAAAATGGGTTCCGAGAAGTTAAAACCCTGGTAATTCCTCCCCACCCAGAAATAAGCGATCGCCTCAGTTATATTTTAATGAGTTGTGACCTCACTATCTAAATAAATTAACCCCGAATTATGCGACTTCCTCAACCTTCTGAAGGTCTGGTTAATAGCTTATATCAGCGCCGCCACCAATTAGCGCAACTGGTAGATTTTCCCGTCCTGTTGTGGTCTGGTGGTGTGCGATCGCGCAATTTTCCCGCTAATATTTATCCTTTCCGCGCCAGTAGCCATTTCTTATATTTTGCCGGTCTATCCTTAGTCGATACTGTCATCCATTTAGAAGGGGGAAAACTGACCCTATTTATGGATGACCCAGACCCAGATAGCGCCCTATGGCATGGGGAAAGTCTCTCACGCGATCGCCTCGCTGAAATTATCGGTGCCAACTCCGCTTTTCCCAAATCGGAATTAACCCAAAAAAGCCATAATGCTGCCACCGTCAGAGTGCAAGACCCAGCCACCCTTGCCGAAATGGAACGCATTTTAAAGCGCCCTGTCATGGCTCCAGCCGCCGCCGTAGGTCAAGATTTAGCGTTAATCAAAGCCATAATTAACCTCCGTTTATGCCATGATGATGCCGCCCTGTCCGAACTCAAAAAAGCCGCCACCGTCACCGTCAAAGCACACCAAGCCGGAATTTTAGCCACCCCCACAGCCAGCCACGAAAGTGATATTAGGGCAGCCATGGAAGCCGTCATCATTGCCCATAATATGACCTGTTCTTATAATAGTATAGTGACCACCGAGGGTCAGGTATTACATAACGAATTATACCATAATCCCCTGAAATCCGGTGATTTATTATTAGCAGATGTCGGCGCAGAAACCCCTGGGGGATGGGCTGGAGATGTCACCCGCACCTGGCCAGTTTCCGGCACTTTTTCCCCTACCCAAGCCGATATATATGATATAGTATTAGCCGCCCATGATGCTTGTATTGAGCAGGTCAAACCCGGTGTAGAATATAGGGATATTCATTTATTAGCGGCGGCGGTTATCACCGAGGGATTAGTAGATTTAGGGATTTTGCGAGGACAGGTAACCGAATTAGTAGAAAAGGATGCTCACGCCTTATTTTTCCCCCATGGTATCGGTCATTTACTAGGGTTAGACGTTCATGATATGGAAGACCTAGGAGACTTAGCCGGATATGCTCCTGGGCGCAAAAGAAGCGATCGCTTTGGTCTAGGTTTTCTGCGTCTAAATAGACCCCTAGCCCCCGGAATGCTAGTCACCATCGAACCTGGTTTTTATCAAGTTCCAGCCATTTTAAATCACCCATCCAATCGCGAAACCTATCGAGATATGGTAAATTGGGAACAACTCGAAAAATTTGCCGATGTGCGTGGCATTCGCATTGAGGATGATGTATTAGTCACCGACAGCGGCCGGGAAGTTTTAACCGCAGCCTTACCCAGTCAAAGACATCACCTAACAAAATAAGTGAGACTCTAAAGCCTCACTTAGCCACCGCTCAAAGGGGATAAATAATTTATAAACCGGGTAAGTTCAACCCACCAGTCAACTCTTCCATGCGTTCCCGCATAGTAGAGGTGGAGTTATTATAGGCTTCCTTCATCGCCGTTAAGATTAGATCAGAGACTACATCAGGTTCCTCTCCCAGCAAATCAGGAGATACTTCTACCCGGCGAGGTTGTTGGTTCCCACTCAGATAAACCTTCACCAGGCCACCACCCGCTTCTCCGAGGACTTCCAGTTCATCCAAATCTTCCTGAAGTTTTTTCGCCCCTTCCTGAACCGCCTGGGCTTTTTTAAAAGCCTCGGCTAGTTCCTTCATTTTACCAAGGCCGAAGCCATCACGACCGAATCCTTTTCCTTCTGGTGTCATAACTAATTTTCCCTTGCGTCATGGACGCTCTGAGTTTTCCATAAGACCTAGCTTAACCCCAAATTGTACCAGAAGTCTTGATCTAGGAACAATCATGGCGAATCAAACTGGCTTCACAGGGCCAAAATTCTCAGCCTAACAGACTTTGAACTGTTTCTTTGACCCATGCAGGTAAGTCACTCTGCATCACTTCCGCAGCGTAACTTTAATTTGCTTAGTCGTTTACCACTCCGGGATAATGCAATTGCTTGGTTGTAGCAATACCGACAAGCAGCCAGCCATTTACGCCAGACTTTATTTAGCTCTGGGCTGGGGTAAATCCGGATCTTGTTTGACCTGAGTTTTGTATTTACGCAGTCCGTATAATCGGGAACTGAAGCAGTGGAGGATGGCGAGGATGTCCTCAACCATTTCTCGTTCTGGACTGAGACTTGTCTCGTTGAGAACCATGAGTTCGCACCTGTTTTGCTCACAGAGCCATCGAAACAAGTCCCATCCAAATCTGGCCAATCGGTCTTTGTGGGCAACAACAACCATGCGGACATCTCCTGACAAGACTTGTCCCAGTAAGGCCAGCATTTTCTTTCGCTTGAAGTTGAGCCCGCCTCCGATTTCTGAGACGACTTCTGCTTCGGGGTAGAGGTTGGACAGTGTGGCTACCTGTCGGTTGAGGTCGGACTGCTGGGCGCGGCTACTAACTCTGGCATAGATAACGACTTTGCGTTTGTCACTGCCTGATTTGGCAGTATATGACTCAACGTTATATCGTCGTTGCCCAGCGGGGGTTCTGATGGTCTCGATTGAGCCATTGTCGTCCCATCTGCGGAGTGTTCTTTCATGGACTCCAAGGATTTGGGCCGCTTCCTTGGGTTTGACATATCTGGCAATAGGTTGATCCTCAACTCTTCTCGCTTATTATACCGTATTGCCCTAAAATGTTAACCTAATTTGAGATTAAATCATGCTCTCCGAGGATTCTCACCTCTGGCTCTAACAAACAGGACCACTGATGCTGAACTCGCTCTTGAACATGGTGTATCAGTTGAAAGATATCACTAGCGGTAGCCGAGCCGCAATTCAAGATAAAGTTAGCATGGCGTTCAGCCACTTGAGCGCCACCAATTTTATAACCCTTTAATCCCGTTTGTTCAATCAACCAGCCGGCCTTATGGGGTCCAGGGTTACGAAAAACACTGCCACAACTAGGTAAATGGTAGGGTTGAGATAGCCTTCGCTGTTGGAAATGTTCTGTAGTCTCAGCCATAACCTGTTCTGGGTCATAACCGGGCTGTAACTGGAATGTAGCCTGAGTAACTAGGCGATCGCTTCCCTGTAGATTAGAAGTACGATAGCGGTAGCCCAATTTTTCCGGGGGTAAAACCTGGAGAGTTCCCGAACGTTCCAGGATATGGGTATTAACTAAAATATCTGCTGTACAAGAAATATGAGCGCCAGCATTCATAACTATTGCTCCTCCGACAGTTCCCGGAATTCCCACCGCCCATTCTAAGCCACGCCAACCCATACGAGCAGCTTTCCAAGCCAAACGGGGCAAAGAAGCACCCGAACCGACCGTAAGCTGTCCAGTTTCCTGGTCAAAGTGAGTATGTCGCAGATAACGAGTACCAATCACCAAACCGCGCAAACCTCGATCGCTCACCAAAAGATTGGAACCGCCGCCCAATAAAGTAATCGGTAGTTCTTCGGCATTAGCCCATTCCAAACAAGCTAGTAACTGATCTAATCTTTGCGGTGCAGTATACCAGTCGGCGGGGCCTCCCACCCGAAACGAGGTTAGAGAAGCTAGGGAAACTTTAGACCGGATCAAACAGTCATTACCCAGGAGGGTGATGGAGCGTTCCGGTTTTCCGTTCACTTGACCTAGAGAGCCAGAGGAAACAGTCATGACCATAATCAAATACTTCTTTAATGAGAAATGCCTGTAATTTAATCAGCACATTACATGAGTTAATATCCAGTTACGCAGTAACAGTGGGATTGATGCCAGAATTGTCATCGGATTGAAAGAATGCCATCACCTCTGGAATTACTCGGTTGAGGTTGCCAGCACCCAAAAACAGGACCAAATCTCCTGGTTTGAGCAGTTGACACAAGCGAGTTTTCACCGCCTCTAGGGAGGACTGGTAATCGACATGGGGATGATGTTCAGCAACGCGCGTGGCTAATTGTTGACCATTAATCCTGTTGGGATTGGCTTCTCCGGCGCTATAGATCTCGGTGAGCATAACTAAGTCTGCATCACCAAAGCACAGTGCGAAATCCTCCATAAGGGTTTCGGTGCGACTGTACCGGTGGGGCTGAAAAATGGCGACCACTCGTTTAATTTCCGAACCGGGATGAACAGGCGTGATGGCTGCTTCCGATAAGGTGGAGCTAAGACCACTGGAATTTTGAAGCCGCCCCCTAGCAGCAGCAAGTGTCACTCGAATTTCGCTAGGGTGGTGGGCATAATCATCAACAAATTGAATACCCCCATAATGCCCCCGATATTCAAAGCGTCGTTTAGTCCCAGGAAATTGTGCGATCGCCTGAGCAATCACAGAAAATTCCAAATTGAGTAACCGACCCACAGCCACGGTTGCCAAAGCATTACTGAGATTATGGGCTCCCAGCAATTGTAACTTTAGCAGACCGATCGCCTCACCTCGCTCATAAACCTGAGCCATGATGCCGTCAGCTAGATATTGAACAGCATCAACAGTATAGTCGGCATTAAACTGGGAGTTAATGCTGTAGCTAATGGTAGGTTTAAGGTAATCTCGAACCATTGTGCAGTCAATGCACCCCACAATAGTCTCACATTGATTGGCAAAAATCCTAAAGGTCGAGATCAATTGATCAAGAGTTTTGTAGTGGTCAGGATGATCAAGTTCAATATTAGTCACAACCCCTATATGGGATGCTAGTTTGACTAGGGAACCATCAGACTCATCAGCTTCGGCTACTAAATAAGGGCTATGTCCCACGCGGGCATTTCCTTCCCAAGCGTTCACCTCGCCACCCACCAGAATTGTCGGGTCCAAACCAGCTTTGAGCAATAGAAAAGCAATCAAGCTGCTGGTTGTAGTTTTACCATGAGTCCCGGCTACGGCAATACTTTGGTACTCAGCCATCAAAGCGGCTAGTAGGTCTGATCTATGAAAAATCGGACATCCTAACTCTCGGGCGACTTGATATTCGGGATTTTCGGGATGGATAGCTGTTGAACAAATAACTTGTGGCAGTTGCTGTTCTAACTGAGCGATCGAAGATGATTCTCTGGGTAAAGTGGCTTTCTCTGACGAGATTTTGCCTGATAGCCCAGAAGCCATTGACTCCCAATTATGCTTGGGGGTTTTAAAAATGTCAAAGTTGCTGGCATCTTGACTCCCAAAAATATGAGCCCCCATGGCTTCCAATCGTTCTGTGATATGGCTATTTTGCAGGTCTGAGCCAAAGACAGGCAAATTTCGCTGGGCTAAAATATAGGCAAGGGCTGACATTCCTATGCCACCAATGCCAATGAAATGAAATGGCCTGCCATTAAAATCGACAGTATTAGGCATTAACTATTCCTCAACACACCACACCACACATCCAACAGGCGATTATCATATCAATAATTGCCGCTTGTTGGAAACTCAACCATAGCAAAGTATGGCAATTACAAGATTAAAAGGCGATCGCTCCGATGGAGGCAGAAGGCTGTATGGTATTTGTATACTACATACTCCCCAAAATCGGAAATAACCGGATGCTACCTGCGGAAAATTAGGTTTAGATCAAGGCCAACCGGGGCGGATGCCATATAAGACTCAACACCTGCCATAGCTTCACCCTAGGGCATTTGGGGTCATCATGTCCTCCTTAGATGTGATTACTGAGGCTTATTATCCTAAGTATGCGCCCCTAATCATAGCCGATCGCACCCGGAAGCAGAATCCCCCCTAACTATGAGGGAAGGCACAATAGCACACCCAGATCAGCAATTGGCTCTCTACCAGTGGGGATCTAGGGGAATGGAGGATTTGCTGTTAACTGACCAGGGACATCAAACCAAAAGTTTCGATACCTAAACTTCAGAAGAGGTCAGCCTTTAGGGTATGATTGGGGTCAAGATAAACTCACGTTATAGAAGGCGCAGGCCTTAGTTGGGCAATACTATCGTTAGGAGAAACAAGGTGATGAAAGTCGCAATCAACGGTTTTGGCAGGATCGGACGTAACTTTCTGCGTTGTTGGCTGACCAGAGGGGAAAATACTAATCTGGAAGTTACGGCTATCAATGACACTTCCGACCCCAGGATCAATGCTCATTTGCTGAAGTATGACTCAATGTTGGGGACTTTGCATGATGCCGATATCAAGGCTGATGAGAACTCCCTGATTGTCAATGGTAAGACGATTAAGTGCGTTTCTGACCGTAATCCTCTTAACCTCCCTTGGAGTGAATGGGGTATCGATCTGATCATTGAAGCGACAGGGGTATTTGTTACCGAAGAGGGAGCATCAAAGCATTTATCTGCTGGTGCGAAAAGGGTTCTGATTACTGCCCCTGGGAAAGGTAGTAATATTGGAACCTATGTAGTTGGTGTCAATGACCATAACTATGATCCCAATGCCCATGTTATTGTCAGTAATGCCAGTTGTACTACTAACTGTTTAGCCCCTGTGGTCAAGGTGTTGCAAGATAATTTCGGGATCATCAAAGGAACGATGACCACTACCCACAGTTACACTGGCGACCAGCGTTTGTTAGATGCTAGTCACCGGGATGTCCGACGGGCGCGGGCTGCTGCTCTGAATATTGTTCCTACCTCTACTGGTGCGGCTCAGGCTGTGGCTTTGGTGATTCCTGAACTGAAAGGTAAGCTGAATGGGATTGCTATGCGGGTTCCCACCCCTAACGTTTCTGTGGTGGACTTTGTGGCTCAGGTGGAGAAAACCACTTTCACCGAAGAAGTGAATAAGGCTCTCCAAGAAGCGGCAGAAGGACCCATGAAGGGAATTCTGGCTTATAGCGATCTGCCTCTGGTTTCTAGTGACTATCGCGGAAATAATGCTTCTTCTATTGTTGATGCTAGTTTGACAATGGTTATGGGTGGCGACTTGGTTAAAGTTGTGGCCTGGTATGACAACGAGTGGGGATACAGCCAACGGGTTGTAGACTTGGCTGAGATTGTGGCTAAACACTCGTAAGGGGACTCAGGGGGATTTTGGTTCAGATCAAAAGTGCTGAAATCCCTGTTTTTGGGTCAGGATAATTTCTGAGTTAGAGTGAGTACCTGTAAGTAGGATGGTTTCGGTCTCTGTTGTGGTAACACCAATGATGGCACTTCCTGGAATGTGTTTGATCAGTTGTTGGGCGCGATCGCATGGTAGACATAAAACTAACTCAAAATCCTCGCCGCCATAGAGTACCCAATCAAGGACGGTCTCTGCTGGGGCTAGTTGGAAAAGGGAGTTGGAATGGGGCAGTTTTTGGGCTTCGATTCTGGCTCCCACTCCACTGGCTTGGCTGATCTGCACGATCGCATCAGCTAAACCATCGCTGCTGTCCATACCAGCAATAATTAGGTGAGGATCGCTATCCCATAGCTTTTGTAGAGTTGGTAATATATCTAGTCGCGGTTGCGGATACTGATGATGGTGTTGAAGCGATCGCTTTTCGGTTTCTGATAGGGATGCACCTAAATTCTCATTTAGCAGCAATTCTAGTCCGGCTCGGGAGTGACCATGAGCGCCGCTGACCATGATCGCCCATTCTGGTTGTGCTGTCGATCGCTTAATAATTCGTTGGGGCGCAACTGTACCAATAGCAGTAATTGAGATGGTATTGATAGGGGAGCGACAAATATCGCCGCCGATAATTGGGGTTTGGAATTGGTCTAAACATTCAGCCATCCCCTCATATAACTGTTCAACCCAGTTAATAGGTGTTTCTCCTCTCAACCCCAAAGCTACGGTAATTCCTAGGGGAGAGGCTCCCATGGCTGCCAGATCTGACAAATTAGCCGATACTGATCTCCATCCTACTGCTATGGCGGGGGTAGTGCGATCGCTAAAATGACAGCCTTCGACTAACATATCAGTTGTCACCACCAGGGACTGATCAGCAAGGGGACTGAGGACAGCGGCATCATCTCCCACTACTTCTAGGGGACAAAACCTTTTAACCATTGCTAATAACCCCTGTTCACCCAGATCTCGAATTTCCATAATGAGCAGTTAATCCAGCGATTTTTGTGTTATACTAAACCCCTGAGCAGAGCTTGTAGTTTAAGTTGAATTTCGGCTAATTCTTGCTCAGGTTCGGAGCCAGCGACTATTCCCGCCCCAGCGAACAGTCTAGCTCGATCGCTATCTATCAAAGCGGAACGAATACCTACGATAAATTCCCCATTACCATGATAGTCTACCCAACCCAAAGGAGCCGCATATAAGGAGCGGTCAAAGGTTTCGTATTGCCTAATTTGAGCGATCGCTACTTCGCAGGGAGTCCCGGCGGCGGCGGGGGTCGGGTGTAGTTTCGCCAATATATCTAAGAGGTGGATATCGGCGGATATGGGGGAGGTTATGGGGGTCCACAGGTGTTGAATATTGGATAACTGCATTAGTCTGGGTTTTGGCGATCGCTCTGGGGTCAAGCCTAGATGCAATAGACGTTCGATGATAAAATCGACTACGGCTTGATGTTCCCGTAGGTTTTTGTCACTGGAGAGGAGGCGGTGGGCGATTTCTGTATCTTCTGCTTGGGTTTCCCCACGGGGGGCAGAACCTGCCAGCGCATCGGTGCTACAATTACCTTGATTGACTGTAATTAGACGCTCTGGACTAGCACCGATAAAGTTTTTACCTTGGCTGTTTCCGGTGGAAAAAATGTAGCAGTCGGGATAAAGCGATCGCAAATTTGCCAGGGAATTGATGAGCCGAAAAGGTGTATCTGAGCAAATATCAAAGGCTTGGGATAGCACAACTTTACTGAGTTTTCCAGTAGAAATTAACCGCAAATTCTCCGATACAGAATGATGAAATTCCCCCACTTGTGGATTGATCCAAATAGTTTGCGGGTGTAATTTATTGGTGATTTCCGACTGTATTCTGCCACTTTGCAGACCATTAACCTTGTCGATTTTCCCCCATATAGAGGCAGTTACAGCCTCAATGTCCGATTTTTTGTCAACCAAAACATTGATTAACAAAGTATAGCGATCGCCTTTTTGATACAGTAGAATAGCTGGCAAAAATACCGTGGCGGCGGGGAACACCGGGCGGGAATGATAGTTATCTACATCCGGGTAATTCCTCAAATAATAATGTTCGGAATTGGATTGATAATTGTCCTGAAAAAAGGTGAAACTACAACAAAAAGCGGGCGCGGCTAAATTAGACTCCGATCCAGCGATAATCGTTCGGCGAAACCAAGCATCGATAAACTCTTGAGATTTGGCGAATCTTTCCCCGTTGTTAATAGTTAATTTTACCGCAGCATCCCCGCCGACGATCGCCTGTTTTGACTGAGCTTTTTCAAAATAAAAATGTGGCTTATCTTCCGTTAAGAATGCTTCCAGAAACCGGAGAGGGTCAACCGCATCAATTTCCCGAACAATACTAATAATTTGAGGGTCAGAATTGACAAGGCAATTTTGCTGGCACTCACACAGAAAGCGATGCAGTTCCCGGCGGTCTTGCCAAAGCAATTGGGGAGGAGGTACAGCCAGCATAGAATAGAATAACAGATCAATATAGGGATGTTACCAAGAAAACAGCCTTTGCGCCCAGAAGGTCAGTTATGAGAGCAATATACAACACTGACTGATATTGGTTCAAGACTTGGGAGGCTTGACCTAGCCGACAATTGGGAAAAATCAGTTCGGGAATTATGCCACTAGGCTGTAGAAAAGGCAATATTAGCGATCGCCACTGGGTGGTCTGTGGTAATAAACCTTAACAAATCCGGCCCTAGGAGAGGGTCAGAGGGGGATAAGGCGGTGGTATTATGGATTGACCCACCACTGAATTGGCTGCATTCGACTATACTCATGAAACTGCCTGATGGCCCTAGATTAATGTCCCCCCTGCAAATTTTGCAGCTTGTTATTGATCCTCCCAAATACCTAGAAAACTGTGCCGATAAATATGGCGATCGCTTTACTCTGCGGGTTTTGGGTAACAACTCGCCGCCGGTGGTTTTTTTTAGTCATCCAGAGGCGATCGAGGCAATTTTTGCAGGTTCTGAGGGTCTGTGTCCGGCTGATCAACTAGAATTAGGACGCATTACCCATGTATTTGAACCCCTGACCGGGCCACAGTCTTTAATTGCTAAAGACGGGTCGGAACACCAACGTTTGAGACAGTTGTTAATGCCACCCCTACACGGGAAGCAACTACCCCGCTATGGTGAGGCGATCGCCAATATTGCCCACTCCGTGACTGAAAACTGGTCTGTTGGCGATTGTATCTCTATCCGCCAGTATACCGCCCAAATGTCCCTACAAACCATTTTGCAGGTAGTTTTGGGGTTGGGTCCCGGTTATTTGTATGACCAACTGCAACAGACCCTAGAAACCTATTTAGAATGGGTGAATTCCCCCCTCAACTCCCTACAGTTTTTTTGGCCGGCTTTACAGCAAGATCTGGGTGCGGCGAGTCCCTGGGGCAAATTTCTCCGACAGCGACAACAAATTGATGATCTGATTTATACTGTCATAGCCGATCGCCGCCGGGAAGCCACAGGGGAAGATGTCCTATCTTTGCTAATTTCCGCCAGGGACGAAAACGGCGAGGGTATGAGCGATCGCGAATTGCGTGATCAGATTATCACCCTATTGTTGCTAGGTTATGATACCACTGCCTCAGCCACCGCTTGGGTGTTTTATTTAATTCATCAATTCCCCCACATTAGAGATCAACTTGTCGCCGAATTGCAGACCCTCGGAAGTGATAGCGACCCGACGCAGGCGGTGCAACTTCCCTATTTAACAGCAGTTTGTCGGGAGGCTTTGCGTCTGCACCCTATTGCTTTAATTTCTCAGCCTCGTGTGGTGCGTGAGTCTGTGACTATTCGCGGCGATCGCTTTGAACCTGGTACTATCTTAGTGCCGTGTATTCACCTAGCACAGATGCGATCGCAAACCTACCCAGAACCCAAAAAATTTCGACCAGAGAGATTTTTGGAACGTCGATTTTCCCCCTATGAATATTTCCCCTTTGGTGGAGGTTCTCGCAGTTGTATCGGCATGGCATTATCTCTATTTGAGATTAAAATCATCTTGGCGATCGTCCTCAGCCGTTGTCAATTTTCCCTCGCCGATTTGGGTCCCGTGCGTCCCGTGCGCCGAGGGATTACCATTGTGCCGTCGGATAACTTTAAACTAATTGTAGAAAATATCCGATCCTCCCCCATTCCCTCCCTGGTTTAAACTAGATTTTTGCCGACCATCTTCACTTAATAAATGATGACTACAAAACTGATTGCTGATTCCAATTCAAAACTTTGGTTAGCTGCCATTAAGCCACCCATGTACAGCGTCGCTATTATGCCTATTTGGGTCGGAACTGCCCTCGCCAAGTCGGAGACTGGTTTAATAAATTGGGGCGTGTTTATGGCTTTCCTAACCGCCGCTATTTTAATCTTAGCTTGGGAAAACCTACTTAATGATGTCTTTGATTCCGAGACTGGCATCGATAAAAATAAACATCATTCTCTCGTGAATTTAACCGGGAATAAAGCCCTAATTTTAACCATTGGTAATCTGTGCCTGTTAGTGGCGATCGCCCAAATTATGTTAATCTGTTGGTGGCAGCAAGATTTAACCGTTTTGGGGTTAATCATCCTCTCCTGTTTTTTAGGGTATCTTTACCAGGGGCCGCCTTTCCGTCTCGGTTATCAAGGCTTGGGGGAATTTCTCTGCTTTTTTGCCTTCGGACCGGTAGGAATGTCCGCCGTTTATTATAGTCAAACCCAAACCTGGTCACTGCTGAATTTAGCCGTCTCCCTTATAGTCGGAATAGCCACCAGCTTAATATTATTTTGTTCCCATTTTCACCAAGTAGAAGATGATATCGCCGCCGGAAAGCGATCGCCTATTGTCCGCTTAGGGACCCAACGCGGCGCGCAAATTTTACCCTGGTTTTGTGGTAGTATTTTCGGATTAACCCTAATTGGAGTCCTCGGCGGATTTTTCCCAATTTGGACTTTGTTAAGTTTTGCCGGAGTTTTCCCAGCCATTCAATTATGTCGCCATGTCCGAGAATATCATCATCAACCCCAACAGGTTAGCAATTGCAAATTCATCGCCGTTTCCGTTCACTTTTGGACTTGCTTCTTATTAGGCTTTGGGTTTATAATTTAGGCATACAGAAACATTGTAGGGTGCGTTAGGCGCTTTGGAAAACGGGAATCCAACTCAAGCAATTTCATCAGCGCCGTAACGCACCAATTCCCTCCCGTAGGGTGCGTTAGGCGCTTTTTCCAATGGGAATCCAACTCAAGCAATTTCATCAGCGCCGTAACGCACCAATTCCCTCCCGTAGGGTGCGTTAGGCGCTTTGGAAAACGGGAATCCAACTCAAGCAATTTCATCAGCGCCGTAACGCACCAATTCCCTCCCGTAGGGTGTGTTAGGCGCTTTTTCCAATGGGAATCCAACTCAAGCAATTTCATCAGCGCCGTAACGCACCAATTCCCTCCCGTAGGGTGTGTTAGGCGCTTTTTCCAATGGGAATCCAACTCAAGCAATTTCATCAGCGCCGTAACGCACCAATTCCCTCCCGTAGGGTGTGTTAGGCGCTTTTTCCAACGGTAATCCAACCCCAGCAATTTCATCAGCGCCGTAACGCACCAATTCCCTCCCGTAGGGTGTGTTAGGCGCTTTTTCCCATGAGAATTAAACTCAAGCAATTTCAGCAGCGCCGTAACGCACCAATTCCCTCCCGTAGGGTGCGTTAGGCGCCTTGGAAAACGGCAATTAAACTCAAGCAATTTCATCAGCGCCGTAACGCACCAATTCCCTCCCGTAGGGTGCGTTAGGCGCTTTTTCCAATGGGAATCCAACTCAAGCAATTTCATCAGCGCCGTAACGCACCAATTCCCTCCCGTAGGGTGCGTTAGGCGCTTTTTCCAATGGGAATCCAACTCAAGCAATTTCATCAGCGCCGTAACGCACCAATTCCCTCCCGTAGGGTGCGTTAGGCGCTTTTTCCAATGGGAATCCAACTCAAGCAATTTCATCAGCGCCGTAACGCACCAATTCCCTCCCGTAGGGTGCGTTAGGCGCTTTTTCCAACGGGAATCCAACTCAAGCAATTTCATCAGCGCCGTAACGCACCAATTCCCTCCCGTAGGGTGCGTTAGGCGCTTTTTCCAACGGGAATCCAACTCAAGCAATTTCATCAGCGCCGTAACGCACCAATTCCCTCCCGTAGGGTGCGTTAGGCGCTTTTTCCAACGGGAATCCAACTCAAGCAATTTCATCAGCGCCGTAACGCACCAATTCCCTCCCGTAGGGTGCGTTAGGCGCTTTTTCCAATGGGAATCCAACTCAAGCAATTTCATCAGCGCCGTAACGCACCAATTCCCTCCCGTAGGGTGTGTTAGGCGCTTTTTCCTATGAGAATTAAACTCAAGCAATTTCATCAGCGCCGTAACGCACCAATTCCCTCCCGTAGGGTGTGTTAGGCGCTTTTTCCAATGGGAATCCAACTCAAGCAATTTCATCAGCGCCGTAACGCACCAATTCCCTCCCGTAGGGTGTGTTAGGCGCTTTTTCCCATGAGAATTAAACTCAAGCAATTTCAGCAGCGCCGTAACGCACCAAAACCTTACTCTCCACCAATACCCTCCTTCATGACAATCTCCTCATTCTCCCCCCAATCAGAAGGATAAACCCCATGATGAATAAAACGGTGAATCGTCGAAAACTGCCAATCTCGTGGCGATTTAGATAACCCATGTTTCACCGGATTATAATGAATATAATCACAATGGGATGCAAAATCTTGTTCATCTCGAATTAAATGCTCCCAAAACCGCCTTTGCCACAGATTACTTTCTAAGCGCTTTTGACGAGAAATTGAAACTCCTTGTTCAACAGAAATTTCTTGCTTATAATGTTTGGTAACGTAAGTTTTAATTAGTCGTAAACGCATTGAGAAATCATCCTCATTATCAGGCAAAGTTAAAATACAATGAAAATGTTCTGGGAGTAAAACAAAAGCATCAATGAAAAAGGGATGTTTTATACTGACATGAAGGATGGCTTCTCGCAATGCTTTCCTTCCCGCAGGGGTACAAAGCCAAGGGATTCTTTGATAGGTGACTTGTGTAATAAAATAAGTTGCACCTGCACATTGAGGTCTTCGATAATTGGGCATAACAATTATTAAAAAATATCCTGTAAGGTGCGTTAGTGGGGGACTAAATGAGAATTAAAACATTTAACTGTTATTCCTGCGTAACGCACCGAAATCCTCAATTTTTGGGGATGGTGTGTTACGGCACTTATCATATTGATGGGATTTGATTCAATATTCAATCTATGTGCCTAACGCACCCTACGGGAACTTATAATATACCCAAATCTGGGAATTGGTGCGTTACTACTTCATGGATACGCTCAACTCCCACGATGGTGCGTTACGGCACTTATCATATTGGTGGGATTTGATTCAATATTCAATCTATGTGCCTAACGCACCCTACGGGAACTTATAATATACCCAAATCTGGGAATTGGTGCGTTACTACTTTATGGATACGCTCAACTCCCACGATGGTGCGTTACGGCACTTATCATATTGGTGGGATTTGATTCAATATTCAATCTATGTGCCTAACGCACCCTACGGGAACTTATAATATACCCAAATCTGGGAATTGGTGCGTTACTACTTCATGGATACGCTCAACTCCCACGATGGTGCGTTACGGCACTTATCATATTGGTGGGATTTGATTCAATATTCAATCTATGTGCCTAACGCACCCTACCGGAACTGCCTAACACACCGAAATCCTCAATTTGTGGGGATGGTGCGTTACGGCACTTATCATATTGGTGGGATTTGATTCAATATTCAATCTATGTGCCTAACGCACCCTACGGGAACTACTTCATGGATACGCTCAACTCCCACGATGGTGCGTTACGGCACTTATCATATTGGTGGGATTTGATTCAATATTCAATCTATGTGCCTAACGCACCCTACGGGAACTACTTCATGGATACGCTCAACTCCCACGATGGTGCGTTACGGCACTTATCATATTGGTGGGATTTGATTCAATATTCAATCTATGTGCCTAACGCACCCTACCGGAACTGCCTAACGCACCGAAATCCTCAATTTGTGGGGATGGTGCGTTACGGCACTTATCATATTGGTGGGATTTGATTCAATATTCAATCTATGTGCCTAACGCACCCTACCGGAACTGCCTAACGCACCGAAATCCTCAATTTGTGGGGATGGTGCGTTACGGCACTTATCATATTGGTGGGATTTGATTCAATATTCAATCTATGTGCCTAACGCACCCTACGGGAACTACTTCATGGATACGCTCAACTCCCACGATGGTGCGTTACGGCACTTATCATATTGGTGGGATTTGATTCAATATTCAATCTATGTGCCTAACGCACCCTACGGGAACTACTTCATGGATACGCTCAACTCCCACGATGGTGCGTTACGGCACTTATCATATTGGTGGGATTTGATTCAATATTCAATCTATGTGCCTAACGCACCCTACGGGAACTACTTCATGGATACGCTCAACTCCCACGATGGTGCGTTACGGCACTTATCATATTGGTGGGATTTGATTCAATATTCAATCTATGTGCCTAACGCACCCTACGGGAACTACTTCATGGATACGCTCAACTCCCACGATGGTGCGTTACGGCACTTATCATATTGGTGGGATTTGATTCAATATTCAATCTATGTGCCTAACACACCGAAATCCTCAATTTGTGGGGATGGTGCGTTACGGCACTTATCATATTGGTGGGATTTGATTCAATATTCAATCTATGTGCCTAACGCACCCTACGGGAACTGCTGGATCACTTCTAAATCAGAATGCAATAATTATTCGATCCAAAAATTTTAGCCAGGAAACTCAATTTTTTTTGTATAATAGTTTAAAAAAGCCTGAATATATAAATCATATCGAGAAAATATTTAGAGGCAATGCAAATCAAGCAAATATAACCGTTAAAGAATTGCTGGAATTTACAGTTGCAATCCCACCCCTTGCGGAACAAAAAGCGATCGCCTCTGTCCTGTCATATATGGATAAAGAAATAGCAGCGTTAGAAAAACGTCGCGCCAAAACCGAATGGATAAAAAAGGGAATGATGCAGGAATTGTTAACCGGGAGAAAGCGGTTAATTGTTAATGATATATGATAAAATGTAGGTACTTGTTTGTAAATACCTGCACTTTATCACAAATTGCCTTGTATCTTAACTTAAAATGTCACCATCAAACCGCAAAATCGTGCTAAAGATAGCACTAAAAAAGGGAGTTATTTGCGCCAAAGACCTAGCCAAACAGGGAATTCATCGCAAATCGCTTAAACGACTGGAAGAACAAAGCCTTTTGATTCGCTCTGGACGCGGAATATATACTTATCCGAAAGCAGACATCACCGAAAACCATAGCCTTGTTGAAGCCACTCAGCGAGTCCCTAAAGGAACTATTTGCTTGTTGTCTGCGTTGAGTTTTCATAAAATCACCACCCAAAATCCCTGGGAAATTTGGTTAGCTATTCCTCAAAAATCACGTCATCCGCAAGAGAAACTTTTGCCACTGTGAATTGTTGATATGTCCGGTTTATCTCTAATCGAAGGAGTCGAAAATCATCAAATAGAAGGATGTAACGTCCCTATTTATAGCATGCCTAAAACAGTAGTAGATTGCTTTAAATTTCGCCATAAAATAGGCTTAGATATTGCCCTAGAAGCCTTGCGAGAATGTTGGCAACAACAACGCTGCTCAATGGATGAACTCTGGTATTATGCTAAAGTTTGCAGAATGCGGAATGTAATGCGACCTTACTTAGAAAGTTTGACATGAACCCAAATAAACCTCAATTTATTCGCGCTCAATTGCTGAATATATCCAAACGACAGCAACCCATAGCAGGAAATTATGGCAGATATAGCTAGTCCTAATGAGACGTGAACTCTGGGCTATTGTCCTATCTGGATTGTAGGCGAACATTTTTTGCACGGACTCAGGTAGGTTGGCTATATTTACTCAAAATTACCACCCAAGGACAAAATTATGATTAAAGTTGGACAACTGGAAAGACTCACCCAAAACCGAGTGATTAAACTGTTTCAAAATCACCTGGTTTATACCTATCTGGGAAACTGGAAAGACCGAGAAAATAACCGCAATATTGAAGCGGAATATTTAACCCAATGGCTCACCGGGCGAGGCGTTGAGGAAACCCTAATTAATAAAACTATCAGAGAACTGGATAAAGCCGCAGCCTTGGCAGAAAACCAAAACCTTTATGATGCTAATAAGGCCGTTTATCGCCTGCTGCGTTATGGGGTGAAGGTGAAACGGGGGCGGGTGAACAAACTCAAACCGTGTGGCTGATTGATTGGGAAAATCCCCAAAAAAATCGCTTTTATGTGGTGGAAGAAGTGACCATAAAAGGCAACCATACCAAACGCCCGGATATCGTCCTCTATATTAATGGTATTGCTGTGGCGGTTTTAGAACTCAAACGTTCGACGGTTTCCGTGGCTGAAGGTATCCGCCAAAACCTGGATAATCAAAAAAGGGAATTTATCCGCCCGTTTTTGACGACGCTTCAGTTAATTATGGCGGGAAATGATAGCCAAGGACTGCGCTACGGGACTATCGAAACGCGGGAAAAATATTATCTGGAATGGAAAGAAGAGGAGGGGGAAGTTGATGGGTTTGACAGTCCCCTAGATTGGCATCTTAGCCTACTGTGTGCCAAAAGCCGCCTCCTGGAAATTATCCACGATTTTATCATATTTGATGCGGGGATTAAAAAAACCTGCCGCCATAACCAATATTTCGGGATTAAAGCCGCTCAGAAGTTTATCGGAGAGGGTCTGGGTGGCATTATCTGGCATACTCAAGGGTCGGGAAAAAGTCTAACTATGGTGTGGCTGGCAAAATGGATTCGCGAAAATCAAAGGGATGCTAGGGTTTTAATTATAAGCGATCGCACTGAACTCGACGAACAGATTAACAGCATTTTTAAAGGAGTGGATGAGGATATTGACCGCACGGAAAGCAGCGCCGACCTAATCGCCAAACTGAACGAAACCCAACCCTGGTTAATGTGTTCCCTAATTCACAAATTCGGCAACCATTCCCAAGATACGACTCAGGAATTTATCGACAGTCTCCAGCAACTCCCCAGCAACTTTTCCGCCAAGGGAAACATATTTGTATTTGTAGATGAATGTCACCGCACCCAGTCGGGAAAACTCCATAGCGCCATGAAGCAAATTATCCCGGATGGTTTATTTATTGGCTTTACGGGGACCCCCCTCCTCAAAGAAGATAAACAGCGCAGTATGGAAGTATTTGGGGACTATATCCACACCTACAAATTTAACGAAGCGGTGAGAGATGGGGTTGTGCTAGATTTACGTTATGAGGCGCGCGACATTGACCAAACTTTAACCAGTCCCCAGAAAATTGACCAGTGGTTTGAGGCGAAAACTCGCGGCTTATCGGAGTTGGCTAAAACTGAACTTAAAAAGAAATGAGGGACGATGCAAAAACTCCTCTCGAGTAGGTCTCGCCTGGAAGAAATTGTTAACGATATTCTCCTCGACATGGAAACGAAACCCCGGTTAATGGACGGACGGGGTAACGCGATGCTGGTCTGTAGTAGCATTTATCAAGCCTGTAAAACTTACGAACTTTTCAGCCAAACGGATTTTCAGGGTAAATGCGCGATTATCACCAGTTATAAACCTTCCCCGGCGGATATTAAAGGGGAGGAAACGGGGGAGGGACTGACGGAAAAACTCCACCAGTATGAGATTTATCGGCGAATGTTGGCGGACTATTTTAAGCAGTCGGAAGATGTGGCAATGTATCGGGTGGGGGAATTTGAACAGGAGGTTAAACGGCGCTTTATTACGGAACCGGGACAAATGCGCCTGTTAATTGTGGTGGATAAGCTGCTGACGGGATTTGATGCACCCCCGGCGACTTATCTCTATATTGATAAAACTATGCGAGATCATGGCTTATTTCAGGCTATTTGTCGGGTTAACCGCCTTGATGGAGAAGATTAAGGAATATGGCTATATTGTGGATTATAAGGACCTGTTTCGGCAACTACAGGGGGCCGTTACAGATTACACCAGTGGGGCGTTTGATGGCTATGAGGCGGCGGACGTGGCGGGGTTATTGTGCGATCGCCTTTCTAAAGGGTGCGATCGCCTAGAAACCACCTTAGAAGCTGTCCGCGCCCTCTGTGAACCCGTCCCGCGTCCCCGTGAGAGTGCCGACTATCGCCATTATTTTTGTACCCCAGACACCAGAGATCAAAAAGCGATCGCCGCTAATGAACCGAAACGGGTCGCCTTCTATCAAGCGGTTAACGCCCTCATTCGCGCCTACAGTAACCTGGCTAACGAAATGGAAGCCGCAGGCTACACCCCCCAGGAAGCGGAAACCATCAAAGCCGAAGTTAGACACTATAGCCAAATACGGGAGGAGGTAAAAATTGCCAGCGGGGACTATATCGATAGTAAAATCTATGAACCCGCCATGCGTCACCTCATGGATACCTATATCCGCGCTGAACCCAGTAACCTGGTGGCGGACTTTGAGGAGTTGGGACTGGTGCAGCTTATTGTTAATCAGGGTTTCCCGGTTTTGGAGAGTCTCCCGGAAGGCTTGAAACAAGATCATAAAGCGATCGCAGAGGCGATCGAGAATAATATCCGCAAAATTATCTTAGATGAGAGTCCGATCAACCCGAAATATTATGAGGAAATGTCGGAGTTATTGGATTCTTTGATTGAACAACGTCACCAGAAAGCCATCAGTTACCAAGAGTATTTGGAAGAGGTGAAACAACTCGCCAAACGAGTGACAGACCCCACCGGATCAGCCGTAGGAAATTATCCCCCTGCCCTCAATACCTCCGCCCTCCGTTCCCTCTACGATAACCTAGACAAAGATGAAGCCTTAGCCCTCAAGATTGATCAGGTCGTGATCACCACCAAAAAAGACAACTGGATTGGCAACCGTTTCAAAGAAATCGAGGTCAAAAATGCCCTTAATGCCGTCCTAGTTGATGCTAAAGTAGACCTACCCCTTAACCAACTCTTGGAGTTAATTAAACAGCAACATGACTACCAGTAAATCTCCCACAGATTACCAGATAACCATTGCTCAAATTCCCGTGCAAGTGATTCGCAAATCAATTAAAAATCTCCATATTGGAGTCTATCCCCCAGAGGGTCGGGTGCGGGTAGCTGCGCCGCTTCACTTCACTGATGATAATATCCGACTGGCGATTATCTCCCGTCTATCTTGGATTAAAAAACACCAGGCAAAATTCGCCGCCCAACCCCGTCAATCCCGGCGAGAAATGGTATCCGGCGAAACTCATTATATCTTCGGGAAACGCTACCGCTTAGAAGTCATAGAACGCCGAGGGAAACATGAACTTAAAATTCCCAATTCTCGGATAGTGCAATTATTCGTTAATCCCGGAACTTCTCGGGACAATCGCGCCCAAGTTTTAGCCGAATGGTATCGGCAACAACTCCAGGATATTATACCACAATTGCTGAATAAATGGCAACCCATTATCGGGGAAAATGTCACCGATTGGGGGATTAAGAAAATGCGGACTAAATGGGGGAGTTGTAATATCACTCAGCGTCGCATCTGGCTAAATTTAGAACTCGCAAAAAAGCCCATAGAGTGCTTGGAATATGTCGTAGTTCATGAGTTAGTGCATCTCTTGGAACGTTATCATAATGACCGTTTTCAGGCTTATATGGACGAGTATCTTCCCCCATGGCGACAATATCGAGATATTCTGAACCGGGAACCCTTAGAAGACTTCTAAATCTGCCGGAACCGGAGCATAATGACCATCAACGGTCAACTGAAAACCGTCATAGTTACCATCTTGATTAAAGTGCCACATAAAATCCGGGTCAAGACCGGGAGCATACCAGAGAATATCTGTTATTCCCGAACCATTAAAGTATCTGATGTTGACACTCCTCGTCCTGAAGTCCGAGGATTCTTGGGCTGAATCCTGCCTCCACTAACCTAAGTTAGTTTTGGTCTTACAGTTTCATGTCGTATCCGACTACACCTTTTACAGCAAGCACTCGCTATGGACTACTCCCACCGCGTAAATTCGGGTATGCCCTACCCTATTTAAGTTCTATTTTCACCCACAGAAGCCATATTCTTTGTTAGAGAGCAGTGAGGTATTGGGGCAACCTAATGGAAGGTTGGTGACACTAGCCTTTTGACAACGGTCAGTTCGCGTGCCACGACTACACATCTGATTTTCCGGTTATTTTAGTTTGAGCACAAAGTCGCCCTGAAGTGCAAGGTTTTAAACCCATTTCTCTGATAATGAGGCAACTGTTAAATTAAATAAGTAGTGCGAGACGTTTAGGAGTTAAATAAGGCTGCAATGCCTGAATTAACCTCCTAGTGGGACTTCCACCCCTTGGTGGAATATAAGGAACGCACTTCCTGACCATCCCCATAACTGTTTATATGTCCCAACAATTTGTATCATACGATACCAAATCCCGGCAGGGAACCCAAGGTCAACACAATCTGTAACAAACCGTAACAATTCCTAACATAACAGAAACGTTACGGAACAGAGATGAGGGTAACGGCGATAGCCACCCCCAGTTTTAGAAGTCATGACTCTAGGATTGAAGCGGGGAACGGAAGGCTCCAAGATACAACCTAGTATCGGAATCGAGTCCACTGCCAACCATCCATGATTAAGGAAACTGAATGTCCGGCGTGAACCACCGTAATTAATTAGTAGCGAAATAGGTTGATACGCTGCGCTCAAAAGAGCAAGGGGAAAAGTAGGAGGCTCCTACCACTACCTACAAAGACCTTTAAAGTACCCCGGTTCTGAGGACAAATCTAAAGATGGAAAGCCCATATAAACGGAACGTTTTAAGTCCTCCTGGACTCTGAGAGTATGGTCGATACCTCAGTAGTGATAAGTGTAAGCGCAAGTCCTAGAGGATGTGAGATGCGACCAGAAGCTAATGCCCTACTGTAACGGTCGGGATATGCCAACAGGTCACGGTTTGATTGCAAGAATAGAGTCAAGTAGGTGTATAAATGACGCAAGCGAGTTTAAAGAAAGGATTTGAGAAATCAAAGCCAATCAAGACTACGAATAACGTATGGAAAACTATCCCATGGCCTAAAGTTCAACGGAAAGTGTTTAAGCTCCAAAAGAGGATATTTCAAGCAGCTAAATCGGGACAGGACGCAAAAGCGAGAAGGTGGCAACGTCTATTGGTGAAGTCATATTACGCCCGGCTCTTAGCAGTGCGACTGTAGGGGCGGGTTCCACGGTCAGCCATGCTTCCCAACAGTCAGCTTAATGAACCCGCCCCTCTCAAGATAGTCAAGGAAAGAGGACGGCTGGAGTAGATGGAGTGATAGCAATATCCCCCAAACAAAGGTTAGACCTAACCGAGAAAATTCAAGGGAATCTCAAAGCAAAACCCTACATGGTCCGTTACCAGAAAGTTTTTCGTTTCTATGCCAAGTCTCTCAATGTAACGCACCCTACACGGGTTTGGATACCAAAACCTGGAAGGGATGAAAAAAGCTGGAATAGGAATACTCACAATCCAAGATAGAGCTAGGCAAGCCTTGGTTAAATCGGCACTTGAGCCTGAATGGGAATCAAGATTCGAAAGTACGAGCTATGGGTTCCGTCCAGGACGGTCTGCCCAAGATGCAATAGCGCGTATTTACCTAAGTATAAAACACGGAAGTTACTACGTTCTGGATGCGGATATAGCAAAATGCTCTTACCGTGAAGCATGATTACCTACTGTCAAAAATTCATTGTCCAAGTAGCCTAAAAAGAGACCTGAGAAAATGGCTCAAAGCGGGTGTACTAGATAACGGTGTATTTGAAGATACAGAAACCGGGACACCTCAAGGAGGGGTAATAAGTCCAATACTCGCCAACATCGCACTGGATGATATGGAAAGGCTAGTCAAAGAAATTTATCCTAATAAAGGGACGACTATTCAGGTCAACCTAATACGATATGTCGATGATTTTGTGGTCATCTCAAAAGACCTAGGAATCATCGAACAGTGCCAAACTGCTATTTCTGAATGGCTAAAACCTGTAGGATTATAAATTAAACCCGAAAAGACTCGTATCTGCCATACGCTCAATCACATTGAGTACAATGGAAAGATAGAGGAACCAGGGTTCGACTTTCTCGGTTTCAATATCAGGCAATACCCAACAGGAAAATATAAATCTGGAAAAACAGGAGGGGCAGCGAGCCGATTAATCGGACATCAAACCCACATTAAACCCAGTAAGAAAGCAGTTAAAGCCCACACAGAAGTGATTAAGGGTGTAATCAAACAATATAAAACCGCACCTCAATCATCCCTGATCAACAAACTAAACCCAATTATTCGGGGATGGTCAAATTACTACTCATGGGTAGTTTCAACTAAAACCTTCAATAAGCTAGACCAGACAGTCTGGCAAATGTTACGGGCATGAACAGGCTCAAGATGCGGAAAGGCAAGTTACGAAAAGCTCAGTAAATGTTTCAGACCGGGAACGGTCAAACTCAGTAACGGGAAAGAAAGGCATGAATCTTGGTTATTCAAAACCGAGGATGGATACCTACTATGGAAACATAACTGGACTCCAATTGTCCGACACACCCTAATACGCCCTGACGCAACACTTTATGACGGAAATTGGATTTACTGGGGAACCAAAAAAGGACAAGCAACCGACACGCCAAATAGGGTAGCAAAACTACTCAAAATGCCAAAAGGCAGGTGTGCCTGGCGTGGGTTATACTTTACCCCATCAGATTAGTAGAAGTAGACCACATTGTACCTCAAAGCCTCGGCGGAAAGGACGTATACAAGAATCTTCAGCTATTACACCGCCACTGTCATCATGATCAAACGGCGCTAGACAACGCCAATGCTGCATCCTTAACAATGGAGCAATCTGCGCGTGCGTCACATCATGAAGTTTTTCGTGTCTATGCCAATTATCGGGATGTGGAAGCACCACTAGAGCCCTATGATGGGAAACTATCACCTACGGTTTTGAATGGGAGGGGGAAATGGTGACATCTCTCTCGACCCCTAATCCTAGAATACAGACATCAACTCAAAACTATATTAAATATGCCTAAGTCAAAAAGCGATCGCATTAATCCCAGAAATCTCGACCCAGAACTTTATGAGCGTCTGAAAGCAGAGTCCAAAGCACCCTATCGAGGACTGCGACAGTTTATATATGTATCCTTCGCCGCCTCTGGATTAATTGGGGCGGTAGTATTTTTGGCTCAACTCCTGTCAGGAAGGGATGTAGCGACCGCCTTACCCAACTTTGCGCTTCAGGTGGGGGTCGTAGCCTTAATGGTGTGGCTGTTTCGCCTGGAGCAGCGATCGCCCAAATCCAAGTAACAAAACTTCATGTCCCTAGACAAAAATACATATTGCGCAAACAACCGACAAAAAAATAAAGAAAATATTACGAAATTTGAAATTTGGTTATGATATCTGTAATAATAATAACATAAGCTCAATTGGGGTCAGCCCAAATAAAGGCCCTAAATATAAATACCCGTTTTCCTTCAATTGGGGTCAGCCATAGCAGGAACCAAGGACTAAAGCAGGTATTACCCCATAGTTGGGCTGCTGAGGCACTTGTTAACTCCTGTTTCTGATAAAGACCCTAAACATATTAAATCGATCGCCAGCTATCCAATTGGGTAGCTGGCTATTTTAAGGGGATAATTTAGGTTGAGGGCGAAAAGCTAGGGGGTGCTAATTAAATAGGGAGAGTTGATCGCCTGAACCTTCCCGGTGTTGACTAAAGCCTGATAGACAAATGCTGCTACATCGGCGCGGGTGGCCACACGATTGGGATTGAGTTGGCTTTGGTTAGGATAGTTAACCACCAAATTTCCGGTTGTGGCTCCCGCAACAGAGGGAAGCGCCCAAGCCGGGATCTCGCCTGCATCTTGATAGATGGAGAGGACATCGAGATTGTCCGACTGGTAGCCAAGTCCTTGAGCCAAACCCACAATGCTTTGAATGCGGGTAATGGGGTCATTGGGTCGAAACTGACCGTCAGGAAATCCGGAAATAAACCCACCTTGATAGGCGGATTGAATGGCTTGATAACCCCAGAAGGTGCTGGGAACATCAGGGAATTGAGATCCTGATTGTTGGGCGGCGGGGGTAAAAGCATTTTTGACGATCGCCGCAAACTGTACCCTGGTGACTGGCTCATCAGGACGGAAAGAACCATCATCAAATCCTGACATAATCCCCAGGCTAACTAATGCTTCCATATAGGACTGCGCCCAATGTCCTTGTAGGTCAGAAATAGTGCCAACTTCCAGACCCAAGTTAGGGGGGGTCACAGCCGCCAGCACATATTCAACGGCTCCATAAATGCGGCTTTCGTCGATTTGATTACCTACTGCAGAGATACTGTTACCTCGGGTGGCATTATATACATCGTAGCGCTGGTTATTGCGGATCAGGTTTTGACCCGGATCCCCTGCTGTTCCTAGGTTGGGTTGTGCAGTAGCGATCGCCACAATACCATCACGCTGATTATTTTCGATCAAGTTATTGCGTAAAATCGGTTTAGCCGTATGGGAAATCATCACCCCGTCCCGGTTGTCCACAATCTGGTTTTCCACAATTTTCGGGGCGGAATCATCATTAATCGAAATACCAAAACCAGTATTTTGAAAGAGATTTCCCCTAATTAGTCCACCACCAGAACGAGCGACGGAAATACCATTACCATCATTTTGGGCAAAAATATTGTTAGTAATCGTGGCGTTACCTTCAGCACTGATAAAAACCCCATCCCGTTTGCTATTGACAAAGGTTGAGTTACTGATGGTCGGGTTAGACGATTCAACCCATATCCCAGTCCCTCTGGTGTTGGGGTTGGTAATGGTGACTCCCAAAATTTGAGGGTCTCCCAAGGTTCTGATAGTCGCATTTTGACGAGCCAGACTGGGACTGACAAAATTACCCCCACCAATAATCAGCACATTCCGACCATTATTAGACTGATCACCCAGTAGGATAACCCCTGGTTGGATGTTAATCGGAAATGCCTCCCCCGTGTCTGGGCTATAGGTTCCGGGAGCCAACTTAATAGTCGTGCCGGCGGTAGCCCTGGACATAGCATAAGTGATGGTACGGAAAGGAGCTGCTTGAGAACCGGTTACCGTGTCGTTGTCGGTTCCGGTGGAGGGGTTAACGTAGATGATTTGGGCTTGTACTAGGTATTCTGGGGAGTTTTGGGAGGTTGGTAATTCATTGGCGATCGCTTTAGGAGTTATGGCTAAATCGGCGATCGCGCCTAAGATTAAGGGGGTAGCTAGTAAACTCATACCCCGCCGCCAAGACCATAGCCGGAACCCAAAAGCCTTTTGGCTCCATGTATGATAGCTGTCGGCCGCCTTGTTAGTGAGAAAATACTTATCTTTCATGTAATCGACTTAATATTGGGGTTTATATGCAACCATACCCAGGTAACTGGAATCGGAAAACCGATATAAAGTTCCATATACCTAGGCAGTGGGGACAAGATTTTGAACATCTCTGAGAATTTTAGCTGATGCCGACAACAACTGAACCAAATCGGGAACTTTTATTTTCACTTCTTCAAAGCCGCTATCCCCCAACTGATAGGGGATTTAACCATTTTCTGGAGATTGATTGAGGCGATCGACTTCTTTGCGAAAAATTTTTTGGAACCTTCTGGCAACCCCGTCCGTCATTTTTGTAGATGTCAGCGCTCTACTTGGCCTGTTACTGCCAGTGCGATCCGAAACAAGCCCCAGGGCATAACTAACTTGCTTGCCTTGCTTAAACGGAGACAGTTGGCCATTCCCAGCACCCAAGCAATTACAAACCTCAAAAATGTAGTGTTTGTAACTGCTCGTGTATCGGGTGTTTAGAGGAGTTTCTTGTTAAAATTGGTTCAGCTATTGCCAGGGCAACGATTATCTGTTAAGCTAGTTGTGATTTTTTGCGATCTCCCTATAATGTTGGAGGAATTCTCTTAAATCATAGTTTGAGCGGTAATATCGGCAACAAACCCCATCTAGTTCTAACAGACTTTTCCCGTCTTTTCCTATCACAAATAGGGAAAGAGATTCCGGGTTTCGCTGGCATGGTTCAGGAATACTAAGTGTCAAAACTGGTTTGCCAAATCATCAAAAAAATGGGTAGAAACCCCGTCCTTCTAGGACCGCTTTACATTTACTTAGCTTTAGAATATAATCAAGTATGCCACTAAGACCTTAATTGTACGGTGAGACTCCCAGTGGTGGGACACCTGTTGAAAAGATGACTTACCGAAATGGTAGTCGGTGCAAATGCACTACAGACCCAGCCCCCACAAGCAAAGACGTTAAGCGAGTGAAAAGCATAAATCTAAAGTAAACTGAAAGCAAAAGCTAACAGTGTAGCGGCCATTGACACCGCCTTGTGGACTGTTGTTGTATTGGTACATAGGTACGGTACGGCCATGTGGTTGTTACGAGCAATGACTAACATTTGTTGGTTATCTCCTCTAAAGAATCCTCGTGGCTTTAGCCCGATGGAGTGTCAACAGCTTTAGCCAAATTACCGTAAAATTACCCTAAATTTATCGGCAAACCTACCGAATATCCAGACTGCTATTGTAGAATCCCAATTGTCGAAAATTATTCATTTGTCCAACATTTCGTGAGGAGCACTTATGTCACAGGTAGTTGACCCCACCGAGTTTCAAGTCATTTTTACAGCTGAGGGAGCCGTTATAGTCGGTAATCCCAACCAATCTGCCCGCATTCGGGGAACCGCAGAGGCTATTCGCATCCAGGGTACCCCTTTCGCAGATACCCTAACCGCTGGTGACAACCCCAACATGGTTATCTACGGCTTCGAGGGTAATGACTCAATAGTTGGCGGCGAAGGCGACAACGAACTATATGGTAACCAAGGAAACGACACCATCTATGGCATAGCAGGTAATAACCTAATCTATGGCGGTCAAGGTGATGACCTAATCTATGGTGGTGATGGTAATAACAGCCTATCCGGTGACAAAGGTAACGATACCCTAGTCGGCGGTACTGGTAATGACATCATACGTGGTGGTGATGGAGAAGATTTAATCTATGGTGGCGGTGGTAATAACCTACTATTTGGGGAAAAAGGCAACGATACCATCATAGGTGGCCCCGGTAATGACACCATATACGGTGGTCAAGGTAATGACTTCATACGCGGTGGCGATGGCAATGACTTCATAGCCGGTGACAAAGGTAACGACACCCTAACAGGTGGTGCTGGTGCTGATACCTTTGCTATCACTGCTAGTGCTAACCTAACCCGCGATGTCATTACCGACTTCAATAGTGCCGAGGGAGACATAATTGCCCTACGCGCTGGTGCCGGATATGACTTAAACTCCTTCCAGACTGTAGCCACTGACGCAGACGCTAGTGGGTTAAGCGGTTTAGTGTACATCCAAAGCACAGGCGTTTTACTATTCAACGGCGAAGAAATAGCCGAGTTCTTGGGTTCTCCAGATATTACAGCTTCCGATTTCGAGCTATTCTAAGGTTAAAATCCTTGGCGTAGGAGTTAAGTCGTATTGCCTCCATTTTTGGAATAGCAGATTGCTCCTCGATTCTCAATAGTAATTTGTTTAACAGTAGGGTTATTACTAACCCTACTTTTTTTTATGGCATTAATCACACAGCCTATGGCCGAAGGTATCAGGCAATCAATAGCAAAACTATTCGACTGTTTTCCGGATGAATGGCTTCTCGCCTAGAGAATAGGAGTAGTTTGATCTAATGCTGAAAATTTCTAAACATGAGATTTAGGACATTACCTGATCAGATATTCTCAAGCCCGAGGCCATCTAGCCGTTAGTACCCTTTTCAGCCTTGTTAACACTATTACACTCAATGGATAGTTTGACCTAAGCCATGAGCCTTTGTAAAAGGAAAGTCCCTAACTATGTCACAGTTTATTGAAACCCCTCAAATTGAAGAATTGCCCGACGGAAGTTTAATCTTTCGAGGGGCTACGGAGCCGCAAAATTTCTTTGCTGGAGGGTCTGGTGATGATATCATTACCGGGGGGGATAGTGATGACACTTTGTATGGTGGCCCTGGCAATGACACTATTGATGGTCGTGGTGGTAATGACCTGATTTTGGGAGAAGAGGGACATGATTCCCTTATCGGTGGTTCTGGTGATGATACTATCTATGGTGGCGAAGGAAACGATACCATCGACGGTCAAGAAAGATCAGGAATAATGGATGATTATTATGTTTGATGTATGGCGGCGGGGGGAAAGTTGTTAATGATCATGATCATCTTTCGGGGGAACAGGATCATAGCCGCCTGGGTGAAGGGGATGACAGCGCAAAATACGAGCGATCGCCATCCATCCACCCCGAAAAATGCCAAAGCGATCTATTGCTTCCATAGCATATTCTGAACAAGTGGGATAAAAGCGACAAGCGGGAGGAAGCACCGGAGAAATCAATGACTTATAACCCTTAATCAAACCAATTAATATCTGTTTCATCTCAACTATCCAACATGACAACTTGGGGAGCTAATACCATAGTATCCTGTTCTTGAATAATGCGTCCAATACCGAGAAACTGACCGGATTGGTCATCTACCCGTAACACGGCATCGACATTTCCCGCGACGGGAACCCGCTGTCCGTGACACCAACGTTTTGCATCTTCGGAACCTAGGGCGATCGCCTGTAAATGAGTCAAAGCCAGAGAGGGGTCAAGGGGTTTAAACTTTTCCCGCTTGACCAGATCTTCCAACTCTTCGATAGTCAAACTATTTGCCAAGCTAAACCCACTGGACTGTAGGCGAACTAAACCCGCGAGAGTCCCCCCAGTGTTCAGACGTTCCCCCAAATCCCTAGCAATAGAACGGATATAAGTTCCCGGACCACAGGCGATCGCCAATTCCACCTCTGGAAACTCCCCAGATCGCCAACTCAAAACATCCAACCCAAACACCTCCACCGTCCGGGTGGGAACTTCCACCACCTCACCCCGTCTGGCTCTCTCATATAAGCGCTTCCCCCCCACATGAATAGCACTATAATAGGGTGGCTTTTGCTCAATTTTACCGATAAATTCAGGCAACAGGGCGGCGATATGTTCCAGTTGCAAATGAGAAGCCGATCGCACCTGTAAAGTTTCCCCCTCCAGGTCATCGGTGGCGGTGGTAATTCCAAAGCGAATCACTCCCCGATAGGCTTTCTCAGAGGACAGAAATTGCAGCAGGCGGGTAGCCCTTCCCAATGCAATAGGTAGCACCCCAGTCGCGGCAGGATCAAGGGTGCCTGCGTGTCCTACCCGCTTTAGGTGTAACATACGCCGAACCCTTGCCACACAGTCATGGGAAGTCCACTCCTGTGGCTTATTCAAATTAAGGAACCCCTGAAAATCGGCCATCAATCTTAAATAGTGATCTGATCAATTGCGGTAAAATCGGCGGAAGTGAGATTATCCACACCAACCACAATAGCCACAAAAGCGCGATTAGGATCGAAACTTTGCCTAAGTCGGATCACGGTGCTATCTTCTAGTTCCCCTTCCAGTCCCACAGAAGTACCGGAGACAAACTCTAGGTTAGTAGATCGCAGACCACCCGTGAGCAAAATTTGATCGTCACTCCGAGTATAATCCATAATGACATCGGCTTCGCGAATGTTGACTCCCCCACTGAGGGAACTCACCACAAAGGAATCGCGACCCTCCCCACCAATGAGAGTATCAGCGCCAGTGTCTCCCGACAGCAGATCATTCCCGTCGCCACCATACAGGATATCATCGTTTTTACCACCGAAGAGGGTATCGTTTCCATCCCCTCCATACAGCCAGTCATTAGCTAAATTGCCAAACAACAGATCATCTCCGGCTTCACCATAGAGGGTATCTGCTTCTTGACCGCCATAGAGGGTATCATTACCATTGCCCCCATAAAGCAAATCCCGGCCTTGGTTGCCAAATAATAGGTCATTTCCGGCTTCTCCCAACAGGGTATCAGAACCGGCCTTACCATAGATGGTATCATTGTTGCTACCCCCCAATAAGGAGTCGGGTCCGTCACCTCCAATAATGCGATCGGCGGCACCAGTCCCCCTCACGGTTTCCCCGGCTGAGTCGGTGACAGTAATTTCATTAACTGAACCATTGCTACTCAGGGTTTCCCCAAAGTCGGAAGTTCCATTTCCCAAATTATCACCGGAATTATTAGTTTCTCCGTTGACGGAACCTTCTGGGGGGATAATCAGATCAGCGGGTAAGGTATCCACACCGAATAGCTCATCTAAAATCCGTGGATCGATTATAACTCCTACAGATGACATAATAACTCCTCAATGTTTTTCAGTTTGTGGGTTTTATTGACTGGAATAAATACCCCGTTCCCTTAATTGTTGCATAAAAAACTCTTCTAGGGAAAGGCGGGATAAATTCATCGATATCAGTTGAGCATTGAGATCCTGTAGATGGGCGATAAATTCCTGGGGGTTGCCTTGCAGATTACCGCGCCAATAGTCTTGTTCGATTTCCAAGTTGGTTACCCATTCCTCCAGTTGTTGAGGATTACCACCTTTGCCACTCACGGAATAGGTTTCAGTGATTCCTAATAATTCATCCAAAGAACCGATGGAAATGAGTGCTCCTCGTGATAAAATGGCAACGCGATCGCATATTTTCTCCACATCTGACAGGACATGACTGTTAAAAAATATGGTTTTTCCTTGCTGTTTGAGTGATAAAATAATCTCTCGGATTTGATAACGACCCATCGGATCCAGACCGGACATTGGTTCATCTAAAAATACTATTTCCGGGTCATTAATTAAGGCTTGAGCCATGCCAATCCGTTGTAGCATTCCCTTAGAATACTGTCGCATCTGTTTTTTGATGGCGGCTGATTTTGCCAGTCCGACTAAATCCAATAATTCGGGAATCCTTTGGCGACTAACTGCTTTCGGGATTTGGAAAAGTTCCGCCGCCAACTCTAAAAATTCCCACCCGGTCAGATAGTCATAAAAATAGGGGTTTTCTGGCAAATAACCTACCCGCTGTTTGACTTGGCGATCGCCAATAGGTTTCCCCAATAAATAAGCTGCGCCAGAAGTGGGACGCACCAAACCTAGTAACACTTTAAATAAAGTCGTTTTCCCGGCTCCATTTTGTCCCAAAAGCCCAAAAGTTTCCCCCTGATATATACTCAGACTACAATTAATCAGGGATTCAATTTTTTGATTCATCCAAAATCCCGTCCGGTAAAATTTACCTAACTTCTCGGTGATCACTACCGCCGGGGGTAAAGATTTCGGTGATTGGGGGGGTATAGTTTCAGCCTGATTCATCGGTTTTTGCTTATATGAAGACGCTCGATCTCAATCTTAATACAAATGTTCATAGCTAGGTTTAACCCGGCATCTAAAGCCTTTTGACTGGCTTCTGGGTGGCTGATTCCCAACTGACCCCAGACGGTTTTCGCGCCAACGGCGATCGCCTCATCAACAATTTCTGGCAGATATTGCGAACCTCGAAAAACATTGACAATATCAATCGTTTCCGGGACCGCCTGCAAATTCGGATAACAAGGTTGACCGTTGACCTCTGTCAATAAAGGATTCACCGGATAGACCCGATAGCCCCGGTTTCGCAAAAATTCAGCCACCATGTAACTAGGGCGCGAGGGTTTGTCGGAATGACCATAAACGGCGATCGTCTGCGACTCCGCCAACACCTGAGCCATTGCGGTATCATCTTGGTTGAGATCAAGCATATTCTGCATATCCTCAGACTTTAGGGCCGATGATAACCCCATCGCGGCGTTTTCCGCATCTGGAAAAGGGAAGATCTTGATTGAATCTAGTTGCTACTGGGAGTCGATAACCTTGAACCGATTTACCGATAATCATACCGAGCATCATACCGAGCATCATACCGAGCATCATACCGATAATAATTATGCCCCACCATCACCACCATACCTAGATGGTTGGTCCTTACATGGACGAGATCCTGAGTTTGTCCGATCGCTAATGCCAGTTTTGGGATGGTTTTACCAGCACTATTTTCGGGTCAAAATGGACGGCTGGCAGCATCTTCGAGACTCAGGGAGAATGTTAATTGTCGGTTCCCATAATGGTGGCTTGGCTGCACCAGATATGCACATGGGTTTATATGGTTGGGCCGATCGCTTTGGCTGCGATCGCCCTCTATATGGTTTAATGCACCCCAAAGTCTGGGAAATGTCCCCCACAGTTGCTACTCAAGCCGTGCGGTGTGGTGCTATTCGCGCCCATCCCCGAATGGCGATCGCCGCCTTACAAGCAGATTATCCCGTTTTGGTTTATCCAGGGGGGCCAGAAGATGTGTTTCGCCCCCACAATATGAGAAATCAGATTTATTTTGCTGGGCGGCGTGGGTTTATTAAATTGGCCTTACGCACCGGGTCTCCTATTGTTCCCCTCATTTCCCATGGAGCCCATGATACCCTCATTGTCCTCGCTGATTGTTATCAACAGGCTAAGATCCTCCATGATTTGGGGATGCCTTGGTTACTCGATATTGACCCGGAAGTGTTCCCCATTTATTTGGGACTCCCCTGGGGGTTAAGTATTGGTCCTTTGCCTAATATCCCTTTACCAGGGGAAATCTATATTCGCATCTGTGAACCTATTGTCTTTCAACGCTATGGTCGAGAGGCGGCGGGCGATCGTGATTATGTCGAGTCCTGTTACCAATTGGTCAAAACTCAGATGCAACACCAACTCGATCGCCTTGTCCTCCAGGTCGAGAAATCCTGAGTTTCCCTCTCTGGATAGTTATGCAAATCTTAAATCTTTATTAATTTGGAAAACTGCGATCGACAAAAATTCGCACCCAAAATTTAATCACAACAGCTATAATCCCCCAATTATCGCCCTTCTTCCCTCAACCCCATCCCTCAATCATCATGATTTACCGTTCGGGATCAAGGTATTCCTAATTAGTCGCTATTGCTACCCGGTTCAAATTCTGGCATAATTAGTCAGTAGCTCAATACAGTTATCCGTTCTTTCATTTTTTTTGCCTGCTACTAACCATCCGTTAAATATCTCCTCTTAATGTCGTGGTAATCTGGCTAAATAGTCAGGAATTACCCGACAAATTTTGGGGTTAATTAGCGCCAAATTTAAACCCAGTAAAAAAACCATTTTAAATGTCTACCAAACAAATCATCCGTTGTCCGAATTGCGGTTCTTACGCCGAACGCTATCGCAGCAATACAGTCATTAAAACCCAGTGTCACACCTGTGACTATTTAATGATTACCTGTTCTGAAACCGGAAAAGTCTTTGAAGCCTACGCCCCTGGCTTATATGCCAGTGTATTGCAAGCCGTCAGCTAATCTATAAACTGATTTATGGCCACCCTGTTCCCAGGGTGGTCTCGTTGACAAAGCCTAATTAACTCAATATATTAAGAAATATTAATCATCTCCCTAAGACATCTATGACTAATTCCATTGAAATCTATACTTGGAGTAGCTGTCCATTTTGTTTACGAGCTAAGGCTCTCCTCAAACGCAAAGGCTGGGAGTTTACCGAATATGTGATTGATGGAGATGAAGAATCTCGCGATCGCATGGCTGCTAAATCCAATGGACGGCGTTCTGTTCCCCAAGTCTTCATCAATGGTCGCCATATTGGTGGCTGTGATGACCTCCACGCCTTAGAAGCCCAAGGTCAGCTTGATTCCCTACTTAGCGCTTAGTTTAACAAAACCCCCAGCAGCAGTCTGGGGGTCGTCCTGATAACTTTTATTAATATCATTAATGAAATTTGCTTTTATTATTGACCCCATCGCTAATCTAAATCCCGCCCACGATAGCACTGTTGCTATCATGGAAGCCGCCCAAGTAATGGGTCATGAAATTTGGATTACTCAAAGCCATCAACTAAGTGTAATTGCTGGGAAAGCCTGGGGAACCCTCACCTCCCTTCATTTGACTCCTATTACTAGGCGAGATCAGACTTGGGTGGTCAACTCCCCCTGGTTTGAGTTGGGCGCTTCCACATTACAGCCCTTAGAAGCCATGGATGCAGTGTTTATGCGGGTTGACCCCCCCGTAACTGTTTCTTACCTATATACCACTTATATTCTCGACTATATCGACCCCACCAAAACTTTAACCGTTAATGCTCCCCAAGGGTTACGCGCTGCTAATGAAAAAATGTATGCCCTCCAGTTTGCTGATGTCATTCCTAAAACTATTGTTAGCCGCAAAAAAAAGGTGATTCGGGAATTTGTCGAACATGAGGGCGCAGCAGTTTTAAAACCTTTGGGTGGTAAGGCGGGTGAGGGTATTTTGTTTCTGGAACCAGACGATCGCAACTTTAATTCCCTCGTGGAAATTAGCACCCGCCAAGGTGTTGAACCTGTCATGATTCAAACCTACTTACCCGCCGCCAAAGATGGCGATAAACGCATTATCTTGTTAAATGGTGAACCTATTGGGGCTGTTAATCGCATTCCTACTGGTAAAGAGTTTCGGGGAAATATGGCCGTCGGCGGTCGCGTCGCTCAAACTAAAATAAGCGATCGAGAGTTGCATATTTGTCGCCGAGTTGCCCCCAAATTAATTGAATCCGGACTATATTTCGTCGGTCTTGATGTCATTGGTGGTTATCTCACAGAAGTTAATGTCACCAGTCCTACTGGGATTAGGGAAATCGATTTACTAGACCATGTAAGTTTGGGTTCTCAGGTGATTCAATGGGTAACCTCTCAAGTTACCCAAATGATTCATAATTCCTGATACATTACCCCGTCGGTTCCCTTTTTCTTAGGGGTTGTGGAGGATAAAAAATTCATATCCATACCATTCGTGATACTCGCGATATATTTCCACCTCCCGTTTTTCCATGTCTAAAATTTTCAACCCCTCCTGATTGTCTTGATAAATTCTATACAGATGATTAATCCTCTCCTCCAAGGGGTTATAGTAATTTAACCAACCCCTCTCTGGTAGCGTGAATTGGTTAATTATTTCATATCCGCAATTAGCAATAATCTCCGATAACTCCCATAGATTTTTCATGGCTGGATAATCAGCTTGCCAAAAATCATAAACCTCCGACGGTGGATTATCCCGTAACCACACTAACTCACTCACCATCATATAACCACCCGATTTGAGATAGGATTTTAATTGCTTTAATCCCGTCTCGAAACCCATAATATAGATGGAACCCTCAGCCCAAATAATATCAAAACTAGATGGCGGAAAATTTAGGGATGACATACTTTGATTTAAACAGGTTATCCTCTCCCCAAAACCTTCGGCGATCGCCTTTTGTTTAAGACTGTCTAAATAAGGTTGATGAATATCGATCGCCGTAATTTCTCCATCCGTTAATCTCGCTAATTCCAGAGTGGACGACCCCGGACCACAACCTATATCTAAAATCTTCCGTTGAGACAAACTTGGTAGCATCCTAAACCCTTGTCTAGTATACTCATCACCCCCCGGACTTTCCCTCAATAAATCCCTATGAATTTCCCAAAAAATCTCATTCATCATTAACTTTTCGCCTGAAAATCTTTAAAAATTGTCTGAAACCCGTACATCAATCTATGTACATTATTAACATCACCCGGAATTATACCACACTCCCATTTTCGCTTCCGACTCGCTAACAACTTCCCCGCTACTTCTGACACACTATTCGACACAAAATAACAATCTCCCGCTACCCGTAACTCCGAGGCTAAAGATAAAAACGCTTGGGCTACTTCTGGCTGTAATTGGGAGGCAGAATATTCACAATTAACCCCCAATAAAATCCGCGACGCGCGAGGTTCCCGCCCGTTATTTCGACAAGCATCCGCCTCCATTTTATATAATACGCAGATATCGCAATCATACAAAACTCGCAGCCGCCCGTGGACTTTCACCCCGATATGTATTTCTAAAGGTGGCTTATTGGCAAATTCAATAAGTCCGTGAGTATAGGGCTGTATTTGCTCATAGATTTTCCCCGGACGTTGACGAAATATTAACCTATCTGTAGCCTGTTTCGTTACATCCTTATAACTGACTTTACCTCCCTCATTTTTTGCCCCTGTCACCAAGATATTAAATATGTAACAATTAAACAGGTTCCTCAGTTGTTGATATCTCCTGAGATTTGGGTTAACGATCGCCTCTAAATTTCCCTTAATTTCCGTCAACAATGATGGCGGATTTTTGGCGGAATTGACCCGCAACTTTCCTAGGGTTTTTCTGACCTGTTCAGCCGCGGCTAATCTTTCTAAAATTTCCGGCTGATAAAACTTGACAAATTCCCCCGTTTGTGCTAGGGTTGAATGCCAGCATATTTCTGATTGGAAATCTGTAGTCAGTCCTTGATTATCTAATAGAGCCGCTATTTCTTGCTCCATTTCCACCCCAGAAATCACAGTGCGATCGATAGCATCAATCAGCATTGATAACTGTTCCTGGGGGCTATAATACGCCAATTTGAGGTCAGGGGATTTTCTCCCCATAACCATTTCCTCAACCGTTTTTCCAGCCGTTAAAATCTCCTCTACCTGTTCAGCGATCCATCCCAATTCTAACTGATTAAGTATTTCGACCAGTTCATCATAAATAGTCCCGCAATTATGTTCGTCCATACTGTTTAAAAACATAACAACCCCACACCTCCACCAGCACTATGGGGGAGGCGACTAATCATATTGTAGCTGATCAATGGCAAAATATGACTTAAAAATCAACTTTTTTTGATCAAAACAGCCCCCAGGACCTGGAAAAGCCACCAGGGGTGAGGGTTTTGGTGGAAGTTAAAACTTAGGTTCAGCGGGTTGACTCTTGAGGAATTCGGTATTAACGCCGGACTCCCGTGTGAGGGCGATTTTACCAGTCCGAGAAATTTCGCGGATGCCAAATTTACTCAATACCTGAACGATCGCCACCATTTTACCAGGGTCTCCGACCACCTCAATAGTCAGGGAGTCATCCCCAATATCAACCACCCGCGCGCGAAAAATCTGAGCCAACTCAATAATCTCGGAACGAATAGCACTGCTAGGGGAGTTAACCTTCAATAACATCAACTCCCGTTCCACACAGGGAACCTCAGTAATATCAAGTACCTTGAGAACATTAATCAGCTTGTAGAGTTGCTTAGTCAACTGCTCAATAATGCGATCGTCCCCAGGGACCACCATCGTAATTCGGGAAACCCCAGATTTTTCAGCAGGTCCAACAGCCAGGCTTTCAATATTAAATCCACGACGAGCAAACAAACCAGCAATGCGCGTCAGAACACCCGCCTCATCTTCAACTAAAACAGAAAGGGTATGTTTCATAATTTTGTCCCCAGGTATGGATGGCCAGTTATATAACTCAAGCCGAACCCTATTCGTATTGCGTAAGTAATTGTATCCGACAACAGATAAATTTAAACCCGAAAAATCTGGCAATAGCCCGAAGTTTCTGAGTATGGCATCATCTGAAGTGAAGTAATCACGCCAGATTATGTGTCACTCATTGAGCCTTTAACAGTTAGGTTAAAAGCGCTATTGTTGAGCCCATTCTGGTGGCTTATTCAACTGCTTACTACAATATAGCTATAGTCAGCTACTTGATGCTTTGGCCAACCACCTTTCGCCATAGCGTAACTGATACATTTACGCGACATTTTTCCGGTTGTTCCCGGACAATGCGACGATAGCACTATTACCCGTTAAGGTAACAGAGGCGGTATCCCGCAAAGCTTTTAGAAAGATTCCAAAAGCACCGTTCCAGTCCCGTGGTAGAGTGAACCCGCACTCAGGACATCGGAACACTTTTGAGCCACCTAGCTGGGAATGGACATGACCACAGTGAGTACAGGTTTTGCTGGTGTATTCTTCGGTCACATCTACAACTGTGGTTCCAGTTATTTCCGCGCTTATGTCTCAGGGTTAGTTTGAATCGATAATGCGCCCATGTCAGCATGGCGCGGGCAGTCTTAGACCTGATTAGACGCTTCACCTGACTGGCCATATTGGAAGTCTCGAAGGTGGGCAAAAAAATCAGGCTGTGTTATGGGATGGCCATGGATGCGATCCAATCAACCAAGGGGTTGAAGTCCTCACCGGGTAGTCCCCACGCCCATTTCAGCTTTATTTCATACCCGAAGGTCTCGCACCATACTTGGTATTATACCGTATTGCCGTAAAATGTTAACCTAATTTGAGATTAAATCATGCTCTTTACCCATATAGATTACCATACAAAAATATTTCTCGAAATATCAGGTTCGGAACCAGTGAATCCCCCGCTAATCACCAACAGCCTAACTAGAAAAGAAAAAAAGCCCGGTTTTATCGAACCGAGCGATCAACATAAATTCAGAATATTTTAAGGATTGACTAATGAAGCTGATACATTTACGCGACATTTTTCCGGTTGTTCCCGGACAATGCGACGATAGCACTATTACCCGTTAAGGTAACAGAGGCGGTATCCCGCAAAGCTTTTAGAAAGATTCCAAAAGCACCGTTCCAGTCCCGTGGTAGAGTGAACCCGCACTCAGGACATCGGAACACTTTTGAGCCACCTAGCTGGGAATGGACATGACCACAGTGAGTACAGGTTTTGCTGGTGTATTCTTCGGTCACATCTACAACTGTTCAGTTATTTCCGCGCTTATGTCTCAGGGTTAGTTTGAATCGATAATGCGCCCATGTCAGCATGGCGCGGGCAGTCTTAGACCTGATTAGACGCTTCACCTGACTGGCCATATTGGAAGTCTCGAAGGTGGGCAAAAAAATCCGGCTGTGTTATGGGATGGTCAGGGATGTGACCCAATCAACCAAGGGGTTGAAGTCCTCACCGGGTAGTTATTTCGCCCATTTCAGCTCTATTTCATACCCGAAGGTCTCGCACCATACTTGGTATTATACCGTATTGCCGTCAAATGTTAACCTAATTTGAGATTAAATCATGCTCCCTCACCCAAAGACAGCGAGGTGGGGGTGGGGTGTGGCGGGAACTTTTGCCCCCATACACCCCATGGTAGGATCATGCCACAATCTTGGCCATTGAACCCCCACCTGTTTCTATCGTGGCTGAGTGGGTCGCTATTTTAGTTCAAGCAGTAGTTTCCGGTTCCGTAGCCGTCGGTTCATCATCACGGAACACCACCCGCAACAAAGGCGGAGCCACAAAAGTAGTCAGAATCACCATCAAGATAATTGCGACATCCAGAGAAGGCGACAAAGCGCCACTGTCAGAGCCTACGGCTGCAAATACCAAACCGACCTCGCCCCGGGGAATCATACCGACCCCGATCGCCAATCGGTTGATATTCTCCACGCCAAAGACGCTAAACCCAGAGATAACTTTTCCGAAAATTGCCACAACAATCAGAAAAGAAGCAATCACGAGTCCCTGGCGGTTGTCAGGAACAGCAGGATTAAGAACCTCTAAATTAGTTTTCGCCCCAACGGTAACAAAAAATATCGGTACCAGCACATCAGAAATCGGTCTAGTAAGTTCTTCGAGTTCCTTTCCTGGGTCAGTTTCATCCAAGACTAACCCCGCAGCAAAAGCACCCAAAATCGCCTCTAAACCAATAGCGGCAGCGATATAGGACAGCAACAGCGCCAGAATAAAAGCCGGAATCACAATCCGACCACGGGTTTTGAACTGTTGAGCCAGAGTCACAAAAGTATCATTAAAGAACCTTCCCAATAAAATTGCACCCACCAGAAACACAGTGGCACTGATAATCAGGAAGATAATGTTAGTAACATCGATTTCTCCGGTTTTGGCTAAACTAGCCACCACCGCTAGGACAATAATTCCGAGGATGTCATCCATGACCGCCGCGCCGAGAATAATTTGACCTTCCTTAGAAGACAAGCGGCCAATTTCAGCTAACACACGGGAGGTAATCCCGATACTGGTAGCAGTCAAAGCGGCACCAGCGAAAATTGCAGCCACAGGCGGAACATTAAAGATGAGAATTAAGCCAATGGTTCCGGCGAAAAATGGAGCCACGACCCCCACAATTGCCACCACTAGGGATTGAACCCCTACTTCCAGCAGTTCACGAATATTGGATTCTAAGCCAATTTCAAATAGTAGGACGATCACACCAATTTCAGCGAGAACTGAGATCACCTCACTTTGAGCCTCAAAGGTGGCTCCAGCAGCACTGATATCTAACCCTGCTGTCGATGACAGTATTTGCATGATCACGGAGTCAGAAGCGCCGACACCACCTTCAGGAAATACGACTAAGTGCAGTGCTGAAATACCAATGACTACCCCGCCGACTAATTCTCCTAAAACTGGGGGAAATCCTAACCAGTTGAAGAACTCGCCACCAACTTTACTGGCTGTATAAATGGCAATTAGGCTGAGTAGTACCGCCAATAACACCATATTCCCATCAGCCTCGGGAGCTTCGCTAATTCCCTCGATGGTGTTTGCCAACAGTGGCACGGGATCAACTCCTAAAGATGAAAACATGGAAAATGGGGAGATTATCCCCAAAACTGATAGAACCATCCATTTTGTGAAAACTCGTTCCTGTCTACTGTAGCGAAAAGTGGGTTCGCATAGAGTTATAAAAAGGATAAATCAACTTTTGTATTAGTTATACATAGGTTACGAGTCTCAAATTATTTCCCAATCACCCAGTCTCATGGAGTGCGTCAGAACCCGCCTCGCCAATCAATACAGCCTGTTCAGAAATCATCTGATCACCTCTCAAAGTCCCTCTCCCTCTCTGGGATCCAGATTTAGGGTGAGGGCAATGTATTAAGCGACTGGTGAACAATCAATAATCGGCAACTGACGCACCTTAGTGGCTGATGTGCTAAAATACCCGATGTTTCAGGGATGGCATTTGGCGACGGACCTGTTGGAGGCGGGTGGGTTCAATATCAGCTAAGGCGACTCCTGGCTGATCTCCCCCATCAGCTAGTATCATTCCCCAAGGATCAATAATCATGGCGTGACCGTGGGTGTGGCGGCGGCCATAGTGACAACCAGTTTGGGCGGGAGCAATCACATAACAAGTATTTTCGATCGCTCTAGCTTTTAGCAAAACTTCCCAGTGGTCTTTCCCGGTATAGGCGGTAAAGGCGGCGGGAACAAATAACACCTCGGCTCCCTGTTTAGATAAATGCCGATACAATTCTGGAAACCGCACGTCATAACATACAGATAAACCCAACTGACCCAATTCTGGGGAATTATAAACAGGTGGGAAATCGGTCCCAGCTTTCACTGTGGCGGACTCGCAGTAAGTATTTCCATCAGGTACATTGACATCAAAAAGATGCACTTTTTCATATCGTGCTAACTCCTGACCTGTGGGGTCTACTAACAAGGCGGTATTGCAGACTTTACCTTCTCCTTTGGGAACGGGAAACCCTCCACCCAAAAGGGTTACCTGAAAACGTTGGGCGGTAGTTTTCAAAAATTTTTCGGTTTCTTCGGCAATTTCTGAACCCTGCATAAGTTTATCTTCTTCCTCACCCATAAACGAGAAGTTTTCGGGTAAGCCAATTAATTCAGCGCCTTGACGAATAGCTAGTTCAATTAAATCGCGAGCTTCTGACAAATTTTTCTGCAAATCAGGCAGACTGGTCATTTGGATCGCGGCAGCAGTGTAGGATTTCATCGATACGGAATCAGAAAAATAAGTGATTTTTATTATGGTCAATAATCCCACTAGGGAGCAGGTAGACCAGGACAATATTATAGGGGCAATTTATCATCACCCCTATAAATATCAATCTCTTGTTAATGATGCGATCGCCACTTAGGGCAACCTGCCCATTTTTCCGGTTCTAATCCCTAGAGGGGATGAAACAGAAGGTCGGGGAAAAACCGATTAAATTCGATCAGAATACCAGCAGTAATTAACAGCCAAACCGCTGCCAAAACTGGCACAGTAGACAAATATTTCAAAAAGTCCTGCATGAATTGAGTCTCCTAATTGATATGCCAAACATTCGATACAATTTGGGAAAAATTCCCTTAAACTAAACCGCCAAAGGCTTGAGCTACATCCGCGAATCTCTTAGCGAGGAGAAACGGTGATTTCATTATCCTTAGCAAACATTTCCCCGGTGGTCATTTCTTTGAGAGCAGCCAGAGGCCAGAGAAATCCACCCAGCATCAATTGCACAGCTTTGGGAACTTCGATAATGATTTCCTTTTCGGTGGGCTTTTTATCTTTCTGAGCATACTGGAGGTAAGAACGACCTACCCAACCAATCCATCCGGCGATATACAGGAATAGAACACTGGGGATTAAGAAATCGCCAGCGTGGGACAGGCTACCATCTGTAATCAGGTGAGGTAGGCCATCTTCGCCACAGAGTTCTTGGGAATAGCGCTCGAACCGAGCTTTAGCTTGGTCTGGGTTAGCACTGCGGGCGATAGAAGTTTGGGCCCGTTGCTGAAATGCAGCCGAATCGGAGCAGGGAGTTAGGTTATAAGCCTCGGCGGCTGCGCTACCACCGAACCAAAGACCGAGAGCGAGAACTAGAGCCAACAATCGTCGCATAGATTTGTTTCCTTTTGTTACAAAACAATAAGTTTTTTGTACAATCCCAACGGATTAAGGGCTTAGGAGCCATCTTACTTTGAATTCAGACTCTTGACACCCATTTAATCTCTTTCTGGGGATAAGCTACTAGATGTAACTCAATCTTATGATTAAATTTATCAGCCAATGGCAACAGTTTTAGCAATTGAAACAAGTTGTGACGAAACAGGGGTAGCAATTGTAAAGAATCGTAAAGTTTGCAGTAATGTGGTGGCTTCTCAAATCCCTATTCATCGCCCCTATGGGGGGGTAGTGCCAGAGGTGGCCTCCCGGCAACATTTGGAAATGGTCAACCCCCTAATTACCGAAGCACTAAGTTCAGCTAATCAGGACTGGACTGATATTGATGCGATCGCTACTACCTGCGCTCCGGGGTTAGTGGGAGCGCTATTAGTGGGAATCACAGCGGCGAAAAGTTTAGCGATGGTTCACCAGAAGCCATTTTTAGGAGTCCATCACCTAGAAGGTCACATTTATGCGTCCTACCTCAGTGAACCGGATTTAAAACCACCATTTCTCTGTTTATTAGTTTCTGGGGGCCACACCAGTTTAATTCGGGTCATCGGTTGTGGTCAGTATGAAACTTTGGGTCAAACCCGCGATGATGCGGCGGGAGAAGCCTTTGATAAGGTGGCTCGTTTACTCAACCTCGGTTATCCAGGCGGCCCGGTTATCGATCGCCTTGCAGCCAGTGGGAACCCCCAAGCCTTCCCTCTCCCAGAGGGTCGCATTTCCCTACCTGGGGGCGGCTATCATCCCTATGATTCCAGCTTTAGCGGCCTGAAAACGGCTGTCTTACGTTTGGTGGATAAATTCAACCAAAAAGGGGTCGAACTGCCCGTGGCAGACCTGGCAGCCAGCTTTCAGGATACAGTTGCCAGGGGGTTAACCAAACGAGCGATCGCCTGCGCCCTCAATTACCAATTGGATACTATTACGGTTGGGGGGGGAGTTGCTGCTAACAGTCGCCTCCGTCATTTGTTACAGGAAGCGGCTAAGGAAAACCATTTAAGGGTTTTGTTCCCTCCGATGAAATTCTGCACTGATAATGCGGCGATGATCGCCTGTGCGGCGGCGGATCACCTGGAACATGATCACACCTCCCCTCTGACTTTGGGGGCTTATTCTCGTATGGCGATCGCTGATGTGATGAACCTCTATGAGGCTATCTGAAACAATCAGGAAGTCAACAAAATTAGCACAAATGTCGGGGTGGGTTCCTAAATATCCACCACCGACAATATCAATCAACCCGTCCTCACCCAGGAGGGCTTAATCATAAGACATTCTGAGTGGCGATCGGTTGTACAAAACGATGGTTAGCCCGCACAAAACAATTACTCGCGGCCCCTTGTTCATCAGTACGTTCAACATACATCCAGGGTTGGTTTTCGTTATCATAAACAATACCAAATCCGGCCGGACCCAGATTAATCTCAAAATCCTGTCCTTGTTTGATCGTGCCAACTACTGGCCAGTTTTTGATATTCATAGTCACCTGACCCTGGTTAGCCAGAAGTTGGTTATAGCTGCTGAGATTATTAGCCATGCGACAGTTTAAACCGTTGGGGTCTCTGTCTGTCACTTCCCAGGTGGTATGAGTTGAACGGGTATAATCGCCATTATCTCTGGGTCTCGGTAAATTCATACCCCCCTGACCCGGTTGCGCCAGAGAAGGGGGATTTTGAGTTACTGTAGGCATAGGACCGGCTGGGGCGACCTGAATGGCATTATTTTGGGCTTGAGGGTTTTTCTGACAAGCGATCGCACTTACCCAAACCATCCCCAGCAGAGAGACAAAACCGATTGTTTTAAAAATTTTAGTATTCATAGGGTCACATATAACTCAATAGGTTCTCCGGTGAGGCTAAATGCCCGCACCTCTATAATCTTCACTTTCACCAGTTCACCTGAGAGTTCCGCCAAATTCCCTTTAAAAAACGTCAGACGATTACCACGGGTACGTCCCATCACCTGGCTGGGGTCTTTGGGGTTTGTGCCTTCGACTAATACCTCCTCAATGCGATCGCGGTATCTTTGGGATCTTTCCATAGCCTTCACATTCACCAGTCGGTTTAACCGTTGTAGGCGATCGGCTTTCACCTCCTCAGAAAGCTGATTTTCCCACAACGCCGCCCCAGTTCCCGGACGGGGGGAATAAGCCGCCGTGTTCAACAGGTCAAAACCAATATCATCAACCAGTTTTAGGGTATTCTCAAACTGCGCCTCTGTTTCTCCCGGAAACCCGACGATCGCATCAGCACTAATTGACGCATCGGGAATATACTCGCGAATAGTATTAATAATCCGACGATATTTTTCATGGGTGTATCCCCGCGCCATGGCCTTTAGCACATCATTATCCCCCGACTGAAACGGGATATGGAAATGTTCGCACACCTTGGGAAGTTCCGCACAGGCGCGAATTAACCTTTCTGTGAAATAGCGAGGATGACTGGTAGCGAAACGGATACGCTCAATACCGGGTATATCATGCACATAATAGAGCAGGTCTGTCAAAGTGTGTTGGTGACGACCGTCTGGGGTAGAACCGGGGAGGTCACGACCATAGGCATCAATATTTTGTCCCAGCAGTGTAACTTCTTTATAACCCGCCCTGGCTAATTCTTCCATTTCCGCCCGGATAGCTTCCGGGGTGCGGGACTGTTCGGTTCCTCGGACGTTGGGAACTACGCAATAGGTACAGCGTTCGTTGCAACCATAAATTACATTCACCCAGGCGGTGATATTGCTATCTCGGCGAGGTTTGGTGATGTCTTCCACAATATTAATCGGTTCAGTCGCGACCACCTGGGAACCCTCAAATACTTGCTCTAATAGGTCTTGGAGACGGTTGGCGTGTTGGGGTCCCATGACCAAATCCAGTTCGGGAACCCGACGCAGGAGTGCTTCTCCTTCCTGTTGGGCGACGCATCCCGCTACAATTAGGGTCAGGTTCGGATTTTCCTGTTTCCGTTTCGCTTGTCTCCCCAGGTAGGAGTAGACTTTCTGTTCGGCGTTATCGCGAATGGTACAGGTGTTGTAAAGGACGATATCAGCTTGGTTTGGGTCTTCAACGAAGGTTAACCCCATTTCGTCTAAAATGCCTGCCATACGTTCGGAGTCGGCTTTGTTCATTTGACATCCGAAAGTGGTGATATGGTAATGGCGGGGTTTTGTGGTCATGGTTTGATATTAGGGATAACTTATCGATAATGGTCTATCAGTTGAATGACTATTATAATTGAATGGTTGGGTTTGTGATTTTTTATGTCTAGGCGAATTCAGGTTTTGATGGTTGGTGCGATCGCTTTGCTGTCCTTGGGGGTGGCGACTTGGTACACTCATTTGGAGTTATCCCTACTCACGGGTTTATTATTGGCGATCGCTTCTAAGGGTATGCGGCGGCGAGGCTATCCGACCAGGGATTATTCCTCGGAAGATTCCCCAGATCTTTGACTTCTGGGGCTTTATTATAGACTAATTAGCGCCACTTCCTAAGATATACAAACTTATTAAGGTGCCGCTATTCCATAAACTGTGTAATAACATAGGAGCCCAGAGATTACGCGATCGTGTATAGACAAATCCCAGGACAATTCCTAACACGAATAAAGGCAAAATTTCCGAGACATTCAAATGAGCCACAGCAAACAGCAACCCACTGGCTATAATTGCACCCCACAGGGAAAAATAGCGGGTAAGGGACGGTAACAGAAACCCCCTAAATAACACCTCCTCAAACCAAGGTGCTGCTATAGAAGCGGTAAAGAAAAATATCCCTAAAGCTACCGGATCTCGATTTTCTAAAGCTATGGGTAATATCGGATTACTTCCCCCTTGACCATCCCATAATCTTTGATTGACTAAGGAAGTTAAAATCACTAAGGGTAAAGCTACACAATAGCCACCGAAACCCCATAATAACCAACTATCCCATAATTTGAACCTAAACCAACCTTCCGGGAGAGGGAAAAATGATTTGATAGACAGATATAAAACCCCCAAGCCACCACCCACTAAAATCATATAAGTTATGAGGATATAAAAGGCTTGCAGTCTCACATCTCCCGCCGCCGGTCTTAAACCGAGGAGTTGGAAAATCAATGGGATTAATAACTGTCCAACTAGGAAAAAACCTAAAACAAACACTTGCACAATCGTTTCCGCAGTCCAAGGAACAGACCATTCAACATCAGCATTACGGTTGATAATTGCCTGTTCACGTTTCAGGAACCATTGCACTGCTAAAATGATGGATAGGATAATTCCCGACACCAACCCAAAGCCAGGAATAGCGGAAACAATGGCTAATTTATAGACGGCATTTTCTGACGTTTTCTGCTGTTGATTATTTAGTTGTTGTAAGACATCTTCACGGTTTTGTAAAGTGTAGAGTTGGGCTAAAGTTTGAAAACTGAACCAACCCTCTAAATTTGCCTGTAAAATATCTTCGGCATCAGCTACTATATCTGGTGGTTCTGTCCAGAGTCCTACTAATACTTCCGCTGTGTCACTGGTGGGATAGTTACCATTTTCAGAAATTAGCGATTCCCAAGTAGCGATCGCCTTTTGGGAGTCTCCCAGCACCGCTTGGATAATACCAATTCGCAATTCTAACTCACCTATGGTCTGTGCTAATTCTCCCCGCGAAAATTGTGAGGGTTGATTGGGTTGTAGTCGCTGTAAATTTTGGTAGTTAGACTCCTGTACATTTTGGTATTGTTTCAGGGCAGCATTAACCGGATCTTTCCCGATAATATTATCTCGTAGGGTGAGCAAATTCGCCCGGTCTTCGGTCTGTGGTTGCCACTCAGAAGCCTGGAGAATTAAATTAGTCTGATACAGTTCCAGACGGCTTTGAATTTGGGGCTGACTCCAACTGCCGAGCAGGCTTAAAGTCACATAGAGTATAGAGATGAAAGTCAGAATGCTTAAAATTATCTGTTTTAATTTCATATATTTGGATTGACCGGAAATCATCGATTTTTATGACTTGATTTTACCATTGAGGATTGCTCGCCAAAAGTTCAGCCATTTGAGTAGCTGGTAAAGGCCTAGAAAAGAAATATCCTTGTCCGCTATTACATTCTAGTTCTCGCAGTTGTGCAAGTTGTTCGGCGGTTTCTATTCCCTCAGCTACGGCTACCATATTCAAAGTTTTAGAAATACCAATGATGGCAGGAATTAGCCCCATATTTTCGGGAGTTCCGTCTAAAAGACTGACAAAAGACTTATCAATTTTTATGGTATCTACCGGGAAGGCGTGTAAATAACTGAGGGAGGAGTAGCCTGTGCCAAAATCATCGAGACTTAAACCGATATGGCGATCGCGAAATTGGGTTAAAATAGTCCGGGCTGTTTGTGTATTTTCGACGATCGCACTTTCAGTCATTTCTAATCTCAGACATTTAGGATTTAAACCACTTTCAGCCAGGATATCATCAACCGTTGCAATTAGATCGGCTTGGGTAAACTGTCTGACAGAGAGATTCACACTCATACTAACAGATTCATCTACCAATTTCTGCTCCTGCCAATTTTTCAGTTGATGACAGGCTTCTACCAGCATCAAAGTTCCAATAGTAGTAATTATACCCATTTCCTCAGCCAAGGGGATAAACATACCAGGTGGGACCAAGCCCCGTTGGGGATGTTGCCAACGCACCAAGGCTTCCATACTCGAAATTTTACCAGTTTCTAAGTTAATAATTGGCTGATAATAAGGGATTAATTCTTGATTTTCAATAGCCCGTCTTAGGTCAGTTTCTAAACCCAATAAATCCAGGGCTTCTTTGTGCATAGCCGGGTCAAAGATATGATATTGTCCCCGTCCTAGGGCTTTGGCACGATACATAGCTGTATCTGCATCTCGCAATAAATGTTCTGGTTGTTCATAGTTGCTATTACTGAGGACCACACCGATACTCATATTAATAAAAATCTCTCGGCTATAGATTTGAAAAGGACAAGACATCACCTCCAGAATAGAATTGGCGAGATTCCTTACTGGTTCAATTTCATTAACATCATGTACAATAATGGCAAATTCATCTCCTCCCAAGCGGGAGAGTAAATCATTATTTTTGAGTATTTTTTGAATGCGATCGCCAATAGCAATTAACAATTCATCTCCCACTGTATGCCCCAAGGAATCGTTCACCACCTTAAAGCGATCGCAATCCATAAACAGCACCGCAAAACCATGATTATTACCCTCTTTGACACTCTTAATTACTAAGGATATCTTGTCCATAAACAAGGCCCGGTTTGGCAGTTTAGTCAACGGGTCATGTAGAGCCATTTCCAACAATTTATAATTAGCAATTTGTAATTGTTGAGTGCGTTCTTTAACCCTGGCTTCTAACTCAGTATTCAACTCCAGAATTTTCTTTTCCGCCTCCTTCAGCATCAGGTGATTTTGCACCCTCACTAGAACCTCCTCCATTTGAAAAGGCTTAGTAATATAGTCTACACCCCCAGCACCAAAGGCTTTGACCTTATCAAAAACATCATTTAAAGCACTGAGAAATATTACCGGAACCTTAGCTAATGTTTGATTGTTTTTCAACTCTTTACAAACCTGATATCCATCCATTCCCGGCATCATAATATCCAGTAGAATCAAATCAGGCTGCACCGTCTTGACGGCCATCAAAGCCATTTTACCATTAACAGCCTTGCGGACATTGTATCCTTCTAGCATCAAAATTTCCGAGAGAAGGTGTAAATTTTCCGGCTTGTCATCGACGACTAAAATATCTGCTTTTGGTGTATCCACTGATTTTCACTCAATTCGGCATTTGTTGGATCTTAGGTGCTTCCGGTTTGGTTGTTTCTACCAATTCCAGAACTTTATCAAACTGAAAATTTCCCACCCATTCTGTCATTGTATTAGCCAGATTACTGTACGGAGCGGGAATTTCCTTAATCAGGTCTAATAGTAGTAAATCACTACCCTGAGCCGCAGCAGAATAGACCTGCTCCCGCCAATATTCTGGCATTTATCTGATTGCTTCTAAGTGAATTTTTGATGGTTATATATTGTCAGTTTCTTGGGAATAATTCCAATTTGAGGACATCTCCGGCTGTGTATTGTAAATATATTCCACACCCAGATATTGACTCAATTTACTGAGCAATTCTCCTCGCTGAAAAGGTTTTCGCAGCAAATCATTGCACCCCACCTTCATGATATCCTGTCTTTGTTCCTCAAAGGCACTAGCAGTCAGTGCAATAATGACGGTATCCCGACCACCAGGCTGAGAGCGAATTTGGCGGGTAGCCTCGTAACCATTGACGACAGGCATTCGCATATCCATCAAAATTAGGTCAGGGTTCCACTCTTGCCAAATAGCGATCGCCTCGGAGCCATTGTTAGCCGCTCTGACCGAAAACCCCAGGACACTCAGGAGTTCCACCAACAATAAACGATTGCTTTCTCGGTCTTCAACCACCAAAATGCGATAGAGCGCCTGCTTAGGAGCCAAACCGATGACCCTATCCATAATAGATGCGATCGCTGGGTTCGGCTTGTCCTCAGTCCTTTGTACTGGAATAGTAAACGAAAAAGTCGAACCCTGGTTAAGGCAACTACGGACAGTAATTTCACCACCCATTAGTGTGACAAATTGCTGTGCAATTGCCAACCCCAAACCGCTACCCTCGGAAGCATTTAAACCCGTTTCCGTTTGTGCAAAGGCTTCAAACAGTCCTTCACAGTCTTCGGGAGCAATTCCCAGCCCGGTATCTTCCACTTCAAATTTTAATATATCTGAGGTATCCTGGTTTTGGTGAGAAACCCGAACCGTCACACTACCTTCATCAGTAAACTTAATGGCATTTACCAATAAATTAATCAACACCTGACGCAACTTTTTATCATCGGCTTTAATATACCTAATCAAACCTTGAGGGCGCTCAAAAATCAGATGTAAATTTTTAGAAGTAGCCCGCAATTTAAAGAAATCCTCTAAACTTTTCAGAAAGTCATATAAATCAAAAGCATTCACCTGAAGAGTCGCCCCCCCTGCCTCAATCCGAGACATTTCCAAAATATCATTAATCAGACCGAGAAGATGCTCCCCCGACCGATTAATAATCTCAATATGTTGACGTTTTTCGGGAGCCAGATTCTGGTTAGTAGACATCAGTTGAGCAAACCCCAAAATCGCATTTAAAGGAGTTCTTAACTCATGGCTCATATTCGCCAAAAACTCACTTTTAGCTCGATTAGCCGCATCGGCGATTTCTTTAGCCTGTTGCAGTTGTCTAGCCTGTTCTTGGGTTTGTGCCAACAATTCCGCCTGTTGAACAGCCACCCCCAACTGAGAGCCAATTTGTGTGACTGTGTGAATTTCAGCAGTCGTCCAACTGCGGGGATGATAATTCTGATAGACTGCCAATAATCCCCAAAGTTGATAGCCGGAAAAAATCGGGGTAATAATATAAGCCCTAGCTTGAAACTGTTTTAATAATTCCAGATAACAACCATCGAAACCCATTTCATAAATATCATTAACACATCTATAAGTGACTCCTTTGCCATAAATACCACCTTGATTTTGTGGCAAATAGGTATCGGAAATCACACAGTGATGATTCATGACCCGAAAAGCACATTTTTCGTTTTCAGAGGTGTGGCGGTAAGTTGCACCCAACCTTCAGTCACGGACTCGGCCATAAATTCTCCACTCCAGTCTTCCCGGAAGCGATAAACCAAAACGCGATCGCAATTTAAAGCCTGTCTAAGTTCCCCAGTAGTAGCACTAAAAATCTGCTCTAGTTCCAAAGTTTTTCGCATTTGCTGAACCATTTGCAGAATAGAGCGTTCTTGTTCCGCCCCTTCCCGGAGAGCCGGTTCAGCCATTTTACGGTCTGTCACATCAGTATGAAATCCCACCATGCGATCGGGCTGGTTATGTTCATCCCAAAGAGCCACCCCCCTGGAGCGAATCCAGCGCCGTTCACCATTATCTAATTCGGTGCGATATTCCACATCAAAAGCGGGAATTTCCTTAGCTAAATAGCAATTTAACATCCGTTGAACCCGCAGGCGGTCATCTGGATGAATAATTCTTAGCACGGAGTCCAAATTAGAGAAACAATCTAAATCTGGATCACAGCCCAACATAATTTTTCCCCTCGGGGATAGATAAACTTCATCGGCAGAAATATCCCAATCCCAAATTCCATCATTAGCCCCCTCAACGGCGAGAGTAAATCGTTCTTGACTGCGCCTGAGAGCCTCTTCAGTCTGCTTTTGGTTAGTAATATCACTAATAGTACATATAACCCGCGTCACGTCGTTTCCGGGCTGATGTAGTGTGGCATTCACCAATAACCACCGTCGCTGTTGGGTTTTTGGGTCATCAAACCCCATAACCACATGATGCACTGCTTCACCTGTAGCGATCGCTTTTTGTACAGGTAAATCTGACAAAGAAATCGGCGATCCATCCTCCACCACCAAATGCCAACCCTCTCCAAACACCTGAAGGCTATCTGGTTCAATATTTAGCCGTAAAAGATCCAATGCCGCCTGATTAAAAACCAAAATTTCTGCCTTAGCATTCAGCAATAACATTCCCACCTGCATTTGCTGAATCAAAGTCCTAAACTGCTGTTCATTGTCTTGGCAAACTTTTTCGCGCGCCAATTGGTTGACCAATTTGTGATCCCATAACTTAGTTAACACAATAAAAAATAGACAGATAACCGTGGCCAATACTACGGCGATCGCCAACCAAGAGGGACTCAAAGAGGGATTCACAGTAATAGGCGTGATTAATTTGGGTATAAACCCAGTCGCCGTAAGTCCTATATAGTGCATTCCACCGATACCAAATCCCATAACCATTGCACTGATCACCTTTTGTCTAGTTTTTTCGACTACAGGGTTATCTTCAAGTCGAAAAGCCAGCCACAGAGAAATCAAAGCCACATCAATAGCGATCGCCACAGAAAACAGCACCAAATGTGCATCATAAACAATCTCAGCTTCCGTGGCTATGGCGCTAATTGCCAGATAGTCCATCAAAGCCAGTGTAGTGCCTATACAAATCCCACCTGTAATCAGGATAAACCGACTCGCCTGCTCTCTGAGTGCGAGCCCCAGAAACATCCCAGAAGCCATAATAGCCATCAACAACGACAGCAAAACCATCCACAGGTTATAAGTAACATCTAGGGGAAGTTCTAGGGCGACTATAGTGGTAAAATCCATAGACCACAAACCAGTCCCCATAGCGATCGCCCCTATGCACAGCCAAAACCCCCACCGTTTCGCCGTCCATAGACCCTCACGGACTTGTACAGCCAAATCCATAGGGATATAAGAGGTAATCACAGCCATTGCCAAAGACAAAGCCATCAAACCCCAATGGTAATCGCCTGTAATCTGATTATTCATCATCAATTTCGCCCACGCCCTAAGCATTTCAACAGTCCCGTTAATCAGAATCCTATCTTGAGGATTTGCTGGGACAGACCCTTAACATCTCTTTACATCATAAATGAGTAGTAGGAAACTGCCCCAAACAAGTTAAAATGCTTCTGGCTTACCATCGAACTTAAAATTTTAAGATGACGACCCGTGTAATCCTTGTCCGTCACGGTCAGAGTACCTACAACGCCCAAAAACGAATTCAGGGCCGCCTGGATGATTCGGTTCTCACCGACCAGGGCCGCGTTGATGCCACCTGCGTCGCCCAAGCCCTCCAGGGTTTAAGGTTCGATGCTATTTATCACAGTCCTCTACAACGAGCGCAACAAACAGCCCAATTGATTAGCTCTGGACTGGATGCAGCCCCTCAGTTGCAACCGACAGACCTATTAATGGAAATTGATCTGCCTCTGTGGGCTGGACTCCCCCGCCAAGAAGTCCGCGATCGCTTTCCCGAAGATTATCAATGTTGGCAACAGAGCCCCCATGAGTTTTTCATGGTATTAGAATCTGGGCATAAACATTTCCCCGTGTTAGCCTTATTTGAGCAAGCCAAACAATTTTGGCGACACGTCTCTATCCAGACCAACCAAACCATCCTAGTAGTGGCTCATAACGGCATCAATCGATCGCTGATCGCTACGGCTTTAGGAGTTCAACCCCAATTCTATCAAAGTATTCAACAGTCTAACTGTGGTATTAGCATTATCAATATTGGTGATGTCACCCCCGGAGAACTACCACTACCCGCAGCCGTACAATTAGAATCGATGAACCTCACTAGCCATGTGCGGGAGAAACTCCCCACCCTTCGCCCGGAACATCGTGGACCGAGACTGCTGTTAGTGCGCCATGGAGAAACTGAATGGAACCGAAAAGGACAGTTTCAAGGTCAGATTGATATTCCGCTGAATGATAACGGGCGATTACAAGCTCGCAAAGCTGCCGAATTTCTCCAGGATATTAAAATCGATTTTGCGGTCAGTAGCCCCATGGCACGCCCCCGAGAAACGGCAGAAATTATCCTGGAATATCACCGAGATATAGAACTACAATTTGAGGACAATTTCCGAGAGATTAGCCATGGTTTATGGGAGGGTAAATTTGAATCGGAAATTGAGGATGATTATCCGGGTTTATTAAATCAGTGGAAAACTGCACCGGAAACGGTACAGATGCCAGAAGGTGAAAACTTAAATCAGGTAGGAGAAAGGGTAGCCCTGGGATGGCAGAATATCATTAATAAATATGATTCCCAACCCCTGACGGGATTAGTGGTGGCTCATGATGCGGTAAATAAGGCTCTGTTGTGTCAATTATTGGGTTTATCACCAGAGCATTTCTGGAATTTTAAACAGGGTAATGGTTCGGTGACAGTAATTGACTATCCCCACGGTGCTAAAGGTGATCCGGTTTTAGAAACTATGAATATTACCACCCATTTATCTGGTAGTATTCTTGACCAAACCGCCGCCGGAGCCCTCTAGGACTGGTCTGTGAATATGAGTAGTGAACTCCTGAAACAGGTGCGGGTATTAGACCCGATGGATGGACGAGATCAAGTGGCAGATGTACTGATTATTGATGGGTATATTACTGCTATTGAATCCCAGATTTATGATTACCCAGAACATAGTCAGATCATTGATTGTCACGGTATGATTTTGGGGCCGGGATTGGTGGATATGTATAGCCATACGGGAGAGCCGGGCTTTGAAGAACGGGAAACTATTGCATCTTTAGAGGCGGCAGCTAGGGCGGGAGGTTATACCCGCCTGGGGATTTTACCGGATATGCTACCACCTGCTGATAATCTCTCCACGATTCAACATTGGCAAGGTTTAGCACCCCATGGCTTTTATGTCTGGGGGGCGGCGACGAGGGGTGCGGCGGGGGAAATGATGACGGAATTTGCAGAATTGGCGACTACTAATATTATTGGTTTTGCTGATGGATATGCTCATCGAAATCTTAATCTGTGGCGGCGAGTTTTGGAATATGTTAACCCGCTGAAAAAAACGATCGCTCTGTATTGTTGCGATCGCACTCTGGCGGACTCAGGAGTGATGCGGGAAGGTTACGCCTCTATCTATAGCGGTTTGACCGGGATTCCTGATTATGCCGAAACTGTGGCTATTTCCGCCGTCCTGGAATTGGTGGCGGCGATCGGAACTCCGGTTCATATCATGCGGGTTTCTACGGCTAGGGGTGTGCAACTAATTCGGGAAGCTAAACAGCGACATCTACCTATTACCGCTAGTACCACCTGGATGCACTTACTATTTGATACAGAAGCCATTACCGGGCGGCTTTCTGACTGTGGTTTAGGCTGGGCGCCGAATCCCTACGATCCGAATCTTAATGTTGACCCGCCTCTGGGTAATCCAGACGATCGCCAAGCCCTAATTCAGGCTATTGTAGACGGGACTATTGATGCGATCGCTGTTGACCACACCCCCTACACCTACGAAGAAAAAACCGTTGCTTTTGCTGATGCACCCCCAGGGGCGATCGGCTTAGAATTAGCCTTATCTCTACTGTGGAAAACCTTTGTCCAACAGCCAGATACCGTTTTTAATATTCAATGGTCGCCACTGCAACTGTGGCGAGTTTTAAGCACCCAACCCGCCCACTGTTTGGCTATTTCTCCCCCGACTGTTACCGTCAACCGCGCCGCCGAATTAACCCTCTTTGACCCCGCACAGCCTTGGAGGGTCGATCACACCACCATCAAATCGCGATCGGCTAATACCCCCTGCTGGGGGCAGGAAATGACCGGAAAAGTCATGAAAACTTGGCGCGGTTGACAGCCAAAAAAGTCGGTTAAAAACTGCGATCGACCCCTCCCAGACGGTCTAAGGGCCAGAACCGGACCACAGCCCGACCGATGATATTCTCTCGGGGGACAAATCCCCAATAGTGACTATCAAAGCTATTGTTACGGTTATCCCCCAGGACTAAAAACTCGCCTTCGGGGATGGTTTCCGGCCCCCATTTGTATTGGGGTTCTTCGGCAATATAGTCCTCTTCAATGGGTTCGCCATTCACAAAAACCTGTCCGTCCCGAACCTCTAATGTTTCGCCGGGTAAGCCAATAATCCGCTTAATGAAAGCATCATTGTATTGTAGGCTCAGTTCCTCGGTGGGATTGAAAACTACCACATCTCCCCGTTGCGGTTCGCTGAAACGGTAGCTTAACTTATCAATAATCAGGCGATCGTTGATTTCCAGGGTGGGAAGCATTGACCCAGAGGGAATATAACGAGCCTCTGCGACAAAAGTTCGGATACCCAAAGCCAAAATTATACTTAGTCCAATAGTCTTAATGCCTTCAACCCAAGCATTCTCCTCGTTGTTTGATGCTGATGATGGTGAATTTTTGGGTTTTTGGTCTTGATTGGGGACACTGCTCATGATTTTACAGTCAAAGGACAGAATTAATACTGGCAGTAGGGTATACGCCTGGCTAGACAGACAATATCCCGCCTTGATGCACGGTGGCATCACCTGCCGATGGTGTTATATTCTTGATGATAGCTGACCATCAGCTTTTTTGGCAGGTTTTGAGAATATCCCTCAAACATGGTTGCGATCGCCACAGGATTAGCAATATAATACTGGGATTAAGGATACCTCGCTAAATCAATAACAGCCAGGGTCTCCGTCGGAATAATTACTTAGAAAACTGACGGTGATCAACGGAGTTTTAACTAAAAATGGTACAGGATCAAAAATCAACGGTTATAGTCACGGGTGCCTCTTCGGGGGTTGGTTTATACGCCGCCAAAGCCCTCGCCGATAGGGGCGCTCATGTGATCATGGCTTGTCGTAACTTGGAAAAGGCAGAAGCCGCCGCCCAAGAATTAGGGATTCCCGAAGACAGCCGCACTATCCTTCATATCGACCTCGGTTCCCTTGAGAGTGTCCGACGGTTTATCAACTCATTCCGGGCTACGGGTAGAACCTTGGAGGGGTTAGTCTGTAATGCGGCTATCTATATGCCCCTCATAAAAGAACCCCTTCGTAGTCCAGAAGGCTATGAGTTGACCATGACCACCAATCACCTAGGGCATTTCCTCCTCTGTAATGTGATGATGGAGGACATGAAACGCTCTCCCGCTGAGGATAAGCGTATGGTGATTTTGGGAACGGTTACCCATAACCCCGACGAACTCGGTGGCAAAATTCCACCCCGCCCCGATTTGGGAGACCTGGAAGGGTTTGCTAAGGGCTTCCGAGAACCGGTTTCTATGATTGACGGCAAAAAATTTGAACCCGTCAAAGCCTATAAAGATAGTAAGGTTTGCAATGTCCTAACTATGCGGGAATTGCACCGACGCTATCACGAGGAAACTGGTATCACTTTCACCTCTCTTTACCCAGGTTGCGTCGCGGATACGCCCCTGTTCCGCAATCACTATCCCCTGTTCCAGAAAATATTTCCTATATTCCAGAAATACATTACCAAGGGCTATGTGTCTCAGGAATTGGCTGGAGAACGAGTGGCTGCTGTGGTCCTTGATGAGGAATATCGCCAGTCTGGTGCTTACTGGAGTTGGGGAAATCGCCAGAAAAAAGGCCGACAGTCTTTTGTGCAACGGGTCTCGCCCCAAGCTAGAGATGAGGAAAGAGCTGAGAAAATGTGGAATCTCAGTCTCAAGTTGGTAGAACTGGCTTATTGATTTGTGTCTGAAAATTGACAACTTTCCGCCGGGTTTTCCCGGCTTTTTTGTCCTTAACCCACAAAAGCTGCTTGGGGTGAGCTGGAAACCGATTTTTTGCTAGAATCTATCCCAGCCACTACTTTGTTGCTAAACTAAGACATTTATACTAAACCAATATGCAAGCTCGTAGAACAGCCCGTGAACTCGCCCTTTTGGGGATGAGCCAACTGCCATCAACTCCCGAAAAGCTTGAGACTCAGCAAATGGAAGATGTGGTCCTCGCTGCTGTCCGTACCTTAACCACAGAAGGACAAGAATCCCTAGAGACGGCTATGGCCGAATTACAACGGGGTAACGATCGCCTTTTGAGTAGCCAAACTAGGGCGGCGGATTTGCACAGCGCCCGGACAATGGTTAGTGAGGCGATCGCATTGACTCAATCAGCCATTAATCGTTTATCTACTGCTGTGGAATTGCCGGAATTGGTACAATTGGCAAGTCAGGAAGATGTCTACTCCTATGCTGTCAAAATTTTGGTCGAGCTTAACACTCACCGGGAAGCTGTCGATAGTTCCCTAGAAGAAGCCATGGTTGATTGGCAATTATCCAGACTCCCTCGCATCGATCGCGATATTTTAAGGATTGCTGTAACTGAATTGTTATATCTGGGGGTTCAAGAACAAATTGCCGTTAATGAGGCGGTGGAGTTGGCTAAACGTTATAGCGACCAGGACAGTTACCGATTTATTAACGGGGTTCTCCGTCGTGTTGTTGACCACCTCAAAACTGAGTCTTCAACTGTCTAAATTTCGGTGATGCTGTGGGTCTGCTATTACAAATTCCCGCCTCACCAACACCTAAATCTGTTGTCAAATTTGAGTAATTAGTAAAATGGTTTTTAATTGGTTCCGCCGCCAGTTTAGCGATCGCCCCTCAGCAGAAGATACACAACAAGCTGAACCCTCAACAACTCCCGACGAACCCGAAAATAAACAACCGCCTCAGCCTACAACCGCTAATGAGGATTATTTACAGTGGGCTAAGGCTGCTTATCAAAATATTCAGCAACAACACCAGCCCACAGAAGCCCCCACAGAAGATGCTATTGATGATGTCTCCCCTCCCACAGAAGCCGAAACAAGTACCATCAAGGCTCAGGAAACCCCCGCAGAATTAACAGAAACGACTGAACCTGTGGAAGTGGCAGAGGAAGTCGCAGAGGAAGTGGCAGAGGAAGTCGCAGAGGAAGTCGCAGAGGAAGTCGCAGAGACGGCGGAAGTTAGAGAAACCGCTGAACCTGTAGCGATTGTTGAAGAGAGTATTGATGAGTCTTTGCCAATTTGGGCGAGAACCCAGGCGGAACGACAGGCGAGAATTGAGAGATTAAAAGAAACGGCTATTTCCGAACCGGAACCGGAAGGGGGGCAAACCACAGCCAGCGGTGAGGGAGAATCGACGGATCTAGTATTTGATGAGATGTTCCTGTGGTCGGCGGAAGTTTTGGCTAATCAGGGACGTAGACCAGAGGAAGTAGCAGTAGAGGAAATCACCTGGCTACAAAAGCTGTGGAAAGGTTTAGGGCGGACTCGCCGTAATTTGCTCAATCAATTAAAAGCGATCGTTGGTCAGGGACCCCTAAATCAGGCGGCGGTAGAAGAAATTGAGGCTTTATTGCTGCAAGCTGATGTGGGTGTAGAAGCTACTGACGTGATTATTGAGGCGCTACAAAACCGCCTGCTAGAGGATGCTTTACCCCCGGAAGATGCGATCGCCTATTTAAAACAACTTCTGCGAGATCTCCTGGAAAAACCCTATCAAAATGGCTATAGTCCCACATTTGCCCCCGAAAAAGAACAATTGAATATTTGGTTAATTACCGGGGTGAATGGGGCTGGAAAGACTACTACCATCGGGAAAATTGCCCATATTGCCCAAAAGTCAGACTACCGGACTTTAATTGCGGCTGGGGATACTTTCCGGGCGGCAGCAGTCGAACAAGTAAAGGTCTGGGGCGAACGTAGTGGCGTAGAGGTGATTGCTAATCCTGGAAAGAATACAGATCCGGCCGCCGTGGTTTATGATGCGATCGCTGCTGCTAAATCCCGCGAGACCGAATTGCTAGTTATTGATACTGCTGGTAGATTGCAGAACAAAAAGAACCTGATGGAGGAACTTAACAAAATTCGTCGCGTAATAGACAAACAAGCACCAGATGCTAAGGTAGAATCCCTCCTAGTCCTTGATTCAACTTTAGGTCAAAACGGACTACGCCAGGCCCAAGTATTTGCCGAAGTTGCTCAACTTAGCGGTGTGGTCTTGACAAAATTAGATGGAACTGCTAAAGGTGGTGTGGCTTTAGCTGTTGTACAACAGCTAGGTCTACCGATTCGTTTTATTGGTGTTGGGGAAAGTATCGAAGACCTGCGGCCTTTTTCAAGCTACGAGTTTATCGAAGCCCTGTTAAGTGGTTAAAGCTCTGTTAAAGTGCCAATATGGCTATTTAAGTGTCATCATGGGGAACAGTTAATCATTTTATAGAGCAGATTCCCACATATTGCCATCTTCAAAAACACCAGATAAGCGATCGCCTAGGGTAAATATTAGCCACTGGGGGAGGGTAGCTCATGATTACTGGTGGTAATTGCCGATTTTGTAGATGGCAGTACCCTGCAGTGTAGCCAGGGATAATCTGTCATGGATACTTGCCAGAAAACCAGACTTTTGGCAGAGAGACTTTCATTTTTTTGGACTTACTATTGCACTCTAACCTTCAAAAAATATATACTAATAATATGACTGCTGTGCCACTTCCAAGACGCTCAGAACAACCTTCAGACTCCCTTTCAAGCTCCTCAGATGCTGATGTGACATCAGCCTCTCACTTAAAGCAAATGGTGGCTAGACTCCATCGGGAACAGCAAAATATTAATGAGTTGCTGAGTTCCCTAAGTTTTGCCCTCCGTAGCTTTAATAATCTCAATCAGTTCTTAGAATTAACTCCCCTAGTTGCTAGTCGAGTGACAGATGCTGATGGGGGTGCTTTGGTGCTGTTTAAACCTAACGGTCAGGTGAGATTTCAACGCCTACACTGCCAAGATGGTCGTCAGTGTCAGGATATTCGCGCCATTTTAGAGGCGGCTACCAGACAGGTGATATCCCAGCCTAATGATACCATAACGGTGGGAGTGGTTCCCGAGAGTCTCGCGCCCCAATACGTGGCAAACCTAGACGATCAGGTGAGTAGTTGCTTGGGGCAGGATGTAAAACTTTTTAGCACGGAAATCCTGGTTAATAATGTATCACGGGGGCGGTTGTATGTGTTCAGCCATGCTCCTGATTACCTGTGGACACCAACCCGCCAGAAATTAATTAGACTGGTAGCTGATCAAACGGCTGTGGCGATCGCTAATGATGAACTATCAGTTTCATTGCGGGAAAAAGAACGCCTAGACCGAGAATTAGAAATTGGTGCAGAAATTCAACTGCGCCTACTTCCCCGTAAATGTCCGAAAATTCCGGGTTTAGAAGTGGCTGCACGCTGTCAAACCGCCAACCGAGTCGGGGGAGACTATTACGACTTTATCCCCTCGAATTTTGACAAACATGAACAGGAAAATTATCCCGGTGAGGGAGAAGTTAGCGACGGTGACACATCATCGGAACATTGGAGTATTGTCATTGGTGATGTCATGGGAAAAGGAGTCCCAGCCGGGTTAATTATGACCATGACTAGGGGAATGTTACGCGCGGAAGTTCTTAACCGCCATTCCCCCGCCCAGATTCTGCAACATCTTAACCGGGTGATGTATGCTGACTTAGAAAATTCTAATCGGTTTGTGACTCTGTTTTATTCGGAGTATGACCCGGAGACTAAAATTCTCTCCTATAGTAACGCCGCCCATAATCCCCCTTTATTATGGCAAGCACAAAGCCACAGTATTCGTCGGTTAGATACTTTGGGAATGTTGATCGGTCTTGATGCTGATACCCGTTACTACCAAGCCCAAGTGCAACTGCATCCGGGGGATACTGTGATTTACTATACTGATGGCTTTACTGATGCGGCGAATCAACGAGGCGATCGCTTTGATGAAGATAACCTACAGACAGCCTTTCAATGGGCTTGTCAAAACTCCCAGACTCCCAATCGCATTGTAGATTATATATTTGCCGAAGTTCAGAAGTTTATCGGTCCGAGTAACAGTAATATTGATGACATGACTCTGGTTGTGCTACAGGTGCAACCCTCTTAAAGCGGGGAGAATGCCGATTATGTCCGTTGATGTTTTATCCATGTTTGTAGAAACTTGCAGCAACCCTGGGAGCCATATTCTCATTTTAACCCCTCACTGGTCATGGGGGTGGGGGGAAGTCGGCGCGACCCTACCAGTGCTATTCGGTCAACGGGTAAATATTGATTTATGGACTAACGTTACGAATACCTGGAATAATTTACTGGAAACCGGACAGCTTTGGGCTTTTTTGATTGGCTTGGGGATGGGGTGGTGGGCGAAAAGCCTCTTACCCTAAAGGGTTTCCTAAATTTGCTGCTCAGACATTTATGGCTAATTTACAGATTATAGGACTATGACTGAAGCTAAAACCTGGAGCCAACGATTTGAAAAGGCTTTGCATCCAGCGATCGCTACTTTTAACGCCAGTATCGGCTTTGATATTGAGTTAATCGAGTATGATTTGACTGGCTCCGTCGCTCATGCCAAAATGTTGGTCAAAACCGGGATTATCTCCCCCGAAGAAGGACAAGCCTTAGTTGATGGCTTGGAGACTATTCGCCAAGAATACCGCCAGGGTCAATTTAACCCCGGTGTCGATGCTGAGGATATTCATTTCGCCGTTGAACGCCGACTTACCGAAATTGCCGGAGATGTCGGTAAAAAACTCCATACGGGGCGATCGCGTAATGACCAAGTGGGAACTGATACCCGCCTTTACCTGAAAGACCAAATTCAACAAATCCGCACCCAGATTCTTGATTTGCAAGGGGTTTTATTGGATCTGGCTACTAATCACGTCCATACTCTCATACCAGGATACACTCATCTACAACGGGCGCAACCTCTCAGTTTGGCTCATCACCTACTGGCTTATGTGGAAATGACCCACCGCGACTGGGAACGTCTGGGAGAGGTTTATCAACGGGTCAATACTTCCCCTCTGGGGTGCGGTGCTTTGGCGGGGACTACTTTTCCCATTGACCGACACTATAGCGCCGAATTATTGGGGTTTGACCGGGTTTATGCTAATAGTTTGGATGGGGTGAGCGATCGCGATTGGGCGATCGAGTTTCTCAGTGCTTCTAGTCTCATTTTGGTTCACCTCAGCCGCCTCTCCGAGGAGATTATCTTTTGGGCTTCCCAGGAGTTTGGTTTTGTCACCCTCACTGATAGCTGTTCCACTGGCTCTAGTATTATGCCCCAAAAGAAAAACCCCGATGTTCCTGAATTGGTGCGCGGTAAAACTGGCCGGGTTTTTGGACATCTACAAGGGCTATTAGTCCTGATGAAGGGTTTACCTTTGGCTTATAATAAAGACCTCCAGGAGGACAAGGAAGCCTTATTTGATGCGGTCAAAACTGTGAAAGGCTGTCTGGAGGCGATGACTATTTTGTTATCCCAAGGGATGGAGTTTCGCCCACAACGTCTCGCTGAAGCAGTGGCGGAAGATTTCTCGAATGCTACTGATGTCGCTGATTATCTCGCTACTAAGGGGGTTCCTTTCCGGGAAGCCTATAATTTGGTGGGTAAGGTGGTCAGAACTTGTCTGGAGTCCGGGAAACTTTTAAAAGACCTTACCCTCGATGAGTGGAAGTCTTTACACCCTGAATTTGATGTCGATATTTATGATGCGATCGCACCTTTACAAGTCGTCGCCGCCCGGAATAGCTACGGCGGCACCGGTTTTGAACAGGTTAAATTAGCCTTGCAAAATGCGCGCGATCGCTTGGTGGCTGCACAATCATAATTATCTCCTTAACCGGGTGTCTCTAACCCGGTTTCTTGGGGTTTGCTATAGTAGTATGGGAAGAACTTGGTCAATCGTTCATGGTCAACCTACTTGATTAATTAGGCTAAATATATGACTCCCACTTGGAATGATTCTTTGAAAATTGGCATCCCCTTGATTGATTTTCAACATCAGCAACTATTCGACCAGATGGATTTATTGATTGCTAACCTGGAACAGAACCGCAGCCCCCAGGAACTTCAATCAACTATCAAATTTCTGGAAATGTATATTAATAACCATTTCAAATATGAGGAGTCCTGCATGAATTTATATAAATGTCCCGTCGCCAAAAATAATCAGAACGCACATAAACGATTTGTGATCAGTTTTGAAATGATTAAAAGTCGCGTCGAACATCATGATAACTTTAACTCAATTGTTCTCAGCATCAAACAAGACTTGCGCGATTGGTTTATTGACCACATTAAAAGCATTGATACCCAACTGAAACCTTGCATACCTACCAAAAAATATGGATAATGTGGGGGCGGGTGCTTTGAGTTTCTGGCTGGTGGGCTAGAAGGCTGATCAACCCGCCTTTTGTGGATCATGTAATTGATGGCTTTTTGAAAACTTGTCTATGTCCACTGCTAATCAAGCTGTAGTTTGTCTGAATTTGGGAAATGATTATGTTGGGTCTCAACAATGGGAACTGGCGGCGAATTGTTATCGACAGGCTATTGAGGCTGACCCTAACTTAGCCGCCGCCTATACCAGTTTAGGCAGCATTTGGCAACATTTGCAACAACCCCAAGCTGAGGCGGAAAAACTTTATCAGATAATTAGCGAAAATCCTGGTTCTGTTAACCCAAATTTTGGTTTGATTGTCGGTGAGAGTTTGGAGAAACACCAGGATAGCCAAGGCGCGATCGCTTGGTATAATTTGGCGATCGCTATTCATCCTCAATTTGCAGTCGCTCACTATAAACTCGCCCAGGCATATCATAACACAAATCAGGTCGATTTGGCAATAGCCAGTTATCAGAAAGCCATTGAATTGCAGCCCAATATATATATCTATTATATCGGTTTGGGTCAAGCACTGAGTAGCACCAAACTAGATGAACAAGCTATCACCGCCTATCAGAAAGCCATTGAACTCAAGCCAGACTTTTCTTGGTCTTATCACCATTTAGCAGTCATTTTAACTCGATTAGGGCGTATTGACGAAGCCATAGACAACTATCGCCAGGAAATTGAATTAAACCCGGATTTTTATTGGTCTCACTTTCACTTGGGCGATTTACTCAGCCAGCAAAATCAGCCGGAAGAAGCGATCGCCGCCTACCGGAAAGCGATCGCCATTAACCCTCAACAACCAGAAGCACATCAACGGCTGACCGAGATTTTATCCCGAGACCAAAAAACTGGCGAAGATGCACTTTTAGGGGGGAGATATGAAGAAGCGATCGCCATTTATCGGGATATGGTCGCCGCTAAACCTGACTATTCCTGGGGATATTATGGTTTGGGTTTAGCATTACTAAACCTGCGCCAATGGTCAGAGGCGATTGAGGTATTTAATCAGGCAATTAATCTCAATCCCGATTGTTTTTGGTCTTATAATAATCTGGGATATTGTTTGTTTAAACAGGGAGAAATCCCCCAGGCGATTGATGCTTATCGAAAAGCGATCGCCATTGATCCAGAAATCCCAGAAGTCTATATTCGCCTGGGTGATACCCTCTTACAACAGCAAGATATTGATGGCGCAATTGCCGCTTATTTAGACGCTATTAAAGCCCAACCAGACGGGGAAATAGCATATATAAAACTGCGGCATTTACGCACCTATAGTTTTATCAAATTACAACCCGAGCAAATAGAGGCGATCGCCTCCGGTTATCAGCAGGCAATTTCCCAGGTTCCCCACTATCCCGAACCCTACATAAATTATGGTGATTTACTCACCGAAATAGGCGACATTTCCGCCGCCATTTCCACCTACAAACAGGGAGTCTTAGCCAAAACCAAAATCATTCGCCCCGAATTTTTTAGCAACCACTGGGAAACCGCATCAGTTCAAGGTCCGAATTTCCTAATTATTGGCGCTCAAAAAGGTGGCACAACCTCCCTTTATGAATACCTTTGTCATCATCCCCAGATAATTCCTAACCTCCATAAAGAAGTCGATTTTTTCATGTGGCAATATTACCGAGGCTTAGACTGGTATCTCGCCCATTTTCCCCCCATTCCCCCTGGCGGCGAATTTCTCACCGGAGAAGCCAGCCCTAGTTATATAGTCGATAGTAAAGTATGCGATCGCATTTCGCAAGCCTTCCCAGAAGTCAAGCTAATTGTCACCCTCAGAAATCCAGTAGATCGGGCTTTTTCTCAATATCAAGACCACCGAAATTGGATGGGTCAAGAAAAGCGGACTCTCGAGCAAGCCATGATAGATGAAATTGCCATTCTCGATACCATTGACGACCCCACCCAAGCCGAACGCAAATTTTGGGGATGTCAATATGGTTATCTACTGCGGGGAATGTATGTTTATTTTCTGGAAAAGTGGATGCAAAAATTCCCTCCCGAACAGCTTTTAATCCTCACCAGTGAAGAATTATATAACCACCCCCAGAACACCCTCAAACAGGTATTTGAGTTTTTAGGTCTTCCCGACCATCAACTCTCCGAATACCCCCGATATACCGCAGGTTCCTATAATCCCATACCAGAAACATTACGTCAGACCCTAGGCGACTTTTTCCGTCCCCACAACCACAAACTCGAGGAATTATTAGGCCGAAAATTCCATTGGTCGCCGTAGGTTAAGAAACCTGGCTTCTCTCCTGGAAGTTAAGAAACCCGGTTTCTCTCCTAGAAGTTAAGAAACCCGGTTTCTCAAAGAAACCGGGTTTCTCGGTAACAGGGGGTTTCTCTCCTGAGTCAAGAAACCTGGCTTCTCTCCTGGAAGTTAAGAAACCCGGTTTCTCAAAGAAACCCGGTTTCTCGGTATTTCTCAAAGAAACCCGGTTTCTCGGTAACAGGGGGTTTCTCTCCTGGAAGTTAAGAAACCCGGTTTCTCAAAGAAACCCGGTTTCTCGGTCACAGGGGGTTTCTCTCCTGAGTCAAGAAACCTGGCTTCTCTCCTGGAAGTTAAGAAACCCGGTTTCTCTCCTGGAAGTTAAGAAACCCGGTTTCTCAAAGAAACCGGGTTTCTCGGTATTTCTCAAAGAAACCCGGTTTCTCGGTCACAGGGGGTTTCTCTCCTGAGTCAAGAAACCTGGCTTCTCTCCTGGAAGTTAAGAAACCCGGTTTCTCAAAGAAACCGGGTTTCTCGGTATTTCTCAAAGAAACCCGGTTTCTCGGTCACAGGGGGTTTCTCTCCTGGAAGTTAAGAAACCCGGTTTCTCAAAGAAACCGGGTTTCTCGGTATTTCTCAAAGAAACCGGGTTTCTCGGTAACAGGGGGTTTCTCTCCTGAGTCAAGAAACCTGGCTTCTCTCCTGGAAGTTAAGAAACCCGGTTTCTCAAAGAAACCGGGTTTCTCGGTATTTCTCAAAGAAACCGGGTTTCTCGGTAACAGGGGGTTTCTCTCCTGGAAGTTAAGAAACCCGGTTTCTCAAAGAAACCGGGTTTCTCGGTATTTCTCAAAGAAACCCGGTTTCTCGGTCACAGGGTCGCTACCCAATTAATAATTATTAATTATTAATTATTAATTATTAATTAATGGCAATAGTAGCCATTTTGATCCGGTCTTTGCTGTTGCTGACCAATGCGAGTCGCACCTATCAGCGTCGAAATGATGATACATCGCTTTTGACCTGGAACTTCAGGATGATGGATAGCAATGCGTCCCTTCGCAGCTAGAGAAGTTTGCGTGCAGAAATTAGACGGGTTATAGACCGGACAGCCTTGGTAGTTGAATAAAACTCGGTACACCGTCCCCGCGTTTCGGACTTGGTTGGTGTCGGGGTCTACTCTTCGCAGCGTCGTTTCATATTTATTCCTGGTGTTCCTTTCCCGGTTGTGAATTTCTATCCCCGGTTCTAGGTTAGTCCATGAACCTTCTGGGAGTTGACCAGGGGGAGTCTTCGCGGGATGGACCGCTACCTGTACTCGTCCCCCATATTCCCTGATACTCGCTTGCCATGATGTACTAGATAGTATAGCCTCACTTTTGGCTGAGTGGATAGCCCAGTTGAGTCGCCGGATAGAGGTTTGCAGTTTCTGGTTATTCGCGAAACCTAGCCAAGTCGGAACCGCTATCCCACCTAGTATTGATATAATCACCATCACCCCTAAGACTTCTAACAAAGAAAACCCAGATTCTGTAGGGGATTTTCGCGATTTCGCACCCGGAGAGTCACTGCTAACTGGTTTTTCAGCCACTAAATTAATAGCCTGTTTCTGAACCAGAAGCAAGTGCTTAATTAATGTATTTTCCATTATTTAACCTGGGTCACAAGGATAGATGTCGTGTAGGTCAGCTAACCGCAGCATACACAACTAATCTCACTCGTAAAAGGCCTCGTTACGGGTGATATCTTTGGTGGTGTATTCTAAACTATGTTTTCGTAAATTGGGGGTAAAGTTTTGTAAAATATTCAGTAGATAATTAATTTTTTGTGTTACAATTGGCTAGTTAGAACTACTCAATCAGGGCAATCATCTCCTTCCCGTCTCGCCGTCGATAGTAGTGTCGTTCTGACAGCCACGCAATGTGTCACGCTATTATCAGCGGAAGATACAACTACCCAAAAAGGATTATCTTCGGTTATGCTATTTAATACAACTCCTAGATGGTCAAACCTTAGGATGTTATCGCCTCCTGGTGCGACAACTCGCAGGGTAATTTGTCCCTGTTTAATCTCGCCATTGACATCGAGAGTTTGCCAACCCGCGTTATCGTCGCTCGGTCGTCCCTCAGAGGTCAAATAAATTCGATATGCGGGTATACCTCGAGGCTCACCAAATTCTAGGGAGCGATATCTACTGGTTAATTGCGCTTCGCTTTGAGCGCGTTGTATGGCGTTAAAAACCCGGTCGTTAACGGTGCGAACCTTTTGTCTATTGGCAAACATTATCCATGTCGGAGCGGCGATCGCACCCACAATGCCAACCATTAAAACTACCACCAAAATCTCAATGATGGTGAAGCCCGACTGGTTTTTGGTGCGCCTGGGATTGACCGATTTTGGGTTAATTAAAACACTCATTTTATAGGTTCCTTTTATTATAAATTCCCTGATTTTATCGGTTTAATTCGACCTAAGCCTTCAACCAAAAAGTTCGTCTCTGGAAAAAGCGATCGCTGATTCGGGTTGAATTCTGTAGCATTCGGATCAATGCGAATTGCCGCATTCATTCTCAGGTTAACTAAAGCTACTGTCCTAGCCGAGTCTACACATACAAAAAAGCCATATCTACCCCCCGATAGTAAATCGTCACTATCATCATTACTGATGCCACGAGACTCACAATCTATATTTGTTAGTTTTGTTTTGTCTATGTAATCAATCAGAACTTCTCGTGGTTGTGTAATAGGGCCGCTGGCTCTCCACCTATTCATTATGTCCTGGAGCGTATCGTTTTCTTCATCTGATTCAAAGTTTGATTGAAAACCATCATCTGGTCTTGTATCACCCACGCAGTTACGGCTACTATCCCTAGGACAATCTCGTATTTGTAGGCGAGAAATACGCGCCTGACCAGACCAAGGACTATTAGGCTCTCTTTCTGTTTGTAAATAGTAAGCAACTAAAGAGAAAACTTGGGCATCATCGCAACGGTTATTATCGCAATCACGGTCTCGATCGTTAGGGGGGGGAACAGCATTGGGGATAAACTCCTGTCTCCAGAACACCAATACCACATTATCGGAATCAGGAAGTTGGCGACTAATCGCATTAACCCCTTGACCGTCGTAGATATAGATAGCTTGGGAGAGGTCGCGGCGAATGAAATCTGCTGCCGTCTGTAACTCCTGTTCCGATCTGGCTCTGATTTCTTCCCGGGTATCGGTTTGTAAAACATCCACCACAAAGAATAAGATGGGCGTGATGATCATACTAGCCACAACCGCCGAAACCAATAACTCAATCATCGTGAAGCCTAAGTCATTCCCCTGGGTGGTTTTTGACCTAGGTTTCAATACACAAATTAACCAAAACCGAACTAGGGACAGCATAACTACCTCTCTACCGGGATAATCTTACTTTTGCACTCCATGGGAACCATCACCAAACCTATTAATCCCCTTCATCGTCAGAACTGCATCCTTCTAAACGCTCACGTAAACTCCCAAAAACCTCATTGCCAGTTCCACTTGGGCTAATCTCCGTTCGCACCTGCACTAGGGGGTCTCTGGGGTTTGCTAAACCAACTCGGGAACTGCCTACATTACTAGACCCGTCATCATTAGCCCCCTCTAGTTGTCCCGATTGAGCAAATGCGTCAGCACGATACACCCTGACAATCAACTGATAACCATGCTGTAGGTTGTCCCTACACTCATTTATGCCAATTCCCTGAACAATCATATCCGTGGGGCTATCGGTTTCACATCCCCCACTTCCGTCATTATCCACACAGAACAAGTCGTCTGGACTGGTTGGTCCAGCGTTCGGGTTACCGGGATTTAAATCCACCAAGTCTTCATTGGTTGGGTCAGCACGGACAGCACTGATATAACTGTTAGCGGCTCTGCTGGCTAGTTCTATGCGCCTAGCCTGTACCCGTGTGGCGAAGGCAAAACCCAACACGGGAGAAATGCCCACCATCAGGATGCTGACCACCACCATAGCCATGATGGACTCAAGCAGGGTGTAGCCAGATTCACTGGACCGGGAGAACTTGGGGAATAGTTTGGGGTTGAACATGGTTCCGCTCAGAATGCAACATGATTAAATAGGATGGTCAGTTATGGGCTACTCGGTTGGACTAGGTTCGACGCTTGAAGAACCTATCAGGGTCTAAAGGACATTGATCAAGAAGGCCTAACTTATCGAGCAACTCATCAGGGAGAAAGTTTGGGCCGTTCTCCCCTTCTTTGCCACACAGCAGGGTATGAATCCAGGGGTCATCCCGACTCACTTCTCGGAAGTATTTATCTGTAGGCTCGGTGCTGGGAGTCACTAGGCGAGACCCGAACAGGTCAGGTGGGAAAATCATCCGACCCACATCATAACCATAGTTCCGGTTAGGGGCTCCGTAGAAGGGAGTTTGACCTTGATCTACCCAGCTCCGGTAGGGACGGTTACCGCTTGTTAAGGGTCGTCCGAACTTGGTCAAGTGGGGACTATTCTGATTCAAAACTGACATCATTGGTCCGGTGGCGTATGCACTATGTTTGAACTGTATAAAAGAGCCACTGATATTGACCGTTCTGCCCGGCCACATTTCCAGGAAACGGGTAAAGTTATGCAAACCGCCATTGAGTTCAGTTTCATTACCATTGGTTTGCCTGATTGGAGAATCACCACTGGCAATAATTAGGTTAAAGGTAGTTGCCACAGCCCGCTGTAACAAGTTCTGTTGGTCATGTAGGATTGTATTCAGTTGCACCACAGGTTCCCACAGAGGCTGTGCATAGAGAAAATTGTTATCAGAGTCCTCTTCCTCTTCAATCATCTCACTAAAACCATCGGCTGGCCAATGGAACATGGGATAAGAGCCATTCATTTGGAACACCAAGGGTCGTGGTCCGCTAGTTTTGGGTGCTATGTCAGTGTCAGGGCTATATGAGCTTGTTGTATATTCCTGATCCTGGTCATCATCATCATCGTCATGATCCACAGAATCTGGATGAACCAACTTACCATCTTCATCGAGAATAATTTCTATGTCTACCCCGAAAGGTGCAGGCCTAACTTCATTGCCATTTACTGCCAAGGGAACCGGGTAGCCATTGCTATCGAGGAATAGTTGGTATTTGTGATCATCATCTTGGTAACGCAGGAAGGCAATGCGACGGGGATAGATGCGGTCTCGTGGCAGTTTAACTCGCTCTGCGGTGGTTCCTGCGGGAGGGTAATTACCAGTGTCATCATTGTTTATGCTACGGCTTAATGTCTGCCACTTGGACAGCTCTGAGGCATATTCAGGAAAATGAGTCTGCCCATGTATATTGACTACCCAATCCTTTGGATAACACATGGAAACTAGAGGTTTACGGCAAATCTCCATCAGATATTCAATGCCTGCTGCTCTGGTCTGAATTGGAGTCACATAGTTGTTAACATAGGAACTTCTGAGGATTTCACTACCAATCCATAAGCTAATTGAATTAGCTGCATTATTCCAAACATTTTGAGTAGTTATGAAGTTGTTGTCATAGAAGCCATTAAGCCTACGCACTGCCTCCAGAGTCAGGTCATTTGGTCTCACGTCCTCATCATCCTGATCACCATCTCCATTCAGATCAAAATCGAAGTCAGACTCATTAAATTTTAAAAAGTCGAACTTTTCGTCTCCTTCTAATTCTACTTTGACTGGCTTTAAGTTTCTGCGATTTCTATAATCCAAACTAAGAACCATGTTATTGCGGAGGTTGTAGTCGCCTTCGTTACGAAATCCCTCCCTAAAGGCATCAGAAAGTAGAGTTACCGCATCAGACAGAACCGTGGCGGGCCGCCATTGGTCTTCTGAGGGGTCAGCAAAGCGGATCTCTGGAGTGCTACGAGTGTAGAAGTTACTCCAATTGGCGTTTAAAGTTTGGGTAAACTCCTCAAATTGGTGCAGGTTGTTAAAATTACCTTTCACATACACAGGCAAATTACTAACCAGGATTAACCCTCTTTCTCGATCGCTTCCTTGTGGGCGGTCTAACCTTTGACCCTTAATCAACATGATGCCGTTGGGGCGGCGGGTTTCGTCCACAACAAAGTCCACCGGACTGGTTATGGGGTCGCCATTGCTATTATCTATCAGGGCATCATCACGGGTGGCGTAGATAATGCCACTGTAGGGCAATAAATACTCATTGCTACCTATCGCTTTTTGGCGTAACTTGTCCAAGTCAATCACCGTGGTGCGAATTTCCAGAGGTTGGCGGTCTTCTATGGCGCGATCATAAGTGCCTTTACCATCAGCAAGATCATGATCATAAGTGCCTTTACCATCAGCAAAGAAACCGTCACCATCCTCCAGGGATTTCACCTGGCGACCATCCAGTAAAGTTCTTTCATAAATCGTACCATGGTCAATAATATCTGGTCTGGGAGGCCCTGCCTCATCCGTCAGAATCTTAATCGCACATACAGCGGCATCAATAGCCGACTGATCCGCTAGAGTGCGGTCTTCAGGCAATTTCTCTATGGCTACACGCAGGGGTTCGTTCACCTCACGCCCATCAGGGAATCTTAGACTAGCTTGATATTGCAGCTTCTCTTCCAGAGTAGCCGCCCCCGGAGTATCCTCAGATACTACACCATAGGGATCACGACGGGTTGTGCTTCGGGCTAATCGACCGATATCCTCAATTTGAGGGGCATAGACTATGCCGTTGTGGGACATACCCTCGCCAGTAGCCGTCGCCGCTTCCCAAGGCAAACCATGCTCATTTTTAGCGGTTTCCTGGGTGGTCGGGTCGTAGTAACTGCTGATACACGCTATAGGCTCTTGGCGAACGCCCGGCCTCGACCAGGGAGTGGTTGTATAGTGATACACCACAGTAGCCCGCATTTGCAGGTCTCCCTTTGGTTCATTACTTTGCGCTTTGCCATCGAAATTACTGTCCTCCCACATAGCCATGGTATCTGGCCAAACCAAATCTTCATCATCCTCGGGCAGATTCTCAACCTTGGGCCGAGGCAAAAACGATTCCTCGTCCGATTCCTCGTCCGATTCCTCGTCCCACCAGTAAATTCCCGCGCCAGTAACTACCCGCAGTCCTCCTATAAGGCGTTCCTCCTCTGTCCACTGTCTGGCTGCTGCCCTTTCCCAAAAACCGTTGCGACCCGTATCCCCCAGGTCTGGCATATCAAACATTTGAGTCCTGCGGAAGCGAGCTGATTCACCAGAAGGAGCTTGATGCCACTCCCTATCCTCGATAAATTGTGCTGTACCCTCTCCGTGAAACTTATTGTCACCCCTTCTATTACTGTCATACCATCTAGCAGGTAAACCATTGCCCACCACAATGCGATCGCCAACCCTTGTTTCTCGTTGATTCTCTTTCACCATATCCGGGTGAGTAGCAGGTATATGTAATCTGTTGTTACCATCATTTCTCAGATCTAAGCCGTTCAGAGGGACGGTGGGGATGGATTGAGTAGCATCCCCCCCTCTAATATTGTAGGGATAAATCCATTCATCTATCGGTCGCAGGTCATTGCCGGAACCTTGAGCCCGTTTCTCATAATTTTGATTGCATCCTTGGGGGTCTTCCCAGTCGGGGGCGGTGTAATCATCTTCTTCCACATTAGGAACCCGACGGGTTCTAGCCCGGAAGTAGTTTTCTAGGGCTATAAGCCTATCTGTTCCCTCCTTCACGGCTTCCTTAACTTCATCAGGGTCAGTATTAGCGGATTTACAGTTCTGCTCGAACACTAAGCCACTGATTCTCTCCGCATACTCCAATTGGTTAGTAACCATCTGATTTGGAAAAGCACCCACCGGTTTATTCTCTCTTGTAAAAGGCACATCATCATGTCCACCACGTCTGAATAGATGGACTCTGGCTTGCCCAGTAGAATCCTGGTTTAATGACGCTTGTCCGAAGCCAACATTTCCCCCCACTAAAATCTTGCTGTTTTCCATTTTATAAAAGCAAGATTCGGGGCTACTCACCTGATAATAGTTAATCGCTCTATTGTTGTCATTAACATGAACCAGGTTGCCATTGACCATAATCCGGCCATTCAACCTGAGTTCTTGACCAGGGGTAATGTCCAAATCTCCCTCGTAGAGCACAGCATTAACAGTTATAGGCACAGCTCGTCTATCTTCCTGCATTTCCACCGCAGCAAAACCCCTACCACTGACGGGTATACTGGCAGCGTAGATAAAAAATGGTTTTTCCAGCAAACCCCCAGAGGCAGAATACCAATCACGAACACCTGAATCCGAACCAATACTCTGACATTCGCGACGACTGCCTGGACCTAGCCTAGGCAGAGGCAATCCCCTGGCTTCTACGGGAGTTCTAGTTTTGGGGAGACCATCGTTATCGTTTTCGGGGCTCCTCAGAAAAATTCCATAAATATTGTATCTATCTGGGTCGCCGTCACCATTCAAATCTTCCTTAAATCCCCAGGCAGTATCTATGCGGTCTCCGTCAAACTCTAGGGTCAGTCGTTCTTCACCAACAAAGTTATACCGTTCTGCCTCCAACTCTCCCATTAATTCAGCTTCATCAGGGGCTGCCCGTCTTGTTCTTTCAAATGCCTCATCCAGTTTGGCGCTGGCCCGTTCCAGGGCGGGTGTGGCCGCTAACAGCACTTCCTGGCTAACCCGCACATTTTGCGCTACCTGCGCCCGGTCTAAGGCTCGGAATGCGATCGCCACCGTTAACAGTACCACCACTAACATCACCATGGTTACTGTCGGCAACACAAAACCCTCTACTCGCTGGCGATCGCCCCTATTCATATTCAACCAATTTCCCAGGAGCGATCGCTTTAAGCCCCCGATAGCCCGGTTACCAAACTTCCGGATCTCTCCTAACCATAATCGAATAGGTAACTTAGGTTTTCTGTGATTATGCTGATTGTGCATAAGACGACTTCCTGACCTTAGAGTTTAACTGAATACACCGGCTGATAAATAATACGGCGAGATAAATATAAATACACTCATAGCTGTGGTATTATTACCCACAACTAGGCGACTAAGTACCCCGGTTATCCCCGCAAAGGGCAACTAGGGTACAGCTTTTTCTATTATCACAAATCGACTGAGTTAATGGTGAGTTAGCGATCGCCTTTCTCCTGTGCGATCGATCACATTCACAAACTCGGTTCGAGGGTTATAGGCTTATGGAGCATTAGTCCTCACCTACATATTAGCATTCCCAACTCAACCTAAAAAACGATCACCTTTTTCTTTTCTCCACCTACCTCTAATGTTAACTTTTGTAACTAAATGTTAACTTTTGTTGCGAAAAAAATTTTTTCTGGGGGGGTTGCTTGCTTTTTCCGCCACCCCCTGCTATACTTTTAGATAATGGGAATAGTAACAATTTTAGAATTTAGGCACAGATTTATATTATGTAACTGTTCATATATTATCACAAATTCCCAGAGCTTGTCAACCCCCTACCTATGAGAGTTAAAAAGTGGATAGACTGCTAATTGTATCCCAATTCATCGATCGCATGAATAATTATTTAGGGCGGGTGGTTTCCTGGTTAGCCCTAGTCATGATCGGAGTAGGAACCTGGAATGTAATTGGTAGGTATGTGGGTAGGGCGATCGGGCAAAATTTAAGTTCTAATGCACTCTTAGAAACCCAGTGGTATATTTTTGATATCATCTTTTTATTAGGTGCAGCCTATACCCTCAAACATCATGATCATGTAAGGGTTGATGTCATTCAAAGTCGGTTAAATGTTAAGCAAAAAGCCCTAGTTGACTTATTGGGAACCGCCTTATTTTTAATTCCCTTTTCCGTGATGATTATTTTCTACTCCTGGGGGGCTGTCTCCAACTCCTGGCTAATTCGGGAAGTCTCCCCCGACCCCGGCGGCTTACCCCGCTACCCAATTAAGGCGTTAATTATAGTTAGTTTTGTGTTATTAATTATTCAGGGCATCTCGGAAATTATCAAAAACTTGGCAATTATCCGAAATAATTAATAATTAATAATTAATAATTAATAATTAATAATTGGGTTCTACCCTAGAAACCCGGTTTCTTTGAGTCTGGGGTTAGAAACCCGGTTTCTTTGAGAAACCCGGTTTCTTGAAGTCTGGGGGAGAAACCGGGCTATAATTGGTAATTGATAATATTGGGATGGGGAAATATGAGCGATCGCACTATCACCCTGAAAGTTAACGGAGAGGCGCAAACTTGCGCCCCAGATACTAGCCTACCTAAATTTTTGGAAGATTTGGGGTTAAATCCCCGTTTGGTGGCGGTGGAGTATAATGGGGAAATTCTCCACCGACAGTTTTGGGAAACTACGACTATGGAAATGGGTGATATCCTGGAAATTGTCACCATTGTGGGTGGTGGCTAAACAGGGAGATCTTCACGGGGATTAAAAGTTTCGATTTCTCGGAGTTTTTCGTATAATTCCCTCTCCTGGGTGGTGATCTGTTTGGGGGCGACAATTTGAATTTCCACTAACTGATCACCGCGATCGCCATTTTCGTTAGGATAGCCTTTATTAGCTAGTCTCAGACATTGACCCGACACTACCCCCGCTGGGAGTTTAATTTTCACCCAACCGTCAAGAGTGGGAACCTCTATTTCTCCCCCTAGGGTGGCTTCGCTGGGAGTTACTGGAACCTCACAGATAATATTAGACTCTTCCAACCTGAAAAAGTCGTGAGGTTTTACCGTAATTTTCAGGTATAAATCCCCCCCTTGAATGCCCAAATTTTTGAGGCGAATACGTTGACCGGTAAACATTCCCGGCGGCATATTCACCTCAAGCGATCGCCCATCTTCTAGGCGGATACGTTCTGCTCCTCCAGTATAAGCCTTTTCCAGAGGTAAAGTCAAGCGCGCCTCAATATCCCGTCGATTTTCCCGAACCGGAACCCGGTGAATTACCCTAGTATTAGGGGATTTATAGGGGTCAGAAGAAGTCACGCGGGGTGTATCATTAGTAACGGTCCGCACTTCCCGCCGCCGTCCGATAAGTTGATCAATAAAACTATTAAAATCGGCATATTCCCCAAAATCGACCTCCGGTGTTTGAGTTTGGGTGCGACCATTAGCCACCCGACTTCCCCAGGTCTTAAAGCCGCTGACGGGGGATTTTTTGGCACTAGAAAAACCCTTTTGTTTCCAAAATTTGCTGTACTCATCATACTGCGATCGCTTTTCCATATCCGACAGAATATGATAAGCCTCACCAATATCCTTAAACTTCTCTTCTGCTTCCTTATCCCCCGGATTTAGGTCGGGATGATATTGTCTAGCCAAACGGCGATAGACCTTTTTTATCTCATCAGTAGAAGCATCTCTGGAAACCCCTAAAATCTGATAATAATTCCGAAAATTTTGCATAATTTAATCACAATATAAACTCATCAGTCACAGAATCCCAGAAAAGGGAGGAGGGAACCCCACCCCACAGCCTCCCCTGATTACTTACAGCCAGTCGTCATCATCATCATCCCAATTATTACTTTGGGGATAATATCTTTGACCAGGGCGACCAGTTCCCGTTCCCATGTTATTATCGTAACGGGGATAGCCGCGGCCAGCAGCGGGAGGCATATCATAGGGGTCACGGATACGGCGATCGCCACCGCCAAAAGTGCGACGAATCGATCCAAACAGATCATCATCATCATCTTGGGTAGCAAACACAGACACCTCGCGACTCAAATCATATAGCGCATCTTGCAGATCCGCCCCAATTTGATCAATACCGCGATCGTCATTTCTTTCCAGACTATCCCGCAGCGCCCTAATTAAAGTCTCAATACGACCCCGTTGACGTTGAGCAAACTGCATCCCATAATCTAGGGCAATCTCCCTTAACTGTCTTTCGGCTTGATAAGTCAAAGCCTGGGCGCGATTGCGTTTTTCCACCCTTTCCCGCAGTAGACGGTCTTGGTCTGCAAACTCTTCGGCTTCCCGAATCATCTGATTAACTTCCCCCTGAGACAGAGTAGAAGCACCCTGAATAGTAATGCTTTGTTCGCGACCAGTGGTTTTATCCAAAGCCGTCACCAGGAGGATACCATTAGCATCAACATCAAAAGCCACCTGTATTTGAGGGATACCCCTAGGGGCGGGTGGAATACCGGTCAGCTTAAACCGTCCCAAAGACTTATTATCCTTGGCTAACTCCCTTTCCCCCTGGAGGATATGAATTTCCACCAGAGTTTGATTATTCTCAGAGGTCGAGAAAATATCCGATCGCCTCACCGGGATAGTAGTATTGCGGGGTATGAGTTTTTTCATCACCCCCCCAATAGTTTCCAATCCCACCGATAGGGGTGTAACATCCAATAGCAGGATATCGCGCACTTCACCCCCCAAAATACCCGCTTGAATAGCAGCCCCCACGGCGACCACCTCATCAGGATTAACCCCCTGATTTGGTTCACGGTCAATCAGACTACGCACCAACTGCTGTACAATAGGCATCCGGCTGGCCCCTCCCACCAATACCACCTCATCGATTTGGGTAGGTGAAATTTGGGCATCCACCAAAGCCTGTTTAACCGGGCGGCGTAACCTTTGAATCAGATCAGCACATAATCCCTCAAACTCTCCCCGAGAAAGTCGAGTTTCTAGGTGTTTCGGTCCGTCTGCGTCCGCCGCAATAAACGGTAAATTGATATCAGTTACCCCCACCCCAGATAGTTCTATTTTAGCCTTCTCCGCTGCTTCTGTGAGGCGCTGAAGGGCTTGGCGATCGCGTCTGAGATCCATTCCCTGTTCTTCCAGAAACTTCTCAGCTAACCAATCGACAATTTTTTGGTCAAAATCATTCCCCCCCAGTTGGGTATCCCCGCTAGTGGATTTAACCTCAAATACCCCATCTCCTACTTCCAGGACCGACACATCAAAAGTTCCCCCCCCTAGGTCAAACACCAGAATAGTGCCAAAATCCTGCTTTTGCAGTCCATAGGCGAGGGAAGCCGCCGTCGGTTCATTGAGAATCCGTTTTACCTCTAATCCGGCAATTTTCCCAGCGTCGCGGGTCGCCTGTCTTTGAGAATCATTAAAATAGGCGGGTACAGTAATTACCGCCCCAGTCACCTCCTCCCCTAGATATCGGCTGGCTTCTTCTGCTAATTTCCGCAGTACCATGGAGGAAATCTCTTCCGGTGCGAAATCTCGCTTTAGTCGAGGACATTTGAGGCGGATATTACCATTTTCCTCTCGACGCATAGTATAGGGAACCCGTTTTGATGCCGGGGTTAGGTCTGCATATCTTGACCCAATCAGTCGCTTGACGTTATAAAAGGTATTCTGAGGATTCAAAACAGCCTGCCGCCTAGCCATTTGTCCGACAATCCTTTCCCCCTCTTTAGTAAAGCCAACGACAGAGGGTGTTGTCCGCATCCCCTCAGAATTGGCAATCACGACGGGTTTACCGCCCTCCATGACCGCTACAACAGAGTTAGTTGTTCCCAGGTCAATGCCGACTACTCTACCCATTCGTTGGTGTTCTCCTTGTCTTGTTGGTGTGGCTAGTAGATCTTTTCTAATTTTATCGCTTCCCATCGTCGTCGCCCCAAATGGGGGAGATTCTAATTTTATCGACAGAATGTTACGAGATGTAACCTATAATGAGAACGAAATACAAGCAAGTGATTGAAAGGGTTGTCAATGCGAGTTGCGATCGCGGGAGCGGGTTTGGCTGGCCTAAGTTGTGCCAAATACCTAACCGATATGGGTTATACCCCCATTGTCTTGGAAAGACGAGATGTTCTCGGTGGCAAAGTGGCCGCTTGGAAAGATGAGGACGGGGATTGGTACGAAACTGGACTACATATCTTTTTTGGAGCCTATCCTAATATGCTCCAATTGTTCAAAGAGTTGGACATTGAGGATCGGTTGCAGTGGAAAGAACACACCATGATCTTTAACCAACCAGATCAGCCCGGAACCTACTCTCGGTTCGATTTTCCCGATATTCCAGCCCCCGTTAATGGCATAGTCGCTATTCTTCGCAATAATGATATGCTCACCTGGCCGGAAAAAATTAGGTTTGGCTTGGGACTAATTCCCGCCATGATTCAAGGCCAAAACTATGTCGAACAGATGGATAAATATTCCTTCTCCGAATGGCTTAAACAACAAAATGTTCCCCCCAGGGTGGAAACAGAGGTGTTTATTGCTATGTCTAAGGCTCTCAATTTTATCGGGCCAGAAGAAATATCCTCCACTGTCATTCTAACCGCCCTTAACCGCTTCCTCCAAGAAAAAAATGGCTCGAAAATGGCTTTTCTTGATGGGTCGCCAACGGAAAGATTGTGTCAGCCTCTGGTAGACTATATTACGGAACGAGGCGGACAGGTGCGATTAAATGCTCCGATTCAGGAGTTTTTAGTGGATGAGTCCGGCTGTGTTGAGGGGTTCCTGATTCCGGGGCGAAATGGTGCGCCGGAAGAAGTGCTAACGGCTGATGTCTATGTCTCGGCTATGCCTGTTGACCCGCTCAAGTTGATGTTGCCTAAACCTTGGCAGGAGCTTGATTATTTTAAGCAACTTCAGGGATTGGAAGGGGTTCCCGTGATTAATGTTCATTTGTGGTTCGATCGCAAGTTGACTGATATTGATCACCTGCTGTTTTCCCGATCACCTTTGCTCAGTGTCTATGCGGACATGAGCAATACCTGTAAGGAATATGCTAACCCCGATCGCTCAATGTTAGAGTTGGTTTTGGCTCCCGCTGCTGATTGGATTGGTAACTCAGATGCGGATATTGTGGCCGCTACTATGGCTGAACTGGAAAAGCTATTTCCTCAACATTTCCCATCACCTGCTAAGTTGCTCAAATATCATGTGGTGAAAACGCCGCGATCGGTTTATAAAGCTACTCCTGGCCGCCAGGCTTGCCGCCCAAGTCAAAAAACACCTATCCCTAATTTTTATCTGAGTGGGGATTACACCATGCAACGCTATCTCGCTAGTATGGAAGGTGCTGTGCTTTCTGGTAAGCTGACAGCACAGGCCATTCAACAAGACTTGAGGACTAGCCAAGTCCCCTAATCTCTTAAACGTCTCTAGGGTATTTCCCTAATGACGTTTTGCTAACTGCACAACCTATGGCTGATAGCTCAGGCTTGAAAAAAAACGAATGCTGCAACTCTCTAAATCCCCCTGCATGAGAACTCCGGCAACCCGGTCAGATTCCTATGAACTCTGTCGCCAAATTACCGCACAGTATGCTAAGACGTTTTACTTGGGTACTCAATTGATGCCACAAGCCAAGCGTCAGGCTATTTGGGCTATTTATGTTTGGTGTCGCCGCACCGATGAATTGGTAGATGGTCCGATGGCAAGTTCTACTACTCTGGAAACTCTCGACCGCTGGGAAGAACAACTAGAATTGATTTTCGCTGGACATCCTATTGATCCGGTTGATGTGGCTTTGGTTGATACCCTCGGTCGCTTTTCCCTCGATATTCAACCCTTCCGAGATATGATCGCCGGTCAACGTATGGACCTGTCCCGGAATCGCTACAACACCTTTGATGACTTGAATTTGTATTGCTATCGGGTGGCGGGGACGGTGGGGTTGATGTCTTTAGCGGTTATGGGTACCGCTCAACCTGATCTCAGTGTTCCCTGGAATCGTGACCAGTCTATTTATTATCCTAAAGAAGAGGCGATCGCTCTCGGTATTGCTAACCAGCTTACTAATATTCTCCGAGATGTGGGGGAAGATGCTCGACGGGGTAGGATTTATTTGCCTTTGGATGACCTGGCTCTGTTTAACTATACCGAAGCGGATTTATTTAATGGCATAGTAGATGAACGCTGGCGTGAGTTGATGCGCTTCCAAATACAGCGCGCTCGTAAGTTCTATACCCTCGCCGAAGAAGGTATCGCCGCCCTTCATCCTGATATCCGCTGGCCAGTTTGGACGGCCTTAATGCTCTATAGACAAATATTAGACGAAATTGAACGCAACGAATATGATGTCTTTAACCAACGTGCCTATGTCCCTACCTGGAAAAAAATGATGTGTCTCCCTGTGGCTCAGTTGAGGGCTAGGGTTCTTTGACCCCCCCCCTCCCCCTCCCCCCCCCGGCTCTCTCCCTCTGGGAAAGGGGGAGGGAGTTTAATTATCCATTGTCTATTGTCAATTTTCTATGATTGATTGAACCTAAAGAAAATAGGCAAATCACCAGGGACGACATTAAGGCGATCGTTACAATTAATGGTTCATTATCTTGAGCGATCGCGATCGCTATTAAAGCCCAAATTGTCACCAATAAATAGGCGGTTTCCTGGTGGCGAACCCTCATGATAATAGCAATAGTCGCAGCTACAATCATCATGATCGCCGTCCAGACTTGGGGAGGAATACCCCAGCCATTCCAGTTAATCGAAGTTAAGGCGATCGCTACATTTACTACCGTGGCTACACTAATCCAACTTAAATATACACTCAGCGGAATATTAATTAACCAAGATTCCCATTTGGGAACCCGCCGCCGACCTACATCTAATTTTACATAGGAATATATCAGCGATAATAAAATCGCTACCATGGCTAAAATTGACTGGGGAAATAACCCATATAAAAACAAGAATATCCAGATAATTTGTGCTATACTTGCGGAAACTAAACCGTAACCCATCTGGGCTAAACGGGGGTTATCTCGTTGGCTAGGGAGTAGCTGATAAATAGCCAACCCGAATAAACCTAAGTAGATTAACCCCCAAATAGAGAAGGCATAATTAGCCGGAATTATCTTGGTATTCACAAAAAAAGTATTGGAAATATCGCCGACAGTTAAACCATTAATCGGGGCAATATTAGTCCATATATTCACCCCAAAAGCCGCGATAATAGCCAGTAAAGTAGCCCAGCGCCGCCAGGTCTCACCCGCAGAAAATGCACCTTTTTTCATGTAATTAACCCTCAATATTTGCCCCCCAAATAGAGGGAGACGCGACCAGGCGATCGCATCTCCACATTAATTAAAGCCGATTGGGGAATTAGCCATCTAACTGTTGTTAGAAACAGAAGCTGGGCGGCGGCGTTTAACTAGCTTAGGTTTGTTGGAAACAGCATCGTCTTCATCGTCATAATCATCCCTTCCGATACTAGCCGGACGAGTTTGATCATAAGCAAGTTGCAAAGCTGCGGCTGCGATCGCATGGGGATCATATTCCTCGCTTAATTGAGAGACAATAGGCAAGAATGAAGCCATACGTTCCCCAGCCAAAGCATCCCGCACCCGGTCTTTGAGTCGGTCAATATAACGAGCCTCAATTTCCGCCCGTTTGGGGACTGACTGAATGCTTAAAGTTTGGCGCAGGTGACGTTCAATATTTCGCAACTTACGGCGATCGATAGACTGAATTAGAGTAATTGCCTTTCCTTCCCGACCGGCGCGACCTGTACGCCCAATGCGGTGAACATAACTCTCGACTTGATCAGGAAGATCATAGTTAATCACATGGGTAAGGTGATCCACATCCAGACCCCGGGCTGCGATATCAGTAGCCACAATCCAACGCACCTGACGGCGGCGCAGACGCATCAACAGTCGCTCCCGTTGAGACTGATTCAGATTACCATGATACTCATCAACACTATGACCTGCCGCCTGCAATTGATTAGTCAAATCAGCCGCAGATTGTTTGGTTCGCACAAAAATAATCGCCGATTCAGGATCTTCGAGTTCTAAAATCGGTTCCAGGGCGCGGGCTTTAGACCATCCACGAGGAACCATATAAACAGACTGTTCGATCCGTTTGGGGGTAGCCTTGGGAGTTTCCACCTTCACAGTCACAGGGGACTTGAGGTGTCGCCGCACCAACTTCGAGATGGAAGGGTCCATCGTTGCTGAGAAGAAAGCCGTCTGACGATGTTCAGAGTCGGCGGACTCTAAGATTTTTTCTACATCTTGGATAAAGCCCATACTCAGCATTTCGTCTGCTTCATCCAACACCAACCAACGCAGTAAATCTAGTTTCAGTTCACCTCGGTTGAGTAGGTCTAGGATACGGCCTGGGGTTCCCACTACAACCTGAACTCCCCGTCGCAGTCGCTGAATTTGTCGGTCAATGGACTGACCGCCATAAACTGTCAGCACATAGAGAGCATTATCATCACTAAAATTGCGGATAGCTTCCTTGACCTGCATCGCCAGTTCCCGCGTGGGAGTCAAAACCAGGGCTTGAATACCAGCGGCATGAACGTCAATCTGTTCGAGAATGGGCAGCGAAAAGGCAGCAGTCTTACCAGTTCCCGTCTGTGCCATACCCACAACATCCCGACCGGATAGCATTTCGGGTATAGCTTGGACTTGAACCGGGGTGGGTTCTGTGAAACCCAGTGTTTCTAAATGGCGAGCGCGTTGTTCGGAAATACCTAAGCTTTCAAAGGATTGACTCATCAAATCTCCAATATGATTGTTTTTCGCCCGGTTCCTTTGGCTGCCCAACTCCAACACAGATATGTCTTGACTCTAATCACTAAAATGAGTTTTAGTCCGGCGTTAAGCCTTTTTATGGGCATCTAGGAACCATAGCATGTAGGTAAGGTCTCCTAATGTTCCCAAATTTACCCTGGTTAACAACCGAGAGGTTGTCCAGCAAATTTGATTTTTTGAGACCATCTGTTCTATAGCATAGCGCTTAACAAACAGAAACATAACCTTAAATTCCTTAAAATTTCTCTCCCGTGGCAATTCACCTGGATTGTGAATGGCTGTATCTGCTGCTGTATAGGGGTTTAGGCTGATTTGAACCAAAATATAATTTTTTCGGGGAAATTTCATAAAAGACTCTGGAGACTATAAACTAGGGACTGAGGACTGGGTGCTGGGGACTGGGTGCTGGGGACTGGGTGCTGGGGACTGGGTAACAGATTAGGAATTGGGGGATTTGCTGACTGGTTGTGATTCATTTTGTGCCTCTGGGTTAGCCCTAACGATCACTTCGATACTGTTGGCGTTGATTGGCTTGACCTTTGTGGTAATGTCAAACTTGGGTTTTGGTTGACCGTTGAGTTCCTTCGATTCAACCTTGGCGGGGATAACTGGCGATCGCCCCCTTTCTCTACTAGAAGACATAGTGCGATCGTCTATTGGCAACTTAGGTTTCATGCCTCTAGTTTGCTCCATACCCATATCATGAGGTGTACCCGCCTGGCGAGCCAGTCGCTTCAGAAACGCCTGCATTTTTTGGGCATCTAAATATTTACCCTGACCCCGAATACTAATAACGTAAGCAAAGCTATCCCCAATGTTGGCAGCCCGTACAAGTTTGACCACTTCCAGAGCAAATTTAACTCGCACCTCTTCCAGTTTATTGCTCACCGCTGTTTTTTCAGGATTCTGATTGATAATCGTCTTGATCGCCTCAACTACATTACTGATTAATGTCGGCGACAATTTCACCTCTTCCATCACTTCTGGATTCTCTATATTTTTATCATTGTTCAGTAAGTCTGACAATATATTTTTAAGTGCATTTTTAAGTTGATTGAAAATATTATCTTCTTCAATCATTACATTCATTTTTAACTTATTATTTTTCACCTTAGATTTAATTTTGACCTTTTTCTTCTTGTCTTTCTTCGCCTGAATTGTCGGAATTTTCGTGGGACTCATCTGAACCACCGGAATCACCTCTCGACTGTAGGTATCTGATGCAAAGAAACGGTGAATATCAGGCTTTTCTCCCGACTGTTGCACCACATGGGTCAGTTCATGGGCTAGGAGTTTTTTCCCCTCAGAACTATGGGGAGCATAAGTATCTTGACGGAAGAAAATATTTCTTCCTGTGGTAAACGCTTTAGCATTCAAAGAACGACTCAGGCGATCGCTTTCCGTATCCCGGTGAATGCGAACCCGCCCAAAATTAAACCCAAAAGCAGATTCCATCGGTTCCCGAACCCCAGTGGATAGAGGTTCTCCTTGGTTTTGCTGTTTTTCTAAAGCCGTTTCCATTCCCGGCGTTATTGTCTGATTTTCAACATTTCCTGATGCCTCTTTTTTCTGGACTTTACTTTTATTATTGGTTTCAGCGACACCAACAATCAGATATTCCCTGCCTTGTAGGGTCTTTTTATCTTTTTCCATTTCCAGGGATTTAAGTTGATATTTCTTCTTATATTTTTTCAGCGCCTTTTTAACTTTCTTTGATTTCGGGTTTCTCCGGATTTTCTTTTTTAATTTTTTATTCACTTTCTTCAGATTCTTTTCCCCAGACTTATCCTGGTTTTTTTCGTCATCTGAAGATAGTTTATCCTCCACAAAGTCCATGATCAAAGTTGTCGGATCGAGCATCTTCAAAACATCAGCGATCGACGAAAAAACACCGCCCACAACTTTATCAACCGGAGATCTTAATTTAGTAATAACTTTCTCAATCTTCTTGGGAATACTTCCTAAACCCAAAACACTAGCTAACAGCCCCAAAACCAAGGGCAGAATGTCCACCAATGCCGCTTCAACCGCCCGAGAAATAATTTGGCTCATAATTTTAGATATAATCGCATCCATCACCTCACCCAGTGCTTCTAAGACATTCCTGATCATCTGCATATTATTTATAAAAAATATCAGCAGATTAACAATGGCTTTAGCAATTTTAATCACTCCAGAAGCCGGGTTAGTCAAACTCAAAACCCATTGAATCCCCGCGATCACAATTTGAGGAATCACCACCTGAAACATGATGCTATTCATAAACAGCTCTTTCATCGTCGATAAACCGGATTTAATAAAGTCCCACAACACCATCACCCCTTTACTGGGGAACTCCACGATCGCCTTAAAAAAGCTCAACGCCAAAGGCGGAAAATTCTCCGGTACCGATGTCAAAAACTCTTTTAACCCCCCCGGACCTTCTTCAATCAGAGTCGTTAAAATATCGCTCGCCCAATCTGGTAATTCCACAGATGCCAGTTCCAAAATATAATCTTTATTCAAACCCAAAACTTGCAGGATAATATCCAGAATTCCCCGCAAATCAAACTTATCGGGAAACTTGATCGGCATATCCATTCCCAATAGCCAATCAAAGAAAGCATTTTTCAGGTGAGTTACAATATTTTTACCAAAGTTTTTAAATCCCTCACCCACCCCACTAAATAGAGCATCCATAATGCCACTGGGGTCGTCAACAAGCGCATCCAAAAAATCCCCCGCTCGATTTCCCACCCCCGGAATCATCTTAATGACTGGCTCCACAATTCGCAAAACCTGTCGCAGAATCCACGCCGCCAGCTTGACAATAACTGCTAGGGCTTTATAAATCAAACTTTTATTTTTGTCTTTTAACTCTTTAATACGTTTATCAATTTCCTGAACACTCGCTTCATATTTCTTAGTTAAATCATCAACCAGTTGATTTTGTCGATCACTAATACTGCTTTCCAAACTATCAAATTGTGCCTGCACATTATCGGCCGCTTCCGTGCCAACTGCTTTCAAACTGTCCGGCAAATTAGCCACATAATCATTGACGCGATCGCGCCCTTCTTGCACCGCATTTTTCGCATTCGTCAATTCTTCTTCAACAATATCCGCAATCCGATATATCCCCGCTTTCTGTTCCTCAATAAATACTTCCCGAGCCACTGCATAAATATTATTCACTTCGCCCGGGAGTCCCGTAAAAATTTTATTGATCGCCCACAGCGGGCTATTAAAAAATCTTTTCAGATAAAAGCGAACTCTCACATAAGCCCAACCCGTTTTAATCTCTATCCAAGGTAACCACAGCGGGTTTCTCCTATAATAATAATCATGTTTCCACTGGGCAAATAATTCTTGTTGTTTCGCTTCAAATGCTGCCCTAGCTTTCTTATTGGTGGCTTCAAATTCAGCATTAACCCTAGCATCCATCCGTTCCAGAATGCCATTAACATTCACTTGAGTTGTGTCGTAAATTGCCTGAATTTCTTGGGTAACTCTCGCCCGTTCCTTTTCGTCCTTATGTTGGGATTCAGCTTGGGTATTAGCGACATTAATAAATTCCTGCGATCGGCTATCAAACATTTGTTCTTGAGAGTCAAGAACCGACCCCGCCTGCACATCAAGAGTTTCTTCCTGAATCCCCTCTTCTTTTTCTCTAAATTTTTTCCCCGTTTCCTCAACATTTTCTTCGGCTTTTTCCACCGCACCCGAAACATTTATTCCCGATTCCGATTCATACAATTCCACCCGATTTTTATCAAGAAGTACCTGCCCTTCTTGAGTCGGTTTTTCCGCCGTAAATCCTTCTTCTTTCCGTTGAATTGTCCGTGGGGATTGCACCATCCCCGTATTCACCGGAACCCCCTCAGTTTCCCCTTCTATCTCCTCCTCTTCTGGCGATTCAGTTGCCCCCTCTGGCATCTTCATCACCACTTCCGCCATGCGATCGGCTTCCTGTTCGTATTGATCACCCGCTGCGCCAACAATTAACTTCTTCTGTAGCTTCTCGGGAATTAATTCACTTAACGCCTGCTGAGTTTCCTCCAAAGGCTTTTCAACATCTTCTTCTGACTGAGATTTCGGAACAGTCGCCTCCGCATCTATCGCTTCTGGAATCGGCGCTTCTCCGGTTTCTTCCATTGGATCTGGCGTGGGAATTGAAATCTTAGGTTCCTCCAGTTCCGGTGCTGGCTCCCGTGTCGCTGACTCTTCCAGTTCACCCCCTGAGTCGTCCTTACTGTGTTCAATCTCTTCTAGGATATCTTCCGTAGCTTCAGATGCACCTTTTCCCCCTTCCACATCTTTCTGGCTTTCCGGCTTATTTTGCTCTAAAATAGCCAGAAGATTACTGATAAATTCTTCTTTATTAAACGCTTGTACTTCTTTATGGGAAGCCTCTTCCGACTGCGAGGCTTCGGCTTCTCGCATTTGCTGCTCAGTATCTACCGAGGCATCTTGTGCCTCTCTCGCTTTATCCTGGGCTGGTTTGTGGCGACTCTGTTCCGCTGCTAGATGTTCCGTTTGTGTCACTGCCGCTTGAAATGCCGGATCAGCATTAGGCGATCGCGGCGCAGGTTTACCACTCAAATCTGGCGCTTTCACAACACCAGGATCCCGTAATCCTTCCTGAGTTCCCAACGTTTCTAAAAAGCCATCTTCCGGACTATTTTCTTTCTGTTGTTTTTCCGCTTCTCCCTCAGCTTTCTCTTCCGCTTCTCCCTCCGCTTGAGCAGCTTCAGCATCCCCTTGTGCTTTGATTTTTTTCGCCTCTTCTAAATCTTTATTTTGAGTCGCTTCTTCTTTATTTTCTTCTTGACCCGCTTTTTGCTGTTCTGATTCAGTCGTTTTATCCGACTCTTTTTCTAAATTTTCTCCTTGACTTTTCGCTGCTTCTTCATCCTCAGCGTCCAGCAGTTGTTTGGTTTTATCTGCTTGTTTTTCCGTGTTTTGCTGGGTCTTGTGAGCTTCCGAAAAATCTCCGCCCTCCTTTTTCTTACTGTCTATTTCCTTTGCCCATTTGTCACTGACACCTTTTTTGTCTTTTTCTAATTTCTCCTTTTCCTCTTTGCCTTTATCATCTTGCTCTTCATCTTGCTCTTCATCTTGACTCTCATCTTTCTCCTCATTTTTACCTTCATCTTTACCTTCATCTTGATTCTCGTCTTTACCCTCATTTTTTTCTGGGGAATTTTCTTTTTTCTTCTGTTGAACTATCGTCTGATTATTCACATCTTCATCTGGTGAATAATTATTATTTCGAGATGAATTTTTAGGCTTTTTATTAATTTTTTTAAGAGGTTTTTTGCTCTGGTTTTGCTCTTGATTTTCTTCCGGTTTTTTGTCGGCATTTTCTGCCTCTACATCCTCACTTTTTTCTGCTTTCTCTTTCTCTTTCTCCGCTTCGTATTTTTTTTGTTCTTCTTCTCGTTCTTTCTTGATTTTTTGCTCCAGCTTGGATTTTAAACCCATCCCAAAAAAATCGGGTTTCCGCTGAAGTTTTGGTGTTTTTTCCCGAAGTTCTTGCCTCGATTTAGACTTCGCTTTCGGCTTAGTTTGTTGTATAGTATGAGTCAGTTCATGGGCTAATAATTTTTTCCCACTCTCCGAGTCCGGCTGATACTCCCCTGTATTGAAATAAATATCTTGACCGTGAGTAAATGCTTTAGCTTCCAGGTTTTGATTCATCTCGGCCGCTTCCCCATCAGTATGAATTCGCACTTCTGAGAAATCCTGACCAAACCGCGATTCCATAAACTCTTGCGTTTCCTCTGGTAGAGGATTGCCGCTTCCTTTTTTGGATTTTAGCTTATTTTCAATATCTTGACTCGCTGCAAATGCACCCGGCACACCGCGTTTGTTCTTCGGTTTGAATCGACGATTATTTTTAGTCTTTTTAGATTTTAGCGTAATATTAACATTTTGTTCATCCTCACTTTCTTCCGTAGAATGAAGAAGGCTATAGGGAACAGCCGCACGCCGACGGGGACGGTGGCTATTGATGCGTTGAATAGTCGGAGAAACTACCGATTTTGTCTCCTCTTCCTCCCGTTGAATCGGTGGGGATATAGCAGGTAAATTCATCGACATTACCAGATCAGCCATGTGATCTGCTTCTCGTTCGTATTTGTCTCCAGGAGCGCCAACTATCAGTTGAGGTTGAAAAGATAACCCCCCAGAATTGGCAGAAAAGGCTTTTAAATTAATACTAACATTCTCTTCATCCGAACGCTGAATTGGAGAACTACCCAGAGAGGATATTGTCGACGATAGCGGTTTTAAATTAATACTAACATTCTCTTCATCCGAACGCTGAATTGGAGAACTACCTAGAGAGGATATTGTCGCCGATAGTGGTTTTAAATTAATACTAACATTCTCTTCATCCGAACGCTGAATTGGAGAACTACCTAAAGAGGATATTGTCGACGATAGCGGTTTTAAATTAATACTAACATTCTCTTCATCCGAACGCTGAACTCTGCCGATCGCCTTCCGTTGCATTCGGTTAATTTTTCGAGGGCGATCGCCTTTATATTTCCGTTGAACTCTCGCCCCTGTTTGCTGAATTGTATGGGTTAATTCATGGGCTAATAACCGCCTTCCTCCCACCGAATTCGGGTTATATTGTCCCGCGTTAAAATAGATATCATTTTCGTGAGTAAATGCTTTCGCCCTCAAATTATGACTTAGTTGAACCGCCTCGCTATCCGTGTGAAGACGAACCCCACTGAAATCATTTTCAAACCGAGACTCCATAAACTCGCGGGCCGGGTCTGGAAGTGGAATGCCGCGACCTTTGCGGCGTATAATCCGATTGGCGATCTGAGAAGAAGCCACAAAAGAACCGCCTCCTTTTGGCTGACGTTGTAGTTGCGTGTCCGGCGGTTTGGGTGGGTTTTCCTCCGGTGGGGGGGCGGACGGCGGCGCGAGTTCGTCCATTTCCGCTATCTCTTCTCCACCGATATCGGTTTCTGCTTCCCTGTCTTCCTCTTCTGGGGGAGTTATCAGCCGTTTGGGTTGCAGTTTGGCTGGCGTGTACTCCAGGATCGAAACCCGGTTAAATTGGTAGCCAGAAACCGGATAAGATTGGGGTTGAATTTCTGGTGGCGTTGGGGGAGAAAAAAACGGCGATCGCCCTTCGGTCAAGGTTTCGCTGGTGGCGGTTTCAGTTTCAGAGGTAAATGATGATCGCCCACGCGGTAAAGTCTTCTTGGTCTGGACTCGGTTGGTTGTGGGTGATAGTTGTGGCGCTTTGGTTCTAATTTTCGACATTTTTACCCCCTTAACCCTGATTAGTCAACCCTTTAGGGGTTTGCCACTTCCAGACACAATCGGCGATATCATGGCTTTTAGCCTAATCATTATAAGGTTTTCCAGATATAGACTGCATAAATGTTAACTAAAATTCACAATTTTTAGGCAAAATTAGCATTGATATATTACCCAAAGTTGATGGTCAATGGGTATTTTAACTACAAAAACAGATCGATTCTATCAGTTGAGTTAGCAAAATGCGGGCGTAACCAGAAGAAATCCCAGGGCTATTGTCTAACTCAAGGACCAGTTCACCAAAATCTTGAGTTAGGGTAGCTTCTAATTCTTTGATGGTGATATTATATCCAGCGGATGTGGCAATTTTGAGCAAGTCTTGAATGTGGTCAGCCGCCATGATTTTTTCCTGCCATTCTGGATGATTGGCGATCGCTTCTATAAATGCTCGCATATTTATAATTTTACTCCCCAAGATTTGGTATTTATCCAGCCAGGTTGAACCCCTAAATACGCCTTAAATTCTAAAGGTATTCCGGGGCGATAAGTTAGTTTTACATAAGCTAATCTCCGAAATAAGACACTTTCCCAATCCCTACCCAGAAGTTGAGATCGCCGCCGTAAAGTTTCCGGCCACTTTTCCGGGGAATCTCTCTCATGGGTCAAGCCACCAAAACTCAGGATTGCGTCTCGTTTTTCAGGTAGACAAAATCCTGTTTTCACTAAACCATCGAGAAATATTTGCCAGGCTTTTCGGTTTTCTAAATAGCATTCCACCGCTATTTGATGACTGAGACTATTCCCATCTATTTCTAGCTGTAAATTAGTTTTATTTATTCCCAAAGATAGCATAGATAAAATGGCTCCGATACTATAGCGATCGCCTAACCATCCAAGTTGGTCAAGATACGGATATATTTGTGTAGGAGAAATATCAGCTATATAAAATCTTATAGCCTGGGAATTTCGACTTAATAAAACCCCGCTTTGAAATAATTTTGCCGTTGGAGGTAAAGCCTGGAAAGTCTGGTGAATAATTTGTCTTTGTGCAGAAGTTAACCGACTGTCTAGCCACCAATTGAGATGATTTTCTAAATCCGCCACCTGTTCCGAACCCCAAAATACACTGGGAACCGGAATTGCTGTATCCGTAGTTAAATCCCCCGTTAAATCCCCCGTTAAATCCCCCGTTAAATCAAATTCTAACCATAAATCATTAACATTCCGATAAAAGGATGTATCAGGGTTAGACCATTCCTGGCAAAATCGGCTAATTTTTCGCCATACTGGATGGTCAATTAACCGAGAAGACAGCGAGGGAATTGTGTCATAACCCGCCAACAAATGATATAATTTCGGAAGCGTTTCCACGGCTTCGCTACCAGCGAGGATGTCGCGACCTCCGGTTTCTGGAACCACCCGCAAAAACAGATCAGCTTGGGGTTTAGGGTCTGCTAGGCGACATTCAAACCCCACCAAAGAGGCGATCGCACTAGGGAAATGTCGCCCCACCGCCGCCAAACGCCCAAAGGATGCCGGCGAAATTAAATCCGGGGAAATAGAAGAGGCGATCGCCTCCCAATAATCAGTCAGACTTGCCATAGGAAAATATTGAAATTACATTCAAAAATGAGGCTTGGCTTTCCTAAGTTTGATAATCAGGCATTCGTGAAAATTGCCACTCCCAAACCATGAATGGGGCATTGGTGAGCATTTTAGCAAAAGTTGGGAGTCGGAATTTCCTAGATCCGGTGAGGGTGTATCAGCATTGACACTCCCCGCTCTGAAGAGACGGGGATTCTTGGCTCACCGAGACCACTTAAACTAGATTCCTGGCGTCGTCTAGCCCAGAGGTGGGACTCTCCCCAAGCGTTACTTTCGGTATGCCCTACCGTAGTTGCATTTCTGCCAATCCTGTTTAGATTGAAGCAAATATACCTCAAAAACTGATTTCTCTAGTTCCTGTGAATCTTTTACCTGCTCGAAGGAGGAAGCTAGAACAATGCAGCAAAACCGCATAGATCCAATTGTCAAGGTTCAGTGTACGCCTTGAGGCAACAAGGTTTTTTAAGTGGTTGGTTACCTTGATGCACGCTCAATCTGTGTAGCATTTATCTAGTAAGCGTGTCAAGTCAAACAGCGATGTTGTTCGAGAGTTGATCAGGTCTTGGGCTGACGGGCACTAAAGTACCCGTGTCGCCTTTCATCCTTGCTCTCTTGAGACAAGGTTTTCATGCTCCAGTGCTGTTCGTATAATAACTAAAGTGCGAGACGTTTAGGAGTGAAATAAGGCTGCAATGCCTGAAATAACCTCCTAGAGGGAGTTAAACTAGTCAATCCGGCTGCTACTATAACTAGATTATTAGTTTACCCCTTAAATATATATATGTCCCGACGCTTAGTGAGTTATGACACTAAGCAAGGCAGGGAACTCAGGGTCAATCCCATTCTAAGAAATCGTAATGTTCCATCCAAGTATACTACAAGGAGGAGTATTTAACCCACTTGGGGCGATTATGGGAAAGAGTAAAGGCGGTAGCCACCCCCAGTTTCAGAAATCACAAATCTGGGATTGAAGCGGGGAACGGAAGGCGTGATGTAGAACCTACTACTATAGGCGACCACTGCCAACCATCCATGATTAGGGAAACCGAATGTCCGGCTTGAACCATCGTCATTATACAGCAGCGAAATAGGTTGATACGCTGCGTTCAAAAGAGCAAGGGGAAAAGTAGGGTAATTTTAGCATCACCTACACAGACCTTTAAATGTACCCCGGTGGATAGGACAAATCTAAAGATGGAATGCCCATATATATGGAACGTTTAAACCCCTGTTGGGCTCTCTACGAGTACATCTTGTAGAGTAGTGAAAAGTGTAAGCGTATGCCCATAAGGGGAAAGGATGTGACTGAAAGCCAATGCCTAACTGTAATGGTTGGGATATGCCCACTAGTCACGGTGTGGACATAGAGACTGCGATGATGTAAGAGTGCTTATGACCGAGAGCGAGTTTAAAGACTACGTGGTGTATATAGCTCCTAAAGTTGAAGTCACAAAGCAGGGGGTCGTAACCCTGTTCCTACTGACAATAGGGTGTCTACATCAGGAGCCGTGTGATGTGAAAGTATCAAGCACGGTTTTGAATGGGAGTTGGGAAAGGTGACTTTCCTTTCGACCCCTACCAAACCCGGCTTGGGTAGAAGCCGGGTCAATGTTCATCATTGATTAGCAGGCCAGATATTCCCGCATTTGGGCTTTACGACGACGCAGGTGGTTCAAAGCCTGGTTTTCCAACTGGCGCACCCGTTCACGACTGATGTTCATGTGTACTCCCACTTTGGATAAGGACATTTCCTTACCGTCATTGAGACCGTAGCGCAAAGTCAACACTTCCCGCTGCTGGGGAGTCAGATCCGCCATCAGGTCTTTGAGATCCTGCCGCAACAGTTGTTGGGTAACATAGTTATCAGCAGAAGCCGATTCATCTTCCAGTAGATCTTGCAGTTCCGTATCCTGGTTATCACCAACTCGCAGGTCAAGGGAAACCGGATGACGGGAAGCTAACAAATAATCCCGAATCTGAGACGGTTCCAAATCTAATGCTTTCGCAATTTCCGTGGGAGTAGCATTGCGACCATACTGCTGGAACAATTCCCGCTGAACTTTTTTAATTTTGTTCAGTTTTTCTGTAATATGGATCGGCAGACGGATAGTCCGAGAGTTTTGGGCGATCGCACGGGTAATGGCTTGGCGAATCCACCAGTAAGCATAGGTTGAGAATTTATACCCGCGCATAGGATCGAATTTCTCAACACCCCTTTCCAGACCCAGAGTTCCCTCTTGGATTAAATCCAAGAATTCCATATTCCGTTTCTGGTACTTCTTGGCGATAGATACCACCAGTCGCAAATTCGCCTCGATCATTTTCTGCTTCGCACGACGACCGCGATTCATGATCTCAGTCATTTCCGACTCACTCAATCCCGCCTTCGCTGACCATTCCGCCGCCGTAGGATCGTGATCGAGTTCTTTGGTTAACTCATCGCGCATTTCCAACAGACTCATCATCTGCTGTACTTTTTTACCGTAGATGATTTCTTCTTCTCTGGTCAAAAGTGGAACTCGACCAATTTCGTGCAAATAAGTCCGCACTGCATCCATGGAAGCACCAGAGCGGGGGTTCCGCGATGTTAATTCAGTTTGTGTGGTTTTAGCAGTTGCCATAGTCAATTTTACCCTCCCTAAACAGCTAATAAACTGGCAGCGACCCCCTAGCAAGGAGTGAGATAGACAGTCAGGATAGTCAATATGTCCTCCGTTATATATATGATCGGTTCCTTGAAAGCCTTGCCTTCTGGTAGATATGTTTTCCTGATGTTCTGAAGCTAAATTCCTTTTACTTATCGCCACGAGGTTTTTAGTGTCTTATTTGGACGCCGGGACCCCAAGATACTGAGATCCATAGACTCACTTGCAAATTTAGTAACTGCGATCGCTCACAACCTTCCCCAATGTGACAGCCTTAGTCATCCTCTCTAAGGACAGTCGAGATGCTTATTTTAAACTTAGCTAGGTTTACATCTCTTCACATTATGTCATACTATTCAGTCTAGGTCAAGTCCCCAATGGTAAATCTGTGATTATACCAATTTATAAGGACTCTTTACTATAATGCCCTAAAATTCCTCATATTTGACACCCCAGCAGTTCCGAGATACCCGAACCATTTTTCCCGGTTTTCACCCATTTAACCAGTAGTCCACACCCCTCGATAATTTCAGCCCGACCGGGGGTGACCCCTACTAGGCTGTAGCAAACAGATCTAAAGGGAAATGGCCATAAGTACCGTTCACCCCATTTTCCTCCGAAGACTGACAGGAAACCAGTACCCCACGATACTTTTCTAAGTAGGGGCTAATATGGTAGGAGAGCTTCCCAACTCTGGTATGGGTTTGTGCTAAACAAAGACCAATTCTAGAGGATACGGTGTGGGGATGTAACTATGAAACTTAAAAGTCTGATTCCGGTGTCTATTTGGGTTATAGGTTCGCTGTTTTTGACTGTTCAGACGATCGCCATCTCCGGTCCCCCCCATAGCAATATACCCGGTTCCTGCGATGACATCAGTTGTGATCAATTGTTCCACGCTTTATCAGAAACTTGGCCGGAGTTTAATCTAACTTGTGAAGGCGATCGCATTTTATCTTTACAGGTGTACGAACATCGTAATGGGGGGCGGCGGGTGGTGCTGGCTTGTTGGAATCGGGAAGTTGACGACAACGGCGCACGAGAAGGAAGTTCCCTAATTACCCTGCCTTTTCCCGGAGAAGAAAATCGCTTTCTTAGCAGTTGGCCGGACTCTCAACCATATGCCCAAGAATTGTTAAATACCTATCCCGAAGAAATGAAAAATGTCCGGTTTCATTGTGCGATCGAAAGTGGGGATATCAATATTTTGGTTTCGGAAGAACGACAGGAAGCCGACCTGCAATGTTACTTCCAGGCTGGTGTAATTTTAGTAGACATAGATGGGGATTATGTGTCGGACGGGGAGAACAGCAGGGGGACGGGAGTCGATCGCATTTTAGGAACTTTTCCACTGCCTTAATTATCTAGAATTTGCCGACCTATTTGGAGAGTTTAGTCAAAGGTTAAATGCTGAATTTGCTGTTCAGGAACCCCTAAACCCCGCAGCAGAATATAGGTGATAATTTGATGTCCGGCGTGGTTAGGGTGGATACCGTCACGGGTGAGAATATTTTGCGATCGCCCTCCATAGCGCTGATAAGTCATGATAATATGGCGGAAGGGGGTATGTAGGTCAAGAAACTGTACTTGATGTTGAGCAGCCACATCTCGCATAGCATTAATATATTCAACCATACGGATATTTTCGCGGCTGTTTAAGTCTTCATAAATAATCGTAGGTGACAGGAGCAAAACTCGAATATTTCTGGCTCTAGCCGCCTTGACCATAGCGCTTAATTTTTGGCGATAGACTTCTAAAGGAGAGGGTTCTGTTTCGGATTCCGAAGATTTATGAAAACTTTGCATCACATCGTTAACTCCCACATTAATCACCACTAAATTGGGTCGGTGTAAGAGTACATCTTGATTAAATCTAGCTTCTACATCAGTTGATTTATTTCCCGAAACTCCCGAAGGAATAATCTCAATAGACTCTCCCGGATACAGAGTGTTAATGTAGCGTCTGAACAACCAGACATAACCCCCATACTGTCCCCCCGCTTGGGTAATGCTATCTCCGACCACCACAATTTTATTAGTGCCGCTGAAGGGACTTTGCTGTTGTTCATAATCAGGTTTTATCGGCTCAGGAATAGCCACAGAAGTCTCTAAACCTATAATCGTAACTACCATGAAAAATGGTAATGCAGAATACCGTTTGAGCCAGTTTAAAGGTGAGAGAGTGCAAATAGACAGCCTAGGCATTATTTTAATCACAGCACAAAAAACTATCCCCTATTCTATAATAAGGGTGTGATATTTGCATGGGGTGGTAAACCCATGGGATTGCTATCGTCAATTTTTAACAATTCACAACTGGGAGACTCAACCATAACAGTACAGTTCCGACCGTGATTTTTAGCTTGATAGAGAGCCTCGTCAGCCTGAGCGATTCAACTATCTACGCATAACTCAGAATGAGCAATTTGGCAAGCGACACCCAGACTGACGGTAACATAATTACTACTTTTAGAACTGGGGTGAGGAATACGGAGATTTTCCACTTGCTTACGGATACGTTCAGCCACTTTCATCGCACCGTTGATGGGTGTATTCGGCAGAATAATAGCACAAATTCTTCGCCACCATAACGAGCCACCAAATCTACTGAACGGTTGAATAGCGCCAGAAATTGCTCTGGCTATTTTGTGTAAACAATCATCTCCGGCTTGATGTCCGAAGGTATCATTATAGGGTTGAAAATAATCTACATCACAGAGAATTAAAGCTATCGGTTCTTGTTCCCTAGCGCAACGATGCCAATTATAGGCTAAATATTCATTAAAACGGCGACGGTTAGCTACTTGAGTTAAGTCGTCATCAAGGGCGAGGCGTTGTAATTCTTGGTTGGTTTTTTTGAGGGCAATTCTTGACCTTTCTAGGGCTTCTTCGGATTTTTTGCGCTCGGTGACATCAGTTTGAATACCAATAAAATTAGTTAATTCTCCCGGTTCATTCCTGACTGGAGAAATAAACAATTCATTCCAGAAAATTGTACCATCTCGGCGATAGTTTTTGAGAATGACGCGACATTCTTCGGCTTCCGCGATCGCCCGTCGAATATCATCTAGGGCGGGTTGATCTCGTTGGTTTACCTGAAGAAATCTACAGTTAGAACCGATGACTTCATTAGCTGCATAACCCGTGAGTCTTTCCCAGCCAGCATTCACATAAATAATAGGATTATCTGGTTGATTAGGGTCAGTAATCACCACGCCATTTTGGGTAGCGGCGATCGCTTTTTCTAAGAGTTTTCGCCGTGCTTCTGCTACCTGGCGATCGTGTAAATATATCTGACTGAGGCGGATCTGTTCTTGGAGGGATTGATTTTGCAGTTCCAGTTGTTTTTGCAGTTGATAAAGTCGCAGTTGTGTATTAACTCGGATCAGGACTTCTGAGTTATGAAAAGGCTTGGTAATATAATCTACACCGCCCACTTGAAAACCCGCCATAATCGAGTCAATATCATTAAGGGCGCTCAAAAAAATAATCGGGACTTTGCTAGTATTTTCACTATTTTTTAAATGGCGACATAACTCATAGCCACTCATCCCAGGTATGCGGACATCAAGCAATATTAAATCTGGCAATTTAGCCTGAACAGAAGTCAGAGCCATCTCGGCATTAAGAGACTGTCTAACATGATCACCAACCTGTCGAAGCAAAGAAGACAAAAGATGCAGATTTTCCGGCTGATCATCAACCACCAAAATATCTGCTTTCAAGGTTTGCTCTGGAATACTACCCATCATATTTAGAGAGTGAAGTCAGCTAGTTCATCCATAATGGAGAATACCTGCGCTACGGCTAATTTGATGCCTCCAACCCTAATTTTATCCATAGTTCGTTCTTAATACGGCCCAAAATAGAGGCTTGATCCAATGATAACAGAATCCGCCTCACTACTGCTTTAGGCTTATCGTCTCCCCAGGAAGCACCGTTAGCGAGATAGGTAGTTGTGACCTGACCAATACCATAAGTAGAGGCCCCCGCCACCGCCGCCTGAGTCACAGCAACAGACAAATAGGGAGCGAGGGTTGCGCCCCCGGTAGCAGGCGCTGTAACTCCCAGCAAACCTTTAAGGGAACTCAGGCCCAAATTAGTAATCAACTCACTGGCTCCAATACCGCCCATGCTGAGGGCAATTTTCTGGAGTAAATCTAAAGCTCCCCGTTGGGTCATAGGGATGCCGTAGAGCTTGGATAAGGTTAAAATCAGGGTGATATCAATAGCCACCCCACTAAGCAAATCAATAGCGGTGAGGGGATTAATAGCGATCGCCACTGCCTTAGTAATGGTAGCATTCCAGATCACACTACGGGCTTGATCGGCGCGAATTTCGAGTTTGCGCTGCACCACCTGCTCATTAACATCTTCCGCATAGAGCATAGTATTAAGGGCGATTAAAGATTTACCCTCCCGGTGTAAGATATCGAGAATCTTTAATTTGAGGTCATTAATTTGAGGCTCCCCTCGGTTCAATTGAGTTTGAAAACTACCATCAGGGCGGCGCACCGCCGAAGCCACCAAGGGAGAAGCGGCTACCATGACAATTTCATCAGGAGAGAGTAATTCCCGCACTCTCTCATCCCTAATTTTTTCATAAATAGCTTGGCGATCGCCAGGGGGATATTGATCAATCTTATTAAATACCAAAAGCATTGGTTTTCCGGCATCTCGGAGCCAGGAGAGGGCTTGATATTCCACCTGGGTGATATCGCCGGCAATCACAAATAATAATAAGTCAGCTTTTTCCGCCACCTGACGCGCCATTTGTTCGCGGGTCTGACCGTCAACCTCATCAATACCGGGTGTATCAATAAGTTCCACCTGAGAGATACGATAAGACATTGCGCCGGTAGGGTTTTCTCCTTCCACCTGCCAGGGTTTAGCCTCTGTAGTGCGAGTAATACCATGGGTGGGACCCGTAGCAAATACTGTTTGACCCAATAAGGCATTCAAAATCGAAGATTTACCACGCCCCACCATACCAAAAACAGCAATTTGTATAGAGGTATGCTCTAGTTTATCAAGCATCTGTTGTAAACCACTGAGATCAGATTCGAGTCCCTGACGTTCTGAGGAGGTCAAGTCGAGATTTTTCACCAAGTCCCGCAGGACATCTTGAGCATGACGCAGGTTTAACTCAGCCTCAATATCAGCAAAAGTCGAAATAGTATTGTCTAGTTCTTGATCTATGCTCATCGGAAACAATGGGTAGAGAAACCCAGGGTTGACAACAGTTGAGGGATAAAGTAAACGGGTTCTGCTAACTCCGCAAAACCCGTCTCTCTATTATTGTGGCTTATCTTTACTAATAATCCCGCTTAAAACCTCCGCGCTGTTTATTGTTTTCTCTCGGTCTGGCTTTATTGACTTTTAGAGAACGACCCATCCATTCCGCCCCGTCGAGGGCCTCTATGGCTTTAGTTTCCTCATCTTCGTTAACCATTTCCACAAAGCCAAAGCCCCTTGATCGCCCAGTTTCTCGGTCTGTAGGGATCATTGACCGTTTAACTGTTCCGTATTGAGCAAAAACTTCGCTTAAATCATCTGGGGTAACGTCATAGGACAAGTTACCGACGTATATCGACATGGAATGACTCCAACATTAACACGCTTGACATAACTCAGTTTCGGAGCAATACCTGCCGACACAGAATAGGCAGAATCTGTAAGTAGATCTGTAACCGTTTGGGAAGTACAGAACCGAAGCTGACTCACGCCGACAATTCTATCACAAAATTTCTGATCGACAACAATGATTTTGATCACTATGCGATCGCCTTTTCTTCCCCCTGTTCTTTGGTTTCCCTAGCGAATAAAGGACAGGTCAACTTTGCCAAAATTGGTAGTCAAAGCCACATTCAAGTTTTCCAGAACCTTCACCAGCCACTGTAGCCCTTGGGTAGAGGATGATTCATAATGGTTGAATAGCACTGCGAACCGTTTTTCTAGGGAAGGCTTCACCTGACGACACAGCAGCACAATTTTCAGTAACAAGCTGACCATAAGGGTCGGACCAATATTGGCAATCAGATCGATAAATACAAAATGCTGAGGTTTTTGGGGGCTTTCCACCACCAGGTAGTTTAACAGTTGAGAGCAGGTTCTTAACATTAAGAACTCACTAAAAGGTTGATCATCACTTTGGGGGATAGTATTTTGTAACTGCTTATACAGTTTTTCGTAAAATTGTCTGTTCAGGTAACTTGACTTAAAAGAGTTATCACGGAGGTATTCATATAAATCGGATTTAAACTCCCTAAAGGTTTGGTTATAATTGCTATGGGAGATCAAACTATGGGCTAGGTCTCGATAGGTATTTGACCCTTGAACTTTACCGACAAATTGTTGCAGAGCCAAAAATAGCTCCTTGTCGCTCAGGAGTGTCGGGTTAGTCGCAGCCATGGTGGCGGTAGTGGTCTGTTCTTGTCCTTTAGCAGAGCGCGCGTTTTGTCTGATTTGATACAAGGCATATTTAGACAATTCCAGTTCAAATTTTTTCTGTTTCTGTAGCTTAATTGTCTGAATCATTTGTTGATGTTCGTAGGGACTATCATCGCTAATTAGACAATATCGGTATAAGTATGGATAACGGGGAATTAGGGTTCTCAGGGGTTGAGTCTCAATTAAATTGGGGCTAGACTGTAATGGCTCGCACAAAACCTCAGCAAACCGTTTCATAGTTTGATACTGGGGGCTGGTTCGGAAGTTGTTAACTAAATAAGATAGTTGCTGAATGTATCGGGACTTGATAGCAGAAGGCGCAGCAGAAACGGACTTTTGGCTATCAAAGAGATGAACTAAGCGATAAATAGCTGCTCGGCGTTCTGGGTTGGTGTGCCATCTGTTGCTCAGAATGTAGCAACATCGGTTGATGATAAAATTAAAGTCACCCTCAATGTGTTTCGCCCGTAACAACTTCCGCATCACTTGCGCTATGTGATGATCGGGGTAGCCTGTTCCTTGAATAAAAAGCAACCGAAAGCGCTCAACCAGGATATCTGTACTTTCGGTTTCCACCTGCTCTAGCCAGTGATTATATAGTTGCTGTTCTTCGGGGGATATCGGTCGATTATGACGATCGCCTGCTATATTATTCATTGAACTCAGGGTTATATAGTTGCTATGGCAAACTTAGACTGCACGACCAAGTTGATAATTGGGGATAATAGGAATCCACAGATTATCATGACTTTCGGGCTAAATGCAACCATGGTAATCTTGACTATAACCTCTGGGTGATTGCCAAAATTATCTTTGGTTACTTATTCCTATTGATGCGAGTAGATGCGATAAATTATGTCTGAGCTGTTTACCCTGACCCAACTGTTGCAGATTTTAACAGTAAATGGGGAAGTATCCTGTGATGTGTCTAATAACTTTCCTGTGATTGGTATCACAACTGATACTCGTACCCTCCAACGGGGAGAGGTATTTGTGGCATTGCAGGGCGATCGCTTTGATGGACATGATTTTGTCGTGGCGGCGATCGCTAAAGGGGCCCTTTGTGCGGTGGTTAATCGGGAATTTGCTGTCTCTCACCCGGAATTTCCCTTAATTCCAGTGGCTGATACTTTACGCGCTTATCAGACCCTCGCACGCAGTTGGCGCGATCGCTTTTCTATTCCTATAATTGGCGTGACGGGTTCCGTGGGAAAAACTACTACTAAAGAACTCATTTCCGCTGTACTTTCTCATCATGGTAAGGTTCACAAAACCTTCGGGAATTACAACAACGAAATAGGAGTCCCGAAAACTCTCCTAGAATTGCGCTCGGATCATGATTTTGCTGTCATTGAAATGGCTATGCGCGGACCGGGAGAAATTGCTGACTTGACTCGCATAGCCCGTCCTACGGTGGGGGTAATTGTCAATGTGGGAACTGCTCATATCGGCCGTTTGGGTTCGGAAGATGCGATCGCTCGTGCTAAGTGTGAATTGCTGGCGGAAATGCCGGATACATCAATCGCTGTGCTTAATCATGATAACCGCCGCCTCATGTCAACCGCGACTCAAGTTTGGTCGGGAACAACTATTACCTATGGTTTGGAAGGGGGGATTTTACAGGGGGAATTATTAGGACATGAAACTATCCGCGTGGCAGGTATAGAGTTGCCTTTACCTTTACCGGGTTCCCATAATGCCTCTAATTTTTTGGCGGCTTTGGCTGTGCTTAGGGCGATCGCTGGTTGGGAAACTTCCGCCGAAGAACTTTATGCACCCCTCAGCACCGGCTTATCCCTACAAATGCCACAGGGACGGGCTAAACGTTACCACCTGGCTCAGGATATTCTGTTGTTAGATGAAACTTATAATGCGGGTTTAGAATCAACTTTGGCGGCGTTAAAATTGTTGGCGGAAACTCCCGGTAATCGTCATATCGCAGTGTTGGGTACTATGAAGGAGTTGGGTGAGCGATCGCTTGAATTTCATCAGCAAGTTGGGGCGGAAACTCAAAGGCTCAATTTAGATGGTTTATTTATTTTGGCTGATTTGGCTGAGGCTCAAGCTATGGCTGAGGGCGCTATGGTAATCGATTTTATTGATATTCAAGACCTCGGTTCCCCCCAAGCTCATCAACTGATGATTGACAAGGTTCTCGCATTCCTTAAACCGGGCGATCGCGTTCTGTTTAAAGCCTCTAATTCTGTCGGAATGAACCGCGTTGTAGAAGGGGTGCGATCGCAATTAATCATCAACCATTGAAGATTACCCTAGACAGCCCTCCCAGTCCCCTTTTCGCCCTTTCGGTTCCCCTGCTATGCACAAAATGTCGCTTTTGTCAAGAGGGGTCAAAAAAGGCGATCGCCTCTCTCCGAAAAACTCGTGCATCGTGATTTTTTATTTGTGCTGGGAGAATAACTTTTCGCGCGACCGAATGCGGGTTGTAGCCGATATTTTGGCGAGTAGACATAGTAACCCCTTGGGTGCGATTTATTTGATGGTAGCACAACCCCCATAATCTCGTCAACTTTTTGACACCTATTCGCGATAAAATCGTAACAATTCTTAATAATCTTTGGAAGATTAAATTTATCTGGCGGGATGAATTAGCATAAGTTATGTAATTAGCAGACCAGCGGAGACAGAGATGAGTCAAAATAACTACGGAGGCGCGATCGCTATGATGGGATTGATGGTTCCCACCTGTCTGGAGAACTGCTACCATAATAACTGTGGTAATTTTCGACATTTCCCAACCCGCGATGAACCCTAAAGTCATTGATGTAAGCGACCTCACGCCTCAACAAATTACAGCGATCGAAGAAATTGTGGCGGCGTTCAGATTGGTAGCCCGACAAAAGGACGCATTCTCCTCCCATTTAATTCACCCCCAAGATATCCCCAGAGGAGAATTGCCAGAAATAGAACGAGAATTTGATTGGTTGGTAGCCGATATTGGCGCAAAAGACGCGATCGCCAGAAGTGATATCTATGGTATCAACTGAGCAAACTAAACGATATTTAGATACTAATATTTTGGTCTATTCAATTGATTTGAGTCGGGAGAATAGACCAAAACATCGGGCGGCTTTGGAAATTCTCAGACCTGGTAGGTTAGAAATCCTCTGTTTGTCTTCTCAGGTAGTTGCCGAGTTTTATTCTGTTGTAACGGGTTCTAAATCTGTAGCCCATCCCCTAACCCCTCAAGAGACAATTTCGCGAATCGAAAGATTTATGCAAATGCCGAATATCGAATTTCTGTCCATGTCAGATGAAGTATTCCAGCAATGGTTGGAATTGCTCAAAATACACCCCGTCAGCGGGGCGAGAGTATTTGACTTGATGCACCTCGCGATTATGCAATGCCATCAAGTCGAAAGTATTTATACATTTAATGCAGATGATTTTAATTGGCAGACTGAAATCAAAGTCATCATACCCAGTGCTTAAATATGATAAATTCCGGCGGCTTTTAACTGTTTCGCCCGACTGGATAGTTCAGCCTGAGAAGTTTTCTAAAACACTCTGGGGGGGAAAGCTCAACCCGAAGGTACGCGCTAGAGTGAAGGGGTGAACAGGGCGATCGCAATTAATCATCAACCATTGAAGATTACCCTAGACAGCCCTCCCAGTCCCCTTTTCGCCCTTTCGGTTCCCCTGCTATGCACAAAATGTCGCTTTTGTCAAGAGGGGTCAAAAAAGGCGATCGCCTCTCCACCCAAAACTCGTGCATCGTGATTTTTTATTTGTGCTGGGAGAATAACTTTTCGCGCGACGGAATAGGGGTTTTAGCCGATATTTTGGCGAGTAGACATAGTAACCCCTTGGGTGCGATTTATTTGATGATAGCACAACCCCCATAATCTCGTCAACTTTTTGACACCTATTCGCGATAAAATCGTAATAATTCTTAATAATCTTGAGAAGATTAAATTTATCTGGCGGGATGAATTAGCAAAAGTTATGGAATAGCCGACCAGACATCTTTGGGGGGATAATTGTTGATTAGAGATTATCCCACTCTTGAGAAACTGCGGTTTTTTGAGATTGTAAAACCTCAGTAAATTCAGCCCAATTGACTTGTTCTACTGGCAGGTCATCAACTAACTCTCCCTGGTGAAGATACCAAACCCTAGTGGCGAACTGACGCGCAAAATCAGGGTTATGAGTAGCGACGATCGCCATATTTTCCCCCTGGTAAAAATCCGTTAAAATTTGTGCCAAACACTGTTGCTGTTGTGGGTTAAGGTTAGCCGTCGGTTCATCTAATAACAGGATATCCGGTTGAATAACTAAACCCCTAGTCAGAGATATCCATTGTTGCTGTCGGCTGGAAAGTTGCACCTCAGTTAGGGCTAGAATATCGGGGGGAATGGCTAACCTTTCCACCCAGAGATTAACCCGTGTGGTCAGTTCATCTTCGGACATTTTTCGCAACCGTAAGGGATAAGCGATCGCTTCCGAAACCCTCATCCCCAAAAGTCTGGGTTCTGGTAAAACCAAGGTGATTTTTTGGCGTAACCAAACGGGGTCAATATTTTGATAATTACTCTCCCGGAAATACAGGCAACCACTACAGGGAGAGATTAGCCGATTAATTAATCGCAGCAACAGACTTTTCCCCGACCCAGCAACTCCCATTAAAGCAATGCGATCGCCTGGTTGAACACAGGCAGAAATATCGAGCAACAGAGGTTTGAGGATAATTGGAGATTTGACAGAGACCTGCTGAAGTTTTAACATCAATTCCCACGGGTTAACTCATGGACTCGCCGCCACTGTTCATCTGTGACCTTAAAATTGGTACTGTTGGGGGCGCGAATCACCAACAGGGTTTGGAGGATGGGATCTTGTTTACAGTCAGACCGCAGTAGGGGGTTATCTAATAGCTTGGTAGTGAATTTGATTTGCGCGCAGGGTTTATAACCTAAGCGAGTTTGATCAATCCAGTAGTTGCGATCGGGAACTTCTTGGAGAGGCTCTGCGGGTGCGATTACTTCCGCAATTGCATATACTCCGGCGGCGGTTCCGGCTTTCCAAATTAATACACCATCCCCCACGCTGATATCTTTACGGTAGCGGGTGACTAACCAGGGCATTTCCTGGAAATCACGGATACCATCAAGCACCCGATAATATTTGGGATTACCTTGGAATAGCCAGTATGCCATTAAATGCCACTCTCTCTCTGTTCATTCAACACTCCCACCCGACAATATTGCCATGGGGGATGATCTGATCATACATCTGATCAGCGTTGGGGAAGGTGAGAATTTAACCTAAGCGTTAAAGACGTTGGCAATTGTCCAAATATCGACTAGGATTAACAGGAGGGTACAACAGAACAGAATTAAATACATCCAGGGCTGAGATAAAGGTCGCACGTCAGTAGTATCAATTCCGGTTTGTTGTTGCGCGATCGCCACTAACTTCGCAAAGCCAGCAATTCGCATGGGTAGCAAATAACCTTCCCCGGACTCACTCACGAAATAATAAACTAATCCCCCTTGTCCGGTGGTCCTCGGACGTAGCGATCGCACCTCTGACCAACTTAAACACCAACCCCGCCGCCAAAACACTCGCACCCACCTCGGATAGGTGACTTCAATAGTGCGATCGTTCACCACTACTCGCTCACTCAGCGCCCCGTAGACAGCCACACCCCCTAAAACAATACCCCCCCACAACACCTGGGGAGAAATAGGTGTATCGGCGACGATAGCCAGGAATGGTAGCGGAATCATCAACGCACCATACAAACTTAGCAAGGTTATTCGCACAATTGGGGAAATACGAAAAACCACATTTTCTGATAATGCTATCTCTTCGACATCCATCATTTTTTTAATACCCAATCAGCCAGCAGACATTTATATGGTGCATCAATTTTTCCTACTCTGGTGCGTTGAAATACAGCCCTCACCCCAAACCCCTCTCCCAATACGGGAGAGGGGCTTTGAAAAGTACCTCATCCGTCCGGGAACTGCTATACTCTGGTGGTGATTCCGATTATCTGCCGATGATGGGGATTATCTGGTGCGTTGAAATACAGCCCTCACCCCAAACCCCTCTCCCAATACGGGAGAGGGGCTTTGAAAAGTACCTCATCCGTCCGGGAACTGCTATACTCTGGTGGTGATTACGATTATCTGCCGATGATGGGGATTATCTGGTGCGTTGAAATACAGCCCTCACCCCAAACCCCTCTCCCAATACGGGAGAGGGGCTTTGAAAAGTACCTCATCCGTCCGGGAACTGCTATACTCTGGTGGTGATTCCGATTATCTGCCGATGATGGGGATTATCTGGTGCGTTGAAATACAGCCCTCACCCCAAACCCCTCTCCCAATACGGGAGAGGGGCTTTGAAAAGTACCTCATCCGTCCGGGAACTGCTATACTCTGGTGGTGATTCCGATTATCTGCCGATGATGGGGATTATCTGGTGCGTTGAAATACAGCCCTCACCCCAAACCCCTCTCCCAATACGGGAGAGGGGCTTTGAAAAGTACCTCATCCGTCCGGGAACTGCTATACTCTGGTGGTGATTACGATTATCTGCCGATGATGGGGATTATCTGGTGCGTTGAAATACAGCCCTCACCCCAAACCCCTCTCCCAATACGGGAGAGGGGCTTTGAAAAGTACCTCATCCGTCCGGGAACTGCTATACTCTGGTGGTGATTACGATTATCTGCCAATGATGGGGATTATCTGGTGCGTTGAAATACAGCCCTCACCCCAAACCCCTCTCCCAATACGGGAGAGGGGCTTTGAAAAGTACCTCATCCGTCCGGGAACTGCTATACTCTGGTGGTGATTCCGATTATCTGCCGATGATGGGGATTATCTGGTGCGTTGAAATACAGCCCTCACCCCAAACCCCTCTCCCAATACGGGAGAGGGGCTTTGAAAAGTACCTCATCCGTCCGGGAACTGCTATACTCTGGTGGTGATTCCGATTATCTGCCGATGATGGGGATTATCTGGTGCGTTGAAATACAGCCCTCACCCCAAACCCCTCTCCCAATACGGGAGAGGGGCTTTGAAAAGTACCTCATCCGTCCGGGAACTGCTATACTCTGGTGGTGATTACGATTATCTGCCGATGATGGGGATTATCTGGTGCGTTGAAATACAGCCCTCACCCCAAACCCCTCTCCCAATACGGGAGAGGGGCTTTGAAAAGTACCTCATCCGTCCGGGAACTGCTATACTCTGGTGGTGATTACGATTATCTGCCGATGATGGGGATTATCTGGTGCGTTGAAATACAGCCCTCACCCCAAACCCCTCTCCCAATACGGGAGAGGGGCTTTGAAAAGTACCTCATCCGTCCGGGAACTGCTATACTCTGGTCATGATTCCGATTATCTGCCGATGATGGGGATTATCTGGTGCGTTGAAATACAGCCCTCACCCCAAACCCCTCTCCCAATACGGGAGAGGGGCTTTGAAAAGTACCTCATCCGTCCGGGAACTGCTATACTCTGGTGGTGATTCCGATTATCTGCCGATGATGGGGATTATCTGGTGCGTTGAAATACAGCCCTCACCCCAAACCCCTCTCCCAATACGGGAGAGGGGCTTTGAAAAGTACCTCATCCGTCCGGGAACTGCTATACTCTGGTGGTGATTACGATTATCTCGGTCTGACGCACTCTAGGGGTTAATCAACAGAACTCAAAGCCGGAGTTGTCAAAACTGAGGGCTTTCCTTCAGAACTGCGACCTGTGATCCGTTCGTGGTAAGCTAGGGCAGCGGCACTGGGGTGGACTTCATCAATAGGTGGGAGTTCTTGGTCAATTTGCAGACGATCGCAGGGAATCTTATCGGATAGAATGGCACTAGCCATTTTTCCTGTGTGAATCTCTAACAGGGCTTCTGGTATAGCTTCAAACACCAAACGCTGACCGGGAAATACCACCCGTTCAAAATACCAATTTGGGACATTGCTAATTCTGGCAATCTGAATATTGCTAGTAGCGTTAACGTAGCAGCAGAGAACTCGGCCAGGACTGTTATAGGGTAGGGGATCAAGAATTTGAGCCATGTTAAGGAGTATTGCAATATGAGTTTTGTATACAGCCAAACTAACATTTTGCGATCGCTATTGGCTGTAATCGCGACTACCAATCGATAATGATTTTTGCCTGTAACCTACCGACTATCATATATTCGACGATCCCCCCATCTGGCTCAAGTTAAGCGATCGCAGCCCATTAACCCGCCCTCGCCATTGATTGTAAGATGAAAACAGCCAGCTATATTGTTAAGTTATATTAATAAGCAACCCATTCACTCATTTAAAATCATGGACCAAAAAATCCTATACGTTCGCCTCCCCTGCAACCCCATCTTCCCCATAGGGGTAGTTTACCTAGCAGACCATGTACATAAGCTATTTGGTTCTGTAGAGCAGCGAATCTTTGACCTAGGGACTGTTCCCCCCCTAGACTATAGTTTAGCCCTCAATAACTGCATTGACGAGTTCCAGCCGACACTGTTAGTATTTTCGTGGCGGGATATCCAAATTTATGCTCCCGTGGGCGGACGGGGCGGAAATCCTTTGCAAAATGCCTTTGAGTTTTACTATGCCAAAAACCCCCTAGTTAAGTTGCGGGGTGCTTTCGGAGGATTACGGTTAGCAGTATCCTACTATAACGAACTGTGGCGTAATACCAGTTTAGTGCGGCAGGGACTCAACCGAGCCAGACGCTATCAACCCCAAGCACGCGCGGTAGTAGGTGGCGGCGCGGTGAGTGTGTTTTATGAACAATTAGGGGAGAGTCTCCCTGATGGCACAATTATTTCCGTAGGGGAAGGGGAGGCGTTATTAGAAAAATTATTGAGGGGTGAAGACTTCAGTAATGAACGCTGTTATGTGGTCGGACAAACTCAACCACGCGATCGCATGATTCATGAAAAACCGACTAATATTGAGAAAACCGCCTGTAACTATGATTATATTAGCCAAGTTTGGCCGGAGTTTGACTACTATTTTCAGGATGGGGATTTTTATATCGGTGTTCAGACTAAGCGTGGTTGTCCCCACAACTGCTGTTATTGTGTCTATACCGTAATTGAAGGTAAACAGGTGCGGATTAATCCCGCTGATGAAGTAGTCGCAGAAATGCAGCAACTTTACCATCGTGGAATCCGTAACTTTTGGTTTACCGATGCTCAATTTATCCCCGCCCGTCGATTTATTGATGATGCCGTAGAACTGCTACAAAAAATCCTTGATGCTGGCATGAATGATATAAATTGGGCGGCGTATATTCGGGCGGATAACCTCACCCCCCAATTGTGTGAACTGATGGTTAAAACCGGAATGAATTACTTTGAAATCGGTATCACCAGCGGTTCCCAGGAATTGGTCAGAAAAATGCGGATGGGCTATAATCTGCGTGTAGTATTAGAAAACTGCCGAGATTTAAAAGCAGCCGGATTTAATGATTTGGTGTCTGTTAACTATTCGTTTAATGTGATTGATGAAACCTTTGACACTATCCGTCAGACCATTGCTTATCATCGGGAATTGGAGGCGATTTTTGGGGCGGATAAGGTGGAACCTGCCATCTTTTTTATTGGCTTACAACCCCACACCCATTTAGAAGAATATGCCTTTAACAACGGTATACTCGATCGCAATTATAATCCCATGAGTTTGATGCCTTGGACAGCCCGGAAACTTCTATGGAACCCGGAACCCTTGGGGTCTTTCTTTGGGGAGGTCTGTTTAGAAGCCTGGAAACGGAACCCTAATGATTTTGGACGGGGAGTGATGGATATCCTAGAAGAACGTCTGGGGAAATCATCCCTAGAAGAGGCTTTGAGTGCGCCTGTCCAAAGCGATCGCCCTGCTGACAAACAACTGGTCAAGGCAGGTTAAAATCATTCACAGTGTCGGAGAGTGGGCGATTTTGCCCACTTTCTTCGTAGAATAGCAACCATAAACCCTAATTTCTGATTATGCAACTCAAACGCTTAGGCCATGTAGCCATCTGTGTCCAAGATATTCAGACCGCCGCCAGTTTTTACCAAAATTTGGGTATGGAATTAGTATGGCAAGATAGCGATTGGGCTTATTTGAAGGCGGGAGATGATGGACTTGCCTTGCTGGGTCCAGGTTACAACCAAGCCAGATCCCATTTTGGGTTTGTGTTTAGCGATCGCACGGAAATAGAAACAGCCTATCAGCAATTACAACAACAAGGGGCAGAAATTACCCCCATTCACGAACACCGAGACGGTACCGCCTCCTTTTACGGTCGCGACCCGGACGGTAACGCCTTTGAGTATCTCTATGAACCCATCAAAAAAGGTGATAATTGAGTGATTTAATCATCCCTGTTTCCGTGGGTAGGTTAAGAGTTAAACAGTTCAGCCAAAAATTATATGTTTTTCAGAGCCAGATTAAAAAGCTATAGGCGATCGCCCCTAGCAGCTTGGGCAGAAGTAGACTGGTTATTATTAGTCGCCTGTGTCGCCCTCACCGGATTAGGCGGCATCATGATCCGTAGTGTAGAAGTTACCCAAGGACTGACAGACTGGTGGCAACACTGGATCACCGGAGGTGTAGGGTTAATCCTGGCGATGATAATTGCCAAGAGTAACTACCAAACACTAATCAATTGGAAATGGATAGTTTATATTATCGTTAACCTCTCCCTGATTGCCGTTCAATTAATCGGAACCACAGCCCTAGGAGCCCAACGCTGGATTAATATTGGTGGTTTTCACGTCCAGCCCTCCGAATTTGCCAAGGTGGGGATAATTATTGTTTTGGCAGCACTTCTGCACGAGGTCAAGATACCCAGCATTCCAGACACCATCAAAATGCTGATTATCGCGGCTGTTCCCTGGGGGTTAGTATTAATTGAACCCAACCTAGGAACCTCCCTAGTCTTTGGTATGATTACCCTGGGAATGTTGTATTGGGGCAATGTCCATCCCGGTTGGTTAATCCTGTTATTGTCCCCGATTATATCAGCTATTTTAACAACAGTCTATCAACCTGCTGGCATCATTTGGGCTGTAGCCATGGGGTTTGTAGGCTGGTGGAGTTTACCTTGGCGGTATGTGACCGGACCTCTCGCCTTGGGTATGAATTTGGGGGCCGGAAAATTAGGAGATATTTTCTGGGGGTTTCTGCAAGATTATCAAAAGCAGCGACTGATTGGCTTTTTAAACCCAGAGCAAGACCCCCTAGGAGCAGGATATCACTTAATTCAATCTCGCATTGCCATTGGTTCGGGACAGTTATATGGCCGAGGTTTGTATCAGGGAACCCAAACTCAGCTAGATTTTATTCCCGAACAGCATACCGACTTCATCTTTTCTGCCATTGGGGAAGAATTGGGGTTTATCGGTTGTATTATTGTTTTGGCAGTGTTCTGGATAATTTGCCTGCGATTGGTGATTATTGCCCAAACTGCTAAGGATAGTTTTGGTTCCTTAATTGCGATCGGGGTATTGTCAATGTTGATGTTCCAAGTATTTGTAAATATTGGCATGAATATTGGACTAGCACCAGTTACAGGCATCCCTTTACCATTTCTCAGCTATGGGCGATCGGCACTCCTAAGTAATTTTCTAGCCATGGGATTAGTAGAATCTGTTGCTAACCACCGACAGCGAAAACGCATTTTCTAGGCTTACCAATTCCTGGGGGGTTCTTTGTCGGGTTCAGTCAGCCAGTCCCCCTAACCCCTTTGGCGTAAGCAGTCGCCATTTTCACAAACCCATCATTTTAGTCAACAGGAGAGTGAACGCCTCGTGTTCCAAAACCTCAAACATGATTTAAAAAATGATTTGATTGCCGGGTTGCTGGTGGTAATTCCCCTGGCGACTACTATCTGGCTTAGTATTACCGTGGCTACAGCGGTGATTAAATTTCTGACCCGCATTCCTAAACAAGTTAACCCTTTTGATGGCCTCAATCCCATTCTGGTCAATCTACTTAATATTTTGGTGGGGTTAGCTGTTCCATTAATGGGTATTCTGTTCATTGGTCTGATGGCTAGAAATATCGCTGGTCAGTGGTTACTTAACCTCAGTGAACAGATTTTACAAGGCATTCCCTTGGCGGGGTCAGTTTACAAAACCCTCAAACAACTTCTGGAAACTCTCCTCAGAGACTCAAATGATAAGTTTCGGCGGGTGGTTCTGATAGAATATCCTCGGCGGGGAGTTTGGACTCTGGCTTTCGTCACCGGATCAGCAGATGCAACCATTCAATCTCACCTGTCGGAAGATATGATTGGTGTTTTTGTGCCGACTACTCCTAACCCTACCAGTGGCTGGTATGCTATTGTTCCCCGCCATGAAGCGATCGACTTATCCCTATCGGTAGAAGAAGCATTTAAAATTATCGTCTCCGGTGGTATTGTTAATGCTTCCACTTCTCTAAAGCCTAGCGCTAGTCCTCCTGTGGAAACTCCCCTAGACCCTATTATCTCTAAGAAAAATGCGGAACAACCTGTCACCCTGGAAGAACAACAATTTGCTCCTTAGGTTTACACGACGGAATAATCAGCCTATAGATTTTCCGGATTCATGACACCACTTTTGAAAAATAAAAGGTAGGTCATTGGATAGGATAACTATGGCTGGTGAATCTCCGTTTACCCCTCACAATCAATATACTTCTGATAAACCGCAGCGGCATCAGTCTTACCGTGGCCGTCTGCATCGTGGTATTATCCTGCTGTTATTGATTACTGCCGGGTTTTGTTTGTACACTGTTCAACTCGCTAATTTACAATTGATTCAAGGAGCTATCAATTGGGACAGAGCGGAAAATAACCGACTTCGCCTAGTTCCTATTCCGGCAAAACGAGGCGAAATTTTCGATCGCCATAATCAAAGACTCACCCGCAGTCGTTTGGCGCGATCAGTTTATATTTGGCCTAGGGAACAGTCACCCCAACAGTGGCAGGAAATTGCTACCCAACTGGGTCCGATTCTTGATATCACTCCACAAGAAATTATTAATCTTATCGAAAATAAGGGCTATAATTCCCATCTTTTTGTGCTAATTAAACAGGATATTACCCCAGGAATGTTTATTGCTCTCGCCGAACGTTCTGAGTATTTTAAAGGGGTAGAAGTTCGCGGGGAGTCTCAACGTTATTATCCACACAATCATCTGGCTTCCCATATTTTAGGATATATTGGCGCTGCTAGTTTACAGGAATTAAAGGCTAATCCTCAATACCCTATGGGAATGCTAACGGGGAAAATGGGGATAGAACGTATAGCTAACTCTTCCCTTGAGGGAGTGTGGGGAAATCGATTAATTGAGGTCAATTCTCGGGGAGAGGAAATTCAAGAACTAGGTATTCAACAACCAAAACCCGGTCAGCCGCTTCAGTTAACTTTAGATTTGGAACTACAAAAAACCGCCGAAACTGCTTTAGGCGATCGCTCTGGTGCTGTAGTAGTATTAGATGTGAAAACTGGCGCGATTTTGGCTATGGTTAGTCATCCTAGCTTTAATCCTAATATATTCTCTGGTCCGATGACTGCACAACAATGGGAACAATTACAAAGCCGCGAAAATCCTATGTTAAATAGGGCTGTACAGGGCTACCCCTCTGGTAGTACATTTAAAATTGTTACGGCGATCGCCGGTATAGAATCGGGTAAATTTTCCCCTAATTCAACTGTACCCACTGCGGGGGCTATTACCATTGGCGGCGTGAGTTTTCATGAGCATAGTAATAGTGGTTATGGTACTATTGGATTTAGAAAGGCACTTGCTGTTAGTAGTAATACCTTTTTTTATCAGGTGGGAATGGCGGCGGGACCTCATCAAATTGCTAAATGGGGGAAAGAATTAGGGATTGGTGGTAGTATTAATTTGGATTTATTGGGACTTGATGGCGCTAATCATGGTCAAATCCCTACCCCAGAACAAAAACAAGCATGGTATGGTGAGCCTTGGTATGTGGCGGATACTGTCACTATGGCGATCGGTCAGGGGTTGGTTTTAGCTACTCCCTTGGAATTGGCGGTTATGACCAGTACCGTCGCTAATGGCGGCTATCGAGTACAACCTCACCTCTTGGCTTCCCAAACTAATACCGATGAAACTAAACCTATTAAAACTTCCATTTCGGCGGGTAGTTTAAATGTGGTCCGACAGGGATTAATTGATACTGTCAAGGAGGGAACTGCTAGAATTTTGAATGATGGTTCTATTCCTTTAACCGGAGGGAAAACTGGAACCGTAGAAATTCCCGGACACCCCAACAATTCTATGTATGTGGCTTTTGGACCTGCGGATCAACCAGAAATTGCGATCGCAGTTTTGGTCGAAAGAGGTGGTTATGGTTCTGTGTCCGCCGCACCTATTGCTAAGGCGGTTTTTCAGACCTATTTCAATGGGAGAAAATAGCATCAGCAGCGATCGCTCCTATTTGACCCCCACCAGACACCGAGAAACCCGGTTTCTTTAGAGTTTCTTTCCCCCCACCAGACACCGAGAAACCCGGTTTCTTAGGTAAAATCTTGATTGAGAAACAGAGAGACTGGTAGAAACCGGGTTTCTTTAGAGTTTCTTTCCCCCCACCAGACACCGAGAAACCCGGTTTCTTAGGTAAAATCTTGATTGAGAAACAGAGAGACTGGTAGAAACCGGGTTTCTTTAGAGTTTCTTTCCCCCCACCAGACACCGAGAAACCCGGTTTCTTAGGTAAAATCTTGATTGAGAAACAGAGAGACTGGTAGAAACCGGGTTTCTTTAGGGTTTCTTTCCCCCCACCAGACACCGAGAAACCCGGTTTCTTAGGTAAAATCTTGATTGAGAAACAGAGAGACTGGTAGAAACCGGGTTTCTTTCCCCCCACCACCTAACGAAAAGGAAACCCTTTCCGACGACTCAACCAGATGAGAAATTTAGTCCCACTCCACCCCACAATAGCACCCGCAACACTGGCGAAAAGAGCGATCGCAAAAGGATGGGAAATTCCCCCGCCATTTTCTGGTAGGGGAAAAATCCTCGGTTCCTCAAACATTAACCCCGAAGTAGAGGCGATAATGGCTCCCGTCCCAATGGCTACACCCCAAGCCTGAATTTCGTCTTGGAGTTTTTGGTTTTGTTGTTCTCGGGTGCGATCGCGTTGGGTTTGTTCAATCTCCACTATACCACGAATTGAGGCGATCGCTTTATCCGCTAAACTTGACCCCTCCACAAAGTAGTTGAGTTCGTCACTAATGCGGGTTTGGAAATAGGGAGAAGTGCGATCGCTAAACTCCCTGAAAACATCCATTTCCTGCTGTTGTAAATCATAACCCTTCTTTCTCAGCCTGTCAAAAATATCCGTCAATGTTACCTGATAGTTTTTCGTATTGATGCTAATCGTATTGCGACAATGCTTATAGTTTCGCAACAGTCGCGCATATTCCAAATCTAACGCCGCCAATTCCTTTAACACCTTTTTCAGGTCTTCCAGTTGCCTCTCAGTCAACGCTAGACGGGTTTCATTTTGGGTTAATTCTTGCTTAAAAGACTTGACTTTATGCTCTAACTGTGTATAGGCGATGTAGGTTTTGCGGTACAGTGTCCGCGTTTCCCGGTAGGCGGAAAGCACCTTATTTCGATAGTAAAATAGATTGATAAATTGGCGATAAGCATCCACCAACTTACCACTGGCTAAATCGTCCCGAAACAGGAAGATGATGATATGGGGTTGCACCTGCGCTTCCCCCTCTAAATTCCCGTCAACAACTTGACCGCCAAACTCAAAAAACGGGCTACCAAACAACTCCCCCATTTTGTGCAAAGGTGGACGTTTAACCTTACGGGAAGGCATTACCTGCGCCAAGCAACTGTGCGCTAAATCTGCCAAATCTTCCGGCTTTTTTGTGCGTTCATTTACTGGCAAAAATGCCGTTAATAGCAATGTTTGTTCCAGAGAGCTTTGGATGAAATCTGGCAGAAAAACCAGGCTTTCTGTGTTTAAATTGCGCCAAAACGAAATATCGACCTCTGGGGTTTTGTTGCCATTTTCCGATTCTGGGCGACATAAATTAACCGTTAAGCTATAACTATCATTCAGTCGGTGGGTGTAGATATTCCCCGTTATTTTTAAGTCGGAATTAGGCAGAGTTCCCGTGAGGTGGAGACGGTTCTTAGGATTCAGGTTAACTTCCAAGCCGACGGGTTCTGGGGAGTTGTCTGGGTAGCCGTGAATGTCGAGGCGTTCGGTAAAACCCAGCGTCTCTAAAATATCATCTCCCCTTTCCCATAACTGTTTCGGGTGCGGCGCAAGGGAATCCGTTTCCCCCGTCAATCCCCGCCACAGATGAAACGCGAAAAGGTGCAAATTGGGAGCATAAACCGTGTGGGGAATTATTTTTTTTGAATCCATTGGATCAAACTTTCCCGAACATAGATAAACAAGGAGATTTGGGAGGAATTGGGAGCCGGAGTAATAATCACCCTGGTTTCCGTTTCTTCGATGATTTGGAAGTTGGGAATTGTGTATTGTATTTCACCGGGAGAATCTTCTTCGAGTTCGTCGGCTTCCTTGCGGGTTTTGTTGGCTTCCTTGCGGGTTCTTTGTCGTCGCGCTTTTTCCAAGTGATTTTGGGCTTGCGGAAATCGTGCCATCCAGTCTATAATCAGATCTGATGCCTGATTGATATCGGCTTCAGATAGATTCTGCAAGTTGGCTGCCAATTCCTTAGCGGGTTCCAAAGCATCTGGCGGTAGGATTGGCGGTTCAGCTTCCAGAAGTTCGGCGAACATCAGCAGAGTTTCGGTTGAGTCTTTCATGGTTGTCTGGTTGGGAATAGATTATTGGGTCCTGCAATTCATTATTAATTATTAATTATTAATTATTAATTATTGACTAAACTCCGATCGCACAAAATGCCCCCCAATGGATAGGATGTTGATAGGGTCGGTAATCCGCGCGTTTAAGACCTAACCCCAAGTTATCTCGGAGTTTCGCCTTGGGATAAGGGTTTCCCGCCGAGTCCTGCTCATTCAGCCACGCCGTTAACTCCTGCTTCGTGACTGCTCTCATCCACTCTTGAGCCTGTTTCAAGGCTAACGCCACCGAGGGCTGGGTCTGCATTTCCTCATACAATTTTACCATCAAAATCGCCGTCGAGACATCATTCACCGCCCAAAGACTGCAAATCACATTCGCCGCCCCCGCATACAGAAACCCTAGCCCCAAACTGATATACTCTTCCAAGTTGGGGGAAAAGTCTGTTAACCCCGTTTCACAAGCCGAGAGAATCACTAGGCGACAGGCGGGTAAATATAGTTCAAACAATTCTCCCAGGGTGTAACATTTGCTTAGGTCAATCTGCGTGCCTTTGCGCCAAGGGAGAAAACGAGTCTCGGTGGGTTCAGAGGGGGGGGTTTCCTCGCAGAGGGTTTGCCCTTCTGTGTCACTGACCGAGATTTTCGCCCCGGCTAAGACGAGGGGAGAGAGGAGGGGACTGTTGAAATTGAACGCCCCATGTCCGGCAAAATGGAGATAGTCCGCCTCTTGGAATGCTTGGCGGTGGGGGTTTTCCTTCAGGCTGGTTTTGCTGGCTTGCTGGCGAGTGAGACGGCTGGCGTTGGTGGAGAAGTTGGCTAAAATGGCTTCAACCTCTAAGTCCGCATAGTCTAGGTCTTCCGTGGGATTTTGGATAGCAAAGAGGCGCTGGCGGTTGCTGGTTTGGCGTTGGTGGCGTTGGGAGACTTCCAGGAATTGACAACTGGGGCTATAGGTGACTCCCAGGGGAAATCTATCGGCGAGATATTCGGGTTCATCGTCATCCCCCAGGGGTAAGGCGTGGAGGGGGAATAAATGCAACTCGCGATAGGGGACGACAATTAGGCGGCGGTAGGTGGGGGGAATTTGGGGGAGGAGTTGGGGTAATTCCAGGATATCCCGCAGACGGCGCAGGAAGTGGTCGAGATTGGTTTCCCAGTCGTCGGAGTGGTGGCGTTGATAGGTTTGGAGATAGGTTTCGCGCAACTCCTGTAATTGCTCCAGGTTTTCTGGGGGGGAAAGATGCACGGAAATTTCCCCGGTTTCGCCCCTGACGATAAAGGTATAAATTCCTTGGGGGCTGAGATACCATTGCATCAACAGGGTATCTTTATCCAATAACGCCTGAATTTTCGAGAATTGGATGGGTTGGACTCGTTGGGTGAGGCTGAAGTTGGGGTCGTAGGTGTTGATGGTTTCCAGGAGTTTGGTTAAGTCCTGTTGCGCCTGTTCGTACTCTTGACGCAGGCTCTTCATAACTTCCGGGGTGAAGCTGGCGGCACTGCTGCCCCGTTGTCCCAGTCCGCCGATGTCCTGATTATCGGGGTTGGTGGGGGTTTCGAGGGTTTCGAGGAGTCGCTGTTTGGCGGTGACTTCCCGACGCAGCTTGTCGAGTTGTTGCAGGATTTCTGGGGGAATGTCGCCTTTGGGGTAAAGGTCGCGGTTGCTGAGGAGTTCAATCAGGTTGCGGGATTTGCTGCGTTCGACGCTGGCTAAGGCTTTCCCGATATCGCCGCCATTGATGCAGGCTTGCACGAGTTGGGGATAGAGGTCTAGGGCGGCTTCTCGGCGTTTTTGTTTCTCGCTGTAGGAGTCGGTGAAAGTGCAACGGGTTTCGACGGCTTCGATCGCAGCCTCATAGCCATAGATGGCGGTTTCCCAGTCTTCAATCTCAAAGGCAGCATCGCCTAATCTGCGACCGAGTTTCAAGGCTTCTAGGGGGAATTGCTCTGGGGGACAAATGGTTAACCCTTCTTTCCAGGCGGCGATCGCTTCAGGAATTCGGTTAAAGTGTTGATAGACAAGGGCGAGAACATTGTAACTGGTAGCCATCCCGGCGCGATCGCCCAATTCGGTCATCACTTCCAAATATTGCTGATACAGACGCTCCGCCTCGTCCCAGTTGCCCCGATTTCGCTGGATATCTCCCAACTGTCCCCAAGAGGTTGCCATCCCGGCGCGATCGCCCAATTCGGTTTCAATTGCCAAACATTGCTGATACAGACGCTCCGCCTCCTCCCAGTTGCCCCGATTTCGCTGGATATCTCCCAACACTCCCCAAGAGGATGCCATCCCTTTGCGATCGCCCAATTCGGTCATCACTTCCAAATATTGCTGATACAGACGCTCCGCCTCCTCCCAGTTGCCCCGCTTGCGCTGGATATCTCCCAACTGTCCCCAAGAGGTAGCCATCCCAGCGCGATCGCCCAATTCGGTACTCAATGCCAAATATTGCTGATACAGACGCTCCGCCTCCTCCCAGTTGCCCCGATTTCGCTGGATATCTCCCAACAGTCCCCAAGAGGTTGCCATCCCTTTGCGATCGCCCAATTCGGTTCTCAATGCCAAAGATTGCTGATACAGACGCTCGGCCTCCTCCCAGTTGCCCCGAATGTTCTGGATATATCCCAACACTCCCCAAGAGGTTGCCATCCCTTTGCGATCGCCCAATTCGGTCATCACTTCCAAATATTGCTGATACAGACGCTCCGCCTCCTCCCAGTTGCCCCGCTTGCGCTGGATATCTCCCAACTGTCCCCAAGAGGTTGCCATCCCTTTGCGATCGCCCAATTCGGTTCTCAATGCCAAAGATTGCTGATACAGACGCTCCGCCTCCTCCCAGTTGCCCCGATTTCGCTGGATATCTCCCAAACTTCCCCAAGTGGTTGCCATCCCGGAGCGATCGCCCAATTCGGTTTCAATTGCCAAACATTGCTGATACAGACGCTCCGCCTCGTCCCAGTTGCCCCGCTTGCGCTGGATATCTCCCAACACTCCCCAAGAGGATGCCATCCCTTTGCGATCGCCCAATTCGGTTCTCAATGCCAAACATTGCTGATACAGACGCTCCGCCTCGTCCCAGTTGCCCCGATTTCGCTGGATATCTCCCAACACTCCCCAAGAGGTTGCTATCCCTTGGCGATCGCCCAATTCGGTACTCAATGCCAAACATTGCTGAACCAGACGCTCCGCCTCGTCCCAGTTGCCGCGATCTCGATCAATACGACCCAACCATACCCAAGAGGATGCAATACCCGCCTTATCCCCGATTTCCTCATACAAGGCGAGAGACTGTTGCAAAGATTCCCAGGCTTGGGGATATTCAGAATGTTGATACTGTTGAAATCCTTGATCCAACAGAGCATCTGCTGTCAGTTTAGTTTCTAGCCGAGGCAACTCATAGTTAACCGCTTCGATTGTATCGGCAAAATCCCGCAACCAGCCTACATTCCCCCGCCCCTGTTGCGCCCTCTTTTCGGCTTCGTCGCGCATCACCTGCACTAATCCCTCATCCACCAGTTCCCGGTGCTTCCTCAATATCGCCGCTTCCTCCCCCATGTCACAGGCGAGGAGTTTTTGAATCAGGGAGAGATAGGCTTGCACTCGTCGTTCATCCATGACCACGCACCGGATAGGGATACCACCACAATTTTACCCCATGCGGCTAGAATCGACGACAGACAATATCCCGTCGGGGGAGTCGTCAATTGGTCTGAAATCGGTAATACTAGGAGTGAGGATCAATATGGGGTAAAATAGCCATGACGGAATTACTCGCAAGTGCGATCGCCCGGTTACAAACTTTGTCTGAGAGTGAGCAAAATGCGATCGCTGCAATCATCCTAGAAGAAATTGAGGATGAGCGTCGTTGGGATGAATCATTCTCACGTTCTCCAGATATTCTGGCTCAACTCGCGGCTTCAGCAATGGCGGAATATCATGCTGGTAAAACCCACCCACTTCACCCAGAAAAGCTGTGAAATCGCGCACTACTGACCAGTTTCGTAAACTATTTAGTGACTTGCCTAAGCCGGTTCAACAACAGGCTCGCGCTGCTTATCGCCAGTTCCAGAATAACCCAAACCATCCAAGTCTACGGTTCAAAAAAGTGCATCCAGAGTTACCCATTTATTCGGCTCGTATTAACAAAAACTACCGAGCAGTCGGCCAAGTAGATGGAGATACAGTGATCTGGTTTTGGATCGGTTCGCATACGGACTACGACAAGTTGTTAGGGTAGATGTAGTTACAGCCTTTGCTTTGATAAGAGGAGTTCCCGGTGCTTGCTCAATCTCGCCGCTTCCTCCCCACTGTCACAGTTGAGGAGTTTTTGAATCAGGGAGAGATAGGCTTGCACTCGTTGTTCATCCATGACCACGCACCGGATAGGGATACCACCACAATTTTACCCAATCCCCCCAACATTGAATCCTGTTTATCGCTTTTTCCTAACTAAGTGACCTTGGCCGCAAAATCAACGGGACCCTCAATTTTGACCTGCTTTAACTTGGAAAATAAACTGTTGTTGGTTTTGGGACGCGAAAAATTCTTGACAATTTCATAGAGTTGTGCTAACTCATCCTCGTCTAGTTTGCTAATTTCCTCATCAATCAATTGCCTGATATTCATGGTTATTTTACTAGGTAACAACAGAGAGTTTATTCAGGCTTTACACCAAAACTCAGATATTCCCACCTCTTCAGGATAGTATCCCCATTTTACCCCATCCCCAGACTTTCAGAAACCCCGTTTCTTAGGGAAATCTTTTGTGACTGCCCAGCTTTGGCTACCAAGGGAGTTATAATTGCCAGATGGATAAATTGCCTAATATATCGATTATAGCTGCCCAGATTCTGGAGATTGTCTACAGAATTATCTTTGTGGAAGTCGGGGGGATACCCTTAATTGTGGTCTGGTTTATGGCGGGTGGTCTGGTTTTCACCCTGTGGATGAGATTTGTTAATCTTAGGGGTTTCACACACGCTATTAAAGTGGTTTTGGGAGTCTATGATAACCCGGAAGATGAGGGGGAAGTTTCCCACTTTCAAGCATTGGCTACCGCTTTATCCGCTACTGTGGGATTAGGAAATATTGCGGGAGTGGCGATCGCTATTGGTTTGGGAGGTCCGGGGGCTGTGGTTTGGATGACTCTCGCCGGTTTTCTGGGAATGAGTAGTAAATTTGTGGAATGTACCCTCGCTCAAAAATACCGCCTCGTTAACCCAGATGGTACGATCGCCGGGGGTCCTATGTATTATCTATCGGCGGGTTTACAGGACTTGGGACAAAAAAACTTGGGTCGGGTTTTGGCGGCTATGTTTGCTGTTTTGGCGATCGCCGCTGCCTTGGGGAGTTCCAGCATCTTTCAAGCTAATCAGTCTAAGGTCGCGATCGCACGAGTTTTTCCCGTATTCGCCTCTCAGGGGTGGCTCTATGGCTCCGTTTTGGTGCTTTTGGTCGGATTGGTCATTATTGGGGGTATTCGCCGTATAGCTCAAATTACCGCCGTTCTGGTTCCGGTCATGTGTGCTATATATGTAATGGCCGCGCTGTGGGTTCTGCTGGTCAATTGGGCAAAAATTCCTGATGCGATCGCTACTATTTTCGCCTCCGCTTTTGACGCTCAAGCTGTCGTGGGGGGAGGTTTGGCAGCCTTAATTCAAGGGTTTAGAAGGGCGGCTTTTTCTAATGAGGCGGGCTTGGGAATTGCGGCGATCGCTCATGCTGCCGCTCGCACAGATGAACCTATCCGAGAGGGAATAGTCGCCACCCTGGAACCATTAATTGATACCGTCATTATCTGCAATATGACCGCCTTAGTTATCATTATTACCGGAGCCTATAATAACCCCGCCTGGGCTAATTTAGGAGGCGCAGAAATCACATCCGCCGCCTTTGGTTCCGTGATTCATTGGTTCCCTTATGTGTTGGCTGCCGCTTTATTTTGCTTTGCTTTCTCCACGATGATAGCCTGGGGATATTATGGGGAATTGTGTTGGCAATATTTATTAGGACAACGCTGGGCGATTATTTATAAACTCCTATTTTTAACCGCCATATTTTTAGGGGCGATCGTCAATCCTCAAGCGGTGATTAAATTCAGTGATGCCATGTATCTAACCATGTCAATTCCTAATCTATTGGGACTATATTTTCTAGCCCCCACAGTGGCGCGAGATTTGACTGACTATTGGCAAAAATTAACAACATCTAATCAGGTCGCCCAAAACAGTTAAACTAGAAAAGGAATTTTTTGCCCCATAATCGAGGAGTTGCTATGCTTGCTAAACGCATTTTACCATGTTTAGATGTTAGAGCCGGTCGGGTGGTCAAGGGTGTGAATTTTGTTAATCTCCAAGACGCTGGCGACCCGGTGGAATTGGCTGCCGCCTATAATGACGCGGGGGCTGATGAATTGGTGTTTCTGGACATTACCGCTACCCATGAAGACCGGGATATCATTATTGATGTGGTCTATCGTACCGCTGAACAGGTGTTTATCCCTTTGACCGTCGGGGGGGGTATCCAAAACTTAGAAATGATTAAAAATTTGTTAAGGGCGGGGGCTGATAAGGTCAGCATTAACTCGGCGGCGGTCCGTGACCCAGATTTAATCAATAAAGCCAGCGATCGCTTTGGTGTTCAGTGTATTGTAGTCGCTATTGATGCCCGTCGGCGCACTGACCCAAATAATCCCGGTTGGGATGTTTTTGTCCGTGGTGGTCGCGAAAATACCGGACTTGATGCGATCGCTTGGGCGAAAGAATTGGCGCAACGAGGCGCGGGAGAACTTCTGGTCACCAGTATGGACGCAGACGGCACACAAGCAGGCTATGACCTGGAATTAACCCGGACTATCGCTGAAAGTGTCGAAATTCCCGTGATTGCCTCTGGGGGCGCGGGAACCTCTCAGCATATCTACGAAGCCTTAACCGAGGGACGCGCCGAGGCGGCTTTATTGGCTTCTCTGTTACATTACGGACAGTTAAGCGTCGCTGAAATCAAATCCTATCTCGCCACTCGCCATATTCCCGTCCGTCCCCACGCACTCCCCCACGTCTAATGGTTTCCCCACGGGAGTTTTACCTAAACAAAAGATTAAATTTTCCGCATTACCGGCTCAGTTACGAAACTCCTGTTAGAATGGAAGAAATGTTACAAAACGTAACTTATGCTGATTCCTATTCTAATAATTGATATAGCTCTGGTGGCCTGGTCTGTACATCTGATGCAGCAAGCGGCTCGATATCGAGAGTCTTCCTTTGTCCTGGCTGGTATATTAGTGGCTATTTCCGCCGTCGCTATGGTTGTGGTTTATTTTCTCATGGGTTCGTGTATCGACCACCTTACCCAAATGTCTCATCATGCTTACTCCTATATGTGATCTGGTGCGATCGCCTACAGTCCCACCTTTAGACCCCGTGGGGCGACCATTACCAGTGGGGGGCGATCGATTTTCCTGCCTCTGGGCGAGGCTATCAAAAAATTTTTGCCAAAATCATTGACTTAACCAATCATCCTGTGATACATTAAAAGATGTCTTGTCCGGGGTTATAGCTCAGTTGGTAGAGCACTGCAATGGCATTGCAGGGGTCAGCGGTTCGAGTCCGCTTAGCTCCATTTCAGTTGAACCCTTATCCTAACGGCGATAACCGGGAAACACTCAACCCGATAGTCGTACCTAATTACTCAGATATTACTCACAATCTAGTCCTAGCACAGGAAAATAATTCTGTCAATAGGATGATTACTCAGTCAACAAGCACAACTTAATTAATCTGTCAAACACTCATACCACCCCCCAACCAAACACCGATAGGGTAACTCCCTTGTGATACCCGTCAATGGCAAGCCTATCGGTTCGTTCCTCACCATTGACTGCTATCACGTCGGTCGCACCCCCAAGAGTGCTTGTTCTGGTTGGGGGGGGAGGTATGTTTCAAAGTCAACATGATAGCCGTAGGTAGCCATAGAAAGGGACTTATTAATTTATCAATGTACAAAGATATTAGGCTGTCTTTCTATGGACTAGACCTATAGGTAAACCTATGTGCGATCGCAAAACCTGAACTATCATCTACCGGAACCAACCCGATACCCCTAAACAACTTTTCAACTGGTGACAATTACCGAGCAGAAACCGATACCAACATAATCAGTTCACCCCTATGTTATTGCCTATCAATAAATGCCAAAATCAACAATAACAGTTATCAATAACATCACCTCTAGTATGATTATACTCATTGCATTAATCTCCAAAAATAAAGGGTAAACCATTTAATCCTCTCCAAGGGTTCAAAGATTGCGTAAAAATTACTATATGGTGGTGATTCAATTATTTGATATTCATTTAGCCAAATAGTTTCACGTTTAACCATCATATTCTGCTTCATATCATTGTATGTGTAAAATTTTAACCATCCTGCCATTTTCCCATAAATAGAAACTTGGTCTGCATCAAATAATATCCTCACAAATTTGCTACCTGATATATCTGGCAATCGTTTACTTCCGTGTGCTGTATCATCCTCTTTGAGTAAGTATTGGTTGTAAGCTAAAAACCAATTAGTTTCAGATATATCATATTTGTTAGACATGATCTCACCTGCTTGATTACATTATCGTTATCCGTGTCACACCATAAATCACCTACACTTAAACCGATAGGGCTTGTCGGTAAATTACTGATCTTACCATTTGTAGATGCTGTGGGTTTACCTAGTGCGTCTAATTTTTGAGATAATTCTTGAATCCCTGCCACTAATAAAGGAACTAATTTTTCATAAAGAATCGTCAGATAATCTATTTTTTTGTCGTCAACTTCAGGGCTATCTGTGTGGTCATTTTGAACCACTTAAACTGCATCCGGGTAGTGCTCTTGAACTTCTTGTGCGATTAAACCGATTTTAGTTTATTGTGTAGAAAATCCATGGCTGCTAACTCATTATATTTAAATTTAATTAAATATAATTTTTGAAGTCAATCTAAGCTATTAATACTCTCATTAAAAACTGTTGTAAATCTCATATCCGAAGAACCTTTAACATAATCTCCACTATCGTTAATCAAAGATACGTTTGTGCCTCCTACTCTAAATCTAGTATGTACTCCAGATGATGAAAGAGTTGAGTGCTTCATAAAATATGTCTGCCCGTTATATAAGTGTATTGCATATCTATCGCTAGGAGCACCTCGCCAAACATTACTTTCAAGAAAATTAATACCATGATATATAAATACTCTAGGATTAGCCTCTGCTTCAAGTCGCATAGAATAATTTCCCTGATGAGAAAACGCCCAGCTATTTCCTCCAACTCTACTATTTAGTACTAAACTTGCCGAACCAGCAGTAGACCCTATCCGGCGTATGTCAAACCCCCTCCAAACATTAAAATTAATAAGCATATTTTTATCAAAACAACTTTCATTATTTAAAAAATATACGGGATTATTTATTATGTTAAATGTTTTAATTCCTGTGAAAGTGTGATTGCCTGTAGTTCTTACTACAGTTGAATCTACATTAATTGTTCTATTAGCTGCTAATGTTCCTCCTCCTGATAAACCATCTCCTGCGGTTAATGTAATGTTTGAATGTGTATGCTCTGATGGAGTAAACGTTGTCGGTTTACTTGTAACTTCAGACCAAGTAGGCCACCTGGTTGCGGTAGCAGGCGCACTACTGATGTCGCCCCATATATGACCGTGACCGGATGGCGCGAAATTAGTATTTGAGTCAATAACTGCTTGTATCCGTTCATTAGTTAAATACAGATTAACTTCAGCTTCTGGCAAGTCATCGGTTGATTGCCCAAATTTACTAGAGTAAATATTGAAATTAGTCATAATAAAGATTCCGAAAAAAGGGGGATTATCCCCCAACTATTTAATCTACAGTGACCAGCTCAACCAAGGTCACTGAAATATCAGCAACTGATTCGGCAATAGCTTGTAGTTTACTAGCGCCAATAGTGAGCATAACAGTATCACCCGGCTTCACAGAAAATGCGGCATTAGCTACGGTATTTTTTGTGGGTTCTAAGATGAAATGAACGGGTACATTATACCGATTTTTGATAAATACATTACGCCCGTTTGTGTTAGCATTTACTGCCACTAATTCGGCAACTGTATTAGCCGTTAAACTAATAGCGGTTGTAACGGGAGTACCCGGTATCTTAGCAGTAATATTGAGAGTGTCTAAATTTAGAGCGCTACTATAAACCGAAAAACTCATAATCACCTACCTCCTAAATAATTCCATTGTAGCCGGTTAGTAAGTGATTGTCTGCTCTAACCCGACAATCTGCGAAACACTATCCTCTGTTATCCCGTAGATACTAGCAGTAGATTTTAACTCGTCATCCCATGCAGTGTTAGGCGGTAGCCATAAACATTGACCTGGTATGCAATTGCTGATGTGTCCATGACTAAACCAAACCCCAACGCTACCCGTGTTCTGTAGGTGTAAGCGATATCTCTAAGTATTGGCTGCGCGGATAAGTGTAGGGGTATTACCTACGGAAATCCCAAAATTTTCGGGTTGAGTTAATGATGGTGTTTTGGGTAAGGTATCAAGTTGGTATTCTGCCATACCAAAAATATTAATTGAATCATTATTGTGTAATTGATTTAAACATCTAGCTTGTCATACAGAATGTGAATCTATAGCTAATCCTTCTGTCTGATTGGTAATCAATTCGATTAATAAATTTTCGGTATGGATTCCCCCATAATAAGGGAGTTTTATGATACCTAGATTTAACCCGTTTTCTGTGGCTAGGTTCCCATCAAATATCTGTAAGTCTATAGAACCTTGTAACACATCTTGTTTCTTAAACGAATAAACACATTGCCAGAATGGCTAATGTACAGATTTGACATAGATGACGAAAGATGGGGTGAATTTGAAGTTAAAGTAGAGATTGATGATGTCAATCTCATGACCAAAGCCGAAGAAAAAGCCGAAATCAAATTACCTAACTTAGCTGAATCAATTGCTGAAATATTTGGTATGGTAATGGAAATTGCTATCTCTCATCAGGTTACAAAAAACGCTGTTTTAACGGCGTTACATGAAGCAGGTTTGGCTCATGCTGCCGCTTTTAAAGCTGGTAGGAAAGTATCTGAAATAATTGATGATTTGGGATTCGCTACCGAGGAAAAATATGAAACAATTAAAACAGCATTTACCCCGGAGGCTGATAATTTTGAGGAGCTACTGGAACCCAATGAAAGCAAAATTAAGATTACCAACCAGAAGGATGCAAAAGAAACATTACAAACAACATTAAATCAAATTCAATAAATATTTGCTTACGCGCTCAAGGTACTTTACAGGTGAACAGTAATGACCCAGCAAAAGACATATTAGCCGATTTAACGCGGTTATATGATTCAATGAAAAAACAGGATGATATCAGAGAAGAGGAAACCGAAAAAGTACAAGAATTACTGAAAAAAGACTTTCCTGATATCAAGATAGAAACCGAATTGATTGATGGCGATAACCCACTAAGAGGGACTTTGTAATGGTTGCCAGAAGTGCAAGAATGCTAAGGAGTACTCGTAGCTTGTCTAGTCGTCAAACCCGTAGCAGTATAGGTAGAAATGGCGTTAGACAAGTTAATTTAGCCCAAAGAACATCTACCCAGGAAATGGGTTGGTTTGGCAAATTATGAGCCAAATTTACTGGTAAAGTTGTTGAATGGGGCAAAAGTTTTGGAGGTTGGCTATGGGAAGGAATTACTAAGTTTTTATCTAACTTTAGCTTTGAGAAAGTAGCGAGATTTATTACCTCTAATTGGGACAGCTTTGGGAATTTTAATGGGAATATTAGCGATAGTGATATTGATAGAAACATCCCAAATATTGCCGGACAATTTATAACCACCACGGCTGGGTTTTTAGGTAATATGGCTGGGAAATTAGTATGTGGTGTTTTACCAGTAGCAGGTCTTGCATTTATCAATAAAGCGGCTGCTATGCACGTAGCATTAAGCAAGGGGCCTGAAATGCTTATGGAAGTATCTACAGCATTCGGTTCATGCGTTAAACAGTCATTTAACATGGCTATGAAAGCAATAGCATGGACGTTATTTAAACACGGTAGATGGGTTGTTAAAATGTTTTTAACAAAAAGCCCAACAACACTAGCAAGGTCTATTGTTTAAATGGTTCCTGGTGGTAAAGGAACGATTGAAAAATGGGGTGAAGAAAAAGGTGAAGAATGGTCTTTGGGAAAACAGAGAAGGGAAGCTAGGGAGAAATTACCAGAAAAATATGATGGAAATATAAACACTATTTGGAACCAAGACAGTTCCGAGGAATTCGGGGATGAGTTTAGCGATAACTGTAAAGAAGCTATCATCTTAGTCGCTCAAGGTTTAGATGAATATATGGCACTGCAAAGAATAGAAGAAAATAGATAACAACAATTAGTTAATGCTGTAGTATAAGCTGGTGGAGAAAGATTCAGACTTGTGTCATCTTTGAGAAATTTGCCGGAAAATGTTGCGAGTACATTGGCTCAAACTGAAATACTAGGGAATAGGGATATAGGTCAATTTATGGGGTCAGGTGATTTTCGGGAAATCAGTACGTCAGCTAATCTTAAAATACAGTTAACTTTGGTTTTGTACAACTACGAAAAACCACCATACTGGACTAAAGATAGGCGGTCAACACTGCCAAAAACTCAAATAGAGTTACCGTCGGTTAGTAGGGATAAAATTACATGGGATAGGTGACAAAGGATATTTACTCAACCCAGTAAATCAGCATTTACTAAAGGGAATATTAAGGTTACTTGTACTATGAGTAATGGCAGAAGATTTGCGTTTTTTATGAATGAATCTAGTCAAAATGAGGCAGAAAATATCTGTAAACAATTAGTTGATTTAACTGACGCTAAAATCGTGTATCCTATTACCTTCGAGGAAAGAAAAGGTTTTGGCGGTAGGGAAAATGCGAAAAGAATTAAAGAGAGCAAAATGTATATCAGTGAAGTGAAAATACTTAACTGGGAATTAATTGATAAATTTGAACAAGCTAAAATCGACTTAGGTGAAGGTAGTGTCTTGGCGATGTATCAGGACCCTAGAAAAACCAAAGTCAAAATTCCTCTACATTTCCAGAGAAAACCTAGTTGGGTTGATAATGTCATACGGAAAGCTACGAGGACATCGTTAGAGTGAAAAACTGGAAATCAACCCCCAACTACAACCTAATCATTGAGTCATATCAGTCACTAACTATCATCCACGATGAAAGAGATTACCAACATACTTAGACATGGTTAAACTGGTAGTTAGCGTAATGTTGGTATTGGTAGCGTACCGTCGCGTTTAACTCAAAAGCTGCTACATATATGTAGCTTCTGTTGAAAGAACCATAGCAGCCACAATCAGCAAATACACTGCTATAGTCTAGGTATTGAATAAAATCAAGGTGAGATTATGGCTACTAAGAAAACGCTAGGCGCTGCGACACTGGAAAACCAATTACTTGAAATTATTGAGCCAACCCAACGAATGCAATCTACTGCAAGTAATAATCCTGATGGTGCAACCGTAGTCACTGCTTATACCCGAAATATGGCTACAGGTCTCGTAACTGTTTCATTGTCAATTCCAACAGACGATGTTTTAGACCCTACTGACGGCAGTATTGATGTAATAGCTACAGAGCTATTTGTTGATTAATGGATATCGGGTAGGCGCTAATATCATCGTTTTACCTACCCTGATTTAGACAATTTAGAAAAAAGGAAACTGATATCATGCCTTTAGCTGACGCATGGAACAAATACAAAGATGATTGGATAGCAAACTTAGCAACAGCCAAGGGTCCACACCTAGGCAGAAGTTTAGTAGTTGAAGTTCCAGTGGATGCAACTTCAAAAATAGGCGTACCTATGCCTATGCTTTTACTCCACATTTTAAGTGGAAGTTCAGTAACTAATGAGCCAGCCAATGTTAGGGAATTAACCATTTGGAGACCACCTGTTAGCAATACTTCCACGCCTAATGCTAACAGACGTAATATCCTAAGAGGAACTCGAGTAAGAGCATACAAGAAGTCTGAATACACCCGCTTCTTTGTTGAGGCTCCGGTTAATCCTGGCTAGTGGCGTAAATACACCCAAACACGGGTAGGCGAAAAAATACTGAGATTTATCAGTATTAAAGCACCTCCTATCGTTTCTGTTAGTGGCTTGTTATATGTATTTGCTCACTATTTTACTATCAAGCCAGCATCATTAAGAACCTATAACAGTATGTTCAGAATTCCTAGCAGCGATGGGCTTGCCCTAGCTAACCTGGGTGAATTAACTGTTGAGAGAAGTGAAGCACCAAACCAAGTACAGGGTGAACTTTTCGCTGATGCTCCTGTTAGCAGCGAAGGCAATAAGAGTGTGAAAAAATAAATCAGCATCAAAAAGTAGACAAAGAGAATTGACCACTATATAAAAAAATAGTGGTCTTTTGTTTGAGTTGTATGTGGCGATAATTTAAACATTTCACAATTATGGTATAAAGTCAATAATTCTTTTATTTTTTTGGGCTTATATGTTTCTTATGTATTTATAAGTATTAATTAGATTAAAAATAATCATCATCAACAACAAAAAATATCAAAAACAGTGATTTCCAACTCAATAACTCAATCGTATTTTGGAAAAATGATTTTGTCCATGAGTTGAAAATCACTGACAGATGCGTAAAAACCAAAATACATTAGTAGACCAAAATACCGCTATTTACCAGCTTGACAAAGACAGCGTAAAAACCAAGGATACACATGGACTCTCACCTAGTGAATATCTGGCAATCTTAAAAAGGTTCAGCAACTTTGCCGGATTTCTTGACCAGGTAGTTCCTTATCTGCCATATCCCAAAACATCACCTATCTACACATTAAAAGAAAAGTTGGTGTTTGCATCTGTAACGGACGAAAAGGACTTTAATCTGGAATTAACCTACTCTGAGATTATCGCGTTAAAGAATAGCATTAAAGCTATTCTAACTCTGATTAAACTTGGTGGTGGTGTCAGGGTGCCACGTAAAGTTTCTGGTGCTATTGCTGACGATATCGCTGCCTTGGAGGGTCACTTTTTTAATCTCTCCGATAATCATGTTGACCCTGATATGCCCGAATCATTGCCTGACCCTGACCCGTTTTCAGATTGGCTTCAGACTAACGCCTAATTAGCAAAAAAAAGGCTACCCGTGAAAAGGTAGCCAATACACCAAACATCGAGGACTATCACCATGATATCAAAGCACTGGAAAGAAGTGCGGTTAAATCTCAGGAATATTAAACTTGACCCGTTGATGTATGTGGGAACGTCGTTTGCTATAAAGGTTCCTAACTATGCAGGAAGAGGACGACTTCAATGGCAATTAACAGCCGTTAAGTTTGATAAAGAATTTCTGGCTTATTGTCTGGGAGAAATGATTAAAAAATTAATTCCATTACACCCAGATAAAATTGAGGAAATTCTCAACGAGGCACTCGAATATTATCGAGCGGAATGGAACATTTATCAAACTGAATCTGGCGGCGATAGAGAGCCAGATAATGAAACTTATTTTGGGGAGATAAATGATGATTAACAAGTATCATGCCAAAGGACAATACTACGACGGGTATTACTTTGGGTCAACATTAGAGAGCAAGGTTTATCACCTACTCAAAAAGTATGATGACAACCTATCAATACACCCCCGATTAACTTTGGTTGATGGCAAGAAACCTTGGCGACCAATTACTTGGAAACCTGACTTTTATAGTCCAGTTTTCAACCAATACATCGAAGTAAAAGGAACGCTAACACCTGAGTTTAAGCTCAAGATGCAATTGCTTCATTACCTTAATCCCGGAATGATTGAAGATATTTGGTTTGTCACTCGGAACAGGTCTTATCGCTGGCAAGGTATTTATTTAATGAATATCGATGAGTTCCAACGACACCTAAAAGCACAAGAATTTAAGTTAATAGGAGAACATCAACCGTGAGAAATCTACACTATAAAGGCATATTTAGCCTCAATGGTGAACTTGTGCAAACTCACTACAATCCGCATGAATTTGATAAAACTGCAATCATTGTGGCTTATCAAATTCTGACACATATTGAGGAACACAAAACACCTGAAGTAAAGAATATTACCTATCAGGTAATGGGTAGTTACAGACCACGTGGTGATTATCAAGGCTCTGCAATTATTAGACTTATCAAGCAAACTCACTTAGTTAAACTTGTTAAGGAGTCAAGACTTCGAGTCTATTTATCTGGCAATCCACTGTTTTGGGCTGCTTGTCGCCAAATTGCAGCCAGAATCGAATCACCTAACACAATCAACAATCAACAATTAACTGAGGAAGAGTAATCACGAGTATTGGATATTACGGTAAAAAAGATGACGATAAATTCGCATTCTGTAGCGCGGTTAAGCCGGGAGAATCTGGAACATATTTGGAAATCACTAGCGCTATGTTTGTTGTACAATCGCCTCACCTGTGGCTTATTGGCTATGGATTAAGTGGTGATTTCCAGAACTTCAATGATAGGTCGTGGAAATTTGAAGAGCAATTAATCGCAGTACGCTTTTGTATTGCTGAGTACTCTAGTGAATATCAAGGGAAAAAACGGGAATACAAGCCTACTTCGGTTGAATTAGCGTTACTGCATTTAGTCGAAAGTGACGCTATGCTGACAAACGGTAAAATGATGTTTACCGGAACTGTAAATCTAGGACAATCAGCCACACGGGTAGCCGAGCGACTCCTTGAGGTAAATAGTGAGAATTCAAATGATTTTGAATCAGCCAAGAATAAGCATGATTTAGCACGATTTATCCTCGAATACAGCACAGGATTAGATACCTTTGAATCCACTGTTGCCGGGTACACTGTACAAGAAGCTATTGATTTTGTTGAATCAAAAACTAGTAAAAAAAATGGTAGTTTTGGCGGTAAGGCCAAATATAAAACCTGGGAAGAACGGGTTGAGTCTACAGCAAAAATTCTTGATTGTGAGCCTGATTTTGATAGCCTATACAGCAAGGTTAAAAAATTGGACGCTGATACCCTAATCGCGTTACTTGAGTTAATGAAACTCAGCTAATTACCACAAAAATCCCCCCCAATATTGGGGGGGATGACTACCATACAGCAAGCCAACATATTAAGAGGTCACTACCATGTCTGAGGACTATTTAGATTATAGGCTAATACGCGACTCATTGGCAGATGAATTAGAGGAAATAATTGTTGACGGTACATTAGGGACACAAGTTGAGTCAATATGTAGGGCTTGTGCTATCCTACCCTATCCGGATGTTCAATTCCCAATTATTACTAGCTTTATTTGCTCACCTGTCACGCTAATGTAAACCGCTGGGTGTCTGTTTCTTTGGGGGTCTAGTGGAACGGGTAAAAGCCAGATAGCTACTATTGCGGCTTCACTGTATCGCACCGACACAGTGTTAGCTAACAGCACATTTGCTTCACTGAGAAACAAGATACAGCAAGAGAGATATGACGACCCGTTACAAAGCGAGTTGGAACGTAATTTTTTATTGGTTTGGGAAGATATCACCCCCAATTTATTAATTGAAAATGAAAATATGCTTTCACTGTTTAAAGTCTTCAACAGGAAAAATAGTCGAATAACAATTAGCAGCCAAACACCCGGTCACAACATGATTTTGAATGCTTTCGCTTTAAAAGTAATTAACTCAATACATCCTTTATGGACGTTTTGGCAACTTAACGAACTTAAAATAAGGATGTTTCCTATGTGGTTTAAAAATAGACAATCAATGACAAGTGAAGAATATGCAGGTAATCAATTTGAATTGTCAGAACTTTCGGATATTGAGGATATAAATCTTGGTAAGATATCATCTCGCTTAGAAATGTTTTGGAGAGATATGAATAATTGCACTAATTACGCTCAAACCAAAAGAGGACTACAAAAAAGGAAACAAGATATAGCTAACTACAGATTATCCATTGATGTAATTGCTACTCATTCAATGATATACAAAACATCAATAGATAATTCAATCAAAGCATTTAACCGTTACTGGGAATTAGCAGAAACCAAAATATTCGCAGTATCTAGCGGAACAGAACAATTCTTAGACCATTTTATCGCTCCAAGTCTTGAGAGCAAAACTAAGCAAAATAAGCAAGCAACAAAAGCAGGTTTTCCTGAATTAATCGAACCAGTTACAGACATTGACCCTAAGACTCTGAAGATAGCCATAGAAACCGCCAAAAATGATGGTTATTTAGATTCACGGGTTACTGTAAATGAATTAACCAATTTAATGAAAAACAGAGGTTATAACATGATTAATGTTAACGGTAAAAACCTGTGGAAGCAAATCATTTGACTTCCAATTAGTTCATTGACCTAGGAGAATAACACAATGATGGCAGATATCAAACATCAGATGTTTGTGAAGTTTAAGACTATGGTAGACAGTTGAGTTTACAACATTAACAAAGAAGATGGTTTGGCAACATTAAAGTCAATACTAGATGATTGCGAAAAAGAATTAACCATTACTGAACTTAAAAAGCAATTGCTGATTAAGGAACTGAATTACACAAAGCACTTAATAGATAAAGTCCAGTAAATACCCGTCCGCGATGACGGTAAACTACGGCAAACAACACACTAAGAGGATAAAACCATGACAATTGACTTGGGTAAACTACTTAACCCGAATACCTATCATAGTGATAGGTTAAGCAGCAAGCTAGTCTCTATATTGGACGCTGTAGAACTTGCCGATTGTCCTACACAATTTGATGAATGTCGTCTGTTGGAGCTTGAAAGCACTTTTCTGGTTATGCACAATTCCTTGATTACAGCAATCAATCAATTGTTGAACGAGAAAATCAAGCAATACGAAGAAGACAATGAGGATGAGTTTTAATCATGCCATAAATCCTCAAGTAAGTTAAATAATTTCGTCAAAAAAGGAAACACAAAACCATGAACGAAGAACAAGCAAGGTTAATGGTTATCGCGGAATTAGCACGTGATATTTACGCCCAAATGATGTCACGAGATATCCCCTACGCTAACCAAGATACCAGGGTGAAATTAGCCGAAATCGCCCATAACGCCGCTGTTGATTTTATGGCGGTACAAGAAAAGTGGGTATCGTCTCAAGAGACAGTTATTCAGCCAGCATCATTTATGCCCGACTTTAGTGGCAATGGTTACAGTAGCGATATCTTTATGGGGGGTGACTTCAATGCCTAAGTTATTGCCAGTAATCAGCCTACATACTGGAAATTTCAGCAATTTTCTACAGGGCCCCGGTGGAACTTGTGTAGAACTAGATACGCCCGAGTGGTTTGACTACCTGAGAAAAAACAAGTCATTCTCTGTTGAGTTAAACGGCAAAAGGTTTACGGCTTGCAAAAAAACATCTATCAACAATTTCGCGTACTGGAACCTGAAGGGCTGGGACGGTAAAATCAACCACCATATCTATATCGGAAAATCTGACCAGACTACCAATGAGAAGATTCAACAGGCTGCTATAGCTATGTTTTATCGGTGCAACCCCAAGTTGGCGTAAGCCCTAACAGCTAACAGCCTAACAGCTACTCCAATAACTTAATAGCCCCCTATGGTTTCTAACTGTAGGGGGTGTCTATGTATTTTCTCATTTACATAATGTATTTACATTATGTAACTTCTAAAATATGAATGCCTACCCTATCATGTCCAGATATTACCCAGAACTAAGTTACCCCCAACAGATAGCTTTACCTACAACCTACGGCTAAGATTTTGGGGGTGAACTGATTATGTTGGTATCGGTTTCTGCTCGGTAATTGTCACCAGTTGAAAAGTTGTTTAGGGGTATCGGGTTGGTTCCGGTAGGAGATAGTTTAGATTAGGCGATCGCACTTTTCATATCAGCCAGATGATAGCCCATAGTTTCCCCTCACCGAGGATTATGAATCAGACCCATAGATAACCGGATAGGCGATCGCTCATAGGTTTACCTATAGGTCTAGTCCATGGAAAGGCGGTCTGATATCTTTGTACATTGATAGGTGTATCTTTGTACATTGATAGCTTGGGGAATTATCTTCTGCTGTTGTCGTGGTTGATTTTGAAACATATCCTCCCCCCAACCGGAACAAACACTCTTGGGGGTGCGACCGACGTGATAGCAGTCAATGGTGAGGAACGAACCGATAGGCTTGCCATTGACGGGTATCACAAGGGAGTTACCCTATCGGTGTTTGGTTGGGGGGTGGTATGGGTATTTGACAGATTGATTAAGTTGTGCTTGTTGACTGAGTAATCATCCTATTGACAGAATTATTTTCCTGTGCTAGGACTAGATTGTGAGTAATATCTGAGTAACTAGGTATAGTTATCGGGTTAAGTAAATCCCGGTTATTCCTACCAGCATTAGGTCAGTTAATAGTGGGCAGAGTCGGACTCGAACCGACATGACCGAAGTCGCCACATTTTGAGTGTGGTGCGTCTACCAATTTCGCCATCCGCCCGAATTGGTTACTTTGTTATTATACACGATTTTTCCAGATTGCAACAAAAAATTATAATCTGGGCTACTGGCCCAGCGATAGATTTCTCTGGCCCTTAGTACAGGTAGAGGATGGGTGAGTTGAGCGGTTTGGGCTTGTTTAAGTAACTCTCCCAACTCATCACTACTCATTTGATCATAGGCGATCGCTTGTTCAAGAAAAGCATCCAAATTAAGTTGAGGGGCTAAAGTTGGGGAACCCCCGGACAACTTCATCAAAACCGACATCACCACTCTAGGGTCTTGGGTAGCCAACAATGCAGCGCGATCGCAAGTAAACTCAGCACAGCGGACCCATTCAAGAATCTGAGTTTGTAGGGACTGAACCAAAAGCGCACCCAAAGTAGAGAATTGACCCGCCGCCAAAATAATCAAATTCGCCAAAGTCAGATAAACACCATGCTCACACTTGAGATGTCCCAACTCATGACCAATCACGGCTTGAATTTCTTCAGGAGTCAACAAATCCACTAAAGAGGTATGTAGGACAATAAAAGGCTGTTTTCCCCGCATAGCCAAAGTGTAAGCATTAGGGACTGGGGAAGACCTAACATAAAGCTGTGGCGGTTCCAAGTCCAAAGTCTGACAAGCGGACAACAAGAGATTATGGAGATATGGAAGCTGTTTTTCACCGACGAGAACACTCGAAGCAATATTTTCCAAATAGAAAAACTGCTCACCGACGGAACCGAGCAACTGACGGACGATCACATCTAAACCGGGAATTTGCTTTAAAGCATTAGTGGCTTGTAAATCAAGGGGATGGCGGAAATGATCTGCTTTCAGACCAATGAGAGGATTAGGAGACAAAGCCATAGTATTCAATCAAACATTGGGGAAATACAACAAGGGGCGGGTTAGCAACACCTAGGGAGTACCTTGAGGTTAGCTATAATGCCCCTATAGTTAATTATTAGCCTAGTTTACTTATCTTTGGCAGAAGAATTTTCCGATTCCGGTAGTGGCTCTATACGTTCTATCCGAGCGCCTAAATCTTTCAACTTGAGATCGATGCGTTCATAACCGCGATCGAGATGTTGTAAATCGGAAATAGTAGTTTCACCCTCAGCGGCTAAAGCAGCCAATACTAAGGCGGCTCCGGCTCTTAGGTCTGTAGCCCTGACTGGCGCACCAGATAAAATAGGAACACCACTAACGATCGCCGTATTACCCTTCATGCGGATATCAGCGCCCATGCGAATCAATTCCGCCACATGGTGTAGACGGTTTTCAAAAACAGTTTCAGTAATCAGACTATTACCCTTGCTCAGAGTTAGCAAAGACATAAAAGGGGCCTGCATATCCGTAGGGAAACCAGGATAGGGTAGGGTTTCAATATCTGTGGGTAGGATTTCCTGACCGGGAATAATCCGAATCACTTGATTATCTTCGGCGACAATAGTTGAGCCAGTTTTCCGTAACTTAGCAATCACGGCGGTGAGATGATCTGGAATAACCGGAGCCAGGGTTAGTTCAGAGCCAGTAATGGCTGCGGCCAATAAAAAAGTCCCCGCCTCAATGCGATCGGGGATGATAGAATAATCCACCGAGTGCAGATGGCTAACTCCAGAGATGACTAATTTCTTAGTTCCCGCGCCCTCAATTTTCGCGCCCATAGCCCGGCAGAAATTAGCCAGATCAATAACTTCGGGTTCTTGAGCCGCGTTATCAATAATGGTTTCCCCGTCTGCTAACACTGCAGCCATCATCAGGGTTTCGGTGGCTCCCACACTGGGATAATCCAGATAAATCTTAGCGCCTTTGAGACGGCGATCGCTCCCAGTCACGTATGCTTCAACGATCCCATGATCAATTTGCACATGAGCGCCCATCGCCCGTAGTCCCTGAACATGGAGATCCACAGGTCTAGCACCGATAGCGCATCCCCCCGGTAAGGGAACCTTAGCTATCCCTAATCGCGCCAAAAGCGGTCCGATAATAAAGAAACTAGCTCGAAGCTGACTAACTAACTCATAGGGTGCTTCAGAGTGAGTAAGTTCTCTAGCATTGATATCAATAACACTACCATCTCGTTTGAGGTCTACCCCCACAGCCGATAGAATTTGCCCCATAGTGCCGACATCAACCAATGACGGAACATTCCGTAGCCGACAGTCTTCCGAACACAGTAGAGCGCCAGCCATGATGACTAGCGCCGCATTTTTAGCACCGCTAATAGCTACCTGTCCTTTCAGGGAAGAGCGGCCCGCTATTTTGATAATAGGCTGATCGGCATCAGAGGCCGTAGAAACGTTAGACGAATTGAGAGTGAGTGTAATGGGTCTACCCTCCAAAATTGGGTTTTGACTGTGCATTGGTGGTTAATTTTTTTGTTCTGATTCTACCCGAAAGATTCTAAATGTCTAGGGGTAAAACAGGAAACGCCGGATCGGTATGGGGTGAAACCCCTATCAGAAAAGGATTTGAGACCATAAGGAAAACAGTATTTAAGTGGGGTGCCAATTTACCGCCACCCTACAGACCAGGTAAAGATATCCCGGCGCGGGAGAGTTGATCTATTGGGTGATTCGGTAGGCGATCGCAGTCTGATGATTATGGTTCCTGTTTGGTGGTGCGGGAAATGATACCCTAGATGGTGGAGAGCGTTTGCGGTTCAGCCATTATCACAAAATTAAGGTTCAGGTAAGATGCAAATTGGTGTCCCCAAAGAAGTTAAAGATCAGGAATTTCGGGTGGGATTAAGCCCCAGTAGTGTCCGAGTCTGTTGTGAAAAAGGCCATCAGGTTTTTGTAGAAACAGAAGCCGGGGTGGGGGCGGGATTTTCTGACCAGGACTATCTCGAAGCAGGCGCTGAGGTGGTTTCCTCACCCACAGAAGCCTGGAATCGTGAATTGGTGGTCAAGGTCAAAGAACCCCTACCCTCAGAATATCCCTTTATTCAGAAGGGACAACTTCTATTCACTTATTTACATCTGGCGGCGACTAGGGAATTGACGGAACACCTTATTAATAGTGGGGTGAATGCGATCGCCTACGAATCAGTAGAATTATCAGACCGACGCTTACCACTACTCACTCCCATGAGTATCATTGCGGGTCGCCTTTCCGTACAGTTTGGAGCCAGATATCTGGAACGCCAACAAGGGGGGCGCGGCGTTCTCCTGGGTGGTTTCCCCGGTGTCAAATCCGGTCACGTCGTGATTTTGGGTGGTGGTATCGTCGGCACCGAAGCCGCCCGCATTGCCGTGGGTATGGGCGCTATGGTCACAATTATTGATATTAATGTCGATCGCCTCTCCTATTTGGAAACTTTGTTTGGTTCCCGGGTAGAATTGCTTTACAGTAATTCAGCCCACATTGAGGCTACTGTTCCCCAGGCTGATTTACTCATTGGTGCGGTCTTGGTTCCAGGTTTTCGGACCCCGATTTTAGTTTCCCGTGAATTGGTCGCTAAAATGCGCCCCGGTTCTGTATTAGTTGACGTGGCGGTTGACCAAGGCGGTTGTATTGAAACTCTCCGACCTACTTCTCACAGTCAACCCACTTATATTGAGTATGGCGTGGTTCATTATGGCGTTCCCAATATGCCGGGGGCTGTACCCAGTACCGCTACCCAAGCCTTAAATAATAGCACCTTGCCTTATGTTCTCAAATTAGGCGATCGAGGACTTCGCGCTTTAGCTGAAGATGCCGCTTTAGCTAAGGGGTTAAATGTCGAAAATCACCAACTTGTTCATCCTGCTGTTAGGGAAGTTTTCCCGGATTTGGCTTAGGCGTGCCATTCTCCATGTACCGACCCGCTAGGGTCGGCTTCCCAGAATCACTGTTGATTTTTTATTCAAAAAAAATTTGTTCGGCCCATCCTGCGCGGAGGGTTGACAACAGCCGGGAACTTGTGGTAGGATATTGACATACAGTTTAATAATAAGAATATATACTTAAATTTGAAAAAAGTCACTATTCCCATTATATAAAGTATAGCCGGGAGCGCCACCAAAAGCAACCCCTCCCCCCGAAAAAAAAATTTTTTGCAACATTTCTTAATTTTTTGTAACAAAAGTTAACACAAAGTTATTGACGCATATTGCGCTTGAGTTGTTCGAGTTCCTCATCCATTTCCCACTGACGAAACTGCTGTTCGAGGGGGTCAGGGGTAGCTTGAAAGCGAGTGTAATCATTTCCTTGGTTCCATCCCTGTGTTTCCCAAGATTTAGTTTGGGTAGCTTTAGCACTGTTGATTTTTTATTCAAAAAAAAAATTTGTTCGGCCCCTCCTGCGCCGAGGGTTGACAACAGCCGGGAACTTGTGGTAGGATATTGACATACAGTTTAATAATGAGAATATATACTTAAATTTGAAAAAAGTCACTATTCCCATTATATAAAGTATAGCCGGGAGCGCCACCAAAAGCAACCCCTCCCCCCGAAAAAAAAATTTTTTGCAACATTTCTTAATTTTTTGTAACAAAAGTTAACACAAAGTTATTGACGCATATTGCGCTTGAGTTGTTCGAGTTCCTCATCCATTTCCCACTGACGAAACTGCTGTTCGAGGGGGTCAGGGGTAGCTTGAAAGCGAGTGTAATCATTTCCTTGGTTCCATCCCTGTGTTTCCCAAGATTTAGTTTGGGTAGCTTTAGCGCGGTTAGCAGCTAATTCCTGCTGTTTAATTTTAACCTCTTTGCGTCGCTGTTGAATCTGGCGATAGAGTTCCTTAGACTTTTCGATGCGGTTTTTAACGCCCTGCATTTGTCCCCAGCGCTGATTTCCCTGTCGCAATAGGGCGGCTTCTCTTTCTTGGGCGGCTTCAGCGAGGTCAGGGCGGTTGGCGGCTTGTGCTTTAGCGACCCATTTATGCCATTTTTGGATATCTTGTGCGATCGCCAAAATTTCTTCAGTGCATTTCTTTTCCTCACGCTGGAGGTCAGCAATTAATCGGAAGGTGTCCTCTTCCTGTTGACGCAATTGTTCCTCAATGGCTTGCAATTCCAAATCAGGATGATCTCGCAAAAATTCCTCTAGGCGGGTTTCCAGAAAGCGGCTGAAATCTTCAAATAAGCCCATAATGATTGTCGGTGATGGCTATGATGGCTAATTAGATTTTAGCCCAATCTAGGGATATCTCAACCAAAAGGAATAAGTTATTGGTAGGGTTGTCAGTACCTAGCCCATAGATGATAGTGAACGAGGGGAAGATTTAGGGGAAGCTGTGGTAGCTAATGCGACCACTCCAGCTACTTTAATTTTTCTCAACTTGAAGGCTTGAATAGCAGCATTAACCGTAGCCCCAGTGGTATAAATATCATCAATAATCAACACAGAACTGCGAGGGGGAAGGGGGTCTTTTCCGACTCGTAAAGCCCCCTGCAAATTCTGATATCGTTCTGGGCGGGACAAGCCGTGCAGGGCTTCGGTATTTTTGAGCCTTTGTAAACCATGGGGTTTCATAGATAAACCGGTGATTTCACAGAAGCCGCGCCCCAATAATTCGGCCTGATTAAAACCCCGTTGTTTGAGTTTAGCGGGGTGTAGGGGAATAGGAACTACAACTAAATTCTGGGGAACGCGCTTCACAGTATCGAGCCAGCCCTCGGCTAGACAATAGCCTAACATTTTGGCGATCTGTGGGTTCCCATCATATTTTAAAGCCGCGATCGCTTGTTTAAGGACTCCCCCATAACGACCCCAAACAAAAATCGGCACCTCGCCGGGGAACATTCCTCCGTGGGTAAATTGACATTCTAACAATTGTTGTTCGCAATAGCGGCAGAACTCCTGATCCGTAGGTCTGGCACAGATGGGACATTCTGGCTTTAAAAAGAGATTAAGGACAGATTGAAGAATAGAATTAGTCATGGCGAGTTAAAAAAACAGAGAATCAGACAATTGCTGTGTTCGGCAGTTTTGGTGGATAATCATAGATTAAACCAAGGTTAACTGGGACTGTGCAGATTAAACAAGTCATCATTGCTCATAAATCTAGGGATAGGCTGAGTCAGCGTTGGGCGCAACAGTACGCCAAACAATTTGAACAGCGGGGATGTCAGGTTCTGATGGGACCGAGTGGGGCGAAAGATAACCCCTATCCGGTGTTTCTAGCTTCTAGTAGTAGTCCTATTGATTTGGCGGTGGTATTAGGGGGGGATGGAACAGCTTTAGCGGCGGCGCGACATTTAGCGGAAGTAGGTATCCCCATTTTAGCGGCGAATGTGGGGGGGCATTTAGGATTTTTAACAGAGTCCTTTGAGGATATAGAGGATACGGAAACGGTTATAGATCGTTTATTTGAGGATCGCTACGCTATCGGACAGCGGATGATGTTACAGGCGGCGGTTTTTGAAGGTTCCCGCCATAACCTGGAACCGTTAAGCGATCGCTTTTTAGCCCTTAATGAGATGTGCGTAAAGCCTGCTTCTGCGTATCGAATGCCTACTTCTATCTTAGAAATGGAAGTTGACGGGGAAGTAATTGATCAATATCAAGGGGATGGCTTAATTGTGGGAACCCCCACGGGATCTACCTGCTATAATGCGTCTGCAGGCGGTCCGATTGTGCATCCGGGGATGGATGCGATCACTGTTAGTCCCATTTGTCCCCTCAGCTTTTCCAGTCGTCCTGTGGTAATTCCTTCGGGGTCAGTGGTCAGTATTTGGCCCCTAGCTGACCTCGAACATGATACTAAATTATGGACTGATGGGGTATTGGCCACATCGATTTGGCCGGGACAGCGGGTTGATGTGAGGAAAGCAGACTGTCAGGCTCAATTTATCATTCTGCGGGAGGACTATTCGTTTTATCAAACCCTGCGGGAAAAATTGCAATGGGCGGGGGCGAGAGTTAGACATATTAATAATCACCGGAATTAATCCAATTAGACTAGGGTGATCCAGGTTTTCCAACTTCCACATTTTGATAAATGGTGACGGGATGATCAATGCCTTTAAAGGTGTAGTCTCCCATTAGAGCAAATTGCTCAGGCGATCGCAACATTTGATAAGTCGCCTGACTAATGACACACTTTCCTGGGGGACAAATCGGCTCCATTCTCGCCGCCAAATTAATTGTTCCCCCCAATACGGTATAATCTACTCGTTGGGAGCTACCGACATCCCCAACTACTGCCCTACCGCTATTAATAGCAATTCGCAGTTGTAGTGGTTCGGATAACTTGCCTTTAGCGTTGAGTTGTTCCAGGCGTTCTAACATTCCCAAAGAGGCATTAACAGCGCGTTCTGCGTGGTCTGCTTGGGGTTCGGGCGCGCCAAAAAACGCCATAATACAATCACCAATAAACTTATCTAAAGTTCCTCCCAGGGCAAAAACTTCCTGCAACATTTCCTCAAAAAAAGCATTAAGTAATGTAGCTAATTCATTAGCAGGTAAGCGTTCCGAAAGGGCTGTAAAACCGACAATATCAGCAAATAAGATACTAATTTCAGCATCTGTGGAAGGCAAACGTCCATTGTCTAAAGCGCCCACATTGATTAAATGCTGTACGACCGCCGGGGTGTGGTAGCGTTCAAGACGTTGACGGATAGTGCCTTCCTGCTGCAATTTTTGAGTAAGTAACCAACGTTGAATACTAGCAGCCACTAAATTTCCCAAAGCTGAGAAAAAGCTCAAATCTTCATCACCGCCACGAGTCCAGTATTCAAAGGAAAAATGAGCATCTCCATATAAAACACCCACCACATTATCCTCATCCCACAGGGGAACTGCAATGCAAGATCTGATATCTTTAACCAGGATACTGGGTTCACTTTCAAAGCGTGTATCCTGTTGGGCATCAGCGGTTTTAATGGCGATTTTGTCACGAAAAACTCGCTTACAAATACTGCGACTAATCCAACTTCCATCATTATAGATATCTAGGCTGTGACTGGATTTTTTGGAGGCAACTTTGACGAGTTCTAGTTGTCCGTCGCCATTGAGGTCAACCAGTAAAGCCAAGCGTTCAATAATGGGGATATCATGAAAAATCACGGACTGAGTTTGTGAGAAAATGGCATCAATAGACTCAGCACTATTCAAACATTTAGCAATTTCTACTAGGTCTTGTAGGCGGGCTACAGAGCGACGATAATTATTAATGTCCTCATCAAATTGGGTGTTACTTTGAATCCATTGTTGTTTCAGATCCTGAACCCGACCAATTAAATTAGTTCCTTCCACCAGAGTCCCAATTTTGCGCCCGCCATTTTTCTTGGTATCTGGTGGTAGGATATCTAAGCGGATCTGATCAATTCGCAACTGGTCGTTAACTTTGAGGGGGTGAGGCTGGGCTAAGGATATATCATTTAGACAAGTGCCGTTTTTACTACCTAAATCTTCCACCCACCAACCACCATCAGTCCCTTTATAAATGCGGGTATGACGGCGCGATACTTCAATAAAAGGCAGTTGCAAGTTACACTCAGGCGATCGCCCAATAATAAATTCATTGCGATCGACTGGAATTAGCCTTTCGGGTTGGTTTTCAAGAATCAGTCGCAGCCTCAGTTCATCCATGAAAAATGATTAAAATAAGAATGTGGTACGCAAAACACCGATTACAACTGTGTCATTATTAGCATTATGTTCTGGATTGGTCACCATAAATACACCCGGTGTCACCCAGATATAATCACTGACACGGAAACGGTAGAAAGTCTCGAAGTGTAAGGAGGTATCGCGATCTTCTCCCAAGGGCAAATTACGGCCGGCTACCAGTTTAGGCGGTTGACCAAAGATAAAGGCAAATAGGTCGCCATTACGGCCGAAGGGTTCAGACCAACCCAGAGAAAGGCTGTAGGTAGTAGTGTTGGCATAGGCGTTGCTGGTGGTTGATTCCCCAAAGGTCACGCCCCCAAAGGCTGCGAGGGTGATATTAGACTTGATACGCCACTGGAATGACCCCCCTACTGCATTAAAGTTCATAGGTTCATCGAGTAAACCGGAGGTATCGGCGCTAAAACTTCCGGTGAGGGTGTCTAAGCGACCATTGGCAGAGTAGGCATTAATATAGGTTAAACCTGCCAAGGTGTTAGCACTGGGCTTGAGTAACAATTGTACTCCTAAAGCACTATGATCGGAATGACTAATGCCGAGTCTGGCATCGGAGCTGCCGCGAGTCCCATAGGCTACCTGTAGTCGCACCCTATCGGCAACTAACCAATCGAACCCAGCGCCTCCATCTAAAGCGCCGATTTTAAATAGGGGGCTACCCTCGCCAAAGCGGGAAATAGCACCCCGACCGCTATCAAAAAAGGGTGAGTTAGCAGTGAGGACGTTGCTGAGACTAAATCCTACGGGGCGGACGGTGAAGACTACCCGGTTATTAAAGGCGGGAAATCTATATTCTAGGTAATCGAGGAATAGTTGATCATTGGTATCAGTTTGGTATGACAGCAGAGCCATATTTCCAAACCCTGGATTTTCGACGGTTCCGGCTAATCCTCTGTTTTCAAAGTTACCGGAAACGAAGCCTATGCGGAGACGGTCCAGACCACTAAAGGAAGATACGGTTCCGAGACGCAGGAGATAGTGGAGGGTAGCTTGATGGTTGTCTCCGGTGCCGGGAGGGTCTCCGCCTACAGCACCCGCAAAGCCGAAGATGGCTTCACCACCGAATATGGTGGTAGTGGAAAATTGGTTAGCTTCTAATTCTGCGGTTCTGGCTTCAAGGGCGAAGATACGACCTCCCAAGGTGGCGAGTTCGGCGGCAAATTCCTCCTGGAGACGTTGGAGGACGGCGAGATCTTCACGGGTGACTTTATCAACTACGGAGGCGGCGATCAGTTCGTTAATTCTTTCTAAACAGGCGTTGAGTCCGGCGGCGAATTCGTAGCGGGTCATCGCGCGGTTGCCTCTATAGGTTCCGTCGGGATATCCTGCTATGCAGCCATAGCGTTCAACTAGGGATTGTAGGGCTTGAAATGCCCAGTCTGTGGGTTGAACGTCTGAGAGTTGGGAAACGGAGGTAACTTGTCCCTGAACTTCTACTAGGTCATCGCTGCTAATGATGTCTTCGGAGAGTTGGGCGATCGCTGTATTGGTATGGATAATAGAAGCGATCGCACTGGTAAGGGGAAGAATCATTGCTACTTTTGACCAGAAACTATAGCCCCATAATTTGCTCATAGAACAACACTCCTCAGAATTAACACCTGCCAACATATTAAGCCGTATGCGACAGCTACGCCAACCTCGGCTATGAAAGAGGGTTGCTGGTACTCAAGGCGCAGAGGTTGAACATTAGCGCTCAGGGACAATAGTTTCTCGGTGAAAATATAGCCGGCTGTTTAGTCAATGGTAATTGATTGAGGCCCATTACTCGAGCCATTATTGTCTCGGTCAGAGGTTGAGGAAGAGACTGGGGTTCCGGTTTCCTTTTCTAACCAGCTTTTCACTGGGTCTTCTGATAAGTTGAGTCGCAGGACGCTAGAGACAAAGCCACCCAAAAACGAGATCGGATCTTGGGTAAATTCTTTGAAGATGGGTGTCAGTTCATCCATGATTAGAGAAAGCTCCTGTAAAGAGATTTATTGTTATTCTGACTGAATTTTAGCTGAATCGGCAAAAATCAGTAAACCGGCCTGCCTACGCACAGGGAGTGGTTAGTAGTAATAGCCATCATTTCCATAGTCGCTGGAGTTATTAATATGTTTGTGGTAGTCGTCATCATCAGGACGAATGGCGGCCGGTCCAGTTTGTACCCATTTAGGTTGATGGGGTTTAGCTTTAATGCTTCCCCGGTGGCTGTCGAGGTCGGGAAGTTCCGGAAACTCCTCAACGGGTAAATCCTCAACTACTCGTTTCATAAACTCACGCCAATTAAAGGCGGCGGTACTACTAGCGCCCCAAGTGCGATCATTGTTGTCGTTTCCTAGCCATACTCCCGCCACCAGTTGCGGAATATAACCAATAAACCAGAGATCCCTAGCTTGTTCAGAAGTGCCAGTTTTACCTGCGACATCGCGATCGGCAAGGTAAGCGGCCCCACCTGTGCCGTTGCGTACCACACCAGTTAGCATCCAGGTAGTAATAGCGGCGCTGTCGGGGTCAAGAACTTGTTTAGGTGTAAACTGAGCCTGATAGATAGTTTCGCCTTTCTGGTTGATGACTCGGCGGATACCATGAGCGGGGATATATTGGCCTTGGGCGGCGAGGGTTCCGTAGGCGTTGGTTAGTTCCAAAAGATTAACTTCATAGGCTCCCAAGGCGAGGGAATAGGTGGGTTTGAGTTCAGATTTGATACCCATGCTCGTACCGAGAGAAATAACGGGTTCAAAGCCGACATCAATTAGGACTCTAACGGCAATAACATTAGTGGAATTACTGAGGGCGTTAAGCATCGATCGCCAACCACCGTAACGGTTTCCATAGTTTTGGGGGCGATATCCATCGACTCGATAGGGTTCATCATTGTAGCTATCATAGGGGGAGAAACCTGCTGCGATCGCCGCCGCATAGACCAACCCTTTAAAAGTCGATCCGGGCTGTCGTTGAGCTTGGGTCACGCGATTAAACTGACTTTCCCCGTAATTTGCACCCCCTACCATAGCTTGAACTTCTCCGGTAGTAGGGTCGATCGCCACTAATGCGGCTTGGTCAAACCCAGCGGCGCGCCCGTCTATTTTTACGGCTTCTCTAACAACCTGCTCGGCTATTTCCTGCCATTGCAGATTTAAACTCGTTTCCACCACCAAGCCCCCAATTTCTAGGGCTTCTTTTGATACAAATAATGGTAGTTCCTTTTGAATAAAATTAGCGAAATAGGGAGCCTTAACCTGTAGACGTTTATGGGGGCTAGGATTTACAACTAGGTCACTTTGAATCAGTGAATTGGCGCGACCCTCAGAAATCATGCCCATTTCCTGCATTCGGCGCAGTACAACATTCCGGCGTTCGGTAGCTAGGTCTAAATTCACCAGGGGCGAATATTGACTAGGAGCGGGAGGCAAACCCGCCAAGGTAGCCATTTCCGAGAGGGTGAGTTGTTCTACGGGTTTGCTGAAATAGACCCAAGCTGCATCAGCTACCCCATAAGCTCCCGAACCCAAATAGACTAAATTAAGATAGCGTTCGAGGATTTCTTCTTTGGTGAGAGTTTTCTCAAGTTTTTGAGCGAGGATAGCTTCCCTAAGTTTACGAGTCAGGCTGCGTTCATGGTCTAAAAACACCATCCGAGCCAATTGTTGAGTGATGGTGCTACCTCCCTGGACTACACCTGTAGCCATGACATTAGCGGATAAAGCTCTGATAATACCTTGGTAGTCAATGCCACGATGTTCATAGAAGCGTCGGTCTTCTATGGCAATAAATGCCTGGACTAACTCCTCTGGGATCTGGTCGAGAGATACCTGCTCCCTGGTAGATGGTCCGGTTTGCATGATAATGGTACCATCTGCGGCTTGAATGGTTAGGGTTCCATCTCGGTTGTAGGCTGATAGGTCAGAAATCTCGGGTAAACTTTGTTCAAGGCGATGGAACTGATAAGCTCCTAATGCGATCGCACTTCCGACTATAGTAATGATACCAACGCCTATCCACAATCTAGGGCGAGGTTTCCATTGCCAACGCCTAATTGGACGGCGACGGGGTCCTACCCCCAGGGGGGTTTCGGCAGGGGGAGGCGGGGCTGGAGCCTCGGAGTCTTGGTGCAAAACGGAGGTAGGGGGCATAGTATTTTGACTATCCCTAGATTCGTCGGTAATTTTTGGGGAAAATTCTGTCACGTAAACCTCCTTATGTGGGAAGCCCCTTGCTAAAAGGGGAGGAAAAACGACTGGTGGCAATTGCCCAGATATAATCTTGAAAAGCGTTATTGATAAGCTGGTAGGGTGCGTCGGAGAAATCCATGAGATAGGTCAAGGCAAAATCTGGTTCATCTGACGCACCAATTGCTCCCCCACTAAACTGCATGACCTAGGGCTAAACCCACAACCAACATTCCTAGGACAAGGAAAGGTTGAGCGCTTGCCTGATATTTAACATCATTTTCCAGGGGATTGCGAATAAAATACATATCCTGGAAGGTAATTTGTGGAATCACGAGTAATAACAAGATGGTGGCATAAAGGTTTTGCTTAATGCTGATCAAGTATAGGGCAACTCCGGCTTGAAAAATGTCAATCATTAATACACAGATCCAGGCGGCGGTGGTTACGCCAAACATAACGGGGAGGGATTGTAAGCCAAGTTGGCGATCGCCTTCGACACTCTTAAAGTCGTTAACAATGGCAATACCTAGCCCCGCCAAGCTGTAGAATAGGGTGAGTACCACAATAGTGGGGTTGAGTTCTCCGAATAGGGCATGACCCGCCCACCAGGGAAGGGCAATATAACTGGCTCCGAGAGCATAGTTACCTAACCAGCCGTTTTTCTTGAGTTTTAGGGGAGGCGCAGAGTAGATATAGGAAACGAAAGCGCCGCCAATACAGAGAACTGTGACCATGGGGAACTCATGACCTGCCCAGACATCTAGGATATAGGCAAGACCGATACCTGCAGCCAGGAGAATCAGAATCTGGGATACGACTTGAGGGATGGAAATTGCACCGGAGGGAATAGGGCGATATGGCTCGTTAATGGCATCTAGGTCGCGATCGTAGAAGTCGTTGAGGGTTTGGGTATACCCTGCCATTAAAGGACCCGACAGCAGCATACAGGCGGCTGCTTTAAGGATATCTTCTAGTGTCCAGCTATAGCCTCCAGAGGAAGCCGCACCACAGACTACACCCCAAATTAGGGGAATCCAGGTGATTGGTTTCATCAGTTGCAGGCGAATTTTCCAGATGGATGTTTCTCCGGGGGCGGCCCCTTTCATCCCTAGTAACTGGCGGGTTTTTGACCCGGAGTTAGGGATAGCTTCTGAAGAGGTTTCGGGGGTTGGGGAATCAGACATAGTATTTTTTTAGCTATTATTTCGGGGTTATCGCTATGGTTTTTGATAAGGCCTGCCTGATCCCAATAAACCAGTGTCGGGATTGATTGGCAAGGCACAGATTGACAATTACGAAAAAACCCGAAGAGAATTTTAGCGCATTATCGCCGGGTGCGTCAGACACATCAATAATATGGGGAAACGGAGAATCTGGCTGCTGATACATTTACGCGACATTTATCCGGCTATTGCCTGACAATGCGACGATAGCACTATTACCCGTTAAGGTAACAGAGGCGGTATCCCGCAAAGCTTTTAGAAAGATTCCAAAAGCACCGTTCCAGTCCCTGGGTAGAGTGAACCCGCACTCCGGACATCGGAACACTTTTGAGCCACCTAGCTGGGAATGCATGTGACCACAGTGAGTACAGGTTTTGCTGGTGTATTCTTCCGTCACATCTACAACTGTGGTTCCAGTTATCTCGGCTTGATGTCTCAGGGTTAGTTTGAATCGATAATGCGCCCATGTCAGCATGGCGCGGGCAGTCTTGGATTTGATTTTCCGCTTGGCTTTGGCAACCATGTTGGAAGTCTCGAAGGTCGGCAGAAAAATTATGCTGTAGTTGTGAGTCAAGTAGTGAGCAATTTGTTTGTGGGCTTCATCAACTAGATTGCGGATTTTGGTTCTCATTCGTTGAGCCGCTTGCCTCATCCGTCGCCTTCTTGAACGACAGGGTTCCTTGGCGATTCGGCTCATCAAATCATCCAAATGTTGACATAGCCTAGTAATGCGTCCAATATCCCCGGAGCCCAATTCCAGAAATCGAGAGCCATCAAACCCAGTTATGAAAGTTCGCACACCCGGGTCTAATGCAATTACGCCATTCGCTTCAGTTGGGGTAACGGCAACTGGTTCAGGGAAAATCGCCAACCATCGACCTTTGGTAAACACCAACTGAGTCCCTTGCCCGCAAGTTTTAGGGATAGCTTCGGAAACCATGAAAGTTAATCCTTTCGTGAGTCTTGGATACCAACTCCCTGAAGAGAAATTAGTATTATTGAACTTAATCCCTTGAGAGCTGTCACGACAACTTCTAAACCTGGCATCAGGACTGGCGCTCAAAGCCTGATAGGCATCAAAGATGGCATTTTGCCGAATGTGGCAGGGTGTTTCTTTGACCCATTCGGGTAAGTCGCTCTGCATCACTTTATTGCGTAACTTTAACTTGCTTAGTCGTTTACCACTCCGGGATAATGCAATTGCTTGGTTGTAGCAATACCGACAAGCAGCCAGCCATTTACGCCAGACTTGATTTAGCTCGGGGCTGGGGTAAATCCGGATCTTCTTTGACCTGAGTTTTGTATTTACTCCGTCCGTATAATCGGGAACTGAAGCAGTGGAGGATGGCGAGGATGTCCTCAACCATTTCTCGTTCTGGACTGAGACTTGTCTGGTTGAGAACCATGAGTGAACACCTGTTTTGCTCACAGAGCCATCGAAACAAGTCAAATCCCCATATTGCCAATCAGTCTTTGTGGGCAACGACAACCATGCGGACATCTCCTGACAAATGATGTCCCAGTAAGGCCAGCATTTTCTTTCCCTTGAAGTTGAGCCCGCCTCGGATTTCTGAGACGACTTCTGCTTCGGGGTAGAGGTTGGACAGTGCGGCCACCTGTCGGTTGAGGTCGGACTGCTGGGCGCGGCTACTAACTCTGGCATAGATAACGACTTTGCGTTTGTCACTGCCTGATATGGAATCAGAATATGACTCAACGTTGTATCGTCGTTGCCCAGCGGGGGTTCTGATGGTCTCGATTGAGCCATTTTTGTCCCATCTGCGGAGTATTCTTTCATGGACTCCAAGGATTTGAGCCGCTTCCTTGGGTTTGACATATCTGGCAATAGGTTTATCCTCAACTCTTCTCGCTTCTTATACCATATTGCCCTAAAATATTAACCTAATTTGAGATTAAATCATGCTCCTAAGAGAGCACCAGAGCCAATGGATTAATCTAACAATTGGCGAATGCGGGTTTTGTTGTCTGGGGAGGCTTGAGATTGGGTTTCTAACCATGCGATCGCTTCATCTCTCCCGAATTGGGCCACCAAAATGAGAGCGCCCCAGGCTTGCAAATCTGGTTCTTCTGGGTTTTCCAGCAGCGCTGCTTGAATGCGGTTTTTGATTCTTCCCCCGTCAGCCTGTAGGAGGTTTAACAGTTCGGTTTGGTTAAGGCTCGCGCTTTGAACCACATTTAGGGCTTCACTCCAACGACCATCAATAAGTCCCGCGAGTACCTTTTGAGTCGGACTTGCCCAAGCTGCTGTAGCCTGAGCATCTGTAATGCTGGCATGGAACTGAATTAATTGCAGTTGTGCCTCCGCTAATGCTGGCCATTTTTGGGGATAATCGCCACCGGTGCCGGAATTGTTCTTGAGGGGTTGCATCAGACTTAAAGCCGGAGACCACAAACCGCTGCGAGCTAGTCTAATAGCTCTTCGATAAGCATAGTGGTCAACAACTTCTTGATCTAGGGAGATGCTAACTAACTCAATGGGGTTAGGAACAAAGCGGCGGGGTCGGACTTGATAAATGCTGAATTGTGGCTCAAGTCCCATGGTTTGTTCAACTAATAATTCTGGGTAAGGTCCCCCGGTGACGTTTTCCCATATAGGATGCTGTCCCGCAGCACTTTTCCACTCCAACATCGAACTGAGGTGATAATGTTTGGGGTTGTAATGAATTATATGTCCGTAGGGAACTCGGGTATCCCCCACCAGACGGGTTCCATATAAGTTAAACCATACTCCCGATTCAGGAACCCTATTTTTAAACGTCGTGATATCAGTTAGGGGTAGTGGTCTATTACCGCCCTGCTGATTAGCACGAGTTCCAATCAAAGATGCCAGTACAAAAGACTCTGCTGGTCCGTTGACGGGTAGTTCATAAACTAGGCGATATAGTGCGAAACGTTTAGGAGTCAAATAAGGCTGCAATGCCGAAATAACCTCCTAGAGGGCAATTAGACCTTTACACGGTTACTCAGTATCGGTCTAACCCCTCAACTGTATATATGTCCCGACGCTTAGGGAGTTGTGAATCTAAGCAAGGCAGGGAACTCAGGGTCAATCCCATTTAAGAAATCACAGAATACACTTTTATCTTCCAAGTATACTACAAGGAGGAGTATTTCAACCCACTTGGGGTGATTTGGGAAAGAGTAAAGGCGGTAGCCACCCCCAGTTTCAGAAATCACAAATCTGGGATTGAAGCGGGGAACGGAAGGCGTGAAGTAGAACCTACTACCAGAGGCGACCACTGCCAACCATCCATGATTAGGGAAACCGAATGTCTGGCTTGAACCACCGTAACTAGTTAGCAGCGAAATAGGCTGATACGCTGCGTCCAAAAGGACAAGGGGAAAAGTAGGGTAATTATGTCATCACCTACACAGACCTTTAAAATGTACCCCGGTGGATAGGACAAATCTAAAGATGGAATGCCCATATATACGGAACGTTGAAACCCCTGTTGGGCTCTCTGCGAGTACATCTCGTAGAGTAGTGAAAAGTGTAAGCGCAAGCCCATAAGGGGAAGGGATGTGACTGAAAGCCAATGCCTAACTGTAATGGTTGGGATATGCCCACTAGTCACGATATGGATATAGAGACTGCGATAAGTAAGAGTTTAATGGCGAAAGCGAGTTTAAAGACTAACGCAAGCATATAGCTCCCAAAGTTGAAGTCATAAAGCAGGGGGTAGTAACCTTGTTCCTTTGACAAAGAGGGTATCCACATCAGGAGCCGTGTGAAGGGAAACTTTCAAGCACGGTTTTGAATGGGAGTTGGGAAAGGTGACTTTCCTTTCGACCCCTACCACTCAGGAGTCCCCACCGCTTGATAGGGAGTTTGTACTGATTTATAAACTCGCAGTTCCACAATTTCTTTACAACCAGTGGGACAGGGGATGGTTGTACTAGATTCGCGGGTCTGCATTACTGGAATTAACAGATCTACGGGTGTTTGAACGAGGGATTCATGGGGGAGTAGGAATGAGCGCCAGGGTTTGAGGTAGGGATTTTGGGCGAATAACCTTTCCTCTAGCCTAGCTGTACTGACACTATTGCTCATATCCCCTAAAACTTCTCGATTAGGAAGGGGTAGGGGTTCAGCAAAAAAACGACCTTGGGCTTTGAGTTCTTCTCGGATTTGCTCCAGGCTATAAAGATAATCGTTGGGTTTTAGGGGAATTTGGGTACTCGCGGGTAGAAATTGATTAAGCCAAATTCCTACGTCAGGATTGAGAATCAGTTGGTAACTAAACCAAGCGCTGACGCTGAATAGGGCTGAACCACCAAATAGTAGGCTAAAGGCTAGACTATCGGCTAACCACTTTTTTAGTGCTACTGATAGGGGGCTTGGGGACTGGCGAGTTCTGACAGTTGGCTTGTGTTTATGGTGGCCGATATTGCCCCCGCCCTGACCCGCCACGTTGGGCTTTTGGGCTAAGGGGCGGGAAGGGGGCTGCTGTGATAATGGTTGTTTCTGGCGGCTGGGTGAAACAGCTTGGCGTTTCTGATTAGTCCCCCTGGATTTCTTGTCTATGGGTCGATTAAATCGGACTTGTCTATTGTTCATATTTGGCAACTGACTCCCCTAACTTTATGGTGATGACCTTCAACCGATGAGGACTTGTTCATAGCGCTGACCTGCTCGTTCCCAAGTATATTCAGTTTCGATGAGCGATCGCGCTTTTTGAGAAAGTTCTTGTCTGAGATCTGGGTTTTCAAACAGCCTGGCTATCTGTTGGACATATTCCTCAACTGTGTTAGCTCGTAAAGCCCGCAGTTCGACTCCTTCACCATCGACGGCTAAACCTTCTAAACCGCGATCGCTCGCTACCAAGGGAACTCCGGCAGCCATAGTCTCTAGGGTTTTATTTTTGATGCCGAACCCGGTTCGCATTGGGATTACACAGACTGTGGCTTTATGTAAATATTCTGCCATTGAAGGTACACGACCCGTTACGTTTACCCCTGGACAATAGGCTAGTTCTAACACTTCTGGTACGGGTCTGGCTCCTACGATAGTAATGGTGGTATCTGAAGCGCGTTTTTGGATCTGGGGTAATATCTCTAGGGCGAGAAATCTAGCCGCGTCAATGTTGGCTATGTTGTCCATGGCTCCGACAAAGATGAGTTGATGTCCACCTGGGTCGAAAGTTCGATAGGGAAACTGCTCAAAGTTTACGCCATTTGGGATAATTTCCACCTTCGCTATGGGGTTAAAGTGTTGCATCTGTTCCCCGTCTTCGGGAGTGGTGGCAACAATGGAGGAAAATTTGGTACAATATTGTTGCTCATAACGATAAAGTAGGGGAAGGTTAAGGCGATCGCGTAGGGGTTTCTCTGCCGTTTGAGTCTCTAGCTGCTGCCGACAGGTTGCATAAACTGAACTGTGGACATTAACGACTGTTTTTAAGCGGTCTTTCCATTCGGGGCGCACATAACTCTCATTAATGCTATGTTCGCAGGTGATGACATCATAGCCTTCGTCTTCAACTACTTGATCAATCCACTCCTGCATATCCACCGAGTAGGTTGCTCTAACATTGGGAGGAGTGCCACTGAGTAGGAATTGGCCAAATCGAGAGATTTTGCCGAAAATGCCCCAGTTTGCTTCTGCGGGTTCACTTCTGGGAAACACCTGGAGCCGATCTACGCACTGACTGAGTTCTTCAATGTCATCATCAGTGACATCAGAGGTGCGTTGTGTTACAAGAGTAATAGGGTGTGTCTGGCTCAAAAATTTGAGTAGGTTAAAGGTACGGACTTGGGTTCCACCTTTGGTAGGAGGATAGGGGAATGTGGAAGAAATCATTAAAATTTTCATCGGCATTTAAGTTGATGGGAAAGTCTCAGTAATTAACTGGGTAATTGTTAATTCAAATTAGATCTGATTAAGGAGTTGACCCCATGGCATCTTGTGGTATATACACTTTAGCAAATGATGTGGTTTTCGATCAACTGGTAGCTTTTTTAAATAGCGTAGAGGTTAATGTGAGTCCAGATATACCTATTTGTATTATTCCCTATGATGACCGTATGGAGCAGGTAAAAAAGGAAATTGGCGATCGCCCCAATGTTAGCATTTATGAAGATCAGCAAGAGATCCAGCGATGGGAAGATTTTGCTAAAGAAGTGTGGATGAACCATCCCCTAGCATTTCAGAAAAGTAATGCTCGCCTCATTGAATCAAGAATGCGTTTTCAGAGAAAAATGGCGGCTTTTCAAGGATACTTTGATAAGTTTTTATTTTATGATGCTGATACTTTAGCGATGAAACCGGTAGATGATATGTTTCTGAAACTAGATACCTACAAAACAAGCAAACGTATCATCACTTAGTTAACTGCTAAAGGGTGGTAATTTTTTGATTGTTGAAAATCTCAAACAGGTTAATCATTTATGTTGGGTTTTGTCGTACCGATTAAAAGTCGTAAGATATCTAAATCTTGGGATAATCTTTCTCTCCTACTGGAAAGAACTGCTAGGTCAATGTGCAATCAGACTCATCCTGATTTTCGGATGATTGTAGTCTGTCAAGAAAAACCTAATATTAAGTTTGAACATCCGAATTTACACTACCTGACGGTGGATTTAAGTTTGCCTGTACCGACAACAATAGTCGAAAAACGGGTGGATAAAATGTATAAAGTTATCGCCGGAGTTCGTTTAGCCAAGGAAATGGGATGTTCTCACATTATGCAGGCTGATGGTGATGATTGTGTAAGCCGATGTTTAGCTGATTTGGTAGCCCAAAATAAATCGGTTGATGGCTACTTCTTCAAAAAAGGGTATGTCTATAATCATAATAGCAATGTTATGAAAGTCATGCGTAAAGGGTTCCATCTTTATTGTGGCACAACTCATATTATTAGAAGTGATTTATATGATGCCTCAGAGGAAACTTTAGCAAGAATTCCTGAGTCGATCACATCCCCTAGTCAAATTCCTAAAGATATTCATCATTTCTACTATTGTCATAATTATTTTACGAGGGGTGTAGAGTCGAAAGGATCCCACCTTGAGCGACTTCCTTTTGTGGGGTCTATTTATATTTTAGGAAATAGTGAAAATCTATCTTCGGAAGATTTCGTTAATATTGAAAAACGGAAAAATATGTCTCTGAAAGTTAGACTGCTAAACCTGAAAGCTAGTCTATTCGATTACCGAAAATTAACCCCGAAGATTCGAGAAGAATTTGGTCTTTATGATATTGAACTAATCAATCCCTAGTAGAAAAGACGAGGACATATTAAACTTGATCATGTCGAGTGAAAGTTAAGCTGATTCTGTGGCTAAAATTACTGTTTGTATTCCTACTTATAACCGGGTTAACCTGTTACCGATCGCCATCGCCAGTGTTCTGGAACAAACCGAACAAGATTTCGAGTTAATTGTCTGTGATGACGGTTCGACTGATGGAACCGTGGAGATTATGTCTCGCTATGAAGACCCGCGATTGCGCTATATTCGCCATCAAAAAAATATTGGCAAAAGTAATAATATGCGATCGGGTTTTGATGCGGCTACGGGGGAATATTTTATTAAATTTGATGATGACGATCGCCTGACTCCAGAATTTCTCGAAAAAACCAGTGCCATTTTAGAGCAAAACCCTACCGTTGATTTTGTAGGGACTGACCACTGGATAATTGATATTAACAATAACCGAGACCAAACCGCCACAGATATTAACTCGGTCAAATGGGGACGCAGCCAACTCCCAGAAGGTATAGTTGAAAATCTCCTAGAAGTAGTATTTATTCAGCAAAGTTTTCAAATAGGAGCTACCCTCTGTCGTCGCCAAGCCTTAATTGATGTGGGGTATATGCGCCCGAATATTCAAAACTGCGAAGATAATGATTTATTAGTGCGTCTCGCCTTAGCCGGAAAGCAGGGATATTATATTCCCCAAAGGTTGATGGAATATCGGGTTCATGCTGAACAACAAGGGTTAAACCGGGCTATTCCTTATTTACGCGATCAAATCACTTATTTAGAAAATTTCCAATTCCCATCAGAAAAGCTGGAAACAATTAGGCGATCGCGCCTGGCTGAATCTCAACTTTTATTAGGGTTGCGAATGGTAGAAACTGGCGATACACAAGCCGGACGAGTCTTAATTGTAGCCGGACAATCAGCATCTCTCCCCAAAGCCTGGACAGGGTTGGCTATTTCTGTGCTTCCTCAACCTGTACGGAAACAAATCTTTACTCTTCTGCGGCGGGCTAAAAGCTAAAATCCTGCCTAGGAGTTGAGGCTGTGATGGGTTTTGGGTAAATCTACGCCACCAGCCCAAACCCAACAGCTATAAGAGATGGTATGGTTATAATTAAAGTGTTACGGCCCCAAAAAGCGTGGCTGATAACCTAAGCAGGAGTCAGTACGTTGCCATGGAGTTAGGGGGCTTCAGGCCTTTTTTCTGTGGCAGCATAGATATCGATCGCCATTTTAACTATTTGACTATTCATAAAACCATAAAAATCGAGAAACAACAGAAGCATTAAGGTTATGAATATTATTGCCAACTTACCCGGTTATAAAATCACAGAAGAGTTATACACAGGGAGTAGAACCCTAGTTTATCGAGGCATTCGTAGCAGTGACCAGCAACCTGTAGTTATCAAAATTTTACGACACGAATACCCTAGTTTTAACGAACTTGTCCAATTTCGCCATCAATATACTATTGCCAAAAATCTCGACTTTCCCAATATTGTTAAACCCTTGAGTTTAGAAGTATATGGTAATAGCTATGCTTTAATTATGGAAGATTGTGGGGGAGTTGCCCTATACCAATATTTAGAATCAGCCAGAAATAAACATACCAAATATCACTATTTTCATGTGGAAGATTTTCTAAAAATTGCCATTCAAATTGCCGACACTCTACATTATCTTCACCAAAACAGGGTAATTCACAAAGATATTAAACCTGCCAACCTTTTGATTAATCCTGATCATCAACAAGTTAAATTAATTGATTTTAGTATTTCATCCTTACTACCACGGGAAGCACCAGAAGTTAAAAATCCTCATATTTTAGAGGGGACATTATGCTATATTTCTCCAGAACAAACAGGTCGAATGAATCGAGGGATAGATTATCGAAGCGATTTCTATTCCCTGGGAGTTACCTGCTATGAATTGCTGACCGGAAAACTACCGTTTCAATCGTCAGATGTGATGGAGTTGGTACATTGTCATCTCGCCAAACAGCCCCCACCAATTCACGAAATTAACCCGAATATTCCTATAGTGATATCAGAAATTGTTAGTAAACTGATGGCGAAAAATGCCGAAGATCGCTATCAGAGTGCCTTGGGAATTAAATATGATTTAGAGGAGTGTTTACATCAATTACAAGAAACCGGTAATATTGATAGCTTTGCGATCGCACAACAAGACATAAGCGATCGCTTTATGATTCCCGAAAAACTCTATGGTCGAGAAGCCGAAGTTCAGCAACTATTAGCCGCCTTTGATAGAGTCAATATGAATCAAACCGAAATGATGCTAGTGGCGGGTTTTTCCGGAATTGGTAAAACTGCAGTTATCAATGAAGTTCATAAACCCATAGTCCGACAAAGAGGCTATTTTATTAAAGGTAAATATGACCAATTTAATCGTCATATACCTTTGGCTGCCTTCGTGCAAGCATTCCGGGATTTAATGGGTCAAATTTTATCAGAATCTGATGCTAAAATTCAAACCTGGAAAACCGAGATTCTGGAAGCAGTGGGAGAGAATGGTCAAGTTTTGATTGATGTTATCCCCGAGTTAGAAGAGATTATTGGTCCGCAACCACCAGCCGTAGAATTATCAGGTAATGCTGCCCAAAATCGCTTTAATCTACTGTTTCAAAAATTCCTGCAAGTTTTCACCAGCCAAGAACATCCCCTCGTGATATTTTTAGATGATTGGCAATGGTCAGATTCAGCATCATTAAATTTACTAAAACTATTGATGCAAGAGACTCAAGGATATTTGTTAATCTTAGGAGCCTATCGAGATCATGAAGTTTCACCAGTACATCCGTTTATTTTAACCGTTGATGAGATAATCCAAAGCGGAGCCACAGTTAATACAATTACCTTGTCACCTCTGCCAGAATTAGATATAAATCAGTTAGTAGCAGATACCCTGAATTGTAAACTATCTATGGCTAAATCCTTGGCTAAGTTAGTTTACCAAAAAACCCATGGTAATCCTTTTTTTGCTACCCAGTTACTCAAGGCTTTACATGATGAAAATTTAATTGTATTTGAGCCACCAAAGTCACCCTTTCCAGCCGGCTCAAGTCAAGGGGGATGGCAGTGTGATATGGCGAAAGTGCAGGCTTTAACCCTAACTGATGATGTGGTAGAGTTCATGGCATTACAATTGCAGAAATTGCCTAAAGATACTCAAGATATTTTAAAGTTGGCTGCTTGTATTGGGGCAGATTTTGATTTAAATACTTTAGCAATTGTTAGTCAGAAGCCAACCCATGTAACCGCTGTAGCTTTATGGAAAGCATTACAAGAAGGCTTAATTATTCCGACCACTAAAATTTATAAATTTTTTACTGAATCAGACAATCAAGAGGTTTTTAATAGTGCAGCTAATCCCACCTATCGATTTTTGCACGATCGCATTCAACAAGCCAGTTATTCTTTAATTCCTGACCACCAAAAACAAGCCACTCATCTGCAAATTGGACAATTGCTACAGCACAACTTATCACCGACAGAAGTAGAAGAAAAATTGTTTGATATTGTGGGTCATTTGAATTTAGGTCATGGTTTAATAACTGATACCCAAGAACGAGAAACTTTAGCCCAACTCAACTTATCAGCAGCACAAAAAGCCAGAAATTCTACAGCTTATGTGGCGGCGAGAAATTTGGTGGAAACTGGACTAGAGTTGCTGGCGGATGACTGCTGGGAAAGTCAGTATCAACTGGCTTTAAATATGTATGTTACTGCGACAGAAACTGCCTACTTAAATGCTGATTTTGACACCATGGAAACCCTATCAAATTTGGTGCAAAAATCATCTAAAAATATCCTTGATAAAGTCAAAATTTACGAGATTCAAATAAATGCCCTAACTGCTCAGAGTCGGATGTTAGAAGCGATCGCTGTAGCCGAAAATGCACTTAAAGAACTAGGAGTTGAGTTTTCGTCCCAACCAGATGAAGCCTTGACCGCGAAAACATTAGAAACTATTTCTCAGCAACTAGAAGGCAAAAAAATTGAGGATTTAGTGAACTTTCCAGTTATGGAAGATCCAGAAACCTTGGCGGCTATGGAACTATTAGGGATTTTGTTTGCTCCTATTTTTCTAGGAAATCCTACTATACTACCTCTGTTGGGGTTCACTATGGTTAGTTTATCTCTGAGGTTTGGTAATGCACCTACATCAACCATTGGTTATGCAATTTATGGTATGGTACTTTCTGCCTTTTTAGGAGAGGTTAAAAAAGGTTATAAATTTGGGCGAGTCGCCTTGATTTTACTGGATAAGTTTAATGTCCGAAAACTAAAAGCTCTGACATTACTGCTATTTGGTACTTTTCTTCAGCATCGCCAAGAACCATTAAGATCCGCTATTCCTACCCTCAAAAATGGTTATATGGCAGCCATAGAAACTGGTCAAATTCTCTATGCTGGTTATAACATTTTTAACTACTTTTATGATAATTTCTTCGCGGGAGTGCGTCTAGATAATTGGGAAGGAGAAATTGACAATTACTGTGTAGTTTTAGAGAAAGCCAAACAAGATTCTCCCCTAACCTACCTGAAGATTAAAAAGCAGATGGTGTATAATTTTCGGGAAATTGTCGATTCACCATATTTATTGAAGGGGAACGACTACAATGAAATAGTGATGATTCCTAAGCATCATCATGATAATGAATTAACTGCTCTGGCTGTGGTCTATATCTATAAATTGATTCTTGCTTATCTATTTGGTGAATATCATCATGCTGGGGAATATATTGCCAAAGCTGATCAATATTTGATGGCAGTGGGAGGAACAATTTATATTCCGGTTTTCCATTTCTATGCTGGTTTAACCTATTTAGCTTTATGCTCCACGTCAAAAATTGACCAAGATTATAGTCTGGATATGGTTAAAAGTCATCAGAAAAAATTAGCGGAATGGGCAGAGTCTTCCCCCAATAATCATCAGCATAAAGTTGATTTGTTAGCGGCTGAAAAATGTCGATTCTTTGGAGAAAAAGCAGAGGCTATTGATTTATACGATCGCGCTATTACCGGAGCCAAAGACAACAAATATATCCAAGAAGAAGCCTTAGCTAATGAACTAGCGGCTAAATTTTACCTAAATTGGGGTAAAGCTAAAGTTGCCGCTGGGTATATGCAAGATGCCTATTATGGTTATGCTAAATGGGGTGCAAAAGCTAAGGTGGCGGATTTAGAAAAACGCTATCCTAAACTGTTGAACCCGATTTTACACCGACCTCGTGCTACTAATTTATTCAAGGAAACTATTGCCAGGGGTATGATGACTTCTACTCATACTTCTAGTAGCATTTCCGAAATCCTGGATTTAACAACTTTGCTGCAAGCATCTCAAGCTATTTCTAGTGAAATTGAATTAGACAAGCTGATTAGTAACTTGTTAAAAATAGTGATTAATAATGCGGGAGCTAATAAGTGTATATTGGTGCTTAAACAAGATGATAAATTTAATGTAGTTGCCATATTAGAACCCGGAAAATCACCGGAGATATTACCATCAATTCCCCTAGAAGCTAGTCAAGATTTGCCGATTAGTGTAGTTAATAATGTTCGCCGTACTGGCAAGTATTTAGTGCTGGCAGATGCCAGAATAAATCCCAGGTTTTATGCTGATACTTATATCCAAAATAACCATCCTAAAAGTGTTATCTGTATCCCGATTATCAACCAAGGTCAGTTGATGGGTATTTTATATTTGGAAAATAATTTAACTATAGGAGCCTTTACGAGCGATCGCGTTGAGTTGCTCAAATTTCTCTGTTCTCAAGCTGCCATTTCTCTGGAAAACGGGCGACTTTATGAGGAATCACAGACTTATAATCACAAACTAAAACAATATGTAGAAAAACTAGAATTAAGTGAAGCACGTTATCGTTATTTAGCCACTGCTACATCTCAAATTATTTGGCTGGCTAGTCCTGAAGGAGAAAACCTAGATACAGTTCATTGGATTGCATATACTGGACAAACCCTAGAAGAAGTCAAGGGAAGGGGATGGCTAAATGCCTTGCATCCTGATGATCTCCCTCACACTACTAAAGTTTGGCAAAAAGCAGTGGAAACTAAGAGTTTATATAAGACCGAATACCGCATTCGTGGCGCTGATGGTATTTACCGTTATTTTGCTGTTCAAGGAGTCCCTATTTTCGCCAAAGATGGTAGTGTGAAAGAATGGATTGGCACTTGCACTGATATTGATGCGCGCAGACGTGCTGAAAATAAACTGCGTGAAAAATCTCAGCAGTTGGAGCAAACTTTACAGGAACTGCAAACTATGCAACTGCAACTGGTGCAGAATGAAAAAATGTCAGCTTTAGGAAATTTAGTGGCAGGTGTTGCCCATGAAATTAACAATCCCGTGGGCTGTATTAAGTGCAATATTCCCCCGGTGATTAATTATATTAAAGACTTGTTGGGTTTGATTGATTTATACCAAGAAAAATATTCTGTGACTGATGATGAGATTCAAGATAAAATAGAATCCATAGAACTGGATTATATCCGAGAAGATTTGCCCAAATTAATTAGAGCAATGCGGGAGGCAGTCGGACGCATTCAAGATCTAAGTGTAAGTTTAAGAACTTTCTCCCGCGCCGATACTGATCGCCCGGTTGCTTGCCATATTCACGATGGCATTGATAGTACATTGATGATTCTGAAGCATCGCCTAAAAGCTAACCAGATGCGCCCAGAAATTCAAGTAATTAAGGAATACGGTAATCTACCCCATATTAAGTGTTATGCTGGACAGTTAAATCAGGTATTTATGAATATTTTAAGTAATGCTATTGATGCTTTAGATGAATCAAATAAAGGGCGAGATTATGGGGAAATTAATAATCATATTTTGGTAAAAACTGAGTTATCTGGTGACGGCAACTATGCCAGGATTCGGATTAAAGATAATGGCGTGGGTATCAGTGATGATGTCAAATTTAAAATATTTGAGCATTTATTTACTACCAAAAATGTGGGTAAAGGTACGGGTTTAGGATTAGCGATCGCTAGACAAATTGTGGTTGATAAACACTCAGGTATGCTAGAAGTAAATTCAACTTTAGGTGAGGGTACAGAATTTGTGATTTCTATTCCTTGTTAATCGTGTCAGATGGTTAATGATTGCCAATATTAGGTTCCTATATCAGACATATTTTCCCATGAAATTAAAGCAAAAAATCGCGGCTACCTATATTGCCACCCTAGGAATTGCTATCACCGGAACTACTATCGGTTTACTGGTAGGTAATTACTATGAAAAACCGGCTATAATCAACCGGGATGCTGTAGTTAACCAATACGCACTGCTCAACCATTTACAAGTTAAGATATTATACAACCGACCTAGTAAACAACTATCTCCATATCTGTCCGAACCAGAGGGTTTTCGGCAATCTGTTAATGCCTTTATGCAAAGGTTAGATGAAATTGATGATCTGCTAACAGAATATGAACAACTTGATCAAGATAAAAAAACGCCTGAACTGCAATTACTATTTTCTGAATATCAGGAAACTGTGGGGATTTTTGCCGAAAGATTAAACAGATTTGCTACAGCAGTAGAAGGATTAAATTTTGCCGATGACCAAATACAAGCTGCACAGCAAGAGTTAATTGCACTTATCCAAAGCCCAGAATTTGCTAATTTTATCGAATTACCCGACCAGCTAACTGAGGTAACCAATCGTACTAGAAAACAGCTAAAACTGGCAGAATTAGAGTTAGCAAAAGCCCAAAAAATGCGGAATTATATTGCTACCAATAGCCTGCTATTATCAGTGGCGATCGCATCCCTAGCCGGAATGCTTCTCAGTCGAGCGATCGCCCGTCAGGAAATAGCTAACCAAGCTGAACGCGAACGACTACAATTAGCTTTAGAATCTGCAAATATTGCCACTTGGGAATGGAACCCACAAACCCAACAAGTATATTTTGATAGTCGTTGGAAAACCATATTAGGCTACCAAAGTGATGAAATTAAGGATTCCCTAGAATCATGGGAAAGTCGTGTACATCCAGAGGATATAGAGTTAGTTCATGAACAAATCCAAAAACACATCCGAGGTGAAATACCAATTTATGAAAATGAACATCGCCTGCGCTGCAAAGATGGTTCCTATAGATGGAATTTTGCCAGGGGTAAAGTGGTAGAGTGGGATCAACAAGGAAAACCCATCAGGTTTATTGGCATTAATTATGATATTTCCGATCGCCAAGAAGCTGAAAATAAATTGCGTGAGAGTGAGGGAATTTGGCGCACTCTATGTGATGTGACTCCCGCTGCGATCGCCATGTTTGATACCCAGATGCGATACCTAGTCGCTAACCGGGCTTGGTATCAACAATATGGCTTAGAAAATCAAGAAATTATCGGGCGATCGCACTATGAAATTTTCCCCGATATTCCCCAACGTTGGAAAGATATTCATAGCCGTTGTTTAACAGGAGTAACCGAGAAATCAGAAGCCGATTTATGGATGCGTGATGATGGAGGTTCAGACTGGGTATGTTGGGAAATTCGTCCTTGGATTGATGGGAATGGTAACATTGGTGGCTTACTGATGTATACAGAAGTAATTACCGAACGCAAAGCCAATGAAATCACCCTTTCCGAACTTAGTAAACAATTAAAAAAAGCCCAAGAAGTTGCCCATTTAGGTTACTGGTCTTTTGATATTACCACCCAAAAAATTAGTTGGTCGGAAGAAGTTTTTCACATTTTTGGCTTAGACCCCGACCAAGGAGAGCCAAATTTTGAGCAAAATCTCCAACTTTATCACCCCGAAGATCGTGACTTCTTTTTACAGAGAGTTGGTGAAGCTAACCAAGGTATTCCTCAAAACTTTGATGCGCGTATTATCCGTCCTAATGGAGAAATTCGCTATATTAATAGTCGCATTGAATTAGAGTTTAGAGATGGTCAACTGGTGCGGATGTTTGGCATTGTCATAGATATAACCGATCGCCAAACAGAAGAAGCCTTACGTTCTCTACTCACCCGCACTCAACTGTTAAGTCATATTAGCACAGAAATTCGCAATTCCCTCGACTTAGATACAATTTTACAAAATGCAGTTAATGCAATTTTTGCGGAACTCAAAGTAGATATTTGTAGCTTTGGTTGGTATAACCATCATGATGATTCCGGTATATGGGAAGTAGTGACAGAGCAGAAAAAGCCAGGATTTACCAGTTGGCTTGGTCCTTATCAATTGAATGATTTTCCCCGGTTATTTGAAAAAATATTTAGGGAAGAATTTTATAGTTTGGATATTAGGACATCAGAAGACCAAAAAGAAGTAGATTTTTGTCAGGGAATGGGGATTACACTTTATTTAGCCTTACCCATTCATACAGAAAGCAAAATTGGGGCTTTTGAATTAGGTCGTAGCCAGGGAGATGCACCTTGGCAAGATGATGAAATTGACCTCTTAAAAAACATTGCTAATCAAGTTGCGATCGCTATTCAACAAGCCCAACTTTATCAAGAATCCCAAGCCAAAAGCCAAGAAATTGAACGTGCTTACCGAGAACTCCAAGACACCCAAATGCAGTTAATCCAATCAGAAAAAATGTCAAGTCTGGGTCAATTAGTTGCCGGGGTTGCCCATGAAATTAACAACCCGGTTAGTTTTATTTATGGTAACTTAAGCCACACATCCCAATATACGGAAGATTTATTACATCTAATCAAATTATATAAACAATATTATCCAGAACCTGCCCCCAATATTGCAGATTTTATCGAAGAGATTGATTTAGATTTTATGAAAGAAGATTTACCCCAAATCATTAATTCAATGAAAACCGGAGCCGAGCGCATTCGTGATATTGTCAAATCCCTGCGAACCTTCTCGCGCTTAGACGAAGCCAAATTAAAAGCAGTAGACCTCCATGAAAATTTAGAAAGCACCCTAGTCATTTTACAAAATCGGTTAAATGGTAGAGCCGGAAATCCCCCCATAGAAGTGATTAAAGATTATGGTGATTTGCCAGATTATGAGTGTTATATTGGCTTGTTAAATCAGGTATTTTTGAATGTATTAGCCAATGCCATACAGGCTATTGAGGAGCGACACAATCATCAAACAGACGCTGACTATAGTGGTAAAATCACCATTACTACATCTTTAGATTCACTGGCTATATTCATTGCCATTAAAGATAATGGCATCGGTATGAGTCCAGAAGTTCAAGGCAAAATTTTTAACCCATTTTTCACCACTAAACCCATTGGTCAAGGCACAGGTATGGGATTACCCACCAGCTATCAAATTATCACCCAAAATCACCGAGGCGAGTTAAATTTTACCTCAGTGTTGGGGGAAGGAAGCGAATTTATGATTAAGCTACCCCTGAGTTGAGATAGCCTCTATCAAAAGTCTCAGATCCCCTTAATCCCCCTCAATCCCCCAGTGAAGACTCTATACTAATCACCATTGCTTATGGAGTTTTCCCTTGAATATCCTATTTATAATTAAAACCCGACAGCGACGCAGCCTGCTGATGCTGTTTATAGCGGGTCTATGTTTCTGGTCTGCCATTACTACATTGCTACCTACCCTCCCCCTGTATATTGCCTATCTGGGGGGGACTAAGCAACAAATAGGCTTAGTTATGGGGGCTTTTGCCCTAGGACTGCTACCCTCCCGCGTCTTCCTGGGTCCCCTAGCAGATAAACGAGGCAGAAAGCTAGTATTGCTGATCGGGACAATAGTCGCGACCGTAGCACCCCTTGGCTATTTATTCGCTGATTCGATGCCGTTAATGGCTTTATTAAGGGCTTTTCATGGCATCAGCATAGCAGCCTTTACCATTGGCTACACAGCCCTAGTCACAGATTTAGCCCCAGAAAACCGTCGCGGGGAAATAGTCGGTTATATGAGTCTGGTAGCCCCCATTGGTATGGCTATTGGTCCAGCTTTAGGCGGTTTTATCCAGGCGGGAATGGGTTATGGTCCTCTGTTTATCAGTGGTACTGTTTTTGGGCTATTATCACTTTTGGCAATTTCTCAGGTATTAGAAGCCTCAAGAAACCCAGAAACCAGCGACCAGTCACAAACAAAGGGATCACCCATAGCTAATTATCTCCAGCGTCTGGGAAGTCCAGCATTGAAAATCCCAGCCTTAGTTCTGTTGATGGTGGGGCTAATTTTCGGCACTTTAGTAACTTTTATCCCCCTATATATCCAAGATTCTGGGCTAAATCTCAATCCGGGGCTATTTTATAGCATGAAAGCGATCGCCAGTTTTGCCGTCCGTCTACCCATGGGTCGCGCCTCTGACCGCTATGGTCGGGGTATTTTTATCACCACAGGTCTGATATGTTATCTAGTTTCGATGTTCATCCTAGCGATCGCCAATAACAATTTTGATGTCTTGCTGGCTGGTTTATTTGAAGGTACCGCCGCAGGAATTACCATTCCGATGATGTTAACCCTAATCGCCGATCGCTGTTTACCCCAGGAAAGAGGCCAATTTTTCTCAATTTGTTTAGGGGGATTTGATTTAGGATTAGCCCTCGCCGGACCGATTTTCGGTTCCATCGCCGATGTGGTAGGATATCGTAACCTATTCACCATCAACACAGGTTTAGCCGCCGTCGCCCTACTATTATTTATCACCCAGTCTAGTCGCAACCTGCGCGAATCTTTCCGATTTGCTGTTGGTCGTGGTAAAGATAGTTATGCCATTAACTGATACTTCCTCAATAGCGAACCCCTGATATAATTATTACGATCAAGGATGAAAACATTGGCAATTTGAGTCACCGTGGAAGACAAACCTCCCATCACCACAGAACCACTACTACCAAAACAGCGCTGGTATATTTTCCCAGAACGCCCCGAAATTGCCCAGAGTCTATCTGAAACCACCGGGGTTCACCCTATTATTGCCCAAATCCTGATCAACCGGGGAATCGAAACCAAAGAACAAGCCGAAGCCTTCCTTAACCCCCAATCCCAAACTCTCCCGGAACCTATGGAGGAGTTCCCCGACTTACCCAAAACTGTCCAATTGCTGCAAAATGCCATTGATAATCAACAAAAAATTGCCATCTGTGGGGACTATGATGCTGATGGGATGACCAGTACAGCGTTATTAATTAGAGCCATTTCTCAATTAGGCGCAGATATTACATCAGCAATTCCTAGTCGGATGCAAGAAGGCTATGGTATCAATAATCGCATTGTCGAGGAATTTCACGATCAGGGTATCTCCATAATTATCACTGTGGATAATGGTATTTCGGCGATCGCTCCGGTGGCTAGGGCGAAAGAATTGGGGCTAACTGTGATTATCACCGACCACCATGATCTGCCTCCCCAACTCCCTAACGCTGATGCTATTCTCAATCCCAAATTACTGCCCAAAACTTCCCCCTATTATGGCTTGGCTGGAGTTGGTGTCGCTTATATATTAGCCCTATCCTTAGCGAAACTTAGAGGAGAATGGGAGAGTTTGCGCTGGCAGTTATTGGAACTATTTACCCTAGGGACTATAGCTGATATGGCTCCCTTAAATGGAGTGAATCGCCGTTGGGTTAAACGGGGGTTAAAAATTCTGCCGGAGTCTAAAATTGCGGGAGTCCAAGCATTAATTCAAATAGCAGGATTGGCTAACCAACAGCCTAATTTAACTAATTCTACTACTTCGATGAAACCAGAAGATATCGGCTTTCGCCTCGGACCTCGGATTAATGCGATCGGACGCATTGGACATCCCCAGGTGGTGATTGAACTGTTAACTACTGACCACATGGGAACCGCGTTAGAACAGGCGAAAGAGTGCGAAGAAACTAACCTACTACGGAAACAGCTTTGTGCGGATATTGAACAGGAAGCTATTGCTTGGTATGAAAATAGTAATATTAACCTTGAACAAGAACGGGTTTTAGTTCCCTGTCAAAAAAAATGGCATCATGGAGTTATTGGAATTGTGGCTTCCCGACTGGTGGAACGCTACGGAGTTCCGGTATTTATTTGTACTTATGAAGACGAGGAAAATCTGCGGGGTTCGGCGCGGGGGATTCCAGAATTTCATGTGTTTGAAGCACTGCAATTTTGTCAAGATCTCCTCGGTAAATTTGGCGGACATAAAGCGGCTGGTGGCTTTTCTTTACCGGCGGCTAATTTGCCTAAGTTTAAACAGCGCTTGAGTGAATTTGCTCATCAATGTCTGCAAGTAGAACATCTCCGACCTTTAATTAATGTTGATGTGAGCATAAATTTGAGAGATATTAACTATAAATTATATGACCAAATTGATAAAATACAACCCTGTGGGATTGCCAATAGTGAGCCAGTTTTTTGGACTCCTAAGCTGCGAATTGTCCATCAAAAAATAGTCGGCAAAAGTCATATTAAACTAACTTTATCTCAAGATTTACCACCGGAAATCACCATGGCTGTTTTACCTACTATATCTGCGATCGCCTGGCGGTGGGCTGATTATTTCCCCCTCCCTTCCCCCCTGGATTTTGCTTATAAATTACGGAAAAATACCTGGAATAATCAAACGGCGATCGAGTTAGAAATTGTGGGTGTGCGACTTCCAGAAACCTTTGTTCCTCTACATCGCCGCCTAGCTGAATTTAATTATTGCGATCGGACTTACAAGTGTAATATTACTCCTATTGGAGACAACTGGGAATTAAGAATTCGTAACCAAAAGGGAGAGGTTCTAGCTATTCAACCTGGACAAAAAACCGGGTTATTAGGAATTAGTCGATCCGCAGCCAAAACTGTTGATATTTCTCACCCCTTTTTTATGAAATTAATCGAAGCCGCCCAAGCCGCCCTGGGTGTAAAATTACCCTTTTTGAACAATTAACCACCTCAAATCAAGGAATCCTGTAGGGTCGGGTTCCACTGTCAATTAAATTCACCACCACCAACATTACTCAACTCGCCCCACCCAACCAGATAGTTAATTATCAGTTGATAACTATTCAAGCAGAGATTATATTATTATGCTATACCAAAAGTAGCGATAGCATTGATGTCAATTGATGAATCATAACACTATGACCCAGAATCCACTTTTAATCGGAAAAGGACTTCCCCCCTTTGCAGATATTACTACAGATAATGTAGTCCCAGGAATCACCCAACTTTTAGAGGAACTAGAAACCACCCTTAGTAAATTAGAAGAAAACGCCGAACCCACCTGGTCAGGATTAGTTGAACCTCTCCAGGAACTCCAAGAACGTCTAGTCTGGAGTTGGGGTATAATTAATCATCTGATGGGTGTTAAAAATAGCCCAGAACTGCGAGAAGCCCATCAAACAGTACAGCCCCAAGTGGTTCAATTTATCAACCGTCTGAACCAAAGCCAACCCCTATACAAGGCATTTAAAGCGTTAGCAGAATCACCCGATTGGGAATCCCTAGAACCTGCTCAAAAACGGATTGTAGAAGCCACCATTAGAGATGCGGAATTATCTGGGGTAGGATTAACCGGAGAAATATGCGATCGCTTTAACGCTATTGAACTAGAATTAGCCGAACTTTCTACCCAATTTTCTAACCAAGTAATTGACGCAACCAAAGCCTTTAGCCTCACCCTAACCACCCCAGAAGAAATAGACGGCTTACCCCCCAGCTTACTCAGTCTAGCAGCCCAAGCAGCCAGAGAAGCCGGGGAAGAAAACGCCACCCCAGAAAACGGACCCTGGCGAATTACTTTAGACTTTCCCAGTTTTGGACCGTTTCTTAAATATAGCACCCGCCGAGATTTACGCGAAACCGTATATCGCGCTTATATCAGTCGCGCCTCCGAGGGAGAACTCAACAATTTTCCCTTAATTGAACGCATTTTAAAACTGCGTAAAGAGAAAGCAGAAATTCTCGGTTTTTCTAGTTACGCAGAACTGAGTTTAGCCAGTAAAATGGCTCCCGATGTCGCCGCCGTTGAACAACTCCTAGAAGAACTGCGAACAGTTAGCTATGAAGCAGGAGTTCAGGAATTTGAAGAACTGAAAGCCTATGCTAAATCCCAAGGGGAAAAATCCGATCTGAAACATTGGGATATTAGCTTTTGGTCGGAACGCCAAAGGTCAGAAAAATTTGCCTATACAGATGAAGAACTGCGCCCCTATTTTCCCCTAAATCAAGTTCTGGATGGCTTGTTTGAACTGGTGCGGCGCATCTTTAATGTTACCATTACGCCCGCCGATGGTTTGGCCCCAATTTGGCATCCTGATGTCCGCTATTTTCAAGTAGCTGATGAACATAAAAATGCGATCGCCTATTTTTACCTAGACCCCTACAGTCGTCCCGCCGAAAAACGAGGCGGCGCTTGGATGGCTGACTGCATTAACCGCGCCAAAATCATCGAAGATGGTATCACTAAAATTCGCCTTCCCGTCGCCTATTTACAATGCAATCAGACCCCACCTGTAGACGGAAAACCGAGTTTAATGACCTTCTCCGAGGTAGAAACCCTATTCCACGAATTTGGTCATGGTTTACAACATATGCTGACCACCGTGGATTATCCTGGCGCATCTGGTATTAATAATGTAGAGTGGGATGCCGTGGAATTACCCAGCCAATTTATGGAAAACTGGTGTTATGATCGCTCTACATTATTTGGGATGGCTAAACATTACGAAACCGGGGAAACTCTCCCAGAACACTATTACCAAAAAATACTTGCCTCCCGCAATTATATGAGTGGTACAGCCATGTTACGACAAATTCATTTTTCCTTGGTCGATTTGGAATTACACCACCGTTACCAACCCGGAGGTAAAGAAACTGTCAATGATGTGCGTCAACGTCTTGCTGCTGAAACCACCGTTTTACCACCTCTTCCAGAAGACGCATTTTTATGTAGTTTCGGTCATATTTTTGCCGGAGGATATGCCGCCGGATATTACAGCTACAAATGGGCGGAAGTTCTCAGCGCCGACGCTTTTGCCGCCTTTGAGGAAGCTGGATTAGATAATGATTCCGCCGTGGTTTCTATTGGGGAAAAATTCCGCCATACCGTATTAGCCCTAGGCGGCAGTTTGCACCCTATGGAGGTGTTTAAATCTTTCCGAGGACGAGAACCTAGTACCAAACCATTACTGATTCATTCGGGGTTAGTTCCAGCTCTTAGAGCTTAGTCTCAGGGAAAATTGGTGCGTCAGATACCTATGACGCACCTCCCGAACAACTGAACACTAACAATATCTATAGGGCTGTATTTTCCTGGTAAATAGACCCATCTGGCATAATTGTCCCCTCTAAAATAACACCCCGCACATTAGCATTAACTAAATTAGCCCCTTCCAAGTTAGCATGACTCAGATTAGTAGGTTTTTGAAATTCTCGGAAAGAAAAACTATGCAGGTCAGCTTCCCTCAAATTACTATCAGCTAAGTTAGCATATTCTAAGTTAGCACTTTGTAAACTAGCCTGCTGTAAATCAGCACCAATTAGGTTAGCACCCCAGAGTATAGCTTCGATTAAATTAGCACTTTGTAGATAAGCGCCCTGTAAATTAGCTAAGGTTAAATTAGCTTTTAATAGTTCCGAATCATTGAGATTAGCACTCATCAAATTAGCATGATTTAGGTCAGCTTCAAAAAGTTTGGCTCCCTGTAAATTAGCTCCCTGTAATTTGGCTCCACCTAGTCGCGCTTTCTGTAATATAGCATTTTGTAAATTGGCTCCTTGTAAATTTGCCCTAGTTAGGTTAGCGCCAGTTAGATCAAGTTCTCGGAGATCAGCACCCTGTAGATCACACACTTTCCACAAAAATGAGACACAGATATTTTGTTTAAGTAAGCGATCGCGATCGGATAAATTGGCAGCATTAACCGGGGTCATCAATCCCCAGCCAAGTGCAATACAGAGTACAATCGATATTGCCAATTTGAGCATTTTAATTAATTATCCTTCCCATTAAATAGCTCATCACATTTTATGATAACCTTTATATGTATAACATAACCGGAAGTGCGATCGCCATAATTATCATAATTATTAATAAACTCAGAGGGGTTATGATTAAGGAAAGCTAAATTTCAGGTGTCTATACTAATGTCAAACCAAACATCCCCTAGTTGCAACTCTTCAAACTCCTTTGAATCCGAGGTTTCCCCATGGTTAACCCCCCTCACTTACTGGCTGATGGGTCGAATTTTCATGCCTCTATATTTTCAACAAATTGAAGTAGAGGGTCAAGAGTATATTCCACGGGAAGGACCGGTAATTTTAGCCCCCACCCACCGTTCGCGATGGGACCCCCTTATCTTAGGCTACGTTGCTGGAAGGTCAGTTACGGGGAGGGATTTGCGATACATGGTTTTATGGGAACAAACCCAAGGACTCCAGGGGTGGTTTGTCAAAAAGTTGGGAGGATTTCCCGTTAATCGCGAAAATCCAGGAACCGCCAGCATTAGATATAGTGTCGAACTTCTCCAAAATCAGGAAATGTTGGTACTGTTTCCAGAGGGACATATTTTTCAAGATAATCAAATTCACCCGATTAAATCAGGTGTAGCCAGAATTGCACTACAAGCGATCGCCAATCAACCCGATTTCAAGTTACCAATTATTCCCATCGCCATTTGTTATGATCGACAACCTCCCATTTCTAAAGGAACGCGGGTTAAGGTAAACATTGGCGCTCCCATTCCGGTTGACACAGAAGATGGTGAGTCAAAAAAAACAGCCACCAAAAGGATTACAGCTAATTTAGAACAGGCTTTAAAAATACTCTTTTCTGACTCCTTACAGACTCCCCACAACCGCCCGTAGATTGGGGTATAATACTAATATGTTTGACAATGTTTGCAAGTTCCTGGCTGAGACGTTTCCGGCGGATTTAGCCCAGTGGTTATTGGGAGAACCCATTCCCCTGACTGAACTCAGCCCGTCGGAACTTTCCCTAGAGCCAATTCGGGCTGATAGTCTCATCTTGCTGAAATCAGAGGGAGTCATCCTGCATCTGGAATTTCAGACCCAACCGGACCCAACTATTCCGTTTAGGATGTTAGATTATTGGGTGCGGGTCTATCGTCGGTTCCCAGAATGCTCCATGCAGCAAGTGGTAATTTATTTAAGGGAAAGTTCCTCGGATTTAGTCTACCAAACCCAGCTAGAAATAGCTCAAACTCGCCATCAATTTCAGGTAATTAGACTCTGGGAAGAATCCGTAGATACGTTTATAAATGTGCCGGGATTATTACCTTTTGCGGTACTAGCTCAAACGGGCGATCGCCAAAAGTTATTAGAGCAGGTAGCAGCTAAAATTGATGCGATCGCTGACCGGAGAACCCAAAATAACGTGGCAGCATCCACAGCGATTCTGGCGGGTTTGGTCTTAGACAAAGTGTTGATTAAACGATTGTTGAGGCAAGAAATTATGCAAGAATCAGTAATTTATCAAGACATTTGGGAAGAAGCCCTTGAAAAAGGATTACAACAAGGTTTAGAAGAAGGATTACAACAGGGATTACAACAGGGATTACAACAGGGATTACAACAAGGGGTAACTGAAGGTGAAAAGACCTTAATTTTCCGGCTGCTCAATAGGAGATTAGGCAGTTTGCCAGAAACGGTCATCGGTCAAATCAATCAGTTACCATTACCCGCATTAGAGGAGTTAGGAGAAGCATTACTAGACTTTTCTGAGATAGATGATTTGCGGGTATGGCTAGTCTCCAACTCGCCATCAATTTCAGATAATTAGACTCTGGGAAGAATCCGTAGATACGTTTATAAATGTGCCGGGATTATTACCTTTTGCGGTACTAGCTCAAACGGGCGATCGCCAAAAGTTATTAGAGCAGGTAGCAGCTAAAATTGATGCGATCGCAGACCGGAGAACCCAAAATAACGTGGCAGCATCCACAGCGATTCTGGCGGGTTTGGTCTTAGACAAAGTGTTGATTAAACGATTGTTGAGGCAAGAAATTATGCAAGAATCAGTAATTTATCAAGACATTTGGGAAGAAGCCCTTGAAAAAGGATTACAACAGGGGGTAACTGAAGGTGAAAAGACCTTAATTTTCCGGCTGCTCAATAGGAGATTAGGTAGTTTGCCAGAAACGGTCATCGGTCAAATCAATCAGTTACCATTACCCGCATTAGAGGAGTTAGGAGAAGCATTACTAGACTTTTCGGAGATAGATGATTTGCTGGGATGGCTAGAAAGCCATCAGCCCGAATAAATATCAACCGGAATTTCCGCCTTGGGGTAATTTACTAATTACCCCAACATTATCAGGATTACAGCTAATTTAGAACAGGCTTTAAAAATACTCTTTTCTGACTCCTTACAGACTCCCCACAACCGCCCGTAGATTGGGGTATAATACTAATATGTTTGACAATGTTTGCAAGTTCCTGGCTGAGACGTTTCCGGCGGATTTAGCCCAGTGGTTATTGGGAGAACCCATTCCCCTGACTGAACTCAGCCCGTCGGAACTTTCCCTAGAGCCAATTCGGGCTGATAGTCTCATCTTGCTGAAATCAGAGGGAGTCATCCTGCATCTGGAATTTCAGACCCAACCGGACCCAACTATTCCGTTTAGGATGTTAGATTATTGGGTGCGGGTCTATCGTCGGTTCCCAGAATGCTCCATGCAGCAAGTGGTAATTTATTTAAGGGAAAGTTCCTCGGATTTAGTCTACCAAACCCAGCTAGAAATAGCTCAAACTCGCCATCAATTTCAGGTAATTAGACTCTGGGAAGAATCCGTAGATACGTTTATAAATGTGCCGGGATTATTACCTTTTGCGGTACTAGCTCAAACGGGCGATCGCCAAAAGTTATTAGAGCAGGTAGCAGCTAAAATTGATGCGATCGCTGACCGGAGAACCCAAAATAACGTGGCAGCATCCACAGCGATTCTGGCGGGTTTGGTCTTAGACAAAGTGTTGATTAAACGATTGTTGAGGCAAGAAATTATGCAAGAATCAGTAATTTATCAAGACATTTGGGAAGAAGCCCTTGAAAAAGGATTACAACAGGGATTACAACAGGGGGTAACTGAAGGTGAAAAGACCTTAATTTTCCGGCTGCTCAATAGGAGATTAGGCAGTTTACCAGAAACGGTCATCGGTCAAATCAATCAGTTACCATTACCCGCATTAGAGGAGTTAGGAGAAGCATTACTAGACTTTTCGGAGATAGATGATTTGTTGGGATGGCTAGAAAGGCATCAGCCCGAATAAATATCAACCGGAATTTCCGCCTTGGGGTAATTTACTAATTACCCCAACATGATCACGATTACAGCTAATTGAGAACAGGCTTTAAAAATACTCTTTTCTGACTCCTTACAGACTCCCCACAACCGCCCGTAGATTGGGGTATAATACTAATATGTTTGACAATGTTTGCAAGTTCCTGGCTGAGACGTTTCCGGCGGATTTAGCCCAGTGGTTATTGGGAGAACCCATTCCCCTGACTGAACTCAGCCCGTCGGAACTTTCCCTAGAGCCAATTCGGGCTGATAGTCTCATCTTGCTGAAATCAGAGGGAGTCATCCTGCATCTGGAATTTCAGACCCAACCGGACCCAACTATTCCGTTTAGGATGTTAGATTATTGGGTGCGGGTCTATCGTCGGTTCCCAGAATGCTCCATGCAGCAAGTGGTAATTTATTTAAGGGAAAGTTCCTCGGATTTAGTCTACCAAACCCAGCTAGAAATAGCTCAAACTCGCCATCAATTTCAGGTAATTAGACTCTGGGAAGAATCCGTAGATACGTTTATAAATGTGCCGGGATTATTACCTTTTGCGGTACTAGCTCAAACGGGCGATCGCCAAAAGTTATTAGAGCAGGTAGCAGCTAAAATTGATGCGATCGCAGACCGGAGAACCCAAAATAACGTGGCAGCATCCACAGCGATTCTGGCGGGTTTGGTCTTAGACAAAGTGTTGATTAAACGATTGTTGAGGCAAGAAATTATGCAAGAATCAGTAATTTATCAAGACATTTGGGAAGAAGCCCTTGAAAAAGGATTACAACAAGGTTTAGAAGAAGGATTACAACAGGGATTACAACAGGGATTACAACAGGGATTACAACAGGGATTACAACAGGGATTACAACAGGGATTACAACAAGGGGTAACTGAAGGTGAAAAGACCTTAATTGTCCGGCTGCTCAATAGGAGATTAGGCAGTTTGCCAGAAACGGTCATCGGTCAAATCAATCAGTTACCATTACCCGCATTAGAGGAGTTAGGAGAAGCATTACTAGACTTTTCTGAGATCAATGATTTGCGGGTATGGCTAGTCTCCAACTCGCCATCAATTTCAGATAATTAGACTCTGGGAAGAATCCGTAGATACGTTTATAAATGTGCCGGGATTATTACCTTTTGCGGTACTAGCCAAAACGGGCGATCGCCAAAAGTTATTAGAGCAGGTAGCAGCTAAAATTGATGCGATCGCTGACCGGAGAACCCAAAATAACGTGGCAGCATCCACAGCGATTCTGGCGGGTTTGGTCTTAGACAAAGTGTTGATTAAACGATTGTTGAGGCAAGAAATTATGCAAGAATCAGTAATTTATCAAGACATTTGGGAAGAAGCCCTTGAAAAAGGATTACAACAAGGTTTAGAAGAAGGATTACAACAGGGATTACAACAGGGATTACAACAGGGATTACAACAGGGATTACAACAAGGGGTAACTGAAGGTGAAAAGACCTTAATTTTCCGGCTGCTCAATAGGAGATTAGGCAGTTTGCCAGAAACGGTCATCGGTCAAATCAATCAGTTACCATTACCCGCATTAGAGGAGTTAGGAGAAGCATTACTAGACTTTTCTGAGATCAATGATTTGCGGGTATGGCTAGAAAGCCATCAGCCCGAATAAATATCAACCGGAATTTCCGCCTTGGGGTAATTTACTAATTACCCCAACATTATCAGGATTACAGCTAATTTAGAACAGGCTTTAAAAATACTCTTTTCTGACTCCTTACAGACTCCCCACAACCGCCCGTAGATTGGGGTATAATACTAATATGTTTGACAATGTTTGCAAGTTCCTGGCTGAGACGTTTCCGGCGGATTTAGCCCAGTGGTTATTGGGAGAACCCATTCCCCTGACTGAACTCAGCCCGTCGGAACTTTCCCTAGAGCCAATTCGGGCTGATAGTCTCATCTTGCTGAAATCAGAGGGAGTCATCCTGCATCTGGAATTTCAGACCCAACCGGACCCAACTATTCCGTTTAGGATGTTAGATTATTGGGTGCGGGTCTATCGTCGGTTCCCAGAATGCTCCATGCAGCAAGTGGTAATTTATTTAAGGGAAAGTTCCTCGGATTTAGTCTACCAAACCCAGCTAGAAATAGCTCAAACTCGCCATCAATTTCAGGTAATTAGACTCTGGGAAGAATCCGTAGATACGTTTATAAATGTGCCGGGATTATTACCTTTTGCGGTACTAGCTCAAACGGGCGATCGCCAAAAGTTATTAGAGCAGGTAGCAGCTAAAATTGATGCGATCGCAGACCGGAGAACCCAAAATAACGTGGCAGCATCCACAGCGATTCTGGCGGGTTTGGTCTTAGACAAAGTGTTGATTAAACGATTGTTGAGGCAAGAAATTATGCAAGAATCAGTAATTTATCAAGACATTTGGGAAGAAGCCCTTGAAAAAGGATTACAACAAGGTTTAGAAGAAGGATTACAACAGGGATTACAACAGGGATTACAACAGGGATTACAACAGGGATTACAACAGGGATTACAACAAGGGGTAACTGAAGGTGAAAAGACCTTAATTGTCCGGCTGCTCAATAGGAGATTAGGCAGTTTGCCAGAAACGGTCATCGGTCAAATCAATCAGTTACCATTACCCGCATTAGAGGAGTTAGGAGAAGCATTACTAGACTTTTCTGAGATCAATGATTTGCGGGTATGGCTAGTCTCCAACTCGCCATCAATTTCAGGTAATTAGACTCTGGGAAGAATCCGTAGATACGTTTATAAATGTGCCGGGATTATTACCTTTTGCGGTACTAGCTCAAACGGGCGATCGCCAAAAGTTATTAGAGCAGGTAGCAGCTAAAATTGATGCGATCGCTGACCGGAGAACCCAAAATAACGTGGCAGCATCCACAGCAATTCTGGCGGGTTTGGTCTTAGAAAAAGTGTTGATTAAACGATTGTTGAGGCAAGAAATTATGCAAGAATCAGTAATTTATCAAGACATTTGGGAAGAAGCCCTTGAAAAAGGATTACAACAAGGTTTAGAAGAAGGATTACAACAGGGATTACAACAGGGATTACAACAAGGGGTAACTGAAGGTGAAAAGACCTTAATTGTCCGGCTGCTCAATAGGAGATTAGGCAGTTTGCCAGAAACGGTCATCGGTCAAATCAATCAGTTACCATTACCCGCATTAGAGGAGTTAGGAGAAGCATTACTAGACTTTTCTGAGATAGATGATTTGCGGGTATGGCTAGTCTCCAACTCGCCATCAATTTCAGATAATTAGACTCTGGGAAGAATCCGTAGATACGTTTATAAATGTGCCGGGATTATTACCTTTTGCGGTACTAGCCAAAACGGGCGATCGCCAAAAGTTATTAGAGCAGGTAGCAGCTAAAATTGATGCGATCGCTGACCGGAGAACCCAAAATAACGTGGCAGCATCCACAGCAATTCTGGCGGGTTTGGTCTTAGAAAAAGTGTTGATTAAACGATTGTTGAGGCAAGAAATTATGCAAGAATCAGTAATTTATCAAGACATTTGGGAAGAAGCCCTTGAAAAAGGATTACAACAGGGATTACAACAAGGATTACAACAAGGGGCAACTGAAGGTGAAAAGACCTTAATTGTCCGGCTGCTCAATAGGAGATTAGGCAGTTTACCAGAAACGGTCATCGGTCAAATCAATCAGTTACCATTACCCGCATTAGAGGAGTTAGGAGAAGCATTACTAGACTTTTCGGAGATAGATGATTTGCTGGGATGGCTACAAAGCCATCAGCACGAATAAATATCAACCAGAATTTACGCCTTGGGGTAATTTACTAATTACCCCAATATGATGCGGATTACTTAGTTTTAGCCTCTAAGTTTTCTAGGCGACTTCGTAGTTCTTGATTTTCCTTTTTGATTTTGTCCAGTTCCTCCCGTAACTGCTTAATAGCTTTGTCTGAACCCAGATTTTTTTGGACTTTTTGCACAGCCTCTTCCGCCCTGCGCCTGACCCGTCCATCCATGGTCTGTTCTGCTAGGTCATTCAAAACAGCGATCGCCTTGGGAGTTTCCATTTGGCTTAAAGCCATTACCACAGATATTTGAGTTAAGAAGAAATCTTCTTTAGCTAGTTCTTGAATCCGTTGCATAATACGTTCAAGATTGATGTTATTTTGACCTGTGGAAATGCGACCTAGACTAGAAATAGCATTTAAACGCAGGGCTTGAGGAACACCATTAGCGGTATATTTCAAAATCAGATTTAAAGCCATTTCCGAAGTTTTCATTTGACTCAAACCCAAAATCGCCCCAGACCGGACTACCTCATTCCAACCAGCCCTTTCTTGTAACACCATTTCTAACAAAGCGATCGCCTCAGCTTCTGTAGGTTCATCCTCGGTATTTCCCGCTGCTATTTTGGCGATCGCCTGTATAGCACTAGCCTCCACATAATAACTCGGATCACCATTTTCCACCAGAGGTTTAATCGCCTGATAACTTGCAGCCGTGTGAATTTCTGCCAAAGCATTAACCACCGCCCGCCGCACTCGTGGATTTTCATCTTTCAAGCCAGCCACCAAGCCATCAAAAGACTGATCCAGTTTAACCTTTACCAACTGTTTCGCCACTTCAACCCGGACTCCCCAGAAAGGTTCAGAAACCATCGCCTCACCCAAGGCTTTAGCCGATGCCAAATTCCCTTTTTTAGCCAAGGCTTGGGCGGCATAAATCCGGGAAATCGGGTCTGGGTCAAACTGAAGCTGTGCTTTTAACTCAGCTACTGGATAATCTAAAGTCACAGTTTTGAGCAAATTATTACCCACATCAAAACTGATAAAGTTAGGTTTCTCTTCCAAAGGAAAGTAAAAACTCTGTTCGCGATCGCTAACTTGTACAGTCACCGTTTTCAACTCCACTGGAGTCGATTTCTTTTTGGATTTACCCTTAGATTTTTTCGTGTAGCCAAAACCTATAGGTATTTTCAGATTAAACAAATTAGCCTCACTGAGTTTATCACTGTCTTTCGCCTGGGTTTGTTTAATAGTCACCTTCGCAATTTTGCTATCATTATCCCAGGAATAGGAAACCTTATATTTAGGATGTCCCCCACGATAGACATATTGATCAAACAAAAACAGCAAATTCCGTCCCGTTGCCTTTTCGATCGCCCTCAATAAATCCACCGTTTCCACAGTTTTATGGGCGTTATCCTGCACAAAAGTATGAATAGCTTTGGCAAATAACTCATCTCCCAATTCGGCGCGAATCATGTGATAAACACAAGCGCCTTTTTCATAAAGATGGCGATCATAAAGTTCAATCGCTTCTCGGTAAACGTGAGTTACAATCGGACGACTATAGCGGGAAGAATCCTCCGAAAAATAGCTACGGGCTTCATTTAATCGGTAATAAGCTGCCTCGTCCGCCCCATATTCATGTTCAGTCCAGAGTACCTCAGAATAAGTCGCCATTCCCTCCTTAATCCAAGCATGAGACCAATGGGCAATTACCACCAAATCACCAAACCATTGATGGGCGAGTTCATGGACTACCAAGCTTTCTGTATTGCGGTTATCTAGGGTAGCGCGTTCGTCCAACAAACAGCGATCGGTTAACAGAGTTGTCGAGGTATTTTCCATACCTCCAAAAATGAAATCATCAACACAGACTTGAGCATATTTCGGATAGGGATAATCATAGCCAAAAGTTTGAGAGAGAAACTCAATCATAGCTGGAGTTTTTCCCATACTCCGTAGAGCATCTTCCTGGCGATTTTTTTCGACATAATAAACCACCGGAATCTGATTATACTCCTCTTTGATTTCGGCAAATTTACCCACCGCTAACGCTATCAAATAACTGGGGTGAACCTGCTTTTGTAACCAATGATAAATTTGCTGATCGCCCTTAGTTTTGGTGGCGATTAATTCACCATTAGCGATCGCCAAAAAATCCTGGGGAACCCGGACTTTAATTTCTGAGGTGGCTAACTGTCCCGGATAGTCAAAGCAGGGAAACCAGAAACGGGAATCTTCATCTTCCCCTTGAGTCCAAACTTGAATCGGTTTATCAGGATAATCTGAATTTGGTCCGATAAAATATAGACCTCGTTGAGGATGATCAACAGTATAGTCGATCGCTATTTTCAGGGTTTGATTAACCTCTGTGGGTTGGTTCAGATGAACGTATAATTGCTGACCATCATGGTCAAAATCTACCTCATGCTTACCAATTTTAACTTGATTAATTTCCAGATCTACCGCATCGAGGGTGAGGGTATTAATACCACTGCGGATCGGATTTAGGGTAATAGTACAAGTTCCCTGAAAACTTTGGGCGGGAATATCCAAAACTAGGTCGAGAAAAATATGCTCAACCTGACCAGGGCGATCGGGGTTATAGTGAGGGCGTGCCCCTGGTAACTCGAAGGATTTAGAATCGTTGGTGTCTGAATCGAAATAGGAATACAACATTAATGAATCTATAGCTCGGAAGTCTAACATTTGATGGTTTACCTTTTTTGAGATCATGTCAACCGGACTTTATGCGATGACAGACTTATGGAACAATGAGACCTAGATTTTCAGCGCAACTGTAGTTCACATAGTTGACAAATAACGGGATCTGTGATAATAAACCCTGAATCAAATGAAAAAATGTCATCATTGCCCAACAATTAGGGTTGCAGACATTCATCACCCGCCGTAGAATCTCTAGTTTAAGACTACTAAAAAGAGTAATTTGATATGAAGCTGGCAGCCCGTGTAGAACAGGTTCCCCAATCTGTCACCCTAGCGATATCAGCCAAGGCCAAGGCCATGAAAGCCGAGGGACTCGACGTTCTCAACTTCAGCGTTGGTGAACCGGACTTTGACACACCCCAACACATAGTCGCTGCGGCTAAAAAGGCACTCGATGAAGGAAAGACACGGTACGGTCCAGCAGCGGGAGAGCCCAAACTGAGGGAATTAATCGCTCGCAGTCTGACTCAAGAGGTGGGTGTTAATTATAGCGCGGAAAATATAAATTATAGCGCCGAAAATATCATTGTCACCAATGGCGGGAAACATTCCCTGTCCGGGTTGATGATGGCGATCATCGAGGCTGGGGATGAAGTGATTATACCTTCCCCCTACTGGTTAAGCTACCCAGAAATGGTCAAACTAGCTGATGGCACTCCGGTCATTGTCCCCACCGATGCGACTACCGAGTATAAGATTACCCCAGAATTACTGCGACAAGCGATTACCCCGAAAACTAAACTATTTGTCCTTAACTCGCCGTCAAACCCGACGGGGATGGTTTACACCCCGGATGAACTGAAAGCGTTAGCGGAAGTGGTGGTGGAGTCGGGGATTCTGGTAGTCTCTGATGAGATTTACTCCCAAATTCTCTATGATGGGGCGCAACATCTGAGTATAGCGGCCGCTCACCCAGAAGTCCATAAACAGACGCTGATTAGTAGCGGTTTCGCTAAGTCCTTTGCTATGACTGGATGGCGTTTAGGTTATCTGGCTGGGGATAAAACTATTATTGGGGCGATGACCCGGATTCAAAGCCATAGTACATCTAATGTCTGCACGTTTGCTCAATATGGAGCGATCGCCGCTCTGGAAGGTTCCCTCGACTGTGTAGAAACAATGCGACAAGCCTTTGCAGAACGCCGACAGGTGATGTATGAACTACTGAACGCTATTCCCGGAATTAGCTGTGTTAAACCCTACGGCGCATTTTATATGTACGTCAATATCGGGAAAATCGGCTTAGGGTCGGTAGACTTCTGCAATGCCTTGTTAGAAGAAAAGCAAATGGCTACAGTTCCTGGCTTGGCTTTTGGAACAGATGATCACATTCGCCTATCCTACGCCACGAGTTTAAAAAATATTGAAACTGGACTCAAGCGCCTAGAAGAATTTGTTGAAAGTAGGATCTAATTTGATCTAGACCGCGCTAGGGATGATTTCGAGGCTAATGGTAGAGAATATCAAAGCTGTAGAGTCCTTCGGCTCGCTGATACTCTACCTTAACCTGTGTAGGTTGAGCGGAGGGCGGTCCTTGGTAACACCATTTAATCATGGCCTCCACTTGGGCTTGACTACCCTCAAAAACAGCCTCGACCCGACCATCGGGCAAATTTTTCACCCAGCCGTTAGCTCCCTTTTGAATGGCGACTTGGCGAGTATAGTATCGATAACCGACACCCTGCACCCGTCCAGAGATCAGTAAATGGGCGCGAAGGAGGTCAGGTTTTTCATGGGTTGTGTTAGACACGATTATAATCTGGTAACGTATTTAGATACTCTGGGGACACAGAGTTATTAAAAACTGGGTTGATTAGATGATGGCTCTATAACTTTACCAAAAATTGGGAGATTACCTATGGACCTGATTAGTTTACTGATTATGTTAATTATTGGCAGTTTGGCTGGGTTGGGGGTCAGCTATACTGTGTTGGAGCGTCGCCTGACCGAGCAGAGAGAAGAATATGAGCGACAAATTCGCCTCTCGGCTGAGGAATTAGAAAAAGCCCATCAAGTCAGGATTCAGGAAATGGTCCAGTCCCTAAGAGATGATTACGATCGCCAACTGCGAGAGAGCAAAGAAACGCTCAAACAAGAACATGAAGCTGAATTGACAAAAAGCAATGAATCTTTAACTCAATATTATCAGTCCCATATTGAGCAGCTTACCAACCAGGTACAAAGCCGTGAGGAGGAACTTCAAGAAGCTAACCAGCAGTTGAGGGAGTATCAGCAACGCCTGGGAAAGTTGAATGAGGAATTACATAGCCGTGAACGCCAGGTTGAGGAATTGAATGAGTTTTTGACTTCATATCAGACTCAATTGGAAGAGGTCAATCAAGACTTACAAGCCAGCCAAAGTCGCATCAATGAAATGGGTGAGTCTTTAACAGGCTATGAAACTCAACTTCATGATATGGATGGGGATATTAGCGAAAGTCAAGACCGCACTCAGCAGATGGCAGAATATATCGCGGGCTATGAGAACCAACTGCAACAACTTGAGCAGGACAACTATACTACCAGAGAGGAAATTCGCCAAACTATCGAAAATATCCGACAGCACAGTGAACAAGAAATTCAGAAGCTACGCGCTGATCTTGAACAAGATCAGGAGACTCGGATTCAAAATGCTATTGATAACCTGGAAGAACAATATAATGATGAAATTCGCGCGGGAACTGAACAACTCGTGCGAGCTATGCAGTCTCAAACTGAGCAGATGATAGAGTCGCTGCATGAGCGTTTGGAATTTTTGCCTGATTTGTTGGCAGAAAGTGAAGCGGAAGAGGCTACAGAAGCTGCTACAGAAGAGGAGACACCAGAAGAGACGGAAGTGGTGGCAGAGGTGTCGGAAGAGGTAGAAGAATCAGTGATGGCTGATGATTTAATGGTCTCGGAGACACCTACAGAAGCTGCTACACCAGAAGAGACACCAGAAGAGACGGAAGTGGTGGCAGAGGTGTCGGAAGAGGTAGAAGAATCAGTGATGGCTGATGGTTTAATGGTCTCGGAGATACCGACAGAAGCTGCTACACCAGAAGAGACACCAGAAGAGACGGAAGTGGTGGCAGAGGTGTCGGAAGTTTCTGAAGAGGTAGAAGAATCAGTGATGGCTGATGGTTTAATGGTCTCGGAGATACCGACAGAAGCGGCTACAGAAGAGGAGACACCAGAAGAAACGGAAGTGGCGGCAGAGGTGTCGGAAGTTTCTGAAGAAGTAGAAGAATCAGTGATGGCTGATGGTTTAATGGTCTCGGAGATACCGACAGAAGCGGCTACACTAGAAGAGACACCAGAAGAAACGGAAGTGGCGGCGGAAGTTTCTGAAGATGTAGAAGAAGTAGAAGAATCAGTGATGGCTGATGGTTTAATGGTCTCGGAGACACCGACAGAAGCTGCTACACCAGAAGAGACACCAGAAGAAACGGAAGTGGCGGCAGAGGTGTCGGAAGTTTCTGAAGATGTGGAAGAGGTAGAAGAATCAGTGATGGCTGATGGTTTAATGGCAGTAGATTCGGTTAAGCCTCCCCTAAATCCGAAAGTTACTGGACATGGCAGCCATGAAAAGGAAGACTTGCTGATAGCGATCGCTAAAGTAGGAGAGTCACAAAACCTGTCAGCTATTGCTAACCTGGTTGGCTATACTCGACACGCAGATACAGAAATACGCACTCAATTGGCCGCGACTCTGGGTAGACTAGCAAGCACCCATGGCTTACGTCCAGAAATCCAACAAGCGATTCCTACTTTAACTCAACTCAGCCAAGATAGTAGCGCTCAAGTGCGTCAAGAGGCAATTTATGCTCTGGGTATGATTAAAAGCGATCGCGTGATTCCCATACTTAAACAGGGTTTGCGAGACCCCGATCCGTCTGTAGTGCAAGCGGCTAGTATGGCTATGGAGAAATTTAAGTTTTATCCCCAAACGGATAAGCAAGCCAAACCGATCGCGTCTGTTTTTCAGAAACCGGAGGATGGCTCGAAAGGTTGATAGTTCCCGATACATGGGAGGTTGACTCAAAGGCTGTACAGACAAGGCCTGCCTTGCCTGTACACTCTCAGAGGGTTAAATTTCTGGAGCATCGGCTATCAAAAGCTCATATTTAGCCATCTTTTATGGGTGTGATATCGATGATTATCAAGGGATGGCTAGATACACCAGAATGTAGAAGGCAATTTGATGGGAAGCCTAATTAGCGACAGTTTCTGGCATTAAGGATGAATGGTGATGATCAATTAACCATTCACCATCCTTATAGACATAAACATAGGAAAAGCGGGCTACTGCTTCGGTGGTTTGTCCTTGGTCATCTGTAAATGTAAAGGTATAAACTCCCACGTCATGAGCCTTGTTACAACCAATGGCAATAGTCCTGCTGTTAATCACTCCTTGGGGGTTATTTGGCAGAAAGTCCACAAAATATTCTCTAATGCTTTCATGGTCGGTGCGGGGAGTGTTGGAAACAGTTGGCAGTAATACGGCTGTGGGGGTATAGTTAGCTACTACTTGATCAGGATCTAGGGTAGCTAGGGAACTATTCCAGCGATCGAACAATGCTGCAATGTCGGCTTCGGTGACTTCAGCGCAGGCAACTTCCCCGGTTTCAGCCACTGGAGCGCAACCTGACATGGTAGCTGCTAAAAAACTAGCAGACAGGGTGGAACAAAAAAGTTTTTTTATCATCGGTTAATCACCAGATATCTTAAAGAAAGATAACAATAAACTAATTGATGATAACACAAAATTACTGATTTGGAATAAAAAACCAAATTTTTTATGACAAGCTATTTTACGGCTAATTTCATCTGGTTTTCCTCAAAATAGGGTAAGGTGCCCCCGACCCTAATTTTAGAATAAGGGTGATTTTGGGGGTACATGAGCATTTTTATAACAGACGTATCCCAAAAGTTAGTCCCATTAATGCAATAGTGGGAACTTCTGGGAGGGATGGAATCCAGATAAAAATCAATGGTTTTGATTTTATCATAGATTTGGAGATTGGGGAAAATTTGATGACTAAGGCGGGGGTTTGGGACTGATTTAGTGGCGATCGCATGATTCGCATGATTCGCATGATTCGCATGAGTAAGGGTGACTATGGCGGTGTGGGTAGAGAGGCGCTGAATTGGTGAGAAACCTTAGCTTAATCAGGGTTGGGCGATTTGGGGCGGATGTCAAACGGCAGATTTAAATGGAGTTAAGAGGGGGAGGGGTTGGGGAATCTCTCAGTCGCCCCAAACCAGGGATAAAGGCGGGTGAATGGTGGCTCCTGATTCATGATAAAATTAGTGGGCAGAGGGGGGATTTTACGAAAAATGGGGGAAGATCATGAAGATTTTGGCGGCGCTTCTCGCCCTAGGAGTTGAGGCTCGGCTAGACCCCAGAAGATTAAATCTGTCCCTTTGGGGGTAGATCGCCGTAACCCAAATCGTGAGGTTTGGGAGTCCCCGTCCGTTTGAGGGCGGGTCTGATATCAATGTTCACCATTTCTGATACTCAATAACCTGTGGTTGCACAACTATCTAATAATACCTACGAACCCAAAACCCAAGAAATCGCCCGAGAACTTCTAGCGGCGACCCAACAGAAAAAACAATCTCTGTTTGGTAAAATCCAGGACCAGATGCGTATTGATGACAAAATCCTGGACTGGGCGATGTCTAACCCCGGTTTGCGGGTGCAATTGTTTCATTTTATCGACTGTTTACCGGCGCTGCGGAGTAAACCGGAAATTGCGGCTCACCTTCAGGAATACCTGACGGCGGAAGAGGTGGAACTCCCGGACTCGCTGAAAAAGCTGCTTAATTTTGCTAACCCTGACTCGGTAGCTGGGAAAATGGCAGCTACGACAGTAGCCCCTGCTGTAGAAACGCTGGCTCAGAAATATATCGCGGGGGCGGATATTCCGCAAATTATCAAAACTCTGGAAAGGTTGCGTAAAGATAAACTAGGCTTTACTGTAGACCTGCTAGGAGAGGCGGTGATTACGGAAACGGAAGCGGAATCGTATCTGAATAGTTACTTGGAATTAATGGAAAAACTGTCGGCGGCGGCGCAGCGGTGGTCAACAGTTCCCCAAATTGATGAAGCGGACGGAAACCCTATTCCTAGAGTACAGGTTTCGGTGAAATTGACGGCTTTTTATTCGCAGTTTGACCCGCTTGATGCTAAGGGAAGTGAGGAGAAAGTAAGCGATCGCATCCGCACTTTATTAAGACGGGCGAAAGAAGTTGGGGCGGCGGTGCATTTTGATATGGAACAATACGCCTATAAGGACCTAACTTTAAGCATCCTCAAAAATCTGTTAATGGAAGAGGAATTCCGCGATCGCACTGATATCGGTGTCACGGTTCAAGCCTACCTACGCGATAGCGCCAAAGACCTAGAAGGCATTATTGAATGGGCAAAATTGCGGGGATATCCGGTGACGGTTAGACTGGTAAAAGGTGCTTATTGGGACCAGGAAACTATCAAGGCGATGCAAAATGACTGGCCGCAACCAGTATTTAATGATAAGGCTGCGACTGATGCTAATTACGAAAGGCTGACCCAATTAATGTTGGAAAATCACGCCTATATTTATTCTGCTATCGGTAGCCATAACGTCCGTTCCCAGGCGAAAGCGATCGCTATAGCGGAAACCCTCAAAGTACCCCAACGCGCCTTTGAGATGCAAGTTCTCTATGGTATGGGAGACCAACTCGCCAAACAATTGGCGGCTAAAGGTTATCGAGTGCGGATGTATTGTCCCTATGGTGAACTACTACCAGGGATGTCTTATCTAATTCGGCGACTGTTAGAAAATACGGCTAATTCCTCTTTTATTCGCCAAAGTTCAGAACAGCGACCTTTAGAAGAACTATTAGCGCCTCCTGTTGGTGATAATGATAGCACAATTCACCAGACTTGGAAACCTGTATTTCCTAATGCGGCGGATAGTGATTATGCGGATGCAATTATTCGCGATCGCGCTTTGGCTGCCTTGGGAAATGTGCGATCGCAGTTGGGTAAAACCTACTTACCTCTGATTAATGGTAAATGGGAAAATACAGAGAATTTTGTGGATTCCGTTAACCCGGCTCAACCTACGGAAATAGTCGGCAAAATTGGTTTGGCTAATATTGAACAAGCGGAAAAAGCGATCGCTGCTGCTAAAGCTACATTTCCTAGCTGGAAAAAGACCCCCGTTAGCCGACGCGCGGCTGTATTACGGAAGGCGGCAGAATTGCTAGAACAACGTCGCCATGAATTATGCGCCTGGATGGTGTTTGAGGTGGGGAAAGCCCTATCTCAGTGTGATGCGGAAGTGTCGGAAGCTATTGATTTTTGCCTTTTTTATGCGGCGGAAATGGAACGGCTAGACCAGGGTTATATTTATGATACAGCCGGGGAAAGCGATCGCTATTCCTATCAACCTCGTGGTATCTCGTTAGTCATTTCTCCCTGGAATTTCCCCCTAGCTATTCCGGTGGGGATGACTGTCGCTTCCTTAGTCACGGGAAATTGTACCCTGTTAAAACCTGCGGAAACTTCTGCTATTATTGGTGCGAAAATTGCCCAGATTTTGGTGGAAGCTGGGGTTCCTGATGGCGTGTTTCAATTTATCCCTAGTAAGGGTTCAACCGTGGGGGCTCATTTAGTTAAACATCCTGATGTTCAGATGATTACCTTTACAGGTTCTCAGGAAGTGGGTTGTTGGATATATGCAGAGGCGGCGATTTTGCGACCCGGACAAAAACACCTTAAACGAGTAGTGGCGGAAATGGGTGGCAAAAATGCCATTATTGTTGATGAAAGTGCAGACCTTGATCAAGCGGTCGGGGGAGTTGTTTATTCCGCTTTTGGTTATACGGGTCAAAAATGTTCTGCTTGTTCGCGGGTGGTGGTTTTAGAACCTGTTTATGATGTGTTTGTGTCGCGGTTGGTGGAAGCGGTGCGATCGCTTAATGTGGGTGATCCGGCTGATCCTAGTACCTTTGTGGGTCCGGTGATTGATCATAACGCCCAAACCAAGATTAAAGAATACATTGAGATGGGTAAACAAGAAGCAGAAATGGCGATCGCATTAGATGCACCATCTACCGGGTATTTTGTCGGTCCGACCGTGTTTGTTAATGTTTCTCCTACTGCGAAAATTGCCCAAGAGGAGATTTTTGGTCCGGTTTTGGCGGTGATTAAAGCCTCAAATTTTGATGAGGCGATCGATATTGCTAACGGGACTAATTATGCTTTGACTGGGGGTTTGTATTCTCGCACCCCTTCTCATATTCAGAAGGCTAAGGCTGATTTTGAAGTGGGAAATCTCTATATTAACCGGGGAATTACCGGGGCGATCGTTTCCCGTCAACCCTTCGGTGGCTTTAAACTCTCTGGTGTCGGTTCCAAGGCGGGGGGACCTGATTATCTCCTGCAATTCTTGGAACCTCGCACTATTACCGAGAACATCCAGCGACAAGGTTTTGCACCTATTCAAGGGGTGGATTAATTACCTTGACAAATGGGGCATTATGCCCCATAATTAAACCATTGGTATGGGTGGTTATAAACTGTTGGCGATCGCTTCTAATTTCTGGGCTACCATCCCTTGAGTTAGTAACTCCTGCGCGTGTTTCAGACCTGTTTCTATGTCCGCACAAACTCCCGCACACCACAGATAAAAACCCCCATTCCAAATGGCAGCCTGCATTAACTCTCCCGGTTCCCCCTCCAAGACAGCCTTGATATTATTAATCAGTTCATCTAGGGAATTAAGAGCAACTTCTTTCCCCCCATAACCATAATCATGGGGATGCAATAACAGACGTTCAAAAATCGAGGTTTCCGGGTTGTCTATACTGGGGCGGTTGATGCCGATAATACAGGTGCGATCGCGGGGTAAATCGCAACTACCTTCTAATCCCTTAACCGTGATAAATTGCCGCTGATTTCGCAATTCTAGGGCGGTTCGGAACATTGATTCCGTGGGGGGGTGAACATAGCCACAGGCGATAGTTGCATCTCCTAAATAGGGAGACCACATTAACTCTAATGTAGCAATAGGCGGACGTTTCCCAATTTCTCGGCGGGGTCCAACTAGGTTCATGGCTAGGGGAAAATGGGTGGGAAGATGAATAAATCCTAAATCTGTCGTCTGGAAGATTTCCTGCATTCTAATTAGGCTAATTCCTTCCCAATTTATGCCTAATTGTTGCCAAATTTCATGTAAACAAATACCCTCTTTGGTCGGCATTCGATCGCCTCCATGTAAAATGGTTGGGACTCCGGCGGCGCTGAGAATTAACCCGGTGAGAATAGCCATGGGAACAGTACGCGATCGCCCATCATAGGGATGAGTTAAAATCATCGGAGGACGCACAGCATTAGTTAAATGAGGTCCTAATTCTGCATAAACATCTAGCATTCCCGCCAATTCTTCTCCCGTGGGTCGCCGAATGCGGTGGGCGATTAAAAAAGCCCCTACCTGTACGGGTGTTGCTTCTTGCTGTAACATCATGCGTAAGGCTTCGGCGGCTTCTTCGCGAGTTAGGGCTGCGCTGGTGTGGGTTCCGCTTCCCACTTTTTTCAGTAATGTTCTAAAGCGATCGCTCATTTAAGTTGCTGTTGTGGTAGTGAACAGAAGAGAAAACCAGTATAATCGAAAGCGGATACCTTTAGGAATTGTTAGCTATTTGATGTTAACCAATTAAGCATTTTATCCCCAATTCTTCCAACTCTGAGTCTACCTCTGGGGGGATTAATTCGTGTACCAATTTCCAGAAATATTGTATGGGGGGAATTTGCAGGCGATCGCGACTGGTGACAATGGCAACCTCCCGAGTCCAACTCAAGTCAGATCCACCACTATAAAAGGAACCTGATTTAGTATTTATAGTCCCTTCAAAAGGTGCGATCGTTCTAATCGCTAAACTGCTATCCGTCGCCGCTTCTACTAATGCTGAACGTGGTAACAGTGCAATTACTTCTCCCTGACGGACTACACCCCGAAAAGCATCCAGTGTATTTAACTCTAAAACCGCCTTGAGAGTAGCGCCAGCTTGAGCAAATCTTTCCTGTACTAAACGCTGCATTCCATAGCCATCTTTAAATACCACTTGAGGATAGATAATTAACTCCTTCCAAGGAACATGATTATATCGCGCCAGGGGGTGATTTTTTGCCATTAATACTTGTATCGGTTCTTTATAGAGAATATCCACCAATAAATCGGAACTAGCCGTAAAAGCCCGATTATTCATGACAAGTGCCACATCAACCAATCCATCTTTTAGCACTTTTAAAGCGCGATCGCTTCCTAATGATGTTACCCGCAATTGTACATCAGGATAAGCATAGCAAAACTTTTGCAAAACTGGGGGGAGATAAGACGCACAAAGGGAGTGAATAGCCGCCACGCATAATTCCGCCTGCTGTCCCGCTAATAATGACGCTAATTCCTGTTGGGCATTTTCCCAAGCCTGACAAATTTTCCGCGCATAGGGCCAAAACCTTTCACCTCCTACCGTCAATTTAGCTTGGTTGCTACGGTGAAATAGGGGTAAACCCAGTTCCGTTTCTAGTCCCTGTACCTGGCGACTAATCGTTGATTGCGTCACGTTGCACTGGACTGCTGCTTTTTGAAAACTTCCGGTTTCGGCAACAGATAAAAAGGCTTGAAGTTGCTCTAAACGCATAGAAATTGGGGTTTTAATATGGCAACGATAGCATGGGTTTCATCTTAACCAATTTCTCGATATAATTTGGTAAAAATTGCTACAACTTTTGATTTGGTATGGTGTTTTTATGCTGCACTTTCAATACTCGTCCCTAATTAACGCCCCCGTTGATGTGGTTTGGAATTTTCACGGCCGATCTGATATCCTGGAGTTGCTGACCCCACCTTGGCAACCTGTGGAAATTATCCGCCGGGAAGGGGGTTTACAGGTGGGGGCTAGATCGGAATTTCTGCTATCTCTTGGTCCAGTTTCGGTGCCATGGGTGGCGGTGCATACTGAGTGCATTCCTTACCAACTGTTTACTGATGAACAGCAACAGGGTCCCATGGCTATTTGGGTACACCGACACCAATTTTCGGAGGTGAATAATCGCACTCGGTTAACTGATGCGATCGCTTTTAGTTTACCAGGTGGCTCCGTGTTTGACAATACCTTGAGTTGGTGGGTTTATTCCCGTCTTCAAGATATGTTCCGCTATCGCCACGATGTTACTAAACTTGAGTGTGAAAATTATGCAAAATACCGCTGAATTTACCTGCGCCTATTGTGGCGAAAGTAATGTCACATTTATCGATTTTAGTGCGGGAGGTCAACAGTCTTATATTGAAGATTGCCAGGTTTGTTGTCGCCCGAATCTTCTTTATATCAGCATAGACGAAGATACATTAGAGATAGAAATTTTCACCGAATACGACGGCTAAAACCTCCATGATATTTCGCGGATTTTGTCCGCCAATTCTTGGTGCAATTCTTGATTTTGTTTGCGGTTAGTCTGCACTTCAATAATCGCCGAAGTTTGGGAGGCGATCGCCTGTTGATAATCTTTCACAAATTCCTCTGGTGTTGGGGGTGAGAAATAGTTGAGATTAAATAATTTGGCAGCCTGGTCAAATTGGAGATTGTGGGGAGTGGCGAAGTAGTTTTCAAATACATCATTAAATTTAGCAATGGGTAAAAATGAAAATATCCCGCCCCCATTATTATTAATCACTATAATCCACAGGGGATGATTCAGGGAATTAACCATAGATAAAGAGTTGAGGTCATGGAGGAATGCCAAATCGCCAATTAGCAGAGTTGTGGGAGTATTTAAACCCTGACAAAACCCAGCAGCAGAGGCGATAATTCCATCAATGCCGCTAGTCCCTCGGTTGGCTGCTATTCTGACTGAATTTCCCCCATAAATTCCATATTCATCCATATCTCTAATCGGCATACTATTGGCTAAAAATAAGCCACTGTCGGCGGGGATATGCTGGGAGACTAAATGGGCGATCGCCATTTCATTTAAGGTGGAATCTTTAGTTAAATAGCTGTCAATAGTTTCGCGAATTTTGAGGGATTTAAGCCATAATTTATCCTGCCAATCTTCCGAAAGATTCGGCGCTAAAAGAGGTAATAATGACTCACATAATTTTTCTATATTACTTTCAATGCGATGGGAAACAATATGGGCGGGGTCGTGGCGGCTGGGGGAGTCCGTTATCATAATATAGTAACGGGGTGGGTGGGTTGGTAAATACTCTAAAAACCGTTTTGATAAAATGCGATCGCCTATTTGTATCACCGTTTCCAGGGGGTCGTCACTCAGTCTTATATCCGTTACAAATAACTGATTATCAATGGTATTTCCCAGCCTTAAACCTGAACGAATATCAGCAAAAATCGGGAATTGTAGCTTGTGGGCAAATTTTTCAACTCCGCGAATTTGTGCCATGGTGTTTAATCTTCCCAGGGCTAAAATTCCTCTTTTTGTGTTGTTTAAAATTGCCGATATTTCATGAATATTGTCGTCAGTTTGCATGACCATAGGTATCGGGTAATCTGTCCAAGCCCTACCACTATTTAACCAAGGTTTTAGGGGGAGAGTATAACCCAATGTAATCGCTGAATTAGTCGGGGCGAGGGGTTCGCGGAACATACAATTAAGGTGAACAGGTCCGTGCGATCGCTTGGCACGATAAACAGCTTGATCAATAGTCGTTAAAACAAACGTCGGCGAAATCTTTTCATCAGGACAGGGTATATCAAATTTCCAACGTACATAATCACCATAAAGATTGACCTGATCAATAGTTTGATTAGCCCCCGTTTTTCGCAATTCTGGGGGGCGGTCAGCCGAGATAATAATCATCGGCAAATTATCCGTAGCCGCCTCAATCACAGCCGGGAAATAGTTAGCAGCAGCCGACCCAGAAGTAGAGACCAAAACCGCTGGCTTTCCTGTCGCCCTCGCGTAGCCGATCGCATGAAACGCCGCACCCCTTTCGTCTAAAAAAACTCGCCGTTGCGCTTGGGAATAACGAGCGATCGCCACAGTTAAAGGAGTGGATCTGGAACCAGGAGATACAATAAAATAACTCGCCCCATTGCGAATTAACTCCTCGACAATTAGGTTTCCCCAAAGTATATTAATATTGGGTGCGTCAAACAAATTCAATGGTCAAACCTCAGTAAATTGTCAAAGTGATCATAAAATCCGTTATCTGGGACAAGTGTTATAGCCGACTGGTAGCAAGTTGGGACACCTGTAGACTAACAAATATAGCTGATGCCGGGAGTTGATGCCACAACCGCCGTTATAATACTTTCATCCTACAGTATATTTTACATATCGCTGCCTATAATCTTCTATGCAAAACACTCGTTTAAACAGATTTACTGATGCGATCGCCCAGCAAACCTTGCAATGGTTTCGTAACCCCTGGCGGCGGATATCCGTATTATTGATTAGCCTACTTTTTGGCTTCTTCCTGGGAGTGGCGATCGCCACAATAGTTGGACAAGCCGGAAGTTGGGATGTCACCGTCGCATTTATCACCCTCCTAGTCACCGAATGGATTAGTTGGTTATCTTACCGCAAAGTCCCTCGCAGTGAAATCAATTCTTTATGGCTAGACCTCCTTAATAGTCTGAAAATTGGCATGACTTATAGTTTATTTTTGCTGGCATTTTTACTGGGTTCTTAGAGATTATTCAATCATGATAGAAATTTTACAATCTTTGGCAACTGGTAGCGAACCGCCCCCCGAACATTGGCAACAACTGCTGAGACACGAATTAAATAATCCCGCACACATGGCGGCTTTTGGTATCACTCACGAACAGCTAGAAACTACAATTAGACAACGTTATCAATTAGGGCGATCGCTCCTTAAACATAATCCAGATTTACCGATTCTCTGGGAACAGCTACCCACATTGTGGGAATTTTGGCTACCATTAGCCATGCAATTATCTCAGTTAAGACAAATTCTTAATCGTCCTTTAGTACAGGGAATCTTAGGCGGACAGGGAACCGGAAAAACTACCACTACAACTGTCATTTCTCGGATTCTAAATCTACTTAACTATCAAGCCATTAGTATTTCTATTGATGATTTATATAAGACTTACGCCGATCGTCAAAGGCTGCGAGAACAAGATCCCCGTTTAATCTGGCGAGGTCCCCCCGGCACTCATGATATTGACATCGGAATACAACTTCTTGACCAACTCCGAAACCCTACACCCGGACAAAAAATAACTATTCCCCGGTTTGATAAGTCTCTCTGGAATGGAGAAGGCGATCGCATAGAACCCCAACAGATAGAAGCACCTGATATCATCTTATTTGAGGGCTGGTTTGTGGGATGTAAACCCGTAGAAGACCAGGCGTTTAATCATCCACCACCCCCTATTAGTACTGATAGCGATCGCCAATTTGCGCGAGAAATTAACCACCAATTAAAAGAGTATTTACCCCTCTGGGAACGTTTGGATAGATTAATAGTTCTCAACCCCGTTGATTATCGCTTATCCAAACAGTGGCGCGCACAAGCTGAACAGGAGATGAAAGCATCGGGTAAGTCGGGAATGACCGACACAGAAATCAATCAATTTGTCGAATACTTTTGGAAGTCCTTACATCCCGAATTGTTTATTAATCCTCTACTAACAGATAGCGATCGAGTTGATTTAGTAGTCGATATTCAGCCAGATCATTCCGTTGGGAGAGTTTATAAACCTGTCCCCAGATTAAGGTGATATTTTTACAGCCATCTGTGCTATAGTGAAATTTAGCTAAACTGAGTGCATCTTAGTAGTCGCTAATTTAACTCAAATCCTCGGAAATCAACCCCAATTAATAAGTATAAATACTCACCCTCTAACCATTGATTGATTGATTGAGATAACTTATGAGAGTGACAAGTAATTCTTACCTCAAACCATTGCTTTTTCACTATCCATAATGTGATAATGATTGAAAATATATCAACCAGATGTGTTAGGAGCGTGTATTAATGGATCATTATATGGCTTACGGACTTTTGTTAGCTTTGGTAAACGGCGCTATCTGCATCTCCATCCCAGCGTTGATATCTTACACCAAGCGGAAAAGCCATTCCCAAGCCACCCCAGATGATGTCGCCGCCACAATCAACCTGAAAGAACTATTGTCTCAGGAAGCCAACTAGGAGAGCAAGAATTTAATCCAAGATTTGCTTTATATCTTAGGACAATAAGGTACAATACCCCCAAAGATTCGCAACTCAATAATGAGTATACGGTCAAACCCCAGACCATGCCAAATTTCCCTGACGACATACTCATCAAGTTGGATTCTTCATGGTAAAATCCAATCATGCCTTACAAAGCTTTCCGGACAAAACTCAAACTCAATGACCGTCAAGCCACCTTGATGGCCAAACACGCGGGGTATGCTCGATTTGTGTTCAATTGGGGATTACACTTATGGATGTCAGCTTATCAACAGGGACTCAAGCCTAACGTCAACTCCATCAAAAAGGTTTTTACGAATTATGTGAAACCTCAATATCCTTGGATGTCCGAATTGTCTTCTAGAGTTTATCAATATGCCTTCATTAATCTAGGGGATGCCTTTAAGCGCTTCTTCAAAGGAATAAGCAGTTATCCTAAATTTAAGAAGAAAGGCCACCATGATAGCTTTACCCTTGACAATTGCGGCAAACCATTCAAGTTGTCAGGAACTCGCCATAAGCTGCCTTTTGTGGGCTGGGTTTCTACATTTGAGGCACAACCCGAAAGTTGGGTTAAGAAAGTCACCCTAACGCGCCAAGCAGGTGACTGGTATATTAGCTTTTTCGTAGAAATCACGCCAGAAATTACACCGAAATTCCGAGAGAGAATCGGGGTTGACCTAGGAATTAACAATTTGGCGACTTGCTCCGATGGGACCCAATTCTCTAATCCCAAGGCTTATAAAGCAACGACCAAAAAACTAGCTCGATTACAACGTCATTTAAGTCGCAAAGTCAAAGGCTCGAAAAATTGGGCCAAATGTCTCTTAAAAGTTCAAAAGCTACATCAAAGAGTAGCAAACATTCGGCGGGACACGATTCATAAAATAACTACTTTCTTGGCTAAAAACCACAGCCAAGTAGTCATTGAAGATTTGAATGTGTCTGGAATGTTGAAAAATCATGGTTTGGCGGGTTCTATCGCGGACGCCTCATTTTATGAGTTCCGTCGTCAACTAGGTTACAAGGCAGAACGTTATGGTTCAAAGTTGATTATTGCCGATAGATTTTATCCATCCAGTCAACTGTGTTCTAATTGCGGTTATCGTCAAAAAATGCCCCTAGTCCGTCGGACTTTTGAATGTCCAAACTGCGGTCTGGCGATAGATCGTGACTTGAATGCCAGTATAAACCTAGAGTGCGAGACGTTTAGGAGTGAAATAAGGCTGCAATGCCTGAAATAACCTCCTAGAGGGAGTTAAACTAGTCAATCCGGCTGCTACTATAACTAGATTATTAGTTTACCCCTTAAATATATATATGTCCCGACGCTTAGTGAGTTATGACACTAAGCAAGGCAGGGAACTCAGGGTCAATCCCATTCTAAGAAATCGCAATGTTCCATCCAAGTATACTACAAGGAGGAGTATTTAACCCACTTGGGGCGATTATGGGAAAGAGTAAAGGCGGTAGCCACCCCCAGTTTCAGAAATCACAAATCTGGGATTGAAGCGGGGAACGGAAGGCGTGATGTAGAACCTACTACTATAGGCGACCACTGCCAACCATCCATGATTAGGGAAACCGAATGTCCGGCTTGAACCATCGTCATTATACAGCAGCGAAATAGGTTGATACGCTGCGTTCAAAAGAGCAAGGGGAAAAGTAGGGTAATTTTAGCATCACCTACACAGACCTTTAAATGTACCCCGGTGGATAGGACAAATCTAAAGATGGAATGCCCATATATATGGAACGTTTAAACCCCTGTTGGGCTCTCTACGAGTACATCTTGTAGAGTAGTGAAAAGTGTAAGCGTATGCCCATAAGGGGAAAGGATGTGACTGAAAGCCAATGCCTAACTGTAATGGTTGGGATATGCCCACTAGTCACGGTGTGGACATAGAGACTGCGATGATGTAAGAGTGCTTATGACCGAGAGCGAGTTTAAAGACTACGTGGTGTATATAGCTCCTAAAGTTGAAGTCACAAAGCAGGGGGTCGTAACCCTGTTCCTACTGACAATAGGGTGTCTACATCAGGAGCCGTGTGATGTGAAAGTATCAAGCACGGTTTTGAATGGGAGTTGGGAAAGGTGACTTTCCTTTCGACCCCTACCAAAATCGCCGGGTTCCGACGATTACACTTGTGGACGGGGTGCTGCCGACAGTCCCGGACGAAGCAAGAAATAAACATCAAGATCCGGCTATGTCCGGTTTTGTTTAAGTTTTATAGAGCAGTTTAATTTAATCGCAGTAGAGAGTCTCGCGGGTATCGCGTCCCGTGACTGGATTTGTACCGTCCGCCACTTCACAAAGCAGTTGTTGCTGATCTCGACGCAACATGACATCAGTAAAATCAGCCCCAGTAATAATCGCCCCACGGAAATCCGCATTGTAGGCGTAGGCTTCCTCCAGCAAAGCATTAGTGAGATTAGCCCTAACTAACCGCGCCGTGTCTAGGGTAGCAAGACGTAAATCAGCAGACTCTAGGTTAATATCCTGCATTTTCGCCCCAAATAGGCTAACTCCCCGTAGGTCGGTATGACTGAAATTGCTACCCTGTAGGTTAGCAAAATCAAACTCGGAGTCCTTGAGGTCCTGTCCTGAGAAGTCCACGCCTATCAGATTGCGTTTTTCGTAGTTTTCCGCGATCGCCACAGTAGGTATGGTAATAGTAGCTATTATTGCCCAACCCATCCCTAAAATTAAAGCGATCGCAGCTATACGCGAGAGAATTGTCCTATTGATTATCCTGGTAAACGAGAAACCCATACCTTTTGATCTATCTATCCAAAAATCTATAATTGAGTTTACTGTAATGTCGCGTCATATAGGAACACTGGGAGAACAACTCGTCGCGCAATGGTTACAACAAACAGGCTGGCGGATTTCATACCATCAATATCATTGTCGTTGGGGAGAAATCGACCTGATTGGTCATCGAGAAACCACCATAATTTTTGTAGAAGTCAAAACCCGCAGTCGCGGAAACTGGGACGCAAACGGTGCTTTAGCCATTACGGCGACCAAACAAGCCAAACTGATCCGAACTGCAGAACACTTTTTAAGCACCCATCCCCATTTCAGCAATCATCCTTGTCGATTCGATGTCGCCCTAGTTAGATGTAAACACCAGAACCCAGCAGCACAGAACCCGACTAAAGAATCATCTCAGATTGTGACACCCGGTAAACCCATCGACATAGAAGCCTATCAGCTTACCCTAGAAGACTATATCGAATCAGCTTTTCCCTGAGCGAAATCGGCGCAACTTCCAGCCCAAAAATCAAGTTAAAGATCAGGCTAAAGCCTCTGGACAATACCCCAGACCCCTAACAAACTGAGTGCGGAATGTTTCAATATCCTCTCGGTTTGGGCTACCATGAGAAACCACCGCCACCTGGTAGCGACGCATCACACTCAAGGGAGATTGTCCCGTTTCCAAGGCCCACAAAGCCATCTGAATGCGAATGTCGGGTTCATAGGGAATCCCCAATTCGTACATAAAAGCCCTAAAATCACCGTGTTGGTGGGGCGTTAAATATTCACTCATCTTAACTTTGACGATCCAGCCGTCAATTTGATGAATCACGGTCATAAACTTGACCGGAAGCTGAGTTTCACCCCTAAGAAAATCAACAACTCTCAGTGTTAAACTCGTATTGGCAAGGTAATATAGATATTCCATTCCGTTTTTCTCCCGCGTCTTGCTGTCTCCCCCACCCGCTTGCAACTCCTCAATGGTCAAGGACTTGTTACCCACTGCTGCGACAGTGCAATAGTTATTAGGGTATCGGTTACTAGGTTTCGAGTGTCGGGTGTTAGGTCTCAGCCAGAGGCTTTCAGAAAAATTCCTTACTCCCCGTTCTGGTGTTCCCTATTCCCTGTTCTGTATTTCCTGTTTTGACAAGGCTATACTTATATCATTGCGGGATCTTACCCCTTTTAATAGGGGGAAAACACCCAATCTGATCTGGGGGATTCTACCCAAGTTTACCCCAGATCAGCGATTTTAGTGTTGGGATTGACAGAAGTAGTGGACAAATTAGATAGAACTTTGCAGGGGTATGACTATGAATTACCTCCCGATCGCATCGCCCAAAATCCAGTAATCCCTAGGGACTCATCCCGCCTGTTAGTGGTGGATTCGCCGCCGTCCCATCAACACCGTTTATTTCGGGATTTACCCGATTTATTGCAACCAGAGGATTTACTGATTCTCAATAATACCCGTGTACTCCCCGCCCGTCTCTACGGTCGCAAGAGTACCTCGGCGGCGATCGAGATTTTATTGCTACAGGAACAAGCCCCAAACTGTTGGTTAGCTTTGGTCAAGCCCGGAAAACGGTTTAAGATAGGCGATCGCCTAGAGTTTCCCTCCAAATCTGGCCGCGAAATACTCTATGCTACTGTTATTGATACCAACCCCGGTACGGGCGGAAGGTTGCTCAAGTTTGAGGTTCCCCAAGGTCAATCTTTGGTTTCCATTTTAGATCAATTTGGCGAAATCCCTTTTCCTCCCTATGTTACTGATTCTCAGGCTGTGGCGGAACAGTATCAAACTATTTATGGGACGCGCCCTGGGGCGGTAGCTGCACCCACCGCCGGGTTACACTTTACAGAAGAACTATTCCAACGACTTTCAGACCACCACATTGATCATGCTTTCCTCACCCTTCATGTGGGGTTAGGGACTTTTCGCCCCGTAGAAGTTGAGGATATTACCACCCACCAAATGCACGCCGAATGGGTGGAATTGCGCCCGGAAACCGTCGATAAAATTAATCAAACCCGCGCCCGTGGTGGTCGCATCATTGCCGTGGGAACTACGGTAGTGCGGACCTTGGAAGGCATAGCAGCCGCCCAAAATTCTCTCGATGGCTGCATTCAACCCTACTGCGGGGAAATTAACCTATTTATTTATCCTGGCTATCGGTGGCGGGTCATTGATGGACTGATTACTAATTTTCACCTACCGCGATCGAGTTTACTGATGTTGGTATCCGCTTTAATTGGTCGCGAAAGACTGATGAAATTATATCAGGATGCCTTAGAACAACCGCCCAATGATTTCGGGAACCGATATCGCTTTTACTCTTTTGGTGATGCTATGTTGATTCTGCCATCAGCCGTTCAAAAATAACCCCAAAGCCGGACATCAACACAAACTGACATCCGGCTTTTGAACCAACATCCCGGGGTTATTCCTCGTCGCCCTCCTCATCATCTGTCGGATAGACGAAACTTGCGGATCGACCTGTAAGGACCGATTTACCTAGGGATAAGGCTTTTTCGGCTTGGACTCTAGCTTTGCGCTTCCAAGTCGCTTTTCGCATATTCCGCTTTGATTTAGAGGTTCGTTTCTTTGGAACAGCCATGACCAGATTAAACTCAAATTTAACAAGACAAACTCTGATTGTATCATATTCGGCGACAATATGGCATCGGCTACCCGGAACCCCCAACCCCAACCCGTCAGCTAAACCCCAATACCCAATTCATTGATAACTATTATGATTGAATGCCCTTAATGACGCGATCGGCAATCATTCCTAGGGAGTTGCCTAACTGCTTTTTCAGCCGCCATTTGGCAAAGTCTTTATCGTATGCTTCTCCCTGAGTTTGATAGGCTTTCCAGGCTTGCAAACTCAATCCTAGACCCCATAGTAAAGCGATCGTTAAAGCAAAAGCCATACCCTGGGTAGTCACCAGATTTAATAAAATCAGGAAAGAGTTAACGATCGCATATTTAACAGCATCTTGCCGTAATTTTTGCCGACGTTCCTGATTAAATACCTGTTTTTCGGTTAACTCGACTTTCCGAGTCTGCCATTCCAATTCTGCCGCCTGTAAATTTTCGGGGCTAATTCCCAACTCTATTGCCATTTCCTCCAACTGGGTCCGGGTGAGTTCCCCAGTTTCTTGACCGCGTGCCATGGCAATTTGTAAAATTTCCTGGGCATCTTCTTGTTGAATATAAGTGGGACTGATGTTGGTATTTAGATTATTTTCCATAGCCAATGTCTGTATAACTGTTCTCATAACTGCGATTTTAGCAAGTTTTGACTAAACTTGAGCAGTCGCCACCGTCTCCGATTATCCAGTCACCGCAGATATATTCAGTTATACTATAGCCAAAATTATGGTCATTTAGATGATTATATCACACATAATCCTGAAAAATTGGCGCAACTTTCGTGCGGTTGAGGTGGACTTATGCGATCGCATATTTATAGTAGGTCCAAATGCCTGTGGTAAGTCTAACTTTCTCGATGCTTTCAGATTTTTAAGGGATTTAGCCAAACCCGGCGGCGGTCTGCAAAAAGCGGTAAGCGATCGAGGTGGAGTTTCTCAAATTCGGAGTCTTTCCGCCCGTCGTTATCCTCATGTAGAAATCGAAATCCATCTATCCCCAGCCAATGGGACAGCACCCCTTTGGAAATACGCCATAGGATTTAAACAGAGGAAAGGTGGGAAAAATGAACCCATTATTGCTTATGAAAAAGTCTGGCATCACCACCAACAAATTATCAACCGACCTGATCAAGATGATCAACGAGATGAGTTAAGACTTACCCAAACATATTTAGAGCAAATTAATGCCAATGCCCAATTTAGAGACATTGCCAAATTTTTAGAATCGATTTTATACCTACATATAATTCCCCAATTAGTTCGCCACCCCGAAGCATTTGCTACCCCCGGACTTTCCGAAGATCCCTTTGGCAGAAATTTTTTAGAAAGGGTAGCCAAGACACCCGAAAAAACTCGCAGATCACGACTCAAAAAAATTGAAGAAGCCCTCAAGTTAGCTGTCCCCCAGTTAAAAAATTTAACTGATACTAAAGATGAAATGGGTGTCCCTCATTTAGAGGCGATTTATGAACATTGGCAACCCCAAGCCGGAAAACAAAGGGAAGACCAATTTTCTGATGGTACATTAAGACTAATTGGACTACTCTGGTCTTTGTTAGAATCGGATTCCTTATTATTACTAGAGGAGCCAGAATTATCATTAAATTCGGGAATTATCAACCAGCTACCTGCCCTAATATATCGACTACAAAGGTCTAAAAAACGGCAAGTTATTATTACTACCCATAGTGCCGATTTACTTTCAGACCAGGGTATTGGTGGCGAAGAAGTTATCTTAATGATACCTAAGCCGGAGGGAACCGAAGTTAAAATTGCTTCTCATGATGACAACATTAGACTGTTATTAGAAGGAGGTTTAACTATAGCAGATGCTGCATTACCTCAGACCGTCCCCCCTCAAATTCAACAACTAAGTTTATTCTCATGATTAAGTTTGTGCAAAAATAATGGCAAATAGAAGGGGCTAAGGTTAATTCTCCTAGTCTAAGGCGGGCTATGGATGTAATCATAGCGTTTCAGCCTACATGGACTTAATACAAACCCATCACTGGGGTGAGCAAATTTTACCAAAACTTTACATATTAAATAAGCACTGGGATAAAGCCAACATAATGGTTATGCTATAATCACAGCAAATCATCACAGAACCCTCAATCCTTAATCAATTCATATAATTATGTTAAACCACCCTCGCCCAAATAAACCAAACTCCCAGTTGACCCCCAAAGGTTCTCTAAGTCAAAAAACCTTATTTCAGATTACTGTATGTACAGCTTTAATCGTGACAGTTAGTGCGATCGCTAATTATATGCAAGCGATATCAGCATTGAGAAATCAGAAATTAACGCAACTAGAAGAGTCTGTGGTGGAAAGAGTAGCCAGAGAACAGCAAATCTTTGATTTAGCGGCGGATAATCATGCTATCCTGAAATCGGAAATTCTGAGGAAATTTGCACAACCAGCCCCCGCCAATTTAGAAGAGGAATTTAATAATTTATTGATCCGATACCCGGACGGCGTTATCCGTAACAACCCCGCCAATTTTGATGGTCAACGACAGGCGGGAGTGTATATTGATAAATCCTTAGAAATCACCCCAGAAATTCGTCGTAAAGTCATTGATTTACAAAGGTTAATCGAATCCTACGGTAGTGCGTGGCATAATCGTTTTGATAGTACCTTCATTATGACCCCGGAGAATATTACTATTGTTTATTGGCCGCAAGTTCCTAATTATGTTCAAGAAGCTGATGCTAACTTTTATATGCCCCAAAAACCAGAGTATTTAGTCGCCACTCCTGAGAATAATCCTCAAAGAAAAACCGTTTGGACTACACCCTATTATGAACCAGTCAGTCAGCTTTGGTTAGTCACGGCTTCAACCCCCGTTGATTATAATGGTCAAACCATAGGAACTCTTGGTCATGACATCACCCTAAATCAGTTAATCGAAAGAACAGTTAATAATCATATTGAAGGAGGATATAACCTAATTTTTAGAGGAGATGGTCAGTTAATCGCTCATCCCGACCTCATAGATAAAATTCAAGATAGCACTACTACAGTTAAGATCCAAAACTTGCAGGATAGTAACTTAATGAATATATTTAAATTAGTGAAAAATGCTCCCCCAAATCAATTTATCATACCTAATTATCAAGATGATCAATACCTAGTTTTTCGCCAAATGCCTGGTCTTAACTGGTATTTTGTTACGGTTTTTCCTCGGTCTATTTTAAGAAAACAATCCCTAAATTTTGTGCTGACAAATATCCTGATTGAAGTGATTTTACTATTATCATTAATGGTCTTAGTTTGGGTGGTTTTAAAACGACAAGTATCGGCACCATTGCAACAACTAATTAATGCGACTCAGAAAATTTCCGCAGGTGATTATAATGTGTCTCTTGCAGATGATAGAGAGGATGAACTAGGTTTTTTGGCTCACTCTTTTAACTTAATGGCTGCGGAGATATCTAATAGAAACAAAGAATTACAAGGAACATTACAAAATCAAAAAATGTTAGTGCATGAAGTCACGATAACTATGAATGAGTTAAACAGTTCAGCTAGGGGTTCGGCTGAACAGGCTTCTAAGGCAGCAGTAGCAGCTAAACAGGTATTATATTTGATTAAAGGTGATCACGAATATGCGGATAGTTATTACCATGATTGTTTACAAGAAACGGTGAATAAACTTGCCGATAAAATCTCGGATTTAAACAATAAGATTGTCCAAATTGGCTTAATATCTACTATGGTCAGTAATTTCGCGAATCAAACTAATATATTGGCTTTAAATGCTGCGGTTGAGGCGGTACAAGCTGACCATAATAGTGGACAAGGATTTAATGTAATCGCGAATGAGATTCGTAAACTGGCTGATCAAAGTAAATCCTCAGCGGCAGAAATTAACAATTTAGTACATGATCTTAAAAAAGCGATGAGTTCTACAGTCCGAGTCACAGAGGAAAGTCAAACCGGATTTAATGAGGTGGTTAATGGGATTAACAGTATAGTAGAAAATTCTCAGACTATTTCTCTCAATATTAATCAGCAATCAGTAGCTATTGAACAGGTTTTAGAGATGATGAATGATTTAAATGTCAATTATGAAATTCCCAGATAAATCGGGTTAAATTGATGGGGCGATCGCTTTTAGACCCATGATAGATAAAATTGTTTTACAGACTTTCCAAAAATTTCTTGATGGTTTCCTGATAGCGATCGCCTCCCATTTCTTTGACATGATTGTGATCAGCATCAGGAATCATCAGCAATTGTTTGGGTTCAGGACAAGCCTGGTATAACTTCTCACTCATACTGGCGGGAACCAACTCATCAGCGGTCCCGTGTGTGAATAAAATCGGCATTTTCAATTCCCGAACTTTCGCAATAGAATCAAATTTTTGATGCAATAACCAATTAATTGGAAAAATTCCATATTGTTTCTTTACCTTGACCATATCGAGGATAGAAGTAAAGGAACTTTCGATAATCAATCCGGCAATTTCTGGGTGTTTGGTCGCCAATTCAATAGCGATCGCACCTCCCAAAGAATGCCCAAATACGACAATTTTATTGGGGGAAATTTGCCGCTCATTAACCAAATAATTAAAAGCTAACTCGGCATCTTCATAAACTTGTTTTTCACAGGGAAAGCGATCGCTACTACAACCATAACCTCGATAATCTATCAACCACACGGAAAATCCCAGATTATGAAATTGTTTGGCATAGCCTAAATTACCACCAATATTACTACTGTTTCCATGCAAATCAAAAATCACCATGTCGGAATCGCCAGGAATCCACCAACCATTAATCTGTTCACTTTCTGATGTGGAATCGGGGAATTTTAACCAAACCTCTTGATATGGCATACCTAACAAATCGGGAGTTTTTTCAATGGTCTTAGATGGGAAAAAAATCAACCGATTTTGAAACCAAAGTAACCCAACACAGATAACGAGATAGCTAACTATAGTCAGGACAGTGATAATTAAGATAGCTTTAGGGAACAATGAAATCATAGAATTAAATCTGATGTCTATTTTCGGAAATTAATGCCGATCTGTAGATCATGGCTAGTATATCTAAACTAGATCTACTGTCTTGCATCTGGTGAGACCCTGTTTTAAGATCACTAATGGCAAGTTGAGAGCCAAAACTAGGCGCTTATGGATGAGATAATTCCAACCACCCGACCCTACACTACTGTTATTTTAGCCATGAGTGCGGATGGCAAAATTGCTGATCCGATGCGATCGCCTGCCAGATTTGGCTCTAATGCCGATATAATTCACCTAGAACGACAAATTGCCCAAGCCGACGCTGTACTGTTCGGAAACGGCACTCTCGCCGCCTATGGAACAGTTTTAAGGGTGTCTTCAACAGAATTGTTAGGCGCGCGGGAAAAAAACGGAAAACCCCCCCAACCAGCTCAAATAGTCTGTTCCGCATCAGGAAAAATTAACCCAACCCTCAAATTTTTTCAACAGCCTGTTCCCAAATGGTTACTGACCACATTCTTAGGGGGTCAGCCTTGGAAACGATTTTCCGACCACTTCGACGAAGTGATCGTCGCTGACGACTCCAATGGAGTGATCACCTGGTCAGAAGCGTTACAGCAACTGAGAGACCGAGGTATACAGAAACTAGCGGTCTTAGGTGGTGGTCAGCTAGTGGCATCTTTAATGGCTTACCATGCGATCGATGAGTTTCAACTCACAGTCTGTCCCCTAATTTTGGGGGGAACCACATCACCCACTCCGGTGGACGGAGAAGGATTTTTATCTCGCTTCGCACCCCATTTACAATTGTTGAGTGTCCAACAGGTAGATGATGAGGTATTTCTGCACTATCGGGTTAAATCTGCTCTATAAAACTTAAACAAAACCGGACATAGCCCGATATTGATGTTTATTTCTGGCTTCGTCCGGGACTGTCGGCAGCACCCCGTCCACAAGTGTAATCGTCGGAACCAGGCGATTTTTCTAAATTTATACTGGCGTTCAAATCTCTATCAATCTTCAGGCCACAGTTTGGACATTCAAAAGTCCGACGGACTAGGGGCATTTTTTGACGATGGCCACAGTTAGAACAAAGTTGACTGGATGGATAAAATCTATCGGCAATAATCAACTTTGAACCATAACGTTCTGCCTTGTAACCTAGTTGACGACGGAACTCATAAAATGAAGCATCAGCGATAGAACCCGCCAAACCATGATTTTTCAGCATTCCAGACACATTCAAATCTTCAATGACTACTTGGCTGTGGTTTTTAGCCAAAAAAGTAGTTATTTTATGAATCGTGTCACGGCGAATATTAGCTACTCTTTGATGTAGCTTTTGAACTTTTAAGAGACATTTAGCCCGATTTTTTGAGCCTTTGACTTTGCGACTTAAATGGCGTTGTAATCTGGCTAGTTTTTTGGTCGCTGCTTTATAAGCCTTGGGATTAGAGAATTTTGTCCCATCGGAGCAAGTCGCCAAATTGTTAATTCCTAGGTCTACCCCGATTCTCTCTCGGAATTTCGGTGTGATTTCTGGTGTGGTTTCTACAAAAAAGCTCATATACCAGTCACCTGCTTGGCGCGTTATAGTGACTTTCTTAACTAGACTGGGTGGTAGAGCCTCAAATGTAGAAACCCAGCCCACAAAAGGCAGCTTATGGCGAGTTCCTGACAGATTGAATGGCTTTCCGGAATTGTCAAGGGTAAAGCTATCATGGTAGCCTTTCTTCTTAAATTTAGGATAACTACTTATTCCCTTGAAGAAGCGCTTAAAGGCATCCCCTAGATTAATGAAGGCATATTGATAAACTTTAGAAGACAATTCGGACATCCAAGGATATTCAGGTTTCACATAATTCGTAAAAACCTTTTTAATGGAGTTGATATTAGGCTTGAGTCCCTCTTCATAAGCTGACCTCCATAAGTGTAATCCCCAATTAAACACGAACCGAGCATAACCCGCGTGTTTGGCCATCAAGGTGGCTTGACGGTCATTGAGTTTTAGTTTTGTCCGGAAAGCTTTGTAAGGCATGATTGGATTTTACCATGAAGAATCCAACTTGATGAGTATGTCGTCAGGGAAATTTGGCATGGTCTGGGGTTTGACCGTATATTCATTATTGAGTTGCGAATCTTTTTGGGTATTGTACCTTATTGTCCTAAGATGTAAAGCAAATCTTGGATTAAATTCTTGCTCCCGATTAAAATCGCTAGAATATCATAGCGCTTTTAATTTTCAGCATGAATACCTTACACTCAAATCAATCGCCGTATTCGGTAGCTTGGATTAGTCAAATTTCGGAAGTCCCTCAGTCGGAGTGGGATCAACTCGCCCAACCCCTGAAAACTCCCTTTTTTGAATGGGACTGGCTGCATAATTTGGAGGCTTCTGGTAGTGCCACGGGACAGGCGGGTTGGCTGCCCAATCATCTGACAGTGTGGCGAGATTCTCAATTAGTCGCGGCCGCACCATTATATCTCAAAGGTCACAGTCGCGGTGAATTTGTTTTTGACCACCAATGGGCTGATTTGGCTTATCAATTGGGGATTGAATACTATCCCAAAATGTTGGGGATGTCACCTTTTACACCAGCAGAAGGCTATCGATTTTTAATTGCACCCTCGGAGGATGAGGAGGAAATTACTGGGTTAATGGTGCATGAAATAGATCGCTTTTGTATTAACCATAAAATTTCGGGCTGCCATTTTCTTTATGTAGATCGTCAATGGCAGTCTACTCTGGAAAAACAGGGATTTACCCCTTGGTTGCATCATAGTTATATCTGGCAAAATCAAGGATATAATAGTTTTGATGATTACTTAAAAATATTTAATGCTAATCAACGCCGTAATATCAAACGAGAACGAAAAGCCTTAGACAAAGTGGGGCTGGAAATGCGGATTTTGACGGGTGATGATATCCCTAAATCTATGTTTTCGCTGATGTATGATTTTTATGCGAGTACCTGCGATAAATTTGGCTGGTGGGGAAGTAAATATCTGACTCGGAAATTTTTTGAACAGTTACACCATGATTATCGTCACCGGGTGGTTTTTGTAGCTGCATATACTGAATTAGACGATCGCCAACCTATGGGGATGTCATTCTGTTTGACTAAAGGCGATCGCCTATATGGTCGCTATTGGGGAAGTTTACAAGATGTCGATTGTTTACACTTTAATGCTTGTTATTATTCCCCTATTGAATGGGGGATTAATCATGGGATTAAATCCTTTGACCCCGGGGCGGGAGGACGACATAAACAGCGTCGCGGTTTTCCAGCCAGACCTAACTACAGTCTCCATCGTTTTTATGATGGTCGTCTCTCTCAAATTCTCCGCAACTATATTCACCGCATTAATGACATGGAAAAACAGGAAATTAACTACCTTAATCAAGATTTACCATTCACCGATAACAGCTTAACTGATTTTTAGATATAGCCACGAGTTCCCAGACTGGCTGTGGTCATGGTCTTAACCCGCCATAGCCTAGTCTTCATAGTTAGTTAGAAAATATCCCCCCACAGATAGATAATAATTCAGATACAATTTGCTATAATTGAGATGGTGTGCAAATATATATACAATAGTTATGTCAAATCCCCCCAGATTACAAGGAACTGATCTAGTAGATTGTGCCAAATCCAGTGCGAAACAGGGACTAGAGGAAGCCGCCCGCAATTGTGGATATGGAGAAGATATAGAAGCCTTTACTAGCAGCTTAAAAAAGGCTTGTCATGATATGGGAATCAAGAATGTTGAAACCCTCAGCGATCTAATTACCGATCGCCAAAAGATAGTACAGCAAGGAGGCGTTGAAATTGCCCCCGACAGTGCGAGTTCCCTATAACTGCTAACTCAACCGGATCAATCCGAAATCCTCAGAAGTAAGGAATGGGATAGGTTCAGACTCCTACCCAGTCAATACTTCCATAGGTGCGCCATGAGTCTAGTTAAAAATTGTTTGCGTCCGGTGCAAGCTATCATAGCAGCCGGAGTAATCACCCTGTTATCGGTCAGTAATGCGATCGCCCTAATGGCAGAAGAAATCGATCGCATAAGTGAAAAAATCACCGTCTCGATCAACGGTATCAACCCCGGTTCAGGAGTAATTATCGCCCGTGAGGGAGACCTGTATTATGTACTGACAGCTAACCATGTTGTCCGCAGTCCCGATGAATACATAATTATCACCCATGACGGCGAAAAATACCCCCTAGACTACGATCGCGTCATTAGACTACCGGGAATCGACTTAGCAGTTTTAGCCTTTAGTAGCGATCGCACCTACCCTCTGGCGCAAATTGCCGATTATGATTATGATGCTGAATCCAGACATATTTTCATTTCCGGCTGGCCAGAATTTCAGCCCCGCCTATTTACCGCCGGGTTACTAATTAGCCAAGCCTACAAACTCGCCTTTGTCAAAGAACCCACCACCCGTGGTTATGACCTATTTTATACCAATTTCACCCAGGTAGGTATGAGTGGGGGGCCGATTTTAGACACCCAAGGTCAGGTAATTGGTATTCATGGAATGTCAGAAGGTCAAATCCTCATAGACCAGATCACCGGAACCAGCAATCGAGTTACAGTAGGCTACAGTGCAGGTATTCCCGTCAACCGATTTTTGCAATCAGGGATTCCCCTTAACCTCAATATCAGCGATCGCCAACCAGACCCCCCTACCCCCCGCCAATTACAATCTATTTCGGCTTATATGCAGGTTCCCCCAGTTAGCGATCGCTTTAGCGCGATCGACTGGACCAATCGCGGAAATCAGCTTTATCGCCACGAAAGATGGCGAGACTCCTTAGAAGCCTTTGAAAGGGCGATTAACATACAGTCTAATTTTTATCCGGCTTGGTATGGTCGCGCCAATGCGTTATCCTCCCTGAGTCAATACGATGAGGCGATCGCATCCTATGATCGCGCTACCCAACTCCAACCTAATTTTCATCCCGCATGGCGCGATCGTGGGGCGCTATTAATGTCTCTCGGTCGCCACGAGGAAGCCTTACAAGCCTTTGACCGCCTCCTACAAATTCAACCTGATGATTATGGGATTTGGTATTTACGCGGCAATATTTTAATGAATCACCTAGATGACTACCCAGAGGCGGCGAGATCTTATGCTCGCGTGATCAATATCAAACCTGATTTTACCCCCGCTTTCACCGCTAAAGCCCAAGCCCTATTTCGCCTGGGAGACTATGGAGAGGCGATCGCATGGCTAGATGAGTCTCTCCATCAAAATTCTCACCAAAGGGAAGCCTGGGTTTTAAGGGGTCAAATCTTTATGGCAATTCAACGTTACGCACAAGCCCTTAATGCCTATAATCGCGCTGTTAATCTTGATAGTAACCACTCTCAAAGTTGGTTAGGTAAGGCGATCGCATATCTGCGACTCAACCGCGACCAAGAGGCTAAAGATGCAGCCCAAAGGGCATTAGAAATTAATCCTGGCGACCTAGAAATTCAACAATTTCTACAAACACTCCCCTAAAAATCAGTAGGGGCAGCTTTCCGCCGCCCCTAAGACCAAACTACATTGATGTACCTACACTTTCGCGATCGCCATTTCCCCCAATTGATTTCAACTTTCCGAAAAATCAGTCTCCTCAATCAACTGACGGAGTTTCTTCCATTCTGGTAACCACTCCCAAACCCCATCTGTGCGTTCAATTCTAGTCACAACTCTTTCAATGAATACTTCCTCTGGGTGCTTTTTATTTGAACTATCTTCAAATCCCCAATCACCGAGTTTGTCTCTCATGGCGTAGAGTAAATCCTTCCCCGCAAAATAATGGAGATAATTTTGAAAACGAGATCCTGCTGATTTGAATTTAGGAAGTAAATCCCTGAATTTCCCTTGCACATCTTTCTCTGACACAATTCTCTCGCCCTTATATTTTCTAACAATTTCAGCTATCCTTACTTCGCAGTAATCTTCGCCGAGTTTGGGCGGGAATGAATGTCCTTGTCGAACTTTGTCACCCCACAAATTCTTGAATTTTTCGCAAGCCAAAGCAGTTCTTGCCGCCGAATATGCAGCAATTTTCTGGGCTGCTTGGTCTAAAGCATTCTGATACTCAGAGTCTGATGGTGCTTTCTTTCCTAATGCCTCTCGGACGACTACCGGATCGATTAAATAGTTTTCAATCTCTTTTCTCTCCCACGCCCAACCGACCCATATTTGGTCATATACACATCGAATGGGTTCATTGGTTATTGGCCAATCTTGACAATCGAAATCATGATCGACCAAACAAGCTAAATTTGGTTGTCGGTCACGGTCGGCGATAATACTACTCAGAAAGCTGGAAGTTTTGCCACCGAGAGGGTGAATTTCACATTTGGGTAATAACTGACGAATGACTCGAATATCAATGCTTTTAGGACCTCCTTCGCAGTAGAGATTGGTTACAGACACAGCGTTCCTCCCGGTAAACGGTAGGTTTCACTTTCTCCAACAACATTGCTCACCGAGTCAGAGTGAGTGGTAATAATAAATTGACAGGTCGGTTCAATTTTCATCAGTTGGGATACAAAATATTGAGCAGCCGGAGGATGTAAGTTCAAATCTATTTCATCGATTAAGACCACCGAATAAGCAATTTGTTGCCTCACAAATTCATATAACAAAGGAAAAACAGACTGTTCTCCGGCTGACATTTCTTGAACGTCATAGGTTCGATATCCATCATTCAGCAGAAAATAAGTTTCTGAACCTGTCGGATCATTTTGAGTGGGCAGTTTTTCTATCCCAGCAAATGAGCGATCGGGAAAAACTTTTTGATAAAGTCTTTCTATCTGCAATAAATAACTATTTGAATAATCGCCAATTCCTGATTCTTGGTTTCTGTGCCAATCAATCAGGTATTGTCGTAAAATGCCGACTCCCACATCAAAGGATGCTTGACTACTACTTTCGTTGAGATTGTCTCTGCTACTGTCTGGCTTGGAATGGGAACCTAAGTTCCTGAACTGGTCAAACCAAAAAACTCCGGGAAGTTTGGCAAAATAATGTCGGACAGATTGTTCTCTCCTATTGATAAACCATTGAGCATAATATCTTCCTCTAAATTGGGCGCGTTCTGCGGGAGTATCTCCAGCTTTCCAAAAATCACCGTTTAACAGAAGACTCACTCTCCGGCTATCTCCCGGTTCGACAAATTCCCGCATTTCTTTGAATTCGTCAGGTTGAGCATCGTACCATTTTTTTGCCAGTTCAGAAGTGGTTTTTAATTCTTCCTCCTCAAATAAAATCTGCATCTCAATCTTTGGCGATCCCCACCTAAAATGGCGACCGGGAAGGAAACCGATCCAGTTAAAATCTGCTACATCTCGAATCCGACCAGTTGCTAAGGCTAAAGGAAGGGCGATCGCCTGTAAGAGGGTCGTTTTACCTGTTCCGTTATCGCCGAGGATCAGATAGCGATCGCTCACCTCGTCCAGAATATTATTCTTGAATGAAATTTCTAGGTCCTGAAATCGTTTGAAGTTTTCGATTTTAATCGATTCTACTTTCATATAATTAAATTTTTTCTGTGCGTGCATCCTAGATCGGTATCTCGGAGATGGCTACCCCCTTCTCCCGTCACCAATTTTAACCGGAACAGATCGCCTATGTGGATCTGATACATTTACGCGACATTTTTCCGGTTGTTCCCGGACAATGCAACGATAGCACTATTACCCGTTAAGGTAACAGAGGCGGTATCCCGCAAAGCTTTTAGAAAGATTCCCAAAGCACCGTTCCAGTCCCGTGGTAGAGTGAACCCGCACTCCGGACATCGGAACACTTTTGAGCTACCTAGCTGGGAATGGACATGACCACAGTGAGTACAGGTTTTGCTGGTGTATTCTTCGGTCACATCTACAACTGTTCAGTTATTTCCCCTTGATGTCTCAGGGTTAGTTTGAATCGATAATGCGCCCATTTCAGCATGGCGCGGGCAGTCTTAGACCTGATTAGACGCTTCACCTTGGCAACCATATTGGAAGTCTCGAAGGTGGGCCAAAAAATCCGGCTGTGTTATGGGATGGTCAGGGATGCGACCCAATCAACCAAGGGGTTGAAGTCCTCACCGGGTAGTCCCCACGCCCATTTCAGCTCGATTTCATACCCGAAGGTCTCGCACCATACTTGGTATTATACCGTATTGCCGTAAAATGTTAACCTAATTTGAGATTAAATCATGCTCCCAAATTTGAGGCGGCGATCGCTTATACTGGCGCGATCAATATCAAACCTGATTTTATCCCCGCTTTGACCGCTAAAGCCCAAGCCCTATTTCACCTGGGAGACTATGCAGAGGCGATCGCATATCTGCGACTCAACCGCGACCAAGAGGCTAAAGATGCAGCCCAAAGGGCATTAGAAATTAATCCTGGCGACCTAGAAATTAAACAATTTCTGCAAACACTCCCCTAAAAATCAGTAGGGGCAGCTTTCCGCCGCCCCTAAGACCAAACTACATTGATGTACCTACACTTTCGCGATCGCCATCCTCATTCGTGCCTTCATAACCACTTTGAACAACTAGACCGTGGTTGTTGAAGCTTTTCCAGGCAGGCGAATTAGGCGAGGAGGTGGCAGCTATAGCATTAGTCAAGGTGGTTAGGACGCAGATTGGAGAACGGAATCCATGGCATCATGGAGAGAATCAAACTGCTCAATACCGTGGCGAATACGGGCTTTCAGCCACGACCAACATTTCTCTATCTTGTTGAGGTCTGGCGAATAAGGCGGAAGATAGAGTAAACGGCATTGAGCTGCCTCCACCAGTTCAGCAATCCGCCCCCCTTTATGAAACGTTGCATTGTCTAGCACTAGAGTCTGACCTGGCTTCAGTGTTGGAATTAAGATGAACTCCAACCACAACTCAAACACTGTCCGATTACAACAACCCTCAAAGCTAAAGGGGGCTAAGAGTTGTTGATCACACCATGGGGCCATATAGCTCACCCTGCCCTGCCTCTTCCCTGATTTGAGGGCATGGAAGCGTTGTCCTTCCTCGCAGTAACCATAAGGATAATCCGAGTCTTGACTATTCATGCCAGCTTCATCGAGGTAAACCAACCCTTCCGGCTCCATCTGTTCAATCTGAGCAATCAACTCCTCTCGCTGTTGCTTCCAACGTTCTTGGTAGCCGTAAGTTTTTTTTCTGGTGAAGCCAATTTTCTTCAAGGCTCTGGATATGGTGCGAGGAGAGATGTCGTCATCCCAAAGTTCAGCCATTTGAGCGGAGGTTTTGTGGCCATGCTCTTAGGCAAAAGCCTTGAATTTGTGCCAGTCGGTAATTTTGTGGTTATGACCAGGTGGGCGATTAGGTTTAGGGAGGAAGTCTCCGGTGTGTTCTTTTCTTTGGAGCCAGAGATTGATAGTGTTCCGGCTGAGATGGAAAAATTGACTGGCTTTGGTTTTGGACATACCGTATAGTTCAATTGCATTGATAACTTTTTGTCTAAGGTCGTAACTGTAGGGGGCTGGCATTTTTGGTCTTCTTAGTCATCTCGTCCTCTCCATTATACGTCCTAACTTTCCTGTCTTATGCTATAGTTGAGGCAAGACGTGTTCTTGAGTAAGAGCACGAACACTCTTCTCATTGGCTTCAAGGGTGGTCAGTTCAGTAGGGTTAGCTTCGCTGTAGAGAATGGCCGCAATCGCGTCAAGGTGTTGCTGGAGTTGAGCTGGTTTCTGAGAATCCATGAGTAGAGGGAGGGTGAGTGGTGCTTCGCTCATTATGTAGGGCTGTGGGTGAAGGTTGCACTAAGTACAATTACTCATTTCTTAACTGAGATGCACCCTTTGAATGGGAGGGGATGGAGGCGACTCCATTCTCGACCCCTACCAGACGTGCCACGGTGTAGATGTAAATCCGGCAATAAGTAGGAGTTTTACGGCGAGAGCGAGTTGAAAGACTACGTGGTGCATATAGCTCTGAACGAAGAAGGACCAAGCGGTGAAATCAACACTATACCAATAACAATTGGGCAACCACATCAGGAGCCGTATGAGGCGAAAGTCTCAAGTACGGTTGGGAAAGGGAGGGGATGGGGGCGACTCCATTCTCGACTCTACCCATACATTATACTGTACTTTGTGTTTTGGGTAAAGGCTGTATAGATAATTAAGGGGAAATTAACAGCGAATAATTGATAAAAATTGACCTATATGGGTTAATATGGGTTTTGGGCTCAGTTCCTCTCCGTGTGGCGGAAAAGAGGGGGTGTCAAGACTTGTTTCCTATAGAGCGCGTAAAGTACCTCAGCATCTGGCATTTGTGAATGTTGGTTAGCCAAAATGTATCGGTTGGTCTAGCACCAGGAGTCCAATGTTCTCAACTCATAACCGGTGGTTAGTTATGTCCGAATTTTTTGATTTTCTGAAACACAAACACGCCTATATTGCGATCGGGGAGTTTAAGCCTGGTAAATTTGAAGAAGCCCGAGAACTGTTTGAACAAGCAGTTTCAACCTACAGTACCGGGTTCAAAGGGTCTTATTTGCTACAGGAACCGGGAACTGATCGTGGTATTGCCATTATCTTCTGGGAAAATATCCAAGACATGGAAGCCAATCAAAGTGAAGCATATCAGGCTTTGCTAGATCAAATGACACCCCTATTCGCCAAAGCCCCGACTACTTCATTCTACGAAGTTCGCAGCGAAATTCGTGCCGCCGCCGAATCTCTAGTTTAATCAAAACTTGGGGCTGGTAACTCAAAAGCAGATAATGAACCTTGATTAATCATCACCCTGGTCGAGTTGAGTTAAACAGAAGCGTTTACCGTTGTCTTGGAATTGTAGAAGTCCAGATTGGTGTCAAGGGACTTAATGCGATCGCTTTTTTGCCCTAGCTGGGAATTTGTACTTATTTTGTCCATCTTCCCAGTAGGTTGTCCTCCATTGGGTCAGTCTGATTAATTACTCCTTGGCTTTTTCCCTAGGATGGTTAATTCGGCTAGTGCGATCGCTTAATCCTGTTGGGTACTGCCTATATTGATTTAGGATTGTGTAAATCAGCTTCATTAATTCGTTGTCTCTGGAGTTAACCTCTGATATCAGTTTCTGATTTTGCTTCATTAACTGCCAGACTAAAAAAACGGTAATGCCATCAGTTCCCAGTTTGACTATCTCAGGTAATATAGCACCAGACAGGAAAGTTAGGACGTATAATGGAGAGGACGAGATGACTAAGAAGACCAAAAATGCCAGCCCCCTATAGTTACGACCTCAGACAAAAAGTTATTGATGCCATTGAACTAGACGGTATGCCCAAAACAGAAGCCAGTCAAGTTTTCCATGTCAGCAGGAACACCATTAATCTCTGGCTGCAAAGAAAAGCACAGACCGGAGACTTCCTCCCTAAACCTCATCACCGACCTGGCAATAACCACAAAATTACCGACTGGCAAAAATTCAAGGCTTTTGCCCAAGAGCATGGCCACAAAACAGCAGCTCAAATGGCTGAACTTTGGGATGACGACATCTCTCCTCGCACCATATCCAGAGCCTTGAAGAAAATTGGCTTCACCAGAAAAAAAAACTTACGGCTACCAAGAACGTGATGAGCAACAGCGAGAGGAGTTTATGGCTCAGATTGAACAGATGGAGCCGGAAGAAGTGGTCTACCTCGATGAAGCCGGCATGAATAGTCAGGACTCGGATTACCCTTATGGTTACTGCGAGGAAGGAAAACGCTTCCATGCACTCAAATCAGGGAAGAGGCAGGGCAGGGTAAGTATGATAGCCGCATGGTGTCATCAACAACTCTTAGCTCCCTTTAGCTTTGAGGGTTGTTGTCATCGGACAGTGTTTGAGTTGTGGTTGGAGTTCATCTTAATTCCAACATTGAAGCCAGGTCAGACTCTAGTATTGGACAATGCAACGTTTCATAAAGGGGGACGGATTGCTGAACTGGTGGAGGCAGCTCAATGCCGTTTACTCTATCTTCCGCCTTATTCGCCAGACCTCAACAAGATAGAGAAATGTTGGTCGTGGCTGAAAGCCCGTATTCGCAACTGCACGTGAGCAGTTTGATTCTCTCCATGATGCCATGGATTCCGTTCTCAAGGCTGCGTCCTAACCGCATTGACTAGTGCTATACATCAGAAACCAAAGCAAAGCCCCCACCCGTCGAAGCCACTAGCCCGAGTAACACAATTATTCTCTTCATTTTTTGATGCACCCTGATTCTCTACTTACCCAGTGCGACTTGGCTGGGCAGCCCAAAGTGGGTTATAGCTATCTCCCACCCGACAGCAAAATTAATCAACTCATAACCCTGGACAGAGGCAGTCCTCTCACCAGAGACTTGTTAACTAATTACTGCTTCGATCCTAGGTTTACATTGTCTTACAAACCTATAGGTTTGGGTAGTGGGCAGTAACCCATCAGGGGGATAACCACTGATCATCTCAATTCTCAATTACTATAAACTTATACCTAGTTAGCGCTATGGTCGGCGGGAGTAACTATCAAAATTGGCAGTTTTTCTGAAGAGGCAAAAAACTTGATGGGAGCCAATTCTACTGACTCCCCAGACCTGCTAAATTTTTCTGGTTAACTGTAAATATTAGAAACGGATTTTTCAAACTCCATGCGCTGTTTAGCTTTGTTGAGAAAATATCCATTCATCATCGCAGAAGCTAGAAGGCGACCAAGATTTTCACGGCTAGTAGTAATTGTGACATCAAAATGCCCAGAAGGCAATCCACCAAGTATTTGCAGTAGATTATGTTCCATCAATTGGGCTACATCGGGATCAGGTTGGGAGAGTTGGGCTATTGTTTCCGGGGGCATTGATTTCACATATTGCCACAATCCATTACTGCCGGAAAGGCGATCGCCACAAAACTCAGGAACTCCATTTGACTTGTTATTCATTTGCCAGATCCTGTAATAATCTATCTTTAACTATACTATAGCCATATCACTAGCACCATCGACAGTGATTAAAACCGAACCTCAGCAGACGGCTACCGTAACTAATTTCCCGCCTGATAACGTTCCACTAGGATAATTGCCACGATATCATCAATGGGTCTAGGGGGAACCCGCATCCCCTGGGGTAACAGACGAGAAAGACCCTGGGGGGGATACATTTCCCAATAGCGATCGCGTGCTTCCAAAGAACTATAACGCTCATCAACTTCGGCTATGTGAATAGACTTGGGAAGAACCGCACGCATTTGTTGTTTCCAGGTCTGGGAAGTGGTTTGATTTCCCATCACCACCATTTGCACCGAAAACTGACTACAGAGTGATTTTACCGTAGCGATCGCATCATTCGCCGCCACTACCTGATGATAATAAACTTGTTGATTGTCCCCTACCACCGCCACCCCGCATTTATCCCGACCCGGGTCAAAACCCAAAATCACCATCGCCAAACCTCCGCCCAATCAATATCATCCAGTTTTCGGGTCGGTTGACGAGTGCTAATCAACACTTCCCCATTATGACGCGCAAACAAATCCAAGCGCAGGGGACCGATAGTATAAATATCTTCCGCCGCCACCGCTTGTAGTTCCAGGGTTTGATTATACCCCTCCAACTGCTGAATAAAATAAATCAGAGTATCTATGCGATCGTCACTCATTTCTATAGAACCATTTACCACCCCCACAAAACGAGCCCTAAAACTCGAAGCATCTAAAAGCTGTTCTAATTGCTGTTGCAGTCTTTCCGAACTCATCGTAGCCGGATTTAAAGAAGTTCCTGCCACTACTTCACCGCTGCTAAATAACAATCGATTCGGTTCCGCCATGGTATAAACCGCCACCCGTTTTTCACCCACCAAATAATTAGCAGCCGCGATTATTTGCACCACATACTCTCCACCATTATTAATTTCCTCAATCAGTTCTTCCACCTCCGCTTTAGTAATCATCACCACCATATCTTGGTTAGCACTTTGATTACCCATTTGCACAAATTTTAGGGCCTTCCTGTTCGCTTCTTGTAGCAGTCTATTTACCGTTTCTATAGAACTATTTTTATCGCTAATTCTCACCAATCCACTCGCCAAAATCTCACCCCTTTTTAGAGCCACACTACCCTCTCGCAGCATTTGAAAACCCCGTTGGGCATTAGCTTTTTGTTGTTCCAATTGCTGTTGAGCTATTTCCAATTCCGCTAGGCGTTCTTCCCGTTCAGCAATCACCATATCTTGGTCAGCAATTTGGCGATCGCGCTCTTCTATCTGAGCCGAAACCCTCTCCCGCTGATCGATTAAATCTTGACGTTCTACTTGCAGTTGATCTATTTCAGTTTCTAGATCTTGTTTTTGCTGAGATACTTGACTTAATTGATATTCTATGCTATCAAGTTCCTCCTCAATCTCGGTTTTAGCCGCTTCCATTTGGCTGAGTTGATTCTGAAGTTGATGCAATTCACTCTCCGTATTTTGCAGGCGACTTTGAGCCCTTTTCAATTCTTGCTCACGTTCCAAAACTTCTACCTTAGCATTATTAAGAGAAGAATTAATTTCGTTTAAGTAATCAACCGCTGCTTGTAGTTCATTTTGAGCCTGTATTAACTCTGATTCTACCCGATGTTTTTCCACCTGAGCATGGGTCAAATCCCTCCGAGCTTGGTTAAGTCTATCCTGAATTTGGTCAATAGTAAACACACCCCGGCGCAGAGGTTTGCTGGTCGCGAATAAAATCACTAGAGTCAAGGCGGAAAGCATAGTTCCCGTAGCCATAGTCACCACCGCCGCCGTTTTTTTGGGGCGCATTTTAAATAAACTCAGGCGAGCCTTACCCACCTTAGTCCCGAGGCGATCGCTCACCACCGCGATCACCCCTCCGAGAGTTAGAATAGCAATAACAAAAATAACAGCAGCGGTCATATCAATTTCCAGGCGACTAGATCAATGCTCGTTCACGAGCCCCCACTTGATGGCGGGAAGTGGTAGTATCTTCAAATTACAAGGATTTATCCTAGGCTAGTGGCGGCAGCCGTCGCGGAACACCCAGAACCTTTACCGGAGTTAGTCCCCATTTCGGGGCTGTTAACGAAGACAAGCTTTTACCTAGAGTCCGACGGATATCAACCCACTGCGGAGGATTTTACAGGTTTTTATTTGGGGTTGAGAGGTTCTGCCCAAATTGGGGGAGGAATTTTTGTCCACCCCTTGCCATACCGCCAAACCCAACCCAATTCTAGCACAAAAATCAGGTTTCCCTACCGAATATTGGCTAAATCTGACCCCTACCTCCAGGCTAAAAAAAACAGCAAGCCTGGGGACTACCGAATCGATATCATCCCCAAAACCTCCCGGTATGCGATTGTGTTTGAGTTCAAGGCGGGAGCAACTGCTGGTCAGTCTGTGACCGCCAGACTCACGCTCGGAATTTTTCAAGTAAATTGTTGGCTGAGGGTAACAGGATTATGAACAGTAATTTTCTTTTTATAAATGGAGATCATATTTTTCTCTCGTAAGTCTCCCAAAAGTCGAGTTACAGTCACTCGCGTTGAGCCAATAGCTTCAGCGATCGCCTGATGGGACAATTTGAGATCAATACGAATCCCATCTCGACCGGGAACCCCAAAATCTCGACACAAAATCAATAAAAAACTGACCAATCGCGATCCCATATCCCGATGCGCCAAAGTTTCGATCATCATCTCCGTTTGCAGAATGCGAGACGACAGACCCCGCAACATCACCATAGACAATTCGGGATCACTTTTCAGAGCCTTTTCCACCTGTTCAATGGGAACAGAAAGCAATTCCACCTGGGTAAAAGCCACCGCATGGTAAAACCGATCAGACTTATGACCCGTAATCAGCGAGAGGACACCAAAGACACTATTTTCCCTAAGTAGAGCCACAGTGATTTCCTCTCCCGCCTCATAAACCCGAGACAGCTTCACGGCTCCCTTAATTAAGACATAAACCCGCTCGGCTGGATCACCGGGGAAAAATATAGTTTTACCACGGTCAAAACTCTCCACCACAGGGGGAAACGCTCCGCCACCAATTTGACGGAACACTGATGCTAACGGTCTATCATACGTCACTGACCCGATTCCTTCCACTTAACCACTGCGCTAGTTTGACTCTGACTTTATCCGACTTCAAATGTTCACCGACTCCCTCGTTAAGCGAAAGATTATAACGGGAGATCCCCTAACACTCACCTAGAGTGATTCCCTGGCACAAAGGTTTTTACCCTGACCTGGAATCAAAATTGTGAGTATCTCAGGAAGTCCATTTATACAGGTCATTGGTTTCATGTCTACCCAGAGTATATCTAAGCCAACGGAGTTTGTGTCGAAAAAACGACTAAATTGCCATATTTTGGCGATGGGAAAGATTTTGACCTGAAATTAGCAACCTGCGATCGTGAACTGGGTGCATACTATGCCCGCCTGCTCCTGAGTCATCTAGGCACGCCAAAGGGATTTTACCACCCAATGTCTTTTTTTCAACCCCCAATTGTGGGAGTTTGATCGTCCCCTTTTCAAATACAATAATCTACTATGTTGGATTTAAACGGAAAAAACGCACTGGTCACTGGCATTGCTAACGAGCGATCCATCGCTTGGGGTATTGCCCAACAACTCCACTCCTGCGGTGCTAACCTAGGAGTCACCTATCTACCCGATGACAAGGGACGGTTTGAAAAAAAGGTTCGCAGTCTAGTTGAACCACTTAATCCCAGTATCATCATGCCCTGTAATGTTCAGGATGATGCACTGGTAACATCCCTATTTGATACCATCCGAGACCAATGGGGGAAACTCGATATCCTCATCCACTGTCTGGCTTTTGCTGGTAAGGAGGAACTATCGGGAGACTTTAGCACCGTTTCCCGTGAGGGTTTTACTCGCGCCTTGGATATTAGTTCCTACTCCCTGGTACAGTTGAGTGGGGCTGCTAAACCCTTGATGACCTCTGGTGGTAGTATTGTCACCCTCACCTATTTAGGGGGAGTCAGGGTGGTTCCCAATTATAATGTCATGGGAATTGCTAAAGCTGCCCTAGAAATGAATGTCCGTTATTTGGCTGCTGAATTGGGCCCCTTGGGGATTAGGGTTAATGGTATCTCCTCTGGACCGATTCGGACTTTGGCTTCCTCAGCGGTTGGCGGCATTTTAGATATGATTCATCATGTGGAGGAAATTGCCCCCCTCAAGCGGACTGTAACTCAGACTGAAGTGGGAAATACGGCTGCTTTCCTATGCAGTGATCTCTCTAGTGGGATTACTGGCCAGATAATTTATGTCGATTCTGGTTACTGCATCATGGGAATGTAACCACAAATATATCGACAGCCCACAATATCTATCATGGGACTCGGGGAGCGGTGAAATTAACTGTTCCCTGTTCCCTGTTAAGAGCATGATTTAATCTCAAATTAGGTTAACATTTGACGGCAATACGGTATAATACCAAGTATGGTGCGAGACCTTCGGGTATGAAATAGAGCTGAAATGGGCGAAATAACTACCCGGTGAGGACTTCAACCTCTTGGTTGATTGGGTCGCATCCCCGACCATCCCATAACACAGCCTGATTTTTTGGCCTACCTTCGAGACTTCCAATATGGTTGCCAAGGTGAAGCGTCTAATCAGGTCTAAGACTGCCCGCGCCATGCTGACATGGGCGCATTATCGATTCAAACTAACCCTGAGACATAAGCGCGGAAATAACTGAACAGTTGTAGATGTGACCGAAGAATACACCAGCAAAACCTGTACTCACTGTGGTCATGTCCATTCCCAGCTAGGTGGCTCAAAAGTGTTCCGATGTCCTGAGTGCGGGTTCACTCTACCACGGGACTGGAACGGTGCTTTTGGAATCTTTCTAAAAGCTTTGCGGGATACCGCCTCTGTTACCTTAACGGGTAATAGTGTTATCGTCGCATTGTCCGGGAACAACCGGAAAAATGTCGCGTAAATGTATCAGTTCCCTAATTATTGACTATGCAAACTCGCGATCGCACTTCAACTTCCACCACCGCAACTAACCCTAATATCACCGATAACCGCATTGCTACTGTCAAGCGTACTACCGGGGAAACTGATGTTTCTGTGACGGTGAATTTGGACGGTACAGGTAGCTGTGATGTGGCTACCGGAGTGCCTTTTTTAGACCATATGTTGCACCAAATTGCCTCCCACGGTTTATTAGATTTGGAGATTAAAGCCGTCGGAGATACTCATATTGACGATCATCATACTAATGAGGATGTGGGGATTACTTTGGGTCAGGCTTTGGCTAAGGCTACAGGCGATCGCAAAGGAATTGTCCGGTTTGGTCATTTTGTCGCCCCCCTTGATGAAGCCTTAGTCCAAGTATCCCTAGATTTTTCCGGTCGTCCTCACCTCAGTTATGGCTTGGAAATCCCCACTCTCCGGGTAGGAAACTATGATACCCAGTTAGTGCGCGAATTTTTTGTGGCTGTGGCTAATAACAGTTTGATGACCCTTCATATTCGCCAGTTGGACGGGATTAATTCTCACCATATTATTGAAGCCGCATTTAAAGCCTTTGCGCGATCGCTCAGAATGGCCCTAGAAATCGATCCACGTCGTGCGGGTACTATTCCCAGTTCCAAAGGCGTTTTATAACTCATCGAAAACTTAGGGTGGGAAGGCGACCCACCCTACACCGGGGAGAAACAGAAGGTCTACATTTGATACCTCAATAAATCAACGGCTTCTTGATATTGGGGGTCGGCTTCTGTTGCTAATTGCGATCGCATTAAATTAGGGCTTTTTACAATGCGATCGGGCTTAATTCCCTGTTTGTTAATATCAGTATGGTTAGGGGTTTCATAATGGGCGACTGTCACCGCTAACCCCGAACCATCAGACAAATCAAATAGGGATTGAATTAAGCCTTTCCCGAACGTTTTTTCACCCACTAATAAAGCGCGGTGGTTGTCCTGAAGCGCACCCGCTAGAATTTCGCTGGCGCTGGCTGTACCACCATTAACTAATACCACCAACGGCGCATCAGTTAAAGCCGATTTCGTAGAATCAAAACCTCCTAAAGACCCTCGCCTATCTACAGTATACACGATCGCACCTTGATTTAACCACAACCGAGCAATTTCCACCCCCGACTGTAGCAGTCCACCGGGGTTATTTCGCAAATCCAAAATAAAACCCTTCGCCCCAGCATTGATGAGGTTATTAATCCCATTAGTCACCTCACTGGTCGCATTCGCGCTAAACTGTCGCAGGCGCAGATAACCAAAAGCCAGATTATCCTCAGTTTTTCTCAGTTCGTAAAAAACCGGATTTAGTGTAATGTAATCTCTTAGTAATGTGAAATCCTTAGTTAACTGATTTTCGGCGGATTTTACAGTTAAAATTACCTCGGTTCCGGGGTTGCCTCGCATCTTCGCCGCCGCCTCATCCAAGGTCATATTATCAGTAGATAAACCATCAATTTTCAGAATGCGATCGCGCGGCTTAATCCCCGCATCATCAGCCGGAGAACCATCAAGGGGAGTCACCACCACCAGCGCCCCCGTCTCAGCCTCCTTAGCAATTTGTAACCCCACTCCCGTCAATTCTCCAGAGGTACTAACTCGGAGACTGCGATATTGTTCCGGTCTCAATAATCGTGTAAACGGATCATCAAGACTCGCCAACATTTCCTCAATAGCCAGATAAGTTTCCTCCCGATTTCTGAGAGGTTTCTTAATTTGTTTTTCCCGCAATAACCACCAATTTTGATGATTAAAACTCTCATCAACATAGGCGCGGTTCACAATACCCCAACTCTCGCTCAGGAGCTTCTGTTCATCCGTCAGCGCCCAGGCGGGTCGCACAACTACTCCCCAAACTAGGATAATCGGTAGGAAGGCGGCGAGGACACAAGAAACCAGTCGTCTCGGCATAATGGCAAATTTTATGTTCTTTTCCAACATTGATGATGAGATGTTATCAATTTGATCAAATATAAATGATCCGAAACGCCGCCATATATGGCTATAATTGTTTCAGGCTGGGTAAGCTCACCCCCCCATGGAGGAACTGAAATTGACTGTAACTTCTCTTGAAAATCAAAACAAGTCCCCGTTCCAGTTTACCTTTCGATGGGCGGGGAGGAAGCCCTGGATATCATTATTGCTCCTGGGGGGATACTTAACCTTAACACCCCTACCCGCCCTAGCACAACAACAACGCTACGGGGTCTATGTGTCAGGGGATAACCCCTTACTCCTGGAAATAGTCCAACAGGTACAACCAGGAGCCATAATTAAAAGATATGGCGATCGCATTGTAATTGATGCTGGCATTTATTTCAATCAGACCCAAGCCCAACAACTGGTATCCAGTCTCAGACAATGGGGAATTCAAGCCCAAATTACCGATTTCCGAAATACTCCCGAATTTCAGAACTCCATAAATGTCAGCCCCCTGGTAGTCCCCCCCCAGCGACGGTTAACCGCACCCATTCAAACCAATATTAGACCAAATCTTATTCGCCCCACCACTGACCTAGGACTTTATCAAGTTTACGTCAGACCTGGGGCAGCATCCCTAGACCAAGTGCGACAGGTATCTCCCAATGCACAAATTGTTCAATATCAGGGTGTCCCCGTAATTCAAGCCGGTAGTTTTGTCAACCTGTCCAACGCTGAACAACTGCTGAGTCAACTAATTCTCAGACGCATTCGAGGAGAAGTCATAGCCTCTCGCACACAATTGGAAATGTTACTCGGTTTACCTATTCATACCCCAACTCCTCTTCCTGCAGCGTCAGGTATTAACCTGGGACTAAGTGATACTGATGGCTATTTTGTATTAATTCCCACACCCGCCGCCGAACTGTCTAGGACTGCTGAAAATGCCATAGCTTTAGGTGTACCTCAAAATAGCATTATCATTCGCGACCACTTCGCTGACCCCTTGGTAGCCGTTGGACCTTTTGCCAATTTGGGACTCGCCCAAGAATGGGAAAATTATCTCACAGATTCGGGAATTGGCTCGGCTCAAATATATTTTGGCAGATAGTCCCTAAACCCTTAGCATGATTAATAATGGCAGGCACTCCTAATCGTTTCCAACTTATTCAACAGTTTGCTGTGACCGCTGCCCAAATGCAAGCCATAGAAACTCGCATTTTTGACGCGGGAATGCCTGTGGCAGCTTTAATGGAAAAGGTCGCCCTCAATATTACTCGCCACCTATTGTCGATTTTACACTCTGAGTATACCAGCACACCAGTAAACTTAATTGGGGTTTTGGTGGGACCGGGGCATAATGGGGGTGATGCGTTGGTGGTGGCGCGGGAATTATTATATCGCGGTTATCGCGTCCTGCTATATTCCCCCTTTAGCAAACACAAGCCACTCACCGCAGACCATTTTCGATATGCTGCTAGTTTGGGTATTGAAATTGTAGAGGCGATCGCACAATTAGCAGATTGTGATCTAATTATTGATGGGATGTTTGGCTTTGGCTTAGAACGTCCCATTCAGGGATACTTAGCACAAATAGTCGAAACTGTCAATAGCTGGTGGAATAAGCCCGTTTTTAGCATTGATATCCCATCAGGTATCCATACTGACACAGGATTAGTCCTGGGAACAGCTATTAGAGCAACCAAAACTTTCTGTTTGGGGTTATGGAAATTAGCCTTTTTGCGGGAAGAAGCCTTACCATGGTTGGGAACTTCCGAGTTAATTGATTTTGATATCCCTGTAACTGATATTCATGCTGTCCTGGGGGTGTCTCCCGACCTAAGGCGACTAACTCCGGAATTGGCGAGATCTCATTTACCTATCCCCCTCCCTCAGAATACCCATAAGTATAAACAGGGGCATTTATTAATTATTGCCGGATCGCGTCGTTATACCGGGGCGGCGCTATTATCAGGTCTGGGGGCGCGGGCTAGTGGAGTGGGAATGCTATCAATAGCTGTCCCAGAGTCGATCAAACCCTTATTGAGTTTTCCACTACCGGAAGCCTTGATTATTGGTTGTCCAGAAACGGATAACGGTGCGATCGCCTCTATTGCTGACCATATAAACTTGGATAGTTATGATGCGATCGCCTGTGGTCCCGGTTTAACCGCTGACAATGTATCCGTCATTCAGACAGTATTAAATAGCCATAGACCCCTAGTTTTAGACGCTGATGGCCTGAACCTGTTAGCCAAACTAGACCCCGTGACTACCCTATCTAACCGTCAGGCTGCAACCATTCTCACCCCCCACCGTCGAGAGTTTAAACGCCTGTTTCCCCAGTTAAATCATGAATCACATACCTCTATCGAGGGGAGTAGGGAAGCAGCCCGTTTAACTGGCGCTGTCGTCATTTTAAAGGGCGCAAGAACCTGTATTGCTACCGCTGAGTCAGTAATCATTAACCCAGAAAGTACCCCAGCCCTAGCCCGTGGAGGCAGTGGCGACGTTCTCACTGGCTTGTTAGGGGGGATACTCGCTATTCAGTCTCTACGGTCACAGCCCCCAGAATTAAGCGCCCAAGTCGCTGTTTGGTGGCACTCACTCGCTGGTATAGTGGCAGCAAGCGATCGCACTGAATTGGGAGTTGATGCTTTCACCTTAACTCAGTATCTCAATTTAAAGCAGTTGTTAAGCCATTTCCCCCAGTTTACTCCTAATGGCAATATACCCAGATACAACAACTAACAAGTTAATTCGGGTTTGCCCCCCTACTCCCTATCTTTCCCTGTCTCCATAGGGCTATATAATTAGTTCCTTAACTTAAACTTAGCCAAATACGGGATAACTAATCATGAAAATTATCATACAACAGAACACCGTCTTAAAACAGAAACCTGTGCAAGCCCATGAACTAACTTCCGCCGATAAAATTTCTATCTATTCTGGCAACCAATACGAAATTACCGACTATAAAGCAGCCGGATATGGACACTTAGAAATTAAATTTAGACCTCCCCATCCTGGACAACGGGAAACCTGGTATATATTCGCCCCTCACGTTCAAATTATAGATGATAAAATAGGCAGCATTAATCAGCCGGTAAACATTAATACTCCCGCAGATATTAACAGCCCAGCCAGCAGTCCCAAACCAGCATCTACTGTTTCCAGTAGTTGGAAATGGCCGATGCGCGGCACTAGCATGGGACCCAGAACTGAGTTTGGTTATGCGAGGGGAAGACTTCATGCTGGGGTTGATATTGGCGGATATACTCCTGATGAATGTTATGCTGCTAGTAATGGGGTGGTGGAGTATGTAAAAAATAATACCAGCGGCGCAGATGGTCGGTCTATTCATATTCGCCGCCCTGATGGTTGGGAACACCGATATTTGCATTTACGGTCAATTAGAGTCAAGGTAAATGATAACGTTTCCCAAGGACAATTAATCGGTATTAGAGGCGGTTCTGGTTTTGGGTACGAAGGACGAGAAATTGATGGCGGCGGCTATTCTATCCATCTCCATTTTGAAATTCGCCGACCTGACGGAACTCCGGTAGACCCCCGCCTATTTCTTCCTAATGATGGTAGTGTCCCTATTGTCGGATGATCTACAAAGTGGCGGCACGCGATCGCTTCCGATATATCAAGCCCGCCTCTACAAGATAATTGATAATTGATTCCCCCTCCCTCTGAAGCGCGTGGGTTGAACAGCAGCTATGCGGTTTGACACAACTTCCTTCCACTAGCTGCGCCCCCATAGCCATTATCCCCAGCCTGCACTGAGGCGCTAATTAACAAAAATTCTTATTTGGTGGGTGCGATATACAAGCTTAATCGAGAGTTATCAATTGTAAAAAGATTGTAAAATCTAGAAAATCGTGTAATTCACGGCTGTATAATTGATAGTTATTTCTAATAAAGCTGAAAAAAATGAGAAAAGAGTCGGAGAAGAGAGACAGTCTTTGGCAGTCAGCTTCTCAAAGCCCCAAGAAAAAGGCTTCTGGGAATATGCCAGTCAAGGTGGCAGTAGTTTTAGGTCTTTGTTTATCTACGGTGGCGGCGATCGCGGTGTGGCAGCGAGAACGAGAAACCCTAGCGATCGAGTTGCGGGAAAGTACAGAGAATTTGAGAAGCGCCCTACAAGAGCAAATTGATGGCAACTCAGATTTAACTGGGGGTAATTTCTCAGCCGGAGAACTGCTGAAGGCGACTTTACCGGGACAAGTGCTAGAGAATCTCAATATTTACCTATACCAAGAGAGTGTAGATGGTGAATTTGAACCCCTGGCATTTTACGAATTTAACGCCCATACTCTGATTGTGGATCGCCTGGACCCACCGAAACTGTCTGGGAGGGGATGGCTTTGTCCAGAATTTAGCGTTCCTTCGAGTTCTTCGACAGGTCAAGCCTTTCGGCAACTCAGACAAACTCAGACGACGGGGAAACCTTGCCAGCGGACGCTATCGGTGGGCGATCGCCAATGGTTTCTCTTATTATTGCCAACCTCGGCATATCTAGCCCCTTACAAATATTGGCAAAGCTGGGGAATATTCCTGGGCGGTTCAATTTTAACCAGTTTGCTGGCTACCTATTTGCTAGTGTCGGGGCGCTATACCAAACAGGTAGAGGAATTAGTAGAAGAACGGACGATTAAAGCGCAACAATTGCAAAAAGCCCTAGAAGAATTACAGGAAACTCAAGGGATGCTGGTTCACAGCGAAAAAATGTCTAGCCTGGGTCAAATGGTAGCAGGTATCGCCCACGAAATCAACAATCCCGTCAACTTTATTTCGGGGAATATTTCCTGCACGAAAGAATACGTGCAAGATTTGTTGAAGCTGATTGAAGTTTATCAAAGTCATTATCCAAATCCCGACCCAGATATTGAGGAATTTAGTTCAGAAATCGATTTAGATTTCTTGGCTGAGGATTTGCCCAAGATTTTAAATTCGATGCAAGTGGGAGTAAATAGAATCTCTCAAATAGTTCTTTCTATGCGAAATTTTTCTCGTTTAGATCGGGCGGAAATGCAGGCGGTAAATTTGCACGAAGGCATTGATAGTACCTTGTTAATTTTAAACAATCGCTTGACGGCAAAAGCGGGTATTTATGGGATTAAACTTATTAAAACATACGGGGAATTGCCTTTAGTAGAATGCAATGCAGGTCAACTGAATCAGGTGTTTATGAATATCGTTGCTAACGCCATAGATGCCATAGAAAGCTACGATAAACAACGCTCCCAGGAAGAGAAAAAAGCCAATCCCAGTTGGATTGCTATTCAGACATCTGTGGGTAATGCTTCTGACATTCGGGGCGGTTATGATTATGTGACGGTGACAATTGCGGATAATGGACCGGGGATTCCCGCCGATATTCAAAAGAAAATTTTTGACCCATTTTTTACGACCAAACCTGTGGGCAAAGGCACCGGTTTGGGAATGTCTATTGCCTACAAAATTGTGGTAGAAGGACATGGTGGCACGATTCGGTGTCGGTCGTCAGTAGGTCAGGGAACTGAGTTTACAATCAACCTTCCTATCCGACAAATATCTACCAACCAAAAACCCAATTTAATGGAGATATGTGTAGCTTAAAATACAGGAAAAAATTAACTGTAAAAAATCACAAAAAAACGAGGATTACAGTATGAATTTTAGTGGATTAATTTCCACTAAACACAATCGACAATTAGCAGGAATTAAAATAAGTAATGAAATACTGTAATTGTAAATCAAAAATACCCAACCTGTATTTTGGCGATCGCGTCCAATTTGCCAAATGTCGAAATGAGTCGGCTAAAATAGTAGCTGTGGGCGGCATCTGCCTGTCGGTGTTAGCAAGTATAGTCGCATGGCAGTGGGATACCGAAAAACTCCAAAATTTTATCCACGAAGATTCGGATAATCTCAAGAGAGCTTTAGAAGAAACTATCGATGATAAAAATGTTATAAGTAGCGCGATAGATGAGCTGAAAACTAGAGAAATTTTGAACGCAACTTTGCCAGGTCAAACCTTGGATAAATTCAATATTTACCTCTACACAACTTCCTTAGATGGCGAAATTCGTCCCTTGGTATTTTATGAACCTAAAACTCACACTTATGTCGATGTTTCCCAACACCAACCGAAGCTGGCGGGGAGAGGATGGCTTTGTCCAGAGTTCAGTCCGATTTCGACTTCTTCGGGTGGCAAAGCTTTCGGAAAACTGAGGCGAACCCATCTGCTGGCAAAACCTTGTACGCGGGAAGTGAAAATTGGGACCGATACCTACTTCTCATTATTACTCCTGCCAACATCAGACTACTTCGCCGCTCACAAATATTGGCGAACTTGGTCGGTGCTTGGTGGCGGTTTAGTTTTAACCAGTATCTTGACCAGCTATTTGCTGGCCTTACAGCGCTATACAAATCGAGTGGAGGCGCAAGTAGAAGAGCGCACTGGGGAACTCCAAGAAAGCAACGAACGACTGCAACAGACCAACTCGCAACTGCAACAAACTCTCAAAGAGATTCGCTTGCTCAACGAAATGAACGATGGCCTACTGGCTTGCTACACCCTGGAACAAGCTTACGCGATTATTTCTTTATATATGGAACAGTTATTCCCCGATTTCCCGGGGGGGATATTTGCCATTAGCGAATCGAAAAACTTTCTCGAAGAGATGTCGAGTTGGGGGGAGGGAAGTTCCATCCAGAAACTTTTCTGCCCCCATGACTGCATGGCGCTACGGATGGGTCAGCCATCAGTGCTGGGAAGCGATCGCTGCGGGGCACTTTGTAAAAATGTGAATCGCCCCCATCCCTCACAGCATTGCTGCATCCCGATGGCGGCCCAGGGAGAAACTATTGGTTTGCTACATTTGAGTTCCCCAGAAGGAGCGAAATTAACTCAGTCCAAGCAAGAGTTGGGAACTACTGTTGCCAAACAGGTAGCGCTATCCCTAGCCAATTTGAAGCTGCGAGAGAGCTTGCAACATCAAAGCATTCGGGATCCCCTGACTAATTTGTTTAATCGACGCTATATGGAAACTTGCTTAGAAAGGGAGTTGCGTCGCGCCCAACTGGGCGGCCTGCCTTTGGGTATTTTAATGCTGGATTTAGATCGTTTTAAGCAATTTAACGATACTTTCGGTCACGATGCGGGCGATACGGTACTTAGGGAGATTGGCTTGTTTTTGCAAAAACAGATTCGGGGGTCAGATATTGCCTGTCGTTATGGAGGCGAGGAGATTACTTTGATTCTGCCGGACACACCTTTGGATGTCTGTCGTTCTCGCGCCGAACAAATTCGAGAGGGGGTGAAGCATCTCAACATTCAGCATCGCGGCCAGTCTTTGGGGGTTGTGAGTTTCTCTATCGGAGTGGCGACTTTCCCGGAACACGGCCTGACGGGAGAGGCTGTCGTGGAAGCTGCCGATGCCGCTTTGTATAGGGCAAAACGCGAAGGTCGCGATCGCGTAATTTGCGCTTCCATTAACGCGATCGCCAATACCTCTTAGATAGGTAATAAGCACTGGAAAACGCATCTACTGAAAACCAAATCAGATGATCGTCAAAAGGAAAACTGAAAATGAAAAAACCAACTATCGCTCTCATCGGCAACCCCAACTGCGGGAAAACTACAGTCTTCAATAACCTGACAGGTTCTCACCAGACGACTGGGAACTGGCCGGGGGTGACTGTCGATCGCAAAGAAGGTTACTACAGCTACAACGGTCAAAAAATAGCGGTTATCGACCTGCCGGGGGTTTATTCCCTTGATGCCGAAGACTCGGAAACTAGCCTCGACGAAAAGATAGCGCGGGATTATCTGCTCGCCGTGCGGGATTTAATCGTTAACGTTATCGATGCTTCTAACTTAGAACGGAATTTGTATCTAACTACCCAACTGATAGAGATGGGATTGCCCGTGATCGCCCTCCTGAATATGATGGATTTAGCAGAAAGCGGGGGCTTGCAGATAAATCCCGAGCTGCTGTCGGAGCGTTTGGGATGTCCGGTATTGCAGGCAGTGGCGGCGGCGGGTGTGGGAACGACCGAGCTGCGCTCTGCGATCGCTATCGCTCTCGAACGTCCGCCAGTGCCTAAATGTTATGTAATTTACCCGGCAGTGGTCGAAGAGGCGATCGCTCGATTAATGTCCGGGGTGATCGAATACTATGGCGATACCCATGTCGCTCCCCGTTGGACGGCAGTTAAACTCCTCGAATATAGAGACGATGCCACCCCTTATGGGGCGGGTTCCGCTCTGCGCGCCACCACACCAGCCCATTTTATTAACCCGCGGCTAACCGCCCTCGAAAAACGAGTGGTCACAGAGCGGCGAAAAATCCACCAAACTTTGGGGGAAGATATCGATATCATTATTGCCGACAGTCGCTACAGTTTTGTCCGGCAACTGCTTTTGGGTGTGGCACAAACCAATAGTAAGGCAGGAGCGAACATTTCTGACCAAATCGATTTAGTTGTCTTGAACCGCTGGCTAGGGATTCCGATTTTTCTGACAGTGATGTATCTAGCCTTCCTATTTACCATCAATATTGGCGGCGCGTTCATCGATTTCTTCGATATCGCCGCCGGCACGATTTTTGTTGACGGTTTCGGGGTATTGCTGGAAAATCTGGGTTGGCCGGGATGGGCGATCGCTTTGCTGGCAGATGGTGCTGGGGGCGGCATCCAAACCGTTACCACCTTTATCCCGGTTATCGGATTTATGTTTTTGTTCCTGTCGTTTTTGGAAGACTCCGGTTATATGGCGCGGGCAGCCTTCGTCATGGATAGGTTAATGCGGTTCGTGGGGCTGCCGGGAAAATCTTTCGTGCCGATGTTATTGGGTTTTGGCTGCAACGTGCCCGCCATTATGGCAACCCGGACTTTAGAAAATCCTCGCGATCGCATCATGACAATCATCATGAACCCGTTTATGTCTTGTGGGGCGCGACTGCCGGTTTACGCTCTCTTTGCTGCTGCCTTTTTTCCCGTAGCCGGCCAGAACATGGTATTTGGTTTGTATTTGATCGGCATCGCGGCGGCAATATTTAGCGGTTTGGTCTTGAAAAACACCTTGCTGCGAGGAAAGTCGGGATATTTAATTATGGAACTGCCCCCCTATCACATTCCCCAATTTAATTCTGTGTTGTTGCGAACCTGGGACCGGCTGAAAGCGTTTTTGTTGAGGGCGGGAAAAGCGATCGTTTTAATGGTAATGGTGTTGGGTTTGTTAAATTCCCTCGGCACCGACGGTTCTTTCGGCAACCAGGATAGCGAAGAGTCGGTATTGAGCGCCACTGCCAAAGCGATCGCCCCCGCCTTCGCGCCGATGGGCATTCGGCAGGAAAACTGGCCGGCTACCGTCGGTATCTTTACGGGTATTTTTGCCAAAGAAGTGATGGTCGGCACTCTGGATAATATCTACAGTCAAATAGCTCAGGAAAAATCCATTCCCGCTTCCGTCTACAGTCCTTTTGAAATCGGGTTCGACTTCTGGGGAGGTATCCGTAACGCCTTCGCCACTATCCCCGGAAATTTGGCGGAAGTACCGGGCGCGTTGTTAGACCCCCTCGGACTGAATATCAGTTCTGTACAGGTCTATGACCAACCGGCATCAGAACAGCCAGTGGCGATCGGCACTTTTGGGGAGATGGTGAGGCAGTTTGACGGTAAAGCGGGGGCTTTTGCTTATTTGCTGTTTGTCTTACTCTACTTTCCTTGCGTTTCTGCCACCGCAGCCGTTTACCGAGAGACCAATTTGGGTTGGACTCTATTCGCCGCCGGGTGGACTACCGGTTTGGCTTATTGGGTGGCGGTGATGTTCTATCAAATCGCGACTTTTGCGCGACATCCCCTTGCTTCTACGTTGTGGATCGGATTTTTGGCTATGGTGATGGCGGGTGTTATTTCGGTGATGAAGGCAAGTGGAAAAAAACACCGAAAAAGTTCGGGAGCATCTGGAAGTTAAGTGCCAGCCCCCAGAAAGCAAAAAACAAGTAGCCTCAAGCGAAAGCAACAGAGTAGAGGATCGGTGGACAAAATGCCTTTTGACAGACCCTTTCAAGTGCGAACTGAAGAATCAGCGCAGCTTCATCCCGCAGAGTGTCAACATAGCACAACCCGTTTTTAACCCATGTTGATTCTCGCTTCCAGAAAATCTACTAAAATTAGGCGGTGGGGTTCGCCGATCGCTTTCAACATTCCCGCTTGCTTAGAATAGGCTTGTCCGGCTATAATATCCGCGCGGGTTACCAGTTCCATATCCCACCCCTCCCCTAAAATCAGTTGCTCAAGACCTACTTCTAAGGGTCCGTGAAATACATGGCGCACTACCTCTTCTGTCGCATAAGTGCCAAACTCATATAGGGAGGTCGGGACATAGCCAATTTCTTCGAGTAATTCCCTTTTCATGGTTTCTAGGGGGGTTTCCATTGGTTCTATATGACCGCCAAACATCCCCCAAACCCCAGGATAAACTATGGTGGGGATATCGTCCCTTAGCTGTAGGAGAATTTTGTCAGACTGGTACAAAATGGCGATCGCTACTTCTCGAGTAGATTTGTTCATAATCCGGCCCCCATGGCTTCTATGGTGTTTGGAGATTTTAGCCACTAGGCGGTCAAAGTACCAGTTAAGTCCCGGTGATACCAAGCTGTGAAGGCGGTTCAGTAGCGTCATTTCCATTCCCGGAGTGATTGCAAACTCCCCCTTTTCCAGACCTCGCACAATAGCCTCGGCGACATCTTCTGGTTTCCAAATTCCAGCCGTCGCGGTTATCTGTTGCGTTTCTGGCGGTTTAGTCAAGTTTTCTGTCCTCAGTTGTGGCGTATCTGTGTCGGGTGGGTATACTACCGCTATCTTTATCCCCAATGGCTTTAATTCGCCCCGTAAAGCCTCGGCTAACCCCCGTAAGGCAAATTTACTAGGAGAGTAGGCGGCATAGCCATACAGCCCGATTAAACCCGCCCCGGAGGAGATCAGAACTACTGTCCCTTTCCCCCGTTTCACCATCAGCGGAACTATTGCCTTTACTGAGTATAGCGCCCCAAAATAGTTCACTGACATTGTTTGTTCAAAGACTGTTATCGGTATTTCTAGGAAATAACCAGGATAAGCTATGCCCGCTGATGTCACCAATATATCCGGTGTACCTAGCCGATCGCATGAGTTCATCATAGCAGCTTCTATCTCCAGGCGATCGCTCACGTCCGCCGCCAAGGTTAACACCTCTCGCTCAGGGCACAACTTCTCTAGTTCCCTCGCCGCCTTTTCTAATTTTTCACCATCACGCGCAATTAGGGTAATATTCGCCCCTGTCTGAATCAGCAGTTTCGCTATCTCTAAGCCTATCCCACTAGAACCACCCGTGATTATCCCATGTTCTGCTTTCATCTTGAATCTATCCACAGAGGCGATCGCCAATTGACAACTCTCGGCAACTCATGGTAATATATAAGTATAAAGTTTACAATTGAAACCTATGCTTTTTTACAATTATAGTCAATATTTCCATTATCACATAGACTATCACGGGCGCGACCGAAAAGCAACCCCTCCCCCCAAAAAAAGGGATTTTTTTGACAAAACTTAACAAAACTTAACACAATGAGATTGATGGAAGGTGCGTCAGTCAGTCAGTGGCTGGGTGTTGATGTGGTGGTGTCCGAATGACACACCCTACCCTCTGGTTGGGGAATTTTTGGGGTTATAGGCGATCGCCTGACACACCCTACCCTCTGAAGCATTGAAGGTGCGTCAGTCAGTCAGTGGCTGGGTGTTGATGTGGTGGTGTCCGAATGACACACCCTACCCTCTGGTTGGGGAATTTTTGGGGTTATAGGCGATCGCCTGACACACCCTACCCTCTGAAGCATTGAAGGTGCGTCAGTCAGTCAGTGGCTGGGTGTTGATGTGGTGGTGTCCGAATGACACACCCTACCCTCTGGTTGGGGAATTTTTGGGGTTATAGGCGATCGCCAATTGACAAGTCTCGGCAACTCATGGTAATATATAAGTATAAAGTTTATAATTGAAATTCATGCTTTTTTGAAATTATAGTCAATATCTCCATTATGATATAGACTATCACGGACGCGACCGAAAAGCAACCCCTCCCCCCAAAAAAAGGGATTTTTTTGACAAAACTTAACAAAACTTAACACAATGAGATTGATGGAAGGTGCGTCAGTCAGTGGCTGGGTGTTGATGTGGTGGTGTCCGAATGACACACCCTACCCTCTGGTTGGGGAATTTTTGGGGTTATAGGCGATCGCCTGACACACCCTACCCTCTGAAGCATTGAAGGTGCGTCAGTCAGTCAGTGGCTGGGTGTTGATGTGGTGGTGTCCGAATGACACACCCTACCCTCTGGTTGGGGAATTTTTGGGGTTATAGGCGATCGCCTGACACACCCTACCCTCTGAAGCATTGAAGGTGCGTCAGTCAGTCAGTGGCTGGGTGTTGATGTGGTGGTGTCCGAATGACACACCCTACCCTCTGGTTGGGGAATTTTTGGGGTTATAGGCGATCGCCTGACACACCCTACCCTCTGAAGCATTGAAGGTGCGTCAGTCAGTCAGTGGCTGGGTGTTGATGTGGTGGTGTCCGAATGACACACCCTACCCTCTGGTTGGGGAATTTTTGGGGTTATAGGCGATCGCCAATTGACAAGTCTCGGCAACTCATGGTAATATATAAGTATAAAGTTTATAATTGAAATTCATGCTTTTTTGAAATTATAGTCAATATCTCCATTATGATATAGACTATCACGGACGCGACCGAAAAGCAACCCCTCCCCCCAAAAAAAGGGATTTTTTTGACAAAACTTAACAAAACTTAACATTTTGGCGAAATAAGTGGGAGTGTTGCGGGTGATAAAGGCTAGACCTGGCGGTAGGGTTAGCACCCAATGCGGGAGTTATGAGATAGAGTGTGGTGCGTGTCAAATTTTCTTGTTGAGTAACTTCAGCCATTTGATGTAGGGGAACTACCCTAATTTTCTCATCAGGCCATCCCAGACGATAACAAATAGCGACCTGTGTTTGGGGGGGATAATGTGCGATTAACTTATCTTGGGCGGTAGCGACATGACGCGCACTGAGATAGAGACATAAACTAGCTTGATGGGCTGCTAAACTCGCCAACTCTTCTGAGGGAGGAACACCCGTAGCACGTCCACTGACGCGGGTTAAAATGATAGTCTGGACTAACTCAGGAATAGTTAACTCCAGCTTGAGTTTAGCGGCGGCATCTTGAAAAGCACTAATACCGGGGACTATTTCCAAATCAATACCCATCTCTAAGAGTTGGCGTATCTGTTCATAAATAGCCCCATATAGGCTAGGGTCTCCCGAATGTAGACGGACAACCGATCGCCCTTTTTGGACTCTATCTATCATAACAGGTAGGATATCCTCAAGGGTCAGATTAGCCGTGGGGATAATTTCTGCATCCTGACGCACACCGACTAACATTTGCGGGGGTATCAAGGAATCAGCAAACAGAATCACATCAGCTTGAGTCAAAAGTTTTTGGGCTTTAACTGTGAGCAATTCTGGGTCGCCTGGTCCTGCCCCTACAATGTACACCATTGGTGGCAATGATTCTCGGGTTGTGCCATTCATAGCAAAAATTTTTGCCATCCCAGTAATTTCATTCCGGATTATATCAGAGTTAGATGGTAACTAGGTATGGTAGATGCACCCTGGTAGATGCCCTGGAGAAAAACAAACTCCGGGGTCTTTTTTTCTTTTATCATTCTGGGAGGCTGTTGTCAACCAATGGCAACCAATGGCAACCAATGGCAACCTAGGGGACTTTGGTTGGGGTGGGTTGATGGCTAGAAATCAGATTTGACGACATCAGGTAAATGGCGTTGGAAAACATATAGCCATAGTAGACCTGCCATTCCCAATAGGATACCGCCGAAGCTAATCAATTGGGCTATTCTAAAGGGTCCTAACATAAGGCTATCAGTTCGGAGTGCTTCAATCCAAATTCGTCCAGAACTGTAGGCGATCGCATAAACTAAAAAAATGCTGCCTAACTTGAGGGGAGGCTTTTGTTGGAGGTCTCGGAAAAACAGGGTTAGCAGTAAGCCAAAGACGAGGAAATTCCAGATTGACTCATAGAGGAAAGTGGGATGAAAATACTGATAGTCCTGATAACCGAGAAGTCGGTAGGGGGGAGATATGTATAACTTCCAGGGTAAGTCTGTCGGACCGCCAAAGGCTTCGGAGTTAAAGAAATTTCCCCAGCGTCCGATAGCTTGACCTAAAATCAAGGCAGGTGCGACCAAATCAGCTAACAGCCAAAAGGAGACCTGATTAATTTTGGCAAAAATGAGCGCCGCGAGGATACCCCCGATAATTGCGCCATGAATAGCGATGCCACCTTTCCAAATGGCAATAATACTAGCGGGGTCGTTAGCATAATTCTGCCATTGAAAGGCAACATAGTAAAGTCGGGCGGCGGGAATTGCACCAATTATCAACCAAATCACCAAATCCCCCATTAACTCTGGGTTGACATGGCGGCGACTGGCGAGATATTGACAGAGGGTGACACCAATTAACACCGCCGAAGCAATTAGTAAACCATACCAGCGAATTGATATGGGACCGACTTCTAAGATGGTCGGTCCGGGAGAGGTAAATTGAAACCCGACAGGGAGATATTGAATGAGCATGGATTATTCGGGTAGTCCTGTACCATCAGTTTCCACAGCCTCGGTTTCTGTGGTAGCTTCGGGGGAAGTTTCCATAGTTGGGGAAGTGGGTGTCATTCCTGCCTGTAGTTTAATTTGATCTCTAAAGCCGGCGGGGGCTAAGTCTATGGCTTCCGCAAATAGTAACTCGGCATCTTCAGGATTACCCTGTTGTCTGAGTATGATAGCTTTAGCTAGGACGGGGCGGAAGTCTGACTCGCTATTTTTGATGGCTTCATCATAAACGGCGATCGCTTCTTGGTAACGTTGCTGTTCGGCGTAAACCTGCCCTAAGATTAGTTGGATGGAGATTTCGTCAATACTTCCGGCTTGGGCTTGATTAATCTGTGGTGCTGATTTGAGGGTGTCTTCTAATAAGCCAATAGCTGCTTCGGGTCGGTTTTGGGAAATCAGGAGGCTGACGAGTCCCTGTAGGGCTTGAACTTCTCCGGGTCGCTGTTCTAAAATCCTTCGATAGCTTTGAGCCGCACCTTCCGGATTGCCTGTATACTCTTGAGCTTGAGCTAATAGAATCCCATATTCTGGAGTTTCCGGGTGTAATTGCGCGAGTCGCTGTAAAGGTTCAACAACATCTGCGACCTGTCCTTGATCTTGACTGATTAACTCAAATTTAGCTTGCAGAAATCCCCGCAAGGCTGTCTCGTTATCGGGTTCCCTTTGTAAAACCAATTGATAGCCCCTGGCTTGGTCTTGGAGGTCTTGGAGTTGAGCGCCGCTAATATTGGAAACGGCGGTCTGATTCCCGGCGGACTCGGATGAATCGTTTCTGAACAGTCCTCCCAGCAAGGGGGCCATGGAAAATCCCACAAATGCGATTAGGGATAGCACTAAAATTACCCCAACCACGCCACGACGTTTATCTACCATAACTTCTAAATTCCTGCTTTCTCCCAGCTAATACCACTGCTAATCACATGGTAGCAGAATGGATCACCGGAATGGGTTACGGATTTCGCTTTTGTCTAATGGGATTTAGTACAATAAGCATATCGGCGTAATTGCTGTTAAATAGGCGATCGCCATAGTTATACCTGATGAGTTCTGATCTATCCTAGCCACCGATAGGTCTAGTTCTGTGGATGTGGAGTCGGTTTCTCGGGGTATTATCCACCCTAATATCTGACTTGATTAACGCAGAGGAGATTCTGATGGTAGTGTATCACCTAGAAAATCATGCCGTTTTCGGTATGGTATGTTTCTTCCACTTTGAGGTTTTATGAGTCCTTCTCCGAATAAATTTCCCCAAGTCCCCGCTTCCCCCCCTATCCCACCTCAACCAGGTGTTGAGCAACCAGAGGTGGAAAGTTCTCAAGTTCAACAGATAGATGATGCCACAGCGCCTAAGTTGTCTGAAAATACGCCGTTACCTACCCCCGATAATGATGTTAAACAGCTATCAGATGATAGCGATCGCTTAGTTCACCCTATACCTCCCCCTAGTGAGCCTCGCCAATATAGGGCGATCGGTTTGGTGCGCGGGTGTTATCATGCTTCCGGTGAACAGTTTACCCAAGGCGTTCTTCGCACTGTCGAGGGGGCGGAAATTGATGCGGTTCTGTTGGGACGGGTCATGAGTTTAGTTAAAAAACATATTGACCTGGAGGCTGAACATCTTTGGGTGGTTTATCCTCGCACTCGCCAGAAGCAAGATGATCTGCACGTGCAAATTATGGGAGTTTGGGAGCCTCAAACTTTGACTCAATCTGATGATGACTCTACGGAGATAGATAACATATCCCTCGATATTTCCCCGCAGTCTCAGGCTTTACCGGATATCGAACATGGTTATTTCTCCATTCGAGGTGAGATTGTTTATCAGTCTCAGGATGAACCTCAATATGCGATCGTCAAAATCCGACAATCCTCTCGCCATGAAAACGAAAAACCCAAGTTCTTTAAATTAAAATTACTGGGGATGGTCGGTCTCCGACCTGTCGGACATTTTATAGACCTTCATGCCCGTCTGATGGGTAATGATTTAGTGGTTGAGGAAAGCCACGATATCGGGGCTTTACCTATTAAGGGTAAAAGACCTTTTAAACCCGGTAAACCCAGGGACAGTTTCCCGCGATCGCCTCGTCCTGATACTAAGCCCCGCCGCACTCCCACGCCAAAACCTATTCCCCGAAAACCTCCTAAAACTCAAGATTAGTTAGACCCGCTAACCCCTTAGCACTCACAGTTAACAGTCCTCTCGGTCTGTCTAACATACTCAGGGACAATTCCTTGATTGTCCCTGATGCACATTTTGGTAATTTTGTCAACCCCCCCTCAAAACGCCGAAAAAAAACTCGTGCATCGCCAGCAAATTCACGAATCAGAGTGAGGGTTATGGGTGGGGTAGGTGAAGCGAGAAAATGCAGGTTTGAGGCGATCGCTTTCTACCGGAAATCGGCTACAGAGTCCCTATAGATACAACAAAGGTATTTTCACATATAACCTCATGTTATCAGAACCCCAAAACGGTGTCAAGTGCCGATTCTCTCGTGGCGAAAATGATGACTATTTTCACGGAAATTTGTGGTGACTGATTCAATGTTTAAAATTGTCTCCCGAAATCGATAAGTCACGGCTATGGCAACTGGCGGTTATGCACATTTTGGTAATTTTGTCAACCCCCCCTCAAAACGCCGACAAAAAACTCGTGCATCGCCAGCAAATTCACGAATCAGAGTGAGGGTTATGGGTGGGGTAGGTGAAGCGAGAAAATGCAGGTTTGAGGCGATCGCTTTCTACCGGAAATCGGCTACAGAGTCCCTATAGATACAACAAAGGTATTTTCACATATAACCTCATGTTATCAGAACCCCAAAACGGTGTCAAGTGCCGATTCTCTCGTGGCGAAAATGATGACTATTTTCACGGAAATTTGTGGTGACTGATTCAATGTTTAAAATTGTCTCCCGAAATCGATAAGTCACGGCTATGGCAACTGGCGGTTATTCACATTTGAGTAATTTTGTCAACCCCCCCTCAAAACGCCGAAAAAAAACTCGTGCATCGCCAGCAAATTCACGAATCAGAGTGAGGGTTATGGGTGGGGTAGGTGAAGCGAGAAAATGCAGGTTTGAGGCGATCGCTTTCTACCGGAAATCGGCTACAGAGTCCCTATAGATACAAAAAAGGTATTTTCACATACAGCCTGTTCAGAAATCATCTGATCACCTCTCAAAGTCCCTCTCCCTCTCTGGGAGAGGGATTTAGGGTGAGGGCAATGTATTAAGCGACTGGTGAACAAGCTGTATAACCATTAGTTATCAGAACCCCAAAACCCTGTCAAGTGCCGATTCTCTCGTGGCGCAAATGATGACTATTTACCCGGAAATTTGTGGTGACTGATTCAATGTTTAAAATTGTCTCCCGAAATAAATAAGTCACGGCTATGGCAACTGGCGGTTATGCACATTTGAGTAATTTTGTCAACCCCCCCTCAAAACGCCGAAAAAAAACTCGTGCATCGCCAGCAAATTCACGAATCAGAGTGAGGGTTATGGGTGGGGTAGGTGAAGCGAGAAAATGCAGGTTTGAGGCGATCGCTTTCTACCGGAAATCGGCTACAGAGTCCCTATAGATACAACAAAGGTATTTTCACATATAACCTCATGTTATCAGAACCCCAAAACCCTGTCAAGTGCCGATTCTCTCGTGGCGAAAATGATGACTATTTTCACGGAAATTTGTGGTGACTGATTCAATGTTTAAAATGGTCTCCCGAAATAAATAAGTCACGGCTATGGCAACTGGCAGATATGCACATTTGAGTAATTTTGTCAATCCCCCCTCAAAACGCCGAAAAAAAACTCGTGCATCGCCAGCAAATTCACGAATCAGAGTGAGGGTTATGGGTGGGGTAGGTGAAGCGAGAAAATGCAGGTTTGAGGCGATCGCTTTCTACCGGAAATCGGCTACAGAGTCCCTATAGATACAACAAAGGTATTTTCACATATAACCTCATGTTATCAGAACCCCAAAACCCTGTCAAGTGCCGATTCTCTCGTGGCGAAAATGATGACTATTTTCACGGAAATTTGTGGTGACTGATTCAATGTTTAAAATTGTCTCCCGAAATCGATAAGTCACGGCTATGGCAACTGGCGGTTATGCACATTTGAGTAATTTTGTCAACCCCCCCTCAAAACGCCGACAAAAAACTCGTGCATCGCCAGCAAATTCACGAATCAGAGTGAGGGTTATGGGTGGGGTAGGTGAAGCGAGAAAATGCAGGTTTGAGGCGATCGCTTTCTACCGGAAATCCGCTACAGAGTCCCTATAGATACAACAAAGGTATTTTCACATATAACCTCATGTTATCAGAAACCCAAAACGGTGTCAAGTGCCGATTCTCTCGTGACGCAAATGATGGCTATTTCCCCGGAAATTTGTGGTGACTGATTCAATGTTTAAAATTGTCTCCCGAAATAAATAAGTCACGGCTATGGCAACTGGCAGATATGCACATTTTGGTAATTTTGTCAACCCCCACTCAAAACGCCCAAAAAAAACTCGTGCATCGCCAGCAAATTCACGAATCAGAGTGAGGGTTATGGGTGGGGTAGGTGAAGCGAGAAAATGCAGGTTTGAGGCGATCGCTTTCTACCGGAAATCGGCTACAGAGTCCCTATAGATACAACAAAGGTATTTTCACATATAACCTCATGTTATCAGAAACCCAAAACGGTGTCAAGTGCCGATTCTCTCGTGACGCAAATGATGACTATTTACCCGGAAATTTGTGGTGACTGATTCAATATTTAAAATTGTCTGCCTAAATCGATAAGTGATGGCTATTGTCGGAGTAGGGGATAAAATCAATCTAAACGTATTTGAGAACCCCAAATATCTTGGGGGATAAAAGACCTGTCCATAGGGATAGGAGCGACAGGTTCAGTGAGGGTAAAATTGCCAGACTCTATCCATTCCTTGAGTTCCTCCGCGACCTGTCGAGAGCGGGAAATACTGGCGAGGGGGGCGGTGCGGACGGTTTTACCCTCAATTTGGATACGACCGCTTTTGAGTTGAGCGTATGTTACCAAACCGAAGGTCGGGCGAACCCGGCGGGGGATAGCAAAATCGACGACTGGCGCAACAATATCCTCATCAGCAATAGCAGCGCGCAAAACCACTTCTTCATTAAGCACAGGTAAAGGAATGCCAATGCCTAACATGAGAGAGGGTCCGTGTTGTTTAAAATAGCAGCCTCGCACCCAATAGGGGTTCATTTTTTTAGCATCACCGATAACGGCTAGGGTGGCGGCGGGTCCTATGGGTGTGCGGTTAGGTAATCTTTTTTGGATGGGGAAATGTTGGGTTCCTTCCCATGTGATATAACCAATTCCTCCCCCTAAAAAAATGCGAGTTCCTATGCCGATTAATTGTAGGTCGGGGTCATTGAATAGGGGAGATATCGCGCCAGAGTTGGAGTAAACTGCATTACCTAAAAATGGTTGTAGGGGTCCGAGGTAGGTAAATAAAGGCCGATCGCCACCATTAACGCCAATGATAAAATTCTGGTATAAATTGCGGGGATTAAATAGATAAAACTGGTTAATTGTATCTTTGTTAATCGAGGTTTCTAGGGAACTACGGGGGTAGCAGTCGGAGGGAGTCCCAACAGCTTGAAGATGGACGGTTTTTCCAGCGATTAAATCTTCGATAACATGACCGCCACCGCGATCGCTTGGTTCATCTCCTTCTTTCACCATTTGGGTAGCGCCAATATATATATCTACTGCCCCAAAACCACTGTAGGCGGGTACACCGTTAAGCCAGCAGGTGCGAATATTGATGGGGGGGTCTGTATGTCCGAGGTTGATAATTGCGCCGGAAGATTCCATGGGTTCAAAGGTTCCGGTGGTGATGACATCGACTTCTTCGGCGACTTGGCTGATGCTGGTTTCTTTGACTCTGGCTTTGAGTTCTTCGATGGTGCAGACAATGGCTTGCTGCTGATTGATTTTGTGGTTGATTTCGGCTATGGTTTTCACTGGTGATTATTCCTGGGATTATGCTCTGGGAGGGTTTCACTGGTTAAAAGTGAGGGTTGGTCGGCGACGGGTTTAAGGGGAGGGGGATTATCCCAAATATCTAGGATATCTCGGATCAGGATTTCTTTGATCAAAACTTGACCGACTACCGCGAGGGGAAAGGCTAACACGAGTCCGCCAAATCCGAAGAAGGTTAGGAAAAATCCTTGGGCGAGAAGGGTGATGGCTGGTAGTAGGGAGACTTGGTAAGCCATTAACGAGGGCATGATTACGGCGGTTTCGATTTGCTGGATGATGATATATAACATCACTACTAATGTGGCTTTCCAGGGAGAGTCTAAAAGGGCGATCGCCATTGGGGGAATGACGCTAACAGCAGGACCTATATTGGGAATTAGGTTCAGCAGTCCCGCGAGAATGGCATTGGCGAAAATTAAGGGGACTCTCAGTATCCACAAGCCGATTACTGTTAGCAGGGTGACACAAATCATGTTGAGTAGCGCACCGATTAGCCAACGACCTAGGGCTATTTCGCAAGTGTCTAGTATGTGGTTCATTCGCCTTCGGTAAAAGGCGGGAATTAGTTGTAAGCTACTGCGACGGTAGGCTTGGGGGTCGGCTAAAAGCATCATGGTCAGGACGAGGATTAATAATATGCTGACTAATCCTTCTACTGTGGTTCCCACCACGACACCAAAACCGCCGATTAGTTGATTACTCAGGGCTTGGGCTTGTTGGATAATTTGTTCGATGCGGATCTGTCTCAGGTCGCGACTGACTTCTGATAGATATTCCCGCAGGGGTCCGTTGAGGTCGGTGCGTAAATAGTCAATTAACAGGTTCAGCAGCTTTAGACCTTGTTCGAGACCAGCGGGGACCTGTTTGGCTAGTTGTTCTAATTGGTTGATTAGGGGGGGGACGACCAATAAAAAGCCGATGATAATCCCTAAGAAGAATAGACTAATCGACAGAAAAACGGCAAGCGATCGCGGTAGTTTCAGACGCTGGAATTGGCGGGTGAGACGGTTTAAGGCGGTGGCTAGGACGACGGCGGCGAAAATCATCAGCAGGGCTTGTTTAATCCGCCACAGGATATATATAGCGATTAAGAAAGCTGTGAAGCCTATCCATGTACCTAGGGTCATTGCGACTGTTCAGGGTGAGAGAATTTGCTTTTCTACAGGCGATCGCCTATAGAATAGTGATCTATGATATTAGATTATGTAGTGCGATTCCACTAAAGCCAGCCCGCCACCGATGACCAAACCCAGATATGATGAACAGGAAGATATATCTCGCCACGCAGCGGTAGATGAAGGATGCTGCGAAGATATGGAACGAAAATATGGGTGGAATCTTGTGCGAATTGAGGTAACCTCAGATCCTATCCTTGAGGTTGATTGCGTATTTCTGGGGAAAACGGAGTTTCCTCGGCGTTATAATGAAACTGAGAAGGAGGAAGATTGATGCGAAAATACATCATTTTTCGGGCTGATAAGGGTGAACCTGGTTGGAAAGAACGTAAACTCCAGCATACCCAGGGTTTAACTAGAATTTTGGCTGAACATTTCGACTCTTCTGATCAACCTATTCCTGAGTTGGGATATCGACCGAGGGAGTTTGTTCGTATTGATGGGTTGCATAATCCCACTGAACATGGCTACAGCACCCATTATCGCCAGGGGGACTGGGAAGTAACTAGGGTGGAAAGTTACACTCCTGATGTCTCTACGGCTGAGTTTGATATGATCGTGATCTGCTTTTGCAAGTATAGCCCTGTTAATGGTCCTGTGCAACCTATGCCAGAGCGTCGAGTCTCTATAGATAGTTTCGCTGGGGATGAGAAAGGGCTGGAGCAATGGCACGAGTCCCAAAAGAAACCGACTGAGGTTTAGCACCTCTCGGATCTGCTTATCTGTCTAGCCACATTCGCCACGAAAACAGAACCGCCAGCAGGGAAGAGGGGAAGAGAACCGCGAAAAGAGCGATCGCATTGGTTTCGGGAATGGCTAAATTTGGCCCGACATATTTGATCAGTAAGGATAGCCCTAGGGATAGGATCAGGATTTTGGTCACAAATAACAGTTTGTTGTCCATTTATATATAGAATGCCATGGGATGCGATCGCCTATATTTTACCAATTGGTGGCCGCCTTACACCCGAAGGCCATAGAGTCTGACACCCAGCCACCCTAACCGCCTTAGTCGGTATTCCCCACTGGGAGGGCGATACACGATTTTCCGGAAGAAATTAAAAAAAATTTTGCGGCAGGTGATATGATTTGCGATCGAAGTGGGTAAGTTAGAACTACAGAAAACAAATAACCTCTTTCACCCCGAGGAGAACGAATTATGAAGACTGAACTTAAAGCCAAATTCCTGCAACATATCTCTCAGAAAAAAAGAGACGGTGGTTTCACCTTAATCGAACTGTTAGTTGTAATCATCATTATCGGTATTTTGTCGGCGATCGCTCTGCCTTCCTTCTTAAACCAAGCTAACAAAGCCAGGGAGTCCGAAGCCAGAACATACGTTGGTTCCGTCAACCGGGCTCAACAAGCACGTTTGATGGAAGCTGGCGAGTTTACTACCGATTTAACTCAATTGGGTTTGGGTATCAGCAGCGTTACAGAAAACTACACTTATAATCTACTTGCTAATGCTACTGTTGGTGCGGTGGTTAATGCCAAAGGTGCTCCTAATCTCCGGGACTTTGGTGGCCTGGTCTGGGTAGGTAAAACCATAGGAAACGAAAGTACCACTTTGGCTAAACTGTGCGAAGCGAAAGCTGCAGACACCGAAGCAAGCTTTGCTGCGGGTAATAGTGACTGTGGAGCTAATTTTAGAGGAATTTAATAGATAATCCAGCAGTTTAGGTTTCAGATGGAGTCAGCTAGGGTCTTTAACCCCATTGTCAACTATAGCATTTAGCGATGGCATACGGTGGGACTGTTGAAGCAATAACTATATTGCCCTTGTTGATGATGAAATCAGAAACTGACACAACTTGAAATCAGGAAAAATAGGTAGTACATTAGTGCTACCTATTTTGTTTTATAATAGTTAATTGAGTTTATGGCTGGGACTATGATTGATAATCAGATATTGGAAAAGCATAAGAGTTTATCAGCAGAAGCTGATATTTGCTTGCAGAAAAGGGATTATCAACAAGCAGCCATTTTATATGAACAAGCCATCAATCTAAATCCAGACTACAAATATAATTACTGGAAACTGGGGCTAACCCTACTGCTACAGGAGCGGGAGGAAGAAGCCCAGACCACCTGGCTGGTAGCCATGAGCGATGGAGAACCAGAACAGATTGACCTGTGGACGATAGATTTACTCCAGGTGCTATCATCAGAAGCCGACGCACGAACCGTCGCCGAAGACTATTCCGTGGCTTGGGGGATTCGCCAACACATCCAGCAAATAAATCCCGATGATATTAATAATATATTACAGTTAATTGATTTATCAATTACCCTGAAAACCTATACCGTAAATGAGATCGCAGAATATGGACTGGTTCCGTTACTGCAACAGGAGTCCATCAATGTCAATCCAGATTTACTCCTGCACCTGTGGAAAAAACTCTTAGTTGTAGATGCAATTAATCCCCTATCTATGGAATTGGGACAGGCGCTGATTAACCATGTTGGTGAGCAACCGGAGTTTGTCACTAGCCTAATCCCTAAATTATACGATATTGCCTATTCCTTTGCGAAAACAAGTATAGCCAAGGGCTATGGAGAGTTATTGTTGAACCTGGCACCGAATCATCAAGAGTTGCTGAGGGCTTTGGCTCAATTTTGTATTCAATTAACCGAGTATGACGATGGCATTGAATATGCCAGACGTTCCTATCATCTCACTGAATCCCCAGATCAGCAAGCCCTGGATAGCAATTTTATGATCAGTGGTCTGATGTCTCAGGGGGGATGCACAAAGCAAGTGCGAGAGGTGGTAAAACATCAGGAATCATTGCTGGATGCTATGCTGAAAGACCCGCCCCTAAACTTGGGGACTGGGGTTATGCAGTTATATAATACCAACTTTTTCTTTCCTTATGTGAGAGATTGCCCTGCCGTAAACTCACAAACAAAGACTCAAGTTGCTCAAATTTGCCAAGCCAACTTAGAAACTGCTCTGGCAGAAAATATCGCCACATATCAAGCCCGGAATTTACAGAAACGCCATCAATCCGCGACCAATAAAACCCTAAAGATTGGTTATATATCTTATTGTTTCCGGCGGCATTCTGTGGGTTGGATATCTCGCTGGTTATTTCAACATCACGATCGCCATCAATTTGAAATTTATGCCTATATGATTGGGGCAGAAAATCGACAAGATGCTCTGCAAAACTGGTATGCAGAACAAGCCACCAAGTCTTATCAATATGGAATCGTCAGTACAGAAGTTGCCGAGCAAATTTCTGAAGACCAGATTGATATTCTCGTTGATTTAGATAGCCTGACATTAACCAATACCTGCGCCATTATGGCACTGAAACCCGCACCAGTACAAGTCACCTGGTTGGGATGGGATGCCTCTGCTATACCCACCGTTGACTATTTTATTGCCGACCCCTATGTTTTGCCAGAAAATGCCCAGGATTATTACTCAGAAACCATCTGGCGACTGCCTCAAACCTATGTGGCGGTCGGTGGCTTCGAGGTCGGCATTCCCAGTTTGCGAAGACAGGATATCAATATTCCCGAAAATGCCATTGTTTATTTTACCGCCCAAAGGGGGCCGAAATACAACCCAGAACTCGCCCAACTGCAAATGCAAATTCTGAAACAAGTACCCAATAGTTATCTAATGATTAAGGGATTCGATAAAGAGCAATCCATCGCTGGTCTGTTTTTTGAGTTAGCAGAAGAACAGGGAGTTAGTCGAGAACAGTTGCGACTGACAAGTCCAGTGTGGCTGGAGCAAACCCATCGCGCTAATTTACTTATAGCAGATGTGGTGCTGGATAGCTACCCCTACAACGGCGCAACCACCACCCTGGAAACCCTGTGGATGGGTATTCCTCTCGTGACTAGGGTAGGGGAACAGTTTGCAGCCCGCAATAGTTATACAATGATGATGAATGCTGGCATCACCGAGGGTATTGCTTGGACTGATGAGGAATATGTGGAGTGGGGGGTTCGTCTGGGAACCGATGAAAGACTGCGCCAGGATATCTCATGGAAATTACGCAAGTCTAGGCGGACTGCTCCTTTGTGGAATAGTAAGCAGTTCACGCGGGAGATGGAAAAAGCCTATCAGGAAATGTGGACAATATATACTAGCGGACAATCATAAATTATCAATTTTTCATGGGCTAATGACTCCCAGGAGTTGATGAGCCAGCATCAATTGAATTCAAGGATAATAGGTATTGTGAAAATGACCAGTGATTTAGTAGCCGAGATTCGTCAGCAAGCCGAAAAGTATCTCCATAATTGCCAATACCAGCAGGCGATTAGATATTATGAAGCAGCTATTGAGGCAGAACCTAATAATAAGTATTATTATTTTTATCTGGGTTTGATGTTGCTGCTAGAAGGTCAAGAGGAAGAAGCCCAAATCACCTGGTTGTTAGCTATCAATGAGGAAGATATAGAACCGGTTGAGTATTGGAGTAATGAATTAAGTAATATTCTCTACCAAGAAGCTAATCGGCAAGCCCAATTAGAAAATCATCAATTAGCCTGGGTGATTCGCCAACATCTTAGAGAACTGAATCCCACAGACATTCATAATTTGCTGGCTTTAATTGATTTGTCAATTGCCATTAATGCCTATACCCCAGATATCATCAAAGACTATGGAATTATTGACATCTTACAAAATAGCTCCTTGAGTGCAAATATTAATCAGGAGTTATTAATCAGAGTTACCGAAAAAGTCTTGCAGGTTGCCACCCTAGAACCCTCATCTTTAGAGTTGCTAACAGCGATGATACCTTATGTTACTAGTGAGGAAAAATTTATCAGAGTCATTATAGATATGACCTTTGATTTAGCCCGTACCGCACATCAACATTTAAAAGCCATAGAGTTATGCCAGATAGGTTTACAGTTAGCACCAAGAAGTAGAGAATTACTGAATTCTCTTGCTGCACTATTTACTGATATAGGGGACTATCCCCAAGGCATAGAATATGCTAAACGTGCCTATTCAGTGGTGGAAACTATACCGGAAAAACTGTGCCAAAGTTTCACCATTCTCAAAGCCCTACTCACTGCGGGTGGATACTGGGATGAACTGTGGGATGTTGTTGAACAACACAAGTTATTAATTGACCAATTGATTGTTGAACATCCTAAGAATCTGGGAACTTCATCAATGGGGGTTGGTCTTTATACAACCTCTTTTTATTTTCCCTATATAGTCGATAATCCTCGGGAAAATCTCTCGATGAGAAAACAAATTTGTCAGGTATGTCAATCTAACGTGGAAATAGCCTTTCCGCAGCTAATTACCAAATTTCGGGGTCGCCATACAAGTTTGCGGCAGGGGGTACAACCATCCCCAAGGAAACTAAAGATTGGGTATGTTTCATCTTGTTTGAGGAGGCACTCGGTCGGTTGGCTGGCTCGTAGTTTATGGAAATATGGCGATCGCCATAACTTTGAAATTTACACTTACATGACCGAATACAGAGTTTTTTACGATCCGATTCAAGAATGGTATATTGCTAACTCTGACCACATACATAAATATAGTTCTGTCAAGATAGACTTAGCCGAGCAAATTTATGCTGATCAAATAGATATCCTAGTGGATATGGATAGCTTGACCACTTCCAATATGAGTGCGATAATGGCACTCAAACCAGCTCCCATACAAGTGACTTGGCTCGGTTGGGATGCTTCAGCAGTGCCAACAGTTGATTATTTTATTGCTGATCCCTATGTGTTGCCAGAAAATGCTCAAGAATATTATCAGGAAACTATCTGGAGGCTACCTCAAACCTATTTAGCTGTGGATGGTTTTGAAGTATCTGTACCCACCATGACCCGTGCTGATTTAGAAATTCCTGATGATGCAATAGTTTATCTAGGGTTGCAAAGAGGCCCTAAGTACAATCCCCACATCGCCAAGTTGCAATTGGAGATTTTAAGGGAAGTTCCCAATAGTTATTTTCTGGTCAAGGGATTTGGTCAACAAGATTCTTTAAATCAGTTCTTTTTTGACATCGCCAATCAACAAGGAATAACTAGGGAGAGAATTAAATTTATTACGCCCGTAAAATTGGAAGAAGAACATCGTGCTAATTTACTTATAGCAGATGTGGTGCTGGATACCTACCCCTACAACGGCGCAACCACCACCATGGAAACCCTGTGGATGGGTATTCCTCTGGTGACTAGGGTAGGGGAACAGTTTGCAGCCCGCAATAGTTATACCATGATGATGAATGCTGGTATCACCGAGGGTATTGCTTGGACTGATGAGGAATATGTGGAGTGGGGGGTTCGTCTGGGAACGGATGAAAGGTTGCGCCAAGATATCTCCTGGAAACTACGCAAGTCTAGGCGGACTGCTCCTTTGTGGAATGGCAAGCAGTTTACCCGCGACATGGAAAAAGCCTATCAGGAAATGTGGCAGCGGTATATTGACGGTGGCAGTTGTTAGCATATACGCTATTATAGCTCTCTGTTAAATTATATGGAGATTCAATCCCAATGTCAACCATAAATGAATCGGACCTACAACGGAAAATTCGCGAGCAGTTCGACTTTACCCTGTATCCTAGAATCCCTATAGAGACATCCCCCAAGACTGATTATGAACGCCTTTATATTCATAACTTGCTGACTCCCTATTATCTGAGAAACCAACAGGTTATTCAAACCGAAGGTAAAGTTATTTTAGATGCTGGCTGTGGTAGTGGATATAAGGCGTTGGCATTAGCATTAGCTAATCCTGGTGCGAAAATCGTGGGTATTGACATCTCCGAAAAGTCCGTAGAAGCCTCCCGCGATAGATTGAAATATCATGGCATAGAAAATGCCGAATTTCATGCTATGTATATTGAGGAACTACCCAGCTTGGGTTGGGAGTTTGACTATATCAATAACGATGAAGTTCTCTACTTACTACCGGATATCGTAGAAGGGTTGCAAGCCATGAAATCGGTGCTGAAACCCGATGGTATTATTAGAACCAATCTACACAGTGCTTTCCAACGCCAAAACTATTTGAAATTCCAGGAATTTTTTAAAATGATTGGGTTAATGGATGAACAACCCGGAGAAATGCAGATGGAAATGGCGCGAGAAACCATGAAATCTCTGAAAGACCAGGTATTGCTTAAACAGCAAGCCTGGAATACACAAAATACAGAATCCGAAGAATGTCTTTTAAGTAATCATCTATTGCTGGGTGATAAAGGTTTCACTATCCCGGATGTTTTTGCGGCTTTGAAAGCTGCTGATTTAGAGTTTATCAGTATGTTAAATTGGCGACATTGGGAAATTATGGATTTGTTTAAGGATGAAGATGATTTACCTGTTTTTCTCGGGTTGGGTTTAGCGGAAATGTCTACGGAAGACAGGTTACATTTATTTGAACTCCTGCAACCCATGCACCGTTTATTAGATTTTTGGTGTGGTCATCCTCACCAGGGTAAAGATTTTATCCCCGTGTCGGAATGGAGTGATTCGGACTGGGAAACCGCCAGAGTCAGCCTACATCCTCAGTTAGCTAACCCCCAGTCCCGGGAAGATTTAATTAATTGCATTACCAACCACAAACCCTTTGAGATTAGCAAGTATATCAGGTTACCTGTTTTTCTACCAATTCATCTGGATAGTGGCATAGCAGCTTGTTTATTGCCACTGTGGGAGAGGGTTTGCACTATTGAGGAGTTAGTGCAGCGGTGGCAGCAAATTCGACCCATAGACCCCATTACCCTAGAACCTGTTAGCCAGGAAAAAGCCAGGGATGAAATTAAGGAGTTATTAGACACCCTAGACCCATTTTTATATGTGCTGTTAGAACGTTGTGGCTAAACTCTTACAAACCGTAGGTTGGGTGAAACGCAGTGAAACCCAACATCATATCAACTGGTGAAGAAACCGGGTTTCTCAGCCGAAACGGTGGGGCGGGTTTATGAATATAGTCGTCGGGAATTGATAATTGACAGCAGAACCCGCCCCTTTCTCCCCCAGAGGTCAAGAAACCCGGTTTCTCAGCCGAAACGGTAGGGCGGGTTTATGAATATAGTCGTCGGGAATTGATAATTGACAGCAGAACCCGCCCCTTTCTCCCCCAGAGGTCAAGAAACCCGGTTTCTCAAAGAAACCGGGTTTCTCAGCCGAAACGGTAGGGCGGGTTTATGAATATAGTCGTCGGGAATTGATAATTGACGGCAGAACCCGCCCCTACAATTAATTATTAATTATTCATTATTAATTATTACACATATCGTAGACGCACCGCTTTCTCCCCCAGAGGTCAAGAAACCCGGTTTCTCAAAGAAACCGGGTTTCTCAGCCAAACGGTAGGGCGGGTTTATGAATATGGTCGTGGGGAATTGATAATTGACGGCAGAACCCGCCCCTACAATTAATTATTAATTATTCATTATTAATTATTACACATATCGTAGACGCACCGCTTTCTCCCCCAGAGGTCAAGAAACCCGGTTTCTCAAAGAAACCGGGTTTCTCAGCCAAACGGTAGGGCGGGTTTATGAATATGGTCGTGGGGAATTGATAATTGACGGCAGAACCCGCCCCTACAATATAAACGGTGGGGCGGGTTTATGAATATAGTCGTGGGGAATTGATAATTGACGGCAGAACCCGCCCCTACAATTAATTATTAATTATTCATTATTAATTATTACACATATCGTAGACGCACCGCTTTCTCCCCCAGAGGTCAAGAAACCCGGTTTCTCAAAGAAACCGGGTTTCTCAGCCGAAACGGTAGGGCGGGTTTATGAATATAGTCGTCGGGAATTGATAATTGACGGCAGAACCCGCCCCTACAATATAAACGGTAGGGCGGGTTTATTAATATAGTCGTGGGGAATTGATAATTGACGGCAGAACCCGCCCCTACAATTAATTATTAATTATTCATTATTAATTATTACACATATCGTAGACGCACCGCTTTCTCCCCCAGAGGTCAAGAAACCCGGTTTCTTTGAGAAACCGGGTTTCTCAGCCAAACGGTAGGGCGGGTTTATGAATATGGTCGTGGGGAATTGATAATTGACGGCAGAACCCGCCCCTACAATATAAACGGTAGGGCGGGTTTATTAATATAGTCGTGGGGAATTGATAATTGACGGCAGAACCCGCCCCTACAATTAATTATTAATTATTCATTATTAATTATTACACATATCGTAGACGCACCGCTTTCTCCCCCAGAGGTCAAGAAACCCGGTTTCTCAAAGAAACCGGGTTTCTCAGCCAAACGGTAGGGCGGGTTTATGAATATGGTCGTGGGGAATTGATAATTGACGGCAGAACCCGCCCCTACAATATAAACGGTGGGGCGGGTTTATGAATATAGTCGTGGGGAATTGATAATTGACGGCAGAACCCGCCCCTACAATTAATTATTAATTATTAATTATTAATTATTAATTATTAATTATTATCCGGTTCAACTACCGGAATAATATCAGCCTTGAGGTTATTAATTACTTCCTGATTTTCATGGTCTAATTTAATCCGACCCTGTAACTTAGACATTAAAGCCGACCACTGCATGGGACTCAACTCGCCAATTAACAAAATTTCTGGCCCGCCATCAAATTCTATTTCCTCCTCCATTAACAAGTTCATAGCCACACTAGATAACACTAAATCAGCCTCTTCTGGGGTAATGTTGCTGTTATCTATCAATAGGGTCATCTCGGCTTTATCGGGATGATTAACCAGGGTTTTAATCACCGCTTGTAATTCTAATCCGACAGTTTCTTCTGGTTGTGACCAGTCGGGGAAAATGATAAAATTCAGATTACTAAGTTTGAAGAGTTCCCAAGTACCATTCTCTAGCTCAACTGCTTGACAATGTTTAATATAATCAATTTGGAACTCTTGGATACCTTCTAGTGAAACTTGTTGAGTTATTTCTTTATTCTCAGACTCCAGCGTGATTTTAGCATCCAAACAATTTATCAAAGATACCCACTGCGTTTTAGTTAACTTTCCTAACAATTGAATCTCTGGTCCCCCTTCAACCTGTAAATCTTCCTCCATAAGAAGACCCATAATTATGCTAGATAGGGCTATATCTGCCTGCTCATCGGAAATGTTGCTATTGTCTATCAAAAGACACATCTGACTTTTATCTGGATGAGTGGCGATCGCCTTAATGACTTGAGCCAAATCTTCCGCCACAGAATCTTCTGGTTGATTCCAATCTGGAAAGACAATTAAGTTAATATCTTTAAGATTGAGGTGATCAAGTGCCTGAGATTGCTCTGATATAGCAGCTTCTATGCCTTGCAGCATTTGTTGGGCAGGTGCAAAATCGGGTGCAAAATTTAAGACATCAAATAAAGCGCGTTGGGCTAAATCCAGAGCGTCTATTTTGGCTGCTACCTGTGCTAAATACCAAAACACACGCCAATGATTGCATCCGTTCTCAATAGCTGCCGCAAATTCTGAAATTGCCTGTTGATTGAGACTAAGAGCGTGCATAACTAATCCGCGCCATAATCTTAAATAACCATCTTCTGGGTAATGATCTGCATATTGAGAAAAACTCCCCTCACCTCTGGAAAGCAATGTTGAAGATTGGGCAATATTTTTTTCTGCCTTAAATAGCCTTTGAATGTTTTGTGATGTCATACTGATGCTAAAATCAGTAACTATTTCATCAATAGATTCGACAAATAATTGGGACCCTAAAAACTTCTGGTCAACTCCCACTACATCTAAAATAGAAACAGGTTTATCCAGAAAACTATATTCTCTGGGAAACCCCCACTGCCTAGTTTGCTTAGGTAATTCCATTAGTTTTTCGTAAATGGGATTGAGTTCCTTGGCAGCATTTTCAGCACCAAAAATTTGCTTGGCATACTCTCTGGCGTTATCTCCCAATCTAGATCGTTCTTCTGGATGATGATATAAATATTCAAGTGCTTGGCTATATTCTAATTCGCTATCAACCACTAAACCTGTATAATTATTCATGACCAAACTTCTGATGCCACCATGAGGAAATACTACAGGTGGCACTCCCCCATACATTACTTCCTGCAAATTTAATTCAGCCGCTGCATAAGTATCTTCGCAAAGAGGATACCCATAAACATCAAACTTTTCTATTTCTGATTTGATATCTTCAACAAAGCCACGGAAATTAAATTTTTCCGAAGCACCGAGTTGCTCCGCTTCTTGTTTCAAGAAGTTGTGAATACCTCCGCCACATACTACAAACTTCACATGAGGAATGTTAGCAGCCGCACTCATTGAGACATAATTGCGGTGCATTTTGCTAAAACTGACACTACCTATGTAGCCAACATTAAAGGTATCGTGTGGTTTGGGCTGCACGTCAGCAACTCTAGCAAAATCGGCAGCATCATAAACCATACCCACTTTTTTTAATTTCACTTCGGGGGGTAAGTTCTCGAATACTGGCAGTTTGCGCGAGTAGGGATTGCAAGGTATGGCAAAATCTGCATAATCTACTAAATCCCTAGTAATAACTTGCGGTGGGTGTTCTCCGGCAATATGAAACCAAATTAATAAGCGCGTTGCGGGCAATTCCGAGCGCAGAAACTCGCACATTTGGGGATTATTCCAATAATGAATATGTACGATATCTGCTTTTTCCATTTCCGAACAAATTTCTTCTCGCTTGGTTGTATTGACCACACTTAGCCCTTCTTTTATAGCCATGTCAGCCATAAATGGATCGGCTTCAGTTAGAGAAGCTACACTGTGTTGAAAATTAGCTAGTTTCAAGGAATATTTAGCCGTTGCAATAGTGGCGCGAGAAGCACCACCATTGCATAGCCAGGGAATGATATGAAGGACTTTAATAGGTTCCATACTTTGAAAATTTAATTATAAGGTTTGCGATAGACTTTGACTGTCGAAAATACTCGTGGAATAATCGGCAAATAAGCTTGACTTTGGGTTGGGTCTGTCGGATATAATAATGGAATTTCAATCTTTTCGCAACCATATTCATCTTCCATTAATTCCTGACAGGCTTGCCTGATGCCCGGTTCCTTGCCGCCATGATGAAACAAGATAGCCTCACGATTTTCCTCATTAAGAGGGGGTAAATAGTCGTGAAAAACCATGATTCCACCTGGTGCTAGGATGGTAAAGTAATTGGCAATATCTTGTCGTACTCCTTCATAAGTATGATCGCCATCTACAAAGATAAAAGGCGGAAAATTACCATCTATCTCGCACAGTTGTCTCAGTTGATCTACAGCTTGGTGAGAAAACATCCGTAGGTGAGTAACTTCATTTTGCAACTGTTGGAGAACTTGTTGCAACTGTGGATGTAGTCCCGGCTCGATCGCAAAACCTTGTATTTCAGTATGAGACCGCTTCAATGCCCTGTAATTTAAAAATAAGGAACTGCCAGCAAAAGACCCAATTTCAATAAACCGTAAAGGAGATGACGTTTCTGGCAGCAGTTGGCGTAGGGAATAGTACAGTTGAAAGCGCTCGTTGCGCGACATTTGACTTTGAATTCCATATACCACCGGATCGTCTTCCTTAAACTCTTCCACCAACAAAGGTTGAAATACTGGATTGACCGGGTACTTGTTGGGACACTGGAACCAAACCCCTGTACCATCAATTGGGTTAATGTTAAACTTAAGTTGGCGATCGCTTTCAAATTCATGGAATGCCTGGCGGCAACCTTCCCAGTGACCGTAGTCATCTACTTGGATGAACCCATTATCAGAAACGCGATCGTATAAGTTATGGAGAATTGCTTTTGTCGATTCGTACCAATCACCATCCATGTGCAAAAGAGCAAGCATACCGACTCTGTTTCGCATAATGGGCAGAGTATCTTGGAAATACCCTTTCACAGTTTGTACAAGATTTCCCACCCCCAGTTTAGAACAAATTTCTCGCGTACTAGCTTCTGGAGCCGCACAAGTTCCTGTTCCCCAACCCGTTAACTCAGCAGACACGCCATAAGACTTATCTTCTGCTGTGGGGCTAGGCATCCCTTCAAAAGAATCAAAAGCATATAACCAACGGGGTTGTTTGGTATATCGTTTGATAACTGCAGCCATTAATGCAGTGGAACCTCCAGCCGCCACGCCACATTCGGCAAAGTTACCCGGAATGTTTTCTAAGCATACACGCTTTGTTAAACAGAACAAAGAATATAAGCGTGCTTCGCTTAACATAGTGTAGGGACGGATTAATCCCAATAATTCCTGAAATTCTGTATCTCCTACCCGGCTTGAAAGGATTTGCGGGTATTGTTCCTGAATTTGGTTGCGAAGATTTTGAGCTTCAGTATTATTTGGGAAATATCGTAGTTCTTCATATAAAGATTGCCACGCTGCTGCTGGTTGATTCATTTTGATGAAGCAGGTAGCCCGTAAATAATCTAGTCCTACTGTTGGTTGCTTTAATGATTTTGCTTGGTTCAATAAATTAAAAGCTAGAACCACTTCATCATTATTGATCGCCTGAACCGCTTGTTGCATTAAATCTCCCACTTTTCCAGGTCTAATTTCTTGGAGTAACAATTTAGCTTTTCTGTGGTCAGGTATGACAGCTAACAAACGTTCCAGGATGCCGACGGCTTGATTAGGTTGTCCTAGTTTAGCTAGAGCAACTGCTTTCCCATAGTTAATATACAACCTGTCTGGAAAACTAACGATCGCTTCTTCAAACAACATCAAAGCCTGTTGATTGTTGTTAGCATTTAATTCTTTAACAGCTTCTTCTATTAAAATTTCTTTAGATTCTTGCGGTTTTTGCTGAGAAGCTTTACCACCGAAAATAGTTTTTTCGGTAAAATTATCTGCTTTAGTATTGCGGATTATAAATGGAGGATGTTTGAGAGGAAAATTCATGGCTTCTGTGGGCATATTCGCCAATTTACTTCCTACGTCTCTGGTATGGGAAGCATCAGAAGTAAAGCCAATATTAGAAACTAAGTTAGCATTTGGAAGAATGCTTAGACCATTATTAACTAAGCAAGTAAATTGCCAAACATAATCCCAAGTGTTAAATCCTTCGTAAACCTGTTGAAAAATATTAGACCAAAATCTTTGGGCATCATTATCTTGTAAAATGTTAGAAAGCAAATCAGCATTTTTTACCTGTGGCCACAAGCTCATTTCACTATCATACTTCTGCCACGCCCGTCGCCAACTTGCCCAACCCCAACAATGGGCATAGTAAGAAAAATAGTAACTATATTCAGTTTGATTTTGTCCAAACTGAAAATTGTCACCCGAAATAAACATTACTCGCTCGTCGTCGCGATATCGTTCTAACAATTCCTGACAAAAGCGAAAGAAGGTGGGGTGGGGTAAACAATCATCTTCTAAAACAATGGCTTCCTCTACATTGTTAAATAGCCATGTCAAACCGCTCGATATTCGTTTCCTTACCCCTAAATTCACCGTAGAATAGTTAGTGAAAACTTCGCAATCCCAGTCAACGCGATTAATGATAGCCCTCGCTGCCGCACATTTCTCAGCTTCCCCAGTTTTTTCTGGACGCGGGCCATCGGCAATAACAAATAACTTAGGAGGTTTAACCTCCCGTATTGCTTCAAAGACTTTCTCTGTGGTCTCCGGTCTATTGAATAGGATTAAGCACACTGGTCTATTTAACTGCCATTTCTTATCCATACTTGTATAATTATTTTTAGGTCTAGGATGAGTCACTTGAAAACAGGCAGGTCCCAAACAAGACTCCTTCTCGCTAGGTAATTCTCCTCTCTCTAATAACTGAGTATCTTTAAAAAATACTGAAGTACAGTTTTTGTAAGTGTAGCCCGCGATGGTGCCGTAGAAATCTATTCTTTTATATCCATTAAATGCCAAGAACTCGATTCCTCGATCGTAGCTGTAATCATCAGTATTGTCAAAAATAATAAACCCCGTATCTTTCAGCTTGCTTAAGCTTAATTCTACACATTTATTTCTATTCTTACCATCTATAATAATTACGTCAAAGTAGTTATTTGAATATCTACTGATTTCGGCTGCGTATTCTTCTTCTTGAGCGCTGAGACTTAATTCTACATTTTTAGGCATTTTTTCTTGAATATAAGAAAACCAATTGCGATCGCTTTCAACCGAAATTACCTTTAATACTCTTTCAGCCCACCACAATGTTGATTGCCCGCTGCCGTATTCAAAAACTTTAAAATCTGATGAAATCTTGTTTTCTATAAACTCTATCGCCGGATAGGTGTACCAAGGAATAGGTTGCGAATCAAAATTGATAGGAACGCCAGTCGCTAAAGACTTGATCCAGCCTGATGATTCTAAATAATTTATACCTGAAGGTAAGTTTTTTGAAACTTCAGACCAATCTACAGACAAAATAATACTATGGGCTAGGTTAATACCCATTCCACTCTTGAGTAAATCAGAGTGATTAGTAATTAATTCTTTATATAATTGCGCTGCTTCTTTAAATTTGCCTTGCTTAAATAATTCTTGAGCTTTTTCTAATTCACCTAATACTCGATCCTCTGACATTTTTGATTCCTCAGAATAATTCATAATTTTTTGTTCCTGTTTACTTTGATGTTGCTGTGATGAGGAATAATTGTTCCTTTATGAGATAGTCCTCCAGCTTCCTTTAGGGACTTTTCGTAATCTGGAGTTTCTATGGCTGACCAAGATTTAACACCTAGATAATTAAACACAAACTCTTCTGGTAAGCTCCCTCCCACTTCCAGAACATCTTTACCTTCAAAACCAACTATATTTTGGCATATGTGAGCAAAAGAAACGTGATAACTAAGATTAAACTTAGCTTGACATTCAGCAATGTTAGATTCAGTTAATTTATGGATCATTTGTTACATTTTATGATTCTACATAAACTGGTTATAGTCTTTCTTTATGATATAGCTAGTCAGAATAGCTGTTACAAATTATACCACGAAAATTATTCCTCCTTAACTATGACTGCTTTCACTACCTTGAGTAGCTAAAATCACATACCTGGCTATTCTACCACACCATGGCAAAAAAGCGATCGCCTTCCCGCCACTGAAACAACACTTAACATTCCTCCAACCTTTCCGCCAACTCTCGTAACCCCTGGACAAACTGCCGCACTTCCGACTCGAAACAATGCCAGACTTGAGAATAGCCTTGCACAAGATCTTCCACCCGTTCCGTCTCCAGTTCAAAACCGTAGATATTGCGGACGATATGACGAAAACCGAGATACTCCCGGAGACTCTGCACCGTTTCCGAACTCAGAACTGGGGGGAGTCCTTCTCGTTCCACACTCATGCGGTTGAGCAGTCGCTTGTGCCAATCAAAACTCGAAGGTAACGCGCCATTGAGTTCAGAAACAATCAATTGAAAAATCCTCTCGCAGCCTGTATAAAAATTATGCAATTTCAGTGCTAAACTCTCATAAAAAACCCCCGATAGTGTCGGATAGCGATCGATTTCCTGGCGCACTTGAACGATCGCATTTTCCAACTCTCCCAAACGCGCTAACTCTAGTTCAATATCCGTCGCTAACTCCTGTAACTCACTGGGACTAACCTGCCTCATAAACACATTCCCCTGTTTGCAATACTCGATCGCGAAAATGTGGCTCTAAATCCTCAAAAGGTTTCAAATCCACCCATCGCCGCGTTAAGTCATTCGCCTCCGCCACCGCCAAAAAATAATCTTTTTTTCTCAACCCTTCCACCGCCAAATCAATATCAGAAGTTTCCCTAAACCTCCCCCTAACTAACGACCCGAATAGGATAACCCGCCTCACTCCAAACTGACTCACCAGCATTTCTACAATTGTATCCACATCCGATCGCGCCTGGTTGACTAATTTTTTATTTTGCGCCGCCTGCTGCGTCATTCGTTGTTTCCAATAGGCTAGGCGATCGCTATTCACAAATTCCTGATTCATCATCTTTCCCCCACAATTCTACCCTAATATCCTTGATTTACGGAAACCAATTTTCATCTAATACCTCGTCTAAGTTGGCGATCGGAGTCGTGGGAAAATCGCTCACCGATAAACCCGAAATCTCAGAAACCAACTCTCGCGCATCTTCGTAGATATCAACTAATTCCTGGGATAGGTAATTTTCGAGGCTGGGACTATCCTTTAAATGTCGCTTAATCTGTTTCCTGAAATTACGGATTTCTCGCCGCCAGTGATTTTGATTATTGTCTGTTTCAGAATGCCAATATTTGAGTTTGAGTAAATGCTCAAATAAAAGAGTCAACAGACTGGCTAACTTTCTTTTATCCCTTTTACTCAAGTCTAGCACCTCTTCGATCAGGTTCTCTAAATCCACCGCCTCAAAATCACCTTTTTTTAGGTGTTTAACCGTTTCCAGAACCCAGAGATTATAATCCGTATCATATAGACTTTTCCGTGATTCGCTTAACTGTTGCATCGTTAAGTTATGCCTCCATTATATCAGCCTTTAATCACTACTTACTCACCCGAGGAAACCAATTTTCATCTAATACCTGGTCTAAGTTGGCGATCGCCTTTTCCGGGAAAGTCTCTAGGGGAAGTTGCGAATGTCTACTCGCCAATTTACAACCATCTTGATAACATTGGCTGAGTTGCTCATCTAGGTAATTTCTCAGGCTAGGACTATCTTCTAACAGTCTGACGATCTGCAATCTAAAATTAGTTATTTCTCTTTCCCAATGTCCTCGATTTCTTTCCGTTTCCGCCTCCCAGTATTGCCACATTAGCAAATGCTCAAATAAAAGAGTCAACAGACTGGCTAACTTTCTTTTATCCCTTTTACTCAAGTCTAGCACCTCTTCGATCAGGTTCTCTAAATCCACCGCCTCAAAATCACCTTTTTTTAGGTGTTTAACCGTTTCCAGAACCCAGAGATTATAATCCGTATCATATAGACTTTTCAGTGATTCGCTTAACTGTTGCATCGTTAAGTTATGCCTCCATTATCTCAGCCTTTAATCACTACTTACTCACCCGAGGAAACCAATTTTCATCTAATACCTGGTCTAAGTTGGCGATCGCCTTTTCCGGGAAAGTCTCTAGGGGAAGTTGCGATCGCATTGAGGCAATTTCCCGACCATCTTGATAACACTGCTCAAATATTTGTTGTAAATAAGGTTTCAGACTCGGACTATCTTCTAATTCATCTTTAATCTGCTTGCGAAAATTAGTAACTTCTCCCCGCCAATGTCCGTAATTATTAGACCTTTCCGCCTCCCCGTATTGCCACATTAGCAAATGCTCAAATGACAGCCTTAAAAGATTCCTTAACTCTCTTTTGTCCATCGCAGCCCAGCCTAGAATTTCCGCGATTAAGTTCTCCAAATCCAGAGCCTCGAAATCGCTTGTTTCTAGATGTTTAACCGTTTCCAGAACCCAGAGATGATAATCCCTATCATATAAGCTCGCTTCCTCGCTGAGTTGATTCATGAGTAGCCAGATATTAACTAATCTTCAACCGCTGTCTGTGTATCAGCTTTTAACTGTTTCAAGAGATTTTGATAATCCTCAATATCGGGATATAAACTCACCAACTTTTCCAAAGGTGCGATCGCCTCTTCCAGTTTATTTTGTTGTAAGCGAACCATCACCAACCCTTCCAAAGCTGTTTGATTTTCCGGTTCCCGTTGCAAAACCGACTGATAACCCTGTTCTTGGCGTTCTAACTGTGATACAATTGTGGCAACCTCCTCCGCTTGGTTTACCTCCGAGGATTGGGAATTACTGCGAAACATTGCACCCAAACCCGAAGACATCATCCCCAGAAAAGCTGCCGTCGAAATGAACATTATAACCTTCTGTAGTTTTTTGCGACGTTCCATGCGGCGAGCGATCGCGTCTCCGTAGTGTTTTCTCAGAGAATCGGAATTTTCGACAGTTCCCATTTGATCAATACCTCCCTAAACCAGGTCACATCAACCCATATAACTATTTTACCCAACTTGACCGCTATTGCGATCAGGTCGGTGTAATTTAGCGATCGCAATTTAACTCAATCTCTGCTAAGGTAGAATAGGACGCTTTATCTGGCGTTGAGGGAGTATCTCGTTCTACTAATACCCCCGCTATTCCCGCTGATTTTGCCCCCTCATAGTCCGCTGTCAAACTGTCCCCAATATGCAAAACTTCTCCTGGCTGAAAATCGTATTTTTCTAGTGCGACCGCAAAAATTTTCGGGTCAGGTTTCGCCGCACCCACTTCTGTGGAAATCGTCACCGTCGAGAAAAATCCCCCTAAATCCAAAACTTCTAACACTGGATATAACCGGGAATCAAAGTTAGATAAAACTCCTAATTCTATACCACAATTCCGCCACTTTGTCAACGTGGGAATTACATCAGGATAAACCACCCAAGGTTCAGCCGTCGCAAATTCTTGGTAAAGGTGATCAAAAAACTTGGGGAAGTCGGAAAACTCCTGAAAAACCCCGACAGCCTTAAAACTTTCGGCGGCAATATCGCGCCACCAGGCTAGTTCTAATTGGGGAATTTCCGCCATATCTGCGCCGGGAAAAGCCATGGGTGTAGCGGCGCTAAAACTCTGATAAAATGCCTGATTTAGGGTTTTAGGACAGACATTAACTCCCCATTTTTGGGCGATTTTGCTGTAAATATCGCCCACACTTTCTCGGACACCAAAGAGGGTTCCCACCGCATCTAGTAAGATTAATTTAGGCGGCAGAATGTTATCATTTATCATCATGGGCATTTATTTATTGATCATCAACTCTTGAATGGGGCGACTTATCCAGTTAAATGCTACCCGCATTTGATGTTCTAAGGTCGGTAAACGATACAGATAAATGAGGCGGCGGGCGACATGGGCTAACTGTCCATCGAGTTTAATTCCTAAACCTGTGAGAGTCGCGTTATCTTTCCCTAAAGTCATCATTTCTCCTAGGGCTTGATAATGGAAAGATAGCAGGGGTCTCCCGGTTAAAGATGCCCACAGATTCCAGCCAGCATAATCGGCTTGTTGAAAGGCAGCTTGGGCGGTTTTGGGAACTTTTTTGCCTTCCGCATCATGACAGTCGGCGAGGTCTCCCAGGGCGAATATTTCCGGGTGTTCAATCACTTGTAATTGGGGATTAATGATGATTTGATGTTCGGTGTTTTGTTTCAGGGGAAGCGATCGCACTAAATCCGGGGTCTGGGTTCCCACCGTCCACATAACAATATCAACCGGTAAAGTATCTACCTGGTCGCGATATTCGAGGGTAATACTTTCGGCATCTAGGGATTGAACAGTAGTTTCTAAATCCAGCCAAACCTGTCGTTCTGATAGGGCTTTTTGGGCAGCTTCCCGGTTAAAGTCGGGGGCAGATTTGAGGATTTTTTCCCCTCTTTCCACTAGGCGCAAACGACCGCGTTTTCCGAGTCTTTCCGCTAATTTACAGGCTAATTCTACCCCACTATAACCGCCGCCAATGATGGCTACTCTAATTTTTTCCGCGTCCGAGGCTTCCAGGATACGCAAACGTTCTTGTAAACGATAAGCATCCTCCACCCGACGAAAAGGTATGGCGTATTGTTGGGAACCTGGTACTATATCAAGGGGGGTTTCTCCTCCCATGGCTAAAACTAGGCGATCGTAATCGAGAAATTGACCATCTTGTAATTGCACCTGTCGGGCGGTAATATCAATATCGGCAACAGTTCCCTGAATAAACCGGATGGGTGTTTCTTCCAGGAGTTGTTCAAACGGTGGCGCAATTTCCCAGGCTTGTAGTTCTCCGGTCACCAGTTCATAAAGTAGGGGCGCAAATACAAAGCGGTCTCTGGAGTCAACTATAGTAATTTCCGGGGTTTGTGTGGGTAGCCACGGTAACTGGGTTAAACGTAGGGCGGTATATAGCCCCCCGAAACCACCACCGAGAATACAAATGCGAGTTGGTTGTTCTGTCATAGGTTTGGGAGCATGATTTAATCTCAAATTAGGTTAACATTTTACGGCAATACGGTATAATACCAAGTATGGTGCGAGACCTTCGGGTATGAAATCGAGCTGAAATGGGCGTGGGGACTACCCGGTGAGGAGTTCAACCCCTTGGTTGATTGGGTCGCATCCCTGGCCATCCCATCATAACACAGCCTGATTTTTTTGCCCACCTTCGAGACTTCCAATATGGCTAGTCAGGTGAAGCGTCTAATCAGGTCTAAGACTGCCCGCGTCATGCTGAAATGGGCGCATTATCGATATATTCAACCAAGGGGTTGAATTCCCCACCAGGCGGTTATTTCGGGCATTTCAGCCTTATTTCATGCCTGAACGTCTCGCACTATCAATTATTAAGATAGCAAGGCGATCGCTATTTCGGCAGTGGCTGGGACAATGGCTGCTGATAATCTCCTGATTTTCCCCCCGTTTTACTCAACAGACGAATTGACCCAATTTCCATGGATTTATCTAGGGCTTTGGCCATGTCATAGAGGGTTAAGGCGGCGATGGAAACAGCGGTTAGGGCTTCCATTTCTACCCCCGTTTCCGCGATGGTTATGGCTTCCGCGCGGATCTGATAACCTGGGAGTTGGGGGTCGGCGGTGAATGTAACATCTATTTTAGCCAGGGGGAGTGGATGACACAGGGGGATTAATTGGGCCGTTTGTTTGGCGGCCATAATTCCGGCAATTTTGGCGGTTCCCAGAACATCTCCTTTGGGTGCGTTTCCCAATGCGATCGCTTTTAGGGTTTCTGGAAGCATTTTCACCGATCCCATGGCGATCGCCACCCGCCGAGTTTTGGGCTTCTCTGACACATCCACCATCTGCGCTTCTCCCTTAGAATCAAGGTGGGTTAAAGATTGGGGAGAATTTTCTAAATAATTGCTTGTCATTTTCGGAAAGTGTGTTATTATCTTAAATGGCGGTAAAACAAGTCTAAGTTTAACGCCAACGGGGGCTTGTAGCTCAGTGGACTAGAGCACGTGGCTACGGACCACGGTGTCGGGGGTTCGAATCCCTCCTAGCCCGTTTTGTATAAACTCTGATTATAACAGCGATTATCGGGAAACACTCAACCCGATAGTCGCACTGTCAATCCCTAGGACTATCTTAATAAACCCGCCCCACCCCCGATAATTAATGTGGTGCGTCAGAACCATAAAATTGGCTGTTGACCCGATAGGTTATCCCTGTGACGCACCCTACTTCCTTAGAAACCCGGTTTCTTTGAGAAACCGGGTTTCTTGACCTCGGCGATAATTGTAGGGGCGGGTTCTGGTGTCAATTTTCCATCCCTAGGACTATCTTAATAAACCCGCCCCCCGTCTGCGGCTGTCAATTTTCCATCCCTACAACCATATTAATAAACCCGCCCCCTCCCGATAATTAATGTGGTGCGTCAGAACCATAAAATTGGCCGTTGACCCGATAGGTTATCCCTGTGACGCACCCTACTTCCTTAGAAACCCGCCCCACCCCCGATAATTAATGTGGTGCGTCAGAGCCATAAAATTGGCCGTTGACCCGATAGGTTATCCCTGTGACGCACCCTACTTCCTTAGAAACCCGGTTTCTTTGAGAAACCGGGTTTCTTGACCTCGGCGATAATTGTAGGGGCGGGTTCTGGTGTCAATTTTCCATCCCTACGACTATCTTAATAAACCCGCCCCCCGTCTGCGGCTGTCAATTTTCCATCCCTAGGACTATCTTAATAAACCCGCCCCCTCCCGATAATTAATGTGGTGCGTCAGAGCCATAAAATTGGCCGTTGACCCGATAGGTTATCCCTGTGACGCACCCTACTTCCTTAGAAACCCGCCCCACCCCCGATAATTAATGTGGTGCGTCAGAGCCATAAAATTGGCCGTTGACCCGATAGGTTATCCCTGTGACGCACCCTACTTCCTTAGAAACCCGGTTTCTTTGAGAAACCGGGTTTCTTGACCTCGGCGATAATTGTAGGGGCGGGTTCTGGTGTCAATTTTCCATCCCTAGGACTATCTTAATAAACCCGCCCCCCGTCTGCGGCTGTCAATTTTCCATCCCTACAACCATATTAATAAACCCGCCCCCTCCCGATAATTAATGTGGTGCGTCAGAACCATAAAATTGGCCGTTGACCCGATAGGTTATCCCTGTGACGCACCCTACTTCCTTAGAAACCCGCCCCACCCCCGATAATTAATGTGGTGCGTCAGAGCCATAAAATTGGCCGTTGACCCGATAGGTTATCCCTGTGACGCACCCTACTTCCTTAGAAACCCGGTTTCTTTGAGAAACCGGGTTTCTTGACCTCGGCGATAATTGTAGGGGCGGGTTCTGGTGTCAATTTTCCATCCCTACGACTATCTTAATAAACCCGCCCCCGTCTGCGGCTGTCAATTTTCCATCCCTAGGACTATCTTAATAAACCCGCCCCCTCCCGATAATTAATGTGGTGCGTCAGAGCCATAAAATTGGCCGTTGACCCGATAGGTTATCCCTGTGACGCACCCTACTTCCTTAGAAACCCGCCCCACCCCCGATAATTAATGTGGTGCGTCAGAGCCATAAAATTGGCCGTTGACCCGATAGGTTATCCCTGTGACGCACCCTACTTCCTTAGAAACCCGCCCCACCCCCGATAATTAATGTGGTGCGTCAGAGCCATAAAATTGGCCGTTGACCCGATAGGTTATCCCTGTGACGCACCCTACTTCCTTAGAAACCCGGTTTCTTTGAGAAACCGGGTTTCTTGACCTCGGCGATAATTGTAGGGGCGGGTTCTGGTGTCAATTTTCCATCCCTAGGACTATCTTAATAAACCCGCCCCCCGTCTGCGGCTGTCAATTTTCCATCCCTAGGACTATCTTAATAAACCCGCCCCCTCCCGATAATTAATGTGGTGCGTCAGAGCCATAAAATTGGCCGTTGACCCGATAGGTTATCCCTGTGACGCACCCTACTTCCTTAGAAACCCGCCCCACCCCCGATAATTAATGTGGTGCGTCAGAGCCATAAAATTGGCCGTTGACCCGATAGGTTATCCCTGTGACGCACCCTACTTCCTTAGAAACCCGGTTTCTTTGAGAAACCGGGTTTCTTGACCTCGGCGATAATTGTAGGGGCGGGTTCTGGTGTCAATTTTCCATCCCTAGGACTATCTTAATAAACCCGCCCCCCGTCTGCGGCTGTCAATTTTCCATCCCTACAACCATATTAATAAACCCGCCCCCTCCCGATAATTAATGTGGTGCGTCAGAACCATAAAATTGGCCGTTGACCCGATAGGTTATCCCTGTGACGCACCCTACTTCCTTAGAAACCCGCCCCACCCCCGATAATTAATGTGGTGCGTCAGAACCATAAAATTGGCTGTTGACCCGATAGGTTATCCCTGTGACGCACCCTACTTCCTTAGAAACCCGCCCCACCCCCGATAATTAATGTGGTGCGTCAGAGCCATAAAATTGGCCGTTGACCCGATAGGTTATCCCTGTGACGCACCCTACTTCCTTAGAAACCCGGTTTCTCAAAGAAACCGGGTTTCTTGACCTCGGCGATAATTGTAGGGGCGGGTTCTGGTGTCAATTTTCCATCCCTAGGACTATCTTAATAAACCCGCCCCCCGTCTGCGGCTGTCAATTTTCCATCCCTAGGACTATCTTAATAAACCCGCCCCCTCCCGATAATTAATGTGGTGCGTCAGAACCATAAAATTGGCCGTTGACCCGATAGGTTATCCCTGTGACGCACCCTACTTCCTTAGAAACCCGCCCCACCCCCGATAATTAATGTGGTGCGTCAGAGCCATAAAATTGGCCGTTGACCCGATAGGTTATCCCTGTGACGCACCCTACTTCCTTAGAAACCCGGTTTCTTTGAGAAACCGGGTTTCTTGACCACGATAGGGGTGGTGCGTCAGAACCATAAAATTGGCTGTTGACCCGATAGGTTATCCCTGTGACGCTACGAGGGTGATAATTATTAATTATTAATTATTAATTATTAATTATTAATTATTAATTGGAATTGTCCAAAATCTCGATCGTTCCCCGGTAGCCGTCTACCCGGACCCGTTGACCGGTCTTGAGGCGGGACATGGCTTGGGAGACATTCATCACCGCCGGAATGCCATATTCGCGGGCGACGATCGCCCCATGGGATAACTGACCCCCCACCTCAGAAATAATCGCCGCCGCCCCCATGAGTAAAGGAGCCCAACCCGCATCAGTATAGGGGACTACTACAATGGGCTTTTCGATGCCATTTTCCAAGCCTTCCGCCAAATTCCGACAAACCTGTACATAGCCTTCCACGGAGCCGACACTGGCGGGAATTCCCTGTAAAGCGCCTTCGAGGGGTTCTGGTTTAGGTTCGGGTAGCAAATTCCCATAAACTACGGGAGGGACGGTGCGATCGCGATCGCATTCATACTGTTGTCGCCGCCGTTTGACCACTTCCCGCCATTGCGGATCAATTCCCGACTCTATCCAACTGCGAATTTCGGATAATTTCAAAAAGAAAATATCCCCCGGTTGCGTGAGAATTTCCGACTCTAAGGCGACGGCTTCAATTGCCAAAAAAGTCCAGCGCAAATGAGCCAATAATTTACCATAAACCTCGGCAATTTCACCCTTAATTACAGCTCGTTTATAACACCGATTGAGCCGCCATTTTTGCCAGACACTAAATCCGCCTACATTGCGATTAGTGCCGCTGGCGGGATTTTCCGCCATAGTGAATAACATCTGCCGAAATGTCTGGGGTTGTTCCCACCAAGTCGCGACGGAAATATCGGTTCCCACTTCACTTAAATATCCATACTCGCGCAACCATTGTTTAAACTGTTGTTGCAACTCAGGATTTTGAGAAAACTGGTCTGCTAATACCTGTAAATTTTCCCCTTCCGGGAGGTGATCGGCAATTTTCTGCAACTCTCGCATGGAAGCGACTTCGGGGGAATTAGCCACGGGTAGCCATTCCTCTGGGACTTGAAAAAGCGATCGCCGAATTGCCAAGCCAATGGGTCCCAAAATATTGTAATAAGTTGCTAATTTCAGGATTTCTTGAATCCGGTCAACCCGTTGGATCAACTGTGGTAAAGATAGGGAACTTGGTAGGCGAGTTTCATAATAACTATCAGCTTCTAATCGTTGTAAACCCGGATCGAAAATCTTGTCGCGATCGCGTTCAAATTCATGGACTAGCGCCAACTCTCTCTGTACCAATAACCATAAACCTGGTACAGAAGCCAACATAGTTTTTAGGGGTGGTTTACCCATATTTTCCCCCCGCAACAGAAACTCTAAACCCTGTTCTGGTAATCCCATCATCCTAAAAATTTCCCCCAACAGGGTGGCATTAAAATAGGCGTGGGAACCCAAGAGGGTCGCGGTTTCTTGAAAGTCTAGTTGACTGGCTTTTTTCCCTAAAACCAGGCTAAAAATTTCCCCCCATACTCCACAGGTCAAAGGCCGATTAATTGACCAAGTGAGGGGAGGAATTACCCCCGGAATTACCTCGGCGGCAATTTTCCGAGTCCAAATAGGTCGCAGGTTGGTAATGGGTCGAGTTTGCAATATCCAAATCTGTTCGCCATCCCAAACCCATTCTATATCTTGGGGTAAACCATGATAAAAGGCTTCGATCGCCTGTGCTTCTGCTACTAAATCCCCTAGTAGCGATCGCGATAATAAACCATCATCTCCCAGTTTATTTAAACTCTCATAAGTAGCCGTTTCTGTGGCGGTGTCTATTTCTAAATGTACGGGGGTATTTTGCCCAGAAACTACGACATCTCCTTCCCCGGCTAAGGCTTCTATGACCACCTGGGAACCTCCATCTAAGGGATTCCGGGTAAACATGACCCCAGATATCTGGGCGCTAATATAGGGTTGAATTAAAACGGCAATTCCGGTGTCAGATAAATTCCTTTGGTGGCGATAGGCTTTGGCTTCCGCACTCCAGTAAGAGTCTCTACAACGGGCGATCGCTGACCGCAATTGTGCCTCAGATGTAATCAGACCAACGGTGGTATATTGTCCGGCGGCGGAACTGCTATCTCCATCTTCTCCCAAGGCGGAAGAACGCACAATTAACGGATAATGATAAGTTGGTGTTGGCAGTTGAAAATAGTCGATTTCGTCTTGATGTTGAGATTGGCTATCTCGGGCAATTTCCTGATTGCCCATAGTTGGTAAAACCCAGCCGGAAGGAACTTTAAACCCGGCTTGTTTTAGTTGACTAAGCCGGGTGGCTTTTTCACCACAGCTATCAAGATCTAGGGGGTCATTTAAGGATAATAATTGCTGTTTCATAAACAAGCCAAAATCATCACCTTGGCGCAGGTTAATTATAATCAACACCAAAGCTAAAGCGATCGCTGCTAGGAGTTCTGCTAATGATAAATCACGATGATCCGGGAGACTATGCCAAGCAGACAACCAGAGGGGACTACTTAAACAGGCGAAACGCATAGCCCGCAGTCGGGCGCGGGTAGGTTGACTCGGCCAAATAGTCAGGGCTAACCGCCACAGTAATAGACCGCTAATCCCTGCGGAGATAGCCACTGGGGGAGAATAAACTAAAACCCCCCAAGTGGCATTAGTGACACCGCCGCCTTTGGCGATCAGATATCGACCGACTACCAGGAAAACTAGGGAAATTAGGGCTAAGGGTTCCCATTCACTAGGAAATAGCGATCGGGCGACAATTACTGGGATAATACCTCGGAGCGCTTCAGCTACAGCCGCGAAAATGCCCGCGACCCTCCCGGCTTGGGTAAAAGCTGCCGCAACCCCGACGTTACCGCTACCCTGCTTGGCTAAGTCAATGCGAGTTAACCCTTTGACAATCCAACTGGTTAGGGGAAGTCCCCCTAACACAAAGCTACCGACCATCATCAATAATCCAAAAACCCAAGGTGGCATTGGGAATTTTTCCTCTACAGCGCGCAATGTATGTATTGCAGTGTAACCCCAAATGGAAGTGAAAAACTCCTAGCCTGCTCTATCAGGTAGGATAATCGTTAATACATTGGTGAAGTGAAAGGAAATATCTATCATGGAAAATACCCTTTGGATTCCGGTAGCTGTGTTGGTTGTGGGTTTTATTGCTGCTGTGAGTATTGGCTCGATCGCTTGGTACAATTCTAAACGACCCCCCGGTTGGGAAGGTAAGGATCGCCCCGATTTTATCCCTAAAGTTGGTAAGGATGATCCTAAATCCTAACCCACCTATCCGGTGGTAGTTGACTGCCTAGGGCTTAGACAATAGGCCCTAGGCTGGGGTTAGTGACCATCAACCCACGATTAACCCCTTTTTCCCTTGGGAAATTGGTTGATTTGCGCTGAACCGTAGAAAATTAGGGACTCATTCTGAATCCGCATCCGATCAACCCGTAGTTGTGTACCTTCTAGGGCAAACTTATCGAGATCAAGTAAATTGTTGACGTGATCAATCATGGCTTTACCTAGGTTGACAGCCTCTTGGTCCCCGTTATATTGGACGTTGACAAATTGGATATGCCGACGTTTTTGTACTTCGACCTGGGCGCAAAAATCTACACAGGTTAAACTCCGAGAGTCGCCAATCCTGATCTGAGACTGAAACCCCAGGGTATTATCTGGGTTGACCTGCATTTGGGTTTTCTGAAACTTTAGGGGTTCGCCCTGATACTGGAGACGTTGTAACTTCTCTACAATGAAGGGGGTATTAAAGGATTCTGTCAGATCCTCTTGGGTCAAAACTACTCGCATCACTGCCATTGTCGGTTGTCGCAGTTGGACTTGACCCGAAAAAATGGCGCTAAAGTCGATCGCCACTGCTTCTAGGTAGAGTTCCATCACTGCGATCCGCAGACCATTGTACATCAGCATTCCTTTGCCAATGAAGTCAAATCCATCTACGCTTCCCTGTAACAGCTTGGCCACGGGTTCGGCACGGACGTTAGCTTCTATGTGATCAGAACGTTTGAATAATGAGGCGATCGCTGCCCCGACAACTTTACTGACCAGGCGATCGCCACTTGGGGTCTGAATCGGACTGCTTCCAAACAAAGCCTGTACCATTCCCTTTGCTCGCTTGCTATCGCCCGCTATTATAACGGAATCTTAAGATATGTTAAATACTTTGTCGCGATCGTCTCCATAGATAACCCTTATATCCCACATAAGACAGGGTTTTTCAGTTTTGGGTTTGACAAAATCACACTGTACAGTCTATCCTGATGCTCCAGTAGCACTCAAACTGTAAAATCTAGCAAGTATCAGGGATTATGGATATATTATCAGTGGCGCTACTACTGGGGGCTATTGTGGCTTCCGATGAAATTTTAAACCGCAACTGGCAACTATCGCGCCGTTTACTGGAATGGATTGATAACTTAGGGAAACAGTCCCGCCAACCAGACAGAAACCCGCCTCGTTAAGGCGGCGATTTTCCCTCGACCCCCATACTCCGGCGTTTTCCTCGGCGGGATTATACCAGGCTTGGTCTATTTTGTCAAGTAATCAATCGGAATAATTGATCATCCCAAATCAAATCAGTTTTGGATTTGTTGAATGACCAATTGGCGGTTAATTTTACCTCGGTCATTGCGGGGTAATGTATCAACTGCTATCCAGTTTTTGGGATGTTTATAACGACTGAGGCGATCGCCTAAAGAATTGGCTAATATTTGAATAGATACCGGAGGGTCATGGGGAACATAAACCGCCGTGACCACTTCTCCCCAGTGGCGATCGCCAATTCCCACCACACAAACATCAGCCACCATTCCCGTGGCTAAAATAGCGGCTTCTACTTCCACCGGAAAAACATTTTCACCCCCAGTAATAATTTGATCTCCCTGTCTTCCCACCAGGGTTAAATATCCACATTCATCAAAATATCCCAAATCATCAGTAATCAACTGGCTGAGTCTAGGTTGATTTATCTGTGTGTCATGACCCCAACTGAGAGAATTAGCCTGAATTTTAATCAATCCAATTTCGGGAGATTTTACCGGTTGACCCTGTGGATCTACAATCATGACCTTAGCATGGGGAAGGACGCGACCGCTGCTATTGTTTCCGGCTAAAAAATCATCAGGTTTGAGGGTGACAACCCCGGAAGCTGTTTCGGTCATTCCATAGGTGGGAGAAAGTCTAATTTGGTGTCGTCTGGATTGGTTGAGTAACTCTAACCAAGGGGGACTTCCCCCCAATAAAACGGTGGTAAATTTGGATAACCAATTAGCGGTTTGGGGATGGTGTAAAAGGCGGTGTAGTTGGGTGGGAACTAGGGAAATAAAAAAATCTGAAATATCTAGTTGGGGATAGTCACGGTTTTCTAAATTTTTGCCAGACCAAATTACCAACTGTCCCCCAGTAATTAGCGATCGCACAAATTGCATTAACCCACTCACATGAAATAGGGGTAAAATACAGAAACTATTTATCTGGGATTGGTCAAAATACTGTTGAAATCCTATGGCGGAAGCGGTGAGGGTTTCCCAGGTATGAACGGCAAATTTTATGGTTCCTGATGTACCACCTGTGGGAATTAATATCGACCCATCAGGAAAAGGCGATCGCCTCATATTTACGGGATTATTGACATGATCAATATTGGCAATCTTGGGAATCTTACCAAATTGTAAATCCGTTTGACCTATGCGATTAAACACCTGTTCCCATTCCCCAATAGTCCAATTGGGATTAGCTAAAATCAGGGAACAGTTAGCCATAATACCCGCCCAAAAGGTCGCTAAAAATATGACCGGATCAGGTTCCGCAATTAAAATAGTCGCTTTTTTCCCATATTCTTGATGATAATTAATCAATTCGCCCAGAGTTTGCTGCACAATATCTAGAAATAAATCGCCGTTTTCAGCAATTAAAAAATTGTGAGGGTTAGGGATATTAAAATTCTGTGATTTAGGAGATATTTGATAATCCATAGATTACAGCAAGCCAGACATTTCATAAAGTCTTCGGACTAAAGCCACAATGCGATCGCCATATTGAGGGTCATCAGACCATCTTCCTCCCAAAGAAAACACAGAGGGAGCGACCCCCCTAGTGATATAATCAAAACGAGGGTCTACAATTTCCTGAACAATAGGTTCATGGGTAGCGTAGGCTTTCAGATGTTGAATATGCGCCCTCACCCCTTCTTCAGTAGTAGCAAATGCAGCAATTTCCGAGGAACCCCCAACAGTTCCCAAACCCGCAAAATTATAGTCTGAAGGTTTGACAATTCCGCCAAATTTGAGGAAATCCGTCTCCAAACACATCTGACAAAAAGCCACATCATAATTAACCCCTTCGACCATAGCTTCACGGCGATATAATTTAGCAATTTCGGGAAACTGATTAGGCGCATCAGGATTTTCTGACTTCAGAAATACAATCATTTGTACTTCCGTGGTATATCCTCCCCCCATAATGCGATCGATTTGGTCGTTATAGAGTCGAGAAATCGACCTTAAAACCACCGTCCGATTAGGATTATCCCAACTGACAGCAATACCAAAATTCCGCAAGTCGATCGCCTTAATATAAACAATATTATTATATCGAATCCGAATCACCCTAGCCAATTGGGTTAAGTCAATTCCTAGGCGGTCTACCAAATCGATAGGTATATAAGAGTTACCATTAACCAAAAGTCCCCTTTCCCCATAAACCTGACCGTTAATTCTAATCCCAATTGAACCATAAACCCGATTTCCTGGGGGTAAAGGAGGGGTGGGATTAATATGTTCACTTTTCACCCAAGCCACCAGACCATCAGCCAGACCGGTAGCGATATCTGCGCGGCGGCTTTGTAAAATATTCCGGTCATTAGGATTAGTCAAATAACCGATTTCTATATATAAGGAAGGAATAGCAATCCAACGGCAAAAAATTAGATGTCCGAGTCCAGTTTCCGTGTCCGGTTTAGCGCCACGGCTGGGAAACTGAGGAACCCGCCGCAATAAGGACCAGAGAATCAACTCGGCATCTTTTTTGCGTTGAGAATTATATGCTATATGAAATACAGTAACCCCTCGATTAGAAGGATTAGGAGAGCCTCCCATGTGCAATTCAATAGCCACATCACCACGATGGGAATAAGTATTAATCCAGTCAATAGTTTGGACCTGAGATAGATCATCAGGGACCGCCAAAGCCTGAACCCCACGAGAACGCAATTCTGATAATAATATATCTCGAATTCGGATCATTTCTTGAGCTTCAGTAGTTCCCCCGGCTACAATACCAGGGTCTCTAACCCCATTCTCAAAACCTCCATGACCAGCAGATATAAAAATTCGCGCCATTGTTCAATTAATTAAGTGATCTCGATGAAAGTAATCAATGATATTTAAGACTAGATTATGCCGATCGCCTGATCCCAAAAGTAACTATGATGATCAAGTGTAGTCAAGCCCCCCCTTTTTAAGTTCCCAAATATGGTTTTACACTGTCACGCGGCTGTTGTCACCATCTCGACCCCTAATCTGGCCCAACTCAGCCAATTTTATAGTGATTTATTGGGGATGCCACCCCAGATCTATATTGAGGGAGTGTATGCGGAATTTCAATTACCGGGTTTACGATTAGGGATATTTGAACCCAGAAGCGGCGATCGCCAAGAATTTAGTTCCCCTAAGGGCGCAATGAGTTTATGCTTGCAGGTAAGTGACCTAGAAAAAGCGATCAAGAATTTTCGCGAATTAGGCTACCCACCACCGGGCGAAATTATCATCGCCTCCCACGGTCGGGAAATTTACGCTTATGATCCTTGCGGAAACCGGATTATTGTATACGAATCCAAAACTTGACAGTTGACAATTAACAGTTATTAATTAACCCTGTCCCATATATTCCTACTTTCCTAAAACTCTGTGTCAGAATCACCACAAGTCACCCGGTCCCTGGTGGGAATTGCCACCATTGTCGCGATCGCCACTCTGATTAGTAAAATCTTTGGCTTAGTCAGACAACAGGCGATGGCCGCAGCCTTTGGAGTAGGGCCAGCCATCGATGCTTACAACTACGCCTATGTAATTCCTGGCTTCCTGCTGATTTTATTAGGTGGCATTAACGGCCCCTTCCATAGTGCGATCGTCAGCGCGTTGGCCAAACGTAAACGGGAAGAAATCGAACCCCTAGTAGAAACGATCACCACCCTAGTGGGGACTGTCTTGCTATTTGTGACGGTGGGATTAATCATTTTTGCCACCCCTATGATTGATCTAGTCGCCCCAGGACTAAGCCAGACCCCGGAAGGCATAGAAATTAGGGCGATCGCCATTCAGCAACTCAAAATCATGGCTCCGATGGCCCTTTTATCTGGGTTAATAGGTATTGGCTTCGGTAGCCTCAACGCCGCCGATATGTATTGGCTACCCTCCATTAGTCCCCTATTTTCCAGCCTCGCCCTGATTGGCAGTTTAATCGCCCTCGCCCTATATTTGGGCGAAAGTATCACCCAACCGCAATACGCCCTGTTAGGAGGGCTAGTATTAGCCGGAGGAACCCTATCTGGGGCTATCCTACAGTGGATTGTACAACTTCCCGCCATGTGGCGATCGGGACTCGGTAAACTGCGGCTGCGCTTCAACTTCCAACAGCCCGGAGTCCGAGACGTAATGAAAGTAATGATTCCCGCCACCCTGTCATCAGGGACGCTACAAATTAACGTCTATACCGACCTATTTTTCGCCTCCTACATACCCCAAGCCGCCGCCGCCATGGCTTATTCCGGGTTAATGGTACAAACGCCCCTCGGCATCATTTCCAACATGATTTTAGTGCCATTCCTGCCCCTGTTTTCCCGCTTGCGAGACCCCAGCGACTGGCCAGAATTAAAAGACCGTATCCGTCAGGCTTTAACCCTAACGGCGATTACCATGTTACCCCTGAGTGCATTAATGGTAGCCTTAGCATTGCCTTCTGTGCGGGTGGTATATGAACGCTACGCCTTTGACCTAGCCGCCTCCAAATTTGTGGCTTTAATGTTAATGGCCTATGGTAGCGGAATGTTTGTCTACCTGGGGCGAGATGTTTTAGTCAGAGTCTTCTACGGTCTCGGAGACGGACAGACTCCCTTTCGGGTTAGTCTCTTTAACATTTTCCTGAATGCACTATTAGACTACATTTTGGTTAATGCTTTCGGTGCGCCCGGTTTAGTTTTGGCTACCGTGGGAGTTAACTTAATCTCTATGGTGATGATGTTATGGTTATTACATATCCGCCTAGGTGGTTTACCCTGGAAAGAGTGGAGTCGGCCATTTCTCGGCTTGGCTGCTGGTAGTATAGTCGTTGGCTTAGTGGCCTGGGTAATTCGTCTCGGTTTGGAGGAGTGGTTAGGTAGCCGAGGATTTTTTGCCATATTATTGGAACTGTCTATTCCAGGATTTATTGGTTTGGGGTTGTTTGCTTTCTGGGCGTTACAGATGAAATTACCGGAAGTGGATTTACTGATTTCCCGAGTTAAAAAACGCTTCCAAAAATAGGAGGTTTGAATGCTAGGGCTTTTTTTCCGGGTGATCAGATTTCCCGCTTGCCAAAATATCCGGTAGGGTTTATGGTGGTGACAGGTCATAAATTTTAACAACCAAAGCACCATGAGTCAAAAAGAACAACTGATTTTAATGGCAGAAGATGAATTAACGGAGTATAGTACAGAAGCCCGCAAAATGGAGAAACTGCGCCGTAAATTTAGCTTTGCAGTTCCCTATCCCCAACAGCATAAAATCCGCGAAGAAATTATGGCGGAAATACCTAATAATTTTTTGGCGAAATTAGTGGAAGAAAATCGGCAAATGGTAGCTTTGCCATTTTGGGGAATTGGTGGCTTAGGTCTATTGTTCGGAATTTCCTGGTCACAGCCTCTGGATTTTATCGCTACAGCGGTGGGGTTTTATGCGGCTTTTTCGATTCAGCAATTAGGATGGAAACTACAAGCGAAACGACTGGTAGTTAAAACTTTAGACCAAATTCAAGAAATTGTGACTTCCCCAGAAGAGAAAACCCGGGAGACTAATTCTTAGTTACCCCATAAATACCCGCCAACAGTAACCATCCTAACAGATTCACCCGAAAATCAAATATGGTGACATCGGCTAAGTTAAATAAAACACAGGCCCCAAATGCTACGATATAACTAAATAAAACTAGGCGATCGCCTTTAGTTAAATAGGGTCGCCCCATCAATTTTACCCCATCTACTAATACCCATCCCACCCCAGCCCAAAAAGCTATAGTTATCGGAATACCGACTTCCGCCATCATCATTAATGGTAGACTGTGGGGGTGTCCCATCCAAACATTCATTTGGGCTTCATAAACGGGGGTAAAATTTCGCAAACCCCAGCCAGTAATTGGTCGTTGTCGGGTCATTTCCCAAGTAAATCGCCACTGAGTTATCCTGAGAGTTTCTAGGGGGCGATCGAAATTTTCATCGGTTAATCTTTGCCAAAAATAGCCTGGAATAATTACCCGTAAACTATCCCGAAGAGGAGAAGGTGCAAAAGCAGCCCCCAACACCGCAGCCACAACTACACCGACCAACCCTAACAACCAATTCCAACCCAAATATATGGCGTATGCTAAACTAACACAAACCCCCACAATCCAAGCATTACGGGAGTTAGTGACAATTAAACCCAACCCGGAAAGTAGAGTTGTAGTAGCAGCAGTTACCAGCAAAAATCGAGGATTAACATTAGTTAAAATCCCGTGTTTTTCATAATTTACATCAGTTATTAACCCTAATTCTGCGACTAGCAAACCCAAAGAAAAGGCGAAAACAATGACTAAATAAGCAGCCAAAATATTCGCATACATGAACACAGAAGCCATCCGCCCTTGTGGGTTTCCTCCTGGTGCTAATACCCAGCCTAAAACACTTTGTAATAGTTCGATACCGGACCAACCCAGAAATTGCTGTCCCCAACCCAAAATCACAATAGGAATTCCGGGTAAAATCAATAACCAAGACAGCCATCGAAGTTGTGCAAAATTCTCAAGGAGGATTGCTACAGCAGCAAAGACGATAAAATAGGGGATAAAATTAGCAGTGCCCAAAATTGCCTCAACTGGATTTTCGGCAAAAATAACGGTTAACAGTAACAGTCCAGCTAATCCTAATAAGCCTCGGATTTTAGGTAGATTAAGTATCTGTTGATATCTGTGTTTAAGGGTAGTAATGACGGCTACAAAGATGGCAATAGCCCCTAAATTAGGCAATAGGGGCAAGGCTAACACTCCCAACTGTATGCAATTCCAGGCAGTTTGTAAAGAGCGATCGCTGTGAGTTGGGAACCACTTCCAGGTCATATCAAACCATTACACCATTTGCCAACTATAGTCGCCACGAGTTAACCGAATTTGCGCCAATGCAAAAATAGTCGGAATAATCCTCGCATAATTAGTAGCAATGGCGCGCCAACCGAGGTCGGCTAAAAACCAAGTCCACAACACGGGACCCAAAAACCCCAAAATACTGCGGGTAGCGCCATAACGGGCGGCGGTCAAAGCCATACCCCGATTAGCAGCCTGGGCCGCGAGATGTCCCTGAATTTGGGTAGCAGCCACTGTCCCCCCTTGAATTAAGGTTTGGCGCGCGACTTGATATTTAGCAAAATGCAAAGCAAACTGATGGGCAATATGCCCTAGAATAACAGGTCTGACTACAGAACTAATAGCTACAGCGCTTCCGGCTTTAAACAGCAACCCTAAAGGGTCTTTCTGTACAGACATCGGCAAAGGCTGCATAGGTTTAGATTTAGCTAAGGCCTCTTGTACACGACGGGTCAGGTCTTGCTGTTCAGATACGGGGAGACGGTCCCAAGCGCGACCCAAGAGGGAAAGAAAAATTTCCGCCTCCAAATCAGTAGTAGACAGTTGTCTGGAATAGGGAATCTTGAGATACCGACAAACCTGGATCAAGGTTTGACGATAGGTGACTTGTTGGGTTTTTCCCCTCAAGACAGTCATTCCGTCGGCAGCCAAATAACGGAAACGTTGTTCCAAAGAATCCAACCACGCATCGCGATCGCGACTCTGTACGTCAATAGGTTGGGGTGTGTTAACATAATCCAACGGGTTAAACCGACGGCTAAATAGAAGTTCAGTCAACTGCTCTAACTCATCTTCTGTTGCCAATTCTAATGCTGTTCTCAGTTCATCCAAAATCGATGCCCTCCTCAGCCCCAGATGATACCATAATTATATATTTTACTCTCTGCCCGGCTATCAAAAGTTAAACAGGAGTGTAGGGAACTCTTGACGGTAGCCATAGAGTCAATCAATATGATTGACATCAAAGTAATGGTGTTCCCTAGGCATGGAGTCCCCTGGCTAACCTCATTCACCAGATTTCGGAAAAGTATCTACTATTGCCATTTTGATTATGACCCAAGTTGATATAATTGTGATTGGTGCTGGGATTGCCGGGTTAATTTGCGCCCAACAATTGCGGCGGGGTGGATATTCGGTGGTAGTTGTGGAGAAGTCTCGGGGAGTTGGGGGACGCGCAGCTACTCGTCGGGTAGGCGGAGATCGGGTTGATCATGGTTTACGGTATCTCCAACCTACTGGGGAGACTGTGGGAAAGTTAATCACGGCTATGGGGTCGGATCTGCAACTGTGGACTGATACGATTTATCAGTTTCGGTCGGGAGAATTTCACCCCTCACCAATGCAGCGCCTTTATATTTGTCCCCAGGGAATGAATGGGGTGGGTAAATTCTTAGCGGCTGATTTGGATATTTGGTTTGGTCGCCGGGTAGAGTCAATTACTCCCCAGGATAATGGCTGCTGGTTTTTGGATTTAGCAATAACGGCTGATAACTACCCGGAAACTCCCCAAAATATCGCGGCTAAAGCGGCAGTTGTAGCTATTCCAGCCCCCCAAGCGTTAATTTTATTAGAATCTCCGGCAGCCCAAATTCCGGCGGCGCTGGTGGCACAAATACGATCGCTTAACTATAATCCCTCTCTGGCAGTTATGGCGGGTTATGGTGAGGATAAATGGGCAGCATTAGAGAACAGAAATCCCCTCTGGAAAGGGGTAGAATTTCCCGAAGGCGATCGCCTGGAGTGGGTCAGTTTGGACAGTAGCCGCCGCCAGAACCCCAAAACACCTATTTTGGTTTTCCATAGTACCCCGGAATTTGCCCGCCAATATCTTGATGTCACGGACTTAGAAACCCCCGGAAGGATTCTCCTACAAACTGCCAGCGATCGCTTATTTTCTTGGTTAAACTCCCCCGAATGGATGCAGGTTCACCGATGGCGTTATGCTTTTTGTCAAGAATCTTTATCGACTCCCTGTATAACTACTATAACCCCCCTGCCTTTGGTGGGGGCCGGAGATTGGTGCAGCCCCAAATCTATTAATGGTGTGTTAGAATCAGGAATGGCGGCGGCTGATTGGGTTAATTCCCAGTTACAAAAACGCCGATTGCCTGGTGAACAAATCTGGCAATTATTGGCTGCTGATTAGGGTGCTTATCTCGATTTAGTCCCGTTTGGTTACAGTATATAATGAGTTACCCCAAATTATTTGGCTTCAAACATTACTTATTGTGGGCTACTGCTTTAGTATTGGCTATGGGTGGATTAATTCGCGCCCAGGCTAACTCACCCCAAACCTATAGCTTCTCGACTGAGTTTCAAGGGGGGATTCTGCAAGGAAAATTTACCGGATATGATGCCAACAATAATGGAATGTTAGAACAGCAAGAGTTAACCAGTTTTGTGGCTACTTATAATGGCTTTAATACTGAACCTACAACCGCTAATTGGAATCAATCCCATATCCGCCGATTTCAAATGGATCTCAACTCTCAAAAGATTATCCTGTTAGCGATCGCTACTCAAGATATACCAGAATCAGGGGTTAATTGCAGCCTGGAATTTATTTTGCGTCTGGGGGGATATGTGGAAGGACGAGATTTAATTGAAATTGAAAGATCATCGGGCTTTTTTAATCAAGTCTGTCTCGATAAATTTCCGAATTTGAGAAACCATGAAACTCAGTTTTTACAGGTTAATTTGATGAACTGATCTGCCTCCTAAAAACCCCCACCTTGGGGGTAAAATTTAGGAATTGTGGCGGACACAACTATCAGGTAAGATAGGTGTATTTTCGGAGTTCATTCACAAAAGGAATAGTATTAATTCCATGCTTGACAGCTTCGGGATTGTTTTCCAAAACTTGAATAATACAATCAGCAAAATTGTAACGGCGATCGCTAACACCATATCGCTTAGTTAAATAGCCCAAAAGTTCCAAAGCATAATCATAAAAACTCAACATATCAGCCAAGCAGGCTAATTTAAGAATCCGGTCTGGGGTTTTGAGATGATGATTTTGGTCAGGTCGAATTAAATCACGGAAATAATAGCCATCAGTCCAGACAAACTGTCCGCGATGTTGTCGGGACATGAGACTAATTCCTTGTCGCAAGCCATGCCATTTTTGACCGATATCAAACAAAGTAAATTCGGAGTTTCTCAGATATTGATCAACATCTGCAAACAGAGGTTGATGCTTGTATAATTCAATAAAATTCACCTCCACTACGGCGGCGAGGACATCAGGGATAATGTGATTTTTACCTCCGAGTAAAACATTCAATTCTCCCCCTTGTACATCCAATTGTATAAAATCAATGGGATGTGCTAAATTGGCAAAAAAATTATCCAATGTAGTGGTAGCGACCTGAGTAGTGGAGATTAACTTATGGCGATCGCTATATTCTGATAATCGGTCAATCACGACATCATTAGGGGGATATAGGGAACAACAACCTGGATGTTGAGTAACATATAAACAAGCACCTTGACAGTGATTCCAGAGTGCGAGGGGGATATGTTTTTCAGTCCAATTAATATTTTGAGAAGCGAGTTCAGCATTACGGCGATCGCAGGCTTCTTGGTCAGCATCAAAGCCATAAATAGTCAAATTCGGGGCAAAGATTTCCCAACCTTGGCGGGAATAATCCAAATCAGCAAACTCATCTATTTTCCGCGACCCGACAATACAGAGGGTGAGATGAATAGAATCTAAATAACCCCATTGTTTGAAAGTAGGTATAAAAAAGGACATTTTGGTAATCTCAAATCCGCGCTTTAATAACATCTAATCGGGTGTGTAGGGTGCGCCATAATTGACGCAACCTACAGGATTATCGATTATCCAATAGTAGCAGCCCGCTTGTAGGCTTCATCAAGAACTTCTGATAAAGTCGGGTGGGTGTGGACTAAAAAGGTTAAGGTATTGACAGATTGACGGAGAGCGATCGCATTAGCAGCCTCTTGAATCAAATCGGAAGCATGGAGGCCAAAGATATGAACTCCCAGGAGTTCCCCGGTATCTTGGCGGTAAATAACCTTAGCAACTCCCTCAGTATCGACCTCAGCGATCGCCTTAGAATTACCCTTAAAATAGCTTTTGACAGTAGCCACCTCAAAGCCTTGAGATTTACCCAACTCTTTAGCGGCGGGTTCAGTCATACCCACATAACTAATTTCTGGGTGAGTAAAAGCAGCAGCCGGAATACTGAGATAATCGACTTGGCGATCGCGTCCACAGATAGTTTCCACTACTGCGACTCCTTGGGCTGATGCAGCATGGGCTAACATCATTTTACCAGTAACATCACCAATCGCCCATAGATGTGGTACTCGTTTCGTCCCGGAGAGGGCCCCCAAATAATTGTCAACGGGAATAAATCCCCTTTGAGTTTCCACCCCGACAGTTTCCAATCCCATATTTTTACTAACAGGAATGCGACCAGTAGCCACCAAACAAGCATCAACTTCCAAAACCTGTTCGACCTGTTTAGTTTTCGCGTCAGCCAGTTCAATTAACACGGGAGAACCGGGAGTCACTTTCAGGGCTAATTTACCAGAGAAAGTTTCGACATCGCGGGATGACAGAAGGACTCGTTCAGCCAATTTAGCAATATCGGGGTCAAAAGTAGGCATCAAATTATCGAGGGCTTCAATCATGGTAACTTCACAGCCCAAAGCCGTATAAATATCGGCAAATTCCAAACCAATATAGCCACTCCCCACAATAGCAATCCATTGTGGTAGTGATGACAATTTCAAAGCATCATCACTGGTAAAAACGGTTTGATGGTCAATTTCAATACCTGGGGGTACAAAGGGGACAGAACCGGGGGCGAGAATGATATCCTTAGCGGTGATAATTTTTTCACCGTCCCCAGTAGCGATCGCCACTTTTTGCGGTCCAGCCACCTTACCCCAGCCATGAAATGTATCGACTTTCAGGCGTTTAAGGCTATTAGTTAAATCCGATCGCAGTTTAGTAACAATATTTTCGGCGTGGTTAGCAATAGTTTGGCGATCGAAATTAACCGCCCCCACCTGAATTCCCAGGGACTGCAAATGGTGGGCGTTACGAAGTTCCCGCACCCTTCCAGAAGCCGCTAATAAGGCTTTAGAGGGGATACAGCCACGGTTAACACAGGTTCCCCCCATTAGGTCGGCTTCCACAATTGCGGTCTTTAAGCCGCAGTTGACGGCGTGGATAGCCGCCCCATGTCCTCCCACACCCGCGCCAATAATTACCAAATCATAATCAAAACCTTGGCTCACAATCACTCTCCTGGTGCGATTATATTCACAATCATTTTCACAATCATTGTTAACCAGAAAGGGTACATCAGACAAGACCATCTGAGGACAATTCTCGCAATTTGTCTATATTTCCACTCGCTAAAACCTCAAGATGGGCGGTAATTTTTGCGGCTTCCCAATCCCACCAGGACAATTTTTGTAATTGTTCTATTACTTCATCCGGGAAGCATTTACGAATGATTTTGGCGGGATTACCACCGACAATCGTATAGGGTTCTACATTCTTAGTTACTACAGAATGAGCCGCTATTATTGCCCCATTTTCGACTTTAATGCCGGGCATAATAGTAGCTTTGTAGCCTATCCAAACATCATTTGCAATAATGGTATCTCCTCGACTGTATTCGGAATCAGGCTGGACTTTTTGCCAACCATGACCGAAGATTTCAAAAGGATAGGTGGTAAAATTATCTAAACAATGGTTAGCGCCATTCATAATAAATTCTACATCACTGGCGATCGCACAAAATTTGCCAATAATTAATTTATCCCCGATAAAGTCAAAGTGATAGCGCACATTTTTCTCAAAGTTTTCGGGATGGTCAAAATCATCATAGTAGGTGTAATCTCCCACAATAATATTGGGATTTTTGATAATATTCTTGAGAAAGCACAACCGCCGATAACCAGGTAAAGGATAGGTTAGGTTAGGGTCGGGTCCCCATTCTTCGTTGGTGGTCATGATAGTTGAGGTGTTAATTTTTAGTGGAACATTCAAAATTCGTGGCAAAATTATTTATATAGTACCGAGAGCCCCAAAAATCTCAAGTAAACCCAAAATATGCAATCAACCATTACAGCCAAATCAGTTGTGGACTTTTTAGGCTCGGAAATTGTCCCGAACCAGAAAACCGACAAAGTAGCCATTTTACCAATTCCCTTTGAAGCCACCACCACTTATCGCAAAGGGTGCGAAAACGGGCCGGGAGCCATCTTAGAAGCCTCCCAACAACTGGAATGCTATGATGATGAACTGGAAGCGGAAATCGGCTTAATCGTCGGAATTTACACCCATGAAGCCATTGCCGATACCCGCGAGAGCCAGTCGGTGTCACTGGAGGAAATGCTGCGCGTGACCACAGAGACGGTAAAATCTCTAGCTGATCAAGGTAAGTTTGTGATTGCGCTGGGGGGGGAACATGGCATCACGGCGGGAGTAGTGGAAGCCTACCGCCAAAGCTCAACGGAACCATTTACAGTAGTCCAAATCGATGCTCACGGTGACCTACGCCACGAATACGAAGGGTCTATCTACAATCATGCTTGTGTGATGCGTAGAGTGGTGGAGATGGGTTTACCGACCGTACAAATAGGGATTCGTAGTATCTGTAAAGCGGAAGCCGATCTAATTCGGGATCAGGAAATGAAGGTAATTTGGGGTCGCGAAATTGCCAGGGGGTCTGATTGGATACAAAAAGCGATCGCCAGTATACCTACAAAGCGAGTATTTCTGACCATAGACCTAGACGGTATCGACCCCAGCATCATACCCGGAGTAGGCACACCAGAACCCGGAGGACTTTCCTGGTATGATTTAATTGCCTTTCTGCGACAGTTATTTATATCCCAGGAAGTGATTGGCTGTGATGTAATGGAATTAGCACCTGTTGTGGATTCGGTAGTTTCTGAATTTACCGCCGCCAAACTGGTCTATAAACTGGTAGGGTATCAGGCATTAGCCAAAGGTTGGATTCAGTCAGCACCCCCGGCTGAAGCACGGGGGCTTCGTGCCCCCCGCTTTCAGGTAGCTGACCAGCTTAAGCCTTAACTGGCTACGTGAGCGAGCAAGAGTTAAAGTTCCTACCCTGGAATGCGTGCTAGTTCCAGGCTCATGAACCAAATCGTTAAACAGTCCTAAGGGGTTAAGACAGTGCGATTTGGAAAGTACCGACTCTGAACATTAGCGTTCGCGCAGCGTGCGCGTTAGCGCAAGCGCAAACATTACCCCGCAAGGGAGTCGGAGCCAACCATAGCTCCATGGAGGGGCAACCATACCCCTCCATGGAGCAAGGGGGTGCTGGCGGCGGTCATCCGCTTGAGTCGGTTTTCCTCTCCGCGATAAATCACGGAGCTTCCAACCCTCCCAGGAGTTTTACGTGACGCACGCGGAAGACAAGCAGTGGGAGCCAAAGCAAGTTCAATGGCACGGGATTCAAGTTCGTGCAAGGCTTTCAGACTGGTGATATGGTCAAGACAGTGGCGGGTGCAGGTAAAAAGATCCGAACCTATTTGGGTTCTGTGGGGATTCGCTCCAGTGGTAGCTTCAATGTGACCACTGCGAGGGGCTGGTGCAAGGCATCAGCCACAAATACTGTACAGCTATACAAAAAGGATGGCTACGCTTATGGCTATTGAATGGGCAATTTCGGGGGTATTTAACCTCGCTAAATTGCCACTCCTGTCCCGACCCACCCACGAGGGGATGGGGTTTCTCGGAGGAAGATTATGAAAGGTACTCTGATTAACAGCTATGCTCCTGACTTTGAATTACCTGGGGTGGATGACGAAGTTCACCACCTAGCCCGCTATCTGCAAAGGTTTCAGGTTGTCATAGTTATCTTTATGTCCAATTCCTGCCCCTACGTTCAATCTTATTTGGGGAGAATGAAGGCACTGCAAACCTATTTGCAAACGGTGGGAGCGACTATAGTGGGGATTAATGCTAATGACCCATTACAATCGCCGTCTGACAGCTTTGAGCAGATGAAAATCTTTGCCCAAGAACATGATCTGAATTTTCCATATATTCGGGATGTGACCCAGGACGTGGCTCACTGTTTTGGCACGGAAACTACCCCGGAAGCCTTTGTGCTGGATAACCAGGGAATTTTGCGCTACCGAGGGGGCATCGATGATAATCCAGAATCCCCAGAAGCGTTAACTATCAACTATCTCAAAAATGCAGTATCTCAATTATTGGCTAGAGAAGCGATCGCCCCGGAAACTACCCCCCCTATTGGTAGTCCGATTCAATGGCGAAGATGATGGTTCCCTGCTGCTCTATAAAACTTAAACAAAACCGGACATAGCCGGATCTTGATGTTTATTTCTGGCTTCGTCCGGGACTGTCGGCAGCACCCCGTCCACAAGTGTAATCGTCGGAACCAGGCGATTTTTCTAAATTTATACTGGCGTTCAAATCTCTATCAATCTTCAGGCCACAGTTTGGACATTCAAAAGTCCGACGGACTAGGGGCATTTTTTGACGATAACCGCAATTAGAACACAGTTGACTGGATGGATAAAATCTATCGGCAATAATCAACTTTGAACCATAACGTTCTGCCTTGTAACCTAGTTGACGACGGAACTCATAAAATGAAGCATCAGCGATCGAACCCGCCAAACCATGATTTTTCCGCATACCTGACACATTCAAATCTTCAATGACTACTTGGCTGTGGTTCTTAGCCAAGAAAGTAGTTATTTTATGAATCGTGTCCCGCCGAATGTTTGCTACTCTTTGATGTAGCTTTTGAACTTTTAAAAGACATTTAGCCCAATTTTTCGAGCCTTTGACTTTGCGACTTAAATGACGTTGTAATCGAGCTAGTTTTTTGGTCGTTGCTTTATAAGCCTTGGGATTAGAGAATTGGGTCCCATCGGAGCAAGTCGCCAAATTGTTAATTCCTAGGTCAACCCCGATTCTCTCTCGATATTTCGGTGTAATTTCTGGCGTGATTTCTACGAAAAAGCTCATATACCAGTCACCTGCTTGGCGCGTTATAGTGACTTTCTTAACCCAACTTTCGGGTTGTGCCTCAAATGTAGAAACCCAGCCCACAAAAGGCAGCTTATGGCGAGTTCCTGACAACTTGAATGGTTTGCCACAATTGTCAAGGGTAAAGCTATCATGGTAGCCTTTCTTCTTAAATTTAGGATAACTGCTTATTCCTTTGAAGAAGCGCTTAAAGGCGTCGCCTAGATTAATGAAGGCATATTGATCAACTCTAGAAGAAAATTCGGACATCCAAGGATATTGAGGTTTCACATAATGAGTAAAAACCTTTTTGATGGAGTTGACGTTAGGCTTGAGTCCCTCTTCATAAGCTGACCTCCATAAGTGTAATCCCCAATTAAACACGAACCGAGCATAACCCGCGTGTTTGGCCATCAAGGTGCGATGACGGTCATTGAGTTTTAGTTTTGTCCGGAAAGCTTTGTAAGGCATGATTGGATTTTACCATGAATCCGACTTGATGAGTATGTCGTCAGGGAAATTTGGCATGGTCTAGGGTTTGACCGTATACTCATTATTGAGTTGCGAATCTTTTTAGGTATTGTACCTTATTGTCCTAAGATGTCAAGCAAATCTTGGATTAAATTCTGGCTCTCACAAAAAACCTGAGATTAATAACAGCTTTCTGGTATCTTGAATTGGGACCGAACCTTATATCTGCGTAATCCGTAGATGGGATATAGCCATTGTCAATAGGGGATCTAAATGGGGACAAAATATAAACGGATCTTACTGAAACTCAGCGGTGAAGCCCTTATGGGTAGCCTGGGATATGGCATAGACCCGATTGTGGTTCAGGAAATCGCCCAGGAAGTTGCTGATGTGGTCAATAAAGGGGTGCAGGTAGCCATTGTGGTGGGCGGCGGTAATATCTTCCGAGGAATGAAAGCGGCTTCTGCGGGAATGGATAGGGCAACCGCAGACTATGTGGGTATGATTGCTACAGTGATGAATGCGATCACCTTACAAGATGCCCTAGAACAAATAGGTGTGCCGACTCGTGTACAAACGGCGATCGCTATGCAGGAAGTGGCTGAACCCTACATCCGCCGCAAAGCTATTCGCCATTTGGAACTAAACCGGGTGGTGATTTTTGGGGCGGGTTCGGGTAATCCGTTTTTTACCACGGACACCACAGCCGCACTGCGGGCGGCGGAAATTGACGCAGAGGTGATTTTTAAAGCCACTAAGGTAGATGGAATTTATGATTGTGACCCGGCAGTTAATCCTGATGCTCGTCGCTATAATACTCTTACCTATGGCTATGTGCTGACCCATGACCTACGGGTGATGGATAGTACGGCGATCGCCCTGTGCAAAGAAAATAATCTTCCTATTATTGTATTTAACCTGACTGAGCGTGGCAATATTGGCCGGGCTGTGGTCGGTGAAACTGTTGGAACTTATGTCGGAGGTTCTTGTGAAGTTAGCTGATGTTGAAAACCTGATGAAAAAAGCCTTAGAATCTACGGGGCGATCTTTTAATACGATTCGCACCGGACGCGCTAATGCTTCCCTATTAGACCGGATTACCGTAGAATACTACGGGAGTCCGACTCCTCTTAAATCTTTGGCAAGTATCAGCACTCCTGATGCTTCGACTATTACTATTCAACCTTTCGATCGCAATTCTCTTAACAACATTGAGAAAGCTATTTCTATGTCAGACGTGGGACTGACACCTAATAACGATGGCTCAGTTGTACGTCTGAATATTCCGCCGCTGACGGAAGCACGCCGCCAAGAATTTGTCAAACTTGCCGGAAAATATGCCGAAGAAGGCCGGGTCTCAGTTCGTAATATCCGCCGAGATGCGATCGACTCCGTTCGCAAACAAGAAAAAAACGGGGATATCTCCGAGGATGAATCCCGCGATATTCAAGACAAAATTCAAAAACTCACCGATAAATACACAGCCAAGGTCGATGAACTACTCGAAGCCAAAGAAAAGGATATTATGACCGTCTGATGTATTCTCTTGGGGGTTCATCCCCCAAAACCACCCGCAACCCCCCCTTGATGTAAACAAAGGTTAATCACGGAAATTTATGTTTGACTGTATCATTGTTGGAGCTGGTCCCGCTGGTGGGGCGGCGGCTTATCATCTCGCTAAACGCGGGCGCAATCCTCTGGTGGTCGAAAAAAACTCCTGGCCGCGAAATAAACCCTGTGGTGGTGGGGTTTCTCCGGCGATCGCCGCCTGGTTTGATTTTGATTTTACTCCCGCCATATCCACTACTGTTGATAAAATCCGTTACACTTTCAAACTGGCTGACCCCGCCGAAACTGCTATATCAAAACCTATGTGGATGGTCCGCCGAGATGTGTTTGATGCTTTCCTTATCCAGCAGGCTCAAGATCAAGGCGCTAGTTTCCAACCTAATACGGAAGTTACTGCTATTGAGTTTAAAGGCGACAGTTGGCAATTAACTACTGCTAATGGTGAAACCCTCACAGGTCGATATCTGATTGCAGCAGATGGCGCAAAAGGCTCTGTGGCTTCATGGTTACGCCTCAAACAGTCTAATCCCCGACTGGCTATGGTCACGGAAGCTACTCAATTATCAGATGTGCCAACTTTTGAATTTGGTATGGTGAAAAATGGCAGTCTGTGGGGGTTTCCCAAGGCTGATGGTTACACGGTTAGCACTACTACTTTCCGGGGAAAAGAACCTAAAAATTTGAGCCAAGATTTGAGCCAATACCTGAAAGCCTTGGGGCTAAATCCTAATTCCCCTATTGTTGAACATCCTTTGCGACTTTGGGATGGCGATCGCACCCTTCATAGTCAAAATGCTCTCATCGCCGGAGAGGCTGCTAGTATTGTTGACCCCCTCTCTGGGGAAGGTATCCGCCCCGCTATTTTGACCGGTATCAAAGCCGCAGAGGCGATCGATATGGCGATCGGTGGTGACCAAAGCGCACTCGAAAAATATACCCAAATTATCCGAACCGAATGGGGCGTAGATATGGTTTGGGCTTCACGGTTGGCTGGTGTCTTCTACAGTTTCCCTGGTATTGGTTACAAGGCGGCGGTTAAAGTTCCTGCTGCTACTGAGTTGATGACTAAAATCCTCTCTGGCGACCTTCGCTATGGTGATGTGGCTGGTCGCGCTATCAAGAAATTGAGTCCTTTCTGATTTTCACCCGGAATCAGTTTTGTTGATTTAGGGGTTGTGCTAAACCCCCACAAGTCTCTCCCAGGGGGCTTATTTTCAAAAAAAAAATTTTTCGCCGCCCCCCGCCCTAAGGGTTGACAAGCACCGGGAACTAATGGTAGTATATTGATGTACAGTTAAATAATGGAAATTTAGCCACAAATAACAAAATTGTCACTATTCCCATTATCTAAAAGTATACCAGAAGCCGACCAAAAAGACAAGCACCCCCCAGCAAAAAAATTTTCCGCAACAAAACTTAACAATTTGTTACAATACTTAACATAACCCTAATCATAGAGTTATCGATTGTGGATGATTGAGATTAAGGTGAAATAATGAAGTTCCCTGGCCAGGTATTGGATGGGAATCTCTCATTGTTTTGTTAGAATAACTACAATCGACATATCGTAGTAGCCACCAATGTTCTGAAAAGAGCAGCAATTTTAAATCACCAAAGCAGACTAAATATCTGTGAAAAATAGTAAAACCTAATTTAGCATTGTAGTTAAATAGAGAGAATCTCAACGGGATTCTGGAAACTGCCTCCCCAATCAGGAAACTTATGTACACTGTGGACACTGCACAAGACCTTAAATCTCAACTTGATCATCAAGTTTTGCTACGTCGAATCATTAGTAGGATTCGGCAATCACTAGAACTTCCAGAAATTCTGAAAGCCACAGTGGCGGAAGTCCGTTCATTTTTAGGAACAGACCGGATTATGATCTATAGATTTGATCAAGATGCGAGTGGTGAAGTGGTGGCGGAGTCGATTTATGACGATCGCCTTCCTTCTTTGCTAGGGTTGCATTTTCCGGCGGATGATATTCCCCAAGAAGCACGCGATCGCTATGTAAAACTTCGGCAGCGAACCATAGTTAATGTCCACTCTGGAACCATAAGTATAAGTCCCCTAGACTCTCCAGAAACGGGGGAACCGCTACCGACGACAGAAATAAAATCGAGATCTGTAGACCCTTGTCATATCAGTTATCTGACGGCGATGGGAGTGCAGTCTTCGGTAGTTGTACCGATTCTGTACTCGGGGCAAAACCATGATAAATCCCGATCTGGTCAGTTTTCAACCTCATCAAATCAATTGTGGGGGTTATTGGTTTCTCACCACTCTGAGCCCCGGGAAACTTCCCCATTAGAATTGCAGATTTTGCAATTAGTTGTCGATCAGATGACCATAGCCATTGGTCAAGCTGATATGCTGGCTAAAACCCGTAAACAGGCGATGTTAGAAGCTACTATTAATAAGGTAGCTTCTCTCCTGCATGAACAGCCGACGATTCAGTTACAAGCGGCTTTAGAGGCGACTGTGGAGGACTTCCAAGGTTCAGGAGGGCGACTATATATCCAATCTCATCCTGAAAAGACCCCGGAGGTGTTTTATTGTGGTGAACAGCCGACGATGCCTTCATGGGAAACCAAATCAATCATGGAAGAACATCCCCTCTGGCAAAAGTGGCTCAGAGAGGGGTTTAAGTGTAACAGTGGTAGGCGATCGCTTGATAGTTGTAGGGGGAATATTTGGGCGATTACAGATTTATATAGAGAATCAGAACTGCGAATTTTTACCCCAGCTTTTCAAGCTACGGCCATTCGGGGTTTGTTAGTATTTCCGATTCAATACCGCCATAATAACCTGGGATGTCTAACTATTTTTCGTAATGAAATTGACACAGAAACCATCTGGGCGGGACGTTTTGATCCTAGTTTAAAACAAATGATGCCCAGACAATCATTTGAAGTGTGGCGGGAGTTCAAACAAGGTCAAGCCCAACCTTGGACAGCGGATGAAATCAGCTTAGGTCAAGCATTAGGGAAACATTTTTCCATGGCTATTCAACAATATATGCTGTATCGAGAGGTTCAAGAATTAAACAGTACCCTAGAAAAACAGGTACAGCAGCGGACTATTGAACTCAAAAGGTCTTTAGATAATGAACAAGCGAAAACGGAACAGTTAGAAAAGACTCTGGATGAACTGAAACGTACCCAAAGCCAACTTATTCAAACGGAAAAAATGTCAGGTCTGGGTCAGTTGGTGGCTGGAGTCGCTCACGAAATTAATAATCCGATTAACTTTATTTTTGGGAATTTAAGCTATGTGAACGAGTATAGCGATAGTTTACTTAAACTCATCCTCCTTTACCATCAATACTATCCCGAAAGACACCCGGAGATTGAAAGCTATGAAACGGAAATCGAATTAGATTTTCTTCAGGAAGACTTACCGAAAATTCTGGCATCAATGCAGATAGGATCCCAAAGAATTCGCCAACTGGTGTTATCTCTGCGTAATTTTTCCCGTCTTGAGCAAGCCGATCGCAAATCAGTTGATATTCACGAGGGTATTGATAGCACTCTGTTAATTCTGCAACATCGTCTGAAGCCTAGACCTCATCATCCCACCATTGAAATCGTGAAAAATTATGGTGATATTCCGCCTGTAGAATGCTATGCGGGATTACTTAATCAGGTGTTTATGAATATGCTAAGTAATGCGATAGATGCTATGGAATCTCATATTAAAGAACATCCAGAGGATAATTTTTCACCCCAAATCATGATTAGCACTGCTTTAATTCCTGATATCGATAATGGTAAAAATTGCTTGCAAATTTCCATAGCTGATAACGGTCCGGGAATCCCGTCAAATATTCAATCTCATATCTTTGACCCTTTCTTTACGACTAAACCGGTAGGATTAGGTACAGGTTTAGGTTTGTCTATCAGCTATCAAATTGTGGTAGAAAAACACCAAGGTAAAATCAACTGTTGTTCAGAACCTGGTCAAGGTACAGAGTTTAGGATTACCATTCCGGCTTATAATATACCTACAACCGAGTCTAAGTAAGTCTCAGGAATACGAGAAAGCGATTAACAAAAATTGATGATCATGAGAAATCTGTTAACTATTTTACTGCTGAGTGTTAGTTTATTGTGGGGTTGTTGGACACCAAAGGCGATCGCAGATAATCTGAATATTGAGAAGGGGGGGGAAATTTTTAGCGTCCACTGTGTGGGCTGTCATGCTGGTGGTGGTAACATTATTAGGCGGGGTAAAAATCTGAAACAGCGGGCTCTCCAACGGAATGGCTACGACTCAATAGAGGCGATCGCAGAAATTGTGGCTAATGGTAAAAGCAATATGTCGGCTTATTCTGACCGTCTGAGTGTCTCGGAAATTCAACAGGTCGCCGCCTATGTCTTAGACCAAGCCGAGAAAAATTGGCGTTAATCAAATGTTGATGATTAACTTCTGGCGGTAACAGATAACCCTTCGACAATCAGAGATGGAGTATAAATGGAACCATTCCAGTTACCATCTCCTCCCACACTAACCACTTGTTTTAAGGCGGTGTAGACATTTCCGGAAACCATGGTATTTTTAACCCGACCGACAACCTGACCATTTTCAATGCGATATCCCAGATCGACATTAACGGAAAATTCCCCAGTAATTCCGGCACCAGATCCTAACATCTGATCAATAATTAGACCGTGGTCTAGCTGTTTAATTAAGTCTTGCATAGAGTCGCGTCCCGGTTCAATTAACAAATTGAATAATCCGGGGATGGGATAACTATTTAAATCAGCTCGAAACCCGTTCCCTGTGGTGCCACTACCGAGGGTGCGCCCAGTGGTTAAATCAGTATAAAATAGCTTGAGTATGCCATCTTGAATAAAGACAATGGGGCGAGTGGGGATTCCCTCATCATCAAAGGGGCAGCTAAACGGCCCTAGGGCGGGTTTCTGAGAGAGGGTAAGGGAGGTAGACACAACTTGAGTTCCGAGGCGATCGCTCCACGGAGAAGACCCTTCTAGGACTTGTTTACCATTGAGGGCGGCGGAAACTGTACCCCATAACATATCTGCCGCTTTAGCGGTAAATAAAATGGGGACACGCCCAACCAAGGGGGATGCGTTTTCCCTAGCCCATTCCAGCCGTTGAAGAATGCGTTGGCTCAATAACTGTGGTTCAAGGCTACCCCGTTGAGTCTGACCGTCGGAAATGTAGAGAAAATCATTTTCCCGGACCCATTCGGTTTCCAAATATGCGCTGAGGGTTGTATCGGTGTGGCTACAATCAAGACCTCTGGAATTAATCAGGCGGGTTGATTCTACTTCACAATCCCATTCTCCCGAACAGATAATATCTGGGTAAATGTCTCGAATGCAGCTAATAGTCTCTTTTCCCCAAGCCATAAGCTGTTCTACTTCCATAGAATTTCCGATCGCCGGATAGTGATTTAGGGAACTACCATCAGCTATGGTAATAGTCTCGGGGTCATTAAGGGCTGATAGGGCGATCGCTCGCTCCACTAATTTTTGAGGGGGTACTGCACCGTGGGCGACAGCCAATCCGGGGCGGCCATCGCGCCACAATCGCAGAACAATTCCCTCTGATTCAATGCGTTCGATTTGTTTGAGTCGGTTAGCTTCAAAAAAGAGGGGGCGAGCTTGGGACCTAGCTCGGAATACCTCCGCCACTTCGGCTCCGGCTTTTGCCGCCAACTCCAGAAGCTGTTCGGCTATCTGGTCCTGGGTCATGGATGGTCGATTCTGCCATAGCTTTCACATCGTTACATCCTACCCTGTGGCGAGCCATAAAAAACGGCTATTTTCCAGAGAGATTACCAAAGGGGGGTTAATCGGTCTCCTGGGGTCCAAAGACCATTTGCAGGACCATGGGTTCACCTCCGATCTCATGATAGCGATCGGCCCACTGGCGAATAATCTCATCTAACTCTTCTAAAGCCGACTCAATGCGATCGCTCGGAATATCCAATTCTTCCAAAACCCGCATTACCTTGGGCTGACGTTCCGCCCAGTCCTTCATTAAACGGAAATACCTCGCCGTATCTTCCACCATAATATAGGTCCGTTCTTCCTGATCTTCGGGAGAATAGGAAGCCCGGGTCAGAGCATAGAAAGGCATCCCCCAAGGAGAATCTATTTTCGTCACCGTGCCAGAGTAGATCAAGCGCCGTTTAATATGTTCTGTTAAGGCTTCACTTAATGGCATCCGTCTACTAGGTTCGATGTCTTCTTGGGAACGTCTGTGAAGAAACTCGATCAATTCCATAAACTGAAAAGAATTGATCAATTGAGCGTCGGGTAAATACTTGGGTAAACGACTTTCAATTACCCGTTTTTCATCTTGAGTTAAGCTCGTGCCGGGGACTCTGGCTTTTCCCGGTTGCCAGGGGTACTGTTCTAACCACACATAGGGAAACTGAATCAGATAACGGGGTTCCGTAGAACCCAACATTTTTAAGAGCTTCCCTTCCGTCAGGGCTTCCCGCACTTCCTCAACAATCACTTTCACCCGTTTGGGTTCAATATGATGTAGGTGTCCAGTCATGCGGAGGTTTTCACCCTGCTCCATATAAGTTGTATAGATAGCACATTTGGCCGCAGTTGCCGCCGCATCTAAAAAAGCCCCATGTCTATGCCCACTGGTTCTCATGGCGCTAAAAGCCAAATAAAGCATGATCTGATCCATGGCGCTGGGGCTAAGGCTTTTGATCAGATCTGTATCTTTTTTCATGATAATCCCTGGAATTTCATAAATAATATATGGGATGAATGGTATCATCCCCATTAGTGAGAATGGGTGATATTACCCAGATCTATTGCTGAGTAAATAAATAAACGACTGGAGACCGCGCAGTTTCTATCCCTGATGCTAGTATGGGTCTGCCACGGGGACTTATGACCGGGCGCAACCTATTTGATTAGACAACTGACCTGGCCTTTCCTCAATCGGTAATATAGTAGTTTGGATGCACCCTCGGCACTCAGGGCTTTCCAATTGAGATGAGTTTGATTGAGATATCGTTATTATACACACAAAACCGCCCAACATCCATAAACTAATGGAAATGTTCGGCAGTTGTGGTCTTTATAGATTGGTTGTATTTGTTGACAAATGCTCGGATTTATGTTCTAAAATTTATTGGGGCTAAAACATGACACTAGAAGGGGATTTTTGTACCGGAATCATCAGTCATTGATTAGCTCTGCCACTGCCACGATGGGGAAACAGGGATTCTGATGGAGATGTTTGCTCGAATGTCTCAGCAAATCCCCGTCGGGGTGTTCCTTGCCAGGGACTGCGGGAGCCATGATGCTCCGTTTGCGCTGAGAGCATATATTGGTTAGTCATGGATTCTAATTGCTGTCTGCTTGGTCTTATTTCCATAGCTTGGGCGGCACTGCTCATGCCTAACAACAGCAACATAGAAAAGCCAAATGTAGGGTTGAGTTTCATAGAAATGTCCGTATTAAAGCGTCCATTTCCTGATACCAACCCAATAGGCCTACATCAGGATAATCTCAAGGATAATCTGATAATTTTTTCCTTCAGCCCTACAATACTTGACTTGTGGCGCTGGCATCTACCGCTGGGGGTTGACAGTTTTCGGACGGTAGTGGTATTATTAAGATAGTACAGATTAGTTTGGTAATATGTAGGCAAAAAATAAAATTGTTAATATTCCCATTATTACATAGACTACCACAGGGCGATCGCTTTTGTCAACCCCCCCAGTCATAAAAGGCGATTTTTTTGGTTACAAAACTTAACATAACTCTTTGATGACTTCGACAAGTAGCCAGCGACCGGCGGAGTTGTGTCGTCCCCAAACGGTGATGGGGGTAGCGGTAGGTATGGTTTGTAATTGTTGATTAATGTGTGGGTGGAGGGTAACGAGACTCAATACCTGACCGAGGAGTGAGTGAGGTTGAGAGAGGGTGAGGGAATATTCGTGGTCTGGGTGGCGGTGAAATTGTCCGCTAAATTCTGATAATGAGGGTGATATTAATTGTGTCGGGTGGGGGTCGGGTGGGGGAACTTCACCAGTTATGGGATAGGCTTGTGGGTGGTCTAAATAGTATTGTTGCCATTTTAGCCAATCGGCGCGATCGCCTGTAAGGTTAAACAGGGGAATAATGGCGGCGGGGGCTATGGGGTCGGTTAATAGTGCTTGTTGAAGCGATCGCACTGATAGCATTCGGGGAGATATGCGCTGTTGGACAGATAAAGCCGCAGCCATTCCCGCCGCCTGTCCGATACCCAAAACCACAGGTTGTAGACGGGTAGCGCCATTAGCGATATGGGAAACGGAAATATTTTTCTCAGCCACAATTAAGCCCTCTGTAGTTTCTGGAATTAGGGTACGATAGGGGATAGTAAAGGGGGTTCCCGTCCAGCGACCTCCCCAGCGTAAGAGTTTAAGTTTAACTGGTAGTAACCCGGCGCTGTAGTGGTGATCATTGGGATAGTTACCAATGGCGATCGCCTCACATTGTCCATTGTGGTCTATAGGTAAGGCGGCGACGCGACTTCCTGAGACAGGTAAAATATGATTTTCTGTAATCGTTTGGACTCCACACAGACGGCGACTTTCTCGGTAGTAGGGATGAATAGCAAAAGCGCCAAGTTGCTGAGGAGTTAAGCCTAGGTCAGTTTTCCAAGCTGACATGGTATGGGGAAATATGCTCTCAGCCAAGCCGTAGCGCCTTCCTAGGTGCTGTTGAATGAAGGCGGCGAAGTTCAGACTATGCTGTAGACTTTCCCGCCAGAATGCCTGTTTTTGTGGCGCTGAAGCAATCAAACGATCCAATCCTACCCCGTAATCATTGCCTTTATGGGGCCAGTTTATCATCATTAACCCCCCAGGTAGGCGACCATAGTTGAGGAATTGTTGGGGGTCGTAGCCATCCCAAGCGCCCTGAAATTTGCTAAAATCGGCTTCTGGGGTAGGTTTAATGGCTGGGGCTTGTGTTTCGCCAAAATCCTGTAATAATACTACCCAGGTGGGGTCTTGTACTGGACAATTATCGGTAAATTGGCTAGATTGAATTGGGGCGCTAGGTTCTTGCCATTGCTGTTGCCATTCCCAACCCCAGCGATAGGGAATTTCACCTTGAGCTAAAATATCTCCTAATTCTGTGGCATCAATGGTAACCTGGGCATTAATGGTAAAATCTGGGAATCTCACCCCAGTAATGCGATCGCCTTTCCGCAATACTTCTAGGGGTGCATATCCAGAAATCCAATGTAGATTTTTTTGAGATTTTACCCAGTCTGACCAAATTTGCGCGCCTATGCGGGGGTCATAATTAAAAAAACTAACCCATCCCCAGTCTAAACCCGTGGGTTGTTTTTGTCTAAGTTCTCTTAAAAAAGCACCCCATAGACCCGTCTGAAAGGCTACTAATTCGTTCCCGTCTGGTGCAGCTACTCCGGCGGAGGTTAACATTCCTCCTAACCAGGAAAATTCACTCACTAAAATAGTATTAGCCCCACCACGGGCGCTCTGGAGGGCGGCGGCAGTTCCCCCAGCACCTCCACCAACCACTAAAACATCTGTTTGCAATTGTTCCATCAATCTCGGCAATTGTCAATCACAGAATATAGTTATAACACAATTCGGCGATTCTGAAAATAGGCGGATAATTTTATTGAAATGGATAATATCATCAAACATAATCAAATTCTCAAAAACGGGCTGATTTATACAACCCAAAAAATATGTTTTTTCGGATTAACAGTCAACTGTGTGGGGTTAACATGGCTGTTGATGTCTCTCCCGGCTGGGGGGGAGTTTTTACCACCGCCACCAATGCCGACAATTAATCATGGTAATAATGGGGCTAACAATTTGTCTCCTCTGGTGGTGGGGGAATATATTTTAGGGGCGGGTGATACCATAGAAATTGATATTTTCAATGTTCCCGAATATAGTGGCGAAAGAGGTCGTCATCAGGTGTCAGTAGATGGAAGTTTAAACCTCCCGTTAATTGGGAGAGTGACGGTTCAGGGAATGACAATTGATCAAGTTTCGGAACTGCTGAAAGAACGATATGGGGAATATTTACAACGACCACTGATTACGGTAAAATTATTAGAGAGGAGACCTGTTCAAGTAGCGATCGCTGGGGAAGTTAAGAGACCCGGTTCTTATATGGTATCGGGTAATTCCCAGAGTCAAAATATGGGAGGTGTTTCTAATGCTGCTACTGTGACAGGTGTTTTGCGAATGGCGGGGGGAATAACTACTAGCGCCGATATTCGCCAGGTAAAAATCCGTCGTCCTGGGGGGGGAGGTGAGGAAACTATTGTTAATCTTGATTTGTGGGAACTTCTCCAAAATGGTGACCTGAGTCAAGATCTAGCCCTGAGAGATGGAGATAGGATATATATTCCGACTGTTACAAATATTAATCGCCACGAAGCGCGTCAGTTGTCTAGTGCTAATTTTGCTAGTAATGCTGACGGACCGATTAATGTGGCGGTGGTGGGGGAGGTGAACCGACCAGGAACCCATATCCTTAGCATTGACACCATGGCTGGGACTGAGGGGGAAAATGTATCGGAGTGGCGAGGTATAGTTGGAGTTGATCCGGTTGGGGTGTATACAGTCACCAGGGCTATTAAAGCGGCGGGGGGAATTACACCGGAAGCAAATATTCGAGAAATTCAGGTGCGGCGCATTAGTCGTACAGGGACGGAACAAACTGTTATGGTTGACCTATGGAAACTTCTACAAGAGGGAGATCTCCAGGAGGATATTGCTTTACAAGGGGGGGATACAATTATTGTGCCTAAAGGGGGGACTGTAGATGCTACAGTTTCTGGTAATGTGGCAACAGCTAGTTTTTCTCCGGGTATAATGCGTGTTAGTGTGGTGGGGGAGGTTCTACAACCTGGGGCGATTAGTCTACCCCCCAACAGTTCCCTAAACCAGGTGATTCTGGCGGCGGGAGGTCTGAAACGGGGTCAGGCTGACTCCAATAGGGTAGAACTCATCCGTATATCCCCGGATGGGACTGTTTCCCGAAGGGTGATCTCGGTTAATCTATCGGATGATGTGAATGAGGCTAATAATCCGGTCCTGAGAAATAACGATGTAGTTATGGTGAACCGTTCAGGGGGTGCGGCTTTTCGGGAGGGAATGGGTACGGTTTTTAATACCTTAAATCCGATTAGTAATGTTTTGGGGTTGATGAGGTTTATAAGTATCTTTTAAGCAAAATTCATTTTCTGGTTATTTAGCACACGCAAAAATCGGGGAGTAAGGTAAGATGAAAAAGGCTAGACGTTCCCAGTTATCGATGATTTATACCCGGAGTTCATCGGCGGAGGGTATGGGATTTTCTCCCTGGTATCGCGGAGATTTGGAAGCGAGAAATGTTGAGATTGTTGGGGCTAAACCGAGGGGAATGTTGGCGAAAATTGCGGATCTGTTTTGTCGTCGCTGGTTGGTGGTTGTGGGGGTGGCTGCGACAACAGTGACGGGGGTTTATTGGTGGACGGTTGAACAATTACCTGAGTATAGAGGGACGTTTCAACTGTTAATAAGTTCCTCAGATGAACTGGGGGGGTTAGACGAAGCATCTCAGTTGACAATGCTACAGAGTCCCCAGGTTATGGCTGATATTTTGGAGAATATTCAAAGTCGCTATCCCCAGGTTGATTATCGGTTTCTGTTTAATGATAAATCTCCGGGTCGGTTGGAATTGCGAATGCTGGAAGGGACTAAGATTTTGGAGGTGAGTTATCAAGATAGTGAACCGCAAAAGATCCAGTTTATTCTGGAGGCGATCGCTTCGGGATATCTGGAATATCATCAAGGGTTACAACGTCCGTCGGAAACCAGCCAAAAGCTGGAGATGATTAATCAAAAAATTAATCCCCTAGTTACCCAGGTGAATAACCTCAAACGAGAAATTGTGAATCTCCAGCAGGAGCATCTGATGATTACGCCGGAAGTTACCAGCCGCCAAATAAGCGATCGCTTAGGGATGATAGAAACCGAAAGACTACAAACCCAAACCCAACTCCAAGAGGAAAAGTCTCGGTATTTAACTCTACAACAACAACTAGGACTCGACCCCCAACAGGCGATGATGGCTTCGGCTTTAACAAATTCTCCTCGCTATCAAACCCTCCTACAAAAACTCTTAGCGGTGGAAACCGAGGTAGCTGTAGAGTCGACTAGGTTTAAGGAAGCATCCCCGCAAATTCAATCTTTATTAGACCAACGCAATCATTTATTACCATTACTCCAAGAAGAGGCGGTGCGGGTTTTGGGTCAAGACTTAACTACTGTAGACCCCAGTATTTTAAGTCACCAAGACTCCCTGCGAATGGGATTAATTCAGCAGATGATGGTAGCAGCACATCAGATAGAAATGCTACAGGTACGCGATCGCGTTTTACAAACAGCAGCGACCAGTTTACAAGAATACTCTCAAAGTTTACCGGAAGTCATCCGCCGCTACAGAGACTTAAATCAGCAGTTAGAAACCGCTACCACCCGACTAAATGACTTATCGGATCGCCAGGCGGACTTAGAATTAACTATAGAACCGCCTGTTAGATCCTGGCAATTAATCGCCCCCCCCATGATTCCTCGCCAAAGATCCGGACAACTGGAGACGGTTTCGCCGAATATTCCCCTAAATCTAGCTTTGGGAGGATTGGCGGGTTTAGGCTTGGGAATGATTATAGCTCAATTGGTCGATCGCCTTAATAATGTGTTCCACAACAGCGAAGAAATAGCGGAGAATACCCCCATTCCGCTGTTAGGGGTAATTCCAGCCAGCGATGATGCTTTGATGCTTCCGGCTAATTCTCGGTTGACTGGGGAGACCGATGTTCTACCAAATTTGTCGATGGTCCCCTGTGGGATATTTCACGAGGCTTTTCGATCGCTTACGGCTAATTTACGCCACTTGGCTACGGAATCACCCATCAACTCCTGTGTGATTAGTTCCGCACGACCTGCAGATGGTAAGTCTACTGTAGCCCTAAATTTAGCGATTGGGGCGGCGGCGATGGGTCAGCGGGTGTTATTGGTAGATGCTGATTTGCGTAACCCCCGTATTCATTCGATGTTGGGGGTGTCTAATTTACAGGGTCTCAGTGATGCGATCGCTGGTAATCTGGAGATCGAGACTTTGATTAGGCGATCGCCATCGGATGAAAATCTGTTTATTTTAACTTCCGGTCCTCTACCTGTTGACCCGACTCGAATGCTGGCTTCTGCGCGAATGCAGGAGGTTATGGCTCAACTGCGCCAACAGTTTGATTTAATTGTCTATGATACTGCTCCCCTGTTGGGTTTGGCTGATGCTAATTTACTCGCCTCCCACACTAATGGGTTGATGATGGTGGTCGGGTTGGGAAAAACTGACCGATCAGCTTTTAATCTGGCTCTGCGAGAGTTGGAAATGGCTGGAGTTCCCGTTTTGGGTATGGTTGCTAATGGCGATCGTCAGGAAACTAATTATTATTACAGTCAACGCTGAAGTTGAACTACCCGGAAAATGTCGTCTATGCACAAAATGTCGTTTTTGTCAATACCCCCCCAAATGGCCCCCTGATTTTACCCAAAAACTCGTGAATCGCAAATTTAATTTTTTCGGCAGAGAATAAGTTTAAGGGCGATAGAATGGGGGTTGTAGCCTCTATTTTTGAATCAAGGCATAGTAACCCCTTGGGTGCGATTTATTTGAGGATACCACAACCCCTATAATCTCGTCAACTATTTGCGAGGGATTTTCAACAAAATTGTAACAATTCTTAACAATATTTTGCGATTCAAATTTATCTTCCCAGACAAATTAGGAAAACTTATGCTATGGACAGGATTTTGATAAGTATCTTCACGGTTGTAGACTATCATCAACGGAGTGTAAATTAACCGTAAAAGAAGCGCGATTTTTCGCTAGAATATGCGATCGCAGAGTTAAGCATTAATTGAGTAGCTTCTTCAGCAGGTAAAGCCTTAGAAAACAAATTATTATTTATTACCGTCAACGCTGAAGTTGAACTACCCGGAAAATGTCGTCTATGCACAAAATGTCGTTTTTGTCAATACCCCTAAAAATGGCCTCCTGATTTTACCCAAAAACTCGTGAATCGCAAATTTAATTTTTTCGGCAGAGAATAAGTTTAAGTGCGATAGAATGCGGGTTGTAGCCTCTATTTTTGAATCAAGGCATAGTAACCCCTTGGGTGCGATTTATTTGAGGATACCACAACCCCTATAATCTCGTCAACTATTTGCGAGGGATTTTCAACAAAATTGTAACAATTCTTAACAATATTTTGCGATTCAAATTTATCTTCCCAGACAAATTAGGAAAACTTATGCTATGGACAGGATTTTGATAAGTATCTTCACGGTTGTAGACTATCATCAACGGAGTGTAAATTAACCGTAAAAGAAGCGCGATTTTTCGCTAGAATATGCGATCGCAGAGTTAAGCATTAATTGAGTAGCTTCTTCAGCAGGTAAAGGTTTAGAAAACAAATAACCCTGACCATAATCACAGCCAAGATTGTGCAAAAACTGCATCTGTTGTCGAGTCTCAATACCTTCTGCGGTAACTTCCAGCCCCAAGTTATGAGCCAGGGAAATAATCGCCTTGATAATTTGTTGAGGTTGGCTGTATTGATCGATATAATTGCTGGGTTCTTCCTCCAATCGCTGTACAAAGGATTGGTCGATTTTCAAACTTTTGAGGGGTAATTGATGCAGATAACTCAAAGAGGAGTATCCCGTCCCAAAATCATCAATGGCTAGGTGAATTTTGCGTGCTTTTAGTTGTGCTAAAACAATCAAAGCGGTCTGGAAGTTCTCAACTAACATACTTTCGGTAATTTCCAGCTTGAGGCTTTTCGGGTCGCAATTAGTTCTGGCTAAGATAGCATCAATTTGTTGTATCAAATTAAGCTGATTGAGTTGTTTCCCAGACAAATTGACACTAATGGTTAAGTGAGAAGAGACTGATTGCGGAGACCTCTCCCAGTTTTTAAGTTGTTGTTTCCAACTACTAAGCTGACGGCATGATTCTTCCAGGACCCAAGCGCCTAAAGGAACAATTAATCCCGTCTCTTCCGCTACGGGGATAAATTCAGCAGGTGACACTAATCCTCGGCGGGGATGTCTCCATCGCACCAAGGCTTCAAAACCGACTATCCTACCAGTAATTAAACAGACAATTGGCTGATAGTGAATGATAAAGTCATTTAAACTTGGGAGTTGACTAGGTATGACAGATACATCAGAGATGGCTGAGGCTAACGGGTTGGACTCAGAGCTAGAGATGTGATTGAGTGCAACATTGAGTTGAGCAGATCCAAATATGGCTTTACGCAAATCAGTTTCTAATTGCAGAAGGGCGAGGGTTTGGGTGTGCATTGATAAATCAAAAACTTCTGATCGCGCCTTTCCTCGTTCTTTAGCATGATACATGGCGATATCTGCATCTCGGAGAAAATCTTCGGGGTTGTTGTATAATAAACAGTGGTAGTTGTCGGTCTCTGCTCCTTTTTTAAAGGTGCATCCGCGACTGGGTACAATACCAATACTAGCAGTGGTAAAAATTTCGTGACCTTCGATATAGAAGGGCTGGCTGAGTTCCCGATGAATTTTTTCGGCTAATTCTAGTGCTTGTTTGGGGTCGGAAATGTGATCCATCAAAATGGTAAACTCATCCCCCCCTAATCTGGCGATGGTATCCCCAGGGCTGGTAACACATATTTCTAAGCGATGAGCAATTTCTATGAGCAAGAAATCACCGATAACATGACCTAAACTGTCGTTAACAACTTTGAACCGATCTAGATCTAAAAAGAGAACCGCAAATTGATAATTCGAGTCCTCTTTAGAACGCCGTAAGGCTTCGGAGAGTTTTTGGTTGAATAAACTGCGGTTAGGTAGTTCGGTTAAAGGGTCATAAAAGGCGGCGTGGAGTAGTTGGGCTTGGGCTTGTTTGCGATCGCTAATATCGCGGATAATGATTTGAATGGCATCGCGACCATGATAATTAGTGGGAATGCCGGCAATTTCCACGTCAATAATTGCGGCATCTAAGCGGATTAATTGTTGTTCAAAAAGCGTCGCCGATTGCTGTTTGGCTTCTCCAGTTAATTCTTGGTTGAGAATGACTGTGGTCTGATCATAATCCACAAAATCATAAATGGAACGACCAATAATATCTTCGGGTTGTTTAGCCCCCAACAATTCTACCCCGGCACGGTTAATATAAACAATTTGGTCATCGCAGTAAATAGCAATGGTGTCGGGGGAAAGTTCTACTAACATCCGATAACGTTCTTCACTTTCTCGCAAGGCTTGTTCAGCCTCTCGTTGTCGCTGTTCAATTTCTTGGGCGGCGAGGAAGTCTCCTAAACCCTGTGCCATCAATTCAATAATTTCGCGATCTTCTGATTTAAAGGGTACGGTTCTCTGTGGTTGGTGAACAAAACTCAGTACGCCATAAATGCGATCGCCTACCCAAATGGGAGTACCGATATAAGATTCTAATGTAAGTGTCTGGTAGGCTTGGACTTGACTCCATTCCGGGTCAAGACCGGCTTGGGTTTGGGTAACGGTTTCCTGAGTGTGATATGGTTTAGCACAAAAGGTGTCGGCGATGTTCGCAGTTTGACCGATGGTAAATAAGTCGGAGTGAGGATAAACAAATTCTAAGCTATAGACTCCGGCGGAGATTTTACCAATTAAACCTGTTGACATTTGCAGCAATTCACACCCGGTCTGTAGATAGTCTTCAAACCTGGCTTCTAGGCTAGGATAAAGACGGGTAGTAATGCGATGTAGTTGTTTAAGTTTGCTGCTAAACTGCGCCAGGGCTTCGGATTTGGATAAGAGGTTAGCTTCCGCCTGTTTGCGATCGCTAATATCGGTTTGAATACCGATAAAATTGGTGAGAAAGCCTTGGTTATTGTAGACCGGAGAAATTGATAATTCATTCCAAAAACTGCTACCGTCTGGGCGATATTTTTTTAATTCAATATTACATTCCCTCCCTTCTTCAATGGCGCTTCGTAACTCCGCCAAGGCTTTGGGGTCACTGTCTCGACCCTGAAGAAATCGACAATTTCGACCAATGACTTGATGGCGAGAATATCCGGTAATTTTCTCAAAGCCTGAGTTCGCAAAAATCACCCGGTTGTCCGACTCAGTAGCGTCGGTGATAATAATGCCATTGCGACTGCTATTGATGGCTCTTTCCATCAACTTGAGTCGTTCATCAGCCCGCTGTCTCTCGATCGCCGTAGCGAGAATGTGAGCGATCGCCTCCAAAAAATGTACATCATTTAAGGTAAATTGATGCACTCGTCGCGTATGTACACTCAACACCCCCCAAGGCTTGGAGTTAGCCCCTTTTGGTCCGGGAATAATCACACTTAAACCGCTGACAATTTTGTGGTTGTGTAGCAGAGGAGTTCCTGGGAAACGAGTTTCTACTCGCAGATCTTCAACGATTACTGCTTCACCCTGTTGGAGGGTGTAACCTGCCTGGGAATTAGGAGAGGCAGTAATTTGAGCCGACCCCACTAGCCCTGGTCGCCAACCAATACCCGAACGTAGTAAAAAAGCCTGATGATTGGGTAGTAGTTCCAAAACCATGCAGCGATTAATTTTTAAGGTTTCCTTGACCTGAGTAATCAATTTCCCCATCAGAGAGTCAAGGTCAGGGCTGGTGAGAGCAATTTGTCCAAATTTGGCGACCGCCGCTTGATAACTAGCTTCATTGTCTAGCTGGTTTTGGTTGGGGCGGCGAATATGGCTGTTGGTGTCTGAGAAAATTGTTAGAACTACCGGTTCAGGGATTAAGGGTAGCGATCGCATAGATAGGCATACCCAAGTCGTCCGCCTATCTGATAGGCGGATTTGAATTTCCACCGAGTCTATGGCATTCCCTTGGTCAAACTGTTCCCGAATTTGCTGATAATGGTTAATGGATGTATAAATAAAGGATTCTTTATGTCCGATTAGACTTTCCCTTGACCCCTGCCATATTTCTAGCAAAGCTGTGTTACAATGGATAATCGTGCCATCATGGTCGCTCACCATCACTGGTTGAGGTAGAGACTGGACCAACATTGACATTATTTCTGGAGGGGTTGGTGACACTTTCTCACTCTCCGAGGAAAATTCTCTATAATGGCGATCGCTCTGTCCCTTGGGGTCTGTAAACTGATATTCACGCGCTTTTTGATGTTGGCCAGCCACTTTGGGAGTCCTGAAAATTATTCAATCAACAACCGCAGCCGCTTGTGATTACCGAGCAGATGCACAGGTCGTCTCATACTTCCTATATTACGATTGTACTATTTTTCTGGCAAATCAACTTAGATAGCCCGACAAATTTAAAAAACTTTAACAGACTGGGGATCAACAGCCCATCCATATAATAAAGGTTAATATACAGGTTATATGGGCGGAAATTGTAGTATAATATTAATGTCGTCACTCATCAAATGACATGGGGCGGGTCTATCGGCATCCCCAAATAAGCAGACCCATGGATAATCAGAAGCTGACTAAAGCACCTTTATAGATGACATTTGTAGGGTGCATCCGCATCGTCAAATCAGCAGACCAAGGATATCATGATTAGCTGAGATACTAATAATGTTGTCTAAAATACAGTTTTATGTAACTTGATATTATCCTACTCATCTAGTTTCCGATAGAGTAAGGGGGGAAATCAAATGATAGATGTTGAAAGCCCAGCAGTAGAAAGCATGAGATGGAATCAGAAGGACAACGGATAAATCGTCCTAGCCATTTTTGATGGATTCTAGGTAGCATAAAATAATCAAACGAAAAGGAGAACAGAAGTAATGATAGAAGCCTATCGTCAACAGGCTGCTGAACGCGCCCAACAGGGAATTCCGCCATTGCCCCTAACTGCGGAGCAAACCTCGGAACTGTGCGAACTGCTGAAAAACCCACCGGAAGGGGAAAAAGAGTTTCTGATGGAACTATTGCGCGATCGCATTCCCCCCGGAGTAGACGAAGCCGCCTATGTAAAAGCCGGATTTCTGACAGCGATCGCCAAACGGGAAATCAGCAGTCCCCTCATCTGTCCCCAAGGAGCGATCGACCTACTAGGTACAATGGTAGGGGGTTATAACGTGCAATCCCTGGTAAGTTTCCTGAAGTCTTCCGACTCCAATATTGCCAGCGAAGCAGCCAACGCCCTAAGCAAAATCACCCTAGTATTTGACGCATTCAACGACATTCTAGCGCTGTCAGATATCAACCCTTACGCCAAACAAGTCCTAGACGCTTGGGCTAACGCCGCCTGGTTCATTCGCAACCCGAAAGTCCCCAAAGCCATAACCGTCACCGTCTTCAAAGTCCCTGGCGAAACCAACACCGACGATCTTTCTCCCGCCCCCCACGCCACCACCCGACCAGACATCCCTCTGCACGCCCTAGCCATGCTAGAGTCAAGGATGCCCGAAGGTATACAAACCATCGCCCAACTGAAACAAAAAGGCTACCCTGTAGCTTATGTTGGGGATGTAGTCGGGACTGGTTCATCCCGCAAATCTGCCATTAACTCAGTCCTGTGGCATATTGGCGAAGATATCCCCTTTGTACCCAACAAACGGCGGGGAGGCTATATCCTAGGTGGAAAAATCGCCCCCATTTTCTTCAACACCGCCGAAGACTCTGGCGCATTCCCCATAGAATGTGATGTCAGCAAAATGGAAACCGGGGATGTGATCACCATTCACCCCTACAAAGGCGAAATTACCAACCAAGCCGGGGAAGTGATTTCTACCTTCACCCTGAAACCGGAAACTATCCTAGACGAAGTACGCGCCGGGGGTCGGATTCCCTTGTTAATTGGTCGCAGCCTGACCGACAAAACCCGGGAAGCAATGGGACTAACCCCCAGCGAACTTTTCGCCCGTCCTGCTATCCCAGAAGATACCGGAAAGGGCTTTACCCTAGCCCAAAAAATGGTTGGGAAAGCCTGCGGACTACCGGGAGTCCGTCCAGGTACCTCCTGCGAACCGATAATGACCACCGTAGGTTCCCAAGACACTACCGGACCCATGACGCGGGATGAATTGAAGGAATTAGCTTGTTTAGGGTTTTCCGCTGACCTGACCATGCAGAGTTTCTGTCACACCGCAGCCTATCCGAAACCAGTGGATATCAAAACCCACAAGCAACTACCGGACTTCTTTGCTACCCGTGGCGGTGTGGCTTTGCGTCCGGGAGATGGTATCATCCACTCCTGGCTAAACCGGATGCTGTTACCCGATACGGTGGGGACTGGCGGCGATTCTCATACCCGTTTCCCCTTGGGTATTTCTTTCCCCGCTGGTTCGGGTTTGGTGGCTTTTGCAGCCGCTTTGGGGGCGATGCCTTTGGATATGCCAGAATCGGTTTTGGTGCGCTTTAAGGGGCAATTACAGCCGGGTGTGACGCTGCGCGATATTGTTAATGCTATTCCCTGGGTGGCGATGCAGCAAGGTAAGCTGACTGTTGGTAAGGAGAATAAGCAAAATGTCTTCAATGGCCGGATTATGGAGATGGAAGGTCTACCTGATTTGAAGGTGGAACAGGCTTTTGAGTTGACTGATGCTACTGCGGAACGTTCCTGTGCTGGCTGTACGATTAAGTTGGGGACTGAGACGATTTCTGAATATTTGCGATCGAATGTAGCCCTAATGCGGAATATGATTGCTCGTGGATATCAGGATGCTCGGACTTTAACCCGTCGCATTGCCAAGATGGAACAATGGTTAGCTAATCCTGAGTTGATGGAAGCTGACGCCGATGCTGAGTATGCGGATATTCTTGAGGTCAATTTGGATGAGATCGTTGAACCTATTGTAGCGGCACCTAATGACCCTGATAATGTGAAACTGATGTCTGAGTGTGCGGGTGACAAAATCGATGAGGTGTTTATCGGTTCTTGTATGACTAATATCGGACATTATCGCGCTGCTGCTAAGGTGTTAGAAGGGGCAGGTCCGGTGAAGGTGCGTCTGTGGATTTGTCCGCCTACCCGCATGGATGAACAACAACTTCGGGAAGAGGGGGTTTATGGTACTTTTGCGGCTGCTGGGGCGCGGACGGAAATGCCTGGATGTTCTCTTTGTATGGGAAATCAAGCACGGGTGGAAGATAATACAACGGTATTTTCTACTTCGACTCGCAACTTTAATAACCGTATGGGTAAGGGGGCTCAGGTGTATCTGGGTTCGGCTGAATTGGCGGCGGTTTGTGCGCTGTTGGGTCGCATTCCCACGGTTGAGGAATATATGGCGATTATCACCCAGAAAATCGACCCGTTTGCGGGGGATCTTTACCGCTATTTGAACTTTGATCAAATTGCAGGGTTTGAAGATGAGGGTCGAGTGATTCCTCTTGAGCAAATGCCGAAAATTGAGGATGTTTTAGGCATCCCGGCTGGTGCGTTAAGCAACTAGCTTATCTAATGCTGGGAAAGCGATCGCGCCTTCCCCTCTTTGGTGTAGGATTGTGGGGAGGCGATCGCGCCTTCCCTGCACAGTGATAAAGAAAGACGATACCAGCGAAGGATATTTACCATGATGCTGTCAAAAATGCACTGATAAAGGACGGGTGGACGATTACTTTCGACCCGTATTTCATCAAGTATGCAGAAGTCAAATTGATGGCAGATTTAGCTGGCAAAATCGAAGTGAAAAGTTTGATCGGGCGTTCTCCGATGCGCGAATTGGGAAAGGCATTATGAAAAATTTTTCAAACAGGTTGCTTGCGATCGAACTAATTGTGCAAAGATTTCAAGTTTTCCTGTGAGTTGTCGATATTAAAAATGAGGAGATGGTAGAATGGATAAATTAGCCCATTATCAAAATATCATCAAAGACGTTCTGAGTCAATATGATAAGCTATCATCCCAAATCCCAGATCCAGACATCGATGAAATCCTGATATTTGACGATGAAAGAAGTTAATATCTTTGGTTTAATGTAGGTTGGAAAAATAATCGGCGAGTGAATGCGGCTTCTGTGTATGTTCGGATCAAAAATGATAAAATTTATATTGAGGAGGATTGGACGGAGGAGGGAATTGCAACTGAGTTGTTGAGGGAGGGTGTACCGAAGGAGGATATCGTGTTGGCGTTTCACGATCCCGATACTCGCAAGTTGACCGAGTTTGCTGTAGCTTGAAAGGATATTTTGGGAATTCCCGCAAATGTGTTGAGCAACTAGGTTGTAGAATAGCGAGGTGAGCAGTTGTCCCCACCCTTTACATACTCCTTCCCATGCCTACGGTTTTACGGATTGGCTCCTATCGCCTGTATTTTTACAGTCACGAACCGAACGAGTCGCCGCACGTTCATATTGATCGCGATCGGGATTCGGTAAAATTTTGGTTATCGCCCGTCAGTCTGGCTCGTAATATCGGTTTCAGTGCGAGGGAGTTGCGTAAAATACAGAAAATTGTACAAGATAACCAGGAGATTTTGTTGGAGGCTTGGTATGAATACTTCGGCGGTGAAAGTTGACGAGCGAGTGAAAGATGTCTCGTTTGACGAGGATTCGATAACAGTCTTTTTGATGGATGGCCGTGCAATTTCCGTCCCTTTAGTTTGGTATCCTAAGCTATACCATGCCACGCCAGAACAGCGAGAGGCTTGGGAGATTTGCGGCGGTGGATATGGTTTGCATTGGGAAGAAATTGATGAAGATTTGAGTACAGAAGGGATGCTGCGGGGCGCTCCTGCACCAGGAGCTAGGAATTAAAGGATAAAGGATATTTTTGCGGTTCCTGCGAATGTCTTGAGCAACTATGTTGTAGAATAGTAGAGTAGGCGATCGCGCCTTCCCTATTATCGCCCTAAATACACTTGACCTAGGGCGACTTTGAAGCCACTAAGTTGTTGAGGGAAGGTGTGCCGCCGGAAGATATCGTGTTTGCATTTCACGATCCGGAGACTCGCAAGTTGACTCAGTTTACTTTATTTGGCTATAATTAAGCGAGTCAATGAGCATGGGGGAAGCTAAAAATTGATTATTCTGTGTACCCACAATAAAGGTGGGGTAGGAAAAACTACGTTAGCCGTCCATGTAGCAGGTGTATTGCTCAATCGGGGAGACAGTGTACTTCTAGTTGATTGTGACGATCAAGCCGACCTTTGGCAATTTTTTGCGCGCGACGAGAGTTCGCCAAATCAATATGATTCATACTCTCTGGTTGATAGCGGAAGTAGTACGGTTATTTATAATGAAGAACGTAAATCAGTGAAAAAACAAGCTCAATCTTACAGTCATATTGTTTTAGATATCAAATCCCCTAAAAGCGATACGGTTAGGGCAATTGTTGGAAACGATCCGGATTTAATTTTAATCCCTGTCAACACATCTCAAAGGGAAAGAGCAATTAAACAACTTCCTAATATGCTAGATCTGATATCTCAGCTCAGATCTACAGCCGGTTATATGGCACAAGTATCAATCGTACCTTTGGGTATACCAAGGGAGTTAGTAGAGAGAGAATTATCTCAAATCAAGGCAGAGAAAAAAAACCAGTTTTGGCAGATAGCTCTTCCGATGGAAGAGCTACAAGATGAAATGCAAACGGCTATTTATCAAGAAAGACAGTATATTTGGGAATACGAAAATCACGAAAATTTATATGAATATTTTTCCGATTTATTGAACATTGACTCAATTGAGAGGGTATAAAAATGACGAAAAACCACCAAAAGCAAACTGTTCCAAATATCAAAAGTGCAATTAATAAAGGAATTCTAGAGTCAGAAAAGGAGGGACCAAACAAGCTACAAGATAAAATTTCCTATAAATTGACAAAATCAGAGGCAGAGAAAATGACTGAATTGGGTCAGTTTGTGAGAGGTAAGACTGAAAATTTTCCCAACTTTGCCATCAGTTACGTCCATTTTATGGATACAACAATTAAGAAACAAGAAAATCGGGATTTGATAGATAAATGGAAGAAGAGAAAATCAGAAGAGTGTCAAAATTTTCAAGAAGAGTTAAAAGCAACTTCAGCCGATATTGGCAATTCAAGAATCAAACAAGAAAAGTACAATAAGGATTTTCTTCCCACTCCTGATATAGATCAGAAGCTCCGAGAATTAGAGATGACTGAAAAAGTGAATGAATGTATTTTTTTTGGCATCAAATTAATGCATGAAAACTTTATTGAAAATGCTCTCAAATCTTTTCAAAAAGCGAGTTGATAGACAATATGAATCCTTTAGTACAGGGAATAATTGAATCTGAGCAAGCAGTCAAGCAAGATTTAGGGCGGCGTTTTGCCGCCCACCTTGGTTTGAATCCAGGGCCACCCGGAAAAGATGGCGGAATTGATGGTTATGGGGTACTTGGTAACAAACAAATCTATTTTCAGTGCAAACTTTATCGTACTGCTTTAGATGCTTCGTTTACTGCTGATTTTTGCGGTAATTTGATGATCAACAATGCAGATATTGGCATTATGTTGTCAGGGGTTGGTTATACAGCAGGATACTTAAACCGTTTACAAGAATTTCACAGAAATTATCCCAATATAACTACCCATCTTCTAAAGCTGGAAGATATTTTTTCAAAAACAGATATTTTTGAAAAAGCCAAACTAGATTTACCAGAACTTCGAGATTTAAGCAATGGAGGATGGTATAAACTCAATCAATAAGAAATAATCATCTCCCAATATGCGATCGCCATTCAATCGAAACTGAGTTTTTGAGAGAGAATGCGCCGATATATTCATAATTTATCCAACAGAATACATTTCAAATAAATTGATGAAAAAATCTATAATTGTCTGTCTTGCTTGTGTAAAATTTGAAAATTCATGCCCACCAAATCTGTATATTTCATAACCTGAAAGCTTTATATTTCTATCTTCTGCAACCATTTCTGCGTAAAGCTGAGGGTCGGCTCGTCCATTACTATCAGAATAGTGTTGCTTGCCATCTATTTCAATAACAATACTCTTATTGTGTGGAAGTAACAATAGAAAATCCATTCTTTGTCGAGGTAGTCGTTTGATAATTTTTAGATATCTTAGACTGTAAGGATCGTAATGTAAATAGACTTGCGGAATCAATGCTGGCAGCTTGTTTTCCAACTTTTTAATAAAAAATCTATAATATGTATCAAATAAAATTTTCTCTGGTTTGTTTCCTTTGAGCGATAATAGCAACCTATTAAAAAGTTCATGACATTGTTGGGAACGATTATAATCACTCAAATGTTCTCTGTCAACCCACCAATCAACTAATTCGTCCCATAACAACCCTTTGTCAGGTAGTGGTCTATCATACACAAGACAATATTCCTCATTCCTAATAATTTTAATTTTATTTCTTGTAGCATCTGATAAAACTATTTCTGGTTTGGGACCGTTGGCTGCAAAAATTATATTTTTAAATTCACCGCTAATACAACACCCAGATGACTCGATCCTATGAAGGATCTCTTGATACTCATCATAAAGTTTTTGTTTTGTCTCCTGTTCATATTTTGGAAAAGATGAGACAGGAAATTTTTTGAACACTCCCTTTATAATTTGAGCTTGCTCTATTGGATGGGCTTCTTCAAGTATAAGAATAAATTTTTCTCGTGTAGTGCCTGGTTCATAATCCTCCACATTAATGTCTAGATCACAATAGTTTTCATAAAATTTGTAATGTTTACTGTAGCTAAATCCATTAAGGTATCCCTGATTAACTCCAATGTAATCATGAACCAGTCGATAAATCTCAGATTTTTTTAGCATTATTGAATTTTTCCCTAAACTACAAGTTATCGCGTTGCAGACAACCAATATTTTACAAGTAATATCGCTTATGTTTGTAAAAATTTGTGGACTATCAAGATAAACTGAATTTTTTTATTTTAGACAAATTTCAATGAATTATGTTGATTTTATCTTGTCAACAATTACTCTTCAACTCCCATCAATCAATTCATGGGTTGGGTATTGTTCACGACAATATCGCATCTAATCTTTCCACGACAAACCCGAATTTTCAGTCACTTCCGCTTGCAAAATTTCCTCGGCGCGATCGCTCGTTTCCGATGCACCCTCGTACAAGCCAATCAGCGGATCGGCATCCGTCTGCGATACAGGAGGACGATGGGTTTGTAAGTATTGGTCGATCGCTTCTTCGAGTAACGATTCCAAGGTTTTGTGCTGTTCCAGCGAAACCTGCATCAGTCGCGTCAGGGTTTCCGGTCGGGGCTTCCAGTTCAGTACAATTTCGAGCATGACATGGGTTGATATCAATAGAATTATTGTAGTGCAGTTTTCCCAGATCAACCGAAAGCGATCGCATCCCCGAAACCAACAGCCCAGAAGTGCGATCGCCCAATCTTTCAGGCTATAATAAACTTGATTCAGTCACCAGAATTATGATACCATCGCCATCCCATATCAAACAGCTTTACGATCGAGACTATCTCCAATGGCTGGAAGTGACGATCGCCCAGTTGCGATCGCGCCACTATAATGACGTAGATTGGGACAATTTAATCGAGGAAATCGAAGACATGGGACGGCGGGAACGCCACAGCCTTGAGAATAATTTGGTGGTGGTATTGCTGCATTTACTCAAGTGGGAATTTCAACCGAAATGGCGAACCGGAAGTTGGGAGGGGAGTATTATCGAAAACCGTCGGCGTATCCGTCGGGCGTTGAAATCCTCTCCGAGTTGGCAGAATTATCTCGCCAGTGTCGTGGACGAATGTTATACCAGTGCGCGAAAACAAGCGCGGGCGGAAACTCAGTTACCATTGGAGGTGTTTCCGGCGGCGTGTCCCTACGCGATCGCGGATATTTTAAATGATGATTTTTTGCCGGGAGAGGATGGGAACGGGAGATAAAGATTGGCGATCGCACTCAAAACAACCATTATATCATCAAAAAAAATGATCGAATCAGAAATTCTGAAAAAAATACAAGGTACATCGATAGAAGAGCGTATCCTGATTATTGAAGCCATTTTGAAAACGGTCAAAAAGGATATGCGATCGCGACAGCCTTCCTCCCAAGATCAACCCCTGCATGGGAAGGTGATTCACTATGACGATCCCTACGAACCCGTCGCAGCAGATGACTGGGAAGCATTGCTATGATCGTTCTAGACACTCATATCTGGATTAGGTGGGTGGATGAAAACCCCAAGTTATCTCCCCAAAACCAGGAGATCATTCAAACCCATCAAACAAGTGGTCTGGGTATCAGCATCATTTCTTGTTGGGAGGTTGCTAAATTAGTCGAGAAAAACCGATTGAGTTTTAGTTGTTATGTCCATGAATGGCTAGAACTTGCTTTAAGCTATCCGGGAGTTCAAATCTTAGAACTGAGCCTTCCAATTATACTTCAATCAACTCAATTGTCTGGATTTCATTCGGATCCTGCCGATCAAATTATCGTTGCCACAGCCAAAGTTTATGACACATTCTTACTCACTCAAGATCAAAAAATATTGAATTATTCTGAAGTCAAAACTTACACAAAGGGCGATCGAACTTCCGAAACTCAGAATCAACCTTAAACCCCGTATTGGCGATCATCGGATATGACGTTATCGAAACAGCAATTGACAACACTTGACTGCGAAGATTACGTCCTCTGGATTGAGGGGACATTGGAACAATTGCGCGATCGCAATTATGACCAAGTGGACTGGGAAAACTTGCTCGAAGAAATTGAGGATATGAGTAAGCGGGAACGCAGCAGTCTTCGCAGCAATTTGGCGATGGCGCTATTGCACTTACTCAAGTGGGAATTTCAACCGGAGTTGCGGACGGGAAGTTGGGCGGGAAGTATCACCGAACATCGCACGCGAATTTTAGATATTTTGGAAGATTCGCCGAGTTTGAAGAATTACTTACCGGAGGCGATTTTGTGGGCGTATCCCCGGACACGACGACAGGGTAAGGACGAGACGGGGTTGCCGTTGGAGGTATTGCCGGTAGCGTGTCCCTACGCGATCGCGGATATTTTAAATGATGATTTTTTGCCGGGAGAGGATGAGAACGGGAGATAAAGATTGGCGATCGCACCCCCGAAACCCAACAGCCCAGAAGTGCGATCGTCTGATGATCACCGTCCGCGTATCCGTCGCGCGTTGAAATCTTCTCCGAGTTGGCAGAATTATGATTTCATGTTAGCCTGAGCATTACGCCGCCACATATAGGGCTTAATTCGGCGCAAAGCTGAGGCGGTGAACCTCTCACTCCAAGTCTCATCGGAAATAGTGGCTAATTCTTCTAAAGTCGGGGCTAGATTTTCCGGATAGGGATTAAAGGCGGCTTCTTTTGTGGGTTTAGCAAATCTTTGATTCCACGGACAAACATCCTGACAAATATCACAACCTGCCACCCAATTATGAAGATTGGTTGCTATTTCTGGGGGCAAGGTTTCGGCTCGGTTTTCTATGGTATGATAAGCAATACAGCGGTTTGCGTCTACGACAAAAGGTTGAGCGATCGCATTAGTCGGGCAGGCTGACAAACAGCGAGTACAAGTGCCACAATGTTCTGTATGGGGGCGATCGTACTCTAAGACCAAATTAGTTAACACCTCTCCCAGAAACACCCAAGAACCGTAATTTCTAGTAATGAGATTCCCATTTTTAGCAATCCAACCCAACCCCGCCCGTTGCGCCCATAACTTATCCTGAATCGGTCCGGTATCAGCATAATAGCGGGCTTCGATATGTTCACCCTGCTGTTTTAACCACTGACAAAACTGCTTTAATTTCTTATGCAAAATGCGGTGATAATCTCGTCCCCAGCCATAGCGAGAGATTTTGGCATATTGTGGCTCATGTTTATGTTGATGTGGTGTATAATAGTTAATGGCAACACAAATAAGCGATCGCACTTCTGGCATAACTAGGCGAATATCCTGACGTTTAGGATTATCCATCCAAGCCAGATCCGCCTGATATCCTGCCTTTAACCATAGACGCAACCCTTCCACCTCTTCAGGGGTTGATGTGGCTGGGGTAAAGCCGACCTGATCAAAACCTAAATCTAGGAGATATTGTTGAATTTGAGAACGGTCAACAGAAGCAGCCATCAGAGAGAAAAAGTGAACAGTTCCAAGTGATTAATCATCGAGCCAATGCCACCCTAGGGGGGGTGGGGTTAGAGTGTCAAGACGAGGACTCCTTAGAACCCAAACTAGCCTGTAACTCCAAACAATTACGGCCATCAGTTTCAAGTTTATAATCAACCCGATCCATTAGGCGCTTCATAATCAACCACCCATAGCCATGTACTGGCTTATCTTCCGGTAACGGTGGTTCATAATCACTCATTTGATACCCCTTACCCTGATCCCAAATTTCCAGGCGAATGTCACCCTGATCAAGTTCTAGGCGAATAATCACCGGAAGTTCAGGCTGATCGCGGTGAGCATGGCGAATGACATTAGAATAGGCTTCAGCTAGGACTAGGCGAAACCGATTCGACTGACGGGGCCAATCCACCGAGTCCCCTAACTGGACTTCCAAACTGCTTAATAGCCAGTGTTCAACAACTTCTAAAAACCGAATATCGCTCGGCACCTGTAACTCAGTGATCATCTGTTGACACAACCTCCAGAGAGAGTATGGTTTGATCGTCCTCCTGAACCGGATTTTGTTCACGGATGGAAGCCAGTAAAGCCTCTAAATTTAATAGGCTAGTTTGTTGTTTTAGGAGTTGCCATAACCCCTCCTGTTGCAGCATGGCACGAGCGGAATTACCATCATTGCCTTGTTGTAGCACAGTAGCCTCTGTAATTCCATCACTGGTGAGTAAAAATACATCTCCAGGGGACAAGACACGACTACCTACATTTCCGCGCCAGACCGGAAGAATCCCTAAAGGAATACCCCGTTCCTTGAGAAAAATCGGCTCAACTGTGACATTGCCATGACCATTAAGGTTTTGTTGTTGGAGGGTACGATGATCCCAAATCAGGGGGTAGATATGTCCAGCGTTAGCATAGGATATTTCTCCTGTTGCGGGTGTGTAGCGAGCCAAAACCATGGTAATAAAGTGGTTATTGCCAATCAAATCATCAGATAAGATACTATTAAGATTGTGCATTACCTGTTCTGGTTCTGGGGAGGTATCTTGAGAGAGTTCTCGGCGCAAGACAGAAATGGCACTAGCCATAAACAAAGCGGCGGGAACTCCCTTCCCGGAAACATCCCCCAAAGCCACCCAAATATCCCCCATAGAGTGGATATAGACCTCAAAGAAATCGCCCCCAACTTCTCTAGCTGGATAGCAGCAGGCTTGTAGCTTCAGATTGTCAAATTCCGGCCAACTTTGGCGGAGTAAATTCATCTGAATTTGACGAGCCACCTTTAACTCACTCTGCATTTGCTCGGCGAGTTCTAGGGTACGTTGATATAGTCTAGCTTGAGACAGGGCGAGAGATGCTTGTTCGGAAACTACTTCTAGCAGTTGAATGTCCTCTTCGGACCAGGGTTGGTCTGCGGCATGGCGGTAAACGGCTAAAACCGCTAACAGGTCGTGTTGATAGGTAAGGGGAACAACAATTTGGCTGATGCTATCATCTCCCTGACAGCCTGGTATCTGGGTTTGACGGGTTTCTACAGCGGCTTGCATCAAGGCTATGGTATTTTCGGGTTCCGGGTGCGACTCACCTTGATAAGAGAACTCCTGTTCTGACAAAGATCCCGATTCGATAGGTTTGACCTTACAAGCAAAGGCTTCAAAGGTTTCACCTACGGTATCTGCAATGGTTTGCAGCATACTTGCGTAGTCGAGAGACTCGCGCAAGGCAATTACCACATCATTGTATAGCCGCTCTCGTTTCAAAGACCGACGCAGGGCGTTAGTGCGCTGTTTAAAAAATTTATAGGTTTCGGAGGCCTGCTGAACAACGGTTCGCAGTTCCTCTGGATTCCAAGGTTTGGTGATATATTTGAAGACTTGACCGGAGTTGATAGCTTCGACCAAATCTTCGACATCAGTATATCCGGTCAGCAAAATACGGATAGTGTCGGGAAAGCGTTCAACGGTTTTACCGAGAAACTCTGTCCCATTCATTTCAGGCATCCGCTGATCGGAAATGATAATAGCCATTTCTCCCTCTTGATCAAGAATCTCGAGGGCTGTTAGGGCGCTATCGGCTTTGTGGACTTTGAAATCACGGCGAAACGTCCTGAACAGCAGGTCTAGGTTATCGGGTTCGTCATCGACGACCATTAGTTTCAGTTTGCGACCTTCTCCCCGACTCATGCTCTACGTTTCTCCTAGATCAATCAGGCATCTTAAACATCTTACCGAAAAACTGGGTTTAAAGTCTCATTAAATAATCTGCTCTATAAAACTTAAACAAAACCGGACATAGCCGGATATTGACGTTTATTTCTGGCTTCGTCCGGGACTGTCGGCAGCACCCCGTCCACAAGTGTAATCGTCTGAACCAGGCGATTTTTCTAAATTTATACTGGCGTTCAAATCTCTATCAATCTTCAGGCCACAGTTTGGACATTCAAAAGTCCGACGGACTAGGGGCATTTTTTGACGATAACCGCAATTAGAACACAGTTGACTGGATGGATAAAATCTATCGGCAATAATCAACTTTGAACCATAACGTTCTGCCTTGTCACCTAGTTGACGACGGAACTCATAAAATGAAGCATCAGCGATAGAACCCGCCAAACAATGATTTTTCAGCATACCTGACACATTCAAATCTTCAATGACTACTTGGCTGTGGTTTTTAGCCAAAAAAGTAGTTATTTTATGAATCGTGTCACGGCGAATATTAGCGACTCTTTGATGTAGCTTTTGAACTTTTAAGAGACATTTAGCCCGATTTTTTGAGCCTTTGACTTTGCGACTTAAATGGCGTTGTAATCTGGCTAGTTTTTTGGTGGCTGCTTTATAAGCCTTGGGATTAGAGAATTGGGTCCCATCGGAGCAAGTCGCCAAATTGTTAATTCCTAGGTCTACCCCGATTCTCTCTCGGAATTTCGGTGTGATTTCTGGTCTGATTTCTACGAAAAAGCTCATATACCAGTCACCTGCTTGGCGCGTTATAGTGACTTTCTTAACTAGACTGGGTGGTAGAGCCTCAAATGTAGAAACCCAGCCCACAAAAGGCAGCTTATGGCGAGTTCCTGACAACTTGAATGGCTTTCCGGAATTGTCAAGCGTAAAACTATCATGGTGGCCTTTCTTCTTAAATTTAGGATAACTGCTTATTCCCTTGAAGAAGCGCTTAAAGGCATCCCCTAGATTAATGAAGGCATATTGATCAACTTTAGAAGACAATTCGGACATCCAAGGATATTGAGGTTTCACATAATGAGTAAAAACCTTTTTGATGGAGTTGACGTTAGGCTTGAGTCCCTCTTCATAAGCTGACATCCATAAGTGTAATCCCCAATTGAACACAAATCGAGCATACCCCGCGTGTTTGGCCATCAAGGTGCGATGACGGTCATTGAGTTTTAGTTTTGTCCGGAAAGCTTTGTAAGGCATGATTGGATTTTACCATGAAGAATCCGACTTGATGAGTATGTCGTCAAGGAAATTTGGCATGGTCTGGGGTTTGACCGTATACTCATTATTGAGTTGCGAATCTTTTTGGGTATTGTAGCTTATTGTCCTAAGATGTCAAGCAAATCTTGGATTAAATTCTGGCTCCGAGAAACGAATACCTTGGTACAGGTAGGGGAAGGGATAGGACGGCTGCTTGAGTGGGGTCGGACACTGGCGTGCTAAGGATGATCCAGTTCACGCCGGGTCCTCGGAAAAGGGGGGGTTGTTTCACGTAAAACTCCTGGGAGGGTTGGAAGCTCCGTGATTGATCACGGAGAGGAAAACCGACTCAAGCGGCTGACCGCCGCCAGCACCCCCTTGCGGGGTGGAGGGGTATGGTTGCCCCTCCATGGAGCTATGGTTGGCTCCGACTCCCTTGCGGGGTAATGTTTGCGCTTGCGCTAACGCGCACGCTGCGCGAACGCCAATGTTCAGAGTCGGTACTATCCAAATCGCACGTCCTTAACCCCTTAGAGATGTTTAACGATTCGGTTCTAGGGCCTGGAACTAGCACGCATTCCCGGGTAGGAACTTTAACTCTTGCTCTGAACGGAGCCAGTTAAGGCTATAGCTGGTCAGCTACCTGAAAGGGGGGCACGAAGCCCCCGTGCTTCAGCCGGGGGTGCTGACTTGCACTTCTTTCGGCTAATCTAAGTTTAGCGGAACGGGCGCGAGGATTTTGGTTAATTTCATCTGGCTGGGGAGTTATGGGTTTTTTGGTTAAGACTTTCAGTAGGGGATGATGGCGAAATCCGTGTTTAACTGGTCTGTCCTCTAGGCTGTGGAAACTGATGATGCCGATACGTCCTCGGGGTTTGAGCCAGGTGGGGGCGGTTTCTAGGAAGGTTTCTAGGGCGGTTAGTTCTCCGTTAACGGCTATGCGTAGGGCTTGAAAAACTCTGGTAGCTGGGTGTATTCGCCCATAACGGTACTTGGAGGGTACACAATTGGCGATCGCATTAGCGAGGTGTTCGGTGGTCTGAAAGGGGCGTTTTTCGACAATCTGCCTTGCTATGCGCCGAGATAGCCTTTCTTCGCCGTAGGTATAAAAGATGTCAGCCAGTTGTTTTTCGTCCCAGGTGTTAATGATTTCGGCGGCGCTGAGGGGGTCTTGTGGGTTCATTCGCATATCTAATGGTCCACAATGACGGAAACTAAATCCTCGTCCTGGGGTATCGAGTTGATGGGAGTTCACCCCTAAATCGGCTATGATGCCGTCAAATTGTGAGGGACTCGATGGATATTGGCTAAAGTTTCCGTGCCAAAATTTCAGGCGCGCGCCACAATTACCGATAGTATCCATTAACATGGACTTGGCAGCGGCGATCGCTTCTAAATCACGGTCAATGGCTGTCACTCGCACATTAGGGGCTGCTTGAAAAATCATCCTTGTATGTCCCCCGCCGCCAACCGTAGCATCGAGATAGTGACCACCCTCCTGGACTGCTAACCCCTCAATTAACTCCCGCCCCAGAACCGGAATATGGACAAATTTCCCACCGAATTCCACATTATCCAAATCTCTACCTTTCTCAGACACCCCAAAATACCTATAATCAGTTAAAGGAAACTCAAATTAATCGGCAAGTTACGCAGATTTGACGAGACTATAAGACCATCATAAACTCTAGCGCGATCAAAAACGATATGAGCAGAATCGAAACTCGCACCGAACCCATGGTCATCAACATGGGACCTCATCACCCCTCCATGCACGGAGTGTTGAGGCTAATTGTCACCCTTGATGGCGAGGATGTAGTAGACTGTGAGCCAGTCATCGGCTACCTACATCGGGGCATGGAAAAAATCGCCGAAAACCGGACTAATGTCATGTATGTTCCCTACGTTAGCCGTTGGGATTATGCCGCCGGGATGTTCAATGAAGCGGTAACAGTCAACGCCCCGGAAATGCTGGCTAATATTGAGGTTCCCAAACGTGCCCAGTACATCCGGGTAATCATGTTAGAGTTAAACCGGATCGCCAATCATTTACTCTGGTTAGGACCATTTCTGGCAGATTTAGGGGCGCAAACTCCCTTCTTCTACATCTTCCGGGAAAGGGAAATGATTTATGACCTTTGGGAAGCTGCTACTGGCTATCGCATGGTTAATAACAACTACTTCCGCATTGGTGGAGTCGCCGCCGACCTTCCCTATGGTTGGGTTGATAAATGCCACGATTTCTGCGATTATTTTCTCCCCAAAGTTGATGAGTATGAAAAACTAATCACCAATAACCCGATTTTCCGCCGCCGTATTGAGGGTTTGGGAGTTATTACCCGTGAACAAGCGATTAACTGGGGACTATCTGGCCCTATGTTGCGCGCTTCTGGGGTTGATTGGGATCTTCGTAAGGTGGATCATTATGAGTGTTACGATGATTTTGATTGGGATGTTCACTGGGAAACTGCCGGGGACTGCCTCGCCCGTTATGTGGTGCGAATTCGGGAAATGCGGGAATCTGTTAAAATTCTTCGCCAGGCCTTAGATGGTCTTCCTGGGGGTCCCTACGAGAATTTAGAGGCACAACGGATGATGGGAGGGCCTAAGTCTGAGTGGAATAATTTTGATTACCAGTTTATTGGGAAAAAAATTGCTCCGACTTTTAAGATTCCTTCTGGAGAACATTATGTGCGGGTGGAAAGCGGTAAAGGAGAATTGGGCATTTATATTATCGGTGATGATAATGTTTTCCCCTGGCGGTTTAAAATTCGGGCAGCAGACTTTAATAATTTGCAAATTTTTCCCGATTTAGTTAAAGGTGAAAAAGTGGCTGATATTGTGGCGATTTTGGGAAGTGTAGATATTATTATGGGGTCAGTAGACCGCTAATCTCATTTCCCTTGACATACAGGGGCAAGTCTTCGGGCTTGCCCTCAATAGTGGCTTTTTACGGTGTTTTTACTTATGGCTGATGTAATTGATTACAAAATCTATGGTAATGATTTGCAATTGGTGGAAATTGAACTAGACCCCGGTGAGGGAGTTCAAGCAGAAGTGGGAACCATGACCTATATGGAAGATGGTATTCAAATGCAAACGGGTATGGGAAAAGGGGGCTTATTCTCTGGTTTTAAAAGGATGCTTACTGGAGAAGGTTTCTTTATTACTACGTTTTTAAATAATGGGAAACAACGTTCTAGGGTCGGTTTTGCTGCGACTTCACCAGGGCAAATTATTCCGGTTGATTTAGCTCAAATTGGTGGCGAATTTTTGTGCCAAAAAGATGCGTTTTTGTGTGCGGCTAATGGTACGGAAATTAATGTGGCATTTACTAAGAAATTAGGGGCTGGTTTCTTTGGGGGAGAGGGATTTATTCTGCAACGACTAAAAGGGGATGGTCTGGCTTTTATTCAAGCGGGAGGGGCGATGATTCAAAAAAATTTACAACCTGGGGAAACTTTGCGAGTTGATACGGGGTGTTTGGTGGCTTTTTCTCCCTCGGTGCGCTATGATATTCAATTTGTGGGTGGCTTTCGTAATGCGTTATTTGGTGGGGAAGGCTTATTTTTGGCGAAAATGACGGGACCGGGTATTGTGATTGTTCAAAGTTTACCATTCTCTCGACTTGCCGATCGCATTAATTCTATGATTACTCTCCCTCCTGTCAGTAATGATGGATGATTGTTGATTATTTCCCAATACAAAATCGACTGAAAATCCGGTCTAATACTGATTCGGTAACTTCCTCTCCGGTGACTTCTCCTAGGGCGTGAATTGCGCCGCGTAGGTCGATAGTCCAAAAGTCAAAGGGTAGACGATCGCTTATGGTGTTTTCCACTTGTTCTAGGGCTATTTTCGCGCGGGTAAGGGCTGCTGCTTGACGCTGGTTAATGGCAAATTCCAGATTAGCTGATTGTAGGTTTTCGGTGTGAACAGCGTTAAGGATACTCTCTTCTAAATCGGTAATCCCTTGATTAAGAGTGGCGGCGGTCGCAATAATTAACGAGGGTTTAATGTCCAGTTGGTTAATAATAGATTGACGTAAATTTTCTAGCTGTGCTGAGGATAGGCGATCGCTTTTATTCATCACTATAATTATCGGTCGATTTTTGACCTGCTGATAAATCTCATTTTCCGCTTCTGTCCAGCCGTTTTCACAGTCGAGGGTAAATAATACCAAATCCGCTGATTGAGCCGCTATCTGTGACCTTTCTACCCCAATTTGTTCCACTTTATCATCAGATTTACGAATCCCAGCCGTATCGAGAACTTGAATGGGAATACCACCGACCACTAGCTGAGACTCTACCACATCTCTAGTGGTTCCCGGTAGGTCTGTGACAATGGCGCGATCGCTACGACTCCAAGCATTTAATAAGCTAGATTTCCCCACATTAGGACGACCGACAATTGCCACTTTTAAACCTGTGCGTAAGAGTTCTCCCCTATCTGCTGTGTCTAATATATCCGTTAATTGCTGTAAGACTTCTTGCAATTGGTGGATAATTTCCGATTCATTTAAGGGGGGTAAATCTTCTTCAAAATCGACCCTGGCTTCAATTTCTGCTAAAATATCTAAACAGAGCGATCGCAGATGATGTATGGGAGCCGCCAATTTTCCCCGCAGTCCAGCCAAAGCCGCACTAGCAGCCTGGGGAGACTTAGCCCCAACCAGTTCAGCGACACTCTCAGCTTGAGTCAAGTCTAGTCGCCCATTGAGAAACGCCCGCAGGGTAAACTCTCCAGGGGTGGCTAGTCTGGCTCCCGCTTGTAAACAAAGCTGTAGGACCTGTTGAACGGGGATAATACCACCGTGACAGTGAAATTCTACCACATCTTCGCGGGTGTAGGAGCGGGGAGCGAGCATTAATAGCAATAAAGCCTCATCGACGAGTTGCTGTGTGTGGGGATGATGGATATAACCATAGAGAATGCGGTGACTTGACCAGGGCTGATTTCCTGGGGCTTTAAATAGGGTTTTAGCGATCGCGACAGCTTCCGAGCCAGACATTCTGACAATGCCAATACTGCCCTGTTGTGGTACAATGGCGGTGGCGATCGCTGCAATAGTTTCAGTTTTGGTGGAAATTGGAGACATTTTCGTAATAACCAATATTACCCATTATCAAGTAAGTTGTAGGGGCGACATCTAGCCATCATCTAGCCTCCCTCCCCAGAAGGGAGAGGAAGCCAAAATCATCCATGATCCCTTTACTGCACACCCTCATTAACCGGGAAGCGATCGATTAAATTTTTAGCCTCGATCGCATTATCTTTCAGCGTGCTACTGAGGTGAGGAACATGGGGAATTTGCGAGAGAAAATCTCGAGTGCGTCTGATAATCCTGACAATATCCCCTTCATCAAGAGTGGTATTTTTCACCAATTCCGCCCATTCTACCCCACCAGCCCACTGTTCAAGAATAGCACTGAGGCGCTGATGTTCTCGGCGTTCAGGAAGCACCAAAAACTCTACATGGTGGCGACCTTGAACCTTAATCAGAGATCTACGCAAAGACCAGAGGCGGTTCAAAGTTTCCTGTACCACCTCCGAAAGCTGATAATGAGTCCAACTATCAGACCGAGAAACCTCAGTGACCAAAGCAGAACAAGCACCAGCCAAATTATAAGGCTCTAGGTTATCAAATTCTCCCGACATTAGCACCAACCCCAACCACAACTCATTATCCCCTCGCAGGGCTGCTGTCGCCTGTCCCAACTTAGTTGGCTGCAAATCATCCAAAGCCTCAAACTCTTGTAAAATGTCAATCAGATTCAGAAATTCCCGCCAATTGCGTTCTAAATATTGACGCAACTCCTCCTGATAATCAACAATTTCCTTCTGAATAGCCTTCCGACGGCGCAAGCGTTTGAGGATTTTTTGAGGTTTCCCGAACTTTTCGGCGGGGTGTGTAGCTAAAATTTCCTCCACCTGTTCAATGCGAGTTATTTGATTAGCTACCTCTGGGGCGGTATCTTCCACCAACAGTTCTGGAATTTGTACAGCCAGCGCTTCAGTTATTTCATCTCCCCGTCGTGATTGTCCTAATTTAAACTGCATTTCTGGCATTTCCAAATGATCTGCCCAGGTCAGCCTAGGAAGTTCAGCCTGTAAACTAACCACATCCATAGCACCCACTATATACCAACGGTTATCTCGCCCCAAAACTATGAAATAGGGCGCTTGTCCAGGGCTAGGAGTTTGGGCAACCAGTACGGCGGAAATTGGCTCTGAGTCTGACTTGCGGGCGGTGGGGACGTGCTTACCCCGGAGGCTGACCAAAGTACCAACTTCTGCCAAGTCGAGGGCTTCCGCCATTTTTTGGGTGTGGGCTTCTCGTGCTTGTTTTTGCAGGGTTTTTAACAGTCGTTTTTCCTGCTTGAGGCGTTGCTGCTGCTTTTCATAGTCAGCTAGGGTTTCTTCTAGGGTATTGATGTCTAAGTCCTCTCCTAACCCTAATTCGGCTTCAACTTCCGCTAGTTTTGCTTCTAGGTTTTTAATATATTGTTCTGCGGGAACTAAATGTATGGTGGACGTATACTGACCAAAACTGGATTCAACTAGGTTTTTTGCCTCTTCTAGGCTGTGAGTCTGCAACAGGTTCAGGACCATGCCATAACTGGGGCTAAATTGACTCACTAGGGGGTTGGGTTTGGATGTGGCTAAATAGGCTGCTTCCTGGGCTCCCTCAAAAGGGGTTTCTACGGTCACTACATGGCCGATGGTGTCCATGCCGCGCCGTCCCGCACGTCCTGACATTTGCAAAAATTCGGAGGCTCTCAGGAGGCGATGACCGTCGTCTGTGCGCTTGGATAGGCTAGAAATTACTGTGGTGCGGGCGGGCATATTTATGCCAGCGGCTAGGGTTTCGGTGGCGAAAACTACTTTAATGAGTCCTTCCTGAAATAGTTCTTCTACAAACATTTTCCAGGCGGGAAGTAGTCCGGCGTGGTGGGATGCAATGCCTTTGGCGAGGGGTTCGAGTTGTTTGGGACGAGCCGCACCGGGGGTGTCTTTGATGAAACGGTCAATGCGATCGCGTAAAATAGCCGCCTCTTTTCGGTTGACTAGGGATAGATGGCTAACATCACCCACAGCGCGATCGCACCCACGACGGCTAAATATAAAATAAATGGCCGGTAACATATCCCGTTGTTGCAGTCGCGATACAATATCGGCTATTTCCGGTACACTGCTTTTGCGGTTATAACCGCCACGCTGACGCGCTCTACTGCTTTTGGCTAATGATGGACTGATGCGGCGTTTGCTACCATCGAGAAGGGGAAACATCCCTTTGCTATTGCAAAAGTAGAACTCTACTGGGACTGGACGAGAATCGGAAGATATTAATTCTGTCGGACCGTGAACTCTTCTGATCCAATCGGTGAGTTGCTGTTGGTTGTCTACAGTAGCCGATAAGGCTAACAGTTGTATATTTCGAGGACAGTAGATGATTGATTCTTCCCAAACAGTGCCGCGCTGTCTATCATTCATGTAGTGGCACTCGTCAAGGACTACGGCTTCCACTCCTTCTAGGGAAGTGCCTACTTGACCTATGGGAGTACCATAGAGCATATTTCGGAAAATTTCTGTGGTCATTACTAAAATGGGGGCATCCCTATGAAAGGAGATATCCCCGGTGAGTAGTCCCACCATCTCATCACCGAATTGTTCCCGAAAATCTCTTAATTTCTGATTGGAGAGGGCTTTTAGGGGTGTGGTGTAGAAGACTCGGCGACCGTTGGCGAGGGCGCGATGGATGGAATATTCCCCAATTAGGGTTTTTCCGGCACCGGTGGGGGCGCATACTACTACGGATTTTCCCTCGTCTAAAGCGGCGATCGCCTCCTTCTGAAAATCGTCGAGTTCAAAAGGGAATAGATCACTTAAATCGAGTTTGGGGCTGTTTTGGATAGGATTTGACACAGGGTAATGTTTTCAGAAAATGAACAAATAAGTTAAATGATTTTGTTACCAAGCTGGTGAGTTACCAACCTAGCTGGACGCTTTTACCAAGCCAGCTAGATGCTGGCACTAACCTATCAGGCTATTGTAACCTTTCCCTGAAAATCAGGAGTTGCCCAGGCTCCCTGGGTCTTGATACAGGTTTGAGATTATACTATCGGGTGTGTGTCATAATGATACCGACAATTTCGACTATTCCGTTATTGCAGTTGGCTTCGGGCGATCGCCTGGGGTTACAGGTTTATCGGTTTCAGGGTGCAGACCCTGGCAAAAAAGCCTATATACAGTCTAATTTGCACGGCGCGGAAATTAGTGGCAATGAGGTAATTCACCATTTGATTGGGTTTTTGTCTCATTTAGACCCATCCCAATTGGTCGGGGAAATTTGGTTAGTCCCGGTTTGTAATCCCCTAGGAGTTAATCAGCGATCGCACCATTTTTCTGATGGTCGCTATCATGTTTATGATGGCAAAGATTGGAATCGGATTTTTTGGGATTATCAAAAAACCGGGGATGATATCGCCAGTTTTGCCCGGGCTAACCAGCATTTAACCCCCCCAGAAATTATCGCCAACTATCGGCAAACAATCCTGGCAAAATTCCACGATTTACATGATCATAAAATCCAGAGTAACAGTCGCCTGACCTACGGGGAATATTACCGCTATCAACTACAATCCCTGTGCCTTGATGCCGATTATGTCATGGATTTGCACAGTTCCACTAATCAAGCGATCGATTATTTGTATTGTTTCCATAGTCGAGAAGAAAGCGCCAGGGCCTTTTTGTTAGATTATGGTATTTGGATGAATGAATATGATGGAGATGCTTTTGACGAGGCTTTTTTCAAACCTTGGTTAGCCCTAGAACAGCAATTAAAACTTTTAGGAAAACCCCTAATTTTTGACATTGAATCTTGGACTCTCGAATTAGGGTCAGGTATGACCATGAACCCAGAGTCAGTCAATCGCGGATTAATCGGTATTAAAAATTATCTCGCCGCTAAAGGTATGTTAAAGATTGAAGGTTTCCCCCAGCCGCAAACCGCTAATTATCCCATTAAACTGATTCCCAAAACTCAGATAAAAAAATACTATGCGCCCCAGGGCGGTATGTTTAAAAATTGTATTAACATTGGCGATGCCATTACCAAAGACAGTAAAATCTATGATATACTATCCTTCCACAAAGATAAACAAACATCCACAATTATCCCCGTCTACGCCGAAGCTGATGGTGTAGTCTTCGATATCGCCACCAACCACAGTGTTAATGAGTTTGATTATGTTTTATCAGTCATGGAAACTCCAGCAGATAAAACTAATCTTACTTAATCAATGAATATTCCCCATACCCTATTATATGAATCCTAAAAAATCAACCCCCAAGTTAACCTTAGATCAAGAATCAGTAGCCGCCTGGGTGTTCCTAACTCCCGCCTTATTTCTGATGGCGATATTTATTGTCTGGCCGATTATTTATTTAATTTACCTCAGTTTCACTCAGGGAAGTTTTACCCTGTCTGGGGTCGAGTTTGTAGGATTCACCAACTATCTGCGCTTAATTGTCAGTCCTGATTTTTGGCAGGTTATTGGTAATACAATTTACTTTACCATTGCTACAGTTATTCCGAGTTTAGTCATCCCCCTCGCCCTAGCTGTAATGCTAGACCAAACCTTGATGTTTAGGGGGTTTTTACGGACGGCTTATTTTATCCCTTCTATTACCTCCTTAGTCGCCGTAGGTTTGGGTTGGCGATGGCTATTTCAAACTGATGGTCCCGTCAACGGGTTTTTATCACAAATTGGCTTCGATCCAATTCCCTGGTTAAGTAGTACAGTCTGGGCTATGCCAGTTTTAATTTTACTAAGTATTTGGAAACAATTAGGCTTTAACTTAGTGGTATTTTTAGCCGGACTGCAAACCATTCCCATTAACCGTTATGAAGCGGCGGAACTTGATGGCGCGGGACCCTGGCAAAAATTTTGGTATGTGACTTTACCGGGTCTCCAACCTACCTTAGTATTTGCTACAGTCACTACAGTTATTTTTACCCTGAGAAGTTTTGAACCAGTTTATGTAATTACTGGCGGCGGTCCCCTCAACTCTACTAATTTACTGGTTTACTATATTTACGAACAGGCTTTTTCCCAGTTTGATTTTGGCTACGCAGCAGCAGCGGCGACTTTATTGTTAGCGATCGCCCTAGTCTTAGTCTATTTCCAGCTTCAGATTTTTGGGGAAGACCAAGCCAGCAAATAATCAATAAGTGATCAATCACACTTGCGGAATTTGCCATAATCCTGTTGTTTATTAATTAGCAGGGGTGGGGATCACCCCACTTAGTCCCCTGGGTGCGTATCTCTAATTAACCGCCAGCCGCAAAAGTCCCTAAAATGATGATGGATAATGCCAAACCTGGTAATAGGAGAATACCTAGCATCAACATTTCGTGTTCAGTCATTGAGTCGATTACCTCATAACGTTAACGAATAGCCTAGCATTTTCGGACAAAAAAAGCACACTCACATCTAGTCGCTGGATTAAACCATGAAAAAACGAGTTAAACTTCTGTCTTTCACTGTAGCGATGACAGTTTGTCTGTTGGTAATAGGCGCGACATTAGCCGTGTTAGGCATTTTTGATGATATGTTAAACTGGGATATTTTTAGCCCTCAAGTTGAACAGGTTTTAAGGGCAATTATGGCCGGGTGTATTGTCTTGAGTGTTTTTGGTGTCGCCATTACTTTTGTGTTGGGTATTCAAGAAATTGTTAAGTCTATTGGCTTACTCAACAAAAGTCGAGGTTTAGAGGAGTTGGAGACCGTTAGCGAAGCGCCCAAAACTACCTATATGTTATATATGTCGGGAGTTGTGGCGGTTTTTGCTGTGTTAATTAGTGTTTTATCTGTCGCTAATTTGATGATTACTAATCATCGTAACCGGGTATTTAAACGCATTGCTACAGAACAAATGCAGCAACTAAGGGATGAGTTTTTGCAGCAGGTATCTTTATTAAATGAACCGCCGAGGACTGATGTTCCTGACACCTTGGATGATTTAATTAGGAGCGTGAAAAAGTTATCCTTTGTCAATGATATTACTCTGTATTTACCTGACCAACAGGATGATATTATTATCTGGAATTATAATTCTATGTGGGTTGATAATCCCAAAAAAGGATTTGAACGTCAAATTGTGGCTAAGGAATATGAACAGGCGATTCAAAGCGCCTTTCGGGGACAACCGGAACTTCTGCAAGCCTTGAATGGGAAAAGTAGCTTTCAATGGTATTATTTAATCCGTGATCAACAAAATCAACCCTTGGCTGTGTTACGGATTAATGGTAATGAAAGGGAGAATTTTCGGGAGTATAAATTAAAATAAATCTGCCTAAACAATTAACTCTTCTAGGGCGATTTGTAAATCTTGGGTTAAATCAGCGATCGCTTGACGACGGCTGCTTTGATAACTAGCCCAACGTGGGGATACAGCAATAGGTTCACCCACTCTAGTTTTAACCAACTGTTTACCTAAGTTGGGGGTTTTATTAGGGTTAACGCCTTTTAATCTAGCGATCGCCGTCCAAATAATGATTACCGTATCCGCAAAGCGATCGAACGAGGGATTTTGTTTAATATATTCCCCAGTCACCGCTACAAAACTTTCCACTAATCTCATGTGCCACATTCGCAAACTTGCCTCTTCCGCCAGGCGATTAGCTAGTCCTAAATCTACCGCTGATAAATCTTCTGGAGACTTGAGGTTTTCCCGATATATATACTCCCAACCCGCCTGTTCCAGACGGCGACAACGGCTAGTTAAATCCCCTATAGGTTGAATCCCAAAATAGCTTTCAGAAACCTTTAACGCGATATCTAGCAGCGAATGGAGGCGCTGGGATAAATCTTGATTATCACTTGACTGGGGAATATTTTGATGATAGAATTTACCATAGAGATTTTCCATCAAATTTAGTAAATAGTTACCCAGGTTAATTAAACGGGGATATAAATGCTCAAAAACAGGCTGATGGTTAGATGTCGATAAGCCACAATCTGTTTCCATCTCGGTTAACAGGGACTCTAAGGCTTTCCAGTTATCTTGAACATAAGAGTATTGAACTCCCAGGGGAACAATCAAAACTGTTTCTGTGCGCTGGAGTTTGTGGAGGTCTTCCACACACCAAAAAGCCATTTGGGCGATACCGGGTTCTAGGGGGCTAATTAGTTGATTATGGCCGTTAGTTGCACCTTCTGGAGCCGCAGCTATGGGGAAACGACCGTTAACAAATAAATGGCGGGCAGATTTTAAGCCAGGGCGATCTATCGTGCCGCGTAAAATGGAACTGCCGCCCAATTGAGGAAATAACCAAGTCACGAAATTTCCCGCCCACAGAGGAATACCGCGATCATAAATAAAATGAAAATGCACGGGGTCCTGAAGGTTGACACCCTGAGATTTTGCCAAGGCTGGAATACGTCGCCAAAATACCTGGGAAAGGGCGATGGGGTCATTGGGGTTGGGATGACGAAAAGCAAGGAGGAAGCGAATTTTTGAGGCTTGGAATTGTTGGAATAATTCAATGATGCGATCGCCTTGTTCTATCTGAATATCAGCGATCGGTGTTTTCCCGGCCATCCAGAGAGGCATCAAGATCTGGCACAGTCGCAAAACCAGAGGGTTAAACTTGGGGGGGAGAAATTCTAGGGGGGGTTGGGCGTAGGTTTTAGTTTTGGGCATATAATGTTAGGGGATTTGACTACAAGGTTCGGGAACGTGCCGATTATGCTATGAGTCTCTAAAATAAATTAGTGCTGTTTTTACCAACTTGAATTGAAAAGATTAAACTAGGGTCATCAGTTGAGTGCATCAGTTGTCTGTAAATTGGCTCAACGGATTATGGAGGTATATAGTTTTACATGAAAATCAAATTTTGGCGTGGGCGGACACTGTTAACGGCGATCGCATCTACTATATTAGCGATCGCAACTCCCCTTTCCATGACCACAGCCCTAGAATTTCCACAAGGTCCAAGTCGCCAGCCACCTCAGTCAACCGCTGGGGGAGGAACCCGAGGGAATGCCACCACCATGGTCGATGGCACTTGTGACAACAACAGTGATTTTCTCATCCCCCTATTACCCATAGGTTACGAGGTCTTAAAGACAGCTTCCCCCAATCCCACCTTTTTCCTGTACGTTCCGAAAACCAAAGCCGAAAAGGCTGAATTTTTGGTGCTAGATAGCCAAGGTCGCGATGTCTATGTTGGAAGTTTCGCCACACCTGCACAAGGGTCTATTATGAAAATTAGCCTACCGGAAACCGTTTCCTTGAGAGTGGGAGAAACCTACACCTGGCAATTTTCCCTATTTTGCGATCCTAATCAAAGGGATTTAGACGAATCCATCACCGGGGCTATTGAACGGATAGAATTAGATGACGAACACAGAGCTAGAATTGCCGCCGAAACTGACCCCATTGATCAAGCCATACTGTATGCAGAACAACAGATGTGGCCGGAAACTCTCCTGATAGCGTTGGGACTGCGAGAAACCCATCCCGAAATTTGGGAACAGTTGATGGAGTCCGTAGGATTAAAAGATATCGCCTCTGAACCGATCGCCCCCTGTTGTCCCCCAGAAACTGAGGAAACTGTGGGTTCGGAAATCGAAGCATCCTAACTAATGTTCAAAACCATTAGAGAACGATTCTGGAATTGGCGGGTTGTCCTGGTGACGACCCCCTCTGTCACCCTAGCCGTGATTTTATTACGGCTAACTGGTGTTTTGCAAACCTTGGAATTGGGGGCCTATGACCAGTATATGCGCTGGCGGCCCCCAGAAGCCCGTGATAGTCGCATTGTCATCGTTGGTATTGATGAGGATGACCTTAAATTTATTGGTCAGGGTTATGTACCAGATGGGGTCTATTTTGAGTTAATCCAACGACTCAATGCCATGAATCCTAGGGTAATCGGATTAGATATTTATCGAGATTTACCCTTTGAACCTGGCCATTCCCAATTGGTGCGGCTTTTTGAAACTACAGATAATCTAATTGGTATTGAAAAAGTTATAGGTGATCACTTTTTTAGTCGGGTGGGACCCCCTCCCGCCTTGGCTGCTAGAGGACAAGTTGGGGCGAATGACCTGATTGTTGATCAGGATAATAGGGTGCGTCGCGCTTTGCTATATTTACCTAGAGAAAATGGGGAAACTGTCCATAGTTTTGCCGTTCATTTAGCCCTGAGATATTTAAATGCAGAACCTGACTTTTCCGTTGAGATTGTAGAAGGTACAGATAATTGGTGGAAATTTGGTGATGTCGTGTTTGTTCCTTTTGAGGGGAATGATGGGGGTTATGTGCGCGCCGATGATGGTGGCTATCAAGTTTTACTTAACTACCGAGGACCTAGCCAGCATTTTGAAATTGTCTCCATGCGAGATATTTTTGAAAACCGGGTAGCCTCAGACTGGGGAAGCGATCGCATTATTTTAATTGGTTCCGTCGGCGAAAGCATGAAAGATTTATTTTCTATCCCCTACACCCTAGCGCCTGATCAACGCATGACTGGCGTAGAAATTCATGCTAATATTGTTAGTAAAATCATCAGCGCCGCCCTGGAAAATCGACCTCTGATTAGAACTTTACCAGAAGTTGTCGAGTGGCTATTGATTATGTTCTGGTCTGGTCTGGGGGCGACCTTGACTTGGCGACTACGCGACCCCACTAGAGTCGGACAATTCCTATTTAAAAGAGTTGTGATTTTGGTTCTGGCTGGGGGTATTTTATTAGGCTTTACCTGGGTCGCTTTTTTAGGCAGTTGGTGGTTGCCTGTTGTCCCTTCATCCATCGCTTTGGTGGGTTCTGTAGCCGTAATTACTGCTTATATTGCTCGTTCAGCATCAGATATCCGTAAAACTTTTGGTCGATATCTCAGTGATGAAATAGTTGCTAATTTGCTGGAACACCCAGAGGGATTAAAAATGGGTGGAGAACGTCGTAAAATCACTATTTTAACCTCCGATTTACGGGGTTTTACCGCGCTTTCTGAACGCTTACCACCGGAAGAAGTTGTGCAGGTGCTGAATTTCTATTTATCCTATATGGCTGATGTCATTACCCATTATCAAGGGACAATTGATGAATTTATGGGGGATGGTATTTTAGTGTTATTTGGTGCGCCTACCCTGCGCGAAGATGACCCGGAAAGGGCCGTGGCTTGTGCCGTAGCCATGCAATTGGCTATGGCTCAGGTAAATGAACAAATGGAGAAGTGGGAATTACCAGCTTTAGAAATGGGAATTGGCATTAATACCGGGGAAGTTGTCGTTGGTAATTTGGGTTCGGAAAAACGCACCAAATACGGAGTTGTAGGAAGTCATGTTAATCTCACCTACAGAATCGAGTCTTACACCACAGGCGGACAAATTATTATTTCCGAAGAAACCCTAAATTGTACTACTCCTAATTGGGTCAAAATTGATGACAAGAAATTGGTACAACCCAAGGGGGTGAAAAATCCCATAGCTATCTATGAAGTCTCTGGAATTGCCGGGAAATATAACCTATTTTTACCTAAAGAAACCGAAATATTTTATTCTTTGTCTCAGCCGATATCATTACAATATACCGTCTTAGAAGGTAAGCACGTTGGCGAAAACCTATTTTCTGGGCGGTTATTACAACTCTCCGATCGCAGTGCTTTAATAGGTGCAGAAGATGGTACAGACTCTTTACCGCTGGTGTTAACTAACATCAAACTGAATCTGAAATCATCTAACTTGGAACTGCGGGAAGATATCTATGCCAAGGTATTAGAAAAACCAGCAGAACCGGGTAAATTTTATATTCGTTTCACTTCTAAACCTCCTGTAATTGAAGCTAAACTTAATGATATTTACCAGATGATTAAAGGCTAAATCAGATTAGGTATCGGGAAAATTAAGGAATTCCGTCAGTAATTTGGGCTACTTCCTGACGGCGATCGCTCCAAATTTCCATGGCTGTGGCTGCTTCCTCCAAGTCGGAAAATTCCGGCATTTGTCGTTCAATTTCCGGGGCCAAATTATCGAGAGATTCCAGACTTTGGCAGTGTTTCAGAATCACCCGCCAACCTTCCAGCCATTGTTGACAAGCCTGCTGGTGTTCGCGAAGGGGTGATAGATTTTCTTCTTCCTGAATTCTGATAAGTTCTTGTTGTTTGAGTTTCTGGGATTGTTCCGCCCAAGCCGATCGCCACGCTTCTATTTTGGGGGAATTATAGTGTTTCGAGTAGCGTGAGATTTCTGTGCTAAATATTTCCCCCAGAAGATCTAGGCGATCGCGATCGCGCGTCTCCCTAATAGCTGCAATTCCTTGTTCCACCCACAGAGGGAGAACCCGAAAACTAACTAATGTGGCCCTCATCCCTAGGAGTTTAACCCAAATTTGATGTGTCCAGAACTCTAGGCGATCGATTTGGCGAGGTGGGACTCCCAGATAAGTAGCCACCTCCAACCAAACACGGGCTAAAGGCCATTGGCGGGGATTGATGATGCCTGATGTGATTAGTGTTTGAGCCATACTTTCTTAGATAACCTAGATTCTGAAGCCATGCCAATCCTAACTCGATGTCCACATTTAGTAGCTCAACAGGAAGGCTCACCCATAATAACTCACTATGTGGCGTGTGATTGCATTTATCGAATCAAGGGATTAGGGGGAGCGATTTTAGCAAGTCCCTAGTAGGATACTCCCAGATCACGCCCCCCCTGAGTTCACTCAAACTAGGACTTTAGACCGTCGCTAATTCAGGAGTAGGGCGCTTACTATTACGAATACCGGCGATCGCTTCCGAATAATTATCAGCATTAAACACCGCCGAACCTGCCACAATAGCATTAGCTCCAGCTTCCAACACCTGCCAGGTATTATCAATCTTCAGGCCGCCATCAACTTCAATCCAAGGGTCAAGACCCCGCTCATCGCACATTTGGCGCAGTTGACGAATTTTAGGAACCACAGTCGGGATAAACTTCTGACCTCCGAAACCGGGGTTGACACTCATAATCAACACCAGATCGCACACATCCAAAACATACTCAATCAAATCCAGGGGAGTAGAAGGATTTAATACCACACCGGACTGTTTACCACATTCCCTAATCAGGTTGAGAGTCCGGTGGAGGTGGGGGGAAGCATTATGTTCAGCGTGAACCGAGATAATATCAGCCCCAGCCTTAGCAAAATCTTCAACATACTTCTCTGGTTCCACAATCATCAGGTGAACATCCAGAGGCTTTTTCGTAACCGGTCGAATAGCATCAACAATCAGGGGACCAATGGTAATATTAGGGACAAAGCGACCATCCATAACATCAACATGAATCCAATCTGCGCCAGCCTCATCAACGGCGCGAATTTCTTCTCCAAGACGACTGAAATCTGCTGATAATATAGATGGGGCGATAACAACTGATTTTTGGGATTGGCTCATAGCGATTGTGTTTCCTCCAACATCTGGTCTTTTTATCCAGTGTATCAGAATTTGCTGACCCCAAGGGACAAACAAAAAAAGTGCTTTTGCCATCCCCGCTGGTGATTTCCCTAGGGAATATCTTCCCATACCGACCCCAGCCATCCAACCTATCAGCCTGGAGATGAGGATATCTTATGCGGCATGATCCTTACCAACCCACCGATAGAATATCTATCCAACAATTTGTGTATTTAATTCCCGTGTTGGGCTTTGTCCCCGCCATCTGGACTTTGTATCGCCATCAGGGTACACCCCAAGAACGCGCTACCTGTCGCTTAGTGGTGACTTTAGCATTTAGCTGGTTGATTGGCAATTTACTTTTGCGCGGTGGTGCTAGTCTTGCGGAAATCCCCGAACTACCTGTGTTGTTCACTAGCAGTGTCCTGACCACAACTTACTTTTTAGTTAACTTTGGCTTAATGGTGCGTCTATGGAAAGATAAACCCCTATGGTTGCCAGCAATCAGTCCTTTTGCCGAAAAGGTTATGCGTCGTTATCTGCGGGATAATCCCCCTAACTCCTGAGTCTCTTAATATTACAGGACCGGTAGATTTTGGTGAGTTGTATATCCTGTTAGCGCTGGCTGATGCTGAAAGAATGGATTATTCTGGCGGCTCTGATTACTCCCCATTGATCTACCCACTACTGATAGCTAACCATTGCTAACCAGGGCGATCGAAGACTACAATTGATGAGTAGTCAATTGATCTCAAAATTTCTCGGAAGTGTCTGTCAACTCTTTGTATATTAAAATTGGTGTGTGAGGAAGCCTGTGTCAAATCATCGAATCAAACGGCAAAAACCACTTAGATCTCAACCTTCTCGACCTATTCTGAAAAAGTTCACCAGGTCTAGCCCCGCCAAATGGCTTGGTATTGGTATGGGTTTAACTGGAGTGGCTATGATTTCGGCAACGGCCGGAGCCTTGCTGGCTGTTTCCTTATCTTCAACTCCCCTCATGCAGGAAAAGTTAACACCTGAACAAGAGGCGGTTTTTTCTAAGGGTGAAATGGCGCGGGTGAATATGCGTTTACCGGAATTAACTCGTCCGGTAAATATTCTGGTTTTGGGTATTAAAGTTTTAACCTCCGATTTAGATGAACCGCCAGAAGAAGACCTGGGATATCATGCGGTGGTAGACTCCTTTAAGGGTCTTTCTGATACCATGCTTCTGTTGCGTTTTGACCCTAATACTAATAAGTTAAAAGTTCTTTCTATTCCTAGGGATACCCGTACTTTTGTCAAGGGACGGGGGATGACTAAAATTAATGATGCTAACTACTATGGTGGTCCGGCACTTAGCGCTAAGTCCGTCAGTGAATTGATGGGCGGTGTCGGTATCGATCGCTACGTTCGCGTTAATGTCTTGGGCGTTGAAAAGCTAATTGATGCCTTGGGAGGAGTCACCGTTTATGTTCCTAAAGATATGAGGTATCAAGATGATAGCCAACATCTTTATATTAATCTGAAAGAGGGTGAACAACATCTTGATGGTGATCGTGCTTTACAGTTTTTGCGGTTCCGATATGACAATTTAGGTGATATTGGTCGGGTACAGCGTCAGCAAATGCTGATCCGCTCTTTTATTAACCAAGTTTTAGATGTGAGTACCATCTCCCGTATACCTCGGTTAGTGTCCATTATTCAATCTCATATTGATACAAATTTGACCTTAGAAGAATTGGTGGCTTTGGTGAATTTTGCCGCCCAGGTGAGTCCCGATGATGTACAAATGCTTATGGTTCCTGGACAGTTTAGTGACCCGAAAGAGTATAGGGCTAGTTATTGGCTAGCAGATTATAGTCGCCTTGATGCCATGGTGACCAAACATTTTGATTTTGGTCATAACCGTTGGAGTTTTGATAATGTTGATCCCAGGGATTTGAGAATTGCTATCCAAGACAGCACTGATGATTCCTATGCCGTTGATGATTTCATGTCTTCTCTCAATAGTAAGGGATATTGGAATCTGAGACTGACAAGACCCTGGAATCAACCACTTGATGTCACCCGTATTATTGCTCAAGATGGCGATGTCAGAGGCGCACGAACTATTCAGGAGGCTTTGGGATTTGGGGAAGTTGTGGTGGAAAGTACCGGTCATCTACAGTCCGATATTACCATTCAGGTAGGATTGGATTGGCTGGAAAAATACGAAGCTAAATTTCAGGAGGAAACTGAGCCACAATTACAGATCGAGGATGATTTCGGCAGCTCCCGACGGCGACTGTCTGGACCCTAAAACCTATGGTAACACCTTTTTGTCCCGGTTCCCTTGCTTCCTGGTCTGTTCAGGGACTATCCTGGAAAGTAGATGAATTTGACAGCGAGATAACCTGATGAGACTTTGGCAAGTTTGGTGGCAGAATCTGGTTTATCTAACCCAATATAATCCGCCTCAATTTATTGAGGTTCTCATGCTACTGTTGGGGATGACACTATTGCTGCTGTGGGCTTTAACAGGACGGTGGCCATATTTGGTCTTGTGTCTTAGTTATGTGATGGGGTCTTCGGCTTCTATGTTAGTTCGAGAGGCGATTTTTCCCTCTAACCGCTTACTGCTTACCCAATTGGTTGCTATCCTATTGTTGGCTCTAGGTTTCTACACTTTGATTGATTTAGTGCTACTGTGAACTGAGATCTGAGTTTTTTCGATTTCCCATGGGCTAGTTATGCTTGCAAAAAATAAACCGTCCCTGCTTGTAACTATAGGTGCGATCGCTGTTTTGGTTGGTGGTGGGGTTGCTGCCTATTTCGCACTCACCGCTAGAAGAACTATTAGAGATGTGCCTTTGGGGGCTAATATTGTTCCCCAAGATGCGCTGTTAGCTGTTTCTGTTTCTACTGCGCCACAAAAATGGCAAACACTTCAACAGTATGGCACTTCACAGTCTCAGGCGGCTTTTGAACAATTGCTAATTCAGTGGCGCGATCGCATTTTTACTGATCAGGGCTATAATTTTGAGCAAGATATTCAGCCCTGGATTGGTAATGAGGTGATGATGGCTTGGTTGCCTGATCCGGCTTTGGTCTCTGGTCAGCCTTCCCCCTCCGGTGATACTCCCCGTCAGTCTCCCATGGCTTCCGCTAGGATCTTATTACTTCCTATCGCTAATCCTCTCCGCGCTCAAGAAATTTTGTCCGCACGAAAGTCTTTAAATCAAGGAGAAATTCTCGAACGTAACTACCGGGGAATTGATATCTTTGAAACTCAAGGACGATTGCAAAATTATTCTATTGCAGTCCTGGGTCGAGAGTTTCTTCTCGTTTCTGATGACCCTCGTGCTACTGATAGGGCGATCGATACTTATCACGGTGATAGTTCCCTCGCTGCTACTCCTGGATATTCCGCAGCCATTCAACAAATTAGAAATTCCCAGGCTTTTGCTCAGGTTTATCTGAATATTCCCGTCGCTGCTTCTTTGGCTTCTATGACGGCGGCGCAGCCTATTCCCCCAGAAAGTTTGGCACAATTGAAACGACACCAGGGCTTTGCTACTACTGCTATTTTAAGAGATAATGGCATTAATTTTCAGGGGGTTTCCTGGTTGCGGCCTAACACTGATAGAAAACTCACTGTTGGGAATTCTACTGATGGAATGCTCAGACGTATCCCAGATACGGCGATTATGACTCTCGGTGGCACCAACCTTAAACAGTTCTGGAGTGATTATAATCAGGGGGCTAATGCTAATCCGATCGCTCCTTTTAATCCACAGGCTTTGGCTGCTACTTTACAAGAGTCTATTGGTATGGAGTTGCAGCGAGATTTCCTTAGCTGGATGGATGGGGAGTTTTCTCTGTCTGTAATTCCCGCTATTTCTAATCCTAACACCCCTCAACGCTTTATGGCTGGTTTGGTGTTTATGGTTAGGGCGAGCGATCGCAATGCGGCGGACAACGCTTTACAACAATTAGATCAAATTCTCAGGGGTCGCGGTTTCCAGGTTGGTGATGCTCAACTTAATGGTCAGCCTGTGGTTCAGTGGACTTCTCCCTATGGCGGCTTTACTGTGCTTCGCGGTTGGTTAGATGGAGATGTCGCTTTTGTCAATTTGGGCGCTCCTGTGGCTAACCAAATTATACCACAACCTCAAACCGCCATTAGTTCCAGTTCTTTATTCCGACAAACTTTCCCCTCTAGTCTTAGTCCTAAACATGGGAATTTTTATATTAATGTTGAACAGGTATTTAATCGCCAAAACCTTTCTTTACCCCCTTTACCCCCTCAACAAGAAGTCTGGGTAAATGCTATTCAATCTATCGGTTTGACTACCGCTGTCATCGATAACCACACCAGCCGTTATGACCTATTTGTTAATCTAAAATCCGCCGCTGTATCTACTGATAATCAGGAGAATTAGATGGTTAGTTGATTAATTGGCGATCGCCTGCTTTTTCATCACTCGCTGCACAGATGCGATCGCTTTATTTAATTCATAACCCCGCCGCTGGGGGTGATTTTGATAAGCCCGTTGTTCCTCCTCTATCATTTTTACATCCTCTGCCACTAAACCATCTAACATTTTTTTCGCACAACCAAATAACCTGTTTTTGATGAATTTACGAAATTTAATCGGGAGTTTATGCAGTCTCCAAAAGGCGTTAAGTGACGTGAAATGGATTAAGTAGGCGCGGGTTTCACTTACACTAATTGGACAGAGTAAACAGTAAATCTTGAAGTCTTCACCGAGAGTAGAATACCAATGGGGATATATATAACTAACCGTCAGCCTTTCCGGGTGGAGTTGTCGCAGCGACCGGAAAAATAGTTGTGATATAGACCAGATTTTGTCTATTTTATAATAGCTTTGTGCTTCATAATAAGCATCAACTTTATTGTCGGTTTCTGTGATATAATCTAATTGCGCCTCCGTCCAGGCTTGCCAGTTTTGGTGTAGGTGTCCGTGGTACATATCCATCAGGTTTTCGACTAAAAAAGAATAGTGCGCCTGGGTGTGAATTGTCGCCACGGTGGCTATGTAGTTCAGGTGTTCCCATTCGGGAATTTCTAGGGGTTCATTATCTGGCTTTTCCTCTCCTATGAATATCCAAATAAATCCATATAATTCTCGCACTGGATAGGTCTTGATTCCGCATTTTGGTGGTTTTTGATTCTCCTGTAAATACGGTACATAAACACAGTCTCCACCACCATTAAACCTCCAGCCGTGATATGTACATTCTATCTCGTCTCCGATCGCTTTTCCGTGACTTAGTTTCACTTGGCGATGGGGACATCTGTCTTCTAAGGCGTTTATTTTCCCCTGAGTGTCTCTGAATAACACAATCGGCTGATTCCACAAAATTACCCCCACCGGGCTACTGGTGACTTCCTGGCTGCTACTAACAACATACCAGCAATGGGGGTTAATCCCTAATTGTCTGATGTCCCTCCTATTTGCGTAACTTGGGGTCATGCGATCGCCTCTATTTCACCAGCTTCCAATTTTAGCCGAATAGGGATAATCCTAAAATACTCAAAGCACAGCGCAATTTTGACACTCACCGATTATCTTAGCATGATACTAACTTGATGTCAACTGTTTTTTTAGGAAAATCCGAAATTTTTAATCGTGGACTATTCCAGATCTTGAGGTCAACCAGGTTGACCATAAATGGAAAATCTCCCTATCAAAGCCTATCGGAAAATCCCCGGTTTAATCACGACTTGATAATCCCTGCTATAAATAGCTGGTAGATTAGTCAGGAATTTGCCAAATTTCCAGGTTGCGATTATGGCTACCACTAACTAAGAGGGGACGTTTGGGAGAAAAGGCGATCGCTTCAATTTTAGAGGAAGGTCCTCGCAAGGTAGCGATCGCTTCTTGATTTTTGAGGTCCCAAAGTTGGACTGTATCATCATCACCACCACTGGCGATAATTCGACCATCAGGACTCACCGCGATAGATTTAATCGCCTGTGAATGTCCGTGTAAGGTAGCCATAACTTCCTTAGTGGTAACGTCCCATAATTTCAGAGTTTTATCACTACTTCCGCTGATGAGAGTTTGACCATCTCGACTAAAGGCGATCGCATTAACTGAGTTATCATGGGATAATAAAGTCGAGATTTCCTCGCGGCGGTTAAGATCCCACAATTTCACCGTATTATCCTGGGAAGCACTAGCCAGCAGTCTACCATTAGGACTAAAAGCCACCGCGCGAATTTCCCGATTATGCCCTCTTAATGTACCAATGAGTTCATTAGTCCCTAAATACCATAAAGTAATAGTATGGTCGTGACTACCGCTGGCGAGAGTTTGACCGTCTCGACTAAAAGCGATCGTCGTAATATCCCTTTCATGTCCTTTCAGCGTGGCGATTTCTTGTTTGCTGTGAAGATCCCACAATTTCACCGTATTGTCGCGACTACCACTGGCGATAACTCGACCATCAGGACTGATAGCAATCGAGTTGATAGCGCCTCCATGTCCCGTTAAAGTAGAAAGATGTTCAAAGGTTTGTAAACTCCATAATCTCACCGTATTATCATCACTACCACTGGCGAGAGTTTTACCATCAGGGGTAATAGCCACAGTTAATACCCTAGCAGTGTGTCCGGTTAAGGTTTGTCCTAACCTCGCTTGATTCCACGCCGACACCGGAGTTATCCAAGACATTAACGTTGGGGGGGTATTTTTTAATAGTATATTTCCACCCGTCCCCAATAACAATAATGCCGCACTAGCGATCGCTATCGTTTTCGCAGGTTTTCGGCGGCGGGATAATCCCATAAATAAAGGATGGGAAATCACTGGGAGAGGATGACTATTAGAGTTGAGGTCTCTTAAAACTTCGGCGGCGTTGGTATAGCGATCGCTTAGGTCTTTCTGAAGTAGGCGATCGATAATTTGTCCTAATTCTGGACTGATAGGAGTTGGTAGATAATTACGCCAGTTTTTTGTCCAGCCATAACCTTCTTCTGTCCATAATTCAAAGGGATGAATTCCCGTGAGTAAATGAAAGCAGGTGACACCCAAACTGTATAGGTCACTGGCGGCGTAGGCTTCTCCCCCACGCATTTGTTCTAAAGCCGCATAACCATCTGAACCTACTCTTGTCCCTAGAGGGTTAACCATCACCGTTTCTGATAGTTGTTTGGATACCCCAAAATCAATTAATACTAAATCACCGATATCTGTGGTTTGGGTAACTACTTTATCTTGAATGATAGTGGGTGCGCTTTGGTTAGGGGTAGGGGTTAAATTATGGCGATCGCTTATCGGTTGAGGAACCCTGCTACGATGGATGATATTTTCCGGTTTAATATCTCGGTGAATCACCTGGCGACTATGGATAAATTCTAAAACCGGAAGCAATTTTAACAGCAGTTGGCGGACTTGTGCTTGATTCCATCTTCCACCCTGTTCTAAAAGTTGCGCCAGGTTTTCTCCTTCTATATATTGTTGGATTAAATATAGACAATTATCTTCTTCAAAATAACCGTAAATTCCCGGAATTTGTGGGTTACCTTCTAGTTGCTGTAATTGTTGCGCCTCCAACTTGAACAAGTCGGCTGCCTTTTGTAGTCCCCAGTTACTTTTTACCTCCGCCACCAGTTGTTTGACTACACACCGACGGTTGAGGTTATCCGTATCCTCAGCTAGATAGGTGCGACTAAACCCTCCTTTTCCTAACGGTTTAAGAATGCGGTAGCGTCCCCGCAGTAGGGAAATTAGGGGGGTATTACAGCTTTGACAATATGTAAGGTTGTCGGGGTTTATCGGTTGCGGACAGTTGGGGTTGATGCAGCAGGTCATAGCGATCGCATTGTGAGTGACAGCATAATATTTATTGTGCCTCAATTTTTCCATTTTGGTGGCACAATATTTTCGCGATCGCAGATGATTTCCATATCTACCAGAGTTTTTAAAAATTCTCCCCACCCAGACAACAGCCGACCTTTATCTCTCTCTCCAACATCTTTCTACCACCAGGGGAGTTGACTGTCATTGTGTCAATCAGGAAACTAGCACAGTTACAGTCACCTGGAATAACGGTCAATAACCAGCAATTCCACTATTTGACAACTGTTATAGGCAATTTCCCTATAGGTCGGTTAGGAAAGTTGCAGTATCGCTTGATTGGATAATTACACAGGCTTCTATTTTGGGTCTAGCAACCATAACAGTTACCACTAGGAGTCTCATGGTCATGGAAATCAACTTCGCTGGATATCTACCTTCCCTAATTGCGATCGCTATCTCTGTTGCTGCCATTTTCGTTTATACCCACACCCAAGAAGAATTAATCAAGCTAGTCTCAGGAGGCATTGCTTTAGTTGCGGTTGTCTCCAGTTTCCTCTTGGCTAATTGGGTGATTCTGACCGGGTTAGTCATTTTGGTGCTTAATGGATTCAAATTTTTTCCCAAAGAAATCATGACAGAATTTTAAAATCTACCATTTACCCCTTGACAATTGCGCCAAAATCTGCTAGTACACGCGCATGATTTCGCAACAACCCTAGTAGGTTGAGACGGTTTCGCTGTACTTTCGGATTAGAGTCCATCACCAAGACGCTATTTTCACCATCAAAGAATTGGGTAACTGTGGGAACAATTGCTGCTAAGGCTGTCACTAATTGTCGATAATTGCGAGTTTCTAATGCGGCTTGAGTGTTGGGTATCAAGTCTTCTAGGGCTTCCATAAATGCTTGTTCTGAATACTTTTCAAACAGAGAAGGGTTAATCACCGCATGGGGTTGAAGTTCCCCCGTGTCGAGGTCGCCTTGTTTAGCGAGACGGGTGGAACGGTTGATAGTTTCATAGATGATGTCTAAAGTACCGTCACCGCGAATTTCTTGTAAAAACAAAGCGCGATCGCGTACATCTAATAAATCTTGTAACGCGCGTTCCTTATATTCTATGTCTTCATCTCCCAACACCGCATTAACCAAATCATAATCAATGGCTTTCTCGTCCTGCAACAAAGTCCGAATGCGCTGTAAAAAGAAATCTTCTAAATGATGAATCAGACCTAACATCGCGTTAGGATGACTATTAACGAAATCCGTCGTTAAATCCTTTAGCAGTTCATGCAAGTTTAAAGGTAGGTCAGCAGACCAGATAATATTCACAACTCCATTAGCCGCCCTTCTCAGAGCAAAGGGATCTGATGAACCTGTGGGAAGCATTCCCAAGCCAAAAATACTAACTAGCGTGTCGAGTTTATCAGCTAGGGCGACCACTTGACTAATGATATTTGTCGGGAGGCGATCACTTGCTCCTTTGGGGAGATAATGTTCAACTATAGCCTTAGCGATCGCTTCAGGTTCGCCGCCAGCTAAAGCATATTTTTCCCCCATGATTCCCTCAAGTTCGGGAAATTCATAAACCATCTGAGAGACTAAATCCGCCTTACATAATAAGGCTGCCCTTTTTATCTGGGCGAGTTCCCCTTCGCTTACTTCTAGCTGTTTACCAATGCGATCGGCATTGGCAATAATTCTATTCACCTTGTCGCGAACTGAACCCAAATCTTCTTGAAACGTGACATTTTCCAAGTCGGGGAGATAGTTTTCTAGGGGTTTCTTTAAATCGGTTTTATAGAAAAATTCTCCATCTGCTAATCTCGCGCGGATTACCCGTTCATTACCCGATGCAATAATTGCAGCTTTGGCTGGATCACCATTAGAAATCGTAATAAAATATGGTTTCAGATTACCGTGGGTATCTAGGACTGGGAAATAGCGCTGATGTGTCACCATTACCATTTTAATCACTTCTGGTGGCAGCACTAAAAAGTCCGCGTCAAAAGTTCCCACTACTGCTGTCGGCCATTCCACTAAGTTAACCACTTCATTCAGTAACTCTTCGGGAATTTCCGCCTCCCCGCCTACGCTGTTCGCTGCTACTTTTACCTGGTTGGCGATCGCTGTTTTTCGGGTCTGCGGATCTACTTCTACAAACGCTTTACCCAGGGTTTCCGCATAGTCCGTCGCTTCCGCAATACTCACTGAGTTCGAGTGTAACACTCGATGACCTTGGCTATGGCGATCGCTGCTAATAGTTTCCGAACCGTTGGGGATACTTAGCGGTAATATCTCCTTATCTAATAGGGCTACTAACCAACGAATCGGACGGGGGAAGCGGATATCTCCATCTCCCCAGCGCATAAATCTTTTACCTTCTAACCGATTAATCCATTGGGGTATTAATTCCGTTAAAATTTCCGACGTTTTCCGTCCGGGAATTTGTTTGAGGACAAACACGAAATCCCCTTTGGGGGTCGGGCGAATTTCGATATCTTCTAAGTTGATATTCTGTTTTTTCGCGAAACCTTCCGCTGCTTTCGTCGGTTTCCCGTCTTTGAAGGCAGCACTGGCGGGGGGACCTTTGATTTCTTCTTCGCGATCAGGTTGCTGTTGTGGCAGTCCCGCTATGACTACAGCCAGTCTTCGCGGTGTGGCGTACACTTTCACCGACTCGCAGGTGAGGTATTGTTCTTTTAGGCTGGCGGGAATCATCGCCTCCCATTGGGCGATCGCGCCTTCGACAAAGGTTGCTGGTAATTCTTCTGTACCGACTTCGAGTAAAAAGCTAGGCATGGGAGACAGTGCAGGTGGTCAGTGTTCGGACAATTTTACATCCTACCACAGTTTCGGTTGGTTTCGGTTCTAACTTCCCCCCCCACCTTTCCCTAAATTGGTGTCGCCGCATTCCCTCTCCGACTCCTGTCAATTTCAGAAGTTCACGACACCATAGGGGTTTCGGGGAGGTTATCCGGTTATAGACACGAGATAGGCATTATCTTTAAAATATCACGCCGAATTTGGTTTTGTCAATTACTGTTAGGAAATATACCGAAAAATCACTCAATTACCCGTAGTATTTCCGATACATTTAAAAACTCTTCCTGGCGTGAGGGTTAACTCGTGAGTTGGGGGAGGTAAATTAGGCGGGTGTGGCTGTAACCTTTTCCGGTAGGGGTATAGAGCGATCGCCTTTCCCCCCCCACCTTTCCCTAAATTGGTGTCGCCGCATTCCCTCTCCGACTCCTGTCAATTTCAGAAGTTCACGACAGAATCATGGTTTCCGGCAGGTTATCCAGTTATAGACACAAGATAGGCATTATCTTTAAAATATCACGCCGAATTTGGTTTTGTCAATTACTGTTAGGAAATAGACCACAAAATCACTCAATTACCCGTAGTATTTCCGATACATTTAAAAACTCTTCCTGGCGTGAGGGTTAACTCGTGAGTTGGGGGAGGTAAATTAGACGGGTGGTGGCTGTAACCTTTTCCGGGAGGGGTATAGAGCTATGTCGCCCTTTTTCCCCCCACCTTTCCCTAAATTGGGGGTGTCGCCGCATTCCCTCTCCGACTCCTGTCAATTTCAGAAGTTCACGACAGAATCATGGTTTCCGGCAGGTTATCCAGTTATAGACACAAGATAGGCATTATCTTTAAAATATCACGCCGAATTTGGTTTTGTCAATTACTGTTAGGAAATATACCGAAAAATCACTCAATTACCCGTAGTATTTCCGATACATTTAAAAACTCTTCCTGGCGTGAGGGTTAACTCGTGAGTTGGGGGAGGTAAATTAGACGGGTGTGGCTGTAACCTTTTCCGGTAGGGGTATAGAGCGATCGCTTTTCCCCCCCCACCTTTCCCTAAATTGGTGTCGCCGCATTCCCTCTCCGACTCCTGTCAATTTCAGAAGTTCACGACAGAATCATGGTTTCCGGCAGGTTATCCAGTTATAGACACAAGATAGGCATTATCTTTAAAATATCACGCCGAATTTGGTTTTGTCAATTACTGTTAGGAAATAGACCACAAAATCACTCAATTACCCGTAGTATTTCCGATACATTTAAAAACTCTTCCTGGCGTGAGGGTTAACTCGTGAGTTGGGGGAGGTAAATTAGACGGGTGTGGCTGTAACCTTTTCCGGTAGGGGTATAGAGCGATCGCCTTTCCCCCCCCACCTTTCCCTAAATTGGTGTCGCCGCATTCCCTCTCCGACTCCTGTCAATTTCAGAAGTTCACGACACCATAGGGGTTTCGGGGAGGTTATCCGGTTATAGACACGAGATAGGCATTATCCTTAAAATATCACGCCGAATTTGGTTTTGTCAATTACTGTTAGGAAATAGACCACAAAATCACTCAATTACCCGTAGTATTTCCGATACATTTAAAAACTCTTCCTGGCGTGAGGGTTAACTCGTGAGTTGGGGGAGGTAAATTAGACGGGTGTGGCTGTAACCTTTTCCGGTAGGGGTATAGAGCGATCGCCTTTTCACCCCCACCTTTCCCTAAATTGGTGTCGCCGCATTCCCTCGCAGACTCCTGTCAATTTCAGAAGTTCACGACAGAATCATGGTTTCCGGCAGGTTATCCAGTTATAGACACAAGATAGGCATTATCTTTAAAATATCACGCCGAATTTGGTTTTGTCAATTACTGTTAGGAAATATACCGAAAAATCACTCAATTACCCGTAGTATTTCCGATACATTTAAAAACTCTTCCTGGCGTGAGGGTTAACTCGTGAGTTGGGGGAGGTAAATTAGACGGGTGTGGCTGTAACCTTTTCCGGTAGGGGTATAGAGCGATCGCCTTTTCACCCCCACCTTTCCCTAAACTCGTGTCGCCGCACTCCCTCGCAGACTCCTGTCAATTCCAGAAGTTCACGACAGAATCATGGTTTCCGGCAGGTTGTCTGGCTATAGACACAGGATAACCATTATCCTTAAAATATCACGCCGAATTTGGTTTTGTCAATTACTGTTAGGAAATAGACCACAAAATCACTCAATTACCCGTAGTATTTCCGATACATTTAAAAACTCTTCCTGGCGTGAGGGTTAACTCGTGAGTTGGGGGAGGTAAATTAGACGGGTGTGGCTGTAACCTTTTCCGGTAGGGGTATAGAGCGATCGCCTTTCCCCCCCCACCTTTCCCTAAATTGGTGTCGCCGCATTCCCTCTCCGACTCCTGTCAATTTCAGAAGTTCACGACAGAATCATGGTTTCCGGCAGGTTATCCAGTTATAGACACAAGATAGGCATTATCTTTAAAATATCACGCCGAATTTGGTTTTGTCAATTACTGTTAGGAAATAGACCACAAAATCACTCAATTACCCGTAGTATTTCCGATACATTTAAAAACTCTTCCTGGCGTGAGGGTTAACTCGTGAGTTGGGGGAGGTAAATTAGACGGGTGTGGCTGTAACCTTTTCCGGTAGGGGTATAGAGCGATCGCCTTTCCCCCCCCACCTTTCCCTAAATTGGTGTCGCCGCATTCCCTCTCCGACTCCTGTCAATTTCAGAAGTTCACGACAGAATCATGGTTTCCGGCAGGTTATCCAGTTATAGACACAAGATAGGCATTATCTTTAAAATATCACGCCGAATTTGGTTTTGTCAATTACTGTTAGGAAATAGACCACAAAATCACTCAATTACCCGTAGTATTTCCGATACATTTAAAAACTCTTCCTGGCGTGAGGGTTAACTCGTGAGTTGGGGGAGGTAAATTAGACGGGTGTGGCTGTAACCTTTTCCGGTAGGGGTATAGAGCGATCGCCTTTTCACCCCCACCTTTCCCTAAACTCGTGTCGCCGCACTCCCTCGCAGACTCCTGTCAATTCCAGAAGTTCACGACAGAATCATGGTTTCCGGCAGGTTGTCTGGCTATAGACACAGGATAACCATTATCCTTAAAATATCACGCCGAATTTGGTTTTGTCAATTACTGTTAGGAAATAGACCACAAAATCACTCAATTACCCGTAGTATTTCCGATACATTTAAAAACTCTTCCTGGCGTGAGGGTTAACTCGTGAGTTGGGGGAGGTAAATTAGACGGGTGTGGCTGTAACCTTTTCCGGTAGGGGTATAGAGCGATCGCCTTTCCCCCCCCACCTTTCCCTAAATTGGTGTCGCCGCATTCCCTCTCCGACTCCTGTCAATTTCAGAAGTTCACGACAGAATCATGGTTTCCGGCAGGTTATCCAGTTATAGACACAAGATAGGCATTATCTTTAAAATATCACGCCGAATTTGGTTTTGTCAATTACTGTTAGGAAATAGACCACAAAATCACTCAATTACCCGTAGTATTTCCGATACATTTAAAAACTCTTCCTGGCGTGAGGGTTAACTCGTGAGTTGGGGGAGGTAAATTAGACGGGTGTGGCTGTAACCTTTTCCGGTAGGGGTATAGAGCGATCGCCTTTCCCCCCCCACCTTTCCCTAAATTGGTGTCGCCGCATTCCCTCTCCGACTCCTGTCAATTTCAGAAGTTCACGACAGAATCATGGTTTCCGGCAGGTTATCCAGTTATAGACACAAGATAGGCATTATCTTTAAAATATCACGCCGAATTTGGTTTTGTCAATTACTGTTAGGAAATAGACCACAAAATCACTCAATTACCCGTAGTATTTCCGATACATTTAAAAACTCTTCCTGGCGTGAGGGTTAACTCGTGAGTTGGGGGAGGTAAATTAGACGGGTGTGGCTGTAACCTTTTCCGGTAGGGGTATAGAGCGATCGCCTTTCCCCCCCACCTTTCCCTAAATTGGTGTCGCCGCATTCCCTCCTCCGACTCCTGTCAATTTCAGAAGTTCACGACACCATAGGGGTTTCGGGGAGGTTATCCGGTTATAGACACGAGATAGGCATTATCCTTAAAATATCACGCCGAATTTGGTTTTGTCAATTACTGTTAGGAAATAGACCACAAAATCACTCAATTACCCGTAGTATTTCCGATACATTTAAAAACTCTTCCTGGCGTGAGGGTTAACTCGTGAGTTGGGGGAGGTAAATTAGACGGGTGTGGCTGTAACCTTTTCCGGTAGGGGTATAGAGCGATCGCCTTTCCCCCCCCACCTTTCCCTAAATTGGTGTCGCCGCATTCCCTCTCCGACTCCTGTCAATTTCAGAAGTTCACGACAGAATCATGGTTTCCGGCAGGTTATCCAGTTATAGACACAAGATAGGCATTATCTTTAAAATATCACGCCGAATTTGGTTTTGTCAATTACTGTTAGGAAATATACCGAAAAATGGCTGAATTGTTGAGAAGATTTAAACATGATTTTGACCATTAACGAACATATCAAGAGAGAGATTTAGCAACCATTAACTAAGTTTAGGGAAATGAACGACAATAGTCGCAACATCTGAATGAGCGCGAACAATTGTTTCTGGTTCTACCAAGCCGCTTCTAGAGAATCCGAAAGCCTGATTCTCATGACTGCCGGGAGTTAATAATAACAAATCATTAGTTTTGAGCATTCGGGAAACTTTCATAATAAAATTCCCTTGTATTTGTTGAACTGGGGTATCTTTACTTAGACCGAAGGATGAAAGATTTAAATCCACGGTCAGATAATCAGTCACCAATACCAATAAGTGTAATTTCGCTTTAATTTCTTCAGCGATCGCTTTAGTTATTTCCAGAGTTTGTTTAAATTCCCAAGAGGAAATTTCCCCTTGATTGAATACCATAAATACCCTCTCCGTATTTTCCAGAGGCTGAGGGAAGCGAGTAATCAAAACTGGCACAGGTGAACGCCTGATAATCTGATCAATTACGCTACCAAAGAAATTCTCTTGATAGGTTGAATACCCCTTCCAACCGCAAATAATCAGCGTCGCGTTGCGTTCGGTGGCACTACGAACAATTCCCCTGGATATAGCTGCATCAATTCTAGCAATAGACTCAACCTTAACCGTTGCGGCGTGAGCTATCTGTTCAGCCACAGACAATAAACGGCTTTGTTTAGTTTTAGCCGAGGAAGAAATATTACCGTTTTTGTCAGAAATCACATTAAGAGGTAATAGAGTACCTTTAGATTTTTTGACCAGCAAAATCGCCAATTGTAATAGGTTATCTTCTGTGCTAGGGTTAGCGACCGGAACTAATACCCTTTCCGACCAATTGCGCTGATTGTCGCCGTCTAATTTTTCGGCTGGTTTGACTAATTTACCCCAACGATTGACTATCCAGGGAGAAGCGATACAACTAAATAAAATCATGGCAATAACACCATTAACAGTTAACTCATCTACTAATTCAATATTAAAAGCTACCGTAATCGCCGCCAGAGTCGAAGCAGCTTGAGCTACAGACAGACCAAAGCAAACCATTTTCTCTGGAAACGGCCAGCCAAAAACTTTGCCGGAAGTCCAAGCGGCTGCATACTTGCTGATAAATTCTGCCACAATCATGACTACTGCGACTAAAAGAGAGCGAGGTTCTTTGATTAAAATTAGAGGGTCAATTAACATCCCTACAGAGATGAGAAAGAAGGGAATAAATAGGGTATTGCCAATAAACTGAATCCTGTTCATTAATGGACTCAAGTTAGGGATAATAGGAGTCAGAGCAATACCAGCCAAGAAAGCGCCAATAATGGGTTCAATTTCGATGAGTTGCGCTACATAGGAAGCTACTAATAATGTGGCGACAACAAAGGTAAATTCTGCGCCTTCGTCATGACCAAATTTTCGGAAAAACCAGCGACCAATTTTGGGAACTCCCCAGAGAGATGCGAAGGTATAAATGGTTAAAGCCGGAATTAAAAATAGCCAAAATTCTAGGGTTAAATCGCCGCGATGGGCTTTGACGACAACTGCTAAAACTAATAAGGCTAACACATTGGTAATTAAGGTTCCTCCTAGGGTGGCGGTTACGGAGGAAGCACGCATAATTCCCAGACGGTTTAAGATGGGTAAAGCTAGGAGAGTATGGGAAGCAAAACAAGAGGCTACTAAGATGGCAGCTAATACACTGTAACCCAGAGCCATCATGGCTATAGTTCCCAGTATCATCGGTAATAAAAAGGTGAGTAAACCGAAGCAAAAGGCTGACTTGGCATTTAGTTTGAGGTCGTCTAAGCTGGTTTCTAAGCCTGCTAGAAACATCAAGAATAACAATCCCACAGTCCCCAATAAAACTATGGTATTATCTCTGGCAAGTAACCCTATGCCATGGGGACCAATAATAACTCCGGCTAAGATTAATCCGACAATACCAGGTAGTTTTATGCGTTCAAATACTAGGGGAGCAATGAGCATCATCCCCATAATAATTAAGAAAACCGCTACGGGGTCCTGAATGGGTTGTGATAAAATTTGCGCGAGGGGAGTGGTCAGATTAATCATGGAAAACCCATCTACGTCTGTATTGATTAAGTATCCCAAAGTATCCATGAGTTAGTTCCCGGTAGAATTGCTTAGACTTATATAAAGGGAGAAAGATGCCAAGCCTCAGCCTGTCTCGCCGATCGCCCTAAAAGAGGGATTATAAAAGGTCCGTTACATAGACTATAGACTTATAGCATAATCTTGGGATTCTGACAATCCTATTTTTAGGGAAAGTAGTTAATCGAGAGGTGGTTAACTAAATCGGTTCGCCAAATGTGCTAATGTCTGCTACAAATTTAAGGGCGGACATTGATTACCCTAAAAATATGATTCGGCGTTTATTCCTACCTCTAGTGATTCTTTCCTGTTTCTTGTCTATCACCTTCGCAGCCTGTAGCCCCCAGGACGCGCCAACTACTCAAAATGACAAAAACCTTAAACTTCTCTATTGGCAGTCTCCTACTATCCTTAATCCTCACTTGGCGACAGGATTTAAAGACTTTGATGCGGCTAGGTTAGTGTATGAGCCTTTGGCGAGTTATGATCATAGCGATCGCCTGATTCCTCTTCTGGCGGCGGAAATTCCCAGTCGAGAAAATGGGAGTGTCGCAGCAGATGGAAAATCGGTAACTTGGAAATTGCGATCGGGTGTAACTTGGTCTGACGGCGAACCTTTCACCGCCAAAGATGTGGTTTTCACTTATAACTTTATTATGAACCCTGATGTAGGTTCATCTAGTGCTGAGGTTTACGCAGGTATTGAAAGCGTAGAAGCCCTAGATGATTACACCATCAAAATTACTTTTAAAAATATTACTCCGGGTTGGTCGGTTCCTTTTACTGGTCAAAGAGGCTTAATTCTCCCAGAGCATATTTTTGCTAGTTACAATAACTCTAATATTCGGTCCGCTAGGGCGAATAATCAACCCATTGGCACCGGACCCTATAAACTGGTAAGTTTTAAACCGGGAGACTTAGCCCTTTATGAAGCTAACCCCAATTATTGGGAGCCAGATAAACCCTTTTTTGAAAGAGTAGAAATTAAAGGGGGTGGTGATGCAACCTCAGCCGCTAGAGCCGTCTTACAAACGGGAGATTTTGATTATGCTTTTAACTTACAGGTAGAAGGTCATATTCTCCAACAGTTAGCAGCCGGAGGGAAAGGCAAAATTTTGGCGAATTTTGGGTCCTATGTGGAAAGGATTATGTTTAATTTTACCGACCCTAATCAAGCTACCGCAGATGGAGAACGTTCTAGTGTTCAATTCCCCCATCCCTTTTTTAGTGATAAACGAGTCCGACAAGCCTTTGATTTGGCTATAGACCGTGATACTATAGCTAATCAACTTTATGGGAAAACAGGTCGTCCGACCGCGCAATTAATAGTTATTCCAGCCGCTTATAGATCCAATCAAATTAACTATAGCCACGACCTAGAAAAAGCTAAAACTTTGTTAGATGAAGCTGGCTGGAAAGATACTAATAATAATGGTATCCGTGACCGAGATGGATTAGAAATGCGCGTGGTGTTTCAAACATCAGTTAATCCCGTGCGCCAGAAAACTCAAGAAATAGTTAAACAGTCTTTAGAGGCGATCGGGATAAGGGTCGAATTAAAAAGCATTGATCCGGGTATCTTCTTCTCTGGCGACCCCGCCAATACCGACACCATTAATCATTTTTATGCAGACCTCCAAATGTTAACTACAGGAAATGAAAGTCCCGACCCAGGACCTCACATGAAGTGGTGGACCTGTGGGGAAATTTCCCAAAAAGAAAATAATTGGCAACGACCTAATTATGCTCGTTATTGCAACCCTCAATATGACGAAATGTGGCGAAAAGCAACCACCGAACTAGACCCAGAAAAACGAGCCTTATTATTCCGTCAAATGGATGAGTTTCTACGGGAAGATGTCGCAGTAATGCCCATTGTTGAACGTGCGACTACTACGGGAATTAGTAATACTTTAACTGGTATTGAACCCTCCCCTTGGGATGCTAATACTTGGGATATTAAAAATTGGCAGCGCCAGTCAATTTAGTTAATCTAGCGCTTCTCATCTCTATGAAATACAGCCCTCACCCCAAACCCCTCTCCCAGAAAAGGAGAGGGGCTTTGAAAAGTACCTCATCACTCCGGGAACTGCTATATCGGATATTTCCTGCTGGTAAAAAGTGGCAGCGCCAGTCAATTTAGTTAATCTAGCGCTTCTCATCTCTATGAAATACAGCCCTCACCCCAAACCCCTCTCCCAGAAAAGGAGAGGGGCTTTGAAAAGTACCTCATCACTCCGGGAACTGCTATATCGGATATTTCCTGCTGGTAAAAAGTGGCAGCGCCAGTCAATTTAGTTAATCTAGCGCTTCTCATCTCTATGAAATACAGCCCTCACCCCAAACCCCTCTCCCAGAAAAGGAGAGGGGCTTTGAAAAGTACCTCATCACTCCGGGAACTGCTATATCGGATATTTCCTGCTGGTAAAAAGTGGCAGCGCCAGTCAATTTAGTTAATCTAGCGCTTCTCATCTCTATGAAATACAGCCCTCACCCCAAACCCCTCTCCCAGAAAAGGAGAGGGGCTTTGAAAAGTACCTCATCACTCCGGGAACTGCTATATCGGATATTTCCTGCTGGTAAAAAGTGGCAGCGCCAGTCAATTTAGTTAATCTAGCGCTTCTCATCTCTATGAAATACAGCCCTCACCCCAAACCCCTCTCCCAGAAAAGGAGAGGGGCTTTGAAAAGTACCTCATCACTCCGGGAACTGCTATATCGGATATTTCCTGCTGGTAAAAAGTGGCAGCGCCAGTCAATTTAGTTAATCTAGCGCTTCTCATCTCTATGAAATACAGCCCTCACCCCAAACCCCTCTCCCAGAAAAGGAGAGGGGCTTTGAAAAGTACCTCATCACTCCGGGAACTGCTATATCGGATATTTCCTGCTGGTAAAAAGTGGCAGCGCCAGTCAATTTAGTTAATCTAGCGCTTCTCATCTCTATGAAATACAGCCCTCACCCCAAACCCCTCTCCCAGAAAAGGAGAGGGGCTTTGAAAAGTACCTCATCACTCCGGGAACTGCTATATCGGATATTTCCTGCTGGTAAAAATTGGCAGCGCCAGTCAATTTAGTTAATCTAGCGCTTCTCATCTCTATGAAATACAGCCCTCACCCCAAACCCCTCTCCCAGAAAAGGAGAGGGGCTTTGAAAAGTACCTCATCACTCCGGGAACTGCTATATCGGATATTTCCTGCTGGTAAAAAGTGGCAGCGCCAGTCAATTTAGTTAATCTAGCGCTTCTCATCTCTATGAAATACAGCCCTCACCCCAAACCCCTCTCCCAGAAAAGGAGAGGGGCTTTGAAAAGTACCTCATCACTCCGGGAACTGCTATATCGGATATTTCCTGCTGGTAAAAAGTGGCAGCGCCAGTCAATTTAGTTAATCTAGCGCTTCTCATCTCTATGAAATACAGCCCTCACCCCAAACCCCTCTCCCAGAAAAGGAGAGGGGCTTTGAAAAGTACCTCATCACTCCGGGAACTGCTATATCGGATATTTCCTGCTGGTAAAAAGTGGCAGCGCCAGTCAATTTAGTTAATCTAGCGCTTCTCATCTCTATGAAATACAGCCCTCACCCCAAACCCCTCTCCCAGAAAAGGAGAGGGGCTTTGAAAAGTACCTCATCACTCCGGGAACTGCTATATCGGATATTTCCTGCTGGTAAAAAGTGGCAGCGCCAGTCAATTTAGTTAATCTAGCGCTTCTCATCTCTATGAAATACAGCCCTCACCCCAAACCCCTCTCCCAGAAAAGGAGAGGGGCTTTGAAAAGTACCTCATCACTCCGGGAACTGCTATATCGGATATTTCCTGCTGGTAAAAAGTGGCAGCGCCAGTCAATTTAGTTAATCTAGCGCTTCTCATCTCTATGAAATACAGCCCTCACCCCAAACCCCTCTCCCAGAAAAGGAGAGGGGCTTTGAAAAGTACCTCATCACTCCGGGAACTGCTATATCGGATATTTCCTGCTGGTAAAAAGTGGCAGCGCCAGTCAATTTAGTTAATCTAGCGCTTCTCATCTCTATGAAATACAGCCCTCACCCCAAACCCCTCTCCCAGAAAAGGAGAGGGGCTTTGAAAAGTACCTCATCACTCCGGGAACTGCTATATCGGATATTTCCTGCTGGTAAAAATTGGCAGCGCCAGTCAATTTAGTTAATCTAGCGCTTCTCATCTCTATGAAATACAGCCCTCACCCCAAACCCCTCTCCCAGAAAAGGAGAGGGGCTTTGAAAAGTACCTCATCACTCCGGGAACTGCTATATCGGATATTTCCTGCTGGTAAAAAGTGGCAGCGCCAGTCAATTTAGTTAATCTAGCGCTTCTCATCTCTATGAAATACAGCCCTCACCCCAAACCCCTCTCCCAGAAAAGGAGAGGGGCTTTGAAAAGTACCTCATCACTCCGGGAACTGCTATATCGGATATTTCCTGCTGGTAAAAAGTGGCAGCGCCAGTCAATTTAGTTAATCTAGCGCTTCTCATCTCTATGAAATACAGCCCTCACCCCAAACCCCTCTCCCAGAAAAGGAGAGGGGCTTTGAAAAGTACCTCATCACTCCGGGAACTGCTATATCGGATATTTCCTGCTGGTAAAAAGTGGCAGCGCCAGTCAATTTAGTTAATCTAGCGCTTCTCATCTCTATGAAATACAGCCCTCACCCCAAACCCCTCTCCCAGAAAAGGAGAGGGGCTTTGAAAAGTACCTCATCACTCCGGGAACTGCTATATCGGATATTTCCTGCTGGTAAAAAGTGGCAGCGCCAGTCAATTTAGTTAATCTAGCGCTTCTCATCTCTATGAAATACAGCCCTCACCCCAAACCCCTCTCCCAGAAAAGGAGAGGGGCTTTGAAAAGTACCTCATCACTCCGGGAACTGCTATATCGGATATTTCCTGCTGGTAAAAAGTGGCAAATATCCGGTTTAATTAGACTCAAAAATCTAGTTCGCAGATGGCAACCCCCCCCAAATGCGCGGTTTATACTGGCTGAACCCGTTTTTAAAAACCCTCAAGTGTAATTAAATGGTGACATGGGCTAAATTATTCCCCCTCCGGGGGATTGCAAATGTTGGGAGAAACCAAGATAATCCCAATATGCTGTCAATGGATAATCTGAATCAAATATCAATGAAACAATTACTCTGCCTTACTGGCTTAATTTTGTTAGCACCTATGGCGTTAGTGGGGTGCGCGCCAGAAACTGAGACTGCTACTGAGACTGCTAATGAAATTGTAACTAATGGTCAGGAAGGGGGAACCTTAACCCTAATTGCAGATGCAGAAGATAGAATGCGAGAAGGGTTCGTTAGTAAAGATGGTTGGGAACTTAATTTTAATCATGCTCATGTCACTTTTAATAATATCAGAGCTTACCAAGCACAATCACCTTTTGATCCAGATACTGACTCTCAGCCGGATTATATCACGTTTGTTGAGCTTCTCAACTCACCGACCACTGTAGATTTAGTTGGTGGAACAGAAGACACTCCCACAGTGACCACAGCCATAGCACCTCCAGGACATTACAATGCTCTTTCCTGGGAAATGGTGACGGCTACAGAGGGAGAATTTGCGGGGTCTACGCTGGTTTTAGATGGTACAGCGGAAAGAGATGGTCGCACTATCAATTTTACGATCGCTTTAAATAAACCTGTAGCTCATTTTTGCGGTCAGTATGTCGGAGATGAACGTAAAGGGTATTTAAAAGCTAATGGGGTAGCTGAATTAGAAACAACTTTTCACTTTGACCACTTTTTTGGTCGTTCTGACCGTCCCATTGACCAATCTCCCAATGATGAGGCTATTGGTTTCCAGCCTTTTGCTAATATCGCTGAGGGAGATACTCTTAATGTTACCAGCCAAGAACTTCAACAGCTTTTGACTGAGGAAGAATATAATACCCTCGTATTTTCTGTGACTGAATTAGGTCATGTTGGCGAAGGTCATTGTCGCATTGAGCTACTTTAATTAGCTAAAGGGACACACTAGATCAGGATATGATTAACCTGATTAATGGTGTTGTCCCTGGCTTCAGTTAATCACTAAAATGACTAATCTCTAGCTGTTGAATTTCTCAGAGGCTTTTTGAAAGGCACTTTCTACATCACTCCAAGCCTTTTCAAAGCCACTTCTGATTTCTTCCCAGGCTTCTCCACCAGCATCTTGTAACTCTTGTAGCTTCTGGTTGGCATCATCTCGCTTGGCTTGTAGTTCCTCAATTTTCTCGTGATACTGAATAGCAGCATCTGCTTTGGCTTGTTTGCCTTTAGCTTTCATTTCATCTAGTTCAGCATTGAGTTTCTCGATTTGTGCTTTAACCTTACCTTTGTAGGCTTTTCTAGTTTCAGTGCTAGTTGCCATAATTAAAAATGATTTGATTGCGAATAACACTTTAACTATAGCTAGTTATTGAGGTGATGACATCTACCCTCAGCTAGAGTTTAGATCTACCTCCTTAGAGTTAATCTTCCCGACAGCGCCAAACTAACAGTTGATGATTTTCTCCCCGACAAATTAAGGTATGACTATCTATGCCAAAAGTAATAGGACTGTATCCAGAAATCTCTGAGAGTGGCTGCTGTGATAGTCCCTGCATCTCAATTTTCCAGAGTCTAATTTTGCCATCATTGCTACCACCTGCCATAAATTTACCGTCAGGACTAATTGCTATTGAAGATATTATGGCTGGGTCTACAGTCTGTGTACTTAGTATAATTCCTTGTTGAAAATCCCAGAGTTTAATTGTGCCATCTTCACTACTACTGGCGAGAATTGTCTGGTTAGGACTGAATGCTAACGACAGGACTCCCCCTGAATGTCCGGTCAAAGTTTGCAGGCTGTGGAGTTTCCCAAATTGCCAGATTTTGATTTGTCCGTCCGCACCACCACTGGCGAATATACTGGACTGGGGATGATTAAATAAACCTTCGTGATTACGGGAATTATTGGCTGGGGAAAATGCAAAGGTGACACAAAAAACTTCCCCGGAATGTTCACGCAGACGATAGAGAAGTTCCCCGTTGCGTTGATTCCATAATTTGATGGTAGCATTACCGCTACAACTGGCAATTATGTGACCGTCAGGACTGTAGGCGACGGCGTGAATTGGTCCGCAACGGTGACTATAGGGGGAACCTGAATGACTGAAAAATCTATCGGTCATGGTCCCTGTATTCAGGTTCCAACCTAGTAGGGTGCGGTCAAAACTACCACTGACTAAACGACGACCATTGGGACTAATGGCGATCGCATTTATGGCGGCTACATGACCACAAAAACGCTGGATTAATTGACCTGTATTCAGGTTCCATAGTCGGATACTTTGGTCGGCGCTACCACTAATTAATATATATCGATTCGGACTAATGGCGATCGCATTTACTGGCGCTTTGTGACCTTTCATGATGGTTTGACATTCCCAATTTGTCCCCGATATCTCTGGGTTTATCTGTCCGCTAAAATTGGCGCGTGATGTCGATAATAGTGACGGAAACACACAGGGGACAGGCGGCGGCATTCCCCAAATTGATTGATGAGTTGCTATGTGAACTGCTACCATAATCTGTAGGCTGGAAGCCGGGAGTTTTAGACTCACTGGTGGCTGTATATCCGCTAACACGGCGGCGGCTGATTGATAACGATCTTGTACTTTATCCGCCAGCATTTTATTGATAATATGCTTCAGTTGATGACTAATATGGCGATCGCTTTTCTCTAGGTGCGATTCCCAAATAAATTCTCCCTTATATGGGTCAAATAAACTCTGGGGATTTTCTCCTGTTAATAGGTGAATACAAGTTACCCCTAAACTATATAAATCACTGGCTGCATAGGCTTTCCCGCCGCGAATTTGCTCTAAGGGAGCATATCCTATCGTTCCGGTCATGGTTCCGGTTCTGGGATGTAAAATATCTATCTCGTGTTTGGCGACTCCAAAATCTACTAATACTAATTTACTGTCTAAATGTCTCCTAATAATGTTTTCTGGTTTGATATCTCTATGAATAACTTGATGGTCATGGATAAATTGGATTACGGGTAGTAAATCTAAGAGCAGTTCCCGCAATTTACCCTCCTCTAAAGGTTCCCCCAATTCTAGTTCGTCTAGGAGGTTATCTCCTTCTATATACTCCTGTATTAAATAGAGTCTGCTGTTGGCTTCAAAACAGGCAAATAAATGGGGGATTTGCGGATGATTTTCTAACTCCTGTAGTCGCTTCCCTTCTTGATAAAATAGTTCCGTGGCTTTCTGAATTTGGGCGACATTCTGCTGTTGTGGAGAAAATTGTTTAATAATACAGGGGGTTTGCAGGCGGTCTTCATCAACCCCTAAAAATGTCCGACTCATACCACCACCCCCCAGACTTTTTAAGCCTCTATAACGTTGTTTCAATAACAATAATGAGCCACAGCTTGAACAGACTTGGCTTCCCAGAGGATTTACTGGATTTAAACACAGGGGGTTCAGACAGTAACTCATTAGCTTAGGAATTAGGGGGAGTTAATCTTAACTGCTAATGGATTTTACTACCCCCTAGCCACCATTCACGAAATTCTTAATGATAATTTAGCTTTTTCATCCCCCAGATAGCCGCCAGCCATTGAATGACCCCTGATTAATTATAATCATCTCATCCTATATTATCTATGTAGTGCGAGACGTTTAGGAGTCAAATAAGGCTGCAATGCCTGAAATAACCTCCTAGTGGGACTTTCACCCCTTGGTGAAATATAAGGGACTCGTACCCTGACCATCCCATAACTGTTTATATGTCCCAACGTTTGGTATAGAAATATACAAAACAAGGCAGGGAACTCAAGGTCAAAACGCTAAATTGGAAATCTTAATGATTCCTTAACAATTGCGTTGAGAGTAACGGCGATAGCCACCCCCAGTTTTGGGAATCACAACCCCAGGATTGAAGCGGGGAACGGAAGGCGTGAAGTAGAACCTACTACCAAAAGCGACCACTGCCAACCATCCATGACTAAGGAAATCTGAATGTTCCGACTTGAACCACCGTAAAGAATAAGTAGCGAAACAGGTTGACACGCTGCGTTCAAAAGAATAAGGGGAAAAGTAGGGTAATTATATCAATACCTACACAGACCTTTAAAAGTACCCCGGTGGATAGGACAAGTCTAAAGATGGAATGCCCATATAAACGGAACGTTGTAAACCCTTTTAGGCTCTGATTATCTGGTCGAGATAGTCAGTAGTGAAAGTGTAAGCGCAAGCCTATTAGGGGGTGAGATGTGACCAGAAGCCAATGCCCAACTGTAATGGTAGGGATATGCTAACGGGTCACGGTTTGATTGTAAAGAATAGAGTCTAGTAGGAGTTACTATGACGAAAGCGAGTTTAAAGAAAGGGTTTGAGAAATCAAAGCCAATCAAGACTACGAATGTATGGAAACAAATTCCCTGGGCGAAAGTTCAGAGAAAAGTTTTCAAGCTCCAAAAGAGGATATTTCAAGCAGCTAAATCGGGACAGGACGCAAAAGCGAGAAGGTTGCAACGTCTATTGTGCAAATCATATTATGCCCGTCTACTAGCAGTACGGCGAGTGACCCAAGATAATCAAGGCAGGAAAACGGCTGGAGTCGATGGAATGAGAGCAATCTCACCAAGGCAAAGGTTTAAACTTGTTGAGAACATTAAAGGAAATCTCAAAGTAAAACCACTGCGAAGGGTGTGGATTCCAAAACCTGGTAGGGATGAAAAACGCCCTCTAGGAATACCCACAATCCAAGATAGAGCGAGGCAAGCCTTGGTTAAGTCGGCTCTCGAACCTGAATGGGAATCGAGATTTGAAGACACCAGCTATGGGTTTAGACCAGGCAGGTCTGCCCATGATGCAATATCCAGAATCTTTCAGAGTATCAACAAAGGAGGTTATTACGTTCTGGATGCAGATATAGCTAAATGTTTTGACCGAATAAACCATGATTACCTTCTGTCCAAAATTCATTGTCCAAGCAGTCTAAAAAGAGACCTGAAATCATGGCTCAAAGCAGGCGTGCTAGATAACGGTGTATTCGAGGATACAGAAGCAGGGACACCCCAAGGAGGGGTAATAAGTCCACTCCTAGCCAACATCGCACTGGATGGAATGGTTAGGCTCATAAAAACAATGTATCCAAATAAAGGAACAACCTTTCAGGTAAACCTCATAAGATACGCCGATGATTTTGTGGTCATATCCAAAGACCTAAGAATCATTGAACAGTGCAAAATTGCCATTTCCGAATGGCTAAAACCTGTAGGACTAGAAATTAAACCCGAAAAGACTCGAATTTGCCATACACTCAATCCTATTGAGTATAACGGCAAAACAGAAGTACCAGGATTTGATTTTCTAGGATTCAATATCAGGCAATATCCAGTAGGAAAATATAAATCTGGAAAAAGTGGGGGAAGAAGAAAAGGAGGCTTCCTATTTAACAAAACCCCACATAAAATGTTGGGTCTCAAAACCCACATCAAACCCAGTAAAAAAGCAGTTAAAGCCCATACAGAAGCGATAAAAGGTGTAATAAAACAACATAAAAAAGCACCTCAATCAGTCCTGATTAGTAAACTAAACCCAATCATAAGGGGATGGTCAAACTACTATTCAGGGGTCGTCTCATCAGAGACCTTCAATAAACTAGACCATATAACTTGGTCAATGTTACGGGCATGGACAGTATCAAGATGCGGAAAGGCAAATTACGAAAAGCTAGGAAACTACTTCCACAAAGGAACGGTTAAACTTAGCAATGGGAAAGAAAGACATGAAAATTGGTTATTCAAGACTAAGGATGGATACCAATTATGGAAACATAATTGGACTCCGATTGTCAGACACACCCTAATACGCCCAGACGCAACACCATACGACGGAAATTGGACTTACTGGGCAACCAGGAAAGGACAAGCAATCGAAACGTCAAACAGGGTAGCAAAACTACTCAAAAAGCAAAAGGGTAGGTGTACCTGGTGTGGACAGTATTTCGCACCATCGGATTTAGTTGAAGTAGACCACATTATACCTCGAAGCCAAGGTGGAAAGGATGAATATAAGAATCTTCAACTATTACACCGCCACTGTCACGATGATAAAACGGCGTTAGACAACGCCAATGCTGTATCCTTAACAATGGAACAGTCAGACTAGGAGCCGGATGAGGTGAAAGTCTCACGTCCGGTTTTGAATGGGAGGGGATGGAGGCGACTCCATTCTCGACCCCTACTATCCCATGATGAAATTGCGATCGCATCCCCCAAACTGGCTAGGATTAATGATTGGTAATTCCCGACTACACTGGGGGAAATTTCAGGCTGAGACTTTAGTGGAAACCTGGGACACTCAACACCTTAATCAATCTCCCTTAGAAATGGGATGGTCTTGGCTTCATCAAATATCCCCTGTACCCCTATTTATAGCCTCTGTAGTGCCTGAACAAATGCAATTATGGCAAAACTACCCCCAAGCTGAAATTATCACCCTAGAGTTGTTACCATTAGGGGGATTATATCCAACTTTCGGAATAGATAGGGGTTTAGCTGTTTTAGGTGCGGGGAATCAGTTGGGTTTTCCCATATTAGTTATTGATGCAGGGACGGCATTAACTTTAACCGGAGTAAATCAAAACCGCCAATTAATAGGCGGCGCAATATTACCCGGTTTAGGATTACAGTTTTCTTCCTTATCTAATCGTACAGCCACCCTCCCACAAGTGGCTTTTCCTGAGAGTTTACCTCAAAGGTGGGGTGTGAATACATCAGAAGCGATCGCCAGTGGTATTATCCACAGCATGATAGCTGGTCTGCGGGAGTTTATAACTGCTTGGTGTCAGGAGTTCCCCCACAGTAAAATTAGCATTACAGGAGGCGATCGCATTCCTCTCATGACCTACCTTAACAGTCAATACCCAAAAATAGCTGCTTTGATTGTAGATACCCCTGAAGCTATTTTTTGGGGAATGTCAGCTATGGTCAGAGATAGAAATCTTCCCAGTTTAAATCGGGTGAGTTTGTAGAAACTGACGGATATATTCACTGACTACGGCGGGAAACTCTTGGGGGAGGTTTTCGCCGCCAGCAACCATAGAATTTAGGCTAGAATTAGGTAGGATGGAGTTCAAGGTTTCCGCCATGGCTTGAGTCATCGGTTGATCACGATTTCCTTGTAAAATTAATACGGGTATGGTTAATGAGTTTAGCTGCTCATTAAGTAATTCCCCTCGGATTTCAGCCAGACGGCGATTAAACAAAAACTGGCAGGAAATAGGCGATCGCATCATCACTTCTCGCGCTTTTAACCAATCGGCGATCGCATCCCCTTTCCCCAATAAACGGGTAAATGGATGTACCAGTTTTAGCCAAGTTGCTAAAAGGGGAGGATTTCCACATAACCACCGCATCCACCACCATTGTTTTTCGATTCCATTCACTGCTACCCCCTCTGGGGAAATTAAGACTAGACCTTTGACTTTATGCTGATAGCGAATTGCGTAACTGGCTGCTATCCATCCCCCCAGAGAATGTCCGACTAAGTGAACCTGATCTAATTTCAGCCACTCAATATATTCCGCTAAGTTTTCCACCGCCATCGTGATAGAATAGTGGATATTGGGGGATTCCGACTCACCACAACCAAGGCGATCGGGAGTATAACAATGATAGTCTGAGGATAGTTCTTCTATAATCGGCAGCCACTGACTACTATCTTGCCATGACCCATGTAGATAAACTACATCAGGACCCGCGCCAACTTCACGCCAGAATACTTGTCCCTGGGAAAGTCTCACGCGGGAATGGCGCAATGGTTGGGACAATAACGGTGTTTCCTGGGACTCAGCATAGGGAAAAGAACGTTCAAACATAGCCATATAATGAGATGCAGTATGATGAGTTGACTATTCTCGCGATGGTTAGTCATATCCCGGGATCGCAGATCATAGATGGGAATAGCCAGAAGCGAGATGATGTCATTATAGTATATATTATCAGCATTAGACCTAAAAAAATACGGTTGATAGCTTTTACCTGGCATATAATTGGCATAATTGGCAGGTATCCCAGAGGCTTAAATCCCCCAAATTTGAGGCTGTTAGGGGGGGTTAATGAGGATTATATATTGGTAAAATCTCCACCGATTATTAATAAGATATAGCCGTGTAATTAACAGTGTTCATGGTCGTAAAATTAAGCGATCGCTGTGCGACCTTGCAAGTAGTCTTGGATTTGTTGTTGATAATCATGACTAAGGTTATCCATTGGTATTTGTGTCAAGTCAAAGCCACGAACTTCCGCAATTTCTAAGGTGTCTTGAATGTGCATATTTCCGGTAACTTCTGCCGACACAAGAATACAAATAGAATGGAGTCTAGGGTCACGATGAGCGCCCGAATAAACTCCTACCAAACGCCCAAGTTTAACCAGTTCTAAACCTGTTTCCTCAGCCAGTTCTCGCTTAACAGTGGTGAGGATATCTTCACCCCAATCTATCATACCTCCAGGTAAAGCCCATTTGCCATTATCCTGGCGGCGAACCAAGATAATTTTGCCATCTGGCAATAGAGGAACGATGCTAACTCCGGTAACAGGATGGCGAAAAATAATGCCCAAAACCGTATAAACAAAACGCATCCAGCCCTTCACCAATTCTAACATATTTTCTAACCTTCCCCAGATAAATCTTGAAGAATAGTGATAGCATGACCTTCTGGCTTAACCTTGGGATAAATTTTGTGAATATAGCCATCTGGGTTAATGATGAAAGTTTGGCGATAAATACCCATAAACTCTCGACCCATGAATTTTTTTAAGCCATAACTATCATAGAGGGTGGCAACTTTACCATCCGGGTCACAGAGCAGAGGAAAAGGCAGATGGTATTTGTTGATAAACTTGGTATGAGATTTAGGGTCATCGGTGCTAATTCCGAGAACAATGATATTGTTACTTTGATAATCTGCATAGACATCGCGAAAACCGCAGGCTTCCTTAGTACAGCCAGGAGTGTGATCACGGGGGTAAAAATAGATAACCACAGTTTGACCGCGAAATTGACTGAGGGTAATCAAATTTCCGTCCTGGTCGGAGAGAGTAAAATCTGGAGCGAGATCACCAACATTTAGATTCATAGTATTAGGGGATTTCAGAGAATAATGGGGGAATGAGGGTCAAACCTTTCTGAATAGCGATCGCCACTGTCGTTAAATAATAATGGTTATGGCAATATTTAAACATCGACAATGATACCGTCACTATGGTTGACCCAAAACCTTTGTATGTTATCATGCTCTAGCCTGCTACCAGACATTGGGCTATTTTCAGGTTAAGCGTAACCCGATTAGCTAGAATGTCAGGTGTTCCATAAAAGCTCAACTACCTCCTCCACTTGTTTACCGTGTTAAGAATTGGATCCAATCTACTCCAACGCTGGTTACTCCCCAGTTTAGTAAGTGTCTTGCTGATGGCATCAGGTGCCGAAGCTGCCGAAGTTCGGTCTTGGGAATTTGAAAGTTCCCAAAATCGTCTGTCATTTACTACAGATGAAGGAGTACAGCCTACCGCGAAATTGCTCTCGAACCCGACCCGTCTGGTAATTGAACTACCAGGGACAAGTTTAGGTTCTGTGTCCGGTCAGCGTTCATCACCAGGGGGAAATATTCGTGAAATTCGTTGGGAACAAGCCGATAATCAAAATGCCAGAATTATTGTAGAACTGGTAGAAGGTTATACCCTAAACCCGCAAATGGTGCAGTTTCGAGGGATTTCTGCCAGTGAGTGGATGGTACAACTACCACAACCCCAAGCTATTGGCTCATCATCACCCCCGGCTGCACTTCCGGCTCAAGCTACTGTGGTTAGCGCTACTGAACCAGTCCAACAGCAATTTCAGCAGCCAGTCCAACAACAATTTCAACAGACCGCTCAAGCCAACCCTAACCGTTCAATTCCTAACCAGCCGCAAACATTTGTTGAACAAATCGAAATGCGCGATAACGGCATTGTCTTAAAGACCACAGGTCAAATGCCACAGATTGAGTTGAAACGCTCTCAAGACGGCACTTGGATGACCTTAGATATTTTCGGCGCGAGTTTGAGGGGTGCGACCACAAGGGGGAGAGCAGTCAACCGGGAAGGCGTGGCCATAAGTCAAGTTACCCAACTTTCCACAACCCCCCCAGTGGTGCGGGTGACATTCAGTACCCCTAATACTAATCAAAATTGGGAAGCCAGAGCAGTAGCGGGAGGGGTATCAATTTGGCCCCAAGGCGGAGTTCCCCCGGCTGTGCAGGCAAGTTCGAGTATAGTTACCATTGAGTCGATTACCCTTCAAAATCAATCCTATTTCGCGGTGAGGGGTAATGGTCCTCTCAACTATACTCACGGTTGGGATGCAGAAACGGGAGCTTATGGTATTACGTTTTTCTCGGCTAGATTAGCTGACGGGGTGCGACTTCCCCAAAGAGAAGTGGGAGGACCGATTATTTGGTCTCGGTTGCGTCAGGAAGACCCAGATACTTTTACGGTGTTATTTCAACCAGCTACCAGGGTGCAGGTAGGACAGGTTAGCCAAAATAGTCCTCAAGAATTGGCTATTCCTATGGGTGTGCATTTAGCGTCTGGCGCTCCTCCCCCCAGAACTCCAGCCCCGGTAACACAACCACCTATAAATAATCCGAATCCTTTTCCGCCTCCGGCTCAAAATCGACCACCTTCGTCCCTCCCACTACCTTTTCCGCCGCCTAATCGTCCATCTCCTCAGCCTCCTGTGGGTAGAAATCCTAATGCTAGGGTATCTGTGGTTATTGACCCTGGACATGGCGGCAGTGACCCAGGAGCGGTGGGAGTTGGTGGTATTCGAGAAAAGGATGTTGTTATTTCTATTTCCCTGCAAGTTCAGCAGATTTTGGAGCAGAATGGGGTTAATGTGGTGATGACCCGCACTGACGATCGCACTATTGACCTGGAACCGCGAGTGTCATTAGCTAACCGTGTTGGGGCTGTGGCTTTTGTGAGTATCCATGCCAATGCGGCTTATCGCGCTGGTGCTACGGGTGTGGAAACTTTCTACCATCAAACTGGCTATAGCTTGGCTCAGTACATTCAAAACAGCATCCTGGCTAATTTCTCACTGCACAATCGGGGTGTGAAGCAGGCTCGGTTTTATGTCCTCAGAAATACGACTATGCCTTCGGCTTTGGTGGAGGTGGGGTTTCTCACTAATGCTAATGATGCTCGTTTGTTGGCTGACCCAGCACAAAGAACTCGCATGGCTCAGGCGATCGCTCAAGGTATTCTTCAATATCTCCGAGCCAGTGGATACTAGGCTTGACTTGCCTATTTAAGCAAAGCAGGCGGCTACTAAAAATAGGCTATCCACTAAAATGGTGCTTAAAACTGCGCCGCCAAATACCCACCACTGGGGTTCTGGGGACTGGAGGGGAAATACTCCTACTCCGAATAGGGTCATGGCTAATACTACCGCCCAGCTAATTCCCCACGGGGTTCCTGCTAGGGCGATCGCATTTTGGAATATAGGCATGGCCATTGATGGATCGACCTGCATTAATTGTCGCCAACTGGGGATTAAACCTGCTATATAAAAGTATCCGTCCGTAACGGCGGTTCCGAATAGAGACCCTAGGTAAAACCAATTGCCTACTTTACCCCATCCCCGCCACAGACACCACACCGCAAAGGGAACTCCTATCGATTCTACCGGTAAATGTAGCAGGGGTTCCCACCTCAGCCAACCCCAATATATCGACCCGGTTAACCAAGTCCAGCTAAATCCAAATAGCAAATCTCCCCATAATTCCGTTTCTTTGGTTCTCAGTAAATATAAACTTACCCCTAACCATCCCCCGGTCATGATTAGGCTCAACATTGGCCAGATTCTCACTAGGGGCGCTTGGAAAAATACTGGGACTGATACTAAAAATACGGCGATCGTAAATGGTAACCACCTTTGACTCTGTTGGGCTTTTTTGACAAATGTTGCCCAAGACCACTGCTGTACCCACAGCGGTTGAGTTGATGTCAGAATGTAGGCCAGAAGAATATTGCTAAACAAGGCTTCTTTAAGATTTGTTACTGAAGTTCATATTAATTGATGATATCACAAATATTTATCCCCCCCAGGGGCATAAATTCTACACAAAAATCAATAGTTGATTTTTTGGTCAATTATAAAAAAAAGATAAAGGGGGGTTGACAGGGGGGACGATTTGGGGTATTATATTGACATATTGTTAAATAATTGGATATTAGCAAAAATAAAAAAAAGGCATAAATCCCATTATTAATATAGTAACACAAGTGACCTCAAAAAGATATCCCATTTCCCCAATCCGCAAATTTTTTAACATTTCTTAATATTTGTTACAAAACTTAACAAAACTCTGTTAATTGACGAGAGGATGTTAAATTGGTCCAGTGCGTAGAAGTGTAAATTTCAGATCTAGAGTTAATGAGACAATTCCCCACAATCATGGATTTCCAGAGTCTTCCGGTCTATATGGCAGATTTAGTCACGCCAGGAATGGGAGAAATTGAAGTAGAATCGCAGATGACGTTATTCCAGGCGATTATTTTAGGGATAGTCCAGGGACTAACGGAATTTATCCCGATTAGTAGCAGCGCCCATTTAAAAATAGTTCCGATGGCACTAGGATGGGGAGATCCTGGGGTAGCATTTACGGCTATTATTCAATTGGGGAGCATGGCGGCGATTTTCTCGTTTTTCTGGTCTGATCTGAAAAAGGTAGTATTGGGGGCGATAGATGCGATCGCTAAATCGGATTACCAGTCGGTAGATTTTCGTATGGCTTTGGGGATTGGTTTGGGAACTCTACCGATTGTGTTTTTTGGGTTACTGATTAAATTATTTATACCCGATTACGATAGTTCACCTCTGCGGAGTACAGTGGCGATCGCGATCGCTTCGATTGTGATGGCCAGCCTATTGGCGATCGCGGAAAAACTAGGAAGCCGAAAGCGAGACTTTGACCATCTGAATGCTAAGGACGGGGTACTGATGGGTTTGGCGCAAACCTTAGCGCTGATACCGGGTGTATCCCGGTCAGGTTCCACCATAACCGCCGGGTTATTTATGGGACTAGAAAGGGGAACCGCCGCCCGATTTTCGTTTTTATTAGGAATTCCGGCGATTACCCTAGCAGGGTTGGTAGAATTAAAAGACTTCTTAGAGGCTGGAATAGACGACATTAGTACAGCGGCGTTAGTAGTGGGTTTAATTTCGTCAACCATATTTTCCTACCTATCTATCGCCTGGTTAATCCGTTATCTGCAAACCAGTAGTACATGGCTGTTTGTGTGGTATAGACTAGCTTTTGGTGTGGCGATTTTAACGGCAGTGGTAGGCGGCGCTTTGGAGAATATTTAATATAGAATAGGGAGAGGGCGATCGCGATCGGGGGAAGTTCCGCTAGTTCCTCCCAGGCGGGCCAGAAGATTAAGAAACCAACCCGTCCTACCTCACCAGGGAATTAATGGATAATTGATTGTGGTAGGGTATTATCTGTGAGGTTGAGATGGCAGTATGAGTGTATCTTCTATCCGTCCGGCGCTAATTACTGAGGTGTTACCGGACTCCATTGGGGCTGATGTGGGTTTTGAACCCGGAGATGCGATCGTGTCCATTAATGGAACTCGTCCCCGCGATTTAATCGATTATCAATTCCTGTGTGCGGATGAGTTTCTGGAAATTGAAGTGATTGACAGTCAGGGAAAAACCCATCATATTGAGCTAGAAAAAGACTATGACGAGAGCCTAGGTTTAGAGTTTGAAACCGCCCTATTTGATGGTTTAATTCAGTGCAATAACCGCTGTCCTTTTTGCTTTATAGACCAGCAACCGCCTGGAAAAAGAGGTTCTCTTTACTTAAAAGATGATGATTATCGCCTGAGTTTTCTCTATGGTTCTTATCTAACCTTAACTAATTTACCTCAATCTGAGTGGGATAGAATTGCTCAGATGAGAATTTCGCCTCTGTATGTTTCCGTCCATGCCACCGAGCCAGAAGTGAGAAGTTTGCTGCTGAAAAATCAGCGAGCAGGTCAGATTTTAGAGCAGTTAAAATGGTTTCAAAAGCACCGTTTACAAATTCATGCTCAAGTGGTGGTTTGTCCGGGGATAAATGATGGTGTTCACCTAGAAAAAACTTTACTAGATTTAGCGGAATTTCACCGGGGAGATATTCCGGCGGTGGCTTCGGTGGCGGTGGTTCCGGTGGGGTTAACTCGTTTTCGACCCCCGGAAGATCAACTGATTTCGGTAAGCCAGGAAAAGGCGAGGGAGGTGATTAAGCAAGTGCAAAACCTCCAGGATAAATTCAAGCAAGAATTGGGGTCAACTTGTGTGTGGTTGGCGGATGAATGGTTTTTAATCGCCCGTGAGGAGTTACCACCAGAGTCTGATTATGAGGACTATCCGCAAATTGGTAATGGGGTGGGGTCTATTCGTAAGTTTTTAAGGGAATTTGAGACGGCTTTTGAGAGGGTGAAATGGGAAACTGGGAATGGTGTGGCTAGTCCTCGGCGCTGGACTTGGGTGGTGGGGAATGCTGTAGAATTGGCGTTTAAGCCTATTGTCGCCCGGTTGAATGGGGTGGAAGGGTTAAGGGTGGAAATGGTGGCTTTGGCTAGTGATTATTGGGGACAGGAAATAACTGTAACGGGGTTGTTGACGGGTCAGGATTTAATCGCGGGACTCCAAGGACGAGATTTGGGTGATGGGGTTTTGCTTCCGTCTTTAATGTTGAAAACTGGGGATACTCGCTTTTTGGATGATTTGACTGTGGCGGAAGTAGAGGCGACTTTGCAGACTAAAATTGTAACTGTAAATGGGGTTGATGAATTGTTGGCGATCGCCTCAAATCTGACACACTGAAAGCCAGAAGCCTCAGCGTGTCGAGTTGGTCCACAAAAAAACCTAATTTCCCCAAATCCGCTTTAAGACTTCATCAGGGGAGATATCAGCCATTTTTCCGGTGGGAGATTTGACAGCGATCGCCCTTTCGCTGGGGGGGAGTAATTTATGAGGATCAGTAGGACCAAATAAAGCAATGGTATAAGTACCAACGGCGATCGCCAAGTGCATGGGGGCGCTATCGGTACAAACCATAAGATTAGCAGCAGCGATCATCGCCGCGAGTTTACCAATATCCTCTGGTTGTGTCAACTTAACTTGAGGACAACGCTGGGTTATTTGAGTAATCAGGGCTTGATCTTCAGGTCCTTCGACCAAAACCACAGGTAGGTTAGGCTGTCGCTGTTGGATATCCTCAATAATCTTCTGCCAGCTTTCAACCGGGTAAATTTTATCAATGCCCTTATTAATAGCCATCTGACTAGACCCGCCATGAATAAGGATATAGCCACTTTCCTTAACTCCGAGGCTTTCCTGTTCCCTATCAGCCCAAGCCAAGTCCGACTTAGGGACATTAATCTGTAATCCGCTAAAGGGGGTGATAATGTCTAGGCCCTGCAATAAATCATGGTACATCTGGGCTGCATACTGTTCAGTTTTGAGGGGGACAGCATCGGTGAGAAAGATTTCTCCGCTACTCCCTGCATAACCGACGCGGTTAGGTATTCCCGTCAGCCACAGCAACAGCCCTACAGTCCATCGTTGTCCGAGGGAGATCACTACATCATATTCTCGGTCACGGACAATGCCAATCAAATTACCCCAGTCGGCGAGACTATTGCGCCCTTTAAAATCATAGGGGATAACTTTGGATACTGACTTACAGACGCGGTAAGCAGTTTGGGCCCTAGGTTCGGTCACTACGGAAATTTGGGCATGGGGATAGGCTTGCTTTAAATCGTCTAGGGTAGGGAAAAACAGAATTTGGTCGCCAATCCCACCTGGGACAAGGGCTAGTATTTTCATTTTAATTAATAGAGTTAATCTACTTATCAGCTTAATTCTAAATGAAGACAGTTCGGAAAACCATAGAAAAATATCTCAGGTTTACTGGGCGGGGGTTAACCTGAGTGGGTGAAGTAGGGGGGAATAATTTTTGGGCAGCGCCACAGCCTGTATGCCATGGCTGAAAGGGATGGAAATTGGTTTTAGAAGAATAATTAAAGAGGGCGCGAGATGAGCATCGAATGGTTTGCCTATTCTCAGTGACGCTCTATAATACTATCACCAAAAACAAAAGACTTAGGTAATCATGTATTTACTAATTCCCGCCGCCGGAAGTGGACGGCGTATGGGGGCAAGCTGTAACAAATTGCTACTGAAATTATTGGACAGATCCCTACTTGGTTGGACTCTAGCTAGTGCCGGGGCATCTAAATCGATTATTTGGATTGGTATTATCGGACAAACTGCTGATTTCCCGGATTTTAAGGCGATCGTAGACGAGGTTTCCCTGAATCTACCCATAAAGTTCATTATTGGGGGAGAAACCCGTCAGGAGTCGGTTTATAACGGCTTACAAGCTCTTCCCCCTGAAGCCGACCGGGTTTTAATCCACGACGGCGCGAGATGTTTAGCGACCCCCGATTTATTCGATCGCTGTACGAAGGCTCTGGAATCGGTATCTGGTTTGATTGCCGCTATTCCAGTCAAGGATACCATCAAAATAGTGGATGGTAATAATTTTATCCAGGATACTCCCGATCGCCGTCAATTATGGGCCGCCCAAACTCCCCAAGGTTTTGAAGTTCCACTACTGAGGGAATGTCACGAAAAAGGCCGTCATCTGGGTTGGGACGTTACTGATGATGCGGCGCTGTTTGAACGTTGTGGTCTTCCGGTTCAGGTGGTGGAGGGGGAGGAAACTAATCTGAAAGTTACTACTCCTGTAGATTTACAGATTGCTGAGTTTATCCTGCGGGAAAGGTTGGCAATTACATAATCAAAGCGGGGACGATTACTGCCGATATCTCCGAGTTTTAATAAACCGAGTAGGTTAGGATTTTATTAATTAGGAAAGTGGTGATTGATTATGCTCTCTGATATCGCATTCCGGGAAGCTGGGTAACTAACTCCAATAATTCTAATTGTAATAATTGGCTAGAGACATTTCCGGCATCCATTCCCGACTGTTCGACAATTAAATCAAATGGTGTGGGTTGGGAGGCGATCGCATTTAATATTTTAGCTAAATCTGGGTCTAAATTAGGAGATTCTGGTCGGGGTTGGGTCTGTTCCAGAATAGAAAGCTGGGTAGGTGTGTCTAATTGAGGGATAGCGCCAAGTTGTTCTAGGAGTTGTTCAATGTCCACGGGAATCACGCCAGCACCGCCATCAATTAACTTTAGACAACCGTGGGATTTCTCATCATCTAAACGACCTGGTAAAACATAAACATCTCGGACAAATTCATTGGCAATACGGGCAGTAATTAAGGCTCCTGAACGTTGAGGTGCTTCCATGACAAATACTGCCAGACTTAGCCCAGCAATAATGCGGTTACGTCGGGGAAAATTGGTAGCGTTGGGTTTAGTGCCACTGGGAAATTCACTAATTAATAATCCCTGTTGTAATACCTGCTCACAAAGGGGGCGATTTTCTTTGGGATAAGCAATATCAACTCCCGTGCCTAAAACGGCTAGGGTACGTCCTCCTGCTTCTAAACAACTGCGATGAGCTTCTGTGTCGATACCTGCTGCCATTCCTGATACAATAGTAAAGCCATGATGTGCTAGGGTGCTGCTAATTTTGCGAGTCCAGCGTCGTCCATATTCTGTGGGGTAGCGGGTTCCTACAATGCCAATGGTGGGGACATGGCCTTGATTTTCTTCGGGGTTGATTATTCCTCGGTAATAAAGCACTGGTGGTGGGGAGGGTATTTCTGATAAAAGCCGAGGATAATTTGGGTCGGCGGGAGTCCAAAAGTTAGGGTTTTTAATCAGATGATTTTGCAATAGTTGCTGGGGGTTAATTTGCGATCGCTCAGTGATCACTTTTTCTAAACTCTGTCTTCCGAACCCTTCTACAGAACCTAATTCCATGGGGGATGCCTGCCAAGCGGTGGCCAGACTTCCGAACCTTTCCTGTAATCTTTGAAGGGTGATGGGGCCGATACCATGAATTTTTGACCATGCCAGCCAGTAAACCCGTTCCTCAGACATTGGGGATTTTAATGAAAATTACATTTAACCAGTATATGCTACAATATAGTATAGCACAATATCCGCAAATCAGCAATGAATAAAAACTTGGTTTTTGGGAGAGAGAGCTGGTAATTGGCGGGGATGTGCGGTGAATTGAAATTCAAGGTAAAAGCAAATGACACGAGCAAGTGACCAGCACAACTGGGATGATTTTTGTGCCATGTTAGGAGAGATTGAAACGATAAGCGATCGCTCTCAGGTAGCCAAACTATCCCAAGACTACTACCACTTTAGCCCCATCTTAAAACCGCTTTTACAAGACAAAACGGGTGATATTGTAGTGCTTCCCCGTTCGGAATCGGAAGTTTTAAAAGTAGCTAAACTCTGCGTTGACTATCAGATACCCCTAACGGTTAGGGGAGCCGGAACCGGGAACTATGGGCAGTGTGTACCCCTGAAAGGTGGGGTAATTTTAGATATGTCTAAAATGAATAATATAGTCTGGATTAAGCCAGGTTGTGCCTGTGTAGAACCGGGGGTTAAACTAGCAGCATTAGACAAAAAAACTCGCGAAATTGGTTGGGAACTGCGGATGTTTCCCTCTACCTATCGGACAGCGACTATTGGGGGTTTTATTGGTGGTGGTAGTGGTGGTATTGGTTCGATTACTTATGGACAATTACGGGATAATGGCAACCTTCACGCCGTCCGTGTTGTCACCTTAGAAGCGGAACCTCGGATAATTGAACTCAGGGGAGATGCCGTGCAAAATATTAATCATGCCTATGGTACTAATGGCATTATTACCCAATTAGAAATACCTCTAGCACCTGTATATCCATGGGTGGAGTTAATTGTCACCTTTAACGAGTTTATGAATGCTGCGAAATTCGGTCAGGCTTTAAGTCAGTCCGATGGTATGATCAAAAAATTAGTTTCTATTTGCGCCGCCCCAATTCCATCCTATTTTATTCCTTTTCGTGAGATGATCCCATCTGGTGAACAGGCGGCACTGTTAATGGTAGCTGAAACTAGCCTCGAACCTTTACAAGAATTGATTAAAAATTTTCAGGGTAAAATCTGCTATCAAAAATCCACCCAGGAAACCGTAAAGGGTACAACTATCATTGAGTTTACCTGGAATCATACGACTTTACACGCTCGCAGTATAGACCCATCTTTAACCTATTTACAAACCCTATTTCCAGCCGACCCAGAATTAAAATTGATTCAGGAATGTTATGATTATTTTGGGGATGAGGTGATTCAGCATTTGGAGTTTCTGCGTACTGGGGGAAATTTACACCCAGCCGGGTTACCAATTGTCCGATTTACGAATGAAGCTAGGTTAAATGAAATTATCCAATATCATGAAGACCGAGGGGCAATTATTTTTAATCCCCATACCTACATTTTGGAAGATGGGGGAATGAAGAAGGTTGATCTACAACAATTAAACTTTAAACGAAAATATGATCCTCTAGGTTTACTCAATCCTGGTAAAATGAGAGGATGGGTGGATAATGGATAATGTAACTATCTCTGAAAGAGGGTTGGGGAGAGGCAGGTATAATGGTGGAGAATCAATGACTAATATTAACAGGTTTTTGGAGATATTAATAATTGCTAAAAGGCTATCTATACGGAGTATATGGCTATTCCTGTTAAGTTTATTAAGTATAAGTGTTTCTGGTGCTAGTAAATCTCCATGGGTGAGAGTTCCTATCTTTGGATTTCATGATATTATTGATAGCCGGGAAGACTTAGTTAAATTTCAGCGTCCCCTAGTTAGTACAGATTACGAAAAACGCCAGCTTTATAGTTTTTTGAATTACCTAGTAGTTAATGATTATTGGTTTCTGTCTAGCCAGGATTTATTTGTTTATTTTATCCAAAAGTCTCAACCTATACCGGCTGAGTATGAAAACCGCAAGCCAGTGATGATTACCTTTGATGATGGTTATGCTGGGGTTCATGATCATGTACTGCCAATCTTAAAAGACTTGGAATATATTTATCGTGAAAAAGTGAAGGTGGTTTTATTTGTTAATCCTGCTTATATGGGGGTTAATATGCCTCCCTATATTCCTCATCTAAGTTGTGAGGATTTACGATATGGTTTTGCCAAGGGATATTATGATATTCAGTCTCACGGCTATTCTCATCAAAATCTGACTAAACTAGATGCTAATAATTTACGGATTGAGTTGGAATGGGGGAAATCTCAATTACGGAAATGTACCGAAGATTTAGATCGTAATCAATTAGTGGCTGCTCATATTGCTTATCCTTTTGGTGCGTTATCTACTCAATTAGAAAGATATCTGAGAGGCTATCATTTAACTGGGTATCTTTATGATAATCGAGTCTCCCGACCAACTCAGTTAAAAAATCCGTTCCGAATTTCTCGTATTCCGGTTAATAAAGACACCCAAATTCATGAATTAATTAAGATGGCAGAAATGGCTAAACCTGTGAAATTGTCTATCAGTGATAACTGAATTTTGGTAGTTGTGCTAATGTAGGACAGGATCATAAGCATACATATAGAGGAACTATGACCAGCTTTCCATCTAAATTGAGGAATTTGGCGGAAAAAAGTCAACCGTTGGATCGAGCGGCGATCACTTTGATGTTAGTTTTGGGTGTGTTAATTTTGGGGGTGGTTTTGAGTGGCGATCGCACTATTCCTCGTGTGCGAGAGTTCAGTTGGGCGAATAGGCTGGTAGGGGCGGAAGATAGGGCGTTTCTGTTGACATTTAACCGTCCGATGGACCGGGAGGGGGTAGAGAGAAATCTCCGCATTGACCCGCCTTTACCGGGAAAAATCAGTTGGGCGGGAAAGCGCATGGCTTATACTTTGCTAGATCCGGTTCCCTATGGTACGCCGTTCAGTGTGCAGTTACAAGGGGTAACGGATCAATTATATGAGAATCAGGAAGGTCAGTTAATTGAACCGTTTACGGGCTATTTTCGTAGTCGCGATCGCGCTTTTGTATATATTGGGGTGGAAGGAGACCAGGAAGGGAGACTGATGCTGGTGAATTTGTCTCAAGACCCGACACCTGTGGCTTTAACTCCTGAAAATTTAACGGTAATACAGTTTGAACCTTATCCGAGGGGCGATCGCATTTTGTTTTTAGCTATAGAAAGGGGCGATCGTAGTAGTGGACAGTTTGACCCACAATTGTATACTGTGATGACTGGTATTAACCCTGAATCTGTAGGTCAAGGTTCTTCAGCGCCTCAACATCGTGGTCAATTAGAAACAATTTTAGATAACAAATATTACAGTAACCTCCGATTTGATTTGTCTCGTGATGGTAAGGTGATTGTTGTGCAGCGGGTCAACAAAAGAAATCCGGTTGATGCTAGTCCTTGGGTGATTCGGCAGGGACGTTCTCCGAGACCTTTAGAAACTCAGGGGGGAAATTTTATGATTGCACCTGATAGCAAATCTTTGCTGATTTCCCAAGGGCCGGATCTGACGACTATTTTACCCTTAGAACCCAATGCTGAGGTGCTGGAATATTTACCTAAGTTTGGTCAGGTTTTGGGGTTTGCTGCCGATGGGTCGGCGGCGGCGCTACTAAAGTTTAATTCCGATGGAACCCGATCGCTATTTGTGGTGGATACGGTAGGTAATGAACGGGAATTATATAGAACTGCTGAGTTTGGCAATATTCTGAGTATCGAGTTTGACCCTAGCCAGACAATTATTTATGCTCTAATTACTGAGCTAATTGAGGATAACGAGGAATACACAGAACAGCCTTATATTGTGGCGATCGACTTAAAAACTGAGGAGATTTTCCCGCTGGTAATTTTGCCGAATCAGCAACAAATTAATCTGAGTTTATCTCCCGATGGTCTGGCTTTACTGTTTGATCAAACTATAACTAGAATTATGGATGAAGAGATAGAAAACCGACCTCGTACTGATGGGGGAGATACTATTACCACGAGTCGCCTGTGGTTATTGCCTTTAGTAACGGATAGTTCAACAGATGCTAATGCTTCTCAATGGAAACCGGAAGAATTGCCGTTTTTGGGATTTAACCCCCGATGGCTACCCTAGGTAAGTAGATGGTTAATTGATGCCAAAATTATGTTAATTATCACCTCTGAACAAGTTGCTAAAATTCGGAATCATGCAGAACAAAGTTATCCCCAGGAGTGTTGTGGTTTGCTCATGGGGCGGCAAGACTCAGGCGATCGCAAAATGATTATGGAAGTTTGGTCGATGGAAAATGCTTGGAGTCCAGTCACTGCTGAGGTATTCCAAGGGTTAGACAATAGCCCCAATATAACCACTCGCCAAGAACGTTTTACGATCGCCCCAGAAGCGTTAATGAAAGCGCAAAAGGAGGGACGCGATCGCCATCTTTCGATTATTGGTATATATCATTCGCACCCCGATCATACTGCGATTCCTTCAGAATTTGATCGGGTTTGCGCCTGGTCGGAATACTCCTATATTATTGTTTCTGTGATCGGGGGTCAGGCTACTGACTTACTCAACTGGTGTTTAGATACTAACCATCAGTTTCAAGCTGAAGAATTGATATATAGGGATTAGTGGTTGAGATGCTTCATGGTTTTATGCAGATGCTGTAAAATGGCGATCGCTATCAAGACACTTAGGGCTAATCCTAACCAAAATTGGCTAATAATTTCCTGGGTTTGATCAAGGGCTAATCCCCCAAGAGGGGGGCCGATTAAATAACCGATCGCCCAACATTGAGAATTAATAGCTAAATAAATTCCTCGCAGGGAGTCCGGGGCCAGATTAGCCGCTAAGGACGAGGCGGCGGGGCTATAAGTAACTGTAGCGATCGCTAAAATTCCTAATCCCAGAATAGCTAAGGTTAAAGTTCCGGTTTTTACTATTCCCATTAACCCCGTAATTAAAAATCCTATGCCCCATAGTATAGCTGATACAATTAGGGCATGGGGGCGACTGAGAGGATTAAGAATGCGGGACATGGGGAGTAAAAGTAAGATGGCGATCGCTGTGTGTCCGGCAAACAGGGCGCTAATGGTGATGCTGGAAAATTCGGCTTTCACAAAGTTGTTAAGATATAGGGGAATGGTGCTATGAATTTGCGACATATAGAAGGTAAATAAAATATTGACTGCTGCATAAATTAATAGGGTGCGATCGCTTAAAGCCACCATCCAACTATTAGAAGATGCAGCGGATTCGGTATCTGTTGATATAATAGGGGATTGGTAAGTTTCCGCTATCGCTAGATAAATCACTATAAAAAAGATGAGGAAAGACAATCCATCTAGCACAAATAACAGTCGATAAGCCCCCGTTGTGGCAATCACTACCCCACCCATGATAATGCCGACCTGTAAGCCGATATTATCCCCCAAACGAGTGATAGCATAGGCTTCGTTGCGGGTCTTTCCCGTGGTTAAATCAGCTACTATGGTTTCTGTGGCTGGCCAGTAAAGTCCGATACCTAATCCTAACAATAAATTCCCTAGAATTAACATCATAAAATTGGTGGTAAATGCTAGGACAAAAGATGAGAGGGCAGAAATTATCGCCGATACCAATAATGTCCAGCGCCGACCGAAGCGAGGAGAGTCACAACAAGACCCCCCGAAGACTCTCCCAATTACCCCGGAAATTTGGGCGCTTCCTAGCGCTATTCCTACGGCGGTTGAGGATAAACCTACCTGATTAACAAAGAAAATTGGCGCGTAAAATAGGGTAAATCCTGTTCCCGTTTGGGACAGTAGACGACCAACTGCTAAAATCCACACTTGTCGTGACAGTTGAGGTAGCCAAGACCAAAAGCGATTTGTACTCAAAACTATTGCCTTAATGCTATTTTGTATGTTGGCGATCGTAGCAAATTACAGTCAAACCGTGAATAGCTATCTCAACCAGAGTGAGTTTATTCGTTAGCCGGGGTTAATTTATGATAATTTGAGGAAAAATAGACTATGATTGGTTATTTAAATGGCACTGTAGCTGGTATTTATAAAAAGACGGGAAATAGAGTCTTTTTATGGCTTGATGTTAATGGAGTTGGTTATGAGTTGCAAATTTTACCCAGGATGCAGAATTTAGATGCTAAAATAGGCGAAAATTTACAGGTATTTACTCATCTACATATCCGGGATGATCTGATGGTTTTGTATGGGTTTAGCAGTATGGCGGAACGAGATCTATTTCGTCAATTAGTGAGTGTTAGTGGTATTGGTATGCAATTGGCGATCGCCCTTTTAGATACCCTCGCATTACCGGATTTAGTCCAAGCAATTGTGGGCGGAAATACCGGGATTTTAACTAAAACTCCGGGAGTGGGAAAAAAAACAGCCGAACGGATTACCCTAGAATTAAAAACCAAGTTATCAGAGTGGCGAAAACAAGCAGGACTTCCTACAGTTTCCACATCTAATTTAAGTGCAGAAATCCAAGAGGAAGTAGAAATATCTCTGTTGGCTTTAGGTTATACCACTTCCGAAGTTATGCAAGCCTTAAAAGCTATTACATCTCATCCTAATTTATCAGAAAATAATAGTGCAGAAGATTGGATTAAATATGCGATATCGATTTTATAGAGACAAAGCCGACATGGAACCAATCAACAATATAGTCACAATTAGTGTTATTATAAATAGCAGTTAAGATATGATTTGTCTTTGACCTAGCAACTTTCGCCAAACTATGCTAAAACAGTATCAAGTTCTTTAAGACTGTGCGCCGTCGCAGTTTTATTTATGGTAACACCTCGCTTGTTAGAAGATTTACCCCCGGAGTTTGAATCTCTGCGTTCTTTCCTGGTTAGTAATGTGCAACCCTATATTAATCTGGCTTTTAATAAACAGGGTTTTTTAGCCAAAGACCTCAGCAATGATCCCCTGAAGTTGTGGGAAACTAAGGTCGGAGGGTTGCCCTATTTACCCAAGGGAATGGAGTATCCTTGCGATCGTCAAACTGGGGAAATGATGATGTTTTTACTCCAGATTAACTGTGCGGAGGTTCCTTCTCTCCCCGGGTTTAAATTGCCATCTCAGGGTCTATTACAGTTCTATTCTAGTCTCAGTGTCCCCATGTGTGTACTGGGTCCAGAACCACACCGGATTATCTATTTCCCAGAAATTTCTCAAGATGAAAGCACCCTGGTCACAGATTTTAGCTTCACCCTAGATAAGCGTTACAGGGATGAATGGTATCACCATATTTATACAATCGATTTTTCTGTAGGAGAGGATATATTTTGGGATTATTGCTACAATAGTATTCCCGATAAATTGACAGACATTGGCGATAAATTTGACGAATGGTTTTTAGATTATCAGCCAGAAAATCAAGTTGGTATTAACGCTAAAATGGCAGGATTTCCAGAGTTTCATTCCTATGTACCAGAAGTTTTACATAATGCCAAAGGACAATTATTATTAGAATTTAATCATCCTTTTGATTGTTCTGATTATTTCTATTTCTATATTGACGAAGAACAGCTTATTAAAGGAGATTTTGGCGGGGTTAAATCCTATTTTATGAGGGTTTGAAAGCCGTCATAGATTTAAGTGTTTCTAATGTCTGTCAATGATTTAACCCGCATTATTTACAACTGTTCAGGGTCAATCCCCAACTCTCGCAATTTAGCAGCTAGTTTGTCTTTCTGTTGTCGTTCAACTTCTAACTGCTGTTGAGCTTCCGTAGCTGATTCTTCCGGAGTCGGGACTAAAACACCATCAGGACTAAAAAAGCGGAGTTGACGATTTTCTATCCCTAAGAATAGTTGCAGTTGTTCACTCCATAAATGTCCCATATCATTAGGGGTTATCGGTTGATAGGTTCCCTGAATTAACGCAAATCCTTGAAACTCTAAACTCTCCGGGTCAAACCAGAAATATTCCGGAGTGCGAAAAATCTCTTGATAGATTTTCTTTTTCTCCGTGCGGTCAGTCTTAGCTGTGGAACTTGATAATAACTCGACAATGATATTAGGATATTTTCCCCCTTCTTCCCACACTACCCAACTTTTGCGCGATCGCCTTTCCGTATCTAACACCACAAAGAAATCTGGTCCACGAAAATCTGATGATTTTTGCTGATGAGGACTATAATAAATAGTCAGGTTTCCCGCATCAAAATAATCATTTCGGTCTTGCCATAACCAGTCTAGGCATTTAATTAGTAACAAGATTTGTTGTAAGTGTAAATAGCTTGACAATGGCAACTCCTGACTTTCTAAATCTCCGGGTGGAAACTCGATATCTTCCCATTCGGCTGAGGTTTCCAGTGATGCTAACTGTTCCGTAACTGTCATAATTTTTACCTCAATTATCTACAACTGTTCGGGGTCAATTCCTAATTCTCGCAGTTTAGCAGCTAGTTGGTCTTTCTGTTGTCGTTCAATGGCTAACTGATTTTGGACGCTACCCAATTGATTTTGAGTGGTTACTAACTCATTTTGAACACTTCCTAACTGCTGTTGAGCTTCCGTAGCTGATTCTTCCGGAGTTGGTACTAAAACACCATCAGGACTAAAAAAGCGGAGTTGACGATTTTCTATCCCTAAGAATAGTTGCAGTTGTTCACTCCATAAATGTCCCATATCATTGGGAGTTATTGGTTGATAGGTTCCCTGAATTAACGCAAATCCTTGAAACTCTAAACTCTCCGGGTCAAACCAGAAATATTCCGGAGTGCGAAAAATCTCTTGATAGATTTTCTTTTTCTCCGTGCGGTCAGTCTTAGCTGTGGAACTTGATAATAACTCGACAATGATATTAGGATATTTTCCCCCTTCTTCCCACACCACCCAACTTTTGCGCGATCGCCTTTCCGTATCTAACACCACAAAGAAATCTGGTCCACGAAAATCTGATGATTTTTGCTGATGAGGACTATAATAAATAGTCAGGTTTCCCGCATCAAAATAATCATTTCGGTCTTGCCATAACCAGTCTAGGCATTTAATCAGTAACAAGATTTGTTGTAGGTGTAAATAACTTTCCAATGGCAACTCCTGACTTTCTAAATCTCCGGGAGGAAACTCGATATCTTCCCATTCTGGTGAGGTTTCCAGTGATGCTAACTGTTCCGTAACTGTCATAATTTTTACCTCAATTATCTACAACTGTTCGGGGTCAATTCCCAACTCTCGCAGTTTAGCAGCTAGTTGGTCTTTCTGTTGTCGTTCAATGGCTAACTGATTTTGGATGCTACCTAATTGATTTTGAGTGGTTACTAACTGATTTTGGATGCTACCTAATTGATTTTGAGTGGTTACTAACTCATTTTGGACGCTACCTAACTGTTGTTGAGCTTCCGTAGCTGATTCTTCGGGAGTGGGTACTAAAACACCATCAGGACTAAAAAAGCGGAGTTGACGATTTTCTATCCCCAAGAATAGTTGCAGTTGTTCACTCCATAAATGTCCCATATCATTGGGAGTTATTGGTTGATAGGTTCCCTGAATTAACGCAAATCCTTGAAACTCTAAACTCTCCGGGTCAAACCAGAAATATTCCGGAGTGCGAAAAATATCCTGATAGATTTTCTTTTTCTCAGTCCGGTCAGTGTTAGCTGTGGAACTTGATAATAATTCCACAATGATATTAGGATATTTTCCCCCTTCTTCCCACACCACCCAACTTTTGCGCGATCGCCTTTCCGTATCTAACACCACAAAGAAATCTGGTCCACGAAAATCCGATGATTTTTTCTGATGAGGACTATAATAAATAGTCAGGTTTCCCGCATCAAAATAATCATTTCGGTCTTGCCATAACCAGTCTAGGCATTTAATCAGTAACAAGATTTGTTGTAGGTGTAAATAACTTTCCAATGGCAACTCCTGACTTTCTAAATCTCCGGGTGGAAACTCGATATCTTCCCATTCGGCTGAGGTTTCCAGTGATGCTAACTGTTCCGTAACTGTCATAATTTTTACCTCAATTATCTACAACTGTTCGGGGTCAATTCCCAACTCTCGCAGTTTAGCAGCTAGTTGGTCTTTCTGTTGTCGTTCAATGGCTAACTCATTTTGGGCTATGCCTAACTGTCGTTGAGCTTCCGTAGCTGATTCTTCGGGAGTGGGTACTAAAACACCATCAGGACTAAAAAAGCGGAGTTGACGATTTTCTATCCCTAAGAATAGTTGCAGTTGTTCACTCCATAAATGTCCCATATCATTGGGAGTTATTGGTTGATAGGTTCCCTGAATTAACGCAAATCCTTGAAACTCTAAACTCTCCGGGTCAAACCAGAAATATTCCGGAGTGCGAAAAATCTCTTGATAGATTTTCTTTTTCTCCGTGCGGTCAGTCTTAGCTGTGGAACTTGATAATAACTCGACAATGATATTAGGATATTTTCCCCCTTCTTCCCACACTACCCAACTTTTCCGCGATCGCCTTTCCGTATCTAACACCACAAAGAAATCTGGTCCACGAAAATCCGATGATTTTTTCTGATGAGGACTATAATAAATAGTCAGGTTTCCCGCATCAAAATAATCATTTCGGTCTTGCCATAACCAGTCTAGGCATTTAATCAGTAACAAGATTTGTTGTAGGTGTAAATAACTTTCCAATGGCAACTCCTGACTTTCTAAATCTCCGGGAGGAAACTCGATATCTTCCCATTCTGGTGAGGTTTCCAGTGATGCTAACTGTTCCGTAACTGTCATAATTTTTACCTCAATTATCTACAACTGTTCGGGGTCAATTCCCAACTCTCGCAGTTTAGCCGCTAGTTGGTCTTTCTGTTGTCGTTCGATTTCTAATTGATTTTGAGTGGTTACTAACTCATTTTCAACACTTCCTAATTGATTTTGAGTGGTTACTAACTCATTTTGGACGCTACCTAACTGTTGTTGAGCTTCCGTAGCTGATTCTTCGGGAGTGGGTACTAAAACACCATCAGGACTAAAAAAGCGGAGTTGACGATTTTCTATCCCTAAGAATAGTTGCAGTTGTTCACTCCATAAATGTCCCATATCATTAGGGGTTATCGGTTGATAGGTTCCCTGAATTAACGCAAATCCTTGAAACTCTAAACTCTCCGGGTCAAACCAGAAATATTCGGGAGTACGGAAAATATCTTGATAGATTTTCTTTTTCTCCGTGCGGTCAGTCTTAGCTGTGGAACTTGATAATAACTCGACAATGATATTAGGATATTTTCCCCCTTCTTCCCACACTACCCAACTTTTGCGCGATCGCCTTTCCGTGTCTAACACCACAAAGAAATCTGGTCCACGAAAATCTGATGATTTTTTCTGATGAGGACTATAATAAATTGTCAAGTTTCCCGCATCAAAATAATCATTTCGGTCTCGCCATAACCAGTCTAAGCATTTAATCAGTAACAAGATTTGTTGTAAGTGTAAATAACTTTCCAATGGCAACTCCTGACTTTCTAAATCTCCGGGTGGAAACTCGATATCTTCCCATTCTGGTGAGGTTTCCAGTGATGCTAACTGTTCCGTAACTGTCATAATTTTTACCTCAATTATCTACAATTGTTCGGGGTCAATTCCCAACTCTCGCAGTTTAGCAGCTAGTTGGTCTTTCTGTTGTCGTTCGATTGCCAACTCATTTTGGACGCTACCTAATTGATTTTGAGTGGTTACTAACTCATTTTCAACACTTCCTAATTGATTTTGAGTAGTTACTAACTCATTTTCAACACTTCCTAATTGATTTTGAGTGGTTACTAACTCATTTTGGACGCTACCTAACTGTTGTTGAGCTTCCGTAGCTGATTCTTCGGGAGTGGGTACTAAAACACCATCAGGACTAAAAAAGCGGAGTTGACGATTTTCTATCCCTAAGAATAGTTGCAGTTGTTCACTCCATAAATGTCCCATATCATTAGGGGTTATCGGTTGATAGGTTCCCTGAATTAACGCAAATCCTTGAAACTCTAAACTCTCCGGGTCAAACCAGAAATATTCGGGAGTACGGAAAATATCTTGATAGATTTTCTTTTTCTCCGTGCGGTCAGTCTTAGCTGTGGAACTTGATAATAATTCCACAATGATATTAGGATATTTTCCCCCTTCTTCCCACACCACCCAACTTTTGCGCGATCGCCTTTCCGTGTCTAACACCACAAAGAAATCTGGTCCACGAAAATCTGATGATTTTTTCTGATGAGGACTATAATAAATTGTCAAGTTTCCCGCATCAAAATAATCATTTCGGTCTCGCCATAACCAGTCTAAGCATTTAATCAGTAACAAGATTTGTTGTAAGTGTAAATAACTTTCCAATGGCAACTCCTGACTTTCTAAATCTCCGGGTGGAAACTCGATATCTTCCCATTCTGGTGAGGTTTCCAGTGATGCTAACTGTTCCGTAACTGTCATAATTTTTACCTCGATTATCTACAACTGTTCGGGGTCAATTCCCAACTCTCGCAGTTTGACCGCTAGTTGGTCTTTCTGGTGTCGTTCGATTTCCAATTGATTTTGAGTAGTGATTAACTCATTTTGAACACTTCCTAACTGTCGTTGAGCTTCAGTGGCTGATTCTTCGGGGGTTGGTACTAAAACACTATCAGGACTAAAAAAGCGGAGTTGACGATTTTCTATCCCCAAGAATAGTTGCAGTTGTTCACTCCATAAATGTCCCATATCATTGGGAGTTATTGGTTGATAGGTTCCCTGAATTAACGCAAATCCTTGAAACTCTAAACTCTCCGGGTCAAACCAGAAATATTCCGGAGTGCGAAAAATCTCTTGATAGATTTTCTTTTTCTCCGTGCGGTCAGTCTTAGCTGTGGAACTTGATAATAACTCGACAATAATATTAGGATATTTTCCCCCTTCTTCCCACACTACCCAACTTTTGCGCGATCGCCTTTCCGTATCTAACACCACAAAGAAATCTGGTCCGCGAAAATCTGATGATTTTTTCTGATGAGGACTATAGTAAATTGTCAAGTTTCCCGCATCAAAATAATCATTTCGGTCTCGCCATAACCAGTCTAAGCATTTAATCAGTAACAAGATTTGTTGTAAGTGTAAATAACTTTCCAATGGCAACTCCTGACTTTCTAAATCTCCGGGTGGAAACTCGATATCTTCCCATTCTGGTGAGGTTTCCAGTGATGCTAACTGTTCCGTAACTGTCATAATTTTTACCTCGATTATCTACAACTGTTCGGGGTCAATTCCCAACTCTCGCAGTTTAGCCGCTAGTTGGTCTTTCTGTTGTCGTTCGATTTCTAATTGATTTTGAGTGGTTACTAACTCATTTTGGACGCTACCTAATTGATTTTGAGTGGTTACTAACTCATTTTGGACGCTACCTAATTGATTTTGAGTGGTTACTAACTCATTTTGGACGCTACCTAACTGTTGTTGAGCTTCCGTAGCTGATTCTTCGGGAGTGGGTACTAAAACACCATCAGGACTAAAAAAGCGAAGTTGACGATTTTCTATCCCTAAGAATAGTTGCAGTTGTTCACTCCATAAATGTCCCATATCATTAGGGGTTATCGGTTGATAGGTTCCCTGAATTAACGCAAATCCCTGAAACTCCAAACTCTCCGGGTCAAACCAGAAATATTCCGGAGTGCGGAAAATATCTTGATAGATTTTCTTTTTCTCCGTGCGGTCAGTCTTAGCTGTGGAACTTGATAATAACTCGACAATGATATTAGGATATTTTCCTCCTTCTTCCCACACTACCCAACTTTTGCGCGATCGCCTTTCCGTATCTAACACCACAAAGAAATCTGGTCCGCGAAAATCTGATGATTTTTTCTGATGAGGACTATAGTAAATCGTCAGGTTTCCCGCATCAAAATAATCATTGCGGTCTTGCCATAACCAGTCTAGGCATTTAATCAGTAACAAGATTTGTTGTAGGTGTAAATAGGTTTCCAATGGCAACTCCTGACTTTCTAAATCTCCGGGAGGAAACTCGATATCTTCCCATTCTGGTGAGGTTTCCAGTGATGCTAACTGTTCCGTAACTGTCATAATTTTTACCTCAATTATCTACAACTGTTCGGGGTCAATTCCCAACTCTCGCAGTTTAGCCGCTAGTTGGTCTTTCTGTTGTCGTTCGATTTCTAATTGATTTTGAGTGGTTACTAACTCATTTTGGACGCTACCTAATTGATTTTGAGTGATTACTAACTCATTTTCAACACTTCCTAATTGATTTTGAGTAGTGACTAACTCATTTTCAACACTTCCTAATTGATTTTGAGTAGTTACTAACTTATTTTGGACGCTACCTAACTGTTGTTGAGCTTCAGTGGCTGATTCTTCCGGAGTTGGTACTAAAACACCATCAGGACTAAAAAAGCGGAGTTGACGATTTTCTATCCCTAAGAATAGTTGCAGTTGTTCACTCCATAAATGTCCCATATCATTGGGAGTTATCGGTTGATAGGTTCCCTGAATTAACGCAAATCCTTGAAACTCTAAACTCTCTGGGTCAAACCAGAAATATTCGGGAGTGCGGAAAATATCTTGATAGATTTTCTTTTTCTCCGTGCGGTCAGTCTTAGCTGTGGAACTTGATAATAACTCGACAATGATATTAGGATATTTTCCCCCTTCTTCCCACACTACCCAACTTTTCCGCGATCGCCTTTCCGTGTCTAACACCACAAAGAAATCTGGTCCGCGAAAATCTGATGATTTTTTCTGATGAGGACTATAGTAAATTGTCAGGTTTCCCGCATCAAAATAATCATTTCGGTCTTGCCATAACCAGTCTAGGCATTTAATCAGTAACAAGATTTGTTGTAGGTGTAAATAACTTTCCAATGGCAACTCCTGACTTTCTAAATCTCCGGGGGGAAACTCAATATCTTGGTCTGGAGTGATTTGAGTGGGTTCTAATTCCTGAGCTATAGTCATAGCTGTCTCCAGTAATGTATTTATAGTATAGTCTATTTTTTGATAATTATACCATGGGGAGGCGGGAGTTGGGTGTGCCAAACATGATTATTAATGACTAAGTATTTATTCGGGATTTTATGAGTTATTGGTATTAGATTAAAAAGGAGTAATTGTATTGATAAATATATGGAGAGCGATCGCCACAGTAGATTTATCAAATATCGATGACATAACTAGGGGAATTTGATACATAAGTTTATATACTGGATGAGGAGGGCAGCAAAATGTTAAGAACCTGTATAGTCGGCTATCTGTATAGTGTTGGGGAATTTATAATATAAATGTTAAGAAGTAGGATTTGGTGAGGAAACAATTTTACAATATCAGCATTAGATGTTTCTTATGGTAGGAAGAGGCTATTATGCCTTATGTATGCGAGCTAGGCACCGGTCAAAGAGTTTATCTTGATAACCAAGGGTCGCAAACTGTTGTGACGATCGCCAGTGGATCACCCGGACAGCAACAGCAAGCCAGCAATGGGTTCCAGACCGGAACCTGGACTTCCCCCCCCTCCCTGTATCGGACGGGAAATGGGGTAGTGTTGAAAATAGAAACTGCTCAGGGTGAACACTTCGTGCAACTCCAGGGAAGTAGTATGAGTGTCATGGGTCAGACACCCTCCCTCGGAAGCGCCCAGCAGATGTCAGTTCAGCAGGTTTCGAGTACCCCGGCATCTTCGATGCCACCGATGAAACCGATGGAACCGATGAAACCGATGGAACCGATGAAACCGATGGAACCGATGAAACCGATGCAAATGGGGAATATGCAAATGAGTATGAACCCCATGGAAATGCGGATGGGTACCATGGAACTAAAAATGGGTTCTTCTGAGCCATCATCTGCGCCATCATCAGGAAATCGTAAATTCTGTAGTAACTGCGGTGCGACAGTACAACCTGACGATCGCTTCTGCGGAAGCTGTGGTCATCAACTCCATTAATAGCAATGGGCAAAAGGCAAGAGACAAAAGGCAAGAGAGGTAACTTTTTTGTATTGTCTTTTGCCGGCTGAAATTGCGAAATTCCGAACCATATATCCCTCTTGCCCAAATTGAGTTATGTCAGTAAAAGTTAGCCTAAACCATCAGCTTGTCTACCATTTTGAAAAGCCAGTAATTCTAGGTCCTCATACATTAGGATTGCGACCTTCTCCCCACTGTCGCACCCCCATTAATAGCTATTCCCTCAAGATTGAACCTAGTGATTATACGATGACCTGGCAACAGGACCCCTATGGCAATTATTTGGGGAGGCTGAACTTTTTATCAAAAACCGATCGCCTAGGGGTCACAGTAGATATTATTGCGGATTTACACCCGATTAATCCGTTTAACTTCGTCATGGAAAGCTATGCCGAACGCTATCCGTTTATCTACGAAGAACAACTGGGGCGGGAATTAATCCCCTTTTTAGAAATAGATGAATCCAGCCCCATACTCAAAGACTGGGTAGAACAGCACCGGGTCAAAGATATATATACCCCAGAATTTATCATTACCATTAATCAGAAAATTTCTGATTATATTAATTATACAGTCAGATTTGAACCAGGGATTCAAACCTGCGAAGAAACCCTAAAAACTCAAATAGGTTCCTGTCGAGATACAGCATGGTTAATGGTGCAGATTTTGCGGCACTATGGACTCGCTGCCCGTTTCGTATCGGGTTATCTGATTCAACTGAAACCCGATGTTCCCCCATTAGATGGACCCCCAGGACCAGAGGCTGATAATGCAGATTTACACGCTTGGGCGGAAGTATATATTCCCGGCGCTGGTTGGATTGGTTTAGACCCCACCTCTGGTTTTTTAGCAGCAGAAGGTCATATTCCCCTAGTGTGTACCGCCGACCCCCAGGCTGCCTCCCCAGTTCAGGGAACAGCGGAACCTTGCGGGTCAAATTTAGAGTTTGCGGTGACAGTTTCTCGCTACGAAAATCAACCCCGCACCAGTCAACCCTATAGCCCCACTCAATGGGAAACCATAGACCGCCTCGGGGAAGCAGTAGAGGATAAATTGCAAAGTTTGGGAGTAGGTTTAACCATGGGTGGGGAACCTACTTTTGTTTCTATTGATGATTTTGAGTCTCCCCAGTGGCAGGTACAAGCCTTGGGAGAGGAAAAGCGCAGGTTAGCCGGACAGTTATTACACCGCCTAGAAAATAAGTTTTCCAAGGGTGGCGGCTTGCTACATTATGGCATGGGAAAATGGTATCCGGGGGAAATTTTGCCGAGGTGGGCTTTAGGCTGTTATTGGCGAGAAGACGGTAAACCTATTTGGCATAATCGGGCTTTCATGGCGGTAGATGGTGACGATTATGGCTATGGGATTAAACAGGCGGAAATCGTTATTCAAGAATTAGTTAAACATTTAGGAATCGAAAGCGATCGCATTATTCCCACCTATGAATTAGAAACCGAAGAATTAGCCGGTTATGCCTTACCAATTTTACCAGTTGTCGAGTCCGAAGAATTACGCTGGGGTAGCTGTCCTTGGAAATTACCACAGGAGAAATTGATTTTATTAAAAGGTGATTCGCCCTTGGGATTTCGACTGCCATTAAGTAGCATAAGTTGGTCAGAAGAATTGCACCCAGAAGCGCGAGTATCTCTAGATCATAAACCTGCTGTGGTTGGTTCCGAACCCATCAATTTACCAGAAAATTCCGTGCGGGTAGCCATGGCGGTAGAAGCGCGGGATGGCTGTATATATGTTTTCGTTCCTCCCATAACTTCCGCCCGGTGTTTTTTAGATTTAATTACAGCCATTGAAAAAGCCGCCACTGCTGTTAATATTCCCGTGTTAGTTGAAGGATACACCCCCCCTGGAAATGATGGGATTATGGGATTTCAGATTACCCCAGATCCGGGAGTAATTGAAGTCAATATTCACCCCGCCAAAAATTGGTCAGAATTAACCGAAATTACCACCACCTTGTATGAGGAAGCGCGGCTATGTCGGTTGGGAACCGAAAAATATGCCCTAGATGGTCGGCGCATAAGTACCGGAGGCGGCGCACATATCACCATTGGCGGTAAAAGCGTTCAAGATAGCCCCCTATTACGTCGCCCAGATTTATTAAGAAGTTTGATTTCCTATTGGCAAAATCACCCTAGTTTATCCTACTTATTTGCGGGGTTATTTATCGGACCGACTAGCCAATCACCCCGGGTAGATGAAGCCAGACACGAAGGATTATATGAGTTGGAAATCGCCTTTCAAGAGCTAGAAAAGGGGCGAGAAATACCACCCGGATTGGTCGATCGCTTATTGCGAAATCTGCTAATTGATGTCACCGGAAATACTCACCGTTCAGCATTTTGTATTGATAAACTCTACCCATTAGAGAATTATCGCAACCAGTTAGGGCTATTAGAGTTTCGGGCTTTTGCGATGCCTCCCCATGCACAAATGGGGCTATTGCAAATGTTGTTAATTCGTTCCCTAGTAGCTTGGTTTTGGGAACATCCCTATACTAAACCCCTAATTCGTTGGGGAACTACCCTACACGATCGCTTTTTACTGCCCTATTTTATTGAAGAAGATTTAGGCACAGTTTTAAGGGATTTAAACGCGGCGGGTTATCCCTTTAATTTGGCGTGGTTTAAACCATTTGTAGATTTTCGCTTTCCCGTCTATGGAGAAATTACCCGTGATGGGGTGACATTAGAGTTAAGAAATGCCATAGAACCTTGGCACGTTTTAGGAGAAGAAACCGGAAATGGTGGTAACGCTAGATATGTTGATTCTTCCATGGAAAGGCTACAGGTTATGTTACGGGGGGCGATGGGAAATTCTCCCGGTTTAGATGGCTTTTCCCATCGTTATATTGTCACCTGTAATGGCTATGCAGTGCCGTTAAAATCCACCCTTAAACCAGGGGAATATGTGGGCGGGGTCAGGTTCCGGGCGCGACAATATGCGGCTTTATTGCATCCTTCTATTAACCCCCATACTCCCCTATTATTCGATATTGTTGATACTTGGGCTATGCGTTCTATTGGGGGATGTAGTTATTATATCAACCCTCCTAATGGGGTAGTTTATACAACATTTCCCATTAATGAAAGGGAGGCTGAGTCCCGGATGTTAGAAAGGTTTGTAGCCATGGGTCACACTCCCGGAACTTGGGAAATTTCCACCCCCAATTTAAGCCCTGAATACCCTTTAACCTTAGATTTGCGCCGGGTATAAATCCATTAAAGTCGCCTAAAACTGATAAACCGCCCCAACACCTTCTAAGCCGATATTCGTGTCTGGGGCGGCAATTATTAGCCCTGCATTAAAGCTGGCGATCGCACTACCAAAGTTCAACACTCCATCACTGGGAGGAAGTTCGGGGTGTAAATAGGTTTCTAATAATTCCCCGGTGCGTAACTGGAATTTGAACGCCGCCCCAAAATCGAAAGGACCGAAACCGGGAGATCCTACCACAACATTATTGTTGCTGGTGGTGGTTATGAACTCACCAAAGCGATCGCCTGTCCGCAAGTTTTCCGGTGTGTAATTTGCCAAAATTGACCCAGTAATACCATCAATTAAAAATGCCGCCCCAGCATTTATTCCCCGCTGGTCATCACCCGGAGATCCGATGATAATATCCCGTCCAATTCCCGTCCAGGCGACAGCATGACCAAAATTATCTAGTCCTGGGTTAGGGTTACGGAAAGACTGGATTAAATCTCCCGTTACACTATTAAATAAATAAGCCGAACCCGGACTGTTTGACTGACCAATTCCCAAACTACCCGGTGCGCCAATTAATACCCAGTCTCCCACAGAGGCGATCGCCGCCCCAAAATAATCATCTGGTTGCGGGTTAGGATTATTAAAAATTTGCCGTAATTCTCCGGTTATACCATCAAATAAATAAGCAATTCCCCCTCGCAATTCCGATGTACTATCCCCTGGCGCACCAATTATTATATCATTACCAATAGTCGCCAAACTGTAGCCAAAATAATCAAAAGGTTCTGGGGTGGGATTAAATAATTGAGTTACGGGTAAACCAGTTATCGTATTATAAACATAAACCGCACCCGAAGCAAAGGCGATGCTACTATCTGTGGGCGCACCAATTACCGGGGCTAAACCTAAACTAGCAATAGCAGCGCCAAACTCTGAACTTCCAGCATTAGCAGAAGGGTTCTGAAAGGCTGGTAAAACTTCTCCCGTTGTGCCGTCTAAAACATAAACTAGACCTTGGGAATTATTCCATCCCGGACTACCAATTAAAATCTGATTGTTCACAGTTTCTAAAGCCGCGCCAAACCTAGCAAAAGATTCAGGTATGGGGTTATTAAAGGTTTGGATAGGGTCAGGGGGAGTCTGGTCAGAAATAATGCTTAATGTCGCCACAGTGGGATTAATTAAAGTAGCATTTCCGGTGGCATCTTGTAACGATAATTCTAAGACTTCAGGATAGGTAACAATGGGATTATTAGCGATGAGAATTGATACAGTTTTACCCCCCAATTCTCCATCGGGAAAATTAATCATAATTGGGCTGATATCAACACCCCTGGGAGGTAAAGGAGTTAATAAACTGGGAATCAAAGTTACACTAACTGCACCATCTTCACCACCGGAACGCACCACGGTAATGGGTTGGGTACTCATGCCATTATCCTGTACTTCAAATCTGGTTGATTCAAAGGATAAAACACCCGGAACAAAAAAGTCACTGCGGTTAATATCATTAGGACGGATACCTCGCAATAGGGCTATAATTTCTCCGGTGGGAGTTTCCAGAATGGTATTATTTATATTAGGGTTAGTGTCATCAAGAATAATATTTAGCTGGTCTATGGGAGCATCTCCCAGTAGCAAAATAGTATCTTGTCCGGGGGTAAAATCAAAAATCTGATCAGTGTCAGCAATGGTGGTCAAACCATTACCAGCCTCTAAGACAAAGGTATCATTTCCCGTCCCTCCCACTAGGGTATTACTCCCGGAATTTCCGAATAGTATATTATTACCCTCGTCTGCTAAAATCAGATCGTTTCCCAGTCCCCCATAGATGGTATCATCCCCCTCGCCACCGCTAATAATATCATCACCAGATCCGCCCAAAATCAGATCATTTCCCAGTCCGCCACCAATTTGATCATCATCAGTTCCCCCATATAAGGTATCATTTCCTGGTCCGCCAAAGATGGTATTTTCTCCAGCATCTCCCAAAATTAAATCATTACCTTCTCCACCCCTAAGAATATCAGAACCTTGTCCACCATAAATTAGATTATTTCCCGCATCTCCATCAATAACATCATTTCCCGGTCCCCCAAATATGGTATCATTTCCCGGTCCTCCTGATAGGATATCATTCCCAGCATTTCCAAAGATTAAATCATCACCTTCATTACCCTCGATATAATCATCTCCCTGACCGCCATATAAGGTGTCATTTCCTCCCCCTCCAAATATTTGATCATTCCCCTGGTTTCCATAAATTAGTGCTGGGTCTACTAAACTTCGGACTGTATCATTTCCAGACCCTAGAAATACTCCCAAGGGAAACACCCCTAATTGATTCTCAAAAAAGGTGATATCTACGGGGTTATCATCTCCGACAAGGCGCAGCAAACCAGTAATTGGATCAGTTTCAGGTCTTAATACCATAGTTAATTAGGCGATCGCATTTTATTACTAACAGGGAACAGGGTATCATTTTTTCTTCCCATCCACAACTGATCAATAGTGACAAACTCATATCCTTGTTTTAATAATTTTGGAATCACCTTAGCGCTAGTTTCTGCTACATGACAGCCACCAAAATAGCCATCATGAAGGACAATTATCGAGCCATTTTTAGTCTGTCGCAAAATGCGATCGCTCACCACCTCTACCCCCGGTTCTACCCAATCTTCCGGAACCACAGACCACATCACTGTTCGATAGTTCCAATTATTCAGAAGTTGTAAAGTTTTCCCGGTAAACAATCCATTAGGAGGACGCACATAGATAACTTGATTTTCTGGCAATCCACAAATCTGACAAATCGCCGATTGAGTTCGGTCTAAACTTAACTTTAATTCTCGTTTATTTAACCTAGTAAAAGACTTGTGCTGATAACCATGAATCCCAATCAAATGCCCGCGCTGATGGACTTCTTGAGCAATTTTAGGATATTTTTCGACGAAAATTCCCAACCAAAAAAAACTAGCTTTAATCTGACAATAGTCCAAAACTTGCAATAATTCCAAGGTATATTGAGGATGGGGACCGTCATCTATAGTTAGGGCGATTTGTCGTTGAGATAAATTACCACTCCATAAACAATTAGGAAAACCGAATTTTAACAGAGGGTATAATAACGGATACAAAAAAGCTAGTTGCAGTTTGATGGGAGATTTAGCCATGTTACCAATTTCCTTACTCGTGACCTACCAACAGTTATTGAGTTGATGAACTTAGGCGAAACTCTCACCTTCAGCCAGACCAGTAGACAACACCGACTCTATAGCGTGTAATAGTTTATCCTCCCCATTAACATAGGATTTGCGAAAAATCCGAGTTTGATCTATAATCGTACTTAGACCAATTGTAGCAAAGTCAGCACCCCCGGCTGAAGCACGGGGGCTTCGTGCCCCCCTTTCAGGTAGCTGACCAGCTATAGCCTTAACTGGCTCCGTTCAGAGCAAGAGTTAAAGTTCCTACCCGGGAATGCGTGCTAGTTCCAGGCCCTAGAACCGAATCGTTAAACATCTCTAAGGGGTTAAGGACGTGCGATTTGGATAGTACCGACTCTGAACATTGGCGTTCGCGCAGCGTGCGCGTTAGCGCAAGCGCAAACATTACCCCGCAAGGGAGTCGGAGCCAACCATAGCTCCATGGAGGGGCAACCATACCCCTCCACCCCGCAAGGGGGTGCTGGCGGCGGTCAGCCGCTTGAGTCGGTTTTCCTCTCCGTGATCAATCACGGAGCTTCCAACCCTCCCAGGAGTTTTACGTGATTATCAATGTATTTTGACCAATCATACTGGCGTACACAAATTCTCAAAATTCAACAAGATGATGTAGTAGTTCGTTTGCACAATTCCCTCCACAGTGATCAATTAATTTCACGGGTGGCTAAACCCGAAGCAGAAACTAATGGCAGAATACCCCAATTATCCCTAACATCCTCGTTAAACCCTGCATTTAGGGAACAATGGCGACACCAACTCCCGGAACATATTTTTACCAGAAAAGAAGGCGAAGAACCCCAACAAACAGTCCTAGATATATTTAAAGTATCCCAGCAGAAACTATTAATTTTAGGGAAACCAGGAATAGGAAAAACCACCCTACTTTTGAAATTAGCCAGAGATTTAATTAAAATCGCCGAAGAAGACTCAGATAGTGCTATCCCGATTTTATTTGAATTAGCTACTTTGAACAATCCTAAACAATCTATTGATAGTTGGCTGGTTGAAGATTTAAAAAATCGCTATAATTTACCCAGATTTATTGCCAAAAAATGGCTGAAAAATGGTAAAATACTGCCTCTTATTGATGGATTACAACAAGTACCTTTTGAGAAACTAAGTGAGTTTTTCAATGTTCGAGATGGAGTAGTTTGTTGTCGTGATGACCACTATTTACAATCGGGAAAAACTATTGATTCTTTACAAGGATTAGTGTATTTACAACCATTAACTGATCAGCATATTCATAATTATCTCCACTCTTTAGACGGCGGACATATCTGGGAGGTAATACAAAACGACAAAGGATTGCTCACCTTAGCTAGTATTCCCTTATTCCTGGATTTAATAACTGTGATTGATAGGGAAAATTTATATCCTCAAATAGATAGTTATTTGTTTCATAATAACGATGCTGATCTCAGTCAATTGCAGAGTGATTTATTAGATATCTATATTAGCCAAAGGTTAACTAAAAACCTACCCAACACACCAGATAAATCTCATGGCATTTTGAACCATGAACCCGTCATGGCTAAACGGTATCTGCGATGGTTAGCCAAGCGTATGCAAGCACAAAATCAGTCAGAGTTTGTACTACACCAAATCGGACATAATTTCTTGGGTAATAAACTGTTGGAGTTTATTTATCTGATGATTCTTGTGTTGATTTTTGGCGCGACAATCGGCATTCTTATTGGTACAATACATAATTTTTTATGGGATGTATTTTTTTTATGGGATGTATTTTCATCAGGATTTGTGGGGTTGATTGCTGGCATACTAGCTAATGATTTCAACCCGCATTTCTTAAATTATGGTTGGTCTAAAATTAAGAAGGGGGTAATTTTTGCTATGGTAGGCGGCATAATTACTGCCTTAATTGCTGGGATAATGGGGCAGTTGATTTATGGGTTTATTTATGGATTAATGGCTGTCTTGATTATCCTGGCGCTGTTTCCCTTAACTCAAATGGGTATAACTCATATCAAATATCCGAATCAGCCGATTAATCAAGCGGCCCAAAATAGCCTGGTGATGTTCTGTATAGCCTGTCCAATAGGTATAAATTTATCGATGTTATATCTGTATATAACCGGGGAATATATCACCATATTATCAGCAATAATTCCGGGAATAGCCATAGCCTTAATGTTTAGTTTGTGTTTAGGAGGTGCAACTATAATCGAACACTATAGCCTGCGCTGGTTTCTGTTGGATAAAAAAGTAATACCCTGGAATTATGTGGAGTTTCTTAATCAAGCCTGCGATCGCCAAATTCTCCAAAGAGTAGGGGGAAGATATCGTTTTGTCCACGACCTGCTGCTAGAACATTTGGCGGGATAAGTATTCCTGAATTGTGCCTGATATTTACTCAGCATTTATCTGGGGTATTTATCGGGTACAATTATTAATAAAACTTTGAGAAACAAGACATGATCGAAGTCATTGTAATTGGTGGTGGGGCGGCGGGTTTTTTTGGGGCGATCGCCTGTAAAGAAACCTACCCTAAAACCCATGTTACCCTATTAGAAGCTGGAAAAACTCCCCTAGCCAAAGTTCGTATTTCTGGCGGCGGACGCTGTAACGTTACCCACGCCTGTTTTGACCCTGTGGAGTTTATTCGCAACTATCCCAGGGGTAACAAAGCCTTGCGCGGACCTTTTACTAGGTTTCAAGCTAAACATACCGTAGACTGGTTTACCCAGCGAGGAGTTAAGTTAAAAACCGAGGCTGATGGTCGAATGTTCCCCATAACTGATGATTCGGCAACCATTGTTAATTGCTTATTAAATAGCGCCCAAAATGCGGGAGTCAAAGTCAAAACCGGGGCGGCGGTTGTGGGTATTACTCAACTTGAGCGAGGCTTTCAAGTCTGTTTAAAATCCCAGGAAGTTTACCAATGCGATCGCCTATTACTAGCCACAGGAAGCACTCCCGCCGGCTATAATTTTGCCCAAAAATTAGGACATACTATCATCCCCCCAGTTCCCTCCCTATTCACCTTTAATATAGCCGATAAACCCTTGCAGGAATTAGCCGGAATATCCGTAGATTCAGTGAATCTAAAACTAACCGGAACCCCCTTAACCCAAACCGGACCCCTGTTAATTACTCACTGGGGAATTAGTGGACCCGCCGTCTTAAAATTATCAGCTTGGGGGGCTAGATTTTTGCAGGAATGTCGTTATAAAACCCCCTTAATAATTGATTGGCTACCAGAATTAAATATAGACCAATTGCGAGAAATTATCCTCCAGACTAAATCTGAATTTGGCAAGCGATCGCCATCTTCCCACTGTCCGATTAATTTACCCCGTCGCCTCTGGCAATATCTAATTATCCGAGTAGGAATCAACCCCCAACAACCTTGGGCGGAACTATCTAAAAAACACTTAAATCAACTCATCGAAGAATTAAAACGCAGTCGCCATCAAATCACTGGTAAAGGAGTCTTTAAAGAAGAATTCGTCACCTGTGGCGGAGTCAACCTGAAAGAAATAGACTTTAAGACCATGGGAAGTCGGCGGTGTCCGGGGCTATATTTCGCCGGAGAAATTCTTGATATTGACGGCGTGACAGGAGGCTTCAATTTTCAAAACGCCTGGACAACCGGATGGTTAGCCGGACAGGGGATGGGCGGTTTTCCGAACCCCAATTAATCATGAAGCGATCGGGAATTGTTCCATCAGAAATTGAAGTGATCACTGTCAACCAAAACGATCGCCCATTAGAGGAGAGGACACCATGAAAAAATTATACCGCAGCCGTGAACATTGCCAAATCGCTGGAGTAGCCGGAGGAGTCGCCCAATACTTCAATGTTGACCCCTTGCTAGTGAGACTCACCTTTATTATTTTAGGCCTATCCGCCGCCCCCGGCATTATCATCTATGCCATACTGTGGGTATTAGTACCGAAGGAACCCACCCTTCTTGAGGAATTTGAGGATAGCAAAACCTCCAAATTGTAACCCCTAAATGGTAGAATCAAGGGTTGGACACCCTTTTCACAGCAGGCAGTTTCATGAGTGTGGTAGACGATAAAACCGTTGTTCGGCAGTATTTTAATTCAACGGGCTTCGATCGCTGGCAAAGAATTTATGGTAACGGCGAAGTCAACCGGGTACAGCGGGATATCCGCGACGGACACCAGCAAACCGTCGATCGCGTCATAGAATGGCTGCAAGCTGATGGAAACCTAGGCGGCTTAATGGTATGTGATGCAGGCTGTGGAGTCGGAAGCCTCAGCATACCCTTGGGAGACGCAGGGGCGATCGTTTCCGCCAGCGACATTTCCGAAAAAATGGTCGCCGAAGCATCCCAACGCGCCAGAAACCAACTAATCACCCGCGCCAGTAATATCAACTTTATGGCGCAAGACCTAGAAAAATTAACAGGTCGCTATCACACGGTAATTTGCTTAGATGTGTTAATTCACTATCCCCAAAACCAAGCAGCAGAGATGATCTCTCATCTATGTTCCCTCGCCGAAAACAGGATCATTCTGAGTTTCGCCCCCAAAACCTTAGCCCTGAGTATACTTAAAAAAATTGGCGAATTTTTCCCTGGACCCAGCAAAACCACCCGCGCCTATCAACACCGGGAGGCAGATATCATCAAAATTCTCTCAGATAACGGCTTTACCGTTAGCCGAGAATCGATGATTTCTACCAGGTTTTATTTCTCACGGTTGTTAGAAGCCATACGCTGTTGATATTATTAATTTAGCCTCAATAAGGAAGTCAGGGGGATGAAACCATGCAGATATTTAAGCTGATAGTCGCCAGTTTCTTGATTCCCCTGGGGTTGATATTCTGGTTATCCGCTGCTACGGAATTAATTAGCCCCACCAACATATCAGATAATCCCTGGGGGAAAGTGGCGGGGGGGTTGATTTTGGGCAGCATTCCCCTGTTTATGGGGGGGTGGTTTATGTGGGAATGGTATCGCGAAAGACGCAGGGAACTCTACCGCCGCCAAAGACATAAGCGATCGGTATTTCTGCACCTAATTCGAGATCATAGAGGCTTAGTAACGGTTTCTAGCCTAGCCAAAGCCGCCAATATATCTCCCCAGGAAGCTCAAGCATTTTTAGACAGGGCGGTGGCTAAATATCACGGCAATTCACCGCAATTAATAGACGGTGAATATTATTATTTGTTTGATATTGATTAATCACTGCCCAATCTTCCCATTGAAACCCACCAGAGAGACAAGTTAAACCTTGTCTCTTTTCGGTTCATTATGGCTATTTACGGGTTAGTTTTTCACCTCATAAAACTCTAACACCCGTCCATCCCAATCCTTCACCAAAAAATTTAGAGGTCTTTCACTGCGGATTTTAAACTTGAGGGCTTGGGTTTGTACCCGCATCAAAATTTGGTCTAAACAATCGCGATCGAAACAAACATGGCGATGGCGATTTTTTGGACCATAACTAGCACCACTGATAATATGAAGTTGTGTATTTTTCATCAACTGATACCACAAGCCATCAGAAGCCCCTAAATCTTGGTTATTAGCAGTTGATATGTTAGTGGAAAGGTACAAAGGATCGATGCCAGTAGCTCCCCAAGTTTGCTCATAATTATAGTAGTAGTGTAGGGGAACATCAGCCACTGGCAAATTTAGCAACCCCTCATAAAACTGTCTGGCCATATTTAAGTCAGTGACCATAATGGTATGAACCTTGGGGGCGCTAGTCAGGAACATCCACATAGCGACAGCATAAGCGGCCAGTAGCATCACCATTACCCCTTGAGTTGAGAAAATGCTGTCGAGGCCCAATTCGGGTAAAAAAGCACCTAGGGGCAGTGGATGCGGTAGGAAATTTTCTATAATGCTAGTGGCTAAAACCATGAACGATAATAGAACATAAAGAACTGAACTGGATAGCTGTAGCTATGAAAGGTTGCGGGTGCAACATAACTGATAACGCTTTCAGGCCTATTCCAGATTTAGTGATTATCTTAACAAACATTTTGGCAGGCGATGAAACCCACAGTCACCGAAAACGATCGCATAAATGATCTCATCCATGTATTTGTCTACGGGAGTCTCAAACCCGGCGAGTTCAATTACAACCGTTACTGTCTCGGACGCACCATAGAGGAATTACCAGCGTGCGCCCTAGGTGAATTATATTCCCTCTCCCTAGGTTATCCAGCCATGACCACAGGGACGCGCTGGGTATCTGGAGTTATCCTATCCTTCACAGACCCCAGCCTTCTCGCCGACCTCGATCGCCTGGAAGACTACCAAAGCGATCGCCCACCGGAGCAAAACCAATATCAACGCCGCCGCATTCTCACCTACACCCCAGATCTAAAACCTCTGCGTGAGACCTGGGCTTATTTCATGTATCCCCAAGTAGTTAGCTCCTTTCAGGGAGTCTTGATTCCCTGTGGCGACTGGAAACCCAGCTAGAATTAACCTAGGGGTGAGCTATGGGACCTTTAGGAATCACAATCAGCGGTTGATCTATGGTCAAACTAACCGCCTCTGGATTTACAATGGGTAGCAAAGGCTCATTCAGAGCAATTTGTAGTGGTTCCGACTCCACCCGGTTCAACTGAGCAAAGAGAGTACCACCCCCACCAGTGGGAGCCCAACTCGCTAAAACCGCCAAAAACAGAGCGGCGATCGCACCCCCACCACTGACCACCATCAAATTATTCCGGCGTTCAACCTGGTTGAACACAGCACCAGCCAACTGTTGGGCGGATTCAGTATTTTTCGGCCCCGGCATTGAGTGCCAACGCGATCGCAGTTGCATCATTTGCAAATAAGCCGCCTTATATTGGCGATCAATATCCAACCGCTGCTGAACCTGGCGGCGTTCTGCTGGTGTCGCCTCACCATCAATATAGGCTGAAAGTAGCTCATAATACATTGGTTCATCCCAAGTCCCTTCTCCCTGGGACTCAGGATGCCAATTCGGATTTAAATTTCCTAAGCGATCGTCATGGTTAGACTTCATTGGGACACCCCCCTAAAACGCAAGCAGAAATCGAAACCAACGGTCCAACCTTTTTGAATTTAATCGGGGAGAAAATGTAGAGCCACAAAAATCAACAGACCGCCGGTTTCTGACCATTAACTTCCTATTATATTCCCTCCAAACGGAATTAGTCATCATCTCAACTAATCATTTAGATAAGGTTGTAGTTGAGATTGTAACCGCTGACGCGCCCTAGCAATACGAGACTTAACAGTTCCTAAAGAAACTCCGGTGATTTCGGCAATTTCCTCATAAGCTAGGCCTTGAATTTCCCGCAGCACAATAGTAGTGCGGAACACCTCGGGCAAATCAGCGATCGCCTCTTGTAGATGATCATAAAACTCTCTAGTCGCTAAATCCTCATCAGGACCCGGACGATCTGCTGGCAATTCCCATTCCATCTCCCCATCATCAACAGTACGAGGAGCATCGAGAGACAAAGCCGGTCTCACCCGTTTCCGTTTCCGCAGTTCATCATAAAATAAATTAGTCGCAATCCTGCTCAACCACCCTTGAAACTTAGCAGGTTCCTGTAGTCGCTTAATATTGCGGTAAACTCGAATCCATATTTCTTGGGCCAAATCCGCCCGATCTTGCCAATCAGGCGCTAGGTGAAACAGAATCTTATCCACATGGGACTGATAGCGGCGTAATAGTTCTGTAAAGGCAAGACGGTCTGGTTGCAAGCCTTCCTGACATCGTAGAACTAGATCATAGTTCGACAGCTTTTCAGGAGATAATTTAACTTCGGGAGCGGTTGCCGACCCGGAAGACCAGGATAGGGGTACAAATTGACTGATCATGGTTTCAAATTTGCGTATTGAGGCAGGCTGTTGATGTTTGACGCGACATGAACGGATTAAGTTCCTAATGTTCATCTGGTTAGCAGGTAGCTTCACATAAGCCAATACTAACCCAACTACTAGATCCGTCAACCCAATGTTCCTTTTTCCAAATCGGGGCATTATGCTTTAGGGTATCAATGGCATACTGGCAAGCCTCAAAAGCCTCTCGGCGGTGAGGACAACCCACGGCCACCAATACACTAATATCCCCAATTTGTAGATGTCCGATCCGGTGTTGTATAACCACCCGCGTTACATCAGGCCATTGAGTTTTAATCTGTTCGGCAATTTCCTGGAACACCCGCAGCGCCATGGGCTGATAGGCTTGATATTCCAGGGACTTAACCGGTTTGCCGTCCGTTTGATTGCGAACCATGCCACTCATTACCACGATCGCACCATTGGCCGGATCGTCCACCAGATTATAAACATCTTCCAGGGACAACTGCCCTAGGGAAATGGCAAAATCTGACTGAGTTGGTAAAGAATACAGGTTCATTGTTTAATTATTTCCATCTTCGGCAATGTTAATCAGGATCTTCTAATAAGGTAAAGGGGATTGATACATCGGCATTTCGTCACTCTCCGACATTTCTCGAGCCTTTTGTTCCTGGCTGGCGATATCTTCATCACTCATATACTCATCCGCAATTTCCAACAGTTCCGGTATTGTTACAAACTCATAACCCTGCCGTTTCAATTCCGCAATAATTCTGGGGAGAGCCGCTACTGTAGGCGCACGGTTCCCGCCTCCATCGTGCATCAGTACAATGCCACCGGGTTGGGCTTGAGTTAAAACATTACGAGCGATCGCATCTGTACCCGATCGCCAATCCGCTGAGTCCACAGACCACATAATATTAGCTTGATTTTGGCTATGAACATACTGAACCAAACCATTAGTCATTACCCCCCCCGGCGGTCTAAATAGAGCCGTTTTAGTTCCTGTCACCTCCTCAATTAAATCCCCTGTACTATTAATCTCCTTCGCCGCTTCCGCCTGACTTACTTGATGATAACGGTGGTTCCATGTATGATTAGCCAAGGCATGACCTTCATCTGCTACTTTTTTGGCAATCTCCTTGTTGTTATTCAAAGCCGCCCCAATTAAGAAAAAAGTCGCCTTAATATTATTTTTTCTGAGAATATCTAAAACCTGTTCCGTCGTTCGCGGCCAAGGACCATCATCAAAAGTCAGAGCAATAACTTTCCGTTCGGGTGGCAAATTAACCTCTTTTATAGTAGTTCCTTGGAATCGTTGAGGAACCGAAAAAGTAAAGCGTTCATTTTCTAACTCGTTCAAGGCGCTTTGTGTTGATTGTAACCTTTGAGTTAGAGCCAGTTTGACCCCAGGTATTCCTAAATTAGGGACAGGTAGCTGTCTTGAATTATTAGAGTTTTCTACCTCTCCTTGTGTCTGTCTCTCAGCCGCTACTTGCTGACTTATTGGCGGCTGATATGTAACTCTCGCTTCCCGGTCTATATGTAAAGTCCAAGGTAAAGCTACACCCATCACAAAACTACTTAATGCTGCCAATATTGCCAGAGTTAAAACTCTTTGTTGGCGACGATATACTCTGTAGTAAGGCTGAACCACGTCATATCTCCTTCACACCAATTAAATTTTCTGTTAATTTTCACTAGGTAGTTATTATTGGGGAAATTGATCTACAATTACCCTAGGTTACTACAGATTACGCTAATCCCAGCAGATTCACCGGAATTTTAGATAAGTTCAATCCCTGAGACAGTAGCTCTATCTCGGCTCTCCCTTAAACCCCATTACTGGAGCCAGGAGCATCATCATTTTTCAGATGTTCTGTATATAACCTAACAATTTCATTAGTAACTTGCTCAATACTTAGTCCATCGGTACTAAGTTCGATCGCATCAACTGCCTTTCGCAGTGGAGCAATAGTTCGGTTACTATCCAATTCATCCCGTCGGATAATGTCCTGTTTAATCTCTTCTAAACTGGTATTTAAATCACCCTTTTGTTGTAATTCCAGATAGCGACGCTTGGCTCGTTCTTCCACAGAAGCAGTCAGAAAAATTTTCAACTCAGCATCGGGGAAAACATGAGTGCCAATATCGCGTCCTTCCGCCACCAAACCGCCCCGACGACCTAACTGCTGTTGTTGTTTAACAAGACCACGACGGACTGCCACCTGAGCAGCGATCGCCGATACATTGCGGGTAACTTCCTGGGTACGGATCGCCTCAGTCACATCAGACCCATCTATCAAAACCCTAATTTGATCTTGATCAGGAATCAACTCAATCCGTGAACCACTAACCAACTGAGCGATCGCCGGTTCATCATCCACAGATATTTGAGACTGAAGCACCTTCCAGGTAATAGCGCGATACATCGCTCCGGTATCAAGGTACATCAAATTTAAAAGTTGTGCAATATGACGGGTAACAGTAGACTTACCCGCTCCGGCCGGGCCATCGATCGCCACAATAGGCTGGCGAGTATTGAGCATAATATTATCAATCAAACGAGTATTTCCCACAGAGGCGGCGATCGCCAAAAGTCCTATTTCCTCAACAGTTTCCAATTGAACTAAAGTATCTGGCGCAACCAGTTCCAAATATTCTAGCTTCACGCCCGGCACTCTCGCCAGAATTTCCTGCGCCGCCTGTAGCAGACCCGCACGCGATCGCACTCCCTCACCGCATCGCCGCCCCGCCGCCTGCAAAGCCTTATATAAAACTGTAGCTTGCTGTTTCTGTTCCCGTGTCAAATACTGATTACGGGAACTATAAGCCAGTCCCGAAGCCTCTCGAATAATCGGACAGGCCACAATCTCAATCGGCCAATTCAAATCCGCCACCATGCGCCTAATTACCGCCACTTGTTGAGCATCTTTCTGACCAAAATAGGCGCGGTTGGGTTGAATTAAATTAAACAATTTAGCCACAATAGTTGTCACCCCCTGAAAATGTCCCGGACGGGATGCACCACACAGCCGGGACGTGAGCGAGTCAGGGACAATCACACAAGTTTGTTGAGATAAGCCAGTTTCTGTGTTTCCCGTCTCCTCAGAGCCATAAATCTCCTCAACCGACGGAGCAAATACCACATCAACCCCATTTTCCCGACCAAGTGCTAAATCCGCCTCCAAATTACGGGGGTACTTTTGGAAATCTTCCCTAGGTCCAAATTGTAGGGGGTTAACAAAGATGCTAACCACCACTAGATCAGAGCCATTACGAGCCTGACGAATTAAGCTCAAATGTCCTGAATGTAAACCCCCCATAGTGGGGACTAAACCTATTTGCCGATTATGGCAGGCTTGGGAATACGATCGCCAAGCCGCAACAGTTGTAAACAGGCGCATAAAAGTAGTTGTGGGTGCAATAATTGCACCCTAATATCAATCATTCCCTTCATTGTATAGGGAACAGCACCATCCACCTTAATTAGCTGGCGTGATCACCTCCACCGTTACCGGAGCCACCCCACTGCTAATCATACCGATCGCCTGTGCTGCTCCAGCAGACAAGTCAATAATCCGACCTCCGATAAATGGGCCTCGGTCATTAATTCTCACCACCACAGAACGACCGTTATGCTGATTGGTAACACGGACTTCTGTACCAAAAGGTAAATAACGGTGAGCCGCAGTCATAGCATATTGGTTGTAGCGTTCACCATTAGCCGTGCGGTTCCCATGAAAACCAGGACCATACCAAGAAGCCCAACCCTGGAGACGATTAGCCACAGAACGCACAGCTACTGTAGTCACTTCCGGCTCTGGTCTTCCTTCAATGTCGCTGAGGGGTGGCGCATTACCTACCTGTCTCCGCAGGCGGTTAGTAGCTTGTAGTGCATCTGTAGCCAGATCACGGGTATTGTCGGGGAGGATAGTATTACCATCAATGGCTACTAATTTTTCCTCACCTACTTGGATCACATAATTTTTTTCCTGATCATTCCATCGGACTCTGATGGTATCTGCATCAATATTGTCTCGACTGATCTGATTAATTTTGACCGCGACATTATTGGCTCTAGCGACTGGATCGCTGGCTTGTGTGGGGTAAGCCACTATTAAATTACCAGTTGAACTCTCAGCTACATTGACAGATTGATAGTTGATGGGGCGGGCTGTCGTTTCTGAGGGGTTTTGAACAAAGGTGAGAACGGGGATATTACGAACGAAGAGGGTTGCAGCTTGTTTGTCGTCTAATTCATGGGTTTCAATTTGGGTGATGTTCCCCTGTGATCTGGCTAATTGCTCAACATGGCTTCTCCCATCACTTTCTGGACATAAAAGGCGATCGCATTCAATTTCAGCATAAGCTGGCGCGCAAACTGATAGAACCAGTAAAGAAACTAGACCACTCCAAGGTTTTGCGTTCATAAATCTCTTAGATGAAACAACCACGTTTGAACTGAAATTCACTTAAACCCTACATGGGAGCCTATTACAGCACCATAGTCATGGGTACTCAATTTCCTGTTCGCTTGGGTTGAAGGAACTGCAACACACTAGCACGAACTTTTCTATTTGGGGAGCTAGTCTGGGGGCATAGTTTGCCGTCGGACTGACAAACTGGACAGTTTGGTTCCGGCTCAAATTCCCGGTCATCAAGACTTGGGGTAATTTCTACTGACGCAATACTAAGTGGTTCCAAAAAGTATTAAAGTTTCTTATAAGCCTTATAGGAGAGTTCGCGGGCCAAGCCTGAACACAAAAAAACAACAATCAATTATGGATTATCGAGAAGCTGGTGTTGATGTGGTAGCGGGTCGGGATTTTGTTAACCGTATCCGCGATCTGGTACAGGGAACTTATCGCCCAGAAGTATTGGGTGGTTTAGGGGGTTTTGGCGGCTGCTTGGAGTTACCCACAGGCTACCGTCAACCCGTCCTGGTATCTGGTACTGATGGTGTCGGTACTAAGCTAAAGATCGCTCATGCTGTTGACCGCCACGATACTATCGGTATTGATTTGGTGGCTATGTGTGTTAATGATGTGTTGACCTGTGGTGCGGAACCTCTGTTTTTTCTCGATTATCTGGCTACCGGAAAACTAGAACCAGAACAATTAACCCAGGTGATCACCGGAATAGCTACCGGTTGTCAACAAGCTGGATGTGCTTTACTGGGGGGAGAAACGGCCGAGATGCCGGGATTCTATCACCCAGGTGAGTATGACGTGGCTGGGTTTTGTGTCGGTATTGTCGAAAAGCAACAGTTACTTGATGGTAGTCAGGTGAAAATCGCAGATGTGGCGATCGCTTTAGCTAGTAGTGGTCTCCATAGTAATGGCTTTAGTCTCGTTCGTAAGATTATCGCCGCGCGCCAAATTGATTGGAATGACCGCCCTACTCAATTTGAGGGTCAAACTGTTGGCCAGGTCTGTTTGACTCCTACTCGCATTTATGTCAAACCTATTCTGAATGCTATTGCTAAGGGTTTACCCATTCATGGTATGGCTCATATTACTGGCGGAGGACTACCGGAAAATTTGCCCCGAGCTATTCCGGAAAATGCTGCTATTCGCATGATTCCCCACAGTTGGCCGATTCCTCCCATTTTTACCTGGTTGGCGGAATTGGGAGATGTTCCCCAAAGTGCTATGTGGGAAACTTTTAATATGGGTATTGGTTTTGTCGTTTTTGTCCCACCCGATCACGCCTCAGAGGCGATCGCATTCTTTCAATCACACCATATCCCTAGTTATACCGTCGGGGAGGTCGTCCCTGGAAATCGAGAATTAATTGGTTTGGAATAGCAACAGGAGAAGTTTTGGCTAAAAAAAAGCTCCTTTGAGATACAATGATATTTCGCCATCAAATACCAAAGCGACCTTAGCAAAGCAATGTCCATTCAATGGCAGACCGCTAAAACTTACCAAGATATTCTTTATTGTAAGGCGGACGGAATCGCCAAAATTACCATTAACCGCCCGGATAAGCGCAATGCTTTTCGCCCGAAAACGGTATTTGAACTGTATGATGCTTTTACAGATGCCAGGGAAGATCAGGCGATCGGTGTGGTTCTGTTTACCGGGGCTGGTCCCCATACAGATGGCAAATATGCCTTTTGTTCCGGCGGCGATCAGACTGTGCGCGGAGAAGCTGGTTATATTGATGATATCGGTGTCCCCCGTCTCAATGTTCTCGACCTCCAACGCCTAATTAGATCAATGCCTAAAGTCGTTATCGCCCTGGTAGCAGGTTATGCGATCGGCGGTGGTCATGTTCTCCATCTCATTTGTGATTTAACTATAGCCGCCGATAACGCTATTTTTGGTCAAACTGGGCCGAAAGTTGGCAGTTTTGACGGCGGCTTTGGGGCGAGTTATATGGCTCGTGTTGTCGGTCAGAAAAAAGCGCGGGAAATTTGGTTTCTCTGTCGGCAGTATAATGCCCAACAAGCCTTAGATATGGGTTTAGTTAACTGTGTCGTTCCCGTTGATCAGCTTGAGGCTGAAGGGGTCACATGGGCGTTGGAGATTTTGGAAAAAAGCCCGATCGCTATTCGCTGTTTGAAATCCGCTTTCAATGCTGACTGTGATGGTCAGGCGGGGTTACAGGAGTTGGCAGGGAATGCCACTTTGTTGTATTATATGACTGAGGAAGGAGCCGAGGGAAAACAGGCGTTTTTGGAAAAACGAAAACCAGATTTTCGTCAGTATCCATGGCTTCCTTGACCGCTTTCGCGCTAAACAGCGATCGCTTCTCAGGGTTGATCCCTTGAAGCTTCTAATTCTGGGTGAGTTGCAGTTATATTTGGGAAGTCTCCCACCATTGCTTCTCGTAGGGTCGGGAGAGTTTGATTCAGATGAATTACTGTATCCACCGTTTCCCAAGAAGGTGCAAAGACGGGAAGTGCTAGGGGACAAGCTTTCCAACTGCCCTGGACCGGAACGTGGAGTTGATGGCATAGCCCGCCACGTCTCCCCTCAGGAGTGTAGTGTTGACAACAACGACAAGCAGACGTTAACAGGTTTGAAGCTCCCATAGCAGGCTTCCTCGCTCAAGAATGATCCAATACCTATATTCTCGTATATCCTTGATCCCTGCCTATAATCCGTCATCCCTTATCCAGTATGCCTTAGAATCCGTTTTTATCGTTCAGGAAACTTTATAATTGTTTTATATTCTCTTCATATATAGATACAAACTTAGCTAATTTGTTAAAGAAATGTAAAGCATCGGGGATCCAGTTTAAAGACATCAAAACCAATTGGGGATCAATGCTAATTGATTGAATCCCCTATTCGTCTTGGCATTTATCAGGTGTCAGGAGTTCGGCAAAGCAAATGTGGCAAACAGACCAGCGTTGTAGTTCACCGGGAGGGGTGGGGGATTGACATCGAGGACATAGGGGCCAATGTTGCGATCGCCTTTGGATTTTGCTGGCCCAAATTTCCCAAGCAGCGATCGGCGTTTTCGGTGCAGCCACATCCTCAGATCCCCTCTGCTCAATAGTCCCAAATTCCCCATTAACCGGGATAGTGCTGGGATGTTGTTGAGTCTCCTTGGTTTCCGTCAAAGCACCCGCCGCCAAAAGATTAGACCCATCAGACCACTGAGCCGTGGAAAACTTGATATCATGCAAAGGATCACACAGCCACTGATTTAGGTGTCGGACAATTTGCTTACGCCTGAAGGTAAGCTCCTGAGTCCAAGCCGCGCTAGAAGTAGCTACCTGCAGAATATTTCGGTAAATCGTTATGGGTCGAGTATGAGCCTGTGCTGATTTTCCGACCACATCAGGCCAATGGCTAACTACTAGCTGAAACTGCTGTTGTTCCGGGGTGAAAATCCGGTCAGCAAAGGTATTTATAATCTGATCAATGGATTCAAAGTTCAATTAAAATCAACCCCATTTTCCAGGAATTTTGTTATGAGCCAATCTTCTCAAATTGAAACTACCTCCTCCCCCCCCCAACTACAACCAGTCCTCCAATCGGTTTTGGAAAGCCTAGACGTAAAACTAGAGCAGGAACTAACCCGCTATCGGCGATATAGAAGGCAATCTCAATCTGATAATCAGCAGCCTAGGGAGCCATCTAATAACCAATCGCAATCATTTCCAGGTGCGATCGCTCCTCCTGTCAGAACTCCAGAATTACCCGCAAGTCAAGCAGAACCACAGCGCCCCCCCACAGGCTGGGAATCAGTCGTCTTACCAGAACCCGCTCCCATTGTTCCCCATAGCCAAAACCAAACAACAGCCAACGGCAATGGTTCCAGCGTCGAAACCTCAAGCGCCACCTCACCGTTAGGCTACCTGGAATCGACCGAAAAACTGATTAGCAGCATCGAAAAACGTGCCGAATATAGAAAACAGCAACGCAGTCAAAGTTGGACTAATAGATTATTTACCCCCTTGGGGATGGTCTCTATGCTGCTGCTGTTTATTTCTAGTGCCATTTTAGGCTATGTCGTCACAGGTGGTGCCGGCTTGCAAATACTAGGCTTCAATCGTCTGTTTAGGGATTCTATGACTCCTACTTCTGAGCCAATGGATGCCAACAGAGTAGAACCGACATCTCCTAACCTGGCTACCCAGGAGTTTGTGGAGTTAGATCTCAATACCCTCAGTACCATCAATCCTAATCCTAACCCCCCTACCACTGCACCCCAAGCCGCTCCACTAGATGGCAGCGCAACACCTCCCCCCGCTCCATCTCCGTCTGTGGTGATTCCCACTGGTCCTGGACTTAATAACCTATCCCAGGAACTGTTACCTCAACCTGTCGCACCTACACCCGCACCCGCAGCACCCGCAGCACCCGCAGCACCCGCAGCACCCGCAGCACCCGCAGGCGGAACTACCCCCCAAGCTAATACTCCCACCCCGGCGAATACTCCCACCCAGGTTAATGCTAATCCTGTGAGGGCTGAAGATGGATTCTATTATGTGGTAACAGATTACGACAATGATGCCAAGCTAGAAACAGTGCGCCGAGTGGTTCCTGATGCCTACATCCGCAGATTTAAAACAGGTGTCAAAATTCAAATGGGTGCTTTGGGTGATGCGGAATCGGCTAAACTCCTCGCTGAAGAATTACGAGCCGCAGGAATTGCCGTTCAATTTGATACCCCATCACCAGGAGAGTAATCTTAACCATGGTTCACATGATAAGCCCTCCTGGTAACTCCGAGGTATTAATACCAGTAGAACCCACTTAATTGCTGATCATTTTCGGGGAACGAAAGGCTACAATAAGGACAGGTTAACCTGCTAGGTATTGCTGCTATCTGTGGATAGTATCATGCTTCGCGCCTGTCCGTTGACCATCTCTGAATATTGGTCAAGTGTTCACCTTTTCAGGTCATAATAAATGCAACTCCTGAATCAAGTTTGGCAGATGGTTGGCTCCCATGTTAGCCGCCTATTTAACCAAACTAAAGATCCTGACCAACTGCTCAAGGAAGCTATAGACCAAATGCAGTCAGATCTAGTTCAACTACGACAGATCATAGCTGATACCCGTAGCACCCAAAAACAAATAGAACAGGATTATATTGATGCTGAAAAAAGTGCCCAGGAGTGGCACAAAAGGGCTCAGTTGGGTCTGAAAAAGGGTTCTGAATCGGTAGCACGGGAGGCTCTAATTAGAAGGAAATCTTACTTACATACAGCTAGTCAGATGCAAGAACAGTTGCAGATACAGCAACAAATTTTGGCACAACTTAAATCTAATTTACGAGAACTCTCGGAGCGTGCAGCTAATGCTAAAACTCAGCGGGATCTGTATCGGTCTAGATCCTATTCTCTGGAGGCTTACCAACGTTTGAATGAAATGGAGGAAAGCCTTGATTATACTAGGATTATAGACCGCCTTGAGGAGCGAGCTATTGAATTAGAAGTGCGATCGCAAGAATTAATCAGCCGGGGAGATGAATACAACTATGATAACTATTCTGATGCCGAAATTGAAGCTGAGTTAAATGCTATGAAAGCTCAAATCCGATGGCGATCGCATTGACCATCAAATCCTATCAATATTTCACGGGTTCAGTTTAGACATCTTGGGAGGCACTACTAATCAATCATGCGCTTATTTATTATTCCCCCCATACCCAAGTTATCTTTGCGTCTAGTCTTAATTGTCCCTTTTTTGCTACAAATTACCATAGCTTTCGGATTAACAGGATGGTTATCTTATCGGAATAGAACCCGCGCGATGAATGACCTAGCTACCCAGTTACAAGTTGAGGTTAGTAACCGGATTAAACAGGAAATGAATACCTATCTGGAAACTCCTCACTTGATTAATCAAATTAATGTTGATGCTATCAATCAAGGGTTAATTTCCATAGATAACATTCCCGCACTAGAACGCTATCTATGGACACAATTACAGCAGTTCCCCACCGCCAGCTATATTGGTATGGGTATGGAAAACGGGGATTATATTGGCGCGGGACGCTATGATGATGGTTCTATTGAATTTGATATTTTAGCTGATAGCACTAATCGTCAGTTAGAAAAATGGTTAACAGATGATCAGGGGAACCGAACTGAGTTGGTGAGTTCCCGGGATAATTATGATCCTAGAGTTAGACCTTGGTATCTGGTCGCGGTGGAGGCGGGTAAGCCGGTTTGGAGTGAGATTTATGGGTATTTTGGCTCCCAAGCCTTAGTGGTTTCTGCTAATCGACCAATTAATGATCCGGAAGGAAATTTACTAGGTGTAGCCAGCAGTGACCTAACTTTAAAGCGAATTAGTGAGTTTCTCGGTACCTTAGAAATTGGCAAAACCGGACAAACATTTATTGTGGAACGTAATGGTTATTTGGTGGGAACTTCTACCCTAGAAAAAACCTTTATTACTGATGAAGAAAATCGCGACACTGAAAGAATTTTAGCAGCGGAAAGCAGTGACATAATGACCAGAGAAACTGCCCGATATTTGGCTAATAAATTAGCTTATATTAGTCAAATAGATAATCACGATCACCTCAGTTTTTATGCTAGTAGTCGGCGAGAGTTTGTCCAGGTAACTCCCATGATTGACCCTAGGGGAATTGATTGGTTAATTGTGGTGGTGGTTCCCGAAGCGGATTTTATGGAACAGATCCATGAAAATACCCGCATCACAATTTTATTATTTATGATGGCGTTAGTGTTAGCGATAATTTTGGGTATTCTGACTGCTAGATGGATTAGTGAACCGATTTTACGCCTCAGTGAAGCCTCCAGTGCTATTGCTAGTGGCGCTCGTAATGCTACCGCTAGTGCTGAGTTAAATCAAAAGGTAAAAGTTGAGAAGATCCGAGAATTGGGGATGTTATCTGAATCCTTTAATATGATGATACAGAATTTGCGGGATTCATTTATTGCGCTAGAAAATACTAACCGAGAATTAGAACAACGGGTATTAGAAAGGACGGCGGCGCTGCTTCAAGAAAAGGAGCGATCGGAAGAGCTATTACTTAATGTTTTACCTAAGCCTATTGCAGACCAGTTGAAAGCCAATAAAAAAGCTATAGCTTCTGCTATTGAAGAAGTGACTATTTTATTTGCTGATATTGTGGGATTTACCCCGCTGTCCGCACGGATGCACCCCATTGATTTAGTGAGTTTACTTAATGAAATGTTTTCGATTTTTGATCACCTAGCCGAGAAACATAAATTAGAGAAGATTAAAACCATTGGCGATGCTTATATGGTGGTGGGAGGTTTACCACTACCGCAAGATAATCATGCGGAGGCGATCGCTGATATGGCTTTAGAAATGCAAGCAGCAATGAAGCAGTTTCAAGGTAGTTATTTAGTGGGTTCAGAATCCTTCCAAATTCGCATTGGTATCAATACCGGCTCCGTGGTAGCTGGGGTAATTGGGATTAAAAAATTTATTTATGATTTATGGGGAGATGCGGTTAATATTGCTTCCCGCATGGAATCATCAGGAACACCGGGTTCTATTCAAGTCACCGAGGAAACCTACAATCGCCTGAAGAAGAATTATATATTTAAAGAACGCGGTCCTATTCCGGTCAAAGGAAAAGGACAGATGACTACTTATTGGTTATTGGGGAAAAAACCAGTAGTAGATATTTCCTCATGATTACCATCTATCTATCAGTTAATATCCTGATCCTCAATTATCGATTTAACCGCATTAGATTGACTAAGGACATAAACACCAGCCACAGTTATTTCAACGGGAATCGTACCCAGTAAACTAGGGCTTGGGGCGAGTAATTTACCATTATACTGATTCAGAATAGGCTTAATCTGATTAAGGGAACTTTCCGCCGCCTTTTGTGTAGCAACCATTTCAGCTTTTCGCTGTTCAGGAGATAGACGTGGCGATCGCTGATGATTTGATGGGGGAACCTGGAGGAAAACCAAAACCCGGATTTTTTCCTGAGACTTGAGACGCGCCAAACGAGCAGCAAATTCGGGGCTAATTTTCATATCGCGGTTCTCCCTAACACAAATGTTTAATGGGGTTAATGGGGGGAGCGCTGCTGGGTTAGCATCTCCTGGCACCACCCCCAGCAAAGTCAATCCAATTATGCCGTATGGGATCATCACAATTACCCCCCCCTAACTAATATGATAATTAAACCTATTTCAGAGCTTGTAGAGCTTCCCAGGGCTTAATTAACCCCCATCCCCAACGGTTATCCGGGCGCATTTGTTCTCCCCCAGGATGTTCGGCGGTTTCTCGCAACACTTCCACAATTTTACTCACCGGAACATCAGGTTGTGCAGCTAACAATAGCGCCACCACTCCAGCCACGTGGGGAGTCGCCATAGATGTACCATCCATATAAGTATACTCAAAAGACCCATTAGCCTGTTTAGTGGGAGGAACAGCCGAATAAACCTGAGCCCCAGGGGCTGATACATCAGGCTTAGTCACTAAGCGGTTAGGAGCATCATCTGGAAATACTAAACTTGCGCCACTGCTAAAAAATGTAATTCCCAGTTCAGAATTAGGGAGCATTTCCACCGCGCCGATAGAGAAAGCATTATGAGCATTTCCTGGACAGCTAGTATTACCATGATTTTCGTTACCGACCGCCACCACTGGGAGAACATCATATTGATTGATCAGCATATCGAAAACCTGAGCAAACAGAGGCTCATAGTAACTCATACCCAAGGACATATTAATCACATCTGCCCCATTCTCAATTGACCAGGAAATACCCTCAATTAAGGTTCGCAGGGTGGCATTACCAATCAGAACCCCTCCCGCCAGTAAGTCAGCTTCTGGGGCGACACCAATTGAAACCCCACTTTCCGTTTTACCACCAGCCACAGTACCACAAACGTGGGTTCCATGATTTCCACCGTCAAAGGAAGGGGTAGCGGTAATTCGTCGCCCTAAAGGGTCGATGACTACAAACCCTTTCACCCGGTCTTTTAAGGCTGGATGATCTCCATGTACTCCCGTATCGAGAACGGATACTGTAACTCCTTTCCCTTTGGTTTTTTCCCACATTTTGGGAATTTCTAAGAGTTCTAATCCCCAGGTTAATTTGTTGTTTTCTTCCTGTCTCCGTAATTGTTGATAGTCAATGGCGCTAGGTTCAATTAATTTGATTTTTTGGTTGGGTAAAACCACTACCACTCCTGGCTGTTCCACTAAAGCTGGTAAAGTCTCTGCGGTCACTTCTACTGTAGCAATGGGTAATGCACCTGAACCAATAGCAGATACATTGAAGTTTTGACCGACAGCACTTTTATAACTGGCTGCTAGTTTACTAACTTCGGCTTGGTGACTGGTGGCCGTTTGCTGGATAGTATTAAATCTTTGTTGAGAGTCACGCGGCGCGATATTTGTGGGGTATTGTCCCTGGAAAATTACGATCGCATCTTGTTTCCCTTGGGGGTCGGTGTTGGATAAAAACGGAGCAAAAGCTGGTGAAATTTTGGGGTTAATGGTCATTATCTTATGTCCTGTGAATTGATTTAAATTGCCTAGGTAGACAGGTTCACTAATCTGGTTTAGGATGACCCTGGTAATCGTGAAACCATTGCCTACCCCTTTGACTATTTGACCCCAGTTTACTCAGATAGTGACATCTGGGGTGAAGGGTTCCTGATACATTTACGCGACATTTATCCGGCTATTGCCTGACAATGCGACGATAGCACTATTACCCGTTAAGGTAACAGAGGCGGTATCCCGCAAAGCTTTTAGAAAGATTCCAAAAGCACCGTTCCAGTCCCTGGGTAGAGTGAACCCGCACTCAGGACATCGGAACACTTTTGAGCCACCTAGCTGGGAATGCACATGACCACAGTGAGTACAGGTTTTGCTGGTGTATTCTTCCGTCACATCTACAACTGTGGTTCCAGTTATCTCGGCTTGATGTCTCAGGGTTAGTTTGAATCGATAATGCGCCCATGTCAGCATGGCGCGGGCAGTCTTGGATTTGATTTTCCGCTTGGCTTTGGCAACCATGTTGGAAGTCTCGAAGGTCGGCAGAAAAATTATGCTGTAGTTGTGAGTCAAGTAGTGAGCAATTTGTTTGTGGGCTTCATCAACTAGATTGCGGATTTTGGTTCTCATTCGTTGAGCCGCTTGCCTCATCCGTCGCCTCCTTGAACGACAGGGTTCCTTGGCGATTCGGCTCATTAAATCATCCAAATGTTGACATAGCCTAGTAATGCGTCCAATATCCCCGGAGCCCAATTCCAGAAATCGTGAACCATCAAACCCGGTTATGAAAGTTCGCACACCCGGGTCTAATGCAATCACGCCAGTAGCGTCAGTTGGGGTAACGGCAACTGGTTCAGGGAAAATCGCAAACCATCGACCTTTGGTAAACACCAACTGAGTCCCTTGCCCGCAAGTTTTAGGGATGGGTTCGGAAACCATGAAAGTTAATCCTTTCGTTAGTCTTGGATACCAACTCCCTGAAGAGAAATTAGTATTATTGAACTTAATCCCTTGAGAGCTGTCACGACAACTTCTAAACCTGGCATCAGGACTGGCGCTCAAAGCCTGATAGGCATCAAAGATGGCATTTTGCCGAATGTGGCAGGGTGTTTCTTTGACCCATTCGGGTAAGTCACTCTGCATCACTTTATTGCGTAACTTTAACTTGCTTAGTCGTTTACCACTCCTAGATAATGCAATTGCTTGGTTGTAGCAATACCGACAAGCGGCCAGCCATTGGCGCCAGACTTGATTTAGCTCGGGGCTGGGGTAAATCCGGATCTTCTTTGACCTGAGTTTTATATTTACGCAGTCCGTATAATCGGGAACTGAAGCAGTGGAGGATGGCGAGGATGTCCTCAACCATTTCTGGTTCTGGACTGAGACTTGTCTCGTTGAGAACCATGAGTGAGCACCTGTTTTGCTCACAGAGCCATCGAAACAAGTCAAATCCCCATATTGCCAATCGGTCTGGGTGGGCAACGACAACCATGCGGACATCTCCTGACAAATGATGTCCCAGTAAGGCCAGCATTTTCTTTCCCTTGAAGTTGAGCCCGCCTCCGATTTCTGAGACGACTTCTGCTTCGGGGTAGAGGTTGGACAGTGCGGCCACCTGTCGGTTGAGGTCGGACTGCTGGGCGCGGCTACTAACTCTGGCATAGATAACGACTTTGCGTTTGTCACTGCCTGATATGGAATCAGTATATCACTCAACGTTGTATCGTCGTTGCCCAGCGGGGGTTCTGATGGTGTCGATTGAGCCATTGTCGTCCCATCTGCGGAGTGTTCTTTCATGGACTCCAAGGATTTGGGCGGCTTCCTTGGGTTTGACATATCTGGCAATAGGTTTATCCTCAACCCTTCTCGCTTATTATACCGTATTGCCCTAAAATATTAACCGAATTTGTGATTAAATCATGCTCTTGTGGTTGTCAGTCCTCAAGTTCACTCACCCGTCAACCATTTCCGGCAAGGTTGAGATTTTAGCTGTCAGATACTGTGGCAATGCAGTCTATTTCTACCAGTACATCTTTGGGTAATCTGGCTACTTCTACGCAGGCACGAGCGGGAGCATTTTCGGAATCGAAAAATTTTGCATAAATTTCATTTACGCTGCTAAAATGGCTCATATCCTTGAGGAAAATGGTGGTTTTGACTACTTCTGACCAACTGCTTTTGGCGGCGGTAAGGATGGCTTCTAGGTTCGCCATTACCTGTTTGGTCTGTTGTTCAATATCTCCTGAACCGATGAGTTGATTGCTTTCTGGATCGATCGCAATTTGGCCGGACACAAATACCATACCATTGACGATCACTGCTTGGCTATAAGGCCCCACAGGAGCAGGGGCGCGATTGGTGCAGATGATTTGACGCTTCATATTTGGGGTAGTTATCACTACTATTGTTGATCTTACATTACACCTGCTCGTCAATATGCGATCGCCCGTTTTGAGATTTTCATCTTCCCGAAATTGCCGGAATCATTGCCCGGATCAACAACACAGTATAAAATCACTCGATGAGGGAATTATTGCCGGGTAATATTTCCCAACCTACCGCAGTGGCAGTTAACTCGAAATGACCATGATTGATGAAGGTGTTATCAAATATCAATGTAATTGGATAGAGGCTGAACCCTTAGCCTCACCCGTCTTAGGGGAGTTGATGTATTGGCGCGATCGCTTATATTCTTTAGGACTAATTGGAGTCTATGACAATGGCATTGGGTTTGGTAATGTCAGTGTGCGTGTGGGAAACTCCCGGGAATTTATCATCACCGGAACCCAAACCGGACACCTAGCCCATTTAACTCCCCAACATTATACCCTGGTTTACGATTTTAGTTGGCCGGAAAATTGGATCACCTGTCGCGGTCCGATTAAAGCCTCATCAGAAGCCTTAACCCATGCTGCCATATATAGCCATCAACCTCAAATTACGGCGATCGCCCATGTTCATCATCCCCAAATTTGGCAGAAATTGATGTTTAAAGTTCCTACCACTAACCCTAATGTTCCCTATGGAACCCCGCAAATGGCAGAGGAAATGTTCCGTTTATTCGCGGTGGAAAATCTAGCCGATCAGCGAATTTTAGTCATGGGAGGACATGAAGACGGCTTTTTGAGTTTTGGTCAGAATTTGGCAGAAGCTGGGGAAGTTCTGCTAGAATGGGTTAACATATATCCGACAAGATAACTATAGTTGGAGTCTTATGCAAAGACGTTCTATCGATTCTTTGGAAATTAATCGTCGCGCAGTACAACTTTTTGATGCTGCCTCTAACCGCTATAAAATTACTGTTCAGGTGGCTAAACGCGCCAAGCAGTGCCGCTACGAGGATTTTGATAATTTTGACGACAACCTGATGAAGCCAGTTATGCGGGCTATTGTGGAAATGTCCGATGAGTTAAGCCAACCGGAAATTATTGTCGATCGCTAAAGTTTCATGAGACCAAGTTCAACACGGCGCGCGCCATATCCTAGACTCGTTGCATTAGCAGTGGCGAGTCTGATCATATTCACAGCGATCGCTACTTTGACCAAATCTCCGACCCGCGCCCAAATTCCCCCCCAGGAGTCCTCGCAATTAGCCCAAGGGGGAATGTTGCGGGTGCGTGATGTCTGGCAACAGGTATATGAGCTTTTACCAGACCTACCCAAGGAAAATCACCACATTTCCACCGAAACCGGAGAACCTGCCGAAGATAACACCCTAATTGATCGGCTAATTCGCTATCACGTTTATATCCAAAATCGCCCTACCCAATTTCGCCTAGACTGGAAACTGACCCTGGCTGATTATTTAGGTGCTAATCAAATAATGAGACCTGAGCAATACCCCCGCGCTCGTGTTTTGCAGGAAAATCCCCTAGAGGGAGACAAAAAGGCGATCGGCACTTTGAATAGACAACAACGGGATGCCTTAGTTGATGTTCTGGTGGGGATATTTAATCCTAGCGCGGCTAATGCTGTATCAGAAAGACAACCCCCAGCAGACACGCCGCCAATACCTCCCCCATCAAATGATGCTGGTGATAATGGCCGTTTTTCCCTCCCTCGCCTTCCCCAGCCGGGAGACTCAGAATTGTTGCTTCCTTAGTTGAGTTAACAAATGGACAAAATTTTGAGAAAAGGGGTCGGCTGGCGGTTAGGCTGGGACCCCAACGCCTCGGAGTTTAAAGGGTTAGTCGGGGGAGAAGGATGGGCGGTTGAGTTAACGGAACCGGAATTAGATGATTTGTGTCGTCTGTGTGGACAACTCGCCGACACCGTTAGTGAAATAGCTGCGGAAATTATGGACTCCGAACGCCTCGCCTGTGAAGCTGAAAGCGATCGCCTTTGGGTACAGCTAGAAGGCGTACCCCACGCCTACAGCCTAGAGTTTATCCTTAGTAACGGGCGGCGCTGTGAGGGCAGTTGGCCGCCGGAGGCAGTCCCGGAACTCCTGGCCGCCATGAAAATTTTAAAAATGTTCTAAAAAGTTGTTGGAAATTTCGATTATGTGTGTTATGATGGTGAAGCACATCGGGGCGTAGCGCAGCTTGGTAGCGCACCACTTTGGGGTAGTGGGGGTCGTGGGTTCAAATCCCGCCGCTCCGATTTTACTTAAACCCTTATCCTAAGGGCGATCGACGGGAACACTTAACCGGGTAGTCGCTCTGTTGCAGACAATTTGCAGACAATTTGCACCTAGCATAGGGGTAGAAACTATTGTAACTCAATCGAACCAAGTTGGAAGAGATGAAACGGACGCTGTTTGCAATTATTGTAGGTGTGTTGATCGCGGTCACTTTTTTGGTAGTCCCGCCCGCAGTTGCTGCTACAAATGCGGTTACGGGAGGACAAGGTAACCCGACAACTAAGCCAGTTGTCAACCAGACAGCAAGGAAAAGAACAGACAATTTGCGGGCTAAATGTGACCCTTCCTATCCTGATATTTGCATCCCACCTTACCCACCAGACCTCAATTGTAAGGATATCTCAGATCGCAAGTTTCGGGTGATCGGTTCTGACCCCCATAAGTTCGATCGCGATCGAGATGGAATTGGCTGCGAGAATTAGCCATTAGTCCTATCTAAAAACCTATGCTCTAACTTGACTGTTAATTAAGCCCACGATTGACTAATGCTTAAAAATATCATCGAACTGCATTAAATCTAAGGTTACAATAGTCGGCAAACATTGGAAACAATCCAGGGCTAAATCCCAGCGTTCCTCACGCTTGAGCATCTGAATTAACTTATCTTTAGCTGATAGTAAATATCGCACATCATTAGCTGCATAATTAAGCTGATTTTCCGATAAATTGGCAGCATTCCCCCAATCGGAACTTTGAGAAGATTTATCTAATTCCACCCCCTCCAATTCCATGATTAAATCTTTTAAGCCATGTTTCCCAGTATAAGTTCTGGCTAATTTACTGGCAATTTTAGTACAAAATACTGGGTTAACTTCAATCCCCAGATTATGGCGCAAAGTAGCGACATCAAACCGGGCGAAGTGAAAAACCTTGAGGATATTAGCAGTTTCTAAAAGGGTTTTTAAATTGGGTGCTTCCCTTTGTCCGCGTTCAATCCGAATCGCCACCACCTGTCCTTTCGGGTCACAAATTTGCACCAAACAGAGGCGATCGCGCCCAGGTAATAAACCCATAGTTTCCGTATCGATAGCCAAAGCCTCAGCTGCCATGAACTCCGAAAGACGAGAATCACTCAAATCGCGATCGCACACCTGAAAATCATTCATAATAACTCACCCCTCTGGTGTATTTAACCATCCATCCTCTCAGCGAGGGCGGACAAAAATCTGGGTAAAATAATACTCACCCTTAGCATTCCTCGCCACCCCAATTCCGGTTAAAGAATAATCGCCGATCATATTTTTATGATGACCCGGACTATCAATCCAACCCTTAACCGCCTGTTTTACCGGATCAGCATAACCAGAATTATAGGCAAGATTTTCAGCAATTTGGCGGAAGCGGATCTGACTACCGATCGCATCAAACCTTTCTCTTGAACCATCATGGCTAAACCGAACCCGTCCCGCCGCCATATCCTCCGAATGACGACGAGACTCATTACTGATACGAGAGTCAAGTTGTAGAGGTGACAAACCTCGGCTTTGGCGGTACTCATTCACCTGTTGATGAACCTGTCGTTCCAAACTAGCAATATCTCTGGTAGAAGCAATCACAGAACTTGAGGGATTAACAACTGATAAAAAATCCACTTCCGGGAAGAAATGATAACCCAAGATTAACCCCATTCCCACAGAAGCCAAAGCCATTAAATTGCGTGTCATAGTCAAATCTCTGAATCGAGAAACTTAGCTACAGTTTGCACATCCTTATCACCCCGTCCCGAACAATTGAGAACAATATTAGGGCTACCTTCCAGTTGAGGACAGAGAGTTTCTAAATAAGCGATCGCATGGGAAGTTTCCAAAGCCGGAATAATTCCCTCCAACTGGGATAAACGCTGAAAAGCATCTACCGCCTCTCGGTCAGTAACGCTGTAATATTCAGCCCGTTGGGTATCCTTCAAATAACTGTGTTCCGGTCCCACTCCCGGATAATCCAACCCCGCGCTAATAGAATGTGCTTCAATAATCTGACCATCATCATCCTGCAATAGATAACTCATAGCGCCATGTAGAACCCCCACACGCCCATGAGTTAGGGTGGCGGCGTGTTTTCCAGTCTCCACACCAGAGCCGGCTGCTTCTACGCCAATTAGACGCACAGAGGACTCATTAACAAATTCATGAAACAATCCCATAGCATTAGACCCACCACCCACGCAGGCGAGCAGAATATCTGGTAAACCACCCCATTTCTCTAAACACTGGGCGCGGGTTTCCCGACCAATTACCCCATGAAAATCTCGCACCATCATTGGGTAAGGATGGGGACCTGCTACCGAACCCAAGATATAGTGGGTAGTTTCCACATTTGTCACCCAGTCCCGAATCGCCTCAGAAGTGGCATCCTTGAGGGTTCCGGTTCCCGCTGCCACCGGTCTGACTTCTGCCCCTAATAGCCTCATTCTAAACACATTCAGGGCTTGGCGTTCCATATCCTGTACGCCCATATAGATTACACAGTCTAAGCCGTAGCGGGCGCAAACCGTAGCGGTAGCGACTCCATGTTGACCCGCCCCAGTTTCCGCAATAATCCGTTTTTTGCGCATTTTGCAGGCTAGGAGAGCTTGGGCGAGGGCGTTGTTAATTTTATGAGCGCCAGTATGGTTGAGGTCTTCCCGTTTTAAGTAGATTTTCGGACCGCTACCGTCAGGTCTAGCATAGCGATCGCTTAAACGGGGGGCAAAATACAGGGGACTCGGTCGCCCTACATAGTCCCGGAGTAAGTCTTCTAGTTCCCTTTGGAAGTCGCGATCGCTCACATAATGTTTAAAAGCCGCTTCCAGTTCCGCCAAAGCTGGCATTAAAGTTTCCGGGACATATTTACCACCAAATTGCCCAAACCGTCCTACAGATGGGTCAATTACTGGATTGGGGTTCGTTGAGGAGTTGGAATGTAGGGGAGTGGTTGTCATGAACAGGGGATTAATTTTCAGTACATCCAATGATTATAAGCCCTTCGAGACAGGTTGCACAATCGCCCTAGGAGTTGATATTTGTCTGTACACCCAAGCTATTTCCGACATAAGTTTGTCGGACACAGCCCACAATACTTGTCTGAATCGCAGCTAAAATCATTAAGCGAGATTTTTATATGCCCTACCATGCTCAAACATAGTGACTTTTCCCAAATAGACCAGACCATTCGCGTCCAAATTCTGAGCGAAGCACTCCCCTATATCCAAAAATTTGCTGGTCGTACCATTGTCGTTAAATATGGCGGCGCGGCCATGAAAGACAGTAACCTTAAAGATACTGTCATGCGAGATATTGTGCTGCTGTCCTGTGTGGGTATTCGGCCAGTGGTCGTACATGGTGGAGGCCCAGAAATCAATACCTGGTTAGGGAAACTGGGAATTGAACCCCAATTCAAAAACGGCTTACGGGTCACAGATGCCCCCACAATGGATGTAGTCGAAATGGTACTCGTGGGGCGAGTCAATAAAGAAATTGTCTCCCTCATCAATCAGGTAGGAGGTTTAGCAGTAGGATTATGTGGTAAAGATGCTAACCTGATCCGCGCTCGTCCCCAGGGTGAAGAGGGCATAGGATTTGTGGGAGAGGTAACCAGTATTGATACCAAGTTACTAGAATCCTTAGTTGATGGCGGTTATATACCTGTAGTGTCCAGCGTAGCATCTGATGAAACAGGTCAAGCCTACAATATCAATGCTGACACTGTTGCTGGTGAAATCGCCGCCGCTTTAGGGGCAGAAAAATTGATTTTGCTCACCGACACAGCCGGAATTTTAGAGGACTACCATAAACCCGAGACCCTAATCGCCAAGTTAGACATTCAGGAAGCCAGGGGACTGATTGAACGAGGAATTGTGGCTGGCGGTATGATTCCTAAAGTTACCTGCTGTGTGCGGAGTCTCGCCCAGGGAGTACGCGCCGCCCATATTATCGATGGTCGCCTTCCCCATGCCTTGCTTCAGGAAATCTTTACCGACGCGGGAATTGGCTCTATGTTAGTAGCCTCTGACCTTAAATACTAATAGCCAATCCCGTCACTTAATCATATAGCGGGCTATCTAGCCCGCACCCCGGAGAAGGGGCAACCCTTGTTGGCACGGTATGCCTCATCTGCACCGTAGCCCCAATTCGTCAATTAGGGCTACTGCCATTAGTGGTGGGTTGTTGACTATGCTTTAGGCTCAATACGAGCGTAGAAAGCACCACGGATTTTCACCTCAACAGCTTCTTTCGCACCTAAATCATTATCAGAAGGCTGTTCGCTTTCAAAAATGCCAGCAATTTCGCCAGTTTCGCCATCAACTTTAGCTACCTGTAGGGAAATATGACCAGCCTTAAACTTGGTATCAGCAAGTTTAACATTGGCATTAACATAATCTTCCTCGTCAGCAGTAGCAGGTAAAGCCACAGCATTATCATAACCAGAAGCCAAACCCCGTGCCTTCGGATCGAGGAAAGTAGACCCACGATAGGAAGGGACATTAAAATCCCCAGAGAAGTCGGTAGAAGTATTAATGCTAGTCAGTCCAGGTTGACTGGTGGCTACTAACCCTTTAATAGTGAATAGGAATGGCACTTGCTCACCACCAGGGAGTAAAACGGTAATGGGCTGAAAATCAATCCCATCTTTTTCAGTAAATTTCAGGCTGCCATCTGGCTGAAATTTCAAGAGACCGCGAACCTGGTCTAAGCTATAAGTGAAGCGAGTTAACAATCTGCCTGGTACAAACTCAGCCTCTTGTCGCTTATTAGCCGGTTCTTCTTTCACAAAGTAGCTAGTAGGTTGCAGACACAAGCCTGTAATTTCATAGGAAGCATTTTGGTCAAGGGGAATTGAACCCCGGGCGGTTTCAGGAAGACTCGGACAGTTAACCGCTAAACCAGTGTTCCGAATATCATCATAAGTTAGTAATGATGGATCTTTTGCGGATGGACTTTCAGAGCAAGCTGTGAGTACCGAAAGGCAAAATGCCAAGAATGTCGCCACTAAAGCGCGATATTTCATTTTCAACCTCAATATCCAAAATCGATATGTGACATAATTTTCTAGTTGGCAGAATCGACGCTCCCCGCTCCCTAGATTGAGCGAGTCACCTGATCCCACCCCATTTATATGGGGGCTGTCCAATACAGCATTTTACCCTGATTACGACTTTTTTGTTACCAGAAGTACAAATTTATCGGCTTTAAGTGTTTTTACCTGGGTTTATTTACGGATTTAAGCGGAAATTGGTAGCAGGTTAGATCTATGATGAAATCGTGAACAAGCATAATCATAATAGGAAATTATGGAGCAGGAGACTGATTTTGAGGCTCAATTGCAGTTGTTGACCCAGAATATCCAGGATTTGACCGTCCAAGCTAATGATGACACCCTCATGCTGTTATCCCTATTGCGAACCTTAGAACAGCTTCACCAAAAAATCCGAGAAGATGTGTTTCAGAAGACTTTACCCAAGAACAGACAGGAACTTTATCATTTACTGCGCGAGATAGAAGCCCAAGGGGGATGGCCATATATTCCCCGTAAATCCCTAAGATTCATTTTGAAAAATCTGGATTTATCAACCCCCTCTGAGCCGGACAATAAGGGGGCGTAGTGAGTATAGATGCGATTTTGGGGTCTTTTGAACGTTTTGGCATTAATCTGGGCTTAGAACGCATTACAGAGCTTATGGTGAGGTTAAATAATCCTCACTACCAAGTCCCTGTTTTGCATATTGCTGGAACTAACGGTAAAGGGTCGGTATGTGCCTATTTATCCTCAGTGCTGACGGAAGCGGGATATCGTGTGGGGCGCTATATTTCTCCCCATTTGGTCGATTGGACTGAGAGAATTTGTATCAATGGGGTTCCCATAGATAATCGGGATTTGCAGATTGTACTCCAAGATGTGATCGGGGCTATTTCTTCTGATGAACTTTTACCTACTCAATTTGAGGTGATTACGGCTGCGGCTTGGCTTTATTTTGCCAGAGAGAAAGTCGATGTGGCGGTGATTGAGGTAGGCTTAGGGGGACGACTTGATGCTACTAATGTGATTGATCAGCCTTTGGTCAGTGTAATTACTAGCCTCAGTCGAGAACATTGGCAGCGCCTTGGTCCGACTTTGGCGGATATTGCTAGGGAAAAGGCGGGTATTCTTAAACGAGGATGTCCGGCGGTGGTGGGACCCCTTCCGCCGGAAGCGCGAAAAGTGGTGAACGATCGCCTTTTAACTCTTGGCTGTCCAACTACTTGGGTCGAACCAGCACAATTGCTCAAGTCTGACCCTTTTCACCCGGTAGCTAGTTATGGAAACTGCCAATATATTTTACCCATGCCCGGACAAGTTCAATTGCTCAACTCAGCTTTGGCGATCGCTGTTTTGGAGTCTCTCAAACAACAGGGTTGGGCGATTTCTGATACAGCTATAGTCGAGGGTATCGCTAAAACTCGCTGGCCGGGTCGTCTACAATGGATAAGTTGCCATGACAATCGCTCATTTTTGCTTGATGGAGCGCATAACCCGGCGGCGGCGGCGGCTTTGCGTGAATATGTGGATGAGTTGCAACAGAGGGGAACTGTTGATGGTCCGATTACCTGGGTAATGGGGATGTTATCGACTAAAGACCATGATGATATTTTCAGGGCTTTATTACATTCTGGCGATCGCTTACATTTAGTTCCCGTACCTGATCATAGTTCAGCGATACCGGAACAACTCGCCCACCTCGCCCACCAAATCTGTCCGCAACTGGGATCTTGTCAAACCCATAGCGATCCTATTGTAGGCTTAGAAACAGCTTTAGCTAATTCAGATAATAGTCTAGTAGTCCTGTGTGGTTCCCTATACTTAGTAGGTTATATCCTGAAAGCTGTCTCATCAGGTGGGGGAGGACATTAATACTCAGTCCGAGAGAATTTGGAGGCGGATTTTGCCGTCGTCGCTATCTCCTAGATTAACCTCAATCACCTGACCCGCTAACTGTTCGAGACAATTAAGGAGCGATCGCAAGTGGGGGGTACTGGCTCCGGTATCTACATATAAGCGATCGGCGAGACTCCCCACTCGTCGCCAAGTGCTATGAAGTTTAACAATAGTTTGTTCCAACTGAGTAGCCTGCTTGACCAAATCGGAAGCGGTACTCAAACACCCCACCCGCAAAGCCTCTTCTAAAGCCATTTCCAGATCTACCGAAGACTGATTTAAAGCCTGAACCTGTGCAGCAGCATCGAGATATTTAGCTAAACTACGAGCATCAGAGGTTAACTGGCGCACGGTATCCACATCAGGGTTAGTGACCATTTCCCGTTGAATTTCGCCAACGTGGGTATCTGGCAACTTTTCCATTTCCCGCACCAGAGGCGCTAGATAACGGGGTGGAATTGCTCCGATAGCAGCTTTTTCCCGGACATCATCAGGAACCAAATCGGAACTCATAGCGGTCCATTCATCAGCGAGTTGGCGGACTTCCCGTCTAGTGATGCGATCGCCTGCACAGGCCACATCACTAACCATTTGCTGTACTTCTGGGGAAGATTTAGCGGTTTCGATAAAAGCTCGTTTACTGAAATTGTTAATAGCATCGGGGTTCAGGTGTCCCTGAGCCAGGAGAGCATCAGCACTATTAGCCAGTTCAATTAAAGCATAAGCCTGACTTTTGCTGATTTCTCGCTGTTTGAGCCAGTGGAGAAAACCCATTCCGCGACCTTCGCCGCCTCGTTTTTCGCGATCGCGAACCGCCCGCAAAATCCGTCCCCGCCAAATTTCGGTTTGTAAATCAAAGCGATCGCATACTTTCCAGGCTGTGTCTACCTGATCGGCAAATTCATGCTCGGAAACTTCCTCATCTTCGGGATCAGGGAGTTCAAAATTAAGGTCACTCAACTCGGTGAGAACCTCAGCCAGTTCAGTCGCAGATTGGGGAATTTCAGGCATCTACTAGCGTAATGGTTATGGACTTGGGGGAACATTATACATTAACAGGTCTTAGGCAAAGCTGTTTCTGGGTAAATCCGAATCTTCTTTGATAACAGACCTGTATTTCCTGAGTCCGTACAATCGGCAACTGAAGACCTGGACAATGGCATGGTTGTTGTGTGAGACAATGAGTCAATATACCACCATAACTGGAAGAATATTTCTGGAAATATCCTTAAATTACTTGTTAATCCCCCTCTAATCAGAAACACCGAACTATCATGAAGCAAGCGATCGCCATTCCTTCCGTTTCCGTAACCTACGCCCAGGATGGCACTTCCACCCGCACCAACGCCCTGGGGATGCGCCATAATCAAGAGATCGCCTACCAGAAAAGGGGAGAACAATATCTGCTGATTAAATCTCCCCCCGCCTCTGGGAAAAGTCGGGCGCTGATGTTTATCGCCCTCGATAAGCTGGAAAACCAGAACCTGAAACAAGCGATCGTCGTTGTCCCGGAAAAGGCGATCGGTGCTAGTTTCCATGATGAACCTCTGACTAAGTTTGGCTTTTGGGCAGATTGGCACGTTGAACCCCGGTGGAACCTCTGCAACGCACCCGGCAGCGATGGCGGTAAAGTAGAAGCGGTGAAAACCTTTCTCGACAGCGATGATAAAGTCTTAATTTGCACCCATGCCACCTTCCGCTTTGCGGTGGATAAATTTGGGGTGGAAATGTTGGACGATCGCCTGATTGCCGTGGATGAGTTTCACCATGTTTCCTCTAACCCGGACAACAAGCTGGGGGACCATATCCGCCAACTGATGACTCGCGACAAAACCCATATCGTGGCTATGACGGGTTCTTATTTTCGGGGGGATGCCGAAGCAGTCCTACATCCCGAAGACGAAGCCAAATTTCACACCGTCACCTACACCTATTATGAACAACTCAACGGCTATGAACACCTAAAACAACTGGATATCGGCTATTATTTTTACTCCGGTAGCTACACCGATGAAATCATGCAGGTACTCAACCCCAACGAAAAAACTATCCTGCATATTCCTAACGTTAATTCCCGCGAGAGTACCAAGGACAAAATCCGGGAAGTGGAACATATTATTGAGGCATTGGGAGAATGGCAAGGCACGGATCCAAACACAGGATTTCAATGGGTCAAAACCGCCGAGGGTAAGATTCTCAAGATTGCCGATTTGGTGGATGATGACCCCAACAAGCGGGATAAAGTGGCAGCCGCACTGAAGGACCCCACCCACAAAGATAATCGCGATCGCGTTGATATTATCATCGCCCTGGGGATGGCTAAAGAAGGCTTTGATTGGATCTGGTGCGAACACGCTTTAACCATTGGTTACCGTTCCAGTTTGACCGAAATTGTCCAAATTATTGGGCGAGCGACCCGCGACGCACCGGGTAAAACCCGCGCCCGGTTTACCAACTTGATTGCGGAACCTGATGCCAGCGAGATGGCAGTGACAGAGGCGGTGAATGATACGATTAAGGCGATCGCTGCCAGTCTGCTAATGGAACAAGTCCTAGCCCCCCGCTTTCAGTTCAAACCCAAGCGCCCGGACAATCAACCCACCCCCGGCTTTGACTATGGAGAAAGTGGCTACGATCCGAGTCGATGCAATGTGGGAGTTAATCCAGAAAGCGGGGAAATTCAGCTAGAAATTAAGGGTTTAGCCCTACCAAAAAGCCCGGAAGCCTCCCGCATTTGTCGGGAAGATTTAACGGAATTGGTGACGGCTTTTGTCCAAGATAAGCCGAGTATCGAGCGCGGTCTATTTGATGAGGAATTGGTGCCAGAGGAACTCACCCAACTACGGATGGGTAAAATTATTAAACAGAAATTCCCCAACCTGGATGAAGGCGATCGCGAAGCCGTCCGCCAACACGCGATCGCCGCTCTCAATTTGGTACAACAAGCTAAGAAAACCAGTAACGAAGGGGACGGGTTAGCCCCGAAAAATACCGCCCTAATTGACGGGGTGCGGCAGTTTGCCCTATCGGTGACAGACCTCGATATTGATATGATTGACCGGATTAATCCTTTTGGGGAAGCATACGCGATTCTGGCTAAGTCCATGAGTGCGGAACGGCTGAAACTGGTAGCAGAGGCGATTCCCTCCGGGACGCTTCGCGATCGCCGCCAAGCGAGTCAATCTCTCGGTAGAAGAAGCGCGAGAGTTAGCAAAGCGGGCGCTACAGTTCAAACAGGAAAGGGGTCGGTTGCCTTCCCTCACCGCCGCCGATCCTTGGGAAAAGTGCATGGCGGAAGGGGTTGCCTTTCTGCAACGGAAAGTTAAGGAAGAAAAAAAAGCCTAAAATCAATTGATAGCTCATCTGGAGGTGACAATCCGTGACCCTCTCCCTAGAAAAAACCACCCCCCCAAACTCCATCCTCCAACGCCACAACGCCACCTGGCAAGACTATGTGGCTATCCGGGATAACGGGGATATAGACTGGCAAAAAATCTCATTTCATCAAGGATGGTTGTGGGTAGATATGGACAGAGAAGGACCCAATCATGCCTCGTCCAGTGATTTGATGACGATGATTTTCTCTGTTTGGGTACTCCTACACCCTGAGTTTGTTTTGCAATCTTATGGACGCTGTGTCATTGAACGCCCGGATACCCACGCCTGTGCGCCAGATTTAGTGCTGTACAAGGGTGATAATATTCCCCGATGGCAACCCGGAGAACCGCGCCGGATTGACTTGCGTCGCCACCGTTTGCCGGACTTGGTGGGGGAAATTGCTGATACTACCCTCAGCCTTGACCTGGATGAACAAAAGCAACTCTACGCCAGCTTAGGGATTTCTGAATATTGGGTGGTTGATGTGAAAGGGCGGCGGATTTTTGCCTTTAGCTTGACTCCATTGGGGCATTATGAAGCGATCGCCCAGTCCCAAGTATTGACGGGGTTGCCGATCACCCTTTTAGAACAAACCCTAGAACGGCTGAACACCGAAACCAACACCGCTGCTGCCAATTGGTTAATCCAACAGTTACAAAACCCGCCAGAACAAAAGGAGAGCATTGCTGAACCTGAACACCAGGACGAAAACAATGGCTAAATCCCCGCCCAAATCTACCACTGATGAAGATTTAGAACTGTTGGCACAGTTGGGGATAGATATCGCCCCGGAAGCGACTCGCGAATATTCCCCTAGAGAAGAACGGATTATCGCTGGGTTTGAGGAAATCGATCGCTTTGTTGCCGAAAAAGGTAGACTTCCTCAACTTATGGGCGATCGGGATATTTTCGAGCGCCTCTATGCAGTGCGCCTGGAACGTTTGCGGGAATCGGCGGAATGTCGCGCCCTCCTTGAACCTCTGGACTCCCGAGGACTTTTAAACCTGGAAAATGATGCCAGTTTTACCTTAGCAGAAAACCTGGAAGAGGACCAAATTGATGCGGCGCTTTTGGCTTCTTTGGGGGTTGATGCTGCTCCCGAAAATGATATCACCCAGTTAACTCATGTGCGATCGCGTCAAGAAATTAAGGCGGCGGAAGAAATTGCCCAGCGGTTTCCCTGCCAGAATTTTGATGAATTTAAACCCATCTTTGAGGAAGTTCAGCGTCAGTTAAAAACAGGCGATCGCCAAGCCGTCAAATATCAGGATTATGCCACCATTAATCAAGGGGATTTGTTTATTCTTGATGGTCAAAAAGTTCTGGTAGCAGAGACGGGGGAGATGTTTATCACTGACTATGGTCTGAGAAATTATAGGCTCCGGGTAATTTATGATAATGGCACGGAGAGCAATCCTCTGTTTAGATCACTTCAGCGAGCCTTAAATAAGGATAAAACCAGCCGCCGCATCACTAAGCTGGATCGGCGGGATTGGGGGCCTTTATTTTCCGGTCAGCCGGAACCAGAAGTTAAATCAGATGATGATGATTTAATCACGGGTTATATTTATGTATTGCGGAGCCTATCTGACGAGCCTTTTATAGCCAAAAATCGGTCGATTATTCATAAAATTGGCGTGACGGGTGGGGATGTTAAAAAGCGGATTGCTAAGGCAAAGCATGACCCTACCTATCTGTTAGCAGATGTGGAAATTGTAGCCACTTTTCAACTGGCAAATATCCACCCGAAAAAGCTAGAGTTTATCCTACATAAGTTTTTCGCCAGGGCGCGATTAGACCTGGAATTGATGGATCGTTTTCAGTTCCCAGTCCAGCCTAGAGAGTGGTTTCTAGTGCCATTAGATGCCATTGAAGAGGCGATCGCCAAAATCCAAGACGGCACCATTGAGCAATTCCAATATGAGTTGGAAACAGCCAGTATTATTAGAGTATCATAACACATTTTAGTAATAAAAAGCAATTGGGTTCCCACAATGGACATTTTCCCATGGGTTTTGGGAACCCGCAGAGTTTAATAGTTTAACTCACCAACGGAGTGAACGACGATGATTACAGAAATAGAGTTAAAAGATTTCAAAAGTTATAAATCGGCGACATTGCACTTAGGGCGGCTTACGGTATTAATTGGAGCCAATGCTTCCGGTAAAAGTAATGTTATTGAAGCCTTGCGGCTTTTATCTCGGCTTGCCACTGGGGAAAGACTTGGATTGCTCAGAAATCCGCAAAAAAAAGGAGATAATTTCTTTCGAGGTAATGTCGAACATTTGGGATATCGAGGAAAGCAGACATTTCAACTAGCTGGCTTGACAAACCATCCCGATTGGGAACGTTTTGAGATTCAACTCGGACTCAGTTCAGACAACCATTTGCAGGTTATGCAAGAACGGATTACCAGTTCAACTTCTAAAGTTCCGTTGTATGAAATCACCAGTGAACCGCAAGGGGCAGGAAGTGATATTTTTGTGACTTATAATAATTTTGCAAGAGGCGGCAAAAAACCGAGCCTGGTTTGTAGTAGTCATCTGGCGGTTTTTACCCAACTTTTAAGTTCCATTCGATTTCGACCCGAAAATCTCAAAAGTCGAGAAATTATCCCGAATGTTTGCGAAAAATATGTCCGTTGGTTAAGTGGAATTGTGTTTTTAGAACCAGAGCCTAGCTTGATGAGAAACTATGGTCACAAAACGGATTTAATTTTGCGGGAGAAAGGGCAAAATTTATCGGGAGTTCTTTATAATTTATGTCAATCTACAACCTCTAAGCAGGCGGTTTTAGACTTTGTTTGTAGTCTTCCAGAACAGAAGATTGAGGAGATTAGTTTTTTAGAAACCCCTCGGGATGAGGTGATGTTACAACTCACTGAAACCTTTGGAGGGGTGGCAACTCCTTATGATGCCGCCAGATTGTCTGATGGAACCCTGCGAGTTTTATCCATTGCAGCAGTATTACTTTCTGCACCGGAAGAAAGTTTAGTAGTCATTGAAGAAATCGATAATGGTGTACACCCGAGTCGTGCGAGTGCCTTACTGTCTCGGATGGCTGAAATTGCTCGAAAACGTAACCTCCGTATTCTCATTAGTAGCCATAATCCGGCTTTATTAGATGCTCTTCCTGATGAGGCAATTCCTGAGACTGAATTTTGTTATCGCAGTCCTGATGATGGGTCAAGTCAGTTAATTCGGTTGCAAGATATTCCCGATTACCCGGAACTGATTGCTCAGGGTTCCGTGGGTCATTTAATGACTCGGGGACTGTTAGAACGTTTTGTCAAGCAGCATCCAGGAAATGAGAACAAAAAACAGCAGGCTCTAGACTGGTTGACTTCGCTTAATTCCATGGTGGAGGCTCACTAATGGCCGATGTTTCGATTGTCGATACTTCGGTTTTTTGTAATGTTCTTAATATTCCTAAATTGAATGATGAGCGAGGCTTAGTCATGGAACAACTTAGGGATTTTTTGGAAAAAGGAACCCATTTGCTGTTACCAATGGCGGTTGTTTATGAAACCGGAAATCATATTGCTCATATCAGTGAGGGTCGTTTGCGCCGACAATGTGCTGAGTTGTTTGTTGAGCAAGTTAAAATGGCGATCGCCGGAGAAACCCCTGGGAGGGTGATGCAGGTTCCCACTGCGGAAGATAGAGTAAACGGCATTGAGCTGCCTCCACCAGTTCAGCAATCCGCCCCCCTTTATGAAACGTTGCATTGTCCAATACTAGAGTCTGACCTGGCTTCAATGTTGGAATTAAGATGAACTCCAACCACAACTCAAACTAGGAGGCTGGCATTTTTGGTCTTCTTAGTCATCTCGTCCTCTCCATTATACGTCCTAACTTTCCTGTTTTGTGCTGGTAGGGGTCGAAAGGAAAGTCACCTTTCCCAACTCCCATTCAAAACCGTGCTTGATACTTTCACATCACACGGCTCCTGATGTGGATACCCTATTTTGTCAGTAGGAACAAGGTTACGACCCCCTGCTTTATGACCTCAACTTTCATAGCTATATGCTTGCGTTAGTCTTTAAACTCGCTTTCGCCATTAAACTATTACTTATCGCGGTCTCTATATCCACACCGTGACTAGTGGGCATATCCCAACCATTACAGTTAGGCATTGGCTTTCAGTCACATCCCTTCCCCTTATAGGCTTACGCTTACACTTTTCACTACTCTACGAGATGTACTCGTAGAGAGCCTAACAGGGGTTTCAACGTTCCGTATATATGGGCATTCCATCTTTAGATTTGTCCTATCCACCGGGGTACATTTAAAGGTCTGTGAAGATGGCTCATAAACACCTCTTCTTTTCCCCTTGTTCTTTTGAACGCAGCGTTTCAACCTGTTTCGCTGCTTCATACTGACGATGGTTCAAGCCAGACATTCGGTTTCCCTAATCATGGATGGTTGGCAGTGGTCGGATTTTGGGAATAGGTTTTCCCTTACGCCTTCCGTTCCCCGCTTCAATCCCAGATTTGTGATTTCTGAAACTGGGGGTGGCTATCGCCTTTACTCTTTCCCAAATCACCCCAAGTGGGTTGAAGTACTCCTCCTAAGTATACTTGGACGGTATTCTTGTGATTTCTTAAATGGGATTGACCTTGAGTTCCCTGCCTTGCTTAGTCTATACTCTAAGCGTTGGGACATATATACAGTTAAGGGGTTAGACTGGTTGAAGGTCTAATTTTCCCTCTAGGAGGTTATTTCAGGCATTGCAGCCTTATTTGACTCCTAAACGTCTCGCACATATGAGAGTATGATAACATATTTTAGCAATCAATAGCCATAAAATTTATGTTGTGGAAACCCATTGAAGATTTGCCATCCAACTGGCAAGATTTAGCTAGTAGTGAACTGCCACCTTTAGTCACCGTTTGGAACGAGCAAGCCGATCGCCTGCGTCAATCGGGAGAGTTTCAAACCTTTAGCGAAAAGCTGCGGCGGGAAATCGCCATTGAAACCGGAATTATTGAGCGTTTATACACCATAGATCGCGGCATCACTCGTTTGTTAATTGAACAGGGAATTAATGAAGCATTAATCCCTCACGGCTCTACAGATATTCCAGTTAAACAGGTCGTTTCGCTCATTAAAGATCAAGAGGCTGCCATTGAGGGATTATTTAATTTTGTTGGGGGTCAAAGAAATCTATCTACTTCTTATATCAAGGAGTTACATCAAGTTTTAACCCAGAGTCAGGAAAGCACAGAAGCCTTAAACCCACAGGGAAAAATCTTTAGGGTTCCCTTAATTAAAGGCGACTGGAAACGTCAACCCAATAACCCCCTCCGACCAGATGGCACAATTCACGAGTATTGTCCGCCGGAACAAGTAGCATCGGAAATGGATCTATTAATCACCTTACATCATCAACATCAAGAACAAAAAGTTCCCCCAGAAATTGAGGCGGCTTGGTTGCATCATCGATTTACCCAAATCCACCCTTTTCAAGATGGAAATGGTCGGGTTGCTCGTTGTTTAGCCAGTTTAGTTTGCATCCAAGCGAGTTGGTTTCCTTTAGTGATAACCCGGGACGATCGCTCCGTTTATATTGCCGCTTTGGAACAGGCAGATAGCGGTGATTTATCGAGTTTAATTAATCTTTTTGCTAAGAGTCAAAAGCAAGCATTTTTAAGAAGTCTTGGTTTGTCAGAACAAGTTTTATCAGAGACTAGAAGGACTCAAGTTATTGTCTCGGCTATTGCTGATAAATTGAAACAAAATCAGTTGGCTTCAGTCCAGGATAAATGTCAAAAAGCCGAAAGTTTCGCTACCATCTTATTTGATATTGCTTCTCAGCGATTCCAAGAAATTGCCGAGGACATTAAACTATCTGTTCAGAATATATTAACTGATGCCGCCGTTTTTACAATTGCAGCCCCAGTGGGCGACTCTCGATATTATTATCATCGCTATCAAGTGGTTGAAACTGCCAAACAATTAGGATATTTTGCCAACCTGCGGAACTATCATACTTGGATTCAATTGGTAATTAATATAGAAGCATCTATAACAGTTCTTCTTTCTTTTCATGTTCTCGGACATGAACACCGGGGGTTACTAATTTGTAGCGCCTGTGCTTATCATCGAGATCATGGTGAAGAAGGAGAACCAACTATTAGCGATCTTCAGCCTTTAACTGATTCTCCATTTCAATTTTCCTATGCTGATGAGCAAGAAAATTTAGTTCCCCGTTTCCATCAGTGGCTAGAAAATGTGATTTTCACTGGGTTAGAGTATTGGAACAAAAGCATTTAAAATTATTTTAAATAACCCCTTCCTGGATAGAACAAAATGCAAACAAATTGGCTAAGTTATAGTCTGATAACTTAGAAAAACCCGATTATTGCCCCTCCCGCCAATTATGAAAATGAACCCATGCACTCCTGATGCAATCAATGTTGCCCTGGTTGCTCTACTTTTAGCCTACTGCATAATCGCTCATTTCTCGCATAAAAGGCGGGTAAAATCCTAGCACAATATCTTGCTTGGGGACACCCAAGTTGACTAAATCTTCCGCCACATCATGCTCCGTTGAATTGCAAAAAATCCAAATTTTCTCATGGCGGATATCTAAATGGATGACACCCTGATGAATCCATCGCTGATGGTGCCAACCAAAATGGACAATTTGATAATGATTTCGTTGGGTATCAAAAATAGTCTCAACCTCAATCTCCTAATATGCTGGCTTACTTTGGGCATATTCAATCAACAATTCTTGCACAAATGGAAACTCCCCAGGAATTAGACACAGGGGGAACTCCAAAATACACAAGTTATGCTATAATTAGTTCCCAAACATGAACCTGAGTTGGGTAGGCTGGCTATGATATTTATTAACCCCAAAACCGGCTACGCTTTTAAAAAAATCTTTGGTTCGCCACAAAGCAAGAACATCTTAATCAGTTTTCTCAATGGTTTGGTCTATGAGGGAAATTCCACTATTGAATACTTGGAAATCATTAAGCCGAATTTGCCCCCGCAACTGGAAGGGTTAAAAGATACCTATCTCGATGTTAAAGCGCGCTTGAATGACGGCACATTGGTGATTATTCAAATTCAGGTTTTGAATGTGCAGTTTTCTGGGAAGCGGGTTTTATTTAATGCGGCGAAAACTTATGCGTTTCAACTGGAACGGAGACGACAAGCATATCGAGACCTAAAACCTGTGATTGCTTTAACCTTGACCGACTTTGATATGTTCCCCGGACAAAATCAATTGATTTCCCGGTTTGTCTATCGCGAGAAGTCTGAGGGCTGGTACTACCCAGATAATGGGATGGAGTTAGTCTTTGTGGAATTGCCGAAGTTTACCAAAGAACTCAACGAACTGGAAACCCTGACGGATAAATGGATTTATTTTATGAAGTATGCCCGATCGCTCTCTTCTATTCCTGAAAATATGGATGATATCCCCGAACTCAATCAAGCCTTTGAAATTGCTAATCAAGCTGGATTAACCCTAGAGGAATTGGAAGAGTTAGAGCGGCGGGAAATGTTTATTTATGACCAACAAGGCGCGATCGCATTGGGACTACAACAAGGGCGACAACAAGGGCGAGAAGAAGGGCGAGAAGAAGCAAAACGTGAGACGGCTCGCAATTTATTGGGTCAACTGAATGATGAGACGATCGCCCAAGCTACTGGATTAAGTTTAGAGGAAATTGCCACTTTACGGGAAGAGAGGTCTAGTGATTAGCTAAAGTTGAGAAAGAACCCCCAGTCTTTTGGATTTGTGACCATGAATGCTGTTGAAATCGAGGAAGCAGTTTCCCAACTCGCGGAAGCACCTTTTGACCCCGAAGCCTTCCCCTATAGCTTCCTGGAAGCCTTTGGGAATAAGGCGACCACCATCAAGCGCCTGAAAAGCGATCGCCACAGCACCAATCAATCGGACTTACCCGGTGGGGTACTTCAGCGCCACAATATCCATTTAAAAGTCTGCCCAGAGGGGGAAGTCACCGCCACCTTAACAGCCTTGCGCGAGAGTCCCGCCACCACTCGCTACAAAGTCAAGTTTATTCTCGCCACGGACGGCAAAAGTTTTGAGGCGGAAAGTTTGGTCGATGGGGAGACTGTCGCCTGTGATTACCCGGACTTTTCCGACCATTTCGGCTTTTTCCTGCCTTTGGCGGGGATTACCACCGTGTGGCAAATCCGCGAGAATGCCTTTGATATCAAAGCAACAGGTCGCCTCAATCGGCTGTATGTGGAGTTACTCAAGCTGAATCCAGACTGGGATAAAGCGGAAGGTCGCGAGAAGTTTAACCATTTCATGGCGCGGCTGATTTTCTGCTTTTTTGCGGAAGATACCAACATTTTCCACAGTGAGAAGTTATTTACAAATGCGATCGCCCAGATGAGTGCGGCCGATGCTGCCAATACCGATGAGGTGCTATCGGAGCTATTTCGGGCGATGGCGACCCCCCACAACCAGCGAGAAGCGGCTGGGATTCGCAATTGGGCGAATGTGTTTCCTTATGTGAATGGGGGGCTATTTGGCCCTCATCCCCTAACCCCTTCTCCCAAACCGGGAGAAGGGGGACAAGAAACTCTTACTCCCCTCTCCTCCTCTGGGAGAGGGGCTGGGGGTGAGGGCGCTCTGAATTTCCCTCATCCCCTAACCCCTTCTCCCAAACCGGGAGAAGGGGGACAAGAAACTCTTACTCCCCTCTCCTCCTCTGGGAGAGGGGCTGGGGGTGAGGGCGCTCTGAATTTCCCTCATCCCCTAACCCCTTCTCCCAAACCGGGAGAAGGGGGACAAGAAACTCTTACTCCCCTCTCCTCCTCTGGGAGAGGGGCTGGGGGTGAGGGCGCTCTGAATTTCCCTCATCCCCTAACCCCTTCTCCCAAACCGGGAGAAGGGGGACAAGAAACTCTTACTCCCCTCTCCTCCTCTGGGAGAGGGGCTGGGGGTGAGGGCGCTCTGAATTTCCCTCATCCCCTAACCCCTTCTCCCAAACCGGGAGAAGGGGGACAAGAAGCTCTTACTCCCCTCTCCTCCTCTGGGAGAGGGGCTGGGGGTGAGGGCGCTCTGAATTTCCCTCATCCCCTAACCCCTTCTCCCAAACCGGGAGAAGGGGGACAAGAAACTCTTACTCCCCTCTCCTCCTCTGGGAGAGGGGCTGGGGGTGAGGGCAAATACTGGGAAGTTCCCCCTGCCCTGAAAAAGAAAATGACTGAAGTTGCCCGTCAATTTCGCAAAGAACCCACTCCCAGTGAACATATCCTTTGGCAAGGCCTGCGTGGACGCAAACTAGAAGGACGGAAATTTAGACGACAACAGCCGATTGGAGTCTTCATTGTTGATTTCTTCTGTGGTGCAGAACGGCTAATTGTGGAAGTCGATGGGGGTATTCATAAATCGCAGCAAGAGGCAGACCAACAACGACAGGAATTGCTGGAGTCATTAGGCTTGAGGGTAATTCGCTTATCTAGTGAGTTAGTTGAAACGAATTTAGATGAGGCATTAGCTGTTATCCGTCAAGCGTTTGGCCCTCATCCCCTAACCCCTTCTCCCAAACCGGGAGAAGGGGGACAAGAAACTCTTACTCCCCTCTCCTCCTCTGGGAGAGGGGCTGGGGGTGAGGACGAGATGAATTTCCCTCATCCCCTAACCCCTTCTCCCAAACCGGGAGAAGGGGGACAAGAAACTCTTACTCCCCTCTCCTCCTCTGGGAGAGGGGCTGGGGGTGAGGGCGCTCTGAATTTCCCTCATCCCCTAACCCCTTCTCCCAAACCGGGAGAAGGGGGACAAGAAACTCTTACTCCCCTCTCCTCCTCTGGGAGAGGGGCTGGGGGTGAGGGCGAGATGAATTTCCCTCATCCCCTAACCCCTTCTCCCAAACCGGGAGAAGGGGGACAAGAAACTCTTACTCCCCTCTCCTCCTCTGGGAGAGGGGCTGGGGGTGAGGACGAGATGAATTTCCCTCATCCCCTAACCCCTTCTCCCAAACCGGGAGAAGGGGGACAAGAAACTCTTACTCCCCTCTCCTCCTCTGGGAGAGGGGCTGGGGGTGAGGGCGCTCTGAATTTCCCTCATCCCCTAACCCCTTCTGTCAAACCGGGAGAAGGGGGACAAGAAACTCTTACTCCCCTCTCCTCCTCTGGGAGAGGGGCTGGGGGTGAGGACGAGATGAATTTCCCTCATCCCCTAACCCCTTCTGTCAAACCGGGAGAAGGGGGACAAGAAACTCTTACTCCCCTCTCCTCCTCTGGGAGAGGGGCTGGGGGTGAGGACGAGATGAATTTCCCTCATCCCCTAACCCCTTCTGTCCAACCGGGAGAAGGGGGACAAGAAACTCTTACTCCCCTCTCCTCCTCTGGGAGAGGGGCTGGGGGTGAGGGCGTTCCCCGTTTTAACAAAATTGCCCGGTCTTATTTGCTCCATGTCGGGAATTTGGACTGGAAAAAAATCAACCCCGATATTTTTGGCTCCATGATTCAGGCGGTGGCTGATGAGGAGGAGCGCGGCGCTTTGGGGATGCACTATACCAGTGTTCCCAATATCCTCAAGGTGCTTAATCCCTTGTTTTTGGATGATTTGCGATCGCAGTTGGAGGCGGCTGGGGAGAATCGCCGCAAGTTGTTGAATTTGCGCCAACGCCTCGCCAAAATTCGCGTCTTTGACCCCGCTTGTGGGTCCGGGAATTTTCTCGTCATTGCTTATAAGGAAATGCGGAAAATTGAGGCGGAAATTAACCGTCGGCGGGGGGAACCGGAGCGCCCTTCTCAGATTCCCTTGACCAATTTTCGGGGCATAGAAATTCGCCATTTTGCCGCAGAAATTGCCCGGTTAGCCTTGATTATTGCTGAGTATCAGTGTGATGTGTTGCATCGCGGGCAGATGTTGGCGTTGGCCGATTTTTTGCCCCTGAAAAATGATAATTGGATTACCTGTGGGAATGCCTTGCGCTTGGATTGGTTGAGTCTTTGTCCGCCCACGGGAACGGGGGTAAAGGTGCAGCGTCAAGATTTGGATTTGTGGGGGGAAACCCAAGACGAGGCGGAGATTGATTTTCAAAATGAGGGCGGAGAAACTTATATTTGTGGGAATCCGCCTTACAAAGGGAGTAATTGGCGCACGAAAGAACAAACAGAAGATATAGGTTTATTATTTGCTTCTAAAATAAAAATATGGAAGCCTCTTGATTATGTTTGTGGTTGGTTCATAAAAGCATCAGAGTATAGCAAGGTTACACCGACAGCAAGCGCGTTTGTGGCAACCAATTCAATTTGTCAAGGAGTACAAGCTTCTATTCTATGGCCACTCATTTATGAAAGTGGTCAAGAAATTTCTTTTGCTCATACGTCTTTTAAATGGGCTAACCTAGCGAGTCATAATGCAGGAGTTTCTGTTGTTATAGTTGGTTTCTGCAATCCTCCAATTAAAAACCGTAAACTTTATGAGATTGATAAGGATAGTGTAGTCAGCTTAAGAACTGTTGAAAATATCAATGCTTATCTTCTTAACGCGCAAAGTGTCTTTGTGGAAAGCACAAAAGTCCCTGTCGGTCTTGATTCTGTAATTACTGATGGAAGTGGTGCATTAGACGGTGGACATTTAATACTTAATCGAAACCAAAGAGACGAAATAATTAAAGCTAATAGTGGAAGATTCGCAAAATATATCCTTCCATATTTAGGTTCTGGAGAATTCATCAAAGGAAACCTGCGATGGTGTCTGTGGATTGAAGATGAGAACCTAAGTGAGGCTCTGGAAAATGCAGAAATATACAAGCGAGTCGATCAAGTTAGAAAATATCGTGAAAATTCTGGGACGAGAGCACAGACAGCAATTTCTCGTCCACATAAATTTGCTTGGATTAATAAGCGTAATTCACATCAAATTATTGTCCCAACAGTTTTTTCCGAAAGGCGCGATTATATTACTGCTGGATACTTGGATGAAAGCTATGTAATCAACAACGCTGCCAGCATAATTCAAGAGCCAAGTCTTTACATTCTTGCAATCATTTCCTCGACGTTACACTTATCTTGGGTAAGGGCTGTATCTGGAAAACTTGAAGATAGGATTAGATACACATCTTCTACTTGCTATAACACCTTTCCAGTCCCCACTCTCACGGAACAAAACAAGGCTGACCTCAACCGTTGCGCCGAAGATATCCTATTAGCGAGAGAACATTATTTCCCCGCGACAATTGCCGATATGTACGACCCCAAACGGATGGATATTGAATTCCCCCTAGTGCGGGAAGCGCACGATCGCAACGATGAAATTATCGAGCGAATTTACATCGGTCGTCGCTTCAAAAACGACACCGAACGCCTGGAAAAACTGTTTGATTTATATACAAAAATGACCAGCCAACCCACCCCAGCCCAAAAGTCTGCCAAACGGAAAACCAAGTCATAAAGCGATCGGGGATAATATAACAAATCCAACCCAATCCAACCAACTGACTGCCTAAAAACTATGACAGCCGCCGAAAAACTCAATCAACTGATTCAAACCCTTCCAGAAAACCAAATCCCAGAAGTCCAGGACTTCGCCGAATTTCTCCAGCAAAAACAACTCACCTCCATTCATCCTATTCCCTCTGGCACTCTGACTGGACTCCGAGGCATCGCCAAACGTCCCGAACCCGCCCCCAGTGATGATGAACTGCAAGTGCAACCCAACATCAACCGTAGGTTGGGTGCAACCCAACATCAAAGGTAGGTTGGGTGCAACCCAACATCAAAGGTAGGTTGGGTGCAACCCAACATCAAAGGTAGGTTGGGTGCAACCCAACATCAAAGGTAGGTTGGGTGCAACCCAACATCAAAGGTAGGTTGGGTGCAACCCAACATCAAAGGTAGGTTGGGTGCAACCCAACATCAAAGGTAGGTTGGGTGCAACCCAACATCAAAGGTAGGTTGGGTGCAACCCAACATCAACCGTAGTATGTAGGCGAGATTCCCCCGTAGTCGCCGTGGGCCGTCGCTTGTACCCCCGCGCCCCTACTGTTGCCTGGTTCATAGGAAACAGTATGATTAACAAACAGCAAAGACTTGACTTTGTGCGACAATGTGGAGATAATAATAGGGGTGAGTTTGAAGGCGATCGCGATGGAAATCCAACGGGTCATCCTCACAAATTTTGGGCTATTTAAAAATCTGGAAATTTCCTTAGCACCCACCCAGCAAAACCCCAGCAATATCACCGTATTCGTGGGCAAAAATGGCGCGGGTAAATCCTCCATTCTCACCGCTTTAGCCACCTCTCTTAGCTGGTTCACTGCTCGTTTACGCACGGAAAAAGGCAGTGGCAACCCTATCCCAGAAAATTCTATACTTAATTCCGCTAATTTTGCCAGCATTGAAATCGAGGTTTATGATAATAATCATCCCTCAGAAAATGCCGACATCAGCAATATTAATCATCAGTTTAAATGGACTTTAGCCAAAGCCCAAAAAGGGCGAAAATCCCCCTATAATAGTAACCTAAACGACTGCACTCGTTTGGCTAATATTTATCGTGATGATCTCAGCGATAATGACCAAACAAGCCTACCTCTAATTGCCTTTTATCCGGTGGAGCGCGTCGTGCTGGATATGCCCCTAAAAATTAGGACTAAGCACAGCTTTAAGCAATTAGATGGCTACGATAACGCCTTAAATCAGGGTGTAGACTTTCGCCGTTTTTTTGAATGGTTTAGAGAAAGAGAAGATACTGAGAATGAATCAGCAATTCCTCAAGACTTTTGGAACGAAATCATACCTCTCTTACAAACCGATTCAACGGTATGGGAGCAATTGCAGCAACTAAATGCCTCCGCTAAAGATAGGCAATTAACGGCAGTTCGCACCGCCATTAGCCGATTTATGCCGGATCTGGACAACCTGAGAGTCCGTCGCAAACCTCGTCTCTATATGGCGATCGACAAAAACGGTGAAACCCTAAATGTCGCCCAACTTTCACAAGGCGAAAAATCTCTGATGGCTCTAGTTGGTGATATTGCTCGCCGTCTAGCTATGCTGAACCCCGCCCTAGAAAATCCTTTAAAAGGTGATGGTATCGTTTTGATTGATGAAGTCGATTTGCATTTACATCCCTCGTGGCAGCGTAGTTTTTGCGATCGCCTCATCGACACTTTTCCTAACTGTCAATTTGTGCTAACAACCCATTCACCTCTTATCATCAGCGACTGTCAAAATATCTTGGTTTACACCTTAAACAATGGTGAATTGCAACAATTGCCTTCCCAGTATGGGCAAGATGCTAATACGGTTTTACTAGATGTCATGGATACCAGTATCCGTAATGAGACCATTGATACTGAACTGAACAATCTGCTAGATGCCATACAAAACGCCAACCTAACCGAGGCTGAACAATTGCTTTCACAATTAACTGAGAAATTGCACGCCAATCATTTAGAATTGATGAAAGCCAAACTCCTGATCAATAAACAAAAATCACGTCATGCGAAAGATTCATAAAGGCTCCGAGCCACCTAATTTGACAGCATGGAAAAAGAAAAATCCTCACATCAACCGTAGGTTGGGTGCAACCCAACATCAACCGTAGGTTAGGTGCAACCCAACATCAACCGTAGGTTAGGTGCAACCCAACATCAACCGTAGGTTAGGTGCAACCCAACATCAACCGTAGGTTAGGTGCAACCCAACATCAACCGTAGGTTAGGTGCAACCCAACATCAACATCAACATCAACCGTAGGTTGGGTGCAACCCAACACCAAACCCCCACCACATAGGGACTGAGCCGATGTGATCACAATCACAACTAACCCAGAGTAACGATCGCATTTAGGTTGTTATGGCTATCATGCGATCGCCTTTGCAAATTCACAGAGTAGCCGGACTTTTATCACTGCCAACCTCAGTCAAATCTCCGATGATAGTAACCATCAACCTATTCGAGCTATCAAATCTCAATAGCTCATCTATCGTAGTATCTTTCAAAAGCAGAACCCAGCAACCTATAAGTATCATAACTTATAAGCACCTATTGTTAAAGCATCAAAATGCTGCCGCCATTGGTAGGGGAGAACCCCACTTAATGGATCGGCAGCATAGACTTTATTAAGGGCAATCAGCCAAGACTACTGAATGATATGGAAGTAGTAGCCAGCCACCACCATGTTAATTCCTAACAGGACGATCGCCCAGAAAGTACGGAAGGGATAGGGAAATCCACCAGATTTTTTAGCCATATTTTCAAAGTTCCAATGATTTTTGTCTATTAAAGCACACAATGCGATCGCTGTTAATCTATCCCCTCTCCTGAAAAAATCTCTATTTCTGTGACAGAGGCGATCGCCAGTGGTGCAGTATTTGCTATAATCGTCAAGTTGTCTCAACTCGCACATCCAAGAGTTCGGGTGTCTGTGGGGAATCTCCCTACAGATCGGCGCTTGGGTGGAGGATTAACCCGAAAAGGAGAAAAATTAATCATGCCAGTTATCAGTCTCGCAGATATGCTAGAGTCTGGGGTTCACTTTGGGCATCAGACCCGACGCTGGAACCCTAGAATGGCTCCCTACATTTTCACAGAACGCAACGGCGTTCACATCATTGACCTGGTACAAACCGCTCAATTGATGGATGATGCCTATGATTATGTCAGAAGCGCTTCTGAACAAGGCAAAAAATTCCTGTTTGTGGGAACTAAACGACAGGCTGCTGGTATTATCGCCCAGGAAGCTGCTCGCTGTGGTGGTTATTATGTCAACCAACGATGGTTGGGGGGTATGCTGACCAACTGGGTGACAATTAAAACTCGCGTAGACCGTCTCAAAGACTTGGAAGCGCGAGAAAATAGCGGTCAGTTAGACTATCTCCCCAAAAAAGAGGCGGCGGTTTTGCGTCGCGAAATGGGTAAGCTACAGAAATATTTGGGCGGTCTGAAAGGAATGCGCCGAGTCCCCGATGCCGTGATTATGGTAGACCAACGCCGGGAATATAATGCCGTCATGGAATGCCGGAAATTGGGGATTCCCATTATTGCTCTGTTAGATACTAACTGTGATCCTGACCTGGCTGATATCCATATTCCCGCTAATGATGATGCTATTCGTGCCATTAAGCTGATTGTTGGTAAATTGGCTGATGGTATTTATGAAGGCCGTCACGGGGTATCTGCTGTTGGCGCTGATGATGATGATTACGACGACGCGGATACCGATTACGATGACGAGGAATTTGGTGATGATTATGAGTCTGATGATGACTCTGATGATGACTCTGATGATTAGGTTAATACAACTATAGTCGAGGGTCTGGGGGGCGCTATGGCTTCCCAGACTTCTACCGAGCCAGGTTTCGGTATTTGGTGAAACATTTGTTAAACTTTCCTAACAAGTGTTGGTTACTGGCAATTTAACTAAGCAATTAAAGGATTAAACATGGCTGAAATCTCTGCAAAGATGGTTAAGGAACTGCGCGATAAAACTGGCGCGGGTATGATGGACTGCAAAAAAGCCCTCAAGGAAAATGATGGCGATATGACTAAAGCCGCCGAATGGCTGCGACAAAAGGGTATCGCTTCCGCTGACAAAAAATCTGGGCGTGCGGCGACTGAAGGGATAGTCGGTAGCTACATTCACACCGGGGGTCGGGTTGGTGTTCTGGTGGAGGTTAACTGCGAAACCGATTTTGTCGCTCGTCGGGAAGAGTTCCAAGAGTTGGTGCGTAATATCGCCATGCAAATTGCGGCTTGTCCTAATGTTGAATATGTCTCGGTGGATGATATCCCCGCTGCTATGGTGGCTAAGGAAAAGGAAATCGAGATGAAACGTGATGATCTCGGTAACAAGCCTGACAACATTAAAGAGAAAATTGTCCAGGGTCGTATTGATAAACGACTCAAAGAGTTGTCTCTGGTAGACCAACCCTATATCCGTGACCAGAATATTTCGGTTGAGGAACTCATTAAGCAGACTATCTCTACTTTGGGCGAAAATATTAAGGTCCGTCGGTTTGCCAGATTTGTCTTGGGTGAAGGTCTGGAAAAAGAAGAGACTAATTTTGCTGATGAAGTGGCTGCCCAAACTGGTGGGAAGGCATAACCTATCGACTCTCAATTTCTAAGTTTTGGTGAAATTAACCCCGATCTGATGGCATAATCAGAATGGATCGGGGTTTTTTGTTTAGTGTTGCTCTAATGTTCCCCCTATTATAACTATGGCCGGATCTGTTAAACAAATTGAACAGGAGATCGCAGCCCTCGAAGATGCGATCGCTGATATTGCCCAAGAATTACATCAATGTTATAGTGATTATCTACAGGTTTTGGGTGAGGGCTTGCGACAGCAACTCATCCTGGCTACTTATCATTTATGCACTCAGGGTTATCCAGAAGCCTTTTTAAAGCTGTCTTTCTCGCGACGGCAAGAACTACAATCACAAATTCGCCATCAGGTTTCGCGATCGCAAAATCGGTTATTTAATCTAGTCCGTGCGCCGATTTCTCAGCAAAAACCAGATGAGAATGACCCCCAAAAATCCGAGGATTCAGAACCATCCCCAGAGACGGAAAGCCAAGAAAATCAAGATTTTCGCCCCTCAATTTCTCCTCTTAAATCCGTTTCTCCATCTAGTCCCAAACCCCTACTAATTACGCCCTACCATCTTCTGCGTTGGCAAGAAAACATTGACGAAGCCACTACTAAAATTCTGCATCGCCTCTCCCATGAGATTAACTTGCTGTTGCAGGAATATGCTATAATGCCCCAGGAGTTGCCTGTAGCCCTCATCGAAGCCGCTTCTAAAACTGAACCTCCCCTGGAAGCTACGGCGGGTAATACCCCCAATTTGTTGACTCTCATGGTGGAGACGGAAGATGAAAATGAGGAACAGACCTCCCGCGTCACTCAACTGATTACCGTTCATCTGCGGATATCGGAAATCGAGTTTTCTGACCCTAGGGTGATGGCTGGACGACAAAAAATCCGCCAGGTGGCTAAACGCCTCAACCAGTTGGGACGCAACTATCAGAAGAAATTGCGGGAAAGGGCTGTCCTACAGGCTGAGGCGGCTTGGCGTTCTAGTTGGTTCGATGAGTAGGGAGCAGTAAATGCGATCGCCTTTGATTGCCTACCTTGACCTACCTAGCTAGGCTAGAGTCAAGATGGGCTATCATAACCCATCACCACCATAATATCTCAGATTTCTGGGTTTGTCAAGTAGTTAATCTAAATTAATCCACTAATTCACCCTCAGAAAAACCCTAGTTGATCGGACTTCACCAGAGATAGTCATAGAAACCCGGTTTCTGGGAGGTTGGGGGGAAACAAACCCGGTTTCTGGGAGTTGGGGGGAAACAAACCTGGTTTCTGGCAGAGTTTGTCCGACCTCACCAGAGATAGTCATATAAACCCCCTTTCTGGGAAGGGTTTATCAGACCTAGCGCAAATATGCTATATTGATTAAATAGTCATCTACTATGGTCATAAATAGCCACCATAGCCCATGGTTTCATGATATCTGCAATTTCTGAATTTGTCAAGTATTTGAGCTTGATTAATGCACCAATAAACCCTTATAATATCAACCAAGTTGGCAATCCAAATCAGTTAAAATTCATCACCTATGGCAATCTATGAACCCGATTGGTCTCGTCTCCAAAAAGCCCTATCTGTAGAAGCAGAACGTGGGTTTAATAACATTCAGGGCAAAGAGTATAGATTTCATGAATTTTTACAAATCAGCATTGATAAACTCATCGAAATTATCCCCCTAGAAGCTCATGATTTGGGGCGGAAATTGGTGGGAGATTTTGCTATATATTCCCAACTTATCACCGAAGATAGACAGCATTTGATCGCCGAAACTCGCAACTTTTTACTCCAAGCCGAGCGTCTGTTAGAAGCTCAGAAAAAACTCGCCCCAAATCAGCCCCCAGAGCCATCCCCTCCCCCTCGCAGTCGCAGCATTACCCAGGAAGTTACCCCGCCAAAATCTCCCCAATTAGACCAGGGTTTAAAAGAACTGGTCGGGCCTAGAAATAGCGACCTTTTAGCCAGGCTGGGAATTTATACCATTTATGATTTACTCTATTATTATCCCCGCGACCATATTGATTACGCGCGCCAAGTCCCCATCAAAGAATTAGCACCTGGGGAAACTGTTACCATTGTCGCACAGGTGAAGCGGTGTAATTGTTTTAGTAGCCCCAAAAATCGCCAACTCACTATTTTAGAATTAATGGTGAAAGACGCAACCGGACAACTCAAAATTAGTCGTTTTTTTGCCGGAAATCGCTATAGCAATAAAGGCTGGCAACATAAACAAAAATATAACTATCCTCCGGGAGCCATTATCGCGGCTTCTGGGTTGGTGAAAAAAAATAAATATGGCATTACCCTAGATAACCCGGAATTGGAAGTCTTAGACCGGGTTGATAGTCGTGCGGCTTCCATGAAAATTGGGCGGGTTTTACCGGTTTATCCGTTGTCGGATGGCATTGGGGCGGATTTGCTCAGGAAGGCGGTTTTGGCGGCATTACCAGCAGCTAATAAACTCCCGGAATCATTACCTCCCAAATTGCTGGAAAAATATCAGTTAATTGAAATCTCGGATGCTATCACTAATATTCACTTCCCCCCCAACCGCGACTGGTTAGCCTCGGCTAGACGACGCTTAGTATTTGATGAATTTTTCTATTTGCAAATCGGCTTATTGCAGCGGCGACAAGTTTCTAAAACCAACGAAAAAAGCGCGGCTCTCCTCCCCCAAGGTGAACTCATCCAACAGTTTTATAAAATCTTGCCTTTTGAATTAACCAAGGCTCAAAAACGAGTGATTGGAGAAATCTTGACGGATCTCAATTCGGAAGAACCTATGAACCGCTTAATTCAAGGAGATGTTGGGGCGGGTAAAACTGTGGTGGCTGTGGTGGCAATGTTGGCGGCAATTCAAGCAGGATATCAGACGGCTTTGATGGCTCCGACGGAGGTTTTGGCGGAACAACATTATCAAAAATTGGTGGGTTGGTTGAATTTAATGCACCTTCCGGTTGAGTTGTTGACCGGTTCGACTAAGGCTGCTAAACGTCGCCAAATTCATGCTCAATTACAAACGGGAGAATTGCCGGTTTTGGTGGGAACTCATGCGTTAATTCAAGACCAGGTGAATTTTCATAAGTTGGGGTTGGTGGTGATTGATGAACAGCATCGCTTTGGGGTGCATCAACGGGCTAAGTTACAACAAAAAGGTGAGTCACCCCATGTTTTGACCATGACCGCAACTCCTATTCCCCGCACATTATCCCTCACTTTACACGGAGATCTCGATGTGAGTCAGTTGGATGAATTACCGCCGGGAAGACAGCCAATTCAAACTACTATGTTATCTGGTCGTAAACGTCAGGAAGCCTACGATTTGATTAGCCGAGAAGTGGCACAAGGACGACAGGTTTATGTGGTTTTACCTTTGGTGGAAGAGTCGGAAAAATTGGATGTGCGATCGGCTGTTGAAGAACATCAAAAATTGCAAACTAAGATTTTCCCGGAATTGGCGATCGCTTTATTGCATGGTCGCATGAGTAGCCAGGAAAAAGAAGCGGCGATCGCTAAATTTAGGGATGGAGAAACTCATATCCTAGTATCGACAACTGTGGTGGAGGTTGGGGTTGATGTTCCTAATGCTACGGTGATGTTAATTGAAAATGCGGAAAGGTTTGGCTTGTCACAATTGCACCAACTACGGGGTCGGGTCGGTCGTGGCGCTCACAAGTCCTATTGTTTGTTAATGTCGGGGAGTTCCTCACCGGAAGCCAAGCAAAGATTACAGGTTTTGGAACAGTCCCAGGATGGCTTTTTTATTGCTGAAATGGATATGCAGTTACGGGGTCCCGGTCAGGTTTTGGGAACTCGTCAGTCGGGTTTACCTGACTTCGCTTTGGCTAGTTTGGTGGAAGATCGCGAGGTTTTGGAACTAGCCAGAGAAGCCGCACAAAAAGTCATCGAGAAAGACTACACCCTCCAACGTTGGCCGGCTATGGCGGCGGAGTGGAACCGACGCTATCAAAAAATGATGGGAGGATCGATTTTGACTTAGGTTGACACCTTGAATATTCACAATATAAGGCAGATTTTTCCATCAATTATCACAGGATGAAATTAGTCATGACTGAATATAATGTATATAGTGACACATATACTAAACACCTCCAAAAACTCAAGAATGTTTTGGCTAGTGACAAAGCATACGAGCAAGCTATTGGCGGAAACTTTCTAGCTGTAGGTCAACTGGAACTAGGTTTACTTAGACAACAGGGACTCAAACCAGGTCAAATGGTGATTGATGTAGGGTGTGGAAGTGGGCGTTTGGCTGGTCCTTTGGCGGGTATTCCTGACATTCGCTACTTAGGTATCGATTTAGTTCAGGATTTATTGGACTATGCACGTAAAATTTGCAATCGGAATGATTGGCAGTTTGTGAAGGTCAAGAGTCTGAGTATTCCAGCATCAGATCAAGTGGCTGACTTTGTGGTATTTTTTTCGGTGCTTACCCATTTAAGACATGAGGATAGCTATAAATATTTAGCTGAAGCTAATCGAGTGCTTAAACCCGGAGGATGTATTATCATCAGTTTTCTGGAGTTTAGAATTCCATCACACTGGTCTGTATTCGAGGAAATGCTTAAAAATCCAGACCCCCACAAACATATTGACCAATTCATAGATCGCGATGCAATTCGTGCCTGGACTCAACATCTGGGACTCAATATTGATGCTATCCATGATGGGGATAAACCCCATATCCCCTTGTTGTCAACAATTACTTGGGATGATGGCCGATCGCAAACAAGCCTAGGTAACTTGGGACAATCGGTAGCTATTCTCAGAAAACCCCTAAACCAAAACCTATAGGGCTTGTCTTCGCTCCCGGATTAGCTTAATATATAGATGGCGGAAAGTCGATTTCATTACCCTTGGTAAGCCAAAATCTATGGGGGTCATTTTGTCGGGGAGTCGCCAATCGTCAACCCGTAAATCATCCGGGTGCAACAACGGAAAGGCGATCGCCTCTAATTCCCCACACAACCCTAGACTTTTCGCGGCCACTAGGGTGGGGACTAAATCCCATTGTACCCCTAACACTTCTACCATTGCCCTATCGAGTGCAAAAACGTCCTCAGAGGCTCCTAGCAAGCCCAACAAGCGGGGTTCCCCGTTACTCGGACCATTTCCCTCATGGGCGATAATACCATCAATAACGGTCAATTCTGGGGCGATCGCTCTAGCGGTTTCTACCAACATTCTACCAAAGCGATCGGCATCTTTTCCGGCTTCCATGTGCCACCAGGCCTTCATTTTCCCCGGAACACAACCAAACAGGTTTTTCACCCCCAGAGTCATTGTTAGCTGGGTGTGAGATTTCACCTTGGGGAGGTTAATCACAACGTCGGCTTCCATAGCCTCCCGACTTAACCGCAACCGTTCAAACTCTTGGGTAGCGGTTGAATACTGGCGACCGTGAAATTCCACCACGGGTAAGTCTAACTCCCTAATTAGGGGTAAATAACCGTTGGCTTTGGCTACCCCTAAAGCACTCCCAAAGGCTGGACTATCTCCTAAAAATGGCTGACCACCTACTTCTTTAACTAACCTCGCCACCTCGGCTACTAATTCGGGACGGGTGACACATTCTTTGGTCGGACGAGAACCTGTTAATAAGTTCGGCTTTAATAAAACGCGATCGCCTGGCTTCACCCATCTTCTCACACCTCCCCAAGGTTCCAATAAGGCTTCTAAAGAATGGCGTAAGGCTAATGGTTCATAGGAACTTGCTTGAATTAAACTTACTAAAGGCATGGTTAATTATGACAATTTTTTAAAAATGTGAGATGCACCTGCGAATTAACTTAGACTACTACTGTACCCCAATTTTACCGACGGCTCCCCTTTGTAAGGCTGTTATCCTCTGAGCATTGGCGAAACTGGCTTGATCTCGAATTTGGGGAAGTGGCGGCTTGACTTCCACCTTAGTCACCTTAGCCATACAGACCAAAACGGTTTGATCAATCAAATGGAAAGTTACCCACCTTTGTGATAACATTTGGGGCAATTTTTGGGCTAATTCAGCGGCAGAAATTGGCAGACTGAAGGTTTCAACTGTACCACTTTCATAATAAAATGATATCTGTGGCTCCCCTGTCTCTGCGTGCATTGTCGCAAAAGAACCTTTAGGCATGATTGTTCCCTCAATTCAATTAATGTTTTGACAATATGAGGCTGAAGATACGAGAGCTTAAATTTTAATCTTTTTCGGTTGATTTCGTCAAACTTTCCCAGATGTGGCGATCGCATTACCCCTAAACTACTTAAAGCCTAGTAGAAGGCTACTAGGCTCTAAACCGACTGAGTAAACTCAGTTGACTCAAGCAGACGTTGGATAAGTTACTCAGAAAAATGATAGGATCTAAATTTGGTTAACAAAACTTGCAACAACCCTGACTCAGGGAACTCACCTTAGAAATCAAGCCGATACAGGCTCCGTTTATAGCACCGATCCCAAACAAACTCAACTTACGAGAGCCTCCAGGCCGGGAGTTTACCCCTTTGACGATGCCAACAAGTTATAGCTCGAACACACTGTTCAGACGCTGCAAGTGGACTCAAGCAGGCGGACACAGGCTCTAAGTCCGAAACTGGGTTACTCAAAGAATTAACTTCGTTTTGTGTCCCTATACTGGTAATATAGCACCATTTTGGGACTAGGCAAGCATAATTTACAAAGTTTTACAATAGGAGTGGCTAAAGACTATTTTATGGAGATTTGAGAAAGCGAACGGAGATGCGATCGCCCAATTGTAGCCCCAATTCCTCAGTTAGTCCCCCTCGCAACTCAATCACCTTGTCCACCATCACATTAGTAGGTCCATAGGTCGGACAAGGTTCAGCCTCGCAGGGGAGAGCATTAACCTGAATATAACGAACCACCCCATCACGCATAAAAATCATATCCAAAGGAATCTTACAGTTTTTCATCCAAAACTGTGCAAACTCAGGGCGCGCGAAGACAAATAACATACCGCGATTGTCGGGGAGGAAAGTCCGAAACATCAACCCCAAAGTCTGTTGTTCAGGAGTTCTCGCCACTTCGAGCTGAATTTCGCGATCGCCAATCATAGCTTTAGCCGTAATCGGTAGCATCTGACCCTGACTAAAAACTGGCACCATATCCTGTTCCAACTGATTAGGAGGAACAGACACCATTGGCGTATCACAGCCTACCAAAAACCAGGTAATAGTCACACAACTTAATCCCAATCGCCGCCAATCCATGCGCCACCCCCCGGACGCACCGCCACTGAACCTAGGCATCTCGCAAAACATATCCTACACCTCTGACAGTCTGAATCAATCGTTTTTCCCCTTCCTCCTCAATTTTTAGTCGCAAATAGCGAATATAAACCTCAATCACATTAGACTCTCCCAAAAAATCATATCCCCAGACATTTTCCAGGATCTGTTCACGAGTCAAAACTTCCCGAGGATGCTCCATTAAATATTTGAGCAAATCAAATTCCTTCATGGTTAAATCGATCGCCCGATGGTTACGAATAGCGCGTCTGGTCGCCAAATCTAAGACCAAATCCGCAAACCGCAACATATCGGAGTGATTATCTTCCGATTTGAGATATAGCTTCACCAAATCGAGGAACTCTTCACAGCGATAGGGTTTGAGAAAATAATCATCAGCGCCTGATTCCAAACAAGCCACCCGGTCATCAACGGTATCACGAGCCATAAAGATTAATATAGGCGCAGTGCAGCCCATTTCCCGGAGATGGCGACACAGAGACAATCCCGACTCTCCCCCCAGCATCAATTCTATGACAATCAAAGCTGGTTGCAGTTCCGTTACCTGATGTAAACCCATGGCGGTATTGTGAGCCACTACCGGAAAGTAGCCGGACTCGTGCAAGTCATTACTGATATTTTCCGCCAACAGTTGATCACTTTCAATAATCAATATGGAGGCACGGGAATCTAGGGCGATCGCATTCATAGGGGAACAGTTTACCGTGTAAAATTAGTTAATTCGACTCAGTTGCCTCAAGGTAGTTCCACAGAAGTAGGTTTAGCAATATGAGGGAGTCCCCAGCCTAGTTTTTCTCGCAAAATTTGGAAAAATTCCGGTGGTTTCAGACGAATAAAACGAGCCGGAAAAGGCGATCGCTCAACTCGGACGTGATATTCTGGTAGAACATAACATCCGCCATTGCCATCAACCACCATCACCAATTGATTAGGACTAGCCGGGTAAATAGTCACCACTTCCCGGTCTGCATAAACCAAAGCCCGCGAAGCCAGAGAATGGGGACAAATTGGCAACAATTGCAGAACTCCCACCCCTGGCGTAACTACTGCTCCCCCCGCCGACAGACAATAAGCCGTAGAGCCAGTCGGGGTAGAAATAATCACCCCATCAGCAGCAATATCAACCGGAACATGGCGACCGATTTCTATTTCAAAATGGCACATACAGGTCATCGGTTCCCGGTGTAGCACCATTTCATTTAAACAGAGAGCCTCCCAGAGCAAACTTTCCTGGTGAAATACCCGCACCAATAGCATTGTCCGTTCTTCAACCAAATATTCCCCTGCCAAAACCGCTTCTAAGGCTTGGGGGAACTGATTTAGATAAGTTTCCGTCAGAAATCCCATGTGGCCTGTATTTACCGCTAACATGGGGATACCCTGGGGCGCTAATTGTCGGGACGCAGAAAGAACAGTGCCATCTCCCCCTAGGACAATAGCAAGGCTCATATCGCGATCGAACTCTGGCGGCGCTAACCCCTCGATCGCAGTATGACACAGAGGGCGATCGGGATTAGAATAACCCAAAATCCCCCCCATTCCTGTCGCCACAAAAACATCCCAACCCAGGTTGGTTAACTTGTCCTTTAATTCAATGGCACTGCGACAAGCAGCAGCCTTAGCATCGTTATAAAGAATCCCTACTTTTGGCACGGGGATAAACTTAATAATGGTTGAGCAACAATCATTGGGGCTAATTTACTTAGCGCCCCATTTTACCACAATCAGCCAAATAACTGACCGATTCCATTAGCCTACTACAACAAAAGCCTACAGCCAAATCTTCTTACGATTTGAACGGGCTGCGCTTTTGTTTACGTTTTTTCTGTTTTTCTCGTTCATATTCCAGCTCTTTCAGTTTTTTCATGATCCGACCAAAGTATTCTTGCAGGTAACTTTCCAGGGTGGTATTTTCTTCTGGGTTGATACCTAGTATCTGATAAGTCTCATCCATTGACGCTTTCAGAGGTTGACCCGTCGCTAGAACTTCCACAAACGCCAGACGATCCGAAATGTTCAGACTCCACTGGAAAAATCGAGTAACTTTGCGGACAATACGGACAATGCTGTTAGGTGTGCGCGTGACTCTGGCTTGTTTCCCTGACAGTCTTTCGCACAAGCGGATAATTTCATCCGCTGTCCAAGCTCTCGAACCCACCACCGGAAACGTTTTATTTTCCGCTTCCGGAACTGATAACGCCCGGATCGTGATTTTAGCGATATCCTGAGTATCCATATAGGCGATCGGAGAACTTACCCCCGGAACCCATACAGACTGACCATCTAAAATCGGGATCGCAAATTGACCAATTAAGCCTTGCAGAAAGCCACAGGGTCTCAGAATTGTATATTTAAGGCCAGATTCAGCTAAAAACTTTTCTGTACAGCGTTTAATCTCTAATAATGGCACTTGCGTATATTTTTCCGCATCCAGGAACGAAAAAAACACAAATCTCTCTACTCCTGCCGCTTTAGCCGCCTGAATCAGGGCCACTTTCCCTTTCCAGTCTACATCTTTAATACTCAGCGAATCCGTCGGGCGCGCCGTCGCCGCATCAATTACCACCTTTACCCCCTCTAGCGCCGGTTTTAAGGTTTCTGGATCACATAGGTTCCCCGGAACCAGTTCTGCACCCCACTCTTTTAGGAAAGCAGCTTTTTTGTAACTACGCGCTAAACAGCGGACCTGGTAGCCTTCATCTAATGCTCGGCGGGCTATCTGTCTACCTAGAGTACCTGTGGCACCAACAATTAATAATGTCATGAATAACCAATATGGGGCTTAAACTTTACTTAAAATACTATCAAAGATTATCTCATTTTTTTACAAAACTTCATAATTTGCTCAGATTAGAGTCCCCAGTGGGACTGCGCCAGCGGTCAATTATCCCCTATTGATTACCATTTGCCGGGTGGGACACACCCTACTTATGCCTTTATGGTCAATTATCAATTATCAAACAGGACTAGCGCCAATGGCTATAACTACCATTAGCGCCAATACCAATCAGCAACGGATAACTCCTTCCTGATTTACTTAGTGGGGTTCCGCCTCTGGTGACTATTCCCCACCTTGGATTTTTAGGAGGAGGAACCCGCCACCTAATCCCACCAGAATCAGAACAAAGGACAGAAACGCCGCATTGAAAATTTCACCAGCCATAAATTTGGGATCTCCTGTACAAGTCTAACAATTGTCCTATCTATTTTAGGGTGAACCGGTAGCGATCGCACCAAAAATAGCTATCAGCGCCACCCAGACCCGGTCACCACCCCCATTAACTCAAAGGAATCAGTTTTGTTGATACCCCCATATCATCCAGCATTTTCTGGATTTCTGCACAGTAAATCGGGTTCATCACAATAATCTCATCCGGCTGATATTCCTTCAAAAATTCCGGCGACATAATTTCATGACCAACACCCGGAATAAACTGTCCGTGTCGGTGAGGATTAATATCCACAATATACTGCACCTGATTCTCAGTTTTCAAAGTCGTTAGAAACGCCACACATTTAGAGCCAGAACCCCAAACTACAACCCGCTTTCCTTCTGCCTGAGCGATTTGTAGATGTTCTTTCCAATGGTTGATTTTACCTTGCACATGAGTAGCAAAATGTCTCATATCCTGTTTAACTTGGTCGGGACTTTCCTCAAAAGGATGAATTTTCCCAGACAAATCCGAGACAGGTTCCGCCTCAATTAACAGATATTGGTCACTATATGCTAAATATACATCCGTCACCTCAAACCCAGAAGCGCGGAATAAACGAGCCAAAGTTCCTGGTGTAAAATAAGAACAATGCTCATAGTAGATATCCTCAAAAGCCAAATCCTTGAGAACTCGACCCATATCAGGAATTTCCAAAAACACAGAAGTTGGGCGATTCCCAATAGAGCGCCGCACCGTCCCCACAAATTCAGCCGTTGGGTAGATATGTTCTAAAGTATGGCGACAGCAGATAAAATCCCCTACATATTCAGTGTAGCGCTCTGAATAATAGTCTTGAATAAACCTAATGCGTTCCGTGGCTGGGCTTTGGACTCGTCCCACCACCGCCGAAGGGTCAATACCTACCCCTCGGTTATTCCCTAACTCGCACATTAGCACCAAAAAATCACCCTTGCTACAGCCGATTTCAACTACATCTTTATCACGGAGATTATACTTGTCAATCAGCCGATTCGCTAAATCCAGAGCAAACTGATTAAATGTCGGGGAAAAACTTTGCTGGTCTTCATAATTCGGGGCGTAGGCTGACCATTTAGAATCAAATGCCGTATTGGTAATAAAACCGCAATTTTCACAGTATCCTAACACCACATCCCCGCGCGGAAAATCTAAGGCTTCCTGTCGGGTTGGCATCATTAAACAACTATGAACAGGCACATCCCGCACCTCATAGAAAACCCACATTTCCTGATGACCGCAGTTAGGACAAGTATGCTCAACTAACTTAAACTCAGGTTCAGTATTCGCTACCTTAGCGACCGATTGACTACTCATATTTATCTCCTAATTATTTGACGACCGATAAACAACAATATGGGCGCTATTTAACTCACGATTTGGGGATAATCAATCTACAATTTTGGGCTCAGGTATGGGAATGATAAACTTACCACCCCGGTCTCGGTAAGCCTGTTGCTGCTTGATAATTTCTTCCGCAAAATTCCACGCCAAAATTAAAACATAATCTGGCTGGTCTTCTACTAATCTCGAAGGTGGTACAATCGGTAAATGATTGATACTCATAAAACGTCCGTGTTTAAAGGGGTTTAAGTCCGCCACATAATCTAACAGCGTTTTATCAATACCAAAATAGCTTAACAATGTCGTCGCTTTCGCCGCCGCACCGTAACCTACTACCCTTTTATCCTGTCGCTTTAAGTCCCACAGAATATTCAGTAAATTATCCTTAATAACTTCTATGCGATCGACAAAATCTCTATAATAGTCCATACGGTCTACCTTTAATTCCCTTTCCTGTTGAAGCAGAGATATCACCGAATCTTTAACCGCCTCTTTGGGTTCCACAAACAACCGCAAAGAACCCCCATGAATAGCCGTCCGCTGAATATCATTTAAATACAGAAAATGGCGGCGGAATAGCCTATCAAGGGCGGTTACTGAAAAATAGCACAAGTGTTGGTGATAGATAGTATCAAATTCACAATGATCTACTAAATCGACGACATACGGAGCTTCAATTACTGCTACACCATCCGGCTTTAATAGCGTATAAATACCTTCCACAAAGCCATTTAAATCCGGCACATGAGCCAAAACATTATTGGCTAAAAATACATCCGCTTTTTTGCCCTCAGAATGTAATTTTTCAGCTAAATCTTTAGTGAAAAAATCATGAATTGTGGTAACTCCTGATTCTCTGGCTTTTTCTACCGGACCCGTCGCGGGGTCAATCCCTAAAACCGGAATCCCTTGTTCCAGAAAGTTTTTCAGCATATATCCATCATTACTCGCCGCCTCAATTACCAGACTATTGCTATCTAATTTTCTGGATTTAATAATGTTTTGGGCGCTATCACCAAAATGCTTCAGTAAGGAAGGAGAAACCGACGAAAAATAAGGATAATCTCGACCAAACAGAATTTCCGGGGGAACACTAACCGTTATCTGAACCAGTCCACAGTCTGGACAAAATACTAAATCCAGAAGGGCTGTGTATTCGGGTTTATCAATATTCTCGCGGGTGATTAATCCATCAGCTAGGGGAGTATAGCCAAAGGAAATAATTAGTTCTAGGTTTTCCGAACCACAAGAACGACAGACTGGTATGGAATTAGGCATATTTTACAGATGTTTGATTGCTACAGGATGAGAATATTTTGACACGGACTGAATTAGGTAATCAGAAACCTATAGCTATTTGAGAGTTTTTAGGCAGTAATTAAGTTAAAAAGATTGACTAGCTTAACATACTTTTAACTACTATTAACTAACTGGTTTCTGATACCATTTTTTGATAGTCAGCAGATGATTTAAGCCTTGGCTAAGACATTTACCGGGCTTTTCCAACGCAAGCTATTATCTAAACTTCCTTCTCCAATGAGTTTCTGAATGTGAGCAATACGTTTGTAGCGTTCACCCTCAAACTCTTCGAGAGTCAGTCCAATTTTTTGATAAGCTGCGTAGAGTTCTGATGCACCACGACGGGCATTCCATTCTGGTTGAAATTCTGGTAAGGCTTCTAAAATCTTGCTACAATTTACCCGATAACAACGCTTATCTGGCCCCCCATCTTCTGCATATTCAATGATGCAATTAGGCACAATTTCTTCGACCATATTGGCTAGGTCGCGGATGCGGTAGTTATCCTCATTACGACCGACATTAAAGGCTTGATTATGCACTACTTCTCGCGGGGCGTGTAAGGTAGCAATGAAGGCGCGACAAATATCCTCAATATGAACAATTGGTCGCCAGGGAGTACCATCGCTCTTGATATAAACCCGCCCGGTAGTGAAAGCCCAAGCCACTAGGTTGTTTAATACTAAGTCAAACCGCAAACGGGGAGAAACACCATATGCTGTAGCATTACGCAGAAAAGTAGGACTAAAGTTGTCGTCTGCTAGTTTGCTAACATCTTGTTCAACCATTACCTTGGAAATACCATAGGGGGTGACTGGATTAAAAGGTGATTCCTCTGTTAGCCAGTCGTCTCCTCCTGCGCCATAGTTACTACAAGATGATGAGAAGATATAGCGACTTACTCCGGCTTCTTTGGCTAGTTTTGCTAACTTGACAGAAGCCTGATGATTGATTTCGTAAGTTAAGTCAGGATTTAGATTTCCTAGGGGGTCGTTTGACAGTCCCGCTAGGTGCAAAATTGCATCGAAACCCTCAACGTCTGAGGCTTCAATGTCGCGAATATCCTTACATATTTCGGGAATTTCTGTAATCCCTTCCCCAAATGTACACTGTTTGAATATTTCGCTGTCTAGTCCAATAACTTCATGCTTTTTTGCTAACAGCATTGGGACTAATATTGTCCCGATGTAACCCTTGTGTCCCGTCAGTAATAATTTCATCTTCTTCTCTCCAAGTTTTCCAAGGTGCTTGATTGGTTTCCCACAGTGCTTCTAACCGACGTTTATCTCGCAGAGTATCCATGCACTGCCAAAAACCGTCATATTGATAAGCCATTAATTGACCATCTTTGGCTAGGTTTTCTAGCGGTTCTTTTTCCCACTGCGTATCATCCCCAGTAATGTAGTCATAAATTCCGGGCTCTAGTACAAAGAAAGCACCGTTAATCCATCCTTCACTGATTTGAGGTTTTTCGGAAAATTCAACTACTTGATTTCCGTCTAGTTTGGGGAGTCCAAAACGCGCGGGGGGGCGCACGACTGTCATGGTGGCTAGTTTGCCATGACTTTGATGGAATTCTAATAGTTTCTTGAGGTGAATATCGGAGACTCCATCCCCCCAGGTTAACATAAATGTCTCATTATTTACATGGGAAACAAGTTGCTTTATACGCCCTCCAGTGTTGGTATATAACCCGGTGTCTAGTAGTTCAACTATCCAATCCTGACGGTAGCCTCCATCAATGTTAACTTTGCCTGTGCCTAGATTTACGGTGAGCTTATTACTGTTTAAAGAACAGTAATCTACCATGTATTTTTTAATGACTTCTGATTTGTAACCTAGGGCAATAATAAAGTCTTTGAAACCATGGTAGCCATAGTGCATCATGATATGCCAGAGGATAGGACGACCTCCGATTTCTACCATGGGCTTGGGTTTACTTTCTGTTTCTTCGGCGAGGCGGGTTCCCAATCCACCTGCTAGGATTCCAACTTTCATAGCTAGTATTCTAAGGGACTTTGGGTTGATACAATTTGAATCTGTCGAGTCGGGAATGAGCCTGAAAATTAACACACTGTTGAGTATAAGCTGTTGACTTAAATGGAAATAGAGGCTATTGTAAAATTTAACATCCTGATTGTGAAGATTTGGTAAAACGATCGCAGTTTATGAGAGACTGAACCTCAATAATAAAATTATGTTAAGTTGAGGGTATAAATGTTAAGACGTTTGGCGATTACTTTGGGAGATCCAGCCGGAATAGGGCCGGAGGTGGTTTTGAAGGCTTTGGCTAATTCCACTTGGACGGAAAACTGCGAGATAACTGTGGTGGGTACCCGTTGGGTGTTGGAAAATACCTATCAACAACTCAGGAAAACTACTCCAGCGATCGCTAATCCCGATCATCTCAATATTTTAGATATTAATGACGGACCCTCCCCATCCTCGATTAAATTTGGGGTCGGAAATGCCAGCAGTGGGGCGGCGAGTTTTGCTTATTTGGAAACAGCGATCGCCTCCACCCTCAAAGGGCAATTTCAGGGAATTGTTACCGGACCTATTGCCAAAAACCACTGGAAAGCCGCCGGACATGACTACCCAGGACAAACGGAACTTTTGGCGGTGCGTTCCCAAGTTAACCGCTACGGAATGCTATTTGTAGCCCGATCGCCCCATAGTAACTGGACTTTACGCACCTTACTCGCCACCACCCATATTCCCCTATCACAAGTCCCTCAAACCTTGACCCCTCAACTCCTAGACCAGAAACTAGATTTACTTATACTCTCCCTCAACCAGGACTTTGGTATTAAAACCCCCAAAATAGCCGTTTCTGGACTTAATCCCCACAGCGGCGAAAACGGTCAGTTGGGAATCGAAGAAAAAGATTGGCTAATTCCCTGGATACAACAAAAACGCGATCGCTATCCCCAAATTCAACTAGACGGACCTATCCCCCCCGATACATTATGGGTTAAACCCGGTCAAGCCTGGTATGGCCAAAACACAGCCGCCGCCCATGATGCTTACCTCGCCCTGTACCATGATCAAGGGTTAATCCCCGTTAAGCTAATGGCATTCGATCGCGCCGTTAATACCACCATTGGTTTACCCTTTATCCGCACCTCCCCCGACCACGGAACCGCCTTTGATATCGTCGGTCAAGGTATTGCTGACCCTTCCAGCTTTCAAGCTGCGATCGCCTTAGCCATAGAATTAGCCCATAGCGCGCAGCCACCATCCCCAGCCCATCCTATAACCTATCAGTAAACTGTTCTGGGGGATTTAGACAAACCCTAAGTAAGTCATTGACAGCAAATTCCGTACTACCGCGACCCATTCCCACCACACAAGAAGCATAACGCTCTGGTAGAAGAGAGCGACCGCAACCTTCCAATACAGTTAAAGGATTAGCCTCACTATTGCTCCTAGTAATATTAACCACACAATTAGCCAACTCCTGCGGGCGGCGGACATTCATACATCCCAAAACCGCCTCATCCCCAGCGATACCAGTATCACGAGTAATAAGAGTCACGCACTCACCAATATTTGTAGGTCTAATCGCCATACCACAAGCGGTCGCTGTAGCCCGAGGAGACACCCCAGCATCCTGCAATTGTTGCACACATCTAGCATAATCAGCCTCTGTCACCAATCGATAAGACGGGAAACCCTGAGCCGCCGATTTTACCGGAATCATAGCCCATACCAGGCTAACTACTGTCAGGGGAAGACCCCAAGCCAATTTTTGGGAATTCAACATTTGCCTAAATATAGCTAATCAAATTTTTGCTCATCATACCACTGCCCGTTTTGGAAAGCGATCGCTTCTGTCACTTGCCCTTTTTGGTTTTAAGAACTTATAATAGAAGGTTGGTGAAATTTTTATGTTGAGAGGAACTTAGATGTCTCGATATCGAGGACCCCGGCTTCGGGTTGCACGTCGTTTAGGGGATCTTCCCGGACTAACCCGGAAAACAGCCCGACGTGCTTATCCCCCTGGTCAGCACGGTCAAGCTCGCCGCAAACGTTCAGAATATGCAGTCCGTTTAGAAGAAAAGCAAAAACTGCGGTTTAACTATGGTTTGTCCGAACGACAACTGTTGCGTTATGTCCGCAAAGCGCGCCGCGCCTCCGGTTCCACCGGTCAAGTCTTACTGCAATACCTAGAAATGCGTTTAGATAACACCGTGTTCCGTCTGGGTATGGCTCCCACTATCCCCGCAGCCCGACAGCTAGTTAACCACGGTCATATCACCGTTAACGGTAAAGTTGTAGATATTGCCAGCTATCAGTGTCGTCCTGGCGAAACCATTGGCGTGAGAAATAGAGACAAATCTCGCGAAATGGTCAAAGCTAATCTTCAATATCCTGGTTTAGCTAACGTCCCTAGCCATTTGGAGTTAGATAAAAATAATCTCACTGCTACAGTAAATGGTGTGATTGAACGGGAATGGGTCGCTCTTTCCATCAATGAACTACTCGTCGTTGAATACTATTCCCGTATGGCTTAATTATTGGCATTCTCCCGTTACACAAAGTTGATAACGGGAGCATGATTTAATCTCAAATTAGGTTAACATTTTACGGCAATACGGTATAATACCAAGTATGGTGCGAGACCTTCGGGTATGAAATAGAGCTGAAATGGGCGTGGGGACTACCCGGTGAGGACTTCAACCCCTTGGTTGATTGGGTCGCATCCCTGGCCATCCCATAACACAGCCTGATTTTTTTGCCCACCTTCGAGACTTCCAATATGGCCAGTCAGGTGAAGCGTCTAATCAGGTCTAAGACTGCCCGCGCCATGCTGACATGGGCGCATTATCGATTCAAACTAACCCTGAGACATAAGCGCGGAAATAACTGAACAGTTGTAGATGTGACGGAAGAATACACCAGCAAAACCTGTACTCACTGTGGTCATGTCCATTCCCAGCTAGGTGGCTCAAAAGTGTTCCGATGTCCTGAGTGCGGGTTCACTCTACCACGGGACTGGAACGGTGCTTTTGGAATCTTTCTAAAAGCTTTGCGGGATACCGCCTCTGTTACCTTAACGGGTAATAGTGCTATCGTTGCATTGTCCGGGAACAACCGGAAAAATGTCGCGTAAATGTATCAGAATATCAATTCCATTAACCACCAATTTGCGACATCGTGCGGCTGTATCCGTTGGGGGTTCCTGTGTCCCTGTCCTTAAAATTGATTTCCGGTTTTATACCTAGTAAATCCCTAACCTGTTTTTGTAGGTCCTCCACCGTAACACCCGACCGCAAAGCCGTTTTGAGGTCGATCTGACCTGTTTCGTTGAGTAAACAAGGCCTTAACCAACCATCCGCTGATAGGCGCATTCGGTTACAGCGATCGCAAAAACATTCCGACATTTGGCTGATAAATCCTAGGGTTCCCTTAGCGCCCGGAATTTTAAAAACATCTGCGGGTCCGTTCCCTCGCACCTGGGATTCTGCTAAACCCCAACGACCCCGAATTTGCTCTCTCAACGTTTCCGAAGCTACCCAACCGCGATCGCCAAATAACTGGCCATTGCCAATAGGCATAAATTCGATAAACCGAACGTGCCAATCTCGGTCTATCGTTAACCCCGCTAAATCTAGGATTTCATGGTCATTTACCCCCGGAATTACCACCACATTCAGCTTCAGTGGGTTGAACCCTACCCGATAAGCCGATTGAATTCCATCCCAAACCTGTCGCCAGCGATCGCGCCCACGATTACCAATAATTTGATTAAAAATCTCAGGATCTAGAGAGTCTAAGCTAATATTAATCCGCCTTAAACCTGCCTGGTAAAGAGATTCTGCCATCGGGGATAGCAAAAAACCATTAGTCGTCATTGATAGATCCTCCGTTTCTGGAAATCCCGCGATTTTTGACACTAATTCCGTTACCCCAGGACGCAGCAACGGTTCACCCCCCGTTAGACGAAACCTAGTGAACCCCACCGGGATAAAAACTTCCCTCAGCAGTTTCAGCAGTTCCCCGTTGGTCAGTAAGTTCATCTCTAGGATATAGTCAATTTCCGCACCCTCCGGCATACAATACTGGCATCGAAAGTTACACCGATCTATTAGGCTCACTCGAAGATAATCAACAACATTATTCATCTGGTTTTTGCTAACTTTTAAATTTGACCTTGCTCTACGCCCTAGATGCTAACACCGGAAACGAACGCTGGCGCTTCAGAACAGAAAATTGGATTGGCTGATACATTTACGCGACATTTATCCGGTTGTTCCCGGACAATGCAACGATAGCACTATTACCCGTTAAGGTAACAGAGGCGGTATCCCGCAAAGCTTTTAGAAAGATTCCAAAAGCACCGTTCCAGTCCCTGGGTAGAGTGAACCCACACTCAGGACATCGGAACACTTTTGAGCCACCTAGCTGGGAATGCACATGACCACAGTGAGTACAGGTTTTGCTGGTGTATTCTTCCGTCACATCTACAACTGTGGTTCCAGTTATCTCGGCTTGATGTCTCAGGGTTAGTTTGAATCGATAATGCGCCCATGTCAGCATGGCGCGGGCAGTCTTAGACCTGATTAGACGCTTCACCTTGGCAACCATATCGGAAGTCTCGAAGGTGGGCAAAAAAATTAGGCTGTAGTTGTGAGTCAAGTAGTGAGCAATTTGTTTGTGGGCTTCATCAACTAGATTGCGGATTTTGGTTCTCATTCGTTGAGCCGCTTGCCTCATCCGTCGCCTCCTTGAACGACAGGGTTCCTTGGCGATTCGGCTCATTAAATCATCCAAATGTTGACATAGCCTAGTAATGCGTCCAATATCCCCGGAGCCCAATTCCAGAAATCGTGAACCATCAAACCCGGTTATGAAAGTTCGCACACCCGGGTCTAATGCAATCACGCCAGTAGCGTCAGTTGGGGTAACGGCAACTGGTTCAGGGAAAATCGCCAACCATCGACCTTTGGTAAACACCAACTGAGTCCCTTGCCCGCAAGTTTTAGGGATAGCTTCGGAAACCATGAAAGTTAATCCTTTCGTGAGCCTTGGATACCAACTCCCTGAAGAGAAATTAGTATTATTGAACTTAATCCCTTGAGAGCTGTCACGACAACTTCTAAACCTGGCATCAGGACTGGCGATCAAAGCCTGATAGGCATCAAAGATGGCATTTTGCCGAATGTGGCAGGGTGTTTCTTTGACCCATGCAGGCAAGTCGCTCTGCATCACTTTATTGCGTAACTTTAACTTGCTTAGTCGTTTACCACTCCGGGATAATGCAATTGCTTGGTTGTAGCAATACCGACAAGCGGCCAGCCATTTACGCCAGACTTGATTTAGCTCCGGGCTGGGGTAAATCCGGATCTTCTTTGACCTGAGTTTTGTATTTACTCCGTCCGTATAATCGGGAACTGAAGCAGTGGAGGATAGTGAGGATGTCCTCAACCATTTCTGGTTCTGGACTGAGACTTGTCTGGTTGAGAACCATGAGTGAACACCTGTTTTGCTCATAGAGCCATCGAAACAAGTCAAATCCCCATATTGCCAATCGGTCTGGGTGGGCAACGACAACCATGCCGACATCTCCTGACAAATGATGTCCCAGTAAGGCCAGCATTTTCTTTCCCTTGAAGTCGAGCCCGCCTCCGATTTCTGAGACGACTTCTGCTTCGGGGTAGAGGTTGGACAGTGCGGCCACCTGTCGGTTGAGGTCGGACTGCTGGGCGCGGCTACTAACTCTGGCATAGATAACGACTTTGCGTTTGTCACTGCCTGATTTGGCAGCAGTATATCACTCAACGTTGTATCGTCGTTGCCCAGCGGGGGTTCTGATGGTCTCGATTGAGCCATTGTCGTCCCATCTGCGGAGTGTTCTTTCATGGACTCCAAGGATTTGGGCGGCTTCCTTGGGTTTGACATATCTGGCAATAGGTTTATCCTCAACTCTTCTCGCTTATTATACCATATTGCCCTAAAATATTAACCTAATTTGAGATTAAATCATGCTCTTCCCCAGCCGTCTCTGAAGGCATTGTCCTGTGCTGTCCTGTGCTGTCCTTTTTCCCCCAACTTGAATTATCAAGCTAGGAATTATGTTAACTTTTGTAACTTTTGTGAAAAAATTGGCCTTTTTGGGGGGGAGGGGTTGCCTTTGGCTGGGGTTGCTGCTATACTTCTAGTATAATGGAATATTTGTAATTTTTTTATTTTTGCCAATGTTTAATTATTTAACAATATGTCAATATTGTAACCGCGATCGCCACCTTTTGTCAACCCCTAGGTTGGGACTGCCTAAAATTGAATAAAAAATCAAGACAGCGGCAAAAAAAAGCCCTCAGCGAATAGCCAAGGGCGAGTTAAAATCAAATAGCGTATAGCTAAACAGCCGCCGCCACTTTTTCACCTTTTCCGACCAAGCGTTCATAAGTGGATCGCATTTTCAGACCGACCAGAACTTGGAACAGTCCAGTGCCATCATTAGAACCGGGGTAGTCTTGGTGTTCCCGCAACAGATGGGTGAGTTCACCGTAGTATTTGGTAGCAATATTGCTCATGTGACCTTCAACATAGATCATCTCTTCGAGGTTATCGAACTTCCCATCCACCTCTAGTACAGAGACCTCATTTCCATAGTAACCATCAGGCCCATAGAACATCTTGATACCGGGATAAGAACAAGTCAGCTTACGACCGCAAGGAGTCCAGTGGATGGTTGATCCCTCATCAAACAGATAAGCCGGTTCAAAACCTTCTACTCCATCGCGCTGCATGAGGCGCACCCGTAGGACTTTGTGTTCCTTATCATCAGGAATCAATTTGGTAGGTAGAATTTGGATGACCACATCTGCATATTGCTTCTGAGGATCGATATAGGCTTCAAAGTCAGGACGACGAGCATTAATAGAAGCCAGAACATCCTCATAGCGGTGTCCCCGTTCAGCCATATCCCGCTGTATTTTCCAGGAGATTTTGACCTCATCACTAATATCGAGGTAAACGCTAAAGTCTAACAGACCTCTGACACGCTCATCATACAAGGGGTGTAGACCTTCAATAACCACAATGTGATTAGGATCGATACGTTCTGGCGGATCGATCAGACCAGTTTCATGGTTATAGATAGGTTTATTGATAGATTGACCACTTTTGAGCGTTTTAATCTGCTCATACATCAGGTCGAAATTGTTAGCGCGGGGGTCGAGAGCGGTAATCCCGGTTTCCTTACGTTGCTTGCGATCGAGACTATGATAATCATCTAAACAGATGACCGTAACAAAATCTTCTCCAAAGATGTCTGTTATACGACGCAAAAAGGTAGATTTTCCGCACCCGGAATCCCCAGCAACACCAATTAAAACTACGCGATCCGGCTGATTTACCATAGGTTCCCTCTAAGCAAAAAACTGTTTACAAGCTCAACCACTCTATTTTGAGCAGGACAACCCAGGCCAGTGTCACAATTGAGAATTGGCGACTACCCATGTAGGTATAGCCAATCTCGATCGGTAGACAGCTTACTGACTCCCCACTGACACAATGGCCTGGTTATCTGGTAAGCTAAGTATTTTATACTAACTTTAGATATTGATTTTACCAGAAGGGGATCATCCCTACAAGATGTAATCGTTCTCACTTATCGCGAGAAAAATTGAAGCCAGAATAGGGGTTATTGACTTCGCAAGTGGTGTGGGGCTATTTTAACATCAATTGCCAGCCTGATTGAATTTAGTTTAGGGGAAAATTTCGGTAACTACCCGATCGCCCTGATTTCTGCCAGTGACCACGACAGTTTGAGTAGAAAATTGTCCGGTGGCCACTTCTCCCCGCAGAGTCATCTGGGGGTCAACTTGGCGGTAAATTACATCACCTTCAGCTTTAAATGCTTGTTGTGGTACATACCAGGTGAGTAGATCAGCATTAATTTGAGCCTGTGGGTTTTGAGCCACCCCCAGAACATTACCAATCAGGTTAAAAATTTGGTTGTCCAAATCTCCCCAACCCTGATCACCCGAAAAAGTCAATTGCTGTTGGCGATCGATAATAGTAATTGGCCCTGGGGAATTAAGAGTTTGTTCTTGGTAGTTCCACTGTAATTTATCACTGGAAAGCTGTAATGGCGGGTTAGACAGGGCAATCTGAACATGATCTTTGAAAGTGGCTATAGCTGTAGTTAAATCTAGTTCGGCACTTTTAGCGACAGCGCGATCAGTAACCACCATATTTTCTAGGCGATCGATTTCCACCCGACGGTCAGAAATAAATCTTTCTTCTTCCCATCGCCAGATGACATGATCAGTGCGTAGCTGCACCCCTACTTCCTTAAAGTTGATCACCACTTGGTTCCAAAATTCCACGCGCTTGTCATCGTTGAACAATTGGACCTCAGTAGCGATCGCCTGCATTTTTTCATGTTCTCCGGTCACATTGTCACGAACAATCAGAATTTGCTCATTAACAATCCATTCCAACTCTTGACCGCGCAAAACAATACCATTTTCCAGATCAACCGCGACAATATCATCTCGGAGAAACAGTCGCTGACCATCTTGGTGCAGTTCTCCCTGTTTAGCTTCGATTTTATAGCGTAACTCACCCTTGACAAACAGTTCCCCCACAGGTTCAGTCACTGTGGCAATTTTCTGATCTTGACTATAACTTGCTTGTTTAGCCTCTACCTGCCACAGCAGTTGGCCATCTTCGTCTACTTGTTCGAGTACCACATCTTCCAGGGTGAGGGTGTTCTCAAACTCTTCTGAGGGTGGCTGGTCCCCAGAAGTAGTTGGTTCTGAAGGTTGGGGGGATTGACACCCTACCAGTCCCCCGCCAGAAATTACCAACATCAGCAACAGAATTGCGCCCAGACGAAAACTGGGTATTTTCTGCTGGCTGGAGTTTGAGTTATTAAATATCACGCGCCTTCAACCTTTCCATCAATCAAACTGATGCTTGATAGCGGACGGTAGCTATATCCAGGACTGCGGGGAGTTTTTTGAATTTCGTCTTTGATCGCTTCGAGATCAATATAGCGATCGGCCACATTAATTAGGCTATCGCTAGTCATCGCGCGCAAACTAATCACTTCCACCCGCACACCTCTATAGCTGACACAATCGACCGCATAAGCTAAATCGCCATCACCACTAACTAGCACCGCCGTATCATAAGCACCCACTAGAGCGATCATATCTACGGCAATTTCTACATCTAGGTTAGCTTTTTTAGAACCATCTGGCAGTTGTACTAAGTCTTTAGCAACCACCCGATAGCCATTGCGACGCATCCACAGCAAAAATCCCTGTTGCTTTTCATTAGTGCGATCGACCCCGGTATAGAAAAACGATCGCAATAACCGGGAACCACTGGTTAGCCTGCACAGTAATTTGGTGTAATCAATTTCAATCCCTAATTGCAAAGCCGCATAAAACAGATTCGAGCCATCGATAAATATGGCCACACGCCCTCGATTTTCTAAAATCTGTTCAGGGGTGAATATGTCGTTACTACTGTTGTTGATATGATTCAACATGATTTTTAAACCTCATTTATGATTTTATGATGCCGCTCAAATAGGTGTATATCAATCCCACATGGAGTTGTCAATAATTCAGGAATTAAATCGGCTCCCTCCTCTCTGTAAGTCTCCGGGAGATAAATTGATCAGACCACAGAGCTGGGTAATTCCAGCTTTTTAAAAACTGGTTTAGCTTCTCCCAGGACTTGCTCGCTTGGTAAAATACCCCAGTGAGCATGGCTATCCAAAGCCGTGATTTTGGCTGACAATTCAGGGTCTTGAAAATCCAGGGAGTATCCCAGTTGCTGGTAGACAGCGGTGCTAAGATTTGGCACAATTGGCGCTAATAAATAAGCCGATTGTCGGACGGACTCAAGCACGGAGTAGATCACTTCCATCAGGGCTGATAGTTCCCCTTGTTTATACAGTGACCAGGGTGCTTGTTCGTCTACATATTTGTTACCAGCCTGAACTAGAATCAGAACCGCCTCACACACTTGGCTAAACGCCAGTTTTTCATAGAATTGACTAACGCTGTTACCGAGGGAACTACCAATGGATTTTAGGTGATTGTCTGTCTGGATATGATCTACAGCGATCGCCGGAACTCTACCTTCAAAGTATTTGGCAGCCATTTTCATAGTCCGGTTAAGTAAGTTTCCCAGATCATTGGCGAGGTCGGCGTTTAGGGTATTAATAAATCTGGTCTGATTATAATCACCGTCTTGTCCAAATTCTATCTCCTTTAAGAAATAGTAACGGACGGCATCGGTACCAAATTGGTTCACCAACTCTACGGGATTAAGTGTATTCCCTAAACTCTTACCCATCTTTTTACCATCTTTAGTTAGAAAACCGTGTCCAAAGATACGACCAGGTAAAGGTAAGTCGGCAGACATTAACATAGCTGGCCAGTAAACAGCATGGAAGCGTAAGATGTCTTTACCAATTAGGTGCAGGTCTATCGGCCACCATTTAGCGATCGCTTCAGAGAGGGTAGGTTCCGAGTCGGGATCAACTAGGGCGGTGACATATCCTAGTAGTGCATCAAACCAAACATATAGGGTTTGACTGGGATCAATGGGAACTGGGAAACCCCAGTCAAGATTCACCCTAGAAATGGAGAAATCCTGTAATCCTTGTTTAATAAAACTGATAACTTCATTCCGGCGACTTTCTGGCCCGATGAAGTCGGGGTGATCATGATAAAGGGCTTCTAGCTGTTTTTGATATTTTGACAGACGGAAAAAGTAGTTCTGCTCGTCCCTCCATTCTACTTCTTTATTCACGTGGATGGGGCAATATTTCTCGTCTATTAGTTCCCGTTTTTCTTTGAACTCTTCACAGCTGACACAATACCAGCCCTGTTGTTGGCTCAAATATATGTCGTCATTTTGCCACACCCGCTGGAAAAATTCTTTGACGATCGCCTCGTGACGGGGGCTGGTGGTCCGACTAAAACGATCATACTGAATTTCTAGCAGTTTCCACAGACTCTCAAAACTGCTGACTATCCGATCACAGTGAACTTGAGGAGAACATCCCGCCTCCTCGGCTGTCCGTTGAATTTTCTGGCCGTGTTCGTCGGTACCAGTAATTAGCAGCACTTCATATCCCTGTAGTCGCTTCCAACGGGCGATCGCATCGGCGGCGATCGTCGTGTAGGCGCTGCCAATATGGGGAACGTCATTCACATAATATAGGGGTGTTGTTAAGGAAAACGTCTTTTTAGTTTTTGGTGTCACATCCATGACTGATATACAAGTTTCTCTCTTAAACTGATCTTACTTAGGTTTGATCTGCCTTCGGGGCGGAGTCGGTTACCCTGACACCCGAACCCTGTCACGGGTCAAAACAGCCAAAATTTTGATACTGTTTTGACCATTCAAACTAAAGCCTATAAATGATAATACTTTTTAAAAAAATGTTAAAAATTCTCAACGAATTCTTAACTTTTTCATCAAGATCTACAAACTCAATGGAGATACCAGCGCGATCGATTCACCGGGTCGGAGCGGTTGATTGGCAGATTTACCGCCAACTGTAGTTAGCCACTTATCCCCGTCTGTCTAGTGGTTTCCGCCGATGGTATAGATAGATCTCAATGACTGTGGAAAGAAGGTAAAGTAATGTTAAGCTAAAATGAGCTAATGGGATCAACTACCTGAGATCAACCATTATATTTCCCCAATCTAGCCAACGATGTATTTTTTGAACTCTACACCCGGTCAGTCGCACCTACCTCTATTTTTGTTTTTACCCGGGATGGATGGTACGGGTCGTCTCCTACGAACCCAACAGCGCCGACTGTCTCAGTTTTTTAACCTGCGCTGTTTGAGTATTCCTCCCGAAGATCTCAACCATTGGGATGGATTAACCGATCGCACTGTGGATTTAATTCAAAAAGAACTCAGCCTCAACCTCAATCAAGATATTTATCTATGCGGGGAGTCCTTCGGCGGTTGTCTGGCGATGAAGGTGGCTATGAAAATTCGTGCTCAACTCAAAGGTCTGATTTTAGTTAACCCGGCTTCTGCTTTTAAGCAACAACCTTGGATAGAATGGGGATCACATTTGACGGACTGGCTACCTAGTTGGTTATATCCCCTGTCTATGATCGGATTCTTGCCGTTTCTGGCTAAATTGCCAGGAATTTCTCCGAGCGATCGCCAAGCCTTGTTAGAGGCTATGCAATCAGTCCCTCAACGTACTTCCAGTTGGCGCTTGGGACTGCTGCGATCGTTTGATATTCAACCAGACCAACTCCGTCAACTAGATTTACCCGTTTTGGTGATTGCCAGTGGTTCCGATAGACTGCTACCCTCCATTAGAGAGGCTCAATTTTTAACCAGGAAGCTACCCAAAGCTAATATGGTTATCCTCCCTAACAGCGGCCATGCTTGTCTGTTAGAAACTGATGTTAACCTTTGTCAGATCATTCGAGATCATGATCTCGGTCAGAGTTTAACTAAAACCCAATTGGTTTGCCCAAATTAGGCACAGAAAAATTGTTGAGGCTAATTCACAGGCTATATGACCACAACTTTTAAGAATCCACCCATTGGACCAGCATCGCGACTGGTCAATGGTATTTTATCTATTAAACCCCTAGCTAAGTTCGCCAAACATCAAGCCCGCCAGATGATGATTGATCGGGCTGAAAAAATGGGGGTTCCGTGGCGCTCTCATGCCAATACCCTCCTACAGAGAGACTGGTCGGCAGAATTTCAGCAGGTGAATAGTTCTGCTCTGGCTTACCCAGAATATTATTTAAGGTCTTTTCATGCCTATGATAACGGAAATTTAAGCTGGCAGGCTGCTGTAGAGGTGGAAGTGGCGGCGTTGGCGGTTCACGCCAAAATCTGGCCTGATGCTGGGGTGGCGGGAGACGATCGCCTACGACAAAGTTATCATCATGTACTACAGCAGGTCTTACCCGAACCGCCCAAAGCTATTGTGGATCTCGGCTGTAGTGTCGGATTAAGTACCAATACCATGCAGCAGATCTATCCTGATGCTACTATGGTAGGGGTGGATTTGTCCCCCTATTTTTTGGCGATCGCTGCCTATAACACTAACCAAAAGTCCTCCGATCACCCCCCCACTTGGGTACACGCCCCCGCTGAGGCTACAGGTCTACCAGACCACTCCTTTGATTTGGTTTCCCTTTGTCTGGTTTGTCATGAACTCCCACAAGAGGCGACCCGAAATATATTTAAGGAAGCCCGCCGCCTATTGCGCCCTAACGGACATCTGGCGGTTATGGATATGAACCCCCAATCAGAGGTATTCGCTAAGATGCCACCCTATATCCTCACCCTCCTAAAAAGTACCGAACCCTATCTCGATCAGTATTTCACCCTAGATCTAGTTGAAACCTTCAAATCAGCAGGTTTTCAGACCCCTACCATTGTCTGTAACAGTCCCCGTCATCATACGGCGATCGCCAAAGTCAATGGATAATTAATAATTAATAATTAATAATTAATAATTATTAATCGTCGGGGCGGGTTCTGCTAATTCCTCGGCTGCCACCGAGAAGATGAATAAACCCGCCCTTTGGGGGAGAGGGAGAAGGCTGGGAGATGAAACCCGCCCCTGGGTAGAAGATTATTTTTTATGGCGTAATTAAGAATGTTGAACGCTGAAGATTTTTACAGCGAATCGTTTTATCTAGCCAATAACCCTGATGTAGCGCAAGCAGTTGATTTGGGAGTTATTAGTAGTGGCTTTGAACATTTTATCGAGTCAGGTCAGTTTCAGGTTAGACAACCGACACCGCTTTATGATGAATTGTATTATCTGACGACTAATCCTGATGTGGCGGCGTTGGTAAATGTAGGTGCGATCGCCAGTGGTTTTCAACATTTTATTAATTTCGGTCAGCGGGAAGCGCGCGATCCCAGTATTCTATTTAATACGGATTTTTATATAAATGAATATCCCTTTATTCAAGCAGCCATAGAAGCCGGAGATATCACAGCGATCGAGCATTTTGTGAAAGCCGGTCAATTTGAGGATTTTCGCCCTAGTGTATTGTATAACCCTAATTATTATTTAGCCCGTAATCCTGATGTGGCGGCGAGGGTAGAACGTGATGAACTGACCGGGATCGAGCATTATTTGGATATTGGGGCGGCTCAAAATCGTGATTTTAGTGCTTTTCTGGAGGTGAATGGTTCCGGTTTTCCCAACCGTGTCGCTAGTGGAGATACTAGGGAAAACAGCACAATTTTAATGGCGCGTAATACTGTGGTGGGTCCGATTACTTTTGAAACAGCCACCGACCCTAATTTTGATAATGTGGTTTCCACACTGACTACTAATAATTCTGATCCGACGGTTCCGGTTAAGGTATTTGTGTCTGATTTAACGCCGGGGACACCTTATTTTTATCGGGTTACTAATGCTATGGGGGAGAGCGATCGCGGTATTTTTCGCACTCCTTTATCTTTGGGAAGTCAAGGGGGTTTAAGGTTTGGGGCTGCTGGTGATTCTCAGGGTGAATTAATGCCTCATGTCGCGGTGAGAAATGCCCCAGAACGTGGTCTGGATTTTTTTGTGCAGTTAGGAAATACAATTTCTGCAAGTACCGAATCTCCTGATTTACCCGGTGTTTCTCAGGCGGAAACTTTGTTAGATTTCCACACAAAACATAATGAGATTTATCGGGAGCGTATAACTTTAAATCCTTGGGCAAATCTGCGGGTAGCAACTTCTATGTTTGGTGTATTGAATGATGGGGAAATAATCGATAATTTTGCCGGGGGTAGTCTGGGGGAAGATGGAGAGGGTGATTGGTTGAATAATAGCGATATTTTTGAGACGGCGTTGGCGGGTTTTTTAGATTATCAACCTCGGCGACGGGAAAGTTATGGAGACATTAGCGATCGCCGGACCGCTAACCGAGAACAACTGTATCGCGCTACGACCTATGGAGATGATGCGGCGGCGTTTTTGTTGGATGTGCGATCGTTCCGGGATGCCCCCTTAGAACAGGTCGCCGAAACTTCTTTTCCCGAAGATATTGAGGCATTTTTGCGGGATTCTTTTGATGCTAATCGAACCATGTTGGGACGAACTCAGTTGCAACAGTTGCAGTTAAATTTACTGGGCGCACAGGCGGCGGGTTTAACTTGGAAGTTTATATTTTCTCCGGTCCCTATGCAAAATTTGGGGATTCCGGGTGCAAGCGATCGCTGGGAAGGATACGCGGCTGAACGAACTAGACTGCTGAAATTTATTGATGATAATAATATTGATAATGTCGTGTTTGTGTCGGCGGGAGCTGGGGGAACTGTAGTTAATAATTTGACATTTGCTGAGGAGTTTGGGGGGCCACAAATTCCTATCAATGCTATGGAAATTACCGTAGGTCCGGTGGGGGTACAAACCGATTTAGGATCGGGTCTAGTGGGGGCTACTTTGGGTCCGGTGGCTGTTGATGGGGCGACTGAATGGCAACTAACCCGACAAGGAAGGGCTACTTATGAGGGGTTACAGACGCGCTGGGAACGCGATCGCCTGGTGGAGAATCTCCTAAATACTCGCCTTGAGGATATGGGTTATAATCCTATTGGTTTGGAGGGTTCGGGAATTGATGCACAGGAAATAGTTCCGGGTTCCTATTTTGCCGCTCATACTTTTGGCTGGACCGAGTTCGTCATTGATACCAATACTCAACAGCTTAGGGTGACTACTTATGGGGTCGAACCTTATACACAGGTCGATGTCCAAAGGGTTCCGGCGCGGGTAATTAATCGTCAACCCCAAGTGGTCAGCGACTTTGTGGTAAATCCTCAATAATTGGGCTTGAAAAATTTGATATAAGGCACTATAACAAACGGTAAAAATTCATATGAAATTTATGTTTGGCGGCGATCATGATTAAGTCGGGTCGCTTTTGGGCAAGCGCTAGGAATCTACTCCATGTTAAAACTTCATCCCCCTAGGTCACAGAGAACAATGAAAAATTTTGTGGTTAGCCAGTTTAACACTTTTGGGTTGGCGTTTTGGGTTGAAATTATGACCGAAATGCCTCGATGTACCTATTACTTTGGGCCGTTTCTTACCGAAGATGAGGCGGAACAAGCAGAACCCGGTTATATTGAAGATATTCAAGGTGAAGGTGCCACAGGTCTACAGGTGGCAGTTAAGCACTGTCAGCCTGATATTTTGACTGTGGCAGCCGATCTTGATCAAAATTTTGATCACCCCCTACAGTGGGCATAGTGGCTTAACTTGGGCGGGACAGGTCACCGGATATCAACAATATCAGGATGGTTTTTGATCCAGTTATCGATATCGGTGATCACTTGATCGGGGATCTCCCAAGGGAATAAATGGGCTGTGTTGGGGTAGCAGTTAAACTGCGAATTGGGTAAGTTTGCCGCCGTTTCTTGACTGGAGATGGCGGTAATATGTCGATCGCATTCTCCGGCTAATATGAGACAATGACAGCTAATATTTCCCAACTCAGCTAGACGGTTATATCGGTTTTTTAATGCTTGTCTCAGGGCTATGGTTGCTGGTCTGGAGGTTTGTAAATAGGCGGGTGTGGCTTGTTTGGCTATGTATTTATAGGCGGTGGCTGTATGCTGTTGGATTAAGTAGCGAAATAGCGATCGCTTACCGAAAAGGTTGATATTCCACTGACTAGCTGGCCAGATCCAATTAATTATACCCGCAATTCCCGTTAATAGATTATCTAGCCATGAAATCGGAGGATGGTTCCCACGGGGATAGGCGGAAGTCGCCACTAAAATTAATCCCGTAAACCTTTCCGGGTTTGTTAATGCTAATTCTAGGGCGAGTATACCTCCCAAAGACCAGCCGATAATTAAACATTTATCTATTTTTAAGCTATCTAAAAGCTGTTCGATATCCTGGAGATGATCGGTCATCTCAAAGGGTTGTTTAACCTGACTTTTCCCATAGCCTCGCAGGTCGGGGGCGATGGTTTGATAGTTTTGGGATAGGTGATCTGTAAAAACTGACATACAGCCTCCTGACCCAGGATGACCATGAAGACACAGTATCGGAAATCCTTGACCGCGAATTTCCGAGTTTAAGGAAACAGCTAAACTCATCAGTTTATAACTGCCCTCTCATGATAATATGTTCGGCAATACCAGCGATCGCTCTGCGGACTTGGGGAATGTTTCCGGCTGAGTTATCGGTAATGGTAATAATATACCTTTCCCCGTCAATACTAGCCGCTAAAGTCGTGCCAATTACCCTAGAGTTTTGACCGGTTTTTTCCCCTAACCACTGCGCTTTTAATCCTTGTAAGGCTTGATAACCAATTTCGCGATCGTACTGATGACCTAAAGCCTCAATTAATAGTTCCGAGTGGGGGTGTTCATAGTTGTAGATTTCTACCATCATTTCCGTGAGTTCATCACTGGTCATGCTATTGCGACCTCTACCGGGTCTAAAAGGCATGATCCGATCGCCCATGAGTTTAAATTGCACCCGCGTTTTTTGATAACCGTGTCGTTCTAGTAGTTTATTGATATAATCGGCACTCAAATAGTCGATAAGTTGATTAGTAGCGATATTACTACTATGGTCAATCATTTGAGCCATTAACATTTGGAGAGAGTAGGATTGGCGGGCGCGAATTGAGGAAGCATCTTCGGTAAAATTCCCCCCCTCGACATAGATTTCTTGATCAAAACTCACCTGTTCCTCAGCCGCTTTGTGTAATAAGGCGATCGCCACAGGAACTTTAATTAAACTCGCCGGACTCGCCGGAGTTTGACTACCCCGTAAACTAGCACAATGGCGGTTTAAATTACAAACGCTGATGGTCGCATTACGCGATAAACCACTCCTAACTCTAATTTCTTCTAAAATTTCCGATTGAGCGTTTCTTAACTGGAATTTGAGGCGATTATAGTTGTCTTGATACTCGGAAATTTTCGCGGTGGCTTGTCCCCTTAAAAATGAATCCTGGGGAATTTCCTGTAAATTGGCGATCGCCCTCTGCCAAAAGGTTGCCATTTGTTGTCTAGTTTCCCAGGATAGCGGAGAACTTTTGCCAATATCTACCGCTTGATGGGCTAAACTTATCGCTTGTTTCCAATTATCATTAGCCCGCTGTTCAATCATGATTTGAACTTCTACGTGGCGCAATTGTTCGATTATCTGCTCAGAAGGTTCCCGCCTCTGGTTAGGAAATAATGACATTAATTGACGGGAATTACCTGCTGATTCTGGGGGGTTTTCTAGGATGTATAATAACTCGTCCCGGAGGCTAATCAATTCATTGAGAGAAGTAGCCCCATATAATGCTGAGGATGACCCTAGCATAGGTAAGGCTGGAGTTAAGCCAATACTGACAGCAATGGCAACAGCACCCAGCCACCGGGTTTTTGACTTGAGTGGGTTTAATAAACTGCGTTTGGGACTGCCTAAGTAGGGAAAATTGGTCGATTGTGCAGCCATTGTTTCTGCTCTATAAAACTTAAACAAAACGGGACATAGCCGGATCTTGATGTTTATTTCTTGCTTCGTCCGGGACTGTCGGCAGCACCCCGTCCACAAGTGTAATCGTCTGAACCAGGCGATTTTTCTAAATTTCTACTGGCGTTCAAATCTCTATCAATCTTCAGCCCACAGTTTGGACATTCAAAAGTCCGACGGACTAGGGGCATTTGTTGACGATGGCCACAGTTAGAACAAAGTTGACTGGATGGATAAAATCTATCGGCAATAATCAACTTTGAACCATAACGTTCTGCCTTGTAACCGAGTTGACGACGGAACTCATAAAATGAAGCATCAGCGATAGAACCCGCCAAACCATGATTTTTCAGCATACCTGACACATTCAAATCTTCAATGACTACTTGGCTGTGGTTCTTAGCCAAGAAAGTAGTTATTTTATGAATGGTGTCCCGCCGAATGTTTGCTACTCTTTGATGTAGCTTTTGAACTTTTAAGAGACATTTGGCCCAATTTTTCGAGCCTTTGACTTTGCGACTTAAATGACATTGTAATCGAGCTAGTTTTTGGGTGGCTGCTTTATAAGCCTTGGGATTAGAGAATTGGGTCCCATCGGAGCAAGTCGCCAAATTGTTAATTCCTAGGTCAACCCCGATTCTCTCTCGATATTTCGGTGTAATTTCTGGCGTGATTTCTACGAAAAAGCTCATATACCAGTCACCTGCTTGGCGCGTTATAGTGACTTTCTTAACCCCACTTTCGGGTTGTGCCTCAAATGTAGAAACCCAGCCCACAAAAGGCAGCTTATGGCGAGTTCCTGACAACTTGAATGGCTTTCCGGAATTGTCAAGCGTAAAACTATCATGGTGGCCTTTCTTCTTAAATTTAGGATAACTGCTTATTCCCTTGAAGAAGCGCTTAAAGGCATCCCCTAGATTAATGAAGGCATATTGATAAACTTTAGAAGACAATTCAGACATCCAAGGATATTGAGGTTTTACATAATTCGTAAAAACCTTTTTGATGGAGTTGACGTTAGGCTTGAGTCCCTCTTCATAAGCTGACCTCCATAAGTGTAATCCCCAATTAAACACGAACCGAGCATAACCCGCGTGTTTGGCCATCAAGGTAGCTTGACGGTCATTGAGTTTTAGTTTTGTCCGGAAAGCTTTGTAAGGCATGATTGGATTTTACCATGAAGAATCCGACTTAATGAGTATGTCGTCAGGGAAATTTGGCATGGTCTGGGGTTTGACCGTATATTCATTATCGTATATTCATTATTGAGTTGCGAATCTTTTGGGGTATTGTACCTTATTGTCATAAGATGTCAAGCAAATCTTGGATTAAATTCTTGCTCCTCATCACCAACAGGAAGGATCATAGCAGCAACTGTCGCCATAGTGCGATCGCCTAGGGAAAAATTCCCAGTTTTTTGTGATCATCCTGAGATATACTGAGGAAACATTCAATCAGTCGGGACAGTGACATCAGAAACACCAAGCCTAGGGGGATCGGATTTACCCCCAGATCAATCTGTTGTATCCACGCTTGGGGACGATTCCTCAAATCGATGGTATCTAGGGCTGGAGGTGGGGACGACCGGAATATCAGCCGCACTTTTGGATCGCCTGACTGAGGCTGTTTACCCTATATATTGGCTGAGTGATTCTCAGGAGAGCGATCGCATTTTTCGCCTTCCCAGTCGCGTCTACTTGCATCGAAAATCCGGCGGCGAAATAGGGGAAACAGAAGTTTTACAAGGATTTAAACCTTATCTTAGTTGGGCTATCCCCCATCATTTTGGTGAGGATTATGCGCCCTGTCCCCTGCTTCAGGTATCCCCAACCCAAAAGTTATTTTTAGGGACGTTTAAGCAGGCTTTACAGTTGCTATTATCGACTATTTCTCCTCAAGGTGGGGGTGACAATATAGACAGCGAAGATGGTGATTTGACTTTACCGAAAAACTATCAATCTGGTGCTAATGGTTTAACTGATCAGGAATTCAAAACCGCTTATATGAGTTTATCCGGGGTGGTGGTAGGATGTCCGACTCAGGCTTCCCATGCTTATGGTTTTAATGTGCGGGAAACCATTTTGGCGGCGGGTTTGGTCAAGAGTCCCTCTCAAATTTGGATGGTGGAAGATGCGATCGCTACTTGGTTAAGTGAATGGGAACCGAAAATAGACGAACCTACCTTAATTATTGATGCTGGTGCTGCTACCACCGAGTTAATGGTGATGGGAATATCTCAGGAGCATGATTTAACTTATGCTGACTGTTTTGGTGTCAGTGTGACCTATGGTGGCTATGATGTAAATTTGGATATTATCTGTCAATTTTGCGCCGAAAATATGATTGATTGGGATGGTTCCTATTTAGTCCTACCTACTCCGGGAACATCCCAACGCACTCACCGCGATCGCCTTCAACAAAAGTTAGTTTTATCAGCTTTAATCGATGCGATAGAATCCCAAAAACCCAGTTTACAAGCTGGCAAAAATGTGACTATTTCTCTACAGGAAAATCAAGTCAAAGTTACCGCTAATGAGTTAGATCGTCGCGTGTTAGTTCCTTTTGTGAAGAACCTCAACCGAGAGTTCAATCATCTGATTAGTAAAGTTGGGGTTTCGACCGTCGGAATTAAAAGGGCGATTTGTCGGGGTGGTAACGGTTCATGGTCGGTGTTGAGTCAATGGCTACGCCAAAAGTTACCTAATGCTAGTATAATCTCAATTACTGACCCAGAATCTTGGTGTAATTATGCGATCGCCCAAGGTTTAGCCAGACTTCCTTTATTTCCCGAATTGTTGAATTATTCTAGCCAACAATATGGGGATTATTTCTTGTTGGGTGAACTGCTGCGAGTGTTTGGGGATTTACCTTTATCTATCCCAGAGGTGATGACTCGTTTAGAAGAAAGAGGCGTGAATACTCGTTGCTGTAAATCTCAGATTTTAGCTATCCTCAAAGGTCAACTACCCGTCGGGTTCATTCCCTCGGAATTAGACACCCCCCTAATTGTTCCCATATCTAAACATCCTCAAATCGATATAATTAACCAAGGTGCGATTTTTTACCAAGATGTTGACTCTAGCTATTTTGTCAACCTAGAAAGGTCAGAAATGTGTCTACAATATCTTCAGCAACTCTCACGGGAATATCACCAAGTGTTAACAGAACCTTTGGCGATCGTCCAATGGTAGGGAAGCAGCCGGGGGTAAGTCTGAGTTTAACTGCGTATTCTCATCGATAAACTAATCCGATTTAACTTTTCGTTGACTTCCAAAACCTTGACTTTCACCACCTGTCCGACCCGGACAATTTGTTGAGGGTCTTCCACAAAGCGATCGGCTAATTGGGAAATATGAACTAACCCATATTGATGGACTCCTACATCTACAAAAGCCCCAAAATTAACCACATTAGTAACAATTCCCTCTAACTCCATTCCCGGTTTTAAGTCCGACACCTCTTTAATATCATCCCGGAAAGTAGCATATTTAAACTCAGCGCGTGGATCACGTCCAGGTTTCTCTAATTCGGCGATAATATCCTTGAGGGTAGGTAAGCCGACCGTATCTGTTACATAGCGTTTTAAGTCGATTTTTTTGAGTTTTTCAGCAGTTTTGCTAATCGCATTTAAAGGGATTTCCACATCCGCTAAAATTTGTTCAACTACCGAATAACTTTCCGGGTGAACCGCCGTATTATCTAGGGGATTAACACCCCCACGAATCCGCAAAAATCCCGCCGATTGTTGAAAGGCTTTCGGCCCTAATTTCGCCACTTTTAAAAGCTGTTTACGATTTTTAAATGCCCCATTTTCATTGCGATATTTAACAATATTTTGGGCGATAGTGGGAGTAATTCCAGACACAAAAGTTAAGAGTTGTTGGGAAGCCGTATTTAATTCAACTCCCACATAGTTGACACAACTTTCTACCGTTTCATCAAGTTTTTTCTTGAGTAATTTTTGGTCAACATCATGTTGATATTGTCCGACACCAATCGATTTGGGGTCAATTTTAACTAATTCTGCTAACGGGTCTTGGAGGCGGCGACCAATACTAATCGCCCCCCGAATTGTCAGATCTAAATCAGCAAATTCTTCCCGCGCGACATCACTCGCCGAATAAATAGAAGCACCAGACTCGTTTACCATTACCGTAATAGGTGGAGATTCTAAAGAGGCGATCGCCTGATTAACAAACTCTTCCGTTTCCCGTCCAGCCGTACCATTTCCAATAGCAATTAATGCGATTTTGTACTTTTTAATTAAGTCTTGAATCGTTTTGGTCGCTTGTTGACGTTGTGACTGTGACTGGTGGGGAAAAATTGCCTGATATTCGCAAAACTTGCCAGTTTCCGACAATACCGCCACTTTACAACCTGTCCTGAAACCAGGGTCAATAGCTAAAGTAGGCTTCATTCCCGCTGGTGGAGATAGTAATAATTCCCGCAAATTAGCTTCAAACGTCTTAATAGATTCTAGGTCTGCGTAGGATTTGCGATCGCTCCTAATTTCACTAATTAACGAATTTTTCATCAGACGATTAAAAGCATCTTTAATCATATCCTGATAAAACTGGCGAATCTCCCGATTTTTACTGCGAATAACTTGAGATTCCAAATGATGCAGCACCAAAGACTCATCAAAATCTAAATCCACCTTGAGAACCCCCTCAGTTTCTCCCCGGAATAATGCCAACAGGTTATGGGGTTTAATATCCATCACATTTTCCCGAAAATTCCGATACATTTCAAATTTAGTCGAACCTTCTGGGTAATCATCTTTAATCTTGGATACAAACGCACCATCATTGATTAAAAAATCGCGCACATCTGCCCTTAAATGCGCCGTCTCTGCCACCTGTTCCGCTAAAATATCGGCGGCTCCAGCCAGGGCATCTGCCACCGTTTTAACCCCCTTTTCTGCATCGATATATTGAGCCGCTTCTGACTCTAGGGAAACCTTGGGCGCTTGGGGTTGGTTAAGGGAACTAATCAACTCAGCTAGGGGTGCTAATCCTTTTTCCTTAGCCATAGTGGCGCGGGTGCGACGTTTGGGACGGTAAGGAAGATATAAATCCTCAAGTTCCGTTTTTAACAAACAGTTCTCAATTTGGGTCTGTAGTTCATCCGTGAGTTTTCCCTGAGAGGCGATCGCCTCCAAAATGCTATTTTTTCGTTCCTCAAGTTCAGTTAAATAACTATATCTTTCCGCCAGAGTCCGCAGTTGAATTTCATCAAGGGAACCCGTCATTTCTTTGCGATAACGTGCAACAAATGGAATAGTCGCCCCTTCCGCAAATAATGCCAATGTATTTTCAACTTGAACCCGTTTTAACGAAAGTTCCTGAACTAGAATTTGAGTAATATTAAGCATATAATCTGAACCGACTTGATTTTGTGACCTGAGCTTGGTATACAAAATTATTGTAAATGCTACCCTCGCCAATAGTACAGTCAAGGTCAGTAGAGCCTGTTCAGAAATCATCTGATCACCTCTCAAAGTCCCTCTCCCTCTCTGGGATCCAGATTTAGGGTGAGGGCAATGTATTAAGCGACTGGTGAACAAGCTGTATCTCCCACATCTGATAGTTAAGATATGAGTTCAGGAATATTTTTGGTTTCACTCTTGATTCGTCCCCTCCAGCGTTATGGCTGGCTATCCCTGCTGCTGTGGCTGCTGATGATGTCCCCAGCAGCCGCTTCCGTGTTAATGCGGGTGGCGATAACCACTGACAGCAATCAAATTAAAGTCGGAAGTTCCACCCCAGCAACAGTGCGCGACGGTAGCGGTAGGGTCTTGGGACAAATTCCCAATATGGGCGCAACTGTCGCCCAATCTGCATCTGGTCAGGTATCCCTCAGTCAATGGAAAGCAGGTCAAATTTGGGTCGAACCCTCCCAAAATGGCAAAGTATGGATAGGTGATAATTGGTATCGGGGGCGGGTGTTATTAGTCCAGCGCAATGGTGGGCTAATGGCTATTAATTATGTCGATCTCGATCAGTATCTCTACAGTGTCCTAGGGGCGGAAATGGGGGGAAATTGGCCCCAGGAAGCCCTGAAAGCCCAAGCTGTGGCGGCGCGGACCTATGCACTGTATAAGCGCCAAAATAATAGCAGTCAGATTTATGATTTGGGGGATACTCAAACCTATCAGGTCTATCGCGGTGTGTCTGGGGAGTCGCCAGGGACTCAGACGGCGGTTAGGGCGACAGCAGGTCAGGTGTTAACTTACAATGGTCGGGTGATTTTGGCTGTTTTCCATTCTTCCTCTGGGGGTCACACCGAAAATGTTGAGGATGTCTGGGAAAATCCCTTACCCTACCTGCGGGGGGTTCCAGATTTTGATAGTGGTTCTCCCGTCTTTGAATGGACAAGGACTTTTTCCACTAATGACCTTAGTAACCGCATTTCAGGAGTTGGTCAAATTTCCTCTATGACACCAGAAAGAACCTCCGCTTTTGGAAGTGTGATTTCCATGAGAGTGGTCGGAAGTGGCGGAACTCGCACTATTAGCGGTGAGCAGATCGCTAGGGCTTTGGGGTTGCGTAGCACCAGATTTAGGGTGGATCGTAACAATGCTTCTGGCAATTTTGTAGTCACTGGTCGCGGTTTTGGTCATGGTGTGGGTTTGAGTCAATGGGGGGCTTATAGTTTAGCTAATGCTGGATATAATTATCAGCAAATTCTCGCTCATTATTATCGAAATACAACTCTCGCTAGAATCCAAGTCCAATAATAATTAATAATTAATAATTAATAATTAATAATTATTAATTGTGGGGGCGCGAACTCCCCACGACCGGATTAATAAACCCGCCCTATCCCCGGTAATTAATTGACAATTGACAATTGTAGGGGCGGGTTCCGGTGTCAACTCAACTCCCCACGACCGGATTAATAAACCCGCCCTATCCCCGGTAATTCATTATTAATTATTAATTGATAATTATTAATTGTAGGGGCGGGTTCCGGTGTCAACTCAACTCCCCACGACCGGATAAATAAACCCGCCCTATCCCCGGTAATTAATTGACAATTGACAATTGTAGGGGCGGGTTCCGGTGTCAACTCAACTCCCCACGACCGGATAAATAAACCCGCCGTATCCCCGGTAATTAATTGACAATTGACAATTGTAGGGGCGGGTTCCGGTGTCAACTCAACTTCCCACGACCGGATAAATAAACCCGCCCTATCCCCGGTAATTCATTATTAATTATTAATTATTAATTATTCATTGCCTATCAACTATTAAATACTGCGGAGGGCGACGATTGGATCAAGGGCGGCGGCGCGTCTGGCGGGAACTACACCGAAAAATAAGCCAATACCCCCAGAAACGCTGACCGCGACTGCGATCGCACTTGTGGAAATTCCAGCTTCTAAAGGTGTTAGTATTCCCACCATTAACACACCACTAACACCTAAACCTGTACCAATTAATCCCCCGGCTACAGATAAGATAATCGCTTCAATAATAAACTGAATGAGAATATCATTTTGGGAAGCGCCTATAGCTTTTCTCAGACCAATTTCCTGGGTTCTTTCTGTGACGGAAACTAACATAATATTCATAATTCCAATTCCCCCAACTAACAAGGAAATCGCCGCCGTGGCTGCTAACATCAAGGTTAAAGCGCCAGTAATTTGTCCGAGGATATTCATTAAATCCTGTTGATTACGAACCGTAAAATCATCTTCATCAGTAATTTTATGTCGTAAACGTAGCAAATTCTCAATTTGAAATTGTGCCGCCCTCATCTGATGTGCTTCTTTAATAGAAACGGAAATAAAGGTAACTTGTAAACCATAGGGAGAACTGCGCCCAGTAATGCGATTAGCCACGGTGGTAATGGGGATAAAAGCATTCATATCCTCATTACTTCCTAAACTTGAACCCTTGGGTTGCATGACTCCAATTACCTGCAATGTAATATCTTTGAGTCGGACTTGTTTACCGATGGGGTCTTCATTACCAAATAATTGTTCTGCTATTTCTGAACCGAGGGCGACTACCTGTTCATTTCGCTGAATATCCAAATCAGAAATAAACCGTCCTTTGGCAATATCAAAGCTGCGGACACTCATATATTCTGGGGTAGTGCCAATTATAGAAGCGGAGGCATTCCTACTCTGATAAGAGATTAATTCACTAGCTGTTAAGGAAGGGGCAACGGCTTCGACTGAGGGGACTTGTTCAGCGATCGCCAGTGCATCTTCTAGGATTAAATTTTGAGGGGGATAAACAGGTCTTCTCTGGGCTTCCGGGCTTCCGGGTACAATAAATAATACATTAGGACCCAAGGAATTAACTTGATTTTCGACAAAGGTTTGCGCGCCTTCTCCAATACCTATCATAGCAATAACTGAGGCATTACCTATAATAATGCCTAACATAGTTAGGCTGCTTCTCATTTTATTAGCCAATAATGTCGCTGAGGACATTTTGATACTTTCTACAATATGCATAATTAGGGATAAGTAGTTAAGGATTGAGATGCTATTTTATTGTATAATATCTTCAAGTTTTTGTCCGGGTGGCAATTCAATAAAAACGCGATCGCCTGTAGTAACTCCTTGCAAAATCTGGATTTCATTACCAATTTGTGAACCGATAGTAACCGGTTTAAATTCTGGTTGACCTTCCTGGTTAGGAATGAGTACACCGGTATTTCCCCGATTAGTAATAATCGCCACAGTCGGAACCACAACAGCTTGATTAAGTTGGCGACCGACAAACCGTAAATTAACATTCATTCCCGACTGTAATACATCCTGTCCGGTGCGAATATCAATCCTGGCTTGAAACAGGGTAACATCCCGTTCTTTAATAGCTTCCGGGGCGATTAAATGCACTGCACCTTCAAAGACCTGATCTGGGTAAGCATCGGCGACAATTTCCACCTTTTGTAATGGTTCAATTTGGACAATATCAGTTTCGGGGATTTTCGCTAAAACTTCCAAATCCTTAGCCAAAGCGACAATTGAAGTAGAGGTAGCAGAACTAGCATCAGAGGCGGAAGTAGCCGGAGTGACAAAAGCGCCCTCAACGGCATATCTTTGAGTAATAATTCCAGCAAAAGGCGCACGAATATTAGTATCTTCTAACAGCACTTGATAATAGCGCAGTTGACTTTCAGCCTCGCGGACATCAGCTTCAGCGGCGGCAATATCTTCAGGACGAGTGCCATTTTCCAACTCATTCAACTGACTACGCGCCTCGGTAACATCAGACTCAGCCTGTCTGATAACTTCAGGACGAGTGCCATTTTGTAACTGTTGCAAATTCTGACGTTCCTGTTCAACGGTAGCTTCCAATCGTTCAATTTGCGATCGCCTATTTTCCTGAAGTTGTGCTAGTCGCTGTTTAGCCTCATCCTGTAAAGCCTCCAAGCGGCGTTGATCTCGCCTATAGCCATCCAAAGTATCCTCAGAAACAGCCCCCTGACTTTTCAATTCTTCATAGCGCTGTACCCGTCCTTGGGCCAATTCCAACTCAGCTAAATTAGCTTGTATTCTTGATTGCGCTTGGTCAATTTCATTTTGCAGGCTCCCGGACCGGGCATCAAATAAGCGAATTTCCGCCTCTCTAAGCCTCGCAGATGCCACGGCAATTTCTTCTTGGCGTGTTCCAGCCTGCAACTCTGCTAGGCGTGCGATCGCGCGTTCTAGGCGGGCTCTGGCGCTCGCAATGGCTTCGGGACGAGAGCCTTGGCGCAGTTTTGCCAAATTGGCTTGGGTGCGTTCTAACCTGGCTTGCGCTTGTAGCCGTTGCGCTTCGAGTTCGTTACTCTCCATGCGCGCAATAATTTGACCGGCTTCGACACGATCGCCCTGTTCAACGTACAATTGAGCTAAACGCCCTTGAGTTTTGGGACTCAAATTGACCCGGCGCACGGGTTGTACAACTCCACTCGCCCTAACGGTTACAGTCAGATCCTTGGCTTCCACTGGTACAGTCAACGCTTCCACCATTTGTAGTGAGTTAGGCTTGCGATGATAGACTCGGTGCGCGACCATGGGAACGGCGAGAATTCCTAAAGCCAGCAGTGCGATCGCCCACCATTTGGGTCTACGTCGGGGCGGTTTTGCTACTACTGGGGGTTGGAAGTCATGCTTAACGAGACCGTTAGGGGACTCGGTTTCGGGTTTGGGATCTGTTAACATTATGTTTCCTCTCGATCCACGAACTGACCAACTCGATCAGTATTTACGATTGAATCTGATCAGTTAGCCACATATCAATTTTATCAAAATTTTAGGTAATTGGAAAGATGGACTCTATGTTTCCGGTGAGTATTCCGGTCGCGCCAGCAGGCTACAAATCAGGTTTTGTCGGCATTATCGGCCGCCCCAATGTGGGGAAATCAACTCTGATGAATAAGTTGGTAGGACAGAAAATTGCGATTACTTCTCCTATCGCTCAAACTACTCGTAACCGCTTACGGGGAATTCTTACTACTGAGTCCGCTCAAATTATTTTCGTCGATACGCCGGGAATTCATAAGCCACATCATCAGTTAGGTAAGGTGTTGGTAAAGAATGCCAAATTGGCGATCGCCTCGGTGGATGTGTTAGTCTTTGTGGTGGATAGTTCGGTGATGTCGGGGGGTGGCGATCGCTATATCGTCGATTTACTGACTCATACTAAAGTCCCCGTGATTTTGGGTTTAAATAAGTGGGACTTACAGCCAGATCAATATGAGGCGATCGACCAGAGTTATCAGCAGTTCGCTGAAGCTAATCAATGGCAAATGGTCAAGTTTTCTGCCTCTACTGGTGCGGGGCTAGAAACATTACAAAATCTGTTAATTAACAGTTTAGATCCCGGTCCCTATTATTACCCTCCCGATTTAGTGACTGACCAACCGGAAAGGTTTATTATGGGTGAGTTAATTCGTGAACAGATTTTGCTACACACCCGCGAGGAAGTACCGCACTCTGTGGCGATCGCTATTGATAAAGTAGAGGAAGATGTTAAGATTACCCGCATTTTAGCCACCATTCATGTCGAACGTCTTTCCCAAAAAGGCATTTTAATTGGGAAGGGCGGACAAATGCTCAAAACTATTGGTAGCGCCGCCCGCCAACAAATTCAAAAGTTAGTAGATGGAAAGGTTTATCTCGAGTTGTTTGTGCGCGTTCAACCTAAGTGGCGACAGTCGCGAAATCAGTTGGCTGAGTTGGGTTATCGGGTCGAAGAATAGGGGGGGAATATGAGCGATATCGGCACTATATTTGGTTTTTTGGGCGGCACTGTTGTGGCTATTCAAGGAGGATATAAAGTCCTGCAATATCCGAAGCCAGATCGCGTATTTAAAAGACTGTCAGACGCGAAATGGTTTTTAACTCTCCGCTGGTGTGAACAGTTTACTACTCCGGCTGGGGTTCTGAATTTAGAGGGTCAGCTTTCTTTTTGTAATGCCGCAGTTATGGCTATGGGAGAGGATAAATTTTTACCCCCAGAACACCGACAGCCTATATTTAATTGCTGTTTATCTTTACCTCTCGGAGAAACCACTATTTATGCTAATCCTGCAATTCCCGAAATTGAGATCAGGGCTATAGAAATTGATCAGCGTTTTGGACGAGTCGCCTTAGTCCGTTATTACTAATTTTACCAAGCCGCCTTCAATTGGTCGATTTTCGTGCCTATTCCCCGTCATAATTAGTTTCTAAAGCTAATAATTCTGACCGCCGCTGACTCAGTTGAAATTCCAAAGATTCAATTTCCGCTAATAACTGTTGACGGCGTTTTTCTACCGACTGGGTTTGACTATTAAAATAGGCTTCTATTGGCGGCCATAATTCAATCGCCCAGTCGCGGCTGGCGGTTTTCATTTCATGAATTACTTTCACCGTCCCGTCAGGTTCCAACACAAAGAGGGTATATAAGCGATCGCAATTTCCCCGTTTTCGCCTTCCTTTTTGACAATAAAGATATAATCCCGGAACCTGTAAAGCTGATTGGTCAATTTGACTGACAAAAGGTCCCTCAATCGAATAACCATCAGTCTGACTGCGGTCTATTCCTTCTACTAATTTACACCAATTACCTAATTTAGGATTAAGGCAACTTTCCCAAAATCCTGGGGCGGTTAAAAATGCCTCTCTTAAATTAACTAAAATTGACGAACCCATATAATTATATCACTCGCAAATATTGACATCTAACTATAATCAACCCTACCGGAATTGAGCCTATTTAACTGGGACACAAGTTTGATAAAATTCTTCTAATCCCTCAATACATTTTAAATCATTATACAGACGAAATCGACGGTTTTTGATTTTCTGTTTAATGGCGGTTCTGGTTTCATGGTCTAACCCTAATTTTACCGCAATTTCTATATATTCGCTTTCGGAATAGGCGATGGTTTCGGTAACTCCTAAGCGCCGTAAAATCCCCGCTGACTGGCGACTTCTCATGATTGTACCCTCATGAGTGACTAGGGGTAAATTAGCAGCGATCGCATCTAAGGTAGTCGCAAATCCGGTAAACTGAAACGTATCTAAACCCACATCAGCCAAACTCTGTAATTGCAGATATTCGGCATAATTTAAACGGGGCAAAAATAGACAGTAATCTTCCCCCGACAAACCCAATTTGTCAAAAGCAGCATACAGACGCTTTTGGAATTTGGCGGTAACTTCCTGATACCAATGGGAGATAAATACAAATTTAGATTGATGTACCCGTTGGGCAATTTTACCATAAATATCATCATATTGGGGTAAATATTTAAACAGAGACTGACAGGATAAATAGATGATATCATGGGCGGATATCTGCCAATCTGACCGAGATTTTTCTAAGGGGGGAAATGATGGCTGGTCTAGGTAAATCCCTAAATTAGGTAAACAAATTAAATGTTCGTTGTAGTAAGTTTCGGCGTGAGCAGGTTCCAGCAATTCAGCGGAGATAAAATAATCGATAGTTGGTAATCCTGTAGTGGCTGGATGTCCCCAGGTAGCACAATAAATAGGGGCGAGTTTTAGTCCGGCTATTTGTAGGGTTTGCGGACACATTCCCAACTCTAAAAATACCAGAATATCCAGGCGATCGCTATAAATTTGTTGGCTGACTTGTTCAATGTTATTATAGATATGATAAAATCCCTCCGAATATTGTTGATATAAATCCGTAATCTGATCCGCTTCCTGTCCGGTATAATAACAGTAGACCTGAAACTTTTGGCGATCGCTATTTTTCACCCATCCTAAAAATAGATTACCCACCGTGTGCCATTGTAAAAACGAACAGATATAACCAACTCGAATTTTATCAGATTTTGCCCTGCGTCTAGGGGGCGGTGCTTCTCGCCATTGGGGATAGTGGGCGACCATTACCCGATGTAAAAAATTCCCATATTGGCGCTGTAAGTTTTTTTCAGACAAACCACCTTTAAATAACTGTTCATCTCCCTGATATTGCAGATAAAAATTTGTCCCTTCTCCCACAGCCTGGAGGGTAGCATTATCAAAAATCGAGGTTTCCTCAATAATGGCGTTGAGGTCTTTAGCAAACCCTTGTCGAGAGGCGAAAATTTCCGCAGTAGTATTGTAGATGATCGGGAATAATCGCAATTTGGCAAACTTCAGAGAAATCTGATCTGGAAAATTGTTAACAGCCACAGTCGCCATAGTTATAGCTTCCGCCATTTCGCCGATTTCTGACAATGATAAAATCAAGTTAGCATAGAGTTCCACAACTTGAGGGAATTCATCAATTAAACCGCGATAGATAGCCGCTGCATAATTATATTGATTTAGCCGTTGATAACAGTTAGCCAGGTTTACCTTAACTTCCAGATTAATAGATGATTCGTACTCTTGACAATTTGCCAAATACTGATTATAGTAATTAATAGCTGTTTGATAGTCACAACTATAAGAGGCTGACAATCCTAGATAATAATAGCCTTGGGGTTCATTTCCTAGGGCTAACCAAGCCAACCCTAGGGCTGAAAGAATTTCCGGGGGGGTGCTGGTGTATTCAAGGGCTTTTTCATAGGTGTTTATAGCCTGTTGTGGTTGATTTTGCAACAACAATAAAGCACCATAGCCCAAGTAAGCATTAGTCAGACCTGGACAAATAGCGATCGCTTTTTGATATTCAGACTCCGCCGCCGCCAACCGTCCCGACTCCAGGAATTGCGACCCTAACTGACAATGAAAAGTCGCCAACTCAACATCAGGAGAAATTATTTGATCCGTCATGATTGGTCTCAGTGATGAAGCCCCCCTGGAGGGGGGGGGACAGATAACCCACAGTAGAATTGCTAGATCTGCTGGTTAGGGGGATAGGCGGAGCCCCCCCCAGGAGACCGACGGAGACTGGAATTAGGACGGATAGGCTGAGAACCTCTAGGGGAAGGACTCGGACTGGTGTTAGGGCGGATAGGCTGAGAACCGACCGGAAAGGGACGATTAGCCTCAACCCTTCGATTGGTGGTCTTTTCCGGGGATTTAGCCACATTCTGATGCAGTTGGCGATCGCTATTTTCCAGGGCGGCGGTCATAGCTGGAATCAGGGCTGATTCAATCTTACCGAGGGCGAAAGCCGCTTTGGTGCGAACTTGCATATCTGCGTCCGTAAGTGCCTTAGTGAGGGCAGGAACTGCCGGAGAACCGATGCGCCGCAGGGCGATAGCCGCGCTAATCCTCACCTCCTCATCACTATCCTTGAGGGCAGCAATTAACTGAGGGACCGCCGGGGCTGCTTCTTTTCCCAGAGTTCCCAAGGCAAAAGTTGCCCCTTCCCTGACCGCCTTATCTTCATGGTTGAGGGCTTCGATAAAATCAGCGATCGCCGTTTTTTGGATCTGATCAGAAGCAGGCCCCAATTGCTGAAGCGCAACAGCCACATCCATTCTCACCGCCGGGTCTGGGTCTTTTAGGTGAGATAGCAAAGCGGCGATCGCGTGGGAGTCCTGTAAACCCATTACCCCCAAACCATAGGCCGCGCTGCGACGGATAGCCGGGTCTGGGTCTTCTAAGGCTTCCACCAAAACCGGAACCACAGTAGACCCCATTTGTTTTAACACTTTCACCGCCGCTAGTCGATGTTGTCGGTTATCGCTACCGAGTTCCTGAATTTTAGTAATTACCTCTGCTGTAGCTGTCGCCTGGGTGGCGGTTGTTCCCATTAATAACAGCATCGCCGAAAAACAAAACCGGACTATTTTGGGGGATGTAAAAACGCTGGGCTTGGCATGGTTATCCATATAAAACACCTGATTTGAGGACTTTGGGGGTTGACTCTCATCAATTCACGAGACTTCCCAAGTTAGATGCCATTTTAACCCATTTTAGATGAAAATAAAATCGATATCCAACAGCAACCGTCGCGGCAGGTTGCCATCGTTAATCAGAACCCCCAGAAAATCTCCGTTTTCCAGCTCAAGAATAATGTCATTTAAGCCGTTACCATTGACATCATTTTGGCTGGGGCGCAAATCGGGGCGATCGCGTTCTAAACTCAATTCATCAATGCGAGTTCCCACCGGGACAGCAATTTTATCACCAAAAAACGGATTATTGACCACATTAAAACCGCGAATTTCATCAACATCTCGCAGTTGTGAACTCCTATGTATGGGGTCTAAGAAATAGGTATCATCACCCTCACCACCGATCAGGGTATTGCGACCCGCGCCTCCGTAGAGAAAATCATTACCCAAATCTCCAAATAAGAGATTATCGCCATCATTTCCCCGGATCGTGTCATTTCCCTGACCGCCATAAATGGTATCATTTCCCGGACCACCCTCTAATAAATCATCCCCTAAATTTCCAAATAAGAGATCATTACCGGGTCCACCATACAAGAAATCATCTCCTTGCCCCCCGAACAGTGTATCATTATTGCTTCCCCCACTAATGGTATCATTGCCTTGGTTGCCATTGACCAGTAAGGGATCCGTGATGTGACCTGCTTGGAGGCTATCATTTCCTGCTAGTAATAAAATCCCATCAGGAAACGGTAAAGACTGACCTGGAGTTGCAAAAATTATATCATCTCCAGGGGAACCCAATAAAGCATTAACTCCGAATATACCTAAGTTAGCGCTAGGGGTGAGAAAGCTGGTCATAATTGGGGACTCCTTTTCAAAACCATATCTGCTTAAACTTTACCAAGTTTATTGACAAAATCTTGATAGATTTGTTTCCCGTGAGGTGAGAGGGACTGAAGATTGATGTAACTGGTCAGGTTTAATGTAGTTTTTGCCTGATGTTTAAGGGCAAAAAATCATAGTCTGGGTGAGAGGAAACCTTGGCAAAAAAGTGAAGATCTGTATCTGTCCCTTCCTGGATATTTTGATAGGTTTTTTGATGCTGATGTAGCCGAAAATAAGATAAAGTTTCATCAATAAAACCCACCTGATATTCTGCCATAATTCGCCACCATAAATCCAAATCAACTAATTGGTTTAAATGGGGGTCAAATCCTCCTAAGCGATCGCATACTTCCCGACGGAGTAAAACCGTAGTGGGTTCGCCAATTTTATTAATGGGATGTTCAAATAATCGCGGGTCTGACAATAAATCTCTACCCCATTGCACAGGTTTTAATTGAGACCAACCCGCCGCCAAATCCTGGAAATCCTGATAAACCATGATTAGATATGGGTCACTTTCTGCCCCTTGGTTAAAAAACATTTCTCGCCGGGAAAATACTAAGGATATTTCCGGGTAAGTTTCAGCCAAGCCAACCATTTTTTCTAGGCATTCTGGAGCCAACAAATCATCTTGAAATAGGAACTTAATATATTTACCCTGAGCCTGAGTAATACAATGATTACAATTCCCCGCAATTCCCCGCTGATTCTGATTAGTAATTACTCGAATTTCCAGAGATGAATTTTCCCTAAAAAAATTAGCGATCGCCACAGTTTCATCTGTCGAACCATCATCAGAAATAATCAACTCAATTCCGGGATAAGTTTGATATAAAACAGTAGAAATAGCCTCAGCCACAAACCTCTCCCCATTGTAGGTGGGAATACACACACTAACTAAGGGAGTGTCTATGGTGACTTCCCGGCTATCATACATGACCAAATCCTAACAATTAATTACCATATATTTCCCAACCAGGAGAACCATCAACCCCCTCTCATAGAGGCGAAGGAATAGCAGCAGCTATCATCCAACAGAGAGGCAGTTAAAGTTACAGCGTTTAATTATGGTTAAATATCCCCATAATAAGCCGTCACAAAATCGCGTCATCTCTGCTGAAAATAGCCAGTTTTTTTAAGTCAATATCATCTATAAACGAGCCCGAGTAGCATAAGGTCCTCGGCGGAGTGCTTTAGCCAACTCATCATTATTTTCCCGGAGTCCTTCATAAAAGAATAAAACCTCCCCTTTCACGCCGCGATGTCGGTTGTAGTCAATAGACTTTAAAAGTTCATCGGCACTAATTCGGTAGGACCCCACTTTAATCAAAACTCCTGGGGACAATTTAGGCAATTGCCAATCTCGGAATTGAACATCAACCAACTGATCAACCAACCCCTTATAGCTCCAAAAATTGCGGCGGTAAAGTTGCGGGTGAATCATATCTACCAAATCGCGGTCAATCCAAGCAATATAATCCTGGAGGTATTCATTTAATCCCCAACTATAAACACTAGGAGACATAGAAACAATCAAATTGGGTTTAATAGCCTTAACCTCTCGTTTAATCCGCGCCAGAAAATCGGTGAGAATATTAGCGCGCCACTGTAGCCATTGAGAGTCCTTATGATGTAGGGGAGGTTGACGGCCAAACTCTTTGACATAACGCTGCACCGTTTGCTGATCATATCCCCCTTCCGAAGGTAAGGCGGGGAGTCTATCATCGCCTTGAATGCCATCAATATTATATTTACGGACGACCTCCAAAATCAGACTCATAATAAAGTCCTGAACTTCGCTATCAAAGGCATTCATCCACTCAAAGCCATTTTTCACCACCATACCCCCCTGGGAATTAATCGCCGACCAGTTAGGTTTTTGGTTAAGGATGCGGCCCCCATTCTGTTGATAGGAACTAGCAAACCCATACTCAAACCAGGGTATCACCTTGAGTCCGACGCGATGGGCTTCCTCAATCACTTCGGCGAGAGGGTCACGTCCGCGAACATAAAAATCAATCTCAACGCCAAATTTTTGGCTCATCACCTGAGATTTATAGAGAGTGACCCCTTTATTCCAAACCACTGGAAACACGACATTAAAGCCTGTGTCGGCTAAAAAGTCCATTGCTTCAGCAATAGTTGCCCTAGAGTAGAGAACCCTGCTATCAGTAGTAGTTAGCCAAATCCCACGAACTTCCATAGTCCCTCCGGTTGCCAGTAACTTGGTTTTCATATTGAGGATTTTCGGGGAATGAACCCGCCAATCCGTAGACTGTTCCCCATTTCTCAAATTGATTTGAGGGCAGTCTTGCTCAGTATATCCCTCAGCTATTATCTTTAGTTAAGGGGCAATTTTAACAATGTATAGCAGCAAACAGGGAATAGGGAACAGGGAATAGGGGCCCAAAAGAGTCCACCTCCCAGGTTTCAGGATAGTGGATGTCCTAAATGTTCTGGCTGCTGCTGCATCAAAGTTAATAGCATAAATCGACTAATTCCCCAGATGGGTGCTCCTGTCTTAGGTTCAATCAGAGTTTGACCTGGGTATTGGGGTAAGGAATACACACTTTATGGGAGTTGCAAGGGATCCGTCCGCTGTAGGTTGGCGATGGGTTAAGGGTTTTCCCAATCATCAGCCAAATGTGTTGTTAGCTAAAATCATCAAATCCTGGATTATTGAGGCGATCGCCTATCCCCATAACCACCACGATGGGGATCAGTTTTGGCGAGTATATCTTCTCCTGTCATCTAAGACTTCCGAACCCTGGCACCTTGATTTAGTCCTAGTATCTTTAGCTTCCCAGGAACATTATGGGATGGTGGCTGGTGATACAAGCTGAATGGGGGCAATTAGCTAAAGCCTTCTGAGGCGGTCAGCAGGTAGCCTGTGGGTATCGACTCCGGGGCGAGTAGATCTTTTTGTTGTTAACCATCAGTTCACCCGCATATTCTATGAGCTTTTTCGGTTGGAGTTCATGGAAAATATCCCTTTTCAATTTCTATTCCAATAGAGTTAGTCAATTATTCCTTTTGTATGAGCAAGCCTAAAACGGTTACTGTTAATAAACTTTTAACTCGATATGCCCAAGGGGAGCGAAACTTTAGCGATATCTCCCTAATGGCAGCAATTTTCAATGAAGTTACCCTAAATCGGATCAACTTGAGCGGGGCGAATTTGGCAGAAGCCCTGATGGTTCATACCCGCTTGATTGGTGCGAACCTGAGTAGATCTCAGTTGAGTTATGCGGATCTATCAATGGCGGTTTTGATTGATGCGAATTTGACCGGGGCTACTATGACGGAAACAGTTTTGCATCAAGCTGACCTGAGTGGGGCGAGTTTGAGCGGGGCGATTTTGTCTCAGGTTAATTTAACAGGGGTTAACCTCACCGGAGCAAGTTTGATTGGAACTTGTCTGCTGAATGGTTCTCAACTGACTGATGCTATTTTGGTTGGGGCGACCCTGACTCGATCTGTTCTCAGTGGGGCGCACATGACGGGAGCTAATTTAAACCGCTCTATTCTTAGTGAGATAGATTTGAGTGGGGCGAATTTAACGGGGGCTACTCTGATCCGGGTTCACTTAAATCAAGGAAATTTGAGTGGGGCGAATTTGACGGGGGCTGATTTGAGTGAGTCAGTTATACAAAATAGTAATTTCTGTATTGCCAATTTGACGGGGGCGAATTTGACGGGGGCGAATTAACCTCAATGGCGCGAATTTGACGGGGGCGAATTTGACGCGGGCGAATTTGACGGGGGCTAACCTCAATGGCTTAACGTTACAATCCGCTGATCTACGGTTGGCTAATCTCAGTAAAGCTGATTTACGGGGGGCGAATTTAACGGGGGCGAATTTGGCGGGGGCTAACTTGTTAGAAGCTGATCTGCGCTTGGCTAACCTGACTGATGCTAATCTTTGTGGTGCTGGACTGCTACTGACTTCACTACGGGGGGCGAATTTGGCGGGGGCTAACCTGAATCAGGCGAATCTGATTGGGGCGAGTTTGAGTGTGGCTAATTTGGATCATACTACTATGGAAGGAACTATTCTTCCTAATGGGGCTACCCACCAATAGCTCGATCGCCTTCTCCTAGAGGAGAGGTCCGGGGGCGGCTTCGGGGAACTGCCCAGGCGCGCCCCTAGGCGATCGCCGTATCTCAGAGTTAAGAGGGATTAAGAGGGAACGACAGGATTTTGTAATGGTGCGATCGCAATTTAACTGATGTGATAGACTGAAAAAGTTTGAGACCATTTAAGGGTGGAGGTAAAACCGCGCAGCATGAAACAATTGGGAACCCATCTGGTCATTGACGCTTGGCATTGTCCTGCAGATATTTTAAATGACCCTGAACGTATCCGCACTGCTATACTCGATGCAGTCACCGCAGGAGAAGCGACCCTGATTGACTTTTGTGTGCATCAATTTAGCCCCCACGGAGTGACGGCAACAGCTACCTTGGCTGAATCACACATTGCTATTCACACCTGGCCTGAGTATGGCTATTTTGCGGCTGATCTGTTTTTCTGTGGCCGTGGTAATCCTCGCAAAGCTGCTGAACATTTGGAAACTGCACTACAAGCGGGTGAGGTCAATAGACGTGAGTTTGAGCGCGGTTTTGAACCTTCAGTCAGTCTTGAGACTTCCTCGGTTAGTGTTTCTGAAACCTCACCAGCCACTAATTTGACGGCTTTCCCAGAAACCAGTTTTGCTGGTCGTTAGACGATCGCCACCTAGAAAATTCCACGATCTTTAGTCATCTGCGATCGTGGAATTTGGGTCTGATTTGGGTCTGATTGTCCGGTTCATCAACGATTAGCGCCCTTGTTGCTGCAACAGGGGACGAACTACCCAATAGCCCATACCAAAGGCGGCTACTACAATTAGGGCGATGGAAACAATTAGCCAGACCCCACTTAATTCGGCCCTATCGGGTCTTGATGCGGGTCGCAGTCGTCCTTCTGGTTCCTCGGTAAATTGGGGCGGCGGGATGTCTGGCCCGTCGCTGGTTGGGGGAAAGACTAGATCTGGTTGGGGAGTCTCGGTTGTCGGCTGTTCATAAAAGTTCGGTGGCGGCGAGACGGGATTAACACTAAAGCTAGGATTGACAGGGGGAACTCCCATCGATGGCATCTGTTTTTTCCCTTGGACTGATTCAACGGCTAGATAGAATTGATTGGCCGCCTGAACTACATGATTAAGTTCTTCGCGCAAATTTTGATTTTCTTCGAGAAGTTGTTGATTTTGGGTTCTCAGAGAATTGATTAGGTTTTGAGACCCCTGTAATTCCGCTGTCACCTCTCGATATAGGGATATGGGGACTGAGGGTGAATAACTACTATTTCCGCCTTCGGGTGGGGTGGGGTTGGAGGCTGTAGAATTTTGTATAGGATTTGACATGGCTGTTATGGATAAACTTTGGGGTATGATCAACGGGATTAGTTAAATGGCGATCGCCTTGATGATATTGCTATTAGACCAACCACGGGTCATTTAGTCAAGGAAATGGGCGATCGCAATTGGTTGTTCATTGTTGAGCCAAATATGAGTAACTCCCAGGTAAAATCCTCTGAGACTGAATCGGTTACTAATACAGAACTTAAATATGGTGAGAGACAGATTACTGAGGGACAGTTAATCACCTTCCCCAATCCCCGACCCGGACGCAGCTATCAAATTAACATAGTGTTACCGGAGTTTACCTGTAAGTGTCCGTTTTCTGGATATCCAGATTTTGCCACCATTGATTTAACCTATGTGCCTGATCAGTCGGTGGTAGAGTTAAAGTCCATCAAGCTCTATATTAACAGTTATCGCGATCGCTACATATCCCATGAGGAATCAGTTAACCAGATCCTTGATGACTTTGTAGCCGCCTGTGACCCCCTGTCAGTTCACATCAAAGGCGACTTTAACCCCAGAGGTAATGTTCACACCGTCGTTGAGGTGCATCATCATAAACAACATCCCGAAAGTTAATCAATTTTCCTTCTCATGAATCCCAGCAAATGCTATAATCATAGCTTGTGTCGAATTCCAGCCATTTCATGCCCAAACTCAAAACTCGTAAATCAGCCGCTAGGCGCTTTAAGGTAACGGGAAGCGGCAAACTCGCACGCCGCAAGGCTTTTAAGAGTCACCTGCTGCAACACAAAAGTGCAACTCGCAAGCGCCGTTTGTCAAAAACGACTATTGTCGATGAGCGCGATGCTGAAAACGTGCGTCTGATGATGCCGTATTTGTAACGTTATAGTTCGATCAACTCAATTTTAAGGAAAAACAACAATGACACGAGTTAAACGTGGTAATGTTGCCCGTAAACGTCGCAAAAAAATTCTGAAACTTGCCAAAGGATTTCGCGGCTCTCAATCCAAAAATTTCCGAATTGCTAATCAGCGGGTTATGCAGGCGCTGCGTAACGCCTATCGGGATAGAAAGAAACGCAAGCGCGACTTCCGCCGCCTGTGGATTACCCGGATTAATGCCGCTGCTAGAGTTCACGGCATCAGTTATAGTCAACTGATGGGAAATTTGAAAAAAGCTGACATTGAAATCAATCGCAAGATGCTGGCGGAAATGGCAGTTCTTGACCCAGATACCTTTGAAAAAGTGGTCGCTAAAGCTGCTCAAGCTCAATCCTAGGGGATTTTAACTTGGTAAACTTTGAACGAAGGATGGAGATAATTCTATCCTTCTTCAAGGTAGGATAAAATTGGTAATTTAAGATTAAAAATGGATAGTAATCTCGCAGTTGTTTATCTGGTATTACTGCTGGTTTTTTTGTCGGGTTCTGGCTTTTTTATTGTGCGTCAGATTTTCAGAACTCGCGAAGTTGAGAGTAAGATGTCGCAATTGCAACAGCAGCTTTCTCAGGGTAAAGGAACAGCTCAGGAATATTACCAATTAGGCTGTATTTATAATGATAAAAATTTGTATTCTCAGGCGATCGCTGTTTTGCAAAAAGCTCTGAAAGCAGTAGAGGAAGAGGAGTCGCCGGAGAACATAGCCATGATTTATAATGCCTTGGGTTATGCTCACTTTGCTAAGGAAGAATACGATATCGCGATTCGTAATTATAAGGAAGCATTAAAGCTAACTCCTGAATATGCGACGGCTTGCAATAATCTAGGTTATGCTTACGAACGCAAAAAGCTGACTTCTCAGGCTTTAGAAGCCTACGAAAAGTCTCTGAGTTTAGAACCTAATAATCAAATTGCTAAACGTCGCGCTGAGTCTTTACGGAAACGATTAGGTATTCCCACTTCGGAAACTGCTCAATAACATTCCCCGACCCTCCCCTGGGTGAAGAGGAGGGTTGATGAAAGCTAAGTGATTAGCTAACGGGTACACTTTTCTAAGGCGGCTTGTGTGGTGGCTACATAGGCGGAGTCGCGACCATAGAGACTTTGGAGAATTTCCAGGGTTTCTTCAACTAAAATCAATGAGTTGATGGTATTTAACCAGGCGATGTCTCCTTCGGGTACGATCATGCCGTAGAACTCACAGGTTAGCGGTTGTTGGGGGATGATGGCATAGTCTTGAGGGTTAATATCTGGTTGGCGCAACACTTCCCCAATTAGCAATAAACCATCACTGGCGAAGGCGTTGATTTCCCGATTAAGAACATCGCGCACGGCATCGGCGCGGCCTGATGTGCCATGATATTGCACGATTTGAGCTAGGGAATAACGACTGCTGATAAATCGCTGGGTAAGGGTGTTAGGAAGTACACCAATAATGATGTTTTCCATGGCACCATCTGGGTTGATTAAGGTTTGATTATCTGCGGCAACTAATAGGTGATTTCCTGTGGCGATAAAGCGATCGGAATAGACTATCCCAGGTGGAGGGGTGCGGGTGACAGTGTTGGGGCCACATTCTAGGTGGACGGTTCCATCAGCGACGATAGACTCCCGATTTTCGAGGGTGGACTGTAGCAGTTGGACTTGGACGGGTTGATTAAGTTGTAGTTGTTGGGTGAGGCGACTAGCTAGAAGTTCCATGAGTTGGATACAGTACCCTTCCCATTCTCCGGTTTCTGGAGACAGATAACCCAAGGGAGCGGCATCTTGTCTAACTCCGGCTTTGAGAATACCTGTTCTTCTGATGTCTTCGAGGACGGTTCCGGCGATCGCATTTAGGGGAAATAGGCTACACAGAGTTAGGGTCAGCAAAACCCGGATGATATTTCTCATAAAATCAATGTAGTGGACATTTGTTAACAGAAGTTCACTCAGAAATATAGCTTACCCTGTGTTCAACCAGGAATTATTAGAGGGGAGAGTGGGGATTTTGAACTGTCATCAGGGGATGTTAGGGTCGATCATAGTTATGGCACAAACTGAATTAATCTCACCCTATAGATTTTATAAGCTCTGCCAGGAGTTTTGTCTAAAAACGGGTACCAATAAGTTATACTTTGGCGAACCGATCGCCTCTTATTTAGACCCGGATAGAGGCTTGGGGGTATCGGAAATTAGGGCGTTTCTGGATGGCTTGGCAATTTATGTCCGGCTGATTAACACCACTAATTTTACTGTTAATTTTTGGATAAATTGTCTTGATAAAGAATCGGAAAAATCGATAAATATCACTGCGAAAATTATCGGTTGTGGGATGGTGGGTAGAGTGGCAAAAATCACCATAAATGGGGCGGAACCGATAGCATTTAAAGCATTTTTTGACCCCGATTTTATATGGGTTCATGGTCCCTGGGGTGAAATTCCGGTGGGGATTCGTTTAAAATATTGTGGGGTAACAAAAGATATGGCTGAGTTTTTATTTGCGAGTAAAAATTGGGTGGTGAGTGAGTGGATTGATGATGAGAAATCGAGGTTATGTAATCGCGAAGGTTTAACATATCAAGAATTTGCGGAGAAAGAAGGGTTGACTAAACTCAACCCCTTAAACCTAAATAACTATAACCTTGACGGTATCCGACTTGATATGGGTGGCATTCAAAAAGAGTATCGCGGTCGGCGTTTGGTCGATTTGTATCGAGGGATTTGGTTTTATTTACGCAAAATCCGCCGAGATGAATGGAGGGGAATTTATGCGATCGCCAATCAGTTGTTGATGGGGATAATACAACACAGTCGCAGAATCCCCAATTCCTAACTATCGTCCATCAGGAGATTGCATAATTCGGAGAATTTCCGCTTGAATGCGCTCTCGGAATCGGCTATCAGATTGTTGATGGCGGGTGATTTCATTAAAGCGACTAACAGTTAATCCTTTGCTTTCAATAATGCGTTTGGCTTGGTCACAGTAGCTAACCGCAATTTGGGGAGCATTTCCAGGTAGCATATTAATGCTAGTCGGCTCGTCACAGAGAATGCGCGGCACTTGTCCGACAATTCTTTTAATTTCCTCAACCGCCTGATGCCGTCTGGATTCTAGTGCGATCGCTGCTTGAGCGTAGCTGGTAATCTCCTGATTAGTAAAGGTAGGATTTCCGGCTCTAGCGGTCGTGCTAAAACTCGCGGTTAGGGATGGAGCCGTTAAATTAGGAACCCACCCCGTCACCAGTCCGACACTAGATAAAATAGTGATGGCAGTGGACTGAATGAGTAGCCGATGTAAATGCCCATGATGTAGTAGTTTCATAGTAGTTGGTTACTCCGTAAGGTAATCAATAAATAACACAAATTCCCCTAAAATGCTTAGGGGAGTAATATAGAATTAGTTGCCGTTACTACGCTGTTGACGAAGTAACTCTGCCTGAATTTGCCGTTGCAGTTGTGGGTTATCTTGTTGTAATCGAGTAATCTCGTTAAATCGATTAATGGTTAGATTGTGCTGTTCAATAAAATCTTTAGCCAGATTGCAATAATTAACGGCGATCGCCCTTAAATCTCGATTCAAGCTATTAATACGGCGGCGATCGCTACAGATCACCTCTGGAACCGTACCCCCTGCAATTCCCCTAATCTCATCATAGGCCTGTTTGCGCCTAGGTTCAATCAATAAAACGGCACGGGCATAATTGCGAATTTCATCATCAGTAATATTAGGGCTTTGCTGTGCGTGAGCGAAAGTCCCTGACCGACCTGTAGGGGATAACAAGTCCGGGACCACTCCGCTAAGGACTCCAAACACCGCGAAAATACCGACCAAAAGTGTTTGTAACCCTTTTCGGCTCATGGGATTATAGACAGAAGCCAGCCAAGAATTCATATATCCGCGTCTCCAAGTAGCAACAAGCATTAATCACCCCTCACTCAGGGGAAATTGTATTTAGACATAGCCAACACCTGCCCCATAATTCTAAGAATCCGAACAGGATCAGGCTATAACACAGCATAATTATTTTGAATTATTTTGTAGATCAGAAGTTCCTCAAATATGCAGAAACTAAATGGTGTCGTCGCAGCCGGCCATCAAGAAACCGCACTGGCTGGGTTAGCAATGTTCCCCCTGGGGGGTAATGCTTTTGATGCAGCCGTCGCGTCCATGCTGGCTGCTTGTGTGGCTGAACCGGGGTTAACTTCCCTAGGTGGGGGAGGTTTCCTGTTGGCTCACACCCACACCAATCAGAATATTTTATTTGATTTCTTTACACAAACACCAAGCATTAAACAATCAAAAAGTCAAGTAGATTTTTACCCGGTTGATGTCAATTTTGGTGGCAGTGTTCAGGAATTTCATATTGGTTTGGGTTCTATGGCCGTTCCGGGTGTGGCGGCTGGGGTGTTTAAGGTTCACCAGACCCTAGGAAAACTGCCTTTAAAGGTAGTGGCTGAACCCGCGATTAATTTGGCTAAAAATGGTTTAGAAATTAATACTTTCCAAGCCTATACTTTTAACCCGATTCTCTCGTCCATTTTATTGAGTTCCCCGGAAGGTCGGGAAATTTATGCTCCCCAAGGCTCGATTCTCCAAGCTGGTGAACGAATAGTTATGAAAAATCTAGCGAATACTCTGGAATATCTGGTGCAACAGGGATTTGAGGAGTTTTATCAGGGGGAAATTGCTCGGCAATTGGTGGCTGATTGTCAGCAGGGGGGTGGCTATTTGACTGAGGAAGATTTGAGACGGTATCGGGTGATTGAACGCCAACCGTTAAGAATTGGTTATCGGGGAAAACAGATTTTGACTAATCCGCCTCCGAGTTCCGGGGGAACGCTCATTGGCTTGGGGTTGGAACTGCTGTCGGGAATTGAAGTTGCTAATCTGGAGTTTGGTAGTTGTCGGCATCTCCGTATGTTAGCGGATGTAATGAGATTAACTAATACTGTTAGAAAACAGGGGTTTGACGATCGCCTTCATGAACAGAATATGGCTGCTGAGTTCCTGTCCCCAGAACATCTACAACCCTATCTACAAGAATTACAGGAGACCGTGAATAAGTGGGGGAGTACCACTCATATTAGTGTTGTGGATAGTGAGGGGAATGCGGCTAGTGTTACTACTTCTAACGGGGAGGGGTCGGGTTATATGATTCCGGGGACCGGGATTATGATTAATAATATGTTGGGTGAGGAAGATTTGAACCCCCACGGCTTCCACGAGTGGCGGGAAAATGTGCGACTATCCTCGATGATGGCTCCTACTTTGATTTTAGATGGCGATCGTTTAGAGATGGTGATCGGGTCTGGCGGGTCTAATCGTATTCGCACCGCCATTTTGCAAGTAATCTCCAATTATCTCGATTTTGGGATGTCCTTAGCCGCCGCCGTTAATCGTCCCCGTGTCCATTGGGAGAATTATCGTTTTGATGTCGAACCCGGTTTTAATCAAACCGAGATTAATCATCTGCAACTTGCTGACCATAGCGAAATTGTCCAATGGGGGGAACGGAATATGTTTTTTGGTGGGGTTAATGGAGTCGCCACTAATGCTGATGGGACTATTTTAGGAACTGGGGATATCCGACGCAGTGGCGTGAGTTTAGGGATTTAGGGCAATTAATAAGCAAAACTTATAGCTCTCATTTATCAGATTAAACATATAACTAAATAGTTATAAAACTTTTGACATATATGAGTTAAGTGTGAGATATTACAGACACGGTAGAAAAACAACTACCGGATATGTACCTCGAAAACTCAATAACGCAATCATATTTGATATGACCACTACCTTACAGCAACGGGAAAATCTCAATGTTTGGGAACAGTTTTGCACTTGGGTAACATCTACCAATAACCGCCTTTATGTAGGTTGGTTTGGTATTGTGATGATCCCTACCTTGCTAACTGCCACCATCTGTTTTGTGTTAGCTTTTGTAGCTGCACCTCCTGTGGATATTGACGGCATCCGCGAACCCGTTTCCGGTTCTCTGTTGTACGGCAATAACATCATCACCGCCGCTGTTGTACCCAGTTCTAATGCGATTGGGTTGCACTTTTATCCCATCTGGGAAGCGGCAAATATTGATGAATGGCTTTATAACGGCGGCCCCTACCAGTTGATTGTTTTCCACTTCCTAATCGGCATTTTTTGCTATATGGGTCGTGAGTGGGAACTGTCTTATCGGTTAGGAATGCGTCCTTGGATTGCTGTTGCTTATAGCGCTCCTGTAGCTGCTGCGACGGCGGTACTGTTAGTTTATTCTATCGGTCAAGGTTCTTTTTCTGATGGTTTACCGCTGGGGATTTCTGGCACATTTAACTTTATGTTAGTGCTGCAAGCAGAGCATAATGTTTTAATGCACCCCTTCCATATGCTGGGAGTAGCTGGTGTCTTTGGTGGCGCTCTTTTCTCAGCTATGCACGGTTCTCTGGTGACATCTTCTTTAGTACGTGAAACCACTGAAATTGAAAGCCAAAACCGGGGTTATCGCTTTGGACAAGAAGAAGAAACTTATAACATTGTAGCTGCTCACGGTTACTTTGGTCGTTTGATTTTCCAGTATGCTTCTTTTAACAACAGTCGCGCTTTACACTTTTTCTTAGGTGCATGGCCTGTTGTTGGCATCTGGTTTGCATCTTTAGCAGTAGCTTGTTTTGCTTTCAACCTGAATGGGTTTAATTTTAACCACTCGGTTTTAGATTCCCAGGGTCAAGTCCTAAATACTTGGGCTGATGTGATTAATCGCGCTAATTTAGGCATTGAAGCTATGCACGAACGTAACGTTCACAACTTCCCGTTAGATTTGGCTTCTACTGAGTCTAAACCGGTCAATTTAGTTGCTCCTAACATCGGCTAATTTGTAGCTAATTTGTATGTAAAAAAAAGCGTCTCCCGAATTGGGGGGCGCTTTTTTGTGTGCAAATTAACTGAAATGAAAATGACTAGAGTGTCATGCTTTCTAGTAATACCCACTGGCGATGGTTGATAATCATTTCGCTGACCAATTCAAACATTTGGCGACAGTGATTATCGGGTTGTAGGGGTAATTCTTCATTTTTTAAAACCACAGTCATTTTGATTTCTGTGTCTGTGGAGGTGGCTGTATCAAATACTACCTCTAAGGTGACTAATTGAGATATGGAAACTTGACCGATCGCCTCCCTAGCAATAAGTGAACTGGGGGTTTGATAAATCAGATCAAGGTTGCAAGATTCCATAATATCTATTAATATTTCTCTGGCATCTTCAATATTGATAGCAATCACAAAAAAAGCCGTATAACGAGCCATCGAAAAACTCCCGATAATTTCCAAGTTTAATTAATACCAATAAGCAGGTTACAGCCTGTTCAGAAATCATCTGATCACCTCTCAAAGTCCCTCTCCCTCTCTGGGAGAGGGATTTAGGGTGAGGGCAATGTATTAAGCGACTGGTGAACAAGCTGTAGTGCTATATTGACTAACTGTTTTTATGGTTCCCTGACAGAGAAACTGGCATTTCTGGTACAAAACCCTAGAGATGGGTGATTAAGCCGGGATTATTATAGCGCTTCGGGTGTGGCTTAGTAAAAACTCCCCACCAGATTTGCTCAAATTTTCGGATTTTGATTAACGAAACTGCCATAATATGCGATGACTGAATCAGATCTAGGGAGGTTCTAAATACAAAAATGGCGGGAAAACTAATTGTATTTGAAGGTATAGAAGGATGCGGTAAAACTACGCAAATACAGCAAATTCAGCCGTGGTTAGCCGATCGCTTGTCGTTAAACCATTCTTCCGGGGGGAAACTCCACCAACGGGGGGTTCAAGTGACGCGGGAACCGGGGGGAACCCAGTTAGGTCAGCATTTGCGGGATTTACTACTTCACCATGATATCAGGGAACCTCTGAGCGATCGCAGTGAGTTATTATTATATGCGGCGGACCGCGCACAACATATCGAAACTCTGATTAAACCGCTGTTAGACCAGGGGACGATTATTTTATGCGATCGCTTTACCGACTCTACCCTAGCTTATCAGGGATATGGTCGGGGACTAGATTTGCAGCAAATTCACCAAATTAACCAGATCGCGACTGGGGGTGTTGTGCCGGACTTGACTCTGTGGTTAAATGTTCCTGTAGAAGCAGGACTCACCCGGATTAAAGCCAGAAAAAAAGCTGATCGCATTGAACAGGCTGATCTAGAATTTCACTATCGGGTTGCTGAGGGATTTGCGACTCTAGCCAAAATGTATCCCCAGCGGATTGTCCCTATTGATGGAAATGGCGATCGCGATCGTGTTACCCAACAAATCCAAAATATACTCAACCAAAAACTCCTAGAATGGGGGTTAATCTCAAATAATTATGGATGCGTTTAGCGATTTAATTGGACAACCTCAAGCGATCGAACTTCTGAGCCGAGTTATTGCCCAAAATCGGATCGCTCCCGCTTATTTATTCGTCGGGATACCCGGAGTAGGTCGTAGTTTAGCCGCTCAATATTTTATTGAATTATTATTGCAGAAAGGTCGCAAAAATCTGCTAAATTCATCCGAGGAAGACGCACACAAACAATCTATTAAACATCGAGTTAAGATGAGAAATCATCCCGATTTACTTTGGGTAGAACCCACCTATTTACACCAAGGAAAATTGCTGTCAGCAGCCGAAGCCGCCGCCTCTGGTCTCAAACGTCGCGCACCGCCACAAATTCGCCTTGATCAAGTCCGAGAAATTAGTCAGTTTGTCAGCCGTCCAGCTTTGGAGTCTCTGCGGTCTGTGGTGGTTTTAGAGGCGGCGGAAACTATGGCTGAGGGAGCGGCTAATGGTTTATTAAAAACCCTAGAGGAACCGGGTAAATCCGTGTTAATTTTAATTGCTCCCAGTGTGGATTCATTGTTATCTACCTTGGTTTCTCGCTGTGCCAAAATCCCTTTTTTTAGACTGTCAAATACTGATATAATTCAGATATTAACTCAAAAGGGTTATGGTGAAATTTGCCGTCATGCTGAGATCATGGCAATGGCGCAGGGTAGTCCCGGACAAGCGATCGCCTGTTGGGAACAATTACAAACTATTCCACCGGAACTATTAGCCAAAGTGAAAAAACTCCCCCAAAGTTTACGAGAATCTCTCGAATTAGCCGCAGAAATTAGCCGCTCTCTTGACACTCAGGCTCAGTTATGGTTAGTGGATTATCTGCAACATTCCTATTGGGAACAATACCATAATCCGGGGGTTAACGGTAACAATAGCCTAGCCATTCCCGGATTACTTCACCAGTTAGAACAGGCGAGAAAACATCTGCTGGCTTACGTTCAACCTCGCTTAGTCTGGGAGTGTACCCTAATGGCGATCGCCAATATTTAACCATGATTTCACCCAGTCATCAGCAGCAGTTATCAATAATTACAAAATCCCTCCTAAAATACTTTTGAGGTCATCAAAAATACCGATCGCCGCATTTAAACCGGTGCTAGTAGTATCTGCTGCATCAACCATAGTATCTTTAGTCGTCACCACCGTATCACTGGTTTGGTCGATGATATTACTAATTTGTTCCATCATATCCTTTAAACGGTTAGCAGCATCCAACAACTCCTCAATTCTACCCTGTTGAGATTCCGTAATTTCCTCAATTGTATCTTCAGCCGTTTTTTCCGCCACTTCCTGTAAGTTTTGTACCTTGTCTGTTACCCCCTCAACAATTTCATTAACCTGTTGCGTAAATTCGCTCAACACATCTTTCAGTTCAGGAATAGTTGTCCCGATAAAAGTTTCAAAATCGCCACTCCGTTCCTCAATTTCTGACTGGTGAGTTTCGATATCACTTTTCACCTCTTCAGCTATAAACTCTTGAGTTTCCGATAAGTTTTGTTCCTGTTCTGTACTCAGTTCCCCCGCCTTTTGCGTCAGAGCATTAAACGATTCTCCTACCTGGTTAATCACCTCAACCAACTCTGGCGTAACCGCTTCAACTCGGTTATAAAAATCAGATAAAGCAGCTTGAGTCTCTTCTAATTCTTGATTAACTTCTTCCTGTGCTGCTTCAATTTTTGACCGTAATTCCCCAAGTTCATTACTAACCGCTTCCCGTTCCGCCGCCAACTCTTCCCTCCCGGTCGCTATTTTTTCTAACAGTTCCTCAGCGCGTTCTTGTAGGCTTGACCAGTCAGTTTCCACTTCTTCCGTTATCGTTTCTAACTGTTGGCGAGAATTATCAATGCGGTCCTCTTCCAAGTCAATTTTTTCTAAAAATTGAGTCATCTTTAAAACCACTTCATTGGCTGCTTGTTCTAAAGTCATTTCTAACTCCTAATTTCCGTAATATCAAATTCTGCTGATTCCCATATATTTAGGGTGATTTAACCAAAAGAAACCCCAACTTTACTCGCCAAATTTCGCACCGAGTCTACTAAAAGTTCCATAGGTTGAATAAAGTCCTCTAACTGTTCGATTAGCGGACTAATTACTTGTCTATGACTAGCCGCATCATCTTTCGCACCCCTGAGTTTATCCATTATGTTGTCAAGGGTTTCTCTCACCTCAGACACCGCAGAATCAGTCAATTCTTTTAACTCCGTTTCGATTTTCTCCTGTAACTCATCCAGTAATTCATCAATTTTTGACTCAATAATGTCACTGGTAATTTCACCGATTTTAGTTTCAAATTCTCCCTGAATTTCCGTAAAACTATTACCCATTTCTTCCAGGCGATCGCTCACTTCCTCCTCAGCCTCATTCACCTGATCATTTAACTCTTCTACCTGTTCCTGAGCGCTATTTTTTGCCTCCTCAATTTTATCTCGCAAAACTTGAATAGCATCACTCAGGTTTTCTTGAGCCTCCAGAAGTCGCTGTTGACCCTCCTGCAACTTTGCCTGTAATTCAGTCAGGCTATTTTGTGCTTCTTCTCCCGCATTATTAATCTCATCATTACCCGACTCCAACTCCTCTTTCAGAGCGATTAATTTTTCCTGAGCCGTCTGCATTTCCGAGCTTAATTGTTGTTGAGCATCACTGATAATTTCTTGCCAACTTTCCGCAATATTATTAGTTTCCTCAACCTCACTTTCTATTTCCGTTTGTTGTTCCCCAACCTCCTGCTGAAATTCATTCAAAGCATCAGCTATTTGCTCCATCAAAGCCTCAATTAAACCCTGTTTTTCTTCAACATTAGACTCGAGGACACGCACCGCATCTTTAATTTCTGTAGCTCCCCCAATTAAACTATTTAATTTATCCGGTGCTACCGAAGACATTTGAGCCAAAGAATTATAAACTTCTTCCATTGTCACTTTTCCTTAATATTTGAATAAGCACAAGCAGCATTCAACCGTCAAACTCAAGATAAAATGCCTCCCAAACTCAAAACTTGTTTGATAGTTCCGGTGGCGACCTTAGCTGCTACAATTTGCGGTAAAATCGGAGTTAGTGATGAAGTAACGGTCGCTCCCACTTTCATCATAACCATATTTTCTCCTACCTCTTGAATCATATCCGAGACCACATCATCAATAGCATCTTTAAAGGAATCCTCTAAATTGTCCTTGAGCGAGTCCTCAGCATAATCTTTGACATTCTCAAAAATTGCGCTTCCCCTTTCTTGAAGATTATCGGCTACTGCCGCCGCTTGACTACCAAGGGTGTTATATACATCCGTCAAAACCCCCTTAAAATTACTAAAATCATCAGTAATTTCTGATAATTTATCTTGAGCCAAAAATTGGCTAAAGTTTCCCAACAATGATTCTAACGAGTCCCTATGATTATCGGAAATTTCCGTAACTAAACCCTCAAAATTACCTTCTGTTTCTTCCTGATTGGTTGTCACTCGTTCCTCAAGATCCGATATCGCATCACCCAAGGTTTCAAACACCCCGATAGTGGTTTCCATGGCTTGATTTATCGCTTCTGTTAGTTGCTCGAAGCTGTCTTTGAGTTCCTCAAATGTGGATTTGGTTTCATCCATATCCCCATCCATTTCCGCGATATCATTATCTAACTCAGATTCAAATGTGCTGTAATTTTCTTCGATATTGGCTGAGGTTTCATCTAGGCTACCTTCAGCATCAGAAATACTTTGTAGTAGTTCTTCTAAGGCCGAAATCAACTCCTCTTGAGCCGAGGTAACATTAGACTCTTCAGTTTCTAGGGTTTCCACCAAATTAGAAAATGAGGTTTCGACAATTTCTGGGGTTTCTTCCAGGTCGTCACTCTCCCCTTCCAATTGTTCACAGAGTTGATCAAGTTGATCATAGGCTTGATCTAAGACATTTAACAAGTTGGTTAAATTCTCAGCCGATTCTTCTAATGATTGACCAAAATCTTCAGCGATCGCCATGGTCTTAACTCCCTAAAATTAACCTAATAAATCTCTAACTCTTGACAACACATCTAAAACCGGTCGCACCGCGTCCACCACATTATTAATATTATCGATAATATCCCCCAATTGTCCGTCTAACATTTCCTCGGATTTCTCTCCAGCTTCTCCTAAAGCACTGAGAGCCTCACTCAGAGATTCTGCACTTCCTAAAAGCTGACTTTTCGCCTCATCCACAAATTTATTAGTTATCGTATTGATAGCGTCTTCCGAAGCCGTGTCTAAGGCATTTTCCATCTCGGATTTTTGGTTATTGCTTTCCGATCGCAATGTCTCAAAATCCGAGGCAATTTGTTCAATTTTAGCCTCAATTTCACCTTGTAAAGCCTCGAATTGCTCAAAAAGGCTGTTTTTTTGACTATTAAAACCCTCCTGCAATTGTTCTATTTTATTGCGAAATTCCTCCACATTAGCTTTAGCCGTTTCACTTTGGGTCTGGGTTTCCGCCTCTGATGTTTCCACCTGTTGGGAAAGTTCCAATAACCCCGAATTTGTTGACTCAGCCTCCGACTCTAAATCTGATAATATCTCGGCTGCGTGGCTTTTTAACTCATCTAACTTAGCTTTAATCTCCGCTAAAGTAGATTCTACTTTTTCATCAACTTCGCTAATTTTTTCCTGGAGACTGCTGAGGTTTTCTTTCGCCGTTTCTAGTTCACTCTCTATGGCTTCGTCCGTGCTGTTGAGAGCAGCGAGCATCGTTTCAAATTGAGCCTTAGCGGTGTCGCCAGCGACGGTTAAGTTATTATCGATCGCTGTCAGAAACTGCTCAACCAGAGTGACACTGATCATAGCTCGATCTACTTCTTCAGATAAGGCTTGGGTTCTCGCCTCATTCTGTTCGATTAAATCTTCAATGGTTGCAATATCTGCCATACTAACGTCCTCCCAATTTAATGATGGGGATGGGTTGAGAAAATTGCCGTGCTTTTATTATATGCTAACTCACACTGAGATGCCCACAATTACGTTACAATTTTTTATATAAATCAGGGCGGGTTTGTTTCATTACCATATTTATCGAGTTTTGGTCGGAAAATTTAGGTTTTTTTTAGAATTGACGAGGGAGGCAAAATCGATCATAATATATTCAGATAACTTAACTTAATCAGGGAGCGGACACCCTATATTGTGCATAACCCCCCCAAACATAACCCCCCAAAAATTATTATAATAGTTGATTGGATTAGTCGATATGTCTGAATCTAACCTAAACAAATGTGCTGTCATTAAATTGTGTATTCCCGGTAATAAAAAACCAGATCATCCTGTGTTTCAGTATGATTTATCTGCGGCTAAAGAAGTTATTTTGGGTCGTGGTAAAGATGCTCATATTGTAGTTGATTCTCTTCAATATACAATGGTATCGCGGTATCACGCCAAAATTAAGCCAGTATTAGAAGGTTCTGTAGAACTGTGGGAAATTGAGGATCTTAATAGTGTCAATGGCACTTTTATTAATGGTGTGCGTATGGCGGTAAATCATCCCCTCCAAGCAGGCGATCGCATTAAACTTAGTGAGGATGGACCCGAATTTGTATTTGAATATCAAACCAAGCCTCAGCCGCCAACTTCTGATAATTCTCTCCCACCCATTGCGGAACCGATAATTGAGTCGGAACCCGAACCGATAATTGAGTCAGAACCCGAACCGATAATTGAGTCAGAACCCGAACCCATAATTGAGTCAGAACCCGAACCGATAATTGAGTCAGAACCCGAACCCATAATTGAGTCAGAACCCGAACCGATAATTGAGTCAGAACCCGAACCCATAATTGAGTCAGAACCCGAACCCATAATTGAGTCAGAACCCGAACCTGTAGCGGAGTCGGAACCCGAACCTGTAGCGGAGTCAGAACCCGAACCTGTAGCGGAGTCAGAACCCGAACCTGTAGCGGAGTCAGAACCCGAACCTGTAGCGGAGTCAGAAGGGGAAGACGAAAAGAGTCAGAGTAAGATTTTCGGGATACAAGCAGGGGAAATATCAGCACCGGGTCGAAGTTTGTGGACTCTGAACCCAGAAGCGGATATCCGAACTTTAGGGGGACATTCTAACTCTGTGCGATCGGTTGCTTTCAGTGGAGATGGTAAAATGTTAGCCAGTGCGAGTGCTGACAAAACCGTTAAACTTTGGAACCTGAGTAATGGAGAAGAGATCCGCACATTTGAGGGACACAGATCAGGAGTTAATGCGGTTGCTTTCAGTCCCGACGGTCAAATTATAGCTAGTGGTAGCCAAGATAAAACCATCAAACTTTGGGATATTAATACAGGAGAAGAAATCCAATCCTTAGCGGGTCATAAAATGGCAGTTAATGCTATTGCTTTTGCGCCGAATGGTGAAATTATCGCCAGTGGCGGTGGTGATAAAACCGTGAAATTATGGAGCCGCGAAACTGGTTTAGAAACGCTCAATATATCAGGACACAGATTAGCTATAACTGCCTTATCCATCAGTCCTAATAGTGAAATTATCGCCAGTGGTAGTGGAGATAAAACCATTAAACTATGGCAGGTAAAAACAGGGGAGGAAATTTTGACTATTGAGGGTGGTAAAACGGCGATTAATGCTCTGATGTTTAGTCCAGATGGCAAAATTTTAATTGCTGGAATTGATGATAAAACGGTGAAAGTTTGGCAATGGGAAACGCAGACAGAAATCCGCACTATTTCCGGTTATAGTTGGCAAGTAGGAGCGATCGCCATTAGTCCCGATGGACAAAATCTAGCTAGTGGTAGTGAAGACAATCAGATCAAAATTTGGTGTATCTAAGATTTACAAAATGTTAAAAGATTAACCCAATCCAGGGAATATCTACTAAAATGGAGTAGAGAGTTTCCAGTATAATAGCAGGCGGCAGATTCATGGCTGAACTAACCTTAGAGTGGGCAGAAGAGGGAAGGTTGAATAGCGCCAGTATTCGAGCCAACCAACCCAGCAAACATCCGGGAGTTTTCCGTATAGGTAGAGATGGGAGTCGCTGTGATTTAGTGTGCGTGGATCAGACGGTATCCGGTCTACATATCGAAATTTTTTTTAGTCCAGAGAATCACCAATTTTATCTACGATCGCTACGGGAAAGTAACCCGCCAATTGTAGATGGTAAATTGCTACCTGTGGGTGAGGAACCCCTAAATAATGGCAGCCATATTCAGTTAGGAAATATAGATTTTAAAGTCACAGCGATCGCCGCTGGAACCCAGCCAGTGTCGGGAGGGTTAGAACTACCGCCACCACCACCGGAACCGCCACCACCGCCGCCAGTTTCTCCGGTTAAGAAAGCATTACCCTGGTTGGGTGGAGTGGTATTAATGATCGGCTTGGGATGGGGAGGATTTTGGGTGTATAAATGGCAGGCTGCTGCACCGATCAGAAATGCGATCGCGGAGGCGGAACAAGCACTAGACCAGGGAGCTAGTTATCATCAACAGGGTAATATGGTAGCATCCCAGGAGTCTTATGAGACTTGTAAAACGGCATTAACCATAGAACCGACAACTACCGGGATGACACCTGTATTAAAATCCGAGTTAACAAGACTGTTAAAAAGTTGTGAGGATGGTCATGCGGCGGTGTTAATGAAACAGGCGAATAGTTTAGCGGAAGCGGGTTCTTGGCGGGGTGCGATCGATATGGCTTTACAGGTTCCCGAAAATACTTCTTCCTACTCAGAAGCGCAAAATTTCTTTAAGCAAGCATCTCAACGGATGGAGGAATTAGCGCAGGAACAATATCGCCAAGGTAATTATCAGCAGGCGGTAAAAATTGCTGAAGCTATCCCCGAAACGAGTCCCAACGCCGCCAGAGTTAAGCAAGAACTTTCCCAATGGGAGCAGGAGTGGAATCGGAATGAGAATTACCTAGAAAATGCGAGACAGGCGTTGAACCGAGAGGCTTGGAGGGAGGCGATCGCAGAAACGGAAAGGGTAGCATTATTGGGGGAATCACCGCGACAAGATAGCGAATATTGGAAACAAAAAGTGCAACCAATTATCGATCGCGCTAATGATCAGAAACGGGAGGAAGAAAGACGCATTGCGGAACAACAGCGCCAAGAAAGGCTGAATGCGGAAGCAGCAGAAGCGAGGAGACTAGCGGAAGCCGCCAAGCGAGAAGCAGAAGCCGCCAAGCGAGAAGCAGAAGCCGCCAAGCAAGAAGCGCAACGACAAACCAATCAGCCACAGCCACAGCCAGAGCCACAGCCACAGCCACAGCCGCAGCCACAGCCACAGCCGCAGCCACAGCCACAGCCAGAACAAACCAATCAGCCACAGCCAGAACAAACCAATCAGCCACCCGCAACCACGGGAGATGTTCCACCACCTCCAGCAACACCATCAGCAATTCCTGAGCAGGTAGAAGGTCCTCTGCTGTGGTAATAGGCTAAATTAAAGTTAAGTTTTGGGGATTCGATTATGTCTTTAAAAACTGATAAAATCGCGACTAGAATACAGGAAATTCACAGATTTTTGGGGTTGAGAAGTGACCGAGACCCGGCTTATCTGGAAATTGCCCAAACCCTGGAACAGCTAGAGTCTGAGTTAAACAGCGGAAAACTGAGAGGTAAAATTGTTAGTAGTTCCCCGGAGATAGGCGAGAGTTTTGACAATCTATTAAGCGATCGCCCTAATTTGTTAGAATCCTATGAATGGGAAACTCAGGTAATCAGCCAAACCCAACCCCAGTTATCTCCAGAATTAATTATTGTTGATGGATTAAGCGGGTCAGAAATCCAGCGTTATCCTCTTTCGGAACATGAGATTATCCAAGTGGGTCGCCATCGTAGTTGTCGGGTAAAAATTCCCAATGAGTATCATTTAATTAGTAACAAACACGCGGAAATTAAACCCATTGTTAACGGTAATATTCGCGGCTGGGAAATTAACGATCTGAACAGTACCAATGGCAGTTTTATTAATAATACGCCGCTAGACAATCATCATTTATTAACTGCTGATGAGTCGATTTTTTTGGGTTCTGCAATACCAATTACAGGCTGTATTGCTTTACATCTACAAGCATCACAGCCAGTTAATTCATCAATCAGCAATGGAGCCAGCGCCAAGGCGTTAACTGATGCGGATATACTATATATAATCATTGATGAGGAACAGCATATAGAGAGTCATAAGTCGGCAATTCAGCAAGCAATTAAAAACCAAATAGAGCATATATTTGTAATTTTAGACTGTCAAAAATTTGAGGATATATATAACAGTTTAAATACCGAATATCCTGGCGTTGAGGTAATCGATTTGCCAGGAGATTTGGCAGCATATAATCCCGGAAATATTGAAGCAGAAGTGAAGCAGAAACTAGATAAACATTATGATTTTTTAGAAAAACTGGCAGCCAATCAGGGAGAAAAATTATTATTAAAACGCTTCAGCCAAAATATTCTTGAAAAACTAGAGGCGATCGAACAGGTTTTAGAACGAGAAATTGAGGCAGTTAAACAGAGCTGTCAACAAATGGAAGCACAGCTTAGTCTTTTACAGGCTAATGATTTAAAAGATGATATGAAAAAGGCTTTAAAAAAAGCTGGAGATGAGAAAGATAAGTTTTTCCGAATGCTTAAAAATGACCTCAATCAATCAAAAAATAATTTATTAGATGAGTTTCGGAAAAGTAGTTTATTCTATAAAATTCAGCAGTTTACTGATGATTTAAAATCCAGCGGAGTCCAGCGGGGCGCATATTTATATGTCCGACTACAAGCAGGAGATAATCCTAATGCTACGGGTCACTATCTGCACTTAAAAGCCATTCATGTTTGTCAAACAGAGTTGATCAAATGGTCTTCTGAAGAATGGCAAAGAATTGGTAATTTTTATGGCGGTGATGGTTTAAATGGGCTGCTAAAACGTATCTATGATATCCTGAACTTTGTGCCTAATTTATCATGGTCGGAATCCCTATTTCACCCCCCAGAAGATATAGATTTTAGAAGCATATTACAGGCTTCTGTGATTGAGCCAACTTTTGAGAGTCGATATAAACAACCGAGTTTGTTCGGTTATTTATTTAAAAATCTGAAAGGTCAGGTGATATCTGGTGTGGGAACTATTATGCTGATGGGTAGTTTATTTATTCCAGCGGGTGGGGATGTCAAAGGTAGGATAGTGGCGATATTGTTACCTATTTTTATGGTGACTACGCTGATATCTTATCATCAAGATAAAACCGCGAAAATTCAAGATAATACTGAAAAACTCAAGAAAGATATGAATAGCTATTATCAATCTTTCATTAAAAATATCAGCAATAATATTGTCCAAAATATGGGCTATGCTTTAGAACAGGAGGAAAGAAGAATTAGAGATGATTTAGAGGCGGTTAATGAGTGCTATAATGCTTATTTACTAAATAGCGAAAAACATCAGTTAGAGTTGCGGATGCAAAAAGACCAATATCAATCTAGCCAACGGAATTTGGAAAAAGATTTCGCGGAAGTGCAAAAATTCAAGAGACTTTAGTTATTAATCAGGGGATATTTTGACACCTAAGCGAGTTAAGTCTAACGCATAACCCCCAGTAACTAAATAAACGGAATCAGCATGAGTCCCCAGCAGTCGGACTAAACCCCCTAGCCGATCGCGAAAAAGGCGGCCCAAGGGATAAGGGGGAACCAACCCCCAACCGACTTCCTCAGCCACTAAAATCACGGGTCCAGTGACGGTTAATAAAACCTGTAATAACTCCGTAACCGCCTGTTCCCATTGTGATTCTTCCCAGTCCAATAAATTAGCCAACCAAGTCCCCAGAGAATCTACTAAAATACAATTATCCGCCGTTGCCACAGATGCTAAAGTAGTTGATAATGTGATGGGAACCTCTAAAGTTGTCCAATCGGAAGGGCGACGATCGCGATGTTTTTGAATGCGATCGCACCATTCGCGATCGTCATCATCAAAACCAGATGTGGCTATATAAATCACCGACTTGCGGTAATTTCTAGCGTAATTTTCCGCCCAATTTTCCGCCCACTCACTTTTACCCGATCGCACCGGACCAGTTACTAAAATTAATCTTCCCGTATCAGTCATCCCAATTTTTTGCTAATTGTCAACAGTTACCAAAACCACAGGTCAGCCACCCATGTCTAAATGGAAACTAACAACCGAATTTACATTCGATAGCGCCCACTATATCAAAGATTACAACGGCCCCTGTGGTCGCCTCCACGGACACACCTATAAAGTCCGAGTAGAAGCCACATCAAACCAACTGCACGGATCCGAATTTTGTCCCCACCCGGTGATGGTTGCCGATTTCCGCAGCCTGCGATGGGCCAAGAAAGATGTCAGCAAAGGCGGACTTGATCACGGTCTTCTCAATGAAATATTACCCCCCAACTACGAAACCACCGCCGAAATGATTGCCAAATTTATCTATGATGAAACCAAAAAGCGAGTCCCAGAGGGAGTACAGCTAAAAGTCATGGTTTCCGAAACAGCCAATTCCTGGGTTGAGTATGAAGACGAAACCTGATTTATAATAGGGACAGACCTTGGTTTGAGCAAATGAAAGTTCAATTTAATATTATCCGGCAAACTGCTTCAAGCGCGCCGCAAGTGCAAAGTTATCAGCTAGATGTTGATCCAGCTACTACTATTTTAGATAGTCTAAATCGGATCAAATGGGAACTTGACGGCACTTTAGCCTTTCGCAAAAACTGCCGAAATACCATCTGCGGTAGTTGTTCAATGAGGATTAATGGTCGCGCCGCCCTAGCTTGTAAAGAAAATGTGGCCAGTGAAGTCAAACGCCTACAAGACATTGCTGCTGCTAATTCAAGTTATACAGGCGGCGATGAGATTCCTGTATTAACCATTGCGCCCATGGGTAATATGCCTGTAATCAAAGACCTAGTGGTGGATATGACCCAATTCTGGGATAACCTGGAAGCGGTGGAACCTTATGTTAGTACACAGGCGCGTAAAATTCCTGAGCGGGAGTTTCTCCAGACTCCCGAAGAAAGGGAAAGTTTGAATCAAAATGGCAATTGTATCCTCTGTGGCGCTTGTTATTCTGAATGCAATGCCAAAGAGGTTAACCCGGCTTTTGTCGGTCCTCACGCCCTGGCTAAGGCTCAGAGAATGGTTGCTGATTCTCGTGACGCACGCACTGAGGAACGTTTAGAACAGTATAACCAGGATATTCAGGGAGTTTGGGGCTGTACCCGTTGCTACAACTGCAATACAGTTTGTCCGATGGAGGTGGCTCCTATGGACCAAATTGGTAAGATTAAGCATGAAATATTAGAACGTAAGCAGCCATCTGATAGTCGTCCTGTGCGCCACCGTAAGGTTATGGTTGAACTGGTGAAGCAAGGGGGATGGGTTGATGAGCGTAAATTTGGCTTAATGGTTGTGGGTAACTACTTACGAGATGTCCGAGGTATTCTCAGTATTGGTCCTTTGGGTGTTCGGATGCTTTTACGGGGTAAGTTTCCGTTTGGTTTTGAACCTTCTGAGGGAACTAAAACAGTGCGATCGCTCATTGAGTCTGTCCAAAGTTTGGAGAAGGAAAAGCCATAATTTCCCTGAACAATTAGCAGATTAAGTTAGCAGATTAAGCTACTAGGGTGGGTTGAGCAGTCTCGCATAACCCGCCCTTACTGTTTCTAGAAAATATTGAGTAATTAACTATGAGTGCATTAGTTTATCAAGGTGATTGCCTTAATATCATCAGCACTTGGGAGAAAGATAGCATTGATTTAATCTATCTTGACCCGCCATTTTTTTCGCAAAAAACCCATAAATTAACAACTAGAGATAGCCGCAAAGAGTTTTCTTTTCAAGATTTGTGGTCTTCTCATCAAGAATATGGGAATTTTATCTATCAACGTTTGCAAGAAATGTGGCGAATTTTGTCGCCATCTGGGTCTATTTTTGTTCATTGCGATCGCCATGCTTCACACCTGATTAGATTGTTGTTGGATGATGTTTTTAGTCCGCAAATGTTTCGCTCTGAAATTATTTGGCACTATAAACGCTGGTCTAATTCCCAGAAAGCCTTGCTACCAGCACATCAAACTATTTTTTACTATACCAAATCTGATGATTATACATTTAATTTTATTTATGGCGAATATTCGGAAACTACCAACGTAGATCAAATTCTCCAGCGCCGAAAACGAGATGAATATGGCAAGTCTATTTATGACAAAGACCTAGATGGTAATATTATCCCTAGTGGCGGTAAGAAAGGGGTTCCTCTTAGTGATGTTTGGGAAATACCCTATTTGAATCCTAAAGCTAAAGAAAGGGTCGGTTATCCTACCCAAAAACCGCTGCTTTTACTGGAACAAATTATTAAGATAGCTACCAATGAAGGTGATTTGATTTTAGATCCTTTCTGTGGTAGCGGTACCACTTTGGTGGCGGCTAGTTTACTCGGACGAAATTCTGTGGGAATTGATATATCTACTGATGCTGTCGAATTAACTAAAAAACGTTTGAGTGACCCGATTAAAACTAATTCTAATCTACTCACTAAAGGTCGCGATTCTTACAAAAATGTTGATGAAAGTGTGTTAGGACTACTATGGGGATTAGATTTTGCTGTGGTTCACAGAAATAAAGGAATTGATGCAATTCTTAGGTCTGATGTTAATGGTTGTCCTATTCCGGTTAGGGTTCAACGTAATCATGAGACTATAGTTGAGGCGGCTAACTATCTCTATAACGCCTCAAAAAATAAGAATGCTTTAGTTATGTTTTTGATTGCGATAAATGAAGGGGGCTATTTTTCGGATTTGGTCAGTTTACCCCCAGGTGTTAGGGTTATTAATGCGCCTGGATTATCCATCCTCAATTCATTAAGCCAATTAGATGATTGACCATTCATCTAGTTACCCAACCACCTCCCCGGTTAATTAACCCCAAAAATGGGTTAAATCTCTAGGGTTATTTGACTCAAAAATTAACTATTTTCTGTGGCTTTAGCTAGACGGTTAGCTAAATCGATGATATCCTCTCGACGCGCGATCGCCTTTACCCACTCGGAAGGTATTTGTTCAAAACCATAATAAATCCCTGCTAGACCTCCTGTAACCGCGCCAGTCGTATCGGTATCAGAACCTAAATTAACTGCTGTTAGGACAGCTTCAGCATAGGAAGAAGTCTTTAATAGACACCACAGAGATGCTTCTAAGGTATGAACTACATAACCATCAGAGGCGATCGCATTTTCCGGTAAACTTTCAATTTCACCAGTCCACACTCGTTTAAACTCTGGTAATTCCGACTTAAAGGGTGGTTTAGTATAAATAGCTTCAACCGCTTTAAGTCCTTCAATATAGGCGGTTTTGATATCCATACCCTGTAATAAACACACAGCAATACTAATGTAAATACCACAAGCCATTTGCGATCGCGGATGACCATGGGTAAGGCGAGAACAGTCGTGAACCCGTTTAATTAATTCGGGAAATTCCAGGGACTTATAACCATAAGCTAAAGGTAAAATTCGCATTAACGAGCCATTCCCATTATCACGAATATCTGTTCCTCCTGCTGCTATAGGTTCCACCCCTTCACGCAATCTACTAATCGCCCTGTAAGTAGTCCCACCAATATCAAACGCATTACCATAAGGTGTCCAGTAACCCTCATAAATCCACTTACAAAAAGCCTTAGCTATCTCATGCAAATTATAGCCATTACAGAGACTTTCAGCCAAACAAAAAGTCAGAGAACTATCATCAGACCAAGTTCCTGCGGGTTGATGGTAAGTACCATAGCCGACCATAGTTGTTATCGGTTTTTCTTGACAATCACTGCGGCTATTAAATTCTACCGGAACTCCCAGAGCATCGCCTACACAGACTCCCATTAAACCAGACAAAACTGGAGAATATTGCATTATTTTACCTCAATTGACTTGCTAACTTTTTGCCTCAAATTTGCCAATTCTTCGGAAATTTCAAGGGTCGGGAAAATCGGATGATCAAACCTACGATATTCTGGGGGAAGACTGGCAACCGAGGCGGCGGTGCGTTCAGCAATGGCGGCTAAAGGCTCTGGCTGATTGACCAGTTTTCCGTCTTTCATGACCAATTGCAATAAGCCGATAGATGATGGATTAATACTCTCGCTTTCGTCCATTAAACAGAGGCGATCGCCTTTCATTTTACCCCCTTCCATGAGCCGATAAATTTGCTTACGTCCCGGATAAGTCACCTTACTACTAGACTCTTTCATCACCGGAATACCATCAATTTCTACCAGCTTATAAACTCCATTAACCGGAGTTCCACTCACCAGTTTAGTCCCTATTCCGTAGCCATTAATAGGAGCCTCAGCCCCTTTTAAACGAGCAATTTCTACCTCGTCAATATCCCCACTAGCAAAAATTTCCACCTCTGGTAATAGCGATCGCACTTGTTTAGATAATTCTACCATATCTCCAGAGTCTAATCTTACCCCCTGCACCTGAATTTTTCCAGCTTTGACCTGTTCAGCTAACCGTTGTGCTGCTTTCACCGTGTCATAGGTATCAATTAACAAAGGTGCGCCGGGGAAATAATGGTGAAAAGCCTCAAAAGCCGCATCTTCATTTTCATCAATAGCAGCGATCGCCATTACCAAAGCATGAGCCATTGTTCCCCTTGGTTTTCTACCTAATTTCAAAGCCGCCAACACATTAGAAGTACCATCAAAACCCGCCCCCAAAGCCGCCCGCGCCGCCCACAAAGATGCTTGGGGACTAAAAGCCCGCCGAGTTCCAAACTCCAATAATTTCGCATCAGGTCCCGCTGCATCGCGCATTCTGGCTGCTTTGGTAGCAATTAAAGTTTGATAATTTATGGTATTTAAAAGGTAAGTTTCTACAATTTGAGCTTGCCATAAAGGAGCCTCAATTCGCAAGATTGGTTCATTCGCAAATACCGCCGTACCTTCCGGGACAGCCCACACATTCCCGCTAAATTTGGCTTCGGCTAACACCGACCAAAAGCGATTATTAACATGGCTGAAAATTCCCAATGATTGCAGTTGTTCAATTTGAGATGAGTTAAACTTGAGGTTTGCCAAATAGTCTAATGCCTGGGTTAAACCCATAGCTATTAAGTAACCAAAGTGATCCGGTAACTTTCTGGTGAACAGTTCAAAACTGGCGGGTTTATTCTCAATTCCTTCCCCCACATAACAGGCTGTCATTGTTAATTGATACAGATCTGTTAGTAAGCTATACTCATCAGGACTTAAAGACATAGCACGGTCTTCTGATGCAAAGTCCATGGGTTAGATACCTTGATATATATACTGTCTTTTCTAATTATATAGCCATTGGCGATGTACATCTAAACTTCCCTCGCCCTATCTGACTATTTGAGACAGAGGTTGGGGTGAAGGCGACGGATATCATGTAGGCGCGGGTTCTGCCCCCCTCTCCGACGGGGTTGTTAATTACATATACAACCCATAAGATTAGTCAATTCCTTATCTGGGATCAAGGAAATTTACGGTACATATAATCAATGCCATAACTAGCCCATATAAGGTTAAACATTAATTAAGATATGGTTAATTTTGGCTAAATTCCTGGTCAGAGCATTAAACCATGATAGACTGATAAATGGAGACTAGCATCTACAGAAGGTTAACCGCAAAACATCGTACAATGAGTTAGGTTGAAAAAATTAGTCATGAACGTTTGTATTGAAGATTGCACCCCTCGGTCTGCATCGGTGTTTTCACGTAGCAATTTGCGCTTAGAGTCTACCCTACAAGAATTGTCTCTGTATGACTTTCAAGTAGATCTAGATCAAGTGGGAATGGTGTTGGCGAAAATGTTTGAAACTAACCCCACTATCCCCGGAGTTATTTTAAACCATGATAGCCAGTTTATTGGCATGATTTCCCGGCGGCGTTTTTTGGAGCATCTCAGTCGTCCTTATGGTCGGGAACTGTTTTTACCTAGGTCTATTCGAGCCCTCTATAAATTGTCTCAGGTGGAGTTATTAATACTTCCCGGAGATACTCTGATAGTTGATGCAGCACGGCTGGCTATTATGCGATCGCCTGAACAAATTTATGAGCCAATTATTGTGCAAATTTCCGAGACTGATTATCGGCTATTAGATACCCAACAACTATTGATTTTTCAGTCTTTTATTCATCAACTAGCCACCGAATTATTACAAGAACAAACCCAGTCCCAATTAATGCAAACTGAAAAGTTAGCAAGTCTAGGTCAAATGGTCGCGGGAGTGGCTCACGAAATCCGTAATCCTGTAGGCTGCATTGTCGGAAATACTCACTGTTTAACTCAGTATTATGAAGATATTATGCAGTTAATTAACGCCTACGAACAGGAATTAATTACTCCCCGACCAAGTATTGAAGAGTTAAAAGAAGATATTGATTGGGAATTCCTCAAAAATGATGGCTTGCAAATGCTCAAAAGTATTCAAGTTTCTTCTGAACAGTTGAAGCACCTAGTCAACAGTTTACGCACCTTTTCCCACATGGAGAATAAACAAAGGCGGGAGACAGATATTCATGAATGTTTAGACAGTACCCTAATTATTCTAAAAAACCGCCTAAAAGTTGGGATTGATGTCATTAAAAGCTATGGGAATTTACCCAAGTTTTTGGGTTATTCTGGGCTGCTTAGTCAAGTATTTATGAATCTGTTGGCTAATGCGATCGATGCTTTAGAAGAAACCGCCAATCATAGCCCTAATACTGCCAAAATCTGGATTTCCACCCATGTAGCGGATAGTTGTCCTTCCCAATTGCGATCGCTCATAATTCCCCCAAAAAATAACCCAGAATATCCCCAAAATACAGAATCATCAGAAGACCCATTAACACCGAATAGCCAATATATTGTGATTCGGATTACCGACAATGGCCCTGGTATCCCCAAAGAAATCCAAAACCGGATTTTCGATAACTTTTTCACTACCAAGTCCGCCGAAAAAGGTACAGGTTTAGGACTAGCAATTAGTCATCAAATTATTTACGAGAAACATGGTGGTTGTTTGCATCTCCTTTCCACCCCCGGTATCGGCACCGAATTTGAGATAGTCTTACCTTTGATTTAGGAGTATGATATAATCCGGTAAGTACCCCACCCACATACATCTAAGTAAGTATTAGGTACAAACAGCAATGGCGGTAAAGACTAAGCCAATTTCCCTATCAGCCTCATTAACCAGACTAGACTTGCGGTTGATTTTCCCACAACCGGGAAAACTTAACTTAAAATAGCAGTATGGGAAATTAATCAGCAAAGACTAAGCCAATTTCCCTATCAGCCTCATTAACCAGACTAGACTTGCGGTTGATTTTCCCACAACCGGGAAAACTTAACTTAAAATAGCAGTGTGGGAAATTAATCAGCCGATAGATAGGAAGCCGTCAATATGCGAAGACGACAATTTTTAACTTTTGGCGCTCAATTGTGCGCCGCCACGATCGCCACATTAGGAAGCTACGGTTGGATCGCCAGAAGTGCCGCCACCACCCCTAACCCCAAAAGGTTAATCGTCCTATTTTTGCGGGGAGGAATTGACGGATTAAATGTAGTTGTCCCCTATGGCGACAGTGACTATTATCAGGCTAGACCAGCGATCGCCATTCCCCGACCCCAACAGGAGGGAGGCGCAATTAAGCTAGACCAACACTTTGGCTTACACCCCAGCCTAAACTCCCTGCTTCCGCTATGGAACCAAGGAAGTTTAGCTTTTGTTCACGCCTGCGGTTCTCCTGACCCCACCCGGTCTCACTTTGAGGCTCAACACTATATGGAAGTGGGTACACCAGGAAATAAAAGAACCCCCGACGGTTGGATGAACCGCCTACTGGGCTTGTTACCAGGACAAAACCCCGTAGATGCGGTGAGTGTCGGTCAGTCGATATCTGCCATTCTATCAGGTTCTCAGCCAGTTAGCAATATCTCCCTAGGTCGCAATGCCTCCCGCCAAATGCCCATAGATCGCGATCAGGTGCGAGCCACCTTTGACCGACTCTATGCCAATAATGACCCCCTCAGCGTGGCTTATCAGGAAGGTAGAAGCGCCCGCGATCAACTCATTAGGGAATTAGAGGCGGAAATGGTCGCCGCGAATAATGGTGCGCCTCTACCTGCTGGTTTAGCTGGGAATGCTCAACAATTAGCGACTTTGGTAGTGCGTGACCCACAGATTAGATTAGCATTTCTCGATGTTGGGGGATGGGATACCCATGTTAACCAGGGTTCAAGTCGGGGGTTAATGGCGAACCGTCTGGAAAGGTTAGGGGAGGGCTTGGTGGCGCTAGTGGATAGGCTGGGTTCCGTTTATAGCAATACCACTATTGTGGTGATGTCAGAATTTGGTCGCACAGTGCGAGAAAATGGCAATGGCGGCACTGATCACGGACGTGGTAATGTTTTATGGGTTTTGGGTGGTTCCGTGCGTGGTGGTCGCGTTTATGGGAGTTGGCCAGGTTTGTCTGACTCCGAGTTATACGAGGGACGGGATCTGGCTGTGACGACGGATTTTCGAGATGTGATTAGCCCGATTTTAACTTCTCAGTTTGGGTTAACTGCTTCTCAGTTAGGGCAGGTATTTCCAGGATACCGCCCCACTGGCAACTTTTCGGAGATTGTTTAATTGATGGAGGTTGTCCGGTTTGGGGTGTTCCCGGTCAGCCAACTTATTAACTATCCATCATCAATTGATTAATTGGGCATAATATCTCATGGGATTAACAGCAGAAAATCATGGTAAAATCAAACGAGTTGCCATTGTGGGTGGCACTCATGGCAATGAATGGACGGGAGTTTATTTGATTAAGAAATTTGAGCGATCGCCTGAATTATTGCGGCGTTCTAATTTTGAGACTTTCACACTATTAGCTAATCCCCGCGCCTGGGAAATTAATCGTCGCTATGTTGATCGTGATTTAAACCGCTGTTTTCGGCGGGAAGATTTAGAACATCCCAATTCTGATATTTATGAAATTCAGCGATCGCAATGGATAGCCAGCCAGTGGGGACCCCAAAGCCCATCTCCTGTTGATACCATCATTGATTTACACAGCAGCACCGCCCACATGGGATTAACCTTAATTTGGGTAAAAAATAATGCTTTTAATCGCCAAGTTACCGCCTATTTAAAAAGCATTTTTCCCGAAATAAATATCTACAGTTGGATCGAATCTGAATCGGAACCGGCAAACCCCTCCCTCAAATCTTTGTCTAATTACGGATTTTCCATCGAAGTCGGACCCATTGCGCCAGGGATGTTAGATGCGGCATTATTTCTGAAAGCGGAAAAGGTGATTTATGCGATTTTAGACTACATAGAAAAGTATAATCGGGGGGAGATTATCCACAGCGATCGCACTCTCACCATATACCAGTTTATCAAACAGATAGACTATCCCCGCACGGCGACGGGGGAACTCGCCGCCATGATTCACCCACAACTACAGGGGAGGGATTATCAACAGCTAAACCCGGGCGATCCGATGTTTTTACAGTTTGACGGAACCACCATTTATTACCAGGGAGAAACCCCCGTCTGGCCGATTTTTATCAATGAGGCAGCCTACTACGAAAAAGCGATCGCCATGATTTTCACCGAACCCCAAACCTTAATAATTAATAATTAATAATTAATAATTGTCGGGGTGGGTTCCGCTGTCAATTTTCTGCCCATGAGAAACCCGGTTTATTTGAGAAACCGGGTTTCTTGACCACGGCGATAATTAATAATTGTCGGGGTGGGTTCCGCTGTCAATTTTCTGCCCATGAGAAACCCGGTTTCTTTGAGAAACCGGGTTTCTTGACCACGGCGATAATTAATAATTGTCGGGGTGGGTTCCGCTGTCAATTTTCTGCCCATGAGAAACCCGGTTTATTTGAGAAACCGGGTTTCTTGACCACGGCGATAATTAATAATTGTCGGGGTGGGTTCCGCTGTCAATTTTCTGCCCATGAGAAACCCGGTTTATTTGAGAAACCGGGTTTCTTGACCACGGCGATAATTAATAATTGTCGGGGTGGGTTCCGCTGTCAATTTTCTGCCCATGAGAAACCCGGTTTCTTTGAGAAACCGGGTTTCTTGACCACGGCGATAATTAATAATTGTCGGGGTGGGTTCCGCTGTCAATTTTCTGCCCATGAGAAACCCGGTTTCTTTGAGAAACCGGGTTTCTTGACCACGGCGATAATTAATAATTGTCGGGGTGGGTTCCGCTGTCAATTTTCTGCCCATGAGAAACCCGGTTTATTTGAGAAACCGGGTTTCTTGACCACGGCGATAATTAATAATTGTCGGGGTGGGTTCCGCTGTCAATTTTCTGCCCATGAGAAACCCGGTTTATTTGAGAAACCGGGTTTCTTGACCACGGCGATAATTAATAATTGTCGGGGTGGGTTCCGCTGTCAATTTTCTGCCCATGAGAAACCCGGTTTCTTTGAGAAACCGGGTTTCTTGACCACGGCGATAATTATTCATTGTCGGGGTGGGTTCCGCCGTCAATTTTCTGCCCATGAGAAACCCGGTTTATTTGAGAAACCGGGTTTCTTGACCACGGCGATAATTATTCATTGTCGGGGCGCGCCTCCCACCCTTTATCATGAGAAACCCGGTTTATTTGAGAAACCGGGTTTCTTGACCACGGCGATAATTATTCATTGTCGGGGTGGGTTCCGCCGTCAATTTTCTGCCCATGAGAAACCCGGTTTCTTTGAGAAACCGGGTTTCTTGACCTCTGTGCCGTTCACCCGATAGGTGATCCCTCTGACTCACCCTACGAGGATGATAATTATTAATTATTAATTATTAATTATTAATTGTCGGGGTCGATTCGCATCAGGGGTTGTCCATATTCCACAGGTGCGCCATTAGCTACCAAAATTTCCATAACTTGACCAGAAACCTCAGCCTCAATTTCATTCATCAGCTTCATGGCTTCGATGATACAGACAGTTTGACCGTTAGTGACTCGATCGCCATTATCCACAAATGGCGGCTCATCAGGAGCCGGAGAACGGTAAAAAGTTCCCACCATGGGGGATGTTACCTCTACCCATTTAGCGTCAACCGGACTAGAGACCTTTCCTGTGGCGGCAGTAGTCTGGGTGCTGGTGGCGGTTGATTCTGATAAGCGATCGCCAGTAGAAACCGTCCCTGGAGGCGACACCAACTCCGCACTAGGAAACCCACCACTGAGGGCGACATCAACAGAAGATAGAGGGCGATCGATAGAACTGCCACCTTTGCGTACCATCAACTCAAAATCACTACTTTTGAGCGTCAGTTCGGAAATATTAGTTTTATCGATGTCAGCCAGCAGTTCTCGAAGCTGGTTGAGATCTAGTTGCACAGTTGGTATATCTCCCTAAAAATAACATTGTCGAAAATTATGGGCGATCGCCCATATCATGTTACCCAGAAATTTGGTTAACACTGGAAGCATTAATCGCGACCCTGATAACTATCGTTGCGGGTATCGATGCGAATACGCTCACCCACAGAAATAAACAGAGGAACCATCACAGTTGCGCCTGTTTGTAGGGTAGCTGGTTTCGTGCCACCCGTCGCGGTATCGCCTTTAACTCCTGGATCTGTTTCCGTCACTTCTAGGCTAACGGAGTTGGGAAGTTCCACCTCTAGCACTTGGTCATTCCAGTAGAGTACATTAACTTCCATACCTTCGATCAGGTATTTAACCCCATTACCAATCTGATCAGGAGTTAGGTGAGCTTCCTCGAAGGTGTCCATGTCCATGAACACATAATCATCACCATCTTTATAGGTATGTTGCATGGTCTTTTTCTCCAGGTTCGCCTGGGGAACTGTCTCCCCAGCCCGGAATGTCCGTTCCATGACGTTACCCGTCTGTGCGTTTTTTAGTTTGGTGCGGACAAAGGCGGAACCCTTTCCTGGCTTAACGTGGAGGAATTCTACCACCCGCCACACAGTTCCGTCTAATTCAATACTGACACCTGTGCGAAAGTCGTTACTCGAAATCATGGGAGCATCTTCACCTGGGCTGAACAATCGGCATTTATTTTACCCTAATCGGTGCTTTATGATGGGGTTCGGTGAGAGTTCTTAACAATTCTGCTAAAATCGGGGAAATTTCCCGCAAGTCCTGAAAACTCCCCCTAGCTATGCCAGATTTTGTCCTTGATGTCAAAAACCTACAGGTTCAGTTTAAATCTGACCAGAGAATCACGCGCGCGGTCGATCAGATTTCCTTTCAGGTCAAACCCGGACAGACCCTAGGAATTGTTGGGGAGTCCGGGTCAGGAAAATCTGTCACGTCTTTAGCAATTATGGGGTTGCTGTCCCCGGCTACATCTCAAGTGGGGGGAGAAATCTGGTTTCGGCCAGGAAACCCCCAGGCGGATGAAGCTGATCACAACAATGATAGCACAGAAGGAGCGATCGATTTACTACAACTGCCAGAATCTCAAAAGCAGCAATTTCGCGGCGGTGAAATCTCTATGATATTTCAGGAACCGATGAGTTCCCTCAACCCGGTTTATACGATTGGTTTTCAACTGATAGAAGCTATCCGACAGCATCAGGATATTACCCCCCGTGAAGGATTATGGAAAGCGACGAGTTTATTGCAGGAAGTCAAACTGTTACCTAGTGATGAGCAAATCCTCAAGCAACTACAGTTAGAAACTCCCCCGAATAATGATGATATTAATAACCCACCCTCACAGCGGGAGTGGCAAACTCGGATAAATGACCAAAAACGAGCATTTCTCGATCGCTATCCTCACGAACTCTCTGGGGGGCAACTGCAACGGGTAATGATTGCGATGGCTATTTCCTGCAATCCCACATTATTGATTGCTGATGAACCGACGACGGCTTTGGATGTGACAGTACAAGCGACTATTTTAGACCTGCTGCGAGAATTACGCGATCGCCGAGGAATGTCGATAATTTTCATTACCCACGATTTCGGAGTTATTGCCGAAATTGCCGATACAGTCGCGGTGATGTATCAGGGTAAAATCGTGGAATTAAACCCGATTCATCAACTGTTTAATAACCCCCAACATCCCTACACCAAGGGATTGCTGGCTTGTCGTCCCACATTGGAAACCCGACGGGGGGCAAAACTGCCCACGATTGCGGATTTTATGGAAGTTGTCAGCACGGAATCTGGCACAAAAATTAGAGGCATTGACTCTCAGGAAAACCTCGCTAATGAGACGCGGGAGACAGCCGAGAAGGTTCCCAGCAACCCGGATAATTCGCCGTTGTTATCGGTGCAAAATTTGCGAGTAGGATTTAAAATTCCTGGGGTGTTAGGAGGTACTCAAAGACTATTTATGGCAGTTGATGATGTGTCTTTTGATGTATTCCCCGGAGAAACATTAGGATTGGTGGGAGAGTCTGGCTGCGGGAAAAGTACCCTATCTAGGGCGATTTTACAACTGATTCTCCCCCATAGCGGTCGGGTGATTTTTGCTGGGGAAGATATTACAAATTATCAGCCTTCTGGTCCTTGGATTAATCGTTTAAAAGACTATCGCCAACGCCGGGAATTTCAGCAAAAAATGAAGTGGGTGCGGCGGGAGATGCAAATTGTGTTCCAAGACCCGTTTAGTTCCCTTGACCCCCGTTTAACCATTGGGGATGCGGTGATGGAACCCCTGTTAATTCACTCGGTCGGGAACTATAAACAAAGGCGCGATCGCACTGCTTATTTATTAGAAAGAGTCGGACTGAACCCGGATTTTATGAGACGCTATCCCCACGAGTTTTCGGGAGGACAAAGACAACGGATTTGTATTGCTAGGTCTCTGGCTTTAAACCCCAAATTTATCATCTGTGACGAGTCGGTGTCAGCTTTGGATGTTTCTGTACAAGCCCAGGTGTTAAACCTGCTGAGGGAGCTACAAAGGGAGTTTGAGCTAACATATATCTTTATCTCCCATGATTTGAGTGTGGTTAAATTTATGAGCGATCGCATTGTAGTCATGAACCAAGGCAAAATCGAGGAAATCGGAGACTCAGAGGAGATTTATCGCCATCCTCAACAGGAATATACCCGCCGACTAATCGCCTCTATTCCCACCGGAGATATCCAACGAGTTGCCAGTTAACTATCATCTTCGATAACTAACCCCAATAAATAGATTGAACCCGGAACTTTAGTCCTCAATGAAACTCATACTTTATAGTAAACCTGGCTGTCATTTGTGCGAAAACCTCCAGGAGAAACTGGAAGAAATTCAAGCAGATAGCAATAGTCCCTGTCAGTTTGACCTGGAAGTTAGGGACATCACCACCCGACCCGACTGGTATGCACTCTATCAATACGAAGTCCCAGTCCTGTATAAATGTGGCGATCGCAGCCTGACCGAAGAACCCATCCCCAGACCATCTCCCCGTATTTCCGCCTACCAGTTGGAACAAATCCTACAAAAATATTGGTAAAACATTAGATTAACAATAATCATCAAATTGGCAGAAGTTTGACCCGTGAAACTCAAAGATTTACTCAACCCCAACTTACTACCCCCAGAGTATCACCCCGCCTTAGACATGGAAATCACAGGCTTGGCGACTAACTCCCACGCCTGTAAGCCAGGGGATCTGTTTTTAGGAATGCCGGGAACAAGAGTTGATGGAGGGGATTTTTGGCCAAGTGCGATCGCCTCCGGTGCGGTAGCCGCCATAGTTTCCCAGTCCGCAGCCAGCAATACCCCACCAGAGACAGACTCTGATACCATTCCCTGTGTCATTCCCGCCGCCGACATGACCACAGCCTGCGCTGAGATAGCCACAGCATTTTATAACCATCCCGCCCAAACCCTCAAATTAGTGGGGGTGACCGGAACCAATGGCAAAACCACCACCACTCACCTGATCGAATTTCTCCTCAGCAACCTTGACCAACCTACAGCCTTACTGGGAACCCTTTACACCCGTTGGCCGGGGTTTCAAGAAGTCGCTGTTCATACTACCCCCTTTGCGGTGGAACTTCAACACCAATTAGCTGACGCAGTAGGTGCAGGCTGCCAATTTGGGGTCATGGAAGTTAGCTCCCATGCTTTACACCAGGGCCGGGTTTTGGGGTGTCCGTTTCGGGTGGCAGTATTTACTAATTTGACTCAGGACCACCTAGACTATCATCCCACCATGGATGATTACTTTGAGGCGAAAGCGTTGCTATTTAGTGATGATTATCTCCAGGGTAAGGCGATTATTAATGCTGATGATGACTATGGTAAAAAGTTGATGGCACGGTTGGGGAGCGATCGCTTTTGGAGTTATAGCGTCAGTGACCCCAGCGCCGATATATGGGCAGATAGCCTCGTTTATCAACCCACAGGTATTAAGGGAGTTCTCCATACCCCCATGGGATCGGCTTCATTTTCCCTACCCTTAGTCGGTCAATATAACCTCTCTAACCTATTGGCAGCCCTGGGGGCGGGTTTAGCCCTCGGTTTGGATTTGTCGGCTATGGTGGACTCTCTACCAGCCTTTGGCGGCGTTCCTGGTCGCATGGAAAGGGTCCAGCTTTCCCCAGAGCAGGATATTACGGTCATTGTTGATTATGCCCATACTCCTGATAGTTTGGAAAATCTACTGAAAGCCTCCCGTCCGTTTATTCCCGGTCGGATGATTTGCGTGTTTGGGTGTGGGGGCGATCGCGATCGCACTAAACGCCCGAAAATGGGTAAAATTGCGGCAGATTTATCCGATTTAGCCGTAGTCACATCCGATAATCCCCGCACCGAAGATCCTGACCGCATTTTGCAAGATATTCTCGCGGGAATTCCGGCTGATGTTAAACCTATAGTAATTGGCGATCGGGCTAAAGCTATTCGCACCGCTATCGACGAGGCTCAACCCGGCGATGGTGTCTTAATTGCTGGGAAAGGTCACGAAGATTATCAAATTATTGGCACGGAAAAAGTGCATTTTGATGACCGCGAACAAGCGCGAGATGCCTTAACAAATAAGTATTCTTAACTTGATTTCTGGTGCGTCAGTCTTCCCCCCTCATATATTCATGATGATTCAGGATTTCTGACACACCCTACAAATTTCTGGTGCGTCAGTCTTCCCCCCTCATATATTCATGATGATTCAGGATTTCTGACACACCCTACAAATTTCTGGTGCGTCAGTCTTCCCCCCTCATATATTCATGATGATTCAGGATTTCTGACACACCCTACAAATTTCTGGTGCGTCAGTCTTCCCCCCTCATATATTCATGATGATTCAGGATTTCTGACGCTACCCTTTTCTGGTGGGTCAATTGCCATTAAAAACCAAACTTTTCAATCTGTTGTATGGCATAGTTTTCCGGTTCACTGGGGTCGAAAGTATCAAATTTTAAGGATTCATAGCGGAGGGTGATGGTAGGGGGTTGCTGACCTAACTGTTTAGCCATTTGGCGTGCGAGTCCAGTTAGAAAAATATTGGCGGCGATCGCTTCATGATTAAGGCTTCCCATGGGAGCATATCCCCAGCGTTCAAATTGTGAAGTAATCCAGTAGGAAAAACTTTTCCACGGGTAAGGGTCAAAATCAATGCGATCGGGAATATTCAGAGATTCACCTAAGCGGTTAACAAACTGTCCGGTCATTACCTGTCGCAGCACATCTTCCGACGCATCCAGATATTGTAACTGTGCTAGTCGCCGCGCTACGTCTGTGCGGTTCTGACTTTGGCTGGCATAATAGGAACCCTCAATGATTGCTTTATTTATAGCACGGAAGGTGTTAGGATAACGGTCGATCCATTCCTGAGAAGTAGTGAAAGAACAGCAGGGATGACCCGGCCACAGGTCTCTAGTTAAAAGATGAATAAAACCCAGACCTTGATTAATTGCTATTTGGTTAAAAGGTTCAGGAGCCACTATAGCATCAATTTCGCCACTTCTTAACCTGTTCAGCATATTGGGCGGCGGTGTAACCACTAATTCTACATCCCGATCTGGGTGAACTTTGCTATTAGCCAGATAATACCTGAGTAGGAGATTGTGCATTGAGTGATTGAAAGGAATAGCAATCCTAAATCCTTTAAAATCTTCGGCGGTTTTGACTTTTTCTCGATGTTTGATGGCTACCGTAATCGCACTACCATTGATGTTTTCAATACTAGCAAGTCTGATGGGAAATCGACGAGATTCTAACCCTAAACTAATGGCGATCGGCATGGGGGAGAGCATATGATAAGCGTCAAGTTCTCCGGCGATCGCACTCTCTCGGATTTGCTCCCAGCTATTCATTTTCACCAGTTCTACATCTAAACCATATTTTTCATAGAGGTTTAAAGATTCACAAATCAGAATAGGCGTAGCACAGGCGATCGGCAAAAAACCAATTCTTAGCTGAGTTTTTTCCAGCATAACACCCGACGAATTACCTTGAGAGTTGGCGTCTGGAGATGCCGCACAATTGCTGAGAACTCCCAAAGCTGATGTCCCTGCTAGTCCTAACAAAAACTGTCGCCGTCTGATGGAGTTTTTAGACAACATTCGGGGATGATTTAATCCCTTAGTTACCGCGTCGCTGAGATTGACCGATAAATCCTGACTGTCCGAATTTACATCATGAAATCGACCACATTTATAGCACATTTGCGGGATTCTGTCAAGGTATTTGCTGAATTTATTAGGAGTTTTCATGATAGATTTACTCTAAATTTTACCGTAAATTAATCAGAGATTCATTGAGTCGTTGAGTATTGGTTCTTAACAAGGCAATACTCTCCGCATTTTCACGAGCAACCTGATTAAGACTATTCATGGCTTCGCTGACCTGCTGTAGAGCCAGTAATTGCTGTTCTGCGGTTCTCGCAATAGTTTGATTATTGAGATACACCTGATGAAATGCTTGGGATACACCCGCAAAAGAACTAGACATATTGTGAGCAGATTTCACACTTTCACTAACGCTTAATTTGCCTGATTCGGTGACTTTTACCGTGGTGTTAATAGCATTTTGAATATCCAAAACCAGGGTATTAATTTCTGCGGCTGACTGTTTACTGCGATCGGCTAATTTACGGATTTCCACCGCCACCACCCCAAAACCCAACCCCTGTTGTCCCGCGCGCACCGCTTCCACAGAAGCATTTAAGGCTAGTAAATTGGTTTGATAAGCTAGGTTACTCACTGACTGAGCAATATTATTAATCTGTAGGGATTTCTCACTTAATTCTAGGCTACGATTAGCGATCGCTTCTACTGTTTGTCGCAGTGTTTCCATTCTATCCAAAGTTTGTTGAACCGCCGCACTACCTTTTTCCGACAAAAGCAAAGCGCGATGAGCTTCATCAGTAGCAATTTTCGCCTGTTCTGTAGAGTTCTGGACTGCCGCATTTAACTCATCAATAGTCGTCGTAGTTTCATTAACTGAACTCGCCTGAACTCCTAAGCTGCGTTCCTGTTCCTCCAATGCGCTAGTAATTTCCTTAGAAGAGTTAGAAATTTGCGCCGTTTCGCGGTCAATAGTAGCCGAAATTCCCAAGCCAATAGTTAGGATAACTACCGCACCAATGGCTGTACTGCCAAATATTAAAATTGTCAGCCATCTTAATAGGTTAATTTGCCGATTTTGTTGGTCATTAAGTTGCTGTCGCTTGGTCGCCTCAAAACCTCTCACCAATTGTTCTAACTGTTCTGTAATGGCTTGATTTTCGGCTTGTTGTAAGACCTCAGTCACTTTTTCTGGTCTTCCTAATTGGACGTAGGAAATCAAACGGCGATCGAACTCATTAACCTGATCACCAATATTAATTATCCGATTTAATGTTTGGCGCTGTTCCGTTTCTTGAATTCTACTACGCAAATTTTCCGATTGTTCATAAAAGAGGGTATCCCATTCTTCGTACTCCTCCAACTCTCTCAAGTCTCTACCTAAAATATAGCCCCTAGCCGCCCGCTGCATTGCTACAATGCTAAATGCTAGATTATTAACCTCTTCAATTTCCCCATAAATTTTGTCCACATTTTTGATTTGTTGTTGGACAGGCTGAACACCGATAAAATAGACCAAGCCAGCAACTATTAAAAATAGGACTAAGGGAATCAGATAACCCCTAAAAATTCTTTGGCGCAGGCTACCTTGTTGGAAAGAAAATAGACTCCAAAGGCTTTTCAGCATGACTTAATTACCCCATTAATAAATAGATGAAATGCTTGGGGAGGGCTTCAGATGCCTTACTGTTAAGTTGATTAGTTATAGCTATTAACTAGGTTTAGTTGGTTTCAGTAGTAGTGATGCGACTAAAGCCGCCGTCCCTCCTATTAGTCCTAAAATTAACCAAACACCGAGGCGACGACCTTTTTGGAAGGCGATCGCCGCCGCTACCCCTCCAATCAAACAGTGGCCACTCAGCAACAAATAAAGATTGGGGTCAATGGGAAAATCTGACATAGAACTTGCCAATTACAAAGCCACCAGGGATATTTCGATTAAACTGGTCGCTATTATATAACACCTGTTGATATTTGGTGGATATGTCTTAATAAATCTAGGGTGATATAACCGCTATTCAAGGCTGTAGAGGCGATCGCTTCACAGGAAAGATCCGGTTCCCCCAAATGATTGATCACCAAGGCAGCACCCTCAAAATCTTCGTTTTTTGTATAATTATTTACAGTAATAATCGTGGTTAACCCCACTCCTCGCGCCGCCAGTAACCCCTGTCGGGAGTCTTCGATCGCCAGACAATCCGATGCAGTCAAACCCAATTTTTCTAATGCATAATTATAGATATCTGGGGCGGGTTTTTTGTGGGGGACAATATCTCCAGCCGCAATTACTTCAAACCAATGGGGGTTTAAGGTTTCTTCCAAAAGTGCGATCGCATTAGGAAAGGCGCTGGTAGTAGCGATCGCCAATCTGACCCCCTCCCCCAGAGCCTCCGTGATTAATCGCTTCACCCCAGGACGCAGGGGAATATCTCCCTTGGCTAATAACTCCCGATAGTGGCGAGTTTTAGCTTGGTGAAGTTTCGCGATCCACTCATCCAAATTATTGGGGGGTTGACCATTAGGATGGTAGCGTTTGATATAATAATCTATACGCTCCTTACCCCCCGAAACCCTCAACAATTCCCCATATAATTCAATAGACCAATCCCAATCTAAACCCGCTTCAGCAAATGTTTGATTAAAGGCTAATCTGTGACCATCCCTTTCCGTTTCAGCGAGGGTCCCATCCACATCAAAAATGATTGCTTTTAGATGACTCATCAGTGCTAAATTTGCGGGTTGACAATTTTTTCAGGAATTTCTGGACAGCGATCGCTCACTTTCAGATCATAGCCCTGGTGTTTAAGTTCATCCACAAAATGAGTCGGATCAGCCTCCACTTCTCCACTGTTTTGGGTGTCCGCAGTCGGATTAGTCTGTTGTTGCTTTCGCAGATGTTTAAGTTTAGCTTTTCTGCCCATTTTTACTGAGTATCTATGTTAACTATGATTGGTCACTTTTCGATCCGGTAATTTTTTCGCGATCGCCTTCAAAAAACCTATCCAAATCAATCGCCTCATCCCCTTTATCTTCCCAAAGATTCAGCATTGATCCCAACTGTAGCCAAATCAATAAAGCCGTAGGAAAAACCACAATAGCCCCCCCCAAAGTAGCCAACCAGTAAATCGGAATAAACACCAGCAAACTGGAAGACACAGCCACAAACACACAAAGCGACATAGCGACATAAGCCACCTTAGCGTTAGGAGTTTTATAGTTAATCCTATTTTTCCGGTCATCCTGTCGCCAAACTGCCACCTGATATTCTAGCATATCCTTAAAAATCAGACCCAAGATAATCGAGAATATCGTAGACGCAATCACCACAATATAAATAGGTTCAACCACCAAATTTTCCGAGTTCATAGTCTTATGCCAATTTCCCAAACAACAGCCACACCGTAGTATAATATAAAACCCAACTTTTAGCAATTTAGCTTTTATTCAGGAGCGATCGCCGTTGAGGTTTCCGGTTGTGGTTGAGACACGAAAATATTACCCTGAGCATCAATTTCCAAAGGAGTATCAGGAAAATCACTTTTAGTTAAACGTCGCATTAACCCCACAGTCCGCAAAGAATTATCCAGAGACGGAATCCCTTGGCCATCAAGATGAACCGGAATAATTCTACCCTCGACAAAATTACCCATGACATCAAGTTGAGTTTCCAAAACTAGAGAATATCCCAATTCCGCGCGAGTTGATAAAGTGCGATATCCCAAAAAATTACCCAAAGAATAAGCAATTAACTTACCATTATATAATTCCAAAGCCCTCGGCACATGGGGGCCATGTCCTAACACCAAATCCGCCCCAGCATCAATCATTGTGCGTGCAAATAATACCTTATTACCGCGATTTTCCCCATAAAAATATTCGGTTCTATTCTGAATGCGTAAAGCCCTAGTACCTTCCGCCCCCGCGTGTACAGAAACCACCACAATATCAGCATTTTCCGCCGCTTCCTTAATCAAGGCTTGCGACGCTTCCAAATCATTCATATTATTATGATAATTAAAATAACTAAAGCCGATAAATGCCACATTTACACCCCTCACCTCATGATAGACAATCTGACCTTTTTTGCCGACCGCCTTCATTCCCGCTTTTTCAATATTAGCGATCGTATCTTTAAAGCCAGTTTCAAAAAAATCAAACGAGTGATTATTCGCTACACTCAAAATATCAAATCCTGCCTCCCTTAAAAGTGCCGCATATTCCGGCGGTGTCCGAAACGCAAACACCATACCACGACCCACATTTTTAGCGCTATTAGGATAGTTAGTTAGGGTACTTTCAAAATTACCAAAGACTATATCAGCATCTTGTAAAGCTGGTTTAACCCCCGCAAATAATACCTGCTTGTTGGGATGTAATTTATTGTAAGGATAATTGCTTCCCGGAATAATATCACCCACCGATTTAATCGTAATCCGCATATCAGGATCAATGGGATTCCGTAGTGATGAAATAGTCAACTCAGATATATTTCGGATCTGTTCAATAGTTGCCTGAGTCAGCAATGGATCAACTTCCATCGGGGGATTTTCAGAATTAGATCCAAATGAGAAATTAGGTAATTGGGGGAGTTGTTCCAGCACCGCTTGAGAAGCTGTCGCCAAAGTCGGTGGGATAGTCGCCAAAGATGCCGAAACTCTATCCCATTTAGCACCGACAATTAACCCAGACAAAGGCAAAATCGCCAGAGTCATATAACCCACTAAAGACAAAGATTTGAGCCGTCCAACTTTAACTCTCTGGGTTTTAGTAGTTGCCGAACTTGCCGAATTAGGCGCAATTTCCGAAGTAGCCATCTGAGATACTACTGGGGAAGCCGTCGCCACTTTTTTGGTTTTCTTCTTGGTTTTAGGTGGCGCAGAAGTCTGAGTTTTTTTCTGATTCTTAGGTAAAGGCGATCGCTTAGTTTTTTGAGGAGGTTTAGGGTCAGAAACCGGAGCATTTTTAGGGCTAACCTGGTTAACCACCACAGGCGGCGACTTTAGTACCAGAGTCTCAATCCAAGCTGGGTGCTGATCATCGCCTAATTGTGCCGCGATCGTAACACACCAGATAGATGGAGGCTCAAGACGCATTAATCCCTTGTGAATGACACGGACAGATGCAGCTTGGTCGGGAATTGTGGGGGACTCTAGGCTAATATAGAGATGATTATATTCCAGAGTGAGATGTGCTTGCACCTGTTTAGGTTTCAAGGCTTGGTTGAGTAAAATAGCGATCGCTTTTGGATCTCCCTGATAGGCAGACCTAAGAATTTCTTGCTGACTCACTGACAGATCTCCTCTCCTGACACCACTTACTTGTCAAACTCCCAGGCTGAATGGGAACTTTTAGGATATCTTATATCTTAATTGACACTCCCTCGTTAAATCAAAGATTATAACCGGGGATTCTTAATTCACCGACTTTTAACTAGAGCCAACAAAGTTAATTGTTGAACCCCCGCCAGATCGTCTCCACAAGCATTTTGAATCACGGACCATCTATGCTGGAGACATGGGGTAGGGTTGAAGTTTATATAATTGTGGCGATCGTCACCCTAGCTTTCAACCATCTAATCTGGTTTGAGTATTTCACTGTCTTATGACTCGCGCTTTGGCCTTTTCCGTCCTGAGCAAACCTGATCGACCGTGATCACAATGGCAGTAAAAACATGAAAGCGGTTGGGATATCAACGGCGCACCGGGAAGGCGACGTGAGACGGGTTAAGCCTGCGGTTGCTGTTTTACCGGAGAATCCCCCCTTTTCTAAACAGGGGAGTATGTCAAGATATGATGGCAAAAAATTGATAGGGGAGGGGGACGAAATTATGATTAATTTGACTCGGGTTTTGGCAATGGGGCTGATAGCAGGGTTAGTTTTACCGGGACTAACCGCCTCCGCATCGGAAATCCTATCTATTCGGTTACCAAGGTTGGTGGCTCAGGAGAACCCACAGGACCAGGCCAACCAATTATTTCAAGAAGCTATTTTCCTGACCAAACAGGGAACACCATCCGCATTGCGGGAGGCGATCGCTAAATTTAAAGAGGTGATGCCCTTATTAGACCAAATCGGGGATTCTTTTGCGATCGCTGCCACTATGACCGCTATAGGTTCCGCTTACTCGGAATTAGGAGAAAATCAACCCGCCCTGGATTATTTAAATCAAGCCCTGTCAATGTGGGATATAATCGATTCGCCAGAGGAACAAAGGCTACCCCCTGGGTTTGGTAAAGCTAACACTTTGCAAAGTATTGGTCAGGTTCACCTAAGCATGGAGGAAACTACCACAGCCTTAGATTATTACCAGCAAGCCCTATCTATCTTTGACGAAATAGGGGAACCTTATCGGAAAGTTAATATACTTAATGAGATCGGTGAGGTTTATGTAAACCTAGGGGAAATCTCTGGTGGTTTGGAGTATTACCAGCGGGCTTTATCGATTTCTCAATCCGTGGGATATCTATCAGGGGAAGCGCAAACCCTCAATAATATTGGTCTAGCCCACTTAGCTTTAGGGGACAGACAACAGGCCCTAGATTATTTAAATCAGGCCTTTTCCCTGTGGCAGTCTATGGGCGATCGCCAAAGAGAAGCCGAGACCCAGGAAAACATCGATAAATCAACAGGCATTGAATAACCGAGTAATAAGATATATTGGCCAGCTTTGGTTAACCACTAGGTTCAAGATACAATAGTTGCCATCAATCAAAATATACTTAGTGATCAGTTAGCGCCAGTCCAGAAGACTGTTTGGAGGAAAACACTTTGGCAGTTCAATATAGCTACGATAGTAGTGAAAATTTGTATCCTCGTCGGGTTCTAGTCACTGGGGGGGCGGGGTTCATTGGTTCAAATTTTGTCCACCACTGGTGCAATGCTTACCCAGAAGATCGTATCGTCGTTTTAGATGCCCTCACCTACGCCGGAAACCGCCAGAACCTAGCCACCTTAGAAGACCGGGAACAGTTTAAGTTTGTCGAAGGTAATATCTGCGATCGCACTTTAATTGACAAATTACTAGAAGAAGAGGCGATCGACACCATTGCCCACTTTGCCGCCGAGTCCCATGTCGATCGCTCAATTCTCGGTCCCGATGCCTTCATTCAAACCAACGTTGTCGGAACCCTAACCCTATTAGAAGCCTTTAGACACTATTGGAACCAGCACCAACAGCCTGATCATTACCGTTTTCTGCACGTCTCCACAGACGAAGTATATGGCAGTCTCGGCCCCGAAGATCCTCCCTTTACCGAAACCACCCCCTACACCCCCAACAGTCCCTATTCTGCCTCAAAAGCTGGTAGCGATCATCTAGTGCGCGCCTACTATCACACCTACAACCTACCCACCATCATCACCAATTGTTCCAATAATTACGGCCCCTATCACTATCCAGAAAAACTCATCCCCCTGATGTGTATTAATATCCTGTTGGGTAAACCCCTCCCCATATATGGAGATGGGCAAAATGTGCGAGACTGGCTATATGTACTAGACCACTGTCGCGCCCTCGATGTAGTCATTCACCGAGGTAAACCCGGAGAAACCTATAATATTGGAGGGAATAACGAGGTAACCAATTTAGACCTGGTGAAGATGCTGTGTCGGTTCATGGACGAACTAGCCTCCCACCACCTACCCGTCAAACCCTCCATGGATCTGATCACCTTTGTTAAAGATAGACCCGGCCACGATCGCCGTTATGCGATCAATTCCAGCAAGCTAAAAACCCAGTTAGGATGGGCTCCCCTAGTCACCGTAGAAGAAGGGTTACGGCAGACCGTTGGCTGGTATCTTACCCATCGCCATTGGTGGGAACCATTACTATCCGAAGAGTACCAAGCCTACTATCGACAGGTTTACGCCTAGTCCCACCATTGTTAACCCCCATCTATCTTAAACAAAAAACAGTTGATCAGTTTTCTGGAGTGGGCAGACTCCGGTAAAATAAAACCCGTTGACATTTAACTGTCTGTTTAACCTAAAGAAGAGGAGAACGATTTTGAAAAAGCTGCTGTCAGTTATTTTACTCTGTGTGGCTCTGTTGACCTTTGCACTGCCACGTCCCGCTTTGGCTGCAGATGCTGCCGCTGGCGCTTCTGTTTTTTCTGCTAACTGTGCAGCCTGCCACATGGGCGGACGCAATGTGATTGTTGCCAACAAAACCCTCAGCAAGTCTGATTTGGCTAAATATCTGAAAGGATTTGATGAGGATGCAGTGGCCTCCGTGGCTTACCAAGTCACTAATGGTAAAAACGCCATGCCTGCATTTAATGGCCGACTCTCTCCCAAGCAGATCGAAGACGTTGCTGCTTATGTTGTAGACCAAGCTGAAAAAGGCTGGTAAGTCCCTAGGTTAATCAGAAACCAACAGTTTAGACTACCTTTCCCCTAGGGGTGAGGCTTTCGGGCAAAGGGTCAGGTGTTCAACTCTTGACTTGTAGCCGGAAAGTTTCGCCCCTCTGTTTTCTATTCCCTAGCGATTTATCATAAAGTGTGTCAAGGTATGTGCAGAGCTTGAATCTTAACAATTGTTCGGTAACTGAATTTTAGTGCAATGTTTGTTCAATCCAAGTTAACCGCACGACAACAACAAATTCTCTGGGCAACTGTTCGCCACTATATCGCGACAGCAGAACCTGTTGGCTCAAAATCCTTAGCCCAAGAGTATAATCTTAATGTCAGTCCCGCTACTATCCGCAATGGTATGGGAGCCTTGGAAAAAGCCGGACTACTCTATCAACCTTATACTTCCGCCGGACGAGTACCTTCTGATTCTGGCTATAGGATTTATGTCGATCGCCTGATGACTCCCTCTGATACTCTGGCTAAGGAAGTCGCTAGACTCCTACGGGAACAGCTAAATTTTGATAGTTGTAGTTTGGAGGCTGTGCTACGAGGTGCAGCCCAAATTCTTTCTACCCTCAGTGGCTATATTTCCCTGATTACTATGCCACAAACCAAGACCGAAAGGCTCCAACATTTGCAACTGGTTCCTATGGGCTCAGGAAAAATTATGGTAGTTGTGGTGACTCATACCTATCAAACCCAGTCCATTTTGATGGAAATTGCCCCGGGAGTTGAGGATATCGGCGACGATACCGAAATATTAGAACAGGAATTACAGATTCTCTCTAATTTTCTCAATCACCAACTTAGGGGACTAGCTTTGGCTGAATTGTCAACTTTAGACTGGACTGAGATAGATCAAGACTTTCAGCAATATAGTAATTTTATCGAACAGTTGCTCAAGAGCTTAGGCGATCGCCACCAAACTCCAGAATATACTAGGATTCAGGTTAGCGGTGTTTCCGAAGTCCTACGACTGCCCGAATTTTCACAACTTCAGCAAGTCCAAACTATTCTACATCTGCTCGAAGATGAACAGGAACAACTCTGGCCCCTCATTTTTGCTACCCCAGAATCTTCCCAACAGGTAAACATCCGCATTGGTTCGGAAAATCCCCTCGAACCCATCCGCAGTTGCACCCTCATCTCGGCTCAATATCGCCAAAATTCCCAGCCTATTGGTAGTGTGGGTATATTGGGACCTACTCGCATGGTCTACGAAAATGCGATCGCTCTTGTGGAAGCGACCGCTAATTACCTGTCCGAAGCCCTTAGTTAAAACTCCTGTGCCGCTACATCCACCACTGATGCTTGAACATCAGTTGCTTCCCCAACTTCTGAGGTACTTTCATCAGCCTTGCGTTTCTTTATTTTTTCCAGAACCAAGGCAGAAACTTCTGTTACCAGCATCGTGGCAATAATACCATCATCTATCCATCCAATCACCGGAATAAAATCAGGCGCAATATCAATCGGCGATATCAGATAAATCAGAGTCCCACCAATTAGCAGCCAGCGATATTTCGCATGGCGCAAGGTTTGCCGATACCAGAGATAAAAGGACTGCACAATATTTTTCATGTCTGGGCCACACCATATCGAATCTGTTGATGATTCTAGCTTGACAAATTATCCCGCCCCATGAAAGTGTAGATTTGCCACCCCTAATGTAGGGGAGTTACCACCATTGAATTTCGGGAATTTTGGTGAATTCCGGTGAGCCGTTAGATTTGGGGGATGAGCCGGGGACTCTGGCCACAGGCTATAGGTGTGGATTGTTTATTTTTATTACTTATGATGGCAAAAAGTTATTTTTTGTTAAATCTTCTTTACTAAAGGCACGGATAGATTTTACAATAATAACACCTGTGGTGAGATTTTTAAGTCCCGGCATCCCCCCAAATGGGGCTGTAATTAGGGAACATCAAACGCTAGAATTAAGATTAGGGACTAAGTTGCCCGGGCAATTTTAGCATGAGGCAGCGGGTTAGTTCCATTTGATAAACAAGGTATTTAACTATGGTGGTTAACTCTTCTAGTTCAAATAGGAGGAACACAAGTAGACGAACCCGTAGCAATACAAGAAAGGATACAGATAATCAGCCTCAAAATCAAGTGACTCCAGCCGATGAAGCTGAAACAGAAGCGGCTGATAATGTACCTGAATCAGATACTCTCAAGGAGAAATTAGACGTGGCTAGTAAATCAAGTTCGACAGAAGGTAATTCAGCACCCACTCAAATTCAAGTATCGCCAGAACCGTCGGCGATCGTTAATCATCGTCCGGTGGGACACAACCAATTTGAAATAGCGGGAATGTTAACCGCCAAACGCCCTATTGGGAAGGCTGTTCATGCAGCTTCAGTAACTTTTATTCAATCGGAAAATCCTACTGGTTCTATGGCTAACCGTCCGGTTTCAGCCACTGAACTACAAATTTCTTCGATGGTGATGAACCGTCCCATTGCTTCTAATGACATTGATGATCCTGATCTATTGATGGGATATTTAGACTAAATCAATTGTTGGTTGCAAGTTTCAACTCTCAACTGATTGATGACTCCGAACCCACCTAACAGTAGTCGGGTGGGTATCTTGTGGTAATTATTGACTAGCCCTCAAATAATCGAGGCTACGATATGCGATCGCCTAAAATCCCCCCATAAATTGATTGTTAAATCCGTTGTCTAACCCCCACGAATAGTAGCACAGACTATCTGTAATAATCTAAATACCCCCATATAAATGAGGAGAGCAAACCGTGAAAATATTAGTAACTGGTGCGGCGGGATTTATTGGATTTCATCTGTGTCAACATCTATTGAAAAGGGGGGATACAGTCATTGGTATTGATAATCTCAATGATTATTATGCAGTATCTTTAAAAGAAGACCGCATCGCTCAACTTACCCCCTTAGAAAAATTTACGTTTTATAAACTAGATTTATACGATAAAGTCGGCATCAAAAAACTGTTTTCCGAACACCAATTTGAGGCAGTAGCCCACCTCGCCGCCCAAGCCGGAGTCCGTTACTCTCTGCAAAATCCCTACGCTTATATTGATAGTAATTTAGTGGGGTTTATCAATGTTTTAGAAGGCTGTCGTCATCATCAAATCCCACACTTGGTTTTTGCGTCTTCTAGTTCGGTTTATGGTTCCAATAAAACTGTACCTTTTTCGGTAGGTGATTATGTAGATTATCCAGTTAGTCTGTATGCTGCGACTAAGAAAGCTAATGAATTGATGGCTCATAGCTACAGTCACCTGTATAATATTCCCACGACGGGATTACGATTTTTTACGGTTTATGGTCCTTGGTATCGTCCTGATATGGCGATGTTTATTTTTACGAAAGCCATCTTAGCCGACCAAGCGATTCCGGTATTTAACTATGGTAATATGCAGCGAGATTTTACCTATGTTGATGATGTGGTGGAAGGGGTAATTAGGGTAATTGATAAGATTCCACAACCGGGAAGCAATCAAGCGGAAATTCAGGGAGTTAAAACTACGGCACCCTATCAAATTTATAATATCGGTAATAATAAGCCGGTGAATTTACTGTATTTGATTGAAGTCCTGGAAAATGTCTTAGGCAAAAAAGCCCAGAAAAATCTGCTTCCCATGCAGCCGGGAGATGTGCCGATTACCTATGCTAATGTAGATTCATTGATAGCAGATGTAGGATTTAAACCAAGTACACCCATAGAGGTGGGAGTAGAAAAATTTGTGGCTTGGTATAAATCCTATTATGGTGTTTAACCGGATGGGAGACAGGACTCGCCGTCACAGATATGGGGACGATATTATGATCGCATCTACCAACCACCTCGCCCCCCAAGGCTCAATTATCGATGATTAAGGCAAGCGCCCTAGCAGGTCAGGAAAAATCTGCCGGAGTATTTTCGGGTACAATCTGGCGATCGCGTAAAGTTTGAACACGGGTAAACTGGGAGAGGAAATATTGAGTTACCAGAGTAGGTTGTTCCGCCTGCATCAAAGATCGAACCACAGCCACCCTAGTCGCCCCAGCCATCAAAACATCATCAAAATTGTTCATATTAATGCCGCCGATCGCAAACCAGGGAACCGAAGCATGACGAGTCGCATGGCGTACATATTCCAAACCCGCCGCCTGCTTATCAGGCTTAGTGGGAGTAGCATAAACCGGACCGACCCCAATATAATCGGCCCCCTCAGCGATCGCCAATTTCATCTCTTCGGGATTAGTAGTTGATTTACCGACAATTTTTTGAGGACCCAAAAGCTGTTTAGCCACAGCAATAGGTAAGTCCTGCTGTCCCAAATGTACCCCATCAGCATTAACAGCGATCGCAATATCCACCCGGTCATTAACCAAAAACAGGGCATTATAACGGTGGCAAAGCTGACAAAGCTGGCGGGCATTTTTCCAACGCTGATGATCATCAGTATCCTTATCGCGATACTGAACCACCTTTAATCCCCCTTGTAAAGCCGCCTCTACCACTGACATCAACCTTTCCGAGGGAGAAGTCACCAAATACAAATTCGCCCTTTGTAGCTTCTGATGTCGTCCGTAGGCGAGTAAATTACTTTCCAGGGTATAGACCCGGTAGCGCATCTGCTTAACCGCCGCCCCCATATTGGGATGGTAAACCTTACCATATTCCTCCAGGACTCGCAAAGCCTCCTCTACCCGGCAAAAATTGACCTGTATCACCTGTTCGAGACTTTCTCGGTTTTCCTCCGAGGGATGACTCAACTGAGTACCCACATCCGTGGTAGTATCCCGGGACATCCGCAACTCATTACTGTGCCACTGTGCCAGTTGCTGTCGCAAATTCTTGCACTCCGCAGCCATTTCCGAATTATCCAAGCCAAACCTAAACCATTCCTCAATAGTTCGGATACCCTCCCGCGCCCGGTCTAAGTTGGCATCTAAAATCCGATAAAGTGCTGGTTGTCCCAGTTTAGTCTTATGATTCAAATCGCCCATCGAAATCTCCTCACCAACTCCATCAAGCCAAATAATCAAGCCCAATCATGATCAACCACGGCGCAGGTTAATATATCAGATTTTCTTTAGCCGTGGGCGGAACCACCATTACGAAAATTAATCATATAAAAAAACCAGGTGTTGCCATAATAGGGGATACTGGACCAAAATAGATTAATTTTCCCAATTAATATTACAGTTTGTCGGAGTTTTGCCGTGAGTTCTAAATCCCCCCGCAACTGTCAATATCCTAAAAAGCAAACCTCACCCGAGGCTTTTTCATTGACAGACACCCAGCCCAACAGTTCCCTGAACTCACCCTCGTCAGCCTATGATGGGAACTTAACTAGCAGCGATCTGAAGCTGCTACCCCGCCCTCTCTTTCCCCTAGGTTCACCTAGGCCTAAAACAGCTTGGTTATCTCTAAAGCTGATTTTAATGATTATAGTCTCCAGTGTGGGATTAGTGGGAATCGCATCAGCCGCATTCGCTACCCCCTGTAGAGACGGGTGCAGAGAGCAACTATCGGAGACACCAGCCAACTATATACACCCGCCCCTACTACTGGCTCAAACACCTTCCGCCGCTCCCAATTCAGTCAATGTAATTTATGTGAGTTCATCTACGGGAAACGACTCTGGGGAAGGTACACAGGCTTCACCGCTGAGAAGCATAACCCAAGCCTTGAGAGTCGCCCCCCCGAATACGGCTATTTTATTAGCACCAGGAACCTATAGCGTCGAGACGGGAGAGGCGTTCCCCTTAATACTTAAACCTAATATTACAATTCAGGGTAATACCGAGAATAAGGGTCAGGATGTGGTTATTTATGGCGGGGGAGTGTTTAGCAGTCGGGTTTTTGCTAACCAGAATGTAGCTATTGTGGGAGCGAATGCAGCCCGGTTAAGTGGGGTAACTGTGACTAATCCTCACCCGCGCGGTTATGGTTTATGGATTGAATCTAGCTCGATGGTTGTATCTAATAATACCTTTACGGGCAATATTCATGATGGTATTTCTGTGGTGGGAACCAGTGCGCCTTTAGTTCAACAAAACAGTTTTGCTAATAATGGAGCGAATGGCATTACTGTCTATGGTTCATCTAAGCCGGAAATCCGCGATAATGATTTTGAAAACACTGGTTTTGGTATTAATATCGCCCAACAGTCAGAGCCGTTTGTCGTGGGTAATCGAATTGCCTATAATCGTGATGGCATAGTGATTCAATCGAGCGCTCGTCCGGTACTACGCAATAACTATATCGAACAAAATGAGCGTGATGGTATTGTGGTTATTGCTCAATCTTTGCCGGATTTGGGAACGCCAACGGAACCGGGAGAGAATGTGATCCGCAATAATGGCCGCTATGATGTGAACAATGGTACTAAGGGTTTAACGATTCTTGCCTACGGTAATGAGTTGGCTATGACTAAAAATGCTGGCTCTGTAGAGTTGGCGGGTAGTTACCAGAGTGGGGCTGGGCCTTCTGCGATCGCTAATCGCATTATGGGAAGTTCTACTGAGGAGGGTGGTCAAAATCATTCTTCGTCAATTTCCCCCATTAATCAAGCGGCTTCGTTACCTATTTATCTACCTGAGTCTAATGTGACTCCACTTTCAAACACCGCACCGCCTCCCATTCCTGTGGATGACTCGGAGGCGATTGTAATTCCGGTACCGCCGCCAGAACGTCCTCAGCAGGTGATATCTGCCCCTGTAGCAGCGGGTTCCCCACCTCCACCAGTGAGGCTCCAGACGGCGGCGGAAAACCCGTCTACCGGCTCGCTGTTGCTGTCTCTGGTGAGACGGGCTGTGACCAGTGCCTCTAATCCTGAAGAAAACTCCCAAACAGTTTATATCCCGGTACCACCACCCCAAAGACAATCTACGATTACATCCCCACCGCCACCAGCTTCGTCTGATATTCTCCGGGTTCCTGGTGGTAATATTCCTATTGGTACTGGGGGAGGACAACTACCAAGCCAAGTAACGGCAGGTCTTGCGCCTGCAACTACGGCGGGTATATTGGGGTTGCGATATAGAGTGGTGGTGAATGATACTAGCAGTCAAATTCTGCAAAGAGTGCGATCGCTGGTTCCCCAAGCCTTTACGACGGTGATTAATGGGCGATCGCTTATCCAAGCTGGAGCCTTCCGCAGCCAACACGAGGCGAATAGGTTATTACAACAATTGCGCCAACGGGGTGTTACTGCGACTATCGAACCGTTTAATTAACACGGATCGCCGGAATTCCCCACCGTCTTTTACTGTGGGGATGGATCGGTGATCACACGGGAGTTTGGTGGCTCTGTCTCTTTAGGGTGGAGGTGCGCCCAACTAATTCAATGGCTGCTCTATAAAACTTAAACAAAACCGGACATAGCCGGATATTGATGTTTATTTCTGGCTTCGTCCGGGACTGTCGGCAGCACCCCGTCCACAAGTGTAATCGTCGGAACCAGGCGATTTTTCTAAATTTATACTGGCGTTCAAATCTCTATCAATCTTCAGGCCACAGTTTGGACATTCAAAAGTCCGACGGACTAGGGGCATTTTTTGACGATAACCGCAATTAGAACACAGTTGACTGGATGGATAAAATCTATCGGCAATAATCAACTTTGAACCATAACGTTCTGCCTTGTAACCTAGTTGACGACGGAACTCATAAAATGAAGCATCAGCGATAGAACCCGCCAAACCATGATTTTTCAGCATACCTGACACATTCAAATCTTCAATGACTACTTGGCTGTGGTTTTTAGCCAAAAAAGTAGTGATTTTATGAATGGTGTCACGGCGAATATTAGCGACTCTTTGATGTAGCTTTTTAACTTTTAAGAGACATTTGGCCCGATTTTTTGAGCCTTTGACTTTGCGACTTAAATGACGTTGTAATCTGGCTAGTTTTTTGGTCGCTGCTTTATAAGCCTTGGGATTAGAGAATTGGGTCCCATCGGAGCAAGTCGCCCAATTGTTAATTCCTAGGTCTACCCCGATTCTCTCTCGATATTTCGGTGTAATTTCTGGTGTGATTTCTACGAAAAAGCTCATATACCAGTCCCCTGCTTGGCGGGCTATAGTGACTTTCTTAACCCAACTTTCGGGTTGTGCCTCAAATGTAGAAACCCAGCCCACAAAAGGCAGCTTATGGCGAGTTCCTGACAACTTGAATGGCTTTCCGGAATTGTCAAGGGTAAAGCTATCATGGTGGCCTTTCTTCTTAAATTTAGGATAACTGCTTATTCCCTTGAAGAAGCGCTTAAAGGCATCCCCTAGATTAATGAAGGCATATTGATAAACTTTAGAAGACAATTCGGACATCCAAGGATATTGAGGTTTCACATAATTAGTAAAAACCTTTTTAATGGAGTTGATATTAGGCTTGAGTCCCTCTTCATAAGCTGACCTCCATAAGTGTAATCCCCAATTAAACACGAACCGAGCATAACCGGCGTGTTTGGCCATCAAGGTGGCTTGACGGTCATTGAGTTTTAGTTTTGTCCGGAAAGCTTTGTAAGGGTTATGGTCGAAAGGGAAGTCGCCTTCCCCAACTCCAATTCAAAACCGTGCTTGATACTTTCACATCACACGGCTCCTGATGTGGATACCCCTTTTGACATCGGGAACAGGGTAACGACTCCCTGCTTTTGTGATTTCAACTTTTGGAGCTAAATACAACATCGTAGTGTTTAAACTCGCTTTCGTCGTAAACACTCCTAATTGTCGCAGTCTCTATATCCACACCGTGACTAGTGGGCATATCCTAACCATTACAGTTAGGCATTGGCTTTCAGTCACATCCTTTCCCCTTAAAGGTATACGCTTACACTTTCACTACTCCGCAGGTACATCCTGCCACTTGAGAGCCTAAAAGGGGTTTAAACGTTCCGTTTATACGGGCATTCCATCTTTAGATTTGTCCTCTCCACCGGGGTACTTTTAAAAGTCTGTGTAGGTGATGTCATGATTACCCTACTTTTCCCCTTGCTCTTTTGAACGCAGCGTATCAACCTGTTTCGCTGCTAAATCATTACGATGGTTCAAGCCGGACATTCGGTTTCCCTAATCATGGATGGTTGGCAGTGGTCGCATTTGGTAGTAGGTTCTACTTCACGCCTTCCGTTCCCCGCTTCAATCCTGGGGTTATGATTCCCAAAACTGGGGGTGGCTATCGCCGTTACTCTCAACGCAATTGTTAAGGAATCATTAATATTTCCAGTTGGGCGTTTTGACCTTGAGTTCCCTGCCTTGTTTTGTATATTTCTATACCAAACGTTGGGACATATAAACAGTTATGGGATGGTCAGGGTACGAGTCCCTTATATTTCACCAAGGGGTGAAAGTCCCACTAGGAGGTTATTTCAGGCATTGCAGCCTTATTTGACTCCTAAACGTCTCGCACCATGATTGGATTTTACCATGAATCCGACTTGATGAGTATGTCGTCAGGGAAATTTGGCATGGTCTGGGGTTTGACCGTATACTCATTATTGAGTTGCGAATCTTTGGGGGTATTGTACCTTATTGTCCTAAGATGTAAAGCAAATCTTGGATTAAATTCTTGCTCCCACCTCAAGAAGTAGGCGGGGGCTATTGAAAATTTCACTTTTCACTGGTGGCAATATTCTTTAACGGCGGAATCAACTGTAGGGATAAACCCTCGCGGGCGATTAAACTATTAGGAAAGGCATCAGCCACGTTTTCACCTATTTTATCCATGAAATCATCGTTGTGTAGTGGGTCATGGTGAAAAATCACCAATTTTTGAACTCCCGCAGCCTGAGCGACCTTCACCGCTTCCTGCCAGGTAGAATGTCCCCAACCTACCTTACTAGACTTAGGCGAGTAATACTCCTCATCGGTATAGGTGGCATCATAAATCAGTACATTAGCATTGCGGGCTAACTTGAGTACATTTTCATCAAGACGATCTGGAAAATGCTCGGTATCGGTGACATAGGCGGTGGTGTAGCCTTTCCAACTGACGCGATATCCCACGGCTTCCCCCGGATGATTGAGTAAAGCCGTTTCAATGACTAGATCATCTTCGAGGTAAATTGACTCGCCTATAGTGAGATCAATAAAGTTAAGTTTAGCTCCCATTACCTGTAAAGGAACTGGGAAGTTAGGGTGAAGCATCTGGTCGTTGAGGCGCTGCTCAATTGTGGAACCATTAGGTGCGATCGCTCCATAAATGTTAAACGTATTGATGGGAACAAAGGCTGGAGCAAAAAAGGGGAAGCCTTGGATATGGTCCCAGTGAGAATGGGTAAAGAACATATGAGCGGTTACTGGCATTTCTGCTAATAATGCTTGTCCCAGGACCCGTAAGCCTGTCCCACCGTCAAAAATCAATCGTTGCGACCCCACCCGCATCTCAACACAGGGGGTGTTCCCACCATATCGAACTGTTGTCGTTCCCGGACAGGAAATACTTCCTCGAACGCCCCAAAAGTGAACCGTAAATTGGTGTTTTGTGCTGGACATGGGTTTTTTTGGAAGATTCAGCTAGGCGGTTTATGGCTTCTTTTGACTCAGCCTTGGTTGTGTAATCCGATTTTTGTGGCTAAGTTATCAAACCAAGCCAAGTACGCCAGGTCAGGAATTGCTAATGGTTTCCCACCCAACTGCCATCATCTTAGCAAAATTTGTAGCACCTTTTGCGATAGTTGCTCAGATTCCCCATAGTGCGATCGCCCCATATACCCAAAACCAGTTAAAATTCAACCTTGAGGTGATCCACAATTAACTGTGCATCAAAAGTGTAGAAGGTAATTTTAGATATATTCTTCGCCGTTACGGTTAATTCGGCGTTCGGTAATACAGACCCAATCGAATCACTAGGTTTATTAACCTTGATCTCATCTGTGGCCAGTAATTGGCCATTTTCATCAAAGGCTGACATCACCGTATGTCGAGAACTTGTCACCCTAGCCCAAACTTGGCGCACCGCGTGGGAAAATGTCACTTCTAGTGCGCCGCCCTTGGGTGCGCCCATGAGAACTGTTACCCCAGGTTCAATGCCAAATCGCGGATTAGAGGGTTGAAGGGCGATCGCATTATGAAATTTAATACCCCAATGCTGGAATTGCTCCTCTACTTTCTCAAATCCCTGTAATTTTTCCAATGCTAACCGAATGCGAGTCGAGGGCGACAACTGTGGCAATTTTTCATAGTCAGCAGACCCGGAAGATTTAGCCCTGTCCCTAGAACCCGGTGAGTCTGTACCCACGGGATGAACTACCAGTTCCGATGTTTTTTCTTTTCGCTTGCTAGAGTCTAATTTTCCGATGTGATTCTGCATTCGAGTCACTTCCTGAGCCACCATTGGGCTAAAATCCTCTACCATAGAAATGCTCATAACTAAATTCCTCGACAGCATTGAAATTGAGGGTTTTGTTACTGCTATAGCCGACAACCGGGGACTGTTCTATCTGTGTTGGTTAGATGCTAAATAAATACCCTTAGCCATGCTTTCAGGAACGACAAGCCCCAATCAGGAGATTTTGGAAAAAACATCATGGAATTAGGCCCATTGATTACCCGGTCACTGGACAGTTAAAGACAGTACACTGAGGGCTAAGAGCCGTGAGGGGTGTTACCCATCACTGAATTATAACAGTCAAAAGTCACTCTGGGATGAGGTAAAGTGCCAATTTACCCATTATCGCGATTTTATCCACTGTTATATAACCGGAATTTTCAGCAACCGGAATAGTCCAATTAAGGCAATTTAATGGGCATGATATATTCGCAAAAAACCAAAATTAAAGGAGTTTTAAAAATGTTTTATTCCCTTGGATTTACGCCAGATTCGATAGTTACGTCTCTAGGTAGAATGGTGTATTATACGGCTACCACAAGCCCCTGGATAAGCTCGGAAGACAAGGAAGCCGAAAAAAAGCCGTCTTTATTGTTTTTGCATGGTTTTGGGGGCGGTTCTTCTGCTTATGAATGGTCTAAAGTCTATCCAGCCTTTGCAGCCGATTATAAAATTCTGGCGCCAGATCTGATAGGTTGGGGACGTTCGGAACACCCGGCGCGTGATTATACCCCAGAGGATTATATAACTACGATCGCCGAATTCATAGAAGCCACCTGCGAGGAACCGATTATGGCGATCGCCTCCTCAGTAACCGCCGCCCTAACCGTGCGAGTAGCGATCGAAAAACCGGAATTATTCAAAGGGCTAATTCTCACAACCCCCTCCGGCTTATCGGACTTTGGGCAAAATTATATTAACAGTTTATTTGCTCAAATTGTCAAAACCCCAATTTTAGACCAAATTCTGTACGCCACCGCCGTAGCCAACCCCATCGGAATTCGCAGTTTTTTAGAGCAGCGTCAATTTGCGCGTCCCTCTCGAATTTATAACGAAATCGTCGAAGCCTATCTCGAATCCGCCCTAGAGCCTAACGCCGAATATGCAGCTTTATCATTTGTGCGAGGGGATTTATGCTTTGATTTATCGTTATATATACCCCAATTAACCACTCCCACCGCCATGATTTGGGGTGAAAAAAGCCAATTTACCAGTCCAGAGATGGGAGAAAGATTAGCCAATCTGAATCCCGTGGCCGTGCGAATTTTCCAAAAACTCGAGGACGTAGGACTAACGCCGCAGTTAGAATTACCCGGCGTAACCATTGGCGTAATTAGGAGTTTGCTCAAAGCCCTAGAAGTCGCATAAGCTAAAAAATTAGGTAACAGTTGCCAGAACTTGCTATGTCCAATTCCGACTACATCAACAATTTAAAGTGGCAGCCAGAAGCCACAGCCAAACTCAAGAATATTCCCTACTTCGTCCGAGGTCAAGCCAGACAGAGGATTGAGCAACTAGCCAGGGAAGCCGACCAGGAAGAGGTGACAGTGGAATTGGTAGAACAAGCACGCCTTGAGTTTGGTCAGTAGTAAAACCGCTGGTAGTATTTGCTCAAAATGACCCCACTAGCCTTTAAACTAGGGGTTGGCTTTTGATTGTTTTTTGAGGTTTATTGGTCCAAAAGTGAGAAAAATCATTATTGCCGGAAACTGGAAAATGTATAAAACCCAAGCAGAAGCCCAGGAGTTTCTGAAAGGGTTTGTGATGGAATTGGAGGACACCCCAGAAGATCGGGAAGTGGTTTTGTGTGTCCCCTTCACTGATTTGGGTGTGATGTCCAAAAGTTTGCATGGTTCACGGGTACGCCTAGGGGCGCAAAATGTTCACTGGGAAGATTCCGGGGCTTATACTGGAGAAATCTCACCCCCGATGCTAGTGGAAATTGGTGTGCGGTTTGTGGTCATAGGTCACAGTGAACGTCGCCAATATTTTGGCGAAACCAACGAAACAGTTAACCTGCGCCTGAAAGCGGCTCAAAACCACGGTCTAACTCCGATTTTGTGCGTGGGAGAAACTAAGGAACAGCGGGATGCGGGAGAGACGGAATCTCATATTTTTTCCCAATTAGAACAGGGTCTGGTAGATGTAGATCAGAATAACCTGGTAATCGCATACGAACCGATTTGGGCGATTGGAACCGGGGACACCTGCGAATCTGAGGAGGCTAATCGGGTAATTGGTCTCATCCGTAGCAAATTGAGTAATCCTAACGTGACGATTCAATATGGCGGTTCTGTGAAGCCGGATAATATTGATGAAATTATGGCACAGTCGGAAATTGACGGTGCTTTGGTCGGGGGGGCTAGTTTGCAGCCGGATAGTTTTAGCCGCATTGTCAATTATCGTTGATAGGTTGGCGATGATTAAACCAATCACGATTCGGGGTCATTCCTTTGATTGGGGAAGCCGTACTTATTTGATGGGGATTTTGAATGTAACGCCGGATAGCTTTAGTGATGGCGGGGCGTTCGATTCCCTAGATGCTGCCCTGGTCCGGGCGGGTGATATGGTTCGGGCGGGGGCGGATATTATTGATGTGGGAGGGGTGTCTACCCGTCCTGGGGCTGAGGTGGTGTCTCTGGAAACGGAACTTGAACGGGTGCTTCCAGTGGTGGCGGGTTTGCGACAACTGGGGGATATGGTGATATCTGTGGATACGACCCGGGCGGCGGTTGCTGAGGCAGCAGTGGGCTGTGGGGCAGATATTATTAATGATATCTCTGGGGGGATATATGACCCGGATATGCTATCAGTGGTGGCTGATTTGGGGGTTCCAGTGGTGTTAATGCACCTACGGGGTACTCCCCAAACTATGCAAACTTTGACGGATTATGGGGATTTGATGGGGGAAATTAAAGGGTTTTTGGCGGAACGTCTGGCCGCGGGAATGGCGGCGGGAATTCCAGCAGAGTACATGATTGTTGACCCTGGGATTGGTTTTGCCAAAACATTAGAGCAAAATTTGCAGATTCTGCGAGAATTGCCCCTATTGAAGGATCTCGATTGTCCGCTATTGGTGGGACCCTCCCGTAAGAGTTTTATTGGTAAGATTCTTGACAAGCCTCATCCTCAAGGGCGTGTCTGGGGGACGGCGGCGGCTTGTGTGGCTGCGATCGCTAATTCTGCTGATATTCTCAGAATACATGATGTGCCACAACTGGTAGATGTGGCGCGGGTGGCAGATGCGATTTATCGTCCAGCCTAAAATGGGAAAGTGCGATCGCGCTATTTGATGGTTTCGGGTTTCCTGGGCGCGCCCCGTACTCGATGACCGAGGCAAACTTATCGAATTTTACGATCATGACCAGTGTGGCATCAATTTGGCAGTCTATTACTTTGCGGAATCTGAGGCTCTACCAGTGGCGGGGAGGAAGTCTACTCTATCGCATTAGTGGGAGTTTGCGATCGTGGCGACAGGGAAGCTGGTTCATGGAATGGGGAGAATTAATTGGAGCCCTGTTGGTGGCTGCGGTGTTTGGGTTAGCGCCTTTTGTTAATACCGCTTTGATTGGAGTTTTGCTGATCGCCTGTGGTGGCTTTTGGGTTCTGCTGACCCTTAGTGATGAACCCTCACAAGTGGCATTTACCCCTATTCACCTGTTGGTATTGTTGTATTGGGGAATTGCCACGATCGCTACATCCCTATCTCCCGTCAAACAGGCCGCCTTTAATGGTTGGGTGCGCTTGACTCTTTACTTAGTCCTATTTTTCCTGATGGCGCGGGTTTTCCGATCGCCTCGTTTGCGATCGCTTTTTATCGGCTTCTATCTGCATATTACCCTGATTGTCGGGGTTTATGGGATGCGGCAATGGTTTTTTGGTACTAAGGCTTTAGCTACTTGGGTGGACCCTACATCAGCCCAAGCTAATATCACCAGAATTTACAGTTACTTGGGTAATCCTAATTTACTCGCTGGCTATCTCATCCCAGCCGTCGGATTGAGTCTCGGGGCGATTTTGGTTTGGCGCGGCGTGATGCCGAAATTGTTGGCAATTACTATGGCTGTCGTCAATTCTGTGTGTTTGGTCCTAACCTTTAGCCGTGGGGGATGGCTGGGGTTTGTGGCGTTATTGTTTACTTTTGCCGTTTTGCTGCTGTACTGGATTAGCCAATATTTCCCACCTTTTTGGCAAAAATGGGCTGTTCCTATTGGTGTCGGTGGCTTGGCGGCGTTGCTGGTGTTAGCCATAGTCATTGTGCCACCAGTGCGCGATCGCGTCGCCACTATCTTTGCGGGACGTGGTGATAGTAGTAATAATTTCCGCATTAATGTTTGGGCGGCGGTCATAGAGATGATCCGCGATCGCCCTATATTGGGAATTGGACCTGGTAATAATGCTTTTAATCAGGTTTATCCGTTATATATGCGCCCCCGATACTCTGCTTTGAGTGCCTATTCTGTCATCTTAGAGGTTATCGTAGAAACTGGGTTTGTAGGGTTAACCGCCTTCTTGTGGTTGCTGACGGTGACTTTTAACCAAGGATGGCTACAACTTAAAAGGCTACGAGAGTGGGAAGATCCTAATGGTTTCTGGTTAATAGCTGCGATCGCCACTTTAGCCGGAATGTTAGCCCATGGTCTGTTTGATACAGTGTTGTATCGTCCCCAAGTTAATACTCTTTGGTGGTTAATGGTGGCACTGATTGCTAGTTACTATCTACCTAATAGCCAGGGTGTTAATTCAGATAGCAGCAGCAACTGATGATTTAGCCTGCGCTTGTGGGGGTTGACTTATATTCAGCCATTGTATATAGTTTTGTGAATGGGTAATACCCTGAGACAGGGCTACCCATTCATCTTCTGTCAGTGATGTTTCAAGGCGATCGGTCAATTCCAACCAAGCCCAGAGTACACAGTTATCTAAATCAGAAAACGATTTTTGATGCAGGTAATATCTACCCTGACGGCAAAGTTCAATCCGATATTCCTGAAAAACTCGATAAATTCTCAGTTGGTATTCCCACAAATGGAATGTTTCCATCAGTTCTAACATCGGTTAGTGATCCTGATACATTTACGCGACATTTATCCGGCTATTGCCGGACAATGCGACGATAGCACTATTACCCGTTAAGGTAACAGAGGCGGTATCCCGCAAAGCTTTTAGAAAGATTCCAAAAGCACCGTTCCAGTCCCGTGGTAGAGTGAACCCGCACTCCGGACATCGGAACACTTTTGAGCCACCTAGCTGGGAATGCACATGACCACAGTGAGTACAGGTTTTGCTGGTGTATTCTTCCGTCACATCTACAACTGTGGTTCCAGTTATTTCCCCTTGATGTCTCAGGGTTAGTTTGAATCGATAATGCGCCCATGTCAGCATGGTGCGGGCAGTCTTGGATTTGATTAGACGCTTCACCTTGGCAACCATGTTGGAAGTCTCGAAGGTCGGCAGAAAAATTATACTGTAGTTATGAGTCAAGTAGTGAGCAATTTGTTTGTGGGCCTCATCCACTAGATTGCGGATTTTGGTTCTCATTCGTTGAGCCGCTTGCCTCATCCGTCGCCTTCTTGAACGACAGGGTTCCTTGGCGATTCGGCTCATCAAATCATCCAAATGTTGACATAGCCTAGTAATGCCTCCAATATCCCCGGAGCCCAATTCCAGAAACCGAGAGCCATCAAACCCAGTTATGAAAGTTCGCACACCCGGGTCTAATGCAATCACGCCAGTAGCGTCAGTTGGGGTAACGGCAACTGGTTCAGGGAAAATCGCCAACCATCGACCTTTGGTAAACACCAACTGAGTCCCTTGCCCGCAAGTTTTAGGGATAGCTTCGGAAACCATGAAAGTTCATCCTTTCGTGAGTCTTGGATACCAACTCCCTGAAGAGAAATTAGCATCGTTAAACTTAATCGCTTGAGAACTATCCCGACAGCTCCTAAACCTTGCGCCAGGACTGGCTGAAAAGGCGAGATAGGCATCAAAGATAGCATTCTGCCGAATATAGCCGGGTGTTTCTTTGACCCATGCAGGCAAGTCGCTCTGCATCACTTCGTTGCGTAATTTCAGTTTGCTTAGTCGTTTACCACTCCTAGATAATGCAATTGCTTGGTTGTAGCAATACCGACAAGCGGCCAACCATTTGCGCCAGACTTGATTTAGCTCGGGGCTGGGGTAAATCCGGATCTTCTTTGACCTGAGTTTTGTATTTACGCACTCCGTATAATCGGGAACTGAAGCAGTGGAGGATGGCGAGGATGTCCTCAACCATTTCTCGTTCTGGACTGAGACTTGTCTCGTTGAGAACCATGAGTGAGCACCTGTTTTGCTCACAGAGCCATCGAAACAAGTCAAATCCCCATATTGCCAATCGGTCTGGGTGGGCAACGACAACCATGCCGACATCTCCTGACAAATGATGTCCCAGTAAAGCCAGCATTTTCTTTCCCTTGAAGTTGAGCCCGCCTTCGATTTCTGAGACGACTTCTGCTTCGGGGTAGAGGTTGGACAGTGCGGCCACCTGTCGGTTGAGGTCGGACTGCTGGGCGCGGCTACTAACTCTGGCATAGATAACGACTTTGCGTTTGTCACTGCCTGATTTGGCAGCAGTATATCACTCAACGTTGTATCGTCGTTGCCCAGCGGGGGTTCTGATGGTCTCGATTGAGCCATTGTCGTCCCATCTGCGGAGTGTTCTTTCATGGACTCCAAGGATTTGGGCGGCTTCCTTGGGTTTGACATATTTGGCAATAGGTTTATCCTCAACTCTTCTCGCTTATTATACCGTATTGCCCTAAAATATTAACCTAATTTGTGATTAAATCATGCTCTCGACTGCCTCTAGTTATTGTTCCTCACGTAAAACTCCTGGGAGGGTTGGAAGCTCCGTGATTTATCACGGAGAGGAAAACCGACTCAAGTGGCTTTAGCCGCCAGCACCCCCTTGCGGGGTGGAGGGGTATGGTTGCCCCTCCATGGAGCTATGGTTGGCTCCGACTCCCTTGCGGGGTAATGTTTGCGCTTGCGCTAACGCGCACGCTGCGCGAACGCCAATGTTCAGAGTCGGTACTATCCAAATCGCACGTCCTTAACCCCTTAGAGATGTTTAACGATTCGGTTCTAGGGCCTGGAACTAGCACGCATTCCAGGGTAGGAACTTTAACTCTTGCTCGCTCACGGAGCCAGTTAAGGCTATAGCTGGTCAGCTACCTGAAAGGGGGGCACGAAGCCCCCGTGCTTCAGCCGGGGGTGCTGACAGTGACACTTCTTTAGCTGGACTCTGATCTAATTCTAGCAATTTATAAAATAATTGTTACGCCTCAACCAGCCTCAATCCGCCTCCAATCAACCAATATAGGAATTTATCAACACCCGAAACCTCAGACAGGAAAACCACTAACACCCCCAGACCAGTCGTGATTACCGAAATTACCCACAACTAAATCGGTTAGCCAGTGAAAGATATAATTAAGCAAAATACAAAACCACTCAATCCCTCTAGGGGAATTGAGATTTAATTGGGATTCTCCAGAACTATGCTAGATGCCACCATTATCATTTTATTTATCATAGCAGGAGCCGGAACCGGCTTTTACGGGATAGAACTGCTTCCCAGCAGTGTCCTAGAACAGGTAACTAATATTGAGGGATTACGGTCTGTCACCGCCGCTTTTACTGGCCTAATTGGTATGGTAATCGGTTTAGTCGTACAAACCACTTATCACCGGGTCGAGGAACAAATCCGCCAAATGCCTCTTGAGGTATTACTCACCCGTTCTATTGGTATGGTAATCGGTTTACTGATTGCTAACCTCATGCTCGCTCCCCTCTTTTTGTTACCCATTCCTAAAGAGGTTGGCTTTATCAAACCCCTGGGGGCTGTGTTATGTAGTGTTCTATTTGGCTACACTGGGGTTAACCTGGCTGATACCCATGGACGGGCTTTTCTACAGCTAATCAACCCCAATAGTTTGGAAACTACACTACTGGCTGAGGGAACTCTCAAATCTGCTCATACCAAAGTTCTCGATACCAGTTGCATCATTGATGGTCGCATTGAACCTCTACTAGAAACTGGATTTCTGGAAGGTAAAATTCTCGTGCCTCAGTTTATTCTGCAAGAATTGCAATTGGTAGCTGATGCTGCTAATGATCAAAAACGGGCGCGGGGACGACGGGGACTTGATATCCTTAACCGTATCCGGGAAGAATACCCAGAACGAATTCAAATTCACTCGGCGGACTATGAGGATATTGCCACTGTAGACGCGAAATTAGTGCGGTTTGCTCAAGAAATTAATGGGTTTCTGCTGACTAATGATTACAATTTGTCTAAAGTGGCAACCGTCCAACAGGTTCCAGTGCTGAATATTAATGATCTCACCCAGGCGGTGCGTCCGTCCTATTTACCTGGGGATATTCTGGAATTGAAAATCCGCAAGGAGGGTAAAGAACCTTCCCAAGGAATTGGGTATCTTGAGGATGGCACGATGGTTGTGGTAGAATCGGGTAGCGAATACCTCGGCGACCAACTGCGGGTAGTTGTCACCAGTTCTCTGCAAACTTCGGCCGGCCGCATGATTTTCGCCCGTCCAGAACATTCTGTGATGGCTTAGTCTAACAGTAGGGTACTAAGACTTAGTACCCTATCTGTCAAATAACCCGATAATTTTTAAGCTCAGGCACTGGTTTTATAATTAAAGGCATTAGCTCTAATTTGCTCAATACCTGATTCTGTATTCAGACTATCTCCTGAGTTTTGGGAGTTATCTAATTTTAAATCTAATTTTGACATGGCTTTCCCTAATGCTTTGGCTAATAAAGGGGGAACAGCATTGCCAATTTGTCGCCACTGTTGGGTAACGGTTCCGTAAAAGATGAAATTGGGGGGGAAAGACTGAATGGCTGCGGCTTCCCTGGGGGTCAGATAACGGTTTTCTGTGGGGTGATAGTAAGTGGTGCGACTGGTGTTGATGGTGGGAGAATAACTATCTCGCGCTAGGCGTTTAAGTTTGGTTTCCCTAAATCGGGATTCTCGCAGCTTTTCCCAATCTATATCATACCATAATTCGGGGGGCAAATAAGCTTGTTGGTCTGGTTGATAACGAACGCCTTTACCTTCGGGAATATGCTGGATTCTTTGACGTTCTAAATGATTGGGAATTTGGGCGGTGCTGAGGTCGTGGTTGTACGTTTTTCCCTGGTATTCTAACCAATTTTCCCAAGCAAATCCTACGGTTTTAGCAGCAGGAAGAAAGTCTAAATCCGGTTCATTATCTTGAAATTGTGGGGATGGATATAAATTGGGTACGCCGAAACGATTACCTAAAAAAATGGTGCGCCTGCGTTTTTCGGGGACTCCGTAATGATGAGCAGATAGGACCCGGACATCAACAGTATATCCGATATTCTGTAGACAAGTTAAAATTGATGTGAGGGTGTTTTCGTTTTTTCGGGATAATAAACCCGTGACGTTTTCAATGATGATATAGTCGGGTTTAAGTTGTTCAACAAACCGTAGAAATTCTAAAAATAAAAAATTGCGTTTATCCAGATTATTGTTACTCCCAATGGTGGAAAAACCTTGACAGGGGGGACCTCCACAAATTAAGTTAATATGGCGATCGCCAATTAATTCCCTAATTTGCTCGGTAGAAATCTCCCGCAGGTCGCCACAAATTGTTTCCGCTTGAGGGTGATTATTTTGAAAGGTTTGGATCGCAGATTTATCGAAATCGACACCTAACAAACATTCAAAACCTGCCATTTCCAAGCCACAGGACATCCCTCCGGCTCCGGAAAATAGGTCGATAAAGGTTGTTTTAGCGGTTGAGGTGGTCATGGGTCTTAGCCAGGTGTTTGGTCAACATCGGTGTTAGATGATTATACCATCAGTGGGGAGAAATGTTTATAACCAATTACCGACTAAAATATAGGGACTCCAATAAAAGGGATGGCGGAACAAGGAAGTGTTTAAGAGTTTTAATTGCGCTTCCCTGAGTGCTTCGGACTTGTTTAATTGCTTTTGGTTTAAAAATCTGTAGAATTGACTCATTAACTCACTGCTGGCTTGGTCATTCACTGACCAGAGAGTGCCAACTGTACTGCGGGATCCGGCTTTAACTGCCATCCCAAGCCAAAATAAATGTCTCATCTAGCTGAGAACTAAATTGATCGTGGGTAGCAAAATGAACGATTGGGTAGTTAGTTAATTCTAGCTTTTGGCGGATTAATTGATTGGTGAAATCTTGATTAAGTAGGACTTTGCTGGCTGTTTCTGATTGAATAGTGGCGATTTCGTCGGCTACATAAATCAGAGGACTAAAGCCATATCTTTCTTCGGTTAATCCCCCGGCTAGAACTTTTAAATCTAGCTGTTTGATGGATTTATCGGATAGTAGTTGTAAGCCGGGAGTAATGGCAATACTATAGGTCTCTATGAGATATTTTTCGCCATCATAAAGGGTTGCCATGGGGATATTACGGAAGGAACCATCAGGGACAAAAACAAGGGTTTTAATTTGTTCGGGATTAATTTCCTCAGCGATGGGTCGAATTACCCAATTATAGAGTTTTTGTCCTGGTTCATAAAAATCGCGGCGGCTGCGAATAACTAATGCTTCAGAGAGTTGTTTAATGGTGGCTTCTACTTCGGTTTGGCTGACATTAATTTGATGATGAACTAGGGGTTGATTGGGTTTACTGACAATCACATGAAGATTATCTTTTAAGATGATGGGATAGATAACGGCGGCGCTGGGGTCTATTTCATCTATTTTTCTAGTGACAATATCTACACAATCAGCCCTAAAAAACTTATCTAATTCGGCAACTTTTAAAGACTCGATTACATTAATAGCTTGGGATAAGTTATTCTGACTGATAGAATTACCCGGCGGTGTGGTTTCTAATAGTAAGGATACTAATTCTCGATATACGGGTTCAATACTATTTTGAAAAGAAAACTGAAACTCTCGACCGACGGATGCGATATCTTGACTTAGGGAGCCAATGAGGTTGACGGCTTCCAAGTAGGAATATATGGCTTTTTCTGGTTTTCCTTGTGCCTGTTGAATGCGACCTAATTGCCATAACCATAAGTAGGAAATATCTGGGGCTTTAATTTGTTGACTCAAGATTAAGGCATTTTGGGTGATATTTGGGGCAATTTGCCATTGTTGGGTTTGTTCATAAACACTGGCTATATAACCTAACCCAAAGGCTTGTGCGCGTTGGTCTCCTAGGTCGATCGCCTCTTGAGTGGCTTGGGTATACAGTTCCAGAATATCCTGCCAAGATGATTGGGGATTTTGTGCTTGGTGAAAGGCTGACCAATGCTTTCCTAGGTTCAGACGATAATAGATAGTTGTCTGGTTTGATGGTAACTGATTTAGGTTATATTTGGTGCGGGGTAATAGTTGACTAAAGGCTTGCCATTGTTGATTTTCAGCAAATAAACTTAATTTAGCGAGTTCTATAACCGCCTGCTGTTGAGGAGAAGGAGATCTATTTAGGGCTTGTTGATAATAGTCTAAAGCTGTGGTATAATCTTTACGGTTTTTGGCGACATTTCCCAAACCAATGAGGGCGGTAACTTGTTCGGAGTTTAGGTTTAAATTGGTGGCTATAGTTAAACCCTCTTGTAGGATTGATTGGGCTTCATTAAAACGGCTGAGGGTACTAAGTAGGTTGCCGAGTCGAATGAGGACGATCGCTTTTTCGGGGGAGGTTTCTTGCTGCTGGAGATTGTTGTTAATATCGGCTAACAGTAAAGAAGCGCGGCGATATAATCCCAGTTGCTGTAGGGCTGTGGCTTGATTAATTCTGGCTTTAAACACTCCCATTTCCTGCCGATCGCGATGATATAACTCTTCGGCGGTTTCCCAAGCACTAAAGGCGGCTTCTGGGTTTCCTGTCGCCAGATATAATTGACCTTGGGTATTCATGGCTTGGGCGAAAACAGATAAGCCAGAGAGTCCGGCATTCTCTAATAACGCGATACTGCGCGCGATCGCTTCGGTGGCTAGTTGCCATTTTCCCAGGTGTTGATAAGCCAGAGATAGGTTACTAAGAACCCGCGCTTGGGCTATGAAATATCCTTCGTTTCCGTAGGTTTGCGCGACGGACTCCCAAATAGCGATCGCCTCCTGAAAATCCCCCTGTCGATAGCGATCGCGTCCCCGTTGTTCCTCCTGTAACCCCTGGGAGGCTTGGCTAATTATGGGAGTCTGTTTAGTGGGTACAATTTCGGTTAAACCCGGTTTCCAGATCGTATCTGCTAACAGCAGGCTAATCAATAAACCCAAGAAAATCAGCAGGGTAAAAGTCAAACGCCTAGGATATTTCATAGAATTGGCACAACACGATTAGGGAATTACAGTAGGACGACATTGAGGGTTCAGCCAGGGAATAGAAGGCGAGGAAGAATGAGGACTACGCGCAATTAAACTAACTCGACCATCAGAATGCACCACTAACCCTTGAGCCTCAACTAGGCTAGAATTGCCTACTGTGGGAAAATCTTGGTAAATTGTAGCACTACCTTGTAGATTTGATGATTCTAAAGTTATATTACCCAAATCTTCTAGGGGAGTTTCTCCGGTGTGTATGGTGGTGGGGTTGGGTGGTAAACCGCCGCGTCCGGTGACAATAAATTGATTATTATCCGACCCCGGTAAACAACTAAGAATGACTAACCGAGACGCATCAATGGGTCTGGTGGGTAGTTAAAACAGTCCTTGACTGGGGTCAGCGTCGGGATTATTAATTGTCACTACCCCATCAACCCCAAAGGCGGAACTAACGGTAATATCACTCAAGGGAGTTAATTCTGGGCGAAACTCAATGCCAAAAATCCCCCTAGCTGTGATGGTAATATTACCCCCAGTTCCGAAAAAAGCATTGGCGGTTATATCGCTATTTTCCACGGGGATAGCAAATAGATACTTGGTGTTTAGATCGATGTTTCCGCCATCACCTTGACCGCTATTTCTACCTGCGGTGGCTGATATGCTACTTTGGCGACGGAGGGTGATGGTATCGGCGATCGCCAAACTGATATTACCCCCATTATTAGATGCTGTTTCCGTGGTAATAGTCCCGCCATTGTCTAGTCGCACATTCGGCGCGCTGAGGTGAATATTTCCCCCTTCTCCTTCACTGCGACTTTCCGCAAATAAGCCGCTACGGAAAAAGCCATCCGGTGAAGTTCCGGTAAATTCTACCCCTTGGGAAGCGATAATATTCAGGCTTCCTCCTAACCCTTGATTTTGACTAGATGCGGAAATGCGAGCGCCGTCTAAAATTTGTAATTGTCCAGTTCTTACTTGGATATTTCCGGCGGGTGCGGTTCCTTGACCAAACCGGTCTGGGGTTCCCGTAGAAGTCAATAAGCCGCTGGGATTTTCCCTAGTGGGGGAAGTTCCGACTAACTGGATAGACTCAGCCAAAAGGTCAATATTTCCGCCTAGTCCGTCACCGAGAGTAGTGGCAACTATTTGAGCGCCATTATTAACTTGTAGTTGTCGGGTTTGAATGCTAATATTCCCCGCTTGACCGCTACCTTGTGTAGCACTGAAAATAGTCGCCCCATCACCGGAAATAGTTAATTGATTAGTATTGATAGTGATATCACCAGCTTGACCTGTAGAATCCAGTTCGCCGGTCGTAGATGACCGGCAAAGAGTTCGAGCCCCCGCACCGGAAACCACGGGGTTGAAGCCGGTGTTGCTTGGGTTAGAGGCGATCGCGGCTGATGTCGGTAGAGGGAGTGGGGGCGATCGCCTAAAATTTAACTAGCCTATCTCTACATCGGAGAAGTCAAAATGGTACAGACCCCTCAAACATCGGAAACCGATACCCTATTGCTGGCATACCCCAAAACCCTGAAACTTCACGTCACCCAAGAACAATTTGCCGCCCTAGCCGCCAGTAATCGAGAATTACAACTGGAGAGAACCGCCACAGGAGAGTTAATTGTGAATCCACCAACGGGTTGGGAAACCGGAGAACGTAATTTTAGTATCATTGGGCAATTGTATTGTTGGTACGAAAATTATCAACAAGGGAAAGCATTCGACTGTAACACGGGGTTTATTTTACCCAATGGGGCAAATCGTTCTCCCGATGCCTGTTGGGTGAGTCAAGACCGTTGGGATGCACTAAGCCAGGAACAAAAGAAAACTTTTCCAGAGATTTGTCCGGATTTTGTCGTAGAGTTACGTTCTGATTCGGATACTCTAAAATCGCTGCCAGAAAAAATGCAAGAGTATCTAGAAAATGGCGCAAAATTGGGGTGGTTAATCGACCCGCAACGTCGAATAGTAGAAGTTTATCGAGCCGATTCGGACGTAGAAATGCTATCCAATCCAACTGAGTTATCCGGAGAGAACCTGTTACCTGGTTTTGTATTAGATTTGCGTCGAGTTTGGGGTAAGTCGTAGTAGGAGGGAGGGCATTGCCTACCCGTTTGACAATTCCAGTTGTCCTAGAAAAGTGTCAGGATGGGCGATCGCCACTTGGGTATTGTCCAACAAACGACCGGAACCCGCTAGTTTTTGTCCGAGCGCCATTTCCACAAAGCGATTTCGGCTCAAGGCTTCCTGAGCAACCGTGCCGGATATGGGACTCTGGGATTTTCGGCGGGTGGTGACTAATTTGGAATGCTGCGATCAACATCCTCAAGGAAGCCTTGTGTACGCTAGGGCAAGCGCGAAGGGTCGTAGACCCGTTCGTGAAACGTTGCGTAGCAAACGTGCGACTGAGATTCGACCATTACTCTGGCTTTTGCAATCCTGTCAAAGCCAGTTGGGTCTATGAATCAAGAATCCCCTCCCCTTTAGGCAGGGAGGGGAGTGTCAACTAAGTTCTCTACTGATACATTTACGCGACATTTTTTCGGTTCCGGATAATGCAACGATAGCACCATTACCTGTTTTCGTTTCATGATTGATACAGCGTCCTATTTAACAGGTCTTCCAAGGCTGTGACCGGCAAAGGTTTGGAGAAAAAATACCCTTGTCCGTATTCGCAATTTAGGTTTTTCAAAGTCTGGACATTACCTTCGGTTTCTATACCTTCCGCGACGATATCCATATTTAAGTTATGCCCTAACATAATAATAGTTTTGACAATCTCTGTATTTTGCTGGCTGTCATCCATCCGACGCACAAAGGATTGATCAACTTTGAGAGTATCTATGGGAAAGCGATGCAAATAACTGAGGGATGAATAACCAGTGCCGAAATCATCCATACTCAGTTTAATACCTAGGGCTTTTAATCTTTCTAATAGTGCGATCGCCTCATCGACATGACCGAAATTGGACTTACTGGGCAACCAGAAAAGGACAAGCAATTGACACGCCTAACAGGGTAGCCAAATTACTCAATACGCAAAAAGGCAAGTGTAACTGGTGCGGGCAATACTTTACCCCATCAGATTTAGTTGAGGTAGACCACATTATACCTCGAAGCCAAGGCGGAAAGGATGAATACAAGAATCTCCCTAATCGGTGCGTTAAATCCCGCCATTTCCGAACAAACTTATACTGCCTTACCAACAGGAGTTAGCTGGCTGCAATGTTTACTGAAACAACAGGCAATTGATCAAACTGACATCAGTTTAAACTTAGCTCATCACTTAGCCTTTAGTCAGTATATCCGCTATCTCCCCCAGTGGTTTGAGCAGTTTCCCAGAGAACAGATTCTCGTCCTTCCCAGCGAAGACTTATTTCAAAATTCCCCCGCCACTATGCAACAGATTTACAACTTTTTAGGTCTGGAACATCACCCCTTACCGGAATATCGCAATCTTAATCCTCGAAAATACAACGCCATTAGCCGACAGTTACATCAACAGCTTACAAAATATTTTCGACCGTATAACCAACAGCTTGAAGATTATCTCAGACAAAAATTTAACTGGTAGAGTGGGCATTTCCCACCGCATTGCCCACCCTACGGTTTATCTGCTCTAGTTTCTACTATTCGCCGATCAGAACAAAAGGCTCTTTCTGGGGAATTTTGATCGTAATTTCCAGAGTTCCCCCTAATGCACTGACCACCTCGTGAAGTGTATGTAAGTCCAGACATTCCCGACTTTCCAGTTTTGCTTTTCCGAGATCCGATTCAGTAAAATATTGCTCCAACTCGTCTTCAGACAATCCTAACTTCTCTTGCAGATACTTGAAAGTCAATTCTTCAAGATAAATTTGATCCGCTCTAGCTTTAATCCGTTCCTGTCGTTCTGGAGAAAGTTTGGCTAACTCTGATGATAAGGTTGTATAGTCTTTCATTGTTCTTCCTGCTTCAGTTGTTCAAGATAGTGTTCATAACGTCGCTCTGCTATAGGAATATTTTCCTTGTACCATCGCTTGTTACCCGTTTTGTTGCCACCAACCAGTAAAATAGCTTGTCGTTCGGTATCGAACGCAAATCAAATCCGCCAAGGTTCTCCTTTATATTGAATGCGAAGCTCTTTCATATTCTTAATTGAAGAGCCTTTAAGAGTATCAACTCTCGGTCTGCCCAAAGACGGGCCGAATTCCATCAACAGAATTAAAACCGAAAAGACTTCATCTTGAAGTTCTTGTTCCTGTTGATAAAACCAGAGCTTAAAATCGGGATCGAATATAACATTCCATTTCATAAACTATAACAAAGTCGTTGCCTTGAAAGCATCTAACCGATCCAAAATCTCGAACCCCCGCGCCACATCACCCGGCATTGCCAAGGCTTGAAAGCGTGTCTGATCATCAAACTCAGCTAGTGCAAGCGCCGAGAGTTCTTCCATTAATTTATTCACAATGATGCCACGAGATTGAGCCAGTGCTTTCAGGCGAGAATGTTTTTCATCGGGTAAACGAATCGTTAAAGTTGCCATATTGTACTGACTCCCTAATCAATGCTTCAGGGGAAATAATAGAAAGCTGGGGAAAGATGAGTTCGCGCTGCTGAAACTCTTTAACATTCTGGGTGACAATTGCCTCGCCATTGCCGGCGATCGCTAACTCAATCAAATGATAGCATATATGCCATCATTCGAGGGGGTGGTATGGCGATCGCCAATTAATGGATATATTGGGTTGGGATGTGAAGATCACTAATTTGGATACCATATTTGGCAATCAAAACCAGACTCAACCTAGAGGGGGTGCAGATATTTGCGTTTACCTTCTGCGGCTAACCAAAATGCTGCTAATAACCGCTTCCGCTGGTGGATGAATTTCAATGGAGAAGGTGATTTAACTGCCAATAACCTGATGGGTTACCAGGTGAGTATACCGGAACCTAATAGCGCGATCGGCTTCTTAGTTTTGGGGATCTTGGGTTTTGGTCTGTTCCGCAAGCGTCATTCTTAAATTATGGTTAAGTTCATGATTGATACAGGGTCTTATTTAACAGGTCTTCCAAGGCTGTGACCGGCAAAGGTTTGGAGAAAAAATACCCTTGTCCGTATTCGCAATTTAGGTTTTTCAAAGTCTGGACATTACCTTCGATTTCTATACCTTCCGCGACGATATCCATATTTAAGTTATGCCCTAACATAATAATAGTTTTGACAATCTCTGTATTTTGCTGGCTGTCATCCATCCGACGCACAAAGGATTGATCAACTTTGAGAGTATCTATGGGAAAGCGATGCAAATAACTGAGGGATGAATAACCAGTGCCGAAATCATCCATACTCAGTTTAATACCTAGGGCTTTTAATCTTTCTAATAGTGCGATCGCCTCATCGACATCATCCATAATTGCACTCTCGGTAATTTCTAATTTAATACAACTGCGGTCAACCCCAGTCTGAGTCAAAATCTGATCGACACATTCAATCAAGTTAACTTGGGAAAATTGACGGGTTGACAGATTTATGCTTAACATAAAAGGGTCATTTTGGCAATATTTTTGATTCCAGATTGCCAACTGACGACAGCCTTCTAATAAAATCCACTCCCCCAAGGGAATAATTAAACCACTCTCTTCAGAAACTGGGATAAATTCCCCAGGAGACACAAACCCCCGCTGGGGAGATATCCAACGCACTAAGGCTTCAAAACCAGCGATCTGATTAGTTTTTAAATTGATAATCGGCTGATAATACAGTTGAAATTCTTGATTTTTAATGGCTTCTCTCAGGTCGGCTTCTAGTTGTAACTGCTGCAAAGCATGAGATTTCATGGTGGAGATATACACCTGATAACGACTGTTTCCCAAAGCCTTGGCGCGATACATGGCTGTATGGGCATCTCTCAATAAATCATGGGCAACTAAATCTTGATTTTGGTTACTATATGCAATGCCAATACTGATGGTGGTATATACCTGTTGACCGTTGAGATAAAAGGGCGCGGCGAGAGCTTTTTGCAGTTTATTTGCCATGGCGATTGCCTGGTCAATATTCTGGATATTCGGCATCATTACCGCAAATTCATCCCCGCCAACTCGCGCCAAAATTGTCTGAGAATATAAACACTTTTTCATGCGTTGGGTAGTGGAAATTAGCAGTTGATCACCGATGGCATGACCAAAACCTTCATTGATGAGACGAAAGCGGTCTAAATCTAAAAACAACAGGGCGATTTGGGTATATTTAGACTGATTACTAAGGCGCTGAATTTTTTGATTGAGTAGGATCCGGGTAGGTAAATCGGTAAGAATATCATAGGATAAACCATAAATAACTTTATAAGCCAAGACAATTGCACCAGTAAATAATAAGCCTAAAGCTGGGGGAATTAGGGGAATCCATCCCTTTTGACAAAATACTATAAAACAGATAGTCCATAGAGCGATCGTGCTGATACTAATTAGTAATCCCAAAGACAAGGGGCGATGAAATTTGACTACCAAAATCCCCCCCAAAAATGACCAAAGCCACAACCATAAAACCTCCCCCCACATGGGCAAGAACCAAAATAAAGATTCTCCTTCTAAAATCACTTTCAGAATTTGGCTAATCATGTAACCATGAATCATTACTCCTGGCATTAAATGATGAGTAGTTTTAGCCGCACTAAAAGGGGTGGGATGCAGGTCTCTTGAACTGGTGGCTGTTGTGCCTATTAACACCACTTTATCCTTGACCAAATTCCCGTCAATTTCTCCCTGTAATAGCTCGGTAATGGTGATAGTTTTAGCTATTTCTTTGGTGTGATAATCCATCAATATTTGTCTACCCCCAACTTCCGATGCGGGTAGTTGATAGCCACCAGAATTAGATCTGATAGCCGGAAAAATAGTTTCGTCTATTTGCAGTAAGCCGGGTTGTGCATCAAGGATAATTGGGTGATTTTTGAGAGATTCTAAGTATTTTTGGCTAACTTTTACGCCAAAAGAATAAAGTTCTTCCCCATCATAGCGAACATACATTAAGTTGCGGCGAATAGTATTATCTAAATCGGAAACCAAATCGTTAAAGCCCACTTGATTAGTTGATATAGATGGCGGTGGATCAACTGTTCCTATTTGTTTAATGGCAATAATATTATCTGCTTGGAATTGTTCGACAATTTGTAAATGTCCCGGAGGTTGTGGAACATCTCTATAAATATCAAAACCAATGACTCTAGGTTGGTATTCTTGCAGTTTGGCTAAGGCTAGGGCTAAAATTTCATCGGAAAACGGCCATTTTTGGTAGGTTTGAATATCTGCTTCTGTAATCTCTACAATTAATAGGCGAGGGTCAGGAATATTATCACTATTTAAGCGCATGATTCTATCAAAGGATTCTAATTCTAGGGGTTGTAAAATTCCCAAAGTCCTAATTCCCGATATTAATCCTGTGCTTAATAGACTGGCTAGAATGATACTAATTAGCTTTTTTAGTGATGGTAAATGCGCTTTTATCGGTCTATACTGATTTAAGTGTTTGAAGATACGACGACAAAAGCCATTGAGTTTAGGCTGCCAATGGTGGAAATACATGGTAATCATGATGACTTACTTATTTTTATTTATCCTCAAAATAGTTGATCATCCTGACGATTGAGTTAACTATGGCGCTTAATATATTTAACTCACCATGGTTAAGGATCAGTAATTTGATTGATGGCTGTCTGTTAATGACCTTGCTATAATCATAATGTTCGGAATCAGGGAATAATCGGGATATAACTATGAAACTTAAACTTTTTGCGGGTCCGATAGGGGTTGTCCTCGGTACGGTGTCTCTGTTAGCGGTTTCTATGACACCACCTTTAATAGAATCTGTGCTAGGTGATGATGATCAGCCCCCAGGTCGCTTGGTGGGAGGAGGGACTAGGAGTGGCAACCCTAATTGTAGATTTGATCAAACTCCCTTGATGGCGATCGCTCCCTCTCGATCAATAGGATTAACCGCTCAAGCCTCTCCTAGGTTATATTTTTACTTACCTGCTATGGAAACTGTCCAAACGGCAGAGTTTGTGCTGATTGATAACACCAATGACACAGTGATTTATGAAGAGACCCTGAAAATCGGAGGTAAAGCTGGAATTATGGGTGTGACTATACCATCACACAGCACTCAAAACATTAAAACCAACAATAATTACAAGTGGTACTTTTCCATCGTTTGTAATCCTGATAACCGTTCGGAGGATATCATAGTCGAAGGTGGCATCCGGTGGGCAGAAATAGACCCAGCATTGGCTAGTCAAATCAACCAAGCCAGTCCACTAGAAAAGGTGGATCTATATTTAAAGGCTGGGCTGTGGTTTGATGCTATGTCAACTTTGGCTGAGTTGCGGTCTCATGGTAATCCTGATCCGGCAGTCTCAGAGGCTTGGAGTAAACTATTGGAATCGGCGGATCTGGGCGTTTTGGTTCAAGAACCTGTAATTACCGAATAATTTACTCCATATTTTCAGCAGCGATCGCTATTGACTCTGATTCTGATTCTGATTCTGACGCTGGCGGAATATCTCATAAAGTGCCATACCAGTGGCTACTGAGACATTCAGACTAGGGATTGTTCCTTGTAGGGGAATAGAAAGTAGTACATCGCAGTTTTCGGCGATCGCATGACTCAATCCTTCCCCTTCACTACCAACCACCAGAACGATCGCTCCGGTTAAATTGGCATTATACAGGGGTTGAAATTCCCCGGCTACTGTCCCATAAATCCAAAATCCGGCTGATTTGAGTTCAGTTAGACTACGGTTAAGATTGATCACCCGCGCTACCGGGAAAGTCTCTAAGGCTCCGGCCGCTACTTTCATCACTGTAGCATTAATACCAACAGCCCGGCGCTGGGGTAGAATCAAGCCTTGCGCTCCGATCGCTTCAGCGGTGCGAACGATCGCGCCTAAGTTGTGGGGGTCAGTGATACCATCAACCGCGACTAGGACAGGCTGGCTATTGGCAGATTTAGCCTGGGTAATTAGGGTGGTTAAATCCCAATATTTATACGGTGTAACCTGTGCGACAATTCCCTGATGGTTAGCGCCTCTGGTAATTTGGTCTAGGCGCTGATAGCTGGCTCCGTCTACAATAGCACCTTTAGCTTTCGCCTCTTGTAAGAGAGGTTGAAACCGGGTATCCGATCGCAATTGGGAAATTACCCAAACTCGGTTAAGCGATCGGCCGTTTTCTAAGGCTGCTAAGACTGTGTGGCGGCCATAAATTAGATCTTCCTCTGGCGGTTCTGTCTCTGCTGAAGCCACAGGGCGATCGCGACGACGGGGATGGATAGCTGGTTTATCTTCCCGAGGAGAATGCGGTGGCTTAGAAGAAGGCTTAACCTTTCCTCGGTTCGGGCCAGATTTGCGATGGGGAGATGAAGGAGGTCTCATTAAAAAACCCTCGAAGATTAGGCAATTTTTAATCAACAAATAGTAGGACCGACAGAGAAACCCCCTATCGGTCTACTGGAAATAGGTAGACTCCTAGCAGTCACTCAACTTTTTTTTACCGCCGCCACAGCATCCTCAACGGTTTGCTGTAGAGATAGAAACTTTTCTAAACGAACCAGTTTCACGGTTTGGGTGACGCGAGGATTAGAAACAATTTGTAAAGTTCCTCCGTTAGTCTGAGCCTTCTTGACGAGTTGTACCAAAGCGCCCAAACCGGAACTGTCTACGAAGTCTATCTGGGAAAGATCCAACACAATGTGTTTTGGTCCATTATCGATACACTTGGACATAATTTTCCGAAACGTACCTTCTGAGAAGGCATCGAGTAATCCGGTCAGACGAAATATTTGATAGTTATCTTTAACGTCGCGAGTCCCTCTGAGGCTAACGGTCAGGTGTAGTTGCTCAGGAATAGCCCCCTCCTAACTGGATAGCACATATACTGCCTTATTAGTATATTCCATTTTTGCCATAATTGTCTATGGTATCTGATTCGGTTGGATCAAATTTGAGATTAGCAAGAGACAGGGGGACGAGTGATCGGCTTGTCCCCCAATAACCTGGCTAGGTAATTACTTGCCTTTTTCCATTTCCTTAACGAACTGCTCAAACAGATAATCAGCGTCGTGGGGACCGGGACTGGCTTCTGGGTGATACTGCACTGAAAATAGCGGTAGGGTTTTGTGCTTGAGACCAGCAACAGTGCGATCGTTCAGGTTCAGATGGGTTATTTCTACATCCTCCGCTAGGCTATCAGGATCGAGAGCAAAGCCGTGATTTTGGCTGGTAATTTCCACCTGACGCTTTTCTAAACCAGCAGGTTGGTTTAATCCCCGATGTCCGAATTTTAGCTTAAAGGTTTTCGCACCTAGGGATAAACCGAGGATTTGATGTCCCATACAGATCCCAAATACTGGTTTGTTACTTTTCAGTAACTCCTGGGTTGTGGAAATACCTTCGGAAACGGCCGCCGGGTCTCCTGGACCGTTAGAGAGGAAAATGCCATCGGGATTATATTTGAGGATCTCGGCGGCGGGGGTGCTGGCGGGAACTACGATCACCCGACAACCATAACTAGCTAGGCGACGTAGAATATTACGCTTTACTCCAAAGTCAATGGCAACTACTGTATAACGGGGTGGGGGTGTTGGGCTGTCTTTTGATTCCAAGCTGGGGCTAAATTCCCAAACTGTATCGGTGGACTCAGACCACTCGTAGCTCTCTGGTGTAGTTACTTCTTTAACTAGGTTCAACCCATCCATATTGGGAGCCTGTTCGACTAAGGATAATAATTCTGCGGGGTCGAGAATTTCGGTGGATATGCCACCATTCATGGCCCCGACAGTTCGCAGTTTGCGGGTTAAGGCACGGGTATCTATGCCATAAATGCCGGGAATATTATGTTCTTTGAGATAGTCCGGTAAGGATTGGGTAGAACGCCAGTTACTGGGACGGGTGCAAATATTACGGGCGATCGCGCCTCGGACTTGGGGTCTTTGGGATTCTTCGTCTTCTGGGTTAACTCCTGTGTTCCCTAATTCAGGATAGGTAAAGGTGACAATCTGACCACAATAACTTGGATCAGTCAAAACTTCCTGATAACCTGTCATTCCGGTGTTAAACACCACTTCACCTAAAACTGTACCTGGAGCGCCAAAGGACCAACCTCGATAGCTGGTACCATCAATCAGAACCAGTAAAGCTGGTTTAGCAGAGATAAGGGACATAAAAGCCAATTTGCATCTAAACTTAATACCTCCCTATTCTGCCAGATATCTGACAAACCGCTGATCGTTGAGTTTTGATTGCATGACAATTCAGCGGTGGAGGGCTATCAATTAACTGGTTTCCCCAAGATGCGGGTAGCGTTGAGAATGGCTAATAATGCTACTCCCACATCGGCGAATACTGCTGACCAGATGCTGGCTAGTCCGAAAATTCCTAAGATGATAAAAAAGCCTTTAATTCCCATGGCTAAACCGATGTTTTGCCAGACAATGCGGCGGGTTTTTCGTCCGATGGCGATCGCACGACTGACATAAGAGGGAGAATCGGTCATAATTACTACATCGGCAGTTTCAATGGCTGCGTCTGAACCCATACCTCCCATGGCTATACCTACGTCAGCCCTAGCAATGGCTGGCGCATCATTGATTCCATCTCCGACAAAGGCAACTTTACGATGATCTGGACTTAGTAGTTTTTCCAGTTGCTTGACTTTATCTTCGGGCCTTAATTCGGCATAATATTCATCAATATTTAAGGTTTTGGCTAGGCGATCGGCTACGGTTTGATTATCTCCGGTTAGCATGACTATTTTCTGCACTCCTTGTTTTTTGAGGGCTTTAATAGCAGCCACAGAATCGGGTCTAACTTTATCGGCAATTAGGATATATCCGGCATAGCGATAGTCTACGGCTAGATGAATTACTGTGCCGCCTACATCACAGAGAGGATGGTCGATTTTTTCTAAGTGTAACAGGCGATCGCCTCCCGCAATTACTGTCCGATTTTGCAGGTTTCCTTTGACTCCACAGCCGGGGATTTCTTGATAATCTTCGATTAAGGTTTCGGTAGGTGAATCTCCATAGTATTCACGAATTGCTTGGGCGAGAGGATGGTTAGATAGGGATTCTATTTTGGCGGCAATCTCGATTAATTCTGCTTCGGTAAAGTGATGATGAGGGACGATTTTTGTCACCTCAAATACGCCAGCGGTCAGGGTTCCTGTTTTGTCAAATATCACGGTTTTAACGGCAGCTAAATCGTCTAAAAATGTCGAGCCTTTCACTAAGATTCCCTGCTGGGCTGCTCCTCCGACTCCCCCAAAGTAGCCTAGAGGAATGCTAATTACTAAACCGCAGGGACAGGAAATTACTAGGAGAATTAATGCCCGCGAAAACCATTCTTGAAAACTGCCCAAATTGACTAGGGGAGGAATTAAGGCGATCGCTATGGCTAAACTTACCACAATTGGGGTATAATAACGTGCGAAGGTGGTGATAAATTTTTCGGTTTTGGCTTTCCGACTTTGGGCGCTTTCTACTAATTCTAAAATTTTGCTAATCGAAGATTCGTTAAATGGTTTGGTTACTTTAATGGTTAGTAGTCCGGTTTGATTGATGGTTCCCGCTAGGACTATTTCTCCGGGTTTAACGGCACGAGGTAAGGATTCTCCGGTGAGGGGTGAAGTGTCAATTTGGGAGGTTCCAGATATGATTTCTCCGTCTAAAGGGATTTTTTCTCCGGCTTTGACGACAATACTACTGCCGACATTTACTAACTGCGGAGACATGGTTTTTATTTCGCCATTTATTAGCAGGTTTGCATTGTCTGGACGTACTGCTAATAATGATTTAATTGAACGCCGAGAACGCTGCACAGAAAACTCTTGGAAACCTTCCCCAATTCGATAAAATAGCATGACAGCCACGGCTTCGGGAACTTCATTAATAGCAATGGCGCACAGGGTGGCTAAACTCATTAAAAAGGTTTCATCAAATATCTGACCTCGCCAGATATTCTTTCCGGCGCTGACTAAGATTTCCCAGCCTGTGAGTAAATATACAGGAATTAATACTATATATTCCCCCCAACCCCAAACCGCGAGTTTGAGCCAATTGTTGAAGATTAAGGCTAGGATATAAATGGCGGTGATTATTGCCAGGGGTATCACTTCGGATACCAGATTATCAGAATGGCGATCGTCTCCATTGCATGAACAGCAGGAACTCTGTTGATTATCAGTCATTGTGTGGGAGCCAAATCTTTCTATACTATCATTTTTTGGGGTGATTTTTAGGGACTTATCTTAAATCATTATTAATATTATACCAGCCATGAAAGTCGATGCTCAACTCTAACTAGAGATTAGATTAAGAAAAATTAAATTTTTGAGAGTCGCTTCCGAAAGACGGCTAGGATTAAAGTAATTGTAGCATCATGGCCAGCGGGAGTTGGGATCAATGGTTTATTGGTTGATCAAATCTGAGGAAAAAACTTATAGTATTGACCAAATGCAGTCGGATACAACTTGTATTTGGGATGGTGTTCGTAACTACATGGCTAGGAATTTCTTGCGGAAAATGCAAGTTAATGATTTGTGTTTTTTTTATCATTCTAATACCAAAATTCCGGGGATTGTCGGCTTGGTGCGAGTCATTGAATCTGATATAGTTGATCCTACTCAATTTGATGAAAATAGCCCCTATTATGACCCGAAAGCTACGGCTAACCATCCTCGTTGGTATACGGTCAGAGTAGAGTTTATTGATAAATTTCCCCAGATGATTTCTCTTGGCGACCTCAAACAGCAATTTGATCCTGATGACTTGTTACTGGTGCGGCGGGGTAATCGTTTGTCTGTCATGCCGATTCGAGTGGATATTGGCGATCGCATTCTACAATTGAAAATTAGCCGATCTGTATCTTAGATAGGATATAATTAAGCTGTTTATTTTAGGTAAAATTAACCCATGACCGTCAACACACCCCCCTGATGGCTGCAATCCGAAACATCTAATATTGTAGCTGAAATTGCTCTGATAATTCGTCAGTCACTCCAGCTTGACGAGTTATGAGAATGTGGCTCGGATGAATTGTGCTCAAAATTGAACTCTCATGCTGTTAGATTATTGTCAGGGATGATTAGAAATTAGTGGCCAGCATGAACAAGCGATTTGACTGCGATCGGGTGATGATCCTCAAGTAGAAATTATAGATACCATTGATTTAGGATTTCCTGTGGGTTTGGAACCAGATATTAGTCAATTTGTCCATAAAATTACGGTTAGACTAAATCCCAAAGATGTGCTAATATTATTTACAGATGGGATTACTGAGGGGGAAAATAGCTATGGCCAACATTATGGCATTGACCGCTTGTGTGAAGTGGCACTATGTCATCATGAACAGACATCTGAAGACAGAAAAAATGCCATTGTTTCTGATGTTTTTGAGCATATTGGTCGTCAGCGAATATTTAATAATATTACCTTGATTATTTTAAAGCAAAAATAATCCCCTTAATCACCCCAATATTAACAGCAAACTATGAGTATTTTAGTTTTTGGCAGCATCAATATGGATCTAGTGGTGCAAACTCCTCGACTCCCTCAACCTGGGGAAACTTTAACCGGATATAATTTTTTATCGGTAGCAGGTGGAAAGGGTGCAAATCAAGCCGTAGCAGCATCGCGGTTAGGGGCAAAAACTGAGATGGTAGGAAGAGTTGGCGGGGATGCTTTTGCTCAAGAACTTCTGGAGGGATTAAAAGCTAATCGCGTCGGTTGTGAAGGGGTTTTGCGCGATAATTGTACCCATTCTGGTTTAGCGACTATTGCAGTAGATAATAACGGCGAAAATCAGATTATTGTTATTCCTGGTGCTAATGGTTGTGTTGGTCCAGAAGATGTGCAGAGACTAGAACCTTTATGGGAGGAAGCAACATCTTTATTATTGCAATTAGAAATTCCCCTAAAAGCAGTGGAAGCGGCTATTCATGCGGCTAAAAATGCGGGAGTGAGAGTAATTCTTGATCCTGCCCCAGCCCCTGATGTTTTCCCTCAACAATTATATCCGTTGGTGGATATTATTACCCCCAACGAAACGGAGGCGAGTCAACTGGTGGGCTTTGCGGTCAATAATGTAGAAACTGCCCAAAAAGCTGCGGATACTCTGTTGGATTTTGGGGTAAAAACTGCTGTAATTAAGTTGGGGTCTAAGGGAGTATTTTGGGCGACTAAATCAGAATCTTTTTGGGTTCCGGCTTTTGCGGTTAATGCGGTGGATACTGTGGCGGCGGGAGATGCTTTTAATGGGGGAATGGCGGCGGCTTTAGACGAAGGGCGATCGCTAAAGGAGGCGATTCTCTGGGGGGCGGCAACGGGGGCTTTATCGACTACCCAGGTAGGGGCGCAGTCTTCTCTACCCGATCGCCAAGCCTTAGATGATGTATTGATGCCGCCCATGTCAACTTTCACGATTAATTGATTCCCAATTAGAGAGGCGATCGCGAACAATTCCCCGCCATATTTGAATTAAAGGTTCAGCTTCTATGGAGCCTTGATCACGTCTTTCTGGGAAGAGTTGATAGAATTGAGTATCGGCTAAATTAAACAGTTCAGCCGTGCTAAGATTAAGGCGGTTGGCTGTACTAATCCAACTATTTAGATCGGCTTGGGTATAGGTTCCTAAACCTTGTCGAGATTCATAACTGAGGGTTTCTAACTCATTTAAGACTTCATGGGCGATTTGATCCCAACGTTTTCGCCAAACGAAATCAACAGGATCATTAGTTAATAGTCGCCCTTGTTGTTGGGGGTAGCGAAAATAAAACTCTTCATTGACTAAAGTCATAAAAAAGTTATAATTAACACCTAAATGGCGACGGCGATCGCGTAATATTTCTATCCTTTCAAGTTCGGACATTTTACCAAATTCATCTTTGGCTGTTTCCATAACAAAAAAGCGATCGGCCCAAACATTACCCACCCACCAGCCAAAACTACCCATTACCACCATTGACAACAGGACTAAACTCGCCATTTTCAACCTAGGAGAAAACTCGAATTTGGTTATTTGTTGAACAGTAGGAGGACTAAAATTAGCCACAGGGGGCTGGTTTTTTGGGGGCGGTAATATGTCAGGGGTGACTGACTCTGGTGGCGGTTGAGTGGGAATAGGTTGAGGAGATATTGAGATCTGGTTAAGATCCTGTAAAATTTGACGCGCGGAAATATAGCGATCGCTAGGTTGACGTGCTAACATTTTATGAAAAATCCGATATAACTCAGGATTTAAAGTTAGATATGGTTCCCATTTCCAAGTAGAATTATAACTATCAATAAGTTGTTGAGGTTCTTTACCAGTTAGCAACACTAACAAAGTCGCCGCTAAAGAATATAAATCGCTATGGGGATAAACAATACCCATCTGCATTTGTTCATCTGGCGCATAGCCGAACTTTCCTAATCGAGTGGCGGGGCTGGGGTGTAAACTCTGAGAAGACCACTCGGAATTGATGTGCGCTTTCATCAGTTTTACACCTCCAAAATCAATCAAAATTGGCAACCCATCAGAGTCTCTGCAGATGATATTATCGGGGGAAATATCACGGTGAATAACTCCTAATGAGTGGATATAATCCAACACTGGCAGCAATTTTAACAGAATTTCGGTGATTTCAGCTTGGCTAAAAAATTCACCTTTTTGCAGTCGCTCTTTGAGTAATTCTCGGCAAGTGAAACCCTGGACATAATCCTGAACTACAAACATATAAATTTGACCGCATATTTGTTCCTCAAATATTTCTTGAAATCTGGGAATTTGCGGATGTTTAAGTTGGTAGAGAGTTTGCGCCTCCCGTTGAAATAACTCTCGGGATTTTTTTAACTCATAATTACCTTTGAGTTGGGGTGCGAATTCTTTTAACACGCACAACTCATCAAAGCGGTGTTGGTCTTTAGCTAAATAGGTGCGTCCAAAGCCACCATGACCTAATTCACGAATGATCAGATAGTGGTGGCGGAGAATTTGACCTGACAGCAGCGCAGTATTAATCATTTTGGGAAGTTCAAGGGATTAACTCAGCATTCAATTTGACGGTCAGCCTTGACTAATGTTACCAGAAAATTGGGAAATGTTAACAATCATCAGCACCTATTTGACTAGAACAGCCACTTATGGGTAAAATTATCATACTGTCAACGAGTGTAATTAATTATGCGATCGCTTATTGTTAATCCCCACAATTTAAACCATCTACCATCACAAATAACTACTATTACCCCAACTCAACCAGTAGCCCGTTGTTTAAAAGTCCCTTATAAATCTTTAGACAAGCTGGCTATCAAAACTATAAATAATCATGAAATTACCATAGCGCCAGTGTTAACTATGGATCGAACTTGGCGGCGCATTGTGGCTGAGAATATCAACAGTAATGACCCTGATGGTATCGCGAAAATGTTAATACCCTCCCGCCAAAAACTCTTAAAATCTGGAGTAGACTTAAACTTATTAACTAATCATAATTCTCGGAGAATTAGGGATTTAGCCAAAGTAACTGATCTCTATAAACAAGAATTACACGATCAGGGCTATATTGACCAGGATCAATTATTTTGGGAAGCCATTAATTATCAAACCCAAGCACCAACTCCAGCACAAACTTTATTAATTTATGGTTATTTTCAACCTCAACTTGATCAGGTAAAATTTATTAACCTAGTAGCAGGGGAAGGTAGCATCTGGGTTTTACCGACAGGAACAGAGGAAATTTTTGCCAAAAATCGAGAGGCGATCGCCTATTTAGAGAGTAAAGGATGGCAGGTCAATTATCAGGAAAATGATGATAACTTTAGCTTAGGAGAAAAACTGCAAAACTGCTTTTTGGGTAAAGGGGAACTTCCCCATAAAGTCCAATGCCATATTTACCCAAATTTAGAGGCAGAAATTAGGGGGGTTCTCTCCCAAGTTAAGCAGTTAATAATAGATGGAGTCTCAGCCAGTAAAATTGTCCTAGTGACCCAGGATGAAAAAACCTATGCGCCTTTATTATTAGATATTGCTTGGGAATATCAGTTACCACTGCGATTATTTTATAAAATTCCCTTGCGGAATATTCGCCTGGGGTATTGGATCGCATTATTGATAGAAGTCATCGAAAATAATTTTCCCTTTGAGTCTACCGCTAAACTTTTGCATCATCCTTTAGCCCGATATTTAACATATAAACAATGGTTAGAAGCGCGACAAAAGCGACCAAATAACCTAGCTGAATGGGAAGAATTAGGGTTAAATTTATCATTATTAAAATTCCCCCAAAGCGATACCCTACCAAATTGGGTAGACCGGATCAAACAAGTTTTAAAATTCTTTGATATCCGCAAAAATAGCAGCCAATGGTCTCGGGAGATAGTCGCCTTTAATCAACTAGAAACAGCTTGGCTGGAATTATCAAAACTTGATGGCGATCGCCTTAATCGACAAGAGTTTTTTCAAGATATTTTAGAGATAATCACCAAGCTAAAAGTCCCCATGCAACCAGGAAAAGGAGGGATAGAAGTTCACACCCCATTATCTCTACAGGGTGCGAGTTATCCCCATGTTTTTTTAATCGGTTTTCAGGAAGGTATCCTACCCGCAGCCATTGAAAATGATCCAGTTTTAGACTTTTACGAATCCCGGCGACTATCTCAATTCAACATTACCCTAGAAACGGCTATAGATATCGCCCAACGGAATGAATTATGTTTTTATGAACTATTAAGAATACCCACAAAATCTTTGACTTTTTCTTGTGCCGAACAGCATCACAAAAAACCGCTGTTACCTAGTCCTTATTCTACCCGTTTAGGAATAGAAACAACTCCCCCACCCCTATTGAATTTAGCCAGTATTGAGGAAGCTAGACGCTATTACTTACAGCAGCCATACCAGTTATCTAATGATGTTATAGTTAATGATATCATCAAAAATTGGCAAGTTGAACAGCGCCGAGAAAGTGGCGAATCTCCTGATGAATATGATGGGGTTATTGGCATAGGAGTTGATTATCAAAATCGGATTTTTAGTGCATCGCAATTAACGGCATTAGGTCAATGTCCGTTTAAGTGGTTTGCCACCTATTTACTATGCTTAAAAGAACCATCGGAAGCGGAAGCAGAAATCACTGGCAGTCTCCGAGGTCGGTTATATCATCGCTGCTTAGAAATTTTGTTAAAAGACATCAAAACTCAAACGGATTTAAGGCGGTTAGACATACAAGATATTAACCAAGCATTATCTCAGGCAGAAGCGGCGTTACAAGCTGAAGAAAATGTGAATTTTGACAAGTTTATAGGTTGGGAAGCGCGCCGATTAGAAGGTTTAAATATGTTAGAATTAAATTTACAAGCTGAAGATTTTTTGCAGGCTAATGCCGAAATTATTAGTCGTGAAAATTACTTTGATGCTGAATGGTATGGGTTAAAGGTAATTGCTAGGGTCGATCGCATTGATCGCACCCCCACGGGTCTATTAGTGTTAGACTATAAAACTACCAGTAGCTCACCATTGGGAATTAAAGATGATTCTGGAAAAGCCAAAATCAATATTCAAATGCCATTATATCAACAGGCGATCGCCCAAAACTTTAACGAAGTCCCAGAGGTAGATGTCAAGTTGTATTCTCTTAACAAACAGCGTTACTTAAAGGCGAAAGTCACCGAACCCGCCATTTTAGAAGCCTTTGCCGAGGAGGTTAAACAACGCCTACAACAGGGTAATTATCCAGTAGCGCCAGACCAGAAACAGCAAGTCTGCCAATATTGTGAATTTGACTCTGTTTGTCGTAAGGGTAACCGTCTAAGTCGCAAAACATCATCAAAATAATTCCAGATTTTTCGTCAATTTGTAAGGATTAATTAACCATGAGTTTAACCAATGAACAACAAGCCGCTGCTACCAGTCCTCAAAGTATTATCGTCACAGCCGGGGCGGGGACTGGCAAAACTTATATGTTAGTAGAAAGGTATTTATATTATTTAGTAGAAAAGGGACTTTCTCCCTTGGAAATAGTGGCGGTTACATTTACTGAAAAAGCCGCCCAGGAATTGCGATCGCGTATTCGTTCACAGGTAAGGCAACAACTTCCTAACCGTCCCGATATCCTAGCCGAATTAGAAGCCGCCCCCATTAGTACAATTCACGCTTTAGCTAGTCGTATTTGTCGCGAACATCCCCAGGCGGCTAACGTTGCTGCTGACTTCCAAGTTTTAGAAGATTTAGAAGGCAAAATCTGGCTTTATGAAGGGTTAGAAACTGCTTTATCTAAATTGCCTATTCAGGTTTTTGAAACCATACCTTATTCTTTATTATCGCGAATTTTGGCAACCTTATTAGATGACCCCTTGATGGCAGAAAGGTCATTAAATCAACAAATAGACTGGTCAGAGTTAGCCCAACAATTGCGCGATCGCGCCTTAGAAGACCTCGTAAATCATCCCCAATGGCGGGAATTAAAAGACATTTTAACGTCAAATATTGGCAAACCAGAAGACAAACTCGAAGCCATCCGACAAGGGACAGTTAGCGCCATATTATCCCTAGAAAACGGTGATAATATCTCGGAGAATATGCAAGTTTTATATAAAATCGATATCAGATATGGTAGCAAAAAAAACTGGGGGGAAAATATACAAACTGTTAAAGATGCCTTAAAAGCCTTACGAGAAGAATTAGTTAAACCTTCTCTCAACGAAAATTTAATCAATGCAGAAGTTGGGGAAGCCGACCACAAACTAGCCGAAATGTTAGCCGCCTTAAAAGAAGCCTACCGAGAAGTTAAAGACCATTTACAAAAGTTAAAATGGCAAGGGCGAGTTTTGACATTTGCAGATTTAGAAATTGGCGCATTGACCGCATTACAAAATAATCCCACGATTCAACTCTATTATCAACAACGCTGGCGCAGCTTTTTAGTTGATGAATTTCAAGACACCAACCCTATTCAAGGGGAAATTTTAGAACTTTTAACCCAGACAGGAGATTTAACTATAGTGGGGGATAAAAAACAGTCAATTTATGGGTTTAGGCGGGCAGATATTGGGGTTTTTAATAAATTTAGAAAACGCATTATTGATCATCAGGGAGATGAGATAATTCTTAATCAAAGTTTCCGGACTCATCAGAAATTAATCAATCAAATTAATCAGGTATTTTCTCCGTTATTAGGAGATTTAAGACAAGACTTGGAAGCTGTCCGCATTGACCCGCCATCCCCTAGGGAAACATTGCAAGTATTTGTGATACCTAAAACCGCCGAAACTGATATTAATCAAAGACGGATAGCAGAAGGAAACTTGATTGCTAAAACCTTAAAAGAAATGTTAGATAATCAAATCCCAGTATTTGATAAACAAACTCAACAATTAAGACCTATTCAACCAGGCGATATCGCTATTTTAACCCGCACTTGGGAACCCTTAGACAGTTATGGAGAAGCCCTAGCCGCCGCCCAAATACCCTTAGCGCCTTCAGGAGGTGGAAACCTATTAGAAACCCAAGAAGCTAAAGATGCTTGGTCACTGCTAAAATTCTTAGCCGACCCTGGAGATGATATCGCATTAGTAGCCCTGTTAAGAAGTCCCTTTTTTGCCATTAGCGATCGCCTTTTATTCAATGTTAGTAGACAATCTCAATTATCCCACAAATCCACATCAGAAAATATCAGTTGGTGGCAAATTTTAACCACTGCGTCACCCGCCGAATTTGCTAAGGCGATCGATACTTTAAAAACACTGCTCAAACAACGCCAGATTGAGCCACCATCTCGCCTCTTACAAATAGCAGATCAATTAACAGGATATACAGCCATAATCGCCAATTTACCAGCCTCTAATCGTCGCCTAGCCGACTTTAGTGGATTTCGAGAATTAGTGCAAATTTTAGAACAAGGAACCGATGATTTATTCGGAGTAGTTCGCCGTCTCAAGCGCCTAAAAGATAAAGCCGTAACCGTAGAACGTCCCCCCATTAATACCAGCAATGCAGTATCATTAATGACCATTTTTGCCGCCAAAGGATTAGAATGGCCGATGGTAGTTGTAGCCGACCTCAGCCGCCTAAGTCCCAACTCATCAGTACCCGTTTATTTTGACCCAGAATATGGTGTCGCTATCCGCTGCAAAGACGACGACAAAGACCTGAAAGATCCAGTTCTTTACAACTGGTTAAAATATCGAAATCAACAGCGAGAAGAAGCCGAAGCCTTGCGAATACTTTATGTAGCATTAACTCGCAGTCGGGATTATATCTTATTAACCGCCCCCCAGGAAAAAGGTAATTATTTAGATAAATTATACTTAGGGTTACAAGCCGCCAATATTCCCATAACCACCCTAGAAATTAATAGTGATGATATCATCCCGCCAGTCCCCCCAAGTCCCCCACCTCCAGCCATTAACCATCCCCTACTGACCAACGCGATGACCTCTGGTTTATTTGAACTTCCTGTAACCTCTTTAAGTGAATATAAACGTTGTCCAGCCCGGTTTCAATTCATGTATATTCTCGGACATCCAGGCTTATCAGAAGAAGCCAATCAAGGCATGATAATTGGTCAGTTAGTTCACAACGCTTTAGAATATGATATCAGAGACATTGATCAACTCGGCAAATTCGCCCAAAATGGCAGTAATGAACAATCACTCAGGGAGGCAATTTACCTCGCTCAAGAGTTTGATAATACTGAAGAATTTAAAAGATTCATACACCCCAAAAATCAGCGAGAAGTTGAGTTAAAATTAGATATATTAGGGGTTACCTTTAATGGCGTAGCCGATTTAATTGGGGATAATTGGGTGCTAGACTATAAAACCGATAAAGTCATGCGCCCAGAACACCATAATCTACAACTATGGGCTTATGCTAAAGCCTTAAACTGTTCCGAGGCACATATTGCCTATTTACGCCATAAAAAATGCTACTCTTTTTCACCGGAAATATTAGCCAAAACTGCCCACGAGGCAGAAAGCATAGTTCGAGATATAGTAGAGGGATACTATCCCCCCAAACCATCACGAGAAAACTGCCAAACCTGTCGCTATGGTGAAATTTGCGAACATAGGTATGAGTCTATATAAATGATGAGACTAGGTGGCAAGCTGCGGCTAATGTTCAGAATATTTACCCGAAAATCGCGGATTGGGTTGAGTAAATATCGAGAGTATTTGCGGGGATTGAAAAGCTGAAGATGGTAAATCATTTGGGGTTGAGGGGAGAGAGGGGCAAAGTTCTGCCAACTCAACGGTTAGCGATAATTAAGGCGAAAGGGTATAGGGGCGATCGCTTATACTGGATTTGTGCTTACCTTACTCAAGGGTAAGGATCGTTATCATAGTCCTGTTGTCACCATTTATAAACAATAGTCAACCATTGCCCTACCTCAACCTGCACTGATGGAAATTGCCTATTTTGAGGGACGAGATGTGGGGACTCTGACAGTAGTTGAATTGTGGCGATCACATGGCTCGGCTATCTCGGTCCAGCAAAGCCGATTTCAAGTGATTTCCTTCAGTCTTGCAGATGCTGAACTGGTTGCCCAAATTCTGGCAAACTCTCAAGAGACTCAGACTGATTGTGTTGATGCTTGTGTCATGGTGATATAATCAGGATTATCTCGGATATTAGTATTCGTTTTGACTTGCAGAAGGCACGAGATCAAGTAAACTCTAAACTTAAAACAAAATCCGCTAGTCATGACTACAAAAGTTTCGTCAGAATCTCCTTCCAACTCAGGAGTTCCGACACAAGTTCCTAAGTATTCTAGGGGTTGGATTGCTATCTTTGTGATTTGGACTATCATCCTAACCACCTATACCCTAGTCCAGCAACATGGCTGTAGTGCCATTATCTGGTGGCAACAGGGTGATCAGGTAAGCTGTTGGCAAACCTCAGTCACACCCACATCCTTAGAACTCAGACCGGGGGAAAGTGCCACAGTAAAAGCTAAAGCGACGGGGACAGGCTACTATAGTCCAGAAATTAACTGGAAATTGAAAAATGAAAAGATCGCCTCTTTAGAGGAAAAAGACGAGGGAAAAGAGGTTTCAGTTACAGCAAAAAGTGCGGGGAAAACAGAAATATCCGCCACAATTGGCTTAGAAAATAAGATGTCTGCCGAGAACTCTGTTCAGTTTCAAGTTCCCATCGAAGTTTTGCCGAGTTTAAGCATTAAACCGCCAGAGTTACGGATTAAAGAAGGTAGCGATAAGCAATTTGAGGTTAACTTAATCGGTATTGACAAGCCCAAGAATAAGTCTATTGATTGGCAAGTCGCCAATCCTAACCTGATCCAAGTTGATGGAAACAATCGAGTTAAAGCTCTGAAAACTGGAACCACAACCCTAAAAGCCGTTTGGACACAAGACCCTCGTGTGAGTCAGACCATTCAGGTTTCTGTGCTTGAGAATCCACCTCGAATTACCGGGATAGAATTTCTATCTAACCCCAAATCATTATCACTCTATGTTGGCGAGACGGCTCATCTGGACGCACAAGCAAGTTGTCAGGGAAATTGTACGGTGGCGGATACCCGAGTTTACTGGTCTTCCAATAATCCTGACCTGGCGATGATTTCCTCTGATGGAGATATCAACACCTCAAACGCGGGAGAAGTAACCCTAACCGCGACTTCAATTATCGATAATAGTCAGTCCCGCTCTCTTACCATTAAGGTTGTAGATCCTATCGTCACTAATATTTCCGTTAAACCCTCTTCAGTAAAATTTGGAGTAAATAGCCAGACCAAGGTTCAGGCAATACTTGATGGACGAGGCGATTTCAACAAACTTGTGTCTTGGAGTTCAGAGAATGCCAAAATTGCTCAAGTGGATGCACAGGGAATTTTGACTGGGGTGAAGAAAGGGAAAACTAAGGTTAAGGCTAGTTCAGTCAGTAATTCCAATCAGGTGGCTGTGGTTAAGGTGACTGTCAACTCTGGGGGATGTTCTCCTGTTGCGGCGGCGGCGATTGGGGCGGCGGTTACTGTCGGAAGCGCTGCCTTATTGGTTCCTCCTCCCATAGCGGTAGCGGCGGGAAGTGCGGCTGCTAGTGGAATTTGTTGGGTATATGATCAGGTAAATTAGAAACCTCCCTATAAATTATTGGAGCAGAACTCATGAATGACTCAGATAAAATCTTCGGCATTCCTAAAAGTTTGGCAAAAATTATAGCTGGGTTAGTGGTATTTTTGCTAATCGCTTTTTTTCTCTCTAGCCAAGTTTGTATTTTCTCAACTTGCACAACTACTACTTCTGGAATTGTCACCCCAGAACTGGCGATTGGTGGAGTAGTGGCATTGATTTTAATGAGTATGTTTCCAATTCCCCTACCTCTGGCATTATTGTCTGGTTGTGGGGTGTGGTTTTTGCTTCATAATCTAGGTTGGTTTCAGATGCATTAATCTCATTTATCTCTTTGCTTATTGTAGGATTTATCCCATGGAAACTGCTATCAAGATTCGGAATGTGTCCAAAACTTACGTGATCAACCAACAAAAACAAAAGGTTTTAGATAACGTGAGTCTCGATATTTTGCCCGGCGAGTTTATCTTGCTACGGGGTGATAATGGTTCGGGCAAAACAACGCTCGTCAACCTAATTTGTGGCTTGCAGCCTCCTGATGAGGGGTTGATTGCAATTTTTGGCAAATCTCCCGAAGACCCTCAAGCACATCTTAAACTCGGAACGATGTTGCAACGAGCGAAACCTGTGGAAGGGTTGAAAGTAAAAGAGACTATTCATCTGTTTCAAAGTTATTATCCTGAGCCATTGGGTTTAGCTGAAACGATAGAGCGATCGCGCCTAACAGGTAAGCAAAATGATTTCGCCACAACTCTGGCGGGAGGTCAAGCTCAATCCCTCTATTTTGCCCTAGCTATTGTGGGAAACCCTGATATTTTGATTCTCGATGAGCCGACTAACAATCTTAGTGTGGAAGCGCGGGCGAATTTCTGGAAACAAGTGCGGGAGTTTGAACAGCAAGGAAAAACGATCTTGGCGATTAGTCACAGTGAACAGGATTGTGACGAAATTGAGGACTTGGTGACGCGGGAATTGCGCTTGAGTAATGAGAATGGAGATGTGGAGATCCGAGAATTTCCACGCTATCAGAAGTTCCTAAACTCTCGCACTGAATTAGAGGATGCAGCCAAACTCCAATCTCAGTCAAGTTCTGAAACAGAAACGTCTTCAAAGTCTAAATCTGCTTCTAACCCTCCAACCTTTAGTTTCAAAGCCTTTTGGGGACAACTCTATGTTGAACTGCTGCAAACCTTTCGTAAAATTGACACCATTGTTATTGCCCTGGGATTGGCAATTATTGCAGGATTCTTCATTGAACAGAAGAACTCAGACCAGTTTCAATCCGTCGTGGCGGTTTCACTCGCGGGGTTGGTGCTTTTTCTCTGTGTGAGTCAGTTTGGGGTTAAGATTGCCTCAGAACGCGATCGCGGCTGGTTGAAGTTACTACGGATCACTCCCCTGTCCTTTACAACCTATGTCGCAGCCAAAGTGGGAAACTTCCTAGTCTTAGCCTCCTTAATGACGGGATTAGCCTTTGTGAGTGGTTGGGTTGGCAGTCACTTCAGCGAAAACAGTTCCTTTGTCTGGGAATGGGAACCTTGGATGTTTTACCTCAGCTTTGTCCTGGTTTTAGGGGTGATTCCCTTCGCGATTTTTAGCTTCAGCCTAGGATACCTCTTCAAAACGGAATCCTTGTCCTGGGCCACTGTAGCCCTCCTGGCTGTGATGTTACTTGGGTCTGGCTTCAATATCTCCCTTTTACTTCCCCGACCTTGGCTTGCAGATTTAATTCTCCTCCTACCCACCTATCACTACGGCCAACTGGTGGCTTGGATGGGAGAGGTGGAACTAGAGGGGATATTCCGTTTTGATGGCTACCAGGTGATTCACATTCTGTGGCTGTTGTGGTGGACAATTGTGGCGGGGATGTTGGCGCGGTGGGCCTATCGTCGCGAAAAACTATCGGGGTAGGGGGTGATTTTTCGGGGCGATCGCTCCAGTTACAACGGTGTCAAAAACCGAGTTTCTTCTGCCGATTGGGGGGAGCAGTTGATGCGAATATTATAGTTCAGCTTTTGGCTCAAGATGATGAAGTCCAGTCTCAAAGCTAGATTTCGGCAAGGATGCTCCAGATTATCCTAGAAACACGGTTTATGAGGGTTTCTCAGATAGTCGGTGGCGCTACCACACTTTGATGATTGGTCTTTATCGATTTTGTGATCGTTGATTTACCCCCCAATCTTCAGCTTCTTGGCTAGATTTTTTAGCTTGAGTTGAACTCGTTTGATTAGTGGTTTTTGGGTATCAATATCATGGCGAATAGCCTGGGGTTTATCCATTAACATACTCGACAATAAACCAAAAGATGAGCGGGATGCAAATAGTAACTCATCACAAGCAGCCAGCAAATCTAAATCTACCAGAGCCTCAATGCCATTTTGAATTAAGTCCTCGCATTCTTCGGGATTTTGATGCAGTCGTTTTCCCGAAGCAGAAAACCACTTATTAGTTGAGATAATAACCGGAAATTTCTGTTTAAATGAAGACAGCACCTCTTGAGAATCGGTGGCTACAAATATCTTATAGTTAGGGTGTTTTGACTTAACCGACCTGATGATTGATGCCAGAGATGATTCTACCTCTGATAAAGGCACTTTCATATCGGAGTAACGAATATGCACCCCAATCATATAATCGGCAAAATATTCTCGTTTAAATTCCTCAACCTGTAACCGAATGTCCTCTTTTAAGCTGAGGTTAGACTGCAAAACCAACTGGAGAATTTCCAGATTATTCATTGAGGCAAAACGACTAGCTGACCCAGTAAATAAAGGGCGCATAAAACCAATTTTATGGGTATAAGCGGACAACACTATAATAGTTTCGGTATAATCCAAACGAGACACATCAAAGGACAAGTCTTTATAGTAACTAAGACCCGACTCATTGATTACAGAACCCAAAGACCGATTAAGTTTATTTTGCCAATGGGTAGGATAAATCGAATCGGTGGCGGGTAACACTTCTACGGACTGTGCTACGGGACAGTCGAAATACCGGAAAAATAAGTTAGTTCCACTATTAGAATAACTCCCATCTCGCCAATCAACTACTAACTGACGACCACTCAACTGAGCATATAAAATCCCGGTAGCTACTGCAAAAACACGATTACCAATGCCTGATGTTCCCTTGACAACAATATAGTTAGTCATAGTTATAATGATTATTGGTAAAGTTATGATGATTAATTTAGCACGATTTTACTATTTTGGGAGTCGATCGCCACTTCTGACAGGGAAGCCTAGCACGGGGATTTATAGTATCTCAGAGTCAATTATGGGGGAGGTTGATGATCAGACAGAATTGGGTATTGATTAGCCAGTAAAGCCACCTGAGTGCGATCGCGTAAATTCAGACTGCTTAAAATACTAGAAACATGATTTTTCACAGTTCTCTCGCTAATAAATAACTCCTGGGCAATTTCTCGGTTGCTGTAACCCTTACCAATTAACCGCAAAACCTCCAATTCCCTAGGAGTTAAATCTTGTAAATTATCTGGTAAAGGTTCATCCCTAGAAGCCTTAGACCTAGCAGCCATCACCTTCTCAAATAAACCCGGTCCTAACTGTGTATATCCTTTATACACTGCCCGAATAGCTTGCGCTAGTTCATCGGAAGGTGTATCCTTTAATAGGTATCCTTTAGCGCCGGATTCCATAGCTTGGGTGACATATTCATCATCATCAAAAGTCGTTAATACCAAAACCTTAATTTCCGGCTGTTGTTCAGCAAGCGATCGCATCGCCGCCACCCCATCCATAATTGGCATTCGCACATCCATTAACACCACATCCGGCTTTAATTTTAAGGCTAATTCCACCGCCAATTTCCCATTCTCAGCCTCTCCCACTATTTCCAAGTCTGGTTTCGCCTCTAATAAACTCCGTAACCCTTCCCGAATAATCCCCTGATCATCAACCAACAGAACTCGAATCATGATGCTGATTTTTCCAGATTTTTACTTCAATTTTACACCCTTCACCGGGAGAACTGTTTAAGTCGAAATGACCCCCCACAGCCATCACCCTTTCCCCCATACCTTGCAAGCCAAATCCCGTGGTATTTTGGGCAGGATTAAACCCGCAGCCATTATCCTCAATTTTCAGAGCAAATTCTCGGCTATTTTCTAATAAAAATAAATCTACTTTTGTGGCTTGGGCGTGCTTAGATATATTGGTCAAAGCCTCCTGAATGACCCTATATAAAACGATAGAAATATCAAGGGGTAATGTATCCGGGATTTGTAAATTAGATGCTACCGGGACTGATGTAGTCGCCTCAAACTCGGAAATTAGCTGTGATAGTGCCTGCAAAAAAGACTGTTTTAGAGGATGCGATCGCCAAGATTTCACCGATGCCCGCACCTCTTTTAAGGCTTCCTTCCCCAACTCCCTAGCCTGTTGAAGATGTCGGGCAGCCCGTTGTTTATCCTCAGCGATAAATAGAGCCGCATTTTCCAATTGAATACTTTGGGCAGTCAAATGATGACCTACAGAATCATGAATTTCTCGGGCGATGCGATTACGTTCTTGGCTAATTGCCCTATCCTCAATCAACATAGCATATTCCCTTAACTGTTGATTCGCTTCCGCCAATTTCTGGCGACTTTCTTGCTCTGATAATAGCGCTCCTACTAACAATAAAACAAACAGTAATACTAACCCAAATAAAACACTAGAATTAAAAGTCAGAGTCAATACTAGCCCCTGAATTGGATCAGCCCAATTACCAGCCAGGGGTCTCAGGCGCAGAAATACCCACAGCAGAAATAAGCCATAGGCAAAAATAGCGACCGCAATGCGATCGCGCCAGGAAAATAACAGACAGGCGCGAATAACCACGACTAGCAACAGGGCGGATAAAAAACTCACCCCCCGCCCCCCAAATACCACCGCCAACCAACTAAAGGTAAACCCACAGGCGATATATACCCACCGGATCGCAGGTGTGCGCGATCGCTCAGGTAATCTCAACCCCATGAGACCCAAACTCCCAATACTAACCAAAATCCCCAGGGGAAACCGACGACTGCGGTAGTGTCCCCAATTCCGGTTTCTCTGGCGCGCGCCATACCCCGATCGCCTCTGTTGATTATCCGTTATAGTTTCTGGTCTGTGGATGTGACGGTGAATCCTGTGTCCCTGTCCCTGTTGTCCGGGACTGTGGATGACAGGGGGGCTAAAGGCGGTTAACAGGGCGATCGCCAACAGCACCCACTCTAAATACAGCAGCAAAGGTACTGGAAAACTCCGACGACCCAAAATATTTTTCACGAGCAGCCAACCCCCCCGGATATCTCTTTTGGTACTTTAGGACTATCAGAAACCGTTACCTTTGACCTATCATGATTTGGGTATTCTGATCGAGGCGATCGCAGCTTGTATCTACCTACAATGAGATTAAAGCTCAAACCGAGTCGATAATCTCAAAGATATTCCCGGATTATAGATTATGAATATGCAACGCTTATTTTCTCTAATGGCTGCTACCGCCTTAATTGTCCCCATAACTACCACCGCCGCTTTTGCTGGTCCCCGTAAAGGTCAATGCTTTGATAGTCTGAACCTAACCCCCCAACAACAGGAGATGATGCAAGCAATTCGCGATCGCGCCGCCACTTCCTCAGAGCGTCAACGCCAGGAACTCCAAGCCAGTCGGGAACAAATGCGATCGCTACAACAAAGCAACGCCAGTCCAGAACAATTGCGCCAACAGCGTCAAAGAATCCAAGAGTTGAGTCGCGCCTTGAGTGACCAGCGGTTCGATACCATGTTAGAAATGCGGGAAGTTCTCACCCCAGAACAGCGATCGCAACTCCAAGAAAGAATGGGGGAACGTCAGGGTCGTGGTCCTGGTCCTGGTGGTGGTCCCGGTAATGGTCGTGGTCCCGGTGGTGGTCCCGGTAATGGTCGTGGTCCTGGTCGTGTTGTTCCTAGTAGTGTTCGTTAGAATAGCGATCAAGCCAATTAACTAACTCCTCAACAATAGGAACAGGAAACCGGGCGCGTGAAAGCTGTTTCCTGTTCCCTAAATTAACCCAACTCAAAAGTGATAAACCTGACCGTCAATCAACAACCTAGTGATTCCCTTCGCTTGCAAATGGGGGGCTGTTTTTTGTATTAACCTGCCATCAGGAACCTTAAAAACCCGCTGATTGCGTGCCGAAAACCGACTAGCCACCCGATGATTATCAAAAACAGGTAGAGTTTTTTCCTGAATTTCTTCCGACGGGATACGTCCTAACTCCGCAAAAGCCTTCAAAGGCTTAACAATCAGTTCCGAAGCCCGATCAATCACCAAATAGCAAATTTTAGGTAACTCAGCCTCCGTCAGGGGGAGAATTTGAACTAAGCTGTTAGCATCAGGGGTAAGGGGGCGATCGAACAAATCCTGATCATTGTCCCCATAACCCTCATCCTCATCCTCATCCTCATCCTCATCCTCATCCTCATCCTCATCCTCATCATCCTCAAAATCGCTAAATTCTTCCCCAGAAAACAACTCCGGTGTGATCAACTCCTCCATCTCATCATTTGGAGTTTTCAAATTGGGTTGTTCCCGCAACGGCGCACGGGTAGTTTCCCCAGAATTTGAATCTGGCGTGGCTTCTACAGTCTCAGGTTCTAACACAGATGAGCGTTTCCGCAGGCAGACCTCCGTCGTAGCATCAGAATCTAACTTAGAATCCTCAGATTCCAATGCTTGAGACTCCCCATCAGTAAATTCAGATCTGCTATCCTTGAGTTGGGGTTTTTTCTGATTTCGTAACCGTTGCTTCTGATGAGTTAGAACATCATAAACATCCCGTGGGACGGCACTTTGTAGAATACGCCTTACCGTAGAACTACTCACCCCGAACTTTTCCGCTAGGGTGATGGTCGTTTCCTCCGGTACATCTTGATAAAGCCTAACGATTTCCTGTTTTTGGGAGTCAGAAAGTTTTGAGGATGTCATCAGATTTGGTCTAAATTGGACATTGGAGTTAATTTCCACAGGCTTAGAAGGGATCCCTCTAAGTGCGATCGCCTCTTTGGCTAATTTTCTCTACAGATTTTCTTGAACGATTAGGAACATCAAAACTTGAAGTTCTCTGAAAAATCCAGCGACAAAACTAGACATATCAACTTTCATTCTAGCCTCTGCTGGTGCGTCTACGTCGGCTTTGGCGAGAACGAGTTGATATGTCATATTCTAGGACCGCACCGATCACAAACAAAATGCCAGTAAAGACAAAAAACACTTCTAGCAAGTTGCCACTTTCATACTCAATTTCGACCCGAGAATCAGACCATTTAAAGTAAGTATCCGCCACATACAGCGAGAAGATAGCAAAGGCTATCATACGCCAGGACTGAGAAAAGCGCCCTCCCCAAAAAGCCAGAATCAGGGCAGTTGCTAGAATCAGCAACACCACATCACCATAGATGTAAAACAAATTCAGCCAAAATCCCAGAGGTTCAAGTTTAGCATCAACTGCCAGCACCCAATCTGGGGCCGTACTTTCTTCTTCCTCCTCAGCCATGGCTTCATCAACCATAGCCACTCCATTAGGGGTAGTGACTATCTGTTCCTGACCCGGGGGTTCTTCAGTAGTCCCTAACAGCCCAAAAAATGACGGATCAGCTACCCAGGTTGCCAAAGTTATACCAGCGATCGCCACACCAGCCAGAGTCGCCCACTGCCAAACCTCCAGATTTAGGCGTTTAGAAGTCACCGCCGTAACCATTCCCCAGCCAAACAACAAATAGCTGAGGACATAGAACCCATCCCCTAGGGAAACCACCGGGTCAAGGTTCCATACCAGTTCCCATAAACCAAATAGTAAACCTCCCATAAAATAAAACAGTGATCCTAGACCAATTCCCAGCCAGACATTGCGTCCGCTGACCATTTGGGGGCTACGCCAATTTCTATAGCAAACCAGTGCAGCCATCAGAAAAGCACCCAATTCAAAGATATAAGTGCCAACGGAATACCATAAAGGTCGTTCTTCCCCTGGCGCACTTACACTAAACAGCAGGAAGAACAACAGAGCCAGAACCACCCAGGTGATGCCAAATATCAGCAGATTTTGCGGAGATACCAGAGATGATATAACCGATGATTTTTGTTGTGACGTGCTACTCATAGCGATACAATAACAAGAAATCTACAGTTGAAAACCATTACTAAACCAGATCGCAATAGATTTGCCCAAGAATACTCATTCAAAAACTAATCTCAATTCGAGCCTCCCATATTTAGATACCAAAACCAAAAAATCCTAACATTACTTAACTTATCTCCCAGAGATTTCCCAGAGTAGATTCACCCAGCCAACTGATAAATGAATCCCGGTCTTCTTGGGCCAAGTCCTGTAGAACTTCATCTAAGCCTTCTGCAAAGCTAGTATTTCCGAAGTAGCTCTTACCCAGACGGTAAACTTCTTCTAGCAATGTTTTCAGGTTATTTTCATTCCAGGAAGGAATTTGTAAACTTTCCAGGGGGTCTTTGGTCAAAAGAGTTTTGACCGCCTCTGAGTTATCATGGGCGGGAAATTTACCTTTTTGAAGAATCTTGAGCAGATCCTTTTCAAAGGCTACAGCTTGTCTTGACCCCAATAAATCCTCAACATCAAAGTAAACTGCTTGTAAGACCAATAGAGAAGCGCGAATGAGGCCTGATACCTTAGCATCAGTACCTCCACCCCCCTCACTACCGAGTTGTTCAAGGCGAACTTTACCCCAAACACTATAGCGTTCTGGTTCTTCGAGTAGTACGCAGGCTTTACCCTTGTTATCAGTCAAGTCTCGCCAATAAGCTCTGGCTTCGTTTTCTTGCTGAACAGTAAAAACCTTCATCAGACGGAACGTCTGCCCTTGATAATAGAGAATGGGAATCTGTTGATCCCGATTGGGGTGTTGGATCGTGGAGATCTCAACATCCTGTCGTTTCAGAATAAACATAACACTATGTACCTACTCTTGGCAGAGTTGCAGGTCGGCTCGTGTTTGTTATTGTAGTGCTTGTTGAACCCATGGCGCTATAATCTCCAATGTGGCAAACTTAATCATCCCAGATAATTTTTGCCAGTCAACTGTCAATCTCGATCGCTTTTATGTTATCATCTACACGTGTCCATTGATGATCAAGCCTTGGGACTTGAGTTTACTTGATTTAGGTTGATACTAGTTGATACTATAGGTGTCAACTTCAGGTAAAATGCAAGACTTGCCTGGGTGTGTAACTCAGCTGGATAGAGTAGCGGCCTTCTAAGCCGTTTGTCGTAGGTTCGAGTCCTACCACACCCGTTTACTGTAAACCCTTATCCTGACTACTATCGCGTGATATCGCTCAACCCGATAGTGGTATCGTTGCGCACAAAATACACTTCATTAAGTCTTAACACACAGGATAATTAGCGCATATCCCTTAGCAACAAATCTTAATTATTGACGGGTTAATCAATAAGCAGTTATGGTCGAAAGGGAAGTCGCCTTCCCCAACTCCAATTCAAAACCGTGCTTGCGAGTTTCCCAGCACACGGCTCCTGATGTATAGTATTAGTCAAGGTGGTTAGGACGCAGCTTGGAGAACGGAATCCATGGCATCATGGAGAGAATCAAACTGCTCAATACAATGGCGAATGCGGGCTTTCAACCACGACCAACATTTCTCTATCTTGTTGAGGTCTGGCGAATAAGGTGGTAGATAGAGCAAACGGCATTGAGCCGCCTCCACTAGCTCAGGAATCCGTCCCCCTTTATGAAACGTTGCATTGTCTAGCACTAGAGTCTGACCTGGCTTCAGTGTTGGAATTAAGATGAACTCCAACCACAACTCAAACACTGTCCGATTACAACAACCCTCAAAGGTAAAGGGGGCTAAGAGTTGTTGATGACACCATGCGGCTATATAGCTCACCCTGCCCTGCCTCTTCCCTGATTTGAGGGCATGGAAGCGTTTTCCTTCCTCGCAGTAACCATAAGGGTAATCCGAGTCCTGACTATTCATGCCGGCTTCATCGAGGTAGACCACTTCTTCCGGCTCCATATGTTCAATCTGAGCCATAAACTCCTCTCGCTGTTGCTTCCAACGTTCTTGGTAGCCGTAAGTTTTTTTTCTGGTGAAGCCAATTTTCTTCAAGGCTCTGGATATGGTGCGAGGAGAGATGTCGTCATCCCAAAGTTCAGCCATTTGAGCGGAGGTTTTGTGGCCATGCTCTTGGGCAAAAGCCTTGAATTTATGCCAGTCGGTAATTTTGTGGTTATTGCCAGGTGGGTGATTAGGTTTAGGGAGGAAGTCTCCGGTCTGTGCTTTTCTTTGCAGCCAGAGATTAATAGTGTTCCGGCTGACATGGAAAACTTGACTGGCTTCTGTTTTGGGCATACCGTCTAGTTCAATTGCATCAATAACTTTTTGTCTGAGGTCGTAACTATAGGGGGCTGGCATTTTTGGTCTTCTTAGTCATCTCGTCCTCTCCATTATACGTCCTAACTTTCCTGTCTGGTGCTATAAATGAGAAAATACATAGACACCCCCTACAGTTAGAAACCATAGGGGGCTATTAAGTTATTGGAGTAGCTGTTAGGCTGTTAGCTGTTAGGGCTTACGCCAACTTGGGGTTGCACCGATAAAACATAGCTATAGCAGCCTGTTGAATCTTCTCATTGGTAGTCTGGTCAGATTTTCCGATATAGATATGGTGGTTGATTTTACCGTCCCAGCCCTTCAGGTTCCAGTACGCGAAATTGTTGATAGATGTTTTTTTGCAAGCCGTAAACCTTTTGCCGTTTAACTCAACAGAGAATGACTTGTTTTTTCTCAGGTAGTCAAACCACTCGGGCGTATCTAGTTCTACACAAGTTCCACCGGGGCCCTGTAGAAAATTGCTGAAATTTCCAGTATGTAGGCTGATTACTGGCAATAACTTAGGCATTGAAGTCACCCCCCATAAAGATATCGCTACTGTAACCATTGCCACTAAAGTCGGGCATAAATGATGCTGGCTGAATAACTGTCTCTTGAGACGATACCCACTTTTCTTGTACCGCCATAAAATCAACAGCGGCGTTATGGGCGATTTCGGCTAATTTCACCCTGGTATCTTGGTTAGCGTAGGGGATATCTCGTGACATCATTTGGGCGTAAATATCACGTGCTAATTCCGCGATAACCATTAACCTTGCTTGTTCTTCGTTCATGGTTTTGTGTTTCCTTTTTTGACGAAATTATTTAACTTACTTGAGGATTTATGGCATGATTAAAACTCATTTTTATTGTCTTCTTCGTATTGCTTGATTTTCTCGTTCAACAATTGATTGATTGCTGTAATCAAGGAATTGTGCATAACCAGAAAAGTGCTTTCAAGCTCCAACAGACGACATTCATAAAATTGTGTAGGACAATCGGCAAGTTCTACAGCGTCCAATATAGAGACTAGCTTGCTGCTTAACCTATCACTATGATAGGTATTCGGGTTAAGTAGTTTACCCAAGTCAATTGTCATGGTTTTATCCTCTTAGTGTGTTGTTTGCCGTAGTTTACCGTCATCGCGGACGGGTATTTACTGGACTTTATCTATTAAGTGCTTTGTGTAATTCAGTTCCTTAATCAGCAATTGCTTTTTAAGTTCAGTAATGGTTAATTCTTTTTCGCAATCATCTAGTATTGACTTTAATGTTGCCAAACCATCTTCTTTGTTAATGTTGTAAACTCAACTGTCTACCATAGTCTTAAACTTCACAAACATCTGATGTTTGATATCTGCCATCATTGTGTTATTCTCCTAGGTCAATGAACTAATTGGAAGTCAAATGATTTGCTTCCACAGGTTTTTACCGTTAACATTAATCATGTTATAACCTCTGTTTTTCATTAAATTGGTTAATTCATTTACAGTAACCCGTGAATCTAAATAACCATCATTTTTGGCGGTTTCTATGGCTATCTTCAGAGTCTTAGGGTCAATGTCTGTAACTGGTTCGATTAATTCAGGAAAACCTGCTTTTGTTGCTTGCTTATTTTGCTTAGTTTTGCTCTCAAGACTTGGAGCGATAAAATGGTCTAAGAATTGTTCTGTTCCGCTAGATACTGCGAATATTTTGGTTTCTGCTAACTCCCAGTAATGGTTAAATACTTTGATTGAATTATCCATTGATGATTTATATATCATTGAATGTGTAGCGATTACATCAATGGATAATCTGTAGTTAGCTATATCTTGTTTCCTTTTTTGTAGTCCTCTTTTGGTTTGAGCATAATTAGTGCAATTATTCATATCTCTCCAAAACATTTCTAAGCGAGATGATATCTTACCAAGATTTATATCCTCAATATCCGAAAGTTCTGACAATTCAAATTGATTACCTGCATATTCTTCACTTGTCATTGATTGTCTATTTTTAAACCACATAGGAAACATCCTTATTTTAAGTTCGTTAAGTTGCCAAAACGTCCATAAAGGATGTATTGAGTTAATTACTTTTAAAGCGAAAGCATTCAAAATCATGTTGTGACCGGGTGTTTGGCTGCTAATTGTTATTCGACTATTTTTCCTGTTGAAGACTTTAAACAGTGAAAGCATATTTTCATTTTCAATTAATAAATTGGGGGTGATATCTTCCCAAACCAATAAAAAATTACGTTCCAACTCGCTTTGTAACGGGTCGTCATATCTCTCTTGCTGTATCTTGTTTCTCAGTGAAGCAAATGTGCTGTTAGCTAACACTGTGTCGGTGCGATACAGTGAAGCCGCAATAGTAGCTATCTGGCTTTTACCCGTTCCACTAGACCCCCAAAGAAACAGACACCCAGCGGTTTACATTAGCGTGACAGGTGAGCAAATAAAGCTAGTAATAATTGGGAATTGAACATCCGGATAGGGTAGGATAGCACAAGCCCTACATATTGACTCAACTTGTGTCCCTAATGTACCGTCAACAATTATTTCCTCTAATTCATCTGCCAATGAGTCGCGTATTAGCCTATAATCTAAATAGTCCTCAGACATGGTAGTGACCTCTTAATATGTTGGCTTGCTGTATGGTAGTCATCCCCCCCAATATTGGGGGGGATTTTTGTGGTAATTAGCTGAGTTTCATTAACTCAAGTAACGCGATTAGGGTATCAGCGTCCAATTTTTTAACCTTGCTGTATAGGCTATCAAAATCAGGCTCACAATCAAGAATTTTTGCTGTAGACTCAACCCGTTCTTCCCAGGTTTTATATTTGGCCTTACCGCCAAAACTACCATTTTTTTACTAGTTTTTGATTCAACAAAATCAATAGCTTCTTGTACAGTGTACCCGGCAACAGTGGATTCAAAGGTATCTAATCCTGTGCTGTATTCGAGGATAAATCGTGCTAAATCATGCTTATTCTTGGCTGATTCAAAATCATTTGAATTCTCACTATTTACCTCAAGGAGTCGCTCGGCTACCCGTGTGGCTGATTGTCCTAGATTTACAGTTCCGGTAAACATCATTTTACCGTTTGTCAGCATAGCGTCACTTTCGACTAAATGCAGTAACGCTAATTCAACCGAAGTAGGCTTGTATTCCCGTTTTTTTCCCTTGATATTCACTAGAGTACTCAGCAATACAAAAGCGTACTGCGATTAATTGCTCTTCAAATTTCCACGACCTATCATTGAAGTTCTGGAAATCACCACTTAATCCATAGCCAATAAGCCACAGGTGAGGCGATTGTACAACAAACATAGCGCTAGTGATTTCCAAATATGTTCCAGATTCTCCCGGCTTAACCGCGCTACAGAATGCGAATTTATCGTCATCTTTTTTACCGTAATATCCAATACTCGTGATTACTCTTCCTCAGTTAATTGTTGATTGTTGATTGTGTTAGGTGATTCGATTCTGGCTGCAATTTGGCGACAAGCAGCCCAAAACAGTGGATTGCCAGATAAATAGACTCGAAGTCTTGACTCCTTAACAAGTTCAACTAAGTGAGTTTGCTTGATAAGTCTAATAATTGCAGAGCCTTGATAATCACCACGTGGTCTGTAACTACCCATTACCTGATAGGTAATATTCTTTACTTCAGGTGTTTTGTGTTCCTCAATATGTGTCAGAATTTGATAAGCCACAATGATTGCAGTTTTATCAAATTCATGCGGATTGTAGTGAGTTTGCACAAGTTCACCATTGAGGCTAAATATGCCTTTATAGTGTAGATTTCTCACGGTTGATGTTCTCCTATTAACTTAAATTCTTGTGCTTTTAGGTGTCGTTGGAACTCATCGATATTCATTAAATAAATACCTTGCCAGCGATAAGACCTGTTCCGAGTGACAAACCAAATATCTTCAATCATTCCGGGATTAAGGTAATGAAGCAATTGCATCTTGAGCTTAAACTCAGGTGTTAGCGTTCCTTTTACTTCGATGTATTGGTTGAAAACTGGACTATAAAAGTCAGGTTTCCAAGTAATTGGTCGCCAAGGTTTCTTGCCATCAACCAAAGTTAATCGGGGGTGTATTGATAGGTTGTCATCATACTTTTTGAGTAGGTGATAAACCTTGCTCTCTAATGTTGACCCAAAGTAATACCCGTCGTAGTATTGTCCTTTGGCATGATACTTGTTAATCATCATTTATCTCCCCAAAATAAGTTTCATTATCTGGCTCTCTATCGCCGCCAGATTCAGTTTGATAAATGTTCCATTCCGCTCGATAATATTCGAGTGCCTCGTTGAGAATTTCCTCAATTTTATCTGGGTGTAATGGAATTAATTTTTTAATCATTTCTCCCAGACAATAAGCCAGAAATTCTTTATCAAACTTAACGGCTGTTAATTGCCATTGAAGTCGTCCTCTTCCTGCATAGTTAGGAACCTTTATAGCAAACGACGTTCCCACATACATCAACGGGTCAAGTTTAATATTCCTGAGATTTAACCGCACTTCTTTCCAGTGCTTTGATATCATGGTGATAGTCCTCGATGTTTGGTGTATTGGCTACCTTTTCACGGGTAGCCTTTTTTTTGCTAATTAGGCGTTAGTCTGAAGCCAATCTGAAAACGGGTCAGGGTCAGGCAATGATTCGGGCATATCAGGGTCAACATGATTATCGGAGAGATTAAAAAAGTGACCCTCCAAGGCAGCGATATCGTCAGCAATAGCACCAGAAACTTTACGTACACCCCTGACACCACCACCAAGTTTAATCAGAGTTAGAATAGCTTTAATGCTATTCTTTAACGCGATAATCTCAGAGTAGGTTAATTCCAGATTAAAGTCCTTTTCGTCCGTTACAGATGCAAACACCAACTTTTCTTTTAATGTGTAGATAGGTGATGTTTTGGGATATGGCAGATAAGGAACTACCTGGTCAAGAAATCCGGCAAAGTTGCTGAACCTTTTTAAGATTGCCAGATATTCACTAGGTGAGAGTCCATGTGTATCCTTGGTTTTTACGCTGTCTTTGTCAAGCTGGTAAATAGCGGTATTTTGGTCTACTAATGTATTTTGGTTTTTACGCATCTGTCAGTGATTTTCAACTCATGGACAAAATCATTTTTCCAAAATACGATTGAGTTATTGAGTTGGAAATCACTGTTTTTGATATTTTTTGTTGTTGATGATGATTATTTTTAATCTAATTAATACTTATAAATACATAAGAAACATATAAGCCCAAAAAAATAAAAGAATTATTGACTTTATACCATAATTGTGAAATGTTTAAATTATCGCCACATACAACTCAAACAAAAGACCACTATTTTTTTATATAGTGGTCAATTCTCTTTGTCTACTTTTTGATGCTGATTTATTTTTTCACACTCTTATTGCCTTCGCTGCTAACAGGAGCATCAGCGAAAAGTTCACCCTGTACTTGGTTTGGTGCTTCACTTCTCTCAACAGTTAATTCACCCAGGTTAGCTAGGGCAAGCCCATCGCTGCTAGGAATTCTGAACATACTGTTATAGGTTCTTAATGATGCTGGCTTGATAGTAAAATAGTGAGCAAATACATATAACAAGCCACTAACAGAAACGATAGGAGGTGCTTTAATACTGATAAATCTCAGTATTTTTTCGCCTACCCGTGTTTGGGTGTATTTACGCCACTAGCCAGGATTAACCGGAGCCTCAACAAAGAAGCGGGTGTATTCAGACTTCTTGTATGCTCTTACTCGAGTTCCTCTTAGGATATTACGTCTGTTAGCATTAGGCGTGGAAGTATTGCTAACAGGTGGTCTCCAAATGGTTAATTCCCTAACATTGGCTGGCTCATTAGTTACTGAACTTCCACTTAAAATGTGGAGTAAAAGCATAGGCATAGGTACGCCTATTTTTGAAGTTGCATCCACTGGAACTTCAACTACTAAACTTCTGCCTAGGTGTGGACCCTTGGCTGTTGCTAAGTTTGCTATCCAATCATCTTTGTATTTGTTCCATGCGTCAGCTAAAGGCATGATATCAGTTTCCTTTTTTCTAAATTGTCTAAATCAGGGTAGGTAAAACGATGATATTAGCGCCTACCCGATATCCATTAATCAACAAATAGCTCTGTAGCTATTACATCAATACTGCCGTCAGTAGGGTCTAAAACATCGTCTGTTGGAATTGACAATGAAACAGTTACGAGACCTGTAGCCATATTTCGGGTATAAGCAGTGACTACGGTTGCACCATCAGGATTATTACTTGCAGTAGATTGCATTCGTTGGGTTGGCTCAATAATTTCAAGTAATTGGTTTTCCAGTGTCGCAGCGCCTAGCGTTTTCTTAGTAGCCATAATCTCACCTTGATTTTATTCAATACCTAGACTATAGCAGTGTATTTGCTGATTGTGGCTGCTATGGTTCTTTCAACAGAAGCTACATATATGTAGCAGCTTTTGAGTTAAACGCGACGGTACGCTACCAATACCAACATTACGCTAACTACCAGTTTAACCATGTCTAAGTATGTTGGTAATCTCTTTCATCGTGGATGATAGTTAGTGACTGATATGACTCAATGATTAGGTTGTAGTTGGGGGTTGATTTCCAGTTTTTCACTCTAACGATGTCCTCGTAGCTTTCCGTATGACATTATCAACCCAACTAGGTTTTCTCTGGAAATGTAGAGGAATTTTGACTTTGGTTTTTCTAGGGTCCTGATACATCGCCAAGACACTACCTTCACCTAAGTCGATTTTAGCTTGTTCAAATTTATCAATTAATTCCCAGTTAAGTATTTTCACTTCACTGATATACATTTTGCTCTCTTTAATTCTTTTCGCATTTTCCCTACCGCCAAAACCTTTTCTTTCCTCGAAGGTAATAGGATACACGATTTTAGCGTCAGTTAAATCAACTAATTGTTTACAGATATTTTCTGCCTCATTTTGACTAGATTCATTCATAAAAAACGCAAATCTTCTGCCATTACTCATAGTACAAGTAACCTTAATATTCCCTTTAGTAAATGCTGATTTACTGGGTTGAGTAAATATCCTTTGTCACCTATCCCATGTAATTTTATCCCTACTAACCGACGGTAACTCTATTTGAGTTTTTGGCAGTGTTGACCGCCTATCTTTAGTCCAGTATGGTGGTTTTTCGTAGTTGTACAAAACCAAAGTTAACTGTATTTTAAGATTAGCTGACGTACTGATTTCCCGAAAATCACCTGACCCCATAAATTGACCTATATCCCTATTCCCTAGTATTTCAGTTTGAGCCAATGTACTCGCAACATTTTCCGGCAAATTTCTCAAAGATGACACAAGTCTGAATCTTTCTCCACCAGCTTATACTACAGCATTAACTAATTGTTGTTATCTATTTTCTTCTATTCTTTGCAGTGCCATATATTCATCTAAACCTTGAGCGACTAAGATGATAGCTTCTTTACAGTTCTCGCTAAACTCATCCCCGAATTCCTCGGAACTGTCTTGGTTCCAAATAGTGTTTATATTTCCATCATATTTTTCTGGTAATTTCTCCCTAGCTTCCCTTCTCTGTTTTCCCAAAGACCATTCTTCACCTTTTTCTTCACCCCATTTTTCAATCGTTCCTTTACCACCAGGAACCATTTAAACAATAGACCTTGCTAGTGTTGTTGGGCTTTTTGTTAAAAACATTTTAACAACCCATCTACCGTGTTTAAATAACGTCCATGCTATTGCTTTCATAGCCATGTTAAATGACTGTTTAACGCATGAACCGAATGCTGTAGATACTTCCATAAGCATTTCAGGCCCCTTGCTTAATGCTACGTGCATAGCAGCCGCTTTATTGATAAATGCAAGACCTGCTACTGGTAAAACACCACATACTAATTTCCCAGCCATATTACCTAAAAACCCAGCCGTGGTGGTTATAAATTGTCCGGCAATATTTGGGATGTTTCTATCAATATCACTATCGCTAATATTCCCATTAAAATTCCCAAAGCTGTCCCAATTAGAGGTAATAAATCTCGCTACTTTCTCAAAGCTAAAGTTAGATAAAAACTTAGTAATTCCTTCCCATAGCCAACCTCCAAAACTTTTGCCCCATTCAACAACTTTACCAGTAAATTTGGCTCATAATTTGCCAAACCAACCCATTTCCTGGGTAGATGTTCTTTGGGCTAAATTAACTTGTCTAACGCCATTTCTACCTATACTGCTACGGGTTTGACGACTAGACAAGCTACGAGTACTCCTTAGCATTCTTGCACTTCTGGCAACCATTACAAAGTCCCTCTTAGTGGGTTATCGCCATCAATCAATTCGGTTTCTATCTTGATATCAGGAAAGTCTTTTTTCAGTAATTCTTGTACTTTTTCGGTTTCCTCTTCTCTGATATCATCCTGTTTTTTCATTGAATCATATAACCGCGTTAAATCGGCTAATATGTCTTTTGCTGGGTCATTACTGTTCACCTGTAAAGTACCTTGAGCGCGTAAGCAAATATTTATTGAATTTGATTTAATGTTGTTTGTAATGTTTCTTTTGCATCCTTCTGGTTGGTAATCTTAATTTTGCTTTCATTGGGTCCCAGTAGCTCCTCAAAATTATCAGCCTCCGGGGTAAATGCTGTTTTAATTGTTTCATATTTTTCCTCGGTAGCGAATCCCAAATCATCAATTATTTCAGATACTTTCCTACCAGCTTTAAAAGCGGCAGCATGAGCCAAACCTGCTTCATGTAACGCCGTTAAAACAGCGTTTTTTGTAACCTGATGAGAGATAGCAATTTCCATTACCATACCAAATATTTCAGCAATTGATTCAGCTAAGTTAGGTAATTTGATTTCGGCTTTTTCTTCGGCTTTGGTCATGAGATTGACATCATCAATCTCTACTTTAACTTCAAATTCACCCCATCTTTCGTCATCTATGTCAAATCTGTACATTAGCCATTCTGGCAATGTGTTTATTCGTTTAAGAAACAAGATGTGTTACAAGGTTCTATAGACTTACAGATATTTGATGGGAACCTAGCCACAGAAAACGGGTTAAATCTAGGTATCATAAAACTCCCTTATTATGGGGGAATCCATACCGAAAATTTATTAATCGAATTGATTACCAATCAGACAGAAGGATTAGCTATAGATTCACATTCTGTATGACAAGCTAGATGTTTAAATCAATTACACAATAATGATTCAATTAATATTTTTGGTATGGCAGAATACCAACTTGATACCTTACCCAAAACACCATCATTAACTCAACCCGAAAATTTTGGGATTTCCGTAGGTAATACCCCTACACTTATCCGCGCAGCCAATACTTAGAGATATCGCTTACACCTACAGAACACGGGTAGCGTTGGGGTTTGGTTTAGTCATGGACACATCAGCAATTGCATACCAGGTCAATGTTTATGGCTACCGCCTAACACTGCATGGGATGACGAGTTAAAATCTACTGCTAGTATCTACGGGATAACAGAGGATAGTGTTTCGCAGATTGTCGGGTTAGAGCAGACAATCACTTACTAACCGGCTACAATGGAATTATTTAGGAGGTAGGTGATTATGAGTTTTTCGGTTTATAGTAGCGCTCTAAATTTAGACACTCTCAATATTACTGCTAAGATACCGGGTACTCCCGTTACAACCGCTATTAGTTTAACGGCTAATACAGTTGCCGAATTAGTGGCAGTAAATGCTAACACAAACGGGCGTAATGTATTTATCAAAAATCGGTCTAATGTACCCGTTCATTTCATCTTAGAACCCACAAAAAATACCGTAGCTAATGCCGCATTTTCTGTGAAGCCGGGTGATACTGTTATGCTCACTATTGGCGCTAGTAAACTACAAGCTATTGCCGAATCAGTTGCTGATATTTCAGTGACCTTGGTTGAGCTGGTCACTGTAGATTAAATAGTTGGGGGATAATCCCCCCTTTTTTCGGAATCTTTATTATGACTAATTTCAATATTTACTCTAGTAAATTTGGGCAATCAACCGATGACTTGCCAGAAGCTGAAGTTAATCTGTATTTAACTAATGAACGGATACAAGCAGTTATTGACTCAAATACTAATTTCGCGCCATCCGGTCACGGTCATATATGGGGCGACATCAGTAGTGCGCCTGCTACCGCAACCAGGTGGCTACTTGGTCTGAAGTTACAAGTAAACCGACAACGTTTACTCCATCAGAGCATACACATTCAAACATTACATTAACCGCAGGAGATGGTTTATCAGGAGGAGGAACATTAGCAGCTAATAGAACAATTAATGTAGATTCAACTGTAGTAAGAACTACAGGCAATCACACTTTCACAGGAATTAAAACATTTAACATAATAAATAATCCCGTATATTTTTTAAATAATGAAAGTTGTTTTGATAAAAATATGCTTATTAATTTTAATGTTTGGAGGGGGTTTGACATACGCCGGATAGGGTCTACTGCTGGTTCGGCAAGTTTAGTACTAAATAGTAGAGTTGGAGGAAATAGCTGGGCGTTTTCTCATCAGGGAAATTATTCTATGCGACTTGAAGCAGAGGCTAATCCTAGAGTATTTATATATCATGGTATTAATTTTCTTGAAAGTAATGTTTGGCGAGGTGCTCCTAGCGATAGATATGCAATACACTTATATAACGGGCAGACATATTTTATGAAGCACTCAACTCTTTCATCATCTGGAGTACATACTAGATTTAGAGTAGGAGGCACAAACGTATCTTTGATTAACGATAGTGGAGATTATGTTAAAGGTTCTTCGGATATGAGATTTACAACAGTTTTTAATGAGAGTATTAATAGCTTAGATTGACTTCAAAAATTATATTTAATTAAATTTAAATATAATGAGTTAGCAGCCATGGATTTTCTACACAATAAACTAAAATCGGTTTAATCGCACAAGAAGTTCAAGAGCACTACCCCGATGCAGTTTAAGTGGTTCAAAATGACCACACAGATAGCCCTGAAGTTGACGACAAAAAAATAGATTATCTGACGATTCTTTATGAAAAATTAGTTCCTTTATTAGTGGCAGGGATTCAAGAATTATCTCAAAAATTAGACGCACTAGGTAAACCCACAGCATCTACAAATGGTAAGATCAGTAATTTACCGACAAGCCCTATCGGTTTAAGTGTAGGTGATTTATGGTGTGACACGGATAACGATAATGTAATCAAGCAGGTGAGATCATGTCTAACAAATATGATATATCTGAAACTAATTGGTTTTTAGCTTACAACCAATACTTACTCAAAGAGGATGATACAGCACACGGAAGTAAACGATTGCCAGATATATCAGGTAGCAAATTTGTGAGGATATTATTTGATGCAGACCAAGTTTCTATTTATGGGAAAATGGCAGGATGGTTAAAATTTTACACATACAATGATATGAAGCAGAATATGATGGTTAAACGTGAAACTATTTGGCTAAATGAATATCAAATAATTGAATCACCACCATATAGTAATTTTTACGCAATCTTTGAACCCTTGGAGAGGATTAAATGGTTTACCCTTTATTTTTGGAGATTAATGCAATGAGTATAATCATACTAGAGGTGATGTTATTGATAACTGTTATTGTTGATTTTGGCATTTATTGATAGGCAATAACATAGGGGTGAACTGATTATGTTGGTATCGGTTTCTGCTCGGTAATTGTCACCAGTTGAAAAGTTGTTTAGGGGTATCGGGTTGGTTCCGGTAGATGATAGTTCAGGTTTTGCGATCGCACATAGGTTTACCTATAGGTCTAGTCCATAGAAAGACAGCCTAATATCTTTGTACATTGATAAATTAATAAGTCCCTTTCTATGGCTACCTACGGCTATCATGTTGACTTTGAAACATACCTCCCCCCCCAACCAGAACAAGCACTCTTGGGGGTGCGACCGACGTGATAGCAGTCAATGGTGAGGAACGAACCGATAGGCTTGCCATTGACGGGTATCACAAGGGAGTTACCCTATCGGTGTTTGGTTGGGGGGAGGGTATGGATATTTGACAGATTGATTAAGTTGTGTTTATTGATTAACCCGTCAATAATTAAGATTTGTTGCTAAAGGATATGCACCAATCGTCCCGTATGCTAAGACTGAATGGAGTGCATATTGAGCGTGACGGTACGACTATTGGGTTAAGTAAATCCCGATTATCGCAGTTAGGATAGGGGTTTGAGTCATACTATTCTCACAGTATTAAGTCCGGTAGTGATTTGATCAGCCATCTTATTAGGAGGAAAAGTTAGTGGTTTATTAGGAGTAATTTTAGCTATTCCCATCACTGGGGTAATTAAGAGCATTATTGAAATCATCTTTAACCCTCAGTTACCACCCCAAGCCGGTTCCTTTTTTACTAATCTTCCCCAAGATATCGACAACTCTCCTAACTTACAGGTTTCCGAAATCACTAATGATGGGAATGGATAAAGATGCTGCTGGGATTGACCTGTAATGTCATTAACCCCCACCAGCGGTAATCTCTTATGCTAACATCAGATGTTATAGATAGATATGCAGGTGAGGTTAATAAGTTTATGAAATGGTGGCAAAGACTACAAAAAAATCCCTTGGCAAAATTGGGCGCGGGAATACTGATTCTGTTTTATATTATGGCGATCGCTGCTGATTTTGTCGCTCCCTATAATCCCTATAATTCCCAATTAGACGGATCCCTATTACCCCCCACCCCAATTCATTGGGTCAACCCTCAAGGAGAATTTATCGGACTCCATGTTTATCCCACAACTCAGGGACCCGTTGATATTGAAACAGGTCAAAGACAAACTATAGTAGACTGGGAACAACCTTCTCCTCTGCGGTTATTCGTCAAAGGAGACCCCTATAAAATTTTAGGTTTAATTCCCTTTGACCTTCATCTTTTTGGCGTAGTGGGTCCAGCCTATATTAACCTCATAGGAACCGATGAACAAGCCCGCGATCAGTTGAGTCGCTTAGTTTTTGGTAGTCGTATCAGCCTCAGTATCGGTTTAGTCGGAATTGCTATTGCTTTCCCCTTGGGTATGTTGGTTGGGGGAATTTCCGGCTATTTTGGTGGCTGGATTGATACTATATCCATGCGATTAGTGGAAGTTTTAATGACCATTCCCGGACTTTATTTATTAGTAGCTTTAGCAGCAGTCCTTCCTCCCCAACTTTCCAGCGCCCAAAGGTTTTTACTAATTGTAATTATCATTTCATTTATTAGTTGGGCGGGACTAGCTAGAGTCATTCGGGGACAGGTTCTCTCTATTAAAGAACGCGAATTTATCCAAGCGGCTAGGGTAATGGGGGCTCAACCAATTTATACTATTATCCGTCATGTACTCCCCCAAACAGCTACCTATGTGATTATTTCGGCTACCCTGACCATCCCCAGTTTTATTATTTCTGAGTCCGTGCTTAGTTTAATTGGCTTGGGTATTCAACAGCCAGATCCTTCCTGGGGGAATTTACTTTCTTCTGCTACTAATGCTTCCATTTTGGTGCTACAACCTTGGCTAATTTGGCCGCCAGCATTGTTGATTATTTTAACCGTTTTAGCATTTAATTTACTGGGAGATGGTCTCCGAGATGCCCTCGATCCTAGAAGCATACAACGGTAAGAGTGACCGCCGCTGAATTAGCCTAAAAATTGACTCAGATCAAATTCTGATTCCGGTTTTTTGAAGCGATCGCGTTCCGACATCAGCAATAATAACAGGCGATCGCCATAATCTACCGCCCCCCTAAATTCTTCTCGTAAAATTTCTAGTCCACCATTGGCAAATTCTTCAAAAATTTTCACTCTTTCTGCTTCCAATTCTGGGTCAAAAGGTGAGATTGTTTTGCTGTCCTTAGTATGGGCGATCGCTATCAGTTTAATTACCCAATCATAACCCCTCGAAATGAATATCTCTAGGGAAATAGGCGCGGGATCTCTCTGAGAAACAGCCTCAATCGGTACTCGCTTTTGGTGGCGGATACCTACAGAGGCGGCGAATACTATTACATCTGCATAGGTCTGAAACGGGCCGCTTTTGTTTTCGGATTCGGTTAAATCTCGCACTAGGTCTGCTTTATCTTTAGCGACTCTAACCCTGTTAATAGCCATTGTTTAATCGAATGTGAATTAATTTTAACTATAGTTTAAGCTAAAACTAGCACCAATCAACATCATTTCTTGACCCTGGCTACACACTACTGTATTTTCCCTTCTTGCTAACTCACCCTCCCCTCAGCATTATCGAAGCTATCACCACTGAAAACTCTTTTAATCTCATCAACATCAGATGATATTCAAGGTTTAGCAATATATCCATATTTCCCCCCGCGAACAATTCTCAAAGATTCTGGAGGCATTCCTTGACTTGCTTCCCCCCAGCTTCCTCAATCGTAGTGACCGTTTAACTGTACTACAGCCAACCCCTCAGAAAAAGGTTCAGCCCCATAAAATTGAGGTTGAATAATTGTTTTTCCCGTAGTATCTACATAACCATAACGCAGAGGTTGAATCAAATTACCAACCTTCCCTTCTCCAGTTCCCCAGGGGGCTAATCCCTCAGAAAATTGTAAATATCCTAACCCATTTGGTACAATTGACGTGAGATTTCCACTGGTATCAACCAGATAATATTGGTCGCCTTTAACAACTTTAGCAACTCCATAAATAAAATTTTCAGCCCGCCCAAATTCTGGCTGTATTACCCAATCACCATCCCGATTAATATACAGCCTTTATCTCAATCATTAAGCACAGTAACAACACTTGGTAAACCAGTTATTCAAACACTGTAAATTCACAAGGCTTACCGCCACTTCTACCAATCTCACTAATAATTCCATGGTCTCCGTCCTGAACTTGCACACTAAACTTTTGAGCTGTGACCACATCATCTCTATCGGGTTAAACTCAGGGGAATACACCGGCAGATATTCTACCCTGGCTCCTACTGACTCTATCATTTCTTTGACTTCTTCTCGATGATGAGAATTTCAGTTATGCATTACCACTACATCTCCTTTTTTTAATTTTGGCAATAAATCTAACTTGATGAATTGGAGAAAATCCTCTTTTTTCATTGACCCTTCTAATGTTTGAGTCGCCACCACTCCGGAGAGCTTAATTGCACCAATTATTGTCATTTTTTGACCTCGATAGGATTTCCGCAGTTCATAGACTTTTTTCCCTTTCGTCGCTCTGGCTAACGGTCTGCTCATCCCTACCCATAACCCACTTTCATCAATAAACACAAGCTTTTCAGGAGCCACATCTCTAATTCTTTACCAATAATCTACTCGCGCTTTCTGTACTTCTTCTGTTACTACTTTTTCGCTCCTGTATGTTTTTTTTTTGAGACTTATATCGTGCTGCTTTAAAAATCTATCTATCATGGTCGTACTGACATTTATGCCCAGCTTGTCTCTGAGCTTCTCACTATATTGCCATAAGGTCAGGTCGGGGTGGGCTTCTACGATATCTATCACGGCTTCCTCATGCTTAGATCAAATGCTTTTCTTTTTAGTGCCACACTTACGAGGAGATAAGTCTCCCGTTAATCGATACTGTTTGACCAGTCGCCTTACCGTGTCTGGACTCACCAAAAAGCGTTTCGCTACTTTTCGGATAGAAGTGTCTCCTTTTTCATAGGCTTCTACTATCTTTTTCCGAAAATCTAAAGAGTAACGGCTCATGGTAGTTGGTTGTGATAACTTATACAATAGCCATACATTATACTGTACTTTGTGTTTTGTGTAAAGGCTGTATCCCCATTGATGATTTAATTTAACTGGGGCTAGACCCTCCGCAAATTCCCCAGCTTCTGAAAATTTAGGTTCAATAATCGAGTTACCTTCCCGGTCAATATATCCCCATTCAGATCCGATCCTAACTTTTGCCCGTCCTTGGGAAAAGCTACCCCCACCATCAAATTTAGCTATAATGTGCCAATCACCTGATTTATTAATATATCCCCATTTTGTCTGATCATAAAGTTTAGCTAATGCCAAACCTTCCGCAAAATAATAGACAGGATTCAAACTAAATTTGGCAGGAATTGCTAGTCTACCTTCCCGGTCAATATATCCACTTTTATCATCCATGTTGACACTAGCCATTCCCTCCGAAAATGCCCCCAAAGATATAATATCACTTGCCAAAGTGATCACGATATTTTCTTCTGTATTAATGAAGCAATTTTGACCATTAATGATGACATTAGCTAATCCTTCGGAAAATTTTGCCGCATAGTCAAATTGAGGGGTAATTGCGAATAAATTACTATAGGCGATATATTCCCAAGACACCACATTTCTAGGTCGCAAGGCTTGACATAAAAAAGCCGCGATTTCACCCCTAGTAGCATTTTGATTAGGCTTGAGTTGTCGAACTTATGGATAATTAACCACTAAATTTTCAATCGCCCCAGCGGCAATTCTTTCCCTAGCATAATTGGGGATTGCCGCCGCATCATCAAAATATTGTGTGAGAATTTCTTCCGGGTTTTCAGGGATTCTATGCTGTAGATGTGCCGCTAAAACAATTAAGGCTTGCACCCTAGGAATAGGTTGCTGTGGGCGAAATGTACCGTCAGGATAGCAGGCCAAAAAACCTCGGCGAGTCGCTTGTTCAATATTCGATTTTGCCCAATAGTTATCGGCAACATCTTTATAGGCGATCGCCTCCTGAATTATCGGTGCATCATCAAACATCCTACACATTAACGTAGCAAACTCAGCCCTAGTTACAGGTGCATTGGGGCGAAATGTACCATCTGGATACCCTAAAATAATGTTTATATTAACTAATAAGTTAATGGCTTGAATCCCCCAGTTATTTTCTATGTCTGATTGCATTTATATATCTCAAATTATGGTGTGATAATAGCTGACCAATTATCCGAAATTTATGCAGTCCATAATAACATTATTTTCTGTTTAAAACCACCTCGTTGCGCTCGTTTTTCATCAACTTTTAATTGTATCTGCTCATCGGATATGTTATAACTTTTCTTCAACGATTCAACCACCTCTAAAATATCTGCTAATTCCTCCAATAGACTAGCATCATCGCTTTCTTGAACTTCCTCGGCTTCTTCCCTTAACTTATTTCGTAAAGCTATGCGATATTCCGCCTCAGATAAAACCTTGATTTCCGGCTTACCTCCAGATTGTCGTATCATTTCAGGAATGCGATCGCGCACCAGTTTATAATATTCTTTACGCATTCAATTATCCCCTCACACCACCAAATTTTGCTGATTAGATTACCGAGAAATTCTCGCTTCCGACAAAGCTATTTCCTGATTCCGACGATACAAAGCCACCCGATTTTGAGCCGTAGCATAGCGAGGATAGCTAGGAGATACAGCCGCCATTAAATCAGCCGCCGCCCGCCATTTTTCCGCAATTTCTAACCATTCCCTATCAGTCATTGCATCCCTTCCTAAAGACACAGCATTTTCAGCTAATTGGACAGCCTGTTTAAACAACTCTTCATCCGATAATACATCATCAGAAATTGTCTGATTGGGAGTAGGTTTCACCGATGTATAATCCGAGTTAAACAATTGAGTAACCGCTAAACTCATCCATTGATAAAAAGCAAATACCCCCACAATTAATAACACAATTATGCTGATGAGCGCAATTAATATACCCCGTGACGATTGTTGCTTTTGCACCAATTCCTGAGATGGATAACTATCAATTAGTCCCCCACTAGTATGACCCGGTAATCCCGCCCATATATGTGGTTTTTTTATGGTGATATTTTCTGACCAAAGCAGTTCACTATCTGGACTATCCAGAATATCCTCTAACCACAGTAATTGATGTTGATTAAAGACACGACTATGGATGCTAACTCGGCGAATCTTCCGGGGAGCAATTGTCTCTAAAACGTCCTTAATCTCACGGACTAAATATGATTTATCCAGATATTCTGCTTGCTTTCCTTCACAAAGTAATTGCAGAATACCCCCCACAAAAACAGCCCTAATTATTACCTTACTTTCCGCCAGATAATAATTAAGTACCTCAACTATGGCGACCACACTACCTTGGTGAGCCTGTTTGATCAAATCATTAATTGCATCCATCATTTAGCAGCCGAAACTATAGCTATTGACTGACTTCCCGAAAAAATTGCCCTAATTGACGACTCATTGACTTCACCAGTCCTTCGGATTTTTGAAGTTGAGCGTCAACTGTTGCTTCTAATTCCTTAACCCGGGCTTCGGGAAGATTAAGCAATTCTAGCAATTTTTGATAGGCGCGTGCCTCTTCATCATTAATCATTGGCTCCTCTGTAACCCTAGCACTAGAGCTAATCACCTGATAACCCAAAGCCAAAACCAATTCCCGTTCCTCTGGAGTTTGCAGTTTGGGAATCAACTCGTCAAGGGGAATATTCTTCATCAGATAATCCTTTGACACTCCCATTGCCTAAAGGCGAGGGGATTCTTCATTCATAGACCCAACTTGCTTTGACAGGATTGCTCCAGCCATAGTATAGGTCGAATCTCCTGAAGCGTTCGGGTATAAGACCCATGTTCCGCTATGCCCTAGCGTACACAAGGCTGACTTTGCTGCGCAACGCTGCGCGAACAGGATGTTGAGCGCAGCATTCCTATCCCGATCCAAGTTTAACCCACATTGACAAACATGAGTTCGAGTGGATAGGGCTTTTTTGACCACTGCACCACAGTTAGAGCATTCTTGGGAAGTATAAGCCGGGTTAACGGCAACCGTCACCTTGCCAAACTTAACCCCAAAATACTCTAGCCACTTCCTGAATTGATACCAAAGAGCATCATTAATCGACTTGGCGAGACAGTGGTTTCTAACCAAATTCTTTACCCTCAAGTTTTCATAAGCGACCAAATCGTTAGATTGGATTACGCAACGCGCCAGTCTCTTGGCGTGTTCTATGCGCTTCGCGCAGGCTTCGCCAACACGTTGCCTACTTATCTTGAGGTGTACTCGTCCTAGTTGGTTAATCGCTTTCTTTCGGTTGGATGAGCCTTTCTTTTTGCGAGAAACACGCTTTTGTCTAAATTTCAAGCGGCTCTCACCCTTTCGATAAAATCTGGGGTTAGGTTCGCGCTTGACCATTAGAATCGGTATAAAATTCCTTTAATCCTACGTCCAAACCAATCGCTTTACCCGTGGGCTGACTATCTACTTTAACATCCGCTTTGAGCATAAATTGAACATAGTAGCCGTCCGCACGACGAATAAGCCTAACCCGTTTGATTTGTTCGAGCGGGTAGAAATGTAAATCCCATGTTCCTTTGAGTTGAAGCTGGCCTATGCCTTTTTTGTCGGTGAAGGTTATTTTCTTACGAGTTTCTGATAGCTTCCACCCAGAAGTCTTGTATTCAACTGAACGACTGTTCTTTTTGAACTTGGGAAAGCCTTTCTTTCCTGGAATGGCTTTCCGGCAGTTATCGTAGAACCTTGCGATCGCCGAATATGCTCTTTCAATGGAAGCTTGACAGGCACTGGAGTTTAAGTCGCGAGCAAAAGGAAATTCATCTCGAGCGTGTTTTGCGCTAGGCGATACAAATCCTTCTGCCCAATTCCTGAATTATCCATCCAGAAACGGACGGCTTTATTGCGGATGAACTGAGCAGTTCGGATGGCCTCATAAATGGCAATGCACGTGATTTGACTTCCCTTTGGCTTTAAACTCCACTACAATCATTTATAGTACCAGACAGGAAAGTTAGGACGTATAATGGAGAGGACGAGATGACTAAGAAGACCAAAAATGCCAGCCCCCTATAGTTACGACCTCAGACAAAAAGTTATTGATGCAATTGAACTAGACGGTATGCCCAAAACAGAAGCCAGTCAAGTTTTCCATGTCAGCCGGAACACCATTAATCTCTGGCTGCAAAGAAAAGCACAGACCGGAGACTTCCTCCCTAAACCTAATCACCCACCTGGCAATAACCACAAAATTACCGACTGGCATAAATTCAAAGCTTTTGCCCAAGAGCATGGCGATCAAACCTCCGCTCAAATGGCTGAACTTTGGGATGACGACATCTCTCCTCGCACCATATCCAGAGCCTTGAAGAAAATTGGCTTCACCAGAAAAAAAACTTACGGCTACCAAGAACGTGATGAGCAACAGCGAGAGGAGTTTATTGCTCAGATTGAACAGATGGAGCCGGAAGGGTTGGTTTACCTCGATGAAGCTGGCATCAATAGTCAAGACTCGGATTATCCTTATGGTTACTGTGAGCAAGGACAACGCTTCCATGTCCTCAAATCCGGGAAGAGGCAGGGCAGGGTGAGCATGATTGCGGCATGGTGTCATCAACAACTCTTAGCCCCCTTTAGCTTTGAGGGTTGTTGTAATCGGACAGTGTTTGAGTTGTGGTTGGAGTTCATCTTAATTCCAACACTGAAGCCAGGTCAGACTCTAGTGCTAGACAATGCAACGTTTCATAAAGGGGGACGGATTCCTGAGCTAGTGGAGGCGGCTCAATGCCGTTTACTCTATCTACCACCTTATTCGCCAGACCTCAACAAGATAGAGAAATGTTGGTCGTGGTTGAAAGCCCGCATTCGCCATTGTATTGAGCAGTTTGATTCTCTCCATGATGCCATGGATTCCGTTCTCCAAGCTGCGTCCTAACCACCTTGACTAATGCTATACATAATGTATTTACATTATGTAACTTCTAAAATATGAATGCCTACCCTATCATGTCCAGATATTACCCAGAACTAAGTTACCCCCAACAGATAGCTTTACCTACAACCTACGGCTAAGATTTTGGGGGTGAACTGATTATGTTGGTATCGGTTTCTGCTCGGTAATTGTCACCAGTTGAAAAGTTGTTTAGGGGTATCGGGTTGGTTCCGGTAGGAGATAGTTTAGATTAGGCGATCGCACTTTTCATATCAGCCAGATGATAGCCCATAGTTTCCCCTCACCGAGGATTATGAATCAGACCCATAGATAACCGGATAGGCGATCGCTCATAGGTTTACCTATAGGTCTAGTCCACGGAAAGGCGGTCTGATATCTTTGTATAGCACAAGACATGAAAGTTAGGACGTATAATGGAGAGGACGAGATGACTAAGAAGACCAAAAATGCCAGCCCCCTATAGTTACGACCTCAGACAAAAAGTTATTGATGCCATTGAACTAGACGGTATGCCCAAAACAGAAGCCAGTGAAGTTTTCCATGTCAGCCGGAACACCATTAATCTCTGGCTGCAAAGAAAAGCACAGACCGGAGACTTCCTCCCTAAACCTAATCACCCACCTGGCAATAACCACAAAATTACCGACTGGCATAAATTCAAGGCTTTTGCCCAAGAGCATGGCCACAAAACCTCCGCTCAAATGGCTGAACTTTGGGATGACGACATCTCTCCTCGCACCATATCCAGAGCCTTGAAGAAAATTGGCTTCACCAGAAAAAAAACTTACGGCTACCAAGAACGTTGGAAGCAACAGCGAGAGGAGTTTATGGCTCAGATTGAACAGATGGAGCCGGAAGAAGTGGTCTACCTCGATGAAGCCGGCATGAATAGTCAGGACTCGGATTACCCTTATGGTTACTGCGAGGAAGGAAAACGCTTCCATGCCCTCAAATCAGGGAAGAGGCAGGGCAGGGTGAGCTATATAGCCGCATGGTGTCATCAACAACTCTTAGCCCCCTTTAGCTTTGAGGGTTGTTGTAATCGGACAGTGTTTGAGTTGTGGTTGGAGTTCATCTTAATTCCAACACTGAAGCCAGGTCAGACTCTAGTGCTAGACAATGCAACGTTTCATAAAGGGGGACGGATTCCTGAGCTAGTGGAGGCGGCTCAATGCCGTTTGCTCTATCTACCACCTTATTCGCCAGACCTCAACAAGATAGAGAAATGTTGGTCGTGGTTGAAAGCCCGCATTCGCCATTGTATTGAGCAGTTTGATTCTCTCCATGATGCCATGGATTCCGTTCTCAAAGCTGCGTCCTAACCACCTTGCCTAATACTATACATTGATAGGTGTATCTTTGTACATTGATAGCTTGGGGAATTATCTTCTGCTGTTGTCGTGGTTGATTTTGAAACATATCCTCCCCCCAACCGGAACAAACACTCTTGGGGGTGCGACCGACGTGATAGCAGTCAATGGTGAGGAACGAACCGATAGGCTTGCCATTGACGGGTATCACAAGGGAGTTACCCTATCGGTGTTTGGTTGGGGGGAGGTATGGATATTTGACAGATTGATTAAGTTGTGTTTATTGATTAACCCGTCAATAATTAAGATTTGTTGCTAAAGGATATGCACCAATCGTCCCGTATACTAAGACTGAATGGAGTGCATATTGAGTGTGACGATACGACTATCGGGTTAAGTGAATTCCCGCGATAGTAGTCAGGATAGGGGTTTAAGTAAAATGCGGATGGCGAGACTCGAACTCGCAAGGCAAAGCCACACGCCCCTCAAACGTGCGCGTATACCAATTCCGCCACATCCGCAGAAGACAACCGAGGACTAGGAATGATTTTTCCCATCGGTGTGCTAATTTACCATTGTAGCACCAAACTCCAAAATTGCCAAACTTTTTTTGCCAACAAATTTGGGTAGTATCTTCCACAAAGTCCCAAAATAACATATCCTAACTGATTATTGCCCGAACACCACCGAAAATGCGGTTTTCAAAGATCCTGATTGCCAATCGTGGGGAAATTGCCCTACGGATTCTCCGAAGTTGTGAAGAAATGGGGATTGCCACAGTGGCCGTCCACTCCACTGTAGATCGCCATGCCTTGCACGTCCAGTTAGCCGACGAAGCTGTTTGCATAGGCGAACCCAGTAGCAGCAAAAGTTATCTAAACATCCCCAACATCATCTCCGCAGCCCTAACCCGGAACGCCACCGCCATTCATCCTGGCTATGGTTTTTTAGCGGAAAATGCCAGATTTGCGGAAATTTGTGCTGACCACGACATCGCCTTTATCGGTCCAACCCCGGAGGCGATTAGGTCAATGGGAGATAAGTCCACAGCCAAAGAAACCATGCAGCGTTTCGGTGTTCCCACCATTCCCGGTAGTGAAGGCTTAGTCACCAATGACAAAGCTGCCCAAAAAATAGCCCAAAAAATTGGCTATCCAGTAATTATCAAAGCCACCGCCGGGGGAGGAGGTCGGGGAATGCGACTGGTCCGAAGCGCCGAGGAACTCCCGAAACTATTTTCCGCCGCCCAAGGAGAAGCAGAAGCAGCCTTTGGAAACCCAGGCTTATATATCGAGAAATTTATCGAGTGTCCCCGCCATATTGAATTTCAGATTTTAGCCGATGGATTTGGGAATGTGATTCACCTAGGGGAAAGGGACTGTTCAATTCAGCGACGACATCAAAAGCTACTGGAAGAAGCGCCCAGTCCGGCTTTAAATCCTGAACTCCGGCGAAAAATGGGAGAGGCGGCGGTGAAAGCAGCCGCATCAATTAACTATACCGGGGCGGGAACAGTAGAATTTTTACTCGATCGCCATGGGAAGTTCTACTTTATGGAAATGAATACCCGTATCCAGGTAGAACACCCGGTAACAGAAATGATAACGGGGCTAGATTTAATCGCCCAACAGATCCGCATCGCCCAAGGACAAAAATTGCATCTCACCCAAGATCAAATTCAGCTTAGGGGTCATGCGATCGAATGTCGGATTAATGCGGAAGATCCAGATCGCAACTTTAGACCACACCCCGGACGCATCAGCGGCTATCTTCCACCGGGGGGTAATGGGGTCAGGATTGATTCCCATGTGTACACCGATTATGAGATTCCCCCCTATTACGATTCTCTCATTGGTAAGCTAATTGTCTGGGGTCCTGACCGGGCAGCGGCTATAGTAAGGATGAAACGCGCTTTGCGTGAATTTGCTATTACCGGAGTTCCCACAACCATCAGTTTTCATCAGAAAATTATGGAAACCCCGGAGTTTCTCGAGGGTAAGGTTTACACCAATTTTGTGGAACAGTGGATGAACAAAAATTTGCCTTCTCGTTAAACAATCATTCTCAGAATTCCCTGTTGTCCCAGTAACAATTCCCGCAGGAGGCTAAAAATCCCTACCCAAATCACCGGGGTAATATCCACGCCTCCCAAAGGGGGAATCACTTTGCGGGTGATGGCTAAAAAGGGTTCCGTTGGCCAGAAAATCAGATTAAACGGAAACTGATTTAACTCGGCTTGGGGATACCAGGTCAAAACAATGCGGAAAATAAATAATAGGGTCATTCCCGCCAGGAACAAGCCCAGAGTCCAGTCTAAGATGGTAAAAGTTGTCATGGCCTTGAGTTGAAGTTTGTTAACCTTTTCCCATTTTAGGGGTTAGCCAGCCCCCTAAATTGGCAGTGGTTGCCAAGTTACAGCCTGTTCAGAAATCATCTGATCACCTCTCAAAGTCCCTCTCCCTCTATGGGATCCAGATTTAGGGTGAGGGCAATATATTAAGCGACTGGTGAACAAACTGTAACTAAAAGGGAGTTTGATGGGCTAATTGACATATTCATGGTTGATGGTATGATAGATGCACATGACATTACGACAATAGTGCGGGAGTCTGAAAGCGCCGTCGCTTTAGCGCGGGGATGAAAGACGACACGGCGACTTGAGTCGCCGTCCTGCCAAGACGGCTTATATTGTGTGCATGGATATAGCCATGATGTGCGATTCGTTCCCGCCAAAAGTAGAAGGAAAATTCCTGAAACGTAGGCGGGGCAGGGAACACAGCCCCCAAAGGGCATTGAACCTTGACAACTAGATATCGATGGTGGTGAAAGTCCATCCCGCGAGGTGTATCGCGTGAAAGCACGTCCCCCACAGTAGCGACTGGTCATCAATCTGTGAAGCGGGGATGAAAGGGAGTAAGCCTGGGTCTAAACGGGCGCCCTCTTGAGCAAGTGTCCATGGATAGAAAACGAAGTCACGTCCGAAAGCGTCGTTACTATAAACCTGCGAAAATTAGACTGACACGCAGGAGCCAAAATGGCTAAAGGATAAAGGGGAGGCTGATATCATACAGACCTCTCATACACCCAAATAAACCCGGCGTAAAGTGGCATCCTAAAGGCACAATCAATCGATATCTGGAACGAAGTAACCTCCGTTGTTGCTCTCAGGAATAAGGTCGAAATCCTGAGTAGGAAACCATCCGCAAGCCAACGTGAGGAAGGATTGAGTCAGAAGCGAATGTCTGGGGTAATGCCCAGGATATGCTGACGGACTCACGATAACTTGGAAGATGGAGCCTTAGTAGCATGGAAATGCCCAAAACGATTGGAAACAATACGGTGGTGCTGGAATGGCAAGATGTTGATTGGAAATCAATCGAACGTCGAGTCTTCCGCCTGCAAAAACGGATTCATCAAGCCGAACGTCGTGGTGACATCAAAACAGTTCGCGGACTCCAAAAGTTACTGCTGAAGAGCTGGTCAGCCAGAATGTTAGCGGCTCGTCGGGTTACACAAGATAATCAAGGCAAAAAGACGGCAGGAGTGGATGGGGTTAAATCCCTATCCCCAAAAGCACGTATGCGCCTTGTAGGTCAATTGAAGCTCAACTCAAAAGCCAAACCCGCACGTCGGGTATGGATTCCCAAACCGGGAAGAGACGAAAAGAGACCATTAGGAATACCCACAATATACGACCGCGCATTACAAGCCTTAGTCAAAATGGCACTCGAACCCCAATGGGAAGCCAAATTTGAACCTAACTCATACGGGTTAAGACCAGGTAGGTCTTGTCAGGACGCAATCGGGGCAATATTCAATGCCATTAGGTGCAAACCTAAATGGGTATTAGACGCCGACATTGCTAAATGCTTTGACAGGATTGACCATGGCAAACTATTGGACAAGCTCGAAACGATACCCGCCATCAGACGACAAATCCGGGCATGGTTAAAAGCTGGGGTAATAGATTCTGGACAGCTATTCCCGACCGATGAGGGGACACCACAGGGAGGCGTAATAAGTCCCCTACTGGCAAATATTGCCCTCCACGGCATGGAAGAGAGCATCAAGGAATTAGTGGAACAACTACCTGGAAAAGGTAGTCGTACCAATCGAAGACGAGCAGTATCCTTAATCAGATACGCAGATGACTTCGTTATCATTCACGAAAACCTTGGGGTAATCGAGAAATGTCGTGACCACATCCAGGAATGGTTGAAAGGGATGGGATTAGAACTCAAAGAGGAAAAAACTCATATCACTCACACTCAAGAGTGTGATAACCCGGGATTCGATTTTCTCGGTTTTAACATCCGACAACATAAAGTTGGCAAATACAAAACCGGGAAGAATACCCATAATGAGCCTCTAGGATTCAAAACCATCATCAAACCCAGCAAGAAGGCTGTCAAGTCCCATTACCAGAAATTGAAACAGATAGTAGATTCTCACATCGTCGCACCACAAGAGGGGCTAATTAGGCACCTTAATCCGGTCATCAGGGGATGGAGTAACTACTACTCAACTGCGGTGTCAAAACAAATATTCTCCCAATTGGACGAACTCCTCTATTGGAAATTAGCCAGATGGGGAAAAAGAAGACACTCAAATAAGACTGGGAAATGGGTAGCTCGGAAATATTGGCGGAAGATTGGAAGTAGAAATTGGGCTTTCGCGACTCGCACGGAGTCAAACCCGATGCAGTTACGAAGCCATGCAGAAACACCAATTATCCACCACACCAAGGTCAAAGGCGAAGCCAGTCCATACGACGGTAATCTTAAATACTGGAGTACAAGAATGGGCAAACAACCAGGAATTCCTACAAGGGTGTCAAAGCTCTTGAAGAAACAAAAAGGGAAGTGCGCCCACTGCGGACTAACATTCCGGGAAGAAGACGTGATGGAAATCGACCACATCATCCCTAAGTCGAAAGGCGGAAAGGATACATACAAGAACCTCCAACTTCTTCACCGTCACTGTCACGACGTTAAGACGGCCTTAGATGGTAGTCACGGTTCTCATGACAAGAGCCAAGTTATCGAGGAGCCGGATGAGGTTAAAGTCTCAAGTCCGGTTTTGGAGACGAGTCGGGTGGGCGACTACCCGGCTTAGTTTAACTGTACTAGAGTTCAAAGCCTACGGAAAACCCCAGCAATTCAGCGCCATAGACGAGGCGGTGAGAACAGTTCAGTTCATCCGAAACCAAGCCATCCGTTATTGGATGGACAACCAGGGAACTGGACAGAACGACCTGCAAAAGCTATGTGCTCAACTTGCTAAGGAATTCCCTTTTGCTGCTGAACTCAACAGCATGGCTCGGCAAGCATCCGCAGAAAGAGCCTGGAGTGCAATCTCTCGATTCTACGAAAACTGCAAGAAGGGTATCCCCGGAAAGAAAGGGTTTCCCTCTTTTAAGAAAAATAACCGCTCGGTAGAGTACAAAACCTCTGGGTGGAAGTTAGACTCGAATCGCAAGGCAATCACCTTCACCGACAAGAAGGGCATTGGTAGACTAAAGCTCAAAGGCACTCGTGATCTGCATTTCTATCCAATAGAGCAGATTAAGCGAGTTCGCCTCGTCAAAAGAGCCGATGGCTACTATGTTCAGTTCTGTATTCGTGTAGAACGGACTGAATTTGTTGAACCCTCTGGTCGAGCCATCGGCTTGGATGTTGGACTCAAAGAGTTCTACACCGATAGCAACGGTGAAACAGTTGGAAACCCCCGGCATCTCAGGAAAAGTGAATCACGACTAAAGCAGTCGCAGCGCACTGTTTCCAGAAGGAAGAAAGGGGGTCAGAATCGAGCCAAGGCCAAGGTGGTTCTAGGCAAGCGCCATCTCAAGATAAGTAGGCAGCGTAAAGATTTGGCTGTGAAGTTGGCAAGATGCGTAATCCAGTCTAACGACTTGGTAGCCTATGAAGATTTGAGAATCAGGAATATGGTGCGAAATCACAGCCTTGCTAAATCGATTAGCGACGCTTCCTGGTATCAGTTTAGGGTGTGGTTGGAATATTTGGGCAAGGTGTTCGGCAAGAGCACTATTGCTGTTCCACCCCACAGGACAAGCCAGGAATGCTCTCGCTGCGGTGTCATTGTGCAGAAGACTTTATCCACTCGAACTCATGTTTGTCGATGTGGATGTGTGATGGACAGGGACTATAATGCAGCGAGAAACATCCTTAGTCGGGGATTGAGTACGGTAGGGCATACCGGAACTTTGGCGCTAGACGCAAGCAACGCTTCAGGAGAATCGACCTCTACTTTGGCTGGAGCAATCCTGTCTGAGCAAGTTGGCTCGTTGAGTGAAGAATCCCCGTCGCTTTAGCGCGGGGAGTGTCAAATGACATGGCAAATAGTGATAACCATGTTGATGACCTGTGGAACGCGGGGCAAAGCCGATCGCCAAACCGTAAGATCAAATAGTAGAGAAAAAACTGCTATAGGCGGTTTGGTAGGTAGGAAGCCCGGGCTGTAATCTTCGATTCAGCGTCGGGTAGTTTACAATAATAAAAATATAATCTGCACTTGCACTCTAAGGATCTGATTAAGATGACACCTTCATTGATGAATTTCTTCTATAGCTTGCTGGCTGGTATCCTGATCATTGTCGTCCCGGCAACTGTTGGGTTAATCTTTATTAGCCAGAAGGATAAAATCATCCGTCGTTCTTAGAAACTTGACAGGAGCCGATTTTTAGCTAAATTGGGGTTTATGGGGGGCTAGGGGCGATCGCTATTCCCCCTCCACCCCCAACCGTCGAGAAGCCCGGTTTCTAGGAGAGCATGATTTAATCTCAAATTAGGTTAACATTTTACGGCAATACGGTACAATACCAAGTATGGTGCGAGACCTTCGGGTATGAAATAGAGCTGAAATGGGCGTGGGGACTACCCGGTGAGGACTTCAACCCCTTGGTTGATTGGGTCGCATCCCTAACCATCCCATAACACAGCCGGATTTTTTTGCCCCCCTTCGAGACTTCCAATATGGTTGCCAAGGTGAAGCGTCTAATCAGGTCTAAGACTGCCCGCGCCATGCTGACATGGGCGCATTATCGATTCAAACTAACCCTGAGACATAAGCGCGGAAATAACTGAACAGTTGTAGATGTGACCGAAGAATACACCAGCAAAACCTGTACTCACTGTGGTCATGTCCATTCCCAGCTAGGTGGCTCAAAAGTGTTCCGATGTCCGGAGTGCGGGTTCACTCTACCACGGGACTGGAACGGTGCTTTTGGAATCTTTCTAAAAGCTTTGCGGGATACCGCCTCTGTTACCTTAACGGGTAATAGTGCTATCGTCGCATTGTCCGGGAACAACCGGAAAAATGTCGCGTAAATGTATCAGTTTCCCCTTCCCCAGTGGAGGGTTACTTAGAAACTGGGTTTCTTTTGTCCCCACCCCTGACCCCTCTCCCCAAGAAAGATAGGGGTTTTAAGTGTCTACCTGTCATTATTCCCTAATCTGAGGAAAGTTAAAGTTGCAATTAAGGATGTTGTCCTGTTTCATGCAGGACTTAATCTGGTATGATGATATGGGGATAAATTCACCATCTAAGACAAAATCATCGGCATTCATTACCACCCCCAAAATTTCCTGAGTTTCCCGCAGACGGATGACTGTATCGTTGGCAAATCCATCATTGTTAAAATCAATGAGTAATTGATAATCTAAGTCCTCTTCTGTTAAGCCACCAGTCAAACCAATTTTATCCCCATGAAACCAATCAAAATCAGTGATAACCGGTGCTTCATTGATATTATGAGTGGCATTTTCGACGCTAATAATAAAGACATTTTGGGGATTTGCTCTAATGTAATCTGCCCAGGCTGGCTTAGAAGCCATTAAACTCAAGGGAGGTAAAACAGTTAGCAGGGCTAGGCTGACTAATTGTGAGATAAGCATCACTCGAATTTGACTCTACAATTAGAATCTACGAGGGTGATTATGTGATTTCTGAATCCTAGGTGATACTATCCCAACTTAGACAGGATTAATAAGATTGGCGGTCTCCTAGAAGTGAAGCCCTAGAATCCTTATTCAGCTAGAGTTACAGGAGATAAAAGACTGATTTTTTTATAGGGATGTAAGAGTAGACGGTTAATAAACTGGTTGATGACATTTGGGTTTTCTCTCATCCGAGCGCATAATGGTCGATGAGAACCTTTGTCGAATTTTGGCGGCTGGGGTTTCACTGGTGATTTGGTGCTACCTAGTGGGCTATGGAAAAGCCATGATAAAGGAAATCCCATGTTTATTGATATGTCCTGAATCAAGAACTGATAGGATGAAACAGATAGACGGTTGCTGAACATCTTGGCTATAGCAGCCTGGAAGTTATGCGATTTTTGGGGTTAGCAAACTTTGACACATTTATCCAGCCTATAATTCAGGGGAGAAATACCATCATGAATACAACCCGCTTATCTCGTAATTCTATCAACCCCTGGGGGGCGATCGCTGCTTTATCCTTGGGTTTGGGGTTTATCAGTCTTCCTTTTGTCCCTCCGGTGGTCGCCCAGGAACAAATGGCGAGAACATTAACGGTCAGTGGTGAAGGTATCGTGACTATTCCCACGACGTTAACTCAGGTACAGCTTGGGGTGGAAGTTCAAGGGAGAACAGCCCAAGAGGTTCAGCAAGAAGCGGCTAGACGTACATCAGCGGTGGTAGAATTACTGCGATCGCGCAATGTTGAAAAGTTGGAAACGGCGGGAATTCGCCTCAACCCCAACTATAACCATCGCAATAACCAACGAGAGTTAATCGGCTATAGCGCGACCAATAGCGTGACGTTTCGCCTCAAAACGGAGGAGGTTGGGAACTTACTTGATCAGGCGGTAAATGCTGGCGCTACTCGCATTGATGGTATTAGTTTTGTGGCTGCTGATGCTGATCTGACTGCCGCCCACAAACAAGCCCTACAGTTGGCGACTCAACAAGCCCAGCAACAGGCTGATACTGTGTTAGATACCTTGAACTTGAACCGCCGGGAAATTGTCAATATTCAGATCAATCATATCAGCAGCCCTGTTCCTAGACCGATGATGCGATCGGACGCTTTAGCCAGCGCCCCAGAGGCTTCAACCCCTGTTATTGGAGGGGAACAAGAGGTTAGGGCTTCGGTGACATTACAAATTCGATATTAAATTAATTCTCATACTATTAGGGGTGAATTTGTTTTAAAATCATTCGCAGGCGATCGTAATCATCTTTGAGCAGGACACTAATAGACCGTCCGGCTTCAATTAACCAACTGCGATCGCAATTTCGCTTATGATATATTTCCCGGATAGTTGCTGCCACTAAAGAGTCTACCGGGGCATTCATCACTTGTAGTAAGCTGGCTAAAAAATCCAGGCTTTCGCTAAAATAAACTATGTCCTCCGACTCACACCGATACACAGCTTGATGAATTTGGGGAGGTCGGGGGGGGATATATTGGTAAATCTGTCCCCGTTGTGGTGTGGAACCATTTAGCCCCCCGGAGGTTTTCTCAAAGCCGACAATAGCAGCCTTAAATTCTGTTTTCAACATGGCGAAAATTTGGGGCTGCTGTTCCCGCAATTCTTCCAGGGATAAGCCTAAAGCCCTGGCTCTATGTACGGAGTCAATGGGGCTGGTGGTGGCGTGGTAAACTACGCCATAGACGCGATTATTGGACTCCTCATCAATTGCTGTTACCCAACTACCAAAGGGGGGCATTACTGGAAAACTGAGGTCTTCTGGTTCTAAACACTGGGCTAAAAATTCGGAGGTTGATGTTTCTATCACCTCGGCAAAGTGGTTATGGTGACGGTTGTTGATCTCAAACTGAGGAAAGGGAAGACGCATATTTAATAATTAATAATTAATAATTAATAATTAATAATTGGTTAGAAACCCGGTTTCTCAAAGAAACCGGGTCTCTTGAACTGTGGGGGAGAAACTCGGCTATAGAGAGGATAATGGCGCATCATTCACGAATATATCCACAAAATATCTCTTTTGTCAATAGGGTGACAATGGGACATGGCTGGGGACACTAAAACTCGTGCATCGACATTATGAATAATTAATCATTAATAATTAATAATTAATAATTGGTTAGAAACCGGGTTTCTTGAACTTTGGGGGAGAGAGGGCGGGTTTGGTAATAATGTGACTAACTGCGGAGGCGCGCCCCTACGTTGGTACCGCACCCGTCAACACTGCTGGCTTATGGATTATTAACCGCAGCCAAGGACTAAATGGGGTTCTGCTATTTGATTTTCTTTGGTGGCTAAATCTATACAGGGGACTACTTGTGCGAGGTTTGGCTTTACGCGATCGCCTCGATAAATCTCAAGTTTCGCTTCGGTAACTGCTTCAAAAAGTAAGCGTTCTCCGGGAAAGAGAATGTGTTCAAAGTACCATCCGGGGATATTAGAAATTCGGATAATTTCTAATTTAGTGGTGGCATTTTGATAGTAGCACAAAATGATGTCGGAATAGGTTGGGGGTATGGCATCAAAAATTGGGGACATTGGATAAACCTGGTGTAATTCAGAGACGAATAGGCGAGCTACGATTAGGCTAGGTGGTAAGTGTTAAGATATTGTGAATTTTCCCATAATTGATAAAATTGATCAAGGCAGTTTTAGATGTGAGGCAGTGGTTAAGGGGTCTAGCGGATGGGTACTAGAATGTAAAGGTAGTTCTGATCGTGCCAATTACGAGGTCTTGATGTCGATCGCTTTGATTAGGATTAGTAATCAAAATGATACCTGGAGTAATGGAAAGATAATCATTTAACTGATAACGATAAAACCCCTCCAAATGCCAGGATGAGTCAGTGGGAAGGGTACGCCCCAACCTTCCTGAAGCATCAAGATTAGCCAGATATGGTTCCCGACCAATGATCACGCCGCCTAAACTGCCTTCATGGAATAAATCAGGTAATGCCACAGTGATAGCATAGTTCCAAATTTGCCCATCAGCGACACCACGAGCCCTAGCGGCGGTATATCCTCCCCAACCTCCGAGGATAACTTGAGGGTGAACACGCCAAGATAATTGTAGGCCATAAGAATGACTAGAAACGCCTGTGGCGACCCCTAGGGGGTTAAGTCCGTTGGTTAATCCCAGCAGGGAATTAGCTATGCCAGTACCAGTGTAGCCGTTAAAGGCATTGCGGTTAACTTCTCCGGTGGTGCGATTAAAAACGGGGCCATTGTTCTGACCATTATCAAAGCCAAAGTTTCCGGGGGTAAAGTAACTATGGTTATAAGTTAGGGCAAATTGTAGGTTATCTGTGGGGGTAACAGTCAATTGTGCCAGAATGGAAAAATCGCCGTTAAATAAGCCTTGTGATGGTTGTGAATTGGTGGCGGTGGGGGTGAGATATCCGACAGATAGGGATGTGGGACCGAAGATGCTGGTTAAACTGTGATCGCGAAATTCATAATTGATACCAATTCCAGCGCCTCCCCCGAGTCGGTAGATGGGGTTACGTTGACCAAAGGCGCTTAAACTGCCTTTTCCGCCGTCGTAGTCATCAATATAGGGGTTGAGGGTAGGAACAAAATCATCCCAGGTAACTCCTTTGGCGGCGAGGATGAAATAAAGACGATCGCTGACGGGAAATTGATAGAATAGGCGTTCTAGCTGAACTTGATTTTCTGTATCACCGACAATGTTAAAGGTTTGGGTTCCCTCCCCGATAACTCCTCGGTTAAAGCTGGAGGCGTTACCACTTTGTAGGCGGGTCAATAACAAATCTCGTCCGGTAAAACTGGTGTTAAAGTCGAGACGAATGCGATTTTGGAATACGGTTTGATCGGTTCCGGTGTCTTCTCCAAAAGCATCAGTTAGGGCGAAAATTGCCTCCCCTCGCAGTTGAGTAGTGAGGGAAAACTGATTATTCTCGATTTGGTCGAGACGGGTATCTATGCGGCGAATGTCCTGTCGTAATAGGCTTAATTCGGCGGCAAATTCTTCCTGGAGACGTTTAACGGCGAGTAATTCTCCTTGGGTCATACGATCGCTAGTTTCGGCGGCGATGATTTCTGAAATGCGATCGAGACAAGTATTGACTCCGGCGGCAAATTCATAGCGACTTAAGGCCCTATTTCCGCGAAAGGTTCCGTCGGGATAACCTGCTATACAGCCAAATCTTTCTACTAGAGATTGTAAGGCTTGAAAAGCCCAGTCTGTGGGTTGAACGTCGCTAAGTTGGGAAACGGAGGTAACTTGAGATTGTTGGGGCTTTTTTTTGCCTTCCTGGCTGTAACGTTGGAGTTGTTCCCAGGTGTCTGAGGTGGGGAGGTCTGGGTTGGCGATCGCTGTTGATGGTAATATTGTCGCCATGATCTGGAGAACCATCATAGAAAACCACAGGTGTTTAAAACTGTTGCCGTTCATGATTAAGTCAGATTAAGTTTTCGGGCAGGTTAAATTAGGGCAGATATTTTTGAACGACGACCCAACCGCTGAGGGAGACGATCGCAAAACTAAAGAATAGAATAACATTGATGGTAATGTGAAGCGATCGCGCCCAAGATTTTTCTGGGTTAATTTGGTGGGCACTCCAGGCCGAAAGCAAGACTAAAGCCACGACGGTCAAACCAGCCGGAAGATGTACAGAGTGTCCTAGGTTCCCATAGTGACCAATAGTTCCGATGATGCCCACAGCTAACAATAATAGAACTAAAACCACCATAATCATGCCGATCGCATAATGAAGGGGTCGCAACCACAGAGGACGGGAAGCGTTTTGCTGGCTACAGGTGAACATCCAACCCCCTGTCATTGCTAAGATCAGATAAGCGGTGATGGAAAGACCCATAGACCAGGCGGCGATTTTCCATAACCACAAAAAGGAAGGCAGATCCATAGTTATCGTTTCCCTAAAATTCACAAAGACGGCGATCGCTTTTTTCTAACTTCTTGTTGGTGCGTAAATAATCCCCTATCCAACCACAGGCATATTCTAGGGTATTGAGACCTAAGATCTTGTCAATTTGCCATAATGTGATGGTGCCATTACCCCCCCCATTAGCCAGAATTTGGTCATCGGGGCTAAATTCTACGGTTCTGACCATGCCACAGTTTCCCCCCAAATGAACTAAGCTATCACCATAGCGACTCCAGACTCTGACGGTTTGATCGTCACTAGCAGAAGCCAGATATTGTCCATTATTGCTAAAGGTTACTTGAATGACTGTACCCTGATGACCGGATAGGGTCTGGTAAAGGTTATAGGTTTGTGTGGTGGGGTTCCACAGCCATAATTTGACGGTGCGATCGCGACTTCCAGAGGCGATCAGATCACCATCAGGGCTAAACAACACAGACCAGACCCCATCTTGATGGCTATTTAGCCGAGAATGGGATCTACCATCTAAACTCCAGAGTTTGAGGCTATTATCATGGGAACTAGACACCATCATCTCACCATCGGAACGAATATCAACCCCCCAAACCGCCCCGATATGTCCGGTGAAAACCTGGGAAATATTGCCATATTCGTCCCACATTTTTAGGGTATTATCCCAACTCGCTGTCACCAGTTTTTGGCTATCTGGGGTAAATTGCAGCCCCCAAACACTGGCTTGATGGTCGGTGAGGGTACGGTGGACTGAATTTGATGCCAAGTTCCATAGTTTCACAGTACCATCATGGGAACTCGAGGCTAACCATTTACCATTGGGACTAAAGGCGAGTTGGTTGACTCTGGTGATATGACCTGTCAAGGTGGCTAGGGGGTTTCCCATGAAGTCCCATAACTTGATGGTTTGGTCACTAGAAGCAGAAGCCATGACCCCAGAGGTGGCATTAAACACAATATCCCAAATTTCTCCCTCATGAGCCTGAAAGTTTGTCATCAGGGGATGATCGATTTTCCACAGTCGTAAAGTCCGATCCCAAGACCCAGAAACTAGGGTTTGGCTATCGGGACTAAAGGAGACAGCATCAACTTCGCCTTCGTGACCGCGAAATACTTCCCGGGGATAGTAAAGTTGATCTATGGGGCTTTTTTTCCACAATCGCACGGTTTTGTCACGACTCCCAGAGGCGATCAATTTGCCGTCTGGACTAAAGGCAATATCCCAAACTTCATCATCATGGCTTTCGATGCTTTGCCGGATTTCTCCCTGGGTATTGGTGATTTTTATGGTGCGATCGCGACTAGCTGAAACTAGGTGATCAGAGTCGGGACTAAAGGCGATCGCCATCACTTCCCCTTGATGATTTGGCAGGGTTTTTAAGAGGGAACCATCGGAGTTAAAAAGTTCGATAATTCCCGATTCTCCACCAAGGGCGATCATTTCACCATTAGGACTATAGGCGATCGCCCGCCGTGGGATTCCATCATTGCTAAGGGTGGTGAGTAATTCTCCGTTGATTTTCCACAGTTTGGCACTACCATCAAGACTAACTGAGGCGATCAATTCACCATCAAAACTAAAGACGACGGACATCACGGGTTGTTGATGTGCATTCCAGGAATATTCGAGGGTGGGGGGAGTTTGCTTAACATTCCAAACTTGCACATTTCCATCCCGGACACCAACCGCTATTAGGTGATTATCCGGGCTGAAATTAATGGCGATCGTTTCATCTTCAAAGCTGCTTATATTAGCCAAAAGTTCACCATCTGGCTGCCACAGTTTCACCGTTTTATCCTGACCCACAGAAGCAATTAATCTGCCATCAGGACTGAAACTAATATTATAAATGGAACCCCTATGTCCTGAAAAGCGGTTAAACTCTTGAATACTATAAGCCGTTTGTGATAGCACAGACTCAACTTTTGCCTGGATTTCTGCATTAGACCACCACAGCTTATTCAGAGATTTTTTGGCTTTAATTGCTTGTAAAAGTGCCTCTAAAGGACGGTTGAGGGCGAGGAAGGCTTCCGAGGATTGCGTGAGGGCTTGAATTTCGCTAAGTTTCGCTTGTCGATATTGCCAAAATGTCGCCAAACCCAGAATTAATGTAATCGTAAAACCTGCACTAACTGCCCCTAACAGTAATCTTTGCAGTCGGGATGTTTTCTGCTGGGATACCAGTTGCAATTCGATGGTTTTGGCGCGCTCGGCTTCTAGGGCTTTTTTGATTTCTAAAGCATCTAATTCTGTGGAAGCTGACAAAAATTGGTAGTCGTCATCACTGAGGCTTTAACGATGAAGACTAGATTGGAGAACTTTCGCGACTTTTTGCAAGCACTTATCCCCCGCAATATGTCCATAAGTATCATTATACAGCTTAAAGCAGTCAATATCACACAAAATTATCGAAATAACTTCCCCTGTATAACTATGTTTTTGCCATTGTTTTTCTAAAGATGAAAACAGAAAACGACGATTGGGGACTTGAGTTAAATCATCTATATTGGCGAGTTTCTCCAGTTGCTGATTCATAGCTTCTAGTTGATGCAGGCGAGAATATTCATTAAATATTCCTTTTTCATACAGGCTTTGAAAATACTGGCGATAGAGTTGACAACTGGCGATCGCTTGATTTCCTTCTAGCCTGACTAACCCCAAACTCTCCAATTTATAAGCTGCAATGGGTTCGACTATTATCCCGTCATTAGACATCACAATCAACTGTAAAATTTGTAATAGTTCTGCTTGGTCTTTAAGAATCGCTAATTGTTCGCACAAATGTTGATGATAAATCCCCCCTTGAGTATAGGCTTCGCTGATAATTTTTTGGAGGCGATCGCTTATGCTTTTTTTATCATTATCTGGGGTGACTACCAGATGATATAAAGCTAACCTAACTAAGTAGGGATGACCTCCCACCATATCCATTAATGACGTGACTAAATTGCCATCAGTATCCTCTATCCCATGACGTTTAGCTAAATCTTTCACCTGTTCTTGTGTGAAAAATGGCAGTCGGATCGGGAGTCCTACATTAAAGGGAGATTGATTTAATTTTAGGGGAATATAAACCTCCGTTGAATGTACCATAACTAATCGCAATTTTTGCATTTCTTCCGATTGCTTGGCTTCCTCATGCCAGGAGCGCAACATCGGCAAAAACTCCCCCGCCACTTGGGGATACTCAAACAGATAGTTAACTTCATTAATGGTTATAATCAGAGGTGAGTCGATTAAATTTAGCAAGTATTTTAGATAAATTGTACAGCTAACTTTACTGCCGATATCTTCATCCCAATAGTCATCTAACCTAGATGGTAAATTTAGGAAATGACCGACATTAGCACAAAACCACCGCAAAAAACGTTTCAGATCTGATAAAATTGAGGCTTCAGTTTGTCTTAAATCTAAGTTGACTATATAATAATTATTCTGTTTACCATAAGACAAGATTCTTTGCAACAGAGAACTTTTACCCATTTTCCTAGGCGCACGAATACGGATCACACTTCCCGGTTTCTGTATTTCTCGGTAGGCTAGTTCTTCAATAGACGGGTGATCAATATAAAAGGGTGAATTCAGGGGTACAGGATCATTAGGGTACTCAAATTCCATATCTAAAATAGGTAAGGCTTTGCCGTTCATAGTAATTATCATAATATATACTAAGGTGTTGATCATGTATAAACAGTTTGACCCCCAAAATCTGGGTGACATCAGAAACCATATATTGGTATAAATACTGGTACAATGGTAATTATCCATAACTCTGGGGTGAATTGGGGTTCGCAGATCTTTCCTGTCAACTATTACTCAAGAGAAGCTGAGAATGTTATGAACTACGGATCCTTTAATATTCTCCTGGTAACAAATGATCCTGTTTACGAAGGCCAACTCCGACAGTTGCTAAAATTTATGCGATCGCTTTCTGTTAAATTAGAGCGATACTCCCCCGCCTTGGAGTCCTTAGAGTATAATTTCCCTGAATATCATCTTTATATTATCGATTATACTACATATTCCCTCCCAGATTGGATTCATCGGGTACTACCTATCCCAGTTATTGCCTTAGTTGACAACTCAGAGGCGGGTCTAGCTGCTTTGAATATGGGTGCTACAGATTATCTGCCCAAAAATCGACTTATTCTTGAGGAAATAGAGCGATCGCTAAGATTAAGTTTAGCTTTAGGTAAAGCCCATAATCCCCCAATTGACTGCTCCGCAGAAAATTGTAATATTACCCATTTATATCACAACCCAAAATTCATAAAAACCATAATTAATAGTTTTCCAAAATTGATATATATTTATGATGTCAAAAGCTTGAAAAATATTTATGTAAATCAACAATTAATTAAGATACTTGGTTTGACACCAGAAGATTTACACAATTTGGGCGATCGCTTTTATTGGGAGCAGATCCACCCCGATGATTTACCTATATTAGAAACCATATTAGAGCAAGTTTCAGCCTTATCAGAGGGTGAAGTTTTAGATATTGAATACCGCCTACGCCATAAAAATGGCTCCTATCGCTGGCTGCGATCGCAAGAAGTGCCATTTACCAAAGATGCCAATGGTCTGGCTGTACAAGTCTTAGGAACCGCCCAAGATATTACTTCCCACAAACTCATAGAATCCCAACTGCAAGAAAGCGAAGCTCGTTTACAAATAATTTTTAATAGTATTTCTGACAGTATTTTAATGGTAGATTGCCAAGGGATAATTCATGCGGTTAATCCCGCCGGATTAAATTTATTTGGGCGCACTTCAGAAGAGTTAATTAACCACCATTTGGGATTACCAATAACCGTGGGAAATGTAGCAGAATTAGGAATTATTAACCCCAAACGGGGACTGGTCATGGTAGAAATGACTGTGGCTGAAACTGAGTGGTTACAACGACCGTTTTATGTAGTTTGTTTTCGGGATATTACAGAGCGATGTAAAACCCAAGAAGCTCTACAGGAAAGTGAAGAGAGATTTAGCCAAGTAGTTAATCATATTCAAGATGTTTTCTGGCTGACCAGTCCTAGGGGAGACAAGTTGTTTTATATCAGTCCAGCCTACGAAAAAATTTGGGGTCGTAGTTGTCAGAGTGTTTATGATGATCCTGGCTCCTGGTTAGAAGCAGTACATCCTGATGATTTACAGTCGGTAATCGTCAATTTTTCCGACCAAGAATATGCTCAATCTAGCTTTATAGAATATCGCATATTTAGACCTAATGGTGATGTTTTGTGGATTTGCGATCGGGCTTTCCCTATTAAGAATGAGCGCGGTGATGTGGTTAGAGTTGCTCGCATTGCTGAAGATATTACTAACCGGAAAAAAACCGAAGAACACCTACGCCAACAGGCGGAAAGAGAGCATCTTCTTTATCAACTAACCCTCCATATTAGTCAATCTCTCAATCTTGATGATATTCTGCAAAATACAGTTAATGAGTTGCGTCACTTACTTAACTTAGATCGGGTGTTGATTCTCCGCTGTCATGACCAAAACTTAGCCACTGTTACCCATGAATCAATTGTGCCAGGAATTGAGACAATTCGGGGCTGTAAATATCAGGATTATTTGTATAATCATGGTCAACAAGATAGCCAAAAAGAACCATTAATTATCTATGATGATGATGCTAATCTTAGAGCCTTTTATCCGCAGCATTATTCCTTTAATCTGCAAGCAAAATCTCGGATTTCTGTACCAATTTATCAGGGAGATAATTTATGGGGTCTGTTAATTGTCCATCATGTAGCACGTCTGCGAAACTGGGCAAATTGGGAAATTCAGCTTCTTAAACAATTGGCAACCCAATTGGCGATCGCTATTTACCAAGCCGAACTTTATCATCAGTTACAAGTAGAATTAAATGACCGAACTCAAGCCGAGGAAGCCTTGCGAGAAAGCCTAGTCAGGGAAATGGCAATTACCCAACTCATTCAACAGATTAGTCAAACCTTAGAACTAGATCGGATTTTTGACAATACTACCAAAGATGTACAACAAATTTTACAATGTGATAGCGTCGTGATTCATCAATTCAATAACCCTGACAATTACTACCACCATTTATTATTACCAGATTTGCGAATTATATCCGCGAAAAAGAACCAAGAAACTCCCCATATTAAACTGGTAGTCAAGCATCTGAGAGCGGGTCAAGTTATCATGGCTGACAGTCACCAAGATAGTGGCATTTCTGCTAGTCAGATTAAATTATTAAAGAGTCTAAATATTCAAGCATATTTAGGAGTTCCTGTTTATGTAGGCGAAACCCTGTGGGGTATCTTAGCCACCTACCAAAAAGAACCCCGTAAATGGCTCCACCATGAAGTAAAATTGCTAACCCAAATTGCTCGACAGTTAGGAGTTGCTATCTACCAAGCCGAATTATTTACCCAACTTCAACAAGCCAAAGAAGCCGCCGACACCGCCAACCACGCCAAAAGCGAATTTTTAGCTAATATGAGCCATGAACTGCGTACTCCTCTCAATGCTATTCTGGGTTTTACCCAACTTTTAGGGCAAAATTCCGGTCTAACTTCCCAACAACAAGACTATCTACAAATTATCCAACAATCAGGAAAATATCTATTATCCCTAATTAATGAAGTCCTGGATTTATCCAAAATAGAAGCGGGAACAGTAACCTTAAATCCCACCAATTTTAACCTGAGAACTTTGCTAGAACGGATTAATACCATGCTCCAAATTAAGGCAAGTTCTAAGAATTTAGTTCTGGATATACAGTTAGATCAAGATATTCCGGATTATGTCAAAACTGATGAATCAAAACTTCGGCAAGTTTTGGTCAATTTACTAGATAATGCTATCAAGTTTACCGATGCTGGTTATGTCACCCTGCGCGGATCATTTGTTAGCTCTGTTAGCCAACTTTATTTTGAGGTAGAAGATACCGGACCTGGTATTACTCCCGACGAACAAGAACGCTTATTTCAACCATTTGTACAAACCGATGTGGGTCGCAGACATCAACAAGGTACTGGTCTGGGTTTAGCAATTTCTCAGCAATATGTTAATTTAATGGGGGGCAAAATTACCATTGTTAGTGTGGTAGATGGTGGGGCAAAATTTATGTTTAATCTCCCCGTTGAAGTGATTAACTCCGAAAATATTGACCTCGAATATCTCCCAGAAGAAGAATTAACTATCGATGATATTAGCTGCATTAATCTCGCTCCTAATCAACCAAATTATCGGATTTTATTGGTAGAAGATAATTTTAACCATCGCCAACTATTAGTTAATATTTTAACTCCCTTGGGTTTTCAAATACAAGAAGCAGAAAATGGTCAACAGGCTTTGGATTTATGGCAACTGTGGCATCCACACCTAATTTTAATGGATATGAGAATGCCAGTGATGGACGGTTATCAAGCTACCCAACAGATTAGACAAACTCCACAGGGTCAGTCTACCATCATTATTGCCATTACCGCTCATGCTTTTGAGTCAGAGCGATCGTCAATTCTGGCGACAGGCTGTAATGACTTAATTCATAAACCTTTTAATATTAAAACCCTTCTTGATTGCATTAGTGTCAATCTTGGGGTAAACTATATTTATGCAAAATCTATCTCTAACTCTCGTTCCTCAACTCAGTTAGGGCCTCCTCGCTTAACTACAAAGGATATTGCTATTTTAGACCATCAATGGATTCAACAGTTCTATCGAGCAGCTATGGCAGCTAGGGAGTCTCAACTTAGGGATTTAATTGCTGAAATTCCTCCAGATAATACGGTAATTATTCAAGCTTTAACTTGGTATGTTAATCATCTTTACTTTGACCAAATTATTGATTTAATGGAGCCATATACCCATGAATAATGTAGCAGTTAATCAAAATAAAGGAGATATTTTAATTGTCGATGATAAACCCGAAAATTTACAGTTTTTATTTACCATGTTAACTGAAAATGGTTATGATGTTCGGCGGGTTATTAACGGTAAACAAGCCATAAATGTAGCTTTATTTGACCCCCCAGATTTGATTTTACTGGATATCATGATGCCTAATTTAAACGGCTATGAGGTTTGTAAAATCCTTAAAGAACAACCCGAAACTCAGGATATTCCTATCATTTTTTTAAGTGCGCTTAAAGATGTATCAGAAAAGGTGAAAGGCTTTAATGTGGGAGGGGTTGATTATATTTCTAAGCCTTTTGAATTACTGGAAATTTTGGCTAGGGTTGAAAATCAACTTACTATTGTGCGCCAAAAGCGACAACTAGCCGAACAAAATGCACGCCTAGAACAACTAAATCAACAACTACTCAGATCTAATCAGGAACTTGAACAATTTGCTTCTGTGGTATCCCATGACCTACAGCAACCTCTGACTAGCTTAAAGGCTTTTGCTCAATTACTCCAGATTGAATGTCATGATGAATTGAGAGAAAAACCTAGAGAATATGTTAATCATATTATTAATGCGTCAATTCGGATGCAAACGATGATTCAAGATTTATTGATTTATTGTGGTTGTGATACACATTCTCCTAATTTAGAATTAATTGATTGCAACCAATTATTAGCCCAGATACTGATAGATTTAAGATTGGAAATCGATAAAAACAATGCGACTATTCAATATGATAATTTTCCCAAAATAAAAGCTAATCATATTCATCTAACAGAAGTATTCCAAAATCTCATTAGTAATGCCATTAAATATCGTTCTGATGATTTAGCACCATCAATCAATATCTCCTGTCAAGAAACTGACACTAACTGGATATTTTGTTGTGCTGATAATGGTATTGGTATTGAATCGAAAGATTTTGAGAATATCTTTAAAATCTTTACCCGTCTACATACATTCAAAAAGTATCCCGGTACAGGTATCGGTTTATCCATTTGTAAAAAAATCATTGAAAGCTATGGGGGCAAAATTTGGCTAGAGTCCAACCCCGGAGTCGGCACACAGTTTTACTTTACTTTCCCCAAATTTAAATAAATAGTTGCATTTTGTTAAGACCATTGGGTGATTGCAACTACCCTATTGACAGCCCCACACAGCCTATGCCAGTATTGAAATGTTAAATGACTTCGGTTTAATAGCCACCACAAACAATCTCAAATGTTTATTAAGAAATTGGCTTTTTCTAACATTTTTTGCTAATAAAAATTGCCTAATACTTGATAGCGCTACAAGGAATGTGCCGCAAGTGGGCCGAATCTCTGACAGCTTTTTCGATCAATATCTGTATCTAGCCGTCCTCTCTGTCTTACTTACTTATCTATTTTTCAAATTCTGGGATGTGACACTGTAATAATGCTATCGATTTTGGGAATACTATATATATTATGGATTGTCAAATTTATCAAAAGCCAAAGGTGTTTGTTTGAAACCCATTTCTTTTGTGTTGAGTAAACTGCCAACAATTTGACCAAAAATCTGGGTTGATAGACATCGCCATTTAAGTTTTTCCGCGATACTCAAAATCTGGATTTTGGCTAATTATTAGATTTTGAGTAGGGTGACTTATGAATCAGTTAATGGAAGACCGAAGTAAAATCCTATGGATTGCCGGAAATGTGGGAAATGATAATCATAGTTTACCACAAAGTATCTTGCAAAATAATGGATATGAAGTTCATCTGGTTATAGGATTAAAACCAGCTTATAATGCCATTCAATCATGGCCATTAAATTTAATTCTGTTAGACAGTAAATTACATGATGGAGATAGCTATGAGTTATGTAATTGGCTAAAATCGAAAGCAAAATTTCAAAAAATACCAGTTATTATCATGGAAAGCAGGGGTGATTTGTTGAATAAGCATACGGTTTTTGATGTGGGTGCGGCGGATTATCTCACCCAACCTTTCCATGAACAAGAAATGCTGAAACGCATAGGATATCAAATTACTCTACAGCGTCAGAAACACCAAATCAAAGAACAGGATTTAGGTTTAAATTTTGAAAGTCATAAATCGGAAATAGCGAAGTTAGCTTTAGAAAAACAAAGGGCTTTACTAAGGATGGTAATTGATGCTAATCCCAATCTGATTTTTATTAAAGATTGGGATGGAAGGTTTACTTTGGCTAATCGTGCCACGGCGAATTTATATGAAACTACTGTAGATAATATGATGGGCAAAACCCATTCAGACTTGAATCATAAGCAGTATAACAATGATTATATTTTGGCAAGCGATCGCGAAATTATGACTTCTGGTAAACCGCGACTAATTGCCGCGGAACCCGTCAGGTTAAATAATGGAGAAGTTCGTTGGTTTCAGACCAACAAAATACCGTTAATTGGTAATGATGGTCAAACCCCATATTTATTGGTAGTTTCCACAGATATCACGGAACGTCAGGAAGCAGAACAAGAACTATGGAGTCATGCGGAACGGGAAAGAATGTTAAGGGCAATTGTCCAAAGCCTTCATGAATGTATAGATTTAGAACAAGTTTTAGAATGTACTGTTAATCAAATTCGGGAATTTCTTGTGAGCGATCGCGCTTTAATTTATCGCCTAGAAAATGATGGCAATTATCGGGTAGTTATGGAGTCAGTATCCCCCCCTTGGCAACCTTTGTTAGGAACGACAATTAACTACTCTGGTTTATCGGAAGTTATCACGGAGATGGCTGCTGCTAATTATCTAAAAATTTGGTCTATATCTAATGTTGATAAAGCCAATATTCCCATCAATTTACGGAATAAATTAGATGGGTTACAAGTGAAGTCTAAGCTCATTTTACCGATTATTCATCGCCACCCAGATTTGCGGTCACAGCCAACTGAATCCCCCAATTGTTTATGGGGTTTACTGGTCATTCATCAGTGCGATAATACCCGAGGTTGGCAACCGGAGGAAATCGAAGCGTTGCGGTCTATTGCTACTCCCATTGCTGTAGCTATTCAACAGGGAGAATTACACGCGAAATTGCAAACAGTTAATCAAGAATTGGAACGCCTAGCCAGCCTAGACGGATTAACCGGAGTGGCGAATCGGCGACAGTTCGATCTGCACTTAAAAAGGGAATGGCAAAGGTTATTAAGGGAAACTGCACCCATATCTGTGATTATGTGTGATGTAGACTTTTTTAAAGCCTATAATGACACCTACGGCCACCAGATGGGGGATGAATGCCTTAAACAAATTGCGAAAATCTTAGAAAATTGTGCCCAACGTTCTACGGATCTTGCTAGTCGCTATGGCGGGGAAGAATTTGTGATAGTATTACCTAATACTGGGATTAAGGGAGCATTACAGGTAGCTGATAAAATTCAACATCAGATCAGAGCCCTAGAAATTGAACATCAGAAATCGGAGGTTTCCGGCTATGTGACTCTCTCGTTGGGGGTTGCTTGTCAAGTCCCCAATCACGATCGCAGTCCAGAATCATTAATTAAACTAGCTGATGCTGCGCTTTATGAAGCGAAAAGTAAAGGCCGTAATTGCATAATTGCTAATGCTGAGACCATTTAAGAAAAAGCAAGCCACTATAAAGCTGAAAGGCTGGGTCCCAGGGAGTCTCGGACTGTCGTTCTAAATCGATATAAGATTTAATCCTACTGAGAAGTTGTGTATAATCCAAGACGGTTTCAGCAAAAGCGGTAAATTCTGACGAGACTGGTATATTGTCCAGGTTTTGATTAAACCTATCTAATAAACTATTCCACTGAAGACGTGAAGTTTGTTTATTTTCGGCTGTTGACAACTGAATACCCTGATGAAAATCTAATGTGACATCACAAAACCTGATAATGGAATGACGACCTGGTAAATGCAGATCATGGATTTTGGCATAGTCCTGGGTAACTTCCTTGTGGCGAAAGCGATCGCCTCTACTGCGGCGAGGATCATAATCCATAGTTTCGGCAAATAAAGGTAATAAACCTTCGACACGGTGGCTAACTTCGGACCAATTCAAATTTAACATTCCCAGGCGATCGCTTTCATCCAAACAAACCACCCCCAATTGTGGATACAGAGATTGCACATAACAGACCCGAAAAACGTGCAATTTTTCCAGGTCAGTTAAAGACACCCAAAACACGGGAATATTAGCCGATCGCATTTCTTGACCATACACCCCCAACTCTCCCATTTCTCCAGTCTTATAAAGTCGCCATCCTTTACTTTGTAACTGCATCCGAGCGCTATAGGCATCAGTTTTGAGAATCCGTGCCAAAGTTTTGGCAGCCTCTGGCTTATCTTCTGGCGCAATAGGTTCTAATATCAAAACTCCCGGTTCACAATTGCGGGGATTAGTCTTAGCATCTGCGATCGCATTTTGGCGGCGTTGTTGTTCAATAGCTTCTAACCGCTTGACCCCCTGACGCGCCTGGTCAATAACTTTAGGATTGGTGGTAGTTTTCAGTAATTTTCGATAAACCTTTTCAGCGGACGCTAATTTATCGGTCGCCTCATACCAGCGTCCGATATAAAACTGTACCCAGGGATTTTGGGGCGATTCCTTTTGTAATTTTTTAAGTAATTTCGCCGCCTCTCGATAGTCTTGACTCTCCAAGGCGGCGACGACTTGATCAATTTCTTTCATATCAGGACAAAAACCCCTACCCCCGGTCAGGTCGGGAATAGGGGAATGAATCAATTGTCAACGGTCAACGGTGAACTGTCAACTATTAACTCCCATCCAAGTTTGCCAAGTGTGCGCGACAGCCATAGTCATCTCATGGGTAGCAGGGAGACTATCAACCACCATACCCGCACAGAGTAGCATCAGATACAGAATAGAATACTTGAATAGCGATCGCGCCACATCACGGTTATGGGGAGTTTGGAGTAATTCCCAGGCTTTCTGGAGAAAAACTGCCCCCAACCCCAAAGCGATCGCCCCATAAACCCAGCCACTGGTATGGAGGGGATAAACCAATAACAGACTGGTAGGAATCAAAACCAGACTATAAATCCAAATTTGTTGTGCTGTGAGTTCATCTCCCTCAATAACTGGCAGCATAGGGACACCGACATCCTGGTATTCATCGCGGATCATAATAGCCAAGGCCCAAAAATGGGGAGGAGTCCATAAAAAGATAATCACAAACAGCAACCAGGCGGCCCAACTCAAATCTCCGGTAACTGCTGCCCATCCTACCAGGGGAGGGATAGCCCCGGCTGCGCCGCCAATGACAATATTTTGGGTACTGTGGCGCTTCAGCCAGTGGGTGTAAATTGCCACATAGAAGACAATACCGGACATAGCCAATAAAGCAGCCAGGAGGTTAGCAAAAACAGTTAGGAGGGTAAAAGAAGCAATCGCTAAAGCGATCGCAAAAATCATGGCATCGCGAGGCTTAACCCGTCCCGAAGGAATAGGCCGCCAGCGGGTACGTTCCATAATATAGTCAATATCACTGTCGTAAAGACAGTTAATGGTATTAGCAGCCCCAGAAGCTAAGGTTCCCCCCACCATAGTCACCAACAGCAGCAGAGGATCAACTTCCCCTTCTGCAGCCAACCACATTCCCGCCGCCGTTGTAATCAGCAATAACAAAATAATTCGAGGTTTAGTAAGTTGATAGTAGCTTTTCAGCACTTGTAGCGGGTTATTGTGGTGTCGAGATGAGTTAGTCTGAATAATCTCTTGCATGGATCAATTGGTTATGAGTAGTTAATCAGAACACCGAGCCCATATTTCCGGGATAATGGCCCTAGTCCTTGGTCAATTAAATCGAGTTATATCCCCAAAAATCGGCGATTTTCCTGGGGAGACACTTGGCGATCGCGGCATCCCAAAACAGTGAGAGCGACTAAAATGCCTAATAGTATAGCTCCCATGCCCTGATGGGCGATCGTGAGAGGTTCAACCTGTAAATGTAGCTTAAAGGTTGCCACACCTAACAAAATTTGTGCAATCACACAAAGACCCGCCCCTAATGCCAATCGTCGTATCATCGGATTAAGGGCAGAAGTACGCCTAGCTAAAGTCACCACAAAAAGAGTCATCAAAGTAGGCGGGACTACTCCCAGGATATGACCATTCATCACCCCGCACAGTTGAGAAGCACCAAAACACTGATGCAAAGCCCACTGAGAAGCGACCAAGCCACCTAAGAGGCTTTGGAGATATACCAGGACAGCAGCAGCCAGACTCACCCAGGGCAAATATCCAGCATTACCAGTTCCCTGATAAGGCATCAGAGTAAAAGCGATCGCCATTAGGGTCGAGAAAAATAATAACGCAGTTCCCAGATGAGCCGTAACGATATCAAACCGCAATAGTTCAGTCACAGTCAAACCACCGAGAACCCCCTGAAACACCACCAGAAACAGGGCGAAAGTAGAAGCCCAAGGCATCCAGCCCGGAAGATGTTGTCGATGCCACCAGGATAAACCCACTAAGTAGGTTGTACCCAAACCAATTAGGCCGGCATCGAGTCGGTGAAACCATTCTAAGAAAACTTGCAAATTCATCTGAGCCGTAGGAACCAGTTGACCATAACACAAAGGCCAATCCGGGCAAGCCAATCCGGCATTCATCACCCTAGTAGCACTACCAACAGCCATCAGTAGCCAAGTAGCGATACATAGCTTCCACACCAGGCGGCGAATTTTTTCTTGAGGAAGTTGTTGGGTTGAGATTTGGTCAGTCTGATAGACAGTATTGGTCATGAGTCTCACACCTAGTCAATGGCATAATTTTGACTTATCTGCCCCAACTGTGCAACTTTCACTCTCCGCCGCCCTGGGTCATCTGTGCAGTTTGGTCAATTGCTGTAAGATAGGATGGCGATAGAACTTTTACAGCAGGGGGTTTTCGTGAACATTCCTAGCTCAATCTGGACTTTGTTAGTCGGGATTGCCATTACTCTGATTAGCCTCTGGTATGGTCAGAACCATGACTTATTACCTGTAGCAGCTTCTCCCGAAGCAGCAGAGGTCGATCAACTTTTTGATTTGATGATGACCATTGCCTTTGGTTTGGTGCTATTAGTTGAGGGGGCTTTAGTCGTCTCCTTAATTCGGTTCCGTCGCCGTCCCGGAGACAATACCGACGGCCCCCCTATTCATGGCAATATTCCCCTAGAAATTGTGTGGACGGCAATTCCAGCAGTTATCGTTTTGGGGATCGGAATTTATAGTTTCGACATATATAACCAAATGGGGGGACTAGACCCTATGGCATCGGGTTCCCATTCCATGGCGGATCACGCTAAGATGTCGGGAGCAGCGATCGCCGCTTCTTTATATGATGCAGAAGATATCACCCCAGGAGGTCAGCAAATCTCCCTAGGGATTGGTGCATCTCCCTCACGAATAGGCTCACCTGCCGATATAACTATTGATGTTAATGGTCTTCAATATGCCTGGATCTTTAACTATCAAAATCAAGGGGTAATTTCCGGCGAACTTCATGTAGCCGCTGGTCAGGAAGTGCAATTAAACATCAGCGCCCAAGATGTGATTCACGCCTTATGGGTTCCTGAACTCCGCCTTAAACAAGACGCTATCCCCGGACGCACAACCGAACTGAGGTTTACAGCCAACCAAGTCGGAACCTATAATGTAGTTTGTGCCGAACTCTGTGGCGGTTATCACGGAGCCATGCGGACAGCAATGGTAGTTCATACCCCCGAAGAATTTGAAGCCTGGGTAGCAGAAAATAGCTTTGCTAACAACCCAGACCAACAACCCACCGTAGCCACTAATCCCAGGGATATGTCCGAGGGTGAATTTCTCGCCCCTTATGTGGCACAAATGGGGATTGAGCAGCATAATGCGATCGCACAGTTGCGACATCACCATGGGGTTGTCGGACTTTAGCGCCCAAATCTCATCATTTCCTGAACACATAGCCCCAACTCAGGTTAACCCTTTCACTGTTTGATATATGGCTCAAGCACAAATAAACATCACAGGCGACTCAGCCATGAGTAACCAAGAGGGAGAACGTCGCCCTCTGGACTTTTTCGGCTTCAGCACCGACCATAAAGTGATCGGGATTCAATATCTGGTCACCTCCTTTATCTTTTATCTAATTGGCGGGTTTATGGCTGGTATAGTCCGCACCGAACTAGCCACCCCCGACCCGGATCTGGTCGATCCAGAAATGTATAACAGTCTATTCACCGTCCACGGAACGATCATGATCTTCCTGTGGATCGTCCCGGCGGGGGCAGGATTTGCCAATTATCTAATTCCGCTGATGATTGGAGCCAGGGATATGGCTTTTCCGAAACTTAACGCCGTCGCCTTCTGGCTAATTCCCCCCGGCGGACTGCTATTATTAGCCAGTTTCCTCATCGAAGCGCCCCAAGCGGGTTGGACCTCCTATCCTCCCCTCAGTTTAGTGACAGGTAAAGTCGGCGAAGAAATTTGGATTCTCAGTATTTTGCTATTGGGAACCTCATCAATTTTAGGAGCCGTCAACTTCTCCGTCACCATCTTTAAAATGCGTATACCCACCATGGGGCTAAATGATATGCCCCTTATGTGTTGGGCAATGATAGCAGCTTCCGCCCTGATTTTACTCTCCACCCCCGTCCTCGCCGCCGCCTTGATTTTGCTCTCCTTTGACCTATTGGCGGGAACCAATTTCTTTAACCCCACCGGAGGCGGCGACCCTGTGGTTTACCAGCACTTATTTTGGTTTTACTCACACCCGGCGGTTTACATCATGATTCTGCCCTTTTTTGGGCTGATCTCCGATATTCTCCCCGTTCATGCGCGTAAGCCGATTTTTGGTTATCAGGCGATCGCCTATTCTAGTCTCGCCATTAGTTTCCTCGGCTTAATTGTCTGGGCGCACCATATGTTCACCAGCGGGACTCCCGGTTGGCTGCGGATGTTCTTTATGATCACCACCATGATCATCGCCGTTCCCACCGGAATTAAAGTCTTTGGTTGGCTGGCCACCATTTGGGGAGGCAAACTCCGCCTCAATAGCGCCATGTTGTTCGCCATGGGTTTTATTGCTACCTTTGTCATTGGTGGCGTAACAGGAGTCATGGTCGCTTCCGTACCCTTTGATATCCACGTCCACGACACCTACTTTATCGTGGCCCACTTTCACTATGTCTTATTTGGCGGCGCAGTATTTGGTATTTTTGCCGGAATTTACCACTGGTTCCCCAAAATGACCGGGCGCATGATGAATGAAAATTGGGGTATTGTTCACTTTGTGCTGACCTTAATTGGCGCTAACATGACCTTTATGCCCATGCACATTTTGGGACTGCAAGGAATGCCCCGTCGGGTTGCCATGTATGACCCCCGATTTACAGAACTCAATGTGGTTTGTACCATTGGTACTTACATTCTGGCGGTTTCTACTTTTCCCTTTATCATCAATGCCGTTTGGAGTTGGCTAAAAGGTCCCAAAGCACCCGGAAACCCCTGGGATGCTTTAACCCTGGAATGGATGACCTCTTCTCCTCCCCCCATTGAGAATTTCCACACCACCCCAGTATTGAGAACTGGACCCTACGACTATGGTATGAAGAAAACCTTGTCAATTCGTGCGCGTCTCAAAGAAATGGCTAGTGGTGTACCCCCCCGCAATAAAGAAATCGGGGTTCCCGTTTCCGAGGCGCAGTCTTCATCATTACTAGGAGATATCCAGGATTCTGATTCTGACAATCATCCCTAGAAATTCCTAATTTAAGCGGTCGGACTTCCTCTCAAGTTCGGCCGTGATTAGCAGTTTGTATTACACAACTTGGATTAGAATTTCATGCAATTTACATCAGTTGACAAGTCCCAAACTACTACCAACTTAGCTACAGAGGCGATCGCTTCTTCAGGGCAGCACCATGAGGAACACCCAGATCATCGTATTCTAGGGGTCGTCGTTTTCCTAGTCGCAGAAAGCATGATCTTTCTAGGGATGTTTTCTGCTTATTTAATTTATCGCGCCATGTCCGCACAGTGGCCCCCAGAAGGCATTGAACGGGAACTACTCTTACCCGGAATTAATACCCTCATCCTGATTTCTAGTAGCTTTGTCATGAATCGCGGCAACAAAGCCATTAAAAACGATGACCAAGCCGGTTTACGGGTCTGGTTCGCCGCCACTGCTATCATGGGCGCTATCTTTTTGGCTGGTCAGGTTTATGAATACAGTAACTTAGAGTTTGGGTTAACTACTAACCTTTACGCCAGTTGCTTTTATGTGTTAACTGCCTTTCACGGTTTGCACGTAACTTTCGGCGTTCTCCTCATTAGTGGCGTGTTGGTACGTTCCGCCAAAGATGGACACTACACCAAAGATTCCCACTTTGGCCCCGAAGCCGCAGAACTATATTGGCACTTTGTTGATGTCATCTGGATTATTCTGTTTATCCTGCTTTATTTGCTGTGAGCCTATAGCACAGTTAATGTATTTTGTCAACCCCCATTACAGGGGTTTTTTTAATTATTGGATCTCACCTAGCGCGATTTTCGTCGTTTTAGTTAAGATAGGGCTGAAGCTGGAGCTTAATTTAATCGCAGATTAGTTGAACCAATTAGGGCGATGCGCTACAATACCAAGTATGGGTGCGAGACCTTCGGGTATGAAATAGAGCTGAAATGGGCGAAATAATTACCCGGTGAGGACTTCAACCCCTTGGTTGATTGGGTCGCATCCCTGACCATCCCATAACACAGCCGGATTTTTTGGCCCACCTTCGAGACTGCCAATATGGCCAGTCAGGTGAAGCGTCTAATCAGGTCTAAGACTGCCCGCGCCATGCTGACATGGGCGCATTATCGATTCAAACTAACCCTGAGACATCAAGGGGAAATAACTGAACAGTTGTAGATGTGACCGAAGAATACACCAGCAAAACCTGTACTCACTGTGGTCGTGTCCATTCCCAGCTAGGTGGCTCAAAAGTGTTCCGATGTCCGGAGTGCGGGTTCACTCTACCACGGGACTGGAACGGTGCTTTTGGAATCTTTCGAAAAGCTTTGCGGGATACCGCCTCTGTTACCTTAACGGGTAATAGTGCTATCGTCGCATTGTCCGGGAACAACCGGAAAAATGTCGCGTAAATGTATCAGATTTAGATAATGGTCAATTTAGGATTGAACTGGAGCAGCCTACTAGGGATTGTCCTAGCCGTGGCTGGTGCCGCGCTATATTTTCTCCGTTCGTGGAAGCCGAAGTTAGCTCGTGATCATGATATTTTCTTCGCTGCAGTTGGTTTACTCTGTGGCGGGATTCTTCTGTTTCAGGGATGGAGACTTGACCCGATTCTGGCTTTTGGTCAGTTTATGTTAACTGGGACTGCTATTTTCTTTGCAGTCGAAAGTATTAAACTACGGGGAGTCGCGACAACTAAGGCTAAGGAACGAGCATCTTTTGTCGATGACGATCGCTATGTAAGTGATGTTTATCGGGTAGATGCAGAACTAGATGAAATCGAACCCGTCGAAGAGTACGCCCCCATGGCTCGTCAAATTCGCGGAAGCCGAGATTCTCGCCCCTCCAAATCCGATATGTATGATACAGAATCGGAGCGTCGTCGCCCAAGTAGTCGTCGCAGTAGTAGCGCCGTCAATAGTTCCGTAGAACGTAGCAAATCGCGCCCCAGAACTGCGCCCGACCGTAGCAGCAGACCCAGATCAGACGGCTGGGAATCTGACCTAGAAACCGATAGTCGCCCGAGTCGGACTCGCAGCAGTAGACCTGCATCAGTAGACCGCAGCGGCGCTGAGAGTGTGGGATACTCCTACTCAGATACAGATGAACCATCACCCCCCAGAAGTCGGTCTTCTCGGTCTTCCAGAGCCGCCAATCGACCAGACCGGAGGGATGTGGCGACCACCGACTATGTAGAGTATCGTCCAGTAGACTACTCAGATGATGATTACAACCGCTCTGGGGAATACTAGGATTTTCCAATACTCTAAAAGCCGACTGTGGGGAAAAATATTTCCCTGGCGGCGGAGTCAGGGGACTGGTAGGGCGAAATTCGTCCTGGCGGTTTTATTGCTGTTTCAGGCGCTCATGGTGGGCTGTAGTTCAGTAGCCATCAATTCTTCTATGGTTGATGGTGCTATCAATAGCATAGCCACCGATGAGCAACCCGCATTAAGTGGAAACGGTCGTTTTTTGGCATTTGTGTCTAACCGAGAAGGTCAAAATCAATTGTTCCTGTATGACCTGCGGCGACGTAGCTATAAAACCTTGCTAGAATTGAGGCGATCGCTAACAGTAATGGAAAGCCCCAGTCTAAGTTATACCGGGCGTTATATAGTTTATAGCGCCAATGACTCAGGCCGTGCTGATATATACTTATACGATCGCCTTACCTACCGATTAGAAATGCTCACCCGTGGATATCGAGGTGCTGTCAGACATCCTCACATCAGCCCTAATGGTCGTTATATCAGCTTTGAGGGATCTAGGCGAGGTCAGTGGGATATTGAAATTATCGATCGCGGTCCGAATATTGAACTCGACACAGAAACCTCTTTGTCTGAATCATGATCAACCCATATTACCAACGTCTATTTATAATCGGATTATTAGTAATTTGTGTGGGAATGGTTAGCGGTTGTGGTGGCTATCCCCGACTGTTAAATTTACCCCCCGACAAGAGCGGAAACAGTGTAAACTCTCCCAGTTCTGAGATGAACCCCCAGATATCTTCTGATTATCTAGTTTTCGCATCCGATCGCCAAGGTCGTCAAGACATCTATCTTTATGATCGCCAACAAGCCGAATTTATCGATCTACCCGGCTTAAATTCCATAGATGCGATCGCCTCAGAACCCGCCATTTCCAGCGACGGGAATTATATTGTTTTCAATTCTACCCGTGGCGGACAATCAGATATTTATTTATATAACCGAAACACCCGCCAACTCAGAAACCTGACCGACAGCCTCAACGCTCAAGTACGCCATCCCACCATTAACGCTGATGCCAGTGTAATTGCTTTCGAGTCTAGTCTCAATGGGCAGTGGGATATTGTCGTGTATAACCGATACGGTCAAGCCCTAAATATACCCTAAACTCCCGGTAGAGTTTCCGGGTTTTGGGTAGAGTATGTCAAACTAGAAGGTAGTGGTAATTTTCCCCCAAGTAGCGATCGCTCTAAATTTTGTTCCCCCAGAAAAATCCAATCAATAGCATAACCCCCACCCTAGTTGACAGCCAAATACCTGATCAGGGAAACAGTCATGATGAACCAGCATATATTCTTAAATATTATAACATCTGGATTTTTAACTCTTAGCACCAGCCTAGGTCTGAATATAGCCCCAGCTAGTGCCATTTCCCCCATCACCGAACCAGAGTCCTCTCCTATTCTCATCGCTTCCGATATCGAGGAACAAACGAATATCCGGGTTTATGAAACAGCCAGTCCTGCTGTAGTTTCCATCAACACAGATAAAGCTAATGGTAGCGGTGCAATTATCAGCGCAGATGGTATGGTGCTTACCAACGCCCATGTTGTCTCCCAAGGCGGTCAGGTAGAGGTAACACTTGCCGATGGTCGTAAAATGGTTGCCGATGTAGTTGCTTATGGCGAGAATGGGCTAGATTTGGCTTTGCTGAGGATTCGCAATGCTAGAAATTTGCCGACCATTCCCATTGCTAGACCCGGTTCCGTCAGAGTAGGACAAAGGGCCTTTGCCATTGGTAATCCCTTCGGTCAATTCCAAAATACCTTTACCGTCGGCATTGTCAGCCGCATTGACCAGGAACGGAATTTAATTCAGACTGATGCTGCTATCAACCCAGGTAACTCTGGCGGACCCCTGCTGAATAGTCAAGGGGAATTAATTGGCGTGAATACCGCCATTTTTACTAGAGGTCGTGGAGGTGGCAATATTGGCATTGGTTTTGCCATTTCCGTAGACAATGTACCCCCATTTTTGCAAGCCGCCAAAGAAGGACGCGCCCCCCGCACCGCCCAGCAACAGCGTCCGATTATGTTTAACAATCAGGATGCCAAACACTTATCATTAGACGGTCAGGAGGTTAGGGGAGTTCTAGCAGAAGGTGCTAATGTTCTACCCGTTGATAACAGTTTTTACAATCTTTATACTTTTGATGGGCAGCGAGGTCAGCGGGTAATCATCGACATGATGAGTGATGATTTCGACTCCTATTTGATTCTACTCGATATTGATGGCAATGAATTGGCTCAGGATGATGATGGGGGCGATAATACCAATGCCCGCATTGAGGTGACATTACCTGCCACTGGCACTTATACCCTGCTGGCTAACTCCTACCAGGCTGGAGAAACCGGAAACTATCGATTAAGGTTGCGGGTTGCAGGCGATCGCCGTTCCGAGTTACCCTCTTCTTCTGATGATGTCATTTTGCGTCAATCGGGAATGTTAGACCCTAACAGCGCTTCTGTACTTCCTTCTGATGGTAGTCTTTACCGTGAGTATAGTTTTGATGGAGAGGCCGGTCAATCGGTGAGAATTGATCTAACCAGTTCTGATTTTGATACTTATTTGGCGCTGTTTGGTCCCAATGGTCGCCTGGTTGGTGAAAATGATGATATCAGTAATGCCGATACCAATTCCCGCCTGACCGTGACTCTCCCTGCTACTGGTCCTTATCGAGTCGTGGTTAACGCTTTTGATAGTACCGGTCGTGGTCAGTACCTGCTGACAGTTCGTGAAGTTTCTATATAAGGTTTGATGCTGAGGAAACTGTTTCTGTTGGTGGTTGGTCAATCTAATTTGTTGTTTGAGGTCTTTTATGCTTATTAAAGTTTTCGCGGCTACAGCCACCAGTCTATTCGCACTTCTGCCCATTTCGATTCTACTGCCTTTTTCTTCTGCGATCGCCTCAGAGTCTTCTTTCGCTCCCTCAGAGTCTTCTTTCGCTCCCTCAGAGTCTTCTTTGGCTCAAGGTATGGAACCTGATGCCGTTGATACCCCCCTCCCCGAGTCGGAGTCTTTACCCCAGCAAGATACAGAACCTGTCGTGGGAGAAATTATTTTGTTGGAAGAGGGGGAACTGAGAGATGGCGATCCAGTTTTGCCCACTGATGGTAGTTTATTCCATCAACATACTTTCTTTGGGGAGGCTGGGAAAAGGGTTAAGATTCTCCTGGAAAGTTCTGAGTTTGACACCTATTTAGCATTGTTTAATCCCCAAGATGAACTGCTGGAAGAAAATGATGATATTGATGAAACTAACACCAATTCACGCATCATTATTACCTTACCGGAAACGGGAACCTATCGGGTGATTGTCAACTCCTATGATGCTACTGGACGTGGTCGTTATCAGTTGCGGGTCAGTGAAGTTGAATAAAATCCCATTAATCCCCGGTTGAATAGCACTTAAACCCTAGGGGGGTATTTCCTCCCCTGGTGGCAGAGTTTTTGGGTAGCCTAAAAAAACCGCCATATTTCCTCGGTAATCAGTTGATAAATTCGTCCTCACGCATGACAAAACCTGGGAACATTTGCGCGATGATATTTCCCAGTTCATATTCAACTTTTCGCTTTCCCCCCACCGAGACGATCGCCAAATAAGCTACTTGGGAACGGTTCACCCGCATTCCCACCCGCCATTTTTCTGAGGTGGCGCTGATTGGGAGTTTGACCGTATCCGGTAAAACCTTTTTAAAAATTGGTCCCTTGGATTGGGGAATCACCCCTAATATCACCTCTGGGGTGTCGTGGAATGCTTCCAGAGGGGGGATATTCGCCAAGCATACCGAGGCGAGGTCGTCTAAATTTGTGCCTCCTTCAATGATGGGAATAAATGTTTTTTCTACTTCCATAGAAGCCGTGATTATATCCACCACAATACCGATAGTGTGGATGTAGGTTTCGCTGGGTTGGACTAAACCATTGGCGATTAAACAAGCACCGTAGGAAATGGCAAAGGCACTCTGAATCAGGTTAAAATCATTATCAACTCGGGGGTCTGTCTCCGTTATTTTTAGGGCATCTAGGATGGTTTTTTGCACTAGGTAAAACTGACAAAATCCCCCCACTAAAAAAATGCGATCGCATTCTTGCTGATGTTTAGCCATCCACTGATTTACCCGTTCTAATACTCGGCAAATTCCCTCGGCGATCGGCTGGAAGGCTTGGTAAACTTGCCCGTTGGTGATGGTATAGCCACTAGAAAAGCTATAGAGCGTGGCTTCTGCGAAGTCTGAAGGGCTTTTGCAGTAGTTTTTGAGTTTTCTGGTGTATCGGTCATGCCCCTCGATTTTGACCGTTTCAAAGGTCTGTAGGAGGTGCATAAATTCCTGGCTGTGGAGGTCGGGTTCTGTGCGGTTTTTTTGTTGGTAGGCTTGGATAACACAACGGCGATCGAAGGCTACCCCGGCTGAGTCTAAACCGCGATCGCCTTCTCCGTCGAAGTACAAAACCTCAACCTTTTTGTCTCCATAAAGGCGGCACAAACTGACATCAAAAGTTCCCCCACCCATATCGCAAACGAGGAGATTACCTTGGAAAGGTTCCTGATTTTCCCGTTGGTGTCGGCGTTGGGTTTCCCAGGCGTAATAGGCGGCGGCTGCCACCGGTTCACTCACCAGTTGAATCAGTTGTTTTTCTAGTCCCAAATTCTGGGCAATTAAAGTTTGCAGGTTTTCCCGTCCCCGGTTGTAGATATCTCGCTGCCAAATTTCCGGCACCGACACCACCAAACCCTCGATTTCCCCCTGTTGGCGGCGGAAGCTGTAGGTATTTTCTGGGAAGAGGAGGAGTTGTCGCAGGTAGTCGGTGGTAACGGTGATGGGGGTATGTTGGGATGAGTAATTATTGGCAAAGTTTTCCGTTAGCGGCAAGTCCATTTTAAAGTTACCGTAACTTTCTAGTTGCGGGTCGTTGGCTGCTGCTTGTCTAGCCGCTTTTCCGATGTCGATATAGCCGTCGTCTTCGTAGGCGATGAAGGAGGGAATTGATTGTTGTCCGCCATATTTAAAGGCGACCGGTTCGCCGTTTTCCAGGTAGGATATAGTGGAGTTGGTGGTGCCGAAGTCCAGACCGATTTTATATGATGCCATCGCGGGTTTTTGACTGTGGATGCAGGGCTATTCATATTATAGATGCGATCGGCTTCAGAAACCCAGTTACTACCGACATCTTTCCGTATTTACCCATAACCCTGATAGAAACGGGGTTTCTTCACTCAGTGGGAAAAATACATCTCCCCGACAGATGAAACTTCCTGGGAATATCCCGGATATAGAAAGTTATCAGGTTGCAGAAGTCGCCCAAAAGTTGGTCAAAGCCACCCCATAAGGAAAAAGCCGATGTTTCTGTGAAAAAGTTGCCGAAAACAAGAACTTGACAACTGCCTGAAGTGGTTATATGCTACAAGTTACAAGTCTGTGCGCGAGAGAAGCTGAACCGCCCATAACCCTCACCTTACGCCAACCGAAGGGTAGATGGCCCCGGGGAGCCGCCGCCGAAAACGTGATTAATGATAGATACGACCCATTCACTCGCCATCCCACCTCGTCACAATACCGCTTCCATATTGTATCACCTGGATAGCTTCCATCAGGCTTACCTCCACAATTGATGTAAATTTGCTTCTGGACACTAAACCCGAAGCGTCCGTTGCTGTGTTTGACCCAAAGACCATCGATGATTCGCAAATCCTCGCAGGGAAAGTTTTTGATATCATCGTCGTCTAAATATCTCCCGGTTTGTCCCGCCACCGCTAACATCATCTTAGCCGTTTCTTCGTCGGCAGCTTTCCACTGGCCTGATTTCAATAATCTGTTGAGTTGGCTATAATCAAAACCAGAAGAAGACAGGATGCGAGTATCTGGCACTGGTTTTGAAATCTGCTTAGGTTGAGATGCGATCGCTTTTCTCTGGGATTTGAGGTGAGATGCGATCGCTTCTATCTGCGATTCTAGCCGTGATTGGGATTGAGATGCGATCGCTTCATTCTGTGACGATTGGGATTGGAGTTGAGATGCGATCGCTTCTATCTGTGACGATTGGGATTGGAGTTGAGATGCGATCGCTTCTATCTGCGATTCTAGCCGTGATTGGAGTTGAGATGCGATCGCTTCATTATGGGATTGGAGTTGAGATGCGATCGCTTCTATCTGCGATTCTAGCCGTGATTGCGATTGAGATGCGATCGCTTCATTCTGGGATTGGAGTTGAGATGCGATCGCTTCTATCTGAGATTCTAGCCGTGATTGAGTAGTGGTAAAACCGTCAATTTTCCGGGTGGTCTCATCTAACTGAGACTGCAACTGAGAAACCATCGCCTGTGCGGACTCTACCTGAGACTGAGACAATTGCCAAACCCGCTTGGCTGCCGCAATGCGTTTTTGAGACAATTGCCAAACCCGCTTGGCGGCGGCAATGCGTTTTTTCTCCTTCTCCAAAAACCCGGAGGGTATCCCACCAATCACAGGGGGATAGGGTGTCAGGTCATAACCACACACGGAACAGGTTTCCACCTCATTTGGTGTATATTCGGTTTCACAAACGGGACATTTCTCCATCATTCCCAACCCGATACATCACGACAACCGGGTGCAGGGAAACCCGGCTTTATGCTACTATAACCCACCGAGAGGAACTAGAAACCCAGTTTCTACCACCAGTGGAGAAGTAAGACTTCGTAGGGTTGGTTAGGGTAGCGTAACCCACCGCCAATGGAGAGTAGGAGTGGTGTTGACATTTCATTAACATTGTAATGGTCAATGGTGCGTTACATTTCATTAACGCACCCTACTCCTTCGTAGGGTTGGTTAGGGTAGCGTAACCCACCGCCAATGGAGAGTAGGAGTGGTGTTGACATTTCATTAACATTGTAATGGTCAATGGTGCGTTACATTTCATTAACGCACCCTACTCCTTCGTAGGGTGGGTTAGCGTAGCGTAACCCACCGCCAATGGAGAGTAGGAGTGGTGTTGACATTTCATTAACATTGTAATGGTCAATGGTGCGTTACATTTCATTAACGCACCCTACTCCTTCGTAGGGTGGGTTAGCGTAGCGTAACCCACCGCCAGCCAATTGAGAGCATGAACGGTGTTGACATTTCATTAACATTGTAATGGTCAATGGTGCGTTACATTTCATTAACGCACCCTACTCCTTCGTAGGGTGGGTTAGCGTAGCGTAACCCACCGCCAGCCAATTGAGAGCATGAACGGTGTTGACATTTCATTAACATTGTAATGGTCAATGGTGCGTTACATTTCATTAACGCACCCTACTCCTTCGTAGGGTGGGTTAGCGTAGCGTAACCCACCGCCAGCCAATTGAGAGCATGAACGGTGTTGACATTTCATTAACATTGTAATGGTCAATGGTGCGTTACATTTCATTAACGCACCCTACTCCTTCGTAGGGTGGGTTGAGTGCGTAACCCACCGCCAGCCAATGGAGAGTAGGAGTGGTGTTGACATTTCATTAACATTGTAATGGTCAATGGTGCGTTACATTTCATTAACGCACCCTACTCCTTCGTAGGGTGGGTTAGCGTAGCGTAACCCACCGCCAATGGAGAGTATGAGTTATGAGTGGTGTTGACATTTCATTAACATTGTAATGGTCAACGGTGCGTTACATTTCATTAACGCACCACTAGGGACTGCCTGAAGTGGTTATATGCTACAGGTTACAAGTCTGTGCGCGAGAGAAGATGATATAATGTAAACCCCCCCACGCCCTAACCCGCTAAACCACCCACAATAACATACAAACCCCCCCCCCACGGGAAGATGGCCACGGGGAGCCGCCGCCGAAAACGTGCAATCAGACCTAGATATATACGACCCATTCACTCGCCATCCCACCTCCCCGCAATAGCGCTCCCATATTGTATCACTTGGTATGCTTCCATCAGGCAATCCTCCACAATTGATGTAAATTTGCTTCTGGACACTCAACCCGAAGCGTCCCCTGCTGTGTTTAACCCAAAGACCATCGATGATTCGCAAATCCTCGCAGGGAAAGTTTTTGATATCATCCTCGTCTAAATATCCCCGTTGGGTTTGTCGGGCCACCGCTAACATCATCTTAGCCGTTTCTTCGTCGGCAGCTTTCCACTGGCCTGATTTCAATAATCTGTCGAGTTCGGTATAATCAAAACCAGAAGAAGACACGATGGGAGTATCTACCACTGCTTCAGTTATCGACTCGAGTTGAGATGCGATCGCTTCTATCTGCGATTCTAGGCGTGATTGGGATTGGAGTTGAGATGCGATCGCTTTGACCTGCGATTCTAGTTGAGATGCGATCGCTTTTCTCTGGGATTCTAGTTGAGATGCGATCGCTTCTATCTGCGATTCTAGGCGTGATTGGGATTGGAGTTGAGATGCGATCGCTTTTCTCTGGGATTCTAGTTGAGATGCGATCGCTTCTATCTGCGATTCTAGGCGTGATTGGGATTGGAGTTGAGATGCGATCGCTTCTATCTGCGATTCTAGTTGAGATGTGATCGCTTCTATCTGCGATTCTAGCCGTGATTGGGATTGAGATGCGATCGCTTCTATCTGTAACGATTGGGATTGAAGTTGAGATGCGATCGCTTCTATCTGCGATTCTAGGCGTGATTGAGTAGTGGTAAAACCGTCAATTGGCTGAGTCATTTTATCTCCGTAAGACTACAGGTGAGAGACCATCAACTGTGCCTATTCTACCTGAGACTGAGACAATTGCCAAACCCGCTTGGCGGCGGCAATGCGTTTTTTCTCCTTCTCCAAAAACCCGGAGGGTATCCCACCAATCACAGGGGGATAGGGTGTCAGGTCATAACCACACACGGAACAGGTTTCCACCTCATTTGGTGTATATTCCGTTTCACAAACGGGACATTTCGCCATGATTCTCAACCCCGATAAGACGTAGAAACCGTGGAATGGTGACACTCATCACAAGTATAGCTATAGTGGGTGGCACTATTCAATCTATTATAACTCGCGAATGCCACTCGCTGTCAATACTTCATCGACGGTTAATTCCAACTCTGGGAAAGTGGGGGAAAAAATGCGATCGCTCTACTCCTGACATGGTAATGATGAACGGTGTTGACATTTCATTAACATTGTAATGGTCAACGGTGTTGACATTTCATTAACGCACCCTACTCCTTCGTAGGGTGGGTTAGGGTAGCGTAACCCACCGCCAATTGAGAGTAGGAGTGGTGTTGACATTTCATTAACAATGGAGAGTAGGAGTGGTGTTGACATTTCATTAACATTTGAATGGTCAACGGTGCGTTACATTTCATTAACGCACCCTACTCCTTCGTAGGGTGGGTTGAGTGCGTAACCCACCGCCAATGGAGAGTAGGAGTGGTGTTGACATTTCATTAACATTTGAATGGTCAACGGTGCGTTACATTTCATTAACGCACCCTACTTCTTCGTAGGGTGGGTTGAGTGCGTAACCCACCGCCAGCCAATTGAGAGCATGAACGGTGTTGACATTTCATTAACATTTGAATGGTCAACGGTGCGTTACATTTCATTAACGCACCCTACTCCTTCGTAGGGTGGGTTGAGTGCGTAACCCACCGCCAATGGAGAGTAGGAGTGGTGTTGACATTTCATTAACATTTGAATGGTCAACGGTGCGTTACATTTCATTAACGCACCCTACTTCTTCGTAGGGTGGGTTGAGTGCGTAACCCACCGCCAGCCAATTGAGAGCATGAACGGTGTTGACATTTCATTAACATTGTAATGGTCAACGGTGCGTTACATTTCATTAACGCACCCTACTTCTTCGTAGGGTGGGTTGAGTGCGTAACCCACCGCCAGCCAATTGAGAGCATGAACGGTGTTGACATTTCATTAACATTGTAATGGTCAACGGTGCGTTACATTTCATTAACGCACCCTACTTCTTCGTAGGGTGGGTTGAGTGCGTAACCCACCGCCAGCCAATTGAGAGCATGAACGGTGTTGACATTTCATTAACATTGTAATGGTCAACGGTGCGTTACATTTCATTAACGCACCCTACTTCTTCGTAGGGTGGGTTGAGTGCGTAACCCACCGCCAATGGAGAGTAGGAGTGGTGTTGACATTTCATTAACATTGTAATGGTCAACGGTGCGTTACATTTCATTAACGCACCCTACTCCTTCGTAGGGTGGGTTAGCGTAGCGTAACCCACCGCCAGCCAATTGAGAGCATGAACGGTGTTGACATTTCATTAACATTGTAATGGTCAACGGTGCGTTACATTTCATTAACGCACCCTACTCCTTCGTAGGGTGGGTTAGCGTAGCGTAACCCACCGCCAGCCAATGGAGAGTAGGAGTGGTGTTGACATTTCATTAACATTGTAATGGTCAATGGTGCGTTACATTTCATTAACGCACCCTACTCCTTCGTAGGGTGGGTTGAGTGCGTAACCCACCGCCAATGGAGAGTAGGAGTGGTGTTGACATTTCATTAACATTGTAATGGTCAACGGTGCGTTACATTTCATTAACGCACCCTACTCCTTCGTAGGGTGGGTTCAGTGCGTAACCCACCGCCAATTGAGAGTAGGAGTGGTGTTGACATTTCATTAACATTGTAATGGTCAACGGTGCGTTACATTTGATTAAAGCACCACTAGGGACTGCCTGAAGTGGTTATATGCTACAGTTTACAAGTCTGTGCGCGACAGAAGAGTGCAACCCCACTTTCCAAAAAAACCCCCCAATACTCATCCATCGCCATTCCGGGAAGATGGCCCAGGGGAGCTGCCGCCGAAAACGTGCAATCAGACCTAGATATATACGACCCATTCACTCGCCATCCCACCTCCCCGCAATAGCGCTCCCATATTGTATCACCTGGATAGCTTCCATCAGGCAATCCTCCACAATTGATGTAAATTTGCTTCTGGACACTAAACCCGAAGCGTCCGTTGCTGTGTTTGACCCAAAGACCATCGATGATTCGCAAATCCTCGCAGGGAAAGTTTTTGATATCATCGTTGTATAAATATCCCCTGGTTTTTCCCGCCACCCTCCACATCATCTTAGTCGTTTCTTGGTCGGCTGCTTTCCACTCACCTGATTTCAATAATCTGTCGAGTTCGGTATAGTCAAAACCAGAAGAAGACACGATGGGAGTAATGTCTGCCACGGCTTCAGTTATCGACTCGAGTTGAGATGCGATCGCTTCTATCTGTGACGATTGGGATTGGAGTTGAGATGCGATCGCTTTTCTCTGGGATTCTAGTTGAGATGCGATCGCTTTTCTCTGGGATTCTAGTTGAGATGCGATCGCTTCTATCTGTGATTCTAGCCGTGATTGAGTAGTGGTAAAACCGTCAATTTTCCGGGTGGTCTCATCTAACTGAGATTGCAGGTGAGAGACCATCAACTGTGCGGACTCTACCTGAGACTGAGACAATTGCCAAACCCGCTTGGCTGCCGCAATGCGTTTTTTCTCCTTCTCCAAAAACCCGGACGGTATCCCATCAATCACAGGGGGATAGGGTGTCAGGTCATAACCACACACCGAACAGGTTTCCACCTCATTTGGTGTATATTCCGTTTCACAAACGGGACATTTCTCCATCATTCCCAACCCGATACATCACGACAACCGGGTGCAGGGAAACCCGGCTTTATGCTATGATAACCCACCGAGAGGAACTAGAAACCGGGTAGAAACGGACATCTTTCGGATTTACCCATAACCCTGATAGAAACCGGGTTTCTTCACCTGAAGTGCTTATATGCTACAGTCTGCAAGTCTCTGCGCGAGAGAAGAGTGCTAACCTACGCCTTACCAGTCCCACACCAAAACCCAACCACCAACCAACCCCAACAAAACGGGCGGGAAGATGGCCCAGGGGAGCTGCCTCCGAAAACGTGCAATCAGACCATGATATATACGACCCATTCACTCGCCATCCCACCTCCCCGCAATAGCGCTCCCATATTGTATCACCTGGATAGCGTCCATCAGGCAATCCTCCACAATTGATGTAAATTTGCTTCTGGACACTAAACCCGAAGCGTCCCCTGCTGTGTTTGACCCAAAGACCATCGATGATTCGCAAATCCTCGCCGGGAAAGTTTTTGATATCATCGTCGTCTAAATATCTCCTAGAGGTTTTTCCCGCCACCCTACACATCATCTTAGTCGTTTCTTCGTCGGCTGCTTCCCACTGGCCTGATTTCAATAATCTGTCGAGTTGGCTATAATCAAAACCAGAGGATGAAGACACGATGGAAGTAATGTCTGCCACGGCTTCAGTTATCGACTCGTCGAGTTGAGATGCGATCGCTTGACTCTGGGATGGGAGTTGAGATGCGATCGCTTGACTCTGGGATGGGAGTTGAGATGCGATCGCTTGACTCTGGGATGGGAGTTGAGATGCGATCGCTTGACTCTGGGATGGGAGTTGAGATGCGATCGCTTGACTCTGGGATGGGAGTTGAGATGCGATCGCTTGACTCTGGGATTCTAGGCGTGATAGCAATTGGGATTGAGATGCGATCGCTTGACTCTGGGATGGGAGTTGAAATGCGATCGCTTCTACCTGGGATTCTAGGCGTGATAGCAATTGGGATTGAGATGCGATCGCTTGACTCTGGGATTGGAGTTGAGATGCGATCACTTGACTCTGGGATTGGAGTTGAGATGCGATCGCTTGACTCTGGGATTGGAGTTGAGATGCGATCACTTGACTCTGGGATTGGAGTTGAGATGCGATCGCTTGACTCTGGGATTGGAGTTGAGATGCGATCGCTTGACTCTGGGATGGAAGTTGAGATGCGATCGCTTGACTCTGGGATGGAAGTTGAGATGCGATCGCTTGACTCTGGGACGGAAGTTGAGATGCGATCGCTTGACTCTGGGACGGAAGTTGAGATGCGATCGCTTGACTCTGGGATGGAAGTTGAGATGCGATCGCTTTGACCTGAGATTCTAGGCGTGATAGCAATTGGGATTGAGATGCGATCGCTTGACTCTGGGATTCTAGGCGTGATAGCAATTGGGATTGAGATGCGATCGCTTGACTCTGGGATGGAAGTTGAGATTGGGATTGGGTAAAACCGTAAATGTTCCGGGTCGTCTCATATAAATAAGACTGCAGGTGAGAGACCATCAACTGTGCGGACTTTACCTGAGACTGAGACGATTTCCAAACCCGCTTGGCGACGGCAATGCGTTTTTTCTCCTTCTCCCACAACTCGGACGGTATCTCGTCAATAGGGGGATAGGGGGTCAGGTCATAACCACACACGGAACAGGTTTCGACCTCATTTTCTGTATATTCGGTTTCACAAACAGGACATTTCGTCATCATTCCCAACCCTGATAAATCACGACAACCGGGTGTAGGGAAACCCGGCTTTATGCTATGATAACCCACCGAGAGGAACTGAGAAACTCGGTTACGACGGACATATTTCGGTATTTACCTATAACCCTGATAGAAACCGGGTTTCTTCACTCAGTGGGAAAAAGACATCTCCCGGACAGATGAAACTTCCTGGGAATATTCCGGAAACGCGAAAGTACAGAGGTTACAGAAGTGGCCTAAAAGTTTGTCAAAGCCAATGGCTACCGCTTTGAGTGGAGTGCCAGGCATAGAATAGGGGGAGGTGCCGATGTTTCTGTGAAAAAGTTGCCGAAAACAAGAACTTGACAACTGCCTGAAGTGCTTAGAAGTGCTTATATGTTAAAGGTTAACAAGTCTGTGCGCGAGAGAAGAGATGTAAAAGTACTATAGTGCCCGGTATAACTTGGGAGATGACCGCGGGGAGCAGTCGCGGAAAACGTGCAATCAGACCAGACCACGTAATCCCCATTATATCGCCATGCCACCTCGTCACAAAACTGACACCACGCTGTATCACCTGGATAGTTTCCTACAGGCAATCCTCCACAATTGATGTAAATTTGCTTCTGGACACTAAACCCAAAGCGTCCCCTGCTGTGTTTGACCCAAAGACCATCGATGATTCGCAAATCCTCGCCGGGAAAGTTTTTGATATCATCGTCGTCTAAATATCTCCTAGAGGTTTTTCCCGCCACCGCTAACATCATCTTAGCCGTTTCTTCGTCGGCAGCTTTCCAGTTGCCTGATTTCAATAATCTGTCGAGTTCGGTATACAAAAAACCAGAAGAAGACACGATGGTAGTATCTGCCACGGCTTCAGTTATCGACTGGAGTTGAGATGCGATCGCTTCTATCTGCGATTCTAGCCGTGATTGGGATTGAGATGCGATCGCTTCTATCTGCGATTCTAGCCGTGATTGGGATTGAGATGCGATCGCTTCTATCTGCGATTCTAGCCGTGATTGGGATTGAGATGCGATCGCTTCTATCTGCGATTCTAGCCGTGATTGGGATTGAGATGCGATCGCTTCTATCTGTGACGATTGGCATTGGAGTTGAGATGCGATCGCTTTGACCTGAGATTCTAGCCATGATAGCGATTGGGATTGAGATGCGATCGCTTCTATCTGCGATTCTAGCCGTGATTGGGATTGAGATGCGATCGCTTTGACCTGAGATTCTAGCCATGATAGCGATTGGGATTGAGATGCGATCGCTTCTACCTGCGATTCTAGGCGTGATAGCGATTGGGATTGAGATGCGATCGCTTCTATCTGCGATTCTAGGCGTGATAGCGATTGGGATTGAGATGCGATCGCTTTGACCTGCGATTCTAGGCGTGATAGCGATTGGGATTGAGATGCGATCGCTTTGACCTGTGACGATTGGCATTGGAGTTGAGATGTGATCGCTTCTATCTGCGATTCTAGGCGTGATAGCGATTGGGATTGAGATGCGATCGCTTTGACCTGAGATTCTAGGCGTGATAGCGATTGAGATGCGATCGCTTTGACCTGAGATTCTAGCCGTGATAGCGATTGAGATGCGATCGCTTCATTCTGGGATTCTAGGCGTGATTGAGTAGTGGTAAAACCGTCAATTTTCCGGGTCATTTCATCTAACTGAGACTGTAGGTGAGAGACCATCAACTGTGCGGACTCTACCTGAGACTGAGACAATTGCCAAACCCGCTTGGCTGCCGCAATGCGTTTTTTCTCCTTCTCCAAAAACCCGGAGGGTATCCCACCAATCACAGGGGGATAGGGTGTCAGGTCATAACCACACACGGAACAGGTTTCCACCTCATTTGGTGTATATTCGGTTTCACAAACGGGACATTTCGCCATAATTCTCAACCCCGATAAGACGTAGAAACCGGGTGCAGAGAAACCCGGCTTTATGCTACTATAACCCACCGAGAGGAACTAGAAACCCAGTTTCTACCACCAGTGGAGAAGTAAGACTTCGTAGGGTGGGTTGAGTGCGTAACCCACCGCCAATGGAGAGTAGGAGTGGTGTTGACATTTGATTAACATTGTAATGGTCAACGGTGCGTTACATTTCATTAAAGCACCACTAGGGACTGCCTGAAGTGTTTATATGCTACAGTAGACAAGTCTGTGCGCGAGAGAACAAATGCACTCCTACAGACTTCAATGAATGGCCTACCTGATACCACTCGTATAACCAAGGCCAAAAAGGAAGATGGCCACAGGGAGCAATCGCCGCAAACGTGCAATCTGACTTCAAAATCCAAGACCTTCCAACTCGCCATCCCACCTGGTCAGCATACCGCTCTAATATATCATCACCTTTTGGATAGCTTCCATCAGGCTTACCTCCACAATTGATGTAAATTTGCTTCTGGACACTAAACCCGAAGCGTCCCCTGCTGTGTTTGACCCAAAGACCATCGATGATTCGCAAATCCTCGCAGGGAAAGTTTTTGATATCATCATAGTTTAAATATCCATCGTGGGTTTTTCCCGCCACCCTACACATCATCTTAGCCGTTTTTTCGTCGGCAGCTTTCCACTGGCCTGATTTCAATAATCTGTTGAGTTGGCTATAATCAAAACCAGAATAAGACACGATGGGAGTATCTGCCACGGCTTCAGTTATCGACTCGAGTTGAGATGCGATCGCTTCATTCTGGGATTGGAGTTGAGATGCGATCGCTTCTATCTGTGACGATTGGGATTGGAGTTGAGATGCGATCGCTTCTATCTGCGATTCTAGCCGTGATTGGGATTGAGATGCGATCGCTTCATTCTGGGATTGGAGTTGAGATGCGATCGCTTCTATCTGAGATTCTAGCCGTGATTGAGTAGTGGTAAAACCGTCAATTTTTCGGGTGGTCTCATCTAACTGAGATTGCAGGTGAGAGACCATCAACTGTGCGGACTCTACCTGAGACTGAGACAATTGCCAAACCCGCTTGGCGGCGGCAATGCGTTTTTTCTCCTTCTCCAAAAACCCGGAGGGTATCCCACCAATCACAGGGGGATAGGGTGTCAGGTCATAACCACACACCGAACAGGTTTCCACCTCATTTGGTGTATATTCGGTTTCACAAACAGGACATTTCGCCATGATTCTCAACCCCGATAAGACGTAGAAACCGTGGAATGGTGACACTCATTACAAGTATAGCTATAGTGGGTGGCATTATTCGATCTATTATAACTCGCGAATGCCACTCGCTGTCAATACTTGATCGACGGTTAATTCCAACTCTGGGAAAGTGGGGGAAAAAATGCGATCGCTCCGGGAAAACAAACTGCCTTTAAATCTCTTAGTGGTTGATGCGAAAAAAGCGGAGGTTAAACAATGGATACCATAACTCACGATCGCGAAATTGTCAAACAAGTTATCTGTGAATATGCACAACTGCGTCCATCTCATGGCGAGATTCGATTGGATACGGTATTTGATGATAAACAAGAACATTATGCACTGATGCAAGTGGGTTGGGATCGAGGTAGACGAGTCCGAGTAAATCTCATCTATATTGTTTTGCGTGAAGGAAAAGTTGTGATTGAATATGATGGGATGGAAGCGGGAATTACTCAAGATTTGATTGAAAAAGGCATTCCTGAAAACCGCATTATTTTGGGGTTCTTGGAAGAATCTAATGCGGGGCGGGTATGATATGATTTTCTATATTATAACTCGCGAATGCCACTCGCTGTCAATACTTCATCGACGGTTAATTCCAACTCTGGGAAAGTGGGGGAAAAAATGCGATCGCTCCGGGAAAAGGAATGATAAAATTATGCGATCGCATAGCCGGTATGTTCCCGAACCTGGGGAGGATGAAAGGCGAGGACAATGCAATCTTTGGGAACACCAGCGGCAACGAGTTCCTCGGTGATGCCATCTTCTATGCCATCGTAATGAATCCAAATTTTGGCATCGCGAATCTCGGCATGAACGATGCAACCGTGAACCCGACGATTATTTTCCCAGCCTTCGTGTACCAGCATAAAATGGTTGCCGTCCCGACTGACAATCAGGTAAGTCTTTACATCACCATATCGATAGGGAATATCGGCATAATCTTGGATAATTTTTTCCAGTAAATTCCGCCAATCATCTATAGGTTTAATTGTGGTTGCCATTGCAGGATTTCCTCACTATTTGGGTCAAAAACAATCATCCGAAAATATGGTTCTTCTAAAAGCAGTTGTCCGGCTTCTTCTTGAAATAAAGTATCGAAGGTGTTCCGGCTAACCGCTAGATATAAACTGCGATCTGATTCTTTTTTTTGAAGTGCTCTGGCGTACAGAAAGAACTGTCCCCAGGCATTTTCCAGATCTTTGATTGGAGAAGGACTCAAAAAACTTTTAATTTCGACAGCGATTTTTTCATGATCTCGTTCGGCAGCAATTAGTTTTTCAGCCCCCAAATCGATAAACGTCGAGCGTTCCCCGATCTTTAGAATCAGGGGATCATCAGTGATTGTCCAACCATCTTTCATCAGAGCAATACAAACAGTATCATGATAAACATCTTTGGCGGGCATTAAATGCGTCCCATTTATATTAAATTTATGTCGGATAGCGACGGCGATCAATGTGATTTGGGTGAGCTATGATATGATTTTCTATATTATAACTCGCGAATGCCACTCGCTGTCAATACTTCATCGACGGTTAATTCCAACTCTGGGAAAGTGGGGGAAAAAATGCGATCGCTCCGGGAAAATGACCGGAGTTGATACTCGCCTTCAACCAACCGATAAACCAAAATCTGCGGCTGCTTGGGATTGCCTAAAAATGCACGAGATGCGATCGCTAAATAATCCACAATCCAATATTCTGCAATTCCCAACCGCTGATACTCCTCCCGCTTGTCAATATAATCATCCTCCCAGTTGGTGGAAACTACCTCCACGGCTAATTCAATGGGTTCGGTCAAGGCTCCATAAGTCCGCACGTTGCGATTCCAAACCTCAGCTTTCACTACCGCCACATCAGGATTTCGCCCCCTTTCTTCCCCCTCCTGGGTCACGGTTTTGACGATGATATCTTTATCGATAATATAGTCTAAATTCAGCCGTTCACTTTCCCGGTCAAAACGACGAACCAAAAACCGAGCGATATTTTTATGGGCGCGGGTTGGTTCCACTTTCACCAATTCTCCATTAACTAATTCATACCTCCCTGAACCGTCGGGATACTGTTCTAAAAAATCGGCAAATGTCAATTTTGGGGATGATGTTATTATCATATAATATTCCTCCTTCGTAGGGTGGGTTGAGTGCGTAACCCACCGCCAGCCAATTGAGAGCATAAACGGTGTTGACATTTCATTAACATTGTAATGGTCAACGGTGTTGACATTTCATTAACGCACCCTACTCCTAAAAAATCGGCAAATGTCAATTTTGGGGATGATGTTATTATCATATAATATTCCTCCTTCGTAGGGTGGGTTGAGTGCGTAACCCACCGCCAGCCAATTGAGAGCATAAACGGTGTTGACATTTCATTAACATTGTAATGGTCAACGGTGTTGACATTTCATTAACGCACCCTACTCCTAAAAAATCGGCAAATGTCAATTTTGGGGATGATGTTATTATCATATAATATTCCTCCTTCGTAGGGTGGGTTGAGTGCGTAACCCACCGCCAGCCAATTGAGAGCATGAACGGTGTTGACATTTCATTAACATTGTAATGGTCAACGGTGTTGACATTTCATTAACGCACCCTACTCCTAAAAAATCGGCAAATGTCAATTTTGGGGATGATGTTATTATCATATAATATTCCTCCTTCGTAGGGTGGGTTGAGTGCGTAACCCACCGCCAGCCAATTGAGAGCATGAACGGTGTTGACATTTCATTAACATTGTAATGGTCAACGGTGCGTTACATTTCATTAACGCACCCTACTCCTTCGTAGGTCAATGGTGTTGACATTTCATTAACATTGTAATGGTCAACGGTGCGTTACATTTCATTAACGCACCCTACTCCTTCGTAGGTCAATGGTGTTGACATTTCATTAACGCTACTCCCAACTGGAGATATCCTCACAGGTAAATGTGATCATATCCTCCCCGTTTAATTCGTCCCGGACGATGCGATTTTTTAAGTTGTTGACCATCCGTTCATAAAAATTGCGGACATCGCGACCATTGCCAAAATTTGCATCCCTATTTTGATAGGCAAAATCCATAATTGACCTGACCCGCGTGGATACATCATCGGGACAAATTCGCCCGCTTTCCCGACACATTCCCAGAAAAATACTGTGCATTTCGGCACCGTTATAATCGGGAAAATCGATTTTTTTTGCAATGCGAGATTTTAAGCCGGAGTTGCTGTCGAGAAACTCTACCATTTCCCGCGAATATCCCGCTAAAATTACCACCAGGCGATCGCGATAATTTTCCATCATGGGAACCAAAGTATCGATCGCCTCCTGTCCAAAATCTCGGCTATCTCCCCCACGAGATAAGGAGTAGGCTTCATCAATAAATAATACCCCATCCACGGCGGATTCAATCACCTGGGCGGTTTTTTCGGCGGTATGTCCGACATATTGTCCGACTAATTTTTTGCGCTCTACTTCCACAAATTGACCCTTTTTTAACAGTCCCAAGGCTCGATAAATTTCGCCAATTAAACGAGCGACGGTGGTTTTTCCGGTGCCGGGATTTCCAGTAAATAATAAATGACGGGTTTCGATTTCATTACTGGCTAACATCCCTAAACTGGCTAATTTTTGATTCGCGGCTTGGGTGTTAATTAATTGTTTGATATCCTGTTTAACCGAGTCTAACCCGGTCAAGTTTTCTAATTCGGCGAGGAGTTTTTCTAGGTTCTCTGCGTCGGCGGTTCCCCGTTGGGAGAGTTCCCGATAAACTGGCGGTAAATCCTCCACTTTTAAGGGTTCGGTCAGGGTATTTAAACCCTGTTTCATTACGCGATCGCTGTGACAATCATCCATGAGATTAAATAACTTTTCCACCTCTCTGGCGTTGCCAAAATTGCGGTCTCGGTTATCATAAATCTGGGTGAACAAGTTCTCCAGACGCGGTTCTAAATCGGGAGCGATCGCACTTTTAACCCGTTGTACCTGTTGACGGAAAATGGTTAATAATTCGGAGGGTTGATAATCATCGAAAATAATTTCTGTGGCAAAACGACTTTGTAAACCTGGGTTAGATGTGATAAAATTATCCATAAGTTCCGGGTATCCGGCTACAATTACCGCCAGCCTTCCCCGTTCATCTTCCATGCGTTTTAACAGGGTATTAATCGCCTCCATTCCCCAGTCATTTTCGCCCCCTTCAGTGAGGTTATAAGCCTCATCAATAAACAATACCCCATTTAAAGCCCGATCGACTGTTTCATTAGTTAAAATTGCGGTGTGTCCCACATATCCCGCCACCAAATCTCGCCCGCCAATTTCTACTACATGACCCCGCCGCAATAACCCTAAATCTCGATAAATTTCCCCCATTAATCTCGCCACGGTGGTTTTCCCGGTTCCGGGGTTTCCTTTGAATACTAAATGCAGTCTAGGGGGGTCGGTCTTGATGCCTTGTTGTTGCCGTTGTTGAGCTTTAGATAATGACAGGATTTTTTGGTTGATGGCGGTTTTAACATTCTGTAAACCTACCAAGTTATGTAAGCGTTTTAAGGCGGGTATATCGCTGACATCCCCCGATAACCACTGGTTTTGTTTGGCGACTTTTAAGGATAATTCCGCCACAGAATTAAAGCGATGATACCATGTCTTTAGGGGTTGATTTTCGGCAGCCATAGCCGAGATTAAACGGCGGCGATCGCTCCAATTTATCGGTTTTTGGTGAACCAGTCTAAAATAATCCCACAGACTTTCTAACTCCGGTTCGGTGGGGGTAGACACCCGCACTAAATTAAATTGGCGATCGCTCATGTTTTGCAGCCAATTTCCCAAATAAGTAAAGCCTGTATGGTTGCAAAAATCTTGAAACTGTTGTAAACTATGATGGTGGGAAATAAACACACATAAATTGCGGTTGGTCGGGGGGAGTCTTCCCCAAGTGACCATCCGCCCAAACAGTTCTCGCGGGTTTTCAAACATCCGCAAATCCTCCACGTCAGAAAAGATAATCGCACTTTGATAGCGGGTATCTTTCATGAAGTGTTCAAAATAGCCGATACATGGAATATCAGACATCACAGGACGGCGATTTGCTGAGGGTTGGGGTTCCGGTTCGGGAGGGGTTTCTCGTCTCAATAAGCCACGGCGTTTCCCCAAAGGACCGCCGCTTTTTGTTCGCATTTCGGACGGGGAAGGTGGCGGCGAGGTTGTCGGCTGTTCCCTGGCGTTTTGGAGTGATTGAGAATCGAGAAAATACAGCTTATTCACTCCCGAATAGAACACGATACGATTAAAGCCTTGGGTTAGTAAATAGCGATGCAAAACCTGTTCGATATCTGACAATAATAAATCGTCAGTAAAAAAGCCATCTCCGCTATTGGTTCCGTACAAAACCAGAAAGCGATCGCCTGTTTGGAGATTCAATTGCTCGGTAATTCGTTCAACCATAATTTGATACTATTATTATGACATCTATTCTAACCCCTCCCCACCCTTGAGAGAAGGGGTCAGAAATGGAGAGTTAAGAAACAGAAGGTTTCGGCTGGGGTGACTGAACAGATGGCTTTTGGACTCGCGTTTTGACTGCATCAATATCCTGATATTGACTGTTCGCCTGTTCTTTACATTCTATATCACCCACACCTTGAACGCCAGCTTCATTCAAGATATGAAAAATCGCTTCTGCATTTTGGCTGGTAGCTTGTTCGTCGATTAAAGTCGCACTAAAACTATTAATTGAAACCGAATTAGCCCCAAATTCTGACTCAGGACTAATCACGGTGACGACCTCATCCCCAGCCACATTTTTCACCTTAACTACAAAGGCGTTGCGTTGGTCTTCTCCCTCGTAGGTATCATCAATCAGGCTATAACCGATATTCTCGAGAGTTTCGATAATGCGATCGGCAATTTCTACCCGCAATTGAGAGTTTAAAATCGAGCATCTCGCCTGTTCGAGAATTTCCCCTAAAATAGGCTGCAATTGATTAATGTTTTCGCCGATATTTTTAATCTGTTCCGTGGTGAGGGTGGCTTCCCCTTCCACCAGTTGCGATTCTAACTGATTGAGTTGGTTTTCATACTCGCTTAGTCGCCCATTTGTCCAGTAGTCAACCTCACATTTGAAGGTTTCCGCATCACTTCCCTGTCCGACTTCTACTTCACATTCCCGGTGAGTTTGTACCTCGGTAATTAAACTGCGTAAATCAGTTAAACTCGCCTGATAATAAAATAGCCATTCCTGCTGTTTTTGTTCCAGTTCCAGCCGCAGGTCTGCTAGTTTGAGATAGGTTTGCTGACAGGTGGCGATCGCAGCTTCAAAAACCCCCGCTTGAATATTGCTATTGGCTAGGTCTAAATCCCGACGTAAATCGGCTAATTTACCCGGTGCAAAACGTTGGTGTTGATAATCGCGATCAATCTGTTTCCAAACCTGGTCAACATCGGCAAAATAATCAACTGCTAACTGTTGTTTCCGCTGACTTTCCGCCTCCAAATTCTCAACTACTTGATTAATCTGTTGCTGAAGGATTTGTTGTCCTTGTTGTCTGGCTTGTCGCTCCTCAGCTATCAGGTGACTAAATTTTTGGTCCTGTTGTTCAAATAAATTCAGATACTCCTGGCGTTGATTATTTAACAATCCTAAATATTCCCGTCGCTGCTGAGTAAAGCCCTCCCGCATAGAAGACTCTAGCCGTCCGACTTCCTGTTGTAATTGCTGTTGTTGACGATACTCCGACTCTCGGATACTCTGCTGAAATTCCCGCCGCTGATTTTGTAGTCGTAGGTTGGTCTGGGTTTCCAAGTCTTTAATTCCGGTTCGCAGTCCGCTAATTTCTTGTTGCTGGCGTTGGGTTCGCTGTTCCAGGGGGGCGAGACGTTGCTGAAACTCCCGCTGGGCTTGCTGTTGAACGGCGTTTAACCTTTCCGGGAGATCCTGTTGTAGCGATCGCAACCTGGACTCCTGTTCCCGCAGTCGCCGCAACTCCTGATCCTCAACCTGAACATACCGTCGTTTTTCACCACTCATTGATGGCTCCTATTTTGTTAGTAATGGTTGATTTTAATTCCTATTGTGTAGTATAATGTTTTTCGGGGAAATCAAACACCGTAAAATTACTTAACTTTATGGTCGTCCGCCAACGGGGTTGTTTGAGTCTCACCCCAGCCAGATTTAAGTCTCCCTCCCCTTTGGGGTAATAGTTGGCAAAATTGATCAGTTTCTGGACTCGCCTACCGCCCAAGTTATGAGAATGCTTGACTATGGAAGAACAAATCGCAGCCTTAATTAAAATTGCCCAGAGATTGCCGGATCAGGATGTGTGGGATTATGATTATATTGACCTACCTTTTAAACTGGTGCAAATCGCCCTAGAATTATGGGGAAATCTCTACCCCCCAGAAGTGTTGGAAAACCTGGCTAATTCGGACCCGGATACTCTGGACGCTTGGGCGATCGCTCTCTCCCAAACTCTCAGACAACAACTCTCTCTGCTGGATACCTGGCAACCTCATTTTGCCACCCTAAATATCCCCCCCAAGCTGACGGAAAAGCTGGCAAATGACTCCCAAAAATTAGCGGAAATATCTGGAGAAACTTCGGAACTGTTGGCGGCAGCTAATCAGCTTTTTAGTCAGGAAAATCAGTTAAAAGAGGCGGCGGCAGAATTGGCACGATTAAACAGCCTCGCGACTCAATTAAACCATATAGAAACCGAACTACAAAATACCGACCTAGACCAACTACGCGAAGACATCGAAAAGCGATCGCAAACCCTCCAACCCCAATATCAAGAACTGGAAACCCTCCAACAGCAACAGGACCAACTGGCGGCACAGCAAACCCGCCTAGCAGCGGAAATTCAAAGACTGCGAGGATGCCAAAATCAACGGGAAATCGAGACGAAGGAAATCGCCACGGAATTGATAACACTTACCCAAACGGAACGGGATAAACTCAACCATATTTTATCAGATACCCTGGCAGAATTGCAACAAGAAAAAGCGGAATTTGACCGCCTACAAAATGAACTGAAAAAAGCGATCGCTGACTGTAACCAATACCAAAAACAAGTGGTCACTATTCGGGACGACCTCAGCCACCATTACGATCGCGATCGTCAACTTTGCCAATATCTCCCGGTCAACCACAGAGAAATTGACCCGATTTTAGCACAAATAAAAACCCAACTGGAAGACCTTGATCGCCAATTGGCGACCCTGCAAAAACACCACGCCGAAAAACACCAAAAACTCACCCTTAACTTTTCCTCATGACTCTCTTAAACATTGCTGAAATTTGCCCCCACACCCGCACCCTCGGCCCCGGAAACCGCTTTGTCATCTGGGTACAAGGTTGCAGCTTTAACTGTCCCGGCTGCATTTCCCCGGAGTGGATACCCCAAACTCAAGCGACATTAATTGACCCGGAAAAACTGGGAAATCTGATTTTATCTCAGCCAAATTTAGACGGTATCACTGTTTCTGGCGGCGAACCTATGCTACAGGCGATCGCTTTAACAAAACTGTTTCAACACCTGCGAAACCATCGGGATATTTCGATTATATGTTATACAGGATTTACCCTGGACGAAATTCGCACCAAAGCCGATATCATCCCCCTACTAGAATTAATTGATGTTCTCATTGACGGACAATATATCGCCTCGCTGAATGATAACCAAGGCTGGCGTGGTTCATCTAACCAAAATATTCACTTTGTCACCCCCCGCCACCTCCCACAATCGGCATTATTTACCACTAGAAAACGGGACGTTGAACTCCATATCCGCAATGATTCTGCGTTAATGGTTGGGGTTCCCCCACACGGGTTTAGGGAGGATTTTAAACAGGCTGTAAAACTCTAGGATTTCCTAAACAAAAAAAATTTTTTGCGGCCCGCCCTGGGTCTGAGGGTTGACAAGCACCGGAAACTAATGCTAAGATATTAATGTATGGTTTCATAATGGAAATCTGTCTTAAAATAAAAAAATGTCTACATTCCCATTATATAAAATTGTAACCGAAGTCAAGCAAAAAAGCAATCCCCCCTCAAAAAAATTTTTACATTTCTTAACTTTTTGTTACAAAAGTTAACATACAGATTGAGGTAGTTTAGCGGCGGGTAATTTGGGGGTAAGTCAAGTTACAGAGTTTCTGATCGGAGGGTAGCACATTTTGATTAGTTTGTAGATAATTATGTAACCAGGTGCAACTGCGACTAATCAAACTATCAAGACTGAGGTTATCCATACTCCATAATATTAATTTACCATTGTCTTTGGCGATCGCTAAAGTTTGACCATCTGGACTAAAAGCAATGCGGTTAACAAAGACATTATGATTAATGGTAGTAATGGGTTCAATTACGCTGTCAATGCCATGACAACCATCAGCAGGCCAGAGTTTATCGCGATCGCGTTTAACCGCCCATAATCGGACTTTTTTATCATCACTAGCGGTAGCTAAAATTTGACCATCTGGACTAAAGCTGAGACTGCGAACCGTAGCCAAAGCGGTCATGGGACAAGAATCAGGTCTAGGAGTACCATTACGAGACCATAGTTTAACATTTTTACCAGATGCGATCGCCAGTGTTCCCAATTCAGGAGAAAAAGCGATATTATTGACACTTTCATCTAATGGGATACTCGGATAGGAAATCCAACTATCTCCTTGTTTACGCCATAATACCACCCCATAGAGTTCATTGGTTGCCCTGATAGCCATTTCATTACCGATAGCTACCGCCAAGATAGTACCATCAGCATTAAACTTGATATCGCTGACAATACCATCATTAGGAAAAGCGGGAATACTCAGAGTTTGAATTAATTGACCATCGTCATCCCAGATCATCACGTTTTTATCAGAACTAGCGGAAGCTAAGATATTTTGTGTGGGACTAAATGCGATCGCGTTTACTGGTTCAGTGTGACCCGTCAGAGTGGCGATCGCTTCACCATCGGTAGTCCATAATTTGATAGTATTATCTGCACCTCCCGTGGCGACCAGAGGCTGATATTTTTGAGGACTGACAGTAACCCAATTGAGATCCCTAGGCTGTCCTAAACCTTCTAATTGCCACAATAACGCAGGCTGATCACCTTGATTAATCTCCCACATTTTGACTAAGCTATCATTACCCGCTGTAGCTATTCCCAGGCTGTCGGGAGTAAAGCTGAGGCTCCAAATAGCTGCATCACTGGCTGGAATTACCCTTTTCGCCTCTGGTGTATAGGTGCGACTCCAGAGTTTAACGCTAGTATCTGCACTAGCGGAAACAATGGTTTTACTATCGGGGGTAAATGCCACCGACCAAACATCATTTTGATGACCTACTAAAGTATTTAATAAACTCCCATCTGGTAACCCCCAAATTTTCACCGTATCATCACGACTTCCACTAGCAATTACTTCCCCATCTGGACTAAATAAGACTGTCAAAACTTCCTCATTATGTCCTTTGAGGGTGCGGATTTCCCGTTGTTGTTCCAAATCCCAAATTTTCAGAGTGCGATCGCTACTACCGGAAACCAGAATGTTATCATTTTTGGGGTTAAAACTGACATCATGAATATTGCAGTAATCAAAAGAGTCCGAAGCAATACCCTCACAGTGTCCGGTCAAAGTGGCTAATAGGTCTCCTTCCCGGTTCCAGAGTCGGATAGTTTTATCTTTACCCGCACTAGCTAGTTTTTGTCCATCGGAATTAAACTCTACGTCTAACACTCTATCGGTGTGACCTTCTAAGACACGAATCATCGTCCCATCAGGTCGCCACAGGCGAATAGTATTGTCATTACTAGAGGTAGCGATTAAATCCCCTTGGGGACTAAATTTAACACGGGTAACTAAGGCTTCATGACCTACTAAGTTATGCAGATATTGGAATTTTTCTTGTTGTTCATCCCAGACCCAAATTGTTACCTGATTATCGGCGGTAGTAGTCCCCAGAAATTTACTATCTTCACTAAAGCTAATACTGGTGACACTATTTTGATGGGGTAAGTCCTGTAACCATAAACCATCAATACGCCAGACCTTAGCCGTATGATCATTACTGGCTGTAGCAATTAAATTCCCATCAGGACTAACCGCCACCCCCAGAACACTGCTAGTATGTCCCTGTAGGCGGTTTTTTTCTTGAATATTAGATATAACTTCCCGTAAACCAGATGTTACCTCAAGTTTTTGTTGCTCGGTGGGGTTGGTGTCTTCAATGTCTTTACTGAGTCTTAAAGTTGTTAGTAAAATCTCGATTTGATTGTTTTGGTCAGATAGTCTCAAGGCGCGTTCTACGGATTTCAACGCAGCGAGGCGATCGGCAGAATTGCGCTGCCATTTTTGCACTTCCCAAACGCCAATAGCCAAAACGAAAAGACAGACCCCCGCGCCAATCATGCTCCAGTTTCTGCGTTGTCGCTTTAATTTTTCCTCCGCTTCATGTTGTTTGGCTTGAGCTTCTTGTAGTCGTTGATTTAACTCTCTTTCCCGTCGCATCTGCTCATTTTCTTCTTGGAGTTGTTCAAACTCCGCATCGCGATCTAAGCGATGTTGTTGACGAATAAAACCCGCGAGATAATCATGGACGAGTTGATAAAATTCGCTATCATATTCTACTACTCGGAACACTAAGCCTGATTGTTCAAAGATATCTAAAATCAAGTCTAGTTCAACGGTAACTGATGATAATTTAAGTCGGTCTTTTAATTCTTCCGAAAGTTCCGCACGGGTTCTTAGGGGTCGGGTGTCATTTTCATCTGTTAATAGGTATAGCATTAGTCTGGCGATCGTCTCATTTTCCGCGCCACAGTCTTTTATGGTCACTTCCAAAAAACGTTCGACCAGCTTTTGCATGGGTCCGCGTTTTTGATATTCTGCTAATGTCGTGATATTTTCGGTTTGCAGTTGCGCTCCCACTACTTGCATTTCAATGGGTCGCACTTCTTCTAATTCGGTGGATAAATCATTGACTAATGCTTTAATTAGAGCATCTTCTAAATAAAACCGGGAACTATCGGTCAGACTCTTAATCACATTATATGCTTCTTCCCGGCTAAAGTTGCCCACATAAAATAGGATATCTTTACTTAAAATATCGTTGCCAATTTCCTCGAAGTTAGTCAGACGAGAAGCCTCTAATAAATGATGCAGATAATCTTCTCGCAGGGATAAGATAACTTTGACAAAGGGAATTTTTAAAACTTGCTGTAATAATTTAAAAAATATCTGGCGATCGCTTTTATTTAAAACAAAAAATAACTCCTCAAATTGGTCAAATATTAGCACAGTTAACCGATGACTAACTGAATGGTGTTTCAAGGTTTCTAAAATGTGGTTAATCAGAAATTTTTGCTCCCCTTCGTCAGCTTTAGTTAATTCAGGATAACCGCTATTAACAGCCTTTTCAGCCAGGTAGGTTGGGTGAAACCCAACAGCAGCCAGGTAGGTTGGGTGAAACCCAACATCGGTTTCTGGTTCTATTTCTGATTCTTGAAGACCAGATAGTTGCCGATCTAGTTCTCTGATATAAGCCTTATAGTTGCGAATAACCACAGGTACTACTTGACGCGCTTCGATAGGCTTAACTTGCAGAGAAGGAACTAAACCTGCTCGTAATAAGGAACTTTTACCAACTCCTGATTGCCCATAAATAACCGTGAGTTTATGCTGAGGACTCGCCATGCGAGCCAGGAGATTTTCGATATCTTTTTCCCGTCCAGAAGTCTGGATTTCATCCGCACAATAGCCATAATCAGCATCTGTTAAACTAAGATTAATGGCTCGTTCGCGAATCTGCAAGCGACCAGCGCCAATAAATGCCGTATAGCCAAAAGTGCTAGATTTGCGGCGATATTCTCCCTTAATCTCAAAAGATTCTCGGTAATTGCCCAGGTCAAAATATAGCCGCCTTAAAGTTTCTAAAATCGCTAGATATAGCCGGGGATTATATTGGGCGATCGTCGCTTTTTTCGCCCATTCTAATTTTTGAATTGCCACAGTCGGCTGACTCAATTTTTCTAAAGATTCAGCTAATAGCCACAGAAAACGACCCTGATGCTGATTACAAATTGAAGAGTTGATCGCCTCCGAAACATTAGCCCGCATCAATACATCTAAAGCCACCTCAGCCAATTCTTTACTATAATTCCACTGAGAACGATGCAGAGAAACTTCTGCTAAAAATCCATAATCCTGAGCCAATAAAATCTGATTGAATTCACCAGGAGATTGATGGAGTTTCCGAGAGGCGATCGCCAATTCCCATAACTCATCCCACTGTTCTAATTGACTGAGAACCTCCCCTAATTTATTAATAAACTTAGCCACCAAATCCTGGCGTTGAGCAATTTCAAACCTTTGAATAGATTGCTGTAGATGTTGTTGGGCTCGTTCCCATTCTTTTTTTCCTGTACCACAACGATTTTGGTCAGCTTGATAAATCTCGCATAATCCTATATGAAATAATATCAATCCTTGCCATTCTAAATGAGTTAAATCATGGTGAAAATTAGGAGGTTTATGGGAACTATTCCGCCACAATTTCAGACTTTCGTGATACTTTTTGATGGCTGAATTGATGTCATTTTTGGCATAACAATAACGAGCAAATAAAAATTGTAAACTCCCTTCCAATTCTGTGGGTAACTTAGTTAATCTTTGTTTTAAGTCTTGATAAGCCAACTCTATTTCTGACCGAGAACCCGTCCCCAAAATCTTGGTATTGGGGACAAATTGCAGCGACCCAAATTTCTGAACTTCCCCAAAGACCCTTTGGGTTTTAGCCTCCAAAAATTCCAATAACTCTTGAGTTCCTAAGACAAATTCATAAGTAGTCGCCCAACTGGTAAAATCCTGAGCGCGGCGGTTCATTCTTTGCCAGGTTTTGTCATCAACCCATAACACTAGGGGAAATTCCAAGTTCCGAAAAGACTCCCTCGCAAAATTGGTCGCGTCTAAGACTTCATCAAGACTGTTCACAGACTCCAAGCCGTAGACCATAAGCGCCGCTGGTTCTTCCCCCTGACCTAATTCCCCTTGAATAGCACCATACAAGTTCTGTATTGATGGCTGAAGATATAGCTCGCGAATGGGTAAAGGAAATTTCTGCCGCAGTTGTTGTACCATTGACGATCGCAAATTGGTATAGTTACAACGCACCAACAACAGAGTAAACTGTCCCTCAGATAATCTCAGGGTTCTGCTTAATGTATTAAGTTGGGTCTCATTCAGAGCGATCGTATCTTTAATCGGATGCACACTCATTTGTCTGTTACCTATAAACTTAGGATGATTATCGACAATGTTGGAAATTCATTTACAATTGGCTTATGCACGCTTTATCAATTCCCACCTGGCTCATTCATATTTCTAGCGTGATTGAATGGATAGTTGCCATTTTGCTAATCTGGAGTTACGGCGTAATTACCGAAAATCGAGCCTGGTGGGGTTTATCTTATGCTATGTTACCAGCCTTGATCAGTGCTATGTGTGCTTGTACCTGGCATTATTTTGATAACTCCCCGAACCTAGAATGGCTGGTCACCCTACAAGCTGCTATGACCGTTACAGGTAATTTTACCTTGTGTATTGCCGCCTGGTGGCTTTGGCGAACTTCCAAATCACTTGAAACTTAAAAACTACTAACCATGTTCTCTAAAGATACTCTATTTGTTCTGTCTTTGTTTCCTTATCTCGGTTTCCTCTGGTTCCTTACCCGTTCAGGAATAACCCCACTACTAGCCCTGATCGGATTTTACGGAACTTTGGTATTTGTGGCGGTAACCATTCCCGCCGCTATTTATGCTCAGGTCGCCTACAGCGAATCTTTAGCTAATATTGATTGGCTACATGGGGGGGCTGAGTTGTTTTTGACTCTATCCAATATCCTGATTGTATTAGGATTTGGACAGGCGATCGCTAACAAAATTTCAGATAAAGACTCCCAAGCTAGTTAACAGTTCCCACCGGGGAGTCCCCTCCGGTCTGTTCCCTCACTTCCCAAAACTCTCTCAGTATCCATCCCAGTCTTGTGAACCATTACCATTTATGAGGATAACTAAAAAACGGGTTTGGCTATATACCCTACTGTTTTTGTTGATTCCTACCATCGCTTGGGCTCAGGATGAAAGCCGCAGCCAAACAGTCTTTGAGGCTATTAATGATGGTTTCGCCTGGTTTGTCAACAATGTTATATTTGGTGTCCTATTCTGGGATGCAGGGACCGGGTATCTATTTAAATATCTCTTTGGGATTGACATGGGAATTCCCCTAATTGTTTTATGGCTAATTGTTGGGGGAATTTTCTTTACCTTCCGCATGGGATTTATCAATATCCGCGCCTTCCGACACGCTGTAGACGTGGTGCGGGGAAAATATGATGATCCTAATGATTCCGGGGAAGTCTCCCATTTTCAAGCCTTAGCAACTGCTCTGTCCGCTACTGTCGGCTTAGGAAATATTGCCGGCGTAGCTATTGCTGTTAGTGTCGGAGGACCCGGCGCGGTCTTCTGGATGACTGTCGGTGGCTTTTTTGGAATGAGTAGTAAGTTTGTTGAATGTACCCTCGGTCAAAAATATCGCGTCGTTAACCCAGATGGCACTATTTCTGGTGGCCCGATGCGCTATCTATCAGAAGGTTTAAAAAGGATTAATTATCCGATTTTCGGACGGGTTTTGGCGATCGCTTTTTCCTTTTTCTGTATTTTCGCCGCCTTGGGTGGTGCAAATATGTTCCAAGCTAACCAGTCCTTTGGCGCGGTTTCCCGGGTGTTTCCCTTTGTACCTAATTGGTTATATGGAGCAGTTTTAGCAACATTAGTCGGCTTAGTCATTATTGGCGGAGTCCGCCGCATTGGTCAAGTCGCTGGTACAATTGTCCCTTTTATGTGTATTTTATATGTCACTGCCTCTCTGTTTATTTTAATGACTAATTTTACCGCTATCCCTGGTGCTTTTTGGGTGATTATTTCCCAAGCATTTCAGCCAGAAGCTATTGAGGGCGGGATTTTGGGCGTAATTATTCAAGGGTTTAGACGGTCGGCTTTTTCTAATGAAGCGGGGTTAGGTTCAGCCGCGATCGCTCATTCTGCCGCTCGCACTGATGAACCTATCCGAGAAGGTATTGTCTCCCTCTTAGAGCCTTTTATTGATACTATTGTAGTTTGTAATATGACCGCTTTAGTGATTGTAATTACTGGGGCATATAATAATCCCGAATATGAGCAATTACGCGCTACCGGAGCCGGGGCAGAATTGACCGCCGCCGCTTTTGGCAGTTCCATTACTTGGTTCCCCATAATTTTGGCGATCGCTGTTTTTTTCTTTGCTTTTTCTACTATGATATCCTGGAGTTATTATGGGGAACGCTGCTGGGATTATCTCACCGGAGGGCAGGGTTTAATTATCTATAAAATCCTCTTCCTAATGGCTACTTTTATGGGAGCCATAGTCGCCCCTGGTCCCGTCATTGATTTTAGTGATGGAATGTTATTAGGAATGGCATTCCCTAACCTGTTGGGGGTTTATTTCCTCTGTCCCCAAGTCGCCAGAGACTTAAAAGATTATATGGCACGATATAATTAATAATTAATAATTGTAGGGGCGGGTTCCGCCGTCAATTATCCATCCCCAGGACGATATTAATAAACCCGCCCCACCGCCGATAATTAATAATTGTAGGGGCGGGTTCCGCCGTCAATTATCCATCCCCAGGACGATATTAATAAACCCGCCCCACCGCCGATAATTAATAATTGTAGGTGCGGGTTCCGCCGTCAATTATCCATCCCCAGGACGATATTAATAAACCCGCCCCACCGCCGATAATTAATAATTGTAGGTGCGAGACGTTCAGGCATGAAATAGGGTTGAGATACCCGAAATAACCGCCTGGTGGGGACTCCAACCCCTTGGTTGGATATAAGTGGTTAGGCACTGACCATCCCACAACTGTTTATATGTCCCGACGTTTGGATTCGACACCCAAACAAGGCAGGGAACTCCAGGTCACAAACGAACTGCTTGAATGGGAAGTTATGACCCCATGATAGCAGGGAGTAGAGAGTGCGAAATGTTTAGGAGACCAAATAAGGCTGTGATGCCTGAAATCACCTCCTAGTGGGGAAGCCAGCCCCGAGTCTGGATAAGAGGTCGGAGCCTCGAACCATTCCCCATAACTGTTTATACGTCCCAACGTTTGGGTTGAACCCCCAAACAAGGCAGGGAACTCAAGGTCATAAAACAAACTGTTTTGACTGGGAAGTTATGACCCCATGATAACAATGAGTAGAGAGTGCGAAATGTTTAGGAGACCAAATAAGGCTGTGATGCCTGAAATCACCTCCTAGTGGGGAAGCCAGCCCCGAGTCTGGATAAGAGGTCGGAGCCTCGAACCATTCCCCATAACTGTTTATATAGCACAAGACAGAAAAGTTAGGACGTATAATGGCAAGGATATCTACAGAAGACCCAAAATGCCAGCCCCCTACAGTTACGACCTTAGACAAAAAGTTATTAATGCAATTGAACTAGACGGTATACCCAAAACCGAAGCCAGTCAAGTTTTCCATGTCAGCAGGAACACCATCAATCTCTGGCTGCAAAGAAAAGAACACACCGGCGACTTCCTCCCTAAACCTAATCGCCCACCTGGTCATAGCCACCAAATTACCGACTGGCACAAATTCCAGGCTTTTGCCCAAGAGCATGGCGATCAAACCTCCGCTCAGATGGCTGAACTTTGGGATGACGACATCTCTCCTCGCACCATATCCAGAGCCTTGAAGAAAATTGGCTTCACCAGAAAAAAACTTACGGCTACCAAGAACGTTGGAAGCAACAGCGAGAGGCGTTTATTGCTCAGATTCAACATATGGAGCCGGAAGAGTTGGTTTACCTCGATGAAGCTGGCATCAATAGTCAAGACTCGGATTATCCTTATGGTTACTGTGAGGAAGGACAACGCTTCCATGCCCTCAAATCCGGGAAGAGGCAGGGCAGGGTGAGCTATATGGCCGCATGGTGTCATCAACAACTCTTAGCCCCCTTTAGCTTTGAGGGTTGTTGTAATCGGACAGTGTTTGAGTTGTGGTTGGAGTTCATCTTAATTCCAACATTGAAGCCTGGTCAAACTCTAGTACTGGACAATGCAACGTTTCATCAAGGGGGGCGGATTGCTGAACTGGCGGAGGCGGCTCAATGCCGTTTACTCTATCTTCCGCCTTATTCGCCAGACCTCAACAAGATAGAGAAATGTTGGTCGTGGTTGAAAGCCCGCATTCGCCATTGTATTGAGCAGTTTGATTCTCTCCATGATGCCATGGATTCTGTTCTCAAGGCTGCGTCCTAACCGTATTGACTAGTGCTATAAGTAGGTTGGGTGGAGGTAACGGAACCCAACAACACCATCTCTCGGTTATGTTGGGTTTCACCCTCGTTTCACCCAACCTACAAATGTTGGGTGAAACCCGAGCAACAAAGAGCGATCGCTTATTTAAGTAGGTTGGGTGGAGGTACGGAACCCAACACCACCATCTCTCCGTTATATTGGGTTTCACCCAACACCACCATTGTTGGGTGAAACCCGAGCAACAAAGAGCGATCGCTTATTTAAGTAGGTTGGGTGGAGGTACGGAACCCAACACCACCATCTCTCCGTTATATTGGGTTTCACCCAACACCACCATTGTTGGGTTTCACCCAACCTACAAAGAGCGATCGCTTATTTAAGTAGGTTGGGTGGAGGTACGGAACCCAACACCACCATCTCTCCGTTATATTGGGTTTCACCCAACACCACCATTGTTGGGTGAAACCCAACCTACAAAGAGCGATCGCTTATTTAAGTAGGTTGGGTGGAGGTACGGAACCCAACACCACCATCTCTCCGTTATATTGGGTTTCACCCAACACCACCATTGTTGGGTGAAACCCGAGCAACAAAGAGCGATCGCTTATTTAAGTAGGTTGGGTGGAGGTACGGAACCCAACACCACCATCTCTCCGTTATATTGGGTTTCACCCAACACCACCATTGTTGGGTGAAACCCAACCTACAAAGAGCGATCGCTTATTTAAGTAGGTTGGGTGGAGGTACGGAACCCAACACCACCATCTCTCCGTTATATTGGGTTTCACCCAACACCACCATTGTTGGGTGAAACCCGAGCAACAAAGAGCGATCGCTTATTTAAGTAGGTTGGGTGGAGGTACGGAACCCAACACCACCATCTCTCCGTTATATTGGGTTTCACCCAACACCACCATTGTTGGGTTTCACCCAACCTACAAAGAGCGATCGCTTATTTAAGTAGGTTGGGTGGAGGTACGGAACCCAACACCACCATCTCTCCGTTATATTGGGTTTCACCCAACACCACCATTGTTGGGTGAAACCCGAGCAACAAAGAGCGATCGCTTATTTAAGTAGGTTGGGTGGAGGTACGGAACCCAACACCACCATCTCTCCGTTATATTGGGTTTCACCCAACACCACCATTGTTGGGTGAAACCCGAGCAACAAAGAGCGATCGCTTATTTAAGTAGGTTGGGTGGAGGTACGGAACCCAACACCACCATCTCTCCGTTATATTGGGTTTCACCCTCGTTTCACCCGAGCTACCTCTGTTGGGTTTCACCCGAGCAACAAAGAGCGATCGCTTATTTAAGTAGGTTGGGTGGAGGTACGGAACCCAACACCACCATCTCTCCGTTATGCTGGGTTTCACCCTCGTTTCACCCAACACCACCATTGTTGGGTGAAACCCGAGCAACAAAGAGCGATCGCTTATTTAAGTAGGTTGGGTGGAGGTACGGAACCCAACACCACCATCTCTCCGTTATATTGGGTTTCACCCGAGCTACCTCTGTTGGGTGAAACCCGAGCAACAAAGAGCGATCGCTTATTTAAGTAGGTTGGGTGGAGGTACGGAACCCAACACCACCATCTCTCCGTTATGCTGGGTTTCACCCTCGTTTCACCCAACACCACCATTGTTGGGTTTCACCCAACCTACAAAGAGCGATCGCTTATTTAAGTAGGTTGGGTGGAGGTACGGAACCCAACACCACCATCTCTCCGTTATATTGGGTTTCACCCGAGCTACCTCTGTTGGGTGAAACCCGAGCAACAAAGAGCGATCGCTTATTTAAGTAGGTTGGGTGGAGGTACGGAACCCAACACCACCATCTCTCCGTTATGCTGGGTTTCACCCTCGTTTCACCCGAGCTACCTCTGTTGGGTGAAACCCGAGCAACAAAGAGCGATCGCTTATTTAAGTAGGTTGGGTGGAGGTACGGAACCCAACACCACCATCTCTCCGTTATATTGGGTTTCACCCAACACCACCATTGTTGGGTGAAACCCGAGCAACAAAGAGCGATCGCTTATTTAAGTAGGTTGGGTGGAGGTACGGAACCCAACACCACCATCTCTCCGTTATATTGGGTTTCACCCGAGCTACCTCTGTTGGGTGAAACCCGAGCAACAAAGAGCGATCGCTTATTTAAGTAGGTTGGGTGGAGGTACGGAACCCAACACCACCATCTCTCCGTTATGCTGGGTTTCACCCTCGTTTCACCCAACACCACCATTGTTGGGTGAAACCCGAGCAACAAAGAGCGATCGCTTATTTAAGTAGGTTGGGTGGAGGTACGGAACCCAACACCACCATCTCTCAATGATGTTGGGTTTCACCCGAGCTACCTCTGTTGGGTGAAACCCGAGCAACAAAGAGCGATCGCTTATTTAAGTAGGTTGGGTGGAGGTACGGAACCCAACACCACCATCTCTCCGTTATGCTGGGTTTCACCCTCGTTTCACCCAACCTACAAATGTTGGGTGAAACCCGAGCAACAAATGTTGGGTTTCACCCAACCTACAAAGAGCTACAAAGAGCGATCGCCTTCCAGTTGCTGTAAGCGAGCCTCCAATTCCCGCAGCCGCGTTTCCGCTAACTCCGCCCGCTGACGCTGTTGTTCGGCTTCCTGACGCTGTTGTTCAGCCTCCAAGCGCTGCTGTTGGGCTTCCTGACGCTGCTGTTCAGCTTCCAAGCGCTGCTGTTCGGCGATTTTGGCTAACTCTGTGGGGGTGAGAAATCGCTGACCATCAGGACGATAGATGGTGAACTGCTCCTCAATCAGTTCAAAGCGAATCCCTAACCGGGGACTCGTCCAGTTTTCCGCCTGCTCAATCAGTTCCAGGGAACCGGTTTGATTGCGTATCCACCCATGAAAATCAAAACGGTCTGGGTCGAAGATATAATATTCTTCCACCCCATAGCGATCGTAAAACTGCTGTTTCTTCACCATCTCCTTGAGACGATTTCCTGGGGAGAGAATTTCAAACACCACTTGGGGAGGGATATTCCCTTCTTCCCATTGTTTATAGGAACCGCGATCGCCTTTTGGTCGCCCGAACACCACCATTGCATCAGGTGCTTGTCGCAGTTTATTATTGCCTTCCATGGGATACCAGAGCAAATCTCCCGCTATAAAGACATTCGGATCATCATCAAACAGAATCTCCAAATTCTCTTTAATGACTACAATCCAGCGAAACTGGCGGGTATTTTCAGCCATGGGATTTCCATCAGAATCAGGGTAGATGACCTTTGTGGGTTGTGTGGGTTGAGGGGTAGTTACCATAAAATTAGACCTCTCAATTATTGAACTGGAATACACCATTGAGTCGGTGTCTATAGTTGGCTAACATTTTAGCTGATTTTTTCGTCAATAGTTAAGTCGGTTGGGTGGAGGTACGGAACCCAACACCACAAATGTTGGGTGAAACCCGATCCACAAATGTTGGGTGAAACCCGAGCAACTCCACTAAAACCCTACCCTCCACAACCGCACCACCCCATCATCACTCCCAGAAGCCAGGGTTTGACCATCAGGACTGAAGCTGACGCTATACACAGTGCTTGTATGTCCGGTGAGTTGGCGCAGTTCCCGTCCGGTAGCCACATCCCACAGTCGCACTGTGTTATCCCAACTCCCAGAAGCCAGGGTTTGACCATCTGAACTGAAGCTGACGCTATTCACACTGCTTGTATGTCCGGTGAGTTGGCGCAGTTCCCGTCCGGTAGCCACATCCCACAGTCGCACGATGTTATCATAACTCCCAGAAGCCAGGGTTTGACCATCTGGACTGAAGCTGACGCTTCTCACCCAGTTTGTATCTCCGGTGAGTTGGCGCAGTTCCCGTCCGGTAGCCACATCCCACAGTCGCACTGTGTTATCCCAACTCCCAGAAGCCAGGGTTTGACCATCTGGACTGAACCTGACGCTATTCACACTGTTTGTATGTCCGGTGAGTTGGCGCAGTTCCCGTCCGGTAGGCACATCCCACAGTCGCACTGTGTTATCATCACTCCCAGAAGCCAAGGTTTGACCATCGGGACTGAACCTGACGCTTAACACCCAGTCTGTATGTCCGGTGAGTTGGCGCAGTGGCCGTCCGGTAGCCACATCCCACAGTCGCACTGTGTTATCATAACTCCCAGAAGCCAGGGTTTGACCATCTGGACTGAACCTGACGCTTAACACCCAGTCTGTATGTCCGGTGAGTTGGCGCAGTTCCCGTCCGGTAGCCACATCCCACAGTCGCACTGTGTTATCATGACTCCCAGAAGCGAGGGTTTGACCATCTGGACTGAAGCTGACGCTTTCCACCCAGCTTGTATGTCCGGTGAGTTGGCGCAGTTCCCGTCCGGTAGCCACATCCCACAGTCGCACTGTGTTATCCCCACTCCCAGAAGCCAGGGTTTGACCATCTGGACTGAAGCTGACGCTCCACACCCAGTCTGTATGTCCGGTGAGTTGGCGCAGTTCCCGTCCGGTAGCCACATCCCACAGTCGCACTGTGTTATCCGAACTCCCAGAAGCGAGGGTTTGACCATCAGGACTGAAGCTGACGCTCCACACAGTGCTTGTATGTCCGGTGAGTTGGCGCAGTTCCCGTCCGGTAGCCACATCCCACAGTCGAACTGTTTTATCCCAACTCCCAGAAGCCAGGGTTTGACCATCTGGACTCAACCTGACGCTCCACACACTCTCTGTATGTCCGGTGAGTTGGCGCAGTTCCCGTCCGGTAGCCACATCCCACAGTCGCACTGTGTTATCCCCACTCCCAGAAGCCAGGGTTTGACCATCTGGACTGAAGCTGACGCTCCACACCCAGTCTGTATGTCCGGTGAGTTGGCGCAGTTCCCGTCCGGTAGCCACATCCCACAGTCGCACTGTGTTATCCCCACTCCCAGAAGCCAGGGTTTGACCATCTGGACTGAAGCTGACGCTTCTCACATCCCTTGTATGTCCGGTGAGTTGGCGCAACAACTGCCCAGTGCTTAAATCCCATAGATAAATATCTTTGTTGCTACGCAATGCCAATAACTGCCCATCTGCACTGACCGCCCCACCCAAAGCCGGACAATCAATTTCCCAGACCGCTTCCCCAGTGGCGAGATTAAATAAACTTGCCCCACCACCTGCAATGACCACCATTAACTCCTGGTTGAGGGGAATTACTTGTCTTACTCCTCCCTGTCCCAGTCGCTTGATCATTCCTTGTTGTTGTAATGCGGGGAGGGTGAAATCGCCGCGCAGGTTTGCTGCCTCCTGTATTTGAGGAGGACTTTCAACAATCTGCCCCCCTTGTGCGATCGCAGATTGAGGTCTCTCCAAAAATGTGGCAATGGGAATCGCCAAATTCCGCCCAGTTTTGTCGCCTCTACCATGAACCCCAATCACTCGTCCTCGGTCATTGAATACCGGCTCGCTGCTCATACCTGGTCGAGTGTTATTGTTGTAAATCAAGCTATAACCCTCATTCGGCTGAGAGACTTTCCCGATAATTTTCCCATCCGAGATAATCACCGTGCGTCGAGGCACCGCCTGAGTAGCCACCGGAGCGCCTGCTACATAGACCGTTTGCCCTACCGCCACCCGGTCAGAGTTTCCCCACCTCGCCAGCTTGTAGTCATTCTCGCTGGTAAAAGTCAACACCGCCAAATCCACATCAGCCAGGGGGACAGTCACTTCCCGATTAGCCTCATGGCGGATACCGTCAGGAGTGATAATCAAACAAGTATCCTGAGCATTCCTGACCACATGATGAGCGGTCAGCACATAATAAGTATTGCCCTGACGGCGATAAATCATTCCCGAACCCGCCGCACAGCCATCGACCATCACCGTGACTTCCTGGGCTTTTTTCGCCACATTCTCGGACGACAGCCGACCACAGCCCCCCACACCCAGAGCCACCGCCAGCACTGCCACCACCAACAAACCGGATTTCTGCGATAATTTGGGCATGATAATCTCCATTGGGTTAAGCACTCCCCCTTTGTGAACCACCCTAAAACCCACTGCTATGGGGTAAATGCCGATCTACCCAACTTTTCAGGGTAAAATACTGGGGATAACCGGACTCATCTATGGGCGACACATCCTGCCCCTGGCTAAAGTCGATTATCCTTGCTATTGTAGTTCTGGGGGTGGGGGCATTTTTCTGGCTGAGAGTAAACAGCAGATTATTCTCCCTGCAGGTCTGCTGCCGGGAATTGACTACGCAAATCACGGTTAGCTGGTTCACTCTGCCATGGGTTAAGTCTAATCCCAATAACTGCCCCCCATGATTGGTCACCGCCCGGGTTAGTCGCTCAGAAACTTGGTGACAGCGCTCTTGGGGAGTCCAGTTATCCCCAAATTCTTCACTATTCCAAGTAATCATGGGCGTTTTAGAAACGGCATTCCCTCTCTCGGCTACGGTTGACCAACCGCTGCTTCCGTCAACGCATTTGAATGTGGTTTGTTCATCGATCGCCGGATTGGTTGTAGGATCAGCAGCAGTAGTGGAAGACCCAGGATTAAAAATAGCCCCGACACCAAACCCAGCCAAAACGGCAAGGACTAGCATTAGCACGAAGTATTGAAGTTTGATCATATCCTGACTCCTGTAAGTTGAGTAGAATATTGACTAAGAGGCAATTAAACCTTCTACCCTCTACCTGCTTTCATTATACCAAAATTCAATTAAAATCCCATTCCCCCAAAAACATTATCCCCCAAATTATGCAAGTCGGACAACTGCTTGGCGGACGCTACCAGATCGAATCTTCGTTGGGTAAAGGTGGCTTTGGCGAAACTTACTTGGCGCGGGATATTCATCTCCCTGATTATCCTCACCGGATTGTTAAACAACTCAAACCCTCATCGACTCAGCCCCGGGTGTTGAAAGTAGCCCAGGATTGGTTCGACAGAGAAGCCAAAACCCTCTATAAACTGGGGGAACACTCCCAAATCCCCCAACTTTTTGCCCTTTTTCAGGAAAATCAAGAGTTTTATCTGGTCCAAGAATATATTGAGGGTCATGATTTGACGGATGAAATCTGCCCCCAAAATGGCATTCCACTCAAGGAACCCCAGGTAACTCAACTGTTGCGAGAAATTTTAGAAGTCCTGAAAGTTGTTCACCAACAAGGTATAATTCACCGCGATCTTAAACCCTCCAATATCCGGCGCAGCACTAGGGATGGAAAAATAGTGCTGATCGACTTTGGGACGGTCAAAGACATTGGTGGAGAAACTACGGTCGCCCAAGGAAATTTTACCCTACCTATTGGTACTCGCGGATATACACCCCACGAACAATGGAAAGGCCGTCCTAATTTTGCCAGCGATATTTATGCAGTGGGAATGGTGGCAATTCAAGGGTTAACAGGATTGCCTCCCGATAAGTTACGGATAAACCCTAACACGCTAGAAGTAATTTGGGCTGATCAAGTTTCTGTCAGCCCCCAATTGGCTGAGGTTTTAAATAAAATGGTGGCTTTTGATTGTCGCAAGCGTTACCAAAATGCCACAGAGGCTTTAGCGGCTTTATCAGGTAAAAAACAATCGAACGCTATCTCTGGTGCTATCAGCAGCCTAAATTCTCTGTCTGTGTGGGTGATTTATGTCTCGGTGTTGGTGACGGTCATCAGTGGTCTACTGCTGGGGATGGTTGTCCACGATTTTCTGAACCCTTCTCGACCGAATCTCCCACCATCGGACATCCCACATGGAACATGGTAAATTGTGTTACCATTGATAAGGGCGATCGCCTTCCGGTTTCACCCCAGCAACTGCTGTTGGGTTTCACCCAACCTACCAAGCTACATCGAACCACGATTCATAAGGGCGATCGCGTTCCGGTTTCACCCCAGCAACTGCTGTTGGGTTTCACCCAACCTACTGTTTCGGACATCCTACATCGAACATGGTAAATTGTGTTACCATTGATAAGGGCGATCGCGTTCCGGTTTCACCCCAGCAACTGCTGTTGGGTTTCACCCAACCTACTGTTTCGGACATCCTACATCGAACATGGTAAATTGTGTTACGATTGATAAGGGCGATCGCGTTCCGGTTTCACCCCAGCAACTGCTGTTGGGTTTCACCCAACCTACTGTTTCGGACATCCTACATCGAACATGGTAAATTGTGTTACGATTGATAAGGGCGATCGCGTTCCGGTTTCACCCCAGCAACTGCTGTTGGGTTTCACCCAACCTACTGTTTCGGACATCCCACATCAAACATGGTAAATTGTGTTACGATTGATAAGGGCGATCGCGTTCCGGTTTCACCTCAGCAACTGCTGTTGGGTTTTACCAAACCTACTGTTTCGGACATCCTACATCGAACATGGTAAATTGTGTTACGATTGATAAGGGCGATCGCGTTCCGGTTTCACCTCAGCAACTGCTGTTGGGTTTCACCCAACCTACTGTTTCGGACATCCTACATCGAACATGGTAAATTGTGTTACGATTGATAAGGGCGATCGCGTTCCGGTTTCACCTCAGCAACTGCTGTTGGGTTTCACCCAACCTACTGTTTCGGACATCCTACATCGAACATGGTAAATTGTGTTACGATTGATAAGGGCGATCGCGTTCCGGTTTCACCTCAGCAACTGCTGTTGGGTTTCACCCAACCTACTGTTTCGGACATCCCACATCAAACATGGTAAATTGTGTTACGATTGATAAGGGCGATCGCGTTCCGGTTTCACCTCAGCAACTGCTGTTGGGTTTTACCAAACCTACTGTTTCGGACATCCTACATCGAACATGGTAAATTGTGTTACGATTGATAAGGGCGATCGCGTTCCGGTTTCACCTCAGCAACTGCTGTTGGGTTTCACCCAACCTACTGTTTCGGACATCCCACATCAAACATGGTAAATTGTGTTACGATTGATAAGGGCGATCGTCTCACGGTCGGGTTTCGCGCTTTGGGTTTCACCCAACCTACTGTTTTACTGGTAGTAGCGATCTACAACTAACCCGTAACCCTTGACGGGTTTAGTTTTCACCAGGATGAACTCTCTTTTTTTTTCTGGGGCTTGACACTACACATCTGCTAGGCTATAGTGAGGTCAGAATACTACTTAAGTACTCAATCCTTTTCAGGAGATAGAGATGTCACTACTTGTTTCAAAATCAGGGATGGCGCGACTAAATTACTACATGGATGTTAAGAACAACCTCTATAACAGAGCTTTTCAGGATTGACTGCTATAAGTTTCTTTAATAGTAAGTATTAGGTTTTCTAAGGCGACTTTTCACGGTTTTCAGTTATCTCGAGTTATAGACTTGGCATTTTCAAAGGATGTCAGGTTTTGCGGTAGATAATGTTTGTAGCCTATTAGTTAATCAAACCTAAAAACTTACTTTGGATGTGGCTAAGAGTTCCATTTTCGGCATCCGTTTCTGTACGCAGGTTCTGCAACTTTACTGCCACATTTTAGAGAAATTAATGGTCACACTTTGACCCCAAGTTAGGGAAAGGGTAGAAAACCGTTCCGTTGGCGTGTAATTCGTTCTTTTATTGCCTCTCTAGTGTTAGGGCTTGATATTGCCATGCCTTGACTTCAAGAAAAGCCATTTTCAGTTCTTTGTCCACTAAGATAACTCGCAATGTATCTGGAAAATCAACGGTGATAACAATCAATTCTGCACCACTTCCTAACTATTTTAGGCTTTTTGGCTTTAATTTTTTATACCCTGAGTTTACTTCCGACAATTCTCAGAGTAGTATTTCCCCAAACGAAACAAACGAGTATCCCTAAATTTCTGCTCAAGCATCGTCGCACGATTGGGATTTTGGCTTTTATTGTGGCGTTTGGGCATGGATATATTCTGGTCAAAAAAAGAGATATTGACTTTTCGGACCTAAAGACTTTCTGGGTTTATATCCAAGGGGTTGTTACTTTCATCATTTTTACCCTCCTGGCAATTACTTCCAATGATTGGAGCGTGAAAAGACTTAAGAAAAATTGGAAGCGCTTGCATGAGCTAACTTACTTGGCTATGTTCATGTTGACTTGGCACGTTTTCGATAAAATGGCTGGCCAGTGGACCTATCTAACTCCATTTGGGGCCATCATGATTACGGGTATTACCCTGTTATTTTTGGTTCGTCGTTGGAAAGAATGGCAGGTGCAACAGCAGAAGAAAGCAAAATCTGCCACGGCTGATTGAGTGAACTAGAACCCCAAATCTTCAAGGGATTTCTGGTACGAACACGCTTAATGGTAATAATTGAGTCAGGGAACTTACAGATGATTTTAAAACTGACAGGTTGGAAATATGCCGCGGGATTGGGATTGACAACTCTTACCGCAATTGTGGGACTCACTGTGTTAAAAACTGGCACGCAACTGCTGGTTTCCAGTCCGGATATGTCTTCTCTCTCGTATCCTAGCCTCACCTTGAACGGACATTCGGCATGGGTTTACGCAGCGGCAATCGCACCCGATGGCAAAGTTTTAGCCAGTGGCAGTTATGACGGTACGATTAAGATTTGGGATTTAGAAAGCGGGAGTCTGCGCCAGACTATTGCAGCCCATGCCAGTGCCGTGGCATCTTTAGCCATCGCACCGGATGGCAAGCATCTCATCAGCGGCAGTGTGGATAACCGGGTAAGGCTGTGGGACTTGGATACGGGCAAGCTGATTCGCACATTTAATGGTCACAGAGATGACGTTAAGGTAGTGGCGATCGCACCGGACGGCAAAACAATTGCCAGTGGCAGTGCCGATAAAACCATTAGACTCTGGAATCTGCAAGGCGAAACCCTTGCCACCTTGCAGGATGTGGACTGGGTAAGAGCGCTGGCCTTCACTCCCGACAGCCAATATCTGCTCAGTGGTTGTGAGGATGGGACAATCGGCATCTGGCAGCTTCAGGATGGCAAAAAGTCTCTGACCATCCAAGCTCATTCGGGGGTAGTCCGAGCGATTGCCGTCAGCCCCGATGGTCAACTCTTCGCCAGTGGCAGCGACGATCGCACCATTACACTATGGAATGCTAGTAACCGGAGCATCTTGAATACTCTGACGGGACATTCTCATAGGGTGCAATCCCTGGCATGGAGTCCTGATGGCAGTACCTTAGTTAGTGGGAGTCATGACCGCACGGTGAGGCTGTGGAATGTCGCTGAGGGTAAGGTGTTCGATACCTTACAAGCTCATGCTAAATCTGTGCAAGCGGTGGTTTTTAGTCCCGATGGTCGCCAGTTTGTCAGTGCCAGTAGTGACCAAACCATCAAATTGTGGCCGATAGATCCCAAGTCCCCCACTGACCCGAAACCGGCAATCGCCTCAGAATCGCCAAACATTTTTACAGAGATTACCCAGAGCACGGAATTAGAGCAGCTCAATCAAATCTTGTATGAGCGCATTGATGGCGATTGGCAATCGGTAGAATTTGCTGAAAGTTTAGCTTATCAGGTCACGGTCAATCGAGAGGGTGCGATTACCAGCTACCAACCCCTGCATCAAAAGGCTGCCGATTTCGTGACCAAGACCCCTTTGCCGAATTTACGCACGGAACAAAATCAAGCAGATTTTGCCTATTTCCATCTGGTCTTGCATCCTTCAGGGGCGATTGAAGTTAGTCCCTGGCGCGGATGGGACAAGTGAACCTGTTAGGTTGCTTCTCTTGCTCGTAGGAACAAGATGCTGCCGATTATCCTCATCGCAGGCAATCGGCAGTCTGGCAGCTAATGAAGATAGCTGAATCTCAACGCATAGACTTCAGTCCCAAGGCAGCAGTATAAATTTCAGTAGCGCTTTAAGGGAGTCGGTATGCGGTGGAGTAGTCAGGAATTTAATCACCTGTTACATTTACGTCTTGCCTGGGTAAATAGTCGCTTTGATGACTTGTTTCCAGAGGGCAGTTGTTTTGAGCCTTCTACCTCCTCCCCCAACTTCTAGATGCGCCCCATAGCGCCGTTTGTCACTGGGATTGTCCGGTGACCCGAACTCTGCGCGATTAATTAAATCTCCTCCAGGAGGGGGGAAGGATTTAACATCTAAGGTCGATAAGAGACTCAGAAACCCATATTGCATCATAATTCGACTGGCCGGAATATCATCCGATACTCTTTCAGCCAAGCTAACTTTAGCGTGAATGCCACCGATGATGCCATATCCATTCGGTAATAGTCCTCTCGTTTCACCCTACTTTTCAATGGCTATATCAATTTTACTAGAGCCAACTAAATCGGAAATTCCCATGCGCTCTAATGTCTCTTTTTTGTCTTTTTTGGAAAATAAAGGCGTTAATTTGATGCCGTGATTGCGTAAAATGGGATTGTATTTTTGGGATAATGCTAGATCGAAAGCTTCACCGGAAGTTCTCACCCAACTTTGTTGGGGATTTGTCCCTTGCTTAGTGCGGAGGTAAATTCGGTACAGGACATGATGCCACAGGTCCGAGGGATTTTCATGGGGACAAAGGCTCCATGCCAATAAAAACGTATCGGCGATCGCATCTCGGGACTTGACCTTGGGCGCGTTTATTTTAGGAATAAAATAGGCTTCAATGGTATCATAATCTTGTTGGTGGTGCGAGACGTTTAGGAGTCAAATAAGGCTGCAATGCCTGAAATAACCTCCTAGTGGGACTTTCACCCCTTGGTGAAATATAAGGGACTCGTACCCTGACCATCCCATAACTGTTTATATGTCCCAACGTTTGGTATAGAAATATACAAAACAAGGCAGGGAACTCAAGGTCAAAACGCCCAACTGGAAATATTAATGATTCCTTAACAATTGCGTTGAGAGTAACGGCGATAGCCACCCCCAGTTTTGGGAATCATAACCCCAGGATTGAAGCGGGGAACGGAAGGCGTGAAGTAGAACCTACTACCAAATACGACCACTGCCAACCATCCATGATTAGGGAAACCGAATGTCCGGCTTGAACCATCGTAATGATTTAGCAGCGAAACAGGTTGATACGCTGCGTTCAAAAGAGCAAGGGGAAAAGTAGGGTAATCATGACATCACCTACACAGACTTTTAAAAGTACCCCGGTGGAGAGGACAAATCTAAAGATGGAATGCCCGTATAAACGGAACGTTTAAACCCCTTTTAGGCTCTCAAGTGGCAGGATGTACCTGCGGAGTAGTGAAAGTGTAAGCGTATACCTTTAAGGGGAAAGGATGTGACTGAAAGCCAATGCCTAACTGTAATGGTTAGGATATGCCCACTAGTCACGGTGTGGATATAGAGACTGCGACAATTAGGAGTGTTTACGACGAAAGCGAGTTTAAACACTACGATGTTGTATTTAGCTCCAAAAGTTGAAATCACAAAAGCAGGGAGTCGTTACCCTTTTCCCGATGTCAAAAGGGGTATCCACATCAGGAGCCGTGTGCTGGGAAACTCGCAAGCACGGTTTTGAATTGGAGTTGGGGAAGGTGACTTATCTTTCGACCATAACCGAGACGTTCAGGCATGAAATAGGGTTGCAATACCCGAAATAACCGCCTGGTGAGGATTTCAACCCCTTGGTTGAATATAAGGAGCGCACTCCTGACCATCCTCATAACTGTTTATATGTCCCGACGTTTTGTATAGAAATACACAGAACAAGGCAGGGAACTCAAGGTCAAAACGCAAAAACTGAAATCTTAATGATTCCTTAACAATTGCGTTGAGAGTAACGGCGATAGCTACCCCCAGTTTTGGGATACACAACCCCAGGATTGAAGCGGGGAACGGAAGGCTCCGAGGTATAACCCAATACCAGAAGCGAGACCACTGCCAACCATCCATGATTAGGGAAACCGAATGTCTGGCTTGAACCATCGTAATTATGAAGCAGCGAAACAGGTTGACACGCTGCACCCAAAAGGGTAAGGGGAATAGTAGGGTTTTCTACAAGACACCTACACAGACCTTTAAAAGTACCCCGGTGGATAGGACAAATCTAAAGATGGAATGCCCATATAAACGGAACGTTTTAAGTCCTCTTAGACTCTGAATATCTGGTCGAGATATCAGTAGGGATAAGTGTAACCGCAAGTCTTAGAGGATGTGAGATGTGACCAGAAGCCAACGCCCGACTGTAATGGTAGGGATATGCTGACAGGTTGCGGTTTGATTGTCAAGAATAGAGTCTAATAGGAGCATATATGGCGCAAGCGAGTTTAAAGAAAGGCTTTGGTAAACCCAAACCAATCAAGACTACGAAAAACGCATGGAAAGCAATTCCATGGGCGAAAGTCCAGCGAAAAGTTTTCAAACTCCAAAAGAGGATATTTCAAGCAGCTAAATCGGGACAGGACGCAAAGGCACGAAGGTTGCAACGTCTATTGGTGAAATCATATTATGCCCGACTCTTAGCAGTGCGACTGTAGGGGCGGGTTCCACGGTCAGCCATGCTTCCCAACAGTCAGCTTAATAAACCCGCCCTCCAAGATAATCAAGGCAAGAAAACAGCCGGCGTTGACGGAATGAGAGCAATCTCCCCAAGACAAAGGTTTGAACTCGTCGAGAACATCAAGGGAAACCTCAAAGCAAAAGCACTTAGGAGAGTATGGATACCAAAACCTGGAAGGGATGAAAAACGCTCACTAGGTATTCCTACAATCCAAGATAGAGCAAGGCAAGCCTTGGTTAAATCGGCTCTCGAACCCGAATGGGAATCAAGATTTGAAGACACTAGCTACGGGTTCCGTCCTGGACGGTCCGCACAAGATGCAATTGGTAGAATATACTCTGCCATAAAAATAGGACAATACTCTAAGTACAGGACAAAAGTTGTAGAGCCTGGTGAAACCGCCCTGAAAACAAAGGCAGATTAGAGAAAGTGCGGCGTAGAAAATCGAAGCCAGTGCGGAAAAGACTCTGGGAGCGTCGTCCGTGAGCCTTCAAAGGAATGGGTGAACCTTGGTGAATCCACAAACCCACCTTCATAGCCCAAGTAAAAGCCAGGCTAAGCAAAGCCAATAAACGGCTCAAGCGCTCAGGGTCCTTAAAGTGAGTCGATTCGAGACAGAAGCCCCGAGTCTTCAAGGCTCCGAAGAGGTTTTCAATACCCCAACGCCGAGCATAGTCGGGGAGGGCCGTTTCGGGGCAAGCGTTAGTGATGAGAATCAACAACTCCCCCGAATCAGCCAGACGAGAGCCAATGACGTAAACCTGCCGTCCCCAAACCCAACGGCGACCCGAAAGCTGGCGAAATTCTCCGGGTCGCAGAGAATCAAACATTCGTTCGCCGCTACGCCGAGTTCCTCCTAACTTAGGACTAATCAGCTCGCTGTGGCGGATGCGTAGGCGGAAAGGAACCTCGGGGTCGATGAGAAGATACGAGAGCCAATCTCGCCCCACAAATTCCCGGTCAGCGGTCAGACAAGCCACCTCCACGTCAGGAAATAGTGCCTCGAAGCGGTCGAATAAGTCCATGCGTTCGCCACTGTTGCTATTGCCCTTTTTGTCAAGCATCGTCCACAGCAGGGGAAAGGCAATCCCCTCGTGGACGACTGCCAACATCAAGATGTTGAAATGGGTTTGACCGAAAGACCAACAGGTGCGGTCGAGACTAAGAGTCCAAGGTTGGGGAATGTCAATGAGGCTAACGACGAAACGGGCAATCTCTGCCCGGTCAAATTTGAATTGCCGAAAAAAACGTTGTAATCGCTTGTATAGCATTGGTCAAGGTGGTTAGGACGCAGCTTTGAGAACGGAATCCATGGCATCATGGAGAGAATCAAACTGCTCACGTGCAGTGGCGAATACGGGCTTTCAGCCACGATCAACATTTCTCTATCTTGTTGAGGTCTGGCGAATAAGGCGGAAGATAGAGTAAACGGCATTGAGCTGCCTCCACCAGTTCAGCAATCCGTCCCCCTTTATGAAACGTTGCATTGTCCAATACTAGAGTCTGACCTGGCTTCAATGTTGGAATTAAGATGAACTCCAACCACAACTCAAACACTGTCCGATGACAACAACCCTCAAAGCTAAAGGGAGCTAAGAGTTGTTGATGACACCATGCGGCTATCATACTTACCCTGCCCTGCCTCTTCCCTGATTTGATATCAAGTTCGCTTAATCGGTTATAATATCAGTGACCAATGCCAAACTTGCGTTATGCCCAGACGAATTAGTATAGCTCCCCACTTAAGTACCGAAGAACTTGGCCGGGCTGATCACCAAGCCCAAGAGAGCTTGGAAAGTCGCCAATATCAAATTATAGCATTAGTCACGGTGGTTAGGACACAGTTTGGAGGACGGAATCCATGGCATCATGGAGAGAATCAAACTGCTCAATACAATGGCGAATGCGGGCTTTCAACCACGACCAACATTTCTCTATCTTGTTGAGGTCTGGCGAATAAGGTGGTAGATAGAGTAAACGGCATTGAGCCGCCTCCACTAGCTCAGGAATCCGTCCCCCTTTATGAAACGTTGCATTGTCTAGCACTAGAGTCTGACCTGGCTTCAGTGTTGGAATTATAGCATTAGTCAAGGTGGTTAGGACGCAGCTTTGAGAACGGAATCCATGGCATCATGGAGAGAATCAAACTGCTCACGTGCAGTGGCGAATACGGGCTTTCAGCCACGACCAACATTTCTCTATCTTGTTGAGGTCTGGCGAATAAGGCGGAAGATAGAGTAAACGGCATTGAGCTGCCTCCACCAGTTCAGCAATCCGTCCCCCTTTATGAAACGTTGCATTGTCCAATACTAGAGTCTGACCTGGCTTCAATGTTGGAATTAAGATGAACTCCAACCACAACTCAAACACTGTCCGATGACAACAACCCTCAAAGCTAAAGGGAGCTAAGAGTTGTTGATGACACCATGCGGCTATCATACTTACCCTGCCCTGCCTCTTCCCTGATTTGAGTGCATGGAAGCGTTTTCCTTCCTCGCAGTAACCATAAGGGTAATCCGAGTCCTGACTATTCATGCCGGCTTCATCGAGGTAGACCACTTCTTCCGGCTCCATCTGTTCAATCTGAGCCATAAACTCCTCTCGCTGTTGCTCATCACGTTCTTGGTAGCCGTAAGTTTTTTTTCTGGTGAAGCCAATTTTCTTCAAGGCTCTGGATATGGTGCGAGGAGAGATGTCGTCATCCCAAAGTTCAGCCATTTGAGCTGCTGTTTTGTCGCCATGCTCTTGGGCAAAAGCCTTGAATTTTTCCCAGTCGGTAATTTTGTGGTTATTGCCAGGTCGGTGATGAGGTTTAGGGAGGAAGTCTCCGGTCTGTGCTTTTCTTTGCAGCCAGAGATTAATGGTGTTCCGGCTGACATGGAAAACTTGACTGGCTTCTGTTTTGGGCATACCGTCTAGTTCAATGGCATCAATAACTTTTTGTCTGAGGTCGTAACTATAGGGGGTTGGCATTTTTGGTCTTCTTAGTCATCTCGTCCTCTCCATTATACGTCCTAAGTGTTCTGTCTTGTGCTATATTTGGTTGTTGGCTAAGGGGAAGACCACGGAGGAAGTCCAAGAAATTACGGGCTACAGTCGCATCTGGATTTATGAATTGGTAAAGAGATACAACCAATTGGGATTAAAAGGGCTGGGTGCGCGCCGAAAAGGAAATCCCGGACATCCACCGTTAATTGATGATGTGACTCAAGCTCAGTTATGGCAAGCCCTGCAAGGAACAGCGCCGGATGGGGGACTGTGGAACGGTCGCCAGGTGGCAGACTGGTTGACAGGAGTAACTGGACGAAAAATTAGCCGACAAAGGGGATGGGAGATTCTGCGACAAATGACATTTCGGCTTCGTGTACCGAGACCGGCTCACATCGAAAGTGACGAAGACGAGCAGCAAGCCTGGAAAAAAAACTGGTAACGGAGTTAGAGGGACTTCGCCGGAGATACCCTGATGCACAGGTGCAATTGTGGAGCGAAGATGAACACCGTCTGGGACTCAAACCGGTGATGCGACGTATTTATGTAGCGGAAGATTGTCAACCACTCGCCCATATTAATTGGAAATTCGAGTGGTTATGGCTATATGGTTTTGTGAGACCGGAAACGGGAGAGACTTATTGGTGGATTATACCTTACGTCAATACAACTCTATTTAGTCGAGTGTTACAGGAGTTTGCTGCCGAATTTAAATTAGGTCCAAATCAACACATTATGTTAGTGGTTGATCAAGCCGGATGGCATATCAGTAAGAATCTGAAAGTACCCGAAGGACTGCATTTAATGTTTCTACCGTCCCATTCCCCGGAACTACAACCAGCAGAAAGACTGTGGCCTCTGGTAGATGAACCCATTGCCAATCGTTCATTTGAGAATCTTGATCAGCTAGAGGAACTCTTGTGTGCTCGCTGCCGAAGTTTGTGGAAACAGCGCGAATTAATTCGAGGCTTGACCAGTTTTCATTGGTGGCCTCAAACCGAGACTTTACTATAATTGATTATCCGGACTTGATATGAGTGCATGGAAGCGTTTTCCTTCCTCGCAGTAACCATAAGGGTAATCCGAGTCCTGACTATTCATGGCGGCTTCATCGAGGTAGACCACTTCTTCCGGCTCCATCTGTTCAATCTGAGCCATAAACTCCTCTCGCTGTTGCTCATCACGTTCTTGGTAGCCGTAAGTTTTTTTTTCTGGTGAAGCCAATTTTCTTCAAGGCTCTGGATATGGTGCGAGGAGAGATGTCGTCATCCCAAAGTTCAGCCATTTGAGCTGCTGTTTTGTGGCCATGCTCTTGGGCAAAAGCCTTGAATTTTTGCCAGTCGGTAATTTTGTGGTTATTGCCAGGTCGGTGATGAGGTTTAGGGAGGAAGTCTCCGGTCTGTGCTTTTCTTTGCAGCCAGAGATTAATGGTGTTCCGGCTGACATGGAAAACTTGACTGGCTTCTGTTTTGGGCATACCGTCTAGTTCAATGGCATCAATAACTTTTTGTCTGAGGTCGTAACTATAGGGGGCTGGCATTTTTGGTCTTCTTAGTCATCTCGTCCTCTCCATTATACGTCCTAAGTGTTCTGTCTTGTGCTATAATCGGACAGTGTTTTAGTTGTGGTTGGAGTTCATCTTAATTCCAACATTGAAGCCAGGTCAGACTCTAGTATTGGACAATGCAACGTTTCATAAAGGGGGGCGGATTGCTGAACTGGTGGAGGCAGCTCAATGCCATTTACTCTATCTACCACCTTATTCGCCAGACCTCAACAAGATAGAGAAATGTTGGTCGTGGCTGAAAGCCCGTATTCGCCACTGCATTGAGCAGTTTGATTCTCTCCATGATGCCATGGATTCCGTTCTCAAAGCTGCGTCCTAACCACCTTGACTAATGCTATAACTGGATTTGATATGATTCGATCCAACCAAAATTTCCAAATCATCCGGCGATCGCCCTCAATCAAAAAAGGAGAGGAAATTATTTCCCCTCCTTTTAATGATCTAATGATCGACTATTTCTGCTCTTTCAACAAGCCGAGGATAGTATCCAGTTTTTCCTCAAGTTTTTGGTTTTTATCCTCCAATTTGGCAATCTTATCCAACAGTGCTTGATTTTCTGAAACTTCAGCCGCCACCCGCAATTTACGCACATCCCGACCAAAGCCCATCAAGGCCGGACGTTCTACATAGGTGACCCGGTGCAGCACCCGCCAGGCTTTGTTGGGTTTACCCGCCTGGGTCTGGCGCAGTGCCCGCGCTTCTTCGTCGTTGCTGCGTAGCCATTCGGGATCGACTACATAGTTGAAGAAGTCTTGGAAGTGATCGGTGCTGCCTTCCAGGTAGAAGCTCATAAACCGATAGCGATCGACTTTTTCCCCAGGCAGAATGGGGCGATCGTTGTAGTCGGTGATGCCTTTATATTCCAAACCACTCAGGTCTACACTCAACTCAAATCCCTTGCTTCGGGCTTCAGTTTTGGTCATCGTTTGGGTCAGGTTTACAGTCGCTTGGGCGGTGAGTTCTGCCGTAGCCATTGCACCAAACTTGGCTTCTGCCCCCAAGGCTGCATTCATCGTAAATGAACCACCAATGGTATGTTCCACTGTGTTGGCAAAGCTTTGCTGTTCTGAGCGCAGCCCACCATCGGCATCCCACACATAGGTATTGACAATGTTCCGTTTCGCAGCGCGAATTTGCAGATCTTCCATCCGTTTCTGCCAACCGGCAAAGCTTTCTGTTGCTTGAACCTGCTTCTCTTGGTCGGTGATTTTGCTCTGAATTTCCGCTTGTTTGGCTTGGGTGGCCTGGCTCTGTTTATCCACATTGGCATTGGCATTGGCTTGGAGATTTTGAAGCTTTGCCGCGTCGGCGGCTTTCTTCTCTTCTTCCGTCATTTGGGTGGCGGGTTGGTCTTCCTCACGATTAACGCCAATCGTGCTAGGCGCTGGGCCGCTGTCAATGTTTCGATTCAGGGAGGTTTCATCCAAGAGGCGCACATTGAAGTTAGAGAAGTAGGATTCTCGGCGCTTGTCCTCCGCTTCGATCTGTTCTTTCAGGTCGTAGGCTTCTTTGAGGCGGTAGTAGCTGGCTGGATAGAGGGAGCCATATTGCGATCGCATTTCGGGAACGTGCTTGAAGAAGCGATCGCTGGTGGCGCTGCTGCCGGTCATGCCATCCAGACTGCCGTTCATGGTGTAGGCCGGGTTCATCAAGAAGGTGATGGTATTGACATCTGGCGGCAGACCTTCGACGGGACGCACCTGGTAGCCCACCATCTTGCCGCTGCGGGCTAGGCGGGTCACAAACACATCGGAGATGGCCGAGACTACTAGGGCATAGCCAATATTCTTGGGAATAAAGCGGGTGCCGAGATGAGGGAAGTGGGGCTTCACTTCAGGGGTTCCCCGCAGTTCCAGTCTATCGGTCAAGCTGAGGGACGAACTGGAGGTAATGTTGCTCTCGTTTAAGAACTGGTAGCTGAAGTCAAAGTTGCCTTTGAACCCGGCCCGCATGGTGGCCACTCGGGTCGTGAATCCGAGACCCGCTGCGGCCTCGGTCTCGGCCCCGGCAAAAATCTCTGCCGCTGCACCCAATCCGCTATCTTGGGCGCGGTTCCAGCTAAAGTCCACATCTTCCGACATGGTCAGCTCCACCGAGGTGGCACCGTTGTAGTCTTCTTCGATGGTCAAGTTCTCGCTGGGAACGGGTGGTGGCCCTTCGATGTACCCCAGCAGGGTTGGGGCAAACTGGGCATTGCCAATCCACTTCAGTTCCAGGGTTTCGATTCGCTTATCCGGCAGCAGCGTGGCCCCATTGATGGTGGGCGCACCCAGGAAGCGCCGCATGATTGCGGCCTTGCGCTTGGTGGTTGGATCCAGGGTAACGGTGCTGTACTCCGCAGAGACCAGGGCATCGCCGCCAATGGGCAGGGTATTGTCTGCGGTGGTTAGTGCTTCATGAACTGTGCCATGGCGGTTGCCCGCTAGGTCTTGAACCTTGCCAGTGTTGCCTTCCATCTTGATTTCATTCAGTGGATAGTAGGCAACCAAGTTAGGTTCCTTGCCGCCGAGGCGGGTATTCATGTCTGCCTGAATTTCATCCTGGGTACGGGCGATATTCCAGATACGAAGATCAGCCATACAACCCTGAAACACAGTGCCGCTGTCACTGCCCCGCACATCGCGCCCAATACGGTGAGAAATGGTCGCAGTTTTATCGGCAAAGGCTCCGGAGTGTTCCAGATCACGCACACCATCAACATAAGTGTAAACTTTCTGGTTTTCTCGATCTCTGACAAAGCTAATGAAGTGCCATTGATTGAGCCCTAGCTTTACAGTGCCAAGAGCCCCGGAGCCATCCCAGTAAAATCTCAGGCTTCCACCAGCAAGAATCTCAAAGTTGATATTGAGCGCGTTTTGCAGACCATAGTCTCCTAGCAAGATTCCCCGCTTATGAGTCGGAATTTTCACCCACATAGAAACGGTGAACGAACTTGAGAAAATGGGCAATGGCCGTGCTAGTTCCAGATAGTCATCAACCCCATCAAATTGCATCACTGTATGCCCAGGATTACCGATAGGTACCGTAGAGGCCCACCAACTAGTACCGGATACCGTGCCATTGTTGCCGTTGCCAGAATGATCGCGAACTTCTACGCCCGTCGCTTCACTCATGGGATAGTAGGCCAATAACCCTGGTTCATTACCACTCAGTAAGGTTTTGCTGTTAATAGCAATTTCCTCTTCACTGAGGGCATCTCTCCAGATGCGAACTTCGGAAAGCTTGCCAAAGGGTTGTCCCCCATCAGATGTATTGCCAATCGTATGGACAGCGCCAGTCACTTTGATGATTGCCTTCTTGATGGCTTCGACTTTCTGCTGTGCCGCAGAATCATTGGGGGATTTTGTCAAACTTTCCTTGGCATCAGCTAGAGCCTTAGCCTTGGTGTCACCAACCCGTTGGCCATCAACGTAAAACAGGGTCGTATCTCCTTTAGCAACTGCGGTTAGATAGTGCCAGCCAAAGGAGAGTCGATCTAAATTAAAACCGCAGTCAAAGAACCTCTGTCCTTGAATATCATCCTGCAACCAGATCCCCAACTGTTTACCATTTTTGACCAGAACATGGTGCCCACCGTCTGAACGACTTAAGGTATTCCATTCCAACTTTTCAGGCAAAGGATAGACAAACCAAGCTTCCATGCTCCAATCCATCGGTAGGGGCAAGGTGGTTTTTAAGGTCAAGACACTAGTGCTGAGGTTGAAGTTGAGACAAGCCCGATGGGCATCAGGAATCCACTGTTCAAAGGTTGCATTTCGACTATCAGCAGTGGCATCGTAGTTGGTTTGCCGCATCCGTCCCTGATTATCAAAATAACTCAGTTGGACGTTCCCCTCACAGGTTTCTAGGGCATGGAGGCGGCTGATAGATTCGACAAAACCAAGTAACGCTCCTTGAGTCACTAATCCCTTGCTATCTTTAGCAAACTCGGGCATGGCTTGGGGTTTTGTTTGGGTGTTTTTGACAACATTGAGGAAGTCAGTATTCAGGGTGTTGATATCAGTTTGAATTTGGGTGAGTTGAGCAATAACTGCTTTTAGGCGAGTTTCCCATTGTTGTTTCTCAGTCTCACCAGCGTTTAATACTTGCCTTGCTTGATCTAATTCAATCCTTGCTAGATTAAGTTTTTCGCATATTAGTTGCCAATCTTGATAATACTTTTCGATCTTATTATTGGTTTGCTCATCTGTTCGTTCAAGTTTCCACTTAGTCCAATCATCACCATAAGAAGAGATCAATTCAACCATTACGGTGTCGCTACTCTTCACGTGTTCACAAAACAAGCCTGTTTGCTTATTTTGGATATAGTAGTATCCACCGCCTGCATCCGTGAATTTCCACTTAGTCCAATCATCACCACAAGAAGAGATCAGTTCAACCATTACGGTGTCGCCACTCTTCACGTGTTCACAAAACAAGCCTGTTTGCTTATTTTGGATATAGTAGTATCCACCGCCTGCATCCGTGAATTTCCACTTAGTCCAATCATCACCACAAGAAGAGATCAGTTCAACCGTTACAGTGTCGCCACTCTTCACGTGTTCCCAAAACAAGCCTGTTTGTTTATGTTGAAGAAAACACCAGTAATTTAAAGGGTTGTCCGCGCCAGAATTATAAATTGACTTGAGATTTTGTTCTTCGAATTCAAGACGTTGAACTTGAGCGGTTAAATTATTGAAATTTACTCGTGTTTGTTCGAGATTCTTTGACCCAGCAATTTTTGCTTCTAACTCCCACTTTTCTTTGAGTAAAATCCTCTCCTGTTTCTCTTTCAACTGCAATTCTTTCAACTTTGCTGACAGCGTAGTCTGGTCATTAGCCAACGTTGCTAGAGCTACGTCATCGGTATACTTTGCCGTTGTAATTGCATCAGACAACAGACGAATGCGATGCTTTCGGATTTCCAATGCGTTCCAGTTACCCTGTACCTTAGCAATCTCAAAGGAGCGCAGCAGACTGATCTCATCAGGAATCGTTAGGGTACAGGAAGCCCGATACCAGCCGCTTCCCAGATCTTCAAACTCATCTTGCACCGCCGAGACTGCAATGATGTCGTTAGTGCTGCGGCTAGTTTTACCCCAGTGAGAGAAGGTGAAGATCTTGGTACCTTGCCCCCGACCATCGGCATTGTTCAGATCCGCCAGCGTCAATGGTTTGGCAGCATTGACCTTGAACTCAAAGCTTTCTTCATAGGTGGCGCGTTGACTCACGGCAAACAGGTCAGGATTGCTGTATTTCACCACATTGGCTCCACTGGCCAGCTTGCGACTGAGGGTAGCCGCACTGACATAGGGATCACCATAAACGGTGCCCTCATTGCCATGGATAGAAAAGTCGCTCACCTTGCCTTCTGCAAGGCCACCCAAACGCCAATATCCTTCTAGCCCTACTTCTTTACCTCGCAAGGGCAAGTACATATTATTTTTGATGGTTTCAGCATCTTGAGCCAGTGACCAGATGCAAACCTCAGAGACTTGGCCAGGGAAAAAGTAGAAAGGGCCATGGTGGTGATGACTTCCAGTACCCACCCGTAGAGGAGCTTGGCGATTCGGTGTATAAGGAGTCTCTAAGCTGCCGGATAAAACACCGTTGACATAGAGCTTGAGCGTCTTGCCGTCATAGGTGCCAGCAATGTGTGTCCAGGTATCCAGGAGAATCGTTGGCCCTGTTACAGCACTCCATTGACCATTCCCAACAACCAATTCCCACTGATTCTTGGCATTGGCATAGACTAAATACCCCGTCAAGGCATGGGGATCACGGGAAGTCAAGGGTGAACGATGGGTACCTTGACCGCCCGTAACCTTTGCCCAAAAAGAGACCGTAAAACACTTGGAGTTTAGTGATGGTTTTTGGGAAATTTCGACGTAATCTTTCACGCCATCAAAGACAATGCCGCGCCGTTTGCGAGAGACAACTTTGATGTTGACGGCTTCCCCTTTAGCCCACCGCCGCTCGATCACAAAGTGATTATCATCAACGGTCTGCACGGGATAGGTATTGTCATAGCTATCGGTGCCAATGATTTGCACCTCATCCCCATCCTCAAGACCGTGGTAATCGCAGGTAACGCGCAGCTTGCCGTCAGCAGTCTTTTCATAGGCGGCAATCATGCCATCGAAAATTAAGCCCGCCTCCTCTAGATCTTCCTTTTCCCAATAGCCTAAGTTATCGGCGGGGGTAGGTAGCGCAATCTCGAAGGTACGGTCGTCGATCTTCTGAGCCCCATAGAGCCCCCGTATATCAGGGGTTCCGGAGATTTTCACCAGATCGCCGTTGGCCAGTTGGCCCGCCTCTCCTTCGGTGGATACCATCACCAGGTCTTCGGCATCATCGGCATCAGTACCCAGGGCCAATCCACGGATCACCCCCAGGGGTGGTGGGGTTTGGTCGGCCAGGGCTTTGACTTCATCTAGGGTATTGAGGGGCAGCAAAATTTCCCGCTGACGACTGCGGGCAATGGTGCGTTCAGGGGTTTCATCAATTTCAGACAGGGTGCCATCTCCGGCAATGGCAAAGCTCAGGGCTGCAACCCCTTTATCAGTGGGGATAGCGACCATCAGTTTAGTGGCGCTCCGCAGCAGTTGGGTATCCCCAGCTTGGGTTTCCTGTTCCTGTTGAAGATCGTACTTGGTGGCTGACAGACCATTGGTAATGGAAACCCCATCAATATCCAACGTGCGCTGGATAATCCCTGGAATCTTCTTGGGCACCAGACTACCCTCCGCCTCTTCGTAAATGGTGTAGTCTTTGAGGTCGAAGAGACCTTCCTGTGAGGCGCGTAGGGTCGTCAGTTCAACTTTTTTAGTCTGGCTATTGTAGGCAAAGATATGCCACCGATGAACATCATTTTCAATCGTGGGCACTACTACCACAGAAAACCAACCTTTGTGCAGGTTGCTGACCAAGCAAAGTTCCGTTGTGGGTTCATAGAAGAAATTACCATTGGCATCCCGGAAGTCGAGGGTATCAACATTGCTGAGGCCGTTGTTACCCATCGCCATCGTTTTAGTCGGGATATGCTTTTGCCGACTCCGCTTAAAGCGAACTTCCAGTTTGCGGTTCAGTTTGTTGGCCATGCCATCCAACACAAATCGATCCACTAATAGCGTATTGTTTGTAGATTGACGGAACACATAAATATGATCAAGGGCCGCGATCGCCTGAACGGGGGCAACGGCTGTCATACCTTGGGTCGAGTAGCGCGATCGTAGCAAATAGCGACTTGGATCATTCTGATAGGTGAGTTCAGCTTTCTCCTGTTCAATCACCGATTGATCATCCACCTCATTGGGGAATTCCAGAGGTTGCCAGGTTTCCCATCCGGTTCTTTGGTCGGCAGGGGTATTCAAGTAGCTATCTTCAAAGCCATCTTGCTTCACCGTATAGAAGACCTTACCCTCGGTATCGGTGCCGAATACGACGACCTTACCCTCATGGGTAATTGTACTAATATGTTGGAGTTTGTCTTTTGTTAGGTACATAAGTTCCTGTTTTGTTGAGAGATTCTACATTGTTAGCCAAGGACACGATCGCCGCTTCCTGGCCCGATCGCTCCCCTTGCAGTTGTCACGATGCTGATCACATTTTCCCTGATGCCAGTTTGGGGCTGGGACTAACGAAAAAACTCATCCCCCTTCAAAAAAAAGAGTGAATCCTAGTCGTTCTGTCGGTTACTGCACCCGCAAATGGGACGAGAAACTATCGGATAATTTTTTAATACCTTAGCCTTCAAGCGATGGCAGGAAGTCGATTCTTTTTATTTTTTTAATAAAGTCATGGAGCTGCCCGCAGAAAAGCGGCCACAGCTCCGTCAGGCCATCGAGAATTGAAATTACCTGGACATCAGGGGCAGCCGGTTTATGGATATATTTAAACTCTTAATAAACTCGGACTCATTAGCCTAATTTTAACCGATAATTTACGGATGTTTTGGGATGAGCCGGGTGGTGGACAACCGGTTCCGGGACGGCGTGGCGGTGGGCGATCGCTCCGCCGTGGAGAATCCCACCGACGGATGGGGCGCGGACTACCTGTGGATTGGCGACGTGACCGAACCCTTCACCCTCACGGGCTGCAGCAAACCGCCTCAAATCGGCTCTGGCTTACCCAATTCAAGTGGTGAATTGGGAAACGCAACCTGTCCCCGAACCCACCCTGGCGATCGGTTTGGGGGTCGGAGCCCTGGCTATGACTCGCCTGCGCCGCCGCAACAGTTGATCGGCGATCGCCACATCAAAACCCTAAAACGCGCCCCACCTCCTCCCCCACCGCGCCATCCTCTTCGGCGGCGAAACATTTTCCACCCCGACGAAACCCACCCCAGAAGCGATCGCGAAGGGTCTCCACAGGAGAATCGCGAAGCGTTGACCCAGGAGAATCGCCTTTTGCCAAACACTGACGGGGGTAATCGCCATAGCTTTAAACAGCGAGGACCCCCTAGAAGCACCATTAAAAGGCTTCCCCCCAATAAGCGCGAATCTGATATCGGGGTTCCGGAAGCGTTGACCCAGGAGAATCGAAACCGGGTTAGGGGAGATTGGAGGATTCAAGAACCCACTTTCTGACCCTTAGCGGCAAAACTAGCTAAAATGTCAACAACCCCTAGCCCCCAACTCAAAAATGACTCAAACTCTTGATATCAACGGACTCACCCCAGAACCAATCGAGCCAATTCAAAAGATGATAGAAACCTTTAAAACTATTAATCAACAGCAGAAACAAGGCGATCGCCCACTAATAACTGACTCCACCAGCCCCCTCACCCAGGCTCAAAAAATAGTCAAAAAATATGGGAAAAATCGCAACCTAACAGAGGAACTGATTCAAGAACGCCGTCACGAGTCTATAGCAGTCCTAAATGATTTATAACATCTTCTTCTCCCCTCTCCCGTTCTGGGAGAGGGGTTGGGGGTGAGGGTCTTCCACAACTGATTTAGGATTGCTATATCCATGAGTAATGTAATCATGGATGCCTCTGCCATATTAGCATTTCTCAATCAAGAAAGCGGGAGTGAACAAATAACAGACTTGATTGACAATGCAACGATTAGCACCATTAATTTATCGGAAGTTATTGCTAAATTGGCATAAATTGGCATCTCAGAACCGGAGATTTGGCAAATTTTGTCCGACTTGAACTTAAAAATTGTTCCCTTTGATGAACCGCAAGCTCATATTGCTGGTATGCTACGACCCATCACTAAACCTCTAGGCTTATCCCTAGGCGATCAGGCTTGTCTAGGCTTGGGTCTTGTTCTCAATCAACCCGTAATCACCGCAGACCGCCAATGGAGTCAGCTAAATCTCAACCTCGAATTTCGAGTGATTCGGTAAAAAGGTTTCCCCCCAATCAACCGAATCTGATATCCGCCATTGAAACCGGTTTAGAGGAGATTTAAGCAGCAAAGAAACTCGGTTTTTGACCCTGGGCCGCAAAATTAGCTAGAATGTCAGCAACCCCTAGCCCACGACGAAAAAATGACTCAAACTCTTGATATCACCGGACTAACCCCAAAACCAATCGAGCCAATTTATCTAATGATAGAAATCTTTAAAACTATCAATCAACAGCAGAACAAATCAGCCCCAGAAAATCTCTCGGAATTAGACCGGGATTCCTGGTTTTTTGAGAGCTAAATTCTCCCACCCTTTAATCGGACGATGCTTTATGGCAGGGGAAGCTCAACGAATTTATCTGGATATGAACATCCTGGCTTATGTTGCTAATACCAAAGCCCCTCAACATCAAGCCGCCTTAGAAATATTTAGACCGACCGACAGGGAAATTTTGTGTGTCTCATCGCAGGTTTTAGCGGAATTTTACTCCTATATTACTAATCCCGCTATTTTAGCCACGCCTTTACAGCCAACGGAAGCAATTATCCGCATTAACCGGATTTGTCAGATGCCCCATATCTGCTTACTTTCAACTCCGGTGGATCTGTTTGAAGGTTGGATTGGTTTATTGGCAGAAAGACCTGTAACCAATGGAGGAGTTTTTGATTTACTGCATATTTGGATCGTGTTAGCCCATGAAGTGAACAGCATCTACACGTTTAATATCAAGGACTTTTCTTGGTGTTCCCAAATTGAGGCGATCGCTCCGAGTCACCGTTAATCAACCCACCCAGAATCATCGCCTTTTGTCTGACGGGGGAAATAGCGATCGCGAAGCGTCTCGGTAGAAGCGATCGCCTTCCTCACGGACGACCCCCTAGAAGCGCCCTTAAAAGGCCTTTCCCCCAATCAACCGAATCTGATGTCCGCCATTGAAACCTGGTTAGGGGAGATTTAAGCAGCCACCCAGAAACCCGGTTTCCGAACCCTCACCCCAAGTTCTCAAATTCGCTAAAATATCAGCAAAGTGCGAGACGTTTAGGAGTTCAATAGGGCTGAGATGCCCGAAATAACCTCCTAGTGGGGACTTCAACCCCTTGGTTGAATACAAGACAACTCGTTTCTGACCATCCCCATAACTGTTTATATGTCCCGACGTTTTGTATCACAAGATACCAAAACCAGGCAGGGAACCCCAGGTCAACATACTTTGTAATAAATCCTAACAATTTGTTACAAAGTATGTTGAGGGTAAAGGCGATAGCCACCCCCAGTTTCGGGAATCACAACTCTGGGATTGAAGCGGGGAACGGAAGGCGTGAAGTAGAACCTACTACCAAAAGCGACCACTGCCAACCATCCATGATTAGGGAAACCGAATGTCCGGCTTGAACCATCGTAAATATTTAGTAGCGGAATAAGTTTTTATACGCTGCGATCAAAAGAGCAAGGGGAATAGTAGGGGACTTTTGCAACTACCTACACAGACCTTTAAAAGTACCCCGGTGGAGAGGACAAATCTAAAGATGGAATGCCCATATAAACGGAACGTTGTAATCCCTCTAAGGCTCTGATTATCTGGTCGAGGTAATCAGTAGTGATAAGTGTAAGCGGATGGTGCGAGACGTTCGGGTATGAAATAGGGCTGAAATGCCCGAAATAACTACCCGGTGAGGATTCCAGCTCCGAATCTGGATATAAGGAGACCTCTCCTGACCATCCTCATAACTGGTTATATGTCCCGACGCTTAGGGAACTAAGCAAGGCAGGGAACTCAAGGTCATAAACGAACTGAGAAATCAGGGAGTAGAGAGTAACGGCGATAGCCACCCCCAGTTTTGGAAATCATAACTCCAGGATTGAAGCGGGGAACGGAAGGCGTGAGGTAGAACCTACTACCAAGACGCGACCACTGCCAACCATCTATGATTAGCAAGACCGAATGTCCGGCTTGAACCATCGTAATACACTAGCAGCGAAATAGGTTGACACGCTGCGCTCAAAAGGGCAAGGGGAAAAGTAGGGGGTTCGTGCGACTACCTATACAGACCTTTAAAAGTACCCCGGCGGAGAGGACAAATCTAACGATGGAATGCCCATATAATCGGAACGTTGTAACCCCTCTAATGCTCTGCCTATAAACCAGTGAGTAATGCTATTCACAAGGCAGTAGTGAAAAATGTAAGCGCATGCTTAGAGGGTGAAGGATGTGACCAGAAGCTAAAGCCCAATTGTCATGGTGGGGATATGCCCACAGGTCACGGTGGGGATATAGATACTGCGGTCAGTAAGAGTATAATGGCGAGGACGAGTTTAAAGACTACGTGGTGCATATAGCTCTGAACATCGAAGTAGAAAGCAGGTCTCTTGATTCTGCTCCTTTGACAAATAGGGTATCCACACCAGGAGCCGTGTGATGGGAAACTATCAAGCACGGTTCTGAATGGGAGAGGGTGAAGGTGACTTCACTCTCGACCCCTAACGTGCGAGACGTTCGGGTATGAAATAGGGCTGAAATACCCGAAATATAGCATTAGTCAAGGTGGTTAGGACGCAGCTTTGAGAACGGAATCCATGGCATCATGGAGAGAATCAAACTGCTCAATGCAGTGGCGAATACGGGCTTTCAGCCACGACCAACATTTCTCTATCTTGTTGAGGTCTGGCGAATAAGGCGGAAGATAGAGTAAACGGCATTGAGCTGCCTCCACCAGTTCAGCAATCCGTCCCCCTTTATGAAACGTTGCATTGTCCAATACTAGAGTCTGACCTGGCTTCAATGTTGGAATTAAGATGAACTCCAACCACAACTCAAACACTGTCCGATGACAACAACCCTCAAAGCTAAAGGGAGCTAAGAGTTGTTGATGACACCATGCGGCTATCATACTTACCCTGCCCTGCCTCTTCCCTGATTTGAGTGCATGGAAGCGTTTTCCTTCCTCGCAGTAACCATAAGGGTAATCCGAGTCCTGACTATTCATGCCGGCTTCATCGAGGTAGACCACTTCTTCCGGCTCCATCTGTTCAATCTGAGCCATAAACTCCTCTCGCTGTTGCTCATCACGTTCTTGGTAGCCGTAAGTTTTTTTTCTGGTGAAGCCAATTTTCTTCAAGGCTCTGGATATGGTGCGAGGAGAGATGTCGTCATCCCAAAGTTCAGCCATTTGAGCTGCTGTTTTGTCGCCATGCTCTTGGGCAAAAGCCTTGAATTTTTCCCAGTCGGTAATTTTGTGGTTATTGCCAGGTCGGTGATGAGGTTTAGGGAGGAAGTCTCCGGTCTGTGCTTTTCTTTGCAGCCAGAGATTAATGGTGTTCCGGCTGACATGGAAAACTTGACTGGCTTCTGTTTTGGGCATACCGTCTAGTTCAATTGCATCAATAACTTTTTGTCTGAGGTCGTAACTATAGGGGGCTGGCATTTTTGGTCTTCTTAGTCATCTCGTCCTCTCCATTATACGTCCTAAGTGTTCTGTCTTGTGCTATATAAACAGTTATGGGGTGGTCAGAAGCGAGCTTCTTGTATTCACCCCAGGGGCTGAAACCCCCACCAGGCGGTTATTTAGGGTATCACAATCCTATTTTATGCCTGAACGTTTCGCACCCGATAATTAATTGATAACAGAAAGCCCCCTAAAAAGTGCGTTCTACCCTCAGTGTTTGACCCGGTGTAAGTTTCTTAATTTCCTCAGTTAAATCTAACCAGGGTTGTAGTTGTCCCGGTTGAAATGTGCGACTCATGACCACATAAATAGAGGTTTGGGAAGCCCCAATTCCTGCACTAATTACACCCTGCCAAGAAGAGGCGGTAATTTCATCTGTCACCAGCCATTGATTATCTTGCCAGAGTAATTTTCGCCGAAAGTGAAACGGTGCATCCTGCTTGCCTGTTATTAACATTTTTTGCAGCATTTTCCGAATTAAGTTGGGAAAAAACCGCCCAAAAGTTAACATGACTACCCGTAACAGGATTAATTTTAAGGGTGACATTTGGGTTTGTTTCGCCCATCCTAACTGCCCTTCGATAGTGATTTCGTCCTGTTCTACTTTGACCTGGTAAGGTTCGATTAGGTGACTGACGGCATTTTTTAAATTTTTCCCCTTGCTAATTTGCAGGGATATTTGAGTGTCAGAAATTACTAATTTATTGTTCCTAAATATCTTGAAAACTCCGCCTTTATTTAAGCCCATATATAACTCAACCCCGGGACGACGTTTGATTAAAATTTGGGCGTCTTTTAACCAAAGACTAGCCACGTCCCGGGGCAGAGGCTGAGGTCGATCGCTCACGAAATCTTGCCAAGCCAGCAGATAATTCCAGGCATGATGCCCAATAATATGATCATCAGCATAGCAAGGACCCAAGCCATTTTTTATACCCTGTAAAAACTGGTCATTAATCCGCAGGGCTTCTGGTAGCCACTTCCCCGCTAACTCAAAACCATGGGGAAAGAAATTATAAGTGTTGCGGCAGCCATATTCCCCGCCATAAGTGCCATCAGGGTGGATGAAATGGGACGCTAATTCTACACCTTTGGCGATCGCATTTTTCACCCGGTCATCAGGTTTAAGGCAGTCCAATTCTGCCAAACAGGAAAGGGTGAGAGTATGATATCCGGGGTCGCAACCCTCATACTCCCGAAACCATCCCTCTTCAGTTTGCCAACTTAAAAGGCGATCGAGTCTCGTCCCTTGTATCCGCCGCCATTTAGAAGTTTGCAGCAGGTTTCCCAACCTTTCCAAAGCTAGAATAATTAACGCCTCATGGTTCGCCAGTTGACCACTTTCGTAGTGGTTAGCCAACCAGTTCGCCCGTCGTTCAAAAAACCTCAGCGCCTCATAATCAACTAACCCCAATAGTCGATAACTTTCCACACAAGCCAGCAAAGAAAACGCCGAAGCCCCCGCCGCCCTTTCATAGGGGAAATAGTCATCACTAGAACCGTCTGCATGGGCGCTGCGGGCTGCAAAAGCTATCCCCGCTTGTACCCATTCCTTGATAGCGGGGTGTTGGTAATAGGAATTATCGGGAACATTGACTTCGTGGGCTAAAGCCAGGGGCCAGACAAACTCCTGGGCCATGCCACTGGGGAAGTCGATAATTTTATAATGCCAGAAGTTTCGGTCAAAACACCCATAGGTCGGACTGTGGGGGTTCCGATCTAGCAAGGTGAGAATTTTAGGAATTTGCCCTAGGGCTTCGATCGCAAATATATCTCTACTCACTTTGGGGTGGCTGAATTAATATGAAACCACATTCTAACTCGAAGTAATCCATCATCAATAATCAATAACTAATTCTATCACGCCTCCCTCTCCCCGGATATTTTGGGGGGTTGACAAACACTGCTCAATTGTGATATTCTGTCAGGAAAATATATAATTTTTTCATAGCTACTTTTTTTTAAATTGTCACTATTCCAATTATCTAAAATTATAGCAGAAACTTACCCAAAAATCAACCTACCCGCCCACAAAAAAAATTTTTTGTAACATTTTTTAACTTTTTGTTACAAAAGTTAACATAATCTGGGAGAGTCCCGGATGGTTGGGAACTCTCCCCCAGATGATGGATAATCCATCAAGCGACGCGCAGGCGTTCAAAGCCGTGTAAGATAGGGGGGCGAGCCTTATCAGAAGTCACTCTATACAGGCGGGAAATTTCGGCGCTATTATATACTCGGAACTCGCTTTCTACAGTAGCCCTGTGGGTACGGATAGCTTGATTCAAGACTAGGGAACCTTCGGGGTCGGATACTGACCGATGGAAGGTTCCTGGGGGAATCCGCAAAATGTGTCGATTAGCGTCTAGTCGGACAATATGATAGGGACATTCCCAAGCGAAATTAACTAGATAGAAAGTACGACCCCCGGAAACAGCCAGTAGGTTATCTTCTTGGTTGGGGTGTAGATAGAACTGCCAGTGGCCATCCTCCGTGTTGTTGGGACTGGTAGCTGGTCCTTCGTGAAAAACCAGATCCCTAGCATTAGAGTTGGGGATGGTGATATCGAAAAAACGCACGCTAGGGGTATCACGGAACTTATGGAAGGGCAGTAACTCGAACATAAATGATTAGAGTAGCGATTAAATTTTTCAGTTCTCCCATAGCTTAATGATCTGATTCGGTATCATGCAAAACTCATTAAGCATAATTTCCATGCGTAAACTGGATGGATGATTGTTAATGACGATGGTCTCCGGTTCGGTCAATTGTTATGAATTTGTTTCATGTGCGGGTGTTAATGGCTGTGGTCGCCAAGGGTAGCTTTTCTGAGGCTGCGCTGGATTTGAATATTTCCCAATCCTCGGTGAGTAGGGCGATCGCATCTTTAGAAAATGAGTTAGGGATTCCCCTATTGTGTAGGGGGCGCTTTGGAGCGCATTTAACCCCCATTGGTGAAAAAGTCCTAGGTCACGCCCAGAAAATCCTGGAACTGCGGGAGACTATCGACCACGAGGTGAATTTGGAAAAGGGGTTACAGGGGTCTAAGGTGCGGGTGGCTTCTTTTCGCAGTGCGGCTACCCATATTTTGCCGCCGAAAGTGGCTGAGTTTCGCAGTCGTTTTCCTAATGTAGAGGTGAAAATTACCGAGACTGATCCTGTGGGGGTGGAACAGGCTTTGCGGACGGGTCAGGTGGATATTGGTTTAGTTCCTTTACCGCGATCTGAAGAGTTTGATACTTGGGAAATTGCCCGGGATGAGTATGTAGTATTATTGCCCAATTCTAAGCAACCAATTCCCCAAAATTTAACCTGGGAAGAGTTGTCAGCTCATGCTTTTATATTGTACAATTATGCTGAGTGTACTTCGGCGGTGCGAGAACATTGGGCTAGGTGGGGACAGACCCTAAAAATTGCCTATGAGATTAAGGAAGATTCTACTATTGTTAGTATGGTGGCTCAAGGTTTAGGGGCCGCAATTCTGCCCCGGTTGGCGGCGCTACCTATTCCTAAGTCGGTGAAAGTGCGATCGCTTCCAGTACCCTTAGAAAGGGCGATCGGCGCGGCTATTCTTAGTAATGGTCTGCATCCTCCGGCGGTTTTCGCCTTCCTCGATGTATTACGTTAGAGACCTGCTCAATTGGTCGGTGGTCTGTATCCCCCCCAATGATTGACAACTCCCTGAGTTATGGTCGAACAGGAAGTCACCTTCCCGAACTCCACTTCAAAACCGTGCTTGCGAGTTTCCCAGCACACGGCTTCTGATATGGACACCCTTTTTCGTAGGAACAGAGTTACTACCCCCTGCTTTCGTACTTCGACTTTTGGAGCTGTATACAACCACGTAGTCTTTAAACTCGCTCTCGTCATAATACTCTTAATCGTCGCAGTACAGCCTTTATCTCAATCATTAAGCACAGTAATAACACTTGGTAAACCAGTTATTCAAACACTGTAAATCCACAAGGCTTACCGCCACTTCTACCAATCTCACTAATAATTCCATGGTCTCCGTCCTGAACTTGCACACTAAACTTTTGAGCTGTGACCACATCATCTCTATCGGGTTAAACTCAGGGGAATACACCGGCAGATATTCTACCCTGGCTCCTACTGACTCTATCATTTCTTTGACTTCTTCTCGATGATGAGAATTTCAGTTATCCATTACCACTACATCTCCTTTTTTTAATTTTGGCAATAAATCTAACTTGATTAATTGGAGAAAATCCTCTTTTTTCATGGACATTTATAATGTTTGAGTCGCCACCACTCCGGAGAGCTTAATTGCACCAATTATTGTCATTTTTTGACCTCGATAGGATTTCCGCAGTTCATAGACTTTTTTCCCTTTCGTAGCTCTGGCTAACGGTCTGCTCATCCCTACCCATAACCCACTTTCATCAATAAACACAAGCTTTTCAGGAGCCACATCTCTAATTCTTTACCAATAATCTACTCGCGCTTTCTGTACTTCTTCTGTTACTACTTTTTCGCTCCTGTATGTTTTTTTTGAGACTTATATCGTGCTGCTTTAAAAATCTATCTATCATGGTCGTACTGACATTTATGCCCAGCTTGTCTCTGAGCTTATCACTATATTGCCATAAGGTCAGGTCGGGGTGGGCTTCTACAATATCTATCACGGCTTCCTCATGCTTAGATAAAATGCTTTTCTTTTTAGTGCCACACTTACGAGGAGATAAGTCTCCCGTTAATCGATACTGTTTGACCAGTCGCCTTACCGTGTCTGGACTCACCAAAAAGCGTTTCGCTACTTTTCGGATAGAAGTGTCTCCTTTTTCATAGGCTTCTACTATCTTTTTCCGAAAATCTAAAGAGTAACGGCTCATGGTAGTTGGTTGTGATAACTTATACAATAGCCATACATTATACTGTACTTTGTGTTTTGTGTAAAGGCTGTAATACTCCTACTAATCGCAGTATCTATAGCACAAGACAGGAAAGTTAGGACGTATAATGGAGAGGACGAGATGACTAAGAAGACCAAAAATGCCAGCCCCCTATAGTTACGACCTCAGACAAAAAGTTATTGATGCAATTGAACTAGACGGTATGCCCAAAACAGAAGCCAGTCCAGTTTTCCATGTCAGCCGGAACACCATTAATCTCTGGCTGCAAAGAAAAGCACAGACCGGAGACTTCCTCCCTAAACCTAATCACCCACCTGGCAATAACCACAAAATTACCGACTGGCATAAATTCAAAGCTTTTGCCCAAGAGCATGGCGATCAAACCTCCGCTCAAATGGCTGAACTTTGGGATGACGACATCTCTCCTCGCACCATATCCAGAGCCTTGAAGAAAATTGGCTTCACCAGAAAAAAAACTTACGGCTACCAAGAACGTGATGAGCAACAGCGAGAGGAGTTTATTGCTCAGATTGAACAGATGGAGCCGGAAGGGTTGGTTTACCTCGATGAAGCTGGCATCAATAGTCAAGACTCGGATTATCCTTATGGTTACTGTGAGCAAGGACAACGCTTCCATGTCCTCAAATCCGGGAAGAGGCAGGGCAGGGTGAGCATGATTGCGGCATGGTGTCATCAACAACTCTTAGCCCCCTTTAGCTTTGAGGGTTGTTGTAATCGGACAGTGTTTGAGTTGTGGTTGGAGTTCATCTTAATTCCAACACTGAAGCCAGGTCAGACTCTAGTGCTAGACAATGCAACGTTTCATAAAGGGGGACGGATTCCTGAGCTAGTGGAGGCGGCTCAATGCCGTTTGCTCTATCTACCACCTTATTCGCCAGACCTCAACAAGATAGAGAAATGTTGGTCGTGGTTGAAAGCCCGCATTCGCCATTGTATTGAGCAGTTTGATTCTCTCCATAATGCCATGGATTCCGTTCTCCAAGCTGCGTCCTAACCACCTTGACTAATGCTATATCAATGCGATCGACCACCTCCACCACCGTCCCCTCCGATAACCTAGCAATACTTCCAGTGTTGAGAGTAGCCAGTCGGCGAACATTTACCCGATTACTCCTAATTCTAGCCTTGGCTCGCGGGTAAAAATCAGCACCCCGAAACTCACCATCAGGAAAATTGCGCCTCACCTCTGGCGGCGGTTCCCCCTCAAAGCCAGGATTCCCCACTATCGGCTCAAACAGAGCATCCCCATTAGCCTTCAAATCCTTTTCAGCATCAGGCCTGAACGCTAAACCAATAGCGATCGCACCTACTGCCAGTATAATAGCACCCAGGACAACGAGCCTAACTTTGGGTTTAACCTTCCTCATGGGATAAACAAGTGTTAACCACAGTAACTGATAAATATCCGGTTCTTCTGATCTTCACCATCGCTATGATATGAGATCCTAGGACTCTAATCTATAATGTAATTTCCGAAATGCCTGAGAATCCAACCCGCAACGAATTAGAAGTTCGTGCCAAAAAAGTCGAAGAATTGCGTAGTCAGGGTATTGAACCCTATCCTAGCGTAGCTTTTGAGCGATCGCACCTCGCCCAAGAAATTCACGATCACTTTTCCCAACCACAACACCAACTCGCCAACGGAGAAGCCGACCCCCAAGCACTTCCCCTGCGAGTCTGTGGTCGCATCACCTTCAAACGCGATAGCGGTAGTATTGGCTTTATTGGCTTAACCGACGCATCAGCAACCATTCAACTCAAAATCGAGAAAAAACTCGTCACAGGCGACCCCGGTTTAACATTCAACCAAATTAAAAAACTTCTCGATATTGGCGACTTTATCGGAGTCGAGGGTATTGGCTGCCGCACCAACCGGGGGGAACTCTCCATTCAAGTATCCCGCCTTGACGTGATCTCCAAAGCTACCATACCCTTCCCCGACTCCTACTATGGCATCAATGACCCCGAACTCTGTCGCCGCCACCGGGAAATAGACCTAGTTAGTAATTCCACATCCCTACAGCGGTTTAAACTCCGTAGCCGCATTATCCGCAGCATTCGCACCTATCTATGGAATGCCGGATTTGATGAAATTGAAACCCCCGTCCTCCAGACTATTTATGGCGGCGCGGCGGCGCGACCCTTTATTACCCATCACAATGCCCTAGATATTGATTTATACTTGCGTATTGCTACCGAATTGTTCTTAAAACGTGCCGTTTGTGGCGGTATGGAAAAGGTTTTCGAGATTGGTCGTGTCTTTCGTAACGAGGGAATTGATAGCACCCATAACCCAGAATTTACCTCCATTGAAGTCTATCAAGCCTATGCTGACTATTTCCAAATTATGGCTTTGGTTGAAGACTTAATCTGTGCCGTAGCTACAGAGGTTTTGGGCGGGTCTACTCAGATTGATTATCAGGGAGATAAAATCAGTATCGATCGCCAATATGACTACAGCAATATTTATCCCACATTCACCGGAAAACATTGGCGGGTTAAAACTATGGTCGAAGCTGTCCGAGATGAAACTGGCTTAGATTTTGATACCCTGGAATTCTCAGAAGCTAAATCCAAAGCTGAAGCGATCGGCGTGAGACTCACAGACTTAAATACTCAAAATTTGGGATATTTACTCTATGCCGTCTTTGACCAAAAGGTAGAATCAACCCTAATTGAACCTACATTTATTATTGATTTTCCCGTAGAAGTCAGTCCCTTGGCTAAACGACACCGTTCTAAGCCGGGATTTGTAGAGAGGTTTGAATTATTTATTCATGGCACTGAATATTCTAACGGGTTTTCTGAGTTAAATGACCCCGTAGATCAACGCCAGCGATTTGAGGAACAATTGGCTCAAAAACAAGCCGGAGATGATGAAGCACACCCCATGGATGAAGATTTTATTCAAGCACTTTCTTTGGGGATGCCTAACTGTGGTGGTATGGGAATTGGAGTTGACCGCCTAGTTATGTTTTTAACTGATACCCAGAGTATCCGCGATGCTATTTTATTCCCAACTATGCGTTCCTTCAAAGATACTTAATTCCCATTAATTTTAGGTCTGGGGGTAAATTAACTATTGATTATCCCCTGACCTCAGCGCCATGGCTTTACCAAACCTTTACTAAAATCATCCTGAAAGTTTACACCAGCCTATGTAATTTCACGGAGTCATCATGTTAAAGTTGCCTTACCATGTACAAATTACCCCAATTCACACCAGGGCTGGTTATGAAAAGCATCTACAAAAGCATCTCATTAACTACTAGCATTATTGGTGCGATCGCCATAAATATAATTACCGAGACCTCAGCGATCACCGCCACCTTTAACTTTAGTCAAATCTATATATTTGGAGATGGTTGATCAGATACAGGTAACGCTTATCAAGCCACTAGCGGAGCCATTTTTCAAGGTCTACCCTACTTCGACCAACGAGCATCTAATGGATTACTATTTGTAGATTATTTAGCCTCAGAATTCGGTTTAAATCCGACTACATTAATCGACCCAGACTCTCCCATTGACGGGGTAAATTTTGCCTTTAATGGAGCGACAACCGGAGATTTTAACGCCACCCAGGATTTTGACCAGGTTGATCAACTCAATTACAGGCATTTATTGCCCCTTTATTAATGTCCGGTCAATCCGCGAATCTGATGCGTTATATATTCTTTGGGCGGGAGCAAATGATTATTTAGGGGGAAGGGAAACTGATGTAAATATCCCGGTTAATAATATTACGCAAGCTGTAAGTTCTTTGTATGGTGTGGGAGCCCGTAATTTTCTAGTGCTAAATTTACCGCAATTAGGAAAAACACCCATTGCCCAATTTAATCCCTTCGACCCAGTTGACCCTTTTAATTCCTTTAACCCCGCCGCACTTAATAGCCTCAGTATCCAACATAATCAAGCCTTACAGCAAGGAATATTAGGGTTAAATAAAAGTTTATCTAATGCCCATATTAGCTTTTTTGATGTGGGTAGTTTATTCGATAATGCGATCGCTAACCCTCAACAATTTGGATTAACCAACGTAACTGATAGCTGTCTATCCTTAAGATCAGGCACAATTTGTCAGAACCCCCACGAGTATCTATTCTGGGATTATATCCACCCCACTACCACAGCCCATCAAATTATTGCTAGTGGCGTTTATCATCAAATGCAAACAGAATATAATAAGAAATCTGTCCCCGAACCTTCAGCCACTGTAGCTTTAATTGTTTGAGGAGTTGGTGCTATGGTTAAAAAAGGCAAATCGAAGCCACAATAACATCTCCATTCAAGCAACATGATAGGGGTGTATTGATTGTTAGTAGACACACCTCATAATTAGACCACATCAATCTGGATCTGAATCCGTTATCGCGTTTAAGAAAGTGTGAGGAGTAAACTTGATCACGGAAATGAAAGGCGATCCAGATTTGAGTGCTGGTATTTACAAGGAAGGTTTTTCAAATCTATCCCATGTTTTGATTAGGGGGAAATAGGGTCATTGGTTGGGGGATAGTCAAGACAGTTCAACTTCCCAATTTTTGGCTAAATATGATTAGGTATCAGTCCCAGATGTTCTCTGACTTATGGCTCGAACTAAATCAACTAATCCATTAGCCAACCGAGACGCAACCACAGTTCCCTCAAACTCAAATTCATGATTTTGTAAGGCTTCAACCAACATCCATTTACCTGTTTCTGTTAATAAAACCATTGGGACTTGGTTTTCTTTATGAATCTCAATCGCCCCAGCATTTTTGAGATCCTCATAGAGTCCCTGATAAATCCCGACTTTCTTACCTTGTCGTTTTTGTTTGACTTTACTGGTCAGATCACTTTTCTTAACCTTAGTCTGTGTTCCTCCCAACGCCCATAATGTCAGAAGCAAACGGGCTTTAGCCTTATCATCCATTTCACCCGTGATGGGTTTCGGCGTATTGTTGTAATCCATTGTTGACATATCACTTATAGATTGAGAGACCAAAATACCATCAGATTGTACAACAAATAATAATTAATCTAATAATTCGGATCATAACTATACCTAACAACAGATTAGGGACCCAGGTATAAGGGGAAAGCTAAATCATAGAAAACTACCATATTTCTATGAAATCATGCGATCGCCTTCCCGGGGGATCAGGATCTAAATCATCATTTCACCATTTTTGATGAAATAGCGCCCACCCCCTAAGTATATTGTCCCAACCAGAGTCACCCCCATTAGCATAACCCCCCATTTCAGGGATATTTAAGTCTCCACCCCTCTCCCTGACAGATATGGGAAATCAGAAAATAGCCAAAATACAAGACCCATCAACATATCACCATATCACCATAAATTTTTGTCAAACCTTCCCAGCCAAAATCTATACTGGGTAAGATGTGTGATCAACAAACGAAGACCTATAAATCAAGCCAGGGTTAGGGATAACCACAACATCGACAAGAAACTAATCAGGAGAATTTTTCATGTCCGAACTCATTCAGAACGTAATTGATAGCGACGAAAAACAGGATCTGCGACAATTCGCTAGTGAACTGAGAATCTCAGAAAAGCGATATTTACTCCGCAATGATATCCTACAAGCCTTTGCTGATTATTGCCTTAAATTTCAAAAATCAGATCATTTTGTTCATAGTTCTAACCTCAGTAAACTGATTTACTATACCCAAGAAATTATTCTCGAAAATGAAAGCATTTGCTTGATTGTACGTCCCCAGATAGCCACCCAGGAAAGGTTTCGTCTCCGACCTGATCTATCCGTTGATGTCATGAGTGTTCAGGAATTGCTCGATTTACGAGATCACTTCGTGGACCATCACCATCCCCATGAAGGTAATATTTTCGCCATAGACTTTGGCCCCTTTTATGACTATTCTCCCCAACTGCGAGACTCCAAAAATATCGGTAAAGGAGTCCGTTATCTCAACCGCTATTTATCGAGCAAACTCTTTCAAGACTCTAATCAATGGCTGGAATCTCTGTATCAATTTCTGAGCCTCCATTCTTATAATGGCTTACAATTAATGATTAACGATCGCATCACTAATCAAAACCAACTTTCCCACGCCATTAAAAAAGCCATTTCATTACTTAATAAGCGTTCCCCCAAAGAACCCTACGAAAACTTCCGGTTTGAATTGCAAGAAATTGGCTTTGAACCCGGATGGGGAAATACCGCCAGACGCGCCTTAGAAACCCTAGAAATGCTAGACGAACTTCTGGACTCTCCCGACCATCAAGTTTTAGAAGCATTCCTCGCTCGTATTCCCATGATTTTCCGTATCGTTTTAGTCTCTATTCATGGCTGGTTTGGTCAGGAAGGGGTCTTAGGTCGTCCTGATACAGGCGGTCAAGTTGTCTATATTTTAGACCAGGCGCGTAGCTTAGAAATGGAACTAGAGGAAGAATTGAAACTCTCGGGCTTGAGTGTTTTGGGGGTGCAACCAAAAGTGATGATTTTAACTCGTTTAATTCCTCATAGTGATGGAACTCGTTGTCATCAACGATTAGAAAAAGTTTATGGCACTAAAAATGCCTGGATTCTCAGGGTTCCCTTCCGGGAATTTAACCCTAATGTTACCCAAAACTGGATATCTCGGTTTGAGATATGGCCTTACCTAGAAACTTTTTCTATTGATGCTGAAACTGAAATTTTGGCGGAGTTCCAAGGTCGCCCTGATTTAATTGTTGGCAATTATTCTGATGGTAATTTGGTGGCATTTTTGCTGTCTAAACGCCTGAATGTTATTCAGTGTAATGTAGCTCATGCTTTAGAAAAATCTAAATATGTGTTTAGTGATTTGTACTGGCAGAATATGGAGGATAAATATCATTTCTCCTTGCAATTTACCGCCGATTTGATTGCTATGAATGCCGCTAATTTTATTATTAGCAGCACCTATCAAGAAATTATTGGCACTACTGATAGTGTCGGTCAGTATGAGTCTTATAAGTCTTATACTATGCCCGGTTTATATCATGTGGTCAATGGTATCGAACTATTTAGCCCGAAATTTAATGTGGTTCCCCCTGGGGTCAATGAGACCATTTTCTTCCCCTATACTCGCACCGAAGAACGCATATCAAGCGATCGCCAACGACTAGAAAATTTGATTTTTCACCTGGATGACCCTAGTCAAGTGTTTGGGAAATTGGCTGACCCAACTAAACCACCCCTATTTTCTGTCGCTCGTTTAGACCGGATTAAAAATATCACTGGTTTGGTAGAATGCTATGGTCAACATCCCGAACTCCAAGAAAAAGCTAACTTGATTTTTATTGCGGGAAAACTGCGGGTTGAAGATTCTAGCGACTATGAAGAAGCCGAAGAAATTCAAAAGATGTATCATCTCATTGAGCATTATAATCTTTATGATAAAGTTCGCTGGCTCGGTGTCCGTCTTTCTAAAACTGATACCGGGGAAATGTATCGGGTAATTGCTGACCATCATGGTGTCTTTGTACAACCGGCTCTATTTGAAGCCTTTGGGTTAACTATTTTAGAAGCCATGATATCCGGTTTACCTACCTTTGCTACTCAATTCGGTGGACCCCTGGAAATTATCAAAGATAAAATTAATGGCTTTTACATTAACCCCACTAACTATGACGAGACTGCTGCTAAGTTAGATGAGTTTCTGCTTCGATGTCAATATAATATTGGCTTCTGGAATGAAATTTCTCAACGGGGCATGGATCGGGTTTACAGCAGCTATACTTGGAAAATACACACTTCCCGATTGTTGACTCTTACCCGCGTCTATGGGTTCTGGAAATATATCTCTAAAGAAAAACGCGCCGATATGATGCGCTATTTGGAGGCTTTATTCTATTTGATCTATAAACCCAGGTCTCAGGAGTTATTACAACAGCATCTACAGCGTTAGAGATAGCTTGGTCTCCGCGAACCGGGCTAGAGATTTGAGTCATTTGGGATCGGTTTGAGTGTGTCGGAAAACCGATCCGGATGTTACAATGTGATCTCGGATAGCTTAACTAACAGCTATAACCTCAAACCATAATACGCACGCTTAGTCATAATGGGTATCAAAACTGCTATCATTGCTGGCATCATGGCTTTAGCAATTCCCAGCTTTACAGGTCCCGCGATCGCCACGTCCGGGACTAGATCGGCGATCGCAGAGTCCGAAATTGAACGACTTCTCCAACTAACCCAAGATCGTCGGAGTTTCTCTGATGATCAAAGTCTATTCTCGGAACCGTTTTATCAGCCAGAACAGCCAACAGGCGATCGTCGCACTTTGGCTGACCCTTTCTACCAACCCAGTGAGGAAATTCGCGAAGAAACTACCTTTGCTGAACCTTTCTACCAACCCAGTGAGGAAATTCGCGAAGAAACTACCTTTGCTGAACCTTTCTACCAACCCAGTGAGGAAATTCGCGAAGAAACTACCTTTGCTGAACCCTTCTATCAACCTGAAGAAAACCAGGTTCGACCTAGGGAAATGACCCTAGCGCGAGGAACTGAAGGAGCACAGGTCGCCGGTTTACAGCAGCGCCTGGAAGTACATGGCTTTTCTGTCGGTCGTATAGATAGTCTCTTTGGTCCCCGCACTGAACGATCCCTCATTCAGTTTCAATTGGCTAAGGGTCTCAGACCTACTGGAGTGGTCGATCGCAGCACTTGGCAGGCTCTCTCAAAAGATCCTCACCAGCAGACTATAGCAGAAACTCTCATTAAACAAGGCGATCGCGGTTCTAAAGTCAGAACTCTGCAAACTCGCCTAGAGTTGACTGGACATGATCCGGGTCCTGTTGATGGTATATTTGGTCCGAAAACTTTGTCGGCTGTCTCTGACTTTCAGTTGGCTATGGGCTTAGAAGCTACCGGGGTTGTAGATGAAAAAACCTGGAAAGTTTTAGGCGATCGCTCTAACTAGGTTATCAACCTGCCGCTTTTTTTTAAAAAATTATGGCCCGCCCGCCTTAGTAAATAGGGGTTGACACGGCGGCGCTAGTTGGCTATGATAGGAGTATGTTAGATAATGGTATGTGAGAAAAAATAATATTTTCGCAAATATTCCCATTATATTAGAGTGTAGCACGGACTGCCAGAAAAAGATAGGGTTTTCTGAAAAAAAAAGCGCGGGGGCGCGCCCAGAAAATTTTTTTTTGGTCACCTAGGTTTACTTTTCCGAAATTCCCTGCGGGGGAAAAATGCGATCGCCCCAATTCTCAGGACATTGAGGCACGGGGATTTTGACTCACCATTGGTCGTCCGGCTGTGTTTCGGAACGCCGTTCTCGAATCAGTTCGTCGGCGAGACTTACACCGTTTGAAATATCTTTAAAAATTCCCCGGAGTTTTTGGACTTGCTCACGCCAACTGACCAGACGCAGGCTGCCATCTTTTTCAAGGGTTAAAGTGAGTTGATCGCCCGCTTGCAGGTTCAGTTGTTTCCGCACAGGTTCGGGAATCATTAACTCGCCGGTTTCTTCTAGGTTAACGGTGTATTGTTCCAGGGGGGGAGCAAGAATTTAATCCAAGATTTGCTTGACATCTTAGGACAATAAGGTACAATACCCAAAAAGATTCGCAACTCAATAATGAATATACGGTCAAACCCCAGACCATGCCAAATTTCCCTGACGACATACTCATCAAGTCGGATTCTTCATGGTAAAATCCAATCATGGTGCGAGACGTTTAGGAGTCAAATAAGGCTGCAATGCCTGAAATAACCTCCTAGTGAGACTTTCACCCCTTGGTGAAATATAAGGGACTCGTACCCTGACCATCCCATAACTGTTTATATGTCCCAACGTTTGGTATAGAAATATACAAAACAAGGCAGGGAACTCAAGGTCAAAACGCCCAACTGGAAATATTAATGATTCCTTAACAATTGCGTTGAGAGTAACGGCGATAGCCACCCCCAGTTTTGGGAATCATAACCCCAGGATTGAAGCGGGGAACGGAAGGCGTGAAGTAGAACCTACTACCAAATGCGACCACTGCCAACCATCCATGATTAGGGAAACCGAATGTCCGGCTTGAACCATCGTAATGATTTAGCAGCGAAACAGGTTGATACGCTGCGTTCAAAAGAGCAAGGGGAAAAGTAGGGTAATCATGACATCACCTACACAGACTTTTAAAAGTACCCCGGTGGAGAGGACAAATCTAAAGATGGAATGCCCGTATAAACGGAACGTTTAAACCCCTTTTAGGCTCTCAAGTGGCAGGATGTACCTGCGGAGTAGTGAAAGTGTAAGCGTATACCTTTATTTAAGGGGAAAGGATGTGACTGAAAGCCAATGCCTAACTGTAATGGTTAGGATATGCCCACTAGTCACGGTGTGGATATAGAGACTGCGACAATTAGGAGTGTTTACGACGAAAGCGAGTTTAAACACTACGATGTTGTATTTAGCTCCAAAAGTTGAAATCACAAAAGCAGGGAGTCGTTACCCTGTTCCCGATGTCAAAAGGGGTATCCACATCAGGAGCCGTGTGATGTGAAAGTATCAAGCACGGTTTTGAATTGGAGTTGGGGAAGGCGACTTCCCTTTCGACCATAACCGTGCGAGACGTTTAGGAGTGAAATAGGGATGCAATGCCCGAAATAGCCTCCTAGTGGGACTTCCACCCCTTGGTGGAATATAAGGGACTCGTATCCTGACCATCCCATAACTGTTTATATGTCCCGACGCTTGGAGAAATCTGAGCAAGGCAGGGGACTCAAGGTCATAAACAAACTGAGAAATCAGGGAGTAGAGAGTAAAGGCGATAGCCACCCCCAATTTCAGGATACACGATTCTGGGATTGAAGCGGGGAACGGAAGGCGTGAGGTAGAACCTACTACCAAATGCGACCACTGCCAACCATCCATGACTAGGGAAACCGAATGTCTGGCTTGAACCATCGTAATGATTTAGCAGCGTAATAGGTTGCCACGCTGCGCTCAAAAGAGCAAGGGGAAAAGTAGGGTTTTGCATAAAACACCTACACAGACCTTTTTAAGTACCCCGGTGGAGAGGACAAGTCTAAAGATGGAATGCCCATATAAACGGAACGTTTAAACTCCTCATTGGTTCTCCTTATCAAAAAAGTGAGCAATATTACTCACAAGGAGTAGTGAAAAGTGTAAGCGTATAGTGCGAGACGTTCGGGTATGAAATAGGGCTGAAATGCCCGAAATAACTACCCGGTGAGGATTCCAGCTCCGAATCTGGATATAAGGAGACCTCTCCTGACCATCCTCATAACTGGTTATATGTCCCGACGCTTAGGGAACTAAGCAAGGCAGGGAACTCAAGGTCATAAACGAACTGAGAAATCAGGGAGTAGAGAGTAACGGCGATAGCCACCCCCAGTTTTGGAAATCATAACTCCAGGATTGAAGCGGGGAACGGAAGGCGTGAGGTAGAACCTACTACCAAGACGCGACCACTGCCAACCATCTATGATTAGCAAGACCGAATGTCCGACTTGAACCATCGTAATACACTAGCAGCGAAATAGGTTGACACGCTGCGCTCAAAAGGGGCAAGGGGAAAAGTAGGGGGTTCGTGCGACTACCTACACAGACCTTTAAAAGTACCCCGGCGGAGAGGACAAATCTAACGATGGAATGCCCATATAATCGGAACGTTGTAACCCCTCTAATGCTCTGCCTATAAACCAGTGAGTAATGCTATTCACAAGGCAGTAGTGAAAAATGTAAGCGCATGCTTAGAGGGTGAAGGATGTGACCAGAAGCTAAAGCCCAATTGTCATGGTGGGGATATGCCCACAGGTCACGGTGGGGATATAGATACTGCGGTCAGTAAGAGTATAATGGCGAGGACGAGTTTAAAGACTACGTGGTGCATATAGCTCTGAACATCGAAGTAGAAAGCAGGTCTCTTGATTCTGCTCCTTTGACAAATAGGGTATCCACACCAGGAGCCGTGTGATGGGAAACTATCAAGCACGGTTCTGAATGGGAGAGGGTGAAGGTGACTTCACTCTCGACCCCTAACCCATTGAGGGGAAAGGATGTGACTGAAAGCCAATGCCTAATTGTAATGATTAGGATATGCCCACTAGTCACGGTGTAGATATAGAGACTGCGACAAGTAGGAGTAATATGACGAGAGCGAGTTTAAAGACTACGAGTTGTATGCCAAGCTCCCAAAGTTGGAATCATAAAGCGGGGGTTCGTAACCCTGTTCCTAGTGACAAAAAGGGTATCTACATTAGGAGCCGTATGAGGTGAAAGTCTCAAGTACGGTTTGGAAGTGGAGTTGGGGAAGGTGACTTCCCTTTCGACCATAACCAATCAAAGCTTTCCGGACAAAACTCAAACTCAATGACCGTCATCGCACCTTGATGGCCAAACACGCGGGGTATGCTCGGTTCGTGTTTAATTGGGGATTACACTTATGGAGGTCAGCTTATGAAGAGGGACTCAAGCCTAATATAAACTCCATTAAAAAGGTTTTTACTAATTATGTGAAACCTCAATATCCTTGGATGTCCGAATTGTCTTCTAAAGTTGATCAATATGCCTTCATTAATCTAGGGGATGCCTTTAAGCGCTTCTTCAAGGGAATAAGCAGTTATCCTAAATTTAAGAAGAAAGGCCACCATGATAGTTTTACGCTTGACAATTCCGGACAGCCATTCAATCTGTCAGGAACTCGCCATAAGCTGCCTTTTGTGGGCTGGGTTTCTACATTTGAGGCACAACCCGAAAGTTGGGTTAAGAAAGTCACTATAGCCCGCCAAGCAGGGGACTGGTATATGAGCTTTTTCGTAGAAATCACACCAGAAATTACACCGAAATATCGAGAGAGAATCGGGGTAGACCTAGGAATTAACAATTGGGCGACTTGCTCCGATGGGACCCAATTCTCTAATCCCAAGGCTTATAAAGCAGCGACCAAAAAACTAGCCAGATTACAACGTCATTTAAGTCGCAAAGTCAAAGGCTCAAAAAATCGGGCCAAATGTCTCTTAAAAGTTAAAAAGCTACATCAAAGAGTCGCTAATATTCGCCGTGACACCATTCATAAAATCACTACTTTTTTGGCTAAAAACCACAGCCAAGTAGTCATTGAAGATTTGAATGTGTCAGGTATGCTGAAAAATCATGGTTTGGCGGGTTCTATCGCTGATGCTTCATTTTATGAGTTCCGTCGGCAACTAGGTGACAAGGCAGAACGTTATGGTTCAAAGTTGATTATTGCCGATAGATTTTATCCATCCAGTCAACTGTGTTCTAATTGCGGTTATCGTCAAAAAATGCCCCTAGTCCGTCGGACTTTTGAATGTCCAAACTGTGGCCTGAAGATTGATAGAGATTTGAACGCCAGTATAAATTTAGAAAAATTGCCGGGTTTCGACGATTACACTTGTGGACGGGGTGCTGCCGACAGTCCCGGACGAAGCCAGAAATAAACATCAATATCCGGCTATGTCCGGTTTTGTTTAAGTTTTATAGAGCAGACATAGATATTTTATATTTGCAATTTACACTGATGACCCTAGCCCGGATGCAAGGGTATTTATGATCGAACAAGCTGGCATTCTCGCCACGAAAATTGCTACCAGTGTGATCTAGTATATCAAAAAGTAGTGAAAAGGGGGTTGACACGGCGGCGCTAGTCGGCTATGATAGGAGTATATCACATAATTAGATGTGAGCCAAAATAATATTTTCGCAACTATCGCAATTATCTTATACTGTAGCACGGACTCCCTGAAAAAGATAGGGTTTTCTGAAAAAAAAGCGCGGGGGCGCGCCCAGAAAATTTTTTTTTGCCACCTAGGTTTACTTTTCCGAAATTCCCGGCTGGGGAAAAATGCGATCGCCTCTATGGAAAGCCAACTATAAATCAATGGCAAAACGTTCACCCGCCTGCGGATTAAGCACGCGAGTTTTCAGGTTATTGCGAGCGATGAGAGAGCGAAAATCTTCTAGGTTTCCGACTACCTTTAAAGCCGCAACTAATAATCCCTCATAGGAGACATCACCAGCGGCGGCGGTTGGTAATATCACCTGTGGCTGTACCATTTTGGTTAACTCTAGGGCGGATTTTGTGCCACGAATAATGGGACCTATCAAGGGTAAAGCCAAATCCATAATAGGAGTAATTACGACATCAATGGGAGCCAATTCTTTCAAAGTGGGGGAATGATAGCCGTGGGGTTCATAATAGAGACTGTGGTGAGTAGTAGTATCAGAGATAACATAGCCATTTTCCACCAAAGTCGGACCAATAGGGGAACCGGGAACCGCCCTAATTTCGAGGCTCGCGCCCAGTTGAAAAGTCTCCCCATGATTCAAAGAATGAACCTGAGTATAACCCAATTCTCGCACCACCTTAGCCGCATTAGGGGAAGCGACGACGGGAATATTTTTATCGAGTATTTTTAAGGTAGGAATATGAGCATGATCTTCCAACCCCTGAGACAGAAGGATAGCATCAATGCGTTCGGGAATGGGGCGAGTTTTCTGTTTTTCCCCTTTAAATAACCAGGGTAAATTACCAAACACCAAAGACCCCACCAACCAAGGGTCAACCAGGATAGACTTACCAGCCATCTCCACTAACCAAGAGTTACTGTCCAACCAAGTTAGATACATAAGGTATAATTGCAGATTACATCAAGATTATATTGTGACACCAATCAGAGTTGGAAGGGTGTCGAGTCCTAGGAAGAAGTAGGAAGAAGTAGGGGGGGTCGGGGAGAATGACGGAAAACGGGAATACTCCTCCCCCCCAACGGACACGCAGGAAAAACCAGTTAAACCTAGTGGATTAACTCGATCGCTCTTTTAGTCAAAGTCTCAGCAGTCAAGCCATTAAAAGCCATCAACTGACCCGCACTAGAAGTAGTTTCTCCCCGTTTCCATGCGAAAGTATCGCGGCGGACACTACTACGCAACATAATCGGTTCCAGCATCAAACTAGCGCCGCCTGTCACCCCAATCAAAGCATCCCCACCAAACAAATTATCGAAGAGTTCATCACTGATAAAATCGCCATCAGGTTCGGAACAAGTATCCCAAGCGACATCAGTAGGACGATACAAACGGCGGGGGTTAATCACGGAGACAATGCGAGTACCAATTCCCTCGGTTTCCAGGTAAGCCGCCGCCTCAAAAACGGGGATTAAAGTCATATCTCCAATGACAGCAAAAACGACAGTTTTATCACCTTTGACTTCTTCCAAAATCACGGCTCCATCTCGCAAGCCTTGGCGGGTTTGTTCAAAGGTAGTACGAATCGGTAAAGGTGACTTACTAGCAGTAATAGTAATGCCCTTATTTTTAGTATTGAGTGCCCATTGATAACAGACCTGGATACTATTGGCATCTGGGGGAAACAGAGCGAAAACATTACCGTTGCGTAACATAGCGGCAAAATAAGCCTCAATTTCCGGGCGTTGGTGAGTCCAGCCGTTGCGTCCCTGTTCCAAAGCGCCGGCGGTAAATAAGGTAATGGTGGAGGGGGTGAGGTGGCGCAACTCAGCCATAGCCTGGGTGACAGTTTGCCAAATCGGTAAACCATTAATAGCAAAAGACTCGTAGGAACACCACAGAGTCCGTGCGCCCATTAAGGCTAAACCTGCAGCCATTCCGGCGCAAGCGTCTTCACTGAGTGGCTCATAAACCTGTCCATTGGGTCCCTGGAAATAGGTATCATCAGGGGTAGGGTGAATAATTTTCAGGGCTTGGTTAATGTTGTTAATACCGGAAGCGGCGTTACCATCGGCGTTGGTGACGAGAAAATGGGGGTCTTTTTGGCCAACATGACCAACGATCGCCCCCATAGCGGTAGTTGCGACTTTCGGATCACCGCCGACTGTATATTCTTCTAAGGGGAGTGTACCCAAATCGGCGATCGGGTACTCAAACTCAGTTACGACTGTCTTAGAAGCGGGACCACCGCCTGCTCGTTCAATGTTTTTACGCACCAACTCCCAAGCGGCTACTGGTAGCGATCGCTCCTGGAGGGCCTTAATAATATGGGGACTGTCGAGGGTATCTCCGGGATAGAGATTATGGGATTTCGCACCCCGGGCATGAACACCGGCCCCTTTGAGTTGTTTAATAATAAATACGGTCAATGTACCATTTAGGGCGGATTTTGCGGCTTTGTCTACTGTTTCCATCACCGCCTGGGTGAAAGCCATGCGCCGATCAATGGAAAAAGCGGTACTATCAACATAATCTCCGGGTTGGTTTTGGTCGTCGAAGTCTTTAGCATCGACTAGCAAGACTTCTTTGAAGCCGTTACCTTTCCAATAGGCGATCATTTCCTCATTAGTTTTAGTGGAGACCATGCTGTGATGTTCCTGGCTGTAGCCATTCCAAACTAATATGGGCAGGAAGTTGGTTACATTAGGATAGGCTGTGTTAAAATGCGCCATGCTGCTCATGGGGTAAGGCTCTCCCATACCACCATCACCTAGGGTGAAGGGGAAGAGTTTGTCCCTGTGTAAGAGGGCGGCGGCCATGGCGAAATGCTGACCTTGTCCTAGGGGTCCGGCGGGGTTCAGTAGACCGGGAATATAACCGGAAAGATGCCCCAGCAGTCCGTGCATTTCCCGGAAGCGATCGCGCAGTTGTTGCACGGTGTAGATTTCCATGTCTTCTAAGGAGCGATCGAGGAAAACCGCGCTATAGAAGCCTGGCGCATGGTGTCCCACTTCCGTAATAATATTTTTATAACCCAGCATGACTAAGGCTGCATAGGCTTCCGCTTGGCTGGCGAAACCCCCTGGGTGTCCTGATGCTTTACTACCTGTTACCTGTAGAATTAAGTACCGCAGCGCGTCCGCGTACAGCAGGGTTTGATATACTGCTACGGGGTCTTTAGGGTCGGAAATAGCCACTTTCCCCTCAGCTATGGCTGGCTTCTGACCGTAAGTTTCTAATCTGGGGAATGTTTCGCTAAAATACTGGATGCCCTGACAAAATTCGGGAATGGCGGAAACGGGTTTTGATGTGGTTGCGGTCATGCTTTATACCTAATTGTCTTTCCGGTTTTGATTAATATGGTAATTTATTTTACCGAACAATTGGGCGAATTTCTCCGGCTAAAGGCGGTGGGTCAGATGAACAAAATTGGCCGTTGACCCGATAGGTTATCCCTGTGACGCGCCCTACGAGGGTGATAATTATTAATTGTAGAGGCGGGTTCTGCTGTTAGTTCTCCCACCCCACCGTTTGCTTAGAAACCCGGTTTCTTGACCACGATAGGGGCGGTGCGTCAGATGAACAAAATTGGCCGTTGACCCGATAGGTTATCCCTGTGACGCACCCTACGAGGGTGATAATTATAGCACAAAACAGGAAAGTTAGGACGTATAATGGAGAGGACGAGATGACTAAGAAGACCAAAAATGCCAGCCCCCTATAGTTACGACCTCAGACAAAAAGTTATTGATGCCATTGAACTAGACGGTATGCCCAAAACAGAAGCCAGTCAAGTTTTCCATGTCAGCCGGAACACCATTAATCTCTGGCTGCAAAGAAAAGCACAGACCGGAGACTTCCTCCCTAAACCTCATCACCGACCTGGCAATAACCACAAAATTACCGACTGGCAAAAATTCAAGGCTTTTGCCCAAGAGCATGGCGACAAAACAGCAGCTCAAATGGCTGAACTTTGGGATGACGACATCTCTCCTCGCACCATATCCAGAGCCTTGAAGAAAATTGGCTTCACCAGAAAAAAAAACTTACGGCTACCAAGAACGTTGGAAGCAACAGCGAGAGGAGTTTATGGCTCAGATTGAACAGATGGAGCCGGAAGAAGTGGTCTACCTCGATGAAGCCGGCATGAATAGTCAGGACTCGGATTACCCTTGTGGTTAGTGCGAAGAAGGAAAACGCTTCCATGCCCTCAAATCAGGGAAGAGGCAGGGCAGGGTGAGCTATATAGTCGCATGGTGTCATCCTAAGTACAGGACAAAAGTTGTAGAGCCTGGTGAAACCGCCCTGAAAACAAAGGCAGATTAGAGAAAGTGCGGCGTAGAAAATCGAAGCCAGTGCGGAAAAGACTCTGGGAGCATCGTCCGTGAGCCTTCAAAGGAATGGGTGAACCTTGGTGAATCCACAAACCCACCTTCATAGCCCAAGTAAAAGCCAGGCTAAGCAAAGCCAATAAACGGCTCAAGCGCTCAGGGTCCTTAAAGTGAGTCGATTCGAGACAGAAGCCCCGAGTCTTCAAGGCTCCGAAGAGGTTTTCAATACCCCAACGCCGAGCATAGTCGGGGAGGGCCGTTTCGGGGCAAGCGTTAGTGATGAGAATCAACAACTCCCCCGAATCAGCCAGACGAGAGCCAATGACGTAAACCTGCCGTCCCCAAACCCAACGGCGACCCGAAAGCTGGCGAAATTCTCCGGGTCGCAGAGAATCAAACATTCGTTCGCCGCTACGCCGAGTTCCTCCTAACTTAGGACTAATCAGCTCGCTGTGGCGGATGCGTAGGCGGAAAGGAACCTCGGGGTCGATGAGAAGATACGAGAGCCAATCTCGCCCCACAAATTCCCGGTCAGCGGTCAGACAAGCCACCTCCACGTCAGGAAATAGTGCCTCGAAGCGGTCGAATAAGTCCATGCGTTCGCCACTGTTGCTATTACCCTTTTTGTCAAGCATCGTCCACAGCAGGGGAAAGGCAATCCCCTCGTGGACGACTGCCAACATCAAGATGTTGAAATGGGTTTGACCGAAAGACCAACAGGTGCGGTCGAGACTAAGAGTCCAAGGTTGGGGAATGTCAATGAGGCTAACGACGAAACGGGCAATCTCTGCCCGGTCAAATTTGAATTGCCGAAAAAAACGTTGTAATCGCTGGTAATTTGAGGAAATTTGCACAGGATTTGCGAATACAGTCGCTATTTCCATCAGATTAACCGTCTTTGTTTGGAATAGCGCCATCAGGAACAGGCAGACAAAGTTTAATCTCGCCCCGTGCCAGGGCAAGTGAGGGCGCAAAGTGTCTCGTAATCGGTTAAGCTCGTTCATGAGAGGGAAGTTTGGTTTGTGGTAATTCCGATCTAACCCTCTCACCCCAACTTGGCGCTACCCCCCCACCCCTCGACTTTCACCTCAGCCCGGAGCGCCCCCTTCAGAATTTTCGGCTAGATTCCCTTTTGGCTAAGACTTTCAGCTTTTTTGTCCTGTACTGAGGGTGTCATCAACAACTCTTAGTCCCCTTTAGCTTTGAGGGTTGTTGTAATCGGACAGTGTTTGAGTTGTGGTTGGAGTTCATCTTAATTCCAACACTGAAGCCAGGTCAGACTCTAGTGCTAGACAATGCAACGTTTCATAAAGGGGGACGGATTCCTGAGCTAGTGGAGGCGGCTCAATGCCGTTTGCTCTATCTACCACCTTATTCGCCAGACCTCAACAAGATAGAGAAATGTTGTTCGTGGTTGAAAGCCCGCATTCGCCATTGTATTGAGCAGTTTGATTCTCTCCATGATGCCATGGATTCCGTTCTCCAAGCTGCGTCCTAACCACCTTGACTAATGCTATAGTTATGGGATGGTCAGGGCGCACTCCTTATATTCTACCAAGGGGTAGAAGTCCCACTAGGAGGTTATTTCAGGCATTGCAGCTCTATTTCACTCCTAAACGTCTCGCACAAAGGGGTTATTGTATAGCACAAGACAGGAAAGTTAGGACGTATAATGGAGAGGACGAGATGACTAAGAAGACCCAAAATGCCAGCCCCCTATAGTTACGACCTCAGACAAAAAGTTATTGATGCAATTGAACTAGACGGTATGCCCAAAACAGAAGCCAGTCAAGTTTTCCATGTCAGCCGGAACACCATTAATCTCTGGCTGCAAAGAAAAGCACAGACCGGAGACTTCCTCCCTAAACCTAATCACCCACCTGGCAATAACCACAAAATTACCGACTGGCAAAAATTCAAGGCTTTTGCCCAAGAGCATGGCGACAAAACAGCAGCTCAAATGGCTGAACTTTGGGATGACGACATCTCTCCTCGCACCATATCCAGAGCCTTGAAGAAAATTGGCTTCACCAGAAAAAAAACTTACGGCTACCAAGAACGTTGGAAGCAACAGCGAGAGGAGTTTATGGCTCAGATTGAACAGATGGAGCCACAAGAAGTGGTCTACCTCGATGAAGCCGGCATGAATAGTCAGGACTCGGATTACCCTTATGGTTACTGCGAGGAAGGAAAACGCTTCCATGCCCTCAAATCAGGGAAGAGGCAGGACAGGGTGAGCTATATAGCCGCATGGTGTCATCAACAACTCTTAGCCCCCTTTAGCTTTGAGGGTTGTTGTAATCGGACAGTGTTTGAGTTGTGGTTGGAGTTCATCTTAATTCCAACACTGAAGCCAGGTCAGACTCTAGTGCTAGACAATGCAACGTTTCATAAAGGGGGACGGATTCCTGAGCTAGTGGAGGCGGCTCAATGCCGTTTGCTCTATCTACCACCTTATTCGCCAGACCTCAACAAGATAGAGAAATGTTGGTCGTGGTTGAAAGCCCGCATTCGCCATTGTATTGAGCAGTTTGATTCTCTCCATGATGCCATGGATTCCGTTCTCAAGGCTGCGTCCTAACCACCTTGACTAATGCTATAGCACAAGACAGAACACTTAGGACGTATAATGGAGAGGACGAGATGACTAAGAAGACCCAAAATGCCAGCCCCCTATAGTTACGACCTCAGACAAAAAGTTATTGATGCCATTGAACTAGACGGTATGCCCAAAACAGAAGCCAGTCAAGTTTTCCATGTCAGCAGGAACACCATTAATCTCTGGCTGCAAAGAAAAGCACAGACCGGAGACTTCCTCCCTAAACCTCATCACCGACCTGGCAATAACCACAAAATTACCGACTGGCAGAAATTCAAGGCTTTTGCCCAAGAGCATGGCCACAAAACCTCCGCTCAAATGGCTGAACTTTGGGATGACGACATCTCTCCTCGCACCATATCCAGAGCCTTGAAGAAAATTGGCTTCACCAGAAAAAAAACTTACGGCTACCAAGAACGTTGGAAGCAACAGCGAGAGGAGTTTATGGCTCAGATTGAACAGATGGAGCCGGAAGAAGTGGTCTACCTCGATGAAGCCGCCATGAATAGTCAGGACTCGGATTACCCTTATGGTTACTGCGAGGAAGGAAAACGCTTCCATGCACTCAAATCAGGGAAGAGGCAGGGCAGGGTAAGTATGATAGCCGCATGGTGTCATCAACAACTCTTAGCTCCCTTTAGCTTTGAGGGTTGTTGTAATCGGACAGTGTTTGAGTTGTGGTTGGAGTTCATCTTAATTCCAACATTGAAGCCAGGTCAGACTCTAGTATTGGACAATGCAACGTTTCATAAAGGGGGGCGGATTGCTGAACTGGTGGAGGCAGCTCAATGCCGTTTACTCTATCTACCACCTTATTCGCCAGACCTCAAGAAGATAGAGAAATGTTGGTCGTGGCTGAAAGCCCGTATTCGCCACTGCATTGAGCAGTTTGATTCTCTCCATGATGCCATGGATTCCGTTCTCAAAGCTGCGTCCTAACCACCTTGACTAATGCTATAGTACAAACAAACTCCTACTTTTCCCCATGTTCTTTTGAACGCAGCGTATCAACCTATTTCGCTACTCACTCATTACGATGGTTCAAGCCGGACATTCGGTTTCCCTAATCATGGATGGTTGGCAGTGGTCGCATCTGGTAGTAGGTTCTACTTCACGCCTTCCGTTCCCCGCTTCAATCCTGGGGTTGTGATTCCCAAAATTGGGGGTGGCTATCGCCTTTACTCTCTACTCCCTGATTTCTCAGTTTGTTTATGACCTTGAGTTCCCTGCCTTGCTTAGATTTCTCCAAGCGTCGGGACATATAAACAGTTATGGGGATGGTCAGGAGTGCGCTCCTTATATTCAACCGAGGGGTTGAAATCCCCACCAGGCGGTTATTTCAGGTATTGCAACCTTATTTCATGCCTGAACGTCTCGCACGTGTATTTTGAGTGTAACGGTACGACTATCGGGTTAAAGCAATTCCCGCGATAGTAGTCAGGATAAGGGTTTAAGTTAAATCGGGATGACAGGATTTGAACCTGCGACATCCTGCTCCCAAAGCAGGCGCGCTACCAAGCTGCGCTACATCCCGTTGTACTCAAACCTCTCCATTATAGATCAGCTTGACACCTATATGTCAATAGGCATTGGATGATATCAGCAATTCTCATTTGAGAAAAAAGCGACTCAAGGACGGAAAATGGGGTACTGTAAGGACATCCAAGAGCCAATAGGGTCAGAGCCGTTGGAAAAACATGAGTTGTTTGACACAATCGTCAGTTCTTTTCGCCAGCGTTTGTCCTCGTTACCGGACAAGCCTACTGGTAAGAATAGCCACTATGGGATGGAAGACGCAGCCAATCGCGCGTTTAGTGTGTTCTTCACTCAAACCCCATCATTCCTTGCCTATCAACGCACGATGGAAGGCAACAAAGGCAAGAGCAATGCTCAAAGCTTGTTTGGGGTTCATCAAATTCCCGGCGACAACCACATCCGGGATTTTTGGGCGACAGTGTCACCAGACCACATCTTTCCGGTCTTTGAGGATATCTTGCCGGTGCTCGAAGTCCAGGGGCAGTTGGTAAAATTCCGTTCTATTGTCAACAGTCTGTTAGTGGCGTTGGATGGGACTGAATATTTGAGTTCGGAGAAAATCCACTGCCCCCAGTGCTCGACACGCACCTATAAGTCTGGGGCAACCCATTACTTCCATGGGGTGGTGACTGCGGTCATCGTTTGTCCAGGACAAAAGCATCTGATTCCCTTGGTTCCTGAATTTATCGTGCCCCAAGATGGTCATGACAAGCAGGACTGTGAGACGGCGGCAGCCAAACGGTGATTATCGCGGCAAGGGGAACGTATCATTAGATGGAACGTTACGGTCTTAGGGGATGACCTGTATTGTCACCAACCCTTGTGTGAGCAATTTCTAAAGCACCAACTCAACTTCATCCTCGTCTGTCGTCAGGAGTCCCACACCACCCTCCATGAACACCTTGATGGCATTGAGCTACCCACAGTCACAACCCTTGGTTGGACCGGGAAAGTCGAGGAAACCTATACCTACCGCTATCTCAACGCCGTGCCGCTCAGAGACAGTGATGATGCCCTGTTGGTCAACTGGTGCGAACTCACCGTCACCACTGCCGATGGCCAGGTGAGCTATCACAATGCCTTTGCTACGAATTATCCCCTCAGTGAGGAAAATGTCGCAGAAGTCGTGCTGGCAGGGCGAACCCGGTGGAAGGTGGAAAATGAAAACCACAACACCCTCAAGACCAAGGGCTACAATCTGGAACACAATTTCGGCCATGGTAAGCAGCATCTTTCCTCTTTACTGGCAACCCTTAATATCCTCTCTCTGCTCTTCCATACCTTCCTCGAACTGAGTAGGGGTCGAGAGAGATGTCGCCATCTCCCCCTCCCATACAAAACCGTACGTGAGACTTTCACCTCATACGGCTCCTAGCCTGACTGTGTTATGGTCGAAAGAGAAGTCACCTTCCCCAACTCCAATTCCAAACCGTGCTTGCGAGTTTCCCAGCACACGGCTCCTGATGTATAGCACAAGACAGAACACTTAGGACGTATAATGGAGAGGACGAGATGACTAAGAAGACCAAAAATGCCAGCCCCCTATAGTTACGACCTCAGACAAAAAGTTATTGATGCCATTGAACTAGACGGTATGCCCAAAACAGAAGCCAGTCAAGTTTTCCATGTCAGCAGGAACACCATTAATCTCTGGCTGCAAAGAAAAGCACAGACCGGAGACTTCCTCCCTAAACCTCATCACCGACCTGGCAATAACCACAAAATTACCGACTGGCAGAAATTCAAGGCTTTTGCCCAAGAGCATGGCCACAAAACCTCCGCTCAAATGGCTGAACTTTGGGATGACGACATCTCTCCTCGCACCATATCCAGAGCCTTGAAGAAAATTGGCTTCACCAGAAAAAAAACTTACGGCTACCAAGAACGTGATGAGCAACAGCGAGAGGAGTTTATGGCTCAGATTGAACAGATGGAGCCGGAAGAAGTGGTCTACCTCGATGAAGCTGGCATGAATAGTCAAGACTCGGATTATCCTTATGGTTACTGCGAGGAAGGAAAACGCTTCCATGCCCTCAAATCAGGGAAGAGGCAGGGCAGGGTAAGCTATATAGCCGCATGGTGTCATCAACAACTCTTAGCTCCCTTTACCTTTGAGGGTTGTTGTAATCGGACAGTGTTTGAGTTGTGGTTGGAGTTCATCTTAATTCCAACATTGAAGCCAGGTCAGACTCTAGTATTGGACAATGCAACGTTTCATAAAGGGGGGCGGATTGCTGAACTGGTGGAGGCAGCTCAATGCCGTTTACCTGAGAGGGTGACAACGGAGGTCAAACCCAGACAGGGCAATTGTTTGAGATAATGGAGATATCGTCAAAAAGCGGGTGGCCTTGGGAGCCACCCTGACAAAAAATGCTAAGGACATTATACCAAAAACTATTACGAATCAATTTGAGCGAGAGTCAAGCACAGACGTTAGAACTCTTAGTGTTGATGCTTCAAAGTTATCGGCAAGTCAGATTATCAACCCTCGCCAACGTTTTTCCACAACCCATTCAATACAGTAGTCGCCTCCGAAATATCCAACGATTTCTGAAACTCCCCCAACTTTCGGCTAAGTTGCTGTGGTTCCCAATAATCAAGGCCGCTCTCAAATCTGAATTTAGAGAAAAACATTTAAATAGAGAGCAACGGAGAAAGCGCTCAAAATTCAGATTGAAAACCAAAAACTATGTAGCGGTTGCTCTCGACCGCACTCAATGGAGAGACCGAAATCTCCTGATGGTCACGATAATTTGGGGACATCATGCTTTACCAATATATTGGGAGCTACTCCCAAAGTTAGGCAGTAGCTCTTTCCGGGAACAGAAACGGGTATTAGGGCCGGTGTTGGCTCTTTTAAAACCTTATCCGGTTGTAGTGATAGGAGACCGTGAGTTTCATAGTGCTCAACTCGCGGACTGGCTCAGAGTAAGGGGTGTAAATGTTGTATTTCGTCAGAAAAAGAGTGCTTTTGTAGCTACCTCATGCCAGCCAGGTAAGTCTTTAAAAACTCAAGGATTTAAGTCGGGCGAATCCCATTTTTTTAAAAATGTAACCTTGCAAAAATTTGCACCTATTCATGGATTTAACCTAGGAGTTTATTGGCAAAAAATTCACCGAGGAAAAAAGGTAAAAAAACCTTGGTATTTACTAACTACGCTTGATAACCCCAAGCTGGTTAAGCAACTTTATCAAGCGCGGTGGGGTATCGAAATGATGTTTAGAGATTGTCAAAGTGGGGGCTATAATATGGAATCTACTCGGGTGGATTCAACCCGATTTTTAGCCTTGGTTTTGTTGATTACTTTTGCTTATTGGCTGGCGACACTAGGAGGTCATGAGTGGGAAGCTAATCACTTAGTAGCTTACCTCGGTCGAAGCGAAAAAACTCCTAATAATTTTCCCCATCACAGTATTTTTGGGCTCGGATTATCGGGTTATGCTTGGAGCCAGTCGCTAGTTTTCTGGCAAGAAGAGATGTTAGCATTAATGGCCCTCAAGCCTCATAAAGCTCAGAATTTTCGGCAAGGACTAAATGCTCTATCCCTTGTACAGCAATCAGTCTAGCTCTATTGTCACCCTCTCAGGCCGTTTACTCTATCTACCACCTTATTCGCCAGACCTCAACAAGATAGAGAAATGTTGGTCGTGGCTGAAAGCCCGTATTCGCCACTGCACGTGAGCAGTTTGATTCTCTCCATGATGCCATGGATTCCGTTCTCAAAGCTGCGTCCTAACCACCTTGACTAATGCTATATTAATTGTAGAGGCGGGTTCTGCTGTTAGTTCTCTCACCCCAACGTTTGCTTAGAAACCCGGTTTCTTTGATAAACCGGGTTTCTTGACCACGATAGGGGCGGTGCGTCAGATGAACAAAATTGGCCGTTGACCCGATAGGTTATCCCTGTGACGCACCCTACGAGGGTGATAATTATTAATTGTAGAGGCGGGTTCTGCTGTTAGTTCTCTCACCCCAACGTTTGCTTAGAAACCCGGTTTCTTTGATAAACCGGGTTTCTTGACCACGATAGGGGCGGTGCGTCAGATGAACAAAATTGGCCGTTGACCCGATAGGTTATCCCTGTGACGCACCCTACGAGGGTGATAATTATTAATTGTAGAGGCGGGTTCTGCTGTTAGTTCTCTCACCCCAACGTTTGCTTAGAAACCCGGTTTCTTTGATAAACCGGGTTTCTTGACCACGATAGGGGCGGTGCGTCAGATGAACAAAATTGCCGTTGACCCGATAGGTTATCCCTGTGACGCACCCTACGAGGGTGATAATTATTAATTGTAGAGGCGGGTTCTGCTGTTAGTTCTCTCACCCCAACGTTTGCTTAGAAACCCGGTTTCTTTGATAAACCGGGTTTCTTGACCACGATAGGGGCGGTGCGTCAGATGAACAAAATTGGCCGTTGACCCGATAGGTTATCCCTGTGACGCACCCTACGAGGGTGATAATTATTAATTGTAGAGGCGGGTTCTGCTGTTAGTTCTCTCACCCCAACGTTTGCTTAGAAACCCGGTTTCTTTGATAAACCGGGTTTCTTGACCACGATAGGGGCGGTGCGTCAGATGAACAAAATTGGCCGTTGACCCGATAGGTTATCCCTGTGACGCACCCTACGAGGGTGATAATTATTAATTGTAGAGGCGGGTTCTGCTGTTAGTTCTCTCACCCCAACGTTTGCTTAGAAACCCGGTTTCTTTGATAAACCGGGTTTCTTGACCACGATAGGGGCGGTGCGTCAGATGAACAAAATTGGCCGTTGACCCGATAGGTTATCCCTGTGACGCACCCTACGAGGGTGATAATTATTAATTGTAGAGGCGGGTTCTGCTGTTAGTTCTCTCACCCCACCGTTTGCTTAGAAACCCGGTTTCTTTGATAAACCGGGTTTCTTGACCACGATAGGGGCGGTGCGTCAGATGAACAAAATTGGCCGTTGACCCGATAGGTTATCCCTGTGACGCACCCTACGGCGGTGATAATTATTAATTATTAATTATTAATTATTAATTATTCATTGACGGGGTTTAGCTGTTAGCTGGTAGGGTTAGACCTATCGATAATCATTGATTGATGACAGATACAAATCAACTCACCCACCAATTGAGCAGTAATGGTATGATTATGTCGTCTCCCATCAAACCTTCTATCCACAGATGACGATTCACGCCACAGCTATAATTGAACCGGGTGCAACATTAGGCGAGAATGTAACAATTGGACCACTTAGCTATATTCAAGCGGGGGTGACAATTGGCGACCACTGCACGATCGCATCCCATGTTACCATTCTATGTGGAACTACCCTAGGCGATCGCACCCAAGTTCATGCCGGGGCGGTATTGGGGGACACACCCCAAGATTTAGCATTCTTAGACGAACCATCCTCAGTCAAAATAGGTAATAATTGTGTAATCCGTGAAGGTGTAACTATCCATCGCGGCACTAAGGCAGGTTCAATGACCCTGGTGGGTAATGATTGCCTATTGATGGCTAACTCCCATATAGGTCATAATGTGAAGGTAGGCGATCGCGTGATTATTGCCAATGGAGCCTTATTAGCTGGATATGCCCAAGTAGGCGATCGGGCTTTTATCAGCGGTAACTGTCTCATTCACCAGTTTACCAGAGTTGGGCGATTAGCCATGATGTCTGGCGGCTGTGCTATCCAAAAAGATGTTCCCCCCTTCTGTATCACCCGCAGCCTCAGCACTAATACCGTTATGGGTTTGAATGTGGTCGGACTGCGACGGTCTGGCTTCAACGAAGGACAGCGCCGGGAACTTCAGCAAGCCTTTAAAATCCTGTATAGGTCAAATCTCAATATTTCTCAAGCTCTGGAAAAACTAGAATCTGAGTTTACCTCAGAATTAGTCCGGGAATTGTGCGAATTTATCCGCACCTCCGAGAGAGGATTATGCAAATTTATTAAATAAAATTCAGTAATTGCGATAAAATAACAACTGGAGATTCTCGAGTTTCTAACATTTTGGACAGTAGGGCTATGCAATCAGCAGTCAATCCCCATCCCGAAAAGACCATGGACGAACCCCAAGCCGCTTTACCTGTGACAATTATTACCGGTTTTCTCGGTAGCGGTAAAACTACCCTTCTTAACTACATACTCTCCAACCAACAAGGCTTAAAAACGGCGGTTTTGGTTAATGAGTTTGGCGAAGTCGGAATTGATAACGAGTTAATTGTGGCTACCGACTCAGATAATACTATGGTAGAACTAAGCAATGGTTGTGTTTGTTGTACCATTAATGAAGATTTAGTGAACGCAGTTTACAAAGTCCTGGAACGCCCCGAAAAAGTCGATTATATCGTAGTTGAAACTACGGGTTTGGCTGACCCGCTACCGGTGGCTTTGACATTTCTGGGGACGGAATTAAGAGACATGACTCGCCTCGATTCCATTGTCACTATGGTAGACTGTGAAAACTTTAGTTTGGATTTGTTTAATAGCCAAGCGGCGGAGAGTCAAATCGCCTATGGGGATATTATTATCCTCAATAAAACTGATTTGGTAGATGAGGCTGATGTGGATCTGCTAGAAGTTCGCCTCCGAGACATGAAAAAAGATGCTCGAATCCTCAGAACTAAACGTTCTCAAGTTCCCCTTCCTTTGATTCTCAGTGTGGGTTTATTTGAGTCTGACAAGTATTTCCAACACAGGGAAGAATCAGACCATCATCACCATGACCATGACCATGAACACGAACATCATCACCACCATGACCATGACCATGACCATGACCATGAACACGAACATCATCACCACCATGACCATCATTCTAACCACCTAGAAAATGATGGGTTTACTTCGATTTCCTTTGAGAGCGATCGCCCCCTATCCCTGCGGAAATTCCAATATTTTTTAGACAATCAATTACCAGCTAATATATTTCGCGCTAAAGGAATTCTCTGGTTTGATGAAAGTCCGAAACGTCATATTTTCCACCTCAGCGGTAAGCGATTTTCCATTGATGATGATGAGTGGAAAGGTTCCCCAAAAACCCAACTGGTGTTAATTGGTCAAAACCTAGATAAACCCACCCTAAAATCTCAGGTTGAAAATTGTTTCTGTAAACCTTCCCCAACTCGCGGTCAAGGCTTTTCGAGGTAGTTAGATGGTAGTGGCAACCTTCTATGGTTGCCTACCCTCTCAGTCAAATTAAGCAATCAGTAACCTATGCGAGTTGTTATCCAAAGAGTTAAATCTTCACAGGTCACAGTTAATGGTCAAATTATTGGTAAAATTAATCAAGGACTAAATCTGCTGGTGGGTATTTCAGCGACGGATACAGAAGCAGAACTAGACTGGATGGCTAGAAAATGTCTGGATTTGCGATTATTTCCCGACCCGGATAATCATAGCGGACGTTGGGATAAATCCGTGCAAGATATTGGAGGAGAATTATTAGTTGTGAGTCAGTTTACCCTCTACGGAGATTGTCGCAAGGGCCGCCGTCCATCCTTTGAGCGTTCAGCGGCTCCAGAAGCTGCCGAAAAGTTATATCAGTTATTTATTGAAAAGCTCCGAATAAGTGGGTTAAAAGTCGCCACAGGTGAGTTTGGAGCGATGATGAATGTGTATATTGAAAATGATGGTCCTGTAACCCTGTTATTAGAACGGGAAGCTGATAACTAGATGATTCTCTCATAGTTGTTTCAAGTTTAACATAAGATTCTCTGTTTGAGCAAGTTCTCAGCAATGATGCTTTCCACTGGCTTAGAAAAATAGTAACCTTGTCCTTGGTCACAGCCTAAACTGCGAAGTTTAGCGAGTTGTTCGGCGGTTTCTATACCTTCCGCAACTACGCTAATTTGCAATTGATGAGCGAGGGTGATAATGGCATCAACAATTTGTAGGTTTTCGTTAGGTGTGCCAATACAAGTAATAAATGAACGGTCAATTTTTAAAGTGTTAACGGGAAACCTATGTAAATAACTTAGGGAGGAATAACCGGTGCCAAAGTCATCCAAACTCAAATGGATATTGCGATGAGTAAGCTGTTGTAAAAGTTGTCTAGCAGCTTCGGGATTTTCGACGATCGCCGTTTCGGTTATTTCCAGCTTTAGGTAACAACTTTGAAAGTTATTTTTAACCAGAATACGGTCGATTTCTTCAATCAAATAAGGCTGAGTAAACTGCTTAACTGACAAATTAACACTCATCCGAAACCCGTGAGTAATTAACCCTTTTTTTTGCCACTCATTTAACTGTTTAACCGCCTGGTCTAAAACCCATAAACCAATAGGAATAATTAACCCAGTATCTTCAGCTATGGGAATAAATTCGGCGGGGGAAATTATGCCATGTTCGGGATGATGCCAACGCAAAAGGGCCTCAAAGCCTATGACGGAGCCATCTGCGAGTTCAATAATAGGCTGATAGTTGAGGACAAAGTGATTATTTTCTATTGCTAATCGCAGTTCATTTTCTAGTTGAAATCTGCGATGAGCATCATCGTGCATTGTGCCATCAAAAACCCGATAGCAGCCGCGACCTTGACTTTTTGCCTTATACATAGCAATATCAGCATCCCGCAAGATTTGTTCGGGTTCTGTGTATTCTGATGTACCGATAACAATACCAATACTAGCCTCTAAAAACAAGTCTTGATCATCTAGTTGAAACGGCCAAGTTAAGGCTTTTTGTAGGCGTTTAGCAATATTGGTAACGGCTTGGGGACTCTCAATATTTTCCAGTAAAATTGTAAATTCATCTCCTCCAAATCTCGCCAAATTAGTGGGAGACATTTTTAAGGTTAATTGCAACCTTCTGGCTAAGGAAATTAAAAGGCGATCGCCAGTTAAATGTCCGAGGGAATCATTAACGACCTTAAAGCGATCGCAATCCAAAAATAACACCGCAAAGCGATAATCTGGATTTTGTTTAGTTTGGGATATCGCTTGCATCAATTTATCCATAAAAAACACACGATTAGGTAAACCCGTTAGTGCATCATGGGAAGCCATGTGTAGCAGCTTACTTTGTGTTTGTTGGTGATGAAGAATCTCCCTCTCTAAAAGACTATTCATTTTTTTTAACTCTTCATTAGCGGACTCTAGTTCTTCAGTTCGTTGTAGAACCCGCTGTTCCAGTTCAGAATTAAGGCGCTGAATTTGCTTCTGAGCCTGTTTGAGAGCAATCTGATTTTCAATGCGAGCAATAACCTCCTCAATATGAAAGGGTTTAGTAATATAATCAACCCCGCCGACCTCAAAGGCTTGAACCTTATCAAAAACCTCATTAAAAGCACTAATAAAAATTACCGGGATTCCCCGTGTGTTTGGTTCAGATTGCAGTTGTTTACAAACATCATAGCCACTGATTCCCGGCATATTAATATCCAGCAAAATCAAGTCTGGAGGACTAGCTTTTGCTCCCATTAGTACCATTTCCCCGCTAATTGCACGCCGGACTTGATGACCGCGTTCTTCTAACAAATTTGTCAAAAGATTAAGGGTTTCCAGAAAGTCATCAACTATTAATATATGACCAGGAATAATATTCACCTCATCAGATTTCATAACTTCAATGCCGATTGGGTCAAACTAAGAATCATATCAAACCGCACCCTTTCAACCAAATCAATTAAACTCTGCTTCAATGCCAGTTGGTCTTCGGAAATCTCTTCAAGAAGTTGTAGAACTAGCTTATCATCTAATTCAGTAGCTGCCTGGTGAAGTTGCACAACCCAGTCTGTTGGCATCACCATCAAACAATTCGCCTCTAAGGGCTGATGTTGAACCACACGCGTAGGTTGAGAGCTTATCTGTTTTTCATAAATATAGCGAACACCTAGATGTTTAGCCATTTTCTCAAACAAAATCTGTTCTTCAAAAGGTTTGCGGACAAAATCATCACATCCAGCGGAGAGGACAACTTCACGTTCTTCCTCAAAGGCGCTGGCGGTGAGAGCAATAATCACGGTGGCTTGACCCTTTAAATGGGATTTAATTCGTTTAGTGGCTTCGTAGCCGTCCATAACTGGCATTCGCATATCCATCCAAATTAGATGAGGTTCCCATTGATTCCAGATGGCGATCGCTTCTTGGCCGTTTTCAGCTTCCAGTACCTCAAACCCTACAGGAATGAGGAATTTAACCAAAAGCTGTTGGTTACTTTCGCGGTCATCGACCACCAAAATCCGATATTTCGGTTGATTCGGAGCCAAGGAAACAATCTTTTGAGCCAGGAGTTGACTGCTTGATATTTCTTCTGGGTATCCTAAATTTACCTTGATATTAAATTTAAACACACTACCGACCCCTCGTGTACTAGATACGGAAATATCACCCCCCATTAACTGGAAAAATTCCTGACTAATCGGTAAACCTAAGCCAGTTCCTTGCTGATATTTTCGGCCAGTTTCCGTCTGTATAAATGGCTCAAAAAGCTGGTCTATATCTTCGGGTGCAATACCGGGTCCGGTGTCTTCTACTGTGAACTGTAAAACCATCTCCGCTTCCTGTTGGTTATCAATTTGGCTAGGTGGGTCAATAACTTCGCTGTGGAGAGTCACAGAGCCACTTTCCGTAAACTTCACGGCATTTCCGATTAAGTTAATTAGCACTTGTCGCAGTTTCCTTTCATCAGTTTTGATATAATGGGGGAGAGTCTGCGATCGCACAAAAATTAATTTTAATCCCTCCGCTGCGGCTCTGATAGAGAACATCTCCTCTAAAGAATCTAGTAAACTCCACAGGTCAAAGTTATTCTGATTAAGGGAGATTTGACCAGCCTCAATTTTCGACATATCTAAGACATCATTAATTAGTTGCAGCAGATGTTACCCACTGCGTTGAATAATGCACAGATGCTCTCTAAAATTATTCGGGTTATGGTTATTTTCTAAGCTAATTTGGCGCAGCATCAGTTGAGTAAAACCAAGAATTGCATTTAATGGGGTTCGCAGTTCGTGGCTCATGTGAGCCAAAAATTGGCTCTTAGCTTGATTGGCAACTTCGGCGTTTTCCTTGGCTTTTCGGAGTTCTGCTGTCCGTTGTTCGACACGAATTTCTAGGGTTTCAAATAATTCTTGTAGCTGGCTGCTCATCTGGTTAAAAGTTTGGGATAATTTCTTGACCTCTCTGATTTTTTTAATATCGACTCGATGGTTGAATTCTCCATTGGCGATCGCTTCACTAGCTTTAATCAATTGTAAAATCGGTTCTGCGACCCAACGGGAAGTGTAAACACCAAGGAAAATTGCCACAATTAAAGTTAATAAACATAACAACAACGTTTAACGAGCGTTACTGTGAATCCTCTCCATAAAATTCGACTCAGGAATTACCACGACAATTAACAAATCTAAACCTAGATTATCCTGATATGGTAAAACATGTAAAAAGTAGCGATCCTGATGTATTATTAACCTTTTGTTAAAACTTTAATTAATATTAAATAAACTACCACAATTACCAATTAAAAAACTATAAACTTCTCGGCTTAAATTATCTTGGCTAGAATCAATATATATTCGGGATGCTTGTTTATTTTAAATATGAAATGGCTGTGCCATTGTAGAACTAGCTACCACTAATCCAGACCTTTCTACAATCAAAATTCTACTATAATTACAAACATCTAACGATTGCAAAAAATCACTAATTTTGTCCAAAAAAAAGTTGCTGACAAATACCCCAATTATTTATTTGCCCTTGAGGATTCCTCACGGCTACACTAGCAGCTAAAGCCATTTTCGGATAGGCATGATAGGAAAAAATATCCCCCCACACCCCATGCCCAGAGGCGATCGCCGCCTGATACCATGTCCGACTTTTCACCGGAAAATCAGGTTTTTCATTGACCATTACCAGAGGATTTCCTGATTCATCCAAGCTAAAAAATTGAATGTTGCCATTAGTTTTTTCTCCGGCAATCATTAAGTGAGGTTGTTTACCGTCAATGCGTGCCAACCCGACAAATTCACCAGTGTCACTGCCCCAAAAAATCGAGTCAATTAAATCAAAATGCTCTAATTGGCTCCTAAACAATTTTTGCATTTGTTGACCATCTTGCCAATCCAAGTTATTGGATAATACCTGATCGCGATTAAGTTGATTAATCAAATTCGGAGTCATCAAGAACTGATCAAGTTGATCCTCAATCCGATTAGTAATTTCATCCTGAAGCTGATTGACGGCTTCATTAACAGCTTGATCGCCATTACTCCAGGACAGCCACCCAGTTAAGCCAACAGCGACAAAAATCTGAGTGACAAAAGGAACAATCAGAAAAAACTGTAGTGGCAAATGGTCAAAAAAATTACGGAACACTTTGAATGGTTCTCCCCAAATACCAATGCTCATGACCAAGCAGGTTAACTGCTGCGGCTCTGCTCAGGCATCAAGTCAACTTAAAACTAGGAATAAATACTAAGGATGCTTGACTACTGCTATTGTATCAAAATTCACCGGAAATGGTTTAAATTCAACAAGTAATCTTGTATAATGTCTGGTATGTAACTGAACCAGAAAAATGTGGATTGTTGTTTTAATGAATGTCACCATTGCCATAGGCTGTTTTTCTTTGGCCAGACGGACTTGGAGACTTCATTATAGACTAGAACGCCTAGAACGCCGGATACTTTTACTAGACCGACGGGTAAATACGGTTCTGCAACAGACGACCCATGTTTTTGAAAAGCAACAGGTCGTCAGTTCTAATCTGAAACAGCGATATTCGCGTCTTGAGGTCCAAATCCAACAGCTTCAGAAAATATTAACCCTGGTAAATTTGGGCCTAAGCCTGTGGCGGTGGCAACGACGGAGGAGACCTGCTCAGTAGTATCTAAATTTTCTTTCGTTGTTATGGTCGAAAGGGAAGTCACCTTCGCCAACTCCAATTCCAAACCGTGCTTGATACTTTCACATCACACGGCTCCTAATGTGAATACCCTATTGTCAGTAGGAACGGGACTACAACCCCCCGCTTTATGACTTCAACTTTCAGAGCTATATGACATACGTAGTCTTTAAACTCGCTTTCGCCGTAGGACTCCTACTTACCGCAGTCTCTATATCCACACCGTGACTAGTGGGCATATCCTAACCATTACAGTTAGGCATTAGCTTTCAGTCACATCCTTTCCCCTTAAAGGTATACGCTTACACTTTTGACTACTCAATAGACACAACACTACTGAGAGCCTAAAAGGGGTTTAAACGTTCCGTTTATACGGGCATTCCATCTTTAGACTTGTCCTATCCACCGGGTTACTTAAAAAGGTCTGTGTAGGTAGCGTGCTCAGACTCCTACTTTTCTCCTTACTCTTTTGAGTGCAGCGTATCAACCTATTTCGCTACTTACTATTGACGATGGTTCAAGTCGGAACATTCAGATTTCCTTAGTCATGGATGGTTGGCAGTGGTCGAGTGAGAGGTAGGTTCCCCTATTACGCCTTCCGTTCCCCGCTTCAACCCTAGGAGTGTGAATCCTCAAATTGGGGGTGGCTATCGCCGTTACTCTATCCCATAATCGCCCCAAGTGGGTTTAATACTCCTCCTAGGTATACTTGGACGGTATATTGCGATTTCTTAAAATGGGATTGACCTTGAGTTCCCTGCCTTGCTTAGATTTCTCCAAGCGTTGGGACATATAAACAGTTATGGGATGGTCAGGGTACGAGTCCCTTATATTTCACCAAGGTGTGAAAGTCCCACTAGGAAGTTATTTCAGGCATTGCAGCCCTATTTCACTCCTAAACGTCTCGCACGAACAAAAATAGCGATGCATTCCCCCACCTCGCCGAACGGCAGGTGGGGGTCAAGGAGCCGCCGATCTGACAAACCTTGGGTTATCATACCGTTATGGCACAAACCACATCAATCATCCGTACAGACCGATGGAATCTTAACCCGACAGCAGCAGCGCGAGTGCTTCTGAGCCAAACGGTTGAGGTCTCCCTAGGTGTCTGTCGGCATTTGATGGGAATTCTCTTAACCCATTGGCCGTCTATCGGAGGGTTATCGAGTCAAAAACGGGTTCTAGCCGTTGAGAAACTGATTCACCAAACCGCCAAGAACCCTAACCCCAAATACCGGCAATTTGACCAGACCTTTTACAAGTTCCCCAGCTACTACCGAAGGGCTGCCATCGTCTTCGCGCTCTGGCCAAGTCAGTAGCTACATGACCCGATATCGGGAATGGCAATCGGGAACTCGTCAACGTCGGGATGCCAAACCTCCCGTCCTCAATCCCAACAGTGGCTGTTATCCGACCCTGTATAAGGGTCAGTGCTATAAACTCCATGGCTATGACCGCATCGACATCAAGGTATTTAACGGAACTGATTGGGTCTGGACTACCATTGAGATAACCAGCCTACGAGAACGGCATACCGTAGATAGTAACAAGCTGCTGTCACCGTCCCTTATCTTCAATGAGCAGAAAAAAGCCTGTCATCTCTCAGTTCCATTTGAGTGTCATCCACCTCAACGGGAGGGAGAGGGTCGAGTTGTAAGTGTTGACCTGGGTATCAACACCACCGCTACTGTGGCAGTCGTGAATTTTGACGGCACTGTAATCCATCGGGAGTTTATTCATCCGGCCAGAGACATAGACGAAGTCGCCGCAGCCGCTGGAACCTGCGTCCAGCGGAACGGCGACCGTCGGGATAAGCGGCTGAAATCAGTATCTAAACGAGCTATAGCATTAGTCAAGGTGGTTAGGACGCAGCTTTGAGAACGGAATCCATGGCATCATGGAGAGAATCAAACTGCTCAATGCAGTGGCGAATACGGGCTTTCAGCCACGACCAACATTTCTCTATCTTGTTGAGGTCTGGCGAATAAGGTGGTAGATAGAGTAAACGGCATTGAGCTGCCTCCACCAGTTCAGCAATCCGTCCCCCTTTATGAAACGTTGCATTGTCCAATACTAGAGTCTGACCTGGCTTCAATGTTGGAATTAAGATGAACTCCAACCACAACTCAAACACTGTCCGATGACAACAACCCTCAAAGCTAAAGGGAGCTAAGAGTTGTTGATGACACCATGCGGCTATCATACTTACCCTGCCCTGCCTCTTCCCTGATTTGAGTGCATGGAAGCGTTTTCCTTCCTCGCAGTAACCATAAGGGTAATCCGAGTCCTGACTATTCATGCCGGCTTCATCGAGGTAGACCACTTCTTCCGGCTCCATATGTTCAATCTGAGCCATAAACTCCTCTCGCTGTTGCTCATCACGTTCTTGGTAGCCGTAAGTTTTTTTTTCTGGTGAAGCCAATTTTCTTCAAGGCTCTGGATATGGTGCGAGGAGAGATGTCGTCATCCCAAAGTTCAGCCATTTGAGCTGCTGTTTTGTCGCCATGCTCTTGGGCAAAAGCCTTGAATTTTTGCCAGTCGGTAATTTTGTGGTTATTGCCAGGTCGGTGATGAGGTTTAGGGAGGAAGTCTCCGGTCTGTGCTTTTCTTTGCAGCCAGAGATTAATGGTGTTCCTGCTAACATGGAAAACTTGACTGGCTTCTGTTTTGGGCATACCGTCTAGTTCAATGGCATCAATAACTTTTTGTCTGAGGTCGTAACTATAGGGGGCTGGCATTTTTGGTCTTCTTAGTCATCTCGTCCTCTCCATTATACGTCCTAAGTGTTCTGTCTTGTGCTATAGTAAGACGATGGGGCTAGGTGGAAGTCTCCAGAAAGGCTTCTGCTCTCATACCTACCGCAAATGCCGTAATATCAACCGTCAAATTGGGCAAATTGTCTCGAAGCGCATCGTGCAGATTGCCCAACAGTTCAATGCCGATGCTATTGTCTTTGAGAACCTGAAAGGATGGAAGGCTAAGGGGGGGCGAAAACGCTCCTTACTTCGCCAACGCTTTCATGGATGGCTCAAAAGGATGATTCGAGATTTGACGGAGATGAAGTGGCAAGAGATAGGCGGTAAGGTCATTGATGTCGTAGCTCCACCTAAAAGCTGGCTTATGACGGCAGTGGAGTCGAAAGGGCGGGACGGCCAAAACTATGCCCTGGCTAAATTTTCCTCGGGCAAGCGATACAATGCCGACCTCAATGGGGCGCTCAATATTGCTGCACGAGGTATTCTTCAGCTCACTCGCCGAAAGGACAGTGAGGAGCCCTCGAGCCAAAGTTCGAGGGCGATCGCCTAGAAGCTGGGCTTGTTTGTGTGACCTGTGGACTAGCACGGTTCCAGGTTAGCACCGACACCCCCACCTGCCTTGGGCAGGTGGGGTGAGCTTCATCAGATTGCCTAAAATTATATGTACAGATATTGATCAGAAAATATGTCAAAAAACCGTTCTGGATTATTTGTTAGCGGTCTAGTGATTGGGTCTGCCCTTGGTACAGTAGTCGGTCTACTGATTGCGCCGCGGTCTGGTCGCGAGACTCGAAAACTATTACAAAAATCGGCGGCGACTCTCCCGGAGTTAGCGGAAGATGTATCAACCACAGTGCAAAATCAAGCTGAACGAATGTCAGCATCAGCTTTGCGTAGTTGGGATGATACGCTAGTGCGACTAAAAGAAGCGATCGCCGCCGGACTAGAAGCGAGTCAGATGGAACGTCAGACTCTATCGGAACTTGAGAATCAGAATTTGGCTGAACCCCAGGAGACGAAAAGCGATCGCCGCTAAAAATAGTTATCGTGTTTGGAGCGAAGAGACACTAGCGATCGCCAGTTTCGATATCATAGTGTTGTCCGTTATCGCCGAATCCTACCATTGTTGTGCTTGATCCTATTTTTTGGCTAGGACTGTCCCTATTATTGGTTGCAGTCAGCCTGACCGCCTTATTAATTGCAGCACTCCCGGCGATACTCGCCTTGGGGAGAGCAGCACGCAGCGTCGAAAAATTAGCTGATACCCTGTCGCGGGAATTTCCTCCCACCCTAGAGGCTATTCGCCTAACGGGGATGGAAATTAGCGATCTGACAGATGATGTAGCCGAAGGAGTCCAAAGTGCTAACCAAGTAGTTAAACAAGTTGATCGCAGTATTAGCAGCGCTAAACAACAAGCGAAACAACTAAAAATCGGGACTGGGAGTATTGTCGCAGGTATCCGTGTCGGTTGGGGAACCTTCACGGGTAAAGGTCGCCCTTCCCACCAACCCAGTTTACCCCCAGAACGCTCCTCCCAGAGACTACCATCCGATCGCGATCGACTTCAATTAGGGGGAAACCCACCCTCCTATGAAGACTATGATTCTGAAACCCGACAGCCCTACGATTGAAAAAAAGCCATGGTAAATATCTAAGTAATTGACCAGTAATAATTATTGAATATCCACAGTTCCCAGCCCTAGCCATGAAAAAAGGGAACTTTCAAAAAAGTCCCCTATCAGTGTCCAGTCAAATATCGAGTAGACCACCCAATTTAATAGTCAGTCTAGTTATCCGTTTTTCCCAGTTAGGTAAAGGTCTTTTCGGATTCTATAAGTTAGATAATAACCCATAGAAGCACAAAAAACAAGCATATTGTGTGAACTTTATGCAAAAATTTGTAAAGTTTAGGCAAAGCCCTTACATTCGATCTAATACCGAAATCCCCAATAGGGATAGACCCAGCCTCAAAGTTTCAGCCGTTAAGTGACACAAAGCTAAACGAGAAGCGCGATCGCATTCATCAGCTTTCAAAACTGGACAGCGATCGTAAAACTGATTAAACTTCTGGCTCAATTCAAACAGATACTGACACAATCGATTCGGCAACAACTCTTGGGCTACCGTATCGATAACCTCATGTAATTGTAGTAAATGTTTAGCCAAAGTCAACTCAGAAGGGTCTTGTAAATGAATACTCGCCCTATCCCCCACCTGTTCAAAATCAATACTCCCCTTACGGCTAATCCCCTGAATCCGCACATAGGCATATAACATATAGGGAGCCGTGTTACCCTGTAGAGACAGCATCTTATCAAAACTAAAGATATAATCACTGGTGCGATTTTGACTCAAATCAGCATATTTAACCGCATCAATACCAACCACCTCCGCCACATGATGCACAAATTCTGGAGACTCTGCGCGTCCTTCCTGCTGTAGGCGAGTTTCCAAATCCTCCTGAGCGCGTTTAACCGCTTCGTCCAAAAGATCCCGCAGCCTGACCGTTTCCCCAGACCGAGTTTTTAGCTTTTTCCCATCCTCTCCCTTAACGAGACCAAAGGGAACATGGACCACATCCACCCCATCCGGTATCCACCCCACCCGACGGGCCACCTGCCACACCTGGGCGAAATGATTAGCCTGACCTGCATCAGTGACATAAATTAGACGAGTAGCACCTTCCGTGTTAATCCGATGACGCACCGCGGCCAAATCCGTAGTAGCGTAGTTATAGCCGCCATTGGACTTCTGCACGATTAATGGTAGGGGGTCTCCTTCCTTATTGGTAAATCCTTCTAAAAATACGCATTTTGCGCCTTGGTCTTCCACCAATAACCCAGATGCTTCCAAATCCGCCACCACTTCCGCCAACATGGGATTATAAAATGATTCACCCCTTTCGGTGAGTTTAATATCAAGGCGATCATAGATTTGTTGAAACTCCCGGCGAGACTGATCACAAAGCAATTCCCAGGCGCGGCGACTATCCTCGGCTCCTGATTGTAAACGGACTACCTGCTCGCGAGAGGCTTCTTTAAACTCTTCATCTTCATCAAACCGCTTTTTGGCTTGACGGTAAAACTCGACTAAATCCCCAATATCTAAAACGTCAGCAGTAGTTAAGGCTGAGGGGTATTTTTCCTGTAGGTAAGTAATCAACATCCCGAATTGTGTCCCCCAGTCGCCAACGTGATTCAGTCGTAGCACCTGATGACCTTCAAACTCTAAAATCCGGGCGATACAGTCCCCGATAATGGTCGATCGCAAATGACCAACGTGCATTTCTTTGGCAATATTGGGGCTAGAAAAGTCTACAATCACGTTTTGTGGGTTTCCATTCGGGGCGATTCCTAACCGAGGGTCAGTTAATTTAGCATTAAGTTGGGTTTCTAGGTACTCTGATTTGAGGCGCAAATTGATAAACCCAGGTCCGGCAATTTCTGGAGGGGAGCAGATATCATCAATTTGAAGATGCTCTATAATGGTGCTGGCTATCTGGCGAGGGTTACTTTTGAGCCTTTTGGTTAGGGACATGGCAACGTTGCACTGATAATCCCCGAATTTGGGGTTACTGCTGTTAACTATTAATGGATCAGTCCCGCTGACGGTTTCCCCAAAGGCATCAGTTAGGGCTGTTTCAAATCGCGATCGCATCTGTTGGATTAGAGAAGACATAATTTTCGGCTGCCGATTACGCAGTGGTTGGATTACAGAAAACATGATATTTTTTGCCGATTATATACAAATCGGCCCTTTGACCATCCCCAAGGGTGATCAACATCTATACTGGCTGATTTTATCGCATTAGGTCAACTCTTCGTTGTTTAGTTATGTGGATTTATGGACTATTAAATCCCGGTTTTTTCACAGAACAGAATCTATATTTACCCAAATATACACAAGCCATATAAAATAAAAATAAATTAAACCGCGCTCTCTTGGGGCTCACTATTTACTTGATGGACAACAGGCAGTCAAAATGTTAGAAGCACTTATTTGGATAGGGATTTTTGCAGTTAGTCTGGCGGTTCTCATCTATGCCTCGGATTCCTTTACAGAATCAGCTAGTAAACTGGGGCTATTTTTCGGCTTGAGTCCCTTTATTGTGGGCGTGACCATTGTGGCGATCGGTACCTCTCTTCCTGAACTGGTTTCTTCTCTGGTAGCCGTTTATCGAGATACATCAGAAATTGTAGCTAGTAATGTTATTGGTTCTAATATTACTAATATTTTTCTGATTGTTGGGTTTGCCGCCGTTATCAGTAGTCCGATGAAGATTAATTATGACCTGATTTCTGTGGATCTACCTATGTTGGTTGGTTCCGCTATTTTGCTCTATTTTACCATTAGTGATGATTTTTTCACCACCGGAGAAGCTCTGTTATGTCTCATCGGATTTGTGATTTATCTGGTTTATATTATCCGAGAAGGTCAAGAGGATAATGACCAGCAAATTGACGAGGAGGTGAACTCCACTCGATTTGTGATTGTGAATTTGGCGATTGTGATTTTGGGCGCGGTTTTTATCTTTGTCGGCGCTAACTATACCATTGAATCGATTATTAAACTCTCAGAAATTTTCCATCTGGGAACTGAGATTATTGCCGTTACTGTAGTGGCTTTAGGGACATCTTTACCGGAGTTGGTAGTCACTATTTCTGCCGCTCGAAAAGGTAATGCAGAAGTGGCGATCGGAAATGTGGTCGGCTCCAATATTTTTAACTCCTTAATCGTTATGGGAGTGCCGGGACTGATTAAACCGTTAGATATCCCTGATGAGATCTTAATTAATGCTCTTCCGGTCATGCTGGCGGCGACTTTACTGTTTTTCTTTGTCACCCAAGATAAACAGGTAACACAATGGGAAGGATTGCTATTTTTTGTGCTTTACGGTTGGTTTGTTGGTCACATTTTTGGCTGGTTATAAACTGTCCCCAGCAGAATAACTCCCCCAACCAATAGCCAGTCATCAGTAGGGGGGAGATTTTTCGCTCCTACTGATGATTAACAGAGGCGAAGGGAGTCTCAAGTTGATTTGGCTGCGTCAGAATCATCAGAGTTGGCTTTTTTTTGCCAGTTTAAGCTGTTCTTCGATTTGCTCTCGATGACTGACGGTGGTTTGGCGGGACTGTGGCCAACTGCGATCGCCTGTTTTCTCGGTTCCCGATGACTCAGAAGGATCACCGTTCAGCGTTTTGGCAATTCTAAGCTGCTCTTGAATCTGATCTCGGTGACTCAGAAGCGGTTCACGGGGAACTTTCCGACCCGCTACAGTTCTCCGAGGCGGAGGGGGAGGAGGAGTAGGAGAAGTCGGGGGAGATGCTAATGGTGCGATCGCATCCTTGAGCAGTTTAATCGCACTGTTACGAGCATCTGTTTGTTTCGGTAACAAATCTATTAGTTCCCGGATAGTTTGCTCGTACTGGACTTCTTCGGGAGATATCAACGGGGTGGATAATCTAATTGGATCTCGCTGAACAGCAGCGATCGCCTGACGCACCGTTTCTTGGATTTTACCCCTGTAGGTTTTCGCTCGTTGCTCCTGTTTGTTTCTACCCTCCTGACAAGACGCATACAACGGCGGCAGACGGTTAAGAGCATAGGTTGCTACTTCAACCCGACTAATATACTTTAGTAAATTCTGTGACAGACGCTGTAACTGACGATCAATTTCTTCATCTACCCAAATCTCCATCACATTTTGGTATTGTGGCGGTTTGTTATCGTTAGTAGTATTCATTTCATGAATTATATAGTAATAGTTCTATATTTAAATCAGTAGCATATTACTTGTGGATTGGCTCAATATTCTCTGTCTCCTTATCAAAAATTTACGCAATTTTGAGCAAATTTTATAAATCCCAGAGGTTTGTAAAGAACAACAATATAATAAGGGGTTATGCCCATCATGGGTATTACCACCCACCAAGACTGCGAGGACAAGTTACAGGACCATGATCTGATGAGCTGGCTAGTCACCTTGAGGGATGTACTTTTAGTCCTGATATTTATCGTGACAGTAGATTTATAATAGATAGTAAATTTGACTAACACCTAGTTAGTCACCATTTATACTCAATATATATTAACCAATTATGAATAGATTAAAATGGCAGTTGTCCAAAATATTCAACCGCAGACAACTATCTAAACTGGTTAGAGCCTTAGCCCAACTACTCCGAGAATTGATAGAAATCGTGTTAATTTTAGTAGCTGTTTTCCTGTTAATTTCTGCAATCCTATATATAGAAGACACCCTACAAGCCAACACAGAATGGGGTAAATTCTTTATAAATGCCCTAGAAAAGTCCCGAATTCTTGGCACATTTGAAAGCATCAGTATTGTCACAGCATTAGTAATTTATGTCAGACAAGGAAAAAAGAAATCTCATTACGAAGCATGGCAAGTCATTGACTCAGCTCAAGGCATTAAAATTAGCCATGCTCGCATTAAAGCCCTAGAAGAATTATCAAAAGACGGAGTAAGTCTTAAAGGTTTATCTTTACCAATGGCTGATCTGGAACAAGTGACCTTGGTAGACACCGACTTCAAAGAAGCAAATCTAAAAACCGCTAAACTCCAGGAAGCCAACCTAAAAGGCAGTACCTTTGAACTCACCCAACTCCAAGGCGCTAACCTATGGAAAGCCAATTTACAGGAATGTTTTTTTCTGCTTACCCAACTCCAGAAAGTCAACCTAAATGCAGCCAACTTAGAAAATGCTGAACTTCAGGGAGTCAATTTATTAGAAGCTAATTTACAGCAAGCCAACCTACAGGGAGCCTATATTTTAGGAAACTTACAAGGAGCCAACTTTCAAGAAGCAAATTTAAAAGGTGCAAACCTTCAGGGAGCCTATCTTCAGGATGCCAACTTTAAACGAGCCAACTTGCGGGGAGTCAATCTTAAAGATGCCAATTTAACCGGGGTGAATTTTGAAGAAGCCAATTTACAAAGCGCTAACCTGCAAAATGCTCAGGGATTAACCCCCCAACAAATTAGAGTAGCCAAAAATTGGGAACAGGCTCGTTATTCTAAGACTTTTATCTTGAGTTTAGGACTACCTCAAGACTCATCATTGGTCAACCCAGAAGAGTTGACCTAAATCTACGATTATGGCAATAAAGATACCCATAAATTGGGGATAGTTCAATCAAAACTCAACCATCCCCAAATTTGATTGGGTGTTAATTCCAACTGGATACCATCCAAAACAGGTAGCACAGTATCTCCCTCATACAACTCTATTTTTTGTTCAGGAAACACCAGGATGACACTGCCATCTTCATCTGGATTAATTAACCATCCCAACTCCGTACCATTTCTTGAACACAATAACAACTTAGACAGAACTCTGGTCAAGTTTTGTTCTGGGGACAAAATTTCAATACACCAGTCAGGATATGTTTGAAAGCGATTAGCAATTCTCCCGGAAGGTTCGCGAGGAATCCTGGACCAGCGAAATACAGAAATATCTGGCACAATTGACCTGCCATCAAAAGTGCAGCGCAATTCAGGAAAAGCCTTAGCAATTTTCTGAGTCTTGGCTACCTGATTGATAGCTTCACAAAGATCGACTTGAATTGAACTATGTTCTCCCTGTGGCATAACTTTCTGAGTAATTTCTCCATTGATAAATTCTGAAGCTGGCTTAGTTTCCGGAAGTTTCAGAAACTCCTCCAACTCAAGCTGAGGTTGAGCAATTGTAATCATGTCAGTTCTGTTAAGAGTAAACTGGATTGTATCTTAGACAAGAGATGAGTTGGCATACATGGCCACCAAGTTAAGCCTAAACCAACTATAACATCTACAGTTTAGGACATTCAGCCAAGTAGGAGTTGAGGGTATGAGAATATTAGTAACGGGTGGAGCCGGATTTATTGGTTCCCATTTGATTGACCGACTAATGGAACAGAAACACGATGTTCTGTGTCTGGACAACTTTTTCACGGGGAATAAGCAGAATATTCTTAAATGGATAGGGAATCCTTACTTTGAACTGATCCGCCATGATATCACTGAGCCAATTCGCCTAGAGGTGGATCAGATTTATCACTTGGCTTGTCCTGCTTCCCCAGTACATTATCAATACAACCCGGTCAAGACCATTAAAACTAATGTCATGGGGACTTTGAATATGCTGGGTTTAGCCAAACGGGTCAAGGCTCGATTTTTGCTGGCTTCCACCTCAGAAGTTTACGGAGATCCAGATGTTCACCCCCAAACTGAAGAGTATCGGGGTAATGTTAACTGTATTGGTCCCCGTTCCTGTTATGATGAGGGGAAACGGGTAGCGGAAACTCTGGCTTTTGACTACTACCATCAAAATAAGGTAGATATTAGGGTGGCGCGCATCTTTAATACCTTTGGACCCCGTATGCTGGAAAATGATGGACGGGTGGTGAGCAATTTTATTGTCCAAGCTATCCGGGGAATTCCTTTAACAGTTTATGGTGATGGTTCCCAAACCCGTAGTTTTTGCTATGTTTCGGATTTGGTGGAAGGACTGATTCGCCTGATGAATGGGGAGTATATAGGGCCAGTTAATTTGGGTAATCCGGGAGAATATACGATTTTGGAGTTGGCTACCAAAATTCAACAGATGATTAATCCTGATGCCGAGATTCAATATAAACCCTTACCCCAAGATGATCCGAAGCAGCGACAACCGGATATTACCAAAGCCAAGAAGTATCTTAATTGGGAACCTACGGTACATTTAGATGATGGACTCGAGCTAACCATTGAAGATTTTCGGAGTCGGGTTATCCTTGAGAGTAAGTAGTTTAGGTAATTGCCGATTGATGGGTCTTCTACAATTCTAAATGGTTGTGCTAATAAATCATGGCACTGCTATAACTCCTGTTGTATCAATCATTTGAGGAAGTTTGTATGCGTGTTTGTGTAATCGGTACTGGATATGTGGGTTTAGTAACCGGGGTTTGTTTGGCTCATACAGGTCATGATGTGATTTGTGTGGACAACAACGAAGAAAAAGTTAAGTTGATGAAGTCGGGACAGTCCCCAATTTATGAGCCGGGACTTTCGGAGTTGATGAAGTCCTGTGCGGAGTCTGGGAAGTTGTCTTTTACTTCTGACCTGAAAGCTGGGGTTGAACATGGGGATATTTTGTTTATTGCGGTGGGAACCCCTCCCCTACCAACAGGAGAAAGTGACACTCGATATGTGGAAGCAGTGGCGCGAGGAATTGGCGCTAATTTGACCCGTGGATCTGGTTATAAGGTGGTGGTGAATAAGTCTACGGTTCCTATCGGTTCGGGGGACTGGGTGCGGATGATTGTTCTTGATGGTTTTACTGAACAACAAAAGGAACAAGGAACTTCTGGGTCGGCGGGAGAATTGCAGTTTGATGTGGTTAGTAACCCGGAATTTCTGCGGGAAGGTTCGGCGATTTTTGATACTTTTAATCCCGATCGCATTGTTTTGGGAAGCAATAGCCAAAAGGCTTTGGGTCTGATGCAGGAATTATATCAACCCATTGTAGACCGTAAATATGCTGATGATCCCGATTTACCTCCGGTTCCGGTGGTGATGACTGATTTAAGTTCTGCGGAAATGGTCAAATATGCGGCTAATTCCTTCCTGGCGACTAAAATCAGTTTTATTAATGAAATCGCCAATATTTGCGATCGCGTTGGTGCTGATGTTAAACAGGTAGCCACTGGTATCGGTTTAGACTCCCGTATTGGTAACAAATTCCTGCAAGCTGGTATTGGTTGGGGGGGGTCCTGTTTCCCTAAAGATGTCTCGGCTTTAATTCATACCGCCGATGATTATAATTATGATGCCAAACTGTTGAAATCAGCCGTAGAGGTCAATAATCAGCAGCGGGTAATTGCGATCGAAAAATTGCAGCAAGTTCTCAAAATTCTGAAAGGGAAAACCATTGGTTTACTGGGGTTAACCTTTAAGCCGGATACTGATGATATGCGGGATGCACCCGCTTTGAATTTGATTGAACAACTCAGCCGTTTGGGAGCCAGGGTGAAAGCCTATGACCCGATTATTTCCCAAAGCGGAATGCGTCATGGTCTGTCTAATGTGATGGTGGAAACCGACCCAGAATTGATGGCTGAGGGTTGTGATGCTTTGGTCTTAGTAACCGATTGGGAACAGTTCCAAAACCTTAACTATGCCAAAATGGTTAAATCTATGCACAGTCCTGTTATCATCGATGGTCGGAATTTCTTAGACCGCGAAAAACTCCAAGAACTTGGTTTCCAATATGTGGGAATTGGACACTAACTTATCATGAGTTAGTTTAATCTGCTAATTATCACTAATCAGAAAGAGATATATTGGATATATTGATAAATCTGGTTTCTCCCCAATTAAAAGACGGAAGATATTACCAACCTTCCGTCTTTATTTATTTGTTGATTTAGCGGTTAATTACACACGATTCTAGGCGTTAGAATCGTTAGTAGGTAGGAGAGCTTCTACCGAGGTATCGGGGGCGATTTTGGGAGCTACAAACCCGCCTGAGTAAAGCACCGAACCGCGTTGTTGTTGAGCAAATACCGGGAAGATTTCACGGACTTGAGAAGCAACTTCAACAGTTTTTACATCATAGGTTTGAGTAGCTACTTTGGGATATAAACCAATCCCGATAATTGGTAATAGCAAACAGGTAGCAATCATCACTTCGCGAGGTTGGGCATCTCCCAGATATTTATCAATGTTGAATCCGCCACTATTTTCACCGTAGAAGACAACCCGCAATAGGTTCAGTAAATAAATGGGGGTTAAAATTAGACCGACAGCAGCTAAACCAATCACTACAATTTTGAAGCTGGAACTGTAGATATCGCTAGTTGTGATACCGAGGAAGATAGTTAATTCTCCGACAAAACCACTCATTCCAGGTAGTGCTAAAGAAGCCATTGAACCAGCAGTGAAGAGGGCAAACACTTTAGGCATATCCTTAGCCATACCGCCTAATTTTGCCATTGATAGGGTGTGGGTACGTTCGTAGGTAACACCTGCTAGGAAGAACAGCATGGCGGCGATTAAACCGTGGGAAATCATTTGCAGAACCGCGCCGTTCAGTCCCAATTCAGTTAAGGAAGCAATACCCAGGAGGACAAAACCCATGTGGGAGATAGAGGAACAAGCTAATCGACGTTTGAGGTTATCTTGAGCAAAGGCGCTTAATGCACCGTAGACAATATTAACCACTCCTAGAATTGCCAGAATTGGGGCAAAATACAGGTGAGCGTTGGGTAGCATTTCCATGTTCATGCGGATTAAGCCGTAACCACCCATTTTGAGCAGAACACCCGCTAAAATCATTGATACAGGGGCGGATGCTTCGCTATGAGCATCAGGTAGCCATGTGTGGAGGGGGAAGATAGGGAGTTTGACGGCGAAGGCAATTAGGAAGCCTGCATACAAGAATAATTCTAAGGCTAGGGGATAGTTTTTGTGAGCGAGGGTGCTAATGTCGAAACTGGGGTTGGAGCCGTAGAATGCCATGGCTAGGGCGGCGGCTAGGATGAAGATGGAACCTAGGGCAGTATATAGGATGAATTTAGTAGCTGCATAGAGGCGCTTGGCTCCACCCCAGATGGAAATCAGGATATAAACGGGAACCAGTTCTAGTTCCCACATCAGGAAAAATAATAGCAGGTCTTGGGCTGCGAATACCCCCATTTGGGCGGAGTACAGCACTAATAAGAGGAAATAAAATAGTCTGGGCTTGTTGGTGACGCGCCAGGAAGCTAGAATAGCTAATGTATTAACGAAACCTGTTAGCACGATTAGGGGCATTGATAGGCCGTCTACTGCTACTGACCAGTTCATGCCTAATTGGGGAATCCAACTATAGGTTTCGGCTAGTTGGAATGTTGAATCGTTGAGATTGTAGTTAGAAAAGAAGCATACAATTGTCAGAACTAAGTCGAGCAAACCGACTCCTAGGGCATACCAGCGGATAGTTTTGCCTTCTCGGTCGGGAATTAGGGGAATGGCAAAGGATGCCAACAGGGGAAATAGGATAATTGCTGTTAACCAGGGAATTTGACTGCTCATGGTCAGTGTGTGAGAATAAATACCTATTGGTTGGTTGTTAGTGAATTATACTCAAAGAGTAAAGTTTTGTTAAGCCTTTTGGCAAATTTTGTTTCGAGATTGTCTGAATTCACTTGACAGTCAGGGTTTCAGGCTTTGTTTTTTTTTGTGTCCTGGGTGATCCTTGACTGTCAAGATTGATTATAGTCTATGGTTATAGGTATGTCAACTCATTTGAGTCTATTAAAAAATGGGGTCGGTGGACCACTTCTAGGGACTTTGGTTGAAAAAGATGGATATTTATTCAGAAGCGACAAACTCTGTGTCACAATTGGGATCGGTTTAACCCATTTGTTAAGAAGTATAAAGCTGTCATCAGTTATGGAACCCCTTTATCAATATGCCTGGTTAATTCCGGTGTTGCCCCTCTTTGGTGCAATGCTGGTAGGCATAGGGCTAATCTCATTGAACAAAGCCACTAACAAAATTAGACAGGGAAGCGCTATATTCCTGATTTCCCTGTTAGGTGCATCAATGGTTTTGTCCTTTGCTCTCCTAGCCAGTCAAATCAACGGCCATGAATCCTACACTCGTATAATTGAGTGGGCGGCGGCTGGAGACTTTAAAATCAGTATGGGCTACACAATTGACCATCTGACCGCTGTGATGTTGGCGATCGTCACGACTGTAGCCCTATTGGTAATGGTCTACACCGACGGGTATATGGCTCATGATCCAGGATATGTTCGTTTTTATGCCTATCTGAGCCTATTTAGCTCGTCTATGTTGGGTCTGGTAGTTTGTCCCAACCTGCTACAAGTCTATATTTTCTGGGAATTGGTGGGGGTATCTTCCTACCTACTGATCGGGTTTTGGTACGATCGCAAACCAGCAGCAGATGCCTGTCAAAAAGCCTTCATCACTAACCGTGTCGGTGACTTCGGTCTGCTGTTAGGGATCCTCGGTTTATATTGGGCGACTAACACCTTTGAATTTGAGTTAATGGGGTCTCGTCTAGAACACCTAGTAGAAAGCGGGTCCATTAGTGGGGCGCTGGCTGCTCTATTTGCCATCCTAGTGTTCTTAGGTCCCGTGGCGAAATCGGCTCAATTTCCCCTCCATGTTTGGCTTCCAGACGCAATGGAAGGCCCGACCCCGATTTCCGCTCTCATTCACGCCGCCACCATGGTAGCGGCTGGGGTATTCCTGATCGCCAGAATGTACCCGGTGTTTGAGGGTATCCCCGTGGTGATGACTACGATCGCCTGGACAGGTTGCTTTACTGCATTTCTAGGCGCTAGTATCGCTATCACCCAAAACGACATCAAAAAAGGACTCGCCTACTCCACCATTTCCCAACTAGGCTATATGGTCATGGCAATGGGTGTCGGTGCTTATAGCGCCGGACTGTTCCACCTAATGACCCACGCCTACTTTAAGGCAATGTTGTTCCTGTGTTCCGGTTCGGTTATTCATGGTATGGAAGCCGTAGTCGGGCACGACCCGGTTCTAGCCCAGGATATGCGACTAATGGGGGGACTGCGGAAATATATGCCCATCACTAGCACCTGCTTTTTGATTGGGACTCTGGCTATTTGCGGCATTCCCCCCTTTGCTGGCTTCTGGTCAAAAGATGAGATTCTCAGCAGTGCCTTTGCTTCTAATCCTGCCTTGTGGGTGGTAGGCTGGCTAACGGCTGGTATTACGGCATTTTATATGTTCCGTATGTATTTCAGTACCTTTGAAGGTCAATTTCGGGGTAATGATACAACCATACAGCAACAGCTAACGGCGGAGGCTAACGGCCCTAATTATGCCTTTGGTCCGGGTGCGATGAACCCAGAGGAACTACATAGCGATGATCATGGTCATGGTCATAATCACGGTCATGGTCATAGTGATAGCCCCCATGAGTCTCCCTGGACTATGACTATAGCTTTGATGGCTTTGGCTGTTCCCTCTGTGTTTATTGGGTTATTAGGAACTCCCTTTAATAACTATTTCGAGATGTTTATTCATGCTCCTGGGGAGTCAATAGCCGAGGTTATGGAACATTTGGCTGAGTTTGAACTCGGCGAATTTGTGATTATGGCGGGGAGTTCCGTTGGCATTGCTTTGATTGGTATTACTTTGGCATCCTTGATGTACTTGAAACATCAAATAGCTCCAAATGCGATCGCTAAAAAAATCCAACCTCTTTACCAATTCTCCCTAAACAAATGGTATCTCGACGATATTAATGACCTCCTTTTTGTCAAAGGAAGTCGCCGCCTCGCCCGTCAAATTCTCGAAGTTGACTATCGAGTTGTTGATGGTGCTGTTAACTTAACAGGTTTAGTCGCTTTAGTCACCGGAGAAGGTCTCAAATACTTAGAGAATGGTCGCGCTCAATTTTACGCCCTAATTGTATTTGTAGCAGTCCTCGGCTTTGTCGTATTTTCCGGCATTGGCTAACTGCAATTACCCCCGTGTTTCCGTAATTTGGGGAAGTGGAAAATCTCCGGTTTAACTAACCATTAGATTCACAACACTTTCCCAATCTTGTAGTGAATGATTGGCGCTTGTGTCCTAAGCGTGAAAGGACAACTAAAACATGACAATGGCTAATTTTCCTTGGCTGACGATTACAATTCTGTTTCCCATTGTGGCATCACTTTTTCTACCGTTTATCCCTGATAAAGAAGGGAAAACGGTGCGCTGGTATGCCCTAATCGTGGGATTGATTGACTTTTCAATTATTGTTTATGCCTTCTGTACTGGCTATGACTTGAATACCCCCGGTTTACAGTTGGTAGAACGTTATGACTGGCTGCCCGAAATCGGTTTGAGTTGGTCTGTGGGGGCTGATGGCTTATCTATGCCCCTAATTATCCTCACCGGATTTATCACCACCCTAGCGATTTTAGCCGCTTGGCCAGTGACTTTTAAGCCCAAACTTTTCTACTTCCTAATGTTGGCGATGTATGGCGGTCAGATTGCCGTTTTCGCTGTCCAGGATATGTTGTTATTCTTCCTGGTTTGGGAGTTGGAATTAGTTCCGGTTTACCTAATTCTTTCAATTTGGGGCGGTAAAAAGCGCCTGTATGCGGCTACTAAGTTTATTTTGTATACCGCAGGCGGTTCCCTGTTTATTTTGGTGGCAGCCCTGACTATGGCTTTCTATGGCGATGCTGTTACCTTTGATATGCAGGCGATCGCCATTAAGGACTTCCCCATTAAACTACAATTACTCCTGTATGGTGGCTTTCTGATTGCATACGGGGTCAAATTACCCATTTTTCCCCTTCACACCTGGCTACCTGATGCCCACGGAGAAGCTACCGCCCCCGCCCATATGTTACTAGCGGGTATCCTCCTAAAAATGGGCGGTTATGCCTTGCTACGCATGAATGTGGGAATGCTACCCGATGCCCATGCCACCTTCGCCCCCATTTTAGTGATTTTAGGCGTAGTTAACATCGTCTATGCCGCCTTCACTTCTTTCGCCCAACGCAACCTCAAGCGCAAAATTGCCTATTCCTCAATTTCTCACATGGGGTTTGTGTTAATTGGTATGGGCTCATTCACAGAAATAGGCCTCAGTGGTGCCATGTTGCAGATGATTTCCCATGGCTTAATTGGGGCTAGTTTATTCTTCCTGGTCGGCTGTACTTATGACCGCACCCATACCCTCATGTTAGATGAAATGGGGGGGGTTGGTTTAAAGATGAAGAAAGTTTTTGCCATGTGGACTACTTGTTCAATGGCATCTCTAGCCCTACCTGGAATGAGTGGATTTGTGGCTGAATTAATGGTGTTTATTGGTATTGCTACCAGTGACGCTTACAATGCCACCTTTAAAGTCTTAGTCGTCTTCCTCGCCGCCGTAGGTGTAATTATTACCCCAATTTATCTGCTGTCCATGCTGCGGGAAATTCTCTATGGCCCTGAAAATCAGGAACTCACCTCCCACGAAAAACTCGTAGATGCAGAACCCCGGGAGGTCTTCGTTATCGCCTGTTTATTAGTGCCGATAATTGGCATTGGGTTATATCCCAAAGTGGTAACACAAATGTATGATTCAACCACAACTCAACTCACCGCTTTAATGCGGCAGTCTGTCCCCACTTTGGTTAACAATAATCCCATTGCTACCAATACTCAAGAATTGGTTTCTCTAAATGCTCCCATTATCGGTAAGTCCCTGTCTGAGAATTAACCAATTTAACCAATTCAATACCTAATTAATCATTCCCCCCCCAACTGCTGGGGGGATTTTTTGATTTTACCTATTCTCGTCGGCTGCTGACCCACCAGGTCAATCACAATAATGAACCCGCCTTCACTAGCCAATGATTGACACAAGGGTTGCTTAGTATGTGGGGGGGTAAATTCACAAAAGACTTATGGCCGCTGGTCTGGTGAAAACCATATATGATATAATTGTATATAGTCTTGTCTTGTTGATACCAGGAAAGCTCATGAATCCATTTTCCCATCAGAACCCTAATTCTCATAAAAATCATCAATCCCCCAATGGATTAAGCAATATCCATCATCCCTCGGAATCAGAAATCGAAGACCTGCAATTTAATGAATATGATCCGCGAGTGGTTAAAAATCTCAAAAATTCCTTTCTGTTTCTAGTAGTTATTGGCTTAGTTTTAGGGTTGTTTATTGCGGCGGGGGTTGTCTATATCATGAATCGATTGGATATTAATGCTCAACCTAGTAATAACTCTAGCATCCCACCATTTGAAGAATTGTTATGAATTTTCTTTTCTGATTAATTATTCCGTATTATACCGCTGTTCGGCGATTTCTTTGACTTTTTTAGAAAATTGCGGATAGTTTTCTAAAACACTGTCAAAATCTTCTTTTAACAGCACAAAAAGCTCACAATAGCTGAGGGTTTTAACCGAAGCTGTGCGACGGGTAGAATAAAGTAGAGCAATTTCGCCAAAAAATGACCCGGCTGACATGATTCTATATACTTTTCCAGTTTTCTCGGAAAAGGCTTGCACTTCTCCCCGTTGGATAAAATACATTTCATGTCCTAACTGTTCCTCCCTAATTATATAGTCATTAGGTGGCAATATTCTCGGCTTTAGTTTAACCACTAAGGCTTCAATACAAGCCGGATCAGCATCTTTAAATAGGGGGACTTTTTCCAATAATTCCTGATACAAATACAGATAAATTTTGGTTTTTAAAGAATTGGGGATTTCATCAAGAAAATCCCGGTCAAATGATGTGTCTCGGTTGCATTCCCACAGATATTGATAGTAGTCCCTAACCTGCGCCTGTAAAAAAGCGGGAATTTGGCGATCGCGCATATAAGACTGAACTTGATCAAGTTGTTCTCTAAACCTAGCCTGACTAGCATCTAAACTACTGACCACAGAAGCCACATTACCAATAATAAACGCATACATAGACACCCCCAAAATCATTACAACTAAAGTAAATGCAATCTCTAAGTTACTGGTGGGGGTAATATCGCCATAACCGACAGTTGTTAAAGTAGTAATTGACCAATATAGAGATTTCATATATTGGGTAGCTATGGGGGCTGTATCTAAGTTAGAATTAATTAACCAAGAGTCTCCGTAAGCAATCATTGACTTACCAATCCAAAACCAGATACAGGCGACCCAATGATCAATCAGAAATATAATCAGCACTAACTCAGTCATACGCACTAGGGCTGGATTAATTTTAACATTAGTCTCCCATCGCCGAAAAATTCTAAAAAATTGCGACAGTCTCAACAGCCTCGGTATTCTGAGGATAGCCAATATCAATACTGATAATTGAGGAAAAAATAGCCTAGCCATTAAATCCAGGGGGAGACTAGCGGCTAGGTTCATTTTCAAATATGTAGCCCGGTAATTTTGAGCGATTTTTTGCAGGTCTGTAATACATTCTCCTTGGTCAATATATGCCATCCTAAATCTTAGGAAAATATCCATGATGAAAATTAAGTCTGCGGCTAAATCTATCCCTAACCATAAATGGGAAGTAGTGGTATCAAAAGCTATGCGAAATGGGATAACAACAAAATTGTATAGTATCACCAAAACTAATAAACATTCCCATAAAAAAACTTCTTTTGATTCTGGGTCAAAGATTTGCATTTATATCATCTCTCCTGATTGACTGTATCCGCGATTACCAAACATGGGATAATTTTAGAAATTTTCAGCTATGATTAGATCTAACCATGGCATAAATATGGTATCTGAGATAGACTGGGGAAGAAACTTGTGTTTTCAAAATTTCCGGTAATTTTAGCTAGATAGTTGTTACAATAACTGATCATCATAGTACTAGCCAATTAATCATGATTCAGACCACGATCGCACCATTTCACGAAACAATTAAATCCCCTTTAACCAAAAACTCGATTAGGGTTTTACAGATTAATCTAGGAAAACGCTGTAACCTCGCCTGTACTCATTGTCATGTAGAAGCTGGTCCGCGACGCACCGAAGAATTAACCCCAGAAATTTGTGAACAATTAATTGAGTTAATTCGGCGTTTTCCACAAATTGAAACGGTAGATTTAACTGGTGGTGCGCCCGAAATAAATTATGGTTTTAAGCCATTATTAGAAGTGGCGAAATCCCTCAATAAACAAGTAATTGTCCGTTCCAACTTAACTATTTATTTGGTTAAGGGATTTGAGGATATCCCCGCCTACTGTAGCCACCACCAAGTCAGGATTATAGCATCTTTACCCTGCTATTTGCAAGATAATGTCGATCGCATGAGAGGTTCAGGGGTATATCAAGACTCGATCGCCGCCATTCAAAAACTCAACCAGCTAGGATATGGTCACGCGCCGGATCTGATTTTAGATCTAGTCTATAACCCAGCTTTACCCACCTCAGACAGCTTTTCCCTCCCCCCCCAACAGGAAAACCTACAACAAGCCTATAAGGTCTATCTGCGAGAGAAATTCGATATTGAGTTTAATCAACTTCTCACCATTACCAACCTTCCCATAGGTCGCACTAAGTTATTTTTACAGCGTCAAAAACTCCACGATAAATACTTAGATTTTTTGGCGGATCACTATAATCCTGATACCGTGGAAAATCTCATGTGTCGGAATGAATTATCAATTGATTATCTGGGAAATGTCTACGACTGTGATTTTAACCAGATGGAAAATCGACCCGCCAGAACCCCTGATGGTCAAAATATCACAGTTCAAACACTTCTGGAAGCTGACAGTTTAGATATCATTCAAACCGTCCACACTGAAGCCTATTGCTATGGTTGTACTGCGGGCTGCGGTTCTAGTTGTGGAGGTGCTTTAACATAATGATTTGGGGGCTAGTTTAGGCTCATACCCTTGACTATCGCCTACCATAAAGCCGGGAATATGTCAAGTAAAATCAATGATAATTCCTGGCTAATTAGCGGATAAGTTATAAGGTGAGTTTGGCAAAAATGTTGGCAATTCAAGATATATTAAGAAATGCGATCGAGTGGATAGACAGCTTAGGCGGCTGGGGGGCGGGAGTATTTATGCTCCTGTATATTGTGGCAACTGTTGCCTTTTTACCGGGTTCGATATTAACCCTAGGTGCGGGGTTTGTCTTCGGGGTAATTTGGGGTTCTGTTTATGTATCGATCGCCTCAACTTTGGGGGCAATTTGTGCTTTTTTAATCGGGCGATATTTAGCTAGGGGTTGGGTATCGGCAAAAATCGCAGGTCAAGCCCAATTCCAAGCGATCGATAATGCAGTAGGGAAGGAAGGCTGGAAAATCGTAGGACTCCTGCGCCTGTCGCCCATCTTTCCGTTTAACCTGCTAAATTATAGTTTGGGCTTAACCAAAGTTTCCCTAAAAGATTATTTTCTGGCTTCCTGGATAGGTATGATGCCAGGAACAGTCATGTATGTGTATATTGGATCTATTGCGGGTAGTTTAGCCACCCTGGGAACTGAGCGATCGCGCACAACAGGGGAGTGGATACTCTATGGCGTGGGACTTGTAGCCACCGTAGCCGTCACGGTCTATGTCACCCAAATCGCCCGCCGTGCGTTAAATGAGAAAATCGCCGGTCCTGAACGATCCTAAAACCTTCCCAATCGAGAAAAATTAGTTATAATGGTGGCAGCTTTGCCCAAAATCAGGTCGCAGTCATGCCACGTCAGGATACAATTTTTGAGCGCTATTTAGCGCCCATGTTCAAATTATTGGTAGACCGAGAAGCGATCGATAACTTGGACAAAAGTATCGATTGGGAATCAGTGTGCGATCGCCTTACTGACCCCAACCTCGTCTATCCCCAATATTACCAAACCCAAGACTTTCACGGTATCGAGGGAGGATACCTGAATAAAAGCGCCGCCCTCACCTACGACCCCATTACCCAATACGCCATTCCCCCCAATGAAACCTGGGTCCGCCAAGAAGCTATTGATACCATTACCGTTAAACCTAGACGCATATTAGACCTAGGGTGCGGCACAGGTTCAACTACCCTACTATTAAAACAAACCTTTCCTAATGCCGAAGTGATCGGCTTAGACTTATCTCCCTATATGTTGGCGGTGGCGGAAACTAAAGCCAAACAAGCCGGCTTAGATATCAAATTCTATCATGGTTTAGCAGAAGAAAGCGATCGCTTTGAATCTCAATCTTTTGACTTAGTTTCCGCTTCCCTGCTTTTCCATGAAACCCCCCCAGAAATAGCCATAGCCATAGCGCGGGAGGCTTTCCGACTTCTGAAAGCCGGGGGAGAAGTAATGATTCTTGACGGTCATCAGAAAATCTTACGCCAAAACCCCTGGCTAACCGAAATTTTTGAGGAACCCTATCTCAAAGATTATGCCACCGGAAGCGTTGATGCAACTCTTGGGGCGGCGGGTTTTGCGAAAGTGCGATCGGAGGATATATGGTGGATAAATCAAGTTACCGTAGGTCTCAAACCGATTATTAACCATTCCCCCAACATCAATTCACAATGGGAACAACAGCCCAATCATAACCCATTTCCTGCCCCAGCCTAAGATAATTAATACTTTGGTAGGGGCGGGTTCTGCTGTCAATCTCAATTCCCACAGATAACACTGGTAAATCCGCCCCAACCCACCCCATATCCATCAATAATTGGTTATCATGTAGGGGCGGGTTCTGCTGTCAATCTCAATTCCCACAGATAACACTGGTAAACCCGCCCCAACCCACCCCATATCCATCAATAATTGGTTATCATGTAGGGGCGGGTTCTGCTGTCAATCTCAATTCCCACAGATAACACTGGTAAACCCGCCCCAACCCACCCCATATCCATCAATAATTGGTTATCATGTAGGGGCGGGTTCTGCTGTCAATCTCAATTCCCACAGATAACACTGGTAAACCCGCCCCAACCCACCCCATATCCATCAATAATTGGTTATCATGTAGGGGCGGGTTCTGCTGTCAATCTCAATTCCCACAGATAACACTGGTAAACCCGCCCCAACCCACCCCATATCCATCAATAATTGGTTATCATGTAGGGGCGGGTTCTGCTGTCAATCTCAATTCCCACAGATAACACTGGTAAACCCGCCCCAACCCACCCCATATCCATCAATAATTGGTTATCATGTAGGGGCGGGTTCTGCTGTCAATCTCAATTCCCACAGATAACACTGGTAAATCCGCCCCAACCCACCCCATATCCATCAATAATTGGTTATCATATGTAGGGGCGGGTTCTGCTGTCAATCTCAATTCCCACAGATAACACTGGTAAATCCGCCCCAACCCACCCCATATCCATCAATAATTGGTTATCATGTAGGGGCGGGTTCTGCTGTCAATCTCAATTCCACAGATAACACTGGTTAACCCCACCAGTAGGGCGGGTTCTGTCAATCCCCATCCATCAATAATTGGTTATCAGTAGGGCGGGGGGTTTAATCTCATTCCCACAGATAAAACTGGTAAAAACCCCCGCCCCAACCCACCCCATATCCATCAATAATTGGTTATCATGTAGGGGCGGGTTCTGCTGTCAATCTCAATTCCCACAGATAACACTGGTAAATCCGCCCCAAGCCCCCCATATCCATCAATTGGTTATCATGCAGGGCGGGTTCTGCTGTCAATCTCAATTCCCACAGATAACACTGGTAAACCCGCCCCAACCCACCCCATATCCATCAATAATTGGTTATCATGTAGGGGCGGGTTCTGCTGTCAATCTCAATTCCCACAGATAACACTGGTAAACCCGCCCCAACCCACCCCATATCCATCAATAATTGGTTATCATGTAGGGGCGGGTTCTGCTGTCAATCTCATTCCAATCCCAGGTCGAGGGTGCTTCAATCTCAATTCCCAAAGATAACACTGGTAAACCCGCCCCAACCCACCCCATATCCATCAATAATTGGTTATCATGTAGGGGCGGGTTCTGCTGTCAATCTCAATTCCCACAGATAACACTGGTAAACCCGCCCCCAACCCACCCCATATCCATCAATAATTGGTTATCATGTAGGGGCGGGTTCTGCTGTCAATCTCAATTCCCACAGATAACACTGGTAAAATCCGCCCCAACCCACCCCATATCCATCAATAATTGGTTATCATGTAGGGGCGGGTTCTGCTGTCAATCTCAATTCCCACAGATAACACTGGTAAACCCGCCCCCAACCCACCCCATATCCATCAATAATTGGTTATCATGGTAGGGGCGGGTTCTGCTGTCAATCTCAATTCCCACAGATAACACTGGTAAACCCGCCCCCAACCCACCCCATATCCATCAATAATTGGTTATCATGTAGGGGCGGGTTCTGCTGTCAATCTCAATTCCCACAGATAACACTGGTAAACCCCGCCCCAACCCACCCCATATCCATCAATAATTGGTTATCATGTAGGGGCGGGTTCTGCTGTCAATCTCAATTCCCACAGATAACACTGGTAAACCCGCCCCCAACCCACCCCATATCCATCAATAATTGGTTATCATGTAGGGGCGGGTTCTGCTGTCAATCTCAATTCCCACAGATAACACTGGTAAACCCGCCCCCAACCCACCCCATATCCATCAATAATTGGTTATCATGTAGGGGCGGGTTCTGCTGTCAATCTCAATTCCCACAGATAAAACTGGTAAACCCGCCCCCAACCCACCCCATATCCATCAATAATTGGTTATCATGTAGGGGCGGGTTCTGCTGTCAATCTCAATTCCCACAGATAAAACTGGTAAACCCGCCCCCAACCCACCCCATATCCATCAATAATTGGTTATCATGTAGGGGCGGGTTCTGCTGTCAATCTCAATTCCCACAGATAACACTGGTAAACCCGCCCCAACCCACCCCATATCCATCAATAATTGGTTATCATGTAGGGGCGGGTTCTGCTGTCAATCTCAATTCCCACAGATAACACTGGTAAATCCGCCCCAACCCACCCCATATCCATCAATAATTGGTTATCATGTAGGGGCGGGTTCTGCTGTCAATCTCAATTCCCACAGATAACACTGGTAAACCCGCCCCCAACCCACCCCATATCCATCAATAATTGGTTATCATGTAGGGGCGGGTTCTGCTGTCAATCTCAATTCCCACAGATAAAACTGGTAAACCCGCCCCCAACCCACCCCATATCCATCAATAATTGGTTATCATGTAGGGGCGGGTTCTGCTGTCAATCTCAATTCCCACAGATAAAACTGGTAAACCCGCCCCCAACCCACCCCATATCCATCAATAATTGGTTATCATGTAGGGGCGGGTTCTGCTGTCAATCTCAATTCCCACAGATAACACTGGTAAACCCGCCCCAACCCACCCCATATCCATCAATAATTGGTTATCATGTAGGGGCGGGTTCTGCTGTCAATCTCAATTCCCACAGATAAAACTGGTAAACCCGCCCCCAACCCACCCCATATCCATCAATAATTGGTTATCATGTAGGGGCGGGTTCTGCTGTCAATCTCAATTCCCACAGATAATTATTAATTAATAATTATTAATTAATAATTTCCATAGATAACATTTGTCCATTATCCATTAACTGGGTATGAGTTTAAAGGCTGTTATTTTTGATTTTAATGGTGTAATTATCAATGATGAATCGATTCATGAACAGTTAATCGAGGAATTATTGGTCGCTGAAAATCTGCGGGTGAAACCAGATAAAATTCGTGAAGTTTGCTTAGGAAGAAGCGATCGCGCCTGTTTACAGGATTTACTCTCATTATACGGCAGAGTCGTAACTTCTGAGGAGCTAGAAAACCTGATCGCGCGGAAAGCACAAGCCTATCAACAGCGGTTAAATGCTATGTCAGACCTACCTCTATATGATGGGTTGCGGGAACTAATTACACGCATTCAGACGGCGAATTTGAAAATCGCCCTAGTTACCGGCGCTATTAGAGAGGAAGTTGAGTTAGTTTTGACTCGCGCGGGGTTGATTGATTATTTTTCCATCATTGTCGCTGGGGATGATATTACCACCAGCAAGCCGGAACCTGATGGCTATTTATTGGCGCTACAAAGGCTAAATTCTGCTGATGAGACCTTGAATTTGCAGCCGGAAGAGTGTTTAGCTATTGAGGATACTTTTGCTGGTATTGAGGCGGCGAAACGCGCGGGTATTCCTGTCGTGGGGGTAGCCCATACTTATCCTTTCCATATGCTACAGCGTCGCGCTGATTGGTGTGTGGACTATCTCCAGGACTTGGAGTTAGAGAGGATTTTGGGAATCTCTGGAGAAGTTGCACTATCGGAACCCGATTGATGTTATAATGGGCGGTTGTGTCCTATCTCTCTCTATACTTGGGGAATTAGCTCAGTTGGTAGAGTGCTGCGATCGCACCGCAGAGGTCAGGGGTTCGACCCCCCTATTCTCCATATCGCTTAAAAGCCTATTCTGGCTACGATAACCGGGAAACACTCAACCCGATAGTCGTACCGTTACACTCAAAATGCACTCCATTCAGTCTTAGCACACGGGACAATTAGTGCATATCCCTTAGCAATAAATCTTAATCATTGACGGGTTAATCAATAAGCACAACTTAATCAATATGTCAAATACCCATATCACCCCCATAACCGGACGCTGATAGGGTAGTTCCCTTGTGATACCCGTCAATGGCAAGTTTATCGGTTCGTTCCTCACCATTGACTGCTATCACATCGGTCACTCCCCAAGAGTGCTTGTCCCGGTTATGGGGGGAGGGTATGATTCAAAGCCAACACGATCGCCTATCCGGTTATCTATGGGTCCAATTGATAATCTCCGGTGAGGGAAACTAAAAGTGCGATCGCAAAACCTGAACTATCATCTACCGGAACCAACCCGATACCCCCCAAACAACTTTTCAACTGGAGGCAATTACCGGGATGGGAATCGATACCCACATAATTCTCAGCAAGTCTCCAATCTTTGATGGTAATCATCACGTCCAACAGTCACTACCAACATAATCGCCTTACCCAAAAATCTTAGTCGTAGGTTGTAGGTAAAGCGATCGGTTAGGGGTAATATCCGTTATGGGTAATATCTGGACATGATAGGGTGAGCATTCATATAAACCCGTAATTAGACTGTTGCAGTTAGACTGTTAGCATTTAAGCTAATGAAAAAATTGACATTTAATTAGACTGTTGCCGTTAGACTGTTAGCCCAAAATACATAGACACCCCCTACAGTCAGAAACCATAGGGGGTCATTAAGTTATTGAGTTAGCTGTTAGGCTGTTAGGGTTTACGCCAACCATCATCGTCAATATCATCTCTGTTGATTGAGTTAGGTGGTAAACGCGTATCATGGTCATATATTTTGGGGCAGATTATACTATCTAACGAATATTTAAAAAACTCAAATAATATGTCTAAATTTTTATTGTCTTAATCTAGCTTAGACTCCATGATTTTATTACCTATAAATAAAGAAATTACCAAATAAAAAATAACAATTATCAATAATGCCACCTCTAGTATAATTAGATTCATTGTATTAATCTCCAAAAATAAATGGTCAACCACTTAATCCTCTCTAAGGGGTCAAATACTGCGTCAAAATTGCTATATGGCGGCTCGGCAATGATTTGATATTGATTAAGCCAAATAATATATTGTTTAACCATCATATTCTGTTGGGCATCATTGTATGCGTAAAATTTTAACCATCCCGCGATTTTCCAATCTACAGGAATTTGGTCCGCCTCAAATAATATCCTCACAAATTGGCTACCTGATATATCTGGAAATTTCTGACTACCATGTTTTGAATCATCCTCTTTGATGAAATATTGGTGATAAACTCAAAACCAATGAGTCTCAGATATATCATAGTTGTTAGGCATTATCTAATCTGTTTGATTACATGATCGTTAGCTGTATCGCACCATAAATCACCAACCCTTAAACCTGTAGGGCTTGTCGGTAAATTACTGAAATTAATTCTATGCCCTCTTATATTTCCATTAACATCTAATCTTGTTTGTGCTACTGTGGTTCCGATACCGACGACGTCAGCAATACTGACGGCGCCAAAGTCATCGATGCGTATGGGTTCGGAGCCAGCGGTTCAAAATGATATTGAGCCTAATCCATTTAGTCTAACAATTGGGTAGATGTACAAGTTGGGCAGGTAGGCATGGAAATTGAACCCGAGTCGGTTTTTACACCTCTATCATTAATATTAGGCACTACCCCCGGTAATTGCCTCCAGTTGAAAAGTTGTTGAGGGGTATCGGGTTGGTTCCGGTAGATGATAGTTTAGATTTGGCGATCGCACTTTTAATATCAGCCAGATGATAGCCCATAGTTTCCCCTCACCGGAGATTATGAATCAGACCCATAGATAACCGGATAGGCGATCGCCATACTTTCATAATCTGATACTGAAAGGCGGTCTGATATCTTTGTACGTTGATTCCCTAGCGGGTTCCCCCCCACCTACGGCTATCGTGTTGGCTTTGAAACATACCCTCCCCCCATAACCGGGAAAAGCACTCTTGGGGAAGTGACCGACGTGATAGCAGTCAATGGTGACGAACGAACCGATAGGCTTGCCATTGACAGGTATCACAAGGGAACTACCCTATCAGCGTCGGGTTTAGGGAGTGATATGGGTATTTGACAGATTGATTAAGTTGTGCTTGTTGACTGAGTAATCATCCTATTGACAGAATTATTTTCCTGTGCTAGGACTAGATTGTGAGTAATATCTGAGTAATTAGGTGCGACTATCGGGTTAAGTGAATCCCGGTTATCGCTGCTAGGATAAGGATTTCCCGAAAATGGGCGATACTGGACTTGAACCAGTGACATCCTGCTTGTAAGGCAGGCGCTCTACCACTGAGCTAATCGCCCTTTTGCATTCGATGTTTTCTATTGTAGCAGCAATCGCTAAAATAGGGAAGCTATTTTTGAAAAAAATTTTTGCGCTATGCCTTCTGGCAAAACCCACGATCGCATAACACTCTGGAGCTTGCCACTGGTGGCGGCTTTGACGTTTGGACAAACTCGCAGCAGCCATCTAACTCTCCTAGTATCTGGCAGTTTTCTATTTAGTGGCCTGATGTTTGGGCCAGATTTAGATCTAAACTCACGACAGTTTCAACGTTGGGGGTGGTTCCGTTGGCTATGGGTTCCCTATCAAAACAGTTTACATCATCGCTCGTTTCTGTCCCACGGGCCTTTTATTGGGACGGCTTTACGGGTTCTGTACTTGTTCACCTGGCTAGGCGGTTTTGGTCTGATTATGACTATGGCGATCGAGTTTCTGTTTCCGGTAGAGTGGACGCTATCGAGTTTAGCAGGGGAACTATGGCAATTTCTGTTAAACCACTCTATGGAATGGATCGCTATCTTCTGCGGTTTAGAAGTCGGTGCTATGAGCCACTATCTATCTGATTGGGGGTCATCTATTTATAAACGTCTTCAAAGCCAAGGGGTATATGGACTGATACCACCATCGGCTCTAGTCAAAAAACCGAAAAATAGCACCTCGCGGCGGTCTCGTTCCAATTCGTCGTCAACTTCCCCTAAAAAAAAAGCAGTCGTCGTTCTAGCAATTCCTCGACTGTGGGAAACTCCCGCAAACAATAGCATATATCCTAACTGTTGGGAGCAATAATGGGCATATATACTGTAGCCTTTTATCAGTGAGTCAAATTTGTATAATCCGACCCTATTAATCAATATGTCTGAATCTAGTCATAATCAACGGGAAAACGACACCCTAAATGCCTTGCAAGAACTAATTGATGTGGTGGCTAAATTACGATCGCCTGATGGTGGGTGTCCTTGGGATTTGGCTCAAACTCCCCAAAGTTTAACCCCTTATATTCTGGAAGAAGCCTATGAGGTAGTTGATGCGATCGCTACGGGAGACCCAAAAGCGATCGCTGATGAATTAGGAGATTTATTATTGCAAGTAGTTCTCCAGGCTCAAATTGCCAGCGAATCTCAGCAATTTTCCCTGGCTGATGTGGCGGCTGGTATTACGGAAAAACTCATCCGCAGACATCCCCACGTTTTCGCAGATGTGAAGGTTGATAGCGTCGAAGAAGTACACGAAAACTGGGAAGCTATTAAGGATAAAGAAGCGGGAAATCATCAAGATTCCCAGTCTTTGAGTGCTAAATTAAACCGTTATTCCCGACAACTTCCGCCTCTCATAGCAGCTATGAAATTATCTAAAAAAACGGCTGCTGTTGGCTTTGAGTGGGATAATATTGAGGGGGTTTGGGATAAGTTTCATGAGGAATTGGCGGAATTTGAAGAAGCCTTACACCACCAAGATAAGGCAGAACAACAAGCGGAATTGGGAGATATTTTATTCGTGTTAGTCAATTTAGCTCGTTGGTATGATATCGACCCTCATGAAGCACTACGGGAGACTAATCATAAGTTTATTCGCCGATTTTCTATGGTAGAGGCAGCCTGCGATCGCCCTTTAGCAGACTACACCCTAGCGGAATTAGATGTCTTATGGGATAGGGCTAAAGCTATCATTAAGGAACAGGGGAATTAATCGGTTCATAAAAGGCGATCGCACATCCTCCGTAGACTTTTTGGCGGACGATCGCTAAACCGGAAACCTCTACCATTTCTCGTTTTGGGTCATGTTCAGCAATTAACTCTCCTCCGGCGGCGAGTAGGGAATATTTGGCGATCGCTTCTAGGACAGGTTCATATAAATTGGCTGTATATGGTGGGTCAAAATAAATGCGATCGAACTCCTCGGCGGCTAAGGATTTTAGCCGTTTAACTACATCTCCCCGTAGGACGCGAAACTGTTGTTCTGGTGTAGCCACTTGCTGCCAATTTTGCTTAATAATTTGACAAGCTGACCCCGACTGTTCGATCGCCACTGCCATCGCCGCCCCACGACATAGGGCCTCTGCCCCCATTGACCCACTACCAGCACAAAGATCCAGCCAACGACATCCAGTAATGTCCTGCCAAATATTAAACACGGCTTCCCTGACCCGTGAGGGAGTAGGTCGGGTATTTTGTCCGGGGAGGGTTTTTAGTTGGCGATTACCATAAATTCTCAAGGCCATCTGTGAACACTATCCCATCGAAGTAATTACCTTCTGAGAAGAGTTCACCAACTGCACAAAATTAGATAATAATTGCAGTCCGGCGACTGAGGATTTTTCGGGGTGGAATTGTACCGCCATCACATTTTGGTAAGCGATCGCAGCAGTGACGGTTTGGCTTCCGTGGGTGATAGTGGCGGCGGTAATTGTCGCATCAGCCGGATCGACATAATAGGAATGCACAAAATACACCCAGGGATTATCTCCTAAATTTTCCCAAAGACTGACTGATGGTTGAGTAAATGTTAGTTGATTCCAACCCATGTGAGGAATAGTCAGTCCGGGTTCGGATTTAAACCGTCGCACTTTACCTGGAAAAATTCCTAACCCGGGTTCGTCCCCTTCTTCCCCGGACTCGAACAAAATTTGCAACCCTAAACAAATCCCCAAAAATGGCACACCGTCCGCAATTACCTGTTTAATGGGTTCAATGAGATTACGCGATCGCAGATGTTGTACCGCCGGGTCAAAAGCCCCTACTCCTGGTAAAAGCACACCATCAGCCGCACTGATCACCTTTGGATCATCGGTAATTTCTGGGGTTCCTCCTGCATTTTCCAAGCCTTTACAGACGGAGTGCAGATTACCCATATCATAGTCAATTACTGCGATTCTCGCCATCTCTATCCCTCAAGCCACCATTTGATATTATCTCATATTTACGGACAATTTGGGAACATTTTAGAGTTGATGATGATTTCAATCATTACAGCTTGTTCACCAGTCGCTTAATATATTGCCCTCACCCTAAATCTGGATCCCAAAGAGGGAGAGGGACTTTGAGATGTGATCAGATGATTTCTGAACAGGTTGTAATTGATGGCTCAGTTGGCGGTTGGCTGTTGACTTTTCAAATCCAAGATTAAGGCTTGATTATAGGCATCGGTGGCTTCTGCATCGCGGTTTAAACCCTCTAAAGCTAATCCCCTTTGATGCCACACTTCTCGGTCTTTGGGGTCGGCATTTAGGGCTTTATTTAGGGCTATTAATGCCTGTTCATAAAGGCCCAAATGATTTAAGGCTATCCCCGTGTCTAACCAGCCATTTAGTTGATTGGGGTCAATGGCGATCGCCTTTTGCGCCGCCTCTAATGCTTGTTGATATTCCCCTAAATTCCGCAAGGCTACACTTTTTTCTATCCAAGACCAATAGGCGTGGGGATTAATTGCTAAAGCGCGATCGCTTGCTTGTATAGCATCCCGATAACGACCCAAACCTCGCAACACCCAAGCGCGACTTTCCCAGGCTAAATGGGAGTTAGAATTGATTACTAAGGCGCGATCGCAACTCCCCAGGGCTTCCGGCATTCTGTCTAAAATACGCAACACCCGACAACGATAAAGGTGGGCATCAAAATAGTGAGGATTTTTGGCAAGGGCTTGATTATAGGCACTTAGAGCCTGTTCATAATCACCTTTATGGCGCGATATTTCTCCCTGATTAAACAATTCAGTAGGTGTGTAGTTAGATATAGCTGCTTTCTGCCATCTCTCCGTAGCCCGTTGATAATTGCGGGCGATCATGGTATTCTGAGGGTTGATACTGAGGGCGCGACTGTAGGATTGTAGCGCTTCCTGGTGGCGTGATAATCTCTCTAAAGCATAACCTCGATTATTCCATACCCACTCGGAATTATCATCAATTTCCATAGCGCGATCGCAGGCGTTTAAAGCATCCTGAAACTCCTGTAAGTTATTCAAAGACCAGCAGCGACCATTCCAACTATGGACATAATTAGGATGAATCGCAATAGACTTATTATAAGATTCTAAGGCTTCCCGATATCGCCCTAATTTATTTAAGATGTTGCCTCGTTGATGCCAACTCTGATATGACTGAGAGTTAATAGCGATCGCCGCCTCGCAACTTTTTAGGGCTTGATCATACTGTTCTAAATGATATAATGCTGAACAGCGACCCTCTAGGGCTTGCAGATAATTGGGGTTAATATCCAAAGCCAGATTATAGGCGGCTAAGGCTTGATCATATTGTTGTAAATCCAAAAAATTCTGACCTTGACGGCGTAATTTTACCGCCTCTGACCAGGGCGCACTAACTCTTAAACCATCTGATGGTCGGCTAAATTTTGCTTCTTGAGAATTGCTAAAATCTCGCGCCTCTTGCATAGCCATATTGCCCACTAGCACCATAAAAAATAGCGCCCCAATGGGTTTGAGTTGAGAGATAACTACGTCCCGGGAAGTGGTCGTCTGGGTTTGAGTTGAGAGATAACTACGTCCCGGGAAGTGGTCGTCCTAGTCAAAGCGGATAAGGCTTGGGAGGCATTCTTAAACCGTCTTTTTGTGCTAGGTTCTACCAGCCTTTCTAACCATGCCAAAAAACGGCGATCGCCACCTTTTACCAGTTGTCTAAATTGGAAACAATAGTTATCATCAATAAGCTGACCAATATGGGCGGGATGAGTCCCTGTTAGCAGACAAATTAGGGTAGCCCCCAAACTGTAGAGGTCTGAAGATTCTGTTAACGGTCGGTTAAATAGTTCCTCCGGTGGCATAAACCCCGGTGTCCCAGCGGCGATACTACTGGTGGCGGTATCTTTTCCACCTACTTTAGCAAAGCCAAAATCGACTAGATAAGCATTCAGGCGATCGTCTACTAAAATATTAGCCGGCTTAATATCACGGTGAATAATTGGGGGATTATGCTGTTGTAAATATACCAGAATTCCTAATATAGAAATGGCAATTTGCCTAATCTGTTCTGGCGTGAAGCGTTGACCAGACTCTAGGGATGGTGCCTTTTTGTACTCCTGCACCAAACAGAAGCCAGCCGGAGTCTCAAAAGATGTCAGATAGCGTGGTATTCGGGGATGTCTAATCTGTTGTAACATCTCAATTTCCCGTTCATGGGCTTTTAGCCCCGCCCAACTCGCCCCTGTAAACGCAAAGCGAAATTCTTTGATTGTCACCTGTTGATTAGTTCTGGCATGGGTTGCCAGGTAGGTTATCCGCCCCCCTTCTGGGTTACATCCCAATTGCCTAATGGTGTGATAACCTTGATTTTGGAAGTCTGGAAGGTTGCTCATGGGTATGAATGGGTACAATACACCCCATTATATCACCGACTATCCCGATTATACCGGAAATTTACCAGAATGTCAAATATATTGTAATTTTTAGGTTTATTGATTGAGTAATTGCTGAAACTGGGAATATAAATTTTTCGCCAAGGCTTTAGGATTCCATAAAGGGGCTAAATTCTCAGATTTTTTCGATGCCATTAACTGTTGGCGAATTGATTGTCTAAGTTCAGGTTCAATACCCAAACGGATACCGCAATTTTGATACTCTTCCCAGGAGTCGGCTATTCCCATTTCCACACCCACACCCTTTAAGAAAGAATAACCCATGCGGGATAAAAATTGTGAGCCACGGCGAGTGACTAGGGGAGTATTAAACCAGAGGGCTTCCAAGCTATGAGTACCACCATTGTAGGGGTAGGAATCTAATAGCACATCTGCCAACATATAGATTTTGCGGTGTTCTTCTTCGGTAGCAAATCGACTTATTTGCTTAATGCGATGTTGACCGACACCGATCGCCTTACAAGCCGCCGCATAGGTCTCACGAATTATCTGGGTATCTCCTAATGCTTTGTGAACTAAAATACTGTCGGGAACTTGTTTAAGGATATTGACCTGGGCTTTCACCAAATCAGGGTTAAATTTACGTCCTGGTGCTACACACAAATAAACCACCTGGTCGCGACTAATACGGTAGGCTTGTCTGAGGGTATTTGGATCTGCTGATACTCTCTGAAAGCCAGAGACTGCCATAAATGTCTGAGGCATCCTAATTAACTTTTCGGTATAATAAGATTCTCGTCCGGGGGGATGGGTATAATGGTCGCCAATAAAATAGTTATCGGAGGCAATTTGAGGGCTATCAAAACCTAGCCAAGATATACAAAAGCGGGCAGGTTTTTGGGCTAAAACTTCGGTATTAATTTGCACACTGAGAGAGTCTAAGTCTAGGAGAATATCGATTTGGTCTTGGCGAATAGCGTTAACAATTTCTTGGGGGTTGGGGAGTCCCTGGGGGAAGTTTTGGGGGGCAAAAACTTTGTGGGCAACTTGTTCAAATACTGGAGTTTGCTTATCTCGGATAGGTCGATCGCTCCAATATAGATAAATTTCTGTATTGAGGGCTGCTAATTCTTTAATGACATCGGCACTACACCAGCCGACGGAATGACGACAAAAGTTTTTAGAAAGAATCCCAATTTTAACGGTTTTGGGGCTGGGGATATTGCCAAATCCTTTAGTAGTTTGAATACGGGGGGGGGTGGAAGTAGGAGATATCAGGCTCACATAGCGATCGCCAATTAATCGTTGTAGTTTATAATTCTTTTCCAAATCATCCCGCAGATAGGGCAGGGCGAATAATAGGTTAGCATAAAGGGATTTAATCTCTACTGGTTTGGTGTGAGCCAGTAAACCGGGCAGTTGTGATTCTAGCTGCAAAAATCTTGGTAAAGCCACGGCATTTAAACCGGAAACCTGACAGATACTAACGGCATAAATGGCGGTCATAATCGGGTCGATACTGCTACAATTTTTCAGGTAGCGATCTACGGCATTGCGGGCGGCGGCGAGGTCGGAGGAGTCCCGATATATGCCACAGATATTTTGGTGGGCGGCGACCAAATTGGGTTTTAATTCGATCGCCTTTTCTAAGAAGGGAATCGCCTCTTGGGGCTGGCCCTGATGTCTATGAACTATACCGAGTTGACAGTAGGCTTCTGCCAAATTCGGGTCAGCGACAATAGCCTGTTTCCACAGGGCGATCGCCTCTTCTAGTTTCCCCTGATTGAAAAGTTGATTTCCCTGATTATAAAGATGAACTGAACCCCCAGTTAAGGAATGAATTTGATTAGCTTTTTGTTCAACAATTAAGGCTTCCGACTCTCGCCCCATTTGTCGCAAAGCACGGGCGAGGTTAACATAAACTGCGGTTAAATCTGGCTTGAGGGCGATCGCTTTTTGATAACTGTCGATCGCCGATTCCAATTTTCCTTGTTTATAGAACATACTACCCAAGTTAGCATGGGCTTGGGGTAAATTCGGGTCAAATTCTAAAGCCTTGGCATAGCATCGGATCGCCTCTTCAATTTGACCCCGACCCTGAGACACATTACCCATAGTCACATAAACCGGAGGCCAGTTAGGTTTCAATTCTAACGCCCTTTGACAGGCGGCGATCGCCTGATCATACTCTCCCTGAAGATAAGAAGTCTCAGCCTGGTGTAATAATACTTCAGGACTCTGGTTAGATGGGGAGTTAGAAACAGGAGGTAACTGGGAAGACATTTGTAGGATCTCGTTGGATGGTTAAAATTGCGTCAAAATGGGTTCAGTCAATTCTGAGATACCCTAATTTTTCTATCATAACCTGTTATGACCGACAACTGTACAGGGAGGATCTTGATCAGTGACTCATATTTATCCTTGATCCCGATAGAGGCTATCGACTCTTGTATACACAAAAAGAGCAAATTGAGACTACAATAGTATTATATGAACCTTTAACTGCGATCGACTCAGCCAGTCTGAAATACGAAGGAGGTGTTATTACGGATAAGCCAACAGTTAACAATGAATCTAACAATGAATCATTAATAGATAAAGCCAACGCTGAAGGCAATAATGCCGTTTGTCAAGCAGCATTAGTCAGCCTAGTATGGGGATTAGCCCGATTAAATCGAGATGGCAATTCCGAGAAATATGAGGAAAGCAAATCGAAAATGCACGTCAATATTGATCCTCTCAAAGAATCTTAAAGCTATCTCAAAATCAACGAAGGAGGGATCTAGCCAGGCTACACCCCTCCTTTTGACGTTCAGATAATTCAGCAGGTTCCTAACGTCTGGCATTCATTAAATTAGTATTGAATAAATTGGCATCATCCAAATTAGCGCCTGCTAAGTCTGATGCAGTCAAATCAGCCCCACTTAGATTAGTTCCTGTTAAATCAGTATCCCGCAAATTAACACCAATGATATCAAAGCCATATAGGCTGCCTTCTTGAAGACGCACCAAACCCAAACTAACTACAGACTGACGAACATTTTGAAGATTCGCCCCAGTTAAATCAGCACTTTCCAAATTCGCACCAACTAGATTTGCGCCTCTCAGGTTCGCCTCAGTCAGGTCAGCAATCACCATCCCCGCTAGGGTTAGATTAGCATTCCTCAAGTTAGTACGGGTTAAGTCAGCGCCGTGGAGTTTAGCTGCAATCAGGGTAGTATCTGCTAGGTTGGCATCAACCAGGATAGCCCGGTTGAAGTTAGCCTCGTTCAAATTAGCACCCGCGAGGTTAGCGCCAGTTAGATCAGCCCTTCTTAGGTTAGCACCATTAAGGTCTAATCCTTGTAACTGTGCCCCGGTCAGGTCACATCCCTCACAGCTTTTAGTCTCCAGCAACTGCTTCAGGTGGGCGGGGTTTTCTGCACGAACTGCAGTAGTGATACCAATGGTAATAATTAATGTTGCGGCCGCGTAAGTTAATAATTTCATCCCACACCCTCCTCGACTCTCGATACTATATACTATGACTCATTTTGAGCCAAAAAGAAATGAGTAAAATCTCACCGTAAGCTGATCGAGATCACAGTCAGGAGCTAAAATAGATGCTGCGATCGCATTTTATATCTACACGACAACAGCCCTAACCACCTCAGCTAGGCGGTTAGCGCTATCAACTACTGCCAAGGACCCAGCCGCCTCAGCCATCCGATTGAGTTCTGTAGAGTCACCCAATAGATACAAAACTTTACCTTGAAGTTGTTCTGGTGTCAAGTCCTGCTGTTGAATTAATACCGCCGCCCCTTGTTGGGCAAAAACCTTGGCGTTAAAAGTTTGGTGGTCTTCGGCGGCGTAGGGATAGGGAATCAGAATAGCGGGGGTTTTAGTAATCGCCAATTCAGTTAAAGTCCCCGCCCCGGCGCGACTAACTGCGAAATTAGCGCGTTTCAGCAGAGGAGCTATATGATCATAAAAAGGCATAGCAATATAGTGGGGATGCTGGAGGCTGTGTGCATCGGGGTCGAGATTTCCGGTGAGGTGAACTATCCAAATACCTGCTTCTAACCAAGCTGGTGCAGCAGCCCTGACTAAGCGATTGACAGCGACAGCGCCCTGAGAACCTCCTAAAACTACGACCAGTGGCGCATGGTCAGGAATAGGGAATTCCAAGGGTTCTGACTCGTTGGTAAAGTCGGCGCGTACAGGAGTACCCACGACGGTAGTTTGTGCCTTGGGAAGATATCTAGCAGCCACGGCGAAGCCGATCGCCACCTGGGTACAGCGAGGGGCTAACCAGCGGGTGACTTTACCGGGAAGGGCGTTAGACTCATGGAGAATTATGGGTAAACGGAGGGAACGAGCTGCTAAAATGGCGGGGGCGGCAATATAACCGCCTGTAGTGAATACGCCTTGAAAATTACCCTGTTTGAGGAGGTGGCGGGCTTTGAGGATAGCGGTAGCTAGACGAGTCCCGGTCATGAGAGTTCCTAAGCCGGGTTTTCCCTGAAATCCACCCACGGCGATAGTATGGATCGGATACTTTTGCGGAACTAACTGGGTTTCCAGGCGGTCTGGAACGCCTAGCCATTCGATGTGATAATCACTTAAACTGTCGGCGGTGGCGATCGCCGGAAATAGATGCCCTCCAGTACCACTGGCTGCAACTAATAATCGCGTGGGTGTCTCGGTCAAGGCTGCTTTTCCTTTCGATATTCAATAATTTCGCTACAATCAAAACACATCGAGCCATCATGAGGGGGCATTCCTAACGGAAATCCCTAACTGCTGATCACTTTACAACCAAGACGCACACCTGACAACTATACTTATGACCCGCTTTGTGATTTTTCCGCTGCGCTACCCGGCTTTTTCCCCAGTTTTATCAGCCATTCTGACAATTGCTCTCTGGTGCGGTTTAGGCTGGGGGAGCGATCGCGCTTGGGCTGAGGAACCAGCCACCGCCCCACCGGAACTGAAAATGCTGTTAGAAAATATTGAGACTGAAGCTAATCGCCAAAATCTGGAAGCGTTGATGAGGTTTTATGCTCCCGATTTTCAAAATACTGATGGTTTAAATCATGATACTTTAAAACGGGGGTTAAGGCATTTTTGGGAACAATACTACTCTCTTAATTATCGCACGACTTTGCAGGATTGGGAACGAGATGGAAATGCGATTATTGCGACAACGGTTACGGAAATTGAAGGGGTGAAACGCTTTCCCGATCGCGATGTAATTTTGCGATCGACGATTACTTCCCAACAGCGCATTGAGAATGATATGATTGTGGCTCAAGAAATTTTAGCCGAACGCAATCAGTTAACTTCTGGTGAGGCTCCCCCAACTGTTACATTGAATATTCCTCAACAGGTGACCACTGGTCGAGAATTCAGCCTTGATGCTATAGTCGAAGAACCCCTAGGTTCGGAATTGTTGATTGGAGGGGCGATCGTCCAACCTGTTAATACTAATGCTTACTTTGAGCCTACGCCTGTATCTATTCAGTTTTTAACTTCTGGTGGTATTTTCAAAATTGGTCAAGCGCCCACATCACCTGAGGATAGCTGGGTTTCTACTATTCTTATGCGTCGTGATGGTATTACTTCCATTACCCAGCGCATGAGAGTTGTCGATTAAATCGATATGATAGGGGCGACCAATTTTTCGCCCCTACTGGGTAAGTTAGATCCTGTAGGGGCGGGTTCTCCGAGTTCCTCACCTCCCCACAGGAAGACTGATCAACCCGCCCTCTCCAAACCGGGTATTTGCTCACCTCCCCACAGGAAGACTGATCAACCCGCCCTCTCCAAACCGGGTATTTGCTCACCTCCCCACAGGAAGATTGATCAACCCGCCCTCTCCAAACCGGGTATTTGCTCACCTCCCCACAGGAAGACTGATCAACCCGCCCTCTCCAAACCGGGTATTTGCTCACCTCCCCACAGGAAGACTGATCAACCCGCCCTCTCCAAACCGGGTATTTGCTCACCTCCCCACAGGAAGATTGATCAACCCGCCCTCTCCAAACCGGGTATTTGCTCACCTCCCCACAGGAAGACTGATCAACCCGCCCTCTCCAAACCGGGTATTTGCTCACCTCCCCACAGGAAGACTGATCAACCCGCCCTCTCCAAACCGGGTATTTGCTCACCTCCCCACAGGAAGACTGATAAACCCGCCCTCTCCAAACCGGGTATTTGCTCACCTCCCCACAGAAAGATTGATCAACCCGCCCTCTCCAAACCGGGTATTTGCTCACCTCCCCACAGGAAGACTGATAAACCCGCCCTCTCCAAACCGGGTATTTGCTCACCTCCCCACAGAAAGATTGATCAACCCGCCCTCTCCAAACCGGGTATTTGCTCACCTCCCCACAGAAAGATTGATCAACCCGCCCTCTCCAAACCGGGTATTTGCTCACCTCCCCACAGAAAGATTGATCAACCCGCCCTCTCCAAACCGGGTATTTGCTCACCTCCCCACAGAAAGATTGATCAACCCGCCCTCTCCAAACCGGGTATTTGCTCACCTCCCAAGGGGAAGATTGATCAACCCGCCTTTTGAGGAGAAGATTAGTAAAAAGTTCCGGTTTTGCGATAGTGAACTGCTGTTACACCTTCATTATTTAATAGTTTGCCGTTTTGGACTTGAGCATAAATAACCCAGTGGTCGCCGCATTCCATGCGGTTTTTTACCTCACATTCCAAATAAGCCAAAGCATCATTTAAAATCAGACATCCGTTAGAGGCTTCTGTGGTTGATAAGGATGCAAATCTATCCTCACCGGGAGCAAACTTTTTCATAAAGTGTTTACGCAGTTGTTTACCTTCGTCCAAAATGTTTAAAACAAAGCGATCGCCTATGTGAGTCATGGATTCCATAGCGCGATCGCGAGCCACAGCCACAGTCAATCCTGGGGGGGTAAAAGTAGCTTGAGATACCCACGAAGCCAACATCCCACTTACCACCTCTCCACGGCGACAGGAGACCACGCACAGGGAACCCACCAAACGACCTACAGCCTGAGCGGTTCGGTCAGCACTAGCAGACTGGGAAGTAGATTTGAGAGCGCGGCGTTTTTGGTCACGTCGCAACATTTGGGCGAAATCAATAGCAGTTTCCTCGCAGGTTTGTAGGGTGATATCTGTGGGTTTAAACTTGACCCTAATTGGTTCAAAGCCGAATTTATAGCCAGCATCTTTTAACTTATCCGCGATTAAATCTACCGCCTCTCCACTCCAACCAAAGGAACCAAAAACCCCGGCTAATTTATTAGTTGATGCGGTATTTAGAATAATTCCCAAAGCGGTTTGTATTTGGGTGGGAGCATGACCGCCGAGGGTAGGGGAACCGATAATAAATCCATCGCATTTTTCAACGGATGTTTGAATTTCGGTAGATTTAGCGTGTTCACAATTAATCAATTCTACCGCTACTCCCGACCTAGTTAATCCTCTGGCGATCGCATTAGCAATAGAGGCGGTATTCCCGTAAGCAGAAGCATATAGCAGCGCCACATTCAAATCCTGAGATTTTTGTTTTTCACTCCATTGTCGATATAAATTAGTTAATTCATTCATCCCATAGCGAACTAAGGGACCGTGACCCGTGGCATAAAATTCAATGGGTGATAACTCAGCAATTTTATCTAAGATTGACAGAATTTTTTTGGGTTGTGCCGCATGGAGACAGTCATAATAAAACCGGCGGTCTTCGTTGTAGACTGACCAGCCTTCATCAAAGACTTGATCACCGCAGACATGAGCGCCAAAAAACTTATCTGTAAACAGGATTTTAGTACAGGGGTCATAGGTCAATAGACCATCAGGCCATCGGGGAGTTGGTGCGGTGATTAATTGCAGTTCATGTCCGCGACCCAGGTTTAATTTTTCCTCACTTTTAACTGTTAAAATATTTAAGGTTAATTCTGGGAAAGATTCCCGCAGCGCCAAGGTAGCGGGGTTAGAACACACCCAAGTAATTTGGGGAGCCTTTTCTAACAATGCTTTAATTGTCGCACCTCGGTTAGCGTTAAAATGCCCTAAAATCACATATTTTAGGTTGTTAAAATCTAAGCGGTCTTCCAGGGATTTCAGATAGTTGGCGGTAAAAGATTCTCCGGGAGGGTCGATAATCGCCACTTGGTCAGCTTCGATGAGATAACTATTAGCTGTAGTCCCCCGTTGTAGGGAATATTCTACCTCAAACTTGAGTCTATCCCAAGTGCGCGATCGCAAAACTTTTGTATCATTCCCAATCAAGAAAACTTGAACATCACGAGCTTTTGAATTATACATTTTTTTAAAGTAATGTGGTGAACATAGCAACCCAGGAAAGGCGGGTGATTTAGCCATATTTAGATATGAATCAACCCGCCATCAGGGAATTTTTTAGTAGTGATTTCCCACCTTGCGATGATGAACGGCTGGTAAAGCATCAGGGTTACTAACGCGACCGCCATCAATAGTGGCATAAACAATCCAATGATCGGTTAATTCCATGCGACTAGCGACCTGACATTCCAGATAAGCCAGAGCATCATTTAAAATCGGACTGCCATTATTAGCGGCTTGAGTTTTCACACCTTCAAAACGGTCGGCACCAGGGGGAAAACGCTTGAGAAAATGCTTCATTAAGGCTTGATAATTGTTCTCCTCCAACACATTGAGAACAAAGGTATCACCCACCTGCATTAGGGCTTCGATCGCCCTATCTTTAGCGACCGCAATAGTTAACCCCAGAGGTTCAAAACTCGCCTGAGACACCCAGGAAGCCAACATAGCGCTACTCACTTCCCCTTTAGTCGCGGTGATAATATATAACCCGCCACTAATGCGACCCAAGGCTTTATCAACATCGCTATCTAGGGATTTCATCTGCTTAATAGCCTTATCCCGACTGAGTAACTGTCCCATATCGGTTCCGGCTTCATCACAGAGTTTATAGGTGTTTTCGGTGGGGGTTTCTGTAATCCGAATTGAGGGAAAAGCGGGTTTAAGTCCGGCGGCTTTAAACTTGACTTCCAGGGGGTAAACAGACAAATCATTACCGCTACCAGATTCGTACAAACCAAAGGTTTGCTTTTTGTTGGTAGATGCTAAAATGGTGCTGATGGCTTCCTCGGCTTCCTGGGCGAGTTCGGCATCTTGACCAGATACGGGAGGCATTCCGATGACTAATCCGGTAGCCATACTAGCTAACTCGCGGATTTCCTGGTTATCAGCCGATCGCAGATCCATCATTTCGACAGCGACACCAGTTTTGGTAATTCCGTGGGCGATCGCTTGAGAAAGGCGATCGCTATAACCGAAATCGGAATAGTAAAATACCGCCGCCGTGGTTTCGGCTTTGGACTGTTCCTGACTCCATTTTTGATAGCGATCGGTCAATTCCTGAACGTTATGGCGCAGTAGGGGGCCGTGTCCGGTGGCGATCGTGGTAATATTTCCCAGTTGTCTCATACGCTTAATGGCGCTGAGAACAGACCGGGCGTTGGGAGCCATCAAACATTCATAGTAGAATCGATAATCAGCCTCAATGTCAGCGAGGTTTGAGTCGTAGGTGAGATCGGAACAGTAGTGCATTCCGAAAGCGTCGCAGGTAAAGAGAGTTTCGGTTTGGCGATCGTAGGTGAAAATAGTATCAGGCCAGTGCAGGTTAGGCGCGGAAACGAATTCCAGCACATGACCGTTACCGAGGTCTAATGTATCACCGTTTTTAACTTGTTGAGACTTAAAGGGTTGATGAACTAGGTTTTCTAAAAATTGAATGGCAACTTTTGCGCCGACGACGGTAATTTGGGGCGCAAGTTGCAGAATATCGGCGACTAAACCGCTGTGGTCGGGTTCTGTATGGCTAATAATCAGATAATCAATGGCGGCGGGGTCGATTAATCCTTGGAGAGTGTCTAGGTATAGTTGCCGAAATTTGGCGTGGGATGTATCTACTAAGGCGGTTTGGTCGCCACGAATGATAAATGAGTTATAGGTTGTACCGTTTTGCAGACCAAATTCGATATCAAAGCGATCGCGGTCCCAATCAAGCGATCGAATGGTGGTGGTGTCTGTAGTAACTTCTGCTACCTCAACGGTCAACCGACCTGCTTTAACCCGGTCAGTGAGGGCTACCATGTATGACCTCCCAAAATTTAGCTATCTAATAATGTGCAAGTTTACAGATATTCTGACACGGATACCGAATCTGTGGGGGTTTGAAAAATCTATCAATGGGTTAAGACCCACAAAACTCAACACCCAACTCTCCCGGCTTTTCTGATGATGGTTAAATTTGGGAAAAACTGCGGCTCAATTCCCACCAGAGAAGGTCGCCAAAGTGCGATCGCACCTGAGATGATGGTATAGGTGAATATGCTCAAGAAATCTTAACGCCGATGAAATTAACCTAAGTATCGCCAATGGGGGGGTAATCAAATAATTATCACCAATGGGAAATCGCCCCCATGAATTACGATTAACAATAGATGGCGATGACGGAATTGTTATAATCAAACTGTCCCCTAGTCTCTGGTCGATACTATGCAGATTCAATCTCCTATCTATCCGCCTTTGGAAAATGGCGATCGCCTAACTTACCGAGAATTTGAGCAACGTTACGCCGCCATGACTACAGATCAGAAAGCGGAATTAATTGAAGGAGTAGTTTATATGGCATCACCTCGGCGGTTTACCACCCATGCAGAACCCCACGGTCGTCTCATCACCTGGTTAGGGGTTTATCAAGCCGCTACCCCTTCCACCGCAATGGGTATTGAACCGACGGTTCGCCTGGACTCGGACAACGAATTTCAACCCGATGGAGTTTTGTTGATTCCGGGGGGAAGTTCCCAACTCACCTCAGAAGGCTACATTCAAGGCGCACCGGAATTGGTGGTAGAAATTGCGGCTAGTAGTGCGGCGATCGATTTAGGGGATAAAAAACGGGTTTATCGGCGCAATGGCGTGCAAGAATATCTAGTGTGGCAAATCTTCGACCAAAAACTAGATTGGTTTTATCTGGAGGAGGGAGTTTATCAGTCTCTTTCTCCCAATGATGAGGGGATTTTGTGCAGTCGGGTGTTTCCCGGTTTATGGTTAAACGCAACGCAACTATTACAAAATAATCTCGCCGCCGTTTTGGAAACCCTACAAGGGGGACTAGCTTCCCCAGAACATCAAGCCTTTATTCAACCGGATTAAAACAGAGGTGAGAAATGAATATATCGTTAAGTTCAGAAATTGAGCAGTTTCTGGAAAGTCTGGTAGAAAGCGGTAAGTATGCTTCGGCTGAAGATGCGATCGTCGCAGGTATTAGGCTGTTAGCAGACCGAGAACGCATTTATCAACGGCGGTTTGAGGAATTGCAACGGGAAATTATGGTTGGTGTTGCTGCTTCCGAAGGGGGTGAGGTTGTTGATGGGGAAACAGTTTTCTGCCAACTGCAACAGAAGCTACAACAACGTGGCCATCAAGATGATTTATGACTAATATTTGTCGGTTTACATCTTCCGCCAGCCGAGATACAAACATTTAACAATAGATGGCGATGACGGAATTGTTATAATCAAACTGTCCCCTAGTCTCTGGTCGATACTATGCAGATTCAATCTCCCATCTATCCGCCTTTGGAAAATGGCGATCGCCTAACTTACCGAGAATTTGAGCAACGTTACGCCGCCATGACTACCCATCAGAAAGCGGAATTAATTGAAGGAGTAGTTTATATGGCATCACCCCTGCGGTTTACCACCCATGCGAAACCCCACGCGGATTTAATCGGGTTGCTATGGACTTATAAAATGGCAACCCCAGGGACAGAAATAGGCATTGAACCGACGGTTCGCCTGGACTCCGACAACGAATTTCAACCCGATGGAGTTTTGTTGATTCCGGGGGGAAGTTCCCAACTGACCTCAGAAGGCTACATTCAAGGCGCACCGGAATTGGTGGTAGAAATTGCGGCTAGTAGTGCGGCGATCGATTTAGGGGATAAAAAACGGGTTTATCGGCGCAATGGGGTGCAAGAATATCTAGTGTGGCAAATCTTCGACCAAAAACTAGATTGGTTTTATCTGGAGGAGGGAGTTTATCAGTCTCTTTCTCCCAATGATGAGGGGATTTTGTGCAGTCGGGTGTTTCCCGGTTTATGGTTAAACGCAAGGCAACTATTACAAAATAATCTCGCCGCCGTTTTGGAAACCCTACAAGGGGGACTAGCTTCCCCAGAACATCAAGCCTTTATTCAACCGGATTAAAACAGAGGTTAGAACAACTTAACGACTGATGAATTTACCAGAGCGACTGCAAGAGAAACGAGAGGAAATTTTGGCATTAGCTGCCCAGTATGGAGCCAGCAATATCCGTGTTTTTGGCTCCGTGGCACGGGGGGAAGCCGATGCGGATAGTGATGTAGATTTTTTGGTGGAAATGCAGCCCGGACGCAGCTTGCTGGATATGGGTGGACTGCTGATGGAACTCCAAGAGTTACTAGGCTGTCGGGTTGATATTATCACAGAGAAGGGGTTACGTCCTAGGATTCGCCAACAAGTCCTAGCGGAAGCGATACGGTTATGAGAAGCGATCTCGAAAAATTGCTGGATATGTTGGAAGCAATAGAACGCATTGAGCGATATGCTGTTCAGGGGCGATCGGCTTATGAGCAAAATGAACTGATCCAGACTTGGTTTATACAAAACCTTCAAATCATCGGAGAAGCTGCCCGCGCGCTGACTTCAGAAATCAGAAGCCAGCATCCAGAAATACCTTGGAAAAACATCATCGGAATGCGGAATATCTTAGCTCACAACTACTTTGAAATTGACTTGGATATGGTTTGGGTTGTCGTAGAGCAAGAACTTCCATGGCTCAAGCAAAGCATAGAAAATATCGTGCGCTACTTAGAACACCCGGAATAGCAGGAAGGTCATAGCAAAATAACCTCGCCGCCGTTTGGGAAACCCTACAAGGGGGACTAGCTTCCCCAGAACATCAAGCCTTTATTCAACAAAAGTGATGTTTGGAGAATCTTCTGGAGAGTATGTCAACCTTTTCTCCGCTCTCCTACCCTCCGAGTTGCTGCTTGAGATCACGAATGGCTGCACTGGTATTTCTCTGATAGGCAATTTGTAAACATTGAGCAACGAGAGCCGCTGGATTTACCGCCGGGAAATATTGGCTTTGGGATGTGATGCCGTATTCATTGCCCTGAAGTTGGTAAATCATCAGTTGCTGGTTCCGAAATAGCCAGACTTCTGGCACTTGATAGGGCAGATAATCCTGCACATCTGAGTAGCTGGTGATGTCAATTTCTAACACCAAATCTGGCGGGGGGTCATTGCGCCAATCAATCCGTTCTTTACCGGAAACCGCTTGCCAATGGTCAATGTAGAAACAATAATCTGGTTCAATCCCGCTTTCTTCTGGCAGTTGCATTGTCACGGGTGTGAAAGCATCGTATTCTCGCTCCTGATGATCCAGCAAGGTTGTAATGATGGCAGCAATTAAACTCACATCTCGACCATGCTTAGGTAAAGGCGACATCAACAATACTTCCCCAGAACGATATTTAAGCCGAGGAATGGAACCATCTCCCCGCTGTTCGCACAATGCTTGATATTCCTGCCAGGTCGCAGGCGATCGCATTACTGTTCCGGCGGAAAGATAAAGTTTTTGCGGTGAAACGACGGTCAACATTTCTTGACCTCTGTATTTTTGCCTGATCAGTATTGTAATGTACTCACCGCCAGATCAAACTTACCCAAACCCCTGGATGATTTCACTTAACGAGAGATTGACCGCGCCTTGGTCTGGTAGGTTGGGTGCAGCGAAGCGCGAAACCCAACCATTCACCGCCCCCAATTTTGAGAGATTTCATCCCAAACCCCCTCACCGTCCCCGCATCCACAGACAATAAACGAACGTCAGCAGCAACCATCCCGATACACAGCCCAAACAAGCCGACATCACCGGAGCCGGAGGAGTCTCTAAGGAGGAATTAAGCTGAATTTCCATCACCTCATTAACATAGGGTTCGACGAAATTACTATATGCGTCTTCTAAGGCGGCGCGTTGTTTGAATTTGTCTTGCACATCTATCATGGCTAATTAACCTCATTTTTAGTCTGGTTTAGAATCACAAAACCTAGACTATAGGCGGGCTACAGCCGTGAATTGGAAGCACAAATAGAATTAAGTATAATTAAGTGGAATTAAGTGGAAAGGTATGATTTTATAGCATTTAAATTGACTTTTAGACTCAAATCAACTAGACTTGAAACAGAATCCACTGAGTCGAGGTCAGGGCAATGTGGCAAGACTTTCTCCGACAACAAGCCAAAAATCACAGCCTCTCCCCAGAAGAGACAGAGACTTTATTGAAGCGATTTCCAGAGAAAGAGCGTTATATTAAAACTGAAGCCCAATTTACCGAGATACTCAATGAAGGAATTTCCGATGTCAAGCATAAAATTGGTGTCGATACTGTCACCAAGCGAATGCAAGAAATTTATAAAAAGTTTCAGGCAGATTGTCCCCAACTCCAACAGTCCTCTCGGGGAAAATTGGGGATTTTGCGGCAATGGCTGATTGAGCAATTTATAATAATAGATCGCCCTCAAACCCTCAATCGCTGCATTTTAGGACTCAAAGGCAACTATCAAGAAGCGCAACGGCAACTCACCGAAATTACCACTACCCTGCAAAACCGCCTCAAGGATAAAACCCTCTCCATTACCAAGGTTGAGGAAGGCAGTATTATCCTGATTGTGGAGAGTTCCCAAACCGGGTATGAGCAACTTAAAACCCTGATTAACACAAAAATTGGGAAGTTTCAGGTAGAATATGTCATTGATGAATGGCAAGATATTTGCCGTCGTATGTTACTTAAACAGAAATACTTAACCATTAATGAAATTATCGGTCAGGTTGATGGAAATCGCGATCGCAACTTAATTGATGAGGATTTGTTTGTCGATTTAGCCCTGGTGAAACCGAAACAGAGTGAGAAACCAAAACACCCCCAAGATATTGACCCGGAAAGAGGTTCGGACTTTTTCACCAGGCAGGAAGTGCAGGAAAAGGAAAAGTTCGCTTACGAAAAATTTCGTGATAAAATCGTTCGCGAACGCACCGAGAAAAATATTGCTATTGTTGGAGAAGCGGGAGCGGGCAAAACAACGTTACTCCAAAAATTAGCATTTTGGTTATTACAAAAAACCGATGATTTAGTGGTTTGGGTATCCTTGGCAAAATTGGGCAATCAGCCACTCCACAAATATTTAAAAGAAAATTGGATTGATCAAACATTAGTTGATGCAACGGAGCAAATCAAAGCAGACTGGAGGAAAAAATTTGAGGCAGGTGCAGTCTGGCTGCTTTTAGATGGCTTCGATGAAATGAGTCAGAGTGAGCAACAGTCTTTAGATTTACAAGGTTGGGTGAGCAAGGCACAGATTATCATGACCTGTCGCTTGAATTTGTGGCAAGGGAACCCCAGCCAGTTACAGGGGTTTCAAACCTATCTCACCCAACCGTTTCAGGATGAAAAAATGCAGGAGTTTATCCGGCGCTGGTTTCGGGGGTTGGTGGCGGAGGGTGAGGATGTCCAGTTAGCGGAATCCTTGTGGTCAGAGTTGCAAGAGTCCGGGAAGGAACGGATTAAGGATTTATGCCGCAATCCCCTGCGGTTAACGTTGTTATGTGCGACTTGGAAGGTGGAGGATGCGCTACCGGAAACGATGGCGGACTTGTATGCGGGGTTTGTGGAGTCGGTCTATGGGTGGAAGGAAACGGCTTTTCCGGTGACGGAGGAGGAAAAGGAACAGTTAAATGCGGCTTTGGGAGAGTTGGCGAAGGCATCCCTAGAGGCGGAAACGAGTCGATTTCGGTTAACTCATCGGTTGGTATGTGAGCATTTGGGGAAACCGAAGGCGGCGGGGTCGTTGTTTCCTCTGGCGTTGAAGTTAAGCTGGTTGAATGAGGTGGGAGTAGCGGAGGAAAGTCGCCGCGAAAAAGTCTATACGTTTTATCATGCGACGTTTCAGGAGTATTTTGCGGCGTTGGCGGTGGAGGATTGGGATTATTTTCTGCCGAAGGATCATTGCGATCGTCCGGTGGAGGGGAAGCGGTATCGGATTTTTGAACCGCAGTGGAAGCAGGTGATTTTGTTGTGGTTGGGGCGTGAGGATGTTGGGGAGGATGAGAAGGAGGGGTTTATTCGGGGGTTGGTTGAGTTTAAGGATGGTTGTGGAGAGTGGAATTTTGAGAAAGTAGATAGAGAATTTTATGAATATCAAGCCTATTTTTTAGCAGCAGCAGGAATTAATGAATTTAAGGCTTGTTCCCTGGCTGCTGGGATTGTGCGACAGGTGGTGAAGTGGGGGTTGAGTGAGTTCGACATTCAGAAGCCAAAATGGATGACTTTTCGCGCAGCGGTTGAAGAAGGGGCAAGAAAGGCGATACATGAGACCATTCGACGGCTGACGATTACAGAACTGAGTGCAATTATTGATAATTGCCCAGATGAAGATACCCGGATGCAGGCAATGTTGATTTTAAAAAAAATTGATCCCAAAAATGCTAAAGTTTGCCCTTGGAACACAATTAGAATCTCCAACGGGGATAAAGATACCTCGCGGCAAGCGTCTGAGAGCCCAGATAAAATTAACACAGTAAACTCTCAAGAAATTGCGGATTTACTCGAAGTTATCGAAACCAGTCCGTCTGGATATACCCGGCTGGATGCGGTTTTGTTGCTAGAGAAAATCGGACAGGGAAATCCTCAAGCCATCTCTGGTTTGGTCAAAATAATGGCAAACACTAAGTCTAAAGATATCCGTTGGATGGCGGCTGAGACCTTAGAAAAAATCGGACAAAGAAATCCCGAGGCGATCGCTAATTTGCAGAACATTATCGCAAACACTGAGTCTGAAGATATCCGTTGGCGTGTGGCGGCGAGTTTAGGGAGGATTGACCCGGGAAATTGTAAAGCGATCGCTGGGTTGGTCAATGTTATCACCACCACTGAGGATGAAAAAAACAGGATGTGGGCGGCTCAGAGTTTAGGGGAAATCAACCCAGGGAATCCCGAGGCGATCGCTGTTTTGGTTAAACTTATAGAAACTACTGAGGATGAAGATACCCGCTGGCGGTTAGCTTTGAGTCTGCCAAAAATCCTCACTACCCCCCAACAATATGCAGGGGTTGTCACCGCCTTAAAACACAACCTCAGCGATGGAGTTGACCAAAACAACTTTAAACGATTCCATCCATCCTACAACGTCCTCTGGAATTGTGCCGAAAATCTGCCCTATCCCGAATTTTACCAAGCATGGCACAATCCCCCCACCTCCCCCCATAGCGGCGAACCCTCTTTCGCCTCTCCCCTCACCTGCGAATCCCTGCAACACCTGCCCCTGTATTACCTCAACGCGGACCTCCTCGCTGACGAAACCCGCGAACGGGAAATCGCCCTCACCCTCAGCGAACTGATTTGGGAAATCACCTGTCCCGACGAAGACCCCCCGGAACCCGCCACCCCCGCTGAACTGCGCCGCCACCTCAAAACCCTAAAACGCGGTAACCTCCTCCCCCACCGTGCCATCCTCTTCGGTAGCGAAACGGTTTCCACCCCGACCCAACCCACCCCAGAACTCATGGCCTTTTGCCAAAAACTGACGGGGGTAATTGCGATCGCATTTCTCACCGACGACCCCCTAGAAGCGCCCTTAAAAGGCTTTCCCCCCAATCAACGGAATCTGATATCTGCGATCGAAACCTGGTTAGGGGAGATTTGAGGATTGGCATTTTTTAGGTTAAAATATCCATAGATTAATAGACAAAAAAGGTAAAAAAATGGTTAATTCTTTTGAATTTAAAGCGAAAATCAAACAAGGCATGATAGAAATTCCGCCGGAATATCAACAAAGTATTCAAGAAGGAAGGGATTGAGAGTGATTGTGGTTTCAGAAGCAAAGCCCCAACCCAGATTAATGGATAAACTGGCAGAAAACCCCATTCCGGTTCAAGGGTGGGTCAAACCAACCCGAGATGAAATTCACGACAGAAAGTGATGAGTGATAAAACCCTATTTATTGATTAAAATATTTGGCGATATCGTTGTCAAGTTGATGAATTAACACTATCATTGATAAATAGAAATCACCTTAATACTTCGAGTTCGACGAATTGACTTTTGAGGTTTTTCATTGGTTATGAATTCCGTTGCTCCAACCGAGACTGCTGCTGCAATATGTAAAGCATCCATAGCCCCTAGTCCAAATTGACTAGATTCTCGATAGGCTTGTTCAATGATAGTGTTGATATCGTTTGCCCAGTAAATGACGGCATCAAAAAAAGTTTCATAAAACTTTATCTCGCTACTTTGTTGATGATAAATGGCTTTTGGCAAAACCTCTAATTTCAAAAAAATACTAGAAGCAAATTCTCGCTGGTCATCTTCTAAGATTTGTAAAGCGAGTTCAGCCATTTCATTTTCAGCGCGAGCCGCATAAATTAACACTCCAGCATCAACAAAAGTTCGGATCATTATTAGTCCACATAGCCTCCACGGCGTTCGGCTTTTTCTTGTTCTATTTCTTCTGGCGTTAACAAGGGGATGCCCGATTCTATAATTTCTTGGCGGATTTTTCTTAACTTTGCTCCAAGCGGGGAACTGGGTTTAGTCGGTTGGGGCGTTTGATGAAGAGAGTCAATAAAAGCGAGAACTTGTTGCTGTTGTTCAGGGTCTAAACGCTGCCATTTTTCTAATAATTTTTGGGTAGTCATTTGGCTTGATTCCTCATTTTAGGCTCTGATTAATTGTAGTATAGCCTGACTGGCGATCGCCACCTCAAAACCCTAAAACGCGCCCCACCTCCTCCCCCACGGAGCCATCCTCTTTGGCGGCGAATTTCCACCCCGACCCAACCCACCCTAAAAGCGATCGCCTTTTGCCAAAAACTGACGGGGGTAATTGCGTTCCGGAAGCGTCTGGGTAGGAGAGTACGATTTCTCGCCGACGACCCCCTAGAAGCGCCGTTAAAAGGCTTTCCCCCCAATCAACGGAATCTGATATCTGCGATCGAAACTTGGTTAGGGGAGATTTAAGCAGCCACCAAGAAACCCGGTTTCTGAACCCTCACCCCAAGTTCTCAAATTCGCTAAAATATCATCAAACCCTAGCCTTCAGCTAAAACATGGAATCAATTGTTAAATTTATTGTTTCTACTCCCCTAGGGTTCACCGTCCGCACCACCGAAAGCTACTGGCAAACTTTGCTAATCAAACATCCCGATATTACCCATTATGAAACAGAAATTCAGCAAACCCTTAATCAACCCGATGCCATTTACCAAAGTCAGCGCGATATTGATGTCTTGCTATTTTATCGCACCATCAAAGCAAAAAGATGGCTGGTTGCCTTGCATCGGCGTTTAAATGGCGAGGGTTACTTGATTACAGCTTACCAAACTGATGCAATCAAAACAGGAGCAAAATTATGGCCCAAATAAAAGTCTTTTACGAACCCGAAACCGAACTCTTAACCATTTTTTGGCAATCTCCCCGCCCTAACCAAATTGCTACGGAACTGGGGAACGATATTATCCTTTTCAAAGATGGAGATACCAATGAACCCATTGGCATCGAAGTGTTATCCTATCGCCCTGGAGACGATCGCATTAGTGGCATCTCCCTGGAACTCGGCCAACAAAACCTGATTAAAACCTGAAAAAATCCACTGCACTCAAATCTGAGCGAAAATTACCATCCTCTCCGACAACCCAGAAGCGCCCTTAAAAGGCTTTCCGCCGAATCAAGCGAATCTGATATCTGCGATCGAAACCTGGTTAGAGGAAATTAAGGAGTATTCGTAATTTCCACAATCATTTCTCCTTGCTGCAATTGCTCTAACGCATTCGGTAAAGTTGCCATTAACAATTTTCGCAAATTACGGTTCGTGACATTGCCACAAGTTAGCCATAAAATTTGAGGAGGCGATCCTAAACGACAGACCAAATCAATAAAATCACTGTCTTTCGTGACAATCACCACATTTTCAGACCGTGCTGCTGCAAAAATCTCGATATCTTGAGCATCCCGCCAGCCTAAATCCCGCAATGCACTCGCTTCTAAACCAAAGGTTTCTGTCAGCCAACTTGCCAACGTAGGCGGAAGTTGAGCATCGACCCAAATTTTCATGCGGTGAGTCTGGGAAAATCAGTACGTCTTGCCGCAAACAGCAGACAGGCTTGAATATCTGCTAGTTCTAAATCGGGAAAATCTTCTAAAACTTCAGAAATGCTCACATTTTCCGCTAACATTTCTAAAATATCGGTGACTCTAATTCGCATCCCGCGAATACAGGGACGACCCCCACATTGACCGGGATTTTGCGTAATTCGGCTCATTAATTCAGGAGTTGAAGTCATATTTTTAAGGCTGAATGTGTGATTACACCTCATAAATTATAGCCGATCGCGCTCCTCAATTCTTTCTCCGAATAAGCGCTCACCGGGGAATCCCTGCAACACCTACCCCTGTATTGCCTCAACGCTGACATCCTCGCTAACCAAACCCGCGAAGGGGAAATCGCCCTCACCCGATCGCCAACTGATTTGGGAAATCACTTATCCCGAGGAAGACCCCGCCGAAATGCGATCGCCACCTCAAAAGCCTAAAACGCGCCCCACCTCCTCCCCCACCGTGCCATCCTCTTCGGCGGCGAATTTCCACCCGGACGAAACCCACGCCAGAAGCGATCGCCTTTTGCCAAAAACTGACGGGGGTAATTGCGATCGCGAAGCGTCTCCGTAGGAGAATCGCATTTCTCACCTCAGAACCCCTAGAAGCGCCGTTAAAAGGCTTTCCCCCCAATCAACGGAATCTGATATCTGCGATCGAAACCTGGTTAGAGGAGATTTAAGCAGCCAAGAAACCCGGTTTCTGACCCTTAGCACCAAAATTAGCTAAAATGTCAACAACCCCTAGCCCCCAACTCAAAAATGACTCAAACTCTTGATATCACCGGACTCACCCCAGAACAAATCGAGCAAATTCACAAGATGATAGAAACTTTTAAAACTATTAATCAACAGCAGAAACAAGGCGATCGCCCACTAATAACTGACTCCACCAGCCCCCTCACCCAGGCTCAAAAAATAGTCAAAAAATATGCGAAAAATCGCAACCTAACAGAGGAACTGATTCAAGAACGCCGTCACGAGTCTATCCATGAGTAATGTCATCATGGATGCCTCTGCTATATTAGCATTTCTCAATCAAGAAAGCGGGAGTGAACAAATAACAGACTTGATTGAAAATGCAACGATTAGCACCATTAATTTATCGGAAGTTATTGCTAAATTGGCCGAAATTGGCATCTCAGAAACCGAGATTTTGCAAATTTTGTCCGACTTGAACTTAAAAATTGTTCCCTTTGATGAACCGCAAGCTCAAATTGCGGGTATGCTACGACCCATGACTAAACCTCTAGGCTTATCCCTAGGCGATCGCGCTTGTCTAGCCCTGGGTCTTGTTCTCAATCAACCCGTGATTACCGCAGACCGCCAATGGAGTCAGTTAAATCTTAACCTCGAAATTCGAGTGATTCGGTAAAAAGGGTTTCCCCCCAATCAACCTCATCTGATATCCGCCATTGAAACCGGGTTAGAGGAGGTTTGATGATTCAAGAAACCCGGTTTTTGACCCTTAGCGCCAAAATTAGCTAAAATGTCAACAACCCCTAGCCCCCAACTCAAAAATGACTCAAACTCTTGATATCACCGGACTCACCCCAGAACAAATCGAGCAAATTCACAAGATGATAGAAACTTTTAAAACTATTAATCAACAGCAGAAACAATCAACCCGAGAAAATCTCTCAGAATCAGACTTGAATTCCTGGTTTTTTGCCAGCGAAATTCTCCAGCCCTTTAATCGGACGATGCTTTATGGCAGGGGAAGCTAAACGAATTTATCTGGATACGAACATCCTCGCTTATGTTGCTAATACCAAAGCCCCTCAACATCAAGCCGCTTGAGAAATATTTAGACCCACCGAAAGGGAAATTTTGTGTGTCTCATCGCAGGTTTGAGCGGAATTTTACTCCTATATTACTAATCCCGCTATTTTAGCCACGCCTTTACAGCCAACGGAAGCAATTATCCGCATTAACCGGATTTGTCAGATGCCCCATATCTGTCTACTTTCAACTCCGGTGGATTTGTTTGAACGTTGGATCGGTTTATTGGCAGAAAGACCTGTAAGCAATGGAGGTGTTTTTGATTTACTGCACATTGGGATTATGTTAGCCCATGATGTTACCACAATCTACACTTTTAACATCAAGGACTTTTCTTGGTGTTCTCAAATTGAGGCGATCGCTCCGAGTCACCGTTAATCAACCCACCCCAGAAGTGATCGCTTCGGCGTTGACCTAGGAGAGTACGATTTCTCACCGACGAACCCCTAGAAGCGCCATTAAAAGGCTTTCCGCCGAATCAAGGGAATCTGATATAGGCGATCGCTTCGGCGTTGACCTAGGAGAATCGAAACCTGGTTAGGGGAGATTTGAGGATTGGCATTTTTTAGGTTAGAATAGGGTTAGAGGAGAGTTGATAATTAATTATTGTCAGGTCGAAAGCGTAAACTATTAAGGCTGGTTGCCGTTGCAATTGTCTCAAAATCCCTGTCATTATGAATTAAGATCAACTGATGTGCGATCGCCAGTTGAGCAATACAACAATCAATACTACTTCTAACCGTTAATCCCTGTCGTTGTAAATCGTAATAAATTCGGGCAGCCGCCACCCAAGTATTAGGAGTGGGTTCGATATAGTCTTGGTCTTGCAGATAGGTTTCTAATAACCTCCACTCCCGTTCATCTCGGCAACCTTGCAACAGTTCCATTTGAGTAAATCGGCTCAAAAAAATGGGTTGCTCCTTAATAATTTCTGATAAAGATTGACCAACCGTACCCGTCTTGTCTCGCAAAACAGCAATCCAAACTGATGTATCAATCAAAAACATTCCGGTTTAACCGTAAGGCTTTATAGTCGTAATCTGTTGAGAATTGAATCTGTCCGCTCAAATCGAGTAAATTTCGTTTTTTGCGGTTTTTGACTAACTCGGATAAAGCCAAGTTAATTAATTCTTGTTCTGTCTGAATATTGGTTAAGCGCAATGCTTCTTTCACCAATTCTTCATTGAGTTCGATGGACTTTTTCATCGCTAGTGGTTGATTTTATGTTCAGATTTATTGTCGTGCCGATTTACTTATATTAACATTTTTCTGACTCAATGTCCCCCTGATTTGGGAAATCACTTGTCCCGAGGAAGACCCCGCCGGAAATGCGATCGCCACCTCAAAACCCTAAAACGCGCCCCACCTCCTCCCCCACAGTGCCATCCTCTTTGGCGGCGAATTTTCACCCCGACAAAACCGACCCCAAAAGCGATCGCGAAGCGTCTGGGCAGGAGAATCGCTTCGGCGTTGACCTAGGAGAGTACGATTTCTCACCTCAGAACCCCTAAAAGCGCCGTTAAAAGGCTTTCCGCCGAATCAAGGGAATCTGATTGATATAGGCGATCGCTTAGGCGTTGACCTGGGAGAATCGAAACTTGGTTAGGGGAGATTTGAATATCTGAAACTGTTACAATCTGACGCAAACGTATTATTCCCCAGCCGCCAAGAAGTGCCTCAGAAACGGGGGTGGTGACCATTTCATCCAGAGGCGTAAAGGATTCTTCTGGGCTTTAGGTGTCGTCGTGGGCGTAACGACGATAGAGGAAGTCTAGGGCTTCGTTGCGTAGCTCGTAGTATTCTGGCTGTTCCATGAGTCGGGTGCGATCGCGCGGCCGAGGGAAGGGTAAGTCGAGGATTTCACCAATGCGGGCGGCCGGGCCGTTCGTCATCATGACCAGGCGATCGCCCAGGAAGAGGGCTTCGTCGATATCATGGGTAATCATGAGTACGGTGACTTTGTGATCGGCCCAGATTTGTAGCAGTTCTTCTTGCAGTTCTTCCCGGGTGATGGGATCGAGAGCGCCGAAAGGTTCATCGAGAATGAGAACTTTGGGGCGAAGGGCTAAGGCTCTGGCGATGGATACCCGTTGTTTCATTCCCCCGGAGAGTTCTTTGGGCTTCTTGTCGGCGGCCTCAGTTAAGCCCACCAGTTCCAGATGTTCTCGCACGATCGCCACTTTGTCCCGTTGTTTGAGCTTGGGAAAGACGGAGTTGACAGCCAGGAAGATATTCTCGTAGGCGGTTAGCCAGGGCAGGAGGGCATAGTTTTGGAAGACCACCATGCGATCAGGCCCGGGTTCTTTAATTCGTCGTCCTTCTAAGCGAACTTCTCCTTCGCTGGGTTGACGGAAGCCGGAAACCATATCCAGGAGGGTCGATTTACCACAGCCGGAGTGCCCAATCAGACATAAGAATTCTCCTTCCCGGACGGTGAGTTGGATGTTGTCGAGAACTCGATAGGGCCCCTCTGGGGTGGCATAGGTTTTGCTAAGGCCATCAATGACCAGATAAGAGTCATTGGTGGTGTAGGTGTGGGAGGTGGAGTTGGTTACAGTTTGCATTGGGTAAGAAGGAAATAGACAGTAGGTAGCAGGGGTGAAAGAGGAATGGGGGATCGGTTGTCCTCTAGGGATGGCTTAGGGGTGGGTTCTTTGGGGTTAGGCGGCCGATAGTTCTCGGGGGGCTGGGTTGAGATCGATTTCTGTGATGGTTAGGTTGGTTTTGATTTGTAGTTGTTCTAGGTAATGGATGGGATCGTCTGGGTTGAAAATAGCCCCGTCGAAGAGGATGATGGGATAGCGATCGCGGCCAATGTCCATCATGTTTAAGCCTTGGGCGGCTTGGGAGAACATATCGAGACGGCGGACGCGATCAATGACTTCAATCCAGTTGCGGGGGAAGGGGGTAATGCCCCAACGGGCCATTTGGGTGAGAATCCACAGGGCTTCGGTGCGATCGGGACAGTTGGTTTTGTCGCAGAAGAACTGGTTGTAGCGGGGGATAGGTTGGGGGTCGCCGATGCCTTTGTTGTAGGCATCAATGAAGCCGGGACGGGTGTAGATGGGGTCGGACCCGACATATTCGGGACGACAGATGAGGTCTAAAACCTCTTCCCGATGACGCATATCGTCGCAGTAGTCGCAGGCTTCTAAGAGGGCTTGGATAAGGGCTAGATGGGTTTTGGGGTGAGTTTGCGCCCAGTCTTCCCGGACTCCGAGGACTTTTTCGCAATGGCCAGACCAGATTTCCGGGTCGGTGGCCATGACGAAACCGATGCCTTCATGGACGGCGCGGGAGTTCCAGGGTTCGCCGACACAGTAGCCGTCGATGTTGCCGGCTTTGAGGTTGGCGACCATTTGTGCGGGGGGAATGATGACGATATCCAGGTCGCGATCGGGGTCGATGTCAGCGGAGGCGAGCCAGTAACGTAGGATGAGGTTGTGCATGGAGGTGGGATGCACGGCTCCCAGGGTGAGTCGTCGGTCGGGGTGGGCGGCGATAAAGCCTTTGAGATCGGCGAGAGTTCGCACCCCTTCCTCGTAGAAGTGACGATGGAAGGTGATGGCGTTGCCGTTGCGAGAGAGGGTCATGGCGGTAATGACGGGCAGGGGGGTATGGTTATCCCGGCCTATGGTCATTCCGAGGGGCATTCCGGCAACCATTTGGGCTGCGTCGAGGCGTTGCTCTCGAATGCCCGATTCGATCGCGTTCCAACTGAGTTCGCGACTGAGGGTGACTTGGGTCAAGCCATGTTTGGCGAAGAATCCCCGTTCTTTAGCCACCACGAGGGGGGCGCAGTCGGTGAGGGGGATGAAGCCTAGGTTGAGGTTGACTTTTTCTAAGCCGTTTTCGTGAACTTCGATGGGTTGGGGTTGGCTTTGGCGTTTCTTAGCCCGTCGCTGTTGGTTGAGGAAATAGACGATCTCGTTGCGGAGTCCGTAGTAGTTGGGATCTTTGACCACCGAGACATGGGTGCGGGGCCTGGGGATGGGGACATCGAGAATTTGCCCGATGTATGAGGCGGGGCCGTTGGTGAGGAGGACGATGCGATCGCTCAGGAGGAGGGCTTCGTCCACGTCATGGGTGACCATGATACAGGTGACTTGGCTTTCCTCGCAGATACGCATCAGTTGTTCTTGCAGTCCCCCTCGGGTCAGGGCATCTAGGGCTCCAAAAGGTTCGTCCAGGAGGAGGAGTTTGGGGCGGATAGCCAGCGACCGGGCAATGGCAACCCGCTGTTTCATGCCCCCGGAGAGGTGGGCGGGGCGTTTATGGGCCGCATGACGTAAGCCCACTAGGTCAATGTGATGTTCAATGATACCGCGTTGTTCTCCTCGGGGGCGATCGCCCATAACGGATTCGACCGCCAAGGCGATGTTTTCTCGCACCGTTAGCCAGGGCAGCAGAGAATAGTTTTGGAATACCACCATGCGATCGGGTCCCGGCTCTGTCACCTGGCGACCTTCTAGGATGATGCCCCCTCGGGTAGGTTTATCGAGTCCGGCAATTAGGTTTAAGAGGGTTGATTTACCACAGCCCGAATGACCCACCAAGGAGATAAATTCACCTTTACGAATCTTGAGTTCAATGTTACTCAAGGCAACATAAGTGCCTCCATTAGGGAGATTAAAGACTCGTTCAATATGGTCAACTTCAGCAAAAATAGACATGGGCTTTAAGCAGGAGTAGGGGACAACGAAATCAGAACAGAAGACAGCTAATTAATTATTGAGCTTAGTCTTCAGACACCACCAAACTGGCCAAGAAGGTAATAAACTTATCCAGCAGTAGGCCGACGACCCCGACATAAATCACCGCTAGGATAATGTCACTCATGCGAGAACTGTTCCAGGCATCCCAGATAAAGAAACCAATACCCACACCACCAATCAACATTTCGGCGGCGATAATTGCCAGCCAAGACAGACCAATCCCAATCTTGAGTCCCGTAAAAATATAGGGAACCGTTGCCGGGAAGAGGATTTTAAAGAAATAGGTCTTGCGGTCAAGTCGTAGCACCCGTGACACATTATTATAATCCTGAGGAATTTGCCGCACTCCCTCAGTTGTATTGATAATAATCGGCCAAATTGCTGTAATAAAAATCACAAAAATAGCCGAAGGGTTTGCTCGCTCAAAGCCTGCCAAGGAAATCGGTAGCCAAGCCAAGGGGGGAATCGTTCTCAAGATTTGAAAAATCGGGTCTAAGGCACGGTACATTAGAGTGTTCGTACCAATCAGAACTCCTAACGAGACTCCCACCACCACAGCGAGGGAGAACCCCAAGGCCACCCGTTGCAAACTCGTCAAAATTTGCCAGAATAGCCCCTTATCAATGCCGCCGTGGTCAAAAAACGGGTCGATAATCAATTCCCAAGTTTCTGACACTGTGCGGATAGGACCGGGCAACGTCGAATCGGAAACAGCGGTGAACACCTCCCAAACAACCAGGAAAATCAGAATAGCAACCGCAGATGGAATCAGCTTTTTCCCCTTGTTAAGAACGGCTTTAAGCCACCGTTGTGGGGAAAATTGAAATTTATGGCGTCGGCGATAAGTAGGAGAAGTCATAGGTTCATGAGGAGAGAAGGGGACAGGGAACTGATACATTGACGCGACATTTATCCGGCTATTGCCTGACAATGCGACGATAGCACTATTACCCGTTAAGGTAACAGAGGCGGTATCCCGCAAAGCTTTTAGAAAGATTCCCAAAGCACCGTTCCAGTCCCTGGGTAGAGTGAACCCACACTCAGGACATCGGAACACTTTTGAGCCACCTAGCTGGGAATGCACATGACCACAGTGAGTACAGGTTTTGCTGGTGTATTCTTCCGTCACATCTACAACTGTGGTTCCAGTTATTTCCCCTTGATGTCTCAGGGTTAGTTTGAATCGATAATGCGCCCATGTCAGCAGGGCGCGGGCAGTCTTAGACCTGATTAGACGCTTCACCTGACTGGCCATATCGGAAGTCTCGAAGGTAGGCCAAAAAATCAGGCTGTGTTATGGGATGGTCAGGGATGCGACCCAATCAACCAAGGGGTTGAAGTCCTCACCGGGTAGTCCCCACGCCCATTTCAGCTCTATTTCATACCCGAAGGTCTCGCACCATACTTGGTATTATACCGTATTGCCCTAAAATGTTAACCTAATTTGAGATTAAATCATGCTCTTAACTCTTAACAGGCAATAGGGGTAGGATGTGTTTCGGCATCAGTCTTAAATTCGGGTAATCTCTAAACTCTTGAGATAATCTTGGGGGTCTTCTGGGTCAAAGACCTTGCCATCAAAGAAGGTTTCGGGACCTCGAGAGGTGCTTTCGGGAATCATGTCTCCCTGGCCGATGGCTTCAGCCGCTTCTCGCCAGAGGTCTTCCCGATTTACTCGGTCCACCATGCCTTTAATATCCGCATCCGGGGGCAGATACCCCCAACGGATATTTTCAGTGAGGAACCAGAGCTCATGACTTTTGAAGGGATAGGACGCATTATCCCGCCAGTATTTCTGCATCAAATCTGGCATTTCCCTCACCTCACCGATGCCGAAATCATAAATACCCCGAGACCGGTCGATAATGTCATCAAACGGCACATTGAACCAAGCCCGGCGGGAGAGAATCTGACACATCTCCTCCACATTCTCCGGTTCACTACACCAGATTTGGGCTTCTAGGGTTCCCATCAACAACGCCCGGGCGGCTTTGGGATGTTCGTCAACCCAATCTGCCCGCATTCCTAGGGCTTTCTCAGGATGGTCTTGCCAGAGTTCCCCAGTGGTTAAGGCGTTATAGCCAATATCTTGGTTCACCAATTGCAGGGGCCAGGGTTCCCCAACACAGAAGGTATCCATATTGCCAACCCGCATATTAGCCACCATCTGGGGTGGGGGGACGACAATCGTCGAAATCTCCTGGTCTGGGTCAATCCCTCCCGCCGCCAGCCAGTAGCGAATCCAGCAGTCATGGGTTCCTCCGGGAAAGGTCATGGCGGCCCGTAAGTCTTCACCCGCAGCCCGTCGTTCAGCGAACCGTTCCTTGAGGGGGGTACTATCGACTCCAATTTCTAAATCGCGATAGTCATTGGAGAGGCAAATCCCCTGACCATTCAAATTCAGACGCGCCAAAATGTACATCGGGACTCGCCGACCATCGGTGACAATCCCCTCTGAAATCAGATAAGGCATTGGTGTGAGAATATGTGCCCCATCAATACCACCGCCCCGAGAACCCAGAACTAAATTGTCACGGGTGGTTCCCCAGGATGCTTGTTTTTCAACGGAGACATCCGTCATGCCATACTTAGCAAAAAAGCCTTTTTCCCGTCCAATAATTAGGGGAGCCGCGTCGGTTAAGGCAATAAAGCCGAGTCGTGCTGTTGGAGTTTCCGGGGCATTTTCTGGGTCAATTTCTACCTCAAATTGGGTTTGGTCATTAATCGGTCCGCAGCTATGGAGTAATAAGCTGCCAGCCGTTGCTGCACCAGCTGTAATCAGGAATTGGCGACGGTTAAATCGGGGCATTGTTTAGTTAAGAATCAACAGTGAGTTTTTAGGTTCTAATCACAGGGGATGAGTGCTTAGAGATAACATAGGGTCGGTTTGATGTTGTGTCCACAATCTAAGAAAAATCACCAGGGGTTTATGTATCGGCAACTACAATTTTTAGATTGTTTTTTATTTTACGCATTTCGGTCATGCGTAACTTGCATCTGAGTGAAAAGGACCCATGAAATAGCAGAAAAAAAGTAGCCATTGATATGATGACCCCAAGGCTAGGGCGACCCGGCAGGACAACCACAAGGGGTCGCCCCCACCTCTTCCCCCTCTCCTCCTCTGTGTCCTCTGTGGCTGAAGTGCTAACCCAGAGGTGGTTAGACCTTCTTCCCGCCATTCTGCGCCAGAGTGGCTATGCTGGAAGTTGCGGGTGCGTTCGTCTCCCCAGCGACCGATAGCCCAATCAGGATTTAACGAAAGTGGTGGGGAAGGTCGTCGCTACATTCATGGCCGTCGGCGCATCCACAGACAATAAACGAACGTCAGCAGCAACCATCCCGATACACAGCCCAAACAAGCCGACATCACCGGAGCCGGAGGAGTCTCTAAGGAGGAATTAAGCTGAATTTCCATCACCTCATTAACATAGGGTTCCACGAAATTACTATATGCGTCTTCTAAGGCGGCGCGTTGTTTGAATTTGTCTTGTAGATTAGCCATCACTGACCTCCTTTGTGTGTTTGAGATCAGTGTTTTTTTGGGCTAATGCCCAAGCAAATCCACAGGTAAAATCCTGAAATCCTTGCTACAATGGCTTTACCTGGTTTGGGCAACCCTCCCGTTTGGGCAAGTTTCCCCAAACCAGCACCAGTTTTCTATCGAGGGTCGTCATGGTGGGAAAATCGGGTCAGCCTTTCAAAAAAAGCCGCAAGTATGGAGAAAGCGCGGAGGACTTGCAAGACCGTCTGGACTTCGTGGCGGCGTTGCTGGCTTGGGATGATAAGGAGATCACGATTCCCCCAGACTCACTCAAGGCACAGTTTGAACTGGAGTGGGTGAAAGAGGACGAGTTGAGGGTGTCTGGCATCCTTGAGCAAAAACAGCGCAATGGACAGATTAAGCGGATAGAAAAGGGGATTACTAAGAAGGAGTTAGGGATTTTATTAGAAACCTATCGCCAGAAACCGATTTTGGAAGCGGCGAGGGATGAACTGATTCAAAATGCCTTGGCTTGCCTTCGAGATTTGGGGATTCTGAAGGAGCATGAATCAGCCAAAAATCAAGGATATTGGAAGTTTTCGCTCTGTCTCAAACATCAAACCAAGAGAGAAGAGAACCTACAGGTTATTCGAGATAAATGGAAAGAGTCCTTTGGGGAACTGCCTGAACCTAACCATCCGCCCCAACTCACGGCGACGCTCAACCGCTGCATTTTAGGACTCAAAGGCGACTATCAACAGGCGCAACAGCAACTCACGGAAATCACCACTACCCTGCAAAACCTGCTCAAGGATAAAACCCTCTCCATTACCAAGGTTGAGGAAGGCAGTATTATCCTGATTGTGGAGAGTTCCCAAACCGGGTATGAGCAACTTAAACGCCTGATTGGACAAGAGATTGCTGGGTTCCCGGTGGAATATGCGATCGATGAATGGCAAGATATTTGCCGTCGGATGTTACTGGACCGGAAACCGTTAAGCAGTAATACGGTTATCGGTCAGGTTTATGGGAATCGCAATTTAATTGATGAGGATTTATTTGTCGATTTAGCCCTAGTGAAACCGAAACGGAGTGAGAACCCAAAACACCCCCAAGAGATTGACCCGGAAAAAGGTTCGGACTTGTACAATCGGGAGGAAGTCGAGAAACGGTTTGCTTACCGAGAGTTTCTCGAAGAAGTGATTAGTCAACGCACGGAGAAACGTCTTGCCATTATTGGGGAACCGGGGGCGGGAAAAACCACGTTACTCCAGAAATTAGCCTTTTGGTTATTACAAGCAACCGATGATTTAGTGGTTTGGGTATCCTTGGCAGAATTGGGCAGTCAACCCCTGGGAGAGTATTTAGAGCAAAAATGGCTCACCGAGGCATTGAGGCAGTCCAGAGAGGAAATTAAAGCCGACTGGGGGAATAAATTTGAGGGGGGTGCAGTCTGGTTACTGTTGGATGGCTTGGATGAGATGAGCCAGACGGACCTACAGGGGTTAAAATTCCGAGGTTGGGTGACGGATGCGCGGATGATTGTCACCTGTCGCTTGAATTTGTGGCAAGGGAACCCCAGCCAGTTACAGGGGTTTCAAACCTATCTCACCCAACCGTTTCAGGATGAACAAATGCAGGAGTTTATCCGGCGCTGGTTTCGGGGGTTGGTGGCGGCGGGTGAGGATGTCCAGTTGGCGGAATCCTTGTGGTCAGAATTGCAAGAGTCGGGGAAGGAACGGATTAAGGATTTATGCCGCAATCCCCTGCGGTTAACCTTGTTATGTGCGACTTGGAAGGTGGAGGATGCGCTACCGGAAACGATGGCGGAATTGTATGGGGGGTTTGTGGAGTCGGTCTATGGCTGGAAGGAAACGGCTTTTCCGGTGACGGAGGAGGAAAAGGAACAGTTAAATGCGGCTTTGGGAGAGTTGGCGAAGGCATCCCTGGAGGGGGAAACGAGTCGATTTCGGTTAACTCATCGGTTGGTATGTGAGCATTTGGGGAAACCGAAGGCAAAGGGGTCGTTGTTTCCTTTGGCGTTAAAGTTAGGCTGGTTGAATGAGGTGGGGGTGGCGGCGGAAAATCCCCGTGAGAAGGTGTATGGGTTTTATCATGCGACGTTTCAGGAGTATTTTGCGGCGTTGGCGGTGGAGGATTGGGATTATTTTCTGCCGAAGGATCATTGCGATCGTCCGGTGGAGGGGAAGCGGTATAGAATTTTTGAACCGCAGTGGAAGCAGGTAATTTTGTTGTGGTTGGGGCGTGAGGATATTGGGGATGAGGAGAAGGAAGCGTTTATTCGGGGGTTGGTTGAGTTTGAGGATGGGGTCAGAGATTTTTATGAATATCAAGCCTTTTTTCTGGCAGCGGCAGGAATTAATGAGTTTAAGGCTTGTTCTAGGGCGGCTGAGATTGTTCGGCAGGTAGTCAAGTGGGGTTTTGGTTATTTCAATATTGAAAAACAGGAATGGCGAACTTTTTTAAATCCGATAGAAGAAGGGGCAAGAAAGACGATACCTGAAACCATTAGACGGCTGGCTGTTCCAGAACTGAGTGTAATCATTGAAAATTGCCCAGGAGAAGATACCCGGAGGCAGGCGGCTGAGAGTTTAGGGGCAATCGACCCAGGAAATGCCGATGCGATCGCTGCTTTGGTTAAACTGATCGAAACCACTGAGGATGAAGATACTCAGAGGCAGGCGGCAGAGATTTTAGGGGAAATCGGACAAGGAAGCCCTCAAGCGATCGCTGCTTTGGTCAAACTTATCGAAACTACTAAGTCTGACTCTACCCAATGCAGGGCAGTATGGAGTTTAGGGAAAATCGACCCAGGAAATCCTCAAGCGATCGCTGGATTGCTCGAAGTTATCCGCAATACTGAGAATGAATTTACCCGTAGGCAGGCGGCACGGAGTTTAGGGGAAATCGGAAAAGGAAATCCCGATGCGATCGCTGGATTGCTCAAAGTTATCCGCAATACTGAGGATGAAGATACCCGTAGGGAGGCTATAGAGAGTTTAGGGGAAATCGGACAAGGAAATCCGGAGGCGATCGCTGTATTGGTCGAAATTATCCGCAATACTGAGGATGAATATACCCGTTTGCTGGCGGCATGGAGTTTAGAGGAAATCGACCCAGGAAATCCCGATGCGATCGCTGGATTGGTCGAAGTTATCCGCAATACTGAGGATGAAGATACCCGTTTGCTGGCGGCAGAAATTTTAGGGAAAATCGACCCAGGAAATCCCGATGCGATCGCTGTATTGGTCGAAGTTATCCGCAGTACTGAGGATGAAGATACCCGTAGGGAGGCGGCACAGAGTTTAGGGGAAATCGACCCAGGAAATCCCGATGCGATAGCCGTATTGGTCGAAGTTATCCGCAATACTGAGGATGAACATACCCGTAGGTGGGCGGTAGAGAGTTTAGAGAAAATCGACCCAGGAAATCCCGATGCGATCGCCATATTGCTCGAAGTTATACGCAATACTGAGGATGAATTGACCCGTATGGCGGTATATAGTTTAGGGGAAATCGGACAAGGAAATCCGGAGGCGATCGCCGTATTGGTCGAAGTTATACGCAATACTAAGGATGAATGGACCCGTAGAAATGCGGCATATAGTTTAGAGGAAATCGATCCAGGAAATCCCGAGGCGATCGCTGGGTTGGTCGAAGTTATACGCAATACTGAGGATGAATTGACCCGTATGGCGGTATATAGTTTAGGGGAAATCGGACAAGGAAATCCCGAGGCGATCGCTGGATTGGTCGAACTTATCCGCAATACTGAGGATGAATATACCCGTAGAGAGGCGGCAGAGAGTTTATGGAAAATCGACCCAGGAAATCCCGACGCGATCGCTGGGTTGCTCCAAGTTATCCGCACGACTGAGGATGAAGATACCCGTATGCAGGCGGCAGAAAGTTTAAAGAAAATCCTCACCACACGCCAACACTATGCAGAAGTCGTCTTCACTTTAAAAGACAACCTCAGCGATGAAGTTTACCAAAACAACTTTAAACGATTCGAGGCATCCTACAAAGTCATCTGGAATTGTGCCGAAAACCTCCCCTATCCCGAATTTTACCAAGCATGGCACAATCCCCCCACCACCCCCCATCCCGAAGTCACCGAACAAACCCCCCATAGCGGCGAACCCTCTTTCGCCTCTCCCCTCACCTGGGAATCCCTGCAACACCTGCCCCTGTATTGCCTCAACGCCGACCTCCTCGCTGACGAAACCCGCGAACGGGAAATCGCCCTCACCCTCAGCGAACTGATTTGGGAAATCACCTGTCCCGACGAAGACCCCCCGGAACCCGCCACCCCCGCAGAACTGCGCCGCCACCTCAAAACCCTAAAACGCCGTAACCTCCTCCCCCACGGTGCCATCCTCTTCGGTAGCGAAACGGTTTCCACCCCGACCCAACCCACCCCAGAACTCATGGCCTTTTGCCAAAAACTGACCGGGGTAATTGCTGTAGCCTTCCTCACGGAGGAACCCCTAGAAGCGCCGTTAAAAGGCTTTCCCCCCAATCAACCGAATCTGATATCTGCCATTGAAAGTTGGTTAGGGGAGAGTGTACATAGGGGTTCTCCCTGAAACTTAGGATAAAATTGGAATTGACCTTAAAACCTGATTTTGGGTAACGAAGCGGACTGAACTGTTATGAATACCCTAGCTCAAGAAATTCTCAAAAACTTTGATGAGTTGCCGACTACAGAACAACAGGCGATAGCAGCAGAAATACTCAAGCGCGTTATCAATTTTGACGTTCCCCCTTTGACCGATGAGGATTTAGTCCTCAATGCAGAAGAACTGTTTTTAGCCTTAGATGAGCAAGAGGCAGATTATGAGTAGTCCTAACCGGGGAGAAGTCTGGCTTGTGGATTGAGGTTACACCGCCAAGGTTAGGCTACCCCCGGACCCGCCACCCCGCTTGAAATGCGCTGCCACCTCAAAACCCTCAAACGCGCCCCACCTCCTCCCCCACGGAGCCATCCTCTTTGGCGGCGAATTTCCACCCCGACCCAACCCACCCTAAAAGCGATCGCGAAGCGTCTCCGTAGGAGAGTACGATTTCTCACCTCAGAACCCCTAGAAGCGCCGTTAAAAGGCTTTCCCCCCAATCAACCGAATCTGATATCTGCGATCGAAACCTGGTTAGGGGAGATTTGATCACCCAAGAAACCGGGTTTCTGCGAGAGTTTCTGCTACAAACCCGATATTTTGCTAGAAACCCGGTTTCTGAAATTTTAGGTTAAAATATCCTTTCATAGACAAAAAGAGGAAACAAGAGAAATTGCCACTCAACTCACTATTGAACTCGAACCTGACCTAGCTGAAAACTGCAAATCATAACGAACCATGCTTACCCTAGAAATAGCCATCCAAAAAATTCAAAAATTGCCCCCTGAACAATGGCAAAAGTTACTTGAATTCATCGAATTCTTAGAATACCAATCTAGCCACCAGAAAACAGCGCCCCAAACCATAGAAACCCCTGAAGTTTCATTCGCAGAAGCAGCGAAAGAATTTATGGGCTGTCTCGATAGTGATTTAGAGGATTTGTCCCACAATCCTCAATATTTAGAAGGATTAGGTGAAGAATGAGTCCAAAAATCATTGTAGACACGGGAGTTTTAATTGCTTTTCTGTTGCCCAAGGATAAATTTCATTCTTGGGCTGTTAACCAATTATCCAAAATTACCGCCCCCGTCATCACCAATGAAGCCGTCATCACAGAAGCCTGTTTTCTGGCCCGAAGAATTCATCAAGGACAAGCAACTATCTTAAAATTAATCAAACAAGGACATCTGGTTATACCCTTCACCTTAATCCAAGAAATAGAAGCGATAGAGAGCCTCATGCAACGCTATGTTTCAGTCCCTATGTCGTTAGCCGATGCCTGTTTAGTGAGGATGAGTGAAATGTATGAAGATAGCCAAATTATTACCCTAGATAGTGATTTTACCATCTATCGAAAACACAGAAACCAAACGATTCCGATTATTATGCCACTGGATAATTAAGGCGATCGCTCATGACCTCAATTCCTGAAAAATGATTCTAATCGGATTAGCAATATCCTTCAGTAGTTGCCCAACAACCTGGAACGATATAAGGAGACATTGCCTTGCTCACCTCCGAACCCCTAGAAGCGCCGTTAAAAGGCTTTCCCCCCAATCAACCGAATCTGATATCTGCGATCGAAACCTGGTTAGAGGAAATTTGAGAAACCGGTTTTCTGCGACAGTTTCACCTACAAATCAGAGATTGGGATAGAAACCCAGTTTCTGGCTACTTAATACACCTCATCATGGCTGCCCATATCAACAAATACAGCTTTTTCATCCTCTGTAAAATAGAATAACACTCTCTCATCATAACCCACACTGAAACTCCATAAATCTTTCAACTTACCCGATAGTTTGTGCGTCTTTAAAGTAGGGTCAAATGGATCGAGGATAAACAAGTCTAACTTTTGCCAAAACCTTGTTTCTAAATCCTGATTGCCTTTAATTTTCTTTTTAAAAGCCCGTTTAAAAGCAGAGCTAAAACTAACTTCCATAATTATTCTTCAATCATCTTCTTCAATTTATCAATCTGGTTGGAGAACTTAAGATTTCCTTGTTTTTCTTCCTGCTGGGCTACTTGGAAATTCTTATAAATATTGTCACGAGATTCTTCACGAAGATATTGCTGTAACAACATTGAAATTTCTTGTTTTTCATCGATAGAAAGACCTTTTATTGCTTCAACTACATCATTAAATCTCATCATTGACTAAGCCTCACGGTACTGACTTACTTTGAATGATATTCTATTTTGCCATAAACCAACCGACACCCCAGCCTTCCTCACGGACGAACTCCTAGAATTGCCTCAACGCCGACATCCTCGCCAACGAAACCCGCGAACGGGAAATCGCCCTCACCCTGGCTCGAACTGATTTGGGACATCACTCGTCCCGACGAAGACCCCGCAGAACTGCGATCGCCACCTCAAAACCCTCAAACGCGCCCCACCTCCTCCCCCACTGTGCCATTCTCTTCGGTAGCGAATTTCCACCCCGACCCAACCCACCCCAGAAGCGATCGCGAAGCGTCTGGGCAGGAGAATCGCCTTTTGCCAAAAACTGACGGGGGTAATTGCGTTCCGGAAGCGTCTGGGTAGGAGAATCGCATTTCTCACCTCAGAACCCCTAGAAGCGCCGTTAAAAGGCTTTCCCCCCAATCAACCGAATCTGATATCGGCGATCGAAACTTGGTTAGGGGAGATTTGAAAGTTACCGTTTTTTAGGTTAAAATTTCCATAAGGTGATAAACGAAAAGGGAGACATAATGAAAATTGCCACTCAATTAACTGACGAACAAGTACAAAAATTGGCTTTTATTCAACAAAAAACTCAACAAAATTCCGATGAAGTTTTAGGAGCTGCTCTTGATTATTATTATCGAAAACTCTTGACGACTTCTACCAGTCATATAGAGAACTTTAGTAAAATTGGCTTTGTTGGTTGTATTGAAGCCGAACCTGACCTAGCCGAAAACTGCGAATCAATATTAATGCAAGAAATTAATACTGAACAATGATTATTGTTGATACCGGGTTTTGGGTTGCCTTAGCCAACAAAAATGATAACTACCATGAAGCCGCTAAACAAACGTTTAGTCAATATCATGAACCGCTGATTACCACATGGTGTGTTGTCACCGAAACCTGCTACTTTCTACAAACTCGTCGCGGAGTCCAAGCTTCGGTTACGTTTATTAGTGCCATATCTGAGGGATTATTCCAAGTTTTTGAAATTAAGCCTAACCAGATTACTAGACTCAAATATTTGATGAATAAATATCGCGATGTTCCCATGGATTTAGCTGACGCATCCCTGGTTTTGTTGGCAGAAGAATATAAAACTGGACGAATTTTATCATTAGATGTTAAGGATTTTAGTATTTATCAATGGAATAATAACAATTATTTTGAGAATCTTTTCAGATCTTAATAGCAAAGCACGACATGGTAAAATCGCCTTCCTCACCTCCGAACCCCTAGAAGCGCCCTTAAAAGGCTTTCCCCCCAATCAACCGAATCTGATATCTGCGATCGAAACCTGGTTAGGGGAGATTTGAGAATATTGGTTTCTATAACTCTCGATTTTAGAGCATCTCGTTTACTCTGATGCCTTGCCAGCCCAGCTATAATTTCTACAACAACGACAGAGGTAAAACTGTGTCCAACCTAAAAGAAATTGAACAAGCAATTCTCTCCCTGCCATCCCATGAGTTTGAAAAACTAAAACAATGGTTCTTTGATTTGGATTATCAACGGTGGGATGAACAGATAGAACAGGATATTGCCGAGGGTCGTTTAGAAGCCCTCGCTCAAGAGGCGATCGCGGAGTTTGTATCTGGACATTGCCGAGAACTCTGATGCACTATACCACTCGACGATTTTGGCAATGTTACCATGCTTTACCGGAAGCTGTACAAACAACTGCCGATGAATGCTACAACTTACTCAAATCTGACCCGTCTCATCCGTCTCTCCATTTCAAAAAACTGGGGAAAAGGTATTGGTCGGTTAGAGTAATCCAATTTTCCCCGGTACTTTGAGATAGTCTCCTGCAAACTTAACGTTGGCAGGATAACTCAAAGCCTGCCGACCATGCTTTGATTTGAAACGGGGTAACTGCGCCCGTTGTAGCCACGGCACAGATTAAGTCTTCAACTAAGGCCATAATTTGGAAATAGTCAGCATAGGCTTGATAGACTTCAATGGAGGTAAATTCTGGGTTATGGGTGCTATCAATTCCCTCGTTACGAAAGACACGACCAATCTCGAAAACCTTTTCCATACCGCCACAAACGGCACGTTTTAAGAACAATTCGGTAGCAATACGCAAGTATAAATCAATATCTAGGGCATTGTGATGGGTGATAAAGGGTCGCGCCGCCGCGCCGCCATAAATAGTCTGGAGGACGGGGGTTTCAATTTCATCAAATCCGGCATTCCATAGATAGGTGCGAATGCTGCGGATAATGCGGCTACGGAGTTTAAACCGCTGTAGGGATGTGGGATTACTAACTAGGTCTATTTCCCGGTGGCGGCGACAGAGTTCGGGGTCATTGATGCCATAGTAGGAGTCGGGGAAGGGTATGGTAGCTTTGGAGATCACGTCAAGGCGGGACACTTGAATGGAGAGTTCCCCCCGGTTGGTGCGGCAGCCAATACCCTCGACTCCGATAAAGTCGCCAATATCGAGAAGTTTTTTAATTTGGTTGAATGTTAAACCGGGGTCGCCTGTGACGAGTTTTTTCTCGATTTTGAGTTGAATGGTTGCTGATGCGTCGGTTAAGCCAATAAAGCCAATACTACCGCTATCACGTTTGAAGGTGATGCGACCACAGACTCGCAGGGGAAGTGCTTGGGGGTCGGCTTCTCCGTTGGCGAGTTGGTGTTGTGGTTGGGAAAAGTGATCGTGAATTTCTTGGGCGAGGTGCGATCGCTCAAAAGCTACGCTAGGATAGGGTTCAATACCCTGACTACGCAATTCTTCGACTTTTTTGGCACGAACTTCTAATTCGTTGCGGGTTGGATTCTCAGGCATTTCGGAAATTACATTATAGATTAGAGTCCTAGGATCTCATATCATAGCGATCATGAAGATCAGAAGAACCGGATAATTGACCAGTTACTGTGGTTAACAGTTATTGATCCCATGAGGAAGGTTAAACCCAAAATTAGGCTCGTTGTCCTGGGTGCTATTATACTGGCAGTAGGTGCGATCGCTATTGGTTTAGCGTTCAGGCCTGATGCTGAAAAGGATTTGAAGGCTAATGGGGATGCTCTGTTTGAGCCGATAGTGGGGAATCCTGGCTTTGAGGGGGAAACGCCGCCAGAGGTGAGGCGCAATTTTCCTGATGGTGAGTTTCGGGGTGCTGATTTTTACCCGCGAGCCAAGGCTAGAATTAGGAGTAATCGGGTAAATGTTCGCCGACTGGCTACTCTCAACACTGGAAGTATTGCTAGGTTATCGGAGGGGACGGTGGTGGAGGTGGTCGATCGCATTGATAATTCTGAGGATGGTTATATTTGGTATAAGGTTGTGCTTCCCGAAAGCGATCGCCAGGGATGGGTTCGCGGCGATTTACTTACCCAGATATCCGATTAAAGATTACGTCCCCTCTCCCCCTCTTCTCTGGGTTCTTTCTGGGTTGGTGAACCATCGGTAAACGAATTGACTCACCACCCAACCCAAGAAGATACTTACAAAAATCGTCAGAAGTCCCCCCCACCATAGGCTACTGAGCGACGGTTGCTGATTGGGATCTTTATCAATTTGACATTCCCATCCCTAAAAGCCAGCGATTCTTGAGCTAATCACAGCCCTTTATGCTGATGAGTTTGGGGCTTGCTGTTAAGGAGGTGTCGAAGGTGGAACAGGAAACGAATCGTTATTGGAGTTGGGAGTATTTGCGCCGGGGGATGAGGTGTGGGAGGCGATTCTGCTGCGGTAGTTGCGGAAGGATAGTAATTTGGGGTTGGTGATTTGGGAGGAATTGGGGTTAAAATTGCGCTTTTCTTACCTTTACCGATTTGACCTAAGTTTTCTGCCGCTCGTCTGCGGGTCCGCTCATCGGTAGTAGTTTCCAGAATATCAATTAACTCATCAATGCACTTGTCTTTCATCATATTTCAGACCGCTTTAGAGTGGTTTTTAGATTAATCTCATAAAGGGCGAAGCATAACTGGATAAAGTCTCTGCTTTCAGAAACCGGGTTTCTTGTAGGAGCCAATAGCAATTCGCCCGTACTCGGTATGAAGCATAGATCGCCCCTCTGTATTTGGGATAAACTGATTATAATTTGAGAAAAGGCTGTCAGCACGGTGAGTATCCCTGGCGGGGACGGGAATAACGCTTGAGGATGCCGGAATTACCGTGAAGAGTCTTCCCGGGAAAACCTGCTGCCTAAGTTTGTGTTATTTTTATCAGTAAAATTTGCGGATAAAGTGAATTGAGAAAGAGAATATGCAAGCAGAACAATATCCATTTGTCCAAGAATTGATTACAGATGTTTCTGGTCAAATTCGTAAAGTCATCTTGGATTTCAGTGATTATCAGCGACTGCTAGAAGTTATTGAACAAGAGGGACTTTATCAAGCCATGATGGAAGTCAAAAATGAAACTTCCTTGGACTTGGAAGCCGCCCTAGCTGAACTTGAGAAAGAATGAAAAGGCAGTATAAGCGGAGTTTTTTACAAGACTTGAAGGCTCTGACAAGTACCCCTCGCGCCCTGACTTTAGCAACTATTCCCAATCCGATTAAACTGCCCAAGGGTAAGGATTCCCAGTCAGCAATAAAGCCACGGGAAACGGAGGCATCGATCGCACTTAGTTTAATAAAGGAAAATCAAATTTCTGGAGACATATCCAACCAACAATCGGAGTCCGAATAAAAAGAGGACTTAGCTACCCTTAGCTGAAATTGCTATAATGAAATGAACTTTCTCAGTTTCTCTCCTTTCACCAACGGATCGACATGACTCAAAGCCCAGACCCGACAATAGTACCGCCGGCTTTTCCCGATCATACCCAATTACCTGAATCCGACGGTACCTTTACACAAAACTTTTTCAAACATCCCCAGAGTATTTTATTGACCGATTCTCTGGAAAGTACATTGCAAACCCTCCACCCCAATGGACAATATGCGATCGGTCAAAATTCCGGCATTTATTGGCGGGAAACTGACCCGCCGGAACGGGGTGCCGAAGCCCCAGATTGGTTCTATGTTCCCAATGTGCCACCGCAATTAGATGGTCAATATCGCCGTTCTTATGTATTATGGCGGGAGTATGCCGCTCCCTTTATTGCCATTGAATTAACCAGCGGTGATGGTTCGGAACAACGAGACAAAACCCCCCTCTCTCGATCGCCAGAAGGCGTTAACCAAAGACCTGGAAAATTTTGGGCTTATGAGCAGATTATTCGCATTCCCTATTATGTCATTTATCTGATTCAAACCCATGAGTTAGAGGTTTATCGCTGGGTGGGTGGTCGCTATGATCGCTGGGAAGCCAACGATCGCGGACGTTACCCGATCGCCACTATGGGAGTCGAGTTAGGCGTGTGGGAAGGTAGCTATCAAAATCAGACCCAGCAATGGTTACGGTGGTGGGATAACCAGGGTAATTTATTGCTCACTGGTAGCGAACTCGCTAAACTCGAACGCCAACGAGCCGATCGCGCCGAACAAAGCCAACGAGAAGCCGTTCCTAAACTGCTGTCAAGGGGTTTAAGTATACAGCAAGTAGCTGAGGCTTTGTCCTTGTCCGTGGAAGATGTGGAAAAACTCGGCTCGGTTAAAGATTAAAATCAACGGCGATCGCGGATAACTGCGATCGCTATTCAAGACTGTGGCGATAATTCCCAAGCCGATAACGTTGCCAAAAGTGCATCAATTTAGAGGCGGATAAACCAGCCATAGAAGCAGAGGGAAGCATCCCACTCAGCTTAACTCACCAATATGAATGGGTCGAGAAGTGGGGGATATAAGAGAGAATCGGATGAGCAATCCAGAGACAGTAGAGATAAGATTATCGGGTATCATTAATGCGATCGCACCTAAATTTAACCCATTACAAAACCCAATCAGAAGATACCAGCATCGATGCGGAATTGATGCAATTTGGGCGGTCGTGTCAACTCAGCGCCAGTCAAAAACTGGCATTTCTCAAACGGATCATCCAACGGGGTCTAAAATTGGTCTGCTGGGGAATTCACCAACAATCCCCCAATGGCGACAATTTGACATTCAAACAACTGTACGTCCGCAGACGCTGGGGGGAACTGTTTGCTACTTATAGTGATAATAACCTGTTTGATGAAAGGGAGCCATTGATGATAGAAGATCCCATCGCGATCGCCTATAAAATTATCGACAAACTCAATCTCTTAAATATCCCCTACTATATCGGCGGTTCCGTCGCCAGTTCCCTACAAGGTGAAGCCAGATTCACCCAAGATATTGACTTGGTTATTTATCTCGAATTATCTCAAGTCGAAGTTTTCATCGAAACATTCAGCTCGGATTTTTATGTCAGTGATGTCGCGGTAAAAGATGCCATATTAGGTGTCAGCAGTTACTTGAACTTAATCAATTTTGAATCTCTCGAAAAAGCCGATATTTTCATCTCCCGAAGCGATGATTTTTCTCGTTCCCAAATGAACCGCCGTCAACTCTATGTCCCGGAAGAAAACCCAGAACAAGCCTTTTATCTTTGCACTCCAGAAGATACCATATTACAAAAGCTGGTCTGGATGAGAATTGCCCAAAACGAATCCCAGAAACAATGGCGAGATATATTAGGTGTGCTGAAAATACAACGAGAACGCCTCGACTTAGACTATCTTTGGCAATGGTCAGAATATCTTAACATTTCCGCATCACTGAATCAAGCCATCCAGCAATCTGGTATAATGTAAATGAATCCCACAATTTTCTGTCGATATTATCTACTATTAATTAGGGGATTTTACCAATGCTTAGGGAAATTTATGGTTTCCCAAGAAATGGGGTCTTAGCTGTTGGTATTAAGTTTAGTAACAACTCTTGAGCGATCGCTTTAACCACCGGAATGGTAACCGAATTTCCCAACTGACGATAAGCCTTATTCTGATTGGGGTGAAGTTGAAAAGAATCTGGAAACCCCTGTAAACGCGCCGCCTCACGGGGAGTAATTCGACGGACTCTTCCCCCATAATATACCCCCAATCGGTTCCCATCACTAGCCACCAAAGTCACCGATATTTTATCGGGGTCGAGAAACTTATATACTTCAAAGGAAAAATTACCCGCCACTGGCTTATATTTATCATCAATAAGTTGCAGATAGTTTTTGTCAACTAAAGAGGCTAATAATTGCGCTAAATTAGGATGGGTATAAAAACTAGCAATTTGAGCCTTGGTAAGTAACTTCCCATCTTGATGTTGACCAAAAACCTTATGGCGGCGTTTAGTAATCAAGCGATTCATCAGGTCAATTTCCTGGGGGGTACAGTCTCCCCGTAACCCCAACTCCCAAGAGTGAATTGAGTTTCCCCCACGATAGTCAATCAGTCTCACGCCATGTAATTTCTCTAAGTTTCCGCGAAGAAAGGTGCGTAACGCCGTTGTAAATTCCGCAGAACAATCATAATGGTGGGGGGGATTATCCTCTAAAATATCTCTGACTTTACAGGAAGGTTTAGGCGCAGAAAATAGAGACAGTTGACCGGACTCATAAGAGTGAGAATCCTTAGCACCCAAATCTGACACTAGGTTGAAGTGAGGGGTTTGGTTCAGAACACCCATCATATAGGCTCGGACGCGATTTTGGGGAACACCATAGTTGGAGCTATTCAGTAAAAATAGGTCAAAACTATAACCACGCTCTTGCATTTTTTGGCGAATTGTGTTGATAGTTTTCCCTTGGTCATGGGTGACTAAACCGCGAACATTCTCAAAAATAAAAGCCTGGGGTTGTTGGCTATCCATGAGACGTAAAATCTCAAAAAACAAGGTTCCCCGTGTATCTCCAAAACCAGCTTTTTTCCCGGCGTATGAAAAACTTTGACAGGGAAATCCAGCCAGCAAAACATGATGGGGGGGAAGGGAGGGAATGGTCTGAATATCGCCTTGGGGAGTTTCGGAAAAGTTAGCTTGATAAACCTGTCTAGCATCCCCATCAATTTCACTACTGAGGAGACAATCAGGAATGCAACCTAAAGACTCAAGCGCCTGTTCAAAGCCGAGGCGCAATCCCCCAATTCCGGCGAATAAATCTATAAATTTAACGGTTTTCATTTTCTATAAAGTCGAGAATAAAGTAGTGTAAGTAATTCAGTTCTGACTCAGAAAATGCCAGAAGCAAGTGGCTATACTCATCAATGGTATTCAGAGCAGATTGGCGTTGGAAGTTACCGACTCCATCAATAATATAAATAATCTTGTAACCCAAGCCATCAATCTGCTCAAATCTTGATTTTGCTTGACCCGCTTTCCGCTCAATTGTGCTATTTGTGGTTTCCTGAAAGCTAATTTCAATTGCTATATATTTTTCACCTTTACTTACGACAATATCAAAGTTAGTGTCTCTTTTTCCTGTTTGCTTATGACTGACTCCAGGGATGGTAGAATTGAGGTTGATATTAATATCATTTTGATTTAAATTTTTACCTAAATATTGATATATATGACGTTGCAAAAGCTGACCTAAATCATTACTTTTAGCTCCTGCGGTAATACGGCTTAGATAAATATAACGCTGGCGTATAAACTCGGAAAGTTCATCATACTTACCCATTAATTGTCCAATCTGACATCCCCAAGTCTTAAAAATGCCAGAAATTTTAGGATTTGTTGAATCTCCAGCAAACAGGAGGACGACAATAATATCTTTATAAACTTCAGACAGAGTTTGTTTCCTTAACAGTAATTTCTGGCTGGAAACGTTGAGTTTTTGGTTTGATAATATTCCTGATATGGGTAACACCTGAAAACGATAACAAAATTGAGTGTTGTTCCAAATATACTCTAATTCTCCATCGGGGAACAATAAATCAAACTCTTGATTTAAACGTTGTAGTTTTTCACCTCCAAAATCTGCTAAGATCAGAAGGTGTTTGAGGAATAAATTAGCAGAGAGCTTTGATATTTCTAAAGTGGTAAATATATCTAGGGGATTTTCTAATTCCAAGGCTAGAATTGAGAGAAACTGCTGTTGGGTTTCAATCAGCACCGGGATAATACTCTGTTCGAGTTGTTGTTGAACCAAAAACTTTGGCTAGAATAAAGATGCTGACTGATGCAATTCCTCAATTGTTCGTTTTTGAACCATAGATGATTAAACAGTTTTTCTGTCAGAATTTGCGAACCATTGATCAAATGTGGGTATCCAAAGGTAAACCTATCATGACTTAGAGAGTGAACTAGATGGGGAATACCTGGGGGACGCAATATGGTATTAGGAGGAGAAGGTGGGATGGAGACGAGACGGAAAGTAGCGTAAAGTGTGGTTGTATTGGGGCTATTTTGGCGACGCTGTGAATTTTACTACTGTTTAAATAAGGACGATCGCATTATTAAAATCACCAAAATTGATAAGATTTCTACCTGTTTAACGCCATGGTTTCTGACTGCAAAGAAGTGGCTATTTGTTCTTGATTAAGACTACGACCAATAAACACCAGTTGAGTTTGGCGAGGTTCGTCGGCTTTCCAGGGGCGATCGAAGAAGGTATCAAATCGGTTTCCGACTCCTTGAACTACCATCCGCATGGGTTTATTTGCTACGGCTATAAAACCTTTGATGCGGTAGATTTCCCACTGCTGGGCGATCGCTTTTAATTGATTAACTAAACTGGCGGAGTCCTTAACTGGATCTAAGACTAAATGCACAGCATTGATATCATCATCGTGTTCGTGTTCTTCTTCCTGGTCATGGTGACTAGGGCGACTGTCCAGATGGTCTTCTACCGCTGCATTAAAGCCTAATAATATGTCAGCCGAAATTTTACCTTGCTGACAGGAAACCGTCTGCACTCCTGGGGTTAACTCCTGTTTTAGCCATTGTTGAACCCGCTGCTGAGACTCTTCATCAATGCGATCGCCTTTCGTCAAAAGTACCAAATCAGCACAAGCTAACTGGTCTTCAAATAACTCCTCGATTGGTGTTTCATGTTCCAAAGTTTCATCCGCTTGACGCTGCTTTTCTAAAGCCTCTAAATCTCCCACCAGTTGACCATTGGCTAGGGCTTCACTATCAACTACCGTAATCACACCATCTACCGTCGCTTTCGTGCGAATTTCCGGCCATCGGAAGGCTTGAACCAGTGGCTTTGGTAAAGCCAAACCAGAGGTTTCTATTAATATCGAATCAATCGCATCTTGGCGTTTAAGTAGTTCTTGCATAGTCGGCAAAAACTCTTCCTGGACGGTGCAACACAGACAACCATTCGCTAATTCGATGATATTAGTTTCCGTTTCTTCTTCGTCACAAACTTGGCAAGATTTGAGGATTTCGCCATCAATACCTACTTCGCCAAATTCATTGACTAATACCGCGATCCGACGACCTTGGTTATTTTGCAGTAAATGGCGGATCAGGGTGGTTTTTCCAGCCCCTAAAAATCCGGTGATAATGGTTACAGGAATTTTATGCACGGTTTTTTGACTCCTCCGAAATTATAGCGATTTGCTATCTATAAATGTTGAGATTTTCCTAGAGTTTAGATGGGCGATCGCTATGATATTTAGATTGTGAAAATACTAAATCAACCATCATCCATACCTCGCAGATGAATCAACAATAGGTTACTTATCGGCGGGCATTCTGACTGAGAGACTAACAGAGTCCCATCACAGTCGCGGGACAGCGCCGGACTTACACCGGACTTTCCCCCTTTCCTCTAAAGGCTGATTTCCCTTAGAACCGATATCGGGAATATCTTATCACAGGTTGGGCGAATTCGGGGAAAAACCAAAAAAGTCCCTGCTTATTTCTAAACAGGGACGGTTTGTTATTAGTGAATAGGGAGAGATAGGTAAATTTGATGACTTAGACTAAGTTAGTGAAAATCAAAGCCCCAATAGCGCCACTAACGGCGATCGCCATCAGTAAATTTGTAAAAAACCTGCCGTATTCTGCATTATAACCAAGGGCTTTGTCTTCCTGACCACCTGTGAAGAATAAAGACCAGGCTTGGTTAGCTGTAATTACTTCTGAGGTACTGTTAAAGTCCGGTCGAAAGATTACAGGTCCGATTAAGTATTTGTTAGGAAAGTTAAAATCTGTTTTCATACAAGTCTCCGAAATGCTACTGAATTATAGGTTGACAAAATCTGGGTTTTACAGGCTAGTTAACCAGCCAATTACACCATGTCCGGTTAATGCTTCTAAGGCTAGGGCGGATATAAACCCGATCATAGCTAGTCGTCCGTTGAGTTTCTCTGCGTATTTGTTGAAACCGAATTGTTGCGATTCCTCTACATATACTTGGGGTTCGATCGCGTAAACATTTGCGCGTCCACCTTCTTCCATAATTTGTCCACGAACCATAGTATTTTTGCCTCTCTGACTTCTTGTAAACAAATGTAACACACTGCAAACAAATATTGCAAGGGGTTGACAAAATTAATTTTTGTAGTATAATCTTTTGCTTTTTCCAAACAAGGGGGTTTGTTAAAAATTTATTAACAATGGGATTTTTACTTAGTTACATGGTATTAATTAAAATTAATTCTCAATTAGCTCAACAGAGAGCCAATAGATTATGGACAATGATAACTACTGTGCCGATGTATCCGTGAACGGCTTTGATGGTGGCTCAAGCTGGTCAGGATTTACTTACCTCAAAGACAACACTGGTCATGCTCGCACCATAAGTGAATCACCAGAATCATTGGTTGTAGTGGGCGAATCATCAATTCCGGGAACCTTTGCTTTGTCCGAGGCGAAGGTAGGCGATCGCTTATATATAGTTGCTCTCAATTGTGCCGGAGGCAATACCCGTCTAATGGGGATGGGGTTAATGCCAGGTGTAGAATTAAATGTCATTAGTTCCACAACCAGTGGATCAGTGATTATCGCCCTAGGCGACCATCGCTTAGGACTGGGGGCAGATATGGCTGAGAATATTCAGGTCGCCACAGAAAACCTCACCCAGTCGAAAAGGAAACTCTCATCAATGAATAAGACTAATGTTGTGCAGTTGCGCCATGCGGCGATCGGTTCTCGGTTGCGGGTGGTTGGTTATGACCCCGCCGCCCGTAGCTACAAACGGAAATTATTAGCCATGGGATTAACTCCAGGGGTGGAATTTACAGTCAAACGCCACGCACCTTTAGGAGACCCAACCCAAATTGAGGTCAGGGGATTTAACCTGAGTTTACGCAAAGACGAAGCAGATGCCCTCCAGGTGGCATTGATCAACCCATCCTAAAGGAGGAACAAAATTGTGAGTCAGTCTATGGAACTGAACCGCCAAACCGATAATAAGGCTGCGATGTCCTGTATTGCTTTGGTGGGAAACCCTAACTGTGGGAAAACGACCCTATTTAATGCTTTAACTGGTAGTAATCAGCGGGTAGGTAACTGGCCCGGAGTTACCGTAGAAAGGAAAGAGGGAAGCTATCGTTATCAAAACCAGGCCATCAAGGTGATTGACCTGCCAGGGGTTTACTCTCTGGACGTGGAAGATGCCAGCACTGGATTAGATGAACAGGTAGCGCGAGACTATTTACTATCGGGTGAAGCCACCTTAATTATCAATATCGTAGATGCGTCCAACCTAGAGCGAAATCTGTATCTAACCACCCAACTGCTGGAAATGGGTTTGCCGATCGCGATCGCCCTGAATATGATAGATATAGCCCAGCAGCGGCAAATTACCATTGATGCCCAACAATTAGGCGATCGCTTAGGCTGTCCGGTAATTCCCATGAGTGCTAGTTCTGGGCGAGGGGTAGAACAACTGCGGGAAATTGTCCGAGATGCCATACTTATGGCAGACCGCCCCCAAGCTAAAGTCGCCTATCCAGCCCTTATCGAAGCCGCCCTCAATGAAATTACCGAATCTATAGCCCAACAATATAACTACTTACCCCCAGACTATCGTTGGCAAAGTCTCAGTTTATTGCAATATGACGATCGCCAAAGTTTGGTTAATCAAGATGTCGTTAAGCAAATTGCCACCCACCGCCACCGCATACACCAAACCCTGGGAGAAGATATCGACTTATTGATTGCTGATGCGCGCTATAGCTGGATTCATCAGATGTTACAGGGTATCACACAGCGATCGGACCTAGTACAACAGCACGTTTCCGATCACATTGATCAGGTAGTCCTCAGTCGCGCCTGGGGTATACCCATTTTTTTGGTAGTCATGTACCTGATGTTCCTGATTTCCATTAACTTTGGCGGCGCATTTATCGACTTTTTTGAGATCGCCTTTGGTACCGTATTTGTAGATGGCATGGCTCATGGCCTTGAGCAAATTAACGCCCCCGGTTGGTTAATCGGTACTCTAGCCGAAGGAGTTGGCGGCGGTATCCAAACCACTGCTACATTTATCCCCCAAATTGGCTTAATGTTTATCTGTCTAGCCATCTTAGAAGACTCTGGCTATCTCGCCCGCGCCGCCTTTGTTATGGATCGGTTTATGCGGTTTATGGGGCTTCCGGGTAAGTCTTTTGTGCCAATGATGGTCGGTTTTGGCTGCAATATTCCCGGTATTATGGCAACCCGGACTTTAGAAAATCCTCGCGATCGCCTAATGACCGTCTTAATGAATCCCTTTATGTCCTGTGGGGCGCGCCTGCCAGTTTATGCCCTGTTTGTAGCCGCATTTTTCCCCAGAAACGGACAAAATATCGTTTTCTTGCTTTACATCATCGGGATTTTAGCAGCCGTGTTCACCGGGTTAGTCATGAAGCATACCCTCTTACGCGGTCAATCTGCACCCTTTGTCATGGAATTACCCCCCTATCATATTCCCACCGCCAAAGGTGTATTAATCCGCGCTTGGGAAAGGTTAAAAGCCTTTATCACCCGCGCCGGGAAAATGATTGTTATTGTCGTGTTAATTCTGGGTTTATTAAATTCTGTCGGCACTGATGGTTCTTTCGGGAAACAGGATAGCCAGGATTCTCTTTTAAGTGCCGTTAGTCGCACAATTACCCCAGTTTTTAGCCCCATGGGAATCACTCAAGATAATTGGCCGGCTACTGTCGGCTTATTTACCGGAGTATTTGCTAAAGAGGTCATGGTTGGCAGTATGGATGCCCTTTATAAGCAATTAGGGGCTGATGAAGCATCCGCTGCCGACTCAGTGGAAGAACCCGAAGAAGAATTTAGTTTTTGGGGAGGTATCGCCGAAGCCTTTGCTAGTATTCCCGCTAACTTAGCTGATTTAGGTAATCAAATACTTGATCCCATTGGTTTAAGTATTATGGAAAGCACTGATAATCAGGAAGAAGCCGCCACAGCACAGGAGGTTAGTTATAGCACCTTTGGTCAAATGTCTCAAAGGTTTGGTAGTTCTACCGCCGCTTTTGCTTTCCTGTTATTTGTGTTGCTTTATTTCCCCTGTGTGTCTGCCATTGCTGCTGTTTACCGGGAAACTAATCTCGGTTGGACGGTGTTTGTGGCGCTTTGGACTACTGGACTAGCCTACTGGGTTGCTAGTTTCTACTATCAGGCGATGACTTTATCACAAAATACCGGAGAGGCTTTGGGTTTATTGATGGGACTATGTATCGTCATGGGTGCTACTTTAGTTAGTCTCAAAGCTGTTAGCAACCGTCGCCATTCTCCCCGTTTGTAGCCAGGGTTAGACTTGCCAAAAAAGCAGGTTATTAGCCTTTTGGCTGTAGCTAGTCTCAAGGATTTGTGAATTTATGGTTATCGGTGTTAACAGGTATATTCATGATACCATAGAGACTAGCGATCGCACCATTTATCCCGTCGTCAACTATGCTACTTCAACAACTGCAAAATCATCTCAGAAATCATGGTCGCGTTTCTTTGACAGAATTAGAACATCAGATGAAAATTGATGCTGATACCCTGCGATTCATGCTGGGCAAATTAATTAGAAAGGGGCGAGTTTGTAAAGTGGAGGGTAAAGCCTGCGGGGGCTGTCATAGTTGCTCCCCAGAAGCGATCGAGTTTTACGAATGGATATCTCCCTAATTTAATGAGTTAATCAGGAGTTAATCAAAATGTCAGATAATCCAGCCCTGGATAGTCTTAAACAGGCTTTATGTGAAGCCATACAGGATGAATATAAAGCCTGTGCTACCTATCGGTTAATTATCCAAAAATTCGGACCGATTAGACCCTTTGTGAATATTATCGAAGCCGAAAAAAGGCATATACAGGCATTAATTCCACTGTTTATTAGGTATAATATTCCCATACCAGAGGATGATTGGGAAACTCGTATAATTCCCCCTAACTCAGTACAAGAAGCCTGCGAACAAGGAGTTAAAGCCGAAATTGAAAATGGGGAAATGTATCAAAGGTTATTGAAAGCCACATCAAATTACTGGGATGTACAAAATGTGTTCTTAAATTTGCAACGTGCATCCCAAGAAAACCATTTACCCGCCTTTAAACGTTGTGTCACCAGACGTACTCAAACCATAGCCATATCTAATCAAAACAACTGTTATGGTGGACACCGACATCAGCGCCGGAGAGGTTGTCAATTCTCCTAGTTATTGGGTTCGTGAATTATCTATGGTATACTGTCCTGAAAATAAGGTAAATTGACCATGACGGATTCAGCATTATCTACCGAAATTCAAACCGCAGAAAACCCCGACATTCTTCCCCAAATAGGTCGGTGGTTAGAAGACTATGAGGAAGTGGTGACGATTTTACCTGTGGTAGCAGGTTTATTAGTTACCAGTCGCCTGCGGCTACGGGGGGCGCAAGCCTTGATAGTTAACCTGTTAATGGCTGCAATTATTCGCCAATTAGTTCGCCAATTGAAGCAGGAGGCTAAGGCTAACTCTCCCGCTACTAATTCCACTCAAGCCACAAGTCCTAATAACCATCAAGATAATAGTCCCACAGCTACCACAACTGAAACCGAAGATTATACTATTGTTCATTCTATACCCGGACGGCTTCGGTTGCGTATTCCCCGTTTAATGACTGATGTTCTCTATGCGAAACGCTTAGAAAAACTGTTGTCTGAGGAACAGCGAGTTAAGTCGGTACGCATTAACCGCACCGCTGCATCTTTGATTATTCAATATGACCCGGCTGGGGTTTCGGAATTGGAGTTAGGTATGTATTTAGTTACTATCCTAGAAAAGGCTGAAACTACTGCTGAACCTGATACAAATTCCGTCTCCGATGATTCTGAACCCACATCATGACTACCGCGATATCAACATCATTATCTAATCAAGAATGCCAGGTTATTCATCAGGTAGCTGGACGGACTCGCTTTCGTATTCCCCTATTAGCTAAATATCCCCAATTAGCTACTGAAATTCAGCCGATTTTAGCAAAAAACTCCGGTATTACCTATGTGCGGATTAACCCCATAGCCGCCTGTATGGTGGTGCAATATGTCCCGAATAAATTGGCGGCGGTTGATTTATCAAATTTGGTGATTAATGTAGTCAAAGACTTGACAAATCATCAATTTTATGATAAGCCAATTTATGGTGTTAATAATGAGCCGAAAACCCCTGAAAAATCAGGGACTGTAGAGGAAAACGAGTCGAGTCTGCGGCTGCCAATTATAGCCACTGCGTTGGCGGTTTTAAGTCGGTTTCCGCAATTAACACCATTGCGCCCTGTGGCGAGAATAGCGTTTATTCTAGCGGCTTTTCCTGTGGCTCAACGGGCTTTTAATAGCCTGATTAATCAGCGACGGTTAAATATTGATTGTCTGGATTTTCTCGCCTTGAGTTTAAGTGCGACTCAGGGTAAGTTAGTTACCCCGGCTATGGTGATTTTACTGCATGAATTGGGGGATGTAATTCGGGAACAAACGGCGCGGGCGACGGAGGTACGCACGGCGAGTTTGATGGATGCTATTGGTAGGTTTGCATGGGTGGTGGTGGATGATGATTTACCCCCGCAAAAAATCCCAAGCGATCGCCTTCAGGTGGGGGATAAAGTCGTCGTTTATCCGGGGGAACAAATCCCCGTAGATGGTACGATATTAAAAGGGGAAGCCGTTATTGATGAACAGGGTTTAACTGGGGAAGCAATGCCATTAGTTAAACGGGTGGGAGAGTCGGTTTTAGCTTCGACTTTGGTGCGTTCAGGACAGCTTTACTTAAAAGCCGATCGCGTCGGTTCTCAAACTAGAGCTGCTTTGAGTATAGAATTATTACAAAAGGCTCCCGTTTATGATACCCGCATGGCTAATTATGCCGAAAAAGTCGCAGATAGGTTAATCTTGCCTTCTCTACTTTTGGCGGGTATTGTATTAGTTACTAGCCGAGATGCTGCTAGGGCTGCCGCTATTCTTACCCTCGATTTTGTCACCGGAATTAGAGTGTCAATTCCGACAGCCTTTTGGGGTGCATTAAATCATACAACCCGCCATGGTATCTTGGTTCGCAGTGGTCGGACTTTGGAACAACTCGCCGAAGTTGATACCGTGGTTTTTGATAAAACCGGAACTCTAACCGAGGGTGAAATTGCGATCGCTGCCGTGCGGACGCTTCCCGGAGGAATGTCCGAAACCGAACTGCTAAAACTGGCGGCGGCCGCGGAAATGAGACTTAATCACCCTGTCGCCGAGGCGATCGTTAATTATGCTGCTCAACTTGACATTACTATTCCCCCACGAGGAGAATGGTTCTATGATTTAGGCTTGGGAGTACGAGCCGAAATTGAAGGTCATCAGGTATTGGTGGGAAGTCAACGTTTTCTCGAACAACAGCGGGTTAATTGGGGTGATAATTCCCTGATTTCTACTAGCCAAATGACCCAAATTTATGTCGCTTGTGATGGCGATTTTCAAGGGGTGATTGAATATACTGACCCCCTGAAACCAGAAAGCGATCGCCTCATACAAGCCCTGCAAAAAAATTATGCGATCGAAGTCCATTTACTCACCGGAGATAACCCCCAACGCGCCGCCTTAGTTGCTGAACAATTAGGGATTCCCAAATCGCGGGTTTATGCAGAAGCCTTCCCCGATGAAAAAGCTCGTATTGTTCGTGATTTACATCGCGCCGGTCGGACTGTCGCCTTTATCGGAGATGGATTAAATGATTCCGTCGCTTTGGCTTATGCGGATGTTTCCATTTCCTTTCAACATGGTTCTGATATTGCTCGTGAAACCGCCGACGTAGTGTTGATGAATAATAACCTCTTAGACGTTTTAGAAGCCATTGATATCGCCCGTCAAACTCGCAATTTAATTGACCAAAATATCGCTCTCGTCGTCGCCCCGAATTTAGCAGCTTTGGGGTTGGCTTCCACCGTAGGACTTAATCCCTTAGTGGCTACTGCTATCCACAATGGTTCAGCGATCGCCGCCGGAATGAATAGTCTCCGACCCCTAGTTGAACACCAGATGAACAATTAATAATTAATAATTAATAATTAATAATTAATAATGGTCGGGACCGGTTCCGCTGTCCATTGGTGGCTGAGAAACCCGGTTTCTTTGAGAAACCGGGTTTCTTGACCTCGAACAATTAATAATTAATAATTAATAATTAATAATTAATAATTAATAATTAATAATGGTCGGGGCGCGCCTCCCCAGTCAATTCTCAATTCCTGGCTGAGAAACCCGGTTTCTTTGAGAAACCGGGTTTCTTATAATTAATAATTAATAATTAATAATTAATAATTAATAATGGTCGGGGCGCGCCTCCCCAGTCAATTCTCAATTCCTGGCTGAGAAACCCGGTTTCTTTGAGAAACCGGGTTTCTTGATCTCTGCAATCATTAATAATGGTCGGGACCGGTTCCGCTGTCCATTGGTGGCTGAGAAACCCGGTTTCTTTGAGAAACCGGGTTTCTTGACCTCGAACAATTAATAATTAATAATTAATAATTAATAATTAATAATTAATAATGGTCGGGGCGCGCCTCCCCAGTCAATTCTCAATTCCTGGCTGAGAAACCCGGTTTCTTTGAGAAACCGGGTTTCTTGATCTCTGCAATAATTGATAATTGTCGGGACCGGTTCCGCTGTCCATTGGTGGCTGAGAAACCCGGTTTCTTTGAGAAACCGGGTTTCTTGATCTCTGCAATAATTGATAATTGTCGGGACCGGTTCCGCTGTCCATTGGTGGCTGAGAAACCCGGTTTCTTTGAGAAACCGGGTTTCTTGATCTCTGCAATAATTGATAATTGTCGGGACCGGTTCCGCTGTCCATTGGTGGCTGAGAAACCCGGTTTCTTTGAGAAACCGGGTTTCTTGATCTCTGCAATAATTGATAATTGTCGGGACCGGTTCCGCTGTCCATTGGTGGCTGAGAAACCGGGTTTCTTGACTTCTTCTGCAATAATTGATAATTGTCCGGGCTAGTTCCTCGCCTGATACAAATTGTTGCAAATAGTTGTCAGTTATGCGCCAAATCCTGCTAACCTGATAAATAGCAGAATTTTGATGTTATTATATTTGAGTCGAACGGGTTATGTCTCTGATTCATTTGGAAAAATCGGTACTCACCTTTCATTTTAAAGAGATGATCGAGGATGGACATGGCAATCATCCCTTAACTTGGGTAGGCCTGGGGGTGTTGGTTTTAGGGCCGAAACTCCTGCCAGCTATTACTAAAATTTCTCAAACAAACACCAAGACAGTTAGTAAACCCCGGTTATCTTCATCACGTCGTCGAGAAATTCCACTCTCTCAGTGGATAGCAGAAGCTAAGGAACGGGAGTTATCCAATTCTATCTATAAGCCCATGATTACCCCAAGTTCTGAGGCTTTCAACCATGGGAATGCTCACGAATTATCAGTTTTGAATTAATCGTAATACATCCACAGGTGGCTGATAGAATATTCAAGCCACCTATAATTATAGTCTCAATCCCCCTTTAGCTTATTCCTGGTTGGGCGAGAGTTGCGGGGTAGAAATAGCCGACTTTAAACTAGCCCTTTTTTGGGCTTCGGTCAAGGCTTCCGCTTTGGCTTCTGCTGCTATGTCTGCCACCATTTCCCCAGTTTCAGCCATAGCGACTTTAGCTTTTTCAAACAAAGTAACGCTCGTTTTAATCGTAGCCTTCAGAACTGGCTTAACCAGGGGCAAAACCACCGGGGTCAGCGCTACTGCTGTCACTCCAATGGCAATGGCTTGAGCATTAGGATTGGCTGATAGTTGGGCGATACGTTGTCGTAGTCCCGTTGCCCCCTGAGACATTTCTTGCATAACTTTCTCCTATTTCAGGTGAGGATATTTAAGGTTAATATCCCCAATTGAATTATACAATAAATTTGCCAAAATACCAATTTTGGGGGACTAATTTTGCCAGCAATTATTGACATTTGCCTATGTTCTCCACTGTTGATATTTGCGAAATATAATCAAGTTCCATGATTCCCTAATGGCTGGCCATGGTGTGGGCTATCTCCACAAAAGTCTTAAAAAAACCTTAATTTTTAGGGATATGGGTTGACAGTGAAGTTTTTTTTGCCACCAGTGTTATAATCTCATGCTTGTGATCAATAAAAATTGGGTTTAATGACATCAACAACGTCAAAAGTAACTTTTGGGAAAAGTATTGGGTTCCGCAAAGAGCTAAATCGTCGAGTAAACGCTTATTTGGAAGCGGAGAATATTTCCCCTCGTGATAACCCCGCCATGTACCTGAAAACAGCAATTATTTTGGCTTGGGTAGTATCAGCTTGGACCTTCGTGGTTTTTGGTCCTGATGTGCTATGGATGAAACTACTGGGTTGCATTGTTTTAGGTTTTGGAGTTTCCGCCGTCGGTTTTAACATTAGCCATGACGGAAATCATGGAGGTTATTCTAAATATCAATGGGTGAATTATCTATCTGGATTAACCCATGATGCGATCGGAGTTTCTAGTTATTTATGGAAGTTTCGCCACAATGTACTTCATCATACCTACACCAACATTTTAGGTCATGATGTGGAAATTCATGGGGATGAATTGGTGCGGATGTCTCCTAGCATGGAATATCGCTGGTATCATCGCTATCAACATTGGTTCATTTGGTTTGTCTATCCGTTTATCCCCTACTATTGGTCTATAGCAGATGTGCAAACTATGCTATTTAAGCGCCAATATCATGACCACGAAATCCCCTCCCCGACATGGGTAGATATAGCAACCTTACTCGCCTTTAAAGCCTTCGGTGTGGCTGTGTTTTTAATTATACCGATCGCCGTTGGTTATTCTCCCTTAGAAGCAGTTATCGGCGCTTCTATTGTTTATATGACCCATGGACTGGTCGCCTGTGTCGTATTTATGTTAGCCCATGTCATTGAACCGGCGGAATTTTTAGACCCCGACAATTTACACATTGATGATGAATGGGCGATCGCACAAGTAAAAACCACCGTTGATTTTGCCCCCAACAACCCAATTATTAACTGGTATGTAGGGGGATTAAACTATCAAACCGTCCACCATCTATTTCCTCATATCTGCCACATCCATTATCCTAAAATTGCTCCGATTTTAGCAGAAGTTTGTGAAGAATTTGGGGTTAATTATGCCGTACATCAAACCTTTTTTGGTGCTTTAGCTGCTAACTATAGCTGGCTGAAAAAAATGTCCATCAACCCGGAAACAAAAGCGATCGAGCAGTTAACTGTTTAATCTAACTGTTTAATCATCACTAACCTTTTCAAGACCCTGGGGGCGCATTTTACCTGACTGATGCGCCCTTTTTTTAGCCTTGAAATTAACCCATAGAGAAACTGACAGCAGCAATTAATAAGTCTTAGAAAAAATGCGGTTACTCCACTTATTCAAATGAGACTCAGCCAACATTGCCAAACTCTGCAACTCCTGAGTTCTTTGTTGTAAAGCCGAAATCGCCCGCGTCTGTGACTCTAATTTTTGCCTAACCAGCCCACAGCATTTAACCAGACCATCAACAGTTTCCAGTTCTCCAAACTCTAGGTTATGGTCTGAACTTACCAAATCCCACAACTGTTTTTTCATGGTTTCAACCATATAGCGCTGATGTTCTGATTGTATTTGTAAAGCGCTATACTTATCCGCCGGAACAGTTTGTGATATCATAGCTTCCAGTTCCGCAATCCGAGTAAGTTTTTGCCGAACCTCGGCTATTTCTGTTTGTCGATTTTCTAACTGTTCTTGTAACTGATTAATCAGGTTTTTGTGTTGTTCTGCTTCCTGTTCGAGTTTCTGGTAGGTGTCCATGGAAACACTTGCAGATAACTGTGATTGCAAATCAGCCACAGTAGATTTATGCTGTTCCAATTGCTGTTGTAGCTTTTGGTGAACCTCAGCCGCCACCGTTTGTTTTAACTGTGATTGCAAATCAGCCACAGTAGATTTATGCTGTTCCAATTGCTGTTGTAGCTTTTGGTGAACCTCAGCCGCCACCGTTTGTTTTAACTGTGATTGCAAATCAGCCACAGTAGATTTATGCTGTTCCAATTGCTGTTGTAGCTTTTGGTGAACCTCAGCCGTCACCGTTTGTTTTAACTGTGATTGCAAATCAGCCACAGTAGATTTCTGCTGTTCTAATTGCTGTTGTAGCTTCTGAGAGTCACCCAGTTGGCTTTGGAGTTGATTAAGAGTTTCCTGATTTTGCTGTTTCAGCGCTTCGTGGTCTTCCAGAGAAACCGTGTTCGCCAGTTTACTCTCAAGTTCTCCAATCCGTTTAAGCTGTTTTTTCAGGTCAGTAATTGAGTCTTTATGTTGTTGGAGTTCTTGCTGAACGTGATGATATTCCTTAGCCGGAACACTATTTTCAAGTTGCGCTTGTAATTCTGGGAAATGACCTAGTTTTTGTTCTAGTTCAGCGATAGTATTCGCCTGTTCTATAACTTGTTTTTGCAGGGTTTCGTATTCCTGCTGAAGTTGATCATATTCAGCCGATCGCTTTTCTAATTCGGCGGTAATAGCCGGGCTATCATCGGATTGATCATCAACTTCTGTTTGTGTATTAGTGTTAGCCAGGCTAATAGTTGTGCCTTCTTCATCCATAGAGATCTTAAAGTCACCCCTAGCAATACGTTCGACAAATTCCGAACGCGACAGACCCAACTCTTTAGCAGTTGTGCTTAATAATTTCGCTCCTGTGGGTGTTAGCGACACCCCTATTTTTACCTTAGTTTCTGAATACAAAGTCGTGACTCCCCGTTTTTTCTTTCTTGGCATTACCCCCTCCTCAGCCGTTCTACAACTTAGCTGCTCTAACCAGATCTTACCAAAAACTGATCACAATTCAACATTTGGTTAATCTTTGTGATCAGAACCGGAAAAATTTAAAGTTTTGTAAAGCAAAATTCGGGGGGACTACCTTAATGGGGAGCCGATACATAAGCTGATCTGGGAGTTCCAGAGCCAGAAACAGAGGGAAACACGCGCACGGAGTCTTGAGGAAACATCACCTGTACTCGCATACCGACAGGAAGCGATCCCCCTCCGAAGGGAGTACGAGCAATCAGTTCACCTCCAGAAGGAACCTGTAAACAATAATGAAGTTCGCGACCCAAAAACTGGCGATCGCGAATCACCACCGAAGCCGTTTCGTCAGGTTTGAGGATAAAATCTTCTTGGCGCACCATCAAATCTGCTTTTTCAGTGATATCGGAATCATCATCTAAATCCAAGTTAGAGGCGATCGCAAAACAGCCCACCTCAGTTTCCCACAAATTCCCCCGGCGCTGTGCTGGGATAAAATTAGCCTGGGTAACAAACTCCGCCACAAACCGAGAAGCCGGTTCTAGGTAAATTTCCTCTGGAGTCCCCCACTGTTCCAAATGTCCATGGCGCATTACCGCCACCCAGTCAGAAATTGATAAAGCCTCTTCTTGGTCATGGGTAACAAACACCGCTGATGCTCGTGCTGCTTTCAGAATTTCCCGCAATTCCTGGCGCAATTTCAGCCGCACTTGTACATCTAAATTACTCAGGGGTTCATCCAATAATACCAACGCCGGATTAGGGGCCAAGGCTCGTGCTAAAGCCACCCGTTGCTGTTGTCCCCCAGAGATTTCATGGGGATAGCGATCGGCATATCCCGACAACCCCACCAATTCTAACACTTCCGCCACTCGCAACTGTAGTTGTTTGGGGGATTTTTGGCGGAGAGTTTCCAAACCAAAAGCAATATTTTTGGCTACTGTCAGGTGAGGAAACAAGGCATAATTCTGGAACACCATACCCACCCCCCGACGTTCTGGGGGAACCCACTGTTTTAACCCAGAAACCACCTGTCCCGCAATCTCTACCACTCCCCTATCTGGCTGTTCAAACCCTGCAATTATCCGCAACAGAGTAGTTTTACCACATCCAGACGGACCCAGTAGACTCAGAATATCTCCCTGGTTCAAGGTTATGCTTATATCCTCGACGGCGGGGGTGTAAGTGTTGGGATACTGCTTTGAGATCCCTACCATATCCAAGATAGCAGACTCAGACATCGTTAGTTTTGTTAACCTTCCTTTAACTGTGTGCCGGGTTTATTGATAAACTTTCCAATCAATACCCCCTACCATCATAGGACATTATTCGTATAGATTCTCACTAAGTTGGTGTTAAGTTTTATGGAATTTTCCCAGATGGGGATTTTCCCGAGTCAGCCGCCAAAAGTGATTGCGGTTGAACATGGCGCGGTAGTAAGATGAGACAATATCAGCCCGCTTCCCACTCCTGGTTAGGCGCGGTTGCGGGTATATATGGGACTTTCAACCCCTCTGGCGGTGGTGGCGCGGCTATTTATCGGGTTTTCCTGGTTGATTGCCAGTTGACTACATGGGCTAATTTTGTACTATGATCATCCCAGTTATTGTGGGCAAGAATATTAACTAATGATAAAGACTCTCAATAAAATTGGGAAAATCAGTGGTCAATTAGTAGCAATTTGTACGGCTATTTTAGCAGTAGTTAATTATGCTGAAAATACCGCACCCAAAATCACAAATCAGGGAAAATGACAACGAATCCAAATCAACCGAAAATCCCCCTTTGGCGAGACGATCGCTTCTGGAAAATCGCCTTCCAGGTAATCATCCTAGTAATTGTGATCGCGATTATTAGCATATTTACCATTAACCTGAATCAGAACCTACAAAGAAGCGGAATTAGGTTCGGGTTCGGATTTTTAAATAGTACCGCCGGATTTGCGATCGGTGAAAGTATCATCCCCTACCAACCGACAGATCCCTATAGACAGGTTCTCCTAGCGGGTTTAGTGAACACGCTGCGAGTGATGTTTTTTGGGATTATCCTGACGACCATTGTAGGAATTGTTGCGGGAATTTCCTATTTTTCCGGTAACTGGCTAGTGCGTCAAATTGGGTTAGTATATGTAGAAATAGTCAGGAATACCCCCCTACTGCTACAACTGCTATTCTGGTATGGGATATTTCTGCAACTACCCCCAGTGAGAGATCGCCTGGGGGTTTTTAATGCCATTTTCCTAACTCAGCGGGGGATTTTTATTCCTTGGCCATCTAGTTCTCTAATCTGGGTGTGGTTAGGGTTTTTGGTAATAGCAGCGATCGCCTCTTTTGTAATTTGGAAACAACGCACTAAAATTATGGTAGAAAAGGGGGTTTCTGGTCAACCCCAATTAATCGCCCTAGGTATCATCGCCCTAGTGTCGTTGTTAATCATCCTGTTTGGCTTTGGTTGGGAAGTTCCCGCCATTATCGGAAGCGAAAACAATCCCATTTTACGAGGTGGTCTCAGGCTAACTATTGAATTTAGTGCTTTGTTAGTGGGGTTAGTATTTTATACTGCTGCTTATATTGCCGAAATTGTCCGCGCCGGGATTCAATCTGTAGCCAAAGGACAATGGGAAGCCGCCGGGTCCCTAGGGTTAAAATCAGGTTTAGTCATGCGTCTGGTCGTGTTTCCCCAGGCTTTGCGGGTGATTATTCCTCCTCTCAATAGTCAATATTTGAACTTGGCGAAAAATTCCAGTTTAGCGATCGCTGTAGCCTACGCTGACCTTTATAATGTTGCTAACACCACCTTTAACCAGAGTGGGAGGGCGGTAGAGGTCATGCTAATTATTATGGCAGCCTATCTCACCATTAACCTGATTATTTCCCTATTTATGAACTTCCTTAATCGCCGGGTTCAACTTCAGGAAAGATAACTACAGTCAACCGTGACTAACAGGGAGTTTTTAGCAAATATCAAAATCCCCAACCTTCCCTACCATCACAGTTAAGAATTACCTATTCTAAAAATGACAGCAAATCCTGAACCCACCTTAAACCGTCAAGCCCCTTCCCAGTCAACAGACTTTCCCCAATGGCTGCGTGATAACCTGTTTAATACCTGGTACAATGGGTTAGTTACCATAGCGATCGCCAGTTTCCTACTGTGGATGTTAGTAGGGTTTGTATCCTGGGCGAGATTAGTCGCCCAATGGGAAGTAATCCCCGCCAATTTGCACCTATTTATGGTCGGTCGGTTTCCCAGTGATCAATATTGGCGCTTGTGGTTATTGTTGGGAATAGTTAGCATTTTATCAGGTCTGACCTGGGGATTTTTAGCCCGCCGCCAAACCATCCTCTTCAGCCAAAATATTGTCATTTTCCTGAGTGTCGTCGCCATGTTAATGGCTTTATTACCAACTGCCATATCTTATCGTATCATAGCGATCGCCCTATTATTTGTCTTTGTATTTAGCAGTTGGGGAGGGCGACAAATTGGCAGCCGGAAACCTCTACTGGGAAAATGGCTGCCTTTTTCTTGGTTTGTGCTATTAATTATCAGCCTGTGGTTAATAGGTGGCGGCTTAGGATTAAGGGGAGTTTCCACCGACCTATGGGGAGGATTAATGCTAACCTTGCTGATGTCAGTAATTAGCATTTTACTATGTTTTCCCATCGGTGTTTTATTAGCTTTAGGTAGACAAAGCGATTTACCAGTAATTAGAGGATTATCCATCGCCTATATTGAAATTATCAGAGGCTTACCCCTAATTACCATTCTGTTTATGGGTCAAATTCTTCTCCCCCTATTTTTACCAGAAGGAATGCGACCCGATCGCATTTTGAGGGCGATCGTAGGTTTAACCATGTTTAGTTCAGCCTACCTAGCAGAAAACGTCCGAGGCGGACTACAAGCTATCCCCAGGGGTCAATATGAAGCCGCTAAAGCCCTAGGTCTAAATCCAGCCTTAACTATGGTTTTAATTATCTTACCGCAAGCCCTAAAAATCTCCATCCCCTCCATTGTCGGTCAGTTTATTAGCCTGTTTCAAGACACCACCCTATTAGCCATAGTCGGACTCGTAGAATTGCTAGGGATCAGCCGTTCAATTTTAGCTAACCCTCAATTTTTGGGACGCTATGCGGAGGTTTATCTATTCCTGGGTGTTCTCTACTGGCTATTCTGCTATTTAATGTCTTTAGCCAGTCGGAAATTGGAGAAACAACTCAATACCGAAAATCGCTAATTTCCCCAATTATAGATTAATGCTGCATCGGCGAATCAGATTAAGTTCGCAGATACAGCATAATTAGCCTATGAGACTATTTAGATCAGTTTTACCAGTCGCAGGGTGAACATAATGCCAGCCGCAGCGCCGATAGCTACTACATAGAGTAAAGCATAAGCGATCGCACCATCAATGGTCATCGTCAATATCTCCCGATAAGTCAACTTTTGCATCTTCCATTGAAACACGACCTGCGCTAGAATATAGCCTTCTATGGGAAATTAGCGGAATTTACGAGGAAGCCATCATGTCGTCTGTCATTCGGGTGAATTTGGGGCCAATGTCCTATGATATTTCTGTGGCGGCGGGGAATTTAGACCGCTTGGGGTCTTTGGTGTCTTCCCTCAAGTTAGGAAAAAAAGCCCTATTGGTATCTAACCCAGAAATTTTTGCACACTACGGACAAAGGGCGATCGCCTCAATGGAGAATGCTGGCTTTCAGGTTTCCTCAGTAGTCCTTCCCGCTGGAGAACAGTATAAAACACTCTCCACGGTCCAATCTATCTATAATAGCGCCCTAGAACACCGCCTAGAACGTAGTTCCACTATGATCGCTTTAGGGGGGGGAGTAATTGGAGATATGACCGGGTTTGCTGCTGCTACCTGGCTGCGGGGAATTAATGTTGTACAGGTTCCCACCTCTCTACTGGCTATGGTGGATGCTTCTATTGGTGGGAAAACAGGGGTAAATCATCCCCAGGGTAAAAACTTGATTGGCGCTTTTCATCAACCCCGTTTAGTGGTGATAGATCCGCAGGTTTTGACGACTCTACCAGCACGAGAATTTCGGGCGGGAATGGCGGAGGTGATTAAATATGGGGTGATTTGGGATAAACAGTTATTTGAACGCCTAGAAGAGGCAGATAACCTCCATAGCATTGATGATTTGACGGGGGAACTACTGACCGAAATTATAGTCCGTTCCTGTCAAAGTAAGGCTGATGTGGTTAGCAAGGATGAAAAGGAATCGGGACTGAGGGCGATTTTGAATTATGGTCATACTATCGGTCATGCGGTAGAGAGTCTGACCGGATACTTGGAATTGGTACACGGGGAAGCGGTGGCTATTGGGATGGTTGCTGCTAGTCAAATTGCGGTGAAGATGCAATTATGGGGAAATGATGGCGATCGCCGCCAGGAATTACTGATTAAAAAGGCAGGTTTACCTATTCATCTTCCCCAAGGATTAAAGATTGATGAAATCATCGACATCCTACAAACTGATAAGAAGGTGAAAGATGGTCAAGTCCGCTTTATTCTCCCCAGGGAAATTGGCACAGTAACTATTAGCGATCGAGTCCCTTCCCAGACTATTGCTGATGTATTAGCGACAATTAACAATTAATAATTTTAGTAGGTTGGGTGAAACCCAACATGATGGAGAGATGGTGGCGTTGGGTTGACTGTGGAGGGGGGCGGGTTTATTAATCTTACTGCTGGGAAATGTGGTTGACTACTTGCCAAAACCCCAGCCATGTAGGTTGGGTCAAACCCAACATGATGGAGAGACGGTGGAGTTGGGTTTCGTACCTCCACCCAACCTACTCAAATTGGGAAAAAAGGCTATTGCTGGGCTTCCATATGCGATCGCAGTAAACGATTAATCTCAGTCTGATAACTCTGACCTTGCGATTTAAACCAGTCTAAAACATCACTATCAATACTTAAAGTCACTTGTGTTTTGGTCTGATAATTAGGTGAACCTCGCCTAACTACTGCTTTAGTAACCATTTCTGGCGTAATTTCAGGACAATCAGAAAAATCAATTTCTTCATCAGTCATCCGGTCTAGGCGGTTCCAGTCAGTTTGAGAGTTGCTCGAAGTAAATTTGTTGTTCATATTTAGTAGCTTTTCTCGCAGAAATAATCCGAATACATTTTTCTTGTTCTGTATGGACAATAGCGACCACTCGCCCTTGCAACAAACCCAAAGTCACAAACCTCTGCTCTCCATAATTGAATCGGTCATCTTCAAAGGTTACGATATCTCCATCAAAAACAAGGGGAACATCAATAAAATTAATGCCATGTTTGCGGAGGTTCGTCAGACGTTTAGTTTCATCCCATTCAAATTCCATGCCTTGACTGTTACTACATATTGTAACTAAATTTTCCCAAAAAATTAATATTAACAGAATCAACGGTGGTAATTTTCTCTTACTTCCCAAAACCCATGTAGGTTGGGTGAAACCCAACATGATGGAGAGATGGTGGCGTTGGGTTGACCGTGGAGGGGGGCGGGTTTATTAATCTTACTGCTGGGAAATTTGGTTGACTGCGGAGGGGGGCGGGTTTATTAATCTTACTGCTGGGAAATGTGGTTGACTGTGGAGGCGCGCCCCTACACAATATCGGAAATGTGGTTGACTGCGGAGGCGCGCCCCTACGGAATATCGGAAATGTGGTTGACTCTGGAGGGGGGCGGGTTTATTAATCTTACTGCTGGGAAATTTGGTTGACTGTGGAGGCGCGCCCCTACGGAATATCGGAAATGTGGTTGACTCTGGAGGGGGGCGGGTTTATTAATCTTACTGCTGGGAAATGTGGTTGACTCTGGAGGGGGGCGGGTTTATTAATCTTACTGCTGGGAAATGTGGTTGACTCTGGAGGGGGGCGGGTTTATTAATCTTACTGCTGGGAAATGTGGTTGACTGTGGAACCCGCCCCTACACAATATCGGAAATTTGGTTGACTGTGGAGGCGCGCCCCTACGGAATATCGGAAATGTGGTTGACTCTGGAGGGGGGCGGGTTTATTAATCTTACTGCTGGGAAATGTGGTTGACTGTGGAGGCGCGCCCCTACGGAATATCGGAAATGTGGTTGACTCTGGAGGGGGGCGGGTTTATTAATCTTACTGCTGGGAAATTTGGTTGACTCTGGAGGGGGGCGGGTTTATTAATCTTACTGCTGGGAAATGTGGTTGACTGTGGAACCCGCCCCTACACAATATCGGAAATGTGGTTGACTGCGGAGGCGCGCCCCTACGGAATATCGGAAATGTGGTTGACTGTGGAGGGGGGCGGGTTTATTAATCTTACTGCTGGGAAATGTGGTTGACTGTGGAGGCGCGCCCCTACGGAATATCGGAAATGTGGTTGACTCTGGAGGGGGGCGGGTTTATTAATCTTACTGCTGGGAAATGTGGTTGACTGTGGAGGGGGGCGGGTTTATTAATCTTACTGCTGGGAAATGTGGTTGACTGTGGAACCCGCCCCTACACAATATCGGAAATTTGGTTGACTGTGGAGGCGCGCCCCTACGGAATATCGGAAATGTGGTTGACTCTGGAGGGGGGCGGGTTTATTAATCTTACTGCTGGGAAATGTGGTTGACTGTGGAGGCGCGCCCCTACGGAATATCGGAAATGTGGTTGACTCTGGAGGGGGGCGGGTTTATTAATCTTACTGCTGGGAAATGTGGTTGACTGTGGAGGGGGGCGGGTTTATTAATCTTACTGCTGGGAAATGTGGTTGACTGTGGAGGGGGGCGGGTTTATTAATCTTACTGCTGGGAAATGTGGTTGACTGTGGAACCCGCCCCTACACAATATCGGAAATTTGGTTGACTGCGGAGGCGCGCCCCTACGGAATATCGGAAATGTGGTTGACTGTGGAGGGGGGCGGGTTTATTAATCTTACTGCTGGGAAATTTGGTTGACTGCGGAGGCGCGCCCCTACGGAATATCGGAAATGTGGTTGACTCTGGAGGGGGGCGGGTTTATTAATCTTACTGCTGGGAAATGTGGTTGACTGTGGAGGGGGGCGGGTTTATTAATCTTACTGCTGGGAAATGTGGTTGACTGTGGAGGCGCGCCCCTACACAATATCGGAAATTTGGTTGACTGCGGAGGCGCGCCCCTACGGAATATCGGAAATGTGGTTGACTGTGGAACCCGCCACGCCTATGGCTTGGGAAATGTGGTTGAGTCCGTGGTGTTCTAGTTTTTGTAGGAGTCCCGTTAGAAGACGATGTACCATGAGAGGACCTTCGTAAACCCATCCGGTGTATACTTGGAGGAGACAAGCCCCAGCCGTGATTTTTTCCCAAGCGTCCTCGGCGGTGAAAATGCCACCAACGCCAATGATGGGAATTTCACCGTTGGTTTGTTCCCATATATGGCGAATGACGGCGGTAGACCTTTCCCTTAGGGGTGCGCCACTAATTCCTCCGGCTTCGGAAGTTATCGGGTTTCCGGTTTGGGGTAACCATTGGGTTTTTAGGTTGTCCCGACTAATGGTGGTGTTGGTGGCAATTATACCCGCTAGGTTATGGGTTCGGGCTAGTTCTATTATATCATCGATCGCTTTCCATTCTAGATCGGGGGCGATTTTGATGAATAGGGGCTTCGATGCTGCTATGTTTTCCTGTTGTAAAACTGTTAGGATTTCATTGAGTTCTGTGCTTCCTTGTAGCGATCGCAAACCTGGTGTATTCGGTGACGACACATTCACTACAAAGTAATCACCTAGGTCTCGCAATAGCTGAAAACTCCCAAGATAGTCGCTGGCTGCTTCCTCTAGGGGGGTGATTTTCGATTTTCCTAGGTTGATGCCTAGGGGTATTGTCGGACCGAGGCTAGAAGGAGTATAATTCTGTAAACGGTCGGCTAGGGTGGCAGCGCCTTGGTTATTAAACCCCATACGATTTAAAACTGCTTCATCTTCTAGTAGCCGAAACAGACGCGGGCGCGGGTTTCCGGGTTGCGGGTGTAAGGTCACTGTGCCTAATTCGGTGAACCCAAAGCCAAAACTTCCCCATAACCCCGCCGCCACGCCGTCTTTATCAAAACCAGCGGCTAACCCCACGGGATTGATGAAATTTAGCCCCCACATGGTTTGCTGGAGTCGGGGGTCAACTAGGCTGAATCGAGGCTGTAGTTGCGATTCTAGCCAGGATAGGGGGAGATTTGATTTGTGGGTGTCTATCCAATGGAGAAGTTCCAAGGTTTGATGATGCGCCCACTCTGGATCGACTTTCAGGCCTTTAAATAAAATCGGTTTCAGCAGAGATTGATACAGATCCAAGCTACTACTACCCCCCCCTCATTGACGACAATCACCCACATGGCTAAAATTTAGTGCATCGGCGACAGAAATTCAACCTCTGTTGGTATATGATTTTAAACGGAGTCGGGAACTAATCGGGTTGAGGGAACTGGTACGGGTTGATGATGCACAATTTGCTACTATCGACTACAGCTTGTTCACCAATCGCTTAATACATTGCCCTCACCCTAAATCCCTCTCCCAAAGAGGGAGAGGGACTTTGAGAAGGGACTTTGAGACGTGATCAGATGATTTCTGAACAGGCTGGAGAGGGACTTTGAGAAGGGACTTTGAGACGTGATCAGATGATTTCTGAACAGGCTGGAGAGGGACTTTGAGAAGGGACTTTGAGACGTGATCAGATGATTTCTGAACAGGCTGGAGAGGGACTTTGAGAAGGGACTTTGAGACGTGATCAGATGATTTCTGAACAGGCTGGAGAGGGACTTTGAGAAGGGACTTTGAGACGTGATCAGATGATTTCTGAACAGGCTGGAGAGGGACTTTGAGAAGGGACTTTGAGACGTGATCAGATGATTTCTGAACAGGCTGGAGAGGGACTTTGAGAAGGGACTTTGAGACGTGATCAGATGATTTCTGAACAGGCTGGAGAGGGACTTTGAGAAGGGACTTTGAGACGTGATCAGATGATTTCTGAACAGGCTGGAGAGGGACCTTGAGAAGGGACTTTGAGACGTGATCAGATGATTTCTGAACAGGCTGGAGAGGGACCTTGAGAAGGGACTTTGAGACGTGATCAGATGATTTCTGAACAGGCTGGAGAGGGACCTTGAGAAGGGACTTTGAGACGTGATCAGATGATTTCTGAACAGGCTGGAGAGGGACTTTGAGAAGGGACTTTGAGACGTGATCAGATGATTTCTGAACAGGCTGGAGAGGGACCTTGAGACGTGATCAGATGATTTCTGAACAGGCTGGAGAGGGACTTTGAGAAGGGACTTTGAGATGTGATCAGATGATTTCTGAACAGGCTGTATATGTTGATATCACTGCGGATCGAAAATTTTGCCTTAATTGACCACCTGGACCTGGAATTCGGACCGGGGTTGAATGTGTTTACCGGGGAAACTGGGGCGGGTAAGTCGATTATTTTGGATGCAGTTGATGCCGTCTTGGGGGGAAAGGTCGATCGCCGTAGTATTCGTACAGGTTGCGATCGCTCTATTTTGGAGGCTTGCTTTGAGGTAGACCCTGGTTTGATTGACTGGTTTCGACAACAGGAAATTGACCTGGTAGATGGTTCCCTGGTAGTCTGTTGTCGGGAATTGGTGGTAAATCAGGATAAGTTTCGCAGTAGATCCCGATTAAATGGCATTCTGGTCGGTCGTGGAATTATAGACCGTCTGCGCGATCGCTTTGTGGAAATTACCGCCCAAGGTCAGACGGTACAGTTGGGGAAACCGGCGCTACAACGGGAATGGTTAGACTTGTATGGGGGAAGTAATACTCTCCGGTTGCGGGAAAGGGTTGGGGAGGCTTATATGCGCGCTAGGGAGGTGCAAAACGCCCTACAAAAACGCCGCCAAGACTCCCAGCAACGGCTACAGCGTATAGATTTATTGCAATATCAAATTAGGGAACTGCAAAATGCTAATCTGACCGATGCCGGGGAGTTGGAGGCTCTACAACAGGAACAACAGCGCCTCAGTCATGTGGTGGAGTTGCAGCACCAAAGTTATGGCATTTGTCAAGCCCTCTATCAGAATGATAAGGGAGAATTGGCCGCGGCGGATCTGTTGAGTCAGGCGGAAATGGTTTTGCGGGACTTGGTGGAATATGACTCCCAACTGCAACCTATTTTGGCTATGGTGGAAGATGCTTTAGCACAAGTGACGGAAGCCGGACAGCAAATAGGGCGCTATGGTGAACAGTTGGAGTCGGACCCGGAAAGACTCCAGGAGGTGGAAGACCGCATTGCTGACCTCAAACAGATTTGTCGGAAATATGGTCAGACTCTCCGTGAGGTGATGGATTATTATAATGCCATTGAGCAGGAGTTGGCGCAACTGGAGGATGGGGAAAATTCCCTGGAAACTCTGGAGAAGGCTTATTTTGAGGCGCAGGGGAAACTTAAACAAGTCTGCGACCTTCTCAGCGGGGAACGTGAAAAAATCGCCCGTGGTCTGGAAACTCATCTGATCGCCGAGTTGCAGCCTTTGGCTATGGATAGTGTCCGGTTTCAGGTGCAAATTACCCCCACTTCCCCGTCACCAATGGGCGCTGACCAGATACAATTCTGTTTGAGTCCTAATCCCGGTGAACCGATTAAACCTTTGAGTGAGACGGCTTCTGGGGGGGAAATGAGTCGGTTTCTGTTAGCCCTGAAAGCCTGCTTTTCCCAAATTGAGGGGTCGGGAACTTTGGTTTTTGATGAAATTGATGTGGGGGTGTCGGGACGGGTGGCTACGGCGATCGCTCAAAAATTATACCAGCTTAGTCATTGTCATCAGGTTCTGTGTGTCACTCATCAACCTCTGGTGGCGGCTATGGCGGATCATCATTTTCGGGTGGCGAAGGTGGTTATTGGTAACTCTCCCCAGGATACGGAGGAGGCGGTTAAACAGCGGACGGTGGTGCGGGTAACGGTCCTGGATACTCCCGGGCGGCGGGAAGAATTGGCTCAGTTGGCTAGTGGGCGATCGGTTCAAGAGGCGATCGCCTTTGCGGAGTCATTACTAACCCAAGCCGCTACCCTCCGTCAAGCCAGGACACCGCCTTTGACACAGACTCAAGCCGTTTGAGAGACTCCCTAGATTCTAGCAGTTTAACTTATTGTCAACCCGCGCCATGCGAATTTTAGTTACTATTCCCCACTTTTTTAACTCCCAGGGAGACGCTACCCACGGGTCTCTGAGTAAGGATCCGCGACCAAGGTTAATTGGACTAACCATGAGTTTAACCGCATTGCGCGCCCTCTATGACCAACGCCAATGTATTATTGATATTGGGAAATGTGAGGCTTTTGGGGTTAATAACGCCCAGGATAATATACTTGATATTCTCCTTTGTACGACCCAGGACTGTCACCTGCTTAATCAACTGCAACTTCCCCCTCGGTTTTACCGCCATTGTCCCACCGAAGCGGAACCGATGAAATTGGGGTTTGAGTGTCAAGCCTTGCTGCGAGATGCTCTGGGAAAGTATGATTATTATTGTTATATGGAGGATGATTTAATTCTCCATGACCCCTGGTTTTTTGTCAAGTTGGCTTGGTTTAATGCTTATGGGGGGGATGATTGCCTTTTGCAACCTAATCGTTATGAGGTATCCCCCTACGGACCGATTAATAAAGCCTATGTGGATGGGGATTTATTACCCCATGTAACCGCGAAGTTTCAAAATATACGCGATCGCCCCCAATTGGTGGGTAAAGTGATGGAACAACCCATTCAATTTAATCGCAGCTTAAACCCCCACGCTGGCTGTTATTTCCTGAATAATAACCAGATGGAACATTGGGTAAAACAGCCTTATTTTTTAGACCGCGATAGTAGTTTTGTGGGTCCCCTGGAAAGCGCGGCGACGCTGGGAATTATGAAGAGTTTTAGGATTTATAAACCGGCGCCTGCTTATGCTAACTTTCTGGAAATTCAGCATTTTGGTTCGACTTTTTTAAGTCTCATTGGTAAGCAGGTGAGGTTAGGAAATTCCCCCCAACCAACTAATCAGGAAGTGGAAGGTTAATTGATGGGAAATATCTTCTCCTCACACGGTTTCCCAACCCCCCCCACACTTTGATTAACAAGACTTCACCATTGGCGCTTTTTTGACCACTCGGTTTTATCGCCGGTTTCCGTCCCCTGGTGGGGAATTGGTCGGGTTAGACTTGAATAACTTAAGTTTAGCATATATATGGAGAATCGAGCATAGAAATAGACCTGCGAAATGTCGGTCAAAAGCTAATGAAAGAGGTGACCGATATGTAGAGGAAATTATAAAAGTCAAAAAAGGAAACTTTTATGTAGTTTATTGACTTAGAGATTCAAATGCTTACCCAGTAACGGCTGTAGCATTGACATCGATTGGGAACTAGCCCTCAGTAAATTAGCGCAGAGATTGAACTGAGAACCTCGTGTGTTCCCCTCCGGAAGGGCAAAACCACAGCGACCCCCTAGGAATGAGCGATTCACTGCGTGAACTTGTCCTCCCCAATCGTGATTTAGAAAACTTTATAGTTCAAAGTTGACCTTTACTAGATAATCATGCTATATATAGATTTGGAAAGAGTGATCGTTGTTAGCGAAAATAAATCAAGTCTTAAATTTGGTGAAGACCTTAGTGGTCAAAGGCTTGGATATTTTGGTCTCGTTTTCAAGCCAACCAATTGTTGAATTCTTGTTTATAACTTGTACCAGGGAAAGAGTGAGTACGGTTTAGACCTGGTGGGGGGAAACTAGAAGGAATCACTCAATTTTGGGAGATGCGTAACCATGCTGATGAGTTTATTGTCTGAAGCAACTGGCAAAAGCTGGACTTTAAAGCCCAATCGTTGCTATATCATTGGTTCTAGTTCAGGCTGTGATATTGTTATCCCAGAACCCGGAGTTTCTTCACAGCATCTACAACTAAAATTCAACTCAGTTAGCAATGAGTGGCGGCTGGAAAAATTAAGCGAAGATGCCTCGATTATAATTAATGGAGTCCCAGCAACAGAACAAGGCATCACTCAGGCGACAAGGATAAGCGTTGGGAATGAAGTTTTGGTAGCTACTCCTCAGAGCGAGTCAAATGTTGCTGATGTTTCTGAGCCATCTTTTAGTCAGACAAATCACAAGATGAGGGAAGGGCGCACTTTATCTGATGCCACTCCCATGACGAAATATTTAGAGGATGATTCGATATCGATTAAGCTCAATTTGCGGCCTGTTACTCAAGTCACCTCGAAAGTTAACTCCCTGTGGAAAGCTATGAGTACAACTGATAGGCTGTTGTCCGGAATCTTACTGCTTTCGACCCTGAACACTCTAGTTATTTTAAGTACCTTGCCTTTAATCATGAGCGCTTCCTCAGTGATATCGAAACTGGAAGGTTTTGCCAATCGTCTCGAGCCAATGGTCAATCAAATTGAGCGCGAATTCAATAAAATGTTTCGCTAAACTTGACTTAATTACAAGGTATTGTGAGTCATGCTATCCTACTATGAATTATTAAGCGATCGCCATTTTTCCGGCTTCTCTGAACCCAAAGTTCAAGCAATCCTGGAAACTGTCTTAATCCAGTTAGTTCCCCTGCACCGTCAGGGAAAAGCCCATCAAAAGATTTCCTTGCAGACCTTGCAACAAAACGGGGAACAGACAATTCTCTTGCTCAAACACAACCCCAATGTCAGCGGTTCTCCGACTCAAGATATTTACGACTTAGGTTTAGTAACCCTGGAATTGCTCACCGGACAAGTCCCCAGTCCCCGCCGCCGCCACCCCAACTGGGACTGGGATAAGCACTGTTTAATTAGTGACCAACTCAACGCCATTTTGGAACGGATGGTGACTCCTAACGCCTCCCAGCGTTGGCAAAATGCCAGTCAAGTCTTATCCGCAATGGGGGTAGCCGTTCCGGCAACTCGCTACTCCCTAAAAGGGTGGCAATTGGGACTGGTGGGGGCGGGGACAACATTAGTCGTGGTCGTCGGTGGTTTGGGAATTGGTAGTCTGTTTATTCCCGCCCTCCGGCCCTTGCTGCCCAGTGCTATCTGGAGTTGGCAGATAGGACGGGAGAGTGCTGCCATGTTTCGGGGTAATCTGGAACGAACAGGAGTTTATCCTCCAGGCGGGCCGACAGAATTAACACAACTGGTGTGGAAGTTTAAAACAGAAGATGGGATTTTCTCTTCCCCTGCGGTGTCAGGAGGGGTGGTCTATGTTGGCAGTGAGGATAATCACCTCTACGCCGTAGATACTAACACTGGACAGCAACGCTGGAAGTTTAAAACAGAAAGTGGGATTTTCTCTTCCCCTGCGGTGTCAGGAGGGGTGGTCTATTTTGGGAGTTTGGATAATCACCTCTACGCCGTAGATGCTAACACTGGACAGGAACGCTGGCGGTTTAAAACAGAAAATGGGATTTACTCTTCCCCTGCGGTGTCAGGAGGGGTGGTCTATTTTGGGAGTAGGGATAATCACCTCTACGCCGTAGATGCTAACACTGGACAGGAACGCTGGAAGTTTAAAACAGAACGTGCGATTCGCTCTTCCCCTGCGGTGTCAGGAGGGGTGGTCTATTTTGGGAGTTACGATAATCACCTCTACGCGGTAGATACTAACACTGGACAGGAACGCTGGAAGTTTAAAACAGAAAGTGTGATTTTCTCTTCCCCTGCGGTGTCAGGAGGGGTGGTCTATTTTGGGAGTTGGGATAATCACCTCTACGCGGTAGATGCTAACACTGGACAGCAACGCTGGAAGTTTAAAACAGAAAGTGTGATTTTCTCTTCCCCTGCGGTGTCAGGAGGGGTGGTCTATTTTGGGAGTGACGATAATCACCTCTACGCCGTAGATGCTAACACTGGACAGCAACGCTGGAAGTTTAAAACAGAAGGTGGGATTGGCTCTTCCCCTGCGGTGTCAGGAGGGGTGGTCTATTTTGGGAGTTACGATAATCACCTCTACGCCGTAGATGCTAACACTGGACAGGAACGCTGGAAGTTTAAAACAGAAGATACGATTACCTCTTCCCCTGCGGTGTCAGGAGGGGTGGTCTATTTTGGGAGTAGGGATAATCACCTCTACGCTGTGAAGTGACTTGACCTATCTTTGATTGTATTGGGAGATATGAATGATGCTATCCTACTATGAATTGTTAAGCGATCGCCATTTTTCCGGCTTCTCTGAACCCGAAGTTCAAGCAATCCTGGAAACTGTCTTAATCCAGTTAGTTCCCCTGCACCGTCAGGGAAAAGCCCATCAAAAGATTTCCTTGCAGACCTTGCAACAAGAAGGGGAACAAACGGTTCTGTTGCCCAAAGACAACCCCAATGTCAGCGGTTCTCCGAGTCAAGATATTTACGACTTGGGTTTAGTTGTCCTGGAGTTGCTGACCGGACAAGTCCCCAGTCCCCGCCGCACCAACCCAACCTGGGACTGGAATGACCACTGTTTAATTAGTGACCAACTCAACGCCATTTTGGAACGGATGGTGACTCCTAACGCCTCCCAGCGTTGGCAAAATGCCAGTCAAGTCTTATCCGCAATGGGAGTAGCCGTTCCCGCAACTCGCTACTCCCTAAAAGGGTGGCAATTGGGACTGGTGGGGGCGGGGACAACATTAGTCGTGGTCGTCGGTGGTTTGGGAATTGGTAGTCTGTTTATTCCCGCCCTCCGGCCCTTGCTGCCCAGTGCTATCTGGAGTTGGCAGATAGGACGGGAGAGTGCTGCCATGTTTCGGGGTAATCTGGAACGAACAGGAGTTTATCCTCCAGGCGGGCCGACAGAATTAACACAACTGGTGTGGAAGTTTAAAACAGAAGATGGGATTACCTCTTCCCCTGCGGTGTCAGGAGGGGTGGTCTATTTTGGGAGTAGGGATAATCACCTCTACGCCGTAGATGCTAACACTGGACAGCAACGCTGGCGGTTTAAAACAGAAGGTGGGATTGGCTCTTCCCCTGCGGTGTCAGGAGGGGTGGTCTATTTTGGGAGTAGGGATAATCACCTCTACGCGGTAGATGCTAACACTGGACAGGAACGCTGGAAGTTTAGAACAGAAGATGTGATTTTATCTTCCCCTGCGGTGTCAGGAGGGGTGGTCTATTTTGGGAGTTACGATAATCACCTCTACGCCGTAGATGCTAACACTGGACAGGAACGCTGGCGGTTTAAAACAGAAGGTGAGATTTTCTCTTCCCCTGCCGTGTCAGGAGGGGTGGTCTATTTTGGGAGTTGGGATAATCACCTCTACGCCGTAGATGCTAACACTGGACAGGAACGCTGGCGGTTTAAAACAGAAGGTGAGATTTACTCTTCCCCTGCGGTGTCAGGAGGGGTGGTCTATTTTGGGAGTTTGGATAATCACCTCTACGCGGTAGATGCTAACACTGCACAGGAACGCTGGAAGTTTAAAACAGAAGGTGGGATTTACTCTTCCCCTGCGGTGTCAGGAGGGGTGGTCTATTTTGGGAGTTACGATAATCACCTCTACGCGGTAGATGCTAACACTGCACAGGAACACTGGAAGTTTAAAACAGAAGGTGGGATTTACTCTCCCCCTGCGGTGTCAGGAGGGGTGGTCTATTTTGGGAGTGAGGATAATCACCTCTACGCGGTAGATGCTAACACTGGACAGCAACGCTGGAAGTTTAAAACAGAAAATGGGATTTACTCTTCCCCTGCGGTGTCAGGAGGGGTGGTCTATTTTGGGAGTTACGATAATCACCTCTACGCTGTGAAGTGACTTGACCTATCTTTGATTGTATTGGGAGATATGACTGATGCTATCCTACTATGAATTGTTAAGCGATCGCCAGTTTTCCGGCTTCTCTGAACCCGAAGTTCAAGCCATCCTGGAAACTGTCTTAATCCAGTTAGTTCCCCTGCACCGTCAGGGAAAAGCCCATCAAAAGATTTCCTTGCAGACCTTGCAACAAGAAGGGGAACAGACAATTCTCTTGCTCAAACACAACCCCAATGTCAGCGGTTCTCCGACTCAAGATATTTACGACTTAGGTTTAGTAACCCTGGAATTGCTCACCGGACAAGTCCCCAGTCCCCGCCGCCGCCACCCCAACTGGGACTGGGATAAGCACTGTTTAATTAGTGACCAACTCAACGCCATTTTGGAACGGATGGTGACTCCTAACGCCTCCCAGCGTTGGCAAAATGCCAGTCAAGTCTTATCCGCAATGGGAGTAGCCGTTCCCGCAACTCGCTACTCCCTAAAAGGGTGGCAATTGGGACTGGTGGGAGCGGGGACAACATTAGTCGTGGTCGTCGGTGGTTTGGGAATTGGTAGTCTGTTTATTCCCGCCCTCCGGCCCTTGCTGCCCAGTGCTATCTGGAGTTGGCAGATAGGACGGGAGAGTGCTGCCATGTTTCGGGGTAATCTGGAACGAACAGGAGTTTATCCTCCAGGGGGGCCGACAGAATTAACACAACTGGTGTGGAAGTTTAAAACAGAACATGAGATTTTCTCTTCCCCTGCGGTGTCAGGAGGGGTGGTCTATTTTGGGAGTTTCGATAATCACCTCTACGCGGTAGATGCTAACACTGGACAGGAACGCTGGAAGTTTAAAACAGAAGGTTGGATTGACTCTTCCCCTGCGGTGTCAGGAGGGGTGGTCTATTTTGGGAGTTTCGATAATCACCTCTACGCGGTAGATGCTAACACTGGACAGGAACGCTGGAAGTTTAAAACAGAAGGTTGGATTGACTCTTCCCCTGCGGTGTCAGGAGGGGTGGTCTATTTTGGGAGTGGGGATAATCACCTCTACGCCGTAGATGCTAACACTGGACAGGAACGCTGGAAGTTTAAAACAGAAAGTGGGATTTCCTCTTCCCCTGCGGTGTCAGGAGGGGTGGTCTATTTTGGGAGTGGGGATAATCACCTCTACGCCGTAGATGCTAACACTGGACAGGAACGCTGGAAGTTTAAAACAGAAAGTGGGATTTCCTCTTCCCCTGCGGTGTCAGGAGGGGTGGTCTATTTTGGGAGTAGGGATAATCACCTCTACGCCGTAGATGCTAACACTGGACAGGAACGCTGGAAGTTTAAAACAGAAAGTGGGATTTTCTCTTCCCCTGCGGTGTCAGGAGGGGTGGTCTATTTTGGGAGTGAGGATAATTACCTCTACGCCGTAGATGCTAACACTGGACAGCAACGCTGGCGGTTTAAAACAGAAGGTGAGATTGGCTCTTCCCCAGCGGTGTCAGGAGGGGTGGTCTATTTTGGGAGTGAGGATAATTACCTCTACGCCGTAGATGCTAACACTGGACAGGAACGCTGGAAGTTTAAAACAGAAAATGGGATTTACTCTTCCCCTGCGGTGTCAGGAGGGGTGGTCTATTTTGGGAGTAGGGATAATCACCTCTACGCTGTGAAGTGACTTGACCTATCTTTGATTGTATTGGGAGATATGACTGATGCTATCCTACTATGAATTGTTAAGCGATCGCCCTATCGGTTAACTGAACGCCGGGAAGTATCACCACTAAATCAATTTCCGCTGACGGGGAATTGGTAGGGTTGGACTTGAAAAACACAACGGAGGGTTCTGCTCCTTAACAGGAGGAGTTTCCGTCCCCTGACGGGGAATTGGTAGGGTTGGACCTCTGGAGGTAGGGATGGTGTTTATTTAAAAGTTTATAAAAATGAGAACATTGTTTCCGTCCCCTGACGGGGAATTGGTAGGGTTGGACTGCTCAACAAGAATCTCTCCAAGAGAAGATCGCAAGGTCTCTCAGTTTCCGTCCCCTGACGGGGAATTGGTAGGGTTGGACGAATGCGACGCCCAGCCAGTGAAGCCTTTGAGGCTTTAAGAGCGTTTCCGTCCCCTGACGGGGAATTGGTAGGGTTGGACTGTTGTTGAGAACAACTTTGCACAAAATCGATGGATAGAGATAGGTTTCCGTCCCCTGACGGGGAATTGGTAGGGTTGGACAAACGAGCAATTTAAAGTTGCCTTGATAGATTTTGGACAGGGGTTTCCGTCCCCTGACGGGGAATTGGTAGGGTTGGACCACTACTGAGCCTCACTGAGGAAGGTATCTTCTTATCGGAGTCGGCATTATGGTTTCCGTCCCCTGACGGGGAATTGGTAGGGTTGGACCCCCGGAGTTATCTTCGGCTGCCAAGCTTATGCCGAAGATGGCAAAGTTTCCGTCCCCTGACGGGGAATTGGTAGGGTTGGACGATCGTGGATGTCACTACCTGGGAACGAGACCTGAAGGAGGGTTTCCGTCCCCTGACGGGGAATTGGTAGGGTTGGACCTCCTCGAACCCTTCCGGGTTGGTGGGCTGGTCATCCTTTCGAGTTTCCGTCCCCTGACGGGGAATTGGTAGGGTTGGACAAGGGGAAATATAAAAAATACTTCGTTCTAGTGAAAAAGGAAAAGTTTCCGTCCCCTGACGGGGAATTGGTAGGGTTGGACAAGGATTCGATGTAAAAATCGATGATAGGTTTAATAATGTTTCCGTCCCCTGACGGGGAATTGGTAGGGTTGGACCCAGGAACCTGTCGCTCCTCAAGTGGGGAAAGCGGAGGCTCTGAGGTTTCCGTCCCCTGACGGGGAATTGGTAGGGTTGGACTAAGATCGTTTCCGCCGCTTCCGCTTCCTCCGCTTCCGCTTCCGTTTCCGTCCCCTGACGGGGAATTGGTAGGGTTGGACCCTATACCTTTGGAAACCTTACAGTATGCGGTTTTCAAGGTGCGTTTGCGCGAGAGCACGTAGAAGGTGCTTAACAAAACTTTACAGGCCTGTTTGGCGCGAGTAAATTCGTTTGTTTTGCGATGTTTTTATATTATCAGGAGTTGTGCGAGACTGTCAACCCCCCAAAAAACAAATTTCTCTTTTTTTAGCTCAAGTTTATATCAGGTTTCTGTTGTATCCTCGTCGCGCCATATTATTAAAAAATGCAATATAACTTTACATTGCTGAAAATCATTGGCTCAAAGGCATTTCAGCCCCAAAGTGATGAAAAATGAGACGATCGCAACCCTTACAAAATGAGAAAGTCTGGTGGTTCGTAGGGAAGCGGTCCCCCGTAGACCTTAACCTGAGCTTTGGTGGAGGGATTGAGGGGATAAGCCCGCAGACTATCCTTTTCTAAATTCAAAACCTTTAGCCACCGCTTATTCAATAAGTCCTCCAGAATTTTTTCCTCCAGGGGACACTCAAACACCGAATACTGAACCCGCTGACACCGCTGTTCCAACAACTTCGCCAAAAGTTGGCGACGCTTGTCGTCCCTCACGTCGTAGCAAACCAACCAAAAATTCGCCATAATGATATCCTTCTAAAGACTTGAGAGTAGGATCTGATGCACCGATTAGTTCACCGAAAAATAAAAGCCTCATAGTCCAGGCGAGTTTCTACCAGACAACGACCCAGCGATCGCGCCTGCTCTAAAAGGATCTGACTTAGTTTCAGCTTCCGATGTTGGGGGGGATATAAAATAGAATCCTGGAGTTGGCGTTCCAAGTGTCCCAAGTACAGCTTTTTCGCCGTTTGTCCCAACCAGATCCCCTCCTCCTCCCCCGGTGCGGGTTCAAAATCGTTAGGATCAATCAACCGACTGTTAACTATAGCGATCGCCACTCGATCGACCACCACCGGGCGAAATTCCTCCATCAGATCTAGTACCAAATTGGGCCGAAATGGGGCGATCGCATGAAAAAACCCCAAATAAGGGTCGAACCCCGCCTGAACAGTCGCCGCAAATACCCGCGCCAACAAAACCCCATAACCCCAACTCAATAGGGCATTAACGGGATCTTTAGGTGGGCGGCGGTTGCGTCCGGTGAACTTCCACTCCGGGGGAAACCAGTGGGTTAGGGCTTGGAAATAAATGCGGGCACAGAGCCCCTCAACTCCCATCAATTCATCGCGCGCGAGGGGAGTTTCTGTCTGTTTCAAGCGGGGAAGGTAGGAGGCGATCGTGTCGATCGCTTCAGTTAATTGGGTGATTTTACCGTGAGTTTCTCGGTTGCGTCGCTGGAGAAGGTATCGCTGGTTACGGACTTTCCCCAAAATTAGCTTTTGGGCCAGAGCCATGCCGAAGGTGGTGTCCAGGGCGCGATATTGGGCGAGTCTTACCGTCGGGTTGGTGTGAAAGTGTCCCTGGAGACGGCCGCGAAACCGTCCGTCTTGGCGTAGGAAAATGGTTTCGATACCACGATCAAGAAGTTGGGCGATCGCCCTATCGGTTAACTGAACGCCGGGAAGTATCACCACTAAATCAATTTCCGCTAGGCGGCAAGTTGTGGAACCTTTGGATTGCTCAATTATGACAGTTCTTTTGGTAATCATGCAATATGGTTTCCCAGTCCCCCTCCCCCCTGGGATTCCGATTTAGGGTGAGGGTAATCTTTCCGGCTATTTCCCTGCTGTAATTATCGCACCTTTGGGATGATTTACTGTCATCACCTATACAGTCTTAATTTTCGAGATTTCTCTAGCCCGAGGAATGGTGAGCGATCGCCCCATGTTATCTCTGTCGCCGCGCAATGGTTGGGAAATGCTGATGTCCGATGCTCCAGAATTGTATACCCCAAGTGCAACCGCCAACGCCACCCCCCCTCTCTCCCAGAAATCATCAAATCAAAATCCCTGGGGTTGCCGCTGAGTCACCCCCGCTTAAATCGATGGGATTTACAACGTGAATTTACTGGCTAAATTCCTGTTGGAGATGAATAGCAATGGTATTGGTTTCCGCGAGATTTCGTCCCGTGGTCTGGATGCAAATACCATAACCCTTATCTGTCCAAGTTAGCACAAACTCCACAATCCCATTGGGGTAGGTGCGGCGAATCGGTGTTTTTTGCTGAGAGTTAAAAGGCAGAGAATTGACAATCTTTTTGACATAGGGTGAACGGCAAACTTTTTGAGAAAAAGCCATCAATACATCTTTGCCATGGTCATCTCGAAAACTGATATTTTTCGCCTCCGGTTTAGTGTCATCTTGGGGAATTAGCGCTAAAATTGCCGTTTCCTGTTTCGCGAATTGTAGGCGCGATCGCTCATTAAATAGCACCCCCATAGCCGACAAACTAATCAAATCATCTTCCCGGTCTATCAAAGATGATAAATAGGGGTCGTCGATGTCAGATTCTACTAGGGAGACTTCAGCGGTTTGTTCAGTTTCCAGATATTCAAACAGTAAATAGTTGTTCAGCCAAAAAGCTAAATCTAGGGCGACTGGTTGGGGGGGAAGTTCGATGACTTCGGAAAATTTCTCGAATAGGTAATAGACCGGAATTCCTAGGGCTTGTCCAATCATTCCGGCGAAGGAAATTTGGGCTTTATATCCACCGGTAGCATTAATGGCGATCGCTTCCGGGGAAAACGTGCGAACCTCGGTGCTAATTTGCTTAACCAAATTTTTCAAGCCTTTTTGTCGAAAATCCTGGACGCTATCATCACGCAGTCCGCTCAAAACTCGATATTCAACCTGTTGAAAATTGAGGGGATTTCTGGTATAATCAAAATAGAGTTTCAGCAGATTTCCCATGGCTCTGCCATCATCAGTATCTGATACCAAAAATATCAGACGGTTGCGGTCTGCCAAAAAGCCCTTATCACAAATACTGGCGATCGAGTTAATTTCCGCCCCACAAAGGCGATCGGTATTCCTACGTTCCAGCAGCAGAAGGGATAACTGTTTCCAGTTTTGGGCATTAAAAGCCCCTTGAATAGCCGCATCATCAGAGCGTTTTAGGTTATTCAGCAGGCTAGTTCCCACGGTGCAAATGAGTGTATTTCTCATGATTATCTCCAAAATGTTCAATTATGGATTATTATTGACATCTGTCTCTTTTCCATAGCGACGCAAAGTTAACTGACCATCTGACGATGTACAGCTTATGCGAATACCTTGTGTTACCCGAAAGTGAGCAATTCCTCCCTTGTTTGTGTAAACTTCATATAAAACTCCTCCATCTTGTTTCAACGGAGCAGTGTTACCTTGATGCTTACCCAATAAATAAGAAACCTTAGCCAAGGTTTCTTGCAGCTTGACTTTCTCTTTAGAATTGCGAATAGTTTGATAATCGCTGCCGAAAGAATCTTGGTAAATCAATTTTGGGAATGAGAGTAAATCCTGTGAAAGCAATTCTGATTTAGACTGATTCCAAATCAAACGCCCCCAATTAGACAATGTGACTTCATCTTCAACCTGATAAAGTAATGCTTCCCGAGGATCATTAATTTCAGACAATTTTATCCAAGCCCCGGCTGACATTAACGCAAACTGCATTGGGTCAATTCCTGACGTATCAAACTGAAGTGGAAGGCGAGGAATTTTGATCAGCTCTGATTGGGGACTTTCAAAAATATAGACAATTTCATCAGCGTAAAACATTCCAATGGTGTTCAAGTATGCTTGTAAGCTCTTAAATCCTCCCACCAGATTAAAACAAATCCGATCTTGAGCTTCCTTGTGACCGGGAATCGTATTTTCGAGCCATTCAAGAATATCGTCAATGCCTTCGCCAAATTCTTCTGTGCTGGCAGTCGAAAGTTTCTTGGGCGTATAAATTTGGGCAAAAATTCCTTGACTCTCTAAAAAACTTTTGACAACTTCAGCGGTTTGAATTCCCTGGGCAGTATCCGTAGAAATCAGCCAATGTGAATCCATTCGTGCATCGGACAAGTTGCCATCATAAATGCCATAAATTCCATTGATTTCGGCACTGGATCTTCGGATACCTGGAACTTGACTGCTTTGCAAAATTGCCGTCGCGCGATCGCTGAGTGTCTCAATAATTTGTATAATTTCAGGATTCAAATCTTCTCGTTTTACATTCGCAGAATCACGCAATAAGTTGTACCAATTTTTTTCGGCATTATTACTCCGAGCAATTTGATTAGTTAACAGACTGGTTCCAACGGTTGACAAAACAAAACGACGCATTTTTTTTCTCCTAATTAACGTTTTCTTTTCGGTTGATTACTTTTTGGTTGGGAGGATTTAGGTTGTGAAGGTTTTGCTCGTTCAGTTGCAGCAGATGTGGGGGCATTTCCCCGACCTTGTGCCGCTTTTTGATTTGTGCGAGATTTCAGAGGTAAGCTCTTGCCGCTCTCTAAACTCGGCAAACTCCAAAGATCTCCACCTTCATTATCTGTGAACCATTCATAGTTTTTCCCTTCCGGATCGACTTTTGCACTCGTGCGGGGATAGTGAATGGGAGAACCATCATTAAAACCTGTAGCACTTTGCAAAAAGGCAGCAATGAAAGATACCTGTTCAAAAGATTTACCGCTACCGTATGTTTGCTGTACTGCATTTTGATAGTCACGAATACAAGCAGATGGATCTAGAGATGTCGGAGTGATAGGAGTGAGCGATCGATAAAACTCTCGCCAACCCTGACCTGTTCGCCAATCGCTATTTTCTAGATCGATATCGAGCCGTACACTTCCAAACCCTAATGGCTTACCGCCTCCCAGTCGATGATGAGAGTTGTTGGGTAAGCTGAGGAGCCACAATAAGCCACCCAGTTCCACATTCGATAAATTGCTAACATCGATATCAAACGTAAACTCAGTTCCGGGATTAACCCAACCTGTGATTGAACGGTTCTGGGAATCTCGTTCATTCTCTCCACTGGGACGACGGTATTCTTGATAGTAGCCGTTAATATCATCTGTTCGATATTTAACAGGATTGTCCCAGTAGCCTTCTGGTAAGTGATTGTGATGGGGATAAACCTTGCGACCCCGCAAACCGCGATCGCGACTTTCGTAACCATGCTCTTTGTTTTGTCTTTTCTCGATCGCCTTACCGTTTTTATCCTCCGCACAGTAGAATCGCGTTTGTGCCGGTTTAGGCTGTCCGAGAATAGCCAGTGGAACTCCTGACTTGCCAAAATGAGCGATCGCTTTCTCTTTCGAGGTTTGACACTGAACGCTATGAACTCGAAGATGACCTTTATACGAGCCTTGGCCATTTTGTTTGACCCAGCCAAACACGCGATCGGCGGGTGAAAGTTCTTGTTTGTTTTCTGCGGGGTGCAAACTTTTCGGCAACAGGTCTTCCGGCTTAACATCGTACAGCCGTCGAGAAATTGTCACCGGTTGAAGCGCAATAATATCAGTATGGTGTAAATAATCAGGATCGTAACCTTTTTGAAGTTCGACATAACAGAGAGTCCCCTCTTGTAACTTCGCTTCGCTCTTCTCGTAAACATGACGCGACCAAGCCGTTTGTCCCGGTTTATTTCCTACATAAGCACTGGGAGATATTCCTTTTTTGTCACGCTCTGCCAGGTCTTTTTCGTGAGTTTTCTGGTAGTCAGCAATGAGATCTTCCCAAAGTTCAACAATGTTGTCGTTGACTTTTACCGAGACATCAGAGCCATTTTGAATAAAGACTCGCTCATTCTGCTTTCCGCCAATATTCGCACCCGTCACGCAAACCCAGCCAAGTTTCCAATCACCACCCGGAATATTGTCATCCCACCGTTCAATTTGGGTGACTTTACCTTTGCTGAGTTGAACGCGAACGCGATCACCATGTTGAGGTAAGCCTTTCGTTGAATTATACTTCAAGGCTTGATGCTTTTCTCCTTTATCAGGAGATTCTCCATATTTATCATAACGTGGTAATTTCGCTGCACCACCGATACAGCTAGACTCTTCTAAAATTCGCAAGTATAAATCATGTCCACGTTTCTCGACACGAGCAGGTTTTGCAGTCGTTCCTTCTGTCGCGGACATCCGATAAGCCAACCGCTTATCATGTTTAAAAAAGACTGAAAGCCGAGAATTTGTGACAGCCTCATAAGCCGATCGCAGCATTCCTTTAATCGAAGTGGGTGGCAAGTAAGGTTTACCATCTGCACCCAATCGCACCGGATAGGTTTTATGATCGTTGTTTTCCGTCATTTCCGAGGCATCGGGAATTAACAGTGGTGTGATCGTTTTGAGTTTGACTGAAATGCGTCCCGTCCAGCGATCGGAATGATAGCATCCGTGTCCGACTGGTTTGCGATCGCCTAATTCTGGATCGTCAGTTTTGCGAGGTGGTGCCGGAACAAAATTGTAGGGATTGTGGAAGTTCTTCGGATTCACATTCTTGGGAGCTTCTGAGGCTTCAGACGATGCTTCTGGGAGAGTATCCCGATCCCAAGGTTGACCTTCCTCACGCATTTTTAAGATGCGATCGCCCTCTTCTTCAAACAAGACTTTGACAGTCAATGTCTGCATCGTTGTTTTGACTTTTTGAAGGAGTGCTATGGAAATTTGTTCTTCAGGAATGCTGGTGAAAGGTTTCTGCACAAATTGTCCTTTTGAGTTTGTATAAGAAAACTCAAAACTTCTATTTGAATTTCCTTTTTTATTGATTTTAACTTTGACTTTGACGTTGCCAAGACTCATCATTTTGCCTCCAATTTAACTAAACGTTCGTCAACAACTGCAAAATTTCCAAAATCGTCAATCTCAGCGAAATACTCCAGAGAACAAAGGTAAACTCGCTGCTTTTCCTTCAGCTTCCCATCTAAAGGAATATCCAATTTACCAATCCGGGCTTCTGCCAGCCGTTGCCAGCCTTGAGTTGTGACAGTATGAGTTGCTTCTCCCCAGAGTAAGTATTGTTGTTTGAGTGGTTCACACGATTTCGATTCGATCAACGAGAATGCGTCAATCTTAACTTCGGATTCTGATAACAAGACAGCATTTACCTGGCCATCGTCGCAGTTTAACCATCGCAACTCGCAGTTTTGATTAAACACTCGCGCCTCAAAAACATCTTCTAAAGAGTTGGGAGCGATCAACTTACCATCCGAGGCTTTAAACTGAGTCTCGCTGAGTTGGGCAATCTGACAGCTACTCGGTGAGTACAAAAGCGCGATCGCACCTTCGAGAAATTGACTGCAAGATTGAATTGCTTCAGCCAGTGTCACATCCTGGTTACTTCTGTAAGTATATAATATCGTGTCTTTTGGATTGGTCATACTACCTCCTTCTGAGTTTGTTTATCAATCCAATTCTGCCATGATTGGGTCAATTTTTCCAACAATTTTTGATCCAGATTTGACAAATTGAATGCCACGGAAATTTCCCCTTTTAAACCTGGTAAATTATTGATGTCACCATTGGCGTTGAATTTCATGTCCGTCACCGCCACAGTTCCCATACCGCGATTCGTGCCGTAACCGATGGGAATCTTGCGGTTGGCGAAGTCTCGCAACACAAAAAGCAACAGTGCGATCGCCGGTTGAAGCAAATCTTCGTGATACTTATTTAATCGCGCCAAATCCACCTGCAAACCGATCGCCTCCCACTCCACGCCAATGGGTTCCAAAACACTGTAAAGCATCCCGTCCGCTGCGCCTCCCGTCCAGCGATCGACCGCAACGTGCATCGCCGGTTGGAGCTTTTCGTAAGGATTGCCATTACCTCCAACTACCTTTTGCAATTTGTTCTTTAAATTCTGGCTCATCTCGGTCGCATTTTCAACATTTGACCAAGCAGCCTCAGACATGGGAATTGTGGCATAACAATCGTCAATCGAAAGCATCCCGATCTGTCCGTTAGATTTCGACTTTCCGTTGTTTGATTTACCCAAATTCTTTTCAGCCGAGCCGAACAAAACATCGACCAGTGAAACTTGTAACTGTTTGTCAAACTGCACATCGGAAATGTCAATTTGACGAACTGTGCGGACAATGCGTTCGGCGTGAGCGCGAAGCACGCCCTTAATGGAACTGCCGGGAATCACGAATCGCACGCCGGAATCCACCTGACTCACCAGGGGCAGCATATCGATCGCAATTCCATCCCCCTCCGCTTTCACCATCACCGGATCGCGAGGTTTCCAGGCAATTTCAACGCTCAAGTTACAGGGAGATTGATATTCATGTTGAGCTTTTATGTCTTGCCAATTTTGAACTTCTCCCCCATTAATCAAGGTATTAAATAAACCCTCTGCATTGTTGAGAGATTGTTTTTCAATCTTCGGGTTGTGCAGTTGAACTCGTCCGAGTCCCCGGGTTTTTGCTGCACCGATGCGGATATCGCCCCGTTCGATCGCTTGCAATAGTTGCCAGAGTTCGGCAGGAGGTTCACCATTCTGAGAATCGAATGTAATATTGAGCGGAACTTTGACCCCTTTGGGCAAAATCGCACGACTGTATTTAAAGCGATCGGCTGCCGTTCCGGTTTGGCGATTTATTCCCACCCCTTCGCGGATTTCGATGGTCTTGTTCCCGGTAATTTCGGCATCATCAATGATTATGAAACTCGCGCCGTGTTGGTCGCTTTCATGGTCGCCCCAAATGTCTTTGATTTGTCCTTTATTCTCGTCGCCGAGTAAGCTATCCATCCATCCCCGAAAGGCTCCCGCCAAACTCGTCCCCGGAATGTAATAGTTGCCGCGACCGTTAACCGCTAAGGCTAAATCAGTATCCGCATCACCCCCTACACCACCCACATGGATGGGGGTTTTTGCTATTAATGTGCCACTAATTTTCCAGCGTGTTTTAATTTCTCGTGCCATGGTTTATGCCACCTCCTCAGATTGTTCTTTTTGTTCTTTTTCTAGGTCACGTTTGTGGCCGCGAATCATGGCATCAACCAAAGTCCGAACGGCTTCAGCCCATAAATCGGCTTTCAGTTTGGTTTTGCCATTGTCAGTGATAGTTAAGTCTTTCGATAATTTATCAACCTCCAATATTTGCCAAATTTTATCGAAGTCTGTCACAAGTTCTTTGATATCATTAAGACTCGTACCCGTCCATTTTTCTTTCCGATTTTCAACTTTTTTAATTGCCTCAATCCACCCAGTAACGGAATTTGACTTGTTTTGCTCGGTCAATTTCCCCATCACGGATCGCAATCCTCCCAGTTGACTCATCGGGGGCTGACTTTCTCCGCCAGAAATGCCAATTCCGAGAACTTCTTTTCGTTTTTGAGGATTGGCAGCAACGGCAACAGCCTGATTTTGAATCGCTTCTCGCCATGCCGCTGTTTCAATCAATCGAGCATAGTCAAAAACTGAATTTGAGACTTTCACGTTGTTACCAGAATTGGAGGATTTAGACAAAATGACTGACTTGGATTTGGTATTTTGGGATAATTGATTATTGCGCGTAAAACCTGATAGTTTTTGAGTCAATAATAGAGGGTCGTTAAACAGAATTTGTCCGTACCCTTCTGATCGGCGATCGCCTATTCCTTTCGCTTCTAATTCGGCGATTTTTTCGGGAGCGATCGAGCCTTCTGTTACATGATAAACGATACAACTTCCAGCTTGCCAACCCACCATCGACGGACGAGGCAAACCCCAGCGAACCTGCCAGGATTCCGTCCGGCGCTGACGCAGCATCATCGATAATAAATCGTCAATTTCACGTTCTTTGAGTTTGACATTCAACTCCCGTTCCAACGCTTTTTTGAAATCATCAGGATCGACGGTCGGATTGAGGCGATCGCCCCGCATCAAAACATCAGAAACAAACCACACATAAAGAAGATTCTGCTGACTTCCTGTAGTTGCTTGAATGGGTGTTGGAGACTCTACTTCAATAGCGATCGCGCCGTATTGGTCTTTTTTGGATTGTCCAATCCGAGTGTTTCCGGCTAATTTCTGGAACCAGTTATTATCTTTTTCAGCGAGATGTTTTTCGACACTAGCGGGAATCCTCAACTCGGCTCGAAATGTGAGTCCGGCGGGAATCGCTTCGTAACTGTAAATACCACCCACCTCGCGAGTCGGACGTTGAACTTCATCCATAATAGTATTGTGGGTGTACAACTCGAAATCAATTTTTTGATATTCCGGCAATTCGGAATTGTTAAATTGACCGATATAACCGCCTCGTTCTCCTTTGAATTGAGTGTCATTGGGTTCGGGTTCTTGAAAACGGTTGTAGACATTTTTGCCTTTACCCAAGCCACCATCGAGCTTTTCTCCAAACAGGCAAAATGGTGTCGGACGGCCCGCCACGCCATTAATTTCAATGGTGGCATTGGTAATAACGAGATGATTTTGAGCGATCGCCTGACTGACATTGAGTTTATCCCCGAGTTTTTTGTGCAGGTGGCGTAACAGATAGCGACCGGGAATATAATCGAGACATTCGACCACGTTTCCAACCGTTCGAGAGGGTAAAACTAGGGGCGATCGCGTTTCGATTTTGAGCGGAACTTTATACCAAATCCCATTTGGCACTAAGTTGGGTGTTTGTGTATAACTCGGCAATTTGTCAGGTTTACAATCCGGACGCTCCTTTATACCGGCATGATTTGTCTCCAGCCATTTCAGCCAATTTTGCTCTTTATCATCAACTTTAATTTCACAGGTTCCGACCCCTCGGCGACGCTTTCCTCCCAAGCGATCGACCATTTTCGCCCCCGCTATAAGCAGAGCATAGCAAACTTGTTGAACCGTTTGCAGTTCTGCTGGATCTTTGATGGATGTCGTTTCAGAAAAATTGAGTTCAAAATCTGCACTCAACACGGCATCCATGCGAACCACTTCTTCAAAGCGGAGAAAGTCCGGTTTCGCCGAACCCGTTTCGCCATCAATAGAAACGCCGGGTTTAATAAATGCGATCGCCTGTTGCAGTTTGGGTTTTTCCGACAAAGCATCTCGTAATTTTGTATCAAGATGTGCCGATTGAATTGAGAGAGAGGCGGGACGGGGTTCGGTTTCGATCGCACCTTTCGCCAGAGCCGGTTGATCGCCAAATAGAAAGTTAACCCAGTTATTCCATTTTCCAGACGAGCCTCCATCTAACGCTTGGGCGACTTGTTCGCAGCCATCGCGTAAAATTCCCGTCAAACTTTTCGCGGGAATGTAGGGTAAACCATCGGCATCCCGTTGCACGATGCTATCAATTTCACCTCGGCCGGAGCCGGAGCCAACGTGCCAATCACTTTTCATCGTGATGGTTAAAGTGAAGTTGTTAGGTACGGTTAGGGTCGTGTTACTCATTAGAAATTCTCCATTTTACTGTTCTGAGGGATGGGTTTGCTCATTCTTCAAAAATTCTTGAGCGTCGAGTGCATCGAGAAACGACGTGATATAAATGGTTTCTGTGCGATTGTCTTTTTCCCGAGTGGTTTCGTAGAAAAGCGATTTATTGTCCTCACTCTCAGCAAATTGATCGAGGTTATATCGCTGTCGGATTAGCGCATATTGAGCGTCTGCTTCATCTTTACCAATAAACAAAGCGGTACGGATGGCATGGCTTTGACTGCTGGAAATCGGGGGGCGATCGCTGTTTTCTGAATCTTTGCGATTGAGTAAATCGACGCGCTGACTCAGCCGTTCCCACTCATGTTTTTTCGCCCACTCTTTACCCTCGGCTGAACTGATATCGTCCATATCGCTGACAATATAGGGACGGTTGTAAAGCCGGGTATTTGAATCCCGTTCGAGTTTCTCGCGAATGCTGTCGAACTCGATACCACTGGTGTCATAAAGAATGTGGAAATCAATCGCCGAACATGGAAATGGCGTTTTACCATTCGAGTTCGGTTTGGTGACTTTGCGTTTCACATCTTTTGCGGATTTAATAAGGCTCTCCGCCAGTTCATAAGCAACCGAGAAGGGGAAATGTCGCTTGACAATGGAAATTCCCGCGCAGGCGGAAAGACGATTCACCCCGAAGGCTGCTTGAGCCACTTCAGCAATCTGTAATTTTTCTTGAGTTTGCTTTTCAAATTCTTGTAAGAAAACTCGCGTAAATTCGAGGGCGTGATAGCCATCACACACCACCGTCAAATCGTCGCCACCCACAATTAATGGCACGAGAGGCAAGTTTTCCTTTTTGGAGGGCAGCACCTCGATTGCCTGTTTAAAAGCTGCTTCGGTACATTCATCAAGTTCGAGGGAGAATTTTCGATACTTGTGAATATAGGTGCGATTGCTTTTGTCCTTGCCAATATAGTCTTCAAAATTTAGGAAAATCTGCCCCAGTCCATTACCATCGGCATGAACGATCGCCAACCAAGATGTTTCTTCCCGCTCGAACAGCTTTTCTAGTTTGTTGATGTCTCGCATGATCCGTGAATCCAGGTTTTGCAAACGCTCGATTGCTTTGGTAGAGGCTTCACGTTTGACATCACTCACCTTAGAAATAGGAATGAGCTGGTTTTCGGGGTTTTTATCAAGTTTGAAAGCGGGTAAACCACTCACCGCACAGTCCGCTATAATGGGAAGGCGAAGAAAGCGAGATTCTGGAGACGGACGGCGCGATCGCGTCTTTTCAAAACATTTGTGGACTTCGCGAATTGCTTCGGCGAGACTGTTTTCTTTTTGCCAATTATCAATCGTAACAAACACACCCGCAATATCTAAACCGGGTGCTTCTACCAGTGCTTTTTTTGTCACCTTGCTGATGATTTCCCGTGCCTTCTCTTCGGTTTTGGTTAATATTAGAGCTTTTCCTGACGTGGCAATGATAATTTCAGCTTGGCACTCATTTTTTTTAATGGGTGGATTTTTCTTCTCATCGCAGAGCATCTCCCGTAAGCGTTGAGAATTTGTCCAAACAGACAACAGTTGCATCTGATTGACTTTGGCAACGGCTTCGAGAATCCATTGAGTTCCCGCTCGATATGTCACCTCAGACGCGCCAATATTTTCTTTGAGTTTGTTAGTCGAAAATATGAAACCCTGATTGCCAGATGTTTCGATTAAAACCAGATAATAGGTAGAGTCTAGTTTAGCCATTATTGTCAATCCCCATCATTTTATATCGCTGTATTAATGTCACTTAAAACCATCTAAAATGCTGATTATCGCAGCCAAGTGACCCAGTATTGCAACCTGATCGCCCCTCCTCCAGCGAAAGTTCTAAAAAAGGGTGCTACAAAATGTGGGTCAATAGAATCTATAACCATTTCGGTGAGGCACTTTTACGCTTTTGAACCTAATGCTTAAACGCCTAATGGTATCCCCTTATTATTAAACACAAATCTACTTTTTTACTGTAAACTTTTCTAAACGTGATCCTCCCATTTCAGTGATCCTCAGTTAGAGATGGCCATCCGGTGGGCTGATCATCTATCTACCTATCAGCGACAACCACTAAATTTACGCAAATTTAGAAAAATTTAATTGAGCAATTGCCTCTAATGTCAGTGTAGAAGCCATTTACAGGGGCGATCGCTCCCCCTTGGGGGGCTTGTCCGATTGGAGATGTTCAGAAATACCGTTATGGTCGAAAGGGAAGTTGCCTTCCCCAACTCCAATTCCAAACCGTGCTTGCGAGTTTCCCAGCACACGGCTCCTGATGTGGATACCCTATTGTCAGTAGGAACAGGGCTACAACCCCCCGCTTGATGACTTCAACTTTCAAAGCTATATGTCTGCGTTAGTCTTTCAACTCGCTTTCGCCATTAAACTCTTACTTATTGCAGTCTCTATATCCACACCGTGACTAGTGGGCATATCCTAACCATTACAGTTAGGCATTAGCTTTCAGTCACATCCTTTCCCCTTAAAGGTATACGCTTACACTTTTCACGCTCTGCCGTGAGGCAGAGCCAATGAGGGGTTTAAACGTTCCATCTATGGGGGCATTCCATCTTTAGATTCGTCCTATCCACCGGGGTAATTTTAAAGGTCTGTGTAGGTAGTGAGTTGAAACTCCTACTTTTCCCCATACTCTTTTGAGCGCAGCGTGTCAACCTATTTCGCTACTTACTGATGACGATGGTTCAAGTCGGAACATTCAGATTTCCTTAGTCATGGGTGGTTGGCAGTGGTCGCATCTGGTAGTGGGTTCTACTTCACGCCTTCCGTTCCCCGCTTCAATCCTGGGGTTGTGATTCCCAAAACTGGGGGTGGCTACCGCCGTTACTCTCTACTCCCTGATTTCTCAGTTTGTCTAGGACCTTGAGTTCCCTGCCTTGTTTGGATTTTTCCAAACGTCGGGACATATAAACAGTTATGGGATGGTCAGGGTGGCGAATCCCTTATATTCCACCAAGGAGTGGAAGTCCCACTGGGAGGTTATTTCAGGCATTGCAGCCCTATTTCACTCCTCAACGTCTCGCACCAACCCTTTCAGTATAACCATCACTGGAAGAGCCCCCTTCCATTTATTATAATGGCAAATTGATAGCCTGAAACTTTGAGCGCAAATGTTGGGCTTGCTGGGGGTCTTGGCGGTCGTACAGTGTCACAGCCTGACGATAGGCTACTAAGACCTCCCGGGGCGATTTAACTTGACCGTCTGCAGTTCGCAAATTCAACAAAACCCAGCCCAGATTTCGATAAGCTGCCGCCAAATTGCGATCGCATTTAACTGCATTCTCCAAATAATTTTTCGCCTGATGCCACTCACCGCTGGCGGCTAAAACTGTCCCTAAACGATAACAAATCCAAGCATCTTTGGGTTGTTTTTGATATATTTTATTATACCAATCAGCCGCTTTTTGAAAATCTCCCAGATGTTCATAAATTAAACCTCCATTTCTCATCACCCAATCGGGTATTTCCGGACACTGACTTGCTAAATTGAGACTTTGACGACAAGATACATGATCACTTTTACGGTACTCATACCACGCTTTAAATCCTAAAGCCAAGGCATTATTGGGGACTTGTTGAGTGAAGGCTTGCAGTCGCCGTGTTATGTCACCAGACTTGTTGGTTGTCACTCGTTCTAAAGCGGCAATTGTGAGAGGATAAAGCCAGGATTTTAGGGCGATCGCCACCGAGGAGGGCTGCTGCTGAGATTTAAAAATTCCCTGGGTTCCCGCCTGAACTACGATTTTCCACTGGCGAAGATGGAAAGATATCCAAGCCTTAACCCCCAGAGCAAAACTAGAATTAGGATCTAGGTTTAATGCTTGTTGAATTGTCTGATCCGCTTTTTGCCAGTTTCCCTCTTTTCCCCATGCCCAACCTAGGTTAGCGTGCATCCAGGCTTGTTTTGGACTAAGTTTAATGCCATGCTGTAATTGTTGAATCGCTTGTTTCCACTGCTGGCTACGACAGCTAACTAACCCCAAAATGCCATAAATTCGACCGTCTTGGGGTTTAATTTGCTGGGCTTTTCTGGCAATACTATCAGCGCGATCGCTATGATGATATAATAATATAATCGCCAATTCTATGAGGGCTTCGGCGTTGTCTGGTTCTTGAGTTAAACAATTTTGATAGGCGGTGACAGCATCGGTTAACTTGCCTTTTTTAACACAAGTTTTGGCGGTTTTATGAAGCGGAGAAATCAGTTTACCATCCAGGGCATCGATAAAATCTTGGGCGGTTTGTATGCGTTCATTTACCCGAAATTTTAACCCGGTTAATATTACCTTTTGAATGTAGGGGCTAATATTAGGGTTGAGTTGTCGGGGGGGAACTAGAGGATCGGGTAAGTTATTAGAAATAGCTTGGGCGCGATCGGCTGAGTCGGCGGGTAATTTTCCTGTTAATAATTCGTACATAGAAGCACACAGGGCATAAATATCAGTGGAGGGATAGCGTTTGGCTTGGCTAGAATACTGCTCAAATGGGGCGTATCCTCTGCTTAAAATTACGGTCATATCTCCGGTTTTTCCAGCGATAAATTCTCGGGTAGTTCCAAAATCAATTAAAACGACACGATCGCCACTGCCAATCATAATATTGTCGGGCTTAATATCTCTATGCAATAAATTGTGCTGGTGAACAATTGTGAGTGCTTCAGCGACGGTTTTGGTATACTTAATCACTAGAGGCTCATCTAGGGGTTGGTGATTATTCAATAACAGATTGGATAGAGTTGAACCCTCTATAAACTCCATCACCATATAAATAGTTGAATTTTCTTCAAAGCAATCATAAACTTTAGCAATATGAGGAGATTTACAACGACTTAAATAAATAGCTTCTAATTGGAACTCATGAAGTTGTTTCTTTCGATCAACCGGGGTAATTGATAAGGGCCAGAGTACAGATGTGCCTTGTCTGCATCCATTTTCTGGCCACAACTCTTTGATGGCTACAGTAGCAGAATTAGCGCAGTAAATCCCTTTGTATGTAATCCCAAAACCGCCTTGACTTATAAATTTTTGGATTTGGTATTTGCCCTGTTTTAGCCATGTACCTGTGGGTAAATACAGTCCTGAGTTAGTGGGAGTAGTAGTGGTGCTAGTGGGAGTTAAAGTAGCTCCGCAGGCCATGCAGAAGCGATCGCCTGGGCTGTTGTCATAGGCACATGATGGACAGATGTTACTCATAATTAGTTACCGTCAATTAAATTAAAGTTTTTAAGGATTGTTCAACTCTGTTAAATTTAACAGCAATGGGAGTAATACTGCATCGTAATGCCAACAAAGTCGCGTTATCGGGTGCGTCTCGTTTTAGCACCAAATTAATTGCTTCATTAACCGCAGTTTGCAAGGGTTGAGATTGGCTAAAAATTTCGATAAATTCCTCATTACTAATTAAATCCCAGACTCCATCGGAACATAACAAAATTAGATCGCCATCTTGCAATTGAATATCGCTTTTCGTTTGCACGTAACCCGGGGAAAGATTGGGTTTCGAGCCCAAGGATTTAGTCAAAACATTGCGATCGGGATGTTCGAGGCTTTCTTCGGCGGAAATTTGACCGCTGGCGACCAGCAGCGCCACCAAAGAATGATCCTCACTCAACTGCTCAATTTTGCCGTCACTCACCCGATAAATGCGACTATCACCCACATGAGCGATCGCCAATTTTCGGGACTCTATCAAGGCTAAACTTAACGTAGTTCCGCCATTATGTACCGCCTCAGATACCGCCGAGTTAGCGCGATCGACAATAGAAATTAACCACTGGCTGCTGTTTTTTGAAATATTTTCTTCTTCCTGGCGAAATCCATCAATAACCGTTTTCACCGCCAAACGACTGGCTACCTCACCCGCGGCCATTCCTCCCATACCATCCGCCAAAGCTGCTAAAATAACCTGCTCAGATGCTCCTTGATTAATTTGAGCAATTCCGTAGCTATCTTCATTTTGGAGTCGTCGGGGAGACAGTCCCAGGGTAGATTCACTGGCGATTTCCCAATTGACGCGATCGCCCCCCAATAGTTTACGAGTTTCGATGACCAAACCTCGCAGTTGTGACAAGGAAAAACGCTCATCAGGAATGGCGGACAAGGAGATAGTTAGCAGTTGTGACAAATGGGGCATATCGCATTTTTTTACACCCAGAAAATCACTGTCTGGCTCTCTTCCATACAACCCATGATACAGTAAAGCACCAATGGTATAAACGCTGCTTTTTTCACTAGGAATAGGATGGGATGATAGTTCGGGGGCACAGTAATTTCCCATGACTCCCGAACTCATTGGGGTGTCTTCTGGGTAAACGCCAGTCAGGTCAAAACAGCGAATGGGTTGACCTATTTCTAACCAATCTGGGTTGATGTCGATCGCACACCAGTGACGTTGATGGAAATACCAGAATAATTGACAAATTGGCGTGATCGCTTTTAAAACTTCCAGGGGGTTCGGACTATTTTTTAACCACTGACTTAATACCCGCTCAGGATGGGGAAATTCGGTCAATACCAATAGGCGATCGCCTTCATCACCCGCTAGATTTTCTTCAGGATAATATTCAGGTTCCAGGTAATTTTCTCCCTCATCTGTCTCCGGCTCAGACCCTTCATATAAATCTTGATTATCCGTGATATTTTCCGCCGTATTTTCTAGGGTCTGATTTTCTTGATTTTCGGTTATGCTTTCTGCCGTATCTGCGGCGGTTTCTGTTTCATTTGTTAACTGCTCTATATCCTCCGAATTTTCGGGGATTTCCTCGGACCCATCAGGACTCGATAAAGTCGATAATTCGTGGTCTTGATGGGCAGTTAATTCCGGGGTGATATGGTCAGCTTCGATGGTTTCTTCTGTCAAGGGTTCTTGCACAATTTTAGACAGATCAGGAACCTGGATTTGAGCGAGTATGGGTGCAACCAAACTATAATCCGCCAAGGTTTCCCGCAATTGTAATTCTTGTTGCAACAAACCCGTTGCCGAACCCACTCGCAAAAGTCCCAGTTGAGGATGTTCACTACCTGCATTTTCCAGACTTACTTTAAAATAGTGAATGCGATCGTTGCTTTGACCCAGGTTGGCGGCAACTCTTACCACAAAATCTCCGATTTGTAAACAGGTATTTTCTGAAATCACGAGCCCATTTAATAATCCGTATAAGTTGAACCATAAGACAGGAGATAATCCCAGTTTTTTATCTCCTAATTGAGTCAATTAAAACTCAGAGTTTGCCCACACAAACTGAACTTTTCCAAAAGCAACCTCATCACCGGGATTAAGACAAGTTGGGCTAGTAATCCTCGCTCCGAAGCGACTTTGACCCTTTGGTTTAATGAAAATTCCATTAGTTGAACCCAAGTCTTTAATCATCCAATTACCCGCTTCCGGGTAAATTTCTCCGTGATGGCGCGATACCGTTTCTCCCCCGGCAAAGTTTTCTAAATCGATATCCACCGGCCCCATATCCGGGTCAAAAACTCCCACCAGTGCCACACCATCTAAACGAAATTCAGGTTGAGGTGCGTTAGCTTGTTTGGCGACCAGACGCGCAGTGGTAGCCGTAGGGAAAGTGAGGGGTTCGTTTTTGGGGAAAAGATCGACTTCCTCAAAGGGAGGGGTGAAGGGAAAAAGTTCGGGGCTGGAATTACTGACAGGTTCAGGGGGTGCGGGCACAGATGTGGCAGTGTTCAATTCTGTACCACAGACCTCGCAGAATTCGGCATCATCCAGGTTATCATAGCTACAGCTTGGACAAGTAATAGACATGATTTTATCTCCTAATAAAGGGCTAATATTTTAGTGAGAGTTGGAATCATTTATGATCCGGTTAAATTGCGAATTTGGTCTTCGGAAAGACCCAGTTCGGAATCGTTGCTCATTTTCACAGTTTTACCTTTGGCTCCCATTTTGACGGTTTTGCGGGTTCCAGAAGAAAGTTTGCGAGTTTTGCGGACTTCTTCAATGCCGACGTTGAGAGATTCAACCATTGCGTCGTTGCCAATTTTAACGGTTAATCGTCGGGCAGTTTCCAGCAATTCTGCCGCTTGTTCGGGATTTTGATCAGCGAGGTTGGCGGCGCGATCGACAATTCCACTGATATTTCGCTGCTGCACATATCCCATGACTTCCGGGTTGGTTTGGGCGCTTCCTCCCTGTCCTGCCACAAACTGAACGACTAGGTTTTGGGGGGGAAGTTCACCCCGCCGTTGCTTTCCCGGAATGTCGTAAGTCAGACCAAGTTGGGCAATACGAACCTTGGCTTGGCTATGACTTTCCAGGTCAAATTCTAATAGAAAAACCGTGTCATCATTGGCGATCGCACTTCCAATTAAATAAGGCTTTTTATCCAGGGCAATTTCAGCACTATCGGGATATACGCGACTAATTCGTGCTAATTTGACACCCTTGACTGTGCTGATATTTAACTTGAGGTTATTGATCACTTCCGATTGAGCTTGTTGAACTTCCTCAAAAATTGTATTAGGAAGTTCGGAAATAGGAATATCCGTGGTTCCGGTGTGGGTTTGTGTTTCCACAACATTAAAAACTCGGCCCCCAGTACGATCGCTCAAATACAGTAACAAATCCTCGTTATACTCGCCAACTCCCAAAGCTGTAATGGGGATTCCCGCCTCAGCGAATTGTGTCGCCAGGTCTCGACAATCGCTTTCATCAAAAGTCTGTCCGTCGGTGAAAATGAGAGTCCGGCGACTGCTGAGATCGCAGTTTTTCAGGATGTTTAAAGCCTCTTCCATTCCCAAAGCCATGCGAGTGCCGCCGCTGAAATTTCGGAGTTGACCGATCGCATTTTTCAAAGATGCCGTATCTGTCGATGCAGTCAGGGGAAGCAGGACCGACGCGGAGTCATCAAACCGGACTAATGCAATCCGATCGCGGGAGTCAGCTTGGCCGGAACTGACCAGACCTTCGAGGGATTCGATCACCTGGTCAATTTTAGTTTTTCCCCCGGTGACTTGTGTATATTGCTTTCCATCCAGGAAATAACTATTACCTGTGGGTATAGTCTCCTCCCCTTCCAAAACTTCATACATGGAGCCACTGGTATCGATCACAAAGCTAAATGTGGTCGAGGGACGACTGGCGGACACCTCCGCATTAGGTCGCAGTTTCAGCATCACAAATAGCTTTTGTCCAGCTTTATCAGCATTGAGAAATTCTAAGTGGGGGGTGATAGTAACGTTCAGCATGGTTGGTGAAATTTAGGTAAAATCCAAGGGAGGTAAAGCACCGCCTTGGGGTTCAATTTGCGAAAAATCGGGAGGGAATAAATCGGGAATTCGACGATCGCCCGAATCTTGTATTTGGTGGATCTCCTCGAATTCCAGGGCAGGTAAATCCAACGTGAGAGATGTGGTTCGATAGCCTTCTCGGATATCTTCTAGCCATGTCTGTATGATTTGTTCGAGGTTAGCATTGTTCAGGGCACAGGCGGTTTGTTGTTGCAATTGCGATCGCATTTTTTCACGCAATTTTGAATTAAAAATACTCTCCGGGTTGTTTTCCTCCTTTTCACTGATATTCAGATTATAGGATACTGGATGCGGGTCGGGTTGACTGGTGCTTAACAGGTAAAGTGTATATTGAACCATTTACATAAAATTAATCAAATAATACCTGATTTAAAGCCTTTCTTGAACTTCCAATATAATATCTCCAAACTGGCGGCGATCGCCATCATTTAGTTCTTGTCTAAATCGCTTCATTTTCCCAAATTTCGGATGCTGTGACAGAGCCGAGTCAAATTCTAAGATAATTTTACCATTTTCTAGGAAAATTTTGGCAAATTCTGCCGGAAATCCGGCATCTTTTGATAAGTAAACATGGGCATTTCGGGAACTGCCGATTTCGATGGGCTTTTCTCCCAAAGCAACCATCGTACATTCTTGGTTATTCCAGTGAACCAACAGCACTACAGAACCGGACAAGGAACTGTAAAATTGTTCGCTCAAGGCGATCGCCAAACCGATACAAAATCCCAAAATCGTCGCCCCTGCCAAACGCGCTAAAATCACCCCCGTCACAGATTCAAAAACCAGAAAACTTAAAGAACCAAAAACACCTCCCACCGACCCCGCTATCAGCGCATTTTTCCGAGGTAGATTAGGCACAAATAGAGACATTCCACCGCCGACGAGGGTTCCCAGTACCGTCCACCCCGTCAGCCGAGCCACCACCGACAAAACCGGAAGGTAACCACTGGGAAGAAACACCACTTGACCGACGGCTCCCCCGACGAATCCAGCCACCAAACCACCCCCACCTCCCCAACTCCCTTCTTGAAAAGAGAGGAGGCGACGACGCAGGGTGTAATTTTGTCCGATAATCAAGGCGAGGGAAGTTCCGATCGCCAAAAATCCCGTCCATACGCCTATACGAAAAACACCGAAAAAGAAGCCATAATTACCGCTTTCATCCGACTCGACCAATTGTTGTCCATATATCGCTTTTTCTGCCCCCCGGAAGGCACGATCAAGGTCGCCGAAGTTGGCATAAAACACCAAATCTGGATCGCCAGTTAGAGCGGTTAAGTAGTTGATTTGTGCGTCTCCCGTTCCCACCGCTACCAAATTAATTCCGGAGGCTCGGATTTGTTGGGCGATGGATGCGGCCATCGGCGGATTGTTGGGTACGCCGTCGGTAAAGAGTAAGATATTGGGAGTGCGATCGCTATTTTGGAGGACAGAAGTTGCCAGGTTGAAGCCTTCGCTGAGGTTAGTTCCTCCCCTGGCGGAAAGGCGAGCGATCGCCTGTTGTAGTTCCGTTTCATTGCGGGTAAAATCTGCCACCACACTCGCCCGGCTGGAAAATTCTACCACAGCTAAATCATGGCGTTTCAGGTTTTGTCGGCTCACAAATTCCGATGCCGCCGTTTGCACCTCCCGCAGTTTTTGGCCGCTCATACTTCCAGATGTGTCTATCAGCAGGACCACCGCTTTAGGCTTGGTGAGAAACCCCGGAGGTTGTCGAGTTAGATACAGCCATATTTCACCGAAAATTAGCGCCCCCAGCAAACATCCGGCTCCCCCACAGACTCCGAATAGCAGCGGTTTATATATTTTTTTGGTAATCATTGTTATATTTATCATGGTTGTTTCCAAGTTTAAAAAATGAAATTAATTTGATTTTCAAGTCTCAGCCATCGTATTCCCCGGAGCAATTGCCATATCAATTTACTGCTTGTCTTTCGTAAATTTTCCACCGTCCGTTATCCTTGACAAACCAATATCGATAGTTCCCTTTACTCGCACCAGATAGACGCGAATCAATTCCCCTTGGTGTATGGAATGTTCGATCTTCGTAGACAGTAACGATTAATTCTGGACGAGAGCCGGAAACCGAAAAAGAAACAACATTGATCACTTTTGATTCCCGATAGGTGTAATACGAGTTATTTTTGCGAAGCCAATCTATCGAACCATTAGGTTGTGTAATATTTTTATATAAAGGACCGGAAGTATATTGGCGAACTAACTGAAGATCGAAAGGAGCCGCAAAAATACGCCCTTTAGAACTCAACCATCTATTCACTAACGTTACCGCTTGCTCCTGGGTCAAGTCTATCTGGGGAGAATTCCTAGAAGTTTGAGTTTGAGTCGGTGTCGCTGTCCGTGTCTGGGTCGCTGTCGGTGTCGCTGTCCGTGTCTGGGTCGCTGTCGGTGTCGGTGTCGGTGTCGGTGCCGGTGTCGGTGTCGGTGTCGGTGTCGCTGTCCGTGTCGCTGTCGGTGTCGGTGCCGGTGTCGGTGTCGCTGTCCGTGTCGGTGTCGCTGTCGGTGTCGCTGTCGGTGTCGCTGTCGGTGTCGCTGTCGGTGTCGCTGTCCGTGCCGGTGCCGGTGCCGGTGGTGGTACTGCTGCCACTGGAGCCGACAAACTCATTTCTATCTCGAAATTTCTGGTTCCTCCGAGTGAGGCGACATGAACCGTATACCTCCCATTAAGAGGTAATTCATTACCCAATACTAAACTGTTATCTGGGGCGTAAATCCAAACACACACTCCCTCATTATAGCGATAACTTAATAGTTTGCCTTTTTCACCCGAAAACACAAAACCAGTATCCTCACCCGATCGCACAATTCCCGTTCCTTGAAAGTTTTGGCTATCTATGGCGATCGCCTCTGGATTCGACAAAGAACCACGGGGCATCTCCGGACATTCTAACGAGTTAGTCAGACTCTTAGGGAGATGGTTTAATACCTCCCTTGGCAACACCTCCGAGACAGCCTCGCAGCCCCATAATCCTCCTACAAATAGGATCGAGAACAACCGCATTAGTAGCTTTAACTTAATTATCATGGCATTTAATCCCCGGATTTCCATATATTTTATAGGGTTGATCTGGGCTATCGACTCATTCAGTCTCAATCAAGGTGCATTGATTACACTCGCTACTCCAACACTTGCTCCTGAGACTTGTTCGTTAACCATTCTGGCAAAAGCCTCCGCCCTTGAACGACTGTTAAATGAGGCAACTTGAATCAGATAATCATCATTGGCATGACGATATCTTCGATAGGCATCTCTACAAAAAATCGCTTTTGTTCTTTGTAAGTTACTTTCACTATCAGGAACGTTTACCGGATAAAATCTAATTGGATAGTCTGCCCGATTAGTTGGCAGTCGATCGCCACAACTTGATTTCGGAAAATCCGATCGCCTAAAGGGTGCGATCGCTGTTTCTTGCCTCTGAGGTCTAGGCGCGCGACCAGTATCATTGGCAGTTCTTTCCGGTCTTTGTCTTGCCGTTGATGTGCGTGTCTGGGTCGCTGTCGGTGTCGGTGCCGGTGTCGCTGTCGGTGTCGCTGTCGGTGTCGCTGTCCGTGCCGGTGCCGGTGCCGGTGGTGGTACTGCTGCCACTGGAGCCGACAAACTCATTTCTATCTCGAAATTTCTGGTTCCTCCGAGTGAGGCGACATGAACCGTATACCTCCCATTAAGAGGTAATTCATTACCCAATACTAAACTGTTATCTGGGGCGTAAATCCAAACACACACTCCCTCATTATAGCGATAACTTAATAGTTTGCCTTTTTCACCCGAAAACACAAAACCAGTATCCTCACCCGATCGCACAATTCCCGTTCCTTGAAAGTTTTGGCTATCTATGGCGATCGCCTCTGGATTCGACAAAGAACCACGGGGCATCTCCGGACATTCTAACGAGTTAGTCAGACTCTTAGGGAGATGGTTTAATACCTCCCTTGGCAACACCTCCGAGACAGCCTCGCAGCCCACCAATAACCCACCGCTCAACAGGAAAAAACCTAAGCGATATTTAAAGCATTTCACGGTCTGATTTGTTTTTGTTATGATACCCATTTTATACAGTTATCCTGAGATTGTCAAGTAACAATATAGAAACCATCATCAAAAATCATGCTCCGCCTCTCTTTTCATATAATTGCTCCAGCTCAAGAAAGGGATAACCCCTCCCAAAATCAGCACCAATAAGAGGATACCAGTCATAATTAAGCGTGTTTTCTGGGGAAGCGATCGCCCAAAAACCATCATCGTGTAAGTTTTCGGTGGCGTCTTGATTTGCTGATTATTAACCGTCACTTGTACCAAAACTTCGTGTTGCGTTCCCCGTTCCGCGTTCGGTTGCTGGAAAACAATCTCGTATTCTCCCAACAGGGAATCTAGGAAAAGTTGCAAGTTCCTGGCAATGTCATTGGCGTTTCCCGAAAATTCCGCAATTCCTCCTGTTATTGCCGCAATGGTCTGCAGGCGTTCAGGATCAACAAAGTCCCTTGCCAATTGGGGATTTTTATCAGCATCAGCTCGAGTTGCCGCTCGTCCCAAGTTATATTTTTGCCCCACCTGTTGGGGGGTTAAGCCATAGCCGAGAGTGTGAACAATGATGTTATTATTTCTCTCCAGTAAGGTAATTAAATTATCGAAATCTTGTTGTTCGTTCGGTTGATTGTGGAAGCCGTCCGAGAGGAGAATCACCGATAGCCGAGGTTCCGGTCTACCCGAATCTTCCGGAACGTAAAACCGTGGATCTTGCCGATTTCCCAGGACTCGGATCGCTTCTGACAACGGACCGTAAATATCCGTAGCTGCACAAAGTGTTTGCGCCGCCAGATAATCCAGAAAGTTGGTTTGTTTGATATCATTCGCCGGGAAAAATCTGGAGTCAATCCCCCGCTGTGTCACCTCGAAACCCGGACAGTTTGCGCCACCTTTCCCAAACGGAACGATCGCCACCTTCGTATCACCACCGCGATCGCTCATTTGTTCTAAAAATCGTCGCGTCGCCTCCAGGGCACCATCTATTCTTCGCTTTCCACTTGTATCGAGTTCGTTCATACTCCCAGTCAAGTCAACTAAAACCACAATCCAAGCCGGAGGAGGGGTGCTTTCTTGGGGACTTTGCCAAGATTTGATCCCGACGGGTTCATCATCTGTAATCACTTGAAAATCCGACTCCTGCAATTGCATGACCGGACGACCTCTCTCATCCCTGACTTGCAGGCGCAGGGTAACATTGTCATTGTTTATCCTCGGACGACCCACAATTTCCGCCGTTTGTCCGAAAACTGGGGACGCGATCATCAATGCGATCGCACTACCACTAAGCCATCGGATCGAAAAAGCGATTATAAAATACAAACCGGTAGAATTTCGGGACTTTAAAACTTTCGGATGGTTCGGTATAGAATGTAATAACATAGTTGTGTTTTAGTGAAACTTTACGTCGAGATCTCAGCTTGGTTCCGTTAATCGCAATTTTCAGGAATTGTCTCTTATGGGGCGTTAAAAAAGCCCGGTTTCCTTCGATTTTAATATTTGCCAGGTACGGGAGCAGATGGGGCAGATAAATATCCGCTTTGTTTTCTGATTTTACAGAAGAACCGATCCGAATCATGCCCCGCCTGGGTAGTTCGATTGACATCCCTTCTTCGATTTTTTCATCATCATCAAATTCGTCGTGCGATCGATAAGTAATAAATCGCAGCATCGAGGAATTGATTTTCGGATCATCATCTTCGCTGTCCTCATCCAAAACAGAAATATCTTGGTGATCTTCTTCCTGGTACTCAAATCCGCTTCCCGCCCTCAAAGCCGGCAGGTAAGTGGGGGAAGCATTCGTGATGGCAAATGCCACACCCAAACACAACCCCAACACTGCAAACCCCAACGGGTCTTCGTAGGGTTTAAAAGCCGCTGGCATCAGCCTTAGCAAACGCATCAGCTCAAAAATACCCGCCGCGATGAGACTGGCAATACTCGCCGCCAAAATACTGATAAATAGGCGCAGGTAAAAGCGTTTGGGGTTTCCCGCCTCCAGGCTATGAAACCGCCAACTCAACCCCTCAGCCAAACCCACCGAACCTCCCACCACCAACCAACCAAACACCCGAATTATCACCGGCGGAATTGCCAGGCTAGGGTCGAACAGAATTTGGGAAATACCCCCCGCTATTCCCCCCGCTATCAGTCCCACCATAAACGCCAACATCAGCGGAACTCGCAGCATCCGTACACTCAGTTTAGGACGGGTGGGGTTACTGATAAAAATCTCGTTGGTGACGCTGCCAATTGCCAGGGAAATCGCCATGCAGGGAAACAAGACAATTTCCGGAAACCCTTGCAGCCAGCCGAAATCGCTAAGGAACACCTGGGCGATATTCCACCCCAGCAAAGCAGATATTAGACCAGCCAGTATATAGAAATAGAGTCTCATAATGCACCCTTTCCGTTAACCAATCGAACCCCATAGCACAGGCATCCTGTCTGTAACATCATTAACATATTTTAGCCTCCATCTGGGTTTAAGCATTGATTTCTGATATCTTCCTCCAACCATCTTTGTGTTCGACCATCTTTCTCAATCACGCCATCAGGAGTATTTGCTCCTTTGGATTTCTGATATTCCTTAATTGCGTCACTAAATTCTTGCCATCTTTCGTTATATTTACCGATTTCTCCATATTGAAAGTTGTGGTCGATTCCTAATATTTGTCTTACACAAAATAAAACTATATACTCGTTATTATCCTGTACATTCTCGGGAATACCTATGCTATTTAGAGTGTTTGGTGGTAGTTGATTTATGTAATCAGTTAAATTAGTAATCATTGCCTTGATTGCCTCATGTGTTCTGTTAAAACGTTCTTGATTTTCAGGACTAATTTCCGTCCAAGTCTCTTGGTTCTTCGTGTCTGTTGTTGATGCCTGTGCAGATTTTAATTTTTCCTCTAGATCGGCTATTTTCTCGTCCATACTTGCCTGCAAATCCTTCTCATACAGAGATATCAACAAACTATTTATTAACAATATTGTTGTTAATACTATTGCACCTAATAATAAACCTATTACCATCCCTCTTATAATCAATCTTAAATTGTCTGTGACCAAATAAGTATCCCCATATAAAGCAGAATGGATATGGTCGAGCAATCCCTTTTTGCGAATTAGCATCATCTCAAACAGGTTGCCTTGTTTAATATGTCTTCTGGGAAATACTTGGCTAAATATATTTGCAGGAACCTCACCGGTTGAGATTTGATAAAAAATGGCGGCGAAATCTGGCTGCCCCACTTCTTCAAAGAATTGAGCTAAGGATAAATAGTTCTTGTCAGTTTTGCCGGGATATCTCCAAAAAGGCTGTAAATTTGTTAAGAAGTTATGCTTTTCTTCTGGGTAATCTTTGATGACTCCTGGTTCCGATAAATCTGGTATTTGGGTGAGAGCATATACCAAATCTTTGGTGAAATACACGCGGTAAACCTGCGACCAAAACCCATCCTTTTGGGTGAGTAATAATTTAGTCGCTTTAACAAGTTTTGGGATATCAAATTTGTAATGCACTAAACCACGGAGTTTATGTTGAATTTTGCTGTCGGATGGGGAGAATTTTGGTTTGGTGATTAAGCGCGAGAGAAGACTATAAATTCCGTCCTTAACATTTCGAGTCAGACATTGCAAGCCGTGGATATTCTTTTCGTACTCTGTGACAATCGATGCCTGCAATTTCCGGCAAAATTCCCAACAGTCATCCGGCTTGGGGGCGGTTTGCATCCAAATCAAAAATTCCGGCAAGAATTTCGGTATCAGTAGGGCTTTTAAGGTCAACAGCCTAACCATCGGTTCGGAGTATATTTTGTCTTGGTAGGCTTTGGATGCTCCTCGACTATCTAAGAGTTTGTTCCAAGATTGAGCATCCATTTGGGGATGAAATAAAGCGATTTCCAAGCTGTTTATGTATTCCGGTTGTGTGCGGAAATTCATGATAGCTTTGACCGCCTTTTTAATCTCATTTTTATCCAAATTAAATGGAGAATCAAGCATATAAACAGAGAGTGTCATAATGTACTGTTTCCGTTAACCAATCGAACCCCATAGCACAGGCATCCTGTCTGTAAAATCATTAACATATTTTAGCCTCCATCTTGGTTTAAGCATTGATTTCTGATATCTTCCTCCAACCATCTTTGTGTTCGACCATCTTTATCAATCACGCCATCAGGAGTATTTGCTCCTTTTTTTTCCTGATACTTCCAAATTGCGTCACTAAATTTTTGCCATCTTTCGTTATATTGACGGATTTCTCCATATTGTAAGTTTTGGTCGATTCCTAATATTTTTCTGACACAAAATAAAACTATATACTCGTTATTATCCTGTACATTCTCGGGAATACCTATGCTATTTAGAGTGTTTGGTGGTAGTTGATTTATGTAATCAGTTAAATTAGTAATCATTGCCTTGATTGCCTTATGTGTTCTGTTAAAACGTTCTTGATTTTCAGGACTAATTTCCGTCCAAGTCTCTTGGTTCTTCGTGTCTGTTGTTGATGCCTGTGCAGATTTTAATTCCTCCTCTAGAGCGGCTATTTTCTCGTCCATACTTGCCTGCAAATCCTTCTCATACAGAGATATCAACAAACTACTTATTAACAATATTGTTATTAATCCTATTGTACCTAATAATAAACCTATTACCATCCTTCTTATAATCAATATTAAATTTTCTGTGACAAAATAAATCCCTGCATCTAAAGCAGAATGGATATGGTCGAGCAATCCCTTTTGGCGAATTAGCTTCATCTCGAACAATGTTCCTTTTTTAACATTGCCCTTTCGAGATAGGCTGTAAAATATATTTGCAGGAACGTTACCCGTTGATATTTGATAAAAAATGGCGGCGAAATGTGGCTCCTCCACTTCTTCAAAGAATTGAGCTAAGGATAAATAGTTCTTGTCAGTTTTGCCGGGATATCTCCAAAAAGGCTGTAAATTTGTTAAGAATTTCTGCTGTTCTTCTGGGTAATCTTTGATGACTCCTGGTTCCGATAAATCTGGTATTTGGGTGAGAGCATCTGCCAAATCTTTGGTGAAAGACACGCGGTAAACCTGCGACCAAAACCCATCCTTTTGGGTGAGTAATAATTTAGTCGCTTTAACAAGTTGTGGTATATCAAATTTGGAATGCACTAAACCACGGAGTTTATGTTGAATTTTGCTGTCGGATTTGGAGGATTTTGGTTTGGTGATTAAGCGCGAGAGAAGACTATAAATTCCGTCCTTAACATTTCGAGTCAGACATGGCAAGCCGTGGATATTCTTTTGGTACTCTGTGACAATCGATGCCTGCAATTTCCGGCAAGATTCCCAACAGTCATCCGGCTTGGGGGCGGTTTGTATCCAAATCAAAAAGTCGGGCAAGAATTTCGGTATCAGTAGGGCTTTTAAGGTCAACAGCCTAACCATCGGTTCGGAGTATATTTTGTCTTTGTAGGCTTTGGATGCTCCTAGACCATCTAAGAGTTTGTTCCAAAATTGAGCATCGATTTGGGGATGGGCTAAAGCGATTTCCAAGCTGTTTATGTGTTCGGGTTTGACGCGACCTTTTATGATGGCTTTGATCGCGGTTTTAATCCCCGCTTCCCCAGAGATAAATACGGAATCACGGGGACGACGGGCTAAAACTTCCTTGAAATTGTTTTCCGCTTCGGAACTGGCGGGATAAATTACTTGGAAATACCAGGGATTTTCTAAGGCCGCTACATTATAAGCCCAAGAATAGTCCTGGCCTTGTCGTTTCGCTATCTCGTTTAATATCAAATGCGTACAGCGTTGTTTATGGGGAATAACGATGGGTGGCGATGAGTCTAAATATTCTGCCAATTTATCTAATGAAACAGGCTGTGAATCCGGGTTGAAAGGGTATCCGGTTGACGGGGGTTGGTAATCGGGATCGAAGACGAGAGGATCAACTTTATTCGACGATCGCGAAATCATCGATCGCAAAATTGCTTCGATATAGTCCTTTCCCTCACACCAAAAATAGCGGTATAGCGATAGGCCCCGCCCGCGATCGTCCCGTCCCCGGCTGACGACGGCTACCACGGAATATCCCCCGACTTGTCGCCCCACTATCGCCGGATGATCTTGGAGGCCCCCTTCTGACAAGGAAAATTCGCCACTAGAAATGGCATTTAATATCTCCGGGGGAATTTCACGGGTACAATTCATGTACTTTCCGGTAAATCCCCCCGATTCCCACCCTCCATCGGAAGTTCGTTTCACTTCAATTCCGGTACTAAATTCGTGAATGTAGATCATCGTCATGGCTGTGAAAAGATTGCAAATGAGGACATCGGGAATATCGCATTAGTCGCGATCGAGTTCCGGGTGGCGTTTTCCGGTACAAAGCCAGTAAATGGGGGCGACTAAACCAAAGGGCCGCCAGACTCTCGGTTTTTTAATCACGGAAGTTGTCCCATCACGCGATCGCTTCAACCGTTTCGAGTTGGGTTCGGGGTACTGTTTCCCCAAAATCCCAAAGGCGGAAGTAGTGAAATACTCCACCCCCACGCGGTTTAGTTTGGAATAGCTTTGCAGTTGGGCGGAGAGTTTGGGAAATCTCATGTTTGCCAACTTTTTCGGTTCGTGGCGGTTCACCCACAACTCCGACTGTTCGCACTTAGTCAACACAAAGGCAATCCGTCGATGTTGGTTCTTCAACTCAGCGCGATCGAGTTCCACCAACAGTTTTTCGATCCCCGCGCAATAGTCCTTATCCTTGCGGTGAGCGGTTCCATCGACGAGTACCATTAACCCGGTCGCCAAACAGCAATCGTCGAGGTAATCATCCAGCATCGGATCGCCACTTTTATGCACCAAATCCCGGAAAAACTCGCCGCTGTAATCCTTACAACTGACGTTGATTTGCACCATCTTTCCCGACCCCCGCAACCAGGAAAAGCGATCTTTGAGGGTGATGCTGAGGGTGTAATCCTTCACCGCGTCGATATCGTGGAGGTTGGTGGGTTCCAGTAATAATCCCTGTTCTAGGATGTCTCTGGCTTTGTTTACCAGTTCCTCGCTGTCTTCGCCGACGGGGGAGACGGTTTGCACGGGATTATCGGGGCTGGCGTTGGGCCAGTAAGCCAGGGATGCCAAATAAGTGGTTTTCCCGGAACTGCGATCGCCGATAATTCGCACCACGGAATCTCCGCCCAAGGTTTTGACGGATAATGATGTCGAGTTGGTTTGGTTGTCAAATAGCATGATCGACTCACTCTTAAAGTTCAGATTTGGCCGGTACTTAACCAACACAACGGTTCAACTAAATTGTAAGGTTGCCACCGGTTCGGTTCTCGTAAAATCGAGACTCGTCCGTTAGTTCCCCGAGCATCCGCCCGGTTGGGGCGAGGGTCATACCGTCCCGACACGCCGAAGGTTGACATGGCGTAAAACTGCAAGTTTTTGGGGGGAACGGATTTTTTGAGGGTTTTGAGGGTTTTTTTCAAGTAAATGCCAAATAGGTCGGTTTCCGGGTCCAATCTTCCCGGCCAAATTTCCCCCCGTTCGCATTTACTCATGGCTACGGCTAGGCGATAGTTATTTAGGCGATCGTGTTCGTCCATAATTTTTAAAAATTGCTTGATCAATTGGCTATAAAAACGATCTCGGCTGCTTTCCCACTCCGTAAACAACAGCAAACAACCATCCACGTCAGCCCTAAAACATTCGTCGATAAATTCTTCCATAATCGGGTCTGGGGAAGAGTGGAGAATTTTATCGAACACTTCGCCGGGGTAGTCGCGAACGGTCAGTTGGATATCGATTCGGGGTCTGAGGAATCTCTGTTTGACTTCGATTTTAAAGGAGTAGTCGGGAAGGTCATCCACACTTCTGATGCGATCGCCTAGCACAGTCGGTTCAACCGCTAACCCGTTGCAAATTGTCTGGTCGGCATCTTCCGCCAGCTTGTGAGTCTCGTCGTTCAGGGGTTCGATGCTGTATTCACTGCGGGAACCCCGGTACTCAGAAAAGTAGCTGAGTCCGGCGAGATAGGTGGTTTTTCCAGATGCCCTGGGGCCGATTACGCAAATGTTGCCCATAGCTGACTCCTTTATTGGTTACTACTAAGATAAGTGCCCAGATAAATCCAAGGAAGTTCCACCAGTTCCCGGCTGTAAATGCTAGTGATGAAACATTTCACGGATAAACCGGAGGTATATTGGTTCAGTTCGGCGATGTGGGATTGTAGGGGACTGAAAAACCTTTTGAAAACGTAGTTGTTGCGTTGCATCCAGTTCATCTCCGCATTGACGGGATGGTAGGCTAGTTTTTGGGCTTCTTCTTTCAGGTCGATGCCTCGGATCAGGTCGGCTTTGTTCAGACACAGAACCAGATGTTTGGCTTGGCGACAGTCTTGGCGGAAAAATTTTACCCAGCGCTCAAATCGTTTAATCCATTGTTTGCGGGTGATAAAGTCTTCCTGAATGATGCCATCCCCCTGGCGGATAATTTCCCGGTAGGGGGACAGGACTAGGCACACCCCTTGACTGCTGTGAGCGGTTTTCAAAAATTTTCTCCACTCGTCGGGGTTGTCGTTTTTCCAAGTCGCGCGCCATATTTCCCCCGGTGTATCTATCCATTCGGTATAGATGTTTTTGGGTCGGCTGGGCAGGGTCACTTCGATCTCCAGTTGGCGATCGTGGGTAGCCTGGCTGGCATCGGTAGCCTTGGTTTTTCCCTTGTCACACAGAAGGGCTTTAAGTTGATCGTAAAGGGGATCGGTGACTTTGACGAACTGGCTGCTGGGATGAGCCAGTTCCAGGACTAGGGAAGTTTTGCCAGTATTGCGATCGCCGATATAGATAACGCCCATAGGAAAAGTTCCAATAAAAAGGTCTAAACATGGTGGTCGGGTCAATCGGTTCTGGGTGAGTCTATGGCCAGACTTCCAGTTGGCGATCGCATCCCACCACCACCGCGCCGCCACCTTAACCCAGAGGCGATCGTCCCTCACCCCGGCAAAAGTTCTAAAAAAGGGTGCTACAAAATGTGGGTCAATAGAATCTATAACCCTTACAGTGAGGCACTTTCACTCTATTAAACCTAATGCTTAAAGGCTTAATGGTATCCCCTTATTATCAAACACAAATCTACTTGAATCTACCTTGGGACTGTAAACTTTTCTAAAGGTTATCCTCCGATTGCAGTTAGAGATGGCCATCCGGTGGGCTGATCATCTATCTACCTATCAGGGACAACCACTAAATTTACGCAAATATCTAAAAATTTAATTGAGCAATTGCCTCTAATGTCAGTGTAGAAGCCATTTACAGGGGCGATCGCTCCCCCTTGGGGGGCTTGTCCGATGTGACTAACTGATAGTTAGCCAAGTTTCCGAAATGGCAAGTCTCATGTTGATTGTTCTCAATTAGTGATTTTCACAGGCGATCTGGCTCAACTTTTACTTGTGAAGCATATTTGACTCCCTCTGGGTTGGGAGGAATGAATGACACGCTAACTATTAAAATTGGGCTTTTCTATTCTTCATCAAATACACCCCAGACCTGAGCAATTGTTTTCAGGTCTTCGACAATTTTTTGTAATGTTTGTTTGATCTCTTCAACACTTTTCGGATCTTTACGGAAACCAGAATGAAGAACATCATTGCGTAAATTAGCCAACTTACAAGGGGGATTATTCCATAACTGATTGATCATCTTACGCTTAGATGGTTCAATCTCTTTATATTGACTGCGGTAAATTGACTCACGCTCTCCCACTTTACCACCACAACAAAGGATTTCCATTTCCTCCCGTGCTTGTTTCTCCATTGGATCGAGTTCAAAATGATAACAGAGGAGAGAAGGTAGCCATTCCCGTCCTAGTGATATAGCTTGGACATATAGACCCTTCTTGGCATACCACTCAATCTCAAAAAGCTGTTTCTGTAATGCAGCTTTGCCATTGACTTGATAGTTTTTCGGTTCAGCTAAAGCAAATTGACCATACTCACTCACCACACGATTTAATAATAGTTCAAAAGGTGGAACAACTCGTGCTAAGTCTGGTTTACCTTGTTCAATACTTTCCGGTAAAGCTGCGGCGGCGGTCATGACATCCATGGGACGCAATAACTGCAAACCTTGAGAAATTTCTAAAATGCGATCGCCCAATGCTTGAGTATGACCCTGTGCCTCTTGCAACAATTTCGCCAAGTCTTCACCATTCCCAGTTTTCAGAAACTGATCGGTTGCTGTAAGCCAGTCAAACAAGCGGACTACTGGTAAAAGGTCAAAGGTGGGGGTAATGCCATTCTCCTTAGCTTCAAATGCACCATAAAGCAAACCTTCAATGGTAATATTTCGCACCACTCGAAAATAACTAACTGCCAAAAGCGCAACAATTGGCACAGAGCGAAATGAATGAGTAATATCAAAAATGACGCGATCGCCATCTTCCAAACATTCATTAACTTTATTGAAAATTGTCCAGATATCTTCTGGACTATTCCGCTCAGGAATGTTTTTGACTGGGACAATCTCAAGTTCAGGAAACTTGTGTGCCAATATTTCTTCAAGTTGATGCCAATTTGAGCGGTCTTCTTTCTGGTCTCCCCTACCAGGACATTTTGTTTCAACTGTTGGAGTCAAGAAAATATATATTTTCTGGGGCTGATAAAATTCAGCCAAAGCCTCTTGGTAATATTTGGTTGTTAAAGAGATTGACTGGGTAGGATGTTGATATTTGGTAACTTGGTAAGAGTTGAATCCCAGAAAAGAAATGATTTTCGTGATAGCGGTTCTCATAATTAATTAATCCTTGAATAAGTTTCTGTATGACCCATTCCCAATCTTGTCTTAATTCCAGTTCCTGAAAACTCAGAATATTGAACCAACAAATTCGCGACATTCACCAGTAGGGGGTCGGTTTTGTACAATGCCTTTAAGGTGATTTCACCAACAAATCCATTAACTGAGTCTTTCCCAATTCTACATAGCTGAGTAGAAATTCGATGACGTTTAAGAGCGATCGCATTTGCTAAATAAGTAATCAATTCTCCACTACCCAAATAAATCGGAGCAAAATTATTCCAAGATTGCAGCCAACTCCGAAACATCAGTCCGGGAACTGGAAGGGGGAGCTTTATGGCTTTTTGGGCGAAAGAAGTGGGAGTTGTAAACTTGAGTTGAGACTCAAAAATTGGCTCCGGTTCATTAGCTACTAAGGTAGTGTAAAGTTGTTCGTAACTTGTGATATTATCTTGGCGATCGGTAACTTTAAATTGAACTCCTAAAAATTCTAAACCACCTGATAAATCAAGAGATGCGATCGCTTTAGAACTTTTTTCTTGCAAACCAGAAAAGGTTAGCTGATACAACTCTTCAGGTTGAAATGTAATGAAATCTCCAGCCCCCAAGCACCGTCCCATGATGCTAGAAAAGCTGGTGTCGGGGATCATATTGAGACCAATTCCTAACCCCAATTGATGATGAAGTTGTTTGACCAACTCCAAGCCGTAAGACCTAGGAAGTGTCATCGGTTCACAAACAGTCAATGTCCAAGTTGAACGAATCAGCATTAATTATCCTCGAAACTTTACCCACCCCGGGACATATTTAATATTGCCATTAGGATCGACCACAGTACGACGAGATTTGGGAGCTTCAAATTGGGGAGCTCTTATCCCACAAGTATCTCTAATTTGGGATCTCAAATCATCTGCAAATAGCCATCCTACCGTGGTTCCGGTCATCCCACTAGCCCAACCTATTCGCAAATGATAAGGGCATTGTTCTGGTTCATAAAAATCTCTAATTGCTGCAAAATCAAGATTTTTACCTTGATGCTGTTTGTTTTTGACCATCATCCAGTAATCATGTTCTCCATCCCACTGTTCTTTAGCAAAACTTTGGCAAATATTCAGCAATTCATCAACGGATTTAAAAGGAATTTTCATGCCTCTTTTGTGTTGAAACCAGGATAACATTTCCGTATCTAAGGACAAAGTAAACTGGGTTTTAACATTTCTGACAACTTCTGCATAAATAGAAGCTCTGTATTTAGCATTATCATTATCAAAGTGACTAGAAACCAGAATTTCAGCTACAACGGGAATGTTAAAAGTAACTATTTTGTTATTTTTCATCGTCACTTTCCTTTCCATTAGAGGTTGAGAATCAGTAACTTGAACAGCTCGCATAATATCAGTATTCGGCCCGGTAGCCGCTGCCATTGATTTTCCCTGATAATTTAATGAGAAATCCGCAAATAAACTATCCATGAATAGCTGATCGTCTGCCCACTTTTGTTGTTTTTGCAAGTGGTTATTATCTAACTGCTGCCTCAGTCGTTCCTCGATCGCACTCACTCGGTTAGAATTAGGAACTCCGTACTTCTCAGCATTTTTGAGTAAGTAATAAGCGATCGCTGTTCTAATGGCACCTTTAATTGAGCTGCCGGGAATGTAAAGCTGTCCGAATCCATTACGAATCATGGGCCGTAAATCAGTTACTTTTTCATCAGTCCATTTCCTATCAATTGCTCCTGGTGGAAAAATAGGATTTCCCAAAACATCTTTAGCATCTTGCCAATTTTCACCAAAAGTTGATCTCAGAATACTGAGAATTTCTTGTCGATGCTCTATCGCACTGATATAATCCTGCAATTTGCCTCGATTTGACAATTCTCTAGCCAGAGCTTCTTGCTCTGGAAGATAGACTCTTTGACTGGTTTGAACATATTCAAATGGGTTGAGCCGAGACACCGCAGAGCCAATGTGTAAAAGCGGACTCGATAACTGAATTGTTCTAGTTTCATAAACTTGAGGCTTGGAAATATTGAAAGCTGAAACCATGACTCTTGTTGTTATAGGATAATAGGCAAGCTAAAACCAATTCCACTCCGATACACTTTATGCAATTTTTGAAATTCGTAGGGAGTTACATCCGCTAATTGTCCGTCAGTACGCACCGGAAATACCGAGCCTTCCACAAACATCCGCACTTTTTTGCGTCGCAGTTGTCGCCCAGAAAAGGGAGAGGAAATCCATCCCCCTCGTTCCAGTATTCCATAACTAGCTCTATCATTATGGAGTGTATCCGAAATCGGATTTTCCCAAAGCAAACTGATTAAACTGTAGTCGGTTGATTGAGGACAGTTAAGCAAGTTTTGCCATGTATCAGATAGATCTGACCAAGTGGGTTTAAACTGTCCTGCGCCACTGGAACGCTCACCGCCTAAGCCTTCATCCCCCAATAAATTTAAGGCGGCAAAAAGTCTATTTTCTAGGTCTTTATCTACTTTAACCAAATCTATTAAAAAGTACAATCCACAGGACTTATTAAATTGCACAAAACCAGTATGGTAGAAATTGGTCGCCCGAGTTGTTCGGTCGATCGCCACTTTGGGAGTTTTATGGATTTGATAGGCTTGGCTATAGTCGAAAATTCCCGAATTTTTAAGATTACCAGAACTGTTAGCCTGGTTAGTATAATCAATCAATTCGGTGCGATCGGTTACCGTAAAACCACTACCTTGATACCAGCGTTGCCAAATATCCAGAGGTAAGTAGTGAATTTTTTTGTAAGTCTTGGTAAATTCCAAGTCATTCCCCACCGGATACCCGCGCGGAAATTTGAGCGGTTTTGGTAGGTAGTCAATCCTTTTTTGACCATTCTCAGAGTAAATAAATGTTGAGCTGACCCGAAAAGGAGGCGATGAGTCAAAAGATTTTAGTAAATCTTCAACAGCATCTTTTCCAAATAACCGAGCATAGGCAATAATTAGCGCGCTAAATAATGTATCAGAACGCACTCGTTCGCTCGTTTCTTCAACTCCAATTCCGACTTCACCAAAATGGGTAGAGTGTTGTCCGAAATTGAGGCTAACTAGCTTGTAGTTGCTCATAATTTAGGTTTAACTGCCTGGTAACTGAGATTGAATTTCGCTAAATCTGCTTAAAAATTCAGCCGTATTTTTGAGGGATGGGAAGTTAATAGAAGTACCGCCACCACTGGCAATATTTTCGTATTGTTTGGCATCACGGTAATCAAAATTAAAGTTCTCAAATCTCACTTTTCCGTAACCCCTAGAACCATGTCCTCCCAAGGCATCATCTTCTAAAATTGACAGAGCGATCGCCAAGTTTTTTACATCTTCAATCGCCTGATTTTCATCCTCAACAGTATAGACCATTTCAAAAGTAAATTTTGCTCCGGCTGGCACTCGCTCTAATTGTCTGGGGTTAGCCGCTGCTGTCACCCGATCTAATCCATTCTCAAACTTCCACTCGGTCATATACAACCCAGTGTCAATGTTACGAAGTTGCTCGGCTGATTCAGGAGTTAAATGGCAATCCCGAACAATCAAGCGAGCCGGACAATTTCTGCCTTTAATCTTCGTATGAGATACACCATTAATGGTTTTATTTCCCTGACCACCTAATTCCTGTGACTGAGCAATATCAGTAGGAATCCAACACTTAGAACCACCAGTGGAGCCAAAGAGACGGCTAACTTGACAGGTTTTTGCACCTTCATATTCAACATACTGATCCGCTTGAATCTCTGTATAGCCACTCTCTATATCATCACTTTCATAACGGTATGTTCCGCTTCCTCCCCCTCGATTTAAAGGTTTATTAAGCCATCTTTCTAAAATTGATCGAAGTTTACCTTTAATCGAAGAACCAGGCAAATATGGATATTGACTCACCGGATCGCGAATTACAGGTTTATCCAGTCCTCCAATTTCCAATGTTTCTCCGCCACCACCGATATGCAGTCCGGTTTCAACAATCAAAGTTCCGGTAATTTTTAACTTTCCAACTAGGGGGGTTTGAGGTCTTTCAATAACTGTCATTATTTTCCTCCTTCGGCTTTATGATAAGCAATAATGGACTCGATCAATTGAACTAAGCGTTCAAAATCTTCTAAAGAATGTACATGATCGATAGCAGCAGACATAACATCACTCAAAGGTTTGGCTGCCTCTTGTCTGGCTGCTGCATAAGCTAATTTTGGTTTGAGAAGTACAATTTCCGGTTCAATTTCGGCAAAAAGCTGATTCTGATTTTCTTCAGTTTGAGCCAGTTTGGCTTTCAAACGATTAATAGCATCCAAAAACTTGCGGATCTGATTGGTCTCTAACCTCCGGTTTTTGAGATAAGGCCCGAACATCTCAGCGTGTTTAACCAGATCTCGAATTGGGTAATCTTTGAGAGTCCCATTTTTCTTGTCCTGGTTCAGCTTGTGAATAGCTTTAATCATCTCTCTGTCCGGAGTTGGGGACGATGCTGATTGAGGTGTTGAATTGCGTCTCGGTTGATTGGAAGTCATAAGAATTTCCGGTTTTTATATGAGCAGGGTCTGACTGAGAATGCGGGCGGGGTTTTATTCACTGTTAATTGAAGAACGGTTAAGCATCTCTAGCCAGGTGGCGATCGCTCGAAAGTAGGGAGCATTATAGGGGTTTTTCAGAGAAGTACGAATTGGTTCAAAATTAGGATGATTACGAACATGATCTGGTAGCCTGGCTAAAGTATAAGCAATTTTGGGCAGGTGCAGGAAGTAACGGACATCCCACTGATACTCCTGGGGTTTGCTGGCAGCTTCTTTTATCATTTTATCCTGAAGTTCTGCTGTTGCCAATAGATTCCTTATAAAACTTCGAGAATAGTTTATTTCTAGGGATGGATGCAATTGTTTAACAAATGGCAACACTCCCCAAAGACTCGGTGATATTTCGTTAGCAAGATAAGTTTGCAATTCCTTCGGTTTGAGGAAATTATGCGGACTCCGTGGCATATTTGGCAAATTTTTTAATTCAGTTCCCAACCACTCATCCCATTTAAATACACTCCCAAATAATCCCAAGCTGTCCCGACCATTTGCTTTAGCTTGATCTTCTGCTTGTCCAGATTCCTCTGCTGCTTGGTAGAGAGGAAATTTAGCAACTGACAAGCTAATACCGCCAGAAAGGCTGATGTCTGGGTGATGCCCAGTATAAGCGCGAAAACATTGATAAACATCAAAAGCAAATTCCACAACTTCATGCCATGCGCCACTCACAAATAAATCATCTCCTCCCGCATAAATAAATACTAAATTTTGGCGTTCTCCAGTTAGTCTATGAAACACTGTATTATGTAAATTTTCCTGACGAAATTGAGCCAGACTATTCAAATAAACTTTAAAAAAATAACTCATTTGGCGCGATAATCCAGCTAACCGAGGTAAGGTTTGATCATTTCCTAAACCTTTGGCAAAAATCTGCCCTAATTTGTCTACATCCATTCGCAAATAACCAACTCTGGGAATACAACCGTCTTTTTTAGCCAGATCTGCCATTTCATTGGCTGTCATTGTTCCATATTCTTCCTGACTATTTTGAGCATAGTTGCCGAGTAATAAAGAAACTGAGTTGCCATTTTGATAGTCGGCAACTTTCCAATTATTTACCAAAAAAACAGTTTCCGATTCTTCTAAATTTTTAACTTGCTGCTTTCCCCGAAATAAGTGATAATATATACTCTGTCCTGGTAACTTAATCTGCAAGCTATCTAAGGCTTTGGCAATACTATCGCGAACCGGCGATCGCACGATCGCATCTACCCTAAAAAGTTCACTTCCTAGGCGAAACATCTGCCGACAAGTCGGACAAGCTAAAACTGAATCGGCTTCTTGATGGTTAAGCGGTTTTAAGTTTTCCTCATCATCTCGATGGCAAACCCGACAAGGTTCATAGGTTTCCTGAATCGCTAAGAAATTATCCAAATGATGATCGAATTTGCGAGCTTTTTGGAGAGCTAAGTTTTGAGTAATGGTTGCCCATTGTTGGGCAAATTTAGCCGTTCCAATTTCCTCGATATCAAAATTTTGAGTTCCCAGACTTAAAAATACTTTGCCTTGAAATTCATCAATCAGCCATTCATTGAAAGCATCTCGTATGGGTTCAACTAAATTTTCATTATTATTCTGTTCTGGAGCTAATAAATATAAATTGCCGCCGCCAACATAAATAATATTAGTCCGAGGTATATTTAATTTATTTAGCAGTTGTTGGGCTACTTCTTCCGTCACTAATTCCAGATAAAAACTTCTAGCTCTTAGTGATTTCAAGGCTCCGTCAGATGAAATGGTATAGATAAAGTCTTGAATTCCAGACAAATCACCCGCTATTAAGCTAATCTTTGATGCTTGATAATCATTTGATAAAATCGCGGCGATCGCCGCAGTTGATTTGACCAAATCATAAAAAGCTACATTTTCAAATCCTAATGATAAACAGGAGCCAAACTTTTCTAAAAGCAAGGTTAATAGTGACAAGTTTTCCCAATCTTCTAGCCTTAAATTAGCGATAGTTTCTCTAATTTTTTGTTGCAAAAAATTAATTTGTTCGGCTTGAACTGGTTCATTTGTAGGATAAGGAATTGTAGGGTTGCTATCCTCAATGGCGATAGCGGGTACATAATGCTGATGAGATTGTGGCTGTGATAGATTCACCGCATCAAACAAAAGGTGTAAGGGTTGAATCTGGCTAGTCTCTGTCCAAGATAACAATTGTTTTGCTCTAGCGATCGCCGGATTCTCTTCTGGGACATTAAAATTGGGGGGCCATTTGGCTTGTGCCCAATTTGCTAAATGCCAAACTGCCTCTCTAATTACCTGTAGAGCTATTATATTTGGGGCTGTAGAATTAACCATATCTCAATCGTGAAACTTAGTAAAACTTAACTGTATATTGCTGAAAATACAAAGCATGAAAGGAAGCGCGATCGCATCTCCTTTGACTACTAAAATCTAAAATCGCCCCTCCTGCGGCGAAAGTTCTAAAAAAGGGTGCTACAAAATGTGGGTCAATAGAATCTATAACCCTTACAGTGAGGCACTTTTACGATTTTGAACTTAATGCTTAAACGCCTAATGTTATCTCCTTATTATTAAACACAAATTTACTTTTTGACTGTAAACTTTTCTAAACGTTATCCTCCCATTTCAGTGATCCTCAGTTAGAGATGGCCATCCGGTGGGCTGATCATCTATCTACCTATCAGCGACAACCACTAAATTTACGCAAATTTAGAAAAATTGAATTGAGCAATTGCCTCTAATGTCAGTGTAGAAGCCATTTACAGGGGCGATCGCCGCCACTTGGGGGGGCCCGTTTGATTGGAGATGTTCAGAAATACCCAACCCTTTCAGTATAACCCTTGCTGGAAGTACCCCCTTCCATAATTATCATGCTGCGTCAGTTTCCCCACCAGAATTTAAATATACTCAGGGGGAGACCCAAGAAATGACCAGTTTTGTGGTAGCAGCGATCGCCCTTAATTTCCACGCTGAGAGCAATTGACTCCCTCTCCCGGTCTTCCTTGGGTCTGCTGACAGTTTCCAGAAGAAATGCCAAATTTGATAGGCCCATTTATATTTTAGGTGGCGATCGCCTGTGGGTGGTTGACTATAGTAGTCTATTTACCATGGGGATGGGGTAGAAATGGGGTGATATTTTTAAGTAGATTTATCTAGGGTTTTGAGGAGTTTTTTCGGTCTATAAATTCGGACAGCTTCGTAGAAATGGGGGTAGTTAACGAAAATATAATGCTCGTATTCAAACCAGTGCATTTCGCCTTTTTCTTGGTTGCAGGCGCGGCAAATCACCCAGAGATTTTGGAAGTCTAGGGAGAGCCATGGATATTGGGAACGGGGGAGTTTGTGGTCGATAGTTCGACCATTTTCATAGGTATAAGGGCGATCGCAAATCGGGCAGGCTTGATCGGAGTTGTCCCGTACCCATTCTTTACTTTCCGGAGTCGAGCCACATTCTGAATCACCGTTAATATAACGCCAGTAGTCAAATTGGCGATAGTCGGCAAAGTGGTCGGCAGTCAATTTATGGTAGCGTCGCCCCCCAATTTTTTGGGCGAGTTTAAAAAGGTCTTTTAGGTCAAGGTTTTCGAGATTTTCGGGATCGGGTTTTGGGGGAATCATGGATTTTTGCTGTCAATAAATTGCCATAAATTATCAGTAGTTAACTTATCGGCTGTAGTCGATAAATTCGATGGTTTGAGGTTGGGGGAACTGTTCTTCAATTAGGGCATTAATTTCAGCAATTTCTCGGTCAAACTCTCTTTGGAAAGTCGCCCTATCTTCCTCTGTTTGATATTTATCGCCAATGCGTGCCGCTTCTAAAAACAGTTCTTCCAGACTCGATTCTAACTCGGGTTCGGGTTCGGAGTTGATTAATGCGTCCAGGGCGAGATAAAGGCCGATGACGGATTCCCAGCCCACGTTACGAAAGCCTTCTTCTTTCAGTTTTTGTTGCTGCTGACGGTCGAGTTTTGTTCGGTTCTCAGAGTTCCATTTCTGAACTTCCCGATAACTCATCCCCAGAAAGGTTCGTTTTTGACGTGCCATAAAGCATGACTCCAAAGATTACAAGGGTTCTCACTCGATGGTTTTTTGGAACAGACGGATAGCCGCTCGACGGATTTCGCTGTCTTTAGATCGCAGCAGGGATTTCATGTCCTGGGCAATTTTGAGTTTGATCTGATCCAACACATTTCTGAGTCTGCGGTTATCTTTCATTAGCATATCGTTAACTTCTTTCAGCTTTTCGGTTTTTTTCTCTAGCTCATCTTTACCGGCTAGGATGGCATCGCGATCGCTTTCTAAAGCCTGTAATTCCGCTTGGAGTTCGACTAATTCTGCAGAGAAGGCATTTTCTTTCAGGTTGACAATTTGTTTGATGAGATCGTGAATTTTTTCTTCTTTCTCAGCGAGTTCTTTTCGCTTGCGATCGACCTGTCCTTTTTGGGCAGCTTGGAGTCGCTGGCGGTTCAGTAGTTCCGCTCCGGAGAACTGGATGGCGGCTTCGAGGATCACGAGGCGATCAGGGTTGGTACTGAAGTCAAGCGCAGTTAAAGCGCGTTCAGCATCAGCTTTTGTCCATCCCTGTTCCTTTAGGAGAGCGATTGCTTCTTTCTTAGTCACTGTCTCTGCTTTCAAAAGATAGCGGAAATATAGCGGATAATTTTAGATATCCGTCCCCTGGCGGGGATTTGTTACCAAATGATATTTGGCAGGGAATTATGGGTTTATATAATATTATCACACCAGGCAGGGTCTTTGACTGTAAACTTTTCTAAATCAAGGCATCGGAGAGCGATCGCACTCCCTATCGAAATCAAACCACTGACAGTCAGCCGAAATGCCCAATTTTAGCCCAATTCCGATCGCGTTTTTCTATGGGTTCTCAGTACAAGGTATGAATGGCGATCGCGCCATCGCGATTTAGGACTCGTCCCTGGGTGAATGTCGCCAGTGCCGGAATTGAAATCAGTTAGTTTTTACACCTCGAAAATCTCTCAAACGGGAAATGATGCGATCGTCTAAACAGAAGATCGCACTACATCTTCTGGTCTAAACTTTCAACGTTCCTGTCCAGTCTTGGCATCTTAGGATTTGGTTTCAGTTTTATCTTTCATTATTTGGGACAGGACACCCGCGAGTACAGAACCAGAAGTTAATCCCGCAAAAACGCCTATTCCTCCGTACATTAATTGTCGCTCTAATGTGGCTCTCGAGTCCAAAACTGAACGGGTGCGGAAGCTTTGACCCGAATACATTTCTCGATTTCTCATTTCATTACAAATTAGGTCGCCAAATGGCTGACAATTTCGATAAAAGCCTCGACCTCGAGAGGGTTCATACAGCGTGTAGGAAACCGGGGAAGCGAAAAATGTGCCAATAATTCCTCCGGCTATTGAGGAAATGGCAACTATGACGAATGTTTTTTTACTGCTCATGTTGTTGGCTGGGTATGAGTTGGGTCGAGTTGGTGGAATACATCGATCGCCTTACCTCCCGGTGTAAGCAACCGAAACCGCCTCCAAAAAGTGCGATCGCACTCCCTATCGAAATCAAACCGCTGACAGTTCCACCTCGATTTAGGGTGCTATCTACCTATCAGCGACAACCACTAAATTTACGCAAATTTAGAAAAATTTAATTGAGCAATTGCCTCTAATGTCAGTGTAGAAGCCATTTACAGGGGCGATCGCCGCCACTTGGGGGGGCTTGTCCGATTGGAGATGTTCAGAAATACTCAACCCTTTCAGTATAACCATCGCTGGAAGTACCCCCTTCCATAATTATCATGCTGCGTCAGTTTCCCCACCAGAATTTAAATATGCTCAGGGGGAGGCTATAGCGAATTATAGAGATTTACCGGATTAATACTACTGTAAACCTATAAAAATCGATTTTATGTGGATTATCAACGATTATTTAAATAATTAAATTAATGCTGATTATAGTTGATGTCTGGCAATGTTAGCAACTTCAGCAATTACCACATTAATCGGAACCAATCGCCCCACCGTGGTATAATAGCTATTACCCACATTGGTGGTAGTTGACCTTTCGCGGAAACGGTTAATATTCTCAAGAAACCAGTGGCGGGTGGCTGGCATAGGCAATTGGTAAAGCAGACGGGGAGTCACGAAGTAGTAAAACACCCAATCTGCCTCTGTGTAGAGAAAACAGCCGGGTGTATTGCGTTCCTTATTACTGTGAGTTTCCAAAAAGAAATTACCAGTTTTGTGGTAGCGATCGCCCTTAATTTCCACTTGATAGGATCCGGTTTGAGTTATCCAAATCAAATCAACATCAACCCTTTGATATTGCGGGTTATCTTCCACATTTTCAATAGCCACAGTTTCCGGCAGACCAGATAACCAGCCTTCGATATCTCTGGTGGCTTGTTTAGCCACTTGCAGGGATTGATTCATGTTATACATAGTTGACTCCTCCTGAAAAACTGTCGTGTTGCTGTTGATGAATTATTGCCATTAGCCAAATTCAGCCCTGTTCAAACCCCGACTAAAATCGTGTTTCATACTCAAACCTCACCTCACTTTCATTGCCAAAATTCGTAGCCCCCCGCAAAAGCAAGCGGTCATTAACCCGATAGTTGAGATTCAATTGAGTAGGCTGGTTCGCCGCCAGAACCCGACTCACCGAAACCGACACATCATTAGCAACATCCAAACCCACCTCTAGCCCCAAACCCAAAGCCGTCGAACCCGAACGTTCCTGGGACTGAGACACCCGCGCCGGATAAATGCGAAATTCAGTCAACCCAGTAGCATCAAGAACACTCTGTTGAATCTCATTAAACAGTCCCGCACTAGCAATATTTGCCAACACTAAAGTCGTATCCCCCGTTACTCCCTCGATCGCACTACCTCCTAACAAAGCTAACAGTTGAATTTCCGATCGCGGTGGTGAACTGCGTAACTCCAGAATATCGTTAATCTCAGAAGCCAGACCCTGAGCCAAAGCAGTTACCCTAATAGTGCGTACCGTACCAAATTGAGCAGCCCTAGGTACTTCCATAAGTTCCGTTTCAAAAGCAGAAGTTGAAGCCACAGCCGGAGTCGTTTCCGATACCCTAGTCACCAGTCGCACATCTAAAATCGGGTTAAGTCCATGCTCAGGAACAAAAGTAGCGCGTTGAGGATAACCCCGGTCTAACTGAAATCGACTCGTGTACAAATTCACCGCGCCTCCCGTCAATTCAATAGTTCCCTGGGGGCGAAGACTCTCCAAACTATCTAAATCTCCATTAACTATAATTGTGCCATTGGCGTTAAAATTCAGCACAGGGGCATCAAAAATAGGCGTAATAGAAGCCGATCGCACTTGAATATGCTCTCCCAAAGTCAACATAAAATTATTCAAGCTCACCTCTACCGGTCCAGTATTTAGCAGTTCTGGACTATCTCCGTTATCCGTAGCCGGGGGTTGGTCTGCTTCCGGTAAAGTTACAGCCCCATCAAACAACACCACCTGACCACCAATTCCCGGTTGCAAAGCCGTCCCACCAATCACAATTTCTCCCGCCGCTTTTCCCTGATACAATAGGGCTAAATTTAACTTTAAATTTTCCAGAACCATTTTCAGGGGCGAGTCAATATCTGGATCTTCCGGTCTCATTGGTTCAAAAATTGGCAATACCCCATCGATAACAACCTTTCCCGTCCCAGCGTCTCCCAATAATTCCCCTTCCATACCCTTAACCCGCAGGCGATTTCTCAGGAAAGTTGCTGTTCCCGATAAACCCGTAATCGAACTGTTATTACTAGCCAGCCTCAACACCACATCTTCCAGCTTCAACACCCCATCAGGTTCTATGAGAATATTCTTAATTGAGCCATCATCAGCCTGTTCTAGGACTCCTCGCGCCCGCATTTGTACAAGACCCTGTCCCTCAACCCAACTCACTTCTGGATTGAGTAAATTAATAATCTTGAATCCCTCATTCAGCATTTGCACCTCAGCGCTGACCAGATTACTTTCTGGTCTCACCTTAGCAAAGGGTAATCTAAAGGGTACTGATGCACGATATTCTATAGGATCTTGTTCCGTCACTAACACCGTTCCACCTAGGTTAAACCGGGCGTTATTATAGTTAAAACTACCCCGCGCCTCTTTCAGGGGTTCATCATTAAATAAGCCTTCAAGTACCGTAAATTCCCCGGAGGCTTGGGGATTATCTAAACTCCCCGCTAACAAAGCGCGCAGGTTTAATTGTCCACTCAAAGCAATATTGGGGATGTCATAAAATTCTTCTATGGTTTCTAAGCGGAAATTCTTAACCCGCAACTGACCCGAAGGTATTTGCTCATCTAAATCTAGTTGTCCCTGAAACCCCACCAATGTCTCACCGTAACGCACTCTCAACGGTAACACCCGGACTATATTATCCTCGAAACTTGCCTCTAATCCTAACTCATCAATTCGGTACTCGCCCCATGTCCAGTCAGCACCATTTATGTCCGCAGTGGCGGTTAAATTGGCTGGGGAACCGCTTATTTTGATTTCGGCATCAAATTTGGCATTGACTTGCTCTAGGGGCGGAAATGGCGAAGCATTCTCCTTCTGTTTGATTTCCCATTGTTCCAATAGGGCGTTAATTTCTGCCCAACGTTGTAGCTGTTGGTGGAGGGTCGCTGTCTCAGATAATCCTACGGCCACGGTTTCTAGGTCGGCTGCAGTGCCGCGTTGGGGTTGCTGGAGACCGTTGGCGATATCACTTAACTGGAACCATTCTAAGGCGGTAAATATATCTTGTAGTCTACCTTGGGGAACCCTGATATCAGCTTGAAATTGGGGTTCTTCCGGGGAGTCGGGAACCTGGGCTATAATAGCGCCTAGGTTGGCTTGTCCTGCTATGAAAACTTGGGTTTCTCCTAGGCGAAGTTCCCCGTCATTAAAGCTAAATTGACCACGGCTAAGGTTGAGTTGAGTAATGGTGAAGCTATCGGCTTCTATATGACCTAAACTGGGGTTTTGGACGCTAATTTCACCAGTTGCGCCTATTTGATTGATGTCTAAACTGGCGAGATTAGTAATGTTTAATATTACGGCTAAGTCGCCTCCTAAATTACCATAACCTTCGGCTACTATGGGGTATATTCCTAATTGGTCTATGGGGAAATATTCTAGGGTTATTTGTAGCTGGTTTAGGCTGGGGGTGGTTCCTTTGGCGATCGCATTTCCTCGCTGTACTAAAAATGCAGTCGGTAAAAAGCGATCGTCTAATACTAACTCGATTTTGTCCTGTTGACCTGATAAGGCTAAGGTGACACCGCCGCCACCTAGTCCTGCTGTTAAAGTTCCGGTCATTACTGGGTCAAATATGAGAGACCGCAGGGCAAAATTTTCTAACCTGACATCACCCTGTAAATTTAATGCGGAAATAGCACCTTTTAACTGACCAGCAAAACTCACATTACCCGCCACAGGTGGCACTTCTCCCCGTAGTATTTCTGAGGGAAGGTTGGCTAATAGGGGTTCTACTAAAGGCGAGTTTAAATCAAAGTTAGATACCCGTAAATTTAGATCGACATTGGCTAAACTGGGAACCCCACTTCCACTAAATTCTAGCGCTAATAAACCGTTAGCACCAAATTGGGGAGTTTCGGCTTGGTCAATGTTTACTTGTCCGTTTTTCAGTCTCGCTATGGCTTCCAAGGGTTGACGAATTATTGGTAATTCTGTTAGTCTTAGTTGGCTGGTGGCTTCCAGGGTGGCGGGGTTGAATTCGGTGACTGAACCTCTAGCATTTAATTCGGTATCTAACAACCCTCGCAATAAGGGCATATTTTGGGCTTGGTTAAGTAATCCCGTCGGTCTGAGGGCGGTTTCGATTCCGGTGAGATTTTCGACTAATGGTGAAAAGCGATTTAAGGCAATGCGATCGCCTATTATATTAGCATTCCAGTCACCAGCTTGAGTCCTACCTGTGGCTTTAATTATGCCATCTCTCCCTAAGTTTAACTGTCCGTCTAAACTAATGGTTAGCGCTTCTGGAGTCATGCTGGCTAGGTTTCCACTAAACCGGGTTTCCCCTTGTAGTTGTGGGTTGTCTAGGTCTAAGTTCCGAATTTCTGCTACTACATTCGCGGGTAAATTCGCTAAAGGTAGCCCTAAGTTGATTAGGGGATTTAAAGGCAGATTATTACTGATGATAGTTCCCTCAAAGTCTCCCGCCTCAATTTCGCCTCTGGCGGTGATTTCTCCCCCTAATTGGGGAAGGTTAACTAATCCATTCACACTACCTTTAATCTGATTAAGATTATTCAGATTTCCTCCGGCTATCATGACTCCATTTAGGCGACTGTTTCTTAACTCTGGCGATCGCCTCAATTTTTCCCTAGTTTCTGGTGGTAAATTACCCAAATTGCTGGCTACATTTAACCAGGGATTAACATGGATACTATTCGCCTCCAACTCCAAGTTAAATACCCCATTCGCTAGGCGAGTTTCTCGGAAAGATATCACCCCTCCCATATTGCCTAAATTGATGTCGCCGATAGCATTAGCCGTGATGTTATTGGGGTCAAAATTATTTAAGTCCGCCGACACAACTCCTCTACTTTGCACGGTTCCATTGCTGAAATCTAGAGTTTGCAGTTGGATAAGAGTTTCTGGCGGTAAATTTATTAGGGGTAGTCCGATACCTATTATTTGCTGTAAATTTAGGCGATTTGCCAGAAAATCTGCCCCCAATTTTCCACCTATTAATTTGAAATCACTGTTGATTTCTCCATTAGCGATCGTTAGGTTAAAATTGCCATTGGCGATGATGTCGTTTAGGTTCAGTTTATCTAGTTGACCTGTGATGGTCGTGTCTAGGTTTAATTTATCTTGTCTCAGGTCAATTTGTCCGATAATTAACTGCACCTCTGGGGGTAAATTGGCGAGGGGTAATCCTAATTTGACTAGGGGATCTAAGCCTAATTCATTGGCGTTCAGGGTGGCTATCCAATTATTATTATCCGCCAGTTGCACATTCGCATTTACTATACCCTCGGCTATCGCTATATTCGCGGTTAACTGATTTTTGGTGATTTGACTAGAACCCAAAATCGGCAAGGTTCCATTTGGGAGATTAAAGTTAATATCCCCTTGGAGGTTATCTAGGGAACCTGAAACTTTAGCCGTCGCGAACATATCCCCTAATCTAGTATTATTCGGAAGTTCATATAGACTGGCGATCGCATCTAAATATAGACTGTCAATATCTAGGGTAAATTCTACCGTTGGCTGTAAAACAAATTCCTCTGGTGATTCTGTCGTCAATGTGGCGGCGCGAAGTAACTCCGTCAGTCCCGTTAATTGCATACTACCAGCGCCGCTAATTTCTCCCCCGCTTATGGGTTTAATCCTTAAATTGTTAATGCTGATACTTGGGTCGGCTACTAAATTAAACTGCTGATCTAGTTCTGGTGTGATGGCTATTTCCGTGGAAATTTCGCTAAAAATTACCCGATCTATTTGGGTTGCTTCTGTGGTGGCGATCGCTATTTCTAGCTGAGGCTGTTGTAGGTTTCCCGTCAAGTTAATATCAGCCGTAACTTCCCCCGCGACCTGAACTGGTAAAACCAGAGTTTCCCCTAATTCTCGATCCGCCGTTTCTAATAACGTCGCCAAAGTAACAGGGAGCAAATTTGCCTGTAAATCGAATTCCGTTTGTAACAAGTCAAATTCTGCATTAGTTCTGATTGTCCCTCCGCTCGTTACTCCTAAATCACCCCAAGCTATTTCTAGGGTCTCCACAGTCGCCTCTGTCTCCTCAAACCCCAAATTAGCATTGGTGATCGTCACCGGTTCCGAAAGGGTTGCTAAAATGGCTTGTACTTCCCTAAGTTGCAGATTTCCCCAAATACCAGTCGGCTGAAAATTCGCCAATTTTACCCTTAATTGGGCATCCGCTTCTCCCTCGCCTAAAATTATACCGGGGGTATTGACTAATAATCCTAATTGTGGTAAATTAAGACTATTAGCTGTGATAGTGGTATCGAAATCTCCAGCAGATAAAATACCATCCGCTCTAACCTGTATGTTCCCGCCTCGGTGAAACTCACCTGTGAGGTGGGTTCTGATGCGATCGTTCTGGTCACTGATATCTAAAATCAGGCGATCGACATTGAGGGCGATCGGGTCTTCTCTCACCTCAGCCGTCAGCAGAGTTTGAGGCATGAGTTTAACATTAGCATTCTCAATGGTAATAGAGCCAATTTCCACATCCACAGGACTTTCATCCCCCGGCGCTATCTCAGTCCTAATCCAATTTCCGAGTTCGTCTTGTTCAAGATAAACTTGGGGATTGATCACCCGTAAATTTAAGCCGACAGTTGGCGTTAATAGTGATATAATGGAAATGCTGGCTTCGATCGCTTCAAGTGAGGCGGTATTGGGATCAGTATCTGTGGGAGGAATCACAGACCGTCCAAAACGAACACTAATAATCCCAAAGCGTTCAACAGGTCCGACTTCTACAGGTCTATCGAGAGTCCCCTCTAAGGCTGTAGCGATGGTAGAGGCTAAACGGTAATGTATAAACCAGCTTACACCACCAGCGATCGTCACAGAAGTAAGACCTAAGCCAACACTTCCCCAAATAAGCCAACGCCGCCAACGTTTGACCGACCTTGGGTTGTCTTCTGGGTCTGGTAATGGGGTATGGATCATGTTTCTCAATCTGCGTGATTTAACGGAAGTCCTTATCCAGAAAGGGTAGCTTATCACAGCCTAACTGGAGTGTATAAATTTTCCGGGGTTAGACCCTCGTTAACCCCACTCTCGGCCATAATTTCTCGTCCTACCCCCATAATTGCAACATTTCGACAGATTAAAACAACACAAAAATATAAAAACTTTGTGAAATTTCCGTGCTTAGATAAATAATCAGAGGTAGCCGGAGTTACTTTTTCATGAACGTCAGCCATCTTTTAAGACTTTACGAACAAGGCGAAACCGACTTTACAGGAGTCGATCTCAGTGGCGTAGACTTGACAGGGGTCATTCTCATAGGTGTTAATCTATCGAGAAGTAACCTGACGGGTGCTAACCTGACTCGCTCATTTTTAAGTCGTGTTAAGTTCAATGGTGCAAATTTACACCGTGCCAACCTGAGTTTTGCTAAAATGAACGAAGCCAAGCTGGTGGAGGCTGAGTTAACCAAAGCCAATCTCAACGGTACTTTTTTAGTCAAAGCTAAATTACCTGGTGTCCAACTCAGTGGCGCAAGTTTGGCGGGTGCTAATTTGCGTGGCGCTAGTCTCCCCAATTCTAACTTATGTGGTGCTAACCTGCAATTTGCTAATCTGCGGGGGGCTAATTTGACTGGCAGTGATTTGAGATATACTAATCTCAATGGTGTGCGACTCAGTGGCGCTAAGTTATTTGGAACCAGGCTCACTGATGTTAACTTGCAAAATGCTTATATGAATGGTGTTAATTTGAGTCGCCTAGATTTGAATGGTGTTAACTTGAGTAACGCTAGGCTTTGTGGTTCTAATTTGACCGGAACTAACTTGATTAGGGCTAATCTCAGTTCTGCTAAACTCCTAGGTTCCCAGTTAGAAAATGCCGATTTAAGAGGCGCTAATTTAGAAAATGCTTGCTTGAGTTATGCTGATCTGAATGGTTCTAAATTGTCGGGGGCTAATTTCCGAAATGCTGATTTGCGCGAGGCTAAATTACTGGGAGTCGAGGTAAAAGAGGCTAATTTCTGTGAGGCAATTTTACCGTTGTCTTTTCGCTTATATCTGGATTTAGAAAATTTCTGCTGTTTAACACTTTCTCAATCTCAAGTTTAGATGTTTGTGGTATAATTGATATGGTGGCTCAATATGGTATAGTATTAGTAACGGCAAGTTCCCGGACGGAAGCAGAGGCGATCGCCCATACTTTAGTCGAGGGAAAACTAGCCGCCTGTGTGGGTTTAATGCCCATCCATTCAGTTTACACCTGGAAAGGTGAGATCTGCTCATCCGATGAGTGGCAATTAATTATTAAAACTGACCTGAATCAGTTTGACGCTTTGGCTGCTAAGGTCGCCGAGGTTCATTCCTATGAAGTGCCGGAAATTATTGCCTTACCAATTGTCGCAGGTTCCCCCTCTTATTTACAATGGATTTCACAACAACTAGACCCCACATGACAGGGGCGAAATATTTACGCCCCTACCTAGTGGTTGAAAATTACTTTAAACTAATTGTCTAAAGGCTCAATACCAGCCTGGCGCAGTTGTTCCATGAAACGTTCAGCCCGTTGTCGTTCAGCATCAGCCCGTTGTCGTTCAGCTTCCACCCGTTGGCTTTCAACTTCAGCCCGTTGGCTTTCAGCTTCCACCCGTTGGCGTTCTTGGGCGACCAATTCAATACCCCAAAGCAGCAACTCTCCGGCTTCATTCCACCAGCGCAACCAGTAACCGTTACGGTTTTCGCGGGTTCCTTCCCAAACCCCTAAAAACAGTTCCATGGGAGCGATCGCATATCGTCCATCATCTAGTGGTTCTTGTATTTGATAGAATCCCTGTTCATCAAGGCGATAAAGTTCTAACTTACCAGTTTTGGGGTCAAAAATAGCATAGTAAGGGACCTCTAACACCCGTTCATAAAAGAACCATTTTCCTGGGGGATAGGTAGGCTTAATCGAATATTCCCCTCCGTCAGTATCAGAGAGAAATTCCATAACTATAATCGGACGCGCACCCTGCAACTCAGGAGTATAGCTGCGTTCAACCTGCGATCGCTCAACCCGAATTTCTGGAATAAACGCCCAGTCTGGGGCTTTCACCACAATTTTACCGTTGAGGGTGGCACAGATCCCATAATTGGTGGGCGTGATACTCAATGGGCTCAGTTTACCAGCCACAGCTAGACTATCAGTCAGGGCTACAGCTAAAGCCGGTTGATTAATATTGTCCACAGGATCGTCCGGTAGAATAAAATCATCGGGAAGTTTTTCCCAAGTAATCTCCAAGTCAACAATCCGGAGAGCCATAATACATTAGGGATGATTAACAATTATTGTTATTATAGCGATCGCCCCCACGAAAAATTCGCCGCCAAATGTTAGACATCAAGAGTTAACCATTGGGTCAAAAACTCCGAATATCTAACCGCTGGCAGCGACTGTCAATCCCAATTAAGTAAGGATTAGATCCTATTAGCGCTGACGGTAAGGAACCATGGTGTCAAAATTGATGCTACCAAGGGCAACGCGAGTTACTGTGTTGGCAGGACGAGAAACCTGTTTTGCCATAGCCAGGAAGTTGGCGGGATCGCCAGCTTTGGGTTGCTTCTCTTGGGGTACAAAGCGACGTACAGAAGTTTGCCAGATAACTTGGGGGAATCCCAACTGGGTCCGGTGGTATTCATTGTACCGGGGAGTCTTCAGGTTAAAGGGTGTTTCGCCCATATTGCGCTGAGGCAGAATCCGACGACGTTGATAAGGAACTGTATCATATCCGAAGTTATCCAGGTACTCGTCGCTATTGAGTAATTCCTCAATGAAGCCCTTGGGTCCTTTGTTAGCAATCACAATTGACCAAGCGATTTTTTCCCGTTCGTTGTAAACATCCCGGCCGAGAATTCGCTGAACGCACATTTCCGCAAAGCGGTAGTTGCTGTTGGTTTGGTAGTTTCTCTCCAAGAAAGGAGCCGAAGTCGCTAACCCACCAATGAAGTCACGGACGGTGATCTGACCAAACTTGAGTTGGGACTCAAGGAAGGTTTGGCGATTGCTTTTCAGCATTTGATGCTCACTAAAGATTTGCCGATAAGCCGCCCAGATCAGAGCGTCCCACTCAGAACCCGAAGGCATATTTTCAGCCGTATAAATTTGGGGCTGCTCATCACCTGGAACTTCATATCCAGCAACACGAGTATTGAAACTCGTTGTAGTGTAGCTTAATAATGGAAGGGGCACCATTAATCTCCTTATTCTCAAACGTCAGCATTGTTTATCAGTTGTCGCCAATGATCTATCCCAGGATGATTGGGATTTAGCACACTGGCATTAATATACCATGCTTACAGATTAGGGGATTGAGGCGATCGCAGTCTAACTTTTATGAAGCTCTGCAATAATATGTAACATTTTAGCAATCTTCCCCCAAACACTAATAGAGCCACTACCACCTACCGCCTAGCTTCAACCCTTTTTTTTTGGTAAACTTTTGTAAATATGCTCAAAGCCGCTGGCCCTATGAAAGGAACATTAACCCAAGGATCTGTTACATCTACCCTGATTAACCTCACTCTACCAATGATTTGGGGAGTGTTTGCCATTATTGCCTTTAGCCTAGCAGATACCTACTTCGTCGCTAAGTTGGGAACCCGACAACTAGCCGCGATGAGTTTTACCTTTCCAGTAGTCACCCTATTAGGAAGCGTATCTATGGGACTGGGGATAGGCGCTGCTTCTGTCATTGCTAGGGCTATTGGGGAGGGAGAACGCGATCGCGTCCGCCGCCTCACCACTAACTCTCTCAGTCTGTCTCTGCTTATGGTTAGTGTCTTAGTCGTCCTCGGTATCAGCACCATTAATCCCGTGTTTCAAGCCTTGGGAGCCAGTCCTGATATCTTGCCATTTATCCGCGAGTATATGACCATTTGGTATGGGGGTGTCATTTTTCTGGTGGTTCCTATGGTCGGGACTAGCGCCATTCGCGCGGCGGGTAATACCTTCGTTCCTAGTGTGATTATGACTGTCGCTGCTGTCGTTAATATTATCCTTGACCCGATATTTATCTTTGGCTTTGCTACTATACCAGCCATGGGACTGCGGGGAGCCGCGATCGCTACTGTTATCGGTCGTGCTACCACTTTAATCGCTTCCGTCTTATTCCTGCATTTCCGCGAAAAAATGCTCCTCTGGAAACTTCCCACCCCCAAAGACCTATTGTCCGACTGGCGACAAATTCTCCATGTTGGTATTCCCGCTACCGGAACCAATATGATTACCCCTATTTCTACCGCCGTCGTTACAGGTTTGGTCGCTACAGAGGGTGCCGAAGCCGTCGCTGGTTTTGGTATTGCTACCCGAGTCGAGGCTTTCGCTTTAATTGTGATTATGGCACTCTCTGCTAGTATTGGTCCTTTTGTTGGTCAAAATTGGGGCGCTCAACTTTATCATCGCGTACACACTGCTATCCGACAGTCTTTCCTGTTTTGTATATTTTGGGGAGTCCTATTAACTCTTATTTTGGCTGCTAGTTCTGAACAAATCGCTACCGCTTTTGATCAAAATCCCAATGTAGTCGCGATCGCTGCTAGTTACCTCACCCTCGTTCCCGTTAGTTATGGAACTATGGGTCTCATGTTCATCGCTAGTTCTACTTTTAATGCTTTGGGTAAGCCTTTACCATCTTTGATGATGACTATTACCCGGATGTTATTACTTTATGTTCCTTTGGCTTATTTGGGTAGTCTCTGGTGGGGAGTTAAAGGCATTTTTGTCGCCGCTTGTATTGCTAATTTACTTGTCGGTATTGGCGCTTATTTTTGGACTTGCAAAACTTGGCAATTGCGATCGGCTGATCCAGTTGTCCTAGAATAGCTTTTTTTTAAAAAAATGGCCCGGCCGCCCAAGTGAAAAGGGGTTGACAGGGCGGCGCTAGTCGGCTATGATAGGAGTATGTTACATAATGGGATGTAAGCAAAAATAATATTTTCGCAACTATTCCCATTATCCTATAGTATAGCACGGACTCCCCCAAAAAGATAGGGTTTTCTGAAAAAAAAAGCGCGGGGGCCGCCCAGAAAATTTTTTTTTTGGCCCAGCCGCTGAGTCCTAAAAATCAATTAACGACCAACTAATTTATCGCGTAAAATGCGAATGCGATCGCGAAATTGAGCCGCCTCCTCAAACTCCAACTGTTGCGCCGCCTGCTTCATGCGAACCTCCAACTGTTGAATTAAAGTTGGTATTTCTTCCAAGGGTAAATCATCCACCTGTGGACAAGGCAGATCAATTTGTTGATAATTTAAGCGTCTGGAGACATCCAAAAACGCCAAAATGGCATTACTGGAAGTTTTGTGAATAGATTTAGGGGTAATGCCATATTTTTGATTATACTCCAACTGAATTGTTCGCCGTCGGTTAGTTTCGGCGATCGCCGCCCTCATGCTGTCAGTCATATTATCAGCATACAAGATAGCCTGACCGCGAACGTGGCGCGCCGCCCTCCCAATAGTTTGAATAAGGGACCTTTCCGTCCGCAAAAAACCTTCCTTATCCGCATCAAAAATAGCCACCAGAGACACCTGTGGTAAATCCAAACCTTCCCGCAATAAATTCACCCCAATTAACACATCAAATTCGCCTTCTTGTAAAGACTGAAGAATCTCAATGCGCTGAATCGACTGTATTTCCGAATGTAGATATCTGACCCGAATACCCCTCTCTTGCAAATACTCAGTTAAATCCTCCGCCATACGCTTAGTTAAAGTCGTAACCAAAACCCGTTCATTCCTGGGGATTCTCTCTTGAATTTCAGCGATTAAATCATCAACCTGTCCTGTGGTTGGGCGGACAAATATTTCCGGGTCAACTACCCCCGTTGGTCGAATAACTTGTTCAACCACCTGACCTTGAGATTGTGCAATTTCCCAATCTCCTGGTGTCGCCGAGACCAAAATACACTGTTTAACTTTTTGCCAAAATTCCTCAGATTTCAAGGGTCGATTATCCGCCGCACTAGGAAGACGAAAACCATGTTCAATTAGCACCTTTTTTCTGGCTTGGTCGCCATTGTACATAGCCCGAATTTGAGGAACCGTCACATGAGACTCATCGACCACCAATAACCAATCATCCGGGAAATAGTCCACCAAACACTCAGGAGGAGAACCGGGAAGCCTTCCAGCGAGGTGACGAGAGTAGTTTTCCACACCATTACAATATCCGACTTCTCGCAGCATTTCCAAGTCATAGCGAGCGCGTTGATCTAGGCGTTGGGCTTCTAAAAGTTTACCAGCTTTTTCTAATTCGGCTAACTGTTGTTTAAGTTCAGCAGCAATAGCATCACAAGCAGCATCTAACCTATCTCCCGGTGTCACAAAGTGGCGGGCGGGGTATATATTTAATGTGTCTAAACTCTGTAAGACTTCTCCGGTTACGGGGTCAATATAACGAATTGCATCAATTTCATCCCCGAAAAATTCTACCCTAATTATACGGTCTTCATAGGCGGGTCCAATTTCTAAGACATCTCCGCGAACTCGGAAGCGTCCGCGAGTGATTTCCGTGTCATTGCGGGTATATTGAATAGAGGCTAGGTCTCGCAAAAGTTGGCGTTGGTCTAGGTCTTCTCCCACCCGTAGGGGAATGGCTGCGTTCAGGTATTCGGTGGGTATTCCTAACCCGTAAATACAGCTAATGGAAGCTACAACAATTACATCTCGCCTTTCAAATAAAGACCGAGTAGCTGAGTGTCTCAGCATATCAATTTCATCGTTAATTGAGGCGGTTTTTTCTATATAAGTATCGGAGACAGGAATATAGGCTTCCGGTTGATAATAGTCGTAATAGCTGATAAAGTATTCAACGGCATTGTTAGGGAAAAATTCCCGCAGTTCATTGCAGAGTTGGGCGGCGAGGGTTTTGTTGTGGGCGAGGACTAGGGTGGGGCGACCTAATTCGGCGATGGTGGCGGCAATGGTAAAGGTTTTTCCGGTTCCAGTTGCGCCTAAGAGGGTGGTTTTAGGATGACCGGATTTGATGCTTTGAATTAATTGGGCGATCGCTAATGGTTGATCTCCTGTAGGTTGAAAGGGTGCTTTTAACTCAAATTTGACCATAGTTCAATTTGATATGATTCCGATCATATCTGATAGTTGGTTGTTGTGGGAGTTAATGGCTGACCAGACTGGGAGGGATTAATGATTTAAACAGGACTCTATAGTTGCCACTACCGAATCCGCCAAACTTTTCAAATCATATCCCCCTTCTAATCCTAACACAATTTTTGTAGTTATTTGGCAGCAATAATCTGTAAATATCCCAAAATCTTGCGGTTGTAAGGAAATACTGGCTAAGGGGTCAGCTTGATTGGCATCATATCCAGCACTGATAATTAATAAATCTGGCTGAAAACTTTGTAAAAAAGGGATCACTTGATTTTCAAAAGCTGGCTGGTATAATGCCATGGTACTACCTGGAGACATGGGGATATTTAAAACATTATTATATTGACCTTTTTCTTGGGGGTAGCCAGTTCCGGGATAACAGGGGGACTGATGAAGGGAACAGTAAGCCATTTGGGGGTGATTTTCGACCAGGCTTTGGGTTCCGTTACCGTGGTGAACGTCCCAATCAAGAATAGCAACTCGATTGACTCCTGGCTGTTGAATGGCATAATGAGCAGCGATCGCCGCATTAGAAAACAAACAGAAACCCATCCCCCGACCCGCTTCGGCATGATGTCCGGGGGGACGGGCTAAAATAAAACTAGGTCTGGCGGTAGTCAAAGTGCGATCGACACCATCTAACCAAGCACTGATCGCCAATAGCGCCACCTGGTAACTCTCCTCAGAAATGGGAGTATCGCCGTCAAGATGGCCGCCGCCAGCACTGGCAATATTTTTAATCCTGTCAATATGGGAGTCGGTGTGAACAGCCTTGAGGACTTGCATAATCAGACTGTGGCGTTCTTTTAGCGGAGTGGGTGATAACCAAGTCAGTTGGTCACGCCAGGGGGTGGCCCGCAAACCTTGGACGATCGCTTTGAGGCGTTCGGGTCGTTCTGGATGAAATAAACCCGTTTTGTGTTCCAGAAATTCGTCAGAGTAGATAACAGTTAACATTGACCGTGCCGGGGCTAACAACAGGGGACAAAAAGGCAATAGGGCCGAGAGGGATTCCCATCGAAAATATGTGCAAAGTATGCTATAATTTTATAGCCTAGTCGCGCCTTTTCAAATAATAATCGAAAATCAATTTATTTGATCTGAATTATTTCACAAAAAAGCGACGGTTTTTGCAATATTAATGGAGTTTTAAATTCTATGAGCGCTTCCGAATCCCGAATTATCCCAACGGATTTGCGGAACGAGATGCAGCAATCCTATCTCGAATACGCCATGAGCGTCATTGTAGGTCGGGCGCTGCCAGATGCCAGGGATGGGTTTAAACCAGTCCATCGTCGCATCCTGTATGCCATGAATGAACTAGGCCTAATGCCCGATCGCCCCTTTCGGAAGTGCGCCCGGGTGGTAGGGGAGGTTCTGGGGAAATATCACCCCCACGGTGATACAGCCGTCTACGATGCCCTAGTGCGGATGGCCCAGGAATTTTCGATGCGATCGCCCCTAATTCAAGGTCACGGGAACTTTGGGTCTGTCGATAATGACCCCCCCGCCGCCATGCGATACACAGAATGTCGCCTGCACTACCTGACCTCCGAAGCCATGTTGCGGGATATCGACTCCGATACCGTAGATTTTGGCGATAACTTTGACGGTTCCCAACAAGAACCCCTAGTGCTTCCGGCCCGCATTCCTCAACTGTTGCTCAACGGTTCCTCCGGTATCGCCGTCGGAATGGCAACTAACATCCCCCCCCATAACCTCAATGAGTTAGTCGATGGCTTAGTCGCGCTAATTCATAACCCCGAAATTACTGATACTGAACTAATGCGCTATATTCCCGGTCCTGACTTCCCGACCGGGGCGAAAATTCTCGGAAGGTCTGGTATTCGGGAAGCCTACACCACCGGACGGGGTTCTATCACCATGCGGGGAGTTGCCCAAATTGAAACCATTGAACACCGAGGACGACCAGACCGGGAAGCTATTATCATCACTGAGTTACCCTACCAAACCAATAAAGCCGCTTTAATCGAAAAAATCGCCGAAATGGTGAATGAGAAGCGCCTGGAGGGGATATCAGATATCCGAGATGAAAGCGATCGTGAAGGGATGCGGATCGTCGTGGAACTCCGACGAGATGCCTATCCTAGGGTGGTTCTCAACAACCTTTATAAACAAACTCCCCTTCAGACCAACTTCGGCGCTAATATGTTAGCCCTAGTTAACGGAAAACCAGAATTGCTTACCCTCAAGCGATATCTCCATGTTTTCCTAGACTTCCGCATCGACACTATCCGGCGGCGTACTGAATATGAAAAACGCAAAGCTGAAGAACGTGATCACCTCCTGCAAGGACTATTAATTGCTCTCGATAATCTTGATGCAATTATTGCCCTAATTCGCCATGCTGCTGATAGCCCTACAGCTAAACAGGAGTTAATCGAAAGGTTCGGACTTTCTGAACCACAAGCTGATGCTATTTTACAAATGCAACTGCGACGTTTAACCGCCTTGGAAGCTCAGAAAATTGAACAAGAACATCAAGAACTTTTGGCGAAAATTGCTGACCTAAACGATATTTTAAATCGCCGAGAACGGATTTTAGAAATTGTTGAACAGGAAGCTCAAGAAATTAAACAACGTCACGGCACACCCCGACGGACCGAAATTGAACTCGAAGAAAGTGAGCTAGAAGATACCGATTTGATTGCTAATGAAAAAGCAATTATTCTTCTCACTGAACAAGGGTACATTAAACGGATGCCCGTTAATACTTTTGAGGCTCAAAATCGCGCCACTCGCGGTAAATCTGGAACTAAAATGAAGGAGGATGATGGGGTTAAACATTTCTTGAGTTGTTGCGACCATGACAGTATTATGTTCTTTACTGAACGGGGGGTTGCTTACTGTTTAAAAGCCTATCAAATACCTATCGGCTCCCGCATCGCTCGGGGGGTTCCGATTGTGCAAATGTTACCAATTCCTCGGGATGAGAAAATCACCTCTTTGGTGGCGGTTGGGGAATTTAGTAACGATGAATATTTGGTGATGCTAACTAAGGGGGGTTACATCAAAAAAACTGCCCTTTCCGCTTTTAACAATATCCGTTCTAATGGCATAATTGCGATTTCCTTAAATGAAGGAGATGAGTTGCGTTGGGTACGCAGTGCTAAGGTGGATGATAGCGTTATTATCGGTTCTCGCCTGGGTATGGCTATTCATTTCCACACTGATGATAAACAATTACGACCCCTCGGTCGCGCTACCCGTGGGGTTAAAGCTATGAAACTAAAACCAGATGATGAACTCATTGGGATGGATATTCTCCCTAGTTTCATTGTGGCTAGTATTCCTAAATTGGGGGGTGAAGAAACGGAAATAGAAGAGGAGGAAAATACTACCGTTGAAGAGGTGGATGATACGGAATCTGAAGAGATAGCTACTACTGAAGTTGAACCTGATGGGGTTTCTATTTTGGTCATTACTACTAGGGGTTATGGAAAACGAGTTCCTGTGTCTCAATTCCGCTTACAAAATCGCGCCGGAAAAGGCATTATTGCTACTAAGTTTAAACCCCATTTATCTGGTGATTGTGTGGTGGCGCTTCAGGTGGTACATAATACTGATGAATTGATGTTAATTACTAGCCGGGGGATTATTATTCGTCAGGTGATTAGCGCTATTTCTCGACAGTCCCGCAATGCTACAGGGGTGCGGGTACAACGCTTAGATAAGGAAGATGCGATCGCTGCTGTGGCTTTAGTCCCTTTATCCGGTGAAGGGGACGATACCGAAGTTGATGTTGACCCTAATACTGACGTTGAACTTCAAGAAGTCAATAACTGAACTCTGACAACCTAGAAACCCTACTCCCCCCATTTCCTCCTAATAGGTCTGGTTAGGGGGGAGTTTTTCATATATCAATTCAATATATCAATTCAATATATCAATTAACAATTTGAGCAAGTCCATCAATACAAAAAAGTTGCACAAATCGGATATAAAAATCTGACAATATCGGTTATAATCAGATTAGAAACCTAAGTAGTGTGCTTTCCAATCGATATAACAAAAGTCATGGCGGGTTTTCCTGCCTGACTTTTGCTATATTGACTACGTTGGGTCAATTGACCTCTGTTGGGTTTCACCCAACCTACGTTGGGTCAATTGACCTCTGTTGGGTTTCACCCAACCTACTACTCTCTTTGTTGGGTTTCACCCAACCTACTACTCTCTTTGTTGGGTTTCACCCAACCTACGTTGGGTCAATTGACCTCTGTTGGGTTTCACCCAACCTACTACTCTACTACTCTCTTTGTTGGGTTTCACCCAACCTACATTTTCCGTTTCACCCAACCTACTACTCTCTTTGTTGGGTTTCACCCAACCTACATTTTTGTCAAGGGTCAATATTTATTTATGTCATTTTATTTAACTCCTAGCTTCTGGTCAGGAGTCGGTAATATCAAATGGATAGGATAAGCAGCATCACTGATATGGATAGCGTAAGCGGCTTGTAAATATTGCTCATATTCAGGATTATTAGTTATGTGGGTTTGGAAAAATGCTACACTTAGACTTTTCATATATCCCCGAGAAATTTCTGTGGCTGGACGAGTTAAACCTCCTAAGTTGGGTATGGCTTCAGCCGTGTATTGATTCATATCAAAAAAGTGACTATCTTTTTCTTTAAAAACTAAATATCGGTGGGAATTGGTTAACCAATTAAAAGCTGGGATTTGTTCTAATACTGCTGGTGCTAATATATCCAAGCCACTGGCTACCATCATCACCGGGATTTGGATTTGATTGATGCTTGCTTCTCCTAAGATACTACTATTTAAAGGGTTTATAAGTAAGATAGCATTAACTCTTTCATCTCTCAAGTTGGTGTCGGTTTGCGGTAATTCTAGGGCGCGACACTGGAGAAACAAGGAAGGATTAACGGAAAAGTTATCTTGATTGCAGTCGATTTTCAGTTGTGCAAAATTCAGCGGCGCACCCCCTAAGACTAAAGCTGTATAGCCTCCGAGAGAATGTCCGAGAACTCCGACATTATCCAAGTTAAGGCGATCGCTTAAATCTCCACGATTTAATGATTCCAGATAATCTAATACTTGGGAAATGTCAAGGGGTCTGTCTATAAATTCTCGCGGGTTAAACATATCTGATACTTTCCCAATTAACAAGTCTTGGAATTGCTGAAAATCGCTACCAGTGTGCTGAGGAACAGCTACGGCGAAACCATAGGAGGCTAAATGGCGCGCGAGGTATTCAAAGCGACTGCGGTCTGATGCTAAACCATGAGATATGATTAAAGTGGGGATATTACTATCAGTAGTTTCCGGGAGGTATAAATCAAAATTAAATTGGCGATCGCGAATTGAATCACTAACTCTATAGGTGTATTTAGAACTTGGAAAATTTCCGGGTTTTCGTAAGTCGCGCCATTGACTAAAATCAATATTTCCAGCAGTTTGTCCTTGGGAAGATGCCAGTCTTTTGATGTCGGCAATTATATCATTAGTTGACTCAATTAAAATCGCTACATTAGTTAATGCTTGTAAAGCCTCATTTAGGTTCATATAAATACTAGGACTAGGAAACTCTCGCATCATATCAATGAGGGTAAATCCGTCGGGGAGACTACTGGCTGATACCATGGCATTTCGGATGGCATCTGCGCCATTAGCACCGGGTTCGGTTTCGATAATATCTCCCATCTGAATTAAAAAATCTGCTACCATCGGAGAACTCAATAAATGCCTGATTTCGGCATCACTAAACTGATAACGTCTCGCTAATATGTCCCGCAGTTGTGTCTGGATTTTGGGACTCAATAAATTGGCGACATTATCTAACTTGTGATTTTCGGAATGGTCGGGCGGATTTTCGATATAAGTTTCTAAAACATCGACAGGTATAGAAACATCTCTATTTCCGATGGAAAAACGCAAAAAATCAGCGGCTTGAGTGGGGGTAGCGATCGCTACCAGGGTGGAGACCCCTAGAGTGATCAACTTGAGACCAAGTATTATATAATTGGGCTGCATTAGTATTCTCAGTGTGAAACTTAGGATGAGACAGTGGTTCAGTTTTTGATAAAATCAAGACTCTGCAACCTGTAATCCCTAAACCTACAAACAATTATGGCAGTAACCACCCAACAATTAATCGATTGGAAACAGCAGGGACACCAAATTACCATGCTAACTGCTTATGAGTATGCGATCGCCAAAATTATCGACCAAGCAGGTATTGATATTATTCTAGTCGGTGATTCCCTAGCCATGGTCGGTTTAGGTTACGAAACCACCCTACCGCTAACCCTTGAGGAAATGTTGCACCACGCCAAAGCAGTGCGTCGGGCGGTGGTAAGATCCCTATTGGTAGTGGATTTACCATTTTTGACCTACCAGGAAAGTCCCCAACAGGCGATTCATTCAGCCGGACGGGTATTGAAAGAAACAGGAGCATCCGCCGTAAAGTTAGAAGGGGGCTATGATGAAATGGCTAATACAGTCAGCGCCTTAGTCAAAGTGGGTATTCCCGTTATGGGTCATGTCGGCTTAACTCCCCAGTCTGTACATCAATTGGGAGGGTATCGCCAACAAGGTAAAACCACAGTGGCAGCAGAACGTATTTTATCAGAAGCGATCGCCTTACAACAAGCGGGAGCCTTTGCTATAGTCCTGGAACATATCCCCAAGGACTTGGCGGCGGAAATTACCCAACAACTAACCATTCCCACTATCGGTATTGGCGCGGGTCCTTACTGCGACGGACAAGTGCTGGTAACCTCTGATATATTGGGATTAACCCCCTGGCAACCACCCTTTGCCAAAAAATACGCTAACCTGCACGATACCATTACCAACGCCGTGACACAATTCTGCACAGAAGTTCAACAAGGGAAGTTTCCCTAATGACCACCTCGACCAGACCCCTGATTATTGGCGTTTCCGGTGCTTCGGGACTCATTTATGCAGTCCGCGCCTTAAAATACCTGCTACAAGCCGATTATGCTATCGAATTGGTAGCCTCCAAGTCTTCCTACATGGTATGGCAAGCGGAGAATAATTTGCAAATGCCTGGAGATAGCGCGCGCCAGGAGTTATTTTGGCGACAACAAGCCGGGGTGGAAACCGGGGGAAAACTGCGTTGTCATCCTTGGCAGGATGTAGGCGCTAATATTGCTAGTGGTTCCTTTCGCACTATCGGTATGATCGTCATTCCCTGTAGTATGAGTACAGTGGCTAAAATTGCCCAAGGTCTCAGTTCCGATTTACTTGAACGGGCGGCAGATGTACAATTAAAAGAAGGTAGAAAATTGGTAATTGTGCCACGGGAAACTCCCCTAAGTCTTATCCATCTGCGAAATTTGACTACTTTAGCAGAAGCAGGCGCGCGGATTGTCCCGGCTATCCCCGCTTGGTATCATCATCCCCAAACTATTGAGGATTTGGTAGATTTTGTGGTAGCGCGAACCCTCGATCAATTTGAGATTGATTGTGTACCTTTGCGTCGGTGGAAACCTGATGAATTCTGAGGGAATTTCCTAATTAGTTATTGATATTTTCGATTTCGATGGGGTTATTTATGTGATGTCTGGAAAAAGTGCGATCGCTATTTTGATTATAGTCGGTGGTTTGATATTGTTCACCATACAAAATCTTTCCCCCGCCATATCTTTAGTATTTTTAGGGATGCAATTACCCACTTTACCTTTGTCGGTGTGGCTACTAATTGCCCTCTTCATCGGTATATTCACCTCTCTGATGATTGCCAGTTTATTCCAACTCTCTTACACCCCCTCTCCGTCACGTCCTCAAGCCAGTAAAAAACCTATACAACCATCCCCCCAACCTAACCCACCTGATCCAGCAATTCCCCCGTCACCACAAGCCGATGATTCGGAGTGGGATAATTTGCAATCTGAACTAGAATTAGAACCGGAAAATCAACCCCCTATCCCTACCCCCAAAAATCAATCCCCCAAAACTCACAAAAATAGTGATGATTGGGAAACCGAAGTCCGCCAAGTTAGCGATAGTTGGGATGAAAATAATAGCGATCGCCAAAATGAACCAGAAACCCCACCCGTTAGACAAACTACCCCCAAACCATCAGAATCAGAATCCTGGAATAAACGCGATATCAATCCCCTAAACTCTCCTAATACTGATGAAGATTGGGATAATTTACCTCCCCAGAATGCACCAACCACCCCCACTTCTCCACCCCCAGAAAACACCCCCACCACCACTCCCACACCCCCAGAAAACACCGGAAAAACCTTTGAAGTACAGCAACAACCTCAAAAAGAATCCTGGTCAGGTTCCGTCTATTCCTTCAATTATAAAGACGGTCAAAATTCCGGTGCTGGTCGTACCGAATCAGTTTATGATGCAGACTATCGCCTAATTAATCCCCCTTCTCCCCCTACCAAAATTCAATCTGATGAGGAAGATTGGGGTTTTGATGATGAGGATGAAATCGGCTAAAATTATCTAGCTAGTTATGATCACTTTCGGACTTTTAGACAATCTCATGGTTTTAGAACAAATACAAGGAATTAACATCTATTTAATTGGTATGATGGGGGCGGGAAAATCTACGGTAGGTCAGATATTGGCTAATCGATTAAGCTATAAGTTTTTTGATACCGATGTTTTGATTAGTCAAGTGGCGGGACAAGCCATTCCCGAAATTTTTGCCACCCAGGGGGAGGAAGAATTTAGGAACTTAGAATCTCAAGTCCTATCTAGTCTTTGTGCTTATCAACATTTAGTGGTAGCTACTGGGGGAGGGGTTGTGATTAAACGGATGAATTGGAGTTATTTAAGACATGGTATCATTGTCTGGTTAGATGTTCCAACTCATTGCTTATATGAACGTCTGAAAGGAGACACAACCCGACCTCTACTACAACACCCAGACCCCCTCACTCGCCTCGATAATATCCTGGAAACTAGGCGACATCTTTATCAACAAGCCGATATTTCTATTGCTATCAATGAGGATGAAAAACCCTCAGAAATTGCCGAACAAATTATTACTAAAATCCCTAATATCCTCAAGCAGACTGAATCACACCTTAATTAATTATTATAGATAGGTTTCTCTCCCAGATTTCCAGAAACCCGGTTTCTTTGAGAAACCGGGTTTCTTAGCCGATAAGGTTTCTCAGCCGATAATAATTATAGCCGGGTTTCTCCCCCAGATTTCCAGAAACCCGGTTTCTTTGAGAAACCGGGTTTCTTAGCCGATAAGGTTTCTCAGCCGATAATAATTATAGCCGGGTTTCTCCCCCAGATTTCCAGAAACCCGGTTTCTTTGAGAAACCGGGTTTCTTAGCCGATAAGGTTTCTCAGCCGATAATTATTATAGATGGGTTTCTCTCCCAGATTTCCAGAAACCCGGTTTCTTTGAGAAACCGGGTTTCTTAGCCGATAAGGTTTCTCAGCCGATAATTATTATAGATGGGTTTCTCTCCCAGATTTCCAGAAACCCGGTTTCTTTGAGAAACCGGGTTTCTTAGCCGATAAGGTTTCTCAGCCGATAATTATTATAGATGGGTTTCTCTCCCAGATTTCCAGAAACCCGGCTTCTTTGAGAAACCGGGTTTCTTAGCCGATAAGGTTTCTCAGCCGATAATAATTATAGCCGGGTTTCTCCCCCAGATTTCCAGAAACCCGGTTTCTTTGAGAAACCGGGTTTCTTAGCCGATAAGGTTTCTCAGCCGATAATAATTATAGCCGGGTTTCTCCCCCAGATTTCCAGAAACCCGGTTTCTTTGAGAAACCGGGTTTCTTAGCCGATAAGGTTTCTCAGCCGATAATAATTATAGCCGGGTTTCTCCCCCAGATTTCCAGAAACCCGGTTTCTTTGAGAAACCGGGTTTCTTAGCCGATAAGGTTTCTCAGCCGATAATAATTATAGATGGGTTTCTCCCCCAGATTTCCAGAAACCCGGTTTCTTTGAGAAACCGGGTTTCTTAGCCGATAAGGTTTCTCAGCCGATAATCTGTAGCCGTCGGGTTTCCCCCAGTTTAAACCGGTTTCTTTGAACGGTTTTCTTAGCCGATAAGGTTTCTCAGCCGATAATTAATTATAGATGGGTTTCTCCCCCAGATTTCCAGAAACCCGGTTTCTTTGAGAAACCGGGTTTCTTAGCCGATAAGGTTTCTCAGCCGATAATTATTATAGATGGGTTTCTCCCCCAGATTTCCAGAAACCCGGTTTCTTTGAGAAACCGGGTTTCTTAGCCGATAAGGTTTCTCAGCCGATAATTATTATAGATGGGTTTCTCCCCCAGATTTCCAGAAACCCGGTTTCTTTGAGAAACCGGGTTTCTTAGCCGATAAGGTTTCTCAGCCGATAATTATTATAGATGGGTTTCTCTCCCAGATTTCCAGAAACCCGGTTTCTTTGAGAAACCGGGTTTCTTAGCCGATAAGGTTTCTCAGCCGATAATTATTATAGATGGGTTTCTCTCCCAGATTTCCAGAAACCCGGTTTCTTTGAGAAACCGGGTTTCTTAGCCGATAAGGTTTCTCAGCCGATAAGAATTATCAATTACCCAATCAAAACTCAATATCGGGGGAATTTTGCGATCGCCATAAAGCCCTAACTAATTGAATTTCCCCATAACTGTAGGCTTTTCCTAGATGTTCATAAATTGTTGTTAGGTGTTCATCTCCCAAAATAGCGATCGCTTCTAAAATCACCTGTTGTCGTTCAGGAGATACCAATGTATTAATATCGATATCGCCATAATTGTTAGCAATTAAATCCGCCAAATGACCATAAATCGTAGTAGATTTTAAGCCTCTCTGATAAGCGATCTCTTCCACATTTAAACCCTGCTTAAATAACTCCCAGGTTTGCAGAACAGTAGGGGAGACATGATACCACTTAGAGATAGATGATGATGAAACAGCAGGTAATGGCGGTTTAGTAGGCTTGAGGGGAATACCTTGTTCCAGACAATATTGATGGATAGCATTTAAGAACTGCTGACCATAATGTTGAACCTTATAAGCAGTCACCCCAGAAAGTCTCAACAGATCCTGTTTAGTTTGGGGACGTTCTCGCGCCATTAACCCCAAAGTCGAATCGGAAAAAATCTTATAGGGAGCAATATCATTTTGGTCAGCCAGTTGTTTACGAACTTGACGGAGATGCTCTAATAACATTTTAACATCCGCCGCCATAGACCAAGTTTGTTGTGGAAGTTGGCGATCGCGTACCACCGCAATTTTGACTTCCCGCTGTCTTTTCATCACCTCCCAACTGAGGTTATTTAACTTCAAAATAGAATAGCCATCATTAGTCTGGTCTAACAGTCCTTGATGCAAAAGCGATCGCGCCAACATTTTCCACTCATCAACAGTCCGGTCTCGTCCTATATTATAGGTGGAAAGTTTATCATGTCCCCTACTCAAAACCCTTTGATTTTTAGCACCCCGCAACACATCAATAATATAACTCATCCCAAACCTTTCCCGACACCGCGCCACACAGGATAGAAACTTCATTGCTTCCACTGTCCAATCTTCCATAGGTCGTTGATGGCAACAATTATCACAGGTGCCACAATTACCGGGAAATTCCTCTCCAAAATAGCGCAGTTGAATGCGGTGCCGACACTCGGTAGACTCAGCATAATCAATTACCTGTCGCAACTGTTGGCGCGCAATTCTTTGTTCATCAACATCAGGCTTTTGCTCAATCAAATATTCAATGGTTTTCATATCCCCATAACTAAACAATAGCAGACATTGAGCCGGTTGTCCATCCCGTCCAGCACGTCCTGACTCTTGGTAATAGTTTTCCAAACTTTTCGGTAAATCGTAGTGTATAACGAACCGGACATCTGGCTTATCTATACCCATACCGAAGGCGATAGTAGCCACGATAATTCGGACATCATCTCGGATAAAACGGGTATGACTTTCTAGGCGATCGCTATCCGCCATTCCCGCATGATAGGGGAGGGCTGGGATATTATTATGTTGTAATTTTAATGCGACTTCTTCCACCCTTTTCCGACTGGAACAGTAAATAATTCCTGAACCTGACATCGATTCAATTACTTTTAATAGTTGAGGGAACCGTTTTTTCGGTTGTTTAGGGATTACCTGATAGTAGAGATTAGAACGGTAGAAACTGGCGACGTGAACATAAGGTTGTTTGAGGACAATTTGTTTAATTATATCAAATCTGACCCGTTCCGTAGCCGTAGCCGTGAGAGCGATCGCTGGGACGTGGGGATAACGCGATCGCACCTGTTGAATTTGTCGATATTCTGGTCGAAAATCGTGACCCCAATCTGAGACACAATGAGCTTCATCAATTACCAGAGTTGATATGCCAAATGCCGCCTCAAGGCGGTCTAAAAAATCTAAAAACTGAGGAGATAGTAACCTTTCCGGTGCTACATAAAGCAGCTTAATTTGACCTTGTAGAATAGCTGACTCTCGCTGACGCGCTTCGTGAATATCTACCGTACTATTCAGAAATGTCGCCCCAATACCATTATCTTTTAGCGCTTCTACCTGGTCTTGCATTAAAGCGATTAAAGGCGAAACCACCAATGTCAGACCGGGTTTCAAGAGAGCGGGAAGTTGAAAGCACAGGGATTTTCCACCCCCTGTAGGCATAATCGCGAGTACATCCCGCTTTTGCAGCACTTGTTCTATAATCTCCTGTTGTCCTGGTCTAAAGCTGTCATAGCCAAAATACTGTTTAAGGCATTGTTGGAGGGATTGAGGTTGCGCTAGAGGTGGCGGAAAACTTGACATAACTTCACTGATTCCATTGACTGCTAAGGTGGACTTATGCGGTGGGTTACGGATAATCCCTTAGTTTATCTCATTTTATGATCAGTTCCAGTTGATCATAGGCTGGCGCTTAATTCCAGCCCCCTATTGAGAAACCCGGTTTCTTATGATGTATGATTAATTATAAGGTAGAATAGCATCATCCAAATTAACCCGTTTTAAAATAGCGCCGTTCAGGTTAGCGCCTCGCAAATTCGCACCGCGTAAATCAACTGAGTGTAAAATAGCGCCGTTCAGGTTAGCGCCTCGCAAATTCGCACCTCTTGCGTCGATGTTTTCCCAAACAGATTTTCTGAGATTAGCGAATCGAAAATCAGCCCCCATTAATTGGGAATTAGTGAACTTAACCCCCCAGAAATAAGACCCATTTAAATGGCTATTAACTAAGTTAGTACCATAAAAATAGGCTTGATAGCCGATCGCATTTATCAAAACCGCCTCATGGAAATTAGCGTGACTCAAATTAGCCTGATTCAAATTAACCGCCGCTAAATTCGCCTGGGTAAAATTCCCCCGTCTTAGGTTTGCGCCATTCAAATTAATCCGACGGGCGATCGCCTCTCGAAATTCCACCCCAATTAAATTAGCATTTCCCAAATCCGCATCAGTCAAATTCCCATCAGATAAATTAGCCCCCAGTAAAACCGCCCCCATTAAATTAGCCCCTTGCAAATCACCACCTTCCAGGTTGGCACCTGCTAAATCAGCCCCCATTAAATTAGCCAACCTCAATTTAGCACCCCTTAAATTAGCGCCATGAAGATTAGCCCCCTCTAAATTCACCCCTTCCAGGTGAAAACCAGAGAAATTAGCCTCTTGTAAATCCGGTGCGATCGCCGCATTTTGCCGTCGCCAAAACTCCCATTTCACCACACCCCGCCTCAAGATTGCCAATTGTTCAATATTAGCCATAATAACCCCCCTATTCCTCACTCCTTACTTTCCGCAAATAAGGTATCGCGACCATAAACATTAGCGATCGCATTTAAAGCCGCCGCCGACCCCGCCAAAATATCCTGTTCATTTCCACCCAGATACAAACGTCCAAAACTCCCCACCGCTTGCACCTGTAGAATATTAATCAAAGCCGCCTTTTCCGCCTCATTCGCAGCCAAAGCAGCATAAGCCGCTGGTTGCACCTCTAAAACATATAAAGTTTGTTTAGCCAGCAACAACTGTCCCCGGCGAGTCCGATTAATCAATTGTGCCTGGTGAGGGTCAATATTGCGAATAATTTGACTAGAGACCACACGCGGCTTGAGGCGATCGCTTTCTTGTACCCCCAAAGCATCCAAAATCGCCCTACCCGCCGTTAACGTATCTCCCTGGCGGCTAGAGTGAATTTCCAACAAACCATACAACCTTTCCACAAACTGAACACCAGGACGGACAGCCGTAGACTTTAAAGCCACATCAGTAATGCGGTTAATCTCAATTCCCGGTGAAATTTCAATCCACAGGGACGCATCCCCAGGTAACGGCAAAAACCCCAACGATACCGTCCCAATATAGGCAGCGTGTTGGGGCTGTAAATTGTCCAGATAAACATAACTTCGCAGTTCTACACCCAAAGTCAAACCTCTTTCCGAGTTCCTCCCCACATCAAGAACAGGAAAACCCCCTGATGTGAAGATGCCAAGCCTAACCATTGTACCCCTTAGCGTCACACAAAAGTTAGGCTCTCAACTACCTACCTGACAACATCCATACTGCTAATCAGCAATTCCTGGCGGGTTTTTCCACAGGGTTCAATGCTTTCGCAATCATTAACATTTTGCAGTGAATATTTTAGGGAAACCCGACGATTGATGAATTGATTAGCCTTAGCACAAATATCGAAAGTTGCGCCTAACTGGTGTTCCCGGTTCATCTGATCTTTAAGGGTCACATAGCACATAATGTCCCCCTGAACGATATTAGTAACTTGTCCCATTTGCGGTTGCTCATTGCTGGCCTGTCGTGCTATATATGCCTGTAATTCAGCCGTGCGATTGGTGGTCATCTTAGTGAGACAGTTGGTGAACAGCAGACCCTCTAAAGTCCCCCCCAACGCTTCCGCCGATTCAAATCTACAATTCGTGTCGCGGAATTGAATCCAAGCGCGTTGTGCTGCAATCAGGCGCTGTCTTTCCTCCCCTTGCACTTTCGGGGTCAGTTGTTGGTAAACTTCATTCAGTTTGCGATCGGCTACTCGATAATCATCATCAGCACATTTTTTCATTTCCATCATTGAACCATTAGGGTTACACTGTATCCCTTGGGCTACATGAGTTTCCGCCACTTCTGAGTTAGTAGCGCCAGGGAAAGCCAGGAAAGCAGCAAAGATAGCCGTAGCAATTTTGTCAAGCATAGTGGGTAGGTGCTAGTGAATTGGTGAACTTGTATGTATGTAAACTATCCTTTCTGACTACAGATCTCAGCTTCAAAAGTGCCACCTTCTTAACTGGTGGCGTTTTTCCTGACCTTTCCCGCTTCTTGGCGCTGAAATTCTCTCTGTAGTCATAACAACTTCTGAAACTGCCACATCGGTGGTAGGAATTATCTATAATCAATGCCCCTCACCCGATCATACCTGATATGCTATCTTAGCTGTCAACGTGCTTTCTACTTGCTCCATCGATCTCCACGATATGAATATATGTAAAGTTTTGCCTCAAAAATTGCTCACCCTGATTTCTGGTAGTTTGTTTCTCTTGGTTATCGGCTGCGATATTGTACCCAGTGCTAGGGTTGAACCCATAGACCCAGAGAAACTCACCGCTTTAACCAAACCCCCCAAACCCTATACCCAGTCAGCTTTATTAATTGCCGTTGGCGATATTATGATGCACGGACCACAAATTAGGTCCGGTTATAATCCCAGCACAAACACTTATAATTATGACCCTTTTTTTACAGAAGTTAGCGACATTCTCCAAACCGGAGATTGGGTAATTGGGAACTTAGAAACTACCCTAGCAGGTTCAGCAACCGGATATACAGGTTATCCCTTATTTAATGCACCGGATACCCTCGCAGATGCCCTGAAAAATGCCGGATTTAATATTTTAACCACAGCTAACAATCACTCCCTAGACCGTCGCGAAGCTGGTTTATTAACAACTCTGGAAAATGTCAGAAGTAGAGGTTTGGTTCCCGTCGGTACAGCCGCCTCCCAGGAGGAAGCAGACACCATTACTGTGATTGAAAAGAATGATATATCAATGGCGTTTTTTGCCTATACCTACGGCACTAATGGCATTCCTATCCCTAGGGGAAAGGATTATTTAGTTAACTTAATTGATGAAGCGAAAATCATCCAAGATATTCAGAAAGCGCGAGAATTAGGAGTTGATATAGTTACTGTGGCTTTGCATTTTGGCACGGAATATCAACGCCAGCCGAATGCTGAACAAAAACGACTGGTCGCCAGTTTGGTTAATGCGGGTGCGGATATTATTTTAGGTAGTCATCCCCATGTGGTTCAACCCTATCAAATTTTTGATATCACCGAGGAAGATGGTACTATCCGCCAAGCTGTGGCTATTTACTCAATGGGGAATTTCATTTCTAATCAGCGGGGGAATTATCGGGATGTGGGAGTTATTTTTAAGGTGAGAATTAACAAGAATTTTCCTGATGAAACTATAGAAATTGCTGAGGTGATAGCTTTACCCACTTGGGTACATCGATACTCACTTCATGGCAAACTCAATTATCGTGTTTTGCCTTTAGAATCATTGTTAAATAGTCAGGATAACCCCCTACTAACTAGCCGTGATTATTCTCAACTAGCCAGATATTTAGAGGAAATGAATCGCCATCTTACCTCCTTACTGCCGACATCTTCTCTGGTGGGTCAGAACCGGTAAATCACGATAATCACGGGATAACTGACTATCAAAACTTAGCGCGAATGGTAAAAGAATAATCGCCGCCTGGTTCAAGTTTATAGTCCCACTTTTCCAGAAATCGCCCTAGGGGTTCTTGGATTAAAGCGCGACCCTGGGAGGGTCGAATCACTAAACTTTTACGTTGTCTAAATCGCCATTGAAATTGCCATACATAGTCCCCGGCGCTGACATCTCCTTCGAGAATACCAGACTGCCAGGACTGACGGGTAATGCGGATATGGGCATTGGTTTCGGGTAAAGGACCTCTAGCATGAGTCACTGGCAACCTCCTGGGATAATGCAGGAAATTCAGATTCTGGACATTAGTCAACACTGCGACTATTGTAAAGGCTCATAGCTTTTTCTACTCCATCTTCTAGGGCTAATTCTATGGCTTCTAATACCTGTTGTAACAGTTTATCCATAGTCTGGCGCTCATTAGGGGGAAATTTACCCAGGACGTGGGAGATGGTTTCTCGGTCGTGGTTAAGGACTGCGGCTTGGGGTTTATCAATTCCCAGGCGCAGGCGAGGGAAATTTTGAGTCCCTAAATGAGCGATCGCCGATTTCATGCCATTATGTCCCCCAGCGGAACCGGACAGCCGCAGGCGCAGCCGTCCTACTGGTAAATCCATGTCATCATAAATCACTAACACGGATTCCGGGGGGAGTTTGTACCAGTCCACCACAGACCGAATAGCTTGACCTGACCGATTCATGTAGGTTAAGGGTTTCAGGAGATACAGCTTGTCATGCGATCGCATCTTAGCCTCACCAAATACCCCCTGAAACCGACGGTTTTCCGACAGGGTAGCCCCCCACTTGTCAGCCAAAAAATCGACGGCTTCAAAGCCAATATTGTGGCGGGTACGGTCATATTTTGACCCCGGATTACCTAAACCTACAATTAATTGTGGTATTAAAGCCATTGCAGAGGACAAAATTGCTGCTAAGAATTATCACTTTCGGAGTTAGTATTTTGGGGGCGAGTAGCAGCTTGGATCTGTTCTGCTTCTCGATTAAACTCGGTCTTAAATTCCTGGGAGGCTTCTTGAAACTTGCGGATCGCCTCTCCTAAACTGCGACCCATTTCGGGTAATTTTTTCGGACCAAAAATCAAAAGTGCTAATACCAGGATGACTGCCATCTCTGGTAAACCCATGCCAAAAATATTCATTTAATGTCTCCAGTAGTTGGGAAGTCGCCTAGGGTATAGGGCTAAAAATATGGCGATCGCCAGTGAAATATGATTCCCAGGGAGAGTCGCCCTAAGCCATGAGACCAACCAGACCCGAAATCCATAGCGATCGCCAATTGATCCAGTTCATAGATTGGCGCCTGATACATTTACGCGACATTTATCCGGTTGTTCCCGGACAATGCGACGATAGCACTATTACCCGTTAAAGTAACAGAGGCGGTATCCCGCAAAGCTTTTAGAAAGATTCCAAAAGCACCGTTCCAGTCCCTGGGTAGAGTGAACCCGCACTCCGGACATCGGAACACTTTTGAGCCACTTAGCTGGGAATGAACATGACCACAGTGAGTACAGGTTTTGCTGGTGTATTCTTCGGTCACATCTACAACTGTTCAGTTATTTCCGCGCTTATGTCTCAGGGTTAGTTTGAATCGATAATGCGCCCATGTTAGCATGGCGCGGGCAGTCTTAGACCTGATTTTCCGCTTCACCTGACTGGCTATATTGGAAGTCTCGAAGGTGGGCCAAAAAATCAGGCTGTGTTATGGGATGGTCAGGGATGCGACCCAATCAACCAAGGGGTTGAAGTCCTCACCGGGTAGTTATTTCGCCCATTTCAGCTCTATTTCATACCCGAAGGTCTCGCACCCATACTTGGTATGGTAGCGCATCGCCCTAATTGGTTCAACTAATCTGCGATTAAATTAAGCTCTCCCGGACTCTCAACTTAGCGAGTTAGGTTGGCCCAGTCCACGCTAACATTTTCGAGAATCAGTGAGGAGTTATAGATCTGTAGGATAATCAACAGAAACACGAAGAATAACCCCATAAAAACCCCCATCAGGGGAGTAGTACCCCAACCGGGGGCAACCTTACCATATTCTGAGTTAAGGGGTCTGAGTCGATCGCCTAACCAAGTTCTTTGTGCCATAAGTCACCTTATCAATGGGTTGAACAGCAAATTTTAATGTTTCGTAATATTATATAAGAACAAGGCTCATAATTGAATCAAATCTCATGGAACCTGCAATAGCTCTTAACATTTCCCTAGCTGCTACCGTAGTAGCGATCGCTGCCTATGCCATTTATACCGCCTTCGGTCCTCCTTCAGAAGAACTCAGTGACCCCTTTGAGGATCACGAAGACTAATTGAGGCAGCAGCATTCCGAGTATAAACCACTGTAGCCCGGTCCGTTGATAGTGCAAGATCTGATAGGATCGAGACTCTACAACCTTTTAGACAAGACCAGTATGGGCAACACATTTGGGCATTTATTTAGGATCACCACCTTCGGTGAATCCCACGGTGGGGGGGTTGGAGTCATCATCGATGGCTGTCCTCCCCGCCTCTCCCTGGACATCTCAGAAATCCAACAGGAATTAGATCGTCGCCGACCCGGACAAAGCAAAATTACCACCCCTCGCAAAGAAAGCGACACCTGCGAAATCCTCAGTGGGGTATTTGAAGGGCAAACCCTAGGAACCCCGATCATGATCATGGTCAAAAATAAAGACACCCGTCCCCAGGATTATGATGAGATGGCGAAAAAATATCGCCCCTCCCATGCCGATGCCACCTATGATGCTAAATATGGGATTCGCAATTGGCAAGGCGGCGGTAGGTCTTCCGCTCGTGAAACTATTGGTAGAGTAGCAGCAGGTGCTATAGCTAAAAAAATCCTTAAACAGGTCGCCAATGTTGAAATCATCGGTTATGTCACACGCATCAAAGACCTAGAAGCAGCGATCGATCCGGCAACGGTTACCCTTGAGCAAGTCGAAAGCAATATAGTCCGCTGTCCTCACCCCGACAGGGCGCAACAGATGATTCAACTAATTGAAGACATCAGAGACCAGGGGGACTCCATTGGTGGGGTAGTCGAATGCGTAGTTCGTAACGCTCCTACTGGACTAGGTTCGCCAGTATTCGATAAACTAGAAGCAGACCTAGCCAAAGCTGTCATGTCCCTACCCGCTAGTAAGGGTTTTGAAATCGGCTCTGGTTTTGCTGGTACTCTGCTCACAGGTAGTCAACATAATGATGAATTTTATATTGATGACACTGGAGCCGTCCGCACCCTGAGCAATCGTTCCGGCGGTGTCCAGGGGGGAATTTCTAACGGAGAACTGATAATTTTGCGAGTTGCCTTCAAACCAACTGCTACAATTCGTAAAGAACAGAAAACTGTCACCCGTGAGGGCTCCGAAACCACTCTGGCAGCAAAAGGACGACATGATCCTTGTGTTTTGCCCAGAGCGGTTCCTATGGTAGAAGCAATGGTTGCCTTGGTACTCTGTGACCATCTATTGCGCCATCACGGTCAGTGTAGAACTTTACATCCTGAAGATTAAAACATGGAAACCATCACCCCATCTTCTGTGTTGGCAACTGGTCGAGATAACCCAGACTCCTGTGATCAAAATCCCGATGATTTTGTGGTGGAGTTTTGGGGAGTTCGCGGCAGTATCCCCACCCCAGGAAAAGAAACTATCCGCTATGGCGGGAATACCTCTTGTTTGGAAATGCGTATTGCCGGAAAAAGGCTGATTTTTGACGGTGGTACTGGGTTGCGGTCCTTGGGTGATTCCCTAGTCGCACAAATGCCTATGGAAGCCTATATGTTTTTTACCCATTACCACTGGGATCATATCCAGGGTTTCCCCCTGTTTACTCCGGCTTTTACCCCAGGGAACTGCTTTCATATCTATGGCACTATCCCCCCAGATGGAGAATCGATGAAAAAGCATTTCATCGATCGCGTACTTCATCCCAACTCCCCCATTCCCCTGAGTGGGTTACAGGCAGATCTGAGGTTTTATGAATTGAAACCGGGGGATACTATGATGCTTGATGATATCAAGATTGAAACCGGACAACTTAATCACCCTAATACGGCTATGGGGTATCGTGTTACTTGGCAAGGACGAACTGTGGTCTACTGTTCCGATACAGAACATTTGCCTGATGGGTTGGATGAGAATGTGCTGGAATTGGCTCAGGGGGCTGATATCCTTATTTATGATGCTATGTATACTGATGAGGAATATCATAATCCTAAATCTCCCAAGGTGGGTTGGGGACATTCAACCTGGCAAGAAGCAGTCAAAATCGCTGAGGCGGCGGATGTGGCACGGGTGGTGATTTTTCATCATGACCCTAGCCACTCAGATGATTTCCTTGACCAAATTGAACATGAAGTTCAGGCGGTTTTTCCCAAGGCAATTATGGCTCGTGAAAGGTTGATTTTGCCTGTGGCTAGTTAGCGATCGCTTTCCATAGTCTCGGAGTTAGTCTCGGAGTTAAACATTTCCAACAATCGCTCAAATTGGAAGTTTTCCACAATGCTGGTTAAGGCTTCAGCTAAATCTGAATGCTCTGGGGGCATTTGTTTGATCAAAGATAAGATCATCAGATCATTTCCTAATTGAGCAGCATAGTGGATTTGCTCTAACCATTCTGCTGGCATCATGGCGAAGGTTTCTGGATTTATGGCTAAATGGTCATGGTTTTTAGGTGCGGAAGTAGCTACCGCTGTAGAGGCGATCGCATTCGGTTCATCAATTTGGTATTTGACCCCCAAATATTTGGTCAGGGTTTCTAACACTTGTTCCCGCCGAAATGGCTTACTAATAAAGTCATCACACCCGGCATTAATGCAGTTTTGTCTTTGTTCCGTAAAGGCACTGGCTGTAATGGCAATAATCACCGGAAGACTATCAACTTCAGCCTGTTTGATATATTGGGTGGCCTCAAACCCATCTATCACTGGCATATGCATATCCATAAAAATTAAGTGCGGATGCCACTGTTGCCAAACTGCGATCGCTTCCTGTCCATTTTCCGCTTCCTGAACCTCAAAACCCACATCCTGCAATAGTGTAGTTAGTAATAACCGATTAACTGGGTTATCTTCCACCACCAAAATTCGATAGTCTTCTTGTCCCCGTGCTAACCGACAAGCCTGATTTAATTTACTTTCGGATTCATCAACCATCTGGTCGGCCACACCCACAGGAATTTGGAAACTAAAACAACTACCCTCACCCGGTTTACTACTTACCTTAATTTCACCCCCCATTAAGTTAACAAATCTCTGAGATATCACTAATCCTAGACCCGTTCCCTGTTGCGATTCTCGACCCGCTTTGGTTTGCTTAAATGCCTGGAATAGGTCATTAATTTCCTCTGATGCAATACCGCATCCAGTATCTATAATCTCAAACAGCAAGTAGGTATTACTCACCCAATCCTCATCAGATAAACCTAGGTCTTCATCAACTCCACCAACTGACACCCTTAAACTAACTTCCCCGTCCTGGGTAAACTTAATAGCATTACTAATTAAATTAACCAAAACTTGGCGCAATTTACTTTCATCAGTCCTCACGAATTTCGGCACCGACTCTTCCACCTGAAAATTGAGAGTTAATCCCTTCGACTCAGCCTTGAGTTGTAACATCACTTGAATGGCTGGCAAACAGCGTTTAATGTCAAACTCAGTCGGGTTACAAGTAATCCGTCCCGCCTCAATTTTTGACATCTCTAAGACATCATTAATTAACTCTAGTAAATGTTGACCACTTTGATTGACAATTTTAATATATTCTTGATGTTTAGCTGCTAAAGTGCGATCGCGTTGTAGCAATTGAGTAAAGCCTAAAATTGCATTAAGGGGAGTGCGAAGTTCATGACTCATATTAGCCAAAAACTCACTTTTAGCGCGGTTAGCCACATTAGCAGCATCCGCAACCCGCTTCAACTCCGCCGCCTGTTGCTGAGTTTGTGCGAACAATTCCGCCTGTTTCACAGCCACCCCCAACTGATTAGCAATTTGACTAACCACCTTAGATTCTGCCGCTTTCCATTCTCGAGGACCATCATTTTGATACACACACAATAATCCCCAAAGTTGATATCCTTGAAAAATCGGACTAATAATATATGACCGGATTTGAAATTGTTCTAAAAATCGCAGGTAGCAATCCGAAAAATCAGCCTTGTAAATGTCTTCAATACAACAACAACTCTTTGACCGTGAGTAAAAACCTCCCTGGGTTTCTTGTAAGTAAGTATCCTCAATTAATTCGTGGGAAGAACCTAGCTTTTTAACAATACAATTTTCTTCATCTACCGTATTCTGTGTAGTCACTTCTTCTCCCTTATTTGCGGTCAGAATTTTCCGCCATCCCGGACTCACAGACTCTTTGATGATTACCCCACTCCAGTCAGAATTGAACCGATAAATTAGGGCGCGATCTACTTCAATTACCTGACGCAATTCATTAACAGTCGCCTGAAAAATCACCTCCAAATTTAAACTTTGTCGCATTTGTGAAATCACGCGATTAATAGCTCTCTCTTGGTCTGCCATAAGTTGCATAGCTATTTCTGTAGCCATACGCTCCTGAATTTGATTTTCTAGGGCAATATTAATATTTTTGAGAGCTGATGTCCGTTCCTCAACCCTCACTTCTAGATCTTCATAGGCTTTATTTTTCGCTTCTTCTGCCCATTTTCTTTGTAGTTCTGTAGCTGCCCTCGATGCGAAAATACTCAGGACAGCGTGTGCTAATTCATCTTGGACTAAAGGTTTCACGTCTAAGATAGATAAAATCCCGATCGCTTTCTGATTTTGAGCCATTAATGGAATGCCTAAATAACTGTGAGCATTCAAGTGTTGAAAATATTTATTGTCGGGAAAAGTTTGTTGTAAATTGTCTGGATAAAAGCAAACTTCTTGAGTATCCAAAACTATCCGACAAGGACTATTTTGTAATTCATATTCATCATGATCGGCAAAATTATCCTGAGACCAAAAAGCCAGATTTCGTAATTTTATCGGTTCCTGATCGCTGACAATTTCCGTCACCAATACATAGGGTATATCTAAACATCTAGCCAGGTTCTGCGCTAAAGCCGGGAAAAAATCCGCCCCAGTTACTGATGCCGTACCCATCACAATTGCCCGCAAAATTTCCTCGGTTTTTTCTCTCTCTTGAATCTGCTTTTTCAGCTCATTATTAACCGCTTCTAATTTTTCAGGAGTTTTTAATGACAAAAAATAGGGTAATATTTTCAGTAACACTAGGGCTGTATATACCGAGACTAAAGCAGTTATGGCTCGTTCAAATCCCGACCACCAATAATTAGGAAACCACAGAGTCCAAATGTCGAAACCATGACCAATACCGCAGAGAATAATAAACGCACTAAATAGCTTAAAAATATTTAAAAATGGCAGATCATTGCGTTTATTGACGAAGTAAATTAGCATCGCCGGAATTGAGAAATAGGCAATGACAATTAACCCGTCACTGATGACATGAAGTGCCACCAAGGAAGGTTGCCACAGGTAACAATGACCGTGAGCTATATAAAAATTGGGTTTCCAAAAATACTCCAATAACTCTGGCACTGTTCTCTTCTCCGAAACAAGCTGCTCAAATTAGACGGCAAAACTTTATAGTATGCCAATGCTACCTTTAATATGTACCTAATATGTACTTAATATGTACCTATAATATTGTAGCGTTGATGAACGACCAGCCTTGATAGATCATCTTTAAACTACTAATTTTCCCAGCCGCCAATATCAAAAAACACTTTGATTGAGAAATTCCAGATAAGACTGGCTAAGTTCCTTTACCGCTAACTCATAGAGTTTTTTGCCATGGTCAGGGGTAGCTAGACTGGGGTCTGAACCCATGCGACCGTCGGGATAGTTATGGCGAAAGTTAGCGGCACCATAGATGGGATGACCTTTAGCAACATTAGGGTTGAGGGATGCTTTTTTAATGGACTCTGGATATAGGTACTGGGTAACTGCGACCTCGCTGGGGGTAGCGTGGGAACCTTCACTCTGCCCATAAAGTTCTTTAGCTAGTTTATACACTGATGGACACATAAACCAGTTACCAACCCGGCAACGAATGCGATCGCTATTTGCTAAGTTAAGATCAGCTAAGTGGGCATAGGTTTCCGAAAAGGCAGCTTTGAGGGTGGCAATATTCCCCCCATGACCGTTAATAAAGAAAAATGTCGTAAACCCACTTTTTGCCAAAAATGTGATATAATCCTTGATTACCCTAATCAAGGTACTAGGTTGTAAACTGATGGTTCCTGGAAAAGCAGTATGGTGGAGTGCCATACCCACATTTAACGTAGGACCGACTAAGGCTTGGGTAGCCTCCCCGACCCCTTTAGCGATCGCTTCAGCACAAATGGCATCAGTGCCAATTAACCCCGTCGGTCCGTGTTGTTCAGTTGATCCAATCGGTAGGATAATCCCTGTAGACTGCTGGAGGTAAGCCTCCACTTCCGGCCATGTGCTTAGGTGTAACAGCATTTATTTGTGTATTTTTATAAATTTATTAGACACTAGCAACACCATTTTAACCAAATCCCATAGCTTAACCAAAACATTACTTTTCCTTTACCTAAAGTTAACCCATCTCAAATACGATGGAACATAGCTCCACTAATGATCCACGAACATTCAACAACACCGGGCAGATTGGGGGTGGAAACTAATGTTTAACAACCTGGCCATTAAGCCAGAGTCAGAGACAAGTGAGGTGCTTGCGGGTCGGGTCAACCCCGACCATAAGGTTGTCATTGTCAGACACTCACAACTCCTCAAACTCATAAATAATGGAGAACATACCTTTGTCGGATGGATGGTGATAGATTAATTTTCCTCAAAACTAGCCAACTTGGGGGTTAATCTTCTAAGTTTTGACAAACATCATCATTCACCCAGGAATAAATACTTATGTTTTCCCCAGATTTGAGTAAGAAGTCTTACCGCTCAGATGTCATAGATAATGGACATATCTTGTTGCTGGAAAATGAGGAGCCGTGGCGGGATATATTATCCATTGCTTTGGAAGAACAAGGCTATAAAATCATGATTGCCCAAGACAGCCGAGATGCCCTGCCTTCTATTTCCAATACAGGAGCAGTTACCGGAGAGTTTCCCTTTAGCCTTCTCATTCTAGATGCAACCAATGGTTTAGATCTGTGTCGTATGTTACGGCATCATGGTCAATCTGTGCCAATTTTGATTATTGGCAACAAAGAAAACGCCAACAATTGTGCATTTTATTTAGAAGCAGGGGCGGATGATTACCTGACCAAACCCTTCAGTATCCGTGAATTTATCGCTCGGTGTCGTGCGTTAATCCGTCGCCAAAGAATAGGGAAATTTCCAGGACCTGTGATGCTTCAATATAAAGATATCATCCTATATCAAGAAGAATGTCGGGTGATAGTTCGGGGTGAGGAAGTTCAACTCTCACCTAAACAGTTTCGTTTGCTAGAGTTATTTTTGAGTTATCCCCGTCGAGTTTGGTCTCGTGAACAACTTTTAGATGTAATTTGGGGTACAGATTTTGTGGGGGATAGTAAAACTGTGGATGTTCATATTCGCTGGTTGCGAGAAAAGTTAGAAGTTGAACCCAGTAAACCAGAATATATCATTACAGTTAGAGGGTTTGGTTATCGGTTTGGTTAAAATTATCCAAGGTTTGAGAAATAGGCAGATTTATGGCTTCTTGTAATCGTCGGGATTTTTTGCTGTTTATTACTGCGGGTATGGGGGCGGCGGCTTTGAAAGGCTGTGAGCAACCATATCGGAGCAATTTTCTGGGTTCATCAACTACAGAAACACCCTCGTTTGCCCCTAGTTTTAAATCGGTCAAAGGTCCTATGCCTTTACCGACCTATGAGCAAATCAGCGGTGCAGACCATCAAGCTATATCCCGAAAATATGGTAAGTACGAGGTAATTGATGATTTGGTACTTCCCGAAGGGTTTACCTATGATGTAATCGCCAGTTGGGGAGACCCGGTGGGTGATTCTCGGTGTGGGTATAACAATGATTATCTGTCCTTTGTACAAACTGGTGAAAATCAAGGTTTTTTGACTGTTAACTTTGAGTATATTAGCGGTAAGCCCTGGGAACAAACTTACGAGGAAGTGATAGGGATATCCTTACCTATTGCGGTGGTTAAACAGGCTTTAGAGGCTGCCCAAAGCCAGAGTATTGATGCTTTTTCTTTGCCGGGAAAAGACCCTCTCAGACAAGCAATTCTGGAGATTTCTAAAGAAGGGTTAATCGATATGGGAATGGGGGTAATTTCCCTCGGTCGAGATAGTGAGGGGAAATGGGTACGGACTTACTCATCTGTCGATCGCCGCATTACCGGAATTTCTGGTTGGACTGATGGACGCTATCTCAAGGCTACAGGTCCAGCGGTGGCAGTTTTTCGCCAGAGGGGACGGGGTTATCACGATCGCCTCGGAGATAAAATTATTGGCACTTTCGCTAACTGTGCCGGGGGAACAACCCCTTGGGGAACAGTATTAAGTGCGGAGGAAAACTTCCAGAGTTATGTCACGGAATCAGTACATCCCGATGGTACATCTTTTTCCCCTTCAGAGACTCCCTTTTCTACCACCAGGGGTCTGGGTAACGTCTTAGGACTAGCTGGGAACAAATATGGTTGGATTGTAGAAGTGAATCCAGCGGACCCCGAAGATTATGGGACCAAACATACTTGGCTGGGTCGGTATCGCCATGAAGCCGTTGGTGTCAGGGTAACAGCCGGAAAACCTCTAGCCTTCTATTCGGGATGCGATCGCCGTAGTGGACATTTATATAAATTTGTCAGTAGTGACCGGGTAATTGATCCAAGCGATCGCCAAAATTCTCGGCTATTGACCAGCGGAATGCTATACGCCGCCAAATTGTACCCAGACGGAACCGGAAAATGGATTCCTATGGCTGCTAAAACAGCCGTTAACCCCGATCCAGCCAGTGTTCATATAGGGGGAGCCATAGCCTTACCATTGCGCCCAGAAGGGGGCAGTTTTGTGGCTACCACAGATGAAGAAGTCGAAGCCTTTAAGAAACAGTACAAAACCTTGGGAGATTTGTATTTAGGCGACTCGCAAACCCAACAGGGTGCTATCCTGGTTGATGCCCATTTAGCAGCTAGTGCCGCCGGGGCTACTTGTTGCGCCCGTCCAGAAGATACTATGATTGCTGGTGATGGTTCCTTATATATAGCATTCACCTCTGGAGGTGGCGATCGCAATGGTGAGGGACCAGATGGGCGGATTTTTCAAGGTCCAGGGGGAGTTATTCCCCATGACCCAGGATGGATAGTTCGTCTGATTGAGGATAATGGAGATCCGGACGCGCTGAGATTTCGGTGGGAAATGTGGGCAGCGGGTGGCGAAATTTTCCAAGGTGGGTTAGGATTTTGCAATCCAGATAATTTGGAGTTTGATAGCCAAGGTAATCTGTGGATGGTCACAGATATTAGCACTGGCTCTCAAAACAAATCCGTCCCCCCAGGTCGGGTAAATCAAGCCGGAGAACCCTTAGCATCGAGAGATTTAATGGGTATATATGGCAATAACTCCCTGTGGTGTTTACCAACCACCCCACCAGATGCGGGTCAAGCCTATCTGTTTGCGATCGGACCCATGGAATGTGAATTGTGCGGACCATTTTTTAGCCCCGATCAGCAAACTCTATTTGTGGCAGTACAACATCCGGGAGAGTATAATGGTAAGCGCCGAAATATGGCATCCCAATTTCGTGAGTTTGCCATGACTGGTCTGGATGGTCAGGAGTTTATGCAAACCCGTGAGGTTCCCATCGGCTCTAACTGGCCAGGTAAAAACCCCACAGACCCCCCCAAGCCCTCTATTGTGGCAATCCGTAGACAAAATTTGGGTGCGATCGTTTAATGTAATCACCTACTGTTAGGATGTCAGCACCCCCGGCTGAAGCACGGGGGCTTCGTGCCCCCCTTTCAGGTAGCTGACCAGCTATAGCCTTAACTGGCTCCGTTCAGAGCAAGAGTTAAAGTTCCTACCCTGGAATGCGTGCTAGTTCCAGGCTCTAGAACCGAATCGTTAAACATCTCTAAGGGGTTAAGGACGTGCGATTTGGATAGTACCGACTCTGAACATTGGCGTTCGCGCAGCGTGCGCGTTAGCGCAAGCGCAAACATTACCCCGCAAGGGAGTCGGAGCCAACCATAGCTCCATGGAGGGGCAACCATACCCCTCCACCCCGCAAGGGGGTGCTGGCGGCGGTCATCCGCTTGAGTCAGTTTTCCTCTCCGTGAGCAATCACGGAGCTTCCAACCCTCCCAGGAGTTTTACGTGAAATCGTGATACTATTGGTTCATTCGAGCTGGGGACATCCTCGCTTAGGTCTTTTTAAGTCGGTGTGAGATTTGAGATGATGAACAAAATTCTATGGAACACTCTCAAGCAGAGTCCAGGCTTTCTGGGTGCTGCTCTTCTGTTAAGCACAACTGCTGCATTAGCCACAGACAGCCCTTCAGACAAGCTGGTTACTACTTCCCAAGTGGCATCCCTAGCTTCAGATGCAGCGGAAGGAGTTAGTCAATTTAGCCTGGATGCGGATACTACCTCGCTAATGGCAGTTGCGCCAGAGGTCGATAACACGGCTCCTCTGTCTCAGAATGTAATGGATTTAGGTTTTGAGTCCTCTGCCGAAACCCAAGAGGTAGCTCAGGTACAACCTGAGATGGAACAGGAACTCAGAATTGCCGACCTAGAACAAATCAATCTATACAGTGAAGTTGCCGACTCTATGGAGCAGGTGACCTCTGTATCTCAATTGTCTGACGTTCAACCTACAGATTGGGCATTCCAAGCGCTTCAGTCTTTGGTAGAACGTTATGGCTGTATTGCAGGTTATCCAGACGGAACCTTTAGAGGAAACCGCGCCATGACTCGTTTTGAGTTTGCGGCTGGTTTAAATGCCTGTTTGGAACGGGTTAACGAATTGATTGCGGCTTCTGTGGCTAATTTGGTAACTCGCGAAGATTTGGCGGTTCTGCAACGGCTCCAGGAAGAGTTTGCGGCGGAATTGGCAACTTTGCGCGGCCGTGTGTACGCTTTGGAAGCGCGGACGGCTGAATTGGAGGCTAATCAGTTCTCCACCACTACCAAACTGCGCGGGGAAGTAGTGTTCTGGCCAGGAGATAGCTTTGGCGATCGCGCCAGACATAACGTGGCTGGAGGTCCCCAAGGCAATCGCAATGAAGACCCCACTCAAACTTATTTGGGCTACCGGGTTCGTCTGAACTTTGATACCAGCTTTACCGGCGAAGACCTATTGAGAACCCGTCTGCAAGCGAGAGATCTCCCTAACCTCAGCAGATTTAACCTGACCAATACCTTAATGTCTCGGACTGCTATTGATGGCAATTCCAATGGGATAGAGCTAGATGATTTGTACTACCGTTTCCCCGCCTTCAATCGTCGGGCGCACATCTTTATCGGTGCTAACAGCCTTGATTTAGATGACATCATGGATGTGATCACCCCATTTAACAGCGGTTCTAATGCCTCAATTTCTCGGTTTGGTCAGCGTAACCCTGCCATTTTCCGGGGTCCAGAAGGTGCAGGGGCGGCGGCTAAGTTTGCCTTTGGTAATGATCGTCAGTTCAGACTCAATCTGGGTTATTTAGCTGGTAACGCCTCCGATGCTACTGCTGGTAATGGCTTATTCAACGGTAGCAATACTAAGTCGGCTCAGTTGATCTATGAACCCACAGACAGGCTGGCTTTTGGGGTAGAGTACGCGCGTAAATATTTCACCAGCGACGATGTCAATATGGCGGGTGCTACCGGAAGCTGGATCGCCGATCGCCCCTTTGGTGATAACGCCACCACCAGTGATAACCTAGGCTTCCAGTTTAACTGGCGGATAGTTGAGAAGTTCGAGTTGGGTGGCTGGTTTGGAGCTACCTGGGCTCATCAACAAAGAAGTGGCAGTGATAGTGCTACAATTCTTAACTGGGCTGTGACTATGGGCTTCCCAGATGCTTTCAGTGAAGGAGATTTGGGTGGTATTATTATCGGAATGCCTCCGAAAGTTACCTCCCATGACATCGGCGCTTTGGAAGATCGCGATACTTCCTTCCATATTGAAGCCTTCTATCGCTATGCTTTCAACGACTACATTTCCATCACTCCTGGCTTCTATGTTTTGACCAATCCTGATCACAATGCCCGCAATGCTAATATTTTGGTAGGAACCCTGCGGACTACTTTCCGCTTCTAAAATAGGGGCCTGAAAGCTAAGAGTTTCCCGGAGGGAGGAGTAGGGGCGGGTTTAGGCAATATAGCGATCGCCTGGTTAATTCCCAAATGACCACCGCGCGGAGCCAACCTACACCCCCCCATATAACTCCCCTCTGGGGCTACAGCTTTAGCTGCCAGATTTTAATGGTTTTATCCTCACTACCACTGGTGAGGATTTTGCCGTCTGGGGTGAGGGCTAGGGCTGTGATCAGGTCTCCGTGACCCCAAAGGGTAGTGATTATTTCCCCGGTGTTGAGATTCCATAAAACAATGTGATCGCCTCCAGCAATTAAAGTTTGGCCATCTGGGGTAATCACTAGGGATTTCACCGGGCCTCTGTGTCCCTCAAAAACCCGCAGTTGTTCCCCTGTGTTAGCATTCCACAAGCGCACGGTTCCATCATCACTAGCGCTGGCGATGGTTTCACCGTCGGGGCTATAGGCGATCGCATTAATACTATCTCCATGGCCAGTAATTGTCAGTCGGCGACTACTATCACCGACATTGACATTCCATAATCTGATACTGGCATCTGCACTAGCACTAGCGAGAACATTACCCTGGGGATTGAAAGCCAAAGCATTAACCGGGAGGTCATGGGCGAGAATAGTTGATAATCGCCGACCATTGGTATCCCACAGAATAATAGTCCTGTCTTCGCTACCACTAGCTAAAATTTGACCGTTGGGACTAAAAACCAAAGCATGGACACTTCCTGTATGTCCTTCAATAGTACGTTGACGCGATCCCCACCACATACGGATAGTTTTATCATTACTACCACTGACCATAATCTCTCCATTGGGGGAGAATGCTAGGGCCCTTACCCAACTCGAATGGACGCTTTCGGGATTAAAAACCTCTCCAGAATGGATACCCCAGCGTCGAATTGTGCCAAAAGTTCCCGCAACCAGAGTTTCACCGTCTGGGGCGATCGCCAAAGCATAAACCTGCCCTAAAGCCTCCTTATGCCCCAGTAGCCACATACGATTAGGCCACCCTCTAATCACCAACATAGGGTTAGCCGGAATTAAGCCATAGCGCCGATAACCGTCTACCTGGGTATAAATCAACCCCCCCATGGTCACAATCACACTCAGAATACCAATAGCCTTGAAGGGAATCTTAATTTTCAGTTCACTGAGGTGGATTTTCGTCTTCAGCTGTTCTTTCTTTTTACCTTTGGTATCTGATTTGGGATCTTCTCTTTCATCACTATCGCGGGGTGGCGGATTAAGTTCCACTTCAGCTAAACACTGGAGAACTACCCCAGGGTTCTGGGGGCGATTTCCCGGAAATGGTGCCATCAGATAATCAAGAACATCCGCCAATTGTTTCGGGATATTTGGCGCACCCTTACGCCACAAAAGTTTCCCAGTGCGAGGATTTTCTGGGTAAGCCGTGGGGGGTTTTCCCGTCAACAGATAAACAAAAGTCCGACCCAGGGCAAAAAAGTCCGACTGAGGTACTGCTTTCCCGTTCGTTTGTTCTGGCGGCGTATAACCAGGGGAGACAATTCCTGTGGCGCGTTTCTTATCATTATCCTGTTCGCCGGAGCCATTTGAACTAAACCCCATAATGGTCTCGGTCACTTCCCGCGCTGTGCCAAAATCAATTAACACCAGTTGACCATCAGGCTTTCGCATGATGTTTTGAGGTTTAATATCTCGGTGAAAATACTGTAAACTGTGGACGCGATCGAGAATTTCCACCAGTTGTTTTAGCCAATCCATGGCTAATTCTGGGCTAATGGGTTCTTTTTTGCGCTCCTTCATCCACTCCTGAAGGTCTAACCCTTCGATTTTCTCCATGACTAAACAATGCAGCGGCGACTCATCTTTCGGCATAAAGGTAAAGTAGCCATCTTTATCTACTTTAGGGATGCCGGGATGACTAAGTTCACTCAAAACTTTCGCCTCTTGTTTAAACAGAGCGATCGCCTTGGGATGTTCTTTGAGGAGAACTTTTAAAACTTTGCGAGTCTTATCTTTTTGGTCGAGAATCTCAAAAGTTTGACCAAATCCTCCCCCACCCATCTTTTTGATAACACGATAACGACTCTGTATAAACAGATCAGAGCCACACTGAGCGCAAATGCGTCGTTTGGCATTCGACTCATCATCGGGTTTAGGGCATTTGGGATTGAGGCAATAACTCACGGAAACACCTTAACACTTGCAAGCCCTGCCTGTTCAAAGCAGGGAGGAAAAGCCAAGATCGGCTTTAGCCACCTACCGTCAAAATCCATAGACATATCTATCCTTTTTGGCAATCGCTTGGGAATAGGTGCTTAGACATTGAAAGGAAACAGTAGCAAACTGGAAAGCATAAGCCTCGATCGCGACTTTCAGGAAGGCGGCCATATAAAGACTGCTACTATATATGATAATTCTAGCCGATACCGTTGCAACCCAGTATAACATTTTGGCTCCTCGATACTAATTAGCGACCAAAACGTGGCTTGTTGGTTGGGGGTGGGTTACAACATGACGGGATGAAAGAAAAAGGCTATTCCTAAAACCATATATGCAGCCAGCAGCAACACCCCTTCCAACCAGTCCGACCGGCCGTCAGAACTTACCGAATTAGCGATCGCCACCGATACAGCCACAGCTATTAACTCAAAGGGATTAAAGTCTAAATCCATTGGCTGATTTAGCACCAACCCCGCCAGAACTAACACTGGTGCTACAAAGAGGGCAATCTGTAAACTCGAACCTACAGCCACCGACACCGACAGATCCATTTTATTTTTCATAGCAACCGTCACAGCCGTGGCGTGTTCGGCTGCATTCCCAATAATCGGAACTAGGATCACCCCGGTAAATAGTGCTGTCAAACCCAGACTCTCGGTAGCCTCTTCCAGAGTACCTACCAACAGCTCCGACTCAACCGCCACCATAATTGTAGCCACTAAAAGCACCACAATCCATAATTTTAGATTGATTTGATGATGAGGTTCCCCTGATATTTCTTCTCCCGTTCCGGGTTCTACTTCGTTTTCTGCTAATCCCACATCATATAAATAGGAGTGGGTTTTCATGGAAAATAGTAGGGTGAGGATATAAACTATAATCAACACTAGCGCCACCGCACCGGACAGAGTTTGCATGGTGCTTTCCTCTATGCCGCTGGACGTGACATCTACGGCGGTGGGAACTAATATAGCAATTACTGCTAAGGTCATGGCTGAGGCATTCAGACGAGCCACTACTGGGGGAAATTCTTGTTCTTTGAACCTTAATCCTCCCAGAAACATGGCTAAACCCATTACCAGTAATAAGTTGCCAATAATTGACCCGGTAATGCTGGCTTTGACTACCTCTACCAATCCGGCTTTGAGAGCGACAAAACCGATAATTAATTCGGTAGCATTGCCAAATGTGGCATTCATTAACCCTCCTAAATTAGGGCCGAGAACTACTGCTATTTCTTCGGTAGCTGTACCCATCCAAGCCGCCAGGGGAATAATGGCTAGGGCGGCGGTTATAAAGATTATAGTGGCTCCCCAGTGTCCATATTCGGCGACAATGGAAATGGGAATAAAAATGAGCAGCAGGGAGATGATTTGATTGGTTTTGAGCATATATTTCTATGGCGCTTTTAGAGGTATATTTAATCGGATTGACTGGCTAAAAGTAGCAGAAATATAGTTGAGCAAGCCCTGAATATGTCACCCGGATTGAGATTGGTAAATTAATACATCAGTTCAATGATGATGATTTGTGGCTTTAATTTACACCCTAAATCATGGCTTATTTTGCCATCTCTAAAAGCTCTAATTCGGATAACTCTGCGATACCCAGATTTTGAGCTTTTGCTAATTTCGATCCCGGCTTGTCTCCTAATAGTAAATAATCGACTTTTTGGGTAACAGAATTAGTTACTTTTCCCCCAGCTTTCTCAATGATAGATTTAGCTTCCTCTCGGGTGAGAGTAGGTAATGTTCCGGTAAGCACAAAGGTTTTTCCGGCGAAAGGTTGCGCTTGGGGAGTAGATTTTAGTGCAGTTGACGGCACACTGGCAAGCTGTAAACCAGATTGTTCAAGTCGATCGCATAAACTGATATTAGCAGGATTTTGGAACCACTGATAAACAGAAGTAGCAATTTCCGCGCCGATACCATAAACGCCTTCTATTTGTGCGGAAGAAGCCGCCGCCAAACTCTGACAACTCGGGAAATTTTGAGCGAGTAACTCAGCATTAACCTCTCCGACATAGCGAATACCTAGACCATATAATACTCGATGCCAGGGTTGTTTTTTAGAAGCGGCGATCGCCTCCAGAATTTTCTGGGCTGATTTTTGGCCCTGGCGTTCTAAGGCAACCAACTGATCCATATTAAGATGATAAAGGTCAGCGACCGATCGCACCAATTGAGTCTCAACCAATTGCTGAACCAGCTTTTCCCCAATACCATTAATATCTAAAGCCCTTCTTCCGCACCAGTGAATAATAGAACCGCGCACAATAGCCGGACAAGAGGAATTAATACAGCGGGTGACCGCCTCCGGTGGAGTTTTTACCACAGTTTCCCCACACTCAGGACAATGAGTCGGCATAGTCACCAGTTTAGCGCCAGTTGGTCGCAAATCCGGCAATACTCGCACCACTTCCGGGATAATTTCCCCAGCCTTACGGACAATTACCGTATCGCCAATATGTAGGTCTAATTCAGTCAGGCGGTCTTGATTATGAAGTGTAGCGCGTTTAACAGTTGTTCCAGCTAACTGTATGGGTTCAAGTTCAGCCACCGGAGTCAAGGCTCCAGTACGTCCGACCTGGAAAGTAACTGATATAATCTTAGTGGGCAATTCTTCCGCCGGATATTTAAGGGCGATCGCCCAGCGGGGAAATTTTCTCGTTTCTCCCAACTGTTTTTGGAGACTGAGGGAATTTAGCTTAACCACCACCCCATCAGTCATATAGGGTAATTCTCGGCGCTGAGTTTCCCAAGTATTAAAATACTGCTGAACTTCCAGCAAAGATTGACACAGTTGGCGATTAGGATTGACTTTAAAGCCCATTTTTGGGAGCAACTCCAGACAATCCCAGTGATCATGTAAATTGGGGGAGTCTAGGTGTAGAGTATAGGCGAAAAAATCCAAGTGTCGAGCAGCCACAATGCGGGAGTCAAGTTGTCGCAGAGTTCCGGCGGCTGCATTACGCGGGTTAGCAAATAGTGGCTCTCCGTTTTTTTGTCTTTCCTGGTTAATTTCCGCAAAAATACGGTTGTAGAGGAAAGCCTCCCCCCGAACTTCCACCACAGGCGGCGGGTTATCCAGATGTAATTTTAGGGGAATAGAGCGGATAGTTTTAATATTTTGGGTAATGTCTTCCCCAGTGACTCCATCCCCACGAGTCGCACCCCTAACTAATATGCCATCGTGATAGGTGAGAGCGATCGCCGAACCATCTATTTTGAGTTCACAGATATAGTTATTATCTTCCGCTGCCCAGTTACCAAGAAAACGTCGCCATTTTTCATCCCAAGCCTGGAGTTCTGCCATATTAAAGGCATTTTCCAGGCTATAAAGACTGATATTATGGCGTACAGACTCAAACTGAGTAGCGGGTTTTTCTCCGACTCTCTGGGTAGGACTATCAGGAGAGATTAGTTCTGGGTATTGGGTTTCGAGTTCTTGCAGTTCCCGATATAGGCGATCGTAAACCCCATCCTCCATAGTCGGAGCATCCAGAACATAATAGGCATAACTAGCCCGTTGGACAGTTAGCCTCAACTGTTCAAGTTTTTGGGAAATTTCCGGGGTTGGGGTTTTTGGTGTTTGGTCGTTCACAAATTCAAATTAGACATTTCGCTAAATTTGGGTAGGTCTGAACTACCGTTTTTGTCGCCATTGTAGCCATTTTCTTCACCAATGGATGAATTATCTGGCAGATATTTCTCGCTTTCGCTGAGGATACGCCGTTCATTTTCCACCTGGAAAACGTTAGCGTATAGGTTAGCCACAACTTGTTTCCCTTCCTGGGTCAGTTGTAAATATCGCAAGGCGGCGGGAATGTAGGGAAATACACCATTCCAGTAGAATTTGGCGTAATTATTACGGAGGTCGCCGGGGGTTTTGTAACCTAGGACTTTATTAGTCCCGACTTCTTCAAATTCGTAGAATAGGGAACTAATCTTTTTGAGGTAGCGAGGGTCACTGAGTTGACCGATTAAATCAGCCGCGCGCGCGAGTCCTGAGTAATTCTGGCGGTCTTGGTGAGTTTCATCAGCCGGGACGGGAAACCGGGTTAGTTCAATGTTGCGTTTAATTTGTTCCGCATCAATTAGTTTATGACCACCAAAGCGTTCATCTATGACTAATTTACCGCGATCGACATGGTAGGGAGTCAGACTAGCCGAGGTTGCGCCTGAACTTATGGAAACCATACCATCATCAATTCCTGTCGCATATAAACCATTAGCGTCTTGGTCTCGCCGACATACTCCTTTCACATAGCCGATATCATGACATAGGAGTGAAATGGTAAAGTGTAACCAGTCTTCTGGCGTGACTCCCCCCTCTCGAATATGCTTCCCGCGCAGAATTTCTTGTCCTACTAGGGTGACAAGCATAGTATGTTCGACATTGTGGTATAAAGCGTCACAGTTGGCGATATTTTCCAGAGCCATTGTGCCAGCCCAAGCAATTATTTCGGGGTAGTCTGGTTTAAATCCCCCATAGGTACGGCGGTAACCAGCCTGTAGGCGTTGGACGAAGGCATCAATGAGAATGGCAGTAGCATTAAACATACTCATAAATTTCCACTCAAAACACTATTGGTTAATCCTGAGCATTAGGAAGCACAATATTAGTCTAGGGTTGGGACTAACTGTTTTCCGGTATTATAGGCAAATTTTTACCAGGCGGACAGATGACCAATTGACGGAATTTCTGAGACCCTGGAAAACCTCTAGCAACCATGGGTAAAACCTGCCTGGGGATGGCTTTTCCCCAGAATGGGAAATAACAGGTTCCATGGAAAAAACCTATTGGTTATCTATACTTTAACCGATCGCATCACGAATGGCATTTTGAGTCATAGCTGCGATCGCCTGATCCGTGGCTTTGGGTAAATGATAATACTTACCTCCTGCGGTTTTCGCCAATTCCTTGGCAAAACCTGTCGAGACAAATTTATTTTCGGTATCAATTACTAACAATTGAATACCCAAACCACGAATTTTGGCAGCAATTTCCAGCAATTCCCCTTTAATATCCGGTTTTTCACCTTCTAAGATAGGTTCACCGAGCGATCGGGCTAAGGGAATGTTACCTCGGCCGTCCGTAATTGCTACAATTACCACCTGTCCGATATCTCCAGACTGTTTAGCATTCATCCCCACCCGCACCGCTTGAGTTAGTCCGTGAGCCAGGGGAGACCCACCCCCACAGGGCATCCTTTCCAAGCGTCGTTTGGCGGCCGCAATTGACCGAGTAGGCGGTAACAAAACTTCCGCCTGTTCCCCTCGGAAGGGAATTAACGACACCATGTCGCGGCTCTGGTAAGCCTCAGTTAATAGCTGCATTACCGCGCCTTTGGCTGACTGCATCCGGTTTAGGGCCATAGACCCGGAAGCATCCACCACAAACACCACCAAAGCCCCGGACTTTCTGGCTAGGCGCTTAGATCTAATATCCCCCTGTTCTACCACTACCCGACGTTCAGGATATCGTAACCGTCGCGATCGCTGATAGGGTGCTGCCGCCCGTAGGGTAGCATCTACCGCAATGCGTTGTACTTTACCCTTGGGTAGCATGGGTTTAACATACCGACCGCGATCCTCTGAAAAAATCATACTGCGGCTGCCAGTTTTACCCTGTCGGTTTGCCATTTGCGAGAAATACAACACCGTTGGATCTAGCACCACCCCTTCCGGGTCAAACACAAACTCTTCTGGGATGCTATTTTCTTCTTCTTCTGGGGGTTCGGTTTCCGGTTCTTCGTCTTCGTCTTCGTCCTCTGGTTCCGGTTCGTCCTCACCTTGGGGGGGTGGTGGGGGTGGGGGTGGTGGCTGTTGTTGTTCTTCGGGGGGGGTCTGAATTACTGTGGCTCTCGGTACAATAACTAATTCTACCGCCCGCCGCAAGTCATCAGCATTAACGCTATTTCTACCATCTAAAGCCGCCGAAGCCTTAGCTACTCGCACCGCAAACAGTTCCGCCCGGTGTCCGGGAACTACCCCTCTGATGGCTTCTTCTACCAGGTACAGAATTTGCTCTGAGGTGATGGTGACATCTTTTAGCCATTCTCTGGCTAGGAGAATTTGAGTTTTCAGGTTATCTAAGTCTTCTGTATATTGCTGGAGAAATGCCTCGGGAGACTGGGAATAATCGAGGGCTTGGTCTACTGCTTGCACCCGTTGATCTAAGCTCAGGACTCCATCAGCAGATAGGGCTATGGCAATGCGATCGAGTAAATGGGTTCGCAGGGGACCTTCTTCCGGGTTATAGGTCGCGATAAATAGGGGTTGGCAGGGATGTTCAAAGCTGATCCCTTCCCTTTCAATGACGTTGCGCCCTTCCGTTAAAACTGTTAGCAGCAGGTTGGCTATATTGTCATCGAGGAGGTTGATTTCGTCAATGTAAAGGACTCCTCGGTTGGCTGTGGCTAATAGGCCGGGTTGAAATACGGTGTCGCCCTGTTTAACGGATTTTTCTACGTCTACTGAACCTATCAGCCTATCTTCTGTTACCCCTAGGGGAACTTGTACAAAGGGCGCGGGGATGATTTCGGTTTCTGGGGTGGGTTCTCCCGCTTCCCAGTTGGGGGGAATGTTGGCGATCGCATCTTTTACTACTTCTAGGGGCGGTAATAAGGCATGAAGGGCTCTGGCCATCACTGATTTAGCGGTTCCCCGCCGTCCAGCAATTACCACACCTCCTAAGCCGGGATCAACTGCGGCCAGCAGCAGGGCAAATTTGATCGCTTCTTGTCCCACCACGGCGGCGAGGGGAAATGTTGTTACAGTTGGGGCGCTAGGGGGCGCAGACATGGTTCTTGTCAGTAGTGGTCAATTGCTAACTCTAGCACTAAAGGGGAAATTTTCCAATTGACATCCTTCCCCACAACCCCCCTGTTGAGTTTTTCTCAATGCAGGGCGATCGGCGATCGCTTCCGAGATCTAGCCACCCTTCCCCCTGAGAATATCATCCGTTGTTTCCCTGTCAAAAACAATTTGCACAATTTATTGACAATTTGATATTTGGTAATTTAGAATAGGATTATATAGAAAACAAACAGTCAGCCTAATCCGGCGAAAGTAAAATATTGCCGTTATGTACTTTTCGAGCAGGTGCAGACGCGGTGATGTGGTCGGAGCGGAGGAACCAAATTTTTGGGGCTAATCTCGCAAAGTGTTTCTGTCAACAACCGACAGAGATAAAGAGAAGGGCAACTCTCAGCCCTAGCCCGTCAGCTAACTCCGTAGGCATTGAGAGGAGGCTGAGGCGCACACTTTCTAAGACAATTAGATAGCTTGGCAATTCAGTTTCCTTAGGTTGGTATAGACCTGGTTTGTTATACCCACCCTAGATTCTGAGCGGTTAGTGATGACACCTAAAATACCCCTGTCTTTAATGACGCTGCCTGGACAGGCGACGTACATAGGTTTCCTGCGACTAAAAAGCAGTGACCTAGTGATAATTGGAGCGATCGGCTGCATTACCCTGGTAATTTTGTGGTGCATTGTGAATACATTTATCACCACATTAATGCCAACTCCCGCCCTACCAATGTTTGTAAATGGTAGCCTATCAACCTACCGTTTATTCAAAAACTATCAGGAGGTGATTACCGTAGTTAGTAAATATGTTAACATGACTGTAGCCTATTGAAATCAATAAAAGGGGCTAATAGATTTAACATGAGTTAGCCCCCTATATAATATAGTATGATGTCAAAGTCGGGCTAGTATTGGTCAGGTTTTCGATGAAATTAATAGTTATTGTTCCCGGTCTTCTGGCTGTAATAGGGTTAGGAATTGAGGCGATCGCCGCCCGACCCCGAGACATCCAACAATTGCTAAATACCAAACAGTGTCAGCAGTGCGATCTCAGTGGAGCCAACCTACAGGAAGCCGAACTAGACGGCGCGGCTCTCATAGGTGCTAATTTGCAAAATAGTGACCTGCGGGGGGCAAAATTAAGAGGTGCGGATCTAAGTTCAGCCAACCTAATTGGCGCAAATTTAGCAGGTGCAGACCTGCGGGATGCCAGGTTACACAGCACCACCCTTAGACAAGCTAACCTTTCTAATAGTGACTTATCCTGGTCAGATATGTATCGCGCCTTTCTGGAAGGTGCTAATTTAGATCAGGCTAATTTGAATAATGCCAACTTAAATAATGCTAGATTAGAGGGGGCGACCTTTTGTGGCGCGATTATGCCAGACGGTTCAGAGGGTCCCTGTTAATAGTGATTAAAGCTCTTGTTAAAGGGGGGGCTAATTTTCGCCCCCTTCTACTCAAATCACGTCCCCAGTTTCTTGGAGTGCGTGTAATCTCCGATAAATTCCCCGGTGATTAAGTAACTCATCATGACTACCGATCTCGACAATTTTACCATGATCTAATACCACAATTTTATCAGCTTCCCGAATGGTACTGAGACGGTGAGCCACAATAATTGTAGTCCGAGTTCCCAGAATATTTTGCATGGCTATTTGAATGGAACGTTCTGATTCATAATCCAAGCTAGAAGTAGCTTCATCAAAAATCAAGATATCAGGATTGACTAACAATGCCCTAGCAATACCTAACCGCTGTTTTTGCCCCCCAGACAGGCGCATTCCTCGTTCTCCCACAGTAGTATAATAACCCTTATCAAGTTGATTAATAAACTCATCGGCTCGGGCAATTTTACAGGCTTCGTTAACTTCATCTAGGGTAGCGTTAGGGTTGCCATAGGTGAGGTTATTTAACAAGGTTCCATTGAAGATATCAACATCTTGATGAACGATAGCTAAACGTCGCCTATAGGCGGTCACATCCAAATCTTGGATATTTTCACCATCGATTAAAATGCGACCCTGTAATGGTTCAAAGTAGCGAAATAATAGCTTGACCAAGGTAGACTTACCGGAACCGGAATGACCCACCAGCGCGACAGTTTGACAGGGTTCTATAAACAGGTTAATATCCTGCAAAACTGGTTTTTCTGGGATATAGCCAAAGGTTAAGTTTTGCAATTCAACTTTACCCTTAAAGTGATAGGATACCTGATGATTTTCCGAGTTTAATTTGATGGCATCTTGTCCCTCTTTCAACTGCATAAACTCATAAAAACGCACCATAGAAGAATAGCGTCGCGCAAAAACTTCCGCCAATAAACTAATGGGAGTTAGTTCAGAATAAGCCATGCTAGAGAGGGTATAAGTAACCACAAAATACCCCAGAGACATTTGCCCTCCAAAGGTAGCAAACAAAGTAAAACCCAATACCATAAATAAACAAAATTGCACCGTTGTATTTTGGTAGGTAGCGAGTTTTACATAGTCTCGGTGAATGCGATGGATAACTACGGTTAACTCTCGGTTTAGGCGAGTGCTTTGTCGTTCAAGTTCCTGATTTTCGGTAGCAAAGGCTTTGACAGTTTTGATGTTAGTGATGATTTCCGAGTTGCGACTTTCGGTGTTTTCTTGATGGCTGTCTAGTCGGGTTTCTAATCTAATGAGATGTCGAAGTTTGACGAGGGTAAAGGACAGAATAAAGACAAAAGACACTAAGAAAAATATGGCTATTTGCCACTTAATGAAAAAAATCACTATGAAAATACCGATGACTCGCACGAGTTTCGGGATTAATTGACCTGCTATTTCTGGGTAAGTCCAGGTATGGTTAGTTATGCCTTTGGTGATGCGGTTAGCAATGCGACCGGGGTTATTTTCTTCGTAAAATTCTAGGGGTAAAGTCAAGATTTTTTGGAGAGCATTCTGATGCTGGTCTCGCCGCGCAGCTAGGGGGATTAACCAGTGAAACCATGAGCCTAACCAAGGCTGAATAGGTGCTTTGATAACGGTGACTAAAAAAATGATACCTAGTAATATGATTAAAGCTGTGGTCTGTTGGTCTGGTAGCCCAGTGGCGGAGGCGATCGCTGTGACTGTTAACTGTATGAAGCCATCTGCACCTTGACCAGACAGGACATTTAAAATCTGTCCGATCGTATATGGTACTAGCAAATCAATTAGTTCAAAAAAACTCGATGCACTGATACTAAGAATTGCTAATAAACGATAATCTCGATAGTATTGACAAATTTCTCGAAAAGTAGCCATGACTGCGAAAATGGTGTTTTTAATGTCAGTGAAAATATCAAAGTCACCATTATAATAGATTTCTGACAATTTGGCAGAGGTCTTGGCAGAGGTCAAGGGGGGAGGACTAGCTAACTTAACCAGTCTCCCCTAGGTAGGCGATCGGCTGGGGGCATTGTCAAGGGAAAACTATACCTAGCAAGCATTAGATATTGTATAATTATTGTTTGGGTAAAATCTAGGTAGGTGAAGAGCGACGATCTCCAACCTGCTTAGTTGGACTCAAACAAAACTTAAAGTAGGAGGAAGTGTATATGCCATCAGACCTAGATAGAGGAATTATGAAGTTTAAGGGAGCAGATAGCCCTACGGTTGTGATTGTTTCTTCACTACTGATTTTGGGTAGTATCGGCCTTCTAATTTGGTGGGCATTACAGACAGCCTACTCTTTTTAAGACTGACAGACTCAAGGGGGGTCAGCTATATGCTTGTCCCCTCTAGGGCGGGCATAATGGCGGATTACTCAGCAATTGACAGGTTTTTTCTGGTGAGATTATCTGTAGTTTTTGATTAAGTTTCGGCGGGAGTGCTAATTTGTTCAACTTCTGGAGTTGCCTTGCTAATTGCCTGAAGTAGTAGATAATTTAGGACAGTTCGCACGGCAATAATAGCAGCTAACCGGGCGATATCATCCCAACGGCTAGAAATCATGGTTTTTAAAATAGTGGCTCCAATTAAAAAACTGAGGGCTAGGGAAAATGAATAACCCATGACTAAACGGCCTCGTTGAAAGGCTTCGGTAGCCTGACCTTTAAATAAGGCATCTTTAATAAAAATCACTAAAGCACGGGTCACGCCAATGGCAATTACAAACAGTGCCAACAGTTGACAAAATCCTGTTAAAATTCCATTCAAGGAAACTACAATGCCTGAAAGTTCAGTGGCTAGACCGTTTAACATCATGTTGATGATTGCTCAAATGAGAATGAACAGTCAATAATTCTAGCAAAGAAGATGCTGTGACTGTCAGAATTATGATCAGTATGGGATAGGGGGGGTTTAGTAATATGATTTTTCAGAAATCGAATTAACTGCGGAACCCGCCCCTACCAGATGATTAATTATCCATTGTGCAATGAGAGGTTAGCGGGAAGCAGCACCTACTCGCCGCCAAGCTGTGGGAGACTCGGGATAATTCCGAGAAAGGGGAGATGCCATTTTTAAGACTTTGTTCATTACCCAGGGGGCAATGCGACGACACCAAACGGCTAGGTGACTTTGCCACCCTACCAGAATTTCTGGGGAGTCTTTCCGCAGTCCGATAATTAACACTTGGGCAACCTGTTGGGGGGTCATGGGAGTGACCCAGCGAAATAGTTGCAGGTGGCGGGTCATGTCTGTATCGGTGAGGGTGGGAAGTAAAGCCATAACTTTGATATTGTGTTGGGCTAATTCAGACCTTAGTGCCTCGGTAAAGCCTAGGATGGCGAATTTAGTGGCTGAGTATGTGGACATGGTGGGGGCGGCGATTTTGCCCATGAGACTGGATACATTGACGATGGTTCCTTGGTTTCGGGTGGCCATACGTCGGGCGATCGCACGGGTGACTGTGTAAAGTCCCATCAGGTTTAGGGATAGTTCTTCTTGGACTTGGGGTAATTTAGATTTCAAGAAGGGGGTTTGATGGGCGACCCCGGCGCAGTTCACTAATAAATCAATGGGGCCGTGAGTTCGCCATGCTTGGGCTAAGGCGATATTGACTTCTGTGGGTTGTGTGAGATCTAGGGCGAGGGTGATCACTTCTACTTCCATGTCGCTGAGTTCTGCTGCCAATTCTGCTAATTTTTGGCGATCGCGGGCGACTAATAACAGACGACCCACGCCATTGCGGGCTAACTCTAGGGCGATCGCTCGTCCGATACCACGGGAAGCCCCTGTAATTAGGGCTGTAATACCTTGGATATTCATAAAAATCTCCTGTCTGTGGTGAAATACCGCCAGGACACTAGGACTCCACTACAGTGGCGGCTAAATCAATTGATTGGACTAAATTCTGTTCAACCCAGGCGGACGCTAAAATTGTGAAGAACAACAAAATCCCTCTGGGTTAGCTCTCGTTTCTGGAGCGGAAAGTTTGCTGATTGATAGCTCATACTCAGTTTGCTGATGATGATATGAACGAATCGAGGCTTCAACTCAGTTGCTGACTGAGGATACATCACAGGTCACGGTAGCGTACAACATAGCTCACAGTTCTCCTTTTTACTTTCTCTTTTTTACTTACTATTGTTCGCTATGCACACTTTAGCAACCAAATCAAGTTTGTGCAACATTTTTTAATAAAAAACGCTTTAACATTTCTTTACAATCTGGCAAAACCTTTACTGTAGGGAGTTTTAGAGTAATTGTCAGCAGGCGATCGCCGATGGTAACAGAGGATCTGAGTAATGGGAGTAAAAAGTAGCGATCGCCTCCAAACACTGATGTAGTAATACCATTCGGGGCAATACTCGAGAGAGTAAGGCGCGAGGTATTATGAGAAAAAAGTGGCGCGCCACAACAAAAAAAACCACAACCGTTACAGGTTGCAGGTTTCAGGATAACCTGGCTAATGCCTGTTCACAATTTAAGAAATCGCTGGCCTTATTTCGCCAATTTTCCCTTCCCCTTGGCGATGAAAGCTAAAGAGTATGCTGTTAGTGCGAAAAATACAGCCGGGAAATCGCACTAAACATTACCCTCACCCTAAATCTGCATCCCAGGGGGGACCGGGACGAGCGAGAGCGTATTGCATGATTACTGAAAGGGCTGTAATCGTTACTGAGTGACCAAATGAACGCGCCCTAATTTCCTGTGCTATCCCATTCACCTCCTCCAATGGTAAGTACCCCCGGTATATGCGATCGCCACGGAAAATCCTTAATCTACCCATGATTTCACTATTGTAGATGTTGCTTTCAGAGCTGCATCACTCCACGTCAATTGTTAAAAAATGGAAACATAGGAAACATCAAGGAAACATTGCAACATTTTATTGGCATTCTCAACTCGTTAATATCAGAATGGGTCAAAATGTAAAAAACTAAAACCCCAAGACCAGGACTCATGAAAGTCACCAAACATCGAGCCACCATCTCTCAGTATCGCCTTTTTCCCCCATTTGAGTAGGTTGGGTGGAGGTCACGAAACCCAACGCCACCATCTCTCAGTTATGTTGGGTTTCACTACGTTTCACCCAACCTACATGGCTAAAATTATTAATTATTAATTATTAATTGTTAATTATTATAGGTTGGGTGGAGGTCACGAAACCCAACGCCACCATCTCTCAGTTATGTTGGGTTTCACTACGTTTCACCCAACCTACATGGCTAAAATTATTAATTATTAATTATTAATTGTTAATTATTATAGGTTGGGTGGAGGTCACGAAACCCAACGCCACCATCTCTCAGTTATGTTGGGTTTCACTACGTTTCACCCAACCTACATGGCTAAAATTATTAATTATTAATTATTAATTGTTAATTATTATAGGTTGGGTGGAGGTCACGAAACCCAACGCCACCATCTCTCAGTTATGTTGGGTTTCACTACGTTTCACCCAACCTACATGGCTAAAATTATTAATTATTAATTATTAATTGTTAATTATTATAGGTTGGGTGGAGGTCACGAAACCCAACGCCACCATCTCTCAGTTATGTTGGGTTTCACTACGTTTCACCCAACCTACATGGCTAAAATTATTAATTATTAATTATTAATTGTTAATTATTATAGGTTGGGTGGAGGTCACGAAACCCAACGCCACCATCTCTCAGTTATGTTGGGTTTCACTACGTTTCACCCAACCTACATGGCTAAAATTATTAATTATTAATTATTAATTGTTAATTATTATAGGTTGGGTGGAGGTCACGAAACCCAACGCCACCATCTCTCAGTTATGTTGGGTTTCACTACGTTTGACCCAACCATGTAGGTTGGGGTTTTGGGGATCGGAAAAATATTTCCGGATATTTCAGGAAATTACTTGTTAATCCCTCTCTAATCAGAAACAGTTAATAGTGGGCAGAGTCGGACTCGAACCGGAATTACAGCCTACAACCCCTATTCTACCGTTACTTAGGTGTTACTCAAAACCGTAGTAGAGTAACAAGTGAGTAAAAAATGAGTAATGCTACTAAACTCCCTACAGTGGGGGGAAAGGGTAACTATGACGAGAGCTATAGCAGATTCCTGAAAGCCTATCAAGACTTTAAAGGGGAATGTCCCAAAGGAGTGACACTCAAGTTACAAAAGTCCGGGGCTAGGTACAATCTGCTATTGCAGTTTAAGCAACCACCTACCGGGAAACGGCTACCCAAGACAGCTAATCTTGAGTGTACACCCCAAGGGGTGATAGACGGGGTTAAGAAAGCTAAACTGGTATCAGAAGCCTTAGGGACTATCACTAGCACTAGTGAGTTCTGGGATTGGTATGATACGACTATTCTAGGAAAGAATCAGATTGAGGATAATCTGATAACCTACCGGGAAATATTCCAACAACTGGAAGATGAGTATTTTGCCGGGTACAACCGCAACACAGGACGACCACGCTCCCGCGATATTGTCAGCGACCTATCTTCCTATCATCAAAGCCAAAAAATATACTTTGAGCAATTCCCCAATTGGGATGATTATCCTACTTGGGAGAGTTTCAAGGTTATGCTGTACACTCCCTTACAGAATGGAGAGGAGCTGATAGGGTCCAAAACATTCAAAGAACGTTACTACATCCTGAAAGCCATTGCCAAAAAATCACCCAATAAAGACCACCTACTAAAACAGTTAGAACTTATTAATCCCAGACAAACACGATTCACCGTTAAGCAGCGTATAGGCATCGATGCCTTTAAAAATTGGTGGTACAGCGCTAAACAAGCAGTCTACACTATCAAAAACCATACATTCAGTAAAGCTCGTCACGCCTGGCTGTGGGTTACTGGTATGACAGTAATGTATGGGTTAAGGCTTACCGAAATAGCCGCTGCTGTTAACTTATAGCACCAGACAGGAAAGTTAGGACGTATAATGGAGAGGACGAGATGACTAAGAAGACCAAAAATGCCAGCCCCCTATAGTTACGACCTCAGACAAAAAGTTATTGATGCCATTGAACTAGACGGTATGCCCAAAACAGAAGCCAGTCAAGTTTTCCATGTCAGCCGGAACACCATTAATCTCTGGCTGCAAAGAAAAGCACAGACCGGAGACTTCCTCCCTAAACCTAATCACCCACCTGGCAATAACCACAAAATTACCGACTGGCAGAAATTCAAGGCTTTTGCCCAAGAGCATGGCCACAAAACCTCCGCTCAAATGGCTGAACTTTGGGATGACGACATCTCTCCTCGCACCATATCCAGAGCCTTGAAGAAAATTGGCTTCACCAGAAAAAAAACTTACGGCTACCAAGAACGTTGGAAGCAACAGCGAGAGGAGTTTATGGCTCAGATTGAACAGATGGAGCCACAAGAAGTGGTCTACCTCGATGAAGCCGGCATGAATAGTCAGGACTCGGATTACCCTTATGGTTACTGCGAGGAAGGAAAACGCTTCCATGCACTCAAATCAGGGAAGAGGCAGGGCAGGGTAAGTATGATAGCCGCATGGTGTCATCAACAACTCTTAGCTCCCTTTAGCTTTGAGGGTTGTTGTAATCGGACAGTGTTTGAGTTGTGGTTGGAGTTCATCTTAATTCCAACACTGAAGCCAGGTCAGACTCTAGTGCTAGACAATGCAACGTTTCATAAAGGGGGACGGATTCCTGAGCTAGTGGAGGCGGCTCAATGCCGTTTGCTCTATCTACCACCTTATTCGCCAGACCTCAACAAGATAGAGAAATGTTGGTCGTGGTTGAAAGCCCGCATTCGCCATTGTATTGAGCAGTTTGATTCTCTCCATGATGCCATGGATTCCGTTCTCAAAACTGCGTCCTAACCACCTTGACTAATGCTATATCTGGGAGAGAGACCTAGGGTGAGGGCAATGTCTTAAGGGACTGGTGAACAAGCTGTATGTAAAGAAATGTTAAGTTGGGGCCGGGAAAATTTTTTTTCTGGGGGGGGTTGCTTTTCCCGGCGACTTGCGCTATACTTTTTAAATAATGCGAATAGTGACAATTTTATTTTTAGTGAACAGATTCCCATTGTTTTACTATCATATCCAAATACTACCATGAGTTCCCGGTGGTTGTCAAGGGTTGGCGCGGGTTCCGAGCCAAAAAATTTTTTTAATGTTAAAAAAGGCATCTTTTTCCAGTAAGAAAAGCCGGGAAATCATGGTTAATTAACCTTTAGGAATAGACACTTTCTAGGGATTGAAAATCTCGTTCAACTTCCGCCCACAGCGTGCGATTGTGAGGGTCAGTACGGAGGGCTTTTTTGAGGTAATTGCGGGCTTTATCGGTTTGGCGTTCTTTGATAAGTTGACGAGCCCAACGTTGATAAGTAATAGCCTGCCACTGTCGGATTTCCTGGTCTTGGGGGATTCTGTGGGCTAGTCCTTCCACTAAAGCGATCGCCCTAGGGAATCGCTGATATCTGAGTAATTGCTGCAATTGTTTATAGCAATTGTCCTTCAATTTTTGCTCAGTTTCCGAGAGTTCCGGGTTAAATTGAATCCGGTTTTCCGGGTGATAGACCTTATTTTTCCCCGTGGGATAATGGGAGGTTGTACCCTTGGGGAAGTGGGTATAAGAGGCCGTAGCCCAAGCCATTTGGGAATCAGGTTTAGCGACATCTAACAGAAACTTATAAGCCTCCGTTAAGGCGATAAATCTTTCCTTTGCTTGGGGATTATTTTGATTAACATCAGGATGATATTGTCGGGCGAGTTTCCGATAGGAAGCCTTGACCGCTTCCAAACTCGCCCCTGATCTTAAACCCAATGTGCGATAGTAATCCGTTGTGTCCATCTAGGTTTAATCTACCCCAGTTTAAGCAAGAACCGAACCCGCACCACAAGAAACGCGGGCGTGATTAGTTTAGCAGAAATCTGGCTATGGCTAAACTGGGCGTTCTTCAATGACCTGATCAATTAAACCATATTCGTGGGCTTCGGCGGCGGACATAAAGTAATCGCGATCGGTGTCTTTCTCAATTTTTTCGAGAGTTTGACCGGATCTTTCTGCTAACATCTCATTGAGGACCTTACGAATTCGGAGAATTTCTTTAGCCTCAATTTCAATATCAGTGGCTTGTCCGCGAGTCCCCCCCAAAGGTTGGTGAATCATAATCCTAGCATGGGGGAGGGCTAGGCGTTTACCTTTAGTTCCCGCAGCCAGGAGAAATGCACCCATAGAAGCAGCCATACCCACGCAGATAGTCACCACATCAGACCTGATATATTGCATGGTATCGTAAATCGCCATCCCGGCAGTTACCGAACCGCCAGGGGAATTGATATAGAGGTAAATGGGTTTGGAGGGGTCTTCGGAGTCCAAATACAGCATATAAGCGACGATCGCATTAGCAATACCGTCGTCAACCTCTTCCGACAAAAAGATAATTCGTTCGCGGAAAAGTCTTTCATAGATACTGATCCACTGTTCATAGGTACTACCAGGAAGGCGATAAGGAACACTAGGAACACCAATAGGCATAATTACTAATCCTTTTGTTGTGTCTGTATAAGATTGGTTGAATTTAACGGGAGATTTTCCCCGGTGGCGATCGCCAGTCTACCGTCGGGGGGTTGGTGAGGAGAGCAGATCAACAATTAATCATCAACAATTAATTATCAATTGTCTCCTCTTTTCTGGTAGTTTACCGATACCCGACGGAGGAAATCAAGTCAACTTTAGAGTTGTTAAAACACGGTCGATGATACCATACTCTTTCGCCTCTTCTGGAGTCATGTAAAAAGTGCGGTTCATGTCCTTAGTCAATTTCTCAATGGTTTGACCAGTATTTTGGTGAAAGATATCCATCATTAAAGCCCGTTTCGAGAGGATCTCGTCAGCGGTTACTTGAATATCGGTAGCTTGTCCTTGGGTTCCGGTTTGGGGGTTATAAAGAGTAATCATGGAATTAGGAAGACTAGCCCGTTTACCTTTGGAACCGCAGGACAATAACAAAGCTGCCATCCCCACTGCTTGACCCAAACAGATAGTCACAATCTCCGATTTGATGTGTTGCATAGTGTCATATACAGCCAAAGCCGCCATGACTGACATCATTCCCATGGACTCATTAGCCATACCTGCTAGGACTGGATCACCAATGGAGTTGATGTACATATAGATGGGTTTATTCTGATCGTCGGAGTCAAGATACAACATAGCCGACACCAGGGAATTAGCGACACCGGTTGTCAGAGGCTGATTCAGAAAAATAATTCGTTCTTGACTCAAACGAGTATAGATGTTAACCCACTGCCAGTATTGACTACCAGGAATCTGATAAGGAACGCGAAGAACTTCATCGACAGCCATAATTTGTAAGCACAAGCAAGTTTACTACACACCAACGGGTAATTGTTTGGGCAATTCCTTAGTGCTTTCGAGAACCCGATCAATCAACCCATATTCTTTAGCCGCCTCTGGTGTTAAATAGAACATCCGATCGGTATCTTTGGCAATTTTTTCCACAGGTTGTCCGGTATTTTGGGACAAAATATCCAAGATCGATGCTTTGTTGGCGAGGACTTCTTTAGCCCTAATTTGGATATCAGTAGCCTGAGAGCGTCCCATCCCCATACGAGGTTGGTTTAAAACAATGGTGGCATGGGGGAGACTGGTACGACAGCCTTTTGTCCCGGCGGAAAGAATCATCGCGGCTGTACCCATAGCCTGACCAATGCAGATAGTATGCACAGGGGGTTTGACATAGCTCATGGTATCGCAAATCGCGAAGGCTTCGGTATCTTGTCCGATCGCATCTCCCGTATACCAAGAGGTTCCGGTAGAGTTGATATAGAAGTAAATAGGCTTTTCTGGATCGGAAAATTGCAGATAAAGCAACTGGGCGATAATTAGTTTGGTGACATCAACCCCTAGTTGTCGCTTATAGTCGTCCGAGGAAACTAGAGGCGACCCTAGATAGATAATCCTTTCCTTGAGTAGCAAGGAGGGTAGGTCTGGGGGTGGTGTCCTAATGGCACTGTCGCTGTAGTAGTATGGTGATTGCACAGTATAAACCGATGAACTCATCAAAGAGGTTAAACTATATACTAACGCAACTCGTGGCTCAGTCCTGTGAATAACCGGATGGGAAATTACCGACCATCTGAATTTTGAGTTGCGTCCTATACTCAAATAGGATTTTCACATCCCGGAGGTCTTCTATGAAAGTCAGTTTGCAGCCTTCCCTCAACGATCCGAACCTAGACCCAAATCAAGAATCGAATCAGCGTCAACTGTCAATTTCGGTTTCAGCGGTTCCTGATCCGTTTGAGGGTCAAGTTCCCATGAATCTATGTTTGATTTTAGACCACAGTGGTTCTATGAATGGTCAACCATTGGAAACGGTGAAACAGGCGGCGAAAGAACTTATCGATCGCTTAAATGTAGGCGATCGGATTTCGGTAGTTGCTTTTGATCACCGAGCTAAGGTATTGGTTCCTAATCAAGACCTCACCGATCCTGATGGTATCAAAAAAAAGATTGATGGTTTGCGCTGTTCCGGGGGAACGGCTATTGATGAAGGTATCAAGCTGGGAATTGAGGAGTTAGGAAAGGGTAAACAGGATCGGATTTCTCAAGGGTTTCTTCTCACTGACGGGGAAAATGAACACGGGGATAATAAACGTTGTCTCAAACTCGCCAAACTGGCCACGGAATATAAGTTAACTATTAATTCTTTGGGATTTGGAGACGACTGGAATCAGGATATTTTAGAGAAAATTGCCGATGCGGGTGGCGGTGCTTTGGGATATATTGAATACCCCGAACAGGCGATCGCTGAGTTTGGCCGTCTGTTTACCCGTATGCAATCGGTGGGACTCACTAACGCTTACCTATTATTCTCCCTATTTCCTTATGTCCGCTTGGCTCAACTCAAGCCAGTCGCACAGGTTTATCCTGATACTATTGAACTTCCTATACTGCCAAAAGGAGAACAACTCGCGGTTCGCTTGGGGGATTTAATGAAAGATACCGAACGGATTATCTTGGCTAACCTTTATGTTGATGTTGGCAATTTGCCGATCAGTAAACAGGCGATCGCTCAAGTTCAAGTCCGCTATGATGACCCGGCTTTGGGTATTGAAAAGCTCTATTCTCAGCCGGTTTTGGTGGAAGCTAATGTCCTCGGAGATTATCGCCCTACTTCCGATCCCAAGGTTCAAAAACATATTTTGGCTTTGGCTAAGTACCGACAAACTCAAATCGCTGAAACTAAACTACAACAAGGCGATCGCGCCGGTGCTGCTACTATGTTACAAACAGCGGCTAAAACCGCTTTACAAATGGGCGACAACAGTGCTGCTACTGTCCTCCAAGGTAGTGCAACTCGCCTCCAGTCCGGCGAAGAACTATCGGACTCCGAACGCAAGAAAACTCGCATAGCATCGAAAACTACTCTCAAGTAGAATGGGGAAATGAGGCGGCAAATCAATGTTATGCCGCTTCCCTCTTCTATCTTCTCCCCCAATCTTGTTGATATAAATTGTCAATAAATTTATCAGCCCCGGCGCTAAGGGTTGACAAGCACGGGGAACTAATGGTAGGATATTGACATACAGTTAAATAATGGAAATATTAGTCAAAATAATAAAATTGCGAATATTCCCATTATGTAAAAGTGTAGCAGAAGTCACCCCAAAAAGCAAGCACCCCCCGCCAAAAAAATTTTTCGCAACATTTCTTAATTTTTTGTTACAAAAGTTAATATATGGGGGATGAATTAAAAGAGGGTTTCGAGTTCTGCGAGGGCGCGATCGAGGTTGTCGTTGATTAAGGTGTGGTGAAATTCCCCGGCGGCGGCGATTTCAGTTTTAGCGCGTTGAATACGACGAGCGATCGCCTCTTGGGAGTCAGTGGCGCGATTTCGTAGACGGTTCTCGAGTTCTTGTAGAGAAGGTGGAAGGATAAAAATTCGCAGAGCCTGTGGAAAGGTCTGTGAGATCTGTCTAGCGCCTTCTAGTTCAATTTCGAGTAGAACATTCTCTCCCTGCTGAATTTTATCTTGGACAGCCAAGCGGGGTGTCCCGTAGAAATTTCCGGCAAACTCAGCCCATTCTAGTAGCTCTTGTTGTTGAACCATTTGTTGAAAGCGATCGCGAGTGACGAAAAAATAGTCTTTTCCATGGACTTCTCCGGGACGGGGAGAACGGGTAGTAACGGAGACGGAAAGATGGAGTTGTGGATATTTTTGGAGAAGCGATCGAATAATCGTTCCTTTTCCCACGCCACTAGGTCCGGTAATGACAATGAGCTGGCCAGTTTTGCTGTCAATCATCTTAATATAGTTTTAGGTGAACCCAGATAGGTTTATGAAAGGCGATTAGCACCGTTTTTCTCAACCACAAATCGGTTAGCGACGGTTTCTGGCTGAATAGCTGAGAGAACCACATGATTGGAGTCGGTAATAATCACGGCTCTGGTGCGCCGTCCATAGGTAGCATCAATAAGCTGTCCTCGGTCTCGTGCGTCTGTAATGATACGCTTAATGGGGGCTGATTCGGGGCCGACAATAGCGATGACACGATTACCACAGATAATATTGCCAAAGCCGATATTAATGAGTTGAATATCCATAAAATTTCTACAGGTAGAATAAAGGTAGGTGCGATGGCTTTGATGGCATGAGCCCATAAATTGTATATTCTTACCAACTCGAAAGTATCGCCCACAAAAATTGTAGTCGGATCGGCTCCCATAATCAATATTTAATCTGAAAAACTCTATCTAGGGGCTGATGGGGTCTCTTTTCCCTGGAGACAAAGGAAACCGGGGAGATGATGAAAACTGAGTCCTGTTGCTGCTTAAAAAACTAGATAGGAGGGTTGATGAACTAGATCACTTAATTTTGTGATCTGTGTCAGTGCTGGTGTCAAAAATATGTGAACCCACTAATTAAGATTTTTGTATGAGTATTTGCTTGTGAGTATTTAAAGTTTAGTTTAATCAGGGTCTTGCTTCCCCAGTCGAGGCTGGCTACGATGGCGATTACTAGCCTGCTGAGTATACCATTTATACCATTCTGTAGAGCTACGAATAGCGAGCCAGAGCAAGAATAAAGCAATTAACCCCCCCTGTTCAGGAGCATCAAAAGCAAACATAACCAGAGCAATACACAAACCATCCTGGACAAAAATTGCCCATAGAGGTAAGCCTCGCAGACGGTAAAACCATCCCGCTTGTACCAATTGTAAGACTAAAGCCAAAAGTCCCCCAACAATTCCCAGCAACCACAACAACCAGGAGGGGAAAGAACTGGCTTCAGCGATCGCCAAACCCATAATCGCTCCGACTACGGGACTAAACACCAGTTGAAATACCTGGAGAATGCGCTGTCCTAATAATTGTTTCGAGGCGAAAAGTTCAAAGAGGGACCAGCTCACCAAAACACCAATTACCACCTTGGGAGACAGAGCCGAAAGAAGTGGTACATCAGACCATAAATTATTTCGCAGTAATCCAATTAGTAGGAGTGGAAGCGCAATTCTCATACCTCCTGCTGCTGATGCGGAAAGAACTGCTAAAATTTCAATCATAGAAAGCCATTATGCTCCAGTAACTCGAGAAGGATGGTTTTATCCTAGCACCCCATCAAAATCAGTCCAGTCATGTTCAGGGGGGAAGGGTAGAGAATGGGGTCGCCCCCATCCCCTCCCATTCAAAACCGTACTTGAGACTTTCGCATCATAGGGCTCCCGATGTGGATGCCCAATTGGTCAGTGGTACAGTGTTGACTTCACCGCTTAGTCCTTCTTCTTTCAGAACTATATGCACACGTAGTCTTTAAACTCGTCTTCGCCATAACACCCCCACCGGTCGCCGGACCTACATCCACACCGTGGCGCGTCTACTTAATCTGTTCAATCTGAGCAATAAACTCCTCTCGCTGTTGCTGATCAAGTTCTTGGTGGCCGTAAGTTTTTTTTTCTGGTGAAGCCAATTTTCTTCAAGGCTCTGGATATGGTGCGAGGAGAGATGTCGTCATCCCAAAGTTCAGCCATCTGAGCTGCGGTTTTGTCGCCATGCTCTTGGGCAAAAGCCTTGAATTTTTGCCAGTCGGTAATTTTGTGGTTATTGCCAGGTGGGTGATTAGGTTTAGGGAGGAAGTCTCCGGTCTGTGCTTTTCTTTGCAGCCAGAGATTAATGGTGTTCCGGCTGACATGGAAAACTTGACTGGCTTCTGTTTTGGGCATACCGTCTAGTTCAATGGCATCAATAACTTTTTGTCTGAGGTCGTAACTATAGGGGGCTGGCATTTTGGGTCTTCTTAATCATCTCGTCCTCTCCATTATACGTCCTAACTTTCCTGTCTGGTGCTATACATTGCCCTCACCCTAAATCTGGATCCCAGATACATTGCCCTCACCCTAAATCTGGATCCCAGAGGGGAGAGGGACTTTGAGAGGTAATTAGTCCCTTAATAAATTGCCCTCACCCTAGGTCTCTCTCCTAGATACATTGCCCTCACCCTAAATCTGGATCCCAGAGGGGAGAGGGACTTTGAGAGGTTATCAGTCCCTTAATAAATTGCCCTCACCCTAGGTCCTTCTCCTAGATACATTGCCCTCACCCTAGGTCTCTCTCCTAGATACATTGCCCTCACCCTAAATCTGGATCCCAGAGGGGAGAGGGACTTTGAGAGGTAATTAGTCCCTTAATAAATTGCCCTCACCCTAGGGCTTTCTCCTAGATACATTGCCCTCACCGATACATTGCCCTCACCCTAAATCTGGATCCCAGAGGGGAGAGGGACTTTGACCGGAATTATTCATAGTAGCGTCCTCGCCACTGGGTAGGTCTTTGGGTAGCCGAGAGAAAGAGGCGGAAAACAGCGAGGGGGTCAGCGAGGGGAGATAGCCAGAAGACCCATTTAGCTTGTGCTTGGCTGAAATTATATGAAGAAGCGATCGCACCCGACAAAGCGACACGGATAATAAAGAGGAAAGCATTTAAGCGCCATAGACAGGTAAATATAGGGTTATGGTGGGGAGAGAGTAACCCCAAAGCCAAGCCGATAGTTAACACAAACAGGGGTAGACCCTGACAGCATAATAGGAAACCGAGATCCGCCCATAGTCCCGCCCTAGAAGAAGCATCCTTTAAATCAAGCGATCGCCCCCAGCCAGACCAAGTATCCATAAACCCATCATACATCCGCACCTTCAGCAGCGCCGCCCCATCCCAAAACCCGACGCGAAAGCCTTTTTTAGCAGCATTTCTCGCCAAAGTCACATCATCACAAAAGGAATTTGATGCCGTGGTGTAACCATTCAACGCTTCCAAAACCGCACGGCGACACAAAAAGCATTGGCCATTAGCCATAACCCGTTCCGGGGTCTTAGGAGCCGTATCGGGGGGGCCAAATCGATAGACGAGGGTAATTAAGAGGGCAGGTTGTAACCACAATTCCCCTGGGTATTTAAGGATAAACTGAGAGGATAGAGAAATCAGGTCATATTGAGAATTTTCTGCCGCCCTAACCAAGGCCGCGACCAGTCCGGGTTGAGGTTGTGTGTCTGCATCAATACCCAAAACCCATTCCGAGGCGGGGGAAGTGTGTAAAAAGCCAGTATGTAAAGCCCAAGGACGACCTACCCAGCCGGGAGGTAAGGGGTCATCGGTAGTTAAGCGGAAACGAGGGTCGCGCTGGCTTTGGGCGATGACCATATCTTGGGTGGCATCGACTGAGTTACTATCAACAATGATGATTTCGCGTACTTCATAGCCTTGGAGGGTCAAACCTGATAAACAAGGACCGAGGCGGGTGGCTTCGTTGAGGGTGGGGACAATGACGCTAACTTTACCCAATAGGTCTGGGGTGGGGGGGGCTATGTGTAATTGTGGGCGACGCTGTAACCCTCGAAATAGGCGGGAGAGTAAAATCGCGGTGGCGGGGAGTTGTAGGGAAAGTATTAACAGGGCTAAGGCACTGATACTCTCGTAAGTGGATAAGTTAAACAGGGCTAGTAGACCAGGGCTGGGGATGAACATAAAGGGGAAACGCACAGGAATATATGTGGGCGGTTTGTGATTAACTGACGGAAGTTAATCGGAAATGCGATCGCTATTAGACCAGTTTTCCCTATCAATGGTCAAGTGAGAGCAACTATGGGGTTTGGAGGAGATTAAATCAACCAGCCTCGCCAGTCCATAGGAAGGTTAGGCAGTAGCCACAACCGCCACTACATCCAGGGTTAATCAAATGCGGACGAAAGGACTTGAACCTTCACGTCGCGAGGACACTAGAACCTAAATCTAGCGCGTCTACCAATTCCGCCACGTCCGCTTATTTGCCAGAATTCATAGTAACACAGATGAGCGATAAAAAAAAGGGGTTAGGGGAAATTAATTTGTGACAGGTGGCTGGGGTAGGTGGAGGAGGTGAAACCCGCGACTGTGGGAAAGGATTACAATAGTTATCACCCCCCAGTAGCGGACAGGGGAATGGGCGAACCTCCCGCCACGCCAAAGATGCAAAGGGGATGATTGCCAAACCCTCCCCCTACTGGGAATCCCCGTGTTAGGCGGGGGGAGGATGTCAAATAGCTTAAAAATATGGTAAAAAACGGCAAGATTGAAGCCCCCAGAAGACTGGCAAAAACGATATGAGATCCCGTCAAGCCCCGGAAGATGATACCAGGGAACACAAGGGGGAATTATCCCCTATGCCCGCCGGGTTTCCAGTCCCGCCCAAAAAGCAAAGGGCGCGAGGCAAACTACAAAGCTATAAGTTGGTTGCGAGTTGTCTAATTGGATTAATTTTGGGGAGTTTAACCTGGTGGCGTTTAAATTCAATACCGGGGAATATTAGCCGTTAGTCAGCGGTTTTTGGTGGTGCGATCGCATTCCCGCCGTTTTTGGTGGTGCGATCGCATTTTCAGCCAATTTCACCAAATTTCGACCTCGAATAACGCGCCCAATGTAATGTAGGGGCGGGTGCAGCAGTCAGCCATCGAACACACCAGCCAATTATATACACCCGCCCTTTCCCGCCGTCGTTTTGAACAGGTGGTGCGATCGCATTTCAGCCAATTTCACCAAATTTCGACCTCGAATAACGCGCCCAATGTAATGTAGGGGCGGGTGCAGCAGTCAGCCATCGAACACACCAGCCAATTATATACACCCGCCCTTTCCCCGCCGCCGGTTTTTGTGGTGCGATCGCATTTCACCCAATTTCACCAAATTTCGACCTCGAATAACGCGCCCAATGTAGGGGCGGGTGCAGCAGTCAGCCATGGAACACACCAGCCAATTATATACACCCGCCCTTTCTTTCCCCGCCGCCGTTTTGTGTGGTGCGATCGCATTTTCAGCCAATTTCACCAAATTTCGACCTCGAATAACGCGCCCAATGTAATGTAGGGGCGGGTGCAGCAGTCAGCCATGGAACACACCAGCCAATTATATACACCCGCCCTTTCCCCACGGCGGTTTTGGGTGGTGCGATCGCATTTTCAGCCAATTTCACCAAATTTCGACCTCGAATAACGCGCCCAATGTAATGTAGGGGCGGGTGCAGCAGTCAGCCATGGAACACACCAGCCAATTATATACACCCGCCCTTTCCCCGCCGCCGTTTTGTGTGGTGCGATCGCATTTTCAGCCAATTTCACCAAATTTCGACCTCGAATAACGCGCCCAATGTAATGTAGGGGTGTTAAAGAAGAAGGGCGGGTGCAGGTAGTTGGCTGGTTTTTCCGATGGTGTTAAAGAAGAAGGGCGGGTGCAGGTAGTTGGCTGGTTTTTCCGATGGTGTTAAAGAAGAAGGGCGGGTGCAGGTAGTTGGCTGGTTTTTCCGATGGTGTTAAAGAAGAAGGGCGGGTGCAGGTAGTTGGCTGGTTTTCTCGATGGCGGATCTAGCACCCGCCCCTACTAGCACCGGCCTTTTTCCCGCCGCCGTTTTTTGTGGTGCGATCGCATTTTCAGCCAATTTCACCAAATTTCGACCTCGAATAACGCGCCCAATGTAATGTAGGGGCGGGTGCAGCAGTCAGCCATGGAACACACCAGCCAATTATATACACCCGCCCTTTCCCCGCCGCCGTTTTGTGTGGTGCGATCGCATTTTCAGCCAATTTCACCAAATTTCGACCTCGAATAACGCGCCCAATGTAATGTAGGGGTGTTAAAGAAGAAGGGCGGGTGCAGGTAGTTGGCTGGTTTTTCCGATGGTGTTAAAGAAGAAGGGCGGGTGCAGGTAGTTGGCTGGTTTTTCCGATGGTGTTAAAGAAGAAGGGCGGGTGCAGGTAGTTGGCTGGTTTTCTCGATGGCGGATCTAGCACCCGCCCCTACTAGCACCGGCCTTTTTCCCGCCGCCGTTTTTTGTGGTGCGATCGCATTTTCAGCCAATTTCACCAAATTTCGACCTCGAATAACGCGCCCAATGTAATGTAGGGGCGGGTGCAGCAGTCAGCCATGGAACACACCAGCCAATTATATACACCCGCCCTTTCCCCGCCGCCGTTTTGGGTGGTGCGATCGCATTTTCAGCCAATTTCACCAAATTTCGACCTCGAATAACGCGCCCAATGTAATGTAGGGGCGGGTGCAGCAGTCAGCTATCGAACACACCAGCCAGTTATATACACCCGCCCTTTCCCGCCGCCGTTTTTTGTGGTGCGATCGACTAATGGCTGAGGGAAGCGATCGAAAAAAAGGCTATCTACCGAAATTCGAGCGTGATGATTATAGCAAAGAATTAAGCAATCTGGCGGAGGTAGCGGAGGTAATTTTTCATTCTCCCGACCCGGTAAATGCCTCCAAAGAAACGCTAAATCCTTCGCGAGGTGGCAAACTAAAACAGTTTTTCAGGCAACTATTGAAGTGATATCCATCTATTAACTGAATGTACCCCCCAAAAGAAATGACGCTGCAACTGTTTCTACGGGAAGGGTTAGGACAGACCTGAGAAACCATGGATATGGTGACTTAACGCCAGAAAATCCGCACCGGGAAAACCCAGAAGGGGAAATTAATTTTTGACAGGTGGCTGGGGTAGGTGGAGGAGGTGAAACCCGCGACTGTGGGAAAGGATTACAATATTTATCACCCCCCAGTAGCCGACAGGGGTTTTTTATGGTTTCATACTCCCGATAACTACTTATGTTTAACCAACTGATGCGCCTGGTGCGCCGATTTCGTCAATGGTTTAAGCAACTGATGCACCTGGTGCGCCGATTTCTTCAATGGTTGACCCAGGTGGGGAATAAGTTACTCAACTTGCTGAACCCTCCCCCACCGCAGAGGTCAAACCCTCCCCGACTCCCCGACCATGAATATGAATGGTTATTTCGACAATTGCTGACTAAGGTAGGTCAAGGTTGGAACCGCGACCAGGTGATGGGTTGGCTGCGTCGGAATGAACACCGGGTGACGGAAAGCCAATGGCGGGAATGGTGTCCCCGGTTTCAGCATAGCGCTAAAGACCCAGAAATCTCCCGGCAGCTATCATTATTAAAGAAGTTAAATTGTGGCGCAATTTCCGAGATAGCGGCTTATTTATTACCGCCAGAAACTCCCCCCGAAGCAGCACCCCCCAACCCCGCCCCAACCTCGACTGATTCTCTCCCGACTGATGCTAAGAAATGGTTTAACGATGGATTACAACGATATGATAATGGTGATGTGCGTGGGGCTATATCCTCCTGGGAAAAAGCGATCGAATTTCAACCGGATGACCATAAAGCTTGGTATAACCGAGGGGTGGCGCTGTCTTATTCAGGAGAGTATAAACAAGCCATATACTCCTACGACCAAGCCCTAAAATATAAACCGGATTTACATAAAGCTTGGTTTAGCCGAGGAAATGCGCTGTCTTATTTAGGAGAGTATAAACAAGCGATATCCTCCTATGACCAAGCCCTAAAATATAAACCGGATTTACATAAAGCTTGGTTTAACCGAGGGAAGGCGCTGTCTTATTTAGGAGAGTATAAACAAGCGATATCCTCCTACGACGAAGCCCTAAAATATAAACCGGATGACCATGTAGCTTGGTATAACCGAGGGAATGCGCTGTATTATTTAGGAGAGTATAAACAAGCGATATCCTCCTATGACCAAGCCCTAAAATATAAACCGGATGACCATGTAGCTTGGTATAACCGAGGGAATGCGCTGTCTTATTTAGGAGAATATAAACAAGCGATATCCTCCTACGACGAAGCCCTAAAATATAAACCGGATTTCCATGTAGCTTGGTATAACCGAGGGAATGCGCTGTCTTATTTAGGAGAGTATAAACAAGCGATATCCTCCTACGACCAAGCCCTAAAATATAAACCGGATGACCATGTAGCTTGGTATAACCGAGGGAATGCGCTGTATCATTTAGGAGAGTATAAACAAGCGATATCCTCCTATGACCAAGCCCTAAAATATAAACCGGATGACCATGTAGCTTGGTATAACCGAGGGAATGCGCTGTCTTATTTAGGAGAGTATAAACAAGCGATATCCTCCTACGACCAAGCCCTAAAATATAAACCGGATGACCATGTAGCTTGGTATAACCGAGGGAATGCGCTGTATCATTTAGGAGAGTATAAACAAGCGATATCCTCCTATGACCAAGCCCTAAAATATAAACCGGATGACCATGTAGCTTGGTATAACCGAGGGAATGCGCTGTCTTATTTAGGAGAGTATAAACAAGCGATATCCTCCTACGACCAAGCCCTAAAATATAAACCGGATTTCCATGTAGCTTGGTTTAACCGAGGGGTGACGCTGAAGGATTTAGGAGAGTATAAACAAGCGATATCCTCCTACGACCAAGCCCTAAAATATAAACCGGATTTCCATGAAGCTTGGTATAACCGAGGGAATGCGCTGTATCATTTAGGAGAGTATAAACAAGCGATATCCTCCTACGACCAAGCCCTAAAATATAAACCGGATTTCCATGAAGCTTGGTATAACCGAGGGAATGCGCTGTATCATTTAGGAGAGTATAAACAAGCGATATCCTCCTATGACCAAGCCCTAAAATATAAACCGGATGACCATGTAGCTTGGTATAACCGAGGGAATGCGCTGTCTTATTTAGGAGAATATAAACAAGCGATATCCTCCTATGACCAAGCCCTAAAATATAAACCGGATTTACATGAAGCTTGGTATAACCGAGGGGTGACGCTGAAGGATTTAGGAGAGTATAAACAAGCGATATCCTCCTACGACCAAGCCCTAAAATATAAACCGGATTACCATAAAGCTTGGAATAACCGAGGGGTGGCGATGTATAATTTAGGAGAGTATCAACAAGCGATATCCTCCTACGACCAAGCCCTAAAATATAAACCGGATTTACATGAAGCTTGGTTTAACCGAGGGGTGGCGCTGTATAATTTAGGAGAGTATAAACAAGCGATATCCTCCTACGACCAAGCCCTAAAATATAAACCAGATTACCATAAAGCTTGGAATAACCGAGGGGTGGCGCTGTATAATTTAGGAGAGTATAAACAAGCGATATCCTCCTACGATCAAGCCCTAAAATATAAACCGGATTACCATAAAGCTAGGGTTAACAGAAGCAAAAATTCACGCATTGCTTAACCCGGAAACCGCCATGATTTATTGGTATTATGGCAACGATTATTTGATAACCTTTATCCTGACGGTAGACGACATGACGGCTATACCCTTATCGGCTTGGCAACAGAAACAACTGGAAACTTTCATCACGGATTGGCATCATGATTATCAGATTTATGGCTGGTGAATGATGAATCGTCGGCGGTATTGGCGATTAAGTTTTATCAGGAATATCTAGGGGGTGAAACGGCGGCGGTGGCTTTACATAAAGCGAAAAATTGGTTACGCTGTGAGGCGACCTGGGCAGAAATTGCCAAGGTTTATGAATCCTGTTTATCAGATCCTTTGAGTGAGAGTAATCAGGGAATTTTAGCCAAGGCTTTAGGACGGATTGAAAGACAGGAAAACCCGGAAGTTATGCCGTTTTCTGATGTTTATCATTGGGGGAGTTTGGTGATTTCGGGTTATTAAGCTAAGGGGGAGTCACTGAGTCTCCTGGGTAGGAGTGACGGGGGGTCACGGACAGGATAAATTAATTATCAAATGGGTGTATACAGATGACCGAGACTGTGGTAGAATTTAGGAGTAGGCGATCGCTCGAAATCGTCGAAGTCGCCTGAATCTTTGACGGCATCTTCCACCCTCATAAATTAATTAGCTATGACTCCCAACCAGAAAATAACCATAACGGCATTTATTCACGCTTTAGCCCGTTTTAACAAAAAGTTGCCAATTAGTGTGTATAATCAATTGGCGGCGATTTCCGATGTGGCTAATCATACCAAACAATTAGAGGCGATCGCCATGAATGATACAGACTTAGCCCTATTATATGAGGAGGAGTGCGATCGCCTAATGCAGGGAAGCGATCGCCAAAAAGGCTATCTACCGATATTCGAGAGTGATGATTATAGCACAGAATTAAGCAATACGGTGGAGGTAATTTGTCATTCTCCCGACCCGGTAAAAGCCTCAAAAGATGCGCTAAATCCTTCGGGAGGTGGCAAACTAAAAGAGTTTTTTAGCCAACTATTTAAGTCATCTCCATCTATCTAAGTTAACTGAATGTATCCCCTAAAAGAAATCACACTGCAACTGTTTCTGTATGACTTACGGGAAGGGTTAGGACAAACCTCAAAAAGCATAAAGTTTAATCGCTATTATTTTTGGCGGCGGTTTCATCATGACCTGCAAAAACCATATAGTGACTTAACGCCAGAAAATAAGCAAAAACTGAAAAAATATGCTAACAGCGAAAACCCCGAAAGCGATATTGTGCGGTTAGACTATCAGGAGGGGGAACAACCTCTAATGGGGATAGAATATGTGTTAGTGGCATCGCAATTGGGGGATAGCTATAGTTTAATCATTGATGCCTATGATAGCGAATATCAGAAAACCAGTTTAAGTCAACTGAAAAAATACATTGAGGAAAGGATTAATAACACTCCCTCAAGCCTAGGTCAAACTTGGTTATTGTGGGGTCAACTTGACGGGAAATATTCCCCAGAGAAAGTTAATGAAATTGCCGAAAAGAGTTATACAGAAATCGCCAATAAACCCCTACCCTGGAAAAAAGATAATCAATTGAGTTTCCCAGGGAATAAACTGTTAGGGGGCGATTTATTTGAAATAACCCAGTTAGTTTCGGTGAAAGATTGGGAAAATTTACTGATACTGATTGATAATGAAAAACCGGAAGACCTGCGAAATTATCCCCGGTTAAATGATGAACATAAGTCACTGCTGATAAAGGACATTCAAAACAGTTTAGGAGAATGCCATTATTTAATTTGGCTATTACCAGCAGAGTGCGACTTAACGGCAATGAAAGATAAAATTCAGGAAATACAGACCCATTTTCATCGCCTGTTATCCTATCGCCATAAGATTATTTGGGCTTATAGCCAAAGTCGGATTTTGAAACGCCGATTAAAAGACAATTATCAAACGATTCAAAAATCGGTCTTAACAATTCGCCAACAGCGGAAAAACCCGGAAGATTTACAAGAGGCTTTAGAAAAGACGCTACAAATATTAGGGAATTATGCGATCGATTTAAGTCAACTGCATTCCCAGTTAAGGACAATTACGATTAATTTAACCAACTATCGACAAAGGTTAAAAGAATTTGCGAAGGTAGACCCAAATTGTGAGTTAACTACGTTTGCTGAGTTTAGTAAATTGGCAGCACAAAAGTATGAAAGACAGGTAAAAACGGACTATGAGAGTTTAAGTCCGGGGATGATTTTATTAGAAAATCTGATTAAGACGATTGAGGGAATTGTGGAAATTAATCAAGCGAAAAGAGAAGATCGGCTAGAAAGGGCGATCGCTGCTGCTAGTATAGGAGTGGGTACAGGATCGGCGGCGGCTTCATCAATCGCGAATTATTCGGAGGGTATATTAACGGAAATAAACCCGTTTTTACCCTCACAGAATAAGGAAGAAGCGCCAACGATTCATCCGGCATCAACGGCAAGTTTGACGTTTATTATTAGTTGTGTAATTGGGTTAATTTTGGGGTGGTTAACCTGGTGGCGGTTAAATTCAAGACCTGGGTAGGTTGGGTGAAACCCAACATCACTGAGAGATGTTGTTGTTGGGTTCCCATACTCCACCCAACCTACTAAATAGGCTCGGCGCCGGAAATGCGATCGCCCTACTCACTTTCGAGGAATTCGAGCTGGGTAGGTTGGGTGAAACCCAACATCACTGAGAGATGTTGTTGTTGGGTTCCCATACTCCACCCAACCTACTAAATAGGCTCGGCGCCGGAAATGCGATCGCCCTACTCACTTTCGATAAATTCGAGCTGGGTAGGTTGGGTGAAACCCAACATCACTGAGAGATGTTGTTGTTGGGTTCCCATACTCCACCCAACCTACTAAATAGGCTCGGCGCCGGAAATGCGATCGCCCTACTCACTTTCGAGGAATTCGAGCTGGGTAGGTTGGGTGAAACCCAACATCACTGAGAGATGTTGTTGTTGGGTTCCCATACTCCACCCAACCTACTAAATAGGCTCGGCGCCGGAAATGCGATCGCCCTACTCACTTTCGAGGAATTCGAGCTGGGTAGGTTGGGTGAAACCCAACATCACTGAGAGATGTTGTTGTTGGGTTCCCATACTCCACCCAACCTACTAAATAGGCTCGGCGCCGGAAATGCGATCGCCCTACTCACTTTCGAAGAAATTCGAGCTGGGTAGGTTGGGTGAAACCCAACATCACTGAGAGATGTTGTTGTTGGGTTCCCATACTCCACCCAACCTACTAAATAGGCTCGGCGCCCGAAATGCGATCGCCCTACTCACTTTCGAGGAATTCGAGCTGGGTAGGTTGGGTGAAACCCAACATCACTGAGAGATGTTGTTGTTGGGTTCCCATACTCCACCCAACCTACTAAATAGGCTCGGCGCCGGAAATGCGATCGCCCTACTCACTTTCGAGGAATTCGAGCTGGGTAGGTTGGGTGAAACCCAACATCACTGAGAGATGTTGTTGTTGGGTTCCCATACTCCACCCAACCTACTAAATAGGCTCGGCGCCGGAAATGCGATCGCCCTACTCACTTTCGAGGAATTCGAGCTGGGTAGGTTGGGTGAAACCCAACATCACTGAGAGATGTTGTTGTTGGGTTCCCATACTCCACCCAACCTACTAAATAGGCTCGGCGCCGGAAATGCGATCGCCCTACTACTTTGGAGGACTTTCGAGGAATTCGAGCTGGGTAGGTTGGGTGAAACCCAACATCACTGAGAGATGTTGTTGTTGGGTTCCCATACTCCACCCAACCTACTAAATAGGCTCGGCGCCGGAAATGCGATCGCCCTACTCACTTTCGAGGAATTCGAGCTGGGTAGGTTGGGTGAAACCCAACATCACTGAGAGATGTTGTTGTTGGGTTCCCATACTCCACCCAACCTACTAAATAGGCTCGGCGCCGGAAATGCGATCGCCCTACTCACTTTCGAGGAATTCGAGCTGGGTAGGTTGGGTGAAACCCAACATCACTGAGAGATGTTGTTGTTGGGTTCCCATACTCCACCCAACCTACTAAATAGGCTCGGCGCCGGAAATGCGATCGCCCTACTCACTTTCGAGGAATTCGAGCTGGGTAGGTTGGGTGAAACCCAACATCACTGAGAGATGTTGTTGTTGGGTTCCCATACTCCACCCAACCTACTAAATAGCAACAGCGAGAGGAGTTTATTGCTCATCACGTTCTTGGTAGCCGTAAGTTTTTTTCTGGTGAAGCCAATTTTCTTCAAGGCTCTGGATATGGTGCGAGGAGAGATGTCGTCATCCCAAAGTTCAGCCATTTGAGCGGAGGTTTGATCGCCATGCTCTTGGGCAAAAGCCTTGAATTTATGCCAGTCGGTAATTTTGTGGTTATTGCCAGGTGGGTGATTAGGTTTAGGGAGGAAGTCTCCGGTCTGTGCTTTTCTTTGCAGCCAGAGATTAATGGTGTTCCGGCTGACATGGAAAACTTGACTGGCTTCTGTTTTGGGCATACCGTCTAGTTCAATTGCATCAATAACTTTTTGTCTGAGGTCGTAACTATAGGGGGCTGGCATTTTTGGTCTTCTTAGTCATCTCGTCCTCTCCATTATACGTCCTAACTTTCCTGTCTTGTGCTATATAAACAGTTATAGGGATGGTCAGAGCTTAACCTCTTATATCCAGCGAATCGGGGCTGGAATCCTCACCCGGTGGTTATTTCAGCCATTCCAGCCTTATTTCATACCCGAACGTCTTGCACTATCCCAATCATTATAGCACTACGAGAGTAGGTTATGAAGTATACAGCTTGTTCGATATTTAATTAGTACAGTAACTGCATTTAGTAAACCAGTTCTTAAACGTATTTGTTCCCATCAGCATTAGAGCCAGTTTAATTAACTGTTCTAGTGCTTCCATTGCTCGTGTTGGAAACATTCTGACCACTGACTTAACCGTTGACCACAACATTTCAATAGGATTGAAATCTGGTGAGTAGGGTGGTAAATATTCTACTCTGGCTCCCGTAGCAGTGATCATTTCTTCAATGCCCTCCATTTTATGGATATTAAGGTTATCCATAACTACGACATCCCCTGGATTCAGTCTCGGAACCAAGTCCTGTTCAATAAAATCCTGAAAATCTTTACCTTTCATAGAGCCTTCTATGACTTTTTTAGCTACCACTCTTTCGATACTTATGGCTCCAATTCAGGTAATTTTTCTGCCTTAATAAAAGGGTCTTAAACATCATGCTTTTTTGCCTTTTTTACTCCTAGCCATAGAGGGACTCATCCCTACACAGAAAGCTGTCTCATCAATGAATATCATTTTTGAGGTACATCTCTCACCCGCTCTCGGTAATCAAATCGCTGTTGTTGACCTTCTTCCGTTGCTACCTTTTCTGACCGGTAAGTTTTTTTTAAGAGTTAGTTCTTCTTTTTTGAGGAATTCACACATTCCTCCGACGCTGACATAAACATCCAGCTCATTTAGGAGATGTTCTCGATACTGTCGAACTGTCCCATCTGGGTAATCTTGTACCATCTGAATAATAAAGTCTCGATAAGATTATAGCTGGCTAGGACGATTTAGCCCGGGCTTTTGAGGAGTTATATCTTGAGTTTCTCGAGATTTTTTGATATAACTATGAACAGTAGCAGGACTCATCATAAATTGCTCTGCAAGTTGCCTAATTGAGCCTTAGCCTAATTGATAGGCGGTGACCACTTTTTTCCTAAGAGCAACAGAATAACGGCTCATGGGTGAATCCAGTTGGAATTGAGTTTAGCCCTAGTTTATCACCAAGTTGTTATAGGTATTCATTGTTACACATATTTAATGAACAAGCTGTAATTGATAGAAATGAAGCAGGGAAAGGGAGTATGACAGCACCATTAAGTAATGATTGGCGGAAACGGGCGATCGCGGCGGTCAAAAGCGGACAGAAGAAAAGTCGAGTCGCCCGTCAGTTTTAAATCAGTCGAAATACTTTGGACTTGTGGCTCAAAAGAGAAGAGGAAACGGGAAGCTATCAAGCAATTCAGCCTCATCAAAAAGGGCCGAAACCCAAAATCCCAGATGAAAATCGATTCAGAGAGTTGATTTGGAAACATAAAGACAAGACACAAAAGCAAATCGCCGAACTTTGGGGAGAAGGTGTGACCCAACAGAATGTCGGCAATGCTTGTCAAAAGTGGGGGATAACTCGCAAAAAAAACTTACTGATATGAAGAAAGGGGATGAAGAGAAAAGGAGAAAATTTGAGGAAAAGTTATCAAAAACGGATAAAAAAAGGTTGATTTATGTGGATGAATCGGGATTTGACAATCGAGATGATTATCCATTAGGCTATAGTCCAAAAGGAGAAAGGTGTCATGCACTCAAGTCGGGAAAAAGGACAGAAAGAGTCAGTTGGATCGGTGCTTTAGGATGGCCCAAGTTGTTCACCCCTTTGACTTTTGAAGGGTCATGTAACCGAAACTTATTTGAAGCGTGGCTTGACCGATGTTTGCTCCCTCAGCTAGAAGAGGGAGATATTATTATTCTTGACAATGGGAGTTTTCATCACGGTGAAAGCATAAAAGAAATGGTAGAAGAAGTGGGATGCGAAATCTGGTACTTGCCAGCTTATTCACCAGATTTGAATAAAATTGAAAATTGGTGGTCTCCCTTAAAGACATGGATGAGACCAAAACTTAAAGACTTTGAAGCGGTGAGAGAATGTGTAGATGCAGCGTTCAAAAGCTGTACTAATGTATTTGCGTATTGCTATATTTGATGAAAAAGGCTGACCAAGCCCTATATCGTGCTAAAGCTGCCGGACGAAATAAAGTTCAATACTCAACTACACTCACAAACCGGATTCAGCTACCTTAATCACTGAACCCGGAATTGAGAAGTTTTAGGAAATCTTCGCCACGTCAGCAAATCGAATTTTCAAATAATCTTCCTCCATTTTCGCCCCGGAAGGCTGCAAAGCCGCTAACGCTTGGGGTAAAACTAAATTGCGGCGGTGGTTCCCAATACGGATATTTAACTCATCACCCGTCTTGTTTAACTGTATCTGTTCCTTGGGAATTCCCGGTAAATATAACTCCAAACTATAGTATTCTTTATCTTGGATAACCCGCATAGTATTTTCCTGATAATAAACCAGAGTCGGGTCTTCATCTTTATACAAAATATCCTTGAGTTGCTCTAAGGCTTCAAAACCGCACATTTCCTTAGTAAATAGTTCTACTTCTTTGACAGGAAGAGGGCGGAAATTATCATGTATTTCCTGGCGATATTGCTGTTGGTTCTCCTTCCAGCGTTGGAAAAATGGATCGGTTACTGAGTCGGGGATAATCCGATTCGCAATCACTAAATCCGTGGCTACATTGTACAAACTCAGATAAGCATGGGCGCGCAAGGATTCTTTAATTACCATTTTTTCTGGGTTAGTTACCAGACGCACTGAGGTTTTCTGATTATCAGTTAATACCTTTTCTAAGGCTTCGATTTGCTCGTAAAATTCATAGGGTGCATCCATTACTTCTTTGTCCGGGAGGGAAAAACCAGCAATAGGTTTAAAGATGGGTTCCACTAAAGGACGCAGAGCGGCCGACATCCCTTGTAACGGTTTATAAAATTTTCTCATATACCACCCACCTACCTCCGGCAAACTTAATAGGCGCAGAGCAGTCCCTGTGGGCGCTGAGTCAATGATGAGAACCTCAAATTCCCCCTCGTCATAGTGCCGCTTCATTCGCACCAAGCCGAAAATTTCGTCCATTCCGGGAAGGATAGCCAATTCCTCGGCTTGAACGCCATCAAGTCCCCGCGCTTGCAGAACTTGAGTGATATAGCGTTTGACAGCCCCCCAGTTTCCCTCTAATTCCATCAGTGCGTCTAGTTCTGCGCCCCATAGGTTGGGTTTCACCTGGCGAGGTTCATGGCCGAGGGGTTCATCAAAACTATCTGCTAGGGAGTGGGCTGGGTCTGTACTTAATACCAGGGTTTTATAGCCTAGTTCGGCACACCGTAAGCCTGTAGCCGCGGCAACGGAGGTTTTACCAACGCCTCCTTTTCCGGTCATTAAAATCACGCGCATATAGTTTTGAGTCCCGCTTAAAATATGTTTACATTATTCTAACGTTTAGGGCTGTTTTGTTGAAAAAGCTGTTTGACTACGGCGAGGCGGGAACAGTTCCAGTAGTCTATGTGGCGGTCAATTAAGCCTTCTGGGTTGATGTGTAGGTGGCTGTAACCGGGGATGGATAGTCGCGGAGCCCAGGGCAGTACAGATACGGTCCAACTGAGAGTCCATTGGGTCTCGATGGTGTCCCCAGATTCCGAAATATCATGTAAGTCTAATTGGATATCCTGAAACCAGGTGGCCATGAAGTTGATCATTTTTTGATAGCGATCGCATCCCGAAAATTCATTAACAGGGTCTTTAAAATAAACGTTGTCTGCATAAATACTATAGGTTTGATTATCGGGAAAGTTTTGATAATCTTGTTTGATGGTTTCAATGAGATGGTGAGCAACCATAGGATTAATTTGAGTTTTTTTTGATGGGATTGTAGCCGATATTTCTCGGATTACTAAAGATATGAAATATCCCTAAATATCGCCGTCAATTTATGGCACAGGTTGACGGGATTATAACATTTATGGTAAAATATGTCAATGGCTATGTATATATCAGTTTTCCCGTTACAACTAATAATGATAATGGTGGCGCAACTGGGTTTAATGATATGTATAAATACTCTAGGCAACCATTTTGGTTATGGATAGTTCAATAATGATTAAATCCTGGTTATTATGGGACTAGCATATATCAAAATCCCGGTTGATGATTAGTGTTGATCAATCAGCCGAAAATTCGGAAAGTTCAATTCACAGGAGTAAAAATACCTTATGACCAATTCGGAAATTCCCACATCGAAACCTATCAGAGATTCTCTCCATCATACCATTGTGGTCGTGGGTGGGGGAGCGGCTGGTATAACTGTGGCAGCCCAAATTTTACAACAAGATAGTAGCCTAGATATAGCTATTATTGAACCCTCAGATAAACACTACTATCAACCAGCTTGGACTTTAGTAGGTGGTGGTGCTTATCGTCTTGAAGATACTATCCGGGAGGAAAAAGACTGTATTCCGGCGGGTGCTACCTGGTTGAAAGCAGCAGCAAAAACCTTTGAACCAGAGCAAAATCTAGTGATTCTCGAAGATGGACGAGCCGTCCACTATGATTATCTGATAGTTTGTCCAGGGATTCAAATAGACTGGGATAAAGTAGAAGGGTTAACAGATGCGATCGGGAAAAATGGCGTAACTAGCAACTATTCTAAAGAGTATGCACCGTATACCTGGGAAGTGATCAAGAATTTTCCAGGTGGGAATGCTATTTTCACTTTTCCGGCGACTCCTATTAAGTGTGCGGGAGCGCCTCAAAAAATCATGTATTTGGCGGATGATACTTTCATCAAAAATGGAGTTAAGAATAAGTCGAATGTGATTTATGCCACTCCGGGAGCCAAAATTTTTGGGATAACAGGCTACTGTGAATCTTTAGAAAAGATTGCCGCGCGCCGAAATATTGATGTCAAATATAAGCATAATCTGAAAGCGATTATTCCCTCAAGCCAGGAAGCAGTTTTTGAAAAAACCACGGAGGCGGGAGTAGAGGAAATCAGGATTAAATATGATATGATTCATGTCACGCCGCCAATGAGTGCCCCTGATTTTATTAAAAACAGTCCTTTAGCGGTGAAAGAGGGACCCACGAAAGGTTGGGTAGATGTAGACAAATACACGCTGCAACATAATGTTTATCCGAATGTTTTTAGCTTAGGGGATGCTTCGTCTCTTCCCAATTCTAAAACGGCGGCTGCTATTCGGCGACAAGCACCCGCATTAGTGGAGAATTTGTTAGCGGTGATGGCTGCTAAACAACTAGGGGGAAAATATGGCGGGTATGCTTGCTGTCCGTTGGTAACAGGTTATGGGCGGACAATTATGGCAGAGTTTGATTATGATGGTGTTCCGAAATCTAGTTTTCCATTCGACCCGACGGAAGAACGTTATAGTATGTGGTTAGTGAAGCGCTATGTTTTGCCTTGGCTGTATTGGAATCGGATGTTAAAAGGGAAACCGTTTGAGGCGGATATGTTAGCGGGAATCAAATCTTAGGCTAACTTGTCAATACTGAGTAAATCCCGACACTGACCTAGGCAATTAGGGACAGTGGCGGGTGATTAATTAGGAAGCTAGAATGCTTCTTGAAGAACTCGGAGCTTTTCAAACTGTTTGTTTTGCTGATTTATCTGAACCGATAGGGAATCACAGACTAACTCACACAACTCAAATAGGAAAGGATTAGCAATTTCATAATAAACATTAACCCCCTGTTGCCGGCGAGTGACAATCCCAGCTTGAGCAAGCATTTTTAAGTGTTTGGAAACGTTAGCTTGTCCTAAACCAGTGGCTTCAATAATTTGAGTAACATTTTTGGCACCAGTTTTTAAGCAGCAAACAATCTGGAGGCGACTGACTTCGGAAAGAACCTTAAAAAAGTCAGCCATAAGAGTCAATGCCTCGGGTGGAAGTTTGGAGACTCCGCACTCCCCAGAATTGGATTCAAGCTGGAATTGTGATGCTTTGACGGAAGATTTTGTCATGATTAAGTTAGGTGAGTTGAATAAGTTATAGGAAAGGTGTGCTTACTATATTACCACACAGTAGAGGTTGTTGTCTCATTTATTTGAGGCTGATTTATGATGGGTAGAGTAGCGATCGCCTCAAGGAACCCGAAAGGAAACCCCGGCTTTAAGCTACAATTGAGGAAGTGTATGACATTGTATTAGGTATCGCCATCAGGTAATTAAGCAATCTGGCCAACTACCCTCACCCCCCCATCCCATGACTGATTCGACCGATGACACAATTTTAATTGTCGAGGATAACCGCTCAAATCTGAGTTTGATTGCGGATACGATCGCCAATGTGGGTTGTAAAATAGCGATCGCCACCAATGGCATTGAAGCGATCGCCCAAGCGGAAGCGATCCAACCGGATCTGATTCTGCTGGATATCGTCATGCCTAAGATGGACGGCTTTGAAACCTGTCGCCGTCTGAAACAGAACCCTTCAACCTGTAATATCCCAGTAATTCTGATGACAGCCCTAGACGATACGGCCGATAAGGTGAAAGGCTTATCCCTAGGAGCAGTAGACTATATTACGAAACCGTTTCAGCCAGAAGAAGTGCTGGCCCGTGTTAATGTACATTTAAAGATCCGTTACCTAACCCAACAACTAGCCGATCGCAACTTCCAACTAGAACAGAGAGTAGCGGAACGCACCCACGAACTAACCCAGGCCCTAGATAACCTGCGAAAATTTCAACTACAACTGGTTCAGAGTGAAAAAATGTCTACCTTGGGTCAACTGGTGGCTGGGGTAGCCCATGAAATCAATAATCCGATTGGTTTTATCGAAGCGAATTTGAGTCATGCGAGTATTTATGTGTTCGACTTGCTGAAACACCTGCAAATGTACCAGCAGATGTTCCCGGACCCACCGCCGGATCTTGAACATCACGCGGAGGATATCGATCTTGAATATCTGATGGAGGATCTACCTCAACTGATTGCTTCCATGCGAGTGGGGACAGAACGCATCCGCAATATTAGCCAAAGTCTGAGGACTTTCTCACGCTCCGATGAGAATAATGTGGTATTGTTCGACTTGCATCAAGGTATTGAAAGCACTTTGCTAATTTTACAGCATCGATTAAAAGCGAATCCCGATCGACCTGCGATCATGGTGATTAAAGAATATGGGTACCTTCCGCCGATTAGATGCTACCCCAGCCAGATGAATCAGGTATTCATGAATTTGATCACTAATGGTATTGATGCGATCGAGTATGCTAGTGAGGGTTCCAGCTATGAGGACTTAGAGAAAGACCCCCACTGGATCAAAATTACCACTGAGCTGGGAGAAGATGGCACATCAGCAGTGATTAGGATTGAAGATAATGGAATTGGTATGACTGCACAAGTGCAAGAGAAAATTTTTGATTATCTATTTACGACTAAATCTATTGGTAAGGGTACAGGTATTGGGTTAGCTATCTCTCGCCATATTATCGAAGAAAAACACCGAGGTAAGTTAACCTGTACCTCCCAAATCGACTCAGGGGCTAGGTTCACGATTACTATTCCACTGGTAACGGAGGACTCGGATTAGACCATCCATTCGGAAGCCCTACCCCCCAAGTCAATGGGAATACTGACGGCTTTTCCTAGCCGGGGGCGATCGCGAGTGTTCAGGATATAATTGGTAACCTGTTCTGCTCCTCCCAAACTGGTGAGATAATCAGCGATCGCATTGAGGTGATCGAGATACTCAGCCTCACCCAAATGAAAAGAAGCCTGTTCTAGGTACTTCCACATAACTTGGACAAAAATTTTGCCCCGCGTCCGCCGCAGTTGGATATCATAGGAGACTCCCCACTTGTTTAACAGAAGTTGTCGTAAGTCCTGGCCCGTCATAAGCACCTCTTGCATGGACTGAGAAAGAACTGAGAATCCTCGCGCCGTTTGTCGTGGGAATGTGAAAAGTTGCATGATCTGGAAATACTCGATAGCCGCTTTGGCCGACTCTATTTAAAGGGCGGATGTAGCGGCAAAGGCGAATAAATTCGCTTACCTACTATTGCTATCTTTTCATTGATATGCCATAATAGCATAACCTTGTTAAGTTGGGCAATAATTGTATACAAGTTCAAAATAAAAGCCAAACCATCTCAGTACCAAGCTATAGATGAGGCTATTCGCACATCTCAGTTCATCCAAAACAAATGTTTGCGCTATTGGATGGACAATAAGAGGGTGGGAAAATATGACCTTAATAAATATTGTGCTGTCTTAGCGGCTGAGTTTCCTTGGGCTAATGAATTGAACTCGATGGCTACACAATCAGCGGCTGAACGCGCTTGGTTGGCTATTTCTCGCTTCTACGATAACTGTCAGAAAAAAGTTAAGGGGAAAAAGGGATTTCCTAAGTTCAAGAAAAATGCTCGCTCAGTTGAATATAAAACTAGCGGATGGAAACTTTCGGAAACCAGAAAAGCTATTACCTTTTCTGACAAAAAAGGTATCGGAACTCTGAAATTCAAGGGAACCTGGGACCTCAACTACTACGATATCAAGCAAATTAAACGAGTCCGATTAGTCCGCCGGGCTGACGGATACTATGCTCAATTTGCGATCGCTGTCAATGTCAGGATAGAGACTGAACCCACTCATAAAATAGTAAGTTTAGACTTAGGAATTAGATAATTTATTGCTGACAATAAAGGCAATGTTGAACCATCTCCCAAGTTCTACCGCCAAGCTGAAAAGCAGTTAAAGAGAGCCAATCGAAAGAAGTCTAAAAAGTACAGTCCAGCTAAAAAAACAGCCCAAAAAAAGCAATCAAACAACTATCACCAAGCTAGAAATAGATATGCTCGTAAGCATTTAAGAGTAAGTAGGCAGCGAAAAGAATATTGCAAGAGATTGGCGTATTCCGTTATCCAATCTAACGATTTGGTCGCCTATGAAGATTTGAACAAAAATAGCGACGCATTCCCCCACCTCGCCGAACGGCAGGTGGGGGTCAAGGAGCTGCCGATCTGACAAGCCTTGGGGTAACAAGCGCGTTATGGCAACCAACAAATCCACATCAATCGTCCGTACAGACCGATGGAATCTTAACCCGACAGCAGCAGCGCGAGTGCTGTTGAGCCAAACGGTTGAGGTCTCCCGTCGTGTCTGTCGGCATTTGATAGGAATTATCTTAACTCATTGGCCGTCTCTCGGAGGGTTATCGAGTCAAAAACGGGTTCTAGTCGTTGAGAAACTGATTCACCAAACCGCCAAGAACCCCAACCCCAAATACCGGCAATTTGACCAGACCTTTTACAAGTTCCCCAGCTATTACCGGAGGGCAGCGATTGTCTTGGCCGCCGGCCAAGTCAGTAGCTAAATTGACGGATTAAGCATCATTTAGGGAAGCGATCGCCTCTATAGCAGCCTCCAAAGCGATCGCCAGATGAGTCCAATGAGTCCCCCCCTGACAGAAAACAATATAGGGTTCTCGCAAAGGACCATCAGCGGAAAACTCAGAGGTACTACCATCAATAAAAGTCCCCCCCGCCATAACCAACTCACTCTCATATCCAGGCATTTCCCCAGGAACCGGGTCAAGATAGGACCCAATAGGGGAAAACTTCTGCCAAATGCGACAAAAAGCCACCAACTTATCGGGTGAACCCAACTCGATCGCCTGAATAATATCGCGCCGAGGTATCAGAGGCGCAGGATTAACCCGATAACCAAACTGGTCAAACACATAAGCAATCAAATGTCCTCCCTTAACCGCTTCCGCCACCATCTGAGGCGCAAGAAATAGCCCCTGAAACAGCAATCGGTATTGTTCAAAGGTTGCCCCCCCACTGCTACCAATACCGGGCGCGGTGAGGCGACAGGCGGCCGCTTCTACCAATTCTGAACGCCCAGCCACATAACCCCCCGCCGCGGCAATAGTACCCCCCGGATTTTTAATCAGGGAACCTGCCATCAAATCAGCCCCCACCGCCGTCGGTTCCAGGTCTTCCACAAACTCGCCATAGCAGTTGTCCACAAAACAGATGGTATCAGGATTTTGTGCCTTCACCATCTGCACAACCCTCTCAATATCAGCAATGGAAAGGGAATTGCGCCAGGAATAGCCACAGGACCGCTGAATCAAAACCAAACGAGTATGGGGTGCGATCGCTGTTGATAAAGCCGACCAATCCAAACTTCCATCAGCACAAAGATCTAATTGTCGGTAAAGTATGCCAAACTCTATTAAGGAACCTTGACCTTTTCCGCGTAAACCGATAACCTCTTCGAGGGTATCGTAGGGAGAACCAACTACGGCCAGCATCTCATCCCCTGGACGCAGACACCCAAAAAGGGCACAGGCGATCGCATGAGTTCCAGAAACAAACTGGACTCTTACCGCCGCCGCCTCTGCGCCCATAACATCCGCAAACACGCGATCGAAAGTTTGACGACCGAGATCATCGTGTCCGTAGCCGGAAACTCCGGCAAAATGATGGGTTCCTACCCGGTGAGTACGGAAAGCATCTAACACTCGTCGGAGGTGATGCTTGACCTTAGCGTCAATTCCCGAAAAAATTGGGGATAATGCCTGTGGCGCTTCATGTAGCGACTCTATGCTGTGTCTCATTACCTGACTAAAGCTGAATTAGGGGTGCTGCATATTATGCCGCCAACAGGTCCGGTCTGTTCAAAAATTTGATATTCATGACGATTGCAACTGAAACCAAACTCAAACTCGACTGGATGACCATAGTATTTATGGCATTCCTCCACATTGGCGCACTTTTTGTGCTAGTCCCAAGTAATTTTAGCTGGGCTGCAGTTGGTCTGGCTTTATTTTTGCACTGGGTAACTGGTGGCTTAGGAATTACCCTAGGGTTTCACCGCTTAATCACCCACCGCAGTTTTGAAACTCCCAAATGGCTAGAATATTTCTTGGCTTTTTGCGGCACTTTAGCCTGTCAAGGAGGACCTATCCAGTGGGTCGGTTTACACCGTATGCACCATCTGTACTCTGATCAAACCCTTGACCCCCACGACTCTAACAAGGGTTTTTGGTGGAGTCACATGGGTTGGATGTTGCGGGAAATTCCTGCTGATGCTGATGTTCCCCGCTTTACCAAAGATATCAACGAAGACCCAGTTTATCTGTTCCTGCAAAATTATTTCATTCCCATCCAAGTCGCCTTGGGTGTGGTTTTATATCTTCTCGGAGGATGGCCGTTGGTCGTCTGGGGCATCTTTTTCCGCATCGTTGTGGTTTTTCATTGTACCTGGTTTGTCAATAGCGCTACTCACAAGTTTGGCTATCAAACATATCAATCTAATGATAACTCGAAAAATTGTTGGTGGGTTGCTCTTGTCACCTATGGGGAAGGCTGGCACAATAATCACCATGCTTTCCAATATTCCGCCCGTCATGGCCTGAAATGGTGGGAAATTGATTTAACCTGGATGACTATTCAACTTCTACAATTTTTGGGTTTGGCTAAAAAAGTTAAATTGGTGGAAAACTAGCCCCGGCGACAAAAGTTGTTCCTGAGTAGGTCAGAAGCTAACTTAGACTCTGACAGCCGGGTTAAGTTCACACTCTGCCATTACCCTGTACAATATGTTTCAGGGTCATTAGGCTTTCTAGGCTAATTAAACCCCGTCGATATCCTTTCTGATTCGACACTCCTAAAAACAACGCATCCCCTCGGTTTTGATGACGTGAAAATTGGGGGGATGTGTTCATGAAGGTGAGCGCACTATTGGAATTTTGGGCAAATATACGACTTTCGCTATAGGATTCGGTCGCTATACAATTGGCGTGGTTGCTGCTACACTGATTCATCATGCCGATCGCATTTTCGAGGTTTTCCACAAATCGGAAGGCTATGGTTTTTGACAAATAGGGATGATACCATTCTGAGGGTTCGGCTTCCGTTAATTCGGGAAAGTTTTGGATGAAATCGCGATCGCCTCGTAATTGGAAACCTTCTTCCTGCAAACTATTTAAGAGTCGCACTAGGGAAGAGTTTTTTTGATGAGGGTCAATTAAGACCTTTTCGATCGCATTTACTGGGTCGGGTTCACTTTTATGGCTATCCGTAATCATCCACCGGACTAAATCCATACTAGCGGTAGCAGACCAGTAAAGATAACAATTCCCCATGGCTGTTTTCAGAATAGGAACTGTGGCTTTATTAATCACTTCTTGGATTAATTGGGGTCGCCCGTATGGTATAATCAGGTTGATATATCTGTCTTCGGTGACTAAATCGGGGATAGGATGATCAGGGTCAGCGGGAACAAATTCTAAACATCCCGGCGGCATTCGCGCATCTTCTAGGGCTGATTGTAGGGTTTCGGCGATAATTTGATTGGAAGAGTTAGCCTCACTACTTCCCTGGAGAATTAAACTATTAGCAGTTTTGAGAGCAAAACCGGCGGCGATCGCCCCTAATTCAGGAAAAGCCTCGTAAATGAGGGCAATGACTCCCAGGGGTATATACTGATAATAGCCCTTATACTGTTTGATTTGGTAAGGAGCGCTAACCACCCGACCGATAGGATCGGAGATGGTGCTTAACCTTTCCAATACCTTAATCGCGTTTTCTAGGCGAACTGGAGTCAGTTTTAACCAATCTCCAATCACTTCGGAAACCCCCATTTCTCTGCTGGCTTCCAAGTCAAGGGTGTTCGCTTCCAGAATGTCATTTTTTCGTTGTTTGAGACCATCAGCCATTCTGTTTATTGCTTGACCCCGATCTTCTCCTGATATCTGTGTCAATTCAAGACTGGCAAAATATGCCCGACGAGAAGGGTTTAATGGATCTGGGGTAGAAGAAAAATCATCAGTGATCATCGAGCTAACGCCTGTAAGCAAGCCAAACCATGATTGCTGGCAACATCGCCAGCATAACAGCAACTATTGCCCAAAGCAAGATGTTGCCCCCGGGAGAGTACATGGCTAGGGGTAGCCAAATCACCAGGGGGACTAGAAGCATCCCCAAAGCTAAGGGTAGATAGTGCGATCGCATTCCTGGGGTGGCGCGATACCATTGTTGTCCAGTCCACCACCAAGCCTGTTTGTAGGGGTAGTGGGTGGCTAGTTGTTCTAGGGAATAACCGCTCTCATCAACTACAAAAATCTGCTGACAGCGATCGCAACCGAAAGCCTCGGTCAAGGTAATCGGAACCAGATTACCCTTTCGACGACAGGGACAGGGATAATCACTATGTAAGTCGATTTTCTCAGGTTTGGGAGATGACACAAGCTCGCGTGGTCTTATTTAATGGAGTTAGAAACAAAAGCAAATAGTAGCTCCCATGATAGTTCAGGAACAAGAGATCTAACAACTGAAATGGAGCTAAGCGGGCTCGAACCTGATACATAGCCTATAACCCCTATTCTACCGTTACTTAGGTGTTACTCAAAACCGTAGTAGGATCCATCAATCTGTAGCCATAAAATAACCCCTAGGGGTTTAATCTAGGGGTATTGGCTTATAGGGTTGTAACGGGTAGATTAATCTATCTGATATAGCATAAGACAGAAAAGTTAGGACGTATAATGGCAAGGATATCTACAGAAGACCCAACATGCCAGCCCCCTACAGTTACGACCTTAGACAAAAAGTTATCAATGCAATTGAACTATACGGTATGTCCAAAACCAAAGCCAGTCAATTTTTCCATCTCAGCCGGAACACTATCAATCTCTGGCTCCAAAGAAAAGAACACACCGGAGACTTCCTCCCTAAACCTAATCGCCCACCTGGTCATAACCACCAAATTACCGACTGGCACAAATTCAAGGCTTTTGCCCAAGAGCATAGCCACCAAACCTCCGCTCAAATGGCTCAACTTTGGGATGACGACATCTCTCCTCGCACCATATCCAGAACCTTGAAGAAAATTGGCTTCACCAGAAAAAAACTTACGGCTACCAAGAACGTGATCAGCAACAGCGAGAGGCGTTTATTGCTCAGATTCAACATATGGAGCCGGAAGGGTTGGTTTACCTCGATGAAGCTGGCATCAATAGTCAAGACTCGGATTATCCTTATGGTTACTGCCAGGAAGGACAACGCTTCCATGCCCTCAAATCCGGGAAGAGGCCGGGCAGGGTGAGCTATATGGCGGCATGGTGTCATCAACAACTCTTAGCCCCCTTTACCTTTGAGGGTTGTTGTAATCGGACAGTGTTTGAGTTGTGGTTGGAGTTCATCTTAATTCCAACATTGGTGTTGCATACAGCCTTTATCTCAATCATTAAGCACAGTAACAACACTTGGTAAACCAGTTATTCAAACACTGTAAATCCACAAGGCTTACCGCCACTTCTACCAATCTCACTAATAATTCCATGGTCTCCGTCCTGAACTTGCACACTAAACTTTTGAGCTGTGACCACATCATCTCTATCGGGTTAAACTCAGGGGAATACACCGGCAGATATTCTACCCTGGCTCCTACTGACTCTATCATTTCTTTGACTTCTTCTCGATGATGAGAATTTCAGTTATCCATTACCACTACATCTCCTTTTTTTAATTTTGGCAATAAATCTAACTTGATGAATTGGAGAAAATCCTCTTTTTTCATTGACCCTTATAATGTTTGAGTCGCCACCACTCCGGAGAGCTTAATTGCACCAATTATTGTCATTTTTTTACCTCGATAGGATTTCCGCAGTTCATAGACTTTTTTCCCTTTCGTCGCTCTGGCTAACGGTCTGCTCATCCCTACCCATAACCCACTTTCATCAATAAACACAAGCTTTTCAGGAGCCACATCTCTAATTCTTTACCAATAATCTACTCGCGCTTTCTGTACTTCTTCTGTTACTACTTTTTCGCTCCTGTATGTTTTTTTTGAGACTTATATCGTGCTGCTTTAAAAATCTATCTATCATGGTCGTACTGACATTTATGCCCAGCTTGTCTCTGAGCTTATCACTATATTGCCATAAGGTCAGGTCGGGGTGGGCTTCTACAATATCTATCACGGCTTCCTCATGCTTAGATCAAATGCTTTTCTTTTTAGTGCCACACTTACGAGGAGATAAGTCTCCCGTTAATCGATACTGTTTGACCAGTCGCCTTACCGTGTCTGGACTCACCAAAAAGCGTTTCGCTACTTTTCGGATAGAAGTGTCTCCTTTTTCATAGGCTTCTACTATCTTTTTCCGAAAATCTAAAGAGTAACGGCTCATGGTAGTTGGTTGTGATAACTTATACAATAGCCATACATTATACTGTACTTTGTGTTTTGTGTAAAGGCTGTATCCAAACTGAGGCGGTTGGTTTGGCTCCCGAGGAAGTAGAGGCTCAGATTACGGTTCCTATTGAAAGTGCGGTTAATGGCTTACCCAGTGTTACCCTGGTGCGTTCTTCCTCCAAGGTGGGACTCTCTATGGTTCATGTTGTCTTTGACCAGGAGGCTGATATTTACCAAGCGCGGCAGGCTGTAACGGAACGACTGCAACAGGTGATGAGTCAACTTCCCCAAGGGATTCATCCGCCGGAAATTTCCCCCTTAGTCTCTCCTTTGGGAACGATTCTGCAATATGCCTTTACGGTGAATGGTCAGGGAGAAACGTCTCTGATGGATTTACGCCGTTTGGTGGATGTTACCCTCAGAAATCAGATTCTCTCGGTTCCTGGTGTGTCTCAGGTGACTATTTATGGGGGGGATGAACGGGAAGAACAGATTTTGGTCGATCCGCAACTGTTGCGATCGCGCCAAGTCTCCCTCAATGAAGTCGCGGCAGCAGCCAGGGGAGCCAATTCCAACGCTCCCGGAGGTTTTCTCGTAGGTGGAGGTCAAGAGTTACTCATCCGAGGCATCGGACAGGTTAACACCCTAGAAGACTTGCAGCAGTCGGTGGTGAAAGTTCAATACGGTGAACCGATTTTGCTGCAAGATGTGGCTGAAGTCAAAACGGGAGCGGCACTTAAACGGGGAGATGCCAGCTTTAACGGACAGCCGGCCGTTGTGTTGATGATTAATAAACAACCCGATATAGACACCCCCACCGTCACCCAAGCCGTGGAAGCGGTGATGAACTCCCTACAGTCTACCTTTCCCCCTGATGTGGAAGTTCAACGCACTTTCCGCCAATCAAACTTTATTGATTCTGCCATTCGCAACGTTAGCGGCTCCCTCATTCAAGGGATCATCATCGTTTCGGTGATTATGTTGCTCTTTTTAATGAACTGGCGCACGGCTATCATTACCTTGAGTGCCATTCCCCTCTCGTTGCTGATTGGCTTAATGTTCTTGAAAGCCGTGGGGTTAGGCATCAATACTATGACCCTGGGGGGTTTAGTGGTGGCGATCGGCTCCGTGGTCGATGATGCCATTGTGGATATGGAAAACTGCTATCGTGGTTTACGGCGGAATCCAACCCAAGAAAACCCAAAACCCCCCTTTCAAGTGGTTTATGACACTTCGGTTCAGGTCCGTTTAGCCGTCATTTTTTCCACGGTTATTATCATAGTCGTCTTTGCCCCCATTTTTAGTTTAACGGGGGTAGAAGGGCGAATTTTCGCCCCCATGGGTTGGGCTTATTTGCTCTCCATTGCGGCCTCTACTTTGGTCGCCATGACCCTTTCTCCCGCCCTCTGTGCCATTTTATTGGCTCATCATAGACTCCCCCAGGAAGGCACTTTTATTTCACGCTTGGCCGAAAGTTGGTATCGCCCTCTGCTCAATTTGTCTCTGAGGACTCCCCAACTGATTTTAGGATTAGCCTTAGCCTCCTTAGTGGCTACTCTAGCCGTTGTGCCTTCCTTGGGACGGGTTTTCCTCCCGGAATTTCAGGACAAATCTATGGTGAACTCTATGGTTTTATTTCCGGGTGTCTCTTTGGAGATGACCAATCGGGCGGGAATGGCTCTGGCTCAATCCCTACAAGATAATCCCCTTTATGAATGGGTACAAGTCCGCGCTGGACGCGCTCCGGGGGATGCTGATGGGGCGGGGGTGAACATGGCTCATGTGGATGTAGAGTTGAGTGATGTTGCCCTGGAAGACCGAGAGGCTGCTGTTCAGCAACTGCGGGAGAAGTTTCTGCAATTGCCGGGGGTTGCTCCCAATATTGGCGGTTTTATTTCTCACCGCATGGATGAAGTTTTATCGGGGGTCAGAAGTGCGATCGCTGTGAAAATTTTTGGCCCTGATTTAGTCCAGTTGCGCCAAGTGGGGGAACAGGTGCGAGATGCCATAAAACCCATTGTGGGAGTGGTAGATTTACAATTAGAACCCCAATTACCCATCCGCCAAGTTCAAATCCATTATGACCGGGAGGCGGCGGCGGATTATGGTTTAACCATGGCGGCGATTTCTGAGGTGGTGGAAACGGCGCTTAATGGTCAAGTGGTGTCCCAAGTCCCGGAAAATCAACAACTGATTAATATTATCGTCGGTTTGCCGATCGCCTCACGCAATAATTTAGATGCCATTGGGGCGATTCCCCTCTCTACCCCCACCGGACAAATTATTCCCCTCAGTGCTGTGGCTAGGGTGGAGTATGGTATGGGCGCTAATGTGGTCAATCGGGAAAATGTATCTCGTTTAATTGTGGTGTCTGCCAATGTTTCCCAACGAGACTTAGGCAGCGTTGTGGGGGATATTCAAGCCGCCATTGACCAAAATGTTCAAGTACCCGGTGGCTACTTTATCCAATATGGTGGACAGTTTGAAGCGGAGCAAAAGGCCACTAATAATCTGGTCTGGTATAGCATCCTGGCCGCGATTATGATTGCCATTTTGATGTTCTTCTCGGTTAAGTCTCTCCCGGCGACTGTGGCGATTATGCTCAATCTTCCCCTGGCCTTGGTGGGTGGTATTGTCTCGATTCTCTTAACGGGGGGTAATCTCCATTGCTTCTCTGATCGGGTTTATTACCCTGTTTGAGGTGGCTGTCCGCAATGGTTTGCTGTTGGTGGATAACTATAGCATTAGTCAAGGTGGTTAGGACGTAGATTGGAGAACGGAATCCATGGCATCATGGAGAGAATCAAACTGCTCAATACCGTGGCGAATACGGGCTTTCAGCCACGACCAACATTTCTCTATCTTGTTGAGGTCTGGCGAATAAGGCGGAAGATAGAGTAAACGGCATTGAGCTGCCTCCACCAGTTCAGCAATCCGCCCCCCTTTATGAAACGTTGCATTGTCTAGCACTAGAGTCTGACCTGGCTTCAGTGTTGGAATTAAGATGAACTCCAACCACAACTCAAACACTGTCCGATTACAACAACCCTCAAAGCTAAAGGGGGCTAAGAGTTGTTGATGACACCATGGGGCCATATAGCTCACCCTGCCCTGCCTCTTCCCTGATTTGAGGGCATGGAAGCGTTTTCCTTCCTCGCAGTAACCATAAGGATAATCCGAGTCTTGACTATTCATGCCAGCTTCATCGAGGTAAACCAACCCTTCCGGCTCCATCTGTTCAATCTGAGCAATAAACTCCTCTCGCTGTTGCTTCCAACGTTCTTGGTAGCCGTAAGTTTTTTTTCTGGTGAAGCCAATTTTCTTCAAGGCTCTGGATATGGTGCGAGGAGAGATGTCGTCATCCCAAAGTTCAGCCATTGGAGCGGAGGTTTGATCGCCATGCTCTTGGGCAAAAGCCTGGAATTTCTGCCAGTCGGTAATTTTGTGGTTATTGCCAGGTGGGTGATTAGGTTTAGGGAGGAAGTCTCCGGTCTGTGCTTTTCTTTGCAGCCAGAGATTAATGGTGTTCCGGCTGACATGGAAAACTTGACTGGCTTCTGTTTTGGGCATACCGTCTAGTTCAATTGTATCAATAACTTTTTGTCTGAGGTCGTAACTATAGGGGGCTGGCATTTTTGGTCTTCTTAGTCATCTCGTCCTCTCCATTATACGTCCTAACTTTCCTGTCTGGTGCTATACAACCATAAGTTTGCTCAAGGGATGCTGTTAAAAGAGGTTATTACTCAAGGGTCCCTAGAGCGGTTACAGCCTTTATCTCAATCATTAAGCACAGTAACAACACTTGGTAAACCAGTTATTCAAACACTGTAAATCCACAAGGCTTACCGCCACTTCTACCAATCTCACTAATAATTCCATGGTCTCCGTCCTGAACTTGCACACTAAACTTTTGAGCTGTGACCACATCATCTCTATCGGGTTAAACTCAGGGGAATACACCGGCAGATATTCTACCCTGGCTCCTACTGACTCTATCATTTCTTTGACTTCTTCTCGATGATGAGAATTTCAGTTATCCATTACCACTACATCTCCTTTTTTTAATTTTGGCAATAAATCTAACTTGATGAATTGGAGAAAATCCTCTTTTTTCATTGACCCTTATAATGTTTGAGTCGCCACCACTCCGGAGAGCTTAATTGCACCAATTATTGTCATTTTTTGACCTCGATAGGATTTCCGCAGTTCATAGACTTTTTTCCCTTTCGTCGCTCTGGCTAACGGTCTGCTCATCCCTACCCATAACCCACTTTCATCAATAAACACAAGCTTTTCAGGAGCCACATCCTTAATTCTTTACCAATAATCTACTCGCGCTTTCTGTACTTCTTCTGTTACTACTTTTTCGCTCCTGTATGTTTTTTTTGAGACTTATATCGTGCTGCTTTAAAAATCTATCTATCATGGTCGTACTGACATTTATGCCCAGCTTGTCTCTGAGCTTCTCACTATATTGCCATAAGGTCAGGTCGGGGTGGGCTTCTACAATATCTATCACGGCTTCCTCATGCTTAGATCAAATGCTTTTCTTTTTAGTGCCACACTTACGAGGAGATAAGTCTCCCGTTAATCGATACTGTTTGACCAGTCGCCTTACCGTGTCTGGACTCACCAAAAAGCGTTTCGCTACTTTTCGGATAGAAGTGTCTCCTTTTTCATAGGCTTCTACTATCTTTTTCCGAAAATCTAAAGAGTAACGGCTCATGGTAGTTGGTTGTGATAACTTATACAATAGCCATACATTATACTGTACTTTGTGTTTTGTGTAAAGGCTGTAAATCCTATCCTGATGACAGCTTTAACTTCTGCTCTGGGAATGCTACCCTTGGCGATCGCACAGGGGGCCGGAAATGAAGTTCTACAACCCCTCGCCATCGTGGTATTAGGAGGATTATTCACCTCTACGGCTTTAAAGAGTGTTAGTCATTCCAGCCTTATATAGCACAAGACAGAAAACTTAGGACGTATAATGGAGAGGACGAGATGACTAAGAAGACCAAAAATGCCAGCCCCCTATAGTTACGACCTCAGACAAAAAGTTATTGATGCCATTGAACTAGACGGTATGCCCAAAACAGAAGCCAGTCAAGTTTTCCATGTCAGCAGGAACACCATTAATCTCTGGCTGCAAAGAAAAGCACAGACCGGAGACTTCCTCCCTAAACCTCATCACCGACCTGGCAATAACCACAAAATTACCGACTGGCAGAAATTCAAGGCTTTTGCCCAAGAGCATGGCCACAAAACCTCCGCTCAAATGGCTGAACTTTGGGATGACGACATCTCTCCTCGCACCATATCCAGAGCCTTGAAGAAAATTGGCTTCACCAGAAAAAAAACTTACGGCTACCAAGAACGTTGGAAGCAACAGCGAGAGGAGTTTATGGCTCAGATTGAACAGATGGAGCCGGAAGAAGTGGTCTACCTCGATGAAGCCGGCATGAATAGTCAGGACTCGGATTACCCTTATGGTTACTGCGAGGAAGGAAAACGCTTCCATGCACTCAAATCAGGGAAGAGGCAGGGCAGGGTAAGTATGATAGCCGCATGGTGTCATCAACAACTCTTAGCTCCCTTTAGCTTTGAGGGTTGTTGTAATCGGACAGTGTTTGAGTTGTGGTTGGAGTTCATCTTAATTCCAACATTGAAGCCAGGTCAGACTCTAGTATTGGACAATGCAACGTTTCATAAAGGGGGGCGGATTGCTGAACTGGTGGAGGCAGCTCAATGCCGTTTACTCTATCTACCACCTTATTCGCCAGACCTCAACAAGATAGAGAAATGTTGGTCGTGGCTGAAAGCCCGTATTCGCCACTGCATTGAGCAGTTTGATTCTCTCCATGATGCCATGGATTCCGTTCTCAAAGCTGCGTCCTAACCACCTTGACTAATGCTATAGCTCCGAAAGTTGAGGTCATAAAGCAGGGGGTTGTAGCCCTGTTCCTACTGACAATAGGGTATCTACATTAGGAGCCGTGTGATGTGAAAGTATCAAGCACGGTTTGGAATTGGAGTTGGGGAAGGCGACTTCCCTTTCGACCATAACTACTTCTACGTTTAACAGCAGCAGTCCGTATATTGACCTTGAGATTCCCTTCCTTGCCTGGAGGTGAGTCCAAGCGTCGGGACATACAAACAGTTATGGGGTGTTCATGTCACCTTCATTTATCCAGACTCGGGGCTGGAACCCCACCAGGAGTTGATTTCAGGCATTGCAGCCTTATTTCTTCTCCTGAACGTTTCGCTCATATAAGAATATTTTACCATGCCCGACGACACTCCTGTTGCTATTGTCGATACTAATGAGGTTTATTGCCAATTTTATAATTTGGGACTAATTTCTTATCAACAGGCTTGGAGATGGCAGCAAGACTTAGTGGCCGATCGCATTAATTGTCCAAATTTAGAGGATATTTTGATTTTATTAGAACACCCGCCCGTTTATACCCTGGGACAGGGGGCTAGTTCTGAATTTCTCAAGTTTGACCCCCATGAGTCTGAATATGAACTGTACAGAGTAGAACGGGGTGGGGAAGTGACCTATCACTGTCCCGGTCAGTTGGTGGGATATCCGATTTTGAACCTGCGACGATATCAAATGGACTTACATTGGTATTTGCGGCAACTAGAAGAAGTATTGATTCGGACAATTAGGGTTTGGGGAATTGAGGCCCAGCGCGTTGAGGGTTTGACAGGGGTTTGGGTGGGGGAAACTAAAGTAGCAGCCATTGGCATTAAGGTGAGTCGCTGGATTACTATGCACGGGTTCGCCTTGAATGTTTGTCCTGACTTATAGCACAAGACAGAACACTTAGGACGTATAATGGAGAGGACGAGATGACTAAGAAGACCAAAAATGCCAGCCCCCTATAGTTACGACCTCAGACAAAAAGTTATTGATGCCATTGAACTAGACGGTATGCCCAAAACAGAAGCCAGTCAAGTTTTCCATGTCAGCCGGAACACCATTAATCTCTGGCTGCAAAGAAAAGCACAGACCGGAGACTTCCTCCCTAAACCTCATCACCGACCTGGCAATAACCACAAAATTACCGACTGGCAGAAATTCAAGGCTTTTGCCCAAGAGCATGGCCACAAAACCTCCGCTCAAATGGCTGAACTTTGGGATGACGACATCTCTCCTCGCACCATATCCAGAGCCTTGAAGAAAATTGGCTTCACCAGAAAAAAAACTTACGGCTACCAAGAACGTTGGAAGCAACAGCGAGAGGAGTTTATGGCTCAGATTGAACAGATGGAGCCGGAAGAAGTGGTCTACCTCGATGAAGCCGGCATGAATAGTCAGGACTCGGATTACCCTTATGGTTACTGCGAGGAAGGAAAACGCTTCCATGCACTCAAATCAGGGAAGAGGCAGGGCAGGGTAAGTATGATAGCCGCATGGTGTCATCAATAACTCTTAGCTCCCTTTAGCTTTGAGGGTTGTTGTAATCGGACAGTGTTTGAGTTGTGGTTGGAGTTCATCTTAATTCCAACATTGAAGCCAGGTCAGACTCTAGTATTGGACAATGCAACGTTTCATAAAGGGGGGCGGATTGCTGAACTGGTGGAGGCAGCTCAATGCCGTTTACTCTATCTACCACCTTATTCGCCAGACCTCAACAAGATAGAGAAATGTTGGTCGTGGCTGAAAGCCCGTATTCGCCACTGCATTGAGCAGTTTGATTCTCTCCATGATGCCATGGATTCCGTTCTCAAAGCTGCGTCCTAACCACCTTGACTAATGCTATAACTGGATTTAAAGCGATCGTTCCCTGTGGTATTTCTGATTTCCCCGTAGGGAGTCTGGCTGAATTAGTCCCGGATATTTCCATCGAGCAAGTCCGGGATGTCCTCGCGGCCTGTTTTGCTGAAGTTTTTGGAGTCACCCTCAAACTTACTCGAGAGGAAAAGACGCCCGGAACGATCGCCATAACTTGAGCCAAAGGAGCCCCACAAGGGTCTATTCACCCATCAAAACTAAGATTTTGACTGAATTGCTGGGGTAGATGGCTCATGCTTGCGGAAAGTTTCCTCCCATTGATTAGGAGATAGTCGGGGGATTAACCACTTGCCAAACTGGGTATATAGCATTAGTCAAGGTGGTTAGGACGCAGCTTTGAGAACGGAATCCATGGCATCATGGAGAGAATCAAACTGCTCACGTGCAGTGGCGAATACGGGCTTTCAGCCACGACCAACATTTCTCTATCTTGTTGAGGTCTGGCGAATAAGGCGGAAGATAGAGTAAACGGCATTGAGCTGCCTCCACCAGTTCAGCAATCCGCCCCCCTTTATGAAACGTTGCATTGTCCAATACTAGAGTCTGACCTGGCTTCAATGTTGGAATTAAGATGAACTCCAACCACAACTCAAACACTGTCCGATTACAACAACCCTCAAAGCTAAAGGGAGCTAAGAGTTGTTGATGACACCATGCGGCTATCATACTTACCCTGCCCTGCCTCTTCCCTGATTTGAGTGCATGGAAGCGTTTTCCTTCCTCGCAGTAACCATAAGGGTAATCCGAGTCCTGACTATTCATGCCGGCTTCATCGAGGTAGACCACTTCTTGTGGCTCCATCTGTTCAATCTGAGCCATAAACTCCTCTCGCTGTTGCTCATCACGTTCTTGGTAGCCGTAAGTTTTTTTTTCTGGTGAAGCCAATTTTCTTCAAGGCTCTGGATATGGTGCGAGGAGAGATGTCGTCATCCCAAAGTTCAGCCATTTGAGCTGCTGTTTTGTCGCCATGCTCTTGGGCAAAAGCCTTGAATTTTTGCCAGTCGGTAATTTTGTGGTTATTACCAGGTCGGTGATGAGGTTTAGGGAGGAAGTCTCCGGTCTGTGCTTTTCTTTGCAGCCAGAGATTAATGGTGTTCCGGCTGACATGGAAAACTTGACTGGCTTCTGTTTTGGGCATACCGTCTAGTTCAATGGCATCAATAACTTTTTGTCTGAGGTCGTAACTATAGGGGGCTGGCATTTTTGGTCTTCTTAGTCATCTCGTCCTCTCCATTATACGTCCTAAGTATTCTGTCTTGTGCTATACTACCAAGACGCGACCACTGCCAACCATCTATGATTAGGAAGACCGAATGTCCGACTTGAACCATCGTAATACACTAGCAGCGAAATAGGTTGACACGCTGCGCTCAAAAGGGCAAGGGGAAAAGTAGGGGGTTCGTCCGACTACCTACACAGACCTTTAAAAGTACCCCGGTTCTGAGGACAAATCTAACGATGGAATGCCCATATAATCGGAACGTTGTAACCCCTCTAATGCTCTGCCTATAAACAAGTGAGTAATGCTATTCACAAGGCAGTAGTGAAAAATGTAAGCGCATGCTTAGAGGGTGAAGGATGTGACCAGAAGCTAAAGCCCAATTGTCATGGTTGGGATATGCCCACAAGTCACGGTGGGGATATAGATACTGCGGTCAGTAAGAGTATAATGGCGAGGACGAGTTTAAAGACTACGTGGTGCATATAGCTCTGAACATCGAAGTAGAAAGCAGGTCTCTTGATTCTGCTCCTTTGACAAATAGGGTATCCACACCAGGAGCCGTGTGATGGGAAACTATCAAGCACGGTTCTGAATGGGAGAGGGTGAAGGTGACTTCACTCTCGACCCCTAACCCTATAAGGGGAAAGGATGTGACTGAAAGCCAATACCCAATGGTAATGGTTGGGATATGCCCACTAGTCACGGTGTGGATATAGAGACTGCGATAAGTAAGAGTGCTTATGACTTGAGCGAGTTTAAAGACTACGTGTTGTATAGCACAAGACAGAATACTTAGGACGTATAATGGAGAGGACGAGATGACTAAGAAGACCAAAAATGCCAGCCCCCTATAGTTACGACCTCAGACAAAAAGTTATTGATGCCATTGAACTAGACGGTATGCCCAAAACAGAAGCCAGTCAAGTTTTCCATGTCAGCAGGAACACCATTAATCTCTGGCTGCAAAGAAAAGCACAGACCGGAGACTTCCTCCCTAAACCTCATCACCGACCTGGCAATAACCACAAAATTACCGACTGGCAGAAATTCAAGGCTTTTGCCCAAGAGCATGGCCACAAAACCTCCGCTCAAATGGCTGAACTTTGGGATGACGACATCTCTCCTCGCACCATATCCAGAGCCTTGAAGAAAATTGGCTTCACCAGAAAAAAAACTTACGGCTACCAAGAACGTTGGAAGCAACAGCGAGAGGAGTTTATGGCTCAGATTGAACAGATGGAGCCGGAAGAAGTGGTCTACCTCGATGAAGCTGGCATGAATAGTCAAGACTCGGATTATCCTTATGGTTACTGCGAGGAAGGAAAACGCTTCCATGCCCTCAAATCAGGGAAGAGGCAGGGCAGGGTGAGCTATATTGCCCCATGGTGTGATCAACAACTCTTAGCCCCCTTTAGCTTTGAGGGTTGTTGTAATCGGACAGTGTTTGAGTTGTGGTTGGAGTTCATCTTAATTCCAGCACTGAAGCCAGGTCAGACTCTAGTGCTAGACAATGCAACGTTTCATAAAGGGGGGCGGATTGCTGAACTGGTGGAGGCAGCTCAATGCCGTTTACTCTATCTTCCGCCTTATTCGCCAGACCTCAACAAGATAGAGAAATGTTGGTCGTGGCTGAAAGCCCGTATTCGCCACGGTATTGAGCAGTTTGATTCTCTCCATGATGCCATGGATTCCGTTCTCGAATTTGCATCCTAACTACCTTGACTAATGCTATATATAGCTCCCAAAGTTGAAGTCACAAAGCAGGGGTTGTAGCCTGTTCCTATTGACAATAGGGTGTTCACATCAGGAGCCGTGTGCTGGGAAACTCGCATGCACGGTTTTGAATTGGAGTTGGGGAAGGTGACTTCCCTTTCGACCATAACTGTACCCCGGTGGATAGGACAAGTCTAAAGATGGAATGCCCGTATAAACGGAACGTTTAAACCCCTTTTAGGCTCTCAAGTGGCAGGATGTACCTGCGGAGTAGTGAAAAGTGTAAGCGTATAGTGCGAGACGTTCGGGTATGAAATAGGGCTGAAATGCCCGAAATAACTACCCGGTGAGGATTCCAGCTCCGAATCTGGATATAAGGAGACCTCTCCTGACCATCCTCATAACTGGTTATATGTCCCGACGCTTAGGGAACTAAGCAAGGCAGGGAACTCAAGGTCATAAACGAACTGAGAAATCAGGGAGTAGAGAGTAACGGCGATAGCCACCCCCAGTTTTGGAAATCATAACTCCAGGATTGAAGCGGGGAACGGAAGGCGTGAGGTAGAACCTACTACCAAGACGCGACCACTGCCAACCATCTATGATTAGCAAGACCGAATGTCCGACTTGAACCATCGTAATACACTAGCAGCGAAATAGGTTGACACGCTGCGCTCAAAAGGGCAAGGGGAAAAGTAGGGGGTTCGTGCGACTACCTACACAGACCTTTAAAAGTACCCCGGCGGAGAGGACAAATCTAACGATGGAATGCCCATATAATCGGAACGTTGTAACCCCTCTAATGCTCTGCCTATAACCTACATTCCGCAGGTTGACAGGGAATAAAAGATATGGTGCTAGTCTAGGCTAGAAAGGGTTCCTTCGAGCGGTAGGCTCTGGCGATGCAGATTAAAAATTTAGACCATCTGGGTTTAGTGGCTGGAGTGATTGACGAACTTGGCCTGGTCGAGTTGACGGATAAGCGGATTGAACCTCATAGCTTGGAGCATGTGAGTGCCGGACAAGTGGTTAAAGCCATGATTTTGAACGCCCTAGGCTTTCTCAGTGCACCGTTGTATTTATTCAGCGAGTTTTTTGAGAGTAAAGCGGTGTCTCATCTGCTCGGGGAAGGGGTAGAGGCTCGTCACTTGAATGACGACCGCTTAGGTCGAGTGTTGGATGAACTCTACGCAGAAGGGACGACATCATTTTTTCTCCAGGTGGCGCTCCAGGCTGTGGAACGATTTGGAATTGATATTCAACAGCGTCATCTCGATGCCACCTCGATCTCAGTAGAAGGGAAGTATCAGCGGTGCTCGAAGGGGAAATCCGAGGTAGGACTTGAGTCAGCTCCCCCGGTGAGACATCAGCAGAACCCAGCCCAATTCGGCTGTGTCGAGGCTATTCCCGAGACCATCGTCCAGATTTGAAACAGTTTTTGATGACTCTAGTCTGTGCCGCCGACGGTGGCGTGCCGCTATGGTTGCAGTTGCCAGTGGCAATGAACAGGACACTCAGCAGTTTGCAGAGGTGCTCAAGGCGTTTGGTGACCAATGGACTAGCGACGGTATCGTTGTGATGGATGCCGCCTTTTACACAGCAGCCAATCTCGCAGCAGATGGAGACCACGGGGTGGCTATCACGGCGTCGCTGACCCTAAAAGCTACTCAAGAGCTGGTGCACAGCGATGTCACCCGACTGACTGAAGTCCCCTGCAACTCCAAGGATTACCGGATGTGGGAGATTGAGCAGACCTATGCCGGAGTGCGCCAGCGCTGGCGCCTCGTCGAAAGCCAAACCCGCAAAGCCAATGCCGACCTCTGGCAACCCGAATTAGAGAAGCTCGAACACCGCCTCAACCGCCAATTGAAAAAGCTGACCCAGCGGGTCTTTGCTTGCAAACCCGATGCCCTCGAGGCCTTGATGCAGTTTCAAGATGGACTCGAGGTGCATCAGCTCACTCAGGTCTCCCTGGAGACGGTGCGGGCCAAGCGACCCCCCGGTCGTCCCGCCAAATCCGCCGAACCCACCCCAGTTCAGGGCTATCGGCTCCAGGCCACGTTACAGCAGACCGCCACGGCGGAAGACCGCTTTAGCCGTCAGCGTAGTCGCTTTATTCTAGCCACCAATCAACTGGAGCAATCCCTCTGGCCGGCTCAGACCTGCTTGAGCGAATATAAAGGGCAACAGACCGTCGAGAGAGGCTTTCGCTTCCTCAAAGACCCCCTCTTCTTTGCCAGTAGCGTCTTTGTCAAAAAGCCGCAGCGGGTCGAGGCCTTAGCTCTCATCATGGCCCTAACCCTTATGGTGTATACCCTCGCCGAACGCCAACTGCGACAGGCGCTAGATGCTCAGAAGCAAACGGTGCGCGACCAACGCCAACAACCCACCGCTAAACCGACCTTTCGCTGGATTATGCAGAAGTTTCAAGGAATCCACTGGGTTAATCTCGATGGGCAAAGGCAGATTAGCAATCTCAATGATGAACGGCGATTGATTATTCACCTCTTCGGTCCACCCGTTGAGCGCTATTACTACGCATCCGGTTAATTACCTATCAACCTGCGGAATGTAGGCTATAAACAAGTGAGTAATGCTATTCACAAGGCAGTAGTGAAAAATGTAAGCGCATGCTTAGAGGGTGAAGGATGTGACCAGAAGCTAAAGCCCAATTGTCATGGTTGGGATATGCCCACAGGTCACGGTGGGGATATAGATACTGCGGTCAGTAAGAGTATAATGGCGAGGACGAGTTTAAAGACTACGTGGTGCATATAGCTCTGAACATCGAAGTAGAAAGCAGGTCTCTTGATTCTGCTCCTTTGACAAATAGGGTATCCATACCAGGAGCCGTGTGATGGGAAACTATCAAGCACGGTTCTGAATGGGAGAGGGTGAAGGTGACTTCACTCTCGACCCCTAACCCTTTAAGGGGAAAGGATGTGACTGAAAGCCAATGCCTAACTGTAATGGCTAGGATATGCCCACTAGTCACGGTGTGGATATAGAGACCGCGACAAGTAAGAGTTTGATGACGAAAGCGAGTTTAAAGACTACGTGTTGTATTTAGCTCCCAAAGTTGAGGTTACAAAGCGGGGGGTTGTAGCCCTGTTCCTACTGACAATAGGGTATCTACATCAGGAGCCGTGTGCTGGGAAACTCGCAAGCACGGTTTGGAATTGGAGTTGGGGAAGGTGACTTCTCTTTCGACCATAACACAACTCCCCTCTTTTTTTCGCTCAGTCTTGACCTTGAGTCTCTCTGCCTTATCTGGTTGTCGAAGCCAGATGTTGAGACACATAGATAGTTATGGGATGGTCAGGGGTGCGAATCCCTTATATTCCACCAAGGGGTGGAAGTCCCACTAGGAGGTTATTTCAGCCATTGCAGCCCTATTTGACTCCTAAACGTTTCGCACGTTATGTATATTTCTATACCAAACGTCGGGACATATAAACAGTTATAGGGATGGTCAGAAGCGAGCTTCTTGTATTCAGTCAGGGGGCTGAAGTTTTCACCAGGTAGTTATTTCAGGCATCTCAGCCTTATTTCCTACCTGAACGTCTCGCACTAATGGATAAATTATAACAGCCAGGTACTTTGAGAAAAATCTTCATTGTTCATCGGTTGACTGAGGGAATGTTCGGGACGAGGCACTAAATGAGGTGGGGATCGCTTCGTGGGTTTCTGTGCTAGTTTAGACGTAGATGATTCTAGTTTTAACTGTTCGATATGTTGTAAAAGTTTAGTATTCGTTTCCGACAGATGTAGTGCTATTAATTCTGCCTGTTCTAGCTTTTCCTTTAAGGCCGCCGCCGCTTCAGTCTCCTGTTTAAGTTGGGCTATTAATTTATTTTTTTCCTCTAATTCTTGTTGTAGTTTATTGATTGTAGTGGCTAATTGCCTATGGCTGGCTTGAGCGTTTTTAACAGTTAATTGAAGGGCAGAAATCTCTTTTTTTAAAGTCTGCTCAGTTTCCTGGGACTGCTGTAAGTGGGATTCAAGCCAGGCTACTTGAGCTTCTAACTCCATCTGCGCCTCTAATTCGGCTTGGGTGGGGGTTGGACGGCTAGAGGAGGTATTGTCCCTTGGGGATGTGCTTGTATTAATTTGATGATCAGTATCAGCAGATTCTGGGGGGGGACTACCCGCCTTTTCTGCTTCCTGTTTGACCATATCGGCTAGACTTTTCTTAACCATCATCTCCTCCCTTGGAACTGTGTGTCCCGTCGCCTGATGGGCGGCTGATACAACTTCATTAAGCATACAGCGATCGCGAGGGGAAAAATAGATCCGTTTGGGGGGTTGCAATTTTCGGGTGAGTTATGTTAATGTAATAAACTGTTCGGACGCATAGCTCAGTTGGTTAGAGTACCACGTTGACATCGTGGGGGTCGCTGGTTCGAGTCCAGTTGTGTCCACTATTAACTGACCGTTATCATAACTGCAATAACCGTGATTCACTTAACCCGATAGTCCTACCTAATTACTCAGATATTACTCACAATCTAGTCCTAGCACAGGAAAATAATTCTGTCAATAGGATGATTACTCAGTCAACAAGCACCACTTAATCAATCTGTCAAATACCCATATCACCCCCTAAACCCGACAAGTGATAGGGTAGTTCCCTTGTGATACCCGTCAATGGCAAGCCTATCGGTTCGTACCTCACCCTTGACCGCTATCACATCGGTCACTTCCCCAATAGTGCTTATTCCGGTTATGGGGGGAGGGTATGTTTCAAAGCCAACACGATAGCCGTAGGTAGCCGTAGGGCCTACATTCCGCAGGTTGACAGGGAATAAAAGATATGGTGCTAGTCTAGGCTAGAAAGGGTTCCTTCGAGCGGTAGGCTCTGGCGATGCAGATTAAAAATTTAGACCATCTGGGTTTAGTGGCTGGAGTGATTGACGAACTTGGCCTGGTCGAGTTGACGGATAAGCGGATTGAACCTCATAGCTTGGAGCATGTGAGTGCCGGACAAGTGGTTAAAGCCATGATTTTGAACGCCCTAGGCTTTCTCAGTGCACCGTTGTATTTATTCAGCGAGTTTTTTGAGAGTAAAGCGGTGTCTCATCTGCTCGGGGAAGGGGTAGAGGCTCGTCACTTGAATGACGACCGCTTAGGTCGAGTGTTGGATGAACTCTACGCAGAAGGGACGACATCATTTTTTCTCCAGGTGGCGCTCCAGGCTGTGGAACGATTTGGAATTGATATTCAACAGCGTCATCTCGATGCCACCTCGATCTCAGTAGAAGGGAAGTATCAGCGGTGCTCGAAGGGGAAATCCGAGGTAGGACTTGAGTCAGCTCCCCCGGTGAGACATCAGCAGAACCCAGCCCAATTCGGCTGTGTCGAGGCTATTCCCGAGACCATCGTCCAGATTTGAAACAGTTTTTGATGACTCTAGTCTGTGCCGCCGACGGTGGCGTGCCGCTATGGTTGCAGTTAGCCAGTGGCAATGAACAGGACACTCAGCAGTTTGCAGAGGTGCTCAAGGCGTTTGGTGACCAATGGACTAGCGACGGTATCGTTGTGATGGATGCCGCCTTTTACACAGCAGCCAATCTGCAGCAGATGGAGACCACGGGGTGGCTATCACGGGTGTGCTGACCCTAAAAGCGGCTCAAGAGCTGGTGCACAGCGATGTCACCCGACTGACTGAAGTCCCCTGCAACTCCAAGGATTACCGGATGTGGGAGATTGAGCAGACCTATGCCGGAGTGCGCCAGCGCTGGCGTCTCGTCGAAAGCCAAACCCGCAAAGCCAATGCCGACCTCTGGCAACCCGAATTAGAGAAGCTCGAACACCGCCTCAACCGCCAATTGAAAAAGCTGACCCAGCGGGTCTTTGCTTGCAAACCCGATGCCCTCGAGGCCTTGATGCAGTTTCAAGATGGACTCGAGGTGCATCAGCTCACTCAGGTCTCCCTGGAGACGGTGCGGGCCAAGCGACCCCCCGGTCGTCCCGCCAAATCCGCCGAACCCACCCCAGTTCAGGGCTATCGGCTCCAGGCCACGTTACAGCAGACCGCCACGGCGGAAGACCGCTTTAGCCGTCAGCGTAGTCGCTTTATTCTAGCCACCAATCAACTGGAGCAATCCCTCTGGCCGGCTCAGACCTGCTTGAGCGAATATAAAGGGCAACAGACCGTCGAGAGAGGCTTTCGCTTCCTCAAAGACCCCCTCTTCTTTGCCAGTAGCGTCTTTGTCAAAAAGCCGCAGCGGGTCGAGGCCTTAGCTCTCATCATGGCCCTAACCCTTATGGTGTATACCCTCGCCGAACGCCAACTGCGACAGGCGCTAGATGCTCAGAAGCAAACGGTGCGCGACCAACGCCAACAACCCACCGCTAAACCGACCTTTCGCTGGATTATGCAGAAGTTTCAAGGAATCCACTGGGTTAATCTCGATGGGCAAAGGCAGATTAGCAATCTCAATGATGAACGGCGATTGATTATTCACCTCTTCGGTCCACCCGTTGAGCGCTATTACTACGCATCCGGTTAATTACCTATCAACCTGCGGAATGTAGGGTAGGGGGGAACCCGCTAAGTAATCAATGTATAGCACCAGACAGGAAAGTTAGGACGTATAATGGAGAGGACGAGATGACTAAGAAGACCAAAAATGCCAGCCCCCTACAGTTACGACCTTAGACAAAAAGTTATCAATGCAATTGAACTAGACGGTATGTCCAAAACCAAAGCCAGTCAAGTTTTCCATGTCAGCCGGAACACCATCAATCTCTGGCTGCAAAGAAAAGAACACACCGGCGACTTCCTCCCTAAACCTAATCGCCCACCTGGTCATAGCCACCAAATTACCGACTGGCACAAATTCAAGGCTTTTGCCCAAGAGCATGGCCACAAAACCTCCGCTCAAATGGCTGAACTTTGGGATGACGACATCTCTCCTCGCACCATATCCAGAGCCTTGAAGAAAATTGGCTTCACCAGAAAAAAAACTTACGGCTACCAAGAACGTTGGAAGCAACAGCGAGAGGAGTTTATGGCTCAGATTGAACAGATGGAGCCACAAGAAGTGGTCTACCTCGATGAAGCCGGCATGAATAGTCAGGACTCGGATTACCCTTATGGTTACTGCGAGGAAGGAAAACGCTTCCATGCCCTCAAATCAGGGAAGAGGCAGGGCAGGGTGAGCTATATAGCCGCATGGTGTTATCAACAACTCTTAGCTCCCTTTACCTTTGAGGGTTGTTGTAATCGGACAGTGTTTGAGTTGTGGTTGGAGTTGATCTTAATTCCAACATTGAAGCCAGGTCAGACTCTAGTATTGGACAATGCAACGTTTCATAAAGGGGGGCGGATTGCTGAACTGGTGGAGGCAGCTCCATGCCGTTTACTCTATCTTCCGCCTTATTCGCCAGACCTCAACAAGATAGAGAAATGTTGTTCGTGGTTGAAAGCCCGCATTCGCCATTGTATTGAGCAGTTTGATTCTCTCCATGATGCCATGGATTCTGTTCTCAAGGCTGCGTCCTAACCTTATTGACTAGTGCTATAACACCATGCCGCAATCATGCTCACCCTGCCCTGCCTCTTCCCGGATTTGAGGGCATGGAAGCGTTGTCCTTCCTGGCAGTAACCATAAGGATAATCCGAGTCTTGACTATTCATGCCAGCTTCATCGAGGTAAACCAACTCTTCCGGCTCCATCTTTTCAATATGAGCAATAAACTCCTCTCGCTGTTGCTCATCACGTTCTTGGTAGCCGTAAGTTTTTTTTCTGGTGAAGCCAATTTTCTTCAAGGCTCTGGATATGGTGCGAGGAGAGATGTCGTCATCCCAAAGTTGAGCCATTTGAACGGAGGTTTTGTCGCCATGCTCTTGGGCAAAAGCCTTGAATTTGTGCCAGTCGGTAATTTGGTGGCTATGACCAGGTGGGCGATTAGGTTTAGGGAGGAAGTCGCCGGTGTGTTCTTTTCTTTGCAGCCAGAGATTGATAGTGTTCCTGCTGACATGGAAAACTTGACTGGCTTCGGTTTTGGGTATACCGTCTAGTTCAATGGCATTAATAACTTTTTGTCTAAGGTCGTAACTGTAGGGGGCTGGCATTTTTGGTCTTCTGTAGATATCCTGGCCATTATACGTCCTAACTTTTCTGTCTTGTGCTATACAATTCCAAGACAACGGTAAACGCTTCGTGTTAATATGCAACTCGGTTAGATTCGTAAGCAGTTAGATTCAGAGATGTACATGATGTCCAATGGCAAGTCTCTCTTCTACTGATCACCCTAGATAGGCCATTAGGCTGTTGAAAAGGATTTAACCTGGAATTCTCTTATAGCTGCCTAAGTGTGAAATCCAAACGCATGAGTCCGACTACGGGGTTTTTATGGGGATGTGTGTTTACCTTAATGGTAGCCATGCTACTCCTATTCGCATGGTTATTTTTTAGTAACCAATCGTCTTTAGGAAAGGATGAACCATCACCCCCAAGTTTCCCATCTGGAATTCTCCCGCCACCGCCTAATGTGTCGGAGTCAACATTAGGGACGTTTCCCAATGGGCAGATTCCGATCCCCACCTTTCCTTTACCTCCCCCACCTAGTTCCTCTGATTCCTCAAGTTCTGGGTCTCATGTACTTCGAGAATGGGAAAGACAACAAACGACTAATCAACAAATCACTACTCAACTGGAACGACATCGGGTTCAGATTGACCAACTAACGAGTCAACTGGAGCGACATCGGGTTCAAATTGAAACTCTTACAACTCAGCTTGAACAGCAGCGAATGCAAAATGAACGCCTGACTATGCAACTGCAAGAACAGGAGCGTCGGGTTAGTAATTTGACTCTGGATCAAAACCGTTTATCTCAAGGCAATTCTGGCGGACATGGCTTGCAAACTGCTATGCTATGGTTTCTGGTGGGGGTGATTCTGGCTGTGGTCTTGGGTGGTAGTATTTTTGCGATCGCTTTAGTGGTGATGGCGGGTCAATCTAATCGTCGGTCTGAGTTGAAACGTTATTCAATTCAACCTATTGATATCTGGCCTTATCGGATTGAGGAAGAACCTGCTGACTTTTTGCCCCCGAATATGCGATCGCGTCGTTCCCGTTAAATCTGCCCCTAGCTGGCGGGGTAGGATAACTGGATCGCGAATAGCGAGTATCTTCTCTCTAGGTGCTTTTGCCCTATTCCTCAATTTGCCAAATATCGGTCATCTGATTTTCATCGACAATCCGTTTTGGGCGCAAAATCAGAATCACCCTGCCTAGCAGAGGCGTTTCGGGTTGGTCCTCAAACCATTGCAATTCTAGTTGACCCTCAATCTCCACTAGAAAATAACTGTCTGCTTGCCATGTTCTACCTGCGCGATCAATAACTGCAACTACTTCCTCAACCTGACCAGGGAGAGGAGTAGGAAGCTGGTCGCTTTGACATAAAATCACCACTGGGTCTTCAGAATTTCGGACTACCTGCCAACCTGGTAAAGCCAGCCAAGCACCTCCTCCATTAAATTTGATGATTCCAAAAGGTTCGATCGCCTCACACAGGGGAACAGCTTGCCAATCCTCCTTGTTGAGGGGAAACCTCCCCGCCACAGGTACAATACAAGGAAGTTCCTCAGACTCCTCTAAACGATACACTGGCAGGCGAGGGGCAGTTTTGGGATATGAAACCGTAAAATCAGTTAAAAGCTGTTCTAGCTGGCTTCTAGCCGCCGTAGATTTGACAAATTTTAGACCCTTAGCAATCAGGCGCGATCGCTCCTGGATATCCTTTTGTTGGCGAGCCAATTTGGCGAAATAATAGGCTACCATATCCCCGGCATCGGTAGAAAATCCTTCCGGCATACCCCCGCTCAGGGAAAAATCTTTCAGCGCCCTAGCGATATTTCGGGCTTCATCGGCATCTAAATTGTACTCGAGAATCAACCCCGCCGCCGCCACCCGCAGGGGTTGGGTGAGGATACGAAGTTCATAAAGGATATCGCTGCCTTTTTGCCAAAAATGCGATCGCACCTTCTCGGAGGCTTCCCCCTTAACCATGGAGTGGTAAACCTGAGAAGCGACAATTACCTGATTTTGTTGCACAGGTTCAAAACCAGTATCCTCAAAAATCTCCTGGGAATTTTTACCGCACTTTTGCAGAGTAGCACAGGCCTGACCCCACTCAACCCAACTCCCTTCTTTGCGTCTAAGTTGCTTAATCAAGGCTTGTTGGTCTACATTACTTTCGACCACTGGGGGTGTAAATTTCGGATTCGGGGATGTTTCAGTCATATTCGCAATTAGTATGATAGACAATCAGGGACTTAATCCCCACGACTAGCTCCCCACCATGGTCAAGGGTAGCCCTTGGGGTTCAAAGTGCTTTTTTTCGCAGGAATAGCAGTAGGGATTCCGCGATTTCTTGGGGCCAATGGTCTTGGGGATAATGTCCAGCCTTATCTAGTTTAACCAATACTGCCCCAGGAATCTTCTCGACCAAACTTTCAGCCATAGACAGATCTAGCCAAGGGTCAGCAGTCCCCCAGACAATCTCGGTGGGATGATCCCATTTGGGGAAGCCGGAGACAATTTCTTCCATAGCCTCCTTTAATTGTAGATTCTTAATGGTTGCCATGAGCGCCCGCCCGGTAGAGGAAGACTTGAGAAACGGACGGCGATAGACATCGAGATCTTTATCTTCAATCACATAACCGCTTCCTCCCTCCAGAGTGCGATCGACTAATAACGGGTCTTGAGTCATCATATCCCCGACAAAAGGCAATGACATCTGTTTGATTTTCCAGGGTAATTTTGCCTCGGTAGAGACAGGGGTATTTAATACTAACAGCCGTTCAATTTGTTCTGGGTGTCGCAGGGCATACTGTAACCCCACGGAACCTAAGAAACCTTGAACAACCAAATAAAACTTAGTTAATTTTAGGGTAGTTAAAAACTCTTCTAATCCTTGAATATACGCATCTGGAGTATAGGGGAAATCTCGTTTTTCGGGTTTCTCGGAAAATCCAGAACCCAGCCAGTCGGGTGCGATCGCTCGGTATCCCTTCTCGCCTACTTCCTCCATAATTACACTCCAACTGTAACTTTGAGAAATTAACCCATGTAAAAATAAGATAGGCGGTTTATCTGTCACTTCCCGGTTAATTTCCCGATAAAACCAGTCGAATTTTCCCGCTTTAATTGTTTCCGTTGCGATCGCCACTTTTAAAAAATTGATAAATTTGATTAATTTGCAGTGAGAAAGCCGGAGGCAGAATCCACAATTAACAACTATTAATTATCAATTATTTACCCTACCCCCGGACTTTCAACGTTGAAGCCAATGGACAGCCAGAATTAGAAATTCATCTCAGCCGCTTGGACTTTTTCCACTTGTTTTTTCTTGAGAACTAACAGAATCTGAGTTAGCATCACCAGGGCAAAAAATGCCAGCAGACCTTGAATCCGAGTCGAACTTTGGAGTACGATTTCAGTATCATCTTGACCAAAGCCACCCACATTAGGATTATTGGTTAATGAATCACCAGCCGCCACAGGTTGACCCTCAGAAACAATCAACTCAGGACCAGGAGGCACAGTTTCCACCACAGAATCACCCTCAGCAGTAGTGATAGTTACCTGGTAGCCAACATATTCTTCCTGAGTAATTTTGGTGATAGTTCCACCCACAGAGGCTTTATAAACCGTGTTATTGCTGGCATTACCCGCCGGGTAAAGTTGACCACGACCCCGGTTTCCGCCAGCGTAGACGGCATATTTACCAAAGTGGATAGACTTATCAGTAGCTGGATCTGGAGACAGAACCGGGAAGACAATTTCTTGGTATTGATCGCCAGGAATTGGACCAACGATCACCACATTTTCTTGATCAGCACTGTAGGGTTGGAAGTAAAGACCACCGACTTCCTCGGCGATCTCTTCAGGAATGCGATCGGCAGGAGCAATTTTAAAGCCTTCTGGAAGCATCAACACCGCTCCCACATTCAGAGCGCCTTTGCTACCATCACCCAACACCTGCTGTACATTAGTATCATAGGGGATTTTCACCACAGCCTTAAACACCGTATCAGGTAAGACAGACTGGGGAACCTCTACTTCTGTAGGTTTAGCAGCCAAGTGGCAGTTAGCACAAACAATACGGCCTGTAGCTTCTCTGGGAGTTTCTGGGGCAGTTTCCTGAGCCCAGAAAGGATAAGCCGCAGCACTCTGGGGTAATACCAAATCCCCGGCTAGGAACAGCCCTGCGGTTGCCACTGCAACTAATAACACCCGCAAAGTTGCCCCAATACCACGACGCAGAATTGCGAATCGGTCAGTGTTTGACATCGGAATGTTCTATCTCTCTCAAAATGTAAATTATCATTAGATCACAGATTGGGGATAGATCTTATTACCATCCCCCCTCTGAGTCTCAATTAAGCCCACCAGGGAGCTTCATTGGTGCGGAAATCGGTTTCAGTCCAGGGAATGAAACTTACTTTGTCGTCCACAACTTCGGTGTGAACCAGCGCCAAGGACAGGGGAGCCGGACCACGCACTACCTTACCAGTAGCATCATACTGGGAACCGTGGCAGGGACAGATAAATTTATTCTCGCTGCTGTTCCAGGGAACCACACAACCCAGGTGAGTACATACCGCATTCAGGCCATATTCAGCCAGGTTGCCATCATTTTCAATCACTAGGTAGGTAGGATCACCTTTGAGACCTTGAGCCAAGACGCGATCGCCTACATTATGAGTAGCCACAAATTGGCTGACTACTACATCATTACCCAAAGCATCTTTGGCGATCACACCGCCACCTGCTCCCCCAGTTGAAGGAGGAATAAAATATTTGACGAAGGGATACAGCGCACCTAGGGCCACCCCGGTTGCTGAACCAAAGGTCAGCAGATTCATAAATTGGCGACGTCCCATACTCGGAACATCAGAGTTAGCAGAAATTTGAGTCATGATCGACGCAGTTTGTCTGTGTTATGTTACTTGATCTTTACAAGTGCGAGACGTTCAGGCATGAAATAGGGTTGCAATACCCGAAATAACCGCCTGGTGAGGATTTCAACCCCTTGGTTGAATATAAGGAGCGCACTCCTGACCATCCTCATAACTGTTTATATGTCCCAAAGCGAAAGCAAGGCAGGGAACTCAAGGTCAATCCCACAAAGAAAATCGCAATACTCAATTATACAACATGGAGGATTAAAACCACTTGGGCGATTGTGGGAAAGAGTAACGGCGATAGCCACCCCCAGTTTCAGGATACACAACCCGTCAGATTGAAGCGGGGAACGGAAGGCGTGAGGGTAACCTATTCCCAATAATCCGACCACTGCCAACCATCCATGACTAAGGAAATCTGAATGTTCCGACTTGAACCATCGTAAATAATAAGCAGCGAAATAGGTTGATACGCTGCGCTCAAAAGAGCAAAGGGAAAAGTAGGAGTATTTGTAAGCTACCTACACAGACCTTTAAAAGTACCTCGGTGGATAGGACAAGTCTAAAGATGGAATGCCCATATAAACGGAACGTTATAAACCCTTTTAGGCTCTGATAATCTGGTCGAGAGAGTCAGTAGTGAAAAAGTGTAAGCGTATGCCTATTAGGGGGTGAGATGTGACCAGAAGCCAACGCCCGGCTGTAATGGACGGGATATGCTAACGGGTCACGGTTTGATTGCAAGGATAGAGTCGAGTAGGAGTCAAAATGACGAAATCGAGAGAAGGTAAAGGCTTCGATAAACGGAGACCTACTAAGACTACGAATGGATGGAGAAGTATCAACTGGGCTAAGGTTCAGCGATACGTCTTTAAGCTCCAAAAGAGGATATTTCAAGCAGCTAAATCGGGACAGGACGCAAAGGCAAGAAGGTGGCAACGTCTATTGGTGAAGTCATATTATGCCCGACTCTTAGCAGTGCGGCTGTAGGGGCGGGTTCCACGGTCAGCCATGCTTCCCAACAGTCAGCTTAATAAACCCGCCCCCCAAGATAATCAACGCAAGAAAACGGCTGGAGTCGATGGAGTAAGAGTAATCTCTCCAAGACAAAGGTTTGAGCTTGTTAAGAACATTAAGGGAAACCTCAAAGCAAAACCACTGCGACGGGTGTGGATTCCAAAACCCGGAATGGATGAAAAACGCCCTCTAGGAATACCCACAATCCAGGATAGAGCAAGGCAAGCCTTGGTTAAATCGGCACTCGAACCTGAATGGGAATCGAGATTTGAAAGCAACAGCTATGGGTTCCGACCCGGACGGTCAGCCCATGATGCAATATCCAGAATCTTTCAAAGTATAAACAAAGGAGGTTATTACATACTGGATGCAGATATAGCAAAATGCTCTTACCGTGAACCATGAATACCTACTTTCCAAAATTCATTGTCCAAGCAGTCTAAAGAGAGACCTGAAACAATGGCTCAAAGCAGGCGTGCTAGATAACGGCGTTTTCGATGATATAGCACAAGACAGAGAAGTTAGGACGTATAATGGCAAGGATATCTACAGAAGACCCAAAATGCCAGCCCCCTACAGTTACGACCTTAGACAAAAAGTTATTAATGCAATTGAACTAGACGGTATACCCAAAACCGAAGCCAGTCAAGTTTTCCATGTCAGCAGGAACACCATCAATCTCTGGCTGCAAAGAAAAGAACACACCGGCGACTTCCTCCCTAAACTTAATCGCCCACCTGGTCATAGCCACCAAATTACCGACTGGCACAAATTCAAGGCTTTTGCCTAAGAGCATGGCCACAAAACCTCCGCTCAAATGGCTCAACTTTGGGATGACGACATCTATCCTCGCACCATATCCAGAGCCTTGAAGAAAATTGGCTTCACCAGAAAAAAAAACTTACGGCTACCAAGAACGTGATGAGCAACAGCGAGAGGAGTTTATTGCTCAGATTGAACAGATGGAGCCGGAAGGGTTGGTTTACCTCGATGAAGCTGGCATCAATAGTCAAGACTCGGATTATCCTTATGGTTACTGCGAGGAAGGACAACGCTTCCATGCCCTCAAATCCGGGAAGAGGCAGGGCATGAGCATGATTGCGGCATGGTGTCATCAACAACTCTTAGCTCCCTTTAGCTTTGAGGGTTGTTGTAATCGGACAGTGTTTGAGTTGTGGTTGGAGTTCATCTTAATTCCAACATTGAAGCCAGGTCAGACTCTAGTATTGGACAATGCAACGTTTCATAAAGGGGGGCGGATTGCTGAACTGGTGGAGGCAGCTCAATGCCGTTTACTCTATCTACCACCTTATTCGCCAGACCTCAACAAGATAGAGAAATGTTGGTCGTGGCTGAAAGCCCGTATTCGCCACTGCATTGAGCAGTTTGATTCTCTCCATGATGCCATGGATTCCGTTCTCAAAGCTGCGTCCTAACCACCTTGACTAATGCTATATATCCACACCGTGACTAGTGGGCATATCCTAACCATTACAATTAAGCCTTAGCTTTCAGTCACATCCCTTCCCCTTAAAGGCTTACGCTTACACTTTTCACTACTCCACAGGTATAGCACAAGACAGAATACTTAGGACGTATAATGGAGAGGACGAGATGACTAAGAAGACCAAAAATGCCAGCCCCCTATAGTTACGACCTCAGACAAAAAGTTATTGATGCCATTGAACTAGACGGTATGCCCAAAACAGAAGCCAGTCAAGTTTTCCATGTCAGCCGGAACACCATTAATCTCTGGCTGCAAAGAAAAGCACAGACCGGAGACTTCCTCCCTAAACCTCATCACCGACCTGGCAATAACCACAAAATTACCGACTGGGAAAAATTCAAGGCTTTTGCCCAAGAGCATGGCCACAAAACAGCAGCTCAAATGGCTGAACTTTGGGATGACGACATCTCTCCTCGCACCATATCCAGAGCCTTGAAGAAAATTGGCTTCACCAGAAAAAAAAACTTACGGCTACCAAGAACGTGATGAGCAACAGCGAGAGGAGTTTATGGCTCAGATTGAACAGATGGAGCCGGAAGAAGTGGTCTACCTCGATGAAGCCGGCATGAATAGTCAGGACTCGGATTACCCTTATGGTTACTGCGAGGAAGGAAAACGCTTCCATGCACTCAAATCAGGGAAGAGGCAGGGCAGGGTAAGTATGATAGCCGCATGGTGTCATCAACAACTCTTAGCTCCCTTTAGCTTTGAGGGTTGTTGTAATCGGACAGTGTTTGAGTTGTGGTTGGAGTTCATCTTAATTCCAACATTGAAGCCAGGTCAGACTCTAGTATTGGACAATGCAACGTTTCATAAAGGGGGACGGATTGCTGAACTGGTGGAGGCAGCTCAATGCCGTTTACTCTATCTTCCGCCTTATTCGCCAGACCTCAACAAGATAGAGAAATGTTGGTCGTGGCTGAAAGCCCGTATTCGCCACTGCACGTGAGCAGTTTGATTCTCTCCATGATGCCATGGATTCCGTTCTCAAAGCTGCGTCCTAACCACCTTGACTAATGCTATAGTTAGGCAGACAATATCATCAAATAGAATAGTGTCTGATATGGTGGTAGCGCCTGTAGCAGAAACACCTATAGCACAAGACAGAACACTTAGGACGTATAATGGAGAGGACGAGATGACTAAGAAGACCAAAAATGCCAGCCCCCTATAGTTACGACCTCAGACAAAAAGTTATTGATGCCATTGAACTAGACGGTATGCCCAAAACAGAAGCCAGTCAAGTTTTCCATGTCAGCAGGAACACCATTAATCTCTGGCTGCAAAGAAAAGCACAGACCGGAGACTTCCTCCCTAAACCTCATCACCGACCTGGCAATAACCACAAAATTACCGACTGGCAAAAATTCAAGGCTTTTGCCCAAGAGCATGGCGACAAAACAGCAGCTCAAATGGCTGAACTTTGGGATGACGACATCTCTCCTCGCACCATATCCAGAGCCTTGAAGAAAATTGGCTTCACCAGAAAAAAAAACTTACGGCTACCAAGAACGTGATGAGCAACAGCGAGAGGAGTTTATGGCTCAGATTGAACAGATGGAGCCGGAAGAAGTGGTCTACCTCGATGAAGCCGGCATGAATAGTCAGGACTCGGATTACCCTTATGGTTACTGCGAGGAAGGAAAACGCTTCCATGCACTCAAATCAGGGAAGAGGCAGGGCAGGGTAAGTATGATAGCCGCATGGTGTCATCAACAACTCTTAGCTCCCTTTAGCTTTGAGGGTTGTTGTCATCGGACAGTGTTTGAGTTGTGGTTGGAGTTCATCTTAATTCCAACATTGAAGCCAGGTCAGACTCTAGTATTGGACAATGCAACGTTTCATAAAGGGGGACGGATTGCTGAACTGGTGGAGGCAGCTCAATGCCGTTTACTCTATCTACCACCTTATTCGCCAGACCTCAACAAGATAGAGAAATGTTGGTCGTGGCTGAAAGCCCGTATTCGCCACTGCATTGAGCAGTTTGATTCTCTCCATGATGCCATGGATTCCGTTCTCAAAGCTGCGTCCTAACCACCTTGACTAATGCTATAACTAGTTGCGATACCATGCACCCTCACTGAGGAAATGCACTTTCACTTCATGGTTGAAATCTAATGTTAGTTTACTCAAATCTAGCTGACGACTAGAAACAAATGAGGGGTCTAGGGCTTGATATTCGGTGTGGATATAGTCATTAAAAACACCGGAGTTAATCAGCCCTTGAAAGTGTTCATCGGCTCGTTGAATAGTGAATGCAGCAGCGGAACCAGCAACGGCTAGGGTAGTTGTGACGGCTGTAAATGCTGCAAGGATTGTGGATTTCATGGGGGTTGGTCTCCGTAAGTTTTAAGATAGCAGTTCAGTAAGATGCGAGTCCTGGAAGATTCATAACTTTTTAGCTGATGACTCTATTATGGAAAAGTTATCAGTTCTTTGTCCAGCCAAATTGGCAATCTTTACTAAATCTTTAAATAATTTATTTGTTTTATAAAGATTATGCAAATTTTTTAGTGAAAATACGGAGATTTTGGGGGGGATATCCCCCCCAGGGGGGTATAAATAATCGCTCATAAAAACTCCCTCACCCCCCTCTGTCCCTGTGGTATAGGGAGCCATAGAAGGAGGAGAGGGTTAGGATAAAGGATAAACTGCTATATTGAACTGAAATCAGATCTCCTATTTCTCGATTTTGGCGACCTCTAGTAGGGTCTTGAGTAGAGAATCAGGGTTGAGGCTAATTGAATCAATCCCTAAGTTTACCAAAAATCGGATAAATTCAGGATAATCACTGGGGGCTTGACCACAAATACCAATCTTGCGATCGTAACGTTTCGCCGTTTGAATGACCATTTTAATCATGCGTTTAACGGCTTCGTCGCGTTCATCAAAAATGTGGGCTACCAGTCCGTAATCACGATCTAAACCGAGAGTTAACTGAGTTAAATCATTGGAACCGATAGAAAAACCATCAAACACCTGGCAAAATTTATCAGCCAATAAAACATTGCTGGGTAACTCACACATGACATAAACTTGCAGACTATTTTCGCCGCGTTTTAAGCCATGTTTTGCCATTTCTGCTAAGACCTGCTGACCCTCTTCGGGGGTGCGACAGAAAGGAATCATGGGAATGACATTAGCTAATCCCATTTCATCGCGAACCCGCTTGATCGCTTGACATTCCAAGGCGAAGGCTGGGCGATATTTGGGGTCAGTATACCGAGACGCACCCCGCCAACCAATCATGGGGTTTTCTTCGAGGGGTTCAAATTGTCGCCCTCCCAGCAAATTGGCGTATTCGTTACTTTTTAAATCACTCATGCGTACAATGACGGGTTTGGGATAAAAAGCAGCAGCAATAGTGCCAATTCCTTGGGCGAGTTGACTAACAAAATAGTCGGGTTTGCTATTAAATCCGGCGGTGAGTCTGTCAATTTCCTGGCGCGCGGTTTCATCTTGGAGTTGGTAAAAGTTAATTAAGGCGAGGGGATGGACTCGGATCTGATTAGCAATGATAAATTCTAGTCGCGCTAGTCCTACGCCGTCACAGGGTTGAGAAGCAAGGCTAAAGGCTTCGGCTGGGTTGCCAATATTGAGTAAAATTTGGGTGCGGGTTTTGGGTAAATCGTCTAATACGGTTTTGGCGATCGCAAAAGGTACTAAACCCTGATAGACTTTACCGACTTCGCCTTCGGCGCAGGAAACGGTTACGGCTTGACCGGTGCGTAAGATATCGGTAGCATTACCACAGCCGACAATGGCGGGAATGCCCATTTCTCGCGCAATAATCGCCGCATGACAGGTGCGACCGCCGGAGTTGGTAATAATGGCGGAGGCTTTTTTCATAATTGGTTCCCAGTCGGGGTCTGTTTTTTGGGTAACTAAAATTTCGCCGGGTTTAAATTCATGAATGCGCTGGACATTAAGCAAAACGCGGGTTTTACCTTGACCAATACGATCGCCTACAGCGCGACCCTCGACTAAGACTTCTGCTGTACCTTGGAGGTGATATTGTTGCCAAATGCGATCGGACTTTTGAGATTGGACTGTTTCGGGACGCGCCTGGACAATAAATAATTCCCCAGTTTGGCCGTCTTTCGCCCATTCAATGTCCATGGGGGAATAACAGCCCCGAATTTGGTTATAGTGATCTTCGATAATTTGCGCCCATTTAGCCAGCTTGAGAATTTCCTCATCACTTAGGGCAAATTTTTGTTTTTCGGTTTCTGGGACGGGAATAAGGCGGGTAGCTTCCTGGCGATCGTAAACCATTTTCACGGCTTTACTACCCAGACGCTTGGCGATAATGGGTCGAAAACCCTCCCGCAACATGGGTTTAAATACCATGAATTCATCAGGGTTGACAGTCCCTTGGACTATGGTTTCCCCTAAGCCATAGGCGGCGGTAATGATGACGGCATTTTTGAATCCGGTTTCTGTATCAATTGAGAACATTACCCCGGAAGTGGCTAGGTCCGATCGCACCATTTTTTGTACGCCAATAGATAGGGCTACATCAAAATGATCGAAACCTTGGAGGCTACGGTAAGAAATAGCGCGATCGGTGAATAGGGAGGCGAAACATTTGCGGGTCGCTTCTAAAATTCCCTTGATACCGTGAATATTTAAATAGGTTTCCTGTTGTCCCGCAAAGCTGGCTGATGGGAGATCTTCAGCGGTGGCTGACGATCGCACTGCTACATCTGTTTCATTACCATATAGGTCGCACAGTTGTTTATAGGCTATGGCGATCGCCTGTTCAAGATCGGGGGGTAACAAGGTATTAACAATTAGCGATCGGGCTTCTTTCCCCCGCTGGCGCAGGTTTTTAATATCTTCAATATCCAGACCAGCCAATAACCATCGCAACTCACTTTCCAAACCGCCATATTCAATAAAATAGCGATAGGCTTCGGCGGTGATCGCAAAACCCTGGGGAACATTAATTCCCCGCAATTCCAGTTGTTGAATCATCTCCCCTAGGGAAGCATTTTTACCACCCACTAGGGGAAGGTCAGCAAGTCGCACATCTTCAAACCATAAAATCAGAGTTTTGTTTTGCTTAATCTGGGCTTTTTTATTGGCAAATAGTTTTAACATGGGCTGAAACACTCCAAATTAAAGTGGCCGTCATCAAGTTGGCGGCTTCCGGTTTATCAAATTTAATCAGAAACAAATGAAGGACGGGATGGAAACCCTTAATCCTCCTGGGTTACGAGTTTTAGGCAGTTATTGAAAATGGTTTTTACCTTGATCCCCAATTTTATGCGGTCACAGAAAACCGGTTTTCAGGGATTTCTTATCTAGGTGAACGATTAAACGTTATTTTTTTGGTGGCTACTTTTATTATATGTCTTTTCTCATAAAACGACATCTCCTGATCACCCTCAGCCATAGTTACCAGACTAAAATTATGGTGAATTGTCTGGAATATAGGTTATTCTTAAAAAAGATTAAGCGGATCAGGAGCTTAAAATGAAAGTTAAGAAATATTACGAATCCGTTGCCCCCTATGGACGGGAACAGTGCGCTGAGATCATTTGTCCCATTCAGTTTTTAATGGATATCATTGGTAGCAAATGGTCAGTCCAAATTTTGCGGGAGTTATTCCGAGGCGACATGAGAACCCATGAATTGATTGAAGCCTTACCAGGTATCAGCACAAAGACCCTGACTATCCGATTGAGAGAGTTAGAAAAGTATGGCTTATTAATCCGTACCGTTTACCCAGAAATCCCTCCCCATGTGGAATATTCTCTAACTGCTAAAGGTCGGGAACTAAAACCTGTAATTTTGGCCATGAAACAAGTGGGGGAACAGTGGCTACACCAGGAAAGTTGTATATGTGCTTTGGAATTGAGCGGCTAGAAAAATCCGATGATTTTTGATACAATTCTGGAAGAGTTGGTAAAGTGCGATCGCTTTTCCATGATGCCAGCCCTCAATAGCCCCCTTTTGTACAAAAATCGAGTCTGCTGTGACTGATAATCCTCGCCAATTAGCTTTTGTCACCCTCCGAGACATTCAACGACGGGGCGCATTTGCTGATCTAGTTTTAGATGAAAAGTTGCGTCAGGCTGATCTCAAAGATGCCGATCGCCGCCTGGGAACAGAATTAGTTTACGGTTGTACCCGACGCAGGCGAACCCTCGATGCAATTATTGATCGCCTAGCCAAAAAACCCGCCCACCAACAGCCGCCAGATCTGAGAATTATTCTGCATTTAGGATTATATCAACTCTCCTTTAGCACGAATATTCCCCCGTCGGCGGCGGTGAATACCACTGTAGACCTAACCAAAGTCAACCACTTATCAGGTTTAGGCGGGTTTGTTAATGGTCTCCTACGTCAGTATTTGCGCCTGTTGGAGGCGGGAAATTCCCTCGAGTCAATTTTGCAGTTACCGGAAAATCCCGTTTCTCGGCTGGGTATTCTCCACAGTTTCCCCGACTCGATGATCAAATTCTGGTTGGAGGAGTTGGGGGAGTCTCAAACTGAACAACTCTGTGACTGGTTTAATCAGTCCCCTAGTTTAGATTTAAGGATTAACCCCCTCTCGACTACGTTGGAAACGGTGGAAACAGCCTTTCAACAACGGGAAATCATCGGATCGCCTATTCCCAAACTTCCCCAGGGTTGGCGATTATCTTATGGTGTGGGGGCGATCGCCAATTTACCGGGATATGATCAAGGTTGGTGGACGGTTCAGGACGCATCCGCCCAACTGGTAGGATATGTGGTAGATCCTCAGCCTGGGGAAATTATAATTGATGCCTGCGCCGCCCCCGGCGGAAAAACTACCCATATCGCAGAACTGATGGGGGATAATGGTAAAATTATTGCTATTGATCGCTCCCCGGGACGGCTAAAACCTTTACAACAGAATATTAAGCGCCTCAAGTTGCGATCGATTCAGGTGGAAGTGGGAGATAGTCGTCATTTTCCACAATATAATAATACAGCCGATCGCGTACTATTAGATGCACCTTGTTCTGGTGGTGGGACCTTGCATCGGCGGTCTGATGCGCGTTGGCGACAAACTCCCGATCAGATTCGGCAATTGTCTCAACTTCAGGCAGAATTATTAGAGATGGTCAGTCATTGGGTGAAGCCGGGAGGGGTGTTAGTTTATGCCACTTGTACTTTACACCCCCAGGAAAATGAATGGGCGATCGCATCTTTTTTAAGTCGTCATCCCACCTGGCGTGTAGAGGTTCCTAATATAGATCTTCCGGTGGAACCGACTAAGGAAGGTTGGCTGAAAATATGGCCCCATCGTCACCAAATGGATGGATTTTTTATAGCTAAACTTAGGCACTTATGTTCTACTACTACGGCCGAAAAAAGCAAATAGCAAAGCATTATCCTTCTCCTAATTTTGAGGCGATCGTGGAACCTTTTGCCGGTTCGGCAGCTTATTCATTGTACCGAGAAAACTGGCAAAAAGATGTTTTTTTAGTAGAAAAGATGAGAGCGTCTCCGAGATTTGGAAATGGTTAATTGAAGAAGCAACGCCCCAAGTAATCAACAATTTACCTGACTTAGAAATCGGCGAAAAGAGTTCCGAATTTCTTCATATTATTCATGCAGCCACGAAAATGGCATTTCACTATAAAACTATTAAAGTGACTGCGGTTCTAGCTAGAAATTGGCAGATTAGCAAAAGATATATGTGCGAAAACTTATTTAAGATTAAGCACTGGAAGATTATCTGTGGAGATTATACATTAGCCCCCGATATAGAAGCAACTTGGTTTATTGACCCACCCTATAAAGACGCTTCTGGGGAAGGTTATCGCTATGGAAGTAAACTCATTGATTATCAAAAACTAGCCACATGGTCTAAGAATAGGAAGGGAGAAGTTATATTTTGTGAAGGTCATTGTGGTGATTATCTACCGTTCAAGCCATTGCTATACTTAAAAGGTGTAGCCGGAAAAACTAGCAAGGAAATGATCTACTATCGTTCCGATAGTGACCCTCAGCTTTTAGCTAAATCGAAAATTTCATAATCATCTGATAAACCTGTTTATATAGATAGTCATCAATTAAGGCTACCCAACCTGCTGCCATTTTCTGTTTACCACTTACTTTCATCCCCGTTACTTTAGTGTTTCTACCTCGTGTCCCACTAATATTTCCCCAATCATCTTGAGTCAGATTATTAGCATAAAAGATAGCCGTAACTTTGGGATAGTTAAAATCCTTTTCATTGAGGACAAAATCCCAAACTAATCCCAATAACTCTTTTACTTCTTGATGATGAGCTTGCCAGGTAATTCCCTCTAAAGCATTGATTCTTGGTTGTCCGGCTCTGAGATTTGCACCTTTAGTTATATTTCCAATAGTACACTTCACCTCTAAACCCACAGGATAATTACGCAATTCTTCCTCCGGCGAGTTTTCACTTCCCTTGGGGATAAGATCGGGATGTCCTTTCTATATGGGGTTAACGATCGCTTCTGTTACTTCGGCTATAGACTGGCAAAACATGGAACCAACAATCGAACTTGTAGTTTTATAATCAATATTTTTATAAACAGCCGCCGGAATAGTTTCTAGGAATTGATTTGTTTGGGACAGTGCTGAATCTATATGTCTAGCATTGACTTCAAATCCCCCCAAAATATGGAAATTAGGATTAATAATGTATGTCATATAATGCTCGTTCAACTTCAGCTATCAAAACACTAGCAGTAGTGTTTAGAGATTGGGAAATCCGAAACAAGACAGACAAAGTGGGTGATTTTAAACCACGTTCTATCTGGCTGACATAGGTACGATGTATACCTGCTCTGTCCGCGAGTTCTTCTTGGGAAATCTTTGCTAGTGTTCTGTACTTAATCAGAACTTGACCTAAAGCCTTGTTAATCTCTGTCATACTGAAATTATGTCAGCTACAGATACCCTGAGTCTACAGACAATAGTATTCAAATCAGTGCGATCGCCCAATAGCAGATCAGTATGAGGACTGAACCCAACAATATTAGTGGATGGATCTTAGAGAGTGTCAAGGATCGAGATAAAATAGGTGTAAAGTCCAAAAAATACCTGATATGCACTTGATTCTATGTCATACCACAGCAGATTTTGACTCCTTGGGGGCGGCGGTAGGTTTAACTTGCCTGTATCCAGGTAGTAGAATAGTGCTGACGGGGGGATCTCATCCAGCCGTGCGGGATTTTTTGGCTTTGTATCGAGATGAGTTTCCATTGATTGAAAGGCGATCGGTTAATCCTGACCGGATCTGTAAATTGTCGGTGGTGGATACCCAAAATCGCGATCGCTTAGGGAAAGCAGCCGAATGGTTAGACTTACCGAATTTGGAAATCCGGTTGTATGACCATCACCCTCACCTAAAATTAGATATCCCCGCTACCTGGACTCAAATTGAAGCGGTGGGGGCGACTACTACTTTGATTGTAGAGCATTTGCGAGCCATGGCTAACCCTGTGGTTCCCCGACCAGCAGAAGCCACAGTCATGGCTTTAGGTATTCATGTGGATACCGGATCGCTAACCTTTGACCATTCTACTCCACGGGATGCGATCGCCTTAGCTTGGTTAATGGAACAAAATCTCAGTTTATCTGCGATCACCGAATATGTAGAACCCGGCTTATCCCCTACCCTACAGGACTTATTAACCACAGCTTTAGAAACTCTACATCAATCAACTGTCAAAGGTCACACCATATCCTGGGTATTATTGGAAACTGATGATTATGTACCAGGTCTGTCTAGTTTAACCTCCGAATTATTAGACCTGACCGAAAGCGATGGATTATTACTAGCTAATCAATATCGAGTCCGTAGTGGTGGGGAGAAACGATTAACTATTATTGGGCGATCGCGCATTGATCAAACCGACCTCAACCGTCTATTTCATCCCCTCGGTGGTGGTGGTCATCCCCGCGCCGCTTCCGTCACTTTACGAGATGTCGATCCGCAGTCTACCTTAGAAACTCTGGTAACTAATTTTAAGGCACAAATTCCCCCATCACCTACCGCTAGGGAATTAATGTCTTCCCCAGTACGCACTATTCGCCCCGAAACCAGCGTCGGGGAGGCTCACCGTATACTACTACGTTATGGTCATTCAGGGCTATCTGTTTTGGACGATAACCATCAACTGGTGGGGATTATCTCCCGTCGTGATATCGATATCGCCTTACATCATGGTTTCAACCATTCGCCAGTTAAAGGTTATATGACTCCCCAACTGCGGACAATTACCCCGGATACTTCACTACCGGAAATTGAGTCAATTATGGTAACTTATGATATTGGTCGGTTACCCGTTTTAGAGAATGGCAATTTAGTCGGAATTGTCACCCGCACCGATGTTTTAAGGTTACTTTATCAACAGCATTGTCTACCCAAACCTACCCCCCGCCGAGGTTGTATTCCCGGTTCTACTTGTAGTACCGTTGATGAACTTTTACAAGAACGTTTAGCCCCCGAACTTTGGCAAATTTTAGCCAAAATTGCCGAACTTAGTCAACAGCGAGGTTGGCAAATTTATCTAGTCGGTGGGGGAGTGCGAGATTTATTGTTAGCTGAATCTACCGACAATCTATTATTACATGATATTGATTTGGTGGTTGATGGTTGCTATCACAATTCTACCAATAATATCTCAGATGAGGCAACTATGACCATTTCTCCCGCTGTGGAGCTAGCGCGATCGCTACAAGAATATTACCCACAAGCGCGACTAGAAGTGCATGGTCAATTTCAAACCGCCGCCTTATTGTGGCATAATCACCCCGTTTTAAACTCCCTTTGGATTGATATTGCTACTGCTAGAACCGAGTTTTATCCCTATCCGGCGGCTAACCCGGAAGTCGAAGCAAGTTCTATTCGTCAAGACCTCTACCGTCGCGATTTTACTATTAATGCTTTAGCTTTGAGATTAAACGAACCTAACTCCGGGGAATTATTAGACTTTTTTGGGGGGGTTAAAGATTTGGAATTACGAGAAATTAGGGTATTGCATCCTCATAGTTTTATTGAGGATCCTACCCGCATTTATCGCGCCGTCAGATTTGCCGTGAGACTGGGTTTTAGTCTGGAACATCACACTAAAGAATATGTCGATTATGCCATTAATAGTGGTATTTATGACCGCCAACGACAACAACGCAATTCTGCCAAAATTCCGGCTTTGGAAGCTAGGCTAAAAAGTGAGTTAAAATATATCCTGCAAGCCCCCTATTGGCAACCAGCTTTACATTTATTAGGGGAGTTAAAAGCCCTGCGCTGTATTCATCCTACTTTGGAGTTAAATCAGCTTCTCTGGCGGCAAATTAGAACCGTAGACCGCTGTTTAAAACGGTTTGACCCTAACCACACTCTCGCCCATTGGCAAATTCGCCTCGATGTGTTAATCGCCGCTTTGTCTCCCGAATATCGCCGGGAAGTTGCCGATATTTTTCAGTTTAATTCTCAGCAAGTAGACCGTTTATTAAACTTGGAAAATGCTCAAACTCGAGTGGCGGATTTATTGCCAAATTGTCAGCAGCCTAGCGATTATTTTCGGGTGTTTGAACCCTACGATTTGCCCATGTTGATTTTAATTGCTTCCCATTCGCCTCGGTGGGTGAGAAAGCAAATTTGGAGATATTTAAATCATTGGTGGAATGCTAAACCTATTCTCAATGGTAATGATTTGAAAAAGTTGGGATATAAACCTGGACCCAAATTTCAAGTTATGTTAAATGACTTGCTAAATGCTACCTTAGATGGTATAATATCGGATACTGTGGAGGCGACAAAATTTATCAGCGATCGCTATCCCCATTCCCGCAGTTTACCCCGTGAAACTCAGTCGTAATTATCACTAATGTTCATTGCTCAAAGCATCAATAACTTGCCGCGAACAATGAACAATAATAATAAATTACCGCGTTGGCTAATCAACCCTCTCCAATTGCCAGAGGATTTGATTGCCTTCCCGTCTAACCCGGGAAACTTCCCAATTTCGCCACGCCCAGTTATCGCCGCGACTGGTGACCGCACTAGCGTTAATATCCATTAAATCAGCAAGTTCTGAACTACTGATCAAATAGCCTTTACTAGCAATTTCGTCGGCAATATGCAGGGTTTCTATGAGATTCCTAAGTTGATTGACTCGAAATTCCCGGGGTAAACTCTCATTGGACTCGTTGATTGGCTCAGTCATAGCAAAATTTGATACAGCAAGATTAGAGTCTATCACAAGAAATTGTATCTTGAGATTTGGCAATCGGTCAGTTATCTTTGAAACAATTGCCAAAAATTCAGTTGAAATTTGGGAAAAATCCCCAATTTCAGCCTGGTGGACTAACTCTCACGGTGATGCCCGATAACGGCCCTAGGCTGAACAATAACAGTGAACTGTTCACCCTTTCACTGTTCTAATGGATTGACCACAGACCCCATAAATAATATAGTGCCACTGTCCAACTCTCTAATTATAAACATAAATGGTCGATTAATATGAATGCGATCGCGGATGGAACTTCTACTTCCGACGATTACCCCAGTGGCGGCTGATGCTTCTGTGCCTTTTTCATCGACATTGACAAAGGCTTGATGCACCACATCATATAAAAAAAATGGTTTTTCGGAACTGATACCAGAAAAATCAGCAGTTTCCGTAAAAGCTGATTCCATACCCATATAACTGAGGGTTGACTTGAGATTAAACGATGAGCTAAAATTAAACTTGGGTAGCCATATTTCTAGGTTCACATATTCCAGCCTGTGCAGCCAGTTTTGGAAATTGGCGATCGTCATATTTTGTGCGAAAGTCGGCAGGTCAGTTCCTTCCGCCGGTAGCAGAATTATCATTGATAAATTGCCATCCGAATAGGGAAGTTCAATTATCTGAACTTCCGGTAAACTATGATAACTAATAGATACATTAGGATGGTGCATCATCGGCACCGAAATAGTTTCTCCTGATGGTAAATTAAAGATGCCATCTTGAGTATATTTCTCGGGAAAAGGTGATAACCAGTCTCCCGAAAAATAAACGGCATTGGTCAGAATCAGTCGGGTTAATCTATCTAAAATTCCCGGTGGGATTAGGTCAGTAATTTTGTGGTTAGTTTCTTGGCTTACCCAATCATTAATAATTTGGCGGGATTTTTCATGATCCCCCATAAAATCCACTTGATTTAACTGTGCATTATAATGATTTTTGGTAATTTGTAAAAAAGGTTCCTGAAACCTATAGCCAGACTGTCCCCACAGACGATTAACTAAGTATAGTTGGGAAGAGTTGCGGCTTTTAATATCATTAAGCAGACTGGTAAATTCCGGGTATAAACTACCAGGAGGCTGAGGGAAATGGAAAACCTGGGATATTTGGATAGCCGTTTGATTTCGTGACCCTTCATAGGTCATAGCCATAGCAGTAGAAAGGCTATAGGGTGAGAAAAATAAATTCCCTGATATTTCCCTTTGAAGTTGGTTGTATAGGTCGATAGCAAATTGGTTATTTTGATTCACGATCGCATTATTATCTACACGAGCAATCTGATATGAGTTAGACTCTGAACTATTGCCAACAGCCTGGGTTATGACTGGTAAACCTACACCCCACAGTAATAGCAGGGAAGCCAATAGGGAACCATTCCGCCGACCCCAAGCTGAAAATTTAGACATTATATGACTAAGTACCATGTTAATTGTTCCATCGTTGACTATTTCCAAATTTACTCATTCCGATTATCACCCAGTTCTTGAAAGTTTGAATAAGTAAGCCCTCTCAGTAGTAAGGTTAAGATCAGGGCGGGTTGATAATTGTTGGTCAAGCTGACCGGATCACCCGACCCTCCCGACAATGATTAATAATTGCCTCCCCTCAACCCAAACCCCACCAGTTAATTATGATTTCAAGGCAGCTAAAACCTGATCATGAATCAATCCACTGCTGACCACTATACCCCGATTGTCTACCATTTTAATGCTAGAAGCAAAATCCAGGGGTTTCCCGTGCATATCTGTGACGCGACCTCCGGCTTCTTCAACGACGATCGCCCCCGCAGCATGATCCCAAATATTTTCCTGGTAATTAGGGTATTTAGGGGAAGGAAGACGCAGATATAAAGCCGCTTGTCCTGATGCTACAACGCCATATTTAGCTTGGGAGTCCATCCGCACCGAGGGGGCGGTAATTCCCGCAGCTTGGGCGATCGCATTTTGGCGAGACTGATCACCGTGGGCGGCTTCCACGCTTTCCACAAAGCGCATATTTTGGGTATTTTCAGCTTTCACCACCTGAATAGGCGTAAATTTTCCCGTAGAAAAGGGCATTTTCATCGACCCTTCCCCCCGCACAGCCACAAACAACATTCCGGGAGTATCTCCATCAATTGCATAAGCCGGACACCCCATAATTCCTAGTTTAACCTCCCCGTTTTCAATTAGGGCTAGTGCGATCGCATATTGGTCTTTTCGCAAAAACCCCTTAGTGCCATCAATGGGATCCAGAGTCCAGAATCGCTTTCCTACACTGCCATTACCATGATCAATCCAGGTAGTTACTTGCTCCGGGGTGGCATCGGGTATAATACTCCTAACATAGTCTGTGACTTTCTCTAGGTTGTTCCCCATTTCCGGGGTTTTCAGGGTAGTAGCATCTTCTTCTCCCACTATCGGATCATCCGGGAAGGCTTCTGAGATAGCTTTACAGATAATCGCCTGGGAACCAAAATCGGCAACGGTTACGGGGCTTTTATCCCCTTTTTCCATAGCCGGGGGAATGGCTTGTCTGACCTGTTCGCACAGGCGAGAGGCGGCGAGTACCGCATCAATAGCGACTTGTTTTTCGCGATCGTAGGGCATAAAAACTCCTGGGAATATAATTAGTTGAGATTTTGTCCTTAAATAGCTTTACACTTGGTCTATCAGTCGTCAAGTTTCTGGGAAATCACCTCCCGGAAATTTTCACCCCCTCACAGACCATCTTTACTGGTATCATTTCAACTCTCAGGAACAGAGGTGATGATTATGCACCAATTACCATGGTGATTTCACGGATTCTGCTGTAAAATAAATTATGTCTTAATCACGGTGATTTTCCCGGCAAAAAATACATGGGGCTATCGCCCTACTAAAAAGCCAGGCAATTCTCATCCCCAAATCCGATTAAGTCTCAAAACAAATCCCGGCAAGACATCGCCGCCTGAGAGTTCTGTGGGCTCCGGCAAAACTTCGATTTCTTGTCCGGGGCGGTAGATTTCTACCCGTCGATTTTGGGGGTCAATCAACCATCCCAGTCGGGCTCCATTTTCCAAATATTCCCCCATCTTTTCTCGCAGTAGGGATAAGCTATCGGTAGGCGATCGCAATTCCACCACGAAGTCAGGACATAAAGGAGCGAAACCGCGACGCATATCGGGTGTCAGCGCCTCCCAACGGGGGCGACTCACCCAAGAAGCATCAGGGGAACGGATCGCACCATTGGGGAGGATAAATCCGGTCGAGGAGTCGAACCCTTCCCCCAATTCCGGGTGGGCTTCCACCCAAATTCCCAGTTGGGTTGTCAAGCTAAAATTTCTTTTTCCCGATTCGCTCCCTGCGGGTGGGTTCACAATCAATTCTCCTGTAGCTGTCCGTTCCAATCTTAAATCGGGGTTGGCGGCGGCGAGCGCCTGGAATTGTTCCAGGGTGATGTGGAGAAGGGTGGAAGGGGGGAGTTGCAGGGAGAGAGTGCTGTGCATCAGATTTCCTCCGGGAATGTGGGCGGATATTCTTCATGGTAACTTGCCAGATGCTGGGAAATCCTGGCATTTGCTTAGGATTGGGTTATCATATTCCCAGAGAGGGAAACACCAGATGAGTTGAGAGGGAGATGAGCAATGGTTTCTCAGCCAAAAATAGCAACTCAGCATGAAATTATCTATCCTGATTCTGACGGTAAACCGATGGCCGAGAATACGATTCAGTTTCGCTGGATTATGACCATATATCACAATCTGGCGTGGTTATTTGCCCTACAGGCGGATGTGTTTGTGGCGGGGGATTTACTCTGGTATCCGGTGGAAGGAAATAATAAGATACGCCAAGCGCCCGATGTTATGGTGGTGTTTGGGGTAGAGAAGGGAGACCGGGGTTCTTACCAACAGTGGAAAGAAAAGGCGATCGCCCCCCAGGTGGTGTTGGAAATTCTGTCTCCGGGGAACCGACCGGGAGAACTGACTCGGAAGTTGTTATTTTACGAACACTATGGGGTGGAGGAATATTATATTTATGACCCGGAAAACAATGATTTGAGCGGGTGTATCCGTTCGGGCGATCATCTGGCTATGATTGAGGAAATGCAGAATTGGGTGAGTCCCCGCCTGCAAGTTCGATTTGAGTTATCCGAGGAGACGTTAACACTTTATAATCCCCAGGGTCAGCCGTTTTCTTCTCCCCTGGAAATCGAGCAACAATTACAACAGGAGCGCTCGCGAGCCGAACAGGAGCGCTCGCGAGCCGAACAAGTGACCGCCGAGTTGGAAGAGGAGCGCCGAAAGACTAAAAGGTTGGAGATGTTGTTGCGGGAAGCGGGGATTGATGGCGATCGCTTATAGAAGTAGAACTGGCTTGTTGCCTGTGTTATAATTCCAGGGTGGGGTAAGGCGATCGCCCTACTAAAAAGCCAGGCAATTCTCATCCCCAAATCCGATCAAGTCTCAAAACAAATCCCGGCAAGACATCGCCGCCTGAGAGTTCTGTGGGCTCCGGCCAAACTTCGATTTCTTGTCCGGGGCGGTAGATTTCTACCCGTCGATTTTGGGGGTCAATCAACCATCCCAGTCGGGCTCCATTTTCCAAATATTCCCCCATCTTTTCTCGCAGTAGGGATAAGCTATCGGTAGGCGATCGCAATTCCACCACGAAGTCAGGACATAAAGGAGCGAAACCGCGACGCATATCGGGTGTCAGTGCTTCCCAACGGGGGCGACTCACCCAAGAAGCATCAGGGGAACGGATCGCACCATTGGGGAGGATAAATCCCGTCGAGGAGTCAAAAGCAACACCCAAGTTTTCGTGGGTTTCATCCCAGCGATCGAGTTGTCCGATAATGCGGCTATTTCTTTTTCCCGATTCGCTTCCGGTGGGTGGGTTCACAATCAATTCTCCTGTAGCTGTGCGTTCCAATCTTAAATCGGGGTTGGCGGCGGCGATCGCCTGGAATTGTTCCAGGGTGACTTGGAGAAGGGTGGAAGGGGGGAGTTGCAGGGAGAGAGTGCTGTGCATCAGATTTCCTCCGGGAATGTGGGCGGATATTCTTCATGGTAACTTGCCAGATGCTGGGAAATCCTGGCATTTGCTTAGGATTGGGTTATCATATTCCCAGAGAGGGAAACACCAGATGAGTTGAGAGGGAGATGAGCAATGGTTTCTCAGCCAAAAATAGCAACTCAGCATGAAATTATCTATCCTGATTCTGACGGTAAACCGATGGCCGAGAATACGATTCAGTTTCGCTGGATTATGACCATATATCACAATCTGGCGTGGTTATTTGCCCTACAGGCGGATGTGTTTGTGGCGGGGGATTTACTCTGGTATCCGGTGGAAGGAAATAATAAGATACGCCAAGCGCCCGATGTTATGGTGGTGTTTGGGGTAGAGAAGGGAGACCGGGGTTCTTACCAACAGTGGAAAGAAAAGGCGATCGCCCCCCAGGTGGTGTTGGAAATTCTGTCTCCGGGGAACCGACCGGGAGAACTGACTCGGAAGTTGTTATTTTACGATCGCTATGGGGTGGAGGAATATTATATTTATGACCCGGAAAACAATGATTTGAGCGGGTGTATCCGTTCGGGCGATCATCTGGCTATGATTGAGGAAATGCAGAATTGGGTGAGTCCCCGCCTGCAAGTTCGATTTGAGTTGTCCGAGGAGACTTTAACACTTTATAATCCCCAGGGTCAGCCGTTTTCTTCTCCCCTGGAAATCGAGCAACAATTACAACAGGAGCGCTCGCGAGCCGAACAAGTGACCGCCGAGTTGGAAGAGGAGCGCTCGCGAGCCGAACAGGAGCGCTCGCGAGCCGAACAAGTGACCGCCGAGTTGGAAGAGGAGCGCTCGCGAGCCGAACAAGTGACCGCCGAGTTGGAAGAGGAGCGCCGAAAGGCTAAAAGGTTGGAGATGTTGTTGCGGGAAGCGGGGATTGATGGCGATCGCTTATAGAAGTAGAACTGGCTTGTTGCCTGTGTTATAATTCCAGGGTGGGGTAAGGCGATCGCTCTACTAAAAAAGCCAGGCAATTCTCATCCCCAAATCCGATTAAGTCTCAAAACAAATCCCGGCAAGACATCGCCGCCTGAGAGTTCTGTGGGCTCCGGCCAAACTTCGATTTCTTGTCCGGGGCGGTAGATTTCTACCCGTCGATTTTGGGGGTCAATCAACCATCCCAGTCGGGCTCCATTTTCCAAATATTCCCCCATCTTTTCTCGCAGTAGGGATAAGCTATCGGTAGGCGATCGCAATTCCACCACGAAGTCAGGACATAAAGGAGCGAAACCGCGACGCATATCGGGTGTCAGTGCTTCCCAACGGGGGCGACTCACCCAAGAAGCATCAGGGGAACGGATCGCACCATTGGGGAGGATAAATCCGGTCGAGGAGTCGAACCCTTCCCCCAATTCCGGGTGGGCTTCCACCCAAATTCCCAGTTGGGTTGTCAAGCTAAAATTTCTTTTTCCCGATTCGCTCCCTGCGGGTGGGTTCACAATCAATTCTCCTGTAGCTGTCCGTTCCAATCTTAAATCGGGGTTGGCGGCGGCGATCGCCTGGAATTGTTCCAGGGTGACTTGGAGAAGGGTGGAAGGGGGGAGTTGCAGGGAGAGAGTGCTGTGCATCAGATTTCCTCCGGGAATGTGGGCGGATATTCTTCATGGTAACTTGCCAGATGCTGGGAAATCCTGGCATTTGCTTAGGATTGGGTTATCATATTCCCAGAGAGGGAAACACCAGATGAGTTGAGAGGGAGATGAGCAATGGTTTCTCAGCCAAAAATAGCAACTCAGCATGAAATTATCTATCCTGATTCTGACGGTAAACCGATGGCCGAGAATACGATTCAGTTTCGCTGGATTATGACCATATATCACAATCTGGCGTGGTTATTTGCCCTACAGGCGGATGTGTTTGTGGCGGGGGATTTACTCTGGTATCCGGTGGAAGGAAATAATAAGATACGCCAAGCGCCCGATGTTATGGTGGTGTTTGGGGTAGAGAAGGGAGACCGGGGTTCTTACCAACAGTGGAAAGAAAAGGCGATCGCCCCCCAGGTCGTGTTTGAAATTCTGTCTCCGGGGAACCGACCGGGAGAACTGACTCGGAAGTTGTTATTTTACGAACACTATGGGGTGGAGGAATATTATATTTATGACCCGGAAAACAATGATTTGAGCGGGTGTATCCGTTCGGGCGATCATCTGGCTATGATTGAGGAAATGCAGAATTGGGTGAGTCCCCGCCTGCAAGTTCGATTTGAGTTATCCGAGGAGACGTTAACACTTTATAATCCCCAGGGTCAGCCGTTTTCTTCTCCCCTGGAAATCGAGCAACAATTACAACAGGAGCGCTCGCGAGCCGAACAGGAGCGCTCGCGAGCCGAACAAGTGACCGCCGAGTTGGAAGAGGAGCGCTCGCGAGCCGAACAGGAGCGCTCGCGAGCCGAACAGGAGCGCTCGCGAGCCGAACAAGTGACCGCCGAGTTGGAAGAGGAGCGCCGAAAGGCTAAAAGGTTGGAGATGTTGTTGCGGGAAGCGGGGATTGATGGCGATCGCTTATAGAAGTAGAACTGGCTTGTTGCCTGTGTTATAATTCCAGGGTGGGGTAAGGCGATCGCCCTACTAAAAAGCCAGGCAATTCTCATCCCCAAATCCGATCAAGTCTCAAAACAAATCCCGGCAAGACATCGCCGCCTGAGAGTTCTGTGGGCTCCGGCCAAACTTCGATTTCTTGTCCGGGGCGGTAGATTTCTACCCGTCGATTTTGGGGGTCAATCAACCATCCCAGTCGGGCTCCATTTTCCAAATATTCCCCCATCTTTTCTCGCAGTAGGGATAAGCTATCGGTAGGCGATCGCAATTCCACCACGAAGTCAGGACATAAAGGAGCGAAACCGCGACGCATATCGGGTGTCAGCGCCTCCCAACGGGGGCGACTCACCCAAGAAGCATCAGGGGAACGGATCGCACCATTGGGGAGGATAAATCCGGTCGAGGAGTCGAACCCTTCCCCCAATTCCGGGTGGGCTTCCACCCAAATTCCCAGTTGGGTTGTCAAGCTAAAATTTCTTTTTCCCGATTCGCTCCCTGCGGGTGGGTTCACAATCAATTCTCCTGTAGCTGTCCGTTCCAATCTTAAATCGGGGTTGGCGGCGGCGAGCGCCTGGAATTGTTCCAGGGTGACTTGGAGAAGGGTGGAAGGGGGGAGTTGCAGGGAGAGAGTGCTGTGCATCAGATTTCCTCCGGGAATGTGGGCGGATATTCTTCATGGTAACTTGCCAGATGCTGGGAAATCCTGGCATTTGCTTAGGATTGGGTTATCATATTCCCAGAGAGGGAAACACCAGATGAGTTGAGAGGGAGATGAGCAATGGTTTCTCAGCCAAAAATAGCAACTCAGCATGAAATTATCTATCCTGATTCTGACGGTAAACCGATGGCCGAGAATACGATTCAGTTTCGCTGGATTATGACCATATATCACAATCTGGCGTGGTTATTTGCCCTACAGGCGGATGTGTTTGTGGCAGGGGATTTACTCTGGTATCCGGTGGAAGGAAATAATAAGATACGCCAAGCGCCCGATGTTATGGTGGTGTTTGGGGTAGAGAAGGGAGACCGGGGTTCTTACCAACAGTGGAAAGAAAAGGCGATCGCCCCCCAGGTGGTGTTGGAAATTCTGTCTCCGGGGAACCGACCGGGAGAACTGACTCGGAAGTTGTTATTTTACGAACACTATGGGGTGGAGGAATATTATATTTATGACCCGGAAAACAATGATTTGAGCGGGTGTATCCGTTCGGGCGATCATCTGGCTATGATTGAGGAAATGCAGAATTGGGTGAGTCCCCGCCTGCAAGTTCGATTTGAGTTGTCCGAGGAGACGTTAACACTTTATAATCCCCAGGGTCAGCCGTTTTCTTCTCCCCTGGAAATCGAGCAACAATTACAACAGGAGCGCTCGCGAGCCGAACAGGAGCGCTCGCGAGCCGAACAGGAGCGCTCGCGAGCCGAACAAGTGACCGCCGAGTTGGAAGAGGAGCGCTCGCGAGCCGAACAAGTGACCGCCGAGTTGGAAGAGGAGCGCTCGCGAGCCGAACAAGTGACCGCCGAGTTGGAAGAGGAGCGCCGAAAGGCTAAAAGGTTGGAGATGTTGTTGCGGGAAGCGGGGATTGATGGCGATCGCTTATAGAAGTAGAACTGGCTTGTTGCCTGTGTTATAATTCCAGGGTGGGGTAAGGCGATCGCCCTACTAAAAAGCCAGGCAATTCTCATCCCCAAATCCGATCAAGTCTCAAAACAAATCCCGGCAAGACATCGCCGCCTGAGAGTTCTGTGGGCTCCGGCCAAACTTCGATTTCTTGTCCGGGGCGGTAGATTTCTACCCGTCGATTTTGGGGGTCAATCAACCATCCCAGTCGGGCTCCATTTTCCAAATATTCCCCCATCTTTTCTCGCAGTAGGGATAAGCTATCGGTAGGCGATCGCAATTCCACCACGAAGTCAGGACATAAAGGAGCGAAACCGCGACGCATATCGGGTGTCAGCGCCTCCCAACGGGGGCGACTCACCCAAGAAGCATCAGGGGAACGGATCGCACCATTGGGGAGGATAAATCCGGTCGAGGAGTCGAACCCTTCCCCCAATTCCGGGTGGGCTTCCACCCAAATTCCCAGTTGGGTTGTCAAGCTAAAATTTCTTTTTCCCGATTCGCTCCCTGCGGGTGGGTTCACAATCAATTCTCCTGTAGCTGTCCGTTCCAATCTTAAATCGGGGTTGGCAGAGCGCCTGGAATTGTTCCAGGGTGACTTGGAGAAGGGTGGAAGGGGGGAGTTGCAGGGAGAGAGTGCTGTGCATCAGATTTCCTCCGGGAATGTGGGCGGATATTCTTCATGGTAACTTGCCAGATGCTGGGAAATCCTGGCATTTGCTTAGGATTGGGTTATCATATTCCCAGAGAGGGAAACACCAGATGAGTTGAGAGGGAGATGAGCAATGGTTTCTCAGCCAAAAATAGCAACTCAGCATGAAATTATCTATCCTGATTCTGACGGTAAACCGATGGCCGAGAATACGATTCAGTTTCGCTGGATTATGACCATATATCACAATCTGGCGTGGTTATTTGCCCTACAGGCGGATGTGTTTGTGGCAGGGGATTTACTCTGGTATCCGGTGGAAGGGAATAATAAGATACGCCAAGCGCCGGATGTTATGGTGGTGTTTGGGGTAGAGAAGGGAGACCGGGGTTCTTACCAACAGTGGAAAGAAAAGGCGATCGCCCCCCAGGTCGTGTTTGAAATTCTGTCTCCGGGGAACCGACCGGGAGAACTGACTCGGAAGTTGTTATTTTACGAACACTATGGGGTGGAGGAATATTATATTTATGACCCGGAAAACAATGATTTGAGCGGGTGTATCCGTTCGGGCGATCGTCTGGCTATGATTGAGGAAATGCAGAATTGGGTGAGTCCCCGCCTGCAAGTTCGATTTGAGTTGTCCGAGGAGACTTTAACACTTTATAATCCCCAGGGTCAGCCGTTTTCTTCTCCCCTGGAAATCGAGCAACAATTACAACAGGAGCGCTCGCGAGCCAAACAAGTGACCGCCGAGTTGGAAGAGGAGCGCTCGCGAGCCGAACAGGAGCGCTTGCGAGCCGAACAAGTGACCGCCGAGTTGGAAGAGGAGCGCTCGCGAGCCGAACAAATGACCGCCGAGTTGGAAGAGGAGCGCCGAAAGGCTAAAAGGTTGGAGATGTTGTTGCGGGAAGCGGGGATTGATGGCGATCGCTTATAGAAGTAGAACTGGCTTGTTGCCTGTGTTATAATTCCAGGGTGGGGTAAGGCGATCGCTCTACTAAAAAAGCCAGGCAATTCTCATCCCCAAATCCGATTAAGTCTCAAAACAAATCCCGGCAAGACATCGCCGCCTGAGAGTTCTGTGGGCTCCGGCAAAACTTCGATTTCTTGTCCGGGGCGGTAGATTTCTACCCGTCGATTTTGGGGGTCAATCAACCATCCCAGTCGGGCTCCATTTTCCAAATATTCCCCCATCTTTTCTCGCAGTAGGGATAAGCTATCGGTAGGCGATCGCAATTCCACCACGAAGTCAGGACATAAAGGAGCGAAACCGCGACGCATATCGGGTGTCAGCGCCTCCCAACGGGGGCGACTCACCCAAGAAGCATCAGGGGAACGGATCGCACCATTGGGGAGGATAAATCCCGTCGAGGAGTCGAACCCTTCCCCCAATTCCGGGTGGGCTTCCACCCAAATTCCCAGTTGGGTTGTCAAGCTCAAATTTCTTTTTCCCGATTCGCTCCCTGCGGGTGGGTTCACAATCAATTCTCCTGTAGCTGTCCGTTCCAATCTTAAATCGGGGTTGGCGGCGGCGAGCGCCTGGAATTGTTCCAGGGTGATGTGGAGAACCGTGGAAGGGGGGAGTTGCAGGGAGAGAGTGCTGTGCATCAGATTTCCTCCGGGAATGTGGGCGGATATTCTTCATGGTAACTTGCCAGATGCTGGGAAATCCTGGCATTTGCTTAGGATTGGGTTATCATATTCCCAGAGAGGGAAACACCAGATGAGTTGAGAGGGAGATGAGCAATGGTTTCTCAGCCAAAAATAGCAACTCAGCATGAAATTATCTATCCTGATTCTGACGGTAAACCGATCGCCGACAATACGATTCAGTTTCGCTGGATTATGACCATATATCACAATCTGGCGTGGTTATTTGCCCTACAGGCGGATGTGTTTGTGGCGGGGGATTTACTCTGGTATCCGGTGGAAGGGAATAATAAGATACGCCAAGCGCCGGATGTTATGGTGGTGTTTGGGGTAGAGAAGGGAGACCGGGGTTCTTACCAACAGTGGAAAGAAAAGGCGATCGCCCCCCAGGTGGTGTTGGAAATTCTGTCTCCGGGGAACCGACCGGGAGAACTGACTCGGAAGTTGTTATTTTACGATCGCTATGGGGTGGAGGAATATTATATTTATGACCCGGAAAACAATGATTTGAGCGGGTGTATCCGTTCGGGCGATCGTCTGGCTATGATTGAGGAAATGCAGAATTGGGTGAGTCCCCGCCTGCAAGTTCGATTTGAGTTGTCCGAGGAGACTTTAACACTTTATAATCCCCAGGGTCAGCCGTTTTCTTCTCCCCTGGAAATCGAGCAACAATTACAACAGGAGCGCTCGCGAGCCGAACAAGTGACCGCCGAGTTGGAAGAGGAGCGCCGAAAGACTAAAAGGTTGGAGATGTTGTTGCGGGAAGCGGGGATTGATGGCGATCGCTTATAGAAGTAGAACTGGCTTGTTGCCTGTGTTATAATTCCAGGGTGGGGTAAGGCGATCGCTTTTTCACCATGCCAATGCCTCCCATGGTAGCACCGGCATCGGTGCTTGTTGAAACCTGCGATCCGGTCGGCGCTATGTTGTCAATCTTATGGTAACATGATTTCACATTAAGGATGCGATCGCCAATCAAGGGCGACCATTCGGATATGGGGAAACAATATGAAAAATGCCCTCAACAATCAACTGCAAGACTTGTATCAAACCGACAGTTATTTATGGTTGCAAAAAACCGTCGAATTGTTAAAAGCAGAAGACTTCCGACATTTGGATTTAGACGGCTTAATTGAGGAGTTGGAAAGTTGGGGTAGGAGTCAATTTAATCAAGCGAGAAGTCGGTTGCGACAAATCATCATCCATCTTCTGTTATGGGAATACTGGGAGCAAGAATACGAGCGCAACTGTCGGCATTGGCAATCAGAAATAATTGCGTTTCGAGATGATTTGATTCATGAACTGACCGCGAGTTTGCAAAATAAGCTGATTCTCCAATTGGACTCTATCTATCATGTCGCGGTAAGTTTCGTAATCAAAAAAACGGGTTTATCTAAAAGTATATTTCCGGCTAATTGCCCTTATAATTTTGAACAATTATTGGATGATAACTGGTATCCAAATCATCAGTTAAGCTGATGAAAATTACATGATTTCATGAAAAAGAAACCGCTATCCCCTCGGCGGCGATCGCATTCTCTCAAAAATTGTCGGCAGTTCCTATTTGTTGTCTGGCGGCGATAGGGGATATGTGCTAGGCAGACCCTAGGCGATCGCTTACAACCTTTTCAGTAATTATGCAATAGGCTGTCAAAGTCCCTCTGTCCACCTGGGATCCAGATTTAGGGTGAGGGTAATGTTTAGCACGATTTCTGAACAACCTGTATAGAAGGATAACTGGCCTGTTGCCTGTGTTATAATTGCAGTCTAATTGTGAGTCACTAGGAGGCGGAATCTGAATCAACATCCGAGGGTCAGTGTAATTATTCCCGTTTATAATGGCGATCGCTTTTTAGGGGAAGCGATCGAAAGTGTTTTAAGCCAAACCTATCAAGACTATGAAATCATAGTTGTTGATGATGGTTCCACAGATGGAACCTCGGAGGTAGTCGCATCATTAGGGGATAAAATTAGATATTTTCACCAGGAAAATCAAGGTTCTGCTGTAGCTCGGAATTTGGGGATTCACCAAGCCAAGGGGGAGTTAATTGCCTTTTTAGATGCCGATGATTTTTGGCTGTTACCAGAAAAGTTAGCACAACAGGTGAGTTTATTTGACCAACAGCCTAATTTAGCGATCGTCCAGACCGGATGGCGCATTGTCGATGAACTCCGTAATCAAATCATTGATGTCGAACCTTGGCATAAAGTTCCCGAACTCACCTTAGAGAGTTGGTTAAGGTATAAACCGGTCAAAACCAGTAGCTTATTAGTCACAAAGAATTCCCTAGAAAAGGCGGGGGGTTTTGATAGGGAGTTGCGACAATCCCACGATGTCGATTTAGTCTTGCGTTTAGCCTTGATGGGGTGTGAGGCGACTTGGTGGCCGCGGGTTGCCGTGGGTTATCGTCGGTATGGGGGGAACACCACCAGAAACGCCAAAACTCAGGCTGATTGTGTAGTGAGGGTACTAGATAAGTTTTTTGCTCATCAAGATTTACCCCAGTCCATCCGAGCCATGGAGAGTTCTGTGCGCTATCATACTCTGGTATGGCTGGCTTGGTATCACTATGATAAGGGCTTGTATGCGGACATGGCTGATTTTTTAAATCGCTCTTGGGAATATACCCCTTACTATCGAATGGAGACTATTGCCGACTGGGTGGGGTGCTTTAAAAAGTTTTCCGTGCAGAATGGTCAGAGTTGGGATATTGGTTTTTTGACAGATTTACCAGATTGGCAGAATTTGATTAGTAAGACTGTGGTAGACTGATGTTTTAGTAATAATTAATAACGCTGGTATGAGTGCGGGGGAGTTACTGAGACAGGCGAATCAGTTGAAACGGTCTGGGAGGTTGGATGAGGCGATCGCATTACATCACAGCCCGCCTACCACTACCCTAGCACGATTACTGAAATCCAGGGAAGTGGGGATGAAGTGCGATCGCTTTTTGAAAAGCATCCACAGCCTCTTCTAGCTTACCGCTCTGCAGCAGTTGATTACCCCTATCAAAATCGCTGACCAATTTTCTGACTCCCCAGACTACTAAAGCACAGACTATGCAGAAACCAACCCCTATTATACCACAGCCATAGAAATTTGTCAAGTTGGGTAAGTATCGTGATATGATGCTGGTCTATGTCAGGGGTGGGTGTGGATTGAGAAGTGAGTTATGAGGAGTAGTCAAGGAATGAGTGCGGGGGAGTTACTGAGACAGGCGAATCAGTTGAAACGGTCTGGGAGGTTGGATGAGGCGATCGCATTACATCACAGCCCGCCTACCACTACCCTAGCACGATTACTGAAATCCAGGGAAATGGGGATGAAGTGCTGAAGTGCGATCGCTTTTTGAAAAGCATCCACCGCCTCTTCTAGCCTACACTACTATTCTGAAGGAGACAATGCTGCCACCAAATTAGGATGTGTAGCTTGATGTCTGGAGTCAAGTTTAATTGCATTTCGGTAATATTGCACTGCTTGTTCTATTTGACCCTGCTCTGCTAGTATTTCTGCAATTTGACCATAAAGGAAAGGAGATTTCGGGTTGAGTTCGATGGATTTTTCATAACAGGCGATCGCTTGGGAAAAGTCCCCGTGAGCAAATAAGGCTTCTCCTAGTTGATTGTAGGCTGCCAGATATTTGGGGCTTAATTCTATCGCTCTTTTTAAAAAGTCGATCCCTGGTTCTAGTTCCCCCTTTTTGTACAAAGCGAAACCTAAACCTCGGTAACAGTGAGCAGCCGTTGGCGCAAGTTCTAAGGCTGCTTTGTAGGAAGATATGGCTTCTTCTAACTGCTCCTGTTTGGTCAAGGCTTCCCCTAACAAATGGCGGAAGTCTGGGATGTTGGGATTGAGGTCGATCGCTTTTCGGTAGCAGGCGATCGCATCTTCTACTTTCCCTTGATATTGCAGTGCTTTACCTAAGCCGAAGTGATACCAGGCAGAATCTGGGTTAAATTTTATCGCTTTTTGATAGTTGGCGATCGCTTCTTCTAGGTGGTTTTCTTGGCAGCACTTTTCAGCTAGTGCGTGGTATTCCTTATCAATGTCTTGAAGTTTTTTCTGGATAATTTTTTGGTTTGGTTTTAAAGCGATCGCCTTTTGGTAATAGGTTACGGCTTCATCTATGTTACCTTGTTTAGTTAGAGCGTTAGCCAGACAAAAATTAAACCAGGCTGAGTTAGGGTTAATTGTCAAAGCTTGTCGATAATTAATAATCGCTTCATCCCAAGCATTGATTTTTCCCAAGACATCACCTAAGTTATGATATGACCAATCAGAGTTAGCATTGATTTGAATGGCTTTTCGATAGTTGGCGATCGCTTTCTCATAGTCTTCTGAACGAGAATACTTTTTTGCGGCTAGAAAATGATTCTTGATTATGTTTTGATCGACAGTTTTTTCAAACAATTCGCCAGAAAATTCATAATCAAAAATTGGTTCAAACGCTCTGGCTATCTTATACATAGGCACAGCTTTCTCTCGAATACTCCGAAGTCTATCAATCGATAATTCTTTTTGGGCGCTGTCAACCTTGCCTTGCCTAAAGAATTCTTGATAACCATGATCTTCCCAGAAACCCATAATATCAGGCTTTTCTAGTTTTGACAAACTTTTTACTTTTTTAAATTCCTGATTTCTGACTGCTATTTCGCAAATTTTTTGATGATTAGAAAAGCCTAAAATTTCTAAAATATAGTTCAAAACTTTCACAGGGTTATTATGAATTTTTTCGTATGACAAAAATATGATATATTCAGGATGTCTTTGTTTGTATTCTATATAATTTTTGATGTGAGAACACCACTGATCCAAATACTCCATACAAAAGGTATTAATTTCATTTTCACTTTCCCTATCTTTACAATATCTCAATCGATAATAATAATATGAACACAAACAGTCGGCAGGGTTTCTAAATAAATAGAATACTCGATTTTGAGTTTCTATTTCTTTTTGAAAAAACAATGGTTCGTGAGTTTTTATGATTCTAAACTTTAATGGCATAGACACTTTTTTGTTCCATTCATTGATACTGACTTTATAAGCATCAGGAACTATATTGCCCCCTGTAGTTGTTTGAATTCCCTGTAACTGTAAAATAGCATCACTGAGAAGAAGTCGCATCCATGTGTTGCCAGAACGCGGATAAGATGCCAGTAAAATATCAGTTTTTGTAAATAGTTTTTGGTTTTCTAAATGTTTTGAAATCGGCATTTATCTTTTGTAGTTGTAATTTAAATTAAACAATTGATTGTAGTCATTTTTACCCTATTGTTGCAGGTTTCTTGCCCTCCCAAAAAAAATATCGCCTCTTTCTTGACCTTCCAACACTAACATACTCCTTCTGAAACGATAATGGTTCCTTCCACGTCTCCCGTATTATGCTAACCTAAAATTGAGAATCCGCAACCTATAAAAATTATGGTCAAGTGTTCCCTAGTTATCCGATGCTACAACGAAGAACAACATATCGGCCGCTTACTCAGCGGCATCACGCAACAGACCCTGACCGATCGCGAAATTATTATAGTCGATTCTGGCTCCACGGATGCCACAGTCTCCATTGCTTCCCGCTACCCGGTCAAAATCGTTAGCATTCGCCCTGAAGACTTTTCCTTTGGTCGCGCCCTCAACCTTGGCTGTCGGGCTGACAGTGGTGATATTATAGTCATTGCCAGCGCCCATGTCTACCCCAATTTAGCAAACTAACTAAGGTTTAAACAATCAATTTGTCTAGTATTTTATCTCGCATGACTATCCAAACAGAAAAATTTCTGATAGAGAAGTAATTAACGATAAATTTAACTTTTTCAGGATCAACAAGGTCTAAATCCATGGATACAATATCTTTATTCAATGGAATTAAGGGCTCTATAAGCAATAAATATTGATTCAGTAATGCGGAATCACTTTCAAGTGCACGGTTGAAATTCATACAAGCAACACCACTTCCATCTCCTATTTTTTCAACTATCTCCGGTGGTAAGTTTTTTCCCTTACCAGATTTAACCAGTTGCACAATTTCGTTATAGATATAGTCATTAGAAAGATGTATGTAAGGATCGAGTTGCAACAAAGAACGAGCTAACGATGTTTTACCAGATTGACTTCGAGCAAAAATCAACAACAAGGTGGTTTTTTTAGGTGTAAAACGCATTAATCTTGTGGTCACTGTTGGTTCATTACTAGGCAGCCATTCAAGGAATCGTACAGCCCAATTCTTGCATAAATCACCAAACAAATATTCGTTACTTGGTAGTGGGCCTATCGGTGTTTGGATAATAGGATTGGACACATCCTTACCTGGTAGTTTTTTTCCAGTCTCGATTATGGCGAATAACATTCCTTTGGGAGATAGATTACCAAGCAAATTATTCAGCAATTCTTGAAAACGATTTGAATTAAAATCTTTGTAACTTCGAGAATCAAAGAATGCGACATCTATTCCAGTATAACTAAAATTCCAAGGCTTTCCCTCCACTTGCTGAATTTTGGGATTATCATAGGTATCACTCCCAGAGTCAACCAAGATAAAATGAGAAGCACCACTGTCCAAAACTGCCTGAGCCATAGCTGGATCTTGTGAACCTAAGTCAGCAACACAACAGTCTTTGAAATTGCCCTCCAGTGCATTGTTCATCAGCTTAGTCAAGTTCCGAACATAGTCACTCATCATACATACATTGTCATTCATGATTCGGTATAAACTAAGATACATCTCAAATTACATACATGGAAATCTATGATACCCTACATATAGGCTTGATTTCCATCAAAAATTCTCAAGATTTAAGAATCTATTACTATTAGACCAGCATTTGACAATCTTGTGACAAGTTTCAGAAAAAGTTGGGAAGGTAGATTTTGTGCAAGATGCAAGCGCGTAAATGCCTTTATGGGCATCAATGCAAAAACCAGATCGTCAACGAATGGCTCAAAATTATCCGGGGCAGAAAGAATAGGTATTAAGTTATCAGATGTGAATTCAGGGCTAATTGAGCCAAGTTGCTGAACATAATTAAACGACGGCATATTTTTTACAATGGTTGATGCTGATAGAGCAAGACAGGCAGCATATTCTTGAATATCAAGATGCCATATTGTCGCCGATCTAGCAACGGCATCTGGTTTAGGGATTGCATGAATAACGTAGCGTGGTATATTATCCCCCCCACGTAGCTCACTTTCACCATTCAATCTCCAATTAAACCCTGCCAACAAATGATTTTTCACGAACCCCTCAGATAAATGTCGGCAACGATCTCCAACTTGCCGCCATGACGGGATCAACAAATCAGATTGAAGATTTTTTCCAATATCAACGACTCCTCCTTCTAAAATAAATAAACCACCAGGACTTAAATGATTTCGTATATTTTCTATCAATTCGATATGGTCTTTTGCATAGTGAATTGCGGAAAGACAAATAATAACATCAAATTCGCCACTGGGAAAATTATCCCAACCACTATCATAAAATTCAATGCCGTCGTTGCTCTGACGGGCAGAATTAATTACCTGCTTGTCAATATCAACACCAACAACCCGGGACGCTCCCTGGGTCTGTGCATATTTACAATAAAACCCCATGTTGCAACCAAGATCTAAGAAATTTTTGCCAGTAAGGTTAGGTAAACCAAGTTTTAGGAGTTTTTTTTCACTATAGCAACCTCCTGATAATGCTGGGGCATCTTGATAGTTAATGTTCTGTTGATTGTTACTCATAAACTTAAATTGTCTAACCATCCAAAGAGTCAGTTAATATTTATAGCCTTATTGCTTAATTACTTTTTCCTGATTTACAGAAAAATATTTATTAATAATGCGTAATTCCAAAGAACCATCGGCATCATTCCTCCTGTTATGGGAATCAGGATTGAGGTAGTACAAACCCAAAGGTGAACCTATTATACCATACTTTTCTCCTTGAGAAGAACATCTGAGCCAAAATTCCCAGTCCGCACTTGTACCATAATTGAGTTCATCAAAGTAACCATATTTACTATGTAGGTCTTTTTTCCAAAGTGGCATACAGTGTAGGGTATTCCGAGAGACAACAATACCATCATTATTATATTTATATAAGTCGTCGAAAGTTATTTCTCCTGAAAGTCCATCAAACCAAACTGCCTCTGGTGTCAAAAAATTCCAATCTTCATTGGGTTGGTAAGTGACAACCAGTGCTGAAGATACAGCACTAATTTGAGGATTATTTTCTAGGTGATTAGCTAGTATTTCCAGGTGTAAACGAGAGCGACGGTCATCTAAGTTAGCATTAGTAATATATTTACCACGACTTTGACGAATAGCGGTGTTCCAACATTCATATAATCCTGGATCTTTATCTAATCTATGATAATAAATATTAGTAAAACCATTTTCATTAATGAATTTCTCAATAATTTCTCCTTCATCTTCTGGAGAATTACCATCAATTAAAATTAACTCACATTGAGAAAATATTGTTTGTGCAGTAATATTTTTCAAAAATCCCTGCATAAATTGCTTTCCTTTATATACTGAGGTAACAATAGATATTAGAGGCTGATTATTATTAGAATCACGGTTAATTTCTAAAGATAAAAATTGGCGATGCTGGTCAGATTTTTTATAATTTAATTCTGCTTCTCTAATCTTATTGTATATCTCATAACTCTTATACAAATTAGGATTTGTGTAGGTTATTTGGTTGAGCCAAGATTTATTCCATTCTCTACTCATAAAAGAAGTTAGATCTGGATTGAGATCACAGTCATCATCAATTAGTAATTCTGTGATTGCTGTTTTATTCCCAGTTTCTGTATTATTTTTTATGTTGGTTAATAAATTATCCCAATCATCCTGAACCCTTAATTTTAATTGATAATAGTCACGGTGATTACATTCTCCATAATATTCGATACAAGTTAATCTTTGATTTTGCAAATATTCACTATAGTTTTTGATTAATGAATGAACATTGTGTAAATTATCGAAATGGAAATCAACAAAAGCATAAACCCATATTTTGATTTCAAGTGATTCTGTAAGGTTTAATAAATCATCAATAAATATTATTAATTTTACGGGATTTATGTTATTAAATCTTAAAATTAGATTACGAGATGGATAAATATGGGGTGAAGAATATATTTTTTTATTTTCAATAACATCCTCTATAGTACACCAACGATAACCTGCTACAGGATTAGATTGATTACAATTTTCATATTCTTCTAGCCATAATTTTTGTATCAAAGAAGTATCCTTCTCTTTGGTTTCTGAGGAATTAAAAGATTCGTCATGTAAGTGATATGAGTTAATACTTAAACATGGATTATAGACTAAATAATTAGACGATTTAGATAGCTGATTATTTAAAAAGGAGTCACAAAAGAAAGTTCCTATTAGATAATTAGCTCTAAAATCCTGCCGTAAGGGAGTTTGAAATATCCAGCTATCAGAGGACAAATAGTTGGGAAGGCCATTTTTATATTCTCTGATTAAAGATGAATTTCTCGATAAGTCTCTGCGGGACAAAACTAAAAAGGTTTGCTCTAAGTGAACTTGCTTAACTTTAGCTAAAGTATCGTCGAAATATATATCTGCATTAGCAATAACTACAATGGTATTTTCTTCTAAATAATTATTGGCAAATTCAAACATATCATGATAAGTTGGTCGAGAATCGATTTTTTCCACTCTCAAAATATCACTATATTTTTGCTGAATTTTTATAATTTCTTCACTAATAAAATAGGTGCATTTCCCAGTTTTTTGACTCTTATCCGTTTCCAATAAAACTATAATTTTTGAAAACTGACCTGCATTTAAGTTATTTCTTAAGCATTGAATATATTCTTCACATCTTTTTTTATTGCTTTCATTATAGAGAGTTACCATGAGACAGATGCGCTTTATGTTTTTATCAGTAAATTTTTGTAAAGCATCAGCATCAAAAATAAAATCATCATTCTTGTAAAGTTCTCTTAACTTGTATCTGAGTACAATTTGTGACCCCATATCAATCAAATACTCAGGAATTCTAGGAGAATCAGTTACTTGTTGAAATGTTAATTGATATTGTCCACAATCTTTTGTCAAGCCACCAATTAGTTTAAATTCAACTCTGTTGCTTGTGGATGCCCATTTAGGCATTGAATTAACTAAAAATTTATTAAGCTTAATAAAATAATCTGGATCAGACTTTATTTTTTTAATTATATGAGATTCCGTTTGTTCGTGAAGTGGTTTATTCGATAATCTTAGTTCGTCACTATGTTCAATGTTACTCAGAGTTTCCTCTAGTAACAATTTTCTTGTTAAGCCTGATTCGGTTAATCTTTCGTACAAATTAGTATCATCCCAACCATAAGTTTGAATGTATTCATTAAAATAACCAATTTCAGATAATTGTTTTTTCCACACATAAAAAGTTCCATTCAAATATCTATTTTCATAATATTTCCAATCACCAGCAAAAAACTCGCTTTGATCAACTAACTGATTTTTTTCAAAGAAGTCAGAAGTTATTTTATTATCGGCATCTATTTTTAGAATTTTGTCATATCTTGCTAATTGTAGGCCTACATTATAAGCAAGAGTAAGAATCCATCTGGGCTGATCAATAACTTTAGCAATTAGAATACGATCATCTTTAATACCAGATTCTTGTAGAGATTGACTAACAGGAATATTGGAGTTCCAATCTACGATAATTATTTCATCAATTTCTGCAAGTTTTAGCCAAGTTTTAAGACTATGTACAAGATTATCATTTCGATTCATGCAACAAGTTACTAGAGAAATTCCTTTCATAGTAGGAAGTTTCTCCAAGCTACTTAATAAAATAGAATTACTACTTTTGTCAATAATTTTATCTAAATATTCTCTGGTTTGCTTCTCTGGAGAATGATTATTTATGGTTTTGGGATCAGTAATAATACTTTCTTGAGACTGAATTATTCTCCAATAATCTGAGGCTGCTGGTGGCTGTATGGCTGCTTCCCTAGACTCTGAACCTTGCTCTTTGTGTCCTTCTTGCCACCGAATCAAACTATTATTAATTTGAATATTTTCTACTTCATCTGGATTTAAAGTCCACACATTCATTTTCAACTTAGAGGGCTGACTAAGATTGCTACTAGGATAAACCCATGCTGTACTACCTAAAATCGTAGTGTCACCGTACTTATCGTAAGACCTTAACTGTGTTTCATGTAGATGAACTATCTTGATGTGATTACATGGATTATAAACTTTGGCACCATGAACTGAAAATAAGTAGGCAATCTTAGCATCACAGCGAGGAAATCCTAAAGGAATTTCCAAAGATTTCTTTAAGGATTTACTAAAATTATATCCTCCATAAACCGCCCAAACATCCTGAGACTGATGGGGACTCTTGTGCAAAGTTTGCTCTGAGTCTTGTTGCTCATGACGGCTGAGGGCAATAAAAGCATTAGGGTTAGTAGAAAATATGTCTCTAAGCCATGAAATAGATTGATCTAAGTAAATATCAGTGTTTGCCAAAACTGATATTTTATCAGCAAATCTTGCCTGTGTTAATTTGACCCAATCCAGATAAGTCGCCCTAGAAGAGAGCCTGATAATTTCAATCTTAGGATTTTCTAGTTCTGGCTGATGACCATCATCAATCAGTAAGACAATTTTTTCAATCTCAGGACATTCTATATTTTTTCTGAGGCAATAAATTAATTCATCCTGTCTGTTTGGATGCTGATCTTTATAATAGGGTGTGAATAATACAATTTTATATGGAATTGTTTTAGCCTTCCAATTCCCGATCTGATGATAAGCTTTTTCTGCTTCTTCTAAACGCCCAACAGTACGCCAAATATCTCCCAGATTTTGCCAAGCATTGATTTGCAATTGAGTATTATTTGGTGCGATTTGTAAAGTGTTTTTATAAAATGTAACTGCTTGATCTAACTGACCTTGACTTCTGAAGGCATCCGCCAACATTAAAGAAATTTTGGCATCTTGAGGATTAGCTTCTAAAGCTCTATAATAAATCTGTAAGTTATCGGGATTGACTTCGATCGCCTTATAATAAGCCTGAGAAATTTCTTCCAGATTGGGGGGGACTTGATGTCGGAGTGCATCCCCTAACTTTTCATAGATACAAGGCAAATCAGGCTGAATTTCTATTGCCCTTTTATAAGCCTTAACTGCTGCTTCCCACCGCTCCAACTTGACCAATGCTTCGGCTAAATTGTAGTGAGACCAGGGTAAATCATCCCGCCAAGCGATCGCATTTTGATAAGCCTCCGCCGCCTCAGACCATCGCTCTAGCTTTAATAAAGCCTCACCTAAGTTATTATGAGACCAAAAGAACTCCGGGTTAAGACCGATCGCATTTTGATAGGCTTCCGCCGCCTCAGACCATCGCTCTAGCTTTAATAGAGCATCCCCTAAGTTATTATGAGACCAAAAGAACTCCGGGTTAAGACCGATCGCATTTTGATAGGCTGCCACCGCTTCTGACCATCGCTCTAGCTTTAAGAGAGCATCCCCTAAGTTATTATGAGAGCCAGAGAACTCCGGGTTAAGACCGATCGCATTTTGATAGGCTGCCACCGCTTCTGACCATCGTTCTGACCCCGACAAAGCATCCCCCAACAGATGCCAAACTTCGCTATCGTTTGGGGACTTTTCCGCTACCTGTTGCCACAGGGTCACCGCCTCTTCCCAGGCTGATAACTTCACCAAAACCTTACCTAAATTTCGCTGAAGTATCAGTGAGTCTTTGTCTAAAGCGATCGCACTTCGGTAAGCTTCCACCGCCTCATCCCACCGCTCCAACTTCGATAACGCCTCGCCCAAATTGTGGTGAGACAGGGCAAAATCCCCCTTCAAAGCGATCGCACTCCGATAGGCCTCCACCGCCTCTTCCCACCGCTCCAACCGCAGCAGTGCATCCCCCAAATTATTGTAAGACCAAGAGAACTCCGCATCAAGAGCGATCGCACCCCGATAAGCCTCCACCGCCTCTTCCCACCGCTCCAACTTGGAGAGTGCATCCCCCAACAAATGCCGGGTTTGACTGTCCTCCGGCGACTCTTCCGCCACCCCCCGCAACACCCCCGCCGCCTCATCCCAGGCTGATAACTTCACCAAAACCCTAGCTAACTCTCGCTGAGGTTCCAGCCAGTCGTTGTCTAAAGCGATCGCTTGTCGCAATTCGATCGCTGCTTCTGACCATTTTTCTCGTAAAGCCAAAGCTTTCCCCAACTTCCAGTGAGTTTCCGCTAATGTTAGACGCGGCTTGACTGGACGAGTATCGAGGCGGCGACGGAATGGGATGTGTGAGCTTTTATCAATCGTCATGGGAATTTGATGATTTTAGATTAATTGAACGATTCGGTTCTCTGTTGTCAAGACTTAACCAAGCAAACATTTCTCGTGCTGAAAGCTGAAACTTTTTGAGATGCTCCCAAACCGGCAAAATATCCTCTCCCAGTTTAACTTCCGGAAATGAGTCCGGTTTCAGTATCATCACCGATTCATCCTTCGGATCGACCAACCATCCCAACTGTGTTCCTTGACTCAGACAAAACATGATTTTTCTGATCACTTGATTGGCTGATTGTTCGGGAGATAAAATTTCAATAACCCAATCTGGATGAACTTCAAAGCCATTCGCAATTCTCCTTTTTTCAGTTCGGGGAATGCGCTCCCAAGTGAAAACGCTGATATCGGTTACGAGGGACTGTCCGCCAAAGTCACACCATAACTCGGTAAAGGCATGAGCTAACTTTGGGCGTAAAAAAGCCTCATTAATAACCGTCCCTAAACGGATTTGTAAGGTGCTATTTTCTCCTGGAGGCATCGGTTTCTGGGTGATTTCTCCTTTCAGATATTCACTCGCAGGTTGAGTTTCCGGAAGGTCTAAAAACTCCTCCAAATTTATGGTATATTTTACATGGAAAACAATTACCATAATTTTACCTCATAAAACCCGATCGCTTTCATTCTTTTACAAATTTTAATCATTCTCATCCCCCTGCCTTTCCCGAGGCGCACTCCGTGGCCCGCCGGAAGGCTTCGATCGCCTCATCAATGCGACCCAACTCCTGGAGAGTATCACCCAACTTATGATAAACCTCCCAACTGTTGGGATTCAACTCCAGCACCCGGCGATAAATTTCCGCCGCCTCCGACCAATTTTCTCGTCCCAACTCCAGGTTCCCCAACACCTCCCAAACTGAGACCAAATCGGGAGCCAGAGCCACTGCCTTTTGATAAGCGCCGATCGCCTGCTCCCAAGCCTGCATAACCACATAAACATCCCCCAAATGCACCCACATTTCCCCATGTTCAGGAGCCAAAGCCACCGCTTTTTGGTAGACCCCAGCGGCATCAGACCATTGCTCCAAGGCTTCCAGAGCCTGGGCTAATAGCTGCAACACCTCCAGGCGTTCCGGTTCCCTCTCGAGCAGGTGGCGACAAATATCAACACAGCCCTGCCAATTTTCCCCTGTGGCTGCAGCGATCGCCTCTTCCCAGCCTGGTTGACCCGGTGGTGATGCAGAAGCCACCCCCCCCATAGGGATGTGATTTGGGGGGGTTACAGGTTCTTCTACCCGCCGCTGAGGAGGTTTCTGGGTGTCTGCTGTCGGGGAACTCACAGATTGCACCGGGGGCAAAACCGCCACGGGTGGAGAGGGTAAAATCTGGTGGTGGGAAGTAGGTAACGGAGATTGATAATCTTCCCCTATAGGAAGCCTTCTGCGGTTCCCTCTCAGCCAACCGAAACCGGGAAAACGCTCCCACCAAGGTGGTTGTGGCTGAACTTGTCGGGGGGGTGTAGGCTCCCGACGTTCGGCTAACTCAAATCCGCGACGATAATAGGTCATCGCCTCTCCCTGTCGCCCTAAATGATAGAGGGCTTCGGCTAACTGTTGATGAGCCTTAGCACTGTGGGGGTGGGTAGTAACAGCCACCTGATAACAAGCGATCGCCTGAGTTTTCTGCCCCCTACGCCATAACCCCCTATCCCAACCAAACATTCCCCCAGGGAAGCCAGTTCCGGTTTCGCCTGGATAGCTTCAAACAAACAGTCCTGTAGGGGCGGGTTCCACGGTCAGCCATGCTTCCGACCAGCCAGCCTTGTCAACCCGCCCCTTCTTTACCCAAGGCTCCCCAGGCGCTGGCTAGACTGCGATAAATGCGGGGATGGGGTTTTAATTTGACAGCTTCCTGTAAACTGACGATCGCCTCTGGGTAGCGTCGCACTTGCAGACACAATTCCCCTAACTCCTGATGCCATAGGCCATTTTTCGGTTCCAAAGCGATCGCCTGTCGATAGCAGCGTAGCGCCTTACCATAAGCCTCCAAACCGACCAGAGCCTTCCCCCAGAGACTATATGCTCTGGCTTCCCTCGGTCGCCACTGCACCACCTGCTGACACTGCTGGACGCAAGCCTGATAGCGTTTTTGCTGATATAACTCCGTGGCCCTTTCCAAGGCTACATCTACATCTGGCGGCGCAAAAGCCCCACCCCCTGGCGGTGGCAACTCTTCGGGTATTTGTCGCCCAGCAATCAAACTTAACCAACGCCCCTGACTAGAAGGTAAGGTCTTGTTACTATGGCGTAAAGCCTTAGACAAATTTTCCAAAGCCATCAACAGGCGGGGATTTTGTTCCAGGGCGCGACCATAACAGGCGATCGCATCATCCCACTTTTCTTGAGCCACCAGGGCTTGTCCCAAACTATTGCGAGATTCAAAAGAGTCCGGTTGCAACTCCACCGCGCGCCGATAGGCGGCTTCCGCTTGGGACCACAAACCTTGAGCCGAGAGAACCTCCCCCAAATTGTGATAGGCTTGGGAATCGTGGGGCGATCGCCTGACCACCTGGCGATAACACACCTCAGCCTCCTGGAGTCTGCCACCTTGTAAAAGGCTATTACCCACCGCCAAAAACTCCGAGGCTTCCCCCTGGTCTGGCTGCAAAATCAAAGCCTGATATCGACAACTAAGGGCTTGCTGAGGTTGTCCCAACTTCTGCCATACTTTACCCAAATTCCGATGAGCCGCTACCAAGTTCGGTTGGAGAGCGATCGCCCTTTCATAGCATTTTACCGCCTGTTCCCAGCGTTGCATTTGAGCATAGAGACTTCCCAAATTCGTGTGAATTGTGGCATCTGCGGGGTTCAACTGCACCGCCTTCTCAAAAGCAGCCACCGCCTCCGATAATCGTTTCAACCCCAACAGAGCCTTACCCAACAGGGGGTAAATATTCGCCGCCTCGGGGTCTAATGCCAGAGCCTGCTGACACAGACTCAAAGCCTGCTGAAATTGTTTTTCCTGCAAATTCGCTTCTACCTGTGCCACCATATCCGATGGTGGCTCCTCTGGGGCTTGAGGAATCTCTGGTTTCCCCTGACTTGGGCTTTCCGGTTGGGGGGGGTCTTTCCTCTCAACCACAGATTCCCTATAACCAAGAGCCTGCGCCCTTTGATACCAATATCTTGACCAATATTCATCGCCCCGCTGTTGCCAAACTTTACCCAACAACTGACAGGTGATGGCAGAATTAGGGTCATGGTGAAGCGCCTGTTCACAAGCGGCTATGGCTGCATCAATGTCACCCCCTTGGAGATGAAATTCAGCTTGTTTCTGAAACCCGGCGGCTAGGGCGGTTTCGCTTAAATTGGGAAAATTGATCATAGTAACCTTAGACATTGATGGCTGGGTGAGATCATTTTTCTGGCTAGAAGTCGGGAGGCTGGCTGTATCGGTGGCGAGTATAGAATCTAGCAACTCTAGCAAGGTCTCTGGGTTAATCCAGATATCTTCTGTTAAGGCAGTAGGATACATCAGTTGTCGGAGGGGATAGCAGTCTAAGGCTTCTCCGGTGATGTAGTAGTGATGGAGTCCCACTTGCCTACTTAACCCCCAAAAGTAAGGCCGAATGTAGTGGGGAGACATGAGTTCAATGATGGTGCTTCCAGGCTGACAGAAAATTAAATTGGTTAACCCGCTACCGTGGGATGCGACAATGACTTTCGCCTGGGAAAATACTTGAGCCTGTTGGGCTACAGATAGGGTTTCGGGGTTGATGGTGGTAAATCCCCGCTGCTGCAATAGGGAGGCGATCGCCTCTTCGTTTAACAACCGCCGATATTTGGCGCTATGACGGCTGATATAGATGAGCTTTGGTGGTTTTTCATCACCTAATTTAGATTTCTGTGGGTCAGAGAGTTCCAGAAAGCCCTCTGAGTTAAGGTTAACCCCTGCGGTTTCCTCCTGTAGCCAAGTCCGACGATGCCAAGCTAACACCCACGGTGGTGGATAGCCTACGGGTCCGGCAAAATCAGGAACTAAAAGCTGATCTGCTTGGATATGGGGGTGAATGTCGCTTTCGACTATTTGGGATTCTGGTATACCTAACCGTTGCAGGGTTTCTCGTTGGAAGGGGTGACGGATACTGTTCACTACAATGCGATCGATATCCTGCCAATTGTAGCCAGCCTGTCGCAAAATTTCTAATCGCGGCAGTACGTCAACCATCCAGTGAAAGTAAACACTACCCGATATTCCTGATACTACCGCAACAGTTCCGGCGATCGCCTCTGCTTCTGTGAGTCCATCCTTGGCAAAAATTGGGTGGCGGCGAGGGTCATGGTTACGGCAACCTGGTAAGGGGGTAGGATAAAATCGGGAAAATGGCGGCAGCATCTCCCCTTCCGCGTTAATTATGGCGGTGGCGTTACAGACTTTCCACCAATTGCGACGCGGATCAACAATCGCCCGCCCCTGGGGTAAAATGGTCACGTTTCCGGTGATGTTCCATAAAGGTAAGGGCGCTGGGGGTTTCAATTTGTATTGATGGCTGCCTACCTGTTGGGGGGAAAAGTTTTCTATAATCGGCTTTAGGCAAGGATGGCAGTCTAATCCCTGACAGGCTGGTAGGTCGGGGTCAGCCGGGGGTAACTCTGGTAGGTCGGGAATGGGTTGAGATAGGGGTGGGTTGGTTTCGGGTTCGGCGGTTAATAGTTCTAAACTCTGGTTATAATGTTTTTGGGCTTCTTTGATACGACCCTGTTCCCTCAGAATGTCTCCCCAAGCTAAATGGGCGCCGGTGAAGTCTGGTTGCAGTTTCAGGGTTTTTTGATAGTATTGTTCGGCGGCTCCAAAGTTCTGGTATTCTGCTAAGGCTTGACCTAAGTGAAAGTAGGTTTGGGCTAGTTTGATCACACTCACGGATATATCGTTTTGGTTGAGTGCTTGTAGTAGCTGGGCGCAGGCTTTTTGGGCTTCTCCTAAACTGCCGTCAACGCTTTGGTTTTCACTTTGGGTTATATAGGCGGTTAACAGGAATTCCTGCCCTTTAATGGCTTCTTTTAAATGGGCGATCGCTTCTGGAAAATCTGCTAATTCCATCAGAGACCAGGCTAAATCACTATGGATACCCGGAAATTCTGGCGCTAGGCTTAACACTTTTTGGAAGCACTCTAGGGCGGCTATATGGCTTCCCTGTTGTTGCAGGGCTTTCCCTAGGTTATGTTGAATTATGGCACTGTCCGGTTGCAGTTGTACGGCTTTTAAAAAGGCGGCGATCGCCCTATCCCCATCCTGTTTTCCTAATAGCGATCGACCGAGGTTATTATGGAGGCTGGCTGTCTGCGGCCACTTTTTGAGGGCGGCTCCGAGAATCTCTAAGGCGGTTTGATATTCCCCTCTTCCTACTAAAATACCCCCTAAATTACTATAAGGCATGGGGGTTTCTGGTTCCAGATAAATCGCGCTTTGATAGGCGGCGATCGCTTCGATTTCTCGCCCTGACTGTTGTAGGATTAACCCTAAGTTATAATAGGCGTTGGTGTAGTTCGGCTTGTGGATTATCGCTTGACGGTAACAGGCGATCGCATCCTCTACATCTCCCAATTTTTCTAAGACAAATCCCAGATTATAATGTACCTCCGCCCAAGGAAAATAAACCTCTAACGCCCTTTTATACCAATCTACCGCCTTCCCATAATCTTTCTGCTGCTGACACCATAAACCTCGCTCGGCTAGGGACTGAGCCGCTGGGGATGGTTGGTTTGTTGACTGGTTACTAATCCTCATAATTCATCGTTTTTTGTGTGTATAAATACTTACTTTTTTCACAATTAATAATTAGTTAAATTAACAGCCACGTATGTAGCCTAAACTACCCCCACTATTATCCGGCAAAATTTCATAAATCTTAATACATTACCAAAAATATGGTAATTTCAGTTAAGAAAAATATCTCCACCTAGCACCCAGCCAGCTACTAGATTAAATCGAAGCTGTCGGAGTCGAGGTCATCTAACCCTTCTCCTAAATTCAGAATCGGAATGGCTTGTCCAGTGCCGTCAATGTAGTACAAAACGCCACTGGTGGAATTATAAACTAGGTTAGCCCCTCCGGTATTGGTGGGATTAGTCGGATCAAAGTTGGCAATTGTGGTAAACTCACTATCAGCGAGGTTTTCCGCCCCTCCCAAGGCATCAAAAATATCCGCATCTAATTGGATGCGATCTTCACCCACAGTAAAATCTGTGATGGTGTCGAGTCCAAACAACTCTTGAATGCTGAAGGACTCCTTATCGGGGTCACTAGAAACTAAGCTAAAGGTATCAGATCCTTTACCCCCGGTCAGAAGGCTATTACCTTTCCCGGCAGAAATGCGATCGTTCCCCTGACCACCATAAACGGTGTTATCCCCTTTACCGCTATGGATAACATCATCATTCTTACCACCAAAAATCAGGTTATTTCCAGGTCCACCAAGTATGGTGTTATTACCTTCGACACCGTAAATAGTATCGTTACCAGTGCCACCATAAATTAGGTCATTACCCTTATCTCCCAACAGGGTATTATTGCCTTCCCCGCCGTGGATGATGTCATCTCCCTGACCTCCATAGATGATGTCATTTCCCTGACCACCATACACGAGGTCATCTCCCAGGTTACTAAACAGCAGATTATTGCCTTCTCCAGCATAGACTGTGTCACTGCCCTTACCCCCATAAATGATGTCATCATCCTTACCACCATAAACGAGGTCATCTCCCGCACCTCCCAATAGGGTGTTATTCCCTTCTCCAGCGGAGATTGTATTCTTACCTTCCCCGCCGTAGATGATGTCATTTCCCTGACCACCATAAATTAGGTCATCTCCCTTACCTCCGTAAATGATGTCATCTCCCGCACCTCCAGATAGGGTATTATTGCCCCCGTCCCCCCCATATATCACATCATTCAGGTCCCCACCAGCGATCAAATCACTACCTCCGGTACCTATGAGGCGGTTCTCCTGGTTCATAAACCCTTCGATGATTAAGCCACCATCGATCGCATTCGGGTTGGGCCTGCTACTTTCGGGCTGTGTGGGGTTAGGTATTAATTCGGCGGTCATGGTAATTCATTCCTGGTAGATACACGGTTGTGGTCAAAAAATTAAAAATCAATCACATAAGCAACCACTAGATTGCTCAATCACCCTATTATGTGGCGGTGCAAGTCTCCATAATAGAAACATGAATCAGCCATTTACGCTCATGCAAACTAGAGAGGCAAATCATGCTCTTCGGGTTTTCATATCACAAAACAAATGTAACAGCTACATTAGCTATTGTCAATAATATGGCGATGACATTTGGTTCATGCTCTTTGACCGATAATCCTGACAGTTCGGTTGAATTCTTATGATATATCAATACCAGGTCTATTTTTGACTGTTACACTTGCCGGCAAAATCATAGTTCCCCATCAATAGCCCTTTTCCAGGGGAAGTTGTGGTTTGAGGCTCCCCAAAAATGCTAGATATCATCAAGCTACTGTAAAGGATTTAGCCAGAATGAGAAGTTTTTGTAAAATGGATGAATCACAGATAATTTATCAATGTCTAATATCATCGGGGGAGGCTGTGGTCAAATTAATCATTAAATAGGGCGATTAATTCTCTACAACCCCTCCCCAATAGGTTTTACTCAACTTCTGCCGTGGGTTCTAGGCTGGGTTGAAGTTCGATCGCCTGGCGTTGTCTTTGGCGAAATTCCGCCGCCGCATCTTGGATATTTTGATTTTGTTGATTTTGGATGAATTCCCCATTCATATCAAACCGACCTTGCTGGACACTGTGGAGAATATCAAACAATGTCCGCTGATTAAGGGTATTGGAGGAGTCGGTAGTGCTATTACGACTATCAAAATCTTGCAGGGGATTAATGGTGGCTTGGGCGATTAATTCCGGTGCTGCCTGAACCGCAGACCCGAAGCCGAAAGTAGCGATCGCAGAAATACTCAAACCTAGGGTAAATTTCAAAGGTGTTAATTTCATCATGACTATCAGATTCCAACAACTACTGTAATCATACCTGATACATTTACGCGACATTTATCCGGCTATTGCCTGACAATGCGACGATAGCACTATTACCCGTTAAGGTAACAGAGGCGGTATCCCGCAAAACTTTTAGAAAGATTCCAAAAGCACCGTTCCAGTCCCTGGGTAGAGTGAACCCACACTCAGGACATCGGAACACTTTTGAGCCACCTAGCTGGGAATGCACATGACCACAGTGAGTACAGGTTTTGCTGGTGTATTCTTCCGTCACATCTACAACTGTGGTTCCAGTTATTTCCGCTTGATGTCTCAGGGTTAGTTTGAATCGATAATGCGCCCATGTCAGCATGGCGCGGGCAGTCTTGGATTTGATTTTCCGCTTCGCCTTGGCAACCATATCGGAAGTCTCGAAGGTGGGCAGGAAAATCAGGCTATAGTTACGAGTCAGATAATGGGCAATTTGTTTATGGGCCTCATCAATTAGATTGCGGATTTTGATTCTCATCCGTTGAGCAGCCCGCCTCATGCGCCGTCGCCGTTTTTTGCTAGGACATGAGGCAATCCGACTCATCAAATCATCCAGATGTTGGCACAATCGAGTGATGCGTCCAATATCTCCAGAACCAAATTCCAGAAATTTTGAACCATCAAACCCAGTCATAAAAGTTCGGACGCCCGGATCTAATGCAATCACGCCAGTAGCTTCAGTTGGGGTAACGGCAACAGGTTTAGGGAAAACCGCAAACCATTGTCCTTTAGAAAAGACTAGCTGGGTTCCTTGATCGCAAGTCGATAGAATAGGTTCGGAAACCTTGAAAGTTAATCCTTTCGTCAGTCTTGGATACCAACTTCCTGAAGAGAAATTAGCATCATTAAACTTGATGGCTTGAGAACTATCCCGACAACTTCTAAACCTTGCGCCAGGACTGGCTGAAAAGGCAAGATGGGCATCGAATATTGCATTTTGCCGGATGTGACAAGGCGTTTCTTTGACCCACTCTGGCAAATCGCTCTGCATCACTTCGTTGCGTAACTTCAATTTGCTTAGTCGTTTACCGCTTTTCTGCAAAGCAATTGCTTGGTTGTAGCAATACCGACAAGCCGCCAGCCATTTACGCCAGACTTGATTTAGCTCGGGGCTGGGGTAAATCCGGATCTTCTTTGACCTGAGTTTTGTATTTACCTGCTCCGAAGAGTCGGGAGCTAAAGCCGTAGAGGATGGCGAGGATGTCCTCAACCATTTCTGGTTCTGGACTGAGACTTGTCCGATTGAGAACCACGAGTTCACACCTGTTTTGTTCGCAGAGCCATCGAAACAAGTCAAATCCCCATATTGCCAGTCGGTCTGGGTGGGCAATGACAACCATGCGGACATCTCCTGACAAATGATGTCCCAGTCAGGCCAGCATTTTCTTTCCCTTGAAGTTGAGCCCGCCTCCGTTTTCGGAGACGACTTCTGCTTCGGGGTAGAGGTTGGACAGTGCGGCTACCTGTCGGTTGAGGTCGGACTGCTGGGCGCGGCTACTAACTCTGGCATAGATAACGACTTTGCGTTTGTCACTGCCTGAGAAGGGAGCATAAGACTCAACGTTGTATCGTCGTTGCCCAGCAGGAGTTCTGATGGTCTCGATTGAGCCATTTTTGTCCCATCCTTGGAGTATTCTTTCATGGACTCCAAGGATTTGGGCCGCTTCCTTGGGTTTCACATATCTGGCAATAGGTTTATCCTCAACTATTCTCGCTTATTAGACCCTATTGCCCTAAAATATTAACCTAATTTGAGATGAAATCATACCTCTCCTGTACAGAAGAGGTATGGCAATTTAAGCATTGGTCAGACTATTAAGCAAACCGACGGCGTAACAGGGGTTGAATGATTAATAAGGAGGCGATCGCAAACGCCAACAATACCACCAAAGCCACCCCAAAAGTTATATTACCAAAAGGAGCCGCCATGACCACGCTACCGAAAGACCAACTCTCATGGGTATAAAGATAGCGAATTGGCTCGATCGCATAACTTAATGGATTCAGGGTAGCCACCACCTGTAACCACCGAGGCATAAATGACAGAGGCGCTAAGGCGGTACTAGCAAATAATAGCGGTAAATTAGTCACAAAAATCACCGCAATTAGTTCAATGTGACCAGGGAGGGCAAAAGCCAGACCTAAACTTAAACCCGTTACCCCCAAAACCAACAATAACACCACCAGGGCAATTACTGCTAATCCGGCAATTCCTGGCAATCCCGCCCCGATAAATGCCGCGACAGTGACAATCGCCGCCGTTTGAATAAAGCTGAGGGTGACAATATAAATCGCCGAGGCTAAAACAATGGAAAACCGGGAAGCCAAAGGCGCTACTAGGAGCCGATTAAGGAACCCAAATTCTCGGTCAAACATTACCGGTAATCCGGCATTTAAAGCCCCCGCAAAAGCGGTAAAGACAATCACTCCCGCCCCCAAAAACTGACCATAATTATCAGTTTCTCCAAATAAGCCCTGGGGGGCATTTTGGAATAATGCACCGAACAGAATCAACCACATTAATGGCTGAATTACTCCGGCTATTAGGGTTGATGGTCGTCGCTTTAATTGAATAAATAAACGACGGGTTAAAGCCGCTGTTTCCTGCACAAAATCGGCGATATCATTGGTTTTTTCGGGTCTAATTTCAGCGGTTGATAACTGATTAATGCTGGTACTACTCATGGTTGGCAAGTCTCCATTAACAGGTTATTTTAGACAAGTTAACGCATATTGCGTTTTTTCTCGGCTTTGGGGTCGCGAGTGGCGACGGCGGCTATTTCTGCATCCATTAGGGTTTGACCTGTCGCCGCTAAATAGACATCATCTAAACTAGGGCGAGATTGTGCTATCCCAAAGGTGGGTAAGCCAGCATCTTTAAGGGCTTGTTGAATGGTAAATAGGGCATCATTTTGGGATGCAACTACGAGGTTAAGAGAGTTTCCCTGAGCCTGATTGATGATTACCTCTTGGACACAGGGAAGCGGCTCTAATAGGGCTTTGGCGGCTTGGGCTTCTGATAAGGGGGAAAACTCCCTAATTCTCAGGGTAATGCGATCGCCTCCTACTCTGTCTTTCAATTCGGAGGGGGTTCCGGTGGCAATTACTACCCCTTTATCAATGATGGAGACGCGATCGGCTAAAGCATCTATTTCCTCTAAATAATGGCTGGTAATCAACACTGTGATTCCTTGTTCTCGCAATTGTCGCAGGAAATCCCACACTACCACCCGACTTTCAATATCTAACCCGACAGTCGGTTCATCAAGGACCAAAACATCAGGTTGATGCAGAAGTCCAGAAGCGAGATCTAAACGCTTACGAATACCCCCAGAATAAGTCCCGGTTTTTTGATCAATCCATTCCCCCAAGCCTAGCAAATTGGACACAGTTTCAATGCGATCTTTGATGCGAGGACGGGGGATATGGTACAAGGAGGCTTGTAGTTGCAACAGTTCCCGACCTGTGAGAACTTTATCAATGGCTACTTCCTGGGCTACATAGCCAAGGCGCTGTCTCACTAATTTCGGCTCCTCGAGAACTGAAATTCCCGAAACCGCTAATTTTCCAGCGTCGGGAGTGATTAAGGTACACAGCGATCGCAGGGTGGTGGTCTTACCAGCGCCATTAGGACCAAGCAAGCCAAAAATTTCCCCTGGCTGAATTTCTAAGGAAATGTCTTTCACGGCTTCTACTGAGCCGTAACGTTTTTGGAGATTTTGGATAAGAACGGCAGGAGTCATGTCACAATTAAGCTAGGTGCTGCCCATATTTACATTACTCAACATTTTAACAGTCGCCCGTATTAGTTAGTTAACTAAAGGCCTTGTACCATGAGCCGGATTTTAATTGCTGAAGATGAACCCCGGATAGCTGCTTTTTTGGAAAAGGGACTGCGGGCTAGTGGTTTTACCACTGCGATCGCTAATAGTGGACAAGATGTTTTAGAGCAGGCGTGTAGCCAGAACTTTGATTTGCTGATCCTAGACCTGGGACTTCCTGACCGCGACGGTTTCCAGATTTTAAAAGAATTGCGCGGTCAGGGGGAAACTTTACCCATTATCATCCTCACCGCTAGGGATGACCTCAGCGACAAGGTGGCGGGTCTGGAGGCGGGGGCTGATGATTATGTGACTAAACCCTTTCGCTTCGCTGAATTGCTGGCTAGAGTCCGCGCTAGACTCCGCAACCAACCCTCTAAAAATGCTGATGATGATAAAACTCTCTCCACCGCTAATATCTGCTTGAATTTGTACACTCGTGAGGTACAGGTGGCCGATCGCACTCTCCAACTTTCCGCTAAAGAATTTCTCCTATTGGAGACTTTTCTGCGTCACCCGGAACAGGTACTTAGTCGAGAACAGTTACTTGATCAAGTTTGGGGTTATGATTATGACCCCGGCTCTAATATCGTTGATGTTTATGTGGGGTATCTGCGGAAAAAATTGGGAAGCGATCGCATTGAAACAGTGAGAGGGATGGGTTATCGGTTATCTACTTCCCCCGCTTCCTCCAGTCAAATTTGACAGTGGGTGATATGATCTGCCATTTTTTGGGGAACAATTGATCCGGAGCGATCATCTTGTTTATAATTGTTTGGCTCGATTCAGATTGTTTAGGGGTTAACCTAAAATTCATCCCACTTCCAATTTAGTTTGATAATTAAAGGGTGTGTCCAAGCTCAAATTAGCCCCTAATTGCCTACGCATAAAATCCTTTTTTCGGGTTTTGTGCGAGTTGTGCTATGGTAAAGCGATCGCACTTTTGTAGATTAATAATTTTCTGACCAAGACTTCATGGATATCTTAAACAATACCCTTATAATGAGGGGTACAAACCGGAAACCCTCGGATTGCTGATCAGCCAAGTTCCTTGGCGACCAACCCCAGCTCAAGATCACATAAAACTGATCTAATGGTATATTACACCATGTCAACTTGTCGTTCTGGAACTATCTGTATATTAACAGGAGGCCATCTGTTCCCATTGCTCAGAAGTTGGACTACAACCCATCTGACTGCTTAGTGGTACATTGAGGACGTGATTATCCCCGATTATGCCGTTACAGCATTATAGGCTGTTGTGAGCCTCAGATGATAACTCTAAGTGATTTACCAGATCACAGATGGGTTAAATTTGAACTAAACCATTGATTGTTAATTATTCCAATTGAGGATTTTTCTAGCATGGACGAAGAACTTTTGACAACAGTCTTCCTAGAAGATGAGGAAATAGATGATATTTTCGACGATTTAGAGGCAGAAACTCCGTTTTTATTGCCTACAGAAAGTGTAGATGATCCGGCGGTAGAAGTTACTACCACAGCCACCCCTGTCAATCCGCTGAGTGAAGTAGTAAATCTTCGGGACTTTATTATCGAACAACTGTTTGATGAGGAAGTATATCTAGCTCAAAACCCTGACCTCGCACAGTTTAAATTAGAATTAGAATCAGCGGGTTTTCAGTTTAATGCACGGGAGCATTTTCTCGAATTTGGGAAATTTGAAGGTCGCGAATTTAGTGCTTTCTTCAGTGTGACTCGATACCTAGAGAAAAACACGGACCTTTCCCTAGTCATCAATCGTGAAGAAGCCTTCAGTCACTTCTTGGATTTTGGTCTGAATGAAGCTCGAGAATTTAGCGACTTTTTTAGCGCCAGTTTTTATGCAGAAGCGAATCCAGACTTGGCTGCTATTACCCAGGAAACTTTAGTTAGTAAGTTTGCTCACTTTTTGGGTTTTGGACAATTTGAAAATCGCCGTTTTAGCCGAGTATTTGATGCCAATACCTACCTACAACTTAACCCAGACGTTAGTCAGTTACTGCAAGAATCAGCTAACCTAGGTATACAAATTAGTGCCTTTAGTCATTTTATCACCAGGGGTCGGTCTGAAAATCGGCAGTTTAGCAATATCTTTGATGTGAGCGAATACCTGCAACTCAACCCCGATTTAGTTCCCTTTGTTGAAAGTGGGGAAATTAATGCGATCGACCACTGGGTAAGATTCGGTATTTCTGAACGGCGCGAGTTTAGTCTTTCCTTCTCGGTTTCCCAGGTTTTAAGAACTCTCAGCCTCAGCAGTTTAACTGAAATCAATATCTCGGAACTGTTTGCTCAAATAGAAAGTAATCTCGCTTTAATTCTTGAGAGTGATGATGATGTCGATGATGATGTCGATGATGATGTCGATGATGATGTCGATGATGATGTCGATGATGATGTCGATGATGATATCGATGATGATGTCGATGATGATATCGATGATGATGTCGATGATGATGTCGATGATGATATCGATGCTACAGCACCCGAGATTCCACAGATACCCCCATTACCGGTAATACCTCCTATAGCAGAGCAACCCGAACCCGAACCCGAACCGGAACCCGAACCCGAACCGGAACCCGAACCCGAACCCGAACCCGAACCCGAACCGGAACCCGAACCCGAACCCGAACCCGAACCCGAACCCGAACCCGAACCCGAACCCGAACCGGAAGAACCCGAATTACCATTAGACGTTGTTCTGGATGTAGATTACATTCTGACCACCTATGAAGCTGAGTTACGAATAGCTTTCGGGGTTCAAGATGTTACCACGATTTCCACTCGGGAACTCTTAGATTGGCTAGATGAGAATGCTTTAGAAGCCGGGATTAACCCATCTCCTTTTGTCGATATCCAGTTTTATGTAAGGACTTTTGGTCAGCAATTAACCGAATTTTACAGCGTAAGCTCTGTTGAAGAGCTAAGTTACCTGCAAATTGTCAACTTCATAGAAGGGGAAGGCTTAGAGCGTGGATTTTCCCCCAGTCCGAATATAAACTTTGCTCACTTTCAAGCCACCTACAGCAGCCAAATAGAAGCCTTCTTTAGGACTTCCATTGAGAATATTACTAATGCTCAACTGTTCAGTTACATTGTTGAAGTTGGTCTGGAACAGGGTCAGAGTCCGTCAGTTCTGATTGATTTGAATTTCATACTGTCAAATCAGCAGTCGGTGACAGCTATTGAATCCCACTTTGGGACAGAAATTGCTAACCTGACTAATGCTCAGATTGTGCGGTTTATCAGTTCCGACGAGGGTTTAGAACGAGTCACTCCTTCTACCTTAGTAAGTCTCAACTACTTCCGAGCAGTTCATCGCCAGCGTTTAGAAGCATTTTTTGGTGTTGAAATTGCCGAAATCACCAACTCTCAAGTATTTACCTTTGTAAATACCATTGGTTTGCAAGAAGGGTTAAATACCTCGGCTCAATTAGGTTTTAGCTATCTGCAATCTATCTATGGTGAACGAATCACTGCAGCTCTGGGAGAAGGTGCTACTCAGCAGGAAGTGCTGGCATTTATTCAACGGGAAGGCTTACCAGAAAACGTTAATCCTTCTGTGTTTGTACATCTGGATTTCGTGCAACAAAGCCAATCGCAAGAAGTTCAGGACTTTTTCAATGTTGAGAGCGCTACACAACTGTCTAATCAGCAGGTCATCAACAGCATTCAAGCTAATGTTAAGGTTGATGTTAACTATGTGGTGACTCAATATGCTGAACAACTGGCTGAGTTCTACGAAATTGAGGTAGAACAGGTTAATTCTTTAAGTTCGGAACAGGTGATTTCTTTCACGTTGGGTGCGGGAGCAAATTTGGGTGTTAATCCTACTCCTATTAACTTGGCTGAAATTCGCCGATTATTTGGGACTGAACTGCAAGCATTTTTCGGAGTTTCGGATGTCAGGTTTCTGATCGATACTCAAGTTAACTCGTTCGTCATCAATCAAAGCCGAGTTTCGGGACGGGTTAATGAGCTGGTTAATGTGGTTAATGTCAACTATTACCAGACTATTTTCTCGGAGGCTCTCACGGCTACTTTTGGCGAAGATTTTACGGATGAAAATGTAGTTCAATTTGTGTTTGGGGATGCAGCGCCTGCTATTAACATCCGGTTTGCTAAAATTAAATATCGAGCGGCACTGGAACAACAGGCACAGTCTTTAGGTCGGACGCTGGAAACTCTGACTGATGATGAGGTTCGCCTCTATCTATTTACGGAAGGCTTTGATGTTGAAAATACCCTAACTCCGTTTAATCTTGAGGTTGTCAGGACTGAATATGCGGCCCAACTGACAGCTTTTTATCAAGTGACAAATGTAGCGGTTCTCAGTGAACAGCAAATTTATCGTTTTGTGGTTGGTCAGGCTTTAGAGCAGGGTCTGAGCCTGGCTGAAGTGGTAGATGAGGAAGCACTGGAAATTCTGCGGGAAGAGTACAGCAGCTTGCTAATAGAATTCTACGGTGTGGAAAACGTAGAAACTCTCAGCACTAATGTGGTTCTCGATTTTATTTATGGTGGCTTGTCTCAGATAGTTGATTATGACTACTTCCGGTTTACTTTTACTGGAGATGTCGAAGCGACTTTTGGGGTGGAAAGCATCAGCGAAGTTACTAAACTCCAAATTGTAGAGTATCTCTATGAACAGGAGGTTAGTGTCAGTTCCCTACACTGGTTTAATGTTGAAGCGTACTTGGAAGAACATGGTTCGGCGGCGGAAACTGCGATCGCACAATTTTTCCGGGTAAGTTCCATCAATGAACTTTCGGTAACTCAGATCCGTGATTTTGCGCTGAATATCGGTGTTCAACAATTCAGCATTGAAGGTGCGCTTAATATTGACTATATTCGGGAAACCTTCAACGCGGCTATTGTTTCCAGCGATCTGGCGGTTAACGCATGGTTGGAAAGTTTCTCTTTCCTGAATGTTGATACTGCTTATGTTCAGAATCAATTGGAAGGGTTACTGCTAGATGAAACCCTGACCCTGGAACAGGTAAATGAGATTTTGGGGACGGAAATTGAGGGTTTGGATGAGTTGAGCGATCGCCATCTGATTACCTTGGTGTTTGATGCCGATTTCCAAGAAATTATCGGTGATGTGGAAATTCAACTTTTCCAAGAAACTCTCAATATTGACTATGTGCGGACTGTCTTTGCATCGGCGATCGCTCATACTTTGGAAGTTGATATCGCCGCCGTTACTGGTGAGGAAGTCCTCACGGTTTCTGATGAACAGCTTGATGAGTTTCTACTGGCTCAGTCGGAAGAAATTGCCAGCGAACTGGAAATTGATGCCGATGATGTGACTCTGGAACTGGCTCAAGAGTGGTTTATCACTAACTCGGTGACTACTGTTGAGGGTTTATCTGTTGAGGTTGATATTGCTTACGTTAAATATCAATTGCAACGGTCTCTCGATGATGAACAGTTCTCCCTTGAGGATATTAATTCCATCCTTGATGAACCTGTTGAGGAATTTGATGACCTCACAGATGAACAAATTGTTAGCCTCGGTCTCAATGCTGAGTTTCAAGCTGAATTCTCCCTAGAGATTAGTCTGGTTCAAACAGAACTGAGTATCGGTTTTGTCGTTTCTCGATTCTCTACTGAATTGGCTGAGTTCTTCGATTTGTCTCCTGAAGAATTCGCGGCGAGAGAATTTACTCAAGAAGAAATTATCGAATTCTTTAGCTCTACTCAAGCTGAGGCGATCGCTGAATTTCTTGGGGAAACTGTTGTCGGCGGCGAAGATGATGACGATCTCGACGACGAAGACGACGAGGATGATGATTCCGACGACGACGAAGACGACGAGGATGATGATTCCGACGACGACGACGACGACGACGAAGACGACGACGAAGACGAAGACGACGACGAAGACGAAGACGACGACGAAGACGACGACGAGGATGATGATTCCGACGACGAAGACGAAGACGACGACGACGACGACGACCAGGATGATGATTCCGACGACGGTCCAGTGTTTGCAGCCGAGGACGTTCTGGCTTACATCGAGCAGTTGATGGTCGATGTCGAGACCGTTACCCAAACCGAAGAAATCGATATCGAGTTTGTCACCTATCAGCTTGAGGAACTGTTCCAGGCTTCTGTTTTCAGCCTAGAAGATGTCAATACCATCTTGGAGACTGAATATGAATCTGTGGATGAGTTAACCACTGAAGACATCGTGACTTTGGCGTTTAGCGTTGAATTCCAAGAGGTTCTAGGTGAGGATGTCGAGATTGAACTGGTACAGTCTGAAGTTAACTACAGCTATCTGCGAGCCTCTCAAGCTCAAGCGATCGCTGATTTATTCAGCACAGAAGAAAATCCGATTACCGTTGAGGATGTCCTACGCGGTGAAATCGAACCCTTGACAGATGCTGAGATTTTGGCAGCCTTCGAGGAGAACTTCTTAACTGCTGATGTCGGATTTATTCGCTATCAAGTTGAGCAACTTCTGACCGAGACAACCATTACCATTGAACAGGTTAATGAGAGCCTGTCTCTTGAGGAGTCCATAGAAGCCATTGTAGAGCTTAATGATGCTCAAATCATCAATTTGGTCTACAACCAAGAATTCAAAGCCTTGCTGATGGAAGCAGAGCAGACTATAGAGCTATCTGCTATCAACTACGAGGCATTCATTGAGGCGAATGCAGAAACCTTAATCCAACAGTTTGAGGTGGATGATGTCACAGAGCTGACCTTAGAACAAGTTCATGGGTTCATGTTCAGTGGACAAGTCAGCATTCAGGGATTTGTCAACTTTGACTATCTCCGTGAGACTTTCATGAGTGCGATCGCATCCCAGGAACTGCCAGATAGCACCATTCTTGACTGGTTTAACACCGATTTCTCATCGATTAACGTCAACTTCCTGAATGCTCAATTCAACCAGTTTACAGCAGAAGTACAAACACAGTTGTTGGATTCTCTGGGTATTGAGCTTAACGAAGGCGAATCCCTCAGCCATCAGCAACTCATCGAAATTTTCTACAGCAGTGAGTTCCAAACCATTACCGGAATTGAAACCCTGCAAACACTAGCCTTTGATTGGCAAGGATATGCCGAAGCTAATGCAGAAGCCTTGGCTGATTTCTATCAAGCCTTCCTCGTGCCAGCTATTCCAGAAGGTCAGGCTCCTAATTCCGTAGTCGTTGAATTGTCGAATTTCACCGGAGCAGAAGCACAGGTAACGGTGACATTAGAAGAAGTGGAAGGAGGCATTCAATTCACAGTTGACGGTGTGGAACCCACCGCCGATATTAACGGTGTGTTCTTCAATATCGAAGATAGTAGCCTTCTCGATAGTCTGTCTGTATCTGGGGATGATGTCACCAATTCTAACTTTAGTGGTGATGTGAAACGGGTAAGAAATACCTCGATTTCACCGCTGAAATTTGATGCTGGTGTCCAAATCGGAACTCCTGGTATTGGTCAGGATGATATTCAATCCACAGTGTTTGTGATTACTGCAGATGGTGAAGAATTGAGCCTAGACCAGTTTGTGGGTCAGGAATTTGGAGTTCGTCTAACCAGTGTACAGTCCGGCGGAAGTCGCAGTGCTAGCAGTAAGTTGCGCGGAACAGCAGAAGCTGCTTTTACCGCTGATGGTGATGATGTTGGTGTGATTGATGTTAGTTCCCTTTCTTCTGAACAGGTGTTTAACTTTGCCTTCCGACAAGGATGGCAATTGGGAATTAACCCGGTGGAATTTGTGGAAGTTGATTTTCTGCGACAACAGTTCGCCGTTGACATCGCGCGAGCCTATAACATTGATGTTAGCGCAGTTGCCTCCCTGGAAAGCTCTTTGGTGCTGGATTATGTCTATGGTGGTCTTTCGACCCAAATTGACTTCGAGTTCTACCGCACTAAATATGCTGCTTCCTTGCAGTCTACCTTTGGAATCAGTGCTGAGAGTCTGACTCGCGCACAAATTCTTGAACACGCCTATACGGTAGGTTTGGAACAAGGGTTTAATTTTGTGGCCATTGATTATGATGCGATCGCCACTCAATATCCCCAAGTCTTTGCTGACTTCTTTGGTATCCCGGTTGAGGAAATTTTCAACCTGGATCTGTCAATTTTGCAAAGTTTTGACTTGGGAATTGCCTCGGAACTTGGCATCGATATCAGCCCATTTGTTGATATTGAATTCTTCCGCCAACAAGCGAGCGAACAAATTCTTCAGAACTATCGCATTGAAAATGTCTTCCGCATTAATTCTCAACAACTGTTTGAGTTTAGTTTGCAAGGCAATTTCAGCACGGCACCGACCATCGATCTCAATTGGGCGCTGACTCAATATGCTGATTTCTTGGCTGAAAATCTCGCTGATTTTGATCAAGATGACGATGGTGAGATTGATAATTCGGAACTGTTCGATGCTTTGACCGGTCAACTGCTGGAACAAGGTAACGAAACTTCCGATATCTACAGCTTTGAGCAATATTTCGAGTCGGAAGATGTGCAAGAAGAGGTGGCTGAGTTCTTTGGTGTGGAATCCTTTGAGGACGTTACCTTTACTCAGCGCTTAGAGTATATGTTCGGTGCTGGTCTGCTGGCGGGAATTGACCCCTACAGTGAGGAGTTCCTAGAAGCTAATCCGCAAATGGCAATGGATATTTACCTGGAAGAAAACTCTGCTGCTTTGATTGAGTTTGCTGGAGTTCGGTCTATTAATCAGGTGACCTTCTTGGATGTTTATAACTTCCAAGCCATCAATGAGATTAATGCCTTCTCTGGCATCAGTACCATCGATGACATTGATGATATCGATGACATTATCGATGACATTATCGATGAAGTAGATGCCTTCTCTGTGTAAAATATCAGTTAAGTTTCCCTTGAGATATAGGGAAACTGACTCGGACAATTAACAGCTAAATTAGAGTGAGGTTGATGATTCAATCTCACTCTTTTTTGGAGGGTATATCAGCGGCAACCTAGAAAGTTGATTGTCTCCTAATTAGCCGGAGGTAACGGCGGTTTAACTGACGGGAGAGAGAAAGTAATCATCAATCACTATTCAAGGGGATTTGAGATGACCTCTAAGCATTCATTAAACCATGCTTGCACATTTTCATTAATTTCTGAGGAATTAAAGGAGTGGGAAAAGGTGCTTAAATTTAGGGCTTCATCTGATACATGAGTCTCCCAACCATCATCATGGTTGTTTCCAATGACTGGGTAAGTATAGGTGATATGTTGGATTTGGCTTTGCTGGGAATTAAAAACTCCTTCAAAACATGAACCAATATCGGAGTTTTAAATATAAACTAAACCCCTAACTTGATTATTTGGGTAAGTTTGAAAGACAATATATTCCGCCCCAACTTCTGTGGGGGATGAAACTGTCCCGCGAAACTGTATTTGTGATATCATCGAAACAGTTGCCACCCCAAGGGCGATCGCCATTTTGGGAATAACGGTCAGGACCTCCATAGTTCACTCCTGGCTGACAACACCTGATGACTACAAGAGATAAACCGCCAATTCCCGAAATCTTTATCTGTTAATCTTGAATGACCACCAAACTCCCCGTATAGCAAGCTACCCACACCTGTCGAGTTTTCGGGTCGTAAGTAATTCCTATGGGGTTTAAGCCTACGGTGATGGTATCAATAATTTCCATATCCTCAGCTTGCACTTTACTAACGGTGTGGGAGTAATAGTTCACCACATAGAGGAATTGATCATCATCTGATAATACCATACTACGAGGGGCTGCACCTGTAAAAATTTTCCTGATAATTTCCCCGGTTTCTGTGTCAATTTTGGCTACATGATCATCACCATTCAGGGTAACATATAGATATTTTCCGGTGGAATCTAAAACCAGATGGCGAGGATATAAACCTACGTTATACATCCAATTTACTGAGTAGTCCTGTAGGTCTATTTTGGCAATATCGGAAGTTCCCATCACGGCTATATAAGCAGTTTCAGAATTCGGAGAGATGGCAATTCCCCGGGGAAATCTGCCTACAAATATCCTTTGTATTTCTTGATTGATGTCAGTATCAATAACGCTAACATCCCCTGAACACCAGTTAGTTACTAAGACATATTTACCATTGGGAGAAACGGCGATAAACTTGGGAACTGAACCGACTTTAATGGCGTTGTCAATGGTTAAATTTTCGGTATTAATCCGATAGATAAAACTAGGGTCGAATTGGTCTGATGGTAAACAGGTATCATGACCGGGATTATTAAACTCAGGACCATACATCCGATAATTGGAGATATAGGCAAATTTGCCATCTTGAGAAACTGCTGCTTCTACGGGAGAACCTTTGTATTTTTCGGCGGTAAAATCTCGATGACCAAACTTATACAAATTCACATGATCAGCAATTTTTTTAACCTGCTCAAATTGACGATTATAAACAGCAATTGAATGTTCATACATCATATTTTGTACAAAGAACATTCCGGGGTCTGCATAAACAACAGACTTGGGGGTTAAATCATCACTTTTGATAGTCTTAATAATTTCAAATTGACCAGGTTGTGGGGGTAAAAAAGCGATGGTTTCCTGAGATTCAGAGTTATCTAATGAGTTATGATTGCTTAATTTCTGCTGTAGAAAATCTATGCGATCGCCTAATTTGAAAATATCAGAACCTGAGTCAGCTACCGCCAATCGAATCGCGGTTAAGGTTAACACCACTAGAGAGATGGATGCTATAATTAGGGTTTTGCCGGATTTTTGCATCAACATCAAATGGAATTTATTAAGTTTGTTCATAATCTCCTGACACCACCAAACGACTAATAAAAACTTACCCTGAAAAACTAGACAGCTAGGTGAATCATGGGTAAGTTAACTGAATCCGAATGTTATATTAATCTTGGAATACCATAACACTGCCAGAATAGCAAGCTACCCAAACCTGTCGCTTTTGGGGGTCGTAAGTCACACCAATGGGTCGGTGGTTAGTGCGGACAGTATGAATGACTCTCATATCTTCTGTGCGGACTTTACTCATGGTATTAGAGTGATAATTAACCACATACAAAAATTGACCATCATCAGAAATTGCCATACTACGGGGGGCGCTTCCTGTCCTAATTCGGCGGATGACTTTACCCGTTTCTAGGTTGATTTTTGCCACCGTCCCCTCACCATTAAGGGTGGTATACAGGAATTTCCCTTGAGGATCTATATTCAAATGTCGAGGGGAACGTCCGATATTATTAAGCCAGGTCAGGGAAAAATCATTAAGGTTAATTTTGGCGATTTGGGTGGAACCCATGACGGCTACATAAGCAAATTCGGAATTGGAATCAACAGCAATTCCTCGCGGATAACGACCTATTTTTATCCGTTGAATTTCCTGGTCTATTTGGGTGTCAACAATACTTAAATCCCAACCACACCAATTGCTAACTAATACGAAACGACCATCAGGAGTAACTGTATTAAATTTCGGCACGGGTCCGACTTGGATCACTTGTTCGATGCTCAGGGTTTCGGTATTGATTTTATACATGAAACTATCATCATGTCTCCCGGCTGGAGAACATCTATCATTTCCGGGGCGAGAAAAGCCGGAACCATACATTTTATAATTGGCAACGTAGGCGTATTTTCCATCAGGAGAAAATGAGGCTTCTACGGGTGAACCTCTATGATTTCCGGTGAATTTCGAGAAGCCAAAATCTGAGAATTTGATGCTGTCGGGAATAGTCTTGATTAAATCAAAGTTACGGTCATAGACGGTTATTGTGTGGCGATACATCATATTTTGGGCAAAAAATAAGCCTTTCCCTGAATGCACAATTGATTTGGGTGCAATAGGACCGGTAATAGTTTTAACATGGCTCATTCTTCCCGATGGATCGCGGGGGGGTGCTTCCACAAAACTGGGATTTTTTAAGAGGGCGATCGCTGTCTGAAAGCCTTTTGGTAAATCATAGTTGATGTTGATAGCTGGGGGGGTGGCGGCTGGGGGTTTGGCGGCTGGGGGGGTGGCTGGTGGCGGCGGCTGAGTTGCTGTGGGTTGAGGTGGGGGAGTGGTAGCGACTTCTGGGGTTTTTGGCGAGGGCGGAATTAGGGCTAAAGCCTGGCGAGTTTCTTGTCCGACAATGCCATCTGGCCTTAATCCGCGATCGCTTTGAAATTGTCGAACTGCTTGTTGAGTGATCGGACCAAAATTACCTAAATTAGGGTTATTAAAATATCCCAATTCTCGGAGTCTAATCTGTAATTCGGCTACCTCCTGACCTCGGCTACCGCGCCTTAAAACTGGTGGGGTCTGATTTTGAGTAGGGGTGGCGCGGGCGACTATTTGAGTTTCTCGATTTATGGGACTCTCAGCAGAGGCTACGGTCACTCCTGTTAATAATAATGCGATCGCACAAGGGAGACCCAGCATCGACCGTCGGAGAAGGTTAACAGGTCGATAACCGCTAGAATATGATTTAGACTTGGTGATGCAACCGGGGTTATCCATAATCAATTAAGCATGGTTTTTCCCCGCTATCCTAGCGCATTTTGACCACTCAAAGATATGGTGCTACTGTGCCGATGAGTGGCCCTCTGAGCCACCCGGTTTCTTTCCCCCCCCCCAGGCTGAGAAACCGGGTTTCTGTGAAAATCTCGGCATCCTCACCGACATCACGTTAAGAAACCCGGTTTCTTTCCCCCTCCCGAAAGGTAGCACTTGGCTGACTTTTCCCGGATATACCCGGTCTGTTAACTCCCATTGGCCAGTAGTGGGGGGGAACAATTCCATAAACCTATTCTCAGCCAATCGTCTGAGGCTATAGGGGTCGGGGTCGGGGTGATGAACTGCTGGCGATCGCATTTTTTTGACCGGCGACAGAATAGAAGAAACCGGGTTTCTGAAATACTATCTCGTTTTTCATGAAACAGAGATATAAGACACCCGGTTTATGAGTATAAACGACTGACAATATTAACCTAGTAAATAGCGAATAAGTCGTCTTCCCTAATGTCGATTCTCTTGCCATTAACTTCTAATTTAAAACCAGAAGCATCACTAGCTACACGAAATACTTTAACAATTGGGACAACCTGTCCTGGAAATAATTGACTACTCGGTTCGATCCCTTTGTCCTTCAGCCATTGATTGATACTTAAGGTTTCTGAAAAATCATTGATTTCGTTATATTTCCGACCTTGGCTATCAATCAGCTTATAGCTTGACCAGGTTATACTACCGGATTGGTTTCCTGTGTTTTTCATTTCTAACCCAACAACCGCCAGTTGACCGCCTTTTGACTCTACATTTTCCATAAAATCATTGCTAGGAAAAATGGTATCGAGCATTTGAATGCCTGCAATTTTAACTGCACGATCATTCCTTACATTTATCCAAGTTTCTGTGGGGACCGGTTTTGCTACTGGTTTCGATTTTTGAGGTTCGGGCCTATAAGTGGATGCTGCTACAAACGTGGAAGATTTTGCCATATAAGTCTTGTCATTTTCTTCCGCCGTAACAGAAGATAATCCATTCAGAACCAAAACCAGAATAATGCTGGTAATACCGGAACTCTTTAGGACTCTCATTCTGGTTTGTGGCTTCTTGTCATTAAGTACAATGCTAGGCTTGCATAATCCGATAACAAATGCAAAGGGAGAAATTATCAAATAAAGACCAATACCGAGTGCAATAATGCCGATAAAAACGTAGAATATTGCCGTCAAATTCCCATCATGTTTGACCCCTCCATACTTAAGGTGAACTAAAACCAATTGATTGGGCCAAAAGCAGCACCTATAGATGCTAAGATTAGCAAAATACCAGCAACAACAGAAGTAATACGGCGTAACCTAGTCATACCCATATCCGGTATGACTCCAATTAAAACAAATAACGCACCCAAAAGTAGCGCAATGATTCCGAATATAGCAGCCATTTTTTTCTCCTTAATTTTTTTGCGGTTTCTTTTTTTGATGGCTTGCCAAAAACCAAGATACAACCAACTAAATTTTTCGGCTTGATCAACTAAATGCTCTGTCTATTATTATCTTTGATGGTTTCGGTGTTTGTCAACCTCAAATATATATTATTTTGCCTCAAGTATTAACGGGTATCAGAGTTATAAAATCTAGTTTTGTATAAACAAATTCCAAAATGTACTAAAATGTGGTATAATACCAAAGTCCCGTACAAGCACCCCTATGCTATGAACCTTAAAGAAATGTTAAATATCGCCGATCGCATCGTGTTTGCGAAGACCGGACATCACCTTGACGATCTACAGGAGGCGGTACTGAGAGGAACGCTGGAACGGGAGACTTATCAACGCATTGCCAAAGAGTATGATTACTCGGAAAGCAGCGTCAGAAATGCGGGTTCGCAGTTGTGGCATATCCTTTCGGAGGAGTTGGGAGAAGAAGTTAATAAATCCAATTTTCGCTCGGCAATGGAGCGGTTTCAATTTTCCCTATTTTCAAATGTTGTACCAGATCACGTTCAAGTTGGTAGTTTAAATTTTTGTGGGGAGGGAAGACACCCGCCGGATATACCAAACCGACACCCACCCAATCGAGAGGTATGCAGTCAAGAGTTAAGCGAGATGCCGGATTTGGGTGTTTTTTACGATCGCACCCTCGAACTGGAAACCCTGAGTGATTGGATTCTAAACGAACGCTGTCGCCTCATAGCAATCACAGGCATGAGTGGCATCGGCAAAACCGCCTTAGTCTCCCAACTGGTGCAGCAAATCAAAGATGAGTTCGAGTCCGTTTTCTGGTGTAGCCTAGCGTCGCCTCCCACCTTTTCAGACTGGCAAAATCGCCTGCTAAAGTTTTTCTCAAAATCGCCAACCGATCGCTCTTTCCACCTCACCTCAGAGCCTTTATTCGTCATTCATTATTTACAACAATATCGCTGTTTGCTAGTTTTAGATGACCTTCACAATTTGTTTGTTTCGGGAGAGTTGGCGGGCAAATATCAAGCCGAGTGCCAAGACTATCAATCCTTTTTTAAGCAAGTTGAGAACTTATCCCATCAAAGCTGCGTTTTACTCATCGGTTGGGAACCCTCCATTGAACTCCCCCCCAGTGCCAAGCAAAATAGCCCGCTGCGGACGCTACAACTCACCGGGTTAGATATCGCCACGACTCGAAAGATTCTCCAAGATTACGGATTGACAGAAATTGATGAAAATTCCCCACTGATTGACTGCTATGATGGAAATCCGTTCTGGGTGAAAAGTCTCGCCAGCCAGATTCAAGAGTTGGGCGGGTTTGTCCCCGATATTTTGAAAAATGATACTTTATTGTTGCCGGAAGATGTGAAGTGTATTTTACGGCAACAGTACGATCGCCTGTCGGAAACTGAAAAACAAGTGATGGTTTTATTAGCCCGCGAGAGCGAACCTATCAGCTTGGGAGGATTGCTAGAAATGGCGATAATGCCTCCCGCAGATTGTCTCAATTCGATTCAATCTTTGCTGCGACGTTGTTGGCTGGAAAAGCCAGACAATCTCTACAGACTACCCAAAGCCATCAAGCAGTATATTATCCATCATTTGATTTAATAAATGTGGGGGGTCAATTTATCCGATATGATCAACCCGACGGGCATTGAATTTATGCGGTGATGTCCTAGTTTAGGGTGATTTCTAGCATGGTTTTCAAATCGTCCCAGCAACCAGGTTTCTGGCCCCCCACCCACATCCCAGAAACCCGGTTTTTCAATCTCTCAACCCCTCCAACCGCAGAAAATTTACTCCCCCCAACCAGTCCCCCGCCACCACCGTCACCCCATCATCAGCTACAGCACAGGAAATCATCGGAGCCTCCCCGGTGAAGGTAGCTAACACTCCCCCCGTTGCCAAATCCCACAGTTTCAGGGTGCGATCAGAGGATGCGGAAACGGCAGTTTTGCCGTCCGGCGCGATCGCCACTGCATTCACGTAAACCTCTTGGGAGCGTGGAAGCCCCGTGTCTTTAGACCGGGGAGGAAACGCGACAGGGGGACTTTAGTCCCCGTCAATCTTTCAAGCATAGGCGTAACCATCCTTCCTGTGAATGGGTTGGCAGTATTTGTGGCTGATGCCTGCCACCCGTACCGAAGCGGTGGTAATATCAAAACTACCAGACGCACGGCAGAGAACCCGTCCTAGATATGAGCCAATTTTCTTCCCCGCTGTGACCGTAGCCGTCACCATGTCGCCAGTCTCAAAGCCTTTATGAATTTGCCTCCTGGAGCGGTGACGAGTGGGGAATCCGTACTTATTCGTCCCGCACATCTGACGGGTTCCATGCCCCTTTGCTAAAATCAGCAACGGTTTTGAAGTCAGAACTTCCAGTGATTCGACTGGTCCAACACAGGCAGCATCAAGCCAGTGAGCTTTAGGTAGGTTGAGCCTCAGTCGATTGAACTTCGTTTGTCCGCCCGTTCCTGTGGTAACTGGGAGTCCTGTTGCTTTCAGAGCCTTGAACAAGGCCCATCGGGTCGAGTTAACGGCAGCCGCATCTTTAAGGGGTGATTTGGCCTGCCTGAGAAGACGACTCAGGACATCAGGCTGGCCCGATAAAAAATCCCGAATGTCCCCATTGCCTTTGGCTTGATTGCATGAGTGGCAAGCCATCGTCAGGTTAGAAACCCGGTCAGAGCCACCCTTAGACCGAGGGTGGATATGCTCAACTTCAAGTGGTACATTTTGAGCCCCACAGTAAGCACAGGTTCTGTCCCACTTGAACAACAGGTATTCCCTGACTTCATAGCCTTGTAATTCTCCCTGCTGATACTCAACACCTGATATCTCAGGGTTTTCCATCAATTGCAGGTCGAACCGTACTAGCTCTTGAGCAATGCAGCCAACTGGGGCAAGTCTACGAAATCGGTGAACCCAGGTCATTAGAGTATCTACTCGATGCTGCAAGCTGGGAGCTAACCAACCCTTGCTCCGAGTCCGATTCAAGAACCGAGCTGGTCGATATCGGGTCTTGCGGTTTCGTCGAGAACGTCGGAGTTGACGACGAGAGAGCAATGCTTCTTTAATCTGCTGTCCTCGGTGCTGCAACTCGGCAGCAAAGATAATATGATTCCCTTGCTTCAAGGCAATTCCAGTGACTTTAGAGCCTGGGTCTAATTTTAGTTCGAGGGGTTCAGGATTAGCGTCAACCTCCTTGTTTAGAATAATGGTGAATGGGTAGCGTCGAAATACCGATGCTTTCCCGGCTTTGAGCAGTGATCGTGCCACCCCTGGCTTGCACGGTGTCAGGGGCTTGCGGTTGGTATCTAAAACGAAAACATGGTTAGACATTGTTGCGTCTGTTCTGATTGCTCGTAACGTTTGCTTCGCTAATGTTCAGAGTCGGTACTTTCCAAATCGCACTGTCTTAACCCCTTAGGACTGTTTAACGATTTGGTTCATGAGCCTGGAACTAGCACGCATTCCAGGGTAGGAACTTTAACTCTTGCTCGCTCACGTAGCCAGTTAAGGCTTAAGCTGGTCAGCTACCTGAAAGCGGGGGCACGAAGCCCCCGTGCTTCAGCCGGGGGTGCTGACTTTCCGCCCCATTCATCCGCAAATCCTCCGCTTTTTGGCTTAGGAAATCCCTAAAGGAAGCATGGTATTAGGCTTAATAATCGCTTTAACTAGGCGATCGCTTGCCATTCTTCCCCCCGATAAATTCCTAGCCACAGGACCCACAATCAAAGCCGCTAATCCCCCCATTATAAAACATTCAGACCCAGGAATCCGCAAATTTTCATCTAGGACAGGTAAACCATTAATCATCTCCGTCCGATAAATTCGTAGCACATCAGTCAGTAAATTATCTTGGTGTCCATTAAATTGAGTTCCCGTAGCCAACCAAATCCGATTAAACATTAGTGAAACTTCCCCATTCAGCCTCACTCGCCACTGTTCATCCTTCCAAACCGCCCCCAGAATCTCAGTATTTTCTAAAATCCTCAATTTCCCCTGACGCGCCGCCCGTCTTAACTGTAACATCAGCGCGGGAGTCACCGAACCCCCATCACGAGCCTGTTTAATCATCTCCCAACGACCATACCAACAGTCCTCCCCTTCAAAACCCTTTAAATATTTGGGTCCTAACCAACCAGGTTCCGCATCAAATAACCTCTCGCGCAACTGTCGCCGCACTACTAATGTCACCATAGCGCCTCGTTTTAGCGCCCCCATAGCCAAATGACCGCTGGTTAAACCCCCTCCCACAATTACAATATCTTCTCCAGACAAATCCTTAATTAACCGCAAATCAACCTGTTGAGAATGACAAAGGCTACTGGGAGGATAGGGGGTCCTAATTTCTTCTACCCACTGGGGAATATTGGGAACCGCCGCCCCCGTTGCTAATACTACCCGCCGCGCAATTAAGGAACTACCATCAGTTAAAACTATCTGAAATCTGGGCTTTTGGGACCATTGAATCGGTAACACTTGGCTGACTTTTCCCGGATATACCCGGTCTGTTAACTCCCATTTTTTCACTACCTCACCACAGAAATCCTCAAATAGCTCGGTTCCTGGTAGGTCGTAGGGGGGGAACAATTCCATCGACCTATTCTCAGCAAATCGTCTGAGGCTATAGGGGTCGGGGTCGGGGTGATGTACTGCTGGCGATCGCAAATGGGGGATTTCCTGCGCCTTAAATTGATGTCGCCATTGTTCTAACCAAGTCCCACTGGGGTCTAAGACCATAAATCGGTTCCTGAATTTTTGGCGTTTCTGCAATATATGGGTAACTAACGTCAGGGCTTGGGGACCTGCTCCCACAATCGCTAGGTCAATCAAACTCGGTAAAGGGCGATCGAACATATTTTTCGGAATTTTCTCGAATCCTGTGTTATGTGTGTTATCTTAGTCTGATAATGATTCTCATTCTTGTTAAACCATGATTTTTGCGATCGCAGGTCCCCCCGGTGCTGGGAAAACCTACTGGATTCGAGAACAGATAGCCCAAAACCCCCAACCACAGTGCTATTTCGCCCCAGAGATTAATGGCGTGTGCATTGATAAAACCTGTTTAGCCACAGAATTTCCCCATCTGCACATCCTATCTCGTGGTCAAGAAGCCGAACTATTAACTTTAATTGAATCCGGGGTTAATGTTTATATTGAATTACCTTGTTATTTGGAATTATCCAACTTTGAACCCCTTTTAAATAACCTCGATTGTCAACGGATTGCTGTGCTACCTGCCACCCCGCAAAATTCCGAGTTTGAACAGTGGTCAGACCAAATAATTAACGGAAATTCAGCGGCAGCCCCCAGCCAAGAATTGTGGGAGAGTATATCTGATGATGTGCAAATTCATCAAGGGTTACTATCCGGCGAAATTATCGATTGGGCGAGTTTGACCGTGTTTTGGTTTGAACTCATTCATGGAGCATACGGTCAGGTAATTAGAGCTAAGGGAATTTTTGATATTGTTAGCGGTGAGTCAATTTATGGAGATTTCGTCTTTGGGACAGCTAATCGGGAGTTTTTCGCCCTGGATTTACCTATCCACACTTCCGGGAGACCTGAGCGATTTAGTGGCTTTGAAATTGTCGGACAAGGATTAGATAAACAGGGAATATCACAAACTCTCAAAGATTGCTGTTTACCAGAATCTCATATACACTATTATCAGCAACAAATGCAGCATGATTCCTTAGCGAGAGAAACCGAGGTTTTAGTATGAAAATAGCCGTCATGTCTTGTATCCATGGTAATTATGAAGCCCTGGATACAGTTTTGTTGGATATCGATAAACAAAAAGCTGACCAAATTTATTGTTTGGGAGATTTGGTCGGTTATGGTCCTTTTCCTCATGCCGTAGTTGAGCAAATTCGCTCCCTAGATATTCCCACTGTTCAAGGATGTTGGGATGAAGATATTGTCGAGGGATTAAATGCTTGTGAATGTAGTTATCCATCCCTATTGGCGGAACAAAGGGGGCGCTTGGCTCATGAGTGGACTAATGATAATGTCTACCCAGAAACCAGGGAATTTTTGGCTCAATTACCTTTGAGTTTAAAGAAGGATAATCTCTGTTTTGTTCATGGTTCCCCCCATAGCAACCATGAGTATTTGATGCCGAATATGGATGCTTTTACCGTGTTAGAAAGAGTTTTGTCTACTGATGCGGATGTCCTTTTTTGTGGACATACCCATGTTCCATACGTGCGCCACTTAGAAGCGGGTCAACTACAGGTGAAAATTCGCCAAATGGGTGGGGGTGAAAATCCACAAGATTGCAGTTTTCAGACTCCCTTAAAACGGGTGATTAATGTCGGTTCTGTCGGAGAACCTCGCCACGGTCGCCCTAATGCTACCTATGTGATTTATGATACCGATACCCAACAGGTTACTCTCCGAGAGGTTGAGTATGATTATCGCAAAACTTGTGCCGCCATTATTGAGAAGGGGTTACCGCCTATTTTTGCTTGGCGTTTATCTCAGGGTTTGGAATATGCCGAAAAAGCTGATGATCCGACCCATGTTTGTCAACGTTAAATAAGTTTCCCAAAACCTGGCAATTTTGGTAAATATCTGCTATAATAAAATTATCACTTTGCCCAATTTTTCGGGCAGATTAAGCCCGCCAATTGTAGTTTACTTTCACTTAAAAACATGACTTTAGCCCAGGAACTTCAAGCCAGTATCAATGGCAATTTACCCAATTTGACCACCGAAACAGCACCTTTAGTTTCTGAGGAAGAAATGCGTCAAGCGGTGCGGACTTTGTTACTGGGACTTGGAGAAAATCCCGACCGGGAAGGTTTGAAGGATACCCCTAAACGGGTGGTTAAAGCCTTAAAGTTTTTGACCTCTGGTTATCATCAGTCTCTGGATGAACTGCTAAATGGTGCGGTATTTCATGAGAATACTGATGAGATGGTTTTGGTGCGAGATATCGATATCTTTAGTTCTTGTGAACACCATATTTTACCTATCTTAGGTCGCGCTCATGTCGCTTATATTCCTGATGGTAAAGTTATCGGATTATCTAAGGTGGCTCGTATCTGTGAAATGTATGCTAGAAGGTTACAGGTTCAAGAAAGATTGACTGCTCAAATTGCCGATGCTTTACAGGGTTTACTCAAGCCGAAAGGGGTCGCTGTTGTCGTGGAAGCCAGCCATATGTGTATGGTCATGCGCGGTGTACAAAAGGTGGGTTCTTGGACTTCTACCAGTGCGGTGCGGGGGGTGTTTTCTGAGGATGCCAAAACTCGCCAAGAGTTTATGTCTTTGATTCGCCATACCCCGAATTTTAGCTAGTTTGTGGGGATTTTATCCTCGCCGTTTGGCGATCGCAATAGTTGGGTTGGGTTTGCGCCTAACTCAACACCTTATTTTACTTTTAAGTTATGGTTATGTGGGCTATTTTAAGCGGTATTGAAGGCAATTTGGTGGCTTATCAAGAAGTGGTTAAGGATATCATTAAACGCCGAGTTGAGATTGAACAGTTTTATATTTTGGGAGATTTGGTCGGTCCAAATCCTAACAGTGAATTGCTGGTTGAGATGGTCAGAAATGCCGCTGAGTCAGGAGAAATTGAACCCCAAGTCTGTCTGGGTTGGTGGGAGGAACAGTGTTTTAATTTGTATGGTTTTGGGACGAATGTACAGGGTGATGAATTGTTGAAAAAATATGGGGGAGATACGGTTAAGTTATTGTGGAAATCGGTTTCTCGGAAAACCGTTGAATGGCTGCGAGAACAGAATTTTGGCTTTTTAGAATTGGACTGTTTGTTAATTCATGGAAGTAGTGTAGGGGCCAGTGATGAACTGACCGTGGATACCCCGGCTTGGAAAATGTTGGATCGCTTGCAAAGAGTTGGCGCAAATCAGTTGTTTTGTGGTCGGTCTGGTCAGGTTTTTGAGTATGAATTGGCGGCGGGTTCCCTGGCTTCTACTGTTCTAACTTTGGATGAACAACAACCTTCCCAAACTGTGGAATTGAAAAATAAAAAAGTGATTGGAGTCGGTGCGGTGGGTCGCCATTGGGGTACGGCTACCTATACTTTATATAATCCCTATTCTAATCAGGTTACATTTTGCAAAGTTGACTATGATTAATTGGGGGATTACTATATAATTTAATTGAGGATTTACTAGGAGTAATTTAAGATTATGACCGGAGCCACACAATCATCATCGGCTTTGATTCCAGATTTGCCGAAGCGGGGAATGCCTGTGACAATTATTACGGGTTTTTTGGGGAGTGGTAAAACCACTTTACTTAATCAAATTTTGGAAAATAAACAGAATTTGAAAATTGCGGTTTTGGTTAATGAATTTGGGGATATTAATATTGATTCTCAGTTGCTCGTCTCCACTGATGATGATATGGTGGAGTTGAGCAATGGTTGCATTTGCTGCACGATTAACGAGGGGTTAGTTGATGCGGTTTATCGGGTTTTGGAAAGAAGCGATCGCATTGATTATATGGTGATTGAAACTACAGGGGTGGCTGACCCTCTCCCGATTATTTTAACGTTTTTAGGTACGGAATTAAGAGATTTAACTAACCTGGATTCTGTGATTGGTGTGGTGGACTCGGAAAGTTTTACCCCAGATCACTTTGACAGTGAAGCGGCTTTAAAACAAATCTCCTACAGTGATATGATTATCTTGAATAAAACTGACTTGGCGACTGCTGAGAAGCTGCAAGAATTGGAGGCTTATATTTCCACCGTTAAACGGGGTGCAAGAATTATTAGAAGTGAATATGGTAGGGTTCCATTACCGTTAATTTTGGATGTGGGTTTAACGCCTACTGAAGAGTATCAAGACCACGACGACCACGACCACGACCACGACCACGACCACGACCACGACCACGACCACCATCATCATCATCACCATTCTGATCATTTAGCCAATGATGGTTTTGTGTCTATTGCGTTTGAAAGCGATCGCCCTTTTGATGTCAACAAATTCGAGCAATTTTTAACTGAAAAAATGCCAACTGGAGTATTTCGCGCTAAAGGGATTCTCTGGTTTAGTGAGAGTGAAACACCCTACATTTTTCAACTTAGCGGTCCCCGGTATGATATTCAACTAGGGGAAACTTTGAGACAATCTAAAAACCAGGTAGTTTTTATTGGTCGTCATCTCAACAGCGAGGAAATTAAGCAGCAGTTAAATAGTTGTTTAGTCTGACCTAACCAGGTGAGGGGGGGTTGAGTCAGATTAATGGAATTAATCACTGAGAGTATAACCCCCCCTAGCAGATAATTATTTTAAATAGATTAATAGGTTTAATCCGGGGATGGTGCGAGAAAGGGTCCATAATAGCAGAATCAAATAGAGGACTCCCAAACTCCACTGATACCAAACCAAAGTGGTGATTAAACCGGGGACAAATTCATCGCGCATTCGCAGGTCATTAAAGCCAAATTTTAGCAAATTATTCAAACTGAAATCATAGTAATTTAACCAATTCCAACGCCGATCCCATAAAATCGGTAAATACCTTTCACGGAAGAGAGGATAACGCGGCATTATGGGAAGACGACCAATCATTAATCGTAACTGTCGCAGGCTACCATCTTCTGTTAAATAGGAGGTATTCAATAAATTATGATAGCGTCCGCGCCGATAAATAATCCCTAAAATTAGACCCGGAATAGGAAGGAGAAACACACCTAAACAGAGGAGGGTAAGTCCTGGTTGAGTAGAAGCGGAGAAAATTTCTAATAAACCGATCGCCGTAAATATAGCATAACTTCCCACCATAGAAGTAGTTTCTAAAGGGGTGGGAAGAATGGGAGATGGTCGCCAGCGTCTGACCCGATCTACCAGCCAAAACAATAAGCCAAAATAGGCGATCGCCACTATTCCCACCCCAAAAATTAGGGGAAAATTAGTGCCATATCCAGTTAGCAATAGCAAAATTTCCCACTGTAACCATTGGAGAATAGTTAACAGTTTTTCGACCCCATATTTGAGATGAGTTAGCCTCAAAAAACGCTGCCAACAACTACTATAGTTATCAGCTATAGCGGCTTCTTGACTATTAGCGATCGCGCGATTATATACTGTAATATAAGTCGCCAAATTAATACCATCCAGCCTGAGAATTTCCACCAAATTCCGAAAAGGTTGTTCTTCCCTAACTCGGACAATAGTTTCCGCCTGTTGCGGTTCAAAACCAATAGCCACCAACCGGGAAACGGAAGCGGTGTTAATATTCACCCCAAAAATTCGTCCCCACCAAGTATTTAATCGTAATTTCGCCCGCAACAACTCGATATAATTAGCATCAACAATTTGTTCCTGTTCCCGAAAATTTCTAATCAACTTTCGCAGTAAATTCTCATTTCCCTGAAGAGTCGGAACAGTTATCAATTGACCAATTATTCCCGGATCTCCCATAATTTGAGCGGCTTTAGAGTCAAACATAAAATGGTCAATATTCAACATTTTACCATGATTAAAACCCACATCACTAAAATCCATTAATCCCTCAATACTGGCTTCTCGGAGATTCAAGTTTTCACTAAAGCGAGTATCTCTAAAATCCACAGAATCCGCAAATCGAGACTGATTAAAACTCACAGAAGCATTAAATATAGACTTAGTAAAACCCGCCCTGTCTGACCACAAAGAATCGCTAAAATCTGTGCTTTCCTCCCAAACAGTTTTGTCAAAATCCGCCGCCCCACCAAATCGCACTTGGTGAAAATTACCCCCATTAAAATGACTACCTTGGAAGTCGGTTAATCCCTGAAAATTAGCTTGCTTAAATTGTGCAGATGTGATAAAATAGCTATGTTGAAAATTCGCAGATTCTCGGAAACTAGCCCCGCCAAAATTTGCCAACAAACTCAACCGACAATCAGACCAATTAGCGGTTTTCTGAAAATCTGCATAACGACTATCAACCCCTTTGAGAAAAAAGATATTGTGAAAATCAACTTTTCCCTGAAATTGTGTTTCTTCTAATTTCAATCGTCCCCGCCATACGGTTAATTTAGGCAAAGATGCTGAGAAAGATTGAGGGGATTTAAAAATTGATAAATAGGCGGATTTAGACTTAATTTGCTCTACTTCTTCCTGGGAAAATACAGATTTAATAGTTTCTTCAATCAGGGGAACTCTCACCCCCAAGTTACCCCCATTAAAATCCCCTTGAATTTGGGAATAACTCAAGTCTAATCCTAGGGGTTTAGTTGACTGATTTAGAGTAGTTTTTAATAGTCGATAAAACTGGTTCCTAAACTCAGCATTTTCGGGGCGTATATCAATAATGAGATGCTGTAAATCAATAGCAGCGACTCCCTCAATGTTGCTAGGATTATTTAGCCTTTCCTGGAGCAATTCTAGGGTCAATAAAGTGGGTTCTGGTTGACCATTTGCCGCCTGAACAGATAGGGATGAACGCAGCATAAAAACAGTCAACAGCAGAACACACAGGGCAATTTTAATTAGCCTCATTAACACCAACTAACCTTGATTCTCATCATCACTATCATCATCACTATCATCATCACTATCATCATTATCATTGATAACTAAGGCTAATTTACCTTTCATTCCCCCAGCTTCCAATAACTGATGAGAAGCAGCCGCCTCGGCGAGGGGAAAAGTTTGGTTAAGGAAAATATTCAACTTATTCTCATCAATTAACCTGGCACACTGCTGTAAAATCTTGGTTTGGTCTAACTGGTCATCCTCGCGATTTTGCAGCATGGGAGTTAACATCAATTCCCAAGAAATCCGCAGATTTTTAGTTCGGGCATCCTTGAGATTTCCGAGGCTAAAATCTGGCTCTAATAGGGTGACAATATCTCCATAATTGCGGACGGCATAAACACTCTGAAAAAATGTTTCTTTCCCGACTGTATCAAAGGCTAAATCAACGCCTTCGCCTTGAGTCCAATGCAGGACAGCCTCGACAAAATCTTCCTCTTTATAGTTAATGACTAAATCAGCCCCTAACTCTTGAACAAAAGCTGCGTTTTCGGTAGATCCCACAGTAGTTGCTACTTCTGCCCCTTGCAGTTTAGCTAGTTGAATAGCAACATGACCAACACCTCCAGCCCCAGCATGAATTAGCACCTGCTGTCCGGGTTGTAACCTGCCGCGATCGTACAAAGCCTCCCAAGCAGTAATTAATACTAAAGGTGCGGCGGCAGCCTCAGCAAAGCCAAGGGAAATAGGTTTCCGGGCGATAAATTTTTCTTCTACTACTGTTAACTCGGCATAATTTCCGGTCTGTGCGCCGAGTCCACCATCACAAAAATAGACTTCATCACCAACGGCAAAATCTTCAACTGCGCTACCGACAGCTTCAACTATCCCAGCACCATCACAGCCTAAAATCGCGGGCATTTGGTCAGGATAAAATGTGCCACGACTGCGGAGTTTAGTATCAATAGGATTAACTCCGGCGGCTTTTAGTCGGACTAAAACTTGGGTGGCTGTTTTGATTTGCGGGTCGGGGACTTCTTGGAGTTGCAAAACCTCGGGTTTCCCAACTTTGGTCATGACAATGGCTTTCATCTGCTTCAATTTACCATTAGTAAAAGTTTTCCTAAGTCGGTGGGTCACATCACCACATTTTTCGGTTTCCCCAGGGAATGATTAATGTTTGGTGGGTCACATCACCACATTTTTCGGTTTCCCCAGGGAATGATTCAGTGTGACGCTTCGATGGGTTTCTACAGGGTTAATGATTGAGGGTTAGTTTCAATCAGTTGGGCGAGATATTGCAGGAAAGCTGCGGCATCTGCGCCGTAGATGATACGGTGATCGCAGGTAATGTTAACCTGCATTTGCGGTTTAATTCCCATCATGCCATCATCGGTGGCGACGACAGTAGGACGAGAAGCACCGATCGCCAAAATTGAACCCTGACCGGGAGGCAAAATGGCATCAAAGCGATCGACCCCAAACATCCCCAAGTTAGAGAGAGTAAAGGTTCCGCTGCTGTATTCTTGGGGTTGTAATTGTTTGCTGCGGGCGCGGGCGACTAAATCCTTCCAAGTGCGAGAGAGGGAATAAATATCAATCTGATCAGCATTGGAGAGTACGGGAGTAATTAACCCACCGTCGGGCATGGCTACTGCTACAGCAATATTAATAGCCTTATTGTACTGAATACCAGAGTCAACATAACTGGCATTGACAATAGGATATTTCTGTATAGCAACTGCCACCGCCTTAGCCAGCAAAGCGGTCATGGTCACACCTTTGGACTTAACCTGTTTATAGAGTTTATCCAAGTTGTCGGTAGTGATAGTGTAGCCCACATGGAAAGTAGGAACCTGCAAACTCGCCAACATATTGCGGACTACGGCATTTTGTAGAGTATTCATCCCCACAACCTCCCCTAAAGGAACCGGGGCTGGTGCGGGGGTGGCAATAGGTGTGGGAGGCGCAACAGGGGAAACAGTAGGTTGAGGCGCAACGGTAGGAGTCTGAGTCCTTCCGGTAGCCGCTTCGACATCTTCAGCCACAATGCGACCGTGGGGGCCACTACCCTGGAGGTTATTTAAGTCTACATTGAGTTGTTTCGCCAATTTGCGAGCGCGAGGAGTAGCGACAATGCGACCATTACGACGGCTAGGGGTGCTATCTATGGCAACGGTAGCGGCCACAGGTTCTGGAGTACCTACAGAGGGGGTAGGGGTAGCTTCTGGTGATGGGGTGGGGGCGGTGGCGGTGGCTTGTTTTTTGGCCTCTTCAATTTCCGCTTCTGTTTCGGCAATGAGGGCGATCGTTTGACCGACCCCAGCGGTTCCCCCTTCCGGAACGATAATGGTAGCTAAAAAGCCCTCGTAAAAGGCTTCTACATCCATATCAGCCTTATCTGATTCTACAATCAGGACGGTTTCCCCTTTCCCGACGCGATCGCCTGGGGATTTTTGCCACGATACAATTTTGCCCTCTGTCATAGTTGAACTGAGGGCGGGCATAAACACTTCGTGAATCATAATAGCCTCCTATTAGCTTGGAAAACCCGGCATAAAAATACCGGGGAGGAAAAGCCAGCAATCAATTGTAGCGGCTAGTTAACCTATTTATATCCAGGTTTACCCATTTTAAAATAGGATGGGATAAAATAGGTAATCATTAATGAGTGATGGGCTATGGCTTACCTAGAGCCTGCCGCCGTTCAGTCCATTAAACATCACCGCGTATTTCCTCAACCACACCGTCTCGCAGGAGAATTTCCACCTGCATTTTGCGGATTAAGTTATCACCCTGTTCGACCGCAAATACACTGTCAATTTGACCTTGGCTGACTTCCTGTTCTAGTTCCAAAGTTTGCAATTGCTGAAGTTGTTGGAGGATCTGATTTTTCTGATCCAGAAGTTTACTTTTTTGTTCATTCACCTGATTTTGGATATTATCAATTTGAACCAAAGTCTCTGGTCCTGGAGGTTGTAGGCTTTGTTTTTTGAGTTCCCCAATCATGCGTTGTCCTTGCATTTCCAGTTGTTGAAGCTGACTATCAAGCTGATTAATTTGGGCTTGTAGTTGTTGTTGTGCTTCTTCTTTCCAGCGAGGGGTAACCACAGCTTTCACGTTGATGGGACGTTTGAGAAGCAGTTGATTTTTAGAAATCTCCATGTATAGTGTCCTGTAGTTTTCACCAATTCAGTAATCGAGAGTCAGGGGGTGTTTTAGACGGTCTAAACCACCAAATCATCATGACGATCGCCAATAGCTTATGTTCAGAAGTTGACAAGAGTTAGGCGATCGCACCCAGCAGAAGTTATATTAATCGCCGTCAGGCCATCAAACCAGCCACAGGTGAGCCATCTATTACTGCTGACCCCGTTTAATACATCTCGTCAATCATATCGCGGTAACGTTCCATTACAACCGGGCGCTTGATTTTCAAAGTCTGGGTCAGTAGGCCATTATCAATACTAAAGGGTTCCAAAATCAACCTAAACTGACCAATGCGATCATCAGGTCGGAAACTAGGGCGGTTTTTGACCTGAAGGTTCAACTCCTGACGAAACAGACTTTGTATAGGCTGACTATCGATAGCGATCGCATTTTCAGTTTCCCCCTGTTGTTCTTCCCCAGGTACTTGCAGATGCAAACCCTGTCCACTAGCCCACTGTTTCAGCGCATCCAAATTAGGCACAATTAGCGCTCCCAGGGACTTCTGGTCTTGACCAACCAAAACGATTTGGTCAATATAGGGACTACGAACACAAGCATCCTCAATCGGTTGAGGTTCGATATTCTCCCCATTAGTTAACACAATCGTATCTTTTGCTCGTCCCGTCAACACCAAATCTTTCTGAGGAGTCAGCCAACCGAGATCTCCCGTATCAAACCACCCCTCCGGGTCAATAGCCTTATCAGTGGCTTCAGGATTTTGAAAATAGCCCGTCATCACCTGGGGACCCCGCGCCAAAACCAACCCCTTATATCCCGGTTCACAGGTTTGGCGAGTCTCCGGGTCAATAATCCGAATTTCCGTTTCAGGGATAGGTCGCCCCGCAGAACCCCGTAAATTATGGCTAGGTCGTCGCGCCGTCAAAACCGGAGCAGTTTCCGTCAACCCATAACCCACCAACAGGTCAATTCCCACAATTTCATAGAAATTTTCCAAGTGCATGGCTAGGGACCCACCACCACTAATAGCAAACTTGAGTTTTCCCCCCACAGCCTGCCGCACCTTCTGATAAATCAATTTATCCCCCAAGGCGTGAACAGGAGTTAACAGAATAGTTTGCAATTTAGCCAAAGCTGTGGATGAGTTCTGGTTACTACCTTGTCCGGGAATTGTCAATTTTTGTACAATGCGGCGGGCTTGAATATAGCGGTTGCTCATCCCAAAGAAGAAATTAACCAACTTTTGCCGGGTGGCGGGTCCATCACGAAACTGCTTCTGCGCCGCCTCATAAATCGATTCCCAAATCCGAGGCACACTAACCATATACTGAGGCTTAAACTCCTGCAAATCCTGCTTAAAATAGCGGATATTAGTATAAATCACCATGGTTCCCCGGGACAGAAAATAATATTGTCCACTCCGCCCCAAACTATGCCACGTCGGCAGAATACTCAGGACAATTTCCCCCGGTTGCGGCGCAATCACATCAGCAATAGTAATCAGTTGGTGCAAAAAATTCCGGTGAGTTAACATCACCCCCTTGGGTTTCCCGGTTGTCCCAGAGGTATAAAGCAGAGTCGCTAAATCTTCCAGTTTGGTAGTGGGGGGATTTAACAAAGTCATATCCTCACCCTTAGTTATCAGTTGGCTAAAGTTGACAATGGGTATACTTAGGCTATCCTCAGCCGTTATGTCTTCATCCGACAGTAACACCACAAACCGAATCGGCAAATCTTGGATCGCTTTTTCTAACTTGTGCAGTAAGGCTAGGTTATCGACTACTAACCCCGTACTCCCACTATTTTGGAGAATATAGGCGAGTTCTTGAGGGTCGGCGGTCGCACCTCTCACCACATTAGCAGCTCCGGCGGTGAGAATACCTTGATCAGCAATCATCCACCGGGGACTATCATCAGCAAATAAGGCGACGCGATTGGGTAAGTCCTCGGCGGGTTCAACTCCCAATTGTTGCAGTCCGGCCGCAAATTGTTGGATCTGAGTCCACAGGTCGCTATAGGTGATTTGTACTTCTGGCTGACTGTGGGGGTTAAATAGGGCGACTTGTTGCGGGATCTGTTGGGCGAGAATTGGCCAAATTTCTGGTAAGGATTGAACAGATTGATACTGGGCGGTTAGGTTAGAGTTATCCATCATAAGTTAATTGGCTCTGTAGTTATTAGGCGATCGCTATCTTTATCGTCATTAGCAGTATCTATTTCGATTATGGTATCTTTAATTGGAGCAACTTTGATACCCAAGGGGACAGATATATAATTGTCCCTAGGACAGTGGCAACCCAATTTTAGATAAAATTTGTTAATGATAGAAACGGCGATCGGTTCAAACAATCGCATAATATTAATCGGTATAGGTTGATCCAATGGGTCGGGAGGATATAAAGGGATGGTTCAGGAAATCCAACGTCAAAACTATGATGTCAATTTGGCAGAACAAGTACCAATGGAACCATTGGCGATCGATGTTCATGCTGATCAGTTCATTGATGACATCTTTCAGGATATCGATCGCAGTCTCAGTGGTATAACTAAGCTGCCTAAAGACCCTGTACAGCCGGAGTTTGTCTCACTTCAATCTATTAAGGTTCCTCAGATTATTCTGCCTTCCGTCGAAACTGAGGCTGATCGCGAGGTTGCTATTTCCGCAGAAACTCAACTCCGCGATGCTAACGCCGATCGCTCTCATTCCTTTGATAAAATTCTATTGGCGGCCGCCTGTGCTTCCCTGGTCGTTACTTTATCCCTGTGGATGGCAACTAGAGGCGGTCTGGGGCGACTGTTTGCCCCCGCACCTGTGGCCGTAGATCCTCAGTTGAGCCAACAAACCCAGGCAGATGCTAAGTTTGTCAATTATTTACAGCGATCGCTCGAAGCCATTAGCCGTAACAGAGCTGGAACCGCTCAACCAGGTATGGCTCAACCTGTCCCCGGCGCTCCCCCAATGATGGAACTCCCTACCCTAGCAATTCCTGACACTCCAGCTCCCGCCCCAGCCCCTGATGCCGCCGCCCTCGCTAATACTAACAATTTAATTGCTGCTATCAACCGAGTCGCAGAGGCAGTTCAAGAAGCCTCTAATCAGACCGCAGCCTTGTCTAATCAAGTTATGGCAAGTCTGCAAGCCCAAAATCAGCAAAATCAACAACCAGCGCCACAAGCACAGGCTACCCCAGGGGGTCAAGCATCCGGGGTAGTTCCTGAAACCACCGCCTCTAGTTCTCCTGCACCCACCACCACCCAGGAAACCACCGCCTCTGCTCCTGTCAGCATTCCTGACCCTCCAGCCATTCCTACTCCCCCCACTGCGCCCCCCGAAGAAACAGCCGCCGTGTCACCAGATACTACTTCCCCTGCTGCTGGAATTCATACCTTAGTCGGGATTTTGGAATTAGGCGATCGTTCCGCCGCCTTATTTGAAGTCAATGGAGTAGCTCGCCGTATTTATGTCGGTGAAAGTATTGCAGCCAGCGGCTGGAGTTTATCATCAGTTGCTAACCAGGAAGCCGTCATTCGTCGCAATGGAGAAGTCCGCAGCATCGTTGTCGGCGAGAGATTTTGAACCGAAAATTTCTCCAAATATGCAGGCGGGTATATTGTCGTTATTTGACACCATATAACCCGCCTTTTAATTGATGTCTATGATACCACTTAAAATCACCAATAATATAGATATTGCCATCACTATCAGCCACTATTAACAGCCATTTTTCCCATATAGTTGCTGATGTAATTATTCATATTGCCCCCATTTTATCAATCGTAGTTTTCCTAGGTTTTTATTAATCTTTAGAGCGAGATTAATTAAATTTCATGTCAAAATTTACCCCTCCTCCTGTATAATCCCGGTGTAACTGTGAGAGTAAACCCAAATAGGAATAGTTATCAAAAGGGGACTCAATACCTAAGTCGCAAAGCTCCTGCTTGCAGAGCCAATTAACTTGATTCACCAAACTGGATTGGGGGTAGATTGTTTAGAGGAATGTGGGGACAAAATTATGATTTAATTGTACAGGGTAAACCCGGGTTGCCGACCCTTTGGGCTGAAGTCCATCTGGGGGAAATTTACCTCGAATCCGGCATTCAGTAATCAGCAGCACCAGCGCCCCATGTTCATAAGCAGCCATATCCCAGTTTTATAGTTCCCTTAGTTACTCGATAATCTCAGTTGATTTTACTTTAATTTAGCTGATGGTTTTGTGCATCATCATAAAAACAAGGATATTTGGTTTATGCAGATTATTAATACCATAAATTTTCGTAATCTCAAAGGCGACATATTTGGTGGTTTAACCGCCGCCGTCGTCGCTTTACCTATGTCCCTAGCTTTCGGAATCGCCTCTGGGGCGGGGGCTTCCGCTGGTTTATGGGGTGCAATATTAATCGGATTTTTTGCTTCCTTATTTGGCGGAACTCCTAGCCTAATTTCTGAACCCACAGGTCCCATGACCGTCATTATCACAGCAGTCATAGCCGAATTAATGGCTAAGAACCCAGAAAACGGTTTAGCCATGGCTTTTACCGTAGTCATGCTCGCCGGTATCTTTCAAATTATCTTTGGGATTTTAAAATTAGGTAAGTATATTACCATGCTGCCCTATAACGTGATTTCCGGGTTTATGACCGGAATTGGCGTGATTCTGATTTTTCTACAAATAGCCCCCTTCCTGGGTCAAGCAACCCCCCCTGGTGGCGTAATTGGTGTCATCAGAAATTTTCCCGATATAATTTCCAATATTAATCCTTGGGAAACTATTTTAGGGTCAATTACTTTAGCTATTCTGTTCTTTTATCCAGCTAATCTCAAAAAAGTTGTACCTCCTCAACTCGTCGCTTTACTCATTGGTACAATCATTTCCTTAGTCGTATTTAGTGGCGTAGAAATTCGGACAATTTCCACCATTGGTGAAATTACCCCCGGCTTTCCTGAACCACAAATGCCCACATTTACCCAAGAAGATTTGCGGTTAATGTTTGTCAATGCTATGGTCTTAGGAATGGTCGGTTCTATTGATTGTCTGTTAACTTGTTTAGTATCAGATAGTCTCACCCGCACCGAACATAACTCCAATAAAGAATTAATCGGTCAGGGTGCAGCCAATTTAATTACTGGTTTGTGCGGTGGTATTCCCGGTTCAGGAGCCACCACAGCCACCGTCGTCAGTATTTACGCAGGAGGACGCACCGCCTTAGCTGGCATTACTCGCGCTGTTATATTGTTAATTGTCGTGTTATGGGCAGCACCTTTAACCTCTGGTATCCCTTTAGCAGTTTTGGCAGCTATTGTCCTCAAAGTCGGTATTAATATCATTGATTGGGGATTTTTAAAGCGGGTTCACCAAATTTCTTGGAAAGCCGCTGGCATTGTTTATGGTGTCGTTATCCTCACCGTATTTGTTGATTTAATGGTAGCCGTCGCTGTCGGTGTCTTTATTGCCAATATCTTGACTATTGAACGTCTGAATGAGTTTCAGTCTCAGTCTGTAAAAGCTATCACTGATGCCGATGACCAAATTGTTCTAAATGCTCAAGAAAAAGAAATTTTAGACTTGGCAAATGGCCGGGTTCTGCTGTTCCATTTGAGTGGTCCGATGATTTTTGGGGTGGCTAAAGCTATTTCCCGAGAACATCAGGCTATTAATAGTTATGATGTGTTGATTGTTGATTTAAGTGAAGTGCCAATTTTGGGCGTGACTTCTTCCTTGGCTATTGAAAGTTCCATTACAGAGGCAATTGATGCCGGTCGTGATGTGATTGTAGTCGGTGCAACTGGTAAGGTGAAAGGCAGGTTAGAAAAATTGGGCATTGCTGGCTTAATTCCTGGTAATTATTGGATGGGCGATCGCTTAACAGCACTCAAAGAAGGTTTAGCGATCGTCAAGCAAAAACAGCCCAGCATCACCACTAATGCTGATCTCTCCTAGCTGTAGGGCGAGATAATTTTTCTGGTGCGTCAGCAATCAATTATCCCCTATTCCTTCCCATTTTCTCTATCTGACGCACCCTACCAGCCAGATAATTTTTCTGGTGCGTCAGCAATCAATTATCCCCTATTCCTTCCCATTTTCTCTATCTGACGCACCCTACCAGCCAGATAATTTTTCTGGTGCGTCAGCAATCAATTATCCCCTATTCCTTCCCATTTTCTCTATCTGACGCACCCTACCAGCCAGATAATTTTTCTGGTGCGTCAGCAATCAATTATCCCCTATTCCTTCCCATTTTCTCTATCTGACGCACCCTACCAGCTAGGGACTCAGCCCCCGAACCTAGCCATAATCACCGAAATATCCCATAAGCTGGTCAGGGGTGACTCTATCAGAAAAAATTAAGAAAATGTGTAGACAAATACTTGTTTTGGCTTTATGATTCATTTCAATCTATGAATCGTAGTTTTTTTATAGATTAATAGCGATAAATACCTGGTTGTTAACTGTTTTCCCTTATCATGCAACTCCTGAATCATATTCATTTTAGAAACGTTCGGGGCGATATCTTTGGTGGCATGACTGCTGCTATCATTGCCCTACCCATGGCTCTAGCCTTCGGTGTCGCTTCCGGTGCTGGTCCGGCTGCTGGCCTATATGGAGCCGTCCTAGTTGGTTTTTTTGCTGCTCTGTTTGGGGGAACCCCAACCCTCATTTCTGAGCCTACCGGTCCCATGACCGTGGTTATGACTGCTGTTATTGCTAACCTCACCGCTGCTAATGATGAAAACGGCATGGCCATGGCTTTTACCGTGGTGATGATGGCAGGGATTGTCCAAATTATATTTGGTTTTCTGCGTCTGGGTAAATATGTCACCCTCATGCCCTATACAGTTATCTCCGGCTTTATGTCCGGGATTGGTATAATTCTCGTAGTTCTCCAAATCGGTCCTTTTTTGGGGCAGGCTCCCCCCAGAGGTGGTGTCATTGGTACTATTCAGAATATACCATCACTGCTGACTAATATTAACCTCTCTGAAACCATCTTGGGTCTCATCACTGTGGCAATTCTGGTGTTGATGCCTGGTAAGCTAAAACGCTTGGTTCCTCCTCAGTTATTAGCCTTGGTTGCCGTCACCATATTTTCCCTAATTGCTTTTCCTGATATTGATATTCGTCGAATTGGTGAAATTCCTACCGGTCTCCCCTCCCTGCAAGTTCCTACATTTAGTGCAGGCCAAATCCAGACCATGTTCATTGATTCCTTGGTGCTGGGGATGTTGGGTTGTATTGATGCTCTCCTCACCTCTGTGATTTCTGACAGTCTCACCCGCTATCAACACGACTCTGATAAAGAATTGATTGGTCAAGGATTAGGAAACCTCGCTTCTGGTTTGTTTGGCGGTATTCCTGGGGCGGGAGCTACTATGGGGACAGTGGTTAATATTCAGGCTGGCGGTCGCACGGCTTTATCCGGTCTCACTCGTGCAATTATTCTGTTAGTTGTGGTGCTGTGGGCGGCTCCTTTAACTCAAAGTATCCCTATGGCGGTTTTGGCTGGTATTGCCTTAAAAGTTGGTGTTGATATCATCGATTGGGGCTTCTTGAAACGCGCCCACAAGGTATCTGTCAAAGCTGCCTTGATTATGTATGGGGTAATTGGTTTAACTGTTTTTGTTGACTTGATTATGGCTGTGGGCTTGGGGCTATTTGTCGCTAATATCCTCACTATTCAGCGCCTCACTGATTTGCGTTCTAAGGATGTTAAAGCCATTACTGATGCTGATGACAACATTGTTCTAAGTCCCGATGAAAAAGCATTGCTCAAACAGGCTAATGGTCGCATTCTACTTTTCCACCTTAGCGGTCCGATGATTTTTGGTGTATCTAAAGCGATCGCCCGTGAACACGCAGTTATTGGTAGCTATGATGTTCTCATCTTAGATTTAAGTGATGTGCCTCTGTTGGGGGTCACTTCTTCTCTCGCCTTGGAAAATGCTGTTAAAGAAGCTGTTGATCTCGGTCGTCATGTTTTCATTGTCGGCGCTTCTGGACAGTGTAAACAGCGCTTACAGAAGTTGGGAGTTTTTGAAATGCTCAGTCCCGATAATTTGGTCATGGATAGAATGCAAGCTCTACAGACAGCAGTGGCTATGGTTCGTTCCTCTACTGGTCCTATTCCAGAGGTTGCCGAAGTTAATTATCCTCATGGTTCTTCCATTCTTCCAGATGATTTGACCATCAATAATTGAACCCTACCCCCAAACCGGGCTTCTCTCAAGAAACCCGGTTTGCCTCCGGATTTCTGGTTTTTCACAAAGATTATCATGCGATCGCGACTTAATTTCACCCCCTATTTATTTCTATTACCCGCATTACTCATTTTAACCCTCACTGTATTTTGGCCGTCCTTACAAGCCTTTTATCTCAGCTTTTTTGATTATGACTTAATTCGAGAACCTCGGTGGGTCGGTTGGGGGAATTTTCAAAGACTTTGGCAAGATCAAGTATTTTGGCAAACCTTAAAAAACACCGGACTTTATATAATAGTAGTCGTTCCTATTTTGGCGATCGCACCCTTGGGATTAGCTATTTTAGTTAATCAAAAACTCCGTGGCATTCACTGGTTTAGAACCGCCTATTATGTGCCGGTTGTAATTTCCATGGTCGTAGCCGGACTAGCTTGGAAATGGTTATATGCAGAGAATGGATTACTTAATCAATTACTCCAATATTTTACCTCATTTTTCCTCCCCTCATCTACTCAATTCCGAATTCCCTGGTTAACCGATCCTAATTTAGCCTTATTTTCAGTTATGGCAGTTACCATTTGGAAAGGATTGGGTTATTATATGGTAATTTATCTCGCTGGCTTACAATCTATCCCCGCAGAACTTTACGAAGCCGCTAGTTTAGACGGTTCCGACGGGTGGCACAGTCATTGGGATATCACTTTACCTCTAATGACACCTTATATAATTTTAGTCTCGGTAATTTCTGCCATTTCTGCTACCAAGGTATTTGAAGAAGTTTATATCATGACCCAAGGCGGCCCCTTAAATAGTTCTAAAACCATTGTTTATTATCTCTATGAAAGGGCTTTTCAAAACTTAGATATTGGTTATGCCTGTACCATTGGATTAGTGCTATTTGGGATAGTTTTTAGTTTATCATTACTCCGGTTAATTGTTAACCGTTTCACAGGTAATCAAAACCAGGCCACTTGGTGAAATCATCCCCCAGGAGTTGGGGGGACCCGCGACCATAGTTCATACTTTCCCCTAATTTTTGCTAAATTCCTGAAATTAAGCCATAATAGAAGTAGATGGAATTGCCCGTCAATATATAGGCTTAGGGTCAGCAGACCCAGGATAAATCATATCTGAACCAAACTGAAAGGGGAGCATGATTTAATCTCAAATTAGGTTAATATTTTAGGGCAATACGGTATAAGAAGCGAGAAGAGTTGAGGATAAACCTATTGCCAAATATGTCAAACCCAAGGAAGCCGCCCAAATCCTTGGAGTCCATGAAAGAACACTCCGCAGATGGGACGACAATCGCTCAATCGAGACCATCAGAACCCCCGCTGGGCAACGACGATACAACGTTGAGTGATATACTGCTGCCAAATCAGGCAGTGACAAACGCAAAGTCGTTATCTATGCCAGAGTTAGTAGCCGCGCCCAGCAGTCCGACCTCAACCGACAGGTGGCCGCACTGTCCAACCTCTACCCCGAAGCAGAAGTCGTCTCAGAAATCCGAGGCGGGCTCAACTTCAAGGGAAAGAAAATGCTGGCCTTACTGGGACATCATTTGTCAGGAGATGTCCGCATGGTTGTCGTTGCCCACCCAGACCGATTGGCAATATGGGGATTTGACTTGTTTCGATGGCTCTGTGAGCAAAACAGGTGTTCACTCATGGTTCTCAACCAGACAAGTCTCAGTCCAGAACCAGAAATGGTTGAGGACATCCTCGCCATCCTCCACTGCTTCAGTTCCCGATTATACCGACGGAGTAAATACAAAACTCAGGTCAAAGAAGATCCGGATTTACCCCAGCCCGGAGCTAAATCAAGTCTGGCGCCAATGGTTGGCCGCTTGTCGGTATTGCTACAACCAAGCAATTGCATTATCCCGGAGTGGTAAACGACTAAGCAAGTTAAAGTTACGCAATCAAGTGATGCAGAGTGACTTACCCGAATGGGTCAAAGAAACACCCTGCCACATTCGGCAAAATGCCATCTTTGATGCCTATCAGGCTTTGACCGCTAGTCCTGATGCAAGGTTTAGAAGTTGTCGTGACAGCTCTCAAGGGATTAAGTTCAATAATACTAATTTCTCTTCAGGGAGTTGGTATCCAAGACTCACGAAAGGATTAACTTTCATGGTTTCCGAACCCATCCCTAAAACTTGCGGGCAAGGGACTCAGTTGGTGTTTACCAAAGGTCGATGGTTTGCGATTTTCCCTGAACCAGTTGCCGTTACCCCAACTGACGCTACTGGCGTGATTGCATTAGACCCGGGTGTGCGAACTTTCATAACCGGGTTTGATGGTTCACGATTTCTGGAATTGGGCTCCGGGGATATTGGACGCATTACTAGGCTATGTCAACATTTGGATGATTTAATGAGCCGAATCGCCAAGGAACCCTGTCGTTCAAGAAGGCGACGGATGAGGCAAGCGGCTCAACGAATGAGAACCAAAATCCGCAATCTAGTTGATGAAGCCCACAAACAAATTGCTCACTACTTGACTCACAACTACAGCATAATTTTTCTGCCGACCTTCGAGACTTCCGATATGGTTGCCAAGGTGAAGCGTCTAATTAGGTCTAAGACTGCCCGCGCCATGCTGACATGGGCGCATTATCGATTCAAACTAACCCTGAGACATCAAGCCGAGATAACTGGAACCACAGTTGTAGATGTGACGGAAGAATACACCAGCAAAACCTGTACTCACTGTGGTCAGATGCATTCCCAGCTAGGTGGCTCAAAAGTGTTCCGATGTCCTGAGTGCGGGTTCACTCTACCCAGGGACTGGAACGGTGCTTTTGGAATCTTTCTAAAAGCTTTGCGGGATACCGCCTCTGTTACCTTAACCGGTAATAGTGCTATCGTCGCATTGTCCGGGAACAACCGGAAAAATGTCGCGTAAATGTATCAGTTCTTCAACCGTAGTAACAAAATAACTTAGGGTCAACAAGGAGAAATATGATCATGGCTGATTTCGACTGGCTGAGAATGTTAATCCCAGCGGTGTTTTATTTAGGCTGCATCTACTTGCTGTTAGGTTGGATACCCGAAAACACGGAAAGTTAAAATTTTGCACACAAACGGCCAATTGTTAGACAAAATAGGGTAAGTAAATGGTGTGAGAGACGCAACAAACAACGAATTATGAAAACCAATCGATGGCATATCATACTTACCTTAGTCGCAGCGATCGCAGTTTTGATAACCCACCCATCCCAAACTAACCCAGCTTTCCCTGTCGGGGAGGCTGGTTTTACAGATGTCCAAAACCATTGGGCGCAGCCTTGTATTAAGGAATTAGCCGATCGCCAAATTATTACCGGCTACAGTGACAACACCTTCCGCCCTAATAACCCCATTACCCGCGCTGAATTCGCCGCCCTAGTTAATCAAGCATTTCCGAGAGTACAACCCACCCGCCGCCGCCAGAATTTTGTCGATATTCCCACAGATTTTTGGGCTTATGATGCCATTAGTCTGGCTAGTCAAAAAGGGTTTTTATCAGGATATATCGGTAGTGTTTTTAATCCTCTGGTTAATATTCCTAGGGTACAAGCCCTGGTGGCTATTAGCAATGGTTTAGGATTTAAGCCCCAGCAGTTGTCTCCTGAACAATTGGGAGATGTTTTTATCGATAGCGCCACCATTCCTGATTATGCTAAAGAGGCGATCGCCGCCGCCACTGAAAATTGGTTAGTCGTTAACTATCCTAATGTTAGACAATTGCAGCCTAACCGTCCGGCGACTAGGGCTGATGTCGCTACATTTATCTGTCAGGCTATCACTAACTTTGATGAAAGTGCCTTAGTGCCTGCTCAGTATATTGCCCGCATTTCTGTGGATGATCAACCCTTCGCAAAAATGCCACTGACCACCCCAGAAACCCAAGCAGTTACCGAGTCCGAACCCGCCGAAACTCCATCAAGTCCCGCTGATATTTCCCTCAATAAACCTGCCGAAACTTCATCAGAACCACCCCAAAAAATCCCCGATTCTCCACCTACTGAAAGCCAAGTTTTTCAACCACCAGCCCAAGCATTGCCACCACAAGAACCAATTAACAAAACTATTGAATTTGATAATTTGCTGGCAGAATTTGATTTTAACCCTCGCCCTAGCCCTAAATTTAGATTGAAAATGACGCGGCGCGGAGAGGTTGTTTTAGATGATAATATACCAGAAGATATCCTCAATAATTTGATATCAAGTAACTTAGATACCATCAGGGTTTTAGATGTCCGCACCATCGATTTAAATGGAGATAGGGAACCTGAGTTAATTGTAGACCTCCAAAGTGGCGGTTATTACTCGCTGATTTACCATTATAGACCCTTAGCCAAGCAATATGGTATTATTCCTAAAAGTTGGGGTATTTGGCACTATGATTTAACCGAAATTACTGATGATGGCTTACCCAGATTTGTGGGGTATGATTACCGATTTGCGCGGGAATTTAATCTACAATCTCAATCACAGGTCCCTCTGACAATTTGGGAATATCGCGCTGGACAATTTCAAAATGTCACTGCTAATTATCCAGAATTTGTGACCCTTCACCTCGATCGCATTTGGCGAGATATTGAACAACGACACCGCCAAAATCAGGATGTTCGCGGGGTCATCGCCGCTTATATGGCTAATCAATATTCCCTCGGTCAGGGAGAGTTGGGGTGGCGAAAAGTGCGATCGCTTTTTGAGGATAGAAATATATCCGATTTATTAGCAGATGTAACACGGTTTTTGCAGGATACAGGCTATATTGAACAGTAGCCAATAGACTGGACTCACAGTTATTCCCTGATCTGATGATTTTAGATAATTTCCGATATGGGATCTGTGAGTTTTTCTAAGTCTTCTGGTCTGTCAATATCAGTCAAAATGGTTAAATTAGCAACCGCTATGTTAAGATGATGACAGATAGAAATTGTTTGTTTCCAGACTAATTCGGTTCCCCAATTCACTCCCTCAAATATTTCGGGGATAAACCTTGATAGTCCGATTAAATAATATCCTCCGTCCGTCGCGGGTCCCAGGACTATATCAAACTGCTGGAGTAGCTGGAAGGCTTGACTAAGGATATGGGAAGTGATGGCTGGACAGTCGCTTCCAATCATCACTACCGACCTATATTTACGGTTAAATGCTGACTGGAATGCTTCCGACATTCTCTCGCCTAAATTCCCCCCTACTTGAGGATTATAACACAGATGACACCCTAACCAATCTTGCATTTGACTTAGGGTAGTTCCTGTGAATTTAATTTCTGTGGAAATGGGACGCAATTCCTGGAGTTTGTCCACTGTGGCGATCGCTTTTTCGGTCATTTGGCGATGTAGTTTCGCCGCGCCTTCAATACCCAGCGCGGGAATTAGTCGCGTTTTGGTTTGACCGGGTTCTGGGTAACGGGTGAAAACAATTAAATGTTCCATAATTTGACAATTTTACCAGGTCATATAATCAGGCTTGCGATAGGCTAGGTTCCCCCCAATATAGGTAGCATCAATGCTGCGATCGTCCCCTAAAATCATCAGAGAAAATAGGATTTCGTTGAGTTTTTCCACTGATTCTATGCTATGCTGAGGGTGGCGGAATGCCATTAATGGTGTGGCTTGCCAATTTAATACAATAAAATCGGATTCTTTCCCTATTTGAAAGTTGCCGATATATGAGTCTAAATGAATGGCTTTAGCACCCCCTAGGGTAGCTAAATAAAAGGCTGGCAATGGTGACAGAGTTTGCTTTTGTAGCTGGGTGACTTTATAGGCGGCGGACATGGTTTTTAGCATGGAAAAACTGGTTCCCGCACCCACATCACTGGCTAAACCTACCGCTATGGGGTGCGCGGGTGATTTCGCCTCTTTCAGATTAAATAATCCACTACCAATGAACATATTGGAAGTCGGACAGAAAGCTATGGCTGAACCCGCTTCGGACAAACGTTTAAACTCGGAATTGCTTAAATAAATGCCGTGGGCAAAAATTGAGCGATCGCCTACTAAACCCGCTTTTTCGTATACCTCCAAATAATCTTTACACTCAGGAAACAATTGGGAAACCGTCACTAATTCTTCTTGATTTTCTGATAAATGAGTATGAACATACACATCAGGAAATTCTCGTTTTAGTTGTCCGGCTACTTCCAACTGTTCTGGGGTCGAAGTTATCGCAAACCTCGGAGTAATTGTATAGCACAACCGACCGCGATTATGCCATTCTTTAATCAAATCTTTATTATTGTGGTAGGCAGTTTCCGGGTTATCCAATAGGGACTCAGGTGCATTTCTGTCCATCATCACCTGACCAGCGATCGCCCGAATATTACGACTTTGTGCTTCCTCAAAAAATACCCGGGTTGACTCTGGGAAAACGGTTGTCATTACCACCGCTGTAGTCGTGCCATTCCGCGCCAACTCATCAAAAAAGAACCCGGCGACCTCGCGAGCGTGTAATGGGTCTTTGAACCTTTGCTCACCGGGGAAAGCATATTTTTCTAACCACTGCAAAAGCTGTTCCCCATAGGAAGCAATAATCTCCGTTTGTGGATAGTGAACATGAGTATCAACAAAACCAGGGATGATCAACCTTTGGCTATAGTCGATAATCTCAATTTCAGGATAATCGGTTCGGATATGGTCATAGGAACCGAAAGCCTTAATTTTGCCATCCTCAACAATTAATAACCCATCCTCAAGATAGCGATAGCTTTCCGTGGGAGACACCACAAACGGATCATCAATAAAATCCAGAAAAGCGCTGCGAACTCCGTACATATTTATAACTCGTGGAAATCATAAATCACAATACCAGAATCAGGGTCGTTGGTAATACTCACATAACCCCTTTTGAACATATCATTTAAAACATTTTCCACCCGTTCAAAGTCCGCGCCGGTTGCCATGACTCCCTGAGTAACTGACAGTTTACCACCCCGCGCCGCCGCTGCCTGTAGTAATCTCATTCGCAGACGTTCCTGCAAGTCTCCAGTCACAATTAACGTCACTGGGTTACTTTCGGGAAGTGGGGAACCGTCCGGCGCAACTCCCAGCCTGGCCTGTGCTTTAGCATTATATTCCTCCACCATACTGGGAATCAAAAATACATCCACCAACTGGCCAACTCGGAACAGTCCCAAAGTACACATCCAAATTACACCGGTGACAATCTGGCCATTGTACAGGCGATGTAAACCACTGATGGGAGTAATCAAGCCGATCGCCCATAGTATATAACTCGTGGTAATTTTTTTCACGATAACCTCCAAGTCCTGACATCAAGGGACTATAACCATGATCGCACATCTGAAATATCTTTGCTGAACAGCAGTAGGTGTAGCAATTCTTAACCGAATTGACTATGCAGGCGACACCATTACTTGCTAGACTGGAATGCGTTGCATATTAAACGCTTTTGATTGCAGCCCCAAGCGGGTTGGTCATTTTAACTAAAGGGCGATGTTCAGCCCATAGTAGCCCATCGCCCACACCAAGTCCCTTGCAATAATTAATAAAACACGAGCATTATGGTAGATTCCCTGAAAAAACCCACATTTGAAGAGATACGTCCTGGGGTTAAGGTTCCAGCTAAGGAAACCATCCTGACACCTCGGTTCTACACCACAGATTTTGAAGAGATGGAAAAAATGGACATCTCTGCTAATGAAGAGGAAATCAGGGCGATCTTGGAAGAGTTCCGGGTTGACTACAACCGTCATCACTTTGTCCGTGACGAAGAGTTTGAACAGTCCTGGGACCACATTGATGGCGAAACTCGCAAGGTTTTTGTAGAGTTTTTAGAGCGTTCCTGCACCGCCGAATTTTCTGGCTTCCTGCTTTACAAAGAACTCAGCCGTCGCCTTAAAGAAAAAAGCCCTGTCTTGGCTGAATGCTTCTTGCTCATGTCACGAGATGAAGCACGCCATGCCGGTTTCCTTAACAAAGCTCTGTCCGATTTTAACTTATCTCTGGATCTGGGTTTTCTCACCAAAAGCCGGAAGTACACCTTCTTTAAACCCAAGTTTATCTTCTACGCTACCTATCTTTCTGAGAAGATTGGTTACTGGCGTTACATCAAAATCTATCGCCATTTAGAAGCTCATCCAGAAGATCGGATTTACCCGATTTTCCGTTTCTTTGAAAACTGGTGTCAGGATGAAAACCGCCACGGTGATTTCTTTGATGCGATACTCAAGTCTCAGCCTAGCCTGTTGAACGACTGGAAAGCTCGCCTATGGTGTCGCTTCTTCCTGCTATCTGTGTTCGCGACTATGTATCTAAATGACCTACAGCGTGCGGACTTCTATGCGGCTATTGGCTTGAATGCTCGCGATTATGACATCGAAGTAATCGAAAAAACTAACGAAACTGCTGGTCGGGTGTTCCCCATTATCCTTAATGTCAATCACCCCAGTTTCTACCAACGTCTTGATGAGTGCGTGAAGACTAATGAAAAACTTAGTGCGATCGCTAATTCTAACGCACCTGGTTTCGTCAAGTTCTTCCAAAAACTACCCCACTACATCTCTAATGGTTGGCAGTTCTTAAACCTGTACCTACTCAAACCCATTAATGTAGAACCCAGTCATGGTGTAGTTCGCTAATTGTCACTGAACACCTACCTACCTCCCCCCCATTTACGGGGGGGTGTCTCCACCCCACATCAAACACCATAACTAGGACAGACAAGGCTGATGTCTCCCTAGTTTCCGTAGTTAAATAACACCTAACTAGCCCAAAACTCCAAGTAATTCCTACCTTATTGGTTATGGCGATCACCCACGTTATTTATGATCTTGACGGTATACTATTAGATACTGAGCCTCTCCATGCTCAAGTAAATCAGGCGATCGCTAACCGTTATGGTAAAACCATTGACAGAACCCTACAATATCAACTTTGTGGTCGTAAGTCTAAAGACTCCGCCGCCTTAATTGTAGAAACCCTGCAATTACCCCTAACCCCCGAAGCATTTTTGCAGGAAAAAGACGCAATTATCTATCAATACTATCCCCAAGTTCCCCCCCTACCCGGAATAGTTCGGCTTACCCATCACCTCGCTAACCACAATATCCCCCAAGCCGTCGCCACCAGTTCTGCTACCAGACCCTTTACCGCCAAAACCCAACCCCATCAAGCCTGGTTTTCCCTATTCCGCTGTATTGTCAGAGGAGATGACCCGGAATTAACCAGAGGAAAACCCGCACCAGATATATTCTTAATTGCGGCTAAACGACTAGGTGCTAAACCTGAAAATTGCCTAGTGTTTGAAGACTCCCTCGCTGGGGTAATGGCTGCGCGACAAGCGGGAATGTATGTGGTGGCTATTCCACCGCCAGAAATGGACTACAGCGCCTATCAACAAGCTGATCAAGTCCTGACTTCCCTAGAAGATTTTAAACCAGAATATTGGCATCTTCCGGCTTTTGAACCTGATCATCACCGGGTTTCCCCCGCGCAAGTTTAGGCGATATTCTCCTAGGTTTGGTTATTAACCCCCAACAGCCATGATCACCCCCAAAAACATAAGTTTAACTAATTTATACCGCCAGATGAATTTAATATCACAAAGATTGTTAAGATTTATTACGATTTTATTGCTAATTGCTCGCAAATAGTTGACGAGATTATGGGGGTTGTGATACACTCAAATAAATCGCACCCAAGGGGTTGCTGTGTCTATATGCAAAAAAAAAGGCTACAACCCTGATTATATGGCGCTTAAAGTTATTCTCTGAGGAAAAAATTAAGCTGGCGATGCACGAGTTTTTGGGAAAAAGGGGACGGCCAATTTTCTACCTATTGACAAAAAGGCGATTATGTGCATAGCCGTTTCGGGGGGAGGTTTGAGTTGATTAATTTTCTCGTTGGGAGGCGATCGCCTTTCGATCCTAGGTTGGGTTATTAACCCCCAACAGCCATGATCACCCCCAAAAACATAAGTTTAACTAATTTATACCGCCAGATGAATTTAATATCACAAAGATTGTTAAGATTTATTACGATTTTATTGCTAATCGCTCGCAAATAGTTGACGAGATTATGGGGGTTGTGATACACTCAAATAAATCGCACCCAAGGGGCTACTGTGTCTATATGCAAAAAAAAAGGCTACAACCCTGATTCTATGGCGCTTAAAGTTATTCTCTGAGGAAAAAATTAAGCTGGCGATGCACGAGTTTTTGGGAAAAAGGGGACGGCCAATTTTCTACCTATTGACAAAAAGGCGATTATGTGCATAACCGCTTTCCGCAGCCTATCCCGGACGGAGAGGAAGTGAAAATAAGAGGCAGTTCATTGGTTAATAATTAACAAACTTAGTGAGGAGAACCGGACCGATTAAATAGTGATGACCCAAACAAGACAAACCCGCAGAATTAGCCAACTGTTCCCTTTTTTTGCGGCTGTACCACCGCAACTTACCAGGAGAGACAGCAACCTCTCGATATTCAGTCCAATCATTAACGGTATAATCAGCCAGATAAAAAACTCCCTGCGATCGCAAAACCCGTTTAATTTCTGCTAGGACGAATTCAGGGTGAGGATAATGGAGAAAACTGATAGTACAAAAAACGGCATCAAAACTCGACTCAGGAAAAGGTAAAGCCTCAACATTCCCCTGTAGAAACTGTAGGCGATCGCCATAGACATTTTGGTTTTTCGCCTCTTTAATCATTTGAGGAGATAAGTCCAACCCCGTCCCCTGAAGGTCAGGAAACTGTTTAGCCAAACGCTGTAGCAGTCGTCCTGTACCACAGCCAATATCAAGAATATTAGCGGAATTAGGAAACTCCGCAAACTCCAATAAACGCTTATGTACAGCCTGATAGAAAACCGTGGTCAGCAGGAAATCATAAAAAGGAGCCCAGCGGTCAAAAAACGATTGTTTATTCTGAAAAAAGCTGTCAGTCATAGATTAAAGATATCCCCCACATAGAAAATAGTAAGGTAGCGTCAGACCCAGGAGCTTTTGGGTCACCAGAAACACTGGTAACTCTGACGCACCGGAATATATATCTCTAACCGATATTATAGCTCTGTGATCAATCCCGGAATATCAATTAATTTTGAATCTGGCTAACATATCCCCAGAGACTATAATCACGACTGAGCCAACCATGAAAGAAAGCCATTTGACTGGGCTTTTCCTGAACCCGCTTATAACGATACAGGATGCGCTCATTAACAATTTGGAGAGCGGTAAACTTATTGTTACCCTGTGCGAGAGCCGCGCGAGTTTCGGCATCAAATACCCCCGTTTGTGGCAACCCCAGGGCTTGTTGTAAAAAAGTAATGGAATTATGAATGCCAAAGTTAACGGCTGTGTCAAACATGACGATCGCTAAAGCGGGGTGCATGGCGGGAGCGCCGCTACCTCTCCAATAGCCATCATAAATTTCCAGCATTTCCGCATCAGACATTTGTAGCACATCCAAGGGAGGTAAACCCCTGCTGGCACGATAGGCATTATACTCAGTTTGGAGAATACCCCTATAGGTGCGGCCGCCAATATCTGCCGGATGGTCACTAAAGCCACCCTCAAAATAGAGAGTAAATCCCAAAGCGGCATCAAAAAGTCGCTGTTCGTAATCGCTTTTACTGCGGGTACGAGCCAAGGTTTCGTGACCAATCAGGGGAATAGAAATAGCCACCAATAACCCCAAACCGCCAGCAATCAGGCGAGACTTGAGATTGATATGCTTCAGCTTACCAGTTGCTTGTTGTACATTCATAGATCTAACGAGTCCTTTGGTCTGGTGAGTTCACTCAACTCTCAACTAAGGATAGCAGCAAAGCTGACCAATCCCTGCCAGCCGTCTCCTACCCAGGCTCAGAGGGGAAATACAGAGAGCCGGAAGTAGATGTTATCGGGTCAATAGTACCATGCCTTGACGGTTCGGAGCATCTACGCGAAACTTAACATATAATGAACCTACTGCTTCAGGCATTGATAACTTTTGTCAAGTTCTCAGGGGTTTTTGTCCAACTGATTACCCCTGATGTCTGAACAGTGCAGTCAGAACCATCTGATTTAGCTGACAGCCTGCCTATATCAGAGATCTTCTCTGGTATCGGTATTGTATTAGACCACTTTGTGCAGTCGATTTAAGCTATGGAAACCCTAGAGTTTATCATCCATCCCGACGGCCGAGTTCAGGAACGAGTCACCGGAATTGTTGGTGCGTCCTGTGCTGAGGTTACGGCGGCGATCGAAGCTGAGTTAGGGGTGGTATTAAATCAGGAGACAACTTCTGAATATTTCGCCCAAGGGAATCACCAGTCTCAGAATGCCACTGCTCAAGTGGGTTTGAGTAACTGGTAAATTCTATCTATACCGTTCAAGCAATTCATTCACAATTTACCAACTATGTCACACTTTAGCCAAATCAAAACCCAAATTCGGAATATCACCTCTTTAAAAGCTGCTTTGACTGATTTAGGTATTGACTGGAAGCCTGGACCCCGCGAGGTTCGAGGTTATCGTGGTCAAACTCTGGCGGCGGAAGTGGTTATCCAACAAGAGAATGGTTATGATATCGGCTTCGCTTGGAATGGTCAGGAATATGAACTGGTGGCAGATTTGCAATTTTGGCAACAAGCTACCCCGGTTGATCATTTCCTGAGAAAAGTTACTCAACGTTATGCTTTCCACACTGTGGTTACCGCGAGTACGGCCCAAGGTTTCCAAGTTTCCGAACAGCACAATAATCAAGATGGATCGATCCGCTTAGTTGTTCAACGCTGGAGTGCTTAATGTCTCAATTGTCTGCATCATCACAACAGTCTCACTCAGAACGTTCGGGGTTAGAACCGGAATTGGGTGGGTTTTTGCGGGATGCACCTGAGCGTTCTGGGTTTGAGCCAGAGTTGGGGGGTACACTGCGCCAAAAAGGGGTTTATGTTGATGAGCCTACTTGTATTGGTTGCAAGCATTGCGCTCATGTGGCTAGAAACACATTCTATATTGAGCCAGACCATGGCCGATCGCGAGTGTTTCGCCAGGATGGAGATTCGGAAGATGTCATTCAAGAGGCGATCGATACTTGTCCGGTTGATTGCATTCACTGGGTTGACTATACGGAACTCAAAGTCCTTGAACAAGAACGTCAAAATCAGGTGATCGCTAGGGTTGGTTTTCCGGCTGAGGCGGCGATCGCACCCCGGAAACGTAAACAGTCCCCAAGGTAAACTACAATCAAACTAGGGGTAATTCCTCTATTATCCCCTAATCCCTAAATTATTACAAGTTCAGCAAAAGTGAGAACATCTTGCTTTTGCTTTTTTGTCGGGGAGTGTGAAATGCTTGGAGAATCAATAGACATTTCCCAGTGGTGGGGGGGTTCCCATTTCCCAAATATCTGGACAAGGGGGGATGGTTGGCGAAAAAAAGGGAATTGGGGAGGAGTGATTTATAGATACTGGGTGGAATGAGACGAACTCGCAGATCAATGGAGCGATCGCGCCATCGGATGGTTTTTACACCATCGATTATATGCTGTTATAATGGGTTATAATCTCTTTTAAAATTTGCTACTTATCCCCCCATGTCATTACAAGAAGAAATCGATAAACACAGACGAAATATCAAAACGGACAGCTACTCAATGTCCATCGGTGAGTTGATGAGTCTATATGAGCATAAAGAAATCGAAATTCGCCCGGATTTTCAACGTTATTTTAGGTGGTCAAACTACCAAAAATCATCATTTATAGAATCGATAGTTTTGGGAATACCGATTCCGCCAATTTTTGTCAGTCAAGGAAATGACGGTGTGTGGGAGGTGATTGATGGTTTACAAAGACTTTCAACTATCTATGAATTTGTCGGCATTTGGAGAGACAAACATCCAGATAAAGATACCGATTTCTATATTTTGGATTCTACCATGTACTTGCCTTCATTAAAGGGCAAAAAATGGGATGATCCGGACGACCAGGAAAATTCTCTGACTCCGACACAGCGTTTGTTGATTAAGAGAGCGAAAATTACGGTAAATATTGTTTTGCCAGAAAGTGATAGAATTATCAAATATGAGTTATTTCAGCGACTCAACACAAGGGGGTCGATCGCTACGCCTCAAGAAGTGAGGAATTGCATGGCATTAATGTTAGATAAAAATCTATATAATGTGATGCGATCGCTTGCGGAAAGGGATACCTTCAAAAACTGTATTGCTTTGAGCGATCGCCTCTATGAAGAACAGTATGATATGGAATTAGTATTGCGTTTCATGCTTCTGTTTGACCGGGATGATGAAAATCTTGAAAACATGAAAGGTGATGTCAGTGATTTATTGACTAAGGAAATGCGAGATAAAACCATCGATAATAATTGGAATTTTGGCGATATAGAAACAGCCTTTGATGTGACTTTTAAGATCTTGCATGAAACGATGGGCGATAATAGCTTTAAGCGATATAAACTCGAAGATGATAGATTTCTGGGTGGGTTTTTATTGTCTGCCTATGAAGTAATTGCCCTCGGAATAGGGTATCATTATAAAAATCCCCTTCACAAAGATCGAGTCTGCGATCGCATCAAGAGCATTTGGTCAAATCCAACCTATCGCCATAATTCCGGTGCTGGAGTTAATGCAACCAGACGTTTACCCCATCTAATTAAATTGGGTCGAGAGGTATTTTCTCCCCTATGAAAATGCGAACGACTTGGCAGCGAATGCTTATCTGGACTATGTTCGCCTGCAAAAGCTGAATTATCAAGAACTTTCGAGCAATTTTTTGGCTTTGGCGATGAAGGAAAAACTGAAGAAGTCAAAAGAGACCAATAAACCTTCAGTCTATATCCCTATCTGCAAATTTTTTATTTCGGAGTTAAATCAAAGGTCGGTTTTACCCAAAGATGCGATCTCGACCGCCTCGAATCTATCCTCGGAGATTTTTAAAGAAATCACTGCCATATATACCTCAACCACCCCGAATAACTGCGATCGCTCTCTTTAGCCACATCACTATACCAATCCATTCTACCAATTCCTATCACTTTTGACAACGGATCAGATACTCCCTCAATACCGGACACACCTTAAACAACAGCCGATTTTCTCGAATTTTCGTAACTATATATCGCTGCTGTAAGGACTGTAACCCGTTAATTAAGTCCATTGATGATAACTGTAAACTCTCGGTTAAATCTTCTCTAGTTACAGGTTTATCTAACTGGCTCAACTCTAAGATAAGTTGCTGTTCTATGGGTGAGAGTCGCTCAAATAGCTGCTGAAAACCAAACTGCATTTCTGGGGTGATTATCAAGCTATTCTCGGCTAAAAAATCAGCGACATGACCATCAAAAATGTTGTGGATGATAAAAGCAATCTGTTTCAAATAACCAGGATTTCCCTGATATAATTGGATTAACTTTAACCAATTATCCTCATCCTTCAGCAGTCCTCCTCCCATATTTCTCAGGATTTCTACATCCTCTAAACCGGATAACTCTAAAGATTTTATCGGATATAATTGCTCATCTAAACACTCCATCTCTCGACATTTCTCTCGACTGATTAATATAACATTACTCTGATGTTCTAAGTCGGCGATCGCCCGGAAAAAGTTTTGATAATCTTGATAGTCTCTTTCGTATTGTCCGACTAATGCGCCTCTCGTAAACAGATTTTGTACATCGTCCAGGATGATTAAACAGTGCTTTTCCGTGAAGAAACCTAATAGTTGTTTAAGGCGATCGCTCACAGTTCCTTTTGGTTCTTTTTCGCTAACTTTCAATAAATCATTAACTAGCGATGTCAACGATTCTGGAAATTTTAAGTTCCTCCAAATTATTACTTCAAATCTATCTAAGTGCTGATCTACAAATCTTTTAACTAGAGTAGTTTTCCCAATACCAGATACTCCTAACACCGAAATTAAACGACTCTTTCCCTTATTTAATAACCAATTTTCCAGCATCTTTAATTCCGTTTCTCGTCTGGAAAAACCAATAATTTCAGGCGCTAAACTTAAATCGATTTTCTGGAATATATCCTCGTGTCTTTGCTCCCTATTTAGGGGTTGACTAGGAGGTGAATAAAATTGTAAATTATTGCTACTTTGCACATTGTTTTGTATGTTGTTGATATTAGTAGATTGTGATAAATTAAATTCTAACCGTTCAAAGGTTGACCGAAAGTTATTTTTTTTTATATCCTCACCTAATGCTTCAGACAATATTTGCCATAATTTATAACCAATATCTCTAACATAACGCTCACTCAAATGAGATAAATCGGCAATTTGATCATAGGTTTTACCTTCCCATACTGCCTTAATCACAGTTTGCTGAGAGTCGTCTAAGTGCTTTTCTGTTTGCTGAAACACTAGATGATCTGCCAATTGTAAAACTTCTGTTACATCCATTGAACTTAAACAGGCTAATCGATTTAGCCATTATACCTTAGTTGATGCCCGTCATTTTACGTCATTTTACGTCATTTTACGTCATTTAGTTAATATTTATTCACAAAACTTACGTCATAATCTGATTTTTAAGTATAGCCAAATACCTAAAGTTTGTGGCATTGTCGTAATTAGAAAAAGTAGAGATTTAACAAGTTCAACCCAACCACTTTGGTGAAAAATCATGGCTAATCATCTTTATTACGGTGACAACTTAGAGGTTTTGAGACGCTACATCAAAGATGATTCGGTTGACTTATGTTATATCGATCCGCCTTTTAATTCTAAGCGAAATTATAATCAAATTTATAATAATATTGGTTCGGAAGACAAAGCACAAGCTCAAGCATTTATTGACACCTGGGAATGGGACAATCGTGCTATGCACGGCTTTGAGGAAATCAGCAGCAATTATAATGGTTTATTCACTGAGCAAGCTGTTTATTTAATCACTGGCTTAGAGAATGTATTGGGTAAAGGAAGTTTACTAGCTTATTTAGTTAGTATGACTTTAAGAATAACCGAAATTCACCGAGTTTTAAAACCTACCGGGAGCTTTTACCTACACTGCGATCCAACCGCCAGCCATTATTTAAAGTTAGTGTTAGATGCGGTTTTTTGTTCTCAGGGTGGCAATTTCTTAAATGAGATTATTTGGTGTTATCGTGGTGGTGGTGTACCCAGAAGAGATTTTGCGCGAAAGCATGATATTATTTTTAGATACTCAAAAGGCAATATCTATTCCTTTAATGTTAATGATATTCGGATTCCATATTCAGAAGATAGTGAGCAAAGATTAAAATACAAAGCTAGATCTTTTAGAGGCAAAAAAGTATATGATAATTATCAACAAAATCAAAATGGCAAGCATCCTGAAGATTGGTGGGAAATTCAACCAGTGATGCCTTCGAGCAGAGAGCGTTTAGGTTATCCCACACAAAAACCAGAAGCATTATTAGAAAGAATAATCCAAGCCAGTTCTAATGAGGGTGATATAGTATTAGATGCTTATTGTGGCTGTGGTACAACAGTTGCAGTGTGCGAAAAATTTAACCGAAAATGGATAGGAATTGATATTACCTATCAAAGTATTAGCTTAATTTTAAAAAGATTAGAAGATAGCTTTGGTAAGGGAGTATTAGAGACCATCAAACGGCATGGTATACCCCAAGACATGGAAAGCGCCATAGCATTAGCCAACAAAGCGGACGATCGCACTAGGAAAGAATTTGAAAAATGGGCGGTTTTAACATATACAAATAACCGAGCATTAATTAACCACAAAAAAGGCGCAGACCAAGGAGTTGATGGAGTCGTTTTATTTCAAGGCGATCAACAGACACCGGAAAAAATGATTTTCCAAGTCAAATCAGGAAAAGTCAAATCAGGAGACATTCGGGACTTAATCGGAACCATGACCCTACAAAATGCTAGTCTTGCGATTTTTATCACCCTCCAAGAACCTACTAAAGAAATGCTAACAACCGCAAAATCTGCGGGATTTTATCGCAGCCAATACATAACTGATAGTTGTGATAAGATTCAGATTGTTACCGTTAAGGATATTGTGGAGAAGCGACAGAGATTAAATATTCGGCTCAGTTATGAAGTGCTGAAAAGTGCCGAAAAACAGAAACTGGTTAACTTTAAGCAAGGGGAGTTCGACCTTTGAGCATTCTTCAAAATCTCATAACCTTATGAAAATAGCGATCGCCTCCCCAAAATTAACCCCAGAATTAAGCTAACCGGAAGCGATCGCATGATCAGGGAATTGTCATCAACCCTGTTCAGACACAGCCTTTAATAACATATCCCCCATTTCCCGACAGCCTACCGCCTTCATACCCTCAGACATAATATCCCCCGTGCGGTATCCCCAATCCAGAACCTTTAACACCGCTTTCTCAAGGCGATCGCTCGCTGCCGGTTCATCCAAACCATAACGCAACATCATAGCAGCACTCAATACCTGAGCCAACGGGTTCGCCTTATCCTGTCCCGCGATATCTGGAGCCGAACCGTGTACAGGCTCAAACACCCCAGGACCAGAAGCACCCAAACTCGCCGAAGGTAGCATCCCAATACTTCCCGTTAGCATAGCCGCCGCGTCTGAGAGGATATCCCCAAACAAATTACCAGTCACAATAGTATCAAACTGTTTCGGCCAGCGCACCAATTGCATAGCCGCATTATCCACATATAAATGAGACAATTCCACCTCTGGATAGTCCGCCGCCAGAGCCATAATGCGATCGCGCCATAACTGAGAAACATCCAGAACATTAGCCTTATCCACCGAACACAGGCGACCCTGGCGTTTTTTCGCCGTTTCAAACCCCACCCGTCCAATCCGGTCTATTTCCGATTCTCCATAGGCCATCGTATTGACCCCTCGTTTTTCCCCCGTCTCCGTCTCAAAAATACCCTTGGGTTGACCGAAATAAATACCCCCCGTCAACTCTCGCACCACCATAATATCTACCCCTTCCACAACTTCCCGCTTCAGAGATGACGCATCAAGCAAGTGAGGCAAAATAGTAGCCGGACGCAGGTTAGCAAATAGCCCCAAACCTGCTCTCAGTGCCAAAAGTCCCGTTTCTGGGCGCTGCTGACGCGGTAAATTGTCCCACTTGTAGCCACCGATCGCCGCCAGCAACACCGCATCACTATCGCGACAAGCCTGTAATGATTCCTCTGGTAGCGGTTCCCCTGTAGCATCAATAGCCACTCCCCCCATGAGAGCTTCTTTAAATTCAAAATTTAGGTCTAATTGTTTACCAACAGCCTTGAGGACATCCACCGCCACCGCCATAATTTCGGGGCCGATGCCATCACCTGACAGAAGGGTAATGCGGTAGTTTTGGGTCATTTTGATATCGTTTCATATATTGCAGTGCAGCCTTATATCATAACAGGAAAATAGATAATTTCCTCTGATACTGTCAATAAAGGGGTATCATAAATTTAAGGCGTATTTGGTTCGGGTTATGGAATATTCTAAAATTCTGGTGGCCATTGATAGGTCATCCCAAAGTAGGCTCGTGTTCCAAAAAGCATTTCACCTCGCTAAAGTAGAACAGGCGGAACTGAAGATTTTTCATTGTGTGGGACTGTCTCCCCTGGCTTTTGGTTCGGCTGGGGATATTTATGGACAGGGGTTGGGACGGGCGGCGCAGGTGCAACAAGAACTTATGGCTAAGGAAGTTGAGGAGGTCAAAAGTTGGCTACAAACTTTTTTAGATGAGTGTGAACAGCAGGGGATTAGGGCTACATCTGAGTATAAAATTGGTGAGGCAGGTTATTGGATTAGAGAAGTGTCTTTATCCTGGAATCCTGATTTAGTCGTCATGGGAAGAAGGGGACGTTCCGAACTGGCTGAACTGTTTCTTGGTAGTGTTAGTAATCATGTGATCCATCATCTCAGGTGTTCCGTTTTGATAGTTCAAAACCCTTAATAAAAAAATAGGCATTTGAGGGGCGATCGCCTTTTTAATGATTAGGATATCTCCCCTTCATCAATTCTCCTATTACTGCCCCCAGGGGTAAAAAAAAACTTATAATTATACAATAAATTATCAGGTAATCCCCAAGTGGTCGCCTAAATGCTAAAATTGAGCCACTGAATCTTACACATAACAAACACGCTTTCAATGACTTCATTACAGCAACCTCACTCGCATCAGAAAGCCAAAGCCCTTAAACCCGGAAGCCGTCGCCCCGCTAAAGCCCTCTGTAGCGAATGCGGTCTCTGCGATACCTACTATATCCACTATGTCAAGGAAGCCTGTGCTTTTCTTAACGAACAGATCGCTAACCTCGAAGAACAAGCCCACGGCAGATCCCGTAATTTAGACAACTCAGATGACCTGTATTTTGGGGTTCATCAGGATATGATGGCCGCCCGCAAAAAAGAACCTATACCAGGCGCACAGTGGACAGGCATTGTCAGCACGATCGCCTGTGAGATGCTTAACCAAGGTATAGTCGAAGGGGTGGTTTGTGTCCAAAATACCAAAGAGGATCGCTTTGGACCTATGCCGATCCTCGCCCGCACCCCGGAGGAAGTTCTCGCCGCCAGGGTTAACAAGCCTACCCTCTCCCCTAACTTATCAGTTTTGGAAGAAGTAGAGCGATCGGGTATGAAAAAATTACTCGTTATCGGTGTAGGATGTCAGATTCAAGCCCTTCGTGCCGTTGAGAAACAAATGGGCTTAGAAAAACTCTATGTTCTCGGTACTCCCTGCGTTGACAATGTTACCCGCGCCGGTCTACAAAAGTTTTTGGAAACTACTAGCCGATCGCCCGAAACCGTTGTCCATTATGAATTTATGCAGGATTTCCGCGTCCACTTTAAGCACGAAGATGGTTCCACCGAAACCGTCCCATTTTTTGGCTTGAAAACTAACCAACTTAAAGATATTTTTGCCCCCTCCTGTCTCAGTTGTTTTGATTATGTGAACTCACTTGCTGATTTAGTGGTAGGATATATGGGGGCTCCTTTTGGCTGGCAATGGATCGTCGTTCGTAACGATCGCGGACAGGAAATGCTCGATCTGATTCAAGACCAACTGGACACTCAGCCCGTATCTTCCCAGGGCGATCGTCGCGCCGCCGTTCAACAGAGCATCCCCGCCTACGATAAAGCCGTCACCATACCCATGTGGGCAGCTAAAATGATGGGGGTAGTTATTGAACGCATTGGACCCAAAGGCTTAGAATATGCCCGCTTTTCCATCGACTCTCACTACACCCGCAACTATCTCTATGTCAAACGCAATTACCCAGAGAAACTAGAGAATCACGTCCCCGATTTTGCTAAACGGATTGTAGCACAGTACAAACTACCAGAATAAAAAAAAGACCCCCGTAAGGGCTGACTGGGGCAGGGTAAAATTAGCAGTCAAAAAACTGGCTAATTTTGTCAAAATCCCTGTCTCAGTTCTCGAAACATATCATTTGTCAGGAGGAAACCACCCCAATCTCTGTTATGCCAGTCGGTAAGCCAATACTGGAACAATTAAGACCAGCAAAACTGACCAAGGTGCATAAACCAGACTGATCAATAAACAGACAAATGCAGTCCCCCTCGCTCCAACTTTAACAACCTCCTCAGAAGTGTGAAAACTCAAGTAAATCGCCAAGCAAGCGACGGAAAAAGCCACCAAAGAAGGTACAAACATTGTACTGACTCCCTTCAACCAACTGTCAAAATGTGGCGCGTTCCTTCGGGCATGGGTCCCTACTTCCGTCTTCCTCAGAACGTTAACCAATAACTGGACAAACGGCCAGTTGAGTTAACGGGTGGGGGAGATGAACGATTTGCATATTTTATCAAATATAACACAATTTATTATATGTCAATAACCTTCCTTGAAATTGGGGTTAAGATTTCCTGACGGTTCCCTGTCCCCGGCTCAGAAAAATTGAGGGGCGGGTGCGCGCTGTATTGTCTAATATACAGCCACAGCAACCCGCCCGCTGAACCCTAGCGCCAAGGTAGTTTTAGGTAGGTTTAGCGTTTAACCAACTTTTTACTCACCTTACGCAGACGCACGGACTCAGGAGTAACCTCCACCAACTCATCAGGGCCGATATATTCTAAGGCACGTTCTAAACTCATATCCATGGGAGTCTGTAATTGTACCAATTCATCCCCAGTAGCAGAACGGTGGTTAGTCAACTGCTTAGTTTTGCAGACATTTAACTCCAGGTCTTGGGGTCGGTTGTGTTCCCCAACAATCATGCCTTTATAAACCTTAGTTCCTGGGGTAATGAAAAACACACCCCGATCCTCAGCATTTTTCAGGGCGTAGAAAGTGCTAACCCCCTCTTCAAAAGAAATTAACACCCCATTGCGTCGCGCTTCAATATCTCCACTCATGGGACGATATTCTAGGAAACTGTGGTTCATAATCCCTTCACCACGGGTCATCCGCATAAATTCCCCCCGGAAACCTACTAAACCACGGGCGGGAACTACAAATTCCAATTGGCCGCGACCATTAACCCCCATACGCATATCCTGCATTTCGGCGCGGCGCTGACCCAAGCGTTCCATACAACTCCCTACAGCCTCTTCTGGAACATCTAAAACCAGATATTCAAAGGGTTCGCAGGGTTGACCGCTAACTTCTCGGTAAATTACCTGGGGTTGGGATACTTGGAACTCGTAACCCTCCCGACGCATATTTTCAATTAAAATACCTAGATGCAGTTCCCCACGACCGGAAACCATGAATTTATCAGGGGAGTCGGTTTCTTCAACCCGTAGGGCGACGTTGGTTTCTAATTCTCGCATTAAGCGATCGCGTAATTGTCGAGAAGTGACATAAGTACCTTCTTGACCAGCAAACGGGGAATCATTCACCGAGAAAGCCATTTGCAAAGTCGGTTCATCCACCCGGATTAAAGGTAAAGCCTGGGGTTCATTAGGGCAGGTGATGGTTTCCCCAATATTAGCATCACTGAAACCAGCCACAGCTACCAGATTTCCGGCGCTAGAGGATTCTAAATCAATCCGGCTCAGGCCTTCAAATCCCATTAACTTGGTGATTTTGCTACGAACTACCTCGCCATTTTCTTTCGCTAAAGCAGCCTGTTGTCCGGCTCTAATCACTCCATTATGGATTTTACCAATAACGATACGGCCTACATATTCGGAATAGTCTAGGGTGGTAACTTGCAGTTGTAGGGGTTTTTCTGGGTCGCCTACAGGTGGTGGTACATGGTCGATAATGTAGTCAAATAGGGGTTTCATGTCTACCCCTTCTTCTTCCAAGTCCTGTTTGGCGTATCCTGCTAAACCTGATGCAAACAGATAGGGGAACTCGCACTGGTCATCATCTGCCCCCAGTTCCAAGAATAAATCTAGGACTTTATCAACTGCGCCATAGGGTTCGGCACGAGGGCGATCGATTTTGTTAATCACCACAATGGGGCGGAGTCCCTTTTCTAGCGCCTTTTTCAGGACAAAGCGCGTTTGAGGCATCGGGCCTTCGTTAGCATCGACAATCAGTATACAGCCATCAACCATACCTAGCACCCGTTCCACTTCTCCGCCAAAGTCGGCGTGACCGGGGGTATCGACAATATTAATTAGTGTTTCTCCGTAGCGAACGGCGGTATTTTTAGAGAGAATGGTGATTCCCCGTTCCCGTTCAATATCATTGGAGTCCATAATACAGTCCGGGACATCTTCCCCTTCCCGGAAAATACCGGACTGTTTGAGAAGAGCATCTACTAATGTGGTTTTGCCGTGATCGACGTGAGCGATAATAGCAACGTTGCGAATGGGAAGAGACATACTTGATCAGTTGGGATAACAGAGATTATCTGGAAATGCAAAAATTTCACATCTCTTAATAATTTTAACCTATCTGGCCGAAACTCACAAAAAAACCTTTCGTCTCACCCCCTCCCCAGAAGCCGGGTTTATTCATGTTCTCGCCCCCACCTACCCCCGCAGGAACTACCCTAACCCAAAAGCTGAGTTTATTTATCTTCTCGCCCCCACCTACCCCCGGAAGAACTACCCCAACCCAGAAGCCGGGTTTATTTATCTTCTCGCCGCTAGTCGAGGAACTAGCGGAACGCCGCCCCTACATGAGATCGCCCTCTCCCAGAGGTAGACAGAGAGGGGGTGTCAAATTCTCTATTCCCTATTAATTAACTCATCTCTAACATCCGCTGAATAGGTCGCCAAGCAGCCTCTATGGTAGATTTAGGTAAGGTGATTTCTGGCTGTCTATTTTTCATAGATAAATAGAGTTTTTCGAGGGTATTTAGCCTCATGTGGGGACACTCATTGCAGGCGCAACTGTTTAGGGGGGGCGCGGCAATAAACAGTTTGTCGGGAGCCTCTTTTTTCATCTGGTGAATAATTCCAGGTTCTGTCACTACAATAAAGGTAGAATTAGCACTTTCTTTGGCATACTTTAATAAAGCAGTGGTAGAGCCTATATAATTGGCATGACGTAAAACTGGGGGTTCACATTCGGGGTGAGCAATAATTTCCGCGCCGGGATATTCAATCCGTAGTTGCACAATTTTCTTTTCGGAGAAATTCTCATGCACCATGCAAGCCCCCTCCCATAATAGCATTTCTCGTTGAGTTTCCGCCATGACATAGCGCCCTAAGTTGCGATCGGGTGCAAAAATAATTGGCTGATCTGCGGGAATTTGGCTAACTATTTTGACGGCATTAGCACTGGTGCAGATGATATCACTCATCGCCTTAATGTCGGCAGTGCAATTAATATAAGATACCACTAAATGGTCAGGATGGGCAGCTTTGAAGGCAGCGAAAGCATCGGGAGGACAACTATCAGCTAGAGAACATCCTGCATTAAGATCGGGGAGTAAAACCTGTTTTTCTGGATTGAGAATTTTAGCGGTTTCTGCCATGAAGTGAACCCCCGCAAAGACAATAACATCTGCATGGGTTTCGGCAGCTTGGCGCGACAGTCCTAGGGAGTCGCCAATATAATCAGCGATGTCCTGAATATCGGGGTCTTGGTAATAGTGGGCCAGCACGATCGCATTAAGGTCCTTCTTTAAAGTGGCGATCGCCTCAAACAAGTCCTCTGGCTTCTCATATTCAGTCGGTTGTCGGTCTAAAGTCGCTGCAAACATCAGTTGACCTCTGGTTTGTGATTCTCTAATTCCTAATTATAGTTGAATTCACCAAAAAGAGTAAAGCCAGAAATCTCAACCTGGGGTCGCAACAACTTATCCTAGAAAAAAACGTACTATCAGATACAATGAGCCCATCACCGGAATTAACTATCAAAATTGCCCTCATTGGAGATATCCACGACCAATGGGAACCAGAAGATGAGATAGCCTTAAAACAGTTGGGGGTAGACTTAGCCCTATTTGTAGGTGATTTTGGTAATGAAGCCCTAGAGGTGGTCAAGGCGATCGCTAACTTAGATTTACCCAAGGCGGTAGTGTTTGGAAACCATGATGCTTGGTATAGCATGACCGAATGGGGTCGCCAAAAGTGTCCTTACGATCGCACCATGGAAGACCGGGTGCAAACCCAAATTGATATGCTGGGACCCGCCCACGTGGGCTATGGAAAACGAGATTTTCCTGAGTTAGGATTAACGGTTGTGGGTACTCGACCCTTTAGTTGGGGGGGGCCACAATGGACAAATCAAGAATTTTATCAAACCCGCTTTGGTGTCAACAGCAACCAAGAATCAAGCGATCGCATTTTAGCCCAAGTTAAAAACGCCGCATTTGACCAGATTATTTTTTTGGGACATAACGGCCCATTTGGTTTAGGAGATACCCCAGAATCACCCTGTGGTAAAGACTGGAAACCTATTGGCGGCGACTATGGCGACCCAGACTTTGCCGAAGCTATTACCCAAACCCGCAATTATGGAAAAACTATCCCCCTAGTCGGTTTTGGTCATATGCACCACACCCTCCGCCATACTAAAGCCTATCTGCGGAAATCCCTAGCTGTCGATGAACATCAGACTATATATCTTAATGCTGCCAGCGTCCCACGCATTCAAGGCACAGGACCTGATAAATATAGACATTTTGCGATCGCTATACTTAAACAGGGTCAAATTCGGGAAGCCTCCCATATTTGGGTCAACTCACTCGGTCAGATCATCCAACAACAACATCTATACCCATAGACCACAAAAATGGACCGCCTCCCTTTCTCATGTAAAACTCCTGGGAGGGTTGGAAGCTCCGTGATTTATCGCGGAGAGGAAAACCGACTCAAGCGGCTGACCGCCGCCAGCACCCCCTTGCGGGGTGGAGGGGTATGGTTGCCCCTCCATGGAGCTATGGTTGGCTCCAACTCCCTTGCGGGGTAATGTTTGCGCTTGCGCTAACGCGCACGCTGCGCGAACGCCAATGTTCAGAGTCGGTACTATCCAAATCGCACGTCCTTAACCCCTTAGAGATGTTTAACGATTCGGTTCATGAGCCTGGAACTAGCACGCATTCCAGGGTAGGAACTTTAACTCTTGCTCTGAACGTAGCCAGTTAAGGCTATAGCTGGTCAGCTACCTGAAAGGGGGGCACGAAGCCCCTGTGCTTCAGCCGGGGGTGCTGACAGACCCACACCTACTTAGGGCGCGTTGTCCAGAGAAATGGCGGCGGTCATAATTCTTAGCCTGATTCCTAGCCTTGAATACTTATATTTGAGCCATCAACGGATTCTCTACTCCAACCTAGTCATAGACTCCGGTATTGAGGCGGAAATCTCCTTCCTGTAGAATCGGCTCTACCGGAGTGATGGTAAACTCACCGATATAGCGTTCTATAATCTCTTTCTGGGCATCGGTTAACCCCGGAATTTCTAATACTTCCTCCACTGAATCATAGGGCGCTGCGTCAATGATAATTTTGGCCAAGGTGGGAAACATTCCCGGATATTGACGGAATTCTCGGATTGAGCTATTATTCAAATCCAATTTTTTCCCAAATTCAGTACCCAACTTGGCATCAGCCTTGTTTCTACGGTTAACTTCCGCCAAAACAGGTGCTTGCAGACTCCGTAATTGAACAAAACTCAAATCCGCTGCCCATGCAGGCTGAGGGACACTCCATCCTAGCAAACCTACCAACAAGCCTACTAAGGCTAATACCTGACCCAATCGTTTCATTAAAATTCTTCTCCCATTTGTTCTAAACTACATAGACAGAATCCACAAAATCTGTATTACGAATCCTGCAATATTGTTGAATATACCCCAACACCGCACCTTTAAAGGAAAATAATTCGGAATTGTCGATCATGGATCGTTTCACCCCAGACCCTCTCAACTATCAATTCCTACATAATTTGATTTTCCTCAACCCGCCCCCATTAGGCAATAGCCAATCACCGGGAATTGTTCATTGTTAATTGTCCTCGGAATTATGTTAAGTTTTGTAACAAGCCCCTCGTCACAAGTAGGGGGTAGGGGTTGCTTTCTGAGTTCGTTTCTGCTACTATATTAAAAAATCGCAATATAGACAAAATTTTATGGTTTGCAAATACTACCATTATTTGAAAGTATGTCAATATAGTATCACGATTTGGGGCGACCTGTCAACCCTTCCCATAAATAAAGTTCAGCGACGAGCATAATAATCTAAAGCATAATCCCTAAAACGTTCCAAATCCTTAGCAATAGTAGACTCAACGACACCCCCAAGAAAGAGATTATCCATAATTTTCCCTAACAGACCGGGAATGGCATAAGAGACTGAGAGGCGGACAATACTACTACCATGGCGATCGTAAAAACGGATAGCGCCTCGGTTAGGCAACCCATCGACTGATTCCCATTGAATAATCTGATGTGGAATCTCTTTAAGAATGCGAGAAAGCCAGCTAAATTCAAAGTTACCACTAGCTAATTTCCACTTAGAAAGTTCCGGGTTGTCGTCTAAGATTTTGACGGACTCGATCCACTTCATCCACCGTGGCATTTGTTCTAAATCTGACCATAAATCCCACGCGATATCAATGGGAACATTAACTTCAATTTGCACGCTATGTTCTAACCAATCAGCCATTTTAGTTACTTAATTATTAAGGTGTGAGGTAGTTGATATTTAGGCACAGTCCCCGCCCTACTTATAGCAAGCCAGACAGGGACAAGATTTTATGGCTGTACGCCCGGCTTGCTCATTTGGAGAAAGTTAGCAGCATTTTCCAGGATCACACGGGCAGCCTGTCGCCCAGAGAGGGTAGCACCTTCCATGCTATCAATATAATCCTGTTGTGTGTAACTTCCAGCCAAGAAAAAGTTAGCAATGGGAGTTTTTTGGGGGGGACGGTAGGGGTCCATTCCGGGGGCTTCCCGATAGAGGGACTGGGCTAGTTTAACTACACTATACCAAGTCATATTTAACTCTCGGGAAGATGGGAAAAGTTGGTGAACTTGCTGGAGAACATGATTGGCGATCGCCTCATTATTTTGTTTAATAAAAGGGTCGCCAGGAGTCAAAACTAACTGTAGCAGAGAACCCTGTCCGGGACGGTAATAGTCCCCCGGACTGGTTAAAGCCAAATCAGCAAAACAGGAGAAATCGGCATCAGCAGTATACAGCAAGTTATCTATACCTGCGGCTTTTTCTAACTGTTGGCGTGCGAGTGAGTCTTGAAGTTCTGTTACCCAACCATCAAAGCGCAATTGCACTGTGGCTACGGGAACAGTATCTAACTTGTAAATATTGTCAAATTCCGGCCATTTTCGCCAAGCCTCTGGGAGCATTTTTTGAGCCCCAGGAACATCACAGGCGCAAACATAAGCATCTGCAATAATGGTTTCTTCGGTTTCCCCTTGGGCTACCACCAAGCCAGTGACATGGGTTTGGCCGTCAATTTCGGTAAACTGAATTTCTCTAACCCGTCGTCGCAGATGAATTTTAGCGCCCCGTTGTTGGAGATAGTTAACAATAGGTTTATGGAGATATTCCGCTGGAGACCCTTCCAACATTCGCAAGACGGAGGCTTCTGTTTTGGCGGCGAAAAACTGAAAAATCGTCAGCATACAGCGCGCGGAGATATTTTCAGTATCGATAAAACCTAAAGCATAGGCGATGGGGTTCCACATTCGTTTGAGGCTACCTTCAGACCCTCCCTGGCGGCGAAACCAGTCCGCAAAACTGACTTGATCTAGGTCTCGAATGTTTCTCATGGCTCCCTCAAAGTCTACCAAACCCCGGACAATGGGGCTAGTTCCCAGGGCGATCGCATTTTGCAATTTATCCTGAACGGAAAGCTGAGAAGTTGTGAAAAAGGCCTTGAGTCCGTTGAAGGGTGCGCCAGTGATGAACCGGAAATCTAAACTTCCGATCACGCCATCGCGGTTGACAAAGCAGTGAATATGGTCTTTTAATCGCAGATTCTCAAAGGCTCCCACCTTTTTCATTAAATCAAATAGTTGGTAGTAGCAGCCAAAAAAGACGTGCAGACCCATTTCGACATGATTACCTTCTGGGTCTACCCAGCTACCTACTTTACCACCCACAAAGGGGCGAGACTCAAATAGTTCTACTTCATGTCCGGCATCAACCAGATCAACAGCCGTGGCCATGCCAGCTAATCCAGCTCCAGCGATCGCAACCCGCATCCTACATTATCCTTAACAGTTCCTTTACGAATTTTAACAATAAAGTGATCCTACTGATCGATTTTTCGTTCAATTTTCCAGTTATGGGACTTGCAGATTGATTCTAGCATCTCCACAAAGCTGTCAATCCTAGCTTTACCCGCACCATAACCTAGATTTAAAAACCCGACATCTCCACCAGCAGTGATGACATCGATTTCACAATAGTCAAATTCGGCATAGTTTAAAATTATCGTGGTTGACAAATTGGCAGAAATTCGCGCCGACAAAGACTCCTCGACTAAGATATTGACATTACCAATAGTGCGGACAATGACATCGGGGAAGTAGTCGCAGAGTTCATGGACTAGCTGATCTAAATAAGAACCCCGTAGGATAACCGTTTGAATATTCATAGGGTGATTGGCTTGTAAATCTTATTACTGATAGGAGTTGAGGGCGGATAATTGCCCGGCTGTCCTCAAAGTCTCAGCTTTGTGGACCTAACCCTATCTCTGTTATTATCCTGCCATCTGGGAGAAAATGATTCAGTTTTCCAAAAAACTTAATAAGTGACCACAGAACCCCAGCCTTAACCATTTACGCCGTGATGGTGAACCAATTGTATAACTGAAAAGTTTTATGTGATTGACAATACACTGAATGGCTATGGTTGTGGTATAATGCGATCGCATTTTTAGTCAATTGTCACAACTCGCCACTGGGTTAAGATGATCACTTTTGAGAAGTTTTATCACTATGGTACTCAGTCTATGAGTTGAGACTATTCTGATTATCCACTGTCTGGGGGCGTTCTAAGTTTATCGCCATCAAATAAATTGCCGAAATCTGTCAAATAAGTTATAGTGGTTGTTGCTATACTATGATCTACGGTAAGATTGATTGAGAACATGGCAGGGCTAATTTAGCAACTTCTCCCCTAGCAGATACATGGTCGCTGTCTGAACCCACATCTAATCAACATCAAGGTGCTTATGAAAACCATTTTATTTTTGTCTACAGGAAATGACTACCTCAGTCGATTTTCTGAATATTTGTTTAATTATTTGGCGGAAACCAGGGGCTTGAGTTGGCGTGCTTATTCTGGTTTATTACCAGTAGATAAAAGCCATTATTCTAGTAATTATTCAATGGGGGCGATCGCCTTAGAGGTGATTGACGAATTGGAGAAACGGGGTATTTCCTTAGATTATTCTGTGCGGACTATCAGACCCGTATCTCAAATCAACTTTAAAAATGCCAATAAAACGATTGCCATTGATGAATCAACCTATCGTCCATTAATGGTTAAACGATATCCTTCCTGGGTGAATACGGTCGAGTATTGGAATTTATCCGATATCAAACCAGCCAGCCGAGAGTCGTCTTTACAACAGCTAGAAAAGCGGATTAACCAACTTATTAACCAGTTAGCACCCAGTCAGGGAAATTTAGCCTCTGTGTGGGCGGGATATGATGACTAATGGCTTATAATTCTCGGCGGGAAAAAATAGCGATCGCCAAGGCTAAGAGTAGGACGGTGTAAATGATACCATATCCAGCATTAGCCACGAGAATAGGAACATCAGGGATCTCGGCATAAACGGCATCATTTTTGAGATTCAGACGGGCTAAATCCGGTAAAATGACATACATAGCCGTAGTGACATTTTCAATGGTGTTACTATCGCTAATTTGACCTAATTCGAGTAAGTCTCGACTCAAACTCCCCATTACATAAACCGCAAAAGTTAGGAGTGTAGCCAAGAGAGAACTGGTCAACACCCCTAACAAAATCCCGGCGGCTCCAATTAGCCCAAACTTAATCCAAATAAACAGATTAGAAATGGCGATACTTTGTCCGGGGTAGGGAATTTGGTTAAGACTTAAAACCCCCATATATATGACTGTCATTACCACCAATAAAACTGCTAAGACCGCCCACAAACCCAAATGTTTACCAATAATCAATTCTGGGCGGCTAACTGGCTTGGAAATCAGTAAGTAAACGGTGCGTTTTTCAATTTCCTGGTTAATTAAGTTGGTACTGACAAAAACTGCGACAATTAAGCTAAGAATGCTGATAGCAGCTAAACCGAGATCTAAGACAATTTTATCTTCTAAACTAGCAGCGACTTGCGGCATTAGTTCAACTGCTGCTACCATCAACAGCGCAAAGATACCCAAAATATAGAGAACCCTAGCGCGCATGACTTCCCAAAACACATTTTTGGCGATCGCCATTATCCTTCCCAACATGATGTTTGACCCTCCTATAACCACGATGGTTATCACTTGACTAGGATTCTTTCATATTAGCGTAATCTGATGTTGACTACTCCAAAAAGGCGATCGCCTCCTCAGTATATATAGGACATTCACCGGGACTGATACAATCAACAAATAACTCCATTTTCGACATAAAGACTGACCCGAAAATGGTAGCAAAAGAAACATCGGCTGCATCTCTTCCGGTCCCAATGCGGATCAACCCAGTCCGGGGAACTAAACGAGTCGCATCAAACAAATACCAGCGATCGCCTAAATAAGCCTCAAAATAGGCATGAAAATCGGGGGGTTGCAAATCATAAGCATAGCCAGTCACAAACCGCGCGGGAATATTCAAAGACCGACAGAAAGCAATACCTAAATGGGCAAAATCTCGACAAACTCCCGCCCTTTCGGTGGCGGTATCAAAAGCGGAGGTATGGGCGTTGGTACTCCCTGATAAATAAGTGACATTTTCATAAATCCAATTACAGATAGCTGTCACTCGCGAATAGTCAGGAACTAAATCACCAAACTCGGTCTGGGCGAACCGCATCAAGCGATCGGACTCACAATAGCGACTAGGATATAAATAAGGTAACACATCCAAAGGCAGTTTCGCTGGGGGAACTTCTGGAATATCGTGAGGGTGTTCTTCAAAGGGTTTAAATTCAACTGTGGCTTGATAAGATACTTCCAAATTTCCGGTAGGTGAATTAACCCTAATGTATCGGTTTTCTAGTTCTGGAGGAATGTATTCATCCATAGGAACATCAGGTGCAATGTGTAGGTCTTCTTGGAGGATATTTTGAAATCGGTTATTGCAAACTGCAATATTGAAAATTAAGGTACTATCGCTATAAATCTCATAATTTAGCTGACAGCCTAAATTGAATTTCATAGATAATTAATCCCCCTGATTGGTAACTTGTTGTAACGTTAGTTGATAGCGATAAAGGGCGACGGGATTTCCGGCGGCTTTAAAGTAATTAGGATCTTGTGGGGATAGGTAAATCGCTGTCATCTGATTACCTACTATCCCTTGTTTCTCCTGTCGATAAGCTGTGGTTGTTTCTACCTCATTCAGATATAGGGTTGATTCTCCCTCAAATATCTGCTGGGCGATTTCTGAGGCGATAAATTCTCCTGGTGATGGTGTTTCTGTTCCGCGACTGGTTACCACAGATATCAAGCTACGATCGCCAGGAAATTTAGTAATTTGGCGGTTGGGATTATTGGGGTCAACCTGTACGGATATCACCCCCCGATCGCCTAATATAGCCTTAGCAATATTTAACCCATTACCAGAGCGATCGGCTACTATCTCAGGATAGAGTTTTTCCTCTAACTTCAACCGGGGAACCGGAGATAACACCGAGGATATAGGCGCAGATTTCATCTCCCTAAACTGGACTTGAAAACTTATGGGTTGATCGAGATAGCCAAGATTTCCCTCAAAACCAGGAGTTACCAGATCCGGTGCTAGGGGGGCGCGCGCCTCCACTAGGGTACTGGTGACATCCCATTTTCCCGCCATCCATTCTGGGTAGACTAAATCTCCCCTCGCTTCACTCAAGACGGGTTTTCCTTTCCAGTCGGGAAATTCACGATCGCTTAATGAACCCGCCCACGCCGCAGATGGCGATAACCAGAACAGCAGCCCACCTAAAAACAATAATAAAGCCAAAGTGGCGCGATCGCACCTCATCCTATAAAGCAAATTCATATTACCAGGAACAGGACAAGCATAGCCTTGCTTAAATACAAGACCCATTGTTGATTGGAGTGAGAAAAATTAATGTATCTAATGCACGGGGAAAAAACTATTTTCCGCCGCTACTCCTATTATAACACACTTCGAGATTTTTGACGATGGTTAAAATTAAATCTTGGTGAACTTAGGTCAGCTTTTGGGCTAGTAGCAAGGAGGTTGATCAAGTCTGTGGTGCGATCGCCTGTTGGCAATAGTTGACCATCATTAGCAGTCCAGCGGCTAACAATAGTTAACTAAACAGTGCTAGGATCCCACTTAGGATAGATGATCGGAACGAGTAAGTTATGACCGCAAATAAAATTGGTATTGCCGTAGTCGGGACGGGATTTGGTCAAAAAGTCCACATCCCGGCTCTCAAGGAACACCCCCGCACGGAGATTATAGCAGTTTACCATCGAGATCTAGACAAAGCCAAGGCGATCGCATCTGAACATAATATTCCCCACGCCAGCGATCGGGTGAGTCAAATGGTCACTATACCAGAAGTCAGCGCTGTTACGGTTGCTACCCCCCCATTTCTCCACTTTCAGATGGCCAAAGAAGTTCTCCACGCTGGAAAACATCTGTTATTAGAAAAACCCACCACTCTTAATGTTGAAGAGGCCAAATATCTGTATCAACTGGCTAACGACAAAAACTGTGTCACCACCATGGATTTTGAATTTCGCTTTGTCCCGCAATGGCTGCAATTAGAAAAACTACTACGCCAGGGATATGTCGGACAACCGAGGCTAGTCAAGATTGATTGGTTAGTGTCCAGTCGCGCCGATGCTAATCGACCCTGGAACTGGTATGCTGAGAAACAAAAGGGCGGCGGTGCTTTAGGCGCGATCGGTTCCCACAGCTTCGACTATATACACTGGCTATTTGGTCCGATAAGCCGCCTGTGCGGACAGTTAAGCACAACCATAGCCGAACGTCCTGATCCGGCTGAGTCCGGCAAACTGAAGCCTGTAGATGCCGATGATACCTGTAATTTAATCTTGGAGTTAGCCGACGGAACCCCCTGTCAGGTATGTTTGAGTTCTTGCACCTTCCAGGGACGGGGACACTGGGTAGAAGTCTATGGTAGTGATGGAACATTAATTCTCGGTAGCAATAATCAAAAAGACTATATCCACGGTTTCAAATTGTGGGGAAGTAAAGCTGGGGAAGATTTGGCAGAAATTGCCATTCCCGATAATTTGCAGTTTCCCAAAACTCATGATGATGGTCGCATCTCTGCCTTTTTGCGGGTTGTCGATCGCTGGATGGAAGCTATCTCACGCCATGAGTCCCTGGTACCTTCTTTGCGGGAGGGGGTCTATTCTCAATTACTAATGGATCTCACCCATGAATCCAATGTTACAGGGACTTGGGTTGATGTTCCTGATCTGAACAATTTATTGTAGATTTGTGCAGGGATACTAGCCCTACATCCTAGGATATGATGGCTAATATAGGTGAGAGCCTAAATGTAAGTATAACAGTATGGTTATGTTCACGCGCTAGGTCATTGATGGTGTTAAGTCCAGTTACAAATTTATAAGAACGGCCTGTTTTTTTGTTAAGATTAAATTAAAGGTAATTGCGGTGTGGCATTAAGACTTTGGACAAGCCATTTAAAGCCAGTTGCGAGTTAAAAATCAATGCGGATGTTTGGTATTACCCCTCTCAATTAAGGTCTGTTATAGTCAGACCCGTTGTTATAGACTGATCCGTGCTTTGTGCCAGTCTCTTCCCTGAAGTGGGAATAATTATATGACAGTAAAATTTAAGGTAAAACTATGTCCAGATTAAACGGCCGAGTTTTCGACCTGGGAAGTGGGGTATTGCGTCAGATCGGCATTAGCCCTGACATCTCCTTTGACGATATAACTCGCCTGACTATCCACATTACCAATGCACCGATCGCTTTCATCAGCTTTATCGACCAAACTCATCAGTGGCTGAAGGCTCAAATAGGCTTATCTGATGATCTGAGTGTTTATTTGGATTTTTGCGGATATGCGATCGCCTATCATCGTGGTGGGAATCTCAGCACCGAGCCCGACAGTCCTACCTCCCAACCGATTATTATTCAAGATATCAGCACTCACCCCAAGCTGGCTAATCATGCGATCGCTAACAATGAGCAACCCATCAAATCCTATCTGGGTGTTCCAATTACTACCCGAGATGGCTATCAATTGGGGATGCTATCAGTGATGACTTATGAGTGCTGGCAACCTTCATCAGGGCAGATTATAGCCCTAGAATCCCTCAGTCGTCAAGTAGCTAACCAAGTTAATTTACACAGACAATTAATGGACCTACACGGGAAACTAAGTCATCTGGAAACTATTATCCAAGAAAGGAGAAAGGTATGGGATATTGTCCGACAAGAACGGGATTTTGTCAATGCGGTTTTAGATACTATTAGCGCCCTAGTAGTGGTGATTGATCCGGATGGTCAGATTGTCCGTTTTAATAAAAGTTGTGAACAATTAACGGGATATAAAGCGGGAGATGTTGAGGGCTTATTGATTGAGGATTTAGGATTATCAATTTTTGATCAAGACTGGGAATCATTGAATTGGGGTTTAGCAGCCATTGAGTTTGACGATCCGCCCCCATCATCTCATCAGGTCCAATCGAATAGTATAAGGATGGGTCATTTTCCAAGACAGTGTGAGAACCTCTGGGAAGGAGCTAATGGAGATTCCCATTTAGTCGCTTGGTCAAATAGTGCCATTAGGAATCCAGATGGCTCTCTCAGATATATATTAGGCTGTGGAATTGATATTACTAACCGCAAACAGTCCGAAGAAATGTTGCATTTATTGCAACGGGCGATCGAAGCTAGTCCTAATGGGATTGTAATTTCGGAAAACACCAAAAATGATCTGCCAATTATTTACTGTAATGCAGCTTTTGAAAAGCTAACTGGGTATACTAAAGAAGAGGTGATTGGTCAAAACTGTCGGTTTCTACAAGGACCAGAAACCCATGAAGATGCGATCGCTATGATTAGACAATCCATCAAACGCAAACAAGGATGTAAAGTGACATTAAAAAATTATCGGAAAAATGGTAGCTGCTTCTGGAATGAACTAGCTATTTCTCCGGTGCGAGACCACCGAGGAAAACTCACCCATTTTATTGGTATTCAAACTGATATTACCGAACGGAAGCAGTCCGAAGATGCTCTGCGAGAAAGTGAAGCCCGCTACCGTCTGTTAGCCGATCATGCTACAGACTTAATCTCCCGACATGATGCTGAGGGTATTTATATTTATGCGTCTCCAGCCTGTCGAGATTTACTAGGTTATGAACCGGAAGAATTAATAGGAATTTCCGCTTATAATTTTTTCCACCCTGATGATAGAGAGCGCATCCAGAAATCTCACCAGACCTTATTGAGTAACTCTGATGTGGATACGGTAAGTTATCGAGTTCGGCGTTCCGATGGTAGTTTTATATGGTTTGAAACTACTTCTCATGCTATCCGCAATCAAGAGAATAATGATATCCAAGAGATCGTATCTATATCTCGTGACATTACCGAACGCAAACAAGCAGAAGAAATCCTGCGGGAGCGATCGCACCTTTCTTTATTAGAGGCGGAAGTTGGGAAAGCCCTAGGACAAGGTGGGACAATACCAACTATTTTGAATCGTTGCGCGAAAGCAATGGATCAGTATTTAAAAGTCGCGGGGGTATCGATATGGACCATAAACAGTCAAACTAATCAACTCGAACGACAAGCTGGGGCGGGAATTGTTACCCTGAAAGCACCCACACCTCAGCTATGGAACCATGAACTATCGCAAATGTCTCAACAGATGGCGCAGCTTTCCCACCAAACCTTAGAAGTTCCACTGGTGGTAGAAGGGCGGTTAATGGGGATGATGGCTATTTGTAGTTCTCATCCATTATCTCCGCAAGTTCAGGATGTGCTAGGTTGGATTGCTAATGCGATCGCTGTAGGAATTGACCGGGTAAAAGCCCGCGAAGAATTGCAAAGCCGTAGGGAAGCCTTACTATTTCGCTTGGCTAGTCAAATCCGCAATTCCCTAGATATTGACACAATTTTGGGAACAGCAGTTCAGGAGATCCGCAGTGTTCTACAAATCGACCAATGCCATTTTTTGTGGTACTTACCCACCCAACCGAACAGACATAATTTTGCCATTACTCACGAATCGCGATCGCCTTCTTTATCAACAGTTTTAGAAGATTACCCCTCCGATAAAATTGGCTGGTTGGCTCATAAAATCTGTAACCGGGAAACAGTACAGGTTAATAATCTACAAGATACAACCGTTTTAGATGCAACTACCAGGGGATTACTGGAAGATGCGGGAATTGCTTCGGAAATTTTACTACCCCTGGAGACGCGATCGGGACAGCGGGGGGCTGTCGTCTGTAATCAATATAATAGTCCTCGCGATTGGATAGATAGTGATGTGGAACTATTACGAGCCGTAGTAGATCAATTAGCGATCGCCATTGACCAAGCCGAACTTTACGCCCAAACTAGAGCCGCCGCCTTAGCCGCCCAAACTCAAGCCTTCCACCTAAGCGAGGCTCTCCAGGACTTGCAACAAAAAGAGTCACAATTGATTCAAAGTGAAAAAATGTCTAGTTTAGGACAAATGGTGGCGGGGGTAGCCCACGAAATTAATAACCCGGTTAATTTTATCTATGGGAACCTCACCTATGCCCGCGATTATACTAAGGATCTGCTGGAATTGGTGGAACTGTATCAAGAACAATATCCAGAACCCCTGGAAGTGATCCAAGAACGCATAGAAGATATTGACCTAGACTTTTTGGTGGAGGATTTACCGAAAATCCTGTCTTCCATGGAAATGGGAGCCGATCGCATTCGTCAAATTGTCGTCTCTCTACGGAACTTCTCCCGTTTAGACGAGGCGGAAATGAAACCCGTGGATATTCACGAGGGTATTGATAGCACCTTATTGATTCTGCAAAACCGCCTGAAAGCAAAAGGTAGTAGTTCTGGTATTGAACTGGTTAAAAAATATGGTCAACTTCCTAGGGTGGAATGTTATGCGGGACAGCTTAACCAGGTGTTTATGAATATTCTCAGTAATGCGATCGATGCTTTAGATAATCAACCAGACCCCCGTATGATCACCATTACCACCGAAGTCGTATCAATTAGCTCTGGGTCTAACTTATTTCCACTTCCCGCTTCTGATGTCATCAAAACCACCTCTGAAGGGATGATCAAACCTCCCGTATCCAAAAGCGAACAGGTGTTGATTGAGATTCATGACAATGGTCAAGGTATTCCAGAGGATTTAAAAAATCGATTGTTTGATCCATTTTTTACCACTAAACCCGTTGGGAAGGGGACCGGACTGGGACTATCAATTAGTTACCGGATTATTGTTGAAAAGCACGGAGGAAGCCTCAAATGTATCTCCAAGCCGGGAGATGGCTGCACATTTGCGATTCAGATTCCTATTCAACCCCCCCCGGAACTCAAGCACGCTCATTAGATCTACCAGCCTCTGACTGCTTTCCATGTCCGGGAAGATAGGGGGCTGAAAAAAAATTTCCCAAAACACTTGACAAAACCGGGGTGAGTGTTGATATGATAATAAGGCTGAGAGATTATTGGGGCGTCGCCAAGCGGTAAGGCAGCGGGTTTTGGTCCCGCCATTCGGAGGTTCGAATCCTTCCGCCCCAGTTTACTGTAATGAGTTATCAAGCCATATCCTAGGCTGGAGTTAATATTAGCTATTTCCGAGAGTAGGGGCAACTGATCAATTGTCCCTACCTGGCTGGTTTAACCAAGAGCGCTATGGTAAAGTTAAAATATCAACTCCCTGGTCAGTTACAGCGATCGTGTGTTCAAATTGAGCAGACAGCTTACCATCTGTGGTAATTGCTGTCCAACCATCATCGAGTACCTCTGCTTCCCAGGTTCCCTCATTAATCATCGGTTCAATCGTAAAAACCATTCCTGAGCGCAGTTTTTTACCTTTTCCACGGGTTCCATAATGGGGAATTTGCGGTGCTGTATGAAAGACCGTATTAACCCCGTGACCGACAAAATCCCGCACTACAGAAAACCCATAACTTTCCGCGTACTCTTGAATAGCAGCCCCAATATCCCCTATGCGACTACCCGGTTTCACCGTCGCAATAGCCCGCCGCAAACATTCCTCCGTGACTTCAACCAATTTTTGAGCCGTCGGGGAAGGATTACCTACAAAAAAGGTTTTTGAGGTGTCGCCGTGGTAGCCATCAACTATAGGGGTGACATCAATATTGATGATATCTCCATCTTGAAGAATCTGCTTGGCGCTGGGGATACCGTGACAGATAACTTCGTTAACACTGGTACAAATAGACTTGGGGAACCCATTATAACCGAGGGGAGCGCTACGGGCACCATGAGCCTGAGTCCAGCGTTCGGCTTCATCGTTGAGTTCTAGGGTACTGACTCCTGGTTTAACCATCGGTTCTAGGTGGTTCAGTAGTTGCGCGGCTAACTTTCCGGCTTGGCGCATCTTTTCAATTTCTCGGCTCGATAGCAGTACGATTGTTTCGGTTCCCATTTGTATAATTAGCTAGTTGATACCCTAATTAGTAGGCTTTTTCTCTACCTAACCTATCACAGTTGATGGTTCTACGGGGTGCGCTAAGGTACTATCTGCTTAAAATGGTATTAAGATAGATCAACAGTGGCATCATACTTAGCTATGGAGGCAACATGACTGATCGACGGAACCAGATAGATCAAGAAAGCAGAACTTGGGGTATGATCGCACACCTGAGCTCTTTTGTGGGTTATGTCATACCTGTGGCTAATATCGTTGGACCTTTGGTGATTTGGCTGCTGAAAAAGGATGAGATGCCATTTGTTGAATATCAAGCTAAAGAAGCGTTGAATTTTCAAATCAGCATTTTGATATATCTGTTTGTATCCATCGTGTTGATTGTGTTTTTAGTTGGAATTCCTCTGCTATTTGCGGTGTTGTTGTTTGATTTGATTTTTACTATTGTGGCAGCCAGCAAAGCTAATGAGGGTATCAGATATCGCTATCCTTTGACTTTAAGATTGATTAAATGATTCACTAATGGCTTGATTTTTTATGCGGATATGGCAAGCTGATTTTTATCGCCGTCCTCTTCGGGATGACAGCGGACAGCCTTTGTGGGAACTGTTACTTTGTGATGAATTGGGCGATCGCTTATTGGTGGCGACTTGTCCTCAGTCGGAAGCTAACTCTACTTGGCTGCTGAAACAGTTAGAAGAAATTTGGGACACTGATCAACCTGATCTGATTCAGGTGTTTCGACCTGCTTGCTTGAATCTCTTTGAGGTGGTGGGTAAACAGTTGGGGGTGACTGTCCAGGGGACTCGTCGGACGCTGGGTTTAAAAAAATTGCTGGCAGAGATGATGTTAATTTATCCCCAAATGCCAGGTTATACTGGCGAGGATTATGATCCTTTGGCTATTGATAAATTACCCCCTTTACCTCTACCGGAAAATCTCTGGGGGACGCGCTGGCGGTTTGCGACTCTTCCAGCGGGAGACCTTCAGGAAGTCTTTGGCGATCGCCCTATTCCTATTTTGGATATGCCATCATTTTTACTACCCCTGAATTTGGGTCTGGCTTCTACCGTTGCTATTTCCGGGGTGGTTATTGATGGGGGTCGCCAGTCTATGCGCTTGGCTAGATGGTTACAGTCGGTTAAACCTGTCGGCTTGAATTACATTCCCGGACAACCTGATGGCTTGATTTTAGAGGCGGGGTTGAGCGATCGCTGGGTAGTTGCTACTTTTGATGATGATGATGTCGCTCAGGCGGCGCGGATGTTTGAGACTCGTAAACGCTTGGCTAAGGGATTACATTTTCTCTTGATTCAACCTGATGATTCTGGGGTAACTTATACGGGTTTTTGGTTGTTAGCAGGGGAATGAAAAATTCCCCCTCAAAAGTTGTTGCTCATCCCCTGAATATGGGCGCGATCGCTGTGTTGAATAAAAAATCAAGCGTATAGCCATGTAACCCCCACAAGAATATGGTAACTGATGGGGAGGGGAATTGTCAACGGTTGGGGGAAATGAGGCGCGGCTGAGAGTGTTGAACAAAAAATCAATTTTTGTGGGAGGTTATGGGGTGTTGGTTCCGAATAGGCGATCGCTTCAGCGGTTGGATAGAAATTTTGTCAGTTGAAAAAATAGCCTATTATTGTGCGACTTCACTTAAGTTTGACACTTGAGCCGTCAAGTCGGGTGGGGGATTGTTACTTCTAAGACTGATCGGCGGATTCGCAAAATCCCATTTTGGGATTATCCGATCATGGGTTTATGCTGATTTTTGTGAATACCATGCTAAATAATGCACGATGAAGTCCACCTTTAGTCAAGAATATGATGTTTTTCGGAAGTGTATGATTGCGGCTCGAAAAAATGCGAATCTTACCCAGGCAACCCTTGCCAAAGCCGTCAAAAAGCCTCAATCTTTCGTCGCCAAGTACGAGAATAGGGAACGTAGATTAGATGTGATTGAGTTCCTGAGACTGACTCATGCGATCGGTGTAGACCCTTGCGAAATTATCAGACAAGTTGAGCAATCTTTGGGCACTACATCTGGCGAGGGCAAAGTATGAATACACAAGACATTATTAGATTAGCATCTGAATATTTAGCTAATTTATCAGGGCATACGTTCGATATATTAAAGGTTTATAAACCCACATCTGCCGAGGCAGCAGTTAATCTAGCTAAAGTGATTTCAAAGCTATCACCGCTATTGGGAAATCTGATTGAATTCAACACAGTTGAGTTGTTAAATAACCAAGAAATATTTGCAACATTCGGAGAATGGAAAAGGCAAGACCCAGGATTTCCCGACACTATTTTTGTCGGCGACATCAAGCCAACACCAGGATTAGAGATAAAAGTATGGTTTCCATTAGCCACCGAAATAACGGCTCGTTTTAAAGATAGTCAAAATCATTTTCGCCGCGATCAAACATACGTTGCACTGATAGCTTGGTTACCGGAAGCTGTAATTTATGGTAGACCCAAGATTATTGATGTATGTGTTGTGTCGGGTTACTCGATCGCTAAAGCTAGAGACGATCACTATCATAACCCCCCAGATTATCTGATTATCGAGCCAGAAGATACAACCGAAAGAACAGCAAATTTGCAACAAACAAATACAAATGGTTATAAGTTCCAAGGGACAGATGAAGATTTCATGGAAGCCGAGGAAATAGTTAAATCTTGGGGGAATGATGGAAGAGTTTATAAGCCAACGCCAGAATATCAGAAACTTTTACGAGAACTGATCGCACATTTTAAATACAGATTGGACACCAACTTTGCCAAGATGGACAGAATTGTACATCCAGAAATTGAAAGTTTTAAGGAACGTATTTATAAAACTGAGTGTTCTGGAATGGAAATTTATCAATGGCAAAAACTTTTGGCGAGTCGGCGAGATGAGTCAATGAAATCTGCCTTGAGAAGATATCTGGGAATTACAGAAGAGAACATTGATAAAATACTTGACTAAACCGTTTCACCCCATAATAGAAATAAGTTTCGTCAATTTCACAAGCGAAAGCTTTGCGGTTAAGTATGTTAGCAGCCAAAGAAGCACTAAACAGTCCGCCAAATGGTTCCCAAATAACATCCCTTTCTTGGCTAGAAGCTTCAATAATTAGCTGCATGAGGTCGAGGGGCTTTTGATTCAAATGGACGGCTTTACCGTTGGGGGTTTTTATTCGTTCGTTATTCCGTAAAGCCGATCGCTGCCAAACATTGGTAAAACCGTGAGGACATCGAAATTGGGAACGCATTTTCCCCCATTCTTCAGCGGTCAAAGGATGTAGGCCATCTACAGAAAAATAAGGCTTTCCGTCGGGTTTTCCATATTGGTTGGCATAGCCAACTAATTTCTGAAACATATCGGGTGGAGGAAAATACCATAAATGCCCTTGGTCGAAATACTTTCTGGTGGCGGCATCTGCGACACCACAAGCCAGATTGGCTTTGCGTAAAGGTAAACCCGATCGCAACCATTCTTTTCGCAACCATTCTTTCAAGGTTAAGTCATCGAATTTAACTTCTCTGACATATTGAACACAAACTTCTGTTACCACAGGAAAACGTCTGATTTTTTCTGTATTGACATTCCCAGCAATATGAGCTTTTCCCTTGTTCCATATATTGCAGTTGACATAGCGCCAACCCAATTTCTCAAGGATTGGATGTACGACGGCCCATCCAATCTCTGAATTCCAAAACCAGAGGGTTGTACTGGGCAATGCCAACTTTGACCAAGCTGCGATATGGGGTTCATACCACTCGGGCAAATCGAGATGATCAGATGTATCACCTTCAAAGCCTAAAATACCGTAGGCTCCATCTGATATGATGACTGTGGGTTTGTCCCAAGACTGATAATATTCGGCACTATCACCAAGATTCAAACTGACACTGTTGTTACTCCAGCTTGAAAAGGTGAGTGGTTGGTCCAGTTGAACGGATTTGCTGCGTCCGACGGTACTGGTTGCTTTATTTTTCTTTGTGGTTGGCAGCTTATGGTACGGCTCAGATAGACCCATGTATCTTTCATTAGGTTTCACAAACAGGCTAAACATCTATACTTTATCCCATCTGGGAATATTTGGCGATCTAACCAATGATTGAAGTGAAGGGCAAGGGTGGTGGGTGCCCCTTTCATATTATACTTGAGATGGGGCGACAACATCTCCCCATTGCGGATCGAGTTGTCCTTTTAATTGAAGATCTCGCCTAATCAGGTTGTTTTAGATGTCAGCACCCCCGGCTGAAGCACGGGGGCTTCGTGCCCCCCTTTCAGGTAGCTGACCAGCTATAGCCTTAACTGGCTCCGTTCAGAGCAAGAGTTAAAGTTCCTACCCTGGAATGCGTCCTAGTTCCAGGCTCATGAACCGAATCGTTAAACATCTCTAAGGGGTTAAGGACGTGCGATTTGGATAGTACCGACTCTGAACATTGGCGTTCGCGCAGCGTGCGCGTTAGCGCAAGCGCAAACATTACCCCGCAAGGGAGTCGGAGCCAACCATAGCTCCATGGAGGGGCAACCATACCCCTCCACCCCGCAAGGGGGTGCTGGCGGCGGTCATCCGCTTGAGTCGGTTTTCCTCTCCGTGATAAATCACGGAGCTTCCAACCCTCCCAGGAGTTTTACGTGACAAAATTGATGATTTCTGATTTTTAACGATTCCTATGTCTTTCGCCGATGCTGCCATTCAAGTTTTAGAAGATGTTGGCTCTCCCCTCCACTATCGCAAAATTGCTGAAATCGCGATCGCACGGAATTTAATTCCAACGAACGGCAAAAGTCCCGAAGCCACCCTCAACGCCATCATCGCCGTCGAAATCAAACAGAAGGGCGATCACAGTCGCTTCGTGAAGATTAATCGCGGGGTTTTTGGGTTGAGAAAATGGGATGTAACCTCGATGGATTCCGAATCGAATTCGACGACATCAGACCCGCAAACCGAACGCCGGGTTAAAATTCCCCACTTTCCCACCTATTCGGAATTGAGATTGATTTTACCGATTTGGAATGGACGCGATCGCGCGCAAATCACGGGACTGCGATCGGCGATAATGAGTCTGTCGGGAACCCCCCAAAATCCGGTAGATTGGACCAATCCAGACCGCTGGATATGGGAACGCCTGGAAGGGGAGAATCGAGAACTGGCGGAGGCGATTTGGACGGGAAGCGATCGCCGGGTGAACCCCCGTCACGTTTACGGACACTGGCTGCTGTCTCGAATCTATGAATTGCTGGAAGACGATTCAGGGGGGAAAGTTGTATTAACTGATGCGGGACGGGATTTTATCTGCCATTCCTTGGGAGACGTTGAAAAACAAATTGACGAACGGGAAGGCTTATTAAAATTACTAAGTGTGGTGGCTGAAAAAGGGGGAGGTCGTCGCGGAGATTTTGTACCCGATTGGTCGGACTATCTCAAGCGTTACTCCCAATTCGGCACAGACAGCACCATCAAAGATACGCTGTGGCGGCGGCTTTACAATTTAGCCGATCGCGAATTATTGATCAAAACGGGGACAACCTACAGCATTACCGACGCGGGTTTGAATTATTTGAAAGATTCGGGAGGCGATGAAGAACTCGACGGCGGGGGGAAAGTACAGGAAATTTTAACCCTGGTTAAAGAGCAGAAAGCCTCGGTCAGATCCAGCATTAAAGAAATCCTATCGACGATGGCTCCCACCGCTTTTGAGTATTTGATCAAGCAATTGTTGGAGGCAATGAATTATCAAAATGTGGAGGTGACATCACCGACGAATGATAAGGGAGTCGATGTGGTCGCGGATATCGAACTGGGGATCACTTCGGTGCGGGAAGTGGTGCAGGTGAAGCGACAACAGGGGAACATTCAAAGACCAATTTTGGATGCTTTGCGGGGGTGTTTGTATCGGTTTCAAGCGGTGCGGGGTACGATTATCACCACGGGCGATTTTTCCAAGGGGACGGTGGAGGTGGCGTTCGCCCCGGGTGCGCCGCCAATCACGTTAATCAACGGAGAAAAACTGCTGGATCTGTTAATCGAATATGGAATCGGGGTGAAAACGAAAGCGATCGAAGTATTAGAACTGGATGCCGATGCCTTCGCTCAGAATGATAGTTATACCTCCGATTTAGAATGAAATTATAATTCCACTAGAATAGAGAACCCGTGTTCTCCTAGGAGTCCTTTCCGCCCGGCTGTATTTTCTACCAGAACTGTAATGGTAAGTTGTTGGATCATATTCCCACTGGCAGAATATGTATTTAATAGAGGCGATCGCTCTATGTTGAATAAAAAATCAAGCGTATACCCATGTAACCCCCACAAGAATATGGTAACTGATGGGGAAGGGAATTGTCAAGGGTTGGCGGAAATGAGGCGCGGACGGAGTGTTGAATAAAAAATCAAGCGTATACCCATGTAACCCCCACAAGAATATGGTAACTGATGGGGAGGGGAATTGTCAAGGGTTGGGGGGAAATGAGGCGCGGACGGGATGTTGAATAAAAAATCAAGCGTATAGCCATGTAACCCCCACAAGAATATGGTAACTGATGGGGAGGGGAATTGTCAAGGGTTGGGGGGAATGAGGCGGGGGCGGGGGAGAGGGTGGCTAATTGACAAATTCGAGTATTTGATTGGCGGTAATTTGTGGCTGTTCGAGGTGGGGAACATGACCGCATTTGTCAATCCAGATAAGTTTACTGTTAGGGATAGCGGTTCGGAATTTATCGGCATCTTTGGTTCCCAAGATTTTGTCATTGTTGCCCCATAAAATTAAGGTGGGTTGTTGAATAGTATTTAAGCGATCGCCAAAAGCACCATAACCGCCACTTTTGGTAAACTCAATTAAACCGCGATTCCATAATGGTGATTGTAGATGCCACGCGGCGCATAACTGAGCATCACGGGAGGCGAGGGTTTTGTCAAAATAGGCGTTTTCGCTGATACTTTGGCGAACTTTGGGTTGTCGCAGAAATTCGGTAGCGAGATAGTCGAAGGGTGGAAATAAAAACTTGCCAGCGATGGGACCTTTATTGATTCCGGCACTATCAATTAGGACGAGAGATTGTACAGCGTGGGGATGATTTAGGGTAAAGTCGATGGCTGTAGCACCTCCCATAGAAGCGCCAACTAAGATAACTGGCTGATTGATGCGGGATTGCCAGAAAGCGTAGAGATGGGCTAGGATATGAGCAGGATTAACGGTTAAATAAGGCGATCGCTGCGTAAAGCCAAAGCCCAATAGATCCACGGCCCAGGTTTCGGTGGTATTAGCTAATAGTGGTAAGAGTCGGCGAAACTCTAGGACGGAACTATCGAAACCGTGTAGGAGAAGAATGGGAGGCTGTGGGTTTCCTTGGCGGACATAGGTAGTGAGGATAGGTTGAGGGACGGCTGGGAGGGTTATGGGTTGAGCAATAATTGCTTCAGCGAGGGAGATAGAAGTCAATTCGGTGAGTGGTTCAGCCAGTGGGGGTAAATACTCAGGAAACATAAAAAGCAATGGCAATCAGTAATTATAATCTAAACCAACAGGGATGCGATCGCATTGGAAAAGATCTGGCTATGGGAGTTTCATGGTAAAGAATAAACCCTATACTAGATAGGAAAGTGTTGAGATTATCCTGTTATTGCTATGCTTAAAGCTCTGCTGGGCGATCCTAATGCCCGGAAAATCAAAAAATATCAGCCTGTAGTGACGGATGTTAATATCCTAGAGGAAGATGTGCGATCGCTCTCCGATGAAGGTCTAAAGGCAAAGACGGGGGAGTTTAAGGAGATGTTGGCGAAAGCCAAAAACCGGGAGGAAAGGGAACAAATCCTGGAGGAAATTTTACCGTTAGCGTTTGCTGTAGTCAGGGAGGCTTCCCGACGGGTGTTAGGAATGCGGCACTTTGATGTTCAGGTGCTGGGGGGTATGATTTTACATAAGGGGGAAATCGCGGAGATGAAAACGGGGGAAGGAAAAACCCTGGTTTCGACCCTCCCGGCTTATCTAAATGGGTTATCAGGTCACGGGGTGCATATTATCACGGTTAATGATTATTTAGCGCGTCGTGATGCTGAGTGGATGGGACAGGTACACCGTTTTCTGGGGTTGAGTGTGGGATTAATCCAGCAGGGAATGGGTCCAGAGGAACGGAAAAAGAACTATAGCTGTGATATTACCTACGCAACTAACAGTGAGGTTGGGTTTGACTATTTGCGGGATAATATGGCGACCTCTATGGAAGAGGTGGTGCAGCGTCCTTTCAATTATTGCATTATTGACGAAGTGGACTCGGTGCTAATTGATGAGGCGCGCACTCCGTTGATTATCTCTGGTCAGGTAGAACGTCCTAGTGAGAAGTATATGAGGGCGGCGGAGGTGGCGAAGGCGCTACAGAAGGATAAGGAACATTATGAGGTGGACGAAAAGGCGCGTAATGTTCTGCTGACGGATGAGGGTTTTGCGGCGGCGGAAGAGTTTTTGGGGGTTAAGGATTTATATGATCCTAATGACCCTTGGGCGCATTTTGTGTTTAATGCGTTGAAAGCAAAAGAATTGTTTATCAAGGATGTTAATTATATCGTTCGGGATGATGAAGTCGTTATTGTAGACGAGTTCACGGGACGGGTAATGCAGGGTCGGCGTTGGAGTGATGGCTTACATCAGGCGATCGAGGCTAAGGAAGGTGTGGAAATTCAGCCGGAAACCCAAACTTTGGCGACAATTACTTATCAAAATTTCTTTTTGCTATATCCCAAATTGTCGGGGATGACGGGGACGGCGAAAACTGAGGAGGCGGAAATTGAGAAGATTTATAATTTGCAGGTGACGGTAGTTCCGACTAACCGACCGACGGCTCGTGCGGATTTGTCGGATATGGTTTATAAAACTGAGCAGGGGAAATGGCTGGCGATCGCTACTGAATGCGCGCAAATGCACAATATGGGTAGACCTGTATTGGTGGGAACTACCAGTGTGGAAAAATCGGAGTTGCTTTCTGGTTTGTTATCACAGCAGGAGGTTCCCCATAATCTTTTGAATGCGAAGCCGGAAAATGTGGAAAGGGAATCAGAAATTGTGGCGCAGGCTGGTCGCAAAGGGGCTGTAACTATTGCTACTAACATGGCGGGGCGAGGAACTGATATTATCCTGGGGGGTAATGCTGATTATATGGCGCGGTTGAAGTTACGGGAGTATTTTATGCCCCGAATTGTGAAACCGCAAGATGAGCGAGAATTGGCTATCCCTCAAATCGGAGGGGGTCCCCGTCGTAATAAGCCCCAGGGTTTTGCTGCTGCTGATAAGCCGAAGGTTTGGAAGGTGGCGGCGGGAATTTTTCCCACGGAGTTGTCGGTAGAGACTCAAGAGAAACTGCGATCGGCGGTAGATTTTGCGGTGTCGGTTTATGGGGAACGTAGTGTTCCTGAACTTATGGCTGAGGATATCCTAGCTGTAGCCTCGGAAAAAGCTCCCACTACTGATGTGGTGGTTCAGCGGATACGGGAGGTTTATCAGGCTATTGTGGCTGAGTATGAGGTGTTTACTCATGAGGAACATGATGAGGTGGTGTCCCTGGGAGGATTGCACGTTATCGGTACAGAACGCCATGAGTCCCGTCGGGTAGATAACCAGTTGCGGGGAAGGGCTGGTCGTCAGGGAGACCCGGGTTCGACTCGCTTCTTTTTGAGTCTGGAAGATAATTTGCTACGGATTTTTGGTGGTGAACGGGTGGCGGCGATGATGACGGCTTTTCAGGTGGAGGAGGATTTACCTATTGAGTCGAAGTTGTTGACGCGATCGCTGGAAAATGCCCAGAAAAAGGTAGAAACTTATTATTATGATATCCGTAAGCAGGTGTTCGAGTACGACGAGGTAATGAATAATCAGCGTCGGGCTATTTATGCGGAACGCCGCCGGGTATTGGAAGGTCAGGATCTCAAGGAACAGGTGATTAAGTATGGCGAAAAGACGATGGATGATATCGTCGAGGCTTATATTAACCCGGATCTGCCTTCGGAAGAGTGGGATCTTGAGACTTTGGTGGCTAAGGTGAAGGAGTTTGTTTATTTGCTGAAGGATCTGACTTCTGAACAGTTGTTTGATATGACGGTTGAGGAGATTAAGACTTTCTTGTATGAACAACTGCGTAATGCCTATGATATTAAGGAGGCTCAGGTAAATCAGATTCGCCCTGGACTGATGCGTGATGCGGAAAGGTTTTTTATTCTCCAACAGATTGATACTCTGTGGCGGGAACATTTGCAGCAAATGGATGCTTTGCGGGAGTCTGTGGGTCTGCGAGGCTATGGTCAGAAAGACCCGCTGGTGGAGTATAAACGGGAGGGTTACGAACTTTTCCTGGATATGATGACGGATATTCGCCGGAATGTGATTTACTCGATGTTCCAGTTTCAGCCTCAGCCTGCGGTGGCTTAATTGGGAAATGCTCTTGACAATCTCGGAAAATAGTATATATTGGTTGTCAAGTGTGAGGAGTAAGGTTTGAAGGAAGAGGTACTTGGGGTCGAAACTCGGCCAGACTCCCAAGTGCCTTTTCCGTTTTTATAGTCAAATTCGGGGATGTTTTAGCCAGTTTCGCAAGTTACCCCACCAGAGACGGGGATGGTCGCTGGATTTGATTTGAGAATTAGCCATAGACAGCAGCAGGGGAACACCTCCAACCCGCGCCGCCATCAGAACATGAAGGGCGATCGCCACAATCATAATTGCCCAAGCTAACAGGTGGATATTATACGACAAATGGTGTGTTTCCCCTACCCTCAGCCAGTTTTCGTCCTGGAATTTCCCAGAAATGACGGCTAGTGCTAGGGCTAATAAGGCTATGGTGTTGGTGATTCGATGGAGGGTGTACCACCAGATTGGCTGTGTGGTCCGTTTGAGTTGGGCTAGGGTGTCAGGTTGGATGAGGCGTTTTTTCCCCCGACGTAGGCTGTAGTAGGTGAAGGCTAAGGCCATAAAAAATAGGAAAAATCCCCAGGTTCCATGGATGTCGATCAGGTTGCTATCTTCCGGGATTAACCAGAGAGTCCCGAAACGGCGATCGTAGCTTTCGTAAACGAGATAGCCAGTGATAATACATCCAAATACTAAAAGGCTATTCAAGCCGTGTAATAGGCGAAATAGCAAGGGCTGGTAGGGTTTGGAAGCGCTCATAATTAGGTCTTTTTGAGTTTCTTTATCAATAGTATAGCAGGGTTTTAGGATAACTTGCACAATGGGTATAATTATCCTTTGTTCTCCGTGTGATTTGGGCGAGAAAAGGAGTAATCTATAATGAGAAAGGCTATTACAATAGGGTAAATTCTGTGGTTGTCTCAAACCATGAAGTTTCGATTAATTTGAGGGTTAATCCTAAGCTATGGCAGGATTTCCAGCAACGTTGTGCGACCTATCAAATGTCCCCTGAACAGGTGTTAGTTGGGTTAATCAAAATTTATCTGGCACCTCTGGATCATCAGGTAGCGATCGCCTTTTCCTCTGGTTCAGATGGGAGAATGGATCTCGATATCAAACAAATTATTGAAGATTATTTGCAACAAAATCTGGAACCCCAAATTCGGGACATATTGCCGAATTATATAGACTCAAAAGCGAGCGATCGCGCTTCTGCACCACCGCCGCCAGCATCCCCGGCTGGTAAGTTATCAAATAAGTTATCAAAACCCTCGCCACCATCATCACGCCAACCATCACCTAAAGAAGTTGATTCTCGCTTAAAAACCGGCAAAGAATTAGCGCAAATTTTGGGAGTTTCCGCCCCATATATTACCACTTTAAACCGCCTAGGAGAACTACATAAACGGGGATGGCAAGATTCTGGTCAAAGGCGAGGAAAAACCATCTTATATGAACCCATATCGCCGCCTTAATTTTTACCCATAAATGGATAGGATTGTAGTCCCCATAGTCGCCATTCACCCCCAGCCTAGTTGGGGCGCAAACTTGTCTGACTATCAAGAGGAGAAGTGTGGAAGAATGAAAAGACAGCAGCCAGAAACAGTCCCCAGACCGAAATCAAGCATCTTTATAGTATAATCCAAGTTACAGCCTGTTCAGAAATCATCTGATCACCTCTCAAAGTCCCTCTCCCTTTCTGGGATCCAGATTTAGGGTGAGGGCAATGTATTAAGCGACTGGTGAACAAGCTGTATAACTTAGACAGACACAGACCATATCAAAGAAAAATCCATAAGAATGCTGTCAGAAATTACCTTAGAAAACTTTTTTAGTTTCCGAAAACCCACAACCATCAAGCTGAATCCTGGTGTGAATATTCTCCTAGGTATTAATGGTAGTGGCAAATCCAACTTGTTAAAGGCGATCGCTTTACTGTATGAGATTATTGCCGGGAATGGATTGGAAAAGACTTTTTTAAAAAAGTGGAGTGGCTTTGATGCCGTGGCCAATTTTAATGAGGACACCAAAGACTATATAAAACTCGGCTTTGAATTTAGCAAAGATGCAATTCACCAAAATCACAATAGAAGAGGATTCCAATTTAAAACTAATCCCATTTACGAACTCACAATCTTTAAAGCGGGGTCAACTTCATATTACTTGAAAGAAAAGCTATATTGCCGAAGTGATGATCAAGATGATTTTATCTTCATGGACATGAATAATGCCCAGGGAGTTATTTCCACTCGGGAAGAAGGAAAAGTGGGTTTTCAGAGATATCCCCAAGAAAGTCAACAGGTCAATTTTAAATCCACAGAACCCGTTTTAAGTCAGATTTCAGACCCGGAGAGATTTTATCCTATTTTCACCTTAAAAAGAGCTTTAGAAGAGGTAGCTGTCTATTATTATTTTGATACCACCTTTGAAAGTGTCATCAGACAACCTTCCAGCTATGGTACTGAAAGAAAATTGTCCCATGATGGACAAAACCTGATGACGATTATTAACAACATCAGAAATAACAATTCTCTCTGGTATGCTGAAATCGAGCAAGCCATCAAGAAAATTAACCCACATTTTAAAGACATCAATTTTAATTTTTTGGGTTCTAAATTATACTTAGTCCTTCGTGAAGATTATCTGGCTAAGTCAGTTTCTATGGAACATATCTCAGATGGAACCCTCCGCTATCTTTTGCTATTATCCATATTATTTAACCCTGAACGAGGTAACTTAGTCTGTATTGATGAGCCGGAAACAAATCTTCATCCCGACATGATTAATACCATCACAGATGCACTCAAGCAAGCATCGAAAAATACGCAAATAATCGTAACGACTCATTCACCATTGCTGCTAAATTCATTCGATATTGAGGATGTATTAATATTTGAAAAAAACCAGAAAAATGAGACAGAGGTAAATTTTAAGTCATCAGATGAGTTTGAGGACTGGCTTGATAATTTTCTGGTCGGTCAAGCATGGCTGCAAGGTCTTATAGGCGGTAAAAGATGGTAGATATTCCGTTGATATACATAAATTTGAATTACATAGAGTTAGCCAATCATAGCCATCCATTCATGTCTGTAATATACCCAAAATTCAGACAAATCATGAAATGAAGGCGGTGAGACATGATATATATTACGATTTATATAGAAGTAGTTAAAGCACAAAATAAGGCGATTTTAACTGTTCATAAGCTGTTGATGTTTATAAATTAATCGGATTACTAGACTTAAAAACTATCATGGAAGATTTCGATGAAGCTAAATGGTTGCTTGCTTATATCGATTCTCATCAGGATGAGTAACAGAATAGCCACTTTCCAAGTTATTGGGTAAGGTGATAGGTTTAGGGGGTCTGACACTGGAGCGATCGCCTATAGTAACTATGGGGTTGACCCTTTCCTGAACCATTGGGGTGGGTATGAATAATATAGTAGTGCGATCGCTATTTATGGGAAAATCTTAGGTAATCCATATAAAAATTAGACCATGAAAACTGTTGATTGGATTGTAGTTGGTGCGGGAATTGCTGGTGCTTCCCTCAGTTATGAATTAGCCAAAACCGGATTTTCCGTGATGTTAATAGATCAGTTTCCGACCCCAGAAAATGCTACGCGCTACAGTTATGGGGGACTAGCTTATTGGGGGGGTTATAATGATTTAACCTATGAATTGTGTCAACAGGGACGGAAACGCCATCAGGTTTTATCAGAGGAGTTAGGGGTTGATACACAGTTGCGGGAAGTCGATCTGGTGTTAACAGTCCCCAGAGATACTCACCCGGAAGCTATAGCCGCTAATTATCCCCCTTTTGTGACTCCTCCTAGGTGGGTGGATACTCAAACCGCTTGCGAATTAGAACCCCTACTAAACCCGGAAGAAATAGCTGGTGCGTTTACGGTGCGCCATGGTCACATTTTACCAGAGGCTCTAAACCAGGGATATATACATGGTTTCCAACGGTTAGGGGGAACTGTCAAAATTGGCATAGTTTCTGATTTAATCAGAGTGGGAAATCGGATAACTGGTGTGATTGCAGATGGGGAAAATTTATCGGCTGCTAATGTGGTGGTTTGTGCGGGTGGTATGAGTAGGGAACTGTTAAAAGCAGCGGGAATTAAAGTAAAAATACACTTTACTCATACGGAGGTTTTAGAAACCGATAAATTGCCGCCAAAATTGAGAACTGTAGTGATGTCGGCGACTATGCCCAGATTTAGGCTGGAAGCGATCGCTACTCAGCCGGAACTAGAAGAGTTGTGGGATGACCCCTATCAGGAATTAGCACCATTTATTATAGACCCTAGTGCTGTACAATTGTTAGATGGTCGTTTGAGAATCGGGCAACCTTCGCGAACTTTGAGTAATCCCAACGCGGTGATTAATCAGGCGGAAAGTGAGGCAACTATCCGAGAGGCGATCGCCAAAATTTTACCGAGTTTAGCCGATTTGCCAGCCACTTGGCATCACTGTTTAGTCGCCTTTAGCGGGGATGGTTTACCCCTGATAGGTGCGGTGCCGAATTGGTCAGGAATCCATATATTTTCAGGCTTTAGTAATCCCTTGGTATTTGTGCCACCCTTAGCCCAGCGCTATGGGGAGTATCTAGCTGGAAAAGCCGATTCTATATTTGAGCAATTATCTCCCAGTAGATTATATGTTTAAATATCGTGATACTAATGGGGTTTAATGGCTGTCAACAAATGTAGCCGGGAGGATGCTTTGGTCTAGCCCAGAGGGAAACACATTAACGAACATTAACAAAAATTAAGTGTTCAGTGTCAAGATTTAACTAGCAAGGGTTCAGTTTTATGGCAGAATAAGTGTAGTCCCAATGGGTGAGCGTTGGATCATTTTTATGGCTAAGTTTGTTTTTATTACAGGTGGGGTCGTCTCCAGTATCGGTAAGGGAATTGTGGCCGCGAGTTTAGGGCGTTTGCTAAAATCCCGTAACTATTCGGTCTCCATCCTCAAGTTAGATCCCTATATTAACGTCGATCCGGGAACTATGAGTCCGTTTCAGCATGGGGAGGTGTTTGTTACCCAAGATGGGGCAGAAACTGATTTAGACTTGGGACATTATGAAAGATTTACTGACACTTCTATGTCCCGGCTCAATAGTGTGACAGCGGGGGCGATTTATCAAGCTGTAATCAATAAAGAGAGACGGGGAGACTATCAAGGGGGAACAGTCCAGGTGATCCCCCATATTACCAATGAGTGTAAGGAACGTATCCATAGGGTAGCCCAGAATACTCATTCAGATGTGGTAATTACAGAGGTGGGTGGAACCGTGGGGGATATCGAGTCTTTACCCTTTTTGGAGGCGATCCGACAATTTCGGAAAGATGTGGGCCGAAAAAATGTGGTCTATCTCCATGTTACCTTAATGCCTTTTATTAGTGCGGCGGGGGAGATGAAAACTAAGCCGACTCAACATTCGGTCAAGGAATTGCGATCAATTGGTATTCAACCAGATATTCTGGTTTGTAGATGCGATCGCCCTTTACCTATGGGGATAAAAGAGAAGATCTCCGAGTTTTGCGATGTAGAGGTAGAGAGTGTGATTACAGCCCAAGATGCTGATAGCATTTACGAAGTACCCCTAATTTTGGAAAAAGAAGGACTCGCCCAGCAAACCTTGGAACTTCTACAATTAGAACAGCGACAGCCAGATCTGAGTTCTTGGCAAACTCTTGTCGATCGCCTCTATCATACCCAAAGGGGTGGATTGGCGACTATGGAACCCACCCCCGTGGAAATTGCGATCGTCGGTAAATACATCCAGTTAAGCGATGCTTACCTATCCGTAGTAGAAGCCGTGCGCCATGCAGCAATTGATGTGGGAACCGAAGTCAATCTCAGATGGGTAAATTCAGAAGACCTACAAACTGATGATGTACAATCAGCCCTGAAAGAAGTTCACGGTATTATTGTACCGGGGGGATTTGGGGTCAGGGGAATTGATGGTAAAATTGCGGCGATTCGTTATGCCAGAGAACATCAAATCCCGTTTTTAGGTCTATGCTTAGGGATGCAATGTTCTATTATCGAATGGGCGCGTTATTGTGCGGGACTAGCAAACGCAGATAGTGCCGAATTTGATCCCAACACCCCTAACCCGGTAATTAACTTATTACCAGAACAGCAGGATGTTGTCGATCTTGGTGGAACTATGCGTTTAGGGTTATATCCTTGTAGGTTAAAGCCTGATACCCTCGCCTCCAAACTGTACGATCAGGAAGTGGTTTATGAACGCCACCGACATCGGTATGAGTTTAATAATGCCTATCGAAGTCTATTTTTGGAAACCGGTTATATGATCAGTGGTACATCTCCAGATGGTCGCTTGGTAGAAATTATTGAATTTCCCGAGCATCCATTTTTCATTGCTACCCAATTCCATCCTGAGTTTCAATCTCGACCTAATACTCCCCACCCCCTGTTCAAAGGGTTAATTCAAGCCGCTTGTCATTTATTAAAGAAAGACAAGACAACCACCTTGGGGTCAGAAAGTAAACCTCCGGCGGTAGTCAATAATTCCGCTGATAAGTCCTAGCAATTACCGCCCACCAATTGAATTTTATCAGTTGGTTGGGGCTGGATTTTGGTAATCTATAATGCTGCATTTTTCCTAAGACTAATTATGGCAAGAATCACAGATTTGAGGTAATCTTGTGGCGCACTGGATTAAATTGATATATGAAAGAGAAACCTATATTATCGATCTCCATAGCATCGGTGCATTTTGTTTTGGCTTAAATCATCGCCTAACCTTTTGGTTAAAAGACGGTAACTATCCTATTGTAATTAATCCAAAAACTCACCCAGAAACCTATCAAATTATTCTCGATTACATCAAAACACAAACAGCAGAAAGTCCAGAAACAGGGTTTTGGATTAAGTTTAATTATGACCGCAATGAATATATAATTGATTTGAGTCGTATCCAAGTATTTAGCTGTGATGGTACTCAGCGGATTGTATTTTGGTTGGCGAATACCCGTGAACAGGTAGTGATTAATCGCCACAGCAACCCGGGTACTTATCAAAGAATTCAAGATTATATTTATAAAACTACCGGCTATTCAATGCCATAAATCGCTAACTATAAAAAAAAGATTAAAACTTATCGGTTTTGGTGTATAGGTGTCCTACAGTGTAAAACGGCAATCGACTTTTCGGGGAAAGATTCCTGAAAAGAAATGATATCTTGAATAATTCCAAAATGCAGAAGTTAACTGATCAGGATTTATGGCGAAATTATGTTAATGGTCAACGAGATTTTGTAAAGATTGAAATAGTGAGAGCAAATTTATTTGAGGTAGATTTGCGAAATATTCAACTGCTAGCAAGTCGATTAATTAAAGTATATATGCCCTATGCTAATTTAAGTTATGCTAATTTGAGCAATACAGAGATTATTGAGAGTGAATTTGGGGATGTGAAGCTGAAGGAGGGTAATTTATCTGATGCTTGCCTATCCCATAGTAATTTTTATCGAGCTAATCTGCGCTATAGTAACTTACAGAGGGCTCAATTGTCTGATGTCAATTTACAAGCGGCGGACTTGTATAATGCGGATTTACAAGATGCTTATCTAGTCAATGTTGACCTACAGGGTGCTAACCTGGAAGGAGCCCAGATAGAAAAGGCTATATTTATTGGTTGTAACCTGTTTCGGGCTAAGGGAGTTAATCTATCTCCTGAACAATGCGATCGCACTATTGGTCCCAATGGGTTTATGTAAAGATAGTCAGATTTCATCTGACCAAGGCTCGGAATAATTTATAATCAAATGAGCGTCAAAATTCCGATCGCCATAGTATCCAGTGTCAGAGCCATTTAAAACTTACTTATCCTTTCCCCGGCTGTTAGAGGGAAATAGCCCAGACCTAGACTGGGAAGCCACTTTAGGGGATTTACCCACTTATCATTTTGGGCTCAAATCAGATAGCCTGGTGTCAGAAGTAGTCCGACAATTTCAGCGTCACGCTTTACTACCTGGGGTATTAATTTGGGAAGACATAGAATCGGAGGAACCCCAATTAGTGGGGCTACTTTCCCGACGACAATTATTAGAGTTTTTCATCCGACCTCAAGGGGGGGAAATGTTGTCAAGTCAACCCTTGGGAGTTTGTTATAGCTATGGGGGTTTCCCGATGCTGGTTTTACCGGAAACGATGACGATTTTAGAAGCGGCGCGCTATGCTAGAAGGCGATCGCCAGAACTAATTGCCGAACCAATTGTTGTAGCTCATCGAGGAAATCCAGCCATCCCCTATTCTATTTTAAATATTGACGATCTCAATATTGCCCATTGGCAAATTAGAGGTATTGAAACCCAAGTGCGTTATGAACGCACCCAGATCCAAATGATTCAGAGTGAAAAAATGAGTAACCTAGGGCGCTTGGTAGATGGTGTCGCCCACGAAATCTTAGATCCGGTGGGATTTATTTGGGGTAATCTTACCCATTTAAACGAATACGCCCAAGGGTTAATGGAGTTATTATCAGCTTATGAGAAGCATTTTCCCCAAGTGCCGCCAGAGATTGAAGCTAAACAGGAGGAGATAGACTTAGACTTTGTGCGATCGGATTTACCGCGAGTAGTTGCTAGTATTAGTGGAGGGGCCGATCGCCTAAATCGATTAGCCACCAGCTTACAGAACTTCTGCCATATTGATAATGTCCACCCCAAGCCAGCAGATTTGCAGGGGTCTTTGGATGGTATTGTCTTGTTAATCCAAAGCCAAATCAAAGGGGAAATCGAAATTATTAGGCACTACGGTCAAGTTCCGCCGATTTCCTGCTATATTGGACAGTTAAATCAGGTGTTTATGAATATTCTCACCAATGCGGTTAGCGCTCTGATTGATCGGGCGGTGAGACAGGACTGGGTAGAAGAGTTTGGGCCAGTGCATCGGGTTCAAAGAAGCGATCGCCCCCGAATTGAAATTACCATCAAGGTTAGTGCCATGACAGACGACCAAGGAGATACCCCCAGGGGGGAGTCAAATCAGGAGTCCTGGGTTTTAATTAAAATAAGTGATAATGGTCTGGGGATGTCATCGTCGCAGTTGAAAAAAATCCTGGAGTCATTCTCGGCTCATCGTCGCGCTGACAAAGAAACCAGTTTAGGGTTAAGCTATCAAATTGTCACCGCCAAACACGGAGGCAAGCTAAATCTGCGATCGCAACTGGGTGTAGGCACAGAATTTGAAATTTGGCTCCCCCTAACCTAAATCTAAATTAAACCCCCTTTGATCACCTGTAACCATCATGCTCTGGACATCAATTTTTAGCCATTTCACAAGTCGCCATTTCCGCCTAATGAGGCAATTAGGGGGGTTACTACTGACCCTCCCCCTGTGGTTAAGTCTGGCGGGTGTGCGCCAAGCAGCATTCGCCCAAGCCCTATTACCTTACACTCTGCAAGTAGACTCAGAACATTTACAACAAACCGGAGATGGTTTAATTGAAGAAGCCGCCCAACTCACGCGATTTCAGCAATACCAACTCGCCCTACCCAGGGCTGAATTAGCGACCCAATTAGCACCCAAAAACTATCAAACCTGGGCTTTATTAGGTAGCCTTTACGTCCAGGTTGATCGCATAGAAGCCGGAATCGAAGCCCTAAACAGAGCCCAAGCCTTAGCCCCTGACAACCCAGCAATTAGGTTTGTCTTAGGGGATGCTTACTTTCGCAAAGGAGAGTATCAGAGGTCTGTGGAGGAAATCGAACAGGGTTTAAGAATCAATCCTAACGTTCCCGGAGCCTTGTTTGATTTAGGTAATGCCTATTTTCAACTGGGAAAATTCGACGAAGCGATCGCCAAATACAAAGAAGCCTATAACCTGGAAAGACTCCTCTGGCCAGCAATTAATAATATTGGTTTAGTGGAATACGAACTCGGTAAAACCGATTCAGCAGTGCAGCGTTGGGAAGAGGCTTTTGCCATTGATGAAACCGCCGCCGAGCCATTGTTAGCCATTGCAGTAGCCCTTTATCGACAGGGCGACACAGAAAGGGCTTTAACCTTGGGAGAACAAGCCCTGCAACTAGATAGTCGTTATGCAGAGCTTGAATTTCTCCGAGAAAATCTCTGGGGCGATCGCCTCATGGAGGATGCTCGGACTTTTTTTTCCACACCTCGGATGCAGCAAACCATCAGCCGACTCTAAGGATAGCATAGCTAATCCTTGGGGAGTAGGGACTTAATTTTATTGACAAATTCTTGATGATCAATGACAGGTTTGGAAATATAGTCGTCAGCGCCACTTTCCGCCAAAAAATCTTCGCGATCGCCCGCCATAGCGTGGGCGGTCACTAGAATAATTGGTAACTTAGCTGTATCTGGATCAGCCTTGAGCAACTGGGTAATTTTAATCCCATCGATTGCTTTACCCAGATACACACTGCGAGCCAATGACACATCCATCAAAATCAGGTCAGCCTCTTTAGTGCGAGCTATCTGCATTACTTCGTCTACGTTTTCAGTGTGCTTAACCGCTAATCCCCCTCGTTTGCTCAAAATTTTGGCAAAAACGCGGGCATTAACCGGATCGTCTTCTACAATCAGAACGGTCTTCATCAGAGTCTCCGCTGGACATACTCTCCAGTTACGATGTGCAATCATAACACGAGGTTGATAGTATTGGGCGAACCCAAAAAATCCCCGTCTGATATCATTATGAGCACAAAACAGCAACTTGAACCTGATTCCATCGGCAATTGAATCTGAAAATTTTGGTCAAAACGGGGCAACATTGCAGTTAACCTAAAATAGTAGGCTCCGAAATCGTCCTTAACTCAGGTGTTGAAATCCCTAGAGTTTCTCAAATATTAAAATTGCTAAACCCTAAAATCGATCCAACTCATGGCTAAACAGTTAAATTTTCTTTGCGGGGAAGTGATACCCACATCATTAACCAATGAAATGCAGCAATCGTACCTCGAATACGCCATGAGTGTAATTGTGGGGCGAGCGCTACCAGATGTCCGAGACGGCTTAAAACCAGTACACCGTCGCATATTATATGCCATGCACGAACTAGGGCTAACACCCGATCGCCCTTATCGTAAGTGTGCGCGGGTAGTTGGGGACGTATTAGGAAAATACCACCCCCACGGCGACCAGTCGGTATATGATGCTCTAGTGCGGTTAGTGCAAGAGTTTTCTAGTCGTTATCCGTTATTGGCGGGTCACGGTAACTTTGGTTCGGTAGATAACGACCCTCCCGCCGCCATGAGGTATACAGAGACCCGGTTAGCTGCTATTGGTAATGAGGGACTGCTTACCCAGGTAGGAGAAGCGACGGTTGATTTTACGAGTAACTTTGACAATTCCCAACAAGAACCCACAGTTCTCCCGGCGCAACTACCGTTTTTAATCCTCAATGGTAGCTCTGGTATCGCAGTAGGTATGGCGACTAATATTCCTCCCCACAATTTAGGGGAGGTAGTCGATGGCTTAATCGCTTTGATTGATCATCCCGACCTTTCCGATCAGAAGTTAATGCAACTCATTCCGGGACCGGACTTTCCCACTGGGGGGGAAATTGTGGCTACAGCAGGGATTACAGAAGCCTACACATCAGGGCGAGGTAGTATTGTCATGCGGGGGGTCGCGAAAATTGAGCAGGTACCAACGGCGGGTCGTAAACGCACTAAAAATGCGATTGTGGTGACGGAATTACCTTTTCAGGTCAACAAAGCCGGATGGATTGAAAAGGTGGCGGTTTTGGTGAATGCGGGTAAATTGGAGGGGATTTCTGATATCCGAGACGAAAGCGATCGCGAAGGGATTAGAGTGGTAATCGAACTGAAACGGGAAGCCACCCCAGAAGTGGTGCTGCATAATCTCTATCAGCACACGGATTTGATGTCGAAATTTGGGGCGATTTTCCTGGCTTTGGTCAACAGTCAACCTCGACAACTGAGCCTTAAACAAATCCTCCAGGAATTTCTAGGGTTTCGTGAACAAACTCTCCTGCGTCGCTATAGATCCGAGTTACAGATAGCGGAACGTCGCGCTTTGATGGTGGGAGGCTTACTCAAGGCTTTAGCAGCTTTGGATGAGGTGATCGAGATTTTGCGAAATGCTCCCGATGGTACTTCGGCTAAAATATCCCTAGAAACTCGTTTAGATCTGACTGGCGAGCAAGCCGATACAATTCTAGCTATGCCCCTCAGACGATTGACGCAGTTGGAAGGGCAAAAGTTGCAGCAGGAAGCGGCGGAGTTGGCGGCGCAAATCGATCGCCTGCGCCTTTTATTATCAGAGCGCGCGGAGTTATTAAAATCCCTCAAAAAGGAATTGCGATCGCTCAAACGTCGATATTCAGACCCACGTCGCACTCGCATTGTTTCTTCAGAACCCCAGGAATCTCCCTCCGTGTCTGTCCCCTCCTCTCAGGAGGTGCATCCCCCCTCAAAACCTACGAAATCCAAGATTTTACGCCCCCAATTACCGGCTGTAGAAGAGACTTTGGTCGAAATGACCCTAAAAGGATATGTGCGACGAGTGACTCCCAGCGCCCTGTCTCGTCCCCAGTCCCGTGAGGATATTACGATTGAGGCGATCGATGATTTTCCCGTAGCTTCTTATCTAACTACCACAGCGGAAACCCTGGTGATTATTAACCGCATGGGTAAGGCTTACCCCTTGAGCGTGGCTGATATCCCCAGTGTGTCTCAGAAGTCCCGTGGTGTACCTTTAATCACCTTATTATCTCCCTCCGCCACCAAAGATGCCAGTAGTCGCCCTCAAGATTTGATTGTAGCTGCATTTGCGGGGGCGGGTTTACAAAGCTCTCCCCTAAGACGGACAACTGATGGCGGAACCTCCCCCAAGAGTGCTTTTTCCCCAGAGACTGATTTAATCATGCTATCAGCAGAGGGGAAGATTAAGCGCTTCTCCGGGACTGATTTCATGGATTTGAGTGCTAGGGGGATTACGGTAATGAAACTCAAAGATAATGATGAGTTGAGTTATGCTAATCTGGCTGCTACAGGCGATCAAGTGGTTTTAGCTACCTCTGGAGGGCGGCTGTTGCGTTTGGATATTAATTCTGAGCAGATCCCGGTCATGGGAAGAACCGCTCAGGGTTCTGTGGCTACCCGACTCCGAAAAAATGAACAGTTGGTGGGCTGTATTACGCTGTCATCAACGGGTGAGTTAAACAACCAGTTTATTCTGTTGGTGTCAGAACAAGGGTATTTTAAACGGATTTCTCTACAAAGTCTCCAACGTTCCCGTCGAGGGGGAATTGGTACTCAAATGTTACAGTTTCACACCCGTGATGATGCTTGTCGGGGGTTGGCGGCGATTAGTCCCGGTGAGGTTGTCTATTGTTTAACCAGTGAAAATCGTATGGTAACTTTAGTTCCTGATGTGGTTCCGGTTTGGGGTAAGGATGGTTATGGCGATCGCATGGTGGAATTGAATTCTGGGGAACGCATTTTGTCGGTGGTTAGCCCCATTTACCGTACAACAATGGAGGGTTAATCACTGAGAGCGATCGCTTTTTCTGTCATATCTCTCCCTGTTGGGTTTCACCCGAGCCACAAAGGGCGATCGCTTTTTCCGTCATATCTCTCCCTGTTGGGTTTCACCCAAGCCACAAAGAGCGATCGCTTTTTCCGTCATATCTCTCCTCTCCCTGTTGGGTTTCACCCGAGCCACAAAGGGCGATCGCTTTTTCCGTCATATCTCTCCCTGTTGGGTGAAACCCGAGCCACAAAGGGCGATCGCTTTTTCCGTCATATCTCTCCCTGTTGGGTGAAACCCAAGCAACAAATGTTGGGTTTCACCCGAGCCACAAAGGGCGATCGCCTATTTGAGTAGGTTGGGTGGAGGTACGGAACCCAACACCACCATCTCACCCTACTAACTGAGCGGGAATCAAACGATCGCACCCGGTGGGGGTAGGCGGTTGATGATCAGATCGCTCCGAGTTATTAAAATCCCTCAAAAATGAATTGCGATCGCTTAAACCTCCATAGTCCAGTTAGTCCTTGGTACTCAGATGTTAAACTCTCCGTCATCATGATATGCTTGTCGGGGGTTAGCCTATTTGAGTAGGTTGGGTGGAGGTACGGAACCCAACACCACCATCTTTAACCCCTAATTGTTGGGTTTCACGGAGTTTCACCCAACCTACGAAGTTGAGTCTAGCCACTTCTCAGGAGCTTTCATGCTGGTTTGAGTTTTGGTTGCGGTTCTGGAGAGTTAATAATCTCAACTGTAACCTTAATTACCGTAGAACCTATAACGACAGGCACAACCACAGGCAACAAAGCTTCTGCCACCGCTCCGGCTGCAATTCCGGCAACCACAGGCAACGAGGCTTCTGCCACTCCTACTGCAATTCCAGCAACCACAGGCAACGAGGCTTTCGCCTGCAATTCCGCAACCACAGGCAACGATTCTACCGCTGCGCCTGCAATTCCGGCAACCACAGGCAACGAGGCTTCTGGCAATTCCCGCAACCACAGGCAACGATTCTACCGCTGCGCCTGCAATTCCGGCAACCACAGGCAACGAGGCTTGCTCCCACTGCAATTCCCGCAACCACAGGCAACGATTCTACCCTGCACTGCATGGCAACCACGCAACGGCTTCTGCCCACTGCAATTCCCGCAACCACAGGCAACGATTCTACCGCTGCGCCTGCAATTCCGGCAACCACAGGCAACGAGGCTTCTGCCGCTCCTACTGCAATATCTGCGACCACAGGCAAGGAGGCTTCTGCCGTTTTTGCTATAACCCACAATAAATTTAGATTGATTAAAGCCATAACAACTCCTTTTTTTTCAATAAAGAGATATCTAAACAATTGGGTTTATTGTACTATGGTTTCTGGTTCCTTTGATAGTGAATATATGTGCAGTTTAGCCAAGCCGTAGAGCGATCGCCTAGAGACTTCCCAGGAGCGATCGCTTATTTGAGTAGGTTGGGTGGAGGAACGAAACCCAACACCACCATATCTCTCCCTGTTGGGTTTCACCCAAGCCACAAAGAGCGATCGCTTTTTCCGTCATATCTCTCCCTGTTGGGTTTCACCCAAGCAACAAATGTTGGGTTTCACCCGAGCCACAAAGGGCGATCGCTTATTTGAGTAGGTTGGGTGGAGGAACGAAACCCAACACCACCATATCTCTCCCTGTTGGGTTTCACCCAAGCAACAAAGAGCGATCGCTTTTTCTGTCATATCTCTCCCTGTTGGGTTTCACCCAAGCAACAAAGGGCGATCGCTTTTTCCGTCATATCTCTCCCTGTTGGGTTTCACCCGAGCCACAAAGGGCGATCGCTTTTTCCGTCATATCTCTCCCTGTTGGGTGAAACCCAAGCAACAAATGTTGGGTTTCACCCGAGCCACAAAGGGCGATCGCCTATTTGAGTAGGTTGGGTGGAGGTACGGAACCCAACACCACCATCTCACCCTACTAACTGAGCGGGAATCAAACGATCGCACCCGGTGGGGGTAGGCGGTTGATGATCAGATCGCTCCGAGTTATTAAAATCCCTCAAAAATGAATTGCGATCGCTTAAACCTCCATAGTCCAGTTAGTCCTTGGTACTCAGATGTTAAACTCTCCGTCATCATGATATGCTTGTCGGGGGTTAGCCTATTTGAGTAGGTTGGGTGGAGGTACGGAACCCAACACCACCATCTTTAACCCCTAATTGTTGGGTTTCACGGAGTTTCACCCAACCTACGAAGTTGAGTCTAGCCACTTCTCAGGAGCTTTCATGCTGGTTTGAGTTTTGGTTGCGGTTCTGGAGAGTTAATAATCTCAACTGTAACCTTAATTACCGTAGAACCTATAACGACAGGCACAACCACAGGCAACAAAGCTTCTGCCACCGCTCCGGCTGCAATTCCGGCAACCACAGGCAACGAGGCTTCTGCCACTCCTACTGCAATTCCAGCAACCACAGGCAACGAGGCTTCTGTCGCTCCTACTGCAATTCCCGCAACCACAGGCAACGATTCTACCGCTGCGCCTGCAATTCCGGCAACCACAGGCAACGAGGCTTCTGCCGCTCCTACTGCAATTCCCGCAACCACAGGCAACGATTCTACCGCTGCACCTGCAATTCCGGCAACCACAGGCAACGAGGCTTCTGCCGCTCCCACTGCAATTCCCGCAACCACAGGCAACGATTCTACCGCTGCACCTGCAATTCCGGCAACCACAGGCAACGAGGCTTCTGCCGCTCCCACTGCAATTCCCGCAACCACAGGCAACGATTCTACCGCTGCACCTGCAATTCCGGCAACCACAGGCAACGAGGCTTCTGCCGCTCCTACTGCAATATCTGCGACCACAGGCAAGGAGGCTTCTGCCGTTTTTGCTATAACCCACAATAAATTTAGATTGATTAAAGCCATAACAACTCCTTTTTTTTCAATAAAGAGATATCTAAACAATTGGGTTTATTGTACTATGGTTTCTGGTTCCTTTGATAGTGAATATATGTGCAGTTTAGCCAAGCCGTAGAGCGATCGCCTAGAGACTTCCCAGGAGCGATCGCTTATTTGAGTAGGTTGGGTGGAGGAACGAAACCCAACACCACCATATCTCTCCCTGTTGGGTTTCACCCAAGCCACAAAGAGCGATCGCTTTTTCCGTCATATCTCTCCCTGTTGGGTTTCACCCAAGCAACAAATGTTGGGTTTCACCCGAGCCACAAAGGGCGATCGCTTATTTGAGTAGGTTGGGTGGAGGAACGAAACCCAACACCACCATATCTCTCCCTGTTGGGTTTCACCCAAGCCACAAAGAGCGATCGCTTTTTCTGTCATATCTCTCCCTGTTGGGTTTCACCCAAGCCACAAAGGGTGATCGCTTTTTCCGTCATATCTCTCCCTGTTGGGTTTCACCCGAGCCACAAAGGGCGATCGCTTTTTCCGTCATATCTCTCCCTGTTGGGTGAAACCCAAGCAACAAATGTTGGGTTTCACCCGAGCCACAAAGGGCGATCGCCTATTTGAGTAGGTTGGGTGGAGGTACGGAACCCAACACCACCATCTCACCCTACTAACTGAGCGGGAATCAAACGATCGCACCCGGTGGGGGTAGGCGGTTGATGATCAGATCGCTCCGAGTTATTAAAATCCCTCAAAAATGAATTGCGATCGCTTAAACCTCCATAGTCCAGTTAGTCCTTGGTACTCAGATGTTAAACTCTCCGTCATCATGATATGCTTGTCGGGGGTTGGCCGCGACTACTCCCCGTGAGGTTGTATATTGTTTAACCAGTGAAAATCATTAGGTAACTTTAGTTCCTGATGTGGTTCCGGTTTGGGGTAAGGATGGTTATGGCGATCGCCTGGTAGAATTGAATGCTGGGGAACCGATTTTGTCCGTGGTTAGCCCCATTCACCGTACAAAAATCGAGGGTTAATCACTATGGCGATCGTCGTTTTGGAGAATATTTATAAGCGTTTTTCCCAGGAAAATACCCCCTCGGAAACCGACCGAGATAGAGCCGTCCTTCGTAATATTAACCTCACCGTCCGTGATGGTGAATTTATGGTGTTTGTCGGACCTTCTGGCTGCGGAAAAAGTACCCTATTACGCTTGATTGCTGGCTTGGAAACTCCCACAGCCGGAAAGATTTGGATTGGCGATCGCTTAGTTAATGATTATCCTCCCAAAAACCGCGATGTCGCTATGGTATTTCAAAATTACGCCCTATATCCCCACATTAAAGTTTATGATAATTTGGCTTTTGGGTTGCGACGTACTGGCCAACCCGAAAAATTGCCTCAAAGACTAGCCGGAACTATAAAGCGATCGCTCCCTTTTCCTAATTCCTTCCGTAACCAGTCTAGTCGGGAACGTTCCATTGCGCTGCGAGTACAACAAATTGCTGAGATGTTGCAAATTGAACCCCTACTAGATCGGTTTCCCAAACAACTTTCCGGCGGTCAAAAGCAACGGGTCGCTTTAGGAAGGGCTATGGCTCGAAATCCCCAGGTTTTTCTCATGGATGAACCCTTATCTAATTTGGATGCTAGGTTACGCACCGAAATGCGATCGCAAATTGTTGACTTACAACGACAGTTAGGAACTACCACTATTTATGTTACCCACGACCAAACCGAAGCTATGACTATGGGGACTCGAATTGCTGTCCTGAATGGCGGACAAATTCAGCAAATTGACAGTCCCATGGTTTTGTATAACTCCCCCGCTAATCGTTTTGTAGCCGAGTTTATTGGCTCTAGTCCCATGAATTTTCTCACCGTTAAATTGTCTAAGTCCGGTGAGTTAATCCATCCCCATTTTCGCCTCAGTTTATCTCAGGAAACCATAGCTAATCTCACGAATTTGGCTGATCAGTCTATCGTTTTGGGCGTGCGTTCGGAACATTTAACCCTCGCAGAACCTAGCCCGAATCATCTTAATGTCAGGGTTGAACGGGTCGAATCCTTGGGACATGAAACCCTGTTATTTGCTAGGTTTACCCACCCCCCAGAAGATGGCTTACAGGTGAGGATTCCCGCAGCCATTGATGTCAGTTTGGGGGATAAAATTAACTTGGCGATCGCCTATGAAAAAGTGCATCTTTTTCACCCACAAACAGGCGATCGTCTTTGATTAACTATGTTTAATTAACTCTATAACTGCTTTTCCACAGGATATATAAGCCATACCTGGTCTCAGGGCATACCCAACAAATACTAGATATCTGTTAGGTTAACATATAGTTATATGTTCATTTAATAATAGTCTAGGGCTTCCAGATAGCCACGACAATTATAAAGTTTTACTAACAACAATTCACTCCCAGAAGCAGACGTGATAGCATTGCTGCTTAAACTTACCCAATTAGTTATTTGAGGTGAAAAAAATGCCCCTGAATAAACGGTGCATCGCCGAGTTTCTCGGTACGTTTTGGCTCGTGTTCGGAGGTTGTGGTAGTGCGGTATTAGCAGCCGAATTTCCACGGGGTGTTGATAATCCTTTTGGGATTGCCTTTATTGGTGTGGCGATCGCCTTTGGTCTCACCGTATTGACTATGGCTTATGCCATTGGTCACATTTCCGGTTGTCACCTTAACCCGGCAGTTTCCTTTGGTTTATGGGCAGCAAAACGCTTCCCAGCCTCGGATTTACTCCCCTATATTGTCGCTCAGGTTATAGGTGCGATCGTTGCCGCCGGTTTGGTCTATCTAATCGCCATAGGTCAACCAGATTTTATCCTTACTGGTACTAATCCTCTGGCTACTAATGGTTTTGGGCCTCACTCTCCCGGTGGCTTTTCCTTACTTTCGTGTTTAATCACAGAAGTAGTTCTGACATTCATGTTTTTGATGGTGATTTTGGGATCAACAGATAGCCGAGCCCCCAAGGGCTTTGCTCCTATTGCTATTGGTTTAGCCCTAACCCTAATTCACTTAATCAGCATTCCCGTGACCAACACTTCTGTTAACCCCGCTCGCAGCACAGGACCAGCCCTGTTTGCTGGCGTAGAATTGTTTAGTCAAGTGTGGTTATTCTGGTTGGCTCCCATTGTAGGAGCGATCGCCGCCGGATATGCCTATACAGCCTTATTTTCTGAAACGCCAATCGAAGAAACCCCCGCTATTGTCGAATAACTAACTATTGCGCTTCCCTCCATATACAACACGGCAAAAATTCGGGAGTTTGGTAGCTCCGTCTTTTTAAAGCGGGGCGGAAAAACGACTCGGCGGCTTTAGCCGCAATGACTATGATAGAATGGTATCGCCTTCTCTATGACCCAAATGAAAGGGGCTTAACATCCCGTGAGGGCAGACTTGCATCATGCAGAAATGTCGGCAGCAAAGACGTTTCATTGGCGAGAGACAAAAGGTGATTGAATGAAAATAAGTAAAAGGAAGCCTTCGGGCCACCTATAGAGGCGTATTTGACTTCGCCTAGGAGTCCGACTTGTCGGAAGTTCTGAAATCCCTCCGGGGAATCCCCGTCGCTTTAGCGCGGGGAGTAGTCAACACAAGGATCCTCATTGTCTTTCTGTCAATTCTGTATATACACACAAACGATAGGGACAACTATATGTTGTCCCTACTCAATTTTTCCCACTATTGCGGTTGCTGACCCGACACCACCGGAGCCGAACTTCTTAATTCCAGTTCTGGATGTTCCGACTGTACCTGTTGACAATTCCACTCATTCTTAAATAACAAAACTGGGCGACCCCAACTGTCCTTAACAGTAACAGTATTAAACAGTCTTCCCACCTTGGTTAACGCTTCCCATCCCCCTGCTACCCATCTAGCCACACTATAGGGTAACAATTCTAGGCGAGTTTCCACCCCATATTCATTCTGCATCCGAAACTGAACTACCTCAAACTGAAGTTGACCCACCGCCGCCAAAATTGGATCGCGTTTAGAATCATCCTGAGAATACATGATCTGAATTGCTCCCTCTTCCCTCAGTTCTGTAATACCCTTATTGAACTGCTTAAATTTAGACGGATTAGGATTTTTCAGATAGGCGAAAAGTTCCGGCGAAAAACAGGGAATCCCCTCATATTCCAGTTTTTGACCATTGTAGATGGTATCACCGATCGCAAATACTCCCGGATTATTTAAACCAATGACATCCCCAGGATAAGCCGCCTCAATTGACTCACGATCCTGCGCGAACAGTTTTTGCGGACGTGACAGACGCACCGTTTTTCCGGTTCTAGCATGGCTAACCGTCATGTCCTTCTCAAATCTTCCTGTACATACCCGCACAAAAGCCACGCGATCGCGATGTTTCGGGTCCATATTCGCCTGTAACTTAAACACAAACCCTGTAAACTCTGGATAATCTGGGGGAATATCCCCAATCGTGCTATTGTGGGGACCTGGTTTTAACGAATATTCTAGGAAAGCATCCAGAAACAGTTGTACCCCAAAGTTAGTCATGGCGCTACCAAAAAATACTGGGGTCATTTTCCCACTATGTACCGCCGACAGATCCAAGTCTGAACCTAAAGCGTCCAACAGTTCCAATTCTTCCTTGAGTTGATAATACAGATCCTGGTCTAATAAATCCTCAATGCGCGGATCTCCCAAATCTATCACTGTATCTACCGCTTCCCGAGAACCGTGGGCTGTCCGTTCAAATAGATGAATTTGTCCCTTATGGCGGTCAAAAACTCCTTTAAAGCGATCGCCCATACCAATTGGCCAGTTTACCGGGTAAGGGTGTAACCCCAATTCCTGCTCAATTTCATCAAGAAGTTCCAAAGGTTCCCGACCAGGGCGATCCATTTTATTAATAAACGTAAAAATAGGTAAGCCCCGCATCTTACACACCTCAAACAGCTTCCGGGTTTGAGGTTCTAAACCCTTAGCTGCATCTTCCAGCATCACCGCATTATCCGCCGCCGCCAACGTCCTATAGGTATCTTCACTGAAATCTTGGTGTCCGGGAGTATCCAGTAAGTTAATCTGAGTGTTATGATATTCAAACTGCAACACTGTTGAAGTGATGGAAATCCCCCGTTGTTGTTCCATCGCCATCCAGTCTGATGTCGCGTGACGCTGCGACCTGCGGACTTTTACTGCTCCCGCTTCGTGAATGGCTCCTCCATACAGAAGTAGTTTTTCTGTTAACGTGGTTTTTCCCGCGTCTGGGTGGGAGATAATGGCGAAATTACGGCGGCGTTGCACTTCTAGCTGTAATTCGTCCTTAATTTCTGTTGACATAGGACCTTGATAGATTTTGCCATCTCCGACGTGACATCCTCCCGTCATCGAATCAAAGATTACGACACGGGCTTCCTTACCTCACGATAAGGCATTCCTGCTTCCTTGGTCTTCCCCAGCAGTTGTTGGTACAAGTGGCCGAAACCTCCCAACAGTCTTACCCCGTTCCGACAGCTCCACAGGCATTACCACCCAGAGTACCTGGGCTATTGAATTATCATAGCAGATACAAGACTTTTCTTTCTGCATTGACAGTAGGGGCGGGTGCTTCTGTCAGCTACTACCAACACCAGCAAGACTGCTACACCCGCCCTCGGGGTGCTTCTGTCAGCTACTACCAACACCAGCAAGACTGCTACACCCGCCCACGGGGTGCTTCTGTCAGCTACTACCAACACCAGCAAGACTGCTACACCCGCCCTCGGGGTGCTTCTGTCAGCTACTACCAACACCAGCAAGACTGCTACACCCGCCCACGGGGTGCTTCTGTCAGCTACTACCAACACCAGCAAGACTGCTACACCCGCCCTCGGGGTGCTTCTGTCAGCTACTACCAACACCAGCAAGACTGCTACACCCGCCCTCGGGGTGCTTCTGTCAGCCACGAACTGCTACACCTACCCTAGCCAAATAGCTGCCCAATTTTGGGATTAATGGGTAACTGTGTGTCCAAACATTAGCTTACAGACTAATCCCTTCCTACCAAACTATAACTTTATTAACTTTTGTAACAAAATTTTAATAAATGTTGCAAAAAATTTTTTTGGGGGGAGGGGGGTTGCCTTTGGCGGCTACTTGCGCTACACTTTTAATATAATGGGATGGTTGTAAAATTTTTATTTTTGGCTATATCCAATTATTAAAGATATTGTCAATATAATAGCAGGAATGCCCTGGGTTGTCAATGCCCGCGAGGCAAAAAAGCGACCCCAATTTTTTTTTGAAAAAAAAATCAACTGGCAAAATGCGAATTTTTTGGGGGGAGGGGGGTTGCCTTTCGTGGCTACTTGCGCTATACTTTTAATATAATGGGATGGTTGTAAAATTTTTATTTTTGGCTATATCCAATTATTAAAGATATTGTCAATATAATAGCAGGAATGCCCTGGGTTGTCAATGCCCGCGAGGCAAAAAAGCGACCCCAATTTTTTTTTGAAAAAAAATCAAGATACATCAAGACCGAGGGGGTGGGACTTTAACTTCGGAAATGGAAGATTTAGGGTTTTGATCGTTGGCTTTTTGGTTCAATTCTCGGATGCGGCGAGATAGTAAGCGAATAATATTAACCGCAATACCAGGAGTCTCATCAATAGCATCATAAAGCTGCATCTGTGTGAGCATGAGACATTCACAGGGTTCTAGGGTAGTGACAGAAGCCGATCGCGGTTCAGCATCAAATAGAGACATTTCGCCAAAACAGTCTTCCTTACCCAAACGAGCCAATTCACGATCGCCATGATGAACCTTGACCTGACCAGAAACGACAATATAAAGCGATCGCCCTTCTTGTCCCTCAGTAAAAATACTTTGATTAGGGGGAAAAGACAATTCATCCATAACAGAAGCAAGACGCACCAAGAAATCATCCCTAAGTTCTTGAAAAATGGGGACTTTTCGGACAAACAATAGGCGTTGTACGCTAGTTAACATAATCAGACGAGGTAAAGCGCGAGTTAGTAAACTTGAATCCAGAGGGACTCCCCATTGCTCAAGGCATTTCGGTTTTTATGTGTACAGCTAATTCCGAGATTAATTGTTGTACTTGGTGAGCCACCAAAGGGTCTGGATCGGTTTGTAGCATTGGCAATAATTCTACCAAAGCCTGACGCGCTCCCATCTTGAGGTAAGCCAAAACAGCTTCCCGGACAAAACCTGTGGGATGTCTCAGACACATCAAAGTCTGTTCAGCGGTGAGACTCCAACTGGCGGACCGCGCTTGGTGGAAGCAACAAGCCAAAGACCAATCCGAGAGGAAATGGCGAAACTCCAGTAAACGACGAAGGCGCTCGCTAGGTGTCATTGGTTTATAGGAAATCAAAGGGGAGAGGTCCTCAATTTTTTGGACAATAGAGTGATTATCCAAAATGCCAATCAAGGCTCGTTTACGGGAAATATCAACAGTATTATCCAAGATTTCCAACCCACGAGCAATATTTCCCTGTTGTCCAGAGCGAATATTGAAAGCCGCCGCCTGAATAGATCCGAGGGAGTAAAGGAACTTCATCAGCAGAAAACAGCGGTCTATGGCATCAGATTCAAGATTACGGAGCGCGCGACAGAGCATTTCTAGGGGGGAAGCGACCTCAAGGGAGACAGTAGAAGGTAAGATAGGAGCTGTAGGTTTTTCAGGTTCGAGGTCTAAAAGAGTGCTATAGATTTGACCAATAAACATCAACTCCTGTTCAATTAACGTTTCCACCCCATTACGTCCAATGCGGTCTAAAGTTCTTTCAATCCCCGCATCATCGGGAATTTTCAGGAGAATGCGGAGAATATTACGTCGGGTGGTTCCCCAGGAAATTAACAGATTATCAATGAGAGTATCTAAGGCTTCTGGCGTACCAATTTCTCCCAAAGCAGACCAAGCCTGAAGTCTGACCAAATCTGATTTATAGATATCCGTTGCTATTCTCATTAATAGAGGAATAGCCTCATTTCCCAATCGGACTAAGGCCATTCTTGCTGCTTCTCTGGTAGAACGGTAGGAAACGGCTTTTAATAGGGAGCCATAGTATTCTTCCATCTTAGTAGCCGCAATGACTTCCAAGACCGAACAGCGGACCCTGAGAGATTCATCAGCGAGGAGGTCATTAAGATAAACTCGCAACCCTTGCAGATAATCAGCATCACCCAGAGCCCGGACTCCCATCACCCGTTCGGGTTCTTGATTAGAGACGATCATGCGGCGGATAGTATTAGTAGCCGCCGCTTTTTGTTCGCGATCGCCACGACGCATAATCAAGGCTGCGGCTGTTCCCCGTACCACCGGATCGACCCTTGGTTGTAGGTAAGGTTTCAACTGATTAATATCTGGGTTAGATTCAGTTAACCAGATATAGCGTAGTGCCAAAGCCAAAACTTCAGGAGGTAGACTGCTACGAGATAGGGATCTAATCGCCTCTAAATGAGCGGGATTAGGATAATCTAGCATCAGTTCTAGGGCTTGACGCTGAAGATTCGGGGACATAATCTCCAGTAGTGGAACCAGAGTATCCCCGACATTTTTAGGATCAAGTTGGCTGAGTAATTCAATACAGGAACGCTTATCAGCTTCTGGGGTTGGCTGTTTCAACTCATCGACCACCGATCGCTTGAGGCTACGCATATCAATATCTGTAGTTCCCAGGCGACCGCGTTCAGCACTACGGACTAGAAGTCTTACATATTGGGAGCGAATTTTCCAGACCACCCACAACCAGACAAAAGCCAACAAAATAATAGTTACGACAAAAATCAGACTTTGGTCTTGCAGGAAAATACCTTCTGGGACACCATCGGGTAAAAATAGGTTAATCAGCCACAGCAACAGCAAAATCCCGATACCACTCAAACCCGTTGACAGGGGTTCAAAGACACCATTAACCAGGGTCTGAATATCACTCCTAATATTTTCTGGTAGGGGTTGAAATAGAACCGTCCCGGTAGTTTCGATGAGAGTGTAGTGGAACAGTTCATCTAAAAATCTGAGAATCAAAAACCCTATAAATATGGTAAATAAACCCGTAGCCCCCCCTATCAAGGAAAACAGGCCCAAGGCGACTACCCCCACAGGAAGGATAGATGCTGTACCAAACACGCCTATTTTTTCGACCAAGCGACTGGAAGCAAACCACTGAGTGGCTACTTGGAAGGTACTCAAAACCCCCTCAAATAGTCCCAGGAAGCTAACAATCCAACTAGCGCCACCGATACTACGGTATTCTAATTGACTGAAAAACTGGAAATCGACCATGACATAGACGACTTCAGCCATGACGAAAAATAGCACCAAGGGAATGACATAGCCTTGTAGGGGACCTTTGAGGCTACGGGTACTAAATTCGGGGAGTTCGTCTTCGGGGGTCCACCGGGAAGAATCTGGGAAAGACTGTTCATATCTTTGGGACAGATAAAATAAAACACCTGCACCCACGAGAACCATAGTCCCAGATACTAGGGTGACATTGTTTAATCCTACAAATCTCAGCAATAGAGGTAGGGAGAAACCGCTAACCACCCCAGCCACCAGATAACCACTACTGATAATGGGATAGGTGCGCTTGATCTCCCGAATGTTAAAAAGTTGATTAGAGGTAATGGAGGTATTGAGATCGTTGAGAAGATAACAAGCCTCAACCCACAGCCACATGACAAATAGGGTAACAAACTGAAGACTTAATCCCAAGAACCTGAAATTTTCTATTCTCAAACCAAAACGAAATAGAAACAGGGGGATTGCCATCAGTAGTAAAATCAGAACAATCACCCGGCGCAGGGGTAAAAAGGTCTGTAACCGAGAGTAAACTACACCCAAACTAGACCCGATCCCAGCACTAGCAATATAAATCCAAGGCAGTTTTTCTGCCCCATATTGATCAATAAATAGGCCGACGGTACTTAGTTCTAACCAAATCAGTCCGATGGATGAAAAAGTATAAACTGCGAACATTAATAAGGTTCGCTCTACTTCTTCTGGGCGGAGATTTAGACCGCGTAGCACACCCTGTCCCACTCCTGCGGGTTCACCAATTCGCTTTTCCATCCCGTATTGAGACCCCTCAATGTTATCTGAAAACACCTGATAGCCACTTTGGCCGCCTCTCTTTATAGGGCGGATGTAGCGGCTAGGGCAAATTTATTCGCCTACCTACTATTGCTATCTTTTCATTGGTATCCTATAATAGCATAAGGTTGTTAGAGTGAGCAATGATTGTATACGAGTTCGCCCATCAAAGCTAAACCATCTCAGTACCAAGCTATAGACGAGGCTATTCGCACATCTCAGTTTATCCAAAACAAATGTTGGCGCTATTGGATGGATAATAAAGGGGGGGGTAAATATGACCTAAATAAATATTGTGCTGTCTTAGCGGCTGAGTTTCCTTTTGCCAAGGAATTGAACTCGATGGCTAGACAATCAGTGGCTGAACGCGCTTGGTTTGCTATTTCTCGGTTCTACGATAACTGTCAGAAAAAAGTTAAAGCCTTGACTTCGCTGAGTGTTAAGGGTAAAAAAGGTTTTCCTAAGTTCAAAAAACATAGTCGCTCTGTTGAATATAAAACTAGCGGATGGCAACTTTCGGAAACCAGAAAAGCTATTACCTTTTCTGACAAAAAAGGTATCGGGACTCTGAAATTAAAGGGAACCTGGGACCTGAACTACTACGACATCACACAAATTAAGCGAGTAAGATTAGTCCGCCAGGCTGATGGATACTATGCTCAATTTGCGATCGCTGTAGATGCTGTAGATGCTATGGTAGAGAAGTCTGTGCGAGATGTTTAGGAGTGAAATAAGGCTGCAATGCCTGAAATAACCTCCTAGAGGGAGTTAGACCTTCGACAAGTCTACCCCTTAACTGTATATATGTCCCGACGCTTAGAAGTCGTGACTCTAAGCAAGGCAGGGAACTCAGGGTCAATCCCATTTTAAGAAATCACAAAGTACCGTCCAAGTATACTTAGGAGGAGTATTTAACCCACTTGGGGTGATTATGGGAAAGAGTAAAGGCGATAGCCACCCCCAGTTTTAGGATTCACAACCCTAGGATTGAAGCGGGGAACGGAAGGCGTGATGTAGAACATACTACTATATGCGACCACTGCCAACCATCCATGATTAGGGAAACCGAATGTCTGGCCTGAACCATCGTAATTACCAAGCAGCGAAATATGTTGACACGCTGCGCTCAAAAGAGCAAGGGGAAAAGTAGGAGTTTAGACTTACTACCTACAAAGACCTTTAAAATTACCCCGGTGGATAGGACAAATCTAAAGATGGAATGCCCATATATACGGAACGTTGAAACCCCTATTGGGCTCTCTACGAGTACATCTCGTAGAGTAGTGAAAAGTGTAAGCGTATGGTGCGAGACGTTCGGGTATGAAATAGGGCTGAAATGCCCGAAATAACTACCCGGTGAGGATTCCAGCTCCGAATCTGGATATAAGGAGACCTCTCCTGACCATCCTCATAACTGGTTATATGTCCCGACGCTTAGGGAACTAAGCAAGGCAGGGAACTCAAGGTCATAAACGAACTGAGAAATCAGGGAGTAGAGAGTAACGGCGATAGCCACCCCCAGTTTTGGAAATCATAACTCCAGGATTGAAGCGGGGAACGGAAGGCGTGAGGTAGAACCTACTACCAAGACGCGACCACTGCCAACCATCTATGATTAGCAAGACCGAATGTCCGACTTGAACCATCGTAATACACTAGCAGCGAAATAGGTTGACACGCTGCGCTCAAAAGGGCAAGGGGAAAAGTAGGGGGTTCGTGCGACTACCTACACAGACCTTTAAAAGTACCCCGGCGGAGAGGACAAATCTAACGATGGAATGCCCATATAATCGGAACGTTGTAACCCCTCTAATGCTCTGCCTATAAACCAGTGAGTAATGCTATTCACAAGGCAGTAGTGAAAAATGTAAGCGCATGCTTAGAGGGTGAAGGATGTGACCAGAAGCTAAAGCCCAATTGTCATGGTTGGGATATGCCCACAGGTCACGGTGTGGATATAGATACTGCGGTCAGTAAGAGTATAATGGCGAGGACGAGTTTAAAGACTACGTGGTGCATATAGCTCTGAACATCGAAGTAGAAAGCAGGTCTCTTGATTCTGCTCCTTTGACAAATAGGGTATCCACACCAGGAGCCGTGTGATGGGAAACTATCAAGCACGGTTCTGAATGGGAGAGGGTGAAGGTGACTTCACTCTCGACCCCTAACCCCATAAGGGGAAGGGATGTGACTGAAAGCTAATGCCTAACTGTAATGGTTGGGATATGCCCACTAGTCACGGTGTGGATATAGAGACTGCGATAAGTAGGAGTACTTATGACCAGAGCGAGTTTAAAGACTACGTAGTGTATATAGCTCCCAAAGTTGAAGTCATAAAGCAGGGGGTAGTAACCCTGTTCCTACTGACAATAGGGTATCCACATCAGGAGCCGTGTGATGTGAAAGTATCAAGCACGGTTTTGTATGGGAGTTGGGGAAGGCGACTTCCCTTTCGACCCCTACCAAAAAGTACAGTTACGCTCAAAAGAAAGCCAGACCAAAACCATCTAAAAACTATCACAAAGCTATAAATAGATATGCTCGTAAGCATTTAAGAGTAAGTAGGCAGCGAAAAGAATATTGCAAGAGATTAGCATATTCCGTTATCCAATCTACAGACTTGAATGTGAAAGGGCTGGCAAGAAATCGAAAACTAGCTAAATCTATTTCTGATGCAGGTTGGTCTACTTTTCGCAGTTGGCTAGAGTATTTTGGTGTGAAATATGGCAAGGTGACGGTAGCTGCAGAGCCTCGCTATACCAGCCAAGAATGCTCAAACTGGGGTCAATGAGTCAAGAAAACCCTATGAGAAAGAACACATAATGTGTTCGCACTGTGGGTATGTAGCCGACCGTGATGTTAATGTGGCAGCGAATATCCGGAAACGCGGACTAGCTAAGGCGGGGCACGCCGGAACTTACGCTTGGGGAGATTGGCTCTCTTGGGCTGTTGGTGTAAACCTGCGGTCTAATGGCGAGTAGCGCGAACCAAGAATCCCCGTCTCTTTAGAACGGGGAGTGTCAACTCTTTTCTAAATTATCAGTTATGGGGGGGGGAACTGGGGTTACTGGTTTATCATAACTGTAGCAGCAACAGGTTTGATAAATGACAATGGCCCGCAATTCCTAAGTCTCAGCTAGTTGTTTTTTTGGGAGCCAACAGCATCATCATGCTCCGTCCCTCTTGTTTGGGGGACTGTTGAACTTCTGCGTGTTCTTCTAGGTCTACTGCCATACGTTTTAGCAGCTCCCGGGCCAGGTTGCTATGCTGAATTTCTCGACCCCGGAACATGATTGTGGCTTTGACCTTATCGCCGGATTTAAGGAAGCGCTTGGCTTGATTCACACGCACCTGATAGTCGTGATCATCAATTTTGTAACGCATCTTAACTTCTTTGACATCGGCGGTATGCTGCTTTTTACGAGCTTCCCGAACTTTCTTTTCCTGTTCATATTTGAACTTCCCATAATCCATAATCCGGCATACGGGAGGGTCAGCTTTATCGCTAACCAGAACTAGGTCTAGTTCCTTTTCCTGAGCTAGTTTCATGGCTTCCCTGGGAGTCATGATCCCTAGCTGACCGCCTTCGGTATCGATCAGGCGAATCTTAGGAAAGCGGATATTGTCGTTGATTTGAGGTAAGTTGCGATTTCTTTTTGATTCTATCACAGGCATTACAGGAATTTTAAGTTAATGAGGTTAACGAATGTCTCGAAAATTGTGGGTCGCACTAACCGAACATTGTACTGATTTCCCATATCAATAGGCTTGACATTTAATCTAAACTTTAGGGACCCTAGTATTTTAGGGGTAACTTTCAAGTTATGTTGCACTCAGGACGACGGTTAGATGGATTTACCAGACTTGCACAAACAGATGGGCTTTCAGCGTGATTGGATTTGGAGGGGTTGGAGAGTTCGCTATACTTTTCTGCGTTGGCAGCACCCTAAAGAGGCTAAATCGCCTATTTTTGAGGTTCAAGACCCACTCGGGAGCAACTCTCCTGTTCCTTTAATTTTCCTTCACGGCTTTGGTGCATCTATCGGCCACTGGAGACACAATTTGTCGGTCTTCAGTCATTCGCACCCAGTTTATGCTTTGGACTTATTGGGGTTTGGTGGTTCTGAAAAGGCGATCGCTCCATATAATGTTTCCCTCTGGACCGAATTGGTGCATGACTTTTGGCAAACTTTTATCCGCCGTCCGACCATCTGGGTGGGAAACTCTATTGGTTCTCTAATCGCCTTAGCAACTGTTGCTCAATATCCCAAAACCGCTAAAGGTTTGGTTATGCTCAGTTTACCCGATCCCGCCGCTCAAGCGGACTTATTACCTGGGTGGATGGTTCCCCCAGTTGAGTTAATCCAAAGTTTGGTTGCTTCCCCTATTATATTACGTCCCATATTCTATCTAGTGAGACAACCATCTGTCATCAGTCGTTGGGTTAAATTAGCCTATCACAATCCTGATGCAGTTACAGAGGAACTGATACATATTCTATCTACTCCACCCCAAGAACGAGGGGCAGCTAGGGCTTTTACTATTCTGTTTCGGATTATGGGGAGTTCTAAACTCGGCCCTGCTGTACGCAGTCTATTTCCCCAGGTGCAGGTTCCCATATTACTACTCTGGGGAAAACAGGATCGACTGATTCCCCTGAAACTGGCTAAACCTCACCTCTACCTAAAATATAATCCCCACATCAAGTTAGTAGAACTGGAGGGCGCGGGTCACTGCCCCCATGATGAATGTCCCGAACGGGTGAACCGGGAAATTTTCGACTGGATTAAAAGTTGCTTAGGGGAAACTCTAACTCTACCCTAACGCCGAACTCGTCACTGATATCGTCAGTCGTCCAGAGCTGTATCAATTTTCTGGCGGATTTGTTGATAATCCTGATGATTGAGGGCATACAACGGGGCTAATCCAATCCCCGCTGCGCTGTGAGACCAAGCTAGAAGACGCCAGTTCCCTAACCTGGGAGAAGGGTCAAATTCTGGAAAATCCGGTCAGTTGCACGCCAGGGGTTAGAATTGAGGCAGAAACTGAATTTTTCCGGATCCAGGAGACAGCCAGAAAACTCGCGCTAAGTTAATGAAGTCGAATTAACCGCCCGGGGGCGGCATCAGTCAACACATAGAGATGACCATCAGGACTTTCCCGAACATCCCGCACACGCTGACCGATCGCGATCGCTCGTTGGTCTATCACCTCACCGGACTCATTTAATTGGATATGATGCACGGATTGGGATACCAAACCCCCAGCAAACAAATCGCCCCCATGCACGGCTAACCCGGACGGAGCGATCGCTGGTGTCCAAACGATATGGGGGTCAACCATATCTGGATGGGTTTGGCGATCGGAAATCTGCCCCCCCGTATATTCCCGACTATGGGTTACAAGAGGCCAGCCGTAATTTTTCCCCCCTTTAATCAGATTTAACTCATCCCCACCAAGCGCCCCATGTTCCGTAGACCAAACGTGACCCCGTTGGGAATCAATCGCCAACCCCTGAATATTCCGATGACCATAACTCCAAATAGCAGGGTCACTATCAGGGTCTCCCTGCCAAGGATTATCACCGGGAATTGAGCCATCGTCATTCAGGCGTACAATCTTACCCAAATGACTCTCTCGATTTTGAGCCTGTAAGCGAATCAGTTCCCCGTCGAGTTCCACCGGTGGATTTCCCCCATCACCAATCGCCACCAGCAGAGTATCATCGGGTAACCACACGATGCGCGAACCAAAGTGTTGTCCTCCCCGCTTCAAAGGAACAGCTTGGAAAATCACCTCGACATTCTCTAGGCTGTTTCCCCTTAACTCCCCTCTACCCACTGCCACCCCATTGGCTTCGGGCGTTCCTTGGGAATAGGTGAAATAAATCAATGAATTTTCCTCAAACCGGGGATGAACGGCAATATCGAGTAAACCTCCCTGATTCAGGACTAAGATTTCTGGCAACCCAGCTACAGGAGTAGGGTCGAGAACCCCATCGCGCACTATCCGTAAGCGTCCTGGTCGCTCAGTAATCAGCATTGTCCCATCAGGAAGCCACGCTAATCCCCAGGGATGTTCCAAATTCTCCACTACTGTGGTTTGTTCCCACTCCCGATTCAGAGGGATAGATGCACCAGACTCAACCTCGGTGGATAGGATTTGTCCTATAGGGTTTTCCGGTTGGGTTTCTACTCCGGTTGGTGTTGCACAAGCCATCAAGAGCAAACTTCCTAGCAAACTGCCAGCAATGGGAGTAAGGAGTTGAATCATCTTGAATCTCATGGGGCCTTGGTCACGGTCAACTGTTAACTATGCACTATTATTGATTTAGATAGCTGCGAAGAACTCTTTAGACTTAACTGGGTCGGGGTTCATGGTTTTATCTCCTGGCTTCCAACCTGCGGGACAAACTTCGCCGGGGTTAGCTTGCACATATTGGATCGCTTGTAAGGTCCGTAGGGTTTCGTCTACATTACGACCGAAGGCGAGGTTATTGATAGTGGCGTGTTGAATAATGCCATCTTTGTCAATAATGAACAGACCCCGCAGTGCAATTCCGGCTTCTGGGTCAAGCACATTGTAGGCGGCGCTGATTTCTTTTTTAATGTCAGACACTAGGGGATAGTTGAGGTCGCCAACTCCACCGGACTGGCGATCGCTTTGAATCCAAGCTAGGTGAGAAAATTCGCTATCGACAGAAACCCCTAAGATTTGGGTGTTAATGGCTGAAAATTCTTCAGCGCGATCGCTAAATGCGGTAATTTCTGTCGGACAGACAAAAGTAAAGTCCAGGGGATAAAAGAACAGAACAACGTATTTACCCCGATATTCAGATAACTTAATAGTTTTGAACTCTTGGTCAATAACCGCTGTGGCGGTAAAATCCGGGGCTGCTAAACCAACGCGAATACACTCACTTGTCATGGGTCAATCTCCTAATTCCTCTGAAAACCCAGTTTTTTATGGCTGAGTTTACCATTTGTTATGCTTGCATCATCCTGATCATACTATAATTGACCGCCAGATATTTCCGCCGGCGCGTTGGTTAGAGGCCCCGGTTTATGGGGGGCCTGGCTCAAAGGGTCCCATGTGTTTTTGTGTAGGACCCTAGGTTAAATCAGTTCAATAAATGGCTCTGGCGGGATTTGAACCTGCGACCTTGGGCTTATGAGTCCCCTGCTCTAACCACTGAGCTACAGAGCCTTGTTCTTCAACAATTTATAATCCTAGCACCTTTTCCCCATATATGGCAAGCTATCGCCCAAAAAATTTTCAACCTGTTAAGGGGGGGGAACAGACCAGGGGAAGATCTGGGTCTGTTCTTAGCCGCAAATTGGTCATTAATCCCTGGACAACAAAGCCATAGGATTGACAGCCCCATTTCCGGTGGGGTGAATTTCAAAGTGCAAGTGAGGACCAGTGCTAAACCCGGTGCTACCCATTTCCGCAATTAGCTGACCTTGGGTAACTTTCTGCCCTTTACTGACCAGATTCCGGTGATTATGAGCATAAAGGGTAACACTGCCATCAGGATGCTCTAGTTCCACCAAGTTGCCATAGCCACCGCTGTTCCAACCAGAAAAGATAACCACTCCCGGAGCGGCTGCTAAGATGGGAGTACCCACCGGACCGGCAATATCAATACCTCGGTGCATTCTTCCCCAACGCCAACCGTAGCCGGAGGTTAAAATTCCCTCGGCTGGCCAAATATAGCCAGCAAACCGTGTGGAGCCTCCCGGTAGGTAGGCATCCGGGCCAAGTAGTGGCGGTAAATCGGGGGAAACAATGCGACCGAGAGTAGGGTTCTGAAGTGGATCATAAGCACTAGCCCCCAGAGGAGCAGTAGCAACCAATGAATTGGGGTTATCTTCGGAACCTGGTTCTGGGCGGCGGGAAATCTCTTGAGTAGCCCCGTCTGAGGGTTTTTCCCCATCGATATCCTTTTGATATTGGTAGGCTGTGGGGTTAAACTCAGGGTTAATCCGTTGTAGTCGTCTGGGGTTAGGTTCAGTAGCAGCCAACACCTGATCAGCGGTTTCGGCTTTTTCGGCTTTCGCCTCGATCACTACTTCTTCTGGTTCCTGAGAAAAGCTGACAGTTTGATAGGAATAGGTGGGTTGAGACTGTTGAGCGTGGTACTCGTTTCGCAGTCGCTCAATCTCAGTTCTCAGGCGATCGCTATAGAGTCTACTGCCGCTGTGGCGGCGATTGAGAGGGGTAAGCCTTCTCTCCTCAGCATCAGCAAGACTAAATTCCCCATTACTACTGGGTTGGGACTCACCACTAGTTGATAGATCCTTTCGTGAAGCTGTAGTTGAGTTATCAGTATAGTTAGACTCTATGACAGGGGTTTGTTGACTGAGTTCCGAAAGTTTCCTGGGGGAAATGCGATCGCCGCCATCATTTGATGTACCCAAGCGATCGCCCAAATCCACTTTCAGGCCCACCGGTTTGGTGATATCGCCAGATATTTGGGACGGGAGAACTGTAGGAGTCACAGTTTGACTCAAGCGTAGTCTAACAGAAGCTCCCGGAGTATTGTTGTTAGTAGATGCTCTGTGGCTAGGAGTAGTAGTTTGGGCAGAACCCAAATCAATTCTGGAGTTGTTTAAGTTGTGATCTGCTGTGTAACTATCTCTTGGAGATGCCAGATAGTTATGCAAACGTTTAGGAATCCTCAGTTCTTGATCAACCTTAATCAAGTGAGGGTCAGTCAAATTATTAGCTCTAATCACATCATCTACTGACACCCCGTGGGCCTCAGCAATTCGAGCTATAGTGTCTCCTGAACTGACCTTATAGACCACCGAAACCGACTGAGTGGGGTCTGAGTCAATCACCAAGGTACCGGGAACCCTATTAAAGGAACTGATATCAGTTTCCCTAATTGTCTCCCTAACCGCATTGCTCACCTGGGAAGGTTGAGAAAACCGTGGGCTAGGGGCAGTGTTTTCCGTCACATCAGAGCTATAGGAGTCTGAACCGCTAATGCCATTTCCCACAGCCCTTTCTGTGGTGTCAAACCTTTCTATGGTGTCAAACTGATAGGGGAAAGGTTTTTCTTCAGATTTTGATAAAGACGGTTCCGAGACAACCACAGACCCAGGCTGGGCTTGCTCTTGGGCTTGAGTCTCGTTTTCCTGATGGTCAATAACTGCTGCTGGTTCTACTGGGGTTGCCGAACCCATAGACCCAGAATTAGATTCTGTCAGGTTTCGCAGAATGGATGGTTGCCAATCTGATGAATCAGATACTGAGTCGCCGTCTTGATTAAGTGCAGCTTGATTGGAAGAAGACTGCATCGATTTGGTGCTATCGGCTTTTAGTGACTCAGTAGCAGCACTACCCCCTTCGGGAAACAGAAGACCTGATGCAATCGCTAAACCCAAGAACGCAGCAGAGGTTTTTACCTTGCTCCGACTGGGGGCTGTCACCTGTTGTGTAGTTTCCACGTTCATATCTGTATTAATGGCATCCGTAACAACAGGCTGATTGTTGTGTGGAACTGTTCCTTTCAAAGAACGACCTCCTATGGAGAAGCGCTTAAACTGTTTTTGGGGCTGGTTTTCCTCAGTTATCTGTATTTAACACGGCTTTAAGCAGAACCTGCGATTACAGTAACTGATAAGTGATATTTATCATGCTGATTGCATGATGCCCACCACTGGCAGCCATATTGATATTGATTAGGTCAGATTACCTTGCTTTTTGAATTTCGACAAGCCACCTTTACCCATCAATTACCACAAAGTTGAGAGTGTGAGTTAACAATCTGGCAATTCCCTTGATGTCATAGATAAAAGACAGTTGGCAGGAAATGCAGATTGGGAATCCGTTGATCCCGAATCAAACTTTACACCATCTACCTCAAAAAACACAATGGCTTGGGAACCATGTTTTGTGGTTTCCCAACTTTAGCAGAGTAGTGTTAAGAATATACTCAAGTAGCCAACAACTTGATACATCAATCCTTACGCCGACTTTACCCTCTCACCCAGACATCCTTGGATTGATCACGAAAATCTATCAGAAGACATAGAGCTACTCCTCCTAGAGTATATAATCAAAACTTATGTTTAGACCGTGGGGGTTAAGCCAGCAAACCTAGTTGTCGGCGGGCTTCAAACAATCCTACAGCGGCACTAACGGAGAGGTTCAGGCTGCGGACATTCGGCTGACACATGGGGATGTAGACGGTAGCTTGACAGAGGGCTAGAACTTCTGGGGGGAGTCCTTCTGTCTCGCTACCAAACAGCAGCCAATCATTTTCCTGAAATTGAAAGGACACATAATTCTGTTTTCCACGGGCGCTAAATCCTACCCAGCGGCCCCCTAATGGTTGGTGAAAGGCTTGGAAATCCTCTATATGGGTATGGTATTTAAGGGGTACATAGGGCCAGTAATCTAGTCCTGCCCGTTTCAGATAGCGATCGCTAATTTCAAATCCCAGGGGGCCCACCAGATGCAAGGGTGTTTGGGTCGCCGCACAGGTGCGGGCAATATTCCCTGTATTTTGGGGGATTTGAGGATTAACTAGAACGAGTTGGGGCATAGTCGATCGCATTGAAAGGCCAGGAATTTACCCGCCAGAAGTTAATACTATATAATCCCCAACTCCTGAACTAAAAGCCACATTTCTATAGCTTTTCTTTATATTTCCTCCTTGGCTGAGGACATAAGATATATTAATAGGTCTTTTGCATCAACCCACTAGGTAACCAGTAATTGACATAATTTATCTTCAAGTTCCTGCTCCTGTTCATAAGCATCAGCGATCGCCTTTTTGATAATACTACGAGTATCGATGCCACTTTCATACTGTTTTAGCCACTGTTGGGCGCTGTTTCCCGACCGCAGAATCTTTTTGAGGGGAGACAGAAAACAGCTAAAACCACGCTGTTTAGCCACTGGCCAAACTTCTTGATACAGATTATCGATCCAATCGCGGGCTAAAATACTGCTGCCATCTTTCCAGTGTTTCAGGTTAGCATCCAGACTCCGGTGCGCTACTGCTTCCTCGTTGGCATCTGCGATCGCCACTAATTCCTGATTGCGGGTGTTTGCTGGTAGGCTACTCAATTCCAGGGGGTCTAGGTTCGGGGTCTCCATCAGTTGCCATAACCTTGCCTCTAAGAAGGCTGTAGTCGCCAGTAAGGCTATGGGATTCACCATTAGGTCACAAATCCTTAATTCCAGGCGATTGAGGCTGTAGGGGCGACGAACCCCATTAGGACGCACGGAACACCACAGGTGTCGCACATTTCTCATAGTTCCGGCTTCTAGTTGTTCATTAGTCCACTGGATATAATGAGAATGACTTTCAAAGAGGGGAACGTGGCGGGGAGTTTTGGGGAACAAATGCCACCTATGGGAGTGATAACCGGTGGGTTTACCGTCCAAAAAGGGAGAGGAGGCACTTAGGGCGAGGTATAATGGTGCTTCTACCCGCACTAGGCGCACGGCACGCATTAGCACTTCTGGATCATCAATACCGATGTTAATATGGATGCTGGCCGTAACTACATCAGTTCCGTAGGTTTCCTGAATGTAGGCATGATAGGGGTTGTTGGGGTCAGAACGGTAAAAGCGCCGACTATCTCCCAGAGAGAGAGTGCTACCTGGTATAATGGTGTAGTTGCCAAGTTGGCGCAGGTATTGTCGCAGTTGTTGCCGAGGTTTGACTAAAGCGCAAAGAGAGCGATCGTAACTGCAAATTGGGGCGGTGATATACTCCACATTGCGGGTATCTGGTTCCCGGACAAACCCATCAAGATTTTTAACTATTTTATCGGAAAAGCCTACTATGTCCCCCTGGGGTGTACCCGTGTACATTTCGACTTCAAAACCTTTGGGTAGTAACACTTTTGTGCCTCACTTAAATTTAGATGAACGGAAACTAGGATAGGGTCCCTATAGTGGACAGTTGACAGCTATTAAGTAAGGACTCCGACTTTCCCAGTTCCCGTGTTTATAGACATGACGACTAAGACCCACTCTGAGAGTGAGTTTTAAGTTGATTCTAGCATTGATTCGGAGTTCCAAGGAAAAATACTTTCCGATTCCGAAAAGTTAAAAATATAGTCATAATCAAATTCTAGCGCCCGGATATGCCTAGTTACAGAAAAGCCACAGTTAACAATTTGGTCAGTGGTAAAAGTTGCCATAATTAAAGCCATGAGTTTTTGAGAACTGACTTCCGGTGGTTTCACAAAATAATCTCGTTTGGCAAAAAATACTTTTTCATCTTTCGGGACCACCAGGCGATTAATGCGGTGGGCATATTGAATAGGTTTAATATATTGTTTGATAAAATCGTCCTGATTTTTTTGCAGTCGGGCTAGTCTTTCGTGTTGTTGCCAACTCATTGTGAACATGATTTTAATCAATTCAAAGCCGACAATATAATTAAAAACGTTCTCTTTTTCTTGGGTGCTGGCTACCAATTTTAAAGCTGATTCCAAGTAGATATCTGGCTGACATCTGGCATCTTGGGCGGAGTGTATATAAAACTGACGGATATATTTGCGGAGAACTCCCTCGGTCAAGGGGCTAGTCACTTTAAACCAGTTAAAGTATCTTTGAATCCGATTAATTGAGTCGATATCTTCCAGTAATTTAGACACTAAGCCATCGGCGGTATATTCATCTAAAAATTCCGCCTGTTTTTCGGGAGGGGAGGCACAGAATATATAACACAAAGACAGTAAATAGCGCCGCTGTTCCCAAGGCAAACTTTCCGCCCATTCTTGGGCTTTGGGAGGTAGTTTATCAAATAAAATGTTATTTTTGAGAGGGGCTAAAATGTCAGCGTTTGATTCGAGTTTCATAGTAGTTGTGTCCCACTGTCGGTTTTTTGATATTAGCTGACAGCAATTCTAAGCCACTGCATCACTGGAGACATTGTTACCATTTTCACAGGGGCGATCGCCATTTTCCACCTATGCCAACCGGGGCAACTTTGTGGGGGGTAAAAATCCTATTTCACAACTTATGATCGCTGCCAATTACGTCTCAAAATTTTCGGAACTACCAACACCAGTACGATCGCCACTGTTATCGCCCCCAATATAGGCAGAGAAATCGCCAATACTGATAAGATCATAGCGCACAGCAACTCCATTGTGGATACCAATGGATTAGCCAAGCCTCCGGTGGCCATAGTAGAGGCGACACGGGTAATACCCATTAACATTTCAATCACTCCGGCTGATCCAGCCCCCAGAATTATAGAGACTGTCCACATCCACCGAGGTTCCATGTCTGGTAAAAATGCAGCTACAATCAAAGTAGCCACCACCATAGCGATCGGTGCTTCCAGGATATCCAAAGCATGATCGACTCCGGGGATAAAATAGACGATCGCCTCCACTGCTAACAGAGTAGCGACGGCTATCAACCCCGTCTCGGTTCCCAAAATCTCTAAGTCGGGGGGTAGGTCAAAATCGCCGTATATGGCGGCTGTGCTCAAAATTACCGGGGGTACAAATATTCTAAACCCACAGGCGGCGCTTAAACCAACGCCGCAAAAAATCCCTAACAGATAATTCATCATCATATTTTCACTTTCTACTATTATCTAATTACAGGCGATACTGGCGGTAAACGTCCGTAGCGGCGCGGTGTAGGAGAGAATGGCGGTAAACCAAACTCTGCATATCTTCACAGTAACCACCGCCAATAATTCCCGCCACCGGATATCCCATTCCCACACAGGTAGACAAAACTTGCATTTCCCGCCGCCATAACCCAGAGTCAGTTAGGGCCAATTTTCCTAAGCGATCGCCAATATGGGTATCTACTCCTGCATCATAGATCACTAGATCTGGGCGAAATTCCGTAAGCAAGTCAGGTAAATGACTGGCTAAAATTTGCAAATATTCTTCGTCTTCCATACCCACGGCTAGGGGAATATCGCGATCGCTTGTTTGTTTTTTAGCCGGAAAGTTAGCTTGACAGTGCATTGAAAAGGTAAATACATGGGGGTTATCTTGAAAAATTACCGCCGTTGCGTCCCCCTGGTGTACATCAAGATCCACAATCAGGATTTTTTTGGCTAGTCCTAATTTTTGCATGACACAGGCAGCGATCGCTATATCATTGAATATGCAGAAACCAGATCCATAGTTAGGGAAGGCGTGGTGAGTGCCTCCGGCCGTGTTGCAGGCTAAACCGTGAGATAATGCTAGTTTAGCCGTCAATATGGCACCCCCCACTGCGATACAGGTCCGCTGTGCTAAAGCCTGACTCCAGGGGAGACCTATGCGACGTTGTGCTTTCGGGTCTAGTTTCCCCTGACAGTAAGCCTCTACATAGTCCCGGTGGTGGACTAATTCGATCCACTCAGTAGGTGGCAGTTTGGGTAGGTGAAGTTGCGATCGTCTGATTACGCCTTCTTGGAGTAACATATCACAAAGTAACCCAAATTTCGGCATCGGAAAACGGTGTCCTGGTGGCAGGGGGGCTACATAGTCGGGATGAAAAACAATCGGCAAATTCATCGGTGCATATATTCAGGTTGTACAATCTAACTAATATTAAATTCAACTAGAGACAATTAACATGGATAGCACAACTATTTGGGAGTTAGGCAGCAGCAACCCTGATAATGCCAATAACCTGGAAGTTATTAGACAATGGTGGGCTAACCTCCAGAATATTAAAATCGACTGGCAACAGCGACTTATGCCACAGGATACAGACCCCAGTCAGTTAAACTGGGAACCCCAAAAGTTTGACGAAAATTTTGTAATTTGCAACCCCGAAATCAGGGGAATCACCATTTTTTGGAGTAAACCAAACAACCCCGACCAACGTAGTATCACCCCCCGGAAAATGGTGCTTTACCTTGACCACCAACAGCTTTATATTTTCTCTCAATCTCAACAGCAACTGGTGCTGAAAGTTAGTATCCCTGAGCTTAAATATGACACCATCAATATCGAAAATCCTCATATTGCCGTGGGCAATAATGGCTTAATGATACTATTTAGAGACCCGGCACAATTATTGGATGTCAAGGTAATTCTTACCCCAGAAAAATTACAGCAACTCAAGCAAAAATTAATTTAATAATTGAGAAACCGGGTTTCTTGACCTCTGGGACAAACGGGTTTCTTGACCGCGATATCGGTGGTGTGTCAGATGAATAAAATTTGCCGTTTACCCGATAGGTTATCCCTCGGACGCTACGAGGGTAATAATTATTAATAATTAATTATTAATTATTAATTATTAATTATTAATTATTAATTATTAATTATTCTTGACCTCTGGGACAAACGGGTTTCTTGACCGCGATATCGGTGGTGTGTCAGATGAATAAAATTTGCCGTTTACCCGATAGGTTATCCCTCGGACGCTACGAGGGTAATAATTATTAATTATTAATTATTAATTATTAATTATTCTTGACCTCTGGGACAAACGGGTTTCTTGACCGCGATATCGGTGGTGTGTCAGATGAATAAAATTTGCCGTTTACCCGATAGGTTATCCCTCGGACGCTACGAGGGTAATAATTATTAATTATTAATTATTAATTATTAATTATTAATTATTAATTATTCTTGACCTCTGGGACAAACGGGTTTCTTGACCGCGATATCGGTGGTGTGTCAGATGAATAAAATTTGCCGTTTACCCGATAGGTTATCCCTCGGACGCTACGAGGGTAATAATTATTAATTATTAATTATTAATTATTAATTATTCTTGACCTCTGGGACAAACGGGTTTCTTGACCGCGATATCGGTGGTGTGTCAGATGAATAAAATTTGCCGTTTACCCGATAGGTTATCCCTCGGACGCTACGAGGGTAATAATTATTAATTATTAATTATTAATTATTAATTATTAATTATTAATTATTCTTGACCTCTGGGACAAACGGGTTTCTTGACCGCGATATCGGTGGTGCGTCAGATGAATAAAATTTGCCGTTTACCCGATAGGTTATCCCTCGGACGCTACGAGGGTAATAATTATTAATTATTAATTATTAATTATTAATTATTCTTGACCTCTGGGACAAACGGGTTTCTTGACCGCGATATCGGTGGTGTGTCAGATGAATAAAATTTGCCGTTTACCCGATAGGTTATCCCTCGGACGCTACGAGGGTAATAATTATTAATTATTAATTATTAATTATTAATTATTAATTATTAATTATTCTTGACCTCTGGGACAAACGGGTTTCTTGACCGCGATATCGGTGGTGCGTCAGATGAATAAAATTTGCCGTTTACCCGATAGGTTATCCCTCGGACGCTACGAGGGTAATAATTATTAATTATTAATTATTAATTATTAATTATTCTTGACCTCTGGGACAAACGGGTTTCTTGACCGCGATATCGGTGGTGTGTCAGATGAATAAAATTTGCCGTTTACCCGATAGGTTATCCCTCGGACGCTACGAGGGTAATAATTATTAATTATTAATTATTAATTATTAATTATTAATTATTAATTATTAATTATTAATTATTCTTGACCTCTGGGACAAACGGGTTTCTTGACCGCGATATCGGTGGTGTGTCAGATGAATAAAATTTGCCGTTTACCCGATAGGTTATCCCTCGGACGCTACGAGGGTAATAATTATTAATTATTAATTATTAATTATTAATTATTCTTGACCTCTGGGACAAACGGGTTTCTTGACCGCGATATCGGTGGTGTGTCAGATGAATAAAATTTGCCGTTTACCCGATAGGTTATCCCTCGGACGCTACGAGGGATAATAATTATTAATTATTAATTATTAATTATTAATTATTAATTATTAATTATTCTTGACCTCTGGGACAAACGGGTTTCTTGACCGCGATATCGGTGGTGTGTCAGATGAATAAAATTTGCCGTTTACCCGATAGGTTATCCCTCGGACGCTACGAGGGTAATATTAAATTATTAATTATTATATTATTAATAATTATTAATTATTCTTGACCTCTGGGACAAACGGGTTTCTTGACCGCGATATCGGTGGTGTGTCAGATGAATAAAATTTGCCGTTTACCCGATAGGTTATCCCTCGGACGCTACGAGGGTAATAATTATTAATTATTAATTATTAATTATTAATTATTAATTATTAATTATTCTTGACCTCTGGGACAAACGGGTTTCTTGACCGCGATATCGGTGGTGTGTCAGATGAATAAAATTTGCCGTTTACCCGATAGGTTATCCCTCGGACGCTACGAGGGTAATAATTATTAATTATTAATTATTAATTATTAATTATTAATTATTAATTATTCTTGACCTCTGGGACAAACGGGTTTCTTGACCGCGATATCGGTGGTGCGTCAGATGAATAAAATTTGCCGTTTACCCGATAGGTTATCCCTCGGACGCTACGAGGGTAATAATTATTAATTATTAATTATTAATTATTAATTATTAATTATTAATTATTCTTGACCTCTGGGACAAACGGGTTTCTTGACCGCGATATCGGTGGTGTGTCAGATGAATAAAATTTGCCGTTTACCCGATAGGTTATCCCTCGGACGCTACGAGGGTAATAATTATTAATTATTAATTATTAATTATTAATTATTAATTATTAATTATTCTTGACCTCTGGGACAAACGGGTTTCTTGACCGCGATATCGGTGGTGTGTCAGATGAATAAAATTTGCCGTTTACCCGATAGGTTATCCCTCGGACGCTACGAGGGTAATAATTATTAATTATTAATTATTAATTATTAATTATAATTATTAATATTCTTGACCTCTGGGACAAACGGGTTTCTTGACCGCGATATCGGTGGTGTGTCAGATGAATAAAATTTGCCGTTTACCCGATAGGTTATCCCTCGGACGCTACGAGGGTAATAATTATTAATTATTAATTATTAATTATTAATTATTAATTATTAATTATTCTTGACCTCTGGGACAAACGGGTTTCTTGACCGCGATATCGGTGGTGCGTCAGATGAATAAAATTTGCCGTTTACCCGATAGGTTATCCCTCGGACGCTACGAGGGTAATAATTATTAATTATTAATTATTAATTATTAATTATTAATTATTAATTATTCTTGACCTCTGGGACAAACAGGTTTCTTGACCGCGATATCGGTGGTGTGTCAGATGAATAAAATTTGCCGTTTACCCGATAGGTTATCCCTCGGACGCTACGAGGGTAATAATTATTAATTATTAATTATTAATTATTAATTATTAATTATTAATTATTCTTGACCTCTGGGACAAACAGGTTTCTTGACCGCGATATCGGTGGTGTGTCAGATGAATAAAATTTGCCGTTTACCCGATAGGTTATCCCTCGGACGCTACGAGGGTAATAATTATTAATTATTAATTATTAATTATTCTTGACCTCTGGGACAAACAGGTTTCTTGACCGCGATATCGGTGGTGTGTCAGATGAATAAAATTTGCCGTTTACCCGATAGGTTATCCCTCGGACGCTACGAGGGTAATAATTATTAATTATTAATTATTAATTATTAATTATTAATTATTAATTATTCTTGACCTCTGGGACAAACAGGTTTCTTGACCGCGATATCGGTGGTGTGTCAGATGAATAAAATTTGCCGTTTACCCGATAGGTTATCCCTCGGACGCTACGAGGGTAATAATTATTAATTATTAATTATTAATTATTAATTATTCTTGACCTCTGGGACAAACGGGTTTCTTGACCGCGATATCGGTGGTGTGTCAGATGAATAAAATTTGCCGTTTACCCGATAGGTTATCCCTCGGACGCTACGAGGGTAATAATTATTAATTATTAATTATTAATTATTAATTGGTTTCCAAGCCTTTTTGCTGGAATTTTAGGGTTTGGCAATTTTCCATAATTGTCCGGGCTACATTTTCCGGGATACCGTCGGGAATGTCTGCCTGAATTTCTAGGGTAATTTTTACCTTGGTGTTTTTGAGAGAGATTAAATGTTGAATGACTTCATCGCTAATTACTCCCGCGTCTCTGTTGAGTCGTAAAGCCTCAATTTCTACCACCCCGTAAAAGCGTCTTAGGGGCTGATTTTGAGCCGGGGAAACTCTATAATTTCCGGGGTTTATGTCCTCCCCTACGATCGCATTTACCTCCCTTTCCTGACCCGGTGAGGGGGCGGAATATTGCTCCAAGGAATTGGGGCTGGGCTGCTGGCTCAGTTGTAACTGTTTTTGGGCTACATCGGGCTTGACAATTAAACTATTTTGAGCTATTGTAGGATTGATGGATTCCCCGGCTTTCAGTCCCTGATAGGTGCCGGTTTCTGGATCGAAGCCTTCCGCGTAGGCAAACCACTGACTCCAAGCGGTCGAGGATACGCCGTCGGCGATCGCTTTCAGCAAAACCTGTTCATCCTTGAGGCGGGGCAGATAGGGATATTTAGTTAGATATTCCCAGATCTCCTGTAGGCTGATGTGGTTTTTGTCGCGCCAGACGAAGGGTTCCAAAACCTCTAAATAGAGATTTAGGGGGGCGTAGGTATCTGAGAGGTGGGATTCGTCGATCGCCTTTTTGCTGGCGTTAAGTGTCGGGGAGGACTCAAGATTACGGAGGCGGATAGTTTTCCAGGCGATCGCTTCTTTGGGGTCTGGTTGTTCAGGGACTAATAACCATTGGTAGGTTTCGGAAATCTGCTTTTGGACATCATCATCAAACTGCTGTAGTTTGGTGTGGGCTTGTTTAGCCTGAAAAGCATCTAGGTTCAACTCTTCCTTTTCGCGACAAATGGACTCCCAGGCGAGATATTGGGCGGCATTTTTTCCCAGGGTTTCCCACTTGGTTTTATCAGCAGCCAAAAACACCAGGGTATTTTGGTAAGAGCGACGAGTCTCCCCCCTGTAGTCTAACACATCAGCCACCCATTTGCAAGCCGGACTCTGTAAATTTAAGCCTTGGTCGTGGGGGAATTGTGGGGGGAGTATAACCAGACGCACACCGGAACGTTTATCATCAGGGATATCCCCGCTAGAATTGGGGGCCACATGAACCGTGGTAAAGATACCCCGATCGCCAAATTTTTTGAGACGTTTAACAATTTCCTTTTCAACCAAATAGCGATCGCCTTCACCGAGAAACTGATCAGCCCTTTCCGCCGCTGTGCGGTTAACATTAGGTTGAGTGGAAATCCAGTAGCGTTTATTATCAACATAGAGATAGGTAGCGCGATCGCTGAGTCGTCGGAGTGCGTCCCCAAAAGTCGCCGCCGCCTCTCCCGGTTGCACACAACCTAGCTTTATTCTACGGTCTTCTAAGCCACGGTTAGCAGCTTTCTGGGTTGGTGCTGACCCCATGTAGATAGTGCGGGTAACGCGACGACAAGCGGAATAACGGCCGAAATTAGGGTATTGGCGATCGAGATCTAGGGGTAAAGATAATGGTCCATCGACATCTTTATCAATAATGGGAGTCCAATTATCTTCCAGGTAGCGGGTAAGTTCCGACTGCACTTGATGGTCATCCATCGGCACATTTCCCGGCATAATCAACAGATTAGCATCATTACGTTCCCATAGGGTATGAATCACCTTAGCCATGAGACGCAAAACCCCACGGGTCCGCTGAAACTTATCTAAACTCGACCAGTCCTCATAAAGGCGATCGAACAATTCTGGGTGAATAGGATAAGCCTCTCGCATACGGCGTTTATAGTTAGCCTCCTTGGTATCCGTGGGAAACTCCTGGCTATGTTCCCGATACATATTGTAAAAGGTATCTATCACCGCATCTCGTTGAGCCAAGAGAGTTGTATCCGTGGTAGACTGAAATAAGCGCCGCCGGACGATTTCAAAACCTTCTTCGGCGCTGGCAGGTCGCCAAGGGGACTCTACGCGACCGATCGCATTTTTCAGCCTGTCGGTCGCTTCGTATCCCTTCTCGCCGCCTTTTTCAATATCCGACGCGGGAACACTCACCACCAGCAGGGTATCCTTAGCATTTTTGGCGGACTCACTCAAAGTTTGGGCAAAAGTGAATTGAGTGTCGAAAGTCCCCCCCACCACATCAGGTTTTTCGTGGAGTTGTCTAGCATAGGCGACCCATTCATCAATCAGAATTAGACAGGGGGAGAAGCGGTTAAACAGTTGTTTAAGTATATCACCGGGATTAGTTGCCGTTTCGTCAGCCTCCCGCAACATTTGATAACCTTCTTCTCCTCCCAACTGCCAAGCCAACTCCCCCCAGAGGGTTTTAATTATGGGGGGACGGTTACGATCGCCTTTTCCATAGGGTTTAATGCCACTGGGGGGCAGTTTATTCCCCACCAACACAGCGACGTTAACATTTTGGGGAGGTTGAGATATACCCACCTGTTGAAAAATCTCTTCCATCCCTGGTAAGTTATGAATATGGCAGGCTTGGCAAAGGTGATAGAGGGATAACAGGGCGTGAGTTTTGCCGCCGCCGAAGTTAGTTTGCAATTCAATTACCGGGTCTCCCCCTTGACCAGTTAACCGTAGCAGTGCATTACTGAGAAGCTGTTTTAGGCCTTCGGTGAGGTAAGTGCGGCGATAAAATTCGGTCGGGTCTCTATATTCATCAGACCCCTGATCGAGGTATACTTCCCATAAGTCCGCGGCGAATTCTGCTTGTTGGAAAGTCCCGCCAGCCACGTCAGGATGAGGTGTAACAATCTCTCGCCAGGGTTTGAGTCCGGTTTGAGGTTGTCCTTCTGTGGGGGTGACGGTGACTTTCCTTCTTTCGCGACGGGCTTCGGCTTCAAAACGCGATCGCATCAATTCATTTTTCTCTTTTTCGACTTGGCTGGCTTCTGGGGCGGAAATAGCGGTTAACAGACGGCTGATATTATCAAGGATACGGTAAGCATCATCAGTCGAGAAAGTGGTTTGGTGCGCCCATTGGTTGCGGTTATCGCGCAATTCGCTGACAATGCTGCGTTCACTCCTTCCCAGAATTTGGCGAAATACGTCATTCCAATGTTCCCACACGACCATCAGCAGAGCATAGAGATCTTCTTTAAGAATCTTTTCAACAGGTTGTCGGCTACGATTGTTAACATAACTATCGGAAAGCGAGGCACTGGCGGCGGTCAACCAGTGATTATCGCCATAATGCGATCGCATTTCCCTTTCCACGAAGGGATACAATCCTTCTTGGAGTATCCTTAAAGCGCGAGTAACTCTCTCATGATTGCTGATAGCCATAATCGGTAGGATGCGTAATTGAGATCAATTATATGCCAAAACCGCCAATTGTGTTCACCTGTTGAAGTCAAGAAACCCGGTTTCTCAAAGAAACCGGGTTTCTAACCCGCCACAAATAAGCCGAGTTTCTCAGCCTCCAGTCAACTGGGTTTCCCCCCAGAAGTCAAGAAACCCGGTTTCCCACCAACAAGTCAACCGAGTTTCCCCCCGTAAGTCAAGAAACCCGGTTTCTCAAAAGTTTCTAACCGGGTTTCTTAACAAATACCGAGTTTCTCAGCCTCCAGTCAACTGGGTTTCCCCCAGAAGTCAAGAAACCCGGTTTCCCACCAACAAGTCAACCGAGTTTCCCCCGTAAGTCAAGAAACCCGGTTTCTCAAAAAGAAAACCGGGTTTCTAACCCCCACAAATAAGCGAGTTTCTCAGCCTCCAGTCAACTGGGTTTCCCCCCAAGTCAAGAAACCCGGTTTCCCACCAACAAGTCAACCGAGTTTCCCCCCGTAAGTCCAAGAAACCCGGTTTCTCAAAGAAACCGGGTTTCTAACCCAAATAAGCCGAGTTTCTCAGCCTCCAGTCAACCGAGTTTCCCCCAGAAGTCAAGAAACCCGGTTTCCCACCAACAAGTCAACCGAGTTTTTCCCCGAAGTCAAGAAACCCGGTTTCTCAAAGAAACCGGGTTTCTAACCCTCTCTAAATAAGCCGAGTTTCTCAGCCTCCAGTCAACCGAGTTTCCCCCAGAAGTCAAAGAAACCCGGTTTCCCACCAACAAGTCAACCGAGTTTCCCCCCGTAAGTCAAGAAACCCGGTTTCTCAAAGAAACGTTTCTAACCCTCCACAAATAAGCCGAGTTTCTCAGCCTCCAGTCAACTGGGTTTCCCCCCAGAAGTCAAGAAACCCGGTTTCCCACCAACAAGTCAACCGAGTTTCCCCCGTAAGTCAGAAACCCGGTTTCTCAAAAGAAAACCGGGTTTCTAACCAAATAAGCCGAGTTTCTCAGACTCCAGTCAACTGGGTTTCCCCCAGAAGTCAAACCCGGTTTCCACCAACAAGTCAACCGAGTTTCCCCCAGTCAAAAACCCGGTTTCTCAAAAAAGAAACCAGGTTTCTAACCCCACAAATAAGCCGAGTTTCTCAGCCTCCAGTCAACCGGGTTTCCCCCAGAGTAAGAAACCCGGTTTCCCAGTCAACCGAGTTTCCCCGTAAGTAAGAAACCCGGTTTCTCAAAAAACCGGGTTTCTAAATAAACCGAGTTAAAGAAACGGTTTCTCAAAGAAACCGGGCTTCTAACCGCCACAAATAAGCCGAGTTCTCAGCCTCCAGTCAACTGGGTTTCCCCCCAGAAGTCAAGAAACCGGTTTCCCACCAACAAGTCAACCGAGTTTCCCCCCCCCGTAAGTCAAGAAACCCGGTTTCTCAAAGAAACCGGTTTCTAACCCGCCAAATAAGCCGAGTTTCTCAGCCTCCAGTCAACTGGGTTTCCCCCCAGAAGTCAAGAAACCCGGTTTCCCACCAACAAGTCAACCGAGTTTCCCCCGAAGTCAAGAAACCCGGTTTTCTCAAAGAAACCGGTTTCTAACCCGCCACAATTAAGCCGAGTTTCTCAGCCTCCAGTCGTTTCCCCCAGAAGTCAAGAAACCCTTTCCAGTCAACCGAGTTTCCCAGAGTCAAGAAACTCAAAGAAACCGGGTTTCTGCCACAAATAAGCCGAGTTTCTCAACCAGTCAACTGAGTTTCCCCAGTAAGTCAAGAAACCCGGTTTGGTCAAAGAAACCGGGTTTCTAACCGCCACAAATAAGCCGAGCTTCCTAGCCTCCAGTCAACTGGGTTTCAGAAGTCAAGAAACCGGTTTCCCACAACAAGTCAACGAGTTCAAGTCAAGAAACCCGGTTTCTCAAAGAAACCGGGTTTCTAACCCGCCACAAATAAGCCGAGTTTCTCAGCCTCCAGTCAACTGGGTTTCCCCCCAGAAGTCAAGAAACCCGGTTTCCCACCAACAAGTCAACCGAGTTTCCCCCCGTAAGTCAAGAAACCCGGTTTCTCAAAGAAACCGGGTTTCTAACCCGCCACAAATAAGCCGAGTTTCTCAGCCTCCAGTCAACCGAGTTTCCCCCCAGAAGTCAAGAAACCCGGTTTCCCGCCAACAAGTCAACCGAGTTTCCCCCAGAAGTCAAGAAACCCGGTTTCTCAAAGAAACCGGGTTTCTAACCCGCCACAAATAAGCCGAGTTTCTCAGCCTCCAGTCAACCGAGTTTCCCCCCAGAAGTCAAGAAACCCGGTTTCCCACCAACAAGTCAACCGAGTTTCCCCCCGTAAGTCAAGAAACCCGGTTTCTCAAAGAAACCGGGTTTCTAACCCGCCACAAATAAGCCGAGTTTCTCAGCCTCCAGTCAACTGGGTTTCCCCCCCAGAAGTCAAGAAACCCGGTTTCCCGCCAACAAGTCAACCGAGTTTCCCCCCCAGAAGTCAAGAAACCCGGTTTCTCAAAGAAACCGGGTTTCTAACCCGCCACTCCCCAATTATTAATTATTAATTATTAATTATTAATTATAAAGAAACCGGGTTTCTAAGCCTATTAATTGAAAAGTTCCCCTTGGGAAGGTTTAGCGGCAAACTCACTGGCTAAACGGGTGATTTCCGGCCAGGATACTACTAGACTATTATAGGCGATCGCTTCCGATGACCATCCTTTGCGATCGCATAAATTATATAGACGATAGGCGAGGTCCCTGGCTATTTCTACCTCCGCTTTCTGTTGTCGAAGCCCAGACAGCAACTCCGCCGCCCCCGTTTCTCCCTTTTGTAGGAGTCGCTGAATTAGCCCTTGGGTGAGTTTCCAGTGGGGGAGGCGTGTATCTTTTTCCGCCGTCAATTTCTCCGGGAGTTCATCCCGTGTCAGCAACCGGACTTTCCCCGCTTTCGCCGTTAAAATTCCCGCCGTTTCTAACCCTTCTATACTGGTATTTCTCGCCTTCGACAGGGTTTCGGCTTCCCCATATAGTCCGGGGTCGAATTGGTATTGTTGAAACCATGTTAACGCCCAACGGGTATCGCTGTCAAATTCCCCTTCTTGGTCCGTCAGGTATTCATCTAGGAGTTGATTAATTAATTGTAGGGCGCTGCGGACGGTCAACTTGCTGCCATCGTTTTCTAAAACTTCGCTATACTTGCTATATATTGCCATACCCGGTCCGATACTGGCTTGGGCTAGGTCAACCGGGGCGATGTTTCCCTCTTGCAGCGTTTTTAGCGCCTGGGGGAGTTCGTTTTGCAATTCACTTAAAAATTTTCGCTTCGTCGTTGGTGCCGCATTCTCACCACGGGGACGACACACTAACACTATAGAAGAAGATAGGGCGTTTGAATTATTGGCAACCATGCGACCACTGCGTTCGCTACGCATTGGCCATGTTCCACCAATGCTAAAGTTAGCCTGCATTAACCCTTCTAACATGGTTTCCCAACCCGTAGAAGCAACCTTATCTTTAGCATCAGTTTCGGCTTGTTTAAAAGCATAATAAACGGTCACCGGATAGTTAGCATCAGCTATGCTATTGATGCGCTTAAACGCCTGCATTAATCCGGCTTCAAAAAATTGTTTAGCCTGGTTTTTTTCGCCTTTATGGCGGTAGGGGGTTGCTATCAATTCTTGAGATTTCGGCACTAACAGGGTGCTGCAAACATCAGGATAAATTAAACCCAAAGATTGACGCAGCCACACATAGAAAAAATCCGATAAATCCGCGTAGCCAATATTATCATAATAGGGCGGGTCGGTTGAGATGAGTTTTGGGGTGGTGTCGTTGGGGTGAGGGGCGGTTGCATCATGTTGGGTAACTTTTCCGAGTGAGATATTAGAGTAAGTTTCGAGGTTTTTTGAAACCCATTCAAAAGATTCATGCCATGCACAATGAAAATCAACAAGCCCATTAGCTTCTACAAAATCCCATGTCATTTGGATAGCCTGTTTTGTAAACAAATGACCTACTGTTCCTCTTGGCATCCAAGTGGCAATAGTATTCCAGTAATCTGCACATTTATCCAAAGCAAACGCCAAATAAACTGCGATCGCTTCACTATAAGCCCTCGCGCCATTACCCCCCTTATTCAAGGGAATATCATCATCAGATAATCCCACAGCCAGGGCATCTTGAAAAGCCTTATCTTTAGCTTCCCCGACCAAATCACTAAAAGTAGTTAAAGCCACCAATTGACGGGAGGTGAATAAATCGCCAAAACTTGTCATCCCATAATTAGGAGTTTTAAAATCCCGTGGATTTTTGGGTAGAATTGCATCAGGCTGCCATTTTGGTTTAGCGGAAAAAGCAATATTTTCCTGTTGTTTGGTGGGGGGTAAATAAATCCTGCCATTTTTACCTTCAGCCACAATAGCCATTAATTTAACCCCCATGCGTTTCTGACGACCTTCTGACCGCACATAATCCAATTTTACAGAAGTGCCGCAAGCCAGACAAACCGCCCCCTTGCGGTCAACCGTCCCCTCCCGTGGTTTTCCCTTCCCCGTCTTCACCACAAAATCAATTTCGGGGGGGCTAGTTTCCCCGTTAATGGCATATTCAACCCAAGTCTCCTTTCCCGTCTTTGTGGAAAGGTTAAAACTTCGCACCAAAGGCATTTGACAGCCACAAGCAGGGTTAGGACAAGTCACCGTCCGCGCCCATAACCAAGCAATAACCGTCGCCTTGTCGCCATTTTCCAAAGTCACCGGAGGATATAAATCCCCAATGCCGTTAACAGCCACCTCTCGCATCCAACTTCCATAATATCGCACATCGGCAGCCAACCCCTGTGCGCCACGCCAAGACTCTAACCCAGTCCGTTTTCTATCATCTCCATTCACCGGGGGTAAATTCGCAAACCGAGGGGGAATTTCAATCAACGCCTTATTAATTAATACCGCCACCGGGTTCAAATCACTAGCATGGGCTTCCAACCCCAACCGTTGCGCTTCCAGGGGAATAGACCCACCTCCCGCAAAAGGGTCATAGGCGGGTGGCGCATACTGGGCGATATACTCCCGGACCTCTTCCGGTTTCGTCGGTGGTTTTTCCCCCCTTCCCCACGCCAAACAGCGGGCTATCTCCCTTTGTGCGTCTTGAATAACCTGGGGGTCTTTGATATCATCCCAAGACACCAAACCCCGCACCACCTGTTTTTGTTTCCCCTTCTTATCGGTATCGACCACAATTCGGCCTAAGATATCAAAAAGGCGTTGTCTTTCCTGGGTTTGTGCTTCCAGGGTGGGGAATTTTTCCGGCCAACTACTGGGGTCATCTACCAAAGAAGCCCAAAGCACCGCCCTACAAGCCGCCAAAGGTCGCCGCGCCCACCACAAATGCAGAGTCGAGGGGTGTCCGTGACGAATAGACTTTTCCCGCGCGGACTCCATATTAATGGCTTCGAGGGGTAGGGCAACTTCGATGAGTTTTTTGCGGTAGGTCATGGGAAGCAGTGTAGACACCGACTCCCAGTATAGCTGGTCAGGCATCAATTAATAATTAATAATTAATAATTAATAATTAATAATGGATAATTAATTATTATCGCCCTCGTGGCGTTATATGGATAACCTACCCGGCTTTCCCCCCCCACAAGTCAAGAAACCGGGTTTCTCAAAGAAACCGGGTTTCTCAGCCACCACAAATAAGCCGGGTTTCTCAGCCACCACAAATAAGCCGGGTTTCTCAGCCTCCAGTCAACGGAGTTTCCCCCCACAAGTCAAGAAACCGGGTTTCTCAAAGAAACCGGGTTTCTAACCCGCCAGAAATAAGCCGGGTTTCTCAGCCACCACAAATAAGCCGGGTTTCTCAGCCTCCAGTCAACGGAGTTTCCCCCCACAAGTCAAGAAACCCGGTTTCTCAAAGAAACCGGGTTTCTCAGCCACCAGAAATAAGCCGGGTTTCTCAGCCTCCAGTCAACGGAGTTTCCCCCCACAAGTCAAGAAACCCGGTTTCTCAAAGAAACCGGGTTTCTAACCCTCCAGAAATAAGCCGGGTTTCTCAGCCTCCAGTCAACGGAGTTTCCCCCCACAAGTCAAGAAACCCGGTTTCTCAAAGAAACCGGGTTTCTCAGCCACCAGAAATAAGCCGGGTTTCTCAGCCTCCAGTCAACGGAGTTTCCCCCCAGAAGTCAAGAAACCCGGTTTCTCAAAGAAACCGGGTTTCTAACCCTCCAGAAATAAGCCGAGTTTCTCAGCCTCCAGTCAACGGAGTTTCCCCCCAGAAGTCAAGAAACCCGGTTTCTCAAAGAAACCGGGTTTCTAACCCTCCAGAAATAAGCCGAGTTTCTCAGCCTCCAGTCAACGGAGTTTCCCCCCAGAAGTCAAGAAACCCGGTTTCTCAAAGAAACCGGGTTTCTCAGCCACCACAAATAAGCCGGGTTTCTCAGCCTCCAGTCAACGGAGTTTCCCCCCAGAAGTCAAGAAACCCGGTTTCTCAAAGAAACCGGGTTTCTAACCCTCCAGAAATAAGCCGAGTTTCTCAGCCTCCAGTCAACGGAGTTTCCCCCCAGAAGTCAAGAAACCCGGTTTCTCAAAGAAACCGGGTTTCTAACCCTCCAGAAATAAGCCGAGTTTCTCAGCCTCCAGTCAACGGAGTTTCCCCCCAGAAGTCAAGAAACCCGGTTTCTCAAAGAAACCGGGTTTCTAACCCTCCAGAAATAAGCCGGGTTTCTCAGCCTCCAGTCAACGGAGTTTCCCCCCAGAAGTCAAGAAACCCGGTTTCTCAAAGAAACCGGGTTTCTAACCCTCCAGAAATAAGCCGGAGTTCTCAGCCTCCAGTCAACGGAGTTTCCCCCAGAAGTCAAGAAACCCGGTTTCTCAAAGAAACCGGGTTTCTCACCCTCCAGAAATAAGCCGGGTTTCTCAGCCTCCAGTCAACGGAGTTTCCCCCAGAAGTCAAGAAACCCGGTTTCTCAAAGAAACCGGGTTTCTAACCCTCCAGAAATAAGCCGGGTTTCTCAGCCTCCAGTCAACGGAGTTTCCCCCCAGAAGTCAAGAAACCCGGTTTCTCAAAGAAACCGGGTTTCTAACCCTCCAGAAATAAGCCGAGTTTCTCAGCCTCCAGTCAACGGAGTTTCCCCCCAGAAGTCAAGAAACCCGGTTTCTCAAAGAAACCGGGTTTCTCAGCCACCAGAAATAAGCCGGGTTTCTCAGCCTCCAGTCAACGGAGTTTCCCCCCACAAGTCAAGAAACCCGGTTTCTCAAAGAAACCGGGTTTCTCAGCCACCAGAAATAAGCCGGGTTTCTCAGCCTCCAGTCAACGGAGTTTCCCCCCACAAGTCAAGAAACCCGGTTTCTCAAAGAAACCGGGTTTCTAACCCTCCAGAAATAAGCCGAGTTTCTCAGCCTCCAGTCAACGGAGTTTCCCCCCACAAGTCAAGAAACCCGGTTTCTCAAAGAAACCGGGTTTCTCAGCCACCAGAAATAAGCCGGGTTTCTCAGCCTCCAGTCAACGGAGTTTCCCCCCACAAGTCAAGAAACCCGGTTTCTCAAAGAAACCGGGTTTCTAACCCTCCAGAAATAAGCCGGGTTTCTCAGCCTCCAGTCAACGGAGTTTCCCCCCACAAGTCAAGAAACCCGGTTTCTCAAAGAAACCGGGTTTCTCAGCCACCACAACAGTTTTCCCCAATTATTAATTATTAATTATTAATTATTAATTATTAATTATTAGGTCTCGCCAACTATAATTGATACTGTGAGCGGCAAAATCGGGTTGTTGCTGAAACGGTTGGTGGATATAGGAAATGCGATCGCCTGGAACTTCCACTAATGCTAGGATATAGCTATCAGGTCGGTTTAAGGCCGTCAAAATCTCGTTTTTAGTCACCGTCACCGTTTGCGCCCCCTCAATGCGTCCTTTCACCTCGATAAACCGCAATTTTCCCGTTTCGGGAATGACCGACTCGATATCATAACCGCACTTTTCGGCGCTAACGTCTCGCGGTTGATAGCCTAACTCCGTTTCCTTCCGCATCACCGCCTCCATTGCCGCTAATTCCACGGCTTGCCGGTTTTGGGCAAAAGTGTCGGAAATCTTCGGCGAGGGGGGTTGTAGGGCTGCCAGACGGTGGCTGGGAATGATTAAAGCTGCCCCTACCACCACGGGGGGTAAAGGTGAAAGTCGGCGCTCGTCTTCCAGTTCGCGGAGCCTTTTTTCTAGGCGGGAGGCTAACTCGTCCGCCCGTTGCTGGGCTTTGCTAGAGTTAAGTTTAGCATTGGGTTTCCCCGCTTTTTCATCCAGGCGCAAACTGACAGCCCTTTGGTCCCAATAGTTAATTTCCTTGGTGAGTCGGTCTTTGACGGCGACTAGGGTTTTATCAATGAGTTCCTGTTTGGGTTTCTGGACCTCTTCCAGGTGGGGTTGGACTAAATGGGTAATGGCGTAGGTAGTCGCCTGTTTCTCAATGTCCTCTTTTGGCGGTAAATTAGGCAGAAAAGGAGCGATCGCTTTATGTTCCTCTTCGGTGAGGGGGCGATAGTCCAAATAAGGCGCATATCCCCCATTAATAGCGGGGGAGGGAGTCGGGTCGCCGTCGGGAAACAGACTACAGGGAAGTTCCACATATTGCATTCTGCGGGAGACTAACCGCCGCTGTCCGTTGGAGTCGGTTCGCGCGTCCTGAATGCTATGTTCCAGATAAACTAAGATTCTCTCTGGCTGCGGGTTAGGACTATCATCAACCAAAATGCTCCCCTGACGCAATAGATTTCGATGACGTTCTAAAATCAGGTCTAGGGTGGCATCAAGAAGGGGATGACCAGGACAAACTAGGTCGGCTATGGGTTTCCCGGGGACGCTGACTAAATCCTTCTCAAAACAGATCCGCTCATAACTTAGTATAGGTTTACTCAGTCCTATTTGGCGATCGCGATGACGAATAACGGCGGGAACGTTGTTTATTTGATAACGTTGGGGTTCCCGGAGTCGCATGGTTCCCCCTAGGCGGGTAAAAGCCTCCTGGAAAAATAAGCCGATAAAATGGGGTTGGAGTTTCCGCGCTTGCGCCCTTTCCATGTCCTTCCGAATGGCTTGAACTTTGATGGTATCCAAGGAGTCTCTCGCGAGGGCTTTTTCTTCGATGAGTGTTTGCAAATATTCCCGGTTCAGGCGATCGCTCAATTGCTGCTGTTTGGCTTTAATATCAGGGCGATCGCCATAGCGGATAGCTTCAATGAGCAACTCCCGCAATTCTACCTGAGCGATCGCTTTTCCCAACACATCAAACACCTGACCCCCCAGGGCGTTTTGCTCAATTTCCAGTTTCCGCAACAGCGATAAATATACATCCCCCTCCCGCGTTTCCCCGGCGACCAAATTCCACAAATGACAAACTTCCGTCTGTCCGATCCGGTGAATGCGCCCAAATCTCTGCTCCAAACGATTCGGATTCCAAGGTAGGTCATAATTAACCATAAGATGGGCGCGTTGTAGGTTAATTCCTTCCCCCGCTGCGTCGGTGGCTACTAATACCTGGACGGTAACATCCTGTTTAAAGTCTTCTTCGGCTTTTTTGCGTTCATCCCGTCCCATACTTCCATGAATGGTAACTACGGCTTCAGGACGACCTAAAAGGGTTTTAATGCGATCGCGCAAATAGTTAAGGGTATCGCGATGTTCCGTAAAAATTACCAGTTTCCGCAATGCTTTCTGTCCGGGTTCATGGTCGCCATTCTGGGGGTTAGGAAAGGCAAAAATTTCGTTTTCCATAACCTTAGATAATTGTTCCCATTTGCAATCTTTCCCACTCTGGCGCACCCGTTGGGCTAACTCTTCCAATTGGCGCAAACGTTCGATTTCTGTCTGTAATTCCTGAATAGTCCGAGAAGCGGTCGCCAGGTCAACGACTTCGGTTTCGATGTTTTCCCTCTCGCTACTGGGTAAGTCTTCCAAATCATCATCAATGTCTTGTTGATCAAGGTCAAATTCCGCGTTGAGTCCTCGTTGGTTTAGTTGTTCTTCCCGCAGTCTTTTTTGGAGGCGATCGCGCCGTCGTTTCAGAGACTGATAAATAGCTTCGGGAGAGGAAGCCAGACGACGCTGGAGAATAGTTAAGGCAAAACCCACGGTTCCCCTACGTCCTTTTTGCAGGTTATCGGCGCGATTAAATTCTTCTTTCACATAGTCGGTTACTTGTTTATAAAGGATGGCTTCCAACTCCGAGAGACGATATTCCACGGTATGGGCGCGACGTTCTGGAAACAGGGGACGACCATCAAATTTTAGCAAGTTTTCTTTAATGAGGCGACGCATCAAATCAGCGGTCTCGCAGACATGGACACCATCCCGAAATTTCCCCTCAAAGCGATCGGCATCCAACAGAGCCAAAAATAGCTGAAAATCCTCTTCTTTCCCATTATGCGGCGTAGCGGTCATCAGCAAAAAATGGCGAGTCAACCCCGACAGAAGTTTCCCCAATTTATAGCGTTTAGTTTCCTTAATTTCCCCCCCAAAAAAGGAAGCCGAGAGTTTATGAGCCTCATCAACTACGACCAAATCCCAATCAGTTTGGGCGAGTTTAGCCTGTAACTTAGGATTACGGCTAAGTTTATCTAATTGAGCAACCAGTAGGGGAATTTCCGTAAAAGCGTTCCCACTGCGGGCAGCTTCAAGGCGATCGTTTGTCAAAATTTCAAAAGGTAGGTGAAACTTCTGAGACAATTCATCTTGCCACTGTATCGCCAAACTCCCCGGACAGACAATCAAACACTTTTGTAAATCCCCTCTAATCAACAATTCCCGAATCAATAATCCCGCCATAATAGTTTTACCCGCCCCGGGGTCATCAGCCAACAGAAACCGCAAAGGTTGACGGTTCAGCATTTGGTTATAAACGGCATCAATTTGGTGTGGGAGAGGTTCCACCAAAGAAGTATGAACAGCCAGCCGAGGGTCAAACAAATGAGCCAGGCGAATGCGGTGAGCTTCGGAAACCAATCTAAATATAGCACCATCTCCGTTAAAACTCCAGGGCTGTCCATCCCTAACAATTTCTAATCTATCTTGGTCACTGCGAAATAGTAGTTCATTACCAGGTTTCCCCCGACTATCTTTATAGGTCAATTCAATCGCATCATCACCATACCAAGCAGCATCAATAACGGTAACATTTTCATTAGGCAAAATCCCTTTAATAATTGTACCACGAGTTATATCTTCTAGTCTAATCATATCCCTTTTTTACTCTGTGAAAAAATCTATTTGGTTCCGAGCCATTGAGATTCATTGACAATTCTCATCATCTGAGATATACTGTATATTGTAGGCTCTGGGACTGTCCTATGGCTCCTTTGTGAGTTAAGACCCCAGCGCATAGAAGATATAACTAGAACCCAGCCCTAATGCTAATGGGCTTTGTTCCCCCATAACTGCAAGGCTTCTGAGTACCGAAAGGGAAAAGAGCCTTTGCAGTTTTTCGCGCGGTTGTTACACCGGATAGAAAAGCGATCGCCTTTATAAATTATAGAAGTAGGGTGCGTCAGAGGGATAACCTATCGGGTTAACCGCAAATTTCATTCCTTTGACGCACCGCCCCTATCGTGGTCAAGAAACCCGGTTTCTTTGAGAAACCGGGTTTCTAAGCAAACCGTGGGGTGAGAGAATTAACAGCAGAACCCGGAGGGCGGGTTTATTAATATCCTGGTGGGGTGAGAGAATTAACAGCAGAACCCGGAGGGCGGGTTTATTAATATCCTGGTGGGGTGAGAGAATTAACAGCAGAACCCGGAGGGCGGGTTTATTAATATCCTGGTGGGGTGAGAGAATTAACAGCAGAACCCGGAGGGCGGGTTTATTAATATCCTGGTGGGGTGAGAGAATTAACAGCAGAACCCGCCCCTACCATTATTAATTATTAATTATTAATTATTAATTATTGGTCAAGAAACCCGGTTTCTTTGAGAAACCGGGTTTCTAAGCAAACCGTGGGGTGAGAGAATTAACAGCAGAACCCGGAGGGCGGGTTTATTAATATCCTGGTGGGGTCCGAGAATTGACAACAGAACCCGGAGGGCGGGTTTATTAATATCCTGGTGGGGTGAGAGAATTAACAGCAGAACCCGGAGGGCGGGTTTATTAATATCCTGGTGGGGTGAGAGAATTAACAGCAGAACCCGCCCCTACCATTATTAATTATTAATTATTAATTATTAATTATTGGTCAAGAAACCGGGTTTCTAAGCAAACCGTGGGGTGAGAGAATTAACAGCAGAACCCGGAGGGCGGGTTTATTAATATCCTGGTGGGGTCCGAGAATTGACAACAGAACCCGGAGGGCGGGTTTATTAATATCCTGGTGGGGTGAGAGAATTAACAGCAGAACCCGGAGGGCGGGTTTATTAATATCCTGGTGGGGTGAGAGAATTAACAGCAGAACCCGCCCCTACCATTATTAATTATTAATTATTAATTATTAATTATTGGTCAAGAAACCGGGTTTCTAAGCAAACCGTGGGGTGAGAGAATTAACAGCAGAACCCGGAGGGCGGGTTTATTAATATCCTGGTGGGGTCCGAGAATTGACAACAGAACCCGCCCCTACCATTATTAATTATTAATTATTAATTATTAATTATTGGTCAAGAAACCGGGTTTCTAAGCAAACCGTGGGGTGAGAGAATTAACAGCAGAACCCGGAGGGCGGGTTTATTAATATCCTGGTGGGGTCCGAGAATTGACAACAGAACCCGCCCCTACCATTATTAATTATTAATTATTAATTATTAATTATTGGTCAAGAAACCCGGTTTCTTTGAGAAACCGGGTTTCTAAGCAAACCGTGGGGTGAGAGAATTAACAGCAGAACCCGGAGGGCGGGTTTATTAATATCCTGGTGGGGTGAGAGAATTAACAGCAGAACCCGCCCCTACAATTATTAATTATTAATTATTAATTATTAATTATTTATGTTGTATGATGGAAGTACAGAGTTTACAAAAGTTCACAATATGACCGCAACCCAACCGTCTGTTACTGTCCGTAGTTGTTTGGAACCTCTCGATTGGACCTGGAAAAGTCACCAAATCCGCTATACAGTCCAGGGAACAGGCCAACCCCTGATTTTAGTCCATGGGTTTGGGGCTTCTATTGGTCATTGGCGACAAAATATCCCCGTTTTAGCCGCTGGAGGATATCGGGTCTTTGCCTTAGATTTATTGGGTTTTGGGGCTTCTGGGAAACCAGCCGTTGATTATAGTTTGGACCTATGGGAAGAATTGCTGCGGGATTTCTGGAGTGAACAAGTGGGAGAACCTGCTGTTTTTGTCGGTAACTCCATTGGGGCGCTGCTGAGTTTAATGATGGCGGTAAATTACCCGGATATTTGCCGGGGGGCAGTCCTGTTAAACTGCGCGGGAGGCTTGAATCATCGCCCGGAAGAGTTGAATTTTCCCCTACGGGTGGTCATGGGAACATTTACTAAGCTAGTCGCTTCCCCGGCTATTGGGCCGTTTGTGTTTAACCAAGTCCGCCAAAAACACCGCATCCGCAACACCCTCCGCCAAGTCTACGGAAACCGAGACGCAATCACAGATGAGTTGGTGGATTTACTCTATCAACCCTCTAATGATGTGGGCGCACAACAGGTTTTTGCTTCCATTTTAACCGCCCCGGCTGGCCCTCGCCCTTCGGAACTTTTGCCGAAATTACAGCGTCCTTTATTAGTAATCTGGGGGGAAAATGACCCCTGGACTCCGATTAAGGGTGCTGATATTTATCGGGATTTAGCGACAACTGGTGCATCGGTTGAGTTTGTTTCTATTCCCGAAACTGGCCACTGTCCCCACGATGAACGGCCAACTGTGGTTAATCCTCTGATTCTTAATTGGTTGGACAACCTGGGTGGGTCGCTTTAGGGTCAGAATTTATCGAAGGTGGGGACTGACCCCCCCTATTCGCTGCTGAATGGGTCTAAGCAAACATCCATTGCTAACGGTGTGGGGAACTATAAAAATTACCTATTTGGCAAGGGTTTTGGGCATTCATCAAAATTTTTTTTGATAAAAGTGTTGACAAAACTATGGGGGTTGGCTAGAGTTACAATCGTGTGAGGAGCGAACCAGTTGGGACACCGAGACGAAACACGGCCAGTCGTCGGTGTCCTTTCTGAAAAAAGAATAGTAATGTCTGCTAAATATGCTTCATTCTTATGTGGTGTGTGAGTGAAATGGGGCGATCGCTTTAATGGTCGCTCCCATAATCTCCGCTTTTAATTAAGAGTGCCATATATGGGCTTTGTCTGATGAAATTTTGATTGCAGATATGTGTCTGGCTGCTTAGATTTGAGTAAAAAGGATATAGAATTGTGGTTGTGATGGTAAACTGCCATGTGAGAGTTGGTATTTGCACCTAGTAAATATTCGGGTGAAATTGTGAGCGGTAGTTGAATGTCTGAGTATTTTGCGACGGTGGCTCATGGGTTGGAATCGGTGGCGGCTAATGAGTTGGAAAGTTTGGGCGCGAGACAGGTAAAGCCGGACTTTGCGGGGGTGAGTTTTAGTGGCGATCGCCACTTGCTTTATAAGGTGAATCTATGGTCGAGAACTATTTTTAGGGTTTTGGTTCCCATAGCGAAATTTCCCTGTCCGAATGGCGATCGCCTTTATAAGGAAGTCCAGAAAATAGACTGGGAAGAATATATTAAACCCCATCAGACTTTATCGGTTCACTGTACGGGTAAAAATAGACAGTTAAATCATACCCATTTTACGGCTTTACAGGTGAAAAATGCGATCGTTGACCAACAGCGAGACAAGTTTAGTCAGCGGTCAACGGTGGATATTTTGGATGCTGATCTACACATAAATCTGCATATTAACGGTAATCATGGCATCCTCAGCCTAGATAGTTCTGGTCCTAGTCTACATCGGCGGGGATATCGTCCGGCGGTGGGAAAAGCACCCCTTAAAGAAAGTCTGGCCGCGGGGTTATTGGACTTAGCACAATGGCAAGGCGATCGCCCGTTTTTAGACCCTTTGTGCGGTTCTGGTACTCTCCCCCTAGAAGCGACTTTAAAAGCCCTCAACGTCGCGCCAGGGCTATTTCGTGAAACATTTGCTTTGATGAAGTGGTCGGATTTTGATGAGTCTCTGTGGAAGCAGTTGGTCCGGGAGGCCCAAGCTAGTTGTCGGGAAGATTTGAAGATCTCTATCGGGGGATGCGATCGCGATTCAGAAGCGATCGCCCAAGCCAATTATAATGCCAAAAAGTGCGGCGTAGATAGTCATATTAGCTTATGGGAGGCATACCTATCAGAGGTGGAACCCACCGGGGATAATGGTTTAATTGTCTGCAACCCTCCCTATGGGGAACGTTTAGGAAATGTGGAGGAGTTGGGAGACTTATATCAGCAACTTGGGGATATTCTCAAACAACGCTTTAAGGGGTGGACGGCGTTTATCTTTACCGGAAACAAAGCCCTATCAAAGCGCATTGGATTAAGAACTTCCCAACGTATACCCCTATACAATGGGGCCCTACCCTGCACTTTACTCAAGTATGAGTTATACTAACAGCCCCCAAAGGTCAAGAAACCCGGTTTCTCAACACGGTGGGGCGAGTTTATTCATTAAGTCGTGGGGATGGAGAATTGACAACAGAACCCGCCCCTACCATTATTAATTAATTATCGCCGGGTTTCTCCCCCAAAGGTCAAGAAACCCGGTTTCTCAAAGAAACCCGGTTTCTCAACACGGTGGGGCGAGTTTATTCATTAAGTCGTGGGGATGGAGAATTGACAACAGAACCCGCCCCTACCATTATTAATTATTAATTGACTGGAATTTCAATGATAAATTCTGCTTTAACTTTGAGAAGAATGGGATGATTTAATATATCTCCCTGTTGTTCTACCACCAGTTCAATGGTACGGACTTGATCAATACCACCGGGAGCAGTTCCCCCACTCAGAGTTTGCAGAACTCCTATTTTTATAGGTTCTCCTGGGTTAATGGTAACGCAAGCGATCGCATCTGTGCATTCAAAAGGTGTCTCCTGAGTACAACCACTCAGTCAGGTAGCCACGGAAAGGGAAAGTGACAGTAAAGGTAGTTTAAACTTCAACATAATGGGAAATAGTTGAGAGTTGATTGTTTACAGTCGATGAATTACAAGGGGATACCTAATTAATTATCTTCATTGTAACTCCTAGATATGAAACTATGGGGAAATTCTTTTTTTAAGGCAGCTAAAACCGGACATGGTCTTTGTTTATCCTGGTTTTCTGGTCTGCGCCAATAAGAAGGGGCCCGTTGGGCGGCGGACATCCATAACAGCCGTTTGGCTCTAGTCATGGCTACATAAAGTAAGCGATATTCCTCAGCAGTTTTTAGGTATTTTGCCTGTTCCCAAGCCGTGGTTATATCCGGTAATTGCTGGGAATTATGGAGGTTAGCGCGAATTTGGGCGCGAGCGACTTCCGATAGGGTAAAATCCCCTAAAAATCTGATTTGGGGATTAACTCGCAGGTTGCCGGGGATAATTTTTTCATGTAAAAATGGCAGAAATACATAATCCCAGTCTAGTCCTTTGGCTTTGTGCATGGTGATAATTGTTACCTGACCGGGACGGGTAAAAATACTATCATCTGAATTTTCTTCCTCTTCTATGGTCTCAAATCTTTCGGAACTAACCATTTCATCCAAAGCCGTTAACATTGCCGATAAGGATTGATTTCCTGCGGTCTTATGAGAAATTTTAGTGGCGAGTTTATCGGCGCTGGCGAGTTCGCTTTTTTCGTATTGTAAAGCGAGGGCGAGAAATGCAATTAATTCATAAGCGGGAAGTTCGACACGGGCTTTAATTAGGTTACAGCAAAGTTGACGACAGCGGCTGACTGTTTCTGGCTGAGGAGGTGAGAGAGGACTGGGATATAAAAATTGTTCTGGCTGTGCTGCTAGTATGTTAAAATCTTGGTTGGGAATACGATGGCGATCGCTTAATACTTTGAGAGCAGCCTTCAAATATTCGGGAGAATGGGGACGGTGTATAAATTGCAGTAAGTGCAACATTTCCCTAGGAATATGAGACTGACGAGTGCTTTCATAAGCATCAAATATGGTAATTGGATAATCACTAAAGTTAACCTCTAGGTCATATTCTTGGGGTTGACGCAGTGCATTAGCGATAAATTCTCCTTGGCGATGTTCTCGGACTAAAATTGCAAAACTTCCCTCCTTGTGTTGCTGAAAAATGGATATAATTCGCTTAACAATGAGGTTAACTGTATCATAAATATTTTCCGGCTCATATATTTCTAATCCTTTTCCTGTGGGATTAGGGTTGGCGTTTTCTTGTGGGTCATCCGGGTCAACCGGGCGAATTTCCTGTTCTCTAAACGGAAGTTCATTTGGCTGAGAAACTTTATGATTTACCCACTTTAATACAAAGTTAGCCGCTGCAATAATAATCTGATTACTACGTCCCGCCCTATCCATGGTGGCTAACCTTTCCAAGGCTTCGCAGTTTTCACAAAATTGACGAAAATACACCGGGTCGGCGGGGGTAAATGTTGAGTTAATCGCTTGATTTGGGTCTCCCACTCGCACTAAGTTTAAGTTATCCAAATCTGAGTTATTACTACTATCCTGGGCTAAAATTTCTATGAGTTTATTTTGCAATGGTGTCGAGTCTTGGGCTTCGTCCTCAAACACCGCAAAAACTCGCTGTTGCCAACGGAGACGGATTGGGGGATTTTCCAAGACTCGCAACGCCCCTAAAATCATTTCCTCATAATCCAAAAATGGCTGCTTTTGTAACAGTTGTTGATAGTTATAATATAACCCAGCCGCTATGTTCATGATTTCGTAATCGTCCGGGATTTTTTGCCCTAAACTTCGCAACTGGTCGGGAGTTAAACCAGAGCTTTTGGCTTCCTGAATAACTTTCCAGGCTAACTCTGGTAAAACTTCGGTACGCAAAACCGATCGCCGCCGCAATTTTTCGGTTTCTTCCGAGTCAAATTGACATCCCTCGATTAGGGTTTCGTACAGGCGGGGATTATGGGTTATCCACTGTTCCACACAGGCGCGGATTAGGCGGTGGCTGGAAGTGGGAACTACTAAGGTGAAGTTGTCTAGGTCTAAGCCTGATAATTCCGGGTGACTGGTCGCAATGTATAGCGCTAGTCCGTGGAGGGTATTCACCACGAAGCCGACGGGGGGAATGGATAGGTTGTTCAGGTGTTGGCGAATTTTGGCGCGGATATTACTGGCGGCGGCGCGGGTGAAGGTGACAACGATTAATTGGCGTTGGGGGTTGAGTTGATGACGGGCGATCGCTAAAGCTGCCGCCGCGGCCATTCCCGTCGATTTTCCCGCACCAGGAACCGCCGAAACCGCCAAGGGTCCCCCTTTCCATTTACCCATCGCATCCTGTCCCGGACGTAGGCTAGACTCTATGCTATCAAGGGCTTTTTGTCTTTCTCGCCTGCTGATTTCTGCTGTCTCCGAGTCGAGGTTATAGCTTGAGTCCCACAGGTTCCACCCGCTATCAGGGGACGGGTTTAATTGGTCTTCGGTATCTTTAGTCACAGACCGCGCCCATTTTATCGTATGATTTCCAGTTTAGCAGATTTGGGGATTTTTAGCAAGTGATTGGCTAAATTTTCCCGAAAAACCAAGTAATTAATCTGGGTTTTTTTAATCCTGAATTAATTGCCTAATTTTCGGCATACTAGAGACTATACCTTCTCCTCGGTCATTAAATATGGGATTATCATTTACTCCCCAAGTTCCCGTAGCTTCTAGGGAGTACAGGGTTCCTAACAAACGAGCGCCATTTTGGTCAATATTAGTATTTTCCGCCTGGGGATATACTGGCTTCCAGAGATTGATAATATAACGACAATAGGCGGCGACTAAACGACAGGATAAAGCATCATCAAGAAGCGATCGCACAATGGCTACAGGTCTCGGATAATCATCTAATAATTCACTATAGACTAATTCCGCCGTTTTGGGTTTAAATTGAGCCACCCCAATAGACCAGTTAGCCCAATAAACTAACCGAGGGAAAATTCTGGCAATAATTTCTTCCCAATCATCTTTAAAACCTCGCCGTTGTAATTCATCTAAAATAATCCCTCCCACAATTTCGGGAGAAATCGCAAACTCAGCGGCGGCACTATGAATATGATGGCGCAGTTTATGAATGATTATCTCTTTTTTAGACCAGCTAGAAATTGAAACCATGGCTTGATATTTACTCGCGAAAATTTGATAAATTTGTTAATGCCTGTATTAACATTTAATCAGCCTGTTAATTGCTGAAGTCCTGACCATAATGCAAACGTTCGGCTTCTACCTCCTCCCACATTTGTTGACGTAGCACAACTGGTGCAATTATTTCTCCCTGGGGTCGCCAGTCTCGCAGTCGCATCACTATGTTAATATCACCGACCCTCACCCATGCTTGATAGTAGGCATCATCAGGAGAACGTTGCCGCAAAATTTTCTGGATAAGTTGTCTTTCTTCCCTATTATTAATCTGGGTTTCAACGGAGCTAAATAATTCCGAATAAGGGATTTTTTGAAAAGTTGAATGTCTCACAGTATCATCCACATAATTACTAGCAAAGTCTACAGGAAAGCGCATAATCAATAGAGCTTTAGGTAGATAAAAATTAAACCCCCAGGCTTCCTCTAGTTGTTCTTCAATCCATCCAGGATTAGGAAGTGTACCAGTTTCGTGCTGTTTTTTGAGCAGTTGAGGAACTGCTGGATCATCCCAGGATAAAATCCTCAATTGGGGAGACATAATGCGATCGAGTCGATAATTATGCCAAGTAATTTCACCCCAAGGATCAACTCCATAAGCACTTAGATATTTAGCGCGTCTAGCATAGTGTAAACACACAGGATACACTGTAACTAAAGCCACCCGGTTTTCCCTTACCACCCAGGTTTTAAATTGAATTATGCCACCATCATGATTATACCATAAGGATTCAATTTGTTGTTGCCAATCATCGACTTTTTCTTGAATTTCCGAGGATAGAATATAGTCAAAATGCAGAAATATCCGCCGATTTTGCTCGATCAAATAGTCAGATGAGTTAGGCGGTGATTCAGTCAATTCCTCCCACAATGTATTAATAGCGATGTCAATATCTGGCTGTACAAAAGCCACGGATTCTAATATATGGATAAGATGCGATTTCTGGCTAGAAGATAGTTGCTCAAAGTGGCGGTTAGACTGAGGGGCTATAGGTGGCTTTGGTAACTGTTGGGGAGGTAAAGAATAATAGCCTTGTCGGTTTCTATGCTTTAACCATCCCTGGGATGCTAACAGGGTTAAATCGTCTCGTAATGAACGGTGAACGGTAGCAAAAGGACAGTCATCTAGGTGAGTTTGAATTTCCGCGACAGATAAGCCTGTGCGTTGGGATGTTTCAGTTACCCATTCACTCAAACTTTGAGGTAAGTTACTATGGCTTAATATGGTACTAAGTGACTGATGACATAAACATTTGGGGTCAGAACAATTTACGGTTAATTCTTGGGCTGATAAAGTTTCGCCTTTGCTATGACTGAGAGAAAATAGACGATCGCGTAATTGGCTATAACGAAATGGCTGGGATAGAGATTGAACCCAGTTAAATTGTCCTCCATAAAGGCGATCGAGTATTAACCACATTCTGACTGATCTATGTAACCGACTAGGAAACTGTCCCTGACTCAACCATTGCAAAATCGCGGGAGTAGGTGGATAAGTAAACATACTAATTAGTTGTAGAAGTACCCTCTTCAATTGCTATGCCATAATACTCTACAATATTTGTAGCTTAATTTGTCGGTTAAAAAAAATGCCCCAGTCTGCTGAACCAGCGATTAAATTAACTTTAAGTCAATCCCGGTCTGTACAAGGGTTAAGTTATCAGATTCTGTCTATTGAATTGGTAACTAAAGACCGCCTAATCTCCCCGGAAGATTTGAGAGACCAGAATTTACCTGCCCACATTGACTATAAAGGTGGTATAGTTATTTCCGGGCGTGGTCCGATCTGGCTTTATGGCTATCTAATTCATGAACTACACCCGGCTGCTTGGGTGGCTTGCTACGATCCGCGCTTAGGTGCGGTGGTAGTTGCCACCCACTCCCGCCAAACTCAGGTCGGACAGGTTTTATCTATCGATGTACAGGAAAATTTACCCCCGCGTTTGTGTCCAGCCATGATGATTGTAGGACCACCTGACAGCGGTAAATCTGTCCTGTCCCACGCACTATTCCGCACCCTATTAACTGAGTATTCTGACATATATTTACAGAGGGCTCACTGGGATGGTGAAGGTAACTGGATTTTGGAGTTAGGGGAGATGACAAAATCAAGCGATCGCGAAGCCTATAAACTTGCTTATAAAGGTGGGATAACTGATAATTTTTTCCAGCATCATAGTCAAGCTATCCTTAATCTACGTCGTCAAAAAACTTTAGTTGTGGTAGATGTAGGTGGTCAAGTACAGACGGAAAAAGTACCGTTACTAGAAGCCTGTACTCATTATTTAATCATTAGTTCTAAGCCAGAAGAAATTGCCCCGTGGCATGAATTTTGTCGCGATCGCGGTAATCTCAAATGTCTGACGGTTCTGCATAGTTCTTTGGAAATAGAGGAAGTAATCCATAAACGGGAACCTTGGCTAGAAATGACTTGGGGTGTACTGGAACAAGGGGGTATTTGCCAAATTCCCACAGTTTTACTAGAGCAGGTAAAAACACTCCTAAACAAACCGCAGTAAAGTCTACTTTAATTCACCAATTAATCGAAGGTTATCTCATGTATAAAATTTGGTGTAATCATCTAGTATGTTGAGGGGGAAATTTACCTGTTAGGGAGAGTTTCCCCCAGGTGATATGTGATGGTCATGGGTTGACAAATTGGTGATTTGGTGATAGATTTAATCTCATGTCTTGAGAAGAGAGTTAATTGTTAAATTCAGGTTGGATTTATCGGGAAAAAGTCGATCGCCTTAGCGCCGGATTAACTGTCTTGGATTACTATAGCAAGCGATATACCCATTCCAGTAGAAATGAATGGTGCGATCGCATTAATAAGCAGCAGATTTGGTTAGATGGAAAGCCAGCGACAGCAGAAATAGAACTTCAAGCCGGACAGCAACTCGCCTATCATCGACCCCCGTGGAGTGAACCAGATGTTCCCCTATCTTTCCAGGTAATTTATGAGGATGCAGATATTTTAGTAGTTGCTAAACCGTCAGGACTTCCAGTGATACCTGGTGGCGGTTTTTTGGAACATACCCTACTGCGACAATTACAAAGGGAATATCCCCAGGATACACCGATACCAATTCATCGCTTAGGTAGGGGAACATCAGGACTGGTGCTATTGGCGAGGTCTACCTTAGGGCGATCGCATTTAACCCAACAAATGCGCCACCGACAAATTACTAAGGTTTATTTAGCCTTAGCTGAAGGTTGTAGTCCTAGGGATTATTTTAGTATTAATTGTGCGATCGGCAAAATTCCCCATCCGATTATCGGGTATATTTACGGCGCGACAGAAACCGGATTATCCGCCGAAAGTCACTGTCAAGTAATTAAGCGAGACACCGATAAAATGATCGTACAAGTAACCATTCTGACAGGTAGACCCCATCAAATTCGCATTCACCTCGCCGCCGCCGGATTTCCCCTAGTGGGAGATCCTCTTTATACCATTGGCGGAAAGCCACGCATACCCGACCCAACCTCAAACAATCATAGCACATTTCCGGGAGATTGTGGATATTATTTACACGCTTATTCTCTGAGTTTCCAACATCCTCAAACTGGCGCAAATCTCCATCTAACCGCTACCCCACCCCAGGAATTATCTACCGAATATCCACCTATGTAGATATTTGGGTTTTAATCATTTCACAAAAACTAGCATTTATCCCGTAGGGGCGGGTTCCACAGTCAATTAAATTTCCCAGCGACCATATTGCTAAACCCGCCCCCAGACCCAAATTAATTATCAATTAGGCTTATGAACTTATGAGATGATAATTATTATTATTTGCCAGTTCGTCATCTTTAAGGACATTAATTAAATCAATAAAAGCCTTTTGTCTCGATTCTGGGATATGAAAATCTTTGGCACTTTTCACGGTGACTAAACCCCCTTTACGAGTGACTATTTTCCAATAAGCAGGACTGATATTATTAATGATATAAGGGTGATGGCTGGTCAGAATAAATTGAGATTGTCTATCGGTTAAAATTAACTCCGTGACCTGTTCAATGCAATTAACTCCTAAACTATTCTCAAATTCATCAATCAGAATCACGCCATCATTAGGAGATAAATATAATTCACTGATATACATCAAAGTTTTAAACATTCCTGATGAAATATTATCAATCCATTTGTCTACCCCTTTTTCCTTGATACTAACCATCGTCGCCTCTTGTAATAATCGGGATAATGCCATAGGAATATCCTCATCTTTTAAAGTTTCTACTTTGATATCTTCGACATTATTAAAGATACTGATAAAAGTTGTTTTGATTTTGGCAAACTCTTGGGGAAGTATTCTATAAACAATAGCCAATTTAATAAAAATAGGTAAATCACTTCCTTTAATAACTGACAAAGAGGCATTTTCATGCTTTCTAAATACAGAGACTGGTAATCTCCAGATTTTATCAAAATCACGTGCTGAATCAGTAATTATAATTTTGTCTAGTTCTTGTTTAATTGGAATAATAATATCTTCTTCTTTTAATAATTCTATAACGCTCTCAAAAGGCGATAACTTAGGGGTTTTTGAACCCTGAAAAATTATGTTTTCTGGCGTTCTATTGACAATGATATCTCCATTTAATTGGAGAGTTTCTTCGAGAATTCTAGCCGGGTTTTTTTTCTCAGAATCACTATCAATAAGGGTTAAATTTTCTTTGGTTTCAAATTTACCAGACCACAGATATTGATGATTATCTTTGGTAGAAAAATTAACACTCCAGCTAACGCCATTTAAAGACGCACCATTGGCTATGGCTTTTAAACTATAGATAGATTTTAAGATTCTGGTTTTCCCAGCACCAGACACCCCCACCAGTAGGTTACAATTTTCTAATAAATCTATGGGTGCCAGCCTCCATTGATATTCTTCATCGTAATATTGTAGTTGATTGATTTTCATAGTTTGACGTTATCGGTAAATTATGGCAGCAGCCAATTATAACATAAATCTAGGCACTTAATTAATTATCTGGATTCATTATTCGTTGAACCTGTAGCCATAATTATAGCCTAGGTATCAAAAAAGGTGGGTAAAATACCCACCTGATTTACTAACTATTTCAATGCGTCAATTAGCTGAGATTTTGCTGTTGATAAAGCCTCGGGTAATTTACTAGGGTCGCGTCCGCCAGCTTGGGCTAAATTCGGACGACCACCGCCGCCACCGCCGCATAATTTAGCGATCGCACCAATAAACTTACCAGCCTGCAACTTCTTATCCTTAATTACCACCGGACTAAAAGCCGCCACCAGGCTAACCTTACCATCACTTACAGACCCCAAAACCACCGCACTTTCGCCTAATTTCTGCTGTAAACGTTCCGCCGCCGTTTTCAGGGACTCTCCATCAACTCCGGGAAGTTCCGCCACCAGAATTGGCAAATCTCCCACCCTTTCAGCAGTAGATAATAATTGGTCAGATTGTGCTATAGCCAACTCAGCTTTCACAGCTTCCAACTGTTTCTGAGTCGTTTTTAATTCCGCTTGTAAATTAGTGAAGCGTTCTGGCAATTCCTCCGGTTTAGCTTTCAAGCGATCGCCTAATTCTTTAACCACCGCATCTCGGACATTCAAATAATCCAAAACCGACTGTCCCGCGACAGCTTCAATGCGCCGAATACCCGCCGCAATTCCGGTTTCCGAAACTATCTTAAATAATCCAATTTCCGCCGTATTAGTAACATGAGTTCCGCCGCACAACTCCATAGATACACCCGGGTAATCAACCACCCGCACCACCGCCGCATATTTTTCCCCAAACATAGCGATCGCCCCCTTATTTTTAGCCTCCTCTAAAGCCATTTGTGTCACCGTGGCTGGGTGTGCTTCAGCGATCCAACTATTCACCTGATTTTCCACCTGTTGTAACTCCTCAGTTGTCAAAGCACGAGGACAGTTAAAATCAAATCGTAGGCGGTCAAAAGCCACCAAAGAACCCGCCTGAGAAATACCCGGATCAACAATTAATTTTAGTGCCGCTTGCAATAAATGGGTAGCCGTATGATTAGCCTGCGCGCGACGACGACAAGCGCGGTCAATGCGTGCATTCACAGTAATTCCCGCAGTTAAAGTTCCCCTTTCCACCCTACCAAAGTGAATAAAAATATCCGAATCTTTTTTCACATCATCAACCCGGACAATCACATCAGAAGTAGTCAAATAACCGCGATCGCCAATTTGTCCCCCAGACTCCCCATAAAAAGGAGTTTGGTCAAGCACAATTTGCACCTCACTTCCCGCCACCGCTTCCGTCACCGATTTACCAGCAATTAAAACCGCTTCCACCGTCGCTTCAGAGTCCGGGAAATCATAGCCCAAAAATGTCGTTGGGTGGATCTGTTCTGCCAACTTATCCAAACTACCCTGAACAGTTAAATCAATAGTTTCATGGGCGGCTTGCGATCGCTTTCTTTGGGCAGACATTTCCGCCTCAAAACCATCCACATCAACAGTTAACCCATTTTCCTCAGCTATTTCCTGAGTTAATTCTAGGGGAAATCCATAGGTATCATAGAGAACAAAAGCATCCTGACCAGAAATTTGATCCGGCTGTTTTGCCAACAATTCAGCCAGCAGTTTTTCTCCTCTTTCCAAAGTCTCCAAAAACCGCGATTCTTCCCGTTGCAATTCCCCCTTAATCACCCTTTCCCGTTCGCGGGTATTCGGGTAAACATCTTCCGATAAACCAATCGCCGTTTCCGCCACCTTGGTAGTAAATTCTCCGGTGATACCAATCAAGCGCCCATGACGTACCACCCGGCGAATTAAGCGCCGCAGAATATAACCTCGCCCCACATTAGAAGCAGTCACCCCATCAGCAATCAGATGAACCACCGCCCGCAGATGGTCCCCTATCACCTTGAGAGAAACCTTAGTTTTATCATCACTTTTAGCGTAATCAATACCCGCCAGATCCGCCGCCGTTTTAATAATCGGGAAAATCAGATCAGTTTCATAGTTGTTCGGCACACATTGCAGAATTTGCGCCATTCTTTCCAACCCCATACCCGTGTCAATATTCTGATTTTGTAAAGGGGTCAGGTTGCCATCAGCATCCCGGTTATATTGCATAAAAACCAGGTTGTAAAATTCAATAAATCGGCTATCATCTTCCAAGTCGATATGGTCATCCCCCTTTTCTGGGTGGAAATCATAATAAATCTCCGAACAGGGGCCACAGGGTCCCGTCGGTCCAGATTTCCAGAAGTTATCTTCTTCACCCATACGTTGAATGCGGTGGGGGGGGATACCAATTTGATCTCGCCAAATCGCAAAGGCTTCGTCGTCCTCCTCAAATACACTAACAATTAAACGTTCTGGCGGCAGTCCGAATACCTCGGTAGAAATTTCCCAACCCCAAGCGATCGCTTGTTCTTTAAAATAGTCTCCAAAGCTAAAATTACCCAACATCTCAAAAAAAGTATGATGGCGGGCGGTGCGTCCTACATTTTCGATATCATTGGTGCGGATACATTTCTGGGACGTAGTGGCGCGGTTAACTTCCCGGGGTCGCTGTCCTAGAAATATGGGTTTAAACTGTAGCATTCCCGCGATAGTTAGCAGGACGGTAGGATCTTCTGGGACCAAAGAAGCGCTAGGCATAATTTTATGCTGACGTTCGGCGTAGAAATTGAGGAATTTCTGACGAATTTCGCTCCCGCTGAGGAATTGTGGTGAATAGGACATAATCAATTAACAATTTGGAACTCTAAAATCTCAGGATCAATGAAGGATCGAGTTTTCAATCTCATCACCTCTATTTGCATTGTCGCACTCGCAGCTTTAGGCGGCGGTTTGGCGGGGATCTTGTTTCGGGTGTCCGTGGTAGTTCCGGTGAAAAGCCAGGTAACTACCCAATTACTAGCCTGGAAGTCCCCTAAAAACCCCCTATTGGCTGCTCTGAAAGCCCAAAGGGAACATTCAGTCGCCATTCAACCGGGGGAAGTGCGACCTCTCCCCGGCGCTTTGGACGATATCCCAATGTTTAATAGTAACAGCCCGGAGTGGGTGAAGCAGGAGGGAATTTTGCTATCCACATTTCCCCCTCATGGTAAGGCTGTCCCAGAAGCCCATCTTGATTATCCTCTGGGGGGTGAGTTTGAATTGTTCGCCCATCACTTCGTACATACGCCACCAGAGTCCAAAACCCTCTATATAGGTATTTTGGTCTACAACCCCCATAACGAGCCTGTGAGGCTGCATATTCCGGCGGTGGCGAGTTATTTGTTGGAACCTGATGCCCCTTTTCAGGAGAAACCGCCCATGGCTGATAATTCCCTGGGAAATGTCTATTCAGGACCCGGTATTCGCGCCGTTGATGCGGTGATGCGGGGAACCCGACTAGCCGATTTTCCCTCTCAGTTAGAAATTCCCCCCGGCGAAATGCGGATGTTGTTAAATCATCCAATTCCGGTTAAAGGCTTGGAACGTCCGGTCAATGGGCGATCGACTTTTATGCGCCTCAATTGTACCACCAGTGGCACTGTTCCCACTCCTTCTCATCTGTATGTGGCAAGTTTGGCAATGTATGCCAAGATTTCCCCTGATGGTAAGGAGCGATCGCCAGAATTACAAGAATGGCAAAATCTCCTGTATAATGGCAGTTTAGCACAGCCTCGCGATCGCTTACCAACTCCACCCGAACAAACTACTGGTCAGTTAGTTTATAGTCGAGTCGCTGGAGTACAAAAGGGTTCTAAATGGCAAGCCGATTTAGTTGATGAAGCCGCTAACTACCTAACTATTCCTGAAGCCGGAAAAGCCATTTCTTATGTGATTAGTACCATCCGAAGCGGCACCTTGGGAACCCGTCAAATTCAAGCCGCCGAATTAGCCGTTCGCTATCCTGATACTGCTTATCAATCCCATGGTAATTATGGCGTTCATTATGATCTAACTACTCCCCTGTTTAATCCTACAGATACTCAACAGGTAGTCACCATTACTTTAGAAACTCCTCAAAAGGAAGAAAACCTATCCCAAGGCGGGTTGATGTTCCGACAGCCTCCCTGGGATTTCCCCTATTTTCGCGGCACCGTCCGCCTACAATATCACGACGATCGCTCTGTGGAAAATACTAAATATCTGCATTTATGGCATCGTCGCGGACAAATTCTTGAACCCCTACTAACTCTCAAGCTGAAGCCACAAGAAACCCGTTTAGTTCGGTTAGATTTCCGCTATCCCCCAGATGCTACACCTCCCCAGGTGGTGACTATCAGAACCTTAAAATAGTCCCGTAAATCTCCGTTATTTAATCACCTGTAAATCCTCACCCATGAGACTTATCAAACTGCCCAAAAATCAACCGCACTATTAGGGCAAATCAATCATAATCACAAGTCATCAACCAAAACTCACCCTGCAACTTTTCCCCATATCCATCAACGACAGCTTATAATTGGCTATTGTCGTAATATCAACTTAACCGTCAAATCAGACCTATAGCATATCACTGTTAACATGAGAGCAAATCTAATTTTCGCCCATCTCAACCATAGCGCCGATTTGGTGAATCTGCTTACAGCCGATCCGAATTTAACTACAATTCTGGTAGGGGTAGCCATTGCCTTTGGTCTAGGTGCAATTCATGCCCTATCCCCAGGACATGGTAAAACCCTAGTAAGTGCCTATTTAATCGGCAGTAAGGGAACCCCACAACAAGCCATTTTACTAGGAGTCACCACCACAGCCACCCATACCCTCAGTGTTTTTGTCTTAGGTGCGATCGCCCTATTTGCTTCCCAATATATCTTACCAGAACAATTGTATCCCCTACTGAGTGGTTTCAGTGGATTCGCCATTTGTCTCATTGGCTTAGACCTACTCAGAAAAAGATTAAATTCCCACAGCCACAGCCACAGTCACAGTCACAGCCACAGTCACAGCCACGGTCACAGTCACAGCCACAGACACGGTCACAGCCACGGTCACAGCCACAGCCACAGTCACACCTCAAGTAGTGTATCATCTCTGATTAAATTAGGGATTGCTGGCGGGTTAGTTCCTTGCCCTACAGCACTTGTTCTGTTATTAAGTGCAGTAGCCCTACACCAGATCGTCTATGGATTATTTCTAGTGGGCAGTTTTAGTTTAGGGTTAGCATTAGTCCTAGTCAGTTTAGGCTTAGTAGCCGTTTATGCTGGTCAGTGGCTGGAAAAGTTCCCAGAAAATCAGATGATTTTGCAGAAGTTATCTATTGTAAGTGCCTTCTTTGTCGTTTTGATTGGCATGGGTTTAACATTTATCTCAGCCCACTCTTTCGCCTAAAACGACCGATATCAGTAGTGCCAATTAGTCAATTTTAGTATTCTCCAAAGCCGATGAAATTTAAACAGTTTGTAGTAGCGATCGCCATTTTTATTAGTCTCCTAGGTTTTCCCGGAGATGCCTTAGCCCATAGTGTCCTCACCAACTATCATCTACAAGGGGAAGCCCTAGAAATCGAGGCCGTATTTAGTACCGGAGAAGCCTTTTATAATGCCGATGTAGTCGTGCATCCTCCCGCCGACTCCAATTTGCCCGAGACCAAAGGAATAACAGACGAAAACGGTTTATTTTTGTTTGAACCTGATTACTCAGTCATGGGTAGTTGGGCTGTAGAAATTGGCGAAGGTAGCCACTGGGATAAGTTGATGATTCCCATCAGCGATCGCATTATTGACTTAAATGCTATCAGCCAAGTTCATTATCATTCCCCCCAACGCCATCACCATTTTGGTGATCAAATCATTGTCGCAGAAATTGCCCTTTGTTTCGGACTTTTCGGGCATTTTATGAAAAACAAAATCCGCTTTTAACCCCCAGCTACCCTAGTTCCCGTAGGGTGCGTCAGACACCGAGAATTATCCTGAACACCCGATAATTGATTGAAGGTGCGTCAGCCGATAGTTATTCGGTGAGGATTTATATAGCCGGGTTTGGACGCACCCTACCCAAATCATGATTAGAGAATTATCCTGAACACCCGATAATTGATTGAAGGTGCGTCAGCCGATAGTTATTCGGTGAGGATTCATATAGCCGGGTTTGGACGCACCCTACCCAAATCGTTAAATGGTAAATTAACCGACCACAAAATTGACTAACTTACCAGGTACAACAATCACCTTGCGTAGTTGCTTACCCTCCAGGTGTCGTTGAGCAATTTCTGAGTCTTTGGCTAGTTGTTCCAAAGTAGACTTATCCGCCCCACTAGCCACCTGAATAGTGCCGCGAGTTTTACCATTGATTTGAATTACTAAGGTGATTTCATCCACCACTAAAGCACTGGGGTCAAATGTCGGCCAAGACTGTAGATGAACTGAATCACTATGACCAATTTGATGCCACAAATCCTCAGTAATATGGGGACTAAAAGGAGCCAGAAGTTTTAACAGAGTCTCGATTCCTTCCTGATAAATGGGGGAGTCTTGAATTTTGCTGTTATCAGATAGGGCGTTACTCAATTTCATCATTTCCGATACGGCTGTATTAAATTGGTAATCCCCCTCTAAATCCTCGGTAACTTCTTTAATAGCATTATGGATAGCGCGGCGCAGGTCTTTTTCGGCTTTATTCAGATTCCCAGTAGTTGATTTGGTACTACTAACCGAGTGATTAGCCGCAAATTCGGTAACTAACCGCCATACCCGATTCAGGAATCTAAATTGTCCTTCGACATCAGCATCATCCCATTCTAAATCCTTTTCTGGGGGTGCTTTAAAGAGGATAAACATACGGGCGGTGTCTGCGCCATATTTTTCCATTACCAATAATGGATCAACTCCATTATATTTGGATTTCGACATTTTCTCAAAGAAAACCTGCAAGCGATCGCCTGTTTCCGGGTCTTTGGGTTCATTGGTGTTAACTAGATTCGGGGGGATATATTTACCAGTTTTCGGGTTTTTGTAAGTAATCCCCTGCACCATCCCCTGAGTTAATAACCGTTGGAAAGGTTCATCAAACTTTAATAAATTGCGATCGCGTAATACCTTGGTAAAAAAGCGAGAATACAACAAATGTAGAATCGCGTGTTCAATCCCCCCCACATACTGATCAACAGGCATCCAATCATTAGTCTGAGCCACATCAAAAACCTGGTCAGCATTTTGAGCATCAGGATAGCGCAGGAAATACCAGGAAGAATCAATAAACGTATCCATAGTGTCAGTTTCCCGCTTGGCTGGCGTGCCACAACTAGGACAGGGAACATTAACCCAATCTTCCAAAGTTGCCAACGGAGACGGACCACGGCCGCTAAATTCCACATTTTGCGGCAATTTCACAGGTAAATCCCCATCAGGAACCGGAACCGCCCCACAGTCAGGACAATGAATAATCGGAATCGGACAACCCCAATAGCGTTGACGAGAAATCAACCAATCCCGGAGGCGATATTGAACCCTTCCTTCCCCATAGCCTTCATCTTCCGCATACTCAATCACCGCCTGTTTACCGTGGCTAGAGTGTTCGCCGCTAAAAGGTCCTGAGTCTACCATAATTCCCGGTTCCGTGTAGGCTTGCTTCACCTCATCATCCGGGTCATTATCGTTATCAGCATCATCAGGAACAATCACCTGGCGAATGGGTAAATTGTATTGAGTAGCAAAGGCAAAATCTCTGACATCATGGGCGGGAACCCCCATCACCGCGCCAGTTCCGTATTCATAGAGGACATAATCCGCAATCCAAATAGGAACCTCTTTTTTAGTAAAAGGATTGATAGCTTTTCCACCCGTGGGAATGCCGCGCTTGGGTTTATCCTCAGCGGTGCGTTCCATTTCGCTTTCAGCCGTCACTTGTTTAATAAAGGCTTCTACCTCAGCTTTGCGGTCTTTTGTGGTAACTTGGGCGACTAAGGGATGTTCTGGGGCGAGAACAACGTAAGTCACCCCATAGACCGTATCAGGACGGGTGGTAAACACAGAGATTTGATCATCAACTCCCACAATGGGGAAATCTAAACGCGCCCCCACAGATTTACCAATCCAGTTAGCCTGCATTAGTTTCACTCGTTCTGGCCAACCGGGGAGTTTTTCCAGGTCATTGAGGAGTTCTTCGGCGTAGTCGGTAATTTTGAGGAACCACTGGCGCAATAATTTCCGTTCTACTATGGCACCAGAACGCCAGGAACGCCCCTCATTATCTACTTGTTCGTTAGCTAATACGGTTTGGTCGATGGGGTCCCAGTTAACCGCCGATTCTTTTTGGTAGGCGAGTCCGGCTTGGAAAAATTGCAGAAAAATCCACTGAGTCCAGCGATAATATTCCGGCGAACAGGTGGTTACTTCAGCATCCCAATCAATGGAAAATCCCAGCCGTTGGAGTTGTTCGCGCATTTGGGCGATGTTTTGATAAGTCCAGGTTTGGGGAGGGATACCGCGATCAATGGCTGCATTTTCGGCTGGTAGTCCAAAGGCATCCCATCCCATGGGGTGTAGGACGCGATATCCTTGCATCCGCTTCAGTCGCGCGATTACATCGGTGATGGTGTAATTACGCACATGACCCATGTGCAGGCTTCCCGATGGGTAGGGAAACATGGATAGGGCATAAAATTTGGGTTTATTGGGGTCTTGATGGGTTTGGTACAACCCCTGTTCAGCCCATGTGTTTTGCCACTTCTGTTCGATGGATGCAGGATTATATCGGGACTCCACAGTTTAACTCCGCGCTGTTGATGATCATAGAACTCTCTGGGATTATTTTTGCACATTGAGGGCTAGATGGCATCTGTGAAATGCAGTTAGAGGAAATACCCCAGGGAGCGGTTATTATTATCCCGGTTGAATGGATAAAAATTCAATGGTGGGAATCAGGGGGTCTTTGACCATCCCCAAGCCAGAAAATCCCCAACGTTGAACAATGCTTTGGATTTGAGAACCTGAGATAGATTCAACGGTAAAGCGATCGCTAACTTCTGCGCCATGTTGGTTCAGGTAGCTAAGGGCTTCAAAATGTTCGGCAAATAGCAGCACATAGCTTTCGGGTAAATCCGGGTTAGGATGAGCGGCTACATATTGACCATCTTTTTGAGAGCAGAGTAAATAATAAACTTGGGAAAACATTTGTCAATTATCCATTATCTTGATGAGAAAACACCTTTGGGGTAAGCGATACGTTTATGGTTAACTTGTTCCCAGACCCGGACGAAAATTTCGGCAATTTTTGCCATGTCTTCCCGTGTTAATCCCGAATCTACTAATTGATTATCTTGCCACCGAGCGCGCAGAATTTTATTAACCATTTGTAAGGCTTCTTCGTGGGTGGCATCTTTAAGCGATCGCAATGCCGCCTCACAGGAATCTGCTAACATGACAATACCAGTTTCCTTAGATTGGGGGATAGGTCCATCATAGCGGAAATCTTCTTCCTTAACTACAATGCTATTATCTTCTTTGGCTTTTTGTTGGGCTGCATAGTAAAAATAAGCAATCAACATTTGTCCCTGATGTTCGGGGATAAAAGCCTGAATAGCTTTAGGTAAGCGACATTTACGAGCCATAACTAAACCCTCGCTGACGTGCTTTTTAATAATGCGAGCGCTTTCTGTGGGGTCGTCAATTTCATCATGTTTATTCGGACCACCCATCTGATTTTCAATAAATCCTAGGGGGTCGTGCATTTTACCAATATCATGGTAAAGGGTTCCCGTCCGTACCAGTTCCACATTACAGCCTAGGTGACTGGCGGCGGCTTCTGCTAAACTAGCCACAAACATGGTATGCTGAAAAGTGCCAGGAGCTTCTGTGGCTAATCTTTTCAGTAGGGGGCGATTCGGATTAGCTAATTCTGCTAGTCGTATGGGTGTAATTAGGTCAAAAACGTGCTCTAAATAGGGGCTTAATCCTAAAGCGACAATACTCCAAGCCAAACCTTCCAAAACTTTGAGAGTGACCGCCCCCAGCAGCACATGAAAAATCACCGTAGCCGTAGAACTTACCATCAGGGTAGCGATTAAATAAACTAGCCCTTGAGTTATACCTACCGCCCCACCTAGGAGGGCTAATTCTTCACGCGATCGCAACTTTCCAGCCATTAAACTACCCACCAGACCACCAGCGGCACTAGCCACCAGGGAAATGGTCTCAATTTCCATACCAATGGGAAGCATTATTGATAGGAGAGTTACCACAGTCACACCGACTGCAGAGCCATAAAAACTCCCGATTAATAACCCCACCGCTGGCAAATTCGTAGCTGGTATTTTTAACAGTAATAACACCGGAGTGCTGAGACTTAGTATCAATAAGAGAATATAATCTCGTCGTCGCAAACCCGGACGGAATTTTCTTTGTACTACAAGCACAATCACAATCGAGACTGTCACTAAGCAGACAAACCCCATTAAGCCTCTCCAATTAATCCCCCGTTCACTCTTCCCAAAATAGTCAAGGATGACAAATTCTCGCTGAGTGATCGTCTCACCTTCTTGGATAATCACATCACCTTGATTGACATTCACCATCACAGTTTCAACTTTTTGGGCAGCTAATTCAGCTCGTCGTCGGGTAGCTACGGGATCTTTAATCAAATTAGGTCGGAGATATCTGGTTAAAACTGTATTAGCAAAGCCTTGGGATTCTGGGGGAATTACACCGTTAATATGGAGACTGGCAGCTTGTCTGATAATGTCATTAGGTAAACCTAGAGCGATACCTTGGGATAGCATTTGTCTAGCTATCTGTAAAATGCTAAATTGGGTCTCTTGCCATAGTTGATCAGACCAGTTTAATACAGTGCTATCATATAGCTCTCTAGCTTCTGAGGTCTGTTGTTCGGAGAGTAAATCAACCGCTTGGGCATAGCTGCGACGAGCATTTGAGATTTCCGAGATTAAATCTGAAAAAACTTCCTCGTCAACTCGGTTGCGGTATTGAGACAGTTGTAAATAAGCCTTACGTTGCTGTCTTTCCTGCTCCAATTTACTCTTAAACTTTTGGATATTAGATTTATCGACCGTGACGGTTTCCGGTTCGTCGGTGGTTTCTAAACTAGGGGTCTGATTAACTTTGGTAATCAACTCTTGCCATTGTCGTTGTGGTAGCTGGCGAATATGGCTCTGGACATCTGTGGAGACAATGCCAGTGTTAACATAGGGAAGGGGTCCAGCTAATTCTCGAATGGTGTTAATTTGATCAAATACTGATTCCAGGTTTTGCAGAATTTCCCGGTCAATAGTCGGATCGATAACCAGAACGGATATCTCCCCCATCTGAGCGGCTCGGCGCTTTTCTTCGGTGGTTTTTATGTCTTCAATAGTAGCATCAGCCGGAGCGATAAAGGATTCGGGAGCATATCTGCCGACTGATAATCTGGGTTGGTTATAAAAGCGAACCCCCATGACACCTGTGAGGGTGCTAATTGCTATTACCCACAGGAGGGGATAACCGATTTGAGACGATCGCCTTTTCCGGGTCGGGGAACCGTTACCGTTTCCCGCCGCAGTTTCTGAGTTATTCAATGCGATCGCACTAGATTTTTGCTTATTTGTACCCTGATTTACCACTTCAGCAGTCCCTCCTCGCGATGATAAATGGCGAGTATGACTCCGAAGCCTTTCAATCTGTCGGGTGATTGACTCAAACCTATCCATACAAACCTATCCGGCACAATTTAAATTTAACCTAAATCCCCGGCGCGATATTCCTCAATTGGGATGAGTCATATTTCCGCACCAGTAGTTATTTAGGTCCTAGACCCCTCGAATCCGCCCCTTTTCTGCCTAGCGGCGGGCAGTATTTGTTATTTTAACTTGTGTTTTGTTCGGACGGGTATAAGTCCCGCGAACCACCCCCTTTTTTGAGTGTCGGGATACATAGATTGGCGGCGGGAATTGAGGGGCGACTTGCCCGGAAAATCGACAATCACCTATCCTCTGATGGTATTATAGTGCTAATGGTGCGATCGAGTTTATTCACAAGGGAGTCAAAGCCAGAATCTATCCGCCGGGAACCCCCGCCTTGAGACCATAGCCACCCCCCAAACCTCCTAAGAAACCTTTACCACCCTCGCCGCCATCACGGATAGGAGTTTTTTATGAAACAATCAATCACCGTTCTCTTTTGTAGTATAAGTCTGCTTTTTGGCAGTCAATTGCCATCTTTTGCACAGTCTAATTCTTGTCGTAATGCAGTAATAAACGTTAGGACCACTATTCAAAATCGTCGGAATATCGTTGTTAACTTTGAAGTTAGGGACGTTAGAGAAAGGTGGCGGGCTTTTCCTTCCGGTCGATTGGCTCATCTAGTAGTTAAGTTAGGTGGATACCCCTTTCATCCACGACAATTTGAGTGGGCGGATGATATATTAAATTCTCCTCAAATGCTTAACTCTCTATCGCACCAAATAATCAGCAATTGTGGCGATGTCAGTGCTGTTACCTATGCCAAATATAGAACAGGTCTGAGTCTAACTTTTGGAATAGTCAATGGTTCTGTTCGGCAGTTTCAATGTATTGATCCGGGCAATGTTCTCAGGTGGGGACAACATATGTGCAGTGTGTAGAGTGTGGCTGGGGTAAAGTTACTCCCACGCCCTCAGCTTGGATGAGTTATGGGACGAAACCCAACACCCAGAAAAATCTCACCAGCGAAAAGGCTAAAGAAATGGCTGCCAGTAACGAGGACACCGCCGCCTAAAATTTGGGATATTTCTAGTTAATCTAACCATGGAATATGGCAGAATTTATGTTAATTGAAAAAATCATCCAAGAATTACAAGCTATTCCCGAAGACAAACTCACCGAAATTTATGACCTAATTCACTATTTCCGTTTGGGTTTAAATCCAGAAAAATCTGCCACTGTGACCGATAACGAAGCGGAACCGCGCCGCCCTGGTTTACTCACCGGAGAACTCTCAGACGCATTTTTTGAACCTTTACCAGAAGAAGAATTGCAGCGATGGGAATAAGCTATCTCGTTGATACTCATATCCTCCTCTGGTGGCTTTTCAATGACCACAATTCGTAACCCCAACCATTACATTATGGTTAGCAGTCCCACCGTCTGGGAAATTGCCACCAAATATCGGATCGGCAAACTTCCAGAAGCAAAACCCCTGATCTAAGACTATGGAGAATAATGCGATCGCCTTTCGATCGCTAGATAACCCCCGCCATATTGTGGACCTGTTAAATTAAAGCACTGTCCAGGGCGCATGGATCAACCCCAGACCAAATTTTAAATAATTTTTCTCCTAGGTCAAGCATAGAGATTTCCGCTGGGGGGTGGGGAGTTTGATGGTTGATTCTCCAACCGACAGGAATGCCTAACAGAGTATTATAGGCTCCCGATAATATACCACTGATGATGGTTGTCAGTGCAGACCTTGAATTAACTTGGGATGAACGCTTTAGGGTTAATAGGGGTTGCTCAGGTGTACTCAGAAAACAGTACAATCCTAGGGCTAGGCTGGAATGAGGAAAACTCGACAAATGCGCCTGTGTTTGTATCAGCGTCATTGATTCAGCTAGGGCTATTTGCACCTGAGACAGTTGCTGCTCAACCCTGGTGTTGTTGGTGGATAGGTTTTCTAATATCCTCGGTATTATGGGGCGATTATCCCTTGCTGTTGCCATGATTTGGGCTATGATTTCACCCATCACTAACATTGTGGCTTCCCTTTCCAGACTGCCATCACTCTCAGACCATATTTCGGCTAATTGTTTTAATTGCTGTTGCTGGAGGGGTCGGTTTTCATGGAAAAATAGAGCTACAGGGAAGGCAATTAAAGCCGCTTCATCGGGGTTTGGTGGGCTATCTGGGGGGCGCTGGCAGCTTTTTTGCCAAATTTGACCCCAATGGTCTAAATCTAAGCCTTGATGCTCAATGAGACTGGCGGTGAAAGCCATAGTTAAACCCACCCAGTCCGGTTCGGGTGGGTGATGACTGAGATAACTACCGCAAGCCGCGCCTAGCAAAGCGCCTTGGAACTTTGCTAATAATGGGTGTTCCATGTGGAAGGTTTGGGTTTTAGGGCGATCGCAGATAGTTTACCAATGCTCTCAAACCTAAACAATAACTATCAGCCCCAAAACCGCTAATCTGACCGATCGCGATCGGGGCTATATAGGAATGATGCCTAAAGGGTTCGCGGGTGTAAATATTACTCAGGTGAACCTCAACAGTGGGAATTTTGACTGCTGATATAGCGTCCCTAATAGCAATACTGGTATGAGTATAGGCTCCTGCATTGATCAGCAAGCCATGATGGTGATCTAATGCTGAGTGAATGGCATCGACCAAGACTCCCTCGTGATTAGACTGCCTAGCCACAACCTCAGCCCCTAATGATGCTGCCTCCTGTGTTAGCAGTTGGTTAATGTCATCTAAAGTGGCTTTGCCATAGATACCCGGTTCCCGCTGACCTAAGAGGTTTAGGTTAGGACCATGCAGCACCAGAATACTTAACAATTTCTTAATACCTCAGCAGTTGACTTTAGACTGATTTACTACTATCTCTGGCGAGGAAAATCTCTTACTGGGACAGGAACTGGTTCCGCTTCCGGTTGTGCTTCTGGACCTAATAATGCTTCGATTAGATCCCGCGCCCATTCCCGGAGTTTCTCCAGTACCTTTTCAATGTATTCCATTGCAAAAATGGCTCCTTTTTACAAATTCGCAGGCTAATCTAACTCCAACCCGCAATTTCTTTGATTTTAGGGTAGTAGCAATTTCGGAACTGCTCCTACACGAAATGGGTAGACAGACTATTAGCCTTCAGTGCCTACTGTTAGCAAAACTGACATACCCTAAGATTAGCTAGTTGCCCAGCACTGATTTAATCATAACAAATCTTCATAGAATTTGGCAAGATGATCAGGTTAAAATTGGCGGCGGAGTAGGTCTAGGGCGCTACAGGCGCTGGCTCGTTGAATCCAGGAGCGTTCTCGCTGGTCCCCGAAACGAAATTCTTGGACGGTGGCGGTTCCGTCGGGTTGGGCTAGTCCGATGTATACTAATCCGACGGGTTTGCTGTCTGTACCTCCTGATGGTCCAGCAATTCCGGTTATGGATAGTCCCCAGTCGGTTTGGAGGAGCGATCGCACTCCCAGAGCCATTTGTTCGGCAACTGTAGCGGATACTGCCCCCAATTGCTCTAAGTCGGTGGCATTAACTCCCAGGAGTTGGTGTTTGATGCGGTTATCGTATGCGATAACTCCACCTAAGAAATATTGGGAACTGCCAGAAATTTCGGTAATCATTTTACCCAAACCGCCGCCGGTGCAGGATTCAGCTACACTCAGGGTCTGTTGTGTTTGTCGCAAATGCTGACCGACCACGGAGGCGAGGGTGTCATCATCCGCACCATAACAGTTTAATCCGGCAATTTGTCTTAATTGGGTTACGATTGGTTCAATAAGTGCGGCGGCGCGGGTGGCAGATTCGGCACAGGCGGAAATTCGCAGTTTGACTTCGCCATAATTAGCATAGGGGGCTACTGTGGGATTTTGTAGGTCTAGGAAGGGGGCTACTTGTTCGGCTAATGCTGATTCGGTAATGCCCCAAAATTTGAGGATGCAGCTGTAGATGGTCTGAGAACACCAGCCTTGTAGCCGTAGGTAGGGAATGGCGATTTCTACCCACATTCGTTTCATTTCGGCGGGAACTCCGGGGAATGTTAGGATGGTGAGGCGATCGCCTTTTGGTTGCCAAATAATCCCCGGAGCGCTACCAATAGGATTGTAGAGGATGTCTGCCCCTTGGGGAATTAGGGCTTGTTTGCGGTTACTGGGAGACATTTCTCGCCCACGGCTGGCGAATTTTTGGGCAATATCTTGGATGATTTCTGGTTTTTCAATCAGGGGGGTCTGGAAAAAGTCGGCAATGGTTTCTACCGTCAGGTCGTCGGGAGTCGGTCCCAAGCCTCCGGTAAAAATTAGGAGTTGTGATCTTTCCGAGGCGATCGCGATCGCTTTTTTGAGACGTTCTGGGTTATCTCCCACCACAGTTTGATAATAGTGAGGAATACCAAGTTCGGCTAATTGTTCTCCCAGAAATTGGGCATTAGTATTAGTAATGTTACCCAGGAGTAATTCTGTCCCCACACAAATAATTTCAGCCGTCATATATTTGATGATGAAAAATCGTCAGAGATTATTAACTTGATGATTTGGCACGCTTTACGGCTTTCCAACTGGTATAACCCAACAATCCGGTAGCCCCCCAAGCATAGACCAAACCACTGGGAAAACCGGAGAAAGCCAGAGCCAAACTCCCTACCCATAGGGTGAGAGTATAGATAAAGAGAACGGTTAACCTTTGAGATAAACCCGCTTTTAGTAGTCGGTGATGCAGATGGCGGTTATCAGCAGCAAAGGGAGATTTTCCATGTCGTAATCGTTCAATAATAACTGCTGACATATCCAAAATCGGCACAGCTAGAATTAGATAGGGTAGTAAAACAGAGGTTACGGCGGTAGTTTTAACTAAACCAATAACTCCGACACCAGCCAAGGTAAACCCCATAAAATAGGAACCGCCATCGCCCATAAAAATCTGAGCGGGGTTAAAATTATATCGGAGAAATCCCAGACACCCCCCAGCTAGGGCGGCGGCAATGAGGGCGGCGGCGGGTTGATTCATATATAGAGATGCGATTAACATCACCACGGCTGCAATACCGGAAACTCCAGCAGCGAGACCGTCGAGACCGTCAATCCAATTTATAGCATTAGTCATTCCCACTAACCAAAGGACGGTGACGGGTAAACTTAACCAGCCGATATGTATTAAGCCGCCAAAGTAGGGGATACTCAGAAATTCAATGCGGACTCCGACCCACCAGACTGAACTGGCGATCGCTGTTTGTAAGATTAATCGAGTTAAGGGAGACAGACCAAATAAATCGTCTCCCAAGCCAATGAGAAAGAATGCTATAGCGCCTATAGCGACCCCTAAAATTTCAAATTCTTGTTTAGGGGGGAGGGGCTGACCATCTGCGCCGATAAAACCACCCAAGCACCAAACTAATAGTAGTGCGATGAGTGTACCGATGAAGATAGAAACTCCCCCCAAGCGAACCATAGGACGCTTATGCACTTTGCGATCGCAGGGTAAATCTACTCGTCCACTTTTCAGCCCGATATTTTTGACTATCGGTGTACTCCACAGGACCACGACGGTAGAAATTACAAAAGCCAGCAGATGATAAAAAGGATAGGGCATCTGATCAAAGTTTTTTTGGGATGGGTGCTAAAAGCTAGTTCAGGGTGAGTCTACTATATTTTGAACCGCCTGATCACAGTCTCCCTTTAAAAGATGGGGGTATTGTTGGTTATTTTGGCACCCATCAGACCCAGAAACTGATTAAGTCAGTGCGGGAACTTTGATTTGTAGATGGGGATATAGGGGGAAGCGATCGCAAAGTTGGGCGACGCGCGCGCGACAGTCGGCTGTCACTGTGTCATCATCAGGATTTAATAGGCGATCGGCGATAATATTACCGATTTCCATAAATTCTGAAATTCCCATCCCTCTGGTGGTCATGGCTGGAGAACCTAACCGCAGACCACTGGTGACAAAGGGTGATTCTGGGTCAAAGGGGACTGTGTTTTTATTGGCGGTGATGTTGATTTCACTCATCAAGCGATCGGCAATTTTTCCGGTCATTTTCACCGATCGCAAATCCACCAACATCAGATGGTTGTCTGTACCACCAGAAACAATTTTTAAGCCCCGTTGCTGTAAGCAGTTAGCTAACGCTTGAGCATTGGCGATCACTTCGGTTGAGTAGGTTTTAAATTCCGGTTTTAGTGCTTCCCCAAAGGCGACCGCTTTACCAGCAATCACGTGCTCCAGGGGTCCGCCTTGAGTACCGGGGAAAACCGCTTTATCTAGTTTTTTGCCCAATTCTGGGTCACGGGTAAGGATTAACCCCCCCCTAGGTCCCCGCAGAGTTTTATGGGTGGTGGTGGTGACCACGTGACAATGGGGTAATGGGTTGGGGTGATGACCTGTGGCGACCAGTCCCGCAATATGGGCGATGTCCGCTAGGAGATATGCTCCCACCTCATCGGCGATCGCTCGGAATTTGTCAAATTCAATAATCCGGGGATAGGCGGAATAGCCACAAATCATCAGTTTGGGTTGATGTTGTTTAGCCAGTTCCAAAATCTTGTCATAGTCCAAGGTTTCCGTTTCTGGACTGACTCCATAGTGGCAAACATTAAACCATTTACCCGACACATTGACCGGGGAACCGTGGGTTAAATGTCCCCCGTGGGATAGATCCATCCCCATGATTGTATCTCCCGGCTGTAGGAGAGCCAGGAACACGGCAAAATTAGCTTGAGCGCCTGAATGGGGTTGAACGTTCGCATGGGTAGCATCAAAGAGCTGACAAGCGCGATCGATGGCTATTTGCTCGATTTGATCGATAAATTCGCAACCGCCATAGTAGCGTTTTTTGGGGAGTCCTTCCGCATATTTGTTGGTGAGGACTGACCCTTGGGCGGCTAAAACGGCGGCGGAGGTAAAGTTTTCGCTGGCGATTAGTTCCAGGTGTTCCCGTTGACGCTGTAATTCCTGTCCGATGAGTTCTGTTACCGTTGGATCACTTTGGGCTAATTGGTCTAGGTTGGTGTCACTCACTGTATAAATTCCCCTTTCAGAGTTCTTAGGTTTTGGTACTATGGAGCGATCGCTTGAAAGTGCGCCCCAAATTCACCATCATAACCCGCTTACTGCCCCCAGATACATTTAACCCAGAAAAATCTGGCCGCCGCCAGTTGATATTTCCACCCCAGCCAACAAAATCTGATCATTGGATGTATCCCGTGACACAACCTGATATTAATGGCCATGTTAAGTTGTGCATCAATCCTGGGGTCTTAACGAATCTCAAAATATAATGGGGATAGGGCTTCAGCAATCGCGGGGAGGGAGGATTATGTTAGTCATGGTCATGGAAAACCAAATTATTGAAAGCCATCAAGTGTGTCAGGGGTGTTTACTCGCCGACCATAGCGGTCAACCCCGATGGCGTGGCGACCATCTCAGTTGTGGTCATCTGATCCGTAAACCCGGAGATAATCAACCCGGTCAGTATGAGTGTCAGATGGGATTCCGCATTGCTAATATTTAACTGGCGGCGTGGGTTGAGCGATCGCTATTCATACTCCCGTTAGGTTTGGCTATAACGGGGGCTGTCTCTGTGAAATCTAAATTGGTAGTTGAGCCATATTCCGTCGTCACTGCGTTATCCTGGGAGTATCGACTTTTTTTGGTTAACAGGAGAGCTGACTATGAATTGGCGTGGGACAACGACTGTTCGCGATCGCATTTTTGCTTGTTTGCCCTATATGCTACCCTTGATGTATGGAGTACAGTTCGGCAGATTTTTATTAACTCAATTTCCCATACTACAGATTATTTTGATTCCCGTAGCTCCCCTAATGGCAATTTTTCAGTCTATTCCTTTTGCGGGTCTGATTGTCTTTTTCTTGCTGTATCTGCTGGTGGTGCGTAACGAAAATATCCCCCACTTTATCAGATTTAATGCCATGCAGTCGATTTTGTTGAATATTATCATTTTGGGCTGTAGTCTGATTTTGGGGATTATCCCATTGCAAGGGTTTATCCAAGAAACTCTGTTTAATATGATTTTCTTGGGTGTTTTAGCCTCTGTTAGTTATGGTATTGTCCAATCTATCCGGGGACAGTATGCAGAAATTCCGACTATATCCGATGCCGTTTATATGCAGGTTCGCTAAAATTACCAACTGTTAATATCTGGGGGCGGTCTTAGGGGCTGCCCTTGTTTTCCGACAGTCGGAAATAACTATTATATAGTAATCTCAAAAATACTGCCTTGTGGTTGGTTAGGGATAACTCTAATGTGTCCGCCGTGTGCTTCAACAACCATTTTACAAAAAGCCAATCCCAAGCCAATTTGAGAGACATTTTTAACTATTTTACCGATGTCATATTTATTAAAAATACTCGCTCTAAATTCCTCCGGGACTCCCGGACCAAAATCAACTACTTGGACCCTAGCACCTTTGGGGGTAAGATAATCAGCATTAATAATAATTTCACTATGACGGGGTGAGAATTTCGTGGCGTTGGAAAGTAAGTTATCTAAAACTCGTGTAAATAGTGCCTCATCCACTCTAATTGTACCACCAGGCGCGGGAAGTTGACAAATAAGTTGGATATTTTTTTGAGTGGCGATAACCTGGAAATTTTCCACAGTGGATTGAATAGTAGTACACAGATCAACATCCGCCAAATTTAACTCAATGTGTCGGTTTTCCATTTTCCCCATGATTACCAAGTCGTTGATTAACGCTTGTAAACGTTGGGCGGAGAGTAAGCATTTACCAATTTTATCTTCAATTTTATGGGGAAGTTCTGTCCTCTGTAAAAGATATAGGCTAAATAATAAACTCATTAAAGGATTCCGCAGGTCATGAACTATCATATTAACCATATCTTCGCGGGATTTTAGAATAGCTTCCAGGTCATCATATTGAGACTTTATCCGCAACATAGAGTTAACTCTAGCAACGAGTTCCACCCGATTAATGGGTTTACTAATAAAATCATCAGCCCCGGTTTCTAAGCAGCGGGCGAGGTCTTCTTTACTGTCTAAGGCGGTGACCATAATAATGGGTAAAGTTTGCCATTTGCGAATGTCTTTAATAGCGCGACAAACTTGCTGGCCATCCATGTCGGGCATCATGACATCGAGTAAAATTAAATTGGGTTGCAGTATATCCAAGGAGGCGATCGCCCGAGTCCCATTAGATGTATAATGCAACTGATAATTTTGGTCTGATAATAAAGTTTCGATTACATCAAAATTATCGGGGTCATCATCTACAATCAGAATAGATGGCAAGGAAGATGTCATAAGTTAACTTTTCAGATGATATCCCAGTAGTTGTCGCAACTACCAAGACACGGGAGCCAGTCTAATTTGGGCTATTATAACATACATTTACCAACAAGGCTCTCCCAAAAGTAGACTATCGCAACCGCCAGACGGTGTATCTCGCAGTCGAGAACCTAATCCCTCAAAAGAACTGTAACTATCATAAATGTTAGGAATTACATCTTGAGGGTCATCAAAACTGCCAACAGGAACAGATCCGATCGCAAAATCTACCGTTCCCGTGCTACTTCCGGCGGGAATGGCGGTCAAGGCGAATTGAATCATTTGGGGCGGTGGAGGATTGGTATTAAATGATAGATTTAAACCCGTGCGGCGAATTAAGCCGATAAAATTATTAAAGGCTTGACCGCTACTAAAGCGGGTTCGTAGAGCCTCTGGGTCTGCGCGTCCGGTTCCTTGACCTTCGATCGCAAAATCCCCCGACTCAAAGGCTTGGGCGTTGGGGGCATTACTAACCGAACAGAATCGATTGACCAGTTGGGCTTTCCCAGCGGAACCGCGACCGTGAACGCCGACCACGCGACCTTGGTTGTCAAATACAGGACCGCCACTCATTCCCGGACGGGTATTGTCTAAGTAAAAAATGCTATAACCGTTTTCGCTGCTGGCGGGGTTAACTACTCCCGTAACCGGTCCCCAGGTAAATCGTCTTTGGCGACGGGCTGCTCTCCCGAGACAGCGTCCGGTGGTGGCATCTCTTTCTTTTTCGGGGTCAGGCCAGCCGGAAACATAAATAGGGTCGCCCACATTGAGGGAGTTTTCGGTCGCGGAAGGGGCTACAGGATAGTGATGATCGCTTTCAAATACTACTACGGCTAGATCCGGTCCGTCTACTCTCGTGGGTAGGCTGATGGAATAACAGCCAAATCTCATTAAATTTCCTGGGGTGGGAGAACCGTTGAGGGGACAGCCTCGCCCATCGTTGGGTTGTTGGACTATATGAACTTTACCGTCACTGGTGCGGATACCGTAAGAGATTCCAGCATTTAGGTCTCGCTGTCGGAAGTTGTGGCTAACAGTCAGAACATAGTGGCGATTACCTTCGCGGGCGATAATGACACCAGAGCCGGGATGCCATACGCCATCGGGGTTGTTTTGGCTGGCTAGGGGATTTCTGTAGTTATTTTCTAGGGCTTCGATGAGTTCCGGTCGCAATTCTGGCGCAATTAATACGGTGGTTTGGCTGGCGATGGAGTTGATTTCTGCGGGGGAAAGTGCAGCCAGGGCGGCGGGCGCTAGAGTCGCTAATAGGGAGACTCCGGCTAACAGTAGTAGATTTTGAGTAAGCGATCGCATTTTTGTCATTGTTCCTAACCTGATATTTGTTCTGGTTTACCAAAACCATTGCGAGGGTGAGGATACCGGTTCAACGGGTTCAACGGGGGGTGAGGGTTTGGGGTTGATGGTGTTTGCTGATGTGAAATTGGGGGCGAGTTGTAACACGGTGTGAATGGGAACCGCCCAACTGTACTCAACCAGTTTTGCTGCTAGGGCGGGGTCCGGGGATGAACCGTCTACAAATTCATAAGCATTTCCCCACAGTGGATATTTGTGCATTCCATTAATAGCCACCAGTTCCCCTCGGCGATTTAATAGGGGTCCGCCACTCATTCCTGAAAAAATGTCGTTGGTGTATCCTACCTGATAACCTCCGATAAATGGCTGTGGCATCCAAAGGGAGACTTCACCTTCTGTAATCACAAACCCTTGGGGGGCTGATGGGTCGGGTTCTAAGGGAAATCCAGCCGCGATTACCGTTTCTCCTAGGTCTACTGGGGTGGAGGCGATCGCTGCTACATTATAGGAGTGATCTACACTGCGAAATTGCACAATCCCTAAATCATTGTGAAACCAAGATATAGAGTTAACTATTTCGGCAGCATGGATGCGGTTATCGTAGGTCTGGACTCGATAATTTTGCCCTCCCCCTGGTAGCAAAACATGATCATTGGTGACCACTGTATAAATGCCACCCTGATGGTCAATAATTACCCCGGTTCCCCACATCCTTCCTGAATAAACGCGGACAGTAATCTGTCTAGCTTTTTGGTGCAGTGCGGCTGTTGAGGGAATTGGTGGACTGGTGTTGGCGGCTAGGGTTGGTTCCCGCTGAAATTGTCTGCTTTCTTCTTCTGTCAGCACTTGTGCTTGACAGCTTAATCCTAACAGGGGAAAACTAATGGCGATCGCTCTCGCTAAAAATTTGAGTGGTTGCTGCACCTTAGATACTTGAGATACTTGGTAGATATTTGAAGGCTCACCACGCTGTCCCCGGTTGAGAACTGGGGGGGTCTGATGGTGTCATGGGTGCGGGGGTAGAACTTTCGGCGGGAACTCCCCCTAAAAATTGATCAAAGTTGATGTAGACACCTGCATCATCTTCGCTTTCAAATAGGATATCACTGGCTCCTCGGCGGATGTTGAACAGTCGCTGAAGTTTACTTTCGGCGGGTTCGGGGTCGTCCGCTTTCATGGTAAATAATATGGTGTTACTAGCGCAGGGCATTCCATGATCGGAAACTACGCAAATTACTGGTAAATTGTTGACATATCCGGCGGTTAGATATCTCAGTTGTCCAGTATGGGAAAAGTTGGTAAACCTTTGGGCGATTTCCTGACAGCGGCGTTCTGGGGAATAGCCAGAGGCGCTGAAATATTCAGAATATAAGCTAACTATGGGTTTATTTCCGGCGGGTGTGCGAGCATAGACGGTGGGATAGCCTATGGGGGAGTTCATGTCGCAGTAAAAGGATGTTGCTTGCGCTTGGGCGACATCAGGCGGCTGAAATACGGCGAAACCTCCCAAGGCAATGGCTGCTACAGTTGCTAGTTGCACAGTTGGATTTTTTTGCATTTTATAAGCCCTTGAGACCTTACCTTATATTATGGACGGTTTGGGGGCGATCGTCAACTATTAAGAAATGATTATGTTTTGGGAATTTTAGGAAAATTTATGCTAAATAATAATTCTAGTAACTTGGTGTAATCTAGTTAACCATAATCAGTTAGGCGGGTTAAGCAATGTTGGGGGTGAGATGATCAACCTGAATAATTGCTCCCGCCTTTCTAGGTGGAAATGGCTAGGCTGTTATTAAAGTAAGTTTCTATGGGTAAATGGTTTAGGATTATTTCCGGCGTAAGTGGCGACGATATGACCATCCCCAATTAATTGATATTTATAGGTCACTAATCCTTCTAAACCTACGGGACCTCTGGGGGGCATTTTGTGGGTACTGATACCAACTTCCGCCCCAAAACCATAGCGAAAACCATCAGCAAAACGGGTGGAACAGTTATGAAATACTCCGGCTGAATCTACAATTGCCATAAAGGTTTGGGCGGCTTCTTGGTCTTCGGTAATGATGCCATCTGTATGCCCTGAACCGTAGGTATTAATATGAGAAATGGCGGCTTCTAAATTTTCGACTACTTTAATTGAGAGAATTAAATCAGTATATTCTGTCTGCCAGTCTGCGTCTGTGGCTGGGGCAATATTGACGATTTTTTGGCTGTGACTATCCCCCCTTAATTCTACTCCTTTTTGTTGGAGTTCTGCGGCTAGTTTGGGTAAAAATTGCGGGGCTATTTGCTGATGCACTAACAGGGTTTCTAGGGCATTACAAGCGGCTGGATATTGGATTTTTGAGTCAATGACTATGGGTAGGGCTTTGGATATATCTGCCTCCCGGTCTATATATAGATGACAAATACCATCCGCATGACCTAAAACGGGAATCCGGGTATTTTCCTGGACGAATTGTACAAAAGAATTGGAGCCCCTGGGGATAATTAAATCGACATATTTATCTAACTGCAATAACTCAATAATTTCGGAGCGAGTAGTTAATAACTGTACGACTTCGGGATTGACTGCTGTTGTGGCTAGTCCCTGGCGGATGGCTTTGACGAGTTCTCGACAGGAATTAATCGCCTCTTTGCCACCTTTTAAGATTACGCCATTTCCCGACTTGACGGCTAAGGCGGAAATTTGAATAACGGCATCTGGTCGCGCCTCGAAGACTACTCCTAAGACTCCTAAAGGACAGGTTATCCGGCGCAAGTTTAAGCCTTGGTCTAGTTCCCGATTAATTTGAATTGCGCCTACTGGGTCGGCTAATTTTTCGACATCTCGCAAGCCGGAAATCGCGCCTTTTAACTTGGCTTCATCGAGTTTTAAGCGGTTATAAAGAGGTTTCGCAATACCATCAGCTTGGGCTTGCTGACAGTCCATCTGGTTGGCGGCGAGAATGTCTGGGGCGGCATTTTCTAGGGCTTGGGCTATGGATGCGATCGCCTGATTTTTGGCATCTGTAGATAAAACAGCCAATTGGCGGGCTGCTGCTTGGGTTTTTTGGGCGGTTTCAATTAGCAACGGAGAAATAGTCATGGTCAGCAATTTATGTAAAATATAGTTAAGCAGTAGTAGTGGACAGTAGACAGCTATAATAATTATAGCAAACAATTGACGGGGAACCTATCAACTGTGAAATTTTCTGGTCTATAATATATCCAAATCACGGGCTAAATCTGGAGTGAAACCATGACTAAAAAACGGAAAAATTGGTTAACTATTGCTGGGATTGTGGGCGGGGTGCTGATTGTCCTAGCTGCGATCGCCAATGTGACTTTATCAAGGGTAGATAGCCAATTGCAAAACTACCTAGAAAATACAGTGAGTTCTACCCTAGGAGTACCGACCGAAATTCAATCTTTGAGTTTGGATAAATTGCGGGGTGATTTGCGGATTAATAATCTGACCATCAACAATCCTGATAATTTTAGCACTCCCCATGTTCTCAAGATTCATCAGGTGGATATTGATGTGACTCCGAGAAGCCTGTTAACTGATGTGGTGGAAATCAATAATTTCGCGATTAACTATATTGATGTCAACATCGAACAGAGACTACTAAACAACAATATCCTGGCAATTATCAATAATCTGAAATCCACCCAACCTTCGGAACCGCAGACACGGACTGAAACCACAGAGGAAACCTCGAAAACTAAGCTAAAAATTAACTTTGATGTTATCGATGTTCAGAATACTAAAGTTAATGTGACTTTAGCACCTTTGGGATTTGCCAGTTCTCTCGATTTTCAACTCCCTAACCTGCGTCTAACTAATGTGTCATCAGAGGACTTTGAAGAAATTTTGACCAGCGACTTGATTCGGCAAGTTGTACAAGATATATTCGAGAGTATTATTAGAGATGGTGGGGAAAAAATCCCGGAGATTTTACAAGAAGCGATCGCCCCGGAAACTAATCCGAGCTAAATGATGATAAGTTGTAGCCAGTTGATGGTAAAATGGTAGTGGTTATCTAAACTACACGGTCACAAATCAGTCATGTCTACTACCCAAATCATCTATATCCGTGGCGCGAATATTCTGCTACCGGATGGCAATTTCAGCTTAGGAGATGTTAAACTGGGGGGGGGTAAAATTCTGGAAATTAGTTCAGAACTTCCCGCCGCCGGAGAGTCAGAAATGGACCTAAATGCAGAGGGGTTAACTCTGTTACCGGGAGTAATTGACCCCCAGGTTCATTTTCGGGAACCGGGACTAGAATATAAAGAAGATTTATCAACAGCCAGTCGCGCCTGCGCTAAAGGTGGCGTTACGTCGTTTTTGGAGATGCCGAATACTCGCCCTTTAACTAGCACAAAGGAAGCGTTGGCGGATAAACTAGAAAGGGCTGCCCAAAAGTGTTTGGTAAATTATGGCTTTTTTATGGGGGCGACTCCTGAGAATTTACCGGATTTATTAGAGGCTAACCCGAGTCCTGGGATTAAAATTTTTATGGGGTCAATGCACGGACCTTTATTGGTCGATCACGAAGAAATTTTAGAACCGATTTTTGCTAAAGGCGATCGCCTAATTGCGGTACACGCGGAAAACCAGGACCGGATTAATCGTCGGCGCGAGGAATTTGCGGGACAAACAGATCCAGCCATTCACTCCCAGATCCAGGATGAACAAGCCGCCCTAGAAGCCACCCAACTGGCTCTGAAGCTGTCTAAAAAGTATCAACGAAGATTGCACATTTTGCATCTATCTACAGGTATAGAAGCCGAATTGCTGCGACAGGATAAACCCGCCTGGGTAACAGCAGAAGTTACCCCCCAACATTTGGTGCTAAATATCACCGATTATGGTAAAATTGGCACCAAAGCTCAAATGAATCCGCCTTTGCGATCGCCTGAAAATAATGAAGTTCTCTGGCGAGCGTTGTTGGATGGAGTCATCGACTTTATTGCTACAGATCACGCCCCCCACACCCTAGAAGAAAAAGCCAAACCATATCCCAATAGCCCTTCAGGAATGCCGGGAGTTGAGACATCCTTACCAGTGATGCTAACTCAGGCGATCGCCGTCGGACGTTGTAGTGTTGCCCAGGTATCTAACTGGATGTCAACAGCCGTAGCAAAAGGTTATAATATCCCGAATAAAGGAGCGATCGCCCCTGGTTATGATGCTGACTTAGTGTTAGTTGATTTAAACAATTATCGCCCAGTTTTAGCCTCAGAATTGCAAACCAAGTGTGGCTGGAGTCCCTTTGAGGGTTGGCAGCTAACCGGGTGGCCAGTGGTTACTATTGTCGGAGGTCAAGTAGTGTATGACCATGGCAAACTTAACTTAGAAGTAAGAGGGAAAGCCTTGACATTTGACCATCATTAAACCCCTAAACATCAGCAAATATTGACGAACAGAAATTCAACCTATGGCACAATCAAAACTCAATAATGATCCGCTTTGGTTCAAAGATGCGATTATTTACGAAGTGCCAGTCCGCGCCTATTGTGATAGTAATGGCGATGGTATTGGCGACTTTGCTGGACTCACGGAAAAATTAGATTATCTGGAAGAACTCGGCATCACTGCCATCTGGATTTTACCATTTTTCCCCTCTCCCTTGCGAGATGATGGTTATGATATTTCCGATTACCGAGATGTTAATTATATCTATGGTAATTTAGATGATTTTAAAACCTTTCTGGATGCCGCCCATGAAAGGGGAATTAGGGTAATCATCGAGTTAGTAGTTAACCACACTTCCGACCAGCACCCGTGGTTTCAGCGGGCGAGGAGACTCCCCAAAGGCAGTAAAGAACGGGAATTTTATGTATGGAGTGATACCCCCGACAAATACCCAGAAGTTAGGATTATTTTCCAGGATTTTGAGACCTCTAATTGGGCGTGGGACCCGGTAGCAAAAGCCTATTATTGGCATCGTTTTTACTCCCATCAACCGGACTTAAATTATGAGAGTCCCGAATTGCAGCAAGCCGTGTTAGAACTCGCGGATTTTTGGTTAGGAATGGGAGTAGATGGGATGCGCTTAGATGCAGTCCCCTATCTGTGTGTGAGGGAAGGAACCAACTGCGAAAACCTGCCAGAAACCCATGCCTTTTTGAAAAGATTACGGGCTTATATTGATAGCAAATATGAGGATCGGATGCTATTAGCGGAAGCCAATCAATGGCCGGAAGATGCCGCCGCTTACTATGGGGAAGGTGATGAATGTCAGATGAATTTTCACTTCCCGTTAATGCCTCGTTTGTTTATGGCATTACGAATGGAAGATAGTTTCCCCATTGTGGATATTCTCAACCAAACTCCCTCTATTCCTAATAATTGTCAGTGGGCATTATTTCTGCGTAACCATGACGAGTTAACCTTAGAAATGGTGACAGACGAGGACCGAGATTATATGTATCGGGTCTATGCAGAAGATACCCAAGCGCGACTAAATTTAGGCATTCGTCGCCGTCTCGCGCCACTACTGGGGAACGATCGCCGCCAAATTGAACTAATGAATAGTCTGCTGCTTTCCTTACCAGGAACTCCCGTGCTGTACTATGGTGATGAAATTGGTATGGGGGATAATATATATATAGGCGATCGCAATGGAGTTCGCACCCCCATGCAGTGGAGTCCTGACCGTAACGCTGGCTTTAGTCGTGCCAACCCTCAGAAACTGTATCAACCAGTTATTTTAGACTCTGAATATCACTACGAAGCCATCAACGTGGAAGCGCAAAGCGCTAATCCTAATTCCCTGCTGTCATGGATGAAACGTTTAATTGCGATGCGGAAACGTTTTCAAGCCTTTGGACGTGGAACTTTTGAACTGTTACATCCCGAAAACAGGAAAGTATTAGCATTTGTCCGCACCTACTCTGGGGAACATATTTTAGTAGTGGCAAACCTGTCGCGATTTGTGCAGAGTGTAGAATTAGATTTAACCCCATTCCAGGGAATGGTTCCCGTGGAAATTTTCGGGCGAAATCAGTTCCCCAAAATTGGTGAATCTAGCTATTTTCTGAGTATCGCACCCTATGGATTTTACTGGTTTATGCTTCAGTTTGATCCAGCCACCAGCCTGCTACCACGTCCCCGCCACCAACTGCCAGCTTTAGAAGTGGCTAAAAGTTGGCATCAAATATTTTCTCAGTCGGATACCCGCGAACGTTTAGAGTCTTTATTCCCGGAATATCTGCATCGATCCTCGTGGTTTATTAGTAAATCTAGGGTTATGCAGTCGGTGACAATTGCTGATTTTATTCCGATTCCTTTTCCGAAACAGGAAGCAGCTATTGTCATGCTAAATGTAGACTATACGGAAGGGTTTGCCGAAACCTATGTAGTGCTGTTATCTTGTGCTATTGGTGAACAATCAAAAGAAGTTAGTGCTAACTTTCCTAGTGCGGTACTGGCTTCAGTAAAAATCGATGATCAGGAGGGAATTTTATTTGAAGCAAGTGCTGATCAAGACTTCTTAACTCTCCCCTTAGATATGATTCGGAACCGCCAACAGTATAAGGGTAAACATGGCACTTTAACGGCCACGACTACGGAGGCGCTGGCGGGGGTAGATATGAGTCAAGAGAAACTCAACCCTCAGCTAATGGGAAAAACGGATAAAAATGCCTTAGTTGTTTATGGCGATCGCCTAATTTTCAAATTCTTCCGCCGAGTCGAACCGGGTATTAATCCCGAATTAGAAATTCGCAGTTTTTTGGGACAGAAACAACAATTAGAACACATTGCGCCAGTAATGGGAGGGTTAAAATATCAACCCCGTCGCGGAGAGTCTACAACTTTAGGAGTTTTGCAGGTATATATTCCCGATGGTGTTAAGGCTTGGAATTATACTTTAGATAATCTCCGAGACTTTTTCGATCGCATAACTTTACCAACCACGGAAACTCCGGTGGAGGTTCCCTCAGAATCTCTGCTAACCTTAAAAAATGAGGAAATTCCCGAAGAAGTAGGGATCGCGATCGGATCATATCTGAGTAATATTCAACTACTAGGTCAACGCACAGCCGAGTTACATATTGCCTTATCCAGCGATACCGACGATCCGAATTTTACCCCAGAACCATTTTCATCTTTGTATCAGCGATCGATTTATCAATATTCCCGAAACCTGACCGGACAGGTAATGCTAAAGCTGAGAAAAGGACTGGGTTCTATGAAACCGGAAACCCGCGATTTAGCCAAAAAAGTTCTGAGTAAACATGAGTATATTTTAGGGCGTTTTCAATCCCTACTGAACCTCAAAATTACCGGAATGCGAACCCGTTGTCATGGGGACTATTCCTTAGATGAAATCCTCTATACAGGTAAAGATTTTTGGGTGATTGACTTTGAGGGAGAAACCTACCGCACTTTAAATGAAAGGCGGATGAAGCGATCGCCTTTGCGGGATGTCGCCGCCATGTTACAATCCCTCAATTATGCCACTCGTGTGGCTTTACTCAACGAGGTAGAAAATGGCATGATTCGACCCGAAAACGTACCCGAAATGGAACAATGGGCGAAAATCTGGTATAATTGGGTAGGTGCTAAATTTTTGGGCAGTTATTTAGAAGTAGCTAAAGAGGATGGATTTTTACCCAAGACCAAGCAGGAATTACAGGTATTGCTGGACAGCTACCTCCTAGAGCGAATTATCCAAAGTTTAGACTTCCACTATAATCGCAATCAACAACTAATTGATATTCCCTTACAGCAACTCTTAGAGGTTGTGGTCTAAAGGTTTATCGAATCGATGGGGAGGCGGAGCATTGACAGTGTAACCCGCCTCTACCGGGTCATGAATAATTGATAATCAACCATTAATTATTCATCATAGTCTTGCTCAAGAATCCGCCAACTCACAGATTTAATCGAAGGATCTAAACTTAATCGGCTAATTATTTGCTCCAACAAATTATCATCACGATTCTGGGCTATCATTTCAGCTTCAACCTCAACCAAATGATTAAAGTCATCCAAATCTTGACTCCGCAAAGAACGCAGCTTAATTTTCTTCATTTGACCCAGAGCATCCAGTAACAAAATCCTGACATTAGCTTCCTCATTACCCCGACAAACCAGGGAACAGAGATAATTAAATTCCAATTCAGTCCCTTCTGTAGGTTGCTGGTTAATGCGAAGACTCAAGGGGCGCAAAACCGTGTTAGCAATCAAAACCGCACCGGCTCCCATAAATGCTTCGGAAAAAAAACCAGCCCCCGATAAAGTCCCAATTGCCGCAGCGCACCAAATAGTCGCCGCCGTATTCAACCCCTTAACCGTGAGGCCTTCTTTTAAAATTACACCCCCAGCCAGAAAACCAATTCCAGACACAACTTGAGCCGCAATGCGGGTAGGGCTACCCTCTCCGGGAGTCATCACGGAAAGAATAACAAACATAGACGCTCCCGTGGCTACCAATGTATTAGTCCGTAACCCAGCCATGCGCTGTCGCCACTGACGTTCAATTCCCAAAGCCGAGCCTAACAAAAATGCCACAGTCAGTCTCAGCAATGTTTCTGTCCACTCCATGTATCACCTTCCGATTGTGGTTCGATGGACTCTGTACACAGTTGAGTTAAACTATGCCAAGAACCTACTGACTGCTGATTTTAGGATATTTTCGGCAGCACTCACCGGAAAAATAAGTGATGGGGAGGGGTTCAACCTCCCCATATTGCCCTATTCGGGAGCGGTTATGATTCGGGTTGGGAGTCTTGCAACTCCTCCCACAACTGTTCCAGACGCTCCATTGCTTGTCCGGGTGAGATTTTACCACTGGTTTCTAAAGCACAGGCGATCGCCACTTGATTAGAAAAATCCTGAAAAACTTGGTTAAAACGCAGATGTTCTGAAGTCAGTTGTCCGCGATAGCGACAATGGGGAGATAACATTTGTTGCAAAACCAGCCGATCTTCGCTCCGATCATTGATAGCAGCAGTAGTTTTTTGTCCATATTCAGCCAAAATTTGATTCAAATAATAGTTATCCTGTGCCTCTAACTTCTGAATCAAATGCAAAATCAAGGGAAGATTAACTTGGGCAATTAATTGATGCCATGACCGCTGCCACCATGAATATTTGAGACTAGGTACTGATTCCCCTAACTGGTTCAATGTGCAAGCTGGAGATAAAATAGATTGCTCGGAGGAACTCGCCATTTTGCGTAAAGTCTCCCGACGGGATGCCGAAGATTCCCGTTTTGCCATAGCTTTGTAAATTTGTGCAATTTCCTGTTTCCGCAAACAAATTTGTTTGAGGGTAGAAATAACACTGGGGCGGGAAGTGATAGCTTGACTCATCATCATGTTCTTATCTCCTTAGTTGTTACAATCTTTTTGCCAGCTTAGGGTGATTCCGTGACTCAGATACTGGGTTTAATGGCAGTTAACTAACGCCAACCAGTAACCCCACTAGGGAAAAATAAATCCACAGACCGGAAAAGTCTTTAATTGTGGTGATAAATGGATCGGCACCAGGACCGTGATCAAAGCCTAGTCTTAGCATAATCATCGGTAACATTGCCCCTAAAATTGCTCCCAGAGTAATTACACAAGCTAGGGCAATTCCGACGGCTAAACCGAGTTGGGGGATATCGTTAGGTAATCCTTGCCAGAAGTAGGCGGCTACTCCCGCCACAGTGCCTAAAATCACCCCCATAATCAAGCCAATGCGAATTTCTCGGAATAGATAAGCAGTAAACTGGCTGGGGTGAATTTGACTCCAGGCTAAACCACGGGCGAAAATAGTGCTTGATTGAGTGCCGACATTTCCTCCCATATCCATGACTAGGGGAATAAATACGGCAGCCGCCACGATCGCCTCTAGGGTATCTTCAAACCTTTCGATCACACCACCGACTAAAAAACCGCCAATCAGGGTGACAATTAAGAAAATTATCCGCAGTCTAATGGCATATATGGAAGGACCACGCACCAGTTTTTCACTCCAGCCTTGATCGCGGGTTAATAAATTCCCGACTCCGGCTTGGCCTAAAATTGTCTCGGTGGCTTCTTCTTCCACTAAGTCAATCACATCATCAAAGGTGATATCTCCAATTAATCGCCCTTCGTTATCGACTACGGGAATGGCGGGAAGGTCGTTATTTTTCAGGAGTTTAGCCGCTTTTAAATCGCGATCGCTGGCGCGGACGGCAATGGTTTCTCCCTCGGCTAATTCACCAATAATTTGATGGGGGTCGAATCTAATCAGGTTAACGGTAGAAACAAATCCGCGATAATATCTTTCGGCATCAATAATAAACACAACCGCCAGTTGATTCGGGTCTAATTCCGATTGGCGGATAATGCTTAGGGCATCCGCAACGGTCATGTTACTGCGGACTGTAATAAACCGCAGATTCATAATTCTTCCCGCACTATTTTCGGGATATCCCAGTAGTAAGTTAACGGTTTCCCTGGCTTGGGGACTGAGTTTCCCTATCAGTCGCTTAGTCACTTTAGCCGGAAGTTCCTCAAATAGCTGCACACGATCATCAGGATCAAGTGCTTCCAGAAGCGTCATTACTTCGGGATTTTCCATATCTTGAATTAGATCGGCTTGTTCTTCCGGGCGTAAATATTCAAAAACAGCGATCGCTCGGTTTTTTTCTAGTAATCGAAACGCTATCACTCGCTTATGGGGTTCAATTTGCATCAGCAGTTGTACCAATTCCGAAGCTGGTAAACTATTCGCCTCTTTTTTCGCCGCTTCTAATGCAAAAGGTTGTAGTAAATCGTTCAAAACATTGCCACGCATTTTTCACCTCTACTCACGAAATACCGGATAATTGGCAGCATCAAACCATGTTTATTGCCTTAATTTTTTGAGGATATTTGCCAGCAAAAACCGACTCACAAAAGGTCATTTTGGGAGTGGCAAAAGTAGACCAAACACAGTTTCAGGCTGAATAAATCCTCAAAGATCCAACCTGTCAACCAGTCCACTGGCTGCACTATTTATTCAATAATCAAACATCCAAAAACAGCCTGGCTTTTTCTTCCAATAACCAGAAAAAACCAACTCGAAATTGATTGAAATATTCAGTAATAGTCTAGGGGGTTTACCTCCTTCCTTCCCAGTCACTATGCCCAGCAGTGACCGGAGATGAACCCCCTAATCTCTAATAAAGCGATCGGGGCAAATTCATCAAACCAATCAACTGCCAGCCACACCTAGGGCCAGGGTCAGGGTCTTCTGTAGACGAATCGGACTCTTGATGTGTAGTTATAAAACTACTACTACCAGGAATCTCCATTGGTTTAGTTTCCTCAAAAAGTTAAAGCAAACTTGTGGCATCCAAGCTGGCATAAACCAGCCTTCTGCCATACACCTTAGCATTGTAAGCATACAATCTGGTTTTTGTCAATACCATTGACCGGAAAAAATACTTTTCACCCCCAGAGATATCCGATTAAGATCTTCTTGGAGTAGGGGAGGCCATTCGACACCCTGTTTAGACTTGAGAATCAATTGCTGATGGCTTTCCATGGCTAATTGATACAAAGCCAACACCAGGGGGCGATCGAAGTTATCGGTTTCTTTGAGGGAGTCATACACCAGTTTAATTGCTAACAAAATCGATGTCACTTGACCAGGGACCGGGGGCTTACCTTCTTTCAGACGAATTAAAAAGGCATCGGGGTTATTTTGTATTTCCAAAGCCATACCCTGGTCAATTAAGAAACTACGGGCAGTTTTATAGTCCATTTTTCATCAGTAACAATGAATAATTAACAATGAATAATTAACAATTAATAATTAACAATTAATAATTAACAATTAATAATTAACAATTAATAATTAACAATTAATAATGATTCGGGTGGGGGTGATGATTTACCGCTGTGGGGCGGGTTTACCAAAACCCCCGTGGGGTGATGATTTACCGCTGTGGGGCGGGTTTACCAAAACCCCCGTGGGAATGATGATTTACCGCTGTGGGGCGGGTTTACTAAAACCCCCGTGGGAATGATGATTTACCGCTGTGGGGCGGGTTTACCAAAACCCCCGTGGGAATGATGATTTACCGCTGTGGGGCGGGTTTACCAAAACCCCCGTGGGAATGATGATTTACAGCAGAACCCGCCCTAGTGAACCCGAATAATAATTAATTATAATTATATTATTATTATTATTATTAATTATCCGGGTGGGAATAATGATTAATTATCCGCTGTGGGGTTTACCAAAACCCCCGTGGGAATGATGATTTACAGCAGAACCCGCCCCTACAGGATGAACAACTAATAATAATTAATTATTAATTATTAATTATTAATTATTAATTATCCGGGTGGGAATGATGATTTACCGCTGTGGGGCGGGTTTACCAAAACCCCCGTGGGAATGATGATTTACAGCAGAACCCGCCCCTACAGGATGAACAACTAATAATAATTAATTATTAATTATTAATTATTAATTATTAATTATCCGGGTGGGAATGATGATTTACCGCTGTGGGGCGGGTTTACCAAAACCCCGGTGGGAATGATGATTTACAGCAGAACCCGCCCCTACAGGATGAACAACTAATAATTATTAATTATTAATTATTAATTATTAATTATTAATTATCCGGGTGGGAATGATGATTTACCGCTGTGGGGCGGGTTTACCAAAACCCCGGTGGGAATGATGATTTACAGCAGAACCCGCCCCTACAGGATGAACAACTAATAATTATTAATTATTAATTATTAATTATTAATTATTAATTATCCGGGTGGGAATGATGATTTACCGCTGTGGGGCGGGTTTACCAAAACCCCCGTGGGAATGATGATTTACAGCAGAACCCGCCCCTACAGGATGAACAACTAATAATTATTAATTATTAATTATTAATTATTAATTATTAATTATCCGGGTGGGGTGATGATTGACGGGAGTGGGGCGGGTTTACCAAAACCCCGGTGGGAATGATGATTTACAGCAGAACCCGCCCCTACAGGATGAACAACTAATAATTATTAATTATTAATTATTAATTATTAATTATTAATTATCCTACTCCCATTCGATGGTTCCTGGGGGTTTAGATGTGATATCGTAAACTACCCGATTGACCCCTCGCACTTCATTGACAATGCGGTTAGAAATAGTTTCGAGTAAATCGTAGGGAACCCGCGACCAGTCGGCGGTCATACCATCTTCACTAGAGACAAATCGCAACACGACGGGATAGGCGTAAGTACGCTGATCTCCCATAACTCCTACACTGCGGACGGGAAGCAATACGGCGAAGGCTTGCCAAAAATCATGATAAACGCCGGATTTGTGAATTTCATCACGGACGATAAAATCAGCATCACGGAGAATATTCAGTTTTTCGGCGGTAACTTCCCCCAGAATACGAATGGCTAAACCCGGACCGGGGAAGGGGTGGCGGCGGACGATTTCTTCGGGTAAACCTATCGATCGCCCAACTTTGCGAACTTCATCTTTAAACAGTTTACGGAGAGGTTCAACTAATTTGAACCGTAAGTCCTTGGGTAAACCGCCAACGTTGTGATGGCTTTTGATTTTCACGGCTACCCTTTCCCCAGTTTTCGGGTCAACATTGGTATCGGCTGACTCAATGACATCAGGATAAAGGGTTCCCTGGGCGAGATAGTCAAAGGGTCCGAGACGGGCTGATTCTTCTTCAAATACCTGGATAAATTCCGCCCCAATGCGTTTGCGTTTTTCTTCGGGGTCGGTCACTCCTTTGAGTTTTTCCAGAAAGCGATCGCGGGCGTTAACGTATTCAACGGAGATATGAAACCGAGCATCAAATAATTTTACCAGTTTTTCGGGTTCATATTTCCGCATAAACCCCTGGTCAATAAACATACAGGTAAGTTGATCTCCGATCGCCTGATGGAGTAAAAATGCCAGAGTTGAGGAGTCCACGCCGCCAGAAAGGGCTAATAATACCCGTTTATCTCCTACTCTAGCCCGAATCTCGCGGATAGCTTCTTCGACAAAGGTTTCTGTCGTCCAGGTCGGTTCACAGTCGCATATATGATAAACGAAATTCCTGATTAAGGCTTGACCACCAATAGAGTGAACTACTTCGGGGTGAAACTGAACTCCATAGAGTTGGCGTTCATGGTGAGCGATCGCTGCACAGCGTGTATTCTCGGTATGGGCGAGAACCTCAAACCCTTCTGGTAGTCTGGTACAGGAGTCACCATGACTCATCCACATGGTAGACCCTTGCTCTACATTAGTGAGTAAATCGGTCGGATCATCAATAGTTAGGGAAGCCTTACCATATTCGGCTAGTTTAGCGCGTTCTACCCCTCCCCCCAGTTGTTGAACCATTAACTGCATTCCATAACATACACCCAACACCGGAACCCCCAGATTCCAAATTTCTGGGTCACAATGGGGGGCTTTTTCGTCATAGACCGAACTAGGTCCACCGGATAAGATAATCCCTTTTAAGTTCAGGTCGGCTAATTTTTGGGCGCTGGTGCGATAGGAAATGACTTCGGAATAGACTTCGGTTTCCCGAATGCGACGGGCGATCAGTTCGGAGTATTGGGAACCGAAATCTAAGATGACAACCATTTCCCGATTAACTGAGGTAACCGGTTCGGCTATTGGTGTCGGTCGAGTTTGCTCTGGGGCTGAGGTTTGCACAGTCATATTTAGTTCAGGGTTGTAGATGTTAATAGAGTCATGGGGCTAGTGGGTTCTGGTAGCACCGGGAGGAGTGAAAATGCGAGAATTTTGCTGATAATTTGTTGAGAGACTATCTTAACCAGCATAACAAATTTGCTGCCAAATTGTATCACCGATCGCACTTTTGCAGATAATTTGACGTTGGCGATCAAATAACACTGACCCCACCTGGACATTTACTTCGGCGTGGGTGTGGATATAGGCGGCGGCGCGATGATCAATAGCCGAGGCGATCGAACCATATATGCGATCGACCCAATCCCCTTTTAGTTCCCGCAGGTACAATAAAGCATCTTCGGTGGTCGGAGAATGCAAAACCTTCTGTAGATCTGGGGTTGGTAATCCCATATCCGCACAGTGGGCGGTTAAAATTTCTAAGCGTCCGTCTGCGAGGTGGTGATGGGTGTGGAAAATACCCCCAGCCATTTTGATCAGCTTTCCGTGATATCCAAATAGTAAAATTGATTCAACTTCCACAAATCCTGCTGTTACTAGCATTGGTCCCAACCAGTTAGCCGTTTTGACAATTTGTTCGGGCTTAATACCTAAATGGGTGGCTAGGTCGAATCCATTTTCACCAATACAAAATACTAGGGTCTGAAAGTCGGTAGCTTTGGCTTCCAGGGTCTCCCGATACACTTCCAACTGTTCCGGGACGCTGAGGGGTTGGGATATACCTGTTGTCCCCAGCAATGATAGTCCTTGGATGACTCCAAAGGCTTCGTTAGATGTGCGTTTGGCTAGTTTTTTGCCTTCTGGTAAAATAATGGTAACTTGAATGCGATCGCCTAGTGATACCAGGGATTTCAGGTTACTTAAAATCAGGGATTTGGCATATTTATAAATCGCCGCCTGTTCCCCTTTTTCCTGGACTCCCACCCCTTCACCACCGACAATTTTAATGGGGGTTTCTAGGGAGTTAATATTACGGCCTATTATTTCTACTATTGCCCAAACTGGTGTATGGCGAGTAATATCTAAGTTATCTCCTGGGTCTGAACGAGTAATTCCTAAAGCGGCATGATCACTAATACGAGCCACCTGTTCGATCGCAATTTCCGCCGTTTCTGGTGGGTCAATTAAATCCACGTTCACCGTATTTTTATCATTAGGGGTCGGGTCTTGGAGATGCTCCAAAGCTGCGATCGCCGCCGCACAAGCAAAAACCGGGAGTGTATATCCAGAACGAGGTTTAGTCATAAGTCAAACCTAGATATGAGTAAATTATATATATCATCTTCTCCCATATTTTACCCTACCTTATTAATCAATTTACCTACCCCTGTCACTTCCACAACTACCTCATCTCCAGCAGTTAGGAAACGGGGGGGATTAAATCCCATACCTACCCCCGCCGGAGTACCTGTCGCAATAATATCTCCTGGTAATAGAGTCATTCCCGCCGACAGAGTAGATATAATTGCGGGGACATCAAAGATAACTTGATCAAACTTAGCTTGTTGTCTTTTTTCCCCATTCACCCAACAGCAAATCTCAATATTTGCCGGAGGTGGCATAATCGAACGATGCACCACTACCGGACCCATAGGCGCAAAACCATCTAGGCTTTTTCCCCGAAACCATTGGCGGTGATCTGATTGCAAATCCCTAGCCGATACATCATTTAAAGCCGTATAACCGAATACATAATCCCAGGCATTTTCCGGTAAAATATTACTGCCTTTTTTACCAATAATAATCGCCAATTCTGCCTCATAGTCTAATTTCGAGGTTAAATGGCTATAGCTAGGAATTATGTCACCGGTAGCGATCGCCGTAGTGGTAGCTTTAGTAAAAATAATCATTTGGGTGGGTAGTTTATCGTCCTGGTCAACTCTACCCAGCATTTCTTTAGCATGATCTAAATAGTTTTTACCCAAACAAAAAATATTGCGTTTAGGATGAGGAAAAGGCGCGAGAATTTGAGTATCTGTCAACGGCGCACAGGCAATTTTTGCCGCGAAAGCGATCTCGGTCAAATCCCCAACCGCCTGAATAGCAGTTTCTCCAGCTTCTACTAATTCTAATAAAGTCTGAGTAGTTAAGGACTCATCCAAAATCTGACTAGCTTTAACTAAGTCCACAACAGTCTGAGCAACTAAAGTCCCCAATTGTCCATTTTTTAGGGTTACAAACTTCATACTTAGAATCTCACCCACTGCACATCCTACATGACCACAATTGTATCAGGCTATTGATAGCAATCCTGAATCAACCGACAAATAAGCCCTCGCCCCCAAGCCCTCTCCCAGAAAGGGAGTACCCAGCGACCAAAGGCGATCGCTGGGTCTGAGAAATGCAAATCTGAGAAAATCAGAAAGTCTCAGCGGGTTGGTGGTGAAATCAAATCAATAGTTAAATAGGACAGCACAAACCGCCAGCCCGTTGGCTAAAGCGGGCATTTTCCCGATAGTCTACGGGACAATCAATCACCACAGGAACTTCCGAAGCCAGTGCTTCTTTAAGAATAGGAACCAAATCAGTCGCCGCCTGAACCCGGTATCCTTTCAATCCCATACTTTCAGCAAACTTGACAAAATCAGGATTACCGAATTTAATAAACGAGGACGAGCCAAACTGGTCTTCTTGTTTCCATTCAATCAAACCATAGCCACCATCATTAAAAATCAGGGTGACAAAAGGTGTACCAACTCGCAGGGCGGTTTCTAATTCCTGACAGTTCATCATAAAACCGCCATCTCCAGTAACAGCCACTACTTTTAATTCAGGATTGACAAATTTAGCGGCGATCGCCCCGGGAATAGCAATTCCCATAGCCGCAAAACCATTGGAAATCAAACAAGTATTAGGGCGATCGCAGTGGTAATGTCTTGCCATCCACATTTTATGGGCCCCGACATCAGAAATCACGATATCTTCCGGTCCCATCACCTGCCGCAAATCATAGATAATTTTTTGAGGTTTAATGGGGAAACCATCATCATTAGCATAGCGTTCATAATCTTGGCGAATCTCTGAGCGCAGTTTTACCCCATAGGGGTCAGGTTTACCAGTGCGGTCAGACCGACGCAGAATCTCATGAAGAGAATCTGAAATATCCCCAACAATTTCGGCAATAGGAATATAACTGCTATCGATTTCCGCGGCATTAGCCCCCACATGAATAATCGGAATTGTGCCTTTAGGATTCCATTTTTTCGGGGAATATTCAATCAAATCATAGCCAATGGCAATCACCAAATCAGCTTTATCAAAAGCGCAACTAATGAAATCCCGCAACTGAAGTCCTGTAGTCCACAGAGATAAAGGATGGGTATAAGGAATCGCCCCCTTACCCATAAAAGTATTAGCTACAGGAATATTTAGTTGGGTAGCAAATTCAGTCACCGCCTCACTAGCATTAGCTCTCAAAGCTCCATTACCTACTAGGATAAGGGGATTAACAGCTTTAGAGATAGCGCTGGCTGCTTCATTCATGCTTTGATAAGCACAATAAATTTTTTCGCGGCGATCGCGATTTAGCGGCTGCCCTTCCACAGCCATACTAGCAATATTTTCCGGTAAATCAATATGAACCGCACCGGGTTTTTCCGTTTGGGCTAATTTAAAAGCCTTACGGACAATTTCCGGGGTAATGCTAGGTCGGACAATTTGAGCATTCCACTTAGTTACAGGGGAAAACATTGCCACCAAATCCAGGTATTGATGGGATTCAATGTGCATTCTGTCTGTACCCACCTGACCCGTAATTGCCACCAAGGGAGCGCCATCAAGGTTAGCATCTGCGACCCCTGTCATTAGGTTAGTAGCACCAGGTCCCAAGGTAGACAAACAAACCCCTGCTTTTCCGGTCAAACGTCCGTAGACATCTGCCATAAATGCAGCACCTTGTTCATGGCGGGTGGTGATAAATTGGATAGAAGAATCTTTCAGGGATTCGAGAACTTCCATATTCTCTTCTCCCGGTAGTCCGAAGACATATTTAACCCCTTCATTTTCGAGGCATTTTACCAAAAGTTCGGCTGTATTCATTGGGCAATTTTTCAACCATACAAATAGATTAAAACAACCGGATAATTATCCGCATAATTTCCGCAGTTTTTAGGGTCAAATATAGGCGCAAAATCCCCCAGTAAAAATGTCATATATCAACAATTAACCAGGTAATTTTTACCCCTAATTTGGAGTCGGAGTTATTTAATCCAGACCGTTTTCACATTGACAAACTCATGAATGCCTTGGATGCTTAACTCTCGTCCGTAGCCAGAGCGTTTAATGCCACCAAAGGGCAAGCGCGGATCGGATTTGACCAAACCGTTAATAAACACGGCTCCGGCTTCTAGTTCTAAAGTTAAACGATCCTGTTCGGCAGTGTCTGTAGTCCATGCACTTGCACCCAGACCAAAAGATGTGCTATTCGCTAATGCGATCGCCTCATCTAGGCTTTTCACCCTAAATAAGAGCGCCACAGGTCCAAAAAATTCCTCCTGATCAGCAGGTGTTCCGGGGGGGATGGAAGCTAAAATAGTAGGCGCATAGAAGTTTCCCGGACGCTCAGAGAGTCGATGACCGCCAGTGAGCGCTTTGGCTCCTGCTGCTAGGCAAGTTTGCACTTGTTCGTCAATATCCTTGAGAATTCCCGGCGTAGCCAGGGGACCTACTTCTGTATCTGGGAGCATTGGGTCTCCCACTTTCAACGCCTTAAATTTGGCGACCAGTTTTTTTTCAAATTCTCCGGCGATGCGATCGGCAAGAATAAACCGCTTGGCCGCAATACAAGACTGACCGTTATTCAGCATTCTAGCTGTCACCGCCGTTTGTACTGCTGCTTCTAGATCGGCACTTTCTAGCACAATAAATGGATCGCTGCCTCCTAATTCTAGCACTGTTTTTTTGAGATTTTTACCAGCTTCCGAAGCTAAACTAGCTCCAGCCGGTTCACTTCCTGTCAGGGTGGCCGCTTTAACGCGCGGGTCAGCCACAATTTGAGCTACTTTGTCTGCTCCCACTAGGAGGGTTTGGAAAACTCCAGGGGGAAACCCAGCCGCTTTGAAGATTTCGGCAATAGCTAAAGCACATTGAGGCACGTTAGAGGCGTGTTTGAGCAACCCCACATTTCCCGCCATTAAAGCCGGAGCCGCAAAGCGGAACACCTGCCAAAATGGGAAATTCCAAGGCATGACCGCTAAAATGGCTCCTAGGGGTTGATAGCGCACGAAACTCCGAGTCGCATCACTGGCAGCCGGAACATCAGCCAGAAACTGAGGCGCGTTTTCCCCATAAAACCGACAAACCAAGGCGCTTTTTTTCGCTTCGGCGATCGCATCTTTGATAGGTTTTCCCATCTCCAATGTCATGATTTGAGCAAATCTCTGTGCATCTCGCTCCAAAATCTCCGCCGCTCGGTTCATCCATTCAGCTTTTTTGTCAAAAGGCAGATAGCGGTAACGGGTAAAGGCTTGCTCTGCTGATTCCAGACAGGCTTCTATCTCCGAGTCAGTCAGGGATTCAAAGGTTTTGACCACTTCTCCCGTGGCTGGGTTGATGGTGGCGATTCCCATAACAAATTGATGTTTTTCATAAAATTAAATGTTTACATCTAATCATCCTACCTCTGAAAAACCATCTATTATCAATTAATTTCCCCTTCAGCCAACTGTTTACACAAATCTATAACTTTATTTAAATAACTTAAAATTTATGAGAAAACATCCGGCTCTAATTCCCGACAAATTTAATTTTTCTTCATCTTACTTACAAAACTAAAAGAACACCCAGAAAGCTGTTCTCTGGGTGATATAAGACCAAATTATGGTTCAGGCTGTAGGTATCCCCTAGCGAATATACTCTTTGAGAATACTATTGCGGTTGGGGTGACGTAACTTTCGTAAAGCCTTAGCTTCTATCTGGCGAATGCGCTCCCGAGTCACGTTGAATATCTGCCCTATTTCTTCTAGGGTTTTCATCCGTCCGTCATCGAGTCCATAGCGTAGTCGCAAAACATCTCGTTCCCTGGGGCTGAGAGTATCTAATACACTTTCGAGGTCTTCCCGTAGCAAATTCTTAGAAACCTGATCTTCTGGGGTTTCTCCATCAGACTCAATAAAGTCTCCCAAGCGAGAATCTTCTTCTTTACCAATGGGAGTTTCCAGAGAAATAGGTAGTTGAGCGGATTTCGCAATAAATCTTAACTTCTCGATGGTCATTTCCATCCGGGTAGCGATTTCTTCCTCCGTCGGTTTACGACCCATTTCCTGAGATAGGAGTTTAGTAGTCTTTTTGATCCGAGAGATAGTTTCATACAGGTGAACTGGAAGTCTTATCGTCCGAGACTGATCAGCGATCGCCCGAGTAATAGCCTGACGAATCCACCAAGTCGCATAGGTACTGAACTTATAGCCTTTCTCGTGATCGAATTTTTCCGCCGCCCGGATTAACCCTAGGCTTCCCTCTTGAATTAAGTCTTGAAACGACAAACCCCGATTCATGTACTTTTTAGCAATGGAAACCACCAACCTCAAGTTAGACTGAACCATTTTATCCTTAGCTCGTCTGCCCAGAAATAGGCGACGGCGGAATTCTGGTAGCCTCATATCAACCGCATTTGCCCATTCCTTTTCGTTAGGTTCGCGATGATAATGCTCTATTAGCTTTTCTCGTATTCGCTCCAACTCCAGCAAATCGGCAATTTTACGAGCCAGTTCAATTTCCTCATCGGCTCGCAGTAAGCGAATCCGACCAATTTCCTGAAGATACAGTCGAATCGAATCTTCTGTATAGTGCTTTTTTTTTGTCTGGGCACGTCGCCGAGATTTCCCGGCACTCCCAGCCTTAGCTAGTTCTGTTTCAGATTGAGACTCCTCTAATTCTTGTTGGAGAGATTCTCCATGTTCAAACAAATTTTCAACTAAATCTGGATCAGATTTCGGGTCAGATAATTCAATTGTTTCCATTTCAGGCTCAATGGTGGTTGCGAGTCCGTCTTTTATTTGGATCATGCCGCGTTCCTCATGCTCCTCAATTCAAGAATCCATCACGAGAGACAGAATATATCTGTCTTATGACAGTTTAGCCAATTACCCACTGGGTCTGACTGTAACATCGGCTTGATCATCATAAACTATTGATGATTTAATTCCGACACAGCCAATCAGCTAGGGGTGACAAAAGTTGTTCAAACCATATAGATAAAATATCTCAGGTTTCATTGACCAGGGTCGGCCCTGACCGGGTGAACTACAACAGCCAACTCAGTCCCATTAGCAACAGCATTGGAGACCAAGGGAGTTTGACTACTACTGCCATCGATTCATTCTGGCTTACCCTACCCCTAGCGTGTCAAGGAACACAATAAGTATGGTAGGTACAATTCATTAAGTGATTTATGAATCGCTTTCCCAATCTATGTTAGCCCATATAAGAGACTATGGGGGTTAGGTTAATTGAGCAATCCTATTTTAATTTTCATCCCAAACCTCGCGGAGAAACTTCGAGGAGTTTAATTCAGAATTGAAATACATATCTGGTCAGCACCATCTCGGTGATTCCATAGCTGGCGCTACTTCAGGTCTCAATCCCTTGGTCTGTCCTCAATAGAGAATTTTCAAGACTGGGTATTCTCAAACCGGCCAACTGGGTTGTCGAATACAGGATATCCTCAGTTTTCCCGCTTTCACAGGACTAATGCCAACTTGCATCATATAGAGGCTAAGTTGCTGGGTTTGGTCTTGAGCCAAGGGATCTGCTCAAAAAACTGAAACCAGACGAATCGGAGAACTCCAGTTCAATAAAGACTTCCACGGTAAACGTGATCATTGAGTTCTCAGATTGCGTCAGCCTTTTCTGTTAAGGTAGCTCAAATTTGAAAAAATGGAATCCCATAAAATGTTAAATCACATTAAGTTTTTGCTGTCATCTCTTAATATTTGGTGGTCAATTGTTGATTTATTAATCATTTTCTGGGTTTAACTTTGATTTCGGGTCTTAGGATTTATCCACTCACTAATTCCCTCTCCTAACAAAGATAGCCCCACTACCATGATGGTAAGGGCTAATCCGGGAAACAATGTACTCCACCAAATCCCAGTGGGAAGCGCTTCTAAGGCTAGGCGTAAATCATGGCCCCATTCAGGAGTTTCTGGTGGTAGCCCTAAGCCTAAAAATCCTAATCCTCCTAAAATCAGGATCGCATCGGCTGCATTCAGAGTTAACAAAACCGGGACACTCTGAATTACATTTAAGAACAGGTAGCGAGAAAGCACTGTCCAAGTATCAGCCCCCATGGCTTGGGCGGCTTCGACAAATAATTCGGTTTTGACGCTGGTGGTATGGTTACGAACTACCCGATAATACTGGGGGATATAGGCAATACTAAGGGCTAAGGCTGCATTAAACACCCCACGACCAACGACAAAGGCTAAGGTAATGGATAGCAGCAGTCCCGGTAAGGTGTAGATGGTATCCATCAAAAACAACAAGCAACGATCTATTTTCCCGCCCTGATAGCCACTCAGAAGCCCCAGAGGAACGCCGATACATAAACTTAATACTGTTGCTAACAGTACCACCTTCCAGGCTGCTTGAGTGCCGAATAGGGTACGAGAAAAGATATCATACCCCTGGCGATTGGTTCCAAACCAGTGCTTGAGTCCGGGGGGTTGATGAATGGGGTTGGCGAGAAATTCGGTGGGACTCTGTATCCATCCCCAACTTTCTAATACTGGGGAGAAAATAGCGATCGCCACAAAAACAGTTGTGATCACAAAACCAATTGTCATCATCCAACTGGAAACACTAGGGGAACCCGCGCGGGTCCAAAATCGAGCCAATCGAGATTTAGTGGAAGTCATTGTTCAGTTAACAGCTAACATACCGAAAGGATAACTATAAATTACTTTGAATGACATCTCGATACTGACTTTTTTGTTTAACCCCCTTCATTTCTCTGACTAACTCCTTATGTTTAAAAAACTGAATAGTTGGAGTTCCCATCACTCCGGCATTTTGTGCAATTTCCGGGTCCTGTTCTATATCAATTTCGACAAAGTGGATTTCACCATCAAACTCATCGACCAATTTATTTAAAATCGGTTTGAGGCTGTGACAGGGGCCGCAGGTGGGGGATACATATTTAACCATAATTAGGCGATCGCTCTCATGGTAGAGTTTCCGCAGGGCATAACTTCCTTTATGCTTAGTTTTATTGATATCGTAAGTTTCCTCAGTGTCTGCGGCCTCAGTTTCTGGGTGAGTGGCTGTTGTCTCTGATGATGATTGAGTTTGTGCAAATTCCCGAGCCAAATTATGAGAGGATAACCATCGTTCTGCCAACATCGCCCCCATGCAGCCACTACCCGCCGCTGTCACCGCTTGACGAAATTCATGATCTTGAACATCTCCAACGGCATAAACACCCTCAACGCTGGTTTCTACGCCATTATTTTTAGTGACAATATAACCGACAGCATCCAGTTCTAACTGTCCCTCAAAAATATCAGTGTTGGGAGTATGACCAATGGCATAAAATAAACCATTAACCCGCAATTCACTTTCCTGGTTGGTGCGATTATTTTTGACGATAATTCCCCCAAGTTTACCATTGCCAAATACTTTAAATGCCTGGGTATTCCAATGAACGGTTATTTGGGGGTTTTGTAAAACCCGCTGCTGCATAGCTTTACTAGCACGCAACTCATCTCGACGCACCAAAAGATGTACATGACTGCCATATTTAGTTAAATAAACCGCTTCCTCTGCGGCTGAGTCGCCGCCACCGATAACGGCTAATTCCACTCCTTTAAATAGGGGACTAGCGCCATCACAAATAGCACAGGCGGAAATGCCATTACTCCAGAAAATTTCTTCCCCTGGTAGGTTTAGGCGTTTAGCAGTAGCTCCCGTAGCAATAATAATACTATGGGTAGAGATTTCCCGCTCTGGGGAAGTGAGGGTAAAGGGTCTTTGACTGAGATCCACTTTAATCACGTCTTCGGTAATTAATTCAGCCCCCCAGCGCGCGGCTTGTGCTTTCATGCGATCCATTAATTGCGGTCCGGTGATACCATCAGGAAAACCGGGGAAGTTTTCTACTTCTGTGGTGGTCATTAATTGTCCACCGGGAACCCCACCCTTATGATATCCTTCAAATACAATGGGTTTGAGGTTAGCGCGTCCTGCATAGATAGCGGCAGTGTATCCAGCGGGACCAGAACCGATAATCACTAAATTTTCAACCATTTTCAATATGGTAGGGGGAAATTATACAATCTTTCATTATAAACCATCAGGACTTTGTTTAAGGCAAGTTTCCTAAAATCATCCGAGGAGGGTTCAGGACTTGACAATCAATAATTCATCAATAATAATTTAAGGTTAATAAATGATTTTTTGTCAAAGTTTATGGGTAAAGGAATCTAAATGAAACGAGTGTTAGAACCGGAAGTAATGGATAGTTGGTCGGAGGCTGTAGAGTATGACTCTATGGACTTTGTAGAGGTGAATAGAGCTTTTGCGGAACAGGCGATCGCCGTTTTACCCAAATCAAAAGGGATGGTATTAGATGCGGGAACGGGAACAGCACGCATCCCGATTTTGATAGCCCAACACAAGCCAGGATGGCAAATTATCGGGATTGACTTATCCGAAAATATGCTGAAAATAGGGGAGAGTAATATCAAGGCTGCGGCAGTGAGTAATCAAGTGGAATTAGCCTTAGTGGATGCCAAAAAGTTGCCATATATTGACGGTCAGTTTGATTTAGTAATTTCCAATAGTATAGTGCATCATCTAGGGGACCCTTTACCTTTTTTGTGTGAGGTAAAACGAGTATTAAAACCGGGGGGAGGGATTTTCCTGCGGGACTTACAGCGACCGCAAAATGAAGCCGATCGCGATCGCCTAGTAGAGGAATATGCAGGGGACTGTAACCAGCATCAAAAACAACTATTCCGAGATTCCCTACAGGCGGCATTTACCTTAGAAGAAGTGCAGGAGATGGTAAACCAAGCTGGATTAGGGGATATTAAAGTTTATACATCAAGCGATCGCCACTGGACGGCGGAAAAAATAGCGATCGGCTAACATAACTGTTAATCAACGGAACTCAGAAGTATGATAGTCAAAGTGCGAAACTGGAGTCAATGGCTAAATTTACTGGCCCGATAGCGATTTGATGAGCTGATCCGAATTTTCGCCAATACCCGATCAAAATATTATTGTTAAATGTCAAACCCATGAGTATACGCGGTATAGATGTTTCAGACTACCAACCCAACGTTGACTGGAAAGCAGTGGCTAATTCCGGTATGGAGTTTGCTGTAATTAAATCAACGGAGGGAGCCACCTTTGTGGCGGATGTTTTTGCTCCCTATTGGAAAGCAACCAAAGCCAACGGCTTAATTAGGGGAGCATATCACTTTTTTAGGCCGGCCAGCAATATTCAAGGACAAATCGATAACTTCCTGAGAACTGTTCCCCTGGAACCGGGAGATTTACCCCCGGTGTTAGATATTGAAACCACGGACGGGCTAGATTCCAAAACAATATGCGATCGCGCTGCTGTGTGGCTAGAAGCGATCGAAGCAGCCACCGGATATCAACCGATAATTTACACCTATCCAGGATTTTGGCAACAACTGAACACCGATCGCTTTTCGGAATATCCCCTATGGATCGCCCACTATACCCAAGCCGAAAAACCAGCCATACCAGGAAAATGGAAAACCTGGGTATTTTGGCAATATACAGATCGCGGTCAAGTTGATGGTATCCGAGGCGGGGTAGATATAAACATCTTTGAGAGTATCCGCAGAGGGGAACGGGGACCGAAAGTAGAATTGATGCAGACAATGCTGAAAAAACGCGGCTTTGAACCCGGAGTAATTGACGGCATTTTTGGCGCGGGAACCGAAAGGGCTGTCATCAGTTTTCAGGATAACAAAGGCATTAAAGAAAAAAATGGGGTAGCTGGCTTAAAAACCTGGACTGCATTAATGGGTCAAGTGGAAAACTTCGTCCCACCAAGGGTAGAAGCCGAACCGACACCAGAACCGACACCCGCACCCGCACCGGAACCCGCACCGGAACCCGCACCGGAACCCGCACCGGAACCCGCACCCGCACCCGCACCCGCACCCGCACCGACACCAACCTTAGAACTAATTGATATCTGTAGGATCTATCGTGGTTCTGCGACGGAAGATAAAGCCTTAGTCTGGTTACAGGAGAGAATCCCATCGGAGACCTTATTAGAGTTTGCGCGTTTGTGGAGAAATCAGGCTATTCCCCAAACCCAGTCGATTAGAATTATAGATGTGTGCCGTTATTATCGGGATCTGCCGAACCAAAATCAAGCTCTGCGGTGGTTACAGCGGGAAATTCCAGCGACTATCTTGCTGGAATTTGAGCAGAAATGGAACGCCACCCCGGAAGTAGTGGTTGATATTCGGTTACTCGATGTCTGTAGATTCTACAGTGGGACTGCTACCCAAAAAGAGGCGATCGAATGGCTACAAACGCAAATTCCCGCCCCTACCATGGTAGAGTTTGCCAGATTATGGCGTAGACCCAGTTCTCGATAAACTGCTATATAGGGGGTAAGGCGATCGCCAAATCTAGGATAGGTTAAGATTAACCTCACTGTTCCCAGTTCCCACTATCTACCCCAAGTAGTTACCCCGCCAGAAGTTCAACAATAATCAATTTTTGATTTGTTGGAGCAGATGGAATCCTCCTCTGTTTCATGGCGGGTCTGATATCAAGTTAAGAAAGATATTTTGAGCGTGCGACAGTAACCCTTATGGACACATCCTTTGAGATCACCATGCTGATGGTCATAACCATCATTAGTGGTATCGGTGCTCAAGTTTTAGCGGACTACCTGAAAGTTCCTGCCATTGTCTTTCTACTGATATTCGGTATCCTAGTAGGCAATGATATTTTAGGGCTAGTCCATCCCAACTTACTCGGCGATGGCTTAGAAGTCATTGTCTCCCTTTCGGTAGCCCTAATTCTGTTTGAAGGGGGATTAAGTCTAGAACTGAGAGCTTTAGGGGCTGTTTCGGGAAGTATCCGTAACTTAGTAACAGCCGGAACATTGATCACCTTGGTCGGTGGTGGTATGGCTGCTCATTGGCTAGGGGAATTTCCCTGGCCGATCGCCTTTCTGTATGCGTCCTTAGTCGTTGTGACCGGACCTACTGTAGTTGGTCCCCTACTCAAACAGGTTTCTGTGGATCGACCCGTAGCCGCGATTTTGGAAGGGGAAGGAGTGCTAATCGATCCCATTGGTGCTATTCTCGCCGTCTTAGTGCTTAATGTAGTTCTCAGTGGTAGTGCTGACCCCGTGGAGTTGTTCCGGGAATTAATCACTCGTCTAGGAATTGGTGCCACTATCGGGGTCGTCGGTGGTGCATTAATGGGGTGGAGTCTCAAACAAGCTAAGTTTATGTCTGAGGATCTCACCAGTTTAGTCGTCTTAGCTGCTCTGTGGGGACTCTATGATGCTGCTGAATTGGTCAGTAGTGAATCGGGGCTAATGACTGCAGTTGTCGCCGGTATGGTGGTGCGTTCTGTCGGGGTTCCAGAAATGCGTCAACTGCGCCGCTTTAAGGGACAACTGACCATGTTATGTGTGTCCGTGCTGTTTATTCTGTTAGCCGCGGATCTGTCTTTAGAAAGTATTGTCGCCTTGGGGTGGGGGAGTGTGTTAACTGTACTCGCTCTGATGTTTATTGTCCGTCCCATTAACGTTTTGATTTGTACCCTATCGAGTAAACTTAACTGGCGACAAAAGTTTTTTATTGCTTGGATAGGACCTAGGGGAATTGTATCAGCCTCTGTGTCTTCCCTATTTGCGATTCTGTTGACTCAACGGGGAATGAATGGGGGAGACTCCATTAAGGCTTTGGTTTTCCTGACGATTATTATGACTGTTGTCACCCAAGGACTAACGGCTAAATATGTGGCTCAACTATTAAGAGTTACATCATCTACAGCTACCGGAGCCGTAATTGTCGGTTCAAATCCTATCAGCCGCCTGATTGGACAAATGTTCCAAGAACGCAATGAGTCCGTGGTGATTATTGATACTGACCCAGAGGCTTGCGAACAGGCTAAGGATGAAGGGTTGCGTGTTTATCAGAGTAGCGCCCTTGATCCTAATGTCTTGGAAGAGGCGGGACTTGAGTCTATGGGGACTTTCCTGGCTATGACTAGCAATGGTGAGGTGAATCTAGTTTTAGCACAACGGGCGGCGGAAGAGTTCCAGCCTCCCCGTGTGTTGGCGATTTTTCCCCAAGAACCCCAAAAGAAAACGGCTAACAGTAATGGTAAAGAGAAGGTACAACAGGCTTTTATTCCAGAGTTTCCCCTTAAACAGTGGAGTCAATATGTCCAAGACCGTGAGGTGAAGTTGGGGGAAACTTTGCTGAGACAACCGGGACTGGAGTTTCAGCGATCGCATTTACAAGCGATGATTCGGTCAGGGGAGTTTCTCCCTCTATTACTGTTGCGTCAAGAACAGCTAATGGTAGTCCCAGTGGCGGAAACTTGGCAAGCAGGCGATCGTATTATTTACTTACTCCATGACCCTAAACCTAAACTACTTAAACGTTTATCCGGTTCTCAACAAACCGATCTCACCCTCGATAAGCATCCTGTCGTCGAGGAAGTTCCGATTCCATCTCCTCACCTCGAAACTATTTCCGCTAAAGAACCTAGTAACTAGCTAGTCAACCAGCCTTCACGCCACAGATACCCAGGTAAGTCTCCGGCGTTGACGAGATTAATCAGGCTTTTATCTTGGCTGGCTTTTGAGATTTTGGTGATTCCTTGTTCTTTGGTGAGCCAGAAAATACTGTCCAGGGGAACAGCATTGAGAAAGTCTGGAGAGTGGGTAGATACAAAGACCTGTCCGCCTCTAGCAGCATAGCTGGCAAATTCTTCAGCCAGTTCATATAAAAGACTCGGATAGAGTTGATTTTCTGGTTCTTCGACACAGAGTAAAGGGTGAGGTTTAGGGTCAAACAGGAGGATTAGATAAGCAAACATTTTCATGGTTCCATCGGAAACATAGCGATCGATAAAAGGATCTTTAAAGGCTTGGTCTTGAAATTTAAGGATTAATCTACCATCTGGCGTTTCTTGAGCTTCTACCTTAGAAATTCCTGGGACTCTTTGCTGCATTCTCTGGATAATTTCGTCAAATATTTCCGGGTGTTCTTGATAGATATATTGGGCAACGACTGCCATATTATCGCCTGTGGGGGAGAGGTGTTCGGCATAGCATCCTTGCTGCCTCTGGCTTCGCTAATATGAAAATCGGAAACGTGCCAGTTTTCGATAAGTGAACGGAAGGCACTGGCGGCTTTGAATCTTTGAAATTGTCCTAGTCCTTTAATGGCTAAAATATCGCTGGATTCAAGTTTTTGTTCTTCCCGTTTTAGGTGTTCATCAGGTTGGCTAAAGTCTTCTTCGTTGATAATAGCATATCCCTGACCTTTTTGAAAGTCCAGAAAGTGAAATGGTTTACCATGTTCACCACGTTTATAGCGGAGAATTTCTCGATAGATGATGGGTCGTCTTTTCTCTTGAACGACAATCAAAATATAGGTAACCAGGCGTTCTGTGTTGGATATTTCCATGCGGAATTTTAATTCTATTTCAATATTTTCGTGGCTTTTTCCTCTGGTAACTACTTCGTTAAATCCGCCTCTAACTTGCAGGGCTTGCCGAATATTATTTTGGAGAGCATCACGCAGAAATCCAAAGATATCGAAGAGGGTTGATTTGCCGGTGCCGTTGGCTCCAATGATGACGCAGAAGGGGGGAATATCTTTAATTTCTAAGGATTCAAAGGCGCGATAGTTTTTAATTCGGAGAGCTACTATTTTCATAAAAAAGGGGGCATATTAATTATCGATTTGGGGAGGGATGAGCTGATGGCTGAATGGGAATAATTGTTAATTTAATTTATTTCGGCTCAGGGCGATCGCTATTACTACATTACTATCGACAGATTTCTAATGCTCAGTGGAAGGGACTCGTGGAATCTCAGGGATTTGTGCCATCTAATCACCAGTAGACGAATATTATACCAGGAACTCAGGCCATGATACAGCCATCTATTTTAAGTAGGTTGGGTGTAACGCAGTGGAACCCAACATCAGGGGGTTTTGCTGTGACTGTAGTGGAACCCAACATCAGGGGGTTTTGCTGTGACTGTAGTGGAACCCAACATCAGGGGGTTTTGCTGTGACTGTAGTGGAACCCAACATCAGGGGGTTTTGCTGTGACTGTAGTGGAACCCAACATCAGGGGGTTTTGCTGTAACTGTAGTGGAACCCAACATCAGGGGGTTTTGCTGTGACTGTAGTGGAACCCAACATCAGGGGGTTTTCTGTAACTGTAGTGGAACCCAACATCAGGGGGTTTTCTGTAACTGTAGTGGAACCCAACATCAGGGGGTTTTGCTGTGACTGTAGTGGAACCCAACATCAGGGGGTTTTGCTGTGACTGTAGTGGAACCCAACATCAGGGGGTTTTGCTGTAACTGTAGTGGAACCCAACATCAGGGGGTTTTGCTGTGACTGTAGTGGAACCCAACATCAGGGGGTTTTCTGTAACTGTAGTGGAACCCAACATCAGGGGGTTTTCTGTAACTGTAGTGGAACCCAACATCAGGGGGTTTTCTGTAACTGTAGTGGAACCCAACATCAGGGGGTTTTCTGTAACTGTAGTGGAACCCAACATCAGGGGGTTTTCTGTAACTGTAGTGGAACCCAACATCAGGGGGTTTTGCTGTGACTGTAGTGGAACCCAACATCAGGGGGTTTTGCTGTGACTGTAGTGGAACCCAACATCAGGGGGTTTTGCTGTAACTGTAGTGGAACCCAACATCAGGGGGTTTTCTGTAACTGTAGTGGAACCCAACATCAGGGGGTTTTCTGTAACTGTAGTGGAACCCAACATCAGGGGGTTTTCTGTAACTGTAGTGGAACCCAACATCAGGGGGTTTTCTGTAACTGTAGTGGAACCCAACATCAGGGGGTTTTCTGTAACTGTAGTGGAACCCAACATCAGGGGGTTTTCTGTAACTGTAGTGGAACCCAACATATTTAATAGGTTGGGTGGATAGAGCGTGGAACCCAAGATCCATTTGAGAAGACTACAGAAGGAACCAGTTAGGTAACTGTCTACGAAATGGGGGTAGCCCTATAGGTTGAACGATGGGGGAAAAGGAGCGATCGCGCTGATGTCTAAATCCTTATCCAGAGGGAGTTTGAGCGAAATAGGTTCGAGAGTGATATTCACATAGTGGGTCAGTTCACCCTAGCAGTGATTGCAGTTACTTAAAAGAGTGGAACAGTTCAGACCCTGTTTGAATGTGGTTGCTCCTACTATTCAAATTGTAGAGAGTTGAATCAGGACAGGGAAACAAACAAGCCAGCCAAGACCTTGCACCTACGCCTCAACCTCTGCAACAGCCCACTTATACCAGGTAATTAAAATGTTTAATACTAATTCTACCAACGTCGTCGCCGCCCCTGAACTGTCAGATAACAGTGTTGAGACCTTACATACTCAAACGGTAGTTAACAGCCTCCTAGAGGAAATTCAGCAAGTTCTGAAACTGAAACCAGCCAGCAGCGAGTCAGTAATGATGCGAATTGCTATAGAAGTCGATCGCATTTGCAGCAAAAGCAAGCGGATTCAAGATTCCGGGGAAGTAGGAACCTGGCAACTGAACTTAGCCCGCCATCGCCTGCAAAAATGCTTACAATACTATCGTCTGGGTTCTCGCCAAGGTCGGGTTGAACTGCACTCAAATTTGGCGGCGATGGTGTACCGCCATGTGGCTCCTTTTAACTCTAATCTGCATTTCCAGGCTCGGTATAATTTGATTGAAGATTTCCTCCAAGGCTTCTATATTGAGTCTCTGCGGGCGTTTCGTCGTGAACATCAACTGGAAGCGGAATACACCCCCCAAACTCGGTTAGAACTCTCTGAATATATGGCTTTTACAGAACAATATGCCAAGCGTCAGATTGGTTTACCGGGTCGCAACCGCCAACGGTTAATCGTCCTGCGGGCTCAAGGTTTTGCTAAAGGTCAACCCCCAGAAATGTCTCTTGATATTGAATTGGCGGTTGAGGGGGGCAAAACTGAGGAAGCTGAGGCTCAAAGTCGCACCCACGCTATGCAGCAAATTCGCGATTTGATGGTGTCTGAGATGGTTGACCCGGCTGATGCTGTATTGCGCGATCGCGTGATTGCAGAACTGATACAATATTTGGAAGCTCAGGGTCAGAATGATTGTGTAGATTATCTGGTTCTGAAACTTCAGGATTGGCAAGCCGGCGATATTGATAAGGCCCTTAATCTCACCCCTCGTCAACGGGACTACTTACAACAACGGTTTAAGTACCATGTCGAAAAGTTTGCTCACTCTAATAACTGGAAACTGGTTCATGAGTGGTTGGGAGCGGACTTAGACCAAAAACTGGGGATGACTACTGAGCAATGGCGGGTGTTTCAAGATAATCTGTCTCTGGCGGAAAGGACTTTATTGCAACTCAAGCGGGATGGAGAAACTGATAAGGCGATCGCAGTCGCTCTCAAATGTACTCCCAAACAGGTACAGAAGCGTTGGTCTAAATTGCTTAATCAGGCGGCTAGTTATCGCAACAGTGAAGCATCAGCTTAGGGTGGGGAAAAATGGGCATCGGCAATTCCACCCGATCGCCCCATCCTTCCCTAAAATGGCAGTTAGTAAGTATATATAAGAATTAGTAAGTATATATAAGAATTTTAAATCTAAAATCGTCCTTAAATCAGCCGAAATCCCACATCAGGCCTGATAAATTCGATACAGTAGATGTAGGTAAAGGTTTATTAAGAAATCGACGGCTATGTCAGTCAATCTTGTCCCGGCTTCTGCATCCTTCTCCAGTTTATCGAAAACTTGGGAAAATGCTCAGAAGCAATATGTTGAGTCTACGGCTATGAGTCGGTCAGCACTTATTCAAGTCTTACAGGGAATTGATGCGGATAGCTGTCCCACATCCTACAATTTCCATGCTCATACCACGAAATCGGATGGACAGCTTGACCCGATCGCCCTAATTCAACAGGCGATCGCTATTGGACTCAAAGGACTTGCCATCACAGACCACCATACCACTGAGGGCTATCAAATCGCCCAGCATTGGTTAAATCACCGGAAAAGTCATGCTTGCGAACCAGACAACATCCCATCCCTGACCCTGTGGACGGGTGTTGAAATTAACGCCCACCTCCTGGAAACCGACGTGCATATTTTGGGCTATGCTTTTGACCCAGATGCTCCCAGTATCTATCCCTATTTACAGCATCATTCCGCCCCTCGTCAAAATTCCGGGGCTGGGGCTGTGATTGCCGCTATCCAAAATGCTGGCGGTCTAGCTGTTTTAGCTCACCCAGCACGCTATCGCCGCCCATCCGCAGAACTCATCCCCGAAGCCAGTCGCCTAGGAATTGATGGCGTTGAGGTTTTCTATGGCTATCGCCGGACTAACCCCTGGTATCCAACGCCGAAAATTACTGAAGAAATACAACAACTGGCTTGGGATTACAATTTACTGCCTACCTGTGGCACCGATACCCACGGCCTTAACCTATTAGTGCGACTTTAAATTTCCAACTCCCCCGCTCAAAAGAGACGGGGTGTATTTTTGGTCATTGAGCATAGTGCATCGCGATAATTCGATCATCTCTAATCTCAAACGGTGCCTGCCATACTAATCATCAGGAAAAAACTCAACAGCAGCACCAGGAGTAAAAATGTTTGGATTAGGGTTGATACTGATTCTTTATGCCAAACAGAGGTTTTCATAATCGGATTGACTGTTGTCAATTTGAACTGATACATTTACGCGACATTTTTCCGGTTGTTCCCGGACAATGCGACGATAGCACTATTACCCGTTAAGGTAACAGAGGCGGTATCCCGCAAAGCTTTTAGAAAGATTCCAAAAGCACCGTTCCAGTCCCGTGGTAGAGTGAACCCGCACTCCGGACATCGGAACACTTTTGAGCCACCTAGCTGGGAATGGACATGACCACAGTGAGTACAGGTTTTGCTGGTGTATTCTTCGGTCACATCTACAACTGTTCAGTTATTTCCCCTTGATGTCTCAGGGTTAGTTTGAATCGATAATGCGCCCATGTCAGCATGGCGCGGGCAGTCTTAGACCTGATTAGACGCTTCACCTTGGCAACCATATTGGAAGTCTCGAAGGTGGGCCAAAAAATCAGGCTGTGTTATGGGATGGCCAGGGATGCGACCCAATCAACCAAGGGGTTGAAGTCCTCACCGGGTAGTTATTTCGCCCATTTCAGCTCTATTTCATACCCGAAGGTCTCGCACCCATACTTGGTATTATACTGTATTGCCGTAAAATGTTAACCTAATTTGAGATTAAATCATGCTCTCTGACTGAATGCTAACAAAAAAATGGAGATTTCATGATGATTCTCAATAAATCTTAACAAATACCCAAGTATTTTCACTTGGTTAAACCGTGTTCGAGAGCATAACGGACTAATTCAGTGCGGCTATTAGTTCCAGTTTTAGTAAATAACCGACTCACATATTTTTCGACATTGCGGACACTGGTTTCTAAACGGCTGGCTATTTCTTTATTCATTAGTCCTTGAGCGACTAAATCTAAAACACTTTGTTCTCTGGGTGTTAGGTCAATTTTAATGGGGGAAGGACTCAAATTGATGCCAGTTTTACCCTTGAGCATATTTTCAATGCGGGCAATTTGTCCAGCTAAGGCGGTAATATCTGGGGTGCCTTCTTCGGCTTCCTGGCGGGTGGCGGCTCGACGTTCTAACAGGTTTTTAACAATGGCTACCAGTTCTTCTGGGTCAAAGGGTTTAGATAAATAGGCATCACAACCGGCTTGATAACCTTGAATGCGATCGCCTTTCATACCTTTAGCAGTTAAAAACACCACAGGAAGTGCTTTAAATTTGGGTTCTGACCGCATTTGTTCGAGGAATTGATAGCCGTCAACTTCCGGCATCATAATATCAGTAATTACCAAATCTGGTAGATTTTGCTGTAGTAATTCCCAGCCCAGTTTAGCATTCTCCGCGACATCTACAATAAAGTTACTGTCCTCTAAATAGGCTTGGACAGCTTCCCTTAATCCCGGTTCATCATCTACTAATAAAAGTCGAGGAGATACTGGGGGTATTTCTTCCCCTTGTGGCTCATTTTCTGGGATTTGATTTGACATTTTTATAAAGTTGATAAAAGTTAACAGGTTTGATGACTTATCAGCCGAAGCCGGGGAAAGTGGATCTCTCCTCAACCCTAGACCCAAGGGAGGGGGTATTTAGTAGGGTTGAGGAAAATTTACCTGTTTTGGCTGGTGGGGTATCTGTTTAGACTTGATGGCGATCGGTTAAAATTTCGTAGCCGTTTTCAGTCACTAATACAGTATGCTCAAATTGGGCAGATAAGGCGTTATCAACCGTAACTGCCGTCCAGCGATCGCTAAGGATACGGGTAAATCGAGAGCCAGCGTTTAAAATAGGTTCAATGGCTAGGGTCATACCTGCTTTGAGCTTGACATTAGGTAAATCATAGGTGCGGACATTAAACACCGAAGGTTCCTCGTGCAGGTTTTCTCCTACCCCATGACCTGTAAACTCTTGGACAATCTGAAAGTTATTAGCTTCTGCGTGGTCTTGAATAGCTCCAGCGATGTCTAGCAAGTAGGCTCCAGCTTTGACTTGTTCAATGCCTTTATACAGACATTCTTCAGCCACTCTAATCAGTTTACTAGCTGATGGTGTCACTTCACCAATAGCAATAGTGATGCAGGAGTCTCCATGAAAACCCTGGTAGTAGGCTCCTGTATCGACTTTTACCACATCTGAGTTACGGATCACCTTATTTTTACGGGGGATACCGTGGACTACTTCGTTATTAATGCAGATGCAAATACTAGCCGGGAAGCCGTGATAGCCTTTAAAGCTAGGAACAGCGCCTAATTCCCTAATCCGCCTTTCAGCGTAGGCATCGATTTCTGCGGTAGTCATACCAGGTTTGATCTGTTGTGAGATCTCTTTGAGGACTGTCGCGACTATTCTACCCGACTCTCGCATGATTTCGATTTGTTCGGGGGTTTTAATGCTGATACCGCCACGGCGTTTTTTAATTTGGGGGGGTTGGGGTTGGGGTTGGGCTGGGGGTGCTGGTTTGGAAATTAAATCGCTAAACAGTTTTCTCATTATCTCGAAGATTGGATCAATGGAATTTTACAGGGGTGCAATATCTTATTGTAGAACACCTGTTGAGGAATGTCTGGGTTATATGGGTCTGAAACATTCAGTATTATTACTCATGGTAGCAATTCCGCGTCAGAGGCTGACCGTAGAAATCAAAACAGGAAGAAGGTTTGTGATAGTCTCTTCCTGTCTTGGTTGCGTTGCTAACAGTTTAGTGGTGGGTAATCCTCAAATTTCATCCCAGCCACTCACCCCAGAAGACATCACATAACTGGTAACACTGGCTTCAAAGAAGTTCGCCTTAGTGTGAGCTTCTTTTTTAGTATCCGAGAAACGCTCTAAATGAGTATAGGGACTCTTTTGGTATTTGGGGTCACTATAGAGGGATTCTAAACCAATAGAACGCAGTCGGATATTAGCGAGATATTTAGTGTACTGTTCTGTACTGTGTTCAGTAATTCCCAAAATGTTGTTACCAACAATATGATTGGTCCAGCGGCATTCATGTTGAACAGCCGCATCGAACATTTCATAAATCCGGTCTTGGGAATGGGGAAAAATTGCCATAGCTTCCGGGATAATTTTCTGGAATAACCGCACATGAGAAAGTTCGTCCTTTAATGTTCAGTAGGGGTCGCTATTCCCTACCCGCTTGATTTAAGCAGCTACCCGTCGCCGAATAGAACAGACCATATCACAATCCTTAGCTTATGTAAGAAGGATTCCCCCCGCTTCGAGTCGCTTGACTCTACTCCATTTCTGGATGGTCTTTGCACGTCCCTTGTTCATAACAGTTACCAGATTTTAACTCTGACATAGTTTGAACATTCTGCTAATTAGCATAGGTTTCGCTCAGGATTATCTCAATGAGACTTCCCCTGAATTCAAGGGGTTTTCTATTATCATTACTGACAATAGCCGCTAACATTAACGGTTAATCATCTTGAAAATATCGGCACTTCCAGGCATTAACATTCGCGATGCCAAATTGTAGAAGAAAATGAACCCATTATAAAAGTACATTCCTTCTAACAAGTAATCTGCCATCAATGAGACAAAGTAATTTTCCGGGGTGGGATCATCAACATATTCTTGATAAAGTCCGGCGATAAACTCACATCGATCGCGTAAAACTTTATCGGTGCGCCAAAAGTCATAAACGTAGTTTCTCCGTTCCGAAGGAATGATAGTTTCAATCATGTATTGATAACTCTGATTGTGCATTCCTTCTTGAGAGATTTGTTCGGCCATACAGAGGCTGACTTCTGGGGCAGTTACACTATTTTTCAGATACGGAATGTTGCAGGTTTGAATGGAATCCAAGAAAGTTAAATAAGATAGAATTCCATCAAATGCCGTCCGTTCATCAGGGGTTAAATTAGTGTAATCGACAACATCCTGGGTGATGTCTAATTTTTCAGGTCATTGATGTTCAACAACAGTCGCTAGGTGTTGCCCGCTTTATTCAAGCTGCTATGTGTCACCACATAGATCGGACTATATCATCATCTCTTGTGAAACAAAAGAGCCCCCCGCTTCGACAGTCAACCGCTTACTGCCTACTCCATAACCTGGATAGTCTCTACACCTTCTCAGTATCTGTGAGCTGGGCACGGGATTGTCTGTAGTGCTATATGCGATCGCCATTAGCGCAAAAAAACCTTTTCTTTGTTTAACATCAACTTGGTAAGGTTCCTTGTCGGTTATCCCCAGTTTTGGCGAACCATGCAACTCCAGAGTTCCCCCGTTTTCAAGGGGTTTAATCTGGGCTACCTAATTAACCCAGAAATTTTCGCGCATTTGCTTGTATAAACCGACTGCCCAAGAATAGCGAACATCATTGAGTTGCATTAGGTTGGTAGTCTCGCCAAACCACATTGAACGGTGAGCCACATCATCGTTACCATCAGGATTAAAGATGGGATTGAGGGGCATTTTGTTGATTTGCTTATTGTTGTGACCGTTAAAGTTTAGTACAAGCGTCATTTTTTCCATCCAAAACGGGAGTTTTTGTTGATGTTCATCAATGCTGAAAAGTTGTATTTATCAGCGGCTGATTTTCATCAACAACACTAAACTAATCGGGAGAATTTAGGATGCCCCCGACCAGAAGTTTAGTGGTAACGGATATTATAGCTAATTTGCACAAGCTGTGCAGGCATCGTCGGATTCTTGAAAGCTGTCCCGCTGAACTGTCCTCACATAATAGATGGCTTTGCACCCCTGTTCCCAAGCAGCCATCAGGGTGTCAAAGATATCTTTAGCTTTAAGGCTGCGCGCGGGTTCCTCGGGGAAATATACGCCTTGATTGAGGTTAAACATCAACTCCATTGATATTCCTGTATCAATCCATTGCTGCATGGCAGCTACGGCTTTGACAACAATTTGCTGGTCTAGGGTTTTATTCTCTGGGTAAAACCAGAAGTTGTCTTTAATAAAGGGAGGCGCAATGGGGACGGTTCCTTTAGCCCATTTGTCATAGAAGAAACGACTATAACAGGGTAATACGCTGGCGGTACAACCTTGGACTAAGGATGATGATGTGTTGGGAGCAATGGCGGTTATATGAGAGTTCCTAATCCCATATTTTTGGATATCTTCGCTTAATTCTTTCCACCTTTGTTTATCGTCGGCGTGGGTTAAAAACCAATCGACTGGTTTAGCACCAATTAACTTACCTTGACTCCAGGAACTTCCAGCAAATGCCGGATAAGCCCCCCTTTCTTTGGAGAGTTCCATTGAGGTTTTAGTGCAGTAAAATCCGATATCTTCAAACAGGTTGCTAATTTCCTGTAAATGGCTATAGGAAAAACGCCGTTTGGCTAACCAATCCGCTAACCCCATGACACCCACGCCAATGGTGCGATAACGTTGATTATGGTCAATACTGGCTTGAAATGGTGGGTGAGTAATTTCGATGGTGTTGTCTAAAATGCGGACGGCTATTTCGCAAATATTGGGTAGGTCTTGCCAATCTAAATTAGAGAGATTTAGACTATTTAAGTTGCAGGTATGGGCGAGTTCTCCTGGTTTGACGTTAGACCAAGATTCTTGGCACAAGTTACCCCCAGGAATATATCCTTCGTGTTGGTTAGGATTGGCGGCGTTGCTAGTATCTTTAAACCACAGATAAGGCATCCCGGTTTCTACTTGCGATCGCATAATGTTTTTAAACAGTTCCCTAGCATTTATCCGCTTATATAGTTTTAATTCATAGTCTAAAGACGCTTCTATTTTTTGATAAGCTGACTCAAATTCTTCACCCCATAATTCTGATAATTCTATGCCCAATTTTACCCGGACTTCGTAGGGGTCTATCAGAGTCCAGTTTTCGCAGTTACGCACCCGGCGCATGAACTCATCAGAAATGACTAATTGAGGGAAAATATCATAAGCCTTCCGGCGCTGGTCTCCATTCTCGGTTTGCATCTCCAAAAATTCGAGAATGTCTAAATGCCACACATCTAAACTGACGGTAATTGCGCCAGCGCGACGGCCTCCCTGATTGACAGCAATGGCGGTATCATTTAACAGTTTAATCCAGGGAATCACGCCACCGGATGCGTTAGGCTTACCCATTACCCAGCTACCTGTTGCCCTAATGCGGCTGACATTTACGCCAACACCGCCGCCATTTTTGGAAATCCGGGCAGCGTCTTTAATGGTGTCAAATATGTTCTCTAAATTATCATCCATACCGATAATAAAACAGGAACTCAAAGACCCGTTAGGAATCCGCAAATTAGCTAAAATCGGGGTGGCTAAAGAAATCTGACGCAGGGCGATCGCTTGATAGAATTTCTGCGCCCAAAACATTCGTTTTTCTGGGGCTTCGACTACGGCTAATAATAAGGCACAAGATAATAAGGCTTCTTGGGGTAATTCCTCGGGTAATAAATAACGTTTAGTTAGTAAAACCGCCCCCGCATAATCATAATCTTTATCCCATTGGGGGTTAATCCAGCTTCCCGCTTCTCTCAACTGGTCGGGGGTATATTTTAATAAGCGCGCGTCATACTGACCAGATTTCACTTTGCTAGTAACGGTTTGGCAATAATCCTCATATTGGTAGCCACGGCTAACTAGGGTATCTTTCCACAAGTTCCAAATATGCAGCCTCCCGGCTACATACCGCCAGTCTGGGTCTGAGGGGCTACACAACTCTAAGGCACAACCTATTAAGTTATCCTGAATTTCCCTGGTGGTGACTCCATTTTTCAGGCGAGTGGTCAGTCCAGCTTCCAAAGTAATGGGGTTAGCATCTAAGCCTTCACAAGCCCAGTTGACGACTGCGCGAATTCTGGACACATCCAAAAGAGTTAATGATCCATCCCGCCGGATTACCTGAATTTGGCGATTGAAGGGGGTATCAGTTGTGGTTGATAGGGTTTGCATGGTCTGTTTCTGTCTGGAATTTGAATCAGCTTTACTAATTTACTCTATATATATATTTAGTGACAGGTATTGACAAATTTCTCGTTTTACGCTATATCTAGTGCTAAATGGCCCAATTAATAATTTTTAACAGTTGGGGGTTTCTGTATAAATTGATACAATCCTCTGTTAAATAATCGAGATATTGTAAAGTAATAAGTAGACTGTATTGTAGCGATCGCATTTTTAACTTTTGTGTCTACTCTATCAACGAACACCAACCTATCTCCAGAAGAACGCATAGCCTTAGATGACAAGCTCTCCCAGCGTTTTATTCAACTCGATCCGGGGGGCTATTTTATCATTTATATTGACCGGGACAAGGGCTTAATTTGCGCGGAACATTATAGCAACGATATCAACGAACAGGGTCTAGCTGTGGATCCAGACACGGGGGAACCTTTCCCGTGTAAAGGGGAACTCAAGCGGACTCCGATTGGTATTTACCGGGGAAGAACGGCGAAAGAATTAGGTATTAAAATCACAGAAGAAGCAAGTACCTGTCCGCTGACTTGTTTTGATCATGCCCTATACCTGGGGCGGGAGTTCGTCCGGGCGGAAATGGCTTTAGTGAATGGACAGGATTACATCCAGGACTAAATTCTAGTCGATGTAGGTCTGCTGGTAGGGACAGGAAAACGGGAGGCTAGGTAAAACCCACCCGCCTCCGTTGGATTCAGAGATTTTGGGGGTCTGATGCTACAGGTCGCCCCCACGAAACGCCAACAATACGATCACCACCGGGCCAGCAATCACAATCAGTGATAGCATTAGTAACTGGGCGATCAGTTCAAAATTGACATTGCTGAACAAGTTGGTAATAAAGTCCATTGTTCCTCCCAAAACTTCCCAAAGCGATGATATAAACCAAGGTCTAATCATATCAGGCGATCGCCCAATTATTTTAAGGAACGTTACAAAACTCAACAAGCGCGATGGTGAATTTGTGGCAAGCTGTCCCCAAAAGAGTTAAAATATCTGAAAACTGCTAACCCAAGAGAATCGTTCAGTATACTGCCGTGACCGAAAAAAACGCCTACAAAGACACGGTTAACCTGCCCAAAACCAAGTTTGATATGCGGGCTAATGCCGTCAAACGGGAACCAGAATTACAAAAATTTTGGGCGGATAACCAGATATACGATCGCCTCTGTGAAAACAATCCGGGCGATCGGTTTATAATTCATGATGGCCCGCCTTATGCCAATGGACAGCTACACATAGGCCACGCCCTGAATAAGATTCTCAAAGATATTATTAACCGCTACCAAACCCTACAGGGGCAAAAAGTCCGCTATGTGCCGGGTTGGGACTGTCACGGACTCCCGATTGAATTGAAAGTGCTGCAACAGATGAAGCAGTCAGAAAGGGAACAACTCACCCCGCTAACTTTGCGTGAGAAAGCGCGAGATTTTGCCCTGAAAACCGTTGAAGAACAAAAAACCCAATTTCAACGTTATGGGGTGTGGGGAGACTGGGAAAACCCCTATTTAACCCTAACTCCGGAATACGAAGCGGCTCAAATTGCTGTATTCGGTGTTATGGTTCTCAAGGGATACATTTATCGGGGTCTAAAACCAGTCCATTGGAGTCCGAGTTCCAAAACAGCCCTGGCGGAAGCAGAATTAGAATATCCCGAAGGTCACACTTCCCGCAGTATTTATGCGGCTTTCAGAATTACGAGTTTAGCGGAATCGGTGCGAGAGTTACTGAGTCCATATTTACCGGATTTAGGAGTAGCAATCTGGACGACTACGCCTTGGACGATTCCGGGAAATTTGGCAGTTGCTCTGAATCCAGAATTAACCTATGCGGTGGTAGAAACTCAAGGGGATTCAGAAAGTCCTATTGAGTTTAAGTATCTGTTGGTGGCTGCGGAATTGGTGGAAAGGTTATCAGCTACTTTTCACACTAATTTAACTGTGAAAGCTACGGTGAAAGGCGCACTGCTAGAAAATTGCACCTATAAACATCCTCTATTTGACCGTGAAAGTCCGATTTTAATTGGTGGTGATTATGTGACTACTGAATCGGGGACGGGTTTGGTTCATACAGCACCCGGTCACGGTCAGGAAGATTATATCGTAGGTCAGCGTTATGGTTTACCTATACTTTCGCCAGTAGATGAAAATGGTGATTTTACGGAGGAGGCGGGAGAGTTCGCGGGTTTAAATGTTCTCAAAGATGCTAATGGCGCGATTATTGAAGCGTTACAAGAGGCGGGTTCTTTGATTAAAGAGGAACCCTATCAACATAAATATCCCTATGATTGGCGGACGAAAAAACCGACAATTTTTAGGGCGACAGAACAATGGTTTGCATCGGTGGAAGGTTTCCGTGAACAGGCTTTAGAAGCTATTAAACAGGTGCAGTGGATTCCCTCCCAGGGAGAAAATAGGATTACGCCAATGGTAAGCGATCGCAGTGATTGGTGTATTTCTCGTCAGCGCAGTTGGGGGGTTCCCATTCCAGTTTTTTATGAGGAAGAAACGGGGGAACCTCTGCTAAATGAGGAAACGATTAACCATGTAAAAGATATTATTGCTCAACACGGTACTGATGCTTGGTGGAAACTTTCGGTTGAGGAATTACTGCCGGAATCTTACGTTAATAATGGCAAGAAATACCGCAAGGGAACCGATACTATGGATGTCTGGTTTGATTCGGGTTCCTCTTGGGCGGCGGTGGCTAAACAGCGCCCAGAATTGGCTTATCCGGCTGATATTTATTTGGAAGGTTCTGATCAACATCGGGGTTGGTTTCAGTCTAGTTTATTAACCAGTGTGGCTAATCATGGGATTGCACCTTATAAAACTGTGCTAACTCATGGTTTTGTGCTGGATGAAAAGGGATATAAAATGAGTAAATCCCTGGGAAATGTGGTAGACCCGGCTGTGGTTATTAATGGGGGCAAAAATCAACAACAAGACCCCGCTTATGGTGCGGATATCCTGCGTTTGTGGGTGTCTTCGGTGGATTATTCGGCGGATGTACCTTTGGGTAAAAATATCCTGAAACAGATGTCGGATGTTTACCGCAAAATTAGAAATACGGCGCGGTTTTTGTTGGGGAATTTGCATGATTTTGACCCAGCAAAAGATGCGATCGCTTATGAGGATTTACCGGAGTTAGATCGGTATATGTTGCACCGCATGACGGAAGTGTTTGCGGAGGTGACAGACGCTTTTGAAACTTATCAGTTTTTCCGATTCTTTCAGGTAGTGCAAAATTTCTGTGTGGTCGATTTATCCAATTTCTATTTGGATATTGCGAAAGACCGACTATATATTAGCGCGGAAAATGGTTTCCGGCGGCGCAGTTGTCAGACTGTTTTGGCGATCGCCCTAGAAAATTTGGCGAAAGCGATCGCGCCTGTCCTTTGTCATACGGCAGAGGATATCTGGCAAAATATACCATATTCTACGCCATATTTATCAGTATTTGAATCTGGTTGGGTTCGGTTAGATGAAGCCTGGAAAAAGCCTGAATTAGCAGAGTTTTGGGTGAAATTACGGGAGATTCGCGCCGAGGTTAATCAGGTGATGGAACAGGCGCGCAAAGATAAAATGGTGGGTTCTTCTCTGGATGCTAAAATCTTGCTATATGTGGCAGATGAAAAATTGCGTCAACAGTTAGCGGCAATGAATCCAAATCCGGCGGAATTTAAGCAGAATAACGGCGTTGATGCTTTGCGATATCTGTTGATTTGTTCTCAGGTTGAGTTACTGGAAAATCCAGATAAACTGGCAGATTTGCAGTATAAAAGTGAGTCGGAATTGATGGCGATCGCTGTGGTGAATGCTGAGGGCGAAAAATGCGATCGCTGTTGGAATTACTCTGTCCATGTCGGTGAGTCTTCAGAACATCCCACCATCTGCGAACGTTGTGTTTCGGCTTTAGCCGGAGAGTTTTAACCACAGAAACCGGGTTTCTCCCAACCCGGTTTATTAAATTTTTCCTACTTCATAGGAGATTACAAGTATGAATAATCTAAACCAAATTCAAAACGACATTCAAACTCTGCCACCAGAAGCGCAAGACTTACTCATTGACTTCATTCAACTTCTCAAAAAACGTTATCCAGAAACCAAGACCGAAAAAACAGATGTATCCCTAGAAAGCAGATCGTTTTTAGAAGATGCCCATGAATTTATCGGATGCCTAGAAGGGGGACCCGGCGATTTAGCCACCAATAAAAAATACTTAGAAGGATTCGGTACAGAATGAAACCAACAGTAATTATTGACACAGGGTTTCTGGTTGCTCTTTTAAACCGTAGCGAACAATACCATAGTTGGGTCAAAAATCAACTAAACAATATTTCTTCACCAATCATAACCTGCGAACCTGTGATAACTGAAACCTGCTTTTTGTTCAGAAAAATTTATGGTGCAGAAACAACCATTCTCAACTTGATTAACAGCCAAAAGCTCAAAATTCCGTTTAGACTCATCGATGAATTTTCGATGGTTCATCAATTAATGCAACGTTACCAGTCTGTTCCGATGTCTCTAGCAGATGCCTGTTTAGTGCGTATGGCAGAGATTGATCCGAATAGCCTTGTCTTGACCCTTGATAGTGACTTTAGAATCTATCGGAAAAATAAAAATGAAATCATCCCTTTAGTGATTCCTAACGAGCGATAATTATCACAAGTAGACAAAATATCGGTGTGTGGCTGCCTTAGCGGGTGATTTTTACTAACTGAATTGTTCCGTGAGAAAACCGAGTTGTTCTCCTTTTTTCTCAGTCTAAGAGGCAAGCCCGATAGTAATATGTATTAGTCTTAATTGTTAAGGAGATATCGTAAACCATAAAAATGATTACCCAGTTACGCGCCAAATCTTTCAAATCCTGGCAGGATACTGGCTACATCAGAATCGCCCCATTGACTGGCTTTTTTGACACCAATAGTTCGGGAAAAACTTCCATCTTACAACTATTACTGATGCTGAAGCAAACTGTTGAAGCAGTCGATCGCCAACGGGTACTGGAAACGAGGGGGGCTTATGTTGAGTTGGGGACATTTTCGGACATCTTGCATAACCATCAAATTCCGGGAAAACTCTATATTTCTGTCGAGTGGAAGCTGCCCAATTTACTAGAAATTCCCGATTTAGAAAGGGAACCCGATCGCACATTATTTTCCATTGCTCCAAATCTGGATGGTCTTGATTTATCCGATCGCCAATTTGTCGCGGTGGCGATCGCACCATCAATCGCCCATATTAAATGCGGTAGATTCAGATTGGCGAGATTTTGGCGATCAATTAGCCACTCATGGAGTAAAAGTAGAATTTATTTGTCCAGATGTATTTTCTTAAAGCCCAATTTCATCATTCGTTGATGGTTAAAAAATGCGATCGCCCTTCTGTGTTGACCAGGGATTGACCTAATGGGGTTATTAATCTTAGCCCTAAATCTCCGGTGAGATATTATGGTATCGATCGCAATTGTTCAGACCAAATTGCTCAGACTAAATTGCTCAGAGAAAATGCGATCGCGAAACGTCGATGAATCTCTGAAAGCTGTAGGGTGGAGGATAAAATCAAAGGGGAGATATCCTTACCCCTATAATTACTTGACCAGAGTTTATCTATGCTCAGAATATCCCAGGCAATATTTGTAAGTTTACATGAGTTTTGGTATAATTAACAATCATGTTTTCTTCCCCGACTAAATATGAAAATTGCTACCTGGAATGTGAATTCAATTCGGACTAGACAAGACCAAGTTTTGAGCTGGTTACAAGGTCAGGATATTGATGTTTTGTGCCTACAGGAAACTAAGGTTATTGATCAAGATTTTCCGCGATCGCCTTTTGAAGAATTGGGCTATCATGTCTATATTTATGGTCAAAAAGCCTATAATGGGGTGGCAATTTTTAGTCGCCTAAATATCGAGTCTGTAATTATGGGATTTACTCCGATTTTGGGTGCTGACCAGGTGGGGGAATTGGACGACCAAAAACGGGTAATTGCTGGGGTGATTGATGATATCTGTATTGTCAATGTTTATATCCCGAATGGGTCGAGTGTGGGAAGTGATAAATATGAGTATAAGTTACAGTGGTTAAACCGATTAGGGGATTATCTACAACAGATGTTAATCAAATATCCTCATCTGTGTATTTGTGGTGATTTTAATATTGCGCCAGAAGATCGGGATATTTATAATCCTCAAAACCGGGAAAATCATATTATGGCATCGGCGGCGGAACGTCAAGCCTTAGATGCGATCGCTAATTTGGGTTTAGCAGACGGCTTTCGTAAGTTTACCCAAGACGGCGGACATTTTACCTGGTGGGACTACCGCGCCGCCTCATTTACCCGCAACCGAGGCTGGAGAATTGATCACCATTATCTAAGTCCTGGACTCTATCAAAATGCGATCGCTTGTTACATTGACACTGAACCCAGAACCCAACCAAAACCGAGTGATCATGCACCCGTTATTTTAGAAATCGGAACTTAGTTTTCGGGTAAGTTAAAGTTAACATCTTCGTAAATGGCGGCAATTTGTTCGGTGAAATCCAGGCTAACAATATGAAAAGTAGTGTCGTCTGTATCCTCAGATAAACTATAACTATTAAATAGCCAACTGTCATCCTGGCGGCGAAAAATCTCTAAGCGAGGATGACGGGTATTAATTAATATATATTCCTGTAGGCTATCAAGACTTTGATAGTCCATAAATTTATCACCCCTATCAAAGGCTTCTGTGGAGTCGGACAATACCTCAATGATAAGTTGAGGAAATTGTTTATAGGTGGGTGTATCTCTATCACGCTGGTCACAGGTTACGAGAATATCGGGATAGTAAAAACGCTCACTTTTGGCTTTTTGAATACGGACTTTCATATCTGATATATACACCCGACAACTAGAGCCTCTGAGATGATTACGAAGTGCGATCGCCATATTTAAAGCGATCGTAACATGGGTATCAGTTGCACCCGCCATAGCGTAGACTTCTCCATCAATATATTCATGCTTGACAGAACTTTGGGCTTCTAGTTTTAGGTAATCATCTGGGGATAAATTGACAAAATTGGGTGTGGCAATCATATTTATATTTATTGATTATTAAAGTTAACATCTTCGTAAATGGCGGCAATTTGTTCGGTGAAATCCAGGCTAACAATATGAAAAGTAGTGTCGTCTGTATCCTCAGATAAACTATAACTATTAAATAGCCAACTGTCATCCTGACGGCGAAAAATCTCTAAGCGAGGATGACGGGTATTAATTAATATATATTCCTGTAGGCTATCAAGACTTTGATAGTCCATAAATTTATCACCCCTATCAAAGGCTTCTGTGGAGTCGGACAATACCTCAATGATAAGTTGAGGAAATTGTTTATAGGTGGGTGTATCTCTATCACGCTGGTCACAGGTTACGAGAATATCGGGATAGTAAAAACGCTCACTTTTGGCTTTTTGAATACGGACTTTCATATCTGATATATACACCCGACAACTAGAACCTCTGACCTGGGCGCGAAGTAGGGCAAATATATTTCCAGCAATAGTAACATGGGTATCAGTTGCACCCGCCATAGCGTAGACTTCCCCATCAATATATTCATGCTTGACAGAACTTTGCTCCTCTAGTTTTAGGTAATCATCTGGGGATACATTGGCAAAATTGGGTGTGGCAATCATTTGCTAACTCTCCAATAGTAATTAAGATTATATCATATTTTGAATGCAGACAAACATTGAGATTAATAAAAGTTTACGATTGTCTAAATTTTACCTAATAGCCAATAGGTGGTCATATTGCCTTTCCCCTTAACATTAATTGTGCCTCTGGGTTTAAATTTATAACGATATTTTAGGCGTTCATAGGTGATATCTGTAACTTGAATAGAGCCAGGTTTTCCTGATGATTCCATGCGGGAAGCAATGTTAACGGCATTTCCCCATAAATCATAGGAGAATTTTTTAATGCCAATTACTCCGGCTACTACGGATCCAGTATTAATACCAATCCTAATTTGAAAATGTTCGCAACCTGAAATATTACCCAAGATTTTACAAGTCTTAAAGTCATCCATAATTTGCTGCATTTCTAAAGCCATATCGGCGATCGCTTCTGCATGGTCATCCCGGGGAATTGGTAAGCCTCCCACTACCATATAAGCGTCACCAATAGTCTTGATTTTTTCTAAACTATACTTGTCGGCTAATTCATCAAATCGGGAAAACATCTGATTTAGCAATTCCACCAACTGAATGGGAGGAATGCGAGCAGATAAAGGAGTGAAGCCGACAATATCTGCAAATAAAATGGTCACATTTTCCATAGAGCAAGCAATGGTTTTTTGTTCATTCTTGAGTTGATCAGCAATAGCTTTTGGCAAGATATTTAATAATAGTTTTTCGGATTTATCTTTTTCATATCGGAGTTCAAACGTCCGCTCCTCTACCCGTTTTTCTAAGGCGGAAAAAGCATCTTGAACCTGTTGAGTCATCATGTTAAAAGACTTGGCTAAAATCCTGAGTTCTTTGATACCATTAGCATGAACTTTTTGCTGTAATTTGCCTTGAGCGATCGCCTGACTTGCGTCACTCAAATTGGAGATAGGAAGACTAATCCATCTAGCTATCAGAATGCTAAAAATTGTAGGAAAGATTAAAGCCAAAATACACATTAAAATTGTAGTGCGTTTGCTGGCATTAATAGTAGCCATAAAATCATCTTCGGGAACTACTAACACAATTAACCAGTCTAAGCCATGACCATCACTAAATGGTAAGATTTGCACGAATTGCCGTTCGCGTTTGATTTTAAAATCGAATTGTTTGGGTTTAGTGATTGTGTGTAAGTTTAAATTTTTATTGGTTAAATATTTGGCGGTTTCTCGGACTAATATATTTTCACTTTCTGTAGCTTGACGAATTTGGATATGATCGCCAATTTTCCGGGTCATACTATCATCAGTGGAACTGGAAACTAATAAACCAGAACGCTCGATAATAAAGGCTTCTCCGGTTTTACCAATTCCTAAATTTTGCAAAAATCTCCGGAGTTCTTCAGATAATAAAATATCAGTTCCGCACACGCCAATAAAACGATTTCCCCAAGGATCATAAGTAGATAAACTGGCGGTAATGGTGGGTAATTGTGTGGTAAAATCTAAATAAATATCACTCCATACGGACTTTCCTGTGGCTTGTGCGGCTCGATACCAGGGACGTTGACGAGGCTCATAGGGTCCAGCATCCCTAAGAAAATAAAGGCGATCGCCACGGACATCAATACCGTATAAGTGCATATTTCCATTGGTTTGATTATTCCTAATCATTAACTCAAAAAATGACCCGTCATCACTCCAACTCACACCGATAAAATTTCCGGTTTCTTCTTCGGCACAATAAACGGCATTAAGATAAGGTGAGTTTTTAATGTGCTGCAAAAAAACATTAATTCTTTCCCCACTATAAAAATCAATTTGACCCTGGCAAAAGCTATCGGTATTTAACTTATTGATTTGATGAGGTATTCTAATATATGCTTGTAATTGCTGGTCAATGCGAGCAGTTAATTCCTGGCGCAGTTGAAATGCTAAATCTCGCACGGCTGCTTCGCCATTGCGAAAAGAAAAATAACCGACCAAACCGACAGTTAATGCTACTTGTAGCAAAAACGGTACTACTAAAATAGTGCGGAGTGAAATGTTACTGAATATCCGCTTGAGTTGTCTCTGAAAACGGCGAAGATAGAAAGCCAACATGGAATTAACTACCTGACAACTTTGAGTTTCAACTGTCGTCAGTATACCTTGAAAACTGTGGAAACTGCTAAAATGGCTTTTGGATAGTGTCTGGTCATCGGGTAATTATGCTATCGTATAACTTGTTGGTATCAATACCCAGAATCATATAAGATTAATTTAGTTACCATTGGGAGCTATTCCTACCACTTTAGTTATAAGTTGTATAACTCCATGGTATTATGGTTTTTGGCTAGAAATTAGCCAAGCGACCAGTTTACTATCAACCATAAAAATTAATCATTAGGAGATGGATAAAATGCGAATTTTAATCATGGGTGGCACTAGGTTTATTGGGGTTTATCTCACCAAGATTTTAGTCAGCCATGGTCATGACGTGGTATTATTTAATCGGGGAAATAAACCGAGTCCGGTAGACGGAATTAAACAAATTCATGGCGATCGCACTGATGCCAACCAATTGAAAGAAAAGCTATCCGGTGAAACCTTTGATGTCATTTTTGATAATAATGGTCGCCAATTAAGTGATACCCAACCCCTAGCCGATTTATTTAATGGTCAGGTGAAACACTTTGTTTATATGAGTTCAGCCGGAGTCTATCTCAAGTCTGATCAAATGCCTCATATTGAAGGAGACCCCACCGATCCCAAAAGTCGCCATTTAGGGAAATATGAAACGGAAACCTACTTGCAAAAAGTGGGTATTCCTTGGACATCAATCCGACCAACTTACATCTACGGACCACAAAATTATAACCCTTTAGAGGCCTGGTTTTTCGATCGCATTGTTGCTAAACGTCCCATTCCTATTCCCGGTAATGGAATGCACATCACCCAATTAGGTCATGTGGAAGACTTAGCTAATGCCATGGTAGCAGTATTAGGAAATTCAACGGCTATTGGTCAAGTGTATAATATCTCAGGCGATCGCTTTGTCACCTTTGATGGGTTAGCCAAAGCCTGTGCGATCGCTGCGGGTCAGTCCCCAGATGACCTGCAATTAATTCATTATGACCCCAAAAACTTTGATTTCGGGAAACGTAAAGCATTTCCCCTGCGAGTTCAGCATTTCTTTGCGGATGTTCACAAAGCCATAAATCAACTCAATTGGCAACCCCAATATGATCTGATTTCGGGATTAAAAGATTCCTGCCAAAACGATTATCTAGCTAATAGTAATCAAGGAGAGGTAGACTTTTCTACCGACGATGAAATCATCAAAGCCGCCGGGTAAATTTCATCAAAAAGGGGTAGTTATTAATTAATTACCCCCCAATTGTTTAATTATACCATTACATCGAATAATCGAACATGACCAACTTAGCAGGTAAAGTCGCCTTAGTTACAGGTGCATCCAGAGGATTAGGTAAAGGAATTGCCATTGGTTTAGGAGAAGCTGGCGCTACTGTTTATATCACAGGTCGCAGCCTATCGCAAGCCAATGATGCTGTAGGAGGCAGTTTAGAAGAGACTCGGTTAGAGGTGGAAAAAGCCGGGGGTAAATGTATCGCGATTGCGGTTGATCACGGTGATGATCAACAAGTGGAATTACTTTTTAATCGCATTGATCAGGAACAACAGGGACAACTTGATTTATTGGTAAATAACGCATATAAGGGAGTGCGAACTTTAACAGAAATGCAGGGTAAACCCTTTTGGGAAAGCGAACCGCAAGTTTGGGATGAAGTTAATAATGTAGGCTTACGCAGTCATTATGTGGCGGCTGTTTTAGCAGCTAGAATGATGGTTAAACGTCGTCAAGGTTTAATCTGTACTATTTCATCTTGGGGGGGATTTTCCTATCTTTTTAGTGCCGTTTATGGGATTGGAAAATCTGCCTGCGATCGCTTGGCGGCGGATTTTGCGACTGAACTCCAACCCTATAATGTCGCTTCCGTTGCTGTTTGGCCAGGAATTGTTAACACAGAACATATGTCTAGGGTCGCCACGGAAATAGAAGCCTCCAATGTCGCCACAGATGATCCAGCAATCCGATCGCTTGTTGACCGCTATAATTGGGAAACACCCCTCTTGACCGGGAGAGTTATTGCAGCCTTAGCAGCCGATCCGAATATTATGCGTCGCAGTGGTCGCCTGCAAATTGTCGCCGAACGCGCTCAAGAGTATAATCTAGTAGATGAAAATGGTAATCGTCCAGTTTCTCTGCGATCGCTGCGTTTTTTACTACCCATGAAATGGCCGCAACTCCAAAAATCTGCATCATTAATTCCTAATGTAAATATTCCCTGGTCTGTGCTATTATCAACTATGCTAAAATCTCCGAAAATTTAACCATGACTCAACTAGAAAATGCCACAGTAGTTTTAACGGGTGCTACTGGCGGATTTGGTCAACAACTCACCCGCCAATTATTAGCAGCAGGTAGCCGTTTAATTTTAAGCGATCGCCATCAACCCACTCTCCACCAACAAGCACAACTAATTCAACAGGAGATTAAAACCGGAGAAATCCTCGCTTGTTTCGAGGCTGATTTATCTAACCGTGAGGGATGCGAAATCTTATTTAATCAAGTCAAAAGCCTGGAAGTTCCCATCGATATTTTAATCAATAACGCCGGACTAGCCGTTTATGGTCGGATGGACGAAACACCCCCGGAAAAATGGGAAACCCTCATGGAAGTAAACCTACTTGCACCAATGCGTTTAACCAGTCTATTTGTAGGGGATATGATTAGCCGTCGCCAAGGTCATATCGTCAATATTTCCTCCGTGGCTGGTTGGAGTGGGAAAGCTGGTTTAACTCACTATTGCGCCAGTAAATTTGGCTTACGAGGCTTTAGTGAGGGACTCTTTGATGAGGTAAAATCCTACAATGTCAAAGTGACCGCCGTCTACCCATTTTTTAGTCGGACCCCAATTTTAGACGCTGAAAAATATGGAACCCTAGCCACTAACTATCAAGGTTTACCAGAGGCTTGGTTGACCGACCCTAAGCAGGTCATGAAAGCGACTTTGCGAGGTATTCAATCCAATCAACTCCATGTATTCCCAGACTCCCCGGCAAATTTCATTCATTTACTCAAACGCTATACTCCTTTTTGGTTAGATAAAATTTCGTTTTTGGCTGCTAAAAAACTTGTAAAAAAACCTAAAGTATGACTGCTCAAATCTTAGGAAATAACCCCAAAACTGCCGACAAATATCTAATCATCGGAGCCGGATTTGTCGGATTAGGTATTGCTGAAGGTTTAAAAACCGCGAAAATTCCCTATGATCAAGTAGATGCCAGTGATGATATTGGTGGTAATTGGTATCATGGTGTCTATGAAACTGCCCATATTATTTCCTCGAAGAAAATCACCCAATTCACTCATTTTCCGATGCCGAATGATTATCCTGATTTTCCTAGTGCCAAACAAATGTGGGACTACTTAAACCATTTTGCTGATGCTTTTAATCTGCGCCCTAACATTGAACTAAAACGCACCGTTACCCTAGTTAATCCTATCGCCAAAAATCTCTGGTTAGTCAGCTTTGATAATGGAGAAAAGCGAATTTATAAAGGGGTGATTATATGTAATGGTCATCATTGGTGCAAACGATTTCCCGAATTTCCCGGAACTTTTAACGGTGAAATGATACATTCTAAAGACTACAAAACACCCGACCAACTTAGAGGTAAACGAGTCTTAATAATTGGTGGTGGTAACTCCGCCTGTGACCTAGCCGCCGAAGCAGCTAGAGTCGGTCAAAAATCGGTGTTAAGCCTGCGGGAGTCTGTGTGGTTTATTCCCAAAACCTTTGCTGGTGTTCCTCTATCGGATTTAATTCGTTGGTGGATGCCTGAAGCCTTGCAAAGATTAATGTGTTATGGTATAATCAAGCTAAGTTTTGGCAGCCATGAAAACTATGGTTTGCCCAAACCAAAATATCGAATTTTCGATAAACATCCCACCCTAAATAATGAAGTACCCTACTATATCAAGCATGGAAAAATCACCCCCAAACCCGCCGTCAATAAATTAGACGGTTGGGATGTAGAATTTAGCGATCGCACCAGGGAAACCTTTGATTTAATAGTGTGTGGCACAGGCTATCATGTTTCCTATCCCTTTCTACCTCCCGAATTACAAAGAGTCAAGGGGGCGACTGTGCAGTGTTATGGGGGGGCATTTTTAGATGATTATCAAGGGCTATATTATATCGGATGGGGTCAAGCGCGAGGCGGTGTAGGTTCGTTGATTTCTGCTTATGCGCCCTTATTTACCCGATGTTTAAAACTACAAGAGGAAATCAAGATTCCCTTGGGTTTAGTCTTGAAGGAAATCGGACAGACTTTGCCGACCACTCACCTATCTGATCCACAGAAAGTTTTGAGGCAAATTCAACTATTTAACCTCTTGTTTAATTGGTTCACAAAAAAAGCCCACCAAATTGATCAACGTTATCCTAATTTTGAAAATCCCTTTCAAGCCTAGAAGCACCCATCAACGGCTCAGAGACAATTTCTCAACCCCAGGACTTCCTACAAGGCTATAACTGGTCTTATGGATGTAATTAGCCAACTTTCCAACAACCTAGGCTACAATCAAAGTATCTACCTTAGTTTTGAGTTGGATCAACAGATTATGGGTTTATTAGTCTCTATTTTGATGTCAGGTCACAAATAACCAAGCCTTTCCGGGTGGTTGGGTGCTAAGTTTATTTACTCATCCCAGTTGTTTCGTAGAAGCATCATCAACGCAAAACGCCGTCAATAACCCCCCACAAAGGGATGAGGCTGACCACAGCCACAAACCTAAGTGAGTTTAGTTGACAGACCTGGGTGAAGCCTTCGAGAGACTTTCCGGGTCTACCTTGGGAGTAAGGGTTGAAGTTCTTACCTGGGAATGGGTCGCTAGTTCCTAACTGTCAAACCTTATGGTTAAAGATTTTTTGTCAAGCCAACCAGACTTACTCCAGGGAGTCTTGGGACAACGGAGGGGAATTACCCAGAAAGCAACAGGATTGTATGTTAGTAGGGGAAGTGATGGTTAGTATTACTTTAAACCAGTGGTTGGCGAGGGAGAAACAGTAGAACTGACTTTGCACAATACCCATGGCACTCAAATGGCTTTTGAATGATGCACTTTTGGGGGTCCCGCCCACTCTATATCAATTGCTGTTCCTATCCCTCCCCACCCACAAGGGGATGGGGTTTCTCGGAGGAAGATTATGAAATTGCACAAGAAGACATTGCTCATTATTGGCGCAGCACTAATTAGCCTAATTGTGGTGTTGTATACAACAGCATCCTGTATCCTGATTCAGAATTTCCGTAATCTGGAGATTGAGTCGGTGCATCAGGATGTAGTCCGGGTAATTAAAGCCTTAGAGGATGACCTGGCTAATTTAGATACGATCGCTCAAGATCAAGCCAAATGGGATGATACCTATGCCTTTATCAATCAACAAAATAGCCGATATGTGCGATCTAACCTAGCTAACACTATGTTTATGGATCTGAGGCTAAATCTCTTCATTCTGATAGATAGCCAAGGTCAAATCGTCTTCAGCAAAGGTTTCGACATCAACAGCCAAACAGAAACCCCTATTCCCGCCAGTCTCTCGCCTCACCTAAAATCGGTCAGTCTGTCATTTTCCAACCCCTCCCGGTCTTGTTTTGAGAAAGAAGAGGAAATCCCCTGTCCCACAATAGGGATCGTCATGTTACCAGAAGGCCCATTGCTGCTATCGGCCCGTCCCATCCTTACCAGTATTGCCCATGGACCAAGCCGGGGAACCCTAGTAGTGGGTCGCTATCTTGATCATAACGAAATAGATCGCCTGACTCAAATTACCCAACTTGCGGTGGAAATCAACCCTTGGACTCCCCTCAACCCCCAACAAACCCAACAAATCATCAATGCGGAAGACCCCATCAGAGTTCAACCCCTAGATACTTCGACTATCCTGGGGTCTATTCCCCTCCTAGACATTTATAATCGACCGATTCTCAACCTGGAAATCCAAAGCGATCGCCCCATTTTCCGCCAAGGTCGCACCAGCCTAATTTATCTCACATTTTCCCTATTTCTGATCGGCATAATTTTAAGTGCAATTACCATACTGGTATTTGAGAAACTGATTTTAGCCAGACTGTTAGACCTCACCCACAAAATTAATCAAATCGGCCAAAGTCGCGACCCATCCCTACGGCTGACAGTACCCCCAGGGGAAGATGAACTCACCGGGTTAGGACAAACCATTAATCAAATGTTAGAAGCCTTAGAACAAGCCAATATTCAAAGCCAGGATAGTGAAGAAAGATATCGGCTAATGGCGGAATATTCCACCGATTTAATTACTCATCACTCTCGCCGAGGTTTGATCCGCTACGCCTCCCCCGCCTGTTCGTTGCTATTAGGATATGAGCCGGAAAGTTTAATTGGTCAACACCCCAGTAAATTTTTTCACCCAGATGACCTTAACACACTCAGCAAGACATTAGAAATTGTTTTAAGTCAAAAAGTATCCTATACTCTAACCTATCGTATACGCCACAAAAACGGCGAATATATTTGGTTTGAAACCACCAGTCGCGCTATTTATCATCCCGAGACCGGGAGAGTGCAAGAAATTCTGGGTGTCTCCAGAGATATTAGCGATCGCAAACAGCGGGAACAGGAACTACAAGACAGCGAAGCCTCAATTAGGAGTCTTTATCAAATCACCTCATCTCGTCATTTAGACTGGCAAGAACAACTCCAGCAAATCCTCAAGTTGGGCTGTGATAAATTCCACTTAGAAGTCGGTATAATTAACCAGATATTGAACCTAGACACCCCCCAGCCTTCCGCCCAAATTATGGCAGGAATTGACCCTAATAATAGCTGGTCATTTGGGGATAATTTTGATTTAAATAATCCGTTGATTTTGGCGACATTAAAGGCTGAAAACCCCCTGATTTTTGAATCAGTGTTAGTCTCCGGATTCCCCTCTTATGCCGATGAAAATTGCTGGCAAATTGAGGCATATATGGCTATTCCTATTAAAGTCTATGGTCAGGTTTATGGAACTCTTTGTTTTTGGAGTCAAAACCCTTTAAATGAGCCATTTAGAGCCGTTGACCAAGAACTATTAAAACTCATGGCGCAGTGGATAGGTAGTGAAATAGAACGACAGCAAACCGCCCAAGAATTGAGTCAAGCCAGGGATGAGGCTCTCGCAGCCACTCGTGCCAAAAGTGAATTTTTAGCCACTATGAGCCATGAAATTAGGACTCCCATGAATGCAGTAATTGGGATGACCGGATTGTTATTAGATACTCCTTTAAGTCTAGTTCAACAGGATTTTGTCGAAACCATTCGCAGCAGTAGTGATGCCCTACTTTCTTTAATTAATGATATCCTAGATTTCTCCAAAATAGAATCAGGAAAATTAGACCTAGAAGCCTTCCCCTTTAGTTTACGCACTTGTCTTGAAGAATCCCTGGACTTATTGGCGACCAAAGCCGCGAGTAAATCCCTAGAATTGGGATATTTCATTGATGCTTATACCCCCAATGAAGTGGTGGGAGATATGGCAAGAGTTAGGCAAATTTTAGTGAATTTACTCAGCAACGCCGTTAAGTTTACCGCCCGGGGTGAAGTGTTGGTATCAGTGTCAGCAAAACCACTGTTTTCGGATTTAGAATTGACTGCCAAATCTATGTATTCTACCCACTATCAAATTGAGGTAGCAGTGTCGGATACAGGTATTGGTATTCCGGTCGATCGCATGAATCGTTTATTTAAGTCCTTTAGTCAGGTTGATGCTTCCACGAATCGACAATATGGCGGGACAGGATTAGGTCTAGCTATTAGTCAGCGACTGGCCGAAATGATGGGGGGTAAAATGTGGGTAGTCAGTGGTGATGCGATCGGTGGTCATCCCCCAGAAAATTGGCAGATAAATAAAGATACTCCCACACAGGGATCTACATTCTATTTTTCCATAGTAGTTCAGAGTAGCCAGAATTTATTACCACAGTGGAATCATGCTGATGAATTAGCCGGAAAACGACTATTAATTATTGACTCTCACCCCACCAATCGCCAAATTTTGACCAAGCAAGTTCAATGCTGGGGTTTAGTGGTAGAAGATACCGACAGCCCCACAGAAGCGATCGCCTGGTTAAAACAAGGTAAAACCTTTGATATCGCCATTGTGGAAATGGAAATCGCCAATTTGGACGGGTTCAATTTTGCCACCCAAGTCCGACAGACTTCAGCCGGGGTTGACCTCCCCTTAGTCATGTTAATTTCCGTCGGTCAACAAAATTTTAACCCCACCGATCATCGAGATTTTGTCGCCTTTCTGAATAAACCCATTAAACAATCACCCCTATACAATATTCTGATTAACGTCCTGTGTGGGGAACCTCTACAGATTAAAAATTGGAGTCGCAACCAAATGCGATCGCCCCAAGATATTCCCCTGTTAGCAGAAAAACTCCCCCTGCGGATTTTATTAGCCGAGGATCACCTAGTTAACCAAAAAGTCGCCCTACAAATCCTGCAAAGAATGGGATATAGGGCTGATGTCGCCGGGAATGGTTTAGAAGTTCTCGAAGCCCTAGAAAGACAGCCATACGATGTCATTTTAATGGATATGCAGATGCCCATTATGGATGGCTTAGAAGCAGCCCGACAGATTAAAAAACGCTATGATAACCAAGAAAAACCCTACTCCCCACGCCCGCGCATTATCGCCGTTACAGCCAATGCTATGGAAAGCGATCGCGCTGAATGTATAGCAGCCGGAATGGATGACTATATCAGTAAACCTATCCGTATGGAACAATTAGTTAAAGTTCTCCGTAACTGTCGCCCCATCACCTGCGATGCCATTGTACCTTCAACATATTTAAATACCACCACCGATGATAGCAAATCTTCCCCCATTCTTGACCCCACTGTTTTACAAGGACTGCGAGAGATAGAAGCCTTGGAAGAAGTCGCCGAAATGTACATCGAAAGCGCCCCGGAACTTCTGAACACTATTCAAATAGCCCTCCAACAAAATGATCCCACAGCCCTCAAACAGGCCGCCCATTCCCTGAAATCCATCAGTGGGACTTTAGGCGCTTTTGGTTTATCCGAATTATGTCTGCAATTAGAAATCATGGGCCGTCAAGGAGTAGATGCAGGTGTCCCCATTCCTCAACCATCGGCTGAATCAGTTTATACTCAGATTCAAGCCGAGTTAGAAAGAGTCAAGGAAGCCCTGACCAATGAAGCGAGCGCAAATTTGACCATTTAACCGGCTTTTTTGCGACTGCGTTTGTTGATTAAGCCACTCCAGGCGATAGTCAGATAGCAACTAGCCAGCAGTAAACTACCTAAGCCGACCCGGAGATTAGATTTGAAAGTCCCCAGTTGCGATCGCTTTTCTGCCTCTCGCCGACGGTTTTCAATTTCCTGTTTCAGTTCCTGGCCAATGGCATTGCTTTGGACTCCCAACGCTTCCGGGTTTTCCTGAAATTCTTGCAGGCGCGCTAATTGTGCTTCGGTAAGCTGTTGTTCTTGGATATAATCTTCTAAGCGCTGCTGATTGCCTAAGATAGCTAACATTTGGGTTTGTTGTTCTTGCAGGCGTTCTTCTAGCTGCATTTTGGCCGTCGCTGCATCCTGATTAATTTTCTCAATCGTTTCATTACTCGCTGCTATAGTAGTGCCAACGTGCAGGGGAATCAGCACTAAATACATCACCCCCAGAATGCCAGAAATCACATAAACCCAAAATTTGAGACTGTTAAACCCCTGTTTAGGCTTTTCTGGTGATAGACCAGCTACCTCCTGTAACCCGTATGCACAAAACATTAAGGCGATCGCCAACACCGGAATCACCCCTTGTTCTACCATCTGAGTAGTAAAATTCAGTTGCCACCTGAGATCCCCAAAATTCGTTGGCACAAACAGCAAAATATAGTTAATTAGGGCAAAAAAGAATAAAATTACCCCCGCCAGCCTCAAAAATCCAGCAGCCTGGGACGGGATTTGATTTGGAGTTGTTCCTTTCATAACACATCAAGTTCCGTATTTTTACTGAGACTGATACATTTACGCGACATTTATCCGGCTATTGCCTGACAATGCGACGATAGCACTATTACCCGTTAAGGTAACAGAGGCGGTATCCCGCAAAGCTTTTAGAAAGATTCCAAAAGCACCGTTCCAGTCCCTGGGTAGAGTGAACCCACACTCAGGACATCGGAACACTTTTGAGCCACCTAGCTGGGAATGCACATGACCACAGTGAGTACAGGTTTTGCTGGTGTATTCTTCCGTCACATCTATAGCATTAGTCAAGGTGGTTAGGACGCAGCTTTGAGAACGGAATCCATGGCATCATGGAGAGAATCAAACTGCTCAATGCAGTGGCGAATACGGGCTTTCAGCCACGACCAACATTTCTCTATCTTGTTGAGGTCTGGCGAATAAGGTGGTAGATAGAGTAAACGGCATTGAGCTGCCTCCACCAGTTCAGCAATCCGCCCCCCTTTATGAAACGTTGCATTGTCCAATACTAGAGTCTGACCTGGCTTCAATGTTGGAATTAAGATGAACTCCAACCACAACTCAAACACTGTCCGATTACAACAACCCTCAAAGCTAAAGGGAGCTAAGAGTTGTTGATGACACCATGCGGCTATCATACTTACCCTGCCCTGCCTCTTCCCTGATTTGAGTGCATGGAAGCGTTTTCCTTCCTCGCAGTAACCATAAGGGTAATCCGAGTCCTGACTATTCATGCCGGCTTCATCGAGGTAGACCACTTCTTCCGGCTTCATCTGTTCAATCTGAGCCATAAACTCCTCTCGCTGTTGCTCATCACGTTCTTGGTAGCCGTAAGTTTTTTTTTCTGGTGAAGCCAATTTTCTTCAAGGCTCTGGATATGGTGCGAGGAGAGATGTCGTCATCCCAAAGTTCAGCCATTTGAGCTGCTGTTTTGTCGCCATGCTCTTGGGCAAAAGCCTTGAATTTCTGCCAGTCGGTAATTTTGTGGTTATTGCCAGGTCGGTGATGAGGTTTAGGGAGGAAGTCTCCGGTCTGTGCTTTTCTTTGCAGCCAGAGATTAATGGTGTTCCTGCTGACATGGAAAACTTGACTGGCTTCTGTTTTGGGCATACCGTCTAGTTCAATGGCATCAATAACTTTTTGTCTGAGGTCGTAACTATAGGGGGCTGGCATTTTTGGTCTTCTTAGTCATCTCGTCCTCTCCATTATACGTCCTAAGTATTCTGTCTTGTGCTATATATAGAAAACAAGCCCAGCCCTGAATCATTTGCCATAATGTGGTAAAAGTCAGCAATGAGCGGTCGCCTATGACAAACTTCAGAATTCCAGGCAGTTTGGTATTCACAACTGTCCAGACCCAGATGGTTTTTTTTGAACCCACAAAAGTCTGAAGCTCATCAATTTGAGCTATTTCAGGAATTTCATAGTTTTCCTCATCAATGTGGGTTTCTGCAACTCTAACCCAGTTAAGTATTGTGTTGTGAGAAATACCAGTGACTCTCTCAATGGCTCGAAATCCCATGCCATTGAGGGACATTTTCACACAAAGCTCTTTGACATCAGAACCTGAGAGGGTGACAATAGAGCTAGACTGATTGCTGTACAAGGGATAGAGCATTTAGTCCTTGCCGAAAATTATGAGCTTTATGAGGCTTGAGGGCCATCAATGCTAACATCTCTTCTTGCCAGAAAACTAGCGACTGGCTCCAAGCATAACCCGATAATCCGAGCCCAAAAATACTGTGATGGGGAAAATTATTAGGAGTTTTTTCGCTTCGACCGAGGTAAGCTACTAAGTGATTAGCTTCCCACTCATGACCTCCTAGTGTCGCCAGCCAATAAGCAAAAGTAATCAACAAAACCAAGGCTAAAAATCGGGTTGAATCCACCCGAGTAGATTCCATATTATAGCCCCCACTTTGACAATCTCTAAACATCATTTCGATACCCCACCGCGCTTGATAAAGTTGCTTAACCAGCTTGGGGTTATCAAGCGTAGTTAGTAAATACCAAGGTTTTTTTACCTTTTTTCCTCGGTGAATTTTTTGCCAATAAACTCCTAGGTTAAATCCATGAATAGGTGCAAATTTTTGCAAGGTTACATTTTTAAAAAAATGGGATTCGCCCGACTTAAATCCTTGAGTTTTTAAAGACTTACCTGGCTGGCATGAGGTAGCTACAAAAGCACTCTTTTTCTGACGAAATACAACATTTACACCCCTTACTCTGAGCCAGTCCGCGAGTTGAGCACTATGAAACTCACGGTCTCCTATCACTACAACCGGATAAGGTTTTAAAAGAGCCAACACCGGCCCTAATACCCGTTTCTGTTCCCGGAAAGAGCTACTGCCTAACTTTGGGAGTAGCTCCCAATATATTGGTAAAGCATGATGTCCCCAAATTATCGTGACCATCAGGAGATTTCGGTCTCTCCATTGAGTGCGGTCGAGAGCAACCGCTACATAGTTTTTGGTTTTCAATCTGAATTTTGAGCGCTTTCTCCGTTGCTCTCTATTTAAATGTTTTTCTCTAAATTCAGATTTGAGAGCGGCCTTGATTATTGGGAACCACAGCAACTTAGCCGAAAGTTGGGGGAGTTTCAGAAATCGTTGGATATTTCGGAGGCGACTACTGTATTGAATGGGTTGTGGAAAAACGTTGGCGAGGGTTGATAATCTGACTTGCCGATAACTTTGAAGCATCAACACTAAGAGTTCTAACGTCTGTGCTTGACTCTCGCTCAAATTGATTCGTAATAGTTTTTGGTATAATGTCCTTAGCATTTTTTGTCAGGGTGGCTCCCAAGGCCACCCGCTTTTTGACGATATCTCCATTATCTCAAACAATTGCCCTGTCTGGGTTTGACCTCCGTTGTCACCCTCTCAGCATCAGAACTGTAACCTCCAGGACAGGGATTTTCTCGAAATTGGCGACCACATTCACGGCACAGGTAACTCTGTTTTCCCTGACGATGACCATTTTTGACTACTTTATGGCTTTGGCAATAAGGACAATCCATCTTGATTTATTTGAGAATATCATTTTCTATTATGCAACACCCGTGTGACGGTTAGTGTTGCCACCATCGTTGGCGGCGAGACCAACGGTGAGAAGGACAATGGCGCGACCACTGCCAGACGGTGTCGCGGACCAGTGAGCGGTGCTGGAATCCCAGCCCTGCGGCGTACCGTTTGCATTGTGGTTCTGAGCTGTGCCATTGAAAGCATCCCATATAGCCAGCAGGTCGGTGTAGTGCGGATTTTCACTGGTATCGCCGAGCAAACGGTTGCTGGCGTTGCCTATGGGCGTGCTTTGAGCGAAATACGAGCCAAGACCCCCCAGCATCTTCCTCCGCCGTGGTGACGCCGGGGATGTACACCTGATTATTAGCATCTGCAAACTGAAAATGGTTGTCAACGATTGGGATGCCGACGGTCGGCAATCGCAAGTCAACGCCGTTGAGGGTAAAGCTGCGGCTGTTGACATCCTCGGTCACGTTCGATGGCGCGCCCTTGCCCATAAAGGCCGCAAGGCCGGTGTCGCCAGAGAAAGTGACCGTGTCACCAGTCTCGTGGCTGCCATTGGCGTTGCGGTCCCACACGTAAAAAACCTGCCCGCCGTTGACGATGACCGGGCGAATAAGCTGCCCGGCTGCTTCGCAATTCCAATTATATCACAAGACAGGAAAGTTAGGACGTATAATGGAGAGGACGAGATGACTAAGAAGGCCCAAAATGCCAGCCCCCTATAGTTACGACCTCAGACAAAAAGTTATTGATGCCATTGAACTAGACGGTATGCCCAAAACAGAAGCCAGTCAAGTTTTCCATGTCAGCCGGAACACCATTAATCTCTGGCTGCAAAGAAAAGCACAGACCGGAGACTTCCTCCCTAAACCTAATCACCCACCTGGCAATAACCACAAAATTACCGACTGGCAGAAATTCAAGGCTTTTGCCCAAGAGCATGGCCACAAAACCTCCGCTCAAATGGCTGAACTTTGGGATGACGACATCTCTCCTCGCACCATATCCAGAGCCTTGAAGAAAATTGGCTTCACCAGAAAAAAAACTTACGGCTACCAAGAACGTTGGAAGCAACAGCGAGAGGAGTTTATGGCTCAGATTGAACAGATGGAGCCACAAGAAGTGGTCTACCTCGATGAAGCCGGCATGAATAGTCAGGACTCGGATTACCCTTATGGTTACTGCGAGGAAGGACAACGCTTCCATGCCCTCAAATCCGGGAAGAGGCAGGGCAGGGTGAGCTATATGGCCCCATGGTGTCATCAACAACTCTTAGCCCCCTTTAGCTTTGAGGGTTGTTGTAATCGGACAGTGTTTGAGTTGTGGTTGGAGTTCATCTTAATTCCAACACTGAAGCCAGGTCAGACTCTAGTGCTAGACAATGCAACGTTTCATAAAGGGGGACGGATTCCTGAGCTAGTGGAGGCGGCTCAATGCCGTTTGCTCTATCTACCACCTTATTCGCCAGACCTCAACAAGATAGAGAAATGTTGGTCGTGGTTGAAAGCCCGCATTCGCCATTGTATTGAGCAGTTTGATTCTCTCCATGATGCCATGGATTCCGTTCTCCAAGCTGCGTCCTAACCACCTTAACTAATGCTATAATTGTAAATAGATAAGTCCTAAAGACTGCGGCCAAACCCTGCTTCAAAAGCTTTCTGGCTCTGGCCGGATGAGTGGGACTTAACGGTTGCCCCAATGTGTCAACCACAAAAACGTAATTTTGGTAATTTGGCATTTAAGCTATCTCCCAGATGGGGTAATGTTTGCCTCGGTCATGTTATATCAAGTTCGCTTAATCGGTTATAATATCAGTGACCAATGCCAAACTTGCGTTATGCCCAGACGAATTAGTATAGCTCCCCACTTAAGTACCGAAGAACTTGGCCGGGCTGATCACCAAGCCCAAGAGGGCTTGGAAAGTCGCCAATATTAAATTATTTGGTTGTTGGCTAAGGGGAAGACCACGGAGGAAGTCCAAGAAATTACGGGCTACAGTCGCATCTGGATTTATGAATTGGTAAAGAGATACAGCCTTTACACAAAACACAAAGTACGGTATAATGTATGGCTATTGTATAAGTTATCACAACCAACTACCATGAGCCGTTACTCTTTAGATTTTCGGAAAAAGATAGTAGAAGCCTATGAAAAAGGAGACACTTCTATCCGAAAAGTAGCGAAACGCTTTTTGGTGAGTCCAGACACGGTAAGGCGACTGGTCAAACAGTATCGATTAACGGGAGACTTATCTCCTCGTAAGTGTGGCACTAAAAAGAAAAGCATTTGATCTCAGCATGAGGAAGCCGTGATAGATATTGTAGGAGCCCACCCCGACCTGACCTTATGGCAATATAGTGAGAAGCTCAGAGACAAGCTGGGCATAAATGTCAGTACGACCATGATAGATAGATTTTTAAAGCAGCACGATATAAGTCTCAAAAAAAAACATACAGGAGCGAAAAAGTAGTAACTGAAGAAGTACAGAAAGCGCGAGTAGATTATTGGTAAAGAATTAGAGATGTGGCTCCTGAAAAGCTTGTGTTTATTGATGAAAGTGGGTTATGGGTAGGGATGAGCAGACCGTTAGCCAGAGCGACGAAAGGGAAAAAAGTCTATGAACTGCGGAAATCCTATCGAGGTCAAAAAATGACAATAATTGGTGCAATTAAGCTCTCCGGAGTGGTAGCGACTCAAACATTATAAGGGTCCATGAAAAAAGAGGATTTTCTCCAATTCATCAAGTTAGATTTATTGCCAAAATTAAAAAAAGGAGATGTAGTGGTAATGGATAACTGAAATTCTCATCATCGAGAAGAAGTCAAAGAAATGATAGAGTCAGTAGGAGCCAGGGTAGAATATCTGCCGGTGTATTCCCCTGAGTTTAACCCGATAGAGATGATGTGGTCACAGCTCAAAAGTTTAGTGTGCAAGTTCAGGACGGAGACCATGGAATTATTAGTGAGATTGGTAGAAGTGGCGGTAAGCCTTGTGGATTTACAGTGTTTGAATAACTGGTTTACCAAGTGTTGTTACTGTGCTTAATGATTAAGATAAAGGCTGTACAACCAATTGGGATTAAAAGGGCTGGGTGATCGCCGAAAAGGAAATCCCGGACATCCACCGTTAATTGATGATGTGACTCAAGCTCAGTTATGGCAAGCCCTGCAAGGAACAGCGCCGGATGGGGGACTGTGGAACGGTCGCCAGGTGGCAGACTGGTTGACAGGAGTAACTGGACGAAAAATTAGCCGACAAAGGGGATGGGAGATTCTGCGACAAATGACATTTCGGCTTCGTGTACCGAGACCGGCTCACATCGAAAGTGACGAAGACGAGCAGCAAGCCTGGAAAAAAAAACTGGTAACGGAGTTAGAGGGACTTCGCCGGAGATACCCTGATGCACAGGTGCAATTGTGGAGCGAAAATGAACACCGTCTGGGACTCAAACCGGTGATGCGACGTATTTATGTAGCGGAAGATTGTCAACCACTCGCCCATATTAATTGGAAATTCGAGTGGTTATGGCTATATGGTTTTGTGAGACCGGAAACGGGAGAGACTTATTGGTGGATTATACCTTACGTCAATACAACTCTATTTAGTCGAGTGTTATATCAAGTTCGCTTAATCGGTTATAATATCAGTGACCAATGCCAAACTTGCGTTATGCCCAGACGAATTAGTATAGCTCCCCACTTAAGTACCGAAGAACTTGGCCGGGCTGATCACCAAGCCCAAGAGGGCTTGGAAAGTCGCCAATATCAAATTATTTGGTTGTTGGCTAAGGGGAAGACCACGGAGGAAGTCCAAGAAATTACGGGCTACAGTCGCATCTGGATTTATGAATTGGTAAAGAGATACAACCAATTGGGATTAAAAGGGCTGGGTGCGCGCCGAAAAGGAAATCCCGGACATCCACCGTTAATTGATGATGTGACTCAAGCTCAGTTATGGCAAGCCCTGCAAGGAACAGCGCCGGATGGGGGACTGTGGAACGGTCGCCAGGTGGCAGACTGGTTGACAGGAGTAACTGGACGAAAAATTAGCCGACAAAGGGGATGGGAGATTCTGCGACAAATGACATTTCGGCTTCGTGTACCGAGACCGGCTCACATCGAAAGTGACGAAGACGAGCAGCAAGCCTGGAAAAAAAAACTGGTAACGGAGTTAGAGGGACTTCGCCGGAGATACCCTGATGCACAGGTGCAATTGTGGAGCGAAGATGAACACCGTCTGGGACTCAAACCGGTGATGCGACGTATTTATGTAGCGGAAGATTGTCAACCACTCGCCCATATTAATTGGAAATTCGAGTGGTTATGGCTATATGGTTTTGTGAGACCGGAAACGGGAGAGACTTATTGGTGGATTATACCTTACGTCAATACAACTCTATTTAGTCGAGTGTTACAGGAGTTTGCTGCCGAATTTAAATTATAGCATTAGTCAAGGTGGTTAGGACGCAGCTTTGAGAACGGAATCCATGGCATCATGGAGAGAATCAAACTGCTCACGTGCAGTGGCGAATACGGGCTTTCAGCCACGACCAACATTTCTCTATCTTGTTGAGGTCTGGCGAATAAGGCGGAAGATAGAGTAAACGGCATTGAGCTGCCTCCACCAGTTCAGCAATCCGTCCCCCTTTATGAAACGTTGCATTGTCCAATACTAGAGTCTGACCTGGCTTCAATGTTGGAATTAAGATGAACTCCAACCACAACTCAAACACTGTCCGATTACAACAACCCTCAAAGCTAAAGGGAGCTAAGAGTTGTTGATGACACCATGCGGCTATCATACTTACCCTGCCCTGCCTCTTCCCTGATTTGAGTGCATGGAAGCGTTTTCCTTCCTCGCAGTAACCATAAGGGTAATCCGAGTCCTGACTATTCATGCCGGCTTCATCGAGGTAGACCACTTCTTCCGGCTTCATCTGTTCAATCTGAGCCATAAACTCCTCTCGCTGTTGCTCATCACGTTCTTGGTAGCCGTAAGTTTTTTTTTCTGGTGAAGCCAATTTTCTTCAAGGCTCTGGATATGGTGCGAGGAGAGATGTCGTCATCCCAAAGTTCAGCCATTTGAGCTGCTGTTTTGTCGCCATGCTCTTGGGCAAAAGCCTTGAATTTTTGCCAGTCGGTAATTTTGTGGTTATTGCCAGGTCGGTGATGAGGTTTAGGGAGGAAGTCTCCGGTCTGTGCTTTTCTTTGCAGCCAGAGATTAATGGTGTTCCTGCTGACATGGAAAACTTGACTGGCTTCTGTTTTGGGCATACCGTCTAGTTCAATGGCATCAATAACTTTTTGTCTGAGGTCGTAACTATAGGGGGCTGGCATTTTTGGTCTTCTTAGTCATCTCGTCCTCTCCATTATACGTCCTAAGTGTTCTGTCTTGTGCTATAGGTCCAAATCAACACATTATGTTAGTGGTTGATCAAGCCGGATGGCATATCAGTAAGAATCTGAAAGTACCCGAAGGACTGCATTTAATGTTTCTACCGTCCCATTCCCCGGAACTACAACCAGCAGAAAGACTGTGGCCTCTGGTAGATGAACCCATTGCCAATCGTTCATTTGAGAATCTTGATCAGCTAGAGGAACTCTTGTGTGCTCGCTGCCGAAGTTTGTGGAAACAGCGCGAATTAATTCGAGGCTTGACCAGTTTTCATTGGTGGCCTCAAACCGAGACTTTACTATAATTGATTATCCGGACTTGATATTACAGGAGTTTGCTGCCGAATTTAAATTAGGTCCAAATCAACACATTATGTTAGTGGTTGATCAAGCCGGATGGCATATCAGTAAGAATCTGAAAGTACCCGAAGGACTGCATTTAATGTTTCTACCGTCCCATTCCCCGGAACTACAACCAGCAGAAAGACTGTGGCCTCTGGTAGATGAACCCATTGCCAATCGTTCATTTGAGAATCTTGATCAGCTAGAGGAACTCTTGTGTGCTCGCTGCCGAAGTTTGTGGAAACAGCGCGAATTAATTCGAGGCTTGACCAGTTTTCATTGGTGGCCTCAAACCGAGACTTTACTATAATTGATTATCCGGACTTGATATTAAAGGGGCTTTTTACGTCTAGCTCACTCGAGATTGCCAATCCACTCATCTCGTTCCTTAAAGATAGACGACAGAGCCACAGGCTGGCGTTCACCTGTGGGTGTCATCACCCCCTTAACGTAGGTCTAATCCTGGACCTGCATCTTACATCTCCTTTGAGGAGTAATTTCCGGCTCCTGCCAGAAATTACCGGATTTTATGCAAGAGACACTTCTACACCACCAGCAATTCTCATTATGGAAATTTTGCCCCAGCTTATTGAGAATCATCTCAAGAGCTATTCTTGAAAGCCCCATTCTTTCGTTCAAGATTGGGCATCATCGGGCATTTTGGACAGGATGCGGGTCAAAATGAGAATTGCTGTCTACACCACCCCAGACATTGATTTTCCGTCAAATATGCTGTAAAATCTAGCAGGCTATGTGTTGAGCTTCTGCCTCTAACAAACTCAACAATCTTTGGTCGCCTCGTTCCCGGGCTGCTTTCTGTCTCCGTTCCAGAAGACGGCACAAATTAGCCGAATGTACTTTAGCTAATTCTTCAGGAGCGATCGCACAGGTATCCCCACTCGTCGCCGGGGGTGGCTCAGGTTTAGCATCACTTGTCGCTACAGCCACCATCATAGTGTTTTGGTCTCTAGGTTCACCCACAGAGTAGGAAACAGCCCTATATTTCAGGTTTCCGTGGGGTTGGGGGACAGGAATATGGCGAGGGTAATGGAAATGGCAATCTTGGCCCCTATATTTTCCACAAACCTCTGATTCTACCACATCCATTGGTTGAAATTCATGGTTATAGTTAACGCCACGATAGGCTAGTTTCATATCTGTTTCTCCGAAAGGGTAATTTTTAAAGTCTACTTGGTTATTCTGTATTCATTGTTACATTTTTTCCGGGTGATCCCCAATATTTTACAAAACTTTACATCTTTCCCATAACAGTCCCAGCAACCATTCTACCTAGGCCACTCACTGAACCTTCCCCCCGGCTACCCCACACAACCTGATTCCGCCCCGATTATGTAAATTTTTGTTACAAAAGTTAAGAAATATTACAAAAAATTTTTTGAGGGGGTGGGTTGCATTAGGGGTTCACCCGTGCTATTATTTTGTTATGGTCGAAAGGGAAGTCGCCTTCCCCAACTCCAATTCAAAACCGTGCTTGATACTTTCACATCACACGGCTCCTGATGTGGACACCCTATTGTCAATAGGAACAGGGTTACAACCCCCTGCTTTGTGACTTCAACTTTGGGAGCTATATACAACACGTAGTCTCATGGATTTCTCCATTACTCTCGCTTTCGTCATAACACTCCTACTTATCGCAGTCTCTATATCCACACCGTGACTAGTGGGCATATCCCAACCATTACAGTTAGGCATTGGCTTTCAGTCACATCCTTTCCCCTTAAAGGGTTAGGGGTCGAGAGTGAAGTCACCTTCACCCTCTCCCATTCAGAACCGTGCTTGATAGTTTCCCATCACACGGCTCCTGGTGTGGATACCCTATTTGTCAAAGGAGCAGAATCAAGAGACCTGCTTTCTACTTCGATGTTCAGAGCTATATGCACCACGTAGTCTTTAAACTCGTCCTCGCCATTATACTCTTACTGACCGCAGTATCTATATCCACACCGTGACCTGTGGGCATATCCCAACCATGACAATTGGGCTTTAGCTTCTGGTCACATCCTTCACCCTCTAAGCATGCGCTTACATTTTTCACTACTGCCTTGTGAATAGCATTACTCACTGGTTTATAGGCAGAGCATTAGAGGGGTTACAACGTTCCGATTATATGGGCATTCCATCGTTAGATTTGTCCTCTCCGCCGGGGTACTTTTAAAGGTCTGTATAGGTAGTCGGACGAACCCCCTACTTTTCCCCTTGCCCTTTTGAGCGCAGCGTGTCAACCTATTTCGCTGCTAGTGTATTACGATGGTTCAAGTCGGACATTCGGTCTTCCTAATCATAGATGGTTGGCAGTGGTCGCGTCTTGGTAGTAGGTTCTACCTCACGCCTTCCGTTCCCCGCTTCAATCCTGGAGTTATGATTTCCAAAACTGGGGGTGGCTATCGCCGTTACTCTCTACTCCCTGATTTCTCAGTTCGTTTATGACCTTGAGTTCCCTGCCTTGCTTAGTTCCCTAAGCGTCGGGACATATAACCAGTTATGAGGATGGTCAGGAGAGGTCTCCTTATATCCAGATTCGGAGCTGGAATCCTCACCGGGTAGTTATTTCGGGCATTTCAGCCCTATTTCATACCCGAACGTCTCGCACCATACGCTTACACTTTTCACTACTCAATAGACACAACACTACTGAGAGCCTAACAGGGGTTTAAACGTTCCGTTTATATGGGCATTCCATCTTTAGATTTGTTCTATCCACCGGGGTACTTAAAAAGGTCTGTGTAGGTAGTAAATACAAACTCCTACTTTTCCCCTTACCCTTTTGGGCGCAGCGTATCAAACCTATTTCGCTGCTTATTTATAACGATGGTTCAAGCCGAACATTCGGTTTCCCTAATCATGGATGGTTGGCAGTGGTCGCATCTGGTAGTAGGTTCTACTTCACGCCTTCCGTTCCCCGCTTCAATCCTGGGTTTGTGATTCCCAAAACTGGGGGTGGCTATCGCCTTTACTCTTTCCCATAATCGCCCCAAGTGGATTTTACTCCTCCTAAGTTCACCTGGACGGTAAATTTGGCGATTTCTTAAAATGGGATTGACCTTGAGTTTCCTGCCTTGCTCGTTTTCAGCCCGAGCGTTGGAACATATAAACAGTTAAGGGGTAACTGGGTTGAATCAGTTTATTCCCCTCTAGGAGGTTATTTCGAGCATTGCAGCCCTATTTCACTCCTAAACGTCTCGCACATATAATTGAAATATTTGCTATTATTTAAAAATTAGATAAACTTTAATTATAAAACTGTTAAATTAAACGATACCATTAATTCTTGGCAGTTGTCAACCCCCGGCGGCAATTTGGCCGAACATTTTTGTAAAATTGACGAAAACATCAACTGTGTCCCCAAACATAAAGCTATAATGGTGGTAGACGGGTCAAAATGGGTCTGGGAATGTCAAAGTACCATCGAGATTAATCTTAGACCCCCATAAAAGGCGACAATCAAACCCTATAGAAACGAGATATAACTAAAGCTCATTTCCAAGGAAAGTCGAATTATGAATAACCACAGTATCAATGGTAAATCCCATTTTCCTAGTTTAGTGCAGACTATACCTATTACAGTAGGTTTACTGGTGGTAAGTGCCGCATTCTATCCCCAAGGGTTGGCTACAGCACAAGAACAACCAGGCTGTTTTGCTCGGACAAGATCAGGTCGGTTGATTAATCTGAATCAAATTTGTAATTTTCCCGAAGTTGTGACCCCCCCCAGTGGTACTGCTGTCCTTCCCGGTGCAGCCGCCGGAGTTTACCAAGCACCCATTATTCGGCGACACCAAGGCATCCCAGTCGTATTGGCTACTTTTAATGATAGCCAACCGTTTCCAATGATGATTGATACGGGGGCCAGTGGAACTGTCATCACGCCGCTGATGGCGGAGGTATTGGGTGTGGTTCGGACGGGGCGAGGTTTGGCGAATACCCCCAGCGAGCAAAATGTTGAATTTGACCTGGGTGAAATTATCTCTATTGAAGTTGGCGGCGCAATGGCTAGTAATTTGACAGTGGCGATCGCACCTGCTTTAGAAGTAGGATTGTTAGGGCAGGACTTTTTTGGTCAGTATGATGTGACTATTAGAGAAGATGTGATCGAGTTTCGGACGAGGGGATAATCCCTAAGCTGCCATTCCCACCCCCCCACCTACACCTACAGATTTTTTAGTGGGTAATAAAGAGCGATCGCACGATTTAAACCTAGTTGAACACATCGACTATCTTTAGATGCGGTTCATGTCCTGGCTGTTACATCCGGGAAATCTCGCTAAACATTACCCTCACCCTAAATCAGAATCCCTGGGGGGGAGAGACCAGCGACAGGTAAGCCATGATTACTGCAAGGACGGCTATACCGAAATGACTCAAAAAATCCCTGAGCAAGTCGGCGATAAAATGACCGCAGAAATTCCTTTCCGGCGTTTTGGTGAACCATTAGATATCGCCGGGACTGTGGCTTTTTGAATGTCTCCTTTTCCTAGTCGTTATGTCAACACAAAGGTATTGCGCCGTCGTGGGATTTATATCAAGTCCGGATAATCAATTATAGTAAAGTCTCGGTTTGAGGCCACCAATGAAAACTGGTCAAGCCTCGAATTAATTCGCGCTGTTTCCACAAACTTCGGCAGCGAGCACACAAGAGTTCCTCTAGCTGATCAAGATTCTCAAATGAACGATTGGCAATGGGTTCATCTACCAGAGGCCACAGTCTTTCTGCTGGTTGTAGTTCCGGGGAATGGGACGGTAGAAACATTAAATGCAGTCCTTCGGGTACTTTCAGATTCTTACTGATATGCCATCCGGCTTGATCAACCACTAACATAATGTGTTGATTTGGACCTAATTTAAATTCGGCAGCAAACTCCTGTAACACTCGACTAAATAGAGTTGTATTGACGTAAGGTATAATCCACCAATAAGTCTCTCCCGTTTCCGGTCTCACAAAACCATATAGCCATAACCACTCGAATTTCCAATTAATATGGGCGAGTGGTTGACAATCTTCCGCTACATAAATACGTCGCATCACCGGTTTGAGTCCCAGACGGTGTTCATCTTCGCTCCACAATTGCACCTGTGCATCAGGGTATCTCCGGCGAAGTCCCTCTAACTCCGTTACCAGTTTTTTTTTCCAGGCTTGCTGCTCGTCTTCGTCACTTTCGATGTGAGCCGGTCTCGGTACACGAAGCCGAAATGTCATTTGTCGCAGAATCTCCCATCCCCTTTGTCGGCTAATTTTTCGTCCAGTTACTCCTGTCAACCAGTCTGCCACCTGGCGACCGTTCCACAGTCCCCCATCCGGCGCTGTTCCTTGCAGGGCTTGCCATAACTGAGCTTGAGTCACATCATCAATTAACGGTGGATGTCCGGGATTTCCTTTTCGGCGCGCACCCAGCCCTTTTAATCCCAATTGGTTGTATCTCTTTACCAATTCATAAATCCAGATGCGACTGTAGCCCGTAATTTCTTGGACTTCCTCCGTGGTCTTCCCCTTAGCCAACAACCAAATAATTTGATATTGGCGACTTTCCAAGCCCTCTTGGGCTTGGTGATCAGCCCGGCCAAGTTCTTCGGTACTTAAGTGGGGAGCTATACTAATTCGTCTGGGCATAACGCAAGTTTGGCATTGGTCACTGATATTATAACCGATTAAGCGAACTTGATATTACTGGTTATTTCATTCCTTACCTACTGCTAAATTAGGGCGTGTTTATTAGTAAGATTTCCGTTTTTAACCTACATTCCGCAGGTTGACAGGGAATAAAAGATATGGTGCTAGTCTAGGCTAGAAAGGGTTCCTTCGAGCGGTAGGCTCTGGCGATGCAGATTAAAAATTTAGACCATCTGGGTTTAGTGGCTGGAGTGATTGACGAACTTGGCCTGGTCGAGTTGACGGATAAGCGGATTGAACCTCATAGCTTGGAGCATGTGAGTGCCGGACAAGTGGTTAAAGCCATGATTTTGAACGCCCTAGGCTTTCTCAGTGCACCGTTGTATTTATTCAGCGAGTTTTTTGAGAGTAAAGCGGTGTCTCATCTGCTCGGGGAAGGGGTAGAGGCTCGTCACTTGAATGACGACCGCTTAGGTCGAGTGTTGGATGAACTCTACGCAGAAGGGACGACATCATTTTTTCTCCAGGTGGCGCTCCAGGCTGTGGAACGATTTGGAATTGATATTCAACAGCGTCATCTCGATGCCACCTCGATCTCAGTAGAAGGGAAGTATCAGCGGTGCTCGAAGGGGAAATCCGAGGTAGGACTTGAGTCAGCTCCCCCGGTGAGACATCAGCAGAACCCAGCCCAATTCGGCTGTGTCGAGGCTATTCCGAGACCATCGTCCAGATTTGAAACAGTTTTTGATGACTCTAGTCTGTGCCGCCGACGGTGGCGTGCCGCTATGGTTGCAGTGCCAGTGGCAATGAACAGGACACTCAGCAGTTTGCAGAGGTGCTCAAGGCGTTTGGTGACCAATGGACTAGCGACGGTATCGTTGTGATGGATGCCGCCTTTTACACAGCAGCCAATCTCGCAGCAGATGGAGACCACGGGGTGGCTATCACGGGTCGCTGACCCTAAAAGCGGCTCAAGAGCTGGTGCACAGCGATGTCACCCGACTGACTGAAGTCCCCTGCAACTCCAAGGATTACCGGATGTGGGAGATTGAGCAGACCTATGCCGGAGTGCGCCAGCGCTGACGCCTCGTCGAAAGCCAAACCCGCAAAGCCAATGCCGACCTCTGGCAACCCGAATTAGAGAAGCTCGAACACCGCCTCAACCGCCAATTGAAAAAGCTGACCCAGCGGGTCTTTGCTTGCAAACCCGATGCCCTCGAGGCCTTGATGCAGTTTCAAGATGGACTCGAGGTGCATCAGCTCACTCAGGTCTCCCTGGAGACGGTGCGGGCCAAGCGACCCCCGGTCGTCCCGCCAAATCCGCCGAACCCACCCCAGTTCAGGGCTATCGGCTCCAGGCCACGTTACAGCAGACCGCCACGGCGGAAGACCGCTTTAGCCGTCAGCGTAGTCGCTTTATTCTAGCCACCAATCAACTGGAGCAATCCCTCTGGCCGGCTCAGACCTGCTTGAGCGAATATAAAGGGCAACAGACCGTCGAGAGAGGCTTTCGCTTCCTCAAAGACCCCCTCTTCTTTGCCAGTAGCGTCTTTGTCAAAAAGCCGCAGCGGGTCGAGGCCTTAGCTCTCATCATGGCCCTAACCCTTATGGTGTATACCCTCGCCGAACGCCAACTGCGACAGGCGCTAGATACTCAGAAGCAAACGGTGCGCGACCAACGCCAACAACCCACCGCTAAACCGACCTTTCGCTGGATTATGCAGAAGTTTCAAGGAATCCACTGGGTTAATCTCGATGGGCAAAGGCAGATTAGCAATCTCAATGATGAACGGCGATTGATTATTCACCTCTTCGGTCCACCCGTTGAGCGCTATTACTACGCATCCGGTTAATTACCTATCAACCTGCGGAATGTAGGTTTTTAAAAACCTCCACTATCACCCCCCTTACATTACGGAAAATAGTTAAGTTTTACTAATCATTCCGTGGAAATGGTTTTAATTTTCCCAAGTATGTTAAGAATTCATACATTTTTATTGATAATTTCTCGTAAACACTTGACGAGATTATAGGGGTTCTGCTTTCATCATATAAATCGCACCCAAGGGCTTGCTATGTCTACACGCAAAAAAGTTGGCTGTAACCCCTATTTTATGGCAGTTAAAAATATTCTCTGGTCAAGTTTTTAATCTCACGAATCACGAGTTTTTCGCCTTTGGCCACTGCTCGAACTTGCCACCCCTTGACAAAATAACTTTTTTATGCTGACGGGGTGATTAAGTCTTTCCACCCCTCAGAGGAGTTAAAAGAGTTGTGGGGGGAGTCCGGGGAGGGTCAAGAAAAATGGGGTTATTGACCGCGACGTTCCTTTTCTCGGCGGCGGCGATCGCGCCAATCAGCAAAAGTCAAATAGGCGACACCACCGGTTACCAGAAGCAACAGAGCGATCGCCATGAGAAACAGAATATTAACCGTAGTAAACTCCATGAGTGCTGTATCTTCCCCTAAATGGCTGGCAGTTCATCCAAAATGGTAAACCGAACATGGTTAATCGCCAAATTCCCTAGAGAGACTTTTTCCTTATCGACAGGAAGCCCCTGGTTAGTCAGGCGTTGAAACTTCAGCCCCTTACCTATTTCTATATGATACCAAGCCAAGCCCATAAAAAACCGTAAAGGATAAGGTCCACTACCACCAGTATCATCAGGGTTAGACTCCATAGGAACCCAGCCAAAGCCAGGAATATAGAACTCCAGCCAAACATGATTATACTCTGGTTCTAGGGGAACGCCCCGGCGATCAGCAAAAGCCGGACATTTGTAGCGTCCCACCGTCCGACAGGGTATTTCATTTAGCCGTCCCAAAGCCAGCAATACCCCCACATACTCACCGCAGGACCCTATCCCCCGGTCTAGTACCACGTCTGGGGTTTCAATTTTAGCGGTAAGGCTGTAGTCAAGGCGATCGTAAACATAATTCCGAACACTTAATAATTTCCGCAGAATATTAGTTTCTGTCCCCACGGCTTCTTCAGCGGCTTGACGGACTATGGATGATTCCATAGCGAGGTTATCATTATCTACTAGATATTTATCCTTAAATTCCTGAGTTAATGGCTGGATTTTTTCCACATCTAAAGGATGGATTTGATATTTAATTCCTCGGACTTCTAATAATGCTTTCCAGCCAAAGATACGTCTTTCGGCGGAGTTGAGGGGTTTAAACTTAAAAACGGCTACCCTTTCTCCGGCTTCTATTTCCTCGGTGAAGGGAGTCCCAATATAGGAAATTTCCCGAACTTTTTGGCGATCAGTCTCGGAGGGTAGGGCGATACGCCATTCTACATCTTCTAGGTAAATCTCTTCTAAAGGTTCGATTTCCTCTACATAGGACATCTCAATCAGATATCCGTTAGATGTGGCATATCTTTGGGACTCATTGTAGTGAAAATAGAGGGGATGAATAAAAGTGCGATCGCGTTTAGCTAGTTGATATTGTTCATAGGAGTTAGGGTCATCTCGGATAAATAATTCATCTCCCGCATAGGCGACATATAGCACTTCTTCTCCGGTTTCCGGGTCAGTATAGAACCCCAAACCCGTGGGATACTCAAAGGGAGTTAACACATTAAACTTAGTTTCCCCGGTACCACGTTCGAGACAATAAACGGTTTGTTCGAGGCGATCGCATACCCACAATTCCTCATCTCGCACCGTCAAATTTTCGACCCCAATTCCGGGAGCATAAAACCGGGTAATTTCCCGACCGCTAATGAGACTATAAACAAAAATGCACCCCCCCTGTTGAGAACTAATATAAAGGGTAGAGTTCCAAACGGCAATCCCATCAAGATTATAGGGGAGAGTTACCAAAGGTTCCGGTTTCAGACTAGCGATATTCTCACCGACCAAAGCCTCTCGACAAACATAAACCGTATTGTAGCGAGTAAACCATAAATCATTAGACCACACCGCCAAACCCGTTACATCAGCAAACTCAGAAGTCTGATAAGGATTCACCACCGTAGCATTATCAGTTTCCGGGTCTATCCTCAACAAGAACCCCCGCAAGGAATCGATCGCCAAACAATTTTTGCCAACAAAAGTGATACCATAGAGCGAGGAAACCCCCATGGGTCTGATAGTTCTGTGCCGATAATTGCTAGTTGTTCCAACATTCGTTAAATTGAGATTCATGCTAACTTTGACACTCCCACTTTCCAAATACAACAATTTTTGACAGTCAATTACGGAAACATTGGATACAATTTAGCTATCTTGATAACCTGTATGTTAACGAGTTTTTGAGTTGAATCCTATGGTTAAGACAACCCCTACTATTTTGTGGACAACTCTGTTGGGTGCGCTGTGTACCCAAACCATTGTCTGGGGTAGCCTAGTGCGACCAGCGATCGCCTACCCATCCAACGGAGATGTAATCATTCAAAATCAACCATCTCCATGGTTAATAGCCTTCGACCCACCCCAGCGGGGAGTTCCCGGAAGACGGTACGGGGGAGGAACCAGAGGGGAGGTATGTGCTGACTATGCAAGCCTCATCAGTCTAATTCCCGTTTCCACGATGGGTTTGACCGCCCATGAGAAACCCCAATTGTTCTTTTATCTCCCGGTAGCTAGTCGGGATACCCCCATTAAGTTACTTGTGACTAAGTTACCAGATTCAGAGTCTCCCGAAACAGAAGAAATAGTGATTTATAGGACCGAATTTCAACTGGATATGGAAAATCCTGGCATTGTGGGCATAGATCTGGCGGATCTCGATGGCTTTCCGGGTTTGGAAGTGAACCAATATTATCACTGGTACCTGACAATTTTATGTGATCCAGTCAATCAATCGGTGAACCCAATTGTGGATGGTTGGATCAAAAGGATCGACTTAGACTCTGATCAAATTCAGACATTAGAAGGACTCAATGGGAGCGATCGCCTAAAATTTTATACAGAAAAGACCCTTTGGTATGATATGGTCGCCGCCTTTTCGGAATTACTTTCAGATAATCGAAGAGATACTGAGGTCCAGCAGGCTTGGCTAGAATTGTTAAGATCGGAGAATCTCGAGCAAGCAGGTCGTAACCAGGTGCGTCTGTATGAACAACCTTTTATTCCGGGTAGTGGCGGGTTACGCAATCAACTCCGTTCTGACTAAGTATCCCCACCAACCCCCCCGTCAATCAAGTAAGCGAGAAATTAACCTGCTGGTAGTGCCACTAGCTGGGGCTACACTTGAAGCCCCCCCCATAACCCCTATGAGTTTACATATTCGATTGATAGGTTGTCAAATGACTACCGTTGGGTTGATTCTGTTTTCCCCCCTCGTTTCAGCCCAGGCTTTATTTTCCCCTAACTGTAATTCCGCAGAGTGTTTAGGACTTTCTCAAAGTTTCCCCCTACCACCCCAAAGCGACCCTAACCGCGATCGCTTTTTACAACCCCTCCCGTCACCCCCCCAAATACCACCCAACGGGGAACCGGAAATAGAAACACCACCCCCCTCGTCCCCGCCAATTCCCGGTGATGATACTCCCTTCCCCATTAGTGAAATTCAAATAATTGGCAGTAGTATTCTATCGACTGAGGAAATTAATGCGATCGCCTCTACCGTATCAAACCAGACCATCACCCTCAACCAACTGCAAAATATAGCCGATCAGATTACAGAAATCTATCTGAGACGGGGTTATATGACTTCCCGGGCTGTGGTTCCCCAACAGACTATCACAGATGGGGTCGTGGAAATTCTGGTCATAGAGGGAAGTTTAGAAAAAATCGAGGTCGAAGGAACCCGCCGCCTTAATCCTAACTACATTATCAGTCGGGTGAATTTGGGCGCAAAAACTCCCCTAAATACCCTACAACTGGAAAATCAACTGCGACTATTGCGACTTAATCCCCTATTTGACTCTGTAGAGGCTAGTCTGCGTCCAGGAGGTGGCGAGGGACAGAGTATTTTAGTGGTCCGAGTCACAGAAGCTAATCCCATACAGCTTAGTTTTAGCTTAGATAACTATTCCCCCCCCAGTATTGGTAGCCAACGTTTGGGGGTTAATTTTAGTCACCTGAACCTCACGGGAAGGGGTGATTTCCTCTTGGTTTCCTATAAAACTACTCGCCTAATTACTGGGGGGGAGTCGGATATCTTAGATTTTATCTACTCTATCCCGGTTAATGCCATGGATGGTACGATTCAACTGCGGATTCCTCCTTATCGCAATCGGGTGATTACCGAAGAGTTTGCAGACCTCAATATTCAGGGGAACTCTCAGCTTTACGAAATTAGCTATCGTCAGCCTTTGGTGAGGACTCCCTGGGAGGAGTTCGCTTTATCTGCGGGGTTGAGTTATCAGGAAAGTCAAACTTTGGTGGATAATCAGGGGTTGCGCTTTGGCTTTGGTCCAGATGATGATGGTGTGACCCGTCTGGTGGTTCTCAAGTTGGGACAAGACTATATCCGACGCGATCGCCTGGGAGTTTGGGCTTTGCGATCGCAGTTTAGTTTAGGCTTGGGGATATTAAATGCTACTAATACCAAATTTCTGCCCAATAGCGATTTTGTCAGTTGGCTAGGACAGATACAACGGCTACAGCGTATCGGTGACAATCACCTTTTGATTCTTCAGGGAGATCTACAGTTAGCCGCTAACCCCCTATTTCCCTCTCAACAGTTTGTTATCGGTGGCGCGCAGTCTTTGCGTGGCTACCGTCAGAATGTCCGCGCCGGGGATAATGGCTTTCGATTCTCTATTGAGGACAGAATTACCCTTAAACGCGATCGCTTGAATTTACCTACTTTACAGTTAGCACCTTTTCTCGATATGGGCCAGGTTTGGAATCATCCCAACAACCCTAATAGTTTACCCAGTCAGACCTTTTTGGTGGGAGGGGGTCTGGGGTTACTATGGGAACCTATCCCTCATCTGAATATCCGTTTAGATTATGGTTTCCCCCTCATACAACTTCGCGATCGTGGCGACAATCTTCAGGATCATGGCATCTACTTCAATCTAGTTTATACCCTTAACTAGGTAATCCTTACCTATGTCCCCTCAACCCTGATTATTCTCCCCTCTGACCCAACCGAAAAAATTAATAACTTTTTACAAATGCTACCCGCTGATTTATGTCTACCCTCACTCAACCATCATCATTGCCGGGTAATGGTGGGTCAGAAGTCAATTATCCCGGTTTCCCATCATCATTGCGGGGTAATGGTGGGTCAGAAGTCAATTATCCCGTTTCCCATCATCATTGCGGGGTAATGGTGGGTCAGAAGTCAATTATCCCGTTTCCCATCATCATTGCGGGGTAATGGTGGGTCAGAAGTCAATTATCCCGTTTTCCCATCATCATTGCGGGGTAATGGTGGGTCAGAAGTCAATTATCCCGTTTCCCATCATAACTATCCCTATATGACGCACCCTACTAATTTGTTTATTGTAACTCTTTTTATATAAAAAAGGCATAAATTTTGATAAAAGTTCATAAATAGACTTGAGCTTTGATGAGAAACGATAAAAAATTCATATATAACTCATAGACTGCCATACTCTGTTTTTCGAGCATAAATGAATTGATAGCCTCTTTCCATTTGGGGAAAATTCATCAATAATGGCAATCAAGAGGGACAGCGATGTGATCGGGTGAGACAAAAACCGTACTACCTGAAATAGCGATCGCCACCCCGACAAAACCAAAGATAAAAAACTTGGGATGCTGAGTTAGTCCCAACTACTCAGCCCCATTATGGAAAAACCACGCCGCAGGAGAAAAAATCGTGAAACTCGCAGTATATGGGAAAGGTGGAATTGGCAAATCAACAACCAGTTGCAATATTTCCGTGGCCCTAGCCAAACGGGGTAAAAAAGTCCTGCAAATTGGCTGCGATCCCAAACACGACAGCACATTTACCCTCACAGGGTTCCTAATTCCTACCATTATTGATACCTTGCAGGAAAAAGACTATCACTATGAGGATGTATGGCCCGAAGATGTCATCTATAAAGGCTATGGCGGCGTTGATTGTGTAGAAGCAGGTGGTCCCCCGGCTGGTGCTGGCTGTGGTGGCTATGTAGTGGGAGAAACCGTTAAACTTCTCAAAGAACTAAATGCCTTTGATGAATACGATGTCATCCTGTTTGATGTTCTTGGGGACGTGGTTTGTGGTGGTTTCGCCGCCCCCCTAAATTATGCTGACTATTGCATGATTGTCACCGACAATGGCTTTGATGCCTTATTTGCGGCTAATCGCATCTCCGCTTCTGTGCGGGAAAAATCTCGGACTCACCCCCTACGGTTAGCCGGTTTGATCGGAAACCGGACTTCTAAGCGGGATCTGATTGATAAATATGTTGAGTCGGTCCCTATGCCAGTTTTGGAGGTATTGCCGCTAATTGAAGATATCCGGGTATCTCGGGTTAAGGGGAAAACCCTGTTTGAGATGGCGGAAACTGACCCATCCCTAAGTTATGTCTGCGATTACTATCTGAATATTGCTGATCAAATCTTGTCTCAGCCGGAGGGTGTAGTTCCCAAAGATGCGCCAGATCGGGAATTGTTCTCTCTTCTGTCTGATTTTTACCTCAATCCAACCAAGCCTTCTGTTCAAACTCAGGAAGATGAGCTAGACCTGATGATGGTTTAATAAGTCTAGCTACTCAGGATAAGGAATAAGAGGTTATGGCTTTCTTCCAGGAGTTTACTACTGCCCTGAAACAAAAATGGTTAGACTACTATCAGGCTAATCGTGAATGGTTGGTTTTACAAATGGACATCAGTTCCATTCCCACCCCGGATGGAGGTAGAAGGCCATCCTCAGCCCTAATCTTGGGGACTATCAACGCCTTGGACCCAGAAGCGGCTCTGTTGATGTTCCCCTTTTCCAAACTTAATCCAGATCCAGAAAAGTTGATTGAGGTTCTGGGTTTACATTTTGACCCAGATCATGAGCTGGTTAGGATTTCTGATTCACCTGATCAGCCTCCGGTGTCTCAAGAACCTGTAAAGGCTGCGCCGGGAGACCATCCTCCCCAAGTTATAACACCTGAACCAGAGCCAGAGGAAGAATTAGTTAGCGATGGCTTAGATGATGCTCAGCAAAAATTAGACCTCCTTGATGGTGCTACCGATGACTTAGCCAGCGACGACATGGATTTAGGTCTCGGTGATGATGCTACCGATGACTTAGCTACCGATGACATGGATTTAGGTCTCGGTGATGATGCTACCGATGACTTAGCCACCGATGACATGGATTTAGGTCTCGGTGATGCTGGGGATGACTTAGCCACCGATGACATGGATTTAGGTCTCGGTGATGCTGGGGATGACTTAGCCACCGATGACATGGATTTAGGTCTCGGTGATGATGCTACCGATGACTTAGCCACCGATGACATGGATTTAGGTCTCGGTGATGCTGGGGATGACTTAGCCACCGATGACATGGATTTAGGTCTCGGTGATGCTGGGGATGACTTAGCCACCGATGACATGGATTTAGGTCTCGGTGATGATGCTACCGATGACTTAGCCACCGATGACATGGATTTAGGTCTCGGTGATGCTGGGGATGACTTAGCCACCGATGACATGGATTTAGGTCTCGGTGATGCTGGGGATGACTTAGCCACCGATGACATGGATTTAGGTCTCGGTGATGCTGGGGATGACTTAGCCACCGATGACATGGATTTAGGTTTAGACCTAGATGATGCTGGGGATGACTTAGCCACCGATGACATGGATTTAGGTTTAGACCTAGATGATGCTGGGGATGACTTAGCCACCGATGACATGGATTTAGGTTTAGACCTAGATGATGCTGGGGATGATCTAGCTACGGATGATTTAGATTTAGAGGAAAGTAATCCATTTAAAGATGATTCCTCAGATGATATCGGAGAGCTAGATCTTAGCCTAGATGGAGATGATGATTTAGGAGACTTTGGTAGTTCCTCTGATGATGATTTAGATATAGGAGACTTGAATGATGACGACAGCGATTTAGGCGATTTAGGAGACTTAGGAGACTTAGGAGATTTAGAGGAAATCAGTTTAGAAGAGCTAGGAGAGGTAACGACTGGAGATACAGATAAGTTTGATTTAGATCTGGACAGCCTGACCGAATCAAATGATGATGATATCTCAATATCAGACTTTAAATAAGTCAATCATTCCTTAACATCTAACAGGCTGGTGTACTCATTATGATTTTGGAAGTTAGTAGCCAAAGTCAACAGTTGATTATGTCTAAATTTCTGCCAGGTTGTCATCTCATAAATGGCTGGGTGTCAACAGCTTAAAAAATGACACGAAAACTGGCTTAATTATAAGGAGAAATATATGACTGTTGCTCAACCTGAAGCACTTAACTTTGAATGTGAAACTGGTAATTATCACACCTTTTGTCCGATTAGTTGTGTGGCATGGTTGTACCAGAAAATTGAGGATAGTTTCTTTTTAGTAATTGGTACAAAAACCTGCGGCTATTTCTTGCAAAATGCGATGGGGGTGATGATTTTTGCAGAACCTCGTTATGCAATGGCTGAGTTAGAAGAAGGGGATATTTCGGCTCAACTTAATGATTATGATGAATTAAAGCGACTGTGTTTGCAAATTAAACGCGATCGCAATCCTAGTGTAATTGTATGGATTGGAACCTGTACGACTGAAATCATTAAAATGGATTTGGAGGGGTTGGCTCCGAAATTAGAGGGTGAAATTGGGATTCCTATTGTGGTGGCGAGAGCCAATGGTTTAGATTATGCTTTTACCCAGGGAGAAGATACGGTTCTAGCCGCGATGGCTAATCGCTGTCCGAAAGAACCTGAAAAAGATGCGACTACGGGGACTTCAGGCGATCGCAATGCGATTCAGAAATTACTGAGTTTTGGCAAAAAAAATGAGGATGTGACTAAGGAAGAGTCAGAATATGTAGACCATCCCCCCTTAGTGTTATTTGGTTCTCTCCCCGACCCGGTAGTAACTAATCTCAGTTTGGAGTTGAAAAAACAGGGGATTAAGGTATCTGGATGGCTTCCCGCGAAGCGTTATACGGAACTTCCGGTTTTAGAAGAAGGTTATTATGTATCGGGAGTGAATCCGTTTCTCTCGCGTACCGCAACTACTTTAATGCGTCGTCGTAAGTGTAAATTGATTGGCGCACCGTTCCCCATTGGACCTGATGGAACACGAGCTTGGATTGAAAAAATTTGCTCTGTATTCGGTATTGAACCCCAGGGATTAGATGAACGAGAAGCTCAAATTTGGGCGAATTTAGAGGATTATCTTGAGTTGATCCGGGGTAAGTCGGTGTTCTTTATGGGGGATAATTTGTTAGAAATTTCCCTAGCACGTTTCCTGATTCGCTGTGGGATGACTTGCTCGGAAATTGGCATTCCTTATATGGATAAGCGCTATCAAAAGGCGGAGTTAGACCTACTGGAAAAAACCTGTCAGGAAATGGGGGTTCCGGCTCCGAAAATTATGGAAAAGCCGGATAATTATAATCAGATTCAACGGATTTATGAACTTCAGCCAGATCTGGTAATTACGGGTATGGCTCATGCGAATCCTTTGGAGGCGCGCGGTATTAATACTAAGTGGTCGGTTGAGTTTACTTTTGCTCAAATTCATGGGTTTACTAATGCTCGTGATATTCTGGAGTTGGTGACTCGTCCCCTCCGTCGTAACAATAACCTGAAAGATTTGGGTTGGAGTAATTTGGTTAAGGAAGCTAAGGTCTAATCAATTACTTGTGTGGGAAAGGAGAGCGATCGCTTTTGGTCGCTCTCTTGGCGTGGGATGAGGATTTTTGAGAAATTATCCAGCAGATATTGGCTATGAAAACTATTGTTAATTATCATGTGATTGACCCTAAGAATATTGGGGATTTGTTCTCGTCCCCAGTCAATTACTTTGAGTTTCCGGGTTATGAGGTTATTAAGCGAGATATTCGGACTCTGGATAATTCCCCAGCACCAGAAGACCCGGAAAGTTTGTTAAATCATCATGCGATCGTTGGTGGTGGTGGGTTAATGTTTGACCGCTTTTTGCACAATTTCCAACGTTTACAAGCTGGTAAAAATGGTAATAGTTTGATTTTATGGGGAGCCGGACAGCAGGTTTATAAAATTAAAAATTCTGGTGATAATTCCTCATCTTATCATGGTAGTGATTTTGACTATAAGCCTTATTTAAAAGATTTTAATCTCATGGGAATTAGAGACTATAACCAAGGCTATGATTGGGTTCCCTGTGTGAGCTGCATGGATAAAGTTTTTGATAAGGACTACTCGATACAACATGATTTTGTAGTATTTTCGCACAAAAAGTTTCAAATTAAAATTGATTCATTTCCTCGGATGACTAATGAAGATAAGAACTTTGAGGAAATTATTAGTTTTTTGGCTTCAGGGGAAACTATTTTAACCAGTTCTTTCCACGGAGCCTATTGGGGAACACTGCTAGGACGTAAGGTTTTAGCGTTCCCATTTACCAGTAAATTTTTGACCCTAAAACACCCAGTTGCTATGTATCCAGGGATTCATTGGAAGCAACCAAAACGGGAGATTCAAATCTTGGGAAAAACTCTATATCAGCGATTTGATGAAAGTAAATTTTTGTGCGGTACGGATAATTGGCGATCGCATCTTAAAAACTGCCAATCTTATCCCGAAAGTTTGCCAGAATGTCGCGATCGCAATAATTGGTTTGATCAGCAAGTCATGAATCACCTAAGTACAGTATAATCTAAATTCATGCAATTTTCCCCTTTTGCCCAAAGTTATGCACTCCGACTACCTAAAACGAATCCTCACCGCCCGGGTCTATGATGTCGCCCAGGAAACCCCCCTAGAATTAGCCCCCAGACTATCCGAAAGGTTAAATAATCAAGTCCTCCTCAAGCGAGAAGATATGCAGTCTGTGTTCTCATTTAAACTGCGGGGAGCCTATAATAAAATAGCCCAATTAACCCCGGAAAGCCTCGCCCAGGGAGTAATCGCCGCCTCAGCGGGAAATCACGCCCAGGGGGTAGCTTTGGGAGCCAGTCGCCTAGGAAGTAGGGCAATTATTGTGATGCCAACTACTACCCCAGATGTGAAAGTACAGGCGGTTAAAGCTAGAGGCGGGGAGGTAGTTTTATATGGAGAAACCTTTGATGATGCCTATGCTTACGCGCGCCAATTAGAAGTCGAAAAAAACCTAACTTTTATTCATCCCTTCGATGACCCAGACGTGATTGCTGGACAGGGAACTATTGCTATGGAAATATTAAGGCAATATCAACAGCCTATTGATGCTATTTTTGTGGCTATAGGAGGCGGCGGTTTGATTTCTGGTATTGCTGCTTATGTGAAACGACTGCGACCAGAAATTAAAATTATTGGGGTGGAACCTGTTGACGCTGATGCTATGTCTCAATCTTTGAAAGCTGGACATAGGGTGAAATTATCCGAGGTGGGATTATTTGCTGATGGGGTGGCGGTGCGACAGGTGGGAGAAGAAACTTTTCGCCTCTGTCAAACTTATGTAGATGATATTATTTTAGTGGGAACTGATGATATTTGTGCGGCGATTAAGGATGTGTTTGAGGATACTAGATCAATTTTAGAACCGGCTGGTGCATTAGCGATCGCTGGCATGAAAGCCTATGTCGAACGGGAACAGATGCACAATCGTACATTAATTGCTGTAGCCTGTGGCGCAAATATGAACTTTGACCGTCTGCAATTTGTGGCAGAAAGGGCCGAATTGGGAGAACGGCGCGAGGCGATTTTTGCCGTCACAATTCCTGAACAACCGGGAAGTTTACGCAAGTTTTGTAACTGCTTAGGAAAACGTAATCTCACTGAATTTAACTATCGCATTGCCGACGAAAAAGAAGCCCATATTTTTGTCGGTGTTCAAATTAAAAACCGGGAAGATGCCCAAAAGTTAACGGAAACCTTTGCAGAACATGATTTAATCGCCATGGATTTAACAGATGATGAATTAACTAAAATGCACTTGCGCCACATGGTAGGCGGTCGTTCTCCTCTGGCTCATGATGAGTTATTATATCGTTTCGAGTTTCCCGAACGTCCAGGCGCATTAATGAAGTTTGTCGAGTCTATGAGTCACACTTGGAATATTAGTTTATTCCACTATCGCAACAATGGTTCAGACTACGGCCGTATTGTGGTCGGAATGCAAGTTCCCCCCCAGGAAATGCAGAAATGGCAAGATTTTTTAGACACCCTCGGATATCGCTATTGGGATGAAAATCAAAATCCTGCCTATAAGCTATTTTTGGGTTAAGGATAATTGATAATTGTCCATTAACCATTGTCTCTGATTAACTGTTCGGGAATTTCGGCAAATTTAGCCACAGTTTTAGGAATGTTATCCCAATCAAAATCCTGAAGTTGCTGTTTGAGGGTTTCCACATAATCGAGTAAAACTGTAGATTGATGTTCCTCTGCTAACATCTCTAGATTTTGCATAAATTGCTTAATCTCTCTGGCTACTAAAGTTTCTTGTAAATGGGGTAAATTCACTTCTACTTCCTGACGCAATTTAGCGGCTAATTCTGTTAATCTCACGGGTTTTAAGGAGACTTTCTCTGAGGGCTGTTCATCTATTTTGTCGGTTAATTCAGCATGATTTAGGAACTTCTTGAGTTCAGCCACAATCTGTGATTTGGTCACTGGCTTTGATAAAAAACCATCGCACAATTGCCGCAAATCTTGTTCATTACGATGTTGGGGAGATGCGGTTAATAGGACAATGGGAATATGGCTAGTGAGTTCGTTGTGTTTGAGAAACTGGGTGGCTTCTCGTCCATCCATACGAGGCATCCGTAAGTCCATAAAAATAATATCTGGCTGATAAATTTGGGCTAACCTAATGGCTTCTTCTCCATCTTTGGCGCTGAGAATTTTATGATATGTATTGGCGAAATATTCGGCTAGTAAATCCCGATGAGAACGGACATCATCAGCCACTAAAATAGTAGCAGGTTCAAATGGTTGTAAATTCTCATCAAGGGCTATTAGAGGCGATAATATTGTGGTTTCTGTGGCTATTTTGACATCGGGTAAATCAACGGTAAATGTGCTTCCCTGGTCGCGTTCGCTTTCCAGATGAATTGAACCACCTAGGAGATGGACTAACCTTTCTGTAATAGTTAAACCTAAACCTGTCCCTCCGTATTTGCGGTTACTTTGACCTTCGCTTTGGGTAAATGAGTCAAAAATCTTGTGTTGGTCTTCGCGAGAAATACCAATACCTGTGTCAGTAATGGCAATTTTGAGGTCAATAGAATTATAGGGATGATTGGGTTTGAGTTGTGAACAAGATGCTGTGATTCTCACTGACCCAAATTCGGTGAATTTTATGGAATTTCCGACAATATTAAATAGAATTTGTCGCAGCCTGACTTCATCGGTCATAATACTATAGGGTAGTTTGGGGTCTACCTCAACTTCTAGGTTTAGGTTTTTTTCGCTGGCTTTTTGTTCAAAAATATGCTCGATTTCATTAATTACGGTGCGGATATTAACGGGTTCATAGTGTAATTGTAATTTACCAGCTTCGATTTTCGATAGGTCTAAAATGTCATTTATTAATGCTAATAAAGTGCGACCACTAGAGGCGATCGCTTTAATATAAGAAGTGGCTTTAGGGTCGGTAATTGTAGATTGTAATAAATCAGCAAAGCCTAAAACTGCATTCATGGGTGTCCGAATTTCATGGCTCATATTAGCTAAAAATTCGCTTTTAGCACGGTTAGCCGCTTCGGCTTCCTCCGTCATCTTTTTAAGTTTAATGTTTTTATAGGTTAATTCTTGGCGTTGCTCCTTTTCTTGAGAGAGTAGTTGTGCATGAGCGATCGCAATTCCTAATTGGCGTGCTACAGCTTCTATTAGTTCGATTTCATCAATAGTCCAGACTCGGTTATGGTCGCATTGATGCAGGCTAATAATACCATTAGGTTGACCATGATAGAAAGTGGCGATCGCCAACATGGATTTCAGATTATCTGACTCTTCAAAATATTGATTGGTTTGCAAAAAAGGAGAGGTGATTTTCATTTCTGATAGCTGAATTAAGCAATCATTTTTATGGTAGGAAATTGCCCGTTCTTGCTCAACCAAGTATTCAATATAAGGGTCATTATCAAAGGTTACTGATTCCTTTAAATTCCCCAGTAAATTACATGGATGCTGAGAATATTTGGCTACCAAATTGCCATGGGGAAAAGGATATTTTTGGTAAGTATGAATTAGACAACAGTTGACTTTAAATGCTTTGCCAATTTCTGCGACTGCGGTTGTAAAAATTTCTTGAACATCTAAACTCTGACGAATATTGTCGGTAATTCTCTGGATAATTAGGGTTTTGTGTAGTTGATTATGCAGAGTATTTTCAATTCTTTTACGATGGGTAATATCTTCCGCAATACCAGTATATCGATAAATTTTTCCCTGGCTGTCTCGCACCGGAAAAGCATGACAATTAATCCAACGAATTGAGCCATTTGGTCTCACAATTCGGTAAGTTTGATTAAAAGGAATACCTAGACTAATTTGCTTATTTAAAGCCTCAGCCATACCGTCACGGTCTTCTGGGTGAACAGACATTAACCAGGAACTAGGATTTTTATATAAACTATCTCGACTTTGTTGCCAAATTTCCTCATAGGCTGGAGACACATAAATCATTTCTCCGGTAGCGCTATTAATAAAGAAGACTTGATGGATATTTTCTGCTAACTGACGAAACTTTTCTTCACTCTCTTTTAAAGCTAGTTCGTTTTTTTTGCGATCGCTAATATCCGTTTTAGTCCCGATCACCCGCAGCGGTTTTCCGTCGAGGCTGCGATACATCACCCGACCCCGATCAAGAATCCATTTATAATGACCATCTTTGCACTTAATACGATGTTCACTAATATATTGCTCCGTTTCACCATTTAGGTGCTTATGTAATATATCGAAAACTTGCAGTTTATCATCAGGATGTATTAGTTTTTCCCACTCCTCAAGATTGTCGCTAATTTCCTCAGCCCTAAAACCTAGAATTTCTTTCCAACGTCGAGAGAAATAAACCTGATTGGTTTCTACATTCCAATCCCAAACGCCATCACCATTTCCCTCTAAAGCAAATTGCCAACGTTCTTCACTTTCTTGTAAGGCAATTTCGGCTTTTTTGCGGTTGGTAATATCCCTCCCGGCTGCATAAATGCGATCGCCTACAGGAGTCGATCGCCACTCTATCCAACGATAAGAACCATCCTTAGCCTGATAGCGATTCACAAAATTAAGCACCGAATTTTGTTGGGCTAAATCCGATAGTTTGTCGAGAGTAGGTTTAACATCATCAGGATGCACCAATTCTATACACAATCGACCCTCTAACTCTTCTAGCGAATACCCTAAGTTGATTTCCCACTGTTGATTTAATCGCAAAAGTCGTCCTTCTACATCACCAATACAAAGCAAATCCAGAGCAATAGAAAAAAATCTATCTAATTCTTCGGTTTTCTGGTGTAAAGCCAGCTCGATATTTTTGCGCTCTGTTATGTCAAAAATTGCGCCATCAAGACCGATTAAGTTTCCCTGATTATCAAACTTACCCCTCCCCTTTTCATAAACCCAATGAATACTGCCATCCCTATGAATAACCCGGTATTCTACAATAAATGATTCCTGTGCATCTAAAGCCGGTAAAATCTTGGCTGTGACAGTTTTTTGGTCATCAGGATGAATGATGTCATTATAGGAGATAACTCGATTGTTGATGATTTCATCAGGTCGATAACCGCAAATATCTTCAATGGCATTGCTGATAAATTTCATCGTCCAAAACTCGTCACAAGCACAGCGATAAATAGCACCCGGAAGATTAGCAAGTAAAGCACGAAATGAGACTTCCGAATATTGAGGATTGAGTGTATTGGCGTTGAAAGTTTGTGCTTTGGCTACCAAGTTGGCTTGTTGAATCGCGATCGCCAAATGTACAGATATCATATTCACCAGATCTATATCCTCTGGTAGCCAGTTCCGGCTATCACTACATTGATGAACCATCAAATATCCCCAAATATCTCCACTCAACCAAATAGGAACTATCAAAATCCCCCGCACTTGCAGCCGAGCCAGAAATTCTATATAATCATCTCCTAGATGGGTCTGATAAATATCAGCGATCGCCATTACATCGTCGATCAATTCATGATACTTCCAGAATATTTCCGCGATATCTTCCTGACTGATTACAGTGCGAATATCACTAAAAGATGCTGCCCTTATGTGGACGATACCATCAGCTTCTAACGGACAAATCAAAGTGCGATCGCTTTGCAACAACTCAGATAATTCCGTGACTACCGTATCAAAAATCGTGTTTAAATTAGCCAACTCAACCATCTGGTTAGCTATTTTGAAAAGCAAGTTTTCTCTAGGAGTCGCCGTAGTAAGTTCCCGTGAGTGTGCTAAAATCTGTGCATTCATTTGATTGATCCCCTGTCTGAATCATCTTAGGACAAATTAACTCGGAAAATTAACAGTGTAGAGTTATATTCCCGCCCCCGTATCAAATACTGTTGACTGAACCCCTAAAAATTATCAACGCCTATAATTCCATTTTGCCAGATTTGCCAACGAAATATCTACCCCCCAAATAAACTATGGTAAAATCTCCGCCTAGTGGGTTGAACCTGGTCTATGGGGTCTATGGGGACAGGACCACAATTCTGGTACAATTGCTGATCCAGTTCAAAACCCCGCTTTCTATTGTCTAAAATAGAGTTTTAAGTTAAGTTCACAGCAGCAATCATGGATAAGCAGCGAATTCTCTCAGGAGTACAACCAACGGGAAACCTACACCTAGGTAACTATCTGGGCGCGATCCGCAACTGGGTAGAAGGTCAGAAACAGTATGATAACTTTTTCTGTGTGGTAGACCTACACGCGATCACCGTTCCCCACAACCCCGCGACTCTGGCGGCGGATACCTACACGATCGCAGCCCTTTATTTAGCCTGTGGTATCGACCCAGAAGATTCAACTATTTTTGTACAGTCCCATATTTCCGCCCACAGTGAGTTAACCTGGCTTCTCAACTGTCTGACCCCCATTAACTGGCTGCAAGATATGATCCAGTTTAAGGAAAAAGCCGTTAAACAGGGGGAAAATGTCAGTACGGGTTTATTGGATTATCCCGTATTGATGGCTGCCGACATTTTGCTTTATGATGCCGATCGCGTTCCGGTTGGGGAAGACCAAAAACAACATTTGGAACTGACACGGGATATTGCTGGCAGATTTAACCATTTATTCGGTCAACCAGATCAGGAAATTCTCAAAATTCCCCAACCTCTCATTCGCACAGAAGGCGCACGGGTGATGAGTTTAACCGACGGGACTAGGAAAATGTCTAAGTCTGACCCCTCCGAGTTAAGCCGGATTAATTTGTTAGACCCCCCAGATGCGATCGTTAAGAAAATTAAACGCTGCAAAACTGACTCGGTGCGAGGGTTAGCTTTTGATGTTCCAGACCGCCCCGAATGTCATAATCTGCTGAGTCTATATGCTTTGCTCTCTAACCAAACTAAAGCACAAGTGGCGGCTGAATGTGCAGATATGGGGTGGGGACAGTTTAAACCCCTGCTGACGGAAACGGCGATCGCCGCCCTCAAGCCTATTCAGGAACGCTACAAGGAAGTTATGAGCGATCGTGGTTATTTAGAGTCCATATTGCGTACAGGTCGCGAACAAGCCGAGGCTGTAGCCAATCAAACTTTAAGCCGCGTTAAAGATGCCCTAGGTTATTCCAAACCTTTGTAATCTCCCTGAATTTACCTTTAATTTTTACATCTAAAACCGCCATAATGAACCGATTTAGGACTGCTTGTTTGAACCCCAAAGAATTTGTGATCACCGCCGAAGTAGCACCCCCAAAAGGCGGCGATCCCACTCACATGATCGAGATGGCGCGGGGTCTAAAAAATCGCGTCCATGGGGTTAATATTACTGATGGCAGTCGGGCTGTTTTAGGGATGAGTTCCCTAGCTTCCTGCGTCATTCTCCAACATCATGGCATTGAACCGATTTTACAAGTCGCTTGTCGCGATCGCAATCGGATTGGTTTACAAGCAGACCTCCTGGGAGCGCACGCCCTAGGAATTAGGAATATTCTCGCCCTCACAGGTGATCCAGTCAAAGCCGGAGATCATGTTAATGCTAAACCAGTTTTTGATTTTGAATCCGTGCGCCTATTACAAGCTATTAATAAGCTAAATAATGGCATGGATTGGAATGATAAAAAGCTGCCCCATGGTCGGACAGACCTATTTCCCGGAGCCGCAGTAGACCCCCAATCTCCCAGTTTTTCCGGGTTACAAAGTCGTTTTTATCGCAAATTAAAAGCCGGGGCTTGTTTCTTTCAAAGTCAATTAATCACGGATTTTGAAAGGCTCTATAAATTCATGAATCAAGTCGCTTCTGATACGGATAAACCGATTTTGGCGGGAATTTTCCTCCTGAAATCCGCGAAAAATGCCCTTTTTATTAACAAATATGTTCCCGGTGTTAACATCCCCGACCACATTATCCACCGTTTAGAAAAATCATCACATCCCCTGGAAGAAGGCATTAAAATTGCGGCGGAACAAGTACAAATTGCACGTCAAATTTGCCGAGGTGTTCACCTTATGGCGGTTAAACGAGAAGACCTCATCCCGAAAATATTAGATGCAGCCAATATCCCCCCATTACCATAATAGCGGAGGGTAGAACCATGGAGTTTTTGATATGATGGGATACAGCCAACTCCAGGAGAAGCCACCGCGCGTCTACACCCCTTTCCCCCTGGGGGAGGGGCTTCAGAATGTACTTGATGGCTAGAGAAGGCGAAGCTGTTACCAAAACTGGTGAAGGTGATTTGAATCAGGTCTGACTAACCGAGTAGATGAAGTTGGCATTTGGGCGCAATAATTCAATCAAATGGTAAAGCAACTCAAGGATTTATTCAATACATTATCATAGCCCTCAGAACTGAGAAATTATCCCAAGCCAATCAAGAGATTCTTAGCTTCAATGTGACCAAAATCTAACTTTTGCCATAATTCCCCCCAAATTACCATGAGCGACAATATAACCGAGGTGCGATCGCCTGATATTTCCATCCATCCCCCCACCGCTTTTGTAGCCGCTAATTTAAGGCGGATTCTACCAGATTGGCACTCTGATGATATTTGGATAGTGATTTTTTTACAGCGATCGCAGTTCCCCTTAACCACAACTAATGATATCATTGAGCAGGAGAAAAACAGATTATGCGATCGCTTTTTAGAATTCGCCCAACCCGTAGCCCAACAACTCAATTCCCAGGGATGGATGACCGATATCATCTACCCTCCCAGCGGTTATCCGTTGCTGTCCCAACCCGGAGAAATCAACCATAGCGATGCTTTAACTGTCGCCACATCCTTAAACCTTTCTCTGCAAAAGGGACCCTGTACCATCGTAATTCATCCCCAATGGGGAACCGCCGTTTATCCCAGTGTGTTGATATCCTCTGCGCCGCCAGATGAAATCAACAAAGCTATCGATTTTGCTGGCTATCGCGTCGCCCCAACTCATAAACCCCACAGGTAACCGCCGCAATGACTCCCACACTGATAGACCAAGAAGGTCCCAACCCCAATTCAACTCCCCAATTCAATAATCCCCCCACCATTAGAAACGGTACAACGCTGAAGATAGAAGCAAAAAAAATATTTCCCGACTCCCTGCTAGTGCGCGTTTCCTCAAATTGTTCATCTGACCCATAAAAGGGACGTTCAGCCCAATCTAGCCAACCCGTGAGTTTTTCCATGAGTAATTCACTGAGGGGGGAAAACCCCAAACTTAATGCCAGCGACCATAACGCCGTCCCAGCCATAGCCGTTGTATTCAACGGGAACCAACCCAGAAATATCGATATAACAGGGGTTTCCATCGCCCATGAAAAATAATCAGTTAACATTATGTTCTGTTTATGCCTAATGGTGGCAGAATATCAAATGTGTGCTATACGGGAATTGATTTAAATATAACCCTTGTGGGTGCATCCGGTAATTCATTAATAGATTTTGGTGATTGAGGAATCAATAATCATGGCAAAACTCAACCCCCTGCAAGTTTTCAAGCGTCCGACCCTCCTGAAACGAATGCTATGGGTTCTGGTCGGTTTCGTGTGTCTGACTCTAATTCCTTGGGGGGGACAACAGTTAGATATAGGTGCAACTAAGGCATCAGCCTCCCAAGTAGCGGTAGGGGTCGATTGGGGTAATGCTTCTTTTCCGGTGGAAAATTTCCAGCAGTATACATCACCTTTTGGCTATCGTGCTGGTGGGTTTCACTATGGTTTAGACTTAGCCGCACCTATGGGGAGTTATATCCGCAATTGGTGGAGCGGACAGGTAGTCGAACTCTGGGAGGATAATCGCTGCGGCACGGGAATTATTATCCAGTCAGGACAGTGGGAACATATCTATTGCCACGTTCAGGGTCATGTACAAAGTAATGCTAATGGTACTTACTTTATTGACCGTGGCGGCGGTCTGGAACTTCGCAAAGGTCAAATTGTGGCAGCCGGGACTAGAATTGCGCGGGTTGGGATGACCGGGAGAACTACCGGACCTCACTTGCACTGGGGACTCAAGTATAGTAATCGGTGGGTTGATCCAGCCCGTGTTCTGATTGCTATGTATCATCAACAAAACCAGCGTTTGTCTCAACGTTGAACAAATAGCTGGTTAGGTGTTGTGGGGCGTAGAGTACAGGTTTGTACTGTGCGCCCGGTTGTTTTGTTTTTTGTGGTCTTAGTTAGGATTGCTAACAGAGGTCAATTTAGCCCTGGGAAAGTAGATCAATGGATACCCGTTCCGATGGACTGCTTTGGGAAAAGGTGGGCAATTCTACGGAATTCTGACGCAATGCTGCTACTGGGTTAGTGGCGTTGCAGGCGTAGGTGTTGTCAGTATCGCCGTGGGTGAGGAAATTACAAGGTTGACTTGGGTTGGACTGTTGCCAAGTACACTCAAGGGCTGCATAGTAAGCATCCTCATTTCGACTTTTCAGACATCTCGCCCAGGCTTCAGGATCGTAACCTGAACCGATACATTGGAGACTGAGACCTAAACCAATGGCTTTTAAGGCGCAGTCGGCATTCACACTACAGCCGTTTTTGTGGAAGACACCGAAGCTGTCTCTGTTGATTTCTTGTTTACTGCCAGTGTGCAAGCCATCCATTTGGCTAGGATCATTGAGTAAATCTTCGGTGGTAATTCCTAGGAAATCTGTTACATCATAGACAAACTCTGTTTGGTCATCATTGAGGACTTCGCCATTAAAGATTAATTCCTCATCTGGTTCTTCTGGTGGCATTGCCCAAGGGGGAAAGGCGGCGGCGGGAGACACACTCCAGCCTACTACCAAGAAAGAGACGGTGCCGATGGTTGTTAGTAATTTTTTCATAGTTAGTTATAATTTAGAATCAGTTGGTGAGGGAATTTCACAGTTAATAGCCGGGGTCTGAATCCATCAAAAAATCAAGACAATTATGGGTTGCTGAAGTCGCTTAACTTTCCTCCAGCATAGCTAAAGATAGGTGTTGATGTCAATATTTGTTGTGTAAAGATGTTGTAAAATCTGAGAAAATTATGTAAAGGTGGTTGAGGGTAAGTGTCTACTTAAAATCTGCTGTCAAGTCGGTATTTTCACGGAAAAAGTGGCTAGGGTTTTGGGGATAAAGGGGAAGCCGGCAATCAATATTGAGCGGAAAAATGGTGGCGAGACGGTGGTTTTGAGGTAATATCATAGCGAGTTCAGGGGAATGGTGGCTAAGGATAGAATGAGAGAGCATGATTTCATCTCAAATTAGGTTAACATTTTAGGGCAATACGGTATAATAAGCGAGAAGAGTTGAGGATAAACCTATTGCCAGATATGTCAAACCCAAGGAAGCGGCCCAAATCCTTGGAGTCCATGAAAGAACACTCCGCAGATGGGACGACAATGGCTCAATCGAGACCATCAGAACCCCCGCTGGGCAACGACGATACAACGTTGAGTCCTCAGTACAGGACAAAAAAGCTGAAAGTCTTAGCCAAAAGGGAATCTAGCCGAAAATTCTGAAGGGGGCGCTCCGGGCTGAGGTGAAAGTCGAGGGGTGGGGGGGTAGCGCCAAGTTGGGGTGAGAGGGTTACATCGGAATTACCACAAACCAAACTTCCCTCTCATGAACGAGCTTAACCGATTACGAGACACTTTGCGCCCTCACTTGCCCTGGCACGGGGCGAGATTAAACTTTGTCTGCCTGTTCCTGATGGCGCTATTCCAAACAAAGACGGTTAATCTGATGGAAATAGCGACTGTATTCGCAAATCCTGTGCAAATTTCCTCAAATTACCAGCGATTACAACGTTTTTTTCGGCAATTCAAATTTGACCGGGCAGAGATTGCCCGTTTCGTCGTTAGCCTCATTGACATTCCCCAACCTTGGACTCTTAGTCTCGACCGCACCTGTTGGTCTTTCGGTCAAACCCATTTCAACATCTTGATGTTGGCAGTCGTCCACGAGGGGATTGCCTTTCCCCTGCTGTGGACGATGCTTGACAAAAAGGGCAATAGCAACAGTGGCGAACGCATGGACTTATTCGACCGCTTCGAGGCACTATTTCCTGACGTGGAGGTGGCTTGTCTGACCGCTGACCGGGAATTTGTGGGGCGAGATTGGCTCTCGTATCTTCTCATCGACCCCGAGGTTCCTTTCCGCCTACGCATCCGCCACAGCGAGCTGATTAGTCCTAAGTTAGGAGGAACTCGGCGTAGCGGCGAACGAATGTTTGATTCTCTGCGACCCGGAGAATTTCGCCAGCTTTCGGGTCGCCGTTGGGTTTGGGGACGGCAGGTTTACGTCATTGGCTCTCGTCTGGCTGATTCGGGGGAGTTGTTGATTCTCATCACTAACGCTTGCCCCGAAACGGCCCTCCCCGACTATGCTCGGCGTTGGGGTATTGAAAACCTCTTCGGAGCCTTGAAGACTCGGGGCTTCTGTCTCGAATCGACTCACTTTAAGGACCCTGAGCGCTTGAGCCGTTTATTGGCTTTGCTTAGCCTGGCTTTTACTTGGGCTATGAAGGTGGGTTTGTGGATTCACCAAGGTTCACCCATTCCTTTGAAGGCTCACGGACGACGCTCCCAGAGTCTTTTCCGCACTGGCTTCGATTTTCTACGCCGCACTTTCTCTAATCTGCCTTTGTTTTCAGGGCGGTTTCACCAGGCTCTACAGCTTTTGTCCTGTACTTAGCGTTGAGTCATATTCTGATTCCATATCAGGCAGTGACAAACGCAAAGTCGTTATCTATGCCAGAGTTATAGCATTAGTCAAGGTGGTTAGGACGCAGCTTTGAGAACGGAATCCATGGCATCATGGAGAGAATCAAACTGCTCACGTGCAGTGGCGAATACGGGCTTTCAGCTACGACCAACATTTCTCTATCTTGTTGAGGTCTGGCGAATAAGGTGGTAGATAGAGTAAACGGCATTGAGCTGCCTCCACCAGTTCAGCAATCCGCCCCCCTTTATGAAACGTTGCATTGTCCAATACTAGAGTCTGACCTGGCTTCAATGTTGGAATTATAGCACAAGACAGAACACTTAGGACGTATAATGGAGAGGACGAGATGACTAAGAAGACCAAAAATGCCAGCCCCCTATAGTTACGACCTCAGACAAAAAGTTATTGATGCCATTGAACTAGACGGTATGCCCAAAACAGAAGCCAGTCAAGTTTTCCATGTCAGCCGGAACACCATTAATCTCTGGCTGCAAAGAAAAGCACAGACCGGAGACTTCCTCCCTAAACCTCATCACCGACCTGGCAATAACCACAAAATTACCGACTGGCAAAAATTCAAGGCTTTTGCCCAAGAGCATGGCGACAAAACAGCAGCTCAAATGGCTGAACTTTGGGATGACGACATCTCTCCTCGCACCATATCCAGAGCCTTGAAGAAAATTGGCTTCACCAGAAAAAAAAACTTACGGCTACCAAGAACGTGATGAGCAACAGCGAGAGGAGTTTATGGCTCAGATTGAACAGATGGAGCCGGAAGAAGTGGTCTACCTCGATGAAGCCGGCATGAATAGTCAGGACTCGGATTACCCTTATGGTTACTGCGAGTCTTGACTATTCATCCTACATTCCGCAGGTTGATAGGTAATTAACCGGATGCGTAGTAATAGCGCTCAACGGGTGGACCGAAGAGGTGAATAATCAATCGCCGTTCATCATTGAGATTGCTAATCTGCCTTTGCCCATCGAGATTAACCCAGTGGATTCCTTGAAACTTCTGCATAATCCAGCGAAAGGTCGGTTTAGCGGTGGGTTGTTGGCGTTGGTCGCGCACCGTTTGCTTCTGAGCATCTAGCGCCTGTCGCAGTTGGCGTTCGGCGAGGGTATACACCATAAGGGTTAGGGCCATGATGAGAGCTAAGGCCTCGACCCGCTGCGGCTTTTTGACAAAGACGCTACTGGCAAAGAAGAGGGGGTCTTTGAGGAAGCGAAAGCCTCTCTCGACGGTCTGTTGCCCTTTATATTCGCTCAAGCAGGTCTGAGCCGGCCAGAGGGATTGCTCCAGTTGATTGGTGGCTAGAATAAAGCGACTACGCTGACGGCTAAAGCGGTCTTCCGCCGTGGCGGTCTGCTGTAACGTGGCCTGGAGCCGATAGCCCTGAACTGGGGTGGGTTCGGCGGATTTGGCGGGACGACCGGGGGGTCGCTTGGCCCGCACCGTCTCCAGGGAGACCTGAGTGAGCTGATGCACCTCGAGTCCATCTTGAAACTGCATCAAGGCCTCGAGGGCATCGGGTTTGCAAGCAAAGACCCGCTGGGTCAGCTTTTTCAATTGGCGGTTGAGGCGGTGTTCGAGCTTCTCTAATTCGGGTTGCCAGAGGTCGGCATTGGCTTTGCGGGTTTGGCTTTCGACGAGGCGCCAGCGCTGGCGCACTCCGGCATAGGTCTGCTCAATCTCCCACATCCGGTAATCCTTGGAGTTGCAGGGGACTTCAGTCAGTCGGGTGACATCGCTGTGCACCAGCTCTTGAGCCGCTTTTAGGGTCAGCGGCACCCGTGATAGCCACCCCGTGGTCTCCATCTGCTGCAGATTGGCTGCTGTGTAAAAGGCGGCATCCATCACAACGATACCGTCGCTAGTCCATTGGTCACCAAACGCCTTGAGCACCTCTGCAAACTGCTGAGTGTCCTGTTCATTGCCACTGGCCCAACTGCAACCATAGCGGCACGCCACCGTCGGCGGCACAGACTAGAGTCATCAAAAACTGTTTCAAATCTGGACGATGGTCTCGGGAATAGCCTCGACACAGCCGAATTGGGCTGGGTTCTGCTGATGTCTCACCGGGGGGAGCTGACTCAAGTCCTACCTCGGATTTCCCCTTCGAGCACCGCTGATACTTCCCTTCTACTGAGATCGAGGTGGCATCGAGATGACGCTGTTGAATATCAATTCCAAATCGTTCCACAGCCTGGAGCGCCACCTGGAGAAAAAATGATGTCGTCCCTTCTGCGTAGAGTTCATCCAACACTCGACCTAAGCGGTCGTCATTCAAGTGACGAGCCTCTACCCCTTCCCCGAGCAGATGAGACACCGCTTTACTCTCAAAAAACTCGCTGAATAAATACAACGGTGCACTGAGAAAGCCTAGGGCGTTCAAAATCATGGCTTTAACCACTTGTCCGGCACTCACATGCTCCAAGCTATGAGGTTCAATCCGCTTATCCGTCAACTCGACCAGGCCAAGTTCGTCAATCACTCCAGCCACTAAACCCAGATGGTCTAAATTTTTAATCTGCATCGCCAGAGCCTACCGCTCGAAGGAACCCTTTCTAGCCTAGACTAGCACCATATCTTTTATTCCCTGTCAACCTGCGGAATGTAGGTTCATGCCAGCTTCATCGAGGTAAACCAACCCTTCCGGCTCCATCTGTTCAATCTGAGTCATAAACTCCTCTCGCTGTTGCTCATCACGTTCTTGGTAGCCGTAAGTTTTTTTTTCTGGTGAAGCCAATTTTCTTCAAGGCTCTGGATATGGTGCGAGGAGAGATGTCGTCATCCCAAAGTTCAGCCATTTGAGCGGAGGTTTTGTGGCCATGCTCTTGGGCAAAAGCCTTGAATTTCTGCCAGTCGGTAATTTTGTGGTTATTGCCAGGTCGGTGATGAGGTTTAGGGAGGAAGTCTCCGGTCTGTGCTTTTCTTTGCAGCCAGAGATTAATGATGTTCCTGCTGACATGGAAAACTTGACTGGCTTCTGTTTTGGGCATACCGTCTAGTTCAATGGCATCAATAACTTTTTGTCTGAGGTCGTAACTATAGGGGGCTGGCATTTTGGGTCTTCTTAGTCATCTCGTCCTCTCCATTATACGTCCTAAGTGTTCTGTCTTGTGCTATATTTTCGGGCATTGCAGCCCTATTTGATGCCTGAACGTCTCGCACAACTCAGTTACACTATAGGTATTATCCTAAAAATAATAATATAACCCCATGGCACAACAACTAAAGCGCTGGGAGTCCCCGCGTCGCCAAGGGCGCAACCACAAAGGTAAAGGTGGTGCGGCTAGAATGCGACAGCTAAAAAAACAACAGCAACAGTTGCGTAAACAACTCCAAACCAACCAACCCAAAGACCAACACCAACACCAAAACCCAAAATCACCAATTCAGGGGAAGGATAAATGATCCTTCCCTCTTTTGATTTTAGGGTTTCAGTTGAATATTGGGGCAAATAGTATCAGCCATGCGACTCGCTGACGGCTGATCTTCCCACTGACTCAGTAACTCCTGAAGTTCTCCCTTCAAGCCTTCTAGGGCGATAATTTGTTGATTAATATCCGCTACCTTAGCTTGTAAACGCTGCTTCACTTGGTCACAGGGAATGTCACCACGATCGCGAATTTTCAGAATTTCCGCAATTTCCGCCAAACTCAACCCCAACCCTTGCGCGCGTTTAATAAATGCCAGTCGGGTCAATACTTCCGGAGCAAATAGCCGATAACCCGACCTGCTACGATCAACAGTCGGCCAGAGTAACCCAATATCATCATAGTAGCGAATTGTTTTCACCGATAAACCACTTTCGGCCGCTACCTCTCCAATTTTCAGCAACTTATCAACCCCCAACCTAACTCATTAGTAGGGAGGACGAGGCTTTTTATTCTGAGTCAGCATAGGTAAGGAAGGACGGGAACCACTCGGCGGTAAATAGTATTCCGGCGCGGTTTCGGTTTGTTGTTCCACTGGCGATCGCTGTATAAGCCACCAACGCCAGGCTACCGCTACTCCCACGGTTCCCAGACCGAGACTCAACAGCGGTAAACTCGCAGTTACACCACCAATTACAGTATCAACCGCCCCAACTGTAATCACAAAACTGACAATTGGTTCTCTGCGGTAAGCAGACTTTAAAATTCTCGGTAACAAAGCGTTCATATTACTTTGACTCTGCTGTTTAGTATTAGTTTAGACGGAATCAGACTCAACCAGGTTGCTACAGCATTTAGGCTCCTTGTGAATTGTAGGGCAGCTAGGTCAACTTGAAAAGTCGCTTAGGTATCAATTTTTTGATCACCCCCCTACTCGTCCCTACTGGTCCCTACTCCTCCGACCCTCACCCTTACCCTTCCCCAATACGATTATAACTTCAGTCTCGGTGAACTGGAAACCGGGATAGTTTGACAAACCTACTCACCACCCGCCCGATTAGATTTTAACACAATACAGAGCCAAAATAGGTAGTTAAGATTCCCCAAAATTTGCTATAATCCAAAACCAGCATTCCCACCTAATAATTAATGAAAGAAATTGATAACCTTCCCCGTCCAAATAGGGTAATTGTAATTGGTGCTGGTATAGGCGGATTAACCACCGCCGCACTACTGGCTCATCGAGGATATTCCGTGTTAGTCCTCGACCAAGCCATAGTTCCGGGCGGCTGTGCTTCCACGTTTAAACGTAAAGGTTTTACCTTTGATGTAGGGGCGACCCAAGTGGCTGGTTTAGAACCCGGCGGCATTCATCATCGGATTTTCTCGGAATTAGAAATAGACTTACCAGCCGCCACCTTCTGCGACCCTGCTTGTGCGGTATTTTTACCCGGAGAAACCCAGCCGATTCGAGTTTGGCGAGACCCAGAAAAATGGCAGCAGGAACGACAAGAACAGTTCCCAGGGAGTGAAAAGTTTTGGCAATTAATGGGAACTCTATTTGAAGCTAGTTGGCGGTTTCAAAGTCGCGATCCGATTTTACCTCCTCGGAATTGGTGGGATTTAGTGCAACTGGTGAAAGCCTTGCGTCTCGATACCATGATTACCCTACCTTTTACCCTATTGACGGTAGGGGATCTATTGCGGATCTATGGAATAGACAACGATCGCCGTCTGAAAACCTTTCTGGATTTACAATTAAAATTATACTCCCAGGTGAACGCCGATGAAACGGCATTACTGTATGCAGCCACAGCGTTGGGAGTATCCCAATCACCCCAAGGACTCTATCATTTACAGGGGAGTATGCAAGTATTAAGCGATCGCCTAGTAGCCAGCCTGAAACGGGACGGAGGAACCCTATTAATGGGTCATACCGTAGAAGCGATCGAAACCGAAAACCGTCAAGTCGTAGCGGTCAAAATTCGCGATCAAAAAACCGGGAAAGTGTGGCGAGAAACCACCGATCTAGTAGTTGCTAACGTCACAGTTCAGAACATAGTTAAGCTATTAGCTTGGGAAAACCACATTTCCACCAATCCCCTCGATCGCATTTACCACCACCGTATTAATAAACTCCCCCCAGCTTCTGGGGCTTTCGTCATTTATTTAGGAGTTGATCAGTCAGCCATTCCCCCCGAATGCCCCCCCCATCTCCAATTTCTTTACGACTATAACCGACCCATTGGCGAAAACAATTCCCTATTTGTTTCCGTCAGCCACCCAGGGGACGGACGCGCCCCCCACGGACAAGCCACCATTATTGCTTCTAGTTTCACAGATACGCAGCAATGGTGGCATAACCCAGATTATCAGAAACTCAAACACGAATACACCCAACAGGCCATTAATCGTCTAAGTTCCTACTTTCAGCTTACCCCAGAAACAATCATTTATTCCTGTGCTGCCACCCCCCGCACTTTCGCCCGTTATACCGCGCGTGACCAAGGCGTTGTCGGTGGTGTAGGTCAGCGGATTTCCACCTTTGGACCCTTTGGCTTTTCCAATCGTACCCCCATTAATGGATTATGGCTAGTGGGAGACTGTACCCACCCCGGAGAGGGAACAGCAGGGGTATCCTATTCAGCTTTAACCGTAGTCCGACAACTCGAAAACCAGTTCACCCCTCCAAAACATGAGGGCGGCGCAGTATAGCACAAGACAGAACACTTAGGACGTATAATGGAGAGGACGAGATGACTAAGAAGACCAAAAATGCCAGCCCCCTATAGTTACGACCTCAGACAAAAAGTTATTGATGCCATTGAACTAGACGGTATGCCCAAAACAGAAGCCAGTCAAGTTTTCCATGTCAGCAGGAACACCATTAATCTCTGGCTGCAAAGAAAAGCACAGACCGGAGACTTCCTCCCTAAACCTCATCACCGACCTGGCAATAACCACAAAATTACCGACTGGCAAAAATTCAAGGCTTTTGCCCAAGAGCATGGCGACAAAACAGCAGCTCAAATGGCTGAACTTTGGGATGACGACATCTCTCCTCGCACCATATCCAGAGCCTTGAAGAAAATTGGCTTCACCAGAAAAAAAAACTTACGGCTACCAAGAACGTGATGAGCAACAGCGAGAGGAGTTTATGGCTCAGATTGAACAGATGGAGCCGGAAGAAGTGGTCTACCTCGATGAAGCCGGCATGAATAGTCAGGACTCGGATTACCCTTATGGTTACTGCGAGGAAGGAAAACGCTTCCATGCACTCAAATCAGGGAAGAGGCAGGGCAGGGTAAGTATGATAGCCGCATGGTGTCATCAACAACTCTTAGCTCCCTTTAGCTTTGAGGGTTGTTGTAATCGGACAGTGTTTGAGTTGTGGTTGGAGTTCATCTTAATTCCAACATTGAAGCCAGGTCAGACTCTAGTATTGGACAATGCAACGTTTCATAAAGGGGGACGGATTGCTGAACTGGTGGAGGCAGCTCAATGCCGTTTACTCTATCTACCACCTTATTCGCCAGACCTCAACAAGATAGAGAAATGTTGGTCGTGGCTGAAAGCCCGTATTCGCCACTGCATTGAGCAGTTTGATTCTCTCCATGATGCCATGGATTCCGTTCTCAAAGCTGCGTCCTAACCACCTTGACTAATGCTATATATCTATAACCTGGTAATTACCGGACAACTCAGGAAAATTTATACAAATAGCCATCTCTCCTAAAAACAGGTTTCAAATCTATTGGCTTGACTGAAAACTGAGTTTGGTCAGGTTTGGTTAAAACAAAACTGCCGCGACTCGACGGGGTGATTCTACCGATTCCATGTGTCTTATGCTTGGCTATATCCCCGGTAAGCCATCCCTTAATTGGCTTTAATGGGTTATGGCGAATCGGAAGCCTCTTGTTAGGAGCCGCTTTTTGACGGCCACCACGCCCAAAACAAGTAATTATAGCACCAGACAGGAAAGTTAGGACGTATAATGGAGAGGACGAGATGACTAAGAAGACCAAAAATGCCAGCCCCCTACAGTTACGACCTCAGACAAAAAGTTATTGATGCAATTGAACTAGACGGTATGCCCAAAACAGAAGCCAGTCAAGTTTTCCATGTCAGCCGGAACACCATTAATCTCTGGCTGCAAAGAAAAGCACAGACCGGAGACTTCCTCCCTAAACCTAATCACCCACCTGGCAATAACCACAAAATTACCGACTGGCAGAAATTCAAGGCTTTTGCCCAAGAGCATGGCCACAAAACCTCCGCTCCAATGGCTGAACTTTGGGATGACGACATCTCTCCTCGCACCATATCCAGAGCCTTGAAGAAAATTGGCTTCACCAGAAAAAAAACTTACGGCTACCAAGAAGGTGATGAGCAACAGCGAGAGGAGTTTATGGCTCAGATTGAACAGATGGAGCCGGAAGAAGTGGTCTACCTCGATGAAGCCGGCATGAATAGTCAGGACTCGGATTACCCTTATGGTTACTGCGAGGAAGGAAAACGCTTCCATGCCCTCAAATCAGGGAAGAGGTAGGGCAGGGTGAGCTATATAGCCGCATGGTGTCATCAACAACTCTTAGCCCCCTTTAGCTTTGAGGGTTGTTGTAATCGGACAGTGTTTGAGTTGTGGTTGGAGTTCATCTTAATTCCAGCACTGAAGCCAGGTCAGACTCTATAGCATTAGTCAAGGTAGTTAGGACGCAGCTTGGAGAACGGAATCCATGGCATCATGGAGAGAATCAAACTGCTCAATACAATGGCGAATGCGGGCTTTCAACCACGACCAACATTTCTCTATCTTGTTGAGGTCTGGCGAATAAGGTGGTAGATAGAGCAAACGGCATTGAGCCGCCTCCACTAGCTCAGGAATCCGCCCCCCTTTATGAAACGTTGCATTGTCTAGCACTAGAGTCTGACCTGGCTTCAATGTTGGAATTAAGATGAACTCCAACCACAACTCAAACACTGTCCGATTACAACAAGCCTCAAAGCTAAAGGGGGCTAAGAGTTGTTGATGACACCATGGGGCCATATAGCTCACCCTGCCCTGCCTCTTCCCGGATTTTAGGGCATGGAAGCGTTGTCCTTCCTCACGGTAACCATAAGGGTAATCCGAGTCCTGACTATTCATGCCGGCTTCATCGAGGTAGACCACTTCTTGTGGCTCCATCTGTTCAATCTGAGCCATAAACTCCTCTCGCTGTTGCTCATCACCTTCTTGGTAGCCGTAAGTTTTTTTTCTGGTGAAGCCAATTTTCTTCAAGGCTCTGGATATGGTGCGAGGAGAGATATCGTCATCCCAAAGTTGAGCCATCTGAGCTGCGGTTTGATCGCCATGCTCTTGGGCAAAAGCCTTGAATTTCTGCCAGTCGGTAATTTTGTGGTTATTGCCAGGTCGGTGATTAGGTTTAGGGAGGAAGTCTCCGGTCTGTGCTTTTCTTTGCAGCCAGAGATTAATGGTGTTCCTGCTGACATGGAAAACTTGACTGGCTTCTGTTTTGGGCATACCGTCTAGTTCAATGGCATCAATAACTTTTTGTCTGAGGTCGTAACTATAGGGGGCTGGCATTTTTGGTCTTCTTAGTTATCTCGTCCTCTCCATTATACGTCCTAAGTGTTCTGTCTTGTGCTATATATCTACACCGTGACTAGTGGGCATATCCTAACCATTACAATTAGGCATTGGCTTTCAGTCACATCCCTTCCCCTTAAAGGCATACGATTACACTTTCACTACTCAACAAGATGTACCTGCCGAGAGCCTAAAAGGGGTTTAAACGCACCGTTTATATGGGCATTCCATCTTTAGACTTGTCCTTTCCACCGGGGTACCTTTAAAGGTCTGTGTAGGTGATAACAAGATTACCCTACTTTTCCCCTTGCCCTTTTGGACGCAGCGTATCAACCTATTTCGCTGCTTCTAGATTACGATGGTTCAAGCCGGAACATTCAGATTTCCTTAGTCATGGATGGTTGGCAGTGGTCGGATTGTTGGGATTAGGTTTCCCTCATGCCTTCCGTTCCCCGCTTCAATCTCACGGGTTGTGAATCCTGAAACTGGGGGTGGCTATCGCCGTTACTCTCAACGCCCTGATTTCTCAGTTTGTTTATGACCTTGAGTCCCCTGCCTTGCTTAGATTTCTCCAAGCGTCGGGACATATAAACAGTTATGGGATGGTCAGGAATGTGAATCCCTTATATTCCACCAAGGGGTGAAAGTCCCATTAGGAAGTTATTTCAGGCATTGCAGCCTTATTTGATTCCTAAACGTCTCGCACCTCATCCTCTAGTTGTTGGAATATTTCCCGATAGGTTATCAGATTATCCTCAATCTGGTTCTTTCCTAAGATAGTCGCATCGTACCAGTCCCAGAATTCACTATCGCTGCTGATAGTTCCCAGGGCTTGGTGCCACTAACTTGGCTTTCTTAACCCCGTCTATCACCCCTTGGGGTGTACACTCAAGATTAGCTGTCTTGGGTAGCCGTTTTCCGGTAGGTGGCTGCTTAAACTGCAATAGCAAATTATACCTAGTCCCGGACTTTTGTAACTTGAGTGTCACTCCTTTGGGACATTCCCCTTTAAAGTCTTGATAGGCTTTCAGGAATCTGCTATAGCTCTCATCATAGTTACCCTTTCCCCCCACTGTAGGGAGTTTAGTAGCACTACTCATTTTTTACTCACTTGTTACTCTACTACGGTTTTGAGTAACACCTAAGTAACAGTAGAATGGGGGTTATAGGCTATGTATCAGGTTCAATACCCGCCGCCCGCAATTGGGCGATTAATTTTTCAGATCGTTGACGTTCCTGGTCTAATAGTTCAGTCGCCCATAGGAGTAGGTTTCCCTGTTGATCCCACCAACGTAGCCAGTAGCCAGTGAGATTTTCGCGGGTTCCTTGCTCTGCACCTAAGAAAAGCTGCATTTCTGGTATCCAAAATCTGCCCTGTTCATTAGGTGACTCTAGGTGATATCGTTGGTTCTCGTCTAAACGGTAGAGTTCTAATGTGCCTGTGTCTGTATCAAAAATGCCATAATTAGGTACTTGCAGAATCTGTTGATAGAAAAAGAACTTTCCAGGAGGATAGGTTTCTTTTATTGAATATTCACTCCCACCTGGATCTGATAAAAATTCTAGTACCAGTGCGGGAATATCCCCTTGTAGTCGGGGGGTATAACTACGAACTACCTCTTCCCGATTGACGGTAATTTGCGGAATATACGCCCAATCTGGCGCTTTTATGCTTATTTTACCGTTTATGGTGGCACAAATGCCGTAGTTGGTCGGAGTGAGCGATGTTTCTGGCAGTTTTCCGGCTAACCTTAAACTTTCGGTAACGGCTGCTGCTAGGGCTGGTTGATATATATTATCCACGGGGTCATCGGGTAACACAAAATCATCTGGCAACTTTTCCCAAGTGATAGTGTAAGTTGGGGAAGTGGCTAACATGACTAACCTTGCAGGTATTTGAACACTTTGATGATATCACAATTTGAGAAAGTGGATCTATATTTTATCGGAATTTAGCGAAGATTTATCCAGGGGTTCTCTTTGAGTCCTTACCCATTCTTTTTGGGGTTTAATGAAATAGGTTAAATATAGGGGAATTTTCCACAGTATATACAGGGGGATACCTAAGAGGGTTTTGAGGGGGATAAGCGATCGCCCAAAATTTGCCCAAGCCATACCAATGGCAGTAGTTAGCAGCAGCCCCTCTAGGGCTATGATGATGGTGGGAATAGCAGAGACTCCTAGGCTACTAGCGATTAAGGATATGGCGGATGCACCGACCCACAAAATTACCAGAAGGGAGAGGGGGGGAACACATAGATCTAATGCCATTTGTAACAGTTCAAAACGTCTTTGGCTTAGGGAGGCTTTGAGCAGGCGCGGCACTTGAGTTTTCAGGGTTTGTAAATGACCGTGTTCCCAACGGGTGCGTTGACTGGTGCTGGCGGTTTCGTCTTGGGGAAGGTATCCAATTACTTTGGCTTTGGCTGTAAATTGGGGGGAATAACCAGCGATCGCTAAATCGACACCTAGCTGCATATCTTCGACTATATTACTACTCGCTAAGGATATGCTTTGAATAATTGACCAGGGAAAAGCCATCCCAGTTCCGGTTAATAAACAAGGTCCCCCTAGTTTCGCTAATCCTTGGGGACGCACCCAATTTTTGACTAAGAATGCCAACGCAGAAATGGAGTTCTTGACAGATGGATTGGGGGGTGTTTCCATTAAATATAATGCTTGCACTGGCTTGGCTGTGATTAATGCTTGTTGAGCAATAGTGGCGATCGCTCCTGGTTCCACTAAACAATCAGCATCAATCATAACTACCACCTCTGGCGGGTTTGGCGCTAGGTGGCGTAATCCATAATCGAGAGCATATCCTTTTCCTCGGTTGTCTGGATCTTGCCTTTCCAGAACTTGCACTCCGTTTTCAGTGGCGATCGCTACAGTTTCATCTGTGCAGTTATCCGCAATTACAATTATTTCATCGTCCGGTTTCAGTTGAGGTAAAATATTAGCCAAAGTTTGACCAATAACTAACCCTTCATTATGAGCCGGAATTAATACAGAAATTGTCGGTTCTGGTAGGTCGTCATTTGATATAAAACCTGGGAAATTAAACCCGGCTGCCAAACATTCAACGAACAGAACCATGATCGGAATTGCCCAACCAAAAGCTATTAATCCCAGCGTGAAACCAACCCAGATAGTGATCATTTTTTACATAGGCTCCATTTCAGGCACATCGGCTTCTGGCGCATCTAAATCAACTACAACATTGAGAGATTGGGAAATGAACCATTGACGCGGCACACCTTGAATAGTAATCTTTTTACCATCTCTTTCGATTTTCACATTGCCGCTTACTTTCTCAATATGTATATCTGAATTCATTAAGTAGGTAGCTTTATCTGTAACTTTAATCCACATCATTTAATTGCCTTATTGGGGGGTATATTTGGGGGAATAATTCCAGCTTATCCCCCACATTTTACCAAGCTAAATTAGGGAAAAATTACTCGTCTGCGCCGAAATCTTCCCGTAACTTAGCTTCCTGTTCATTGGTCAAGTTGGATTTAATCAACTCACCTTTTTCTTCATCTTTGAAGGCTTCCTCTACTTTATCTAAAGTCACACTACTGGTTAGTAAAAATAGTGCGGAAGTACCTTCAGTTACTTGATTTCGGACATCTTTGATAAATTCATCATCAATGCCGTAGTCAGTGAAATATCCTGACAATGCTCCGGCTAATGCACCGACCGCCATTCCTAATACCGGAACAAAGAAAATCAAGCCGAATAATAGACCCCAAAAAGCGCCGCCAAATGCACCAGAACCCACTAGGTCAACGGCTTGGGTGGTTTTGGGCTTCTTGCGACCTTGTGGCCAGAATACTATAGCCGCATCTTCGATTTGAATTAAACGTTGTTTCTGGAGTTCAGCGAGTTTAGCCAGAGCATTTTTAGCACCATCAGCGCTATTGTATTTCCAAACTGTTAGAGTTGCCATTGTTATCAATCTGGTGATAATTGTATGAGGGTAGTATAATGATAATTGTATAAAATTGTACAAATTTAAGAAAAATTTTATGATTCGTAGATGGCAATGTGGTTATATTGAAAATAAAAACCGGATTTCTGAATCAATAGAAACCCGGCGAATAGATAGTTAATCATCAACCCTTATTTAATGGCGATCGCCGGTTGACGGTGGCGCACTTCCAGATAAATTAACAAGGCGTTAATATCTGCGGGGTTGACCCCACCAATACGGGAAGCCTGACCAATAGTTAAAGGTTTGATCCGGTTTAATTTTTCCCGTGACTCCATAGATAGGGTTTCAATGGTAAGATAGTCTAAGTCTCGAGGGAGTTGGCGGTTAGCATGACGGCTGATCTGATCAATTTGGTTTTGCTGGCGTTCCATATAGCCGGAATATTTAATCTCAATTTCTGCGCCTTCTTTTTCCTCTAAGGATAACTGAGAATTACCTAGGTTATAATGTTCTAAATTACCATAGTGGAAACCGGGACGACGCAACAATTCCGCCAGACTAATTGACCCTTTAATTTTTTGTTGAGTATCAGAGGCGATCGCTATACCAATTTCGTCGCGTTCCTTAACTCTGGTCTGGTCTAGCCGCTGCTTTTCCGCGATAATATTAGCCTGTTTTTGTTGGAATAATTCCCAACGGCGATCGTCAATTAAACCAATTTCCCGACCCAAGGGAGTTAGGCGGCGATCGGCATTATCCGATCGCAATAATAACCGATACTCCGACCGACTGGTTAACATTCGATAGGGTTCTCGCAGATCCTTCGTACACAAATCATCAATTAAAGTACCGATATAACTTTGTTCCCGAGGAAACACAATCATATCTTCACCGCGCACCAATTTAACCGCATTAATTCCCGCTACAATTCCCTGTGCGGCTGCTTCTTCATATCCAGTTGTACCATTAATTTGACCCGCACAAAATAATCCCTCAATTTTCTTAGTCATCAACGTAGGATAACACTGAGTTGCCGGTAAATAGTCATACTCCACCGCATAAGCAGGTCGTAGCATCACGCAGTTTTCTAAACCCGGAAGACTCCGTAACATTTCTAACTGTAATTTTTCCGGTAAACCCGTAGAAAATCCCTGAATATAAAGTTCAGGAATATGACGGCCTTCTGGTTCAATAAAAATCTGGTGACTTTCCTTGTCAGCAAACCGCACAATTTTATCTTCAATACTCGGACAATAACGGGGTCCTTTGGCATCCACCCAACCGCCATAAACGGGGGATAAATGCAAATTTTCCCTAATTAATCGATGGGTTTCCGCCGTAGTTCTGGTTAAATAACAGTTCATTTGTTCCCTTTCAACCCACACTTCAGGGTCAAAACTGAACCATCGCACTCGTTCATCTCCGGGCTGAGGTTCTAAGTTGCTATAATCAACCGATCGCTTATCGACTCGCGCGGGAGTTCCGGTTTTTAGTCGTCCCGTTTCAAACCCTAAGCGGTTCAGGGTGTCTGTAAGTCCTACGGCGGCGAATTCTCCGGCTCGTCCCGCTGGCATGGATTTGTTACCCACCCAAATAATTCCACCTAAAAAAGTCCCTGTAGTTAGGATGAGCGCTTTACAGGCAAATGCTACACCAAAATAGGTTTTTACTCCTATGATTTCGTCATTTAATCCTAAGACTAAATCCGTTACCATTCCCTCCCGGATTGATAGATTTTCTTGGTTTTCGACTATTTGTCGCATTACTGCTGCATATTCGCGCTTATCCGTTTGCGCCCGTAACGCCCAAACAGCCGGTCCGCGAGAGTTGTTAAGTAGCCGTTTTTGCAGGTAGGTGCGATCGGCCATTTTGCCAATTTCTCCCCCCAGTGCATCGACTTCGTGGGTGAGTTGAGACTTCGCCGGAGCCCCCACAGCCGGGTTACAGGGTTGCCAGCCAATTTTATCTAAATTTAGGGTCAGCAGCAACGTGCGACAACCCAAACGCGCTGAGGCTAAAGCCGCTTCGCAGCCTGAGTGTCCGCCACCGACTACGATGATCTCAAATTCTTCTTGAAAGTCTACGGGTGAATTTACTGTCATAGTTGGGATATTTTACAATGTCGCTCTATTTGATTTTAGGGATATCTAATGATGTTATGGTCGAAGGGAAAGTCACCTTTCCCAACTCCAATTCAAAACCGTGCTTGCGAGTTTCCCAGCACACGGCTCCTGATGTGGATACCCTCTTTGTCAAAGGAACAAGGTTACGACCCCCTGCTTTATGACTTCAACTTTGGGAGCTATATGCTTGCGTTAGTCTTTAAACTCGCTTTCGCCATTAAACTCTTACTTATCGCAGTCTCTATATCCACACCGTGACTAGTGGGCATATCCCAACCATTACAGTTAGGCATTGGCTTTCAGTCACATCCCTTCCCCTTATGAGCTTGCGCTTACACTTTTCACTACTCTACGAGATGTACTCGTAGAGAGCCCAACAGGGGTTTCAACGTTCCGTATATATGGGCATTCCATCTTTAGATTTGTCTTATCCACCGGGGTACATTTTAAAAGTCTGTGTAGGTGTTGATAACAGTACCCTACTTTTCCCCTTACTCTTTTGAGCGTAGCGTGTCAACCTATTTCGCTACTTAATACTTACGGTGGTTCAAGCCAGACATTTGGTTTCCCTAATCATGGATGGTTGGCAGTGGTCGGATTGGGAATAGGTTTCCCTTACGCCTTCCGTTCCCCGCTTCAATCCCAGATTTGTGATTTCTGAAACTGGGGGTGGCTATCGCCTTTACTCTTTCCCAAATCACCCCAAGTGGGTTAAATACTCCTCCTTATAGTATACTTGGAGGATAAATAGTGTATTCTGTGATTTCTTATATGGGATTGACCTTGAGTTCCCTGCCTTGCTTAGTCTATGCTTATTCTATACTCTAAGCACTCTAAGCGTCGGGACATATATACAGTTAAGGGGTTAGACTGGTTGAAGGTCTAATTGCCCTCTAGGAGGTTATTTCAGGCATTGCAGCCTTATTTGACTCCTAAACGTCTCGCACATTATAGTTATTTTAACATTGATTGGGGATTATCCTATAGATAATTGGGGGCATCACCCTAATTAATTGTGTCCCAGAGGTATAATTGATTAATTAAATGCTGATTTAATCACCCACCCAAATTATGAATATACCCGCTTTAGTGAATGTGGCTATCGGTCTGTTTTTTATTTACCTGATTTTTAGTCTTTTCGTCTCAAATTTACAGGAACTTATTGCCTCTTATTTGTTTGACTGGCGCGCCAAAAATCTGAAAGCATCTATTCAGAGTATTTTGGGGGAACCCATGACCGAAAAGATTTATAATCATCCTTTAATCGGGTCTTTACAAGATTATAAAATTGATAGATTTAACCGGGGTGTGGGTCCTTCTTATATTCCTGATGATACCTTTTCTTTGGCGTTGATTAGTGTGTTGATGGAAACGGCGGGACAAGAATCAAAAATTGTCACTTTATCTGTGGATGATTTTAAGGAGGCGATCGCTTCTCAACCCGTCGCCAAAATTCTCAAGCCGGAACATATAGGATTAATGCGATCGCTCGCTAATCAAGCACAAATTAATTGCTTTGAAAATGATTTTATTAAGGCTTTAGAAAATCAAATAATGGCATGGTTTAATCAATCAATGGAACGCGCTTCTGGTGTATTTAAGCGTCGCGTTAATTTGATGATTTTAGCACTCGGATTTGGTGTGGCTGTCATCATGAATGTGGATAGCATAAATATTGCTAACCGCCTCTCTTTAGAACCTGTCATTCGCCAACAAGTTAGCCAAGATATTCAGATAATTTTAAGTGATAGTGAGTCCTGGCAAAACTATATCAATTGTTTAAGTCAAAATTCCTTAGATAAAAACGACTGTGAAACCATTGTCAGTCGCGATTTTATCAAGATAGCACAAGAGAAACTCTTAGCTCTTCCTTTGGGTTGGAGTTCCGCTAATTTAGCCTACCAATTCGGCGGTGAAATTTCGGGATTGACAATTCTTAGAGTCATTGGTGGTTGGCTATTAACAGCGATCGCTATATCCATGGGTTCTTCATTTTGGTTTGATCTCCTCAACCGATTGATTAATGTTCGCAACGGGGGCAAAAAACCAGATGATACATAACAGTAAATAGTTAACCGTGACAAGTTATCAATTCACATTAGTTGTGGCTTCACTATGATTAAGGCTCGTATTTCTTTTGGGTACTAACAAAAAATAGGTAATCATTTTACCTTTCCCTTTGACATCTATCATCTCTCGCTTTTCAAATAAATACTGATGTTGTAGGAGTTGATAAGTATCCTCAGAAACATGAATTTTACCAGGTACGCCATGGGACTCCATGGGAGATGCAGTGTTAACCGTATCACCCCATAAATCATAAATAAATTTTTTCAAACCAATCACACCCGCCACTACTGGTCCGCTGTGAATACCGATGCGGATACTTAATGTTCGGCTTTGTGTCTTATTTAATTCAGCCATAACTTTTTGCATATTAATAGCCATTTCCGCAATAGCAATAGCATGATCATCTCGACGGTGTGGGAGTCCTCCCACTACCATATAAGCATCTCCAATAGTTTTAATTTTTTCCAATCCATAGGCTTCTGTAAGCATATCAAAAGCCGAAAAAATTTTGTTTAAAAAGTTGACTAAATCCACAGGAGAAAGTTCCGATCCTAACTGGGTAAAACCGACAATATCAGCACATAATACTGTAACTTCCGCAAAAATTTCCGCTACCCGGTTGTTGTTTCAGCTTATCAGCAATTTTTTTAGGCAATATATTAAGTAAAAGACGTTCCGTTTGTTCTCGCTCATGCTGTCAAGCTGCTTCTGTTAATAAGCGTTCCGTAATGTCCCGTAAAATGGCTCATGTGGCGATCGCTTTACCATTTTATAATTTACAATTAATACTACCTTCTACGGAAATTTTCTGACCATCTTTAGTAATTAATTCTGCTTTAATATAATTGACCAACTCTCCCGCCATTATGCGAGCTAAAATCTGCAAAAAATGAAATTTATTATCAGGATGAATCATATCAAAAATAGTGATATTAGATATTTCAGATTCAGTATATCCCAGGGTTTCTTTCCAAGCTCTATTGACATAGATAAAATGACCATCCATCCCAAAAGACTGAATTAAATCACTAGCATTTTCAAATAAATCTCGATATTTTCCTTCACTTTCCGCTAACGCTAGTAATAACAGGATAGTTTCGTTCGTACTTTGAACTAATTTCTGCTCTAAAACCATTCTATCTGTCACATTAGAAAAAAAGATAATTAGCTGATATTCTTGTTTCTGATCATCATAATAGCGATTGACAAAAAAATCTAAGTAAAGGGGGGAGTTGGGGTCAGGAAAACGACCAATTGCTTTTAGTTAAAAAGATGGTAACTCTCCCCGCAATACCTCTATTAACATCTCCTCAGTTCCGAATAGTTCTGGTAAACCATTGCGGATATCTTCACCCGGTTTAAATTGCTCCGGTTCCTCAGAAAAACGATCCACGTTGGTTGACACTTCACAGATGGTTAAATTAGCATCAACAATTAAATATTCTAAGTGATGGGGAACTACAATTTGGGAGCCAAGTTGCTTCATATAATCCTCTGGTATATTCAATCTTGTTTGAGACCCTGATTTTCACTAATTATACCTGATTCGCGCCCTCCTAAAATTGGGAATGATTAAATTTTAACCACCATACTGTAAGCCAATTTTTGGAATATTTAATCCACATAATCACCGGTTTTAGCCGAAGTTTGATAAATACCCAGGGCTTTTTCGGCAACCGGTTGGGGTACATATTGAGTCAATTTTTCCAGGTCTTTTTCCGCCACTAAGTCAGCCTTATTTAAGGCTACAATTATTTCACATTTCGGGTTCATATATGAAAACAAATTCAAGTGTTCAATTAACCGCTCAATAGTTTCTTGGCGACTGAGATCGGCTACCAAAATCACCCCACTGGCTCCCTGTAGGTAAGAAGGCGCAATGGCTTTAAATTTGGTGTGCTCTTCTATATCCCAAATTAACAACTGTAAATTAACCGTTTCTTGCTGTTTGACGTTCTGTAATTCAACCGCTTTGCGGGAAATTTTCACCCCCACTGTTGACAGATATTGGTCGCTGAATTGACGATCTACAAAACGCCGAATTAGGCTGGTTTTTCCCACACTGAAATCACCAACCATACACATTTTTTTAGAAATTGTAGACATTTGATTAAGGTTGTTCTCCCTGGTTATCGTCTGGGTTGTCTATTATTTCAAATACCACAGTTCTCCCCAATAAGAAAGGCTGATGAGATATAACATCTGTAGGTGGCTGGGCGTTACCTACTATCTCTAGGCGCTTGGGGTCGATTCCTTGTTTGGTCAAAGCGTCGCGAACTGCTGTCGCTCGATTGAGGGCTAATTGCTGATTTATAGCAGCACTTCCCCTGAGATCTGTATGACCAATAATTCTCAGCGACAGTTTTGGATACTGATCCAAAAATTCTGTTATTCTGGTTATGATTTTCATATCCTGGGGGTTAATTTGTGCTGAACCGAAATTAAAGTAGATGCGATTTTCTATGCGGACTGGATCTATTTTTAAGGTGCTAAAAACTGATTTGACGCCGGGAATATTATCAAAGGCAGCGGGAATTATTTGAGCATCTCTCATGTGTCTGACTTGACCACTAATAATAACTTGGCGATCGCTATAATTGCTTTCAATATTAACGCAAGCCATTTCATTGCAAATCCCCGTCATGCGTTCCACTTCTCCAGCCGTTACTATAGGCTCTGGCGGTACATCAACAGCGATAATTTGGTTATCTATCTGCAAGTCAGAAGCCGTATATACAGCTAAGTTTTCCGCTAATTCCCGTAATCTTTCATTAGGAACCTTTCCACTCAGTCTTAATTGCTCACCTTCCACTGAGACAGCAATCTTATAAATCGCTAACTCAGGAGTTGCCGCTAGGGTTTGGGCGGTTTTATCTGCTATGCGTCTTTGTAGGTATTCTTGATAAGAAAAATATCCCCAGGGAATTAAAATTAACAACCCGCTCAATACCCCTAAACTGATTAGAGCCACAGGTACTCGCTTCAGTCTTTGTTCACTTACAAATTGAATTAAACTTTCTAATAACTGATGTACAGCAATCGGAATATTGTCGCGATCGCCATCAAAATTCTCGATCAATTCTCCGTAATCTCAAACAATTATACCCATAGTTTGTCGCATTTTTGTGATAAATTCTGGGCTGGGTTCCCCTTTAGTTACCACAGCGAAATAACAGTAACCTGCCACCTCTAGGATGATTTTAGAATTCCCATACTCAATCTCATTTAGTTCTGAATAATTATTAATTTGGACAATGCAATCATTCACAAAACTGCGAATAGCAGTTAACATCCCTGCCACCATTTCTGACTCAAGGCTATAGCTACCAGAAGCCTGCACCTCCGAAATCACTAACCCTGAGTTTTTATGAATTAAAAATATGGCTTGAACTGCAAAAGGTATAGATTCTTGAAGGATTAATTCTGCTTCCGAAACCCCCTTAACTTTAGCTTTAATTTTCCGCGCCACTCCCTCCACACTAAAAGCATTAGCTACTTTGTCGTTAATATTCTGAACAGCCTCGGCTAGATATTTACTGATGGTATTACCAATCACCGGATATAAAGCATCTACCATCGCATCACTTTCTAGGCGAATTTGCTCCTTAATAGCTTTACCCATTTCTGGCGCTAAAGCATTAGCTATGGCATTTTGATCTAATTTTCTTTGCTCACGAAGAGCGATCGCTATTTCCTGCGCTAAAGCCTTCGCCACTTCTTCCGGGCAGTTTTTCATGTGCTGAGAAATAGCCCCAGGTAATAAATCAGCGATCGCACTACAGCCTTTATCTCAATCATTAAGCACAGTAACAACACTTGGTAAACCAGTTATTCAAACACTGTAAATCCACAAGGCTTACCGCCACTTCTACCAATCTCACTAATAATTCCATGGTCTCCGTCCTGAACTTGCACACTACACTTTTGAGCTGTGACCACATCATCTCTATCGGGTTAAACTCAGGGGAATACACCGGCAGATATTCTACCCTGGCTCCTACTGACTCTATCATTTCTTTGACTTCTTCTCGATGATGAGAATTTCAGTTATCCATTACCACTACATCTCCTTTTTTTAATTTTGGCAATAAATCTAACTTGATGAATTGGAGAAAATCCTCTTTTTTCATTGACCCTTATAATGTTTGAGTCGCTACCACTCCGGAGAGCTTAATTGCACCAATTATTGTCATTTTTTGACCTCGATAGGATTTCCGCAGTTCATAGACTTTTTTCCCTTTCGTCGCTCTGGCTAAGGGTCTGCTCATCCCTACCCATAACCCACTGTCATCAATAAACACAAGCTTTTCAGGAGCTACATCTCTAATTCTTTACCAATAATCTACTCGCGCTTTCTGTACTTCTTCAGTTACTACTTTTTCGCTCCTGTATGTTTTTTTTTGAGACTTATATCGTGCTGCTTTAAAAATCTATCTATCATGGTCGTACTGACATTTATGCCCAGCTTGTCTCTGAGCTTCTCACTATATTGCCATAAGGTCAGGTCGGGGTGGGCTTCTACAATATCTATCACGGCTTCCTCATGCTGAGATCAAATGCTTTTCTTTTTAGTGCCACACTTACGAGGAGATAAGTCTCCCGTTAATCGATACTGTTTGACCAGTCGCCTTACCGTGTCTGGACTCACCAAAAAGCGTTTCGCTACTTTTCGGATAGAAGTGTCTCCTTTTTCATAGGCTTCTACTATCTTTTTCCGAAAATCTAAAGAGTAACGGCTCATGGTAGTTGGTTGTGATAACTTATACAATAGCCATACATTATACCGTACTTTGTGTTTTGTGTAAAGGCTGTAATCATCCCCGACTTGTCTTGTCGCTTTTTCCCCGCAATAATTTCATCAATAATCGGCACAATTGAGTCTATAACGTCTTGTTTAGACAGAACCATTTTATCATTAATGATAGCTGTTAGAGCCGGGAGTAATAGGTTAAAAATCTGGTCAGGATCATCAAATTTATCCTGAACCGCTTGCAGTTTCTGTTCCGCTGACTGAATTGGGCTCTGTAGCCTCGGTAACTCAGTCTCAAGATAACTTTTAGTGACTTTTTCAAACTCCGAGAATTTGGAACCTAGCAGCAGATCCTGTAATGGGTCGAAAGGGTCGGACAAGTCCTGACTTAGATCTACTTCTGTATCGCTGGTTTGGTTTTATGGCGGCGCAGAAACAGAGGTTTTCTCCTCCTCCAAATCATAACCATTATTATTATTTGCATGAGATTTAGCAGTTTCTCCAGACTGGACAGACACTGGATCATCAAAATACTTACTAAACTCATTTGGGGAAATTTAAATTAATCGAACCGCCTTAGTCACCACTTCCTCATCCTCTGGGATTAACTCAGAGAATGCTGTCTCTACCTGAGTCTCTATCTTCTTAGTAGTCTCTACCTTCTTAGTCTCTACCTGGGTAAAATCTTATGGTTGAGCAGAAAGTAGATCCTCCCTTTTCACACCCAGATTTTGTGAATTACTTTTCCGAGAATATGAGGATTTGTGTTCATGCTTAATATTGCTATTTTGAGATGGATAATTATCAACTTTGGGAGTTTGAGGTGAGTTAGTGATAGATTCATCATTAGGCTTCCCAAGCAACACATCAATCAAAATATCAACCAACTCATCCAGTTGTGGTTCAGACTCAACAGATTCTAACTCAACCTCTTGTGATTGATTTATGCTCTTGGGAGTTTCTTGCGATCTAGTCATAAATGCCACCCCTGATAGATAATTCAGTCAAGTAGGGGTCGAGAGAGATGTCGCCATCTCCCCCTCCCATACAAAACCGTACTTGAGACTTTCACCTCATACGGCTCCTAATTTGATTGCTCCATTGTTAGGGATACAGCGTTGACATTATCTAATGCCGTCTTATCATCGTGGGTGTGGCGATGTAGTAGTTGAAGATTTTTGTATTCATCCTTTCCGCCTAAGCTTCGAGGTACAATGTGGTCTACTTCAATTAAATCCGATGGTGCAAAATACTGTCCGCACCAGGTACATCTGCCTTTTTGCTTTTTGAGTAGTTTTGCTACCCTATTTGGCGTGTCAATTGCTTGTCCTTTCCTAGTTGCCCAGTAAGTCCAATTTCCGTCATATGGTGTTGCGTCAGGGCGTATCAGGGTGTGTCTGACAATCGGAGTCCAATTATGTTGCCACTCAGTACAGGACAAAAAAGCTGAAAGTATTAGCGAAAAGGGAATCTAGCCGAAAATTCTGAAGGGGGCGCTCCGGGCTGAGGTGAAAGTCGAGGGGTGGGGGGGTAGCGCCAAGTTGGGGTGAGAGGGTTACATCGGAATTACCACAAACCAAACTTCCCTCTCATGAACGAGCTTAACCGATTACGAGACACTTTGCGCCCTCACTTGCCCTGGCACGGGGCGAGATTAAACTTTGTCTGCCTGTTCCTGATGGCGCTATTCCAAACAAAGACGGTTAATCTGATGGAAATAGCGACTGTATTCGCAAATCCTGTGCAAATTTCCTCAAATTATAGCACTAGTCAATACGGTTAGGACGCAGCCTTGAGAACAGAATCCATGGCATCATGGAGAGAATCAAACTGCTCAATACAATGGCGAATGCGGGCTTTCAACCACGACCAACATTTCTCTATCTTGTTGAGGTCTGGCGAATAAGGCGGAAGATAGAGTAAACGGCATTGAGCTGCCTCCACCAGTTCAGCAATCCGTCCCCCTTTATGAAACGTTGCATTGTCCAATACTAGAGTCTGACCTGGCTTCAATGTTGGAATTAAGATGAACTCCAACCACAACTCAAACACTGTCCGATTACAACAACCCTCAAAGCTAAAGGGAGCTAAGAGTTGTTGATCACACCATGCGGCTATATAGCTCACCCTGCCCTGCCTCTTCCCGGATTTGAGGGCACCGAAGCGTTGTCCTTCCTGGCAGTAACCATAAGGATAATCCGAGTCTTGACTATTCATGCCAGCTTCATCGAGGTAAACCAACCCTTCCGGCTCCATCTGTTCAATCTGAGCCATAAACTCCTCTCGCTGTTGCTTCCAACGTTCTTGGTAGCCGTAAGTTTTTTTTCTGGTGAAGCCAATTTTCTTCAAGGCTCTGGATATGGTGCGAGGAGAGATGTCGTCATCCCAAAGTTGAGCCATTTGAGCGGAGGTTTTGTGGCCATGCTCTTGGGCAAAAGCCTTGAATTTGTGCCAGTCGGTAATTTGGTGGCTATGACCAGGTGGGCGATTAGGTTTAGGGAGGAAGTCGCCGGTGTGTTCTTTTCTTTGCAGCCAGAGATTGATGGTGTTCCTGCTGACATGGAAAACTTGACTGGCTTCGGTTTTGGGTATACCGTCTAGTTCAATTGCATTAATAACTTTTTGTCTAAGGTCGTAACTGTAGGGGGCTGGCATTTTGGGTCTTCTGTAGATATCCTTGCCATTATACGTCCTAACTTTTCTGTCTTGTGCTATACAAGCGATTACAACGTTTTTTTCGGCAATTCAAATTTGACCGGGCAGAGATTGCCCGTTTCGTCGTTAGCCTCATTGACATTCCCCAACCTTGGACTCTTAGTCTCGACCGCACCTGTTGGTCTTTCGGTCAAACCCATTTCAACATCTTGATGTTGGCAGTCGTCCACGAGGGGATTGCCTTTCCCCTGCTGTGGACGATGCTTGACAAAAAGGGCAATAGCAACAGTGGCGAACGCATGGACTTATTCGACCGCTTCGAGGCACTATTTCCTGACGTGGAGGTGGCTTGTCTGACCGCTGACCGGGAATTTGTGGGGCGAGATTGGCTCTCGTATCTTCTCATCGACCCCGAGGTTCCTTTCCGCCTACGCATCCGCCACAGCGAGCTGATTAGTCCTAAGTTATAGCACAAGACAGGAAAGTTAGGACGTATAATGGAGAGGACGAGATGACTAAGAAGACCCAAAATGCCAGCCCCCTATAGTTACGACCTCAGACAAAAAGTTATTGATGCAATTGAACTAGACGGTATGCCCAAAACAGAAGCCAGTCAAGTTTTCCATGTCAGCCGGAACACCATTAATCTCTGGCTGCAAAGAAAAGCACAGACCGGAGACTTCCTCCCTAAACCTAATCACCCACCTGGCAATAACCACAAAATTACCGACTGGCAAAAATTCAAGGCTTTTGCCCAAGAGCATGGCCACAAAACCTCCGCTCAAATGGCTCAACTTTGGGATGACGACATCTCTCCTCGCACCATATCCAGAGCCTTGAAGAAAATTGGCTTCACCAGAAAAAAAACTTACGGCTACCAAGAACGTGATGAGCAACAGCGAGAGGAGTTTATGGCTCAGATTGAACAGATGGAGCCGGAAGGGTTGGTTTACCTCGATGAAGCTGGCATCAATAGTCAAGACTCGGATTATCCTTATGGTTACTGTGAGCAAGGACAACGCTTCCATGTCCTCAAATCCGGGAAGAGGCAGGGCAGGGTGAGCATGATTGTGGCATGGTGTCATCAACAACTCTTAGCCCCCTTTACCTTTGAGGGTTGTTGTAATCGGACAGTGTTTGAGTTGTGGTTGGAGTTCATCTTAATTCCAACACTGAAGCCAGGTCAGACTCTAGTGCTAGACAATGCAACGTTTCATAAAGGGGGACGGATTCCTGAGCTAGTGGAGGCGGCTCAATGCCGTTTGCTCTATCTACCACCTTATTCGCCAGACCTCAACAAGATAGAGAAATGTTGGTCGTGGTTGAAAGCCCGCATTCGCCACTGCATTGAGCAGTTTGATTCTCTCCATGATGCCATGGATTCCGTTCTCAAAGCTGCGTCCTAACCACCTTGACTAATGCTATAGGAGGAACTCGGCGTAGCGGCGAACGAATGTTTGATTCTCTGCGACCCGGAGAATTTCGCCAGCTTTCGGGTCGCCGTTGGGTTTGGGGACGGCAGGTTTACGTCATTGGCTCTCGTCTGGCTGATTCGGGGGAGTTGTTGATTCTCATCACTAACGCTTGCCCCGAAACGGCCCTCCCCGACTATGCTCGGCGTTGGGGTATTGAAAACCTCTTCGGAGCCTTGAAGACTCGGGGCTTCTGTCTCGAATCGACTCACTTTAAGGACCCTGAGCGCTTGAGCCGTTTATTGGCTTTGCTTAGCCTGGCTTTTACTTGGGCTATGAAGGTGGGTTTGTGGATTCACCAAGGTTCACCCATTCCTTTGAAGGCTCACGGACGACGCTCCCAGAGTCTTTTCCGCACTGGCTTCGATTTTCTACGCCGCACTTTCTCTAATCTGCCTTTGTTTTCAGGGCGGTTTCACCAGGCTCTACAACTTTTGTCCTGTACTTAGGTTAAGAACATTAAAGGAAACCTCAAAGCAAAAGCACTTAGGAGAGTATGGATACCAAAACCTGGTAGGGATGAAAAAAGCTGGAATAGGCATTCCTACAATCCAAGATAGAGCAAGGCAAGCCTTGGTTAAATCGGCTCTCGAACCTGAATGGGAATCGAGATTTGAAGACACAAGCTATGGGTTCCGACCTGGTCGGTCTGCCCAAGATGCAATAGAACGAATCTATCTATGTATTAAGCATAGTAGTTATTATGTATTGGACGCAGATATAGCAAAATGCTCTTACCGTGAACCATGATTACCTACTGTCCAAAATTCATTGTCCAAGCAGCCTGAAAAGAGACCTAAAACAATGGCTCAAAGCAGGTGTACTAGATAACGGTGTATTTGAGGATACTGAAACAGGGACACCTCAAGGAGGGGTAATAAGTCCAATACTCGCCAACATTGCACTGGATGGCATGGCTAGATTAATTGAAACAACGTATCCAAAAGTAAAAGGGGTTAAAATTAAAGCCACCGTAATAAGATATGCCGATGATTTTGTAGTGATATCACCATCACTAGAGATTATTGAACAGTGCAAGATTGCTATTTCTGAATGGTTAAAACCTATTGGGTTAGAGATTAAACCGGGAAAAACTCGAATCTGTCATACACTCAATCCTATTGAATATGATGGAAAACTTGAAGAACCCGGATTTGATTTTCTAGGATTCAATATTAGGCAATATCCTGCAGGAAAATATAAAACTGGGAAAACTGGTGGAGCAGCAAGCCGTCCAATCGGTCACAAAACTCACATCAAACCCAGCAACAAAGCAGTTAAAGCCCACACAGAAGTGATTAAGGATGCAATAAAACATCTTAAAACCGCACCCCAATCAGCCCTGATAAGCAAACTAAACCCAATCATAAGGGGATGGTCAAACTATTATTCAGCGGTAGTCTCATCAGAGACCTTCGTTAAGCTAGACCACACAGTCTGGTTAATGTTAAGGGCATGGACAGTATCAAGATGCGGAAAGACAAGTTACAAGAAGCTAAGAAACTATTTCAGTCATGGAACGGTTAGACTTAGTAATGGGAAAGAAAGGCATGAATCTTGGTTGTTCCAGACTAAGGATGGACTCACATTATGGCAACATCTCAGTACAGGATAAAAAAGCTGAAAGTCTTAGCCAAAAGGGAATCTAGCCGAAAATTCTGAAGGGGGCGCTCCGGGCTGAGGTGAAAGTCGAGGGGTGGGGGGGTAGCGCCAAGTTGGGGTGAGAGGGTTACATCGGAATTACCACAAACCAAACTTCCCTCTCATGAACGAGCTTAACCGATTACGAGACACTTTGCGCCCTCACTTGCCCTGGCACGGGGCGAGATTAAACTTTGTCTGCCTGTTCCTGATGGCGCTATTCCAAACAAAGACGGTTAATCTGATGGAAATAGCGACTGTATTCGCAAATCCTGTGCAAATTTCCTCAAATTACCAGCGATTACAACGTTTTTTTCGGCAATTCAAATTTGACCGGGCAGAGATTGCCCGTTTCGTCGTTAGCCTCATTGACATTCCCCAACCTTGGACTCTTAGTCTCGACCGCACCTGTTGGTCTTTCGGTCAAACCCATTTCAACATCTTGATGTTGGCAGTCGTCCACGAGGGGATTGCCTTTCCCCTGCTGTGGACGATGCTTGACAAAAAGGGCAATAGCAACAGTGGCGAACGCATGGACTTATTCGACCGCTTCGAGGCACTATTTCCTGACGTGGAGGTGGCTTGTCTGACCGCTGACCGGGAATTTGTGGGGCGAGATTGGCTCTCGTATCTTCTCATCGACCCCGAGGTTCCTTTCCGCCTACGCATCCGCCACAGCGAGCTGATTAGTCCTAAGTTAGGAGGAACTCGGCGTAGTGGCGAACGAATGTTTGATTCTCTGCGACCCGGAGAATTTCGCCAGCTTTCGGGTCGCCGTTGGGTTTGGGGACGGCAGGTTTACGTCATTGGCTCTCGTCTGGCTGATTCGGGGGAGTTGTTGATTCTCATCACTAACGCTTGCCCCGAAACGGCCCTCCCCGACTATGCTCGGCGTTGGGGTATTGAAAACCTCTTCGGAGCCTTGAAGACTCGGGGCTTCTGTCTCGAATCGACTCACTTTAAGGACCCTGAGCGCTTGAGCCGTTTATTGGCTTTGCTTAGCCTGGCTTTTACTTGGGCTATGAAGGTGGGTTTGTGGATTCACCAAGGTTCACCCATTCCTTTGAAGGCTCACGGACGACGCTCCCAGAGTCTTTTCCGCACTGGCTTCGATTTTCTACGCCGCACTTTCTCTAATCTGCCTTTGTTTTCAGGGCGGTTTCACCAGGCTCTACAACTTTTGTCCTGTACTTAGGTTCTTAACAAGTTCAAACCTTTGTCTTGGCGAAATTGCTTTCATTCCATCGACTCCGGCTGTTTTCTTGCCTTGATTATCTTGAGTCACTCGCCGCACTGCTAAGAGTCGGGCATAATATGACTTCACCAATAGACGTTGCCACCTTCTTGCCTTCGCGTCCTGTCCCGATTTAGCTGCTTGAAATATCCTCTTTTGGAGCTTGAAAACTTTCCTCTGGACTTTCGCCCATGGGATTTGTTTCCATACAAACGCACGTCTTGATTGGTTTTGATTTCTCAAATCCTTTCTTTAAACTCGCTTTCGTCATAGTAACTCCTACTAGACTCTATTCTTTACAATCAAACCGTGACCCGTTAGCATATCCTTACCATTACAGTATGGCTTTGGCTTCTGGTCACATCTCACCCCCTAATAGGCTTGCGCTTACACTTTCACTACTGACTTTCTCGACCAGATTGTCAGAGCCTAGAAGGGGTTAAAACGTTCCGTTTATATGGGCATTCCATCTTTAGACTTGTCCTTTCCACCGGGGTACTTTTAAAGGTCTGTGTAGGTAGTTCAAAGAGCCTCCTACTTTTCCCCTTACTCTTTTGAGCGCAGTGTATCAACCTATTTCGCTGCCTGCTGTTGACGATGGTTCAAGTCGGACATTCAGATTTCCTTAGTCATGGATGGTTGGCAGTGGTCGGAATTTTGGGAATAGGTTTTCCCTCACGCCTTCCGTTCCCCGCTTCAATCTGACGGGGTATGATTCCTGAATCTGGGGGTGGCTATCGCCGTTACTCTTTTCCACAATCGCCCAAGTGGTTTTAATCCTCCATGTTATATAATTGAGTATTGCGATTTTCTTTGTGGAATTGACCTTGAGTTCCCTGCCTTGCTTTCGCTTTGGGACATATAAACAGTTATAGGGATGGTCAGGAGTACGCTCCTTATATTCAACCAAAGGGTTGAAATCCCTACTAGGCAGTCATTTCGGGCATTGCAGCCCTATTTGATGCCTGAACGTTTCGCACCCTTAGTAACAGTATAACCAAACCAACCTCACCCCAAAATCCGTTAAAATTCAATCAGCAATACTGATTAATTACCCGATTACAGCCTTTACACAAAACACAAAGTACGGTATAATGTATGGCTATTGTATAAGTTATCACAACCAACTACCATGAGCCGTTACTCTTTAGATTTTCGGAAAAAGATAGTAGAAGCCTATGAAAAAGGAGACACTTCTATCCGAAAAGTAGCGAAACGCTTTTTGGTGAGTCCAGACACGGTAAGGCGACTGGTCAAACAGTATCGATTAACGGGAGACTTATCTCCTCGTAAGTGTGGCACTAAAAAGAAAAGCATTTGATCTAAGCATGAGGAAGCCGTGATAGATATTGTAGAAGCCCACCCCGACCTGACCTTATGGCAATATAGTGATAAGCTCAGAGACAAGCTGGGCATAAATGTCAGTACGACCATGATAGATAGATTTTTAAAGCAGCACGATATAAGTCTCAAAAAAAACATACAGGAGCGAAAAAGTAGTAACAGAAGAAGTACAGAAAGCGCGAGTAGATTATTGGTAAAGAATTAGAGATGTGGCTCCTGAAAAGCTTGTGTTTATTGATGAAAGTGGGTTATGGGTAGGGATGAGCAGACCGTTAGCCAGAGCGACGAAAGGGAAAAAAGTCTATGAACTGCGGAAATCCTATCGAGGTCAAAAAATGACAATAATTGGTGCAATTAAGCTCTCCGGAGGGGTGGCGACTCAAACATTATAAGGGTCAATGAAAAAAGAGGATTTTCTCCAATTCATCAAGTTAGATTTATTGCCAAAATTAAAAAAAGGAGATGTAGTGGTAATGGATAACTGAAATTCTCATCATCGAGAAGAAGTCAAAGAAATGATAGAGTCAGTAGGAGCCAGGGTAGAATATCTGCCGGTGTATTCCCCTGAGTTTAACCCGATAGAGATGATGTGGTCACAGCTCAAAAGTTTAGTGTGCAAGTTCAGGACGGAGACCATGGAATTATTAGTGAGATTGGTAGAAGTGGCGGTAAGCCTTGTGGATTTACAGTGTTTGAATAACTGGTTTACCAAGTGTTGTTACTGTGCTTAATGATTGAGATAAAGGCTGTAATTATCATTAGATTCCAGCAATTAAATATCAGTATACATATTAGTATCCGCCGCATCTTGAAGCTGTGGCACAAACTCCGTCCCCTTTAGCTTCATCCCCATTTCCCACAGTATTTATGCCATATCATGTTTAGAAACTTTGTCATTTCCCCTCATCGACAAACGTTGATAAAGTTGTTAAAATACCTCACTTGTTAAATTCCTAAAGTCTTCTTGCAACCTATCTCTAGTTTGCTAGTTTGGTTGAATTCATCACGGAGCAGGTTAGTTTGAGTATCCAGAGATTGATCCAAAGATTCAATACTGTTAGAAAACTTACGATTGATTCTCTCAAGATGCTGTCGCAGTTCCGTGGCTTCTTCTTTACTCTCTGTACTTAGAGATTTAAACTTTTTATCAAAGGCTTCGTTAGTCGCCCTAATGTCAGTCGAAAAAAAACTTTTTAGCTGTTGCGCATAATCATGAAATTCTTGCTGAAGCCTAGATAAATCCGACTCCATTTTCTCGAAGCGGTTATTAAACTCCCGGATATTAGAACCAAAAATAATATCGCGAATTTGCTCAATATTAGCTAATTTTTCGCGCATTTCTTCTTTAGTTATATCGGACATAATTTCTCCTGGTAGTTGTAGCAGTTATCCTGGTTACGGAATATTTTGGGCTATCCTCCCGACTTAGCCCTGTGGATAAAGGGGGACATTTCCCAGACCCTATGATTGATAATTTTTGGGCTTTTTCCCCTAGGGCGGTTCTCGGGGGGTTGAGGGTTAGCGTGGCGAGATATAGCACAAGACAGAACACTTAGGACGTATAATGGAGAGGACGAGATGACTAAGAAGACCAAAAATGCCAGCCCCCTATAGTTACGACCTCAGACAAAAAGTTATTGATGCCATTGAACTAGACGGTATGCCCAAAACATAAGCCAGTCAACTTTTCCATGTCAGCCGGAACACCATTAATCTCTGGCTGCAAAGAAAAGCACAGACCGGAGACTTCCTCCCTCAACCTAATCACCCACCTGGCAATAACCACAAAATTACCGACTTGCAAAAATTCAAGGCTTTTGCCCAAGAGCATGGCCACAAAACCTCCGCTCAGATGGCTGAACTTTGGGATGACGACATCTCTCCTCGCACCATATCCAGAGCCTTGAAGAAAATTGGCTTCACCAGAAAAAAAAACTTACGGCTACCAAGAACGTTGGAAGCAACAGCGAGAGGAGTTTATGGCTCAGATTGAACAGATGGAGCCGGAAGGGTTGGTTTACCTCGATGAAGCTGGCATGAATAGTCAAGACTCCGATTATCCTTATGGTTACTGCCAGGAAGGACAACGCTTCCATGCCCTCAAATCAGGGAAGAGGCAGGGCAGGGTGAGCTATAGCATTAGTCAAGGTGGTTAGGACGCAGCTTTGAGAACGGAATCCATGGCATCATGGAGAGAATCAAACTGCTCAATGAAGTGGCGAATACGGGCTTTCAGCCACGACCAACATTTCTCTATCTTGTTGAGGTCTGGCGAATAAGGTGGTAGATAGAGTAAACGGCATTGAGCTGCCTCCACCAGTTCAGCAATCCGCCCCCCTTTATGAAACGTTGCATTGTCCAATACTAGAGTCTGACCTGGCTTCAATGTTGGAATTAAGATGAACTCCAACCACAACTCATATCAAGTCCGGATAATCAATTATAGTAAAGTCTCGGTTTGAGGCCACCAATGAAAACTGGTCAAGCCTCGAATTAATTCGCGCTGTTTCCACAAACTTCGGCAGCGAGCACACAAGAGTTCCTCTAGCTGATCAAGATTCTCAAATGAACGATTGGCAATGGGTTCATCTACCAGAGGCCACAGTCTTTCTGCCGGTTGTAGTTCCGGGGAATGGGACGGTAGAAACATTAAATGCAGTCCTTCGGGTACTTTCAGATTCTTACTGATATGCCATCCGGCTTGATCAACCACTAACATAATGTGTTGATTTGGACCTAATTTAAATTCGGCAGCAAACTCCTGTAACACTCGACTAAATAGAGTTGTATTGACGTAAGGTATAATCCACCAATAAGTCTCTCCCGTTTCCGGTCTCACAAAACCATATAGCCATAACCACTCGAATTTCCAATTAATATGGGCGAGTGGTTGACAATCTTCCGCTACATAAATACGTCGCATCACCGGTTTGAGTCCCAGACGGTGTTCATCTTCGCTCCACAATTGCACCTGTGCATCAGGGTATCTCCGGCGAAGTCCCTCTAACTCCGTTACCAGTTTTTTTTCCAGGCTTGCTGCTCGTCTTCGTCACTTTCGATGTGAGCCGGTCTCGGTACACGAAGCCGAAATGTCATTTGTCGCAGAATCTCCCATCCCCTTTGTCGGCTAATTTTTCGTCCAGTTACTCCTGTCAACCAGTCTGCCACCTGGCGACCGTTCCACAGTCCCCCATCCGGCGCTGTTCCTTGCAGGGCTTGCCATAACTGAGCTTGAGTCACATCATCAATTAACGGTGGATGTCCGGGATTTCCTTTTCGGCGCGCACCCAGCCCTTTTAATCCCAATTGGTTGTATCTCTTTACCAATTCATAAATCCAGATGCGACTGTAGCCCGTAATTTCTTGGACTTCCTCCGTGGTCTTCCCCTTAGCCAACAACCAAATAATTTGATATTGGCGACTTTCCAAGCCCTCTTGGGCTTGGTGATCAGCCCGGCCAAGTTCTTCGGTACTTAAGTGGGGAGCTATACTAATTCGTCTGGGCATAACGCAAGTTTGGCATTGGTCACTGATATTATAACCGATTAAGCGAACTTGATATGAGATGTGACCAGAAGCTAACGCCCGGCTGTAATGGACGGGATATGCCAACGGGTCACGGTTTGATTGCAAGGATAGAGTCGATTAAGGGTTAATATGACGAAATCGAGTTTAAAGAACGGATTTGGGAAAACCAGACCAATCAAGACGTGCGTTTGTATGGAGAAGTATCAACTGGACTAAGGTTCAGCGATACGTCTTTAAGCTCCAAAAGAGGATATTCCAAGCAGCTAAATCGGGACAGGACGCGAAGGTTAGAAGGTGGCAACGTCTATTGGTGAAATCATATTATGCCCGGCTCTTAGCGGTGCGACGGGTGACCCAAGACAATCAAGGCAAAAAGACGGCTGGAGTAGATGGGATGGTCGTAATATCCCCTAAGCAAAGGTTAGAAATGGCTGAGAAAATCAAGGGAAACCTCAAAACAAAACCACTACGAAGGGTGTGGATTCCAAAACCTGGAAGGGATGAGAAACGTCCTCTAGGGATACCCACAATCCAAGATAGAGCCAGGCAAGCCTTGGTGAAATCGGCTCTCGAACCCGAATGGGAAGGGAGATTTGAAGGCACAAGCTACGGGTTCAGACCAGGCAGGTCAGCCCATGACGCGATTGGTAGAATATACACGGCCATAAATCAGGGTCAATACTATGTCCTTGATGCGGATATAGCGAAATGCTTCGACCGAATAAACCATGATTACCTACTGTCCAAAATTCATTGTCCTAGCGTAATTAAACGCGACCTGAAACAATGGTTAAAAGCAGGAGTGCTAGACAATGGCGTATTCGAGGATACAGAAGCCGGGACACCACAAGGAGGGGTAATAAGTCCAATACTCGCCAACATTGCACTGGATGGAATGGCTAGGTTAATTGAAACAATGTATCCAAAAGCAAGTGGGGGTAAAGTTAAAGCCACCCTCATAAGATACGCTGATGATTTTGTAGTGATATCACCGTCACTGGACATCATTGAACAGTGCAAAACTGCTATTTCCCGTTGGTTAAAACCTATAGGATTAGAGATTAAACCGGAAAAGACCAGAGTGTGTCATACACTTAACCCCATACAATATGAAGGGAAAACAGAAGAACCGGGTTTCGATTTCTTGGGATTCAATATTAGGCAATACCCAGCAGGAAAACATAGAGTGGGGAAGATAAATAGGGACACAAGGAAAACCTTTTTAACCCACATCAAACCCAGTAAGAAGGCAGTTACAGCCTTTATCTCAATCATTAAGCACAGTAACAACACTTGGTAAACCAGTTATTCAAACACTGTAAATCCACAAGGCTTACCGCCACTTCTACCAATCTCACTAATAATTCCATGGTCTCCGTCCTGAACTTGCACACTAAACTTTTGAGCTGTGACCACATCATCTCTATCGGGTTAAACTCAGGGGAATACACCGGCAGATATTCTACCCTGGCTCCTACTGACTCTATCATTTCTTTGACTTCTTCTCGATGATGAGAATTTCAGTTATCCATTACCACTACATCTCCTTTTTTTAATTTTGGCAATAAATCTAACTTGATGAATTGGAGAAAATCCTCTTTTTTCATGGACCCTTCTAATGTTTGAGTCGCTACCACTCCGGAGAGCTTAATTGCACCAATTATTGTCATTTTTTGACCTCGATAGGATTTCCGCAGTTCATAGACTTTTTTCCCTTTCGTAGCTCTGGCTAACGGTCTGCTCATCCCTACCCATAACCCACTTTCATCAATAAACACAAGCTTTTCAGGAGCCACATCTCTAATTCTTTACCAATAATCTACTCGCGCTTTCTGTACTTCTTCAGTTACTACTTTTTCGCTCCTGTATGTTTTTTTTTGAGACTTATATCGTGCTGCTTTAAAAATCTATCTATCATGGTCGTACTGACATTTATGCCCAGCTTGTCTCTGAGCTTATCACTATATTGCCATAAGGTCAGGTCGGGGTGGGCTTCTACAATATCTATCACGGCTTCCTCATGCTTAGATCAAATGCTTTTCTTTTTAGTGCCACACTTACGAGGAGATAAGTCTCCCGTTAATCGATACTGTTTGACCAGTCGCCTTACCGTGTCTGGACTCACCAAAAAGCGTTTCGCTACTTTTCGGATAGAAGTGTCTCCTTTTTCATAGGCTTCTACTATCTTTTTCCGAAAATCTAAAGAGTAACGGCTCATGGTAGTTGGTTGTGATAACTTATACAATAGCCATACATTATACCGTACTGTGTGTTTTGTGTAAAGGCTGTAAAGCCCAGATAGAAGTGATTAAGGGTGTAATAAAACAACATAAGACAGCACCCCAATCAGCCTTGATTAGCAAGCTAAATCCGATAATACGGGGATGGTCAAATTACTATTCAGGGGTCGTTTCAATAGAAACCTTCTCTAAGCTAGACCACATAATTTGGCAAATGTTAAGGGCATGGACAGTCTCAAGATGCGGAAAGGCAAACTACGAAAAACTGAGTAATTATTTCAGACCTGGAAAAGTTAAACTCAGTAATGGGAAAGAAAGACAAGAAAGTTGGATGTTCCAAACCAAAGATGGGTTACATCTCCACAAGCATAGCTGGACGCCAATTGTCAGACATACCCTAGTGCGCCCGGATGCAACACCATACGACGGAAATTGGACTTATTGGGCAACCAGGAAAGGTCAGGCAATCGATACACCAACAAGGGTAGCAAAACTACTTAAAAAGCAAAAAGGTAGGTGCGCCTGGTGTGGGCAATACTTTACCCCATCAGATTTAGTTGAAGTAGACCACATAGTACCTCGAAGCCAAGGTGGTAAAGAGGAGTACAAGAATCTTCAACTATTGCACCGCCACTGTCATGATGATAAAACGGCACTAGATGAAGCCGATGCTGTGTCCTTAACAATAACAATGGAGCAATCAAACTAGGAGCCGTGTGAAGGGAAACTTTCATGCACGGTTCTGAATGGGAGGGGGTGAAGGTGACTTCACTCTCGACCCCTAATCAACTGGCACGGTAATGGGCGGGCATAGAACCCGAACTCCCCAGAGACACGATTGGTTGAGAAAGGTAAAGCGGCCTATAAGTCCTCTGTAGTCGGTTAATCAACGTCAGACTCAGGGCAAAACTATTCATTAGCCCGAAGCGGAAACGACTTAGGGGTGTATGCGGGCAAAAGTTCCCGCAACACGGTGAGAATGCCACCTGTCACGAGGGATAAATCCTTGTCCCCACCCCCACCTCGCGGAACGCAGGTGGCGGAGCATTCATGTGTGAACGTTGATCACTTCTTGCTCTAGGCTGACCGGTGGGATCATTCTAGGTACTTTCGGAAAAATGTAAAAATATTGCAACGGCCTCCGGTATGATCACGTTACGCATCTCGATCTAAGGGAACGCAAAATACAATTATGCGAATTTTATTTGTAGCGGCGGAAGCGGCACCCCTGGCCAAAGTCGGGGGTATGGGGGATGTCGTGGGTGCTTTGCCCCAGGTCTTGCGGGCAATGGGCCATGATGTCCGGGTATTTATGCCCTACTATGGCTTTTTACCAGACAAAATCAAAATACCCAAGGAACCTATATGGTGGGGAACCGCCATGTATCAAAAATTTGCGGTTTTTGAGACGACATTTCCCAAAACTGATGTTCCATTATATTTATTTGGACATCCTTCGTTTATGCCTCGTCGGATTTACTATGGAGAAGATGAGGATTGGCGGTTCACCCTATTTGCGAATGGGGCTGCTGAATTTTGTTGGAATTACTGGAAACCCCAAATTGTTCACTGTCATGATTGGCATACCGGGATGATTCCCGTATGGATGAAAGAAACCCCTGATATAGGTACTATCTTTACCATTCATAATTTAGCTTATCAAGGACCTTGGCGCTGGTTTTTGGAACGGATTACCTGGTGTCCTTGGTTTATGGAAGGTCATAATGTCATGGCGGCAGCGGTTCAATTTGCTGACCGGGTAACTACAGTATCTCCCACTTATGCTAGTCAGATTCAAACGGCTGGCTATGGGGAAAACATGGAAGGTTTGCTCTCCTATATAAGTGGCAAAATGTCGGGGATTCTTAATGGGATTGATACGTCGTCTTATAACCCGGAAAACGATCGCTATATCGTGGAAAACTTTAATGCTGATACCGTGGAAAAACGGAAAACCAATAAAGTTGCCCTTCAGGAAGAGTTAGGACTAGAAGTTAACTCCGGTGCCTTCCTGATTGGTATGGTAACACGACTGGTGGAACAAAAAGGACTCGATCTAGTAATTCAAATTATGGATCAGTTTATGTCCTTTACTGATTCCCAATTTATTTTACTGGGAACAGGCGATCGCTATTACGAAACCCAAATGTGGCAAATGGCATCCCGCTATCCGGGGAGAATGACGACCCAAATTCTGTTTAATGATGCCCTATCACGGCGGATTTATTCTGGTGCGGATGCCTTAATTATGCCCAGTCGTTTTGAGCCTTGCGGAATTAGCCAAATGTTAGCAATGCGTTATGGCTGTATTCCCATTGTGCGGCGTACAGGAGGCTTAGTCGATACGGTATCCCATAACGACCCAGTAGGGGAAGGCGGCACAGGTTACTGTTTTGACCGCTACGAACCTCTGGACTTCTTTACCTCTATGGTTCGCGCTTCGGAGGCTTTCCGCTATAAAGACCATTGGCGGCGACTCCAACAGCGAGCCATGCACCAAAACTTTAGCTGGGAAAACTCAGCCCGGGAATACATCAAGGTTTATGAGGAAGTAGCGGGATACTATTCCTACCAACCCCCAACCCCTGAAGCAGAACCGGAAACTGGTGTCACTACTTAGGGCAACACTCCATTATTAGCTAAAAGACCCGGTTTCTCTAGTTCCTACTGGACACAGAAACCGGGTTTTTCTGGGATAGAATCAACTACAAAGCGATCGCCGTTTTTTGATGAACCCTGGAACTAGCCTCTATAACTGCTTGACGCGCCCATAGGTCGGCGGCTAAGATATCATCCAAACTCGGATTTTGACAATTATCTTGTTCATGGCGCGCGCAGACCATTTCAATGACCTTGGGAATATCCAAAAAGCTAATCTTTTCATCTAAAAACAAAGCCACAGCCTGTTCATTAGCGGCATTTAACACGGCTGGCATAGACCCCCCAGACCGTCCGGCTGCGTATGCTAACTGCATACAAGGATATTTTTGATTATCTGGTGCTTTAAAAGTCAAATTACCAGCTTTGACCAAATCCAACTGTTCCCAATCTGTATAAATTCTTTCAGGCCAAGATAGAGCATATAATAGGGGTAAACGCATATCCGGCCAACCCAACTGCGCCAACACAGAAGTATCCTGCAACTCAATCAAAGAGTGAATAATACTCTGGGGATGAATGACAATATCAATTTGATCATAATCCAAACCAAAGAGAAAATGAGCCTCAATCACCTCGAGACCCTTATTCATCATGGTAGCGGAATCAACGGTAATTTTACGCCCCATGGACCAATTAGGATGTGTAGTTGCATCAGCCACTGTCACCTCGGTTAGCCTTTCCACAGGCCAATCACGAAAAGCGCCCCCAGAAGCGGTGAGAATAATCCGTCGTAAACCCCCAGCCAGAACCCCTTGCAGACACTGAAAAATAGCGGAATGTTCGGAGTCAGCGGGTAACAATTTAACGCCATATTTCTCAATCATAGGATTGACGACAGGTCCCCCGGCGATGAGAGTTTCCTTATTAGCCAGGGCGATATCCTTACCGGCTTGAATGGCTGCAATTGTTGGCAATAATCCCGCACAGCCAACAATACCAGTCACGACAGCTTCGGAGTCTCCATAGCGGGCAACCTCGACTATACCAGACTCTCCCGCTTCTATAATAGGTTGGGGGTCAAGATCGGCGATCGCCTCCCGCAATTCCCACAACTTCTTCTGGTCACAAATAGCGACAATTTCCGGCCGAAACTGTCGCACCTGTTGCGCCAGGAGAGTCACATTACTACCTGTGGCTAATCCCACAATTTTAAACTTATCGGGGTGATGAGCAACAATATCCAGAGTTTGAGTACCGATAGAACCCGTAGAACCGAGAAGAGTAATTGCTTTCATGTCTTTGTAACTTATGTTATTAAATAACCATAGTATCTGTAATTGTCACCCTGATGCAAACCCGATAGGGAAATTAAAGCACAATTGCCAATTCACAATTACCCGATTTAGGAAGATTATTGAGCATAGCCACAAAAGCGCGACATCATCAGTATATATACGGTGGAAATTTACGCTCATAAACTCTCATTATACCCACAGCGATACATCCGCAAGAAATAACCAGGAACCCGAGATTTTATCCCCAATTCTCGCTCACAATTAGACCCGGAATGGTCAAATTCAGCGGCAAAATTAATCAGCCATAAATTCATGGGTTGCGGCCATTGATTAAGGGTGGTCACTAAAGTATTAGTAGCGGTGGAAGAATCACGATTATGGCGATGTGCCAGCAGAAAGAAAGGCGATTTTTCCCGGACCCCTAAATTTTTGAGTTCCCCAGCAATGCTCATCATTTCCCCGGTTTGTTCATGGCTTTTATGAACTGTAGCAATTAAGGTGGGAATATCTGACCTTAAATAAGCGGATATTTCCTCAGCCACAAGTTCGGAGCGATCGGGTTTTTGGTAAGCTAAGTTATACACGACCATCAACCCACCCAATAAAGACATGAAACCGATAAAAGCGATCGCATATCGTCGCCATTGAGATTTTCCGGGCAACTCCCAACTTTTAGCTAACCCGGCGGCTAGGATGAGTAAAACCACGGGAAAATAGATAAACTGATATCGCGCTGCTAGGGTTAAATCCAAACCAATCGCCCAAGCGATCGCGATAAATATCGCCATAATCACCAAAGTAAAGCCTAGCCAAAATTTGATTAGTTTTCTTTCCCTATGACTGGCAAAGTGCCAACCATCAATTAAGACTTTTCCTAACAGGCATAAAACTAGCAAAGCGACGGCACTAGAAACTATAATAATCGGCAAAGGTTGCTTTTCGACGGGTAACATAATCACCATAGTAATCACCCAAGCCACCAGCCGAAAAATCGGATCAATAAAATGATTCCGACTCGGTGAAGTCCAAGCAATTAACTGGCTATCTCCGGTGGAAATTTTCAGAAAAATCGGCAACCATACCAAGACACCTATAGCTGTACCTAATGCGATCGCATAAAACCCTTTCCAGAGTTTCAGCTTGGGAAACCGTAGAGGATCGTAGCGGATATCCTGAATCCAAAATGCGAAAACGATTAACCCTTGCGCTATCAGCAGGAAGATAAAAAAGAAATGGACGGCCATTCCTAGGCTATTAACTATGACAGTCGCCAAAATTAGCCAGACCGGGAGGGAGATTTGTGCTTTGAGACGTTCAACAGCAACGGTGAGACAGGCGAAAGAGGCGATCGCCAAAAACATTGCCAAAGTGTAGTGTCGTGCTTCTTGGGCTAAATATACCCCAAATGGTGAAACGGCCATCAACCCCGCCGCCAGATGTCCGACGAGTACAGATCTAAAACATAGCCACCCCAAGCCAAATATAGCGGGAACCGTAGCGACCCCAAACAGAACACTAAGGGATCTGGCTATATGAATGGAGACTAAATCCCCAGGAGTTCCCCACCAGTGAACCCAGAGATGGGTCAACATAAAGTAAATGGGGGGATGGTTACTTTCAATAAATAGCCTTTCGGGAACCGAAGCGATCGCCATATTATCCCCCAACTGTAGGGGAAACAGCAGTAATTCTGGAGCGATCGCTGTATCCAACGGGACTCTATGGAAACCATGACCCAGACTAAAGGCTAGAGTCGCGAATTCATCACTCCAGATTGGTTTAGCGTCTAAGTTGATCAGACGCAAAATTAAGGCGATCGCGCACCAGACCAGGAGTAATACCAAATTAATGCGATCGTGCTTAACCAAACTTTCCCAGAGATGAACTCGCTTTCCCATATTTACCGCCAGATTTGAGCCTACCAGACGAGTATTGTCTCACGGTCCAGGAAACGGGACAAAAAAAAAGAGAGAACTGCTTGAGCAGCTCTCTCTACCATCAGGGTGCATCTACATAACACAATATAGCCTTTTTGCTATGAGGGGTCAAGCCCCCTATTGTAAAGATTTTGTAAAGAAACCCCCAGCAACCCAAATCGACACAAAAAAACGCACCGGAAGCCAAAAGCATTCCGGTGAGAACATTGGATCATCGAAACTAATCGCCTCGAACCATGAGATCAACCCTCTCAGACTGAGGTAGAATGATGATAGATATTTTGAGTAAAGGAAATGCACCCTGATGAAAAAAACACCCTAATGATCGACGAACTTTCCGATAACTTTGGTAGATTTCCTATCCGTCCCAATCCCTGAACTAGGGGAATCAAGTCGGATCTGAGTGGACAACTCACGGACACTACGGACAAGCCCGATTCGTGTTACCGACCAATCAAGGTTTGCGAGTCTGTATTCATTATTACAGGTCGGTTTCGGAGATTTCAAGGGGTCTATTGCAATCACCCGCTTTTTCTGAAAGTGGGATAACTGTTTTATAGACCATTAACCGGAAAAATCCCCGCCACGCTTGGTTTTGTTCCTGTCCAACTCCCCCAAATCAAGATCCTATTTCTCTGTGGTAGCTAAGTGACTCGGGCTGAAAAATTAATCTCGTACCCCCGTACTGATACACTGTCAAAAGCTAGGAGCGATCGCCATCATGGGAAATATGGATTTCAACACACCAAAGTTAATCCGGTCTTACTGACAACTGAATAGTTTTACCCAGATTTTATTATCGTCAGCAGAGAACCAATTGAGATGGATACTAAAACAAGACGGCAACCGACCCATAATTTAGTGAGGCGACAAGCCACACCCAAAGAACGAGAGTTAATCCATCTGCTGGCTAACCTCGGATGTTCCCAAGCTAGATATGGTCTTAAACACGCCACCAGTAAAGGAGTTATTTCACCGAAAGAAAGACTACGTTTAGCAGAATGGCACTTTCTGAGACTCCAGCAAATACGACGGATAGAAAGAAGTTTAGCTCCCGTGGCTACCCTTAAACGGGTTTATTTTAAAAGTAACCTGGGTCCGCGCGACCTCAAATCTTTAAAACTGGTTTGGGTCGAAGATGACAAAACAAGGGTTAAGCGAGTCCCCCCGGAGTTAGACGAAGTCCTGAGTGATGCCTTAGACAAGGGAGATACTCTCAAACAGATATTTTATATCGTGGAGACCAAAGCTCGGCTATTTGCTTCAACTCCTGATGGGGGTAAAATCCCTCTGTGGGTCAAAGAATGGGAAGATTCAGGCTATGAGGTCAATTTCTTTCCCCCGTCATTTGCTAAGTGGGCAAATATTGTCGATCTTTCTTAATCCGTGAAAACTTGGCTTAACATTCCTCACTATTGAGGAATGTGCCACACCCCAATCAGGGGAGTGTCAATTCTATCTATTTAACCACCCTCCCTCTCAGATGCGATCGCCAAGAGAACAAACTATTCTTTATAATTGACACTTACAATTTTACTCCCCATTCTCCTGCTTAATCGCAGATGTAACCGCCTCACGGAGAACATTCACCAAACAACCTCCTGTCATTTCTCTGGGGGATAAAAGGCTCCCCATGGTAGCTGTTAGTAGTTAATCCGTTAAATTACTGACACTGACGAACACTCAATCATGAAGTTAAGTAAACCCATTGTGAAATCGTAGGAATTGCTTTATACTGAGTTTATCAGTGCGGCGACAAGCAAATTTACTCAAAAGCTCAAGGCTGCTATTCTGGTCTATTAGCTCATCAACCATGGCATTAATCATCCCTGATTCAATTCCATCGAAAGCCAGCAAAGGAGAAAAAATGCTGTTCCGCTTGTTGCGGGATGAACTACCTGACGACTTCTTTGTTTACTATGAACCCATTACCAGCGGATTTTACCCCGATTTTATTATCCTTAGTCCCAGCTTCGGTTTACTGATACTAGAAGTTAAGGGTTGGTCGGTTAAACAAATCCACAAAGCAGATAGTTACTTCTTTCATATTGAACAAGACGGCCAATTAGAGCATTGTCAGTCTCCTCTGAGACAGGCGAAAGGCTACCTAGATGCTCTCCTTAATAAACTTAAAGGCTATTCTATCCTGTGCGAAGATGATGGAGATTATCAAGGGAAGTTGGTATGTCCTATCGGTGTCGGTGCAGTGATGACTAATATCACAGAAGCACAGGCGCGGGAAAATCATATTTATACCTTACTAGAAAAGCCACAGGTCTGCTACAAAGATGAACTGATGACATGGCAAGAAATCGGAGAAAGGGCATTGATTAAACGCCTGGAAGCCATGTTTACGGTGCGATTTAAATTTCCTGATTTAGAAGATGACCAAATTAATACTATTCGAGGGGTAATTCACCCGGAAGCTCAGGTTAGACAGGAACCAGCTAAATCTAGCAGTGTCCCGCCAGGTAAACTGGTGAAGCCGGATGCTATTATTCTGACAACTCTCGATTATCGCCAGGAACAATTGGCACGTTCTTTGAATTCCGGTCATCGACTATTTTCGGGAGTAGCAGGTAGTGGTAAAACGTTGATTCTTCTCAGCCGCGCCAAAATTTTAGCGGGAGGTTGGACAGATACCAAAGTCTTAATTCTCTGCTATAATATTACTCTGGCATCTTATTTGCGATCGCTCATCAAAGAAGACTATAACCTTTTATATCGCCAACGCATTCAAGTTATTCACTTCCATGGTTGGGCAAAATCAGTCCTAGGAGGTCTACCAAATCCTAAATATTTTGAAGACGACGAAGATAGATACGACTATGAAGTGGGTACTAGGCTGTTAAATGCACTGAAAAAAATGCCCAGTGATGACAGGTGGGATGCCATCTTAATAGATGAAGGTCATACTTTCCATCCCAAGTGGTTTGAATGCTGTACCGCCGCTCTCAAAGACCCAGAAGATGGCGATTTAGTAATTGTATCCGACCGTTCCCAGAGTATTTATCGCCGACGTAAGTTTACCTGGAAATCTGTGGGAGTGAAAGCAAAGGGGAGAATGCGAAAACTTACCCAAAACTATCGCAATACTGAGGAAATATTACAGTTAGCATGGGATATGGTTCGTGATCTATATTCATCAGAAGATGATGAACTGGAAGACGAGGCTTTTCCTGTAGTAGAACCCTTGGCAGCAGTTAGACATGGTAATATGCCACAGCTTCATATCAAACAAAACCGTATGGATGAAATTAATGGTGTGATTGACACTATTAAGAAGTTGGTAAATGAGGGATATAAACCTCATCAAATTGCTGTTATTTACCGCTATAAAGGACCAAATGAGCGTCAACCTTTTGAGTATCTAATTGAAACCCTAGACCATATTGGCATGGGAGTTTTTTGGGTTAATGATAATAAAAATGACCACAAAAATAACTACTGTTCTAGTCATCCTGGTGTCAGGGTGGTTACGGGTAAATCCGCCCTGGGTTTAGAGTTCAAAGCTGTAATTATCCCGTGGGTGCAGCAGTTTGGTGTGGGTTCAAAAGCAGAGGGTCGTCGGGAACTTTATGTAGCGATGACCCGCGCTCAGGATCTGTTATATTTATTTGGATCAGGTTCTTTTGATTTCCTGAGAGAGTTAAAAATATGCGATCGCTTAGTGGTCGCTTAGTGGTCGCTTAGCGATCGCTTAGTCCCCTTCCTACCCCCTAACCATATCATCTGAAATTGAGGAGGTGTTGGGTTGCGTACCTCCACCCAATTGACGGTGTTGGGTTTCACGGAGTTTCACCCAACCTACTACTCCACCCAATTGACGGTGTTGGGTTTCACGGAGTTTCACCCAACCTACTACTCCACCCAATTGACGGTGTTGGGTTTCACGGAGTTTCACCCAACCTACTACTATATCATCTGAAATTGAGGAATTGATTATGAGTGACTCACAAGATGCTGAAAGAATTAGCAAATTGGCTAAGAAAAATGCTTGGACTACGGGATTATTGACCTTTTTCTTTCTGCCGATTGGCTATATTTATACCGGACGTTATAAAGCCTTATTTAAAGGATTTGGAATATTTGTTTTGATAATGGTTCTGAGCTTCATGATAGATTCATCTTTGGAAGATGATGATGAATTTTTTGACTTAGTAGCAGGTTTGTATGTTGTGGGTGCTACTATTGAAAATGTCCGTGCTGTTAATCAAGCTAAAAAACTGAATGGCGGTTTAAAGCAGAATAATTCAGCCAATCTTCCCTCAGACAATAATGTTGAACTTAAGCTGCTAAAACTTATTAAAAGAAACAGAGAAGTCACCCTGGCTGATTGTGTAATAGAAACCAGTTTAAGTTCTCAACAAGTTCGCGAAACCTTAGAAGAAATGATGAAACAGCAGTTAATTACCATAGATAATCGTGAGAGTGATGGGTCAATTGTTTATCGGTTAATCTAACACTCAGAGTTGCGTAACTCCACCCAACCTACGGTGTTGGGTTGCGTACCTCCACCCAACCTACGGTGTTGGGTTTCACGGAGTTTCACCCAACCTACGGTGTTGGGTTTCACGGAGTTTCACCCAACCTACGGTGTTGGGTTTCACGGAGTTTCACCCAACCTACGGTGTTGGGTTTCACGGAGTTTCACCCAACCTACGGTGTTGGGTTTCACGGAGTTTCACCCAACCTACGGTGTTGGGTTTCACGGAGTTTCACCCAACCTACGGTGTTGGGTTGCGTACCTCCACCCAACCTACGGTGTTGGGTTTCACGGAGTTTCACCCAACCTACGGTGTTGGGTTGCGTACCTCCACCCAACCTACGGTGTTGGGTTTCACGGAGTTTCACCCAACCTACGGTGTTGGGTTGCGTACCTCCACCCAATTGACGGTGTTGGGTTTCACGGAGTTTCACCCAACCTACGGTGTTGGGTTGCGTACCTCCACCCAACCTACGGTGTTGGGTTGCGTACCTCCACCCAATTGACGGTGTTGGGTTTCACGGAGTTTCACCCAATTGACGGTGTTGGGTTTCACGGAGTTTCACCCAACCTACGGTGTTGGGTTTCACGGAGTTTCACCCAACCTACGGTGTTGGGTTGCGTACCTCCACCCAATTGACGGTGTTGGGTTTCACGGAGTTTCACCCAATTGACGGTGTTGGGTTTCACGGAGTTTCACCCAACCTACGGTGTTGGGTTGCGTACCTCCACCCAACCTACGGTGTTGGGTTGCGTACCTCCACCCAATTGACGGTGTTGGGTTTCACGGAGTTTCACCCAATTGACGGTGTTGGGTTTCACGGAGTTTCACCCAACCTACGGTGTTGGGTTGCGTACCTCCACCCAACCTACGGTGTTGGGTTTCACGGAGTTTCACCCAACCTACGGTGTTGGGTTGCGTACCTCCACCCAACCTACGGTGTTGGGTTTCACGGAGTTTCACCCAACCTACGGTGTTGGGTTGCGTACCTCCACCCAACCTACGGTGTTGGGTTTCACGGAGTTTCACCCAACCTACGGTGTTGGGTTGCGTACCTCCACCCAATTGACGGTGTTGGGTTTCACGGAGTTTCACCCAATTGACGGTGTTGGGTTTCACGGAGTTTCACCCAATTGACGGTGTTGGGTTTCACGGAGTTTCACCCAACCTACGGTGTTGGGTTGCGTACCTCCACCCAACCTACGGTGTTGGGTTTCACGGAGTTTCACCCAACCTACGGTGTTGGGTTTCACGGAGTTTCACCCAACCTACGGTGTTGGGTTGCGTACCTCCACCCAACCTACGGTGTTGGGTTCGTACTTCCACCCAATTGACGGTGTTGGGTTTCACGGAGTTTCACCCAATTGACGGTGTTGGGTTTCACGGAGTTTCACCCAATTTACGGTGTTGGGTTTCACGGAGTTTCACCCAACCTACGGTGTTGGGTTGCGTACCTCCACCCAACCTACGGTGTTGGGTTTCACGGAGTTTCACCCAACCTACGGTGTTGGGTTGCGTACCTCCACCCAACCTACGGTGTTGGGTTTCACGGAGTTTCACCCAACCTACGGTGTTGGGTTGCGTACCTCCACCCAACCTACGGTGTTGGGTTTCACGGAGTTTCACCCAACCTACGGTGTTGGGTTGCGTACCTCCACCCAATTGACGGTGTTGGGTTTCACGGAGTTTCACCCAACCTACTGCTAAAAGGCAAATTTCTGGGTCCAGTAGTTGTTCAAATTAAAACTTCCAGTGTCATTGGCGAGGAAGTAGTGACCAATACCAATTTGGGTATAACTGGGATTGAGGATATTCTCGCGGTGTCCTGGGCTATCCATCCACCCCTCAACAACAGATTCTGGTGTACGATGACCTGCGGCAATATTTTCTCCGACCCCAGATGTAAATCCTACGGCTCGGGCGCGGTCACTGGGGCTAGAACCATCAAGCCCAGTATGACTAAAGAAATCTTGCCGCGCCATGTTGGTGCTATGGTTTCGTGCGGCTTGGTTTAATAGGGGGTTCAAAGATAAGGGCTGTAAACCCGCCTGGGCGCGTTCTTGGTTGACCAGTTGTAGCACCTGTTGCTCAAAGACTTGGTTATGTCCATCATCAGAATGATCTGTGGTTGTGTTTTGAATGGATATTCTGCCACCGATAAAGTCATTGGTACTAATAGATGAAATGCTGACATTATTTAATGTGGCTAATACGCCACCATTTTCGAGAATTTCGGTGGTGAAAGGGTCTAAGGCTTGAACTACTAATTGTCTCGCGCCATTAGGAACAATGATTTTATCAACTCCCGGCTGGAAGTCAGTAATTAGGTCCCGGTCAGCAGTTGATGAAGCTAGGATAAATTGATTAGCGCCTCCCCCTCCTGTTAAGGTATCCAAGCCTTTATCGCCGGATATCAGGCTATTTCCCGGACCTCCAATAATCACATCATTACCAGCGCCGCCATAAAGACTATCGTTTCCCGACCCTCCAATTAGGGTATCATTACCCAAATTACCGAATAGGAGATTATTACCGCCACCTGCTTCTAATAAGTCATTATCCTTACCACCAAAAAGGGTATCATTGCCACCGCCTCCAATAATGGTGTCATTGCCTTGGTTTCCGTAGAAAATGCGTCCGGTATTATCATTCACTGCATAATCATTTCCCGCCAACAGAGCGATCGCATCTGGAAAAGGTGAGGATCTAAAATAGGAAAGCTGTTCTGGGGGAAGTTCAGACATGATAATTCTGTCATTCCCAGGAGTAGCTATACCTAGGTCTAATCCGTTTTCGGTGATGATGTCAAAAAGCATGATTCCATGTAGATGATGGTTGCCAATTTTTTCTATGGTAGATGATTTTTGGGAAAGTGGCTAGGAGTTTACAAATAATTACATATAGTGATAATTCTTAGCATAATTTAATTTTAATTTTGACTCCCTTCAGACAATTACAGCCTGTTCATAAATCATCTGATCACTTCTCAAAGTCCCTCTCCCAGAGAGGGAGAGGGATTTAGGGTGAGGGCAATGTATTAAGCGACTGGTGAACAAGCTGTAATATTGTCTAGGCGGGTTTAGATATTTTTAAAAGCTACAAATACTTTGACAAATAGATGGTAAAATCGCGGATAAATTCCTATTTTATGGGGGTTGCAGCGATAGACAAAAAAGGCGATCGCGCTTCGAGCGCGATCGCCCAGATATGTTGTCGGAAGCCAGAAATGTGGTCAATCGAATCAGAAGGCATGGGAGGGTTTCATAATTGTTGCCTAATAGACAACAACTCTTTTTTTAGTCTTTTTGGGAAAGCAGACACTGACAAAATCGAGAAGCACCCCGATTAAGGGCTTGTTCTGCAGCCATAGTTAGGGTTTGAGTCTGTGAACCGATCGCCGGAGTGCTACTGGCGACCCCAAAACTGAGTAATCTTTGGGAATAAATCGACACTTGGCTAAGTTGTCCAATTTGTTCCTGGATAGTATCCACTAGGCGCACCGCCCATCGAGTATTGGTAGAAGGCAATAATACCGCAAATTCTGCCTGTTGATAACGAGCAACCAAACCGTGAGGGTGGGTGACAGTATGTTTAATGATTTTGGCAACATTACGCAAACATTGATCAGCGGCGTTGTCACCCTGTTGCTCTCGGTATTGTTCCCAATCTTCAACGCGCGATAAAATCAGAGATAGCGGCGCTTGTTCCTCCATCATTCGCTGCCATTGGCGACTGAGATAATCATTAAACCCATGACGGCTTACCAGTCCGGTGAGACTGTCGATGATGTCAAGTTGCTGGAGTTTGCGGTTAGACTCTTCTAGCTGGTGGTAGAGTTCGGCTTGATAAATGGCGATCGACAGTTGATTGGCAAAACCATGGATCAGTTTCAGGTCGGACTCTTGCCACTGATAACCGGGGTCAGTCATCACTAGGCTTAAACTTCCCCATAAACGACTGCGACTATACAGCGGAATTGGTAGCCACCCCCCTGGACAGCTTTGTAGGAAGTCTTGAATGGTGGCTTCATCTTGGGAATTGGGGACCTTCAGGGTTAGCGATCGCAACACTGACCGTAATTCCGACCCCACCTGTTTAGTGTAGGTTTTACCCGAATTAGATGGGATTTTAGCCAATATAGAATTAGTCGGTTGTCGATATTCAGCCCTATTTAACCATGATTTGCCTTGGGCAATAAACTGCACAATTTGCACCGACTCGACTTTAAAAATTTTTCCCAGTTCAGTCACTGCCATCTGAAATATCCGCTCTAAATTCAGGGAATTTCGGATCACTTGGGTTAACCTTTCCATGGCTTCTTCCCGTTGTGATTGTTTCTTGATGGCATCTTCCATCACTTTTTGGGAACTGGTGTCAATGGCAATGCAGAGATTTCCTTCAAACTGGTTTTCTTCATCAAATAGGGGACGCACCGACAGTGTTACCCAAACCGATTTTCCTAAACGGTGTCGCAGACTCAGATTATATTTCTCTTCGCGATCGCCTGGGTGATTTTGGTGAGCGATCGCCGAAAATGCTGGGTGTCTCTCATCCATAAATTTCCACAGAGATTTACCAATCATCTCTTCCGGAATATATCCCAGGATTTCTGCCATTTTCGGATTAACAAATGCCGTCTTCGTCTGGCGATCCAAAATCCAAATTCCCGCCGCCGTGGTCTGGAGGGTTCCCCGAGAGACTTGATCCCGACTCAGTTGCTCTGTGTTTATGGTGCTAACATCTACAGGTTCGGTCACAGTAGCCATTTGCCGACTTTGCTCAATTAGTGGCATTTCCTGATGACAGTTCATACAAAAGCCAATTTTCTTATGGGCGATAATATGAATGAGAAGCGGCTCAGAACAGCACGGACACAAATACTTATCCATCATTCTGGTTTACCTCAATTTTTATTAGCTTTTTGTTATTATTAAACGGTCTTTCTTTTAGGATAAGTTGGTTTTTCCGACTTTGTTCCTTAGTGATACAAATCTTGATATAACAGTAGATACAGCCCTGCTATGATGGGCTATTCCCTAGACGAAATATCTCCATCTTTACCTGGCTAATGGCCCACCCATCAGTTGATCCCTTCAGGGACTCTACAAAACTACATAGCCATAACTACTCCAACGAATCCCGGCTTTAGTTAAGTTTCCCTGATGTATTTCGGCAAAAACTTTTGATTTTCCAAAGATTGATAAATTTTTGTTGATAACTTCTCTCAAAAACTTGACGACAGGATGCGGGTTAGAGTATCATCATATAAATCGCTGCCAAGGCTTTGCTGTGTCTATACGCCAAAAAAGCAGCTAAAACCCTGATTATATCGCCCCTCATAAAATTATCCGAGTAAAATTTAAAAATCCCGATGCACGAGTTTTTGAGGAAAAAGCGATCGCCCCAAATCCGCCTCTTGACAAAAACGACATTTTGTGCATATACCCTGAACGATCCGCGCCTAGGGTGCGTCAAACTGTATCATGAGCGGTCATAAATGCCATAAATTCATAAAGTCCCATGAGTCTTGCTCAACAATACACCCTAGCCCAAGCCATAAGCCAATCAGGAGTCGGACTCCATAGCGGTGAAATCACCACCGTAAAAATTCTGCCAGCCACCAGAGGCGGAAGGCACTTTGTCCGAGTTGACCTACCGGAATGCCCAATAATTACAGCCAGTTGTGAATCAGTAAGGTCTACCACCCTATCAACAGAACTGGGAAATAGTGATAGCGCCAGTATTCGCACCGTAGAACACCTGTTATCTGCCCTCACCGCAGGGGGAGTCAGTCACGCACGCATAGAAGTTAACGGACCAGAATTGCCCCTATTAGACGGCTCCGCCAAACCGTGGTCAGAAGCCATAGCAGCAGCCGGGCTGAAAGAAATTGAACCACAGCCTAGTGCACCCCTCAATCAAGAAATCTCTGTGCGTCAGGGAGATGCCTTCGTGATGGCTATACCCTCCACCGAAACCCGATTTACCTACGGCATTGATTTTGAAGTGGCGGCTATCGGGAACCAGTGGCATAGTTGGAGTCCCGATGAGCAAAACTTTATCACAGAAATTGCCCCCGCCCGGACTTTCACCCTAGCCTCACAGATAGAAGCCCTACAAAAAGCTGGATTAATCAAGGGAGGAAGCCTAGATAATGCGATCGTCTGTTCCCATTCGGGTTGGATAAATCCGCCCCTAAGATTTGCAAATGAGCCAGCGCGTCATAAAATCTTAGACTTAGTAGGAGATCTCAGTTTACTGGGAACTATCCCACTCGCCCACTATCTCGCCTATAAAGCTGGTCATCACTTGCACGTCGAGTTAGTGCGCCGCATTAGCCAAACCCCTACCAACAGCAACGTTTAATATTTAAAGAATGTCCACAGTTAACACGACCGCCGATCTTCAGGATAACAACAACTCACAATTAGCACCGGAAAACACTTTAGCGATCGCAGAAATCCAAAAACTGCTACCCCACCGCTATCCTTTCGCCCTAGTCGATCGCATTATCGAGTATATTCCCGGAGAACGAGCAACCGGAATTAAAAATGTCACCATCAACGAACCCCACTTTCAGGGACACTTCCCCGGTCGGCCAATTATGCCTGGGGTGCTAATCGTAGAAGCCATGGCTCAAGTCGGCGGCATTGTACTGACCCAACTGCCAGACATGGAAGGTAAACTATTCCTATTTGCGGGAATTGATAAAGTCCGCTTTCGCCGCCCAGTAGTTCCCGGCGACCAGTTAATCATGCGAGTACAACTACTGTCCGTCAAACGCCGTCGTTTTGCTTATATGCAAGCAGCCGCCGAAGTTGATGGGCTAAGAACCTGTGAAGGAGAACTAATGTTTTCCCTGGTAGACTAAAGCCTAAACTTTAAACTGGACCAATGGAATTACACCAGATCAGGTTCAGGAATTGCCACAGTTCCGTATAATTGCGGCAGCAAACCAATTTGGTCAATCAGTAACATATTTGATTTCCATGACCACTTTAATCCACCCGACAGCAGTGATCGAGCCTGGTGCTCAGTTGCACCCGACCGTGCGGGTGGGTGCATACGCCGTTATTGGAGAAAACGTAAAAATAGGCCCTGGCACTACCATTGGCCCCCATGCCGTCATTCAAGGATGGACAGAAATAGGAGCCAGAAACCAGATATTTCCGGGGGCTGCTATTGGGTTGGAAACCCAGGATTTAAAATACGAGGGGGCGGTGAGTTTTGTTACCATTGGCGACGACAACCGCATTCGGGAATATGTGACCATTAACCGGGCTACCTATGCCGGAGAAGCCACTAAAATTGGCAATGGTAATCTACTTATGGCTTATGTTCATGTGGGCCATAACTGTACCATTGAGGATGGAGTGGTAATTGCCAACGGGGTAGCTTTGGCGGGTCATGTTCATATTGAGTCTAAAGCACGGTTGAGCGGCGTTTTGGGAGTCCATCAGTTCGTCCGCATTGGTCAGTTTTCTATGGTTGGAGGTATGAGTCGCATTGACCGCGACGTACCACCATTTATGTTAGTGGAAGGCAACCCGTCCCGAGTGCGATCGCTTAATTCTGTCGGTCTTAAACGCGCGGGTTTGACTAATGAGGAGTTGGGACTAATTAAAAAGGCATTTCGGATTTTATACCGCACCCCACACCGTCTCTCAGAAGCGATCGCTCAATTGGAACAACTCCCCCAAAATTCCTATCTTGACCATTTGATTAATTTTGTCCGTCTCTCACTCACACCGGAAAGGCGCGGTCTTATTCCGGGAAAACGGGTCACACCAGAAGCGCCATGAGGATTTTTATTAGCACCGGGGAGGTTTCAGGAGATATGCAGGCGGCGCTATTGGTAGCAGCCTTGCGCCGACAAGCCGAAATTAAAGGTTATAGCTTGGAAATTACCGCTTTGGGAGGGCCGCAAACCGCAGCCGCCGGAGCCCAATTGTTGGGGGATACTACCGCTATTGGTGCGGTCGGAATTTGGGAGTCTTTGCCCTATTTTATCCCTACATTGCAAATGCAGGCTAGGGTCAGGCGTTATCTGCAAGAAAACCCTGTCGATGTCGCTATTTTAATTGATTACATGGGACCTAATATCGGTATCGGTAATCTGATTAAAGGCAGATTCCCCGAGATTCCCATTATCTATTATATTGCCCCCCAGGAGTGGGTTTGGTCTCTGGGATCGCGCAATACTAATCAAATCGTCAATTTTAGCGATCGCATCCTTGCCATTTTTCCCCAGGAAGCCCGCTATTTTGCCGCTAAAGGCGCGAAAGTGACCTGGGTAGGGCATCCGCTTATTGACCGGATTACAGCCTACCCCAGCCGCCACCAAGCCCGGGAAAATTTGGGTATTGCTACTGAGGAAATAGCGATCGCCTTACTTCCCGCTTCCCGACAGCAGGAAATTCGCTATTTAATGCCCATTATATTTCAAGCCGCCGCCACTCTTCAGGCTCAGTTTCCATTGGTGCGTTTTTGGATTCCATTATCTTTAGAAAAGTATCGGGCAGATATTGAACGGGGTATTTTACAATATAATCTCCGGGCTTCTTTAGTAGAAAATAAAACTGATGTACTAGCCGGCGCTGATTTGGCGATCGCCAAGTCAGGTACCGTTAACCTTGAATTAGCTTTACTGGAAGTTCCCCAAGTTGTCGTTTATCGAGTGAGTCAAATTACCGCTTGGGTCGCTCGTCACCTTCTCCATTTTTCCATCCCCTTTATGGCTCCTCCCAATTTAGTCCAAATGAAGGAAATTGTGCCAGAATTGCTACAAGATGAAGTTACACCAGAAGCCATTGTCAACCAGGTTATCCAACTTTTTCCCAACTCCACCAAACGAGAACAAATGTTAACTGAATATCGACAAATGCGCCAGGTATTGGGGGGAGAAGGAGCAGGCGATCGGGCAGCCATAGAAATTTTAAATGCTGGTAAAACTTGAGGTATCCGAGGTAAATTTATGCAAATCATTAAAGTTTATGTTGGCGGCTTATTTGGAATTTTTAACCACGAAATTCCTGTTAATTTAAATGATAGAATGACCATCATTCACGGCCCTAATGGCTTTGGCAAAACCGTGATTTTGAAACTACTTAACGGCTTATTTAATTGCCAGTATTCAGAATTAATAAATCTTCCCTTTGAAACTTTTAAAGTAGAATTTGATGATGGTAATTCTCTGGAAATCGATAAAAAAACAGGCAGACAAGACCAATCAAATACCATCAGGTTTAATTTTTCTAAAAATTCCGAAACCTTTATTTTAGACAAGTCCCAAATCAATGATATTGATGAAATTTCTATCAGTGACTTGGACTATCTAATTCCTGAACTTATGCGGGTTGGTCCTCAAAGGTGGCGATACTTACCCACGGAAGAAATGCTCTCAATATCAGACATTGTAGATAGGTTCCCAGATTTATTGAGAGGTATTAAATGTGAACAACAACCTGAGTGGCTACAAGATTTACAGAGGCAGATTAATGTCAGACTTATAGAATCACAAAGACTCCTCAATATTGCCTCTAATTATGAACGCAGAATCGCTTATAAAAGATTATCTGATTTATCAACAGTATCCGTATATTCCCGTGAATTAGCGCAAAAAATGCAACACAAATTTACTGAATATGGCACAATATCTCAATCTCTCGATAGAACCTTTCCCCTCAGAGTGGTTCAGCAGCAGCCATCAACTTACTTAACAGATGAGCAACTTTATGATAAATTAGACCATCTTGATAAAATGCGATCGCGACTTATGGAAGTGGGTTTGTTGAATCAAGATGAAAGTTCAGAAGTTGATATTCATCCACCATCTATAGACGAAACAACCAAAAACATCTTATCTGTTTATGTAGAAGACATGGATAAAAAACTAAGTGTTTTCGATGATATAGCAGACAAAATTGATTTGTTTCGTAAAATAATTAACAAAAAGTTCGCCTATTCTTATAAAAATATTGGCTTTAGTAAAGACCAAGGATTTATTTTTACATCATCCTATAAATCATCATTATCTGAATATAAACAAGTTTTAAATCATGAACTTTGTCCAACGGATTTATCATCAGGCGAACAACATGAGTTAATCCTTATATATGAATTACTATTTAAAGTTAAACCCGATTCTTTAGTATTAATAGATGAACCAGAATTATCCCTTCATGTTGGCTGGCAAGTTGAGTTTATCAAAGACTTGCAAGAAATCACTAAACTCGCCAAACTCAATATTGTAATGGCTACTCATTCTCCAGATATCATTCAAGACCGTTGGGATTTGACAGTGGAACTCCAGGGACCCAAATGAGATAGTTTATTTCCGTAGACCGTGAGGTTAATAAAGTCCGCCTATTGCGAAGTACCTTTAAATGTACTTTTCTGTTAGTTGAAGGTCATACTGACAGGATTTTTTATAATTGGCTTATTGATAAATCAGTTTGTCAATCTGTCATCATTGCTGGTAAGCCATCTAACAAGCAGCTTGTTATTGATGTTCTCCAAAAACTTGAAAATTCAGATTTTCCAGGAGTTGTAGCAATTGTTGACGCTGATTTTGATCACTTAATTGATGATTTACCCAGTTATAGTTCTAATTTACTTAGGACAGATACCCACGACCTAGAAACCATGTTATTAAACTCTCTAGCCTTTAATAAAGTCTTGGATGAATTTGGTTCAGAATCAAAAATATCTAGCTTTCCGGGAGATATTAGGGAGGTTTTACTAGCAGCCGGAAAGCCTGTCGGATATTGGCGTTGGATTTCCCAGACGGAAGGATTAAACTTAACTTTTCAGGCTATTGATTTTAGTAAGTTTGTTGATAAAAATCAAATCAAGATTGCCTACAAAAAGCTAATTGATGTTGTGAAAAATAAATCCCAAAAGTCCTATCTAAGCACTCCAGATATTATCTCTAAAATCACGAATTTAAATAGTCAAAGTGACGATCCTTGGCAAATTTGTTGTGGTCATGATTTAGTATAAATATTGTCTTTGGCTTTATGCAAAGCAATTGGTTCTCATAATTCCCAGGATGTTAAACCTGAGATAATCGATCGCAGTCTGCGACTTGCTTACGAAAAAGCCTACTTTTATAAAACCCACCTCTACTCTGAAATTTGCCGTTGGGAAAGGGATAACCAACCCTTTAGAATTTTAGAACCACCAGCCTAAAATCTTGATATTAGGTGCTTAATATAATCGGACATATCCCCACAACTATCATACAGGAAACCCAGAAATTAAATACAGCCTGTCAATTATAAAATGGAGGGGACAGTTTAGGAGAGTTGCCAACAACCCAACTAATTGTCCCCAGGTGTAGTTAATGTCAAGTTAACCTAACTTTGTTCTCTCAAAGTTCCGGTGCGAACAGCGAAACCTTGATTTTGACCATTGCGGCGTAATTCCAATCGTAATTGATGACCTACTCCCGTTTGTTCAACCAACTGTTGAACCTCCGCTGCGTCCCGAATGATTTGACCATTAATTTGAGAAATCACATCACCCACTCGGAGTCCAGCCTGAGCCGCTGGAGAATTAGGAACCACACGGACAACTAACACCCCTTGGTCTGTATCAACCTTTAAACCACTGTTGGGATCATTATTAATATTCTGCTTAACTTCGGGGTTTAAACTCACCATTTGAATACCCAAAAATGGATGATCAACGTGACCATTAGCCACAATTTGATCAGCGATATTCCCAACCCGATTAATCGGAATAGCAAAACCTAAACCCTGTGCGCCTTGGATAATAGCCGTGTTCATACCAATGACCTCACCATTTTGATTAAGTAAAGGTCCCCCCGAATTACCCGGATTAATCGCCGCATCAGTTTGAATAAAACTCACCCGTTTATCCGGTGCGCCAATAGAGCCACTAGAGCGACCGGTAGCACTAATAATACCCATGGTGACAGTGTTTTCTAAGCCTAGGGGATTACCAATAGCGATCGCCATTTCTCCCGGTCTCAATCGGTCAGAATTACCCAAACTCACAGTTGGGAGATTTTGCGCCGGAATTTTCACCACAGCCACATCAGTCACCGGGTCAGTTCCCAACACTTCCCCATCAAACTGGCGACCATCGCGCAAAGTCACCCGCACTCGGGTGGCTCCCTCCACCACATGAGCATTAGTCAAAATCCGACCATCAGAACCCACAATAAAACCGGAACCCGAACCCTGAACAACTCGCCGCCCCGGACCACTAGGGAGTCGTTGGCCAAAAAACCGTCGGAAGAACGGGTCATTAAACACATCAGGAATCTGAGTTTCTACAGTTCTGGCTGTATCAATTTGAACCACTGCTGCTCCCACCCGCTCCACCACAGCACTGACTACATTAGGATTTTGTGCCAAAACGTGACCCGGAGAAACCATCCCAGGGTTCATATCTGCCGCTCCACTGTTAGTTTCACCGGTACTTTCACGGGAAGAACCAGCATTAGGAGTAAGGGAAACAACACCAAAAGTAAGCCCCGCACCCAACAAAAGCATCGATAAATAAGCCACAGGCTGAATAGGACGCACAGAGGATTTTAGAGAATCTTGCATCGTTAACACTCCCATTAATCGCTTGATAGTTCTTAGATTAAATGAGAGATTTGGCGAAGTTGTAGCATTGATATGACATCTCTGTGAACGACCAGCACCAACCCCGCTACAGGAGCGGTTATCAAAAATTATCCCTGGACAGCAATTATGGTAAACTAGGAAACTGCGAGACATCCCACCTCACCTGGCGGGATATCTATAAACAAGACAGCCCTCCTGCTTACCTTCTAGGTAAATGGTAGGGTTGCTCTCAAGGCAACCATTGGGGGAAAATATCAACTGTCCTCGATTTTGAGGCATTTTGTCAATTCCCTTGACTATTGGCTACCTATTCTAGCTATCCGGTTTACCGACACGCTAATGATGCGGCCCCCAAACACATCCCAATTTGGCAATATTTTACTGGTTGACGATAAACCGGATAACTTGCGACTGCTTTCCCAAATGTTGACGGAGCAGGGCTACAATGTCAGGAGAGTGACCAAAGGAAAAATGGCCTTGATTACGGCTAAAGCGTCACCTCCTGATTTGGTGCTACTAGATATCAAAATGCCTGATATGGACGGTTATGAGGTTTGTTTGCAACTGAAAGCTGATGAAATTACGGCAGAAATTCCGGTGATTTTTATGAGCGCTTTAGATGAACTTCCTGATCAAGTCAAGGCTTTTACTATAGGTGGAGTAGATTATATTACTAAGCCTTTTCAGGTAGAAGAAGTCCTAGTGCGAGTCAAAACTCAAATACGTCGCCAAGCCGAACACTTAGCCAGGGAAGCCCAACGAGAACGAGCCTTAGCCTAAGTGATTGATAAAATCAGGCGCACCTTAGATATTAACACAATTTTGGCTACAGCTACCGCCGAAGTCCGTCAACTTTTGAACGCCGACAGAGTGGCTATATTTAGCTTTCATCCCCTCTCTAATTACCGGGATGGTAATTTTGTCTCGGAAGATGTTTTACCTGAGTTTGAATCAGCTTTAAATTGGCAAGTTCATGATTCTTGTTTCGCCAATTCATTTGTGGAGGAATACAAAAACTCCCGCATTCAATCCATTGCTGATATTTATGAAGCAAATTTAGACCCTTGCTATATTCAACTTTTGGCTAAGTTTTAGGTGAGAGAAAATTTGGTAATTCCCAGGCAAAAAGGGAGCCATCTCTGGGGTTTACTATGTATTCATCAATGCTCATATTCTCGCAATTGGAAAAGTTCTGAGGTCGAATTTGTACAGAAAATAGCCCTACAATTGGTGGTGGCTTTGCCACAAGCATAATTGCTCACCCAGGCGCAGAAACAATCCCCAGAACAAACCAAAGCCGCTCAACAGGAAAGGACTTTATCTAGGTGAATTGAAACCATACGCCCAACCCTGGATATGGATATGATTTGGAGGGCTACTGCTCAAGCTGTGCGCCAAATTCTCAGATGCGATCGCGTTGTGGTTTACCGACTTTTACCCCAAGGAAACGGCCAGTTTTTGTTTGAGTCGGTAGCCCCAAACTGCCCCCAGTTTATCAATATGACTGACCCTAATACTTGGTTGTCTTGGCATTGGAAAGAGACCCAAGGAAATCTCAATCAAGTTTATAATCAACAGGCAGTTAATGATATTTACAAATCCACCCTTTCTAATTCTCATCAAGTCCTCATCGATGAATTTATGATTAGATCCTATATGATTACTCCCGTATTTTTAGGCTAAACTCAATGGGGAATGATTGCCGCCTATCAACACAATTTCCCCAGAGAGTGGATGCATCGAGAAGTGAGTCTATTAGCTCAAATTGCCAATCAATTAGGTGTCGCTCTCCAACAAGTAGAACTGATGAAACAGTTACATAAAGCCAAAGAAACCTCTGATGCGGCTAATCGAGCTAAAAGTGAATTTCTCACCAAAATTAGTCATGAGTTACGCACTCCTTTAAATGCTATCTTAGGCTTTACCCAAATTCTGGCTAGGGATGAACAGTTAAATTTAGCTCAACAGGAATATATCAAAATTATTGGTCGTTCGTGAGAGCATCTGTTAGAACTGATTAACGATGTCCTAGAAATGTCGAAAATTGAAGGGGGTCGCATTACGTTTAATCAAATCAGTTTTGACCTTTACTATCTTCTGAGAAACTTACACGAAATGCTGGGTTTAAGAAGTAAAACTAAGGGCTTAAAATTAGAGTTTCAGGTGCATCATAATTTTGTCCCCTATGTGAAAACCGATGAAAATAAACTGCGACAAGTTTTGATTAATTTATTGGGAAATGCCATTAAGTTTACGGAATCAGGACGAGTGACCCTGCGAGTTCAGTCTCAGAACTATGAAACCCCTGATCTAACTGTCCTCAGTTTTGAGGTGGAAGATACCGGACTAGGAATTGCTCCCGATGAAATTGATATGCTATTTAAACCATTTGGGCAAACTGAAACGGGTCATAAGTCTAATGAAGGGACGGGTTTAGGATTACCAATTAGCCAGAAATTTGTACAAATGATGGGCGGCGAAATTGAGATTATCAGCGAGGTGGGAAAGGGTACAATAGTCAGATTTACCATTTTCGTACAAGCAGCAGACCCTCAAGAAATCCCGGCTCAACCTATCCAAAAACGGGTGATTGCTTTAGCTGACGGACAACCATCTTATCGGATTTTGGTGGTAGAAGATGCCCAAGAAAATCGCCAGGTACTGGTCTGTTTACTGTCTAAGGTGGGTTTTGAGGTGCAGGCGGCTGAGAATGGCTTAGAAGCGATTAAAATGTGCGCTCAGTGGCAACCTGATTTGGTCTGGATGGATATGAGAATGCCAGTTATGGATGGTTTGGAAGCTACTAAACAGATTAAAGCCACGATACCACCAGATCGCGCCCCTATCATTATCGCTCTGACAGCTCATGCTTTTGAAGAGGAGCGATCGCAAATTTTAGCTATGGGTTGTGATGATTTTGTCAGTAAACCCTTTCGAGAAGCAGTGATTTTTGATAAGATGGCTCAATACTTAGGGGTGCGCTATCTATACGAAGGAAGTCCTGTAGAGGATGTATCATTAACTTCCGATCTGCAAAACCAGCCTGCTGTCCCCCTTGACAGGGACTCCCTGCAAGTGATGCCGACGACTTGGATAGAGCAACTACATCAAGCGGTTTTGTGTACCAACGAACCGGAAATTCTAGCCTTGATTGCTGAAATTCCAGAGTATCATGGCGCTTGGGCTGATTTATTAAAGGGATGGGCTGATAATTTTGAATTTGACCGAATTTTGGCTTTTATTACCGGAAACCCAGATCTTTGAGCGGTTAAGTTCCAAATATCATCTTGGATTTGCGGAACAAGGATGCCAAAATAGGAACAAAGGATATGGTGAGATGTAGCATCCAGGAGTGTCAATGAATAGCAATCACAAAATTTTAGCAGTTACTAGACCAAACAAACCCCCTGAGCCTAGTTCCGAATCGCCCACTACCAACACCCAAGAACATTCTCGGTCTACTGGGACTGTCAAACACATTCCTAGTCGCACCGTGAAACCTTCAAAACCCATTAAACATAAGCCGAAAGTTGCGGTGAAACTTCCCCAGGCTGACAATTCTGAGGGTGAGGTGTTTGTGGTCGGAGATCATATTCTGGTCAGAGCGCCTTGGGGACTGTGGGCACGGGCAGAAATTAAGACTTTCTATCAAAGTAGTCCAGATACTGTCATGGCTCATTTTATACCAAAAGAAGAACGCACAAACTGGACTTGGATGGGTGGTTTAATTCGCTCTGATTTGTTGAAACGAGCCAATCCAGACTCGTAGGGATTTTGGCGATTTTCTCCCTGTTATCGTAAATTCAGTTTCTGGGAACCGGATTAAACCCCCACCGCCATACCTTGGGAATATAAAACGGTTCCCGCCACCCCGCAGACAAGATGAATTTGGGCCAGTAACTCAAGGATCTGGAAGCGAATGGGTGTAGGCTGCATCGCAAGGCAATCATTGCTACAGTAAAGAGCATGATTTAATCTCAAATTAGGTTAATATTTTAGGGCAATAGGGTATAATAAGCGAGAAGAGTTGAGGATAAACCTATTGCCAGATATGTCAAACCCAAGGAAGCCGCCCAAATCCTTGGAGTCCATGAAAGAACACTCCGCAGATGGGACGACAATGGCTCAATCGAGACCATCAGAACCCCCGCTGGGCAACGACGATACAACGTTGAGTGATATACTGCTGCCAAATCAGGCAGTGACAAACGCAAAGTCGTTATCTATGCCAGAGTTAGTAGCCGCGCCCAGCAGTCCGACCTCAACCGACAGGTGGCCGCACTGTCCAACCTCTACCCCGAAGCAGAAGTCGTCTCAGAAATCGGAGGCGGGCTCAACTTCAAGGGAAAGAAAATGCTGGCCTGACTGGGACATCATTTGTCAGGAGATGTCCGCATGGTTGTCATTGCCCACCAAGACCGATTGGCAAGGTTTGGATTTGACTTGTTTCGATGGCTCTGTGAGCAAAACAGGTGCTCACTCATGGTTCTCAACCAGACAAGTCTCAGTCCAGAACGAGAAATGGTTGAGGACATCCTCGCCATCCTCCACTGCTTCAGTTCCCGATTATACGGACTGCGTAAATATAAAACTCAGGTCAAAGAAGATCCGGATTTACCCCAGCCCGGAGCTAAATCAAGTCTGGCGTAAATGGCTGGCTGCTTGTCGGTATTGCTACAACCAAGCAATTGCATTATCTAGGAGTGGTAAACGACTAAGCAAGTTAAAGTTACGCAATAAAGTGATGCAGAGCGACTTGCCTGCATGGGTCAAAGAAACACCCGGCCATATTCGGCAGAATGCTATCTTTGATGCCTATCTCGCCTTTTCAGCCAGTCCAGGCGCCAGGTTTAGGAGCTGTCGGGATAGTTCTCAAGCCATCAAGTTTAACAATGCTAATTTCTCTTCAGGGAGTTGGTATCCAAGACTAACGAAAGGATTAACTTTCATGGTTTCCGAAGCTATCCCTAAAACTTGCGGGCAAGGGACTCAGTTGGTGTTTACCAAAGGTCGATGGTTGGCGATTTTCCCTGAACCAGTTGCCGTTACCCCAACTGACGCTACTAGCGTAATTGCATTAGACCCGGGCGTCCGAACTTTCATAACTGGGTTTGATGGTTCACGATTTCTGGAATTGGGCTCCGGGGATATTGGAGGCATTACTAGGCTATGTCAACATTTGGATGATTTGATGAGCCGAATCGCCAAGGAACCCTGTCGTTCAAGAAGGCGACGGATGAGGCAAGCGGATCAACGAATGAGAACCAAAATCCGCAATCTAGTTGATGAAGCCCACAAACAAATTGCTCACTACTTGACTCACAACTACAGTATAATTTTTCTGCCGACCTTCGAGACTTCCAACATGGTTGCCAAGGTGAAGCGTCTAATCAAATCCAAGACTGCCCGCGCCATGCTGACATGGGCGCATTATCGATTCAAACTAACCCTGAGACATCAAGGGGAAATAACTGGAACCACAGTTGTAGATGTGACGGAAGAATACACCAGCAAAACCTGTACTCACTGTGGTCATGTGCATTCCCAGCTAGGTGGCTCAAAAGTGTTCCGATGTCCTGAGTGTGGGTTCACTCTACCCAGGGACTGGAACGGTGCTTTTGGAATCTTTCTAAAAGCTTTGCGGGATACCGCCTCTGTTACCTTAACGGGTAATAGTGCTATCGTCGCATTGTCAGGCAATAGCCGGATAAATGTCGCGTAAATGTATCAGAAACAAGAATACCCGGTTAGATTGCTCTAGCAATTAACGAAGGTGTAAACTTAATATTGGTTTTGCCCCTGATGCGGTAACTCCAAGCGATCGCCCCCCTACTGTGGAGACTCCTATAATATGCCCAGAACTCAACGTAACGATAATTTCATTGATAAGACTTTTACGGTCGCGGCTGATATGCTTCTGAAAATGCTACCTACCAGCCGGGAGGCAAAAGAAGCCTTCGCCTACTATCGCGATGGAATGTCGGCTCAAGCTGATGGAGAATATGCAGAAGCTCTCGAAAACTATTATGAGGCTCTCAAACTTGAACAAGATCCTAACGATCGCAGTTATATCCTCTATAACATTGGTTTGATTCACACCAGCAACGGCGAACATGACCAAGCACTAGATTATTACCATCAAGCAATTGATCTCAACCCCCGCCTTCCCCAGGCTCTCAATAATATTGCTGTGATTTTCCACTATCGTGGCGATCGCGCCAAAGAAGCGGGAGATGAGGATGCCGCAGAACAAGCCTATCGGGAAGCGGCAGAATACTGGAAACGCGCTATTCGTCTCGCTCCTAATAACTACATTGAAGCTCAGAACTGGCTGAAAACAACAGGCCGCAGTGATATTGATGTTTACTTCTAAATAGGAGTTGGATTACCAGCATGATTGATCGCGAAGAAGTCCGCAAAGTGGCTCACTTAGCTCGCTTACAACTACAGCCCTCGGAAGAGGAAAAGTTTACTAAGGAATTGAATGGTATTTTGGATTACTTTGAACAACTCAAGGAGCTGGATACGGAAAAAGTCGCCCCTACTATGCGGGCGATCGATGTCAGCAATATCACCCGTCCTGATCAACTTGAACCCTATCCAAATCGCGACGCTTTACTCGCCGCCGCCCCAGAACCTGATGGGGATTTCTTCCGAGTTCCTCAAATTCTCAGCGACGAAAATTAATCCTTTCAACCATCAATAATCGGCAATGGACAATCGGTAATCGGTAATTAATTATAAATTATAAATTGTCCATTATTAATTGTTAATTATTAATTATTAATTATTAATTGTTAGGGAATTTCTTCCGAGTTCCTCAAATTCTCAGCGACGAAAATTAATCCTTTCAACCATCGATAATCGGCCATGGACAATCGGTAATCGGTAATTATAGCACAAGACAGAACACTTAGGACGTATAATGGAGAGGACGAGATGACTAAGAAGACCAAAAATGCCAGCCCCCTATAGTTACGACCTCAGACAAAAAGTTATTGATGCCATTGAACTAGACGGTATGCCCAAAACATAAGCCAGTCAAGTTTTCCATGTCAGCAGGAACACCATTAATCTCTGGCTGCAAAGAAAAGCACAGACCGGAGACTTCCTCCCTAAACCTCATCACCGACCTGGCAATAACCACAAAATTACCGACTGGCAGAAATTCAAGGCTTTTGCCCAAGAGCATGGCCACAAAACCTCCGCTCAAATGGCTGAACTTTGGGATGACGACATCTCTCCTCGCACCATATCCAGAGCCTTGAAGAAAATTGGCTTCACCAGAAAAAAAACTTACGGCTACCAAGAACGTTGGAAGCAACAGCGAGAGGAGTTTATGGCTCAGATTGAACAGATGGAGCCACAAGAAGTGGTCTACCTCGATGAAGCCGCCATGAATAGTCAGGACTCGGATTACCCTTATGGTTACTGCGAGGAAGGAAAACGCTTCCATGCACTCAAATCAGGGAAGAGGCAGGGCAGGGTAAGTATGATAGCCGCATGGTGTCATCAACAACTCTTAGCTCCCTTTAGCTTTGAGGGTTGTTGTAATCGGACAGTGTTTGAGTTGTGGTTGGAGTTCATCTTAATTCCAACATTGAAGCCAGGTCAGACTCTAGTATTGGACAATGCAACGTTTCATAAAGGGGGGCGGATTGCTGAACTGGTGGAGGCAGCTCAATGCCGTTTACTCTATCTACCACCTTATTCGCCAGACCTCAACAAGATAGAGAAATGTTGGTCGTGGCTGAAAGCCCGTATTCGCCACTGCATTGAGCAGTTTGATTCTCTCCATGATGCCATGGATTCCGTTCTCAAAGCTGCGTCCTAACCACCTTGACTAATGCTATAATTATCAATTCTAAGTACAGGACAAAAGTTGTAGAGCCTGGTGAAACCGCCCTGAAAACAAAGGCAGATTAGAGAAAGTGCGGCGTAGAAAATCGAAGCCAGTGCGGAAAAGACTCTGGGAGCGTCGTCCGTGAGCCTTCAAAGGAATGGGTGAACCTTGGTGAATCCACAAACCCACCTTCATAGCCCAAGTAAAAGCCAGGCTAAGCAAAGCCAATAAACGGCTCAAGCGCTCAGGGTCCTTAAAGTGAGTCGATTCGAGACAGAAGCCCCGAGTCTTCAAGGCTCCGAAGAGGTTTTCAATACCCCAACGCCGAGCATAGTCGGGGAGGGCCGTTTCGGGGCAAGCGTTAGTGATGAGAATCAACAACTCCCCCGAATCAGCCAGACGAGAGCCAATGACGTAAACCTGCCGTCCCCAAACCCAACGGCGACCCGAAAGCTGGCGAAATTCTCCGGGTCGCAGAGAATCAAACATTCGTTCGCCGCTACGCCGAGTTCCTCCTAACTTAGGACTAATCAGCTCGCTGTGGCGGATGCGTAGGCGGAAAGGAACCTCGGGGTCGATGAGAAGATACGAGAGCCAATCTCGCCCCACAAATTCCCGGTCAGCGGTCAGACAAGCCACCTCCACGTCAGGAAATAGTGCCTCGAAGCGGTCGAATAAGTCCATGCGTTCGCCACTGTTGCTATTGCCCTTTTTGTCAAGCATCGTCCACAGCAGGGGAAAGGCAATCCCCTCGTGGACGACTGCCAACATCAAGATGTTGAAATGGGTTTGACCGAAAGACCAACAGGTGCGGTCGAGACTAAGAGTCCAAGGTTGGGGAATGTCAATGAGGCTAACGACGAAACGGGCAATCTCTGCCCGGTCAAATTTGAATTGCCGAAAAAAACGTTGTAATCGCTGGTAATTTGAGGAAATTTGCACAGGATTTGCGAATACAGTCGCTATTTCCATCAGATTAACCGTCTTTGTTTGGAATAGCGCCATCAGGAACAGGCAGACAAAGTTTAATCTCGCCCCGTGCCAGGGCAAGTGAGGGCGCAAAGTGTCTCGTAATCGGTTAAGCTCGTTCATGAGAGGGAAGTTTGGTTTGTGGTAATTCCGATGTAACCCTCTCACCCCAACTTGGCGCTACCCCCCCACCCCTCGACTTTCACCTCAGCCCGGAGCGCCCCCTTCAGAATTTTCGGCTAGATTCCCTTTTGGCTAAGACTTTCAGCTTTTTTGTCCTGTACTGAGTTATCAATTATAAATTGTCCATTATGAATTGTTAATTATTAATTATTAATTATTAATTATTAATTGTTAGGGGATTTCTTCCGAGTTCCTCAAATTCTCAGCGACGAAAATTAATCCTTTCAACCATCGATAATCGGCCATGGACAATCGGTAATCGGTAATTAATTATTAATTATTAATTATTAATTGTTAATTATTAATTATTAATTGTTAGGGGATTTCTTCCGAGTTCCTCAAATTCTCAGCGACGAAAATTAATCCTTTCAACCATCGATAATCGGCCATGGACAATCGGTAATCGGTAATTAATTATCAATTATCAATTATCAATTATTAATTATTAATTATTAATTATTAATTGTTTCAAGTCTTCGACTAAAATCGCAAAAAACATATCATCATCTACCTCGGAAATTACCCAACTATTAACATCTAATTTGGGTTTATGGGTGCGGTCAAACCAGGTGAGACCGCGAGTTGATATTCCTTGGGTTTCTATCTCAACTTTCGCCCGGTAAAACTTGAATAATTCCGGGTAGAATATATAAGCGATAGTAGCGGCATCATGCACTAAAAAACCGGGAATCCCACGAGTGCGGCGGTTTTTTAAGGCGGTTGTTACCATGAACTTGACTAAATCAACTATAAATTCTGCGATCGCACTTTGGGGATTAACTGCGGCTATGCGATCGCTAATTTCTGGGGTGAAAATTAAATGCTGGGTAACATCTAAGGAAATCATCACCAAATCATGACGACTGGCGAAAACAGTAGCCGCCGCTTCCGGGTTATAAATAATATTAAACTCTCCATGGGGGGTAACATTTCCCCCCAAATGAAAAGAACCCCCCATAATCACAATTTCCCGCGCTAACTTGAGAATACCTGGGCGTATTTGTTCTGCGGCGGCTAAATTAGTTAAAGGGGCGATCGCTGCTATAGTAATTTCCCCTGGATATTTTTCTAAACAGTCAATAATCACCTGTGGCGAACCCAAAGCCTCCTCAAAATTATGGGTAGGCGGCGGTAAAGTATCCGACAAATTCCCGATACCATCATCCCCGTGAATATGACTAGCATTTCCCACCAAAGAATTAACCCCCATCACCCCACGACCCACCGTCACCCCATCCATTCCAGTCCAAGCCAGAACCTGACTAGCCGTGGTAAAAGTGCGTTGAGCCTCCACATTTCCTTCTGCAGTTGTCACCGCCACCAATTCAGCCATACCTTGGCTAACCAAACTTTGCAACCATAGCAAAGCGAACACATCATCCCCACCTGGGTCAGTATCTAAGAGAATTTTTCTCGGCTTTATTGTTAATGTCATATTGCCAGCTAATTCTTATTATTAGAATTGGGTTTGGGTGGACGAGGTAAATAATTATTACTCTCAGTTTTTTGCATTTGTTTAACTACCAAAAGCAAACGTTTTATATGAGGTTTAATAATTGTCTCGTTTTCATTAGATATGCGTTCTATTTCAGCCTGAATTTGAGACACATCACCCGCCTGCCGCTGAACAGGAGTTGTCAATTTACCCTGTTGATTTTGTAATAATGCGATCGCATTTTGTAACTCAATCACACTACCCTGTAAAGGGGCAATTTCCTGGTGAAACTGCTGTTCCATCTCATCCAAAGCCTGAGACATTTCACTCTGAAACGAAGCCACAGACTCCGTTAACACAGCCACCTGTTTTGACCCACGAACCCTCATCAATTCATCCTCACTTACAGGCTCTGGTAATTGGCTTTGTAGTGCCTCAATATCTCCCCTTAGTTGTTGGCGCAACCCCAAAATTGCCCGCACCGCCTTTTGTTCCAAAACCTCCACCGACTCCCGAACCTCAACCACATCAGCCTGAGTTTCCCCCATAGACTGTTGTAGGCGATGTCGGTTAGCAACATTAAGAGAGAGAGCCACAGTCAGAGGCGCAACCCCATAGAAAGCCTGACCCGAAAGCGCCACCACCACCGACCCAATAGCAGAACTTGCCAAAGAAATATATTCTGCCCACTCCAACCAGTGGCGCTGAGGTAAAGACGAGGCTAACAGATCAGACTCTGACGAATTAGGTTTGGGCATGGCAGCACTGTGATTATGGTTAAGTACAGATTGATTTGGGTGAGAAATCGGAGAAAACATAGCCATGATTTCAATTTAGGTTAAAAGTGAGCAGGTCGATTATGCTACAAGCAATTATGTTATAATCCCAGTCTAATCCGTAATTGTCCGATATGTTGCCTAGCAGGAGTTATCCGTTTTATGGAACCAAAACCAAACCAGGGATTCGCCAAAATTCGTCCATTTTTGAGTATTGCCACGTTTATCGGACTCCTGATTGGGGTAGGTTTACTGACCCTTAACCTTATGTTTGCCCTCATTGACAAATTCAGCTAATCTTCCTCAATCCTTAATGTAGGAACTTACGCACCTGATACTCATAGCTTTCAATAATCGGCATTTTCAGATCACCCATGGCTAGGTCTAGCTTTTCTAAGGCTTCTGTGGGAATGGACTTCCACTGTTCGCGAGTTTCCCAGCGAATTACTAGGATCACCTCTTCGAGTTTGGGGTCAACCCAAGTTTCCTTACCAATAAAACCCGGAAACTGCTTCAGTCCTTCTGTCCAAACCTGTTCATCCTTCTGAATAAAGGCTTCCCACAGTGTTGGGGGAACCTTAAACCGTAACCATTCAATCACCATATCATTAGACCAATTATCAGATTAGCGCTTAAAAAAGCTACTAGCTAGTCGCAGCACACCCGCAATATCAGCCTCTCCATCACCGGTACTATCTAAGAAACTCGTCAAAACCGGATTTTCGCCTTTTTGTGGATCTTGGCTATTAGTCCCAGTTTGCAAAAAGTTCAAAACCACAGGAACCAATAGGGGCAGCAAACTTCTAATAGTCTGAGCATTAACTCCGGTGCGCTGTTCGACCGCTTCAATCAGTCGATTTTGCGTTTGGGGAGAAAATAGCAATTGTACCACAGCAGGATTCGCTTGGATACCACTATACTGATTAACAAAGGATTGTACTGACTCCTTGCCTTCCTGGTTGCACTTTTCCTTGAGTGCCGATCGCACATAGTCCCCCACCACAGACATCACCGCCTGGGTGGTTTCCGGAGACCCACCAAAGTTAACCCCTAGCTGTTGTGCCGTATTTATGAGATCATTAATTTGGTTAATGTTGGCTTGCAGTGCTGGGTTATTCAATGCACCGACAATTTGATCAAATAGTTTCATGGACAATTACCCGTCATTCACTAAATTTACTTCTAGTGTACCCCTAGCGCCATCACCATGCCAAAACCAAAATTTGCAGATAGCCTGGGGACTATCAAAGTTCCTTGACCCATGCACACTGTTGAGCGTGCATCTCCCAACTTCATTAAGTTTATCAAAGGTTGATCAAAATTGACTTATTAAAATGCTAGAATACTTGTCCAGTAGGTTCTCACCTTCTGCTCAACTTGATCCTGAATGTGCCGCCTGAATTATAGATACCGATAATAATATCAGACATCCCCAAAATCTAAAATTCTGACAGCCATCAGAACCGAGGGTTACGCCTGGTATTTTGTAGACCTTCCTGGCTAATTGTAAAGCAACGGATGCCTCAAACCTCACCCAAACCCAATTCTTCAAATACCCTAACTCCTTGGGGGTTGTCTCTGCCGTTTTTCAATAATTTGGGAATTCGGCAAAAAATTAGTAGTGGCTATATGATTGTTCTCGGTGTAGCCGTCGGGGGTGTGTTAACCGGATTTGTAGTTAACACAGTTCTCACCAATAACAGTAATAAACAGTTTAAGATTAATCACAACCAAGCCCATTTTTTAATTAACTTAGATACGAATATTTTTGACCTAAAAGACCAGCAAAAAAAGCTGGTTAATAATATCAACAACCCCGACAAAATATTAATCATAATTTCCCAAATTAGGTCAGAAATTTTTCAATTACAACTGGCTCTGAACAATTGGCAGGAAGTGCCTAGCACCACGGACCCTAAAATCCAGCCAGACTATCAAAGATTACAAGAAATTTTGCAGGATTATAGCAGTGCGATCGCTGTATATACAGAGGAAATAAACCGCATATTTCCAGCTACAGAAACTGGTAATAATAGCCCAGAAAATCTACAAATAATCCAACAATCATTAAACAACTTCAACAACAGCCCCGCCGCCACTAACCTCTATGATTTGTCTGGGGAAGCATTGCGGTTAGCGGTTAATTTCCGCGATCGCGCCGACTTAGCCTTAGTTGAATTACAAACCGGACAAAGTATCGCTCGTAACATTATATTAATAAGTTTATTAACCGCTATAGTTTTAGGTTGGTTACTAGCCAAATATACAGGTAAAGCGATCGCCGATCCGATTGAAAAAATGATTGACATTGCTGATCAAGTAGGAGAAGATTCCGATTTTGCCCTAAGAATTCCCCTAATGGAAGACCAGCATACAGAAATCGGCAAACTCACAACCACCCTTAACCAACTAATTAAACGAGTGGCACAATACACCGAAGAACTCCAAAAAGCCAAAATTGCCGCCGAAGCAGCCAACCGATCAAAAAGCGTATTTTTAGCCAACATGAGCCATGAACTTCGCACCCCCTTAAACGCCATTATTGGCTATAGCGAAATGCTGCACGAAGAATCAAAAGATTTAGGCTACGATGATTTTTTACCCGATTTAGAGAGGATTCAAACCGCCGGGAAACACCTCTTAGACATGATTAGTGATATTTTGGATATCTCCAAAATCGAAGCAGGTCATGTCACCCTGTATCTCGAAGATTTTGCCGTACAACAATTAATTGATGATGTCGTAGCCACCGCCACCCCCTTAACCGAAAAAAATCATAACGCTCTGAAAGTCAAAACCGCCAAAGACCTCGGCACCATGTATGCCGACTTACCCAAAGTCAGACAAGTGCTATTAAACCTATTAAGTAATGCTTCCAAATTTACCAATAAAGGAACCATTACCCTGCAAGTGCAGCGAGTAACCAAAATTCCCAATGAGTGGAAAAAAGACACCTTGAATGCCGAAAAATTTGCCAGTGCTAAAACTCAGTATTTAGTTTTTCAGGTCAAAGACACAGGAATTGGTATGAATAAAGAACAGGTTAAACACATTTTTAAAGCCTTTATCCAAGCTGACGCTTCCACAACTAAACGATTTGGTGGCACTGGTTTAGGACTCGCTATCAGCCAACGACTGTGTGAGATTTTAGGCGGCGGCATTTATGTCAAAAGCCGTGAAGGAGTAGGCTCGACCTTTGTCGTTTGGCTGCCAGTCCACGTCTCTGGTCAGTATTTGTAGCCACCATAGCTCTGCTGATCACTTCGGTGATCCGTACCCCGAAGGTTAGGAATAGAGAACTAATGCCCCTAGTCAATTAAGCTAAAGTCTATAAATAGTCGGACAGACTCAAACCTTGAGAAAATGATGGCATTCTTATCAAAATCTTCCGCCAAAGGTCCCCCATGGTTAATAGCAGTCAATTATTAGATAAAATCAGTATAGGAGGTTATAAATTATGCAACCCACAGATCCGAGTAAATTTACAGAAAAAGCATGGCAAGCCTTAGCACAAACTCCCGATATAGTCAAACAGGCTCAACAACAACAAATCGAAACTGAGCATTTGATGAAAGCCTTGCTAGAGCAAGATGGACTGGCTAATAGTTTATTTAACAAAGCGGGAATATCAGTAGCTAAGGTCCGGGAAAGTACGGAAAACTTTATTAATCGTCAACCGAAAATTAAAGGAAACAGCACCAACGTATATTTAGGTCGCACTTTAGATACGCTGTTAGACAACGCTGAAGCCTACCGCCAACAATATGGAGACGAATATATATCGGTTGAGCATCTGTTATTGGCTTACACTAAAGATGCTAGATTTGGTAAAACTCTCTATCAAGAATTTCGACTAGATGAAGCGAAACTTCAACAAATTATTACCCAAATTCGAGGAAATCAAACTGTGACAGATCAGAACCCGGAAGGCAAATATGAAGCCTTGGAGAAATATGGACGCGATTTAACTGAAGCGGCGCGTATGGGGAAATTAGACCCGGTAATTGGTCGGGATGAAGAAATCCGTCGCACTATTCAAATTTTGAGTCGGCGCACTAAAAATAATCCGGTTTTAATTGGGGAACCAGGAGTTGGAAAAACTGCGATCGCAGAAGGATTGGCTCAACGTATTATCGCCGGAGATGTGCCTCAATCTCTCCAAGAAAGAAAACTAATAGCACTGGATATGGGGTCACTTATTGCGGGGGCTAAGTTTCGGGGAGAATTTGAAGAACGCTTAAAAGCAGTCCTGAAAGAAGTGACGGACTCGGAAGGTAAAATCATCCTATTTATTGATGAGATTCACACCGTTGTTGGTGCGGGAGCTACCCAAGGTGCGATGGATGCGGGAAACCTCCTGAAACCTATGTTAGCTAGGGGTGAGTTGCGCTGTATTGGTGCCACAACCTTAGATGAATATCGTAAGTATATTGAGAAAGATGCAGCCTTAGAGCGACGTTTTCAGCAGGTTTACGTTGATCAGCCTAATGTGGTTGATACTATCTCGATTTTACGAGGCTTGAAAGAACGCTATGAGGTTCATCATGGGGTGAAGATTTCTGATAGTTCTTTGGTGGCGGCGGCTACTCTGTCTACTCGCTATATTAGCGATCGCTTCCTTCCTGATAAGGCGATCGACTTGGTAGACGAAGCCGCTGCTAAGTTGAAAATGGAAATCACTTCTAAGCCGGAGGAACTAGACGAAATCGACCGGAAAATCCTCCAATTAGAAATGGAAAAACTGTCTTTGCAAAAAGAAAGTGATACCGCCTCCCAAGAAAGGTTAGAACGACTGGAAAAAGACTTAGCCAACCTGAAGGAAGAACAACGCACCCTCAGCGCTCAGTGGGAGTCGGAAAAAAATACAATTACCCATATTCAGTCCCTCAAAGAAGAGATTGATCGGGTTAACATTGAAATTCAACAAGCCGAACGTAATTACGATCTCAACCGCGCTGCTGAGTTGAAATATGGGACCCTGGAAGCTCTCAAAAAACAACTCCATCAAGCTGAGTCACAATTACAAGATACTCAAACCGGAGGGAAAACTCTCCTCCGGGAAGAAGTAACCGAGTCTGATATTGCTGAAATTATCTCTAAGTGGACGGGGATTCCTATTAGTAAATTAGTCGAATCTGAGAAGGAGAAATTACTGCATTTAGAAGATGAGTTACATCAACGGGTAGTGGGACAGGATGAAGCTGTAACAGCCGTCGCTGACTCTATTCAGCGATCGCGCGCTGGTCTGTCCGACCCTAACCGACCTGTGGCTAGTTTTATCTTCCTCGGACCAACCGGAGTCGGTAAAACCGAACTAGCTAAGGCTTTAGCCTCCTACCTATTTGACACCGAAGAGGCGATCGTGCGTGTTGATATGTCTGAATACATGGAGAAACACTCCGTTTCCCGCCTTTTGGGCGCTCCTCCCGGATATGTAGGTTATGATGAGGGAGGACAACTCACTGAGGCGATCCGCCGCCGTCCCTATGCTGTCATTCTGTTTGATGAGATAGAAAAGGCTCATCCTGATGTCTTTAATGTCATGCTTCAGATTCTTGATGATGGTCGAGTGACTGATGCTCAAGGTCGTACTGTCGATTTCAAAAATACTATCATTATTATGACCAGTAACATTGGGTCGCAGTATATTTTGGATATTGCTGGCGATGATTCTCGCTATGAGGAAATGCGTCACCGGGTTATGGATTCTATGCGATCGGCTTTTCGTCCAGAGTTTCTTAATCGCATTGATGAAATTATTATTTTCCACTCTCTCAAACCCCACCAATTGCGCGAAATTGTCCTCCTACAATTAGGCAATCTTTCTCAGCGCCTAGAGCAGCATAAAATGTCCTTAAAATTGTCTGAGAGCGCCCTGGACTACCTAGCTGATGTCGGTTTTGACCCCGTTTATGGAGCCCGTCCCCTCAAACGAGCTATTCAACAGGAACTAGAAACACAAATTGCCAAAGGCATTCTTCGGGGAGAGTTTAATGATGGAAATACCATCTATGTTGATGTCGAAAATGAGCGGCTTTCTTTCAAGAAATTACCCAGAGAACTAATCATCAAGTAAGAAACTAAATTTTAACTGATTCTTTATCCTTAACAATCACGAGGTTATTGAAAATATATAATTCCAACATTGAAGCCAGGTCAGACTCTAGTATTGGACAATGCAACGTTTCATAAAGGGGGGCGGATTGCTGAACTGGTGGAGGCAGCTCAATGCCGTTTACTCTATCTACCACCTTATTCGCCAGACCTCAACAAGATAGAGAAATGTTGGTCGTGGCTGAAAGCCCGTATTCGCCACTGCATTGAGCAGTTTGATTCTCTCCATGATGCCATGGATTCCGTTCTCAAAGCTGCGTCCTAACCACCTTGACTAATGCTATATATGCACCACGTAGTCTTTAAACTCGTCCTCGCCATTATACTCTTACTGACCGCAGTATCTATATCCCCACCGTGACCTGTGGGCATATCCCAACCATGACAATTGGGCTTTAGCTTCTGGTCACATCCTTCACCCTCTAAGCATGCGCTTACATTTTTCACTACTACCTTGTGAATAGCATTACTCACTTATTTATAGGCAGAGCATTAGAGGGGTTACAACGTTCCGATTATATGGGCATTCCATCGTTAGATTTGTCCTCTCCGCCGGGGTACTTTTAAAGGTCTGTGTAGGTAGTCGCACGAACCCCCTACTTTTCCCCTTGCCCTTTTGAGCGCAGCGTGTCAACCTATTTCGCTGCTAGTGTATTACGATGGTTCAAGTCGGACATTCGGTCTTGCTAATCATAGATGGTTGGCAGTGGTCGCGTCTTGGTAGTAGGTTCTACCTCACGCCTTCCGTTCCCCGCTTCAATCCTGGAGTTATGATTTCCAAAACTGGGGGTGGCTATCGCCGTTACTCTCTACTCCCTGATTTCTCAGTTCGTTTATGACCTTGAGTTCCCTGCCTTGCTTAGTTCCCTAAGCGTCGGGACATATAACCAGTTATGAGGATGGTCAGGAGAGGTCTCCTTATATCCAGATTCGGAGCTGGAATCCTCACCGGGTAGTTATTTCGGGCATTTCAGCCCTATTTCATACCCGAACGTCTCGCACCATACGCTTACACTTTTCACTACTCTTGTGAGTAATATTGCTCACTTATAGCATTAGTCAAGGTGGTTAGGACGCAGCTTTGAGAACGGAATCCATGGCATCATGGAGAGAATCAAACTGCTCACGTGCAGTGGCGAATACGGGCTTTCAGCCACGACCAACATTTCTCTATCTTGTTGAGGTCTGGCGAATAAGGCGGAAGATAGAGTAAACGGCATTGAGCTGCCTCCACCAGTTCAGCAATCCGTCCCCCTTTATGAAACGTTGCATTGTCCAATACTAGAGTCTGACCTGGCTTCAATGTTGGAATTAAGATGAACTCCAACCACAACTCAAACACTGTCCGATTACAACAACCCTCAAAGCTAAAGGGAGCTAAGAGTTGTTGATGACACCATGCGGCTATCATACTTACCCTGCCCTGCCTCTTCCCTGATTTGAGTGCATGGAAGCGTTTTCCTTCCTCGCAGTAACCATAAGGGTAATCCGAGTCCTGACTATTCATGGCGGCTTCATCGAGGTAGACCACTTCTTCCGGCTCCATCTGTTCAATCTGAGCCATAAACTCCTCTCGCTGTTGCTTCCAACGTTCTTGGTAGCCGTAAGTTTTTTTTCTGGTGAAGCCAATTTTCTTCAAGGCTCTGGATATGGTGCGAGGAGAGATGTCGTCATCCCAAAGTTCAGCCATTTGAGCTGCTGTTTTGTCGCCATGCTCTTGGGCAAAAGCCTTGAATTTCTGCCAGTCGGTAATTTTGTGGTTATTGCCAGGTCGGTGATGAGGTTTAGGGAGGAAGTCTCCGGTCTGTGCTTTTCTTTGCAGCCAGAGATTAATGGTGTTCCTGCTGACATGGAAAACTTGACTGGCTTCTGTTTTGGGCATACCGTCTAGTTCAATGGCATCAATAACTTTTTGTCTGAGGTCGTAACTATAGGGGGCTGGCATTTTTGGTCTTCTTAGTCATCTCGTCCTCTCCATTATACGTCCTAAGTGTTCTGTCTTGTGCTATATTTATTAGAGAGCCTATGAGGGGTTTAAACGTTCCGTTTATATGGGCATTCCAACTTTAGATTTGTTCTATCCACCGGGGTACCTTTAAAAGTCTGTGTAGGTGATGTTGCGATTACCCTACTTTTCCCCTTGCCCTTTTGGGCGCAGCGTCACAACCTATTTCGCTGCTTAGTGTTATCGATGGTTCAAGCCGAACATTCGGTTTCCCTAATCATGGATGGTTGGCAGTGGTCGCATCTGGTAGTAGGTTCTACTTCACGCCTTCCGTTCCCCGCTTCAATCCTGGGTTTGTGATTCCCAAAACTGGGGGTGGCTACCGCCTTTACTTTAAACGCAATTGTTAAGGAATCATTAAGATTTCCAGTTTGGCGTTTTTGACTTTGAGTTCCCTGCTTTGTTTTATTAGGGGTCGAGAGTGAAGTCACCTTCACCCCCTCCCATTCAGAACCGTGCATGAAAGTTTCCCTTCACACGGCTCCTAGTTTAATTGCTCCATTGTTAGGGATACAGCGTTGGCGTTATCTAGTGCCGTCTTATCATCGTGACAATGGCGATGTAATAGCTGAAGATTTTTGTATTCATCCTTTCCACCGAGGCTTCGAGGTACAATGTGGCCTACTTCAATTAGGTCTGATGGGGTAAAGTATTGCCCACACCAGGTACACCTGCCTTTTTGCTTCTTGAGTAGTTTTGCTACCCTACTTGGCGTTTCAATTGCCTGACCTCGTCTGGTTGCCCAGTAAGTCCAGTTTCCGTCATATGGTGTTGCTTCCGGGCGTATCAAGGTATGTCTAACAATTGGAGTCCAACTATGTTTCCATAACTGGAACCCATTTTTGGTCCTGAACAACCAAGCTTCCTGTCTTTCATTCCCATTGCTAAGTTTAACCGTTCCATTACTGAAATAGTTTCCTAGTTTTTCATAATTTGCCTTTCCGCATCTTGACACTGTCCATGCCCGCAACATTTGCCAGATTATATTGTCTAGCTTACTGAAAGTCTCCATTGAGACGACCCCTGAGTAGTAATTTGACCATCCACGAATAATCGGGTTTAGTTTACTAATCAGGGCTGATTGAGGTGCTGTTTTATGTTGTTTAACTCAGTACAGGACAAAAAAGCTGAAAGTCTTAGCCAAAAGGGAATCTAGCCGAAAATTCTGAAGGGGGCGCTCCGGGCCGAGGTGAAAGTCGAGGGGTGGGGGGGTAGCGCCAAGTTGGGGTGAGAGGGTTACATCGGAATTACCACAAACCAAACTTCCCTCTCATGAACGAGCTTAACCGATTACGAGACACTTTGCGCCCTCACTTGCCCTGGCACGGGGCGAGATTAAACTTTGTCTGTCTGTTCCTGATGGCGCTATTCCAAACAAAGACGGTTAATCTGATGGAAATAGCGACTGTATTCGCAAATCCTGTGCAAATTTCCTCAAATTACCAGCGATTACAACGTTTTTTTCGGCAATTCAAATTTGACCGGGCAGAGATTGCCCGTTTCGTCGTTAGCCTCATTGACATTCCCCAACCTTGGACTCTTAGTCTCGACCGCACCTGTTGGTCTTTCGGTCAAACCCATTTCAACATCTTGATGTTGGCAGTCGTCCACGAGGGGATTGCCTTTCCCCTGCTGTGGACGATGCTTGACAAAAAGGGCAATAGCAACAGTGGCGAACGCATGGACTTATTCGACCGCTTCGAGGCACTATTTCCTGACGTGGAGGTGGCTTGTCTGACCGCTGACCGGGAATTTGTGGGGCGAGATTGGCTCTCGTATCTTCTCATCGACCCCGAGGTTCCTTTCCGCCTACGCATCCGCCACAGCGAGCTGATTAGTCCTAAGTTAGGAGGAACTCGGCGTAGCGGCGAACGAATGTTTGATTCTCTGCGACCCGGAGAATTTCGCCAGCTTTCGGGTCGCCGTTGGGTTTGGGGACGGCAGGTTTACGTCATTGGCTCTCGTCTGGCTGATTCGGGGGAGTTGTTGATTCTCATCACTAACGCTTGCCCCGAAACGGCCCTCCCCGACTATGCTCGGCGTTGGGGTATTGAAAACCTCTTCGGAGCCTTGAAGACTCGGGGCTTCTGTCTCGAATCGACTCACTTTAAGGACCCTGAGCGCTTGAGCCGTTTATTGGCTTTGCTTAGCCTGGCTTTTACTTGGGCTATGAAGGTGGGTTTGTGGATTCACCAAGGTTCACCCATTCCTTTGAAGGCTCACGGACGACGCTCCCAGAGTCTTTTCCGCACTGGCTTCGATTTTCTACGCCGCACTTTCTCTAATCTGCCTTTGTTTTCAGGGCGGTTTCACCAGGCTCTACAACTTTTGTCCTGTACTTAGGGCTATTGTATAAGTTATCACAACCAACTACCATGAGCCGTTACTCTTTAGATTTTCGGAAAAAGATAGTAGAAGCCTATGAAAAAGGAGACACTTCTATCCGAAAAGTAGCGAAACGCTTTTTGGTGAGTCCAGACACGGTAAGGCGACTGGTCAAACAGTATCGATTAACGGGAGACTTATCTCCTCGTAAGTGTGGCACTAAAAAGAAAAGCATTTTATCTAAGCATGAGGAAGCCGTGATAGATATTGTAGAAGCCCACCCCGACCTGACCTTATGGCAATATAGTGATAAGCTCAGAGACAAGCTGGGCATAAATGTCAGTACGACCATGATAGATAGATTTTTAAAGCAGCACGATATACAGCCTTTATCTCAATCATTAAGCACATTAACAACACTTGGTAAACCAGTTATTCAAACACTGTAAATCCACAAGGCTTACCGCCACTTCTACCAATCTCACTAATAATTCCATGGTCTCCGTCCTGAACTTGCACACTAAACTTTTGAGCTGTGACCACATCATCTCTATCGGGTTAAACTCAGGGGAATACACCGGCAGATATTCTACCCTGGCTCCTACTGACTCTATCATTTCTTTGACTTCTTCTCGATGATGAGAATTTCAGTTATCCATTACCACTACATCTCCTTTTTTTAATTTTGGCAATAAATCTAACTTGATGAATTGGAGAAAATCCTCTTTTTTCATGGACCCTTCTAATGTTTGAGTCGCCACCCCTCCGGAGAGCTTAATTGCACCAATTATTGTCATTTTTTGACCTCGATAGGATTTCCGCAGTTCATAGACTTTTTTCCCTTTCGTCGCTCTGGCTAACGGTCTGCTCATCCCTACCCATAACCCACTTTCATCAATAAACACAAGCTTTTCACGAGCCACATCTCTAATTCTTTCCCAATAATCTACTCGCGCTTTCTGTACTTCTTCTGTTACTACTTTTTCGCTCCTGTATGTTTTTTTTTGAGACTTATATCGTGCTGCTTTAAAAATCTATCTATCATGGTCGTACTGACATTTATGCCCAGCTTGTCTCTGAGCTTATCACTATATTGCCATAAGGTCAGGTCGGGGTGGGCTTCTACAATATCTATCACGGCTTCCTCATGCTTAGATAAAATGCTTTTCTTTTTAGTGCCACACTTACGAGGAGATAAGTCTCCCGTTAATCGATACTGTTTGACCAGTCGCCTTACCGTGTCTGGACTCACCAAAAAGCGTTTCGCTACTTTTCGGATAGAAGTGTCTCCTTTTTCATAGGCTTCTACTATCTTTTTCCGAAAATCTAAAGAGTAACGGCTCATGGTAGTTGGTTGTGATAACTTATATAGCACAAGACAGAATACTTAGGACGTATAATGGAGAGGACGAGATGACTAAGAAGACCAAAAATGCCAGCCCCCTATAGTTACGACCTCAGACAAAAAGTTATTGATGCCATTGAACTAGACGGTATGCCCAAAACAGAAGCCAGTCAAGTTTTCCATGTCAGCAGGAACACCATTAATCTCTGGCTGCAAAGAAAAGCACAGACCGGAGACTTCCTCCCTAAACCTCATCACCGACCTGGCAATAACCACAAAATTACCGACTGGCAGAAATTCAAGGCTTTTGCCCAAGAGCATGGCGACAAAACAGCAGCTCAAATGGCTGAACTTTGGGATGACGACATCTCTCCTCGCACCATATCCAGAGCCTTGAAGAAAATTGGCTTCACCAGAAAAAAAAACTTACGGCTACCAAGAACGTTGGAAGCAACAGCGAGAGGAGTTTATGGCTCAGATTGAACAGATGGAGCCACAAGAAGTGGTCTACCTCGATGAAGCCGCCATGAATAGTCAGGACTCGGATTACCCTTATGGTTACTGCGAGGAAGGAAAACGCTTCCATGCACTCAAATCAGGGAAGAGGCAGGGCAGGGTAAGTATGATAGCCGCATGGTGTCATCAACAACTCTTAGCTCCCTTTAGCTTTGAGGGTTGTTGTAATCGGACAGTGTTTGAGTTGTGGTTGGAGTTCATCTTAATTCCAACATTGAAGCCAGGTCAGACTCTAGTATTGGACAATGCAACGTTTCATAAAGGGGGGCGGATTGCTGAACTGGTGGAGGCAGCTCAATGCCGTTTACTCTATCTACCACCTTATTCGCCAGACCTCAACAAGATAGAGAAATGTTGGTCGTGGCTGAAAGCCCGTATTCGCCACTGCATTGAGCAGTTTGATTCTCTCCATGATGCCATGGATTCCGTTCTCAAAGCTGCGTCCTAACCACCTTGACTAATGCTATATTTCGGGCATTTCAGCCCTATTTCATACCCGAACGTCTCGCACCCGCATCTAACACGAAGTATTCACCTTTGTTAATACTTGAGTAAATTCGTGCTATTGCATCTTGAGCCGACCTGCCAGGTCTAAACCCATAGCTTGTGCCCTCAAATCTTGATTCCCATTCGGGCTCAAGTGCCGACTTGACCAAGGCTTGCCTTGCTCTATCTTGGATAGTGGGTATTCCCATTCCCGCTTTTTTCATCCCTTCCAGGTTTTGGAATCCACACCCGTCGCAGTGGTTTGGCTTTGAGATTTCCCTTAATGCTCTCAACCAGTTCAAACCTTTGCCTTGGAGAGATTGCTCTTACTCCATCGACTCCAGCCGTTTTCTTGCCTTGATTATCTTGGGTTACTCGCCGTACTGCTAGGAGCCGGGCATAATATGACTTCACCAATAGACGTTGCAACCTTCTTGCCTTTGCGTCTTGTCCCGATTTAGCTGCTTGAAATATCCTCTTTTGGAGTTTGAAAACTTTCCGCTGGACTTTCGCCCATGGAATTGCTTTCCATGCGTTTTTCGTAGTCTTGATTGGTTTGGGTTTACCAAAGCCTTTCTTTAAACTCGCCTGCGCCATTTGTGCTCCTACTAGACTCTATTCTTTACAATCAAACCGTGACCCGTCTGCATATCCTTATCATTACAGTAAGGCGTTGGCTTCTGGTCACATCTCACCCCCTAATAGGCTTACGCTTACACTTTTCGCTACTGACTCTCTCGACCAGATTATCAGAGCCTAAAAGGGGTTAAAACGTTCCGTTTATATGGGCATTCCATCTTTAGATTTGTCCTATCCATCGGGGTATCTTTAAAGGTCTGTGTAGGTGTCCTATAGAAAACCCTACTTTTCCCCTTACTCTTTTGAGCGCAGCGTATCAACCTATTTCGCTGCTTATTAGTTACGGTGGTTCAAGCCAGACATTCGGTTTCCCTAATCATAGATAGTTGGCAGTGGTCTCGATTCTGGTGTTAGGTTACACCTCGGAGCCTTCCGTTCCCCGCTTCGGTCTTGGTATTGTGAGTCCCAAAACCGGGGGTGGCTATCGCCGTTACCCTCACCTCTGTTTCGTACTTTCCATTATGTTAAGAATTATTACGATTTGTTACAGAGTGTATTGACCTTGGGTTCCCTGCCTTGATTTGGTATCCTAAGATACAAATCGTCGGGACATATAAACAGTTATGGGATGGTCAGGGGTGTGAATCCCTTATATTCCACCCAGGGGTGGAAGTCCCACTAGGAGGTTATTTCAGGCATCGCAGCCTTATTTGACTCCTAAACGAATCACACGTATATTTCTATACTAACGTCGGGACATATAAACAGTTATGAGGATGGTCAGGAGTGCGCTCCTTATATTCAACCAAGGGGTTGAAATCCTCACCAGGCAGTTATTTCGGGCATTGCAGCCCTATTTGATGCCTGAACGTCTCGCACCGCTACTTACTCTTTACGGCGGTTCAAGCCAGACATTCGGTTTCCCTAATCATGGATGGTTGGCAGTGGTCTCGGTTCTGGTGTTGGGTTACACCTTGGAGCCTTCCGTTCCCCGCTTCAATCTGACGGGTTGTGAGTCCTAAAACTGGGGGTGGCTATCGCCGTTATCCTCACCTTTTGTCGTAACTTTTCCGTTATGTTAAGAATTGTTACGTTTTGTTACAAAGTATGTTGAGCTTGGAGTCCCTGCCTTGATTTGGTATCGTGTGATACAAATATTCGGGACATATAAACAGTTATGGGGATGTTCAGGAGTGCGTTCCTTATATTCAATCAAGGGGTTGAAGTCCCCACCAGGCGGTTATTTCGGGTGTTTCAACCCTATTTCATGCTTGAACGTCTCGCACGGATTACCAGAGCATACCACAAAGGGAACACAGTTTCCGTGGCCGCGCTCAAGGCTGCCAGGAATGCCACCTCCAGAAAGCTGCCTGAGACTTTGTTTAAGGCTCTCTGGGATATGCGATAATCCTACTTTAAAGGTTTCCTTATAAAGGCCCCGCTGATTTGTTGGTCAAGCGGGGCTTTTTACTGTTGAAAGTTTGAGTGTAGGATAGAAATTATCGTGCGAGACGTTCAGGCATGAAATAAGGTTGCAATACCTGAAATAACCGCCTGGTGCGGATTTCAACCCCTCGGTTGAACATAAGGATAGCACACCTGCCCATCCCCATAACTGTTTATATGTCCCGACGCTTGGAGAAATCTAAGTAAGGCAGGGAACTCAAGGTCATAAACAAACTGAGAAATCAGGGAGTAGAGAGTAACGGCGATAGCCACCCCCAGTTTTGGGAATCATAACCTCAGGATTGAAGCGGGGAACGGAAGGCGTGAGGGAAAACCTATTCCCAATAATACGACCACTGCCAACCATCCATGACTAAGGAAATCTGAATGTTCCGACTTGAACCATCGTAAGTATTCAGTAGCGAAACAGGTTGACACGCTGCGCTCAAAAGAGCAAGGGGAAAAGTAGGGTTTTGTTAATAACACCTACACAGACTTTTAAAAAGTACCCCGGTGGATAGGACAAGTCTAAAGATGGAAAGCCCATATAAACGGAACGTTGTAACCCCTTTTAGGCTCTGATAATCTGGTCGAGATATCAGTAGTGACAAATGTAAGCGCAAGCCTATTAGGGGGTGAGATGTGACCAGAAGCCAAAGCCCGACTGTAATGGTAGGGATATGCTAACGGGTCACGGTTGGATTGTAAGAAATAGAGCCTAGTAGATGTACATATGGCGATAGCGAGTTTAAAGAAAGGATTTGGTAAGCCCAAACCAATCAAGACTACGAACAACGCATGGAAGGCAATCCCATGGACTAAGGTTCAGCGGAAAGTTTTCAAGCTCCAAAAAAGGATATTTCAAGCAGCTAAATCGGGACAGGATGCAAAGGCAAGAAGGTTGCAACGTCTATTGGTGAAGTCATATTATGCCCGACTCTTAGCAGTGCGGCGAGTGACCCAAGATAATCAAGGTAAGAAAACGGCTGGAGTCGATGGAATGAGAGCAATCTCTCCAAGGCAAAGGTTTGAACTTGTTGAGAGCATTAAGGGAAACCTCAAAGCAAAACCACTGCGACGGGTGTGGATTCCAAAACCTGGCAGGGATGAAAAACGCCCTCTGGGAATACCCACAATCCAAGACAGAGCAAGGCAAGCCTTGGTTAAGTCGGCTCTCGAACCTGAATGGGAATCAAGATTTGAAGGCACAAGCTATGGGTTCCGTCCCGGTCGGTCAGCCCATGACGCAATTGGTAGAATCTATACTGCCATAAATCAAGGACAATACTATGTTCTCGATGCTGATATAGCGAAATGCTCTTACCGTGAACCATGATTACCTATTGTCCAAAATTCATTGTCCGAGCAGCCTGAAGAGAGACCTGAAACAATGGCTTAAAGCGGGTGTTTTGGATAACGACGTATTCGAGGATACAGAAACAGGGACACCCCAAGGAGGGGTAATAAGTCCAATACTCGCCAACATCGCACTGTTGGGAATGGTTAGAGTAATTGAAACAATGTATCCTAAGAAAAAAGGGAAGGCTGTCAAAGCCAACTTAATAAGATACGCCGATGATTTTGTAGTGATATCACCATCACTAGAGATTATTGAACAATGCAAGATTGCTATTTCCGAATGGTTAAAACCTATTGGGTTAAAGATTAAACCGGAGAAAACTCGAATCTGTCATACACTCAATCCTATTGAATATGATAGAAAACTTGAAGAACCTGGATTTGATTTCTTAGGATTCAATATTAGGCAATATCCTGTAGGAAAATATAAAACTGGGAAAAGTCCACATGGGAAACCATTAGGGTTCCCAACCCACATCAAACCTAGTCAGAAAGCAATCAAAGCCCATACAGAAGTGATTAAGGGTGTAATAAAACGACATAAAACAGCACCCCAATCAGCCCTGATAAGTAATCTAAACCCGATTATTCGGGGATGGTCAAACTACTACTCAGCGGTCGTCTCAACAGAGACCTTCGTTAAGCTAGACTATATAGTGCGAAACGTTTAGGAGTCAAATAAGGCTGCAATGCCGAAATAACCTCCTAGAGGGCAATTAGACCTTTACACGGTTACTCAGTATCGGTCTAACCCCTCAACTGTATATATGTCCCGACGCTTAGGGAGTTGTGAATCTAAGCAAGGCAGGGAACTCAGGGTCAATCCCATTTAAGAAATCACAGAATACACTTTTATCTTCCAAGTATACTACAAGGAGGAGTATTTCAACCCACTTGGGGTGATTTGGGAAAGAGTAAAGGCGGTAGCCACCCCCAGTTTCAGAAATCACAAATCTGGGATTGAAGCGGGGAACGGAAGGCGTGAAGTAGAACCTACTACCAGAGGCGACCACTGCCAACCATCCATGATTAGGGAAACCGAATGTCTGGCTTGAACCACCGTAACTAGTTAGCAGCGAAATAGGCTGATACGCTGCGTCCAAAAGGACAAGGGGAAAAGTAGGGTAATTATGTCATCACCTACACAGACCTTTAAATGTACCCCGGTGGATAGGACAAATCTAAAGATGGAATGCCCATATATACGGAACGTTGAAACCCCTGTTGGGCTCTCTGCGAGTACATCTCGTAGAGTAGTGAAAAGTGTAAGCGCAAGCCCATAAGGGGAAGGGATGTGACTGAAAGCCAATGCCTAACTGTAATGGTTGGGATATGCCCACTAGTCACGATATGGATATAGAGACTGCGATAAGTAAGAGTTTAATGGCGAAAGCGAGTTTAAAGACTAACGCAAGCATATAGCTCCCAAAGTTGAAGTCATAAAGCAGGGGGTAGTAACCTTGTTCCTTTGACAAAGAGGGTATCCACATCAGGAGCCGTGTGAAGGGAAACTTTCAAGCACGGTTTTGAATGGGAGTTGGGAAAGGTGACTTTCCTTTCGACCCCTACCATCTGGCTAATGCTAAGGGCATGGACAGCATCAAGATGCAGAAAGGCAAGTTACGAGAAGCTAAGAAACTATTTCAAACATGGAACGGTAAAACTTAGCAATGGGAAAGAAAGGCATGAATCTTGGTTATTCCAGACCAAAGATGGAGTTCAACTATGGAAACACAATTGGACTCCAAATGTTAGACACACCCTAATACGCCCAGATGCAACACCATACGACGGAAACTGGACTTACTGGGCAACCAGGAAAGGACAAGCAATCGACACGCCAAACAGGGTAGCAAAACTACTCAAAAAGCAAAAAGGTAGGTGTACCTGGTGTGGACAGTATTTCGCACCATCGGATTTAGTTGAAGTAGACCACATTATACCTCGAAGTTTAGGCGGAAAGGATGAATACAAGAACCTTCAATTATTACACCGCCACTGTCATGATGATAAGACGGCGCTAGATAACGCCAACGCTGTATCATTAACAATGGAACAATCAGATTAGGAGCCGTATGAGGTGAAAGCCTCAAGTACGGTTTTGTATGGGAGGGGGAGATGGCGACATCTCTCTCGACCCCTACTAGATCATACATACCCAGAACTAATGGCAAAGGTAGATTTGCGATCGCGCCTATTTTTATCCCACCTCCTGGTTATGCTGATTGGGGTCACATCCCTGGTGATCATCGGCAAAATTTCCTCTCCTCGGTTCTTTGTCCGTAGTTTGGAACAACTAGAAGGTCCTGGCTTTCGCTTACAATATGTAAGAACTCGCCTAGTAGAAGGCTTTGAAATTGCTTGGAATCGTAGCACTTTTTGGTCTGTTTTAGCCGGAACAACTGCTGCTGTCTGTTTAAGTTATTGGGTGACTAAACGCATTACTCAGCCTCTCACCGAGATGGAAGAAATTACCCATAAATTTGCCAAGGGTAATCTCTCAGAAAGGATGTCATCTAGTGAAATTCATGAATTAAATCAACTGGCGATGAGTTTTAATCAGATGGCTAGTAGTCTTCAAGATGTTGAACAAAAACGGCGGGAATTAATTAGTGATTTGACCCATGAATTGCGAACTCCGATCACTGTAGTTCGCGGATACTTAGAAGAAATGGCCGAAGGCAGAATTTCGCCATCACCAGATATTTATCAGCAGTTAACCAAGGAAACTAAACGCCTGGAAAGGCTGATAAATAACTTACAAGAACTCTCTAAGGTTGAATCTGGATATTTACCCATTAACCCCCAACCTTTAGCATTACGGCCTTTATTAGAGTCTTTGGTGCAGCGTTTTTCTGATCAACTTCTGGAAGAAGGACCGATATTAGAATTAGATTTTTCTGAAGAATTACCCCTGGCTTTAGCTGATGTCGATCGCACTGAACAAATTTTAGTTAATTTATTAGGAAATGCCATCAGATACACCAAACATGGTCTAATTAAAATAGAAGTTTATACTCATGGTGGTTACTTGTTTGTGGATGTCAGCGATACCGGAATTGGTATTTCTGAGGCAGATTTACCCCATGTTTTTGAAAGATTTTGGCGTGCTGATAGATCGCGATCGCGCAATTATGGAGGTACCGGAATTGGTTTAGCTATTACCCGGCGTTTGGTGGAACTTCAAGGCGGCGAAATTTTCGTTAGTAGTCAGTTAGGCAAAGGTAGCACCTTCACATTTTCCTTACCAATACCCAGTTCCCAAATTATCTAATAACCAAAAAACCGCAGCCACCCCCACTCTAGTCCAATAGAACTAGAATAGGAGTTTTGTTCGCGGTTATATCGGGTTATGAAGCGCTTTAGAACATCCGCTTTTTACGGAAAGCTCGTCTCTGACGCTGATTAGCGATCGCCTTGCGCTTGCGTTTTTCTGGAGGGGTTTCAAAGTGACGTTTTTTGCGAACATCAGCCAGGATGCCAGCTTTAGACACTTCTCGCTTAAATCTACGCAGTGCGGATTCTAATTGTTCGTTTTCACCCAGAATAACTTGGGTCATGTTTTATCCTTCACCTCTCTAAAAAATAATAACTTTACTTGAGGTCTTCCCGTCTCCTCCTATATGAAAGATACTTGAGAAGACATGAACGCGACCACGAGCGATTGCTACGCAATAGAACCGTAGTTTCCCAATCCTGCTACCAGACTGGAAAGCGGCGTTCTCGCCAACTGCCAGGAAGTTTCACCTTAGCAGTTGCCCAGGCCATTTCTGGCTGTAGGCTGAAGCTCAATAAACAACACTGTCCTCTGAAAAATCCGATTGGTGCTATTCGGAATAAGTGAACCCGTCGCACACAACCTAGATTTAAGGAAGCGCCTTGTTTTAGGCCATTCGCCATTATAGCCCAACTCAACCCAATTCGTCTATCCCAGTGACCGAATAATTACCAAACCGAGCTATCGAGCCACTCTAGACAGAACCCCCATAGCGATGGTTGACAGCAACAACACCCAGATTATCAATCCAGGGATAAATCCCAGAACCCCTAACCCCCTAAGAACCCAAACCAGCAAAGTTAACCCAATCAAGATCCCAAATAACACAGAAAAGAAACGCTGCTCGATTCTTTGATATGGAGCCACAAACACCCCTCCATTCAACTTTAACCAGGAACCCATCTCCCCACAGCACAAACCGTGAGGAGTAGTCTCACCTAATCTTAGATCGCGAAAGTGATGAAATCATCCTCAGTTAAAGCTGCCGCTTGTACCCCTTCCCAAATCACCAACTCTTCCGTATCTAGGGTAATCACCGCCGACGAGACATTTTGAGTAATACTCAATTGCTCAAAGCGCAAACCACCACCGAGAACAATCAGGTCTTCCCCAGAGACAAAATCAGTAATAGTATCCGTGCCGCCATTAGCAAAAATCACAAAGCGATCGCGTCCTGGGCCACCAATCAGAGAATCATTACCCTCATCTCCAAACAACACATCATCACCATCACCACCGAAAATAGTGTCATTACCCGCACCACCGTACAAAGTATCATCACCGTGCGAAACGTTTGGGAGACCAAATAAGGCTGCAATGCCCGAAATAACGTCCCAGTGGGATTTCTACCCCTTGGTAGAATATAAGGAATACTTAGATTACAAGACAGAGAAGTTAGGACGTATAATGGCAAGGATATCTACAGAAGACCCAAAATGCCAGCCCCCTACAGTTACGACCTTAGACAAAAAGTTATTAATGCAATTGAACTAGACGGTATACCCAAAACCGAAGCCAGTCAAGTTTTCCATGTCAGCAGGAACACCATCAATCTCTGGCTGCAAAGAAAAGAACACACCGGCGACTTCCTCCCTAAACCTAATCGCCCACCTGGTCATAGCCACCAAATTACCGACTGGCACAAATTCAAGGCTTTTGCCCAAGAGCATGGCCACAAAACCTCCGCTCAAATGGCTGAACTTTGGGATGACGACATCTCTCCTCGCACCATATCCAGAGCCTTGAAGAAAATTGGCTTCACCAGAAAAAAAACTTACGGCTACCAAGAACGTTGGAAGCAACAGCGAGAGGAGTTTATGGCTCAGATTGAACAGATGGAGCCGGAAGGGTTGGTTTACCTCGATGAAGCTGGCATGAATAGTCAAGACTCGGATTATCCTTATGGTTACTGCCAGGAAGGACAACGCTTCGGTGCCCTCAAATCCGGGAAGAGGCAGGGCAGGGTGAGCATGATAGCCCCATGGTGTGATCAACAACTCTTAGCTCCCTTTAGCTTTGAGGGTTGTTGTAATCGGACAGTGTTTGAGTTGTGGTTGGAGTTCATCTTAATTCCAACATTGAAGCCAGGTCAGACTCTAGTATTGGACAATGCAACGTTTCATAAAGGGGGGCGGATTGCTGAACTGGTGGAGGCAGCTCAATGCCGTTTACTCTATCTTCCGCCTTATTCGCCAGACCTCAACAAGATAGAGAAATGTTGGTCGTGGTTGAAAGCCCGCATTCGCCATTGTATTGAGCAGTTTGATTCTCTCCATGATGCCATGGATTCTGTTCTCAAGGCTGCGTCCTAACCGTATTGACTAGTGCTATCAAACGGCGCTTGATAACGCTAAAGCTGTATCCTTAACAATGGAGCAATCTGCGCGTGCGTCACATCATGAAGTTTTTCGTGTCTATGCCAATTATCGGGATGTGGAAGCACCACTAGAGCCGTATGAAGGGAAACTCTCACGTACGGTTTTGAAGGGGAGGGGGAGGTAGCAATATCTCTCTCGACCCCCAATCGATCGCCGCAGTGCTAATAAATAGGGAAACCCAAACCCAGAGTAAAAGTTGTGGAAGTTGGCGACTGATGCGGTTACGGGAGACAATGGCAACTAGGGTAATCATTGCCAGAATTAGGGCTCTGACTAGGAGAGGTTGGCCTGTCGTGGTGGGGTCAAAGACAATAGCCAGGACGTAACCCAAGACTACTAATTGGCGCTCAGGCGCGCCCGGCGGAAGTGATTAGCTTGAATTCTAAGCCTAATCCCCCAGATACTGATAGACCAATGGCGATCGCCATCAGTCCGAATATTAGCACTAAGTCTGTAAAATCTAAGGAAATCAACTAATTATCAGCAAACCCTGTGAACAACTCATTCTAGTATAGTGTGGTGTGAGAAGCGCGTGAACCTAATTCCTGCCCTTGATTTAACCCAACAGTATCAAATGATCAGCGATCGCCTTAGTCAGGAGGTACTCGACTTGCTGGCTAGTGGTCGCTACATTGGTGGCTATGCTGTGGACAGTTTTGAGAAAAAGTTTGCCGAGTATATTGGGGCTTCTGAGTTGGTCAGTTGCAACTCTGGTACTGATGCCCTATTTTTGGCTTTGCGGGCTTTAGAAATAGGCCCCGGCGATGAGGTGATTACCACTTGTTTTTCCTTTATTGCTACCTCTGAGGTGATTAGTGCCGTGGGAGCCACCCCGGTATTTGTGGATATTGACCCGGATACGTTCAACTTAGATATTAGTCAAATTGAGGCGGCGATTACTGCCCAAACCCGTGCTATCCTTCCCGTGCATTTGTTTGGTCGCCCTGTGGACATGACCGCATTAATGGCGGTAGCGCGGTCTCATAATTTGGCGGTGATTGAAGATTGCGCCCAAGCCACCGGAGCTAGTTGGGGTGATGCTAAGGTGGGTAGTATGGGAGATCTAGGCTGTTTTAGCTTTTTTCCGACTAAGAATTTAGGCGCTTGTGGAGATGGAGGGGCGATCGCAACTAATAATCCTGATCTGGCGCGTGTGTTGCGGGTGCTGAAAAATCACGGTCAGCCTGAGCGATATAATTCCGAACTGTTGGGGATTAATAGTCGTCTTGATGCCCTACAAGGGGTGATTTTAAGCATTAAATTAGAGTATCTCCCTCGCTGGAATCAACAGAGAAAGGCGATCGCCTCTCGATATAGTCAGGAACTGGAGGGGATACCCGGTTTAATTGTCCCAGCAGAAAGTCTAGGCGGCGAGACCGTTTGGAATCAGTACACTATCAGATATGTGGGTAATAATAGCGACTCGTCAGGACGCGATCGCCTGCGAGAACAACTCCAGAGCCTCGGAGTTAGCACTAATGTATACTACCCCATACCCCTCCATCTACAGGGGGTTCATCGCGATTTAGGCTATGGCTGCGGTGATTTTCCCATGGCAGAACAGGTCAGCCACCAAGTTTTGTCTTTGCCGATGTTCCCGGAACTTTCCAGCGAACAACAAGATAGGGTGATCTATGCTGTCAAAGATTGCCTAAAATTGGGGGCTATAGGTTGAGCGGGTGAGTGTTATATGTCGTTTTGTAGATTATAGTTAAGATAACGATAAGAAATCATCAATTCACCCTGGGGATGTATTTACCCCGACCTGGGTTGCAGGTAACTAAGCAACCAGTTGACCAAACTTAGGAATATGAAGAGGAAATAAAAGGAGTGAACCCCTACCAAAATAGCGATCGCCGAGTTTACGATCCTCAAGCCATTGCTCAATATTATCGCCGTCGGCTTTGGAAGGCCATCTGGCGCGTGATCACGGTTGTATGGTTTTTTTCAGGGTTCATTATTGGTCTACTTTGGGATCAATGGCGACATCGAAATGTTACGGAAACCCCGAAACGAGCCGCCCAGCTGCGTAATATTCTCACCCGCCTCGGTCCCACCTATATTAAAGTAGGTCAAGCATTATCAACCCGTCCTGACCTCATTCGCAAGGACTTTTTAGAAGAATTAACCAAACTCCAAGATCAGCTACCCCCTTTTGATACTAAGATCGCTATGGCGATCATCGAGAGAGAACTCGATCGCGATTTAGATACTGTTTTCCGACAAATTTCCCCTGAACCCGTAGCCGCAGCCAGTTTGGGTCAGGTCTATAAAGCACAACTGCTGACAGGGGAAGAGGTCGCCGTTAAAGTCCAAAGACCATTTCTCTTACCAACTCTGACCCTGGATCTGTATTTAATGCGTTGGGCTGCGGGTTGGTTGTCTCCCATTTTACCCCTGAATTTGGGTCATGATTTAACCCTAATTGTCGATGAATTTGGGTTCAAATTATTTGAGGAAATCGACTATATTAATGAGGGTCGAAATGCCGAAAGGTTTGCCACATATTTTGATGATGATCCGACCGTAAAAGTGCCATCAATTTACTGGAAATATACCAGCCATCAGGTGTTAGTCTTAGAGTGGATTAACGGCTTGAAGTTGACCGATATTGAAAGTGTTCAAGCGGCGGGTTTGGATATGAGTAAAATGATTTTTGTCGGTGTGACAAGTGGCTTGCGACAACTGCTAGAGTTCGGTTTTTTCCATGCTGACCCCCACCCCGGAAATCTGTTTGCTATGCCTGATGGTCGCATGGCATTTATTGATTTTGGCATGATGGATCAGTTAAGCCAGCAAACTAAGGAAACTCTGGTTGATTCCGTAGTTCATTTAATTAATAAAGACTATAAGGAGTTGGCGGAAGATTTTGTCAGGTTGGGATTTTTAGCACCTAATACTAATATGGCTCCCATTATTCCGGCTTTAGAGGCGGTTATGGGGGATATTATTGGGGAGAGTGTTAAGGATTTTAACTTTAAAACTATTACCGATAGTTTCTCGGAATTGATGTATGATTACCCCTTCCGGGTTCCGGCAAAATTTGCCCTGATTATTCGGTCTCTAGTAACTCAGGAAGGAATTGCCCTCAGTCTCGACCCGGATTTTAAAATCGTTGAGGTGGCTTATCCCTATGTGGCGCGTCGCCTGTTGAAGGGAGAAACTCCGGCTTTGCGACGACGGTTGATTGAGGTGTTATTTAAAGATGGTCGCTTCCAGTGGCATCGTCTGGAAAATATGATTACGATCGCTCAAACTGATGGCAATTTTGATATTCTCCCCACTGCACAGCTAGGTTTACAATATCTGTTTTCCGAAGAGGGTAGTTTCCTTCGTCGTCAAATTGTCATGGCGTTGACCGAAGACGATCGCCTACATACCGCTGAAGTCCAACGACTCTGGGGTTTAATTCAGGATGACCTCAAACCGAGTCGCTTATTTGATGTAGCATTGGGGGCAATAACTGAGTTTTCGACCTCCCAAGTGGCTGCTATGAGAATTCAATAAATATCGCTATTCATCAGATCATCACAATTCCCTTGTTAGGGATGCTTGAAAAAAAGGCCCAAGTCTAAGTATTTGGGTCTTTTATTGGTTATGATCTGTACAGTGTGATTATATATCAAATTGCCCTTGCTCAATTATTATGCCTTGGCATGAATGTCCCTGAAGCCTTAAAACTGATAGAAGAAAAATTCCTGCGGCGATCGCTTTCCCCTATTGAGCGTTTAATTTTATCTGAATCATGGATGGGTAAGACCTACAGTGAAATTTCCCAGAAATCTGCATACGCTAATGATTATGTTAAAGAAGTGGGTGGACGATTATGGCAGGAACTCTCCGAGGCCCTGGGGACCAAAGTTAGCAAAAAAAATATAAAACTTGTCCTCAAATCTCGGCACCAGATCCCATTAACTTCCCCCCCTGTTCAGAAATCAGGAACTTTGGCAGGTAATTCATTGAATCCTAATGATGGCAATAATATAGAAATACCTGGGAGTCCAATTTCCATAAACTCTCCCTTTTATATAGAACGTCCACCCATTGAAGAAATGGGCTATAATGAACTGCAACAACCGGGGTGTGTCGTGAGGATTAAAGCACCTCGGAAGATGGGTAAAAGTTCCCTACTTAATAGGATGTTAACCCAAGCAGTTTCTTGGGGATATGGAACTGTTTATCTGAATTTTCTGGAAGTAGACGCTGAGACTTTTAATTCCCTAGAACAATTGGTCAGATGGTTTTGTGCTAATGCGACTAAGCAGTTAAAGCTACCAGCGAAACTCGATGAATATTGGGATATAGATTTAGGGACTAAAGTTTCCTGTCGGCTGTATTTTGAGGAATATCTATTCATCACTAAAGACACCCCCATTGTGATTGCTATGAATGAGGTTAACCGCCTCTTTGAGTATCCGGTTATTGCTAGTGATTTTTTGCCCATGTTGCGATCGTGGCACGAACTCTCTAAACATAATAAACTCTGGGAAAATTTGCGCTTGATTGTAGTTCACAGCACCGAAGTTTATGTACCTTTACAGTTACATCAATCCCCTTTTAATGTCGGTTTGGTGTTAAAAATACCCCAATTTACACCGGAACAAGTGCAAGATCTGGCTTTGAGATATGAATTAAGTTGGGCGGCGGGAGAGAGTGGACTTAAACGCCTAGAAGGTTTAATCTCAATGGTCGGTGGACATCCTTATCTAGTACAACTGGCTTTTTATACTATTAGTAAATCAGGGATTTCTCTGGAAAATTTAATCAAAAATGCCCGCAAGCCTGATGGAATTTATAGCGCCTATTTGCGGGATTTATTAGTAACAATTCAACAAGATTCCGACCTGCATATTGCTTTAAATAAAGTCCTCAAGTCTGATAATGGTGTGCCTTTGGAGGCGATTACTGCTTATAAATTAGAAAGTCTAGGATTAGTTAACTTTGAGGATAACCTAGCACAAATTGGCTGTGATTTATATCGGCTATATTTTTTGGAACAGTTATAAACCCCCCCCCAGCAAAAACTGAGGGGTGATGATATGGTGAAATTATTATCCTAGAATCAACCTAGAATAAACTATGTTCTGGGACGTAGGAAGTAATCGCTTTCATGTATTGGGCGCGTTCATAGGCTGACTCATCATCACAATGGCGCTGAGACATAGAACCCTGCATCTGTTGAACAGAGTCATACTCGTGTTCTTCCATCCAGTGTTTCATCTCATTTTCCATCACTTGGATGTAACCAATACCATGGCGCAATAAAGCGGAACAAACATGAGTTACCTTAGCCCCCGCCATCAACATTTTAATAGCATCGTGACCGCGCGCGACACCGCTAGTGCAGGCTAAATCGGCATTAATCCGACCATACAAAATAGCAATCCAGCGCATAGGTAGGCGCATATCGTGGGGAGAACTCAAAACGGAACTAACCTCAATTTCTAGTTCTTCTGGGTTAATATCTGGCTGTATGAAGCGGTTAAATAAAGCGAGTCCATCGACTCCAGCTTCATCTAAACGTTTCGCCATATTGGCCATATTACTAAAGAAGGGGCTAAGTTTCATAGCCACAGGAATAGTAACCTCGGCTTTAACTTCCCGGAGAGTAGTGATATAGTTTTCCTCGACCTCAGCCCCACTCATATCAAAATCGGTGGGAACATAATAAATATTCAATTCGATCGCATCTGCACCAGCTTCCTGCATGAGTTTGGAATATTCCACCCAACCACCGGAGGAGAAACCATTTAAACTGGCAATAATGGGAATATCAACCAACTCCTTAGCTTGGCGAATATGCTCAAGATAAAGTTCCGGTCCGACGTGATATTCTTCTGGTTCAGGAAAATAGGTTAAAGCCTCAGCAAAGCTATTGGTTCCATATTCCAAATGGTGATTAAGTTCAAATTTTTCTCGCAGTAACTGTTCTTCAAATAGGGAGTGTAAAACGACTGCTGATGCGCCCGCATCTTCCATACGCCGAATATTATCGACATCTTCCGATAAAGGGGCGGCGGCGGAAGGGACAATAGGAGTCCTCAAATTCAATCCCAAATAGGTCGTACTCAAATCCATAATATAGATTCCTTATGAAAAGTGGAAACGGAAGCAGTGAAAAGTTCTAGGGGTCCGGTTTGTAGGGGCGAAAAATAGGCACGCCCCTATAATTGAGAACCGGACTAGGAGTTTCTGTCTACAATGGGTTTAGGAAGTTCACTATTTGTCACCAGAGGTGTCTGTATTGGGCTGATTGCCTTCTTGATCCAAGGGACGCGCCGCCAGATACTCATACATTTGCCAACGGGTGTCAACGTCTTTCTGGGCTTCTTTCAGCAAGCGTTTAGCATCAACGGGCTTAGTTTTGGTGAGCATTTTAAAGCGGTTTTCGGCATACATGGATTGTTCGACGGATTTTTTAGGCGATCGCGAATCCAAAAGTAGGGGATTTTTGCCTTCAGCTTTGAGGTCAGGATGATAACGATAAAGCAACCAACGACCACTTTCGACAATTGCTTTTTGGTGACTCATAGCCGTAGTCATATTAATACCGTGGGCGATACAGTGACTGTAGGCAATAATCAAGGAAGGGCCATCGTAGGCTTCAGCTTCCAGGAAGACTTTAAGGGTGTGTTCATCGCGCGCCCCCATAGCCACAGAAGCGACATAAACGTTACCGTAGGTCATAGCAATCAAACCCAAGTCTTTCTTAGGTGACGGCTTACCACCAGCGGCAAATTTAGCGACCGCACCGCGAGGAGTAGCTTTAGAAGACTGACCACCAGTATTAGAGTAGACCTCAGTATCCATAACCAGGATATTGACGTTGCGACCACTAGCAATGACATGATCTAAACCGCCATAGCCGATATCATAAGCCCAACCATCGCCGCCGAGTATCCAGACAGATTTTTTGACGAGGTAATCAGCCAAACTGAGTAACTGTTTGGCGTTGGTATCATCAGACCCTTGCAATTTTTGCTTAACCTGGGCGACGAGTTCCCGTTGTTCCCAAATATCAGCCTCGGATTTTTGGGGGTTATTGATAATTTTGGCTACCAGTTCATCGCCAACAAGACCGCCTAACTTCTGCAACAATTCACAGGCGAAAGCGGTATGTTTATCAATGGACAGACGGAAGCCTAGACCAAATTCGGCGTTATCTTCAAATAGGCTATTAGACCAACTAGGGCCGCGACCTTCGGCATTTTGCGCCCAGGGTGTGGTGGGTAAGTTACCGCCATAGATAGAAGAACAGCCAGTGGCGTTAGCGACAACCATACGATCGCCAAATAGTTGGGTTGCTAACTTGATATAGGGAGTTTCGCCACAACCCGCACAAGCACCAGAGAACTCAAACAGGGGTTCTTGCCATTGTTGTTGTTTAATCATATCCGATCGCAAATTACGGCGATCGGGGTTAGGCAAGTTGAGGAAAAATTCCCAGTTTTCCCGTTCCGTGGCTCGTATGGGTGGCTGAGACTCCATGTTAATCGCCTTTTTGGAAGGCATGGATTTATTTTTCGCCGGACAGACATCAACACAGACACCGCAACCAGTACAGTCTTCTGGAGATACTTGGATGGTGAATTTTTGCCCTTCAAAGGCTTTATCGCGGACAGCAGTAGTTTTAAAGGTTTCCGGCGCACCATTGAGGGCGCTTTCATCGTAGGCTTTACCACGAATTACCGCATGGGGACAGACCATGATACATTTACCACACTGCACACAGACATCAGCATCCCAAACGGGGATTTCTTGGGCGACGTTGCGTTTCTCCCATTTTGATGTACCTGTGGGATAGGTTCCGTCACAGGGTAGTTGGCTGACGGAGAGTTGGTCGCCTTTACGCGCTAACATCATCCCTTCCACTTCCCGGACAAAATCAGGGGCGTTAGCGGGGACTGGTGGCGCTATGCGTACCTGGCTATTGGCTTCGCCGATATTGACCTCAAAGAGGTTGTCGAGGGTATTGTCTACGGCTTGGAGGTTCATGCGGACAATGGCTGAACCTTTTTTACCGTATGTTTTTTCGATCGCTTTTTTAATTTTGGCGATCGCCTCATCCTTGGGTAGAACTCCCGCCAAAGCGAAGAAACAGACCTGCATCACCGTATTGATACGGCTACCCATTCCACTGTCACGGGCTACTTTATTAGCATCGATGACATATAGTTTGAGGTTTTTGCGGACAATTTGCTCTTGAATTTCAATGGGTAGGTAATTCCATACTTCATCAGGTCCGTAGGGGCTATTCAGCAGGAAGGTCGCCCCATTGGTGGCTGCATCAACTACATTGAGTTTTTCTAGGAAATTCCACTGGTGACAGCCGATAAAGTTGGATTTTTCGATTAAATAGGGGGAGCGGATTAAGTTAGGACCGAAACGCAGGTGAGATACGGTGACAGCGCCGGATTTTTTCGAGTCGTAGACGAAGTAACCCTGGGCGTAGTTATTGGTTTCGTCCCCGATAATTTTAATCGAGTTTTTGTTAGCCCCTACAGTACCATCAGACCCTAGACCATAGAACATGGCGCGGATGACGTTATCCGGTTCGGTGGAAAATTCCGGGTCAAAGGGTAGGGAGGTGTGGCTGAGGTCGTCGTTAATACCGATGGTAAAGTGATTTTTGGGTTTGTCGAGTTGGAGGTTATCAAAAACGGCTTTTACCATAGCCGGGTTAAATTCTTTGGAGGATAACCCATAACGACCACCTACGATTTTGAGGGCGGGTCCTTCCCAGCTTTCACTAATGGCGGTGACGACATCTAAATATAGGGGTTCGCCACTTGAGCCGGGTTCTTTGGTGCGGTCTAAAACTGCGATCGCTTTTGCCGTTTTTGGTACAGCGCCAATAAAGGCGTTAGCATCCCAGGGTCGATACAGACGGACTTTTAGCACTCCGACTTTTTCTCCCTGTGCGGTCAGATAATCTACGGTTTCGTGGACGGTTTCACAGCCGGAACCCATTAATATAATGATGCGATCGGCATCTGGTGCGCCATGATATTCAAATAGTTTATAGTGCCGTCCCGTCAGTTCCCCGAATTTGTCCATGGCTTTTTGCACAATTTCTGGACAGACGTTATAGAAGGGGTTAACGCTTTCCCTCGCTTGGAAGTAAACATCGGGGTTTTGGGCGGTTCCTCGTAAAGCAGGGCGATCGGGTGTTAGTCCCCGGGCGCGGTGTGCATAAACGTCCTCATCATCTATCATCGCCCGCAGATCACTCTCTTCCAAGAGTTCGATTTTCTGCACTTCGTGGGACGTGCGGAACCCATCAAAAAAGTGGATAAATGGAACCCTTGATTTTAGGGTACTTGCTTGGGCGACTAGGGCTAAATCATGGGCTTCCTGGACTGAGGCTGAACATAATAATCCGCAACCAGTAGCCCGCACTGCCATTACGTCACTGTGATCGCCAAAAATAGACAAGGCTTGGGCGGCGATGGACCTGGCGGCGACATGGAGGACCGCACAGGTTAGTTCCCCGGCGATTTTGTACAGGTTCGGAATCATTAATAATAATCCCTGGGATGCTGTAAATGTCGTGGTTAATGACCCTCCCTGTAGGGAACCATGAACAGCCCCCGCCGCGCCTCCTTCGCTTTGCATTTCTACTACTGCGGGAACCGTTCCCCAAATGTTGGGTTGTCCTTCCGATGTCCAAGCATCCGCCCATTCTCCCATGGGTGATGATGGAGTGATGGGATAAATGGCAATAACTTCATTGAGACGAAAAGCCACGCGGGCTACCGCTTCGTTCCCGTCTAGGGTGGCATACTGTCTGGTATTCATACTTGAAAATCCTCTCATTTACTTGGGATTTAACCCAGGTTCAAAAAACTGCGGAATTAACCGCCTTAATGGCTGTGACCGGACAACCATTGACGAGCTAATTTTAGGCGATCGCACTATTTGCCAAGGCCATGTCCTTGACAGTTCTCTTTACCAAGCGATCGCGCTAAATTTTGTCATTCAACAACAAAAAAAATTGGGTCGATAATTTACCTAGATTTTGACAACAATACCTCTGCGCCGGTTGTCTGATTCAAAGGTTCCTTTCCCCTGAGTCAGATCACAATCTTTAAATCTTTGTTAAGGGTTTTTGGGAACTTGACTGCCTCCTACCTTACCCTATTTATTATCTTATAGGAGGCTGGAAATATAAATCAGGTCTTAACAATTTTTAACCCAATTTGACCATCTGTTGTAAATCTGCTAAGGTTTGTAAAGCGTCCTCTGGTTCTACCCGACTCAGAGCAAAACCCACATGAACCAAAACATAATCACCCACTTGCGCTTCAGGAACATAAGCCAGACTCACCTCTTTAATTACCCCGCCAAAGCTGACGCGCCCTTTTTTTAGTAAAGGATCATCTCCCGATATACTCACGAGTTTTCCCGGAACTGCTAGACACATATATTTCATCCCTAGAATGACAATAATTCTCATTTAGGTTGACAATAGCAACCTGTAGGCTATCTGTAGGCTCTGTGGTAGTTTGATGACAGGCTAACTAAGTATAACCACTGTTAGCAGACCCACCAGCAGAGGCAGAAATTCTTTTAATTATCTTAATACTTTTTTCCGGGGTTTGCCGTTATACTTAACATTTAGAACAGAATGTTGTAATGTTCAACTAACGAAATATTTGGAGATAAACAACCCTACAGTTGTTTTGGGGATTTGTCCCAAAAATGTCCCCAAAATAGGATGAATTGTCATCAAAATAGAACATCAACCCTGTGGGGATCAACATTGATCATATTTAATAGGGTTGAAACTGTGTAGAAATTACGGTAAAACTACTATGCCATCTCCCACAGAAACCGCCCCCAAATCTGCCAAAAGCAAAGCAGCGTCAAACCATCCCAGTGGCGATAAACGTTTCAAGGTACTGGATATAACCATGAAACGCAGCCAATATAGTCAGGATGCCTTAATCGAAGTGCTGCACAAAGCCCAGGAAGCATTTGGCTACTTAGAAGAAGACGTATTAATATACGTTGCGCGACAACTGAAACTTCCCCTGAGCCAAGTTTACGGAGTCGCCACCTTCTATCATCTATTTTCCCTAAAACCCAGTGGCGCTCATACCTGCGTCGTCTGTTTAGGAACCGCCTGCTATGTTAAAGGCAGTGGAGAAGTCCTAGCAGCCTTAGAAGAGAAAACCGGAATCAAATCCGGGGAAACCACCCCCGACGGCCAGATATCTATTGTCACCGCCCGCTGTATCGGAGCCTGTGGTATTGCTCCGGCCGCAGTCTTTGATGGGAAAGTCGCAGGTCAGCAAACCCCAGAAATGGCCGTAGCACGACTGGAACAGTGGCAGGGTTCAGCCGACTAAATGCCACTTGTAACCCCAACTCCATTGAGAGAGGAGATCTAAAATATTATGGAATTGACCGAATTAGTCGAACTAGCCGAAAAGGAACGCAACAATCAAAAAAGTATCCGTATCCACTGCTGCACATCTACAGGCTGTCAAGCCTCTGAGTCCCTAGAAGTCAAAAAAGCCATGGAAGATGCCCTGAAGGGGTCAGGACTTGAGGCTGACGTGCAAATAGTCGGTGTGGGGTGTATGGGGTTTTGCGGACGCGGCCCAATGGTGGAAGTCGAACCTAACGGCATTCATTATGAAAAAGTCACCCCCGAAGATGCGCCATCTATTATCGAAGCGCTGCAAGGCGGGGAAGCCAAACCGGTTCAAGGAGATCCTGATCATCCCTTCTTTAGTCGCCAATTAAAAATCGTTCGGGAATTTAGCGGCAAAATTGACCCGGAAAAAATCGGGGAATATATTGCGGTGGGAGGCTACAGAGCCTTACATCATGCAATTTATGACCTGACTCCAGAAGAAGTAGTGACAGAAATTACTAAATCTGGATTACGGGGACGGGGAGGCGCTGGCTATCCCACGGGTCTAAAGTGGGCGACTGTGGCTAAAATGCCCCCAGGACAAAAATATGTGATCTGTAACGCTGACGAGGGCGACCCTGGGGCGTTTATGGATCGTAGTGTTTTAGAAAGTGACCCTCACCGTATCCTAGAAGGAATGGCGATCGCTGGATATGCAGTCGGTGCGACCCAAGGCTATATATACGTTCGCGCAGAATATCCCCTGGCGATCACTAGGCTACAGAAAGCCATTCAACAGGCTAAACGTCAGAGTATGTTAGGTAGCCGCATCTTTGGTTCCTCCATAGACTTCAACATTGATATTCGGGTTGGTGCGGGTGCTTTTGTTTGTGGCGAAGAAACCGCCCTGATAGCTTCTATTGGTGGCGGTCGCGGCAACCCCCGTCCTCGTCCACCCTATCCCGCCGTTTCCGGGTTGTGGGACTGCCCAACCCTGATTAATAACGTGGAAACCCTGGGTAATATAGCCCCCATTATCCGCAACGGGGCGGACTGGTACAATCAAATTGGTACCGAGAAAAGCAAGGGTACTAAAATCTTCTCCCTGACGGGTAAAATCCGCAATAACGGCCTGATTGAAGTGCCGATGGGTATTACCCTACGCGAAATTGTCGAAGAGATGGGCGGCGGTATTCCTGGCGGTCTGCAAGTTAAAGCCGTGCAAACAGGGGGTCCCTCTGGCGGTTGTATCCCGGCTGATTTTCTTGATACCCCGGTAGATTATGAATCTCTCACCAGATTGGGATCTATGATGGGATCTGGGGGCATGGTGGTGATGGATGAAAACACTAGCATGGTGCAGGTGGCTCAATTCTATATGGAATTTTGCCGGGGTGAAACCTGTGGTAAGTGTATCCCCTGCCGTGTGGGTACTGTGCAAATGTACCAGTTGCTTACTAAGTTACTCAATAAACAGGCTACCTCCGCTGATTTGGAAAAACTGAAACAGTTATGCGACATGGTGAAGGCTACCAGTTTATGTGGCTTGGGAATGACAGCCCCTAACCCGGTTACCAGTACCTTGCAGTATTTCGAGAGCGAGTATTTGGAGTTGCTTCAAACTGCTAACGGTAAGGTGGCGGTTCACTAATATTTCACATCGGGAAGCTAAACGGGAAACTAGGAAGCTAAATGAGGAGAAGGGATTTATGTTTTGTGAACAATGTGAACAAACTGCCAGCGGTCAAGGTTGCCACCAGTGGGGCGCTTGTGGTAAAGGACCGGATGTAAATGCGGTTCAAGACCTATTAATGTACTGTCTGCGGGGTATTGCGCCTGTGGCTTTGAAGGCTAAGGAATTGGGCATTGATACCCATGCTGTAGATGTGTTTTCCTGTGAGTCGATGTTCGCCACTATGACGAATGTTAACTTTAACCGTAAACGCTTTTACCATTATATTCGTGAGGCGATCGCTCAACGGGAAAAACTCAAAACCCAAGTTGAACAGATTAGCGATCGGCCCATCAGTTGGTCTGTAGCTGCTACCTATCAACCAGACTGGACTGATAGTTTAGTAGCCCAGGGGGAGGAAGTTTCCCGTAACTTTATTGCTGACTCTAGTCAAGACATCGATATCTTCTCCCTCAAACTTACCGTCCTCTACGGTCTGAAGGGCTTGGCTTCCTACAGTTTCCACGCCCAGGAACTTGGTCAGGAAGACGATCGCCTTTATAGTTTCACACACCAAGCCCTCGCCGCCTTGGAAGAACCTAACCTCAGTTTAGAAGATTGGGTTAATCTAGCCATGAAAGTCGGGGAAATGAACCTGTTGGCTATGGAACTTCTCGACGCGGGACACACTAACCATTATGGTCATCCTATCCCCACCGTTGTTCCTCTGAATGCGAAAGCCGGAAAAGCCATTTTGGTATCTGGTCACGACATTAAACAACTCGAAGCCATCCTCCAACAAACAGCCAATACTGGTATTAATGTTTACACCCACGGGGAGTTACTACCCGCCCATGGCTACCCAGTCCTTAAACAAAAATATCCCCACCTCTACGGTCACTATGGCACAGCTTGGCAAAATCAAACCAAGGATTTCGCTAAGTTCCCCGGTGCTATAGTCATCACCACTAACTGTTTGATGCCTCCCCACGAACACTATGAGGATAAATTATTTACCCTCGGTCCGGTGGGATATCCTGACATCAACTATCTCGAAGATAGGGCAAATCTTACCCCAGATTTTAGCGCTGTTATCCACAAAGCCCTCTCTTTACCTGGCTTTGCAGAAGATGAACCACCCCGTCAGGTGAAAACTGGCTTCGCCCGTAATGCGGTATTAAATGTTAGCGACCAGGTGATTGAGGCGGTTAAACAAGGCAAAATTCGCCATTTCTTCCTAGTGGGAGGTTGTGACGGCGCTAAACCCGATCGCAATTATTATACAGAGTTTGTCGATCAGGTTCCGTCCGATTGTGTGGTGTTAACTCTCGCCTGTGGAAAATTCCGCTTTTTTGATAAGGAAATGGGGGAAATTGGTAACATTCCTCGGCTGATGGATGTCGGACAGTGCAATGATGCCTATTCCGCTATTCAAATCGCCCTAGGACTCGCCCAAGCCTTTGATATCGGAGTTAATGAACTCCCCCTATCTATGATTTTGTCTTGGTATGAACAGAAGGCTGTGGCGGTTCTCCTGACACTATTATATTTGGGTATCAAAGATATCCGTTTAGGTCCGACTTTACCAGCTTTCATTTCCCCTAATGTCTTCGCTATCCTCTCGGCTAAATACAACCTACAGGCTATTACCACTCCCGAAGCTGATTTAGCCGCCTGTTTGAATTAGAAATAACTGGGAAAATCGGGAATATACAATATTCCCGACTCCCGGTAAGATGTTCCCTTAATGAAAGGAGAAACTATGTCCGTTGTCACCTTAAAAATTGATGGCATTGATGTGGCGATCGAACAAGGATCGAGCATTTTAGAAGCCGCTAAAGAGGCGGGGGTCAGAATACCAACTCTCTGCCATTTGGATGGTATTTCTGATGTGGGTGCTTGTCGCTTATGTCTGGTGGAAATTGCCGGAATTAATAAACTTTTGCCCTCCTGTGTAACTACCGTTGCGGAAGGGATGGAAGTTTGCACTAATAGCCCCCAGATTAAAGAATATCGCAAAATGGTTGTGGAAATGCTATTTGCGGAAGGCAACCATGTTTGTGCCGTTTGTGTGGCTAATGAAAACTGCGAATTGCAAGATGTCGCCGTTGAAGTAGGTATGGATCATAGCCGCTTTACCTACCGTTTCCCACAGCGAGAAGTTGATATCTCTCACCCTCAATTTGGTATTGATCACAACCGCTGTATTCTCTGTACTCGCTGTCAAAGAGTATGTGATGAAATTGAAGGCGCTCATGTTTGGGATGTGGCTTTTCGCGGCCCGGCTGCTAAAATGATTACAGGACTTAATCAACCTTGGGGGGCTGTCGATGCCTGTACTTCCTGCGGTAAGTGTGTTGATGCTTGTCCGACGGGTTCCATTTTCCGTAAAGGTGCGACGGTCGCCGAAATGACTCGCGATCGCGCTAAATTAGAATTCTTAGTTAATGCACGGGAGAAACACGAATGGAAAAGATAAGATTTGCTACGGTTTGGTTAGCAGGATGTTCCGGTTGCCATATGTCTTTTTTAGACCTGGATGAATGGCTGATTGAACTATCGGAAAAAGTCGAAGTGGTTTACTCCCCGGTAGGTTGTGACCTGAAAGAATATCCCGAAAATGTTGATGTTTGTTTGGTCGAGGGTGGTATCGCTAACGAAGATAACCTGGAACTAATTAAAGAAGTGCGATCGCGCACCAAACTCTTGATTTCTTTTGGAGATTGTGCCGTAACTGCTAATGTTCCCGCCATGCGGAATATGTTGGGTAGCACCGATCATGTACTCAAACGCTGCTATTTGGAACTAGGGGATTTTACCCCACAACTTCCCAGAGAACCCGGTATTGTTCCTGAATTACTGGAACGTGTGACTCCAGTGCATGAAGTCGTCGATGTTGATATTTTTATGCCGGGATGTCCCCCTAGTGCCGATCGCATTAAGGCTACCCTCGCGCCTTTGGTGGAAGGGAAAATGCCGAAAATGGAAGGGCGAGAAATGATTAAGTTTGGCTAAGGTTTCCCTGTTGTTGACTGACTAGAAAATTAATGGTTAGCCCGCAATTATCGGGTTAATTATTAATTGTTGATTCCCTGGAGAGGTGATTTTATACTATGGCTAAGACAGTTGTTATTGATCCAGTGACCCGCATTGAGGGTCATGCGAAAATTTCCATATATTTGGATGATGCGGGAGAGGTGGAAGATGCCCGATTTCATGTGGTAGAATTTCGGGGTTTTGAAAAGTTCTGCGAAGGACGACCAATGTTTGAAATGGCCGGAATTACTGCCCGTATTTGCGGGATTTGTCCGGTGAGTCACCTCTTAGCAGCCGCTAAAACGGGGGATAAAATTCTGGCGGTAAAAGTGCCACCAGCCGGGGAAAAATTGCGGCGGATGATGAATTTAGCCCAGTTAACTCAGTCCCATGCTTTGAGTTTTTTCCACCTCAGTAGCCCCGATTTTCTGTTGGGTTGGGATAGTGACCCCGCCAAAAGAAATGTATTCGGATTAATTGCCGCTGATCCAGATTTGGCTAGGGCGGGTATTCGTCTGCGCCAGTTTGGTCAGACCGTGATTGAACTATTGGGCGCACGGAAAATTCACGCGGCTTGGGCGGTTCCTGGAGGAGTGCGATCGCCTCTTTCCCAAGACGGTTTGGAATGGATAAAAGACCGCCTCCCAGAAGCGCGCCAAACTACCGAATTAGCCTTAAATCTATTAAAGCGTCTCCTCGATAGTAACTTGGCTTCTGAGGTCGATATATTTGGGAAATTCCCCTCTCTATTTATGGGGTTAGTCGCCCCTAATGGTAATTGGGAACACTATGGCGGACATCTGCGCTTTATCGATAGTGACGGTAATATTGTCGCTGATGGTTTGAGTGAGGATAATTACCAAGACTATTTGGGTGAGGCTGTGGAAAATTGGTCTTATCTCAAATTCCCCTATTATAAACCTCTCGGATATCCTGATGGTATTTATCGGGTAGGACCTTTGGCGCGGCTGAATGTCTGTGATCAAATTGGAACTACCGATGCTGATCGGGAATTGCGGGAATTTCGCGATCGCGCTGGTGGTCGGGTTGCTACTTCTTCCTTCTTCTACCATTACGCCCGTCTCGTCGAAATTATGGCTTGTATTGAGGCGATCGAGGCTTTGGTAGAAGACCCTGATATTACCTCCCCCCGCGTTCGCGCTGATGCCGGAATTAACAACTTGGAAGGGGTGGGAGTTAGTGAAGCCCCTCGCGGCACTCTATTTCACCATTATAAAGTCAATGAAAATGGCTTAATTGAAAAGGTGAACTTGATTATTGCCACCGGACAAAATAACTTGGCAATGAATAAAACTGTTACCCAAATTGCCAAGCACTATATCCATGGTAATGAAATTCCAGAAGGCTTGTTAAACCGAGTTGAAGCTGGAATTCGCTGTTTTGACCCTTGTTTAAGTTGTTCAACTCATGCTGTTGGTCAAATGCCACTACATATTGAGTTACTTAAACCTGATGGCACAATTGTTGATGAGGTTTATCGTAATTAACATTAACTACGATTAAACATAGGGGCAACCTCTACTGGTTGCCTCCGCCAACAGCGGAATATTTATTGTTGACTTGGGTACTAATCGATATGGCAAAACAAAACTTATACCTATGTATGGGGTCTGCTTGTCACCAAATGGGCGTTTATGAAGTGTTACCAAAACTTCAGGAATTAATCGCAGAATATCAACTAGAAAACCGCATTGAACTTAAAGGGTCGTTTTGCTTGGAGACCTGTAGTTCCGGTATTGTCATGAAATACCAAGACCAACACTTTATTAATATCAGCCCTAAAAATATCGAGGACAAATTTGTCGGTGAAATTTTGCCGATAATTCAAAATAGTAATTTACCATTGAATTCATAATGCTAGAAAATAATGACAATCCCCATTTATGGCAACTGCTTTGGGAATATGACCCGAACGGTTTAATTGCCGTGGATGTCTCCATGAATATTAAAGTTGTGAATCCGGCATTTTGTAACTTTTTTAAAGTCGAGGCTGCCGAGATTATTGGGACTCCGGCTTTTAATTTGTTGGGGAATGTAGACCGATTTAAAAAAGTTTGGGAAAAAAACCAAATGATGCAGGGTATAGAGGTGGAATATGAAAATCATCATCTGTATTTAAAAGAGGTGATTTTCCCGATTAAAGATGAAAATATCATCGCCTGCATTATGACTGATATTACCTCGGAAATGCAGCGAAAAAAGGAAATCCATGATATCCGGGAACAAACAGTTAAAAAAGTGAACGAAGTGGTTGACAATCAAATGAAGGTTGCCCAAGAAATCGCTGGACTACTCGGAGAAACTACCGCCGAAACTAAGGTTAGTCTTCTCAAAATTATCCAAATGATTAACCAATAGCATATTTTTGTTTACCAAACCAAGTAGTTGAGTCGGCTTATGGGTCAAGATAACTTTTTTGATATTTGCGATCGCAGTCTTAATAAAAAAGGCGAGGAACTCTGTGGAGACCAGGTTAAGTTTACCAAAACTGAAACTAAAAGCACCATCGTCCTCTCTGATGGTTTGGGAAGTGGGGTAAAAGCTAATATCCTAGCTACCCTGACCACAGAAATTTTAATCACTATGTTAAATGCTGATGTTCCCCTAGAGGAAGTTATCAAAACTGTGATTGGAACTCTGCCAATTTGTCAAGTTCGCCATATTGCATACGCCACATTTACCATTATTCAAATTGACCACCAAACCAATCAGTTTAAGGTGATTAATTTTGATAACCCCCCCGTCTTTTATTTTAACAAAGGACGGGTAATTAAACTAGACACTAAGACCGAAAAAATCCTCGGCAAAAAAATACTTTCCTCGGAAGGACAGCTAGAAAGGGGAGACTTTCTGGGTGCTATTAGTGATGGTGTTCTTTATGCTGGTTTAGGGGATACCATGAATTTTGGTTGGGGGTGGGATAATATCGCTAAATACATGGAAAAAGTGTTTATGACTCAGGCGACTAACTCCCGTAGCATTATTGAACAGGTGATGGCGGAAACGCGATCGCTTTATCGAGATAAAATCGGAGACGATGCTACTTTTGTTGGTATTTATGTCCGCAAACGTAACCCGGTTATGATTTTTACCGGACCTCCTTTAGATATTACCAAGGATGAGTTATATGCTGAACGTTTGTTAAGTTTTAAAGGTCGTAAAGTTATCTGTGGGGGTACTACCGGAAACCTCGTGGCTAATTATATGGGAGAAACTATCGAAATGGATATTTCCACCATGCGAAAAGATTTACCCCCTATCGGTAAATTAAGCGAAATTGATTTGGTCACTGAGGGAATTTTGACTATTTCTAAAGCTACAGCAGTTCTCCGCCAGTGTAATTGTGATATCACCAGACTTCCTTCTGACCAAAATGGTGCGGTACTTCTGGCGCGAGAAATTTTAGAGGCTGATTCTATTTTCCTTTTGGTTGGTCAACAGATTAATGAGTTTTACCAAAATCCTCTTCTTCCTAAAAATATCTCGATTCGACGCAGTTTAATTGAAGATTTGGTAAACTTACTCAAACAAAAACAGAAAGAAGTTACCGTAGAATATTGTTAAATTATCCGAGTATGGTCTCACCATTTAGACACTCTCCACAGATAATTATGAATAACTATACTACTAACATATACCATGGAAAATGTCAAGTCTTTTTTAATTATTGGCTATGGTAATCAGTTAAGGGGTGATGATGGTATTGGACAGGAGGTAGCGAGACTGGTGCAAGAGTGGGAAAAACCTAATGTGCGATCGCGTTCAGTTCACCAATTAACCCCGGAAATAGCCGAAGAATTAACCCATTTTGACTATGCCATTTTCGTCGATGCTAGTATTACTGGGGAAGTCCTGGAAGTTTCATCCCTGACACCTGATGACTCAGAAACAGTGGTTAACTTGGGTCATTCTATCAATCCGCGATCGCTTCTTTCCTTAGCCAAAACTCTCTATGAATACACACCCCAAGCCTGGCTAGTAGCAGTCCCCGGCGATAACTTTGATTTAGGCGATTGTCTTTCTCCCACCGGAGAAGAGGGAGTTAATCATGCTTTAACCCAAATTCAAATGCTAATCGACACTTATAGCAATACCCGACCAAATGAGGACAGTAATTAAACCCTGAATATACAAATTATAAATTTTCTTTAAATCTGGTTAATGAACTGGCAAATACCAAATTTATCATCAGAAAATTGAACCTGTCAGCCTCGATTTTGACCCACAGTTTAGGTGTTAGAAAATAGACTACTGGGGGATTTGACCAAATACCAAAACAGTTTTTTAATAAATTTTCGGGTGGGTCGATATCGCCACAAATCTTCCAGCAGCAAATTAATCTTAACATTGCCATAAATTAGGCATTCAGAGTCTTCATAAAACTTCTGCTGCATAAAATTCATCGGGTCTGAATAAACATCATTAACCAGAAATGGTTTTATCCCAGCCCAATGAATAACACAAGCCTCTTTCTGCCAATCGTGATTCCCAATTTTTCCGTCCTCAATGGGGAAACGTTGACGCATTTCTTCTTGGGAATAGTTCCACATCAAAACCTGAATTAGCGCAGTTTTTACATTAATTTTGCCCTCATCTAATGCCCGAAAAATCATGAAATTTAATAGCCCTTGTTCACCATATTTAAAAACATCAGGGTATCGATTCTTAAACTCCAACATTTCCGCATATTCAGCCAAGCTAAAAATCCCCCTCTTTCCCCAAAATACCCCGGTAACAAAATAGGGTCTATCTTGATAATTAAAATCAGGGAAGTGCTTTTTCATCCCCTCCAAGTCAAAGAATAAACGCGAAATATCTTCAGCCTTCCAATTTTCCAAGTTATGATCAATAATCATGTCATAATGTTCAAGATCCCCAAAATCTAGCACATCCCCCCAGACTATTGTATCCGCATCTAAAAACAGAAAATTCTGCCAAGGACTTTCCCAAAAGGCAATCATTTTAGTCAAGCCCCAACCAAAACTATTTTCCTTGAGAAACGGATGCTTGACCGTCTTTTGATTAATAATCTTAACACCGTAAGTGCTTTCTAAGCTGGTTGTATTAAAATCACCATCAACGATTAAACAGATAGGAACATCCCCCAAAAAGTAGCGAATACTAGCACAACATCCTGCCGCAAAGTGGTAGTCCTTAAAACAACAAGCAATGATAATCCCAAAGTCCTGAATCATGGTTTTAGTTTCCTAGGTTTTAGTTTCTAATGGTATGTTTTCATGACACTATCGAATAATAGGGTCTAGTTACCCCTATCATCAATCAAAATACCTTTTCCACCGATTTACCTAACCAGGACGTGATTCAGAGAAGCTATCTGATACATTTACGCGACATTTATCCGGCTATTGCCTGACAATGCGACGATAGCACTATTACCCGTTAAGGTAACAGAGGCGGTATCCCGCAAAGCTTTTAGAAAGATTCCAAAAGCACCGTTCCAGTCCCGTGGTAGAGTGAACCCCCACTCCGGACATCGGAACACTTTTGAGCCACCTAGCTGGGAATGCACATGACCACAGTGAGTACAGGTTTTGCTGGTGTATTCTTCGGTCACATCTACAACTGTTCAGTTATTTCCGCGCTTATGTCTCAGGGTTAGTTTGAATCGATAATGCGCCCATGTCAGCATGGCGCGGGCAGTCTTAGACCTGATTAGACGCTTCACCTTGGCAACCATATTGGAAGTCTCGAAGGTGGGCAAAAAATCAGGCTGTGTTATGGGATGGCCAGGGATGCGACCCAATCAAGCAAGGGGTTGAAGTCCTCACCGGGTAGTCCCCACGCCCATTTCAGCTCGATTTCATACCCGAAGGTCTCGCACCATACTTGGTATTATACCGTATTGCCGTCAAATGTTAACCTAATTTGAGATTAAATCATGCTCCCAACTTTTGGCTACTATTATCTCATTGGGCGATGGTCATAGTCAATAATTTCTCATAGCCTATTATGGCAGACAGTATAGCATTTGGGTAGGATTTTCGAGAGCGATCGCCCTCCCCAAAATAGGTAGGTGCGATCGCCTCTATTTATTTAAAGTTCTTCGGGGTCAATTCCCTGGGCGCGTAATAACTCAGCTAGTCTTTCCGCCCGTTGGCGTTCAGCTTCGGCTCGTTGGCGTTCCTGCTGTAACTCCACTTCGGCTTGTTCAAAACGCTGTTCAGCTTGTTCCGCCCGCTGGCGTTCAATTCTAGCTCGTTCATCCCCGGTTAATAACAAATTACCCTGGCTATCCCACCAGCGCAGCCAAGGCAATTCTAGGTTGCCATACTGTCCGAGCCAAATGCCTAATTCTACACCCATGGGGTGAATGGGATAGTGACCTCTTTCATTCGCGGCCACTAACTCATAGTGATTTTCCATTAGGTGATAGACTTCTACACTGGCTTTCCGTACCTCATAGATAGCATAGAAAGGGGGGCGGATGATTTGTTCATATACCCAAAATTTACCGGGTTTTTGACGTTCTCCAGAAATTTGATATAAGGGAGTGCGATCGCGTTCTTCTGAACCATCTCCCGACACAAATTCTATGGCAATTAAAGGGGGGATATATTCCTGCCATAATACATAGGAACGTCTCACCCTACCATCAAGAGTTGGGGGAACGTTGGGAACATAAAACCAGTCTGGAGATTCCGCCCCCCGTTCTAGGGGTTCTGTTAATCGCCAATAGATACCAGAATCTTGACCTATAGCATATTTCTGGTCTGGGTGTAGACTATCTAGTGTTGATAGAATCGAATCAGTCAATAAGATACTTTGGGGATGCTCCTGAAAGTTTTTCACGAAAGTACCGTCGGAGTCCGGGAGTTGAGTATGATCGGGAAGGGTGGTAATTCCCAGTTCTGATGATGGGGCGATGGTCATGGTAAATAGTTTCTCATCGCAGGTTATGGCAGACAGTATAGCATTTGGGTAGGATTTTCGAGAGCGATCGCCTCTAGGCTTTTCTCAGTAGGTGCGATCGCCTCTATTTACAGTTATTTAAAGTTCTTCGGGGTCAATTCCCTGGGCGCGCAAAAACTCCGCTAGTCGTTCAGCCCGTTGGCGTTCAGCTTCGGCCCGTTGGCGTTCCTGCTGTAACTCTAGTTCAGCTTGTTCCGCCCGTTGATGTTCATTTTCTGCCCGCTGACGTTCATTTTCCGCCCGTTGACGTTCATTTTCTGCCCGCTGGCGTTCAATTCTAGCTCGTTCATCCCCAGTTAATAGCAAATTACCCTGGCTATCCCACCAGCGCAGCCAAGGCAATTCTAGGTTGCCATACTGTCCGAGCCAAATGCCTAATTCTACACCCATGGGGTGAATGGGATAGTGACCTCTTTCATTCGCGGCGACTAACTCATAGTGATTTTCCATTAGGTGATAGACTTCTACACTGGCTTTCCGTACCTCATAGATAGCATAGAAAGGGGGGCGGATGATTTGTTCATATACCCAAAATTTACCCGGTTTTTGACGTTCTCCAGTTTGATATAAGGGAGTGCGATCGCGTTCTTCTGAACCATCTCCCGACACAAATTCTATGGCAATTAAAGGGGGGATATATTCCTGCCATAATACATAGGAACGTCTCACCCTACCATCAAGAGTTGGGGGAACGTTGGGAACATAAAACCAGTCTGGACATTCCGCCCCCCGTTCTAGGGGTTCTGTTAATCGCCAATAGATACCAGAATCTTGACCTATGGCATATTGCTGGTCTGGGTGTAGACTATCTAGTGTTGATAGAATCGAATCAGTCAATAAGATACTTTGGGGATGCTCCTGAAAGTTTTTCACGAAAGTACCGTCGGAGTCGGGGAGTTGAGTATGATCGGGAAGGGTGGTAATTCCCAGTTCTGATGATGGGGCGATGGTCATGGTAAATAGTTTCTCATCGCAGGTTATGGCAGACAGTATAGCATTTGGGTAGGATTTTCGAGAGCGATCGCCTTGGGTTATGGTAGGCGCGATCGCTTATAATTAACTAAAAATACCTGAGATGATTTGATTCAGAACCATGACATTTACACTACAAGCAATTTATGAACAAGGAATGCTGCGACTCATGCAGCCCGTCGATCTACCTGAAGGAACATCAGTTCAAGTGATCATTACTGCTAATGACTCGACTCAGGAGAACAAAAATACCACCGATATTTTAGCTCAAATTGCCGCATTACCCTTAGAAGGCGATCGCGACAATTTTTCTGGATTCGACCACGATCGCATTCTCTATCCCCATCAGAAATAAATCATGATATTTGTAGATACGAGTGCTTGGTTTGCTAGTGTCGTTCCTTCAGATCCAGAGCATCAATCGGTCAGTATGTGGATGCGTCAAAATACCGAGGCTTTTCTGACAACCGACTATATTGTTGATGAAACACTGACACTATTAAGAGCCAGAAAAGAAACGGCGCGATCGCTTGCTATGGGAAAAGCATTTTTTTCGGGTCAGCTTGGTACACTCTACTTTCTCAGCGAAGCAGACATTCAGTTAACATCGCAAATTTTCAGGCAATTTTCAGATAAAGAGTGGAGTTTTACCGATTGTAGCAGCAAAGTCATTATCGAAAAATTACAAATCAGCAAGGCTCTCAGTTTAGACAATCATTTTAGGCAATTTGGCTCAATTATTGTCATTCCCTAAAAATGAACTTATCAAACTTTTCTGTAAACAGGCGATCGCCCTCCCAAAAATAGGTAGGTGCGATCGCCTCTATTTACAGTTATTTAAAGTTCTTCGGGGTCAATTCCTTGGGCGCGTAATAACTCAGCTAGTCTTTCCGCCCGTTGGCGTTCAGCTTCGGCCCGTTGGCGTTCCTGCTGTAACTCTAGTTGAGCTTGTTCCGCCCGTTGATGTTCATTTTCTGCCCGCTGATGTTCATTTTCTGCCCGCTGATGTTCATTTTCTGCCCGTTGATGTTCATTTTCTGCCCGTTGATGTTCATTTTCTGCCCGCTGGCGTTCATTTTCTGCCCGCTGGCGTTCAATTCTAGCTCGTTCATCCCCGGTTAATAACAAATTACCCTGGCTATCCCACCAACGCAACCAAGGCAATTCTAGGTTGCCATACTGTCCGAGCCAAATGCCTAATTCTACACCCATGGGGTGAATGGGATAGTGACCTCTTTCATTCGCCGCCACTAACTCATAGTGATTTTCCATTAGGTGATAGACTTCTACACTGGCTTTCCGTACCTCATAGATAGCATAGAAAGGGGGGCGGATGATTTGTTCATATACCCAAAATTTACCCGGTTTTTGACGTTCTCCAGAAATTTGATATAAGGGAGTGCGATCGCGTTCTTCTGAACCGTCTCCCGACACAAATTCTATGGCAATTAAAGGGGGGATATATTCCTGCCATAATACATAGGAACGTCTCACCCTACCATCAAGAGTTGGGGGAACGTTGGGAACATAAAACCAGTCTGGACATTCCGCCCCCCGTTCTAGGGGTTCTGTTAATCGCCAATAGATACCAGAATCTTGACCTATGGCATATTGCTGGTCTGGGTGTAGACTATCTAGTGTTGATAGAATGGAATCAGTCAATAAGATACTTTGGGGATGCTCCTGAAAGTTTTTCACGAAAGTACCGTCGGAGTCGGGGAGTTGAGTATGATCGGGAAGGGTGGTAATTCCCAGTTCTGATGATGGGGCGATGGTCATGGTAAATAGTTTCTCATCGCAGGTTATGGCAGACAGTATAGCATTTGGGTAGGATTTTCGAGAGCGATCGCCTCTAGGCTTTTCTCAGTAGGTGCGATCGCCTCTATTTACAGTTATTTAAAGTTCTTCGGGGTCAATTCCTTGGGCGCGTAATAACTCAGCTAGTCTTTCCGCCCGTTGGCGTTCAGCTTGGGCTCGTTGGCGTTCCTGCTGTAACTCCACTTCGGCTTGTTCAAAACGCTGTTCGGCTTGTTCCGCCCGTTGACGTTCATTTTCCGCCCGCTGGCGTTCAATTCTAGCTCGTTCATCCCCAGTTAATAGCAAATTACCCTGGCTATCCCACCAGCGCAGCCAAGGCAATTCTAGGTTGCCATACTGTCCGAGCCAAATGCCTAATTCTACACCCATGGGGTGAATGGGATAGTGACCTCTTTCATTCGCGGCCACTAACTCATAGTGATTTTCCATTAGGTGATAGACTTCTACACTGGCTTTCCGTACCTCATAGATAGCATAGAAAGGGGGGCGGATGATTTGTTCATATACCCAAAATTTACCGGGTTTTTGACGTTCTCCAGTTTGATATAAGGGAGTGCGATCGCGTTCTTCTGAACCATCTCCCGACACAAATTCTATGGCAATTAAAGGGGGGATATATTCCTGCCATAATACATAGGAACGTCTCACCCTACCATCAAGAGTTGGGGGAACGTTGGGAACATAAAACCAGTCTGGACATTCCGCCCCCCGTTCTAGGGGTTCTGTTAATCGCCAATAGATACCAGAATCTTGACCTATGGCATATTGCTGGTCTGGGTGTAGACTATCTAGTGTTGATAGAATCGAATCAGTCAATAAGATACTTTGGGGATGCTCCTGAAAGTTTTTCACGAAAGTACCGTCGGAGTCGGGGAGTTGAGTATGATCGGGAAGGGTGGTAATTCCCAGTTCTGATGATGGGGCGATGGTCATGGTAAATAGTTTCTCATCGCAGGTTATGGCAGACAGTATAGCATTTGGGTAGGATTTTCGAGAGCGATCGCTCTCTATTTTTGACCCTTCCGCACTTCCTTTTAAACCACCAACGGTAGACTATCCAAGCCTTACCTAGTTGAATCGCTCCACTGCTGACACTCCATTACCTCTCAATTCCGCTTGGGAAACATCTTGTCATCTACCATTAGAGGCAAGCATCCTAAATTTTTACATTTCTTAATCAAACTCCCGTCTTTTTCCGTCCTTTTCCGTCCTTTTCCGACTTGCCAATAGCTCTGATTTTGAGCAAAATTAAAACCAGAGTTAATCATCCACTATTTTAAGTAAATTGCCAAAGCTGTTCCGAGGAAACAGTCAACCACATCAATCGGAAAAGGATCTACACCCGGAAAATTTATGGTATACGAAGATACATTTAATGCTTGATTGACCAAATTACTCTGTTAAGGCAAAACAATGGAGCAAAACTACCCAGAAAATTTAGACCTAAATCTGCTTCAAGACTATTATCAAGCTCTTGATGCCATCAATACTCAACATTTAAAGCTGCTAGATGCTCAACGAGAATTGAGTTGGCATAATTCTCGCAAACAAGAAGCTTATAGATTAGCAGAAGGATTTGGATTTGATGATGTTTCATCACTATTATCCAAAATTGACTGTAACTACGTTTCTGGAGAAAATACAGATCGCGAACGCATCAATAAAACGTTAAATGAGATTAATATCAGCTTAGAAAAAATCCGAGATACAAAGCAAAAAAAATATTTAGAAATAGAATCAATAAAAGCAGAAAAACAATCAAAATTACAATCTTTAATCGATGAAAAAATCAAAATTAGCCAGGAATTAGATAATATTGAAAGAAAAATAGAAGACCTGAAAAATAAAAAAATGTTTCGCCTTATTTCAACTGTTATTGTTGCCTTGTGGGTTACAATTATCTGGCAAGAAATTTATACTACTTTATTGGTAACATCAATATACCTTTTGATAATTTTGTCTGCAATTTGACAAGTAAATTCAAGATTATATTTTTTAGTTTGTAATTTTTTAGTTAAATAGGTAAAAAATATGGCGACTCTTCTAGAAATTTTAAAAAATATCAATAAGCTCATTCAAGAGCAACAACAAAAAAAACTAAACCAAGCTCATTTGCAAAATCAAGTTCTTAAAGAAGAACAGAAATTTTTAAATAGAATAGAATCTAATAAAATTGAATTAAAACAACAAATAGAAAGTTTGGAAAAACAAGTGTTATCAAGTATATATATAGTCAATGAAGATACTAAATTAGCTCAAGAAAGAGCAATGTTGGAAGGTGAAACTTTTTCTCTAAAATGCGAAGAAAAACAAAAAGAAATTAGTCAATTAGTCCATCAACTAGATCACCCCCGCTTATTATCAGCCCCATGGAATGATCCTCGTTGGACTCCTTCAGAGAATAGGGATAGTTATAAACCTCAAAATGGTGGTCTGGCTCCTGGTGTTTTACGAATTGGTGAATTTTTACTGGAGCAAGTACAGCCACCTGCTAGAGTTCCAGCATTAATACCAATCCGAGATTTTTCTAATCATTTGCCCAACTTTAAGCCCGGACACATTGCTATTTTTAGCAGTGATGCGGAATCTCGTCAAGCCGCACTTGCAGGTTTAGAGTCTATCGCTTTGCGAGTTGTTAGTACCTTCCCTGTCAGAAAATTAAAAGGAACATTTATTGACCCAGTAAGCATGGGAAATACTTTTCCCTTCAAGAATTTACATCAATTTATTTCAGGTCAGAAAACCTATACTCGCAGTGATGATATTCGAGAACAACTGCGAGGGTTAACCGAACATATTGAGCAAGTTCTACAAAACTATTTAGGGAAAAATTACCAAAGCATAGAAGATTATAATATTGCGGCTCAGTCTGTAGCGGAACCCTATCGCTATTTATTTATTGCTGATTTTCCCAGTGGCTTTGAAAATAACTCATGGGAAGATCTGAAAAGTATTTTGTTAAATGGGTCTAGGGCTGGTGTTTATGTAATTTTACATATTGACGAAAGTTTAGAAAAACCGAAAAACTTTGATTACCGAACATTTGAGAATTTTTGTACTGTCATTAACCCTATTTTTGGCTTGAATGTGGGAGCAAAACCCCAGCCAGGTAATGTTTATTTGGGGTATGTGACGAGCTTGACAGATGGGGGAGCTTATGTTGAGTTTTTGCCTAATACCCAAGGATTTGTCCCGACTAACAAATTAGTAGCTCAAAGAATCGAAAGACCTGAACAAGCTGTTTCTCTTCAAGAGAAAATTGTAGTTAAAGTCACTTCAATCAATAATAGTCGCAATGAAATTGAACTAACTTGTTTGGACATCAATCCGACTGAAGCATCTGCCGCTGGAAAAAAAGATTTTCGTTTGTCTCCAAATACCAAGCAATCCTTGTTTGAGGTGAAGTTACTTAATGATTTGGTTTTCAAAGTCGCACTAGATGAACCCCCACCTAACGAACAATTTAATCAAATCCTACAACTCATTACAGAAGAAGCGAAAAAGATTAGTGTTGAAACTCTACCCTTTTCCAAACTTTATCCCCAACCACTATGGTCTGAGGATAGCAGGAAAGAAATCAGATCGCCTATAGGTTTAATGGGTGCAATGGATAAGTTGGAATTTTGGTTAGGTGAAAATCAAGAAAAACAACTGGTCAGTCATGGTTTGTTAGCAGGTAAAACAGGTTCGGGTAAAAGTTATACGCTTCATGCAATTATTGTCAGTTTGGCGCTGAGATATTCCCCCGATGAATTAGAGTTGTATTTACTTGATTTTAAAGAGGGGGTCGAGTTTCAAATGTATGTCGATCCAGACAAAGGAGAAAGCTCTAACGATTCCGAAGAATTAAACGAAGATAAAGCCTTACCCCATGCGAAAGTTGTCTCCATTGAAAGCGATCGCGAATTTGGATTAAGTGTTTTAGAGTATGTCAATAAACAAATCGAAGAACGCAGCATCAAGTTTAAATCGGCAGGAAACTTAAACAAATTGCAAGATTACCGGGATAAAACTGGAGAAACAATGCCACGAATTTTAGTGGTGATTGATGAGTTTCAGTATATGTTCCAAGAAAATGATACTATTACCCGCAGTCTCAACCAAGTGATGGATAATATAACCCGACAAGGACGTGCATTTGGGATTCATTTATTAATTGCATCTCAGTCTCCCAATGTACCCAATATGAGTCGAGGTATTTACTCACAAATTGATTTAAGAATGGCACAGCAAATGGATAAAAGTACAGCATCTTCAGTATTAGCAGAAGGAAATACCGATGCTGTAGATTTGCTCGACAAGCCAGGTAAAGTGATTTATAACAAAGATTATGGTAAGAAAAATCAAAATGAGATTGGTCAAGTCGCTGATATTTCTGCTAAAGAAAGATACAATGCCTTAGTCAATATTCAGGAAATTGTCAATCAAAATCATTATCAGCGCTCAGAACCTTTAATTCTATTTAATGGATCTCGACCGACTAAATTAAGTCATAATCGACAATTAGTTAAATTATCGGAGATGACTGAATGGCTCTCCCTGAAAGAATTAAATAAACAAGTTATTAAAGAACCAGATTGGGTGGTTCAAGAAACTCCGGGGATTGCTTGGCTGGGAGAACCGATGAGAATTGGCGATCATACTAAAGCGATTTTCCGTCGTCGTCCCCGCAATAACATGATGATAGTTGGCTCTTCTGAAGAAATTGTCTTTGGAATTATTGGGGGAATATTAATGAGTTTAATTCATTGCTATCAACCCCAAAAAGCACGGTTTATGATTGCTGATTTATCCATTCCTGATGAAGATAATGACTGGACAGAAATGACCATCAATTTCAGGAATGCCTTTAACTCTTACTTCCCCACCCAAATCGCTAAACGTTTTGCCGATCCAGATTGTCAAGTTATTAAAGCTGAAACTTTATTAAACGAGACCTATGAAGAATTTGAAAGACGTTTAAAACAACGAGAAGAAAACCCAGACCAAAATCCCGATGATTTAGGAGATTCCCTATTTTTTGTCTATGCAGTGGGAGGGTTAAACAGAGCGCAAAATTTACGTCCTGTTATGGGTCGTCGTAGTGAAGAACCTTCCGAAGATGCCGAAAGACTACTCAAGCTAATTTCCCAAGGGTCTGAATTGGGTATCCATACTATTTTCTGGTTAGAAGATATGAAAACATTTCTCAAACTGACTGGGGATAATCGTTCTTGGCTAACCCATTTTGACCTGCGGGTTGCCTTGAATATGCCGGGAGATGATTCTCGATTACTCTTAGGAGAAGTCCATGCAGAAAAGTTACCACGACTCAGAGCTTATTTTCGGGATGATTCGGCGACAGCAGGTTTAGAGAAATTTAAGCCTTATGCTGTCCCCACAAAAGAAGAAATTGGCGAATACTGCCATAATTTTGAACAACGGTTGACGTGATTAGGAGATTGTAGGATGTCAAGAGATTTGGATATTGACGAACAAGAGTTAGCCAAATTTATTGCGGCTTTGTCTGATTTCCAAGATTTAACAACTGATAAATTTAAGGCAGTTGAAGGAACTTGGAGAAAATGTGATGATTCTTGGAAAGGAGAAAGTAAAGACAAATTTACTAAAGATTTCGACCAAACCAAAGACATGGTACAAAGAGCCTTAGAAGCGGGTGACGATGCCTTGGAATGGCTCAGAAAGTTTGATGATATCTTGAAAGAGTTTGAACAAAATTATTAATAAAAGGAGAAAGGGTTATGGCTCAAACTTCATTTGATGCTCAAGATGCAGAAGATCTACTCAAAGAACTGGAACAGTTTCACGAGGCTATCCGGGATGAATGGTCAAGGGTTTTGAACCAGTGGAGCAATCTTAAATCGGTTTGGCGCGATCAACAATTTGATAAATTTGAACCGATATTTGAGAAATTTATCTCTACTTATAATGATGCGGAAAAAGAAAGCGATCAATACATCAGATTTGTTCGAGAACAAATTGAAATAAATGAGACTAAAAAACAAAAATTGTCTGGACGTTTAGCCGACTTATAAATCAGGAAAAGATAGATATGGTTAAACCAACTTCTTTTAACTTAGAAGATGCTGAGTGCTTGCTCAGGCAGTTAGATCAATTTCGAGGAACGTTACAGCAAGAGTGGGGAAAGGTAGCTACTCAATGGGAAAATCTTAAATTGACTTGGCACGATCAACAATTTGATAAATTTGCACCTTTGTTTGAAAAACTGTCATCTACTTATCAAGGTGAAATTGATGGCTGTGAAAAATATATGTTGTTTTTAGTGCAACAAATTAAGACTGCGGAACAAAGAAAGGTGAAGCTAGGTGATGTTGTTGAAAAAATTGTTACAGGAGTTCAAACTGTACAAGGAATCATTGGTTTGGGGTATGCTTCTCCTCCCTCAGAAATTGCCATGTCATCAGCAAAACCTATTTCTTCCATAGAACAACAAGAGGAGGATAAAACCGACTATGATTTTGCCAGAATTGATCGTGTACCCAATATTGAAGATCAATTAGCAGAATCTTTTAAAACTTCTCAAGAAAACGAAAGAAAAAGGAGACAAGAAGAATTAGAAAAAAATCATAATCCCCAAAATTCTCATAATCAACCTAAATAAATTATTGAAGATATGCTGTCAAACCCAATTCAATAGGAAGCTATTAGATATGAAAGAAAATCAACAAAAAATAGATTGGCAAGATCAGGTAATTATCGGTAGTGTGATTGCTGGTGCTTTGATTATTGCAGCAATATTAATTAAGCCTCAATCTTATATTCCCAGGTCTCACAACAATACTACTAGCTCGTCAGCTTTAAATAGAACAGGGAATACTTCTGCTCCTGAAGACACAATTGTTAGGTATTATCAGTTAGCCCCCAGCAATAGACAAGAAGCTATCAAGTTACTCAGCGACTCTTGGCGACGAAGAGAAGCTCGAAGAGTTAAGGATAATTGGTGGGATTCTGTCCGAAAAGTTGATGTTTATGCTTTCCAGACGTTTGCTAAAAATAATAGCCAAGCCAAAATTAAAGTGTGGTTGAAATATCACATGAAAAATGGTCGGACTCCCTGCGAAAGTTTGATTTTTAATTTAATTTTTGACGGTAATAAAAATAGCTGGCTTATGGATAGCGTGGAACCAAACAGCGTCATCCAACAGCCATCTTGCAATACCAGATAATCTAATCCATAATTGTCAAAATTAACATTAATTTACTCTATCCAATTCTCAACTTCTGGTAAGGGTAAATCTAAGGATTCGGCAATTTGTTCCGGTGTTAAACCGAGTTTACTTAGTTTCTCCACCGCCTTAAATTTAGTCTCTTGCAATATCTGTTCAACTATTTCGTCTTCATATATGGTATTTGTGACTGGAGATTCAGGATGGACTTTATCCGGATTTTCTAAATTGGCTGTTTCATAATTGCCACAGAAATTAATATTACTTATTTTGACAGAATCCTTGACAATATGATGTTGATAATTTACAAACCCTAAACGCTCAACTGTAGCGACTAAATTTGATTTATTAACATCTTGATCAAAGACTTTTGATAATAACTGCCATAGTTCGTATCCCTTATCCTTGGCATGACCTGTACTACATCCGTACTGCTTGCCGATCGCACTATACTTATGGCTATTCAGCACTCCCTTTAAAATCGCCAATTGCAGGCTATCCAAGTGTTCCCCAGTTTTTTCAAACACAAACTCATCAATCGAGTTAACCACACTTTGCCACTCCATCCCCTCTCAATTCTCCTTCCGAAACATCTCCTTTTTTATGATTATCCATTATAATCCCTGGCTCAAATCGCCGCCATAAAAGAATAAAGGGGTTGACAAGGGGAGGAGCGATCGCATTAGATGAACCTGTGGTGCTGGCGTGGCTATACTTATGACTAAAAAATCAACAGCAAGAAGTACCACCTGAGACAGTTGAATCCCAATCAGTCAGTGGCGCGATACTCCCAGCCCTAATTTGAGTTGCCATAGCCCAACTCAATCAATAGTTTCCCTAAGTCCCACCGTCTCCAAAAACTGCTGGGGGTGGGGAAGTGCATCCCAAACCCACCAAGAACCGCAATCTGATACATTTACGCGACATTTATCCGGCTATTGCCTGACAATGCGACGATAGCACTATTACCCGTTAAGGTAACAGAGGCGGTATCCCGCAAAGCTTTTAGAAAGATTCCAAAAGCACCGTTCCAGTCCCTGGGTAGAGTGAACCCGCACTCAGGACATCGGAACACTTTTGAGCCACCTAGCTGGGAATGGACATGACCACAGTGAGTACAGGTTTTGCTGGTGTATTCTTCCGTCACATCTACAACTGTGGTTCCAGTTATCTCGGCTTGATGTCTCAGGGTTAGTTTGAATCGATAATGCGCCCATGTCAGCATGGCGCGGGCAGTCTTAGACCTGATTAGACGCTTCACCTTGGCAACCATATCGGAAGTCTCAAAGGTGGGCAAAAAAATTAGGCTGTAGTTGTGAGTCAAGTAGTGAGCAATTTGTTTGTGGGCCTCATCCACTAAATTCCGGATTTTAGTTCTCATTCGTTGAGCCGCTTGCCTCATCCGTCGCCTTCTTGAACGACAGGGTTCCTTGGCGATTCGGCTCATCAAATCATCCAAATGTTGACATAGCCTAGTAATGCGTCCAATATCCCCGGAGCCCAATTCCAGAAATCGAGAGCCATCAAACCCAGTTATGAAAGTTCGCACACCCGGGTCTAATGCAATCACGCCAGTAGCGTCAGTTGGGGTAACGGCAACTGGTTCAGGGAAAATCGCCAACCATCGACCTTTGGTAAACACCAACTGAGTCCCTTGCCCGCAAGTTTTAGGGATGGGTTCGGAAACCATGAAAGTTAATCCTTTCGTGAGTCTTGGATACCAACTCCCTGAAGAGAAATTAGTATTATTGAACTTAATCCCTTGAGAGCTGTCACGACAACTTCTAAACCTTGCATCAGGACTAGCGGTCAAAGCCTGATAGGCATCAAAGATGGCATTTTGCCGAATGTGGCAGGGTGTTTCTTTGACCCATTCGGGTAAGTCACTCTGCATCACTTCGTTGCGTAACTTTAACTTGCTTAGTCGTTTACCACTCCTAGATAATGCAATTGCTTGGTTGTAGCAATACCGACAAGCAGCCAGCCATTTACGCCAGACTTGATTTAGCTCGGGGCTGGGGTAAATCCGGATCTTCTTTGACCTGAGTTTTGTATTTACTCCGTCGGTATAATCGGGAACTGAAGCAGTGGAGGATGGCGAGGATGTCCTCAACCATTTCTGGTTCTGGACTGAGACTTGTCTGGTTGAGAACCATGAGTGAGCACCTGTTTTGCTCACAGAGCCATCGAAACAAGTCAAATCCCCATATTGCCAATCGGTCTTTGTGGGCAACGACAACCATGCGGACATCTCCTGACAATTGATGTCCCAGTAAGGCCAGCATTTTCTTTCCCTTGAAGTTGAGCCCGCCTCCGATTTCTGAGACGACTTCTGCTTCGGGGTAGAGGTTGGACAGTGCGGCCACCTGTCGGTTGAGGTCGGACTGCTGGGCGCGGCTACTAACTCTGGCATAGATAACGACTTTGCGTTTGTCACTGCCTGATTTGGCAGTATATGACTCAACGTTGTATCGTCGTTGCCCAGCGGGGGTTCTGATGGTCTCGATTGAGCCATTGTCGTCCCATCTGCGGAGTGTTCTTTCATGGACTCGAAGGATTTGGGCGGCTTCCTTGGGTTTGACATATCTGGCAATAGGTTTATCCTCAACTCTTCTCGCTTCTTATACCATATTGCCCTAAAATATTAACCTAATTTGAGATTAAATCATGCTCTCAACTCTTCAGCGCCATGGTGTCCTGAAGCGATCGCGATCGCCCTCGCCCCAATCGCTTGACCGCAGCGCACATCATGGGGCGTATCACCAATAACATATAATCGATCCGGCGTGAGTTTTCCTAACTGTTGCTCGGCTAAAATCATAGCCCGTTGTGCAATTTCCACCCGCTCGCGCGATCGCCTGGAAAACGCGCCTAGGGGGAAGTATGAATCCAGACCATAGTGAGCCAATTTAGCCCTTCCCCCCGCTTCCATATTTCCCGTTAAAACCAAAGATAAAACATCGGTGCGCTGTTGCAAATTCTCCAAAATTTCCCGCACTCCCGCCAACACATATCCCCGACATCGCAGCAACATTTCGGGGAGATGTTTAATGTAGAGTTTCTCAAGTTGTTCGATATTTTCCGCCGTCGGTTCAAGATTGCACTTTTCTAAAATCCTGCTGCAAATATCCCAATCTGTCAATCCCGCCATATTCAAAGCTGACAAATCGGTGCGATCGCCTATTAGATCTGCGATCGCTGCTTCCATCGCCGATCTCCCCGCCCCTTTAGTGTTTAAAAGTGTCCCGTCAATATCCCAAAATAAAACCGTTTTCAACTGCTCAAATCCTCCCTTTTCCCTATTCAAGTTGACTTACAGCTTGTTCACCAGTCGCTTAATAGATTGCCCTCACCCTAAATCTGGATCCCAGAGAGGGAGAGGGACTTTGAGAGGTGATCAAATGATTTCTGAACAGGCTGTATTAACCCGCCTTGATAATGCCTCCGGGTTAATCCCCTGGGCGGGTAATAACTCAGCTAGTTCCCCCACTAATGCCTAATTATCAAGCCATCAAGTCAATGGGAGAATCACCCCGTTGATGTTAATAAACCCGCCCAAAACCAAGATGGTAGCATGGTCAGGGCCGTTTCCATGGTTAAATTAACTAGCCACACAAAAAACGGGTTAACCCGTCATAATGGTTAACCCGCCAGCTTGGGAACGCTCAGAGATTCTATTTTTGAACAACCAGTTTGACGTTTGCGCCTTGGAGACCACGCTGCTTAACATCAGCCAAAGTCTTGTTAACGGCGTATTTTTGATTAATAGAGTTGATCAACTCAGTTTGGTTGTGTTTTTTAGCAACACCCCACAGGTCAGCGATCAAATCGTAGCTTCCATCGCTATTGCGAGACCAACCCAGGTCATACTCGCCATCAAGGACGGCAACCAAGTCGGCACGGACGCGCTGGCCGTTGTAACCGCGAACGTCAGCGTTGGAATTCACAGAGATACCCAGATCACGCAGAGAAGATTTCAGGATTTCGGCATCGGTGATCTTGGTACGCAGTGTGCTAAAGTGAGACATTTAGGTATCCTCCTAGTGGAACTAAAAACGAAACAACAACGGTTTTGATTTGAACTTTAATCGCTCTTCGTGGGATGCAAAGACGATTGTGATAGAAACTGCTAGCGAATGTGCTAGCCTTTACTCCTGTTTGGACCAGGAGAAAGCCTGTTAGAACTCCATGCGCTGATATTCAGCGACGGAGGACGCAGCCGGTCGCGCCCGCTGTCTGGCCCAGTCTCGTAGCGCTGTGACCTGTTCCTTCATAGTTTTGGACAGCGGTAGGGTTGCCTTAATGGCGGCGATGATGTCGAGCTGCGTAAACTCGCGATCCTGAGCAAATGCCTCATACATGGCAGCGATTAGGGCTTGCTCAATTTCCGCTCCTGAGAAGCCCTCAGATATGGTAGAGAGCTGATCGATATCAAAGCGATCAATATCTGAGCGACGTTTGGAGAGGTGAATCTGAAAAATAGCTTGTCGTTCTTCCTTGGTGGGTAAGTCTACAAAAAAGATTTCGTCAAATCGTCCTTTTCTGAGGAACTCACCGGGAAGCCTTTCGACTCGGTTGGCGGTTGCCATCACGAACACGGGGGATTGTTTCTCTTGCATCCAGGTTAGGAAAGAACCAAAGATGCGGCTAGATGTGCCACCGTCTGAATCAGCAGAGCCACTCCCTCCGGCAAAGGATTTGTCTAATTCATCGATGAATAGGATGGCTGGAGAAATCGATTCTGCCGTTTTGAGGGCGTTACGAAGGTTGGCTTCCGATCGCCCTACCATGGAGCCATCATAGACCCGACCCATATCTAATCGCAACAGGGGTAAACCCCACAGCCTAGATGTAGTTTTAGCTATCAGGGATTTTCCACAACCGGGAATTCCCAAAATTAGCATCCCTTTGGGTTGGGGTAGACCATACTCTCGGGCTCGTTCGGTAAAGGCATTAGAACGCTGCTGTAACCAGTGTTTTAGCTCTTCTAAGCCCCCAACGGCATCAATGGTTTCATCAACATCTATGAACTCTAGGATGCCATTGCGCCGAATGAGTTGTTTTTTCTCAGACAGAACAATTTCAACCTCTTTATCAGTCAGCCTACCTGCCGTTACATGGGCTTTGCGGTACACTTTCTCAGCTTCATCTTTTGTTAAACCTAGGGTAGCCTTCAAGAGTTTTTCCCTGGTTTCGGTGTTGATGCGCTTAGAACGGCTTTGCTCAAGTTGGGCGGACAGTACCTGATTGAGTTCTGTCATGTCCGGTAGGGGGAAGTCAAGAACCACTACTTCTTTTTCTAGCTCGATGGGTACTTCTTGCACTGGAGACATCAAGATGATTGTCTTGTTTGTGTTTTTGAAGTTAGCGATCGCATCGCGTAAACACCGGGTTACCTCTGGGGAATCCTTAAAGGGGTGCAAGTCCTTAAAGATGTAAATACTGCCACTAGCATTTGGTTCTCTGTGCCGAATTACCCATTCGATCGCGGCTTGCGGTGATACGGTGTTAGACTGTACTGTGTTACGGGCTTGCTCCCCGCTGTATTGGGTCAGTCCCCTCGTTACTGTCCAAACGTATACTTCCCGCTGGCGCTTCGAGTTCTGTGCAATGGTGGCGATCGCCTGCTCAGACCGCTCCTCCTCGAAAGTCACGAGGTAGATCAGAGGATATCGAGCTTCAATTAGGATACTAAGTTCTTCTTGCATAGTCCTCGATCCAGGGTAGAGACGGTACAACGTTTACTAATGGTGTTTCCCCATATCCGATTGTGAGCACGACATCGCACTATCATCGAAGCTAGGTTTTTTGACTTCCTCAACAGGGAACGAGTTCTTCTTCTCCTGTGTGGGCAGTGGTTGAACCCACTTCTCGCACTTGCGTAACCGAAATTTCTTCGTCCGACAGTACAGTGGGTTGGTTCTTGAGTGATACCAATTCGCCTTGGTCTATGACCACGGAACTGGCACACTCGGGACAGGCATAAACCTTGTGGCTATGTCCGTGTAGTCCTTCTAACTCATCTACGATTTCTGGGTGGGTGAGATAGAAGACAAGAGCTTTTTCAGCTAGAGCGGACATGGGTTCCGATTCAACTGCTGCCTTGATTTTGAGTTGGCGATGCAGTTGAGGTGGAATATAGAGTGTTACCTTTTGCTTGCTTTGCATAGGACAGTGAACTTGTGTACCCGGGTATGTATGACAAGATAGCCGGTCTTTTTTCAGATGTCAAGCGGTTATGCTGCTATAACGTCAAACTTGTAATATTTCGTTACAATCATTGCCAAAAAAACTACTGGTGGGGTGGGTCAATTCACCGCACAGGGCTGGGCTACGGAGCGCTCAGTTCCTCCTGGGCCAGGGAATAGAGGGTTCAGCGACTAATTTTTGAGAGACAGCCCTCGCGCCGTAACGGTTGAGGTGGCTAGGGTCTACAAAATAATGGTATTGGGTGAGAGCCCTTTGGGAGAGGTCAATAAACAGGAACCCCTGCTGTCGGGAAAGGTATGTCATCCGATCCTGGAATTGACGTTCAGCAGACCAGCGCACAGAGTCTAAATAGCCTTGGGTCAGGGGAAGGTTAACCAAGACTAGGGAAATATTGCGCCCGCGAGTAAAGGCGACGACAGAATCAAAGGCTCTGGCTTGTACCCCCTGTAGGTTAAATGATTGATAGTCTCCGTCATAACGACCAGAGACATAAGGGCGACGTTGATAATAGGTCTGGGGATTATAGCGATCGCTTAGGGGTAGGAATCCTTGAGCATCAATGTTATCAAGAGATATGGGAGTCAGATTAAAGGGCTGTTGTCCAGGGCGATAGACTAAATCTGTTAGTTCCCAGTCTGCTGATGAGTCCGCCATGATCGGCTCTAAGGTGATATCCGGCTTTGCTTGGTAAAAATTGAATTTTGACCCCCTCGCCACACAAAGTGCTGGGAACTCGTGACAGGTGGTTGGGTAAGGTTGTGCTTGGGCTAGTTGGGGGCGGATACCAGAACCTATGCGTTGATGTCCCGCAGATGCTAAAACTGCTGCAAAGGTGCGATCAAAACGACCACTATTAAAGGCTCGCACTCCGTCAGCCCACAGAATCATCGGAGGTAAATGCTCTGGGGGTAAGATTTCCCTAATTAAATAGTTTACTAACTGGGCTGTAGCCCCATTGATGCCAAAGTTGAAAATTCTTAGGTTTCCGTAGCCTCTAGCGGCTAGGGAACGCTGCATTTGACTAGGATCGACTCCCTGAAGGGCGCGGGAACTGCCGACAATTAAAATGTCTGGCGTACCAACGGTGCTTAAATAGGATAGATATAGTTCTAATTGGCGATCGAAAAGTTCGCTGTCAAAACTGGGAAAAGCACTTACTGACCTGCTTCTGGCTGCTTGTTGTTGGGAGTAAGTCAGGTTACGCATATACTCTACTACTTTTCTTTCGGCAAAGCTGCGCCGGGGACTGCGGGGAGGGACGGCTTGCATCCATGCTACGGCTTGCACCCATTGACGGGCTACTTCGTCCCAATCTTCCTTGGTGCGGGCGTTTTGGGCTAAATTGGAGGCTCTCAGAGCAAAACGCACTGATTCATCAAAGGGGTTGGTTTCGACGCAGTGATTGGATTTGGATATAATTTGATTGGCTGATTGGGCGATCGCATTGGGGACTGATTCTGATTCAGACACCTGGGCGGCGATCGCTTTTTCCGATACTTGGTTGTGTGCCGACTGTTGAGACTGGGAACATCCAGTCATAAGTACAATCGGTAACAGGGCTAAAATTTGGGCGGTGAACCGGAGACTATAGAATCTACTCATCGATGTTCTGACAAATGACGCTGAATACAGACAAGTTGGGTTTTAACTTTTCCGTCTGGAGAAGCCGCTAATTTCGATAAGGGTTTGATTTCCTATCTGCTTACCTAATTATGTCGGCTCAGGCTCCAATTGTGGGGACGGATCACCAAGGGCGATCGCCCTCTTTAAGTTAACTTAATGGGGAACCATTAGGCTCAGGTATTTGTAAAGGTCTCTATTTAGCACTTGTTTATTATTACATATTTTCAGATATTATAGTAACTATTCAGTGCGATTAACTAAAATCATGAATATTATCATTATTGGCAGTGGATTGGGTGGATTGGCTGCGGGGATTCGGTTGCAGGCTTTAGGTCATCAAGTAACTATTGTTGAGAAGCGAGATAAACCGGGAGGGCGGGCTTATTGCTATCAGCAGGATGGTTTTACCTTTGATGGCGGTCCCACCATTATTACCGCTCCTGGATTAATTGAGGATTTATTTACTTTAGCCGATCGCTCCATGTCGGATTATGTACAATTAGTCAAACTAGACCCTTTTTATCGGGTCAGATTTCCTGATGGTTCAGTGTTTAACTATAATGATAACTACGAGCAACTTATCGAGCAAATTCGAGAGTTTAATCCTGGGGATGTACAGGGATATCAAAGATTCTGTCGGGCGGCGGATTTAGTCTTTAGTAAAGGATTGCCTTTGATGACTAAACCTTTTCATAAATTTAGGGATATGCTGAAAGTTGCGCCCGCCATGATACAACTTCAATCCTATAAATCTGTGGCGGGATTTGTGAATCAATATATACAGGATGAACGGTTGCGCCAGGTGTTTAGTTTTCATCCTTTATTGATTGGTGGAAATCCTTTTAATAGTACATCGATTTATGCCATGATTCATAAACTTGAACAGGTTTTTGGGATTTGGTTTGCGATGGGGGGGACGGGGGCTTTGGTGGCGGCTTTGGTGCGACTTTTTGAGGAGATAGGGGGGGTTTTATGTGTCAATGCGGAAGTTGAGGAAATTGTGATTGATGAGGCTACCAGAAAAGCTAAGGGGGTGATTTTGAAGAGTCAGGAAATGTGGGAAGCTGAGGCGGTAGTGAGTAATGGTGATGTGGCGTTTACTTATCTCAATTTAATCTCACCCAAATTTAGGAGAAAATATAGCGATCGCCAAATTAAAAGCCTGCGCCATTCAATTTCTCTATTTGTAGTTTACTTTGGTACCAATAGACGTTATAATAATATGGCACACCATGAAATTATCATGGGACCAAATTATCGAGAATTAATGGATGATTTGTTTAGGCGAAAACACCTATCATCAGATTTTGCTCTGTATTTACACCGTCCTACGGCGACTGACCCATCCTTAGCGCCATCGGGTTGTGATTGTTGGTATGTGCTATCTCCGGTTCCTAATTTAGCAGGAGATACGGACTGGAAAATCATGGCAAAACCTTATCGCGATCGCCTAATTCAATTTTTAGAAAATCAATATATGCCCAATTTATCCCAACATATTGTCACCGAAAATTATATAGATCCGCTGCATTTTCAAAATACCCTTAACAGCTATTTAGGAAGTGCATTTTCCCTAGAACCTACCTTAATGCAGTCCGCTTGGTTTCGTCCCCATAATGTCAGTGAAGATATCCCTAATTTGTATTTTGTCGGGGCGGGTACTCATCCGGGCGCGGGGATTCCAGGGGTGATCAGTTCGGCTAAAATTGTGTCTAATTTGGTGGGTAAAGCGTGATATTTTGACAGGATGAACATTAACTAAAATCGCCATAGTAAAATCAAAGGAGTAGCCATTTTGCAGATTACATTTTTAGGCACAAGTTCAGGAGTTCCCACGCGATCGCGAAATGTTTCTAGTATCGCCCTACGTCTTCCCCAAAGGGCAGAACTTTGGTTATTTGACTGCGGAGAAGGAACCCAACATCAGTTTTTGCGTAGTGAATTAAAAGTCAGCCAACTGAGTCGTATTTTTATCACACATATGCACGGTGATCACATTTTTGGTTTAATGGGATTACTAGCTACCTGTGGTTTAGCCGGAAATGCTAACCGCATAGATATCTACGGACCCCCAGAATTAGAAGATTACTTAAAATCCTGCACTCGCTATTCTCAAACCCACTTTTCTTATCCGGTAAAAGTCCATCGCGTTAAACCTGGAATAATTTACGAAGACGAGGAATATATTGTCCGTTGTGGACCTCTCAAACATCGAGTTCCCGCCTTTGGATATCGGATCGAAGAAAAGGATCGCCCCGGACGTTTTTATGTGGAAAAAGCTCAAGCCTTGGGGATTCCACCCGGACCGATTTATGGTAAACTGAAAAATGGGGAAATTGTCACCCTTCCAGATGGTCGTCAAATTAACGGTTCTGCTCTTTGTGGAAAACCGGAAATCGGCCGTAAATTGGTTTATTGTACGGATACTGTCTTGTGTGAGGGGGCGATCGAATTATCCACAGGTGCAGATGTTCTCATACACGAGGCTACATTTTCTCATCTTGATGCTGATATGGCATTTCAGCGACTGCATTCTACGTCTACAATGGCGGCGCAGGTGGCTTTGGCTGCGGGAGTCAAAACTCTATTAATGACGCATTTTAGCCCCCGCTATGCACCGGGAAATGATATAGTTTTGGAGGATTTGTTAAAGGAAGCTAGGGCAATTTTTCCCCATACCAAAATGGCCTATGATTTTATGAGTTATGAGATTCCCAGAAATCAGGAATTAGTAGTAGCTTCTTGAAATCCCTGTACTAGGTAATCAATACCAGTGATAGCCGTACCGACGACGATCGCATTAGCGCCTAAAGCGATCGCCTGTTTAGCTAAAGTGGGGGAACTAATACCCCCCTCGCAAATCACCGGACAATCAAGCTGTTTAACCAATTGACTAAGAAGTTCAAAACCTGGGGGTGACAGGTGTTGAGTCGCCTCTGTGTAGCCATAGAGAGTGGTTCCCACACAGTCCGCCCCCGCTTCAACGGCTGCTATGGCTGCGGCTAAAGTATCTATATCAGCCATCACTGGTTTACCTAATTTTTGATGAATTTGGGCGATTAAAGATGCCACAGTTTCCCCGTCTGGGCGGTTTCTTAAAGTCGCATCAATAGCAATAATATCAGCCCCAGCTTGAGCGATCGCCGCCGCCTCTTCAAACCGAGGTGTAATATAAACAGAAAACCCCGGAAATTGTCGTTTCCATAACCCGATAATTGGTTGAGCGACCTGTTTTCGCACCGCCGTGATATGGGCGGGGGTATCAATTCGCACCCCTACCGCCCCCCGTTTAACTGCTGTTTTGGCGATCGCTGCAATAATTTCCGGATCATGTAACGGAGAGTCAACGGGGGCTTGACAAGATACAATTAAGCCAGACGGAAGGGTTAACATAGATATTTTTTAGATACCAATCATCCTCATCAAATTATAACATCTATTGAGTCAATTTAATCATAATTCTTTGTCCCCATCCCCAAGTTTAACGATTCAACTTGATTAAGTAGTTGATTAGGTAATATAGGTTTATTCAAACATTTATCAACCCCGAATTGTAAGGATTGTTCCTGTTCATCGCTGTTGGTAGTAAGGGCAACAATTTTAATTTTTTGGGTAGTGGCATCTTCCCTAAGATGACGAACAATATCATAACCATCTTGTCCAGAAATATGTAAATCTATGAAAATTGCATCTGGTTTGAGAAGTTGAATAGTTGCCAAAGCCGTTAAACCATCCATTAACCATACCACTTGATAACCAGCCGCTGTGAGTAATTCACAGATTAAAGTAGCAGTTTCCTCATCATCTTCAATCAAGACTAATCTACCTTGAGGAGTATCTGTATACATAGAAGGTAGGGAGGTTTTGTAATTAGAACTACTTTTGTTAATTAAAGGTTGAATAGGGATGTAGACTGTAAATTTAGTACCTAAGCCAACTTCCGATTCAAACTGAATGCTACCCCCATGCAACTCTACCAATTGCTTAGTCAAAGCCAACCCTAAACCCGTCCCACCATATTGGCGACGGTAGGGAGAATCTAATTGTTGAAACTTCTCAAATAATAGGGATTGTTGTTCCTTAGAAATGCCGATACCAGTATCTTTAACTTGAAAGATAGCCGTTTTGTCTTTCCGGGAAACTGTGAGGGTAACGCGACCACCTTTAGGCGTAAACTTAATAGCATTGCTTAATAGGTTGAGCAAAATTTGTCTAACCCGGCGATAGTCTGCCCGAAAAAGGTCTTGATCAACCTTAATTTGTAAGTTGACATTAACTCCTTTTTCTTTAGCAAAATCTCGCAAAGTATGTAAACATTGTTGAGCGAGTTTTTGTAGGGAAAATTCGCTGAATTTTAGGACGGTTTTACCGGATTCAACTTGGGACAAATCGAGAATATCATTAATCAAAGCCAGTAAATTTTCGCCGCTATCGTGAATAGTTTGCAGATAATGTTTTTGCTTTTCTAGGGGTAGGGCTGGAAAATTATCCGGCTGACTATATAACCTTAATAAAGTCGATGAAATCCCAATTACATGGGTTAAGGGTGTTCGTAATTCATGACTCATAGTGGCTAAAAATTCACTTTTAGCACGGTTGGCACATTGAGCGGCTAAGAGGGCATCATGAAGCGCTTGGGTGCGTTCTTTCACCCGTCTTTCTAAGGTTTGTTTTTGTTGCTGAACTTGGGCGTATAGTTGGGCTTGATAGATAGCGATCGATAGATGTTGAGTGATTTTACTAATAAATTTTTGCTCGCTTTCTTTCCATTGACGATCGCTAAAACACTGATGAGCAATTAATATACCCCAAAGCTGTTTTTGTACTAAAATTGGAGCCACCAGTTGCGCCGTCACCTGCTTTTGTTGTAAAATTGAATACAATTCGGGGGATGATTGATAGTAGAGTTTGATATTGGGGATGCAGTGGATGATAGATTTTTGATAGTATTGTTGATATTCGGGAACTTGAGCAAAGCAGCGATCGGCTTCTTCCCAGTCTAGGAGTGAGGCGATCGCATCGGAAGATTTAGCCTCATAGGTAATACTTCCATGAATCTGATCATGGCGATCGGCTTGAGGGACGGGAATTTCGGTATTTAGGTCAGGTTCATCTACATCAGGAGATAGGTCTTTAGTATGATCACCAGTCTGGACCTGATAGCTGTTTAACTGATAAATCACCAGGCGATCAACCTGCAAAAATTCCCGCAACTGTTGGACTGCAGTTGACAAAATCACCGACAGGTCAAGACTCTGGCGAATCTGGGTCGTCACTTGATTTAAAAGTCGCTCTCTTTCCAGTTGCTTATTTAGGGAATCATCCACAGGCTTAGTAAATATAGCGATCGCACAGATTTAACCAAACACAGACTTTTGCTGTACACTCTTAAAGATAGCACCAAACCACTCTATCTCATTTATAGCGCCTCCGATCAGGGTTCGATTCAGGGTTTTGGTCTCTCCATGTGGCTGATGTAGGCGTTTTCAGGGTCAAACTTGTTGCCAGATTATTTTAATATTTTTGTGGTAGTGGCTATCATATTCTCTGGTAGGGTGATCTACTTTTTTGACCTCAACCATTAAGCCTATCTCCCATAGCGATGACCGCTGGGACATGGTTTGATTGTATTTGTCTAAAAAATATAACCTTATGACTCAGCAATTACCCCTCACTCTTAACTCAACTATCGCCGACCTACCATGCCATAATTATCAGGTTAGTTGGGTAACTAGAGCCGACATTGTAGCGAAAGAACTCTACCAAAATCCCGAACTACCAGGGGTATTAATTATCGACGATTCCGAATTGATCGGGATGATTTCTCGCAGCAAATTTTTAGCAAAAATACATTTACCTAATTGGGAGGAAATTTACAGCAACAATCCGATTCAGAAAATTTTAGATTTTACCCGGATTCCTCCCCTGATGTTGTCATCAGATACTCTCATTAATGAAGCGGTACAACTGGCGATGAATCGGTCTGTCAATCTGATTTATGAACCGATTGTGATTATCTGGAGTGACCATGAATTTGGGTTGATAGATTTTCGGATTCTGTGTCAATCCCAAACAGTAATTTTACAAAAATCTCGTCAAATCCTTCAACAGCAAGAACAGACGAAACAGAAGTATTTTAATCTGTTAAATCAGGAAAAACAACGGATTAATGAGGCGAATCATAATCTCAATATTGAGAAAAATATTATGAAAAAGCTATATCAAAGTCGTTTTATAGAAAGGGAAAATGCCATTAATCAACATTATCAAAAAATCCTCAAAATTTATCAAGAAATTGTCCAGACTGGTCGGCTGGTTTCTAAGGAAAGTCATCGCGAATTTCATGCAATTTTTATCGGCGCTAATTCTATTCATAAAAATTCGGAAGATTTAGAGTCAGTGATTAAAAATATTTCTAGGGATTTGGAAACTATTAATTCCGCTTCGACAATTATGGCGGAAATTGTCCAAAAAGTCCGATATCTCTCGGTACAGGCTTCGGTTTTAACTTATCAACAAAGTTCGACTAATCAAACAGTTTTAAGTAAAATTAACCTAGAAATGAATCGACTGGTTAAACAAACTCTTGATTTAAGTCAACAAATGAATAATGTTTCTAGTCATTTTAAAGTTCATATTAATAACCTGAAAGATATCGCTCATAAAGAAGACGAAGTTACCCGCAAAATGATTTTAAACACTCAACGCGCTGAAATGGCGATCGCTGAATTGGATCAACTCCTAGAAAACCCTAATCTCGGTTTAACCAATCTAATTACCAACCTATCTAATCACCATAATTAATTGAATACAGTTAATCTAGTTGGCTAGTGATTTTATGTTTCTGGAGTGTCAACTTCTTCTGTCTCCATTTCGGTGGGAGTTTCGGTGGGAGTTTCTGGAGTTTCTGGGGATAATAAATCTTCCGCATCTCTAGCCATAATCCACTCATCTAGGGGGTGACTAATAGCATCTCGCGCGGTCTTAGAAATCACTAAAATCGAGATATTTTCGGGTAAAGTTTCGGGAGGATTGGTCATTGCATAAATTGCATCACCACTAAAATCCGACTTACCCAAAACCAGGCGATGAGTAGTTTCATCTCGTAGTTGAATTTGGATCGACTCTTGAGGATCAACCAATCCATAATCCTCTAATTGTGATTTAGAAATGGTTAATTTACTAATACCGGAGTTAGGATTCGATGCAATCCTCTGGGTATTTACCAGTTGATTTAAAACGGCATTCACCCTAGCAATATTAGCGGGATATTCCATAGGTTCAAGCATTTTCCAAGGGGTGATTGCATCAGTTTCATCTTCCCCAACCCGTTCAATTTTTAAAGTGCGATCGCCTGTTTCTATAATCAGAGATTGGATCTCATCTTGAGAAATATCAAAAATCCGATCTTGTCTAGCTTGGACTTGTTGCTGTTGAGACTTTCCGCGAATTTCCACCACATAAACACCACCCGCTAATACCAAAGCAATAATCATTAAAATCCGGGTTGATTGCTGCAATTTCATAACTAAACCTCCAAAGAAATGCTATCTTATCGTCGCCGCCACCAGAGGAAAGCTGATACAGCAAATCCAATTAGCGGGAAAATCACTAACGCCATCCAACTTAACAATCGACCTAATGGGGGAGTCATCAAAATCCGACGACTGGTAACCGGTTTAACCCCGATAGATAACACTTCTTGGTCTGGTTGACTCAGCCAAACAATAGTATTCACAAATATATCCCTATTGAGTTGTTGCTCAAGCCAGCCATCAGTCGCAAATTGAGAGTTTCCTAATACTACCAGTCTGGCTTCTTGACGAATTGCTGAGGTTTCCTCAGTTTCGGTAGTTTCCGCCGTGTCTGTAGTTTCCGGGGTGGGAGTTTCTGTGGTTTCCTCAGTTTCGGTAGTTTCCGCCGTGTCTGTAGTTTCTGGGGTGGGAGTTTCTGTGGTTTCTTCTGCTTCGATAGTTTCCGCCGTGTCTGTAGTTTCTGGGGTGGGAGTTTCTGAGGTTTCCTCAGTTTCGGTAGTTTCCGCCGTGTCTGTAGTTTCCGGGGTGGGAGTTTCTGTGGTTTCTTCTGCTTCGGTAGTTTCCCCCGTGGGAGTTTCTTGCTGGTTCAAAACTCTGGTTAAAGCGACCCCCAAAGATAGAGGGCCTTCGCGATCGGTTTCCGGGTTAAATTCTAATCTTCCCTCTACTAAATTACTTTCCGCCCAACTTTGTCTATCTGTCCAAATTATGGGAGTTTCAGTAATTCCGTCTACGGGGCGAGTTTCCACAGGACGCGCTGACGGAAACAGAGATATATTATTACCAAAATCTCTAGTAATAGGATGATCGCCATATTCGCGGACAATGGGAACCGTGGGACCCAAACCCACTAATCGACCGCTACCTGTTGCGTCAATAGCAATGCGATCGTCTAATTTTACTCCCCATTTATCCAATAAATCATCTAGCCCTGGGTCAGTTTTCGGGTCTAGCATTAACAGTAAACCGCCGCCATTGTCAAGGAAATCAATTAAGGCGTTAACTTCCCCTTCAAATAGCCTTTGTTGGGGACCTGCTACGACAATCACATCTGCATTTTCAGGAATTCCTGTAGCTCCTGCTAGTAGCAGAGGTTCAACAATAAAGTTTCTTTCTTTTAAACTATCAACAGCCTGTTGAAAGCCTCCTTGTCCGGCTTGAAGTGGTCTTTGTCCGTGACCTTGGAGGAAATAAATTTGGGAAGTGCGATCGCTAAAAATTTGTTCAATACTATTAGTTAATGTAACTTCCGTTAGTGGTTGTCTTCCTTCCCGGCGAATAAGTTGGCGACGGTTTCCTGCTTCCAGATGAATTTCACCAAAATTTCTCACCCCCAATTCTTGGGCTATACCCGGCTGCATTTGTGGATCAATAAACTCGTAACTAAATAAGGCTGGGTTTTTTTCTCGGTAGCGGTCTAATAATGATTGAGTTTGAGGATTTTGGGTCGGGTCAAATACCCAAACCTTTAAAGGTTCAGGGAGGTTGGTCAGTATAGTTTGGGTTTGGGGGGCGAGGGTAAATTGTTGGTTTTCGGTTAAGTCAATGCGAACTGGGTTCCGCACTGCAATAATATTAATAGAGGTGAGAATTACCATCACGGAAACTGTTGCCAATAGGGCGTTAGTCCCGGCTTGAGTAGACCGACGATTACCTAGTCGTTTTTGTTGCGGGTCAGTTTCCAAATCACCTTTTAATACTAACCACACCCCGATAATTACCACCCCAGCGATGATTAATGCTAGGGGAACTGGTTGCCAAATTCCTGATACGAAACCCGCTGATAAACCAGCGATCGCAATCATGGGACCTAGCCAAAATGAGTATTTAAAGAGTTGCCAAATAATTCGATTTTTTTTCATAAAACCTTTTACGAACGCTGGAAGCGAAACGCATCAATAGACTGGGCGGTGAGAAACACCCCTAACACTACATAACTGCCAAACAAGACCAAACTCCTAATCTCAATAACCCCTTGTACTAAATTAGTATAATTAGAGATTAATGATAAATGGGTGAGGGCATCTCCTAGGGGTCCTCCTACCGCTTGACCAATGATATCCACAACCCATAAAAATAGCACCAAGGCAAAAGTACCGATCGCCGAAAGTAAGGTGCTATCTGTTAGGGAAGAAATAAACATTCCCAGGGATAACACACCAGCAGCCAGTGAAATTAACCCCAGATGAGATACTATCATAATTCCTGGAGACATGGGAGGGCTAGACACACTGAGGGCGATCGCCTGTAGCACAAACAGTGGCAAAATCATGGTACTATAGAAGGTGAGAACTCCTAGTAATTTTCCCGTAGCTACTCCCCAGTTAGTAATTGGAGAAGTCGCCAACAGTTCTAGGGTTCCTCGTTTGCGTTCTTCTGCATATAATCCCATTGATAACATGGGCAGCACAAACAGAGATATGGTTCCCATAAGCCTCAGAAATACTTGCAGAAACTCAAATGATAAATCAATGGGGGGTTCCGTTAAACCCATTTGATCTCTCAAAGCTACTTGTTGAATCAGTCCCTCTGGCCCTAACAGAATAGCTATAAAAAAGTATCCCGTTAGTAGCCAAAAAATTCCGGCGATCGCATAAGCCAACGGAGAGGCAAAATACCCCTGGAGTTCTTTGCGATATATGGCGATGATATTACTAAAAACGACTAGCATAGTTTCCTATTAGTTTAAGCAGAACCGGAGCCATCATCAGTTATTAATTCTCAACTGTTTCTTCTGTGTCTTCTTCTAGCTGGTCTTCTTCTAGCTGGTCTTTGGCTATGTCCTGAGAATCGGGTTTATCCTCAGAAGGCGATCGGGCGATCGTCGCTTCTTCTTGGGCGGTTAGAGTTAGGAAAACATCCTCTAAACTAGCACGAGTGCGCCGCATTTCATAAACTTTTATCCCCTCAGTCACACAGGCGGCTATCAGCTCAGGTCCGGGTTCCCTGTTATTTTCACAAACGACCTGTAACCGCTGGCGTGGTTCCGTGGGAGATGTTGTTAATAGGTCAACTATTTTCACTCCAGGAACTGCTAACAGCGAGTTTAGGGTTTCCTCCTCGATTTCTCCCTCTACTTCTATCTCATACCCTGCACCCGCCGTCAACTTCTCCATCAGATTATCGGGGGTTCCCGTCGCTACAATTTGACCCTTATTGATAATTACCACCTGGCTACAGGTCATGCTAACTTCAGGTAAAATATGGGTAGACAGGATAATCGTATGGTCTCCGGCTAGACTCTTGATTAAATTCCGCACTTCAATAATTTGGCGCGGATCTAACCCCACTGTCGGCTCATCTAACACTATCACAGGTGGGTCATGCACGATCGCCTGGGCTATTCCCACCCGCTGACGATAGCCTTTAGATAGTTTACGAATGAGACTCTGGCGGCGATCCAATATACCGCAGCGTTCCATAGCCGCTTGTACTCGTAAAGGGCGATCGCCCGCCGCCACCCGTTTAATTCGCGCCACAAAATGCAGAAAACCCTCAACCGTCATATCAGGGTATAATGGGGGTGTTTCCGGCAGGTAGCCAATTCTCTCCCGCACCGCCATTGATTGTTCGTGGACTTCATACCCAGCAATTCTAGCTGTTCCATTTGTGGCTGGTAAATAGCCTGATAAAATACGCAGGGTGGTAGTCTTTCCTGCGCCATTGGGTCCCAAAAACCCTAAGATTTCCCCCGCTTTCACAGAAAAGGATACATCCTCAATGGCTGGGGTTGTGCCATAAATTTTGCACAGATTCTCAACTTCAATCATGGGTTATGTGCTATCGGTCTGGCAATAATCATCTTCAAGATTAACTGATTTCGGGACCTTCCTGATTATTTCCTGGGTCAGTCCTCCCTTCTCCCTTGGCGTGTTGATTTTTTCGTCATGAGTATAGCCATGAAACCCCCACAGGTTTAATCTAGGCGATCGCTCCTCCCTTTGTCAACCCCTATTATTCTTTAAAGGCGACGATGTTGGTTTTAACAGTGTTTCACAATAGGTGTAGACCATCAAATTTAGCCAAATGCTATACTATCTGCCATCACCTGCGATGAGAAACTACTGACTATGACCATCGCCCCATCATCAGAACTGGGAATTACTACCCTTCCCGACCATACTCAACTCCCCGACTCCGATGGCACTTTCGTGAAAAACTTTCAGGAGCATCCCCAAAGTATCTTATTGACTGATTCCATTCTATCAACACTAGATAGTCTACACCCAGACCAGCAATATGCCATAGGTCAAGATTCTGGTATCTATTGGCGATTAACAGAACCCCTAGAACGGGGGGCGGAATGTCCAGACTGGTTTTATGTTCCCAACGTTCCCCCAACTCTTGATGGTAGGGTGAGACGTTCCTATGTATTATGGCAGGAATATATCCCCCCTTTAATTGCCATAGAATTTGTGTCGGGAGACGGTTCAGAAGAACGCGATCGCACTCCCTTATATCAAATTTCTGGAGAACGTCAAAAACCCGGTAAATTTTGGGTATATGAACAAATCATCCGCCCCCCTTTCTATGCTATCTATGAGGTACGGAAAGCCAGTGTAGAAGTCTATCACCTAATGGAAAATCACTATGAGTTAGTGGCCGCGAATGAAAGAGGTCACTATCCCATTCACCCCATGGGTGTAGAATTAGGCATTTGGCTCGGACAGTATGGCAACCTAGAATTGCCTTGGCTGCGCTGGTGGGATAGCCAGGGTAATTTGTTATTAACCGGGGATGAACGAGCAAAACTGGCGGAACAACGACTTGAACAAGCTCAGTTGCAATTACAGCAGGAACGCCAACGGGCGGAAGCTGAACGCCAACAAGCTGAACTAGAGTTACAGCAGGAACGCCAACGGGCGGAAGCTGACCACCAACGGGCGGAACGACTAGCGGAGTTTTTGCGCGCCCAGGGAATTAACCCCGAAGAACTTTAAATAAATAGAGGCGATCGCACCTACGAAGAAAAGCCTAGAGGCGATCGCTCTCCCAAATTCTCCCTATTTGAACTCTCAGGAGTTGATCATTTCATCCAAACGCGCTAAGACCTCCTGACTGTGGATGGCTGGAATCACACGCACAAAGGTTTCTCGGAGAATACCATCAGGATCAATAATAAATGAATGTCGCATCGAAAAGAAATTTAACCATGAACCATAAGCCTTGCTGACACTTCCATCAACATCAGCTAACAGCGGAAATTTTAGCCCCTCAGAGTCGCAAAACTCCGCGTGGGAGTCCACATCATCAGCACTAATCCCTAAAATTTGGGTATTTCTAGCCATATATTTCGGTAAGTCTTCCTGAAAGCGACGGGCTTCTAGCGTGCATCCTGGGGTAAAATCTTTCGGATAGAAATAGACTACTACCCACTGACCCTCGTAGTCTGATAGAGACACCTCCCCATCTCCCGTATTCGTGGGAAGCGTAAATTCTGGCGCGGGTTCATTTAGCGGCGGAAGTTGACCCCCCAAGGCTAAGACCGGACTCGCTAGGTTTAGGTTAAATAAGGCGATCGCAATTCCTAAAATGAGACTGATCAAGGTTCGGCGTAACATAACACACAGATCTAAATTTCTTTACATATATTTACATATCTCTGCCCTCACCGGACTGGCGGAACCCTAAATCTATATTTGCAGTCATGGAAGTGCGATCGCACCATATACTCCCCTAAATTCACCAACAACTCTCAAATTTGTCTCGATCTGATCCCAAACAAGCTAACATCATTAACGGAAAAATACCATTTCAAACATGACAAACATTCAACCCTTAAATGGTCAAGCATTAGTAGCAATGGTGGTTAATGGATCACCAATTGTTATCCAAGTTGATGGTGATAATGCACCCATCACCGCCGGAAACTTTGTAGAATTAGTTGAACTTGGCGTTTATGATGGTGTATCCTTCCATCGGGTAGTGCGTGAACCATTCCCCTTTGTTGTACAAGGAGGCGACCCTAACAGCGTTATTCCAGGTTTTCCCCCTAACTTATTAGGAACTGGTGGATTTATTGACCCAGCTACAGGACAAGTCCGCAATGTTCCCCTGGAAATTATACCAGAAGGTGCTACCGAACCTATCTACAGCCAAACCTTTCAACAAGCCGGAATTACAGTTCCTCCCGTATTAAGAAATGTCCAGGGTTCGATCGCTATGGCGCGGTCAGGTAATGACCCGGACTCAGCCTCTTCTCAATTTTACTTTAACTTAGTTGACTCTCCCGGCTTAGATGGTGATTATGCCGTTTTTGGTATGGTAATGCAAGGGTTTGATGTCATTGACCAAATTCAACAAGGCGATCGCATTCAAGACGCGGAAGTTTTTGCTGGGATTTTACCAACTCGCACCTCTAATCTAATCACTGATGTACCACTTTTAAATGGTTTCATTAACACTCTTAACCGCGCCAGCTTACCCTTATCTTATGCCTTTCCAAGGGATTTGGATGCTGATAATGTCATCGAAATTACCCAGGAAATTAGCCAACAAAACCCTAAAGGAGTTTTCGCCGGGGGTGGTAATGATTTAGTGATTGGCTCAGAAATTGATGATGTAATTAATGGCAACCAGGGTAATGATACCATCTATGGCGGCGCTGGTAATGACCTGATTTGGGGTGGTCAAGGTGATGACCTCCTCTTTGGTAATGATGGTAATGATATCATCAACGGAAATCGGGGAAATGACACTATCTATGGCGGCGCTGGTGATGACTTTATTCGCGGTGGACAGGGTGATGATTACTTGTCTGGAGATGCTGGAAATGATATTCTCATTGGTGATTTGGGTGCTGATACCCTCGTCGGTGGTGAGGGTGCTGATACTTTTGTTTTAACCCATGCTGATGCTACCATTGATCAGGCTGATCTGATTCTCGATTTTAACCTCGCTGAAGGCGATCGCATTGCGGTAGTCGGCGATATTGACCCATCAGTATTAATCCTTAATTCAGTGGGTAATGATACTCATATCCTTCTCCCAGAGGGGGGTATTTTCGGAGTCGTTCAAAATGCACAACCTGATCTAGTTAGACAAGGACTATTTACCCTCTCACCCCAAGATTTAGCCCTGACTATTGGCTAATTTCTTACCCTAGGGAACTGTATTTTTATCTTATCAGTCTAGTTCCCTAGATTACTAAATACTATTACCTACCCTTCCTCACCAGTTAAAACTATGTCACCATTATCTTTAATTCCTCTGGCGATCGCTTGTATTTCTGTTTGGGTCAGCCTCAGTCACCACGGACACTGGTTTGATGAACTTCCCCGCCTTCTCGCCGCCGTCATCGCCACTATATCATCAATGTGGTTTTTTGTGATTATTCCCTGGCCGGTTAAACTTAGTCTAATTCTGTTAACCTTAATTGTCGGTAACTTTTTGCTCAAAAAACAACTAGGTCTTAGATAGCAATAAATACTCAATCAATATCGCATCTTTTCCCGTCCCGTCAAAAATTCGACAACAGCAATAGCGCCCTAACTCATTCCCCAGGGACATCCTCTCGTTGATTTAGACTATCTGGAGGTGAACTGAAACCATATCCAGTTGCATTGCTCCCATCGTCGCTATCTGAGGAAATATAAGGAACCTTTGTGGGCGCTACTACCGCGTTTTGACGAAACAGAGTTTAGAGTGAACAGCTTAGAATACCTCCTGGTTGACCGAGTGATTCCCTCGAATAAATCTAGTTTGGCTGGAGTTACATCGAAACTAACAAAGTTAAGTGCATAGCTCCCATCGAAAAAGTAGAGGAAATATCAGAACCCTATAGAGGGGCTGCTCTCAAACATGACAGACTCGAAATGAAACAGTGTTTTACCTCCTGATTTTCACTACATTGGCGATGAACAAGTTTGGATTCGTTCTAGTCCTCCTTTTAGATATAAAACCGACAGATTGAACATCGCTTTTGGTATCTGTCAAAGAAGCCTGTTTGACTTCAATTACTACTTTAGCACTATTAAATATAAGTGCAAGCATATTAAACCAAACTTAACAATTTAATGAGTGACACAATCTAAATATATTAAATTTCGTTAAAAATATTCTCTATTTTCCTGGGTATAGTATCCTGTGTCTTTTTGTCTGTAGGGGTTTGACAAGATTTTACTTAATAAAGTTGACCATTTTTGAGAAACCATTGTATTGACACGGAATCTGGTATAATGAGTTGTTTGTCTATAAATAAATGGCTAAATTTAGCGGGCAAATGTAAAGAGAATGTTACAATAGGGGGATTAATCCTAAGCCGAATCTAATGATGCACCCGCTGGACCAGGAAATCGAAGCAACTCGGAAGCAAATTTTAGCCCTAGAAAGGGAAAAAACCCAGATCCAGATTCACGCATAGGCAAATCACCCCAGAAATCACGCCAGAGAATAGCTCTCCAGAAGCGATCGCCATAGCCTACCGAAACCATGCGCGAGAAACCGCCCACCAGTCAGCAGAGGTCAAAGGTATAGAAGATGCGATCGCCGCCCTAAAAATCCACCTGCGCCATAAACAACAGCAATTAGAACAATTGAGACGCAGCCAGCCTACAGAAGAACAACTAGAAGAAAGCCGCCAGCAAGCGAAACTACACGCCGATCGCATAAACCAACTATCCAGGGAACTCCAAGCGGAAGCGAAAGCCCTGAAAGCGATCGCCGATGAAATCACCCCCCTCTACTGGCAGGTGTACCATAAGCCCTTTATTACCGGATTTAGCAATATTTCCGTCCCCCAGGTGCGTTCTGATGGGGATGTTTGGACAATTCTCAATAAACTTGTCTGAAGTCCCAAATCTATGGTAATGGTATACGATGAATACTACCCCCCTTTTGTTAAAGGTTAAGCGATCGCAGCCACTATGGAATCCGTAGACTTCCTAACTTCCCTCAACTCATCCCAACGCCAAGCCGTCGAACACTTCTGCGGTCCAATGTTAGTAGTTGCTGGCGCAGGTTCCGGTAAAACTCGCGCCCTCACCTATCGGGTAGCCAACCTGATCGACAATCATAAAGTCAACCCCGAAAATATCCTAGCCGTCACCTTCACCAACAAAGCCGCTAGAGAAATCAAAAACCGGATCGAGTCAATTTTTGCCCAACAGCAAGCCCAAAAACAATACCAGAAACCCCTATCAGCCTTAGAACCCGCTACCCAAACTCAACTGCGATCGCAAATTTACCGGAAACTCACCAAACATCTATGGATGGGAACCTTCCATAGCCTCTGTGCGCGGATTCTTCGCTACGATATCAACAAATACCAAGATGAAAAGGGCCGTCAGTGGAAACCTAACTTCTCAATTTTTGATGAGTCAGACGCACTAGCCCTAGTTAAGCAAATCGTCACCAAAACCCTCAACCTAGACGACAAAAAATTCGACCCCCGCAAAACTCGCTATAAAATCAGTAACGCCAAAAACCTGGGATTGTCTCCCCAACAATACCTACAGGAGAACCCCGACTATCAGGGGCGAGTAACTTCGGAAGTCTATAGTTTATATCAAGATGCCCTCGCAGCTAATAACGCCCTAGACTTTGACGACCTAATTCTCGTCCCCGTCGCCTTATTTCGCCAAAACGAACAAGTTTTAGCCTACTGGCATCAAAAATTTTGCCATATTCTAGTTGACGAATATCAAGACACTAACCGCACCCAGTATGACCTGATTCGCCTATTAACAACCAATGGAGAAGCACCGCCATCTTTTCACAATTGGCAGAATCGGTCTATTTTTGTGGTGGGGGATGTAGATCAGTCTATTTATTCCTTCCGAATGGCAGACTATCGGATTATGCTGGAATTTCAACAAGATTTTGGCGATGGTTTACCGGATGATGACAGCCGCACGTTAATTAAACTAGAAGAAAACTACCGATCGCGAGAAAACATCCTAGAAGTAGCCAACCATCTCATTCAAAATAACACCACCCGCATTGACAAAATTCTGCGCCCTACGCGATCGCCTGGTGTTCCGGTCTGCTGTCATAAAGCCGATGACGAAATGGCAGAGGCTAACTTTGTAGTTGATAATATCAGAACCATTATCAACCAAAACCCCGAAATCGGCTTCGGTAGTTTTGCCATTCTCTATCGCACCAACGCCCAATCTCGACCCTTTGAGGATGTATTACTGCGTGAAAATATACGTTATAACATTGTCGGCGGGCTAAAGTTCTACGATCGCCGAGAAATTAAAGATGCCATATCTTATCTTCGCGTTATTGCGAACCCCGCTGATAGCGTCAGTTTGCAAAGGGTGATTAATGTACCTCGGCGCGGTATTGGTCGCACTACCATAGACGGCTTAAATAATGCCGCCCAACAGTTAGGGGTTCCCCTCTGGGAAATTATTAGTGATCAAGACTCCGTTAATACTATTAGCGGACGCGCCGCCAAATCTGTTAATCGCTTCGCCCAAATGATTCAATCTTGGCGCGCGCGCCTAGAAACTACCACCGCCCTCGAAATTTTAGATGGCATTCTGGAAGACTCTGGCTATTCCCAAGACCTCAAACAACAAGGCACTGATGAAGCAGATAACCGCCTAGATAACTTGCGGGAACTCTGTAACGCCGTTTCCCAATTTCAGGAAGAACAGGAAGATACCAGTTTACAGGCTTTTTTAGCCAGTGCATCCCTATCCTCAGATTTAGATAATCTTCAGGAAGGAGAAGAAGCCGTTTCTCTGATGACCCTACACTCCGCTAAGGGGTTAGAATTTCCCATTGTCTTCCTAGTGGGTTTGGAAGAGGGACTATTTCCCAACTTCCGCAGTATTAACGACCCTCTCAGTTTAGAAGAAGAACGGCGACTTTGCTATGTAGGCATCACCCGCGCCCAGGAACAGTTATTTATTACCCACGCCAGGGAAAGGCGTTTGTGGGGGTATCGCGAACCTTGTGTTCCTTCCATGTTCCTAGGCGAATTACCACCAGACCTAGTGCAGGGATATAAACCTTTGACCCGTCGCCAAGCAGCCAAAACCACCACCAAGAATAAAAAAGCCAAGGGGACTACCAAGAAAAGTCCCCAAGAGTGGAATGTGGGCGATCGCGTTTTACACCGCAGTTTTGGTGTTGGTCAAATCACCCACATTTTCGGAGATAAGCAAGGTAAGCTATCTATAGCCGTTAAATTTCAGGGTTCTAGCCCCAAAATTCTTAATCCTAGTGTAGTACCTTTAGAGTCCCTAGATTAGGCCTAGAATATGCCCAGAATATTCCATATACTGCGGGTATACACATAACCCACCCCTAGCATCACCCCTACTTCCGTAGTCTCTCTGATGTAGCCTACATTAAAGCGACCCGTCAAGATGAAACTGTAGGAAATTGGTACGTCAACACCCGTCATAAACAGGGGACCGAAGCTAAAATCGCTATTGAATAGGTCCGCATAAATGATGCCAGCACCTATAAACGGAGAGGCAACTATACCCCCTGTATCTACCCGCATGGGGAAGCTATAGGTCAAAGCCGTGACACTAGCACCCTCACCAATAAGCACGCCGCCAGTGTGCAAAGATAGATTCTCAGAATATCCCGCTTTACTTAAAGTGCCGCCGCCTCCCTTACCCAAACCAGAAGCATTCCCGGTAACGCCAATATTACCCCCAACCGCAAAATAGCTGAAGTGGTTACTCAAGCGGCGGTTATTCCGGTCAGCCGCGCGGCGAGGATTATCCTGCCAGGATTGAGCTATGATATCATCCCCTAAGATATCATCCCCCAAGGCTATCTCTTCAGCAATGCGCCATTGTGGTTGTATGGCTACCACATTTAAATCAATTGCATCGGTAGAAGGGCTATTTTCGTTGATTTCTGACAGATACTGAGGAGTTTCTTGGCTATTAGTATTAACTAATTCCGCGATGGTTTCAACTTCTGGGTTAGTATTAACTACTTCCGCAATGGTTTCAACTTCTGGGTTAGTATTAACTAATTCCGCAATGGTTTCAACTTCTGGGTTAGTATTAACTAATTCCGCGATGGTTTCAGGAACTGCTAATTGAGATTCTAAGTCTTGGGCTAAACTCAATAAATTTTTGTTAACTGGTGTTTCCTCTGATTCCTGAAAGTCTTTAATAGTCCCCGCCGCCAAAACTTGACTACCGCTCAAGGCTACGATCGCAAAACAAGCAAGAGCAACCGACTGTTTAAAAATGGTCATACTGGCCCCTCACAACATTCAGCTAGGAATAACGGAATCATACACCATCTTGCCAGGAAGGGAGAACCAAAATATATTTTTCTTATTAATTCTGGACTCTCCCCTCTCGCAGATTAACAGTCAGCCCACCATAACTTTAGTCAAATCTATCATTAAAGGTGCGGATATGTTCTGCCAACTTTTGAGAAATTTCTGGGTTATAAATCCTGAGATAATTCCAGTAATTTCCAAACACAGATTTCACATAACCATAGGTTTCAGGATAGGGGATTTTATCGATAAAGTCATCAGGATCATTAAAGCCAAACCGCCTTACCCAATTAGCTACCGCACCCGGACCGGCATTATAACTCGCCACAGCCAACAGTGAATTATTGTTATATTCTCGGTGGGTAAAATCAAAGTAATAAGTTCCCAAATTTACATTATCTTCAACATCTTCTAAAGAGTAGTTAGTCAGTTGAATTTTCTGGGCTACTTCTGCCCCGGTTTCGGGCATTACCTGCATTAATCCAGTCGCGCCAACCACTGACTTAATTGAAGGCATAAACCGCGACTCCTGGCGAATTAGAGCGGTAACCAAGACTGGATTTAGTTGGCGTTTATTTGACCAACTCACAATAGTTTCTAGGAAAGGAAAAGGATATAAAGACTCCCAATAACCCGGTTTTTGCTTCAAAGCCAGATATTCCTGATGTTCTTCGGGGTCATTCCGACGGCTAAGGCTGGAAATCATCCACAGTCCATCTAAGTTGTCACCGACGGCAATTCGCATTAAACCATCAGTATATTGTTGGGCGACAGAAGGCTGCTGACGATAATTACTAAATTCGACCTGCCACAAATTCCAGGCATCCTGACCGCGCCCTAGGCGATATAATTCCCTTACTGCCTCGGAACCTGCGGGCGGAATAGGTAGCTGTTCTAAGTGTTCCACATGGGGAGAGAGGGGGCGCACAGTGGTAAAATCTCCCACTGGCCAACCCAAAAACACGGCAGCCCGCCAAGCATAATAAGATTCAGGATATCTGGCTAACAGATATTCAAAAGCCTTGGTGGCATCTTGTGAATTCCCCTGCTGTCGCGCCCACCTTCCCAGCATAAAGGTAGCTTGCGGCGCTAACTCACTATCGGGGTTTTTGGTAATTAACTGTCGTGCCCATTCTGAAGCCAGATCCAGTCTTCCGGCTGTAGCACCCTGTTGGGCGAGAGTCCAACGCAACTGGGCGGCGGGTTCGGAATCACTATATTGACTTAGCAATAACTGACGACTCTGAGAAGCTGTCTCGGTAGATCTGAGTTTATCAAGCACATTAGCGCGCTCTAACAGGGCCTCGGCGGCATGATTAGGGAAATTGTCTACTACTTGATTAAGCAGGGGTAGGGCTTCTCTAGGCTCGACTAACCGCGCCAGTCTAATCCTTCCTAAGCCGGCATCTTCACCCCCAGGATCGGTTTGGGTGGGGAATGCGGCAATTAACTCTTGATAGGCGCGACGTGATTCGGGAATTTTGCCACTTAACCATAGTCCCCTGGCGTGTCGATACATATTTCTAGGGGTTTTTGGGGCTTTGGAATAGGCGATCGCCCCTTGAGCATAATCCATCTTCTCCCAATAGCCAAAGGCAATATTTTCCCAATCCTCTGGGGTAAGTTGTTGTTGATAATTCTGAGTTAACTTGGCTAAATAAGTGCCATATTCGGGTAGATGAATACCATGTTGGGCAATTAATAGCAATAATGGGAATTGATCGGGATTCTCTCTCAGGAGGGTTCTGGCAATTTCTACGGTCTGCGGGTGGGCGGGAAATTCAGCGATCGCCCTATCCCAATATTCCCGATTAGTTTCGCCTAAAGCATATAACCCCATGACCACGACGGGATCTTCTGGGTGGCCATCCACTAAGGCCTTCCATGACTGTGAGGCTAATCGTGTATCTCCAAGCTGTTCATAAGCCAAAGCCCGCATTTTCAGGATATGACCCGCTAAGACACGATAACTCCTCTCTAATCCATCTAACTTTTCGAGGGCGGCTTCTGGCTGTCCGGCTTCTAATAAATCCGCGGCTAGTAAAAATCTAGCGCGATCGCGATTTTCGGAGGTAGTTCTAGTGGTGGCAATTTCTTCTAATTCCTGGCGGCGGGATGCTGGAGACAACACCGCCAAACTCATCACAGCTTCTGAAGGCTGGGAAACTTCCGACATTTCCCCGGTCCGAGAAGACCAAATTTTTGGTAATTGCATCATCGGGAAAAATATTCCCACCAACAATGCTGCCACAGCAGCCACAACATACAGCGAAACTTGGGTAACTTTTCCCTTTAACATAATTCTTGAATCGGTAAGTTGTTTTACTTAAAACTTAATTCACCCGACAGAGTATCCATCGCAATGATATGGGAGGGTTATGTATCGGAAAGACATCTCTACCCTGACTCCAATTTTCAAACCAACCCGTTGGAGGCCAGGATTCGGAGGGGAGGTGCGATCGCTCATACTCATACACCGACTCATCGGATAATACCTCTAATGGTAAACCGGCCATGATCGAATTTAACTCCGATCGCGTGATTAAATAAGACCATTGCACCTGGGAAAGTTCCCGCGCCCGGTTATCAGGTTCGTAACCTGGCTCTGTTAAAAATGTGTTAAACAACAACAGCCCCCCCGGTCTGATAGCATTACACATTCTCGCTAACAGGGTTCGCACATCCTGATTATTCCGAAAATGGGAAATCACCTCCGACACCAACACTAATTGATAGCTTTTCTGGGGTAATTGCAGAGACGGGTTCAAAATATTACTTTGGATAACCCGCACCGGTAATTGGTTCTCCTGGGCTTCTTTCGCGATAATTTGGGCAAATTCTGGAGTTAATTCTACGGCATCTACAGGATGTCCCCGCCTCGCTAAAGCTAAGGTATTGCGACCTACCCCAGCCCCTACGTCAAGAATGGGGGCGTTGGAGGGGGGGTTAAACTCTTTTACCACATCCATCAGTTTAGCGTCAGCATGAGAGCCAAACAAGGGTCCCTGGCGACTGGTTAACCACCGTTGATACTTCTGTTCGACTGATAGAATTTCTGTGAATACGCTTAATTTTAAGCCGCTGGTGAGTCCTTGGGTGGGGTCTGGCGGCTCGTATTTAAAAATTATCCGAGAATGGGGTGATTGATTGTAGCCTTCTCCTAGTTTCCGCGCTACTAATTCCCGCAGGGCTGTCATTTCTTCCTGGGTGAATGTCTGTCCTAGGGATTTTAAAATTCGATCAAACTGGTCCATGTATTCGTCTATCATGGACGGGATACAGGGTAGGCTCATTTGACCGCTGGCTGCTGTGAGTCGCTTTACCTTTAATGAAATGGCGTTTGATAAAATGGCGTTGTTCATATTTTGGCGATCGCTCAGAGATATCGGCTTGTTTGCTACCACCGGTCAAGTATCCTCAATATACAGATTAAGTGCATTTCTGCTAATTTAACAAAAATCTGCCCATAATTTGGTTAGTTCCGGCTATCACGTAAAACTCCTGGGAGGGTTGGAAGCTCCGTGATTTATCGCGGAGAGGAAAACCGACTCAAGCGGATGACCGCCGCCAGCACCCCCTTGCGGGGTGGAGGGGTATGGTTGCCCCTCCATGGAGCTATGGTTGGCTCCGACTCCCTTGCGGGGTAATGTTTGCGCTTGCGCTAACGCGCACGCTGCGCGAACGCCAATGTTCAGAGTCGGTACTATCCAAATCGCACGTCCTTAACCCCTTAGAGATGTTTAACGATTCGGTTCATGAGCCTGGAACTAGCACGCATTCCAGGGTAAGAACTTTAACTCTTGCTCTGAACGTAGCCAGTTAAGGCTATAGCTGGTCAGCTACCTGAAAGGGGGGCACGAAGCCCCTGTGCTTCAGCCGGGGGTGCTGACATTTAAAATTACCTGGTTTGTGCCTACGGATGATGTATGACCACAGTATATGCTCATCTGTATTTAAAAATATGCGAAAATTAGCCCTAACTATGGCGATCGCCTGCTTATTCTGCCAGCATGGTAGTGTTCCCTGATACATTTACGCGACATTTATCCGGCTATTGCCGGACAATGCGACGATAGCACTATTACCCGTTAAGGTAACAGAGGCGGTATCCCGCAAAGCTTTTAGAAAGATTCCAAAAGCACCGTTCCAGTCCCTGGGTAGAGTGAACCCGCACTCCGGACATCGGAACACTTTTGAGCCACCTAGCTGGGAATGCACATGACCACAGTGAGTACAGGTTTTGCTGGTGTATTCTTCCGTCACATCTACAACTGTGGTTCCAGTTATTTCCCCTTGATGTCTCAGGGTTAGTTTGAATCGATAATGCGCCCATGTCAGCATGGCTCGGGCAGTCTTAGACCTGATTAGACGCTTCACCTTGGCAACCATATCGGAAGTCTCGAAGGTGGGCAAAAAAATTAGGCTGTAGTTGTGAGTCAAGTAGTGAGCAATTTGTTTGTGGGCTTCATCAACTAGATTGCGGATTTTGGTTCTCATTCGTTGAGCCGCTTGCCTCATCCGTCGCCTCCTTGAACGACAGGGTTCCTTGGCGATTCGGCTCATCAAATCATCCAAATGTTGACATAGCCTAGTAATGCGTCCAATATCCCCGGAGCCCAATTCCATAAACCGAGAGCCATCAAACCCAGTTATGAAAGTTCGCACACCCGGGTCTAATGCAATTACGCCATTCGCTTCAGTTGGGGTAACGGCAACTGGTTCAGGGAAAATCGCCAACCATCGACCTTTGGTAAACACCAACTGAGTCCCTTGCCCGCAAGTTTTAGGGATGGGTTCGGAAACCATGAAAGTTAATCCTTTCGTTAGTCTTGGATACCAACTCCCTGAAGAGAAATTAGCATCGTTAAACTTGATGGCTTGAGAACTATCCCGACAGCTCCTAAACCTGGCGCCTGGACTGGCTGAAAAGGCGAGATAGGCATCAAAGATGGCATTTTGCCGAATGTGGCAGGGTGTTTCTTTGACCCATTCGGGTAAGTCACTCTGCATCACTTCGTTGCGTAATTTCAGTTTGCTTAGTCGTTTACCACTCCTAGATAATGCAATTGCTTGGTTGTAGCAATACCGACAAGCAGCCAACCATTTGCGCCAGACTTGATTTAGCTCCGGGCTGGGGTAAATCCGGATCTTCTTTGACCTGAGTTTTGTATTTACGCACTCCGTATAATCGGGAACTGAAGCAGTGGAGGATGGCGAGGATGTCCTCAACCATTTCTGGTTCTGGACTGAGACTTGTCTGGTTGAGAACCATGAGTGAACACCTGTTTTGCTCACAGAGCCATCGAAACAAGTCAAATCCCCATATTGCCAATCGGTCTTGGTGGGCAACGACAACCATGCGGACATCTCCTGACAAATGATGTCCCAGTAAGGCCAGCATTTTCTTTCCCTTGAAGTTGAGCCCGCCTCGGATTTCTGAGACGACTTCTGCTTCGGGGTAGAGGTTGGACAGTGCGGCCACCTGTCGGTTGAGGTCGGACTGCTGGGCGCGGCTACTAACTCTGGCATAGATAACGACTTGGCGTTTGTCACTGCCTGATATGGAATCAGAATATGACTCAACGTTGTATCGTCGTTGCCCAGCGGGGGTTCTGATGGTGTCGATTGAGCCATTGGAGTCCCATCTGCGGAGTGTTCTTTCATGGACTCGAAGGATTTGGGCCGCTTCCTTGGGTTTGACATATCTGGCAATAGGTTTATCCTCAACCCTTCTCGCTTATTATACCGTATTGCCCTAAAATATTAACCTAATTTGAGATTAAATCATGCTCCCTCCGGTCAACCTGAGCAAGTTACTGATACATTTACGCGACATTTTTCCGGTTGTTCCCGGACAATGCGACGATAGCACTATTACCCGTTAAGGTAACAGAGGCGGTATCCCGCAAAGCTTTTAGAAAGATTCCAAAAGCACCGTTCCAGTCCCGTGGTAGAGTGAACCCGCACTCAGGACATCGGAACACTTTTGAGCCACCTAGCTGGGAATGGACATGACCACAGTGAGTACAGGTTTTGCTGGTGTATTCTTCGGTCACATCTACAACTGTTCAGTTATTTCCGCGCTTATGTCTCAGGGTTAGTTTGAATCGATAATGCGCCCATGTCAGCATGGCGCGGGCAGTCTTAGACCTGATTAGACGCTTCACCTTGGCAACCATATTGGAAGTCTCGAAGGGGGGCAAAAAAATCAGGCTGTGTTATGGGATGGCCAGGGATGCGACCCAATCAACCAAGGGGTTGAAGTCCTCACCGGGTAGTTATTTCGCCCATTTCAGCTCTATTTCATACCCGAAGGTCTCGCACCATACTTGGTATTATACCGTATTGCCGTCAAATGTTAACCTAATTTGAGATTAAATCATGCTCCAGAAGCGATCGACGAAGACCTTGAGCAAGGTGATCCTTTTTTTCGGGTTCCTGAGTCCATAATGCAGTATTTTTACAGCAATCGTGACCAATTAACCCTTTGTCCCGGTGGTACTTCTTTCCCCTTTCAAGTCGGTTCCTTTGCTTATCCTTTGGGAACTCAGGGATATTTGGTACAATTACTCTGCTTTCAAACAGCCTACCAAAATAATTATAATTTCTTTGTCTATCGAGAAACTAATCAGGGTGTTAAGGTCTCGCGGGTTAAATTACCATCATTTGAAATCAACTCTAGTGGTCAAAGGGTAGAAACTCAGATTGATGAGGTCGTCGGTTTGGTTGATTATGACCCTATTCAGGGTGTTTTAACTGTCTTTACCAAATATCGGGGTATAGGAGATTGTGGATCTTTTGCTAAATATCAATGGGATCAAGTCGATTTTAAGGCGATCGAATATCGAGAAAAGTCTGATTGTGATGGTAATTTTGTCGAGCCAGAAAATTACCCCCAAATTTATCCCTAATCTCCTCTATAATCCCTTTTGATGAATTCACCCTCTCCTATCAACCTGTTTCTCGAACCTCCTCAAAAAATAAAACCCGGCATAAAACCGGGTTAAATTAATTATTTAAAAACCCATCTCTGAGTTAACATAAGTTAACTACACAGCCACAGCTTTTTTAGAAGTTGCACTCAAAGCACCACTAGCATATTTAGCCGCGAACTCGTCGAGAGTTTGAACTTTAATCTTGTCAGCATTACCAGCAGTTCCGAACTGTTGATAGCGATCGGCGCAAACCTTCTGCATATACTTGATAGAAGGCTTCATGAAGTGGCGGGGGTCAAAGTTAGAAGGATCTTTAGCCGCAGCTTCACGAATAGCAGCAGTAATCGCCAAACGGTTGTCAGTATCAATGTTCACTTTCCGAACACCACTCTTGATACCTTTCTGGATTTCTTCAACCGGAACACCGTAAGTTTCAGGAATTTGACCACCGTATTGGTTGATCAAAGCAATCAGATCTTCGGGAACAGAAGAAGAACCGTGCATCACCAAGTGGGTATTTGGTAAACGGCGGTGGATTTCTTCAATGCGGCTGATTGCCAAAATTTCCCCAGTCGGTTTACGGGAGAACTTATAAGCACCGTGGCTAGTTCCAATGGCTACAGCCAAAGCATCAACCTGAGTACGTTCTACAAATTCAACCGCTTGATCGGGGTCGGTCAGCAATTGGTCGCGAGTCAGGACACCTTCCGCGCCGTGACCATCTTCCTTGTCACCCATACCAGTTTCCAGAGAACCCAAGCAACCCAGTTCCCCTTCTACACTCACACCAATGGAGTGAGCTACATTAACCACTTCAGCAGTTACCCGCACATTGTACTCGAAATCAGAGGGGGTCTTGGCATCAGCTTCCAGAGACCCATCCATCATCACACTGGTAAAGCCATGACGCATTGCAGAATAGCAAGTGGCGGGGGAATTTCCATGATCCTGGTGCATAGCCACAGGGATATGAGGATAGGTTTCCACCGCCGCCAAGATCAGGTGGCGCAGGAAGTTTTCACCAGCATAAGAGCGAGCACCACGAGATGCTTGCAGGATCACGGGGCTGTTGGTTTCATGAGCAGCTTGCATGATCGATTGGATCTGCTCCATGTTGTTAACGTTGTAAGCCGGGATGCCATAATCATTCTCAGCAGCATGATCTAGCAGCAACCGCATCGGTACTATCGCCATAAAGTCTCCTCCTAAGTCTTCTTAATCTCTAATTGAGGTTTTGATTAAAACAATCTTAAAACAATTTTACGATTTATGGCTCATTGTATCAAGTTATATTTACTGAACTACCCGACGCTGAATCTCAAACTACAGCCCGGGCTTCCAACCCACCAAACCGAGTATAGCAGTTTTTCCTCGCTATTTACTGCCCTGTCAGGTGTATCCATCATACCATCAACGATGAATCTGTCAATTTTCCGCCCATCGTAGCTGGCTTACCGCCGCCCCCCCCTCAGTGGAAAGCGACTAATCCCGACGCTCCCCTATCGGCGCGGAGCTAATTACGCAATTATCACTGGAAACACAGTGCGAATGGGTCGCCCGGGACTCGAACCCGGAACTAATCGGTTAAAAGCCGAGTACTCTACCATTGAGTTAGCGACCCTCGTGAGTGGTTTTTGTAATCTCACACAGTTTTCTATAGTAGCATAGCTAATTTTGGTTGTCAAACATTTTTTATAAAAAAGTTGCCATAAGGTAAACTACCATCTCGCAACTGGTTCCCGGCTTTAGGTGAGTTAGCAGTTTTCCGGTGTTCATAGCGTTTCTCGGTGCAGTCCAAGGTTCGAGACAAACATAATCCTTACCCTTGACAGTCCAAAAGACTACACGGGAATAAGCTGCACTGTAGTTGAGGGATAATCTTAAATTGCGACTTAAATCAGTCATGGTCGCTCCTAATCCGGTCAAAGGCCCAAAAATCCCATCGATTTCTTCGACATTAGGATCAAAGTAACCTCGAAAATCGTGGAGACTCTGGGTGGGTTGGTCCCAATACTGCATGGCTGGAATGTGAAAACGCAGTTGACTTTTATCTGGGACCCAGAAATAAGGATGTAAACCGGCTGAAAAAGGCATGGACTCAGGGGGCATACTGTTCACTAACCCTGATAGATTAGTGTAACGCTGGAAAATCTCTAGTCCGTTTCCCTTGAGGGTATAGGTAAACTCTAATTCAAAGTCAAAGGGATATAGCGATCGCGTTTCCTCATTGCTAGTTAACCCTAGAGTAATGGAGGCGGCGTTGGTTTCGTCTTGTTTTCTTACGCTCCAGGGTAAATCACGAGCAAAGCCATGCTGTTTTAGCCCATATTCCCGGTCTTGGTGAGTATAACTATTATCGGGTAAATTTCCACAGATGGGAAACAGAATCGGAATACCACCCCGGACGGTCAAACTGGGGTCAGCAAACCTTTCCTCATCCATATATAGCAGTTCTTCACCTTTAACTGACCAGCGAGTAATTAACCCACCCCTTTCCGGTACTACCTCCAGACAGGACTCTGCCTTATGGTCACATAGGGTATAGGTCTTATATTGTTTTTGGTTAAGTGCGATCGCAAACACAGTAATTTATTCTTCCTTGGGAATTTAGTAGAGTTTGTCGGGTGCCGTCACACAGTGATAATTTTCATGATCTTCCTCGGAGAAACCCCATCCCGCAAGTGGAGTGGGGCTGTTGACGAAACACGACAAATGACATGGGGTGACGCACGCTGACATTGTTGAAAGTTTTAGATCCTGACCAATAAACCTCTAACACCCTAGTTGAGGAAGACGAATAGCCTCACCACTATGAGCCAGAGGAGAAACCCTATCGGTTTTAGCGATCGACTGATCACATTTAGCTTGGCGGTGAGACCCGGCTGTTAAATAGCCGGAAATTTCCGACTGGGAATCATTGTAGCTGCCTTCTGAAGTTCTCGCTTCAGGTTGAGGGAGAGAAATAAAAGGTTCGGTAATAAAAGGAGTTTTGATAAAAGGCTGCAACTGCTTGGACTCCCCAGAAGTTTCCGACCATGGGGTTGTCGGCTGATCAGCATCAACGGAAGATTCACTATCCGCATCATCTAAGATAATAGTAGTTGATTCTTCATTCCTCGATAACCCAGGGGACAAAGTTTCCTGATGTACTTCAGGAGTAGTTATAGCATCACTCAAAGCGGGTTCAGTAGAACGAGCCTTCAGGACTACCTGGTACGGCATCGGCTGATCAAAAATCCGGGAAATGCGCTCAATATGGCGTAAAGTAGCCTTGGCGCTTTCCCCTTGCATTACACGAGCCTGATATCCTCGCACCTCAACGGGTAAAAATTCCACCTTCATTTTCCGATTTTGCTTTAGTGAAACCCTTAAAATGGCTGTATCGTAATCACTGCGATTGTTACCACCAAAAATAAAATTTCCCAAGGAATAAACAATTGGTCTGCCTTTATATATCTCGGCACCCTGAAGAACCTGGGGATGATGTCCAATCACCACATCGGCTCCCTGGTCAATGGTATAGCGACCCAGATCAATTTGCCAATCTCCGGGATAATCAGAAAGTTCAACTCCCCAGTGATAATTAACAATTACCCAGTCTACCTGGTCACGCACAGCTTTAATATCTGCGGCGATCTGTTCATTATCACGAGAGTTAGTTCCCGCCCGATTTTCCCCGGCCGCATTCAAATCAGCATCATAATAGCCAAAATAAGCGATCCGCTGTCCTTTTACCTCAATAATTTTCGGTCGTCGCGCTTCGACGATATCCCGCCCTGCTCCGATCGCATGAATACCGGCTTGCTGCAAGGTTTCCAGAGTTTCCACCAGTCCTGCTTCTTCGTAATCCATGATATGGTTATTGGCTAAATTGACCAGATCGATGCCACCTTCTGTTAATACCTTAACTGCTTCTGGATCAGCTTTAAAATTAAATTGTCGATTAGGGCGAGCGAGGGTTGCTCTCGTCAGAGGATTTTCCAAGTTCACCATAGCTAGATCCGCATCCCGATATTCCTGTAGTTCGGAAAAAGCCCAACTATAATTATCACCAACTTTCTGAGCAAAGGAACCAGCCAGGTTCACATCTCCCCCAAACATTAATGTTACGGTAGGGTCCTCTGGATTTAATACATTTTCATGTTGAATCACGGGGACAGTTTCTAAAGCTGCCCGCACCTGATTAGGTCTAGTGACTGGGGGAGATGTCATCGCTACCTGACCCGACTGCCTCCGCTCGTCTCCACGGGAATAGGTCATAGCTTGAGCATCCCGACCAATTACCTCATAATAACTCACCCAACATCCCAGAACTAAAGTAGCGGTTACTGAGGTCATTAGCAGCAAGGTCCGCAGGGTTTTAAAGTCCAGGCGAGTCCCTTTTCGTCTATGGAAATGTTGACGCGCGGCGGGTGTGACAATACGAACGGACTGGTTCCACAGGATATCTGGTTCACCCATGAAGCGACCGGCAATTTTTACCCCCAAGACCTGGGGAGAGTTCAGCTTCCACAGGACATGACAAATATATTTAATAATTCTCTCGGCGATCGGTTCTTGTTGAAACTCCACCAGCACCTGCAAACATCCTTTGCGATCGGGGATGACCCGCGCCTGTATCCCCTGGGGGGCTAGGTAGCTATTAATCAGATAGGCGATCGCCCGAAAATCACCCGATCGCGCGAGGTCAAATACTGTAGGTTGGGATAAATTTTGTGCGTAAACCATAATTGAGATCTTTTTCCGGCTAGATTAATAACTTCCCGCCTCCGCATGGATCGGAGTGATACCGAAATTTGTGATTACACTGTATAATAATAAGCAATGATGCGCTATTAATAAAATTACACAGATGGGATTCAGTCAAACATCAGGTACAATAAGCGCGCATGGATGACTTATAATCATCCCCATCAGACCAACGCCTTAATATGGCGATTTGACCTAGCCAGCGAACTTCTCAGGATTAAGTTAAAAATGCTACATCGCAAGATCTATCAACTTTGTTGTGATGGCCGCGAAGTCTGCATCTTTTTGCGGGACCAGCAAAGGTGGATCGAAAAAGCCCATATTCTTGATATCGAGGGGGATTTGGTCACGCTGCGCTACGAAACAGAAGAAGATGACGAAGTGTCTTCTTGGGAAGAAATCGTGCGCCTCGAGAGCATCGGATCTATTAGTCAAAAGTTGGCATCAGTTCCCCGTGGCTATTTCGAGCTACAGGTATCTGATGAATGTCCAGAAGCCGAGCAACTGCGTAACCCTTCCACCGACTCCGATCGCGAATAGTCCCTTCTGTTACTGGTCTCGGGGGGCTAACGGCTCAAACACCGGACAGTAACCCTCTGGGGTGACTTTAAAGCCATATAAAGCCGAAACTGGGTTCCAACAACGCCCGCTTCGGTAATATTGGCAATTCCCGCAACAGTCTAAGTCTGATGGCATTGTGCGATCGCTCTGACTGCTGAGAAATTCCCGCTGGGAAATTCCCCGCAAAACTAACTCTTCCCCCTGCCATCTGGCCTCCACAATTCCCGTATCTGCAAAGGTAGACCACCGTGGATCGACAGACAAAGCATTGGGTAGGGTAATATTTAACTCGGTAGCCGACTCGGTTAACTCCCCCTGATAATGGGTTTCTGGGAGGGTCGGTTGTAGAAAAGTCTCCCCAATGGGTAATGGGACCTGTGCGCCTGCTGCTGGGTAATGCAATTGGTAGCGGTTCCGCAATTCGTCTAAATTGGTTAAATCCGCTAAATAAATAGGAGAACCATGCACAAAAATCACGTGCTGGGGTCGCAGGTTATGAATCAGTTGGGTAGTTCCTGGACCGTCGCAATGTTCGGCCAGAAAATAGCTTTCTAACAAAATTTCTCCAGAATTGACCAAGGTTGATATTTCCCTGGTGTGTCCGGGAGTTTCTGATAAAAATAACGTCCACAACCGAGGACGATAGCGCAAATACTGTTCAATATCCGTCTCGTCATCTACAATCACAATACAGGGGGATTGCTCCAGTTCTGGCAACAATTCGGGGGAGAGGCGACGGACACGAGGCTTGATTCGCTCATCCCAAAATAGTGGCTGATGTTGGGCAAAGTTCTGTATATTCGCTGGGAAGTGGGGTAGCAGTTCCAAATATATATCGCACCCGGTTTGGACTTGGCCATCAACCCAAATGTCAATATCCCTACCTGTGAAGTAGTGGTGGGAACGCAGTAGCATTAATAATTCCTGACCTAACCCTAATGCTGGGGTGGGAATTAGTACGGAATAACCAGAGGCGATCGCTCGATAAATTCTTTCGGCTAGTTGGTTTTCTAATTGGCGGCGGTGGGGATAGCGTGCAGTTCCATAGCTCCCTTCCAAAATTAGCACATCCGGCTTGAGTCCCCGCAACTCCCCTAGGGGTAGACCCTCCACTAATCGAGAATTGGATAGGAAAAAATCCCCCGTATAAAATAACTTGTAGGTGCGATTCGGTGCATTATATTTCAGCAGCATACAAGTCGCGCCGGGCAGGTGACCAGCAGGAAATAGGGTGATGCTTAGTCCTTCCTTCAGTCGGACTTCTGTTCGCAGCGGTAGGGGTTGGCAAAATTTCGGCATTTGCCCTGATGACAGTTCCTCTGGCCAGTTGATGGGTAACAATTGGCTAGTAACATCACTGGCATAAATTGGTAACTCTGGACAGCTTTCATGTAGTGCCAACAAACCCCTAACATGATCCGCATGAGCATGGGAACAAATCACCAAGTCAGCTATAGATGCTTGGGAAGATGTTAGCAGTGGGGAAATATCCCGCAAACCACAATCAAGCAAAATGTGATGGGGCCCCATGCGTAACAACAAACATACCCCATCATTTTCGTGTCCAACACTATAGGGAAAACACTCGAGATCAATCACGGTGATTTGAAATAATTGTCGGATGCGTGCTAAGACAATGTTAAGAAGTATCTCACATTTTAATCTTAAATTGTGGGAACCTGCTATGTCCATTTTTGATTGTGGCGTGGTACGGCGATCGCATTATCGGGCGCATTATCGGGCGGGTTGTCGGGTGCGTTGTCGGGCGGGTTTACTAGGCTAACCCCTGTGAACCGAACACGCTACGGCGGAACCCGCCCCTACCATGGCGTGGTGCTGGTTATCGGGTGGGTTCTGGGGCGGGTTGACTAGGCTAACCCCTGTGAACCGAACACGCTACGGCGGAACTCGCCCCTACCATGGCGTGGTGCTGGTTATCGGGTGGGTTCTGGGGCGGGTTGACTAGGCTAACCCCTGTGAACCGAACACGCTACGGCGGAACCCGCCCCTACCATAACTTTCTCTCAGGCGATCGCATCGTGAATTTTATTTTTGTAACAAAATGTTAATAAATGTTGCAAAAAATTTTTTTGGGGGGGGATAGGTTGCTTTTGCTTGTGACTTCTGTTATTATTTCAAATAATGGGAATATTTGCAATTTTAAAATTTACGCAAATTATCGATTATTAAAAAAGATTATGTCAATACTATAGCATCAGTTTCCGTATATTGTCAACCCCCCCTATAGGGTTATTTTAACGGTGAATCCAACCATTAATGGTAAATCGGCTATCCTCGAACCTCCCAGAAGGACAGAAAACTGGGAGAACTTCGTGTTTCATGCGACTATCAAAAAAGATGATACTGTTATGGCGAGGTTCCACTGTAACAAACTGTTCACCAATCGTATAACCATCACCATTAATGTAGGTGGGATAAATCCTTAAATCTCCACCATAGAAGGCTTTTGGCTGTTCATAGAAATAGTAGACGTATGTTAAAACTCGATTGGCAATTTTTTCGCCATCCATGTCTTGATGGATATAATAATAATCTCCATGGTTATGGGCTGTCATTTGCATTTCCACCCAGGAAACCAAAAAAGTCGGTAAGTTAAGTTGGGCTAAGATTTGCGGTCTAATTTGCAGAATTTTATGTCTGATTTTGTTGTAGTATTCATCAAAGTTTTGCACCAGTAAAACCGAAGATTTGCGGGTATTTTCTTCCTTGTTGGCGACTCCAGACGGGAAAAACTTATCATGATTTTGGAAGGCTATCTTAAAGGTTTCTGCTTGTTCTTCGGGTGATAAAAAGTTGTCAACCTGGATAAAGTTGGCTTCTAATAACCTAGGGGTGTCTGTGGTGCTAGTCTCAGCAACTTCGGGATCATCATTAGAATTTTGGGGGCGATTTAATTGATGATAGACACCAGAGATATCCAAAATTTTTAAGGCTATTTCGACTCTTTCAGATAGAGATATTTCAGAACTATTTAGGGCGTTTTCGACTAAAGTTAGAGAATCTGATAATAAATTATCTAGGCGTTTTTCTGAGGCGATCGCTTTATTGAGGAGAGGGGGTAACTGGTCATTCACAACTTATTTAATCCTCCGATTTGCTGGCATTGTATTTGCTACTAATTAATCTGGAATTGCTGAACGCTTATAGATAAAAACTCAACCAGGTTTTTGATGTGTTAGTCTTACCCCCGCCGCAGCCAACCGTTTAGGGTAAAACGACCGTCTTTAAAGTTGGGGGAATTACAACTAACAGGGATGACCTCGTGTTTGCAACGGCTATCAAAAAACACGATACTATTATTAATGGGTTCAATAGTCTTAAAGGTCTCTTTGTTGTAGGCGACACCATTGCGTAACTCGGTTTCATAAAGTCGCAGTTGTCCGCCGGTAAAGGCTTTGGGTTCGTCATAAAAATAATAGACATAAGTGATGGTGCGAGTTTTGGTTTTGGCACTACTAGAGTCATTATGAATCTTATAATATCCACCATTGTGGTGGGCGGTTAGCTGCATTTCCACTTCTGCGACGGTAAAAGGGGGATGTTTCAACTGAGATAATACCTGCGGTAAAGTTTCTAAAATGCGACCTTTCATAAATTTATAGTATTCGGGGAACTTAGTCGCATATAGAATCGACGATTCTCGGTAGTTGACAGCCCCGGTTGTAGTTGTGGATGCCACAAATTGGTCAGCGGAAGCGATCGCTATTTGTAAAGCCTGTTTATTTTCTGAGGGAGACAAGAAATTTTCCATCTGAACATAACTACCCAAAACTAGGGGAGAGTCGGGGATATTAACATTAACAGATGGTAAAGTTTGACGGAGATCACTCCCCGTCGCTTCCAGGATTTTCAGAGCGATCGCCGCCCGGTCTAAAGGGGAAACTTCCCGGTCTTGTAACAGAGACTCTAACACATCAATAGACCGATCCACTAATCTTTGTAGTCGTGGTGATGTGACATTTAAAGATTTCCGATTTAAGCGATCGCCATTCATAGTCTTACCATAGCACGAACATTAGCCCTCAACTTGCCAAAAAAGTTGTCCTACCATACACAAAGTATTTGACAATCAGTATAATCCATAAGTTAACATTCTCAATTATCCAGATTACCATCACTCTATGCTACCACTAGCGATCGCTCCCCTAATCCTGTCAGTCACCCCCCCGCCGCCAGTAGTCATCACCCGACCCCAAGAAGTGCGTCCCCTTCCTGGTCAACTAGATAATATTCCAGTGTTCAATAGCAATAGCCCGGAAGTTGTACCAGTCGAGGGTATCTTACTATCAACCTTTCCCCCCGAAGGTAAAACCCAAACCAATGCCCATCTTAACTTTCCCTTTGACGGTAGGTTCGACATTTTTGCCCATCATATCGCTCGACCTACCGACCCCGAAGACTTACGCACCCTATATCTGGGCTTATTAGCTTACAACCCCACCAGCGAACCGGTCACCTTAGAGATATTACAAGCAGCCAGCTATCTCAGCCAACCAGACGCACCATTTATCCCCTTACCCCCCGTATTAGACAACAATGATGGGACAGTATTTGCAGGTCCAGGAAGTCGAGTCATGGGGGAGATTTTGCGAGTAGGGGGACAGTCATCACCTCCCGACCAAGTAATCATTCCACCACAGCAGTTTCAGATGGTCTTTAAAGCCCCTATTCCGGTAAAAACATTAGAACCACCTCTCAATGGGCGATCGCTTCTTATGCGGCTCCAGAGTAGCGGTGCAGTGCATATAGCTAGTCTAGCTCAATTTGCCATCCAAAACCCCGACGGTAGCGAATCTAGCCCCGCCCTAGAATCATGGGTAGAATTATTACAGAATGGTTCTCTAGTCACTCCCCGCGACCTAGCACCCACCCCCCCGAATAGTCCAGAGAACATCATTTATGGTCGAGTTGCTGGAGTCGCCCTAGGTTCAGTCTGGAAAGCCGAGATAACTAACCTAACCATTCCCGAACCCGGTCAAGCCATTTCCTATATTTTCAGTTCCCTACCTGGAGGTAAATTAGGAACCAACCAAAACCAAAGCGCCCCCATGGTAGTTCGTTATGAGGATACCGCCTATCAAGCCCATGGGAACTATGGCATTCAATATAGCCTAACCCTAGACTTATCCAATCCCACCAATACCCCTAAAACCGTAGTCCTCACCATGGAAACCCCCCTCAAAAGTAATGAACTCACCGACGGGGGAGTGCAATTTTTCGAGGAACCTCCCAGCCGGGTATTTTTCAGAGGAACAGTGCGTTTCCGCTATACTGATGATTCGGGAACTACAGTTAGCCGATACTTTCACCTAGTCCAAAACCGAGGACAAAAGGGGGAACCTTTGATTGAATTAGACATTCAACCCCGAACACGGCGACAGGTGGAATTTGACTTTCTGTATCCCCCAGACGCGAGTCCGCCCCAAGTGTTAACGATTAAAACATTAGATTAATCACGATTATGCCTTGGTTTGCCAAAATTGAAACCGGAATTGTCGAAAAGGCGGTTTTTGATCAATATGTCCCCGCCCATATCGAGTATGTCAAGCAGTTGGCTGCTAAAGGACATCAAGCGCGCAGCGGCTATTGGGTCCGGCGAGGCGGCGGAATGTTGCTTTTTGAGGCTGAGTCTATGGCCGCCGCCCAAGCTATTGTGGCTGATGACCCTCTGGTGGTTAATAATTGCGTGACTTACGAAATTTTTGAGTGGTGTGTGGTTGCACCGTGAATTTCTGTGTTATAATAAATTTTGTGGCCTGGACCTATGCGGTCAGAACGCCTAAATCTTGTCAGGACCGGAAGGTAGCAGCAACACGGGATGCTTCTGATAGGCGTGGAATCCGGGTCACTCCCATTTTTAACTTCCCCTAATTATTGCCTGGAGAGTTTTTCCCTATGCCCGGTTTTGGAGATTTAGTCCAAAAAGCAGTTTACCTTGGGGTTGGTTTGGCTTCCTACGCCGGGGAAAAGGCGGGGAATAAACTGGCTGAGTTACAGGTAGAAGCCCAAAAATTAGCAGATGAACTGGTGAAACGTGGCGAAATGACGACGGAAGAAGCCCGCCGTTTTGTTGACGATGCTCTCCGACAAGCACAAGAACCAGGCGCTGATTATAATCCTACACCACCTCAGTCGGCGCAACCTCGTCGCATCGAAATTATTGATGATGAGGAAGAAGCGCCGGCGAGTGATGATAATATTGAAGACTTGCGCGATCAGGTTGATAAACTCAAGGATGAGTTGCGTAATTTGGAAAATGATTGATTTAATTTATCCAGAAGTGCGATCGCTCTGTGTAAGATGGGTTTATCCTTGACACGGCAAAAATTCGGGAGTTTGGTAGCTCCGTCTTTTTAAAGCGGGGCGGAAAAACGACTCGGCGGCTTTAGCCGCAATGACTATGATAGAATGGTATCGCCTTCTCTATGACCCAAATGAAAGGGGCTTAACATCCCGTGAGGGCAGACTTGCATCATGCAGAAATGTCGGCAGCAAAGACGTTTCATTGGCGAGAGACAAAAGGTGATTGAATGAAAATAAGTAAAAGGAAGCCTTCGGGCCACCTATAGAGGCGTATTTGACTTCGCCTAGGAGTCCGACTTGTCGGAAGTTCTGAAATCCCTCCGGGGAATCCCCGTCGCTTTAGCGCGGGGAGTAGTCAAATAATCCTGTAAGACCTGAGTATGGGAAACCAAAAAGGGCTATGATTAGCTCAAGAGCATGATTTCATCTCAAATTAGGTTAACATTTTACGGCCATACGGTATAATACCAAGTATGGTGCGAGACCTTCGGGTATGAAATAGAGCTGAAATGGGCGTGGGGACTACCCGGTGAGGACTTCAACCCCTTGCTTGATTGGGTCGCATCCCTGGCCATCCCATAACACAGCCTGATTTTTTTGCCCACCTTCGAGACTTCCAATATGGTTGCCAAGGTGAAGCGTCTAATCAGGTCTAAGACTGCCCGAGCCATGCTGACATGGGCGCATTATCGATTCAAACTAACCCTGAGACATCAAGCCGAGATAACTGGAACCACAGTTGTAGATGTGACGGAAGAATACACCAGCAAAACCTGTACTCACTGTGGTCATGTGCATTCCCAGCTAGGTGGCTCAAAAGTGTTCCGATGTCCGGAGTGCGGGTTCACTCTACCCAGGGACTGGAACGGTGCTTTTGGAATCTTTCTAAAAGCTTTGCGGGATACCGCCTCTGTTACTTTAACGGGTAATAGTGCTATCGTCGCATTGTCAGGCAATAGCCGGATAAATGTCGCGTAAATGTATCAGTGTCAAATATTGAAGCAGTTAGCCGCTAAAGCCTAATGGAAGATTGGTCTAATGAGTTGGTTAAGAGTATAGAAGCCGCAGTTCTTGAGGTGGAAAATTTTTTTGTAGATGTGACGGAAGAATTTAATCATATCATGGATGACCTGACCCAATTTTCCGAAGAAATTGCTGAGGAAGTCCAGAATAAGTTGATTCCCGACTTAGACCAGTGTTTAAATGATATCCTTGAGCCGATTCTGGATATATACTTAGATTTGGGACTAGATGATATTGAGGAGGAGGAAACTTTTGATCCCTTTGTCACCTATGTTCACCCCAGCGCGACCCAAAACCCAGCCTGTCGCGGATGTAATCACTATCATGGTAAAATCTACGGCGGGAATTTGTTAGTTTGTGGAATGCACCCATTAGGTGTGGAGGGTGACTCCTGTCCTGACTGGGAATCAGATCATGATTGATTTTTGATGGGTGATTTTTGATATTTATATAGGGCTTGTGTTTCAGCGGTGAGTCTACCTGGTATCCCTGTCATTCCCCCACAAATACACCTGAGACACTACCAACGTCAGGCGGTGTCCGAATGGTTTGCTAACCAGGGACGGGGAACCCTGAAAATGGCAACGGGTACGGGTAAGACTATCACAGCCTTAGCGATCGCCTCTGAATTATATCATAAAATTGGCTTACAAGTTGTTTTAGTTATCTGTCCCTATCGCCACCTAGTGACTCAGTGGGGACGGGAAGCCCAGAAATTTGGGATGACTCCCCTACTCGCCTTTGAAAGCGTCCACAATTGGCAGAAACACCTATCTACCTCCCTTTATAACATAAGTTCGGGTCATCTCCCCTTTCTCGCAGTCATCACCACTAACGCCACCCTAATTTCCGATAGCTTTCAGTCTCAACTGCGGTATTTCCCCCCCAAAACTTTGATTATTGGCGACGAAGCCCACAACTTAGGTGCGCCTCGCCTAGAAGCTAGTTTACCACGACATATCGGTTTACGTCTAGCACTTTCTGCTACCCCAGAACGTCATTTTGATGACCAGGGTACAAATGCTTTAATGGAGTATTTTGGTCGGGTTTTACAACCGGAACTTACCCTGGCTGAAGCTATCCGCCAAGGGGCGTTAGTTCATTATTTATACTATCCGATTTTGGTAGAATTAACCCCGGCTGAAACTCTGATTTATTCCCGCCTAACTACTCGCATTGGTTGGGCTTTAATGGACAATGATCAGGACTGGGAAACTAACGAAAATATCACGGCGCTATTGATGCAAAGGGCGAGAATAATTGGGGCTGCTAATAATAAAGTTAAAGCCCTGAGACAGTTAATGAGTAATCGTTTACAGACCAGCCACACGCTATTTTATTGTGGGGATGGTATCACGGAAAAAGGCACTCGCTTTGACCGACAACTAGAAGCGATCGTCTTTTTATTAGGGTCAGAATTGGGCTATCGTGTTAATACCTATACCGCCGCTACTCCTATGGCAAAAAGGGAAGAATTGCGACGACAATTTGAATCAGGACAACTACAGGGTTTGGTAGCTATTCGCTGTCTTGATGAAGGGGTAGATATTCCAGCTATTCGTCATGCGGTAATTCTGGCAAGTAGCAGCAACCCCCGCCAATTTATTCAACGTCGAGGACGGGTTCTTAGACCTCATCCCGGAAAGGATAGGGCGACGGTTTTTGATATGATTGTTTTACCGCCAGACTTGGGCAGAAATACGTTAGATGTTGAACGGAATTTGTTAAAAAAAGAGCTGATCCGGTTTATGGAGTTTGCTGATATTGCGGACAATGCAGGAGAGGCTAGGGTGAAGTTATTACAGCTACAAAAACGCTATGGTTTATTGGATTTATAAATCATCCATCATTAACCATCACCCCCGAGGGTGGTTTTCGGGGACGGAAAAACCCGGTTTTTATCGGGCTTTCTGGTTGTTAACCAAGATTTTTCTAAAAAACCGGGTTTTTTGACTGGTGCCAAGTCTAATTAACAGCATAACCCGCCCAGACATGATCTCTGGTTGTCTCAGAGTTGACGTGATTATGGGGGTTGTGGTATAATGAAATATATTTATGTTAAATCGCCTATTTTTCGCTAGTAAAAAACCATCGATAACTCACGTTTGGAATAGTCTATGTCTTACCAATACTCAGAGGGTTTAATTCACGCGATTTCTAATGTATTCTCGGAGGCAAAATCTACCTATGGAGAAAACGCTAATCAGACATTAGTTCATGACCCGATTACAGATGCACCACCAGAGGTTCGGGAAATTATCGAAAGGGTTTTGCAGGCGGAAAGAGATAAACTATATATGAAAAGTCCCTGGAACATTAATGATGATGTTCTCAAGATTATTAAAGAGGTCATACAATGAATTTACTATCAATTCAGTTGTGTAACTTTCGGCAATTTTACGGAAAAAGCCCGATTATATATTTAGCTAAAGGGGAACGAAATACTACGGTAATTTATGGGAATAATGGTGCGGGTAAGACGACGATACTTAATGCGTTTAGCTGGGTTTTATATGAGAAATTTAGTGCAGCATTTGCGGTTTCGGAACAATTGGTTAATAAGCGATCGCTAACGGAAGCAGAACCGGGGAAGGCGGTAGGTTGCTGGGTGGAAGTTATCTTTGAACATGACCATAAACGCTATCAGGTTAAACGGGTCTGTCGCGCCTATAAACAAAATGGGGAAATCGAACATTCTGACAGTGAGTTATATATGCAGGTGGCGGGAGATGATGGGCGCTGGACTTTGCCGCCGCAGCCACCAGAAGAGATTATTAATCGCATTTTACCGATGAGTTTACATCAGTATTTCTTTTTTGATGGAGAACGTATAGAGCAAATTGTTAGGGATGAGAGAAAAGCGGAAATTGCGGAAGCTACTAAAGAGTTATTAGGGGTGGAGGTATTAAATAGGGGTATTAAACATTTAAAGGAAGCGAGAAAGTCTTTAGAAACTGATTTATCGATAATTGGTAATCCTGAGACAAAAAAGTTTTTAAACGACAAAAAAAAGCGGGAAGATGAAATCAATAATTTGTCGAAAAGACAAAAGGAAATCGAAATAGAATTAGCACATCATGAACAGTTGAAACGTACCCTAAATGCCCATTTATTAGATTTAAGTGGGGCGGCGGAGTTGCAACAATTGCGAAGTGAGTTAGAGAGTCAAATTATTTCAATCAGAGATAATTTAAAAAAGTCGAAACAATCGATTAATAAACTGTTATCAACTAGGGCTTATCCGGTTTTGTTGTCAGATACGATCGCTGATTTTCGTAACCTATTTTCAGGAATGCGAGAAAAGGGAGAGTTGATGACAGGAATTACTAAGCAATTTGTGAATGAGTTAATTAACCGCCAGCAGTGCATTTGTGGAACTCCTATAATAGAAGGAAGTTCGGAATGCGATCGCCTCAAAAGTTGGTTAAATAAAGCCGGAATGGCAGATATTGAAGAAACCGCTATCCGTATGTCTACCCAAGTTGATGATGTGGATCGCCAACTAGCAGAATTTTGGCAAGAAATTGACCATCATCAAATATCTATCAGCAAAAATAGGGCGGAATTATCCCAAATAGAAACCCGACTAGATGATATTAAGAAAAAACTACGCAATTTCCCAGATGAGGATATTCAAAAACTGCAAAAACGCCTAGATGAAATCGAAAGCAGCATTGGTGAACTGAACCGAGAAATGGGTTCAAATTCTCAACAAATTGAGACTCTCACTCAAGAATGCGAGAAACTATCGAAACAAATAGATCGCCAACAAATGAATGAGATGAAGCAGATAACAGCGCAGCGACGCATTGCGGCGACGGAAGATGCGATCGCCAGATTATCCCAAGTCCTGGAACGTTTAGATCAGCAATTCCGTCAACAGTTAGAAAGCCGAGTGCAAAATATTTTTGCCAAAATTTCTTTTACCCCCTATCAACCGCAACTCAGCCCCAAATACGAACTTAAATTAGTGGAAAGAACCTCTGGAGAAGATGCGCCAGTAGCCTCTTCCACCGGAGAAAATCAAATTCTCAGTCTATCCTTTATTGGCGGAATTATCGAAGGTGTTAGAGAATGGAGTCAAAAAAATACCCTTATGGGACCAGATAGCAGTACATTTCCCATTGTGATGGATTCCCCTTTTGGTAGTTTAGATGAAATTTACCGCCGCCAAATAGCCCGCATTATTCCAGAGTTAGCTAACCAGCTAGTTGTATTAGTCACCAAAACCCAATGGCGAGGAGAAGTCGCTAGAGAAATTCAACCCAAAATTGGGCGAGAATATATCCTAGTTTACAACTCGTCCAAACCCGATTGTGAGGAAGATTTCATTAATTTACAAGGGGTTAACTATCCCCTAGTTAAACTCAGTCCCAATCAGTTTGAGTACACAGAAATCATCGAAGTGGAAGCGGAATTTTAGACATCCCAAGTATGATAATCATCTAACAATCCTGCGAGGAATTATAAAATATCCTGAGTAAATGTGATAGTATGATGTGGTTGTCGCTACTATCTTAAACTATGACTCCAGAAGTTGCGATCGCTGAGATCAGTATCAAAGAGAATCTTGAACAATTTTTGCTGGTCCTGCTGATTTCCCTCAGTGTAGCCACCATGTCTCGTCTATTCCCTTGGCTGCGCAAAATCCCCTTTACCCTATTATTGGTAATTGTCGGATTATTTTTAGCCTTTGAAGACATCCACCTAATCCAATTATCACCGGAACTAATCCTGGAAATTTTCCTGCCTCCCTTACTATTTGAAGCCGCCTGGAATCTGAATTGGCGAGACCTAAAACGAGATTTATTCCCGGTATTTTTATATGCAACTATTGGGGTAGTCATTTGTGTAGTAGGGATAGCTATTGGCTTAGATTTAGCGGTAGGAATGCCGATAGCGATCGCTCTGTTGGTAGGTGCAAGTTTATCAGCCACCGACCCCATCTCAGTAGTCGCCCTAATGAAGGAATTAGGAGCGCCTAAACGTCTGCGAGTCTTAATGGAAGGGGAAAGCCTATTTAATGATGGTATAGCGGTGGTAGCGTTCATCATCTTAGTCGGTTTTCCTATGGGAAACATCGAAATATCCCCGGCGGCGATCGTTTTAAAACTCTTATTATTTACAGGAATTGCGGTAGTTATTGCGGGGATAATTGGGTTTGGGATATCCTATCTAACTCAGCGTTTTGACTCTCCCCTAGTAGAACAATCCCTCACCCTCCTAGCCGCCTATGGAACCTATGTAGTCACCGAAGACTTAGGCGGATCTGGAGTTATTGGCGTAGTAGTAGTAGGGTTAATTTTAGGAAATTTTGGTTCCCGAATTGGTATGAATCCCCGTAGCCGATTAATCGTCAGCGAGTTTTGGGAATTTATGGCATTTTTGGTGAACTCAATCGTCTTCTTATTAATTGGCGCTCAAATTGAATTTGCGAGTTTAGCAACCAACATAAAACCCATTGCGGTTTCCGTCCTAGCCATGATGCTAACTAGGGTAATATCCACATTTACTTTAACCGCCATCAGTAACACATTAGCCAAATCAGAAATAGACCTACAAAATCAAACTATGCTGTGGTGGGGAGGCTTACGAGGTTCTGTTTCTATCGCCCTAGTCTTGAGTGTTCCAGTAGCTATACCTGAACGGGAAAATCTGATCGCGACAGTCTTCGGGGTGGTTTTATTTAGTCTACTATTTCAGGGTTTAACTACCCAGCCTCTCCTGCAATGGTTAGGACTACTCAAAGACCAACCCTTGCGTGAAGAATATCTGCAATTAGTAGCCCGTCGTGTAGCCCTAAACCGAGTACAAAACCACCTCTCCCAATCGGTTGTTAAGCAGGAATTAGACCCTGATGCTTATCAACATCAAGCCCAATTGATTAAATCTAAATTAGAAGCTATCACCACCAAAACTCAGCAGTTACTATCACAAGAACCCAAACTGCAAGAGTTGACCATAGAATTACTTCAGGAAGAATTAGTTGATATTGAGGCGGAAACCTATGCGGAATTTGTTAGATCCGGCCGTCTGAATACTCAACTATCAACCCTTTTATCGGAGGTTATGGAAGAGAAAGACCCAGAAACCGCATAAATAGCCAGGAGTCTGGCGCAGTTATATGACTCCCGTTAGAAGCGATCGCCTTAATGGCGAGATGAATTTTGACCAGTAACTAGAGGAAACAATACCGCCTAGATACTAGGGTGAGGGTACAACATAGCCGGGAGAAGAAACCTAGTTTAAAATGCTTGTGGAGTCGGTCTTACCGAGGTTTCAAGAGTAATTGAGTGGTATAGTTAAGAGGCAGTCTGAAAGAAGCCAGAATCCCCCGTTAGATGGCTTTAGCGATTAACGGCGGGAGTTTCAAAGCTATTAACCTTGTTCCAATTTATCAATCGCCAATGAATGTAATACCCGCCATAGACTTATTAGAAGGGCGCTGCGTCCGCTTGTATCAGGGAGACTACACCCAAGCCGAGACTTTTAATGAAGATCCTGTGGCTGTCGCCCAGGAATGGGTGTCCCAGGGCGCTACTCGTCTGCATTTAGTTGATCTTGATGGGGCGAAAACTGGACAACCTACTAACCATGCGGCTATTGGTGCGATCGCCAAAGCTGTCAAAGTCCCGATTCAAGTCGGCGGCGGGTTGCGTAGTCGTGATACTGTCGCCGCCCTATTTGATTTAGGGGTAGAAAGGGCAATTTTGGGGACCGTAGCGGTGGAAAATCCCCAATTGGTAGCTGAGTTATGCGCTGAGTTTCCCGGACGAATTGCTGTGGGAATTGATGCCCGTGATGGTAAAGTGGCGACTAGGGGTTGGCTAGAAACTTCTGAGGTCAAAGCCACAGACCTAGCCCACCAAATGGCACAGTTGGGCGTGGCTACCATTATTTACACTGATATTCACCGGGATGGGACTTTACAGGGTCCCAATAAAGCGGCATTGCGGGAAGTTGCGGAAATCGTCTCAATCCCTATTATTGCCTCCGGCGGTGTCAGTAGCATTACTGATTTATTAGGGTTATTGGGATTAGAACCCTTGGGGGTAACTGATGTCATTGTTGGCCGTGCTTTATATACTGGAGATGTGGTTTTAAAAGAGGCTATACAGGCGATCGGTCCTGGACGTATTCAGGATATACCCCCGGATTTTGGCAATTCAACTTTTGCCTAATCCTCTTCTCCCCAGAGGGCGGATTTATTCATATTATCCCCCTCTGATGTCATTAACGGCAGAACCCCATAAATAGGGCGGGTTAATTATTAATTATCCGGTGGGGCGAGTTAATTATTAATTATTAATTATTAATTATTAATTATTAATTATCCGGTGGGGCGGGTTTATTCATCTGATCGCCCTTTGATGTCATTAACGGCAGAACCCCATAAATAGGGCGGGTTAATTATTAATTATTAATTATCCGGTGGGGCGAGTTAATTATTAATTATTAATTATTAATTATTAATTATTAATTATTAATTATCCGGTGGGGCGGGTTTATTCATCTGATCGCCCTTTGATGTCATTAACAGCAGAACCCCATAAATAGGGCGGGTTAATTATTAATTATTAATTATCCGGTGGGGCGAGTTAATTATTAATTAATAATTATTAATTATTAATTATTAATTATTAATTATTAATTATCGGGTGGGGGTTTATTCATCTGATCGCCCTTTGATGTCATTAACAGCAGAACCCGCCCCTACATGATTTCTGGGCTATTAATTATTCATGGTGAATAACACGATATAATAAAATTTGCTTGGAAATGCGAACCAGTTGATAATTTCCCTGTTCTATTAAAATCGGATAATCTCCCGGTTGTAGTCCAATTCTGGCTAAATCCTTGGCGCGACTAACTACGAGGGCTGTGGGGGATTCTGAGGTGTTTTGTAGGACATCAAGGATATGCAAGAGGGGTTCACCTTCTGCCCTCAAAAAGTCGTTTATTCTGAAAAAATGGACGGGTTGCTGAGAATAGAATACTACGGTAGGTTTAGCAAATCCAATCATCCATAACTCTTCTTGGGGTTGTTGGAAAGTTGCCAAGTTTTGGGCGATATTTTTTAGAGGTATTTGTCGGTATTCATCTACTAAGAATAATCCGGGTACAAACACCATATTAAAGAATAAAATAAAGCCGATGAGGTTGGCTGCAATAATTAGTCGCCACTGACGTTTATTGCCTATTAACCAAGCAATTAAAACAGCAGTAGCTGTCCAGATCATACCACCTTTTATCGGTAAGCCAGAGTTATTAACTACTGATGCTAAATCTTCAACGGCTGGGTCGGGTCCGATAAATTGGGGGCTGTAAATAATGGCGATCGCTAAAACCACTAAAAACAGTATATTAACTAATGCGGTATTAAAAAACCAGCGATTTTTAAGATTAATATAATTCCCAGTTTTGGCAAATTCTTCTCCCCAAAAAATCCCGATTAAAATCGCCGCCGCAGGCATCAAAGGCAGCACATAACTAGGAAGTTTAGTAACGGCGATAGTAAAGAATACAAAAATACAGGCAAACCACACCCAAGCAAATAAACCCAATTGCTGATTTCTGGGTTGATTAATCCATTGATTACGCCGCCAAAATCCCAGCCGATATATGGCTATGGGCAAATAAATAGACCAGGGTAAAAACCCGATTAAAACCACGATAAAATAGAAATACCACGGCGCACTATGACCATTAACAACACTGGTAAATCTCTGGACATTATGATAACCAAAAAACGAATCTATATAGTCTTGACCATTTTCAATAATTACCAAAATATACCAAGGTACAGTAATTAATCCGAAAATAATCCCACCCCAAATCACTCCCATTTCTGGCAAAACTGACCACAGGCGATTTACATAAGCCAGAAAAACCACCACAATTAAGCCGGGGATCACAATACCCACAGGACCTTTGGCTAATACGGCTAATCCTGTAAAAATATAGAATCCTAAATACCATTTATTCGGAAATTGCCAGTGACAACAATTTCTGAGTTTATCCATCAATTTAATAGCGGGACTATGATCCGGTTCCTTAGTAGTGGCATATCCCCAAAAAAAGCTAAAGAGACTCAAACCCATACAGCCACTTAATAACATATCCGAAACTCCCTGACGCGCCCAGATGAGAGTTTGTAAATTCAAAGCCACTAAGGCAGTAGCTATCCAAGCAGAAGGCTTAATCTGGGCAAATTTGAGATGTGGGTGGGTAGTAGTTACGAATTGTTGTACAGTCAAAAAACAGCCTACCATTAAAGCGATCGCTGAGATAGCAGAAGGTAATCTTACCGCCCACTCATTCACCCCCACCATATAATAACCCAGGGCAATTAACCAATAAATCAAAGGCGGTTTATCAAAGCGAGTTTCCTGATTAAAATAGGGAGTAATCCAATTACCGGAGATTTTCATATGACGGGCGGCTTCAGCAAATAAAGGTTCCGTTTCATCCACCAAACCCACACTACCAAGATGCCACAGAAAAGCCATAATGGCGATCGCCACTAACCCAGCCATAGATAAAATCCACCCCGACTTAGGATGACGACCCCACATCATCAAAGTTTTTCCCATATTTCCAGTTAACTTCAACCCGTCTAACTCCCAGAATCTGATCTACAATCCCTTAATTTAACAGCCCAACTCTGAAATCGGTGTACTCTGTGGAAAATGTACAATTTTAATCAACATTTTCCAGCGAGGACGAATGAGAAAAGCCCTATTTCCGCCCTATTCCTTACCCCTAATCATTTTCCTAACTAGCTTAGTCCTATTTTTTGGTAGCAGTTGGCGACACGCCCTATTTCAGTCCAACGCCTTCGATTTAGGAATTTTCGATAATGGCATTTATCTAATTAGCCAAGGCGAGAAACCCTTTGTCACCTTTCGGGGTATCCACATACTCGGCGACCATGCAGCTTGGATTTTATACCCCATAGCGCTGCTTTACAAGCTATATCCCGATGTACACTGGCTGTTTGCAGTCCAAGCCATAGCCCTATCAGTCGGGGCGATACCAACCCAATGGCTGGCTTTACAGGCGGGTTTAAAGCCAACCCAAGCTAACTTAATGGCGATAGTTTATTTGCTATATCCCCTGATTTTCAACGTCAACTTATTCGACTTTCACCCAGAAGTTATCGCGCTTCCCCTGTTATTGGTCGCCGTTTACCAAGCCAGGGCGAAACAAGTCCTGTGGTTTTCCCTAGTGGTCCTGGTAATTTTGGGCTGTAAAGCCGTCCTGTCCCTAACCGTGGCGGCGATGGGAGTTTGGTTATTCCTATTTGAAAACAGACGTAGATGTGGTGCGATCGCCATAATTTTAGGGCTGACATGGTTTATAATCGCCACAGGTATCATCATCCCCCACTTCAGCGGCGGTCAACCCGAAGCCGTCGCGCGATATGGTGAATTAGGTAACTCAGTCACAGAAATTGCCAAAAACCTCTTCTTAAAACCCCGACTGGTGGCGCGACAACTCTTCACATTAGCCAACCTAGAATATCTCTTGCTATTGATACTTCCCCTGCTGTGGGGACTCTCACCCCGCCATTTAACCCCCATCATCGGCGCATTACCAATTTTAGCCCTTAACCTCCTTAGCAGTAGTCTCCAACAAAAAAACCTCACCCAGCATTATTCTGTCCCCATACTGCCATTTTTGTTACTAGCCGTAATTTCCGCCCTAGGGAGTAACTCCCATTGGCTACGAAACCCCCGCCATATTATGTTATGGTCGCTACTAGCTTTCTTGGCTTTAGCTAAATACGGTTATTTTTGGTCGCGATATCTCGAACATTTTGACACTGTTTCCCCCTCGCGGGAAGCTGTCGCCCTCGTCAACAGTCCCGGAAGCGTCTTAACCGCAGACCATATCGCCCCCCACCTTACCCACCGCCAGATTTTGATGTTGGCTACCCAAGGGGCGGAAAGTTTGGACCTCACCCAGTTTGAGTGGGTCTTACTAAACTCTACTTACCCAGGCTGGAATAGTTCACAGGAACTTGTGGACGGTCTCATCGTCAAACTTCAAAATATCCCAGAGTTTCAATTGGGATATAGTCGCGACGGGGTACTTTTATTTCACCGGGACACCTCCCCGAAAAATTAAGATTTTCTCAACCGGAATTTGAATTTTCCGGAGTGATGATAAGCAGGTTAGTACCACATTAATTAATAACCTATGTCTAGCACTGATTTGACCCCACCTGTTCACAATTCTGAGGACATTGCTATATCCCGGACTCTTCTACCCACAGAAGAAACCACCACAGGGGATATGGCCTCGCCTTCCCCGAATTGCCCTCGTCAATTGGCCTCAAATACCATGATAGAGTATCTCGGTCATGCTTTTTTCATTGTCATGGCTTTGATTGTCATAGACTGTCTACAATACAGGGAACCTGTATCAACTGAAATAGGAGTAACTCCACATTTACAAGATTTGCAAATTATCAGACGACTGAAAAATAGATTATTGTAATCTCAAATACGCCCCAAAGATTAGGGTCATCATACATCATTTGATGCAGCCGGGAAATCGCACTAAACATTACCCTCACCCTAAATCATTCTCCCCCTCCCTCTCCCCAGAGGGCGGGTTTCTTCATCTTCTGGTTGGGAGCCTAGGAAGCAGTAGAACCCCAGAGGGCGGGTTTCTTCATCTTCTGGTTGGGAGCCTAGGAAGCAGTAGAACCCCAGAGGGCGGGTTTCTTCATCTTCTGGTTGGGAGCCTAGGAAGCAGTAGAACCCCAGAGGGCGGGTTTCTTCATCTTCTGGTTGGGAGCCTAGGAAGCAGTAGAACCCCAGAGGGCGGGTTTCTTCATCTTCTGGTTGGGAGCCTAGGAAGCAGTAGAACCCCAGAGGGCGGGTTTCTTCATCTTCTGGTTGGGAGCCTAGGAAGCAGTAGAACCCGCCCCTACAATTATTAATTATTCATTATTAATTATTCATTATTAATTATTCATTAATATTAGACTGATATAATTTCAGTAAGATTTCTTGATGATATTCTCTGGTAATTGGATAAAAATAGGTAAGGATAATTCCCACGATAGATAAGATCATAGGTAGAGGTCCGATCGCCAATCGAATTGCCAATAATACTGATTCGGGTTGAGTTGGTATAGGTTGACCAGCTACGGATTCAATAAAACCCGCCCAATCCAAAGTTTTACCTACCATAAAAATACCCAAAGCCAAACCAATTTTTTGCAGGAGAACCATAAAAGAATAGAAAATTCCCTCGCGGCGCTGTCCGGTTTTTAGTTCATCATAATCAATAACATCCGTAATCATAGACCAGGGAATCAGATAAGCGGTAGATACTCCCAATCCGGCAATAAAACAGAGAAAATACATCAAAAACAACTGTCCTGGCTGTAGAAAAAATAAAGATAATTGAGCAATTATCCAAAATCCCATGCCGCTGATATATACAATTCTTCTGCCGTATTTTTCACTAATTTTACTCCACATAAATAAGGTTAATAAAGCGGTTCCCTGAACGACGATCGCCACTTGAGTAAAATAGACTTCGGGAAGTTCCATACAATAGACTACAAAATATTGGAGAATTGCAGCCGTCAGTTGTACCGCCAACCAAGAACATAAATAAATGCCGATGACAAACAAAAAAGGACGGGTACTAAAAGCAATTTTGACCTGTTCCGAGAGGGGTAAAGATGTAGGTTCATCAACTTCTCCCATGGCCGCCTGTACCTGGGCGACGCGATCGCGAGTTCCCCAAACACATAAAAATATGGGTGGGACTGCTATAATAGTACAGAGTAAACCCAAAACCATATATCTGGTAGCTGGGTCTTCAATAGCATCAAAAATCACAAAAGCTAAAACTAGAGACAGGATGCTACCACCAAGAGAAAAAGAAAAGCGAAACCCATTGAGGCTAGTACGTTCGTTGTAGTCGCGAGTTAATTCGGGGGTGAGGGTGGCATAGGGGAGATTAACTGCGGTGTAAGCGGTATGAAAGCCGATCGCAATAATTACATAATACCAAAACAGAGTCTGGGTATTGGTACTAGGTACGATCCACATTAAAAAGAAAAATATGCCAAAGGGAACCGCAGCAAAAATCATCCAGGGATAGCGCCGTCCCCATGGGTGCTTAGTGCGATCGCTTAAAACCCCGATAATTGGGTCGTTAACCGCATCCCAAATTTTACCCACCATGGGTACACTGGCGGCCATTCCTGCTGGTAGTCCCGCGACAGTGGTCAGAAAAAACAACAGGAAAAAAGCGAAAATATTAGCAGTCATCGCCGTCCCCAGGTCTCCCACCCCAAAAGCTAACTTGGTGGAAAACTTCATTTTGGGAATAGTAGGACTAGCAGAAGATGACTCAAAGGAGGAAGAATGACTCATAATTTTTGTCCCAAGAGGTTCCAGGATAGACAAAAGATCGCGATATCCTAAAAACATAACTGATCTGTTTGCAGTAATCCAATGAGGAGTCAATTATGGCCAGCTTAGGCGATCGCTTTAATAAAATGATGGGTAAGACCCGCTTTGTCGTCTGTCGGCTATTCCTACACTTAGGCGGCGCTGAAGTTGCGCCACTACTAGGTATTCTTAACCAAGTCACCCGCGAAGCCATAGACCACGATGGAGATCTGGAAATCATGGGAGAGGGACTCGTAGAAGTCTGTCAAAGCCTTCTCCAGTACAATACCTATTGGCAGTCCGCTGGTAATGAAGGAGACGTGATCTGGGATGAAGAAGAAGCCGGGGACTATGTGAACGAGTTATTCACGGACTCCGCCCAAAGGTATCTCAGTCAACCGGACTTGAACCAAGAAGAAATCGATCCAGACGAACCCCTGTCCCTACCTATCACCTATAACTTGGTTGTAATAGTTACAATAGCTTGTGAGGGGGAAGTTCCTGACCTTGAAACTGACCTAGCCAGTTTTGAAGCCATGGAAGCTGGACTGAAAAGCATCATTAACCTCCACTACCAAGGGAGTTTACGCGCCATTCAAATTCACTTTTCCCCGGCGCGGTTGGGTGATGTACTCACGGAAGACCAGCTTTTACAAAACTTTCCCGAACTCGTACCCCTATAAAGGGTGCAGAGAAATTTCCTAAGTTAACTTTAGCTAAAATTATGTTACCCAAAAAAGTAATCACGGTTTTAATGGTATTTGCGCTCTGTTGGACAACCGTGGCTTGTGGGTCTTCCTCACAGACCACCACTCAACAAACAGTCCGCAGTTCAGCATCGGCGACTAACCGACTCGCTGATGGCAAATATCCCGTTCAACAAGCGCAATATGATGATGCTACTGGAGAGTATCGCTTAATGCTACTGAACGCCAGACCGCCAGTATTTCAGACCTCTGAGTTGCAAATGGCGCGTCTGACGGACGAACAAATTGAAGCTGGTGAAAAAAGTCATCTGTTGATCGAAAATAATCAGCCAGTTTTTTACCTGACGGAAGATTTCCAGATTGAGTATGTCCACAATGTGACTGAAACCCGCACCGATCCTCAAACTGGTCAGACTCAAACGGTGGTGGTGCGCCGAGAGTCTAATTTCTGGACTCCTTTTGCGGCTTCCTTTGTGGGTAGTGCGATCGCCACTAGCTTATTTTCCCCCCGTTACTATGTTCCCCCCGCATATCAGTCCGGTAGTTCATTAGTTGGCTATGGCGGTTCTGGTAACACCTACAACCAGGCGGTCACCCAATATCGCACTAGGTACAATGAACCTCCCGCCTCCGTTAGAAATCGGCAAACCTTCCGCACTACTGGAACCGCTCGCAGTTCTTCCCCTAGTTCTACTACTCGCCAAACTAACCCCAATGTTAATCGCTCAACCGGTTCTGGCGCGGGAACTAGCAATTTGCGTCAGTCTCAGCAGGCTCGTCCCCAAAGACAACGTACACCCAGTTTTGGTAGTGGTAGTAGAAGTCCCAGCCGTTCCGGTTCCTCTGGAAGACGGCGACGTTAATTGACATCATGATCTAGGGGGTGGGTTCGAGAGCATGATTTAATCTCAAATTCGGTTAATATTTTAGGGCAATAGGGTATAATAAGCGAGAAGGGTTGAGGATAAACCTATTGCCAGATATGTCAAACCCAAGGAAGCGGCTCAAATCCTTCGAGTCCATGAAAGAACACTCCGCAGATGGGACGACAATGGCTCAATCGACACCATCAGAACCCCCGCTGGGCAACGACGATACAACGTTGAGTGATATACTGCCAAATCAGGCAGTGACAAACGCAAAGTCGTTATCTATGCCAGAGTTAGTAGCCGCGCCCAGCAGTCCGACCTCAACCGACAGGTGGCCGCACTGTCCAACCTCTACCCCGAAGGAGAAGTCGTCTCAGAAATCCGAGGCGGGCTCAACTTCAAGGGAAAGAAAATGCTGGCCTTACTGGGACATCATTTGTCAGGAGATGTCGGCATGGTTGTCGTTGCCCACAAAGACCGATTGGCAATATGGGGATTTGACTTGTTTCGATGGCTCTGTGAGCAAAACAGGTGCTCACTCATGGTTCTCAACCAGACAAGTCTCAGTCCAGAACGAGAAATGGTTGAGGACATCCTCGCCATCCTCCACTGCTTCAGTTCCCGATTATACGGAGTGCGTAAATACAAAACTCAGGTCAAAGAAGATCCGGATTTACCCCAGCCCCGAGCTAAATCAAGTCTGGCGTAAATGGCTGGCTGCTTGTAGGTATTGCTACAACCAAGCAATTGCATTATCTAGGAGTGGTAAACGACTAAGCAAGTTAAAGTTACGCAATAAAGTGATGCAGAGTGACTTACCCGAATGGGTCAAAGAAACACCCTGCCACATTCGGCAAAATGCCATCTTTGATGCCTATCAGGCTTTGAGCGCCAGTCCTGATGCCAGGTTTAGAAGTTGTCGTGACAGCTCTCAAGGGATTAAGTTCAATAATACTAATTTCTCTTCAGGGAGTTGGTATCCAAGACTAACGAAAGGATTAATTTTCATGGTTTCCGAACCCATCCCTAAAGCTTGCGGGCAAGGGACTCAGTTGGTGTTTACCAAAGGTCGATGGTTGGCGATTTTCCCTGAACCAGTTGCCGTTACCCCAACTGAAGCTACTGGCGTAATTGCATTAGACCCGGGTGTGCGAACTTTCATAACTGGGTTTGATGGCTCTCGGTTTCTGGAATTGGGCTCCGGGGATATTGGAGGCATTACTAGGCTATGTCAACATTTGGATGATTTGATGAGCCGAATCGCCAAGGAACCCTGTCGTTCAAGAAGGCGACGGATGAGGCAAGCGGCTCAACGAATGAGAACCAAAATCCGCAATCTAGTTGATGAAGCCCACAAACAAATTGCTCACTACTTGACTCACAACTACAGCATAATTTTTCTGCCGACCTTCGAGACTTCCAACATGGTTGCCAAGGTGAAGCGGAAAATCAAATCCAAGACTGCCCGCGCCATGCTGACATGGGCGCATTATCGATTCAAACTAACCCTGAGACATCAAGGGGAAATAACTGGAACCACAGTTGTAGATGTGACGGAAGAATACACCAGCAAAACCTGTACTCACTGTGGTCATGTGCATTCCCAGCTAGGTGGCTCAAAAGTGTTCCGATGTCCGGAGTGCGGGTTCACTCTACCCAGGGACTGGAACGGTGCTTTTGGAATCTTTCTAAAAGCTTTGCGGGATACCGCCTCTGTTACCTTAACGGGTAATAGTGCTATCGTCGCATTGTCAGGCAATAGCCGGATAAATGTCGCGTAAATGTATCAGACCCTCTCCCTATGCCAGTGTTTTGCCCAGGGGATACTCCTGGCCGCGTGCTGTTTAAAAACTTATTATTGTTTGATAATAATATGGCTTATGATCGGAGATAGCAAAGTGCGCGGAAAATGGGTTATAGGGTGGAAACTTGGGATTGTTACCTATTACCTATTCAAATCTTGCATCAAGTGTTAAACGCGCCCTTAAAGCCTTGGTCTGATTGAGTAGAGAGGTGCACTGAAAATGACCCCAGAACCATCTGTACAATCTGAGTTGACAGGTAAACATGGAAATCTCATGAATGAATGCCAACAACTTCAAGAATTAATGGCGGGGATTTCTGGGGTATTTTATCAATATCTATTGTCTGCTGATGGTAGTGAAAAATATACCTATATTATTGGCAATTTTAGAGATATTTATGGGGTAGAATTAGATGATTTTTGCATCAATTCGGACAACATTTTTGGATTAAAAAAAAAGGGCGATCGCCAAAATTTTTATAAGTCTATTTATGATTGTGCAGCCAGTTTAAAAACTTGGTCTAGACATTGGCAATATACCACCCCAGATGGCCAATGGAAATTGCTATATGCCAGTGCCAAGCCCGAGAGAAAACCTAATCACGATATTGTCTTGAATGGCTTTATTTTTGATACGGAAATGGCTGGGGACTATCATGATGGTAATAATCCCGCAAAATTGCCAGCTATTATTACCTCGAAATTTACTCATATTTTCAATTTCAGACAGCACAGGTTACTGGCTTCTCTACAAAAACGTTTAGCTGAATGGTGGCATCATAGAAATCAAATCGATCACCTATTTAACCATACCGTTGACCTGGTGGCAATTCTCAACCTGGAAGGTAACTTTAAGTTTCTTAATTCCGCCTGGGAAATTAGCTTAGGCTATGATTTTAATGAACTGATAGATAGTTCTTTTATGAGTTTGGTATATGAGCCAGACCAAACCATAACTTTTCAGGAATTTAATGCTATACATTATGGCAAAACTCGTCAGTTTGAAAATCGACTTTTATCTAAAGATGGCTCCTATCAATGGTGGTCCTGGACTTTTGTGCCTGTGTTCGAGTCGGGGTCTATTTATGGAGTAGGTAGAGATATTACTGAACAAAAAGCGATCGCCGATAATTTCAAGGCTGTTGAAGATAAGTTCCGAAGGATTATCGATTTTACCTATGATTGGGAATATTGGATTAATCCTCAACAGGAAATTGTATATGTTTCTCCCTCCTGTGAACGCATAACTGGCTACTCGGTCAAGGAGTTTATGCAAGACCCTAGCCTATTGGCAAAAATTATTCATCCTGAAGATCGCGATCGCATAATTCCTTATTTATATGAAAATGTCTGCGATCGTAATAACCAGGAAATAGATTTTCGTATGATCACCCGCGATCAACAAGTGCGTTGGATTGGTCATAACTATCAGCCTATCTATGATGCAGCCGGACAGTATCAGGGAAAACGGGTTAGTAACCGAGATATTACTCAACGTAAACAGAAAGAAACTGAAGCCTTGCGAGTAGCTGAAAACCTGGAAATGGCGCAGCGTATTGCTCATATAGGTAATTGGGAATATGATGTTGTTACTCAAAAAATTACTTGTTCTGATGAATTTTTGCAGATTTTGGGTTTGGTCAAAGACCAAGATTGTTTAACCTTTGAGGAATTACTAAAACTTATTCATCCTGACGATCGCGACAATTGGCTAAACCAAGTTGAGAGAGCTTTAGCTACCGGAAAATCCTACGAAATTGACCACCGTATTGTTAGACCTGATGGCATTCGTTATATTCAAGGTCGCGGGGAGGCGGTTCGTAACCAAGTCGGACAGGTACTGCGCCTATTTGAAATTGCTATGGATATTACCGATCGCAAAAACTCTGAGCAAATTTTGCGCGATCGTGAGCAGTTCCTCTCTAGTATTTATGATGGAATTGAACAAGCAATTTTTGTCGTTGATGTTACCCAAGATGGAGACTTTCAGTTTGTGGGATGGAACCCCGCATCCGAAAAAATTACTGGCATCAAATCTAGGGATATTATCGGTAAAAAACCCGAAGATATGTTTTTAGATGAATATGCTAAAGCTATCCGCTGTCACTATGAAACTTGTTGGCTGAAAAAGTCATCATTACAGTATGAGGAATATTTGAATTTTGGTCAAAATAAATTTTTTTTTCTCACTACTCTTAATCCTATTATAGACGATTCGGGAAGAGTTAACCGAATTATTGGCACAGCTTTTGATATTAGCAGCCTTAAAAAAACTGAGGAAAATTTAAGAATTTCCGAAGCACAACTGCGAGAACTAGCAGAAAGAGAAGCACTCGAAAATTGTCTATCTGGGTTGATTCGTAACTCCCTGGATACAGATACTATTTTGGCAACTGCTGTCGCTGAAATTAGGCGTGTATTAAATATAGATCGCACCTATTTTGTCTGGTATAGAAGCGACTTAGATACCCCTGAATGGGAAGTTCGCAAAGAAGCCAAAATTGACTCTCTCACGAGTATTTCTGAACTTTACCCCGGCGATGCTTTGCGTCCAGTTAGCAAATATATCCGATCTGGAGAAATGATGCGAATTGATGATATTGCCACCTGTCCGACTCCCACTATTCGCAATTTCTTTTTGGTGTTAGAATGCCGTTCTGTTTTGATTTTACCCATTCAGACACAACAAGACACTAAAGGAGCTTTAGTCCTAGCACATTGTCAGGATATCCATAATTGGACTCATTCAGAAGTCGCGCTATTAGAAGCGATCGCTAATCAATTAGTCATTGCTCTGAACCAAGCAGAACTCTACGCCGCCACCCAGGAAGCCGCCAGAGTAGCACAAGCGCAAACTGAAACCCTAGAAGCTACATTAAACCAACTTCAACAAGCACAAGTTCAATTAGTGCAATCCGAAAAAATGTCTAGCCTAGGGCAAATGGTAGCAGGTTTGGCTCATGAAATCAACAACCCAGTCAGCTTTATTTACGGCAATATTACCCATGCTAAAGAATATACCAGAGATTTATTAGGACTAATTGAACTATATCAAAAGCATTGCCCCCAAGCACACCCGGAAATCACCGAAGAAATAGAAACTATTGATTTTCAATTTTTAATAGAAGATTTGCCGCGTCTATTTAAATCAATGACTTTGGGAGCAGATCGGATTCGAGATATTATTAAATCCCTGCGAACTTTTGCGAGGCTGGATGAATCGGAAGTTAAATATATTAACCTACATGAAAACCTCGACAGTACCTTGATGATTCTTGATAATCGTCTGAAAGAAAAACCATTACATCCCGCGATTCAAGTCCATAAACAATATGGAGATATTCCCCAGATTGAATGTTGTGCTGGACAGCTTAATCAGGTGTTTCTCAACCTAATCAATAATGCTATTGATGCTATTTGCGATCGCTACAAAAAACAGACCCAGGAACAAATTATCAACGAGCCAGGTATGATTTGGATCAGCACCATGCTAACCGAGCAAAAAACCGTCCAAATTCGCATTGCTGATAACGGTATTGGTATCAGTCAGGAAATCATCTCCAAAGTCTTTGACCCTTTCTACACCACCAAACCCGTGGGTTCAGGAACAGGTTTAGGACTATCCACCAGCTATCAAATTATCGTCGAAAAACACGGAGGAACCCTGCGTTGTGTTTCCCAAGAGTCTGTGGGAAGCGAGTTTGTTATTGAAATACCCCTAAAACTTCCCCAAAACTCTTCCTCAACTTCATGATCACTCCGACTTTGTAGGTTGGGTGAAACCAAGTGTAACCCAACTAAAGACTTGGTAGAGACTTTGTAGGTTGGGTGAAACCAAGTGTAACCCAACTAAAGACTTTGTAGGTTGGGTGAAACCAAGTGTAACCTAACCAGAGACTTTGTAGGTTGGGTGAAACCAAGTGTAACCCAACTAAAGACTTGGTAGAGACTTTGTAGGTTGGGTGAAACCAAGTGTAACCCAACCAGAGTCAGCAAAGCGATCGGCTAAATTCCCCAAAAAATAGCAGCAGATTATCTATCACCATCCATCAACTCTGCTGCTACCCCCCAAATTAATTAATCAGTGGTGACAATTGCAACCCTTATGACCGCAACCATCCCCATTAGGATGGCCATTAGCACAGGCTTCGCTACAGTAATATTGGCCATTTTTGGCGATCGCTTTTGTCGTATCCACAATACACAGACAGGACTCGCAGGCGCATTTCATTTGAGTTACCGTGGTCATCAGAACTTCTCCTCAAGATATAATAGACTTATGCTTGAACAAGCTTTCATAGTAACTACTATAACATCTGAACAGACTTTCAGATATATGTATCTGGAAGTTTAATAATTTCTTTAGAATTGAGATTAATCCCCCACAGTCAAACCCCCACATCACAATATGTCTGACACCCTTGATAGCAATCCCCATCACCACGACCACCAGCCCCTCGCCCCAGAGAAAATTTTGAGCATGGAAAAGGCCCAACGGATGGCAGAATTTTTTAGTACCCTAGGAGACCCCAACCGCTGGCGTATCTTGTCAGCACTAGCCCTGAAAGAAATGCGTGTGCGAGACCTAGCCGCCGCCGTTGACATGACCGAATCCGCCGTATCCCACCAACTGAGAATTCTGAGGACCATGCGCTTTGTCAGTTATCAGAAAAGGGGACGCAATGTAGTCTATGGTCTCAAAGACCATCATATTTTCAACCTTTATCGGGATGTATCCGAACATCTCGATGAACCCGAAGATCACCCGTGAAAATCAACCGCCAATTCTGTTTCCGGAGGACCACCAATTTATAAAACCGCAATTTTACCATACAAGCGAAAAATATGCAATAACTTTCACAAAAAGCCAGCAATTCTCATTATGGAAATTTTGCCCCAGCTTATTGAGAATCATCTCAAGAGCGATTCTTGAAAGCCCCATTCTTTCGTTCAAGATTGGGCATCATCGGGCATCTTGGACAGGATGCGGGTCAAAATGAGAATTGCTGACAAAAAGCCATCCTCGGCTACCTTAAAGAATGGGGCTTTGTACCCCATTTTTTGATAAAATGGCTAGGAGTGTGACAGGTTCGGGAATATAAACTCCACCTCTGGCTAGGAGTGTGGGAGTAATTGGTCTGAACAATTTAGCAATTTTGCTTTAAAAATCGCCGAAACTGATCAATCTGTCACAGTTTTTGGGTGAACAGCTCAGTATTGTTAAGGGAGAAATAACGAATGTACAGTCCAACTGGAACTGGTGTTGCTATGAGGACAGGAGCGGCGGGCCGTATCTTTGTCTTTGAAGTCGAAGGGATGCGTCAGGGACAGAACACTGACAACTTTAACTATCCCATTCGTCGCAGTGGCACAGTCTACCTCACCGTTCCCTACGAACGCATGAACCAGGAGATGCGTCGCCTATCTAAAATGGGGGCCAAGATTGTCAATATCTACCCTGCTGGCGAAACCCCTCCGGTTCGGACTCAAGCGGCACCAGAAAATGGACAACAGAGCCAATCATCTGGAACCCAAACCCCTACTATGACTCAAGCGAAAGCCAAAACAGATATTCCTGTTAACATTTACAAGCCCAAAAATCCATATATCGGCAAATGCCTGTCTAACGAAGAGTTAGTTAGGGAAGGTGGAACCGGGACTGTTCGCCATTTGATTTTTGATATCAGTGGCGGCGACTTGCGCTATCTCGAAGGTCAGAGTATTGGTATTATTCCGCCAGGAACTGACAACAATGGCAAACCCCATAAACTCAGGCTGTATTCGATCGCCTCTACCCGTCATGGCGACCATGTAGATGATAAAACAGTTTCCCTATGTGTTCGTCAGTTGGAATATAAACACCCAGAAACCGGGGAAACCGTCTATGGAGTTTGCTCAACTTATCTGTGCAACCTGGAAGCTGGGGCTGATGTGGCTATTACTGGCCCGGTCGGTAAAGAAATGCTGCTCCCAGAGGATGAGGATGCCACTATCATTATGATGGCAACGGGTACGGGAATTGCGCCTTTCCGGGCATTCCTGTGGCGGATGTTTAAGGAACAGCACGAAGATTACAAGTTCAAAGGCTTGGCTTGGCTGTTCTTTGGCATTCCTTACAGCCCCAACATCCTCTATCAACAGGAACTTGAAGAATTACAGCAACAGTTCCCTGAAAACTTCCGCCTGACATTAGCCATTAGTCGGGAACAACAAAACCCAGAAGGTGGCAAAATGTATATCCAGGATCGGATTAAGGAAAATGCCGATCAGTTATGGGAATTGATCCAAAAACCCAACACCCATACTTATATTTGCGGTCTCAAAGGTATGGAAGGCGGCATTGATGAGGGAATGTCGGCCGCAGCAGGTAAGTTTGATGTTGACTGGTCTGATTATCAGAAGCAACTCAAGAAAAAGCACCGTTGGCACGTTGAAACCTACTAGGACATCAACTTAACCATTTGACTGGCGGGCGTGGCTCTTGAGTCGCGCCCTTTTTGTGGCTGGATTGGACTGATTGGACTGCTCTCGGCAATTATCATCAAAAAATCGCGATCGCTCCTCGAAACCTCAGAGACAAGGCAGCCCAGAGACAAGGCCTGCCTTGTGGGAATCTTAGTCAATCAGTTGATTTCCGCGTTTGTACTGCTGATAGGCTGCAAAGAATAGTCCCGCTAATGTCACCAGGATTAAGCCTAAGACGATCCCCGAAAGTAATGGTTCAATCACGTTGAAACTCCTTGATGTTAAGTTTTGATCGTTATGGTCGAAAGGGAAGTCGCCTTCCCCAACTCCAATTCCAAACCGTACTTGAGACTTTCACCTCATACGGCTCCTGATGTAGATACCCTTCATTGTCACTAGGAACAGGGTTACGAAACCCCGCTTTATGATTCCAACTTTGGGAGCTACTAATACAACACGTAGTCTTTAAACTCGCTCTCGTCATATTACTCCTACTTGTCGCAGTCTCTATATCTACACCGTGACTAGTGGGCATATCCTAATCATTACAATTAGGCTTTGGCTTTCAGTCACATCCTTTCCCCTTAAAGGGTTAGGGGTCGAGAGTGAAGTCACCTTCACCCTCTCCCATTCAGAACCGTGCTTGATAGTTTCCCATCACACGGCTCCTGGTGTGGATACCCTATTTGTCAAAGGAGCAGAATCAAGAGACCTGCTTTCTACTTCGATGTTCAGAGCTATATGCACCACGTAGTCTTTAAACTCGTCCTCGCCATTATACTCTTACTGACCGCAGTATCTATATCCCCACCGTGACCTGTGGGCATATCCCAACCATGACAATTGGGCTTTAGCTTCTGGTCACATCCTTCACCCTCTAAGCATGCGCTTACATTTTTCACTACTGCCTTGTGAATAGCATTACTCACTGGTTTATAGGCAGAGCATTAGAGGGGTTACAACGTTCCGATTATATGGGCATGCCATCGTTAGATTTGTCCTCTCCGCCGGGGTACTTTTAAAGGTCTGTATAGGTAGTCGCACGAACCCCCTACTTTTCCCCTTGCCCTTTTGAGCGCAGCGTGTCAACCTATTTCGCTGCTAGTGTATTACGATGGTTCAAGTCGGACATTCGGTCTTCCTAATCATAGATGGTTGGCAGTGGTCGCGTCTTGGTAATAGGTTCTACCTCACGCCTTCCGTTCCCCGCTTCAATCCTGGAGTTATGATTTCCAAAACTGGGGGTGGCTATCGCCGTTACTCTCTACTCCCTGATTTCTCAGTTCGTTTATGACCTTGAGTTCCCTGCCTTGCTTAGTTCCCTAAGCGTCGGGACATATAACCAGTTATGAGGATGGTCAGGAGAGGTCTCCTTATATCCAGATTCGGAGCTGGAATCCTCACCGGGTAGTTATTTCGGGCATTTCAGCCCTATTTCATACCCGAACGTCTCGCACCATACGCTTACACTTTTCACTACTCTTGTAAGTAATATTGCTCACTTATTTATGAGAGAGCCAATGAGGGGTTTAAACGTTCCGTTTATACGGGCATTCCATCTTTAGACTTGTCCTGTCCACCGGGGTACTTTTAAAGGTCTGTGTAGGTAGCCAAGAAACACCCCTACTTTTCCCCTGCTCTTTTGAGCGCAGCGTGTCAACCTGTTTCGCTACTTATTAATGACGATGGTTCAAGCCGGATCATTCAGATTTCCTTAGTCACGGATGGTTGGCAGTGGTCGCATCTGGTAGTGGGTTCTACTTCACGCCTTCCGTTCCCCGCTTCAATCCTGGGGTTGTGATTCCCAAAACTGGGGGTGGCTACCGCCGTTACTCTCTACTCCCTGATTTCTCAGTTTGTCTATGACCTTGAGTTCCCTGCCTTGCTTAGATTTCTCCAAGCGTCGGGACATATAAACAGTTATGGGATGGTCAGGGAGGTGAATCCCTTATATTCCACCAAGGGGTGGAAGTCCCACTGGAAGGTTATTTCAGGCATTGCAGCCCTATTTCACTCCTAAACGTTTCGCACTCCTTGGATTAATATCGCATATTCTGATACATTTACCCGACATTTATCTGGCTATAGCCATTAGGGGTCGAAAATAAAGTCGCCTTGATCTCCTCCCATTCAGAACCGTACTTGAGACTTTCACCTCATACGGCTCCTAGTTTGACCGTGTTATGGTCGAAAGAGAAGTCACCTTCCCCAACTCCAATTCCAAACCGTGCTTGCGAGTTTCCCAGCACACGGCTCCTGATGTAGATACCCTATTTGTCAGTAGGAACAGGGCTACGACCCCCCGCTTTGTAACCTCAACTTTAGGAGCTATATACAACCTCGTAGTCTTTAAACTCGCACTCGTCATCAAACTCTTAATTGTCGCGGTCTCTATATCCACACCGTGGCTAGTGGGCATATCCTAACCATTACAGTTAGGCATTAGCTTTCAGCCACATCCTTTCCCCTTAAAGGTATACGCTTACACTTTTCACTACTCTTGTAAGTAATATTGCTCACTTATTTATGAGAGAGCCAATGAGGGGTTTAAACGTTCCGTTTATACGGGCATTCCATCTTTAGACTTGTCCTGTCCACCGGGGTACTTTTAAAGGTCTGTGTAGGTAGCCAAGAAACACCCCTACTTTTCCCCTGCTCTTTTGAGCGCAGCGTGTCAACCTGTTTCGCTACTTATTAATGACGATGGTTCAAGCCGGATCATTCAGATTTCCTTAGTCATGGATGGTTGGCAGTGGTCGCATCTGGTAGTGGGTTCTACTTCACGCCTTCCGTTCCCCGCTTCAATCCTGGGGTTATGATTCCCAAAATTGGGGGTGGCTATCGCCGTTACTCTCAACTTCATGCTATACTAGGTGGGTCACAACTCCCACCGTTCAAGCGTTCTGTCTTGACCTTGAGTCCCCTGCCTTGCTTAGATTTCTCTAAGCGTCGGGACATATAAACAGTTATGAGATGGTCAGGGAAGCGACTCCCTATATTCCACCAAGGGGTGTAAGTCCCACCGGGCAGTTATTTCGGGTATTGCCACCCTATGCGCGTGCCTGAACGTTTCGCACCTCTCTGTTAAGAGTACAGCAACCTCTCTTCATCAAGAGCTGTTTGATCATCGTGACAATGGCGGTGTAGTAACTGAAGATTCTTGTATTCATCCTTTCCACCGTGGCTTCGAGGTACAATGTGGTCTACCTCAGTTAAATCTGATGGGGTAAAGTATTGCCCACACCAGGTACACCTGCCTTTTTGCTTTTTAAGTAGTTTGGCTACCTTTACTGGCGTGTCGATTGCTTGTCCTTTTCTGGTTGCCCAGTAAGTTCAATTCCCGTCATAAAGTGTTGCGTCTGGGCGTATTAGGGTATGTCTGACAATCGGAGTCCAATTATGTTTCCATAGTGTAAGTCCATCTTTGGTTTTGAATAACCAAGTTTCATGTCTTTCTTTCCCGTTACTGAGTGTGACCGTTCCCGGTCTATAGTAATTTCTCAGTTTTTCGATGTTTGCCTTTCCGCATTTTGAAGCTGTCCATGCCCGCAACATTTGCCAGATTGTGTGGTCTAGCTTATTGAAGGTCTCAGATGAGATGACTCCTGAATAGTAATTAGACCATCCCCAAATAATCGGGTTTAGTTTGTTTATCAGGGTGCATCTCAGTTAGGAAATGAGTAATTGTACTTAGTGCAACCTTCACCCACAGCCCTACATAATGAGCGAAGCACCACTCACCCTCCCTCTACTCATGGATTCTCAGAAACCAGCTCAACTCCAGCAACACCTTGACGCGATTGCGGCCATTCTCTACAGCGAAGCTAACCCTGCTATCACCAGACTAGGATTATAGACTACCAGGCTGGGCAGGAAGCGGGGCAATCGATTGGTTCGGGTCGGGTGGAGTCGTTGGTGAAACAAATTGGGATGAGGGTGAAGTTGCCGGGGGCACAATGGCGAAAGGAGAATGTGCCGAAGGTGTTGAGGCGTCGCTGTGCCTACCTAAATGGCGCGTTAGCTGCTTAATCAGGGTAAGAGTAGATTTTTGCCCTGAGTAATTATACTTATCTCCCAATTGAGATGCACCCAACATAAAGTGATTCACCGGGATATTAAACCGGAAAACATCATTAGACGAGCCAGTGATAACAAGTTAGTCCTAGTGGATTTTGGAGCATCTAAACAGGTGCAGCGCACATCTATGAGCGTGACGGGAACGGTTATCGGTTCGGCGGCATATTGCGCCCCGGAACAGGCTATGGGAAAACCTCAATATGGGAGTGATTTATATAGTTTAGGGGTGACTTGTTTATACCTGCTAACCCAAGCCAGTCCGTCAGATTTATATGACCCCTTAGAAGCCGAATGGGTGTGGCGGGAGCATTTAAATGGCAATCATGTGAGTGATAAATTAGGCGAAATCTTAGACCGTTTGGTTGAGACAGTCTTTAAAAAACGCTATAAATCTGTAGCGGAAGTTTGGGAAGATTTACGGCGATATTATGGGAAATCGCCCAACCCAACAAGTCCTCAAACCGTCATCCCAGAGACTGTTAAACAGACTCCCAATACAACTGGCAAACCGGTAACCCAGAAGTTTGAATTTGATATCGTTACGGTCAATTCAATGGGTCGAGAAATTAACCGTCGTCCCGGTCAGGCTGAATGTATTATCGAAGACCTGGGAAATAGTGTGACTCTGGAGATGGTGCTAATTCCGGGGGGAACCTTTACCATGGGTGTGCCGAGTGGTGAAACAGGAAGTTCTGATGTTGAAAGACCCCAACACCGAGTCACGATTAAACCCTTCCTCATGGGGAAATATCCGGTTACCCAAGAACAATGGCGACAAGTGGCTAGTTTCCCCAAACTCCAACGGGACCTCAACTATAACCCCTCCAAATTTGCCGGATTAAATCTTCCCGTTGAATCGGTTTCATGGTATGATGTGGTGGAATGGTGTGCGCGCCTCTCGAAAAGAATTGGCAAACCCTACCGATTGCCCAGTGAAGCCGAGTGGGAATATGTAGCCCGCGCCGGAACCACTAGCCCCTTTCATGTCGGTGATACCCTGACGACGGACCTCGCCAACTACGATGGCGGCTACACCTATAGCTCAGGACCGAGGGGAGCCTACCGCAAAAAAACCACCCCCGTCGGTCAGTTTCAACACGCCAACGCCTTTGGCTTGTATGATATCCACGGGAATGTTTGGGAATGGTGCGCTGACCCCTGGCACGAAGGCTACGCTGGTGCGCCCTCGGATGGTACGGTGTGGGATAGTCAGGATATATATGTTGACAATTTAGTCAAACTTTGGGAAAGCGCTTTAGTAGCTTTAGTAGGTTGGGTGAAGCGCAGCGAAACCCAACTTCCCAGCCAGCCGTTATCAACCGGGTTTCTGTGAAAAAGCGGGTTAATTTTCGGCATTTATGGTAATGTAGAATCAGGTATCAATAACCATCCTGATTATGAGCCAATGTCTGAACCCAGCTTTAGTAGCGCTTTAGTAGGTTGGGTGAAGCGCAGCGCAACCCAACTTCCCCAGCCGTGATAAATCAGGTTTCTGTGAAAAAGCGGGTTAATTTTCGGCATTTATGGTAATGTAGAATCAGGTATCAATAACCATCCTGATTATGAGCCAATGTCTGAACCCAGACTGCCTCCACATCAACCCCGAAGGTTGTAATTTCTGCCAAAAATGTGGTAGTAAACTCCGACTGGTAGAACGCTACTATGCTAAAAGCATCCTCGGACAAGGCGGGTTCGGACGCACATTTCTGGCAGTGGATGACTTCAAACCTTCTAAACCTCCCTGCGTGATTAAGCAATTCCTTCCCCAGGCGCAAGGAACCGCTACCCTAGAAAAAGCCGCCCAATTATTCGACCAAGAAGCCCAACGTTTAGAAATCCTCGGCAAACATTCCCAAATCCCGGAACTGTTGGCTTATTTTACGGCTGATAACCGTCAATATTTAATTCAGGAATTTATCGAAGGGGAAACCCTAGAACAGGAGCTAGATAAAGGCGCTTTTACGGAAAATAAAATCAGTTCCCTGCTCAAGGATTTATTGCCAGTTTTGTATTTTGTACACAAACATAAAGTAATTCACCGGGATATTAAACCGGAAAACATCATTAGACGAGCCAGTGATAACAAGTTAGTCCTAGTGGATTTTGGGGCGGCTAAACAGGTGCATAGCACATCTATGAGCGTCACCGGAACCGTTATCGGTTCGGCGGCATATTGCGCCCCGGAACAGGCTATGGGAAAACCTCAATATGGGAGTGATTTATATAGTTTAGGGGTGACTTGTTTATACCTGCTAACCCAAGCCAGTCCGTCAGATTTATATGACCCCTTAGAAGCACAATGGGTGTGGCGGGAGCATTTAAATGGCAATCATGTGAGTGATAAATTAGGCGAAATCTTAGACCGTTTGGTTGAGACAGTCTTTAAAAAACGCTATAAATCTGTAGCGGAAGTTTGGGCACATTTACGGCGATATTATGGGAAACAGACCAACCCAACAAATCCTCAACCCGTCATCCAAGAGACTGTTAAACAAACTCCCAATACAACTCCCCCAGCGGTACCCCAGAAGTTTAAATTTGACATCGTTACGGTCAATTCAATGGGTCGAGAAATTAACCGCGAGACTGTTAAACAGACTCCCAATACAACTCCCCCAGCGGTACCCCAGAAGTTTAAATTTGACATCGTTACGGTCAATTCAATGGGTCGAGAAATTAACCGCCGTCCCGGTCAGGCTGAATGTATTATCGAAGACCTGGGAAATGGTTTGATTCTGGAGATGGTGCTAATTCCGGGGGGAACCTTTACCATGGGTGTGCCGAGTGGTGAAACTGGAAGTTCTGATGTTGAAAGACCCCAACACCGAGTCACGATTAAACCCTTCCTCATGGGGAAATATCCGGTTACCCAAGAACAATGGCGACAAGTGGCTAGTTTCCCCAAACTCCAACGAGGCCTGAGCCTAGACCCCTCAAGATTTAAAGGATTAAATCGTCCCGTTGAATCGGTTTCATGGTATGATGTAATGGAGTGGTGCGCCCGCCTCTCGAAAAGAATTGGCAAACCCTACCGATTACCGAGTGAAGCGGAGTGGGAATATGCAGCTCGCGCCGGAACTACTAGCCCCTTTCATGTCGGTGATACCCTGACGACAGACCTCGCCAACTACGATGGCAACTACAGCTATAGCTCAGGACCCAAGGGAGCCTACCGCAGACAAACCAACCCCGTCGGTCAGTTTCAAAACGCCAACGCCTTTGGCTTGTATGATATCCACGGGAATGTTTGGGAGTGGTGCGCTGACCCCTGGCGCGAAGGCTATGGTGGCGCTCCCTCGGACGGAGGAGTGTGGGATTATGGTAACAATAATCGTTATGAAAACCTTGTTGAACATTTAGTCAACTTTTTGGGAAAAACAGACAGAAGAGTGCTGCGTGGCGGTTCGTGGTTCAACGTTCCTGGCTACTGCCGTTGTGCCAACCGCGGCAGGTTCGACCCGGGCTCCCTCAAAAACTACAACGGTTTTCGGGTAGCCTGTGCGCTTTAGTAGGTTGGGTGAAGCGCAGCGTAACCCAACTTCCCAGCCAGCCGTGAGCCACCGGGTTTCTGTGAAAAAGCGGGTTAATTTTGGGCATTTATGGTAATGTAGAATCAGGTATCAATAACCCTCCTGATTATGAGCCAGTGTCTCAACCCAGCGCTTTAGTAGGTTGGGTGAAGCGCAGCGTAACCCAACTTCCCCAGCCGTGATAAATCAGGTTTCTGTGAAAAAGCGGGTTAATTTTGGGCATTTATGGTAATGTAGAATCAGGTATCAATAACCCTCCTGATTATGAGCCAGTGTCTCAACCCAGCGCTTTAGTAGGTTGGGTGAAGCGCAGCGTAACCCAACTTCCCCAGCCGTGATAAATCAGGTGTCTGTGAAAAAGCGGGTTAATTTTGGGCATTTATGGTAATGTAGAATCAGGTATCAATAACCCTCCTGATTATGAGCCAATGTCTGAACCCAGACTGCATCCACAGCTTTAGTAGGTTGGGTGAAGCGCAGCGCAACCCAACTTCCCCAGCCGTGATAAATCAGGTGTCTGTGAAACAGCGGGTTAATTTTCGGCATTTATGGTAATGTAGAATCAGGTATCAATAACCATCCTGATTATGAGCCAATGTCTGAACCCAGACTGCCTCCACATCAACCCCGAAGGTTGTAATTTCTGCCAAAAATGTGGCAGTAAACTCCGACTGGTAGAACGCTACTATGCTAAAAGCATCCTCGGACAAGGTGGGTTCGGACGCACATTTCTGGCAGTGGATGACTTCAAACCTTCTAAACCTCCCTGCGTGATTAAGCAATTCCTTCCCCAGGCGCAAGGAACCGCTACCCTAGAAAAAGCCGCCCAATTATTCGACCAAGAAGCCCAACGTTTAGAACTTCTCGGCAAACATTCCCAAATCCCGGAACTGTTGGCTTATTTTACGGCTGATAACCGTCAATATTTAATTCAGGAATTTATCGAAGGAGACACCCTACAACAGGAGTTAGACAATCAAGGCGCTTTTACAGAAAATCAAATCATTTCGCTGCTCAAGGATTTATTGCCAGTTTTGTATTTTGTACACAAACATAAAGTAATTCACCGGGATATTAAACCGGAAAACATCATTAGACGCGCCAGTGATAACAAGTTAGTCATAGTGGATTTTGGAGCATCTAAACAGGTGCAGCGCACATCTATGAGCGTCGCGGGAACGGTTATCGGTTCGGCGGAATATTGCGCCCCGGAACAGGCTATGGGAAAACCTCAATATGGGAGTGATTTATATAGTTTAGGGGTGACTTGTTTATACCTGCTAACCCAAGTGAGTCCGTCATATTTATATGACCCCTTAGAATCACAATGGGTGTGGCGTGAGCATTTAAATGGCAATCAGGTGAGTGATAAATTAGGCGAAATCTTAGAGCGTTTGGTTGAGACAGTATTTAAAAAACGCTATCAATCTGTAGCCGAAGTATGGGCAGATTTACAGCGATATTATGGGAAACCGACCAACAATACAACTGGCAAACCGGTAACCCAGAAGTTTGAATTTGATATCGTTACGGTCAATTCAAAGGGCAGAGAAATTAACCGCCGTCGCGGTCAGGCTGAATGTATTATCGAAGACCTGGGAAATGGGGTGACTCTGGAGATGGTGCTAATTCCGGGGGGAACCTTTACCATGGGTGCGCCGAGTGGTGAAGCTGGAAGTTCATACGCTGAAAGACCCCAACACCGAGTCACGATTAAACCCTTCCTCATGGGAAAATATCCGGTTACCCAAGCACAATGGCGACAAGTGGCTAGTTTCCCCAAACTCCAACGGGACTTGAGCCTAGACCCCTCATATTTTAAAGGATTAAATCTTCCGGTTGAAAAAGTTTTTTGGTATGATGTAATGGAGTGGTGCGATCGCCTCTCGAAAAGAATTGGCAAACCCTACCGATTACCCAGTGAAGCGGAGTGGGAATATGCAGCCCGCGCCGGAACTACTAGCCCCTTTCATGTCGGTGATACCCTGACGACGGACCTCGCCAACTACGATGGCAACCACACCTATAGCTCAGGACCCAAGGGAGCCTACCGCGAACAAACCACCCCCGTCGGTCAGTTTCAACACGCCAACGCCTTTGGCTTGTATGATATCCACGGGAACGTTTGGGAATGGTGCGCTGACCCCTGGCACGACAGCTACAATGGTGCGCCTTCGGATGGTCGTGTGTGGGATGTTGGTAACGATAATCGTTATCAATTACGAATAGCTATCAACTCTTCACGAATAGCTATCAACTCTTTGGGAAAAACAGAAAGAAGGGTGCTGCGCGGCGGTTCGTGGTACGACTATCCAGATAACTGCCGTTGTGCCTACCGCTACGGGGCTGACCCGGACTTCCTCTTCTACAACAACGGTTTTCGGGTAGCGCTTTAGTAGGTTGGGTTTCGCTGCGCTTCACCCAACTTCCCAGCCAGCCGTGAGCCACCGGGTTTCTGTTTCGGCAACCCAAGCAGCAGCGGATTTTGGTAAAATACGCCCATATTTTATCGATTCCATCATGTTGTGGCAAAACGGACAGAAACTCAACAACGGGAACTATATGGTCGATCGCATTTTGGGACAGGGGCGATTTTCCGTCACCTATCTCGCCAAGGAAGTGCGGACGAATGGCTATGTTGCCATTAAAACCCTGAATCCCGACGCTTCCATGTTAAAAGATCTCAAGCCCTCGGAACGGGAAAAATATGCGACCAAATTTTATGATGAAGCCCTAAAACTCTCCCAATGCCAACATCCTCATATTGTCAAAGTGCGAGAAATTTTTGAGGAAGCGGTGCGGGAGGGATGGTTTGCCAATACTCGCTATCCGTGTATCGTCATGGACTATATTGATGGGGTCAGTCTCGGTCAGCGGGGAGAACCTCAACTTCCCGAAAAAATTGCCCTGGGCTATATTCAACAAATTGGTTCCGCTTTGATTTCCGTCCACCAACGGGGTCTTTTGCATCGAGATCTTAAACCCGGAAATATTATGATTCGCGCCGGAAAACAAGAGGCGATTTTAATTGATTTTGGCTTGGCGAGGTCTTTCGATCATCCCCTCACCCAACAAATTACCGTTGATGGCTTTGCACCCTTCGAATTGTATTCCCACCTGGAACCCAAAGGACCCTGGACGGACGTTTACAGCCTGGCGGCGACCCTGTATGTGCTGCTGACCGGAAAAAAACCTGAAAGTGCCTTAGATCGCCATGATACCAAGTCCGATGTGCATTTGACTCCCCCCCGTTTGCACAATCCCAAGATTAGCCAAAAGGTTAATCAGGCGATCGTTCATGCCATGGCTTTAATTCCGGGCGATCGCACCCAGAGTGTACCGGAATTTCTGCGGGAATTGGGAATCGGGCGCTGGTCGCCAATTCCCCAATGGGATAGTCTGCCGATCGCCCTTCAATTGGCTGCTACTGTTGCCGGCATTCTCGGTGCGATCGCAACCATAATCGCCCTATTTTTAAATAAATAGCCCTGGGTGGGTGTACAATATTGACATCCTCACCGACTGACACCCGGACAATGTACTGGCAAAACGGACACTCACTCCAAAACGGCAAATTCACCATCGAAACTGTCCTCGGACAGGGTGGGTTCGGCATTACCTACAAAGCCCTGCATCGGGGCTTCAATGCCCCCGTGGTGATCAAAACCCCCAATGCCTTTTTGCGACATGACCCCGACTATGCCAAATACGTCCAACGCTTCATCCGGGAAGCCCAAATTTTAGCCCAACTGGAGAGGGACCCCAACCCCCACATCGTCCGCGTCAAGGACTTATTTGAAGAATCCGACTCCCATTGTCTGGTAATGGAATTTATCGAGGGCAAAAACCTCTATACTCTGGTGCAGGAACAAGGCCCCCTTTCGGAAGCGACCGCCCTGGAGTTAATTTGTCCGGTGGCTCAGGCTTTGGCACAGGTGCATCGCGCTGGTATTGTTCACCGGGATGCCACCCCGGTTAATATCATGTTGCGAGGTAACCGTCAGCCGGTATTGATTGATTTTGGCATCGCTGGAAATGTCGTCCCCAGTGTCACCAGTTCCAAGATTTTTGGCAATAAGGCTTTTGCACCCTACGAACAGTTAATTAAAGGCGATCGCTCCCCCACGGTCGATATTTACACTCTGGCAGCATCTCTCTATTATGCCGTAACGAAGCAGTTGCCGAGGGACTGTTTTTCCCGCAAGGTAGACCGGGAAGAGTTGGTGCCGCCCAAGGATTTGGCATCGGTGAGCGATGCTATTAATGATGCGATTATGGCGGGGATGGCGTTAAATAAAACCCAGCGCCCTCAGTCGATGGAGGAGTGGTTAAAGCTGTTGGAACCGCCGAAACCCACCCCCCTTTACCGACCAAAAACGACTTCTTTTTCCTTTGACATCGTTACCGTCAATTCAAAGGGACAAGAAATTAACCGCCGTCCCGGTCAGGCTGAATGTATTATCGAAGACCTGGGAAATGGTGTGACTCTGGAGATGGTGCTAATTCCGGGGGGAACCTTTATTATGGGTGCGCCGAGTGGTGAAGCTGGAAGTTCTAATGCTGAAAGACCCCAACACCGAGTCACGATTAAACCCTTCCTAATGGGGAAATATCCGGTTACCCAAGCACAATGGCGACAAGTGGCTAGTTTCCCCAAACTCCAACGAGACCTGAACCCAGACCCCTCAAGATTTAAAGGATTAAATCTTCCGGTTGAAAAAGTTTCATGGTATGATGTAATCGAGTGGTGCGCCCGCCTCTCGAAAAGAATCGGCAAACCCTACCGATTGCCCAGTGAAGCCGAGTGGGAATATGCAGCCCGCGCCGGAACAACTAGCCCCTTTCATGTCGGTGATACCCTGACGACAGACCTCGCCAACTACGATGGCAACTACACCTATAGCTCAGGACCCAAGGGAGCCTACCGCGAACAAACCACCCCCGTCGGTCAGTTTCAACACGCCAACGCATTTGGCTTGTATGATATCCACGGAAATGTTTGGGAATGGTGCGCTGACCCCTGGCACGACAGCTACAATGGTGCGCCTTCGGATGGTCGTGTGTGGGATGTTGGGAACGATAATCGTTATCAAAACCCTATTGAATATTTAGTCAAGTTTTTGGAAAGCAAAGACGACCGAGTGCTGCGCGGCGGTTCGTGGGACGACCTTCCAGAGAGCTGCCGTTGTGCCTTCCGCGACTGGGTCGGCCCGGACATCCTCAACCTCAACTACGGTTTTCGGGTAGCCTGTGCCCCCCCCGACTCTTAGCTCTTAGCGCTTTTGCGGTTTTGCCCTTTACCCTGTTAGCCATTTACCCTTTTGAGCGATCGCAGCGAGCTTTTTTTATATTTCCCCAATTTTACACCATAAATATGGATTTGTGTGTAAAGAAATGTTAAATTTAAATTGCCCTTGTGTAAACAACAACGATGTAGGTTGGGTGAAGCGCAGCGAAACCCAACTTCCCCAGCCGTGATAAATCAGGTTTCTGTGAAAAAGCGGGTTAATTTTCGGCATTTATGGTAATGTAGAATCAGGTATCAATAACCCTCCTGATTATGAGCCAGTGTCTCAACCCAGACTGCCTCCACATCAACCCCGACGGTTCCCAGTTTTGCCAAAAATGTGGCAGTAAACTCCGACTGGTAGAACGCTACTATGCTAAAAGCATCCTCGGACAAGGTGGGTTCGGACGCACATTTCTGGCAGTGGATGACTTCAAACCTTCTAAACCTCCCTGTGTGATTAAACAATTCCTTCCCCAGGCGCAAGGAACCGCTACCCTAGAAAAAGCCGCCCAATTATTCGACCAAGAAGCCCAACGTTTAGAACTCCTCGGCAAACATTCCCAAATCCCGGAACTGTTGGCTTATTTTACCGCTGATAACCGTCAATATTTAATTCAGGAATTTATCGAAGGGGAAACCCTACAACAGGAGTTAGATAATCAAGGCGCTTTTACGGAAAATCAAATCATTTCGCTGCTCAAGGATTTATTGCCAGTTTTGGATTTCGTCCACCAAAATCAAGTGATTCACCGGGATATTAAACCGGACAACATCATTAGACGAGCCAGTGATAATAAGTTAGTTATAGTGGATTTTGGAGCATCTAAACAGGTGCGACGCACATCTCTTAGCGTGACGGGAACGGTTATCGGTTCGGCGGAATATTGGGCCCCGGAACAGGCTATGGGAAAACCTCAATATGGGAGTGATTTATATAGTTTAGGGGTGACTTGTTTATATCTGCTAACCGAAGTGAGTCCGTCAGATTTATATGACCCCTTAGAAGCCGAATGGGTGTGGCGTGACTATGAGTATTTCAATGACAATCAGGTGAGTGATAAACTAGGCAAAATCTTAGACCGCTTGGTTGAGACAGTCTTTAAAAAACGCTATCAATCTGTAGCGGAAGTGTGGGCAGATTTACAGCGATATTATGGGAAACAGACCAACCCCACAAATCCTCAACCCGTCATCCCAGAGACTGTTAAACAGACTCCCAATACAACTGGCAAACCGGTAACCCAGAAGTTTGAATTTGATATCGTTACGGTCAATTCAATGGGTCGAGAAATTAACCGCCGTACCGGTCAGGCTGAATGTATTATCGAAGACCTGGGAAATGGGGTGACTCTGGAGATGGTAAAAATTCCGGGGGGAACCTTTATTATGGGTGCGCCGAGTGGTGAAGCTGGAAGTTCATACGCTGAAAGACCCCAACACCGAGTCACGATTAAACCCTTCCTCATGGGGAAATATCCGGTTACCCAAGCACAATGGCAACAAGTGGCTAGTTTCCCCAAACTCCAACGGGACCTCAACTATAACCCCTCCAAATTTGCCGGATTAAATCTTCCCGTTGAATCGGTTTCATGGTATGATGTGGTGGAATGGTGTGCGCGCCTCTCGAAAAGAATTGGCAAACCCTACCGATTGCCCAGTGAAGCCGAGTGGGAATATGCAGCCCGCGCTGGAACCACTAGCCCCTTTCATGTCGGTGATACCCTGACGACGGACCTCGCCAACTACGATGGCGGCTACAGCTATAGCTCAGGACCGAGGGGAGCCTACCGCAAAAAAACCACCCCCGTCGGTCAGTTTCAACACGCCAACGCCTTTGGCTTGTATGATATCCACGGGAATATTTGGGAATGGTGCGCTGACCCCTGGCACGAAGGCTATGGTGGCGCTCCCTCGGACGGGCGAGTGTGGGATTATGGTAACGATAATCGTTATGAAAACATTATTGAACATTTAGTCGATTTTTTGGAAAAAGGGACAAAAGACATGAGGGTGCTGCGCGGCGGTTCGTGGCTAAACTTTCCTGTGAGCTGCCGTTGTGCCAACCGCGTCATGGACTACCCGGACAGCTTCGGCCGCAACAGCGGTTTTCGGGTAGCGCTTTAGTAGGTTGGGTGAAGCGCAGCCGGGCCCAACTTCCCAGCCAGCCGTGAGCCACCGGGTTTCTGTGAAAAAGCGGGTTAATTTTGGGCATTTATGGTAATGTAGAATCAGGTATCAATAACCCTCCTGATTATGAGCCAGTGTCTCAACCCAGCGCTTTAGTAGGTTGGGTGAAGCGCAGCGCAACCCAACTTTCCCAGCCGTGATAAATCAGGTGTCTGTGAAAAAGCGGGTTAATTTTGGGCATTTATGGTAATGTAGAATCAGGTATCAATAACCCTCCTGATTATGAGCCAGTGTCTCAACCCAGCGCTTTAGTAGGTTGGGTGAAGCGCAGCGCAACCCAACTTTCCCAGCCGTGATAAATCAGGTGTCTGTGAAAAAGCGGGTTAATTTTGGGCATTTATGGTAATGTAGAATCAGGTATCAATAACCCTCCTGATTATGAGCCAGTGTCTCAACCCGGACTGCCTCCACAGCAACCCCGAAGGTTCCCAGTTTTGCCAAAAATGTGGCAGTAAACTCCGACTGGCAGAACGCTACTATGCTAAAAGCATCCTCGGACAAGGCGGGTTCGGACGCACATTTCTGGCAGTGGATGACTTCAAACCTTCTAAACCTCCCTGCGTGATTAAGCAATTCCTTCCCCAGGCGCAAGGAACCGCTACCCTAGAAAAAGCCGCCCAATTATTCGACCAAGAAGCCCAACGTTTAGAACTCCTCGGCAAACATTCCCAAATCCCGGAACTGTTGGCTTATTTTACGGCTGATAACCGTCAATATTTAATTCAGGAATTTATCGAAGGGGAAACCCTACAACAGGAGCTAGATAATCAAGGCGCTTTTAGCGAAAATCAAATCATTTCGCTGCTAGAGGATTTATTGCCAGTTTTGGATTTCGTCCACCAAAATCAAGTGATTCACCGGGATATTAAACCGGAAAACATCATTAGACGAGCCAGTGATAACAAGTTAGTCCTAGTGGATTTTGGAGCATCTAAACAGGTGCGGCGCACATCTATGAGCGTCACCGGAACGGTTATCGGTTCGGCGGAATATTGCGCCCCGGAACAGGCTATGGGAAAACCTCAATATGGGAGTGATTTATATAGTTTAGGGGTGACTTGTTTATACCTGCTAACCGAAGTGAGTCCGTCGAATTTATATGACCCCTTAGAATTACAATGGGTGTGGCGTGAGCATTTAAATGACAATCAGTTGAGTGAGAAACTAGGCAAAATCTTAGACCGTTTGGTTGAGACAGTGTTTAACAAACGCTATCAATCTGTAGCGGAAGTTTGGGAAGATTTACGGCGATATTATGGGAAATCGCCCAACCCAACAAGTCCTCAAACCGTCATCCCAGAGACTGTTAAACAGACTCCCAATACAACTGGCAAACCGGTAACCCAGAAGTTTGAATTTGATATCGTTACGGTCAATTCAATGGGTCGAGAAATTAACCGTCGTCCCGGTCAGGCTGAATGTATTATCGAAGACCTGGGAAACGGTGTAACCCTGGAGATGGTGCTAATTCCGGGGGGAACCTTTATTATGGGTTCACCTGCATCCGAAAAGCGATGGAGTCGCTATCATGGCGAAGAAGAACCCCAACACCAAGTCACGATTAAACCCTTCCTAATGGGGAAATATCCGGTTACCCAAGCACAATGGCAACAAGTGGCTAGTTTCCCCAAACTTCAACGGGACCTGAGCCTAGACCCCCCAAGATTTAAAGGATTAAATCTTCCCGTTGAATCGGTTTCATGGTATGATGTAATGGAGTGGTGCGATCGCCTCTCAAAAGTAATCAGCAAACCCTACCGATTACCCAGTGAAGCCGAGTGGGAATATGCAGCTCGCGCCGGAACCACTAGCCCCTTTCATGTCGGTGATACCCTGACCACCGACCTCGCCAACTACCGTGGCGACTACACCTATAGCTCAGGACCCAAGGGAGCCTACCGCGAACAAACCACCCCCGTCGGTCAGTTTCAACACGCCAACGCATTTGGCTTGTATGATATCCACGGGAACGTTTGGGAATGGTGCGCTGACCCCTGGCACGACAGCTACAATGGTGCGCCTTCGGATGGTCGTGTGTGGGATGTTGGGAACGATAATCGTTATCAAAAACCTATTGAATATTTAGTCAAGTTTTTGGGAAGCAAAGACCACCGAGTGCTGCGCGGCGGTTCGTGGTACGGCAATCCAGAAAGCTGCCGTTGTGCCTACCGCTACAGGTCCGACCCGGACAACCTCTACTACAACGTCGGTTTTCGGGTAGCGCTTTAGTAGGTTGGGTGAAGCGCAGCGAAACCCAACTTTCCCAGCCGTGATAAATCAGGTGTCTGTGAAAAAGCGGGTTAATTTTGGGCATTTATGGTAATGTAGAATCAGGTATCAATAACCCTCCTGATTATGAGCCAGTGTCTCAACCCAGACTGCCTCCACATCAACCCCGACGGTTCCCAGTTTTGCCAAAAATGTGGCAGTCAACTCCGACTGGCAGAACGCTACTATGCTAAAAGCATCCTCGGACAAGGTGGCTTCGGACGCACATTTCTGGCAGTGGATGACTTCAAACCTTCTAAACCTCCCTGTGTGATTAAACAATTCCTTCCCCAGGCGCAAGGAACCGCTACCCTAGAAAAAGCAGCCGAATTATTCGACCAAGAAGCCCAACGTTTAGAACTCCTCGGCAAACATTCCCAAATCCCGGAACTTTTGGCTTATTTTACGGCTGATAACCGTCAATATTTAATTCAGGAATTTATCAAAGGGGAAACCCTACAACAGGAGTTAGACAATCAAGGCGCTTTTACGGAAAATCAAATCATTTCCCTGCTCAAGGATTTATTGCCAGTTTTGTATTTTGTACACAAACATAAAGTAATTCACCGGGATATTAAACCGGAAAACATCATTAGACGAGCCAGTGATAAAAAGTTAGTCCTAGTGGATTTTGGAGCATCTAAACAGGTGCGGCGCACATCTATGAGCGTCACCGGAACGGTTATCGGTTCGGCGGAATATTGCGCCCCGGAACAGGCTATGGGAAAACCTCAATATGGGAGTGATTTATATAGTTTAGGGGTGACTTGTTTATACCTGCTAACCCAAGTGAGTCCGTCATATTTATATGACCCCTTAGAATCACAATGGGTGTGGCGTGAGCATTTAAATGGCAATCAGGTGAGTGATAAATTAGGCGAAATCTTAGAGCGTTTGGTTGAGACAGTCTTTAAAAAACGCTATCAATCTGTAGCCGAAGTATGGGCAGATTTACAGCGATATTATGGGAAACCGACTAACAATACAACTGGCAAACCGGTAACCCAGAAGTTTGAATTTGATATCGTTACGGTCAATTCAAAGGGACAAGAAATTAACCGTCGTCCCGGTCAGGCTGAATGTATTATCGAAGACCTGGGAAATGGGGTGACTCTGGAGATGGTAAAAATTCCGGGGGGAACCTTTAAAATGGGTGCGCCGAGGGGTGAAGCTGGAAGTTCACTAAATAAGGAAAGACCCCAACACCAAGTCACGATTAAACCCTTCCTCATGGGGAAATATCCCGTTACCCAAGCACAATGGCGACAAGTGGCTAGTTTCCCCAAACTCCAACGGGACCTGAACCTAGACCCCTCACATTTTAAAGGATTAAATCTTCCCGTTGAAAAAGTTTCATGGTATGATGTAATCGAGTGGTGCGCCCGCCTCTCGAAAAGAATCGGCAAACCCTACCGATTGCCCAGTGAAGCGGAGTGGGAATATGCAGCCCGCGCCGGAACCACTAGCCCCTTTCACGTCGGTGATACCCTGACGACAGACCTCGCCAACTACTATGGCAACTACACCTATAGCTCAGGACCCAAGGGAGCCTACCGCGAACAAACCACCCCCGTCGGTCAGTTTCAACACGCCAACGCCTTTGGCTTGTATGATATCCACGGAAATGTTTGGGAATGGTGCGCTGACCCCTGGCACGACAGCTACAATGGTGCGCCTTCGGATGGTCGTGTGTGGGATGTTGGGAACGATAATCGTTATCAAAAACCTATTGAATATTTAGTCAACTTTTTGGGAAGCAAGGAACGACGAGTGCTGCGCGGCGGTTCGTGGGACTTCTTTCCAGAAAACTGCCGTTGTGCCTACCGCTTCTGGGACAGCCCGGACTTCCTCGACTACTACGTCGGTTTTCGGGTAGCCTGTGCCCCCCCCGACTCTTAGCGCTTTAGTAGGTTGGGTGAAGCGCAGCGAAACCCAACTTCCCCCAGCCCAACGGGGTTTGTTTCCCAATGCGGAACCGGGAACTTGAGCCCCCATTGTACCATCACACTGATGCACTCAAAAGCGATCGCATTATTGGGAGTGAGTGTAAAATAAGTGCAAATGCCAACACGGTTAACAGTGGCATATATCAACCCAACTTCCCCCAGCCCAACGGGGTTTGTTTCCCAATGCGGAACCGGGAACTTAAGCCCCCATTGTACCATCACACTGATGCACTCAAAAGCGATCGCATTATTGGGAGTGAGTGTAAAATGAGTGCAAATGCCAACACGGTTAACAGTGGCATATATCAGTATCAATAACCCTCCTGATTATGAGCCAGTGTCTCAACCCAGCGCTTTAGTAGGTTGGGTGAAGCGCAGCGCAACCCAACTTTCCCAGCCGTGATAAATCAGGTGTCTGTGAAAAAGCGGGTTAATTTTGGGCATTTATGGTAATGTAGAATCAGGTATCAATAACCCTCCTGATTATGAGCCAGTGTCTCAACCCAGCGCTTTAGTAGGTTGGGTGAAGCGCAGCGCAACCCAACTTTCCCAGCCGTGATAAATCAGGTGTCTGTGAAAAAGCGGGTTAATTTTGGGCATTTATGGTAATGTAGAATCAGGTATCAATAACCCTCCTGATTATGAGCCAGTGTCTCAACCCGGACTGCCTCCACAGCAACCCCGAAGGTTCCCAGTTTTGCCAAAAATGTGGCAGTAAACTCCGACTGGCAGAACGCTACTATGCTAAAAGCATCCTCGGACAAGGTGGGTTCGGACGCACATTTCTGGCAGTGGATGACTTCAAACCTTCTAAACCTCCCTGCGTGATTAAGCAATTCCTTCCCCAGGCGCAAGGAACCGCTACCCTAGAAAAAGCCGCCCAATTATTCGACCAAGAAGCCCAACGTTTAGAACTCCTCGGCAAACATTCCCAAATCCCGGAACTTTTGGCTTATTTTACGGCTGATAACCGTCAATATTTAATTCAGGAATTTATCGAAGGAGAAACCCTACAACAGGAGTTAGATAATCAAGGCGCTTTTACCGAAAATCAAATCATTTCGCTGCTCAAGGATTTATTGCCAGTTTTGGATTTCGTCCACCAAAATCAAGTGATTCACCGGGATATTAAACCGGAAAACATCATTAGACGCGCCAGTGATAATAAGTTAGTTCTAGTGGATTTTGGAGCATCTAAACAAGTGCGGCGCACATCTATGAGCGTAGCGGGAACGGTTATCGGTTCGGCGGAATATTGCGCCCCGGAACAGGCTATGGGAAAACCTCAATATGGGAGTGATTTATATAGTTTAGGGGTGACTTGTTTATATCTGCTAACCCAAGTTAGTCCGTCAGATTTATATGACCCCTTAGAATCACAATGGGTTTGGCGTGAGCATTTAAATGGCAATCAGGTGAGTGATAAACTAGGCGAAATCTTAGACCGTTTGGTTGAGACAGTCTTTAGAAAACGCTATCAATCTGTAGCGGAAGTTTGGGCAGATTTACAGCCATCTGATGATAGTCCAAAACCCCCAACCCAGAAGTTTGAATTTGACATCGTTACGGTCAATTCAATGGGTCGAGAAATTAACCGTCGTCCCGGTCAGGCTGAATGTATTATCGAAGACCTGGGAAATGGGGTGACTCTGGAGATGGTGCTAATTCCGGGGGGAACCTTTATTATGGGTTCACCGAGTGGTGAAGCTAAAAGTGATGATGATGAAAGACCCCAACACCGAGTCACGATTAAACCCTTCCTCATGGGGAAATATCCGGTTACCCAAGAACAATGGCGACAAGTGGCTAGTTTCCCCAAACTTCAACGGGACCTGAGCCTAGACCCCTCAAGATTTAAAGGATTAAATCTTCCGGTTGAAAAAGTTTCATGGTATGATGTAATCGAGTGGTGCGCCCGCCTCTCGAAAAGAATTGGCAAACCCTACCGATTGCCCAGTGAAGCCGAGTGGGAATATGCAGCCCGTGCCGGAACAACTAGCCCCTTTCATGTCGGTGATACCCTGACGACAGACCTCGCCAACTACAATGGCAGCAGCACCTATAGCTCAGAACCCAAGGGAGCCTACCGCGAACAAACCACCCCCGTCGGTCAGTTTCAACACGCCAACGCCTTTGGCTTGTATGATATCCACGGAAATGTTTGGGAATGGTGCGCTGACCCCTGGCATGATAGCTACAATGGTGCGCCTTCGGATGGTGGTGTGTGGGATGTTGGGAACGATAGTCGTTATCAAAAACCTATTGAATATTTAGTCAAGTTTTTGGAAAGCAAAGAAAGACGTGTGCTGCGCGGCGGTTCGTGGAGCTACAATCCAGAAAGCTGCCGTTGTGCCCTCCGCAACTGGGGCGACCCAGACTTCCTCGACGACTTCCTCAGTTTTCGGGTAGCGCTTTAGTAGGTTGGGTGAAGCGCAGCGAAACCCAACTTCCCAGCCAGCCGTGAGCCACCGGGTTTCTGTGAAAAAGCGGGTTAATTTTTGGCATTTATGGTAATGTAGAATCAGGTATCAATAACCATCCTGATTATGAGCCAATGTCTGAACCCAGACTGCCTCCACATCAACCCCGAAGGTTTCCAATTTTGCCAAAAATGTGGCAGTCAACTCCGACTGGCAGAACGCTACTATGCTCAAAGCATCCTCGGACAAGGTGGCTTCGGACGCACATTTCTGGCAGTGGATGACTTCAAACCTTCTAAACCTCCCTGCGTGATTAAGCAATTCCTTCCCCAGGCACAAGGAACCGCTAACCTGCAAAAAGCAGCCGAATTATTCGACCAAGAAGCCCAACGTTTAGAACTCCTCGGCAAACATTCCCAAATCCCGGAACTTTTGGCTTATTTTACGGCTGATAACCGTCAATATTTAATTCAGGAATTTATCAAAGGGGAAACCCTACAACAGGAGTTAGATAATCAAGGCGCTTTTAGCGAAAATCAAATCAGTTCCCTGCTAGAGGATTTATTGCCAGTTTTGGATTTCGTCCACCAAAATCAAGTGATTCACCGGGATATTAAACCGGAAAACATCATTAGACGCGCCAGTGATAATAAGTTAGTCCTAGTGGATTTTGGAGCATCTAAACAGGTGCGGCGCACATCTCTTAGCGTAGCGGGAACGGTTATCGGTTCGGCGGAATATTGCGCCCCGGAACAGGCTATGGGAAAACCTCAATATGGGAGTGATTTATATAGTTTAGGGGTGACTTGTTTATATCTGCTAACCCAAGTGAGTCCGTCATATTTATATGACCCCTTAGAATCACAATGGGTGTGGCGTGAGCATTTAAATGGCAATCAGGTGGGTGAGAAACTAGGCAAAATCTTAGAGCGTTTGGTTGAGACAGTATTTAAAAAACGCTATCAATCTGTAGCGGAAGTGTGGGAAGATTTACAGCGAGATTATGGGAAACCGACCAACCCAACAAGTCCTCAAACCGTCATCCCAGAGACTGTTAAACAGACTCCCAATAAAGCTTTCCAACCGGGAACCCAGAAGTTTGAATTTGATATCGTTACGGTCAATTCAATGGGTCGAGAAATTAACCGTCGTCCCGGTCAGGCTGAATGTATTATCGAAGACCTGGGAAATAGTGTGACTCTGGAGATGGTAAAAATTCCGGGGGGAACCTTTAAAATGGGTGCGCCGAGTGGTGAAGCTGGAAGTTCACTAAATAAGGAAAGACCCCAACACCAAGTCACGATTAAACCCTTCCTAATGGGGAAATATCCGGTTACCCAAGCACAATGGCGACAAGTGGCTAGTTTCCCCAAACTCCAACGGGACCTGAACCCAGACCCCTCAGCTTTTAAAGGATTAAATCTTCCCGTTGAATCGGTTGCATGGTATGATGTAATGGAGTGGTGCGCCCGCCTCTCGAAGAGAATTGGCAAACCCTACCGATTACCGAGTGAAGCGGAGTGGGAATATGCAGCCCGCGCCGGAACCACTAGCCCCTTTCACGTCGGTGATACCCTGACGACGGACCTCGCCAACTACGATGGCAACCACACCTATAGCTCAGGACCCCTGGGAGCCTACCGCGGACAAACCACCCCCGTCGGTCAGTTTCAACACGCCAACGCCTTTGGCTTGTATGATATCCACGGAAATGTTTCGGAATGGTGCGCTGACCCCTGGCACGACAGCTACAATGGTGCGCCTTCGGATGGTGGTGTGTGGGATTATGACAACGATATTCGTTATCAAAAACCTATTGAATATTTAGTCAACTTTTTGGAAAGCCAAGAAAGAAGGGTGCTGCGTGGCGGTTCGTGGCTCTTCAATCCAGTAGTCTGCCGTTGTGCCAACCGCGACAGGGGCGGCTCAGACCTCCTCTACTTCAGCTGCGGTTTTCGGGTGGCTTGTGCGCTTTAGTAGGTTGGGTGAAGCGCAGCGAAACCCAACTTCCCCCAGCCCAACGGGGTTTGTTTCCCAATGCGGAACCGGGAACTTGAGCCCCCATTGTACCATCACACTGATGCACTCAAAAGCGATCGCATTATTGGGAGTGAGTGTAAAATAAGTGCAAATGCCAACACGGTTAACAGTGGCATATATCAACCCAACTTCCCCCAGCCCAACGGGGTTTGTTTCCCAATGCGGAACCGGGAACTTAAGCCCCCATTGTACCATCACACTGATGCACTCAAAAGCGATCGCATTATTGGGAGTGAGTGTAAAATAAGTGCAAATGCCAACACGGTTAACAGTGGCATATATCAACCCAACTTCCCCCAGCCCAACGGGGTTTGTTTCCCAATGCGGAACCGGGAACTTAAGCCCCCATTGTACCATCACACTGATGCACTCAAAAGCGATCGCATTATTGGGAGTGAGTGTAAAATAAGTGCAAATGCCAACACGGTTAACAGTGGCATATATCAGCCCAACTTCCCCCAGCCCAACGGGGTTTGTTTCCCAATGCGGAACCGGGAACTTGAGCCCCCATTGTACCATCACACTGATGCACTCAAAAGCGATCGCATTATTGGGAGTGAGTGTAAAATAAGTGCAAATGCCAACACGGTTAACAGTGGCATATATCAACCCAACTTCCCCCAGCCCAACGGGGTTTGTTTCCCAATGGGGAACCGGGAACTTGAGCCCCCATTGTACCATCACACTGATGCACTCAAAAGCGATCGCATTATTGGCAGTGAGTGTAAAACGAGTGCAAATGCCAACACGGTTAACAGTGGCATATATCAGCCCAACTTCCCCCAGCCCATTTCCTTCCAAATGCGGAACCCGGGACTTGAACCCGGAAGTCCTTGCGAACACTAGAACCTGAATCTAGCGCGTCTACCAATTCCGCCAGTTCCGCATGAGTGGGTGTATTTGTTTGGCACAATTTAATATCCTGCCATAGTTGGGGGAATTTGTCAAGCCTTTAATTGGGAATAAATCGACTTAAACAATTTTTGTTGTTGATTGTGGTCTACAATGGGCTGTGGGTAGCCACAGGCTTGTCGATCGCTCCTGGAAATTTTGCCAGTCACGAGGTGGGCGGTGTCCAAATTCCGCAATTCTGGCAACCACTGGCGGATATATTCAGCTTCCGGGTCATATTTTTGAGCTTGGGAAGCGGGGTTAAAAATCCGCAAAGGCTTAGGGTCCATCCCACTGGAGGAACTCCACTGCCACCCACCATTATTTGAGGCTAAATCCCCATCAATAAGTCTTTGCATAAAATACTTTTCTCCCCATTGCCAATTGATGATTAAATCCTTGGTCAAAAAACTGGCGACAATCATGCGACAACGGTTGTGCATCCATCCGGTTTCATTGAGTTGACGCATAGCCGCATCAACAATAGGATATCCGGTGCGTCCTTGACACCACGCCTGGAAATGTTCTTGATTATCTGACCAAGGAAAACGGTCAAAAGGCTGACGAAATGCTCCCGTGGCTAAGGCGGGGAAGTGATATAAAGCCTGTTGATAAAACTCCCGCCAAGCGATTTCCTGCTGCCAAGTTTGAATATGGTCGCGGGCTTCGTCACTGCGAGTTAAAGCCATAATTTCTTGGGTTTTTTGCCATAAGGTACGGATACCGATCGCCCCAAATCTCAAAGCCGGACTCAACAGAGAAGTGCCATCAATAGCGGGGAAATTCCGCCCTTGGTCATACTCATAAATGGCTCGATCGCAGAAGAGTTGCAAGCGATCGCTCGCCGCCGTTTCTCCGGGTTCTAGGATAAAAGGTTCCGACCAGATAAATCCCAAATCCTTAGCGGTGGGTAAAGCGATCGCTCCCCCCTCCCTCGCCGCCTTTTCCTGAGCCTCTGTCAGCCCCCTAGATTTTAGGGTATCACAGGGTTCTGGTTTGGGCTGCTGAATCCATTTGCGCCAATAGGGAGTATAAACCTTATAGGGTTCCTTAGACCCCGTAAAAATGGCTTCTGGGGAATGCAAAACCTGATCCCAGAAAGTCTCAACTTTAATCCCCACCTCTGTGAGAGACTCTTCTACAGAGCGATCGCGTTGTCTGGCGAGGGGTTCAACGTCTTGATTCCAATAAACAGCGATCGCCCCCAAAGCCACCGCCAATTTTCGCAGACCTTGAGCCGGGTTATCCTGAATAATCAGTAATTGACTCCCCCCCCGTTGGTAGTCGCGTTGTAAACATTGGAGACAGCCGATCATATAAGCCACACGGACGGGGGCGATATCATCACCGCTCAAAATTGCCGGGTCAAGACAGAAGACCCCCACCACCTGAGAAGTCACCCGACGCGCCGCCGCCAGTCCCCAGTTATCGGAAATCCGCAGATCTCGACGATGCCAAAATAAGATTAAATCCGACATAAACACACAGAGTTATAGAAAGGGTTTAGCCAACATAAAACTAGCGATAGATTTAGCATCCACAGGTTCCCCCTCCCAAATCGCCTTTTCCAACTCTTGGGGAGTCATCAAAACCGTGTCTATATCCTCATCTTCATCTTGTGCGGGGGGAGTTTCTAGTTTTTCGAGATCTTCCGCGAGAAAGGCGTAAATAATTTCATCAGAATAACCCGGCGCGAGGACAAATTGCCCTAGTTTACGCCACTTATGAGCGCGGTAGCCTGTTTCTTCTTCAATTTCGCGCCCGACGGTTTCGGCGGGGTCTTCGTTAACTTCTACCGTCCCGGCTGGAAATTCCAAAGTCCGCCCTTCCACTGCAAATCGATATTGTCTGACCAATACCAATTTACCTTCTGGGGTAACGGGAATTACCAAAGCACCTCCGGGGTGTCTAACACATTCCCACTGACCGATCGCCCCATTAGGAAGGCGAAGGCGGTGGACATCAAAGTTAAATTTCCGACCTCGATAAAAGAGTTGTTGTGCGAGAATTTCGGGGGGTTCTGAACCTAGTTTCATTAGTTAGTTAAAGTTAGTTTTTGGACTCCTGACTGATCGATAGTTTCCAGCAATTGGGCGATCGCCTTTTTACTGATAGGATCTATCCACTCCGGGGCTATTTCCGCTAGGGGGACTAACACAAAAGCGCGATCGCGCATTCTCGGGTGTGGTATTTCTAGGGTAGGTGTATTCAAGATTAAATCATCGAACAGCAATAAATCAAGATCTAGGGTTCTCGGTCCCCATCTTTCCCCACGCACCCGCCCCAATGTCTTCTCAATTTCTAGCAGAGTTTCCAAGAGGGACTGAGGGGAGACAGTCACCTCCAGAATAGCACACCCATTGATATAATCCGGCTGAGGGGGTCCCACAGGAATTGTCCGATACCAATGCGATCGTTTTTTCACCCTAATTCCCTCATAGCCTTCCAGTAATTCTAGGGCGGTTTCTACTGTTTGACCAGACAACCCCAAATTACTACCCAAACCTATTGCGACATTACTATCCATAATTAACAATTAACAATTAACAATTAACAATTAATAATTAATTCCCCGGTGGGGGCGGGGGCGGGTTTATTAATTCCCCGGTGGGGTGGGTTTATTAATTCCCCGGTGGGGGCGGGGGCGGGTTTATTAAGCCCTTCCCTCATTCCTATGACTAACTGCGGAACCCGCCCCTACAATTAACAATTAACAATTAACAATTAACAATTAACAATTAATAATTAACAATTAATTCCCCGGTGGGGGTGAGGGCGGGTTTATTAATTCCCCGGTGGGGTGGGTTTATTAATTCCCCGGTGGGGTGAGGGCGGGTTTATTAAGCCCTTCCCTCATTCCTATGACTAACTGCGGAACCCGCCCCTACAATTAACAATTAATAATTAACAATTAATAATTAACAATTAATTCCCCGGTGGGGGCGGGGGCGGGTTTATTAATTCCCCGGTGGGGCGGGTTTATTAATTCCCCGGTGGGGTGAGGGCGGGTTTATTAAGCCCTTCCCTCATTCCTATGACTAACTGCGGAGGCGCGCCCCTACAATTATTCATTATTAATTATTCATTATTAATTCCCCGGTGGGGCGGGTTTATTAAGCGCTTCCCTCATTCCTATGACTAACTGCGGAACCCGCCCCTACAATTATTAATTATTAATTATTAATTATTAATTATTAATTATTCATTTTCCGTTAACCTTTCTTCGAGGGATTGAATCGTGTTGAGAGTCGCCTGTGCAGCTTCTGGGTCTCCAGCTTCTTGGATGATAGATAACGCACTTTTTAAAGTTTCTAGCGCCTGGGAATAGTTCCCCAAGTTCTCATGAATGGAACCTATATTATTGAGGATTTGACTAATCTCTGGCTGCTGGTCTGACTCTTGGTAAAATTCTAGGGCTTGCTGGTAAATTTCCAGGGCTTTTTCCCACATTTCCTGACTGTTATAAAGGCGACCTATCTGGCTAAGTGCCGTCCCCGCTAGACCCACATCATTAGCTTCCTTAGCCAAATTAGCAGCCTGCTGATAGGTTTCGATCGCTTGGGGAACCTGGTCTAAATTTTCATAGATCATCCCCATTAAATTCAAGATACGAGCCGCCCCAGCGTTATCTCTGATGCGTTCCAAGAGTTGAGCCGCTTGCTGAAAATGTACTAAGGCTTGGAAATCATCTCCATTTTCGCGGTAGATATAAGCCATATTACTTAATAACCGCCCTACCCCCGCTTGGTCTCCTATTTGGCGGCGAAAAGCTAGGGCTTGTTGATAAATTTCTAGGGCTTTTTCTACCTCTCCTATGCTAAAATAAAGTGCGCCTAAATTGTTCAGGGTGCGAGAAAGATCCCGTAAATCTCCCACCTCTTGACGGATAGCCCTGGCTTGTTCATAATAGTCGAGGGCTTGGGTAGGTTGAGCTTGACTAGCATAGACAGCCGCGATATTATGTAAGGATTCCCCCATTTCACTGCGATCGCCTGCACTTTGAGCTAATCTGAGCGCTTCTTGGTGGTGTTGGAGGGCTTCGGAAAATTCACCCTGTTGGCGGCGAACAAAACCGAGGAGATTGAGACTGCGGGCTTTACCCCTTTGGACGAGAGCCGTTTCCGAGGCGGCTTCGGGGTTTTGTTGGCGATAAATTTCTAGGGCTTCTTGAATAGCTGGTAAAGCGCGATCGCTTTCGTTAAAATTGCTGTAAACTTCACCAATAGCATTGAGTGTTTCTGCTACAGCCAGGCGATCGCCTTGTTGGCGGCGAATTTGCAATGCCTGTTCCAGGCTTTCTAGGGCTTCGCGATGTTCCCCTTTATGGAATTGTTCAATTCCCTGATTGTGTAATTGATTATGATCAACAGAGGGGCGATCGATTTCGGAAGTGGGGGACGATTCCGGTGCGGGTTCTTCCTGAGCTAGAATAGGTGCGATCGTGAACAGGAACATAGTTGCACCCATAAGCATCACCATCGGTACATTCCCCAATTTGGGGGAAAACCAGAGCAGTTGTGGTCTGGGAACTCGAATAGATAAAGCAGATTGTAATATCATTGCTGTCATCCAATTAACTAAAGAACTTGAGTAAATATGCTGACCGATGTAACTTGGGACACTATCGAATAGATTGTATGTTAACTCAAACCGTTGATGCCATCTTAGATTACGCCTCAGAAGGGGCTGATTTATCCCCAGAGCAAGGATTAACCCTACTGGAAGCAAATCACCCGAAAGTTACCGAACGTCTGCGAGAGGTAGCAGATAAGTGGCGATCGCGTGATTGTGGGGATACTGTAACCTATGTAATTAATCGCAACCTGAATTTTACCAACATTTGTGAACAGCATTGCAATTTTTGCGCTTTCCGGCGTGATGAAGGGGAAGCCGGAGCCTTTTGGTTGGGTTTTGAGCAAATTCTCGAAAAAGCCCAAGATGCTGTCGAAAGGGGGGCGACTGAAATTTGTATGCAGGGGGGATTAAATCCCCAGGCTCAGATTAACGGTCAGTTTTTACCCTACTATCTCCAGTTGGTGAAAACCATCAAAAACGAGTTTCCCAATTTACACCTTCATGCTTTTTCCCCCCAGGAAGTGCAATTTATTGCCCGTGGCGATCGCCTCAGTTATGATGTAGTCATAGGTTCACTGCGGGATGCCGGAGTCGGTTCTATGCCAGGAACAGCCGCCGAAGTATTAGACGATCGCATTCGCCAGGTCATCTGTCCAGAAAAAATTAATACAGCCACCTGGTTGGAAATTGTAGAAACCGCCCACAGTCTAGGAGTTCCCACCACTAGCACCATATTATGTGGTCACATTGAAACCCCCCAACAGCAGATCGACCACTTGCACAAATTGCGATCGCTACAACAAAAAGCTATAGACCGGAATTATCCCGCCCGAATTACCGAATTTATTGCTTTGCCTTTTGTCGGGGAACAAGCACCTCCCCCCTTACGCCGCCGAGTAGGAAGAGACCAACCAATTTTAGCTGATAGCCTCAGATTAATGGCTGTAGCCCGGATTTTCCTGGGTAACTGGATTATTAACCATCAACCTAGTTGGGTAAAATTGGGTTTATCCGGTGCCACAGAAGCCCTGAAATGGGGCTGTAATGATATCGGCGGCACCCTAATGGAAGAACATATCACCACTATGGCAGGGGCTAAGGGGGGAACCTGTAGGACAGTAGAAGACCTGAAAGAGGCGATCGCCTCCGTCCAACGAAAACCCCTCCAGCGTGATACTCTCTATAGAATTATCCCTTGATTTGCCCCAACCGTGAATCACTACTCGACGGACTAGGAAAAGTAGGTGTTATAATTTTCCGAGTCAGCTACGGCCAGTGAGTCTCACATAACGGCTATATGCGGAATGTCGTTAAATATGTCATCTAAAAAGCCGGACCCGAAGTCAAATACAGTTATAAATGCCATCACCCAGGTTGTGCAGACTATTCACGCCCGGGTTAACTTCTCTCGGCTGTTGCTAAAGCCTAATAGTAGGGTTCCTGAACTTTGGGTGCAAAATGCCGATGCGGATAAGGCTGATGTTTATCCGCTATTGGGCGATCGCTATATCATTGGTCGTTCTTCGCGATCTAGTGATATCGTGGTTCGCAATCCGGTCGTTAGTCAAGTGCATCTGTGTTTACTACGACAACCACCACATAAAACCATTTTGGGAGAACATCCCTCTCGACAATTTTATATCAAAGACGAAAATTCTACCAATGGCATCTATAAGGGACGGCGGCGACTTGAGGTTTTTCCCCTGCGTCATGGGGATGTCATTACTTTGGGTCCCCCAGAACTTGCTAATGGTGTTAGGGTTCAGTATGTAGATCCCCCTAGCTGGTATGTGCGGTTACTGCGCTCTGGTCTTTATGCCTTCTGTGGTATTAGTGCTTTAGTTGCCTTGGTCGTCTTGTGGCAGTGGCAATATTTTACAGTGCGACCTCTCCCTCGCTCTATCAATGGCCCCGTCGTCGTTTATTCCCGCGATCGTCAGCCGCTGCGGGGTATCACTAACAATAATTTACAACTGGAATTGGAGGCTTTATCCGATTTTGCCTCTTACCTACCCAATGCCGTTATAGCCTCCGAAGATAGCCGTTTTTATTGGCATTTTGGTATTGACCCCATCGGGATTTTAAGGGCTTTTGTCACCAATTTACAAGGGGGTCAAATTCGAGAAGGTGGTAGCACCATCTCCCAGCAGTTAGCCCGGACTTTATTTAGGGAGTATGTCGGCACAGAAGATTCCCCCGGCCGCAAGGCTAGAGAGGCGATCGTTGCCCTAAAATTAGAGACTTTTTACGGAAAAGATACCCTGTTACTTACCTATTTGAACCGAGTCTATTTAGGCTTAGACCTCTATGGTTTTGAAAATGCCGCTCAGTTCTATTTTGGCAAATCAGCCACTAATTTAACCCTGTCGGAAGCCGCCACCCTCGCCGGGATTCTGCCCGCCCCTAATAGTTTTAATCCTATTCAAAATTATGAGTTAGCTGTTCAGTATCGCGATCGCGTTTTGGCGAGAATGCAAGCCCTGGGAATGATTAGCTCAGAAGAGGCAGATCGGGCGCGGCGATCGCGTATTGAAATTAACCCCAGGGCGCGGGAAGTTCTCGAAAGTACCATAGCCCCCTACTTTTATGATTATGTATTTACCGAAATAGAGCAACTGCTCGGCAGTCAATTGGCGCGAGAGGGTAACTTTATTGTCGAAACCTCTTTAGATCCTCAAATGCAGGCCGTCGCTGAGAGGTCTCTGCAACAACATCTAGCTACTGTAGGGGCGGGCGCTGGCTTTTCTCAGGGGGGAATAGTAACTCTCGACTCCGGCAATGGTGCTGTCATGGCTATGGTCGGAGGACTCAGTTATGGGGATAGTCAATTTAACCGAGCCACTCAAGCCCTACGACAGCCCGGATCTACCTTTAAGCTGTTTCCTTATGCCGCCGCCTTAGATAAGGGTATCCCCCCTGGTAGAACCTATTCCTGTGAACCTCTGACTTGGCAAGGGCAAACTTTTCGAGGATGCGATCGTAGTAGTGGGTCTGTCGATATGTATCGCGGCATGGCTTTATCCGAAAATGTCACCGCCCTACGAGTCGCCCAGGAAGTCGGCTTAAATTCCGTCGTCGAGATTGCACGACGGCTAGGCATTCGCTCCGATTTAAATCCCGTTCCCGGTTTGGTTTTGGGTCAAAGTGAAGTTACCCTATTAGAGATGACAGGCGCTTTTAATGTCATCGGCAATCGAGGTTTGGCTCACCGTCCCCACGCCATTAGACGTATTTTAGATAGTAGTGATTGCACCGACCCCCTCGATATTAATAGCTGTCGGGTCATTTATGCCTATGATCGGGAAAATCCCAGAGTCCCCCAGGTCCTTTCTCCCCTCGTCACAGAAACCATGACCTCCATGCTACAAGGGGTAATTCGTTGGGGTACAGGTCAGGATGCTAGTTTGGGTTTAGGGGAAGCCGGAAAAACTGGCACCACTAACTCCAATGTTGACCTCTGGTTTATTGGCTACATACCCAGTCAGAGACTCACCACAGGCATTTGGCTCGGTAATGACGACAATTCCCCTACTTTTGGCAGTAGCGCTAATGCAGCCCAATTATGGGGCAATTATATGCGCCAGATCCTCCCTTGAGGTTAGCCAACTATCACCAAAGAGACAAGGGTAGAGACCACTCTCGCAATCTCTACCCTAATCTTAACTTTTGAGTACCCCCAAGGGAATTCGAATCCCTGTCGCCTCCGTGAAAGGGAGGTGTCCTAGGCCTCTAGACGATGGGGGCTTGTGTTTTGTTTCGCCTTTTGGTTTCGAGCTTGTGTCGCTCTCACCTTTATTAACTTAGCGAATCTTTCAACTTATGTCAACCCTTTTGCCGATTTTTTTAAAAAAATTTTCCGGTTGGGGCTTAATCTGCCTCTGGGTAAGCGTTTCAGCCTTTGAGAGCCCCATAGATTTCGCGGCCGTCCCTAGAACCATAACCGTCACCGCCCAGCCTTTAGCTCCATCCTAACATGACCCATAAAATTTAGCCATGAGTCTCCCCATATCCACAGAGACCCCAACCACTCTCACCTCATCACCATCACCTCAGAATTGATACAGCAACATCATCAGACAGCATCTGAAGTGAGTCTCAAACCTCCATAGAGATTATTATTGACAGTTGGGGCAATGATTATTTGCTATAATTAGCCATAATTGATTGCGGAGTTCAAAACAGGGTAAATATCATGGTTCAGAAAATCGCCCTATTTAATCACAAAGGCGGAGTCAGTAAAACCACCACTACATTTAACTTAGGTTGGATGTTAGCAGCAAAAGGCAAAAAAGTGATTATTGTAGATGCTGACCCACAATGTAATTTAACTGGTATGGCTTTAGGTGAAGATACCGAAGATGACCAAGGGAGAATCGAAGCTATCTACAATACACATTCCAACATTAAAACCGGACTCGCGCCAGCTTTTGAAGGTCAACCCAAACCCATTGAAGCCGTAAATTGTGTTGCTTTATCAGGTCAAGAAGGCTTATTTTTACTTCCGGGTAATGTAGGATTTGCTGAGTATGAAGTTACCCTAGGTATTGCTCAAGAGTTAAGTAGTTCGATTCAAACACTCCAAAATTTACCCGGGTCTATTACTGACTTGTTTAACAAAACTGCCGCGCGGTTTAATGCGGATTATATTTTAATTGACATGAGTCCTAGCTTAAATTCAATTAATCAAAATTTGTTGATGACCAGCGACTTTTTTATCATTCCTACTACCGCTGATTTCTTCTCCGTGATGGCGATTGAATCCTTGAGTAAAATTTTGCCAAAATGGTCATTATGGGCGAAAAAAGCCAGTTCCTTACCGATTTTAAAAGAGGCAATATATCCATTTCCTGATTTTAAACTTCGGTTTCTGGGAACTATTATTCAGAATTATCGCATTATTCACGGTAGGGAAACTGTAGCTTTTCAAAAATGGATTGATAGAATCGAGGCAGATGTTAAGGATAAATTGGTTCCTGTGTTCAGACAATCTGGTTTAATGTTACCTACTCCCAGTTATCTTGAGCAAGGTATTAGCGAAACTTTTACTTTAACTAAGATTTCCAACTTTAATAGTCTGATTGCTCTGTCTCAACAGCATCAAACTCCGATTTATGCTTTAACTCGTGAGCAATTAAAACAAGCTGGCAAAGTTTACCAAAACAATCAGAAAAAACAGCAAGAATTTTATCAGGTATTTGCCGACCTAGCAGATAAAATTATCGGATTAACTTCTCAGAGTTATGCAATTAGCGCTTGACCAATTTCGGGTCAGTATTGCTCGTGTTAGGGATTTAATTGATGTTCATAACTATATTAAATCTCAATCGACCCCGGCTTTAGATTTATCTGATATTTTACGAGCATCCCTGGTTTTAGCCGTAAGTGCATTAGATTACTATATCCATGAAGTTGTCACCCTGGGAATGTTAGAAATTTATAAAGGTGAACGTCCTCAAACTGCCGCCTTTTCACGTTTTCAAGTGTCATTAGGTAACACTACCAATGACAGATTAATGCTGATGAATATTGAATCTTGGTTAGAAACAGAAATTCAGTTAAGCCAAGCCGGGTCATTTCTGCCAGAATCTCCCAGTGTATCAGATTTGCTTCCGCTGATATCAAGCGCGATTCAAAATAAACTCAATCAGACTTCATTACTCAATGATGAACTCCGAGAAAACCTGGGATATAAGAGTTTTCAAAAACCAGATAAAATAGCCGATGCTATTCGTCTTATTTATGAGCAAAAATTGTGGGATGAGGTAGCGCAGCAAATGGGGAAATCAGCACAAGATATCAAACAACAACTTAGTGCAATAGTCGATCGCAGAAATAAAATTGCTCATCAAGCTGATATAGACCCTTCTTTTGGCATCGGAAACAGATGGCCTATTGATGACCGTCTAGTTAGCGACTGCGTTGATTTTCTTGAACAACTTGTAGAAACTATACACCAAGTCTTAACATAATTGATTATGATTACTTGCTATTATCCTCCATTTATGCTATAATAGGGCGAGTTTTTCCGGTTTTTCCGAGTCTATCTATCGGATACCACTAACAATCCAGAGGTAGTTCGTCCGAACTCTTCTGGGTTATATTGTAGATAGGCTTCTGCACCCGGCCAGATGAATTCGCCTGGAGTGACAGAACGTACTAGATAATGAACATGATAAGCACCAGGTATGAGACGATCGCTATAAGCCATAATGCGATCGCGATAAATAGTTTGATAGGCAATTTCCCAACTATCAGTCTGAGGTTGTAACGCTTGATTACTGGTATCAAAACTCCTATCAATCGCTTCTAAACCCGCCGGGAGGGGGTCAACAATCACCACTTTATCCACGGGATGATCTGCGATAATTTCCAAGCCAATATCAAAGACCTGTCCCGGTTTGACCGTTAAAGGTTTAGACTCCGCTGCGAGGCTATAGGTTTGCCAAATTTGAGTTTCGTTAGCTGGTCTAATAGTCCGAATAACCCGAAGACCATTAAGTTGACCCGGTTGTTTTCCTTCTAAGCGATAACTGTATTTGATCCAATAATGCAAATTACCCGAATTTTCAGGTTTAATCGATAGTTGATAATTTCCTTGGGGTAATTCTGCCATAGGTAGGCTAAGATTAAAGCTAGAATTACCATCATTTCCTAACTCGATTTGCTGTGATATGTAGTTCCCTACTTGCAAATTAATCCGCAAACTTTCCGACGTGGTTTGGGTTTGTTGATAAGCCACTAACGCCGTTAACGCCTCGGCGGTATCATAGTCATTTTGCCAAATTCCCTCACGACGCAAGTTTAACAGACTTTCGACTAATCTACTGATAGTTTCTGGCTGTTGGTTTTGGGTGATATATAGGCGTAATGCTTGAGACTGTAAAACCGTCGGAGAGGCTAACCATTGATATCCGGGGGGTAAATTAACCGTCGCTGTCCGTCCCGTTTGATAAATGTGTTTTTGGATATCTTGGAAAATGGTATTAAATTCCGTTTCCCATTGGGGGAAGTTGGCTAAATAACCAGCTAGTTTAATTTGGGTGGCGGGGTCAAATTCCCGCCAATTGCCGTAAATTTCTGCCATGAAATCACTGCGGGTTTCTCCCAAGTAGGATAAGGCGATTAAGGCTTCAAGACGCAGGCGGCTTTTACATATATTATCAACACAGAAGCCATCATCAGCAGGATTAGCAACTACTTGATTAAGGTAATTTCTCAGGCGGTTAATCATATTATTATTAACCGTAAATCCAGCCTGAGATGCTTTGGCTAAAGCTTCGGCAGCGTAACTAGATAGGACAGGATCGGAAATATTCGCGGCGGCAAAATAGCCGAAACCGCCATCCTCTTTTTGTAAGCCTGCTAATCTGGTGATAGCATCATTAGCTTGTAGTTCCAAATTTAAGCCGGATAAATCATTAGGATTTTTATCCAGAAGCTGGAGATTACTTGCTATCAATAAACGACTGGCTATTGGTTCTAAGAATGGTAAAGTTGGCTGTTGGAAAATTTGAGCCGCAGGTTGGGTTAATTGGGGGATTAAACTATTAGCCAGGGAAATAGTTAGACCTCCCGCATTCGGGACTACCTTTTCATCAATATTAATGGGAATGGTAACAGTTTCGCGGGTGGTCCCTGAGGCGATTACCTGTTCCGTTGTTTCTAGGGGTTTTACCTCCAAAGGAACTTGAAAACTATCAGTTTTATTTTGCAGTCTGCTGGTGAATTTTACCTGGGAATTTCCCACTTGTTCAACTAACACCGGAAAACGATAGGCTTGCGTGTCTACTTCGGCTTGGGTTTTCAGGTGGTGGCTGGTTTTATTCCCCGCTGAAAATAACAGTCCACCACTCAGGTCTCCGGTGATGTCTAATTGTCCTTTCAGGTGGTCTCGGTTGGTGATGGAAACTCCCGCCAAAAAGCGATCGCCTACCCGTGCGAATTGTGGTAGTATCGGATTAGATAATAGGGATTTACTGGTGATAAATGTCGCTTCCCCTGACCCAAATTCTAAATTTTCGTCAGTAGCGATCGCCATAACTCGCCAGGTGGTTAAATTATCAGGTAACGTAAAATTAACCGTGGCTTTTCCCTGGTTGTCCGTGATAATTGAACCGTTATAGTAGGCTAACGCTTGGAAGTCTTGACGCAACTTAGATGTATCAACAGTGGCGGCGGAAAATCCTCCACCATAACCCCAACCTTTAGCTAACGGTGACATTAATGATTGTACTACCACATCAGGACGGTTATCTGTTAATCGGGTCGATATTGATTGTTCAGCATATACAGTATCTACTAAGTTGGGGGGTCGGTAGCCGTTAAGTTGCAAGATCGCATCATTAACCACCATTAAAGTGATTTGTCCGCTAATCGGTTGATAATTATCCTTGGTTAACTCTAGGTTAATCGTAGCTTGGGAACCCGGTTGAAATTCCGATTGATTCGGGTTAATTTTGACTTGTAAGTATTTGCTATTTTTGCTAACATTTAACGGAGTCATTCCGATAGATACCAGATTATCTATACTTCCCGGTTCCAGTTGTGATAGAGGTTCTCCCTGACGGACTAAGACCGCTTCTACAGCCACATTAGGTAGCATTTCGGGTGTGACTTGAAATCGGACTTCTGGTGCGCCGCCTTTCACCGGAATTAGGGTTTGATACAAAATGCGATCGCGAATTACTGCGAAAAATAACTCTCCCTCCCTATAGGGTGATTGAATTAAAGCCGTCGCCATATCCCCAGGTTGATAATTATCGCGGTCTAGTTGAATTTCGAGGCGGTTATCATAACGATTTCCCCAACTCACCGGACCATCACCCGTTACCCAAATTTGAATATCAGTAGCTTTCGGCGTATTTAATGGGTCCGAAGCAAATCTCGCCTGAATGCGATAAGAACCCGATTCCCTCGCCGTTAATTCTACAGTTTTCGCCGTATTACCACTCCTGACATCTACAGTATCCACTGTTTGATATTCCAGTTGATTTCGGTTAGTTTGTCCCCCTTCTACCACCCGGGTAATACTGCTGTAATTCATTTTCTGCAATTCCAGCTTCACCGGAACATTATTAATTGATTTACCCTCAACATCAGTAACAATCACTTCCACCGGAAAAGCCTGATTAACATTAGCTACAAATTTGCTTTTCAGTCCAATCAATTGATGGTTAGGTAAGACCGTAAAACTTTGGGAGTCCGCGACCGACAGGTTAGAAACATCTGTCACTTCCACATCAACTTGATATCTGAGGGGATAGGGAACATCACCGCTAACAGTGATCATTTCACTTCCCGAACCCGCCGCGTCTAAATTTTGCGATCGCTGTAAGACATCACTAGAAATCGTCGGTTTTTCTTCCGGCCAAAACCACTGTCTTCCAAAATGATATTTTTCCCAACCTATGGGAGTAAAATCACTAGCAGTCCGCGTCACATAATATTTAGCCTCACCACCAACTACCGGAGAACCGAATAAATAATCTCCCTGAACTGTCGCCATAACCTTATCCTGACCCACAGCTAATCGACGGTCAAGACTCAAATCAACCTTAAAGTTAGGGGGGTTAAATTCTGCGACCCGAAAATTACCAAAAATTTCTACCCCACTAATACCTTTACCCTGAATTACATAATTCCCCAAAGGGTCATCTGGCTTCACCGTAAATTCTACCGAAAACGTAGCAAATTGATTAGTTGAATAATCCCCTAATTCTCGTTTTTCCCCCGTCGGAGTTTCTAACGTGAGATTATACACCGTATTTTTATCTGGCTGTAATTCTCCATTTTGTAAATAGTAAGCCACTCCCGTTAAAGCTATAGCTTCACCCGGTTGATATAGTTGTCGGTCTGAAAAAATAGTTCCGCGAGAAATCGGTTGATTTTCATCCCAACCCGCATAAACTCCATAGCCATAAGCGCCACTGTAGGAGTAGCTGCGAGTGAATGCCCAGTCATCCCCTTCTTTAGCAATTACCAAGAGTTCTGGAGGTTCATTAAACCGATTACCTCCCATACACCCCCGCAGGTTTTCCGCCGTTAACAATAGCAATCCCTGGTTATTAGTAATTCCCCTAGCACAAGCAGTTGGTTTAGGAAATGATCTAGCATTCAGTTGAGATTGATATATTTCCACCGATGCTGATGCTACTGGTGAACCGTCATCTAAATGATTAACTCTCACCATTCCCGACTCTGGAAACCACTGGGAAAACACACCTAAGTTAGTTAACTGAACCATCCCATAAAAGCTAGGTTCATTCCATTGAGTCACACCATTTTTTTGATAGGAAGTCGTTTTAGCTTTAATTCCATAGGCTAACATTCCCGTTTTCCCTTGTAACCTGTCTCGCAGATTAATCGAAGTTTCGATAGTTTGATTAGTCGCACCACCATTAATCCTAAAAGTTTGCCATTTATCTGAGGTGGGTAGTAAGTTTTTACCCTCCCGACTCGGATAGGCTTGATCTGCATAGACTAAATCTTCTGGCTGGATAATTGCATAAGCTGCTTGATAGCGGGATTCGGGTATATTAACAGTAGAAATGTTAATTTGTAAATTGTTACCAGATGGAAAAATATTTAAACCAGAAGGAGTCCACAGGTCAGCCGCCAGATCTCCGGTTTTATAGTTAAGGTTGATGGGTTCCTCTAGCCTTTGATTAAAGGTATCTTCCAGGTTAGCGCCAATCGTAATTACATAATTTGTTTGAGGTTCCAAAGACCAGGGATTTAAGCTGATTGTATCGTTACCGTCGTATGATTGTATCAGCGGCGGCGCATCTCCTGCTGGGGGAGGGTTTATCGTTATATTTTCTCTTGCTGATTGCGCCGTAATTCCGTTATTAAATTTCAGTTGAGGACTCCCATTCGTAAATCTTCCATAGGTTCCACCTTCCCTAGGTTCTCCATAAAATTGTATCGCTTGAAACTGTAAGGGTTCGTAGGTGTAAATTGGGTGGGAAATTAGAAATTGGCTGGCTAGATTTCCCGTTTTTGATTGCAGTCCCGGTGTGATTTCTAGGGTGTAACGGCTGGCTTTTTCTAGCTTTTGCTGAAATTTTATGTTATAATCCCAGCTATGGGAAAATAGACTATCTCTGTCTTCTCGCGCCACATCCCCCCCATCAGCTTCCGGTCTATCTAGTGTTACCCGTAGAGGAATCCCTTTTTTGGTCTTGTCGGAAATGACTCTAATATGGTCGTTGACTGAGGCGAGATCTAGTTCTACGTTAGATGTAAATTTTAGGGTGGGGTCTAAACCTATCGGTTGGTCAGGGAAACCAGGGTTATCTTCCGTCCCCGGAAGGTTTGACAGTTGAATGGCTGGAGTGTTGAAAGTCCAGGCTATGTCTGACTCTAGTTGATGGTCGCTGAGATCGCTGAGTCCTTTTTTTAGCGTCACCTGAAAGCGGGTGGCTAGGGGAATGGCTTCTTCCGCTTGAAAACCTACCATCCGGGGTGTCAGAAATCGGAATCTTCCCGGTATTTTGGGGTTGATGTCAAAGTGTCTGAGTTGTTGTCTCTGGTTGGGAGAGTCCAGACGTTCAACCGGAATTAACGGGTTGCTAAAAGTAATTCTAATCTGACCTAAAGATGTGGCTTCCTCTGTAGGACTAATTTCTTCTATCCACTCGGGGAGTTGGGGAAGAGGTAGCGGGGATATGTTGACCATCGGTTCACCAACGGGTTGACTGCTGAAAATTCGACACCCGGCTATGGTGAGGATAAACAGCGAGACTAGGAAAAACCGCTTCCAGATTCTACGGGAAAAGCCTATTGTTACCATAGGAGATTATGCGATCGCATTTCGTATTCCCTTCATAACACATCATAGTTGCTCAACCCCGGAAACTTCCACAATTCTTAATTGTTTCTATCTGAGTAGAATTATCTCTCTTTCCTCTCTCAACTCCCGCTATCGTTTCCAGCTATCGGTTCAAGGGTTGACCGTTTAACTATTGATTAGCTGCACTATCGATGAGCTTAACCATAGATTTTAGCTTATATATGCCGCCACCTTTTTCCATGGTAATAATTATGGCATAAACATCACCGCAAGTCAACCCCCAAACCGAAATAGTTTTTTGTTTAGATTTGTGCTGCACATAATGCGGCACCGATTAAACCGACTTTAGGATTAAGAACAATATAGACAGGTACTTGTTCTAATAAAGGACTAACGCGACCCTTATCTTTCAAGGCTTTGATAAAGTTTCCTTCCTGTATTAAGGGGAGAATTTTAGCAGCAATTCCCCCCGCCACATATAACCCGCCGTATGGTAGTAATTTGAGGGCGAGATTTCCGGCTTCTGCGCCATAGGCTTCCACAAAAATTTTCATAGTCTGAACCGAGAGATAATCACTTTTAGCCAAGGCGGCTTTAGAGACTTCGGCGGCGAGGTCTACGGTTTTGTGTTCTTGTCCGATTTCCTGTTTCCAGGTATGATAAATTTGGGCAATTTCGGGAGATTCTTGAGAAATATCATGGTCACGCAAAAATTGATAAATCGCGGTAATTCCCATCCCCGATACTACTCTTTCTACGGATACTCTGGTGATATTATAGAGTTCTCGTAAATAGCCTAGGAGATGAAATTCCAACTCGGATCTGGGTGCGAAATCAGTATGACCGCCTTCGCTGAAAAAGACTTGATAACCGCCGCCTTGGGAAAGGGGAATCACAAAACCTTCTCCTAAACCTGTTCCCGCACCTATAACAGCCCTAGGCGCAGAAACATCGGGTTTTCCGGGTTGGAGAATGTGTAAATCTGATGGTGATAAACTGACTACGCCATAACCAATAGCAGCAAAATCATTAATTAGTTTAATTGGGGAAATATCTAGTTCTCGCTGAAGGCGATCGCTATCTAAAGACCAACTCAAGTTAGTGAGTTCGCAGCTATTATTGACCACCGGACCCGCAATCCCAAAAGCCGCTTTTTCCGGTTTTGCGTATTCAGTAACTTGCTGAGAGGCTGCTTGTAAAAATTTTTTAACTATGGGGACTAAATCAATATAATTCTGACTAGGATATATTTGCTCAAATAATGATTTAACTTGGGGGACGGCGGCGGTGGTATCGAGATAATTTGCGTCAAATAAGGATAAAATAGTTTTGGTTCCTCCTATGTCTCCGGCGAGAATAATGGTCATGTTTTTAGTTTCCTGAAATAGTGATGAGATCACCCGTCTATGCTGAGGATAAAAAAAGGCGATCGCATGAGTATATGTTAGACCAACTGTCAGCGAATCGCCTAATCAAGTTAAGTTATCCTACTAATGGGTCAGCAGTTAACCCGGAGATGGTATCAGCTAAAAAGGCCACTTCCAATTACTAATTTCCTCCTGATCCTGACCATGTTCGTAGGCATAGGCGACATTTTCGATGATAGCATTTCTCATGCGTTCCCGAACATAAGCCGCCGCCGATCGCAATTTGGGAACTCTGTCAATGACATCAATCACCAAATTAAAGCGATCGACCTGATTTTCGATCGCCAATTCCAAGGGTGTATTAATATTACCCTTTTCCTTATAGCCGCGCACGTGCAAATTGGGGTGATTAGTGCGACGATAAGCCAACTTATGAATCAACCAAGGATAGCCATGGAAATTAAAGATAATAGGTTTGTCAGTAGTGAACAAACTATCAAAATCCCAATCAGACAAACCGTGTGGATGTTCAGTATCCGGTTGTAACTTAAACAGATCGACCACATTAATAAAGCGAATTTTCAACTCCGGAAATTCTGACCGGAGAATGGCGGTCGCAGCCAAAGACTCCTTAGTGGCGACATCACCACAACCAGCCATCACCACATCAGGAATATCGGGGTCTTTACCACAATCATCATTACTAGCCCATTCCCAAATCCCAATTCCTTTAGTACAATGCTTAATAGCATCATCCATATTCAGGAATTGTAGATGTTTTTGTTTATCTGCCACAATGACATTGACATAATCTTTGCTTTGGAGACAATGATTAGCACAGGACAGTAAACAATTAGCATCAGGGGGAAAATAAACCCGAACCACATCAGGACTCTTATTAGTAACCAAATCCACATAACCGGGATCTTGGTGACTAAAACCATTGTGGTCTTGTCGCCAAACCGTAGAAGAGAGTAGGATATTCAGAGAGGCGATCGGAGAACGCCAAGGCACCTCTTTTTTACAGACTTCCAACCATTTAGCGTGTTGGTTAAACATGGAATCGACCACATGAGCAAAAGCCTCATAGGTATGGAAGAAACCATGACATCCAGTCAGCAAATAGCCTTCTAACCAGCCTTGGAGGGTATGCTCACTTAACATTTCCATAACCCGACCATCAGCGGCTAATTCGCTACCGTCTAAGTCTTCCTCTAAAAACTCACCCATCCAGGTTTTTTTACTGACTTCATAGACAGCATTAAGGCGATTAGAGGCAGTTTCATCAGGTCCAAACATCCGAAAATTCGTCATATTTTTACCCATGACATCCCGGAGGAAATTGCCGAGAGGTCGAGTGTTTTCCGCCTCACTTTGACCTGGTTTAGGAACCTCTACAGCATACTTACGGAAGTCTGGCATATTTAAGTCACGCCGCCAAATACCACCGTTAGCAAAGGGGTTAGCACTCATGCGACGGACACCCGTTGGCGCTAGTTCCTTGAGTTCAGGAATAAGAGTTCCGTTTTCATCAAAGAGTTCTTCTGGCTGGTAACTTCGCATCCAGTCTTCTAGGATTTTCATTTGATGGGGGTTCCCAATGACATTAGACATGGGGACTTGGTGCGCGCGCCAGAAACCTTCAACTTTGCGACCGTCTACTTCCTTCGGACCTGTCCAACCTTTAGGCGATCGCAAAATAATCATCGGCCATTGGGGACGGGTAGCCTTTCCACTGCTACGAGCCTGTTGTTGAATATCGCGAATTTCGTTGATACAATGTTCTAGGGTCGCAGCCATTTTCCGATGAGCCGACCCATAATCCTCATCTTGGCTACATTCCACCAAATAGGGAGTATAACCATAGCCTCGGAATAGGTTTTTAAGTTCCTCGTTGGGAATTCTTGAGAGAATGGTGGGGTTAGCGATTTTATAGCCGTTTAGGTGTAGTATCGGCAACACCGCACCATCACGGATAGGATTGATAAATTTATTGGAATGCCAAGCCGTTGCTAGGGGTCCCGTTTCCGCTTCTCCATCTCCCACCACAGCCGCGGTAATCAGTTCTGGATGGTCAAATACTGTACCATAAGCATGGGAGAGGCTATAACCTAGTTCCCCCCCTTCGTGGATAGAACCTGGGGTTTCTGGGGTGCAATGGCTACCGATACCGCCAGGGAATGAAAACTGTTTGAAAAATTTTCCCATCCCTTCAGCATCTTGACTTTTATCCGGGTAAACCTCCGAGTAAGTTCCTTCTAAATATACTGGACCGAGAACACCCGGTGCGCCGTGTCCTGGACCCGCAATATAGATCATATTCAGGTCATATTTTTTGATTAGCCGATTTAGGTGAATGTAGATAAAACTTAAACCGGGACTAGACCCCCAATGACCCAGAAGGCGATATTTGATATGTTCAGGTTTTAAGGGTTCTTTTAGTAACGGATTATCTCGCAGGTAGATCATCCCTACACAAAGATAATTGCAGGCACGCCAGTAGGCATGAGTTTTCCGGATCTCTTCGTCACTGAGAGGATAGGTTGTCTCTAACGTTTGAGAGGGTGCTGCCACCATAAATATTTACCTTGATTTACCTTATTGACATCCTACTTTAGATAGATCTTTCCAGGGAGGTTAGGCTAATGCTAACATTCTGGATGATCCGATAGGACGGAGTTTCTCTATTAATATCCTAAGATTCCCTAAATTGCAAGTTTTCATGATTAATTGGGTGATGTTTATGAAGATTTAACCTGATTTTAACTTGACTTTAAGTGGTCTTTAGTCTATTTTAAGGTAAATTTTGCTGCTGATCATCATTCCATTAACTAATTAGTTCGGTGGCTCCATTATCGTCAATTCCATTAATAGAAGTAGCCAAATGTTGCTCAAACGGTTAAACCAATATGGTCGGGGTTCCTTTCCTGGCGGGTTTACGGCGATATATGGTAGTAACAGATAAGCCAGATCAACCCGCCCTCTCCCGCAGCCCTCTCCCGGCTCATCAACTCGCCCGTCATCACTAAAACACCCCAAAAAGCCATCAATCAACTATTATTAAATCATAAATTTAAACTATGAAAATTCTTGTTTTAAATGCTGGTTCAAGTTCCCAAAAAAGCTGCTTATATGATCTGAACGGAGATAGCCTACCATCATCTCCCCTAGAACCTATTTGGGAGGCGGCTATTGATTGGGGAATGCCACCTTTTGGGGAAATGAAAGTGAAAGCCAATGGGGTGAAATCGGAGAGTAAAATTGATTCGGAACAGAAGGCAGAAGCCATTGGCAAAATGTTAAATAGCCTGATAGAAGGGGAGACTAAAGTCCTCAATAGTCTGGGGGAAATTAATGTAGTTGGTCATCGGGTAGTACATGGAGGAACTGACTATTCTAGGGCGACTATAATTGATGAGCAGGTGAAAGAGGCGATCGCCCGATTAATCCCCCTAGCTCCGGCTCATAACCCCTCTCATTTACAGGGAATTTCAGCCATAGAAAAGGTGTTAGGAAATGTGCCACAGGTGGCGGTATTTGATACAGCCTTTCATAGTCAAATGCCCTTATATGCGGCGGTTTATCCGATTCCTTATGAATGGTTTACTAAAGGGATTAGGCGCTATGGTTTTCATGGTACAAGCCATAAATATTGCGGACAGAGAGCAGCTCAATTAATTGGGAAACCATTGGAGTCTTTGCGGTTAATTACTTGCCATTTAGGGAATGGTTGTTCTTTGGCAGCTATTCGGGATGGAATTAGTGTGAATACTACTATGGGATTTACCCCCTTAGAAGGTTTGATGATGGGAACTCGGAGTGGTTCGATTGACCCAGCAATTTTGATTTTTTTGATGCGGGAATATGGTTGGGATAGCGATCGCCTTAATCAAATGCTAAATCAACAATCGGGGTTAAAGGGAATTACCGGAATATCTGGAGATATGCGCTATGTTCAAGAGGAACAGAATAGCGGCAACGAACGGGCGATCTTAGCCTTTGAGATGTTTATTCACCGCCTGCGAACTGGGATAGGTTCAATGTTAGCCAGTTTAGGGGGACTAGATGGTTTAGTGTTTACGGCAGGTATTGGAGAACACGCAGGTTTAGTGCGTCAAGAAACCTGCAAAGATTTTGAATTTATCGGACTCAAATTAGACCCCGATAAAAACCGCAACATTAAAGGAGATGGTAACATCGCCGCCAGTGATTCCCAAGTGCCGATATTTGTGATCCACACCGAGGAAGATTGGGCGATCGCCACTGAATGCTGGCATTTACTAAAATCCTAGGTTAGCAACCGACTCGCCTTTTAGGGGCGGTTTCACCGGGGTCTTCTGTCGGGGCGGTTTCACCGGGGTCTTCTGTAGGGGCGGGTTCACCAGGGTCTTCTGTAGGGGCGGGTTCACCAGGCTATATGGTAGTAACAGATCAGTCACATAAACCCGCCCCCGCCCCCGCCCCCGCCCTATTGGGTGGCGTATCAACCCGCCTATTGGGTGGCGTATCAACCCGCCTATTGGGTGGCGTATCAACCCGCCCTATTGGGTGGCGTATCAACCCATCCCTTAGTCGTCAGCATAAATATAGCGATATAACTCGCTAGGGTCAGGTTCAGGGCTAGTCTGAGCAAACTCAACCGCGTCATTAATGAGATCCTGAACCTTTTTGTCGATCGCCTTCAACTCGTCACTATCAGCGAGATTATGTTCAGTCAAATAGGCGAAAAACTTATTAATAGGGTCACGAGCAAACCAAAACTCTTTTTCATCGCGATCGCGCAATTCATCAGGGTCAGCCAAAGAGTGACCTCGGAAACGATAAGTCAACGCTTCAATCAGGGTTGGACCTTCACCAGCACGGGCTCTAGCGATCGCCTTTTGAGCCACCTCTCGAACCGCCAAAACATCCATACCATCAACTTCATAACCAGGCATTCCAAAAGCGGGGCCTTTCTTATAAATTTCCGGGTCAGAAGTCGCCCGTTCATGAGCCATACCAATAGCCCACTTATTATTTTCCACCACAAACAAAATAGGTAACTTCCAGAGAGTTGCCATATTCAAGCACTCATAGAACTGTCCATTGTTGCAGGCTCCATCCCCAAAAAAGCAAGCCGTGACCGTATCAGAACTTTCATCTCCCATTACTTCCCGGCGATACTTACTCTGAAAAGCCGCCCCCGTAGCCACAGGAATACCTTCCGCCACAAAAGCAAAGCCGCCGAGCAAATTATGTTGAGACGAGAACATATGCATCGAACCGCCACGACCCTTAGAGCAACCAGTGGCTTTACCAAACAATTCAGCCATAACCTCTCGTGCGGTAACTCCAGCACTGAGGGCGTGTACATGGTCGCGATAGGTACTACAGACAAAATCCTGGTCGCGGCGCATAGAGCGAATTACCCCGGTAGAGACGGCTTCCTGTCCATTGTAAAGATGAACAAACCCGAACATTTTACCCCGGTAGTACATTTCAGCGCACTTGTCCTCAAATAAGCGCCCTAGCACCATATCCTCATAAAGCATCAACCCTTCCTCTCGGGTGATGACTACAGAATCGACTTGAAAACTAGGTACTGTGCGTTCCTTAACCATTGCGTTACCTTGTGAAACTGTTTACTGCTGCGTGCTGCCAATTAATTATAAGTAGGTGCGGGTTCACGGGGTATATGGTAATTTGTAGGGGCGGGTTCACGCCCGGTAGATCCCAGTAACAGATGAACTACATAGACCCGCTGCCTCCCCGCCACATAAACCCGCCGCTGCTAGAGACTATTCTATAGGAATAGGGGCAAAACGAAGTTTTTTCAGGGTAGGCGATCGAGGATGGGATAAATAGCAAGGACTAACCTATAATTAACCTAATATTTGGGGTAGAATGCACCACATTGTGTAGGATATAATTAAAAATCCCCGTTGGTTTATTCGCGGGGACAGTGGGGACGGGTTCACGCCCGGTAGATCGTAGTCAGCACCCCCGGCTGAAGCACGGGGGCTTCGTGCCCCCCTTTCAGGTAGCTGACCAGCTTAAGCCTTAACTGGCTCCGTTCAGAGCAAGAGTTAAAGTTCCTACCCTGGAATGCGTGCTAGTTCCAGGCTCTAGAACCGAATCGTTAAACATCTCTAAGGGGTTAAGGACGTGCGATTTGGATAGTACCGACTCTGAACATTGGCGAAGCAAACATTACCCCGCAAGGGAGTCGGAGCCAACCATAGCTCCATGGAGGGGCAACCATACCCCTCCACCCCGCAAGGGGGTGCTGGCGGCGGTCAGCCGCTTGAGTCGGTTTTCCTCTCCGTGATCAATCACGGAGCTTCCAACCCTCCCAGGAGTTTTACGTGACAGATAAGCCACACGAACTCGCCTGGTAGGGGTCGGTTAAACTGGTTTTTCGGAAAGACCCGATGAATAGGAATAGTAAACCGACAATTTTTTTCCCTACTCCGTCTTCCGCCACTCCTCCTGACCCCTGCCCTATATCCCGGACAGTGAGATGGCATGGTCCGGGAAGATGCCCAACCCGCCCTAAATCAGTCGCTCGCCCTTGGGGATGAACCAGAATGCGTATTCCACTAGATTACTACCGAATTTTAGGCTTACCAATCCAAGCGACTGCGGACCAGTTAAAGCAGGCTAATTCGAGGCGATCGCCAACAGCAGCTTCCCAGGCGGGAGTATTCTGATCTAGCGATCGATGCTCGAAAGCAGTTAATTGATGAAGCCTACGCAGTCCTGTCAGACCCAGACCAACGCGGGGCCTATGACATGGGTTTTCTAGCCAAGACCTACGATCCTGGCTCGCGTACCGTGAGAACCCTCGGAGGCCCGAATGTCATGAGCCTGTCGGGGGCCGGGGGTGGAAAGGACGCAGATTCTCACCGAGCCAGTATAGAGATAGACGATCGCCAGTTTGTCGGCGCATTGCTGATCTTGCAAGAATTAGGGGAATATGAACAAGTTGTCGCCCTGACTCGTCCCTTGATAGGAACCAGCAGTATTGGTCTGAAAGATGGTCGGTTTGGAGATCCTGATCTAGTTTTGCCGGATATAATTCTCACCGTAGCCCTAGCATATTTAGAACTAGGTCGGGAACAGTGGCAGTCTCGGCAATATGAAAACGCTGCTATTTCCCTAGAATCGGGTCAAGATTTACTGTTACGAGAAAGCCTGTTTGCGAGTCTACGGGGAGAAATGCAGGCAGACCTTTATAAACTGCGCCCCTACCGTATCATCGAACTGCTGCAACTACCAGAACAAAAAGCTGATGAACGTCGGCGGGGATTGCAATTGTTGCGGGAAATGCTCCACGAAAGGGGGGGTATTGATGGTCACGGTGACGATCGCTCTGGTCTGAATGTCGAAGATTTTCTACGCTTTATCCAGCAATTGCGTAGTTCTTTAACCACCACCGAACAACAGACCCTATTTGAGATGGAGGCTCATCGTCCCTCCGCCGTTAGCACATACCTGGCTGTTTATGCTTTATTGGCTCAGGGATTTGCACGCGCCCAACCTGCTTTGATTCGCAAAGCTAAGTTAATGTTAATGCAGTTAGGTCGCCGCCAGGACGTGCATTTAGAAAAAGCAGTTTGTTGTCTGTTACTAGGACAAACTGAAGAAGCTAGTCGAGCCTTAGATTTGAGCCAGGAACAGGAAGCGATCGCCTTTATTCGGGAAAATTCTGTAGATTCGCCAGACCTGTTACCCGGGTTATGTCTGTATGCAGAACACTGGTTAGCCGAAGAAGTTTTCCCCCATTTCCGGGATTTGCAAAATCAGTCAGTTTCTCTGAAAGAATATTTTGCTAATAAGCAGGTTCAATCCTATTTAGAGGCACTTCCCGCCGAGGCGCGTGCCACATCAAATGAGTGGGTAGTAGTACAACCTCGCCGCAGCAGTAGGTCAGATAATGAATTGACTTACGCGCAATCGGGATCGACCCCCGCAGTTTCAACATCTGCAAATCCCGCTCAATCAGCACCTTACTCCTCTAGTCCTGATGGTCTAAGCAATGGGCATTCGCCTACCGGTTCTGTGGGAATGCCTACAGGCTCTCAGTCATCCCATAGTGGTGCTAATTCTCCCTCCGCACAGGTTCCCAAAACCACCCCGCCAGGTAGATTCAATCAATCTACTAATGAATCGACCTACCTACAAAAACCAGCCAGAGGGAGTTCATCTACATCTCATCAACCCTCTCCGGTGGCATCTTCTAGCGCCCGATTAAACGGTACTCCTACGGCTAATCTGCCACCACTGGGTCAGGGTAGCCCTCAGTCTCACTCTCCTAGACGAAGTAGGGGTAAGTCAACTCATGAATCCAACTACAAGGTTAAAAGATTAATCTTGGTAGGTTTGGTGGGATTGTTTGGGATTTGGTTATTATGGATGATTTTGAGTGCCATTTGGGGTTGGATTGGTAATGCCCTAGAGGGAATGGGTGGGCCGAGATTGACAGTCGATGGACCCGAAATCCGCCTTGATAATTCTCCGATCGCTATTCCTGAACCCGAACCAGAGAACCCCCTAGCGGCTGACCTGGACCCCACTGTAGCCCAACAGGTAGTTAATCAGTGGTTGACTGCTAAATCTGCCGCTCTAGGTCCTGAACATCAAACTGAAGGATTAAGGGAAATTTTGGTTGAGCCTTCCCTGGCTCGGTGGATGGGGCTTTCCGAGTCATTAAGGCAGGAAAATTCCCACAGGCGTTTTCAGCATGAAGTTAGGGTCCAGAGTGTTGATGTCAATGAGAATAATCCCAATCAAGGTACTGTTGATGCTCAGGTGCGGGAAGTTACCCAATTCTATCAAGGTAATCAAATGGAGAGGTCTGAGGATAGCACCCTACAGGTTCGATATCAACTCGTCCGAGATCAGGGTCCTTGGCGGATACGGGATTGGGAGATAATTCGTTAGCTTTGGCCACGCCCAACCCCCCACTCCACTTTTTAAGAATCTACCTACAACCCCAGGCCCACGCCGGGGATTTTTTTTTGGATGCAGACGATCCCCAATGCCATGATATATCATGAAACTATGACACAATGATCCCAAAAACCTTATAAAACAGTATATTTACTTATAATTTTTGGGATTACCCCTTGACCCCTCTGGATATTTTCTGCAATATGTTGATTAACGAGAGCGATCCCCACGATCCCAAAGAAAATCTACAGAGCCAACAGCCTGCTGTCTGAACACATGGAGATCACCAACCTATGGCAAAAGAAAGACCCCCCTTGGAAGAAATGACATTGCGACAATTACGCAAAGTCGCCAGCGAGTACAGTATTTCTCGCTATAGCCGAATGCGTAAAGCCCAGCTTTTAGCTGCCATTCAAGATATTGAACGTCAAAGATTTTCATCCCCTAGTCAATCCCGTACTTTGGAGGCAAAAGCAGAAGTGGAAGTAGCAAAGTTTACATTAGGCCAGGAAGAACAAACAGATGATTTCCTGTCCTCAGTTGATGAAAATCTAGTGGAACTTGGCAGCGGATATAGTGAAAGTCGCGTAGTTCTGATGGCAAGAGACCCGGAATGGGCTTATGCTTACTGGGATATCTCCAGTCAACAAAAAGAACAATTCCGGCGATTAGGTGGGCAACAACTGGCTTTACGGATTTATGACGTAACAGGTATAAATCTCAGCAATCAGAGTCCCCACAGCGTTCAGGAATACCCTTGCGATGAAATGGCGCGGGAATGGTATTTACCAATTCCTGTAAGCGATCGCGATTATGTGATCGAAATTGGCTACCGTTGCGCTGATGGTCGCTGGTTAGCTATGGCCCGTTCCCAGGCGGTTCGGATTCCCCCCATTTATCCCTCTGAGTGGATTGATGACCAATTCATTACAGTATCTTGGGGTGATGAACTCAAAGGTCAAACTTTTGCCCAACTATCACCCCCTGGCTTATCTTATGGCGATCGCATTTACGACGACCTCTTCAATCTAGCCAAAGAAGCAGAAGCTCAACGCATCGCTGGTTCCCTATTTGGTTCCATGCACCATGTTTCCAGTTTCCAACATGGCATCAGTTCCTATATTTTCCCCTCTGGTGTCGGTAAGTGGGCATCAGGTGTCGGTGAAACTATGTCCGGTGTCGGAATGTCCGGTGTCGGCTTAGGCGTAACTCAATCCGGTTCCGCCCTAGGTTACTCCATGTCCGGTGTCGGAATGTCCGGTGTCGGCTTAGGCGTAACTCAATCCGGTTCCGCCCTAGGTTACTCCATGTCCGGTGTGGGAATGACTGAATCCGGTTCCGCCCTAGGCTATTCTATGTCCGGTGTCGGTATGTCCGGTGTCGGCTTAGGTTACTCCATGTCCGGTGTCGGAATGTCTGGTGTCGGCTTAGGGATAACAGAATCCGGTGTCGGTTTAGGTTACTCCATGTCCGGTGTCGGAATGTCTGGTGTCGGCTTAGGGATAACAGAATCCGGTGTCGGTTTAGGTTACTCCATGTCCGGTGTCGGGTCCGGTGTCGGCTTGGGCTACTCCATGTCCGGTGTCGGAATGTCCGGTGTCGGCTTAGGCGTAACAGAATCCGGTGTCGGTTTAGGTTACTCCATGTCCGGTGTCGGGTCCGGTGTCGGCTTGGGCTACTCCATGTCCGGTGTCGGAATGTCCGGTGTCGGCTTAGGCGTAACAGAATCCGGTGTCGGTTTAGGTTACTCCATGTCCGGTGTGGGAATGTCCGGTGTCGGTTTAGGTTACTCCATGTCCGGTGTCGGAATGTCCGGTGTCGGATTAGGCGTAACAGAATCCGGTGTCGGTTTAGGTTACTCCATATCCGGTGTCGGAATGTCCGGTGTCGGCTTAGGTTACTCCATGTCCGGTGTCGGAATGTCCGGTGTCGGCTTAGGCGTGACAGAATCCGGTGTCGGTTTAGGTTACTCCATGTCCGGTGTCGGAATGTCCGGTGTCGGCTTAGGCGTAACAGAATCCGGTGTCGGTTTAGGTTACTCCATGTCCGGTGTCGGAATGTCCGGTGTCGGATTAGGCGTAACAGAATCCGGTGTCGGTTTAGGTTACTCCATGTCCGGTGTCGGAATGTCCGGTGTCGGTTTAGGTTACTCCATGTCCGGTGTCGGAATGTCCGGTGTCGGATTAGGCGTAACAGAATCCGGTGTCGGTTTAGGTTACTCCATGTCCGGTGTCGGAATGTCCGGTGTCGGATTAGGCGTAACAGAATCCGGTTCCGCCCTAGGCTATTCTATGTCCGGCGTGGGAATGTCCGGTGTCGGTATGGGTTACTCCATGTCCGGCGTGGGAATGACCGAATCCGGTTCCGCCCTAGGCTACTCTATGTCCGGTGTGGGAATGTCCGGTGTCGGTATGGGTTACTCCATGTCCGGCGTGGGAATGACCGAATCCGGTTCCGCCCTAGGCTACTCTATGTCCGGTGTCGGAATGTCCGGTGTCGGTATGGGTTACTCCATGTCCGGCGTGGGAATGACCGAATCCGGTTCCGCCCTAAGCTACTCCATGTCCGGCGTGGGAATGTCCGGTGTCGGAATGGCGGAAAGGATGTCTGGTATCGGTTTCACTATGTCCGGTTCCGCCCTAGGCTACTCTATGTCCGGTATCGGGATGTCTGGTATTGGGATGGCTGCATCAATGCCTCCCATTCGTCCCCGTAAATTCTGGTTGGTGGCTGATGCTGAGTTAATCATTTATGGTGCAACTGAGCCTGATGCTAAGGTTAGTATTGGCGGACGACCGATTCAACTCAATCCTGATGGTACGTTCCGATTCCAAATGTATTTCCCTGATGGTCAATTTGACTATCCAATTATGGCTGTTGCTGCTGATGGTGAGCAAACCCGTTCGATTCACATGAAGTTTAATCGTGAAACTCCCGAACGTCACACTAATACCCGCGAGGAAGCCGTTTTAGAGTGGGTGGGTTAGGATATTAAGCGATATAACCGATGATGAAAGTCTGATCTTAGCAATTGCGAATTAAGAACATGAGCCGGAGTTTTCCTGATGCGAAACCCCCCGGCTCAATTTTTGTCTGTGCGATCGCTCCTAGTAGAGAGGGGGTATGCCATAACCGAGGGAAGATGATAACCTGTAATTACGGGTAAATAACACAAAAAACTATGGTGATCGAGAAATTACAACAACTTCAATCCCTATTTGCTGAAATGGAGCAGGCATTAATTGCCTATTCGGGAGGAATAGATAGTACGTTGGTGGCGAAAATTGCCTATGATATTTTGGGCGATCGCGCTTTAGCTGTCACCGCTGTTTCGCCTTCCCTGTTACCGGAAGATTTGGAAGATGCTCGCATTCAGGCGGCGATGATTGGCATATCTCATGAGGAAATCTACACTCAGGAAATGGCTAATCCTAATTACACCGCTAACCCGGTTAACCGTTGTTATTTCTGCAAAAGTGAACTGCATGACCAGCTTAAACCCTTAGCTAGACAACGGGGTTATTTATACATAGTTGATGGTGTGAATGCTGATGATTTGCAGGACTATCGCCCGGGAGTGCAAGCCGCTAAGGAAAGGGGAGTGCGATCGCCTTTAGCAGAGGTGGGAGTTACTAAAGCTGAGGTACGGGAAATCTCTAAATATCTGGGGTTAAGTTGCTGGGATAAGCCTTCTCAACCTTGTTTAAGTTCCCGTTTTCCCTATGGAGAAGAAATCACGATCGCTAAATTGCAGAGGGTCGGACGTGCTGAGGTTTATTTGCGCCGTTTGGGTTGGCAAAATCTGCGGGTGCGCTCCGAGGGAGACACGGCTAGGATTGAACTGCCACCAGCACAAATTCAGGAGTTTATAATTCAAAATGATTTGCCACTTTTAGTGAAAACTTTTCAGGAATTGGGTTTTGTATATGTTACCTTAGACCTAGAAGGATATCGTAGTGGTAAATTAAATCAAGTATTACAACCGGAACTCCTCGTTACCTACACCTAAATTATACTCGCTAGGTGATGAAGTTGCCAGCCGACTACTAACCCCAGCATTGACACCAGACACAGGACTAAAAATGCCTGCCAGTTTTTGGTGCTGTGGGTTTGTAGTTCCATACGGGTGAGAATGGTGGCGGATAAAGACATCAGAAGAGTGGTAAAAATTTCCATCCTGGTGGCTAATACTACCAGTAAGAAAGCACCGACCACTACAGATAAAAAAGCGCCAATATTTGACTGAAACCAGCGATTGAGAGGACGGCTTAAATTCTCTAAAGGAACTGTGAAAAACAGGGCGAGTAAGATAATAGTTAATTTAATAATTACCCAAAAGTGCCACTCTATTTGTCGGTTAAATAAATCCCACCCAAACACCATATAGGTGAGCATCAGTAAGAAAATTGACACCCAAAGCATAGGCGCGATCTGATGGGATTTCATGGCTACCAGATTATAAATTGGTGGAAATCGCTTGTAGGGGACAGGTGGGAATACACTGTTCACACACAATACAACGCGATCGCGTAAATGTTAAATAAAAGGTTTCGGGATTGAGAGTTAGTGCTTCTGTCGGACATACACCTGTACATAGTCCACAGTCTACGCAGCTTTGTTCATCAATGATAATTTCTCGACTGGCTAGGGAAACTGTCACGTTTTGAGATTGCATCCAATCGATCGCCGCCTCGAGTTGGTCTATATCTCCCGATAACTCTACTACCAGTTTTCCTACCTGATTAGGGGCCACTTGCGCTCTAATAATATTAGCAGCTACATTAAAATCTTTGGCCAGTCGGTAGGTAATTGGCATCTGCACTGAACGTTTGGGAAAAGTCAAAGTGACTCGTTTTTTCATGCTTCCCGGCAGAATACAGCATCTCTATCATACCATGCGATCACCAATGGTGGCTGTTTTGGTGGGGCGATCGCTTTCTATTTTCCCCGCACTTGTCTAATTCGCTACACTGTACCCAAGACGATCATCTGTGTGACTAGCTGCATTAAATGAGTACAAATCCATCTGATTCTAGTTTAACTACTTCTTCATTCACAACTCGTTTGAGAAACTTTCTGATTGCTCTTGTGGCAATTGTTCTCAGTGTCTTGGTTTTTTGGGGTTTCCGAACTAATGCTACCTCTATATCTTTAACGGAACTGGCCACGGAATCAACCCCTCTTGAGGTGGCTTTGAGTAATGGTAAACCGACTTTGATGGAGTTTTATGCTAATTGGTGTACAACCTGTCAGGCTATGGCTGAAGATATGGCAGATCTGCGCGATAGTTATGGCGATCGCATTAATTTTGTCATGCTCAATGTTGATAATACTAAATGGCTCCCGGAAATTCTCAAGTATCGAGTTGATGGGATTCCCCATTTTGTCTTTCTCAATGATCAAGCTGAAGTTATGGGGGAGGCGATCGGAGAAATTCCCCGACCTAACCTAGGGTCTCGTTTAGATGCTTTGATCGCTGGTAATTTGATGCCAACAGTCGAAACTATGGGGCAGGTTTCCACTTTTAAAGCCCCTGTTGTCCCCTCTGGGGATGCTAACACCGATCCTCGCGCACACGGTAGCCAAGTCAAACTCTAAAGCCTTTCGGGCGGGCTACATTGCCCGCCTCTTGGCGGCGGATCTCGCTTTTTATTAACTGTTTTTTACAAAAATTATCAAAACTTAAAAAAAACTGTGATTTTTGTTAACTAAACTTTCCGAGGATATTCTTTGAGTAATTGTACTGATTTTAGGGAGTTGCTTAGAGAAGGCGATCGCTTGATTTTAGCTAGGTAGATGATACGGAGACGGAGACGGAGGCAAACCTATATATTATAACATGATTTATCGATTATGGTGAATTATCCGTTGATTGCAAATAAATATTGCAAATATTGTGCAAATCCAGAAATTTCATCTAGTATAGTAGGTATATAAGGCAAGAGAAAAGTGAGGTTTTCTTATGAATATGATGTCTAAACTATCAAATATGATGGCTTACCTAACCGAAGCAGTGATTCGGATTTTTAGCCCCACTGACGATGCTTATCCAGAAGTAGGTCCTAGCCCGTTTGAAGGAACTCCCTGTAAAAATCCTTCCCCAGCCCTGAAGTAAACGCTAGGGGATAGAGTCAGCGTCAGCACCCCCGGCTGAAGCACGGGGGCTTCGTGCCCCCCGCTTTCAGGTAGCTGACCAGCTTAAGCCTTAACTGGCTACGTTCAGAGCAAGAGTTAAAGTTCCTACCCTGGAATGCGTGCTAGTTCCAGGCACTAGAACCAAATCGTTAAACAGTCCTAAGGGGTTAAGACAGTGCGATTTGGAAAGTACCGACTCTGAACCTTGGCGAAGCAAACGTTACGAGCAATCAGAACAGACGCAACAATGTCTAACCATGTTTTCGTTTTAGATACCAACCGCAAGCCCCTGACACCGTGCAAGCCAGGGATGGCACGATCACTGCTCAAAGCCGGGAAAGCATCGGTATTTCGACGCTACCCATTCACCATTATTCTAAACAAGGAGGTTGACGCTAATCCTGAACCCCTCGAACTCAAATTAGACCCAGGCTCTAAAGTCACTGGAATTGCCTTGAAGCAAGGGAATCATATTATCTTTGCTGCCGAGTTGCAGCACCGAGGACAGCAGATTAAAGAAGCATTGCTCTCTCGTCGTCAACTCCGACGTTCTCGACGAAACCGCAAGACCCGATATCGACCAGCTCGGTTCTTGAATCGGACTCGTCCCGAAGGTTGGTTAGCTCCCAGCTGGCAGCATCGAGTAGATACTCTAATGACCTGGGTTCACCGATTTCGTAGACTTGCCCCAGTTGGCCGCATTACCCAAGAGCTAGTACGGTTCGACCTGCAATTGATGGAAAACCCTGAGATTTCAGGTGTTGAGTATCAGCAGGGAGAATTACAAGGCTATGAAATCAGGGAATACCTGTTGGAAAAGTGGGGCAGAACCTGTGCTTACTGTGGGGCTCAAAATGTACTACTTGAAGTTGAGCATATCCAGCCTCGCTCTAAGGGTGGCTCTGACCGGGTTTCTAACCTGACGATGGCTTGCCACTCATGCAATCAAGCCAAAGGCAATGGGGACATTCGGGATTTTTTATCGGGCCAGCCTGATGTCCTGAGTCGTCTTCTCAGGCAGGCCAAATCACCCCTTAAAGATGCGGCTGCCGTTAACTCGACCCGATGGGCCTTGTTCAAGGCTCTGAAAGCAACAGGACTCCCAGTTACCACAGGAACGGGCGGACAAACGAAGTTCAATCGACTGAGGCTCAACCTACCTAAAGCTCACTGGCTTGATGCTGCCTGTGTTGGACCAGTCGAATCACTGGAAGTTCTGACTTCAAAACCGTTGCTGATTTTAGCAAAGGGGCATGGAACCCGTCAGATGTGCGGGACGAATAAGTACGGATTCCCGAATCGTCACCGCTCCAGGAGGCAAATTCATAAAGGCTTTCAGACTGGCGACATGGTGACGGCACTGGTCACAGCGGGGAAGAAAATTGGCTCATATCTAGGACGGGTTCTCTGCCGTGCGTCTGGTAGTTTTGATATTACCACCGCTTCGGTACGGGTGGCAGGCATCAGCCACAAATACTGCCAACCCATTCACAGGAAGGATGGTTACGCCTATGCTTGAAAGATTGACGGGGACTAAAGTCCCCCTGTCGCGTTTCCTCCCCGGTCTAAAGACACGGGGCTTCCACGCTCCCAAGAGGTTTACGTGATCAAGACGGTCTTAGCGGGTTGGTTTAAAGTTCGAGCATTGGATTGTCCTCCAACCAGAACCTATAGCAGTTAGTGCTAGTATTTTCACCTAAGCCAAGGGATGGGAGATGCAATGCCTAGTCCGGCGGTGTCTATACTAGCCCTAGGGTTGGCTATGGTTTGGTTGGGGGCTTTTGGTGTGGGGTAGGATTAAGAAAGTTGATGGAGAAAGAAGGCGATCGCCGCGCTACCGAGGGGAACGGTTAAATTATCAATACCTAATTTAGATACCATTTCCAACAGGGTAGCACCGAGGGCGACGGCTAGGGAGATACTCCAAATTTGCCAGGTGTTACCATAGACTGGCAGTAAAATTAGGGTGGATATTATAAAACTGGTTAAAGTCATGGTGAGGGAACCTTCCCAACTTTTTTGGCTTCCCCAGATCTGATATTTATGGTAACCGAATTTCTGACCTATGGTGGCGGCGAGACCATCTCCCCAGGTCATGACTAAAATACCTAGGGCGGCGTAGTGGGGTTGTTGGCGCGGCCAAAAACAGGCGATCAGAATACCAATGCTGATGGCGTAAAAAAATGTCCCTAAACTTTGGCGACCGACACTATTAACACTGGGGAGAATGGGGACTTTTAGGGAAATTAAGGCGATCGCTGCTGATAATACCCCGGCTGCTATACCGATGGAAGCGGGGATATCCAGCCACCAAGCTAATAAAATCACGTTTCCGGTCCCAATATGCACCACCTTTCGGGATATTTCTGGATCTACCGAAAATAGGCGGTTGAGTCCTTCAGCAATAATCAGGACTAAGGCTAACCATAGACCCACCAGAGAGATATGAAGCCAAATGTTGGGATTTGCAGTTAAATCAGAAAGCATAAATTCACAGTAGTGTATAAAATAGGAAACCAAATTCAGAATATATTGGGTTATGTTTCAAGCTCCAAGTTTGTCAATTGTCAAGATAAACTAATACTGAGATTATCTAACTGTCTGGGATATGTCCATGTCTGAAGCCGATCTCCCCCTGAATCAATCCCCCGATGAAGCAGCCATCCCAGAGTATGAAGCTGGTGTGGCGCAGCCGCTGACCCACATTTCCCACACAGGGGATGATGATTGGGAAACGGTGAATTTTCCTGATGCGATCGCTATTGATCAAATTCCTCTGGTTACAGAATCCCCAGAAAATGCCTCTGTTAGGGCGGAAGGAACAGCGCCCCAGATAGCTACTGGCGGGATTAATGAGCTTGAGGGTAGTGCGGAAACTCCTCTGATTAAAGCACTTCACGCTTGTAACCGGGATTTAATCGATCGCATTGCTGAACTGTCCGAACAACTGGAAGATTGTCATCAACAGTTAAGGGAACACAAAAGTAATTCTGATCAACAATTGCAGGAACTAGATTTTACCCGCGCACAGGTGAATCGTCTGTTCAAAAAGCTAGATGTTGCTAACCGGGTGATTCGACAACAGCAAGTTTTGGTAGAGAACCTGACTGAACAGTGGGATACGAGTCAAACTCGCATGGCTCAGATGGAAAGAGAATGTGCAATGACCCGTCAAGGTTACAATGAACAGTCCCACGAATTAGTCAGGGTTCAAAATACCTGCCGTGAGTTGCGATCGCGTTTACAACGCCAACAACGCTACACTCTTGAGTTTAAGGCGGCTTTGGATATGATGAAGGAAATTCGCCAATCTGCTGTAAGCCCAAATCCTGAGTTAATCGTTGATTCACCCTCGCCAGAGGTCAATTGTACTGATGATGAGGTATCATCGCCATCCTTTGTGATTGATTCCCAGACCATGAATTTATCTAAGGCTTCACCTGTTCAACCTTGGTCTGCTCAATTCGCACAACAAGGGTCATCGGTAGAGGAGTCAGACGAATTAACAACACCTACCCAAGGTGATGATAACCCTACCCCAGTTATGCCGCCCTTACTATCAACTAAGGAGGGTTTAGGATCTCAGGGAGAATCACCAAAGTCCGATGTTTCCGATTCCGAGGCGATCGCACCCCCACCCTCTACAGAGATATCTATTGAGTCAATTGTTCCGCCGGGTGAACCCGTGCTGGAAGAGTGGCCGAAACCTCGATTGGTAGATGAGGAACTACAGCGTATCCGCTTGGAATATGCCGCACCAGAGCCAGTAGAGGAATCAGTGGCTAACCCTCAACTAGCCGGGGTGGGGTCTGGACCAAACGGGGATAATTGGCCGGCACCTTTAATCTATCCCCAGCATCGCCGGAAGTTGGAGTCTTGGTCTGCTATTCAATTACCGACTTTCCCAAATAAGAAGGTTGAGGAAGCCGTGGAATTTTGAGTGATCGGGTCCGGTGCTGTAGCTGCTTCCAGGGTTGCTATGTGTGATATACTGATCGCCATTTGCTATTGATAAATAGTCAGTGCGAGACGTTTAGGAGTGAAATAAGGCTGCAATGCCTGAAATAACCTCCTAGAGGGAAAATTAGACCTTCAACCAGTCTAACCCCTTAACTGTATATATGTCCCGACGTTTAGTGAGTTGTTGCACTAAGCAAGGCAGGGAACTCAAGGTCAATCCCATTTTAAGAAATCACAAAATACCGTCCAAGTATACTTAGGAGGAGTATTTCAACCCACTTGGGGTGATTATGGGAAAGAGTAAAGGCGATAGCCACCCCCAGTTTCAGAAATCACAAATCTGGGATTGAAGCGGGGAACGGAAGGCGTGAGGGAAAACCCATTCCCAAAATCCGACCACTGCCAACCATCCATGATTAGGGAAACCGAATGTCTGGCTTGAACCATCGTAATATCGAGGTAGCGAAATAGGTTGACACGCTGTGTTCAAAAGAACAAGGGGAAAAGAAGAGGACTTGACTAGCCATCTTCACAGACCTTTAAAAGTACCCCGGTGGATAGGACAAATCTAAAGATGGAATGCCCATATATACGGAACGTTGAAACCCCTGTTAGGCTCTCCATATAAGAAAGTGAGCAATATTACTCACTGGAGTAGTGAAAAGTGTAAGCGTATGCCCATAAGGGGAAAGGATGTGACTGAAAGCTAATGCCTAACTGTAATGGTTGGGATATGCCCACTAGTCACGGTGTGGATATAGAGACTGCGATGATGTAAGAGTGCTTACGACCGTGAGCGAGTTTAAAGACTACGTGGTGTATATAGCTCCTAAAGTTGAAGTCATAAAGCAGGGGGTAGTAACCCTGTTCCTACTGACAAAATAGGGTATCCACATCAGGAGCCGTGTGATGTGAAAGTATCAAGCACGGTTTTGAATGGGAGTTGGGAAAGGTGACTTTCCTTTCGACCCCTACCAATTGTCATCCGGTGGTGAGGAGTAGATCATGAAAAAGTGGCAATTGTTGACCATAACTGGTTTGGCGATGGTCGGGAGTATTCTGTCCGTTGGGTCGGCTTCTGCTCATCATCATCATTATATTGATGAGTGCAATACATTTCCGCCCCATAGACCCCATCCACAACCTAGACATGATCAGCCAACTAGATACCATGACCCCCACCCACACCATGATCCTCACCCGGTACAATACCATCGACCTCGCCGCCATCGACCTGCTCATGAGTATCCTTATACTCTGCGACCTGTGATCAACTACCAGGATTTTTATAGAAATCCCGATCTAAACCCACCCATTATCGAACCGCCTCCTCTAATGGATATGCAATCAATGGTCGATGTGAATTCGGAACGAGCATTTATAGTTTTAATTGTGTTGATTTTTTTGGGAATTTGGGGGCCGATTTTTAAACCCAAGAAAGACAGTAAATAATCCATAACATATAGGGGGGATTAATTGGAATTTGACCAACTATTTGCCACTATTGAACAGTTAGTGATGTGTCACTCTCCTAGTGGCGACGAGTCCGAAATAGATGGCTTCCTGCTCGATCGCTTTTCGGATTTGGGGGTGAAGGTGTGGAAAGACCAGGCGGAAAATGTCATCGCTGAAATACCTGGTCAAAATCCTGATGTGGCGATCGCTATTACCGGACATAAAGATGAGATAGGCGCTATTGTTAATAATATTGAACCTAACGGACGGGTCAGGATTCGGAAATTAGGGGGATCTTTTCCTTGGGTTTATGGTGAGGGAGTCGTAGACCTACGGGGAGATAATCAGACAATTTCAGGCATTCTTAGCTTTGGTTCCCGCCATATTTCCCATGAGTCCCCCCAAAAGTCTTTTCAGACTGAGAAGGCGTTAACCTGGGAGGATGCTTGGGTAGAAACTCTGCGATCGCCACAGGATTTACAAGCAGCCGGGGTGCATCCTGGTACTCGTGTAGTAGTAGGAAAACATCGCAAAAAACCTTTCCGCATGGGGGACTATATCGCTAGTTATACCCTCGACAATAAAGCCTCTTTGGCGATTTTATTAGAGTTGGCTAAACAGATTAAAAATCCTCCGGTAACCGTCTATTTGGTAGCCTCTGCTAAGGAAGAAGTGGGGGCGATCGGCGCTTTATATTTTACTAATCGCACCCGTCTGGATGCCTTAATTGCTTTAGAAATTTGTCCCCTAGCGCCAGAATATCCCATAGAATCTGGTGAGAAACCCGTGCTATTATCTCAAGATGGTTATGGCATTTATGATGAGGGGTTAAATGCTGAATTACGGAAAGCATCTCAGCGAGTAAATGTATCGATTCAATCGGCAATTATTCGGGGGTTTGGTAGTGATGCTTCTATTGCTATGAAGTTTGGGCATATTTCTAGGGCGGCTTGTTTGAGTTTTCCTACCCAAAATACTCATGGATTTGAGATTGCTCATTTAGGGGCAATTTCTCATTGCACTAGCATTTTGTTGAGTTATTGTCAAGGGTTATAATTTCCTGGATTTACAGGTCTTTATGGGATTTACAGCCATTTACAGCCATTTATGGGGTTAAACTAGAATCAGATTCAATCATGGAATTGGTGACAGATTCAGTGTAATGTGCAGTGATATGAAACCCCAAAGTTATAGCCAGCGACACAATCAGATAGCCTATCAAAAATAAAATGGCTACTTGATCAGCGGATTGTGAAGATTTGTTAAGCATAAAAGTTCATATTAAACTCTGTATTTATTATGATATCGAGTTACACTGCTAATCAATTCACCTGATGGGGTAATTTATTAGGTGATGGTTGCCAGATTTTTGCTATAATAGCTCTAATGGTGTCCGATGCGTTAGGAGGGCTGCATACTTGAAAAATAGGCAGATTTTCAGGATCAAGTTGCTTACTCTCACTTCGGCAATTTTCCTGTTGACTCCTGGGTTGTCTAGTAGAGCTGTGGAGACTAGACCTACTCTCCCTGATGCTAATTGTCGGTGTGATCTGAACGATCGCTTTGACCCTCAAGCTAAAATGCCACGGGGAATTTATCAGGGTCAGTGTATCAATTCCTGTCACCAGCGATCGCTGCGACGTTTATCTGCTGCTGAGGCGGCTGAATATGGTATCGAACCCGAGGCGATCGCTGTAGCTAATGTCAGTCACCAAAATCAGTTTTGGGTCGCTAAAATTCTCCCCAACTCCGTAGCCGAAGTTATCTATCAACTGGAATATCCCTTTCCCGCCTCCCATGCTCAACTAAGATTCCGTTTTTCTCCCGGTTCCGAGGTGGTGTTAATTCCTCAAATTCCCGGTTCTCCCCAGTCCCCCGTGCAGCTAAAAGACCTGATTTTTTCGGTGGAAGCTGTAGCCGTGGTGGGGGGTAACTTTGATTTGGTGGCGGGTTTCTTTGATAATTTTGCGATCGCCTATCGTTTGGTTTCTTTGGAGTCCAGAGTTCAACGGATGATTATTCAAGACGGTCATAAAGTTCAACAAATTCAATTAAACTTAACCCCCACACAAAGAAATCAGTTACTTTTAAATGCTATAACCAAAAGCCACCAAGCTGGGTTAACTCAAATGTATAATAGCCTGAGTAGAAATTGTACTACCGAAGTCTTTAGAATCATTGACCAAACCATTGGCTATCAGAGAGATCCTCATTCAGAAGAGGAACTTTTGATTAATGCACCGACCGGAGAAAAGATATCCATTTTATTGGCTAATGGCTCATTAGATCAAAAGGCGATTAATCAGTTTTTGGCTGATAGTTTAGATGACACTAAGTTAGAATTTTTGCAGGAACATATCCCCAATATTTCCCCCAACGCTTTGCAACGTCGAGGGATTAAAGGAATGGCGATCGCTGATTTGAATGATGAGTTAAAAAACACTGGTGGTGGCGGGATGATTTGGTAGTATTAGCAGTCATTAACTACCCAGTTTTTTAGGGTAAATTATCATGGTGAAAAAACGGCTATTTCTGTATTCAACAATGGTGGCAACTTTAGTTATAGCCACCGGAATTCGTCAACCATCTTCAGCCAATGTACCCCTGATCAGTTCTCCCGAGTTTGAGTCCCTATGTAGGTCGGGAAATAGAGAATGCGAAATGATTGGGAAAGCCTCTCACTTCACCACCCAGTTAATCTACGAGTTATTTCAGGCGGAGAACACTGGAAATCAAGCCGCTAGACAGCAGGCGATCGCCAATATAGCCGCACTATATGAAACTGAACCTGATGCTATCAAAGTAGTCAATACCCGATTAAGATTATCGGATTTCTTTCTGGTATAAAAAGACCAGCATCTGGGTGGCTATGCTGTTTTTTTAAGCCGGGGAGAGTTGCTCCCTGGTGGTATGGAAAAAGTATCATTTGTAATTGGGTTTAAAGGTCTTTATCCTAGCTTAGAAGACCCCAACGATATCGCTGTCGCTGTCTCTGCTTTACCCGAACATCTTTATCCTGGTGCTGGTGCGTTAATTCATCAAGGGTTCCGTGATTATTCCGGTTCTGTGTTTAATCATCAAATTTCCCAAGAGATGATCAAGGATATTCTAGACCTTCAAAATAACCCGAAAACTGATGTGGAAATTGTCGTCACCGGACACAGTTTAGGTGGGTCGAGTATTCTCTATGCGGCGATGTTAGTTGATGCGGGGGTTAATCCTGAAAATTTAAAAGTTATAGTTTTTGGATCTGGACCTGTAGCACAAGCTAATTTTATTAGTCAATATCCCGATTTGATCCCTAATATTATCCGCATTGAAACTCCGGGGGATATGCTACTTTATGATGATGATTCTCCCATGAAACCTATCTATCGGGCTTTAGGTTATGTTCCCTTTGGAAGATTAATTAAAGCTACAGGAAGCGATCGCCTTAATCAACTTAACCAACAGTTTGCGATTCTCCAACAACAACAGCAGATTTCTCCATCCCCAGATTTTGATACCAAACGCCTTAACTTGCTACAACAAATCCTACAGGAAAGAATAGCGATTCATGTTTATAGTTATCGGTATTATTATCAGATTTATCGGCATCATCAAGGCGGTGGTGGTAGCTTGTGGTAAATGCCACTAATCATAACTTTTGGGGAGCTAATTTAAGCTAAAAAAGCCAAGGCTTTGTTTGTCGTTTTTGCCTTATGTAAGGCAGATTCCATGCGTTCTAAACAGGCATTCATGTGTTCATTATGATGCACTTGAGTAAAACCTATTCTGGCAGAACAGGTAATTACCGCATCATCTAAGTGAATTTCGCGACTTTTAAAGGCTTGCCAAATACGTTTGAGCGCAATTTTTGCCCCTGGTGGGTCCGAGAAAATCACCATCACAAATTGATTATTACCCCAGTAGGCTACCCAGTCGCATTCGCGTAGGTGATCCTGAATTTCTTGGATGAGTTCCATTAACACCTGATCAGTTTTCTGATATCCCTGTTGTTGGAGACACAGATCTAAACCCTCCATCCCCATTAGTGCCAAGGATACGGGTAGGCTGTGACGTTTAGCAATGCCTAAACACTGGTTAATGCGATTTTTGACTGCTCTAGGTTCACTGACACAACAAAAACAATCTTTGCTGTTCAGATATTCAGAGTCCTGTAACTCTGGCTGTGTAGGAATTTGAGAGTAAGAATTTATCTCATCTAGTGGCAAAGTTACCCACTCCTTACTCGAGGCATATATCATTTATATCATGTATTGATTAGCCTTGACTACCGCGATCGCATGACATTTACGCAACTGTCCATAACCTGGGGTCAACTCCACCCCCAGACCTCTACCTAAACGGGGGTTATAGAACACAAAGACACTGGTAGTGATGTGTAAGTCGTGATAGTATCACCTACGATCGCCACATTTGAGAGTTTTAATCCTACAGTAAAAACATAGACAAGCACAGACATCAGTATCTGACTAATCACCTTAGCAACAGGGGTTATATCTATGTTAACACACAATCAACGAAGCGATCGCACCTGTAAACAGCAGCCTAAAATTATAGTCCCATCTGAACAACAATTTTTAGCAGAATTATTAGATCGTCTATGTAAACAGGTCAATCATCTCGAAAGTATATCTGAAATTTAACCACATTTAATTAGGTAAATTACCATGCAATATCCAATTTTGTCTTTGCCAGAATCCGGCACAATTCGCGAAAATATCGGACAACCAACCCTCTATATTTTCACTGCTAACAAAGCAGAAAAAGTCACACTAATTGTTTGGGCGGGAACTTTGCAAGCTGAACTTTATAGCCCTTCCGGTCGCGAATTAGCCTTTGTATCTTCGGGTCGTTGGCAGGGAAATATGCCGGAAACTGGAATATATCGGGTGATGATTTATCCACGCATTGAGTCTACCAATTGTGCTATTGAGGTTCAAATTGAACGACCATCACCAGAACCCAAACCAGAACCCGAACTAGAAGATAAAGATAATTCTAACGATACTATAAACCAAAAATTATCTAAGTATCGTTCTTTACCAGATCGCCCTATTGTAATTCGTTCAGGGGAATATAACGGGTCTGTGGGGTTCACATTATCGGCGCGCAGTATTCAACCCCTAACTATTCGTTGTCGCCAGGGTCAAATGATGAAAGTGACAGGGTTTGGAGTCGAATTAGCGATCGCCGGTCCTCATGGCAAGATTTTAGAGACAGGAACCCAAAACATTTCTACCCGGCTACCAGAAAATGGAGTTTATCGGATACTGGCTATTGGTGGGGAATTACCCCTAGATACATTAGTTTCTGTGGATGTTCGCTAATTGCCAATTTGCTGGAATTGTGACAATTTTAAAACCCGGTTTTTGGTGGAATAGGGCTAATTTTAGGGCAGACCATAACCGGGAATAACTCTTTAATATCAGGTTAATTTTCCCAGTTTCCATAAATAATAAATTAGCGGGCATTATCGCCCGCTTTCACTACTTTAAGTAAGGTAATATTTAATCAGGTTGGAGAGTCGCAAATAACCCCGATTCCGGTGCCGAGTGGGGAGAGCGATCGCTGACAATTTTCTGAGGTTTTATCAGTCCATACATTGCTGGGTTAATCTTATCAAAAATAGCCCCTAACTGTCAATAGAGTATAATAGCTGTCCATGTTCAATAACGTACTTTAATGGGATTTTGGGATTGTTAATATCTTTTCCACCTTTACTGTACCACTGTTCTTCCCACTTCCTATAAAAATATTCTAAGTCTGAGGATGTAAGTTTATAAATATACAACAAGTTGATTCCCCGGTATACTGCAAAGATCCAGTCTACTTGTCTATATTTATCAATTATGCGCGGGTTAATGTGGTGATGAGTAGAAAAACTCTTAGTTAGAGCGATATTAACTGACTTGAGTTCAAATTCATTACCATCAGCATCTTTAGCATCATTCCCCTCCCTTCCAGGTATTATTTGTAATCCAGTTACCAAAATTACCTGTAAAAGTTTACCTCCATTATCTTGAAAAATATCATTAATTCCGTGTTTAGTAGCTAGTGCTTGATACTGCTGAATATATGGAAATAACTCGTCAAGAATAGCTTTGTCTGGATGAGATTTCATAGTTACTATTCCCTCAGAAGTTCAGTAATTTCAACATCAAGCGCCTTAGCTAGACGTTCCATATTGTCAATTGACACATTACGTTCCCCACGTTCCACAGAGCCTACATAGGTTCTATGTAAACCTGCTATATCAGCTAGGTTTTCCTGGGAAAGTCCTCGCATTTTACGAATTTGCTTTAATCTTTTAGCAAAAATATTTCTAGCACTAGATGGCATATTCTGATAGCTGACATATCCTATATAATATAGGTAGTGATGACCATACATCTACAGACTATAAGTAGCATAATTAATAAATCATGACCACAGAACAGATTAAATTTCCACTAGATCTCACAAAAATCAATAGCAAACCCAGTTATTATACTGGTCTGGGGGCTGCATTCTGTGGGGATTCTTTGCAATTGTTAAATCAGCTTCCTGATCAGAGCATTAACCTAGTCTTAACCAGTCCACCTTTTGCACTACAAAGACAAAAAGAATATGGAAATAAAACCCAGAGCGAATATATTGAATGGTTAGCCCAATTTGCCAGAGTTGTCTATCAAAAGTTGAAAGATGATGGCAGCTTTGTTTTAGATTTAGGTGGTGCTTATGAAAAGGGAAAACCTGTTAGAAGTTTGTATAATTTTAGGGTTCCTATTTATTTTTGCGATCGCATTGGTTTTTTCCTGGCTGAAGATTTTTATTGGTTTAATCCTTCCAAGTTACCAAGTCCTATAGAATGGGTTAACAAACGCAAGATTAGGGTCAAAGATTCAATCAATACAGTTTGGTGGTTTAGTAAGTCGGAATTTCCCAAATCCGATGTAACTAAAGTATTGACTGATTATAGCCCCAGAATGCAAAAACTGCTGGCTGATCCTGACAAGTTTTATAATGCCAAAAAGCGCCCATCTGGACATGATATTAGCAAATCCTTTGCTAAAAATAACGGCGGTGCAATTCCTTGTAATCTCTTGCAAATTCCTAATACAGATTCCAATAGCCAATATCTCAGGGGATGTAAAGCCTTGGGATTAAAAGCTCATCCTGCACGTTTTCCCAGTCAACTGCCTAAGTTTTTTATTCAACTTTTAACAGACCCCGGAGATATAGTCGTTGATATATTTTCTGGTTCTAATACCACGGGATTTGTGGCTGAACAGGAATGCCGCCATTGGTTGGCTTTTGAGACAGATTTAGAATATGTGGCGACTTCTTCGTTACGCTTTATGGAAGACAAGATTAATCAGCAGGATTTAAGTTTACTGCATCAAAAAGTTATGTTAGGTGAATCAGTCCCCCTTCTTCCTCATTCCCGGCAATTACAGCTTTTTTAATATCAGTTTACCCATCATATATCAGTATATATAGGATTGACCCGATTAACTCATAAAATAGCGGGCATTATCGCCCGCTTTCACTACTTTAAGTAAGGTAATATTTAATCAGGTTGGAGAGTCGCAAATAACCCCGACTCCGGTGCCGAGTGGGGAGAGCGATCGCCATTAGCCAAAGCCTTCACCTCCACAGTAACATTAGTAGCAGATGGTTGATTTAATGCCTTAATACAGAGTTCCGCAATATCCTCTCGACTGACTTTCCCCTTAATAGTATCTCCTTGGTCGAACATCAAAGCCTCGCCGCCAGGTTCTTCCGTCATAGCACAGGGGCGAATAATCGTATAGGGAATATTACTCGATCGCACTACATTTTCCCCTCGCAATTTCCAGGTTAAAATACCTCCCAATTGGTCATTCATTCGCACCGCCGGAGGTTCTTCGTCTAAATTTAATCCTGGTTTTCCCGGACGAGTGACACCCGCAGAACTCACCATCACCAGGCGAGGTTTAGCCGCATTTCCGTAGGCTTTAATCGATTCAATTTGCAGTTGAAACATACCCGCTTCAAACTTAGGGTTTAACTCCCCATCATATTCAAACTTACTCAGCATCAATTGAAACGCATAGACCGATTTTGAGTTAAACCCGGGATTATCTTTAAGGGTTTTGGCACGAAACACAGGAATCAATTGTTCAAAAGGAATCCTGATAGTCATGGGAATATTATAAACCGTATCAAAGGAATAGCAATAACCAATACTATCCCACTTTTCATCACAGCGGGCAATAAACTTATAACGCTTGCCATCTCCTTTCACCCGCAGTTCAATTCCCGCAAACTCCGATAAATCTAAAGGCGGTTCAAAATTCCGAGTTCTGACAGAGACAAACCCCCCAGAATTAGCCGTCGAAACATTGCCCGTAAATAAAGCAGCATCCCCAATTAGTCGCAGGGAACTTTCACTAACTCCCCCCATCACCACATCATCTAAAGCCCCCCAAGTCGCCTTTAGTTCAGCGTCTGGCTTGGTAAAATCAAACAGAATTTTTTGACCAGAATTTCGCAAGGTATTAGGGGTAGCATTAATCAGATTTTGAATGCCTTTATATTCCACCAATTCGGGAATATCAACCACCTCCGGCATATAAAATTTAACCCCTTGATAGTATTTTTCGCGGGTGGGGGTATCCCCTTCTACGGGTTGGACTCGGGTTCCTGAACAACAAATAATTGCCGTCACGTCCTGCATGACTTGGGGGGTAAGGGTTTCGGGGATGGTTAAATCAGCCTCCATGATATCAACCTTATTTCCCAGCATTTCTAGTCCCCGTTTCCGGTCTCGAACCAAGGCCCTTACTTTGATACCCTGTTGCTGGAGGCGTTTAACCACCCGCTTACCTACTCCCCCCGTCGCACCGACCACTAGGACGACTTCAGAGGGGGGACTCGGTGGCTTGGCTTCCCCCCCAAATAGCTTCTGTAGCCACCGACAACTACCTAGAAACGGAATTACGCCAAAATAGTTGAGGGTTTTTACAAACCGATTGATGTCCCAAGGTGCTTTTTTATTTTCTGTAGCCATATCTGTCCTTCAGGTGTTGCTGTTTACTATATTAAGATATGTTACAGAATCTAGGGGGTCGGTGATTACCCGTTCTCTGGCGGTGGGTATTTGTGCTAAGGTGTGGGTTAGACGGATAGCATGATATTCATTCTATGGAAAACATTGATTGGGAAACTGCGATCGCAGCGGGATTAGCTGGGATAATTTTTTTAGGTGCGATGCTGATGATGTTCACGAATTTTTGGACAACAGCCCTACGGAAAAAAGATGATTAAATTTTGGCAAAGATTCAGTATTTCCTGGGAAAACTCAGCTACACTTTAGGAAATTCTACCATTATAAAACACCATGATTTTAGATGTCAATAGTATCGCCGAATTTTCCCGCGCTAATTGTGGGATGATTTGCGCCTTCTTAGTCCCCATGAATTTAATCGCGACTCTGCAAACGATGATTTTTACAGCGGTGGGACGTTCTCAGCAGCAAATGTTATTGATGGTGGGATTTGCCAGTTTATATGCTGGGGTTCTAGTGGCTCATGTTTGGACTTGGTTTGCGATCGGTGTGGTGATGGCTCCCACATTTATTCTGTTATTTTTGGCCGCGGTTTGTGTGAGCATTAATATTTGGGCGATCGCTAAACCCACCCATATATCTCGCCTAATTCAATTAGTGATTTCCCTGGGCAAAAATACCCTACAACCGAACACCTAAGCCTCATCAATATGGTAGTAGCTTAGGGGTGGCTGCCATCGCCTTTTGGTGTCACCAACAACAGCAATTATAGCCCAGTTTCCCGCAACCGGGTTATAGTAGAGCCATGTCCGATGCTCAGGGATTGAATGCTAATTTCACCCGTTCATCGTGCCAAGTTTTGCAACCACTGGAGGAGATGGGCAATCAAATCGGGGTCGCTTTCTAGGAATTGCGGTAATCGGCACTCGGGGAGGCGTTGGGGGACAATCACCGCCATGGGGGGATGGCTAAAGCGGGCGAGTTTATTGAGTACCGCGATATCAAAGCCTTGGGGGGGTGGGTCGGTGGGTTCTTCGTAGAGGATGAGGGCAATTGGATGGTCGCTGAGGTCATCCTCGCAGTAGGCTTGTAATTCGGCAATGGTACGGGGTTTACCGTCGGGACTGGGGGGACATCCGGCTTTTTTCAAGGTGGTGTAGATTTGCAAGGCGGGGTTGCTGGGGTCGCTGAAGCGGCTGCCATCGATGCAAATGGCTTGGCAGTTGAGGGGGTGGGTTTGGATGGCTTGGTTGAGGATTTGGGGGACAAGGGCGAGGTTACACTGTTGAATAAAGGGGGTCGGGGTGGCGGCGAGATTGTGCCATGCTTGATAAAATTCGGGATAGGGGAGGTTTTCGGCACAGTCCCAGATGACTTCGTAGCATTTAGCGAATCGTTTAAAGTTGTCTCTGTAGGTTTCATCGCTGAGGCAGTCTTTTAAGGCGGAGACGACTCCTGCATATTGTTCAGGTGTGGTGAGGATTTTCCCTAAACTATCTGCCGCCTGAATACGGGTAAATTTATCCTCAGTAGTGCGGATAATTTCAAGCAATCCAGCGATCGCCTTGGGATTTCCTGGGTCGATTTTCCCTAAACTATCTGCCGCCCACCTACGGCTATTTTCATTCTCAGTAGTGCGGATAATTTCAAGCAATACAGCGATCGCCAAGGGTCTAATGGTTTGTGGTATCACCTCTCTCGCCGCTTCTTTGATGGGGTCTAAAAAGGTTCGCCATTCCTGTTTTTCAGTATTGAAATAACCAAACCCCCACTTCACCACCTGCCGCACCATCTCGGTAGCCAGAGAACAAGCCTTAAATTGATTAATCCCAGCAGCAGCCAGCAAATAGGCTTGATCTCCATAAAAATCTCTGACCCCACCCTTAAATTCAACCAACGCCCGAATAAACTCCTCCTTCTTCTGGGCCTTAATATCCTTACGCCCCAACCAACACAAAATCACCTGCTTCCACTGCTGCTCAAAAATCCGATACCGCATCCCCGCCACCGGAAAATTAACATGATTCCGAGGCATAAAATAATCCCAATCCTCCACCGTCAAGGCTGCAAAATACTCCTGAAACGTCGCATGATAAAAGGCAAAAATACTACTATCGCCGCGTCCATCTCTGCCCACCCGATTTAACCAACCCAACCGCAACACCAAATCAGCCCACGAAGTCTTACAGCTTGTTCGATATTTAATTAGTACAGTAACCGCATTTAGTAAACCAGTTCTTAAACGTATTTCTATCAGCATTAGAGCCAGTTTAATTAACTGTTCTAGTGCTTCCATTGCTCGTGTTGGAAACATTCTGACCACTGACTTAACCGTTGACCACAACATTTAAATAGGATTGAAATCTGGTGAGTAGGGTGGTAAATATTCTACTCTGGCTCCCGTAGCAGTGATCATTTCTTCAATGCCCTCCATTTTATGGATATTAAGGTTATCCATAACTACGACATCCCCTGGATTCAGTCTCGGAACCAAGTCCTGTTCAATAAAATCCTGAAAATCTTTACCTTTCATCGAGCCTTATATGGCTTTTTTAGCTACCAATTTTTCGATACTTATGGCTCCAATTAAGGTCATTTTTCTGCCTTAATAAACTGGTATTAAACATCATGCTTTTTGCCTTTTTTACTCCTCGCTATAGAGGGAATCATCCCTACCCAGAAAGCTGTATCATCAATGAATATCATTTTTGAGGTACATCTCACCCGCTCTCGGTAATCAAATCGCTGTTGTTGACCTTCTTCCGTTGCTACCTTTTCTGACCGGTAATTTTTTTTAAGAGTTAGTTCTTCTTTTTTGAGGAATTCACACATTCCTCCGACGCTGACATAAACATCCAGCTCATTTAGGAGATGTTCTCGATACTGTCGAACTGTCCCATCTGGGTAATCTTGTACCATCTGAATAATAAAGTCTCGATAAGATTCTAGCTGGCTAGGACGATTGAGCCCGGGCTTTTGAGGAGTTATATCTTGAGTTTCTCGATATTTTTTTGATATAACTATGAACAGTAGCAGGACTCATCATAAATTGCTCTGCAAGTTGCCTAATTGAGCCTTGGCCTAATTGATAGGCGGTGACCACTTTTTTCCTAAAAGCAACAGAATAACGGCTCATGGGTGAATCCAGTTGGAATTGAGTTTAGCCCTAGTTGATCACCAAGTTGTTATAGGTATTCATTGTTACACATATTTAATGAACAAGCTGTCATAGCGCTTTCCAGTCCCTTGGGGAGAAAGTACACCCCACTCATCCAGTTTTCCAAGTCTACGGTAGCGCCAAAATCTGCTAAAATGGCAGGGGATACGGTGGGGGTCAGAATCCACAACCGGGGTGATTCTCCGGGAGCGAGCCGTCTTTTTTCCCGAGTGGCTTGGCGTTCCCATTGCGCCTTCATGTCTAGGAGCTTCACCAGACAACTGCGAATTTCTCTGGGTTTAACGGGATTGCTAAAAGGCTCAAAAACCGCTGGGGTGGTGGCTAATTTTCCCAATAAGCCTAGGTTACTAGCTGAGGCGATATTTTCCGGGCGGGGTGTGAAAAAGATGTCAATTTCTCGCCTTTCTGAAGCCATGGTTTTGCTGGTTTCAGTTGCACCTAATTGCTTTAAGAGTTCCTGGATATATTGTTTGGTGAATTGGTCGTAGATCAATCTGGTCATTTATAGCTGTTTTCGAGGTCTCTAATTATTAATTATACTCTAGTCTGGCTCCGACAGCAGCCCTCAATTGCTGCCTTCACCCCCCCCCGACTGAGAAACCGGGTTTCTTTGAGAAACCGGGTTTCTTGACCCCCCCCCGACTCAGAAACCGGGTGATTTTCGTTATGATGTCTTGCCATGGGGGTAGTTTTTTGAAATAATAGCCAGGTATCAGTTAAACTAATCAACAAATCCAATCAATGGGAGGGTACGATCGCCAATGATTTTATCTCGTGGTAAGTTTTTAATAATCAGCTTGCTGCTAACTACTTTCTTGGGAGGCTGTTTGAGGGGAAAAGTACAGCAATGCGAAAAACTAATTGATGTGGTACACCGGGGTAATTCCTTAATTACAGCCCAAAGCGATCGCTACGATATAGCGACTACCAAACAGTTAGCCCTAGCACTTGATGGCATCGCTAACCAAGTAGAAAAACTAGATATTCACAACGAGGAATTACAAACTTTTCAAAATGGTTATAGCCAGAGTTTCCGGGAGATAGCCATAGGTCTCACCCAAACGGCTCAGGTGCTGGAAACCGGACAAACTATCCCCGTTAGCTTTCAAGGACGACAACAACTTAAACAAGCCAAACAACAAATGCACCAAGCCACAATCAGGACTCAGCAAGCAGGCGATCGCCATGATAATATAACCCAGGAAATGCTAGTTTCTTGTCCGCCGAAATCGACTAATTAATGGTGAATTTCTAGCAGTAAAACATAGTTACCTAGGCGCAATTTTTCCGACCAAAGTTCATACTCCAGTCGCAAAAATTCTGGCAGGGGATAACCAACTAAAGTTAGGTCGCGGGTAAAATTTCGCAGGCGAATTTGATTCGGTAAAGACTCCGACTGACCCTGAAGATAATAACGACTGAGCCCGTACATCCCTTTTTGCCATAGGTGACGATAGCTAAAGTTGCTTTTTCCCTGCATAGTCATGACAGCACGACCGGGGGACACTTCCAACCATAGCAGTCTGGGTTGATGAGATAATGGTACAATTGGGGATAGATCGCCATCACTCTCCAATTGCCAATCTAACAGATCTGGTTCCTGTAGGATCAAGTGAAACTGCTGTTTGTCTTTTTGGTAAAGGGTAGCCGCCGTCTCAATTTGCGATCGCAGCGGTAAATCCGTAGAAATCCAAGATAGACGAACAGGCTTACGGTGATGAGTGAGCATAAAATATCTTGTTAATTGATAGGATTTTCAGTCCTGATAGCAACTCAGGACCCCCAAAGCGATAGGATCTTAATATTAATCCTTACCTACATCTATCCTAATGCCATCTGTAGTTGTCACCCTAGAAAATACAGAAAAACAACAGAAACTCAAAATTGACCCTCCCTCTTGCGGTTTATCCCTCCAGGGTCGCCTTCGCATTCCCGGCGATAAATCTATCTCCCACCGTGCTTTAATGTTAGGAGCCCTAGCAGAAGGAGTTACCACCATTGAGGGTTTACTCTTGGGTGCAGACCCTCGCAGCACCGCTGAATGTTTCTCTGGGTTGGGGGCAGAAATTTCCGAGTTGAACTCACAACAGATTAAGGTGAAAGGCTGTGGTATCGGTAATTTACAGGAACCCGATCGCATCCTTGATGCTGGCAATTCTGGCACTACCATGAGGCTAATGCTGGGGATTTTGGCTTCTCACCCCGATCGCCTCTTTACTATCACAGGGGATAGTTCCCTGGTCAAAAGACCAATGGATCGGGTGATTGCACCTCTCACCCAAATGGGGGCGACTATTTGGGGACGGCGATCGGGTTCTTTCGCTCCTCTGGCGGTTCATGGTCAACAACTGCAACCGATTCATTATCATTCCCCCATCGCTTCGGCTCAGGTCAAGTCCTGTATTTTGTTGGCTGGATTGATGGTAGAAGGGGCTACAACCGTGACGGAACCCGCCTTGTCACGGGACCACACGGAACGAATGCTAAAGGCGTTTGGGGCGCAATTAACGGTCAATCCAGACACTAACAGCGTGACGGTGTTCGGACCGGCTAAATTGCAGGGGCAAACTGTGATTGTCCCCGGTGATATCAGTTCCGCTGCTTTCTGGTTGGTGGCGGCTTCTATTGTTCCGGGTTCCGATATAACCATCGAAAATGTGGGGGTTAATCCCACCCGGACGGGGATTTTGGAGGCTATGGCTATGATGGGGGCTGATATTCAATCCCAAGGAGAACGACTTGTGGCGGGGGAACCTGTGGCAGATTTACGAGTCCGTTTCTCGCCATTAAAAGCCTGTGAAATTAAGGGGGATTTGATTCCTCGGTTAATTGATGAAATTCCGATTTTGGCAGTGGCGGCGGCTTTTGCCGAGGGTACTACTACCATCCGAGATGCGGCGGAATTGCGGGTTAAAGAAAGCGATCGCATTCAGGTTATGGCTACGGAATTGACTAAAATGGGGGCGAAAATTTCCGAGTTACCTGATGGTTTAGAAATTACTGGTGGCTTCCCTTTGCGCGGCGCTGAAGTTGACAGTGACACGGATCATCGTATCGCTATGAGTTTGGCGATCGCTGCTTTAAATGCGGCGGGTTCTACCACTATTCATCGCGCCGAAGCGGCGGCTATTTCCTACCCGGATTTTGTGGGAAGTTTACAGCAATTGATAATTAATAATTAATAATTAATAATTGTGGAGGGAGGCGGGTTCGACTGTCAATTATTGGCTGAGAAACCCGGTTTCTTGGAGAAACCGGGTTTCTTGACTGGTGGGAGGTTTCTTGACTGGTGGGAGGTTTCTTGACTGGTGGGAGGTTTCTTGACTGGTGGGAGGTTTCTTGACTGCTGGGGTAGAAACCCGACAATAATTATTAATTATTAATTATTAATTATTAATTGTGGGGGGCGGGTTCGACTGTCAATTATTGGCTGAGAAACCCGGTTTCTTGGAGAAACCGGGTTTCTTGACTGGTGGGAGGTTTCTTGACTGGTGGGAGGTTTCTTGACTGGTGGGAGGTTTCTTGACTGGTGGGAGGTTTCTTGACTGGTGGGAGGTTTCTTGACTGCTGGGGTAGAAACCCGACAATAATTATTAATTATTAATTATTAATTATTAATTGTGGGGGGCGGGTTCGACTGTCAATTATTGGCTGAGAAACCCGGTTTCTTGGAGAAACCGGGTTTCTTGACTGGTGGGAGGTTTCTTGACTGCTGGGGTAGAAACCCGACAATAATTATTAATTATTAATTATTAATTATTAATTATTAATTGTGGGTTAATTTTCTAGGGTGTGACCATAGAGGTCATAAATATCAGCATCGGTGATTTTCACGGAAACTAAGGACCCTAAACGCGCGTTTCCTTCTACATATACTAAACCATCGACTTCTGGCGCAAACCTGGGCGATCGCCCTATAAACTCGCCTGTAGAGGGGTTTTCTTGTTCAACTAAAACATCCACTACCTCACCAATACACTGGCGGTTACGCTTGAGAGAAATTGGCTGTTGTACCTGCATTAGTGCATCCCGTCGCGCGTCCATTACCGCCTGGGATACGGTGTTGGGAAGAGTATAAGCGGGGGTTCCTTCTTCGGGGGAGAAGGTGAAGACACCAACATGATCAAATTCGTGGCGTTTCACAAATTTGAGGAGGTGTTCAAAATGGCTGTTAGTTTCTCCCGGAAAACCGACAATAAAAGTAGTCCTAATTACAGCATTAGGCATAGCAGTTTTAATATTCTCAATAATCTGGTCATTAACCTGACCCTGCCATGGACGGTTCATGGCGCGGAGAATTTCCGGGTGGGAATGTTGGAGGGGTAGGTCTAGGTAGGGGAGAAAATTGGGGGTTTCGGCGATCGCATCAATCACTTTAGGGGTTAGTCCGGTGGGGTAAGCATAGTGCATTCTCACCCAGGGTACATCAACTTTACCCAAAGCGCGGATCAGGTCTGCGAGTTTCGGTTCACCATAAATGTCGGTTCCGTAGTTAGTGGTAATTTGGGAGATTAACACTAATTCCTGGACCCCCTGATCTGCCAATTGTTTGGCTTCGGTAACGATTGATTCTATGGTACGCGATCGCTGATTTCCTCGCAAGTGGGGGATAATACAAAAGGCGCAGCGATAGTTACACCCTTCGGCTATCCGTAGATAAGCCACCCCTTCTGTGGTGGTGCGATAACGGGGGACGGTATGATCAGCAATATAGGTGGGGTCGGCAGAAATTTCCGAGACGCGATCGCCTTTTTCTACCCGATTAATTACATTAACAATTTTATGATAATCTCCGGTTCCTACTACTGCTACAGCTTCGGGAAGTTCGTCAAGTAATTTTTCCTGGAAGTGTTGCACCATACACCCAGTAATCACTACTTTTTTATGGGCTTCGGCGAGTTCAACTATGGTATTGACGGACTCCTCTCTGGCTGATTCAATAAAACTACAGGTATTCACTACCACATAATCAGCCGCCTCTTCGTTGGAGTCTACTTGATATCCGGCTTCGGCTAATAAACCGATCATGTGTTCGGTGTCGATGCGATTTTTTTCGCAACCTAAATGGGAAAATGCGATCGTTGGCTTGGTTGCCATAGTTGGTAAAAGTTTGGATGCACAAACTCGGAACAGTACAAGTATGCTATTATAGCTGTTAACCTGAAAATTGGCAATGGTATCAGTCAACCAATAACTACTTTTCTGTAGTTCCGGTTTCCGAAATTTTGGGTAAGTGTGAGGGCGCTTTTTATTCTAAGGGTTCAAAATCTGCCTGAGAGGTTCACGGCTGGGGCTATTTTTGGGGTTGTTCATACCCTCAAAATAGGTGACTTGAGTTGGATAAGCAAACTCAATATCCCTGGCTTCAAAGGCGGATTTTAGTTCATAGTTAATCCGCTGTTGAATATCCATATACATGGCATAATCACTGCTGAGAACGTGGTAAACAATCTCAAAGTCTAGGCTAAAGTCTCCGAAACTTGAGAAGTGCGCCCGGTCAAATAGGGTGTTTTCTATGGATTCGATAATCTCTCGAATGAGGGCAGGAATTTGTTGTAGTTTCTCCTGGGGGGTTTCATAGATGACACCAATTTTAAACAGTATCCGCCGCCTTTCCATGCGTTTATAGTTATGAATACGAGAGGCGGTGAGGTTGGTATTAGGAACTACTACTTGTTCGCCAGTTATGCTTTTAATGCGGGTGGTTTTAATTCCCACATAATCGACGCTTCCAGCCATGTCCCCAACTACGATAAAATCGCCGATTTCAAAAGGGCGATCGAACAGGATGGAGAAATAACTAAATAGGTCTTGTAGGACTCCCTGGGAGGCTAAAGCAATGGCTACACCCCCAATTCCTAAACCCGCTACCACGGCGGAAATATTGAAGCCGAGGTTATCTAGCACAAAGATAATTCCTAATCCCCAGGCGGCGGTGCGAATGGCTGGCAATAGGGCATTTAGGGCGCGGTCTACGGTTTCGATTTCTCGACGATTTAACCAGTATAACCGCATAGCATATTCAGCGAGGGATACCACCAGCCTCACACCTAAAAAGGTGGAGAAAATTAAGGCGATCGCATTAATTAAATTACCGAGAATTGGGTGCAATGATAAGTTAGTGATTGCCACATAAAATATAGCCACATAAGCCAGGGGGATTAGGGCTCTATCCCCAATTTTCACCAAGGCATCATCTAACCGACTATTCGTTTTAACCGCCCAGAGTTTTAACCGCCTCAAAATCATTTGTTCGATGACTCTGATGGCTAAAATACCCAACACAATAATCACAAAAGCGATTAAATAATCAGATAGGGTATTGGTCAATAATTCTTCTTGTAAAATCTCTAAAATATCCATCGTCAATTTTTCAACTGTTAACTGTCAATAGATCCCAAAATACTGGGGACTTGTTCTGGTGTAACGTGATCATACCAGACTTGCTCCGGTAAAACCAAAACCATCGGCCCATTACCACAGGACCCCAGACAGCCGCTAGGAGTAATGACCCCGACGGAAAAATTGGCAGCCTGAAAAGCCTGTAAAACCTTGGCTGCGCCTTGTTTACGACAGGTCCGATTATGACATATTATGATTTGGATAGAGTTAGATACAGACATTAGATCGAAAAAAAGTCCTGATAGTTTAAAATTGGGTAGCAGAAAGGGTTGAATCTGCACGAGTGTTAAAGTGTTGAGGCAAAAATCACAGCAACCACAGCAAATTTACTATCAACCGGGGTTTCTTGGTTTAATGGCTTGTGCCATGTATTTTAACCTGTGTACGTTATCATCACCCGCACTCGCCCAGATTAGACCAGATGGAACCCTACCTCAAAATAGTATAGTCACTCTTAGAGTTTATTGGATTACCAGAGCATGCCACAAAGGGAACAAAGTATCTGGGGCGGCGCTCAAGGCTGCCAGGAATGCCACATCCAGAAAGCTGGCTGAGACTTTGTTTAAGGCTCTGTGGGATATGCAATAATCCTACTTACAAAGATTGTTGGCTAAAGGCCCGGCTGATTGATTGTTCAGGCGGGGCTTTTTCTTGTTCAAAGTTTTAAGATAGGATAGAAAAAATTCCCCATGTAAAGTTTTAATAAGTTGATCTCATGAGTGTAATTATTCCCCTAGACCAAATTTCCCGTAAGTTAGACAGCGATAATACCCGCGATCGGATGTTAGCTTTAGCTTCCTTGCGCGAGGTATCCCCAGAGCAAGCTGTTCCCCTAATTAAGAAGGTTCTCTTTGATAAAAGCCTACAAATTCGGTCAATGGCTGTTTTCGCCCTAGGGATTAAACAAACTGACGAATGTTATCCGATTCTGGTAAAATTATTAGAAACTGACCCCGACTATGGCATTCGCGCCGATGCTGCCGGGGCTTTGGGGTATTTGGGGGACTCTAGGGCTGTTGAACCCCTCATGCGGGCTTTTTATGAGGATACCGACTGGCTAGTGCGTTTTAGTGCTGCTGTCTCTCTCGGCAATTTGAAAGATATCCGCGCCCGTGACGTTTTGATGTCTGCCCTTGATAGTGATATGGTGATTTTGCAACAGGCGGCGATCGCTGCTTTGGGTGAAATTCGCGACCTCGAGGCCATAGACCATATCCTCAAGTTTGCTCAGTCTGATGATTGGTTAATTCGCCAGCGTCTCGCCGAGGCTCTGGGAAATTTACCTAGCCCTAAGAGCTTATCCGCCCTTAAATACTTGGCTAAAGACAGCCATCATCAAGTCGCTGAAGCCGCTATGATTTCCCTTGACCGCCTCGCAGAGTCATTATAAACCCTCGCAACTGGGTTTCTTTCACCCGGAAACCCGGTTTCTTTATTGTTGCTATGTTGAATAAAAAATCAAGCGAGAAGCCATATCACCCCCACGAGAATATGATAAGCGATCGCACTTGATTTGTCAACCGGTGCGGCCGGTGCCGTCGCGTTTTTTCGACGTTGAATAAAAAATCAAGCAAGAAGCCATGTTAGCCTCACGAGAATATGATAAGCGATCGCACTTGATTTGTCAACCGGTGCGGCCGGTGTCGCCGCGTTTTTTCGACGTTGAATAAAAAATCAAATAGAGGATATCCGCCAAAATCTGATCCTGTCAACCCCTCAGCTAAAGGCATGGTGGCTGATTAAATCTGAACCGTGGTATTCTGTTATGATTAACCCCTACTAAGCCAGAGCAAACCGTCCCCGGCTGAGGGAAACCTAATCATGAAAGAGTTTCTGAAATATACCCTAGCCAGTGTAGTTGGCAATTTACTGGGACTGTTCCTAGTGATCACATTTGGCATGGGGGGAATCGCGTTTTTAGTAGTAGTTAGTGCTTCGAGGGGTACACAAACCACCCTCAGAGATAAATCAGTATTGGTGCTAGACCTGTCTGTGGGTATAGCGGACACGGCACCGCAGCCAACACCATCGATCGCCATAGGACAGACCCTGAGAGACGATCGGTCTAGGTTCTTGCCATTGCGGGTAGTGCTAGAAACGATTGAGCGGGCGAGTAAGGATGATAAAATCGTGGGGCTGTACCTGGAAGGCGGTAGTGGTACAACTCCCACAGGGTTTGGGAATTTAAAGGAAGTCCGTCGGGCTTTGGAAGGGTTTAAAGAGAGCGGTAAAACTATTATTGCTTATGATACTGACTGGACCGAGCGTGAATATTACCTAGGTTCAGTAGCGGATGAAATCATTATCCACCCCATGGGGACCGTCGAGATGAGCGGGTTTAGTTCTCAAACCGTGTTTTTAGCGGGAGCGTTGGAACGGTTTGGGATTGGGGTACAGGTGACGCGGGTTGGTCAATATAAGTCTGCTGTTGAACCTTTTTTGCGCCAAGAGATGAGCCCAGAAAATAGACAGCAAATGCAGCAGTTATTGGGAGATTTGTGGGGTGAGTTTACGGGGGCGATCGCATCTAGTCGCAGTCTGACTACAGCACAGTTGCAGCAAATTGTGAATCAGGATGGATTTTTAATGGCTGCAGATGCGAAGGATCGCGAAATGGTTGATCAGATCGCCCATAGAGATGAGGTGGCGGCTCAACTGCGTGAATTGACCGGAGAAAAGGAAGAGGGAAGACAACCTTTTCGACGGGTGGGGATACAGGAATATTCCAGAACTCCTGAAGTTAAGGGAAGTTGGGCTGGTAATCCCAACAGTCGCAATATCATTGCTGTAGTCTATGCTGATGGTGAAATTGTCGATGGTCGTGGCGGGATTGGTCAAGTAGGCGGCGATCGCTTTAGCGAAGAGTTACGCCGGCTACGGGATAATGATCGGGTCAAAGGAATTGTCCTGCGGGTGAATAGTCCCGGTGGTAGCGCTACCGCTTCTGAGGTAATCGCACGGGAAGTACAATTGACCAGAGAGGAAAAACCGATTATAGTTTCTATGGGCAATGCCGCCGCTTCCGGTGGTTATTGGATTGCTATGGGTAGCGATCGCATTTTGGCTGAACCCACGACAGTCACTGGTTCAATTGGTGTATTTGGACTGCTGTTCAATGCTCAGGATATTGCTAACCAGAATGGAATTACCTGGGATGGTGTGAAAACCGGACCCTTTGCTGATCTTAATTCTATCTCCCGTCCCAAAACAGACCAGGAACTAGAGAAAGTTCAGCAGATGGTTGATCTGATTTATCAGCGGTTTGTCTCTTCCGTCGCGCAATTGAGAGATTTACCACAAGAGGAGGTTTTGGAAATGTCTCAGGGTCGGGTTTGGTCGGGGGTACAAGCTGAAGCCTTGGGGTTGGTTGATCAGTTGGGGGGTTTACAAGATGCGATCGCTGCTGTAGCCGAAAAAGCCGAACTTGGTGATGATTGGAAACTCGCCGAATATCCCAGAATTCCTAGTTTTGAGGAACGTTTGCTAGAAAGCCTGCGAACCGAAGCCACTCCAGCAGACCCTTTGACTAGGGAACTGCTCAAAGTCTATCATGAGTTCTCCGTGCTTAGGCATCTCAATGATCCTAGGGGAATATATACCAGGTTACCGTTTAACTTGCAGATTGATTAGATCCAAAGCACTGAGCCACAATATGCTCACCAAATCTTAAATTTTTCTAAAAAAGTAATAATACCTATTCCCAAATGATCAGTTAGGGTGCTAGACTGTAGTCAATGGAGAATTAAGTATCGGTTGTAGTATTTTTGTTTCAAGTATCAACGAGTTTTTCACGTTTTATGCTGGCAAGTTTCTCTCCGAGAACCTCACTCCCTACGAAACTCTGGTTTTGGAGATAATTTATGTCGATTTACGTTGGTAACCTGTCCTATGAGGTTACAGAAGAAGATCTAACTGCTGTATTCGCAGAGTATGGAGCAGTTAAGCGGGTTAAACTACCTACAGACCGTGAAACCGGACGGATGCGTGGTTTTGGCTTCGTGGAAATGGACACAGAAGCTGAGGAACAGTCAGCCATTGATGCTCTTGATGGTGCTGAGTGGTGCGGTCGTGATCTGAGAGTCAATAAAGCCAAGCCTCGCGAAAATAGCGGCTCTTTTGGTGGCGGTCGTCGTGGTGGTGGCGGTTACTCTCGTCGGTCCTAGGATTCCCACTTTTCTATCAGTCTTACAGCTTATTTAGCAATTTCGCGTTTCAGCTTAATAATTGTTAATGGTTGTGGCTGAATTACTAAACTAAGTTAATTAAAACCCCTCATTGTTGTAGGGGTCTTTTTTTGTGTCCCTAGACCCGTCAATAGCCATGAGAATATGAAAAAATATACATCTCAGACCCGATTGTGGCTTTTCCTCAGCATGAGTTTAGCCACCCTATACGGTATTTTATCACTAAAACAAGCCTTTGCGGAACCCAATTTAGTCCATAATGACGCAAGACAGCACATTTTTTGGATGTTGCGGTTTATTGACCCCGACCTGTTTCCCAATGATTTAATAGCCGATTATTTTCAATCTGTAGCTCCCCGGGGATATACTCTAGTGTATAAACTGGGTATCATCTTAGGAATAAACCCCTTTGACTTCGCGAAAATTCTTCCGCCAATTTTAGGATTATTTGTTACTTATTATTTTTTCAGGTTATGTCTGGAAATTTTGCCAATTCCAGTCACCGGATTTATAGGCTGTTTAATCATCAATCAAGCCTTATGGTTAAAGGACGATTTAGCATCAGGAACACCCAGAGCATTTATTAACCCGCTTTTTATCGCATTTTTATACTATCTAGTGAAACATTCTCGGCTGGGGGTTTGTGTCACAGTAGCAGCTATTGGCTTATTTTATCCTCAATATGTTTTCATTGCTGCTATCATGCTGATATTGAGAGTTATTAATTGGGAAAATGGCAGATTTCAGCCAAGCAAAAATCACCTAAATTATCAAATTTTAGCAGGGGGTTTATTGGTGGCTTTGATAGTATTACTTCCATATATTATCACCTCCTCAGAATTTGGTCCGACCATTACTCGCGCGCAAGCTATGAATTCTCCCGAATTTTTCGAGGGGGGAAGAAGTAGGTTTTTTCACGATAATTTTATGGATATTTGGTTCACGGGAAGACGTAGCGGAATGTTTCACAGTTCCTTATTTACCCCCGCGACTCAATGTGTGGCTTTACTACTGCCATTTTTACTAATATTTCGGAGACAGTTTCCCCTCTGGAAATATATTACACCACAGGTTTGGGTATTATTGCAATTGTTAATATCATCGGTTTTGATGTTTTTTGCATCCCATGCACTTTTGTTTAAGCTACACCTTCCAGGTCGATATACAGAGTTAAGTTTTCGGATTATTATTGCGGTTTTAACGGCTATCTCTCTGAGTTTAATATTGGATACACTTCTGAGAGTTTTTAGGAATAACCATAGCTATAGGGTTTATCGATGGTTGGCGGTAACTCTCATTACGGTAATAGTGGCAATACTCCTATTATATCCAGCTTTCGTGCCTTATTTTCCATTGGTTAGATATGAGAAAGGTAGAATGACAGAAGTTTATGATTTCTGCCAACAGCAAGGGAAAGATATTGTGATAGCTTCTCTGTCAGCAGAGGCGGATCAACTGCCAACTTTTGCTCAAAGAACTGTTTTGATGGCGCGAGAATATGCTATCCCTTATCACTTGGGTTATTATCATCAAATTTTGGCGAGAACTTTGGACATGATTAATGCTCACTATACGGATGATTTGCCGAAACTTCAGAATTTTATTAGTCAATATAATGTGGATTTTTGGCTGATTGATCCGGCGGCTTTCACGCCTGAATATATTAAAAATAATCATTGGATGTTGATTTTTGAGGAAGGTCAAAAAGCCTTGGATTTGCTGGAGCAAAATTCAGCGATCGCTTTATATGAACAGGTTAATATATGTACGGTTTTTGAGCAGCCTAATTGGTGGATTGTTGATGCAAAATGTATTTTAAATAACCCAGAGTGAGGAGTTAATATTTTTGGCGTTTTGGCGAGGCTTGAGATAAAGAAAGGCAGGATGATAGCCTGCCTTTTGGGGTGAGTGATATTTACTCAGAACCCAAATCTTGAGTAATTTGCTCGCAGTTAAAGTTCTCTAAACTTTCGGGTGGTATCTCCCATTGAGTGGACGCATTTTGACGCATGATAGATACGAGATTATCAGCTTGTTCTGTAGTCAAAAAACCCTCTTGTCTGGCTGTTTCTGCGGTGATACATATACCTAAGAAAACCCCTGCTGCGGCACCACCAACACCGCCGATCGCTGTACCTCCGACAAAGCCAATACCACCACTAAATAAGGCAGTAGCAACGGCAATTAAGACGACATGAATAGTTTTCATGATCGGTCCTCACTAACAATCATCAAAATTTAGCAATATTCCCACCAAATATCAATCAATATTATATGGACATCGAGACGATGATGGATCAAAGTTGAGTAAATGAGCAGGAGAGGATCTATAATTCTTGGGTAAGATAGCGCTAGACCTGTTGTAGACTGCAATAGGGAAACCGGGAGTGGGAATGAGTGTTGAACAGTTGTTGAAGTTGGCACAGGATAATTTAAGCAAGGGAAACCAAGATCGGGCTTTTGCTATTTGTCGGGAAATTATCAGCCAACAGCCTAATTGTGCCATTGCTTACCAACTGCTAGGCAATATTCATGAAGATTATGGCCAATTAATGGCGGCTATGTCGGCTTATACAAAAGCCTTTGAACTTGCACCTAACCAAGCCATTAGCTATGCTTACCTAGCCCAAATATATCGTAATATGGGCTGGTTTGATGAAGCTATTTCATTTTACCAACAGGCGATCGACCTATCTCCTAATTGGGCAGATTTACACTATCATTTAGGGTCGGCTTTACATTGGCAGGGTAATATTGAAGGGGCTATTGGCTGTTACGAAAAGGCGATCGCCTTAAACCCTAAGCTAGGTCAGGCTTATTTGGATATGGGGCTGCGGTTAAATGAACGGGGTGACATTGACACAGCAATTAAAGTTCTACAACAAGGCGGAATTAACTGCCCTAATTTTAAGGAAATTTTCAACACCCTGGGATATTTGCAATTACAGCAAAATCAGATAGATGAGGCGATCGCCATCTTTCAAGAAGCCCTAAATATTGACCCGACAGAGCCATTGGTATATAATAACTTGGGGTGGGCTTGGACTTACCAAGGAAAGCTGAGTGAAGCGATTGCCGCCTACCAGAAGGCAATTAGCCTGAAACCCGATTTAGCTATTGCTTACAGTAACTTGGGTAAGTTGTGGCAGCAAAAAAATAACCACAGACAAGCGATAAGTTATTTCCAGAAAGCGATCGCCATAGAACCGGATAATATCATGTTCTATAGCGATTGTGGTAGTTCTTGCTTAATCATAGGTTGGCTATCTCAAGCCATGGCTTGTTTTCAGAAAGCGATCGCCATTGACCCGAAATTTGTGCAGGGTTATATCCAACGCTTTAATCAGGACGTTATCCTAGAAGTAGGTTCAGATGAACTACTACAGGCACAAATAGCCTGCGCCCAGTTTTTGGAAGCTCTGCAAAAATCCGATTTGGAATTGGGGAACTCTGAGAACTCCCAGGAGTCTGATCATAATGTAACTGAGGTGCCGGATGCGGTTTATAACTACCTAGAAGCCACCTACCTTCATTTGGGTAATACCCTAAATCAATATGGGGAGTGGGATGCAGCAATTAGGTATTATCAACGAGCATTAAGGATTAAACCTCAGAAAATACAAACTTACCTGGATTTAGCATCCTGTCTAGCTAAACAGGGAAGGTTGCAGGCGGCAATAACAGTTTGCCATACTGCCGGGGTGATTGAATACTCCCCAGAAGTCTATTGGCTTTTGGGGAGTTTACTTGAGGCGCAGGGACGGTGGGAATTGGCGATCGCTTATTATTCAAAGGTTTTAGAAAACCAGGAAACAGCAGAGAATTTGACTACTGTTTCGCAGGAGTGGCGGGATACCGGAACTATATCAACCGGAGAAATTCCCCGACCACAACAGCCACCCCAAGGAGTTTATCAGAAAACCCAGGCATGGCTACAGGCGAATAATATAGACACCAGCCACTATATCCCGATTCCAACGGTAGCACAACAGCCTCCCTCAGCAGAGTTAGATAATGTAGGGGGCAGAGAGTGCGGCGGTTTAGATTGTAGCCCTTGTCGAGAGCGAATTTTTGCGGGATTTGAGGTGAGCAATTTAGGTTATGGTATTCAGAGGCGAGTGGCAGATGCGAAGATTGTAGAGGTCCCCTTTGAAACGTTTGTGGCAAGTATTCCCCAGGGACGATGTTGGATTGTTCCCCAAGAAAATCACTGGAAAGTCTGTCGGGCGATCGCTACCATAACACCGGATAATCAACTGTTAGCCGACCTATCACGGGAATATCCCGCCCCCCTTCCGGGTTGTATTAACTATAATCCCGAAAAACATTGGATTTTTCGCCAAACTAAACTTTGTCCCCCCCAATATATTGATGGGACGGTGGCGGTATTATCAGGACTTTCGGGACATATCTATTTTCACTGGATGGTTGATATACTGCCACGGTGGGAATTAATGCGACGGGTGGGGGTAGACTTTAATCAGATAGATGGGTTTGTGGTCAATAGTGCTAGGCTAGGGTTTCAGCGGGAAACTTTGCGGCGCTTGGGTATTGCGGAATCGAAAATTATCGAAAGCGATCGCTACCCCCATATTCAGGCGCGACAGTTGCTAGTCCCCTCGTTTGCTTCTCCGACGGGATGGTTGCAACCTTGGGGGCTGGACTTCCTGCGAAGAACTTTTCTCCCCCTGGCGAAGGGTGATGCTCATGATTACCCTAATCGTATCTATGTGAGTCGCGCCCAGGCTAGACATCGACGGGTTTTGAATGAAGAACAGGTGATGGCGCAGCTGAGTCGGTTGGGGTTTGTGCGGGTGCTACCAGAGAAACTATCATTTTCTCAGCAGGTGGCTTTATTCTCACGGGCGGAAATAGTTATAGGTCCCCATGGGAGTGGTTTAACCAATTTGGTTTTCTGTCAGCCAGGAGTGAGAGTGGTTGAGTTGATGTCCCCCCATTATGACCGCCATTACTATTGGGTGATATCTCAGGCTTTGGGATTGGAACATTATTCCCTGACGGGAGATGGGTTTTCCTGTTACCCTTTGCGATCGCTAATGTACCAAAATCCCTTAACTGAGGATATCTGGGTAAATCTGACCGGGTTGGAGAAGATTTTAGAGAAGTTGGAAATTAGATAAAAAAAATTTTTTGTGATCCAATTACCATCAACGAGTATAATTGAACCTTGGGAATTAAAAAATGAGTCCGTCCGAACTGAGCCAAACCATGCAAGCTAAAGAGATCCTTCAAAAAAGTGTCCAGTTCCTGCAACAACAAGCAGAAGCATATCTTCAACAAGGACAGGTTGATGATGCTCGTAAGGCTTGTGAACAATTATTGAAGATTCAACCTACCTCGGCGGTGGGGTTGAAAATCCTGGGAGATGTTTCCTTGCGAGGGGGAGATCTCGAAGGTGCCAAGCAAAATTATACCAAGGCTCTGGAACTACAACCCAACTGGGCTGAGGTTTATGCCAATTTGGGTAGCCTCTATGCGCGATCGCAACAGTGGGAACAGGCGCAGGCGGCTTATCAAAAGGCGATCTCGATTAAACCAGAATTCGCTGGGGCTTATCGGAATTTGGCTAAGGTCTGGACTCAGCTTAATCGCCCCTTAGATGCTATCCGAACTCAATATAAAGCCTACACCCTGGAACCTCACACTGTCAGCGCTCAAGAACATCTGGCTTTGGGTGATGGTCTGATGCAGCAGGGTATGGCCGCGGAAGCACAAGCCTGTTATCAAAATGCTATTAATCTTAATCCTAATTTGGCAGCCGCTTATCAAAACCTGGGGGAAGCCCTTAAACAACAGGGTAAATTGCAGGAGGCTGCTACCTATTTCCGTAAGGCTATTGAGTTGAATAACCCAAGTCCAGCAGTTTCTAACCCGGTGGATACTTTGGCGGCGGCTGTGTCAACTCCTCAAGATACTTTATCGGCCGCAACTGCTGCGAGGCAAGTTCCTCAGCCAGATGTTTTGGTGGTGGGTCAATCTCCACAAGTTCCTATTGAGAAGGGAATGGGGGTTCCTATTAGTCGCCCGGTTAACCCGGAAACGGTTTTACAAGAGGCTAAGGCATTCTGCGCTATGAAAAAATGGGAACAGGCGGTTTCGGCTTGTCAGAAAGCATTGCGACTTGACCCGAATTTGGCGGAAGCATATAAAATTCAGGGGAATGCTTTGCAAGTGTTGGGGGAAATGGAGGCGGCGGTGCGCTCCTACCATAAGGCTCTGGAAGTTAAGCCCCAATTCCCGGAGGTTCATGCGAATTTGGGTAGCTTGTACGCCCAGGAAGATCGCCTGGAAAAAGCGGTTACCTTTTATCAACAGGCGATCGCTCAAAATCCTAATTTTGCCGGGGTCTATCGCAATTTGGCTAAGGTTCTCGAACGTCTGGGACGAGAGGGTGAAGCCTCTATATGTCTGGAAAAAGCCTATACTTTGGAACCGAATAAGGCTACCCCGGAAGATCATGTGCGTCTGGGAAATACTCGCCTCGCTCAGGGTAAGCTGGATCAGGCTTATGAGAGTTATCAGCGGGCTTTGGAGTTGAATAAACAACTGGCTCCGGCTTATTATGGTATCGGTAAGGTGAAGGCTTATGGACAGGCTTGGTCAGAGGCGGAGGCGGCTTACCGTCAGGCTATTGAATTAGACCCGAAATCAGGAGTTTTTTACCAGGGTTTGGCTGAGTGTTTGGCCGGGAAACAAGACTTTGATGGGGCGATCGCTCTCTATGGTCAGCTATTACAGCTTAATCCTAATTGGGCGGCGGGATACTACCAAATTGGGGAACTTCGCAACCAACAATGGAATTTGTCAGAGGCGGAGGCGGCTTATCGTAAAGCGCTGGAATTAGACAAAAATCTGGCGGCTGCCTATTATGGGTTGGGTCGGGTATTGCTGCGACAAGAACGTTGGGCTGATGTGGTCCCGGTTCTGCGTCAAGCAATGGCTTTGGATGCTTCTGGGGCTGATTTTGAGCTGTGTAAGGGTTTCGCTGATGCTCTGGTACAGACGGGACAGCTAGATGAGGCGATCGCTTTCTATCAAAAAGCTACCGATTTGGCGGCGGATAATGCTGAGGTTTGGCAAAAGTTGGGAGACATATGGCGCGATAAACAAGCGTTTGATCAGGCTATTGAGGCTTATCAAAAGGCTAATCAGTTAGACGCTAATTTGTTCTGGTCTCACAATGGTTTGGCTGATGTACTGTTTAAGTTGGAACGCTGGTCGGAAGCGGTTGAGGCTTATCAAAAGGCGATCGCGATTAAGTCGGATTATTCCTGGTCCTACAACAGTTTGGCGGAGGCTCTGGTTAAGTTGGAACGCTGGTCAGAGGCGGCTACGGCTTACCGAGAGGCGGCGCGCTTGAATCCAGAGTTCCCCTGGTCTAGTTATAATTTGGGAGAGGTTTCGGTTAGACTTCAAAATTGGGAAGAGGCGGTTAAGGGATATCGCGCCGCCATGGCTGTACAGTCGGATTTACCTGGGATTCAACAAAAACTGGCTGATGCACTGCGAGAACGCGCTAAAGGCGATTTAGATGAGGCTCTGGGATGTTATCTTCAGGTGATGGAACAGGAACCAGATAATGTGGATACCTATCATAAGGCGATCGAGATTAAGCCTGATGATTCGGAACTCTATGTTAAGTTGGCTGATACTCTGGCTCGACAAACTCAGTTGGATGGGGCGATCGTTTTTTACCAAATGGCTCAAGACCTCGACCCTGACAATAGGGCGATCGCTTCTCGCCTACAACAGGTGATTGAAAAAAAAAATGAGGGGGTAGACCTATTTATTCCTCAAGAAACTTTCGGGGAAACTCCTATTCTTCCGACTCAGAAAAAATCCCGTCCGTCTGAGCAACCGATTCTTCCGACTCAGAAAAAATCCCGTCCGTCTGAGCATCGGTGTCCCATTGATCAAGAAGGTTATGAACAGTGGCTCCGAGAAAATTTGCCCCGACCCGCTGACTTACGGCAAATGTCTCAGGCGGTTAATTATCTCGGATATAAGCCGCTAATTAGCGTGATTATGCCGGTATATAATACCCCGGAAAAGTTCCTGAAAAAGGCGATCGAATCAGTGATTAACCAAGTTTATCCCTACTGGGAACTGTGTATCGCTGATGATAATTCCAGCGAACCTTGGATTAAACCTCTGCTGGAAGAATATGCCAGAAAAGATAACCGGATTAAAGTCGCTTTTCGGACAGAAAATGGTCACATCTGTGCGGCATCTAATTCGGCTTTGGAATTGGCGATCGGAGAATATATAGCACTCTTAGATCATGATGATGTCATTACCCCAGAAGCACTCTATGAGGTCGCACTGGTACTCAATGAAAATCCTGATGCTGATATGATTTATTCCGATGAGGATAAATTAGACCAGTACGGTCAACGGGTGTTCCCATACTTTAAACCTGATTGGTGTCCTGACTCATTTTTAGCACGGATGTATACCTGCCATTTAGGAGTATATCGCCGGGAACTGGTTAATCAAGTCGGTAACTTCCGAATTGGTTACGAAGGTAGTCAAGACTATGATTTGGTCTTGCGCGTTACTGAGAAAACTAATAAGATTTTCCATATCCCCAAAATTCTCTACAGTTGGCGACAGCATAGCGGTTCCACCGCCTACGACCCCAACAGTAAACTATACGCCTATATAGCAGCAGAAAAAGCCTTAAATGAGTCCTTTGCTCGTTGCGGGGAAAAGGCGCGAATTGTTTCAGATCATGAGAATTTCCCCGGTCAATACACTGTTCGCTATCACATCGAAGAACACAAACTTGTCAGTATTATTATCCCCACTCGCAACCTGGGAACTACTCTCAATCATTGCTTACAGTCAATTTTTGAAAAAAGCACTTATCCTAACTATGAAGTCGTCGTCATTGACAATGGCAGTGATGAACAAGAAACCTTCGATATTATCAACGCCTGGAAACAAAAAGAACCCCAACGCTTTAGCTGTTACGAGTTCGATGTACCGTTTAATTACCCCCAAATTAATAACTATGGGGTAACTAAAGCTAGGGGGGATTATTTACTGTTTCTAAATAATGACACCGAAGTATTGACCCCCGATTGGATAGAAGCCATGGTAGAACAGGCTCAACGTTCCTCTATTGGTGCTGTCGGTGCTTTGTTACTCTACCCCGATGATACCATTCAACACGCTGGCGTTGTCCTGGGAATTGGCGGCGTAGCAGGTCACAGCCATAAGGGTTATCAGGCTCATCATTTTGGTTATTATAACCAACTGGTAACGGTGAATAATTACTCCGCCGTGACCGGAGCCTGTTTGATGTGTCGGCGAGAGACATTTGAGGAAGTCGGGGGGTTAGATGAAGAGCTGGAAGTTGCATTTAATGATGTGGATTTTTGCTTAAAGTTGGTCAGCCGAGGATATCGGAATATTTATCTCCCCCATGTGGTTTTATATCACTATGAGTCTAAGAGTCGCGGTTATGAGGATACGCCAGAAAAAGAAGCTCGGTTTAAACGAGAAACTAAAATCATGAAACAGCGGTGGAGAGATGTACTCAAAAATGACCCCTGTTATAACCCTAACCTGAGTCGCATACGACAAGATTATGGTATTCGTCTGAGTAATGATGAAAATCAAGTGGTGGCGATATCAATGTCTGAGGATAAGGAGGCGCTTTTAGGATGTGCGATCGACTCACCCAAGCTACACCATCCTTTTAATAAAGAAAATATGCTGATTCAGGGATGGGTGATTGGTAAGCACTCTCCGGCTAAACTAATCAAGTTTATCTGTGGCGATCGTGTCCTTGGCGAATCCAAAATGAACCAGGAACGTGGTGATGTCGCCAAAGTATTTCCAGATGTCCCCCATGCTATTGATAGTGGCTTCGTCAAAACCCTTGATGTCAGTGAAACACCCAGTGAAGTAGAAATTTTGATTCTGGCTACTATGGAAGACGGGAATGAGATTCCTTTGTCAACATTACACCTGCGACATGGTAGCTCAGACGATTAGATTGACACCCATGGAAGAAGGGACTCAACCTTCTTCCGTACACCTTTGTAAATTACCGGAACCCCAACAATTACATCATCTCTTCCAGTCGTCTCTCAAAAATTGACTGAGCTTTAAAGTATAAGTCTAAGTCCTTCTCATTCTTGCTTTCTATCAATTTCAAGGATTCAGAATCCAACTCGTACTGCTCATCAACTTTTTTTTGGGGGTTATAATTTATTTGGACATCCTTAATACCAAGGTTTGTCAGTTTATTAAATAGTTTAATAGAATCACTATAGCGCTCAGTAATTCCTACAAAAAATAGATCGTCAATTTCTATCCCCTCAAGGGCTTTAGATTGTTGATTAGAAAAATGGGGATTGCTGAAAAATTCCTCCATAGATTTATCATACCCATAATGTCTACGAAAATGCTCGTAGTTAGATATAGATCGCTGAATTGGGTGTCGCAAGAAAGTAGCAAATTTTGTCGTGTCGTTTACAATTGGCTGATACTTAGCCATCTCAAAATGACCATATACAGCTTCAAAGCCCTCCGATTTAAATGATTTCACAAAAGATGTTAAGTCACCTTTATCTATCGTCTCATGTACCAATGGGGAAGTTTTTGGGTCAGCCCCATACTCAAAAATACACTTGAGTTTTTTTTCGATTTGAGACCTAAAAGAAGTCCCAGCCGTTTTAGGGATATGAATAAATAAAAATGTATTATTTGGTAATTTTTCAGAGAATTCGGTCATAATTTCAATCTCTAAGTTTTTCCCAGCTAATTTACTATATTTGATTGACTGTAATGCAGTATCTAACCCATCTATTGATATTTGTCTTAGGGTAGCATACCACAGTATAACTGCCTTAACCAAGATAGTCTATCAACTTCAACAGCCCAGACATTGATAGTTATCGACTGGTCTGTTGGGTCTTGTTTCATCCTTTTTTCCCTTGGTGTTTCACATAATCCTCAATAATCTCCTGAGAGATGGTCTCCGATGTCGAAACTAGGTAGGAACGAGTCCATATTGATGGTAGCACCAGCAAATGTTCAAACTCTTTACGGAGGTGACGGGCTGTATAGGCTTTGATTCGATGGATAATCTGATGCGGGGCTAGGGTCGGCGGACAATCCAAAAATGCGTGGACATAGTTAGGCTGTATATCCAGAGTCAGGATTTCGACCTCCAAATCTGGACACACTTCTTCCATTAACTCCCTAAGTCTAATCGCTACCATCCCCTTGAGTACCTTACGTTTGCGCCTAGAACTCCAAACAAAGTGGTAGTTAATCAAAGATTTTGTTGTTAGATTGTGTCTATAGACTTGACACATAGACAAAAAGTTGTTATAGTAAAGTCAGTTCAGAACAATAATCTGGCTGTTCCCACCTAATCATAGGAGTTTTTGGGTATGAAAACAAATGAACTGGTCCAGCGCGTCGCCGAAGAAGCCAAAATTCCCAAGAAAAAAGTTAGAGCTATTTTAGACTTGGCTTTTAGTGCTATCTCTCAGGAAATTGAGAGTGGTCAGCCAGTTGTCGTCAGAGGTTTAGGGAAATTTACCCCCAAAGAGCAACCAGCAAGAACCAAAACCAACCCAGAAACTGGTGAAACCACTGAAGTCCCAGCACGTACAGTCGTTAACTTCCGAGTTATTAAACCCTCTAAGGATACAGAAGAGGCAGATTCAGAATAACAACATTTGATTAACTATTAACAGAGATAACCTGTTAGTATTATAGAACTTTAGGGGCGTATTATATACGCCCTATTGCTTTAATTTGGGGAGCGGCTCTACAAATTCTAACCATCTCCGTTTGTCTGACAACCTTATTAACCTCTGATCTCATTTAAGTTCTCTCTCCACTTGAGCAGATCTTTTTCTATTTGAGCAAATGAAGGTTGAGACGGAGCCTGAACAGTCAACTCTAAATCTAGTTCTGGCTTGTACCCAAATATCTCAAAATCAGCGCGGTAAATATTAGCAACATCCCGAACTAACTCCTCAGAGTAGAAATATTTGTAATGTGGAAATAATTGCTTTCTCGATGGAGGAAACTGAATATGGTAACATTCCTTTTTAAATTCAGAATCCTTCGGGGTGCGATGAAACTCTAGGGATTTGCTAATTTCGCTAAGTGGAGCAGGATTCAAGCCTAACTTTTTCTCTACTTCTTGGAAATCATTAAACAAGTTCTCAACTTTGATAATGTGAGGTTTTATTATACCCATCTCCATTAAAGGGTGAGCTTGCATCTGATGGTGAATATTACAATTTCTAATATCCAGTGATTTTAAATACTGTACAAACTCATCAAAACAAAAACTATTTTTACGACCTATCTTTATCCCTAAAAATTTTGAGATTCCATCATTATCATATCCGGTTTTAATAGCGTGGATATAGCTACTAACTGCACGAGAGAAAGGATCTCTAACCAAGCAGACTATATTTGAATTTAATATGCGGTCTACTTCTCTGATATGTTTTTGGTATTCAGGATTTGGCATAAAAATTTCCGTTCTATACTTATGAGGAAAACGATGGTATGATTCTGCCTCTTGATATAGTCCTGCCTGGTAAAAAAACCACTTTACACCAAAGCTACAAGCGCTTTTAGCGCAGAAAATTAAAGTTAAATTAAGCGATTTATTGTATAGAGGTTGTGGAGCATGACGAAGCCATATTTTTATCATTTTATGGGAAGATATTTGTTTTTTAACATTAACATAAGTCACTGTTTTTTTGGATTCCTTACTTCCTGATTTACTGGTTCCCAGTATTTCTCCTGTATCTTTAAAGGCCAACTGTATTTGGTCTCCATTTTGTAAATTATAGGGAGATAAATCAAAACAAAAATTCACCCGTAGATTATCACTATTTCTCTGGAAACGTTTAGGTTTAATCTGCTCAGAAGTCAACTTTTGACCATTAATTAATACAACAATATCAGAAGGGTCACAACCTCCTTGGTCAGGTAATATCCAGCCTCTGACAATTCCCTGGCTTTCTAAATTATTCCAGTTTACAGAACTTTTCATTTATCGGCTTACCTCAATTTATTTAGGAACTCTACAAATTATAACCATCTCCGTTTGTCTGCCCACCTTATTAACCTCTGATTTTATTTAAGTTATCTCTCCACTTGAGCAGATCTTTTTCTATTTGAGCAAATGAAGGTTGAGACGGAGCCTGAGAAGTCAACTCTAAATCTAGTTCTGGCTTGTACCCAAATATCTCAAAATCAGCGCGGTAAAGATTAGCAATATCCCGAACTAACTCATCAGAGTAGAAATATTTGTAATGTGGAAATAATTGTTGTTGAGTCCACCTGAACTTGGTTTGATGACACTCCTGTTCAAATCCGTGATCTCTTGGTCTTTTATGAAACTCTAAGGATTTGCTAATTTGTTCAAGTGGAGCCGGACTAAGACCTAAAGTTTTTTCGATGTTTGCAAAATCATCAAATAAGTTCTCAACTTTGAGAATATGGGGTTTGATGATACCCATCTCAATTAAAGGATGAGCTTGCAGCTTATGGTGAATATTGCAATTTCTAATATCCAGTGATTTTAAATACTGTACAAACTCATCAAAACAAAAACTATTTTCACGGCTTATATTTCTTTCTAAAAATTTCGAGATTTCGGGATCATCATATCCAGTTTTAATAGCATGAATGTAGCTACTAACTGCACGAGAAAAAGGATCTCTAATTAAACATAAAATATGAGAATTTAAAATTTCCTTTGTGGATCTAATCTGTTTTTTGTATTGAGGGTCTTGGATAAAAACCTCGGATCTATACTTATGAGGATGACGATGGTAGGATTCTACATCTTGATAAAGTCCGGCCTGATAAAAAAACCACTTTACAGCAAAGCTACAAGCGCTTTTAGCGCAGAAAATTAAAGTTAAATTAAGCGATTTATTGTATAGAGGTTGTGGATGATGACGAAGCCATATTTTACGAACTTCACTGTGAGATATCTTTTGGTCAAAATTCACATAAGTCACTGATTTGTTTGATTCCCTACTTTCTGATAATCTTCTCTCAAAAAGTTGAACACCAGCTTCGTATAACTCTAGGTCGAGAGTATTATTTTCAACAACTAAATCTAATGTTGATTGAGGTAAATTTTGTATAAAGTTTTCAATTTTAGGGTTTTTGTTGAGGCTGAGTGATGGTAAGGAAGTGTGAGAAATACGATTAAAAAATTCAACAGACTCATTATATTTCTCTGTGATTCCCAAAAAATACAAGTTTTCCAGATCTATATCTTTTAATACTCTCGATTGCCAATTAGGTCGTTGTTTGACAAATGTTTCAACAGTACCGGAATAACCATAATGATCATACATATGAAAATAATTAGATAAACACCGCCTGATAGGTTCTCTCAGAAATGTAACTAATTTTAAACGATTACCAAAAATAGAGCAATAATGCTGTATCGCAATTTGATTAGCGCCTCCTATATGTCCTCCTATGACTTTTATTTTTTTCTCATCAACATAGTCTTTAAGCTGTAATGGACTGGCAGATTCCCCGTAAATTGAAGATTTAATTATAGGACTGGTGACTGGAGATTTAATGCCATAATCATAGATAACTTGAGAAGGATTAAATTGTTTTTCTAATCCCTTTCTAAAAGAGGTGCCAGCAGTTTTAGGAATATGAATAAACAAATATATAGTATTATCATCACATGATGGGGAACTTTGTTCAATAAATTGACTGGTTCCTAGTATGTTTCCTGTATTTCTAAAGGCTAACTGTATTTGATCTCCATTTTTTAGATTATATGGAGATAAATCAAAGCAAAAATTAACCTGAAAAGTATTACTATTCTTATGGAAACGTTTAAGGTTAATATTCTCATCAGTCAGTTTTTTTCCATTAATTAATACTATAATATCGGATGGTTCACAAATACCGGAGTCAGGTAATATCCAGCCTCTAACAACTCTTTGAGTTTCTAAAGTCTTCCAGTTAACAAAACTTTTCATGTTTTCACTTACCTCATTTTTTTGTGAGCTAATGTCAAAGATAACATTTTTGTCATATTTGCCGACTTGATAATCTTGTTTGTAGATTTCATAAACTGAATTGATGATTTTATCATTGATAAATTTTCGGTATAAAGTTTGGGTGTCTATATTAGCCAAATTTTCTTCATCAAAAATATTCAAAGACAATATATCCACAGAAAATAAATCATCAAGTTGGACTTCTTTTAATATATCATAATCTTCAGCATTTGAGGTATCTTGGTTTCTATAATTGATGGTACTATTTATCTTGGGAGGAACATAATCAATATTAAAAATATTGTTCAATTGATTAATACCTCCAACAAATTTTTCCTGTTGAAAAATATAATCAAAGGAGAATAATTGAGGATTATAACTATCATAAACTTGCGTATCCCAATGATGATCTATCGGTTTATTTTTGCTTTTATTGAGTTTAACATAATCAATCAAATCACGAAATCGAATCCCTTTATAGTTTTGGTCAATATCCCAATTATTATACTTGTATATTTCCTGAACTACTTTTTTTGAAAAGGGTTCTAATTTATGAAATTCATCCAATATTTTACCATTATAATAAACAAACTTATTTAGATAAGCACTGATCAATCTTGACAAGGGATGTCTCATGAATATAACTTTCAAGTAACCATCATAGTTGCTAATCTTGTCAAGATCTTCATAAGTATTGATTGACCTAAAAAAACCCTGTTTAGCTAACAATATCCTGGGAGCTTGTTGTGGCTTTTTGTTAGAAGTGACGTTCCCCAGTAAACCATAATATAACCAATTGGTTATCGCTGTACAGGCACACTTAGGAGACCAAAATAATACTAGCTTTTTGTCGTGAAAAACATAACACTGGCGAGGCATAAATTTTATCTCTGATTATACTAAACAACAAAACTCAATTCATCAAATATGCTACGAAAACATAACTTTCCTAATTGGCTCTAAGTGACGGGTTTCGGATTTGACAGGTTGCTGACTAGAACGGGTTTATTAGCCATGACCAATTTCATCAGTTTTTGCCACTCCGGTAACTTGGTTAGCGACTCAGAATTAAACGGGATGCTTTTCTCCGATGAGAATTGCTCAAAACTTCTTAGCCAATCTAAAATCGTCTCTGAGGGAGAGTCGTTTCGGAATTTCCAAGATTGTCTCAAACTTACAACCATGTCATCATAGTTCCCCATTGTATATGAAGACCATGCCTTCCATACTAAAAATCTGTACTCTACTTGTTTTGTCGTCTCCCCAGTCGGGTTTAAAGATCGCTCTAAACGCAACCTAACCAGTTCTTCCTCTATTTTTAACTGTTGGTCTTGCGACCGTTGTAACTCCTCTTGAGTTTGCTGTAGTTGATGTTGAGATGATTCTAACTCCTGTTCCGTCGCCTGCAATTTTGCCTGATACTGAGCGATCGCTTTTTCCATCTCATCTTCCTGTGTACTCGCCGCCGCCAAAAGTTTTTCGTACTCCTCAATTTTCTGTTCCCATTGGGTTTTCTCCTCTTGAGTTTGCTGTAGTTGATGTTGAGATGATTCTAACTCCTGTTCCGTCGCCTGCAATTTTGCCTGATACTGAGCGATCGCTTTTTCCATCTCATCTTCCTGTGTACTCGCCGCCGCCAAAAGTTTTTCGTACTCCTCAATTTTCTGTTCCCATTGGGTTTTCTCCTCTTGAGTTTGCTGTAGTTGATGTTGAGATGATTCTAACTCCTGTTCCGTCGCCTGCAATTTTGCCTGATACTGAGCGATCGCTTTTTCCATCTCATCTTCCTGTTCAATTAATTCTCCCCAAAGTCCTTCCCACTCTTCCAGTTGATTTTTATACTGGGTTTGTTGTTGTTGACTTTCAGCTAAATACAATTGACAGGTCTCCAAGTTACCTTGAGTTTGATGTAATTGTACCAGAGTTCGCTGATGATTTTTCTCAACCTGGTTAAGTTTAACCAAAGACTGACTCAATTGGATCTCAGTTTTCTCCAGTTGTGGCTCAAGTCGTTCTAATTCTGCTAGATACTGATGTTGTTGAAACTCCGAATATTCTAGTTTACCTTGGGTATCATGAAGTTGAGCAATAGTTCGGATTTGGGTTTTGTTAGCTTGCTCCAGTTGTAGTCTTAATTGACTAAACATCATCTCAGTTTTCATCAGCCGAGACTCAGACTCATTCAGTTGAGACTGTAGTTGATTTTGGTTAGATAAAATTTCCCGGTTTTGTTGCTCCGCCTGTTCTAGTTCTTCCTGCGTATGGTGTAGTTGGGATTGATATTTCATCACGTCCCATTGAGTTTGACTCAACTGTGATTTGGCTTGTTCTAGTTCTTCCTGAACTTGACTAAACTGCGACTCCAACTGCGATCGCACTTGATTTAATTCGGTATTCTTTTGAGTTAGTTGATTGTGAGACTCCTGTAAAATTGACTCAGTTTTTTGCAGTTGACTGTGAGTTTTTTCTAAAACCCCTTCCGTTTGTTCCAACTGAGATTTTAACTGTTCTACAATCGACTCTGTTTCCTGTAGCTGAGACCTAGTTTCTTCCAATTCATCCCGAGTTGGGTTGAACTGAGACAGAGTTTCTTCAAGTTTAGCTTGAGTCCCTTCTAACTCAACCCTAAGAGACTTATTTTCGGCGGCGGACAGTCGATAATTCGCCCAATCTCTAAAAGCCCAAGCCATATAGGGAGAAGACTTAATCTGATTATTCCATGATAAATCTGGAGTTTGATTAGGATGCCATCCCCGACTCTCTAGTTCCTGATACATTTCTATGGCTTCAGGAAAGTAATAATCGATTAAGCTGGGACGTTGACCATCTTCTGATATATTGGTTTGCATTAGGGAATCATCATAAACCGCCGGAGAAGGATTAGTTAGATTTATCCCGAATTTCTGATTAATTTCCGCTACATATTTATCTTGATATTTGACAATTGTTTCTATGTTTGCCAATAAACATTTATCACCATATTTATTATAAAAATCTAAGACTTTCTGATTATAAAATATCCAATATTTAACTGCTAGTTCGGGTTGATTTCTAAAAATTTCATCTCCTCGGCGGTACAGAGAATCTATCACATCCCACGGAGAACGGTAAATCAACAGAAACTTAGCATCAGGTAATAACTGCGCCCAAAAATCTAAAAATAGTGTCGTCCGAGGTTCTTTCCATCCCCAAATATGACTCAGAGAATTTTTTTCAACAATTGCATTTGCTTTGTCGATAAACTCTTCGGGAACATCCAGGTTGTCTTGTAATGTCCAACCATCTATATTAACACCTTGCGATCGCAATAAATCTAGGTGAAATTCAAAAAAATCAATATTCTCAAAGTAGCCTTTGGGGTTAAACTCAGTTCCCTGCATTAGCCGACGACCAACGTGCAACCCAGCACTTTGCAATAATGAAGCGGTCAAGGATGTACCTGAACGGTGCATTCCTGTCATAATTAAAACCTGGGATTCGCTCTTTTTATCTGGCATGGTATAAATGTCGGTTTATCTTTAGTTTATAAGTGAATGGCAAATATAGCGTTTATTAAGGTTCATAACTGACTAGCTACTAACCCTGACAGCCTCGCCCGCCAGTCGGTGGGAGTTTACCATAAATCCTCCAGATGGTTCAGGATTTCCATAAATGCTGTCCGTTCTTTCATTAAACCATGTTCAGCGACCGTTTGAAAGGCTGCTTTTTTGACCAGAGACTTCCGCACCTCAGAAAAGGCGATCGCCTCTTTGACCGATTCTAACAGTCCTTCCACAGTATACTTGGGTCGCATACAATTGTAACCGGGAAAACAGAAACACCGATTCCCTATACAATCTGGACAGATGGTAAGAGTCCCCATAGCCATGGCTTCTAGGGCGGGAAGGTAAAATCCCTCTCCCTCTTCGCGGTTAGGCAGGAGTATCGTAATTTTAGCACGGTTGAGGTACTGTAGATAATCTCTTCTGGGAATTAGGGATGTCAGCAGTTGCACCCCATAGCCCATTGCTGCTAACCTTTGTTGTAACTGTTCGCCTAGTTCCGGTTGTTTAAGGGCCGAAATCAGGATTTCGATATCCCGTTGGGGGTCGGGTCGGGGTTGGGGAAAACTACTGGTATCTAAGCCATTGGGGATAATAAACAGGGGTCCATTGACTCGACGTGATTCTGCCAGATAGGTTCCCACTTCTGGGCTGACACAAATGCGGATCGCTTTATGGTTGAGAAACTGATAGCGGGGATTATCTGGGTAGGCGTGCCGGATGTGCTGAATTAGATTAATAATTGGTATGGGGGAGTTGTGGCGCTGGCTGGCTGATAAAAATTCCCAGTCCATACCGTCCATAAAGATAATGTGGGGATCTGATAGCGGTTGAGATAAAATTAGTTGTTTGTCAATATTGAACCACGGGTTATTAGCATCGATCGCACTTTCGGGAGAAAAATAAATCTGGGGTAGGTAGTCCGGGGAATCGAGAATATGATTAAAATAATCCCAGACTTTTAAATGACCTCCGGTTAGTCCCCGATAATCTCGATAAAATAAAATAGATTTTCGCTGTGGTAAGCTAGGTGGTATAATTGCCGGGGATGGACTACCCTGGGCGGGTAACTGTTCCATCTGGTGGGAGATTTGTTCTAGCCACGACTGCGATCGCTCTAACTCCGAGTCGATTTGTTCTAATTTTTGGCGGTCAAATTCCATAAATTATGTACAATTGGGAGGGATGGCTCGATTGAGTAAGGGGATGGGAACATCCAGTTAAACTGTGGGTCATTCTCTAGGGCGGGTCATAACCAACAAATATCAATCATCTGTTCTTCCATATCAAAATATAGTCAAAAATCCTAACATGAGCGTCAGTTATTTCGACACAGCCAATCAACTCCTAAGAAAAGGTCAGTTAGACGAGGCGATCGCATCCTACAATCAGGCGATCGCCGCCAGTCCTAAATCAGCTTGGTATTATCATAACTTGGGAGAAGCCCTCAGCCAACAGGGAAAAATCGACGAAGCTATTGCAGCCTACCGTCAAGCTACGGAACTTAACCCTAATTCTGCCTGGTCTTATGATAATCTGGGAACCCTCCTAAATCAACAGGGTAACTTACCAGAAGCCGTTCGTTGTTTCCGCCAGGCTATTGAACTTGACCCATATTTCTGGCAGTTTTACCACAATTTAGCCCTAGTCCTGATCAAACAAGGCCACCCAGAGGAGGCCGTTTCCCTATTGCAAAAAGCCATTGAGTTAACAGCCGATGATGCCGAACTATACCACAGCTTGGGTAAAGCCTACCACCAACAACAGCAATATTCAGAAGCAGTTACAGCCTATCGTCAGGGGTTAGAATTAAACCCTTATTGGTCTGACTGTTATATGAGTTTGGGTCAAACTTTGGAGGCTTTGGGAGAAACCGAAGAGGCGATCGCCTCCTATCGTCGAGCCTACGAACTTAATCCCAATTTATCAGAAGCCCTGCCCAAATTGCAAACAGTCCTGGAGTCCCAAGGACGTTGGGAGGAATTAGCCACCCTATACCGTCGCTGTTGTATTGTTGATCCTAACTCAGCCACCAGTCATAAATACCTGGGAACAGCTTTAGCCAATAGTGGAAAGCTATCGGAAGCGGCGGAGAGTTATCAGAAAGCCTTGGAGTTAGACCCAAATTTGGTAGAAATTCTGCAACCCCTAGGACAGGTTTTAACCCAATTAAATCAATGGGAAGCCGCCGTTGATATATTCCGAAAAGCCACCCAAGTCGATCCTAACTCTGCTTCATTCTACCATCAATTAGGGCAGGCTTTAACCAAATGCGATCGCCTATCAGAAGCACTCGCCGCCTATCAAAAGGCTTCCGAACTCCATCCCACTTCCACCCCAGTCCTGTTTGATTTAGGTCAGGTCTTGACTAAACTTTACCATTGGTCGGAGGCGATCGCCACCTATCAAAAAGCCTTATATCTTAATCCCCCCAACCAGGCTGAAATTCAAACTCATCTACAGGAAGTTCAGGACAAGCAGCGCCACCTAGACGAGGAAATCGCCGCCTATAGCGAAAGCCATGAGTTTCATCCCAATTCTAGCGAATCCTACGAAAAATTTGCACAGTTTCTCAGAAGCAAGGGAAAAATCGAAGATGCGATCATAGGATTTCACCAAGCCTGTATTCTCAATCCCCAGTCAGCCGTAGCCTATCATCAACTAGGTTATACCCTAGCTCAGAGTCAACGCTGGGATGAGGCAATTATAGCTTATCGAAAAGCTGGCGAACTTAATCCGCACTCTCCCCATGTACAATATCACCTGGGACAAGCCTTGGCTGAGGAAGGACGCTTAGAGGAAGCGATCGCTCATTTCAAACAGTCCATCACCATTGACCCAGAATTTGAAGAGGGTTATGATGCTCTCAAGCAGGCGATCGCAAAAAAAAAAGGTAGCCTCTAAAACCGATCCGATTTCTCATTATCGGCATTTACTCCAAGCCAGTCCCAACAACCCTGATCTCCATCAGGAGTTGGGACAGCTTTTGCATAGCCAGGGTCAAACCCAATTAGCGATCGCTCATTATCAAAAAGCCATAGACCTCCAGCCGGGACCTGTTCACCTGTGGTTTTATCGCAATTTAGGAGAAGCCATGGTGACTGATGAACATTCCAGGCGACCTTAGCCAGAGTTTCCCATGCAGCCAACCTACACCACCCATAGTCACTGGATGCGACAGGCCTTAAAACTAGGCGCAGCAGCAGGAGAAGCCGGAGAAGTCCCCGTCGGTGCAGTCATTGTCAATCAACAGGGAAAACTGATTGCCCAGGGGGAAAATCGCCGGGAACGCGATCGAGACCCCACCGCCCATGCTGAGATTATAGCATTACGGCAAGCCAGTCAGGTATTAGGAGATTGGCATTTAGACACCTGCACCCTGTATGTCACCCTAGAACCCTGTCCCATGTGTGCAGGAGCCATTATTCAAGCTAGGATAGGTTTATTGGTCTATGGTGCCGACGACCCCAAAACTGGCAGCATTCGCACCGTTTTCAATCTTCCAGACAGTCCCGCCTCCTATCATCGTCTCCCTGTCCTAGGGGGTATTCTCGAATCATCCTGTCGCCAACAACTGCAATCCTGGTTTGCTCAACATCGCGGTAATATGTCACCATTGAGACAATCTAATAACTGTCATCCTCTGCCATGACAGAGGGGGTTAAAGGATTTACATTAGACTTATAGAGTTTAGAAATCCCAAATTATTGTCATGGTAACAGTTCAATCGATTAAACCCTGGTCTAATTCATCTCCTTCTAGCGAGACTAAATCCTCTGGAGTCGCGCGTTGGTTAACTTCTATTGTTTATCCCCTGGGACGCTTGGTGGTTCTTCCCTTCTATTTTAAAAAGATTACCGTCACCGGACGGGAGAATTTACCCAAAGATGGTCCGGTAATTTTAGCACCCACCCATAGAGCGAGATGGGATGCTTTTATTGTACCATTTGCAACAGGTCCTTATGTCACTGGACGAGATTCGCGGTTTATGGTAACTGCTGATGAAATGCAAGGACTTCAAGGGTGGTTTATTCGCCAAATCGGAGGGTTTGCGGTTAATCAAAAACATCCAGCGATCGCCACTTTGCGATATGGCGTTGATTTACTGCGCCAGGGAGAAATGTTAGTGATTTTTCCAGAAGCAGGCATTTTTAGGGATCACCAAATTCACCCTCTCAAAGCCGGATTAGGTCGTTTGGCAATTCAGGCTGAATCCCACTATCCTAATTTAGGGGTTAAGATTGTGCCTATATCTATCCATTATAGCCCCAATATTCCCCATTGGCGCTCTGAAGTTAACGTCACAATTGGGAAACCCCTAGAAGTCAAAAAATATGCCACAGGTCCCGCAAAAAAAGAATCTATCAGGTTGATGTCAGACTTAAATCAGGCTTTAATCGAGATTGATAGTTTGTAGTATATATGAATAATTTACCTCAATTTAACTCCGGTCAAATTGTAGCTATTGATGCTGAAAATACCTCTCTTTATGCCGAGGTAATTCAAGTCGTTATCCTGCGCCAAGTCTGTTGGGTGCGTCCCTTAATGCTCGTGGAATTGACCACAGAAAATCAGCCCCTTTGCTATGATTTGCGAGACAGTGCTGATTTGATTTGGCCCTGGGAGTTATTTAGGGTAGCTTTGGATACAGAAGTAATACCTTTTTTAGTCGCATTAAATCCCCCAGAACAAAAGCAGGAAATGTTACCCAGAAACCATCAACGTTTTCGAGAGTTTATTTCCCAAATTTGGCTCAATCATTCCCAGGTTTTTCGGGAAGTTAGATAAAGATTCCCTTTTCTCTTGACAAATCCTAGGAATTGACTTATACTTATATCATGGGAAAATGTGGCGGCATATATATGGCTTTCCGGGAAGGAACCGAAGACCTCCACCACCAGATTAATCTAGTAGTTGTATATTTAACTCCTCCAATGTCTCCGAATTTTCATCAATAGTAATAGTATTAGGTAAAAGTTGCCGAAACGTTGGTTAAGATGCCAATTTATGGTTTCATCTGTATCAACACTGACACGGATATTAGTAGAAAAATTGCGCCTACCCCAAAAATATTGCAGACCCAAACTCGAAGACCTATCTAAATCCCCACTCCCAAATAATGTCAATCCCCGCCCAAGTCTCCAGTTGAGACTATACCAAGTTATATCAAAGTCACTATTGAAAGTTGCATAAAATTGTCGAGAATCCCAAACCACATCGGCATTAATATTAGCATCATCCCCCACAAAGCCAGAAATACCTACTCGCAAAGGTGTTCCTTTAGGCTGATAAAAAACTTCCGCCAAACCACGGGTAGATGAATCATAAATGCCACCTAAACCGACTGTTCAATCTTCAGTTATCCCCCAACGCTGAGAAACTCCGGCATTAAATTCGTTGAGTTCTCCCCAAAAATCATGACCGGGATTAAAACGACGCTGCCACCCCCCAGAAATTACTAATGCTGATGCTCCTTGAGGCAGTTGTTCTGGTAAAATGGTAAACCTAGCTTCTTCTATGATGGGTTCACTAATTAGAGAACCGCCAGGGTAAAGTAAAACATAGTAATTTCTGCCAACCTGTCTACCTACAGGAACATTATCAAAACGGTAAAAGCCAGAATTATCGACAAACTGTTCTGCTATGACTTCCCCACGATAACGACTCGATACCAGTTGTGCTAAAGTTCCTGGTTCAGCATTACCTGTTATGGTGGGGGTGACTTGTTCTGGTTGCAAACGTTGGCGAGGGTTGGCGGCACCACTACCCAATAATGAACTAGGAGAATATCCCCGCCTTTGAATAGTAGTAAATCCCCAAAAGTCACCTGTAGTCCTTTGGTCTCGCCAAAATCTCCGTTGAGAACCTAAAAAATAATCGCTAGATTCAGTTTGGCGGATGATTTGAAATTAGGATAATCGCCAGGTTTCGCTGTCGGTTATGTCTCCCTGATTAAGCGTGAGAAACCAACTACTATCTAAAACTGTTCCGACGGCGGATAGGCGACCTGTGTTGTTCAGGTCAACACCTTGGTTTTTGGTAAGATTAACCCGCTGTTCTATCATACCAATGTTAAAGTTGGGGGGGGGAAATTTCTGGCAATCCTTCTAAAATTACTGGCGGTCTTTCCCGGCTGGTTCTTCTCCCCCTTCTGACTTCGGGGACATCAAAAATAATTGCATATTCCCGAAAACTAAATTCTGATTCAATATCAAATAAGTCTTGAATATCTTGCACAGAAAGGACTAACCCTAATTCGGGGTAGTTGCGAATTTAATCGAGGTTAAGGCGGACAATTTTAAAAGGCGATCGCAAGTCGACTTCATTATCTGATATAACTGTAGATGTAAACTTTATGACCTGCAAAACTTCATCATAAGGAATTAGCCAATCCCCAAAATTTATCACCTCATTATCCGTTACTGACCCGCGCACAAATACCCCAGTTTTAAAATTGCGCCTACCAGCATTTAAGCCAATCATAAAAATCGTGAATTCCGGTGATTCTGGGGTGATTTCCTCTGTGATGTCTGGGACAAGCAGATTGTATCCACAAATTTTCAACAGCCATCAGGGTAAACAACTCCCCCAAAATAAACACTTATAAATATTTGGTATAACTCAGTGTTAAAACTGCCTTAATTGCCGTCATATTATGGCAGTATTTTACTGATAATATACTCCATTCATCACCATGTTAAGGAACGGCTAATGTTACGCTGAATGGTATTTTTGTATTCCGGTTTACTCCCCAACCCAAATTTCCAGAAACTTGATAATCTCCCGGTTCAAGGGGTTGATTATAATTGATATTAACCAAACGTTCTTTTTCCGCAATCACCGTAGTATCTACACCACGACCACTCTGGATTTCCTGATTTCCTTGAGAAATTACCCATTCTGGTTGCACAATCACACTGGCTTGTCCACTATTACGAACCAATAAATGTAAACGATTCGATTCGGGATTATAGCGAACATTAACAATATCTAAATCGTGAGCAATATCTCCCTTGCGAACATAGACTGCTACCCCAATTTGGGGAACAATAGTCGTCCTTAATACAAAATTTCTGGTTTCATCTGTTTGTTCCTCAATGATGGCTTCTAAATTTTCGGTAATTAGCATTGCTCGATATTCTCCGTCGGGTCAACTCGGTCGCATATCAAGCAGATGTTGCATTGTGTAGTAAAAAACTGATTAATTTATTTACTGGCAAGGGTTTCAGCTTTTTTTAAATCAAACGCCCTTTTTACGGTTGCACTTGACCATCTGGGAAAACTCGGATGTTAACTGGGTTAAAGAAAAGAAGGCAGATTAGACGATCGCCAGCCTAGAACATTCTCTATTGATGGGATGTGTGGCAAAATCAGGGTCAGAATTAGGGATGTTGGGGATTCTGAATCAAAAAGCCCGTCTTAGTTGACTTCCCCGCAACCGAGACTCCCGTAACAGAACAACATCACAGGGATGATGCCTTTTTTAAGCCTTCCCAAACTATCCCTAGTGTTAGGGATAGTTTAGGAGTGCTTTTGACTAGACCCTGAAGCAAGCTAACAATGTTATTGAAAGCTCTAACTATTGGCGATAAGCGCGATATTTAGATCGCGTCTTTGACTAGGATATCATACTTTTTCTCATTTTTATATCCGATTTGTGCAACTTTTTCAGGGTTGAGGGATATTCCCCGAAGCAACGATAGAATTGCTCGGAAAATCTGCCCATGTGGGAGAAGCCGTAGGCGCTGGCGATCGCATAAATGGTGCTTGGGTCTGCACTAGGTCCGCAAAGTTCTTCCCGGACGGCGTTCAGTTTGCGGGCGCGAATATATTGCTGTACCCCTACGCCGGTAATTTCTTTGAAGGCGTATTGCATGGCTCTGGGGGAAATGCAACACTGTTGACATAACTCCTCATTGGTGAAGTTTTTGGCTAAATTACTGTCGATCATGGCCTGGACTGTGGCAAAGATCCAATACCGTCGAGTGGGTTTGAAAATTTGGCGATCGCCACGCTGTTCAAAGGTATAGTCTAATAATTCCCGAAACTGACACAAAAATTTTTCTCGCAACAGTGCGGCTTCCTGGGGAGCCAAAAGACCTCGACGATACAGACATTCAGCCGTAGGAAACCACTGCTGCATAAATCTGGTGAAGTTGGCAAACCTAATCGGGTGGACGGTCAAAACTGCTTGATTCGGGTCCTGGCTATTTTCCCAAAATTTCTCTGGTAATAGGTCCAGGTTGGCTAGGAGTTCATCATTAAAACAAATATATAAACCATGCCAACCGGGGGGAAAACCTGATGTATATTCGATCTGGCTGCGATGAACGGCGATCGCATTACCAATGGGGTCTGTATAGCCCATCCAAGACAATATGGGATGATGGGGATACAAGCTGAGGGAAAAATGGGTTTCTCCTTCGGGAATTACATGGCGATCGCTAAACAGATTTTCCGTGAAAAAATGCGCTATTTCTATCCCCGGAAAAGCTACTTCTCGATGTTCGATGCGAAATACTCCTTCTCCTAAATGAAACCCCTCTATCCAGGTGGGTAATACTTCACTCTGAGAGTCTAGCGCCAAGGCTCGGCGAACGTTGTACTCAGCACACATCGGGTGATACAGATCTATACGGTTGACCATAATCTGCTTCAATATATGTGGATTAGTTGTAACACCCAATCATTGATGATACAACGGTTCAATGTGTCTTCATCCTACCAAAATTTAGATGGGGATTAGTTGTAACACCCAATCATTGATGATACAACGGTTCAATGTGTCTTCATCCTACCAAAATTTATGCCCGATAATTCTATCTTTCCTCTTGACAAACTCCCATAAGTTGACATATACTAGAAGCATGGGAAAATGTGCGGGCATATATCAGTTTTTTGGTTATCCTTGATATATTCGGGCATTCTCCTGGAACTATCTGTAATTGGGGCAGTTTCTGAGACTCCTGCCACCACCTTTAGGGGGACTGGGGGGGTTTCGGCTACTTCCTCACCTCCCCAGGAAAATATTATAGCGTTTCTCATCTCCATAAGGTACGGCCCTCACCCCAAACCCCTCTCCCAGAAAGAGAGAGGGGCTTGGAAACGTACCTCATGAGTCCGGGAACTGCTATAATCAACCTTCCCTCTGTCGAGAGGGTTTTGGGTGGTGTAACTAAGGAGTGATTTTACTGATAAGTTATCCCCGCATTTCGCATTCTGTCTATGGCTTCTTGAATGCGGCTTTCTTTGTTAGTTAAAGCCATGCGGATAAAACCTTCTCCCGCCGCGCCATAACCGTTCTCATCTCCATAAGGTACGGCCCTCACCCCAAACCCCTCTCCCAGAAAGAGAGAGGGGCTTGGAAACGTACCTCATGAGTCCGGGAACTGCTATAATCAACCTTCCCTCTGTCGAGAGGGTTTTGGGTGGTGTAACTAAGGAGTGATTTTACTGATAAGTTATCCCCGCATTTCGCATTCTGTCTATGGCTTCTTGAATGCGGCTTTCTTTGTTAGTTAAAGCCATGCGGATAAAACCTTCTCCCGCCGCGCCATAACCGTTGCCAGGGGGGACAAGCACGCCGCATTTCTCTAATAGCAATTTGGCAAATTCTGTGGAAGTGTAATTGCTGGGAACCGGGACCCAAATATATAATGTGGCTTTGGGGGGTTCAATTTTCCAACGGAGAGAACGCAATCCTGAAATCACTAAATCGCGGCGATGTTGATAAATATCATTCAGCTTTTGACGGTCTGACTCTGAGGTTAAATAAGCAGCGATCGCGGCTTTTTGAATAGCTTTAAATACACCAGAATCCACATTAGTTTTAACTTGGCTTAATCCCTTAATCCCGATTTCATTACCGACGACAAACCCAATGCGCCACCCGGTCATATTATAGGATTTAGACAGGCTATGAAACTCAATAGCAATATCTTTGGCACCGGGAACCTCTAGGACACTGGGCGCTCGATAACCTTCATAACAAACCTCGGAATAGGCGTTATCATGGCATAGTAGAATGTCGAACTTTTGACAAAAATCTACCATGGTGCTAAAGTCTTGTAAGGTGGCGATCGCACCGGTGGGATTGTTCGGGTAGTTTACCCAAAATAATTTAGCCCGCCTAGCTATCTCCTCTGGAATTGCTTGTAAATCGGGTAAAAAGCCATTTTCGGGCTGTAGGGGAACATAGTAAGGCTCTCCCCCGGCGAAGAGGGTAGAAGTGCGATAGACTGGATAACCAGGATCGGGGATTAAGACAATATCCCCAGCTTCCACAAAAGCTAAGGCTGTGTTGTGGATAGCTTCCTTAGAACCGACAGAGGAGATGATCTCGGTTTCTGGGTTTAAGCCATTCACCCCAAAGCGACGAGACATCCAAGCGATCGCCGCCTCCCGGTATTCTATCATACCCCGATAGGGCGGATAGTTGTGGTTGGAGGGGTCTTCAATGGCATCGTGCATAGCCACCCTGATATGATCCAAAGTGGGCTGGTCAGGATCACCCACTCCAATATTAATTATATCTACCCCTTGAGCAACCAGTTCTATGCGTCTCCGGTCAATTTCAGCAAACAGGTAGGGGGGGATTTTTTCTAAACGTTTAGCAAACTGCATTATCACTCACAGGGGGTTGGTTCATTAGGTATAAGCCAGAAAATTATACCAGAAAACTCTTACAACCCAGCCATGAACAGCAGTAAATGAACGGCGATGTCAACCCTGTGATCACCTCAATTACAGGCTTTTTAGTTAAATTATTGCCAAAAGAAAATCGGCAGCAACAACAACTCTAAATTAAATGCAACAGTTTCGGGTTCAAGGTGACCCAGGTTGATTAACTGTGTTAGGTTCCGAACCTAGGGACTAGGTACTAAGCGAATACGTCCGGCATCCATTTCGTCCATCAGTAATTCTAAGGCTTCATAATCCACATCGGAAATATAACCCAGTCGAGTCAGTTCATAGTTAATCCCGTTTTCGATTTCGGGGGTGAGACATCTAAAGTAAAGTGCTTTAGATACCAGTTTTCGAATTCCATTGGTGGCTGACATGAGTGGTCAAGTAACTCAACTTATGTTAATTCTCCAACCAATAAACAGTCTGGCTGGTGATTTTTATCTCCATAAATATGTGATCTAAATCACGCAGTCTGGCTCTTGGGGGTTGGTGATAGCAGAAATTAAGATGCTGCTATATTATGAGACAATCAAACAGTTTTTGTCTGTGTTTTTTAATACAATTCTTGTCATATCATGACAAGTTGATCGTATCTGAATAAGTTAACAAAAACTTAATCTTTGTGCCACGGGTAATATAATACCTGCCCCATCAAATATGGCCAACCAAGCCCAGCATAGAAAATAGGGAGGATATTTTAATTCCCAAAATCTGGATATCTATCAACTAATTATCAGCCCCAAAACCCAGGAAATAGGCAGCCAGGAAGTCCTGTAGTGAATCAGGAAAATTTAATTTACCAGAATTGCACCGATGATGTATAATGGTGTTATATGCGTCATTTCTAAGCCAAACATAATCAAAACGTATAAGTAAAGATTGCCGATTAAGAATCATAAGAGGTAGAAAGTGGCAGTTTCAGTCAAAGAATTAATCACACCAGAAATTAACCAACCAGCGCGATATTTAGGTAACGAATTAGGGGCGAAACACAAACCCTGGGAATCAGCGGCAGTGCGCTGGTCTCTCACCTATCCAGAAATCTATGAGGTAGGAGCCTCGAACCTGGGGCATATAATCCTCTATAATATCATCAATACCCAGCCCCGACAATTATGCGATCGCGCCTATTTACCGGCGGCGGATCTGATCACAAAACTGCGAGAGACGCAAACCCCGTTATTTGCGGTAGAGTCCCGCCGTCCTCTGAGGGAATTTGATATTCTGGGGTTTAGTCTCAGCTACGAACTAGGGGCCACGAACATTCTAGAAATGCTGGATCTTGCCCAAATTCCCCTAACCTGGAAACAAAGGCAGAATCGGGATGGACAAACCCCCCTAGGAGAAATACCGCTAATCTTCGCGGGAGGTCAAACGGCGACATCGAACCCGGAACCCTACGCGGACTTTTTCGATTTTATCGCCCTGGGGGACGGAGAGGAACTCCTCCCGGAAATAGGTTTAGTGATAGAAGAAGGGAAAGCGGCAGGGTTAACCCGGGAACAACTGCTGTTAGACCTAGCCCAAGTGCCTGGGGTATACGTTCCCCAATTCTATGATATGGCAGGGGATGGGTCAATTCATCCCAACCATCAGGAAGTACCCACAAGGATTATCCGCCGGGTGGCGACTCCGATGCCAGCCTATTCGATTACAATGGTTCCATTCGTGCAAACAGTTCACGATCGCCTAGCCTTGGAAGTGAGACGAGGTTGCACCCGTGGCTGTCGTTTCTGTCAACCGGGAATGTTAACCCGTCCGGCTAGAGACGTGGAACCGGAAGCGGTGGTAGAGGCGATCGCCAAAGGGATGAAAGCAACGGGATATAATGAATTTTCCCTATTATCCCTAAGCTGTTCAGACTACCTATCATTACCCGCAGTGGGAATGGAAATCAAAAACCGTCTGCGCGACAGTAACGTATCCCTATCCCTACCCAGTCAACGAGTCGATCGCTTTGATGAAAACATTGCCAACATCATCGGCGGGACCCGCAGCAGTGGCCTGACCTTTGCACCAGAAGCGGGGACCCAAAGAATGCGGGATGTCATCAATAAAGGACTCACCAATGAGGAATTGTTACGAGGAGTAAAAACCGCCTACGACCAAGGTTGGGATAAAATCAAACTATACTTTATGATCGGCTTGCCGGGAGAAACGGATACTGATGTCCTAGGTATCGCCGAAACAGTCCGCTGGTTGCTGCGCGAATGTCGGGAACACCGCCGCCGACCCCTGAGCATTAACCTGACCATTTCCAATTTTACCCCCAAACCCCATACACCCTTTCAATGGCACAGCGTATCAACCAAAGAATTTCAACGCAAACAGCAATTGCTAAAAGCTGAATTTCACCGCCTCAAAGGCGTTAAAGCCAACTTTACCGACGTGCGGATATCGGCTATGGAAGACTTTATCGGTAGAGGCGATCGCCGACTAGGGCCGGTAGTCCAACGTGCTTGGGAACTAGGGGCCGGAATGGATGCCTGGTGGGAAAGCCTAGATCGTGCCTTCGCCGCCTGGACCCAAGCCATAGAGGAGTCGGGGTTAGGCTGGAAATATCGGCAAGTAGAAGCGGGGGAATGGAACCTCATGGAAAATGCGATCGCGGAGGACAGCCAGGACCACAGCCACCGTGAACAACTACTAGACCAACCTCTACCTTGGGACCATATCAACACCGGAATAGACAAAAACTGGCTGAAACAAGACCTACAAAAGGCGATCGAAGCGGCCACAGTTCCCGACTGTTCTTTCGCCGCCTGCTCCCATTGTGGGGTATGTGGTCCAGAGTTAGGCCATAACGTAGTATTTACACCCCCACCCATTCCCGAATTTGCTGGTCATTTTGTCCCGCCTTCCCAACGAGTCCAACGGGTGCGAGTCTGGTTTGGCAAATTGGGAGACATGGCATTAGTCGGACATCTTGACCTGATGAAAGTTTTTGATCGGGCTGTCAGACGCGCAGAATTGCCCATATCCTTCACCGGAGGCTATCATCCAGGCCCCCGTATATCCCCGGGAAATGCACTGCCTTTGGGGACCACTAGCACCGGGGAAATTGCGGATTTTGACCTGGCGGAGACTATGGATATACAAACCTTTCAACAGCAACTATCCGCCTCTCTCCCCGACAACTTACCCATTTATCGGGTCGCAGAAGTGGACGTTAACTCGCCGGCGATCGCCGAAACCATAGAACACGCTACCTATATCATCCATTTACAAGCCACAGATGAGACTATTACCCCGAATCATTGGGCCGGTTGGGTGCAGGCTGTACTCAACAGTTCAGAAATCTTGTGGGAAAAAACTACGAAATCGGGTAGAATCAGAATTATTAACCTGCGTGAGCAGTTGTTACAACTAGAGGCGATCGTAAAAGAAACAGTCAAAATTCCACTATGGGAATTAGACCAACCACCCCAAAACGCTACCCTATTGCGTTATTTGGGAACCTGTCGCAATGATGGAACTCAACTGCGACCAGAACAAGTGGTTTATATGCTAGAACAAGTTAGCGGCCAGGAATTGCAACTAATTTCCATCCACCGAGAACATCTAGCGCTACGCGCCGAGGTTACAGGTGCGGCTGATTTGGGGTATAATGATCTAATCTGTACAAAACCTGATTCACCCTAAGACCTAAGCCTAATTTAGGCGATCGGGTTGAGGGTTATAACCAAGGTAGAGTCAGGCTTGGCCTGTTTCAAGTGGTAAGCGTTGGATATAAGCGCCCAGATTTATCCATCTTCCTCCTTCCTCTATGATCACTCCTGCTAACCCTGTCGGGTTAACCGTCAGCACCCCCGGCTGAAGCACGGGGGCTTCGTGCCCCCCTTTCAGGTAGCTGACCAGCTATAGCCTTAACTGGCTCCGTTCAGAGCAAGAGTTAAAGTTCCTACCCGGGAATGCGTGCTAGTTCCAGGCCCTAGAACCGAATCGTTAAACATCTCTAAGGGGTTAAGGACGTGCGATTTGGATAGTACCGACTCTGAACATTGGCGTTCGCGCAGCGTGCGCGTTAGCGCAAGCGCAAACATTACCCCGCAAGGGAGTCGGAGCCAACCATAGCTCCATGGAGGGGCAACCATACCCCTCCACCCCGCAAGGGGGTGCTGGCGGCGGTCAGCCGCTTGAGTCGGTTTTCCTCTCCGTGATCAATCACGGAGCTTCCAACCCTCCCAGGAGTTTTACGTGAGGGGGCTCTGGTGGAATGATGCCGAATCGCCCGCTACAGTTCTGGAATCAGACTTAAAATCATTATTGCAGGACTTGGGTTGGGCTGACGGAAGATGATCACCAAAATTGGTTCGTGAAAATCGGACAAGAAAACAGGTAGGGGCGGGTATGTCAGACCACGCCGCTGCGGGAAAAAAGTAGGCGGGTGCTAGCGCCGCCATGAGAAACACAAGCAAAAAAACCCAGTTTCTTAGGAAGACCTTTTTTGAAAACCTGTAGGGGGGGTGCGCGAGGTACCCCGCACGGGATATGCTTTCGGGGAAACCAGCCCGGTAGGGTGGACTGCATCCCGATAATTGGCATAAACACGAAAAGCTTTCTGATGTGACGCACCAACCGAAGCAGGCTTTGTGCTGCGGGACACGCGACGGGGGAAACACCAGCCAACCTGTCGCGGTAGTAGGGGCGGGTGCTATATCCGCCATCGGAAAAACCAGCCAACTACCTGCACCCGCCCCCAGGGTGCTATATCCGCCATCGGAAAAACCAGCTAACTGCCTGCACCCGCCCCCAGGGTGCTATATCCGCCATCGGAAAAACCAGCTAACTACCTGCACCCGCCCCCAGAGGTCGCAGGCAGCATTAGAAAAACCGGCCAACTTTCTGCACCCGCCCCCAGAGGTCGCAGGCAGCATTAGAAAAACCGGCCAACTTTCTGCACCAGCCCCCAGAGGTCGCAGGCAGCATTAGAAAAACCGGCCAACTTTCTGCACCAGCCCCCAGAGGTCGCAGGCAGCATTAGAAAAACCGGCCAACTTTCTGCACCAGCCCCCAGAGGTCGCAGGCAGCATTAGAAAAACCGGCCAACTTTCTGCACCAGCCCCCAGAGGTCGCAGGCAGCATTAGAAAAACCGGCCAACTTTCTGCACCAGCCCCCAGAGGTCGCAGGCAGCATTAGAAAAACCGGCCAACTTTCTGCACCAGCCCCCAGAGGTCGCAGGCAGCATTAGAAAAACCGGCCAACTTTCTGCACCAGCCCTACGCCAAACAACGAACTCACCCGCCTTTGTGTCTTCGATGACCTAGTGGTTTCGATAAATGGTGATATGAATAAGACCAAAAGTTCCCGGCGGAAGCATCTTCAACCGACAATGGCTACTATTGTAAGTCCCTTCGCCCCGCGCACACAGATGATTATTGGGCAAACGGCACGCTCTCTCATCGCTCTAGCCACCACAATATCAAGCTCACGCAGAGCCGCCTACTCGGTCAAGTGTTGCAAAGTTTTGAGGAAATTAAATGTCCAAGCAAATTATTATTGCAGAGCAGCATAGGATCGCTGCAGTTTTTTCTGAAGACGAGATTCAAGAACTTGTGGTGGCAACCGGAAACCAACAAGTTAGTGATATTTATTTAGGAATTGTTGAAAATGTCCTGCCCGGAATAGACGCGGCTTTTGTCAATATTGGCGACCCCGAACGCAACGGGTTTATTCATGTTTCCGATTTGGGACCGCTAAGATTAAAGCGATCGTCCGGTTCCATTACCGAACTATTGATGCCTCAACAAAAGGTTCTTGTCCAAGTGATGAAAGAACCCACCGGCACCAAAGGACCAAGATTGACAGGGAATATTACCCTACCAGGACGCTATCTCGTCTTAATGCCATTTGGCCGAGGTGTAAATCTGTCTCGCCGTATCCGCCTTGAGACAGAACGCAATCGCCTTAGAGCCTTGGCTATTTTAATTAAACCCTCTGGTATGGGTTTATTAGTCCGAACTGAAGCCGAAGGTATGGCAGAAGATGCCATTTTGGAAGATTTAGAAGCCTTACAAAAACAGTGGGAAGAAATCCAACAAGAGGCCACCTCGACCCGACCTCCCGCACTGCTGAATCGAGATAATGATTTTATTCAACGGGTGCTAAGAGATATGTATAGCACCGAAGTTAATCGCATTGTGGTGGATTCCGCTGATGGCATTAGACGAGTTAAACAGCATTTGGTCAATTGGAGTGTTGGTAAAACTCCCCAAGGAGTCTTGATTGACCACCACCGAGAACGTATCCCTATCCTTGAATATTTCCGCGTTAATGCTGCTATTCGAGAAGCACTACGCCCGAGAGTAGATTTGCCCTCTGGAGGATACATTATCATTGAACCAACAGAAGCCTTGACCGTGATTGATGTCAACTCCGGTTCCTTTACCCGCTCGGCAACTTCTAGGGAAACTGTCCTCTGGACTAACTGTGAAGCGGCTACCGAAATCGCCCGTCAACTGCGCCTACGCAATATCGCTGGGGTGATTATTGTTGACTTTATTGATATGGACTCCCGCAGAGATCAGCTACAAGTCCTTGAACACTTTAATAAGGTCTTGAAAGCAGATAAGTCTAGACCACAAATTGCTCAATTGTCTGAGTTGGGTTTGGTTGAGTTGACCAGAAAACGCCAAGGACAAAATATTTATGAGTTGTTTGGCCGTAGTTGTCCCACTTGTAACGGCTTGGGACATCTGATTCACCTCCCCGGAGAGTCAGCAGCCGATAGCGCTGAAGCCTCTGAACGATTCATGGTTAGCCCCAAATCACTATCTAACCCCCCTGGTTTTGATACCGGAACTCGCACCGCACTAGGACAGGAAACTCGCCGAGTTCAAACCTTATCTTCTGCATCATCTACCGAACCTCTTATGCGCGATGATTCGGAAATGGTTTCTGGTGAACTTGATACAGGAGGTAATTTCCCAGAGTTGGAGTTGCTTAATCATCCCAGTTATCAAGACATTGGCGGTGGTAGCAATATCCGCCGCCGCCGCCGCCGTCGTATTGGTGATATTGAACCCTTAGTCAAGGGGGAAGAGGGAAATCGTTCTATCCGCGTTAACTCCGCTAATACCTATAATGACACGACTAGGACGGAAGCTAATACCGATGTTCTCTTGAACGATCGCCAAGAACTTACGGAACGATTTCCTAAGTCGGTTAAGTCTGATTCTATCAAGGCTATCCCAGAACCTCCAGAAGTGGTGGCGGTGGAAATGACCGGGGATGAACAAGATGTTTATGCCCTCATGGGGATTTCTCCCTTGGTACTCTCTAATCAGTCGGTCAAAAATGCTAGAAATGCGATCGTAACAGTTCGTTTACCAGGTGATACGCCTTTACCTCTGTCTACTATTTTGGAGGAGGAAACTGACACTACCCTCTCCTCCTCCTCTGCGCCGACTATCTCAATTCCTCAAAGCGTACAAGTCCCTCCGACTGCAAATCTGATCTCTCAAGATGACCAAAACCTGGTTTCTGATGATGTAGAAGATACCACTGACGATTCTCAAGAGTCCCCGGAAATCCCAGAGCCTGGGGAACTACTAGATGTTAGTGATTTAACAGATAACAGCCAACTACCAGATCCTAATGATGAACTCGAAGATTCTGATTATATTTATGTCTCGGAAGATTCCGAAAACTTGGACCTAGAGACATCGCCTGAAGACACACCCGTTATTCGCCGCCGCCGTCGCCGTTCTTCGGCGGTTCCTGAGTGAGTATCCCTTATCCCTACCTATCCGCTTCCCTACCCCTGTTTATTCAGGGGGAAAATAACCCCATTGAACAACTTTCCTGGACTGCTGTGGCTGGTATAGATGAGGTGGGAAGAGGAGCTTGGTTTGGCCCGGTGGTAGCGGCGGCTGTACAACTGTCAGAAACAACTATCTTAGAACTTGCTGCGGCTGGGGTTAAAGATAGTAAAAAATTGACCCACAACGATCGCCTCAGTTTATCTACTTTAATTAGATCTAAGGCGATCGCTTGTCAAATTGGTTGGGCTTCGGCACGGGAAATAGACCGCCTAAATATTTTACAAGCTACCCAACTCGCTATGCGGCGATCGATTCTTAAATTGCAACCGCCACCACAATTTTGTTTGGTTGATGGGAACAGACTTATCCCCAATCTGTCTATCCCACAACAGGCGATCGTCAAAGGGGATAGCCATTGTGTTGTCATCGCCGCCTCTAGTATTGTCGCTAAGGTATGGCGTGATGAACTTATGACCCGCTTAGATCGCACTTACCCACAATATGGTTTCGCTCAACACAAGGGATACGGCACTAAACAACATAAACAAGCCTTACAATCTTATGGTCCTTGTTTTCACCATCGCTTCTCCTTTGCTCCCGTCCGTCAATATTTCGAGTCGGGGGCGGGTTAACTCAGTGACGCACCCACCCGCCTGCCCCGCAGTCCCTAGTGTCCGGGTTTTCCATGCCATCATACAAATCTCACGCACCCTACAACCCCCTACCGTTAAGGCGGGGGCGGGTTAACTAAGTGGGCTGGTGAGAATCATGACTGACTGCGGAACTCCCCCCGACAACCACTTGACTATTGGGTTGGGTGGCAATTTCTTGCTCCTGTACCTCACAAGTCCATCGCTCATAGTCCGATAATAAATTGTGCATTAATCGCTGTTTTATCGTTAATAAAACGCTTTTAAGCAAACCGTTTCCAGTGGCTTCAATTATCGGTTTAGGAGTTAGCGACAACGGGTAGGGGACCTCCACCTGTACCTCAAGATCCGCTTGACCCCTCAGATAGGTGATACCATTGATTTTGTACGGCGCTAATCTGCCATATAGGTTCAGCGAAAACCTCTGGTTAATGTATTCAATACCCCGAATTTCACAACCCCGCGATCGCAACCTTACCGTTCCATTCGCCAAAGCTGATACTTTCATATCTACTGTCGGTTGAATGGTCAGCATCATAAATGACAGGGGACGCATTTTTAAGCGAAAGCAGTCCGCCTCCAACCTCTGTAGCCTATTTGGATCAACTAAGGCGTTCACCAAACGTTGGGGCTGACGTAAATAGTGCTGGATCGGAATACTTTGCTCACCTACCGCAATTTCCACCGATTGGGAAGCTGTAAATCTATTAAGCATGGGAGACGGTATAAATCAACAGTTGTTAACCTACATTAACAAAAATTAACTTTTTTGAACGTGACTGCCATCACCCCAAGTCCTCAAGTAGTCTTAGATTATTCTTAGATTGGGGTTTTGGCGTTTAGTCTTTCCATCATAACCATCATATTGATGAGAACCTTGTAAAGAATTACAACAACCTCAATTGGGGAGAGTCCATTTATCCCTACCCTACTGGTCCTAAATAAGCCAAGTTCAACTCAATAGACCGCCTTCGACCCCTGTTCACACTCCCCCAAACCTCACACCATACCAACCTAAATTTAATTGATTAGTGGTTACAATGACTGTCTCTATTGCTCATTTAGGCCCCCCAGGTACTTATGCTGAGGCGGCGACTCTGGTTTATGCCGACTATCTAACCCAAACTACAGGACATAGGCCTTTACTATGTCCTTATCCTAGTATCACCCAAACTCTACAAGCCGTCGCTAACGGTGATGTCGCTCTCGGAGTCGTTCCCGTCGAAAATTCTATTGAGGGTAGTGTTACTATTACCCTTGATGCTATCTGGAAGCTAGATCTAATTCGCATTCAAAAGGGCCTGGTTTTACCTATTTCCCACGCTTTACTATCTAACGCTCAGGGATTAGCAGACATTAAAACTGTCTACTCCCACCCGCAAGCCTTGGCTCAGTGTCAGGGATGGCTCGAAAAATTTCTCCCTAATGTTCAGGCTATCCCTACTAATTCCACTACAGAAGCACTACAATATTTGCAGGAAACTACTACCGCTGCGATCGCATCTGGACGCGCTGCTGAACTTTATCAGTTACCTATTTTGGCTCATCCAATTAATGATTATCCTGACAATTGTACCCGATTCTGGGTCGTCAGTTTACAGCCTTGGCCTGGGGGTAATTATACTTCCTTAGCTTTTAGTGTTCCCGCTAATGTTCCTGGTGCTTTGGTTAAACCATTACAGATTTTTGCCCAACGCAATATTAATCTAAGTCGCATTGAGTCCCGTCCTACTAAGCGATCGCTTGGCGATTATTTGTTCTTTATTGATATTGAGGCTAACACTGATCATCAATCCGTGCGATCGGCTTTGCAAGAACTCAAAACTCACACCGAAACTCTCAAAATTTTTGGCAGTTATAGCATTCTTAACCATCAACCACAATCCCCATGTTGATTTTTTTTTCAACAAAAATTAATGTCGCCACCCGTGGAGGGGTTGACAGGTGGCGGGAAATTATGGTAGGCTGGGAGGTAATTCCTTATAATGGGAGGCTTGACCAAAATATTTTTTAAGCACAGATTTCCATTATATAAATATACTACCCCAACTCGCTCACTAAGTCAAGCCCCTTTTCCGGGTGAGGCTGGGCGCGAGGGGGTGTTGATTTTTTTTTCAACAAAAATTAATTGCGCCACCCGTGGAGGGGTTGACAGGTGGCGGGAAATTATGGTAGGCTGGGAGGTAATTTTTGATAATGGGAGGCTTGACCAAAATATTTTTTAAGCACAGATTTCCATTGTATAAACATACTACCCCAACTCGCTCACTAAGTCAAGCCCCTTTTCCGGGTGAGGCTGGGCGCGAGGGAGTGTTGATTTTTTTTTCAACAAAAATTAATTGCGCCGCCCGTGGAGGGGTTGACAGGTGGCGGGAAATTATGGTAAGCTGGGAGGTAATTCCTTATAATGGGAGGTTTGACCAAAATATTTTTTAAGCACAGATTTCCATTGTATAAACATACTACCCCAACTCGCTCACTAAGTCAAGCCCCTTTTCCGGGTGAGGCTGGGCGCGAGGGGGTGTTGATTTTTTTTTTCAACAAAAATTAATGTCGCCACCCGTGGAGGGGTTGACAGGTGGCGGGAAATTATGGTAGGCTGGGAGGTAATTTTTGATAATGGGAGGCTTGACCAAAATATTTTTTAAGCACAGATTTCCATTATATAAATATACTACCCCAACTCGCTCACTAAGTCAAGCCCCTTTTCCGGGTGAGGCTGGGCGCGAGGAGTGTTGATTTTTTTTTCAACAAAAATTAATTGCGCCGCCCGTGGAGGGGTTGACAGGTGGCGGGAAATTATGGTAGGCTGGGAGGTAATTCCTTATAATGGGAGGCTTGACCAAAATATTTTTTAAGCACAGATTTCCATTGTATAAACATACTACCCCAACTCGCTCACTAAGTCAAGCCCCTTTTCCGGGTGAGGCTGGGCGCGAGGAGTGTTGATTTTTTTTTCAACAAAAATTAATGTCGCCGCCCGTAGATGGGTTGACAGGTGGCGGGAAATTATGGTAAGCTGGGAGGTAATTCCTTATAATGGGAGGCTTGACCAAAATATTTTTTAAGCACAGATTTCCATTATATAAATATACTACCCCAACTCACTCACTAAGTCAAGCCCCTTTTCCGGGTGAGGCTGGGCGCGAGGGGTGTTGATTTTTTTTTCAACATTTAATCTGGATAAATAAGCCCAGGCGCAGAATATTAACGAAAAAATCCCGCCGCCGTAGAGACAAGGGCTGCCTTGTCTCATGAGGCAGGCTTGGTCTGTCAACTACTGCCCTAATTTAGGGCATCCTTTAACACAGTTCTAGCAGCTAAATGATTGCGAGTTGAAGTCAGAATTTCAGCTTCCCTTTCCAAACGAGCTACAGTATCCTGCATTTCTAAAAGCATCTGTTGTTCCGCTGCCACCCCATAGAGGTTACTAGCAACCCAGTAGGATAACTCTGTGGGTAAATCAGGAATATCATCGGGTAATTCGATGGGCTGATCCATTAACTTACTGGAAAGATGAACCACATCTCGCAGTAAATTAGCCACATCCTTAGCCAAAGGTCTAAGATCGGTAGTTGGTGGCTCATCTTCGATCCATTCCACCAAACCAACCAGATAAGGCTTTTCCCGGACAGCTTCGAGGACGCGAAATCGTTGTTGTCCCAAGGTCACAATTTTCATGCGATCATCAGGTAAACGCTGATACTGAATGACCTCAGCACAGCAGCCTACCGAAGCCACTTGTCCTTGAGTAGGATCGAACATCAAAACCCCAAAGCGACGATCGCCGTCTAGGATAGTGTTCATCATAATTCGATAACGGAACTCGAAAATATGTAAAGGTAGGGGTCGATGTGGAAACAGAACCACTTCCGGTAGAGGAAACAGGGGAAGTTCTCGAACAGCAAGAGAGGAAGATGATGCCATTGTCCCTTAGTACAGTGTGCGCTTCTTTCTTTATACTTTAGCCGATTTCGGACGACCCCTGTTTCGATCACCGAATATATTGAAGAGCGATCGCCCCTAGTGACCCTACAATTTCACCTCAATATCCACCCCAGCGGGTAAATCGAGTTTCATGAGAGCATCAATTGTTTTTGAGGAAGGTTGATAAATATCAATAATGCGGCGGTGAGTCCGGGTTTCAAAATGTTCTCGTGAATCCTTATCAACGTGGGGAGAACGTAGGACACAGTAAATGCGTCTTTTAGTTGGTAAAGGAATCGGACCGAGGGCCGTAGCTCCGGTGCGGTTAGCCGTATCGACGATCTTCTCGCAGGAGGTATCAAGTAAGCGGCGATCGAAGGCTTTAAGACGGATGCGAATTTTTTGCTGCTGAATGGTAGCCATGGTCTCAATTGTTTAGTTTTCGAGGTTCAGTTGAATTAAATAAGCAAGGTCAGAGAGAGCAGAAAAGTGTCCTCAACTCGGAGCACTTTCCTGCCACTTAATTGATCAGTTCAGAATCTAGCGATCGGATTCTAGTTCTAAGCCAGAATCTTAGCAACTACACCCGCACCAACAGTACGACCACCCTCACGGATAGCGAAACGCATCCCTTGCTCAATAGCGATCGGGCAGATGAGTTGTACAGTCATATTAATCCGGTCACCAGGGATAACCATTTCCGGGGTGCTGCCATCGTCAGCGGTAAACTCATCAATAGTCCCGGTTACATCAGTAGTCCGTACATAGAACTGAGGACGATAACCTTTAAAGAAAGGAGTGTGCCGTCCGCCTTCTTCTTTCTTGAGGATATAAACTTCCGCCTCAAACTTAGTGTGGGGAGTAATTGATTTGGGTTTAGCAATTACCATACCCCGTTGAACATCATTTTTCTGAATACCCCGCAGCAGTAGACCGACGTTATCTCCCGCCATCCCCTCCTCAAGAGTTTTCTGGAACATTTCCGCCCCAGTTACAGTAGTGGTGCGGGTATCCTTAATTCCAATCAGTTCAACAGTGTCACCCACCTTGACTTTACCCCGTTCGATCCGGCCTGTAGACACCGTACCCCGACCAGTAATCGAGAAAACATCTTCCACAGCCATCAAGAAAGGCTTATCGATATCGCGCTCAGGAGTGGGGATATAAGCATCTACTTCATCCATCAGAGCATGAATCTTGTCAACCCAATCATTCTCACCGCGAGTAGTTTTGGGGTTTTCTGTCAGAAAGTCCAATGCTTTCAAAGCAGAACCAGAAACAATGGGAATATCGTCACCGGGGAAATCGTATGAACTTAGCAGTTCGCGAACTTCCAATTCCACCAGTTCCAGTAGTTCCTCATCATCTACCATATCGGCTTTGTTCAGGAAAACCACGATACTAGGAACCCCTACCTGTTTCGCCAGCAGGATATGTTCACGGGTTTGAGGCATAGGACCATCAGCCGCTGAAACCACCAGAATTGCACCATCCATTTGGGCAGCACCAGTGATCATATTTTTCACATAGTCAGCGTGTCCCGGACAGTCAACGTGAGCATAGTGGCGTTGTTCAGTTTCATACTCTACGTGAGCGGTATTGATGGTAATACCCCGCTGCTTTTCTTCAGGAGCCGCATCAATATCATCATACTTACGAGCTTTAGCACCACCAGAGGCAGCCAATGTCATGGTGATAGCAGCAGTCAGCGTGGTTTTACCGTGGTCAACGTGACCGATCGTACCAATGTTAACGTGAGGTTTGTTCCGTTCAAATTTTGCGCGTGCCATATTATTGTTTCGTTTGTTCTTCTAGTAATGAATGATCAAGTTCGAGACCGCATAGTTGGTGCGATCGCAGCAGTTTACACCACCACCGCGCTCGCGCCACCATCCTAATCTCTAGTTACCTTTGCTCTTCGCAATGATAGTTTCTGCCACACTCCGAGGCACCTCTTCATAATGGCTAAACTCCATCGAGAAGACCCCCCGGCCTTGAGTTTTCGAGCGGATATCCGTCGCATAGCCAAACATTGTAGCCAGAGGAACTTTAGCCACTACCTTGGCAATGGATTGACTCTGATCAGTTTCCTGACCCTCAATCTGACCACGGCGGGAGTTTAGATCCCCGATGACATTCCCAATGAAATCTTCGGGAACTTCCACTTCAACTTTCATCATCGGCTCCAACAGCACAGGTGAAGCCTTGGTGACACCATTTTTAATCGCCATGGAACCGGCAATCTTAAAGGCCATTTCCGAGGAGTCAACCTCATGGTAGGAACCATCCACCAGAGTAGCTTTGACATCGATGAGTGGATAACCAGCAATCACACCGGACTCGCAGGCTTCCTTCATCCCCTGTTCCGCCGGATTAATATATTCCTTGGGAACAGAACCCCCAACAATCTTGGAGACAAATTCAAATCCACTTCCCGGCTCACCCGGTTCCAATTCAATCACAACGTGGCCATACTGACCCTTACCACCACTCTGACGGATGAACTTTCCTTCGGTGCGAATTGACTTACGGATAGTCTCACGGTAAGCCACCTGGGGAGCGCCAATGTTAGCTTCCACCTTGAACTCTCGTAACATCCGGTCTACCAGAATTTCCAGGTGTAGTTCACCCATTCCAGCAATTACCGTTTGGTTAGTCTCCGAGTCAATTGATACCCGGAAAGTCGGATCTTCCTCAGATAAGGACTGCAAAGCCTTGGAGAGTTTCTCCATATCCTGTTTGGTTTTGGGTTCTACCGCCACCGAAATCACCGGCTCTGGGATATATAAGGACTCCAGGATAATCGAGTTGGCTTCATCACAGATTGTATCCCCAGTCAGGGTATCCTTGAGACCTAAAGCCGCTCCCAAGTCCCCGGCTCGGAGTTCTTCTACCTCAATGCGTTCATCAGACTTGAGAACGATCAAGCGAGAAATCCGCTCTTTCTTGTTCTTAGTGGCATTGTAGATGTAACTTCCTTTCTGGAGAACACCGGAATAGACCCGCACAAAAGTTAAACGTCCATAAGGATCAGCCATCACTTTGAACGCCAAGGCTGATAGCGGTGCATCATCATCCGCATAGCGAACCCCCTCTTCTCCGTCCGGTAGTACCCCTTTAATGGGAGGCACTTCTGTGGGAGCCGGAAGATAGTCTACCACAGCATCCAGAAGCCTTTGAACCCCTCGGTTTTTGAAAGAAGAACCGCAAATTACCGGAACAATCAAGCCTTTAATTGTCCCTTGACGTAAGCTATGACGAATTTCTTCTTCTGTGAGAGCTTCCCCACCTTCGAGCTGTTCGAGATATTTCTCCATCAAAGCCTCATCCGTTTCGGCTACAGCTTCTAGGAGTTTTTCCCGATACTCTGCTACCAAATCTTGGACTTCCTCTGGAATCTCATCACTGACTTGGATATCAGTTCCCAGGTCATTGGTGTACAGATAAGTCTTCATCGCGACTAGATCTACCAAGCCGTGAAAGTCACTCTCACGACCTACGGGAACCTGGATCGGTACTGCATTAGCTCGCAAGCGATCGCGGATTTGACCATAGACCTTAAAAAAGTCCGCCCCGGTGCGATCCATTTTATTAATGAATGCAATTCGGGGAACCTGATAGCGTTCAGCCTGCCGCCAAACCGTTTCTGACTGAGGCTGTACGCCACCGACAGAACAGAAAACTGCAATCACCCCATCAAGAACCCGCATAGACCGTTCTACTTCAATGGTGAAGTCAACGTGACCAGGAGTATCAATGATGTTAATGCGATGATCTAGCCAACTGGTACTAATGGCGGCAGCCGTGATGGTAATACCACGCTCCCGCTCTTGAGCCATCCAGTCCGTTACAGCAGTTCCTTCATGAACCTCGCCCATTTTGTGAACCACACCCGAATAGAATAGAATCCTCTCCGTAGTGGTTGTCTTGCCCGCATCGATATGGGCTGCGATGCCGATATTACGTACTCTCTCAAGCGGGATGGTACGTGCCACAGCTACCTCCTTTTTTAAACCTTTATTAAGATTTTATACGTTTCTGGAACTGACTGCTAATCCAATATTTTAATACCGATAATGGGCGAAGGCTTTGTTGGCTTCTGCCATCCGGTGCGTTTCTTCCCGCTTCCGAACTGCACTCCCGGTTTCATTGGCTGCATCCATCAGTTCTGATGCTAGTCTACTAGCCATCGATCGCCCTGAACGAGTCCTCGAAAAGTGAATCAACCACCGCAAAGCTAAGGTGGTTCCCCTTTCGGAACGCACTTCCATGGGAACTTGATAAGTCGCTCCTCCCACCCGGCGAGCCTTAACTTCTACCAAAGGAGTCGCATTCCTCACCGCTTTTTCAAACAATTCCAGAGGATCAGATCCCGTCCGTTCCTCAATAGTAGCCAAAGCATCATAAACGATGTTGTGAGCTACAGATTTTTTGCCGTGCCTCATGATGCGACGCACCATCATGCTCACCAGGCGACTGTTATACCTAGAATCAGGAGGAACCGGACGTTTTTGAACAACTCTACGACGAGACATACTAAATTTTCCCTCAACACAATCTTAAATTCCTGCCGAGCCAGCAAGACCTACAATAACCCATGTCAACCAGACCCGCCCATAAAATTAGGCTGCCAAAATTTGGGTTAATTCATACTCCGGTCCTAAGCCTTCGGGCGTTTGGCTCCGTATTTAGAACGGCCGTTGCGACGATCTTTGACTCCCGCTGTGTCCAATGTCCCACGAATTATGTGATATCGAACGCCTGGTAAGTCTTTCACCCGACCGCCTCTAATCATTACCACAGAGTGTTCTTGTAAGTTATGACCAATACCCGGTATATATGCTGTCACTTCAAATCCTGAAGTCAGGCGCACCCTTGCTACTTTGCGAAGTGCTGAATTCGGTTTTTTAGGTGTTGTAGTATAAACACGAGTACAAACCCCACGACGTTGCGGACAACTTTTCAGGGCTGGAGACTTGGTTTTTTTATCAGTCTTTTCTCGTGCAGAACGAATTAGTTGCTGTATAGTGGGCATGAGTTACGACATAATCTATGAATTCGTCAATTTTAGGGGTTGCGGTATCTCCACCGAAATAGCCCTCCCCGATTTGGGGATGGGATTTTCCTTTCTATCTATAAGTTAGATTCTGATACCCAAAACTTTATTTTAAACGATCTAACTGCTTTTGGCAAACTTTTTTTGGAAATACGGAAGCGAATCGGACGCAACTCCCTAATATCAGGACTTACGGACAAAAGAGTGACCACAACTACAGGTCTTGGCTGCATTAGGATTATCGAACCGGAAGCCTCCCCCCATGAGATCCTCTGAATAGTCTAGGGTCAATCCCTCCAGGTAGGGAGCGCTGTGGCTATCAATCACTATCTTAATCGAACCACACTGATAAACGCCATCGTTGGCTGTGGCTGATGGTTCCAAACTGAAGGTATAAACCCAATCACAACACCCCCCAGACTTAACTCCTAGTCGAAACAATAGGTTGGAGTCATTCTTCCTAGACTGTTGGCGTAAAACTTCATTAGTGGCAGATTGGGTTAGATGAATCATAGTTCAGAGATAACCGATAACTGAGGATCGACCATAAGCACCCTGGATTTTGGGTCAAGCCGTAATTATACAGCTACAGGAGACAACTACACAAATACATTAAGGCAATTCAGGCAATCAACACTGATAGAATGCGGAATTCCTGGAGATTAGCGGCTGCGGGAGTAGTCATCCTGAAAACGAACAATGTCATCTTCCCCTAAATACTCTCCATTCTGAACCTCAATCAAAACCAGAGGTATCACGCCGGGATTTTCCAGGCGGTGGGTTGTACATTGAGGCACATAAGTCGATTGATTAGAAAATAGTACCTCTTCACGATCGCCACAGGTAACTCTAGCAGTACCAGAAACTACAATCCAGTGTTCACTGCGATGATGGTGCATTTGTAAGCTAAGGCGATGGCCTGGGTTTACCTCAATGCGTTTAATTTTGTAGCCAGGTCCTTCTTCTAATACGGTAAAAGAACCCCAAGGCCGCAACTCAGTGGCTGAAGGCAATTGGGGAATGGTGGCGACGAGTGTGGCTGCAACTTGAGGATTTTCTTTGATGGCTACCATAGCAATCTGTCCTTGAAAAAATTAGGATAAATTTGGCACTAGCTCAGGGCTTTAGATGCTCGAGGTTCGAGCCTTTACATTGAGCCTTGATTCCTACAAACCACCATAGCAAACAGATTAGGGAAGATGTCACCCGGTTTGCCTCAGAATGCGGTGATAGCTACCAGATTTTATCAAAACTTTACGGTAGCCACCCATAGCTTTACATAGAAGTCATAGTTTTTAAGGGGATAAGAACACACCCAGGGCATTGTGAATAGGGGCGGCGGTTTGAGGAGGGCGATCGAGTAGATACCCACCTAAATAGAGACCAGTGGAACTACCACCGTCCAAATTGAGAGCATCAGTAGCCCCCAACTGTTTCATTAACTCTGCTAATTCAGCCAGAGAAGGTCCAGGACCACCAAGACGTGGATGGACTACGACTAATAAAAGCGATACTGCTGGGGAGTCGCTGCCCGATCGCCCTGGGGTGTTAGTTTTCAGACCGACGGCACTGCGGATAGCCCTTTGAGTATTAAAAGCATCACTAAAGTTTTCGGCCCTAGCATCTAGGACTACTTGGTTGCCCCGCAGTAACAGAGGACCAGCCCCCAGAATATGGGGATATTCAGCAAAATCGGGCGGATTAGTTTCATCAACAAGTTGCACGGGTAGGGGTTGGTGTTCTGTCTGGGTGCTAGGGGGACAAACCAACCCGATACACTGGGTTTCATCTATGCCGAGGGCTAAAGCTATTTCGGGTTCATTTCGCAGAATTAGTAAATAGCCATCGTCGGGAATAGGGACGGCGGAAAAGTTAATGGAGTCGAGGACTTGGTGACTAATAATGGTTTCGCCTTGAACAGTGATAGCAATTTCTCTGGGAGTAAAAGGGCTATAGGTGCTTCCCCAGTCAGAAGTATAGCGAGATAGTCCCCGTTGAATAAAGGCACTATTGAGGCGATCAAGGGGGATAGGTTCACGACGGTCGGGGAACAAGGTTTGTGAAAGTTCGAGGCGATCGATAAAAAATTGGTTTTGGTCTGTCCAAGCGATCGCCCCCCGGTTGAGAATCGGGCCAGAGAGCCAGCGATTTTGATGTCTGATGGCTCCCAGGGGATATTGATTATTGCGATTGAAAAATCCGCCATTGATGGCAGCGGCGGCTCTGGTGCTACTAGCGACATGAACCAAGGGGCTGACACCGGAGCGAGATCCTGGTCGGCTGAGAATCGGTTGTAGGGAAATTCCCTGGTTATTTAAGTCTATCTCTAACCAAACGACTGGGAACCTAGCCGACTCGCGGCCAGTAGAGTTTGAGGGAGGGGGTGTAGATAGCCTCTGGTGGCTATTAAGATCGATATATTTTTGTTGCCAGCGCAGTCCCTCAGCCCAAACGATATTGCGATCGCGCCAAAAATCGGGGCGAATTTCGATGTTAATTTCCGGTAGCACGGCACTAGAGGTGATCACAGGCTGCCACCCGGTGGGAGTGCTGAAAATCAGGCGAGTTTGCTGGTTCTGGGAATCTACCCATAACCCCATTAAATTTGTCCAGAGATCTGATGAACTCTCGGAGGGGGTGAGAGATTGGATATTATTACCAGGCAAAATTACGGAACCGAGTAGCTGGTGCGAGCCGCTACTATTGGAGAGGTGAGGCGATGTAGCCTCCAAGGGAATTGACCACCATACCAAAGGCGGTAATTCCTGGGGTGGTGGGGGTGAAGGTTGCCTATCCCCTTCATCTTCTAAGTTGGTTTCCTCTGTTGGCTCAGGTTCTGGTTCTGGTTGTGGGGACGGTGGTTTAAGTAACTCTTGCAGAGGGGGGGGAAGATCAGATATATCGAGGTTTTGGGGAGATATGCTGCGCCCGATGATACTAGGAGTTTGCCAATTGGCTGGGTTGGTGAGTCTAACGACAAAACGGCGACAGAAATTTTCCGAGTTGCGTCCTGGCGGGTTGACGAGTGTTGTGGTGGGGAGGTCAGATAATTCTTGAACCCGTCCGGCGGTTCTGTCACCAGTCGTTTCCCCCAAAGAAGCTAGGGCGACTGTGTAAGGGGGGATGCCGAAATCAGCCCCGCTCAACACCGGATCCGAGGGGCGGGTGTGGGGAGTTGGCTGATTTTTCCCGTGGGATATGTTGCACCCGCCCCTACAAGCACCCGCCACGGGAACACAGATATTATCTTCAATGAAATCAGCCTGCACTGATTCAATAGTGCTAGGGGGGGTGACAATTTCGAGACGGTTTCCCTGGATCTGAATTTGCCAATTTTCCCTGGCTGCCAGTTCGCTAATCTCTAGGTATCGGTAGCCAGATTGATAGTGTGTAGGCACGTTATGGGAAAATGCAAACCAACTAATGGGCTGTTGTTGGTGGTTATCGGTATCAAGGAGTTCGACTCCCATGGAGTGCATTAAGCCCAAATCGCTAATACCAATAGCAAGGCGGTCTGGTATGCGAGAATCTTGCCACTCTAGCCAATTAACTGGCAAATTTTGTCCGTTGATGGCAATGTCGGTTCCTGATTGAATAGGTTTTGATACAATGGTATACCCCGCCGCTAATGCCACACCCCCGCCGAACCCCTCAGTGGGAGTGCTAAGGGCGGGAGAGGACAACAACCAGAAAAAAGCAGCCAAATTTACAGAAAATCGGGATGAGTTAAACATGAAATCAAAATGTAATCAGATTTAAACTTTTGTGAGTCAAGACCAAAAATCGCGTGTATCCTAGGTAATTATGAGCTATGGCTTGGAATAGGGTACAGGCGGGTTCACAAACAATGGGCGTGGAAATAGAGTCGCGCGTCAGAACCCGCCCCTCGATGCGAAAATTTCGGAGTAAATCAACACGGAGTGCGTCACAATAACGCTTTTGGTTGGTGTTTCTCGTAGCCGGTCGGATGTGACGCACCCTACGAATCTTGGCTACATAATAATACCTAAGGGCATTTCACGGACAACGGACACCAGACAGCAATTTCCCTAGCAAAACCCATTGATCGAGACATGGATAGAAAAGAAACCAATTTCAACCCCCATCAACCCCCTACCCTGAAAGTTCGCCGGTTATCTAACCAGGGAAATAGCCTGGGTACACCCTACGCGGGTCCTCGGTGGCTGGTGGAAGAAAGAGATGCTTGTGGCGTTGGGTTCATTGCAGACCTAAACGGAAAAGCCAACCATAGCATAATTGAGAAAGCCTTAAAAGCCCTAGGCTGTCTGGAACACAGGGGAGGATGTAGTGCCGATTACGACTCTGGGGACGGAGCCGGAGTGATGACTACTATTCCCTGGAAAATACTGCAAGCGGAAGGATATGGGGTCAGTCCAGAGGGTGACTATGGAGTAGGAATGGTATTTCTACCCCAGGCGGGTTCTTCAGAAAATTCGGACCCCAATCATCAGGTTTCGGACGGCGAAGGTAAACAACAGTTAGCCCGCGATACGATCGCCAAAGTTCTGGAGTCGGAAAACCTGAACCTGATAGGTTGGCGAGTGGTTCCGGTGCGCCCGGAAGTCCTCGGACCAATGGCGGCAGCTAACCAACCCTGCATTGAACAGCTTATTGTTAGCTCAAAAAAAGGTCTGGTGGGAGATGACCTAGAACGTCAATTATATCTAGCACGCCGCCAGTGTGGGGTAGCCCTAGAAAAAGAGGGCTTAGTCTGGGGACAGGATATCTACATTTGCTCCTGGTCCTGTCGGACTATTGTTTACAAGGGTATGGTGCGATCGGCGGTGTTGGGTGAGTTTTACCGTGATTTACAAAATCCCGACTATGAAAGTCAATTTGCGGTGTATCATAGGCGCTTCAGCACTAATACTATGCCACGCTGGCCTCTCGCTCAACCGATGCGGTTACTGGGGCATAACGGGGAAATTAACACGCTTCTGGGTAACATTAACTGGATGCGTGCGCGGGAAGGTATCCTCTCTCATCCGGTTTGGGGCGATCGCCTTTGGGACCTGAAACCCTTTGTGGATGCCAATAACAGCGATTCGGCTAACCTCGACAACGTGATGGAACTCCTGGTGCGGACGGGACGGGAACCTTCCGAGTCGTTGATGATTATGGTTCCAGAAGCCTACCAAAATCAGCCGCTGCTGAAAGACTATCCAGAAATTACGGACTTCTACGAATTCCACAGCGGAGTACAAGAACCCTGGGATGGTCCGGCTTTGCTAGTATTTAGCGATGGTAAACAGGTGGGAGCCTGCTTAGACCGCAATGGACTCAGACCCGCTCGCTACTGCATCACCAAAGGGGGTTTGATTATTGTCGGCTCGGAAGCGGGAGTAGTACAAGTTGAGGAGTCGGAAATTCTGGAAAAAGGTCGCCTGGGACCAGGACAAACTATCGCGGTGAACTTGGAGGAGTCGGAAATCCTCAAAAACTGGGATATTAAACGGAAAGTGGCGGCGAAATGCAACTATGGGGAATGGCTGCGAAAATACCGCTACGATTTGGAGCCTCAACCTTTTGTGGGGACAGAAAATCCTCTTCTTCCTGACCTGGCTATCCAAAAAGCCTTTGGTTACGGTTCGGAAGATGTGGAAATGGTGATTGCGGATATGGCGAGTTTGGGGAAAGAACCGACTTTCTGTATGGGAGATGATATCCCCCTGGCGGTGATTTCGGAACAACCTCACCTGCTATATGACTATTTTAAACAGCGCTTTGCTCAGGTGACTAACCCGGCTATTGACCCCCTACGGGAGCGCATTGTCATGTCCCTACAAATGCGCTTGGGAGAACGCGGAAACCTCCTAGACCCTAAACCGGAAGATGCGCGGATGCTAAAAATATCATCCCCAGTCCTCAATGAGGCGGAACTGCAAAAACTGGCGGACTCTGGTTTAAAGGCGGTCACTCTGTCTACTCTGTATCCGGTGGCAACGGGACCGGACGGGTTGCGGTTGGCGGTGGAGGCTCTGTGCGAAAAAGCGATCGCCGCAGTGGCTCAGGGGGCGAAAATCTTGATTCTCAGCGATCGCAACTCGGAGAGCCAATCGCCTTTGAATGGGGAAAATACCTATATCCCTCCTCTGTTGGCTGTGGGGGCTGTCCATCACCATCTGATTGAGTCGGGAGACCGCTTGAAATGCTCGTTGGTGGTGAACACTGCCCAATGCTGGAGTACCCATCATTTTGCCTGTTTAATCGGCTATGGTGCGTCTGCTGTCTGCCCCTATTTGGCTTTGGCGACGGTGCGACAGTGGTGGTCGGAACCCAAAACTCAGATGGCGATGGAAAAAGGGAAAATGCCACCTTTGAGCATGGTTCAGGCTCAGGAAAACTATCGCGCGGCGGTGGAAGGGGGACTGTTAAAAATTCTCTCGAAAATGGGGATTTCTCTACTGTCTTCTTACCAAGGAGCCCAAATTTTTGAGGCGATCGGTATCGGGGAAGACCTGTTGAATTTGGGCTTCAAGGGGACGACTTCTCGGATTGGAGGGTTGACTGTGGCGGAGTTGGCTATGGAGGTCAGCCAGTTTCACGCTAAGGCTTTCCCGGAAATGCAAGGCAAAAAGCTGGAAAACTACGGCTTTGTGAATTATTTTAAACGGGGAGAATATCACGGCAATAGCCCGGAATTGGCGAAGTTACTGCATCAGGCGGTACGCGGTGAGGGTGCAGACCATTACACGACTTACCAGGCTTACCTGAAAGACAGCCCAGTGGCGGCGCTGCGAGATTTACTGGATTTCCAAAGCGATCGCTCTCCCATCTCTATTGATGAGGTAGAACCCATTACGGATATTGTCAAGCGCTTCTGTACTGGGGGAATGTCTTTGGGGGCGCTGTCGCCAGAGGCTCACGAAACTTTGGCGATCGCCATGAACCGTCTAGGCGGAAAGTCAAATTCTGGGGAAGGTGGCGAAGACCCCGCCCGGTTTAAGCCTTTATCTGATGTCGGGGATGATGGCATTTCTCCCAGTCGCCCATATCTACGAGGCTTAAAAAATGGGGATAGTTGCTCCTCTGCCATTAAACAGGTTGCTTCTGGTCGCTTTGGGGTAACACCAGAGTATCTGATGAATGCCCAGTCCATCGAGATTAAAGTCGCTCAAGGGGCGAAACCCGGTGAGGGGGGACAACTGCCCGGCAAGAAAGTTAGCCCCTATATCGCCATGTTGCGACGGTCTAAACCTGGTGTCACGCTTATCTCTCCGCCGCCTCATCATGATATCTACTCCATCGAGGATTTGGCACAGTTGATTTTTGACTTGCATCAGATTAATCCTAATGCTCAGGTGTCGGTGAAACTGGTAGCGGAAATTGGTATTGGTACTATTGCGGCTGGGGTAGCTAAGGCTAATGCGGACTATATCCAGATTTCGGGTCATGATGGCGGCACGGGAGCCTCGCCTTTGTCTTCCATTAAACACGCCGGAACACCCTGGGAGTTGGGTTTAACGGAGGTGCATCGGGTACTGATGGAAAACCAATTGCGCGATCGTGTTCGCCTACGGGTTGATGGTGGTCTCAAGTCCGGCTGGGATGTGGTCATGGGCGCTCTCATGGGAGCCGAAGAGTTTGGCTTTGGTACGATCGCCATGATTTCCGAAGGCTGTATCATGGCTCGGATTTGTCACACCAATGGTTGTCCGGTGGGGGTCACTACTCAGCGGGAGGAGTTGCGTAAACGCTTCCCAGGAACTCCTGACCATGTGGTTAATTTCTTCCATTTTGTCGCATCAGAGGTGCGGGAGTTGTTGGCTATGCTGGGTTACCGTTCCCTGACTGATTTGATGGGGCGATCGGACCTCCTAAAAATGCGCGATTTACCTCTGGCGAAAACCAAAGGATTGGATTTAGGGGTGTTGATGCAGCCTCCGGTCGCTCCGGGTAATGATTGGTTGAATCATGAACCTGTACACAGCAATGGTCCGGTGTTAGACGACAGCATTTTGGCTGATCAAGAAATCTCTGATGCCATTTCCCATCAGTACAAGGTTGCCAAAACTTTGGATATTGTCAATACCGATCGCACTGTGGGCGCTCGCATTGCTGGGAAAATTGCCTCTATGTACGGCAATAGTGGTTTCTCTGGGGAAATTGCCCTCACCTTTAACGGGTCAGCAGGTCAGAGTTTTGGCGCGTTTAACCTACCCGGCATGATTTTAACCCTCAATGGCGAGGCTAATGATTATGTGGGTAAGGGTATGCACGGCGGCGAGTTGATTGTTAAGCCCAGTGATGACTCGACTCTGGACTCTGGGGAAAATGTGATTATTGGCAATACTTGTCTATATGGAGCCACCGGAGGCACTCTGTTCGCACGGGGACAAGCGGGTGAGCGTTTCGCTGTTCGTAATTCTATGGGACAAGCAGTTATTGAAGGCGCAGGCGACCATTGCTGCGAGTATATGACTGGTGGTGTGGTTGTGGTCCTCGGTAAGGTCGGCCGTAACGTCGGGGCTGGAATGACTGGCGGTATTGCTTATTTCCTTGACCTGGATGGATCTTTCCCGGATTGTGTGAATGGGGAAATTGTCCGCATTCAACGGGTAGCGACCAGTCAAGGTGAGGCTCAGTTGCGGGGATTGATTCAAGACCATAGCGATCGCACTGGTAGCAAGGTGGCAGCTTCGATTTTGGCTAATTGGTCTGAGTTCCTACCTAAATTCTGGCAAGTGGTTCCCCCTTCTGAGGAAAATACGCCGGAGGTTTCCTCGGCAGCTAGTAATCAAAAGGTTGCGGTGTAGGGCAGGTGCGACACGGTTCGGCTGTGCCTTAAAAAGCGATCGTCTGGGGGCGGGTTCCGGTAGTTGACGGGTTTTTCCGGTAGCTGATCTAGCACCCGCCCCTACCAGCTTTGTCGCTTGGGTTTCACCCAACAGCAGCTTTTGTCGCTTGGGTTTCACCCAACAGAAGGTGAGAGATGGTGTTTTTGGGTTGAGACCTGCAACGGAACCTCCCGCGTGGGTCGCACCCTACGACTACGGGAAATAGGCGGGTAGCTTTGTAGGTTGGGTGAAACCCAACAGAAGGCTTTGTAGGTTAGGTGAAACCCAACAGAAGGCTTTGTAGGTTAGGTGAAACCCAACAGCAGGTGAGAGATGGTGTTTTTGGTGAGACCTGCAACGGAACCTCCCGCGTGGGTCGCACCCTACGACTACGGGAAAGAGGCGGGTAGGGGGGAAAGATTTAATACTACTGCGGAAAAGGCGATCGCCCTGGGGAGTCGTTGGGCGATCGCTTCATTCCCCAAACACAGAAAACTGTTGGGAAAAGGCGATCGATTACTGTATGTCTGGCTGGTATTTTCGGTGTTTACTGGGCGATATAATTATCATAATTTCTAAAAAATAAAGTCATGAAAAGAATCAGAACCATTCCATTGTTTTTTGCCTTTTCCATTGTTTTGGTTTCTTTCCAAACAAATAGTGAGGAGAATCATGAAGCTACCCAAAAGCAAATCGTTGCCGTATTCAATGCTGAACACTTTGTGCAAAACAGTTGCGCCGATATTTCAACTATGCAGTCTTTCAAAGGTGATGCTACCACCATTTATTTTCAAAATGAAACCGGTAAAAATCTGCGTATTTATTGGATAAACTATTCCGGTGACCGGGTTGTTTATCAGGACAGCCTCGAACCAGGAAAGGGTAGGATGCAACATACATTTTTGACCCATCCATGGTATATTGTTACGGCTGATGAAAAGGAAGAATGCATTACTATCGTCACAGCCCTGCGGCCAGCCGTTAGGGATACGGTTTATTTCAGATGGCAATTTCCTCAATCCAGAAGATTACCGGGGAGAGGCGAACGCTTGATTAGGAGGCTGCTCAAGACTTTTTTACCAACCCGCTTCATCAACTAGCAAAGCGGTTGGGGTGAGTGGAAAATAAGCGGATGAAGTAGGTTGGGTGAAACCCAACAGAAGGCTTTGTAGGTTGGGTGAAACCCAACAGAAGGCTTTGTAGGTTAGGTGAAACCCAACAGCAGGTGAGAGATGGTGTTTTTGGGTTGAGACCTGCAACGGAACCTCCCGCGTGGGTCGCACCCTACGACTACGGGAAAGAGGCGGGTAGCTTTGTAGAAGGCTTTGTAGGTTGGGTGAAACCCAACAGAAGGCTTTGTAGGTTAGGTGAAACCCAACAGCAGGTGAGAGATGGTGTTTTTGGGTTGAGACCTGCAACGGAACCTCCCGCGTGGGTCGCACCCTACGACTACGGGAAAGAGGCGGGTAGCTTTGTAGGTTGGGTGAAACCCAACAGAAGGCTTTGTAGGTTAGGTGAAACCCAACAGAAGGCTTTGTAGGTTAGGTGAAACCCAACAGCAGGTGAGAGATGGTGTTTTTGGGTTGAGACCTGCAACGGAACCTCCCGCGTGGGTCGCACCCTACGACTACGGGAAAGAGGCGGGTAGCTTTGTAGGTTGGGTGAAACCCAACAGAAGGCTTTGTAGGTTGGGTTTCACCCAACAGAAGGCTTTGTAGGTTAGGTGAAACCCAACAGCAGGTGAGAGATGGTGTTTTTGGGTTGAGACCTGCAACGGAACCTCCCGCGTGGGTCGCACCCTACGACTACGGGAAAGAGGCGGGTAGGGGGGAAAGATTTAATACTACTGCGGAAAAGGCGATCGCCCTGGGGAGTCGTTGGGCGATCGCGCAGCCTGGGCGAAGCCAGGATCGCATTAAGTGAAGTCTTTATGAATTTCGTCAATGGCTTCCTGAAGAGCATTTGAATGAATCCAACCGACAAAACCACCAAAAATCATATTGCCACTTTTGTCTGCAATGAATACATGATCGACACCTACAGGATTTTTCCAGGTTTTCACCACTGAACCATCACCAAGTTTAAATCTTGGTATGGCACGATTGAAATCTCGATGGTGTGCTGGAGTCATTCCTGGCACTTCGTTCAAAATGTTTATAACTCGCTTCAAGATATTGGATGTTGATCTTTGACTCTCAGTTTTCTGTCTAGCATTCTGTGAACTATCTTCAGGAGTTCGATACTCATTGTGTTCGCAATAATCTTTGAGAATTTCATATGACTCATTAATCCGCTGTAACTGTAGATGAGCACGTTGCTGTAAATTGGAATTGCTATCAAACCGATCTGGATGCCAAATCTGAACAAGTTCCTTATAAGAGGCTTTAATTTCTTCTAAGGAAGCGCCTGGCTCCAGCTCAAGAACCGCTAAGTGTTTATGAAGATCTTGGTTATTCATATTTCCTGATAAGTCTCTCGCGAATTTACTTCCCATGCCATTCCTCACTGATAAGCAGGCTTTGTAGGTTGGGTTTCACCCAACAGAAGGCTTTGTAGGTTAGGTGAAACCCAACAGCAGGTGAGAGATGGTGTTTTTGGGTTGAGACCTGCAACGGAACCTCCCGCGTGGGTCGCACCCTACGACTACGGGAAAGAGGCGGGTAGGGGGGAAAGATTTAATACTACTGCGGAAAAGGCGATCGCCCTCGGAAGCAGCCAGTATCGCCTCTTTTCCCAAACCTTTAGCCATCATCCCTTATGTTACTTTGTAGGTATCCTTCATAGGACTTTCACCAATCCTATAAACGGGAATCGACGCTAACTTTATTTTACCCGTCCCCAATTTTAGTGTCGATTATTCCAGTATATAACGTATAAAATAGCCAACACCTGTAAGGGAATTAAGGCAAGATTACCGCGTATCCATACCGGAAACGAAAAACTGGAAAAAGCTATAAAGTACAGGAGGCTGATTCCTGTCAATCCAGTTAATAAAATCGCCTTTCTCTTAATCAACATTTTTGATAAAGTGCCGGAAATATAATCAGAAAAAATCAGTAATATTCAGATTATACTGATTTTTGAATTTTACCAGTCTATAGACGTTAAAACCATCCTTTTTTATTGAGCATATAAGTCTGCAAAAACTCTTCATCACTTTTAGTCAAATAAATAATTCCTTCTATCAAACCAATTACCCCTACAACTACTGCTGCTACTCCACAAGTAAACAGGGTTGACAACAGCATAATTAACCCCTCTGTATTATACCCTAAAACGAACTTGTGAATCCCCAATCCACCCAAAAGAATTCCCAAAACTCCAGCAGCAACTTTCTTACTATTGGCTTCCTGTAATGTAGGTTCTGACATCTATGTTAACCCCTAACTCATTTTCTTTTAGACTAGCCCCAATTGGGATCATCTCAGGAAAATTATAGAATTAATTTATATTTGTTTAATTTTTGTTTACATTAAGCAATTATTTGTGACATTACCCAGGTTAGATGAAAGCCTGGTTTAGGGTGAGTTCCCCGGTTGTGAAGAAAACAGCCAAGCGAATCCCATGATAACCGAATAAGACGATCATAAACCATCCTAGCAACCCGATCTTATGCTTGAATAACCAATCATGCAAGGAACTAGACAAATAACGACGGGTTAAAATTTCAATACATAAATGAATAGTGAGCAATAAAAAACCCACAAAAATGCCGATTCCCAATCCATGATAGGAGAGAGATTCTCTGAGGTTTCCCCTAGCAATTTCTACAAAAGCACGAGTCATCCCACAGCTAGGACAAGGAATACCCGTCGCTGATAAAATCAGGCATTTCCACCCAAAACTAGCAGAAGTATGTCCTAATAAATAAGCACCGACAAGGGGAGAAGAGACACAAGACAAGCTAAAATAGCGCCATTGTAAGGCTTGAGTAGATAATTTTTGGGAAGATAACTGGAATCGCATTATACTTCAGACCTGAGCAAACCCAAAACTGCCGATCAGAGAATGTCCTGACATACTGATCAAAGTATATCATAGTGCTAGTCTTTTGATGAGGTTGGCGATTGTACAGATGTGAAGGTGGCAAAAGATGAGAATAATTACATCAACCAATCATCGCTACGACTAAACTTTGTCGCTTGGGTTTCACCCAAAAGCAGGCTTTGTAGGCTTTGTCGCTTGGGTTTCACCCAACAGCAGGCTTTGTAGGTTAGGTGAAACCCAACAGCAGGCTTTGTAGGTTAGGTGAAACCCAACAGCAGCTTTGTAGGTTGGGTGAAACCCAACAGAAGGTGAGAGATGGTGTTTTTGGGTTGGGACACCCAACAGAATTTTCCGCGTGGGTCGCAACCCCTAGTTAGTTGGTTTTCCCGATAGTTGTTGGCGCACCCTACAGCGCCCACACCGACAGAGGTAAGCTCCGACCAAACCGACCACCCCGAACAGAGCCCACAAACACGGGGACTGAGACAACCCACCAGCCCCCAGAGGGACGAACAGTGATAACCCCGCCGCCAAACGCCTCGGAAGACACGGCACGCCCGAAGGACACAGCGGCGCGACGAGAGGAGAACCAGACCACACCAACCCAGCGAGAGAAGGACCGGGCAGAAGGACGCACGCCCACGAAGGACGCACCAGCCCCGGAAGCCCATAAAACAACAGACCCAGGAGAAGGAGCCAAACCAGAAACAGAAGCGGGAGAAGTCCCCCAATACCAAGACACGGACACAGAAGCGAGAAGCTCCATAAACAATAACCAAACGCAATCAATAATTAATGAGGTGGGTATGAGTGAGTGAAAGATTTTCAAGGGATGATTAGGCTTCTTTGAAAAATCGGATAATTTCTCTCACGTTATTGAGAATTTTGCCATCTTCTGTAATTTGCGCGATCGCCTTTTCGGCTGTACGCGAAAGGCGCTCATGTTCGGATTGGTTGGTGGCTTTGAGAGTTTGCATATCGGCGGCTAAACGGGTGATTTCACTTTGACAAAAAGCTAGTTTTTGGTTTTGTTGGGATGCCCAAGAATTGGATTTATTCGGGTCGAGACTTTTCTTGGTAACCTCTAATAAAGCCTCCACAACTTCTACTCTATTTCTCAATTCTACTACATCCTCGCGGGGATAAGAAAACTCCCGACGTACCATTGATAAACGGGTTACTAAGTATTGATAACCTCGGAGAGAGGGACGTAAAATGGTTAGTAATAACGCGGCTACAGAGCCGATATATCCCACTACACTAATTCCCGCCCATGATAACGATAAAAGCACGATCGCACTAGCTATATGTAAGGCGATCGCCACCCCTAAAGAACGACTGACTAATTTATGCACATAAGAACGCTGACTGGGTTCAATCCGAATCCCTTTTTTGTCGGACTCCGCCGCCTCGGCGAGAACTTCCTTAGCATCAAAGTGTATATTCCAAGGAACAGTTACTATTAACAATAGCCACCAAAAGGTAATGCCACCGATAATCCAATCCACAAAACTACCACTGGGAATATTTAGCCACTGAAGTATGGAAAAAGTCAGCAATAAAAGCAAAACAAATCCAGCGGTAAAAAAACCGAAATTAAATGGTAACTTCATACTTAAAAGCCCTCAAGTCCAAAATTTTCATACTGCGGGACATTCCCCAAGACCAGGTAGAGTATAATCTCTCAGGGGTGGTAATCATTATTATGCAGAAGGTGTTAACCTATATGGCGATCGCTGTGACAGTCTGAAAACCGGCTAATGGTACTATTGAATCAGAGAATCAGAAAATCAGAGATTTTGGGCAGTATATGTGACTAGGTGTGCAGTATAGAGAAACCATGACCAAATTCACGGGAAAAGTGTATTTAGTAGGGGCGGGATTAGGAAATGTAGCTTATTTGACTGTCAAAGCCTATCAGTTAGTGAAGCAGGCTGAAGTCCTAGTTTATGATGCCCTAGTTGACCAGTCAATTATACCCCTAATTTCGCCCCATTGTCTGAAAGTATATGTGGGAAAGCGGGGTAGCCAAGTCACTACCCCCCAAAGCGAAATTAATCGTTTATTAGTCAAATATTGTCAACAGGGAAAACTGGTGGTGCGACTCAAGGGCGGCGATCCATTTATCTTTGGTCGCGCTAGTACGGAAATTCAAGCCTTAATTGCTGCTAAGTGTGAATTTGAGGTGGTTCCAGGTATTTCCTCAGCATTGGCCGCCCCCCTACTGGCTGGTATTCCTGTCACCGATACAGTCATGAGTCGGTGTTTTGCAGTCATGACAGCCCATGAACCGGAAGCCCTAAATTGGGCGAGTTTATCGGAACTGGAAACTTTAGTTATTCTCATGGCGGCGCGAAATTTACCTGTGATTGTACACCAACTTAGACAACATGGGCGATCGCCTGAAACTCCCATAGCTATTATTAAAAATGGGGGTCGCTTTAATCAAAAGGTAATCGTTGGCACGTTAAATGATATTGTAGATAAAACATCACGAGAATCTTTATCTCCCAGTGTCATAGTTGTGGGGAATGTGGTGCAACTGCAAACCTATCTACAGCCTCGCCAAAACCACTCAAGAATTATGCTGAGTCCATTACTTAATCACACCATTTTAGTCACCCGTTCCTCGGAACAATCCAACGAGTTTCGCAGTTTGCTGGAACAAAAAGGGGCTGAAGTCCTAGAAATGCCTACCCTAATTATCACGCCTCCTTCTACTTGGGAACCCCTGGATAAAGCGATCGCATTTTATGATACATCAAAGCCTTTTGACTGGCTATTACTCACTTCTGCTAACGCTGTCTCATTCTTTTGTGAAAGACTCATGGCTAGTGGGAAAGATACCCGCATTTTAGCCAATACAAAAATTGCTGTCGTCGGCAAAAAAACCGCCATGGTATTGCGACAATGGGGACTAAATCCTGATTTTATCCCCCCGGATTTTATCGCTGATTCCCTAGTGGAAAACTTCCCCGAATCAGTCAGCGGAAAACGTCTATTATTCCCCAGAGTGGAAACCGGAGGGCGGGAGATATTAGTGAAAGAATTAACCCAAGCAGGGGCGGAAGTAGTAGAAGTTCCCGCCTATGAGTCTGCTTGTCCAGATACCATCGACCCTAATATTCAATTAGCTTTAGAAAATGGTACAATTGATATTGCCACCTTTACCAGTTCCAAGACTGTCAAAAATTTCTGTAAACTCCTAGAAGGCTTTGCGGGTGATTCCTGGCGAGATTTACTCACCGGAGTAGCGATCGCCTCTATAGGTCCCCAGACCTCCCAGACCTGCCAAACTCTCCTAGGAAAGGTCGATATTGAAGCCCAAGAATATACCCTAGAAGGACTCACTCAGGCTATCATAGATAAAACCTAGCCAGGAAGTCCGAGGCTGTAGCGGAACCCGGTCACACTATAATTTAACCCTTTGTTTCCCGTAACTACCCCGAACAAACTTGATGGAGTTTACGTCAGATTACCATAGACTAACTAATTAAATTTTAGGGATATAACCATGTTCAACTTGGGTCTTTCTCGCTTTGATTCCCTGACAACCATTTTAACCGGAATGGCAACAACTGCCGCCCTGGTCATAACTTGTCAAGTCGCCCTAGCTGCTAAAAGCGCCCAGCAAGTCGCAGAAATCGCCGCACCCATTACAGTTCAAATTAATAGCGCCCTCGGAGACGGTTCTGGGGTCATTATTGCTAGACAAGATAATATCTATACAGTCCTGACCGTTAATCATGTAGTACAAGCAACTGATGTCGCCTACAGTATCCGCACCCATGATGGTCAAAGTCACCCGGTCACCAGTGTTACTAGGCTACAGACTACTAAGGATGAACCCGATTTAGCAGTAGTAAGATTTGAAAGTACCCAAGAATACCCGATCGCCACTTTAGCCGATTCCGAACAGGTAGTGATTGGGGTTCAGATTTATGTCTATGCTTATCCCGCTACTGGGGGGTTAACCGGCGCGGCACGGGAACCAGAACTCTCCCCTGGATTGGTCACCAGTCGCCCCAAAAATCGCCCAGAAGGCTATAATTTGCGGTATCAGGCTGTTACTTGGAGTGGTATGAGTGGGGGTCCAGTATTTGATTCTCAAGGCCGTGTGGTGGGTTTACACGGTCAAGGTGAGTTTGGATTTGCTCAAACTCGTTCTGGAGATGTTACCCCCATTAAAACAGGGTTTAATGCTGCCGTTCCCATTAATTTGTTTCTGGAACAGCTATCACAAGCTCAGTTAAGTCCTAATGATTTACAAATCGATTCGGACACGCTAGAAGCCTCTCCTGTGTCGTTGGATACTCCCCAAAATGCGGAAACCTACTACTTTCGCGGATTGAGTTGGTTGGATCGCGGTTATGCGTGGGAGGCGATCGCTGATTTTAACCGAGCCTTAGAATTGAATCCTAATTCCCCAGAAACCTATTTTAATTTGGGATTAGCGCGGACACTATTGGTGCTGAATGAACCAACCCGTGGCCCCAATCCCGTTCTTGATTATACTAGGGCGATCGAGCTTAATCCCGGTTTTGCTGATGCCTATTATAATCGTGCCCTCAGTCATATCCGTCGTCAAGAATTTGAGGAAGCCTTAGCTGACTTTCGCCAAGCCGCAGAACTTTATCAACAACTGGGACGTTCAGATTCTCATCAGGATGCCTTACAGCGTATCCGCGAACTTGAGGAAATGGCACAATAACAGTTGAGGCATTAGGGTGTAAAGTGTGTTTGGGGTGTACAAAAAGCAGCTATCCTGACTTCAAACAAGGAAAACAGAGATGGTCGCTCCTAATCATCAGCACACTTTTTAATTTTCCCCCGTTTCCTTATTGACTAATGACCAAACCAGTTATTCTCTGTGTCGATGATGAACCTATGATTTTGGACACTCTGAGGCGACTGCTTCGGAGAACATTGGGTGGCAAATATCGGTTTGAATGTGCTGGGAGTGGCAGTGAAGGCATTAAATTAGCCCAAGAATTGATTGAAGCTGGGGAAGAATTGGCGGTAGTCATTTCTGATTATATGATGCCGGGTTTGCGGGGAGATGAGGTGTTAAAAGCCATTCATCATTTATCCCCCAATACTATGAATATTATGCTGACAGGTCATGCTGATATTGATGGGGTATTTAATGCTATTCAATATGCTAAACTTTATCGCTATATTTCTAAGCCTTGGGAAAATGAAGATTTGACTTTAACCATTACTGAAGCGATTAACAGTTTCCAGCAACAAAAACAACTCACTGACCAAAATTTTCAGCTTCAGGAAATGAACCGCGCCTTAGAATTACTCACCCAAGACCAAGCCAATTTGATTGAGTCTTTGGGTAAGACTGAACGCAAATATCGCAGTATCTTTGAAAATGCTCTGGAAGGGATTTTTCAAATTTCCCCTGATGGAAAGTTTATTAATGCTAATCCCACTTTGGCTAAGATTTATGGCTATGAGTCCCCCAAGGAACTCATGTCCTCTATAACTGATGTCCAAAAACAGTTATATGTTCAACCAAATCGTTGGGATGAATTATTAGAAACTTTGCATCAGCGCCACGAAATCTCTAAGTTTGAATCTCAGGTTTATAATCGTGATGGTGAGATTATTTGGATTTCTGAAAGTGCCAGAATTGTTAATGATGAAAATGGTGATATTCTCTATTATCAAGGGTTTGTTGAAGATATCACGGAACGCAAACGCGCTGAAGCAGAATTAGAACGTTTTACCTCGGAATTATTTGAACTCAACCAGTCCTTTTTCCGCTTTGTTCCTCACCAATTTCTACAATATCTCGGTAAAGATAGTATTGTTGATGTTCAACTGGGGGATAATGTTCAACGGGAAATGTCGGTTTTATTTGCTGATATTCGCGATTTTACTAGCCTCTCGGAACAAATGACCCCAGAGGATAATTTTAAGTTTATTAATGCTTATTTATCCCATGTAGAACCGGCGATCGCTGAATATCGAGGCTTTGTTGATAAGTACATTGGTGATGAAATTATGGCCCTCTTTAGCCAGAGCGCCGATGATGCTCTGCGAGCCGGAATTAGAATGCTTGACTTACTCGCAGAATACAACAAAACTCGACGGCGTACCGACCCCACCAAACCTACCTATCGTCCTCCTATTGAAATTGGTATTGGTATTAATACCGGAAAATTGATGTTGGGAACTGTGGGGGGAAAATCTCGCATGGATGGTACTGTAATTGGTGATGCGGTTAATCTGGCTTCCCGTTTGGAAGGATTAACTAAAAATTATGGGGTGTCTCTGTTAATCTCTCACTATACCTTTGTCCGACTTAACCATATTAATGAATATGGTATCCGCCTTATTGATCATGTTCAGGTTAAGGGTAAATTAGAAATGGTTTCTGTGTTTGAGGTCTTTGATGCTGACCCCCCCGACTTGCGCGCCGGAAAACAAGCCACAAAAACTATGTTTGAGCGAGGATTATTACACTATTATTTAGGCGAGATTTCTGAGGCGATCGCACTTTTTGAATCCTGTTTAGAACGGAACCCCCAAGATAAGGTCGCTCAGATTTATTTAACCCGCTGTAAGGGTGATATTTAGCTGGCAAAACTAATTAACTCACCCCTTGACTCGGGTTTATTAATGTGCTATAATCCCGTCATTTTTTAGCCCAACCGGGTGCTTTTATGGCTGATTGTAAGATAAAAGCGGCTAGGTTATCAATTTCTGCATCGTCAAGCCAATTTTCGGGAATTTCCCGACACCAGTAGTTAGTATCACTACCATCATAGCTGACGGGATGCCTCATATAAGCGACTAAATCTTTGATGGTATCCCTCGGAGGGGTGGCTCCCTTCAGGTCTTCCAGAGACAGGGAAACCGTCGGATAGGGAATAGTTACACCACCAGCGTGACAGTTCAAACAACTATCCGTAAACAAGACTTTTCCCGCTGATAGATCCTCCACCGAAAAGGTCTGGGTTCCACCTTGGCGATCGCTCTGTATTTCCACAGGTTGATCAGTCAGATATCTTAACACATAGGGGTCAACATTTTGAGCTTGAACCGGGAAACTAAAAATCAGCCATCCTACTATATTGGTGATAAATAAGAGCAGTAGAGAGCGCAAAAAACTGTTACGAAACATGGAAATTTGAGGTATTTAATATCAGCAGTCAAATCGGAGACTTTAGATTTTAGCTCCGCTGATTATCCTAGATAATTCGCGGACTTTAGTGGTTACAATTTCAGAGTAGTTAGTAACCCTTCTTAGTAGCCACCAAAAACCAAAACCTAAAGTCAGAAACTTAGTTAGGTGAATCTTTCAGGCGGAAAGATTAACGGAGGTATTTACCACCACCCCACTGTTCACCGCGAACCTTGGGTTGTAAGAGAATGTAAGCGGCTACATTATAGAGATCATCTTCTGATAGGTTTCTCATCTTGGGAAAAATGTCTGCACTTTTCAGGCTAGGATGCAGTTCGTATATCTCGATGAAGCCATCATAGGTGGTGGGATTTTTGACATAATCAACCAGAGCCGCAATGTTATCGCGGGGGGGAGTAGCCAAAGCCAGGGCTTCAGGACTCAAGTTAACATCAGGGTTGGTTTTAGTCACACCCAGCGCATGACACTGAGCGCAGGCGGCGTTAAATACCTGTTGGCCTTTTTTGATTTCTTTGAGACTCAAGACAGCAGTATCGCCTTGAGCATTGATGGGAAGGGTTCTCAATTCTTCAGTCAATTCCAAAGCGTTTGCATTACCCACCCACATTTGAAAGGTGAAGAATACAGTGGCAACAGCCAACCAAATGTACCTTTTTAGCATGGTTCTCCTTAACTTTTAGATGATTATAGAACGCACCACAGCCACAACTCAATCGGCAATATTGAGCAGTTGTGATCCTGGTTTTTAGCGATTCTGTCTCAGAAGTCTTATCTCAATAGTCCTGTGTTAAATGATCTTTGTCAATCGTTGGATCTACGATTCTGAATCACTTGTGGCCTCAATGGCGGAGAGAATTGCTTTGACATCCTCAACTATACGGGTTTGGGGATGTTGGTAGGCAATTACTAGGCGATCGCCAAGTTTAAGCACCTGTGCGATCGCCAAATGGTAGTCGCAGGCCATTTCAGCCCTAGACCAATCCGCAAAAACCGATGACAATTAGTCAAAACCGGCATCACCCACCAATTATATGCAGTAGTGGGTACTATCCAATCACTGATTTAGAGATTATCGATGCTGTTGGGTTTCCTCAGAATGATGGACATGGCTGCGGGAGTTAGAGTCGGACAATTTTACAAAGGGTCTTCCGGTAGGCTGTGGTGGTCGGTGCAGTTTAATCAATTGGGTGAGGGTTTTTTTGAGCTGAGTGCGAGGGACGATCGCATCAATAAACCCATGAGCCATCAGATATTCAGAAGTTTGAAAATCATCAGGTAGTTTTTCTCGCAAGGTTTGCTCAATTACCCGACGACCCGCAAAACCAATAGTTGCCTGGGGTTCAGCTAGAATTAGATCACCGAGCATGGCAAAACTAGCCGTCACCCCTCCAGTAGTAGGATTGGTTAGTACAGGGATATACAAAAGTTTATTCTCTCGATGTCGTTCCAAAGCCGCCGAGATTTTCGCCATTTGCATGAGGCTTAACATTCCTTCCTGCATTCTAGCCCCTCCGGAAGCACAGATAATCACTACCGGGTATTGATGCTCAGTCCCATATTCAATCATCCGGGTGAGTTTTTCTCCCACCACCGACCCCATACTACCCCCCATAAATCGAAAATCCATCACCCCAAGGGCGATCGATTCCCCATTTAATAAACCCGTCCCCGTTTGTACAGCATCAATTTGACCTGTTTTCTCCCGGTATTCTCGCAGACGATCGCTGTAGGGTTTGCGATCGCGGAAATTCAGCGGATCTACTGAACACAGATTAGCAGCAATGGGCTGCCAGGTATTTTCATCAATCAGTTGTTTAATGCGATCGTCACTGTAAACCCTCATGTGATGGTCACATTGCAGACACACCATAAGATTCGCCTGTAAGTCTTTGGTGTAGGTTAATGCACCGCATTTTTCACATTTTACCCACAAACCATCGGCAATTTCTCGCTCTTGGCGATCGGGACTAATGGGAACTGATTTTTGTCGATTTGCAAACCAGTCAAATAGAGACATTAATTAAAATACGTTCTGATGTTTGATTGAGGAAATGATTTATTGAGCTTCCTCTGGCTCCTCGTCCACCGGACTAAGCAGCAGTAGTGCTGTCCACAAATGTTCCGATGGTACTTGCAATTTAGCCGGACCCCCCACCCCCATATATGACCCAACTCCTAGGCTAATTACCCGTGCTGGGATATCATGGGAGGCGAGGACTTGTTGCATTAACTCGGCTTCCCAGCGCATAGCAGTGGTTTTTAGTGTAATCCAAGACACGATCATTATATATCTCTAGGATAGGCACAAAGCCCGATGCACTTTACCTCAGATAACTGGGAAAAATAACTCCATATACATAGATACTATTATCTCACCCCACAGGGCAGTTATACCAGCGGCGATCGCTAAAAAAGGACCAAATGGCATGGGTTGGCGGCGGTCTAATATGCCCACAGCCATGGCTCCTGCGCCGATAAAGGCTCCTAAACCACAGGCGATGAAACTTGCGACCAATAGCATCTTCCACCCCAACCAAGCCCCCATAAGAGCCGCTAATTTAGCATCTCCCGCCCCCATAGCGGTCTGTCCAAAAGCCATGGACCCCAAAAAGGCGATCGCTTCAAATAACCATAATCCTAGCACCGCCCCCAAAACACCCACCATTAACTGGTCTATCACCCCAGCCGTTTTTAATCCCAGTAACCCTTGAAAGCACAACCCCACCACTAAACCTGACTGGGTGAGAGGGTTAGGAAGGGTTAAGGTATCTATATCAATTAGAGATAACGCCACCAACCAAGCTAATAGCGCCCACAAGCCAAACAGTTGTACTATAGTCCCTGGCATGATGGTTACATATACCAGCAAGAACAATACACCCATTAACCCTTCTACTAGAGGGTAGCGCATAGATATCGGTGCATGGCAATGGCGACATTTCCCCCGCAACCACAACCACCCGAAAACTGGGATATTTTCACTTAAACCCAAACGGGTATGACAATGGGGACATCGTGAGGGAGGATACCACACGGACAGACCAGCGGGGACTCGATACACAATGACATTTAAAAAGCTACCTATGGAAGCGCCTAGGGCAAATATAATCAAGTAAGCTGGTAGATCAACTAAAATCTCCATATTGGACTCTCACCTTTCACGGGGGTTTCACACGCGGTTCCTACCCTGGGCTAAAATAACTCTAATTCTATCTGGTCAAAGGGGATAAAACATTCTCCCGGAAGCAAAACAGGTTTGGGGGAGAAAAGCAGTAAACTTCGATAGCTGCGGAGATGAATGGCTACACCGGACGGACGGCGCATTCGTTTGGCGTGTACTTCTGAATAAGCATGATACACCCGTCGGGCTATCCTCAGTAGTTGGGGATCTTGTATCCGCGACTCTTGGTTAAGGGGTAAGTCCGGGTTTTTCGGCGGGGTTAACGGGTTTTTTAACTCTGAGTTTGAGGTATAAACCACAAAGACAATTCCCCAAGGGTTAATTAACACACCTGTTTAGATGCTACACTAAAAGCTACCACAACAACTCAAGAATTTCGGTAAATTGCCCTACAACATACTAAAACTATGTCAGATAGACCCAATCTTCTCGCCTTGGACTTTGATGGTGTTCTCTGTGATGGCTTGCTGGAGTATTTTCAGACGGCTTGGCGTACATATCTCGAAGTTTGGTCGCCTCCTGAGTCTACCCCACCGGATGATTTACCCCCTAGATTCTACTGCACTAGACCTGTGATTGAAACGGGTTGGGAAATGCCTCTTTTGATCAGGGCTTTGGTTTTGGGGTGGACTGAATCTGAGATTCTCAGCGATTGGCATAGTATATCACGTCAACTGCTGGAACAAGAACATTTGTCACCGGAAGTTCTTGGCCCTCGACTTGATCAAATTCGCGATGAGTGGATCGCCACAGACCTACCAGGGTGGTTGGCTTTACATGGCTTTTATCCGGGGGTATGCGATCGCCTTCGGGTTATTCTTGAGCAGGACATGATAGAATTACGCATAATTACTACTAAGGAAGAACGATTTGTGCGATCGCTTCTCGGACAACAGGGAATTATTCTCGGTCCGGGTATGATTTTTGGGAAAGGACACAAACAGCCTAAGCACCAAACTCTACGGGATCTCATGACTCTTTCTGATCCTAGTCCGGTGATCTGGTTCGTTGAAGACAGAATGAAAACTTTGTTGTCTGTACAAGCTCAAACAGACCTACAACAGGTTAAACTGTTTTTGGCTGACTGGGGCTACAATACCCCCATAGAGCGACGTTTGGTGGCTGAATATCCCCCTATCTGTTTATTGTCTTTGTCTCAATTTTCTCAGGATTTTGAGGCGTGGAGTTGATCAACGGGAAACCATCACTAAAATTTTCCGGTTATGGCTGACTTATTGATGGTTATATAAAAGTCTATTAAGAAGGCGATCGCTCAGATATTTAGCATTTGGCAAATCCGGGAATATGTCTCATGATGATTAACACCTACTTCCTAATTATACCCTATATGGCAGCCTACAGTAACTAGATGTTGGTCGCCTTATCGGGAAAGTTTGAAATCAACTTACTTAGTATATTTTGGTATCTATGAAACTTAACTTACACCAAATTTTTCAAGATCATAAAGTTACGCCTCGTGGTATTATATATGTAGGAGCAGGAGAAGGGCGATCGCTCAAACGTTTTGCCAAGTTTACTAATGCGAAAATATTGCTAATAGAAGCGAATCCCGTCACCTGTGAAAGGTTGAAAATGGCTGTAGGCGATCGACCCAATATTCAGACAGTTCATGTGGCGATCGCTGACCAAAATAGTACCGCCACTCTCCACGTTACCAACATCGAGTCTAACAGTTCTATTTTGTCACTAACAGAATACAAAAAACTGTATCCCAACCTCACAGAAACTCAGCAAATACCCGTTGAAACCCGCACAATTGACAGCATTTTAACGGAACTTAACCTGCTTCCAGAAGACTATAATATACTATGTTTAGACATCCAAGGAGCCGAACTTCTCGCCTTAACAGGAGCCTCAGAAATTCTGCAACATCTTGATGCTATTTACAGCACAACCAGCCAAAATAAACTCTTTGAAGGTGGCGCAACTTTTGAGCAACTTAACGCCTTTCTCAATGAACATTATTTCACCCCCGTAGCGCAAGCGACTCCCTATCATCCCTCTCGGTATGAAGTGGTTTATATTCACAACAACCTAATCAATACCTCAGTAATTCCTTCCGAAATCGCCCAAAATCTTCGCCTCCAACCTCCCACAGTACCCAAACCAACCGAACTTAAAATAACTCAATCTCGCCTCCAAGAATTAGAATCAGAACAGGAACTTTTAAAATATCAACTACAACAACATCAAAAAGACCTGGAGAAGTCTCAATCTCAACTACAGCAGACTCGGAAAGACCTCGAAAAGTCTCAATCTGATTTTCAGGAAAAGCAGAAGGAGTTGGAAAACTCTCAGTCTCAACTACAGCAGACTCGGAAAGACCTCGAAAAGTCTCAATCTGATTTTCAGGAAAAGCAGAAGGAGTTGGAAAACTCTCAGTCTCAACTACAGCAGACTCAGCTTGAATTAAAAAATCTGCACTCACAACTCGAACAAAGTCAGGAAGAGTTAGAAGAGTCCAAGGGGATAAGAGACCAAATCTTAGCTGATTTAGAGAAATCCTATTCTCAATTCAAACAGAGTCAGAAAGACTTAGAAAACTCCCAGTCTCAATTAGAACAAACTCAGACTGAGTTACAACAGTCTCAATATCAACGAGACCAAATCCTATCAGAATTAGAACAATACCATACGCGACTACAGCAGACTCAGAAAGACCTGGAGAAGTCTCAATCTGATTTTCAGCAGAAGCAGAAGGAGTTGGAAAACTCTCAGTCTCAACTACAGCAGACTCAGAAAGACCTGGAAAAGTCTCAATCTGATTTTCAGCAGAAGCAGAAGGAGTTGGAAAACTCTCAGTCTCAACTACAGCAGACTCAGAAAGACCTGGAAAAGTCTCAATCTGATTTTCAGCAGAAGCAGAAGGAGTTGGAAAACTCTCAGTCTCAACTACAGCAGACTCGGAAAGACCTGGAAAAGTCTCAATCTGATTTTCAGCAGAAGCAGAAGGAGTTGGAAAACTCTCAGTCTCAACTACAGCAGACTCAGAAAGACCTGGAAAAGTCTCAATCTGATTTTCAGCAGAAGCAGAAGGAGTTGGAAAACTCTCAGTCTCAACTACAGCAGACTCAGAAAGACCTCGAAAAGTCTCAATCTGATTTTCAGCAGAAGCAGAAGGAGTTGGAAAACTCTCAGTCTCAACTACAGCAGACTCAGAAAGACCTCGAAAAGTCTCAATCTGATTTTCAGCAGAAGCAGAAGGAGTTGGAAAACTCTCAGTCTGAAAGGAAGAAACTGGAAACCAAAGTTAAGGAAGTTCAAGACCAGCTTAAAAATGCACAGAATAAACAGACGGAAACTCAACAGGAACTCGATAAGTCTCGCTCGGAGTTACATGATACCAGGGAAGAACTGGAAATGGCTAACTTCCAATTAGATGAAGTACAGGTGGAACTTGAACAGGCTACATTTGAGTTACATAAAATTAAGGAAGAGTTAGAGGGTTCGCAGTCTCAACTACAGCAACAGCAGAAAGAATTGGAAGAGTCGCAGTCTCAACTACAGCAACAGCAGAAAGAATTGGAAGAGTCGAGGTCGGAAATTCAAAAACTGCGGGAACAGATACAACAGATACAGCATATACAACAGTATCAAAATATGTCGCCACCAGGACAGCCAGTACAACAGTATCAACCTGCTGTAGCACAGTCTGGGAATACATATAATGCTGCTCTTGTCAAGATGTTTGCTAAAATTATTGCTGAAACTATGCCAGACTAACATCTAAATTACCATATAAAAGGTGGGGTGGATGTGTGTTACCTAACCCACCTACTATCTCACCCAACTCTCCCAGGTGTTGACCGCTAAATTAGACGAACAGAGGATTTGTAGTATCAGTTAATTTCTATGGGAACTAAAAAAGGTCGTGTCTGGATTTTTGATAATATTCAACCTACTGTTAAGGTGACTATTTTTGCGGTTCCTAAAGCGTTTGTGGGAAGTGTGGGAATGATTCAAGATAATGCGATTACCAGTTGGACTAAACTGGTTCCGAGACCGGAAATTATCTTATTTGGTGATGAGACAGGAACCGCAGAAGTGGCTAGTAAATTGAAGGTGAGACATATTCCGAATGTCCAAGTTAACGAATATGGAACCCCTCTGCTAAATGATATTTTTAGCCAAGTACATCATCACGCTTCCCACGATATTTTAACATATATTAACTCGGATATTATCCTAACTAGCGATTTTCTCGGGAATGTTCAACAGGTGATTGCTAATTACTCTAGGTTTCTGATGGTGGGACGACGTTGGAATTTGGATATTGAAGAACCTGTGAATTTTGATAACCCTAACTGGGAACAACAGCTACATCATCAAATTCATACAGCGGGAATATTTAGCGGTATCGGTGCGTTAGATTACTTTGTATTTCCTAAACCTCTGTTTAATCAACTTCCGGCTTTTGCTATTGGTCGTCCGGGTTGGGATAATTGGATGGTGGGAGAAGGATTAAAACAAGGATATCGGGTAATTAACGGGAGTCAAACTATTACGATTGTTCACCAAAATCATGACTACGGACATCTTCGGGGAAACCGCATCGAAGCGTTTCACGGACGGGAAGCAAAGCAAAATCAAGCTCTTTTACAAGGACATTTCGCGGGTAATACTGCTGATGCTACTGATTATTTAATCCCCGCGACGGTGGCTAATTCTCCCCAAATTAGTATTATTGTTTGTAGCGATAATCAGGGTATCAGTTTACCCAAAACTCTTGATAGTATCCTTAATCAAAATATCGATGGTTGCGAGATTATTGTGATTGATAACGGTTCGACGGACAACACCCCGGAAGTCCTAGAAGGTTATGGAAAATCTTTGCAATATGTTGGTCAATGTGGCGAGGGAATTGTGGCTGCTAGAAACCGAGGCTTAGATATTGCTAGGGGAGAATTTATCCTGTTTTTAGATGGGGGTTCTACTTTACTACCTCATAGTTTATCAGACCTGATAGATGCTTTTGATAATCGTGCGGGTTCACTGGAAATGGTATTCTCTGGTTGGGAAATTTGGGAGGAAAATCAGCTAATTTCGGAAGTTCAGCCTTACAATAATCTCGCGCCAATTTTGCAGGGTCGCGACGGTTTACATGGTGTCCATATCTGGATGTTAACAGACTTGTGGCGATTGGTGGAAACTGGTGCGATTTTATTCCGCAATTCCTGGGTTAAACGCTGGGGAGGGTTTGACTCGAGTCTATCTCCCCATGCTGCTACTATAGATTTATTGCTAAATTTAGCATCCCATGGCGCTGCGGGAATTTGTCTACAAAGAAGGACTATAACAGTCGAGGCTGATTATAACTTGAAACGATATGCGATCGCTATCCTTTCCTCTGACTGTAATCAACTTATTCAAAATTACTTTTCTCGTCCTACCCTACGAAATTGGATGCGTCCCCTAGAAACCCTCTGTCGCTATCAAGTCCTGGTTTGGTTAGCTGCTTTAAGCTATCACACCCAAGACAAACACCAGATGATTCAATTTCTCAGACAGTCCCGCAATTATAGTCCCTATCCTGCTCAACAAACTATCAATAATTGGTATCAAAGTTTGACCCAAATTTCCCGCGCATATAATTATCCCCCCTTTCAACTGCTCTATAAAACTTAAACAAAACCGGACATAGCCGGATATTGATGTTTATTTCTGGCTTCGTCCGGGACTGTCGGCAGCACCCCGTCCACAAGTGTAATCGTCTGAACCAGGCGATTTTTCTAAATTTATACTGGCGTTCAAATCTCTATCAATCTTCAGGCCACAGTTTGGACATTCAAAAGTCCGACGGACTAGGGGCATTTTTTGACGATAACCGCAATTAGAACACAGTTGACTGGATGGATAAAATCTATCGGCAATAATCAACTTTGAACCATAACGTTCTGCCTTGTAACCTAGTTGACGACGGAACTCATAAAATGAAGCATCAGCGATAGAACCCGCCAAACAATGATTTTTCAGCATACCTGACACATTCAAATCTTCAATGACTACTTGGCTGTGGTTCTTAGCCAAGAAAGTAGTTATTTTATGAATCGTGTCCCGCCGAATGTTTGCTACTCTTTGATGTAGCTTTTGAACTTTTAAGAGACATTTGGCCCAATTTTTCGAGCCTTTGACTTTGCGACTTAAATGACGTTGTAATCGAGCTAGTTTTTGGGTGGCTGCTTTATAAGCCTTGGGATTAGAGAATTGGGTCCCATCGGAGCAAGTCGCCAAATTGTTAATTCCTAGGTCAACCCCGATTCTCTCTCGATATTTCGGTGTAATTTCTGGCGTGATTTCTACGAAAAAGCTAATATACCAGTCACCTGCTTGGCGCGTTAGGGTGACTTTCTTAACCCAACTTTCGGGTAGAGCCTCAAATGTAGAAACCCAGCCCACAAAAGGCAGCTTATGGCGAGTTCCTGACAACTTGAATGGTTTGCCACAATTGTCAAGGGTAAAGCTATCATGGTGGCCTTTCTTCTTAAATTTAGGATAACTGCTTATTCCTTTGAAGAAGCGCTTAAAGGCATCCCCTAGATTAATGAAGGCATATTGATAAACTCTAGAAGACAATTCGGACATCCAAGGATATTGAGGTTTCACATAATTCGTAAAAACCTTTTTGATGGAGTTGACGTTAGGCTTGAGTCCCTCTTGATAAGCTGACATCCATAAGTGTAATCCCCAATTGAACACAAATCGAGCATACCCCGCGTGTTTGGCCATCAAGGTGGCTTGACGGTCATTGAGTTTTAGTTTTGTCCGGAAAGCTTTGTAAGGCATGATTGGATTTTACCATGAAGAATCCAACTTGATGAGTATGTCGTCAGGGAAATTTGGCATGGTCTGGGGTTTGACCGTATACTCATTATTGAGTTGCGAATCTTTGGGGGTATTGTACCTTATTGTCCTAAGATATAAAGCAAATCTTGGATTAAATTCTTGCTCTCCCCAGATGACCTGAAATGTTGACGAAAAAATCAAATATTAAGAAATGTTAAAAATTTCGCTTTTTGGGGGTAGGGGCTTGACTTTTGGGGTGCTTGACAGTATACTTGTATCATAATGGGAATATTTGCAATTTTTAAAAATTAGATTATGTTTCCATTATTTAACTTGATACTAATATCGTAGCAAAATTTCGGCTCCCTGTCAACCCCTGCGGCGGGGCGGATTTGGATATTGACGAAAAAATCAAAAATGCGATCGGGTGCGTCAGCAATTAATTAATGATTTCCTGATGGGGAAATGGGGAAACTGACCCACCAAAGTTGTGGCTAAGAAAATCCCGCCTCAATTAATGTTAAGAAATGTTAAAAATTTCGCTTTTTGGGGGTAGGGGCTTGACTTTTGGGGTGCTTGACAGTATACTTATGTTATAATGGAAATATGTGCATTTTTTAAAAATTAGATTATATTTCCATTATCTAACTTGATACTAATATCGTAGCAAAATTTCGGCTCCCTGTCAACCCCTGCGGCGGGGCGGATTTGGATATTGACGAAAAAATCAAAAAAGGGTGCGTCAGAGCAATTAATTAATGATTTCCCGATGGGGAAATGGGGGAAACTGACGCACCAAAGTTGTGGCTAAGAAAATCCGGGTTCAATTAAGGAGGGAGGGAATTGCTCAACTAAGCGCCACCGCGCAACTTTTCGAGAACGGTGCGATCTTGGAGAGTGGAAGTATCCCCAGAAATCTCCTGGCCGGAAGCAAGCGATCGCAATAAACGTCGCATAATTTTACCGGAACGAGTCTTAGGCAAATCATCAGAAAAGCGAATTTCTCCGGGACGAGCCAAAGCGCCAATTTCATTAACAACGTGCTGCTTCAACTCTTTTTCCAAGGCTTCATCAGGTTGGCGATCGCCTTCGAGAGTAACAAAAGCCACAATTTCCTCACCCTTAACCTCATCAGGACGGCCAACCACAGCCGCCTCAGCGACAGCGGGATGAGAAACCAAAGCGGACTCAACCTCCATAGTCCCCAAGCGATGACCGGAAACATTAATCACATCATCAACGCGGCCCATCACCCAGAAATAGCCATCCTCATCTTTATGAGCGCCATCACCAGCGAAGTAGACATAATCGCCATTTTTAGGTCGTAAATACTCCCAATAAGTACGACGGAAGCGATCGGGGTCGCCATAAACAGTCCGCATCATACCCGGCCAGGGGTGACGCACCACCAAATACCCCCCAGAATTATTAGTAACAGGTTCGCCTTCGGTATCAACCACATCAGCAATAATTCCAGGGAAAGGCAAAGTAGCGGAACCCGGCTTAGTAGGAGTCGCACCGGGAAGAGGAGTAATCATAAAACCCCCGGTTTCGGTTTGCCACCAAGTATCAACAATGGGACATTTTCCGTGACCAATGACGCGGTTATACCAAATCCAGGCTTCTGGGTTAATGGGTTCTCCGACGGTTCCCAAAATCCGCAAGGAAGACAAATCACGAGCATTAGGGTGTCTTTCACCCATTTTCATCAAAGCTCGAATAGCAGTAGGAGCAGTATAGAAAATAGTGACCCCATACTTTTCTACCACATCCCACAGACAACCGGGATTAGAAGCACGGGGAGCCCCTTCATACATCAAAGTTGTGGCCCCATTGGACAAAGGCCCATAGACAATATAACTATGGCCAGTAATCCAACCCACATCAGCGGTACACCAGTAAACATCAGTATCCTGTAAATCAAAAGCCCACTGATTAGTAATGTGACTGTAAAGATTATAGCCACCAGTAGTGTGTACAACTCCCTTGGGTTTACCAGTAGTCCCGCTAGTGTAAAGGATAAACAGCATATCCTCACTATCCATTTCTTCGGCGGGACATTGCCCGGAAGCATTTTGTTGCAAGTCATGCCACCAGTGGTCCCGTCCGGGTTCCATCTGGATTTTTTGCTGAGTGCGCTGTACGACCAAAACGTTATCAACACTAGGCGCACCAGCTTGTAAAGCCTTATCTACCTGTTCTTTTAGGGGTACGATCGCATCTTTGCGCCAACCACCATCAGCAGTAATCACCAATTTAGCTTGGGCATCTTCGAGGCGGTCTTTTAAAGCCTCGGCACTAAAACCGCCAAAAATGACGGTATGGGGTGCGCCAATTCTGGCACAAGCCAACATAGCGATCGCCGCCTCTGGTATCATGGGCATATAAATCCCAACGCGATCGCCTTTTTTGACTCCCAACTGTTTAATCACGTTAGCCATTTGGCAAACTTCCCGATGTAGTTGGGAATAAGTCAGGGTGCGAGAGTCTCCCGGTTCGCCTTCCCAAATTAAAGCGGCTTTATTTTTGCGCCAGGTAGTCAAATGGCGATCGAGGCAATTATAGGAAATATTAATTTTGCCCCCCACAAACCACTTAGCAAAAGGTGGCTGCCAGTCCAGCACCTGATCCCATTTTTTAAACCAGTGCAACTCATTTTCGGCTAATTCTGCCCAAAAGGCTTCCGGGTTAGCTTTGGCTTTCTCGTAGAGTTCCCGGTACTCTTCCATGCTCTTAATCCGGGCCTGTTTGGAGAAGTCCTCGGACGGATGAAATAACCGTTTCTCGTGTAAAATTGATTCGATTGTCGGTTGTGACATGGTGTTATGGTAACTTTAATTACAAAGTGAAGCCATTATAACCATTTTAGGCCTAGATTAAACTCTAAGAATCTTTACTTTTTTTGAGCAGACTGCTAACTAGCTAACTCCTCCCCATGTCGAACCGATTAAAATCAGTTGTCAACTTCTAAGTAACTATGCCTGCTCAACTAATTATCCGTCCTGCTACTGTTGATGATGTTCCGGTCATTTGGGCTTTAATTAAGGCTTTGGCTGAATATGAAAAACTCTCCCACCAAGTCACTGGAGATCTGGAAACCTTGAAACAGCATCTATTTGGCGATCGGCCAATGGCTGAGGTCATTATCGCTGAATGGGAGCAAAAAACCGTAGGCTTTGCTCTGTTTTTTCATAACTTTTCCACGTTCTTGACTCAACCCGGCATTCATTTAGAAGACCTATTTGTTATGCCTGAATATCGAGGTTTAGGCATTGGGAAAGCCTTGATCCAACAGGTCGCTCAAGTAGCCCTAGAACGTCGGTATGGGCGCTTAGAGTGGACTGTCCTCGACTGGAATCAATCGGCGATCGCATTTTACCAACATATAGGAGCCACAATACTACCTGAATGGCGCATTTGTCGAGTAGTGGACTATCAACGCTTACTGCAACAATAACAATGAGATTTGTAAATTTATTGTTAAGTTTTGTAACAAAAAAAATTTGCCGATGGGAAGCTGTGGGGGTTGCTTTTCCGGTCGGCTTGTGGTATCATTTTAGATAATGGGAATAGTCGCAATTTTATTTAACAAGGCAAGATTTTCATTATAAAATCATATATCAAAATAGTACCATGATATTTCGGAGGTTGTCAACCCCCTATCTTTTGGTAATTAATATCATGGTTCTTGATAGAGAGGAATAGTAAAAGTCACAGTTGATCCTAAGCCTTCCCCCAAACTGTAAAACTTAACCTTACCTCCCATAGCTTGAACCAGCTTTTGAGAAATAACTAAACCGAGTCCCGTCCCCCCATATTGCTTAGTGTAACCACTATCAACCTGAGAAAAAGCGTGGAATAATCTATCTTGCTTTTCAATGGGAACACCAATACCAGTATCCACAACTCTAAACTCCACAAATCCCGGAAATTTTTGATTTTGAATCATCACATTTTTCCGAATAATTCCTATGCTAATATTAATGCCGCCTTTGTGAGTAAATTTAATCGCATTTTCCAGGAAATTTAGAATCACTTGTAAGATGCGCTGATAGTTGCCATAAACAATAATTTGACTATTGACAGCTTCTGGTTGAATAGTAAATTTCAAATTTTTTTGTTCAACTTGAGGTCGAATAAAATGTTCGATTTCTCCGATAACTTCATCAACTTTGACCAAGGCGAGTTCAATATCCATTTTACCCGCTTCAATTTTGGCAATATCTAAAACATCATTAATTAAATTCAGGAGATGAATAGCTGCTTGATGTGCTTGTTCGATAAATTCCCGTTCTTCCTCTGGGTCATCAGCCATACCATCTAAGACTAACTGAAGGAAGCCGATCATACCGTTAAGGGGAGTTCGGAGTTCGTGGGAAGTATTGGCGAGGAACTCACTTTTGAGACGAGAAAGAGCGATCGCTTCTAGTCTAGCTTCTTCTAACTCCTGATAAAGAGTAGCATGGGCGATCGCGGTTCCCACATGAGTAGCCAACTCCCGGACAAAATCTATTTCCGCCGCCGTCCACTGGCGAGTGCGATCGCATTGATGAAGGAAAATCAAAGAATTAGGCTGATCTTGATAAGCAGTAGCAACAACCATCAACGAATAGCGTTGATAGGGGTCATTTTCAGGGGAACTGCGCTCAATGATAATCGGTTCTAAAGTGGCTAAGGCTTGAGCCAACCCAATTCCGACTCACTCGATAGATTTAAACCCAACATCATGGGGACATCTTGTTGGCGGTACTCAGCCACCACTTGGGTAGACTTATCAGAGGTGCTGCGATAGGGACAGATAATACAGCGACTGACACCAAGAACCTGACCCAAGCCGTTAACAGTTTGTTGCCAAATCTCTTTTAAATCCAGAGTGCGGCGAATTTTTTGAGTAATTTGGCTGATAATAGTTTGATAAATTTGAGAAGTGGGGGGAACGCTGCGGCAAAGGGTTCCGGCAATTTGAACCAGCATTTTTTGCTGGATATCAAAATTAGATGGTAAGGCGCGGTAGGCAATCAGTTCTTGATTAGGGTTAAGATTCAGTTGAGAATTTTCCAGTAGTCGCCCCATCACCAGAACATGGGTAGCAGTGCCGTTAGATTTTAATATGGGACTGACAATCAGTTCTAGGGGAAAATAGTATTCTTCATAACAAAATGGATAACTGAAGCGCTCTGGTATTAAGCTGGTGATCATCCGGTGGATTCTTTCTTGATAGGGTCCGAGTACCAGAGGCTTAAATGTATCTGCCATATTAGTTCCCGTGATTTTGTCCACAGGAAGGGGATGGCGATCGCATTGTCGCCAAGAAAATAGTAGATACTCCCCCGATTGATTCTGAATAAAAACTAGATCGGCATCCAAACCGGGTAAAAGGTTCCCAAAGCCTGATAATGGTAGCTGAGAACTGTTATCAGATACATTTAACCCGGAAAAATCTTGCATTAGCCGGAAGTTTCTGAGTATTGCAAAATCTGGAATAATTTAATTATCCCAGATGTGGATCTATCTTTCTATCTGCTAGAAACAGAATCTTGAAAGAGCATGATTTAATCACAAATTCGGTTAATATTTTAGGGCAATACGGTATAATAAGCGAGAAGGGTTGAGGATAAACCTATTGCCAGATATGTCAAACCCAAGGAAGCCGCCCAAATCCTTGGAGTCCATGAAAGAACACTCCGCAGATGGGACGACAATGGCTCAATCGAGACCATCAGAACCCCCGCTGGGCAACGACGATACAACGTTGAGTGATATACTGCCAAATCAGGCAGTGACAAACGCAAAGTCGTTATCTATGCCAGAGTTAGTAACCGCGCCCAGCAGTCCGACCTCAACCGACAAGTGGCCGCACTGTCCAACCTCTACCCCGAAGCAGAAGTCGTCTCAGAAATCCGAGGCGGGCTCAACTTCAAGGGAAAGAAAATGCTGGCCTTACTGGGACATCATTTGTCAGGAGATGTCCGCATGGTTGTCGTTGCCCACCCAGACCGATTGGCCAGATTTGGATTTGACTTGTTTCGATGGCTCTGTGAGCAAAACAGTTGCTCACTCATGATTCTCAACCAGACAAGTCTCAGTCCAGAACCAGAAATGGTTGAGGACATCCTCGCCATCCTCCACTGCTTCAGTTCCCGATTATACGGACGGAGTAAATACAAAACTCAGGTCAAAGAAGATCCGGATTTACCCCAGCCTAGAGCTAAATCAAGTCTGGCGTAAATGGCTGGCTGCTTGTCGGTATTGCTACAACCAAGCAATTGCATTATCCCGGAGTGGTAAACGACTAAGCAAGTTAAAGTTACGCTGCGGAAGTGATGCAGAGTGACTTACCCGAATGGGTCAAAGAAACACCCTGCCACATTCGGCAAAATGCCATCTTTGATGCCTATCAGGCTTTGACCGCCAGTCCTGATGCCAGGTTTAGAAGTTGTCGTGACAGCTCTCAAGGGATTAAGTTCAATAATACTAATTTCTCTTCAGGGAGTTGGTATCCAAGACTAACGAAAGGATTAACTTTCATGGTTTCCGAACCCATCCCTAAAACTTGCGGGCAAGGGACTCAGTTGGTGTTTACCAAAGGTCGATGGTTTGCGGTGTTTCCTGAACCTGTTGCCGTTACCCCAACTGAAGCGAATGGCGTAATTGCATTAGACCCGGGTGTGCGAACTTTCATAACCGGGTTTGATGGTTCACGATTTCTGGAATTGGGCTCCGAGGATATTGGACGCATTACTAGGCTATGTCAACATTTGGATGATTTGATGAGCCGAATCGCCAAGGAACCCTGTCGTTCAAGAAGGCGACGGATGAGGCAAGCGGCTCAACGAATGAGAACCAAAATCCGCAATCTAGTTGATGAAGCCCACAAACAAATTGCTCACTACTTGACTCACAACTACAGCATAATTTTTCTGCCGACCTTCGAGACTTCCAACATGGTTGCCAAAGCCAAGCGGAAAATCAAATCCAAGACTGCCCGCGCCATGCTGACATGGGCGCATTATCGATTCAAACTAACCCTGAGACATCAAGCCGAGATAACTGGAACCACAGTTGTAGATGTGACGGAAGAATACACCAGCAAAACCTGTACTCACTGTGGTCATGTGCATTCCCAGCTAGGTGGCTCAAAAGTGTTCCGATGTCCTGAGTGTGGGTTCACTCTACCCAGGGACTGGAACGGTGCTTTTGGAATCTTTCTAAAAGCTTTGCGGGATACCGCCTCTGTTACCTTAACGGGTAATAGTGCTATCGTCGCATTGTCAGGCAATAGCCGGATAAATGTCGCGTAAATGTATCAGCTATTTATATCACGCACAAATCACGTAAAACTCCTGGGAGGGTTGGAAGCTCCGTGATAAATCACGGAGAGGAAAACCGACTCAAGCGGCTTTAGCCGCCAGCACCCCCTTGCGGGGTGGAGGGGTATGGTTGCCCCTCCATGGAGCTATGGTTGGCTCCGACTCCCTTGCGGGGTAATGTTTGCGCTTGCGCTAACGCGCACGCTGCGCTAACGCCAATGTTCAGAGTCGGTACTATCCAAATCGCACGTCCTTAACCCCTTAGAGATGTTTAACGATTCGGTTCATGAGCCTGGAACTAGCACACATTCCAGGGTAGGAACTTTAACTCTTGCTCTGAACGGAGCCAGTTAAGGCTATAGCTGGTCAGCTACCTGAAAGGGGGGCACGAAGCCCCCGTGCTTCAGCCGGGGGTGCTGACCCGCTTCGGTCAAGGCTTAAACACCACCTTGCCCATCCATTGTACCCGTTTTAGGGTACAATGTCAACTGACACATTGAACCCGGATCAGTCTGGCGATCGCACCGTGGTTTACAAGGCTTTCCGCCCCCAACTCAATGACCATCAAGGTGGCTTGATGGTCAAACACGCCGGCTATGCTAGATTTTTGATGAGGCTCTCCCCACCTGCCTGCGGACCTGCCGGCGGTGAGGTAGACCGAGTGCGTCGCTGTTTTTGTTCAATCATTCCACTCGCCCCGGGGTGGCACGGGAGGGTTACGTTGTAGACTCAAAGCCAAATCATCTTCTGGGCGTTCTCCCCGCAACCATTGTCGGAGAGCGGTTTCAATGACTTTACTGGGATCATTAGTCAAGTGCTTGACCTGATCCAATAATTCCGAATCAATATGGATAGAAACCTCTACTTTGCTTGGTACACTAGAGGTCGAAGAAGTATTTAGATTCATGGCGCAAACATCCTAATTCAGAAAACCCAATACCTCCGGGGTTGATCCCGGAGGCTCAACTCAAGACTGAGTATGATTTAGGGACTTTATTCTATTGTACGATCTCAATCTCACCTGTTGCCCATCCGGTTAAGGTCGGGGAAAATTGGAAGCGGGAGTAAAACCAGTTTGAGGTTTCCCTACAGAGGCACGACTCATAAAGTCCCGCCATACCGGAGCAGCGACAGTTCCTCCTGTGACTCCCCTAGCCAGTCGAGTGAAGTCATCATTACCAACCCAAACCGCTGTCGATAAATGGGGAGTATAACCCACAAACCAGACATCGCGTTCGGAGGATGTAGTCCCAGTTTTCCCGGCTGCTGGTCGTCCTAGTCGGGCGCTGGTGGCAGTACCACTGGTAATTACCCCTTGCAACACATCATTTAGGGAGGCAACAGCCCACTGATTCAGAACTAAGCGAGGTGATGGGGTATTGTCAAGCAAGACATTTCCCTGGCTATCAGTGACTTGTACAATAAAAGTGGGGTCAGAATGCCAACCGTCATTAGCAAAAGTAGCAAAAGATGCAGCCATTTCCATAGGGGTGAGATCCACAGATCCTAGTGGTAAGGAAATGACGGGCTCCATAGGGCTAGTAATTCCCAGGAGGCGACAAACCTCGATTACCTGATTGAGTCCTACAGATTGACCCAGCTTGACGGCCGGAATATTCAGGGAGGTCTCTAAAGCTGATCTAATGGTAACAGCGCCGGAGAAGCCACCGCCATAGTTGCGGGGTGAATAATACCCAGACCCGTCGCGATAGCTAACAGGGGTATCTTGAACAATGGTACTAGGAGCGTATCTACCGGTAGCGAAGGCGGCATAGTAAACAAATGGCTTAAAGGCGGATCCAGGTTGCCGTTGAGCCTGAATAGCTCGGTTGAACTGGCTTTTATTATAATCAGACCCTCCCACCATGGCTTTGACAAAATGGGTAGTGGGGTCTACGGCGGCTAATGCGATTTGACCGTTATTGCGATCGCGATATACTCCTCGATAATAAAGGCGATCGTGCCATTCCCTCACCGTTCTTTCTGCCATGCGCTGGAAGTTCAAATCAATGGTCGTTTGAACCCGCATTCCCCCTTTCAGGACGGCATCACGACCAAACTCCCTAGTTAACTCCTGAACCACCGCTTCCGTCACGTATGGCAATTCACTGGTTCTAAATGAGGTGATCCTACCCACTAATAGGGGTTCTTTTCTAGCTTCCGCCGCCTCTTCTGGAGTAATCCAATTTAGATCTACCATGCGGTTAAGCACTTGAGCCTGTCGTTGTTTAGCTAGTGGATAATTAACAAAGGGGCTATAGTCTTCTGGGGCGGAAATTAAACCCGCAATCATCGCCGCTTCAGATAATCTCAGCTCCGATGCTGGTTTGTTAAAATAGCTTTGGGCGGCGGTTTCAATCCCATAAAGGTTATGACCCCAGTAAACCTGATTTAGGTATAATTCTAGAATTTCGTCTTTGTCTAAAATTTGTTCGAGGCGAATTGCCATGACCGCCTCAGCCGCTTTTCTGCTAATGGTTCTGCTGGGGGATAAAAACAGGTTTTTCACCAACTGCATGGTTATGGTCGAACCACCCTCTACGGTTTTCCCCCTTTCCAGGTTAGCAAGCATAGCTCGTACTATCCCGGTGGGATATATACCCCGATGATCATAAAAATGGCTATCTTCAATAGCTAATACCGCCCGTTTTGCATGGGGGGATATTTCATCAAGAGAAACTACTTCTCGGTTGGCTTCGTCGTGAAGGCTGGCTAAGTGTCTACCCTGAATATCGTAGATGTGGGTGGTTTCGGTGGGAATATAGTTTTGTAATACCCTTACGTCTGGTAAGTTACGGAAACTAACGGCTAGACCCACCAGCCCTCCTGCCACCACGGAACTGGCTAACATGGTTGTACCCAATATGGTTCCGGCGGTAACTTTGCTTACTGACTGGATGAAGTCAAATAAGCCTGACGGTGGCGACTCAAGCCTTTGTCTACCTCGGACTGTTACGTTTGTTAATGACACGCTGATTCCACTCCTTCCAGAAAACAAAGCTACAGGGTTTTCAACTTGATAATTAGCTTAGACCAGTTTTTCTCCTGTTAGCTAGTAGGGGTCGAGAATGGAGTCGCCTCCATCCCCTCCCATTCAAAACCGGACGTGAGACTTTCACCTCATCCGGCTCCTAGTCTGACTGTTCCATTGTTAAGGATACAGCATTGGCGTTGTCTAACGCCGTTTTATCATCGTGACAGTGGCGGTGTAATAGTTGAAGATTCTTATATTCATCCTTTCCACCTTGGCTTCGAGGTATAATGTGGTCTACTTCAACTAAATCCGATGGTGCGAAATACTGTCCACACCAGGTACACCTACCCTTTTGCTTTTTGAGTAGTTTTGCTACCCTGTTTGACGTTTCGATTGCTTGTCCTTTCCTGGTTGCCCAGTAAGTCCAATTTCCGTCGTATGGTGTTGCGTCTGGGCGTATTAGGGTGTGTCTGACAATCGGAGTCCAATTATGTTTCCATAATTGGTATCCATCCTTAGTCTTGAATAACCAATTTTCATGTCTTTCTTTCCCATTGCTAAGTTTAACCGTTCCTTTGTGGAAGTAGTTTCCTAGCTTTTCGTAATTTGCCTTTCCGCATCTTGATACTGTCCATGCCCGTAACATTGACCAAGTTATATGGTCTAGTTTATTGAAGGTCTCTGATGAGACGACCCCTGAATAGTAGTTTGACCATCCCCTTATGATTGGGTTTAGTTTACTAATCAGGACTGATTGAGGTGCTTTTTTATGTTGTTTTATTACACCTTTTATCGCTTCTGTATGGGCTTTAACTGCTTTTTTACTGGGTTTGATGTGGGTTTTGAGACCCAACATTTTATGTGGGGTTTTGTTAAATAGGAAGCCTCCTTTTCTTCTTCCCCCACTTTTTCCAGATTTATATTTTCCTACTGGATATTGCCTGATATTGAATCCTAGAAAATCAAATCCTGGTACTTCTGTTTTGCCGTTATACTCAATAGGATTGAGTGTATGGCAAATTCGAGTCTTTTCGGGTTTAATTTCTAGTCCTACAGGTTTTAGCCATTCGGAAATGGCAATTTTGCACTGTTCAATGATTCTTAGGTCTTTGGATATGACCACAAAATCATCGGCGTATCTTATGAGGTTTACCTGAAAGGTTGTTCCTTTATTTGGATACATTGTTTTTATGAGCCTAACCATTCCATCCAGTGCGATGTTGGCTAGGAGTGGACTTATTACCCCTCCTTGGGGTGTCCCTGCTTCTGTATCCTCGAATACACCGTTATCTAGCACGCCTGCTTTGAGCCATGATTTCAGGTCTCTTTTTAGACTGCTTGGACAATGAATTTTGGACAGAAGGTAATCATGGTTTATTCGGTCAAAACATTTAGCTATATCTGCATCCAGAACGTAATAACCTCCTTTGTTGATACTCTGAAAGATTCTGGATATTGCATCATGGGCAGACCTGCCTGGTCTAAACCCATAGCTGGTGTCTTCAAATCTCGATTCCCATTCAGGTTCGAGAGCCGACTTAACCAAGGCTTGCCTCGCTCTATCTTGGATTGTGGGTATTCCTAGAGGGCGTTTTTCATCCCTACCAGGTTTTGGAATCCACACCCTTCGCAGTGGTTTTACTTTGAGATTTCCTTTAATGTTCTCAACAAGTTTAAACCTTTGCCTTGGTGAGATTGCTCTCATTCCATCGACTCCAGCCGTTTTCCTGCCTTGATTATCTTGGGTCACTCGCCGTACTGCTAGTAGACGGGCATAATATGATTTGCACAATAGACGTTGCAACCTTCTCGCTTTTGCGTCCTGTCCCGATTTAGCTGCTTGAAATATCCTCTTTTGGAGCTTGAAAACTTTTCTCTGAACTTTCGCCCAGGGAATTTGTTTCCATACATTCGTAGTCTTGATTGGCTTTGATTTCTCAAACCCTTTCTTTAAACTCGCTTTCGTCATAGTAACTCCTACTAGACTCTATTCTTTACAATCAAACCGTGACCCGTTAGCATATCCCTACCATTACAGTTGGGCATTGGCTTCTGGTCACATCTCACCCCCTAATAGGCTTGCGCTTACACTTTCACTACTGACTATCTCGACCAGATAATCAGAGCCTAAAAGGGTTTACAACGTTCCGTTTATATGGGCATTCCATCTTTAGACTTGTCCTATCCACCGGGGTACTTTTAAAGGTCTGTGTAGGTATTGATATAATTACCCTACTTTTCCCCTTATTCTTTTGAACGCAGCGTGTCAACCTGTTTCGCTACTTATTCTTTACGGTGGTTCAAGTCGGAACATTCAGATTTCCTTAGTCATGGATGGTTGGCAGTGGTCGCTTTTGGTAGTAGGTTCTACTTCACGCCTTCCGTTCCCCGCTTCAATCCTGGGGTTGTGATTCCCAAAACTGGGGGTGGCTATCGCCGTTACTCTCAACGCAATTGTTAAGGAATCATTAAGATTTCCAATTTAGCGTTTTGACCTTGAGTTCCCTGCCTTGTTTTGTATATTTCTATACCAAACGTTGGGACATATAAACAGTTATGGGATGGTCAGGGTACGAGTCCCTTATATTTCACCAAGGGGTGAAAGTCCCACTAGGAGGTTATTTCAGGCATTGCAGCCTTATTTGACTCCTAAACGTCTCGCACCAAATCATAGAATATAGCATTGAGGATCTCATGTTAGCCCAATTGCTCAAAATTGACATTCAGCTAACCAGTAGGCGCGAGGCTTCTTGGTTTTTTTGCCAGTTGGGCGATCGCCAAAATTATAGACTGTTTCCAGTTTTTCTGATGAAACCGGAAACTTCTGGAGTTTTTGTTGAACTTTGGTTATCCTGGTGTGAGCGGCGCGATATTATGTTATGGGGTCAAAACGCAAAATTACTAATTGGTTAGAACGTAACTGGGTAACTCCGGCTTATGCTGGTTGGCTGTTAGGGTTTCTGACGGTTTTTTTCTTTGGGGCTGCTACTAATACTATGGCAGGGTGGCTGTATGTGATTAGTGGTATGGGGTTGGCTTTGTTATTGGCCGCGGCAATTCTGCCAGGGCGGAGTCTTCGTCCCCTTCAGGTTCGCCGCTACCCTATTACTCCGGTCAGTGTGGGCTCGCGCCTCACTTTTGAACTGGAAATCGAAAACCAGTCGAAAAAATCTTGTCCCCTATTTCAAATTTACGATCGCCTCCCCACAGAGTTGGGAGATGCTTCGGAGTCTATTGATGTCATTGGACCCGGACAAGTTTATCACTGGAAATATTCCCGTATTACTAAACGCCGGGGGATTTACCATTGGTCTGGGGTGAGACTGCGATCGGCTTCTCCCCTGGGGTTATTTTGGTGTAGTCGCGATCGCCAAGTTCCTGCTACAGCTATTGTTTATCCCACCGTATTGCCTTTAACTGCTTGTCCTATTGTTGATAGCATTGAAGTAGACCAAGGTCCAGAGATTTACTCTTGCTTTCGCCTTGATCAAGCCACAGAAGGCATTACTCGCACTTTACGCCCTTATCGTATCGGCGACCCTACTAGACTGATTCATTGGCGTTCTAGTGCTCGCTATGGGGATCTACGAGTCCGAGAATTGGAGGTCGCTATTGGGGGTCAGGAAGTAGTTATTTGTCTTGATAGTGCATTTTCTTGGGACCATACCGATTTTGAAACCGCCGTTTCTGTGGCTGCTTCTCTTTATTTCTACGCTCGTCGCGCTCAACTTAATGTACGGCTATGGACTGCCTCCGACGGACTGGTGGAAGGCAATTGGGGCGTTCTCTCCGTTTTGGCTGGGGTTATTGCGGGTCAATCTAATAGCACCATTGACCGCCCTGATGTTCCACTGATTTGGATTACTCAAAATTCTGACAGTATCATGAGCCTTTCCCCTCAGAGTCGTTGGCTACTTTGGCCACTGCCTGCCCCACAAAATCATGGCGCGCGCTCCGGGTTGGGGATGCAATATGGCTCCGATGCGATCGCTCCCTGTCCCGGTGTAAGGATTAATCCCGCTGAACCTCTGGTTCCACAATTGCAGGCCCAAAATAATTGACTTTGACAAGCCGCCCGGCGGGTTTAGTAAGTTAGCCGATGGGAATCATCCCTGAATGCAGAACCATCCCCTAAATGGGCATTAAAGCGCGGTATTCTCAAAACTAATTGCACCAAGATACTGGGGTTTACCTGCCACCGGGTAGGAGATAAGCCGAGGGGGCAGACCTTCACAAACCAAAGTTAGCCCGACTAGATTTGTTTTAGTGACCGTTGATGGTATATGATCAGGATATTGTAAAGTTTTATGTAGGCTCGCTCATAAATTTGTCCCGTTCAAGACAAATCGAGAAGCCTAGATATTTGAGAGAGGAGAAAACACAATGGCTTTTGAACTTCCCAGTTTACCTTTTGATCAGGATGCACTAGAGTCTAGCAAAATGTCCGCTAATACTCTATCCTACCATCATGGTAAGCACCATGCAGCTTATGTCAAAAACCTTAATGCTGCTATTGAAGGTACAGACATGGCTAATATGTCCCTGGAAGAGATCATCAAAGCCACTTACAATGATCCTTCTAAGTCTGGTATATTTAATAACGCTGCCCAAGTCTGGAATCACAGTTTCTTCTGGAAGTGCCTCAAGCCCAATGGTGGTGGTCAACCTACAGGAGCTTTGGCTGACAAGATTCAAGCAGATTTCGGTAGCTTTGACGCATTCATTCAAGAATTTAAGAACGCAGCGGCTACCCAGTTCGGTAGTGGTTGGGCTTGGCTAGTCCTGGATAATGGCACACTGAAAGTTACCAAGACTGCTAATGCTGTTAACCCCATGGTTGAGGGTAAAACTCCCCTGCTAACTCTCGATGTTTGGGAACACGCCTACTATCTGGACTTCCAAAATGCGCGGCCAGGTTTCATCGATAACTTTATCGAAAATCTGGTTAACTGGGACTTTGTAGCTGAAAATCTCGCGTCTGCCAGCTAATATCTTTGATATTCCTTTCAGCCAACCTAGCTAACCTGCTCTAGCTTAATCTGTACCCCCCCTCAAAGGCAATATTGGGGGGCGGTCAGTTGAGAGGGGCGGGTAATTTTTGATTATTTATAGCACAAGACAGAACACTTAGGACGTATAATGGAGAGGACGAGATGACTAAGAAGACCAAAAATGCCAGCCCCCTATAGTTACGACCTCAGACAAAAAGTTATTGATGCCATTGAACTAGACGGTATGCCCAAAACAGAAGCCAGTCAAGTTTTCCATGTCAGCCGGAACACCATTAATCTCTGGCTGCAAAGAAAAGCACAGACCGGAGACTTCCTCCCTAAACCTCATCACCGACCTGGCAATAACCACAAAATTACCGACTGGCAAAAATTCAAGGCTTTTGCCCAAGAGCATGGCGACAAAACAGCAGCTCAAATGGCTGAACTTTGGGATGACGACATCTCTCCTCGCACCATATCCAGAGCCTTGAAGAAAATTGGCTTCACCAGAAAAAAAAACTTACGGCTACCAAGAACGTGATGAGCAACAGCGAGAGGAGTTTATGGCTCAGATTGAACAGATGGAGCCGGAAGAAGTGGTCTACCTCGATGAAGCCGGCATGAATAGTCAGGACTCGGATTACCCTTATGGTTACTGCGAGGAAGGAAAACGCTTCCATGCACTCAAATCAGGGAAGAGGCAGGGCAGGGTAAGTATGATAGCCGCATGGTGTCATCAACAACTCTTAGCTCCCTTTAGCTTTGAGGGTTGTTGTCATCGGACAGTGTTTGAGTTGTGGTTGGAGTTCATCTTAATTCCAACATTGAAGCCAGGTCAGACTCTAGTATTGGACAATGCAACGTTTCATAAAGGGGGACGGATTGCTGAACTGGTGGAGGCAGCTCAATGCCGTTTACTCTATCTTCCGCCTTATTCGCCAGACCTCAACAAGATAGAGAAATGTTGGTCGTGGCTGAAAGCCCGTATTCGCCACTGCACGTGAGCAGTTTGATTCTCTCCATGATGCCATGGATTCCGTTCTCAAAGCTGCGTCCTAACCACCTTGACTAATGCTATATCAGTGACTCAGGCGCACTGACAGCAAAAAAAGCCAGTAATCGGACTTGAACCTAATACATAGCCTATAACCCCTATTCTACCGCTGCTTAGGTGTTACTCAAAACCGTAGTAGAGTAACAAGTGAGTAAAAAATGAGTAACGCCGCTAAACTCCCTACAGTGGGGGGAAAGGGTAACTATGATGAGAGTTGCGCTAGATTCCTGAAAGCCTATCAAGACTTTAAGGGGGAATGTCCCAAAGGAGTGACTCTCAAACTACAAAAGTCCGGGACTAGGTACAACCTACTATTGCGTGCGAGACGTTTAGGAGACAAAATAAGGCTGCGATGCCTGAAATAACCTTCTCGTGGGACTTATACCCCTTGGTAGAATATAAGGGACTTAATGTGATAGCTAAGTAACCCTGACCATCCCATAACTATCTATGTGTCCCAACCTCTGGCTTCGACAACCAGACAACGCAGGAAGACTCAAGGTCAAGACAGAATGCTGGAAAGATGGACGTTATGTTATGGTCGAAAGGGAAGTTGCCTTCCCCAACTCCAATTCCAAACCGTGCTTGCGAGTTTCCCAGCACACGGCTCCTGATGTGGATACCCTATTGTCAGTAGGAACAGGGCTACAACCCCCCGCTTGATGACTTCAACTTTCAAAGCTATATGTCTGCGTTAGTCTTTCAACTCGCTTTCGCCATTAAACCCTTACTTATTGCAGTCTCTATATCCACACCGTGACTAGTGGGCATATCCTAACCATTACAGTTAGGCATTAGCTTTCAGTCACATCCTTTCCCCTTAAAGGTATACGCTTACACTTTTCACTACTCCACAGGTACATCCTGCCGAGAGCCTAAAAGGGGTTTAAACGTTCCGTTTATACGGGCATTCCATCTTTAGACTTGTCCTATCCACCGGGATAATTTTAAAGGTCTGTGTAGGTAGTGAGTTGAAACTCCTACTTTTCCCCTTACTCTTTTGAGGGCAGCGTGTCAACCTATTTCGCTACTTACTGATGACGATGGTTCAAGTCGGAACATTCAGATTTCCTTAGTCATGGATGGTTGGCAGTGGTCGCATCTGGTAGTGGGTTCTACTTCACGCCTTCCGTTCCCCGCTTCAATCCTGGGGTTGTGATTCCCAAAACTGGGGGTGGCTACCGCCGTTACTCTCTACTCCCTGATTTCTCAGTTTGTCTATGACCTTGAGTTCCCTGCCTTGCTTAGATTTCTCCAAGCGTCGGGACATATAAACAGTTATGGGATGGTCAGGGTGGCGAATCCCTTATATTCCACCAAGGGGTGGAAGTCCCACTGGGATGTTATTTCAGGCATTGCAGCCCTATTTCACTCCTCAACGTCTCGCACGAACCCATTTAGTATAGCAGGAAGTTGAGAGTAACGGCGGTAGCCACCCCCAGTTTCAGGAATCACAACCCGTCAGATTGAAGCGGGGAACGGAAGGCTCCGAGATACAACCTATAGCACTAGTCAATACGGTTAGGACGCAGCCTTGAGAACAGAATCCATGGCATCATGGAGAGAATCAAACTGCTCAATACAATGGCGAATGCGGGCTTTCAACCACGACCAACATTTCTCTATCTTGTTGAGGTCTGGCGAATAAGGCGGAAGATAGAGTAAACGGCATTGAGCTGCCTCCACCAGTTCAGCAATCCGCCCCCCTTTATGAAACGTTGCATTGTCTAGCACTAGAGTCTGACCTGGCTTCAGTGTTGGAATTAAGATGAACTCCAACCACAACTCAAACACTGTCCGATTACAACAACCCTCAAAGGTAAAGGGGGCTAAGAGTTGTTGATGACACCATGCGGCTATATAGCTCACCCTGCCCTGCCTCTTCCCTGATTTGAGGGCATGGAAGCGTTTTCCTTCCTCGCAGTAACCATAAGGGTAATCCGAGTCCTGACTATTCATGCCGGCTTCATCGAGGTAGACCACTTCTTGTGGCTCCATCTGTTCAATCTGAGCAATAAACTCCTCTCGCTGTTGCTCATCACGTTCTTGGTAGCCGTAAGTTTTTTTTCTGGTGAAGCCAATTTTCTTCAAGGCTCTGGATATGGTGCGAGGAGAGATGTCGTCATCCCAAAGTTCAGCCATTTGAGCTGCTGTTTTGTCGCCATGCTCTTGGGCAAAAGCCTTGAATTTATGCCAGTCGGTAATTTTGTGGTTATTGCCAGGTGGGTGATTAGGTTTAGGGAGGAAGTCTCCGGTCTGTGCTTTTCTTTGCAGCCAGAGATTAATGGTGTTCCGGCTGACATGGAAAACTTGACTGGCTTCTGTTTTGGGCATACCGTCTAGTTCAATTGCATCAATAACTTTTTGTCTGAGGTCGTAACTATAGGGGGCTGGCATTTTGGGTCTTCTTAGTCATCTCGTCCTCTCCATTATACGTCCTAACTTTCCTGTCTGGTGCTATATTTGATTGGGCTATTCAGAACCTGACAATTGACACCACATCCCGGTTGATGACGCAACTTAATGCTTGTTTTAAGTGGGCGATCGAAAAAAGGCTAGTGAGCGAACCCTCACCATTTAAAGATTTAAGCGCTAAAGCTGATCGGTTAAAAAAGCAAGTGATTCTGACGAGATTAACCCTTTTACGGCTAACGAACGCGATCGCATTATCCAGGGTTTTGATTCGGATCCACTTCACAGCCATTTTAGTTTGTATGTCCGTTTCTGTTTCTTCACTGGGTGTCGCCCATCGGAGGCGATCGCTCTACGATGGTCAGACGTTGCTGCCGATCTAAGTCAAATCACTTTTAGTAGTGTGATTGTTCGCGGGGAAGGGGGGCGCAAGCGCTGCGACGGCCTCAAGAGTCAAACGCGCCGCGATTTTCCCTGCAATGAACAAGTCCAAACTATTCTCGGAGAGGCGCGATCGCAAAACCATTCAGAAATAGTTTTCCCCAGCATCACGGGCAAGCCGATCCAAGACGGTGATTTTGGCAAAAGACACTGGCACCCAGTCCTCAAACAATCGGGGATAAAGCAGCGGAAACCCTACCAAATGAGACACACTTTTATCACCCTCTGTCTTGATGCCGGGATTGATGCTAAGGACGTTGCGGCTTGGGTCGGCAACTCACCCCAAGTTATTTACCAAAACTATGCAGGCCGAAACCGGGGGCTTTCTATTCCCAAACTTTAGGACAATTTGGCTATAATTTGGCTATAAATTTTTAGCCTACAGACACAAGAAACCGCCACAATCATTTACGGATAAGGGTAATGGGTATTGATACCGTCCCGACTTGAAATCGAGTGAGCCGCAAGGTTCTCGGGGTAATATTTCACCCTCTCCGTTGTTTCAGCCCCCCACAAGACAGGTCAATCCTTTTGTTTAAGGCTTTGTGCTACCTCTTGCAAAAGGGCGATCGCCTGTTGGAGTTTATCCATAATTTCCGAATCTTTCGGGGTTTCTGTGTTGGGTGGTTTCGGTGTGTTGGGTGGTTTGGGCGGATCAATAACCGGAGCCTGACCGCCGCCCAATTGGGTAACATAGCCCAATAAATCGCGATCGCGTCTTAGCCAACCCTCCAAAAATATCTGTTGGCTAGGGTTAGTCTTAACCCGTTGGTAGCGATAGTCAATGCGACCCTGACAGTATCTTTGGGCAGTTTCCAGGTTATTATTTTGTTCGAGAACCCCTTGGCTTTTCGGTCCAAAGCGACCATCTACAGTCAGTCCTCCCAGAGTTTCTTGTAAAAACTCAATACTGCCGGGAACACTAAAATTAACCGCCGTATCAAACTGAACCACCGCCAAAGGTAACACCATTAAATCAGCCTTTGACGGTAGCCAGTACATCGTATAATAAACCTCTTCAACCTCTGGCTGAGTAATTTGCCTAACCGATTTCGACCCCTGACCCTTATTTTTTAAATAGGTGTCGTAGGTCGCCTGGGTGATGCCATAATTAACCACACCTCCCAGGTCTTCCGGGTGTCCAACGCCGCCCTCCCATTTCAAGGTAAATTTGAGGGCAATTTGAAAATTCTCATCAGATTGTGTCATAATTACTCGCCCATGCGTGAAGTTTAACTGCGCTGAACTTCGGCAAAAATTTCCGCCAAAATTTCCTCAGCACCCTGTTGTTTAAGTTTGTGGGCTAATTGAATCCCCAACTGTTCCGCGTCACTAGCCTGTCCGGTCACTGTATCTTTAATTAGGCGTTTTCCGTCCAAACTAGCCACCATTCCGGTTAAAGTTAGGCGATCGCCTTCCACCATAGTATTAACACCAATGGGAACCTGACAACCCCCTTCTAATTCCCGTAAAAATGCCCGTTCACTGTGACATCTTTGGGCTGTGACGGTATGTTCTAAGGCTTTAACCACCTCGAAAATTTCCGTATCTCCCTCTCGGCATTCAAGACCCAGAGCGCCCTGTCCCACCGCGTGCAGAGAGATTTCAGCCGGAATGACTTGGTGAATGCGATCGGCCATTCCCAACCGTTTCAGTCCAGCCACTGCTAAAATTATCGCATCATACTGACCCTCATCCAATTTTTGCAGGCGCGTGTTCAGGTTCCCGCGAATATCCTTAAATTCCAAATGCGGGAAATTGTGGCGTAGTTGTGCCAGACGACGCAGGGAAGACGTACCGACCACCGCACCGGGTGGCAGAGTGTCTAGTTGTTTGTCGCGATGGTTTTCGTGGACTACCAAAGCATCTGCGGGGTCTTCCCGTTCAGTCACACAGCCCAGCATTAGACCTTCTGGGAGGTTTGTTGGTAAATCTTTGAGGGAATGCACCGCCATATCAGTATCATGGTTAAGCATCCCCACTTCTAGTTCCTTGGTGAACAGTCCCTTATCCCCAATTTTGGCTAGGGCTACATCTAGGATTTTATCCCCCTGGGTGGACATGGTATGAACTTCAAACTTGATATCAGGAAAGCGCTTTTGTAGTTCTTCCTGAACCCAGTAAGTTTGAACTAGGGCGAGTTGGCTTTTGCGTGAAGCAATGCGAATGGTACGGGTTTGGGCAGATACAGATGTTGTCATCGAAACTCCTTGACTCTGAAACCCCGTCCTGATTAGAACGGTTTAATGTTGAAATTGATGTTCCTCTCCACAGCGCCCTTTTGGGGGAATGTTAACTTAGCCAGTCTTGTCCCGGCTGGTTAGACTTAGTGGCTGACATCAATTGTGCGATCGCTCTCTAAAATAAATATTAGTTCGGTTAGTTGCACTCGATCTAGCCTACCCCATCGGGGACACAATCACAATGGTAATGGGACAATCATGGTTCCCCCTACCTAGAGGGCTGGGGGAGTCGGAGAGTTACGTCCTGTTAGCAAATTAACTGAACATTGCTTTACAATACTCAACAATCAGTCTAAGCTAGATAAGTACACAGCAAGCGAGCTAAATGCCGAAATATACATCCCCAAGTGAAACGGCTCAATACTTTGGTGTATGTTTACATACTTTAAGAAGATGGGAAAAAAACGGCAAAATTCAAGCGCTCAGGACACCATCAGGGCAGAGACGATATGATATTGCCTCCTACACGGTCTCATCAAACGAGAGAACGCAACGGGCAATTATCGCTTATGCCCGCGTTTCAAGTCGCGGACAAAAAGCAGACCTCGCGCGCCAAGTTGCAAAGTTACTCGAGGTCTACCCCAACGCCGAGCTCGTCACTGATATCGCCAGTGGTCTTAATTTCCAAAGAAAAGGACTTAGAGCCATTTGGGAGCGAGTCCGTAAAGGCGATGTCGGATTTATAGCATTAGTCAAGGTGGTTAGGACGCAGTTTTGAGAACGGAATCCATGGCATCATGGAGAGAATCAAACTGCTCAATACAATGGCGAATGCGGGCTTTCAACCACGACCAACATTTCTCTATCTTGTTGAGGTCTGGCGAATAAGGTGGTAGATAGAGCAAACGGCATTGAGCCGCCTCCACTAGCTCAGGAATCCGTCCCCCTTTATGAAACGTTGCATTGTCTAGCACTAGAGTCTGACCTGGCTTCAGTGTTGGAATTAAGATGAACTCCAACCACAACTCAAACACTGTCCGATTACAACAACCCTCAAAGGTAAAGGGGGCTAAGAGGTAAAGGGGGCTAAGAGTTGTTGATGACACCATGGGGCCATATAGCTCACCCTGCCCTGCCTCTTCCCTGATTTGAGGGCATGGAAGCGTTTTCCTTCCTCGCAGTAACCATAAGGGTAATCCGAGTCCTGACTATTCATGCCGGCTTCATCGAGGTAGACCACTTCTTGTGGCTCCATCTGTTCAATCTGAGCCATAAACTCCTCTCGCTGTTGCTTCCAACGTTCTTGGTAGCCGTAAGTTTTTTTTTCTGGTGAAGCCAATTTTCTTCAAGGCTCTGGATATGGTGCGAGGAGAGATGTCGTCATCCCAAAGTTCAGCCATTTGAGCGGAGGTTTTGTGGCCATGCTCTTGGGCAAAAGCCTTGAATTTATGCCAGTCGGTAATTTTGTGGTTATTGCCAGGTGGGTGATTAGGTTTAGGGAGGAAGCCTCCGGTCTGTGCTTTTCTTTGCAGCCAGAGATTAATGGTGTTCCTGCTGACATGGAAAACTTGACTGGCTTCTGTTTTGGGCATACCGTCTAGTTCAATGGCATCAATAACTTTTTGTCTGAGGTCGTAACTATAGGGGGCTGGCATTTTGGGTCTTCTTAGTCATCTCGTCCTCTCCATTATACGTCCTAAGTGTTCTGTCTTGTGCTATAACTTCACCAAAGGAACATGGTACAGCAAGTTAACAAAAACACTATCGTTTAAGGCAAGTGAACCAGTACCAGTCAGATGTGAGTACGGCACTCAATTAGTTTATCGGCGCGGCCTATGGTTTGCTATTTTCCCTGAACCCGTAATCGCAACGCATACATCTTCCCCAAAAATAATTGCCTTAGATCCTGGTGTCAGAACTTTTTTGACCGGATATGACGGCGATAAAGTCATTGAAATTGGCAATGGTGACATGGGACGAATCGTGAGATTATGTCAACACGAATATAATTTAATTAGCCGTTCAACTAAGGTAAGTGCTAAACAACGCCGTTCAATGAGAAAAGCGGCTAATCGGATTCGAGAAAAGATTCGGAACTTAATTGATGAAGTACACAAAAAAACAGCTCATTATCTGACTAATAACTATGGATTAATTTTTCTTCCTCGCTTCGAGTCCTCCCAAATGGTAGCCAAGTCAAGAAGAAAAATTAGATCTAAAACAGTCAGAAGTATGCTGACTTGGGCGCATTATCGCTTTAAGTTAATCCTAAAACATCAGGCAGCAAAGCGTGGTTGCGTGGTGCTTGATGTGGGCGAAAGTCACACATCTAAAACCTGTGGAGCGTGTGGACATCGCCACGCCCAACTAGGTGGTGCGAAGATACATAAGTGTCCCCACTGTGGTAGTCAAACACCTAGAGATGCGAATGGCGCACGTAATATAATGTTACGTGCTTTGAGGGATTCCTCCTTTACTGTCAGCAATGATGGTATTGTTATAGTTACAGTCCGAGCATGGTCAATCAATGTTAAGGAATGTTCAGCTTAAATGAATCAGGGCGATAATATGAATCGCAGCCCTGCGCTAGTTCCGACCCCACGAGCCAGAAGATTAATCAACCCGCCCTTTCGCGAGAGATTATGATGCACCCAACCCGCTAAAATTGGGTTAATAACTATCACAAAAATAGATTTATGTCTTACTACATTTCACCTCGATTTCTTGATAAGGTTTCCGTCCATATTACCAAAAACTTTTTAGATATTCCCCGGATAAAAGTTCCCCTAATTTTAGGAATACACGGACGCAAGGGAGAAGGCAAAACCTTCCAATGTGAACTTGTCTTTAAGACCATGGGAATTGAACCCGTGATGATTTCTGGGGGAGAATTAGAAAGTCCTGATGCCGGAGATCCCTCCCGACTGCTACGGCTACGGTATCGGGAAGCGGCCGAACAGGTGCGGGTAAAAGGTCAAATGTGCGCCATTTTTATTAATGATTTTGATGCCGGGGCTGGCAGGTTTGACTCAGGAACTCAATACACGGTTAACACTCAATTAGTTAATGCTACACTAATGAATATTGCCGACAATCCTACTAATGTGCAATTACCCGGAAGTTATGATGAAACCCCATTACATCGGATTCCGATTATTATAACGGGAAATGATTTCTCTACCCTCTACGCCCCTTTAATTCGCGATGGTCGGATGGATAAGTTTTATTGGGAACCTAGCCGGGAGGATCGCATTGCTATTGTGCGGGGAATTTTTGCTGATGATTCACTCTCGGATAGTCAGATTATCAAATTGGTTGATGATTTTACCGGACAGGCGATTGATTTCTTTAGTGCTATGCGATCGCGTATTTATGACGAACAAATCCGCGAGTTTATCTATCATCAAGGCTTAGATAAAATCTCGCGCCGCCTAGTTAATAGTGTCGACAAACCCCCCGAACTTCCTCAGCCTGATTTTAGTCTTCAACACCTGATCGAGTCTGGGCGTGCTATGGTAGAAGAACAGCAGCAAATCCAGAAACTACGCTTGGTGGAAGAATATAACCAATTCCGCACGGTTAATTCTCAGCCAATTAACCGCAATCCTCAACCGATTAATCAACCACACCTTCCCTATAACCCGGTCATGCCTCCCCATGCTTTTGATGATTTAGGTCCCTCTAATTGGCAGGGAGATAGTAGCAGTTCAACTACTTTTATTGACGGTCAAACTGTCAGCAGTAAGCTGAGTTTAGATGTTTTGGAACAGGTGCAAAAAATCCGGTCAGGGGGTTATCAAATTGGTTTGGAATATGCTGATCAGCGTCACTTTAAGACGGGTTCCTGGAAAAGTTGTGCTATTATTGATGGCGGTATCCCCGAGGCGATCGCTTCTGTGGAAAATTGCCTAAGTCAACACCCAAAGGACTATGTGCGACTGTTAGGCATTGACCCCAAACAGCGGCGGCGTGTGGTGGAAACCATCATTCAGCGTCCCTAAAACCATAAAAGTAGGGGTGAAATGTCCGCCGGGACACACCCCTAATTAAAGTCTTAGAAGCCACAATAACAGCTACAACCCCTAGTTAGGGTGGGTTCAATTCAAGCATTTTCTGGGATGCGATCGCTATGGCATCTTCACTGGTGGATATTTGACCCTCAGCCTTAGCAATTTGTATCTCTTGGAGTAGATCCCCTAATAAGGGACTGGGAGAGAGTCCCAATTTTGCCATTAAGAGTTTCCCGCTAATGACGGGTTGGGGGTGAGCGATCGCATCATCGGGATTCAGATAATGGTTAATTAGGGTAGTAAACTCCTGTAGGGATGCTCCGGCGGCTATGGACAGGACTACTAAGGCGGGGAAAAATTCCCCCACATTAGCAAATAGAAAATATTGTTGGCGTATGGATAGATCGGCTATGGGGGTGGGTTGTATAGCACAAGACAGGAAAGTTAGGACGTATAATGGAGAGGATGAGATGACTAAGAAGACCAAAAATGCCAGCCCCCTATAGTTACGACCTCAGACAAAAAGTTATTGATGCAATTGAACTAGACGGTATGCCCAAAACAGAAGCCAGTCAAGTTTTCCATGTCAGCCGGAACACCATTAATCTCTGGCTGCAAAGAAAAGCACAGACCGGAGACTTCCTCCCTAAACCTAATCACCGACCTGGCAATAACCACAAAATTACCGACTGGCATAAATTCAAGGCTTTTGCCCAAGAGCATGGCGACAAAACAGCAGCTCAAATGGCTGAACTTTGGGATGACGACATCTCTCCTCGCACCATATCCAGAGCCTTGAAGAAAATTGGCTTCACCAGAAAAAAAACTTACGGCTACCAAGAACGTTGGAAGCAACAGCGAGAGGAGTTTATGGCTCAGATTGAACAGATGGAGCCGGAAGAAGTGGTCTACCTCGATGAAGCCGGCATGAATAGTCAGGACTCGGATTACCCTTATGGTTACTGCGAGGAAGGAAAACGCTTCCATGCACTCAAATCAGGGAAGAGGCAGGGCAGGGTAAGTATGATAGCCGCATGGTGTCATCAACAACTCTTAGCTCCCTTTAGCTTTGAGGGTTGTTGTAATCGGACAGTGTTTGAGTTGTGGTTGGAGTTCATCTTAATTCCAACATTGAAGCCAGGTCAGACTCTAGTATTGGACAATGCAACGTTTCATAAATGGGGGGCGGATTGCTGAACTGGTGGAGGCAGCTCAATGCCGTTTACTCTATCTACCACCTTATTCGCCAGACCTCAACAAGATAGAGAAATGTTGGTCGTGGCTGAAAGCCCGTATTCGCCACTGCATTGAGCAGTTTGATTCTCTCCATGATGCCATGGATTCCGTTCTCAAAGCTGCGTCCTAACCACCTTGACTAATGCTATATAAACAGTTATGGGATGGTCAGGGTACGAGTCCCTTATATTTCACCAAGGGGTGAAAGTCCCACTAGGAAGTTATTTCAGGCATTGCAGCCCTATTTCACTCCTAAACGTCTCGCACGACCCACCTAGTATAGCAGGAAGTTGAGAGTAACGGCGATAGCCACCCCCAGTTTTAGGATTCACAACCCGTCAGATTGAAGCGGGGAACGGAAGGCGTGAGGTAGAACCTACTACCAAGACGCGACCACTGCCAACCATCCATGATTAGGGAAACCGAATGTCCGGCTTGAACCATCGTAACCATTGGGCAGCGAAACAGGTTGATACGCTGCGTTCAAAAGAACATGGGGAAAAGTGGGAGTTTTTATATACTACCCAGAAGCAACGAAAGTTGTGCACAGACCTTTAATGTACCCCGGTGGAAAGGACAAATCTAAAGATGGAATGCCCGTATAAACGGAACGTTTAAACCCCTTTTAGGCTCTCGACAAGTACATCTTGTTGAGTAGTGAAAGTGTAATCGTATGCCTTTAAGGGGAAGGGATGTGACTGAAAGCCAAGGCCTAATTGTAATGGTTAGGATATGCCCACTAGTCACGGTGTAGATATAGTTACTGCAATCAACAGGAGTTTAACGGCGAAAGCGAGTTTAAACACTACGATGTTGTATTTAGCTCCAAAAGTTGAAGTACAAAAGCAGGGGTTGGTAACCCTGTTCCCGTTGCCAAGGGGTATCTACATCAGGAGCCGTGTGATGCGAAAGTATCAAGCACGGTTTTGAATGGGAGTGGGGGAAGGCGACTTCCCTCTCGACCCCTACCCAGTCTTTTTCAAAAAAAGCCAGTAATCGGACTTGAACCGATGACCGTCCGCTTACAAGGCGGATGCTCTACCACTGAGCTATACTGGCTTGGGGTAAAGCTGGAATGATGATTTCAACCACTCAACCGACCCACGTTTTCTTAGTATATCATAGTTTTCTAAATTTGTTCCAAATAATTTAATAAATCTGCCATTTCTTGAGGATTAGGCTGAAACTGAGGCATGGGAGGGGTTTTGCCACTAACGACCTGTTGAATAATACTAATTTGTGATTTTCGTTGGGAAATGTCCTCCAGGTTTGGACCGATTTGATGTTCGACTTGGCTAACATGACATCCCGCACAGTTCATCTCAAAAATAGCGTGTCCTCGGGTTGGGTCTCCGGTTAGTGACAACACTTTTTGAATGTAGGGATCGGAAATTTTCACGGAACTGACTCCCCAGACCCAGAGGAGAATAACCACCATCAGCCCTAGGGCAACCAAAGCCACTCGCTGGATGATCTCGGTTATATGAGTGTTGGCAATATGGTTATCCAAAGCTACACGAATACACGAATCTACAAAAAACTTTACTTGTTCACTGTACAGCTTAATACTTTCCTGGGTTGAGGGCAAGTGGCGATCGCTCAAGGTGGAATTTATCGGTGGAATCTGTCAGAGCTAAATTTAATCCAAGATTAATTCAACATTTACGGGCCATGCGGTATAATGTTTCGGAAGGTGCGAGACGTTTAGGAGACTAAACAAGGCTGTAATGCCTGAAATCACCTCCTAGTTGGGAATCCAATCCCTTGGTTGGATATAAGAAGCTCGTTTCTGACCATCCCCATAACTCTTTATATGTCCCGACGCTTGGAGAAATCTAAGCAAGGCAGGGAACTCAAGGTCATAAACAAACTGAGAAATCAGGGAGTAGAGAGTGCGAAATGTTGAGGAGACCAAATAAGGCTGTGATCCCTGAAATCACCTCCTAGTTGGGAAGCCAGCCCCGAGTCTGGATAAGAGGTCGGAGCCTCGAACCATTCCCCATAACTGTTTATACGTCCCAACGTTTGGATTGAACCCCCAAACAAGGCAGGGAACTCAAGGTCATCAAACAAACTGTTTTGATGGGGAAGTTATGACCCCATGATAACAATGAGTAGAGAGTGCGAAATCTTTAGGAGACCAAATAAGGCTGTTATGCCTGAAATCACCTCCTAGTGGGGAAGCCAGCCCTGAGTCTGGATAAGAGGTCGGAGCCTCGAACCATTCCCCATAACTGTTTATACGTCCCAACGTTTGGATTGAACCCCCAAACAAGGCAGGGAACTCAAGGTCATCAAACAAACTGTTTTGATGGGGAAGTTATAGCATTAGTCAAGGTGGTTAGGACGCAGCTTTGAGAACGGAATCCATGGCATCATGGAGAGAATCAAACTGCTCAATGCAGTGGCGAATGCGGGCTTTCAACCACGACCAACATGTCTCTATCTTGTTGAGGTCTGGCGAATAAGGTGGTAGATAGAGCAAACGGCATTGAGCCGCCTCCACTAGCTCAGGAATCCGTCCCCCTTTATGAAACGTTGCATTGTCTAGCACTAGAGTCTGACCTGGCTTCAGTGTTGGAATTAAGATGAACTCCAACCACAACTCAAACACTGTCCGATTACAACAACCCTCAAAGGTAAAGGGGGCTAAGAGTTGTTGATGACACCATGCCACAATCATGCTCACCCTGCCCTGCCTCTTCCCGGATTTGAGGACATGGAAGCGTTGTCCTTGCTCACAGTAACCATAAGGATAATCCGAGTCTTGACTATTGATGCCAGCTTCATCGAGGTAAACCAACCCTTCCGGCTCCATCTGTTCAATCTGAGCCATAAACTCCTCTCGCTGTTGCTCATCACGTTCTTGGTAGCCGTAAGTTTTTTTCTGGTGAAGCCAATTTTCTTCAAGGCTCTGGATATGGTGCGAGGAGAGATGTCGTCATCCCAAAGTTCAGCCATCTGAGCGGAGGTTTTGTGGCCATGCTCTTGGGCAAAAGCCTTGAATTTTTGCCAGTCGGTAATTTTGTGGTTATTGCCAGGTGGGTGATTAGGTTTAGGGAGGAAGTCTCCGGTCTGTGCTTTTCTTTGCAGCCAGAGATTAATGGTGTTCCGGCTGACATGGAAAACTTGACTGGCTTCTGTTTTGGGCATACCGTCTAGTTCAATTGCATCAATAACTTTTTGTCTGAGGTCGTAACTATAGGGGGCTGGCATTTTGGGTCTTCTTAGTCATCTCGTCCTCTCCATTATACGTCCTAACTTTCCTGTCTTGTGCTATAACTCAAGTACAGCACGGCCCTTGGAATATTTAGCACCGCCTAACCCTATTATGTCTTTGATAATCTTGGATTCTATTACTCCTTTATCCAAGGCATCTAATACGGCTTGGCGATAGCGTTCGGCAAGTTTAGAAAGTTCGGTAAGTTCAAACTGACTAGCTAACTCAGAACTTTCTAACTTTTCTGGTAACTCGCTTAACTCCCCATATACTGCGGACTCTAGCAGTTCTGGTTGGGCATAAAGGGAGTCATGTCTCTGAAAATTTAGGAACTCGGCAATTGCCTGGTTAGTCTGCTGAGTTAAATACAGTGAACTGGCGACCGAATGCTTAAAGTCTGCCTCCTCTTGTTTATTTAATGCGGTAATTTTTGGTTTGAGTTTGGCTAATTCATTACTGGTTAAGAGTAATCCGGCACCGCCCCCCATACCATAGCCAATAGATAACCATCTTAGGGTATTTTGATGGGTGAGGAAGGGCGTAAAAAACCAAACTGGTGTAGCAGTAACTGCTATTAAGACTGATATGCCGTTTAACAATCTCCAATTGCTCCGAATGGCTTGATTATTGGCGCTGGGATTAATTACGTCCACTGGATTGCACCCCCAATAATTAGAACGGCAGCCACAGCGATCGCAAAAACTAACCACTGCCACCATTCCTCAGATTTACCTTTGTGATAGTAAGCGATCGCCCCCATTGCACCCAAGATGCTGGCGGCAATTAAGGCAAGCCAGAAAGCCGGGAGGCGGAAACTTTGGTAGCTAACAGCCAACAGTGATACAGTGGAAGCACTAGCACCAAATAACAAAATCAATCCAAGAATTCTGTACAATTGAATCATTCTGCTCACTTTCCTTTAGCATTTTTGCCCCCAATGATGGGGGCATTTTTATGGGATTACAGAGTAGACATCAGGGCGTTAATTTTCTGGTCAGCCAGTTGTGCAGACTTTTCCAGACCCTGCCCTAAACGTGCATATTTAGGTCGCAATCCGTGCAGGTATTTGGCAGAATCGTGTTTAGCCGATTGGATCTTGTGTTCATTTCCAGCCTGATGGCGACGGAGTTTCTCATAAGATTCGTTGACCTTGCGGCTATTGTTATCTAGTCGCTTTAAGGCTCGGTATCCTTTGCGGGTACTGACAACGTGCTTATCGGATTCATCAGCCAGGTCGGTGAGGGCATCGGCTTCGGCCGGATCAAGGACACGGGGACGGTCAAGCACGGGAGCGAAACGGAAATGTTCCCAACTACCGGGGTTGTCGGGAGTGATGCCGTTCGGGCTGGTGACAAAAACCGACCCTTTGTCAAGGTTGCTATGCTGACCCTCTACGGGTGCGATCGCTCCACCTTTTACATCGTCGCCTCTGAGAAATCCAATCATGGTTTATTGCTCCTAACTAATGGTTAACAGGCTTGGTGATAACGGGCAGCCACCCTCACTCGCGTGGCAATCGCATTTTTTATCAAGTGTTAATTGCCGGATTTTTCTGAGGATTCTTGTTCCTCAATCCACTGGTCTTGGACTGCCAAGAAATCGGCGGCGGCATCAAAACAGAGTGCTGCAATATGGCGGCGCACCGACTCGGATTTAAGTGGTATCGTCTCAGGATGGGAAAGCATGAAACAATACAATTTCATGGCTAACTGTTTGATTTGCCCATATTTAGGGTTCATTTCTGTTGCTCTGTGTTGGGGTTGGCAATATCTACAGTGAGGGTAAAGGGGGGGATTCTCAGATCACCAGTCCCTAGCCAGAATCCTAGCCACAGGAGAGCGATCGCCATGGCAGTTAGGGAAGCCTTGAACCCCACCCATCCGGCATCCCTCACCCCAGGGCGAAAAAACTCAACACCAAACCAACAACTACACCAGTGGCAGGGATTGGCTCAAGTAAGCCTTCCAGAAAACCCAAAACGACTGCGGCTCCGGTAACGCAAAGGGGCGCGGCGTTCAATTCAGCAATATCGGCATCGGATACCCCGGCTTGGCGGAATTTTTCAATAATTTCGTCACGGGTATCATCGTCAGCTTCTGGGGTGTACTGAATCAGATGACTAAGCCGAAAGGTTTGGGTTTCCTCATCCCCATCGGCGATCGCGTGACAGTTCCCCCACTTGTCAAAACCAACAATGGTAAAGCGGTTTCCCCGGGGTGTAGTAAATTTAGCGCCTACTTTCATCCATGGGCTCCAACAATCAAAGCGATCGTCTTTATCCTTGAGTTCGGGCAGGATGTCGGGGTCAACCTCATCATCGTGGCGACGGTAGAACATCTGACCACTACCATCAAACTCTCGGATTATGATTTGCTGCCCAAAAGTTAACTTAACTTGATCGGCAATGTGTTTCGCCTCTTTAATGTCAGCACCAGAGCTAATAACTTCCTCAATACCATCACAGGCCCCTGTAACCAAAATTACATCTTGTTGGTAGCGGCAATGATTCTCCGATTCTTTCAATGTACATTGATTTTCTGGCTGTTGGGTGGGGTCGGATTCAACCTGATGTAAGGGGTTGACCATAGCCTGGTTTGGCAAAAATTCGGGGATAGGCTCGGCCTCTGGTACGGCTTCGGATTCGGCTTGGGCAATAGCGGCTTCCCAAGTGGATTTTGACCGCAGGTCGCCAAACTGGCGGATATCATCTTTTGACAATCCTAGGGCGATCGCATTAGCTTTAAGTTCTGCTAAAGTCATAGTTACTCCTGTAAAGGGGTTTTCAGACCCACTGGTGGCTTGCTTGGCGGCTGACACCAGTGGGTTATTTTGTGTTTGACCTTTCGGTAAATTAACTGTAACATAAAAGTGAATGCTCTGTAAATACCCCTAGCATATTTTTTTGAGCAAGAGTAGAATTGGAGTAACACCTATATGACTGCCACAGTGCCTAGCAACAAGCCAAAGCTACAGGTTTACCTGGATGAACAGATGTTAGAAGAGGGTAAAAAATTGGCAGAGAAGAGACAAAGATCTCTTTCAAGCCTTATCCGCCGCCTGTTGCAGTTGGAAATTGAGGAAGCCAAGAACAAAGGTGAAATTTGAACACCCACTCCTTGTCTGTGCGGGCGTTTCTCTAATAGCAGGTTCAATCAATACACAATCACCAACCCCCGATCGCACCAGGTCGGGTATTTTTTTGTCCAACAGAAGCGGACAGGCAGACAGGCAGAGGACAGGCAGAATTTTTTCTGGGTGTCCACCTTGTAACTCCCTTGCTATAGCAGTTACAGCCACAGTGGACAGGCAGGACACCCAAAAATAAAAATTTGTGATTTTTTTTCAATCCATTACTGGCTGTACAAAAAAATGGCCCGTTTTATATTTTGGGCCTACTCTTGACGGGTTGATGGGGACAGGATGATTGTTGGCGATTGGTGGGTTTAGGGTTGAGGCGATCGCCTATCGGGTTATCAATGTACATTGATATAGTAATCATCTAAGGCAAGGGGCTAATATATGGCCAGATTATTGGACAATAGGGCGCAAAGTGCGATCGCCTACTTGACTGCTATCAATGTACAATGATAGCATTATCAATGTACAATGATAGATGTATAGGATGATTATGGCCAACTACAATCCTGATACCAGTGGTTTAAAACAACCCAAATGGATCAACACCCCGACCCGCGCGATCCGAGTTCCTGATGTATTTGCAGATGAACTATTGGCGATCGCTCATCGTTTGGATCAGGGTGATGTGATTGAGAAGCCAGCAAACAGTAATGGCAACCACCAGGCAGTCGGTGAGCTTCTGTCTGATCAGAGTCGCCAACAGATAATTGATATCCTCCTGGCTGCTACAAAAATGAAGGCTGGCAATGGAGGCGCGATCAAATTGGAGATTACCAAGGCTCTGACGCTGTTAGGAGTTGATGTCAAATTGACACAAAAAGGCTCCCGTTAATCTTCTCATGTATCAATGTACATTGATATTATGGCAGTTTTGGAGGCGACATGGTACAGGTTGGCTGTGTTTTGTATCTAGCCCCAAAATTTAACCACTGTACAATAGCAATCCGTTTGGCTAACGCATATATAAGGAACGGATTATATTTTGTGGATGGGGGCGGGGGGGTGATTTTTTGAAAAATTGTTTTGGCTATAATCGCCTAAATTTATAGCCAAATTATAGCCAAATTATAGCCAAAAGTATTTGTTTAGGGGCTGAAACAACGGAGAGGGTGGGATTTGAACCCACGGAACCTTGCGGCTCACTCGATTTCAAGTCGAGCGCGATCGACCACTCTGCCACCTCTCCAAGGGGATGTGAGCATTGACTATTATAACATAAAGCTGCTGAGATTAGCCATCAGTTTGTCTTGGTATGCGAATAAATGATATAAGAGATAATTATCATATCTTGATGAAATCAGAACCTTGGCTGAATATCTGGACATCCTAGACCAAACGGCGCGATCGCTAAAATCTCGGGGCGATCGCCTTTCTCCTGACCAGGTGGTTAATGCTTTATTGGCGGCGGAAAAGGCGGGTCGCCAAAATCGGAAACCGCACCCCTTCGAGAGTTTGTGTGGGTGTTGGCAATTATATTTCATTACCGGAACCAAAAAAACTCGCGCTAAAGCAGGGGTGATTATGGGGCCGGGTCGTTATCTGCCGGGCTTAGTTAGTGTATTATTAAACTATTCCCCAGTTTCGGGGGTGGAAAGCGGCGATCGCCAAACCTTTGAAGCTGGTAGAATCGAAAACAAAATCCAAGTCGGACTAATGACATTAACTGTTAGCGGTCCGGCTAAGTTTTTGGACAAAAATGATATTCTGGCTTTTGATTTTACCCGTCTAGCCGTGGAAGCCGTGGGGATAAAACTTTATGATAACTATATTCGTGGGGGGAAAACTAGCGAGGAAAGTTTTTATCAACGCCTAGTTAAAGACCAGGCTTTTTTTGCCTATTTCCTAATTCAAGAAAACTTCATCGCCGCCAGAGGTCGAGGGGGAGGGTTGGCGCTATGGGTAAAAGTCTGACGTAGCTGGTCAATATGTGGCTAACTTCGGTATAATTTCAGATTGTTGTGGCTTTTTTTTGATGATGCGCCGATTGATACTTTTTCTAACCGTGGTATTTTGCTGGCTATGGCTAGGGGTAGTATCGCCATATAATTTAGCCTGGGCTGCTACTGACACCGTGGGGGAAACGGTAGCGGAAATCTCTACTTTATCATTGGATGAACTACTAGAGAGGGCTTTTGCGACTAGCCAAGCGGGACGGTTTGCGGAAGCTGAGAATTACTGGACTGAAATTATTAATCGTTACCCGGATAACCCGGCTATGTGGAGTAACCGAGGTAATATCCGAGTTAGCCAAAACCGCCTCACGGAAGCCATAGGGGACTATAACCGGGCTATTGAATTAGCGCCGACGGCTGCGGACCCTTACCTTAACCGGGGAGTGGCTTATGAGGGTTTGGGGCGTTGGTCTGATGCGATCGCTGATTATAATCGGACTTTAGAGTTAAGTCCCTCTGATGCGATCGCCTATAATAATCGAGGTAATGCGGAAGCCGGACAAGAAAACTGGGAAGCGGCGATCGCCGACTATTTCCAGGCGGCGGAATTAGACCCTAACTATGCTTTTGCTAGGGCTAACTACGCCCTGGCTTTGTATCAGACTGGTGAGACTAAAGAAGCTATCCGCAACATCAAAAATCTGATTCGGAAATACCCCAATTTTGCCGATATGCGGGCAGCTTTAACCGCCTGTTTGTGGGATAGTGGTAAAATAGGGGAAGCCGAAAGTAATTGGGTAGCAGCCATTGGATTAGACCCCCGTTATCGAGATATTGATTGGGTAGCTAATATCCGTCGTTGGCCTCCCGCTTTGGTGGCAGCCTTAGACAGATTTTTGAATCTCAAATAGGCGGAAATTGCCGAGGATCACGAACCTAACATCTGTAACTGATACAGACTGGCGTAGAGTCCGCCCTGGTTTAATAATTGGTCATGGGAACCGGACTCTATCAGTCTTCCTCGCTGTAAAACTAAAATGCGATCGACATTTTTAATCGTTGATAAACGGTGGGCAATAATAATGGCAGTTTTGCCGATTAACATCCGATCAAGGGCATCCTGAATTAGGGATTCTGTCATCACATCTAGGTTAGCAGTCGCTTCATCTAAAACTAATATTTGCGGGTTTCTAATGGCTACCCTAGCAAAAGCTAAAAGCTGTTTTTGACCACTGGAAAGATTAGTGCCTCTTTCCCTAAGTTCGGTATCATAACCTTCGGGTAAAGCCTCAATAAACTGAGATACATTCGTCTTTTCCGCCGCCTGTCGAATGGCATCGATTGTATAGGTTTCCCCCAGGGTAATATTACTTTTAACATCTCCGGCGAATAGAAACCCATCTTGTAAGATTACCCCCACATGGCGACGTAATTCGGCTTGAGGTAAATCACGGATATCAATGCCATCGATTAAAATGCGACCGCGACTAGGTTCGTATAAACGACATAATAGCCGAATAATAGAACTTTTGCCAGCACCAGTAGGTCCGACTAGGGCGACTTTTTCGCCAGGATGAATAGTGAAATTAAGGTTTTGGATTACATATTCATCATTTTTATAGGCAAAATAGACGTTTTCAAATTTGATTTCGCCGATCGCCTCATATTTATTAGTTGGTAAAACACTGGCTTTTCCGATTTCGGGGTCGCGGATTTCTATGGGTTGGTTCAGAATGTCATTAATCCTTTCCACAGCAGTTAAACCGGCTTGAATAGCGGTAAATTTATCGGCAAATTGTCGGAGGGGGTCAAATAGACGTTGGGCGAATAGTATAAAGGTGGAAAGTATGCCAAAGCTGAGGGTTTGATTTAATACTTGTTTGCCTCCAAACCAGAGGACGGCGGCGATCGCTATTAGGGCAATCCATTCTAAGGTTGCCGAGACAGCCGAATCATAAAAAATGGTTTTATCAACGGCTTTAATATAACGCTGATTGGTGATGTGAAATAACTCGGCATTGTAACGTTCCCGGCGAAATAGTTGCACGACTCCAATACCAATCAAATTCTCTTGTAGTTGTGCGTTGAGGTCCGAGAGTTCCTCCCGTGCTTTATAATTAGCGGTGCGATATTGTTGTTGAAAATAGATAATTATTGCGGTGACGGGGAACATAGATAAAACCAACATTAAAGCCAACTGCCACTGAAGGCTAAACATGGCGATCGCAATTACTAAAATCGAGAATAAATCGCTAATAATGCCAATAGCACCAGTAGAGAATACATCCCCCAAAGCATCGACATCACTGGTGAGACGAGTAATGAGTTTTCCGACAGGAGTGCGGTCAAAAAATCTGACAGCTAAAGAGGTAACATGGTCAAATAAATCGTTACGAATATCTGCGGTCATTTTTTGTCCAACGGTCTGGACGACATATCCTTGGATAGCCTGAAGAGTGAATCTGAGGGAAATTGTCAATAATAACAGGAAAGCTAAGAGATTTAAGCCTGCTGATAGAGATAATCCCTGTAAAAATTTATAGGTGGGTTCTTGGCGAATTAGTGAAATAGTTTGTCCAATCAAAATAGGTTGGATCGCACTAGAAATAGAGAGAGGAATGAGTAAAATAATAGCGATCGCCAACAGTTTTTTATGGCGTTTGGCATAGTCTCGCAATCGCAAAAATAGCCGCCAGTCCGTTTCTAGGCTTCTTTGTTGTTGAGATGAAAGCATTGTTAATGATAATGGTGGGTCAGCAGAAACTAAGTTAACAAGTGTAAATAATGATTATACCCAAAAATCAGATATATGCACAATGAAGGGCTGAGATTTTAGGGACACAAAAGGCGATCGCTATCTTGTACCTCCACATTAGTCCGCAGATAATCCCCGACCCAATTGCAGGCATATTCCATAGGATCGAGATTTTTAATTCCCTCTAAATCCCATATAATCAGCGTCCGGTCATCCCCACCAGATACCAAAAAATTACCATCAGCCGTAAATGCTAGACTGACTACCATAGCATTATGTCCGGGTAAAGTTTGGAGTAACTCCCCTTCAAGATTCCACAATTTCACCTGATTGTTAACACCAGCAGTGGCGATATTTTGACCGTCTGGACTAAAGGTAACCCTGGTTAATCCACCGCTGTTCGCTCGAATTTTTCTGACCAAACTACCATCTAATCTCCACAGTTTTAAAGTATCATCACGACTAGCAGAAGCAATCAAATTTCCTTCAGGATTAATGTCAACTCCCCAAATAACTCCATCTTGATTTAGGGTGTTCACAAGCCCACCCTCTGTAGTCCATAATTTGACAGTCTTATCTTCACTAGCAGAGATAAGAGTTTGACCATCTGGACTAAAGGTTAGTTGCCAAATCCTTTCACTATGAGCCGGAAAACTATTGATCAGTTCCCCATCAATCGTCCATAATTTAATGGTTTTATCATCCCCAGCGGAAGCAATCATTTGACCATCAGGACTAATAGCAATAGCATAAATAACTGTTTCATGTCCAGTTAATATGGTGAGTAGTTCGGGTGGAGATTTTCTGATATTTCTAATATCCCAAAGTTGAACTTCATTATTAGCACCAAGTGCTAATATATCTGCCTTGGGAGTAAAAGCCACAGCGCGATTTAACTTTCCTGAGTGACTAATTATGCTTAAAAGCTGACCATTTGTTTGTCTTAAATAAGTTTGATCACCAGACACATAAGCAATCAATTGATTATCGGCACTGGTGGCTATATTCCACAGGATATCATCGTGATTATACAGGGGTTGTAATAAATATGCGTTACGTCGCCATAGTTTGACGGTTCCATCATCACTAGCGGAAGCAGCCATCAAACCATTAGCGCTTAATGCCACACCTCTAACCACGGCATTATGTCGTTGTAAGGTTTTGATAAAAGTGCCGTCTGTTTTCCAAATGGTTACTGTATTATTTGTACCACTGGTGGCAATGAATTCACCATTAGCACTACAATCAACCCCAAGAATTACATCTTTTTCCTGCATAGTTCTCACCAAGGTGCCATCTATTGTCCAGATTTTAGCTGTTTTATCTGTGCTGACAGATACCAGTAAATTGGTATCATAACAAAATGCTACACCCCAAACAGCTCCTTGATGTGCTTCTATGGTGTTTAATAATCTGCCATCGATACTCCATAATTTGATTAAACCATCAATGCTGACAGAAGCTACTATTTGACTGGTTTTATCAAAAGCCACATTCCAAACACTGGTTGTATGTCCTGTCAAAGTTTGTAGCAATGTGCCATCTAGTCGCCATAATTTAACAGTGCGATCGCCACTAGCAGAAGCGATAATTTGACCATTAGGACTAAAGTTGATTCCCCAAACTGCCGCATCATGAGCTTGTATATTTTGCCATAATTCACCATCTACATTCCACAGTTTTACCTGACCATCTAAACTAGCAGAAACCACCAAATTACCGTCAGGGCTGAAAGCCACACGATGGACTGTTCCCGAATGTTGTAGGGTATTAATTAAGGTTCCATCTTGCCGCCAAATTTTCACAGTTTTATCATTACTAGCCGTAGCAATTAACTGACCATCACTGCTAATATCTACACTCAAAACCGAGCCTTTATGACCAATTAAACGATTAAATTCATTGCTATTATAAATGGCATTATTTAAAGCAAATGTAACTTGGGATTCAGTGTAGCTATCAACTTTGCCTAAACCCTCTAAACGACGTTTAGCCTTAATAGCATCCACCATAGCATCTAACTGGTTATGGGAGGCTAATAAACCATGAGAAGAAGATGCTAAGGCTCTAATTTCACTAATCCGTACTTGCTGATTTTGTCGCCATACCAAGACACCTAACCCAGAGGAAATGGTCAAAGCTACCGTGGCTATCAGTAACAGTAGCCGCTGCAATTTTGCGACTTTTTTTTCTTGAGCGAGTCGGTGATTGATTTCTTGGACTCTAGCAGCTTCTAAACTGGTTTTGATTTGCTGTTCTTCTAGTTCTTGACTAGCGGCTAAAAATTGATAATCTAAGTCACTTAAACTCCGGGAATGAGCCCAACTTTTAGCATCTATTAACGCTTGTCCGGTTAGTAATCGAGACACATCATTTTTGTCAGATTTAACCCAAGAATATAAAAGCTGAGAATAGGGGCGAATATTGGCTAACTCTTGAGCAGCCCAAGTGGAATCAAATATAGTTTGATAAATGAGGTTTCTTATCTGTAAACTTCCTTGATTTTTAATAACTAATCCCGACAGAATTAACTCGGATTTTTCGCGGGTATTATCAACTTCTACCGGGCTTTTTTCTAGCAATTTTTGATAAATTCCTAGCATTTTAGGGATGATATCTACCCTGTACTTGATTCGGTTTAAGATAGTCATTAAATGCTCTGGCTGGTCTTGTTCTTGCCATTTATAGATGATTTTACTCCCAATTATTTCATCGATAAACTGGCTTTCTTCTCCCGGCTTAATGAACACAGGTGCATTATTGACTATCAAATTAATTTGATTAATTAAATCACAAACTTTTTGCGTTAAAAAAGGCTGCCCATTAGTCCAAAATAAAATGCGTTCAATAACTGCTATTTTGTCGCCACCTGTGATATTTAATCCTTGGGCTAATATCTGTGCTTCTGAGAGGGTAAAACCTGTTAAATCTATGGCTTTACCAACATTAAAAGGTGTCCGAGTCCGGTCTTGAATCAAATCGGAGGGTGTAGCTACTCCAAAAATGGCAAAAGTGAGGCGATTATATTCAGGATTAATGGCCCTTTGATTATACAAAAAACGGATCAACGCCCAAAAATCATCAGAGGGGAAATCCAGGCTTAACATACTATCAATCTCGTCTATAAAAATGACCAGATTTTTGTGGGGTATTTCTGGCAATAAGATATCATCAATAAAATAGCCTAATTTCTGTACTGGGGAAAGGTTATCTTGATTTTGCCACCAGGCTTTAAAAAATTGGAATTTTTCCCATAACTTAAATCCTCTGAGTAATTCAACAATAATACCTTTATACCACTGTGCAGAAGTAATCTGGTCTTGACCTACTAGGGTTAAGTCAATACTAGAACATCGAAATCCGTCTAATTCTAAGCGGTATCTTGTCTGAGCCAATAAGGAGGATTTCCCCATTTGACGAGAGTTAAGAACATAACAAAACTTTCCGGCTTTCAAATGTTGATAAAGTTCTCGGTCTGCTTGTCTTTCTACATAACTCTGAGCATTACGCTCTAAGCTACCACCAACTTGATACATAATCAAAACCTCTTAGTCATTTTTATCTGGGGACTGTCCGCCATTGACAGTCTCGCAGCCAGAGGCGAATGGCGCGGGCGATCGCACTTTGGCTACTATCCCAAGGCTGGGGTAAAATCCTGTAACCAGGATAAGGGTCTGATTTAGATAACATTTTCACCAATTCCCACCCGTTAGGAGTCGAACGCAAGAATAACCAATGATACCGTTGAATCACGAGCATTCTATTATTAATATACAACCTTTCACGGGTAAGAATGAATCCCAAATCAATATCATCACCAGTAGGTAAATCGGTGGGTAAATGCTCAGAAACAGGTATAGTTTCTGGGGGTAAACTGGTGGCTAAAATCACTGATGTAGGGATATCCTGTAAATGGTTGGTAGGTGGCGATCGCGTAATCACACGGTTAGCATAGGCGGGTAAATCCACCACCAACTCAGTCAGTAACTGGTTTAAATCTACCGGACATCGTGGATGGGCGGATATAATTTGTTGGACAGGTAAAATTCTAGGAGTCTGTTGTTGTCCATCAGACACTCTGACTCCCACCATTAGTCCCATAGCCCCCAAACTGGCAGCCAGTTGGCTCAAAACTGACACAACGGTATAATCAACCATTAATAATCTGGTAAGGTGCGGATATCTCCCCTATATTGGGGAAGTCCGTACCTTGGATCGGCTGTAGCAGTTACGCTAGAGGCGTTAAAGTAGTAGATATATCGACTGGATAAGCGATCGCCGGAAGAAATACAATTGATGCTAACCTCGATCAAATTCCAGTCCCAAGCAGACATTAGGATCATTTATGTTGAAAAATTTGTTGGCAATTGTTAAACCGTTTTTTAAACCACTAATAGCGATCGCCCTGGTTATCGCCCTAGGATTTAGCCATGCTGACAGCGCCCTAGCAGCCAGGAGTGGTGGTCGGATTGGCGGTGGTTCATTTCGCGCCCCCAGTCGCACACTAGCCCCCAGTCCCAGACAAGCCCCAGGGGGTGGATATTACGGCGGCGGTGGGTTTGGATTTCCATTTTTACTTCCCTTCTTTGGTTTTGGCGGTTTCGGAGGACTATTTTCTATCCTGATTTTCGTGGCCATTGCCAATTTTATCGTGAGAAGTTTCCGCGCTGTCGGTGAAGGAGTCCAAGAAGCCGAATATAATAATCCCACAGTTTCCGTGGCTGAGGTACAGGTGGGTTTATTAGCTGAGGGTCGCTACCTCCAACAGGACCTCGCGCGTCTCGCCGCCACTGCTGACACCGGAACCCCAGAAGGTCGCGCCCAAGTCCTTCAGGAAGCGACTTTAGCCCTACTACGTCACCCAGAATATTGGGTCTATGGTGCGAGTGAGGCGGATCGGATGCGTTTAAATTCGGCGGAAGCGAAATTTAATCAGTTGGCGATCGCAGAACGTAGTAAGTTTACCGAAGAAACTCTCTCAAACTTCAATAATCAGCGCATTTCTGCTACTGATGACAAAGGGGCGATCGTCAGTCAAGATGCTACCGAAAATCCAGGGGAATATATTATTGTCACCCTAGTTGTGGGAGTTTTGGGTCAGCTTGAATTGCCTAAAATTGAAAGTTCCCAGGATTTGAGACAGGCGATCAGTCGTTTAGGTTCCATTGGTAGTGAACAGCTATTGGCGATCGAAGTTCTTTGGACTCCCCAAGCCAGTGGCGATACCCTTAGCACTGATGATATTTTGGCTTACTATCCTAATCTCAGATTGGTTTAGGCTGTCGTCCGGTGCGTCAAATCATCACGGCTGGTGTGGAGTTGACGCACCTCAACCCCGATATTCAGGGGACTTAATCTTGTGCTTGGTTATTGGTACTTCGCTACAAACACTAATAACTAATAACTGATAACCCAATTGCAGATTATTGGTAAATCGCTGATGAATCTTAGAAAATCCAACTAAAAAAGGATGACCATGACATTCACAAAGCCATCAAGTTTCTTACAGATGAGCCTATTTCCTGAATCAGTATCCACAACTAAGGTAGCTGATTTGATGGCTCCCAAAACATATACTGGTTTGGCTGGTTTTCATAAATATTGGGGCAAGAAACCCATAGAAAGCATCAGTTATCTGATTGAAAACTGTACCCAGGAAGGTGATATCGTCATGGATCCATTTCTCGGTTCCGGTTTAATATCTCGTGAATGCCTGCTGCGAAATCGGCATTTTATTGGCATTGATATCAATCCATTTTCTATCGAGCATACCTCTTTGATGCTCAATCTTCCCGATCGCCAAGAATATTATCAGGCTTTAATCGAAATTGAAACAAAAGTTGCTCAAAATATTCACAATACTTATCGGACAACGGCAGGAAAAATCGCTTCTCATTATCTGTGGGAAGGCGATCGCATTGTATCGGTATGGTGCAAACCAGAAACAGGTCGAGGGCGAATTGAAATTGATCCTTCTGACATAGATTTCCAGTCTTACTCTGCTTACCAACACTACCAACCCAAGAATTTTCGTCATCTCCATTTTTTTACCAATTCTCGGATTAATGTCAAGCCAACTATGTCTGTTAGTGACATCTTTACAGGTCGGGCTATGCGAAATATTGACCTGCTGATTGAAGCAATTTCCGGTTATCCGTCATCCTTGAAACGCGCACTAATGCTGACTTTAACTTCTGCCGCCGGTCAGATGTCTAATATGGTCTTTGCGATTAAGAATCGGCGGAATAGCAAAAGAAACAGCCATGGCGAAAAAATCGAGGTAGGTAGTTGGGTTATTGGGTTTTGGTTGCCCGATACCCATTTTGAAATTAACGTCTGGAATTGCTTCCAAAACCGCGCTAATAAACTGCTTAAATCTCTCCCTGAGCAAGAAAAAAACCTATTTATTGTGTCTAATAATCTAACGTCTCTTAATACTTTAGATTTTCATCTAAACTCATGGCTAATCAATGCAGACGCTAGAATAGCACTGAAAGAAATTCCATCAGAGGTTGTCTCTTTCATTTGCACCGATCCGCCTCATAGCGATCGCATTCCTTATCTGGAATTAAGTGAGTTATGGAATTCATTATTGGGTTACACCGTTGATTTTGAGAGAGAAATTGTGGTGTCGAATGCTAAAGAGCGACAAAAATCAAAGACGATTTATAACGCTGATATGACAGAGTTTTTTGTCAAAGCATCTAGGGTTCTCAAGCCTTCTGGTTATATGGCATTATATTTTAATGCTCGCGATCGGCAAAGCTGGGAATACCTAAAATGTATTGAAAATACATCTGAGTGCTTGAAATTTATCGGCTGCTTCCCGATGATATACTCCGCCACCTCGGTTGTCCAAGATAATCGTCAAGGGGCGATGAAAAGTGACTATATTATCATTTACCAGAAGCAAGAAGCTAATGGTGATTATCCCTTGTGCAGTGCTTTTACCAACTTGCCGAACTGGTCAGCGCAATTGCCCCGAAAAGAAGTAGAGTAATTTTTAATGCAAGATTTTCACTCTTGGCAGACTTTATATGAAAGGGAAAATTGGGAGGAATTTAACTCGGATGAGGCAGCGCTTCTTTGGCTTAAACTCAAGTCAATTATGAGAAAGCCCCTGATTGATGAATTTGTGGCAGAAAACCAGATTTCCTTAAATCAAACTTCTTTAAATCAAAAATTTATAGAATTGTACGCTTTGCTAGTCAAAGAACCATCCAAATCACATATCATGTTAAATGCCTACATGAAAAAAAAGAACAAGATTGCTTTGCACAGCCTAGATACAACCAAGCTGGTTTCAGAGCTATACAAACTAAAGTCCTTTGAGTGGGGTGGAGATTACCAAAATTCTTTGGATAAATATTTGGTCAGTCGTTATGTAAAAGTTCTGCAATCTTATGAAATACTGGTTTCCAAATTTGCCACCGAGATCAGTGTCGCCGTGCAAGGATATGTTCTGAATAGTTGGTACAATCATTGGTCGAGTATCCTCATTGAACACATTTTTAAATCCCACCCAGAAGTTTTACCCACAGTGGGTCAAATCAAACATCTTGATTTCTTTATTAGAAATACTCCCTTTGATTTAAAAGTAACGTATCTGCCAGCAGAGTATATAAAAGCTCAAAGAAAAGACCTTGGGCTCCCTGTAGAACTGACTTATCTCAAGCAAAAAGCCAAAGAGTTAAAGATTGAGTTTGATAAAAAGGGCAAACCAAGTGACATTTACTATGAAATTTTTGAAAAAATGAATGACAAGAATACTCAAGAATCTAAGCAAGTAATTGATACTCTAAAAGCTCAAACAATGAACATTCTCCTACACGCACAAGAGCATCCTAAGCACCTAGCGAGATGGTTATATGAAAATCAGGGTGAGATGCGCTTTGGCTCTGAAAATAGGCTATTTCTTGTGCTGGTAGATACCAATGATTTCAGTGGAAGTTGGAAATTGAAGCGTAACCTGGATTTGCTGCAACCTGTGATTAATAGCTACCTGGATAACTTTGCCGATAAAAATCTTTCTGATCTGAAAATTTCTTTCAAATATAAAGGCAAGCCACAGACATTTACGGCTCTCACTGACGTAATTTTTGTGGTCAAGTAGCCTGGCAAAAATCTGATAAGAAGTTGTCGCGAAATTATCGCTAAACCATATTGTTTATGGTTGATTAGTTATTAATTACGGGTTATTTACAATAAGAATAACCATAACCCATAACCAAAAATAACCCATTTAATCTGTGAATAGCGTAAGCTATCCTATTTAATCCTGTGGCTGGTTCGATCGCCAATTATGTTTGACGATTTGCCTTTCTCTGGCGATCGCTAAGGAGTCGTCTGGCACGTCATTAGTAATCACAGACCCTGCTGCTACTGTCACATCATTTCCGAGGGTTACAGGGGCAACTATGACGCTGTTAGAGCCGGTTTTAGTGCGATCGCCTATAGTGGTGTGATGTTTCTTAAATCCATCATAATTAGCCGTAATAGTTCCCGCGCCAATATTAACTTTTTCCCCTAGGGTCGCATCCCCAATATAGGATAAATGGGCAATATTAGTTTTTGGTCCGACTTCCGCATTTTTCAACTCCACAAAGTTGCCAATTCTGCACCCCTCAGCTATGTTAGCATGACCTCGTAAATGGGTATATGGACCGATACGGGTATTAGAGGCGATCGTGCTATCAGAAATCACCGAATATAAAACCGTCACATTTTCCCCGATTTCGCTATTCTCAATTAAACTTCCCGGTCCGATACGACTTCCCGACCTAATCAGAGTTTTTCCTCGCAGGTGAGTTTGTGGTTCAATAATGACATCTGGTTCCAATTGCACCGTATCATCAATAGTAATACTATCAGGGTCTATCAAAGTTACACCCGCATCCATCCATTCTTCCTTAATCCATTCTTGAAATACCTCATGGGCGGCGGCTAAATGGCGACGATTATTGATACCCATAATTTCCCGGAAATCTTCCACATCAACCGCCATTACCGGGTCTAGGTCATGAACCGTATCAGTTAAATAATATTCCTGTTGGTCGTTGTCTGCTTTTAAATGGGGCAGAATTTTAGCTAAAGCCTGCCAATTAAAACAATAAACTCCGGCATTTATGCGATGATTTTGCTTTTGCGCTTCCGTACAATCACGATGTTCGACAATTTCTTTAACCAGGTTTTTACTATCACAAAAAACTCGACCGTATCCGGTGGGATTCGGCAAATTCGCCGTTAAAATAGTAGCAGCATTTCCCTGTTGTTTATGAATCGTCATCAACTGTTGCAGGGTGTGGGGTCTCAGTAGTGGCACATCCCCGTTAAGAACCAGTAAATCCCCAGTAAAATCCTGTAAATAGGGTAAAACCTGTTGGATAGCGTGACCAGTACCTAACTGTTGTTTCTGTTCGACAAATTCTAAGCCTGCGTCCGCATATTTCGCCATCAGAGAAGTCTGGACTTGATCGCCGCCATAACCGACAATCACCAACTTTCGTAAGGGTTGTAAGTCTCGGGCGCTTTCTAAAACCCATTCGACAAGCGATCGCCCTCCCAATTGATGTAAGACCTTGGGAAGGTCAGATTTCATGCGGGTTCCTCGTCCTGCTGCTAGAATTGCTACTGCTACCATCGGTTTTAATACTTATAGGGTCTTTAAATTTGCCCCGGACTCAAAATTACTGGTTGTCTATAGTAGCTGAAATCCAGCGTTTTTTCCAGTGGCTACTAGGTTCTAGGGGTGAGGTGGCTTGTTCCGTTTGGCGGCGGTCTATAATTGACTGGTGGCGATCGCCCAAATTCGGGTCACGATAGGGGATAGCCGCGCGGGTGTTAAGCTGTTCCAGTTCCTTTTCGCTTAGAGGTGGTAAACCTACCCCGTCCCAACTGGCGATCGTTCCTGGGGCGCGGCGACCAAAGGGGGTACTAGAAGCGATCGCTAATCCTGCCATCATTAAAGCAGTTCGCACCGCCGCCGCACAGGAATAAGTGGCTAAACGTCCGTCAGGTTTTAGACATTGAGCCACCATAGCCAAAAATTCCACCGTCCACAGTCCCGGACAGGTGGGGGGAGAAAAGGGGTCAAGACAAATAGCATCAGCCTGAAAACCGGAATCATAGACCTGTTTTAACATCTGTCTAGCATCACCAATTAGCAGTGTGGCTTGGAGGTTATGGGATGTTACCTGTAATTGAGTCCCCAGAGTCTTGAGATATTCGGGAATAGGAAGCGGATAATCATTTAATAAACCTTGGGCGATCGCCCTTTGGGGGACTCCCTGATCTAATTCTAATCCGATGATTTCAACTTGACAATGAGGGTTAACTTCCCAAATAGCAGCTAAAGCCGCTGCTGTGTTATATCCCAAACCATAGCAAATATCCAAGATTGTCAGACTGGGTGCTGTAGCTTTAGCCGCTAAATTCAGGGGTTCGACAAATTTACTTTTTGCCTCTCCCTTCGCGCCAAAACGACTATGGAAAGCCTCCCCAAATTCTGGGGAAAAAAATGTAAAAGAACCATCCTCGGTAGGCTGTAGGGGTAAATCCTGCGGTGCCGACATCATGTTTAACCGTTGGGTATCTCTGGTAATCATATCTTGAATCTGGGGGGATTTATAGCAAATTTACAGCCGGGGAAGCCGGTAATCAGATTAGTGCAACTTTTCCCACTATTTAGAAGTAGACTGAGGCAAAATTGGCGATAGGTCAAAATCGGGGACGGCGTAAGTATCTGGACCGCCATAACTACCGACAAAAATAACTAACGCTGTCAGTAACAAAAACAAAAACCCAACCGATCCCAACCCTTGAGACTCATAATCGTAGTCGTATCGATAACGAGGGTCAGAGTTAAGATCCACGTGAATATGGATATTTTTTCCTTCGATTTCGGTGCGATCGTAGCGAATTCTATCACGGTTTGAACGTCTCATGGTAACTTCTCCCTGGTGGTCAACTGTTAGTCTATTGCAGCCACCAGGACAGCCATTCAGGATAAAACCAAAATAGCAGAAGTTAGGATCGAGTTAAATTCAACTAGCCGACATATCCAATTTGACCAACGAACCTGATTCATTGGTACGATAAACCAATTCATTTGCGCCGTCCGTTACTTTCACCTTCCACCCAGGGACAATCGCTAAAGTACAAAAAGCACCATCTTCCGGTAATCCCAGGCAACCATCAGGCCATAATGCTGGTTGAGCCTCCATGATTCTCAATTCAGAATCTGGTAACATGAACTGTTGGGATGCTGCCGCCAAAACACCTTGGACAACTTCGAGACCAATAACAGTTAACATACCTCCCTCATCCAGTCCAATCAAATCAGCATCAGAACCGGGAACCACTACTTCTTCTAAAAAGATAACTGCTTCGGGAAAGTCTGGCGGTTGTAAAAAGGTGATGAAGTCTATACCTGTTTCCAGGTTAAATTCTACCCCCAAATCCAATCCATCAGGTTCGTTAAAGTTGCCAGTTTGCAAAATGGTAGTGGTGGTAGTGTCAAAGTTGAAATTCAATTCACTGGTGGGAGGAAGCGGAAAATCGTAGTCAAAACTTTGTATGGGGTTCCCATCAGGGTCAAAGAAGGTTATTTGTAGATCACTGAGTTGATCACGGGTAACTATGGTTCCCTCAAAACGCCTATCATAACTAAATTCTCCGATGGCGGTATAGCCGAAAATTCCTTGCCAGAATAAGGGATAGGTAATCAAGTCCTCGCTGAGAGGGGACGAAGCAAATACAAAGTTATCTGCTGTTAACTCAGCCGCTGTTTTTCCTAATACTATGGTCAGGGGTACGCCATCTAAACTAATGACTATATCAGGGTTAACTTCAGTGAGTGTCAGCCGTTCAAAACTGAGAGTAGGATCATCTAAACCAATGACATCAACTCCGGGTTCAAAATCAGTAATTACACTGGGATTAATGGGGAAATTGCCGTTATTTAAAATCCAAAACTGGTCAGAACCTGGGCCACCTGTAAGAGTGTCGCCATCAATTCCAGCAAATAATTGATCATCCCCCAAGTCTCCAAATAGTTGGCTACGAATGCCACCAATTAATACATCGTCTCCTTGACCGCCAAATAATTGGTTATTGCTGCCAGTTGATGCGTCTAGGATATCAGAACCTAACCCACCATACAGAATATCATTATTGCCTGCTAATAAGACATCATTTCCGTCTAATCCGTAGATCTGATTATTGCCACCGCCAACACTGCCATCAATTGTATCATTAGCTACAGTGCCAAATTGGATGGTATTATTTAAGCCTTCCAGACTGATATTCAGACCTGGCTGTGATGACATCAAGGCTTCCAGTCCTAATTCTGATGGAGTCATGATAATTCTTGGATAATTCAACAGTTGTCGCCGTCAGGCTATCATGGACTTCCTGAAATCGTCAAAGTTCTGATAATTATATAGTTAAGTATTCCGGCTATCAGTCACCAAAAATCCCCCACCAAAAGGCGGAGGATTAAGCGGTTTAGGTAATAGGGTTGATATTAGGCGTCGCTTTCAATATGGATGAACAGCAAACCCATCAAAACTGCAGGCATCAACCAGCAAACAACAGGAATCAAAATCCAAGGCAGGAAGGAAGCAGCGTAATCACCAGTCATGCTATAGGTCTCCTAATTTCAAAAGTTCAGGTTAATTTTTTACAAAAAAACCGACAGACTGATATTTGTGTGAAAATTCAGTCAGAATCGTGCTGATTAATTATTGACAAAACCTCTAAAGATTGCGTCAACAACAGCAAAGTTTTCTAACAAGAAAAATGCCAAAAATGCACTTCCCATACCGCCGATGAAAAATCCACCAGCGAATTGGCTCCAACCGGCGGCGCTTTGCAGGGAATCACCTTCTTCGGATTTATCCCCTTGGAAAGTTACCAAACCGTAAGCGGCTAAACAGGCTGTGGCAATCAGTAACATAGCCAAGCCACAAATCAGGCCATTGAGGTTGGCGAACTCAGTGCCGCGTTGGGTTCCAAATTTAACCCAGGGACCACCGATAAAGTAACCGTGAGCCATACCGATTTCTAAGCCTCGCAGAAGAGGAGACAGACCGGGACGGTAGGCGGGAAGGTTGCCGATAAAGGTGCGGGTGAAGGCGGAATCACTAATGGGGGTGGATAGATGACCTACAAAGGGATCGCCGTTGTAGGCTTGAATCAACCCTTGATCCGTTGCTTGAGGCATACTGATTTTTCTCCTGTTCGCTTAAAATCTTGAGTTCAGGTGTTAAGCTCATATTTTAAGCAGCCCTGTGCAAACTATCGACAAAAATTGGAGTTAGCGTTAAAAAAGTTCACATATAATCCTAAAAGTTCATAAATTTTTACGTTTTCTGGCCCGATACCACTGGGAGAGGGTGGGGCTGGGAATACGGAGAAGGTAACCGATAATGACGATTTGGTTAATTAGGGTGGTTTGCAGGATACCTAGTTTTTCCCAGCGCCTGGCTGAGGTGATGACTGGGACTGGGGCGATCGCAATTTTGCCCCGTTTCTGTAGTTGCCGCACCAGTGCAAAGTCTTCCATAATTGGTAAATCGGGAAAACCGCCAATATCCCTAAAGGTTTGGGTTTTCATAAATAAGGCTTGGTCGCCGTAGGGGAGTTGACAATAATGCGATCGCATTTTTACCCCGAATTCCACCCAACGCAGTGGTAACATGGGGGCGGCGATTTCCAGTTCAAAGGCTCCCGCGATAATCTCAGGTTGACGGAGAATTTGCTCTATCCAATGGTTAAAAGCGTCGGGAAGCTGGGTGTCACCGTGCAAGAAGAGGATAGTATCTCCGGTGGCGCGCGCGGCTCCTGCGTTCATTTGTCGGGCTTTCCCGGCTGCTGTGGTGATGACTTGGACGCTGAAAGATTGGGCGATGGTAACGGTTTCATCTTGACTGCCACCATCAACTACAATTACTTCAATGCCTTTGATACCCTGCAATTGCTTGAGGGTATGGGGGAGGGTTTGCGCTTCATTGAGGACGGGGATAACAATTGAGATGTGGGGAATGTTGGCAATATGGCGATCGCTATGGGGTTGGGTCAATCTAGGGGTTCCTGGCTTGAAAATGGTCATCTGTTTCCAATTACTGGTAGCATTATATATCAACTGCGAAACAGACGGGTATACTGGATTTCGTGAGCCATGCTTGCTAATCCTAATCCCCAACTACAGCTAACTAAATCATCATCGTTTAACATCAGTATTTGCTGGCTAATTTCGGTGAGAGTTGGGGAAAGTTGCCAGAGCAGTTTTTGTCCGATGGTTTGACCTAATGGAATGAGTTTGACTCCGGCACCGATGATATGGGTAGCCCAACTATGCAGATATCCCAGTAGGGCTGTTTGGGGGTCTATCTGGCTATGGGCGGCGGTAATTCCAAAGGCGATCGCATAATTACAAGGCTGATCAATGGCTGATTTTATGTATTGAAAATAATCATGATCGCCATTATTTGCCTGGTAGATTTCCCCCATTAGTGCCAAAAGAGAGTTACCCATCTGCCAGCTTTGCAGACGCAATTCTGATGTTTCTTTACTGGCACTTAACCAACTATTCCAATGACATATACTGGCTAAATCTTGATTGATAAAACTCTGAAAAGCTCTCATCATTAGGGCGGCTTCCAGACGAATCGCGCCATAATTGAGGTCTTGAATTAACCAGTGATTCAGGTTTTCGGCGTTGGCGATAGATCCAGTTTCGACCAGAGTTTCTAATCCATCAGAATAGCTATAAGCACCTAAAGGCAACGCCGGACTAGATAGTTGTAATAATGGTAAAATCAAAGCCTGTCTCTTCCCTCCCTTCTCTTATCCAATTAATGATCATGCCCATGGTAGGCTCCCCTGTCGGGGTAAAATGGGGCGATTTCCTGGGTGACATGGCATCCTAACTTAATCAGTAAATCTGCTAAAACTCCATCAGGTTCCAGGCGCAAATACTGGCTGGTAATTTCTAGGGGAACATGACGATTGCCCAAATGATAGGCGGCGCGAATGAGATCTAAATTAGTCTGGGCTGTAACTGTGATGACGGGTTCTGGTTGAGCGACAATAGCTACAACTTTATCCCCGGTTTCGGAAATTAGGCGATCGCCCTCGGAGATATTCACACCACGATCCAAACATAAAGTCATGCGATCGGCGCCGGGGATATCAATATGTTGTCTAGTCTTAGTGCGTTGTTCCGCTGTTAGGGCGATCGTCCAGTCCGGTATGCGATCGAGATCCGGTGCTAATTTTTGAGTAAAAACCAACATGATGGTCACCACCAAGTAATTTCGGACTAGGGGACGCTTATCCGCCTTTTGAATCAGGGGGATAAGCCTTCCCAACTTTGCTAAAGCAAACCGATAAAGTGCAAAGGTCCCTGACCAGTAATCAATTCGACAATCACAGCGACAATTCCAATCATAGCCAAGCGACCATTCCAGACTTCCGCTGCTGTAGTCATACCCCATTCCCAACGTTCCTGGGGATACATTTTGACCCGTTTGCTGGGGCGCACCACTTCCGAGAAATGAACACTAGGACTTTCTAAAGCCTCAACCACCATATCAGCCAAATCATTAATAAAAACCGGATGAGTGTTCAAAGCCGGAACCCGGTAAAAATTCTTAATCCCGGACTCTTCGGCTAATTCCCGATACTCCATATCAATTTCTTGGAGAGTTTCGATATGTTCGGATACAAAACTAATCGGTACAACCAATAAATCCTCGACCCCTTGCTGTGCTAATTCAGGGATAGCCTCTTCGGTGTAAGGTTTTAGCCATTCCACCGGACCAACGCGGCTTTGATAGGCCAGGGTGTGGGGGTTAGGGCGGTTAAGAGTTTTCATAATCAACTCAGTACACCTTTCAATCTCAGCCTGATAGGGGTCTCCGGCTTCCTCAACATATTTAAGGGGGACTCCGTGGGCGCTGAAGAAAATATGGACTTGATCAGGGTTAGGACAGTGATCAAGTTCCTGGGCGATTAGTTGCGCCATAGCTTGTAAATATCCCGATCGCTGATACCAGGAGGGAACCACGGTATAATCAATTTTTTGTAGTTCCGGGTCATCTTCCCAAATCCTCTCAAGCAGCCTAAAACTAGAACCACTGGTGCTAATGGAAAATTGCGGATATAGGGGGAGAATCACTAATTCGTCAATGCGATCGCGCTTAATTTTAGCCAATGCTTCCTCGGTAAAGGGATGCCAGTAGCGCATTCCCACATATACCTGAGCATTATTACCTTTTTCCCCAAGTTTTTCTTCCAGGGCGACCGCCTGTTCTTCGGTAATCCTTCGCAGTGGAGACCCACCCCCAATTTCTTTATAATTTTCCTGGGATTTTGTGTGGCGCATGGTGGCAATCATCCAGGCTAGAGGTTTTTGCAGCCAAGTAAATGGCAGCCGGATAATTTCTGGATCGGAAAATAGATTGTACAGAAAGGGGCGGACATCCTCTAATTGTTCAGGTCCGCCTAGATTCAATAGTAAGACTCCAACTCTTCCCATGGCGCTTAACAGGTTCCCAGACTCTAATTATTGTTACCCATTTTAACAAAATAATATATCAATAGGATCAAAGTCTATAGCAGAAGTTAAGGATTTTTGATTGATGGCAACATTTCTGAGACCGTTAAGCTATCGCTATCAGTGGCTGTATGATGGGATTTCCGCCGTGGCTGCTTTGGCTGTAGGTGGTGAAAGTCGGTTTCGCCGCCTCGCCCTAGAGGGTTTGTCTATCACCCCAGAAACGCGGGTGTTAGATTTGTGTTGTGGCAGCGGACAGGCTACCCAGATTATCGCACAATACTCGCAACAAGTCACGGGTTTGGACGCATCAAGGCGATCGCTTTCTAGGGCCAGGGCTAATGTCCCCACTGCTGAGTATGTGGAAGCCTTTGCCGAAAATATGCCTTTTGAGGACTGTAGTTTTGATTTAGTCCATACTAGCGCCGCCCTCCATGAGATGGCCCCCGACCAGTTACAACAAATTTTAAGGGAGGTTTACCGGGTACTCAAGCCAGGGGGTATATTTACTCTGGTGGATTTCCATAAACCGACTAATCCCATATTTTGGCCGGGTGTGGCGATGTTTCTATGGTTGTTTGAAACGGAAACCGCTTGGGAGTTAATTGATACCGACTTAAAAGGCTTACTGACTTCTATGGGGTTTCAAGTGGATCTTTCCTCACCCATGGCGGACCGGACTGCTTTTCGTCTCTATGCTGGGGGGAGTTTACAAGTTATTCAGGCCCAAAAGCCTAGTTGACTGACAGAAGTTTAAGTTTTTGGAGCAAGTTTTAACAAATATGTGGAAATATTAAGGATTGCTACATTTTGAGGCAGTTGCGAAAATTTTGTGATAAAAACTTGGACTTAAAGATAGTAAAATTTGTCAATTCTGCTGAAGTTTAAACCTTAGATTAGGAGAAGTCCATTGATTTACTCAACTTTAATTGCAGCGGCTCCTAGCACTTTACCCTGGAGTCCCAATGTTGCCATTGTGATGATTGTTTGTAATGTTTTGGCGATCGCTATTGGTAAATTCACCATTAAACAACAAAACGTAGGCGCACCCACCCCCATTGCTGGTATGAGTGCTGGTGCTGTAGTTGGAAGTGCTTGCTTAGGTCATATCCTGGGTGCTGGTGTAATTCTGGGACTGGCTAACGTCGGTGGACTTTAAAAGTTAGATTTGGCACTGATTGTCAAGGGTTTTTATACCTTCTTTCCTCAGTCTAAATTAGACCAGGAAAGGAGGTTTTATTTATGGGAGATTAATTATGATAATCTCCCCCAGAACCATAGCACCAAGCATCAACCCAGCGATGAATATAATACTGTTGTTGAGCAGATAATTTTTGAGTGAGAGGGTTCAGAGACTTTCCGAGAGGGTACAGTAGACTATAGCTGGCTAAATTCAAATAGTGAATAGTCCAATCAACTAAATTTCCTAACCCCACCTGGGGAATCACTTTTAAGACAATAGCAGGGTGTAGAATTCCGGTAGTAAATAAAGTTTTAGCTAAGGCGGGAAATTGAATAACATCTTGTAAAAAAGGTTTAAGCACTGGTTCCCCCAAACGTTCCATATCCTGAAATACGGCGGCGAGAAGTTGATTAATACTATGACTATTAATGGTTTTATCCATCGGGACACTCATAGATTTTTGAAATAACCAAGTCACCGACAAACTGGGTTGATAGGGTTGTAACAAAGCCAGAGATTTACTATCCAAAATATTAGCTTTCAATGCTTCATCAATACCGTTAGTTAAGCGATTCAGATGGCGTACCATTGCGCCAAAACCACCAAAACTTAAAGGGGACTGGCTACCGCTACTATCACCAATGGGGATAATAGAATTCCAGGGAGTTGCTAGGGGACTCTGGCGATAACAGGGGAAAAAACCAAATAAGGCTCGTTTAAAATTTAACTGGGATAATTCCACATTTTGATATTGAGGAAGTAGGGTTAAATAATCCTCAAAAAAGTCTGTTAAACTGGGTCTAGCTGGGTGTGCATCAATATAACTAAACATATAGGTAGTGCGTCCGTCTCGGGCTGGGAAAGCCTCCCAAAAATACTGACATTGATTTTGCACAGGAGTAAAAGAAGCGAATATATCTCCGGTTTCATTGCTAGGATATCCGGTGGCGCAAGTCCCGACCACTAAACAAACAGCATCAGGAGTTTTTCCCTGTCTGGCTTGTTTGATAATGGGGGAAAAGTGACCCATTGCATCTAGTAATAGTCGGCTGGTTAAAGTTTGATTGACTCCGGTTTCTACGGTGACTCCATTGGGGTGAATGGTGGCGGCTTGGTAGGGGGTATTTTCTAAGAGTTGACCGCCAGCTTCTAAAAACCGGGTTTTGATGGTTTCTAGCAAATAAACTGGGTCAACACCAATATTAAGAACATCTCTAACCCAGATATCGGGAATGTCAGGAAAGCTAATTCTAGCGGGGTTATATTCAGTGGCGATCGCTTTTTCTAATTCTTCTGGAGAGAGTAAATTTAATTGCTCAAATACCTGAAGTTCATGGCGGGAAATATTCCATTCTTGTTCTCGTCCCCTCAATTGTCCGCGTTCACAGACGGCGACGCGCCATCCTTTTTTGGCTAAGGTCGCACCGATAATAATTCCTAATGTTCCCCCACAAACTATGACATCATAATCAATTTGGTTAAGGGGTTGATCGGTTTCTGTGACGGTTTCTGGTATGGGTAGGCTATGGTTTTTGATAGCTTCCCAAAGGCGATCGGCGTTTTGTAGTCCGGTGAGAGGGTTTCCCGGAATTTGCGACAGAATTTGTTGAGTCAGAGACATGGCGTTTACAAGTTATCTTCAAGTTTGATAATACACTGGGAATAATTATTCATATTCTAACTCTATTCTGCGATAATTTCTTCCATAGTTCTGAAAAAGCGATCGCCATAACTAGAAGCAGCACGAACTTTGTTAATGTCTATGATTTCTCAAAGCTGGCAACCATGAGCAATTTTCTGATATTTGCCTTTTTGGGTATGACGAGTTGCTTCATTGAGAATAGTTGGTAATCTGTCCTTGGCTATGATTTCCACATTAGAATTTTCAGGGATTAAGTTTTTTCTAAATCCGTTTCCGTAGAACTTAATTAAGGCATCAATATCAGCAATAAACCAAGCCTCCATTGCTTGTACCATAAGATGACAGTAGCGATCGCTAACTTGGGCATCATTCCAGTGATCTCGATTTCTTAAATGTTGCCATGGGTTGTTATTGGTGACAGGTGCTTCTGAGTCAACTAATAAAATATTGCAACAATTCGGATGATCTACTAAAGCCTTGGTAAAACATTCATAGGCATTATTCCGCGAGCCACAGATAATTATATTCCATTTGATCCGGCGAACACGAACCTTTTTTACCAAGTCTCTAAAGCACTGATTAAAACTACTTCTAAGTCGAGCTTTAGTATTTTTACTATCTCCCCCACCTTCAATATAAATGCGAATTTCCTTTACCATCGATTTCCCCCAATTTCACCCATTCTCCATAAGTCTCCCAGAGTGTAGTTTTCCAGCCATTTTTTGAGTTTATCGGCTTCCAATCGACGAATAAAACTTCCACTTTCATGGCGATCGCATACTAATACTGACTCCGGCGGAAGTGCTGATATTAAAGCATCAGAATGGGTTGTAACAATCAGTTGAGTTCTTTCTGAGGCGGATATTAGCATTTCAGCAATCATTGGGAGTATATCAGGATGTAAACCTATTTCGGGTTCTTCTATACATAAAATCGGTCCTGGTGTCGGATCAAGTAGTAAAGCCATTAAAAATAAATAACGCAGTGTACCATCAGAAAGACGAGTAGCTGGGATCGGCTGAATTAAATCTTTTTCGCGAATAAATATCTGGACTGTACCACCATAAATTTTGATGATCAGTTCCTCGGCTTCTTCGTAAAATTTTTGTAAATTCTCGATAATTTCCCGACTTCCCAATTGATATTGTAAGTTATTTAACACCAATCCCAGGTTACTAATATCTTCTAATATTGGGTGGGAAGGTAAATCAGTTTGTTGAGCCAATCTGGGTTCAGAATATCTGCCAATTTGCCAGTTACGATATAGATTAATCTGTGCAAATTGAGCAGCCAGATAACTTAACTGAGGATACATATCTGGATCTTTTCTTTGGGATAAAACTGATTGTTCGGGACTCAGAGTTTCTCGACGTAAGGCTCTTTTTTTGTATCCATCAACTTCGGTAGCCTCATTGATAACTGGACGACCCCCTTGATAACGATAAAAAAAATATGGTTCATTTTCTCCTGGATAAGGCTGTTCATTTTCGATTGCTTCATCAATGATTTCTAACCTCTGACCAGTTTCGGTAAAACTGATTCTGTAGCGCAGATTCATTGAACCTTCTAGGGGTGCAATAGTTGCGTCAATTTCGGCTATAGGAATTTTTTGGGTTCCTTTCCACAGGAAATCACTAATTCCTCCTCCTTGACGAATGGGAGTAGTTAAATCTGTAGGAGTGGCTTTTAAAATCCCCAAGGCTTCGATTAAATTAGATTTACCGGAAGCGTTACGACCGATTAATACATTTAAAGGCTCTAATTTAAGCGGTTCTGTATCACTCCCGTAGGAGAGCAAGTTTCGCAACTTTAGACTATGAATAAACTGGGACACCATTAAATTTTTAAATAGGTAAATAGGTCTAATCTAATATAACACAAATCCCGGCTCATGGTCAATTTTGACAGAGAGATTACTGTAGCCATACTATAGCCATCCTCCAAGATTGGCAGCCTAGCCGGGGTATATGGTAAAATAGTAAGTAGTCTAAATGATGTCTTTTTGCTTCTGAATAATCGCAGTTAATCCCCAATAAATCAATAAATGTAACCCCAATATACCCCAATTTAATAATAAATTTTCCCAGGTGGGTTCATAAACTGATGATAACTCAAAGGGTTGGGGAATAATTGTGCCATCAGGGAGGGTTACGGGTGGGGGAATTAGGGAATTTATATCGACCAGGGAACCATAAGCACCCATAGACCAGCGACTGACCATTAACCAAGAAACTACTCGGCTAATTCCTGACATTTGAAATAATACCCCAGAAAAAATAATTTGTGGTAATAATAGCAGGGGTAATGCACTATTAGCCTGGGCGCTATTTTGCACATAAGCGGATACTAACACACCTAAACCCATGGCTGATATGAGGGTCAAAAAGGTGGTAATACTTACCCCTAAAATCCATGGGAATAAAGGGGTTGATGGAGATTGAAAGCAGATGGCAATTATCCCTACCATGAACAGGGTTTGTAAAAGGGCCAATCCTGATAAGACAATGAATTTGGATCCTAAATAAGAAACAATCCGTAAATTTACTAACCTTTCGCGGGTATAAATAGCGGTTTCTTTCACTAATTCTTGCAGAGAACTAGATAAACCCACCCAGATAGAGGCACAGGTAAAAACAAATAACACTTGTCGCGCTAAAGATGCTAAACTGATGTCAGCATCTCCCAGAAAGGGGTCTTGATCGCCTATAGCTAACCTAATCAATAAAATTCCCACAGGCGCGGTTAGCAAATTCAGTAATAAATTAAACGGATCTCGCTTAATAAGCCGCCAATAGCGTTGAGTTAAAATTGATAATTGTTGGGGAATATTGGCGAGTTTTTGCGTGGCAGGTTGCCGCTGTTTTTCGGGTGTTTCTCCCCCAGTTAGATGATTAACTACATAATTCTGAAATTGGGGAGATTTGCGAAACCGTAAAGACCAATCTTGAGCGATCGCTTCTCCCTCTTCCAACAAATTATAAATATCGGCAAAATCTCCCGTATCTAAATCAAAAAACTCGAAGGCTTCCCCTGGGGGTCCAAAATAACATAACCTTCCTCCCCTTCCTAAAAACACGACTCGATCGCACATCATCATATTGGCGGTGGCGTGGGTAACTAAAATCACTGTCCGTCCTTGGTTAGCCAAACGACGCAACAATTCCATCATCTTTTTATCCAACCCCGGATCAAGTCCTGATGTCGGTTCATCAAGAAAAAATAACTTAGGATCCGCTAACAATTCCACCCCGATACTAACCCGTTTTCGTTGTCCGCCGCTAAGTTGCGACACCATGACATCACGGCGATCGAGCATTTCTATTTCATAGAGAGTTTTAGTAACTGTGGCTTCAATATCTGCGTCTGGGGGTAAGCGTAATTTAGCCGCATAGGTGAGAACTTCTCCTACCGTTAAGTGGCGATGAATAATATCATCCTGGGGAACATAACCTATTTGATGACGATAGAGATTAAAGTTTTGTTGTAATTCGTCACCATTCAAATAAACGGAACCCTTAGTAGTCGGACTCAGACCCAATAACGTTCGCATTAGGGTAGATTTTCCTGCACCACTCCCCCCCACTAATGCTACAAATTGTCCGGGTTCAATGGCGAAGGTTAAATCACTTAATAATACCTTCGATTTCCCTCGTCGATCGCGAACTAATCGCAGCAATCTTTGAGCATCTAATCTAATGCGATCGCCTAAATCCATGATTTCTAAATTATCCCCCTGACGCATCAGGGTAAACGGACCGATTCTGATGGTATCGCCATCTAGCAATCGCGTAGCTTTCTCGATTCTTTTACCATTAACAAATATGCCGTTAGCACTATAATCATTTAAAATATAATGACCCGTGTCTAATGGTTCAATAATCCCATGACATCGTGATACAATAGGGGAATCTAACTGTACTGTCGCGGTGGAGTCTCTACCTAACATCACCGATCGCTCTTTTAAAGAGATAGCCGGAATGGCTGAATAGGGGGAGGTGCTGGGATTATTGGGGTCAAAGTAGCGCAACCTAATCTGATTTTTGGGATTCTGACCGATGGTAATTTCCACCCCACTATGTAGTCGATAGCCTTCCTTAACTGTAATTCTAGTATGGTTGACAAACAGACCATTAGTGCTGGGTTGCTGTCCGTCTCCGTCAAAAATATGGTAGGTGTCTCCGATTTGGCGTAGCATTAGATGACCGGAGGAAATCACCAGCCAGGTTTCGGGAACTACTAAATCAGCGCGGCTGCGATCGCGCCCCAAAATATGCTGATTTTGGGTCAATTCAAAGGTGATAATTTGTCCCTGATTGTTTAATTCTAAATAGGGGGACTTCTTAGATAAGTTGGACTTCCCATTTAAACGCGTCATCCCTACACCTCCCAAATCCTATCAGGTCAGCATAGCAAATATATGCACCTGTTGAGTTAACAGACCAGGGACTATGGACAGGGGACTAGGGACTAGGGACAATTAAAAATCCCCCTGAATTAGGGGGACCGAAGGAAGTAGCCGAGGGTTGAATCAGTTGGATAATTTTAGTAATCTGGGGTAATATCCCCAAGAATTGATAGGGTTTTATCAAAATTTTCTTCACCAATAGAGAAGTTTATGCTATATGAATATATGACAGTTGTCGGCGATTTTCAATAGCATCAATTTGGGACTTAATCCACTCCAAATCAGGAGAAATAATTTGTTCACCTGTTAAGTGGTCGTAGGCTTCCCAACTGCCATTAACATCGGCATCATACCAGATAAACCAGTCGCGATAAAGTTCGCCTTCGTCAATATCTGGACACAAGGCCAGCCAATCATCTCCAGTAAAGTGATCAACCTCATCGGCAATTAGATATAGCCAAGAATTGGATTCAACATCGGAGGTAGTAGGGGAAAAAATGGTAGATGTCATCGTTTTTTGTGTGAACTCGATAACTGTAATATACCCAGTGTCTGATTAACTTTGGGATAGTGTATGTGACAGTATTTGAACTGTGACAGTTCCCAAAACCATCAAATTTAGATCTGTAGTAGTCACCCAAAACCAGAAAGACTGGCATAATAACTGAGATGTCAACCTAGGTGTTTGGCGACCTTTCAACTGTCATGACCATTGTTTAACTCTGAGGTTTCTGGCCACTTCAAGCCGCTTGTGCTTGAGTTTTTTTTTCCTCAGACTTGATCACGATCCATTTGCCACTTATGGGGTCACGGTAAGTGGTGAATGGATTAGACTTTAGTTTTTTGTAACCAATTTGAGTATCCATCTGCTTAATTCTGATCAAATCGCCCTCAGTCTTTACAGATCAGGGGCGGGAGGACTAGAGGGTTAGAGTTGGGTTGAAATCGGTATGAACTCTAAAAACTATGCCCTGTATGTTCATTATTGTGGGAAACATCTCTTATTTCAGTGATACTATGCCCTTGTTCAGGTGAAATTGATCAGATATGATTGTGATATGAAACACCTAGGACTTGTGATCTTGAATCCGTGATTTTTCGGAGGCTATACTGTCCCGGTGAGGGTAGACTCGGTAACTAATTGACGATTTGCCAGAAAAAGGTTTTATGATGTGGTAAAAGCTGATTTTGAGGATATGATGCACAAAAGAATCGAAGTTTTAGCTACCCGCGACCAAATAGTCGAGCGATCGCCAGAAATCATCCTCAGCAAAATGGAGGCGGCGATTCAAAGCCGAAATCGGTTTACCATAGCCTTAGCTGGGGGAGGGACTCCCAAACCCGTTTATGAGGCCTTAGCCAAACAAGATCTACCCCTAGACCAGATCCATATTTTCTGGGGAGATGAACGCTATGTACCCCCAGACCACCCAGATAGTAACCAAAAAATGGCTCGCAGTGCTTGGTTAGATCGGGTAAACTTCCCAGAGTCTAACATTCATCCTATGCCCACAGGTAGTGGCAATCCCCAAGTAGACGCAGAAAAGCACGATCGCCAAATTCGAGAATTTTTTGGGGTGGCTCCCGGAGAATTTCCCAGATTTGATATGATATTGTTGGGAATGGGGGATGATGCCCATACAGCCTCTCTGTTTCCTTTTACAGATGCACTACAAGTGTGCGATCGCCTAGTAACAGTTGGCAATAAAGACGGTGAACCTCGCATCACCTTCACCATTCCCCTAATCAATCAAGCTGATTGTGTCGTCTTCCTGGTAGCCGGGGCTAGTAAGCGATCGGCTTTGGCTGAAGTTTTTGCACCCACAGGGGATGCAAACGCCTACCCCAGTCGCTTCATTCAACCCCAGGGTGAACTTTGGTGGCTACTTGATGCGGCGGCGGGAGAAGAAATCCAGAAAAGCTGAGATTTTAGAGACTGATGCTAGGTTAGGATCTAATTGTTAGCTATGGTGCGATCGCTTTCGATAGCGTAAGGAGAACTCTATGATTGTCTGTCCAAACTGTAATCATCAGAACCCAGAGGGCGCAACTCAGTGCGAATCTTGTTATACTCCCCTTCCCACGACCACCAGTTGTCCCAATTGTGGCGCAACAGTCCAAGCCGATGCTTCTTTCTGCGGTCAGTGTGGTTATAATTTGCTACCGACCCCAGGCGGTGAAGAAAACCAGAACCCTGATTTAATTCCGACAGTAGTTCCGCCGCTACCAGATTTGGTACTTCCTGACCCCTTACCAGATGAAGAGGTCCCCACAGTAGCATCTGGTTCTAATTCGGCTGTGAATTTACAAAAATCAGGTCCCTCACCCGTTGCTAGTCCTAGTCCATCTTTCCCGCCACCTCAGCCAGACCCAGACCCAGACCCAGACCCAGACCCAGACCCAGTACAACCCCCAACTCAGTCAACAACAGTCCCCACCACAGCCATACCCCTACCATCCTCACCCCCCCCAGCAGCAGTGGTGAGCGCGGGAACTCACGCCACCCAACTTCAGCAACAAACTGCTAAATTGATTCATGTTCAAAGTACAACTCCGCTAGAAATCCCCCAAAACTTACCCGTGATTCATATTGGTAAACCTAATGATCTAGTTCCCCCGGATATAGATGTTTCTGGGTTTACTAATGCGGAAATCGTTTCGCGAACCCATGCTAATATTCGCCTAGAAGGCGATGCCTATTATATTGAGGATGTGGGTAGTTCTAACGGAACATATATTAACAATATTCCTCTGCCAAAAGGAAACCGTCATCGGTTGCGACCAGGCGATCGCATCGCTTTAGGTAAAGGGGATCTGGTGTCGTTTATTTTTCAGTTGTCCTAAGACCTGACCCGTCAATTGCCAGCCACTCAAAACTCACTGGAAACCGGGATGATTTTTAACACATTGGCTGTGCTTTGTCAACAATTATGTTACAATTAATAATGGCTGTAACTGTAAAAGGAAAAATTGGCTATGAACGCTAAGAAAGGAATCATCAAACGTAGTGACCTAATCGGTCGCCTAGTCCTCGATCGCCAAAGTGTCGAACAATTAGGCCACATCGAAGAAAGAGCAGCAGATCTGAACTCCAACCAAGTGATAGGCTTCACTACCAAGTCAGGAATGTTACCAGTGGGAGGCAAAAAACGGGCATTTAGTTGGCAACAAATTGAGACTATTGGGGTCGATGCTGTTCTGGTGAATAAATCCTCAGATGAGGGCAATTTTATATTGCCAGAAAATGCTGATTCTAGCATTAATCATGAAGTGTGGACTAATGCTGGTAAAAAAGTGGGGGTTCTGGTTGACTATCTAATTAAAAATGATACGGGTACAGTGACTAATTATTTGTTCAAAACTGATGGTGGTTTGCGAGGCATTTTACAGGGAGTCTATATTATGCCAGCATCAGCCATGACCAGTGCGGGTAGTAAGCGAGTAATTGTGTCAGAATCAATGGTTGAAAATCCGCCCCAGTATACAGAAGGCTTAGATCAAAAAATTCGTCAGGCGGCGGAATTTTTACAGGAGGATTTGGAAAGGACTCTCAGCGACCTGGAAGGCTTAAAACAAGAAGCCCAAAAGTTATCTAAATCATTGGAAAGGGTGGCTGATCAAGATGATCGCGAAGATGATAGCGAAAAAGTTGGCTCTAAGGATTCAAGCCAGCCACAATAGATGAATCAGATTAATAAGTAGGTGATCCAAATGCCTCCCATGACCATATATAAGGCTTAGTCTTGATTTTGGGAAACTTACTTATTTGATATTAAAGCTGTCTGTAGTCATTGATTACACCTATGATGACCAGTGAAAAACTTAGCAGAAAAGGCTCAAAATCTGCTCTGCTAATCACACTATAACTTATAGGTGGGTTATCTATCCTTCACCAGTTTGTTGTATATTTTTGCCTATTAAATTTTGGTGTGATTACTCTCATCCTGCTTCATTCTAGCCGACCTATTCCTTTGCATCGTTGGACTTTTGAGGATAAACCGATCTTGCGTATTGGTCGCTCGAAAGATAATGATGTTACTATTGGTAGTGCCGTGGTTTCAAGACATCATCTGGAATTGTGGAATAAAACCTCTGGATGGGAATTAGTCAATTTTGGTGCTAATGGCACTTATGTTAATAATCAGATGGTTAACAAGAGGCGAATTGTAGATGGTATGGTAGTCCGTTTAGGACATACCGGACCCCGGCTTTTAATTCGCTTAAAACCTGTTAATGATATTCAACTCAACAAGCAATTAGATATCCCCGATTTAGAAGATTTAGCAGCCAATGATATCACCGAATCCGACCCAGGTCATACCACCCGGATCGAGTTTGATGATGATGATGATGATTAAACATTCAGGGAATTTAACTAGCTTTAATCTGGTCAAATCACGATCGCGATCGCCTTTTTTTAATCCCATATTGAGCAGCTTTGAAGGCTAAATAAGCTATCAGGCTACTGATAGCGATCGCACTCAAAAACGGATGGGGATATTTGCCAAATTCTGCTTCCCAGGGAAAGGTCATCCGTTGCTGTTCAAATAACAATCCGCTACAGGAAGCAACGATCGCACCCCCAGCAATTCCTACCCCCAACGCCTGAATGTGATCCTCTAGTTGTTGCTGCTTTTCTTGTATGTGGCGATCGCGTTCCGCTTGGTCAATTTCTACTAATCCCCGAATCGTCGCAATGGCTTGATTAAGTAGGTTGGAACCGGGGTTAAAATAGTTTAAATCCGCGCGGATTTGTTCCTGAAAGGCGATCGCTTCCTTTTCGTAAAATAACCGCCAATCTTTTAGGGTGGTGTCCGCTAGTTGTTCCATGCGTTCTAAGGTCGTTTGATAGTTTTTGCTATTGATGGCGATCGTATTGCGCGCATATTCCATATTTCGCAGTTGTTGAGAATAGTTGAGGGAAGTCGCCAGCAGCGTTTTTAACGTGATTTTCAACTTTTGCAATTCGGCGGCGGACAGCGTTTCCGTTTTTTCCCGATTCAGATAGTTTTGATGTAACTCACTTAATTGGATTTCATTTTCCGTCACAATGCGATCGGCGTGATGGTAATAAATCCGACTATCTTGAAAACTTTTGGCGATTTTGTGATAATATAGTAGTAATTCCGGCAATTCCCAATAACACTTTTGCAGGATTACAGTTGGCTGTTCTTCAAATAGAAACCAAGTCAATAAATGACCGTAGGGATTTTCCTGTAAATCCGCCTTCGGACTACCGTACTCGTAGAGATATCCCCCCAGCAGATTATAAGCGCGATAGAGACGGGGTAAATTTTCGCCATTTTCCAGGTGAAAAAACTTAATCCAGCCCTCTCTAGCCAAGGGTTCCAAGTCGCGGATATGCTCCGGTTTTGTCGTGTTTAAATAGGCACTTAATAACAGAGTTTGCCCTAAATTAGCAGCCGATTCCGGTTCCGGTTTAAAGCAATTCTCCGGGTTAAATTTAGCTAAATCCGCCAGTTGATATTCATCTTGTCCGGGGTTTTCCGGTTGGTAAATATTCAGATTTAGGGCATAACTATCATGGAGACATTGAGGATAAATAAACCCTTCCAAATCCTGTTTGGTGGTAAAAAATTTGATAGCTCTTTTATCATCAGCCCCCACGAGCAAATCGAAATTTTGGGAGGGTTCATCTAACCGAATATCTAGCGGTAAGTCTACCTTGAACTTGTTAAAAATACTGCCATATTTTGCCCGCACCCATTGGGGGTTAATGTCGTCTAAAGTTTGGGCGGGGGTATCATCATTTGATGTCACTAACCCTCGATGATATTGATAGGCGAACCAATATAAACTAGGGGCATAAATTGGGGCTATTTTATCGCTCATGTTTCTGGCTGCTAAGTTGGCTAAAAAGGTTAAGACTGCGCTGCTTCTTTCCCCTCTCGCACCCTAGCCACTAATAAAGCCTTATTATAGACAATTTCTGGGCGTTCTCCCTCCGCTGGCTTCGGGATTTTATCCCCTTGTTGAGCCATGTGAAGGCGCACAGTTATTAACTGTTCTGTGATTTGATGCTTGTTACACCAGCCTTTAATGATTTTAGCCAGCTTTAAGGTTTTATCCTCGGCGGCGGTCAATTCGTCTTCTAATGCTTGTAGATTTTCCGACAGTTGCGGGTAATTTTGGGGGTCGGTTTTTGCTTGTTCCAGCCAGGTCAGGAAGTCTTCAATAATTTGGAAATCTGACGGAATGCGATCGCTCATGGTACAATCTCCTTAGATTAGAAAACCCTGTTTCTGGCAGCATTTAAGCTGTCTTACCTCATTTTAACACAGAAACCCCCCTTTTTTACCACTTGGTTTTGGCTGTGGCTTCTTGGGTTGGGTTCCGTGTTGGGTTCCGTGTTGGGTTCGGGTTGGGTTCCGTGTTGGGTTGCTGGTTGGGTTCGGGTTGGGTTCCTTCCATGATACCATTTGCGGTAAAATACCACTAAAGCGGGTGTTATCCCGCAGTTGCGGGATAACACCCATAATACCGGAGCTAGACCCCAGTTGCTTGACAACCCCTCTAGGGGTGAGTTATCTTGTACTTGCTGTCTAATAAATAGTTAGGCGGCAGTAGGACGACGAAACTGAACAGTCATTAATCACTACAAAGTCAAAAGAAAGTAACGCTATATGGCTAATAAATCGCATTTCAATAGTGGACATATTACAATAAATAAATTAAAAAAAAATAGAGTTCTGCATAGTTCAACGATTACTGGAATTTCACCGCATCGTAGTGTTCATGGTGTCTTTATCCAAGATGCGGTTGACTTTTTAAAGGCACTACCTGATTCATCAGTTCAACTAATTTTAATAGATCCGCCCTATAATCTTGATATAGACAACTGGGATAGTTTCCATAACTATCTAAATTGGGCGAAAGGATGGTTAAATCAAATTTATCGTGTGTTATCTGCTTCAGGTAATTGTGTCATTTTTGGTGGCTTCCAATATCAGGATTTCAAGAAGGGAGACCTCCTTGAAATCCTCCATTACACTCGCCATGAAACAGATTTACGATTTGTCAATCTTATTATTTGGTACTACAAGAACGGTATGAGTGCACATCGCTTTTTTGCCAACAGGCATGAAGAAGCAGTTTGGCTCTCCAAAACGAAAAAATACTATTTCGATCTGGACTCTGTTAGAGTGCCATTTGATGAGGCGACAAAAGAGATGTACAAAAAAGATAAGCGCCTCAAGCCGGAAAGTATTGACAAGGGGAAAAATCCTACCAATGTTTGGGAAATAGGTAGACTAAATGGCAATTCAAAGGAGAGAGTTGGCCATCTAACGCAAAAGCCTGCCGAGCTTATCCGACGCTTTGTTAAAGCTCTGTCGTTTGAGGGTTCGATAGTCCTTGATTTTTTTGCTGGCTCTGGAACAACGGGGCGTGTTTGCATAGAAGAGCGGCGGCATTCACTCTTGGTAGATTCAGATATTAAATTGCACAGTTATTTAGACAAACATATTGATCAGATTAGATCGAATATATTTCTGCCTGAATATAGCTTAATAAAAGATTCTAATATTGACTCTGTACTTGATGAAATTGGTTGTGCAAATCAAGAACTTCAGCGTAATTCCATTGTAAAGGATTATTCCAATGAGTAGACAAACAAGACGGCTAACCAATCAGCAGATATCATCGGGAGGTGCAAGCGGTATCTTTGGCGAAGATGCTCAGGTGCATGATAACTCTGTTCGTAGTGCAAGTATGAATGTATTCAACAAGCTTAAACAAGAATATCCGAAATACGAATTCAGATTTAGGAGAGGGATCAGCAAACAGGAGATAAATGAGAAGCTAAACTCAATAGATAAGCGATTGGGAGAAACTCTTTTTGTAAAAGTGTCAAATATCCAACCCGATGGAGGAATCATCGAGGTTCGGGACAAAGATAAGAAATGGCGGGTAATTTTAGTTAGCGAAGCAAAATTTCAGGGGAAAGATGTTGAAAATATCAAGGCAGGGGTACTTGTTGGGAAGAACAAAGATAAAGATTTAATGGTAGCGGGGAATGCAATCGAAAGAGTTTACAAAAACATTAATGAAATTAGGAACTTCATGCTGGACGAATATCATTTCCCGTATGCAGTATTCTTGCAGGGTTCAAATTTTGCAACCGAAACTGTTCAGGTATTCAAACCAGACGGTTCTTTTGTGGAAATTAGACATAACTCAGGTACAATGAACAGAATTGACAGGGTAACAGCAGCGAATTATTGCATGAAGATTAACAACAACTACTGTAAGAATATCTTTATAGGTCATAATAACTCTTCCATCATGCTTCAAGCAGCTTCCATATACGCAAGATGCGAACCTTGGAAAGAGGATGAAATGCAACAGATTATGATGGATATTGCAAAGACATCCATAGGAATTTTAAATCAGCTAGGGTAATATGCAAGAAAATTTTCCCCTTGCCAAGGGGAGGGGACCGGAGGGAAGAACCCCACCCTAACCCTCCCCTTGCCAAGGGGAGGGGACCGGAGATGGCATAATCCCCTACAAGCCGATCGCCACAAAAGCAGACCAGTAACGGCGATCGCCAAACGGGCAACCCTCATCATAGTACATCAACTTTAAATCAATTATCTCACACTCCTCTTCTGTCATTTTTAGACCATCAGAACACCACTTTAAAAACCCCGCCGCCGAAACCTCCCTTAGCCAATTTTGTGCCTTATGTAACGCCATCACGACCCGCGCATCTTTCCAAAATTCATAATAGAAACGAATCGCTAAACAAGCCGTCGCGAAATCATCCACACACCATAAACTACTCACTACCGTCGGAGTTCCCGCATACAAAAATCCACTCGCTAACCCAATATATTCATCCGTTAATAAACTCCCCATCAGTCCCGTCTCACAAGCCGAAAGCATCACCAGACGACAGGCGGGAATGTCTAAATTCCGATAAATTTCCCCTAGGGTTAAGCCTTGCTGTCCCGTGTCGAAGCGGCGACCATCCCGGAGGGTCAGGGTCTGGCGTTCTTTCTCGGTGGGGGGAGATTTGGGGGGTGCATCCCCTGCCAAAATAATAGCCGAATTGAGGGGATTTTCGCCGTCAAAGGCTCCGTGACAGGAAAAATGGATGAAATTGCTCTCGCGCAGTTTCTCTAGGGTTTCCCGGCGATTGAGGGCGGATTTGGTCGCGGCTTCCTGGCTGAGGATATAGCAGTTGGGGTCGAAGTAGGGGCGGATGAACTCGACCTCCATTTGGGCATAGTTGAGGTCTTTGGTGGGGTTCTGCACCGCGAAGAATTGGGGGGCGGTGGCGGGTTGGGGGCGGTGGTGGAGGTAGTCCAGGATTTGGCAACTGGGGGCGTAGCTGACCCCTTGGCTAAAGCGCTCCAGTAAGGGGGTGGCGGGGGCGTTGAGGTCAACCGATAAGGCGTGGAGGGGGAACAGGTGCAGGTAGAGGTGGGGAATCAGAATCAGCCGTTGACAAATCGGCGGCAGGGGTGCGATGATATCCGATAGGTGAAGATATTCGGTGAGGTCATCTAGGCGATCGCCTAGAGCTTGATACCAACTCGCTTGGCGGTAGTCGGCGAAGTAGGTTTGGTTGAATTGGTCGAGGCGCTGGCGTTGGTCGGCGCTGTAGCAGTAAACGTCGATATGGGGGCGGTCTTGGTCTAGGGTGACGGTGAACGCCCAGGCTCCCAAGTTCGGGTCTTGGGGGAGATACCATTCGATGAGAGCCGTTTCCGGGGTCAGGAGTTGGCGAAAGTCCGGGAGTTGGGGGCGCACGGTCTGGAAGGCGTTAAAGGCGGGGTCGTTGATTTCCGCCAGCAGGGTTTGCCGTTGTTGGAGCAGGCTTTGCAGGGGAGTGGTTCCCCGTGCCTCGGTGGCGGTGGCGAGTTCCAGGTTTGCCCGGATTTCCCCGCTTCCCGGTGTCCCCGTCTTCCCGTCGGTGGGGTTCTCGGTGGGGGCGAAGGATTGTTGCAGGGCGGCGATTTCCCGGTTGAGTTGGCGGTATTGTTCCTGTTGTTCGGGGGTGGCGTTTTTGGGAACCAGGTCGGCGCTGGTGAGCATTTCCATCAGGGTGCGGGACTTACTGCGATCGACCGTCAGCAGGGCTTGCTCGTAGCGTTCCAGGTGGATGCAGGCTTCTATCATTTTGCCATAGAGGGGCAGGGCATCTTCCAGGATTTGCCGTTTCGTGTCCGGGGAAGTCGCCCAGTCCCGGCTCTGTTCCACGGCGCGGATGGCGTTGTCGTAGCCTTGGATGGCGATTTCCCAGTTTTGCAGGTCATAGCCGAAGTTGCCGAGGTTGCGTCCGGTTTTGAGGCAGTCTAGGGGGAAGGAGGAGGGGGTGTAGACTTCTAAGGCGGATTGGAAGCAGTGAATTGCCGACTCGATATTGTCCGCTCGCTCTCCCCGGATGCGACTCCAGTAGGCAAGACCCAAGTTATTTTGAGTCCATGCCCAATCTTCGGGAAAGGCGGTGCGGGTGAAGACTTCTAAGGCGGCTTGGTAGCAGTGAATTGCCGACTCGATATTGTCGGCTCGCTCTCCCCGGATGCGGTTACGGTAGGCTTCTCCCAAGTTCATTTGAGTCGTTGCCCAATCTTCGGGAAATGCGGTGCGGGTGAAGAGTTCTAAGGCGGCTTGGTAGCAGCGAATCGCCTCTTCGATATTGTCGGCTCGCTCTCCCCGGATGCGGTCAGAGTAGGCAGTCCCCAAGTTATTTTGAGTCTTTGCCCAAGATTCGGGAAAGGCGGTGCGGGTGCGGACTTCTAAGGCGGCTTGGTAGCAGCGAATCGCCTCTTCGATATTGTCGGCTCGCTCTCCCCGGATGCGGTCAGAGTAGGCAACCCCCAAGTTCATTTGAGTCATTGCCCAATCTTTGGGAAAAGCCGTGCGGGTTATGACTTCTAAGGCGGCTTGGTAGCAGCGAATCGCCTCTTCGATATTGTCGGCTCGCTCTCCCCGGATGCGGCTCCAGTAGGCATTCCCCAAGTTATTTTGAGTCGTTGCCCAAGATTCGGGAAAGGCGGTGCGGGTGCGGACTTCTAAGGCGGCTTGGTAGCAGCGAATCCCCGACTCGATATTGTCGGCTCGCTCTCCCCGGATGCGGTCAGAGTAGGCACTCCCCAAGTTCATTTGAGTCTTGGCCCAGTCTTCGGGAAATGCCGTGCGGGTGAAGACTTCTAAGGCGGCTTGGTAGCAGCGAATCCCCGACTCGATATTGTCCGCTCGCTCTCCCCGGATGCGGTATAAGTAGGCATTCCCCAAGTTCCCTTGAGTCATTGCCCAACATTCGGGAAAGGCGGTGCGGGTTATGACTTCTAAGGCGGCTTGGTAGTAGCGAATCCCCGACTCGATATTGTCCGCTCGCTCTCCCCGGATGCGGGTTTGGTAGGCAACCCCCAAGTTCATTTGAGTATTTGCCCAATCTTCGGGAAAGGCGGTGCGGGTCAAGACTTCTAAGGCGGCTTGGTAGCAGCGAATCGCCTCTTCGATATTGTCGGCTCGCTCTCCCCGGATGCGGCTCCAGTAGGCAGCCCCCAAGTTCATTTGAGTCCTTGCCCAATCTTCGGGAAAGGCGGTGCGGGTGAAGACTTCTAAGGCGGCTTGGTAGGCAACAATGGCAATTTCCAGATTATTGGCTCGACTGCCTAATGGGAATTGCTGAATATAAACAGCAAAATTATTAAGATGTTTGGCGAGGTCTTCATTTTTCCTAATACGTTTGGGGTCAAGTTGGGAGTGAAACCATTGGCTGAGGGTTTCGGCAAACTCAAGGTCGAGTTTATCTTGGTATTTTTGGAAAATGGGATAAACTTTTTTCCTGCTTAACCCGCTTTTTTGGGCTTTCAGGATTTTTAACCAAATTGCTAAATACTCACTTCTACTGCTTAACCCGCTGTTTTGGGCTTCCAGGATTTCTAACCCAATTGCTAAATACTCAGGGGATATCCCCTCAACAGTCAGGTGGGAGGTTCTGGGAGACTGGGAGGCGAATAATAATAGGATGTTGAGCCTCTGCCATAGATTTTGCCATTTCTCACGCCAACTGGACATGGTTCCGCCTCCCTGAGTCTTGTTTCGGTGTAGTCGGTGCGGTGAAGCCTCGCGCGACCCCAACTCGATTATACCCCACCCGGCGACTCCGAGCAACCGGGTTAATCTCAGCTCATTGGGCATCCACGGCGCAAATGGCCTGGTCTTAGCCTGCGGCGATTTCCCAGTTTTACGGGTCAGAGCCGAGGTGGCGTGGGGTGTTGAGGCCCTATAGGGGTAAGGAGGATGTACAGGCCCCTTGTCAGGAAGCGATCGCCTCTTGGATATTGTCCGCTCCCTCTGTGGGGATGGGGTATACTCGGAGAAACCGGGTTTCTTAACCCCCCCGGTTCACAAGTCACGGGAAAAGCGAGCCAAAAGTTCTTCCCGTGATAACTGCCAAATCAACTGAGCTTGTTCCAATGGGGGAACTGCAATCAACCGGTCGATAATCTCAGCTAATTCGGCATCGACCGCCCCAAACTTCACTTGTAGCATACTTTCTAGGAGCGATCGTTGTCCTTGCTGAACTCCTTGTTGTCCGAGAAACCCGGTTTCTTTGAGAAACCGGGTTTCTTAACCCCCCCGGTTATATGTCACGGGAAAAGCGAGCCAAAAGTTCTTCCCGTGATAACTGCCAAATCAACTGAGCTTGTTCCAATGGGGGAACTGCAATCAACCGGTCGATAATCTCAGCTAATTCGGCATCGACCGCCCCAAACTTCACTTGTAGCATACTTTCTAGGAGCGATCGCTGTCCTTGCTGAACTCCTTGTTGTCCGAGAAACCCGGTTTCTTTGAGAAACCGGGTTTCTTAACCCCCCCGGTTATATGTCACGGGAAAAGCGAGCCAAAAGTTCTTCCCGTGATAACTGCCAAATCAACTGAGCTTGTTCCAATGGGGGAACTGCAATCAACCGGTCGATAATCTCAGCTAATTCGGCATCGACCGCCCCAAACTTCACTTGTAGCATACTTTCTAGGAGCGATCGCTGTCCTTGCTGAACTCCTTGCTGTCCGAGAAACCCGGTTTCTTTGAGAAACCGGGTTTCTTAACCCCCCCGGTTCACAAGTCACGGGAAAAGCGAGCCAAAAGTTCTTCCCGTGATAACTGCCAAATCAACTGAGCTTGTTCCAATGGGGGAACTGCAATTAACCGGTCGATAATCTCAGCTAATTCGGCATCCACCGCCCCAAACTTCACTTGTAGCATACTTTCTAGGAGCGATCGCTGTCCTTGTTGAACTCCTTGGAGGATGCCTTCTTCCTTAACAGTTTGTAACCGTTGTAAATACAGGGGTGATAGTTCCATAATTAACTCTCTCTCTTCTGGGTCTAAATTTTGCCGCGCTTCTAGCATCGCGCGCAGGTTATACAGTAATTCTAGCGTGGTTTCTCGGGTGGGATTGTCTCCTGGTAGTTGATAGAGTTCTTGCAAGGCTTGTTTTTGGACTCTCCCCGTCCCCAAAATCCGCAACCATAGGGTTTCTGCTGTCGGCGGTAGTTGGTGGATTACTATAATAGCGCTTTCCAGTCCCTTCGGCATAAAGTACACGCCACTCATCCAGTTTTCCAGGTCTACCGTAGCGCCAAAATCTGCTAAGATGGCAGGGGATGCGGTCGGGGTCAGAATCCACAACCGGGGTGATTCTCCGGGAGCGAGCCGTCTTTTTTCCCGGTCGGCTTGGCGTTCCCATTGCGCCTTCATCTCTAATATCTTCACCAGACAACTGCGAATTTCTCTGGCTCTAACGGGATTGCTAAAAGGCTCAAAAACCGCTGGGGTGGTGGCTAATCTTCCCAATAAGCCTAGGTGACTAGCTGGGGCGATATTTTCCGGGTTGGGTGTGAAAAAGATGTCAATTTCTCGCCTTTCTGAAGCTAGGGTTTTGCTGGTTTCAGTTTTACCTAATGGCTTTAAGAGTTCCTGGATATATTGCTTGGTGAATTGGTCGTAGATAAATCGGGTCATTTATAGCTATTTTCGAGGTCTCTAATTATTAATTATACTCTAGTCTGGCTCGGACAGCAGCCCTCAACTGCTGCCTTCACCCCGCCAACTGAGAAACCCGGTTTCTTTGAGAAACCGGGTTTCTTAACCCCCCCAGTTCACAAGTCACGGGAAAAGCGAGCCAAAAGTTCTTCCCGTGATAACTGCCAAATCAACTGAGCTTGTTCCAATGGGGGAACTGCAATCAACCGGTCGATAATCTCAGCTAATTCGGCATCCACCGCCCCAAACTTCACTTGTAGCATACTTTCTAGGAGCGATCGTTGTCCTTGCTGAACTCCTTGTTGTCCGAGAAACCCGGTTTCTCAAAGAAACCGGGTTTCTTAACCCCCCGGTTATATGTCACGGGAAAAGCGAGCCAAAAGTTCTTCCCGTGATAACTGCCAAATCAACTGAGCTTGTTCCAATGGGGGAACTGCAATCAACCGGTCGATAATCTCAGCTAATTCGGCATCGACCGCCCCAAACTTCACTTGTAGCATACTTTCTAGGAGCGATCGCTGTCCTTGTTGGATACCTTCTTCCTTAACAGTTTGTAACCGTTGTAAATACAGGGGTGATAGTTCCATGATTAACTCTCTCTCTTCTGGGTCTAAATTTTGCCGCGCTTCTAGCATCGCGCGCAGGTTATACAGTAATTCTAGCGTGGTTTCTCGGGTGGGATTGTCTCCTGGTAGTTGATAGAGTTCTTGCAAGGCTTGTTTTTGGACTCTCCCCGTCCCTAAAATCCGCAACCATAGGGTTTCTGCTGTCGGCGGTAGTTGGTCATCCTATTATAGCTAAATGCTGAGAAACCGGGTTTCTATGGATATCTCGGTTAGGATACAGAAACCCTGACAGCAACCCGGTTTCTTTGATTCCACTCAACCTCAGACATTTCCAGAACTTGTTGGAGAGAGGCAGAGAGTTCAATAGGCATAAAATATGCGTTAGGATAGAGGTAATCTTCCCCTGATTCATCAATTATCCGCAGCATTTGATGACTATTCGCTTTTGAGTCGGGTAAGACTGGATAAATCTTGCGAACTTCTAGGGAAGCTGCATAGTCTGTATTTTTGATGCCAACAACAAAGTTCATTAGTTCATGGCTTTTCCTCTCATGGATAAAGCGGCGGCAGTTCAACATCCAATAAAAATTACTTGATTGGCGAAATCTTCTAATTCTCCCATTTTGGCGTAAACCTCTAACTCTTCGATCGCATAACCCATCGACACTTGAGGACTGAAAAAGAAAATTCCGGTAAACGCTTTACCTTGATTGACGCAATTTTTATCTAACACTAGAAAATCATGATTCGTGGTTACAAGAGGACGCTTTAGTTGCACATAAAGACTCAAAATTATTTCATCAATAGCACTACTATTATTGTCTTCTTGAGCGGTCATAACCTCAACCAATTTCAGTTGTAAACCAATCTTAATCGCTCGATGGAGTGGAGCATCGAAATAGTAATATATTGCCATTTTCATCCTGGCTGCTGCTGCCGTTTTTGCTGAAGCATTTGTTGAAAATCGGCAGTATGATGACCGACTCTCATTGTAATTAAATCAGCTTGCAGGTTCTGGATTTTTTCTTGTTCTTGAGCAATTTGAGCATCAATTTGGTGTTGATAGGTGTAGTAATAACTGAGGGCAGAATAAATGGCAGCGAGGGAAATTTCTGGGTGTTGAAAGTGCAGCTCTTCTGGACTCCAGCCGTGGGCGTGTTTTTCTTGAATCAGTTGGGCAACTGAAACGCGACTATTGGCAATAGTTGCCTGATTTTGAGCATCAATGTCTAGGTATTGCCAAGTTACCGGAGTATCGGTGATGAATGTCATATTGAGGATGGGGATATGGGTTGATACTAGGGGGTTACGACTATTATAGCCAAGTTGCCAGAAACCGGGTTTCTATTACTATCTTTGTTAGGATATAGAAAGCCTGACAGAAACCCGGTTTCTTAGAGTCAGTTTTAGTCTTTCTGGATTTCTAGGTTGGCGAAGTGTTTTTGTAAGAGGCGATCGGTGCATTTATTTAGGGAGTAAAAATCAGGTTTTATAGTGGTAAAATTAGGATAAGGTAAACAGTAGCTTCAACGCCAAAAAGATTCATACCCTTTCTTTAATTTTTCTGTGCCATCTCGCTAAATTATACTTCCATGAGCCATAATAAATCGCTCGAAATCCCATAACATTACTTGTTCAAACGATTGTCTAAATCGCTCTTTTTCATTGGTGGCAATCCGTTCCATGATTGATAGACTTAATTGTTTATATACTCCCAGCAGTCTAGCTGAAAATTGTGTCATAATTGGAAATGTTTCATCAAAGTGCAATTCTGTATCTGTCAAAATCAGAGTGCGACTTGCAGAATGAAAAACACACATTCATTAAGTGAATCAATTCCCGTTAAGCCCCAAACTCTTAAACCATCGAATAAGACAAAGTATAATCCAGGTAATAACTCACCTCGATCGCCCCTGATGGTCTGGTCAATCGGTAAATCTGGTTTTTTAATGGCTAAACCAGGGGCAGCCCCAAAGGTTGCCTGGGGATAAATAGATTTGAAATTAGCTGCAAATAAATAATGATAAAGGTTAGGGGCAATAATATACTTGACAACTCCCAGTTGACCTAGCTGGCTGACAAGTCTGTCGCTAGATTGAATTGGAGAAATTACCGCGAGTTCTCGATTAGCCAATCGAATAACCGTCATCCTGTTCCGACACTGAGTCCCAAATATCGGAAGGTCTATTCTGCAACCCAAACATCTATATCAACTTCTTTTAGCATGGTTTTGGTGAGTAGTTTGATGGCTAGGTTTAATGGTAGGAGCTTATGGTTTTAAAAACAACTTTGTCGATCGCATCTGAGTTAAGATATTTTGACGCGCGCGATACTCCTGTTTAGAGAATGATCGCCCCCTCGGTTGATTGTGCAGCCACTCCAACCCCTGCCGCACCTCTTGACGAAATTCCGTCACTTCTTGGCGCAACCCCTCTAGGCGTTCCTCTAGGGTTTGTAACAAGTCGCTGATGGTGGTTTCCATTACCCCCAACCGTTCACAGACTTCCGCAAAACCAGAATCAATACTATGGGAAACATCCCGAAAAAACTCCTCCTGCTGGGTGACGTTTCTCCTTTTACAGGCTGCCATGTTGAGGCGGATGAAGATATCACCCCATTCTGTATCGGTGAGGTTGCCTTGTTGGGTGAGTTGGTATTCTTCGGGGGTGAGGAATTGGTCGAGTTGGGCTTCTCGTAGTTCAGGGTAACGTTGCTGGGTGAGTTCCTGTTGGGCGATCGCTAAACCCACCCATATATAGCACAAGACAGAACACTTAGGACGTATAATGGAGAGGACGAGATGACTAAGAAGACCAAAAATGCCAGCCCCCTATAGTTACGACCTCAGACAAAAAGTTATTGATGCCATTGAACTAGACGGTATGCCCAAAACAGAAGCCAGTCAAGTTTTCCATGTCAGCCGGAACACCATTAATCTCTGGCTGCAAAGAAAAGCACAGACCGGAGACTTCCTCCCTAAACCTCATCACCGACCTGGCAATAACCACAAAATTACCGACTGGCAAAAATTCAAGGCTTTTGCCCAAGAGCATGGCGACAAAACAGCAGCTCAAATGGCTGAACTTTGGGATGACGACATCTCTCCTCGCACCATATCCAGAGCCTTGAAGAAAATTGGCTTCACCAGAAAAAAAAACTTACGGCTACCAAGAACGTGATGAGCAACAGCGAGAGGAGTTTATGGCTCAGATTGAACAGATGGAGCCACAAGAAGTGGTCTACCTCGATGAAGCCGGCATGAATAGTCAGGACTCGGATTACCCTTATGGTTACTGCGAGGAAGGAAAACGCTTCCATGCACTCAAATCAGGGAAGAGGCAGGGCAGGGTAAGTATGATAGCCGCATGGTGTCATCAACAACTCTTAGCTCCCTTTAGCTTTGAGGGTTGTTGTAATCGGACAGTGTTTGAGTTGTGGTTGGAGTTCATCTTAATTCCAACATTGAAGCCAGGTCAGACTCTAGTATTGGACAATGCAACGTTTCATAAAGGGGGACGGATTGCTGAACTGGTGGAGGCAGCTCAATGCCGTTTACTCTATCTTTCGCCTTATTCGCCAGACCTCAACAAGATAGAGAAATGTTGGTCGTGGCTGAAAGCCCGTATTCGCCACTGCACGTGAGCAGTTTGATTCTCTCCATGATGCCATGGATTCCGTTCTCAAAGCTGCGTCCTAACCACCTTGACTAATGCTATAATTACATCCTGCTTTTCAAGCCATCCCAGCATGAGCAAAATGATTAGAACCCGAATCGTTAAAATTGGCAACTCCCAAGGTGTGCGTATTCCTAAACTGCTTTTAGAGCAAAGTGGTATTCAGACAGACGTTGAAATCGAAGTGGAGGGCGATCATCTCACGATTCGCAACGCACGACGGTTACGCACAGGCTGGGAGCAAGCCTTTGCAGCAATGGCGAAAGAACAAGATGATGTTCTTCTCGATCCAGTCAACAGTACCGATTGGGAGCAAAGCGAATGGGAGTGGTAGCGATCGCATTTCGATGTTTTTTTGGTTAATCTTGACCCCACAATTGGCAGTGAAATTCAGAAAAAACGACCCTGTGTGATTATCTCACCGGATGAAATGAACGGTTATATTACCACGGTGATTATTGCCCCAATGACGACAAAAGGGAAAGCCTACCCGACGCGAATTTCCTGCCAGTTTCAGGGTAAGGAAGGGCAAATTGTTCTCGACCAAACACCATCGATAAAGCTCGATTGGTCAAAAAGATGTTTTCCCAATGAGCCAAGGGACGGCGCGATCGCTCTACCCTGATCTAATCCTAGGTCATCAGTGCGAGAATCCCACAGAGGCTCTCTGATATGGTGAGCCTTGAGTATCCCGACATCTCGAACCGCTGGATTATAATACCTAATACTTGCTAAAATACAAAACCGAGGTCACACTGACCATTATTCAAAACCTTTGAACCATAATTTGGACAATGACGAGTACCCAACAACGCGCCGCCCTGCAACGCCAAATCTGGCAAATCGCCAATGATGTGCGCGGCTCAGTCGATGGCTGGGATTTTAAGCAATATGTACTCGGCACGCTGTTTTACCGTTTTATCAGTGAAAACTTTACTAGCTACGCCGAGGGCGGCGATGACAGCATCGACTATGCCAAGCTGTCCGATAGTGATATTCCTGACGACTTCAAAGATGATGCCATCAAAACCAAAGGCTACTTTATTTATCCCAGCCAGTTGTTTGCTAACATCGCCGCTAGTGCAAACACTAACGAAAGCCTGAACACTGACCTAGCTGCGATTTTTGCGGCGATTGAAAGCTCTGCCAATGGCTACCCCTCGGAGCCAGATATCAAAGGGCTGTTTGCTGACTTTGACACCACCAGCAACCGCCTCGGCAACACGGTTAAAGATAAAAACCTGCGCTTGGCTGCGGTACTAAAAGGGGTGGCAGGGCTGGATTTTGGTGGTTTTGATGCCAGCCACATCGATCTGTTTGGCGATGCCTATGAGTTTCTGATCTCCAACTATGCCGCTAATGCGGGTAAATCGGGGGGCGAGTTTTTTACACCGCAGCAGGTTTCCCGGTTGATTGCCCAGCTTGCCATGCACCAGCAAACCAGTGTTAATAAAATTTATGACCCCGCCTGTGGTTCGGGTTCCCTGCTATTGCAAGCCAAAAAGTATTTTGACAATGGCATGATTGAGGATGGTTTTTACGGGCAGGAGATTAACCACACGACCTATAACTTGGCGCGGATGAATATGTTTTTACATAACATCAATTACAACCAGTTTAATATTCAGTTGGGCAATACGTTAACTGACCCGCATTTTGGGGATGAAAAGCCCTTTGATGCGATCGTCTCTAACCCGCCTTATTCCGTGAAGTGGGTTGGGAGTGATGACCCGACGCTGATTAATGACGATCGCTTTGCGCCTGCTGGTGTACTCGCGCCTAATTCTAAGGCTGATTTTGCTTTTGTGCTGCATTGCTTGAGTTATTTATCTAGCAGTGGTCGCGCGGCGATCATGTGCTTCCCTGGTATTTTTTACCGTGGCGGTGCGGAAGCCAAAATCAGAAAGTATCTGGTAGATAACAACTACGTTGAAACCGTGATTGCCCTCGCGCCTAATCTGTTTTTCGGTACTGGCATCGCTGTGACGGTTTTGGTGCTATTTAAGGACAAGCCCGACTCTACCACCCAGTTTATTGATGCTAGTGGCTTGTTTAAAAAAGAAACGAATAATAACACCCTGACCGATGACCATATTGCCGAAATTATGGGGGTGTTTGATAGCAAAGAAAACGTTGATCACTTTGCCCGAACGGTGCCTTGTGAAGAGATTGCCGCTAATGATTACAATCTGTCGGTTAGTAGCTATGTGGAAGCCAAGGATACTCGCGAAAAAGTTGACATTACCCCGCTTAATACTGAGTTAAAAACTACTGTGGCGAAGATTGATCGCTTGCGGGCTGAGATTGATGCGATCGTGGCGGAGATTGAAGCATGAATAAATCAAAACGTCCTATTGCTTTGATCGATGTGCCTGATGGCTATAACATCTGGTTGAGGGAACTCAAGGAACGAATCCATAAAGCCCAACAAAAAGCGACATTAGCCGTTAATCGTGAATTGGTTTTGCTTTATTGGCAAATTGGGCGGGATATTTTGGCTCGGCAAGCTGAACAGGGCTGGGGAGCCAAGGTTATCGATCGCCTTGCCCATGATTTGCGTAGTGCATTTCCTCAGATCAAAGGTTTTTCGCCACGCAATCTTAAATATATGCGAGCCTTTGCCCATACATGGACAGATATTGAATTTGTGCAAGAGGTGCTTGCACAATTACCCTGGTATCATCAATTGGCACTTTTAGATAAGTTAGACAACAATGAAAAGCGTATTTGGTACGCTCAAAAAGCTATAGAAAACAATTGGTCGCGTAATGTGCTGGTGATGCAGATTGAAACCCGCTTAATTGAGCGGCAGGGTCATGGGGTTTCTAATTTTGAGCAGCGTTTGCCTAAGCCAGATTCCGATCTTGCCCGTGAATCGATTAAAGACCCCTATCGCTTTGATTTTTTGGGTCTGACTGAGGAGGCTCAGGAGCGTGAAATAGAAAGGGCATTAGTTAAGCACGTTACACAATTTTTGTTGGAGTTGGGTGCAGGATTTGCTTTTGTGGGTCGTCAGGTGTTGCTGCAAGTGGGTGAGGAGGAGTTTTTTATTGATCTGTTGTTTTATCATCTGAAATTGCACTGCTATGTTGTGATTGAACTGAAAGCGGACAAGTTTAAGCCTGAGCATTTGGGGCAGTTGGGGTTTTATATGACGGCGGTGGATAGGCAAATGAAGGCTAAAGAGGATGGGGTTACGATCGGTTTGTTGTTGTGCAAAAGCAAAGACAAGGTGGTGGCTGAGTATGCTTTGGGAGATAAAAGCCAGCCTATGGGTATTGCGGAATATAAGTTATTGGAATCTTTGCCTGTTCCGTTACAAACTCAATTGCCGAGTATTGAAGAGATTGAGCGGGAATTGATGGGGTTTGATGGAGGTGTGGGATGAGCGGTAGGAATTTCCTGGGGAGGCTGTTAGATGGGGCGGCGGTGGAGTGGAATACCTTGGGGGAGATTGCTGAGATCAATACTGGACAGAAGCCAACTGAAATTTTTGATAACGCGACAGATTATGATTACATTAACGCAGGAACAACTAGATCTGGATATACCGCAAGCAGCAATTGCGAAGGCGACACAGTTACAACGCCATATCGAGGTCAAGGGGGAATTTGCTATGTTGGATATCAAAAGACCCCGTTTTGGTTAGGGCCGTTATGCTACAAGCTACGATCAACAGATGAAGCTCTACTCATCAACAAATATCTTTTCTATTTTCTTCAGTCAGAAAGCGATCTGCTTTTAGGTCTAAAAAAAGAAGGGGGAGTGCCCGCAGTCAATAAGTCCGATTTGGCTAAATTAGAAATCCCGATCCCACCCCTTGCCATTCAAGCCGAAATCGTGCGGATTTTGGACACTTTTACAGCGTTGACCGCCGAACTGACCGCCGAACTGAGCGATCGCCAAAAACAATATAACTACTACAGCGATTTACTGCTCACCTTTCCTAAAACGGAGGCATAGATGACTAACTACAAGGCGATCGCCCAATCCAATAACGCGATCATGCTGGCTCAACTTCCATCTCTCGGAAAAGAAAGAATTTTTTCTGAGAAATTTGCGCTTGACGTTTAACGTGACTCGTTGAACGCTTGGTAGGCAGTAGAATCGGTCAGTATAGTATCCGAATTAATGACCAATGGAGAATTTGCTTTGGGTGGAAAGATGGGGATGCAACAGATGTAGAAATTGTTGACTATCACTGAGGTGGAATCATGACAAAAAATAAATTAGATAAATTGACCCCTGTACATCCTGGCGAAGTCCTGTTAGAAGAATTTCTCAAGCCCATGAATCTGAGTCAAAATCAGGTTGCTCTAGCCTTGCGTGTACCTGCACGTCGAATTAATGAAATTATTCACGGTAAACGTAGAATTACGGCAGATACAGCCCTACGTTTAGCCTATTATTTCAATATGTCCGCCCGGTTTTGGATGGGTTTGCAAATGGATTATGATCTGGATGTAGCTGAAGATGCAATCGGAGAAAAATTAAAAATGGAAGTTTGTTCCCGGCAAGACTAACAGTAAAGCCATACGAATATTACCGCGATTTACTGCTCACCTTTCCCAAAACGGAGGCATAGATGACCGACTACAAGGCGATCGCCGAATCCAATAACTTTATCATTCTGGATCAATACACCAAAATACCGCAGAGCAATAGTTACCAAAGCGAAAGCGATTTACAGCGCGAATTGATTCAGGACTTAGTTAATCAAGGCTATCATTACCTGCCGAAATTAACCAAACCCCAAGCCATGTTAGCCAACGTGCGCGAGCAGTTGCAGACCCTCAATCATGTGCAGTTTACCGATAGCGAATGGCAGCGCTTTGTAGAAACCTTTCTAGATAAACCGGGCGACAGCATTATTGAGAAAACCCGCAAAATCCATGAAAACTATATCCATGATTTTGTATTTGATGATGGTCGCATTCAAAACATCTACCTGCTGGACAAAAAGAACCTTCCCCGCAACAAAGTACAAGTGATCGAACAATTTGAACAAAAGGGGACCCAAGCCAACCGCTACGATGTCACCATCTTAGTCAACGGCTTGCCGCTAGTGCAAATCGAACTCAAAAAACGCGGCGTGGCAATTCGTGAAGCCTTTAACCAAATCCATCGCTACAGCAAAGAAAGCTTTAACGCCGAACATTCCCTCTATAAATATTTGCAACTGTTTGTTATTTCCAACGGAACCAATACCCGCTACTTTGCCAACACCACCCAGCGCAATAAAAATAGCTTTGACTTCACCATGCACTGGGCGAAAGCCGATAACACCCTGATTAAAGACCTGAAAGACTTTACCGCCACCTTTTTTGAGAAAAACATCCTCCTCAGTGTCCTGTTGAAGTATTCGGTGTTTGATGTAAATAACACCTTGCTGGTGATGCGCCCCTACCAGATTGCGGCCACCGAGCGCATTTTATGGAAAATCAACAGCGCCTACCAAGCCAAACACTGGAGCCGTCTTGAGGGCGGCGGCTATATCTGGCACACCACCGGCTCCGGCAAAACCCTAACCAGCTTCAAAGCGGCGCGGCTGGCGACGGAGCTAGATTTTATCGACAAAGTGTTTTTTGTGGTCGATCGCAAAGACCTCGACTACCAAACCATGAAAGAATATCAACGCTTTTCGCCCGATAGCGTGAATGGCTCTGACAGCACTGCGGGGCTGAAGCGTAATCTGGAGAAAGATGACAATAAAATCATCGTTACCACGATCCAGAAACTCAATAACCTGATGAAAACCGAAAGCGACCTAGCCATCTATAAAAAGCAAGTGGTGTTTATTTTTGATGAATGCCACCGCAGCCAGTTTGGTGAGGCGCAGAAGAACTTACGGAAAAAATTTAAACGGTTTTATCAGTTTGGATTCACTGGGACGCCCATTTTTCCGCAAAACGCCCTGGGCGCAGACACCACCGCCAGCGTCTTTGGTCGTGAATTGCATTCCTATGTAATCACGGACGCGATCCGTGATGAAAAAGTGCTGAAGTTCAAGGTGGACTACAACGATGTTCGTCCCAAGTTCAAAGCGATTGAAACGGAGCAAGACCAGCAAAAACTGAGCGCCGCCGAAAACAAACAAGCCCTGTTACACCCCGATCGCATTCGCGAGATTTCTGAATACATCTTGAAGAACTTCCGCCAAAAAACCCACCGCTTGCAAGGGGGCGGCAAAGGGTTTAACGCGCTGTTTGCGGTGAGCAGTGTGGACGCTGCCAAGCTGTATTACGAAACATTTAATAAGTTGCAAAAAGACCGCGAGAAACCTTTGAAAATCGCGACAATTTTTTCCTTTGCAGCCAATGAAGAACAAGAAGCCGTGGGGGAAATTTTGGATGAAAGCTTTGATGTATCAGCTATGAACAGCAGCGCCAAAGAATTTTTAAGCTCGGCGATCGCTGACTATAACGCCCTGTTTAAAACCAACTTCAGCGTAGATAGCAACGGTTTCCAAAACTACTACCGCGATCTCGCCAAGCAAGTAAAAGCCCAAGAAATTGACCTGCTGATTGTCGTGGGGATGTTCCTGACGGGATTTGATGCGCCCACACTTAACACCTTATTTGTGGATAAAAACCTGCGCTATCACGGTTTGCTGCAAGCCTATTCACGCACCAACCGCATTTATAATGCTACCAAAACCTTTGGCAATATCGTCACCTTCCGCGATTTGGAACAAGCCACCATTGACGCTATTACCCTATTTGGCGATAAAAACACGAAAAACGTGGTGTTGGAAAAAAGCTACAGGGAATATATGGAGGGCTTTACGGATGCGGTGACGGGTGAAGCACGGCGCGGCTTTTTGGAAATAGTCACGGAATTAGAGGAGCGTTTTCCCAACCCCGACGAGATTTTTTTAGAAACAGACAAAAAAGACTTTGCCAAGCTATTTGGCGAATATTTGCGCGTTGAAAATGTGCTGCAAAACTACGATGAATTTGCCAGCCTGAAAGCCTTGCAACAGGTGGATATAAATGACCCGGCGGCGGTGGCAGCGTTTAAAGAGGAACACTATTTAACTGATGAAGACCTGACGGCACTGCAAGCGATCAAAATTCCGAGCGATCGCACCATTCAAGATTACCGCTCGACCTACAACGATATCCGCGACTGGTTACGCCGGGAAAAAGCGGACGGTGAACAAGCAAAATTGGCGATCGATTGGGATGATGTGGTGTTTGAAGTGGATTTGCTGAAATCCCAAGAAATAAATCTGGATTACATTCTTGAGCTAATTTTTGAGCAAAACAAAAAGAATCAAAATAAAGGTGAGTTGATCGAAGAAGTGCGCCGCTTGATTCGAGCCAGCCTAGGCAATCGAGCCAAAGAAAGCCTGATTGTAGATTTTATTAATCAAACCAATCTCGATGAGATGGCAGATAAGGCGAGCATCATTGATGCTTTCTTTAAATTTGCCCAAGCCGAGCAAGCCCGCGAAGCAGATGAGTTGATTCATTCAGAAGGCTTGAATGAAGAAGCGGCGCGACGCTATATCAGTGCCTCGCTGAAACGCAAGTTCGCCAGCGAGAATGGGACTGAGTTAAATTCAACACTGCCTAAAATGAGTCCGCTTAATCCACAATACAAAACCAAAAAGCAGAGCGTTTTCCAGAAAATCTCGGCGTTTGTTGAGAAGTTTAAAGACGTAGGCGGGCAGATTTAGGACTACCCATTCACGAAAAAACGATAGGGAAGCCATTGTACCAAAACCCATAACCAATCACTGCACCCGACCGGATCGCCATATTCCCTTCTACTCCTACGACGTGGAAGATTTTGAGTTGAAATTGCAGAATCTACGGGAGTTGGGGCGATTGTGATTTTTACCAATCGCGATCGCTCTACCCTGATCACCCAAACCCCAACGGCGCGATAACCACTCACGAGAGGGAATGTTATACGCTACAATTTTCAATAAGTCTCTTTCTGGCAGGTTAGGCAGTGCGAAAACAGGAAGCCCTGACATTACTCGCAAATCACCAAAACACACTAAAAAATTTTGGCGTGAAGTCTCGGATGATCTTTGGTTCAGTGGCAAGGGATGAAGCGCACATAAACAGTGATGTTGATCTGCTCGTCGAGTTTGATCGTCCAGTTGGGTTATTCACTTTTGTCCGGTTGAAACGATACCTAGAGGAGATTTTAGAAAGATCAGTTGATCTAGGTACGCCCGACTCCCTCAAACTTGATCTACGAGAACCCGTTTTTCAGGAGGCGATTCGTGCCTTCTAGGAATTGGAAAAATAGAGTAAGAGACGTGCTGGCTGCGATCGCTGAAAATAGAGAGTTTGCCAAGGAGACTACCTTTATATTGCCACGGTGATTATTGCACCAATGACGACAAAAGGGAAAGCCTACCCGACGCGAATTGCCTGCCAGTTTCAGGGTACAGTTTGATCAAACCTTGCCATTATTGATATTGTAGGAGTGATTTGTGAAAGCCCGTGACTTGCTCAAGCCAGGTGAAAAGGTGGTTGTTATTTTTACAGCCGAAGGTAGCAAAAACCTAATTCGGTATCTTCCTTGATGTAGCTTTAATTCTGGAACAATGGCTGAAGTCGGCGAGAGTTGAAGGAGCGATCGCTGAGTGTGGCGGTAGCCGTATCGCCTTTTGTCGGGTGAATGTTTGGGAAGCCGATAAAAATGCCTTTTCCGGGTTTGATGTGTATCCGAATTTACCCTTTGAGGCGGAGCAGATGGAAACCTTTATCCGGTGATTCTTTGCCCAGAGTGATTAAAAACAGTAACTCCTGGCAGTAAAGACTTGTAGCTTTTTGAGGCTAAGGTGCATATCCCCTTGATTCTGTATAACATCCACCTTTAAAAAAGGCTGAACCCCTTGCCAGTTCAGGAATTGGGCGAGGAATCAAGTTTTGTGTATGCTAGATCTAGCAATTTTTGACACCTCTTAGTTTTAGGGAGAAATTTTACTATGAAAATCAAACTCAAATTAAAAACTGATCCTGAAGGGAAGTTATTATTACAACTTCCCCAACAATTAGCTAACAAAGAATTAGAAATTGTTATTAGTGATTTGGTTGAAGAAACAATACCAACACCTGAAGAATTAGGTTATCCTGCTGATTTTTTTGAAAAGACTGCGGGCAAGTGGGAAGGTGAAGTTTTAATTAGAGAAGAATTAGTAAATTGTGATGAGAGAATTTGGGATATTGAATCATGATTTATTTGTTAGATACCAATACCTGTATTCAATATTTAACGGGACGTAATCTTAATGTAATCAATAAATTTAAAATTACTCCTCGCCAAGATATTTGTTTATGTGATGTAGTCAAAGCAGAATTATATTTGCTTGTCGTAGTGCTAAAAAAGAGCAAAATCTAGCTTTATATGAGTTATTTTTCTCTCAATATGTTAGTTTACCCTTTAATGGTAAATCAGCGAAAATTTATGGTGAAATTCGCTCGGAATTATCAAAATTAGGTACTCCTATAGGTGCTTATGACTTTCAGATTGCGGCTATTGCTTTAGCTAATAATCTGATTTTAGTAACTCATAATACTAAGGAGTTTCAAAGAGTAAAAAGTTTACAACTTGAGGATTCGGAGGAAAATATTTAATTTTTATTATTGAAACTCAATCTTATGCTATTGTTGATATATATACAAAATGTATTTAACCTACAAGGGAATGTGAATGGGATGAAAACAAAAACCAAAAGGAGACGGAGACAAAATTATGAGTATCTCGCCGAAACGACTTAAAGAAATCCAGAATATTCCTGATTCTGCCATTGATACATTACGGAGGTTATTATGTCTGACTTATTCTTAGAACAAAATCAACTTAAAAATATGATTAAAGAAATTGTTGTAGAACTATTTACTGAAAGTGAGGAAGATTTTTTAAATCTCTTGGCAAGTAAATTAGTAGAAACAACACTTAAAAAGAAGATTCAAGAAGAATTAGATTTAGAACAATCTGCTAATTTGTATGCAGAAATATATCAAGAAAGTAATGAACTTAAAGAATTAACTGAGTCAGCATTATTGGATTTTGTAGAATGAGTAAACTAGAAATAGGAATGATTATTGACGTTAATCTTGAGCCAACCAAAGGCTCGGAAACAGGGAAAATTCGTCCTTGTATTATTGTGACCAATAATACTTATAATCAAAGAGTTCCTATAATTCAAGTTGTTCCCATAACTGAATGGAATAGTAAAAAAGCCAAAATTAAAACTAATGTTGAAATTAATCCTTCTTCTGTTAATGGATTAACCCAAAAATCTATTGCTGATTGTTTACAAACAAGACCAATAGATCAACGGTTGAAGTTCTGCAAGAATTAATCAATCTGGCTCAAGATATTAAAGCCGCCCGCCAACGGGGCGAGGAACAAGGACTTTCTGCGGATGAAATCGCCTTTTATGACGATCTGGCGGAGAACGAAAGCGCCGTGGAAGTGATGGGCAATGACAGCCTAAAAACGATCGCCCATGAATTGCTAATGAGCCTGAAATTGACTGGGCGCATCGGGAAAGTGCGCGCGCTCGTCTCCGTAGCACGGTTAATTCTAAATTTCGCACCAATAAACCTGAGATATCACAAAGCAAAATAATTGTCAAGCTATCTCCCTGTGGTAGGTTGAAATAGTTGCTAATTGCGATCGCTGAAAACAGAGAGTTTGCCAAGGAGACTACCTTTATATTGCCACGGTGATTATTGCCCCAATGACGACACAAGGGAAAGCCTACCAGACGCGAATTGCCTGCCAGTTTCAGGGTAAGGAAGGGCAAATTGTTCTCGACCAAACACCATCGATAAAGCTCCATTGGTCAAAAAGATGTTTTCCCAATGAGCCAAGGGACGGCGCGATCGCTCTACCCTCATCACCCAAACCCCAACGGCGCGATCGCTCCTTACCCGGACGATAAACGATGCTGTAGGCAGTATGCTAAACTCAAAGTCTATTTATTCGATGTCACTAAAAGATGACCAAAACTTTGAGCTGGGCTGGACTCCTGGGGTTGAGTTGTGGATTATTGGCTTGTGGGCAGTTGACAACTGGGCAGACTACTGAGCAGACTATAAGACCATCTTCGGAGTCTTTTCTACCCCAAAACGCTGCGATCGCCTCATCTCCCGTTACTGTATCCAGCCCCTCTGGGTTGGCATCGAGGCACTACAACGCCGAGGCAATTTATACAGAATTTGAGCGTTTGACCCGGCGAGCCTGTCAACAACAGGAAAAAATTGTCGGGAATTTGCGTTATCAGCTCTGCACGATGACTGACTCCCAGGGCTTGATTCAAGTGGTTTATGCCTCTTCATCTCTGGCTAGTGAGGGTGATGGTGCCGGATATTTGCTCAATGAGAACGCAGATATCTATGCAATTCGCTACTTCCACTCTGATGAGGTTTTTGTGCTACTCCCAGAAGCTCGCCAGACCATTGTAGAGTTAGTTGGAAACCGACAGATAAACGTGACTACAGATAAAGCCCGTTGGCATCAGCTAGAACTCGATGCGAGAAAGCAGATCATGGAAATTTCTGCACAGTTTGACCTCAATAATTCCACAGTCAGCAATCAGCCAACTTCAGACCGCCAAGAAATACAACCCATTGCCCTTATGTTTTGGCAACCGGGAGCCTTAGCCGGGGCAGGGTTGCCTACCCCAACCATTAAAAAAATGGCGCTCAACGTGACTACAGATAAAGCCCGTTGGCATCAGCTAGAACTCGATGCGAGAGAGCAGATCATCGAAATTTCTGCACAGTTTGACCTCAATAATTTCACAGTCAGCAATCAGCCAACTTCAGACCGCCAAGAAATACAACGCATTGCCCTCATGTTTTTGGAACCGGGAGCCTTAGCAGCAGGGTTGCCTACCCCAACCATTGAAAAAATGGCGATCGCTGATGACACGGCTTTACTTACTTGGCAGCAAGGGGAAACAGCCGGGATGATGTTGCTCCGAAAAGAACAGGGGCAATGGGGAGTTTTGACCTATGGCGGCGGTGCAATTGACGCAACAACTCTATCTGAGTATAATGTTCCCCAGACGACAGGTGAAGCCCTGCTCAAGCAGTTAAACCTCAACTAAATTTATGCAGATTATTGGCGGGGGCGATCGCTACTCTTGTCGGGTAGGTTAGTCAAATTTAGCCAGGGTTTCTCATGTCAACTAGGGGGTATTTTCTGACTGGATCACTCAAGATTTCTCAATGCACTATTTGGTCGTTTTGTCAATAGGTAATTTCTAGTAATTTATGCCTGACTCCCACCAGAATACCATGAAAAATTTAGCCCCAACTCCTGCAGATGCTCTAATCGCCGCCCTCCATGAACCGGGACGGGAAAACCTCCTTGATTTAGTCCAAAATCCCTTGTGTTTGACGATGCTCTGCATGATTTGGGATGGGTCGTTGCCGGACACTCAGGCGGAGTTATATCAGCGTTACCTGCGAAAAATTTATGAGTGGAATCAGAATTTAAATGACTTGGAAAAGTATGCGGAAGTTTGTGGCACGAATACCACGAAATTAAAGCAGAATTTGAATCGGCAATTGGGGGAACTGGCAAAGGCGGCGCTGAATTTGCCCCGGCAGCGATTTCGGTTATCACAGGCTTTGGTGGAAGAGCATCTAGGGGAGGAATCAGATCAGACTTCGTGGGCTTATTTGGTGTTGCGGTTGGGTTGGTTAAATCGGGTGGGCAGAGATGGACGCGGCGATAGTATTTTTGCCTTTTATCATGCGACGTTTCAGGAGTATTTTGCAGCGTTGGCGGTGGAGGATTGGGATTATTTTCTGCCTCGGAATCATGTTGATTCTCCGGTGGCGGGGAGGCGGTATCGGATTTTTGAGAAGCAGTGGAAGCAGGTGATTTTGTGTTGGTTGGGGCGTAAGGAGATTCAGGCTCAGAAGAAGGAGGAGTTTATTCGGGCGTTGGTTGAGTTTGAGGATGGGGTCAGAGATTTTTATGAATATAAAACATATTTGCTGGCTGCTGCTGAAATTAATCAATTTAAGACTTGTTCTCTGGCTACCGATATTGTGCGGCAGGTGGTGAAGTGGGGGTTTGGTTATTTCAATACTGAAAAACAGGAATGGCAAACCTTTTTAGAACCCATCGAAGAAGCGGCGAGAGAGGTGATACCACAAACCATTAGACCCTTGGCGATGTCCGCACTGATTGAACTTATTGAGAATTGCCCAGAAAAGGACAGTCGGATGCAGGCAGCAGAGACTTTAGGGAAAATCGACCCAGGAAATCCCAAGGCGATCGCTGTATTGCTCGAAATTATCCGCACCACTGAGAATGAATGGGCCCGTTGGCGGGTAGCAGATAGTTTAGGGAAAATCGACCCAGGAAACCCTGATGCGATCGCTGTATTGCTTGAAATTATCCGCACTACTGAGAATGAAAATACCCGTTATCAGGCAGCATTTAGTTTAGGGGAAATCGACCCAGGAAATCCCGATGCGATCGCTGGTTTGCTCGAAATTATCCGCACCACTGAGGATAAATTGACTCGTTGGCGGGCAGCATGGAGTTTAGAGGAAATCGGACAGGGAAACCCTGATGCGATCGCTGGTTTGCTCGAGATTATCCGCACGACTGAGGATGAAGATACCCGTAGGCGAGCGGCATATAGTTTAGAGGAAATCGGTGTCGGAAATCCCGATGCGATCGCTGGTTTGCTCCAAGTTATCCGCACCACAGAGAATGAATATACCCGTATTCAGGCGGCAGAAAGTTTATGGAAAATCGGACAAGGAAATCCTGATGCGATCGCTGGTTTGCTCCAAGTTATCCGCACCACAGAGAATGAATATACCCGTATTCAGGCGGCAGAAAGTTTATGGAAAATCGGACAAGGAAATCCTGATGCGATCGCTGGTTTGCTCCAAGTTATCCGCACCACAGAGAATGAATATACCCGTATTCAGGCGGCAGAAAGTTTATGGAAAATCGGACAAGGAAATCCTGATGCGATCGCTGTATTGGTCGAAATTATCCGCACCACTGAGGATAAATATACCCGTTATCAGGCAGTAGAGAGTTTAGGGAAAATCGGACAGGGAAATCCCGATGCGATCGCTGGTTTGCTCGAAATTATCCGCACCACTGAGAATGAAAAGACCCGTAGGCGGGCAGCATATAGTTTAGGGAAAATCGGACAGGGAAATCCTGATGCGATCGCTGGTTTGCTCGAAATTATCCGCACCACTGAGAATGAAAAGACCCGTTGGCTGGCCGCAGAGAGTTTAGGGAAAATCGGACAAGGAAATCCTGATGCGATCGCTGGTTTGCTCGAAATTATCCGCACCACTGAGAATGAAAATACCCGTTGGCTGGCCGCAGAGAGTTTAGGGAAAATCGACCCGGGAAACCCTGATGCGATCGCTGGGTTGCTTGAAATTATCCGCACCACTGAGGATCAAGATACCCGTGGTCTGGTGGCATATAGTTTAGGGGAAATCGACCCGGGAAACCCTGATGCGATCGCTGGGTTGCTTGAAATTATCCGCACCACTGAGGATCAAGATACCCGTGGTCTGGTGGCATATAGTTTAGGGGAAATCGGACAAGGAAATCCTGATGCGATCGCTGGTTTGCTCCAAGTTATCCGCACGACTGAGGATGAAAAGACCCGTAGGGAGGCAGTAGAGAGTTTAGGGAAAATCGGACAGGGAAATCCTGATGCGATCGCTGGTTTGCTCCAAGTTATCCGCACCACTGAGGATAAATTGACTCGTTGGCGGGCAGCATGGAGTTTAGAGGAAATCGGACAGGGAAACCCTGATGCGATCGCTGGGTTGGTTGAAATTATCCGCACCACTGAGAATGAAAGTACCCGTAGCTTGGCGGTAGATAGTTTAGAGGAAATCGACCCAGGAAATCCAGAGGCGATCGCTGGGTTGCTCGAAATTATCCGCACTACTGAGGATGAAGATATCCGTAGGCTGGCAGCATGGAGTTTAGGGAAAATCCTCGCCACACCGGAAGAATATGCAGGAGTCGTCTCCGCCTTAAAAGACTGCCTCAGCGATGAAGTTTACGAAAACAACTTTGACCTATTCAAGGCATCCTACAAACTCATCTGCAACTGTGCCGAAAACCTCCCCTATCCCGAATTTTATCAACCCTGGCACAATCTCCCCACCACCCCTCATCCCGAAGTGGAAGACAACACCCCCTTTATTCAACAGTGTAACCTCGCCCTTGTCCCCCAAATCCTCAACCAAGCCATCCAAACCCACCCCGTCAACTGCCAAGCCATTTGCATCGATGGCAGCCGCTTCAGCGACCCTAGTAACCCCGCCTTGCAAATCTACACCACCTTGAAAAAAGCCGGATGTCCCCCCAGTCCCGACGGTAAACCCCGTACCATTGCCGAATTACAAGCCTACTGCGAGGATGACCTCAGCGACCATCCAATTGCCCTCATCCTCTACGAAGAACCCACCGACCCACCCCCCCAAGGCTTTGATATCGCGGTACTCAATAAACTCGCCCGCTTTAGCCATCCCCCCATGGCGGTGATTGTCCCCCAACGCCTCCCCGAGTGCCGATTACCGCAATTCCTAGAAAGCGACCCCGATTTGATTGCCCATCTCCTCCAGTGGTTGCAAAACTTGGCACGATGAACCGGTGAAATTAGCATTCAATCCCTGAGCATCGGACATGGCTCTGCTATAACCCGGTTGCGGGAAACTGGGCTATAATTGTTGTTGTTGGTGACACCAAAAGGCGATGGCAGCCACCCCTAAGCTACTACCATATTGATGAGGCTTAGGTGTTCGGTTGTAGGGTATTTTTGCCCAGGGAAATCACTAATTGAATTAGGCGAGATATAGCATTAGTCAAGGTGGTTAGGACGCAGCTTTGAGAACGGAATCCATGGCATCATGGAGAGAATCAAACTGCTCAATGCAGTGGCGAATACGGGCTTTCAGCCACGACCAACATTTCTCTATCTTGTTGAGGTCTGGCGAATAAGGTGGTAGATAGAGTAAACGGCATTGAGCTGCCTCCACCAGTTCAGCAATCCGTCCCCCTTTATGAAACGTTGCATTGTCCAATACTAGAGTCTGACCTGGCTTCAATGTTGGAATTAAGATGAACTCCAACCACAACTCAAACACTGTCCGATTACAACAACCCTCAAAGCTAAAGGGAGCTAAGAGTTGTTGATGACACCATGCGGCTATCATACTTACCCTGCCCTGCCTCTTCCCTGATTTGAGTGCATGGAAGCGTTTTCCTTCCTCGCAGTAACCATAAGGGTAATCCGAGTCCTGACTATTCATGCCGGCTTCATCGAGGTAGACCACTTCTTCCGGCTCCATCTGTTCAATCTGAGCCATAAACTCCTCTCGCTGTTGCTCATCACGTTCTTGGTAGCCGTAAGTTTTTTTTTCTGGTGAAGCCAATTTTCTTCAAGGCTCTGGATATGGTGCGAGGAGAGATGTCGTCATCCCAAAGTTCAGCCATTTGAGCTGCTGTTTTGTCGCCATGCTCTTGGGCAAAAGCCTTGAATTTTTGCCAGTCGGTAATTTTGTGGTTATTGCCAGGTCGGTGATGAGGTTTAGGGAGGAAGTCTCCGGTCTGTGCTTTTCTTTGCAGCCAGAGATTAATGGTGTTCCTGCTGACATGGAAAACTTGACTGGCTTCTGTTTTGGGCATACCATCTAGTTCAATGGCATCAATAACTTTTTGTCTGAGGTCGTAACTATAGGGGGCTGGCATTTTTGGTCTTCTTAGTCATCTCGTCCTCTCCATTATACGTCCTAAGTGTTCTGTCTTGTGCTATATCTCGGCTTGATGTCTCAGGGTTAGTTTGAATCGATAATGCGCCCATGTCAGCATGGCGCGGGCAGTCTTAGACCTGATTTTCCGCTTTACCTGACTAGCCATATCGGAAGTCTCGAAGGTGGGCAAAAAAATTAGGCTGTAGTTGTGAGTCAAGTAGTGAGCAATTTGTTTGTGGGCTTCATCAACTAGATTGCGGATTTTGGTTCTCATTCGTTGAGCCGCTTGCCTCATCCGTCGCCTCCTTGAACGACAGGGTTCCTTGGCGATTCGGCTCATCAAATCATCCAAATGTTGACATAACCGAGTGATGCGTCCTATATCTCCGGAGCCCAATTCCAGAAACCGAGAGCCATCAAACCCGGTCATAAAAGTTCGGACACCCGGGTCTAATGCAATTACGCCATTCGCTTCAGTTGGGGTAACGGCAACTGGTTCAGGGAAAATCGCCAACCATCGACCTTTGGTAAACACCAACTGAGTCCCTTGCCCGCAAGTTTTAGGGATGGGTTCGGAAACCATGAAAGTTCATCCTTTCGTGAGTCTTGGATACCAACTCCCTGAAGAGAAATTAGCATCGTTAAACTTGATGGCTTGAGAACTATCCCGACAGCTCCTAAACCTTGCGCCAGGACTGGCTGAAAAGGCGAGATAGGCATCAAAGATAGCATTCTGCCGAATATGGCAGGGTGTTTCTTTGACCCATGCAGGCAAGTCGCTCTGCATCACTTCGTTGCGTAATTTCAGTTTGCTTAGTCGTTTACCACTCCTAGATAATGCAATTGCTTGGTTGTAGCAATACCGACAAGCAGCCAGCCATTTACGCCAGACTTGATTTAGCTCTAGGCTGGGGTAAATCCGGATCTTCTTTGACCTGAGTTTTGTATTTACTCCGTCCGTATAATCGGGAACTGAAGCAGTGGAGGATAGTGAGGATGTCCTCAACCATTTCTGGTTCTGGACTGAGACTTGTCTGGTTGAGAACCATGAGTGAGCACCTGTTTTGCTCACAGAGCCATCGAAACAAGTCAAATCCCCATATTGCCAATCGGTCTGGGTGGGCAACGACAACCATGCCGACATCTCCTGACAAATGATGTCCCAGTAAAGCCAGCATTTTCTTTCCCTTGAAGTTGAGCCCGCCTTCGATTTCTGAGACGACTTCTGCTTCGGGGTAGAGGTTGGACAGTGCGGCCGGCCACCTGTCGGTTGAGGTCTGACTGCTGGGCGCGGCTACTAACTCTGGCATAGATAACGACTTTGCGTTTGTCACTGCCTGATTTGGCAGCAGTATATCACTCAACGTTTTATCGTCGTTGCCCAGCGGGGGTTCTGATGGTCTCGATTGAGCCATTGTCGTCCCATATGCGGAGTGTTCTTTCATGGACTCCAAGGATTTGGGCGGCTTCCTTGGGTTTGACATATCTGGCAATAGGTTTATCCTCAACGTTATGGTCGAAAGGGAAGTCACCTTCCCCAACTCCAATTCAAAACCGTACTTGAGACTTTCACCTCATACGGCTCCTGATGTAGATACCCCTTTTGACATCGGGAACAGGGCAACAACTCCCTGCTTTGTGACTTCAACTTTTGGAGCTAAATACAACATCGTAGTCTTTAAACTCGCTCTCGTCATAAACACTCTTATTTGTCGCAGTCTCTATATCCACACCGTGACTAGTGGGCATATCCTAACCATTACAGTTAGGCATTAGCTTTCAGTCACATCCTTTCCCCTTAAAGGGTTAGGGGTCGAGAGTGAAGTCACCTTCACCCTCTCCCATTCAGAACCGTGCTTGATAGTTTCCCATCACACGGCTCCTGGTGTGGATACCCTATTTGTCAAAGGAGCAGAATCAAGAGACCTGCTTTCTACTTCGATGTTCAGAGCTATATGCACCACGTAGTCTTTAAACTCGTCCTCGCCATTATACTCTTACTGACCGCAGTATCTATATCCCCACCGTGACCTGTGGGCATATCCCAACCATGACAATTGGGCTTTAGCTTCTGGTCACATCCTTCACCCTCTAAGCATGCGCTTACATTTTTCACTACTGCCTTGTGAATAGCATTACTCACTGGTTTATAGGCAGAGCATTAGAGGGGTTACAACGTTCCGATTATATGGGCATTCCATCGTTAGATTTGTCCTCTCCGCCGGGGTACTTTTAAAGGTCTGTATAGGTAGTCGCACGAACCCCCTACTTTTCCCCTTGCCCTTTTGAGCGCAGCGTGTCAACCTATTTCGCTGCTAGTGTATTACGATGGTTCAAGTCGGACATTCGGTCTTGCTAATCATAGATGGTTGGCAGTGGTCGCGTCTTGGTAGTAGGTTCTACCTCACGCCTTCCGTTCCCCGCTTCAATCCTGGAGTTATGATTTCCAAAACTGGGGGTGGCTATCGCCGTTACTCTCTACTCCCTGATTTCTCAGTTCGTTTATGACCTTGAGTTCCCTGCCTTGCTTAGTTCCCTAAGCGTCGGGACATATAACCAGTTATGAGGATGCTCAGGAGAGGTCTCCTTATATCCAGATTCGGAGCTGGAATCCTCACCGGGTAGTTATTTCGGGCATTTCAGCCCTATTTCATACCCGAACGTCTCGCACCATACGCTTACACTTTTCACTACTCCGCAGTTACATCCTGCTGAGAACCTATGAGGGGTTTAAACGTTCCGTTTATACGGGCATTCCATCTTTAGACTTGTCCTGTCCACCGGGGTAATTTTAAAGGTCTGTGTAGGTAGTGGATGAAAACTCCTACTTTTCCCCTTGCTCTTTTGAGCGCAGCGTATCAACCTATTTCGCTACTTAATAATTACGATGGTTCAAGCCGGAACATTCAGATTTCCTTAGTCATGGATAGTTGGCAGTGGTCGGATTATTGGGAATAGGTTTCCCTCACGCCTTCCGTTCCCCGCTTCAATCTGACGGGCTGTGATTCCTAAAACTGGGGGTGGCTATCGCCGTTACTCTCAACGCCCTGATTTCTCAGTTTGTTTATGACCTTGAGTCCCCTGCCTTGCTTAGATTTCTCCAAGCGTCGGGACATATAAACAGTTATGGGATGGTCAGGGGTGCGAATCCCTTATATTCCACCAAGGGGTGGAAGTCCCACTAGGAGGTTATTTCAGGCATTGCAGCCTTATTTGACTCCTAAACGTCTCGCACTCTTCTCGCTTATTATACCGTATTGCCGTAAAATGTTAACCTAATTTGAGATGAAATCATGCTCTCTACTGAAATGGGTCACGACTCCACTCAGCAAATTGTTTTGTGACCTTGAGCTCCCTGCCTTGCTTGGAAGGTCATGTCCAAGCGTTGGGACATATAAACAGTTATGAGGATGGCCATCAGCTCGCTTCTTATATCCAACCAAGGGGTTGGAGTACCCACTAGGCAGTTATTTCGGGCATTGCAGCCCTATTTGATGCCTAAACGTCTCGCACTGAGATCATGATCACAATTAGCCTTTCACCTGCTACTACTTTGATGGCTGGCTAATTGGAACTGCGAGGGTAAAGCTGCATCAACTTCTGCACCTGTTCAGCATGGTAGGAACTACGAGTCAGGGGAGAAGCGACAATTTGTAAGAACCCTAGAGACTCCCCGTAGGCTTTCCAAGTCGCAAATTGTTCCGGGGGAATAAAATCAGCTACAGCCAGATGCTTAGAACTCGGTTGCAGGTATTGTCCTAGGGTCAGGATATCGCAGTCAACCTCTCGCAGATCTACCATGGCTTGGCGGATTTCTGCATCGGTTTCACCTAATCCTACCATTAACCCAGATTTGGTATATAACCACGGGGCGATTTGTCGCGATCGCCTTAATAATTCTAAACTACGGTGATAGTCACCCTGGGGACGAACCCGCCGATATAATCGTTGGACAGTTTCAGTATTATGGTTGAGGACTTCTGGTTTAGCCTGTAGAATGGTCTCTAGGGCTTCCCAATTGCCACACAGGTCTGGGATTAATACCTCTATGGTAGTTTTGGGAGATAGCGATCGTACCGATTCAATACAGCGGACAAATTGAGATGCTCCCCCATCAGGTAAATCATCCCGGTTCACCGACGTAATCACCAGATGATTTAACTGCATCCGTCGCACCGCCTCAGCCAATCTTTCCGGTTCTGTCCGATCAAGAGCCTGTGGTTTTTTCTCAAAGTCAATATCACAATAGGGACAGGCGCGGGTACAAGCCGGACCCATAATCAAAAATGTAGCCGTCCCCGCGTTGAAGCATTCCCCAATATTCGGACAGGAAGCCTCTTCACAGACAGTATTTAATCCCAGATCCCGCAGGATCCCTTTAACGTTCCCAACGCGCTCGAACTGGGGCGCTTTAACTCTCAACCAATCGGGTTTAGATACCATAGTAGCTCATGATATGTTTAGCTTGATTTTAGCCAATTATAGCACAAGACAGAACACTTAGGACGTATAATGGAGAGGACGAGATGACTAAGAAGACCAAAAATGCCAGCCCCCTATAGTTACGACCTCAGACAAAAAGTTATTGATGCCATTGAACTAGACGGTATGCCCAAAACAGAAGCCAGTCAAGTTTTCCATGTCAGCCGGAACACCATTAATCTCTGGCTGCAAAGAAAAGCACAGACCGGAGACTTCCTCCCTAAACCTCATCACCGACCTGGCAATAACCACAAAATTACCGACTGGCAAAAATTCAACCTACATTCCGCAGGTTGACAGGGAATAAAAGATATGGTGCTAGTCTAGGCTAGAAAGGGTTCCTTCGAGCGGTAGGCTCTGGCGATGCAGATTAAAAATTTAGACCATCTGGGTTTAGTGGCTGGAGTGATTGACGAACTTGGCCTGGTCGAGTTGACGGATAAGCGGATTGAACCTCATAGCTTGGAGCATGTGAGTGCCGGACAAGTGGTTAAAGCCATGATTTTGAACGCCCTAGGCTTTCTCAGTGCACCGTTGTATTTATTCAGCGAGTTTTTTGAGAGTAAAGCGGTGTCTCATCTGCTCGGGGAAGGGGTAGAGGCTCGTCACTTGAATGACGACCGCTTAGGTCGAGTGTTGGATGAACTCTACGCAGAAGGGACGACATCATTTTTTCTCCAGGTGGCGCTCCAGGCTGTGGAACGATTTGGAATTGATATTCAACAGCGTCATCTCGATGCCACCTCGATCTCAGTAGAAGGGAAGTATCAGCGGTGCTCGAAGGGGAAATCCGAGGTAGGACTTGAGTCAGCTCCCCCCGGTGAGACATCAGCAGAACCCAGCCCAATTCGGCTGTGTCGAGGCTATTCCCGAGACCATCGTCCAGATTTGAAACAGTTTTTGATGACTCTAGTCTGTGCCGCCGACGGTGGCGTGCCGCTATGGTTGCAGTTGGCCAGTGGCAATGAACAGGACACTCAGCAGTTTGCAGAGGTGCTCAAGGCGTTTGGTGACCAATGGACTAGCGACGGTATCGTTGTGATGGATGCCGCCTTTTACACAGCAGCCAATCTGCAGCAGATGGAGACCACGGGGTGGCTATCACGGCGTCGCTGACCCTAAAAGCGGCTCAAGAGCTGGTGCACAGCGATGTCACCCGACTGACTGAAGTCCCCTGCAACTCCAAGGATTACCGGATGTGGGAGATTGAGCAGACCTATGCCGGAGTGCGCCAGCGCTGACGCCTCGTCGAAAGCCAAACCCGCAAAGCCAATGCCGACCTCTGGCAACCCGAATTAGAGAAGCTCGAACACCGCCTCAACCGCCAATTGAAAAAGCTGACCCAGCGGGTCTTTGCTTGCAAACCCGATGCCCTCGAGGCCTTGATGCAGTTTCAAGATGGACTCGAGGTGCATCAGCTCACTCAGGTCTCCCTGGAGACGGTGCAGGCCAAGCGACCCCCGGTCGTCCCGCCAAATCCGCCGAACCCACCCCAGTTCAGGGCTATCGGCTCCAGGCCACGTTACAGCAGACCGCCACGGCGGAAGACCGCTTTAGCCGTCAGCGTAGTCGCTTTATTCTAGCCACCAATCAACTGGAGCAATCCCTCTGGCCGGCTCAGACCTGCTTGAGCGAATATAAAGGGCAACAGACCGTCGAGAGAGGCTTTCGCTTCCTCAAAGACCCCCTCTTCTTTGCCAGTAGCGTCTTTGTCAAAAAGCCGCAGCGGGTCGAGGCCTTAGCTCTCATCATGGCCCTAACCCTTATGGTGTATACCCTCGCCGAACGCCAACTGCGACAGGCGCTAGATGCTCAGAAGCAAACGGTGCGCGACCAACGCCAACAACCCACCGCTAAACCGACCTTTCGCTGGATTATGCAGAAGTTTCAAGGAATCCACTGGGTTAATCTCGATGGGCAAAGGCAGATTAGCAATCTCAATGATGAACGGCGATTGATTATTCACCTCTTCGGTCCACCCGTTGAGCGCTATTACTACGCATCCGGTTAATTACCTATCAACCTGCGGAATGTAGGATTCAAGGCTTTTGCCCAAGAGCATGGCGACAAAACAGCAGCTCAAATGGCTGAACTTTGGGATGACGACATCTCTCCTCGCACCATATCCAGAGCCTTGAAGAAAATTGGCTTCACCAGAAAAAAAAACTTACGGCTACCAAGAACGTGATGAGCAACAGCGAGAGGAGTTTATGGCTCAGATTGAACAGATGGAGCCACAAGAAGTGGTCTACCTCGATGAAGCCGGCATGAATAGTCAGGACTCGGATTACCCTTATGGTTACTGCGAGGAAGGAAAACGCTTCCATGCACTCAAATCAGGGAAGAGGCAGGGCAGGGTAAGTATGATAGCCGCATGGTGTCATCAACAACTCTTAGCTCCCTTTAGCTTTGAGGGTTGTTGTAATCGGACAGTGTTTGAGTTGTGGTTGGAGTTCATCTTAATTCCAACATTGAAGCCAGGTCAGACTCTAGTATTGGACAATGCAACGTTTCATAAAGGGGGACGGATTGCTGAACTGGTGGAGGCAGCTCAATGCCGTTTACTCTATCTTTCGCCTTATTCGCCAGACCTCAACAAGATAGAGAAATGTTGGTCGTGGCTGAAAGCCCGTATTCGCCACTGCACGTGAGCAGTTTGATTCTCTCCATGATGCCATGGATTCCGTTCTCAAAGCTGCGTCCTAACCACCTTGACTAATGCTATAGTTCAATTAGGGGTCGAGATAGACCTCACGGTCTACCCCTCCCATTCAGAACCGTGCATGAAAGTTTTCCCTTCACACGGCTCCTAGTTTGATTGCTTCTTTTGTTAAGAACACAGCTTTGCGTCATCTAATGCCGTCTTATTGTCGCGGGTGTGGCGGTGTAGCAGTTGAAGATTTTTGTATTCATCCTTTCCACCGTGGCTTCTAGGTACAATGTGGTCTACTTCAACTAAGTCTGATGGGGTAAAGTATTGCCCGCACCAGGTACACTTGCCTTTTTGCTTTTTGAGTAGTTTTGCTACCCTATTTGGTGTGTCAATTGCTTGTCCTTTTCGGGTTGCCCAGTAAGTCCAGTTTCCGTCATCAAGTGTTGCGTCTGGGCGTATTAGGGTGTGTCTGACAATCGGAGTCCAATTGTGTTTCCATAACTGAAATCCATCCTTGGTCTTGAATAACCAAGTTTCATACCTTTCTTTCCTATTGCTAAGTTTAACCGTTCCGTGACTGAAATAGTTTCTTAGCTTTTCATGTAGGTTTGCCCTTCCGCATCTTCAAACTTTCCATGCTCTTAACATTTCCCAGACTATATGGTCTAGTTTATTGAAGGCTTCTGTTGAAACTACCCCTGAATAGTAGTTTGACCAACCTCGTATTATTGGGTTGAGTCTGCTTATCAGGGCTGATTGAGGTGCTGTTTTATGCTTCCTGATTACACCTTTAATCACTTCTGTGTGAGCTTTAACTGCCTTATTGCTGGGTTTAATGTGGGTTTTGTGTCCGATTAATCGGCTCGCCGCTCCACCTGTTTTCCCGGATTGATATTTTCCTATAGGGTATTGCCTGATGTTGAATCCTAGAAAATCAAAGCCGGGTTCCTCTGTTTTACCTTCGTACTCAATGGGATTGAGTGTATGGCATATTCGAGTCTTTTCGGGTTTAATTTTTAGTCCTACAGGTTTTAACCATTCGGAAATAGCAGTTTTGCACTGTTCAATGATTTCTAGGTCTTTGGATATGACCACAAAATCATCGGCATATCTTATTAGGTTTACCTGGGTGGTCGTCCCTTTATTAGGATACATTTCTTTTACTATTCTTTCCATTCCATCCAGGGCGATGTTGGCCAATAGTGGACTTATCGCTCCTCCTTGAGGTGTCCCTGTTTCTGTATCCTCGAATACACCGTTATCTAGCACACCCGCTTTGAGCCATTGTTTCAAGTCTCTTTTCAGGCTGCTTGGACAATGAATTTGTGACAGTAGGTATTCATGGTTCACGGTAAGAGCATTTGGCTATATGTTAGGGGTCGAGAATGGAGTCACCACCATCTCCTCCCATTCAGAACCATACGTGAAAGTTTCCCTTCATACGGCTCCTGGTGTGGATACCCTGTTTTGTCAAAGGAGCAGAATCAAGAGACCTGCTTTTTACTTCGATGTTCAGAGCTATATGCAGCACGTAGTCTTTAAACTCGTCCTCGCCATTATACTCTTACTGACCGCAGTATCTATATCCACACCGTGACCTGTGGGCATATCCCAACCATGACAATTGGGCTTTAGCTTCTGGTCACATCCTTAGCCCTCTAAGCATGCGCTTACATTTTTCACTACTGCCTTGTGAATTGCATTACTCACTTGTTTATGGACAGAGCATTAGAGGGGTTACAACGTTCCGATTATATGGGCATTCCATCGTTAGATTTGTCCTATCCACCGGGGTACTTCTAAAGGTCTGTGTGGGTAGAATGCAGAATCCCCCACTTTTCCCCTTGCCCTTTTGGGCGCAGCGTGTCAACCTATTTCGCTGCTCATGCTTTACGATGGTTCAAGTCGGACATTCGGTCTTCCTAATCATAGATGGTTGGCAGTGGTCGCGTCTTGGTAGTAGGTTCTACCTCACGCCTTCCGTTCCCCGCTTCAATCCTGGAGTTATGATTTCCAAAACTGGGGGTGGCTATCGCCGTTACTCTCTACTCCCTGATTTCTCAGTTCGTTTATGACCTTGAGTTCCCTGCCTTGCTTAGTTACCTAAGCGTCGGGACATATAATCAGTTATGAGGATGGTCAGGAGAGGTCTCCTTATATCCAGATTCGGAGCTGGAATCCTCACCGGGTAGTTATTTCGGGCATTTCAGCCCTATTTCATACCCGAACGTCTCGCACGTGCATCAAGTACATAATAACTACTTGTTTTGATGGCAGGGTAAATTCTACCAATTGCATCTTGGGTTGACCTACCCGTTCTGAACCCATAGCTTGTGCCTTCAAATCTCGATTCCCATTCAGGTTCGAGAGCCGATTTAACCAAGGCTTGCCTCGCTCTATCTTGGATAGTGGGTATTCCCAGCGGGCGTTTCTCATCCCTACCAGGTTTTGGAATCCACACCCTACGCAGTGGTTTTGCTTTGATATTTCCTTTGATTTTCTCGGCTAAGTCTAACCTTTGCTTAGGGGATATTGCTATCACTCCATCCACTCCGGCTGTTTTCTTTCCTTGATTGTCTTGGGTCACTCGCCGTACTGCTAAGAGTCGGGCATAAGATGACTTCACCAATAGACGTTGCCACCTTCTTACCTTTGCATCCGGCCCCGATTTAGCTGCTTGAAATATCCTCTTTTGGAGCTTGAAAACTTTCCGCTGAACCTTAGCCCAAGGAATAGCTTTCCATACGTTATTCGTAGTCTTGATTGGTTTGGACTTGCCAAAGCCTTTCTTTAAACTCGCTTGCGTCATTTAAACACCTACTAGACTCTATTCTTACAATCAAACCGTGACCTGTTAGCATATCCCGTCCATTACAGCCGGGCGTTGGCTTTTGGTCACATCTCACATCCTCTAGGACTTGCGGTTACACTTATCCCTACTAACTACCTCGACCAGATAGTCAGAGTCCAGGAGGACTTAAAACGTTCCGTTTATATGGGCATTCCATCTTTAGATTTGTCCTTTCCACCGGGGTACTTTAAAGGTCTGTGTAAGTAGTATTAATAGCCTCCTACTTTTCCCCTTGCTCTTTTGAACGCAGCGTATCAACCTATTTCGCTGCTCAGTATTGACGATGGTTCAAGCCGGACATTCGGTTTCCCTAATCATGGATGGTTGGCAGTGGTCTCATTTCTGGTATTAGGTTACACCTCGAAGCCTTCCGTTCCCCGCTTTAGTCCCAAGGTTGTGAATCCTGAAACTAGGGGTGGCTATCGCAGTTACCCTCACCTTTGCCGTAACTATTCCGTTATGTTAAGAATTATTACGTTGTGTTGCAAAGTGTGTTGACCTTGGGTTCCCTGCCTTGATTTGGTATCGTATGATACCAATTTTCGGGACATATAAACAGTTATGGGAATGGTCAGAAGTGCGCTTCTTGTATTCAACCAATAGGTTGAATTCCCCACCAGGCGGTTATTTCAGGTATCTAAACCCTATTTAATGCCTGAACGTCTCGCACATTAAAGATATAATGTGCTATCATAGCTAAATGTGAGATAAAACTCCGGGATGTAGCGCAGCTTGGTAGCGCACCTCGTTCGGGACGAGGGAGTCGCAGGTTCAAATCCTGTCATCCCGATTTAACTTAAACCCTTATCCTGACGACTATCGGGTAATATCGCTCAACCCGATAGTCGTACCGTTGCGCACAAAATACACCCCATTAAGTCTTAACACACAGGATAATTAGCGCATATCCCTTAGCAACAAATCTTAATTATTGACGGCTTAATCAATAAGCAGTTATGGTCGAAAGGGAAGTCGCCTTCCCCAACTCCAATTCCAAACCGTGCTTGCGAGTTTCCCAGCACACGGCTCCTGATGTAGATACCCCTTTGTCAGTGGGAACAGGGCTACAACCCCCTGCTTTCGTACTTCAACTTTTAGAGCTATATGCTTGCGATAGTCTTTAAACTCGCTTTCGCCATTAAACTCCTACTAATCGCAGTATCTATATCTACACCGTGACTAGTGGGCATATCCTAACCATTACAGTTAGGCATTAGCTTTCAGTCACATCCTTTCCCCTTAAAGGGTTAGGGGTCGAGAGTGAAGTCACCTTCACCCTCTCCCATTCAGAACCGTGCTTGATAGTTTCCCATCACACGGCTCCTGGTGTGGATACCCTATTTGTCAAAGGAGCAGAATCAAGAGACCTGCTTTCTACTTCGATGTTCAGAGCTATATGCACCACGTAGTCTTTAAACTCGTCCTCGCCATTATACTCTTACTGACCGCAGTATCTATATCCCCACCGTGACCTGTGGGCATATCCCAACCATGACAATTGGGCTTTAGCTTCTGGTCACATCCTTCACCCTCTAAGGTTAGGGGTCGAGAGTGAAGTCACCTTCACCCTCTACCATTCAGAACCGTGCTTGATAGTTTCCCATCACACGGCTCCTGGTGTGGATACCCTATTTGTCAAAGGAGCAGAATCAAGAGACCTGCTTTCTACTTCGATGTTCAGAGCTATATGCACCACGTAGTCTTTAAACTCGTCCTCGCCATTATACTCTTACTGACCGCAGTATCTATATCCCCACCGTGACCTGTGGGCATATCCCAACCATGACAATTGGGCTTTAGCTTCTGGTCACATCCTTCACCCTCTAAGCATGCGCTTACATTTTTCACTACTGCCTTGTGAATAGCATTACTCACTTGTTTATAGGCAGAGCATTAGAGGGGTTACAACGTTCCGATTATATGGGCATTCCATCGTTAGATTTGTCCTCTCCGCCGGGGTACTTTTAAAGGTCTGTGTAGGTAGTCGCACGAACCCCCTACTTTTCCCCTTGCCCTTTTGAGCGCAGCGTGTCAACCTATTTCGCTGCTAGTGTATTACGATGGTTCAAGTCGGACATTCGGTCTTGCTAATCATAGATGGTTGGCAGTGGTCGCGTCTTGGTAGTAGGTTCTACCTCACGCCTTCCGTTCCCCGCTTCAATCCTGGAGTTATGATTTCCAAAACTGGGGGTGGCTATCGCCGTTACTCTCTACTCCCTGATTTCTCAGTTCGTTTATGACCTTGAGTTCCCTGCCTTGCTTAGTTCCCTAAGCGTCGGGACATATAACCAGTTATGAGGATGGTCAGGAGAGGTCTCCTTATATCCAGATTCGGAGCTGGAATCCTCACCGGGTAGTTATTTCGGGCATTTCAGCCCTATTTCATACCCGAACGTCTCGCACCATGCGCTTACATTTTTCACTACTGCCTTGTGAATAGCATTACTCACTTGTTTATAGGCAGAGCATTAGAGGGGTTACAATGTTCCGATTATATGGGCATTCCATCGTTAGATTTGTCCTCTCCGCCGGGGTACTTTTAAAGGTCTGTGTAGGTAGTCGCACGAACCCCCTACTTTTCCCCTTGCCCTTTTGAGCGCAGCGTGTCAACCTATTTCGCTGCTAGTGTATTACGATGGTTCAAGTCGGACATTCGGTCTTCCTAATCATAGATGGTTGGCAGTGGTCGCGTCTTGGTAGTAGGTTCTACCTCACGCCTTCCGTTCCCCGCTTCAATCCTGGAGTTATGATTTCCAAAACTGGGGGTGGCTATCGCCGTTACTCTCTACTCCCTGATTTCTCAGTTCGTTTATGACCTTGAGTTCCCTGCCTTGCTTAGTTCCCTAAGCGTCGGGACATATAACCAGTTATGAGGATGGTCAGGAGAGGTCTCCTTATATCCAGATTCGGAGCTGGAATCCTCACCGGGTAGTTATTTCGGGCATTTCAGCCCTATTTCATACCCGAACGTCTCGCACCATACGCTTACACTTTTCACGCTCTGCCGTGAGGCAGAGCCAATGAGGGGTTTAAACGTTCCGTTTATATGGGCGTTCCATCTTTAGACTTGTCCTTTCCACCGGGGTACTTTTAAAAGTCTGTGTAGGTATAGCACAAGACAGGAAAGTTAGGACGTATAATGGAGAGGACGAGATGACTAAGAAGACCCAAAAGGCCAGCCCCCTATAGTTACGACCTCAGACAAAAAGTTATTAATGCAATTGAACTAGACGGTATGCCCAAAACATAAGCCAGTCAACTTTTCCATGTCAGCCGGAACACCATTAATCTCTGGCTGCAAAGAAAAGCACAGACCGGAGACTTCCTCCCTCAACCTAATCACCCACCTGGCAATAACCACAAAATTACCGACTGGCAAAAATTCAAGGCTTTTGCCCAAGAGCATGGCCACAAAACCTCCGCTCAGATGGCTGAACTTTGGGATGACGACATCTCTCCTCGCACCATATCCAGAGCCTTGAAGAAAATTGGCTTCACCAGAAAAAAAAACTTACGGCTACCAAGAACGTTGGAAGCAACAGCGAGAGGAGTTTATTGCTCAGATTGAACAGATGGAGCCGGAAGGGTTGGTTTACCTCGATGAAGCTGGCATGAATAGTCAAGACTCCGATTATCCTTATGGTTACTGCCAGGAAGGACAACGCTTCCATGCCCTCAAATCAGGGAAGAGGCAGGGCAGGGTGAGCTATATGGCCCCATGGTGTGATCAACAACTCTTAGCTCCCTTTACCTTTGAGGGTTGTTGTAATCGGACAGTGTTTGAGTTGTGGTTGGAGTTCATCTTAATTCCAACATTGAAGCCAGGTCAGACTCTAGTATTGGACAATGCAACGTTTCATAAAGGGGGGCGGATTGCTGAACTGGTGGAGGCGGCTCAATGCCGTTTACTCTATCTTCCGCCTTATTCGCCAGGCCTCAACAAGATAGAGAAATGTTGGTCGTGGTTGAAAGCCCGCATTCGCCATTGTATTGAGCAGTTTGATTCTCTCCATGATGCCATGGATTCTGTTCTCAAGGCTGCGTCCTAACCGTATTGACTAGTGCTATAGCTCACCCTGCCCTGCCTCTTCCCGGATTTGAGGGCATGGAAGCGTTGTCCTTCCTGGCAGTAACCATAAGGATAATCGGAGTCTTGACTATTCATGCCAGCTTCATCGAGGTAAACCAACCCTTCCGGCTCCATCTGTTCAATCTGAGCAATAAACTCCTCTCGCTGTTGCTCATCACGTTCTTGGTAGCCGTAAGTTTTTTTTCAGGTGAAGCCAATTTTCTTCAAGGCTCTGGATATGGTGCGAGGAGAGATGTCGTCATCCCAAAGTTCAGCCATTTGAGCGGAGGTTTGGTGGCCATGCTCTTGGGCAAAAGCCTTGAATTTCTGCCAGTCGGTAATTTGGTGGCTATGACCAGGTGGGCGATTAGGTTTAGGGAGGAAGTCGCCGGTGTGTTCTTTTCTTTGCAGCCAGAGATTGATAGTGTTCCTGCTGACATGGAAAACTTGACTGGCTTCGGTTTTGGGTATACCGTCTAGTTCAATTGCATTAATAACTTTTTGTCTAAGGTCGTAACTGTAGGGGGCTGGCCTTTTGGGTCTTCTGTAGATATCCTTGCCATTATACGTCCTAACTGTTCTGTTTTGTGCTATAGCTTGTCTGACCTACCCTTTTGAAGGGGGTTCAGATTCATGGTAAAATTTCCCATACCCGACGGGATTTTACCCACCAAAGGGGGGAAAAACTTTCCGCCCCTCCTGATTCTCTTAAGGCGCTTATCTCCTCAAGGAAAAAATCTGGGGTTAGGTTCCGTCTGACCATGGGAGTCGGTGTAGGATTCTCTCAATACTCGCCCTAAAAGGGCGAGGCTTGAAGCCCATTTTTGGGGTCAAAAATGGGCTAGTCTGGATACCAGAACATCCCCTTGATCCCTTCGGGATCTGAGATAAACCCTAGGTTTCGATAAAATTCAACCACATGGGGGTCTGCAAACAACGTGATATTGCTAATATCATCGCTGCGAAGCTTTTTGATGATAAAACGCATCAAAGCCTTGCCTAAACCTTTGTTTTGGAAGTCTGGGTGAACCACGACATCCCAAAGGGTAGCATTAAAGGCATGATCGGAAGTAGCGCGAGCAAAACCGATTAGCCGTCGTTGGTTGCCCCGCATTTGCCACATGGAAACGACCAAAAAGCTATGCTGAATAGCCTTTTTGACCTTCCTGAGAGGGCGACGGGACCAACCGACAGCATTACAGAGTTCTTCTAGCTCATATAGATCAATGTCCCGATCCGTGCTGAAAAAAATCCGAGAATTCCGAGAGTTTGGTTGCCGAGTTACCTGGGACCAAGAGGATTGGTTCTCGATAGAGCATTCCTCTTGTTCCGCCGTTTTGGACATTGAGGTAGAATCAGAACCGCTAAAGAAATTTTTCCAAAAACCCATGCAGGCGTGGTTAAGGTAATAGATGATGTCTTTACTAGATAGTATATCTCCCGTACCTGATCCTCAATTATGGCTCCGGGTTTAAAATCATCAACGTTAGAACTTCTAAAGCGCTTCAATCGGGCGTTTCCGCAGTTTTATGAGCAATTTGTTAGCAGTGAGATTCAATTGCAAAATCTCAAATTGGCCTACAATGTTTATAAAACTACACAAGCGGTGATTGAGATTAAGCCAGAAGGGAGCAGAAGCGCCCTACACTTCGCCTATCGCAATCAATCATTTTTGTTGAGCGATATTTTTGGAGTTCTGGCTGCCTATGGGTTAACCATCCATAATCTTAGTTTGTATGGACAAATCTACCCGCCGATGCTGGTATTCATTAAGCTGGTGGTATCGAGGGGTGGTAAGGCACTCACAGAAAAAACGTCAGATAACGTTTGTCGTGCGATTAGAGAAGCATTGGCGGGGCATTTTGAGGTAGAAGAAATGCTGGCCGTCGAGTTTAACCTGGATGCGGGTTTAGAGGATGTAGCTACGGAGTTTTATGTTGACCCGGTGTTCCACCTACCAGCTTTGTTAATTGAAGCAGATAACCAGCCGGGATTATTCTATAAGGTGATGTATGCCATCTGGCAGGAAGACCTGTTGGTGGTCAATGCTAACTTGCTGGTCTGGCGGGGTCGCACTCGTCTGATTCTGTATCTTCTTGGCCCCAATGAGAGCTTGATCCCAGAATATTTGGGTCAGAAAATTGCTGAGGGTATCCGACAAAGGTTGATGGGTCAGCGTTTTTGAACAAAAAGAGCGACGCACTCGGTTCACGTCCCCACAGGCAGGTGGGGGTCAAGTATCGGTGGGGTCTTAGTCATCCTTTTGGCTCGACAGGACACAGCGTCACGATGTTATATAGCACAAGACAGGAAAGTTAGGACGTATAATGGAGAGGACGAGATGACTAAGAAGACCCAAAATGCCAGCCCCCTATAGTTACGACCTCAGACAAAAAGTTATTGATGCAATTGAACTAGACGGTATGCCCAAAACAGAAGCCAGTCAAGTTTTCCATGTCAGCCGGAACACCATTAATCTCTGGCTGCAAAGAAAAGCACAGACCGGAGACTTCCTCCCTAAACCTAATCACCCACCTGGCAATAACCACAAAATTACCGACTTGCAAAAATTCAAGGCTTTTGCCCAAGAGCATGGCGACAAAACAGCAGCTCAAATGGCTGAACTTTGGGATGACGACATCTCTCCTCGCACCATATCCAGAGCCTTGAAGAAAATTGGCTTCACCAGAAAAAAAAACTTACGGCTACCAAGAACGTTGGAAGCAACAGCGAGAGGAGTTTATTGCTCAGATTGAACATATGGGTGCGAGACGTTCGGGCATGAAATAGGGTTGCAATACCTGAAATAACCGCTCGGTGGGGATTTCAACCCCTTGGTTGAATATAAGGAGCGCACTCCTGACCATCCCTATAACTGTTTATATGTCCCAACGTTTGGTATAGAAATATACAAAACAAGGCAGGGAACTCAAGGTCAAGACGCAAAATCAGAAATCTTAATGATTCCTTAACAATTGCGTTGAGAGTAACGGCGATAGCCACCTCCAGTTTTGGGAATCATAACCCCAGGATTGAAGCGGGGAACGGAAGGCGTGAAGTAGAACCCACTACCAGATGCGACCACTGCCAACCATCCATGATTAGGGAAACCGAATGTCCGGCTTGAACCATCGTCATCAATCCGCAGCGAAACAGGTTGATACGCTGCGCTCAAAAGAGTAAGGGGAAAAGTAGGGTTCTCTATAAAACACCTACACAGACCTTTAAAGTACCCCGGTGGATAGGACAAATCTAAAGATGGAATGCCCATATAAACGGAACGTTTTAAGTCCTCTTAGACTCTGAATATCTGGTCGAGATATCAGTAGGGATAAGTGTAACCGCAAGTCTTAGAGGATGTGAGATGTGACCAGAAGCCAACGCCCAACTGTAATGGTAGGGATATGCTAACGGGTCACGGTTTGATTGTAAAGAATAGAGTCTAGTAGGAGTTACTATGACGAAAGCGAGTTTAAAGAAAGGTTTTGAGAAATCAAAGCCAATCAAGACGTGCGTTTGTATGGAAACAAATTCCCTGGGCGAAAGTTCAGAGAAAAGTTTTCAAGCTCCAAAAGAGGATATTTCAAGCAGCTAAATCGGGACAGGATGCAAAGGCAAGAAGGTTGCAACGTCTATTGGTGAAATCATATTATGCCCGACTCTTAGCAGTGCGGCGAGTGACCCAAGATAATCAAGGCAAAAAAACAGCCGGTGTCGATGGAATGAGAGCAATCTCACCAAGGCAAAGGTTTGAACTTGTTGAGAATATTAAAAGAAACCTCAAAGCAAAACCACTGCGACGGGTGTGGATTCCAAAACCTGGAAGGGATGAAAAACGCCCCCTGGGAATACCCACAATCCAAGATAGAGCGAGGCAAGCCTTGGTTAAGTCGGCTCTCGAACCTGAATGGGAATCGAGATTTGAAGGCACTAGCTATGGATTCAGACCTGGAAGGTCTGCCCATGATGCAATATCCAGAATCTTTCAGAGTATCAACAAAGGAGGTTATTACGTTCTGGATGCAGATATAGCGAAATGTTTTGACCGAATAAACCATGACTACCTTCTGTCCAAAATTCATTGTCCAAGCAGTCTAAAAAGAGACCTGAAATCATGGCTCAAAGCGGGTGTCTTGGATAACGGCGTATTCGAGGATACAGAAGCAGGGACACCCCAAGGAGGGGTAATAAGTCCAATACTCGCCAACATCGCACTGGATGGAATGGAAAGGTTAGGTAAGAAAATGTATCCTAATATAGGAACAAACTTCCAGGTCAACCTAATAAGATACGCCGATGATTTCGTGGTCATATCCAAAGACCTAAGAATCATTGAACAGTGCAAAATTGCCATTTCCGAATGGCTAAAACCTGTAGGACTAGAAATAAAACCTGAAAAGACTCGAATTTGCCATACGCTCAATCCCATTGAGTATAATGGCAAAACAGAAGAACCAGGATTCGACTTTCTAGGATTCAACATCAGGCAATACCCAGTAGGAAAATATAAATCTGGAAAGAGTGGGGGAAGAAGAAAAGGAGGCTTCCTATTTAACAAGACCCCACATAAAATGTGGGGATTTAAAACCCACATCAAACCCAGCAAAAAGGCAGTTAAAGCCCATATTGAAGTGATAAAAGGTGTAATTGAACAACATAAAACAGCACCTCAATCAGCCCTGATTAACAAACTAAACCCAATTATAAGGGGATGGTCAAATTACTATTCAGGGGTTGTCTCATCAAAGACCTTCGTTAAATTAGACCACATAGTGCGAAACGTTTAGGAGTCAAATAAGGCTGCAATGCCGAAATAACCTCCTAGAGGGCAATTAGACCTTTACACGGTTACTCAGTATCGGTCTAACCCCTCAACTGTATATATGTCCCGACGCTTAGGGAGTTGTGAATCTAAGCAAGGCAGGGAACTCAGGGTCAATCCCATTTAAGAAATCACAGAATACACTTTTATCTTCCAAGTATACTACAAGGAGGAGTATTTCAACCCACTTGGGGTGATTTGGGAAAGAGTAAAGGCGGTAGCCACCCCCAGTTTCAGAAATCACAAATCTGGGATTGAAGCGGGGAACGGAAGGCGTGAAGTAGAACCTACTACCAGAGGCGACCACTGCCAACCATCCATGATTAGGGAAACCGAATGTCTGGCTTGAACCACCGTAACTAGTTAGCAGCGAAATAGGCTGATACGCTGCGTCCAAAAGGACAAGGGGAAAAGTAGGGTAATTATGTCATCACCTACACAGACCTTTAAAATGTACCCCGGTGGATAGGACAAATCTAAAGATGGAATGCCCATATATACGGAACGTTGAAACCCCTGTTGGGCTCTCTGCGAGTACATCTCGTAGAGTAGTGAAAAGTGTAAGCGCAAGCCCATAAGGGGAAGGGATGTGACTGAAAGCCAATGCCTAACTGTAATGGTTGGGATATGCCCACTAGTCACGATATGGATATAGAGACTGCGATAAGTAAGAGTTTAATGGCGAAAGCGAGTTTAAAGACTAACGCAAGCATATAGCTCCCAAAGTTGAAGTCATAAAGCAGGGGGTAGTAACCTTGTTCCTTTGACAAAGAGGGTATCCACATCAGGAGCCGTGTGAAGGGAAACTTTCAAGCACGGTTTTGAATGGGAGTTGGGAAAGGTGACTTTCCTTTCGACCCCTACCATCTGGTCAATGTTACGGGCATGGACAGTCTCAAGATGCGGAATGGCAACTTACGAAAAGCTAGGAAACTACTTCCACAAAGGAACGGTTAAACTTAGCAACGGGAAAGAAAGACATGAAACTTGGTTATTCAAGACTAAGGATGGATTCCAACTATGGAAACATAACTGGACTCCGATTGTCAGACATACCCTAATACGCCCTGACGCAACACCATACGACGGAAATTGGACTTACTGGGCAACCAGGAAAGGACAAGCAATTGAAACGCCAAACAGGGTAGCAAAACTACTCAAAAAGCAAAAGGGTAGGTGTACCTGGTGCGGACAGTATTTCGCACCATCGGATTTAATTGAAGTAGACCACATTGTACCTCGAAGCCTAGGTGGAAAGGATGAATACAAGAATCTTCAACTATTACACCGCCACTGTCACGATGATAAAACGGCGTTAGACAACGCCAAAGCTGTATCCTTAACAATGGAACAGTCAGACTAGGAGCCGTGTGAAGGGAAACTTTCACGCACGGTTCTGAATGGGAGGGGATGGAGGCGACTCCATTCTCGACCCCTACTAGCCACAAGAAGTGGTCTACCTCGATGAAGCCGGCATGAATAGTCAGGACTCGGATTACCCTTATGGTTAGTGCGAAGAAGGAAAACGCTTCCATGCCCTCAAATCAGGGAAGAGGCAGGGCAGGGTGAGCTATATAGCCGCATGGTGTCATCCTAAGTACAGGACAAAAGTTGTAGAGCCTGGTGAAACCGCCCTGAAAACAAAGGCAGATTAGAGAAAGTGCGGCGTAGAAAATCCAAGCCAGTGCGGAAAAGACTCTGGGAACATCGTCCGTGAGCCTTCAAAGGAATGGGTGAACCTTGGTGAATCCACAAACCCACCTTCATAGCCCAAGTAAAAGCCAGGCTAAGCAAAGCCAATAAACGGCTCAAGCGCTCAGGGTCCTTAAAGTGAGTCGATTCGAGACAGAAGCCCCGAGTCTTCAAGGCTCCGAAGAGGTTTTCAATACCCCAACGCCGAGCATAGTCGGGGAGGGCCGTTTCGGGGCAAGCGTTAGTGATGAGAATCAACAACTCCCCCGAATCAGCCAGACGAGAGCCAATGACGTAAACCTGCCGTCCCCAAACCCAACGGCGACCCGAAAGCTGGCGAAATTCTCCGGGTCGCAGAGAATCAAACATTCGTTCGCCACTACGCCGAGTTCCTCCTAACTTAGGACTAATCAGCTCGCTGTGGCGGATGCGTAGGCGGAAAGGAACCTCGGGGTCGATGAGAAGATACGAGAGCCAATCTCGCCCCACAAATTCCCGGTCAGCGGTCAGACAAGCCACCTCCACGTCAGGAAATAGTGCCTCGAAGCGGTCGAATAAGTCCATGCGTTCGCCACTGTTGCTATTGCCCTTTTTGTCAAGCATCGTCCACAGCAGGGGAAAGGCAATCCCCTCGTGGACGACTGCCAACATCAAGATGTTGAAATGGGTTTGACCGAAAGACCAACAGGTGCGGTCGAGACTAAGAGTCCAAGGTTGGGGAATGTCAATGAGGCTAACGACGAAACGGGCAATCTCTGCCCGGTCAAATTTGAATTGCCGAAAAAAACGTTGTAATCGCTGGTAATTTGAGGAAATTTGCACAGGATTTGCGAATACAGTCGCTATTTCCATCAGATTAACCGTCTTTGTTTGGAATAGCGCCATCAGGAACAGGCAGACAAAGTTTAATCTCGCCCCGTGCCAGGGCAAGTGAGGGCGCAAAGTGTCTCGTAATCGGTTAAGCTCGTTCATGAGAGGGAAGTTTGGTTTGTGGTAATTCCGATGTAACCCTCTCACCCCAACTTGGCGCTACCCCCCCACCCCTCGACTTTCACCTCAGCCCGGAGCGCCCCCTTCAGAATTTTCGGCTAGATTCCCTTTTGGCTAAGACTTTCAGCTTTTTTGTCCTGTACTGAGGGTGTCATCAACAACTCTTAGTCCCCTTTAGCTTTGAGGGTTGTTGTAATCGGACAGTGTTTGAGTTGTGGTTGGAGTTCATCTTAATTCCAACACTGAAGCCAGGTCAGACTCTAGTGCTAGACAATGCAACGTTTCATAAAGGGGGACGGATTCCTGAGCTAGTGGAGGCGGCTCAATGCCGTTTGCTCTATCTACCACCTTATTCGCCAGACCTCAACAAGATAGAGAAATGTTGTTCGTGGTTGAAAGCCCGCATTCGCCATTGTATTGAGCAGTTTGATTCTCTCCATGATGCCATGGATTCCGTTCTCCAAGCTGCGTCCTAACCACCTTGACTAATGCTATAGTTATGGGATGGTCAGGGCGCACTCCTTATATTCTACCAAGGGGTATAAGTCCCACTAGGAGGTTATTTCAGGCATTGCAGCTCTATTTCACTCCTAAACGTCTCGCACAAAGGGGTTATTGTATAGCACAAGACAGGAAAGTTAGGACGTATAATGGAGAGGACGAGATGACTAAGAAGACCCAAAATGCCAGCCCCCTATAGTTACGACCTCAGACAAAAAGTTATTGATGCAATTGAACTAGACGGTATGCCCAAAACAGAAGCCAGTCAAGTTTTCCATGTCAGCCGGAACACCATTAATCTCTGGCTGCAAAGAAAAGCACAGACCGGAGACTTCCTCCCTAAACCTAATCACCCACCTGGCAATAACCACAAAATTACCGACTGGCAGAAATTCAAGGCTTTTGCCCAAGAGCATGGCCACAAAACCTCCGCTCCAATGGCTGAACTTTGGGATGACGACATCTCTCCTCGCACCATATCCAGAGCCTTGAAGAAAATTGGCTTCACCAGAAAAAAAACTTACGGCTACCAAGAACGTTGGAAGCAACAGCGAGAGGAGTTTATGGCTCAGATTGAACAGATGGAGCCACAAGAAGTGGTCTACCTCGATGAAGCCGGCATGAATAGTCAGGACTCGGATTACCCTTATGGTTACTGCGAGGAAGGAAAACGCTTCCATGCCCTCAAATCAGGGAAGAGGCAGGACAGGGTGAGCTATATAGCCGCATGGTGTCATCAACAACTCTTAGCCCCCTTTAGCTTTGAGGGTTGTTGTAATCGGACAGTGTTTGAGTTGTGGTTGGAGTTCATCTTAATTCCAACACTGAAGCCAGGTCAGACTCTAGTGCTAGACAATGCAACGTTTCATAAAGGGGGACGGATTCCTGAGCTAGTGGAGGCGGCTCAATGCCGTTTGCTCTATCTACCACCTTATTCGCCAGACCTCAACAAGATAGAGAAATGTTGGTCGTGGTTGAAAGCCCGCATTCGCCATTGTATTGAGCAGTTTGATTCTCTCCATGATGCCATGGATTCCGTTCTCAAAGCTGCGTCCTAACCACCTTGACTAATGCTATAGCATAAGACAGAACACTTAGGACGTATAATGGAGAGGACGAGATGACTAAGAAGACCAAAAATGCCAGCCCCCTATAGTTATAGCACAAGACAGAACACTTAGGACGTATAATGGAGAGGACGAGATGACTAAGAAGACCAAAAATGCCAGCCCCCTATAGTTACGACCTCAGACAAAAAGTTATTGATGCCATTGAACTAGACGGTATGCCCAAAACAGAAGCCAGTCAAGTTTTCCATGTCAGCAGGAACACCATTAATCTCTGGCTGCAAAGAAAAGCACAGACCGGAGACTTCCTCCCTAAACCTCATCACCGACCTGGCAATAACCACAAAATTACCGACTGGCAGAAATTCAAGGCTTTTGCCCAAGAGCATGGCCACAAAACCTCCGCTCAAATGGCTGAACTTTGGGATGACGACATCTCTCCTCGCACCATATCCAGAGCCTTGAAGAAAATTGGCTTCACCAGAAAAAAAACTTACGGCTACCAAGAACGTTGGAAGCAACAGCGAGAGGAGTTTATGGCTCAGATTGAACAGATGGAGCCGGAAGAAGTGGTCTACCTCGATGAAGCCGGCATGAATAGTCAGGACTCGGATTACCCTTATGGTTACTGCGAGGAAGGAAAACGCTTCCATGCACTCAAATCAGGGAAGAGGCAGGGCAGGGTAAGCTATATAGCCGCATGGTGTCATCAACAACTCTTAGCTCCCTTTAGCTTTGAGGGTTGTTGTAATCGGACAGTGTTTGAGTTGTGGTTGGAGTTCATCTTAATTCCAACATTGAAGCCAGGTCAGACTCTAGTATTGGACAATGCAACGTTTCATAAAGGGGGGCGGATTGCTGAACTGGTGGAGGCAGCTCAATGCCGTTTACTCTATCTACCACCTTATTCGCCAGACCTCAACAAGATAGAGAAATGTTGGTCGTGGCTGAAAGCCCGTATTCGCCACTGCATTGAGCAGTTTGATTCTCTCCATGATGCCATGGATTCCGTTCTCAAAGCTGCGTTATAACCACCTTGACTAATGCTATAGCTCCGAAAGTTGAGGTCATAAAGCAGGGGGTTGTAGCCCTGTTCCCAATGACAAAGGGGTATCCACATCACGAGCCGTATGAGGTGAAAGTCTCAAGTACGGTTTGGAATTGGAGTTGGGGAAGGCGACTTCCCTTTCGACCATAACAAAATGCTCTTACCGTGAACCATGATTACCTACTGTCCAAAATTCATTGTCCAAGCAGCCTGAAAAGAGACTTGAAACAATGGTTAAAAGCGGGTGTGCTAGATAACGGCGTATTCGAGGATACAGAAGCTAGGACTCCACTTGGAGGGGTAATAAGTCCAATACTCGCCAACATCGCACTGGATGGTATGAGTAGGGGTCGAGAATGGAGTCGCCTCCATCCCCTCCCATTCAGAACCGTGCGTGAAAGTTTCCCCTCACACGGCTCCTAGTTTGACTGCTCCATTGTTAAGGACACAGCGTTGGCGTTGTCTAGTGCCGTTTTATCATCGTGACAGTGGTGGTGCAGTAATTGAAGATTCTTGTATTCATCCTTTCCACCTAGGCTTCGAGGTACAATGTGGTCTACTTCAATTAGGTCTGATGGGGTAATGTATTGCCCGCACCAGGCGCACTTGCCTTTTTGCTTTTTGAGTAGTTTTGCTACCCTGTTTGGCGTGTCGATTGCTTGTCCTTTCCTGGTTGCCCAGTAAGTCCAATTTCCGTCGTATGGTGTTGCGTCAGGGCGTATTATGGTATGTCTGACCAATGGAGTCCAGTTATGTTGCCATAATGTGAGTCCATCCTTAGTCTTGAATAACCAGGATTCATGTCTTTCTTTCCCATTGCTAAGTTTAACCGTTCCTTTATGGAAGTAGTTTCCTAGCTTTTCGTAACTTGCCTTTCCGCATCTTGAAATTGTCCATGCCCGTAACATTAACCAGACTATGCTATCCAGTTTATTAAAGGTTTCTGTTGAAACTACTGCTGAATAGTAGTTTGACCATCCCCTTATGATTGGGTTTAGTTTACCAATCAGGGCAGATTGAGGTGCTGTTTTATGTTGTTGAATTACACCTTTTATCACTTCTGTATGGGCTGTAACTGCTTTATTACTGGGTTTTATATAGGTTTTGTGACCGATTAATCGGCTGTTTCCTCCACCTGTTTTTCCAGATTTATACTTTCCTACTGGATATTGCCTGATATTAAAACCTAGAAAGTCGAACCCTGGTTCTTCTGTTTTGCCATTATACTCGATAGGATTGAGTGTGTGGCAGATTCGGGTCTTTTCAGGTTTTATTTCTAGTCCTACAGATTTTAACCATTCAGAAATAGCAGTTTTGCACTGTTCAATGATTCCTAAGTCTTTGGATATGACCACAAAATCATCGGCGTATCTTATTAGGTTGACCTGGGTGGTTGTCCCTTTATTTGGATACATTTCCTTAACTAACCTTTCCATTCTATCCAGTGCGATGTTGGCTAGGAGTGGACTTATTACCCCTCCTTGAGGTGTCCCTGAGTCTGTATCCTCGAATACACCGTTATCTAGCACGCCAGCTTTAAGCAACTGTTTCAGGTCTTTCTTTAGGCTGCTTGGACAATGAATTTTGGACAGTAGGTAATCATGGTTTATTCGGTCGAAACACTTTGCTATATCAGCATCCAACACATAATAACTACTATGTTTGATACATAGATAGATTCGTGCTATTGCGTCATGGGCTGACCGTCCAGGTCTAAACCCATAGCTTGTTCCTTCAAATCTTGATTCCCATTCGGGCTCAAGTGCCGACTTCACCAAGGCTTGCCTGGCTCTATCTTGGATTGTGGGTATTCCTAGAGGGCGTTTTTCATCCCTACCAGGTTTTGGAATCCACACCCGTCGCAGTGGTTTTGCTTTGAGGTTTCCCTTAATATTCTCAACAAGTTCAAACCTTTGTCTTGATGAGATTGCTCTCATTCCATCGACTCCAGCCGTTTTCTTGCCTTGATTATCTTGGAGGGCGGGTTTATTAAGCTGACTGTTGGGAAGCATGGCTGACCGTGGAACCCGCCCCTACAGTCGCACTGCTAAGAGTCGAGCATAATATGACTTCACCAATAGACGTTGCAACTTTCTAGCCTTTGCATCCTGTCCCGATTTAGCTGCTTGAAATATCCTCTTTTGGAGCTTGAAAACTTTCCTCTGAACTTTTGCCCAGGGAATTTGTTTCCATCCGAACGCACGTCTTGATTAACTTCGATTTCTCAAAGCCTTTCTTTAAACTCGCTTTCGTCATAGTAACTCCTACTAGACTCTATTCTTTACAATCAAACCGTGACCTGTTAGCATATCCCTACCATTACAGTTGGGCGTTGGCTTCTGGTCACATCTCACATCCTCTAAGACTTGCGGTTACACTTATTCCTACTGATATCTCGACCAGATAATCAGAGTCTAGGAGGACTTAAAACGTTCCATTTATATGGGCATTCCATCTTTAGACTTGTCCTCTCCACCGGGGTACTTTTAAAGGTCTGTGTAGGTAGAACTACTAGCCTCCTACTTTTCCCCTTGCTCTTTTGAACGCAGCGTATCAACCTGTTTCGCTACTCAATTTTTACGATGGTTCAAGCCGGACATTCAGTCTCCTTAATCATGGATGGTTGGCAGTGGTCGCCTCTGGTAGTAGGTTCTACTTCACGCCTTCCGTTCCCCGCTTCAGTCCCAGGGTTGTGAATCCTAAAACTGGGGGTGGCTATCGCCGTTACTCTCAACGCAATTGTTAAGGAATCATTAAGATTTCTAATTTAGCGTTTTGACCTTGAGTTCCCTGCCTTGTTTTGTATATTTCTATACCTAACGTTGGGACATATAAACAGTTATGGGATGGTCAGGGTACGAGTCCCTTATATTTCACCAAGGGGTGAAAGTCCCACTAGGAGGTTATTTCAGGCATTGCAGCCTTATTTGACTCCTAAACGTCTCGCACGGTAGGTTAATTGAAACAATCTATCCTAAGAAAAAGAAGGTGGTACAAGCCACAGTAGTGAGATACGCCGATGATTTTGTAGTGATATCACCATCACTAGATATCATTGAACAGTGCAAAACTGCTATTTCCGAATGGCTAAAACCTGTAGGATTAGAAATAAAACCTGAAAAGACCAGAGTGTGTCCTCAGTACAGGACAAAAAAGCTGAAAGTCTTAGCCAAAAGGGAATCTAGCCGAAAATTCTGAAGGGGGCGCTCCGGGCTGAGGTGAAAGTCGAGGGGTGGGGGGGTAGCGCCAAGTTGGGGTGAGAGGGTTACATCGGAATTACCACAAACCAAACTTCCCTCTCATGAACGAGCTTAACCGATTACGAGACACTTTGCGCCCTCACTTGCCCTGGCACGGGGCGAGATTAAACTTTGTCTGCCTGTTCCTGATGGCGCTATTCCAAACAAAGACGGTTAATCTGATGGAAATAGCGACTGTATTCGCAAATCCTGTGCAAATTTCCTCAAATTACCAGCGATTACAACGTTTTTTCGGCAATTCAAATTTGACCGGGCAGAGATTGCCCGTTTCGTCGTTAGCCTCATTGACATTCCCCAACCTTGGACTCTTAGTCTCGACCGCACCTGTTGGTCTTTCGGTCAAACCCATTTCAACATCTTGATGTTGGCAGTCGTCCACGAGGGGATTGCCTTTCCCCTGCTGTGGACGATGCTTGACAAAAAGGGCAATAGCAACAGTGGCGAACGCATGGACTTATTCGACCGCTTCGAGGCACTATTTCCTGACGTGGAGGTGGCTTGTCTGACCGCTGACCGGGAATTTGTGGGGCGAGATTGGCTCTCGTATCTTCTCATCGACCCCGAGGTTCCTTTCCGCCTACGCATCCGCCACAGCGAGCTGATTAGTCCTAAGTTAGGAGGAACTCGGCGTAGCGGCGAACGAATGTTTGATTCTCTGCGACCCGGAGAATTTCGCCAGCTTTCGGGTCGCCGTTGGGTTTGGGGACGGCAGGTTTACGTCATTGGCTCTCGTCTGGCTGATTCGGGGGAGTTGTTGATTCTCATCACTAACGCTTGCCCCGAAACGGCCCTCCCCGACTATGCTCGGCGTTGGGGTATTGAAAACCTCTTCGGAGCCTTGAAGACTCGGGGCTTCTGTCTCGAATCGACTCACTTTAAGGACCCTGAGCGCTTGAGCCGTTTATTGGCTTTGCTTAGCCTGGCTTTTACTTGGGCTATGAAGGTGGGTTTGTGGATTCACCAAGGTTCACCCATTCCTTTGAAGGCTCACGGACGACGCTCCCAGAGTCTTTTCCGCACTGGCTTCGATTTTCTACGCCGCACTTTCTCTAATCTGCCTTTGTTTTCAGGGCGGTTTCACCAGGCTCTACAACTTTTGTCCTGTACTTAGGAGTGTGTCATACACTTAACCCCATACAATGTGAGGGTAAAACAGAAGAGCCAGGCTTTGATTTTTTAGGATTCAACATCAGACAATACCCGGTAGGAAAATACAAAACTGGAAAAACAGGTGGGACAGCAAGCCGATTAATCGGACACAAAACCCATATAAAACCCAGCAACAAAGCAGTTCAAGCTCATACAGAAGTGATTAAGGGTGTAATCAAACAACATAAAACTGCACCCCAGTCAGCCCTGATAAGCAGACTAAACCCAATAATACGGGGATGGTCAAATTACTACTCAGGAGTCGTCTCAGTCGAAACCTTCAACAAGCTAGACCATACAATCTGGCAGATGTTACGGGCATGGACAGTATCAAGATGCGGAAAGGCAAGTCATGAAAAACTGAGGAATTATAGCATTAGTCAAGGTGGTTAGGACGCAGCTTTGAGAACGGAATCCATGGCATCATGGAGAGAATCAAACTGCTCACGTGCAGTGGCGAATACGGGCTTTCAGCCACGACCAACATTTCTCTATCTTGTTGAGGTCTGGCGAATAAGGCGGAAGATAGAGTAAACGGCATTGAGCTGCCTCCACCAGTTCAGCAATCCGTCCCCCTTTATGAAACGTTGCATTGTCCAATACTAGAGTCTGACCTGGCTTCAATGTTGGAATTAAGATGAACTCCAACCACAACTCAAACACTGTCCGATTACAACAACCCTCAAAGCTAAAGGGAGCTAAGAGTTGTTGATGACACCATGCGGCTATCATACTTACCCTGCCCTGCCTCTTCCCTGATTTGAGTGCATGGAAGCGTTTTCCTTCCTCGCAGTAACCATAAGGGTAATCCGAGTCCTAACTATTCATGCCGGCTTCATCGAGGTAGACCACTTCTTCCGGCTTCATCTGTTCAATCTGAGCCATAAACTCCTCTCGCTGTTGCTCATCACGTTCTTGGTAGCCGTAAGTTTTTTTTTCTGGTGAAGCCAATTTTCTTCAAGGCTCTGGATATGGTGCGAGGAGAGATGTCGTCATCCCAAAGTTCAGCCATTTGAGCTGCTGTTTTGTCGCCATGCTCTTGGGCAAAAGCCTTGAATTTTTCCCAGTCGGTAATTTTGTGGTTATTGCCAGGTCGGTGATGAGGTTTAGGGAGGAAGTCTCCGGTCTGTGCTTTTCTTTGCAGCCAGAGATTAATGGTGTTCCTGCTGACATGGAAAACTTGACTGGCTTCTGTTTTGGGCATACCGTCTAGTTCAATGGCATCAATAACTTTTTGTCTGAGGTCGTAACTATAGGGGGCTGGCATTTTTGGTCTTCTTAGTCATCTCGTCCTCTCCATTATACGTCCTAAGTGTTCTGTCTTGTGCTATACTTTAGACCCGGAACGGTCAAGCTCAGTAATGGGAAAGAAAGGCATGAAACTTGGTTATTCCAAACCGAGGACGGTCATCAGTTGTGGAAACATAACTACACGCCGATTGTCAGACATACCCTAGTGCGCCCCGAAGCAACACTTTATGACGGAAATTGGACTTACTGGGCAACCAGAAAAGGACAAGCAATCGACACGCCAGCAAAGGTAGCCAAACTACTCAAAAAGCAAAAAGGCAGGTGTACCTGGTGTGGGCAATACTTTACCCCATCAGACCTAGTTGAAGTAGACCACATTGTAGCTCGAAGCCACGGTGGAAAGGATGAATACAAGAATCTTCAGCTACTGCACCGCCACTGCCACGATGATAAGACGGCGTTAGATAACGCCAACGCTGTGTCCATAACAATGGAACAATCAGACTAGGAGCCGTATGAGGGGAAACTCTCACGTGCGGTTCTGAATGGGAGGGGGAGATGGTGACATCTCTCTCGACCCCTAATTATGTCAATTATAGGGGAATCATCTGCTTAGTACGCAAGTTTTTAGCTGGTGACGGATTCAGAGTAGGATGTTATCTATGGCAACTATTAAAATCCACAGCGTTGGACACGCCTATGATCTGACGGAGCCAATAGATGGGTCCAATGTTGTTGTATTTATTCATGGCTGGCTGCTGAGTCGTCGGTATTGGCAACCTGTAATCGATCGCCTAAAACCTCAGTATCAGTGCTTATGCTATGACTTGCGAGGGTTTGGCGATTCTCAGTTAGCCAGTCGCCATCCATATTCTTGTGACTATGCTCCGGCTTCTTATGCTCAGGATTTAGGGATATTACTCGAGGAGTTAAATATCTCTAAGGCTTGGCTTGTGGGACATTCTTTAGGGGGGACGATCGCACTATTAGCGGCACAGCAATTGAGTGATCGCATTGCGGGGGTGGTTTGCGTGAATGCTGGTGGTGGTATTTACCTAAAAGAGGAATTTGAGCGTTTCCGAGTCACAGGGGAACAAATTGTCAAGTTTCGTCCGCGATGGCTTTGTTGCCTACCTCTAATTGATTTGCTGTTTACCAGGGCGCAAGTCGCTAGTCCGGTTTCTAGGGAATGGGGCCGCCAGCGATTAATTGATTTTGTGATGGCGGACCCAGAGGCGGCCTTAGGTGCTTTATTGGATTCGACTACGGAGACAGAAGTGCATCGCCTCCCCCAAGTGGTGGCTCAATTACAGCAGCCTGTGTATTTTTTGGCAGGAATGTGCGATCAGATCATGGAACCTCAATATGTTCGCCACCTGGCTAGTTTTCATCATCTGTTTCGCAGTGGCTATCAAAATGTGATTGAACTTGCTAATTGTGGACATTTAGCCATGATCGAACAGCCTGAGCAAGTGGTTGGTCACTTACGGGATATTCTGGCTCAACATGGCTCAACACAAGTGCAGCCCCATAATCACTAAATCCCGTTTGACTCCATCAATGACAGCTATCTGTGGGAGATAACCCCATTGTTGAAAGCCAAAACTGTCAAAGAGTTTCAGGCTGGGTTGGTTATGGGCAAAAATTAGAGCCAGTAGAGTTTCACAGCCAAACTTTGGCCCTTCTTCTATGGCTTGATAGAGTAGTTTTTTGCCAATTCCCTGTCCCTGATAGTCGGTGTGGATGTAGATACTCAGTTCAGCACTGGCATCATAGGCGGCTCGCTTCTTAAAGGCTTGAAAGCTCAACCATCCAATTATGCGATCGCCAATTTCCACCACCCATAGGGGACGTTGGGCTGACTGACATTCCCGATACCAGCCTAACCGACTCTCAACGGAAATTGGCTCTAGGTCAGCCGTGGCGATTTTTTGGGGAACGGCTAAATTGTAAATTTCGATAATTTGGGGTAAATCGTTTTCGAGTGCATCACGAATTTTCAAGTTATTCTCCATAAACTCCCGTACACAGTTTATTGGCAGTTGCTCACTCAGGCTTTGACCACATATTCTGAGTGTGAATATTTGATTCCCAGCAGCTTAAATATAAACTTGAAACAATCATTCAGATATGCCTTTGGCTAGTTTATGGTCTGGTTAGTGCTTTGGTCAGTAATCTTGAGAGCGCGGAAAGGATTTGGGGCTGCCAGTGGTGGTTTCATAATGCGATCGCTTTCTAATATTAGGGGTAACTGTAGAGAAATCGGTATTTTAGACTACCAATTTCTATGGCGGAACCTGTGTCCTTGGCAAATACTGCATTTTCCTGGAGTTAAAGTTGTTTATAGAATTCTAGCTGTTGCTTGGCTAGGGCGTGGTTAGTGTAGCAGGACTGGGCGCGCTCATATCCCCGTTGACCTAGCTCTTGGGTAAGGTCTGGGTTACTGATTAACTTTTCGAGGCAGTCGGCTAGGGCTTCGGGGTTCCCTTCGGGGAAGACTAACCCAGCTTGGTCAATTACATAGGGAATTTCCCCAGAGTCTGAACCAATTAGGGGAACTTGGCAAGCCATAGCTTCGATGAGAACGTGGCCAAATTGTTCTTTCCAACCCACGGAAGTTAGGGTTTTAAATTTGTAGGTAGTTTCTGAGGGTAAAACTAGGGTATTCATGACGTTGATATATTGCCAAACCCGGTCATGGACAACACTTTCAACGATAATTAGCCTATCTTGAATGCCTAATTCTTGGGCTAGGTCTAAAAGTGGCGATCGCAACTCTCCCCGCCCTAGTAGTAACCATTTCCAAGGGTGATGTTTAACCTGAGCTAATGCTTTAGCTAGGGTGATGAGTCCTTTTTCTTCCACAAACCGACCAACGAACCCTACCACAAACGTATCGGGTTCAATGCCTAGTTCCGCCCTTAATTCTGGTTGGGGTTCCGGTTTAAATAGGGTTTCATCGACTCCTAATTGGGGCATCACCTCCATCGGTCCTTGATATCCATGGTCGCGCAAAATTTCCGCCCCATCCTGGTTTCCTACAATAATACCATCAGTGTTACCTAGGTTATATTGTTCCAGTAGCGACACGGGAAATTTGAGAGTATATGGTAAATTCCACCAGGTAAAAAACACATTTTTAGCGCCTATTCCTAGCAGTTTATTCAGAGTAATAAATTCAGCAAATGTTAAGGCTTTTGCCCCTTGTTCTACTTGGATAATATCAGGCTTAAACGATTGTAACAGAGGAATTAGATCCAGACCAAAAGTGAGCAAACCTTGGTTATTTTGACTGAGGTTAGATATAGGAACCACCTGAAAATTCCCCTCATCCACAGGTTCAGATTTAACCCGCTCACTTTGGACACCGCCAGGGTTCCAAAGACGAGGTACAACCACGATCACCTCAATACCAGGTTCAAGGTTAGCTAAAACCCGCAGTTTCTCCCGGTTGAGGTCAACAATATAAGTGTGACTAGCGACAATAATTTTCATGGCTATCAATTGCCTGTTGTTTGCTAATTAGGTCGAGGGTAAAGGTTAATGATTGATATTGCATATTCCCACGGCTTAAATAAGCCGTAGTTAATCAACAGCTCACCCGTGCTATACCATAAATATAGTTTATCCTAACTGTGGCAAAAAAGCTAATTGAGAGACCAGGAGACACCCAACTAGACCACCAGGTGTTTGGGGAATAATTGTGGCTGTGTTCCCAGGCATTTATTAATCATGCTTGCCAGTTTTTGATAAGTTTTTCATCAAAAGATTGTTATATATTAGATTTCATCTTCATCTAATTCTCCTTCTTCTATGAGTCGTTTAATTTCTTGCTTATCAATTTCTGGTAATTTATAGATAACCCCAGCAAAGTACCAATAATAAACCGCTACCGGGTCAACATCGAGGGGATAATAATAGGTGTTGTAACTAATCACCAAAACAAACACCCAGAAAGAAGCCCCAAAACTGCGGATACTTTTGTCTTTAACGGAACGGTAAGTTTTAAAAGCTGTGAAAGTAATCACAGTTACAAAAAATAGAAAGGCGATAGTCCCTAGAGGTCCAATTTCATAAATGAGTTTAGGATAGTAAGTTTCAATCAATCGAGTTCTGCCAAAAACACGAGCCGAGTTAGTCGCCCGTCCTAGACCATTACCAAAGATTCCCTGTTGTCCACCACTGCTGTGATCAAACTGGTCAGAAATAAAGCCAGTGGGGGGGGAAGCATTCCATCGACTGACAAAACTATCAACTCTTTCCTGAATTACTTCTGGGTTAGTAATCATGACTATACTCAAAAGTAATCCGAGACCTCCAGCAATAGGAATAAAGCGCTTTAGATTAGCAATTTGTCCAGTGAGAACCAGTAGAATAATTGTCACGACTGGCACTAATGCTAAGGCAATACGCTGTCCAGAAATCACAGCATTAACAAATACTAATGCCATGCCAATTAATCCGGTTATACGCCATTTCCCTGATGGATCACTAAAGGCTGTAGCAAAGGTAAAAAATGCGTTAGCAATTAAAAACCAAGCCCACTGCCAAGGAGCGACAAAGGTTCCCGGAAGTCGGATCATATTTTGGGAGGGGCTAAAAACTAAAGAACCGCCTACGAAACACTTATACTCGATGGTTGCTTGAAACAGATCATCCCCTGTCAGATGGTCAGTTCCTTGACAGCGACCACTAGCAAGAAATTGGTATTGTACCATCCCCAAAAGGCAACAGATAATTGCCAGTATTAGAGTCAGGCGAGTGAGAAACAGCAAATCTTTTTTGTCTCTAATGTGGTAGTAGGCACAGGTCATTAGTGGAATATAACCCATAAATACCTTTAAACCCAAAATTCCCATAGCTATGGGTTTATCGCCCGGTCTGGGGTCAAGTTGTTGCAAGCCATTCACACAAATGATGGTGAGAATACAAAAACCCAAAAGAATGAGCAAAGGTTGTTTAATAGCCTTGGGAATAATGATAGGGAGTCCTTTACTTTTCCAGTCTTTATACATAGAAGCTAAGGCTGGAAAATAAAAGCCATCTTTGGCAAGCTGAAATATGACATTTCCGCCCCCAATCCAGTAAGTAATAGTTCCAGAGAAGGGCATATAGATTAGGAAACCCCACAGACCATGGCGGGGGTATTTATAGCACAGAACCAAGACTAATATGCCACCACCACCAGCAATGGCGAGTTTTTCATCTTTGACGAAAAACAGAGCCACCCCAACGATCGCACCAACAATTAGAGTGGGAATTACAGTGCCTAGAACAGCTTTAACGTCTTTAGCAAACTGGCGCTGTTTAGCTTTAAGTTGGGCTTTAGTTAGGGTCGGCTTTTTCTGCTGTTGTTTGGAGTTTTTTTTCCGGGACTTCTTTTTTTTAGATTTAGTCTTAGATGCCATTTTGGGTTCAATTCTAAGTTGGGCAGTAACTAGGCATTTGTAACTTGCTCCCCGACTAAAAACCGCCTTGGTTGGTCACGCTAATCCAAATTATATACCAACAACTAGGGGACTGCCGAATCTGATCCGCCCTGTTATCCCCATCATGAGGAGAGATTAGGCAATTAAGTATTGTTGCACCACTCCCACTAAGCGATCGCACCAATATTGCACCAGATTAGGGTTAGCCGCTTCTACCATAACTCTGATCAGCGGTTCAGTACCAGAAGCGCGCACCAGTATGCGACCTTGATCCCCCATATCAGCTTCAGCATTAGCGATCGCATTTTGTAGAGGTTCGCAGTTTTTCCAATTACGGCGGCTGTCCGGGTTCTCAACTCTGACATTTCGTAACAGTTGAGGATAGGTGAGGAAACTATCATCCACCAGTTGGTTGAGCGATTTTTGCGATCGCTTCACTAAAGCTGCTAGGTGTAATGCTGTCAGTAGACCATCTCCTGTGATGCTGTAGTGATGACAAAGGATATGGCCCGACTGTTCACCCCCCAACATAGATCCCGTGCGCTTCATTTCGCTGTGGACGTGCTGATCTCCCACCGGGGTGCGGATCATTTTTCCTCCCAGTTTTTCCCAGGCTCTCTCAAATCCCAAGTTTGCCATAACCGTAGAAATAATCAAATCCTGGGGCAGTTGCTCCGCGTTTCTGAGGGTCTGACCCCAGAAGTATAGGATATAGTCCCCGTCAACGGTACGACCCTGGCTATCGACCGCTAACACCCGATCTGCGTCCCCATCAAAAGCAAATCCTAAATCCGCTTGATGTTCTACAACCGCTTGGCGGAGTAGGTCCAGGTGCGTAGACCCACAGTTAACATTAATTTTGTGACCGTCGGGAGACTCATGTAAACAAATTACTTCCGCCCCCATTTCTCTAAATACTTGGGGGGCAATATTTACCGCCGCACCCCAAGCCAGATCCAACACAACCCGCATTCCCTGTAGGTTAGTAGTTGGTAGCAGGGGACCATATAGCGAATCAGCATAATTCTGGATTAATTCCGGTCTGTAGTAATGTTGTCCACACGACTCAGAATAAACCGGGAACGCTTCCGCCCCGCGTAGGGCTGCTTCTATTTGCTTCTGGAGGTCGCTGGAGAGTTTTGTGCCGTCTGCGCCAAAAAATTTGATTCCGTTATCTTCTGGGGGGTTGTGGCTGGCGGATATCATCACCCCGCCCATAGCTTTACAGGTTTGGGTGAGGTAGGCTACTCCCGGAGTAGGACAAACTCCTAAATTCCATACTTCTAGTCCGGCTGCCGTTAACCCCGATGATAAGGCCATCGCTAACATATTACCCGAAATCCGGGTATCTTGTGCCAGGATGACTGGCCCTAGATTTTCCTGTTGCTGGCGGAGAATTTGTCCGGCCCAAAAGCCTACCTGTAGCGCCAGTGGCGCGTTGAGAAGTTCTCCGACTCGCCCGCGAATGCCGTCTGTACCAAATAGGGGACTACTAGGAAGTTCCCCCCCAAATGCGGGACGGGTTTTGGCGGGGTTGACTGCATTTGCTACTGGGCGGGATAGTTTGATGTTCTGGGAAGGGACTGGTGTTGATACCATGTTATTCACTCCTCTCGATGTTCACACACTCACAGAGGAGGATAGCACGTCCGGAACTGAGGAACCTTGATCTACAATTCAAGTCTTGAGTTGATGTCTGGGAGGGTATGAGGGTATTTTAAGTTTTGCGATCGCCTTTCATTAGCACTCAGCTAATCATTATGGCCATGACCTAGCTAGACGTAGTTAGGGGTTATTTGGTTCCTAGATTTAAGGGTCAACTGATAGGATTGATAGGATTTTATGTTATTCTCAATCCCTTGACAGCCTCTGGGGTCGAGACTGATACTGAGAGCATATTCAATTCATCATTTGGGGAAAAGTTAAGTTTAATGTTCAAAATTAATCAAGGGCGATCGCTGATTATTTATCCGGCTATATTAGTTGTGATTATCGCTCTAGCCGGAATAGTTTGTTATTATCCTATTATTAACTCATTTTTTCTGTCAGATGATTTAGTTTTAATTGCCATCTTTCAACAGGTCGGCCCTTGGGGATTGTGGGTCAATCAACAACATGGTCAATCCTTGTTTTTTCGTCCGGTTCTGAGTTTAATCAGTTTCCTAGATTATCAAATTTGGGGTAACTATCCCCTCGGTTATCATTTAACTAATTTGGGATTCCATCTCAGCAATGCTTTAGCAGTAGGTTGGATTGCTAGTTTATTAGTTCGGAATTTTCCCATTCGTCGCCACTATAAAATAGTTTTACCCTATATTTCCGGGTTTGTATTTTTACTACTTCCTAGTCACACCGAAGCAGTTTCCTGGATTTCCGCGCGCACAGATGTCATCTCTAGCTTTTTTGGGTTTGTCGCTTTTATCGCTTATTTAATCGGCAGAAATTCCCGATATAAATATCCTTATATATTATCCCTGCTCCTATTTTTTATGGCAGTGTTATCCAAGGAATCTCTCGTCACCTTTCCTGGGTTGATTATTTTGTTTGAAATTTACCATTATTTTACCCATAAACAAGATGGTAAATTGTGGAAAAAAAGACTAGGCTTAATTATTCCATATTTGGCAGTTTTGGCGGTTTATTTTATCTGGAGAGTTATCAAAATTGGTACACTGGTAGGGGGATACGGCGAGGATATTCATTTAAGGTTTGATTTCGGTCATATTGCCCAAAATTTGATTATCTACCCAACGAGAACTTTTCTTCCCCCTATTTTTAACTCTAGTTTTAGTCTGTGGTTATCGATTTTTTGGCTAATTGTTCTCCTGTCCTTGGCTTGTACTTCTTTACTGTTTAAAAGCCGCACTCCCGACCCAAGTATCCCGCCTTTACTGCTGTTTTTAGCAGGTAGTTTTTTTGTCGCGGTTTTACCTGCTATTAATGTGTTTGTGTCAATTACAGATACCCAAGGGGAAAGATACCTCTATTTCGGTTCTGGGTTTGCGTCAATTTATCTAGCCGTAGTCCTAGCGTGTTTGTGTATGAATATCCGGCTGATTTTGGTGGTTTCCTCAATTTTACTGTTGATTTTTGGGTTAACTGTTCAATCTTTGAACCAAAATTGGCGGGTGGCTGGTTCCATTTCTCAAAATATTCTTTTGGGAATGTTACAAGATCACCCTAATCTCCCCGCTATTATTACTGCTATTCCTGATAATTATCGGGGTGCTTATATTTATCGGACCGGTTTAATACAGGGTTTGTATCTATTTGGGGGAGGTGAAAAATATGCGATCGCATTTAATCGCGAACCCGGTGACGGACCCTTTGAAAGGGTACAATTTACCACCAATAACATTCAGACAGTCATGCACCATAATTTACGGGAATTGGACGATACAATTTTAATTAGACAAGATACCCCAGAGATTTATCAATTCAACTTGTCTAACCCGGAAACTTCCTTTTTACCCTGGCCGAAAAATTCCTTAAAAACTCTTGATTACGAAGTGATTAAGTTTGCACCCACCCAATATCAGCTACTCTTAAAAAATCCAGATTTGGCTGACCATCTGATTTTCTATTCCGACGGGAGGTTAACCGCTTCTCCCTATTAATTTGACTGCTAGGTGTCAGCATAACCCCTCATCGAGAATTGACACAGTAGAGACAAGACCAACCCTGTCTCTACTTATCGACTAATCAAAGCACCACCGAATCATTGCTGATGTCTGACAGGTAATAGAGGAGTGTTTATAGTTTAGTGCCGCACTCAGGACAGAAATTGTTACTCGCGACATTTTTCGCGCCACAATTACTGCAATAGATTAACTCAACCGCTTTTTCTAACTGGCGGCGTTCAGGTAATCCTATCATCTGAGCATTACTCCTTCCTGGTGCTACCATAGGATAACAATTTTCATCCTTGGTAACATGAACATCCATCAGCACAGGACCATCATAAGCCAACATTTCTGCTAGTGCTTGGTGTAATTCGTCACGACTCTTAACGACCATGCCTTTTACGCCATAGGAACGTGCTAACATTTCAAAATCTGGCATTCCGATTTCCATGTTAGAAGCCGAATAACGCTCACCATAAAAGGCTTGTTGCCACTGGCGGACCATACCTTGCCAACCGTTATTAATAATTACGGTCTTGACATTTATGCCATATTGTGCTATGGTTCCGAGTTCTTGGATGTTCATTTGCACACTGGCATCCCCAGCAATACAAATCACCTCGCGATCGCTCAAAGCCACTTTAGCTCCCATAGCCGACGGGATACCATAGCCCATAGTTCCTAACCCAGCGCTAGATATCCACTGACGGGGGCCATTTTTCAAAAATTGAGCCGCCCACATTTGGTGCTGACCCACATCCGTGGTATAGTACGCATCCGGTGCCATTTTTCCTAATTCTGCGATCACCTCTTGGGGAGAGAGGCTATCAGAATAAGAGGGAACCACCAGAGGATAATCTTCCCGCCAACGGTTAATCCGCTCTAACCACGATTGAGTTTGATTATCGTTCCCGACATCTCCAATTTCTCGGCAGCGGCGCAACAGGTCTATCAACACCTGGCGAACATCTCCGACAATTGGCACTTCCGGGGTCCGGTTTTTACCAACTTCCGCCGGGTCAATGTCAATATGAATCACCTTCGCCCTAGATGCAAATTCATCAAGTTTCCCGGTAACGCGATCGTCAAACCTAGCCCCGACAGCTATGAGCAAATCACATTCACTAACAGCAAAGTTAGCATAGGCTGTTCCGTGCATCCCCAACATTCCCACAGATAGGGGATGCTTTTCATCAAAAGATCCTTTCCCCATTAATGTGGTAGTTACCGGAATCTGAAAAAGCTCTGCCAATTCCGCAATTTCTGCATGGGCTCCGGCCGAAATCGCCCCACCACCGACATACATCAGGGGACGTTCTGCTTCTTCTATAAGTTTAATGGCTTGGTTGATTTGGCGAACATTGCCTTTAACCGTGGGACGATAGCCAGGTAGAGAAACCTCTCCTGGATTAACGGGAATATAGTCAAATTCTTCCAAACCTACGTCTTTGGGAACGTCTATGAGTACCGGACCGGGACGGCCTGTGCTGGCAATATGGAAGGCTTCTGCGACAATGCGAGCCATGTCACCCGGTTCACGAACCACATAGGAATGTTTGACTATCGGTAGGGTAATGCCGAAAATATCTGTTTCCTGGAAGGCATCCGTACCAATGGCGGGGCGCGCTACCTGTCCGGTAATGATTACCATTGGTATAGAGTCCATGTGGGCGGTGGCAATGCCAGTCACTAGGTTAGTGGCTCCTGGTCCTGATGTACCAAAGCACACTCCCACTCGTCCGGTAGCTCTGGCATACCCATCCGCCGCGTGGGATGCCCCCTGTTCATGGCGAACTAGGATATGCTGTATATCGCCCTCGGCTTCGGCTCGATACAGTTCATCATAAATGGGGAGAATGGCTCCACCAGGATAGCCAAAAATGTGCTGTACGCCATGACGTTTAAGACTATCAATGAGCGCAAACGCACCTGTTGCACGCTTGGCAGCAATTTTAGTTTGAAGTTGCACGATCGCTCCTCTAATTTAACTATATTGTTGAGTTAAAACCTCTATTTTAGATAAGGATTTTGTTTAAGGGGACTGGACGGTTAGGGTTTTAACAAGATTTTACATTGTTCAGCCACCACTATTAAGCCTAACGGTTGGCTCCGATAGGGTTAGGGGGTCGAGGCTTTCCTGCAATTGTATCACGATTTACCAATTGCGGGGCTTTGATAGTGATATCAAATGGTTTGGGCTATGTATGGCTGAATAAATCGGGGTCGAATGTCTACTCCCTGGGGAGATTTGCATCGAACTGGTAGTATCTTAGATAGCTGGTGAGCTGATCTCAAACAAAGTTCGACCGATTGCCTGGAAGACCTGATCAGCAGGCAGTAAACCCAACTGCCAAGTGTAGGATTGTCAAACAGTAAGCGTTAGGAGTGAAAACCTTGAAAAAGATAGAAGCCATTATTCGGCCATTTAAACTTGATGAAGTCAAGATTGCCCTGGTCAATGCTGGCATTGTTGGAATGACAGTTTCGGAAGTTCGCGGGTTTGGCCGCCAGAAGGGTCAGACTGAGCGTTATCGGGGTTCGGAATATACAGTTGAGTTCCTACAAAAACTCAAGGTGGAAATTGTGGTCGAAGATGAGCACGTTGATATGGTTGTAGAGAAAATCGTATCGGCCTCTCGTACAGGTGAAATTGGAGACGGTAAAATATTTGTCTCTCCAGTTGAGCAAATTATTCGTATCCGCACAGGAGAAAAGAACCTAGAAGCAATTTAAACGCTTTCCGCGATTATTCCCCGCCATGAAGCCTCTCCCACCTGGGGAAGTAGTGGTGGGAGTTTCTTATCCACGCCTTGAGACGATCGCTATGTCGATCAGTGGCCGGGTTGACTATCCCTTGAGAAGGGCACTCAGTTGGGGAAGTAATAGGTCAAAGGCTTTTCCTCGGTGGGAGATTTTTCGCTTGAGTTCTGGAGACATTTCGGCAAAGGTCATTTGCTGCTCAGGAACATAAAAAATGGGGTCGTAGCCAAAGCCTCCTTGACCTTGGGGGGTTTGGGCAATCACTCCTGGACATATTCCTTGGACTTGTTGGACAATAGAACCATCAGGACGAGATATGGCGATCGCACAAATAAATTGAGCGCTACGGTCGGCCGCGGTTTCCAGTTCTTTGAGTAATTTACTAATGCGATCGCTATCGGTGGACGCATACCGGGCTGAATATACTCCTGGCATTCCCCCTAGGGCATCTACGGCTAGTCCTGAATCATCTGCGATCGCCCATTCTCCCGTCGCCTTTGCCACTTCACTGGCTTTTAGGCAGGCATTCTCCAAAAATGTCTTTCCGGTCTCTTCAACCTCCAAATTATCCGGCTTAAGCTGCAATTTGACATCGATACCACCTAGATAAGCCTGCATTTCATTTAACTTACCAGGGTTTCCGGTTGCCACTACTAATAGTTTGGTCATATCATGCACCTGAAATCTGCTTGATTAGCATAAATCACCCCAGACGGTTAATATATATTGATAATTAATTTCTGAGGTGCTGAGGGGTTTAATTGTTTTGTCTACGGAAATTGACAATTCAACAACTATAACTACTGTTATCTGTCCAGGATTTCACCCGCCCCATTTTACGGCTCAGTTTTTGGATAGATTGGGAGTAGACTGGGGGGATAATGGGCTGTTGGTGTTTCCGGCTGATCTATCTTCCCCTCTCTCACCGCGAGCCCTGGGGGAGTTTTTACAGGCTAATCTTGGCGCGCGCCATAGCACACCATTGATATTTATTGGTTTTAGTGCGGGTGTGGTGGCTGCTATGGTAGGCGCTTACAGATGGCAACAATCAGGGGGTCAGGTGAGGGGATTAATTGCGATCGATGGTTGGGGTGTTGGTCGGGTCGGGAATTTTCCCTTTTACCGTATCAGTCACGATCGCTTTACTCACTGGAGTTCTGGGCTATTAGGTGCGGGTGATGGTGGTTTCTATGCTGACCCGCCTGTAGAACATTTGGACTTGTGGCGATTTCCTCACCAGACCTGGGGCTGGTGGCTGGAAACTGGGTTAGTTGGCTTAAAAACAGCTTCTCCTATGATGGCATCTGAGGCAATATTTGCTATATTAAAAAAACTTGGCAAATTACCAAATTGATAGCTTGATGATTAATTTAACTCAGCAGACCGAGAGTTCTTATATTACTATTAATGGCGTAGAACACTATTATCAATGGGTGGGAACTCCCTACCATGGGGAAACTTATAAGCCGGTTATGGTGTTTATTCATGGTTGGGGTGGGTCGGGTCGCTATTGGGAAAGTACCGCTATGGCTTTGGGCGATCGCTTTCATTGTTTACTTTATGATATGCGCGGTTTTGGTCGGTCTAATCGCCCGGCTGTAAATGATAGCGATCGAGGTTATGAATTAACCGAATATGCTCAGGATTTAGCCGCCCTTTTACAGGCTTTAAATATTCCCAAAGTCTATATTAACGCTCACTCTATGGGGGCTTCCGTGGCTGCCATTTTTATGAATCTTTATCCGTCCATGGTAGTTCGGGCTATCTTAACCTGTAGTGGCATTTTTGAATATGATGAACAATCTTTTACTACTTTCCATAAATTCAGTCGCTATGTAGTCATGTTTCGCCCTAAATGGATGGCAAAACTGCCTTTAATTCATCAAATATTTATGGCGAGATTTCTGCATCATCCCCTACCTAGTCAGGTCAGCCGAGAATTTTTAGAGGATTTCTTATTAGCAGATTTTGCCGCCGCCTATGGTACTGTTTTAACATCCGTTAGCAAAGAAGCTACCCAATGGTTTCCCGAAGAATTTAAAAAGTTAACAGTTCCTACCCTCTTGGTAGCTGGGGAATATGACCAAATTATCCCTATGGAAATGGCTAAACAAGCGGCTACTCTCAATCCTAACGTTCAGCTTAATATTTTACCAAATACTGCCCATTTCCCCATGTTAGAAGACCCTACAAATTACCTTAAAATTATTCAAGAATTTTTAATTGATAATTAACAATTGTAGGGGCGGGTTCTGCTGTCAATTACATTTCCCGACCAGAAGATGAATAAACCCGCCCCACCCGGTCATTAATTATTAATTATTAATTATTAATTATTAATTGTTAATTGTTAATTGTTAATTGTTAATTACATTTCCCGACCAGAAGATGAATAAACCCGCCCCACCCGGTCATTAATTATTAATTATTAATTATTAATTATTAATTGTTAATTGTCAATTACATTTCCCGACCAGAAGATGAATAAACCCGCCCCACCCGGTCATTAATTATTAATTATTAATTATTAATTATTAATTGTTAATTACATTTCCCGACCAGAAGATGAATAAACCCGCCCCACCCGGTCATTAATTATTAATTATTAATTATTAATTATTAATTGTTAATTGTTAATTACATTTCCCGACCAGAAGATGAATAAACCCGCCCCACCCGGTCATTAATTATTAATTATTAATTATTAATTGTTAATTGTTAATTACATTTCCCGACCAGAAGATGAATAAACCCGCCCCACCCGGTCATTAATTATTAATTATTAATTATTAATTATTAATTGTTAATTGTTAATTACATTTCCCGACCAGAAGATGAATAAACCCGCCACCCGGTCATTAATTATTAATTATTAATTGTTAATTGTTAATTATTAATTACAAGGAGATGGTAAGGCGGGGCAGGTGTGTCTTAGGTTTTCTTTAATTGGAAATAGTAATCAAATCGCTTTTCGAGTTGTTGAACGGTGAGATTTTGGGTCCAGTATTCAACTAAAGCGTGTCCGAAAGCCCAAGCATTATGGTCAGGTGGATCGGGGTTATTTAAAAGTAGCGGCCAGAGGGCGAGAAGGTCAAAATTAGGGGATTTAGTGCGATCGCTAGTGAGGAGACAAAACAGATCATAACCCATCTGCAATTTACCGATCGCCACCGGAAGTTGCTCTATGGGTATTTGTTCAGCCAACAGATAGGCGAGGGTAGGGTTTCCGGTGGTGAGGGTAGAGATAAATTTGAGGACAGGACTTTTTAATAAGGCTGTTAACCCTTGGGTGGTTGCCATTTGCCGGGTATAGCGGTCAATAATTTTAGCGGCGGCGAGAGTGCGGGATTTTTGCTCTCGTAAAAATCGGGCTAATCTTAATTGTTTGGTCGGTCCGACTGCTTCCACTAAATGGTTGGATAAAACCTCAGCATTCCAAGGATTTCTCTGAGTTGAGGAATCACTGGTAACTAGGGGTAAAACCAGATCGCAAAATTCTCCTAACTGTTGGTGACGATATTCTGTCGCCTCCCGAATAGCTTTTTCTTTCGGTCTATTTCCGGTTTCCCAATTATAGGGAGGTTCCCATTCTCTGACCGGACGCAGACGGTCAACTTGGGTGACAATAGCGATCGCTTTCAGGTCAGGAACTTCCACACGCATATCCTGCAAAAAATCCCGATCCATTTGTAAGGCTGGATCGAGGGCGGGTGTGACTAATAATAGCAAATCTGCTGTTTGGGCTTCACTAACCACCAACTCCCGCAGGTCTTCTCGTTTCACTTGTTCATAACCGGGAGTATCCCACAAATTTAGGGATTCTCCTGTCGGTGTACTCCAGTGATAATTTTTAATGCGATCGGTGCTGGGAAGAACATCAACTTCCGCGAGGTTAGCTTGAAATAGCGTATTAATTAAGCTGCTTTTTCCTGACCCAGTGCGTCCTACTAACAGAATGCTAACCGGTTTTTGTTCCACCTTTTCGGGAGGGTCAGCCTGGGAGATAATCTCCTGTAAAGTTTGGGTTTGCGCCTGGGGTAAATTTTCCTCGGTAACAGTTAACGCCGTCAGGGGAATTTGTTCGCCGCCATAAAGGGCGATCGCTTGTCGGGAGAGGTTTTGTAGGGCTACCTCTCGCATCATTTGACCTAAATTAACTAATAGTTCTTGAGTCGCTTTATTGCTCGGTTTCTGACTCGCTAACCTCGCCGCCGCCGATACCGGATTAAGTATCCATGAAGCCCAACTCCAGACCTGCCATAATTTCCGGGCTGAGGGTTCTAATTTCTGGTAAACTTCATAGGCTTGATAGGCTTGTCCTACCGTTACTTTATTTAGCACTGGGGATAGTTCTTGCATCCACCGATCTAAATCATCTACTGTTCCCCGAATTAATCCATAAGCCTGGGGTACATAAATATCAAGTAGGGGATATTTTACCTCGGGATGATATATATTAGCAATCACAATTACTAGCTGTTTACAGCGTTCCCAAAATTGCCCCCAGTCTAACCAAAATGGCGGATCATTTCGCGATTGTATCAGGATGTCTTGTACCGCTTTTTCTACCTGGGCGATCGCTTCACTCCCTCCCGTGGCTGCTGCCATTTCTTCCGTTAATTCAAACTTGGCGGCTGCTTCGTCACGAGCCGCTTCTATCTGGGCAAGAACTGGCTTTGTCCACCTTACTAATAACCATCGCCACCCCAATAATAGCAGCGTGACAATTCCCCAGATCCAGTTAATACCCCAGCTATGAATTTGCCACCCCGCTGAGATTAATAAAAATCCAACTATGATCGCGATCGGACTGACTATAATTGCCCATTGCCAAGGCTTTAAGTGTACCATTTCTCCATTTTCCTAGTCTTGATCAGCTCATATTTCTGCCTATTGTCTGGAACTGGTGGGCGATGGTATTCACAAAATGTCTCTTTTGTCAAGATGCCTATTGGGGGCTGTCCATTTTTTCGGGAAAATTCGTGCATCGCCAGAGGCAAGTTTGAGACGGCGAATTATGCTAAATCCTTATATGACAAGGGTTATAGACCCTGTTTTTGGCATTTAGGCACAATAAACCCTTGGGTAACATTAATTACAGTCTACCAGAACCCCTATAAACTCGTCAATAATTTGAGAATAATTGGCAATAAATTCTTATTAATTCTTAATGTCGTTGAAAATAACAAAACTCTCTAGCCGTATGTATTAGCAAAACTTAACTATTTGGGGACGATAGCGCCAACTGTTGGGTGAGGGTATGGGTGAGGGTGTATGTAGGCTTGGGAATTAATCCCAAGCCTATTTTGAGGTATTATGTACGGGTAAGACTTTCGTGCAATTGAGTTAGCATTTCCGCCTCATCTTGGGCGGGTTTTTTGCATTTGAGACCCTGACAAACGAGGGCGATCGCACCGGGAGGCAAATTTTGATCAAGTTTAAAAACAGCAGTAGGTAGATACTGCTTGTTTAACTTAGCGATTTGCTCATAATTAGTGCGAACCAAAGTATTATTACAATACCAATCAAAAGCCACAAACAGACTCGGACAGGCTTGTGGAGACTGGCGCATAACACTAGCAAAGGCTTCCAAAGCCTGGAGGGCGCGATCCAAATAGTTGAGGTCTTCTGTTAACAGAAATAGGCGCACCAAATTAGCGATCGCCACCCCATTCGCCGCCGGAGTAGCATTATCCATATAACTACGTTCACGAATTAGCAAAGTTTCAGCATCATCAAGGGCTGTATTAAAGTAGCCCCCCAATTCCACACTCCAGAGATACTGGTCAAACTCATTCTGAACTTTGACAGCATTTGTCAGCCAAAAATCTGCCAATTCCGGATGTTGCAAACTAGCTTGATGTAGATCAATTAACGCTTTGATAAATAAAGCATAATCTTCCGACTGCGATAATACCGCCACCTTGCCGTCATAATTAACCCGGTGAAAACGGTCATCAACCCACTGATGTTCTAGGACAAATTTTGCCGCCTTAGTCGCCAATTCCAAATATTCGGAATTATCCAAAACCCGCGCCGCTTTCGCCAACCCCGAAATCATCAGAGCATTCCATGCTACAATCATCTTAGTATCAGTAACCGCCGGAATACGACCCGGCCAGTCCCTTTCTTTAGCCGCCTGATTATTCTCAGCCACCGGGAAAGTTGTAACCTCCGCTGGTGGCGCACCATAACGGACTGCGAATAGTTTAGCCAAAGCAGTTTCTATCAAAGGCTCTAACTCATCACAATTCCAGCGCTGCAATACCGTTTTACCTTCAAAATTACCAGATTTTGTCACCGTAAATTGTGCTTGTAACTCCCCAAATTCTGCCGGACTCAGGAAAGTTTCTAACTCTTGGTTAGTCCATACATAAAACGCACCTTCTTCCGGTTCTTTATCCTGGGAGGTGACAAAACTATCAGCATCTTGTGCCGCGTAGAAATAGCCCTCCGGTGCAGTCATTTCCCGTTTCAGCCATTCCACTGTACCATTAATCGCCCTTTGATAAGCAGGTTGTTTCTCGCCATCAGACCATAGGTCTGCCAAAAACTCAAGAATTTGACCGTTATCATAAAGCATTTTCTCGAAGTGAGGAACTGTCCAGGTCGGGTCAACCGTGTAACGATGAAAGCCTCCCGCCACATGGTCATAAATTCCTCCAGTCACTAAGTCTTTTCCCCGTTGCAAACAGGCTGCTTTACCATCTACTTTAGGTGAAGAAATTAAGCGAGTTCCCCGCCAAGCCATATCCGCATAAGGAATCATCGGAAACCGAGGACCGCCGTAGTTATTACGACCAACTACTCCCGTGTTAGTTTCTAGTCCTTGTTTCAGTAAATCTTCGGTTAATTCCGAGGGTGGTAAAATCATAGACTGTCGCAGTTGGGTCAGAATTTCCTCGGTGACAGTTTCGAGTTTATTTTTGTCAGTCTGGTAAAAGTTGTGAATGGCTTTCAATAAATCCAAAAACCCCGGCCTTCCGTAGCGAGGTTCAATGGGAAAATAAGTCCCACCATAAAAGGGGATCCGATCGCCTGGGGTGAGAAATACATTTAACGGCCAGCCTCCTTGACCAGTCATCATTTGTAGGGCTTGCATATAAATGCTATCGATTTCTGGACGTTCTTCGCGATCGACTTTGATGGGGATAAAATTAGCGTTCATATATTCAGCGATCGCCGCATCAGAAAACGCTTCCCCCTCCATAACTGTACACCAGTGACAACTTGAGTAGCCAATAGACAGAAATATGGGCTTATCTTCAGTTCGAGATTTTTCTAAGGCTTCATCGCACCAAGGCCACCAGTCAATGGGATTATCTGCGTGTTTGCGGAGATAAAGGCTTGATGATTGGGCTAGACGATTGCTCATAATATTAGATAAGTTCTAGTGCTATTGACTATGTTGGGATAATTAGTTTTCAGTATAGCGTTTAAATTTACTCGGCGGTATTCTCAGCTAATAAAGCCCTAGCCGCCTCGATCATATCCTGCTGTAAACCCTTTAAATGGTCGTGGTTATCCAAATAGGTTTTTAGGGCTTCTAGGGGGTCGATCGCACTTCCCGCAGCCAATTGAGGGACACGAGGGCGGGCTAGTTGACTAATTAATTCCGGTTGGATAGTATAACTATGGGCTGCACTGAGGGCGGCGTGCAGTTTCGGCATATCGATCGCATCTAATTGATCTGGTCGCAACTGATACAGTAGTCGCACCACAGCCTGATCAATGTTTTTCTTAGCGATCGCCCCCAGCAATGCGGTTAGGGGGTCATCTTGCTGGGAAATATCCACCCTAATTGTACAAAATGAGCGCACTGGTAAAGGGCAAAATTCCCAAGTTGTTTGATTCTTCGCCAAATTCACCAACACAAACCCCTTGTCTTCTTTTTCCTCTGAAAAATCCACCCTTTCTATGCTCCCCGGATACACCACCGGAGGGTTATTAGTAGGATTAAGATTTTGGTGTTTGTGAACGTGACCCAAAGCCACATAATCAAACTGAGGACGAGTCAACAACCCCAAGGGAAGATTAAAACCTTTCCCCACCGCCAGAAACCTCTCAGCCCCGAAACTAGCGCGATCGACCATTAAATGTCCTAACAATACCGTGGGAATATCCGGATCAAGCCGTCGAATTTCTCCCTCTAGGGCTACCGTTAGGCGATCGATGAGTAATTTATTAACCGCCTCCAAAGACAGCCCCTCAGTGTCCGGTCGAGTCAGTAGGGTTGAACGGGTCAACCAGGGGATAGTAATCACCTGAACTAAACCGTGGCGAGTTGGAATGGGATGGGTTTCTAAGCGATCGCCCACCACAAACCCCGGCACTCCCAGAGTCCGATAAATCCCCAAACTCGCCCCCCCCTGTCCTTGGGAATGTTGGTCATGATTCCCCACCAGTAACACCGTGGGAATTTCCGCATCTACCAGGCGGCGAAATTCCTGAGCGAAAGCCTGCTTAACAAATGGTGGCGGGGTAGAATCAGGGAAAGCATCCCCCCCAAACAAAACCAAATCCACAGGTTCTGCGATCGCCCGATCTATACATCGCCCCAAAGTTCTGGTAAAATCTTCCAGACGAGTATTTAAGCCAGTTTCCGGGTTGATCCGTCCTTGGGAAAAACCACTACCCAAATGGATATCCGAAAGATGCAGGACTTTAATCATCAAATTCTCGCCCAATGTATCAATGGCAGGTTACTGTTAACTGAGTAGTGTACCAAAGATTGGGGTTGAAGGGCTTGTCGTTTTCCAGAAACTTTGTGGTATTGTAGGTTTTTGAGAACGGTTGCATATTCCCTTGCCAGACCTTGCCATGTTAAATCCGAATTTGGATGAAATCCAGTTACAGCCAGACGAATACGAACGCTACTCCCGTCACCTGATTTTACCAGAAGTCGGGTTAGAGGGTCAAAAGCGTCTGAAAGCGGCCAGCGTCCTCTGTATTGGCACAGGTGGACTCGGTTCACCTCTGCTATTATACCTAACTGCAGCAGGGATTGGTCGCATTGGGATTGTCGATTTTGATATTGTAGACAATTCCAATCTCCAACGCCAAATCATTCACGGGACCTCCTGGGTGGGAAAACCTAAAATAGAATCTGCCAAAAATCGGATTCTCGAAATTAATCCTAACTGCCAGGTAGAGTTATACAATATCCGCCTCAGTTCCGAAAATGCCCTGGATATTATTAGATCCTATGATGTCGTCGTAGATGGCACCGATAACTTCCCCACCCGTTATCTGGTCAATGATGCTTGTGTTTTGTTAAATAAACCCAACGTCTACGGGTCTATTTTCCGATTTGAGGGTCAGGCTACCGTTTTCAATTATGAAGGCGGACCCAACTATCGCGACCTATATCCCGAACCCCCACCCCCTGGGATGGTTCCTTCCTGCGCTGAAGGTGGAGTTTTAGGGATTCTACCAGGCATGATTGGCGTTATTCAAGCCACTGAAACCATTAAAATTATTTTGGGACAGGGACGGACTCTTAGCGGTCGCTTACTGCTTTACAATTCCCTAGATATGAGTTTCCGGGAATTGAGATTACGGCCTAATCCTGAACGTCCGGTGATTGAAAAACTCATCGACTACGAACAATTCTGCGGCATTCCCCAAGCTAAACAGCAGGAAGCACAAGCAGCCGGATCTCTCGCGGAAATGACGGTGACGGAATTAAAATCTCTGATTGACAGTGGTGCGGATGATTTTGTGTTGATTGATGTTCGCAACCCTAATGAGTACGAAATCGCCAAAATTCCGGGTTCTGTTTTAATTCCTCTACCCGACATTGAACAGGGTAAAGGGGTTGAACAGGTTAAAGAAATTCTCAATGGTAATCGTCTAATTGCACATTGTAAAATGGGAGGGCGATCGGCTAAGGCTTTAGGCATTCTCAAGGAAGCTGGTATTGAGGGGATTAATGTTAAAGGCGGAATTACTGCCTGGAGTAAAGAGGTTGATCCTTCGGTTCCACAATACTAACAGGGTGTAAAATGGTGCGTCAGTGGGATTATTCTATATTATTCATGATGATTAATCCGTCGGACGCACCCTACTTGGGCTTGGTTAAATCAATTAAAATATCATAGCGGAAATCATTAGCTAATTTGCTAAGATAATCAGCTAGGGGTTTATATTGACCAGGAATTTTCGCAATAGTATCAGCAATTAAGCGACCGTTTAGTTTAGTGGCAGCTTGATGTAATTCTTTTAGCCACGGTTCCGGCATTACGGAAAGATTGATTTCCGTTGTATCAACAGATGTGTTATAATTGCGATTGGCTGAGTTTTGGGATTCAGAAATAGCCAGATTTTCGGCTAATTGGGATTGATTTTGTTCATAGATAAAACGGACTCCGAGATGTTTAACGATAGTTTGTAATAGCTGGTCTACCCGGAAAGGTTTGCGGACAAAATCATCACACCCAGCCGATAAAACAATAGATTTTTCTTGTTGGAGGGCGCTGGCGGTTAGGGCAATAATTACAGTAGCTTGACCCTTGAGGTGGCGTTTAATTAGCTGAGTGGCTTCATAGCCATCCATAACTGGCATTCGCATATCCATAAAAATGAGATGGGGCTTCCATTCCTCCCAAATAGCGATCGCCTCCTGACCATTTTCCGCCTCTCGGACATGGAAACCCAAGGGGTTCAATAATTTGACCACTAATTTGCGGTTAGTCCAGTTATCATCAACCACCAAAATCCGATATTCCGGCTGATTTTCTGCTAAAGCGATCGCCCTCCCTGGAGATTTTTCGGAGTTTCTAGTCGCCGCCTCAGCCATAGTCACTTGAATATCAAACCGAAAAATTGTGCCTTTTCCTCTCTCGCTGCTAACTTGAATCTCCCCACCCATTAAACCAATAAACTTTTGAGTTATCGAGAGTCCCAAACCCGTCCCCTGTTGAGAATTACGACCAGTTTCTGTTTGCGAAAACGGTTCAAAGAGTAAATCCATTTCCGAGGGGTCAATACCGGGTCCGGTATCCTCAACTTCAAACCATAGTTGCCCAAAATCATGGTTAAATTTACCCAATTTCACCCGCAAAATCACCCCACCTTTCACAGTAAATTTAATGGCATTTCCCAGCAAATTAATTAAGCATTGACGCAGTTTTTGTTCATCGGCATAAATATAAGTCGGGATCTGATCATCAATGGCAAAATCCAGGGTTAATTTTTTCGAGGAGGCTGGCAATTCTAGCATTTCTCGCAGGGAATTAAGTAAGGAGATTAAATTAAAATTCGTGGGATTCAGAGAAACTCTACCCGCCTCAATTTTCGACATCTCCAAAACATCATTAATCAACTCTAAGAGATGTTCACCACTGCGACCGATAATTTCTAAATGTTCTTTATGGTCAAATAGAGGAATATTAGGATTATGATATAATTCCCTTTCCATTAATTGAGTAAATCCCAGAATAGCATTAAGTGGTGTGCGTAATTCATGACTCATGCGGGCGAGAAATTCACTTTTAGCCCGACTAGCGGTTTCGGCGGCTTCCTTGGCTTGTTGAAGGGCTATTTCAGTTTGTTTGCGATCGCGAATATCTCGGACTACAGCGCAGCCATATTCCCGGTGATTATATTCTAAATGACTCAGGGTAATTTCCACAGCGATCGCCTGACCAGTTTTAGTATAATGAGTTGATTCAAAAGTAAATGAACCTTGGTCTCGCAAATCATCCCAAGAAATTGACCAACCACCAGGGGAAGCGAGGGGATCTATATCTCCCACTTCCATGGTCAGTAATTCCTCTTGAGAATATCCCAGAATTTGACAAGCCGCTTCATTCACATAAAAAAACCTGCCATTAATATCACTAAATAAGACATAATCCCTAGATTTATCAATCGAAAATTGAGTTAAACGCAGCTTTTCGTCGATTTCCTTACTTTCGGTAATATCTTCTAAAACCCCCAAAATTCCCAACACATTACCCTGGGAATCTAACATAGGAATTCTGCTAACATCTAGCCAAATTCGCCGCCCTCCCGGTCCCAGCTTTTGTTTAGGGGCTACCACATTCATTTCCGGGGTGCGAGACTCCAAAACCTGTGTATCTTTTTCCCGGTAAAACTCGGCAATATTAGCATCTGCAAATAAATCAAAATCTGTCTTTCCGACTACTGATTCTGAACTATCGAGTCCGGCGGCGATCGCCCAATTTCGGTTACAACCTCGAAATACTAAATTAGTATCTTTCCAAAATACTTGTTGGGGGATATTATCCAGAAGTAGACGTAAATACTCCTCTTTTTCGCGAATTTCTTGTTCGGAACGTTTGCGTTGGGTAATATCAATAATTTGAGCGATCGCACAGAGAGGATTTCCCTTGACATCCAAACGCAGATAACAAGTAACAATCCCATAAACCCAATGTCCGTCTCGATGACGGTAGCGTTTTTCGAGGGTGTATTCATCAATTTGTTGGGTAATTAATTGCTCAAATTTTTGCCGACAAATATCCCCATCTTCCGGGTGGGTAATTTCATTAAAATCCAAGTTAATTAAATCCGCTTGGGAGTAGCCCACCCACCGACAAAAAGCCGTATTTACCTCTAAAAAATAGCCCTCCGTTGAGATTTCCGCAATCCCAATGGGGGCTAAATGAAATAAATCTCGCAGGCGATTTTGACTCTCAGCTAGGGCGGTTTCTAGCTGTTGTAATTTCTGGTGTAATTGACGGTGATTGTGATTCATATATCGGTAAAGTAAAGTAGAAACTGGTGGCTAAACCCAGATCAGACTCTACCCAAATATCCCCTCGATGGCGATCAATAATTTTCCGACAAATCGCTAAACCGATACCATTTCCTGGGTATTCCTGCTGGGTATGTAGTCGTTGGAAAATCTGAAAAATTATCTGGGTTTTATCCGCCGGAATACCAATCCCATTATCATGAATACCAAATTGCCAATTTTGATTTTTCGGCATCACAGAAACCGTGATTTGGGGGGGTATACCAGGACGGTGATATTTAACTGCATTAGCAATCAAATTTTGAAATAGCTGTCCTAACTGAAGGCGATCGCCAAATACCATTGGGAGTTTCTCTGAGGTAATAATCGCCCCACTTTCCTGAATCGCTAAACTTAGGTTACTCAGAGTTTCCTCTAATATAATATTACAGTCGATCGCCTCAAAAGCAGCTTGTTTCGTTCCCACCCGGCTATAGTGTAGCAGATTTTTAATTAATTGCTGTAGTCGCATTCCCTCATCTAAAATCGGCAGCACATATTCTTCTGCTTCCTCCTCCAGGTTAATTTGCGATTTCAGGGTCAGCATCAATTCCGCAAACCCGGTAATGGTCTGTAGTGGTTGTTGTAGGTCGTGGGAAACAATATAAGCAAATTGTTCCAGTTCTTGGTTAGAACGTTTCAGATCTTCGTTCAACTGCTGTCAACGAAAGTTTTGATTTTGTAATTGTTTCTGTAGTCTTCTAATGGTCAGTTGATGTTCAACCCGCGCCAAAACTTCCTCAACTTGAAAAGGTTTGGTGATATAGTCCACTCCCCCCACCGCAAAGGCTTTCACCTTATCGATAACATCATCCAAAGCACTCAGAAAAATTACAGGTATCTCAGCCGTTTTCTGTTGAGATTTTAAGGCTTCACAGACCTGATAACCGTCCATTTCCGGCATTTTAATATCTAGCAACACGAGATCCGGCGGTTGGTTGGCAACTGCCATTAGTGCTAATTTGCCGTTAATCGCACATTGTACATCATAATCGCGATCGCCAAGAGTTGCCGACAATACCCGCAAATTATCAGGTGTATCGTCAACTATTAAAATGCTACCTTTTTCTGGCTCTAAGCTGTTCACAAAATTCGATTAAAACAATAGGGGACTTTCCAGAAATTATCTGGTAACTGTTGCCGGTCGGTTGGGGACTACCGCCCATAATCATACCACATATAATAATAAACCCTCCCCTCACCAAAGGGAAGAGTTTAACCGGGAGCCAAATTCTCCCACCGCTTCTCAACTAAGATAGCAGTTGTGTGACTATTTGTCTGTATCTTTCATTATTCATCCCTCCGTTTTGTCCTGCTAGTTGTGGATCAATATGCCGTCTCATGGCTTCAATGCGATCGCGGGTGGCGGGGTGAGTGCTTAAAAATGTGGGAGGAGAACTGCTACTTAGAAGTTTGGTCATAAAGTCTAGAGCTGCTTGTTGAGCATATCCAGCCCTACCCAAATTAATGATTCCCAGTTCATCTGCTTCAAATTCTGCACTGCGACTATTCGGCCGTCTTAGGGCTAATTCTACCCCAATTTGTACCGCCCTATTAGTATCAAGTCCAGCCGCCGAAGCCACACCTTGAGCGATCGCCATTTCTCGCATTTGTTGAATAGCATGACGACCGACAATATGCCCAATTTCATGAGCAATTACACTAGCCAGTTGTGCTTCATTATCGGCGGCGTTAATTAAACCTGTATGGATATAAACAAATCCCCCCATAGTAGCAAAAGCATTAATCCGGGAATCATCAACTACTTGGAAAGTATAGGGAATATTAGGGCGATCGCTAGTTTGTGCCAGTCGCTGACCAATTTGGTTAACATACATAGTTAAATCGCGGTTACGATGCAAACGAAACTCGCGACCTACCATCTGATCATTGATCTGTTTACCAATATTGACTTCTTGGCGATCGGAAATAGTAGAAAGCTGGATAACTTGAATTCCTCTAAAAATCAACTCCGGGATAGAAATCGCTTGGGTAGCGGATATAGAACTTAATAAAATCCCACAGACCACCGTTACTGATAGCATTGGATACAGCAAGCGACGGGTATTTTTTCGGAGTTGTGGCAGGTAGTTTTTAAACATAATTAAACAGTTGTTAAGGTGGAAAAGCCAGGCTAGAACATTACGAGGAATCCCAAAGGCTGAAAGGGTATGGTTGCACTATTTAATAGTTCGGGTGAACGTCTACAATTCAGGAAAAAAATGTGTGTTCCTCCTTAATGTTACTGTTCGCATTTTTAATCCTTGGCTTTCTCCCTGGTTTGGTGGTCAATCATCTAATTGACGCGCTTAGGTGCAGATTGGCTGTGGAAAACAGCGATCGCCCCTACTACACAGGGTGTGATACCATAACTATATTCTACCCGTATTTGAGACTCACAATCACTTAAAAAAGTTGCCATTCCCAAAGTTCACCCCAAAAATTTGGCGGCTAGGGGGTGAGGTTGAGTCAGATAATATCCCTGAGCATAATCTATTTCCAGGTCTCGGAGGGTTTCAAAGGCTGGGGAAGTTTCTACCCCGTTGGCTATGGTCTCAATAGCTAAAGACTGCGCCACCAACTGAATTATTTGGACAATTGAGCGATCGCCTAAGTCCTGCGCGATATCTTTCACCAAGTCATCGGCTATTTTCAGATAGTCAACGGTGACATAGTTAAGATAGTCCAATGAGGAATACCGACCACCGACCTGATCTACTGTAACATAATAGCCCTGAATTTGCAGGTTAGCGATCGCATCCGCCGCCTTTTGAGGGTTAGCTAGAATAGTTGATTCCGCAATTTCCCAGCAGAATAGATCCGGTGTCAGGTCTCGTTTAAGTATTTCTCGCTCTAATTTTCGCCACTGTCGGTAATCATATAGAGTCCGACTCGATATGTTAATAGCGAAACGATATTTTTCCCGATTTTCGGGGCTAGTTTCCGACAACAAATCTAATACTGTTTCAATTACCCAGCGGTCTATTTTTTCAGCTAATCTATAGCCTTGGGTTATTATTGGTACAAGCCACGAAGCTGGAACCACTTGCTCTGGTTCATCAATGAAGCGGATTAGAATTTCACAGTATCGCTTCGACTCCCCACTGTTTAGGGAGATTGCTTCTTGAGTATACAGACCAAACCGCTGTGCTGATCGAGTCTTTTTCAGGCGGTTAATCTGGTGAATGCGATCGCCACAGCCGTCCAGATCGCCACCAGGTAAACAAATAACTTTAGACCGATTACTTAAATCAGTTTTTAATGCCGCAGACCTTCTCATAAAACTTGACCCCCAACTTAGCTCAAACAGGTGAGCAGATATTATTGCCTACTTGTACGATAACTAGCCTAGGTAAAATAACCATGAAGATTTGATGAGATTTTTCTTAGGTTAGTTATGGCGAGCCAAGTCTGATAGTCTGCGGAGACCCTGAAAACTTACCGGAAAATCCACAGTTGTCAATCTAAATTTACGAACTGAGACGTGAAAACTTGCACTGTCTCTGTATTAGGGGTGATACTCAATAACCAGAATCGGTTATCAAAAGTCCATTTCCACCCTAAATGCAGGTGTAGTGATAAAGTGATAAGTGCAGCCAGGATTAATTTTTCCAGCATAGCCGATCGCTCCTTTTCAGATAAACATTAACCGCACCCTTTGTGAATTTAGGATCGATTATAAACAATTAGTTAGATAACGACCATGATTTGATGCAGTTATCATCATGATCTTCTACACTCAATTGTTGTGATTTCCGTCACATTAGCAAAATCCCTAGAGAGCTTCTGTATTTTTAATTACGCTTATCATTTCGCAATATATTCCCCTAGCCTCAGAACCAGCTACCCCATTCATCACCCGAAAATCAAATGGTAGAATGGTAGGGTGGGTCAGAAACCAGCTACCCCATTCATCACCCGAAAATCGAAAACTGACCCACCAGAGCCGCGAATATGGTAGGGTGGGTCAGAACCAGCCACCCCATTCATCACCGGAAAATCGAAAACTGACCCATCAGGATAGGCCATTATTAATTATCGATTACTTTAGGTCGCGCTGAGATGTACAATGTCTGCAGTAGAGATTTGTGGAGCTAAAGATGCTGGCATACATCCTAGCGATCGCAGTTGGCTTAGGGAGCTTTACCCTATACATGGCTGCCTTCTTCTTTCCAGAGGTTCATCGCAAAAGTGACTTTATCTGGAGTGGTGTGGGTTTCTTCTACGCCCTAATTCTATGGGTGTGTGCAGCACGCTTCACCGGGGCAATTCTTTTGGGTCAAACTGCTAGTGTCGCCTTGTTGGGTTGGTTAGGTTGGCAGACCCTGTTATTGCGCCGGGAAGTCACGCCACCTCATTTACAAACCCCCCTCCCAGACCCCGTAAAACAGAAGGTCTCAGGCTTATTTAGCAGCCGTAGCGTTAAAAAATCTACCACCCCTAAACCATCATCTAAAAAGGCTAAAAAGGCTTCTCAACCCCCAACCCCCGCCGCCACTCCGGTGACACCAGAAGAAGTAAAACCTGTGGCGGAACCTGTGGCGGAACCTGTGGCGGAACCTGTGGCGGAACCTGTGGCGGAACCTGTAGCTACTACAGAAGAAGCAGAAGCGCCAGCAGAACCATCCCCTGTGGTGGCGGACAGTGAAGCGGTTGCGCCAGTAGTTGAACCAGAAACTATCACGGAGGAACCAGAATTAGCGGTTTCTCAGCCAGAAGTTGTGGAAGTTGTACCCGAAGCCGCGACAACAGCGCCAGCGGAAACCCCCACGACTGAGGAAGTATCGGAGACAGCATCCGAGACAGTATCCGAGACAGTATCGGAGACAGTATCCGAGGAAGTATCGAAGGCGGAGGAAACCCCCACGGAGGAGGTGAAAGAAACTCCAGAGGTCAGCAAACCTGATCGGGTAGAATCTGCTAAAGTGCCAGAAGATAAACCTAGTGAAGCGAAGAAATCCAAAGGATTAGGTAGCTTGTTGGGTCGTTTAAAAGGTATATTTGGCGATCGCAAAAAGAAAGAACCCGCCAAAACTGAAGCGCCGGATACTTCTCTGGACAACCCGAAAGCTCCAGAAAAACAAGCGGATGCTTCTGATTGGGATGATAATGATGATAGTTGGGAAACCGAGGCTGATAATGCTTCCCCCTCTGAGGCGGAAAAAACTAACTCCCCCGATACAGCAGAAGCTGGTCAAGTTTCAACCCCAGATATAGACTCTGAGCATAGTGGTGCTGCTGCTGACCCAGTTTCAACGGGAGAACCGAGAGATGAGGAGGCTACAGATAGTAATATCAAAGCTGATGCTACTGATGTGGAGACTGTCCCCACCCCAGAACCTACAGATGAGGAGGCTACAGATAGTAATATCAAAGCTGAGGCGGAACCTAGCGCTATAGAGACATCAGAAACGGGGGAACAGAAAGACACCAAAGAAGCTGAAACGGCTGTTTCTGAAGTAGCGGACTCTGAGGAGGTAAAAACAGATTCTGCGGAAAAGGCGGACTCCGAGACAATCATGGCGACTCCAGAACCTGAAACCTCAGATAAGATAGAATCTGAGAAGTCGTCAACAGAGACAGAGGAGCAGAAGGGAAGTTCATCTGAATCTCAATCTGATTCTGTTGTTGCGGAAGAGGAGGACGAGGAGGAGGACGAGGAGGAGGACGACAAAACCCCCCGCGCCTTGAAACGTCCCAGAAAGCCTAAACGCAAGAGATAATCTAAGGTTACATATCGATCCGATTCATTATTTGGGGGAAAAAGTGGCAACCTGGCTTTGTGTTAAACAGTGTGGCGCTTGCTGTCATCTTGACCCGACAGAACGCCCGGAATTAGACCAATATCTGGGAACGGAGGAACTCAAACTTTATCTCAGCTTGGTGGGTTCTGATGGTTGGTGCATCCATTTCAATCATGATACCCGTGAATGTAGTATCTACAGCGATCGCCCTCGGTTTTGTCGAGTCCAGGCTGATGTCTTTGAAGACCTCTATGGTATTGAACCAGACCAGTTAAATGATTTTGCGATCGATTGCTGTCAGCAACAGATTATCGGGGTTTATGGGGAGGACTCCCCAGAAATGGAGCGGTTTAACCAGGCTGTTGGTTGGGACGAATAACCTTGCATCTTCGGGCAGATTAGGTTAAATTGGATTTCATAATTGTTTCATAAAATATCCGTGACACTAATTTCCGAGCCTGTGGATTCTTCCCCAAATCAGTCTAATAGCCTTCCTGTGAGTCCTAACTTTCAGGAACAACCGTTAAATGAAACTACCATAATTGACCCCGCGCGCCTCCCAGGTGACTCTTCCACACAGCCAGATATGGTTTCGGGTGCGGCTGAATCTATCAAAGTTTGGGCGATTTTTACTTCGACATTTTTCACCATCTTTCTGGCGGAAATGGGGGATAAAACCCAGATTACTACCTTATTAATTACGGCGGAATCTCATAATCCTTGGGTGGTGTTTTTGGGCGCGGGAAGCGCTTTAATTACCACCAGTTTATTGGGGGTTTTGCTAGGTCAATGGTTGGCGCGTCATATTCAACCCCAAACTTTAGAACGGGCGGCGGGATTGACTTTGTTAGTGATTTCTGCTATCATATTCTGGGAGGTTTTCCACTAAGTGATTGGCTGGTAAAATTAAATACTGAATATCAATGGATTTACAACTGTTAGGACTGAGTTTTATTACGGTATTTTTATCGGAGTTGGGAGATAAAAGCCAAGTAGCAGCGATCGCCCTAAGTGGTACGACCAAATCCCCTAAAGCCATCTTTTTTGGGACAGCATCAGCCCTAGTCCTGGCTAGTCTGATAGGGGTGTTGGTAGGTCAGGGTGTGGCGGAAATTTTACCGACTCAATGGGTGAAAATGGCGGCGGCGATCGGCTTTGCAATTATGGGAACTCGCCTATTATGGAATAGTAGCAAACCCACCGAAGATTAACCTACTTTAACCCTCTACCTTGGCTTTCATGGACTCGTCAAAGTGCCATCAGATTCCGATGACCTGTGTTAAGATGAAATTCCATGCCAATTATTTACTGTTTGTCTAGCTATGATTAACCTAAGTGGTGATATTCATTCCCTTTCCGACTTCCAGCGCCATACATCTGAATTTATAGCACAGATGAAAGAAACTGGGAAACCTATTGTCTTGACTGTAAACGGGAAAGCTGAATTAGTCGTCCAAGATGCTGTATCCTACCAAAAATTGTTAGACATGATGGAATATTTGGAAACACTTGCGGCGATTAAACAAGGATTAGCTGATGTCAACGCCGATCGCACTTCTTCTCTAGCAGAATTTCAACAGAAAATGCAGGAAAAATATGGAATTTCAAGTTAGGCTGAGTCGTCAAGCAGAAATTGAAATTGAAGCAGCCTACCAATGGTTCAAAGAACGAACCCCTGACTATGCTGATCAGTGGTTTCGCGATTTGATGAATAGAATGGCGACCCTACAAAAACAGCCCCGGCGCTGCGCTTTGGCTATAGAAAATGATGTTTTTCCTGAAGAAATTAGGCAACTTCTCTACGGTAAAAAACAGCCAAATATTTATCGTATTCTGTTTGTGATTCGAGATGATGTGGTTTATGTGCTTCATGTCCGCCATTGTAGACAACCCCCATTAACTGCTGAAGATGGCGATAACCAAGTATAATCTCTCCCCAAGCCACCAATTAAGGCGGTTAAATTGTATTCCTCATCACAACCTCATGGGGGGTTACATTTCATTTCACCCTTTTAATCAATTTCTCGGCGACCCACCACGCACCAACTGCACAAATAATACTCGCCACCAATGCTATAATAAACGGGTGGGGAGGTAGCCAAAAGCGATCGCTATCAGGACGCTCCCAAGGTTCAGTGATTAACCCGGAAGTTGAAGCGACGATCGCACCCGCCGCAATTCCCACACCCACCGCTTGGATATGGTTTTGTAGGTCCCCGTTAGCCTTTTGTTGTTTTCTGTAGTAGTCCGCTTCCGCTTGTTGGCGTTGGCGATCGCATTGTGCTTGGTCAATTTCCACAATGGCGCGAATAGAGGCGATCGCCTGGGAAATTAACCCCGTCCCCTGTTCAAAATAACTTAAATCCGCCGCAATTTGACCCCGGAATTGGGGCGCTGTTTGTTCCCCGAAGTGTCGCCAAAACGATAGTTCTTCCTTATCGGTTCCTAGTGTAGCACAAATCCGCTCGATTGTCTCATTATAATTGTTAAGATTTATGTTAATTGTATTCAATAAATCCTTAATTTTGCGGAGGAGGCGATCGTAAATCAAAGAATCAGCCGCTAGTTGTTTTAACTGAGTTTTAAAATGTTGGAGATAGGCATTATTTTCCGGGTCAGGTGTTGCCGCATCAATTTGGGATTGAATTGCGTCTAAAGTCGGGTCTAGGCTGAGATAATATTGTTTAAGTTGTTGATAAATTTCCCGGCTATCTTGAAACGCTTTCGTGACTTTATGGCGATATAAAAATAGGTCAAAGGTCAACTGAAAGCACTTACCTAGAGTTGTATCTGCGATTTCATCACGGAATAGCCAGACCAGAATATGGGGGGATTTATCCGGTTCGCGGGGGTTGCCATATTCAAAAATAGGACTCCCAAATAATTCCCCCAGACGGGATGGGGAAGTCTTTTGATGGAATAAAGCCTGATAGGATTGATTGGCTAATTCCGTCAATTCCGAACCTTGCAAATCTTGATTTTCCGGGGTCAAATGGAGGGTTAACAGGAGAGTTTGTCCGAGAAAATAAGGAGTTTGGGGAAAGGGTAAAATCTGGTGAGGGTTGAACTGTTCCACCGCCAGAATTTCCACAATGTTGGTGGTGTCGGTATCATCATAGCCAATATTCAGAAAAACCCCATAACTGTCTTGAATTTGGACGGGTTGGATAAAGCCTTCGATATCGGGAGAGTCCGTGAAGGTGAAGGAAATCTGCTTTTTAGGTGGGGTGAGAAGGATACGATTTTGGGTGATGTGAAGATGCGGGGTTAGCCGGGTGTCAGTGAGGTGAGACAAAAGGCGATCGCAATTTGACCATAGAGGATGAGTCTCTCCCTCTGTGTCATCTTCCCGGAGATGATAAGCGCATAAATAGAGATTAGGGGCGAAAATGCGATCGGTCATTATTTTTCCTCAAGGCGTGTAGGTTGGGTGGAATGCAATGTAACCCAACATTTTACCCAGATTTGTTGGGTTGTAGGTTGGACCGAATGGAATGTAACCCAACATTTTACCCAGATTTGTTGGGTTGCGCTGTCGCTTCACCCAACCTACGATTTTAAGGTTGTAGGTTGGACCGAATGCAATGTAACCCAACATTTTACCCAGATTTGTTGGGTTGTAGGTTGGACCGAATGGAATGTAACCCAACATTTTACCCAGATTTGTTGGGTTGCGCTGTCGCTTCACCCAACCTACGATTTTAAGGTTGTAGGTTGGACCGAATGCAATGTAACCCAACATTTTACCCAGATTTGTTGGGTTGTAGGTTGGACCGAATGGAATGTAACCCAACATTTTACCCAGATTTGTTGGGTTGCGCTTCGCTTCACCCAACCTACGATTTTAAGTTCAACGGCGAGGGTTAGTTGCCATTGGGGTTCCTTGACAATGAGGCAGAGCGAGGATCTAGGTTGATTGACCGGTTCATGCAGAGAGTGCTACCGTCGAGGCTAATTATTATCGAAAGTGGTAAAATAAATTGAGTAAGTAGGTAGGCAAAATTAAATGTAAAATAGGTTTAACCTGTGTAACCTTTAGTGGTCAAGGGTTTCAGGATTTAACAGCTTACCGCATTTCACAAATCATTAGTCCCTCCTACTTATAAAGTTGGTGGCTTTTTAGATAGGTGACATCTGAGTTGGTTATGGAAGATTTTGCTGGTGCGTGTTTAGCAAGAAAAAAAGATGCTGAGGCTCTACTGAAGCTACAAGACCACAATATAGCCGCTTTGCATCTGGGTGGCATTAGTATTGAGTGTCGTTTAAAGTCATTGCTCGCTGACTATCATAGCATCAGTGAATGGGATGAAAAAAGTCGCAGAAAGAAAGACTCTATGTTTAATCAGCAGATCCATAATCCAGGACATAGTTTGACAACAGCCCTACGCCATATGCCAGAATTATTCAAATTGGCAAAATCAGATCAGCAACTTCTAAAGCACCTAAACTGTCTGATTTACCCTCTTGGTGCAACCTCTGTTGATTATATCGGTTTACGTTATGTAGATCAGGCATCATCCATTCAGCGGGATGAGTGGAAAAAGAGCTTTGATTATGTTTATGGTTGGCTAGAAAAGAATGAGGTAAGAATTGGATGAATCCCTCAAAACTGCGTGAGGAACTGAAGCATAAATTCTCCCATAATTTTCAACTGGATGTTGGAGATGGTGGTTTTGTTTTGTTAACCGTTATTGCCGAAAAGTTTAATGGAAAGAGTAGGGCAGAGCGATTACAAGAGGTTGAACCATTAATTAAAAAAGCTGATTTATCCGTTGGCATCATTGAGTTATATACTCCTGATGAAGCAGTCGAGCAAGGGATAGCACTATCAGATACAAACAATGATATTCCGACATCATGGCAAAAAGCTGTGGATATGTTAGCATCGGGCAAAACTTTTTCCGAAAAAGACAGTCATCGGATCAAGCGTGTCGTATTTTATTCTTACAAGGGGGGGGTCGGTAGAACTACCGCATTAATCCAAACTGCTTTTCAGTTAATGCGTTCTGGCAAGCGAGTTGTTATTGTTGATATGGATGTTGAGGCACCGGGATTACATACTTTACTCCCTCCTCAAAAAGTCACTTTAAAACTAGGTTTAGTCGATTATTTATGGGAACGCCAAACTTGTTTTTTAAATGAAGTTCATCAACCTCAAGTTGAGTTGGGGGGCGAGGAAGGCATTATCTATAGCGTCACCGATTCACATTCTAAACGTCCTTTATTTGTTGTACCTGCGGGAAATATTGGGCGTAGATATGTGCAACGATTATCACTGTTGACGACTACACACCTTTTTGATAAGGCTGATGATCCATGGTTGCAGTTTGAGCAGGAACTTTGGGAGCAGTTTCAACCTGATATCATGCTGATTGATGCACGAACAGGCCTCAATGAATGGGGCGGTTTCACCTTGTTAGGGCTGGCAGATGATATTTTTATCGTCTTATATCCTAGTGAACAAAATGCTGAAGGTGTTCGTTTTGTGAAAAACACTTTAAATGAACTGAGTCATGCTGATGTCAAATTAGTGTTATCCCCTGTTCCTGAAGGTATCATTGGCGCTAATTTAGTTGAAAATATAAAAGACTCTTTAGAGTTAACTAATGATCAGCAAAAAGAACTGTTCCAAATTCCTTATCATCCTAATATCGCGGGTGTAACTCAGTTTCCGGTTGAGACTGCTTTGCCTTACTACGCTCCCATTGCAAATTATTTACTCGAAAAAAGTAGTGTATTAGAAACTGACGCACTAATTAATCCATCTAACCGTTTAAGTTTACTTAGATCTTTATCCTTTTCAGAACGTGATGCTGCTAGTATTTTAGACAATGATTTTGATAAAATTTTTCAAAAGACAACTGATTTTGAGCGTTGCTTGGACGATGCTGTTTGGGTAATTCGGGGGCGGAAAGGTACAGGTAAGTCAACGCTATACACCTTATTTACTCAGCATCGTGAAAATGCTGAAAAGTATGCACGGGGTCGGCTAGAAAATATAACCATATTGTCAGGCCACGGCAATAGTGACCAATTTAGACCCACAGGTGATGTTTTTGCTCAAATTCACCAAAAGCTTGATGAACATCAAAAAGATTGGTTATCCTTATGGCGGGCTTATGCTGTTATTCGGATTTATCGTTCAGTTCCTGAATTCCTTGAAATATTGAAGCAGGATAAATTTAAAGGTTTGCGGTCTCGATTAAAATATAACTTTTCCCTAGATAGGTACAATATTTGGGAAGCAAAACATACTGATAAACTGGTTGAATTTGTCACGGATGACGATTTAAATTCCTGTTGCCGAGATGCTTTGAGTTATTACGATCGCTCCTTGGGTAAAGTTGCACAAAAAATCTGGTTACTTTATGATGATTTAGATCAGGATATTCAAGAAAATAGTCCTTACCAACAAGCCGCATTGGGCGGGTTTATGCGTCTAATTTACGATTTCAATAATCAAGGTTTATATCATATTCGTTTTAAAGTATTTTTGCGAGAGGATATCTGGAGTAATTTGATTTTCACCAATAAAAGTCATTTTGGTGAAGCACGTACTTTACTATTGCAGTGGGGAAAAATTGATTTTTTGCGTTTAGCCTATCGTTTAGCAATTGGGGGGTCTATCGATTTCAAAATGCTTTCTAACCGTGTTCGGCCCCTAACGGATAATGAGATTGATGAAGCCAGTGAAGATGCTTTACGTCAAGCATTGGGGCCGTTATGGGGTTTGAAGGTTCAAAAGGGCAAAAATGCTTATGTGTCTCAATGGGTGTATTCCCGGTTAACTGATGCCAGTAACAACACTTATCCGCGTTCTTTAAATATTTTACTGAAGAAAGCCAGAGAGGTAGAGTTAGCCGCACCAACCAAAAATGTAGCGAGTAATCGTTTATTAGGTTGGAAGTCTTTAACTGAGGGTTTGGAGGCTGCTTCTCAAGAACGGTGTGATGCGATCAAAAATGAATATCCAGAATTCTTAGCATTTTTTGAGCGTATGAATAAATTAAGTTCTTTGTTTAATGTGGAAGAGTTAGAGCCTTTATGGCGGGATAGTGTTGCTACTCAATCTAATTGGTCTTTTGAAAATTTCTTAAAAAGATTGCAGCAAATTGGTTTGATAGCTGAAAGAAGGAATAAAAAGCGTTATGGCTATGCTGTGGCTGATTTATACGTTTATGGGTTTGGCGTTAAGCGGAGGCAGGGGCAGCGAAAATAGTTATTTTCGTTTTGGCTGAATTTGTTGGTTGGCGCTTTGTAGGTTGGACCGAATGGAATGTAACCCAACATTTTACCCGGATTTGTTGGGTTGCGCTGTCGCTTCACCCAACCTACGATTTTAAGCGCTTTGTAGGTTAGACCGAATGGAATGTAACCCAACATTTTACCCAGATTTGTTGGGTTGCGCTGTCGCTTCACCCAACCTACGATTTTAAGATGGAACTTTAATAAATTCCGAGTTCAGGTCAATTTGCCAATTTTCATCAACAAATTCTAGGTTTTCATCATAGACTAACATCAGTTCCGCGATAGAAATGGGAGGGTTAGTGGTTTCGAGATTGAGGGTAAATTTCAGTTGAATGCGGCGTTTATCTCCGTTGAAAATCACCCCACTGCTGATTAATTCGGGCGACAGAGGACGAGGGAGGGTGATATTTTCATAAAAGCGATCGCATTCATCCCAATAGCCGGATATTTGATAATCACATAATGCCAAATGCTCCCAAACCAGAGCATTAGCATCAATACCCTTAACAACCTCTGATAAATTTTCCCAAACCGGATGTTTATTGAAAGTTGCCATAAAAACCATCAAGATTAACCCTCTTTTTTGCCCATTTTCGGGGCGCGGGTTAGCAGAATTTCCGTAATTTTCGGATAGAGATTTATATAAGCCGTGTCCTCTGTATTGGGGGAATCGTTATCAGAACCTTTTAGCTTCCTTTCCCCCAACTTATCCATCACTTTTTGAGTCAGTTGAGGATAGGAAGCACACCATTTCCCCAGTTCATTCGCCAATTCCAAATCCGACTTATCTTGACAAGCTGCTAAACTATCGTTAAGCTGATCTAAGCCTTCGATAGCGCCTGAGCTTTGCCAAATATTATCGGGGTTACTGTCCCACACTTCCAGAAACGCAGCAATTAAATCTTGGGGATTCATTGGGGATTCTTCCTCATACAATACAGGTCAATTTATCTGTCCAATGGCGCAAAATGCAGCCCAGAAGTAAGGAGATGAAAAGGGCTTACTTTCGGCGGTCTTCCCCCATTGTAAGGTAAATTTCATTTGCCCTCGCCGTTCCTCACTAATCACGGCACAGCTATCAATCCAGTCTAACAAATCTTGCACCGTCGCTTCCCGCAACCATTTCTGAGTCTGCTGCAACGCCAGAACCACCGACAGTTCCGGTTGCTGCTGGAGAGTTTGATAAAACTGAATCATAAAAATCGCCGTAGAGATATCCGCTACCGCCCAAAGGGTACTCACCACATTGGGAGAACCCGCGAAAATGAAGCCACTGGGTAAACCGATATATTCATCACTGGTGGAGGTGAGGTCCGTGATACCCGTTTCGCAGGCGGAGAGGGTGACGAGACGGCAGTTGGTCAGGTCAAGGCGTAAGATATCCTCTAAAGTCAGACATTTTTGCAGGTCCAGCAGTTTGTTGTCTTTTAGAGGCAGATAGCGGCTGGGGTCATCCGTTGGGGGAGGGGGCGTAAATTCGCTTTTAGCCAGGATGAGGGCGGATTTGAGGGCATCTTCAAAGTTGAAGTAGCCGTGACAGGAGAAGTGGACACAGTGGGCATTTTTCAGGGTTTCGGCATCAATGGCGGCTTTTTCGGCTTCGTCATGTTTGAGGACTTGGTGGGGGTGAAACAGGGATTGGATGGCTTCCACTTCCATATCCGTGAATTGGAGGTCTTCGGTGGGGTTTTGGATAGCGAAGAGTTGGTTAAAGTGCGGGCGTTGCCGATTTTGGGCTTGTTGCAGAACTTGGCAGTTGGGGGCGTATGCGACTCCCTTGGGGAAGAGGTCTTGGAGGGGCGCAATGCTTGCGCCCGGGTTGTTTGCGCGATCGCCGGGAATTGGGCGCTGCTCCGAAATCAGGATTAAACCGTTAACCCCTGAACTTCGGCAACTTGATCAGGTGTTTTGCTGTATCATTGGCAACAGGGACGAATTCAACGGGAAGCGGATGTTAACTTTTGGGTTGACGATGTTCTTGTTGGCTACATTACGCTTCTGGCTGACTTCTGATGCTGAGTTAGAGGTTATTGGTCGCCAGTGGCTTTTGCTGTTAGACTACTAGAAAGGAAAGTTAAGTCGAATGAACTATAATGTTATAGCTTTAGCTTGTGAATCACTAAGTTATAGAGAGAAATTACGTCTGGCACAATTGCTAATACAGGTGGCCAGAAAAGAAGAAGAAAATGCCAACCCTCAAAATAGAATTGAGATAATTGAGGCAACAACCGATCAGAATACTACGGGTAAGGAAGCCTCAAAAGATATGAACACTATCGAATATATTGAAAACCGGCTATTGAAGTTAAAACCCACAAAAATAAAATCTCTAACGAATTCAATTAAATCTATGTATCAATTTCAAGGTGGAATTTCTGATGATGACATAAATGAAATCATTTTGGATTTACAAAAACGTAATTTTATAAATATCGAACAAAATCGGGTGATCTATTTACAATGAAGCGTTAATGTATGGTTTGCATAATCAAGAAAGATTCTATAAATATATGGAAATTCAGGGGGCAATTTCCTATTTTTTCGCCAGATGTGCCAGGGTATTAAGGGGGTATTTTAAGATTTATCCAACGGAGCAGTAAGTCGCTATGGTTTTATATAAATTGGAATGCCGGGGAACAGTGAACCGGGAACAAAAGAAGGATTGAAGACAATTTGACTAACTTGTGAATATCCCGTTTAAATGCGTATTAGCTTATTGGATACGGAGTTTTTTGTCGGAAAAAGCGAAGTATGGGCAACCCAGAGCAAAACCCGTTTTCTGGGATTATACGATAAAATATAGGCCAAATAGAGAAACTGTTGCTGTCGCCACTACGCATTAAATTTGAGATCGCACAGGATTTTTCCCTGGTTCATCCATAGCAAGGCATCAGGTCGGGAACTGTCGGGAACACCACCCCATTTTCCCCCGTGTCCCAGCCTCAGAAACCGGGTTTCTTTGTTAAATCTTTGTGAAAGAATCGAGATGCTGCTAGAAACCCGGTTTCTTTTGCCCGACTACCCAGAAACTGGATAGCTAAAGATTTCTGATTTTGCGTAACTCCTCCAAAAACTCCTCCCGCGTCACGGACCCTAAAACCTCGCGCCGTTCCTGAGTATAATCTCCTTCCAACCTAATTTGTTGCAAAAAGCGAATCGCATCAGACTGCCCCAAATGATTGACTAAAATCTGATAGCCCTTTTCTCTTAACTCTAGTGCGTTCATCATCAACGACTCCTGTTTACTGCTCCTGTAAAACCTCAATCAGCCACACCACCGGATTACGAATAGCCACCTTTAATTGTAGTTCATGCCTGCGAGCCGTCATTGAGCAAGCGATCGCCCGTAGAAAGAAAAATATCCGCCCCAGACGCTTCTGCACAAGCCAGATGAAAAGAATCAAAAAGCCCAAACCCCAAACCTTCTAGTTGTCGTGAACGTTCCTCAACTGCCTGATTGATTTCCTGCATTCGTGTTGCTAATGCCAAGACATTAAAGATGCTGGCTTTTTTATCCAGATTCCGCATTTTTTCCAGTTCCACGAGAATGGCTTCACTGGAAATTAGTTGCCATTCTCCCGTGCGAACCCGTTCCAAAATACTTAAAACTGAGCCTCCCTCTAGCCGAACCCGCTCCTGCACCCAGTCATCAAAGGGGCGATTGAGACAACACACATCTAAATATACCGCAACCATCACACCCCCTGCAACTGAGCCGCCACTAACTCGCACACCTGCACAAACCCCTCATCCACTAACTCACTGGACTGGTTAAGGACATCATTTTCCTCCCCACTGGGACAGTTGAGGAGTTCTTGAATCAGGGCGAGATAAGCCTGCGATCGTTGTTCATCCATAGCCGCGCACCGGGTAGGGGATAGCACCCCGATTTTACCCTATTCCCGCGACTCAGAAACCGGGTTTCTTTGTTAAATCTTTGTGAAGCAATAGAGATGCTGCTAGAAACCCCGTTTCTTTTCCGGCGGCTAGAAGCCCGGTTTCTTCCCTGAAAAGATGAGTTATAATAATCCAACAGACTCCAATCACCTGAAAACTCAACCCTGACTATGACCCGGCAACCTACTCAAAATCAGCCCCAGGCAATCGAAGCACGAGTCACCAGCTTGGAAATCGAACTCACTCAAATTAAACAAGTCTTAGCCACCGTCACCTCCCCACAACAACCCTGGTGGGAACGCATTGCTGGGAGTCACGCCAACGATCCGACCTTTGAAACGGTGATTCAACTCGGACAAGAATGGCGCAAAACGGCTCAATAAAGTGAGGCAAATCGGATGTATATTTTGGATACGGATCATCTGAGTCTCATTCAACGCAATGGTGAACCCGGTCAACGGATTTTGGCAAAAATAGCAACCGTTGAGAATATTCAAGTTGCTGTCACTATCATCACTTATGAAGAACAAATCAGAGGAAGACTCAGTTTTTTGTCCCAAGCGAAAACAGTTGAGCAACAAATCATCGCTTATGAAGGACTGCAAAAAACGGCAAAGGACTATTGTCTTATCCCCATTTTACCCTTCGATTATCCTGCCGCAGTCGAGCATCAACGCCTCCGCAAAACCTACCCCCGTTTAGGCAATATGGACTTGAAAATTGCTGCCATTTCTCTGGTTCAAAATGCCACCCTCCTAACGTGCAACCAGTCTGATTTTGGCATTATCCAAGAACTCTCCATCGAAAACTGGTCAATCAACGGTTCTGGAATCAGGGATAAATAAGCGGGCGATCGCTCTTCATCCATAGCCGCGCACCGGGTAAGGAATAGCACTCCCATTTTACCCCATTCCAGACACTCAGAAACGGGGTTTATTTCTTAAATCTTAGTGAAGGAATCGAGATGCGGCTAGAAATCCGGTTTCTTTTCCAGCGGCTCAAAACTCAGTTTTCTCTGACAAGATGGGTTATAATCATCCTGATGCTCCAATCATCTGAAAACTCAACCCTGACCATGACTCGGCAACCTACTGAAAATCACCCCCTGGCGATCGCCGCACGAGTCACCCGCTTGAAAAATGAATCGCACTGGTGGTTTAATTGTATCAGCAATTTAAGTTAAGATCAAGCCCTTAATTACTCATATCATCTTGATTAAAATGACTCGAAAAATCAACCTTGAACTTCCCGACGATCTGAGCCAACGTTTAGAATCCAAAGCTCAAATCATCAACCTCTCTTTAGAAGCAATGATCTTAAAATCATTAGAGGACTTAGCTACCCAACCTGACGATCCAATTGCCGCACTGATTGGCACATTAAGCGCTGAAAATAACGATATTGCATCTCGCCACGACGACTATATTGGCGAAGCCATTTATTCACGGGAGTTGCCCAGTGAATAATAGTGTATTTGTTGATACTTCTGGCTGGGCCAACTTATTTATCAAAGAGGTCAATTCCATCATATTCATGGACGAGTCGATTTCTCATCCCGTTAATCACTGACCAAGGAATTGTAGTCAAGCGATCGCGAGTCGGTTCAGAAACTCGTTTTGCTGCTTCACCAATCAGTGAAAGTCTCCGAATTATCGCATCTTGCAATTGTAAATCAGTCGCTAAATCTTCCCGCGATCGCCCAGAAATATATTCCGTCACGATTTCGGCGGATTGCAGCATATCAAGCAAGGATTGAACATCCCGTTCCATAAATCACCCGTGCAGAAGATAGAATGGCTTGGCGACGCAGATAGTTCCGACTATTCTCAATTCCCTTTCGAGTTATTAAATCAACATCGCGCTCAAATAGTTGTTTGAGTTCCTCTTCCATCTCAGCTAAATCAAACAGGGTGGGATGGGCTTCGGGATGAAATTGTACCATAACATCCACATCACTATTCCCATGAAAATCATCCCGCAGAATCGAGCCGAATAAGGCAAACTCGGTGACTTTCCACTTTTGGCAAAATTCAGCAATTTCTTCCATCGGCAGTGCGATCGCAGTCTGAATCATGTCAACATTAACATCCAATTCGCCTAAGTCCATCATCGGCAAAAATATCATCACCCTCTAAGTCTATCCCCTCGGCAGAAGAGGCGATCGCGAAACGCATCAAACGCCTTATGATTATGACCGTCTTCGACCAAATCACGCACCTTGTCGCTCAACCGAGAATTTCCCATAAAAAACCGGAGAACCGTATGAGTATCCAGGAGTAACCGCATTAAATATAGTCCTGAAAATCATCCAAGGGTTCATCAAAATCATCCCGGAGGGAAATCCGGTCTTTATCGCACCCAAATAAAGGGGGACGCGGCTGAGGTGATAAAACGGGAGCAATTTTAATGGTTTGCTGATTATTTTTACTGATGATAATTTCTTCTCCGGCAAAAGCCATTTCTATCAGTTCCATAATTTGCGGTAAGGCTTGGTTAATATCAATAATTTTCATCGCTTATCCTTCCTCGTTCATCTATAACCTAGCACCAAGGAATAGCACTCGGGTTATTTTACCTCATTCCCAAACCTCAGAAACCGGGTTTCTTTCTTAAATCTTTGTCAAGCAATAGCGATGCTGCGAGAAACCCGGTTTCTTTATCTAAGCCAACCAATTTTCAAGGGTTAATCCATCAAAATCAGCGAAGTCTGAGACATTACGAGTCACTAGAACCAAATCGTTAACCCTGGCGATCGCTGCAATCTGTCCATCCGGGTAGGAAGGTGTTCGACCCAAAGTGGTCAATCTCGCCCGTTCAATGGCAAACCATTCCGCCGCCCGATCGCAGTAGGGCAGAATAATCATTTTATTCTGGATGACCTGGGTTAAGTAATGAGACAAAAGTCTTTTTCGTCGCGACTCGGGCAAGCGATGAAACCCATAAAGAAGCTCATGCCATGTCACTGATGCGATCGCTGATTCTGGCAAATTGTGTCGAAACTGCGCTAAAAAAGCCGGATTGGGCTGGAGCTTAATACTTTCTGAAATAATGTTAGTATCTAGGAGAAATTTCATCCTCATCACCACCCGGGCTTTTCAGGAGTGGGGGTGTCGTCCCGAACATTGGCAAAAATATCATCAACTTCTAAGTTTATCCCCTCGGCTACAAGGCGATCGCGAAACGCATCAAACGCCTCTAAAATCCCCTCTGATTTCGCCGAAACAATTTTAGCAACAGGTTGGTCTGCCTGAAAAATCACAAAACTTTCTCCAGCTTGGGCGCGTTGCAGATAATTGCTTAAATTTTGACTTACTTCTTCTAGGGTGATTTTATTCATCAATTAACCTCGCCACTAACTAGCCGGACGAATCTAGTTCATATTTTACCCGATATTACCAAAACCGAACCCTCAGAAACGGGATTGGTTTGTTCAATCTGGGTGAAGGAATCGAGAGACTGCCAGAAACCCGGTTTCTTTTGCCAGAACACCCAATTATCAATTATCAATTATTTCGTCGTATTGGGTGCTGTTGTCTGTTGGCTGTTTTTTCATGGTCAGCAGAATCTCATTTAAGGATGTTTGGTCGAGAAACTGATGGCGTTCTTGGGTATAGTCGCCTTGACCATGAGTAAAGTATTGAATAAACCGGATTGTATCAACAACTCCCAAGGAATTGATTAGGACTTGATAGCCTTGTTTGATGATTTCTTGTTGTGTCTTGCTCATAATTGCTTTTTATTTGGGGTTGACAGTCATTAGCCATTGTACGGGATTTTGGATGGCAACATTTATCGTTTTAATATTTCGCTTTGCTCTGTTTATTAGGCGATCGTCTGTGGATAAAAATACATCGGCATTACTTCGCTCTGCACTAGCAATATGGGTGGCATCATATCCAGAAAATCCTAGTTTTACAGGTTCTTTAAGGCGATTCTCGGCTGGGTTTGATTATCAAATGGACGATTGAGACAGCAAGCATCTAAGTAAATTCTGAGGCGATCGCTCATATTAGGCGAGTTCTCCCGGTTAAATTCCTGCATCACTCCCTGTTTTATGGCTTGGGAACACCATCCCGATTTTACCCATCCCCGCGACTCAGAAACCGGGTTGATTTCTTAAATTTTTGTTAAGGAACAGAGATGCTGCTAGAAACCGGGTTTCTTTTGCCCAACCCCCCAAAAACCCGACTACTCAAGATTTCTGATTTTGCGTAACTCCTCCAAAAACTCCTCCCGCGTCACCGACCCTAAAACCTCGCGCCTTTCCTGGGTATAATCTCCTTCCAACCCCATTTGTTGCAAAAAGCGAATCGCATCAGACTGTCCCAAATGACTGACTAAAATCTGATAGCCCTTTTCTCTTAACTCTAATGCGTTCATCATGAAAAATTCCTGTTTACTGCTCCTGTAAAACCTCAATCAGCCACACCACCGGATTACGAATAGCTACCTTTAATTGGTGTTCATGTCTGCGAGCCGTCTTGAGCAGGGGCGATTGAGACAACACACATCTAAATATACCGCAACCATCACACCCCCTGCAATTTGCCGCTACCAACTCGCACACCTGCACAAACCCCTCATCCACCAACTCCAGATGACTGTTGAGGATTTGCAGTGCTTCCCCCGGACAGTTGAGGAGTTCTTGAATCAGGGATAAATAAGCCTGCGATCGCTCTTCATCCATAGCCGCGCACCGGGTAGGGTATAGCACTCCCATTTTACCCCATTCCAGACACTCAGAAACGGGGTTTATTTCTTAAATCTTGGTGAAGGAACACCAGATGCTGCCAGAAACCCGATTTCTTTTGCCCAAACCCGCTATTTTAGAGATTTGATGCACAATTCGGCTACATTCCCGTTAAAATAGATGGCATCCAACCCATTAAATTACCCCCTTATGGCACTGACCCGAATTACCCCAGAGGGAACCGCAACGATTCCCCCAGAAATTCTCGACTGGCTGCAATTAAAACCGGGAGACCCGATTAATATCGCCATTTCTCCTGATGGCAAAGTCTATTTAGAACCCGTCCCCAAAGCGGCTAAAATTGATGTCCGTACCTTATCGGGTTGTCTCTACGATCCAGACAGAAAACCCGTTTCTCTAGCGGAAATGGAACAAGCCATTGCTGAAGGGGCAGGAGAATCGATGTGAAAGGTTTGGATACCAATGTCATCGTCCGCTTTCTAGTCCGAGACGATGAATCACAATGGCAGCAAGCGGATCGATACATCAATCAAGCCCTAGAAAATCATCAAACCTGCTTGATTAATAATATTGTCCTTTGTGAAGTTGCTTGGGTATTACGCAGTCGGTATAAAATTAAGCGAGACCAACTCATTACTATCCTAGAAACTCTCTTAAATACCAATATTTTTGTATTTGAAAATTCCGATGATATCGCTTGGGCAATTAATCAAATGAAGTCGGGAAATGCTGATTTTTCTGATTATTTGATTGTTCGCATCAATCAACAGGCTGGCTGTGATGAAACCGCATCGTTTGATGTCAAGCTAGGGCAATTATCCCAGGTTTACCGGCTGGGTTCATAAACTCTCAGAAACCGGGTTTCCTTCTTGATTTTTTGTGAATAAACACCAGATGCTGCTAGAAACCGGGTTTCTTTTGCCCAACCCCCCAAAAACCCGACTACTCAAGATTTCTGATTTTGCGTAACTCATCCAAAAACTCCTCCCGCGTCACAGACTCTAAAACCTCGCGCCTTTCCTGGGTATAATCTCCCTGTCCACAACCCATTTGTTGCAAAAATCGAATCGCATCAGACTGTCCCAAATGACTGACTAAAATCTGATAGCCCTTTTCTCTTAACTCTAATGCGTTCATCATGAAAAATTCCTGTTTACTGCTCCTGTAAAACCTCAATCAGCCACACCACCGGATTACGAATAGCTACCTTTAATTGGTGTTCATGTCTGCGAGCCGTCTTGAGCAGGGGCGATTGAGACAACACACATCTAAATATACCGCAACCATCACACCCCCTGCAACTGCGCCGCCACCCACTCGCACACCTGCACAAACCCCTCATCCACCAACTCCAGATGACTGTTGAGGATTTGCAGTGCTTCCCCCGGACAGTTGAGGAGTTCTTGAATCAGGGAGAGATAAGCCTGCACTCTTTGTTCATCCATAGCCGCGCACCGGGTAGGGAATAGCACTCCCATTTTACCCCATTCCAGAGACTCAGAAACGGGGTTTATTTCTTAAATTTTGGTGATGCGATCGCTATCCTACCAGAAACCGGGTTTCTTGTCTTTCAAGAATCTATGTGCTAAACTGAAATAGCACTGAAGAAAAATGAGAGCCATATTTATGCAAATCCGAGGCATTAAACGCGGTAAAACTATCGAGCTAACCGAAAATATTGCGGTCCCTGACGGCTCTGAAATTATCCTGGAAATTAGCCCACCCATCCCCCCGACACCAGAAGAACATTGGCAGCAATTATGTCAACTATTTGGTGCTTGGTCAAACCAACCCGATTTAGATGCTACCTTTACAGCGATCGCTCAACAACGCCATCAAAACCACGGTCGAGAATTATTTAATCTTGATTGATTTATGTATTTGCTAGATACTAACGTATGTATCGCTTTACTTAAAAATCATCCCAATGCTGTAGCCAAATTCGCCCAGCATTTTCAATCGTCTTGTCTGAGTTCTATTGTGGTTTCCGAACTCTACAAAGGGGTTTATTGCTCACAAAAAATAGAACAAAACTTGGCTAAATTACAACAGTTACAGTTTATGAGTCTATTTTATCACAAATAGAGATAGCACCCCTATTGTCCCCCGAAACCGGTTTAATTTCTTAAATCTTGGTGATGCGATCGCTATCCTACCAGAAACCCGCTTTCTTTGAGAAACCCGGTTTCTTGACACCCCACCGAGAAACCCGCTTTCTTTGAGAAATGTTGGCTAATTTAGGATTAGTCACAATCAATTACCTCGGATATTTGGGATAGGGTGAATCGGCTGTAAAAAGGTTTCTGGAAGCCTCCCTAATTATTCAACCGAGAAGGGGTGAGGAAATAGATAAACTTATACCAACCCCCGTTGGTTCACTTGCGCCTAACAGCAGAGTCCCTGGGTGGCGTGAGAGGCTGGGGTTGAAGTAAGCTACTGGAAGGCAAAAATGGCGGGAATTTGTTAACATCAGAAAAATGTTAGTTGAGCAACCCGAGTCCCATGGCGTTAAAGAGCGATCGCATTGTCATTGTGGGCGCTGGATTTGGTGGTTTAACAGCAACCCGCCTCCTAGCTAAGGCGGGCGCGAATGTGTTGCTAATCGATCGCAACTGCTACCATACTTTTATACCCCTACTGTATCAAGTAGCCACCGGGTTACTATATCCCCACCAAATCGTTTATCCCCTCCAGTCAGCATTCAAAAAATATCCCAATGTCGAATTTATCCAGACTAACGTTGACCGGATTAATTATGAATATCAATGGGTAGATACAGATCACGGACAAATCAGATATGATATTCTCGTCATCGCTACCGGAAGCCGTCCCCAATTAGATCACATCCCTGGGGCTGCTAAATATAGCTTAACTTTAAATACCCTAGAAGATGCGGCGGTTGTGCGCCATCATATCGTCGATCGCATTCGCCGGGCTATTTTAGAACCTGAACCCATTGATCGCGCCCGGTTATTGACATTTGTGATTGTTGGTGGCGGTCCGACCGGGGTAGAATTGGCCGGAGGTTTAATCGACCAACTCCGCGCTTTGTTAGGTTGGCGGCGGTTATTCCCCCTGGCGAAGGTGATTTTAGTACATTCCGGCGATCGCCTACTTCCCAACTTTTCCCAGGGGTTTAGCGCCTATTGTGAACGTCATTTACGCCAATTGGGGGTATCTGTCTGGTTAAATCGTCGGGTTTTGCGGGTCAACTCCCAGGGGGTAGAATTAGACACCGGAGAAGCGATCGCCGCCCCAACTATTATCTGGACAGCAGGGGTACAAGTCGATCATCCCAGCCAGCTTGACCAAATCTCTACCGCCGCCAAGGGTAAAATCATTGTGGAACCGATTTTACGAGTTCCCGATCATCCTAAAGTATATGCGATCGGAGATGTGGCTTTTCTCAGGCCTGATCATGGTCTTAGCGGTATCGCCCCGGAAGCTATCCAACAGGGGGAAGCGGTGGCGACCAATATTTTGCATCAGTTACGGGGAACATCTCCGCAACCTTTTCGTTATATTGATAAAGGCAAGGCTGCTATTATTAGTCGCTATGCTGGGATTTTGTCATGCGATCGCCTCAATAACACCGGATTTTTGGGTTGGCTAACTTGGTTAGTGATTCATATGTGTTATCTACCGGGATGGCGCAATCGCTTAACAGTCGGCTATAACTGGTTCTGGGATTGTGTTTTAGGACTGAGACTGCTAAAACCGATTATCCGCCCTTACCGGGAAATTGCCTTTTTAAATAGTCCTGATCCGGCTATCGAGTTTTTTAAGGATAAATCCCAAAGAAAGCGATCGCATTTGTTGTCTCAAGATAATTGGATTATGAATTATATTCCCCTAATTGGACGAGCATTTTTAGCCACCATTTTTATCAATTCATCCGTTAGCAAAATCTTGGATTTCGCCGCTACCGAGGAAATGATAGCATTGCGGGGATTGCCACATCCCAATTTAATGCTATTAGGAAATATTGTGTTTCAATTAGTGGGGGCTTTTTCTTTAATTCTAGGTTATAAAACCCGTTGGGGGGCGATTATTTTGATATTATTTTTAATCCCCACCACCCTAGTTTTCCACAATTTCCTAGATGATCCTGCTCAGAAAACGGCATTTTTAAAGAACTTAGCCCTAATTGGTTCTTTAATGATGGTTTCCTACTTTGGCCCAGGACCTGTTAGCTTAGATGAGAGGGTATAAGCCAAGGACCCAGCAATCATCGCGATTATAAACAATACCGGGTTAAGAATACCTAAAACTAGGGCGGTAATGGCGGGACCCGGACAGTAGCCAGCAATACCCCAGCCAATGCCAAAAATAGCGGCTCCCATGATTAAAGTGGGGTCGATATCTTGGCGAGTAGGTAGATAAAATTTGTTGGAAAATAGGGGGTGAGGAAGACGGAGGACAAACCGAAAAGCGATCGCTGTCACCCCCACAGCGCCGCCGAGGACAAAGATTAAAGTAGGGTCCCAAACTCCCACAAGATCCAAAAATCCCAAGACGCGATCGCGATCCATCATTTGGGATAAACCCAGCCCGAAACCAAATAAAATCCCAGAAACCAAGACAATTATATTTTCTTTGAGGTTCATAAAATTACACCCCTAAAACATGACGCATGATAAATACAGTAATAAAAGCAGTGGTCATAAATGAGAGAACTGCTATCAGCGATCGCATAGAAAAGCGACCCAAACCACAAACCCCATGACCACTGGTGCAACCGTTACCCATACGAGTACCAAACCCCACTAGAAAACCACCAATAATCATTAATAAAGGTACGGAATTTGACGGGGGAGTTGGTGGCGATGGAAATCCATATTCATAAATAGCAGCACCAGCTATTAAACCCAGAATAAATAGCCATCGCCAAGCCTCCTGGGATTTAAAAGTAATCGCCCCATTAACCATGCCGCTAATGCCAGCAATCCGACCATTAAAAGCCAATAATATGGTAGCACTCATACCAATTAAAACCCCGCCCATTAATGCACTTATCCAGTTAAAATCAGCCATATTACCTCCTGAACGATTAACACTGTTTCACCCTCTCAATTATCATGATTGTGAGAGTTTTTCAGATGTGCAACTATCAAGAACGTCTAATATTGAAACAGCACCAATTCTGTCGCTTCCAGAGAGTGGCGACGATCCAGCCATGTTGTTCTAACAAATCAGCGATCGGTTTAGCCTGTTCTAGCAAAATACCACTGAGAACCCCCCAACTATTAGGTTTAGTCAGACAGTCCAACTGAGGAATTATATCCATAATCACCTCAGCCAAAATATTGCATAAAATCCCATCAACAGGTCCTTTAGCACGCTTAATCAACTCCTCAACACTTCCCACCTCACTAATCATTTGTTCTGGGGATATATGGTTAAGGTCGCGGTTTTCATTAGCCGATCGCACCGCTAAGGGGTCAGTATCGACACCATAAACCTGAGTCGCCCCCAATAGGATCGCACCAATACCCAAAATTCCCGAACCACAACCGATATCAACAACAGTGATCGGATTTTCCCCTAATATTCCCAAACGCATTTCTAGGGACTCCAAGCAAAGCTGAGTAGTAGCATGGGCTCCGGTACCAAAAGCCACCCCAGGGTCAAGACGTAAAATAAGGCGATCGCTATTTTCGGGGGGAGTTAGCCAAGCCGGATAAATCCAAAAGCGATCGCCAATTTCCGTTGGTTCCCAATGCTGCTTCCAACTACTAGACCAGTCTTCCTCATCAATGAGATCCCATTGCACAATAGGGATAGACATTTCCATACACAAAGCATCCTGGCGCAGCAAAATAGATAAAGCCGCCAGGTCCAAAAGATGAGCTTGTTCTTCTGGTAAATAGGCACAAATCAAACAAGACTGATGTTTAGTTTGACTGGCTGTTCCCCGAAAGCCAAAATTTTCGAGTCGCCAGAAGACAGTTTCTTCTAGGTTCAAATCACAGACTACTCGAATTTCCCACCAGCTATGTGCCATATCAGTTACTTTTGGGGCCAGACAATATGCGAGCATTTAGCTCACTAGAAGTATGGGGATAATTTATCCCACTAGAGGTAGTGTGAGCATCTGATTCTCCACTTTCTCCAGTCTAGTCTGCCAGGAGCCATTAAGTCCAGCACCCTAATTTCCTTGAGTTTAGAGAGTTACCGTATAGGCATCCCGGATACCTGCTACTTTCATGATCTCACTCAACAGTCCGTCCGGCAATGGGTCATCTAAACTTAAAACCATCACCGCCTCTCCCCGTACAATTTTACGACCGACCTGCATACTAGCAATATTGACATTAAAGCTACCCAGCAGCGACCCGATTTTACCGATAATTCCCGGCATATCTCGGTGGAGAGTAAATAACATATAACGAGTCGGGGGTACGTTAATGGGGAAATCATCAATATTTGTCACCCGAATTTCCCGATCGCCCAATAGAGCCCCCGTCACCGAATGAGTACCTAAAGATCCCTTAGCTTCCAAATGCAGAGAGCCGGTATAGTCACAGACCGAAGCATCCCTAGTTTCAATGACCCGAATACCGCGTTCTTTGGCTTCAATGGTAGCATTAACATAATTAACCCGCTCCCGCAGAGCCTGAGATAACAAACCTTTCAGAGCCGCTACCACCACCGGTTTACTATCGCGATTGGCTAAATCCCCTTGTAAACGGATATCCAAGAAATCGACCCTACCTCCTACCAATTGGCTGACCAAATTTCCCAAGGTTTCCGCCAGTTGTAGATAGGGCTTGAGTTGTTCGAGAGCATCGGGATACAACCCAGGAATATTGACCGCTGAACGAGCTGGTAAGCCCAACAATACATCTCTAATTTGTTCAGCTACATCAATGGCTACATTAACTTGAGCTTCTTCTGTGGATGCTCCTAAGTGGGGAGTGAGGATCACCTTTTGACCCAACTCCCGCAGGGGGGAATTTTCCTCTAGGGGTTCGTTTTCATAAACATCTACCGCCGCCCCAGCAATTTGATCATTTTTCAGAGCTTCTGCTAAAGCTACTTCATCCACAATACCCCCACGAGCGCAGTTAATGATACGAGCTGTGGGTTTCATTTGAGCCAGAGCCTGTGCATTAATTAAATGATAGGTCTCCTCAGTTTTCGGCATATGTAGACTGATATAGTCTGACTCGCGGATCAGTAAATCTAAATCTACTAACCGACAGCCTAACTGTTCGGCGCGATCTTGGGAAATAAATGGATCATAGGCTAGTAATTTCATCCCCATAGCTTTGGCGGCGGAGGCTACATGGGAACCGATTTTACCCAGTCCCACAATCCCCAGGGTTTTTTTGTAAACTTCTACCCCAATAAACTGTTTGCGATTCCACTGGCCGCTTTTTACGGATACATTGGCTTCGGGAATATGGCGCGATAGGGCTAACATCATGGCTATAGCGTGTTCGGCAGCGGCGATCGTGTTACCTTGGGGGGAGTTAACTACGACAATTCCTTGGCGGGTGGCGGCGGGAACATCCACGTTGTCCACCCCCACACCAGCCCGACCAATAATTTTCAGCTGAGTACCCGCTTCTATTATTTCTTTGGTGACACGAGTACCAGAACGGATCATCAGGGCATCATATTCGGGAATAATCTTTACCAGTTCCTCAGCAGGTAGTCCGGTTTTGACATCCACCTGAGCCACCTGAGAGATAATGTCAAGTCCAACTTGATCAATCGGATCAGATACAAGAACCTTAGGCATGGTTGGGCTAATAAATTGCAACTGTAGGGGATTAACCACAACTTCCTTGATTTAAGGATTCGTGGTAAATTGAGAGAGTCTGTTGATGCAGATCTCGATCGCGGTAAAAATACCGCAGTGAACTATTCTAGCGTTAAGGGGGACGACCTACCACAAATTGTTCACAAAAATTTAGTAAATTTAGTTTGGATTGTCCCCAGCATCATGGCCCTTGATAATTAACCACAGAATTATGGTAAATTTACCAACCTTAACAGGGGGATCATGAAACCTAGTGACTAACAGAATTGCAGCCGTATATCCAATAATCTAATCATCATATATGAACTACCTAATTGCTGTTTTACCCGATCGCATTCAAGCTGAGGCTGCCTATTTGGCTTTAGAAAAAGACGAAATCCCAATCACTCAAGTGAGTATTTTAGGCAGAGGATACAAAAGCGCTGATGAGTTTGGCTTGATTGACCCCTATGATCCGGCCCGCAAACAGGTTAAACTTATGGCTAGTTGGTTGATTCCTTTTGGCTTTGTGGCTGGCTACACCTTTAGCTTAATCACGGGACTTAATACCTTTGCTTGGGCGGGGGAAATTGGCGATCATTTCATCGGTGGCATTCTGGGGGGCATTTCTGGGGGACTCGGTAGCATTCTCGCTGGCGGCGGGGTAGGCTTGATTATTGGCGGGGGAGATGCTGTACCCTATCGAAATCGCCTCAATGCTGGTAAATATCTAGTTGTGGTTCAAGGTTCGGAAACTTTAGTCCGTCAAGCTACCCGCACCCTCAAACAATTTAACCCGGAAAATATCCAGGGTTATAGTATCTGAAAAAGGCAGCAGGATCCGATAGCTTACCTAGCAGCTTGCACAATTACGGTTAGCTGTGCAAGCTGTTGGCTTGGCAATTAGACCAGAGTTTTATCCTTATATATTGGGTATGCTTGACGGCAAATATTGACAAATTGCCTACGTCCTCGGTAAGCACACCAGGCAAAAATCACGAGAGTTTGCCAACTCAGTAAAATGGATAATTCCCCGGTTCCTAGTGCGACAGAAATAATCAGAAATGTAAACAAAAAGCACCGGAAAAACTCTCCCGGAAATTCCATCCATTCGGTGTGTTTACCGACTCGATACACAATATAGGCGATCCAGCGAGCTAAAACTTGAGAAGCAAATAACATAATACCTATGCTATTTGTGGTAGTTACTATCAAAAACCCAAAACATTTACTTGCTTGTAAGCAGAAATATAGCCAAATTCGAGTTTGTTTGTCAAGGCGGTTATAACTCCAAAAACACCCAAATACAACGCTCAAAAAAGTGAGCCACAGGACACCATCTAAACCCATAGAACTGAGTAGGGATAAATTGATAGTTTTTGGGGTTAATTGAAGTTTTATCACCTCTAACAAGAAAAGTCCGGGTATTGCCAAAATTATCGCCCATAACCAAACCTGCAAGAGTTTGACACGATTTTTGTAGTTTTGATAGGTGGCGCTGAGAGTAGGTTTTTGCTCAAAAGTTTCGGCGATGATATCATTATCTACATAGCCATACTCGTAGATACACCAAAAAGATAAAAGCAAAAACAGCATCATGATTGATTGTAAAGCTGGATAAGGACTTATCCAAGCGATCGCCAAAATCAAGACTAACCAATCATCTGCAATAATGTTCTTGATGAAATATTTTTGGCCGGGGCGCTTACCGCGTTCCAGATACAAAAATGGAATATAAGCATCAGCCATAGCCGGGACATATTGAGCATCAGGCCACTGCACGAGATAGGGTGATGCTACAGCATCCAATAATACCTGATCATCTGTGGAATCTGTAATGACGGCGGCATTGGCGATTTCTTCGTCAGTTAATACTGCTTTAACTAACTCATACTTTCCCCGTTGACGATCAACCCCTCCCTGCCAAAACCGACAACTAATCACAGCATCAGGACAAAATTGTAAATTCTTAATAATGGGATTTATAATTAGATCAAAGCCGAGGGTAGCAATAACTATTTGTGAGGGGAATTGTTCAAGGAATTTTAGGATCAGTTCCTGGTTGATATAATTATGGGCAAGTTTCTGGGCTTGCTGTTGCCAAAAAATTAAAGTCCAGGGAAAAATTAGGGTGGAGATAATTACACGACACCAATCCCTTGATTGGTCTCCTTTGAGGGGTTGGGGTAACCAGTTCCAAGGCTTGAGAATATCTAGGGCAATTAATAAAACAGCCCCCAAGGTTTTAGGCTGTAAAGAATTTAGATATTCTTCTGTGGAGTTTCGCAGAAAAAGCGTTTCGTCCAAATCTACAATTACAAGTTTTCCTTGTAGTTCCATGGACATTGATTCGGGCTCTATTGTGGCCATAGGTTTTCAGAATTGATCAAGAAAATTTGATTTAGGGTGGAGTAAGCATTTAACGTATTCAGATTGTCTTGAGTGAAATTACGGATGTTACCATCATCAAATATATGCGATCATGGACTTAGTGGCTATAGCAGTCAAGAATAATCTGCGATCGCCTTGATCTGGAGATATCCTGCCCCTGGCTAAGGAAAAGGGCAGAAGTTGCTAATATTGACCGGTTATCTTTGACAACAGCTTCTAGGGGCTGCTAGTCAGATTGATGACTGGGTAGTGGGGTCAATTATACTTAATTGTGCGATTGGGCCGATCGCTGTTGGTGAAGGTAATCAAATACACTTTTATCACCAATATCAGAAGGAATGGCTTGGAAACACTTGCGGAGGGCAAAAATCCCGAATTGAATAGCCCAGAAAAACAACAAAAATTTCTGATTGATGACTGTCCACACTCCCGCCATATATCCCAACAGTAAGAGGGGGACTAGGGGAGTTAGCAGTTTGGTTTCCATGCGATTAAAACAAAAAGCCTCCTTAAAATAAATGCCTGTTAGAGCCACAAATGTAAAGCCGACACCGAATAAGCTATATGGCTGATTATAAACGGTGACGGCTAAGGGTTCAGGATCTGCGATCGCCACTACCAGGGTAGCAATACCCCCAATGAGCCAACAAAACTGAAGGAATCTGTGTAAAATAATTAGATAGATATGAATTGTGAACAGGCTAACTCCCAAAGCTAACCAGAACACAAGATAAATAGGGGTCAGCAGTTGCCGGAATATGGGGCTGTGTGAGTCCCATAAGACTAAAGCGGTCCCTAAACCAAAGCAGACGGCGGCGATCGCCAAACTAACTCTATATACTAGGACTCCCTGGCGATCGTCATCAGTGATGGTATACTCGCCAAACTGTCCTTGGTAGATCTGTGGCTGAGAGGTTGGTACTGTTTGGGTCACAATTTTGGTCTCCTGTTGATGATTCGGATCTATCCAGAACAAATTAAAGTAAGTTCTGTTGTTCACTAACCTAAATATTATGACAAAATTTCAGAAAAACTTAAAATCCGCCTCGACTCATCCCGAACCGTCTGACCTCAAGGGGATTCAAATTGATGAGACGATTACTTTTAATATCCGTAGTGGTAACAGTATAGACCGATTAGACCTCCCAGAAGATCCTCGTTTGTTGATGTTGGATGTCATCAAAAACTTGACTATAAGTGATATCGAAAATATCCCAGGTATTGATGACTTATACCTTGATTATTTGACCGATGCTGACCTGGAAATGGCGGTAGCTAAGACTGAAAAAAACTTGGGTTTTAAGCCTTCTTATAGTTTCCGAAAAAAACTTAAACTCTATCTGCAATATCTGAAAAAACAAATCAAGTTACCTTGTTATGTAACCGCAAGTGATGAATTTGCTTGGGAAGAAGAATATCTATTGTCTTCCGGTCGCAAAAAGGAATACGAGAAACAAAAAATCAACAATCCTTCCCATCAAGATACTTTTGAAATTCTGGGCTTTGCTGATAAATTTGATGAAGAATATGGCTTACAAGTGCAAGTCCGACGGGTTAGCGATGAGAAATTATTTACCCTAGACCTAGCGGATTTAGAATGCACAGATGAGGAGTCTGATAATTATCAATTAATTGAAGATTATTCGATCTGGTTTTTAACTTGCGCGGGAGATTGAGATGAGAATACAGCCCCAAGTGTCATGTAATCGGCGGATAATTAATAACTGCCAAAGAGATGAACGCTGGGGCTGTAGAGATTTTCTAAGACTGATAAATCCGGGCAGTATTCACGGTGGCTAATGCTTCCACGAGACTACGAACCGCTGCAATCATTGCTAATTCATTATCGAGGCGGTTGATAGCTGAACCGACACCGACACCGGCAGCACCGGCGGCGATCGCCAAAGGTGCTGTTACACTAGAAATTCCAGAAGCGCATAATACTGGAACCGATACGGCGCGGGAAATTTCCCGGGCGGCGGCTAGGGTAGGCGCAGCCTTTTCAATCAATCCTAAAGTTCCGGGATGCACAGGGTTAGCGCTAGTTCCCCCTTCTGTTTGGATAATATCCGCCCCAGCTTCCACTAAGTCTATGGCTAATTGGACTTGTTGATCCAGTTCCAAAATATGGGGAACTGTTACGGATAGGGTAATCTCAGGAAGTAGCGATCGAGTTTGACGGGTCAACTGCAACACTTCGGGGGCTTCAAAGCGCCGTCCTTGGGCGTAGAAAGCATCAAAATTCCCAATTTCAATCAGATCAGCGCCAGCTTCCACACAGGGGAGGAACTTTTCTGGTTCTACGGCTGACACACAAATAGGTAAATGGGTCAAATCACGCGCGATCGCCACTAATTCCGGGTCAGCGGCAATATCTACAAAGGTCGCGCCGCCTTGAGTTGCTGCTTTCACCACCGCCACCACATTGGGGCGATGGAAATTCATTAAACCGCTAATTACTTTCAGCCCTTGGCCTCGGTTAAAGGCTTGCTGTAGAGTAGAGTTGATCATTGTCATTACTTAGGCTCTATTTCCGATATCGATTTATTTTGACACAGAGCGGAAACACTGGGGCTGCTGAAATTTATAAATATCTGCGATCGCTTTTACCCAACTGTCTACCACCGACTCCAGTAGGCGACTCCCCTTCTCTTCTGTAGCCGCCGTTGCGTCTCCCAACACACCACTAGCGCTTAGATCCCGCGTTACCCAAGCAAAGGGCAATTTTCCTTCCATACTCAGTAAACTGTCGGAGGGTAAGCCGTGGGGAAACTCTCGCACCGCCTTATCCCGGCGTACCACATCAGGCAAAATTGATAACATCACACTGGTTTCTATGTCTCCAGCGTGAATCCCTAATTCCAATTCTTCCGGGGAAAATAGTTCTTTGGCTATGTGGGGAACCCGCCACACAAACAGGGGAAATACCATGAAATCTTCATGCTGTTGATGCAAGTCTCGCGCTACCATGTCTAAAATCTGGGGTTGTCCACCATGAGCGTTCAGAAATACTAATTTGCGGAACCCCGCCCTATATATACTTTCCCCTACTTCCATTAATACTGATATTAAGGTTTCAGAGGTTAAGGTGATGGTTCCCGGAAAGTGCCAATGTTCGTTAGATTTGCCGTAATGTAAGGTAGACAGGGCATAGGCGGGAATAGTGCGATCGAGTTTTTCTAGGGCTAGACCCGTCACGGCGGTAGCAATAGCAGCATCCACAATTAACGGTAAATGGGGGCCGTGTTGTTCTATAGCCCCAATTGGTTGGATAATTACGGTATTTTCTGGATCGGGCATTTCCGCAATTTCTGTCCAAGTTAGGTAAGGGAAAAATCGATGAGGGGGGATAAAATTGTGCATGGTTTTCCAGGTAATTTTCACCAAAAATTGATAATATTTTGTAATCTCAGGAAACTAGATCTTGATCATGGTCTGCATACCTACCTAAAGACCAAGGGCATGGTACAATCAGACCGGGTTCACTTGCCAATATAGTAGGGGCGGGTTCTGTAATCATCTATATGGAAGTCCCGATTCTTTAGAACCCGCCCATACAAGCATATTCTTTAATCATCTATATGGAAGTCCAGACTATTTAGAACCCGCTCCGTATAAGACGATCGCTCGTCAGCAGCTTAGGCGGAATGAGAGCCGCCGTCTTTTTAGATCGGGGTGCTGACACTTGTTATGGTTGATATAGACTATACCCAAAATTTTATGCCAAAATTGACATAAGAAACTCAATGGTGAGTTCTCAATCCTGATGAAAATCAGTTAATCGATAGGAAAACCGATTCCATTTGCTCTCTCCAGCCATTTTATATCAAACTGTAACATATTATGAACTTAGACGATCGCTCCAAACCCCATTCCTCGAACTCCCCTAGAAGTTTCAAACCTCAACGCCAGATGGAAATCATTGGTCAACTCCTAGATGGAAGGTATCGAATTGTACAAATTTTGAGTTCAGGAGCATTTAGTCAGACCTATCTAGCCGCAGATACCCGCCGTCCTGGTCATCCTCAATGTGTGGTTAAACAACTGCGTCCCCCTAGTAATAATTCCAAAATCCTGAAAACAGCCTTACGCCTATTTCGACAGGAAGCAGAAATCTTAGAAAAGCTAGGACGCAACGATCGCATTCCCCTATTATTAGCCTATTTTGAGGATAATAATCACTTCTATCTAGTCGAAGAATTTATCGAAGGACATCCCCTTCATAAAGAACTAATTCCCGGTCATCCTTGGAAAGAAGATCTAGTGATCGAACTCTTAGAAGAAATCCTCAATATTTTAGTATTTGTTCACCAAAATGGCGTAATTCATCGAGATGTTAACCCCTCTAATTTAATTCGCCGCAAATCAGACCAAGCCCTAGTCTTAATCGATTTCGGTTCCGTCAAAGCCGTGACTAGCCAACTGGCTGAGGAAAATAATCAACCCATGCGAACGATCGCCACGGGTACACCCTCCTATATGCCGATCGAACAATTCCAGGGAAACCCCCAATTTAATAGCGATCTCTATGCTGTGGGAATGATTGCTATTCAGGCTTTAACTGGTTTAGAAGGCTCAGATTTGCCCAAACTCCAAGATCCTAGCCTATCTATATCTGGAGAAATTGCCTGGCGACAGCGGGCGCGAGTTAGTAACGAATTAGCTAGTATTATAGATAAAATGGTGCATCATTACTATGGGAAACGATATAAATCCGCTATTGATGCGATCGCTGAATTAAATCAACTCACCGGAAAAACCGGGTTAGTTAACCCAACTTCCCCAAATCATCCCCCCTATAAAACACACAAACCGCGACGAGACATATCCTTAAATCGCCTCTGGACTGTAGTGGGAATAGCGGCAACCGGATTAGTCGGTTTAATCGTGATATTTGGCTTATTTCAAGTGTTAAGCCGCCCCGATCCTGTCAAATCAGAAGCCGCCCTAAAAAGAGGGGTAGAACGTCTGGAAGCGGGAGACCCAGAGGCGGCAATTAAGGCTTTTACTCGGTCAATCCAGCTATTTCCTGATAATAGTGAAGCCTTCCGTAAACGGGCTAATGCTTACTATGATCTCCAGAAATATGAGCAGGCGATCGCTGACTATACCCAAGCCATTAAACTTGATCCTACTAATCCTGAAATCTATTTTAACCGCAGTTTAGCATACCATCAAATGAGAGATTTTGGTAATGCTATTAATGACCTAAATCAAGTGATCCGTCTGAACCCAGAAGATACAGATGCTTTTTATCAAAGGGGACTCGCCCATTATAGCCAAGAAAACTACGAAGCCGCCATATTAGATTATACCGAAGTAATTAGGCGACAACCAAACAATAGTGAAGCCTATCGCGCTAGGGGAAGCGCTCACGTTAAATCTGGTAACTTACAAGCAGGAATGGCTGATTATACAGAAGCAATTAGACTCAATCCCGAGTCGGCTGCTGCTTATTATAATCGGGGTCGCGCTCGGTTTCATTTAGGAGATTATCAAGGTGCTTTAGCAGACTATAATCAAGTGATTAGTTGGGAACCAGATAATGCTGAAGCATACGGGAATCGTTGCAGTACCTACATCAATTTAGGGAATTATGAGGCGGCGATAGAAAGTTGTAGTAGATCCATTCAATTAAACCCCACAGCTATGGATTATAATAATCGCTGTATTGCTCATCTGAATGTGCAAAATTATGATGCAGCTATTGGAGATTGTACTAAGGCGATTGAGTTAGAACCTAATAATTCTAAGGCTCACAGTAATCGGGGGTTAGTTCACTCTTTGGCTGAGGATTATGAGGCGGCGATCGCTGACTATAGCCAAGCTATTAGTCTGAATCCTAATGATGCTGAATCATACAGTAATCGCGCTCAGGCTCATGCTGAACTTGGTAATTACTCTGAGGCGATCGCAGACTACGCCCAAGCTATTCGCATCAGACCTAATTTGGCTGGTGCTTTTTATGGTCGCGGAATGGTCCGAGCATCTTTAGGCGATCGCCGAGGTGCCATCAGTGATTTTGAACAGGCTGGAAAACTGTTTTTAGAGCAAGGTTTGACCGGGGGATTTCGGGATTCTCAATATCAAATTCAGCGATTACAGTAACCTGGTTTTTATCTAAAATTTATCCCAGATATTGGTTGGTAATTTTGTGGGACATTAGCCAAATCCTCTAACTCTATCTATAACCTAGTCATGACTAATCAATACCCTCAAAACTCTCTAAGTATCAGTGATGTTATCATTGCCGGGTTTCGGATATATCGAGACCATTTTAAACAATACTTTACTATGGCTTTGGTCGGCTGTTTATGGCTGATTGTTCCCGTTTATGGTTGGGCTAAATGTCTCGCCACTTTAGGAGCGATCGCTCGTTTAGCCTTTTTTGAAGTGAGCGAACGCCCCGAACCTCCATCAGACGCTAAACGCTACACTAACAAACGCCAATGGAGTTTTTTAGGACAATTACTGCTCGTCGGATTAATTATCATTGGCATTTTCATAGGTTTTAGTATGGTTCTTGGTACGGCAATCTTCATATTTATGAAACTGAATATTGAGACTTTTTGGTTATCATGGTTGATATTTTTATTGGCAGTATTTGGATTTATCATCTTATACATGGGGTTGATGTGGATATCAGCCCGTCTGTATATATGTGACGTGATTCTGGCATTAGAAGACCAGACCAACGCCAAAACTTCTATCAAGAAAAGTTGGGAAATTACCGAAGAATCAGAGTTTCAAATTATGGGTATTTTTATAGTCGCAGTTTTAGCAACCTTACCCTTCCCCATAGCGACTCGGTTTATTTTGTTACTCAGCCGATTACTTATCAATTCCCTAGTGGCGGCTGACGTAGCAGTTGGGCTGAATTTATTAGTTTTATCAACTGTTTTAATTGCTATGGGGGCGCTGACTATCCCCTTCTTCAAATCCATTAAAGCCGTGATTTACTACGACCTCATCAACCATCAGGATGAACAGGATTTAGTCACAGATAACCCCAAAATCTTGGAAATCTGAAGGTATTTATAAAATTTTGTTTAAGAAAATCGCCCTAATTGGTCGATTCCTGTATAATCCCCACCATAGGAATTGTCTGGCTGGTGAATTAAAAGCAGATTCCTGGATCCCCCCCTAAACCCCCCCTAGGTGAAGACGATCAGCATTTCTGGCTTTGGTGAAATCAAGGATACCAAGAATCTGTAATTTTGGAGACAGTCAAAAATCCTATAGCTGCATCTATAAATTTAGTCATGACTAATAAATATGCTCATAAATCCCTCAACTTGGGTGATGTGATTAGTGCCGGATTTCGTATCTATCGAGACCATTTTAAACAATACTTTACTATGGCGTTTTTCGGCTTTTTATGGCTGATTGTTCCCATTTATGGTTGGGCGAAATTTGCGGCGATTTCAGGAGCGATCGCTCGTTTAGCTTTTTTTGAGGTGAGCGAACGCCCCGAACCAGGAGCAGACGCTAAACGCTATACAGACAAGCGCAAATGGAGTTTTTTAGGGCAATCACTTCTGCTACTATTGATTATGATTGGGGCTTTTATAGGTTTAGCCATAGCTGTGAGAATAGCCGGATTCTTGGTATCTATCCTACTGAGTCCCGAAAGTTTGGTATCATTATTACTAGGATTTTTATTAGGAGTAGTCGCATTTGTCATGTTTTATATAGGGTTGATGTGGATATCAGCCCGCCTGTATATATGTGACGTGATTCTAGCCGTAGAAAACCCGATGACTGCCACCGGAGCAATTAGCAAGAGTTGGCAAATAACCAAAGAATCAGCCTTTAAAATTATCTTGATTACGATAGTTGCAGGTCTAGCCACGTTCCCCGTCAGCATTGGGGGTCAGTTGATTATGACAATCAGCCGATTAGTTATCAGTGTAATTTTGCCGTATGACTTAGCAGCTTTGGTGAATTTCTTAATTATCTTGGCTGTGTTAATTGCAATGATTCTGCTGACTTGGCCGTTTTTCCAATCCATTACAGCAGTGATTTACTATGACATAATCAGCCGTAATGGGAAACAGAATCGAGTCACCGATCGCCCCAAAAAGCCAGAAATCTAGGGCTTACGGTCAGAAATAGAAAGGCTATAAGGATGTTGAGACTGTTGGCGATCGCCAATAAAAATCCGATAAGTCCCGCGAGTACCATAACCGGAAAACTGTAAAATAGACCCAGAGGGACTCTCCGGGAGTACACAATAGCGACCAGCCGGACCATCAATCAGTAAAGTGGGAGCCCCAGCCGTCTGTACAGTAATACTCCAATATGGTAGATCCTGAGTCACATCCAGAATATGATTAGGACTCTCAGCGATCCAACCACAGTCTCGGCTATTAGAACTTCCCCCCGAAGTTCCCGATAAAGTGATAGCCACCCCAGGAGAAACCGATCGCCTGTCAGCCAAAGCCGACTGCGCCGCAGCCAGAAACAGGGAAACCCCCAGAAGTCCAGCGGTGAAAACTTGACCCAAGTTAATATTAGTCATAACCCACCCTCTTAATCTCCTTGTACAATGGTAAAGCGTTGTTTTATATCCCCGGAGGAGAAATCCCTTGAACTACCAAGACGACCCGAAAATCAATCGTCGCCTCGAGGAACTCGAAGCCGAAGTTAACCCCAATGCACCCATAAATCCCACCCCCTCCAACTTAAACAGCAGCCTAAAAACCCTATATGGTCAGTTGATGGCGCGGTTCAAGAGATTACCCAAAGCCGGACAGATAGCCGTAGCCAGTGTGGGAGTCATCGCCGGGTTAGCCCTATTAAAAACCCTTGTCGAATTAATTTCCTTAGCCATAAGTCTTGCGGTAGTCGGGGTGATAGTGTACATAGGTTATCAAGTATTCAAATCATCCCAAAAACCCAAGATTTAAAGAAATCTGCTTAACCCATCATCAAAGATTCAGACAAAGGCAATTATTAATTATGGCTAGTCCGACTGCAAACCGACCCAGCATCGACCAACCAACGCCTACCTGGCAAAAACAAGCCAAACAACTCCCCTTTTGGGTGCGTCGCTGTAGTGCTTGGGCGGTCGAGATCTCCCTAGTAATCGTGGGGGGATTAGCCCCATTGACCATCGGTGCGATTGCTAATCGCGGTTCTGTGTCAGTCCCCCTCAACCCAGTAGTAAGAGGAACAGCCGAAACTGTGGCCGCTACCTTGGGACTACCAATGCGCGATCGCCAGCCCCGTGTATCTCCATTGACGAATTTCTTTTGGTCTGGTGCCTTAATTTTGCCGATAGCGATCGCCTCCTGGCAGCTTTATCTATTGTCCACCACCGGACAAACCCTTCCCAAACGCTGGTTTGGGGTTCGTGTAGTCAACTCCAGACAACTCCCCCCCGGATTTTCACGGATTATCGCCAGGGAAACCATCGGGCGTTGGGGCATTCCCGTCGGTATCGCCTATCTAGTTTGGCAAGCGACAGGCGCATTCCCCAATCTCCTGGTATTTATGGGGTTATCGGGAATTATGCTCGTGGCTGACGGACTAATGGGGCGGCGCTTCCACAGTCGCACCGGACACGATTTGCTGGCTGGTACTTATGTACAACCCGCGGCGACTTCCTTCTTTACCAATCCATTTACCTCCTACGACTGGGAAGAAGAAAACCAATCCGTCAAAGCGATCGTCTTGACCTCTAAGCCAAAACTCCCAGAGTGGAATTTATGGCAATGGATGCGACAATATCCTGGCTTAACCCTAATTATCGTCGGTAGCGCCAGCATGGCAGCGGTTTTGGGAACCTTTATTGGTACTCAAGTTTATATTCAAAATCAAGCCAACCTTCGCGCCTCCCAAAATCAAGATAACGAAATATTCCTGGCGCTGGTGGGTCGCCTTTCTCCCACCGCCAACACCGACCCCGCACAACGGCGGGGAGCAATTTTAGCTTTAGGAACCCTACAAGACCCCCGCGCTGTTCCCCTATTGGTGGATTTACTCGGTCAAGAAGATGACCCCATATTGCTAGAGGTGATTCAACAGGCTTTGGTGAGTACAGGTCCGGTGGCTTTACCTAACATCCGCAAACTGAATCAAGCCTTGAGAAATGACCTCGATTTCATGAGGTTTGGGGCGGACCAACGGCAAAGACGTATTGTTTCCCAACGACAGCAGGCTACTCAAAGGGCGATCGCCAAAATTCTCAAAGTCTATGGCGGTTTTATCCAACAAGCCGATCTCAGTCGTGTTCATCTCGGTCAAACTACCACCCCTCCCGCTCAGTTTACCCTCGTACTAGACCAAACCGACCTATCTGGGATCAGTTTCCGCAGTGCGATCATGACCCATGCAAATTTCCGTAATAGTCGCTTTGCTTCACCAGGACCTGACGGACGTTTTAACACCTTTGACGACTTGATCTCAGACCTCAGCGGCGCTGATTTGACCTCTGTTGACCTCACAGGCGCTTTTATGAGTCCCGTCATCATGCGGCGCACTAACCTGTTAAATGGGACCCTAGACCGCGCTAATTTATCAAATGCTGATTTGAATGGCAGTAATTTTAGCAGTGCTAGTCTGATTGGCACTAACCTAGAAAATGCTAATCTAAAAGAAGCTAGTTTGACCGGAGCAGATATCACTAACGCTAATCTGTCACGCTCAGACCTCAAATTAGCCCGTATGAGTCAGATTAACGCCCAAGGAACCCAATTTATGTTTGCTGACCTCCGGGAAGCAGATCTACAAAGGGGTTCCTTATCCGGCGCTGACTTCCAAGGCGCTAATCTTCAGAATGCTAACCTCAGTCAAGCTCAACTCACTGGCACTAATTTTAGAAACGCTAGGTTACAAAATGCTAACCTGAGTAATGCTGACCTGAGTTTAGTTAACCTACAGGGTGCTAGACTACATGGCGCAAATTTTGAGGGGGTGACCTTTGTGGTTAATCGGGAAACTCGCACTGATGAGTTTATCGAAGAAACCCATCAAGGTGAAACCTCAAACCGAATGCAGGGGGCTGATTTTTCCAGAGTGCAAAACTTGAGTGATGCTCAAATTACCCATATCTGCAATCAAGGCGGAATTCATCCTAATTGTGGGTCATGAAACGGCTTTTAAATGCAGTTAGATTCAGTGGTATGGTCATAAGGGATTAACTACTGAACCCCCCCAGACTCCAGCTTTATTTTGGTTAATTCGGCTAATTTCACCGTAAAAAATAGACACCCAAATTGTTCCATATTGGCTAAAATCATGACCGATTCTATGGCACCTATTCCCTTTGTTGATTTATCCTTTCAATATCAGGAACTTACCGATGAAATTGAAAAGGCAATTCATGCAGTAATTGGACGCGGAGATTTTATTCTGGGACGCGCTCTGCAAGAATTTGAGGCGGATTTTGCTACAGCCTGTGGTGCAGAATATGGGGTGGGTGTCGCCTGCGGAACTGATGCGATCGCCATCGGTTTACAAGCCTGTGGGGTGAAACCAGGAGACGAAGTTTTAGTCCCAGCCAATACCTTTATTGCTACCATTATTGGCATTTTGCAAGCCAGAGCCAAACCCGTTTTGGTAGACTGTGAATTAAACACCGCTTTAATTGATATAGCCGCAGCCGAAAGGGCGGTCACCGAAAAAACTAAGGCGATTTTACCAGTGCATCTATATGGTCAAATTGTCACCCCTAGCCAACTGCTGGACCTAGCCCTAACTCATAACTTAATTGTATTTGAAGATGCGGCACAAGCTCATCTGGCTACCTGCGAAAACTATCGCGCCGGTTCTATCGGTCGCGCCGCCGCCTTTAGTTTCTACCCTAGCAAAAATCTAGGCGCTTTTGGTAGTGGGGGTATGGTGGTGACTTCCGATGAAACCGTAGCTAAACAGGCGCGAATTCTGAGGAATTATGGCGCACCGGAAAAATATCTACATACGGAATTGGGAACTAACAGCCGCTTAGATACTATACAATCCGCCGTTCTTAACGTCAAATTGCGTCATTTACCAGGGTGGAACCGCGATCGCAATTTAGCCGCCGAACAGTATGATGTTCAATTGATGGTACTCAAAGAATATGGCATTATCCCCATTTACAACTACAGTGAAGGCGGTCATGTTTATCATCTGTATGTAATTCGTGTGACCGAGGAATGTTCCCTCACTCGCGATCAACTACAAGCTAAACTGAATGAATTAGGGGTGCAAACAGGTATTCACTATCCCATCCCCTGTCACCTGCAACCCGGTTATACTGATCTGGGATACAAAGCTGGAGACTTTCCCAAAACTGAAACCCTCAGCCAGCAGATTCTATCTTTACCCATGTATCCTGGAATTACCAGTGATCAGATTAATCGGGTAGTCGCAGCTATTCGCACAGCCTTGGGAATTAAAAACGAGTAGGTGCGAGATGTTCGCGACCAAATAGGGACATCGAATCAGGTGGGAATGTGGCTCGATTACACAATTATTAAGGCTTATGGAAACTCAACCGAAAATTCCTGTGGCGATAGAGCGAAATCTATTTATCGGATTGGCTTGCGCCTTGTTGGTGTTATTATACGGCCCTTTGCTCGTGCATTGGTACGATGGCTGGCTGAACAAAAGCATTAGCATCGAACATGAATATTTTAGCCACGGCGTAATTGGTCTACCCTTCGCGGCTTATATTGCATGGAATAACCGCCACCAGTGGAACAAACTACCCAATCAACTGCACCCCTTGGGGGGAGTATTATTAGGACTCGGTGGCGTTTTCTACCTCAGTAGTATCTCCGATTTAGTCAATCTGTCCTTTCCGATGATTCTAGCCGGACTCTGCCTCTGGCTAAAAGGAATACCTGGGTTAAAATTGCAGGGGATAGCCTTATTATTTGTGCTACTGGCAACCCCTAACCATATCCCCTATCTGATAGAGCCTTTAGCCCTGCCTCTACAAACCTTTATCGCTAATATGGCGGGATTTGTTCTGATCCAGTTTAACGTCCCGGTGACAGTAGATCAAATCTATCTCTATGTAAATGGACAAATTGTTGAGGTTGCGCCACACTGTGCTGGCCTGAAAATGTTATTTACCAGTCTGTATGTCGGTTTAATGTTATTGTACTGGACGGGTGCGATCGCTTCGAGAACCAAAACCATCCTCTTCTTGGTGGCAGCAGCTTTGACGAGTATTGTCGCGAATATTATCCGCAATACCCTATTAACTCTGTTTTTCGGCACAGGTAATCAAGAACTTTTTGATTGGCTTCATGAAGGGTGGGGAGGAGACCTATATTCTGCTTCTATGTTGGGTCTATTGGTGATTGTGATGAAATTAATGCAATATTATTTCCCTGAGCAAGAGGAATCCGAAGATAATGGACAAATCAGCCCCGAATCTTGAACCCACCAGCCATGAAACCCCCAAACTACAGCTAAAACCCTCTCAATGGGTACTATTGGGATTTCTCCTAGTCCTATTTTTGGTAGGGACCCTTCCCGGTTTCTTTCGGGGTGGCTGGTCCTGGTCAGATATGCCTGATATTCAAGCTCTCCCTCAACTGCAAACCATTCGCCGTGAGGGTTTAACCGTACCAGGGTGGGAAACTACCAGTCACGATACCATTCAAGTGGGGGCGAGGAGATGGTCTTTGCAGAGCCTCAAACAAAATGATACCGAAGTCCTGCTATTGCTGTTTCCCCAAAACTATTATAAAGACCAGCCCCAAGTCGAATGGATGGATCTGCAAGGGTTACAGAGCCTCAGAACTGACTCCCATCGTACCCTGCAATTGACCCTAGACTCCCCCCAACCAGTGACAATTAACGCCAGATTTTTTCGGGCTTGGAACCCCCGCCAAACCTATGCCCTTGTACAATGGTACGCTTGGCATAATGGCGGTTCTCCCGCACCAAGTCACTGGTTTTTTGCCGATCGCCAAGCTCAACTAAGAGGCGATCGCGCTCCCTGGGTAGCTGTCAGTATTATGATTCCTATGGAGCCTTTGGGTGACATAGAAACAGTGGCAACTATAGCTCAATCCCTCGGTCAGGATATCCAAAAAGAATTGATGACCACGATTTTCCAGCCAGAATAAACAGTTATCCACAGTGTTGATATGGGCGCTAACCTCAACCCGATTAAATCCCTATTCCTCACCAGTCTCTACTCAGTGGCGAGTATTATTCCTTTAGCCATCATCACCAGTGGCGGAAAGTCTATGGCTCAAAGGATACCTGATCGGTGCATCTTACCTCGCTCCTTTGTGAATCAACCCCTACCGAGAGGCGGCGGACAACCCGCACCAGTACAACCGGACTGGCCTACACTATTAGAGCTTTTCCGCAATGTGGATGCTCCCATTCAGACCAGACCCTCTGGTATTCCGGTGGAACCTTCTGTGTTTGAAGGCCCTGTTGGCGATCGCATGAAAAGTTATGAGCTAGGACCTGGAGATCAGATTTTTATTGATGTGTTTGTCAATGGTCAGCGTTCCCAAGAATTAACTATTCCCAATGCTACCATTGGTCCTCAAGGTTCCCTAGCTATGCCTTTAATTGGTCTAGTGGAATTGGAAGGATTAACCTTAGAACAGGTGCGCCAGAATATTCAACCCCGCCTAGCTCAATTTGTCAGAAACCCTGAAGTTGTCGTCTCTCTGGTCAATCAGCGACCGGTACAAGTCACCGTGACCGGAAAAATTGCCAGACCAGGTTTTTATCCCCTACCATCACCACAGCTAATTGTCGCCTTGACTACGGCGGGGGGAACTAGACCAGGGGCAGATTTACGACGGATTACTGTGCGCCGGACTTTACCCACCGGACAAACCCTCGAAACCCAAATCGACCTATTTACCCCCCTATTATTGGGTATGGAACCGCCTAATATTCGCCTAAGCGATCGCGATGTGATTACAGTTCCCACTATGGAGGTTAGCCCATCAGAAGGCGTAGAGCGAGATCTGTTAGAAAATTATAGTCTGGCTGCTGCACCAGTTCCCGCCCAAGTAACCGTCGTTGGGGAAGTTGTGCAACCAGGTTTCTATACCCTCCCGGCTGGGGGTTCTCGCGTCTCTACGGCTCTGTTAGCGGCCGGAGGTGCGACATTAACTGCTGATTTGCGTACCGTCCTAGTTTGTCGCACTACCGTTGATGGTCGAGTTTTAGAAGATATCATAGATCTATATACACCCTTAGCAGAAGCTACGGCTCTCCCGGATGTTTCTCTATCTAATGGTGATTCGGTGATTGTACTACCACTAGCTCCTGATGTGGATGAGAGAGACTACGATCGCAAATTAGTGGCTAGTTCAACTTTAGTTAACCAGCAAATTACCGTCAGAATTCTTAGTTATGCCGGAAATGCGATCGGTGCTGTAGCCTTACCCAATGGTAGCACCTTTATTGATATCCTCGCCAATGTACCTTTACAAACTGGAGACCTCGATAAAATTGCCCTGATTCGATATGACCGACAATCTCGACAAACAACTACTCAGATTCTGAATGGTAAAAATGTACTTAGAGGAGACCAAACCGACAACATTCTACTACAAGATGAAGATGTGATTGTGATTAATCGTAATCTGATTACCCAGGTCACTGTGTTTCTCAATAACTTTACCCAACCCTTTCGCGATGTCCTCGGTTTTACTCTCTTCTTTCAACAACTCATTAACTCGGCTGAACGATTATTTGGACCCGACCAATAACAGAATAATTAAAGGTATACAGCTTGTTGATAAATTGTGCTAAACATTACCCTCACCCTAAATCCCTCTCCCATGGGGGAGAGGGACTTTGACGGCCTATGGCATGATTACTGAAAAGGCTGTAAATACCAAATTGCTATTACCCAAAATCCTGAGATTGCCATGACTTTACCAATTGTTAAACGCTATTTAATCGCCTTTGAAAACTATAAAGTTGCTGGATTAGCCGCCTTTGTAGTAGCGTTGGGAATTTCTGGGGGGGTGGGTATGATTTTGGAAGCGCCGCCAAGACCTCCCTACGAAGCCAGAGGAGTTTTAACCTATAAAAATCCGCCCGTTTTGTTCTCCCAAACAGGTCAGAATATTCGACAGCAAGGACAACAACTCACGGACCGGATGTTACTACAACCCCGTGTGATTGAGGCGGTGTTAAATGAAACGATGATTACCCCTAGAGATTTTCGTGCTAACGCTAGGATTCAAATTAGACCGGGAGAGGGTGGTCAACCGGGTACAATTCAAGTCACCTTTAGAGATTATAATCGCGATCGCTCTGTGGAAGTGGTCAATGTATTAATGCGGGAGATTATCGAACAGAGCCGTTTAATTAATACCGAACAACTCCGCAATATTATCGACACAATTCAAGATCGCATGGGACCAGCGAGAGCGGACTTGAGAGAAGCTGAAAATACTCTGGAAGAGTATGATAGGCGAGAAGGCGCTACTTTATTGGCGATCACAAGTGGTTCCTTACCTCAGTCGATTATTTCCAATAGAAATCATGTAGAACAGCTTGAATTGAGACTGGATTCTATTAATGCTCAAATCGCTAGTTTGGAAGGTAGACTAGGATTGAATGTCGATCAGGCCTATGTTTCCCAAGCGCTGACCGCTGATCCAATTATTGCTCAATTGCGAGTACAACTGTATCAAATTGAGTCTCAGTTAGAGTTTCTCCGTAAGGATTTTACCGATGCTCATCCCCAGGTAGCAGATTTAATTAAACAACAACAGGCAAGCGAACAGCAATTACAAGCGAGAGCTTCTGAGGTTCTCGGAGGTCATGGAGTGGCGGCTCCCCTGCGACAGGTTGACCAAATTCGGGTTGATTCTTCCTTAGACCCCTCCCGACAGCAAATTGCTCAAAATTTAATTAACCTGCAAACTCAGCAAGAAACTCTACTCCAAGAAATTGCTACTAGCCGTGAGGTGGGACAAAGACTAGAACGGGAATATGCCACTATTCCTAATAAGCAAATGGAGAAAATGCGGCTAGAACAACAGGTGGGTTATAGACAGGCTCTCTACGATAAAATGCAGGCGCAATTGGCTGACGCTCAGGCGGCGGAAGCGGAAACGGTGAGCAGTTTACAGGTGGTTCAGGAGGCGGCGGCTCCTGATGTGGAAGATCCACCACCACCACCTAGTTTAATCCTGGTCATGGCTGCGGGTGGCTTTGGTGGGGTGATAGTTGGTGCGGTGCTGATTTTTGCGTTGGGTATACTTAGCGGTAAATTCTACACCTGGGAGGAGATTCAGGGCGCTTTGAAAGAACGAGAAATTCCGATTCTGGGGGTGGTTCCCAATGTTTTGGATGACCATGCGGATTGGGATATGCCTTTACTACTACATCATAATTCTCGGTATTTGGAACCTTATGAGCAGGTGCGTAGTAATTTGTTCAGTAACGGCCAAAAACCTCCGAAGGTGGTGTTGATGACTAGCACTAAGGGACCGGAAGGTAAGACTCTGACAGCCTATAATTTGGCGATCGCCTCCGCGAAAGCCGGAAAACGGACTTTGATAATTGAGGCAGATTTGCGATCGCCAAGCCAAGCTGAGAGAATGCGATTGGCTATTGATTCTCAAGACCGTTGGGAACCTTTGCGCTATTACGGAGATTTGAATAATTGTATCCGCATGGTTCCAGATGTGGAAAATCTCTATGTGATTCCCTCCCCGGGTCCCTTAAAACAAGTGACGGCGGTGCTAGAGTCTAGTGAGATGCGACGTTTACTTAAAGAGGTGCGCCATCGCTTTGATGTGGTGATTGTCGATGTACCTGCTTGGAGTGATCATAATGATGCCTTGACTCTGGAACCGTTAACTGATGGCATGGTTTTGGTGGCTAGAGCTAATTGTACTATGTCGGCTCAGATGAATCAATTGGCTGATCAGTTGACGGAAACTGATGAGGAGCAAACTGGACCGAAAAAATATCGGCCGAAGTTACTTGGTGCTATTATTAATGGGGCTGAACTCGGTCTTCTGCCTGAAGATGATGGCGAATTGATTGATATTCAGGGTGTTGATTCTTTGGATCGTCCGGCTTTACCTAGGGATTTACAGCCTATTCCTCAATTGCCTTCTGGCGCTAGGCGTTAAATGTGGCAACGGGTTCATTTTACCCCGTTTGGGGATGATGCGATCGCTCCGACTGTGGAGGTTTGGCAGGCTGATTTGGATTTGAATTTAAGTCAAATTGCTGGTCTGGAAGGACTCCTAAGTGCTGAGGAAAGACAAAGGGCGGCGCGGTTTCGTCGGGAGAGCGATCGCCTCCATTTTACCGCCGCTCGTGCCATTCTCCGCCAGATTTTAGCCTCTTATGTGGGGGTGGCTCCCCAGGGGTTGGAATTCGCCTATACTCCCCAGGGAAAACCGGGTTTAATTACCGGAAATTCTCAGGGTGAAATTCAGTTTAATCTTTCCCACTCCCACGGTAAGGCTCTATATGCGATCGCCTTGAACCGCAGAGTTGGTATTGACTTGGAAAAAATCCGCCCCCTGGATGGATTAACCTTAGCCAAACGCTTTTTTTGTGAGGCGGAATATTCCCAACTTTATAACTATCCAAAATCCGCACAAAACCGGGCTTTTTTTCAGCTTTGGACTGCGAAAGAAGCCTTACTAAAAGCCACTGGTACGGGATTAATGGGCTTAAAAGATGTGGAGATTTTACCCCAAAATTATGGTCAACTTTTCCGGGCTAAAATAGTTGGATATTCCCCCCAAGATTGGTATTTAAAAACCTGGGAAATTGACAATTGGGCGGCAGCTATAGCAGTAGAGACCCTGAATAAATAAGCCAATAGCAACTCTCCCAACAGTAACTTGATGTTAAAAATCATCCACCAGGGAACTCAGACGCTGAAGCAGTGGGTCGGCTTCTTGGGGGTGGACGGGTTCTGGTGGTGGGGGAGATGGCGCAGTTGACCGAGGGGGTTCTGGTGGTGGGGGAGGTGATGTAATTTGGGGTAATTGACTAGGTATTTGAGCGATCGCCTCATTGGTAGCATCTAGTTTAGATGCGATCGCCGACTGAAATTGAGCAAGCTGCTGGGTTAACTGATTAACCTGACTCTCAAGTTGTTGGGTTTGATTTTCCGTTTTTTGGGCTTGTAGCTGTCGCTCCAAAACCCCTAATTGCCTCTGGAGACTCAATAAACCCTCTTCAATAGGTTTTAGATTAGGAGGGGGGTTTACAGGTCTTTCCGAGGTAATTTCCGAGCGGTAATCATTGTTAACCACAGGGGTCTGTGTGGTGGGAGAACTCAACAGAAACTGCCACAAAGCCTGTTTACAGAGATTGCTAAAAGTTTGATATTTGGTGAGAGATAGCTCCTTTTCGATCGCCTCTAACAGAGTTTGATCAGCAGCATCCTCAGTAAAAGTAACCGACTGCGTAAGTTTTTTATTAACCCAGAGCATAGTTAGGTAGGACGTATGGGCAGACCTGCCAATGAGGACTAACCCAGTTTAGCAGTAATTAGATCTAATTTCACCCCCAAACAGGCTATCCCGTTGAGAAACCACCCAACGGGATGAAAAAAACCAATTAATTAGCGTTTGGCTAGTTGAGCTTCCCCATAGACATATTGTCCTAGGGCGTTGGCTTTACGAGCCGGTTGAGTCAGATGAGCTCTTAACTGAGCGTCTTTGAGCAGGGGTTGTAAATCTTGCCAGAAAAACTCACCACCGCCGCCAGTAATCACTACATCTGTGACCCTTTCTGGGAGCCATTTTACCACGCGATCGCAAAGATCCCGTGCAAAAACCTTACGCAACTCAGGTACAATTTCATCTAGGTTAGCAGGTTTAGTCGCGCCTCTGGGACGATAAAAACGCTGTCCTTGAGGTTTATGTACTGCCTCTAGGAGGAATAGGGATTGAGCATCGGCTCCCTCAATCTTAGCGGCGACTTCCTCATAAAACTTACTCATGGCAAACACTTCACTCTGAGAAACCCCACGAGCAAAGCGGAAGCGATCCACAGTCAAGAAATCCGTAGTTTGATGTCCCACATCAACAACAGCTACAGAAAGATCCGCAAAGTTAGGCGCATCCTTGCTGCCCTGGGCTTCACACCAAATCAGGCTACCATAGCCTTCTGGCATTACCCGAACACTCTGGATATCAACCACTACTTGCTCACCCCTAAAGACCAACGTATTGGGTCCAGTGAGGAGACTAATAATTTGTTCTTTCTCCCGCTCAAACTGTTCTTGAGAGTAAAATGGTAAGCCCAGCACCACATCAAGATCACCTTTAAGGTTGAAATATCCCACACAAGCAAAGATCTTAATTAGGGCATCGTTCACCTTGGAGGGGTTGGCGGCGGGATCTACGCCAAACAGACTTGCTCCAAAATCAGCAGCCAGTTGACCTACGGCAAAACCATTTCCCTGATATTCCAGCCATAGATCCAACAGTGGATCGGTGTTTTTCGACTCAAAGCCACCGCCACGGGCTTTTTCTACACTCATTTGAGCAACATTCGAGGGAACAAAAACCACATCTGCGGGGTTGCGACTAATACAAGATTTAGTTGCGGTTCTCCCCAAGTCAACGCTGAGAATCGTTGAGCGGCCGACTACAGTAGTAGTGGTCGGTTTGGTTGTGGTAGTGGTAGCTTTAGCTAACGGTGACTGTGACTGTGACTGTCCGGGCTGTTTGTTACTCTGCATCTGAAAAATCCGTTACTTCACGAAGACTCAAAAATTGTGACACTCAGAGGGACTAAGTCCGTGAGATTCTTCTTTCGGCCATCAGACTTGCCATCGGGAACTAAAGTTCTCAACAGTCAAGCTGAGATCAGAAGAAGCGTTTGGGTTGCCTCACAACCCAGTTGACCAGTACATCAGGGTACTTAAATCTCATGCTTTCGATGTTAATTGCCACGTTGCCGCCCCATTCTCACAACTTGAATTCAGAAATATGAGTTTGAGTGTCTAGCAACCTTCTGACAATTCTCCCATAGTTATAACTTTCCTGAGATTTAGATATAGGCAATCCAACAACGGTAACTTTACCCTACTTCGCGCGCGAAATAATCATCTCTAACTACAATTCCTAGGATTATAGCCTGCTGTCCCCCATTGTCAGATTATATCCCACTGATATTTTTCCGTATCAGGACTTTTCCCCCTCATCAACTGTAGCGGGCCATTAAACTCCCCGGCCTGGTTGCCTGATCACAGACTCTTACGTTAAATTTAGTTAAGATTATGAATATCTTTAATCTTAGCCATTAACTGGGCTGAGTTTTAAGAAACTTCTGATGTATAGGACATAGAGGCAACGGAATTTATGAAAACGTCTTGGAGAACAATTCTGCTATGGACGATCCCGGCTCTGGTGATCGGGTTCTTCCTATGGCAGGGTGCTTTTGCTGCTTCCCCGACAGATATAGCCCAAAATAATACAGCCAGCACTCGCATGACTTATGGCCGATTCTTAGATTATCTCGATGCTGGGCGCGTTACCAGTGTCGATCTATATGAGGGGGGACGGACGGCGATCGTCGAGGCAATTGATCCTCAATTAGACAATGGAGTGCAGCGCCTACGGGTCGATTTGCCTAATAACGCCCCGGAACTAATTTCTCGCCTGCGTGCTGCTAATATTAGCTTTGACTCTCACCCTCCCCGTAATGATGGCGCGATTTGGGGACTTTTAGGAAATTTGGTTTTCCCGATTTTGTTGATTGTGGGACTGTTTTTCCTGTTCCGCCGTTCTAATAATGTGCCGGGTGGCCCTGGTCAAGCCATGAACTTCGGTAAGTCTAAGGCTCGTTTCTCTATGGAAGCCAAAACCGGGGTTTTGTTTGATGATGTAGCCGGGGTTGAGGAAGCTAAAGAAGAACTCCAAGAGGTGGTTACCTTCCTGAAAAAGCCGGAACGCTTTACGGCTGTTGGGGCGAGAATTCCTAAAGGTGTTTTGTTGGTTGGACCTCCGGGAACTGGTAAAACTCTCCTGGCTAAGGCGATCGCTGGTGAGGCTGGGGTTCCCTTCTTTAGCATCTCTGGTTCGGAATTTGTGGAGATGTTTGTTGGGGTTGGGGCTTCCAGGGTCCGCGATTTGTTTAAGAAGGCTAAGGAAACTGCCCCCTGTATCGTCTTTATTGATGAAATTGATGCGGTCGGTCGCCAGCGTGGTGCTGGTATTGGCGGCGGTAATGATGAACGAGAACAGACCCTTAACCAGTTATTAACTGAAATGGATGGTTTTGAGGGTAACACGGGCATTATTATTATTGCTGCTACTAACCGCCCAGACGTTCTTGATTCGGCTTTGTTGCGACCAGGAAGGTTCGATCGCCAAGTTATAGTCGATGCTCCTGATATTAAGGGCCGTCTGTCAGTTTTGGAAGTTCACGCCCGCAATAAAAAACTTGCCGATCAGGTGTCTCTGGAAGCGATCGCTCGTCGGACTCCCGGATTTACTGGGGCTGACCTGGCGAACCTACTTAATGAAGCTGCTATCCTCACCGCCCGCCGCCGCAAGGAGGCTATTACCATGGCGGAAATTGATGATGCCGTTGATCGGGTAGTGGCGGGTATGGAAGGAACCCCCCTCCTTGATGGTAAAACTAAGCGTCTGATTGCTTATCATGAGATCGGACACGCGATCGTTGGTACTCTGATTAAAGATCATGATCCCGTTCAAAAAGTAACCCTAGTTCCTCGTGGACAGGCTCGCGGTTTGACCTGGTTTATGCCTGATGAGGATCAGGGTTTGATTTCTCGCTCTCAAATTCTCGCTCGTATTACCGGCGCTTTGGGCGGTCGCGCCGCTGAAGATGTGATCTTTGGTGATGCCGAAGTTACCACCGGCGCGGGTGGAGACCTGCAACAGGTGGCGGGAATGGCTCGTCAAATGGTGACTCGTTATGGTATGTCTGACCTCGGCCCGCTGTCTCTGGAATCTTCCCAGGGTGAGGTTTTCCTGGGTCGGGATTTTGCTACCCGCACTGAGTATTCTAATCAAATTGCTTCCCGCATTGATTCTCAAATTAAAGCGATCGCCGAACATTGTTATCAAGATGCTTGTCAAATCATTCGCGATCACCGCGAAGTTATCGATCGCCTAGTTGATTTACTCATCGAAAAAGAAACCATTGATGGAGACGAATTTCGGCAAATTGTAGCCGAATACACTGAAGTTCCCGAAAAAGAACGGTTTGCTCCAGTATTATAATTTCTCTACCTGAGAAATCGCTCTGAAAATTTCCGCCCAGTTTCTTATTCAAGAGACTGGGTTTTTTCATGTACCCCCCATACCCTACAATTTTGCTCATACTTGCTCCCCCTTCGACTCCGGGAAAGGGAAACCATATCCAGCCACGGGAGGCGACGCGCTATATTAATCACCCCCCACTCACCCATCATTATCAATTACCAATCCCGCTTGACAGAATGAAATCTGCTATATTATCAAACACCACAAGAATCTTTATCAGGAACAGTTAACCAATGACCACACCAGTAGAATATAAACAGCGTCGCGAACAGTTAATGGCTAAAATTGGTGGGGGTACTGCCATTTTTAGAAGTGCGCCCACAGCAGTTATGCACAACGACGTTGAATATTCTTACCGCCAAGATAGCGATTTTTTCTACCTAACTGGCTTTAATGAACCCAACGCCGTCGCCGTCTTAGCACCCCACCACGAAAAACATAAATTTATTCTATTTGTACAACCCAAAGACCCCGAAAAAGAAACCTGGACAGGATATCGAGTTGGGGTTGATAATGCTAAAACTATTTATGGTGCTGACGAGGCTTATCCCATTCATGAATTAGACGAAAAATTATCCCAATACCTGCAAAAAGCCGATCGCATTTATTACCGACTAGGACCTGATCAACAATTTAACCAGATAATTCTCAACCATTGGCAAAATTTAATCCGGGTTTATCCTAAACATGGCACAGGTCCCATTGCTATCCAAGATGCTGGCACAATTCTCCATCCTCAAAGGCTAATTAAAAGCCCCAAAGAATTGGAATTGATGCGAAAAGCGGCGGAAATTTCTGTAGATGCTCACCAGAGAGCGCGAGAATTTGCTCAACCCGGGAAGTATGAATATCAGGTACAAGCTGAAATTGAATATTTCTTTAGTCAACATGGTGCGACTCCCGCCTATCCTTCCATTGTCGCCTCTGGTGAAAATGCTTGTATTTTGCATTACATTGAGAATAATCGCCAAATGCAAGACCAGGATTTATTGTTGATTGATGCGGGTTGCGCTTATCAATATTATAATGCTGATATTACTCGCACTTTTCCCGTTAATGGTAAGTTTACACCAGAGCAAAAAACTATTTATGAGTTGGTTTTGCGCGCACAAATCGCCGCCATTGAACAAGTGAAACCAGGAAATCCCTATAACCAGTTACATGATACGGCGGTGCGGGTTTTGGTAGAAGGTTTGCTAGATTTAGGATTACTCAAAGGCGATATTGAGGAGATTATTAAGGAACAAAAATATAAGCATTTTTATATGCACAGAACCGGACATTGGTTGGGTTTAGATGTTCATGATGTCGGGGTTTATCAGTGGGGTGAAGAACCGCAATTATTGCAGCCAGGACAGGTGTTAACTGTGGAACCGGGGATTTATATTAAACCGGATATTAAACCCGTGGAAGGACAACCAGAGATCCATGAGCGATGGCTGGGAATAGGGGTGAGAATTGAGGATGATGTCTTGGTGACAACAGATGGTTATGAGGTTCTTACGGCTGGAGTCCCTAAGTCGGTGTCAGCTATGGAAAGTTAGGCTTAATTTGGGGGTGGAATTTATGGTAATTTCTACCCCGGTTTAAACTTACCCATGAGTGACCAATATTAAGTTTGGTTAAAAAATGGCTGCTTACGGTCGATTAACAACTATAATGGAAATAGTCAAATCATCACCAACAAACACCGATAAATGAATAATTGGTCTGGTTCTGTAATGATTTCAATAATCCTAGTCACCGCTACGGGTTGGGGAACAGCAGCGATCGCATTTACTGATTTTGACTCTGTTAAACCGTCTCAGGAATTACAACTCGCTCAAACCCCTGTAGGCGCTTGTATTGTCAATGACCCTACCGGAACTCCCTTAAATGTGCGAGCAACTCCTGCTGGTAAAATTGTTGGTAGTTTACCCAATGGAACTCGCGTAATTTTAGGAATAACAGACGGTAGAGAAGGACCAAACTGGACTCGCATTATCGGACCCATAGAAGGTTTTGTTTGGAGTCTATATTTAAGTAATTGTGTTTATCGATAAATAACTACCATCAAACACTACATAAACCGGGTGGGAGGACTATTTGACGCGCTAATAACCCGGTAAATTCGGGTCAAGACCTAATAATTTCATAGCTTTTTGGTGGCTTTCCCAAAGATATATAACCAAGACCATAGCACAGGATATTATTGTGAGCATGAGACTCTGATAATAAACACGCAATAAGTTTTGTTTTGACTGCTTAATTTCCGACATCAACTGTTTAAAGGTATCATCCCCAAATATACTGAATGATAAATTATCCACTGCGATCGCCCAAATTTCACCATATTCTGGTACTGTTAACAATACCTGATTTTCTGCGATCGTCATGTTAGAAATATCAGTAGTTTCTGGTAGCCAAACTTTGCGGGGTCTCGACCAGTTAGGATCGAACCTAATCAGGTTATAACGGGAAAAGGAACTTTCAGAAACTAACACCCACCAAAAGCCCTGGTTATCCTGTTCCAAAAATATCGGAAATGTTTTTCCACTGTCTGCGACAGTTAAAGCGATCCTCCTTCCTTCGATGTAGTAATTTGTATGATCTCTTAAGAGTTTTTCCCAGGAGCGAATTATCCAATTTTTAGGTCGAGTTGTGTGGTCAGGAAGACACTCCGTAATAGGTCGTGGTGGTCGAACTGTATCAATTTGTTGATCTGGGGTAATTTCCAAGCCTTCGCTATTGGTTAACCAAGTAATCAGCCGAAAATTGTTACTATCAGCAACAGCCAATTTTCCGTTATTGTCAATGGTGATACCGTTGGGATAACACAGTAACATTTCTTCCTCGGTGGGTAAAATTTCTTCCCCTCTGGTACTTTCGAGAATTTCCCCATTCATGGTTAAGGCGACCAGACGATGTCTGGCTGTGTCCGTAGCATAGATTAACTGTTTTTCGTGATCAACAACAAATTTAAAGGTACTGCGAAACTCCCAATTTATTCCTGTATCTTTCTGAAAACCTGGTAATTCTTGACAAGTATTTTGGTCTAGTTGACAATATTCGATTCTTCCAGTTTCCCAATTTCCGAGAAATAATTGAGAGCGATCGCTTACCTGTAGGTCTGTTATTCCTTCTCGAATACCTAAATCTTTTAAAGCATATTTATTGTGCAGATTTCCTTGAGAGTCTAAGTTATATAAATAACGATGATCCGTCGTAAAAACATCACCATTGGGACTGGCGCTAATAAAGCCTAATTGTTGAGGATACGCCGCATTGAAGCTACTATAAATCGTCGTCAACAGTCCAATAAACATCACCACTATTAGGGACTGAACAAATATTTTTAACTCTTGTGTTGGTTGACCATAGGAGATGATTCCACCCCGAAAATGAGCCGATAGTTGATTAAACACTTCTCGAGTTTTCCGGCGGTCTATATTACCCCATATATCAGTAACCACAAAGTAATAACTTCTCTTTTTGCGGGGGTTAATAATCCGAATCAAAGGAGGTATTTTCGACGATATTAAAACTTTGGGATTCATCAAAACCACTTCTGCATCTTGGTCAAATTCTTTGGTAATCAGTCTATAATCATCTTCATAACGCATTACACCAATGATTTTCCGCTTTCCATATTGTAAAACTCCCGGGGTAGTTTCCGGATTAGTTATCATCGTGATTTCCTCGATTTTATGTTGAAGAATAAAACCGACTAGACACTGGTTAGGTTGGCGGTAATTGTAATTATGCTTAATATCTTTGAAGGTTCTATAATGGGATATTCGTTGATAAATTCTCACAAATATACTGACAATTACTGTCATTATAACAATAATTAGATAAACCATCAATATAGATTTCATAGGACTACAACTCCTCTGCAATTATTGAACTTTCCACAGGTCTGGGGTCTCCAGGACTTGCTCAAGGTCGCCATAATTTTGCTGTAACAACTCTTGTAATTCCTGAGAAGGTCTAAATACAAAAATGGTGGACTGTTCAGGAATTAATTGTAATGATGGTTGATTACTCATCAGGATAAGTTTCACATCATTATTTAATAGATAACTCAGGGAGATTAAATCTCCTGTATTAGTACCATTTCCCGCATCGGAAATTAACACAGATGAGTTGGCTTGATTAATTTCGGTAGCCACTTGATGATTAAAATAGCTTAAACCTTTATCCCACCAAGTTGATGAAACTGTACTCAAACCCAAGGAAATAATACTAAAACTTAGTAATATGGCTAATACCCACAGCCACAACTTTTCACCATCTAATAATGATTTACGACCGCTATTAAGGTGGGTTCCTAATAAAAAAGCGATCGCTATTTGAATAGCCGGAAAACAAGCGATCAGATACCGAGTGACAGAGGAACGTTGTCCTCCCCATAATAAATCTGGTAAAACCAGCAGGATAAACGGTATCCAAATGGCAGTTAAAATAAACAATCCGGTTTGACTATCATTGGTTTCACTTACATAATACAGAGCATAAATAATGAGCAGTAAAAACGGCAGCCTAAATAAATACGTCCAGAAGCTGTTAAAGCCAAAGTCAATATCAACTAAAACCGACGTAAAACTGAGCAGCCAAAACTTGGATAAATCCAGTAAACTCATCGATTGCTGAGTCCAACTGGTTAAGGTTTGAGCCTGTTCCCAATTATGGATAATAACAGTTATCCAGGGGAGATAAAGAACCAAAGTTAAACATATAGATATCCCCAACTGAATGAAAAACAAAGACAGACGTGGTTTATAATTCCGTCTCGGTTCTGACCCAAAAATCAAGATTCCCCAACCGATATGACTAGCTATAACTAATCCAAAAAATAAATGGGTATATAGTCCCAAAGTGCAGGTGATTACATAACCCAACCACCACAGCCAATTGTTAGTCCGACTCCCCTTGAGTAACATGAGACTAGAGGCGATAATTAAAGCCGTCATTAAGCTGTATTGACGAGCGGTTTGCGCTAATAATACATCCACCGGAGAAACAGCTAGTAAAGCGGTAGCCATGAGGGAAATTAGCGGAGATTGAAATAATTCCCAAGCTAAGGCATAAATAAGCGGTAAGGATATTAAACTAATGACGGCGGGTAAAAGACGGGAAGCTAAAATCGAACTGCCAAAGCCTCGCATCCAACCCCTAGCCATGAGATAATATAGGGGGGGATGATGGGGGTTTCTATGCAGAGATGCGAGAGTATCGGCGGCGGTGCTATCGGGTTTGAGGCGTTGATATTCTAGGACTTCTGAGGGGGTAAAAATGCGATCGCTGAACAATTGCTGATCTACCTGTTCCCGGGTAAAACCAGCCGATCGCAAATTGGTAAAAACTTCATCATGGGAATATAGTTTGCGATCGAGACTCGCAAAACGAAACAACACCCCCAGGACAATCACGATCATTAACAGAATAACCAGGCGACGGGGTAGACCACCTGTAAACACCTTTGGTTGGTAGAGCATTCCTGTGGTTAAGGGTTTTTATCGATTCTACCAATATCATAAAGGCAGGGAGTCACCCCTGCCTCAAAATTTTAGAAATTGGCGGTTAGCCTAATCCTAGATTAAATTTTAGCGGGTGATTTAGTACAGTGAGCCAGTGGGACGGTGAACGATAAAGCTGAGAACTTGGCACTGCTTCACGTTATCAAAACCCATAACGCGGATAAAGCACTTAGGATATTCCCGACGGCATTCGTCGATTTCCGCCATAACTTCGCGAACGGAAGTTGCATTAAACAGAGGCAACTTCCACAGAGTCCAGTAGTGTTGCTCAGGCGCAGAGGATTCGCTGAATTCTACCCCAGCAATAAAGCCTTGCTCAAGAATATACTGAAGCTGTTTCTGGGTCTGAGCATCAGTCAGAGGGGGTAAATAGGACAGAGTTTCGTAACGGCGCTCTTTTGGTAGTGTTTGCATTGTGATTTTCCAGGGTAGTTGTTGAAATTAATTATTTAGGCTCCGACCTTAGTCGGGAGGGTTAGTCTCTGAAGTAGTGAGTTGCGTCATTCGTTCCAGGTACTGGCGGCGATGTGCCATATTTCCCTGCTGAATCCCCTGCCGAACCATCTCCGGTAGATAACCCGCCACCTCTTCAGCGAGATGATCTCGGACGGTCATCACTCGGAAAGCCAGTTCTTGATTTTCCTGTAACAGTTCCTCAAGATAAGCCTCACCATCCTGGATTTTCCCCTGAGAGGAAAAATCACTTAGCCAGATAGCTAAACCAGGGTTAGTCTCTGTCAATTGGTTGGTGATGATGATTACAGCTTGGTAGGTTAGGTAACTTGTCAGTACCTTGGTCGTGTCCTTAGCAACTTTTTTGATATCCATGTTCCGACACCAACCCTCTGTTAAGACTTCAAGTTTGAGATATTGGATTGAGTTGTATCCGTAGCTCTCCAAAATTGTCAAGTTAGAGGAGTTGCCCAATCCAAAATCACTTCTCAAAATCTGAGGAAACCTACAGGGTGTCCATGGCCTCGAACTCGAACTTGATTTCTTTCCAAAGTTCGCAAGCCACAGCCAGCTCAGGACTCCACTTGCAAGCCTCACGAATCACGTCGCCGCCTTCACGGAACAGGTTGCGGCCTTCGTTACGAGCTTGGATACAGGCTTCGAGAGCCACACGGTTAGCAGTTGCACCAGGAGCATTACCCCAGGGGTGTCCCAAAGTACCACCACCGAACTGCAAGCAGGAATCATCACCGAAGATTTCCACCAGAGCTGGCATATGCCAAACGTGAATACCACCGGAAGCAACCGGCATTACACCAGGCATAGAAGCCCAATCTTGGGTAAAGAAGATACCACGAGAACGATCTTCTTCGATGTGGTCTTCCCGCATCAGGTCTACAAAACCCATGGTGATACCTTTTTCACCTTCGAGTTTACCTACAACTGTACCGGAGTGCAGGTGGTCACCACCGGACATCCGCAGACACTTGGCGAGAACCCGGAAGTGGATACCGTGGTTACGTTGACGGTCAACCACAGCGTGCATAGCGCGGTGAATGTGCAGCAACAGACCATTATCACGGCACCAACGAGCTAGGGTGGTGTTGGCGGTAAAGCCAGCGGTGAAGAAGTCGTGCATGATGATGGGGGTGCCGATTTCTTTGGCAAATTCCGCCCGTTTCATCATTTCTTCGCAGGTGGGGGCTGTTACGTTTAGGTAGTGACCCTTAATTTCGTTGGTTTCAGCTTGGGATTTTTCGATCGCCTCTTGTACAAATAGGAAGCGATCGCGCCAGCGCATGAACGGCTGAGAGTTGATGTTTTCGTCGTCTTTGGTGAAGTCCAGACCGCCACGCAGACACTCATAAACCGCACGACCGTAGTTTTTAGCCGACAGACCCAGTTTAGGTTTGATGGTGCAACCCAACAGAGGACGACCGTATTTATTCAATTTGTCCCGCTCAACGGTGATACCGTGGGGAGGGCCTTGGAAGGTTTTCAGGTAAGCAATTGGAATCCGCATATCTTCCAACCGCAAGCCCCGCAGAGCCTTAAATCCAAATACGTTACCCACGATGGAGGTTAACATATTGGTAACGGAACCTTCTTCAAACAGATCCAGCGGATAGGCAACAAAGCAGAAATATTGATTGTCTTCGCCGGGTACTGGTTCGATGTGGTAGCAACGACCTTTGTAGCGATCGAGGTCTGTTAACAGGTCAGTCCATACAGTTGTCCAAGTTCCGGTCGAAGATTCTGCTGCTACTGCTGCTCCCGCTTCTTCCGGGGGAACTCCCGGTTGAGGAGAAACACGGAACGCGGCCAGAATGTCTGTATCTTTGGGCGTATAATCCGGCGTGTAATACGTCAGCTTATAGTCTTTTACACCAGCCTGATATCCGGCTTTCGATTTGGTTTGAGTTTGAGAGTAAGACATAACTCCTTTATATCTCCCTTCTGAGGAATCGCTCTTTAAATTTCCGGCTATTTGCCGATTGATTAAAATACTATCAATAAATGGCTTCAGTCAACCTTTAATATTGTTAATATTTCCATTACATTTGTTTATATTTCTTTGCAAAACCACATATCGGGTATCTGGGAAAAAATATCTATATCACTAAATGGCTAAAAAAAATATTAAGTATTGTAAATATAATCTATATGAAAGTTTTAGGGTTGGGATCTGAGCGATCGCGATCAAAAATCTCGATCGCCCCTCCATACCCATGAGTTATACAGGCTCAGGAATTAGTCCCAGCCGAAAAAAGGCTTTCTGCCCCCTTATGATCCAGGAACTGCTATAACCGATATAGGTAATTATATCAGTGTCAATCTATTGTATATTATCTATATTTTGATAGACTTAAATCAATAGTACAATCATCGCCCATTACTTGGAGGACAAAGCTGGTGATTCAGGCCACACTGCATCAGTTAAAGGTTTTTGAAGCCGTAGCGCGTCACGGTAGCTTCACTCGCGCAGCAGAAGAGTTATTGATCACCCAACCCACTGTCTCAAGTCAAGTCAAACATCTATCGCAAGCGGTGGGACTACCACTATTTGAGCAAATTGGCAAACAACTTTATCTTACTGATGCGGGTCAGGAGTTACAAGCGACCTGTCACGATATTTTCCAGCGCCTGGAACATTTCGATATGACCATTGCTGACCTGAAAGGCGCTAAACAGGGACGATTAAGTTTATCAGTAGTCACCACAGCTAAATACGTTATTCCCAGACTGTTAGGGTCTTTTTGTCAAAACTACCCAGCCATTGATATTGCCCTACAGGTGATCAATCACCAACAGATTACCCAACGGATGCTGGAAAATAAAGATGATCTATATATACTAAGTCTACCGCCCGAAGATATAGACCTTTGTACAAAACCCTTTTTAGATAATCCCCTAGTGGTGGTAGCCCCCTGTAACCATCCCCTCGTCGGTAAAACCCAAATTCCCATTGAAGCGCTGAACCATGAACCATTTATCATGCGAGAATCTGGGTCAGGTACCCGTAGGGCAGTGCAGAAATTATTTGACAAGAGTAAGGTATCAGTGCGGGTACGCCTAGAGTTAGGTAGCAACGAAGCGATCAAACAAGCGATCGCCGGAGGTCTGGGGATTTCCGTTTTATCCAAACATACATTAAACTCGTATGGCGATCGAGGAGAGCTAACCACTTTAGATGTGGTAGGATTTCCCATCCAACGCTGTTGGTATGCAGCCTACCTCAACGGGAAACAATTATCAGTTGTCGCCCAGACCTTCTTAGAGTATCTTCTCGAGTCCGGTAAGTCTAATTGACTTGGGTTGAAACATAGTGTGATCATGAAACTACCCTTTTTGCCATCTCCACCATCATCAGAACCCCCGCCAACTTCCCAAACCGGAGCAGGTTTAGGGACTTTTGGTGGTGTCTTCACTCCCTCAATTTTAACCATCCTGGGGGTGATTATGTATCTGCGATTTGGATGGGTAGTCGGTCAGGTGGGACTGTGGGGAACCTTAGCTATTGTCACCCTATCAACATCTATCACCTTTCTGACCTCCCTTTCCATTTGTGCGATCGCCACTGATCAAGTAGTCAGAGCCGGCGGAGCCTATTATATGATTAGTCGCTCCCTCGGTATTGAATCCGGCGGAGCCATTGGGATACCCTTATATTTTGCCCAAGCCATCTCCGTTGCTCTGTATACCATTGGTTTTGCCGAAAGTCTAGTCATCACCTTTCCCCAACTCAATATTAAAGTTGTAGCCATCATCACCACCATCATGGTGGCTATAATTGCCATTAAGTCCGCCAAATTAGCGATTAAAGCCCAATACTTCATCATGGCAGCGATCGCCCTATCCCTAATCTCCCTGTTATTCGGTAGTCCAGTCGAAGCCAGCACACAAGACATAGCAATTGCCACCAACCTCCCCAAAGTAGGATTTTGGCAAGTGTTCGCCGTCTTTTTCCCCGCCGTTACTGGAATTATGGCAGGGGTCAATATGTCAGGAGATCTGCAAAACCCCACCAAATCTATCCCTACAGGAACCCTCGCCGCCGTCGGCACAGGTTATGTAATATATATGTTGCTACCCGTCCTATTGTGGATGCAAGGGGATACAGACAGCCTCCTAGTCGATGCGCTAATCATGAAACGGATAGCTTTCTGGGGACCCGCTATCCTGCTGGGAGTGTGGGGAGCCACCCTATCGAGCGCCCTAGGTAGTATATTAGGAGCGCCAAGAGTCCTGCAAGCCTTAGCCAAAGATGGCATTTTACCCAACTGGTTAAAATTCCTAGGAACCGGATCGGGACCCGATAATGAACCCCGTATCGCCACAGTTGTTACCCTAGGATTTGTATTAATCGCCGTTGCTGTCGGCGACCTCAACCTGATCGCCCCAGTGTTGAGTATGTTCTTTCTGACCACCTATTTGGTACTCAACCTAGCAGCAGGTATCGAGACCTTTTTAGAAAGTCCCTCCTTTCGTCCCACCTTCAAAGTTCACTGGCTATTGTCTCTGTTGGGAGTCGTCGGCTGTTTAGGCGTAATGTTCCTCATTGATGCGATCGCCACCATTATCGCGGCTATCATTGTCTTTAGTATCTATATTTGGTTAGAGCGACGAGAACTAGAAAGCGCCTGGGGAGATATCCGTCAGGGAATTTGGATGGCGCTAGTGCGTCGGGGTTTATTTCAACTGAGTTACACCCCAGACACCAAAAACTGGCGACCCCATATCCTCACCTTTTCCGGTGCGCCCAATAAACGTTGGTCTTTAGTGGAATTAGCAGCTAATTTTTCTCATAACGTCAGCCTGTTTACTGTTTGCACCATCTTACCCACAGGCTCCCGTAGTCCGACCCAAAGAAATGAAATAGAAGCGATTTTGCGCGATTATTTAGAAAAACGAGCCATAGCAGGCTTAGTCCGGGTGATTATGGCAGATAATCCCTTCACTGGCTCCCGTCAACTCGTAGAATCCTACGGAATTGGTCCTTTAGTACCCAATACAATTTTATTAGGGGATTCCCAATCCCCTGAACGTCGAAAATCATATTGTGAAACCCTAGTACATTTTCACAAAACCGCTCGTAGTGTACTTATACTAAGAGATGAATCAGATCGGGGATTTGGCGCGCGACAGAAGATTGATCTCTGGTGGGGGGGTCTTAATACTAATGGAGGCTTGATGCTAATTCTGGCTTATTTGCTGCGGACGAGTCTGGAATGGCGCGGAGCCGAAATTAATTTAAACTTAGTTGTACCCGACGAAACAGCAGCCGTAGCAGCCCATACCAATTTGGCTAAAGTGGTTGCACAGTTACGCATTGGGGCTAAACCCCAGGTGATTGTGTCTCAAGGACAACCTTTCCCCGAAATTCTACGGTCTTCCTCTCAGGATGCCGATTTGGTATTTTTGGGTATGGCTACCCCCAAAGAGGATTTGCAGTACAGTAAATATTACGAGGGACTCCAGAAAATGGCTACGGGATTACCCGCTACAATTTTTGTGTTAGCTGCTCCTGATTTTGCCTTCTCTGAGGTGTTACAAAAAGATTAGGTTCACTTTTTTTTCAACCAGTAGTCTGAGGTGTTATGGGGCTGAACTTTCAATGGTCTAGGTTCAAGTTAGCTGTACTTTCGGCGATCGCATTGGGGACTCATATTGCGATCGCTACCCCAGTGAAGGCAGCAGAAACAATTATAGTTCGCCAAGGGATTATGTCTCTCTCTCTGGCGATCGAAGATTTAGAAACATTAGCCAACACCGGAAAAGTTCCCCCCGGACTCCGAGGTTATGAGCTGTTTCTGTCCCCCCAACAAAAACAACAAGTCCTGGGAGTCTTAAATTCTCAAGTAGGTATCCCACCCACCGCCGTCAGCAATTTACTGACAACCCAAATTGGCGAAAACATCCTTGACGAAATTGCCACCATTACCCGCACTCAGGACCCCCAAACCCGAGGCGCAGACATTAAAACCGCCCTATTAGAAGCAGCCGAAAGCGAGTCTGGGTTATCAATACTAGGGTTTTTACAAAGCTACCCTAACCCAGAATTGAGAATTGATATCGATGTCGCCTTTGATGTATTTAGTCGCCTCAACCGTTCTTTTTGGCAGACTCAGCAGTTTATGGTGGAAATAGTCCAACAATTAGGACCCACAGATGCTAATGTCTCTTGATTCTGCTCCTTTGACAAATAGGGTATCCACACCAGGAGCCGTGTGATGGGAAACTATCAAGCACGGTTCTGAATGGGAGAGGGTGAAGGTGACTTCACTCTCGACCCCTAACGCTTGAGGATGAGAGATGTGACCAGAAGCCAATGCCCGGCTGTAATGGACGGGATATGCCCACAGGTCGCGGTTTGATTGTAAGAAATAGAGCCTAGTAGGAGTACACATGGCGATAGCGAGTTCAAAGAGAGGATTTGGCAAGTCCAAACCAACCAAGACTACGAACAACGCATGGAAGGAAATCCCATGGACTAAGGTTCATCGGAAAGTCTTTAAGCTCCAAAAGAGTATATTTCAAGCAGCTAAATCGGGACAGGATGCAAAGGTAAGAAGGTGGCAACGTCTATTGGTGAAATCATATTACGCCCGACTCTTAGCGGTGCGACTGTAGGGGCGGGTTCCACGGTCAGCCATGCTTCCCAACAGTCAGCTTAATAAACCCGCCCTCCAAGACAATCAAGGCAAAAAGACAGCTGGAGTTGACGGGGTAAAAATAATATCTCCAAAACAAAGGTTTGAACTAGCCGAGAGAATCAAAGGGAACCTCAAAGCGAAAGCACTTAGGAGAGTATGGATACCAAAACCTGGAAGGGATGAAAAACGCCCCCTAGGCATTCCTACAATCCAAGATAGAGCAAGGCAAGCCTTGGTGAAGTCGGCGCTAGAACCCGAATGGGAGGCGAAATTTGAAGGCACGAGCTACGGGTTTCGATCCGGACGGTCAGCCCATGATGCAATAGCCAGGATTTACCTGAGTATTAACAAAGGTGAATATTTCGTGCTAGATGCGGATATAGCAAAATGCTTTGACCGAATAAACCATGATTATCTACTGTCCAAAATTCATTGCCCAAACAGCCTGAAAAGAGACCTAAAACAATGGTTAAAATCAGGTGTTTTGGACAACGGCGTGTTTGAGGATACAAAAGCAGGGACACCACAATGAGGGGTGATAAGTCCACTCCTAGCTAACATCGCACTGGATGGTATGGCAAGGCACATAGAAACAATGTATCCTAAGAAAAGGAACAAGCCACAAGCTACCACAATAAGATACGCCGATGATTTCGTGGTCATCTCAAAAGACCTAGAAATTATTGAACAGTGCAAAACTGCAATTTCTGAATGGTTAAAACCTGTAGGATTAGAAATCAAATCAGAAAAGACCCGAATTTGCCACACGCTCAATCCCATTGAGTATAATGGCAAGACTGAAAACCCGGGTTTTGATTTTCTAGGATTCAATATCAGGCAGTATCCGGTAGGAAAACATAAGTCTGGAAAAACCGGGGGGGACAACAGGACGATTAATAGGTCATAAAACCCTCATCAAACCCAGCAAGAAAGCAGTTAAAGCCCACACAGAAGTGATTAAAGACGTAATCAAACAGCACAAAACATCGCCTCAATTAACCCTAAGAAGTCAACTAAACCTGATGATTCAGGGATGGTCAAATTATTATTCAAGGGTCGTCTCATCGGAGACCTTCAGAAAACTAGATTATATAATCTGGGAAATGTTAAGGGCATGGACAATATCAAGATGTGGAAGGGCGAACCTACATGAAAAGCTAAGAAACTATTTCAGGAATGAAACGGTTAAACTTAGTAACGGAAAAACAAGGCACGAAAGTTGGTTATTTAAAGCCAATGATGGAACCACACTATGGCAACATGATTGGACTCCATTGGTCAGACATACCCTAACACGCCCGGAAGCAACACCATACGACGGAAACTGGACTTACTGGGCAACCAGGAAAGGACAAGCAACCGACACGCCAAATAGGGTAGCAAAACTACTCAAAAAGCAAAAAGGTAAGTGTACCTGGTGTGGGCAATACTTTACCCCATCAGATATAGCTGAAGTAGACCACATTGTACCTCGAAGCCAAGGTGGAAAGGATGAATACAAAAACCTTCAGTTACTACATCGCCACACCCGCGATGATAAAACAGCTCTTGATGAAGAGAGGTTGCTGTACTCTTAACAGGGAGGCAGTCAAACTAGGAGCCGTATGAGGTGAAAGTCTCATGTACGGTTCTGAATGGGAGGGGGTGAAGGCGACTTTACTCTCGACCCCTAATCGTCGTCTAGCCCAGAGGTGGGACTCTTCCCAAGCGTTACTTTCGGTATGCCCTACCGTAGTTGCATTTCTGCCAATCCTGTTTAGATTGAAGCAAATATACCTCAAAAACTGATTTGTCTAGTTCCTGTGAATCTTTTACCTGCTGCCAGGAGGAAGCTAGAACAATGCAGCCAAACCGCATAGATTCAATGGTCAAGGTTCAGTGTACGCCTTGAGGCAACAAGGTTTTTTAAGTGGTTGGTTACCTTTATCCACGCTCAATCGGTGTAGCATTTATCTAGTAAGCGTGTCAAGTAAAACAGCGATGTTGTTCGAGAGTTGATCAGGTCTTGGGCTGACGGGCACTAAAGTACCCGTGTCGCCTTTCATCCTTGCTCTCTTGAGACAAGGTTTTCATGCTCCAGTGCTGTTCGTATAACCTAGAATAATGTCGATCTCATGTTTGATAGCTTTAATTGGGGGGCTGGTGTGATTATTGTAAATCTGATTTTATCCTTAGCGATCGCCATTGTAGTAGCGATCGCCATCATTTTAATTGCCTTAGAATGGCAGCATCGTAACCGTCCGGGTAATGACCTAGAACTAAGAGCCGTCAATTGGGAAAAGACACCCACAGAACCCCAAAGACTCCTCCTCAAAGGAGAATTTGAACTCTGCAACCGGACCAAGACCCTAGAAATAATGGTGCCGGAGGTGACAGCCAAAGTCAAACTCCTATCTGATGGGAGTTTAGCCAATACCAGGGTAAACACCCGCATCATTGCCGCCCATGAAGCCACCACCCCCAGAGCCGATGATTACTGGTTAGCCTATATCGTCAAAGCGCGCCAACTCACCCGATTTCAAGTAATTATCGACATTCAAAGCCCAAACCTCAAGGAACTCCAGTCAGCTTGGGTACAAATTCGCTACGTCACCTATGGACCCCAAGGCAGAATACCCAAAGTCCGCCATTTGGTGATTCCCATGCAATACCCAGATCCGCAAATCCCCCCCACTCCTCGCCCCGTAGAAGGCGGCGGTCAAGTATTCCCGATCCGCACCCATCTCCTAGCGCAACTAGATGATCCCGTGGAAGTAGTGCAGCGTTATGTAATGCCACACGCTAAACCGGGAGATATTGTTACAATGGGAGAAACTCCCCTAGCCTTAATTCAAGGTAGGTTCCGCCACCCAACGGAAGTCAAACCCGGATGGGTAGCGGTGCGAATTTGTTACTTTTTTATGCCCACCTCCAGCCTAGCCACCGCCTGCGGACTGCAAACCCTGGTCGATATAGTCGGTCCGGTGCGGGTTTTCGGAGCCTTTGTCGGAGGCGCTATTGGCAAGGTATTAGGTCATCCAGGCGGGTTTTACGAATTAGCAGGGGAACAAGCACGCCTTATTGATGATGTCACCGGAACCTTACCACCTTACGATCAATTTATTGTTCTTGGTCCAAAAGACCCTCAAGGGGTAGTTAACCGTATTCGCCAAGCGACGGGACTAGAAGCGGCCATTGTAGACGTTAACGACTTGAAAGCGGTTAAAATATTAGCAGCTACTTCTGGTTTATCTACGGCTTTAGTGGAGCGATCGCTTAGAAGCAATCCCGCCGGAAATGCTGATGAGCGCACCCCATTAGTTCTGATCCGTCCCGAATCGGATCAAAGCCCTTAACTCTGCCTAAAATGATCTACCAAGACCCCAAAACCCCACAATTCACATGAATTTATTTCCTTCTCCCAATCAAACTCAGGCGACAATTCGCGCCTTTCAATACCGCGATTTAGAGGCTTTTGAGCGTTTGTCTCAGCTTACCCAGCCGGTAGATGAGCCATGGCGCGAAGACCGCACCATTGACCCGGAAACCAAACAACTGCGACTCTGGTATGGCTTACTCCGATTTCTGAGTTGGTTTCCTAACCCCTGTCAGCATCTATTTAATACCTATGTGGCGGAACAGGGGGGACAGGTTCAAGGAGTGATCAGAGTTTCCCCGTTTAACCGTACCCGTAGCACCTGGCAGGTTAAACGAGTGTCCGTAGACCCCAGAACTTCGTCTAGTAGTATTGGTTCCCAACTGTTGCGATACTGCTTTGAAACTATCTGGGAAGCTAGAACTTGGGTTTTGGAGGTCAATGTTAACGATAAAGATGATTTGGCTCTATATCGACAAAATGGGTTCCAACCTCTGGCTAAAATCACTTACTGGTCTGTAGAACCTGAATTGCTGGCTGATTTAGCCCAATCTGTGGCGGATGTCCCTAATCTACTTCCGGTCAGCAATGCTGATGCTCAATTGTTGTATCAATTAGATACGGTTTCTATGCCTCCCCAAGTCCGACAGGTGTTCGATCGCCATATTCTCGATTTTCAAACTAATGTGATCAGAGCGATCGTCGATGGGGTGCGACAATGGCTTGATGGCATCGAACAGGTGAGCGGTTATGTGTTTGAACCCCAACGCAAGGCGGCGATCGGTTATTTTCAAATCCAATTGTGTCGAGATGGTCGCCAACCCCATCAAGCTGAATTAACCGTTCATCCTGCCTATACTTGGTTATACCCAGAACTTTTATGTCAAATGGCTCAATTAGTCCAAGATTTTCCGCCTCAGTCCCTGCGACTGGCTTCGGTGGATTATCAACCCGAACGCGAAGCCTATTTACAAAAAGTCGGAGCGGAGCCGGTGGAACACACTTTGCTAATGTCGCGATCGGTTTGGCACAAATTGCGTGAGTCAAAAACGATCGCCGAACCTCTCCAATGGTCGGAAGTTCTCCAAAGTTTGCAACCATCGAGAAAGCCAGTTCCTGGGGGAATGTCATGGCTGGGACCCATGGATCATCATCAGACCCATGATGATCAAACCAGCACTGCTGATTCTTCCAAAATGCCATCCCAAAATATCGCCGATAGTAGTGCGCCAGACCCCAATTAAACCCGCCGATGAATGACATCATCCCCAAAGGCTATATATCAGCCCTAGGCTTAGATATCGGTCGCCGTCGCATTGGAGTGGCTGGCTGTGATGGTACCGGATTAATCGCCACCGGGTTAACTACTATTGTCCGCACCCACTTTGAGGCGGATTTGGCCCAGTTTCAAGCCATCATCCAACAGCGCCAGGTGCAAATTTTGGTCGTCGGTTTACCCTATTTGAGCAATGGAGAGTTAGGAACCCAAGCCCGTCAGATCCAAAAATATACCCGACGACTGCAAAAATCCCTGGCTCTACCCGTGGAATATGTGGATGAGCGCTTAACATCTGTGGAGGCTGAACAGATGTTAAAAGGGCAAAAAATCCCCTTGTCTGAGAATAAGGCGCTAATCGATCGCAAAGCTGCCGCCTTGATTCTGCAACAGTGGCTCGATCAACGCCGAAACAAATCCTAGGGGTTAAGATATCACTGTTATGGTATTCTTTCTGGTGCAAGTGGATCTGTATCAATTGTACCCATCGGTACAATTAGCATTGCCTTATTCTTTTTGAGCAACCATACTACTTTCAAAAATCATGCCATCCCAATTTTCCGACGAGAATATCCCCGAACCAGAGGCCACTACCCTAACTGATGAACAAGGGCGATCGATTGAATGCACAATTGAGTCATCTTTTAGCCTAGACGGGGAAGAATATATTTTGCTGCTTCCCCTCGATACCCCGGTGGAAATCCTCACTTGGTCTGATGATGAGGATGAAGAGGTGGCGGTTCCGGTAGAGTCAGAAGCGGTCATAGATAGTATTTTTGATACGGCTAAAGTAGTTCTGGAAGAACAAAACCTTACCCTCAAACGTACAGCAGTCACCTTGACTGTGGCTGGGGAACTACCAGAGGACATTTTTGATAATGATGTGGAAGAGAATGGCTCTGTGGGCGGGGGGGAAGAAGATTATGAGGAACTGTTAATGCTCACCACTTTTTATCATGAAGAACAAGAATATGGCATTTATACTCCCCTCGATCCATTTTTTATTATGGCTCGTATGAATGAGAAAGGTGAACCCCAATTGCTATCTTCTGAAGAGTTAGATAAAATTGAACCACTACTACCGATGATTGAGGAAAAACTCTTTGGAGATTTTAGCTAAAAGCCGAACTGCTAATTGAGCAAAAGTAGTTATCAGGAATTGATAGAATAGGTTATGGGACGGATTTCTAAAGGTATTTTTTACACCGTTGTACCATTAGTTTGGGTGTTTTTTGGGTGGCAAGGATGGAGTTGGTGGAGTTGGGCTAGTTCCCCCCCTGTAGATGAAGATGCGATCGGAGAAAATGCTAAATCGGAAACTGCTATCCTGATTTCAATTCCCCCAGGAACATCTAGCCAACAAATTGGTCTCGATTTGGAAAGCGCTGGCTTGATTAGATCATCGACAGCTTGGCGGTTATGGTCTAGGTGGTTGGTTTTCCGAGACCCAGATGGAGAATTTAAAGCGGGAAATTACCAGCTATCTCCTACGGAGTCCCTCAGTGCAATTGCCGATCGCATTTGGACTGGGGAAGTGATGCAAACCAGCTTTACCATTCCAGAGGGGTGGTCGATTCAGGAAATGGCTGAATATTTCCAAGCCAAAGGATTCTTTTCGGCGGAAGAGTTTATCGCACAAGCTCAACAAATACCATTCGATCAATATCCATGGTTGCCGCAAGGATTACCTATACTGGAAGGATTTTTATATCCTGATACCTATGTTCTGGCTAGTGATTTGATTACCCCTAAAGCGGTGATTAACCAGATGCTAACTCAATTTGAAAGGGTGGCGCTACCAATTTATCAACAAAGCCGAGACAGACACAATCTCGATCTCAATGAATGGGTAGCACTGGCTAGTATTGTGGAAAAAGAGGCGGTGGTGGCTGATGAACGGAATTTGATTTCTGGGGTGTTTCATAATCGCCTCAGAATGGGAATGCCATTGGCTGCAGATCCTACGGTAGAATATGGTTTGGGGATTCGCCAAACTGTTGACCAACCTCTAACTTTTAGACAGGTGGAAACTCCGGGACCTTACAATACTTATCTGAATGTGGGACTCCCACCAACAGCGATCGCCTCCCCAGGTGTGGCTAGTTTAAAGGCTACCCTAAATCCAGCCGAAACAGATTACCTCTATTTTATGGCTCGGTATGATGGTACTCATATCTTTAGCCGCACCGGAGAGGAACATAAGGCGGCGATCGCAGAAGTTGAACGACAACTCGCTAATCAATAAAAATGTCATGAGTTACTCTGTTTTAATGTAGGATGGTAGAGTTCAACTCTACGATCAGCTATGTCCTGGGGAAAACTTTTAGAACCGGATCTGGTTCTGGGCGACTCGATTATGCAGCTTACACCTGATATCCTTCATCAGTATGATCTCAAAGGACTGGTGTTAGATGTCGATGAGACTTTAGTACCTATCACCACCCAGGAAGTCTCTGATGAGTTGCGAGAGTGGGTAGAAAATGTTAGACCCCTATTTTCCCTCTGGTTAGTTAGCAACAATATCAGCAATACTCGCATTAGTGGTATTGCTAACGCCCTGGGTTTACCATACATTAACGCCGCCGCTAAACCCTCCCGTCGGAAACTTCGTCAAGCGGTCGATGCTATGGATATCCCCACCGGTCAAATTGCAATGGTCGGCGATCGCCTATTTACCGATGTTCTGGCGGGAAACCGTTTGGGAATGTTTACAATTCTAGTGGAACCCATGGTGGACCCCATGCAAACTGGTATATCTTTCTCAACTAGATCTATCGAAGTTTGGATATCTAAACTCTTTGGCGCTGTTTTGAAAAGTTAACCACTCCCAAACCTCCCCCCCCCTCTCCCCTCAACAATTATGACCTGTACTATTGTTGTCAAAATTGGTACTTCCAGTTTAACCCAGTCGGAAACTGGAAACTTGGCGCTGTCAACCTTGGCGACTCTGGTAGAGACTTTAACCGATCTACGCAGAAACGGAAATCGCGTGGTTTTGGTGTCCTCTGGTGCGATGGGAGTAGGACGCGATCGCCTAGGATTAACCGAAAGACCTAGGGCGATCGCCCTTAAACAAGCCGTCGCCGCCGTCGGACAGGGGCGCTTGATTAGGGTTTATGATGATTTATTTACTACCCTCAAACAACCCATCGCCCAAGTCTTGCTAACTCGCGGAGATTTAGTGCAACGCAGCGGCTATGTCAACGCTTATAATACCTTTCAACAACTGCTCAAATTAGGTGTCATTCCTATTGTCAATGAAAATGATACCGTCGCTGTCGATGAATTACGGTTTGGGGATAATGATACTTTATCGGCTTTAGTGGCTAGTTTAGTAGAAGCAGATTGGCTATTTATGTTAACTGATGTCGAAAGCCTTTATTCCGCCGACCCTCGCAGTAACCCTCATGCTAAACCCATTCATTTAGTTACTAATATTCAACAGTTACAAGAATTTCAAGTCGAGGTAGGTTCCTCCCGCAGCAGTTGGGGGACTGGGGGGATGATTACCAAAATTGAGGCGGCGCGTATTGCTACCAGTTCCGGGGTGCGTACTGTCATTACTGATGGTAAACATCCTACTAATCTTAAAAAAATTCTCAGCGGAGATGCGATCGGTACTCAATTTGAACCTCAATCTCGCCCCGTAAATTCCCGTCGCCACTGGATCGCTAATGTCTTGGTTCCTATGGGTAAACTTTACCTTGACCCCGGCGCAATTAAAGCTATTAAAGAGGGGGGAAAGTCTCTCCTAGCCGCAGGAATTATCAGGGTGGAGGGAGAATTTAACCCTAATGATTCTGTGCAATTATGTGATAATGAAAGCCAAGAATTTGCCAGGGGTTTAGTTAACTATAGTAGTTCCGAAATGCAGAAAATTAAAGGTTGTCACTCGGAACAAATCCCCGAAATTCTCGGTTATTATGGGGCGGAAACTGTCATACATCGAGATAATTTAGTCATTGTGTAGCCGGGTTTTTTAGCTGTCAATGCCACCATAGATGATGACGTTTATCTATGGTCATATAGGCTGGGTTTCACCGTCACCTAGGGACTGGGGGGATACATAGCGCCATCTGAGCAATCACTATTCATAACAAAAAATACCCAGGCTGATCTATTCCTATGATTGGACCATTTAACCACAGAACCCAAATCAGATGATTTATAATTACTGTGGGATTCGACCCATAAACAAGGAGGATAACTCATGGTGGGTAGTCGGATAGCAGCCGACTTGTGGCTTAGTGATTATATAACATCTTGGGATATTTATGCTCACGGTGTCATCAGGGTTCTACTTTCTCAGCAGACTGCCTATCAGAAAATGGAGATTTTAGAAACCGTATCTTATGGTCGGGTTTTGGTTTTAGACGGGAAACTGCAATCATGTATGGTTGATGAATTTTTATATCATGAACCCTTAGTGCAACCCGCCTTGATTTATCATGGGAAACCCCAAAAAGTTCTTATATTAGGAGGTGGAGAAGGTGCGACTGTGCGGGAAGTGTTGCGCTGGCATACCGTGAAAGAAGTAGTGATGGTAGACCTAGATCAAGAAGTGGTAGCAGCCTGTAAAAACTATTTACCCGAAATGAGCGATCGCGCCTTTGATGACCCCCGCACCACAGTTAATATTGACAACGCGATTAACTTCCTAGATAACAGTTCTCAACAGTGGGATGTGATTATCTCTGACCTGTCCGACCCGGTAGAGTCAGGACCATCTTTTCAACTGTTTACCCAAGAATATTTTAGCAAAATGGCGCGAGTCCTGAAACCCGATGGTTTCCTAGTAGTACAAGCTGGCTCAACCGCGTTAGCTGGATTGAGGTTTCATACAAAAGTCGCCCATACCATCAATCAAGTATTTCCCCATATCCAAAGCTATAGCAGTGATGTTCCCAGTTTTGGAGAACCTTGGGGGTTTGTGTTAGCATCTAAACAGCCGATTTCCTCCCGACCTGACCCGGAATCAGTTAATCAGTTATTAGCTACCCAGACGAAGGGAGGGTTAAGGATGTTAGACGGAAACACTCTGTTAGGATTATTTCAGATCCCTACCTACCTACGAAATGCGATCGCATCTGAAACCGAAGTGTACACCCTAGCCAACCCCCCTCAAAATCACTCGATAAATAATTGGGGGTGAATCTGGGCGAAAACTGTGTAAAAATAGTGGATAGCTGCGATCGCATCTTAACCATAATATCCAATCGATCTAAAAGAAAATCTATCTTTAAATCCCCTATGGAAAGCCTATTTTTACAACGCCTTCACAGTCCCCAACGTCCAGTAATCATCTTTGATGGCGCAATGGGAACTAACCTACAAGTCCAAAACCTCACCGCCGAAGACTTTGGGGGGAAAGAATACGAAGGCTGTAACGAATACCTCGTCCATACCAAACCCGAAGCCGTCGCTACCGTCCACCGCCAATTTTTGCAAGCTGGCGCTGATGTTATTGAAACCGATACCTTTGGGGGGACTTCTATCGTCTTAGCAGAATATGACCTCGCCGACCAAGCCTATCAACTGAATAAAACCGCCGCCACACTTGCTAAAAGCGTCACTGCTGAATTTTCCAGCCCCGAAAAACCTCGCTTTGTGGCAGGTTCCATGGGACCGGGGACTAAACTCCCCACCCTCGGACATATTGATTTTGATACCCTAGAACGTGCTTTTTGTCAACAAGCAGAAGGCTTATTTGATGGTGGGGTAGACCTGTTTATTGTCGAAACCTGTCAGGATGTCCTGCAAATTAAAGCCGCCCTTAATGGTATCGAAGAAGTATTTAAAATGAAAGGGGAACGGCGACCAATTATGGTATCCGTAACTATGGAGGCTTTTGGAACTATGTTAGTCGGTTCCGAAATTAACGCCGCCCTAACTATTCTCGAACCCTATAAAATCGATATTTTGGGACTAAACTGCGCCACCGGTCCCGATTTAATGAAGGAACACATCGCCTATTTATCAGAACATTCCCCCTTTGTGGTCTCCTGTATTCCTAACGCTGGTTTACCGGAAAATGTCGGCGGTCAAGCTCATTATAAACTCACCCCCCTAGAGTTAAAAATGGCTTTAATGCACTTTATAGAAGATTTGGGAGTACAGGTGATTGGCGGCTGTTGTGGAACCCGTCCTGACCATATTAAAGCCTTGGCGGAAATTGCCCAAACCTTGACCCCAAAACCTCGCCATCCTCAGATTACACCCTCGGCGGCTTCTATCTACAGTACCGTGAGTTATGAACAGGAAAACTCGTTTTTAATTGTAGGTGAAAGACTCAACGCCAGCGGGTCTAAAAAATGCCGGGATTTACTCAATGCCGAGGACTGGGATGGTTTGGTCGCCCTCGCTAAAGCACAGGTGAAAGAAGGGGCGCAAATTCTTGATGTGAACGTGGATTATGTGGGTCGCAACGGAGTCCGAGATATGCACGAGTTGGTATCTCGACTGGTGACTAATGTTAATTTACCTCTGATGTTGGATTCTACGGAATGGGAAAAAATGGAGGCGGGCTTAAAGGTCGCTGGGGGGAAATGTTTACTTAATTCTACTAACTACGAAGACGGGGAACCTCGGTTTTATAAGGTGTTGGAATTGGCGAAAAAATACGGCGCTGGTGTGGTGGTGGGAACCATTGACGAGGAGGGAATGGCGCGGACAGCCGCCAAAAAGTTTGCGATCGCTAAAAGGGCTTATAATGATGCGATCGCCTTTGGTATCGCCGCCACCGAAATCTTTTTTGACCCCCTAGCTTTACCTATTTCTACCGGAATTGAAGAAGACCGCGAAAATGGGAAAGCCACTATTGAAGCCATTAACCAAATGCGCCAAGAACTCCCCGGCTGCCATATTTTATTAGGAATATCTAATATTTCCTTTGGTTTGAACCCGGCGGCGCGACAGGTGTTAAATTCAGTGTTTTTGCATGAAACTATGGCCGTAGGTTTAGATTCGGCTATTGTGACTGCTAATAAAATCCTACCTCTGGCTAAAATTGAACCCGAACATCAAGAAGTCTGTCGCCACTTGATTTATGACCAAAGACAGTTTGATGGGGATGTTTGTACCTACGACCCCTTAACTAAATTAACCACCCTATTTGAAGGTAAAACTACTAAACGCGATCGCAGTGGTGATGCTAATCTACCAATTGAGGAACGCCTCAAACAGCATATCATTGATGGGGAACGCATAGGCTTAGAAGATGCTCTCGCCGAAGCCCTCAAAAAGTATCCACCCCTAGATATTATTAACATTTTCCTATTAGACGGGATGAAAGTTGTCGGGGAACTATTTGGGTCTGGTCAAATGCAATTACCCTTTGTTCTCCAGTCCGCCCAAACCATGAAGGCGGCGGTTGCTTACCTAGAGCCGTTTATGGAAAAATCCGAATCTGGAAATAACGCCAAAGGAACCTTTGTAATTGCCACAGTTAAAGGAGATGTTCACGACATCGGCAAAAACCTAGTTGATATCATCCTTTCTAACAACGGTTATAAAGTCGTTAACTTAGGCATTAAACAACCCGTTGATAATATCATTGCCGCCTACCGAGAACATAACGCCGACTGCATCGCCATGAGTGGTTTACTGGTAAAATCCACCGCCTTTATGAAAGATAACTTAGAGGTATTCAACCAAGAAGGAATTACCGTTCCCGTGATTTTAGGCGGTGCGGCTTTAACCTCCAAATTTGTCTATGAAGACTGTCAAAACACCTATAAAGGGCGGGTCATTTATGGGAAAGATGCCTTTTCCGATCTCACCTTTATGGATAAATTGATGCCAGCCAAGAAATCCGGAAAATGGGAAGATTTCAAAGGCTTTTTAGATGAATTTGTCGAAGATGAAACCATCACGGCTAATGGTGATAATCAACAGTCAGCACAACCAGACCAGCCAGAACCTGACACCCCCAAAGTAGTAGATACCCGACGTTCCGAAGCCGTAGCCGTAGATATAGACCGTCCTACCCCGCCATTCTGGGGCGTAAAAGTTCTGGAACCTGCGGATATGCCCTTTGATGAATTATTCTGGTATTTGGATTTACAAGCCCTAACCGCCGGACAATGGCAGTTCCGTAAACCCCAAGGACAGCCCAGGTCAGAATATAACCAGTTTTTAGAAGCTAAAGTTTATCCAATTTTGGCAGAGTGGAAACAGCGAATTATTAGCGAAAACCTACTCCACCCCCGCGCCGTGTATGGTTATTTCCCCTGTCAGTCGGAAGGGAACACGCTGTTAATTTATGACCCCGAAAAAATTAAGGCAGGAGAAATTTCCGAACCAATTACCAGTTTTGAATTTCCCCGCCAGCGGTCTGGTCGTCGCCTCTGTATTGCTGACTTTTTCGCCCCTAAAGATAGCGGTCAAATGGACGTTTTTCCGATGCACGCGGTTACCGTCGGACAAATCGCGACAGATTACGCCCAGAAGCTATTTGCTGCTGATGATTATACCAATTATTTGTATTTTCATGGTATGGCAGTACAAACGGCTGAAGCTATGGCAGAATGGTTACACGCGCGCATTCGCCGCGAGTTAGGTTTTGGTGGGGAGGATGCTGATAATATTCGCGATATCCTCAAGCAGCGTTATCGAGGTTCCCGTTACAGTTTCGGCTATCCGGCTTGTCCGAATATGCAAGACCAATATAAACAGTTAGATCTGTTGAAAGCAGAGGTGATTGGTTTATATATGGATGAAAGTGAACAGCTTTACCCGGAACAGTCTACTACTGCGATTATCACTTACCACCCAGCGGCTAAGTATTTTAGCGCCTAACAATCTAAGTCGGGTGGGGAATTTCCCACCCAAGTATTTTTAAGAACCATGGCGCTTTAGTAAAGAAACTGTGCCGAGTACACCTAATCCTAGGAATCCTAAAATTGATGTGGGTTCGGGTACGGTAGCCCGACGAGTTGCGGTCCAAGTTCCCGAACCATTTGGAACCTGTGGAATGCTAGAACCACTGACACTCCACTCATTAGCAGTCATTCGTGAGTTAAACCCCGTCCGGACATTGAGAACCCAGGAATTATAAGTAAATCCAATTCCTCCGGTGTTGGCAATACATCCGGCAGAGGTACAAGGAAGGAAACCAGCTAGTAACTGCTCATCAAAGGGTCGAAAAAAATGAGCCCCACCTAACCCGGGGATGGGCGAGGAAAAACTCTGTACTAGAAAAAAGTTATCTTCCTTCTTGATATCCAAAGGCGGAATCCTGCACCAAGGAGTCACACACATATCTATAATTCCCTCAAAGGGTTTTCCGGCGTGAATAAGTTCTCCTGTCCCCAGTAAGTTACCATTGTGATCAAAAAACTCTAGGTCATAGAAGACAGACCGATGATTGGGGGTTCCACGATTCGCCAAAACATCCCAGGCGTGGAAGGTAGCAGCATGACTAGGGGTGGCTAATGCGATCGCACTAACCATAGTCACACTAGCAGATAGAGCGATTTGATTACATAAATTTTTCATAGTCTTTTAGGTTAGGTTTGGATATATGCTCAAAATAATGGCAACAACATCCCCTCCCGACTCTGAATCTTCCCCCTAGAGTCGCTCCAACAATTATCACGTAAAACTCCTGGGAGGGTTGGAAGCTCCGTGATTTATCGCGGAGAGGAAAACCGACTCAAGCAGCTTTAGCCGCCAGCACCCCCTTGCGGGGTGGAGGGGTATGGTTGCCCCTCCATGGAGCTATGGTTGGCTCCGACTCCCTTGCGGGGTAATGTTTGCGCTTGCGCTAACGCGCACGCTGCGCGAACGCCAATGTTCAGAGTCGGTACTATCCAAATCGCACGTCCTTAACCCCTTAGAGATGTTTAACGATTCGGTTCTAGGGCCTGGAACTAGCACGCATTCCAGGGTAGGAACTTTAACTCTTGCTCTGAACGTAGCCAGTTAAGGCTTAGGCTGGTCAGCTACCTGAAAGGGGGGCACGAAGCCCCTGTGCTTCAGCCGGGGGTGCTGACCAAAATTTAGAGTTGTTATATGATAAGTAAACAGAATCCCACTCATAAATAAAAGGGGGGTTATGTAAAAAAGCGATCGCTCTTATATAAATCTTTGGTAAAGTTTGAACAGACCAGTACCCCAGGGCAGGGAAAAATCAATATCCAATTAGGGCATATCGGCAATCTCAGACTCTCTGGAGTGACACCAACCTTGATCCGCTATATTTTTTGAGGTTTAACCGGACTGAGAGTTAGATTGATTGAAATGGATAATTGGTTGATATATAGATGAAAGTGAACAGCTTGAACCCGGAACAGTCTACTACTGCTATTATCACTTGCCACCCAGTAGCTAACTATTTTAGTGCCTAATATCTCTCTACTCAACTATCTCTATTAATGAGGTAACTAATCATGAAAGTTTTTGTGCATACCCGCACCATTTTTAAAGCCGAACCTCTCCCGGCTAATCAACTACCTACTCATAAAAAAATCGAAGTTCCGGCGGGCGCTAGTTTTATCGGTCGGTTTGAGATTCACCGTCTTCCTTGGCACGAAGATCATCATCATGTTATCCTCGCTTCTAATTTGGGTTCAGGAGAACAAAATCGCAGTTGTAGTTGGTATGTTCCGAAGGTTCATGTTGATATATTTGAATGTCTTGCTAGGGTGAAAACTGAGGGTTTAAATTTGAGAAGATCCCCTAACCCTAATGATAGTAATAACATTATTGAAAAGCTACCATTAGGAGCCTTTGTTGAAATATTTGATGCGACTTATGTTAATCAAAATCTAGGGATATGGTGGTCTGGTCGCCCTTTATGTACCGCAGACCAACAACATTGGTTTTCTAACGCATATTCTGATCCCAAAGTAGGCTGGATGTCCTCAAAACATTTAGACATGACGGAGCTAAAGTATGATTATGATAATAGAGACCAAAGGATAGTTCCTCGTTAAAAATCAGTAATTTTTGATGTCTAATCTGACTACTGCTATTATCACTTACCACCCGGCGGCTAAGTATTTTAGCGCCTAATATCTCTCTACTCAACTATCTCTATTAATGAGGTAACTAATCATGAAAGTTTTTGTGCATACCCGCACCATTTTTAAAGCCGACTCTCTCGATGCTAATCAACTACCTAGTCATCAAAAAATCGAAGTTCCGGCTGGTGCTAGTTTTATCGCGTCTTGGAATAATCGTCGTTATGTGGTAGACGGACATTATCAGATGTTTCTAGATTCCTATTTTGGTTCAGGAGAACAAAATCGTTCTATTTGCTGGTATGTTCCCAGGGTTCATGTTGATGTATTTGAATCTGTTGCTAAGGTGAAAACTGATGGGTTAAATTTGAGAAGATCCCCTAACCCTAACGATAGTAACAACATTATCGAAAAGCTACCATTAGGAGCCTTTGTTGAGATATTCGATGCGACTTATGTTAATAAAAATCTGGGGATATGGTGGTGTGGTCGCCCTTTATGCACCGCAGACAAACAACATTGGTTTTATGAACAGAAAATAGGGTGGATGTCCTACAAACATTTAGAGATGACGGATCTGAAGATTGAAAATCTCTGTTAATAGTTAAGAATGATGACTTTTTGATGTTCAATCTAAGTCAAGAGTTTATACAGCTTGTTCACCAGTCGCTTAATACATTGCCCTCACCCTAAATCTGGATCCCAAAGAGGGAGAGGGACTTTGAGAGGTGATCAGATTATTTCTGAACAGGCTGTAATGGGGGTTGGGGATGAAAAAGGCGGGGGGTTGATATTGCCAGGAATAACCCACCGCCTTAACCTAGAGTCGGGAAAATCTCAACAATCTACATATCTACTCAGCTTGGTTGGCGATTTGACTCATACCCCAGGAAACTAAGGAGAGGACGATAGAACCCCATAGAGCTGGCCAAAATCCATTAATGGTAAAACCGGGGGTAAATTTTGCGACTAGGTATAGGGAAATGGCGTTAACGACAAAAAGGAACAAACCTAGGGTTAAGAGGGTTAAGGGTAGGGTGAGGATGGTTAAAATTGGTTTAATAATGGCATTTACCAACCCCATAACGATCGCCCCTACAGCAGCAGCTTGCCAACTCTCCAGATCCAAACCCGGCACTAAATAAGCGGTAATGGACAGCGCAATAGCTGCTAACAGCCAAGTCAAGAAAAAATAATCATCAATACAGTTTAACCTCGTCTTTGGTTTCCCATTGTAGTGAAAAGGCTGCTTTAGTTCGCTATCCTGGAGATAGATTGTGGTTATTCGAGATATTTTTATGGGACTTTTGGCATTGAAGAGGATGATTGGATCATTAGCGATCGCCTTATGGGTAGGACTAATATTAACTATGGGACCGGGGTTAGCCCTAGCTGAGAACCCGTCCCACCTGTTTTTTAACCACAGCTTGCTGCAAAACCGCGATTTTTCGGGTCAAAAACTACCCGCCGCCGAATTTGCCAACTCCAATCTGGAATATGCTAACTTTGACGAATCCGAATTGCGAGGTTCTGTGTTCAGTCGGGCAATTATGCTGGGGGTGACGATGAGAAAAGCAGACCTCACCTATGCTATGGTGGATCAGGTAGACTTTTCCCAGGCAGACCTAAGCGATTCGATTTTTACGGAAGCCCTGTTTTTGGGGTCTACTTTTGCTGATACCAAAATCACTGGCGCAGACTTTACCGATGCTATTTTTGATCGGGAACAGTTGCGCCAACTCTGTCTGAGGGCAGAAGGTGTCAACTCTAGGACTGGAGTTGATACCCGCTACTCCCTGGGGTGTCGTTAGGCTTCAGCCTTCGGGGTCTAGTTGATAGGAACACCAATCACTCCAACTTCCGGCATACAATTTTCCCTGGGATAAGCCTGCCAATTCCAGGGATAACAAATTGGCGCAGGCTGTGACTCCTGACCCACAGTAAACGATAATTTCCTCAGCTTCCTGATACTCAGTCCACCGCTGCTGTTGTGTAGACTTCACAAAACCTTGATCATCGGTGACTTGTTGCCAGGGTAAATTCACCGCGCCGGGAATATGTCCGGCTATGGGGTCTATGGGTTCATGTTTGCCTAAATAGCGGTCATGGTCACGAGAATCAACTAAAATCACCCCAGGCTGATCCTTGCGCGCTTTCACCTGTTCATAACTTACCACCCAATCCGATCGCAATTTGGGGGTAAACTTAGCAGGTGGTGAACCTGGCAACTCTTCAGATACGGGATAACCCGCCGCCTGCCAACTCTTAAAGCCACCATCGAGTAAACTAATGCGATCGTGACCCATATATCGTAACAGCCACCACAGCCGCCCAGCAAAGGCAAATCGGGCATCATCATAGGCTACGACATGAGTTTCCCCAAATTCAATCCCCATTTTACCCAATTTATCCCCTAGTTCATCGATATTGGGCAAGGGATGACGGCCCCCATGTTTAGTCACTGGTGAAGACAGATCCCGGTTGAGATCCAGATGAAAAGCGCCTAAAATGTGACTCTCTTGATACTGTTGTTGTCCCCAAGCTGGATCAGCCAAGGCAAAACGACAGTCCACAATTTTCACCTGGGGATTATTTAGATTTTCGCGTAACCATTCGGGGGAAACAATCGGTTCAGTATTCACCATTAAAATTCCATCTCCCTGCTATCGGATTAGCGATATTTGCACGGGGTATTATATCATATATTGGCAGTTTTTAGACAAAATCCCCCCGATTTTCTCCTCAATCATCACCGATTCCTATAGTCTCGCCCAATCAGTATAATTGACATTGAACTACATCCCCCAGGTAAAAACTTGGAAAATAGACGATTGTTAGATATGATACATATTGTTATCACTAAGTCTGTTGAGAGCGGATGTAAGCACTTATCCTAGTTGGTAGGATGACTAACCCTCTCTGTGCGGACATCTTAATCTTTCGATAACCTTAACCATGGCTACTGTCTCGCCTATAACTATATTTTCGTGGGCTATGGTTCACCCTTTGAACATTACCAAATTGAGATTATGAATGACGATAAATCTTTACTCCCAAAACTCTGGCATTGTTTAGCGATCGCTGACACTGCTGCTGAAGTTGGGGCTAACCTAGAACAAGGTTTAAACTCGGAAGAAGTTGCGAAAAGACAGGAACAATTTGGCTTAAATCGCCTGGAAAGTAAGGGCGGTAAACATCCGATTATCCGATTTTTAGAACAATTCAATCAACCTCTACTTTATATCCTCATTATTGCTGGGGGGATTAAGTTTTTATTAGAAGGATGGCAAAGTGCTAATGGTTGGGTGATTTGGGCGGTAGTGCTGATTAATGCTATAGTTAGCTTTATCCAAGAAACTAAAGCGGAAAATGCGATCGCCGCCCTGTCATCGTCCATAGAAACGGAAGCGACGGTATATAGAAATGGTGAAAAAAACAAGGTTCCTTCATCGGAAATAGTCCCTGGGGATATTGTATTTATAGCTTCTGGCGATAAAGTTCCGGCAGATTTGCGCCTGGTAGAAACCAAGAATTTACAGGTTAATGAATCCGCCCTAACGGGAGAATCGACGGCGGTGGAGAAACACCCAGATACGGTAGAGGCAAATGCCTCTCTGGGAGACCGGAAAAGCATGGGTTATGCTGGCAGTTTTGTGACAGCAGGACAAGGGCGAGGCATAGTTATCGCTACTGGGAAAAATACGGAAACGGGGCGGATTTCCCAGTTAATGGAAAAACAAAATAATCTGATTACTCCCCTAACTCGGAAATTTGATAAATTCAGCCGCCAACTGCTTTATATTATCCTGGGAGTGGCAGCGTTGACGTTGGCGGTAGGGTTAGGATATGGGCAGAGTTTAAACGATGTGTTTGAAGCGACGATCGCCCTAGCAGTTAGTGCAATTCCGGAAGGTTTACCAGCAGTGGTAACAGTCGCCCTAGCTATTGGGGTTTCTCGGATGGCTAACCGCCATGCTATTATTCGGAAACTCCCGGCTGTGGAAACTCTGGGAAGTGCGACGGTTATTTGTTCTGATAAAACGGGAACTTTAACGGAAAATCAAATGACGGTCCAGCAGATTTATGCTGGGGGTGAAAATTACCAGGTTTCGGGTAGTGGTTATACACCAGAGGGGAATATATCCTTAGCAGATGAAGAGATTAACTTAGCATATCACCCTGTCCTTGAAGAATGTTTGCGAGGGGGGATGTTGTGTAATGACTCCCATTTAATTCAGGAAGAAAATACCTGGAAAGTTGTAGGAGACCCGACGGAAGGGGCTTTAATTGTTAGCGCGCGCAAAGTGGGATTTACCCTGGCTGCATTGGAAGCAGAAATGCCTCGCCAAGATGTGATTCCCTTTGAGTCAGAATATCAATATATGGCGACTTTGCATGAATCTAGCGATCGCCAAACATTGGTAATTTATGTTAAGGGTTCGGTGGAAGCTATTGTTTCCCGCTGCGATGAAATGTTAGACTCTGACGGCAGAATCATTCCGGTAGATGCTGCGGAAATTCATAAACAGGCTGAAACTATGGCAGCTTCTGGGTTACGGGTATTAGCGATCGCCAGAAAAATCACCCAGCAAACTACCCTAGACCATGAGGATATTGCACAAGGGTTAGAGTTTCTCGGCTTACAGGGAATGATTGACCCCCCACGCGAAGAAGCAATTAGGGCTGTAGCGGCCTGTAAAAATGCTGGTATTCGGGTCAAAATGATTACGGGAGACCATATCATCACCGCTAGTGCGATCGCCTCCCAAATGCGCCTGAAACGGTCGGGGAGAGTTATTGCTTTCACCGGAGAAGACCTTAGCCAGATGGATCAGCAAGAGTTTATTAACGCGGCTGAAGATGGCGTGGTATTTGCGCGGGTCGCCCCCGAACAAAAATTTCGCCTGGTGGAAGCGTTACAGTCTCGGGGAGATATTGTCGCCATGACGGGGGATGGGGTCAATGATGCGCCGGCGCTTAAACAGGCTGATATTGGTGTGGCTATGGGACAAACGGGAACCGAGGTGGCTAAAGAAGCCTCCGATATGGTTTTGACGGATGATAATTTCGCTTCTATTGAGGCGGCGGTGGAAGAAGGGCGCACGGTTTACCGTAATTTGATTAAGGCGATCGCCTTTATCTTACCTGTCAATGGCGGGGAGTCCATGACTATTGTTATTAGTGTCCTCCTCGACCGATTGTTACCTATTCTCTCCCTACAAGTCTTGTGGTTAAATATGATTAACTCCATCGCTATGACGGTTCCCCTGGCTTTTGAACCTAAGTCTAAACAAGTGATGGAACAACCCCCCCTCTCCCCTAATCGACCTCTGTTAAATAAGCCACTACTCCTGCGAATTCTGTTGATTTCTGTCTTTAACTGGGTGCTGATTTTTGGAATGTTTGAATGGGTGAGGATGACTACCGAAGAAGAAGCGATCGCCCGGACCATGGCAATTCAAGCCCTGGTATTTGGGCGGGTATTCTATCTTATTAGTCTCAGTCAAATTGGCGAAACTCTCTCCTCCAAACTACTGGGGAAAGATACCGAAATCGCCCAAGCGCCAGTAATTTGGATTGGTATTGCTGTTACCATGGTTCTACAGGTCATCTTTAGTCAGGTAGGCTTCATGAATACTTTGTTCAGCACTGCGCCCCTAGACCTGCAACAATGGTTAACCTGTTTCCTGGTAGGTTTACCTATGATTATCGTGGCGGCGATCGCTAACCGCATTGACCCACCCAACCAAATTGCCCAAAATTAACCCTAGATACTAGACAGGGGGCAGTAAATAGCTCATAATTAATCATTATTAATTAATTTCCCGCTTCCCTTGGTCTGTCCCCTGTTAAAAATCCTATAAATAATATGAATCCTGAATCGACACTAAACTTACTTAAAGCCTCTTTACCTGATGGTAAACTCCCCTCTAGTTTTGGCGTTTACTTTAAAAATACTCTGGTCGCACTCTGTCACGCTTTAGAAGACCATCTTCTACAAACAGGTGAAGCTACCGGAGAAAAACCCCTGGTTTTAGTGACTTTTCAACAAGGAAAATGGTATCTCCAGGAAGCCGATCGCTATTTGCAAATCGCCCAACTTTCCCGCCATGTTGTCATTAGCGCGGTACCTGATAGCGGTTTTGCGGAACATCCCACAGGTCAATTAGATAATGTTTCCTTGATTAATCTGGAACCAGATGATAGCCTAGTAGAGGAGTGGAACCTGTTAATTATAGCACCTGGATATAGGGCGATGGTTCTTTGTCATGAATTATCAGAATCTGAATATTTGGCTAATGCGAAACCTACCATTGACACGGAACGCAAATTTTATGGACTCTGGACTTTTGATAAAGCCCTAGTAGACCAAACTACCGAAATATTAATTAATCGCTTCCGTAACTATAACCCGGAATTAGGCGATCGCCTCTGGGAATCTTATCAAAATATTACTGCTACCCCTAACCCCACATTTCCCGACCTCAGCACCGTAGTTTCTCGGATTGTTACATATTTACAATCATCACAACAAGAATTAATCTCCGTTAATCGCCAAAATAGACAACTCTGGCAATTGGAAGGACAAGCCAAACGAGTTAGCCGGAATTTAAGCGCCAACAAACTGCAAGCCCTATTACGCATGGCGCAACAAGTAGATGAACGCGACTCCTTTAACCCTTGTGCTTCCCTACAAGTCGCCGCCTTATGCGAAACCATAGGTCAGATTTTAGACCTACCAACCGTTAAGCTGCGACGGCTGAAATTAGCAGGTTTATTGCATCGTATTGGTCTGGTATCTGCACCCCCAGAAGTGTTTTTAAAAACTCCCTCGGAAATGGATGAAGCCACCCAAAAATTTTGGCGCGATCGCGCATCTATTGGTGGTAGACTATTGGAAGCTATGCCAGAATTAACAGTAGTGCAACAAGTGGTTAACCACCACTTAGAAAATTGGGATGGTAGCGGAGTTCCTGATGGTCAAAAAGGAAAACAAATCAACATAAAAGCCAGAATATTAGGGCTAGTTAGCTATTTTCAAGAACTAACTCAGCCCAGAGGAAACCGCCCAGCTTTGACCTTAAAAGATGCCCTAAATGAATGTGAAAAATACAGCGGCACTAGATTTGATCCGGCTGTGGTGAACTCCTTAGCCACAGTAATTAGGTTAACTGAAGTGGGTTTAATGCAGTTACCAACTCAGCCGACCCAACTCCCGAATATCTGGCTAGAAGAAATCACTAATCCCGCCTATTCTGAACATCCAGAATCACCCAAAATTACACATTAATAACCTATGATTAATCATCAATCTGCATCCCTAAATATCGAAGACATTAGAAATGGTAGAATCAAAGACCTAGTTAATGCTGATTTATCCGGTCTTGACCTGTCGGGGGCTGATCTGGCTGACGCGGACCTTTCCCAAGCCAAGCTAATGGGGGCGAATTTGTCGGGGGCGAATTTGGCTAGGGCGATCGTTAGGGCTAACCTCCGAGGGGCTAATCTTACCGGGGCTAACCTCATACAGGCAGATTTTCGCAATGCTGACCTGCGGGGTGCTATCTTATTAGATACAGACCCACGAGAGGCTACCTTTGCGGGGGCTTTTCTCACGGGGGCGGTATTTGGTAATCTGGATTTAAGTGGTGTTAGTCTCCAATCGGCTGATTTGCGCGGGGTGAGTCTGTCTCGGGCGATTTTGCAGGGCTGCGACCTGAGAAATGCTAACCTTTCGGGAGTGGACTTTTCCCAAGCTGATTTGGAAGAGGCTAACCTGAGTGGCGCAGTCTTGCGAGGGGCGAATTTGCGAGGGGCTAACCTACTTTGTGCGATTGTCGAAAATACACAATGGGGCGGCGCTTGTCTTGATGAGGCTTGTTTAGATGGTACTCCCTTGGAGTCAATTCGCCAAAGCGATCGCCTTTAACCTCACCAAGATATCACTCAAGGTGCGCTACCTAGCCGATAGTCAAAATATAAGCCTCATGGATGCGAATATTGGGAACAGTCAATCGGACTATTTGATTAGTGACCGTAATTTGCTGCCGTTTGACGATCGCTAAATCCTTAACCACCGCTTCCCCACTGTCTGGAATTCGGGAGATAGTCAAATTTAACGGCTGTCCAGGCTGTCCCAAACCAAGCTGCTGAAGATTTCTGAGAGTCAGCGTAACAGTAGCTTGACGGGCGGAAGGACCTTGCTCAAAATAACCAAATAAGACTTGGGCTTGATTTTGACCATTAGACTGACTCGCCAAACCAATCACTCTGGGGTTATTTCCCTGAGTCCTCACCCTAGTGCTAAAGCCATCAGAATAGGCTTTATAGACCCACCAAACCGCCCTAGGTGCAAAAGGTCCCGGCTGCACCAAACCATCAAGACTTTTGTTAAAACAGTTATTTGGACCCCCCCCTTTCGGCTCCCAACAGGCTTTGGCGGCGGCAGAAGCGCCCCCCTGTTCTGTATAATACAAATAGGCTAAATTTTCGGCGGGTCGATATTGGGCAGTCGGTCCAATGATTTCGTTAACATCCAATCGCTGAATTTTCAGACTGCGATAAGCTGGGTTCTGTCGAAAACTCTGGTTAGCATCTCGGATATGGGGTGCGATCGCATTAATAGTTTGATCATTCAGTTCATGCCAAGATAATGAGTTAACCTCAAGATTATTGTCTCGGCAATAGTTTAAAAAAGCCGTCAAAAAACCCTTATCATACTTAGTAATACTCGGCCCACCAATAATCACATCAGGGCCTAACTCTTCCCGTAAAACCCGATAAGCCCTTTTGTAGGTTTCAAAAAACTGTTGTCTGGTTCCATGCCAAAACGGATCGCGCAAATCGGGTTCATTCCAGATATCCCAGAGCATCTTTTTTCCCTTATGTTCTCTAGCCAAATTCCGAACATGGTTTTCCCAGCGAGTATAGTCATCATAGGGCCACCCCCGTGGTCTTCCATATCCCCAAGTATCACTGAGTAACAACTGAAATGTTGCTCCAAATCCAGTTAAGCGGGGATAAAGGTTGAGGCGAGATGTCCGCCACAGTCTGGGTTGCAGGGGTTCAATTAGATGATCTGGCGGTTCATCTTGTTCAACTCCATACAGAAAACCACTCATAGATTGAACGCCTGGTTGAGTGGTGGCAAAATCAATGGTCAAATCCCCTTGAGTTTGAGCGATCGCCGGAATTATGCTCACCCCAACAAATAGCAATCCTCCTGCTATTGCCAATAACACGGAAAGCCATTTAATTCGCCCAATTCGGCGCAAATTAGTTAATTGTTTAATCATTGGTCAATTCTCAGTTAATCTTGATACAGTCATTTCAGTAATCATACAATAGGCTTTAAAAGTGTCTCTCCTCCCGGTTTACTAATTCCCCTGTGGACTGGGGCGGGTTTATTAATATAGTCGTCGGCAGTTGAGTTGACAACGGAACCCGCCCCTACAATTATTGATTATGAATTATCAATTCAATTGTCTCTCCTCTTCCCCTGTGGACTGGGGCGGGTTTATTAATATAGTCGTCGGCAGTTGAGTTGACAACGGAACCCGCCCCTACAATTATTGATTATGAATTATCAATTCAATTGTCTCTCCTCTTACCCTGTGGACTGGGGCGGGTTTATTAATATAGTCGTCGGCAGTTGAGTTGACAACGGAACCCGCCCCTACAATTATTGATTATGAATTATCAATTCAATTGTCTCTCCTCTTCCCCTGTGGACTGGGGCGGGTTTATTAATATAGTCGTCGGCAGTTGAGTTGACAACGGAACCCGCCCCTACAATTATTGATTATGAATTATCAATTCAATTGTCTCTCCTCTTCCCCTGTGGACTGGGGCGGGTTTATTAATATAGTCGTCGGCAGTTGAGTTGACAACGGAACCCGCCCCTACAATTATTGATTATGAATTATCAATTCAATTGTCTCTCCTCTTCCCCTGTGGACTGGGGCGGGTTTATTAATATAGTCGTCGGCAGTTGAGTTGACAACGGAACCCGCCCCTACAATTATTGATTATGAATTATCAATTCAATTGTCTCTCCTCTTACCCTGGGGACTGGGGCGGGTTTATTAATATAGTCGTCGGCAGTTGAGTTGACAACGGAACCCGCCCCTACAATTATTGATTATGAATTATCAATTCAATTGTCTCTCCTCTTACCCTGGGGACTGGGGCGGGTTTATTAATATAGTCGTCGGCAGTTGAGTTGACAACGGAACCCGCCCCTACAATTATTGATTATGAATTATCAATTCAATTGTCTCTCCTCTTACCCTGGGGACTGGGGCGGGTTTATTAATATAGTCGTCGGCAGTTGAGTTGACAACGGAACCCGCCCCTACAATTATTGATTATGAATTATCAATTCAATTGTCTCTCCTCTTACCCTGTGGACTGGGGCGGGTTTATTAATATAGTCGTCGGCAGTTGAGTTGACAACGGAACCCGCCCCTACAATTATTGATTATGAATTATCAATTCAATTGTCTCTCCTCTTCCCCTGTGGACTGGGGCGGGTTTATTAATATAGTCGTCGGCAGTTGAGTTGACAACGGAACCCGCCCCTACAATTATTGATTATGAATTATCAATTCAATTGTCTCTCCTCTTCCCCTGTGGACTGGGGCGGGTTTATTAATATAGTCGTCGGCAGTTGAGTTGACAACGGAACCCGCCCCTACAATTATTGATTATGAATTATCAATTCAATTGTCTCTCCTCTTACCCTGGGGACTGGGGCGGGTTTATTAATATAGTCGTCGGCAGTTGAATTGACAACGGAACCCGCCCCTACAATTATTGATTATGAATTATCAATTCAATTGTCTCTCCTCTTCCCCTGTGGACTGGGGCGGGTTTATTAATATAGTCGTCGGCAGTTGAGTTGACAACGGAACCCGCCCCTACAATTATTGATTATGAATTATCAATTCAATTGTCTCTCCTCTTCCCCTGTGGACTGGGGCGGGTTTATTAATATAGTCGTCGGCAGTTGAGTTGACAACGGAACCCGCCCCTACAATTATTGATTATGAATTATCAATTCAATTGTCTCTCCTCTTACCCTGGGGACTGGGGCGGGTTTATTAATATAGTCGTCGGCAGTTGAGTTGACAACGGAACCCGCCCCTACAATTATTAATTATTAATTATTAATTCAATTGTCTCTCCTCTTCCCCTGGGGACTGGGGCGGGTTTATTAATATAGTCGTCGGCAGTTGAATTGACAACGGAACCCGCCCCTACAATTATTAATTATTAATTATTAATTCAATTGTCTCTCCTCTTCCCCTGTGGACTGGGGCGGGTTTATTAATATAGTCGTCGGCAGTTGAGTTGACAACGGAACCCGCCCCTACAATTATTGATTATGAATTATCAATTCAATTGTCTCTCCTCTTACCCTGGGGACTGGGGCGGGTTTATTAATATAGTCGTCGGCAGTTGAATTGACAACGGAACCCGCCCCTACAATTATTAATTATTAATTATTAATTCAATTGTCTCTCCTCTTCCCCTGTGGACTGGGGCGGGTTTATTAATATAGTCGTCGGCAGTTGAGTTGACAACGGAACCCGCCCCTACAATTATTGATTATGAATTATCAATTCAATTGTCTCTCCTCTTCCCCTGTGGACTGGGGCGGGTTTATTAATATAGTCGTCGGCAGTTGAGTTGACAACGGAACCCGCCCCTACAATTATTGATTATGAATTATCAATTCAATTGTCTCTCCTCTTCCCCTGTGGACTGGGGCGGGTTTATTAATATAGTCGTCGGCAGTTGAATTGACAACGGAACCCGCCCCTACAATTATTGATTATGAATTATCAATTCAATTGTCTCTCCTCTTCCCCTGTGGACTGGGGCGGGTTTATTAATATAGTCGTCGGCAGTTGAATTGACAACGGAACCCGCCCCTACAATTATTGATTATGAATTATCAATTCAATTGTCTCTCCTCTTCCCCTGTGGACTGGGGCGGGTTTATTAATATAGTCGTCGGCAGTTGAGTTGACAACGGAACCCGCCCCTACAATTATTGATTATGAATTATCAATTCAATTGTCTCTCCTCTTACCCTGTGGACTGGGGCGGGTTTATTAATATAGTCGTCGGCAGTTGAGTTGACAACGGAACCCGCCCCTACAATTATTGATTATGAATTATCAATTCAATTGTCTCTCCTCTTACCCTGGGGACTGGGGCGGGTTTATTAATATAGTCGTCGGCAGTTGAATTGACAACGGAACCCGCCCCTACAATTATTAATTATTAATTATTAATTATTAATTATTAATTATTGCCTGTTGTTAACTGCTTACCAGGGACTGCTAATCATAGTAAAACCAGCCCAATAATAGGTGGTGAGCAAAATTCGCCATTGTCCGGGGTTTAACCGTATATCAATTATTGAGTTGCGAATCTTCTGAAGTATTATACGCTATTGTCGTAAGATGTCCTGCAAATATACGACTAAATCATGGCTCCGACATTAGAGCTAAGGTCCCCAAATCGCTAATGTTCCAATTTGGATGCCAAGATATAGGTAAAGCGGAAAAGGAGGGTGATAAATTTGTGGGGGCGGGTTCCGCAATTAGTTAAGGTTCCCGACGACAATTTTAATCAACCCGCCCCTATCCACCCTCCTAGGTATCAATCAGGAATCAGCAATTAACCCATGGTGACGAATTCTTCACCGCTGCTGGGATGAATACCCATTGTGTTGTCGAAATCTTTTTTGGTAGCTCCCATATTAACAGCGATCGCAACTCCTTGGATCAGTTCTGCTGAGTCTTTACCCACCATGTGAGCCCCCAAAACGCGATCGGTATTAGTTTCCACGATTAACTTCATTAATACCTTTTCATCAGCCCCGGTCAGACTGTGGAACATGGGTCGGAACACAGCCCGATAGCATTTAATCCCATCACCGAATTTTTCTTGGGCTTGGGCTTCTGTCATGCCTACTGTCGCCGCCTCCGGTTGGGAGAATACCGCTGTAGCGATGTTATCATGGCTGATGGAGCGCGGTAAATGACCAAATTCCGTATCTGCAAAAGCCCGACCTTCGGCGATCGCTACTGGGGTCAGGTTCACGCGGTCTGTGCAGTCTCCCACCGCAAAAATATTAGATTGAGTCGTGCGGCTGTCTTGAGTTACAGCGATCGCCCCTTTAATCGTTTCTACCCCCGCATTTTCCAGGTTTAATCCATCCAGTTTAGGCTGGCGACCTGTCGCACACAACAGAGCATCTACAATCAACGGTTCTGTATCATCACCTGTTAGGGTGAGTTTCAGACCTTCCTCGACTTTTTCGATTTTTTCAATGGTGGTATTGGTGCGGAAATTCACCCCATGCTTGGTCATACCCTCTTGAATATGGTTCCGCAGGTCTTGATCAAATCCCCGCAGGATCAGGTCACGCCGGATAATTTCTGTGACTTGGGAACCTAAACCATTGAGGATACCCGCAAATTCTACCGCAATATAGCCACCACCCCAAACCGCGAACCGTTTTGGTTGTTCCGGCAGCAAAAACATATCATCAGAAATGATACTATGTTCAATGCCGGGAATCTCTGGGCGCACCGCTTTCGCTCCCACTGCCACCAGAATTTTATCGGCGGTAATTTTGCGATCGCCTACTTCTAGTGTATGGGCATCAATAAATTTAGCGTATCCATCAATAAGTTCCACTCCGGCTTTTTCCAAAAAGCTGATATGGAGTTGGCTTAACCGTTTAACTTCCGTATCAACCGCTTGGGTGAGTTTTTGCCAATCAAAGCTACTCTCCACCTCACTCCAGCCATAGCCTACCGCGTCCTTGTATAGGTGGGAAAACTGGGAAGCATAGACCATCAGTTTTTTGGGGACACAACCCCTGATCACACAGGTTCCCCCAACCACTGAATTTTCAGCGATCGCTACTTTCGCCCCATAGGAAGCCGCCCGTTTCGATGAAGCCAACCCCCCTGAACCTGCACCAATCACAAACAAATCATAATCGTATGCCATACAATAATAGCCTCTTGTCTAAAACATCAATTTTCTAAGATGACTTGGATCGCCCAATGACTTCCAATATATTTTACCCCAATCAGTACCCGGCTCCAAATTTGTGGAACTTATTGCCCACCTGACCAGTCCAGACCATGAGAAATCAATTACCATCTAATTCATAATTGATAACTCTTGACGTATAATGGCGGTCATCATCTTTGGCTCAAATTTTGCTGATCGCAGTTGAATTAGTCGTATGATTGGGAAGTAATCATCTGGTTAGCAAGTTACAATATTATGAGAATTTGTCCCCCCAAAACTGTGTCTAAATTTCTGGTGGTGTTCCCACTAATTGGCAGCACCATAACTGCCATGTTTCCGGCGCAAGCGTTGACCCCACAACAGCGCCAGGAATTTCAGACCAATTATCTGCAAGGATGCCGAGCCGGAATGGCGGCTGAGAATATTTCCCCCCAAAGAGGAGAAGCCTTTTGTAATTGTACCTTAGATCGTTTAAGTAAACTGCCAGATGACAAATTATTGGCGCTAAGTAATCTGACAACTCAACAGGAAATTATGGCAAATCGAGATTTTCAAGCAGCTTTTATGCAATGTTCTCCCACCTTGATAAAAGATTGAAGTGAGTTGTTGATTGTCAGGAGGACCAGGGTAGAAGTTGCCCTATCTCTGGCAACCTAGTGGATAATAGAGGTATTTTACTGATATTTTAGGTAGAATTTCCCTGTATAGGAATCCACTGGAGTTATAGAGATAGAAACTATGAGTTTAAGCGTCGCGCCCTATGGCTCCTGGCAATCGGCCATCACTACCGACTTAATTATTAAAGGGGCAGTCGGGTTGGCAAGTCCTGCCTGGGATGGAGATGATATATACTGGATTGAGGGACGACCCTCCGAAGGGGGACGCAATGTGATTGTGCGCCTAACCCCCAAAGGCGATCGCATTGATTGCACTCCGGCCGCTTTTAATGCTCGTACCCGTGTACATGAGTATGGGGGAGGATCTTATACCGTCAGTGAGGGGACGGTATATTTTTCTAATTTTGCTGATGGACGCATTTACCGTCAGGCGATCGCCTCAGTTGCTCAACCCACCGAAATTGTACCCGAACCTATCACCCCAGAAGGAAATTTCCGCTATGCTGATTTGCTCATAGATACCCGCCGGGGACGTTTGATTTGTGTGCGGGAAGACCACAGCCAACCAGGAGAACCCGTTAATACCCTCATTAGCCTTAACCTTAACAACCCTGAAGATATCCAAATCTTAGCCACTGGGGCCGATTTTTACGCCTCCCCTAACCTCAGTCAAGACGGCTCGCGTCTCTGTTGGATTTGCTGGTATCATCCTAATATGCCTTGGGATGGTACAGAATTATGGGTGGCTGAAGTTACCGAAAATGGGACTTTAGACCAACAACAACGGGTGGCAGGGGGAGTCCAAGAGTCAATTTTTCAGCCTCAATGGTCTCCTGATGGAACTCTTTATTTTGTAAGCGATCGCGCTAACTGGTGGAACCTCTACCGGGTTCGTGATCAGAAAATTGAGCCATTATTTCCCCTCCCGGCGGAATTTGGACTACCTCAATGGGTCTTTGGGATGTCTACATTCGGTTTCATCTCCCAACGGCGGCTTTGTTGTGCCTATACTCAAAATGGTATTTGGTCCTTAGCCACTTTAGACCCAGAAACTCAACAATTACGTTCCTTTGATGTTTCCTATACCTACATTTCCTCCGTCAAAGTTCACAACAATAGTATTTTGATGTTGGCATCTTCCGCTACTGAACCGACCGCCTTGGTGCAATTGGATCTCAATGCTGGAGAAATGAATGTCGTGCGATCTTCCACCGAAATAGACCTAGACCCTGGTTATTTATCGGTCCCAGAACCTATTGAGTTTCCTACCGAAAATGGCCAAAGCGCCTACGGCTTCTTTTATCCACCCCAAAATAAAGACTATGTGGCTCCTGATACCGAAAAACCACCTCTCCTAGTCAAAAGCCACGGCGGACCCACGGCGGCGACTTCTAGCAGTCTCAATTTGAAAATTCAGTATTGGACCAGTCGCGGTTTTGCCGTATTGGATGTTAACTATGGTGGTAGTACCGGCTATGGTCGGGAATATCGCCAACGTCTTCAGGGTAACTGGGGAATTGTTGATGTCGCTGACTGTGTTAATGGTGCTAAGTTTCTGGCGGCGCAAGGGTTGGTTGATGGCGATCGCATGGCGATCGCTGGCGGTAGTGCTGGGGGTTATACTACTCTGTGCGCCTTGACTTTTCATGATGTGTTTAAAGCTGGCGCTAGTTACTATGGCGTTAGTGATTTGGAGGCTTTAGCTACCGATACCCATAAATTTGAGTCTCGCTATCTTGATGGCTTGATTGCACCTTACCCAGAAGGTCGGGATTTGTATATAGCCAGGTCGCCTATTCATCATAGCGATCGCCTCAACTGTCCCATTATATTTTTCCAAGGACTCCAGGATCAAGTCGTCCCCCCTAACCAAGCTGAGAAAATGGTGCAAGTCCTCCAAGCTAAAGGCTTAACCGTCGAATATGTCACCTTTGCTGATGAACAACATGGCTTCCGTAAAGCTGATAATATTAAGAAAGCCTTAGAGGATGAGTTTCAATTCTATATCCGTGTATTTGGGATTGGTAACTAATAGCTACTCCCAGGGGAATGATTACCGGGGAAATTAATTGATGATTGATTCTTGATTCTTGATAGTTAGGAATTATCAACTATTTTCCCCATAAAAAACTGCGACATTAACCAAAATATAATCTTCCTTAATTCCTAACCAGAATTAGGGGAGGTTAAACCGATATATGTCGCCATCTGTTTCCCAATTATCTACATTGTCTCGTATACTCTCTAATTACCGGAATCAGCGTAAATAATGTTTGCTGTTCCCGTTGGATATTATCCACTAAAAACCGCTTTTGTAAAGATTGAACCGCCCACAATAAATCCGAACTATTATGGTTAGTATTCTCTAGCAAATCCGCCATAGACACACCGGAATCTGATGCCGATAACCGCCCCATTACCTGTTTTTCCAAATCCGATAATTCCTGCCAAAAATAATCTAATATATGCTTGATTTCTGGCAATACCAAGATAGACTTATTGGCTAGATATTGCTTCACACTACCACCAAAAAACTCTTTTATTGTCCGGGATACAATTTTCAAAAAGCCGGGATTACCACCATATATATCTATCAATTCTTGCCAATTATCAGCGTCTAACAAACTGGCAGAAGTCAAAATATTATGGGCTGAATCTGACCCCAAGCCTGCTAATGTCAAGCATTTAACCCGATGATTATTATTAGTTAACTCGATTAATTCTTGAGGCAAAATTGAACTATTCATAATCAGACAACTGTTATGGGATAGTTCGCCAATCGTTTTAAAGAATAATCGATAACTTTCGTAACCCCGTTTATAGCCTTCCACCAGGTTATGAGGATTTAAAATCGCCTGCACATCGTCTAAAATGAGCAAGCAGCGATGTTGTCGGAAAGATTCCATGACTAATGATAATTGTTCTGCTAATTGGTGGGATGGGTTTTGAGCTTCTGCGACTGTGGAAGCGTAACTGATGGTCAGGGGTCGGATATCCGGGTTGGGGGGAGGCAAAAATTGGGTTAAATAAGTTAAGATTGAAGATAGGGAAGGTAGGGTGCGTAAACTCCGCCAAATCACACAATCAAAATGGTCTTGAATTTGTGGTAAAAGATGCAGGGCGACTGCGGTTTTACCTATACCACTAAGGCCCAAAATCGAGACTAAATGACTGCGATCTTGTAGTATCCAATTTTTGAGAGTAGCCACTTCTTCTTGGCGATCGCAAAAATAATCCCCATTAGGTATATCAGTGCGATCGATACGCCTGAAGGACTCAGTGTTATATGGTTTAGCCATAGTTTCACCCTGGGGAGGTGGGGAATTTGTTTGAGTGACTGTATCAATGGTAACAAATTCTTCGCTATTGGACAAAGCCGGAAGTTGTAGCCTCTGACAAGTCGATCGCAAATTAGATTTATTGATTTCCTCTCCCGACGCTTGGGAAAGGGTTTTCCATAGCAGACAAGCCACCTTTTTGGCATGGGGTTCGCTACAGTTGTAGCCCGCGGCAATTTCCGAGTATTTTTGATTTTGGTAAGTCCCCTGCAAAATTGCTGTCTCCAGGTCATCTAGGTGTTTTCCTGTTTGGATCAACACTAGACCGTCAGCCCATTCGATAATTTGTTGAACTTCCATAATACTAATAAGTGTTATTACTTATTCAAATTGTCTCATCTTCGCCAGTAGCGATCGGTGATCAGGGGACAAGGGACTCGTAATGAATAACACCGGATCACAGAGAAAAACAGCCTATATATCTGTGATCTGATAACTTCCAACCTGTGACCGAAAACAACTATCTGAGTTGAGGGAGAGACCAGGGACAGGTAACAGACGGCATAGAATCCTTGAGGCTGTCCTATATATAGCAGTTCCCGGACTGATGAGGTACTTTTCAAAGCCCCTCTCCCTTTCTGGGAGAGGGGTTTGGGGTGAGGGCTGTATTTCATAGAGATGAGAAGCGCTATATATGTTATATATTCGGAAAATGTCTAGTAATGGTCTCTTATCTCTGGGAATTTTATACCACTTTTGACAACTTTTGACAACTTAATACTACTTTAGACTACCTTATCCCACTAGCAATCACTCCATCCTACTCAATCAAACTTTATCCGACTTGGGAAACTTTTGCCTACCATTTCGCGACCAGCAAGCTGAGATTTTCCGAAAAAAGTAGATACACAATCCTACTTTTTGCTGCTGACATAAAGAATTTAGTTTGCTATAAATGAAAGTGGGCAGAGTTAAAGGTTAGCTACCAATAACTAATTCGTCCAGATTACATACTGGAATCCTTTATTTTATCAGAGTTCGTCTATGTGTAGGTATGTGTTCACCACCCATGTTAATAAGTTGACCATACCTACCTTTTTGAACTAAAGGGCATCTATCACCTGAATTGGCTATAATTGCTGGCAATGATTAAATATCATCGTCGGGGCTGAGTATGGCAAAAATCACCATATTTGATAGCAATTTGATAGCATATCCTTGGCAAAAAATAGCCTCGCAAATTCTCGCAAAAAAAGAAGCGTAAACCATGAAAATTAGCCAAGAAACTCACCTGAATGATTTAATCCAACAAGTCAAAGACGCTCAAGCCCAATACGCGACTTACAGCCAAGAACAGGTAGACAAAATTTTCCAAGTCGCTGCTTTAGCCGCCAACGCCTCCCGGATTAATCTGGCTCAAATGGCTGTAGAAGAAACCGGAATGGGAGTAGTAGAAGACAAGGTAATCAAAAATCACTTTGCTTCTGAATACATTTACAACAAATACAAAGGCGAAAAGACCTGTGATGTTATCGAGTCTGATCCCCATTATGGCTGGCAAAAAATCGCCGAACCCCTAGGAATTTTAGCGGGAATTGTCCCCACCACTAATCCGACATCTACCGCTATTTTTAAAGCCTTATTAGCCCTGAAAACCCGCAATGGTATTATCTTTTCTCCTCACCCCAGAGCCACAGAATGCACCATTAAAGCTGCCAAAATTATCCTAGATGCGGCGGTAGCTGCTGGCGCACCAGAGGGAATTATTGGATGGATAGATAACCCAACTCTCCAATGGTCTCAACAGTTGATGCAGCATCCTGATATCAGCCTAATTTTAGCAACAGGCGGACCGGGAATGGTGCAGGCTGCTTATTCATCTGGACATCCTAGCATGGGGGTTGGTTCCGGGAATACTCCCGCCATTATTGATGGGACTGCTGACCTGAAAATGGCTGTTTCTTCTATCTTAATTAGCAAAACTTTTGACAATGGTATGATTTGCGCTTCTGAACAAGCAGTGATTGTTCAAGATGAGGTTTATACCAGCGTTAAACAGGAGTTAATCGCCAGGGGTGCATATTTTCTGAAACAGCAGGAAAAAGAAGCCATCCGACAACTGATTCTTCAAGATGAGCGATTAAATCCGGAAATTGTGGGTCAGTCGGTGCAAAAACTAGCAGAAATGGCAGGTATTCAAGTAGAAGAAAATACCAAAGTTCTGATAGGAGAGGTTACAGAAGTTGGGGTTAATGAACCTTTATCTTATGAAAAGCTGTCGCCAATTTTGGCAATGTATCGGGCTAGTAGTTTCCCCGCAGCAGTTGAGACCGCCCAAAAGTTAATTATTTTTGGTGGTAAAGGACATACATCTGTTTTGTATACTCACCCTGGGAATAGCGAACATATTAAATATTTTGAAAATCGTTTGCACACTGGGCGGGTATTAATTAATAGTCCTTCATCTCAGGGGGCTATTGGCGACGTTTACAATTTCCGACTGTCTCCTTCTTTGACTTTAGGATGCGGTAGTTGGGGGGGTAATTCGATTAGCGAAAATGTGGAACCACACCATTTATTAAACATTAAAAATGTCGCGGAACGTCGGGAAAATATGTTGTGGTTCCGAGTGCCGCCCAAGATTTACTTTAAGGGGGGATGTTTACCAGTAGCCCTGGGAGAGTTACGGGGTAAAAAACGGGCTTTTATTGTTACGGACAAACCTCTGTTTGATCTGGGATTAGTTACGCAAGTTACGGAGGTGTTAGACCGGATAAAAGTACCTCATTATGTGTTCTATGATGTGGAACCAGATCCGAAACTTTCTAATATTAATAAAGGGGTGGAACTTATGAATAGTTATCAGCCCGATATGATCATCGCTTTTGGTGGCGGTTCCCCCATGGATGCGGCTAAAATTATGTGGCTGATGTACGAACATCCACAAATTGAGTTTGACGGTTTAGCCACGCGATTTATGGATATTCGGAAGCGGGTTTATGCTTTACCAGAACTAGGAAATAAAGCTATTATGGTGGCAATTCCTACTACTTCTGGGACGGGTTCTGAGGTGACACCTTTTGCTGTGGTTACCGACGATCGCACGGGGATTAAATATCCTCTCGCTGATTATGCCCTGACCCCAAATATGGCGATCGTTGACCCGGAATTAACCTTAAATATGCCGAAAAAACTAACGGCTTATGGTGGTATTGATGCGGTGACTCACGCCTTAGAAGCCTATGTCTCAATTTGTGCGTCACAGTTTACTAATGGACTGGCATTAGAAGCATTAGGGTTACTGTTTAAATACTTGCCTTCTGCTTATCAAAATGGCGCAAAAGACCCGAAGGCGCGTGAACAGGTGCATTATGCTGCCACTATTGCTGGTCTGGCTTTTGCTAATGCTTTTTTAGGTATTTGTCATTCCCTAGCACATAAATTAGGCTCGACTTTCCATTTGCCTCACGGCTTGGCAAATGCTTTAATGATTTCCCATGTAATTCGGTATAATTCTACGGATGTCCCTTTTAAACAGGCGATTTTTCCGCAGTATGAATACCCCCAAGCTAAACAGCGTTATGCAGAAATAGCTGACTACCTCAAATTAGGCGGAAATACCCTTGATGAGAAGGTAGAAAAATTGATAGAAGCTGTGGAATCTCTCAAGCAAAAAATTGAGATTCCACTGACCATTAAACAATCACTAGACATCGAAGAAAAGGAATTTATGAGTAACTTACCTAATTTGGCTAACCAGGCTTTTGATGACCAATGTACTGCTGCTAATCCCCGTTATCCGTTAATTGCTGATTTGCAGAATTTGTACGCTACTGCTTATCATGAACCGGCTGTTAAAAAAGCACCGACTCACCCAGAATCTCAGCCGGAAAATACGGCGCAAACTCAACAAAAACAATATCTGGAAATGATTGACAAGTATTGTCAAGGTGGTGAGTCGGCTATGGCTGTTGGCGACCTGGATAAGGATACATTAATCGGGTTAAATGATGCTTGGTGGAAAACTGGGGTTATGTAATCCCATGTAATCGAGGATATTTCCATCAAATTTACTTGACTTTCGGCTTTTGGCGATCGCTATAACATAGCGATCGCCATTTGATTGACCTGTTTTGAGTAATCATCACTTGACCAAATTCTCCCCAACTATCTGGCTATTGCTGAAAATGCCACCCGCCCAAAAGTTAAAAAAATGTTAATTTTGACTGGGGTGATTAAAGGGGATTGTACAATAAAAGGCAATGCTAATAATCAGGAAATATTAATATGACTACAGCAACTAAATTTAAGGCTTATGCGGCTTTAAATTCCGGTGAAAAATTGCAACCTTGGGAATATGAACCAGAACCTCTACAGGTTGATGAAGTAGAAATTCGAGTCACTCACAACGGCTTGTGTCATACGGATCTTCACATGAGGGATAATGATTGGAATGTCAGTCAATATCCCCTGGTTCCCGGTCATGAAGTGGTTGGAGAAGTTACAGAAGTTGGGGAAAAAGTGACTTCTCTACATAAAGGCGATCGCATAGGGGTTGGCTGGATTAGAAATTCCTGTAGGTCTTGCGACCATTGCTTACAAGGAGAAGAAAATATCTGTCGCGAGGGCTACACAGGTCTGATTGTAGGTCATCATGGGGGATTTGCTGACCGCCTACGGGTTCCCGCAGATTTTACCTATAAAATACCCGATGCTTTAGACTCCGCCAGCGCCGCCCCCCTATTATGTGCCGGAATTACCGTTTATACCCCCTTGCGGACCTATATAAAACACCCCGGGATGAAAGTTGGGGTGATGGGAATTGGCGGACTCGGACACTTAGCGATTAAGTTTGCTAGGGCTATGGGGGCTGAAGTTACGGCGTTTTCTACTTCTTTAAATAAACAAGAACAAGCTAAGGAATTTGGCGCTCATAACTTCCAACAATGGGGGACGGCTGAAGAAATGAAGGCGATCGCCGGAAGTTTTGATCTAGTGCTTTCTACTATCTCTTCAGAAACTGATTGGGATGCGGCTTTTAGCTTGTTAGCTAATAACGGGGTTTTGTGTTTTGTGGGTATCCCAGTTTCGACTTTAAATATACCCCTAATTCCTTTGATTTTTGGTCAAAAAGCTGTGGTGGGTAGCATTGTCGGCGGTCGGCGGTTTATGGCGGAAATGCTGGAGTTTGCAGCGGTGAATCAGATTAAACCGATGATTGAAACTATGCCATTAAGTCAAATCAATGAAGCTATGGATAAGGTAGCCGCTAATCAAGCCCGCTATCGGATTGTTTTACTAGCTGATTAGCCAATAGTTGCAATCACGGCTAGATTTACCAGGTTATAGCGCCAAGATACTTGCTGAGAATTTTGGTGCTAATTTTTACTGAACATTTGTCGGGGAACTGGTGGCGGATAATTTGGCGATCGCATCAATTATTCCCAGGGAAAAAGCATAACCTTGGGGACAGGGTAATTCATCTGTGGAAAGGGGTAGTGATTCCCCTACCGTTGATAATAATGGCGGTTCTGTCGTCGTTTGGATGCTTTCACAATAGTTAACTCTCGTGATATAATCAGAGGGGGTTTTCCGAAAACTAGGCAGACTAAAAGTTCCCAAATCTGTCGGGTCTTTAGGTTGCCAATTTTGTTGGCGTTGGTTATCCGCATCTGAGATTTTACCCCCCCATAAAACCGCTACATAACCATAACTATCACTTTGGCGAGGAATCGCGGCTATTTGTACTCCATGATTATTAATAACTTGTACCTCAAAATAATGGCTAGGTATGGCAATTAATTGTGAGAGTTGGTCGATAAATTTTCCCGTGTCTAAATAGGCTTCGTTTTGCAGATTAATATAAGTAGATAATGATTGAATTGCCTCTAAATTACTAGGGCGAATAATCGGTTCATTTCGTGAGGTGGGCGGTTCAATCTTTGATGATTGTTGGGTGGTTTTGAACACAGAAAACAGGGCTATAGATGCAGCGATCGCACTCCCAAACCACAAATACCTACTATAGATATTTTTCGCTTTTCGAGGCTGATTGAGGTCTTTTAATGCCGCTGAAGCTGATGTATAACGGTTACTTAGACCTGGCGAAATTAGACCATCTAAAACTTCCGCTAATTGAGAACTAACCGCATTTTCCCCCAGCCAATCTCGCCATACCCAATGATTATCACCATCCACCAAATTAAACGGTGATGTATTCGTTAATAAATAAATACAGGTCACACCTAAACTATACAGGTCACTGGCAAAAACCGCTTTTCCTCGTAATTGTTCTGGGGCGACAAATTCCGCAGTTCCGATGCTAGTTCCCGTTTTAGCCAGGTTAGTTCCCGTGTGGAGTTTACTCGCCCCAAAGTCTACTAAAAAGAGAAGTTTATCGCTTTGTCTACGGATAATATTAGCGGGTTTAACATCCCGATGAATTAGGTTTCTGGCGTGTAGATATTGTAAAATCGGTAAAATTTGATTGAGGATATCTCGGATTTTGCTTTCCCCAAATACCCCCCTTTCCGCTAATTCTTGTTCTAAGGTTTCTCCCGGAATGAACTCTTGGATAATATACTGTTGTTCATCTATGGAAAAATATGCCAAAAATTTGGGAATTTGGGGATGGTTAAGCACCTGTAAACTTTGGGCTTCTCGACGGAAGAGGCGAGAGGATACCTTAGCATCATTAGTCAGAAGGGGGAAAAATTGTTTAATCGCACAGGGAGGGTGATTAGTTTCGCTTTCATCTATGCCTAAATAGGTTCTTCCAAACCCCCCAGACCCAATTTCTCTCAATCCTCGATAGCGATCGCCTAACTTTAATGACTGACCGCAGCGTTCACAGGATACAATATCCTTGGGGTTTTCGTGGCGACAGGCGGGATTAAAACAAAGACTCATAGTTTTTCCCTGGGACATAGTTATCCCTTAACTCTAACACAGATCCTAAGACTATGAGATAATCAACTGTTGATGATTATAATGTCCGTCTGATGAATACAAGCGATAAAATCAAACCCGACTGGGCTGGTGGTGATTTCCTCTCCCAATTTGTGAATCTTCTCATCCAAACTAAGCCAATTTTCAACCTCATGAAATATCAGGCTAGGCGGGTGTTAATTAAAACCGCCGAAAAGAAAGGCATTCCCTGGCGAGAAACTTATCAGCAACTCGAAGGGTCTGGCGTAACAGCCTTACTCCCAGAAATCACTGATACCACAGTAGTTTACCCCGACTATTATCAAGTTCCCTTTCATGCTTATGATGAAGGAAATCTTTGCTGGAAAGCTGCTTTTGAGGCGGAGTCTGCTACCTATTCAATGGCTTTGCGAGTATGGCCAAAAGAGGATTTATCATGGCTAACAGCCCAGGAAAGGTTGCGGCACAGTTTTCATCAGGTTTTAGAAAACTATAGCCCTAACCCAGTTCATGATATTTTAGATATAGGTTGTTCCGTGGGAATTTCTACCCAGGCTTTACATAGTTATTATCAACACAGACAAGAAACCTCAATCCGAACAGTAGGCTTAGATTTATCTCCCTATATGTTATCGGTGGCAAAAATGCGGGATACTCAAGGAAAAATTAGTGAGTGGAAACACGCTAACGCTGAGAATACGGGTTTTCCTGATGATTCTTTTGATGTGGTAACTTTGCAATTTGTGATTCATGAATTACCGCGAACAGCCACGCGGAAGATATTTAAAGAAGCCTTACGAATTTTGCGATCGCATGGTGTGTTAGCCATAGTTGATAATAACCCCAAATCCGCCGTCATTCAAAATCTGCCACCCGTGCTATTTACCTTAATGAAAAGTACAGAACCCTGGACGGATGATTACTATACCTTTGATGTAGAAACCGCCTTATCTGAATGTGGATTGAACTATCAAACCACCATCGAAACTGACCCCCGTCATCGAACTATTATTGCCATCAAACCTTGATTTAAAAAATAGGGCGCTATTGCGCCCAAGTGAAAATCGGCGTTTTTCTAGTTAGGACTTATTGCCAAAAACCTGTTTGCGTAAAGCGTTAACTTCCTGTACTAATTCCTGGCGGGTGGAGGCTTTCAGCAAGTAACGGTAGACAAACCAAGCCGCATATCCCATGCCAATCAACTCAAAAGTGGGAGCTACCAAGGGAATATCATTGAGGGCATCAACTACCGCAAATAACACCTTAATTGTGACCACTGCCACCACAATTAACAGGATAGTAACAATAGGTTTTTGATACTCTCCAAAAAACTTGGAAACATAACCTGGTAGTTCCGACAAAAAGACAACTACTTTCTCTTTGATTTCTTCAAATTGTTCTTTATTCGGTCCCTGGTCTGGTGTGGGTGTCATAGTTCCTCCTTCGGGGGAAGCTGTGGTGGGGTTGGCACTTTTGGTAGGTTCTACCATGTTAAATCTCCTTCGACTTAATACAAGATTATCGCTATTGACACTCCCAGCCCTAACAGGACGGGGATTCTTGGGTCTTCGGGGAGCGAACGCTTAACCCCTCACCAAGCATCTTCACCGCGTGTCCCACGGCTGCAAGTCCACGCCTTGAAGTTGAGTTTTTCGGCGAATATCACCCCTACCCTATCACAGAGACGGTCCGCTAGTTTCCAGAAGAAATACCGCCTGGTATTGCAGATCTATTCCTGCAATTGAGTCACTTTCATAGATCACCCTTGCGCCGGGCTAGGTTTCAGGCCCAATTATCCGGTAAACCGCATTTTTCCAGGGTGTCCCTATCCTGCAATAGTTCTTTAGTGGGTCGATCTACTTGAATTTTGCCATCTCCCAAAATTAGCGATCGCTCTGTTACTCGGCTTACCCATTGTAGATCGTGGGAAGCAATCAATAGGACTTCGATAGGTAAATTAACCAAAATTTCCGCTAAGTTACGCCGCCACCACGGGTCTAGCCCATTGGTCGGCTCATCTAAAATCAAAATGGTAGGATTTAGGGCTAGAATGGCTGCTAAGGTGGCTAAACGTTTCTGACCCCCTGATAGTTCATGGACAGACCGATGAGCCAATTTAGCTAAACCAAATTGGGCTAATAATTGATGGGCGATTTCTGAGGCTTGCTCATTACTAACCCCATAATTACAGGGACCGAACATGACATCCTCAAAAATGGTCGGCATAAATAGCTGGTCGTTAGGGTCTTGGAAACCAAAACCTATCTGGCGGCGTATCTGTCGCAGGCTTGACGGTTCTACCAAGGTTCCCTGAATCCAAATCTTGCCACTGTTAGGAGTTTTTAAGCCAATTAGGGTTTCCATCAGTGTACTTTTACCCGTCCCCGTTGGTCCGAGAAGCCCTAGACGTTCTCCTGGGTTCAAGCTAAAGGAAATTTCCCGCCAAATTGGCTTTTCCCCAGCATAGCTAAATGTCAGATTCTCAACTCTTATGCTACAATCAGATTCCCAATGCGATCGCTTCATCAAAACGCCGTTTATCTTCAAGATGGTCTTGGGGAATTCATAATTCACAGCGGAACCCACCCCTACCCAATTATTAATTATAGCCGGGTTTCTACCGCAGAAGTCAAGAAACCCGGTTTCTCAAAGAAACCGGGTTTCTAACCAGTGATTATTCGCCGTGGGGCGGGTTTATTAAGATGGTCGTGGGGAATCCATAATTTACAGCGGAGGCGCGCCCCTACCTAATTATTTATTAGAAGTCAAGAAACCCGGTTTCTCAAAGAAACCGGGTTTCTAACCAGTGATTATTCGCCGTGGGGCGGGTTTATTAAGATGGTCTTGGGGAATTCATAATTCACAGCGGAGGCGCGCCCCCACCCAATTATTTATTAGAAGTCAAGAAACCCGGTTTCTCAAAGAAACCGGGTTTCTAACCAGTGATTATTCGCCGTGGGGCGGGTTTATTAAGATGGTCTTGGGGAATTCATAATTCACAGCGGAGGCGCGCCCCCACCCAATTATTAATTATAGCCGGGTTTCTACCGCAGAAGTCAAGAAACCCGGTTTCTCAAAGAAACCGGGTTTCTTAAGATGGTCGTCAGCCCTTCATAATTATTAATTATTAATTATTAATTATTAATTATGATTGGATTCCCTCCTGCATAGTTTGCAACCATTGAATCAGACAATCGAGCTGCTTACTAGGAGGTAAGGCCCCCAAGCCACGAATCTTTACCTGTTTGCGACCGTAGATAAAGCGAGGCTGTAAATGTTCAGGTAAATTCTGCTTTAATAAATTCCAGGCGGGTTCTTCCATAGGTGTTTCTAAAACAATATTCTGCTTAGAATCATCCGGTCTAATGCGAGCAAACCCCAACTTTTTAGCGATTTGTTTTAACTCCATTACCCGGAGTAACTGTTGGGCTGGTGCGGGAATTTTACCATAGCGATCGCTCCAATCTTCCTCAATTCTACTTAACTCTTCCGAATCCTGACAAGATGCCACCGCCCGATAAGCACTCATTTTTTGATCTAAATCTGTGATATAATCTGATGGGATGAATGCCGTCAAAATCAGATCCACCTGAGTATCATCGACCTGGGGAATTTCCTGTCCGCGTACCTCTTGGATAGCTTCCTGTAGCATTTCGGTATATAAATCAAAACCGATCGCATTCATTTGACCCGACTGTTGAGCGCCCAAAATATCCCCAGCGCCGCGAATTTCCAAATCTCGCATCGCCAATTGATAACCAGACCCCAACTGGGTAAACTCCTTAATCGCCCTCAGTCGCTTAACTGCATCTTCTGTTAAAGCCGCCTGTCCGTCACCTTTAACCGGATAAAATAGCCAAGCGTGGGCTTGAACTCCCGCCCTCCCCACACGACCGCGCAACTGATACAATTGTCCTAGCCCGAATTTATGGGCATCCTCGACCAGAATAGTATTAACACGGGGGATATCTAAGCCCGACTCAATAATGGTCGTACAGACGAGAATATCAGCCTCTCCGGCGCTAAAAGTGAGCATGATCGACTCTAACTCTCCAGCTTCCATTTGACCATGAGCGATCGCCAATCTAGCACTAGGGACCATTTCTCTAATCGCCGCCGACTTCTCCTCAATACCCTCAATGCGGGGAACCACATAAAACACCTGTCCTCCCCGATCTAGTTCCTGACAAATCGCCGCCCTAATAGTTTCCTGGTTTAATGGTCCTAAATGGGTTTGAATTGGGCGACGAGAGGGTGGTGGGGTTGTAATTAAACTCATTTCTCGAATACCTGATAACGCCATATACAGCGTCCTGGGAATGGGAGTCGCCGTCAGAGTCAAAACATCCACATGAGTTTTTAGGGCTTTAATTTTCTCTTTTTGATTCACCCCAAACCGCTGTTCTTCATCCACTACCAACAGTCCCAAATCCCGAAATTTAATATGTTTAGATAACACCGAATGCGTACCCACAATAATATCTATTTCTCCGGTCGTTAACTTTTGTTGAATCAACTTTTTTTCACTAGCGCTACGGAAGCGATTAAGCAATCCAATTTCAATGGGATAAGGCGCAAAACGTTCTTTTAGTGTGTGATAATGTTGTTGGGTGAGAATCGTTGTGGGGGCGAGAAATGCCACTTGTTTCCCCGCCGTAACTGCTTTAAAAATCGCCCTAATTGCTACTTCCGTTTTCCCAAAACCGACATCTCCACACACCAGACGATCCATAGGGCGATCGCTTTCCATATCCCGTTTCACATCTTGGCTACATTTCAGTTGGTCGGGAGTCGGTTGATAAGGAAAAGAATCTTCCATTTCCTGCTGCCAAGGTGTATCCTGGGGATAGCTAAATCCAGTTTTTTGGGAACGTTCGGCGTAAAGTTTCAGCAAATCAACCGCCAATTTTTTAATGGACTTACCCACTTTTTCCCGACTTTTTTCCCAGGCTTTACCCGTCAACTTATTGAGTTGGGGAACCTTCGACTCTGACCGCCTTAGACGGGATAAAGTTCCCACCTGATCCGCCGCCACTCTTAGGGTTCCATCTGCATATTGTAACACTAAATAATCGCGGATTTCTTGATTAATAGTCAGGCTTTCCAACTTCACAAATTTACCGATTCCATGTTGGCGGTGAACCACATAATCTCCCGGTTGTAGTCGATTCGGATCTACCTGTTTGGAGGCGGCGCGGCGGCGTTTGCGGATATAACCAGAAGTAGCTAAAGCGTGTTGACCATAAAACTCTCTGTCCGTGATAATAACTAAACGGAAGGTGGGGAGAATAAACCCTTCTAATTCGGCTAGTCCCGTATATTTTAAAGCAATGGGGGTATTACGGATTAATGAGTCTATGGCTGGATAGTCGCGGGGGTTGGGTATAAATTTAGATGGGCAATCATGTTCCGATAACAAAGCCACTGAGCGGCTAGGTTGGGCGGAAATTAGAAAGACTGTAAATTGGCGATCGCGTTGTTGGCGAATCACCTCGGCAATTTTTCCGAATTGGTGGGGAGTCACCGGGACGGGACGACTGGCTAAGTTTATCGATGCTGTGGAAGCCTGAATAAGAGGGGATTTATAATCAGCCAGTTCACTGAGATACAGCCTATCAAAACGATTTTCAACCGTCGCTAGGGACTCCCGGAAGCATTGATGAATTGCCGGAATTTCCACAGATATCCCTTCTGCTGTTACCAGCTTACCTTGTTCATTTTGCCACTGTTCATCGATATGTTCAAACCAGCGATCGCCATGACCTGCACATTGGTCAGGTTCATCAATTACCGCTAAAGTTAATTCCGGTAGATAATCAATTAAAGAAGCTGGCTTGTGATATGCTAATCCTAACAGATGAGATAGTCCGGTTTTCGTCTCCGATATCTGAGCCGATTTGAGAGTTTCTAGGGTCTCCGTAGATAGGGATAAATTCGCTTCGATAATCGGAGCAAAATTCGTCGGCGTGAGAATTAGTTGCTCAACCCGATCAAGCGATCGCTGTGTCACCGGGTCCAGTTCCCTAATTCTTTCTAACTCATCCCCAAACCATTCCAGACGCACCGGAAGTTCTGAAGCCACAGGGAACACATCTACAATATCTCCCCGGCGACTCCACTGCCCCTCAGTTTCCACCACTGCCACCCGTTGATATCCCAACTGGGCGAGTTTTTCGTCTATGGTTTTTCCTTCCCAGGTCATCCCCAACTTCAGGGTTAGACAATAACTCTGGAAGTCGCTCACCGGAGGGAGATGGGGTTGTAAAGACCTCTCTGTAGCTACCACCGCCACCGGGTCTGCTTTCCCTGTGTTTCTTGCCACTAAGTCCGCTAATACCTGCATCTGTCCCCAGACCATCTCTTCGCTATAACTGGGTTCATAGGGGGATGCTTCCGAGGTCGGGTAAAAGTGTACCGTCTGCCACCCCATCACCTCTAGCTGGGCTGACCACCTACCAGCCTCTTCCAAAGTAGCTGTTATCACCAATAGGTTTAACCCCGCTTCCTGGGCTAAAGCTGAAGCCGTCAGTCCTTTGGGAACACGGGGAAGACCGTTAAGGTGAAGAGCTTGCTGTTGGTTCAGTTTAGTCAGAAGTTCAGCCGTCAGAGGCGATCGCCCCAAGGTCCGAACTACAGCAGAAAAGGTCATAAGTTAGCCGACTGACAACAAAATATTTTTATATTCTATAACCTTTGGGCTATTTTGACGGCAACTTCTCTGATTTCCCCCACTTACCCTGATTGCCTATTTATCAACTCCACATCATCCGCCCATTTCCCTTCTGCCTTTTGATTACACTATTATCAAGTATTTCTACTCCCAAACCATGCCCCTCCCTATTCCCAGTTATCCATCAGAGATAGGTATGGACAATATCCGTCGGGACTGCTATCCTATTAATCATGCGAGGAAGTAAATTCATAAGGCTTCATGAAAAAATTATTACCATCTGTAAAATTACCGCCCTTACGGCAAATTTTACTCCTACTGTGTTGCTGGACAATTGTACCTTTCTTCTTAGTAGAAGTAATCATGATTGTCTCCGAACCCTATTTATTTCGCGGACTCTATAAATACGATCCTGACTTAGGGTTTAAAATTCGCGGTCATGCTAACGGTAATAATCAATTTGGCTTCAATGACCGAGACTATCCCCTCCAACCAGATCCTGATATATTTCGGATGCTCATTCTCAGCGACTCTTTTAATTGGGCTGGTGGTCAACAAGGCAACTATACCGCTTTATTAGAAAACCAATTTCGGGAACATTACGGACAGCATCAAGTCGATGTCATTAATGCTGGATATCCCGGAACCCATACCGCCGAACAACTAGCCTTATTGAAAAAATATGGATTGCAGTATAATCCCCATTTAGTCGTCTTGGGTTTTTTTGTGGGGAATGATTTTCTTGATGCTGACCCCTATCGAAAACGAATTATTGTTAACGACCTTTACATTGATATTGACCGCCGTCAGGAGTTAATAATATTTGGCTATCCGATTATTCCTAAATCACGACTCTTATTGTTTATTCAACAAAAATATAAAATCTTTCGAGAAGCCGCTAGGTCTCAACAGTCTCAACAGTCTCATCAACTCCCCCAGAGTCAGTTAGTGGCGACTACCGAGGCGATCGCCTTAGACGAACCCGAAACATCCCCAGGTATTCTGTCCCTGGAGAAATTTCTGGATGTAGAACGTGGTCGGATGAGTTTCTGCAATATCGAGAAGCTACAAAATGGCGATCGTGATGCTAACATTAACTATATCTTGGATAGCATCTCAGAAATGAATGCCATTCTCCAAGCCAGGAACATTAAGTTTATCGTGGCTATCTATCCCGACGAATACCAGGTTAACGACCACTTGTTAAATCAACTCCAGTCTACCTTTTACCTAAACTTAGATGATTATGACATTACCTGTCAGCAAAATATCCTCATCTCCCATTTGGAGTCAAACAACATTCCCTATATTGACCTCACTCCTAGATTTAGAGTAGAACAACAAAACCGCCATCTCTATCTATTCCAAGAACCCCATTGGAACTCCCACGGAAACCAACTGGCTAAAGATATCTTGTTTGAACACTTAGTTAAAATTACCGACTCCGTATTCGCCACCGAGGAAAAATGAACCAAGACAAGTTAAACATTTCCCGAAAATTACCGATAAAAGCCATTGTTAATAACCCAGTTTGTAAATTTTTTAGCCAAACCTTAATTATCGCGGGAATTACATTTCTGCTAACCGAGGCTACCTTCAGGATTTATCACAGAATTAATCCCACATTTGTTTTCTATAACCGTTCATATAATCGTTGGCGAGGAAGACCCCACGCCCAAGATTTTGACTTTCAACTAAACTCCCATGGCTTTAAAGATGTGGAATTTACCCAAGCAAAACCGGAGGGTATTTATCGAATGTTGGGAATTGGTGATTCCTTCGCCTTTGGAATAGTTCCCTATCACTATAATTATTTAACCTTGATTGAGAAACAGCTAAACAGCCAAGATAAAAATATCGAAGTGATCAATATGGGAATTCCTGGCTTAGGACCCGCCGCCTATTTGGCTTTATTGATTAATGAAGGGTTAGTGCTTAATCCTGATAAAATCCTCCTATCCTTTTATATTGGTAATGATTTTATCGACAATCACCTAACTTCCCTCGATAGAAATAAGCACACCTTCTATACCGTCGCCTTTTTACAATCTTTGATTAAACTCCAAACTCAGTTTGAAGGGACTGTCTATAACCCCAATAACCTCGAATATAAAGACGACCACCCCACCTTAACTGATGAGTCCTATCTTGAACAGGTTTCTAACCTAAGTCGTATGTTTGATATTAGGACAAGGGACGGCATTTTCCTAGGGTTTTTTGAAGACGCTATGGCGGATATTCGCCGCATTAAGGAGATTTGCGATTATCGAAATATTGACCTAACCATTGTGATTATTCCTAGCGAGGTACAAGTCAATAAACAATTACAATCCCAAGTTATTGATATCCTCAAGCCTGATGACCCCCAAGGTTTGGATTTTGATCACCCTAACCGCCTCCTACGCGATCGCCTTTCTCAATACAATATCAACTATATCGACTTATTAGATGATTTTAGGCAGGTTTCCCAGACTACCCGACTCTACCGACCTAATGACAGCCACTGGAATATCGCCGGAAACGCATTGGCGGCGGAATTAATTACCAAACATCTACTTACTCACCACTTCAACTCTGACGGGGATTAGCATAAATGTGGAATTTTGTCAAGCCCCCTAATTTTGGCCTAAAAAATACTCGTGCATCGCGGCGAAATCTTCTCGAGTCTCTATTCCCGAAATTGGTCAATGTCACTACGGCTTTACTGGCTTTGGGTTCCTATAATTTATCTTGTAGCTGACATAACCCACACCAAGAGGAGCATAACCTATAGATTCCACTCTATCATTAACATTGGGGCTTGTCAAGTACCGATTCTCTCGTCAGATTTTCTGCGATAATGAGAACCATTATCATCTAAATTTTTTTCGATTGATTTAATGTTTGTATCTAAAACCATGTTTAGATAATCCTAGATTATGTTTTATAGCCAGAAACCGGGAATTTTTGTGATTGACGATATTGTAGTGATATTCTATAATTCATGGATTAAATAAAAGTAAATTATTACTAATAATCTACATGAGTTGTAATCACTGCTCTAAAAACTGTTCAGGTCAAACTTCTAGCTCACCGAGACCTTGGTGGAAGTGGTGGAGACCGAAAAGCGATCGCCATTTCTCGGCGGTGTCAAATAAGCCTACAGTCGCCCTAGTGGGTTCTCCGAATGTGGGAAAAAGCGTATTATTTAATGCCCTAACTAGCTATTATGCCACAGTTTCCAACTATCCGGGAACCACCGTAGATATTTCCACAGGAGACATGATAATTGGAGACAAAGCGATCGCCATTATAGACACCCCAGGGATGTATTCTCTCTTACCCATTACCGAAGAAGAAAAAGTCGGTCGAGACCTATTGATGACTAGGGGGATAGATTTGGTCATTCATGTAGTAAATGCCCAACATTTAGGGAGAATGCTAAACCTAACCCTACAATTACTAGAAGCCGGATTACCAGTTTTATTAGCAGTTAATCTGATTGACGAAGCCGACCATCTTGGTATTAAAATCAATGCTGAAGACTTAGAGGAAAAGCTAGGTATTCCCGTAGTGTTAATGGCTGCAGCCCATAATATTGGAGTTCAAGAATTAAAAACCAAGGTAGTAGATTATGTTGAGTCCAGTAGTGTATCCTCCGACCATAGAAATAGCGATCGCTCACATCGAATCTCTGTTATTGAAAGATAATAGTCTCCCCTCCTATACCCTCTCCCATAGAAGTTTAGCCCTACTAATTTTGCAGCGAGATCCCCAATTTTTGGAGACCATAAAAACCAGCCCCTATCGGGAAGAATATGATCTGGCTATTATGGAAGCCCAGGTCAGTCTTGATGTTCCTATTAGTCGTGCGATCGCCATTACCCGACAAGAAAAAGCCGGGAATATTGAAAAAGAAGTCTTAACCGAATCAGCCACCGACACCTCAGACCTAGCCGAAAAATTGCACCAGATTACAGTTAATCCGATTACCGGGTTTCCTCTACTTTTAATCATCCTATATTTCGGCGTTTATAAATTTGTCGGTGAGTTTGGCGCGGGGACTCTAGTAGACCTAATTGAAGGCGGTTTTGAAACCTATATTAATCCCAGGGTAGATGCTTTCGTAGCCGCCGTAATTCCCCTAGAGATATTCCAGGATTTATTGGCTAATGATTATGGTATTATTACTCTAGGAGTTCGTTATGCGATCGCTATTGTTTTACCCGTAGTAGGGACTTATTTTCTCATGTTTTCCCTATTAGAAGATAGTGGATATTTACCCCGGCTATCTCTCATGCTAGATCAGTTATTTAAGATAATAGGCTTATCAGGAAGGGCGGTAATTCCCATGGTATTAGGCTTAGGATGTGATACTATGGCAACTGTCGTCACCCGCACCCTAGAAACTCGTCGGGAGAGGATGATTACCATTTTTCTCCTCGCCCTAGCTGTTCCCTGTGCCGCCCAGTGGGGCGTGATTTTAGGACTACTTTCCATGAAACCAACAGCCCTATTAATTTGGGGGGGATTTATCCTCTCCGTTTTTCTAATAGTCGGCGCATTAACTTCTCGGATTATTCCCGGAAATAGATCCGAATTTTATATGGAAGTTCCCCCTTTGAGAATACCCAAGTTACAGAATATCCTCATCAAAACCTATCTGCGTATGAAGGGATATTTTTGGGAAATAGTCCCCCTATTTATTTGGGTTTCCGTGTTTATTTGGATTGGTCATTTAACCGGAGTCTTTAACTGGTTGGTTGGTTTATTGGAACCCATTACTTTAGCCTTGGGACTACCTCGAGAAGTCGCACCTATTTTCCTCTATGGTTTCTTTCGTCGTGATTATGGCGCGGCGGGACTTTTTGATTTAACTCAAACTGGTATATTAACAGGTAATCAATTAGTAGTTACCGCCATAGTTTTGACTCTGTTTCTCCCCTGTGTGGCGCAGTTTCAGGTAATGGTTAAAGAACAAGGTTTGAAAATTACTCTGATTATGGTAGCATTGATTATACCTTTTGCTTTTACCATGGGATATGGTGCGAATTTTTTACTGGACCTGGTTGGGGTGAATTTTTAATGATTTCTCTCGTGAGTTTGGATCTGAGGGTAGATGCGATCGTTGTCGAGATTAAAACCCAACAGGACACTATCCTACATAAACTCTTTGCTATGGGAGTTATGCCAGGAGTACCTCTATTTTTAGAGCAACGTTTTCCCTCCTATGTTATCAAAATCGGACGTTCACGGGTCGCTTTAGATACCGAAACAGCTAAAACTATTTTTGTCGAGGTTAAAGCATCACCCTAAACCTATGTCAGTTCATCTTCTCAACCCTCACAGGTCCGAGACTCTCCCTCAAATAGAAAGTCACCAGTTGGGAGAGTTACCCTCATATCACCTACCCACATAGGAGTTTCCCCGTTGACTTGAAAAGGTCGCGGTTTTCCGAAGTGGGAAGTTGGGAGAGTCTCCCTCAAACGGAAAGTCACCAGTCGGGAGAGTTACTCTCATATCACCTACCCACATAAGAGTTTTCAGCTTGACTCGAAAAGGTCGCGGTTTTCCGAAGTGGGAAGTCGGGGAAGTCTGTCAAATATCACCTACCCACATAGGAGTTTTCAGCTTGACTTGAAAAGGTCGCGGTTTTCGGAAGTGGGAAGTTGGGGAAGTCTGTCAAATATCACCTACCCACATAGGAGTTTTCAGCTTGACTTGAAAAGGTCGCGGTTTGGTGAAGTCGGAAGTTGGGAGAGTTTTCCTCAAACAGAAAGTCGGAAGTTGGGGAAGTCGGTAAAATATAACCTACCCACATAGGAGTTTCCCCGTTGACTTGAAAAGGTCGCGGTTTGGTGAAGTCGGAAGTTGGGAGAGTTTTCCTCAAACAGAAAGTCGGAAGTTGGGGAAGTCGGTAAAATATAACCTACCCACATAGGAGTTTCCCCGTTGACTTGAAAAGGTCGCGGTTTTTAGAAGTCGGAAGTTGGGAGAGTATCGGTAAAAGAGAAAGTCGATAATTGGGAGAGTCAACTATCGACTATTAATCATTAACTGTTTAGGGGGATGATAGATTATGATTGGGAGTCAGGACGTACTAACCATTTAGAGATTTGATTCATAGCCCCGATTAGTAACGCACCCGCCATCAATAGACCGATCGCCGGAGTGAAAACAGGTTCCCAGAGTTGATACCAAAGTTCTAATCCCAGGTTAACCCCCATAGATTTACCCAAAACAGCGATCGCCAACCATAGGAAACTCAATAACACCAAAAACACATCAGCTACCAAAAGGCGGTTCAACCAGAGAATAACTTGTTCTTTCATGTTCGGATTCTGCTAAAATATTTATCTAAATAGTCATTCTAGGCAATCTGTGTCAATATGGTTCGCTACACCCTCCCCCAAAGTCCAGAAATTATCCTGTCTGTCCGGGGTAAAGACTCCCCTAAAGCCCGTGACCAGGCTATGGATAAACTTATGGAACTTATGGATGATGGAAAATTACCCACTGAGTTGGAAGATGGCTTTGGTCCAGAGCAGTTTGTGGAGGTTAAGGAAACCTCTATGGCAACTACTGGAGAAGAAGATGCTGTCACGGAAGCTGTCCAGACCCTTAGCAACCTCGCTTCACTCAAGTTAAAAATGATGGAGTCTCGCGAAGAAGCCCTAAAAGCCCGTGACCAAATTGATATCCTCTTTAGTGACCAAACTACCACCATGGAAGAAATTACTGACCTCAAAGAAGGGTTTAAGGCTTTGAAAAATTTTGCGGTCGCTAACCTCCGCTACCGGGAAGCGCGTAGCCATGCTGAAGCTGCTAGAATGGTTTTAGATGAAGCCCTAAAGTCTTCTGACAGCCACTCCCCTCCTCAAACCGACACCCCCAACAACAAGAAAAAAAATTGAGACCCACATTGATCTACCTAAATTAATTCATAATTCAGAATTTGTGACTAACAATGATTACCTCAAGTCATCAAAAAAGTGATATAATTGTTATAGGTGGTGGTATTATTGGGTTATCTGTGGCGATCGCTCTCCAATGGCGAGGCGCAACTGTCACCGTCTGTAGCCGCAATACTCAAGAGGCGGCGGGATATGTGGCGGCGGGGATGTTAGCACCCCAGGCGGAAAGAATTCCCCCAAGTCCTCTGCTTGATTTAGCCCTCCGTAGTCGATCGCTTTATCAACCTTGGACTAGACAAATTCAAGACCTCACTGGCTTAGATACCGGTTATTGGCCTTGTGGTATTCTCGCCCCCGTTTACCAATATCCCCACCAAACACAACTACCACAAACTCCTGAAAGTCCCGCTATCTGGCTAGAAGCTGATCAGCTGATCACTCAACAACCCGGTTTAACTTCAGAAGTGGTTGGAGGATGGTGGTTTCCACAAGATGGTCAAGTTGACAACCGCCGCCTATTAATGCGATCGCTAATTCATGCCAGCCAACAATTAGGCATCCAAATTAGGGATGGTGTAGAAGTCCAAGAAATCGCCACCACCACTAATAAAATTAAGCAAATCAACACTAACCAAGGGGCGATCGTCGCTTCCCACTACATTCTCGCAGCCGGAGCTTGGTCAGGTCAAATCCTGCCTATCCCAGTATACCCCATAAAAGGTCAAATGTTATCACTGCGAGTCCCTAGTGATATTTCCCAACTACCCCTAAAACAGGTTCTATTTGGGTCTGGTATTTATATTGTACCTCGTCGTGATGGTTTAATCGTCCTGGGGGCTACCGCTGAAAATGTCGGCTTTCACAAGAGTCTCACCCCCAAAGGAATAAATACTCTCCTCTCAGAGGCTACCCGACTTTATCCCGGACTCGCAGAGTTTCCCATTGAGGAATTTTGGTCCGGTTTTCGCCCTACTACCCCCGACGAATTACCTATCTTGGGTAGGAGTCCCTTTGAGAATTTAACCCTAGCTACAGGTCATCACCGTAATGGTATTTTACTAGCCCCTATTACCGCTGAATTAATTGCTGATTTGGTATGCTATGACAAATCAGACCCTCTACTAGAATACTTCTGCTGGGATCGCTTTTCTAGCTAATTATGTGGTGGCTGTGTCAGTCCGTTTCCCTGGTTAAAGCTGAAAGCCGATTTTTGGTCCAGTGGGTCGCTGTCACTGTGGCTGGGTTTCTGGTCAGTTTGCTATGGATAGAAGTGGGAGAACGTCCTGATGTTAATTGGTTGGTCGGAGTTGTTGGTGGGTTGAGTGTTGGCGGCGCGCAATGGTTTGTCCTCCGTCACCATATTTCTTACCCCTGGCGTTGGATTTTCGTTAGTGCGATCGCTTGGTGTTTAATGGGGTTAACTCCTATGGGTGCTATGGGTTGGATGGCACCGCGGACCCTTAACCTGTTTCTCCGTCTGTTTTATGGGGTCATAGAAGGATTCAAGGTCGGTGTGGCGTTGGGACTGTTTCAATGGTGGGCTTTGCGAGAGTCCGTATTTTGGGGTCGTCGCTGGGTCGTCGCTAGTGTTGTGTGTTGGAGTGTGGGATTACCTATAGGGTGGCTATTAGGTGGCATTTTGCGACAGTTGACAGGCTTTTTCTTGGGAGATGTTATTGGCTTGACCCTCTCCTGGACTATAGTTGCTGGTCTCACTGGAGTTGGTCTTATGCAACTGTTTTGGACTCAAGTCAGAATTAGGCAATAGATTGACCCCTCTGGGCTGCCCTAGCCAGTACAGCCATATATATGCGCCCACATTTTCCCATGATACTATTATAGGTCAAGTCGCATAATATGTCAATAGTAAATTTGGGAATTAATCAGAGAGAGACAGGAAGGGGTGGGAGGAGTTTTTGGGCATGAGTTAGATTAGTGACTAAGAGTCAAAAAGGCTGCACATTCAACATGGGAGGTTTGTGGGAAAAAATCGGCAGGTTGTACTTTGGTGAGTTGATAAATGCCGTTTTCGCAGAGTAGTTGTAAATCTCGTGCCAAAGTAACGGGACGACAACTGATATAAACAATGCGTTGAGGCTGTAGATTTAAGAGAGTTTGAATAACAGTGCGATCGCATCCTTGTCGGGGTGGATCTAGCACAACTATATCTGGCTGAAATGGTATTTCTGGCAAGAGTTTTTGGACGTTACCGACGCGAAACTCTACATGATTAATATCATTTAAATCAGCATTAGAAATAGCTTGTTCTACCGCCCCAGCTTGGGACTCCAAACCGATCGCCCTAATTTCTCCTGGGGGGAAATTCTGTCCTAATTGTTTTGCTAGGGGTAGAGTAAACGTGCCGATACCACAGTAAGCATCTACTAGAATTTCGTGACCCTGCAAATTCAACTCCGAGGAAATAGCTGATAACAGAGATTCCGCCGCTTCCGTATTGACTTGAAAGAAATTGTCCGAAGTCAAGCGCAACTTTAAATCAGCAAATATCTCATGTATATAAGGTTTGCCGATGAGACAATGGGTATTTTTGCCAAGGATAGCATTAGTGCGATCGCTATTGATATTAAGACAAACTCCCACCAATTGTGGATATTGCTGTAGCCAGATATCAGCCTGTTCTTTAAGTTGTGGTAAATTATTATCTTTGACTACAAGAGTGAGCAAAATTTCCCCTGTGCGCCGCCCTATGCGAAAAGAAAGATGGCGGATAGTGCCAGTGTGTTGTTGTTCATCATAAACCAGCCACCCGCGATTTTGGATATCCTGTTTAATGTTAGCCAATAAAGGATTGAGGCGCTGATCTTGCACCGGACACTGATTCAAATTAATTAACCGATGGCTCCCCTTTTGATAATATCCAGCTTGTACCTGACCTGTAGAAGATAATCGTAGGGGATAGGTAACTTTATTGCGATAGGCTAAAGATTGAGGGGAGGGCAAAACTGGGGCTACTGGTGGTTCTATAAATCCCCCCATTTTGGTTAACGCATTAACTACTAAACCCCTTTTGGCTTCTAGTTGGAAATCATAATCTATATGCTGCCACTGACAGCCCCCACATTTGTCAGCAACAATGCAATGGGGACGGATACGGGATGATGACGTTGTGATCAGTTTAAGTATTTTGGCTTCTGCGTATTTAGACTTAACCCGTGTGAGTCTGACCAAAGCGCGATCGCCTGGGACCGTATCTGGGACAAACACAACTCGGTCTTGATATCGTCCGACTCCGTTTCCGCCTTCTGCTAAATCTGTAATTGAGACTTCTATCTGTTGACCTTGCTGCCAAGTTGCCATACTTTTAAATCCGATAGTGTGAAATGAGCAGGTGAAAACCTCTGGGAGGCTTTTTCGTAGGATAAGCGTTTTTTCGGTTGGTGTCTGTAGCCCTCTGTAGTCCTGAATCGCTAAACTACTTAATGTTAGTGGTCTGAGAGCCATTAGGGGAAGCCTTATGGGAAAGCGCGAGTTAACGACTCCCTCAGACCGGGACAATCTGTTCATGATGCGATCGCCAGAATATATCAGTGGGTCAACCTGAATAATACTAGTAAGCATAAGCCGTACCGATAACCCCCAGCATTTAGACTAGGATCGGTATGAGGGGAAACTTTAATGTACCATTCTCAATAGGGGGGTAGGCTGTCAAGGCTATCTCGACCGGAAATTATTGTTTATCTGTTTGAAAAACGATGACTGTAGTAAGCCAAGTTATTCTCAAGGCCGACGATGAACTCCGTTACCCGACCACTGGGGAACTCAAGAATATTAGTGATTTCTTGAAAACTGGTGAGCAAAGGTTGCGGATTGTCGATACACTTACCGAAAACGAAAAAAAGATTGTTGACCGTGCTAGTGCACAACTGTGGAAGAAGCGCCCAGATTTTATTGCCCCCGGTGGTAATGCCGCTGGACAGCGGGAACGTTCCTTGTGTTTGCGGGACTATGGCTGGTATCTGCGTGTAATTACCTATGGCATTCTGTCTGGAGATAAAGATCCTATTGAAAGCATTGGCTTGATTGGGGTTAAGGAAATGTACAATTCTCTGGGTGTTCCTATGCCGGGAATGGTAGAGGCTATCCGTTGCCTCAAGGAAGCATCTCTGGCGCTTTTGGATGATGAAGATGCTAAGGAGGCAGCCCCTTACTTTGACTTTATTATCCAAGCTATGTCCTAACTAGGGATTGTTTGGGTTTTTGGCTATAGGCACAAACAACCCCATGTCTAAAGGCTATTGTTGGGCGATCGCATCCCAGGGTCGGCATGGGGTTGATTTTGTTAATTATTTGGCTATGATGGGTCTGCCATCAGATCTTTAAAACTGAAGGAGTCGGTGTTAATGAGTATTAATAGAACAGAGATAAATTGGGAACACATCGGTCATGCTAACTATGTGGTCGCTATGGCTGCCATGGATGGTGCCCTTTATGCAATTACTCAAGATTATAAGTTGTGGATTAGGGTGGCTGTCCCTGGGGATATTAACTGGCAGGTGATTGGTCAGGCTAATCAGGCTGTCGCTATGGCTGCCGCTAATAATATGTTATTTGCTGCTACCCAAGATGGCTCCTTCTGGGTCCGTGAAGGGGTGGCTGAGGATATCAAATGGGATAAGATTGGTCAGGCTGAGAAGGTGATAGCCATGACCGCCAGTGACGGTAATCTCTATGCCGTTACTTCGGATAATAAGTTATTGACTCGGGAGGTCAATACTGAGGATATTCCTTGGGTCGAGATTGGTCATGCTAATAATGTGGTGGGATTAACTGCTACGGGTGGAAAACTTTATGCTGCTACTTCTGACAATAATCTCTGGATGCGCGATACTGTCCACGAGGATTTGATCTGGCAGCAAATTGGTCATGCTAATAATGTGGTGGCTATGGCTGCTAGTGAAGGGAAATTGTTTGCTGCTACTTCTGATAATCGTTTATGGATACGTCCGTCTGAGGCTTCTTAACGGGATAATTGATCACCCGACTTTAGGGTGCGTCAGACCCCCCGACTATGGCGATGAGAACCGGATAATTATCAACTGACGCACCTTCACCTTCCCCCTTCCCCTGTAATTCCCCGGTGGGGTAGGGCGAGTTTATAGCTCTGGTCGCGGGGAATTGAGAATTTACAGCAGAGGCGCGCCCCTACAATTAATAATTAATTCGGAAATAGGGTTGACAGGTGGCGGGGAGTAGTGGTACAATATTGACATATTCTTAAATAATTGGATATTTGCAAAAATAAAAAAAATGTCAATACTCCGATTATCTAATATAATACCACGATTCAGCGACAAAAGCAAGCAACCCCGCCAAAAAAAATTTTTCGCAACATTTATTAATTTTTGTTTACAAAACTTAACATAGTGTGAGTTTTGAACAAGCGATCGCGAATTATGGGGATTATGGAGTGGCGGGTTATAGTGGAGGTTTTGAAAAACGGAAATCCGACTAATAAACCCGCCGCCATTTAGGAGTAGCTAACCGCGATGAAAAGCCTAGGTATGGTGAGCGCCATTAACACGCAATACCTCTCCGGTGACATAACTACTAGCGACAGGAGAGAGTAAAAAAGCGACAGCCCAGGCGATATCTTCAGGTTCACCAAAACGCCGGAAAGGAATTTCTGCGGTAATTTTATCGCGGACTTTATCAGGGATTTTTTGAGTCATTTCGGTATTAATAAAACCGGGTGCGATCGCATTAGCGCGGACATTAAAACGAGCGCCTTCCCGTGCGATAGATTTCATCATCCCAATGACAGCAGCTTTAGTGGAAGCATAATTAGTTTGTCCAGCATTACCGCGATCGCCTGAGATAGAGCTAATAGCGACGATAGAGCCAGCATTCTGGTCATACATACCTTGAATAAAAGGCTGAATGGTATTTTTCACCCCTTTAAGGTTAACAGCAATAACCTGATCCCAATCTTCATCAGTCAACTTAGTAAAGAAATTATCGCGGGTAATACCAGCATTAGCGACGACACCATAAACAGTCCCCAACTTCTCGCCAATTTCCTTAGCAGCGGACTCCATACTGTCCAACTTAGTGACATCAGCTTTAAGCGCCAGTCCACCTGGGGGAGTTTCCCCGTCAATGACATCAATAGATGCAACTTTCGCGCCAAACTCGACCAATAACTTCACAATAGCCGCGCCGATACCCCGTGCGCCGCCAGTGACAATAATCACCTTATCCTCAAGTCCTAAAGAAACCATTTATCCTCCTTAAAAAAACCGAAAAAACTAGACACGCTCAATAGCAAAAGCCGTACCGCCACCAGTACCATGACACAAAGCGGCGAGACCCAAACTCTTATCATGTTGTTCCAAAGCATTAAGTAAAGTCACAACAATGCGGGAACCGGAAGCGCCAATAGGGTGTCCGAGAGCGATCGCCCCACCATTAACATTCAACTTATCTTGAGAGACCCCCAACATTTTATCAAATAACAAGGTACTAACAGCAAAAGCCTCGTTATTTTCAAGCAAATCGAAATCATTAACCGACATTTTCAGGCGACCCAGTAATTTCTGAGTAGCGAAAATCGGCACTTCTGGAAACCGCCAACTTTCACCACCAGCCCAAGCGCCTCCCAGCACTTTAGCCAGAGGTTTCAAGCCATACTTTTGTACAGCAGCCTCACTAGCCAAAATAATCGCCGCCGCACCATCAGAAATTTGGGAACTATTCCCAGCAGTCAAGACCCCATCTTTCTGAAAAGCTGGACGCAACTTAGCCAAACTTTCCAAAGTAGTCTCAGCGCGGATACCCTCATCAGTATCAATCACCTGAGTTCCCTTACGGCTAGACACCTCAATGGGGGAGATTTCATTTTTAAACAATCCCTTTTCGGTAGCTTCCGCCGCGCGTTTTTGGGAGTAAAAAGCCACCTCGTCCAAAGCCTGACGACTGAAACCATGTTCAGCCGCCAAACGTTCAGTTTCATCCCCCATACCGTCTCCGGTAGTAGAGTCTGTCAAACCATCATAAAGCAGAATATCCATCAACTGCTCTGGGGCTCCCATAAGGAACTTATAACCCCACCTAGCGCGGTGAGACAAAAAGAACCCCGTTTGCGACATACACTCAGTCCCCCCTGCCAGCACTAGATCAGCCTCTCCGGCTTTAATAGTGTAGCAGCCATTAATCAGACTCATCATAGCAGAAGAACAAACCATATCAATGGCATATCCATCGACTGTAGCGGGTATACCTGCTTTCAAAGCAGCTTGACGGGGTATTAGTTGTCCGTGTCCTGCTCGCAACACATTTCCGAAAATATAAAGATCCAAGTTTTCACCGGAAACCCCAGCTTTCGCCAGTGCGGCTTTCATTGCATGAGCGCCTAGGTCAGCCGGAGAAAATCCAGATAACCCCCCCCCAAACCTACCTAGGGGGGTGCGTGTGGCGGAGACGATATAAACTTCTGTCATTAGTCCTCCCAAAATACCCAGTTCGATACTAATTCATCGAATTTTGCAGTTGTACTCTATCACTGGCTGTTGAACTGAAGGGAATTTGTTAGGTTTTTTTAACTTATGCTGGACTTGTAGGGGAAAATATGGAGAATTACCCAGAAGTCCAGCGGTAGGTCTGTTGGTTTGAGGGGACGGAGAGGGGACGGAGGAAAGTTTAGGTTTCTTCGGACTCTTCGATAATGGAACTTCTGTCTAAAATCAATAGGTTTCTGAGTTGGTCGGTATCCATTTCGGTGAGCCAGTCTTCGCCGGAACTAACTACTTGTTCGGCTAAGGCTTGTTTACTTTCTATGAGGTCATGGATTTTTTCTTCTAAGGTTCCGGTACAGACAAATTTATGCACTTGTACATTGCGAGTTTGACCAATCCGAAATACCCTATCGGTGGCTTGATTTTCTACGGCTGGGTTCCACCAACGGTCAAAGTGAAATACATGGTTAGCGCGGGTTAGGTTTAAACCGACTCCCCCAGCTTTGAGAGATAAAATCATCACCGGAGGTCCCTGGGGGTCTTGTTGAAAGCGATCGACCATTTGTTCTCGCTGAAGTTTCCGCGTTCCCCCATATAAAAACAGGATTTCTCGATTTAACTTGGCTTCTAAATAGGGTTTTAAGAGTTTACCCCATTCGGCGAATTGGGTGAAAATCAAAGCGCGATCGCCTTCTGATATTAACTCCTCTAACATTTCATTTAAACGCTGCAACTTCCCAGAATAGTTGGGGTTTAGGGTTGGCGATTCTTTCTTGGCTTTGGTTTTCGCACCTAATAATAAGGGATGATTACAAACCTGCTTTAATTTTACCAATAATCCTAAAATCATCCCGCGTCTTTGTATCCCGGTAGAAGATTCAATTTCTGAGAGTGATTCATCTACCAACTTTTGATATAAACTAGCCTGTTCTTTGGAAAGAGAACAAAATACGTTATTTTCTTGCTTTTCGGGTAAATCTTGAATAATATCTTTATCGGTTTTGAGGCGACGCAGAATAAAAGGTTGTACGAGCGATCGCAAAATTTGCAATGATTCAGTATCCCCATACTTTTCAATGGGAATAGCAAAGCGACGCTGAAAAAATGGTCGTTGTCCTAGATAACCAGGATTCAAAAACTCCAAAATTGACCATAACTCAGATAACCGATTTTCTACGGGAGTTCCAGTTAAAGCAATTTTAAAATCTGCCTCTAATGTCTTGACTGTTTTCGATTGTTTGGCTTCGGGATTTTTAATATTTTGCGCTTCATCTAAAACCACACCCTGCCATTTTACTGATTGTAATTCGGACTGGTCTCGATAGGTCAAAGCATAGCTAGTAATTACCAAGTTTTTGCCTTTAATAGCCGGGGGAAAAGCCTTTCCTTTGGCTCGTTTATCTCCATGATGAACCAAGGTATTTAAACTGGGTCCAAACCTCTTAACTTCCCGTTCCCAGTTCCCTAAAACGGAGGTAGGACAAACCAATAAAACTGGATTTATCAGATTTTCTTGTAGCTGTAAATGTAGCAAAAAAGCAATCAATTCTATGGTTTTTCCCAACCCCATATCATCAGCCAAACAAGCACCCAGACCCCATTCTTGCAGAAAATTCAACCAACCCGCACCTCGGGCTTGATAAGGTCTTAACTCTCCCTTAAAAGTGGGGGGAGTAGCGATCGCATCAATGGTACGATTATCAGTTAAAGCAGTTAACAAGTCCGCCAACTTCCCTCCAGCTTCAAAATCAACGACAGGGAGTCGTTCAATAGTTTGAGTATCTCCAGTAGATAAACGCAAAGCATCTTCCAGAGAAAGATTCATCTGTTCTTTCCGACTCGCAAAAAAAGCCTGAGCGGCTTTAATGTCTCGTTCTCGCAACTCGACCCATTCACCGTTAACCTCAACTAGCGGACTATTTTTTGCCACCAAACGGTCAAATTCTGCCTTAGATAAACTTTGACCACCTATGGCTAACTCCCATTTAAAATTTAACAGACTTTTTAAGCCAATTTTACCCTGAGTTTTACCCTTAGGAGTATTTGCTTTAATCCGCAAACCCAAACGACTCGCCCAACCTTCACGATTACTTAATCCTGGTGGTAAAATGACCCCCAAGCCACTATCATTAAATCGCCAAGCTACACGAGTAATAAACTCATAAACCTGACCAGATTCGAGCCAGCCGCCCTGGGGACTAGCTTCTGACAAACTCTTCTCCATCAGCGGATATAATTTACAAGCTAATCCTAAACCAGCCAGGAGAGTTTCTTGGGGATAACGAATCGTCCTTTCCCGATAAATAAAAGCCTCAACTGGGTGTTCCCAAATAGTCGCCGCCTCAACGACAAAATCAGGGTCATCAATAGCCTGTAAACCATATTCTAAACGCCAGTCTTTAGTTTTTCCCTGGGGAGGTTGCAGACTAAAACTCGCCCTAAATAGGGTTTGTTCGACCAAAGACTGTTGGAGGGGAAACATCCAATTCTCTAAGCTGGTCTGGAGGGTATCTATTTCCTCCGTATCAGCTTCTATGTAGCCGCCAGCATCATCGGCTAAACCATGCAACCACATTCTAACCACAGGGGTGAGAATGGCTACATTAGTTAAGGCTTTGCGTTCGACTTCTTGGGCAATAGGACGCACCTGGCAATCAATGATTGCCCCTAAAGCCCCTAATATCAAATCCTCAGCCCTTCCGGGCAAAAATAGGGCAGAAAAGATAGATGAGCCCTTCTGTGGCTGTAGGGGCGATAAACCGGACATTCTACAAACGGTCGGCATTAAGCCAGCAAATTTTAACAGGCGGGCGCGATCTGTGGCACTATCAAGAATGGGCTGCCATTGGGCGATCGCTTTTGAGTCACTGGCGCTAATCACAGGTAAAAATTTACGCCTAGCCAGAAGGTCTAAACTCCAGCGGTTTACATGAGACCAAAACCGGACATCCTCTCCTAACCAGTCTAAATCTATCGCACCTAAAGGTAAGGACTCGAACAGGTCAAAAGCATCACTGGGGTTCAGCCGATACCCGGTAACTAACCAAGGATACAGGTAGATATCTGCGGCTTCTGCGGCTTCTGTGGCGGCGGAATGAATGGGGGTAAGATGACCAGTATGGCTGTCAATATGGGTGGGAAGGGGGATCGCTTCTGTGATAGTCTCGGGAGAGAGTTTAGATAAGGCTATATCTTGCCCGAGAGACCATTGGGAGAGTTCCTCCTCGGTCATAGCGAAACTATAGGGCGCTATTTCCGACGGGTTGTCCTGTTGTGCGCCACCCCCCCGCCAAGTTTCCCCCCAAATGAAGACATAACTATCGTCCGGGTTAATCCGCCAAGTTCCATGTAAAATAGCCATATTGCCCCCCAGTATCTACTAGCAACCGGTTAAATTCTAAGCGATCGCGTGCTATGGTCGCTCTGTTCTTCAGAATTAGCCCAATTTCGAGAAATATTAGCTCTGGTTCAAACTTTCCAGAAGTGATATACAATAGGTGTCAACATCCGAGAGCTTAATTTAATCGCAGATTAGTTGAACCAATTAGGGCGATGCGCTACCATACCAAGTATGGTGCGAGACCTTCGGGTATGAAATAGAGCTGAAATGGGCGAAATAACTACCCGGTGAGGACTTCAACCCCTTGGTTGATTGGGTCGCATCCCTGACCATCCCATAACACAGCCTGATTTTTTGGCCCACCTTCGAGACTTCCAATATGGTTGCCAAGGTGAAGCGTCTAATCAGGTCTAAGACTGCCCGACCCATGCTGACATGGGCGCATTATCGATTCAAACTAACCCTGAGACATCAAGGGGAAATAACTGAACAGTTGTAGATGTGACCGAAGAATACACCAGCAAAACCTGTACTCACTGTGGTCATGTCCATTCCTAGCTAGGTGGCTCAAAAGTGTTCCGATGTCCGGAGTGCGGGTTCACTCTACCACGGGACTGGGACGGTGCTTTTGGAATCTTTCTAAAAGCTTTGCGGGATACCGCCTCTGTTACCTTAACGGGTAATAGTGCTATCGTCGCATTGTCCGGGAACAACCGGAAAAATGTCGCGTAAATGTATCAGTCCCTTGATATCTCTTGATGTAAACATCAGATGATCACAAACAGTCTGGCTTACAGCTAGGCTAATTACTGATTGACTGATTAAACCCCTCCCACGCTCGATGTGTCAACTGTGCCAACATAGCTGAAAATGTATCTTTAAAGGTGGCAGCAGCGATCGGTACTGAAAAATAAAAAATAGGCAGGAAAAATTTTCAGCCTGGGGTATGACTCCCCCATAATGGGGCGGGGAGATCTTTAACCCATTGCGATCGCATCTACAAAAACTGGATAGGCGGATACCTGGGATGGTTCCCCTGTTTTTGCTTAGGTGGGTGTCAAGATGGTGAGAATTTGTGATAGCAGGAAGGAAGAGAAAATAGATGCAAGAAATTGATAAGTCGATATCCTTTGATGGACGGGATATTAGACTCAAGATTGGATTACTAGCGCCGCAGGCGGGGGGAGCCCTGTTAGTAGAATCAGGAGATACATCAGTTCTGGTAACAGCAACTCGTGCAGAAGGAAGACCGGGAATTGATTTCCTGCCCCTATTAGTAGATTATGAGGAAAGACTTTATGCTGGTGGTCGTATCCCCGGCGGATTTCTACGGAGAGAGGGTCGCCCCCCAGATCGCGTTACTCTCACCAGTCGCTTGATTGACCGCCCCCTACGTCCTCTCATTCCCGGTTGGATTAGAGATGATATTCAAATAGTTGCCACTACTTTGTCTATGGATGAGCAAGTACCACCGGATGTTCTGGCGGTAACAGGTGCTTCTGTGGCTGTGTTGTTGGCGCGAATTCCTTTTTATGGACCTATGGCGGCGGTGCGTGTGGGATTAGTGGGAGATGATTTCATTATTAATCCTACCTACAAGGAAATTAGAAACGGTGACCTCGATTTGGTGGTGGCTGGGTCGCCCCAAGGTGTGGTCATGGTGGAGGCGGGGGCTAATGAATTGCCAGAACATGATGTGATTGAGGCGATCGATTTCGGTTATGAGGCGGTCATGGATTTGATTAAAGCCCAAACTGAAATTATGCAGGAATTGGGGATTGAGAACCCGATCGAAGAACCGCCACCAGAAGATCCGACTTTGATAGAATTTATCCAAGAACGGGTTACAGAACCAGTTAAAAAGGTTCTGGGTCAGTTTGAGTTGACCAAAGATGAACGGGATGCTGCTCTTGATGTGATCAAAGAAGAGCAAATTGTCAGTGCGATCGCACTAATGCCAGAAGATGACCCCATTAGCTTGTTCAATACCGAAAATCCTAAAGCGGTGGGGATGATCTTTAAAGACATCACCAAAAAACTCATGCGACAGCAAATCCTCTCCGAGGGAGTGCGGGTTGATGGTCGCAATTTAGACCAGGTGCGTCCGGTGTCCTGTCGGGTGGGATTATTACCAAAACGAGTCCATGGTAGTGGTTTATTTAATCGCGGTCTAACTCAGGTCCTCTCTATTGCTACTCTGGGGACCCCCGGAGATGCTCAAGATCTTGATGACCTCCACCCCCAAGATGAAAAACGCTATATGCACCACTACAATTTCCCTCCCTATTCTGTGGGGGAAACAAGACCTATGCGATCGCCAGGACGTAGAGAAATTGGTCACGGTGCTTTGGCGGAAAGGGCTTTATTGCCTGTGCTACCATCAAAAGAGCAGTTCCCCTATGTGATTCGGATTGTCTCTGAGGTGCTATCCTCTAATGGGTCTACTTCTATGGGGTCCGTTTGTGGGTCCACTCTGGCTTTGATGGATGCTGGGGTTCCCATTGTCAAGCCTGTGAGTGGCGCGGCGATGGGTTTGATTAAAGAAGGGTCGGAAGTTCGTATCCTCACAGATATTCAAGGGATTGAAGACTTTTTGGGAGATATGGATTTTAAAGTCGCAGGTACCGATAGTGGTATCACCGCCCTACAAATGGACATGAAGATTACTGGCTTGTCCTTGGATGTAGTCGCAGATGCGATCGCCAAAGCTAAACCCGCGCGGCTGCATATTCTCGAGAAAATGCTGGAAGTCCTACCCAAACCTCGTCCTGACCTATCTCCCTTCGCACCTCGCCTGCTGACATTGAAAATTGATCCAGACTTAATCGGTCTGGTCATTGGTCCGGGAGGTAAAACCATTAAAGGAATTACCGAAGAAACAGGCGTTAAAATTGACATCGACGATGATGGCACTGTTACCATTGCCTCTACAGACAGCGAAAACGCCGCCCGCGCTTACCAAATTGTTCAGGGTATGACCCGCAAGCTAAACGCCGGAGATGTCTATGTAGGGAAAGTTACCAGGATTATTCCTATTGGTGCTTTTGTGGAAGTTCTACCTGGAAAGGAAGGCATGATTCACATTTCTCAATTAGCAGAATACCGAGTCCCCAAAGTTGAGGATGAGGTGGCTGTTGGAGATGAGGTCATCGTGAAAGTCCGCGAAATTGACCCCAAAGGTCGGATTAACTTAACCCGCCTAAAAATACACCCCGACGAAGCCGCCGCCGCCAAGGCTGCTGCTAGTAGTGGCACTGTGCAATAGTTGACCTAATTGCCCTCTCCACAAGCGTTTCCCCGCAGTAGGGGCGAAAATTGTTCGCCCCTACAATTGTTTATTAATCATCCTCGGAATCTGTGAGGGTTAATTTTACACTATATATGCGCCCACATTTTCCCATGATAATATTGTAGGTCAAGTCTCATCAGATGTCAATAGTCAATCTGGTAATTAACCACAGAGAAGGGTGAGGGGAATAGGGGAGTTATTTGTCCATAATGGACTATTCCCATATCCCCAGTTTTTCTAGTTAAAATTCCGACTCAAAAGCCCCAATATCAATGGTATCGTTGACAATGCGAGGGAATCCGAGACCCCGGCTGTCGAACTCTCCGGGATTAACAAAACCACCAGCAAAGGTATTATTCCCGGCATTAATTGCTGGTGAATTTTCCAAAAGAGCAATAGTTGGGATGAGTCCTCCATTATTAGCCAGGGGAGAGATGAGAGCATCCACAGGGTCATCTGCGCTGCCGATTATATCACCATTTACCCCATCAGTTAAGCCAGAGGCATCACTGCCATCTCCAATCAAATTACCCCCACCACTGTTAAAGGCAAATTCAGGAGCCGCTGCGGCATCAGGACCGAAGGGAGCGGTATTATTAGTAATCAAAGTATTTTGGAGACTAGCACTACCACCAATGTTGCGGACACCGCCACCACTGGCGATCGCTGTATTATCAACAATGGTACTGTTGGTCAAAGTCAGATCAGCAACAGAGTTAAAAATCCCGCCGCCGATTTGAGCCGAGTTATTAGCAATAGTGCTGTTGGTAACATTAACCTCTCCATCAATAATAATGATGCCACCACCATTAACAGCCTGATTATCAGCAATAGTGGAATCGATAACATTCAGAATTCCCGAATTAGCGATCGCCCCTCCATTATTAGCCGCATTGCCTTCAATCAGACTGCGGATAATAGTAACATTCGCATCAGTAGAGACAATAGTGATCGCACCGCCGCGACTACCAGAAGTAGTGCTTACAGAAACGTCTAGGTCAGTTCCAGGTGCCAAACCATTAGCCAACCTTAACCCATCAAAAGTCATCGTCCCCGTATTGACCCTAAACAGGCGAAACTCATCAGTCAAATCCGGATCACGCTGAATCGTCAAATTATTGGCTCCCGGACCGTCAAAATAAATATCTCCATTGAGAGTTGGTAATGCACCCACCAGATTAATTGTTCCTGATTCTGCCTCATCAAGAAAAGTAATTTTTTGTGTGCCACCAAAATTCACAGCATTGATAACCGCCTGTCGCAAAGACCCTTCAATACTGTCAAAATAGGCTTCTTCAGTCGTATCAAGACTATCAGTTAACTGCCTGACCCCAGTACCATTAGCTAGAATCGTTAATGTCCCTTGATTATCATTAGGGTCAACAATATAAAAATCAGATTCTGCCAAGCGGAAAGTCAAAGACTCATCAGCCTCCGCGTGGTCATCATCAAGCGGCACCAACTCCAGTTCAATTCTACTTTCACCATCAGGAATCGTCACCTGTGCCGTTTCCCCGTCTGTGGGAATCACTTGACCATCAATTTCGAGTTGATAATCTTCCAAAGAAATCCGATTTCCTTCCAGATCCAAAGTTATCTCAAGATCCCCAAAATTATCAGGTTCGCGACTAATCCTCAAGACCGCATTACTAGAGCGAGTGATAGTCGGAGGGTCTTGTTCCCAATCCAGACTAGACTGCACAGCATCGGGAGTAAGCACCTGTAGGGAAACTGTGGCGATATCATCATCGAGAATCGTCAAAACCGTACTAGGATTGATAGTGCCAGTCTGACCTAGGATTCGCTCCTCTCCGTCCACAATCGCCACAAAATTATCATCTAAGTCTAGTTGCAGTGTTCGGTCAGGCTGCACCAGGGTATTACCCAGAATTTCAATAGGAACCCGGGCTTGTGTTTCTCCCTGAGCAAACTGAATTGGTATCACACTACCAACAAAGTCATCTCCTTCAGTGGCTGTAATTCCAGTTAAAACCACATCCACAGAAGAGGGAGAACTCAGATCCCCGGACCGCAACAATTCCACCACCATGGTGGTATTTCGCTCATCCCCCTCTTCGACCTCATATTCAGACTGACCAAAATCATAAGTTGGGGGTGAATCATTATCGAAAATCAATAAAGTCGCAGTAGGATGAGTGACACCTGCGCGTCCCCTCGGTTCAAAATCCTCAAAAGATAAGATAATCGACTCCGTGGGTTCAGCTATTTCGTCATCAACAATTTCCAGGGGAACCCTAGCGACTTCTTGACCCGGCGCAAACTCCAACCGCACCTCAGTCTCGACAATATCAACTCCCGGCGTAGCTGGATTTTCCGGACCCGGTTGCAAAACCACAGTTACAGATGATGCATTGCTGGCATTACCACCGCGCACCACCACGACAGTCTCAGTTACACCATCATCTTCCGAGACCTCAAAAATACTGCGACTGAAATCATAGGTGGGGATATCATCATCGTCGATAATAATTAATTCAGCGGTGGGGTTCTCCTCGCCTACCAGTTCCCCTTCTGCGGGAACCAAACTTAACTCAAGATTTCGATTAGGTTGACTCACCAAATTACCAAAAATGGTGATGGGAACAGTTTGGGAAATCTGATCAGGTTGGAAATTAATAGTTATCTCCTCTGGCTCAAAATCTATTCCCGGAACAGCAGTAATACCACTTAACTCAACGGTGACTGAAGATGCTTCCCTAATTCTGCCAATTCTTTCAACAGTCACAACTTCTGTGACGTTGGTATCGGAACCCTCTAGGGTGGTGAACAAACTCTGACTGAACTCATAGCTAAATGGTCCGTCATCATCCAAAATCACTAGGGTAGCCTCGGGGTTCTGGCGGCCTGGTTGTCCCCCCTCAATTTCCCCGGCTGTACTCTCAATAAAGAAGTTGGTAAAGGATAAATTGGCGGTTCTGGTGGGGTCTGGTTCGGTATTGGGAATTAGTTCAATTTGAACGGTGGCGCTGGTTTGTCCCGCGTCGAACATGACTGGGGTGGGATCGGGAGTGGGCTCAAAATCTCGACCAGGTTCAGCAGTAATGGGTGTAATTGCCACATCGACTCGTGAGGGTGCCTCGGTGGCGAAAGAACGCTCAATGGTGACTTCCACAAATTCAGGATTATTAGGATCATCTCCCTCAACACCTATAAAACGACTGTCGCTGAAGTCATATAAAGGGGGACTGGGGGGTGGGTCATCATCTATAATAGTGCCAGTGGCCGTATTCCCTCCGATTTCGGCGATATACAAAAATCCTGAGTCGTCTAAAACGACTTCTATGGTTCTGTCTAGCTGAAAAATATCATTAGCAATGGGGGTGATCAAAAATTGGGTGGTAGTAGCGTTTTGGTCAAATATTGCGGTTCCGCGATCGCCATCAAATCTAGCAGCTCCGCTAACTGTGTAGTCTTCCCCTAAAATAGCAGTCCCACCTATAGAAAAATCTACGGCTATAGGCACTCCCAAAGAATCTGGTGTGCGGGTTAATGTATAAACTAAACTGTCCCCACTATCTTCTTCTACGGCTTCCGGTTCAATACTGAGACTCACCTGAGAAGTTGATGGCAGATTTAGCGCCGGTAACTGTGGAATGGGTGTCGGGGTCGGTTCTGGGGGCGGGGGCGGTTCTGGGGCGGGTTCATCATCTTGGATGTTAATGATAAACTCATTCCTTTGGCCAATACTGGCTCCCCCAGAGGGATCGGCTAGGGTTAAGGTAACTGGTCTCGGTCCGTCAGGGGTATCGTTATCGACTATAGAAACGGTAAATTCTTTGAAGGTTTCAAAGGGTTCAAAAATTACGGGAATTTCTGCGATCACGTCAGCGGTGCTATCACCAGCTACTACTAGAGTTGCTCCTACTCTATCAAGAGGAGATCCGGTTCTGGTGATGGGGATTTGCAATAATGACTGATTTTCGTCAGCGTTGACGCTATCTTCCCAAAATTCCAAGACTGAGGTAATGCTGGTGATGGATTTGGTAAAGTTGCCACTGTTGAGAATGGTGCTATCTGTGGCTTCTAGTAGCACTAATCTCTCTCTGGTTTGGCGATCGCGAATTAGGGTATCATTCCCCTGCTGTGCAATTTCTAGATCGGCAAATTCCAGACCATTAGCTAAAGCAATTAGGTCAAACCCCGGTCTAAAGTCTGTAATTACATCGGTCTGACCGCCATTGAACCCTACACCAATTACAAATAAATCTGACCCCGCGCCCCCGGTTAAGGTGTTAAAACCACTACCTGTGTAGAGAATATCATTACCGCGATCGCCAAATAGCAGATCATCTCCCTCCCCCCCTATCAGCGTGTCAGACCCCTGACCGCCATAAATAGTGTCGTTTCCTGACCCGCCAACTATAGAGTCATTCCCCGCATTTCCCAGGATGAAATTGTTTCCTTCCCCCCCATAGATAACATCATCCCCTAACTCACCGAATAGGGTATCGTTACCTGGTCCGCCGAACAAATAATCATCCCCCTGTCCACCAAATAGCAAGTTATTGCCTTCACCGGCGAACAGCGTATCATTCCCTTGAAACCCCAAAAGGGTATCGTCCCCTGCTAGACCTTGAATTTCATCATCTTCTGAGGTTCCCAACAGTAAATCCGGGTCTGGAGTGCCAATAATAATGTTTACCATCTTAACGATACCTTTCCTTATAAGTCCTTTTTGCTAACTTGATCAAGTCAGCGCACAATATCACTTGGATTATGGATCATTGCATAATCCACATAATTCCGGATCTAACTAAGCAACTTAGCTATTCTATGCTGCTGTTGCTGTGAGGGTCTCTTGAATTGATTTAAGTTTACCCATAATTTTTTGAATATCAACAATACCAGAGTTTTTGTTTTCTGTTTTCGAGGGGAAGTCCCCAGACTTAACCGTGGGTAACTTCAGATCCTCTGGTCTTGAACATCCGGGATTAGGGTAGATGGGTACAGGGACACAGGGGCGGTCAATGTAACGGTTTGTCACAGAAGCCCATCATAAAGATTAAATATCATTACAAGGTTAGTCAAGTTTGTACATAAGCATGATACTCTCTATGAGTGATTACGAACACCTTAGATTGAGAGACGAGAAACACTTTGAATTTAGATATGGATAGATACCCAGCTTGTTCCCTTCGTCAAGATGTTAGCGAGTATGTGGCTGATCTCCAGCTACACATGACACTACAGGCTCGTAACCTCATCCCTACTTTAACTAAAACCAAAGAAAATGATAGTCGGGAGGAGATGCTTCAGCAAACTCAGGCTTATTTTGAAAAAATAGCTTCTCGTCAGGCTAGTTAACAGCACAACGGTTACACTCAAATAAATGCAGCCCGAAAAACTCGAGTTATCTACTTCTCGACCTCGGGCTTTTTTCGTTTTTCGTTAATAAACAGCCCAACCGCAACGCCGTCTTACCTCAGTTTTTGACCTGGACGAGCCAGGTGGGCACCACTGCCGAGCTTCAAGTTTCCGGGTACAATGCCCGGTATACTGCCACTCGATTCTAAGGGGTTCCCTTGTTTTTAGAGTTATAGATCAAAAAAACATTTTGGCAGTCACCAACGTCACAGCCGGACCTTGTTGCCATTATAGCGCTTTCTCAAAAATTGTCTAGGGGTTAACAATGGATCATGCAAATCCCTCTCTCTCCCCAGAGGGCTGGCCCGTCAATCTGCTCGCCCCCAGGCCAGCAACTCGCGATCTGGGATGGTGCGCTAGAAGGGAGATAGAGAGGGGGTTGACTTTTGCCCCTGGCTTTGCTATTATATTAAATGATGGATACATTTTAACAAACTAAAAATAGCAAAGTTTTAATTATATAAAAGTATGATATCATGAGTTCCGGTGGCTGTCAATTCTAGGGGCGGCTTGGCGTGAACAATTTTTTAAAATTGCTTAAAAAATCAACAAAGACATCAGAGGATAAATCAACATTTGTAAACAAAATACACAAATTTTGTCTGGTACAGATAAAATAAATATTAAGAGATTATTAGCAGTAGCTTTTATCGTCAGAGGTGCAGCAAATTAAGGCATCTGAATCAGTCGAAACTCAACTAAGCGATCGCCGGAGACTGTTTCAGAACTTGTGTGATGAAAAAGGAGATCCTCAACATGAAAGAAACAGAAATCCTAGAGCGATATCTTAGGGGAGAAAGAGATTTTCGTGGAATCGATTTAACCGCAGCCAACTTGATTGGTGCTAAATTAATCGCGGCTAACCTGTCGGGTTCTAATTTAAAAGAAGCATCCTTAGCTCGCGCTTACCTGGAACGATGCTTTATGTTAGAAGCCAACCTGAATGGGGCTTTTTTGTATGGTACTAACCTTAATTATGCGAAACTGCGAGATAGCTGCTTAATTGAAGCTGATTTAACTAAAGCAGACTTGAGCGGCGCGCAACTTCATAAAGCTAACTTAAGGGGAGCAAAACTCAGCGGCGCGGTGATGTCTTGGGTGACACTTTATCGCGCTAATTTACCGGGTGTGAATCTCTGTGGCGCTAATCTTAATGGGATTAATTTGCGATCGGCTAACTTAGAAAAAGCTAACCTAAATTGGGCTAATTTGACGGGAGCGCGACTGAGTGGGGCTAACTTGCGAGGAGCGCAATTAAACGGGGTTAAACTTGAAAAAGCCTTTCTGAATGGCTTAACTTTAGAAGCGATCGACTTTAGTAGTTTAGAACTGAGTGAAATTAAACTCAGTGGCGCTAAAATGGCAGGTGCTAACCTACAGGGGACTAATCTCAAAGATTCCCAAATGCGGTTTATTCGCTTGGATGAAGCTAACCTACAACAGGCTAACCTACAAGGTAGTAATATTCGCGGGGGTCAGTTTATTAAGGCTAATTTGATGAAGGCTGACTTGCAAGAATGCGACTTGAGAAATGCGGATTTGAGCAATACTAACCTGAATTTGGCTAACCTGCGAGGTGCTGACCTCACGGGGGCTAACCTTCGGGGTGCTTACCTTTGGGGTGCTAATTTGGATGGTGCTAACCTTGAAAATGCTGACCTGCGCGATGCTAGTTTCCGCGATGCTACCCTCAATGGCGCTATCCTAAATGGTGCTATCCTAACTGGTGCAATTATGCCAGATGGTCGCATTAGATAATGGAACTCCCCCCTCTCCCAGGGGGGTTGCTTTTTGATTTTGCCTGTGCTACCCCGGAAAGGGTGGGGCGGGTTTATTAATATCCGGGTGGGGGCGGAGAATTGACAGCCGGAGAGGGCGGGTTTATTAAGATAGTCGTAGGGATGGAAAATTGACAGCAGAACCCGCCCCTACAATTAATAATTAATAATTAATAATTAATAATTATTACCCTCGTAGCGTCAGAGGGATAACCTATCGGGTCAACGGCAAATTTTATTCATCTGATGCAGAATATCGTGGTCAAGAAACCGGGTTTTTCCCCAGAGGTCAAGAAACCGGGTTTCTGAATGATTAATTATCGGTGGTGGGGCGGGTTTATTAGTATCCGGGTAGGGATGGAAAATTGACAGCAGAACCCGCCCCTACAATTAATAATTAATAATTAATAATTAATAATTATTACCCTCGTAGCGTCAGAGGGATAACCTATCGGGTCAACGGCAAATTTTATTCATCTGATGCAGAATATCGTGGTCAAGAAACCGGGTTTTTCCCCAGAGGTCAAGAAACCGGGTTTCTGAATGATTAATTATCGGTGGTGGGGCGGGTTTATTAGTATCCGGGTAGGGATGGAAAATTGACAGCAGAACCCGCCCCTACAATTAATAATTAATAATTAATAATTAATAATTATTACCCTCGTAGCGTCAGAGGGATAACCTATCGGGTCAACGGCAAATTTTATTCATCTGATGCAGAATATCGTGGTCAAGAAACCGGGTTTTTCCCCAGAGGTCAAGAAACCGGGTTTCTGAATGATTAATTATCGGTGGTGGGGCGGGTTTATTAGTATCCGGGTAGGGATGGAAAATTGACAGCAGAACCCGCCCCTACAATTAATAATTAATAATTAATAATTAATAATTATTACCCTCGTAGCGTCAGAGGGATAACCTATCGGGTCAACGGCAAATTTTATTCATCTGATGCAGAATATCGTGGTCAAGAAACCGGGTTTTTCCCCAGAGGTCAAGAAACCGGGTTTCTGAATGATTAATTATCGGTGGTGGGGCGGGTTTATTAGTATCCGGGTAGGGATGGAAAATTGACAGCAGAACCCGCCCCTACAATTAATAATTAATAATTAATAATTAATAATTATTACCCTCGTAGCGTCAGAGGGATAACCTATCGGGTCAACGGCAAATTTTATTCATCTGATGCAGAATATCGTGGTCAAGAAACCGGGTTTTTCCCCAGAGGTCAAGAAACCGGGTTTCTGAATGATTAATTATCGGTGGTGGGGCGGGTTTATTAGTATCCGGGTAGGGATGGAAAATTGACAGCAGAACCCGCCCCTACAATTAATAATTAATAATTAATAATTAATAATTATTACCCTCGTAGCGTCAGAGGGATAACCTATCGGGTCAACGGCAAATTTTATTCATCTGATGCAGAATATCGTGGTCAAGAAACCGGGTTTTTCCCCAGAGGTCAAGAAACCGGGTTTCTGAATGATTAATTATCGGTGGTGGGGCGGGTTTATTAGTATCCGGGTAGGGATGGAAAATTGACAGCAGAACCCGCCCCTACAATTAATAATTAATAATTAATAATTAATAATTATTACCCTCGTAGCGTCAGAGGGATAACCTATCGGGTCAACGGCAAATTTTATTCATCTGATGCAGAATATCGTGGTCAAGAAACCGGGTTTTTTCCCCAGAGGTCAAGAAACCGGGTTTCTGAATGATTAATTATCGGTGGTGGGGCGGGTTTATTAGTATCCGGGTAGGGATGGAAAATTGACAGCAGAACCCGCCCCTACAATTAATAATTAATAATTAATAATTAATAATTATTACCCTCGTAGCGTCAGAGGGATAACCTATCGGGTCAACGGCAAATTTTATTCATCTGATGCAGAATATCGTGGTCAAGAAACCGGGTTTTTCCCCAGAGGTCAAGAAACCGGGTTTCTGAATGATTAATTATCGGTGGTGGGGCGGGTTTATTAGTATCCGGGTAGGGATGGAAAATTGACAGCAGAACCCGCCCCTACAATTAATAATTAATAATTAATAATTAATAATTATTACCCTCGTAGCGTCAGAGGGATAACCTATCGGGTCAACGGCAAATTTTATTCATCTGATGCAGAATATCGTGGTCAAGAAACCGGGTTTTTTCCCCAGAGGTCAAGAAACCGGGTTTCTGAATGATTAATTATCGGTGGTGGGGCGGGTTTATTAGTATCCGGGTAGGGATGGAAAATTGACAGCAGAACCCGCCCCTACAATTAATAATTAATAATTAATAATTAATAATTATTACCCTCGTAGCGTCAGAGGGATAACCTATCGGGTCAACGGCAAATTTTATTCATCTGATGCAGAATATCGTGGTCAAGAAACCGGGTTTTTCCCCAGAGGTCAAGAAACCGGGTTTCTGAATGATTAATTATCGGTGGTGGGGCGGGTTTATTAGTATCCGGGTAGGGATGGAAAATTGACAGCAGAACCCGCCCCTACAATTAATAATTAATAATTAATAATTAATAATTATTACCCTCGTAGCGTCAGAGGGATAACCTATCGGGTCAACGGCAAATTTTATTCATCTGATGCAGAATATCGTGGTCAAGAAACCGGGTTTTTCCCCAGAGGTCAAGAAACCGGGTTTCTGAATGATTAATTATCGGTGGTGGGGCGGGTTTATTAGTATCCGGGTAGGGATGGAAAATTGACAGCAGAACCCGCCCCTACAATTAATAATTAATAATTAATAATTAATAATTATTACCCTCGTAGCGTCAGAGGGATAACCTATCGGGTCAACGGCAAATTTTATTCATCTGATGCAGAATATCGTGGTCAAGAAACCGGGTTTTTCCCCAGAGGTCAAGAAACCGGGTTTCTGAATGATTAATTATCGGTGGTGGGGCGGGTTTATTAGTATCCGGGTAGGGATGGAAAATTGACAGCAGAACCCGCCCCTACAATTAATAATTAATAATTAATAATTAATAATTATTACCCTCGTAGCGTCAGAGGGATAACCTATCGGGTCAACGGCAAATTTTATTCATCTGATGCAGAATATCGTGGTCAAGAAACCGGGTTTTTCCCCAGAGGTCAAGAAACCGGGTTTCTGAATGATTAATTATCGGTGGTGGGGCGGGTTTATTAGTATCCGGGTAGGGATGGAAAATTGACAGCAGAACCCGCCCCTACAATTAATAATTAATAATTAATAATTAATAATTATTACCCTCGTAGCGTCAGAGGGATAACCTATCGGGTCAACGGCAAATTTTATTCATCTGATGCAGAATATCGTGGTCAAGAAACCGGGTTTTTCCCCAGAGGTCAAGAAACCGGGTTTCTGAATGATTAATTATCGGTGGTGGGGCGGGTTTATTAGTATCCGGGTAGGGATGGAAAATTGACAGCAGAACCCGCCCCTACAATTAATAATTAATAATTAATAATTAATAATTATTACCCTCGTAGCGTCAGAGGGATAACCTATCGGGTCAACGGCAAATTTTATTCATCTGATGCAGAATATCGTGGTCAAGAAACCGGGTTTTTCCCCAGAGGTCAAGAAACCGGGTTTCTGAATGATTAATTATCGGTGGTGGGGCGGGTTTATTAGTATCCGGGTAGGGATGGAAAATTGACAGCAGAACCCGCCCCTACAATTAATAATTAATAATTAATAATTAATAATTATTACCCTCGTAGCGTCAGAGGGATAACCTATCGGGTCAACGGCAAATTTTATTCATCTGATGCAGAATATCGTGGTCAAGAAACCGGGTTTTTCCCCAGAGGTCAAGAAACCGGGTTTCTGAATGATTAATTATCGGTGGTGGGGCGGGTTTATTAGTATCCGGGTAGGGATGGAAAATTGACAGCAGAACCCGCCCCTACAATTAATAATTAATAATTAATAATTAATAATTATTACCCTCGTAGCGTCAGAGGGATAACCTATCGGGTCAACGGCAAATTTTATTCATCTGATGCAGAATATCATGGTCAAGAAACCGGGTTTTTCCCCAGAGGTCAAGAAACCGGGTTTCTGAATGATTAATTATCGGTGGTGGGGCGGGTTTATTAGTATCCGGGTAGGGATGGAAAATTGACAGCAGAACCCGCCCCTACAATTAATAATTAATAATTAATAATTAATAATTATTACCCTCGTAGCGTCAGAGGGATAACCTATCGGGTCAACGGCAAATTTTATTCATCTGATGCAGAATATCGTGGTCAAGAAACCGGGTTTTTCCCCAGAGGTCAAGAAACCGGGTTTCTGAATGATTAATTATCGGTGGTGGGGCGGGTTTATTAGTATCCGGGTAGGGATGGAAAATTGACAGCAGAACCCGCCCCTACAATTAATAATTAATAATTAATAATTAATAATTATTACCCTCGTAGCGTCAGAGGGATAACCTATCGGGTCAACGGCAAATTTTATTCATCTGATGCAGAATATCGTGGTCAAGAAACCGGGTTTTTCCCCAGAGGTCAAGAAACCGGGTTTCTGAATGATTAATTATCGGTGGTGGGGCGGGTTTATTAGTATCCGGGTAGGGATGGAAAATTGACAGCAGAACCCGCCCCTACAATTAATAATTAATAATTAATAATTAATAATTATTACCCTCGTAGCGTCAGAGGGATAACCTATCGGGTCAACGGCAAATTTTATTCATCTGATGCAGAATATCGTGGTCAAGAAACCGGGTTTTTCCCCAGAGGTCAAGAAACCGGGTTTCTGAATGATTAATTATCGGTGGTGGGGCGGGTTTATTAGTATCCGGGTAGGGATGGAAAATTGACAGCAGAACCCGCCCCTACAATTAATAATTAATAATTAATAATTAATAATTATTACCCTCGTAGCGTCAGAGGGATAACCTATCGGGTCAACGGCAAATTTTATTCATCTGATGCAGAATATCGTGGTCAAGAAACCGGGTTTTTCCCCAGAGGTCAAGAAACCGGGTTTCTGAATGATTAATTATCGGTGGTGGGGCGGGTTTATTAGTATCCGGGTAGGGATGGAAAATTGACAGCAGAACCCGCCCCTACAATTAATAATTAATAATTAATAATTAATAATTATTACCCTCGTAGCGTCAGAGGGATAACCTATCGGGTCAACGGCAAATTTTATTCATCTGATGCAGAATATCGTGGTCAAGAAACCGGGTTTTTCCCCAGAGGTCAAGAAACCGGGTTTCTGAATGATTAATTATCGGTGGTGGGGCGGGTTTATTAGTATCCGGGTAGGGATGGAAAATTGACAGCAGAACCCGCCCCTACAATTAATAATTAATAATTAATAATTAATAATTATTACCCTCGTAGCGTCAGAGGGATAACCTATCGGGTCAACGGCAAATTTTATTCATCTGATGCAGAATATCGTGGTCAAGAAACCGGGTTTTTCCCCAGAGGTCAAGAAACCGGGTTTCTGAATGATTAATTATCGGTGGTGGGGCGGGTTTATTAGTATCCGGGTAGGGATGGAAAATTGACAGCAGAACCCGCCCCTACAATTAATAATTAATAATTAATAATTAATAATTATTACCCTCGTAGCGTCAGAGGGATAACCTATCGGGTCAACGGCAAATTTTATTCATCTGATGCAGAATATCGTGGTCAAGAAACCGGGTTTTTCCCCAGAGGTCAAGAAACCGGGTTTCTGAATGATTAATTATCGGTGGTGGGGCGGGTTTATTAGTATCCGGGTAGGGATGGAAAATTGACAGCAGAACCCGCCCCTACAATTAATAATTAATAATTAATAATTAATAATTATTACCCTCGTAGCGTCAGAGGGATAACCTATCGGGTCAACGGCAAATTTTATTCATCTGATGCAGAATATCGTGGTCAAGAAACCGGGTTTTTCCCCAGAGGTCAAGAAACCGGGTTTCTGAATGATTAATTATCGGTGGTGGGGCGGGTTTATTAGTATCCGGGTAGGGATGGAAAATTGACAGCAGAACCCGCCCCTACAATTAATAATTAATAATTAATAATTAATAATTATTACCCTCGTAGCGTCAGAGGGATAACTTATCGGGTCAACGGCAAATTTTATTCATCTGATGCAGAATATCGTGGTCAAGAAACCGGGTTTTTCCCCAGAGGTCAAGAAACCGGGTTTCTGAATGATTAATTATCGGTGGTGGGGCGGGTTTATTAGTATCCGGGTAGGGATGGAAAATTGACAGCAGAACCCGCCCCTACAATTTTATATGGTAATTATGGGAAAAACAAAAAAGTTACAAAACTAACTATCATCTAGGATGGTGTCAAGATTATATCATTAGTTCCGGTGGCTGTCAAGGATTGAGGCGGATTCTGGTGAGGCAATTTTTTAAAATTGATTAAACAATCAACCTATGATAGTGGTCAGACCTGGAAAAACTGTGCAGGTGATAGTATAACAGAGAGAAAGCCAGTCGCCTTTGAAGGCTTGCCGTGAGTTGGTCGAAGGGGGCGGAGCTTGAAACCCATGATTTTGGGTAAGTGATGAGTAGGGTTGTCTGGCAATGGCTTCTAACTTGTAGTGTTAAGACATACCAGGTTAACAGTACCGCTCATAATAAAGCTCGGCGTTAAATTGTCGATAGGAGGGCAGCCGTGCCGACGAGCCAAGACCAAAAAATAATCGCTATCTTTATGGAAGAGGCGGGAGAACGCCTCGAAGAACTTAGTACGGGGTTGAAGGATCTGCCAAAAATTATGGCTGACTCCGATCGCGAACCGATGATTACTATGTACAGAGCGGCGCACTCGATTAAGGGAGCCTCGGCTATGTTAACGCAACAGATGCCGAGTTTAGCCAGTATTAATAAGGTCTCTAAACGACTTGAAGATTGTTTTAAGTCGGTTAAAGACACTCCCATAAAAGCTGATAGCAAGGTTGTTACACTGTCAAACAAGTGTTATGAGGTACTAAAGAACCTGATTGAAAGGGCACAAAGTCCGTCGGGTTTATCAGTGGAAATGGGGGAAAAAATTGCTAAGGCTGCCCTTCCGGTGTATGATATGCTGGAGAAGCATCTAGCGGATTTGATGAGTGGCAAGGCAACACCTGCGGTGGCGGCGGCTTCGTCTGGGGGAAGTAAACCGGTACCGTCAGCGCTGGCTAAGGTGACGGCGGTTCTGAAACCGATGTTGCAGGGTTTGAGCAAACCGGAATCTCCGGCGCTACGGAAACAAATAGCGGGGCTGTGTGGTCATTTGCTGAAAATTGCACCAGGAGTGGAACCTTGGCAAAATTTAGTGAAAACTACCCATGGCGCGATCGCTAATCCCAAGGCTCCTTTCCCGGTTCTGAAAAATACGGTAATTAAGGAACTTCAGCAGGCGGCGAAACTCCTGGAAGCGGGAAAAGCTGATGCTATAGCGCCTAGTGATGCTCTAGTTAAACTGGGAAGTAGCCAAGGGAGAGTCCCGGCGACTGCTAAGGAAATTACGATACCAGCAGATCCGAAGGAAGTGGTGAAGGTGTTACTGAAGACTTTTAACAAAAAAGAACTTCAGGCGATCACTCAATTGTTGATCAAGCACATCAAATCCTGATTGAGATTCTAAGTGGAATTATCCAAGCGATCGCTGATGGCGACTTCAACCTGTCGAGGTAAATCAGCGATCGCCCCAGAAACTCTTTCCTGTAACTCATTTAACTGTTGCTGTTGAAGGGCTCCCCACTGGGGTAGTTGATTGATAAACTGCTGTAAATCGACAATGACATGGGTTAAATTCTCGACCTGTTCTAACTCAGGTCGCTGCTGAAACTTTCGCACAACCAATTCCAACTCTCCCTGAATAGCATCGATCGCCTGTTCGAGGGCATTTTGGCGCTCTAAAATATTCTGGAGAGTCCCATTAAGGGTAGTTAAATTATCGGTCAGCGCCGCCATGTCTAAATTAGCGGTAGATTTGAGGGTGTTGATATTAGCAGAAACAGCATTAGCCTGAGCAATATGATTTAACTGTTCGATCGCCTGAGTGTTCAAGTCAACGTTAGCTTTGACATTGAAAGTAAGCGATCGCAGATATTGCTTTAACAGATAGCGGTTAACTAGACCAATAGCTAGAAAAATCAATAGAGGAATGCCGCCATATAATAGCGATCGGCCGGTGAAAGTGGCGACAGTTCCCACCACAGTGACCGCCAAACCGACATATTCAGCTATTTCTAGTAGATTACGGTAATGCAACATTCTGTTAATTGAGACTATTACTTGGCAAAATCATCCGAGCTAAATTCAAATATATTAACACCCCCAAGACATCAACGGCGGTGGTAATAAACGGCGCAGACATCAAAGTTGGGTCTAATTTGAGCGATCGGAACAAAAAAGGCAAAGCGGAACCGGCGACAGAAGCCAACAGGGAAATGGCCAATAAACTCATACCAACTGCGATCGCCACTGCTATTTGACCGGGGACAATAAATACACTAGCCCATATAGTCGCCAAGGTCCCCAAAATGACACCCAGTACAGCACCGGCGATCGCCTCCCGCCGAATTACCTGGAAAGATCCCAAAGACCAAATTTCATCAGTATTCATCCCCCGAATTACGACCGTGGAAGACTGAGCGCCGACATTTCCCCCAGTTCCGGTCAACAGGGGAATAAAAAAGGATAAGGCTACCACGTCTTGGAGAATCTCTCTCTGGGTCTTGAGAATAGAGGCGGTAATACTATTGGTCACTAACAAGACTAACAGCCAGACGACCCGGCGGCGGGCTACGGTGAGTAAACTGATCTGAAAATAGTTATCTCCGTCCGCCTGTAAGCCACCCAAGGCGTAGATATCTTTGGTGGTTTCCTTCTCGAGGATATCCAAGATATCATCAACGGTAATAATTCCGACGAGTCGCTTTTCACGTAAAACTCCTGGGAGGGTTGGAAGCTCCGTGATTTATAGCGGAGAGGAAAACCGACTCAAGCGGCTGACCGCCGCCAGCACCCCCTTGCGGGGTGGAGGGGTATGGTTGCCCCTCCATGGAGCTATGGTTGGCTCCGACTCCCTTGCGGGGTAATGTTTGCTTCGCCAATGTTCAGAGTCGGTACTATCCAAATCGCACGTCCTTAACCCCTTAGAGATGTTTAACGATTCGGTTCTAGGGCCTGGAACTAGCACGCATTCCAGGGTAGGAACTTTAACTCTTGCTCTGAACGTAGCCAGTTAAGGCTTAGGCTGGTCAGCTACCTGAAAGGGGGGCACGAAGCCCCTGTGCTTCAGCCGGGGGTGCTGACTATCGACGACAGGAACTGCTAGAAAATCATATCGCTGAATGATGCGGGCGACTTCTTCTTGGTCTGTATAGGTTTGTACAGAGACAAAATCCCGGCTGAGGATTTCACCAACGGTTTGCTCTAACTGAGCAGTTACTAAGTCGCGCAGGGAGAGAATGCCAATTAAATGGCGATCGGAGTCGGTGACATACAAAGAATAAACGGTTTCGGTAACATGGGCTAAACTGCGAATACGCTCTAAACTCTGACCTACGGTGTACTGATACATTTACGCGACATTTATCCGGCTATTGCCGGACAATGCGACGATAGCACTATTACCCGTTAAGGTAACAGAGGCGGTATCCCGCAAAGCTTTTAGAAAGATTCCAAAAGCACCGTTCCAGTCCCTGGGTAGAGTGAACCCACACTCCGGACATCGGAACACTTTTGAGCCACCTAGCTGGGAATGCACATGACCACAGTGAGTACAGGTTTTGCTGGTGTATTCTTCGGTCACATCTACAACTGTGGTTCCAGTTATCTCGGCTTGATGTCTCAGGGTTAGTTTGAATCGATAATGCGCCCATGTCAGCATGGCGCGGGCAGTCTTAGACCTGATTAGACGCTTCACCTTGGCAACCATATTGGAAGTCTCGAAGGTGGGCCAAAAAATCAGGCTGTGTTATGGGATGGCCAGGGATGCGACCCAATCAACCAAGGGGTTGAAGTCCTCACCGGGTAGTTATTTCGCCCATTTCAGCTCTATTTCATACCCGAAGGTCTCGCACCATACTTGGTATTATACCGTATTGCCGTCAAATGTTAACCTAATTTGAGATGAAATCATGCTCCAAAACTGCTACTGAAAATCTTAGCGTGACATGAGCGATCGCTGCTCCTGCCCAGAACTTTTCTAACCAGAAACCCGGTTTCTTTTAGGTTCCTTGGGTAGGGGCGGGTTCAACGGTTAACCATACCCCACACCAGCCGACTGTCTAAACCCGCCCCAGTGATAGAAACGGGCTTTCTTTTAGATTCCTTGGGTAGGGGCGGGTTCAACGGTTAGCCGTACCCCACACCAGCCGACTGTCTAAACCCGCCCCAGTGATAGAAACGGGCTTTCTTTTAGGTTCCTTGGGTAGGGGCGGGTGGGAGGGTTAGCCATACCCAACACTAGGCGACTGTCTCAACTCGCCCAAGGGATAGAAAGAAGCGTTTACCTTTGCCTTGGAGTTGTAGAAGTCCAGATTGGTGTCAAGGGACTTAATGCGATCGCTTTTTTGTCCTAACTGGGAATTTGTACTTGTTTTGTCCATTTTCCCAGTAGGCTACCTTCCATTGGGTCAGTCTGATAACTTACTCCTTGCTTTCTCCCCTGGGACAGTTAATCCGGCTAGTGCGATCGCTTAACCTGGTGGGATTCTGTCTGGACTGATTTAGGATTGTGTATATCAGGTTCATTAGTTCGTTGTCTCTGGAGTTAACTTCAGTAATTAGTTTCTGGTTTTGTTTCATCAACTGCCAGACTAAAAAAACTGTAATTCCATCAGTTCCTAGCTTGACTATCTCAGGTAATGTATTAGAATTCATCGTTGTTTGTTTTGTCTTTTTTTAAGATTAATTCATTATAGTCAGTGGTTTTGGCTAAATATCTTTCAATATGTTTTAAAGTAAGCCAGACCAGTTGTTTGTCCCCTCGACATTCGCTTCTGACTGAACTTCTTAATCTATCGATATCTTCTTGATTTTTTTTGACATTAATTTGGAGTTCAGTATGTTTTGCTGAAAGATACCAAATACCTCCCGAAAAAGAAATAAGCCAACCAATAATTAAAGCAATTTTTTCAATTTCTAGATGCATAAAGTTAGAAACTCCTGTACTTTCAAAAACTAAAATTAAGTTTTGAAAAAATTGCTGGTACTTCGTTTTCGGGTAATTCGGATAGACTCCCAATCACCCGAAAAATTTAGACCGTTGGCAAATTAGAATTGTGGTCTACTAATAATTCCTGAATTCTCAAATTTTTGGTAGAATGACAATTGTCTATCTATCTGTCTTGTCACAGAGCCATCCGGTTGTAACACTATATTGAACAATGTCTGAGCAGAAACTACGTTTAATCGTTGAACATCAGGTAGTTGGTTGCGTTCGACTTGTGCCTGGTAAAAAGCCTCAACAAATTCGTAAAGTTCTACGGTAGCGTCTACGTTTTCAGCTTCCGAACCTAATGACCCCAGCAAGGTTTTTAAGGTTGAACCATCTGGGAGATGGTTGATTAATTGAGCGAGAGAGATATTCATGTTAAGCTACAAAAGCCTCAATTATTACGTTAAACTTTAGATCCATTGTAGGATGATTTTCGATCCATGTTGCGTTTTTGAAAAACCGGCGGCGGACTCCTAGCTTTCTAATTGTCCAGGAATTATCTGTAAATTCTTCTATGGGCGGATAATTAATCAGTTGTGGTTCTTCTGTAACGTATACAGTTCTTTGTCCTGTTACCCAGCCAAAACTCCCAGAATCATCACGATAATGCCCTCTGATAAGCAGCATTGACCTATAGCCATCATAGGGATTTTTCCAACGCCCCCAATCAGTTGAAAATTTAAACCTCAATAATGAGTGTTCAGTAATTGGGGGGTTGTGAATTATCCATTCTTGGGTAGGCTGATAGCTTGAAGCTATCAGTTTCCATGCACCATAAGCGTCGGTAAAATCCATGCCTTATTTGATAACTAGGCGGCGTTCAAAACCAGCGTTCATGACGCTCTTACCATTTAGAGTCCTACCGTTACTATTGTAATACGTCAAAGCCTCGTTTATTTTTTCCTTTGTGCAAAAAAGTCTATAAGTAATTGGCGGTTTGGTAGTGCCGTTGTTGCACTGAACGGCAAGCCTTACTAACAAACCAGTTCGCATTAATTCCCCGGTGTCATACACTGGATCATTAGCGTTGGCTTCTTCTACTGGGGATACGCCTAAAACATCTTTAGTTCCGGCTGTATACATTACCGCACTGGCTCTAAAGACTCTAACTTTAGTACCATCCATTGCCTGACAGAGTTGTGTTCTAGCCATTAATATTTTATCCTTTCTCTATTAACGAAAATCAGCCCTTATGCGATCGCGACAGGAAGTAATCACCCCAGTACCATCCCAGGCTTTGCCAGCTAGTTTTTGGATAGCATCAGAAACTTTGTCTGTGGGTACATAAATATCAGCCCCAAAATATTTGTTACTTTTCCGATAGTTAATCCGCATTTTCATCAAGAGCCCCTCTTGGACTGCTCGATTTGCCTTTACCATTTGCGCGGTGACTCCACTAGCGTCTGCGTGGGCTGTCATTCCCAAGTCAGTAGCAATGCCATCGTATCTATTAGAAAGCCGAGCCGCTACTGTCATGGTTCCCGTTCCGCCTGGGGTGGGCGCAGTCCAACTATAAATTTTCGTATCTGCTAAACTTGGCATCCAATACCCGCCTTGTTGCTTCAAAACTGCTTACTACTTCATTCATAGCAGACATTTTTAGGAGGTGGAACATATACGGAAACCTATAGGGTTTCCGGATATGCAAGGAGTTTTGTTTGGTCTAAAAAAAGTGTTGGGGTTGTCTTCTAATCGGGATTTCTATATAGATGACCGTTGTAGTCACAGAGCAGGATAGGCTCATTGAGCATCTCTAAAAACAATTTTGCTTCCCTAAAGTAGACGTACCCGACCGGACGGCGGCGCGGCGGTTTGATTTTGTTACCCAATATCGTCACTTCTGGAGATGTGATAGGGAACGCTTGGGCTGGATTTTGGTTGGTCGATGTAAATACTTTGGAGTTGTCAAACTCGATCTGCATCACCTGGCAGATGCGCTGGTAGAGATTGACACCTTCCGCCGTGCTGGTCGCAAAAACAAACGATTCTAACCCGGAGGATTTGTCCCGATAACTAACCGATTCCCTTCCTTTGCGGAACCGGAACTGCTGGGGCTGTAGAAAGTGCTGGAAAATTCTTTGTGCCAAACTTCTGATATTGGCTTTCGTCAGCAAGTCCCCGACTCCGTTTGGATTTTCCGTTTTTCCCACCAAACGGAAACCGACTCTCGCTTCCAGTTGTCGGTAGCCTTTCTCCACATCCTCAATTCTTTCCAAAAAGTACAGCACAACTTTAGGAGCGCCCCGGTAACTGATACCCGTTGAGACTGTGCTATCGGATTTTTCGCTACTGCCGCTGCCCTCGTAGTGGATTTGCAGGATTTGCCTAATTAGTTCCTTATCGTTCCCGGTCAAGACAACTGATTTGTTTTCGGAGCGATCTGGAAAATATTCTATTGTTCGGTGAAGCCCAACCTCCTTAGATGTTTTTCTGTCGGAAGGATGCCACTCAATATAAGCCGGGCGAGAACTCGCGTCTCCTCTCCATCTGGGGATGGTATCTCCGTCGCTGTTTCTTAGATTGCGCGCCGGATAGTTGGTGCTTAAATTGGGGAGTTTTGGGTTGGATCTATAACGCAGCTCTGGATAACCCGCCGCCCAAGCATCAAACCAGTCGTCAAATTTTAGGTCGCTGGCATTGAGGAGATGATCGATCATCTTCTCCATCCATCCGAGCTGAGACAACTGCAATGCCAAAGCTGACTCGGAACCCGCCATCAGCAGCTTGTAATCTGGGTTTTTTCTGTCAGGCTGCAGTTGGTAAACATCCCAGTTGGGTTGCAATTCTATTCGGACTCGTTCCGGGCGCTTATCCGAGAGTTTCGTGATGCGCCTTTGGCGAGCCATCATGATATAAGTTTGTTGGGTTAGCCTTCCAACATTTGCCATAAATACTCCCTCTCTCAGCCGATTAATTTACACAGGAATCCACTCCTCATAAGTTCCCTGGTCTGTTAGTAAATCCCCTAATGTTTCAAAGAAAGTAGAGGCTAATGATTCCATACCCTCCCACTGTTGTTCATTTACCCAGTCAAAATATTCATCTGCTTTAATCTTAGACCAGGTTTCCTCTACCTTTTCAGAAACGATAAAAGGCGACTGTCCTTCTTTCCCCCAAGTCTCCTCCTTATCTAACAACTTAGCTGCTACTTTCCTGGTGTTAATATAAGTTATGACAAACAGTGCTTTTTTAGCAACCTCTTGAACCGCATATCTAAGCGACGACAAGGCTTCTACCAAAGTATCCTTAATGGTTGGGTTAATCATACACATGGCGGCGATCGCGCCTTCTCTAATTCTTAGAGTTGTTGTCGCCGTGCTTCCTACCTTGCCTGCAACTAAAGCAGCCAGAGATTTTCCGACTGTCTCTCCCAAGGGAACATATAAAGCGTTAGCTGCTTGTTTTAAATCATCCATCATTTTTTTGTCAGATGCTGCCCAATCAAAATTATACGCTTGAGAAACTCCTTGGGTTAATTTGCCCATTAGTGTAGGCACTGTTACCCCCCAAAAAACCGCCTACAAAAGCCGGGTGGGCTGCTACTAAACTCCCCACACCCGCACCAACAAGCCCTACAGCTTTTCCACCAACAAGCAGCACAGTCCCGGCAATTACACCACCCGCTAGAAGCCCTGCTACTTTAGGAATCATAGGGGCTTCTAATAGCCAATCTTTGAAAAATCCCCAGTTGCCTTTTTTGATGTTTTCTCCAATAGCTAAAGCACTACCTTTAAGACTTCCGGCCCATTTCTTAAAATCAAAAGATTTTAAAATCTGAACCTCTTTATACAGTTGAGATGAAAAAGCATTAAACCATTGTGCTGCGATTTCCTTGCCAGCTACAGCGGTTGAAGTTAGTTCTTTCAGGTCTACACCTACAACATTAGACATAATTTATTAACCTATTTCGTGGTCATTGTTGGGCAACAATCTTTCTCGGCGGCGTTGGCTTGGCGACTTTCCAGTAGACAAGTTGTCAGATTTAATATCACGAATCTCCATTAACTCGTCATTAGTTTTGATGAGGCGGGGCTGCTGTTCCCGACTGGGGGCTGTCTTGGGTTTATCCTTAAACCCAGATGCTGTCATGGCGTTATAGTAATTCATCAACCAAGAACGTTTAAACTCTTCAAAGTCGCCGCCCCCAACTGCTGATGCTACATTTAAATATTCCAGATGCAGCCGGAAATCTAACACAGCGATCGCTTCCTCAATTCTTTTCCGAGTGTCACTTTTAAACTTAGCCTTTTCCTGTCCTGCCGATGGCGGTTTTTTCCCACCACCCGAATCCGGCTGGGAATTACCCGAACCCCTTGGCGCTCTTCTTTTACTCATGATAAAACTATGACCTTAATTTTGCCGCTATCCCTATTAAAACCTCATAGAGGTCATTACTTTTAGCCCTAAACTCATCAACCTCTATTTCATAGTCGTGAATCTCCAACAAATCTGGCAGCATGGCTTCCGTCGTGTCTTCATCATTCAAATCAAGTTTAGGCTCCTGACCTTTCTTGTTATCCTTTCCAAAACCCTTTCCAGCCCCCCAGTGTTTTTTACCAAACACATTAAACTCAATTGGCAACGTAACCACTTTCGAGATAATGGGAATTCCCAACCCGTCTAAAATCGCCGACGTTCGATAATACAACTTAGCCAAAGTTCTATACATTCTCGTCATTATATAGGCTAAACGAATCTGAATATTTAGCCGGTTGGCGCTATCACCTTTTAACTCAATCAAAAGCTCAGTCTGAGCCTTTAATATTGCCCCCAATGAATTAAACTTTAACTCAATAGACTGGTCGCCTTCTTGGGCTTTGTTAGTATCCTGAACCGTCACGGTAACCGGAGCATCAAAACCATAATTATCTATGGTTTTGAACAGGTCAGACATGATTTCCAAATAATCTTTGTTTATGTGATTTCCCCGTCCCTCTGGTATCATCATATTAGCCGGAATCTGGAAACTCTTATCTAGCAACTTCCTGACCCCTAGGGCTTTATGGATTTCCCTAATCATTTTGGTAGAATCTTCACAGCATTGTTGATTCATGTCATTCCTTAATATTGGTAAACTTGGCGGCGGCTCTGGTTGATGATTGTTGATTGTTGTTGGTAAAAGACTCCACTCGACTACCCAACCCCTAGTCGTATAATCAACAAAATAAGACTGCAACGTGCCAGTTTCAGGATTTCTATACGGCACATGAACAGGACACACTCTTATAGTGACTGATCCGAATAAGTTAGGCTTCGACCACGTGCGACCATTAGTGACACGACAAGTTCTTGTTGCCAAATACTCATTTGGGCCATTGAAGTTATGGATTGTACCTGTATATTTAGCCAGATAGTACCTAAAGGTAGAGGGATGGAAACCCCTACCTTTACTTATGTGTAAATCACGATAATATTCGTAGCCCAACGAGAAAGGAAAAGTTCCTATTTTTTGCACAGATATAACTTCACTGCTAGAACTGGGAAACTCTATTGATGAGAAAAACTCTCTGGAAGAGGTAATAGCATCACCTCCGTTAGAAAAATGGTCAAAAAAGTTTTCTTTTGTGCTTGCAAACCACCCACCCATGTGACCTACTCTATGGACTAAAAAAAATCCGCTAACCTCCCTGAGAAACCTAGAGGAAAAGGAGGATTACCAACACTGGGAGGTAAAATATTATCTGTATCATCACTTGTTTCATTTTCATCTGTCTCCGATGGTTCTTCTATATCATCCTCGCAAACATTCCGAGCAAAAGTGACAGTTTTGCCAAACATGGTTACGCTCATGGTTTGCTCACATTCCCCAAAGTAAACCGAGACATTGGCATCATTAATGCTGTCAATTGTTCCCCCAAAACCTTTGGGGTTGCCATCTTCATCAAGGTCTACAAATCCACGGGCTGTGCTGCCTATCTTCTCAGCTTTTATGCCTCTCCTAGTTCTGCCATCTTGTAAATCTTCCTCTGCGCTTATTTTTGGCTTCATTGCCTGGGCAAATTCAATTATCCCCCCCACATCTATATCAATGTCTCCATCGTCACGGGGAAATCTTACTCGCGCTCTGGGTTTGTCGTCGGCTTCTAGTCTTTTAACCTCTCTTTCTATGACATCTATAGCTTGCCTATAGTTGCGATTCCTTACAATGTCTTTTGTCCTTCGGCTACGTTCCTCTACTTCTCGCATGGTTCGCACTCCTGCATCAACTCAGGAAATAGTTGCAACCATCCCTCTTTGGTCAATTTTCGTCCGCCAACAACCCATTCCCGTTCCATTGTTTCTATGGGTTCCAAGGAGACAAGTTTAATGGTTTTCCGTTGTTTTAGCGTGGGAACAGACAGGGGGCGATAGGGACTAACAGAATCAGACAAAAAAGCCGCAATTGGCAACACTTCCAAAAATGGAAAGATATGGCACAAATACTCTATTCTTTCCAGCCATTGCTCAAGGACAAAACGATAATTTTCGTCTTTGGCTTGGGATATCCTTCTTTGCCTCTCTTCTGGGGAAGGAAAATCAACAATGGTTTTATATTCTTGGGGAACATGAGCCAATGCTTTTAATTCTCTATAAATCAAATATCCATTGGCGGGGCGACCTGGTAGCAAAAAATGGCGGTTAAACACATCCTTATTTGTAGCTATAAGAATCTCTAACCGCTTATCCCATAGATGAACAGGATTAACCGCAGATTCTAAGGATAAATCTACCGGATAATTTTCTAAGTCATCTAATCCATAAAAAGCTATCATCATGTGTAAGAACTCTCCATAATTAAAACAGTTGTCGAACCTTCTACTACTTTACCCCATATCGCGTCAGTCGGAATAAATCCTGATACATTACCGGGATAATAAATCTGACCGGGTGGCATTCTGAATGGGTGAGTAGTTGCATTATTTCCCGATGCACCCAACCCCCAAAGCAATTGAGTTTCTCCCTGGTTCTGAATTTCAAAATAAGCACGGTTGGGATTAGCGGGGGCGATTAATATAGGATTAAGTCCGACTGTTATTGTGTTCATCAAGGTATTAGCCGGGCGTTTAGCCATCAGTATCAAATCTAATTCGACCCGATATTCACCCTCTATATAAATGGTGTCATAGCCGCGATTACTGCCTATTGAACCGCCGCCTAATATACCGTTACCGTAATCCTTAAAACTTAAACCTAACTGGTCATCTACTCCAAATATTTTTACCTCATTGGCAGTTAAATAAGGGTTGATTAGAGGCACATAAAACCGCCGCCCTCGGTTTTGGATAACCGGACAAGCTGCCTCAACCCAAGGATTTGACGAGCCTTTTCTTCTCAGTAATTGCAAACCAAACTTAGGGTGATTGCTCTCTAATTTCATTAATTTAGCTGCCCTTTCCGCCGCTGAATCCTCTGGGTAAAATTCGGGATAAGGAGAACGAGTAAAACTCGGACACCAAACTGATGCAGTGAGACTTTCTAAAAAAGCATTAGCTCGCCATAGCCACCTGGGGTCAATATGGGCAGAAATGGCAGTAATAGCATCAGAAATATTCCACAGTGTTAACGGATTGCTTGCATAATCACTGACATTACTCTGATTAATTTCAAATGAAAAAGTGTCGGTTTCTGATAAGCGATTTTCTGCCATAGGTTAAGGAGTTAATAAGTATGGTTTGGCGGCGGAAGTCATGCCATTGGTGTAGTCAACAATTACGGGATAGTCGGTTAAGCTGATGGTGCATATTAACGGATATTGTCCATCTCCCCTAACGTTAGGTCGGATAGAAAAATCACAATGTTTTTTGGCGGGTTCGGGGTTTAGTGCGGGGCTAAATTCTGCTATGTGTTGATGTACAACTAAATGCAGTAAAGCACTGGCTAAATTGGTTTGGTCAAAGGGGTAACTACCTATACCGGGTTGAAAACTACTCACAAACGGATCTACTATTTTAATCGCGCCATTTTCTATATAAGCCTCTAGCTCGTCAATATCCAGGTTGATAACAGAATCCTCTTCATTAAGAGTTAAATCCATAATATCTTTTCCTGTGAAGTTAATCGTCAGGTCTTTTTGTCTTTGTAGCAATCGCCGCCCCATGGCTAAGGTTAAGGCTTCTAGTGTAGTTTCGGAAAAATCGGGATAGACTCCCGGCGTGATGTTCATGTGAGACAATAGAAGTGGTTACTTCCATTCTACGATAAATGCCTATTCGATTTGAAATGCGTCCGGTCGGCGGCGGGAGCGGCGGGGGCGCTTATTATAGATTTTCCAAGTCGGGGACGGTTCAACTGGCGGCAGGGGAAGAGGTGGAAATTATCCCCTCCACATCGTCCCCGGTGAGGCGAGAAATTTCCATCAAGGGGGAAAATCCATTCTCCATCAGATGGGATGGTAGCGATCGCTCATTGCCAGTATTTGAAGATGCGACCTATTTTGATAGCAGCGACGGGGGAATCTCTCTTTTTGCGACATCCGCCACCACCCAGACGGTAGAACTCTGGGTTAGACAGGAAACGGAAATTGATTATGACTTAGGACAAGAATCAGGAGAAATAGACGATATGCCAATGCCGAATTTATCTATTAGACCTTTTATGGGTACAGGAAATCAATCCGTTCACGTACCCAATTTTATAGCTGACAACGCAGATTCGGATAGTAACAGAATATATGACTATCTTTGGTATAACACCTTTTATAGTGAACATGGAGTTTTAATTTTTCAGTTTGATGTGTTTTTCCCTGGTCAAATGTACAACTTTACCATTAATCCCTCTAACGATTCTTGGCTGCCGCCTGGAGAAGTGATTAAAGTCTTCCTGATTCCGCGAGAAATTATGGCGATGGTCATGACTCAAATAGCCGTCTATACCTGGCAGTTTTATAACTACGATACACTAATAAATCTAACGAATTGGATTAAAGAACATAGTGAAGTTGCGACAGTAGAATCACCAGCACGCGGGTTTTCTGTTGTACCTACAATGAGCCGTCAACTATTATTTTTTGATATGCCATCCCCTTGGAGTTCTACTAGGCCATTGTGTACTTGTAGTTATACGCCCAACCTAGCGAACCCCAAAGAGGGGGGAGAATTTACTATCAATGAGTTTATCGATTACGAAGACTGGTAGATAAACGATCGCCTTAATCTGAGTTTTCCTAAGATGGGGGGGAAGCGATCGCATTACCGGCTGGTGAACAAATATAGGAGAGGCTGATCCGATCGCCCGCCGCCAATCCCCCAAGTCTCCGAGTTGATTCCATCTGGCTCAGTCCGTCCACTACAATAGGTAAACAGGAAGGGCGATCGCTTAATCCGACCATCTGGGCAACTGGGGAGAAACCATAGCCAATTACAAACCTATGAAGAAAAACCGAATCGGTCAGGCTTCCATTATCCCCGACGCGATCGCCTACAGAATTCAGAAGCAGTGCAAATATGACTGGCAGCGAACCTTACTAGCAATCTTGATGTACACCGGCGAACGAGTGGGAGCTGTCAGGTTACTGCGAATCCCTGACGTTTATGTTTCCTCAGCTTCCCGTGTTGTCCTGCCAGAAATAACTTTTCGATCCGAAACTCGTAAGCGCGCGGGCGGGAAAGATGGGGGAGTCCGCCAAGTTCCCATTTCCCAAAAACTTAGAGAGATTCTCGGAACTTACCGCATCGGTGGCGGCGAGTTTCTGTTTCCTAGCCCATCTGATATATCCAAGCCCGTTACCGTTCAAGCGATAGACTCTTTCCATAGGGCGGCGATCGCTCGTCTGGGATTAGAAAACGAGGGCTATTCTCTCCACAGTTACCGCCGCACTTTCATCACCAAACTCTATAACAAGGGAGTCAATACCAGAACCATCATGGCTATCACAGGTCACAAATCCATGTCATCTTTGCAGCGCTATATTGATGCTGATCCTCAAAAAATCCGAGACGCGATCGATGAAATCTAAGGCAGCGATCGCTATCAGTGTTATCCAGGGAGAAATGGGTTGCTGCTATGCTTTGGAGGGCCGAACGCCACACACTGCCTTAGATACTTCCAATTTTAGCGCTAAACTCGGCACTTTGGTATTTTGGACAAAACATCAAATATTCTTACACACGGCAAACGACGCTAACCAGTGTACAGTAGCACTTAGCGCCGTTTTAGGTTGGGAAACGCTCCTTGATTTTTCTGTGAAATCACAAAATTTTTGGGGGTATAAAATCTCCTTTGGGGGAAATCTTAGGACGCGCCGCCGGGGAAATTTCCACCACCCGATTTAAGTGCTGGAAGTTTCTCTAGGATAGTTTCCAGAGACCAGTCCGACTCGATCCACTGTTCTACCTGGTTGGCGATCGCCTTCGCTTTTTCGCTGAGATGAGGACCTGCCAGATAACAAACCTGCTTTTTCCCCTGATAAAGATAAGCGTACTTATTGCCGTTTGTGTCTTGGAATGCTGATTTGGTTTTCCAGCGAACGGTTAGGCGATCGCTCTGGGAAGTTTTCACCGGTGATAAATTTTCGTCACCCTGGGTGACGGCTACCCATCCTAGATATTTAACCTTGCCCTGTTCGCGCAACCTTTCCAGAGACTTAATCACGCGGGATTGTAGGAGTCCAGTAGCTTGGCTAATTTGCTTTATAGCAGGCCCCGCTGATTAATTGTCTAGGCGGGGCTTTTTATTGTTCAAAGTTTGAAGATAGGATAGAAGCTGGGTTTCTTCTCTGGGAGGCACGCGGACTGCATATAGCAGCGACCCGCTTCGGGTAGAGGGCGAGACCTATCGCTCCCGGAAGGCCTCGTCAGTTAATTTTCCCATTGTCTGAGAAATCCTGAAAGTCTGTCTTTGGGTATACAGTGCGATGGAAATTTGGGTATACAATTCTATCTAAAACTGAGTCCCATAATGCCACTGTGCAGGTATCACATAAATAATTCGGAAACCCCAATCTTAGTATTTTTTTAAGATTTGGTGTAAAATCACCAAGAGTAGCTTCTCATACACCTATTGCATCTCGGAACCTGGCTCATCCTAGGGGTCTGCTAATTGGGTCTAGCTGAACCGAGAAACGTTACAGGGTTCGGTCAGTCGTCGTTTACGGAACAAAATTAGTGGCTATGAATGATTTGGATGCCTATAGGAGGCAGTTAGTTCCTCCAATCAATATTGATGAGAGTATCGTGGCGAGGGGTAATTCTTGTAGTGAGAATGATTCGGCACATGGTTTAAGTGTAGAGATGATAGAACACTTGAAGTTGTTGGCAACAGCGGTTTGCTGTGCTGATGATTCTGTGGTCATCACTACGGCTAATCTGGAATTTCCTGGACCTGCAATTGTGTTTGTCAATAAGGCATTTACTAGAATGACTGGTTATGGTCCCACAGAGGCGATCGGTCGAACTCCTAGAATTTTGCAAGGGGAAAAAACAGATCGCACGATTTTGGAAAGGATGAAACTGGATCTTAAAGATGGAGGGGTGTTTTATGGTCAGACGATTAACTATCGCAAGGATGGAAGCGAATTTGTCAATGAGTGGCATATTGAACCTATATATAACGATCGCCAACAGATAACACACTATTTAGCTATTCAAAGAGATGTGACTGAACGCCAAAATCAACATAATCGCCTAATCTACGAGGCTAACCATGATAGCCTAACGGGTCTATATAACCGAGGTTACTTTATAACTGAACTTCAGAAAGCGATAGACCGTACACAAAACTGTCAAGACTATTTGTTTGGTCTGCTGTTTATGGACGTCGATCGCTTCAAATTGATTAATGATAGTTTTGGACATCAAGCCGGAGATCAACTACTGATTGAAATTGGCGATCGTCTACAAAGCTGTATCCGTCCCCAAGATATTCTATCTCGGTGGGGAGGAGATGAGTTTGCTATTATAATTGATGATATTCAAGACCTGTCGGAAATTTCTCAACTAACTAATAAAATTCAACAGACCATCAAAAAACCCATTATTTTGGGGGAAGACCACCTAGAAACTGTTACCAGTCTTAGTATTGGTATCGCTCTGAGTAGTATGGGGTATAATTGCAGTGCAGATATGCTCCGCGATGCTGATACAGCCTTATATAGAGCCAAAGACCGAGGGAAGGGAAGTTATGCAATTTTTACCCAAGCGATGCACCACCGAGTCCGACAGCAACTACAGCTAGAAACGGATCTGCGTTATGCTCTCAAACGTGAGGAATTGCTACTTAACTATCAGCCAATTATCTCGATGAAAACTAATCGGATTGTGGGTTGTGAAGTCCTGCTTAGGTGGGAACATGGGACTTTGGGTTTGATTTCTCCAGAGCAATTTATTCCTATGGCTGAAGAAACTGGGTTAATTGTTAAGATGGGAGATTGGGTAATTGAACAGGCTTGTATTCAGGCTAAACAATGGGAATGTATTTATCAAGACGCACCGCCATTTTTGAGCGTTAATTTATCGACCAAACAACTAATAAATCAGGGAATTGTCGAAAAAATTAAGGAGATATTAGAAGCCACTAAATGCTCTCCTGAATTGATTAGGTTTGAACTGACAGAAACGGCGATCGCTGAATCGACAGAAGTGGCGGTTACTACTCTCCGAAAAATTAAAGATTTGGGGATTAGATTATGTATAGATGACTTCGGAACCGGACATTCCTCCCTTAGTCGTCTCTCATGTTTTCCTATTGATACCCTGAAAATAGACCGCTCTTTTATTCAGGGGATGAGTGCTTCGGAACATCAAACTAAAATCGCCTATGCTATTGTGAAGCTGGCTCAGTCCCTGGGAATGGAAACTATTGCGGAAGGGATTGAAAACTTAGAACAATTTTGCCAACTCAAATCTTGGGGATGCGAATTGGCTCAAGGGTTTTTGATGGCTCAACCTATAGCGTCAAAAATTTTCCAAGAAGTTCTTAACCAAAACCTGATTTACCCCCTGGAGTGCTAATGACCGCTGAATTAATTGTTAACAACTATCCTGAAGATTTATTAAACGCCTATCAAACGGCGATCGCTGAGTTACGTCAACTCAAAAATGAACTTCGTCAAACTCAGCAAGAATATGGGGAACTGCGAACCATTATCGATCGCACTAACCCGGTTAGTATGATTGATAAACATGGGACGGTTTTAGATGCTAACCTACCCTTTATTGAAATGTGGGGTAAGTCTTGGGAACAGGTGATTAATCACCCTCACCCCTTGTTTGACTCCCCTTATTATTCCCCTAATTTTTGGGAGCAATTATGGTCAGTTGTCAATCAGGGTAAGATTTGGGAAGGAGAAATTCAACAACATATTGCTAACGGACAACATATTTTGCTAAAAACAACTATTGTTCCTGTGGAAGCACCATCGGGATTATCTCCTTCTCGCTATTGGGTAATTACCAATAAAGATGAAACTAGACCTCAGATAGAAGAACAACTGCTTCAGTTGTCCTGGGTGGCGACTCAGACTGATAATGCTGTAATTATCTGTGATTGTGATGGCTATATTGAGTGGGTTAATACCGGATTTGTAACTATTACCGGATATTTCTTTGATGAGGTACGAGGTCGCCAGTCTGGTTCGTTTTTGCCAGGTTCCGACACTAACCCAGATACCGTCTGCGAGATTGCTAAAGCACTCCAACAACATCAACCTTATCAAGGAGAAATTCTTAACTATAGACGCAATGGAGAATCTTATTGGTTGTCGATAAGTATCAATCCTATTTTTGATAAATTGGGAAATTTGACTAAGTTTATTGCTGTGGAAAGTGATATCACTGAACGTCAAAAAATAGCCTCGGCTTGGCGAGAAAGTGAGGCGAGAAATCGCAGCTTGATTGAGGCTATTCCTGATTTGATATTTAGGATAAATTCTCAGGGGATAATTCTTGACTACTTCCCGCCTAAAAATTGCCCCAATCCCGGTTTACCACCCCATATTGTGGGACAGAAAATTGATGCGGTTTTTTCTCAAGATTTGGCTGAATGGACGCGCCATTATTTGACTCAAACCCTCAACACTGGACAAATTCAGCAGGGAGAATATGTGCTATCGGTTTCGGGTAGATATCACCATTATGAGGCGCGTTATGTCCCTAGTGGTGAGGATCAGGTATTGGCTATTGTTAGGGATATTAGCGATCGCAAAGCTATGGAAGTTAGCCTTAGACTGGAACAAATACAACAACGCCAGAAAGCGATCGAGTTAGCCAAAACTCTACAAGAATTAAAACGCACCCAAGCACAATTAATTCAGGCTGAGAAAATGTCCGGTTTAGGACAAATGGTCGCAGGGGTGGCTCATGAAATTAATAATCCTTTGGCGTTTATACATGGAAATTTAATGCACCTAGAAACCTGCATTAAAGATTTAATTGAACTGGTGAAATTATATCATAAAAACTACCCAAAACCTAGGGAAGAAATTATCGATTTTGCTAAGGAAGTAGATTTGAAATTTATGCTTGATGATTTACCTAATGCTTTGGATTCAATGAAGTTGGGAACTACCCGAATTCAAGATATTGTTGTCTCTTTAAGAAACTTTTCTCGCCTCGATGAAGCTACCCGCAAGGCTGTAGATTTACATGAGGGTATCGAAAGCACTTTACTGATTTTACAAGGTCGCATGAAAATGCACCACGGTTGTGAAATTAAAATGATTAAAGATTATGGCGAATTACCTAAGTTGGAATGCTATCCTAGTCAATTGAATCAGGTATTTATGAATATATTGGCTAATGCGATCGATGCATTAGCCACTCAACCAGACCCTCGGATAATTACCATCAAAACTACAGTGGAAAAAGCTAAATCTCCAGACCAGCTAGACTCGGTTGTTATTAAAATTGCTGATAATGGTCCGGGAATTCCTGAATCGATCCAAAGACAGATTTTTAATCCCTTTTTTACTACTAAGCCTGTGGGTCAGGGGACGGGTTTGGGATTGTCTATTTCTCATCAAATTGTAGTCGAAAATCACGGCGGAAAGTTGCAGTGTAATTCCCAGGTAGGTGGCGGCACAGAATTTGTGATCACCCTCAGTATACCTGAACAGCAAACGCCTGTTACTCATTAATCTCTGGGAAATACTAAATTTTTGTGAAATTTTAGGCGATTGACCATAATTTTCCTATAATGGACAATTAGGCTTTTTAGACATGATTTGGTTATGCAATATTACTTCACTGGCTTTATTGTTCTTTTCTTCCTGGTTTGCTATGGCTACAGTTACGTGATTGTCAAATTGGCTAAGGATCGCGGCGACCAATTTTTGCTGTATGGAATGCTGGGGGGGTTATTTGGGTTTATGGCTTTTTGTGCGGCGGCGGTTCCATTTTTGCATTGGGTGTTTGACTAATAAATAGGAGTGCATTAAATGCCACAATGGCGGGTGGGGTGTTATAGTTTTTATGGTGAATTAAAAGGCGATCGCACTCAGCCTATAATTTTGCTATTACATGGCTTTATGGGAAATTGCCGAGACTTTGACCTGGCTATATCCTCCCTTCCTGATGATTTCTGCTGCTTAACTATTGATTTACCAGGACAAGGAAAAACTCAGGTATTAGCAGGAGATGAAGCCTATAAAATGCCAGCGATCGCCTCCGGTTTAATTGGTCTTTTGGATTACCTGAAAATTGATAATTGTGTCCTGGTTGGATATTCTATGGGAGGTCGTTTAGGACTCTATTTGATTTTACACTATCCTACACGATTTAAGCAAGCAATTCTGGAATCAGCATCGCCGGGACTGAAAACGGAAATTGAGCGATCGCAGCGACGTTTATCAGATGATAAAATAGCCGATCAGTTACAAAATATCCCTTTTGAAGACTTCCTCAACTGGTGGTATAGTTTACCCCTATTTACATCCTTGAAAAACTCGCCCATTTTTGATAAAATTATAGGCGATCGACTCCAAAATAACCCCAATCAATTAGCTAAAATTCTCATTAATTCGGGAACCGGAAACCAGCCACCACTCTGGGATAAGTTATCTCAAAATCAGATACCTTTACTATTATTAGTGGGAGAATTTGACCATAAATTTCAAAAAATCAACCGAGAAATTACGGATTTATGTACCTTCGCAACCATGATCATAGTTCCCGGCTGTGGTCATAACGTCCACGCCGAAAATCCCCGAATTTGGGGAGATTTAATCCTTGATTTTATTGGCTAAATATGATAATGTTTAACCTATCCTTAAATAACCAGGTATGAAAACTATTGCTATTTACCATAATAAAGGTGGAGTAGGTAAAACCACCATCGCCATTAACCTAGCCGCCAGTTTACAAAAACAAGGTCACAAAATACTACTTATCGATTTAGACTCTCAAGCCAACTCTACCTTTGCGACTGGCTTAATGAAATTTTTATTTGTGGAAGATGATGATTTAAGAGATCGCAATGTTTCCCATGTTATCGAATCAGGTGATTATGACTTTATTCCCGATGTCGTCAGAAAAACCGACGGATTCAATCACCCAGAAATTGATGTCATACCTTCCCATATTAACTTAATTCAAAAGCAGTCTAAACTGAACCAAGTTGCATCTTATAAAACCCGTTTAGTCACCAAGCTAAAACGAGTTGAAGAAGATTATGATATCGTGATTATTGATACTCCTCCATCGCGGGATATTTATACAGAAATTGCCTTATATGCTGCGGATTATTTAATCATCCCATCAGACTTAAAACCCTTTGCTAATCAAGGATTACCTACCGTCTTGGAGTTTATTAGTCAAATTGATGAATTTCGCGCCTTAATTGGTAAAAATAATTTAGAAATCTTGGGAATATTGCCATCCAAAATATCCACCAACTCTAAATTTTTAAATTATGTCTTTCCCAAGCAAAAAGAATCCCTGTTAAATTCCCATAATTTACCGATTATGAATAGCATAATCTTTGAAAGAACAGTTTTGTCTCAATGTACCAACCAGACTATAACTATGGGAGATTTAGAGATACCAGACCCCAAATCTGTGCTAGAATTTGCGCCAGATTCACCAGCGGCGATGGAATTTGTACAGTTAACAGAGGAAGTTTTAGAAAAGTTAGGTAAATAAATCATGATCAGATTTTTCTTAGTGGATGTTAAAAGCATTAATTCCAATGTCCCTCGGTCTAATTTTTCGGAATCTGAATTAGAGGAGTTAGCCGATAACATTTTAGAATGTGGGGGAATTATCAAACCCTTAATCCTGAAAATGCAAGGGTTAGAAAGTTATCAAGTTATTTCAGGGGATTTAGAATATTATGCGGCGGTCAAGGCTAGGGAAAAAGACCCCCGCGAAGCTGAGATGGTTAATGCTTTTGTGATTGCTGAGAAACATGAGGCTAAGGTATTAAAACAGGTCGAGTTAATTGAGAGTTTTACGGTAACTCCTAGTTTGATAAATAATCAGATAGGGGAAACCCTAACATTAACCACATCTCCATCTCCTAATTTAGAGTCTCGGTTAAATAATCTTGAACAACGACTAGAAAACTATGTGATTCAAATTCAGCAGGAATTGAGGGATTATCAACAACAAAATGAACGGCGATTTAAAGCCATAGAATCTGCCCAACCTTCCTCAATGAGAGAGTCAGAATCGCCAAATCAACCCATTATTAACCCCCTCGATTTATTCAATAGTTTGACTCAAGAGGAGTTATTTAGGCGATTGAATAGGTCTAATATTAGTAATGCTAACAACCTAGCTAAAGGCATTTTTGAAGCCAGGGAAAAACTGGGTAAATTCACCAATTATCAACAAGTGATTGCTAGTGTTAAGGGTTTAGCGGACAAAACGATGATTAAAATTATTGATGCTTGGTCTAGTTAAATGCAATTCAATGACTATTAAATTTAACTTTAATAAATACTCCCGTAAATTTAAACAGCCTTTAAAAACTCATCACGGACTCTGGGAGGTTAGGGAAGGGATTATTATTGAGTTAATGGACGAAAGGGGTAAAGTTGGCTGGGGAGAAATTGCGCCTCTTAGTTGGTTTGGGTCGGAAACTGTCAGGGAGGCTATGGATTTTTGTGAAAGTCTACCTGGGATAATTACAGAAAATCTGATTTTTTCGATTCCTATGAGTCTCCCAGCTTGTCAGTTTGGTTTGGAGTCTGCTTTCACTGAATTACAGGGAAATGATAAGGAAATACCTAAGCTAGAAAATAGTGGACTGCTTCCCACAGGAAAAGCGGCTTTATCTGGTTGGGAAGATTTAGTTAATAGGGGATATAAAACTCTCAAGTGGAAAATTGGGGTTGATAGTATTGATAATGAGTTGAATTGGTTGCAGATATTAGCCAGCCAAATGAGTGAAATTCAAGGGTTATCGCTGCGACTCGATGCGAATGGTGGGTTAAATTTTTCGGAAGGCGATCGCTGGTTAGATATTTGTGATAGAATAAACCTGGGGGATACTAGCTTTAAAATAGAGTTTTTAGAGCAACCCCTAGGTGTTAATGAGTTAGAGGGAATGTTAGCCTTAACTAAGGGTCATTTAACCCCCATAGCCTTAGATGAATCTGTAGCGACCCTCACCCAAATCAACCAATGTTATCAACAAGGTTGGCGAGGTATTTTTGTGATTAAACCAGCTATAGTAGGTTCTCCAAAGCAGTTAAGGAAATTATATCATAGCTTAGGGATTGATGGGGTATTTTCTTCAGTATTTGAAACCGAAATAGGTCAAAAAGCGTCACTAAAATTAGCCTCAGAATTATGTCAATCTAATCGCGCGGTAGGATTTGGTATTAATCACTGGTTTGTCGATACTGATTAACTAAGAAATGATTAATCATCCCATAATGATCACATTTTAAACAGATTTACCCTCACACAATTCCTCAAGCATATCAACAAGTTTAACTGCATTTTGATAATATACTCTAATTATTACTGCTGTTTATAACGCATTTTACATTTTTCATTGTACATTTTCAAAAGCATTGATAGCTTGACTGAGGCGACTTTGCACAATAGATTTCTCAGTAGTACGCGAACTATTGACAGTTACATCTAGGAAATTTTGACTCTTTAAAAGATGTTGATAATTAGTATTGAGTGATTCTTTATCATTAATCAACCCTTTTTCTAATCGACGAGCTAAACCCACCATAATACAGTCAAAAACTGCTGCATTAATCTGATTTTTCGGTTTAAAAGCTCGACCTCCCCAAACTTCATAAGCAGTTTCAATAGTGCGAATAAAAACCAGTTGGATTGCTGATTTATCATACTTCTTCAAATAGCGATTTTGACCCAGAAACTGATTTAAAAAGCCTTTCATAGGTTTTTGATAGTTATCACCCTCAAAATAGAGAGCCAGAAAACGCAAAATCATTTCCTGATCTCGCATACGTTTATCAGGTTTTGGGGAACCATATATATCTCGCCAACACTGATGATAATTAAGTTCTGCTAATAAATTATTAAACTCTCCGTGATAGATACAGGCGCGAATTTCTTGAGGTTTTAATTGTTGACCACCGGTATTAAGTCGCTCAAAAATATAGTAAATACTGCTATTATCATCTGAGGGTTCATCCTGTTTAACAATGGTAGCAGGTATAATTGAATCATCGAGTCTACGTCTATCCTCTTCTGACAGAGTTTGATAAGTTAATCCGTCAAACTCATCAGCGACTTTGGTTAAGGAAAATTCCCTTTGATTAGGTTCAAAAACCCCATCATAAAAATATTGAATAGTCTTTAACCTTTGTTGACCATCAATAACTAGAAGTTTTTGAGTATCTTGTTCTTTAGCGAGAAAAATTCCCGGTACTGGTAGACCCAATAATAGGGACTCAATAAAACGAGATGCTTCTCTATGGTCCCAGACATATCCTCGTTGAAATTGTGGTACATATATGCTGCCATTTTTCATCCGTTTAACTAAACTATCAACCGGATAATCAGCACCATAACTGGTTATTGAATACTTAAAAGTAAGTAGTTCTTCATCACTATCTTCTAAATTTTGGGGTGCGGTTTTTGGCATATATAATTAGTTAGATATTTGGTGTAGTAGAAGTTATTAATATGCTAAAATCCTACCACTATTTTCCATGAGATGAAACCTAAAATAATGGTGGCTAAATGTTGAGGTAATAAGGTTTTGATAGGTTGGCGAGCAATTTTTTGTGTGAGTAAAATGGCGATTAATATCCCGGATAATAAGGTGGTTCCCTGTAAAAACTCAATGACGGCTGGATGAGCAACCCAAACGGGGAGACTGGAACCATCTAAGCCAAAAGTAGCAAGGGTAACTGGTAAAATTCTGCCACCTTCTGCTAACCCTAGCCGTAGATAATGAGCCAAATTAATGGCTAACACAAAGGGAAGTAAACCATAAGCTAACTCGATAAATTTACGAGGCTTTCTTGGGGAAATTAAACGATAAATCAGATAAGCGAAACCGGGAATTATAGCAGGTAAAGCTAAGACTACGGTTGACAGGCTTAAATGTATCCAGAAATTATCTAAATTTAGGCTAAAATTAAAATACTGTTCTAGTTGGGGTAAATGATGCAAAAATACGGCATTTAATAATAAAAATAGCAAAGCTACTTCATAGGTGCGAGGTATATGAGTAGTCCATAATTCAATTCCTGGGGGTCGCAAATTGACCTCGACTGAACGATGAGGACAGGCTTTTAAACAGGTCATACACAATACGCAATCTCGATTATCTTCTAATTGTGCTGGGTGAGAATATAAAGGACATCCGCCTGTTTCCATTCCTTCGCCTTTTGGGGGTCCTCCTTTATAGCATTGGTAGGTGTTGCATTCGGCTGAACAGGTTCCCTGCTGTGCGCGTAATTCGGTGATGGCTAATTTGGCAAACATCCCATTCATACCGCCAATGGGACAGAGATAACGACACCAAAAACGCCTTTCAAAAATAGCTGAAAAAATCATGGCTCCGGCGGTAATGAGTAGCAATAAACAAGCTGATAAATAGGCGGTATTTGGTAAATCCCACAATTCTTCCCAGAGTAAAATTAGGGTGAATAAACCGAATAAAAACCACCCTCCCCACTTTTCGGCTGACTGTCTCGGCCATTTTTTTAATTGACGCGGAAACAGCCAGAGAGATAGTTTTTGGGTGATTTCTCCGTAAATCATAAAGGGACAAACTGCACACCATACGCGACCTAAAAATGGGAAGATTAACAAAACTAATGGCCACCACCAGGCCCAAAATAGGTTGAGAGCGAAATTTTGCGATCGCGTTTGAGGACCGAGAAACAAAATCGCCACGACGGCGGCAAAAACAGCTACAGTAAAGCCATAATTCATCCGATCCGGCCACCAGGGACTTCTGAGAAATTTGCGGAATTTCGGATAGGTATTTAATAAATTAACTCGGAATTGCTGCTTTTTAGTTTGAGACGGCCAAATAATTTCTTCGGTGATTTCTGTACAGCCTTGAAGTTGAACGATCGCTCTTTCTACGAGGTTTCGTAATTCCCGCAAATTATTGGGAAAATCATAGGCTTGTAGTCGTCGCAAGGCTTCCGGGGTCATCTGGACTCGGTTAATACCTTTATTCCGACAAATCAGGCTAATATTATAATTAACCCAATCGCCAATATCAGATTTCCTGACCCTCAAAGGTGGCACTTTAATGACGGTTTCGACTAAGGTTTCAATCTTAGCGACCATCTTTTCTGATATAATGATTATCCGAGCTTGAGAAACTTTAGCATTGACGGTTTCAGCGGCCCCTTTACTGACCGGAATATAAGTTCCTAGTTCTAATAAATTTGAGATGGCGGGGATTAATTCTGGGGGTAATTCTTGGATATTATTAAATATTAAAGTTCCCTTTCCCAAGGATTCAATTAACCCATATTTTCCCCCTGTCCGTCCGAATAAATCTGCGCCACTGGTTTGGAGTTTAGAACAATTTACTTGAATGACAGGTTCTCGGCGGTCATCAGACCCAAAATGAATCAAAGCTGCTAAGTTGTCTTTTTCGATTCCTGGTTCCCCAAAAATTAGGACGGATTTACGATTTTTAGAAGCCTCTTTAATTTGCGATCGCAACCTCACCGCATAACGACTTTTTCCGACAATTCCCCGCCGCGCTCTCGGAATCAAATAGGGTTGTAAAATTGCTAACCTTTCCTGCTCATAAACCAATTGAGCGGAAAGTTCCTCTACTTCTTCGGCTAATTGCTGAGAAAAGGCTTGATTGATTTCTGGATAGGCTTCTACCAACTTTTGCAAGTCTCCAGCCTTCATCACCCAAAATTGACAATCTGTTCGGGTAATTAATGTTTGTTGAACTGGATTATTTAACAGTAACGATTGCAGATTAATAGCCATTCCTGGTAAATACTGATCGGCCTTGGGTGCGTCTGAGTTTTCCAAATCACCCGATCGCAAAATATAAAGCCGATCTGGGGAAGTTCCTTTAGTCACCACGACGGTATTTATAGGAATGGTGCGTTCTTCCAGTTGAGGTGCGATCGCCTGTAATATTTCATCATCCAGGAGGCTCAGTGCAGTTCTTTCCTGCAACCATTGCACCAGATCAGTTTGATTCATGGTTTCTCCCTGGATAACTTTCACCGAAAAAGTTACCCTAAATTATAACACAGATTAAGACAAAACCCACAATTCCGACAAAATCATGTCAACTCATACGCCTATTTTATCTCTGTTAGTTCCCCTCGTATTACTAGGGTTAATTATTCTGGCTGCCGTATTTTTCAGCCAGCAAAAAAACTAACACACTTGAGAGTCTGACGGTCAAGCAAAGCCGGAGCGGGATAGCAGCGACCAGTGTTAAATCTGAAGCTGCTAAACCCGCTCACTTATGGCAACTTTTCCAGTCAATTAGGAAGCGACACGAGCGGCTGTGCGAGGTCTTCTGCGTCCGGTAGCTGGCTGAGGAGTTTCCGTAGTAGAAGAAGCGGTAGAATCAGGACTTTCTTCGGGAGTTTGCATCAACACCACTAACAGAGGATTGCTTTGTAACTCACGCCGCAACAAACGAGCGATCGCTCTTTCAATCTCGGTGCGTACCCCCACCCAATCAATTTGATTACCTTCGCCATTACCAAAGGAGCGGCTCAACTCAGACCAGCGATCGCTTAAAGTCGCCTCAATCACCTTAACAATCTGTTGTTTAAAGGTAGCCTGATCAGCAGTCATCACCACCCCTTTCAGGTGAGTTTCAGGAATAGCCAAAAGTTTCCCCTCATCACTAACAGCGACCGCTACAGTAATTAAGCCATCTTCAGCCAACTGTTGGCGTTCTTTCAGGACATCATCACGCACAAACCCAGTGCGGGAGGAATCGACCGGCTCAATACCAGAAGGAACTTTACCACCAACGCGAATGGAATTTTCGGTCAACTCCACCACATCACCGTTATTGATAATCACCATATTTTCCCGTGGAATACCCATGCTTTGAGCGGTTTTGCTGTGTTGTACTAACATCCGATGTTCACCATGTACAGGAACAAAAAACTTAGGACGAGTCAACGCCAACATCAGTTTATGGTCTTCCTGACAACCATGACCGGAAACATGAATACCATGATGGCGGCCATAAACCACATTAGCACCCTGCATCATCAACTTATCAATAGTATTGACAACCGCAATGGTATTTCCGGGAATTGGGTTAGCAGAAAAGATAATTGTATCCCCTTGTTTAATGCTAATTTGTCGGTGAGCGCCATTAGCAATTCTGGTCATCGCCGCCAAGGGTTCACCCTGGGAACCTGTGGTTAAAATCAACACTTTTTCGTCAGGTAAACTGCGAATAGCATTGAGAGGAATAAACAGATTATCAGGACATTTTATATAACCTAAATTCCGAGAATGAGCGATGACATTTAACATCGATCGCCCTACCACAGCCACAGAGCGCCCTAATTTTTGAGCAATACTCAGAATAATATTTACCCGGTGAACGGACGAAGCGAAAGTCGTCACCAACACCCGTCCAGAAGCGGTCGCCATAATTCTTTCCAGATTCGGATAAACGGAAGCCTCCGAGGGAGTAAACCCAGGCACTTCCGCGTTAGTCGAATCACTCAGCAGACAGTGAACCCCTTTTTCCCCATATTCAGCCAACCGCTGAAAATCGAAAAATTCGCCATCAACGGGGGTATGATCCACCTTAAAGTCTCCCGTGTGGATAACTACTCCCACTGGGGTATTAATTGCTACGGTAAAACTATCAGCGATTGAGTGAGTATTGCGGATATATTCCACCAGGAAGTTTTTGCCAATACGCACTATATCGCGAGGTCTTACTGTTCTTAATTCAGTGCGATCGCTCACCCCCGCCTCTTCTAGTTTACCATGAAGCAGAGCCATGGCTAATCTCGGACCATAAATCACGGGAATATCAAACTGTTTCAGGTGAAAAGCAATCCCACCGATATGGTCTTCGTGACCGTGGGTGACAATCATACCCTTAATTTTATCCCGATTGTCCCGCAGGTAGGTGACATCTGGTAAAACTATATTTACGCCGTGCATTCCATCGGTCGGGAAGGCTAAACCAGCATCTAGGATGATGATTTCATCTTCATACTCAAATACACAGGTATTTTTGCCAATTTCGTGGAGTCCACCCAGGGGAATTATTTTCAATTTCGGAGAGTTATCTTCCGGGGTTTGTTCCCGGTTTTTGGGTAAATTATCCAACTTTTTGGTAATTTTCACTGACCTAGCAGAAGGTCTAGTTCTGGTGTAAGATTTGCCGTTGCTTGACATAATGATACCTCATTAATTACTTAGTTTTCCATGGTTGATTTTTCCCGGTTTAAACACCCTTTTATAAGGATCAATTGACCAGCAATCAACACCTAGGAATAATCACAGCTATTCAATTGTCTGAAACCCCGATTTACCGAGTTTCCATCAAACCCAATTCTCCCAAAACTCCCTTGACTTTTTCAATCACTTCCGGGGATGGTTCACACATAGGAGACCGACTCAGACCCACATTCCAGCCCAACAATTTCAGAGCCGCTTTAATCGGAATAGGATTAGTAGTGATAAACAACGTTTTAAACAAACTGAAGAGTTTGATATGAATTTCCGTTGCTTCCTGCACCCGACCCGCTTCAAACATCTGGATCATATCTTGAATTTGCTTCCCTACCAGGTGACTCGCTACGCTCACCACCCCAGTCCCGCCCACTGCTAACAGTGGCAAAGTCAGGGAATCATCCCCAGAATATATCTGAAACTCTTTAGGTGTCAACTGCCTAATTTGACTAGCTTGGTCTAGGCTGCCACTAGCCTCTTTAATAGCCACAATATTAGGAACCGATGCCAAACGTGCGACGGTTTCGGGCTGGAGATTTTGTCCGGTACGCCCAGGAATATTATATAACACAATCGGCAAATCTGCACAAGCTGAGGCGATCGCCAAAAAGTGTTGATACAATCCCTCCTGGGGAGGCTTATTGTAATAGGGAACCACCTGCAAAGAACCATCTACCCCCAGTTTAGCTGCTTTCTGAGTGGCGGCGATCGCCTCCTGGGTAGAATTCGACCCTGTACCAGCAATCACCTTAGCCTTACCCGCCACAGCCTGCTGAACCACCTTAAACAACTCATGTTCTTCATCCCAAGTCAGAGTCGGAGACTCTCCAGTGGTTCCACACACAACCAGAGTATCACTGCCATTAGCCGCCAAGTGAGCCGCCAGCCGCTCTGCTTCTGCATAGTTAATGCTACCATCTTCCCAAAACGGCGTTACCATTGCCGTCATTACTCTGCCAAAACTTACCATTTCTTTTGTGTCAATTGTGCCGTATAGTTAGCCGTCTTGTTCTCAGTTATTCCACCCCACACGGGGGACTTACAGAAGGTCTTTACTTACCAATAATTCAGCAATTTGGACTGCATTTAAAGCGGCTCCCTTGCGAACTTGATCGCCACACAGCCATAATTCTAACCCACAGGGGTGAGAAAGATCCTGGCGGATACGACCCACCAAAACCGGATCGCAGCCCGTTGCATCAATAGGCATTGGGAAATAATTAGCCTGCCAGTCTTCCACCAACTTGACCCCTGGGGCTTGACTCAGGACATCCCGCGCCTTAGCCACATCAAAAGGCTGCTCAAACTCTAAGTTAATCGCCTCGGAGTGGGCCCGGAGTACGGGAACCCGTACACAAGTCGCGGAAACTCTCAACTTGTCATCACCAAAAATTTTCCGCGTCTCATTAATCATTTTCATCTCTTCCTCACAATAGCCTAAATCATTGATAGGCGAGTTGTGGGGAAACAGATTAAAAGCCAAGGGGTAGGGGAATATTTCCGCCTGGGGAGTTTCTCCCTGTAAAATCGCCCTGGCTTGGGTTTTCACCTCCTCCATAGCCCTGGCTCCCGCACCACTAGCGGATTGATAAGTAGATACTACTATACGCCGCAGTGGTTGTACCTGATACAGGGGCCAAACTGCCACATTCATCAAAATAGTAGTGCAGTTAGGATTCGCAATAATCCCCTGATGATTAACTACTGCTTCTGGGTTCACTTCCGGCACCACCAAGGGAACTTGGGGGTCCATGCGGAAGGCACTGGAGTTGTCCACTACAACCGCCCCGGCTGCTACAGCTTTGTGAGCCCATTGCTTAGAAGTAGATCCTCCAGCGGAAGCCAATACCAAATCTACCCCATCAAAACTGCGATCGCCAACTGCTTCTACTGTCAGTTGCTCTCCTCCAAAACGGAGACTATTTCCCGCCGAACGGGGAGAAGCCAATAGCTTCAACTCTGACAGGGGAAAATCACGACTCAAAAGCAATTCCAGCAACTCGGTTCCCACGGCTCCGGTCGCGCCCAAAATAGCAACTCTATAGGATTTTGACAAATTGACTTCCTCCCTGGAACTTTAGACAATCGATCATCTGAGAATCAATCAGAAATTTTAATAATATATAAGGCTAATCAGTCTTGTATCTATACTAGAGGCTATTATATCGGTAACTGCGACAGTTGATGTGACGGTCAATAGCGATCGCTACCCATTTCGACCCATCTACTGATAGCATCAAATATTGGCTAGTCTATCAATTATAGTCCTCCAGAGTTAAAATCGTGGTACAGAAACAATGACACTACCATACCACGAACTGTCAGCATCTGGAAGCAAACAGTCTAGGCTTTAGGGCCAGACAGCAGTTTAGATAGCTCGCTTTCCTTAGTCCGCGCTTAAACAAGGTACATCATGAAAGTAACCCAGGAAAAACTTCCCGCCAGCCAAGTTGGGCTGGATATCGAAATTTCTCCAGAAATCTCCAAAAAAGCCTATGAGAAGGTAATCAACCAATATGCTCGTTCTGCCAATATTCCTGGGTTCCGAAAAGGCAAAGTCCCCCGCCATATCCTAGTGCAGCGACTAGGACCCTCTAGGATTAAAGCGGCGGCCCTCGATGATTTGATGCAGGAATATTTCCCAAAAATTGTTGAAGAAGAGAAAATTCCGGCTATTGGCAGTTTTGAAGTAATTGGCAATATTGAAGAACTGATCGAACAGTACGAACCTGGTCAACCCATCACCATCAAAGCGGCTGTAGATGTCGAACCAGAAGTTAAACTCAACAAGTACCAGGATTTTCAGGTCCAAGCTGAAGAGGTCAAATTTGATCCGCAGCAAGTTGATGAGATCCTCGAACGTGAACGGGTGAAAATGGCAACCTTAGTCCCGGTGGAAAACCGACCCGCTCAAAAAGGTGATACAGCCTATGTTGACTTTAAGGGATACTTTACCCCCACCGGAGCAACTGAACCCCAAGAAATTGAAGGGGGACAAGGTGATAACTACCAAGTGGAACTCACGGAAGGTCAGTTTATCCCTGGCTTTACCGAAGGCATTGAAGGCATGAGTCCTGGGGAAACTAAAGAGTTAAACATTGAGTTTCCGGCTGACTATGGTAAACCGGAATTGGCTGGATGTCCCGCTACTTTTAACATTACTCTACTGGAACTTAAAGAAAAAGAGTTGCCAGAGTTGGACGACGATTTTGCGGCTGAAGTGAGCGAGTTTGAGACTTTGGCAGAACTGCGGGAGTCCCTAGAAAAGCGTTTTCAGGAAGAAAAAGCTGAACAAACTACGGCGAATAAACACAAGGCTTTGGCTGAGGCTTTAGTGGCAGAAATGGAAGTGGAATTGCCGGAAACCCTCATTAGGGAAGAAGTAGACCGCCTCTTGACTCAGCAGGCTATGCAGTTGAGTAATATGGGCATTGACCTTAAACAACTGTTTAACAGTGAAACTGTACCACGGATGCGAGAACATCTGCGCCCTGATGCGATCGCTCAACTCAAGGAAACTTTGGCTATCAAAGAAGTCGCTAAACAACAGTCCATCACTATCACCGAGGAGGAAATTCAAGCTAAGTCCGAAGAAATGATGGAGCAACTTCAAGGCCAAGATGTGAACCTCGATCGCCTACGCATGGTGGTTACTGATGACCTGATTAGCCAAAAGACTTACCAATGGCTCGAAGAACATTCCACCATTGAATTAGTCCCTGAAGGTACTTTGACCCCAGAGGAAGAAGAACCAGAAGATTCAGAAGATTCAGAAGAAGTGGTCGTCGCTGAAGCTGAAGTCGTTACCGACTAGCTATTTGACCACCAGTGGGCTCAGGTGCCAAAATTCTGGAAAAGCGCTAATATGGAGTGGGGGAAAGAAAGGCGATCGCACTAATTTTCAGTCCGTTGCTCTGTTCTTCTCCCCCAACAATCACCTCGCGCCCGTCCCTAACATTTTCAATTAACTGTACATTAACCGTAAAACCACCATAAGATTAAATTACCATCCGCTTTATGATGATCTCTGAGTATTCCCGTGATTCCATTGGCAGCACCCGTAACAGCCACATAATTAGTGGTTCACAACCAGTTACTATTAACTCATCTGCAGCGGGTGTCATTCCCATGGTAGTTGAACAGTCGGGAATGGGAGAAAGGGCTTTTGACCTCTATTCCCGTCTACTACGCGATCGCATTATTTTTCTGGGAACACCCATTGACGATGAAGTAGCCAATGCCGTAAGCGCCCAAATGTTGTTTTTGGAATCAGAAGATCCCGAAAAAGATATCCAACTTTACATCAACTCCCCTGGCGGTTCAGTCACCGCAGGTATGGGAATTTACGACACCATGCAACAAATTCGCCCCGATGTGGTGACAATATGTTATGGATTAGCCGCCAGTATGGGCGCATTTCTCCTCGCTTCCGGTACCGCTGGGAAACGGATGTCCTTACCTAGCTCTCGCATTATGATTCACCAACCCCTCGGAGGCGCTCAAGGACAGGCAATAGACATAGAAATTCAAGCCAAAGAAATTCTCTATCACAAGCACACCCTGAATACACTCTTAGCCCAACATACCGGCCAACCCATAGAGCGCATTAATGCTGATACAGAGAGAGACTTTTTTATGTCTGCCGCTGAAGCCCAAGAATATGGTCTAATAGATAATGTGATCCTAAAACAGAATCTTCCGGTTCCCGGAGAATCTGTTAGCGCAACATAAAATGAGGCAATTATGTCTAAGTACGACTCCCATTTAAAGTGTTCCTTCTGTGGCAAGTCCCAGGAGCAGGTTCGCAAGTTAATTGCAGGGCCAGGAGTCTACATCTGCGATGAATGCGTGGAACTGTGTAACGAAATTTTGGACGAGGAGCTATTTGACCCCAATTCAGCTCCTCCCACTCCCCAGGCTCCCCGCCCCCAAGCAGCCCCTAGCCCTAAACGTCGCCACACTCCCAGTCGAGTCGCCTTAAATCAAATTCCTAAACCGAGGGAAATTAAGGCCTACCTAGATCATCATGTCATTGGTCAGGATGATGCCAAAAAAGTCCTGTCAGTGGCTGTTTACAACCACTACAAGCGTCTAGGCTTTATCCCAGGTCATAGACAAGGTGATGATCAGATCGAACTGCAAAAATCCAATATTTTGCTAATTGGTCCCACTGGGTGCGGTAAAACTCTATTGGCGGAAACTCTCGCTAAAATGCTGGATGTTCCCTTTGCGGTCGCTGACGCTACCACCCTCACTGAGGCGGGTTATGTTGGGGAAGATGTAGAAAATATCCTCCTGCGACTCCTACAAGTGGCTGATTTTGATGTGGAAGAAGCCCAGCGCGGCATTGTCTATATCGATGAAATCGATAAAATTGCCCGTAAGAGTGAAAACCCCTCCATTACTAGAGATGTCTCCGGTGAAGGTGTCCAGCAAGCGTTATTAAAAATGCTGGAGGGAACTACTGCTAATGTTCCTCCCCAAGGGGGTCGTAAGCATCCTTATCAAGATTGCATTCAAATTGATACTAGCAACATCCTATTTATTTGCGGCGGCGCTTTTGTAGGGCTTGAGAAAATTATTGAGCAAAGAAGCGGTAAAAAGTCTATGGGCTTTGTCCACTCCGGCCAAGAAGTCACCCCAGACAAAGACAAAAAAGATGCAGAAGCTCTCAAAGGTATCGAGCCTAATGATTTGGTTAAGTTTGGCTTAATTCCAGAGTTGATCGGTCGTATTCCTATGGTGGCAGTTCTCGATCCTCTGGATGAGAAAACTTTGATGTCAATTCTCACGGAACCCCGCAGCGCTTTGGTTAAACAATATCAAAAATTGCTGCGTATGGATAATGTGCATCTGGAGTTTGACGCTGACGCTATTCGGGCGATCGCTCAAGAAGCCTTCCGCCGTAAAACTGGCGCTCGTGCTTTGCGCGGTATCGTGGAAGAGTTGATGCTAGACGTTATGTATGAGCTGCCTTCCCGTAAAGATGTTAAACGATGTATGGTTACTCAGGAAATGGTTGAAAAGCGATCGACCGCTGAATTGCTCGTCCACCCTTCCTCATTGCCTAAGCCCGAATCCGCTTAATCTGATACATTTACGCGACATTTATCCGGCTATTGCCTGACAATGCGACGATAGCACTATTACCCGTTAAGGTAACAGAGGCGGTATCCCGCAAAGCTTTTAGAAAGATTCCAAAAGCACCGTTCCAGTCCCTGGGTAGAGTGAACCCGCACTCAGGACATCGGAACACTTTTGAGCCACCTAGCTGGGAATGCACATGACCACAGTGAGTACAGGTTTTGCTGGTGTATTCTTCCGTCACATCTACAACTGTGGTTCCAGTTATTTCCCCTTGATGTCTCAGGGTTAGTTTGAATCGATAATGCGCCCATGTCAGCATGGCTCGGGCAGTCTTAGACCTGATTAGACGCTTCACCTTGGCAACCATATCGGAAGTCTCGAAGGTGGGCAAAAAAATTAGGCTGTAGTTGTGAGTCAAGTAGTGAGCAATTTGTTTGTGGGCTTCATCCACTAAATTCCGGATTTTAGTTCTCATTCGTTGAGCCGCTTGCCTCATCCGTCGCCTTCTTGAACGACAGGGTTCCTTGGCGATTCGGCTCATCAAATCATCCAAATGTTGACATAGCCTAGTAATGCGTCCTATATCCCCGGAGCCAAATTCCAGAAACCGAGAGCCATCAAACCCAGTTATGAAAGTTCGCACACCCGGGTCTAATGCAATTACGCCATTCGCTTCAGTTGGGGTAACGGCAACTGGTTCAGGGAAAATCGCCAACCATCGACCTTTGGTAAACACCAACTGAGTCCCTTGCCCGCAAGTTTTAGGGATGGGTTCGGAAACCATGAAAGTTAATCCTTTCGTTAGTCTTGGATACCAACTCCCTGAAGAGAAATTAGTATTATTGAACTTAATCCCTTGAGAGCTGTCACGACAACTTCTAAACCTGGCATCAGGACTGGCTGAAAAGGCGAGATAGGCATCAAAGATGGCATTTTGCCGAATGTGGCAGGGTGTTTCTTTGACCCATTCGGGTAAGTCACTCTGCATCACTTTATTGCGTAACTTTAACTTGCTTAGTCGTTTACCACTCCGGGATAATGCAATTGCTTGGTTGTAGCAATACCGACAAGCAGCCAGCCATTTACGCCAGACTTGATTTAGCTCGGGGCTGGGGTAAATCCGGATCTTCTTTGACCTGAGTTTTGTATTTACTCCGTCCGTATAATCGGGAACTGAAGCAGTGGAGGATAGTGAGGATGTCCTCAACCATTTCTGGTTCTGGACTGAGACTTGTCTGGTTGAGAACCATGAGTGAGCAACTGTTTTGCTCACAGAGCCATCGAAACAAGTCAAATCCCCATATTGCCAATCGGTCTGGGTGGGCAACGACAACCATGCGGACATCTCCTGACAAATGATGTCCCAGTCAGGCCAGCATTTTCTTTCCCTTGAAGTTGAGCCCGCCTCCGATTTCTGAGACGACTTCTGCTTCGGGGTAGAGGTTGGACAGTGCGGCCACCTGTCGGTTGAGGTCGGACTGCTGGGCGCGGCTACTAATTCTGGCATAGATAACGACTTTGCGTTTGTCACTGCCTGATTTGGCAGCAGTATATGACTCAACGTTGTATCGTCGTTGCCCAGCGGGGGTTCTGATGGTCTCGATTGAGCCATTTTTGTCCCATCTGCGGAGTATTCTTTCATGGACTCCAAGGATTTGAGCCGCTTCCTTGGGTTTGACATATCTGGCAATAGGTTTATCCTCAACTCTTCTCGCTTCTTATACCATATTGCCCTAAAATATTAACCTAATTTGAGATTAAATCATGCTCTCTCTCTGGTTTAAGGAAGATCCAAAAATGAGTTCTTTAATCTAACTCCCATTGGCTTCCTTACAGAGGGCTACCTAATTACTGTTAAGAATTGTTACGATTTTATTGATAATTACTGCCAAAAGGTTGACGAAATTATAGGGGTTGTAGTACCATATAAGAAATAGCACCAAAGGGGCTACTGTGTCTAATGCCAAAAATAGAGGCTAAAACCACCATTGCGTCGCCCACTTGATAATTTGCTGACCAGATTTTAAAACTGGCGATGCACGAGTTTTCAGTAATTTAGGGTCTTTCCAAATTTACCCTCTTGACAAAAAACTAATTTTGTGCATAGACTCAGACAGCGATAATCCCAAAAATTGACTTAGCACTCCCCCAAACCTATAATTTTTAACACTGATGAATATTAACTACCTTTTGCCATTTCTAAACATGGAGAAATCGGCAAAGTTTATCGGTCGGGAATAGATAAGGCTTCCCATGTTTGTGGTGCTTTAGAAGCAATTGTTAAGGAGTTAGAATCTGGTTATCTGCAATTAATGACCGATATGCAGGATATTGAGCAATCTATCATCCGTCAAAAAATCATTTTGGCGCTTAAATATGGGGATAAACCTAATCTAGTAGAAATCACTCAGTTAGCTAGTAAAATTATTTCAGAAGATGTAGAAAAGTTGTTATCTCCGGTGGATAATTTCGTGTTTAATTATGGGGTTATGACGGGGATTCAGATTCACGGCCCGATGGATACTCATTGGATTTATCCCCATGATTTTTATCTAGTTAGTTCTCAGTTACCAGGAGGCAAGAAAAACCTATTTTTGTAGGTTGATAGCAGCTAACCCACGGGTGAACTGGAAAGAACTGATGCGATCGCTTTCAAAAACTCAGCACATCAGTTCTCAGGCGGCGGGAAAATTAGATATCCAAATCAGTGATATCCAAACGAGGAGCATGATCCTCGATAAACTGGCGACGAGGCGCAACCCGATCGCCCATTAACACGGTAAAGATGTGGTCAGCCTCCGCCGCATCCTCAATTTCCACCCGTTTAATGCTGCGAGTTTCCGGGTTCATCGTTGTGTCCCAGAGTTGATTCGGCATCATTTCCCCCAAACCTTTAAACCGTTGGATGGTATAATTAGCATTATCGGGGAACTCAGCCAATTGTTGCTGCAATTGTTGCTCATTATAGCAATAGTAGTGATTGCGTCCCCTTTCCACCTTATAAAGAGGCGGACAGGCGATATAAATAAAACCCTGATCAACCAACTCTCGCTGATAGCGATAGAAAAAGGTTAACAGCAAAGTCCGAATATGAGCGCCATCAACATCAGCATCAGTCATAATGATCACTTTGTGATAGCGCAACTGAGACGGGTCAAACTCCTCCCCCTTAATACCCAATCCCAAAGCGGTAATTAGTGATTGAATCTCATTATTTTTGTAGATTTTCGCATCATCGGTTTTCTCAATGTTCAGAATCTTACCACGCAGGGGTAAAATCGCCTGAGTACGGCGATCGCGTCCTTGTTTAGCGCTACCACCCGCACTATCTCCCTCAACCAAAAAGATTTCCGACTCTTCCGGGTCACGGCTGCTACAATCTGCCAACTTTCCTGGTAACGGAGAAGATTCTAACACAGATTTGCGGCGCACCAAATCCCGCGCGCGCCGTGCTGCTTCCGCCGCCTTAAAAGCCTGAATAGCCTTCTCTAAAATGGCATCAGCCACATTAGGGTTAAAATCCAGAAACTCAGTCAGAACCTCGCCGACCAGGGAATCGACAATTCCGCGAACTTCGGTATTTCCCAGCTTAGTTTTGGTTTGTCCCTCAAATTCCGGGTCAGGAACCTTAACAGAAATCACCCCAGTCAAACCTTCCCGGACATTTTCCCCCCCCAGGTTAGGCTCATTATCCTTAATCTTATTACGCTTACGGGCGATCGCATTCATGGTGCGAGTCAGAACAGTTTTCAGCCCTTCCAAATGGGTACCACCATCAACGGTGCGGATATTGTTAGCAAAACCCAAAATCGTGTCGCTGTAGGCATCAACACACCACTGTAGAGCCACTTCCACCTGAACATTATTGCGTTCACCAGACACATAAATAGTATCTTCGTGGAGAGCCTGCTTTTCCCGGTTCATGTAGGTAACATATTCCTTAATGCCCCCCTCGTAACAGTAACTCTCAACCTTAGCCTCTTCCCGTTTGAGTAACTCCAGCCTGTTATCGGTGAGAGTAATGCGTACTCCTGCATTCAGATAAGCCAGTTCCCTTAAACGGCTGGCAATGGTATCATATTCAAACTCTATCCCCGTGGTGAAAATCTTGGTATCGGGTTTAAAGCAGACAGAAGTTCCCGTTTGGGTTTCTTTGCTAGAGTGTTCCTCTAGTTCTGTGACCGGAACCCCTCGCTCGTAGCGTTGAACGTATCGTTTGTGGTCTCGTAATACTGTTACTTCCACCCATTCTGATAAAGCGTTCACAACGGAGATACCCACCCCGTGTAAGCCGCCTGATACCTTATAGCCACCGCCGCCGAACTTTCCTCCTGCATGGAGAACAGTCATTACGGTTTCTAGGGCTGATCTGCCAGTTTTGGAGTGGGTGTCAATGGGGATACCTCGACCATCGTCAGTTACTCTGACGGAGTTATCTGGGTTGATCTCAACTTCGATGTGCGTGCAATAGCCAGCTAACGCCTCATCAACGGAGTTATCAACAACCTCATAAACTAAGTGGTGAAGGCCGCGTGGTCCGGTAGAACCAATATACATCCCCGGACGTTTGCGGACTGCTTCAAGACCTTCAAGAACTTGGATCTGGTCTGCTGAGTACGTGCTGGTCATCTAAAAACTGCTCCAATAATGGCGCTGAAGCCCAGGGGCTTCAAAAATGAGAAATATAGCCAAAATTGTAACACAAAAGGGTTATAGACGAGATGAGGGCAGGCTAAATTAAAGTTTGGATATGGGATATACCAATCATACAATCGACGATGGTCAACTTTTCACTCCTCCAACTGGGGTGATTGTGGTTTGTGGCGCGACGGCTACGGGAAAATCGGGTTTGGGGTTAACTTTGGCTAAACGCCTGGAAACGGTGATTCTCAGTGCGGACTCACGCCAAGTATACCGGGAGTTTGACATCGGAACTGCTAAACCTACTTTAGCAGAAAGGGAACAAGTCCCCCATTATCTGATTGATATCTGCGATCCGACGGAAACCCTAACTCTCGCAGATTATCAGGATCGGGCTAATCAGTTAATTGGCCAATCCCATATATTAGCGCCACGGGGTAAGCCTTTACTTCTGGTGGGAGGAACTGGGTTATATATTAAGGCGATCGCCGCTGGTTTGAAAATTCCCAGAGTTCCACCACATCCCCAATTGCGATCGCAACTCACGGCTTTGGGTCAACCTTTCGCATACAGCCTTTTACAGCAAGTTGATCCTGTCGCCGCCCAAAAAATTCACCCTAATGATGCTGTACGCACCCTCAGAGGCTTAGAAGTTTATTATGTCACGGGACAAACCATCTCAGCCCAACAAGGAGAAAACCCCCCTAATTACCCGATTTTGCAGTTGGGTCTAACCTGTCAAGACCCACTTACCCTCACCCGTCGCATCTGCGATCGCACCGAGGCTATGATAGAATCTGGCTTGGTGGCGGAAGTGCAACGTTTAGGCGATCGCTACGGTCAAGATTTACCCCTATTGAAAACTTTAGGCTATCAAGAGATTAGCCAATACCTAGCTGGCGATATTACCCTCGCCACCGCCAAAGAATTGACAGTTTTGCATACTCGCCAATTTGCTAAACGACAAAACACCTGGTTTAAGGCTATTCCTCAAATTCACTGGTTTGATGCTGATAGTACCAACTTAATAGACCAAGTTTGGGAAACTATTAACCGTTTTTTAACTTATCATTAACCTATAGAGATTAAAGCCCCTCACTCACCCTAACTTGAGGATAAATGAGGAGTAACTTGGAAAACAAGGAGAGAATTACATCACCCTCCAATTGTATCACAAGTGATTGAGTTTTAGTGGCGGACAAACAGATTCACTAGGCTATAAGTATTTTAGCCCACTATATTAGCTATCCGCCGCATCAGAAACATCCTCAATAGTCCGTTGTGCAGACTTTTTAGCCTCTCCCACCTTTTCCTTAACCACATCGGTAGCATCTTCTAATTGTCGTTTGGCTTCCTTAGTCATATCTCCACCTTCCTGCTTAACTACATCAGCAGCATCTTCTAATTGTCGCTTGGCTTCCTTAGTCATATCTCCACCTTCTTCCTTAACTACACCCGCAGCCTCTTCCACCTTAGTCTGTACTTCTGCGGCTAGGTCTTCAAGTTCCTGACGAAAATCACTCAAGTTTTCTGCTACATCTTCCTGATACTGATCCGCTTGTGAATTATTGTAACTAGCAGTTTCAGTGTTGCTACAAGCTGCTGTCACCAATAGTAAAGTCACCGCCATTAACACCGTCACCAAATGATCTAATCTCAGAGACTTCATAAAATCAGACAATCGTTTCATCAAAAAACCCATTAAATTAACTGCAATTGTAGACAAAAAATAAGTTTATCTATCATTTAGAATCACAAATTATGGGCTATTTTGTATCTATCATAAGGTAGAAATTTGGTGATTTTATAGGTATTGATACCCGCGATTGTCTTGATACCTAGCGGGAAAATCTAACTATGTCAATTCCTCCCGTAGCTATAGCGATCGCCATGACAATTGAGAAACGGCGTGATACATACCCTGTAGATAATCTGCCATTTCCTCTATTTCTAAAGCCACAATACTATAGTCCAGTAAAACTTGACGGGTGGGGGTTTCATCTTCGCGGTTCGCCAATTCGATTAAGGGTTTTTGTGGTAGACCCTTGGGGTCAACCTGAAACTATTGCGATCGCCTAAATGTATTGGGAATAGGGGGGAGAGGTTTTTGTGGTAGACCCTTGGGGTCAACCTGAAACTATTGCGATCGCCTAAATGTATTGGGAATAGGGGGGAGAGGTTTTTGTGGTAGACCCTTGGGGTCAACCTGAAACTATTGCGATCGCCTAAATGTATTGGGAATAGGGGGGAGAGGTTTTTGTGGTAGACCCTTGGGGTCAACCTGAAACTATTGCGATCGCCTAAATGTATTGGGAATAGGGGGGAGAGGTTTTTGTGGTAGACCCTTGGGGTCAACCTGAAACTATTGCGATGGCGTAACTGTATTGGGAATAGGGGGGAGAGGTTTTTGTGGTAGACCCTTGGGGTCAACCTGAAACTATTGCGATGGCGTAACTGTATTGGGAATAGGGGGGAGAGGTTTTTGTGGTAGACCCTTGGGGTCAACCTGAAACTATTGCGATGGCGTAACTGTATTGGGAATAGGGGGGAGGGGTTTTTGTGGTAGACCCTTGAGGTCAACCTGAAACTATTGCGATCGCCATGACAATTGAGAAACGGCGTGATACATACCCTGTAGATAATCTGCCATTTCCTCTATTTCTAAAGCCACAATACTATAGTCCAGTAAAACTTGACGGGTGGGGGTTTCATCTTCGCGGTTAGCAAATTCGATTAAGCGTTTTTGTTGTAGACCCTTGAGGTAAAGCTGAAACTGTTGCGATGGCGTAACTGTATCGGGAATAGGGGGGAGAGGACTTTGAGATTTTAGGGAAGTTTCCAATTGTGACAACCCCAAATCAATGCGACTGACAAAGGTTTCTAATTCTGGGTGAGGGTCTGTACCACTAAAATCATTTAATTGGTCAATTAGAACAGTGATAGCGCGACTGAACCGAGTTAAGTTAGTCATCAGAGTTAAAGCTATTTCAATTTGGAGTTGGGAAGTTTGCGGGTCATCAATGAGTTTTTGTAGAGAAATTTGGGCGTTAAATTGAGCGAGTCTATTCTGGTGGCGCTGTTTATTGATAGCCTGATAATCGGGAGATTTATTAGACAAGTAAGACATCATGACTATCTGGAAATAATCCCGACTACAGCTAATAGCATTAGTGGCTAGTCTCCAGAATTGTTGTTCCTGGCGATCGCGAAATAGAAAGAATGCAGCCATAAAAGCTAACCCAGAACCAATTAAAGTAGCAATCACTCGCAGAGTCGCGATCCAAGCATTCTCAAAAGTTCGGCTTTGTTCGAGAGTTACAGCATATACAGTAATCAAAAAAACGGCTACTCCATAGTTAAACCTGAGTAAGGAGAAAGCCACGGAAACGGACACAATAGCAATGGCTTCTAAGCCTGCTTGGGTGTAAATAAACACAGTTAATATAGGGGTCATTAACGCACCCAAAACTGTGCCTAAAATTCGTTGAAAAAAGCGGCGAAATGTGCTACCAAAATCATGCTGTAAAACCAATAATACAGTTAAACTAATCCAGAAGCCTCTGGGGATAGATTCAATAGTAGCGATCGCCACTGCTACTGATGTAGCAATAGCTAGTCTGAGTCCATGACGGAAGATAGCAGAATCGAAACTCAAGTTATCTAACAGAGGTTGAAACCAGGGTTGATCACCTTTTTCTAACAATATAGTTATTTCGGATAATTCCGAGTTATTTTCTCCTGGAATAGTAGTGGGTTTCATTTCCTCGACGACTAAATAGGTTCTTTCCAGTAGAGAAATCAACCTATTTAAGGCTTCGACTAACCGGACAAGAGAAATTAAACTCACATAAGCATCTACCTGATTACCAATAGTTTGACGTTGAAAAGATTGTTGTTCATCTAGGGCTTGGGTAATTTGTTTGAGACGATCACAGTTGAATTTAGCTGGTTGATTGCGGATTTTTTGGACTAAATTTTCCAGGTTAATGACTATTTCTTTAAAAGCCTCATTTAACAATATTTTTACGGTGATATTTTCGGAATTTTGTCGATGGATTCCCGATAACTTAATTAAGGTAGAGATAGCGGTCATCAAGTATTCAATATCTTGAATCAAGATGACTGCAGCTTGTCCGATTTCGGAAGTACCTCGGCGACCTTGGCGGTTGATGACTAAAGCATCTTTAGCCAGTTGTAGTTTTTCTCGCCATCCTTTAACTTGCTGTAATTCGGAGACAGATAGACTGGTAGAATTACTTAAAACTACTTGTATATAATCAGCGATCGCCGTATAACAGTCAGCTATGGCTTTTTTGAGGGGGAGATAAGGTTGTAGGGGCCAAAAAATGAACCATAAAGCGATCGCCCAAATTCCTCCCACCAAACCAATCAACATCCTTTCTCCGGCTACTATGATATCTCCTGGGGGAGTATGAATAGTAAACAGAAATAAAATCCCAGTCACAATTCCCGTCATTATCCCAGGATGTCCGTAAACTGCAGCATATCCTACCGCAAACATCCACAAAAAGGTCATCAGTAATTTTAGCCAAATAATATGGGATACCAAAGTTCCCAAACCAATAGCTAAAAGACCTGCTAACAGGGTAGCGATCGCTGTTTTTGCCCGAATTTTATAAGGGCCACCCACCGCCCCTAAAATAAAAAATACCCCTGTCAAACCTATATAAAATCCCGTCTCTGGATAACCCATTAACCGACCGATTACTAGGGGAACTGCTAAAGCTATACCCGCGCGAATACCTCGGTATGCTTCGATATTTTTTTCAAATTTCAGCAGAAAATTAAACAGGTGATTATTTGCTAAATTCATCAGAATATTTACTCTCAGGAATACACAATAATTTTTGAGATCATAACTCCGTGATGTCACTAGCCGGAACAGGTCGAGAAAATAAATAACCTTGGGCGGCTTCACAACCGAGTTTTTTCAGCCAGTGGAATTGTTCGGGTGTTTCCACACCTTCAGCAATTACATGAAGTTTCAGTAATTTACTTAAAGCTATAATGGATTTGGCAATCACCTGGTGGCGGTCACTCAAATTGGCGGGACTGACAAAAGAACGGTCAATTTTGAGACTATTAACAGGTAACTGATGCAAATAGCTAAGGGAAGAATAACCTGTGCCAAAGTCATCAATACTTAAACCAATACCTTTGGCTTTAATTTGGTTGAGTAAATCACAGGTTTTTTCAATATTAGCCACTAGCATACTCTCGGTAATTTCCAGGACTAAGCTATTCTGTTTCAAATTATAATTATTTAGCACTTCGTCAAGTTGTTCTAGTAAAAAAATATCTAATTGTTTAACGGAAAGATTCACACTCATCTTTAAAAAATGGTGGGGAAATTGATTTTCCCACTCGGCTAATTGTTGACAAGCTGTGTGTAATAACCATCTCCCTATAGGTATGATTAAACCAGTGTTTTCGGCAATGTTAATGAAGTGACCAGGAGCTAAAAGACCCCTTTCCGGATGCTGCCAACGTACCAGCGCTTCTAATCCCTGAATCCTCTGGTTTTTGATATTTACAATAGGTTGATAATATAAAACTAACTGATTGTTTTCTATGGCTTTGCGGAGGTCATTTTCTAGGTGCATTTGTTGGACAGCTTGGAAGTGCATCAGCGGGTCAAAGATAGCATATCTCCCCCGTCCTTCATGTTTGGCTCGATACATGGCTAAATCGGCATCCCTGAGTAAATCTTCGGCTTTTTCGTGGCGGTTTGTCCGCACAACTATGCCAATACTACTATTCACAAATACGTCTCTTTTCCCTACTTGTAAAGGTGACGATCGCAGACTTTCTAAAATTCGTTCCGCTACCCTTGTCGCCTCATTGGTCGCCTCTAAATCTTCTAAGACAATCACAAATTCATCCCCTCCTAAACGCGCCAATAAATCAGTGTCTCTGACTAGATTTTGGATGATTTTTGCCACTAATGACAGCATTTTATCGCCAATTAAATGACCTAAGCTATCATTGACAACCTTGAAATTATCTAAATCTCAAAACAGGATGGCTAACTGCAAATTAGGATTATTTTTAGCTCGCTTTAAAGCCATGTCTAGGCGCGCCATTAGGTGATTCCGGTTGGGAAGTCCGGTTAAGCCATCATGGAGGGCATCATATTTTAACTGTTCTTCTGCTTGAATGCGATCGCTAATATCCCTAGATGTACTCTGTAAATGTCTGACCTCTCCTTGGTCATCTAAAATCACTTTGGTGAGAGTTTCTAACCAGATATATTGTCCATTTTTTTGGCGGATTCGATAAATTATTGGACGAGATATTCCCGGTAAAATATTTAGGGAAGATTCCAGAGATACCGGATATAATTGGTCTGGTTGTAAAATATCAGTGGGATTTTTGGCAATCAGTTCCTCTGGGGTATATCCTAGCAATATTTCACGGGAGGTAGTCACATATAAATAACTGCCATCAGCAGCGTGTAAAACAACTTCTTGGTTAAAGTTAAAACGGCGATCGCGTTCTTCTGAGTGAGCCACATCTACCATTAAATCAAGTTGTCCTTCCTCCAGTAATTCTAGGCATTGATTCCACTCACAGGGGATATACTGCAACTGCCAATTTTGCCTCCTTGCTATAGGGTTAAGTAAATCTACCCAGAACCCCGCAGGTTTACCAGTTTCATCAATAAAAATCTTGGGTTTATTTTCATATATCCCCACCCTAACTAGATTCTCTGTAGTTGTAGCCGGGGCAGCATACACCCCTAACTGCATAGATATAATTAAGCAACTACTAAACGCTGCAACAAACTTCATTTTATGGTGATTCATTTTAATTCAGTCTATCATATAATAGATAGTAGCAACCCCATACCAAAATCTGCCCAATCTTCTGCCTAGAGACCAATAGTTGACAGTTTACCCATCCCCAGGAATAATTAGGAACTATCAATTATCTCTGGTTACATCTGTTGAACCGAACAGTTAGCCAGAGACAACCTTGTTGGTGTTGAGCAATGGCAATTCTGGAAGCCATCAAAATCGGCTGTCAAAAAATACAACCTTCCCAAACCACAGAGCAAGCAGCCAGGTGGCTATGGCGTGGTTTATCGTTTGAACTAGAACCGGGCATACAATTAGGCTTGGTCGGTGCGACGGGAACCGGAAAAAGTTTATTATTGAGAGCGATCGCCTGCCTTGACCCCCTAGGGGAAGGAGAAATCAGATATTTAGATCGCTCCCTGAGCGCCTGGAATTTGCCCCTGTACCGCTCACAAGTCATTTACCTACATCAACGCCCCATCATGTTCGAGGGTAGCGTAGAAGCCAACCTAAAGGCAGTCTATCAACTGGCGGTTAACTCCCACCGTCGCTATGACCCTCACCGAGTCCGAGACCTACTCGAAACCTTCAACCGACACCCGGAGTTTCTCTACCAACCCGCCGCCAACCTATCAGGGGGAGAAAGTCAAATTGTGGCAATTATCCGATCGCTACAACTAGAACCCACCCTTTTATTATTAGACGAATGTACAGCATCTTTAGACCCGGACACCACCCAAAAAGTGGAAAAGGCGATCGCCTCCTGGTTGGCGGCGAACCCTCAACGTGCTTGTATTTGGACTAGCCACGACCCCCAGCAAATTCAACGAGTTACCAATCAACAACTTATCCTTTCTGAATATGTCGGATGATTACCTTTCCCTCAGTTATGGACAACTAGGCGCATCAGTTTTATTAATTATCATCAACGTCGCCCTATCCGTACAATTACGCCTAGGCTTAGAACGCTCCCTCGCCATAGCCTCACTGCGTTGCGTAGTACAATTATTGTTGGTGGGCTATATCTTAGAATGGTTATTCGCCCTGGATAACCCCTGGGTAGTATTAGCGATCGCCCTATTAATGGCAGCCATAGCCGGAATATCAGCAGTAAACCGAACATCGCGCCGTTTTGCGGGAATCTATTGGCGGAGTTTACTGTCAGTATTAGTATCAGCCCTTTTAATCACCAACCTATCAGTCATCGGCATCATTCAAGTACAACCTTGGTACAATCCCCAATATTTAATCCCTCTGTTGGGAATGATCCTCGGAAACACATTAAACGGAATTTCTTTAGGCTTAGACAGGTTTATGGAAGGAGTCGTCAGTAACCGTAATGGCATTGAAACCCTACTCGCCCTAGGTGCTACCAGGTGGGAAGCCAGCCATAAACAAATTCAGACCGCAGTCCGAACCGGCATGATACCTATGATTAACTCTATGATGGTTATGGGTGTAGTTAGTTTACCCGGTATGATGACTGGTCAAATTTTAGCCGGAGCCAGCCCCCTTGATGCTGTACGCTATCAGATTGTGATTATCTTTGCGATCGCCTCCGCCAGCGCCCTCGGAACTCTCGGAGTCGTCATACTAGCCTGGTTAGCCCTATTCAGTCCCAGTCACCAACTCCTAAGCGATCGCCTTGATCAGATCACCAAAAAATGAGCAGTTGTTATCATGGAACGACTATCACCACTTCTGAAATCTCCTAATTTTGTGTTACGTGAATAGACGATAGCTTGAAAGCCCTGTGGCTTTAGCCCAGGGATGAAAAGCAACGGCGGCTTTAGCCGCATTCTTGCGCCAGATATGCTAATATAAGGGAAAATGATTGTACTTGAGTTCAAAGCACGGGTAAAGCCTGCCCAGGCTACCGCTATAGACGACGCTATACGGACGGCTCAGTTTGTCCGTAATAAGGCGTTGCGCTATTGGATGGATAGCCAAGATGTCGGCAAATACGACCTTAGCAAACTCTGCAAAGCGTTAGCTGAGGAGTTTCCCTTTGCCAAGAAACTCAACTCCATGGCTCGTCAGGCTTCAGCAGAACGGGCCTGGAGTTCAATCAGTCGGTTCTACGACAACTGCAAAAAGGGCATTAAGCCCGTAGGATTCCCCAGGTTCAAAAAGCATTCCCGCTCGGTGGAGTACAAAACCTCTGATGGCAGTGTGGTGGAAGCACCGCAGTTCTATCGCAAGTCTGAAAGGCGGTTGAACAAGGCCAATCGAGAGAAGTCCAGAAAGTACCGCAAGGGGGCAAAACCACAGTCCGGGAACTATCACAGGGCTAGGAACCGATACGCCCGGAAGCATTTAAGGGTAAGTAGGCAGCGTAATGAGTGGGCGAAGAGCATCGCCTACTGCGTCATCCAATCTAACGATTTGGTTGCCTACGTAGACGCGAAGCGGCGCGCCGAAGGCAGACTTGAATGTGAAAGGGTTAGTACGCAATCGGCATCTAGCCAAGTCGATTAGTGATGCAGGATGGTCAATATTTCGCTGTTGGTTGGAGTATTTTGGCAGGAAGTACGGGAAGGTAACGATTGCCGTTCCTCCCCAATATACGAGCCAGGATTGCTCAAGCTGCGGCCAACGAGTCAAGAAGGCACTCTCAGTCAGAACCCACCACTGTCCGCATTGCGGCTATGAGGCTGACCGAGATGTGAATGCGGCCATCAATATCCTGCGCCTGGGACTAACTACCGTGGGGCACACGGGAAGTTATACGCTTGGGGAGAGCGGGCCTCTGGCTGGGTTGGAAAAATCCTGCTCAGTTAAGTCCGGTTGATGAACCAAGAATCCCCGTCGCGTGACTCGCGGGGAGTGTCAAAAAAGATCCTGGCATCAACTGCGATCGCATTTCATCATCATAGGCAGCCGTGACTCAAACCCTAACCCCATCATTCTCAGATACCCAGAACGTTCATCGCTATGTTTTAGATAACGGTATTATCCTGTTAGTCACTGAAAACCCGGCGGCGGACATTATCGCGACCCGTTTATTTTTGAGGACTGGGACCCGTTGGGAACCACCACACCAAGCCGGACTCTCTCACCTCCTCGCCGCCGTCATGACCAAAGGGACAGAAAGCCTGTCATCCCTAGAAATTGCCGAAAGAGTCGAGTCAGTTGGGGCGAGGGTTAGCGCGGACACCTCCTCCGACTATTTCCTCGTCGGTGTCAAAACCGTTTCTGGTGACTTTGAGGATATTTTGGAGTTAGTCGCCCAACTCTTGCGCGCCCCATCTTTTCCCGAAGCGGAAATAGAACTGGAACGCCGCATCACCATTCAAGGTATTAGAGCCCAGAAAGAACAACCATTTTCCGTAGCTTTCGACCATCTACGACGGGGAATGTATCAAAACCATCCCTATGCTATTTCCAGCCTCGGAACCGAAGAAACGGTAAGTCAAATTACCCGCGCCGACTTACAGGAATTTCATCAGACCTATTTTCGCCCAGATAATCTGATTATTTCCCTAGCGGGACGCATTACCCTAGAGAAAGCCCTAAGCCACATACAGAGATGCTTTGGAGACTGGAAAGCACCCCCGACTCCCCTCCCCAAACTCACCCTACCAACAATCATCTCTAACCCCCACAAGGCGATAGCACCCCAGGAAACCCAGCAATCTGTAATTATGCTAGGATACCTCGCCGCCTCGGTCTATCACGAGGATTATGCCACCCTCAAAGTCATGAACACCTATTTGGGCAATGGTCTATCCAGTCGCCTCTTCGTCGAATTACGCGAAAAGCGGGGACTAGCCTATGATGTCTCGGCTTTCTATCCTACCCGCCTAGATGCTTCCCAATTTGTCGTGTATATGGGTACTGCCCCTAATAATACTGCGATCGCTATTGACGGACTACGCGCCGAAGTAGACCGACTTACCAACACCCCCCTCACAGAAGAAGAACTCCAGGTCGCTAAAAATAAACTACTAGGACAATATGCCCTCGGAAAGCAAACTAACAGCCAACTCGCCCAAATTTACGGATGGTATGAAACCCTAGAATTGGGTATTGACTTCGACCAGCAATTTCAAATTGATGTCGCCTCGGTCACAGTTCCACAAGTCCTAGAAATATCTCAAAAATACTTCTGTCAACCTTACCTCGTCTTGGTCGGTCCACAGGCGATCGTCACCCCTTTTTCCTACTCCCACTAACATATTCTCTGCCATGCACAAAATCGCCATTTTGTCAAGATGTCTAAAAACCCTAGCCCCACTCATCCTCAAAACTCGTGCATCGCCAGTTTCAGTTTTCCCTCAAAAAATAACTTTAATCGCCAGAGAATCGGGGTTTCAGCCTTTATTGGTGCATCAAGACACAATAGCCCCTTGGTATCGGTTTCCTCAATGTTACCACAACCCCGATAATCTCGTCAACTTTTTGCCACTTTTTATCAAAAAAAACGTATCAAATCTTAACAATATTTTAAAAATCCCATATATTTGAGCCGTATCAATTAGCCAAACTTATTTTTGGGTCAGGCAACAAATCACCCTGTGGGGTCAACCTGAATCGACCCCTTAATTGATGGTTTCCGATTTGAGACCGTCTATTTAACTGGGTTTACTGACGCTTTTACAGTGGCTGCTGTCAACAATATGCGATCGTAGGGTAGCCGGTTGGGTGAGTGATTCATGAGCCGGTACAGGTTCCCCTATCGGGTGAAAAATGACCTGTTTACAGACCAATTGACTACTACCGCCATAGGCATAATCCCAAATATAGGATTCTGTATCATTAATCGTCGCCGCAGCCGGAGACCAAAACGAACTCAGCAAGACCAATTCTAAAGCCACCAAAGCCGTGATGATATATTTCCACATAATAAATCCCCATTCCCATCAACTCACAGGGTCATAGGCGAGTTTCCGCAGTATCCCTATTGGCGATCGCTAGTCGATACAACCCGCCCATTCTCCCATTATATCAGCCCTTCCCGGGATGTCAAAACTTATTCCGTTTCCCCCTTAGTGCTGGATTTTTTCCTAGTCGTGGACTTTTTGGCAGTAGTAGACTTTTTGGCAGTAGTAGACTTTTTGGCAGTAGTGGACTTTTTGGCAGTAGTGGACTTTTTGGCAGTGGTACTGCTAGTAGACTTCGACCTCGACTTCGACTTCGACCCAGAAGCCGCCTTAGCCTTTAAGAGTTCCAGAGCCTGTTCTAGGGTGAAAGTTTCGATCGCCTGTTCTTTAGGCAAAGAAGCATTAATTTTGCCATGCTTAATATAGGGACCATAGCGACCATCATAGATATTGAGAGGTTCTCCATCTTCCGGGTGTTCTCCCAACTCTCGCAGGGGAGTAAGAGTTTTTTTAGTCCCCCTGCGTCCCACCTTCGGTTGTGCCAGAAGTTCCAAAGCCCGCTCAAAAGTAATAGTCAAGACATCATCAGGAGCCTTGATAGAGCGATAATCCTTAGCCTCCTTACTTTCATGAACCACATAAGGACCAAAGCGACCAATAGCAGCCTTAACCTTAGCCCCCGTTTCGGGATGCAGTCCCAAAAGGCGAGGTAAAGACAAAAGCGACACAGCCACATCCAAAGTCACCGCATCCTTTTCCAGTCCCTTGGGAAGGGAGACCCGTTTCGGCTTCTTATTAGTTTCCGACTCTTCCCCCAACTGCACATAAGGACCATAGGGACCAATTAACATAAAAATCGGTTCCCCTGCTTCTGGATGAACTCCCAGCTTTTCCGGTCCCTCCGTCTTTTGTCCAATCAACTCCTGAATTAACTCAGGAGTCAGGTCAGCAGGAGTCAGGTCTTGAGGAATGGAAGCAGTAATAATCTCCTCATCCTTCTGTGCCTCAATATAAGGCCCAAAGCGACCCAAACACAAACGGTAAGTCATGCCATCAGTAGCATCACCCAAATTTTCCAATTCAATAGTTCGGGCTACCTTAGCATCAATTTGGCTTTCCTGTTCCTTAACCTGATTTTCCAGCCCCCCGTCACCGGAATAGAACTGTTGCAAATAAGGCAACTGGTCCGCCTGTCCAGTGGCTATTTCATCAAGAGTATTCTCCATGCGAGCGGTGAAACGGATATCCACCAAATCGGGAAAATGTTTCTCCAGGAGGCTATTAACGGCAAAAGCCGTAAAAGTAGGAATCAGAGCATTGCCCTTAATTTGAGCATAACCGCGATCGATAATCGTACCAATGACACTCGCGTAGGTACTCGGACGACCTACCCCCTCACTTTCCAGAGTTTTGACCAAAGATGCTTCTGTAAAGCGTGCCGGAGGTTGGGTTTCATGTCCCACTGCCTCCAAATCCTTACAATCAGGATGTTGACCTACTTTTAAAGGTGGTAGAGGTACTTCTTGATTTTCCAAAGCCGCATCAGGATCATCAGACCCTTCTACATAAGCCCGCAAAAACCCAGGGAAATCAATACGTTTCCCCGTCGCCCGAAAACCTGCATCTTCCACCTGTAAGTCAACAGAGATATTAGTTTGGCGAGAGTCAGCCATCTGAGAAGCAACGGTCCGCTTCCAAATTAAGTCATACAGTTTCAAGTCATTACCACTTAACTCAGTTTCCTGGGGAGTACGGAAATAACTTCCAGCCGGGCGGATAGCTTCGTGGGCTTCTTGAGCGCCCTTACTTTTGGTCGTGTACTGGCGTGGTTTCGGACTCAGGTACTCTTTGCCATATTTCTGCTCAACGCAGTTTCTAGCAGCTACTATGGCTTGCTCTGATAAATGTACAGAGTCAGTCCGCATATAAGTAATATAACCACGCTCATAGAGTCCTTGAGCCACCTGCATAGTCTGACGGGCGCTAAGTCTGAGTTTCCGGTTAGCTTCCTGTTGCAGAGTCGATGTGGTAAATGGCGGCGCGGGTTTGCGAGTAACTGAGCGTTGGTCAATATTGCTGACAGACCAGAGTTTCTCCCTCAGTCTCTCCTTGAGGGCTTGGGCTTGGTCTGAGTCTAGTAGGACTACATTACGCCCCTCGGCGATTCTACCAGTGCTTTCATCGAAGTCGCTACCTGTGGCTACCTTTACCCCATTTAGGGTAATTAGTTTCGCCTCAAACTCGGTTTTACCTTGTTCCAGCAAGGCTTTTAGATCCCAATATCCTCCCTGTCGGAAGGCGCGACGTTCCCTCTCTCGGTTTACTATCAATCTTACGGCTACAGACTGCACCCGACCGGCTGACAAGCCTCGGGCGATTTTTTTCCACAGCAGTGGTGACAGTGTATAACCATAGAGGCGATCGAGTATCCGCCGGGTTTCCTGGGCGTGAACCAGTTGTTCATCTAAGTCTCGGCAATGTTGTAGGGCTGAGAGTATGGCTTCCGAGGTGATTTCATGGAAGACCATACGCCGGGTGGGAATTTTCGGTTTTAGCACCTGCAACAAGTGCCAGCTAATACTTTCCCCTTCTCGGTCTTCGTCGGTGGCTAGAACTAACTCTGTCGCTTGTTTAAGCGCTTTTTTGAGTTCTTTGACCACTTTCTGCTTATCTTTGGGGATTACATAAATAGGCTCAAAATTCCCTTCCACGTTTACCCCTAGCCCTGCCCATGTTTTCCCCTTGTACTCTTCGGGAATTTCATCAGCAGAGGGTGGTAAATCCCGGATATGACCCATTGAGGCTTCTACCTGATAGTCTTTCGGTAAGAAGTTACGAATAGTCCGGGCTTTGGTCGGTGATTCAACGATAACTAAAGTTGACATAGCAGCTTTTTCGTATAGCAGCAAACTGGACTTGGGGTCTGGCCCTGGTTTGGGGGAGACCAGAATTTATCTTTTTCTGATACATTTACGCGACATTTATCCGGCTATTGCCTGACAATGCGACGATAGCACTATTACCCGTTAAGGTAACAGAGGCGGTATCCCGCAAAGCTTTTAGAAAGATTCCAAAAGCACCGTTCCAGTCCCTGGGTAGAGTGAACCCGCACTCCGGACATCGGAACACTTTTGAGCCACCTAGCTGGGAATGCATCTGACCACAGTGAGTACAGGTTTTGCTGGTGTATTCTTCCGTCACATCTACAACTGTGGTTCCAGTTATTTCCCCTTGATGTCTCAGGGTTAGTTTGAATCGATAATGCGCCCATGTCAGCATGGCGCGGGCAGTCTTAGACCTGATTTTCCGCTTTGCTTTGGCAACCATATCGGAAGTCTCGAAGGTGGGCAAAAAAATTATGCTGTAGTTGTGAGTCAAGTAGTGAGCAATTTGTTTGTGGGCTTCATCAACTAGATTGCGGATTTTGGTTCTCATTCGTTGAGCCGCTTGCCTCATCCGTCGCCTCCTTGAACGACAGGGTTCCTTGGCGATTCGGCTCATTAAATCATCCAAATGTTGACATAGCCTAGTAATGCGTCCAATATCCCCGGAGCCCAATTCCAGAAATCGTGAACCATCAAACCCGGTTATGAAAGTTCGCACACCCGGGTCTAATGCAATTACGCCATTCGCTTCAGTTGGGGTAACGGCAACTGGTTCAGGGAAAATCGCCAACCATCGACCTTTGGTAAACACCAACTGAGTCCCTTGCCCGCAAGTTTTAGGGATAGCTTCGGAAACCATGAAAGTTAATCCTTTCGTTAGTCTTGGATACCAACTCCCTGAAGAGAAATTAGTATTATTGAACTTAATCCCTTGAGAGCTGTCACGACAACTTCTAAACCTGGCATCAGGACTGGCGGTCAAAGCCTGATAGGCATCAAAGATGGCATTTTGCCGAATGTGGCAGGGTGTTTCTTTGACCCATTCGGGTAAGTCACTCGGCATCACTTTATTGCGTAACTTTAACTTGCTTAGTCGTTTACCACTCCGGGATAATGCAATTGCTTGGTTATAGCAATACCGACAAGCAGCCAGCCATTTACGCCAGACTTGATTTAGCTCTGGGCTGGGGTAAATCCGGATCTTCTTTGACCTGAGTTTTGTATTTACTCCGTCGGTATAATCGGGAACTGAAGCAGTGGAAGAGGGCGAGGATGTCCTCAACCATTTCTGGTTCTGGACTGAGACTTGTCTCGTTGAGAACCATGAGTGAGCACCTGTTTTGCTCACAGAGCCATCGAAACAAGTCAAATCCCCATATTGCCAATCGGTCTGGGTGGGCAACGACAACCATGCGGACATCTCCTGACAAATGATGTCCCAGTCAGACCAGCATTTTCTTTCCCTTGAAGTTGAGCCCGCCTCCGATTTCTGAGACGACTTCTGCTTCGGGGTAGAGGTTGGACAGTGCGGCCACCTGTCGGTTGAGGTCGGACTGCTGGGCGCGGCTACTAACTCTGGCATAGATAACGACTTTGCGTTTGTCACTGCCTGATTTGGCAGCAGTATATGACTCAACGTTGTATCGTCGTTGCCCAGCGGGGGTTCTGATGGTCTCGATTGAGCCATTGGAGTCCCATCTGCGGAGTATTCTTTCATGGACTCCAAGGATTTGGGCCGCTTCCTTGGGTTTGACATATCTGGCAATAGGTTTATCCTCAACTCTTCTCGCTTCTTATACCATATTGCCCTAAAATATTAACCTAATTTGAGATTAAATCATGCTCTTGTCGGACTGTTTAGGCAACACCATTAGGGGTCGAGAATGGAGTCACCTCCATCCCCTCCCATTCAGAACCGTGCGTGAAAGTTTCCCTTCACACGGCTCCTAGTTTGATTGCTCCATTGTTAGGGATACGGCTTTGGCATTGTCTAATGCCGTTTTATTATCGTGACAGTGGCGGTGCAGTAATTGAATATTCTTGTATTCATCCTTTCCGCCGTGGCTTCGAGGTACAATATGGTCTACTTCAATTATGTCTGATGGGGTAAAGTATTGCCCACACCAGGCACACTTACCTTTTTGCCTTTTGAGTAGTTTGGCTACTTTTGTCGGTGTATCAGTTGTTTGTCCTTTTCTGGTTGCCCAGTAAGTCCAATTTCCGTCGTATGGTGTTGCGTCCGGGCGCACTAGGGTATGTCTGACCAATGGGGTCCAGTTATGCTTATGCAGATGTAACCCATCTTTGGTTTGAAACATCCAAGTTTCCTGTCTTTCTTTCCCATTACTGAGTTTAACCGTTCCCGGTTTAAAGTATTTACTCAGTTTCTTATGTTTTGCCTTTCCGCATCTTGAAACTGTCCATGCCCGCAACATTTGCCAAACTGTGTAATCCAACTTATTGAATGTCTCAACTGAGACTACCCCGGAATAGTAATTAGACCATCCTCGTATTATCGGGTTTAGTCTACTAATCAGGGCTGATTGGGGTGCTGTTTTATGTTGTTTTATTACACCCTTCATCACTTCAGTGTGGGCTTTAACTGCTTTCTTGCTGGGTTTAATGTGAGTTACAAAGGTTTTCCTTGTGTCCCTATTTATCTTCCCTGCTCTATGTTTTCCTGCTGGGTATTGCCTGATATTGAATCCGATAAAATCGAACCCTGATTCCTCTGTTTTGCCATTATACTCCATAGAATTGAGTGTGTGACAAATCCGAGTCTTTTCGGGCTTAATTTCTAGTCCAACGGGTTTTAACCATTCAGAGATTGCAGTTTGGCACTGTTCAATGATTCCTAGGTCTTTTGAGATTACCACGAAATCATCCGCGTACCTTATTAGGGTAGCCTGAACGGTTCCCCTTTTCTTGGGATACATTGTTTCGATTAATCTTGCCATTCCATCCAGTGCGATGTTGGCAAGTAGTGGGCTTATTACCCCTCCTTGTGGTGTCCCTGTTTCTGTATCCTCGAATACGTCGTTATCCAACACACCTGCTTTTAACCATTGTTTCAGGTCTCTTTTTAGGCAGCTTGGACCATGAATTTTGGACAGTAGGTAATCATGGTTTATTCGATCGAAACACTTCGCTATATCCGCGTCTAGCACGTAGTATTCACCTTTGTTGATACTCAGGTAAATCCTGGCTATTGCATCCTGAGCTGACCTCCCTGGTCTAAACCCATAGCTTGTGCCTTCAAATCTTGCTTCCCATTCGGGTTCGAGTGCCGACTTCACCAAGGCTTGCCTTGCTCTATCTTGGATAGTGGGTATTCCCAGGGGGCGTTTTTCATCCCTTCCAGGTTTTGGAATCCACACCCGTCGCAGTGGTTTGGGTTTGAGTTTCCCTTTGATTTCCTTCACCATCTCTAGCCTTTACTTAGGGGATATTACTATCTTTCCATCCACTCCAGCCGTCTTTTTACCTTGGTTTTCTTGGGGGGCGGGTTTATTAAGCTGACTGTTGGGAAGCATGGCTGACCGTGGAACCCGCCCCTACAGCCGCACTGCTAAGAGCCGGGCATAATATGATTTCACCAGTAGACGTTGCAACCTTCTAACCTTTGCATTCTGTCCCGATTTAGCTGCTTGAAATATACTCTTTTGGAGCTTAAAAACTCTCCGTTGAACTTTCGTCCATGGGATTGCCTTCCATGCGTTGTTCGTAGTCTTGATTGGTTTTGATTTCTCAAACCCTTTCTTTAAGCTCGCTATCGCCATTTTTACACCTACTAGACTCTATTCCTTGCAATCAAACCGTGACCTGTTAGCATATCCCTTCCATTACAGTCGGGCGTTGGCTTTTGGTCACATCTCACATCCCCAATGGTTAGGGGTCGAGAGTGAAGTCACCTTCACCCTCTCCCATTCAGAACCGTGCTTGATAGTTTCCCATCACACGGCTCCTGGTGTGGATACCCTATTTGTCAAAGGAGCAGAATCAAGAGACCTGCTTTCTACTTCGATGTTCAGAGCTATATGCACCACGTAGTCTTTAAACTCGTCCTCGCCATTATACTCTTACTGACCGCAGTATCTATATCCCCACCGTGACCTGTGGGCATATCCCAACCATGACAATTGGGCTTTAGCTTCTGGTCACATCCTTCACCCTCTAAGCATGCGCTTACATTTTTCACTACTGCCTTGTGAATAGCATTACTCACTGGTTTATAGGCAGAGCATTAGAGGGGTTACAACGTTCCGATTATATGGGCATTCCATCGTTAGATTTGTCCTCTCCGCCGGGGTACTTTTAAAGGTCTGTGTAGGTAGTCGCACGAACCCCCTACTTTTCCCCTTGCCCTTTTGAGCGCAGCGTGTCAACCTATTTCGCTGCTAGTGTATTACGATGGTTCAAGTCGGACATTCGGTCTTCCTAATCATAGATGGTTGGCAGTGGTCGCGTCTTGGTAGTAGGTTCTACCTCACGCCTTCCGTTCCCCGCTTCAATCCTGGAGTTATGATTTCCAAAACTGGGGGTGGCTATCGCCGTTACTCTCTACTCCCTGATTTCTCAGTTCGTTTATGACCTTGAGTTCCCTGCCTTGCTTAGTTCCCTAAGCGTCGGGACATATAACCAGTTATGAGGATGGTCAGGAGAGGTCTCCTTATATCCAGATTCGGAGCTGGAATCCTCACCGGGTAGTTATTTCGGGCATTTCAGCCCTATTTCATACCCGAACGTCTCGCACCATACGCTTACACTTGTCACTACTGAGTTCTTCGACCAATTCCCTCAGAGCACTTGGGGACTTAAAACGTTCCGTTTATATGGGCGTTCCATCCTTAGATTTGTCCTGTCCACCGGGGTACTTTAAAGGTCTATGCAGGTGGTAGTACAAAACCCCTGCTGTTCCCCTTGCCCTTTTGGGCGCAGCGTATCAACCCATTACGCTACTGGCTAATTACGGTGGTTCATGTCAGACATTAGGTTCCCCTAATCGTAGATGGTTGGCAGTGGTCTCGTTTCTGGTGTTAGGTTACACCTCGGAGCCTTCCGTTCCCCGCTTCAATCCCAGGTTTGTGGGTCTTGAAACTGGGGGTGGCTATCGCCGTCACCCTCAACCCTGATTTCCCTTCATTCCTGTACGGTTCCCCGTCTTTTCCTAGGTTCGGTTTCCCGTCCCTCTGATTGTTAAGAAATGTTAAGAATTGTTACAGGGTTTGTTGACCTTGGGTTCCCTGCCTCATTTTGTATCTTATGATACTAAATTTAGGGACATATAAACAGTTATAGGGATGTTCAGAAGCGAGCTTCTTATATTCAACCAAGGGGCTGAAGTCCCTACCAGGCGGTTATTTCGGGTATTACACCCCTATTTCATGCCTGAACGTCTCGCACAGCACTATCTAGCCTAACCCAACATTTCCAACTATCTCACTTGATTTAGCCCCCGATCGCTTATAATAAGGGTTTGCATTTAATTTTCAACTGGAGGGTACTATGTCTCGTGTCTGTCAGCTTACAGGAAAACGGGCTAATAACGGAATGGCTGTCTCTCACTCCCACCGTCGTAGTCATAAACTACAACAAGCTAATTTGCAGTGGAAACGGATATGGTGGCCCCAAGGTAAGCGCTGGGTACGTCTGAAACTTTCCACTAAGGCTATTAAAACTATTGAGAAGAAAGGGTTACAGGCTATGGCTAAAGAGGCTGGCATCGATCTCAATAAATTTTAGCTTTTCGGGCTACACATCACCCATTTCTATTGATAATGGAACTCCCTCTCCTTCTGGGAGAGGGCGCTCGGGCTGGGAGCATCAATTTTACAGGATATACTTCCTATCCTACCCCTTGCATTTAGCCAGAATTAGACCAAACCAATTGTTACTATCAGTCCAAGTCTTGACGGGTTGTAAACCTTGCTGGTTGAGATAATTCTGCATATTTTCTAGTTCAAATTTTCGGGAAATTTCGGTGCGGACTGTTTCCTGGGCGCTAAAATTGACGGTCAGGTTTAAACTTTGCAGACGTACAGTTTGCTGACAGAGACTGCGTAGGTGCATCTCAATTTGATGTTCTTCTAGGTTATAAAAAGCCCAATGTTCAAAGTTGTTGATATCAAAATCACCATCAAAACGATGGTTTAAATGTGACAGCATATTTAAATTAAAAGCTGCCGTTACCCCTTGACTATCATTATAAGCGGCTTCTAAAATATCGGTAGGTTTATGTAAATCCACACCTAATAGGAAATATTCCCCTGGTAATAAAGCGGCTGTAATTTGTGAGAAAAAGCGATCGCACTCACTTGGGGTTAAATTTCCCAAGGTGCTACCCAGAAAGCAAATCATGCGACTGGGAAGCGGTGCGGGTTCTAATGTCGCTAAAGCCTGTTCATAGGTGGCTACAATTCCATGAACTTGTAAAGATGGATAATCTTCTAACAATTGATAGGCGCTAGTTTCCAAAATACCCCCACTAATATCAATGGGAAGATAACGCAAAGGATAGCCTAAACTTTGGTAAGCATCTAATAAAATCCGAGTTTTAGTAGAACTACCACTCCCTAACTCTACCAATTCCGTCGGACCAGTTAAAGTGGCAATTTCCGACGCAAAATCCCTTAAAATAGCCGTTTCTGTGCGGGTCGGATAATATTCGGGTAATTCGCAGATTTTTTCAAATAACAGAGAACCCTGATCATCATAAAAATACTTAGGGGACAGAGTTTTGGGCTGGTAGGTGTTGGCTAGACCCTCGATTATATCATAACCCGTGGCGGGTTCATTGGCTGGGGTCTGGTTGGCATTAACTAGAGATTCAATCCTGATTCGTTGCTGGAGTAGGGAGCGATCGCTCGTTTCTGTAGTAGTCTGAGGGTGGGAGATATACATTATGGCTAAAGTATACACAGCAATGGCATCAAAAAAACTGCTGCCATTATGTATTGTCCCATACCATTGTCAACAAAAGGTTATGTTAACCGAACCCAAAAACCATCAACTGTTATGGCTTACCCTAAGAAACGTAACCGTGAGCATCCCTCGGTAAATTCCCAGTGGTCTACCGAAAGCGAATTGGTAGGTTTGGAATTTGAACTCACAGCTACGGACAATCATACCCTTTACCCCCAATATACCATTGGTCTACACGCCTGGTTTCTTGACCAAGTGCGTAACACTAACCCAGAACTTTCCCAATATCTCCATGATGGACAATCAGAAAAAGCCTTTACGATTTCAGGGTTGTCCGGTTCCCTAATGACCTCTGGAAAAAATCTGCAATTACAAGGCGATCGCCTCTATCATTGGTATGTCACGGGGTTATCTCGTCCGGTAGTTCAGTGGCTAGGGAAATGGACCCAAAACCTACCCCCCCGCATTGAACTCAGAAACGCCCCCCTAACTATCAATTCCTGTAAAGTCTTCCTGGAAGCCAATACCTATGAGCAACTGTGGGAACAGCAGTCCCCCAAAACCGGAAACCTGAAATTAAGTTTCCTCTCTCCCACCAGTTTTCGTCACAAAGGACATCATCTCCCCCTACCAATTCCAGTTAACCTCTTCCATAGCTACCTGCGGCGGTGGAATGATTTTTCTGACATCAAATGCGATCGCGACTTATTTTTAGAATGGGTCGATGAGTTTGTCATCCTCCAACGTCATCACCTACAGTCCGTCAAAGTCGCAGCCGGAAAACGGGGAATGGTAACCGGGTTCACCGGAGCCATTGAATTAGCTACCTCCCAGAAAAGCAAAACCAAGTTTTCTGGAAATATCCAACAGCAGCAACAGCTATTTTACGCCCTAGGACAACTAGCCCCCTACTGTGGAACGGGACATAAAACCCCCTTTGGTTTAGGACAAACTCGCTTAGGCTGGTTAGTAGAAGATATTCAGCCTATCTCTACTATTCAACAAATACTAGCCGATCGCATTCTGGAATTAACCGAAATTTTCCGTTCCCAAAGACGGCGCACCGGGGGAAACCGCGCCACCGACATAGCCGAAACCTGGGCGACTATTCTGGCGCGTCGGGAGTTGGGGGAATCTCTACAAGCGATCGCTACTGATTTGGAAATGCCATATCAGACAGTAAAAACCTATGCTAAACTAGCACGGCGCGCCTTAAATTAAAACATTCATCAGATGCACAAAAAACACCAGATGCTGTTATCTAACTTGGTTAGGGGTAGTCGGCGACGGTTCCGAGTCCTATGGCAATTTTTAGGACTGTTTGGCTTGGTTAGCTTCCTCATTATCAGTTGCGGTCAACCCAATAATCAAACCACTACTACCCCAGGGTCTAGTAACGGCGACGAACGGATTATTATTGGTACTACCCAAACTCTCCGCACTATCGATCCAGCCGATGCCTATGAGGTTATTTCTGGCAATCTTCTGTATAATTTAGGCGATCGCCTCTACGCCTATGAAGTGGGAACTACCCAACTCCAGCCTCAACTGGCTACCGATTTTCCTACCATTAGCGACGATAGGCTAACCTATACTATGCCCCTACGTCAGGGAGTTCTTTTCCATGATGACACGCCCTTTAATGCTGAGGCGATGGCTTTTTCCCTGCGGCGGTTTATTGAAAACGGCGGACCCCCTTCCTCTTTACTCTCCGATATTGTTGATGAGATTACTGCCACCGGGGAATATGAATTAACTATTAAACTCAAGCGTCCCTTTGCGGCTTTCCCCTCCCTATTAGCATTTTCGGGAGCTTGTGCGGTTTCCCCTAGTGCTTATGAAATTGGACCTGGGAAATTTCGGCCTAATTCTTTTGTCGGAACCGGACCTTATGTTTTAACAGAATATGGTGTAGATCTGATTCGCCTCAATCCTTTTGAACAATATTGGGGGGATAAAACAGCTAATCAAGGTGTCGATTTACAACGTTTTTCTAGTCCTGCTAATTTGTTTAATTCTTTCCGAACTAATGCTGTCGATATCGCTTATATATCCCTGGAACCTGACCAAATTGCGAGTTTATTAGAAGGCGCTGAACAGGGAAGATGGCAAGCAATTACTGCTGATGGAAATACTATTAATTATATAGTATTAAATGTGAACAGCGAACCCCTAGACCGGGTGGAAGTGCGACAGGCAATCGCCTCTTTAGTCGATAGAAACTTAATTAATGAAAGGGTGCTGCGAGGACAAGCTGAACCTCTTTATAGTCTGATTCCTACTACTTTTGAAAGTTACCTTCCCGTGTTTAAGGAAGCCTACGGAGATGCTAATTTTGAGCAGGCTAAACAACTGTTAACAGAGGCGGGATTTACTCCCGAAAACCCCGCTGTAGTTGAACTTTGGTATGGTGCGAACTCCCAGAAACGTCAAGAGTTGGCGGCTACTCTCAAGGCTTTATCTGATAATAATTTGGGGGGTATTTTACAGTTACAACCCCAAAGTGTAGACACAACTACGGCTTTTCAAAATTTGGAGAAGGGAATTTATCCCACTTTTATTCTCGATTGGTATGCGGATTTCTTGGACCCTGATAACTATATACACCCCTTTCTGGATTGTGCTAATGGTTCCCCCGAAACGGGATGCGTCGAAGGTGCTAGTCAATATCATGGGTCCTTTTATTATAGCGATCGCATGAATCAGTTAATTCGACAACAGCGCACTGAAGCTAATCCTGAGACTCGACAAGCTATCTTTCACGAAATTCAACAACTCCTGGCTGAGGATGTGCCTTTTATTCCCCTATGGCAAGACAAAATCCATGTTTTCGCCCAAAACAACATTCAAGGGGTCAACCTCCAGGCTAATCAACAGTTCCCTTTCTGGCCTTTGGCTAAATTCACTTCTCAATAACTGATAGCTGGGACGGGCGCTATGCTCTACTGTCCCATTTTGGGGGTCGGTTAACCAACCAATCCCTATCAGCCAACCCCTCCCCCTACCTAGTAGGCGGCGAGTCAATATATGGCTCTCAAAACTTGTGGTCGCTGAAGATCCTTAATGGTTCTACTTCCCGTGCAAAATAGCACCGTGGATATTTCGGCTACCAGAATGTCTACCAAACTATCAACAGCAGCCTCTGACTCAGCCGCCGCCTGTAAAAAAGGCCACGCTAAACCCGCTAAATCAGCACCTAAAGCGATCGCTGATGCCACATCTAAACCGTTGCGGAGTCCCCCAGAAGCAATCAGAGGAATATCAGGAGAGTTTGCCCTCACCTCAGTGATACACTCAGCCGTCGGTAAACCCCAATCTGCGAAAGTTTCCCCTAAGCGCCACTGACGAGGATCTGTCGCCCTCTGTCCTTCTATTCTTGCCCAAGACGTACCACCCGCACCAGCCACGTCAATGGCAGCTACTCCCGCATCTATCAGCTTTTTAGCCATAGTAGCTGATATGCCGTTACCGACTTCTTTGGCAATCACCGGAACTGGCAGGCTACAGCATAAATCGGCAATTTTGTCAAGTAGTCCTCGGAAATTAGTATCGCCTTCGGTTTGAATGCACTCCTGGAGAGGATTGAGATGCAAAATTAGGGCATCGGCTTCCAGAATATCAATTACCTGCTGACATTGCTCTAAGCCATGGCTATAGTTTAGTTGAACTGCGCCCAAATTAGCGAATAGCAGAATATCAGGAGCGAGCGATCGCACGGCGAAAGTGGGGGCTAATTCTGGCTTTTCCACTGCCACCCTTTGGGAACCCACCCCCATGGCAATTTTATGTTTGAAAGCAGCCCTGGCTAGGCGGGTATTAATTAGTTTAGCCTGTTCTGTGCCACCAGTCATCGAGGAAATTAACAACGGTGCACCCAGGGACTTACCCAGAAACTCTGTGGAGACCTCTACCTCCCCAAGATTAATTTCCGGTAGACAGCAGTGGGTAAACCGATAGCGATCGAAACCATTGGTTTTTTGGCGGAATTGTACATCAGACTCTAAACAAATTCGCAGATGATCAGCCTTGCGGCTTTCCGTGGAAAATTCCATTTTTCACAGTTCCTAATTAATATGGATACCTTGGACTTATTCTGACTTTAATTCTATGCGATCGTATCCATCTACCTCTTCCAGATATACTCGCACCTGTTCATCCCTAGCCGTCGGGAGTTCCTTGCCAATAAAATCCGCTTGAATGGGTAGTTGTCGATGACCGCGATCGACTAAAACCGCCAGTTGGATAGTCTCCGGTCTTCCATATTCAATTACCGCATTCAAAGCCGCCCTAATAGTACGACCACTATAAATTACATCATCCACCAAAACCACTTTTTTACCGGTCAGGTCAAAAGGGATTTTAGTTTGTGCGGGAGTTCGCATCCCCACTTTATCTAAATCATCCCGATAAAAAGTAATATCCAAAGCGCCACGAGGAACCGTCAACTGTTCCAGCAAGTTGATTTGGTTCCCTAACCTTTCCGAAAGGGCAACCCCCCGCGTATATATTCCCAATAATACCAGGTTAGATAAATCTCCCCCCCTTTCCACAATTTGCGATGCTAAACGGTTTAAAGTTCGCCGCATTTCTTCAGCAGATAGAATCTCGACAATTTTACTCATGATTCAAGTTGATTGCTTCACAAAATGACTGGTTTAGATATCTGCCCCATCTCTATATATGCTGACCAGATTATGGGCTCAATAATGCCTTATTTTTATTGCCAAAATATTGCCCTAATTATAAATAGTATAAAAGTCAAACCTAACCATAAAAAAACCGCGTGACGGGTGATGGTCAGCGCCCGTTCAATAGTTTCTGAGGTAATGGGGGAAATCGGATCTCCTAAAGTAGGTTTATGTTTAACTTTTCCTCCATATTGATTCACTCCCCCCAATTGTACTCCCAAAGCTACAGCATAGGCGCATTCACTCCAACCGGCATTAGGACTAGGATCATGAATAGCATCTCGGCGACATATTTGCCAAACCCGTCTAGGTTGACCGGACAACAGAGCAACCGTAATTACACTGAGGCGGCAAGGAAGCCAAGTCAGAACATCCTCCAATTTAGCACTAAACCATCCTATATGAGTATAAGGTGCTTCACGATAACCAATCATTGAATCAAGAGTGCTGGCAGCTTTATAAGCCCAAGCCAGAGGAACACTTCCCACTGCTGGTATCAGTAAACCAATAATCCCATAGAATAGGGGAGCCATCATACCATCGATCGCATTTTCGGTAATAGTTTCCACAATAGCCCGTTCAATTTCAGGTTTCGATAACTGTTCGGTATCTCGACCTACATACTGACTTAATCGCTGGCGACTTGTTGGCAAATCCCCCCGTTGCAGAGCCTCTTGTACATCCTCAGCCGCTGCTCGCAAACTCCTAGCAGCAAAGCAACTAGCTAAAAGAATACTTTGTAGCCCCACACAGATAATACCATGAAACGGCAATTGCACGGTCATAGTTTTAACTGCTGCCACCATCAGCCAACTGACCAATCCGCTACCAATGACCAAAATCAACCCCACCCAAATTCCCGCCAGCTTTTGAGATAAAGGACTCTTCAAATATCTCAGAACTGGTTGAGTGAATTTGGTAATCACCCAACCCATAACTTGAACTGGATGCAGCCAATTCCACGGATCACCGATAGCATAATCCAAGCCAGCCGCTATTGCCAAAATTACTATTGTTGGGAAATCACTCATTTATTGACTGCCATGTAATCCTTCACTGCCTCCATACAATTAAACCACAAAACTAGCTGACTCTCCCTGAGCCGCCTGCCAACTGAGGGCATCATAATAAAGGTCTTCCAGAGAGATGCTATACAGAGCCTCCTTTAATTTTTCATGGAGACGATTCCAGAGAGTAAATGTTACCCAATCCTCTATTTTTTCAGCATCAGGTTGATGGTTAGATAAAGGTTCTATGGTCTCACCAACTGCTTCCAGAATTTGTCCCAGAGAAATTTGAGCAGGTGGATATGCCAACTGATATCCCCCATGAGCGCCTCTTACAGAAATTACTAGCCCCCTTTGTCGCATCTCAATTAGTAACTTTTCCAGATAGGGAGCGGGAATATTTTGCCGAGAGGCGATCGCTCGCACCGAAATCGGACCCTGGTTTTGCAGCACCGCTAAATCTAACAAGGCTTTAACACTATAATGTCCGCGAGTAGTTAACTTCATTAATCCCTTTCAAATTAACAGTGATTTTTGTGTTTATTGGCTTGATAGTCTCGTCAGTTGCTACCAACCTTAACCTAGACTACTCATCCGTATCTATCTAGTGGAATTTACGGATACATCATTGATTAACATTATTTAATCCGTCCTGCCTAGATTCTAACTGAGTTTGACCTCAACCAGCGCGAGTAATAGCTCTGGGAAACCACAAACAGGTAAGCCTTTACACAATCAGCTATCCGATGATTACATCTGTTAAAAATGTTAATCATTGAGATAAATAATTCTGCAATCTTAGTGTAAGATGGTATGCAGGTACCAGGTCATCGTGAACAGTTATGGTTGTCGGAGCGATAACCATAACTGGGGTGATGACACCATCTCGAATATGCAAGGGAAGATCTCATGGCTAAGAAGAACAATTCGGAAACTCAACCACAACAGCTCACTGGTCAAGAACTCTTAGAAAAAGTCCGACATCTCGGCTACATGAAGAAAGAAGAGAAAGCTAAAAAATGCGGATACTATACGTTAACCAAAGACGGTATAGAGCGAGTTAATATGATGAAATTCCTTAACGCCTTAATAGAGGCAGAAGGAATCGAACTAGATGGGAAACCAAAAGGAAATGGACGCGGCGGACGCTCTGCCAGTTATAGAATTACGGTTCAATCTAATAACAACCTGTTGATTGGGTCAGCCTATACGAAGCAAATGGATCTGCAACCCGGAGATGAATTTGAGATTATTCTGGGACGTAAGCACATTTATCTGAAACAGGTAGGCTCGGAAGATTAGCAGAGTTGATGCAATTGTGAAAGTAGTATATTGTCTAGTCTTGATACTTCTATAATGCTGAGAAACTAGGTTTTCTCAGTGATTCAAATGCGATCGCATACCTATCGTTAGCATCTGAGCAGCACCAAAAAACCCCTCAAAGCCATAAAAGACAGAGGGGTATCTTGTGCTGCGTCTGAAGATTTTAGGTCGCAGTTAATAAATAGCAGTAGCAGCCTAGGATGGAATCGGTACAGATTGCAGTAGGACTTCAATAACGGTCTTAGAACGGCGACCACCACCAGTAATCAAGCGATGTGAAAGGACATGGGGAGCCAATAATTTAATATCATCAGGAACGGCATAATCTCGTCCCGATAAAAAAGCCAAAGCCTGGGTAGTACGATGAAGAGCGATCGCCCCCCTAGGACTCACGCCCAACATAATATCCTCATGCTCCCGTGTAGCGCGAACCAAATTAAGAATATACTGCTGTAAAGACCCATCCACCTGGACTCTCTGACATTCCTTTTGCAGAGTCAGAATATCCTGTAAACTGAGACAGGGTTTAAGTTCATCAACCTGTACCCCCTCACTCAAGCGTCGCAACATTTGCAACTCTTCCTGTTCACTGGGATATCCCAAAGTTAAAGACAACATAAACCGATCCATTTGCGCTTCTGGGAGAGGGAAAGTTCCCTGATACTCAATCGGGTTCTGAGTCGCAATCACAAAAAAAGGCTTCTGAACCATGCGCGATACCCGATCAATCGTCACCTGTCTTTCTTCCATGACCTCCAACAAAGCCGACTGAGTGCGGGGTGTAGCTCGGTTAATTTCATCAGTAAGTAAAATATTAGCAAATACTGGCCCCGGCAAAAATTCAAACTCACCACTGCTAGGATTCCAAATATTAGTACCAGTAATATCGGTTGGTAATAAATCCGGTGTACATTGAATCCTCTGGAAAACTCCATCAATAGAACGAGCCAAGGATTTAGCCAGTAAAGTTTTACCTACTCCGGGTACATCTTCCAACAGCACATGACCCCCCGCCAGCAGCGCCACCAAGGTTAGGCGAATTGACTCTTCTTTACCAACTATAGTCCGACCTAAATTTTGCTTTAATCGTTCAATACGTTCTCTCATTCAATTCTCCGGTGATTCAACCCTCTGAGTGAGAGGATACAGCATTTTTGACCGTTGCACAGCTATCCGCAGACTATCTGTATAGATATTTTCTAACACCATCTGCTCATAGCCCCTTTCCGCCACGATTTCTGATGGCTGCTCGCGCCGGGGAAGCGATCGCTTTTACATCCCCATTAACCTGAGTTGTGTTCGAGTTCGGAGAGCTATTTTTCCTCATCTGTCAACTACAATTAGGGGAGATTTATCAGGTGTAATTATTCTCAACTTCTGCCACAACTGGACTCCGCCGCCCCCCTGCCCATCTAAATATTGATTGTCTTGGGTGATCACTAATCATTGGCCATAGAGCGCGAAAGCAGAGGATGCCAATGTGTTACTGAAGGGCGATCGCCTCAAACCCCGCCAATTCTTGCCCACCAAGAATTCCCAGACCTCAACAGACAGCAGTTTCGACCAACCAGAGATTATCCGCTATAATATTTATTATGTGCGAGACGTTTAGGAGTCAAATAAGGCTGCAATGCCTGAAATAACCTCCTAGAGGGCAATTAGACCTTCAACCAGTCTAACCCCTTAACTGTATATATGTCCCGACGCTTAGAGTGCTTAGAGTATAGACTAAGCATAGACTAAGCAAGGCAGGGAACTCAAGGTCAATCCCATATAAGAAATCACAGAATACACTATTTATCCTCCAAGTATACTATAAGGAGGAGTATTTAACCCACTTGGGGTGATTTGGGAAAGAGTAAAGGCGATAGCCACCCCCAGTTTCAGAAATCACAAATCTGGGATTGAAGCGGGGAACGGAAGGCGTAAGGGAAACCTATTCCCAATCCGACCACTGCCAACCATCCATGATTAGGGAAACCAAATGTCTGGCTTGAACCACCGTAAGTATTAAGTAGCGAAATAGGTTGACACGCTGCGCTCAAAAGAGTAAGGGGAAAAGTAGGGTACTGTTATCAACACCTACACAGACTTTTAAAATGTACCCCGGTGGATAGGACAAATCTAAAGATGGAATGCCCATATATACGGAACGTTGAAACCCCTGTTGGGCTCTCTACGAGTACATCTCGTAGAGTAGTGAAAAGTGTAAGCGCAAGCTCATAAGGGGAAGGGATGTGACTGAAAGCCAATGCCTAACTGTAATGGTTGGGATATGCCCACTAGTCACGGTGTGGATATAGAGACTGCGATAAGTAAGAGTTTAATGGCGAAAGCGAGTTTAAAGACTAACGCAAGCATATAGCTCCCAAAGTTGAAGTCATAAAGCAGGGGGTCGTAACCTTGTTCCTTTGACAAAGAGGGTATCCACATCAGGAGCCGTGTGCTGGGAAACTCGCAAGCACGGTTTTGAATTGGAGTTGGGAAAGGTGACTTTCCCTTCGACCATAACACTATCGTAATAGTTTTTGCCGATAATGTTCATAGGTACTTCTCAAGCCGCAAAATTGATGGGTGTAAGCACCACCCGAGTTAGGCATCTTTTGTATAGTGGTAGAATTCCCGGAGCTTACGTGAATAGACGATAGCTTGAAAGCCCTGTGGCTTTAGCCCAGGGATGAAAAGCAACGGCGGCTTTAGCCGCATTCTTACGCCAGATATGCTAGTATGAGGGAAAATGATTGTACTTGAGTTCAAAGCACGGGTAAAGCCTGCCCAGGCTACCGCTATAGAGGACGCTATACGGACGGCTCAATTTGTCCGTAATAAGGCGTTGCGCTATTGGATGGATAGCCAAGATGTCGGCAAATACGACCTTAGCAAACTCTGCAAAGCGTTAGCTGAGGAGTTTCCCTTTGCCAAGAAACTCAACTCCATGGCTCGTCAGGCTTCAGCAGAACGGGCCTGGAGTTCAATCAGTCGGTTCTACGACAACTGCAAAAAGGGCATTAAGCCCGTAGGATTCCCCAGGTTCAAAAAGCATTCCCGCTCGGTGGAGTACAAAACCTCTGGATGGAAACTGCTCGGGCCGAAGCGCATCACATTCACCGATGGCTTCGGGATTGGGGAATTGCGGTTGCTCGGAACCTACGATCTGGCACGCTATGACGAATCCCTGATTAAACGGGTTCGCTTAGTCCGTCGCGCTGATGGCTACTACGTTCAGTTCTGCATCCAGGTTGATGTTCAGGTGCAGAGTGAACCGAGTCAAAAAGCTGTTGGCATTGACCTAGGGTTGCGGTATTTTATCGCTGCCAGTGATGGCAGTGTGGTGGAAGCACCGCAGTTCTATCGCAAGTCTGAAAGGCGGTTGAACAAGGCCAATCGAGAGAAGTCCAGAAAGTACCGCAAGGGGGCAAAACCACAGTCCGGGAACTATCACAGGGCTAGGAACCGATACGCCCGGAAGCATTTAAGGGTAAGTAGGCAGCGTAATGAGTGGGCGAAGAGCATCGCCTACTGCGTCATCCAATCTAACGATTTGGTTGCCTACGTAGACGCGAAGCGGCGCGCCGAAGGCAGACTTGAATGTGAAAGGGTTAGTACGCAATCGGCATCTAGCCAAGTCGATTAGTGATGCAGGATGGTCAATATTTCGCTGTTGGTTGGAGTATTTTGGCAGGAAGTACGGGAAGGTAACGATTGCCGTTCCTCCCCAATATACGAGCCAGGATTGCTCAAGCTGCGGCCAACGAGTCAAGAAGGCACTCTCAGTCAGAACCCACCACTGTCCGCATTGCGGCTATGAGGCTGACCGAGATGTGAATGCGGCCATCAATATCCTGCGCCTGGGACTAACTACCGTGGGGCACACGGGAAGTTATACGCTTGGGGAGAGCGGGCCTCTGGCTGGGTTGGAAAAATCCTGCTCAGTTAAGTCCGGTTGATGAACCAAGAATCCCCGTCGCGTGACTCGCGGGGAGCATGATTTAATCTCAAATTAGGTTAATATTTTAGGGCAATATGGTATAAGAAGCGAGAAGAGTTGAGGATAAACCTATTGCCAGATATGTCAAACCCAAGGAAGCCGCCCAAATCCTTGGAGTCCATGAAAGAATACTCCGCAGATGGGACAAAAATGGCTCAATCGAGACCATCAGAACCCCCGCTGGGCAACGACGATACAACGTTGAGTGATATACTGCCAAATCAGGCAGTGACAAACGCAAAGTCGTTATCTATGCCAGAGTTAGTAGCCGCGCCCAGCAGTCCGACCTCAACCGACAGGTGGCCGCACTGTCCAACCTCTACCCCGAAGCAGAAGTCGTCTCAGAAATCGGAGGCGGGCTCGACTTCAAGGGAAAGAAAATGCTGGCCTTACTGGGACAAGTCTTGTCAGGAGATGTCCGCATGGTTGTCGTTGCCCACCCAGACCGATTGGCAATATGGGGATTTGACTTGTTTCGATGGCTCTGTGAGCAAAACAGGTGCTCACTCATGGTTCTCAACCAGACAAGTCTCAGTCCAGAACGAGAAATGGTTGAGGACATCCTCGCCCTCCTCCACTGCTTTAGCTCCAGATTATACGGACGGAGTAAATACAAAACTCAGGTCAAAGAAGATCCGGATTTACCCCAGCCCCGAGCTAAATCAAGTCTGGCGTAAATGGTTGGCCGCTTGTCGGTATTGCTACAACCAAGCAATTGCATTATCCCGGAGTGGTAAACGACTAAGCAAACTGAAATTACGCAACGAAGTGATGCAGAGCGACTTGCCTGCATGGGTCAAAGAAACACCCTGCCATATTCGGCAGAATGCTATCTTTGATGCCTATCTCGCCTTTTCAGCCAGTCCTGGCGCAAGGTTTAGGAGCTGTCGGGATAGTTCTCAAGCCATCAAGTTTAACGATGCTAATTTCTCTTCAGGGAGTTGGTATCCAAGACTAACGAAAGGATTAACTTTCATGGTTTCCGAACCCATCCCTAAAACTTGCGGGCAAGGGACTCAGTTGGTGTTTACCAAAGGTCGATGGTTGGCGATTTTCCCTGAACCAGTTGCCGTTACCCCAACTGACGCTACTGGCGTGATTGCATTAGACCCGGGCGTCCGAACTTTTATGACCGGGTTTGATGGTTCACGATTTCTGGAATTGGGCTCCGGGGATATTGGAGGCATTACTAGGCTATGTCAACATTTGGATGATTTGATGAGCCGAATCGCCAAGGAACCCTGTCGTTCAAGAAGGCGACGGATGAGGCAAGCGGCTCAACGAATGAGAACCAAAATCCGCAATCTAGTTGATGAAGCCCACAAACAAATTGCTCACTACTTGACTCACAACTACAGCCTAATTTTTTTGCCCACCTTCGAGACTTCCGATATGGCCAGTCAGGTGAAGCGTCTAATCAGGTCTAAGACTGCCCGCGCCATGCTGACATGGGCGCATTATCGATTCAAACTAACCCTGAGACATCAAGCCGAGATAACTGGAAGCACAGTTGTAGATGTGACGGAAGAATACACCAGCAAAACCTGTACTCACTGTGGTCATGTGCATTCCCAGCTAGGTGGCTCAAAAGTGTTCCGATGTCCGGAGTGTGGGTTCACTCTACCCAGGGACTGGAACGGTGCTTTTGGAATCTTTCTAAAAGCTTTGCGGGATACCGCCTCTGTTACCTTAACGGGTAATAGTGCTATCGTCGCATTGTCAGGCAATAGCCGGATAAATGTCGCGTAAATGTATCAGTGTCAACGAATTGGTAGGATGTGGGTCATTCCCTTAACTGGCGAAATGCCTGAAATCACTCCTGGGGGGCGTGGTCCGAAGCCTACTTGGCAATGTAGCCGTCCTAAGAATAAACCCACGTATATTCATATCAACAAGAAAGTCATTGGTAACAACAACCGCATACTCAGGGAAACCCAAGGAGAGATAAGCGACATCCAACAATTGCTACAACCACCAATTATCTTGAACAAAGGCAATAAAACCTTGTATGCTTCGGAAATAATAATTGATGGGCCTTGCCGCCTACTATATCAACCGTTCAAAAAGCTATGTTCTGGGGCGCAGGTGTGGATTGAAACCTTATTCCCGACGAGAACTATAGCCTTATAGAGCAGTTCAAAATCAACATTAGTCAGGCAACTAGATTAATCCAGTAGGGGCAGATTTTTCCTAGCCTGGAGATAGGTTCGCGCGTGGGTACAATCCCTTTGAATTTGCGCCTTTAGCTGTTCAAGGGATGCAAATTTTTGTTCTGGTCGCAAAAACCCCTCTAAACTGACAGTCAAACTCTGACCATATAAATCCCCATCCCAATCTAATAAATGAACCTCAACGGTAGGATTGTCTCCAGCTACAGTAGGACGACAACCAATATTCATCACTCCTAACTGAGGCGCGATAGTTTTGCCGTACCGGGCAGCAAGTCCGGTAACCAGGACTGCATAAACACCGTATCGAGGTAAAAACTTCTCTGGTGGCAGTTGTAAATTAGCTGTAGGAAATCCCAGAGTCCGCCCTAATTGTTGACCCTGTACCACTTCACCGAGGAGGGTATAAGCACGTCCTAATAGTTGATTAGCACGGTTAAGATGACCTTCTGTAAGGGATTCTCGGATGATGGAACTACTGATGCGATCGCCATAAGGACAGGGAAAGCGAGAAACTATTTCGACATCAATACCATACTGAGAGGCGATCGCCTTTAAGTCGTCGGTACTACCCATGCGATGGCGACCGAAGCGAAAATCAAAACCGACACTCACCCGAGTAGCTTGTAAATACTCCACCAAAATCTGCTCAACGAACTGAGTTGGGGTGAGACTAGCCAAATCTTTGTCAAAAGGCAAAAGCACCAACTGCTGAACCCCAAACCTGCGTAGAATCTCAATTTTTTCCGGTAAGGGAGTTAACAGTTTTTTGGTTTGACCTGTAAAAAATTCCTGGGGGTGAGGATTAAAAGTGACCACTGTTCCATAGCCAGAAATCCCGAATGGCGGAGTTGTCTCGGAATATCCGCCCCCTACCTTCTGGGAATCTACGGCTACTTGATTGGGGTTGAGAATGGGTCGGACTACCTGTTGATGTCCTCGATGAAATCCATCGAAGTTACCCAAGGCAACAGCAGTCGGAGTTAGAACCGTATCTTTTGATGATGTTATCCACACAGGTTAAATTTAAGCCACGTTCATGGCGAACAGCAAGACAAACAGTTTACCCCGTATACGGGAACCAAGACAATTTTTCAGTTCTTCTGACTTTGATTTCTGAGAAACTCTCCGGCAAATGCTAACAGCCCGGAACCCATAATCAAAATGACGCTGAGGGCGTTAATATCGGGTTTAACTCCGGTTCTAATGCGGCTAAAAATTTCCATAGGTAGGGTAGTTGCGCCACTTCCGGCGGTGAAACTGGCAATCAAAAAATCATCCATACTCAGCACAAAGGCTAATAAACAGCCAGAAATGATACCGGGCATCAGTTGGGGTAGCAAGACTTTGATAAAGGCTCGCTCGGGTGTCGCCCCTAAGTCTAATGCAGCTTCTTCTAAGTGGGGGTCTAGGTCAGCCAGGCGAGTGGATACGACCAGGGCGACATAGGCGAGACAGAAGACTACATGAGCGCCTATGATAGTTGATAAACTCAGGGGAATGGCTAAGGCTGCTAAAAATACTAGGGTGGAAACAGCGATCGCAATGTCGGGGATAATTAAGGGCAGGTAAGATACCCCCAGATAAATACCTTTTCCCGGAAACCGAAACCTAGATAGTCCGACAGCCATCAGGGTTCCAATGACTGCTGATATGGCTACGGCACTCAAGCCAACGGTGAGGCTATTTTTCAGGGCGCTAAGGATGCGGGTATCCTGAAAAAGTTTGACATACCACTGTAGGGTAAATCCCTGCCACCCAGCACTATAGCGGGATTGATTAAAGCTATAAAAGGTGAGAACCAAGATAGGCAGATACATATACAGGAACATCAGACCAACAAATATGATCTGCCAAGATACCCGAAATCTCATTTTAGGCTTTTGCATTTCTTGAGGAATGTCTGACTGATGATTGTGATTGTTAATATCCTGCATGGAATTTTAAGTTTGGTAGGGGCGGGTGCTGGAGTGAGCCTGGACGCTAGGGTGCAACTTTATACACGCGCCGGAGTTGGTCGCCTGTTTATTTTGAGGGTCTGCCATCACCGTAGCGGATTAAAAGAGCGATCGCTATACTCACCCCAAAAATTAGCACCATACTTAGGGCTGAACCAAAACCCCAGTTTTGAGTGGCTCCTAAAAACTGATTGTAAATCAGCCGAGATACGGTCATACTAGAAGCGCCGCCTAACAGTTCTGGATCGACAAAATCTCCCAGGGAACTAATAAATACTAATAGTGACCCGGCGATAATTCCGGTCCTAGCTTGGGGAACTGTAATTTTCCAGAAGGTTTCGGGAGGCTTGGCTCCTAAATCAGCGGAAGCCTCCAACAGACGGCGATCTAGTTTTTCCAGGGAGGCATACAGCACGGTTACCATATAGGGTAAATAGCTATAGGTCATGCCAATTAAAACGGCTGGACTGCTATTAAGTAGTGCTAAAGTAGGTAATCCCAATAACCCCAGAAATGAGTTTAGCACTCCTGTGGGTCGTAAAATGGTAATCCAGGCATAGGAGCGCAGCAAGGAAGATGTCCATAGAGGCAGAACAAACCCTAATAGTAGAAGGTTACGCGACTTGGGTGGAGCCATAACGGCTATCCAGTAAGCTACCGGAAACCCTAACAACAAACAAAAAACTGTGGTTCCGATCGCAAAATTAACCGATCTAGCAATTACTCGCAAATTTATGGGTTCAAATACCCGCAGGTAGTTACCCAGACCATCAGGAATTACCACATCCCCAGGGCGAATATTCTCCACTAAGCTGAGTTGAAAAATCACCAGGGTGGGAAACACCAGCAATAGTAGTAACCACAGCCCCGCCGGTCCCAGCATAATTACGGGTCCAGCTAACTTTGACCAGATCTGAGAGATGCCAGTTTTAGCCGGTGTGGTGGGAGGTTCATAAGGGGTCTTAGGGGGGGTAGATACAGCCATAATAGAGTTTGAGCATTTTTTTAAGGTTTAATTCGTAGTAGCACCCGATGTTCCAATTAACCACTGGTGAGTCTAGTCCAATAGCGATCAAAAAGGGCGGTTATCTCTGGTGGTAGGGGCGAAACTGTTTCGCTGTTGGCAATCACGCTTTCTGGGGGAAATAGGGCTGGGTCTTCCCGGAGTTCTTGGGGAAGTTGACGATAGGCGACTAGGGAGGGGGTAGCAAAGCTGAGGCGTTCGACAATTTGGGTGGCGATGTCTGGTCGCAGCATAAAATTAATCCACTGATAAGCACCTTCTGGGTTAGGTGCGCTTTTGGGAATTACCAGGGTATCAATCCACAGGGAAGAACCACTAACGGGGGTGATGTATTCTAAATCTTCGTTTTCGGGCATCACTTCCGCCGCATCGGAAGAATAGCACATGGCTAGGAGTAAGTCTCCTACAATCATCTGAGGTCGCCAAGCATCGGTGGTAAAAGATGCGATCGCTCCTCGCAGCTTGACCAATTCCTGATAGGCTTGATTAATCTCCCTAGGATTGGTGCTGTTGTAGGAGTAGCCTAAACGCCGCAAACTAGCTCCCATCACTTCCCGTACATCATTAAGTAGGGTTAGCCGACGGCTGAGTTGGTCTTGATATGTCCATAGATCTTCCCAGTCTTCGGGAGAGTTTGGTAATAGTCTGCTGTTGTAAATTAAACCTGTAGTTCCCCAACTCAGAGGGACGCTATAAGTGGAGTTGGGGTCATAATCGGGATTTTGGAATTTGGGAAATAGATCTTCTAACCCCACGATTAAGGTATGGTCTAATTCAGCTAATAGCCCTAGTGCTACCATCTTCTGTACCATGTATTCCGAGGGGTAGATGATACTATATGCTCCCGCTCCTCCCGCCTGTATACGGGCTAACATAGCCTCATTAGAATCGAATACATCTGCCACTACTCTCAGCCCCGTTTCCTGGGTAAAGCGTTCTAGCAGATCGCGATCGGTGTATCCGGCCCAAGTATATATATACAGGGTATCTGATGAGAAGCGGGTGCTGGGGGTGGTTTTGATTTCGCCTAAAGTCCACCCACAGCCTGACGCGGAAGAGGCGATCGCCGCCGCCATAGTCGATTGCAGAAACCCGCGCCGGGTCTGCATCCCTTTATGAAAACCAAACGGGCGTAATTTCCTTGGGGGCACTGTTTTTTACCGTTGCCATCAAAACCATAATATTACAACAACTATTTTAGCGGTGTTGAGGTTCCGGTAGGGCTAAACAATCTGTGGGTTTCCAACAGACATAAATATTGCGATCATAATCTAGGTTTTCTCCTAAACTCTGAGACTGTCGCACCATTAGGGTTACCCCTGTGTTCAGTTTGACAATGTACTGTAAGTGAGTACCTAAGTACATCTGATCGACTAATTTTCCGGCAAAACTATTTCCGGGAGTCTCTGGCGGTTCAGAATGTAGGGTAATGTTTTCGGGTCTGATACTAACTACAACCTTCGCCCCCCCTCGTAATTGATGAGGCGATACTGCTGGGTAGTCATTGCGCGATCGCTTGTTCATGGCTACGATAATCTGTAACCCTGTGTCCGTTAATACTTGTATAGCCTCCTTATTGGCTTGTTCAACTTGTCCCTTAAATAGGTTAGTGTCTCCAATAAAGTCAGCCACAAAGGGGGTCTGGGGATGTTGGTAAATTTCGTTGGGGCTGCCAATTTGTTCAATGCGACCCTCGTGCATTACCGCTATGCGATCGGACAAACTCATCGCTTCTTCTTGGTCGTGAGTTACCATCACAAAGGTTAACCCCAAATTGCGATGCAAATTTGATAACTCCATCTGCATTTGTTTACGCAATTTCAGATCTAACGCTCCCAGGGGTTCGTCTAATAGTAGCACCGCTGGACGATTTACTAAAGCCCGCGCTAAAGCTACCCGCTGTTGTTGTCCCCCTGACATTTGGTTCGGATAACGGTTAGCAAACGATTCCATCTTTACCAATTGTAGGGCTTCCAGGACTTTCGCTTCAATTTCCGATTTCCCTAGGCGTTTTAATTTCAACCCAAAGGCGATGTTATCCCAGACATTCATGTGATTGAATAGGGCATAACTCTGGAAAACTGTATTTACCGGGCGCTGATAGGCTGGGGTTTGGTTCATTGACTGACCCCTGATGAGAATCTCCCCGGCGGATGGGGTTTCAAATCCAGCAATTAGCCGCAGTGTCGTGGTCTTACCACAGCCTGACGGTCCGAGAATGCTGAAAAATTCTCCCCGCTTTATGTCTAGGTCTACCGCCCTCACTGCGGTTTCCCCGTTGAATACTTTGAATACTTTACGGAGTTCTACATCGAATTTTGAATCGCTGTGAACTGCACCTGGGTTCTGGGCTGCGGTTTGTAGCATAATTTACTTTTCGCGCTATCAAGGGGATATCCCCTTCCTACTTTACCAGAAATTTATAGCCTGGGCATTGCTGTTCCCTCAACCCGCTCCACCCGAAAGTCGCCGGGAGTGCGATTTTTCCAAGGCGATCGCTTGGCTTATCATACATATAAGTAATCTTTTGTCAATATTGTTTGACAAAACTTTAGATTTTGTTTAGATTTACTGATAAGCAACTCACACAAACAAGTCCAGTAGTATGTATACCATCAACAAAGATAAGCAAGAACCCAAGATTTACTTTATTCAACCTGCTGCTACACTCAAACCTCAGCGAGATTATCTCCTACATAGCGCTGTGGCTATCTTTCTGATTGTTTCTGTGTTAGTTTGTTATTAAACTAGCCGTCCTATCCTAATAGGAAGTTATCAAAAGTTCCGTAATTTTTCCCCGATTTTGGGGATTTGAATTAATCGCCCTACCCGCTTGGATAGGGTGGATATTAAAGTCCTTATATAAGTCTCTGATTAACTCAGTATCAGAATTAGATAGCATCACCTTCACTCCTCTGTTGTGTAAGGTCTTAAAGATTTCGGCTAATTTTTCCTGTTCATCAACCCCAAATTTATGATGGCTGTAGCTGGTAAAGTTACTGGTGGGACTCAGGGGGTGATAGGGAGGGTCGAAATAGACAAAATCATCAGCAGAATTAGCCTCATTGACAATGGCTGCAAATGATTGGACTTTAAGAGTTGCAGATTGGAGAGTTTTCGAGGCGGTGATCAATAATTCTTTCGGGCAAATTTTCGGGTTTTTATATTTCCCCATAGGTACGTTAAATTGACCCTGGCGATTTTCTCTATATAAGCCATTAAAACAAGTCTTGTTGAGATAAATAAGGCGCGCGGCTTGGTCAAGCCGATTCTCAAATTTTTGCGATCGCATCTGGTAATAATAACCTTGATTATGGTTCTGCTGATGCTGTTCTAACTTGCTAATCAGCGACTGAGTATCATCACGCACACATTGATAAGCATTAATTAGCTCGCTATTAATATCACTTAAAATTGCTCGGTTAGGTTGCAGATAAAAAAAGATAGCACCACCGCCCAAAAAAGGCTCATAATAGGCTTGATAATTGTCGGGAAAGTAAGTAGTATACTGAGGAATTAAGCGAGTCTTACCCCCGGCCCACTTCAGAAACGGTTTGGGGGTAGTTTGGGGTTGACTGGTGACTGTTGGGTGGTCGGTTGGGGACAAAATTGGCTGAAGTCCAGAAGTACATCAATAGCACTGAACGGAAAAATTAAATTATATGTTCAGTGCGATCAATTATTATAACAGAGTGCTACAATAGCAGAGGCTGGAGTACGAAAATCTAGCGTCGCCGGAAGATGGCCCTATTTGTCCCATGAGGAGAGTTCTAAAACTCGGTTATTTTCCCCGGACTTAAACTGAAGTAGCGACTGCTGATTTGAGCCCAGCATAACCATTTACAACCCACGAAAAGGGGGGTGAAATCACCAAAAATGAAACAACTCGGAACCCATATTGTTGTCGATGCGTGGCAGTGTCCCGCTGATATCCTAAACGACCCAGATCTGATCCGTCAAGCCATTCTTGATGCGATCGCAGCAGGAAGTGCTACCCTTATAGATATCTGTGTTCACCAGTTTAGTCCTCATGGTGTAACCGCCACGGCTACCCTAGCCGAGTCCCACATTGCCATTCACACTTGGCCTGAATATGGCTATTTTGCGGCTGATTTATTTTTCTGTGGTTGTGGCGAACCCGAGAAAGCAGCGGAAATGCTAAAAACTCGTCTGGAAGCTAAACAAACAAGAGTTCAAGAATTTTGGCGAGGTATGGGTTATCCGGTTCCAGTCCCTGATACCATCTCTGATCATACTTGGAATAAAGTACCCGAAATTGCATCTTCTTCCAAGTTGATGTCTACAGTGTCGTAAGTTACCGATAGGTTGGGTGAGACGAAAGCATCATCCAACCTATTTCTGAACTCAACTATTCAGCTATTTGGTTGCTAACCATCTAGGGTGAGTTGAGTGAGGTTTTGGAATAGCCAATAGTCCTGGTAGTCTAACAGGAGAATATCTAAGGCTTCTGGTAAATCTATCTCTAAATCGCGATTTTGGATATCAACGATCGCCTGATAAATTAACTCAAAAGTGATGCGTTGGTCTCGGTCAAACAGAAGATAATGGCTATTGTTCCCCTGACAGAACTTTTCTAACTCTATCTTACTAGACTTTCCTGATATCAAATCTTCCCGCGCATCTCGACACAGGTTAAAATGAATATCAGGACGATGGCTGACCAATTCGTTTAAGTTTCTCATCCGGTGATAAAATCGAGTCCCGCTTTGGTGCAAAAAAGCGATCGCAAATTGATGGGTTGCTGTCTTAATCACCAAATGTTCAGGAAGTACCCGTTTCCCCAGTCGCAAAATATCCACACTCAGGGGAGACAAAACCAGCTTTAATGATTCAATAATCATCTTTAATTTCCCGAAATCATCACTTTCCGAAATAATCGCTGGTTGACCATAATTCTGTTCTAGGATACCCCTTTGCTGTCGTAGATAATCTTCTAATTGACTACGCCGAGAAGAGTTAATTGGCGACCTAGCCGCCATACCATTAGGAAAAACTCTGACAATATTTTCCCCGTCGGCTAAATTAAAAGTATCAACTAATTTACTGACAATGAATTTGAGTTCCGCCACCTCTTCTCTCAACTGATGAATTTGTTTTTCCATCATCCCTATAACCCCAGAATTACCCGATTTATCAGGTCGCTGAGGTAAACAAATACCATCAATTTTATAGCGGTAGTAGTCCGCCGCCGCATTCACAACTGAACGAATAGAAGGCGCAGTTAAAATGTCGGCAATTTCCTGGGGTTCAAATAATTCATCAATAGTCACATCAGCCACCTGTGCTTTTAAATCAAGTAATTGCTTGAGTTGTTCATTAGATGGCTTATTTAGGATAATTTGAGATTGAGAAATACGGTCAATAATTGAACCATCAAAAACCTGCTGAAATTGTAACCAGCGATCGGGAAACAGATTTAAGATAATTAAACTATTGGGAACATGGGTAAAGATTTCCTTAACCGCCTCTCCAAAACTTTGTAACAGTCGTTCATTGTGTTTTTGACCCAAACCTTCTAACTGGTCAAAAATAATAATTAAGGGTTCATCCAAGAGAGACAGCTTACTAAAAACCGCCAACGCCGCCAGGGAAATTTCCTCCCGACTGGTGTCTTCTCCCCAGCTTTCCAAACCGACCTTTTCTAACTCCTCGGGTGCTACATCATTCATAGCTAACCACTGAGTAATAGTTTGACGGCGTTTAAAATCGGTATAGCCACAAAACCGAATTATCCCTTTGAGAATTTTGGGCGCATATCCAGCAGAAGAAAACTGATTAATCCACCAATCATAAGCACGTTTTTCTATGTGTTGCCAATATTCTCGTTTCAGGCGAGTATCCTCTTTTCCGAGGTCGGTAAATAGCTTGAGATTATCGGCTTTTATTAACTCAATTAATCGTTCATCTTTTTGGGTGGTAGGGGTAGCATAATCCTGAGTATTTTTGATGATTTGCGCGAAACTATTAGCCAGCAAATATTCAAGCTGAGTATGTGAACTGTCAGGAACTGTTTGAATTAAAGACTCCAGAATGCGGCTATAGGTATGAAATAGAACCGTGTCAGGATTATTAGGTTGCCGAATAAATAAGAGCCTATTCTTAGTTAATAAATCTTGGGCTAATCTCATCATTAGGTGAGTTTTGCCAGAACCTGGTTCCCCAATAACTACGGCTCCTTTGCTCTGATGATTGACATCATTTTTAATATCAGAAAGAATATGTTTTAGTCGCTCAAATTCATTGTCAAAAATCGCCCTAAAATCAATGTGGCTTTGGAAAGGAGTATCAACCCTGCTGGTTCCAAAGGGGTTGGGTTGATGTTGCAGTCGAGTTTTTAATAGTTCGTTAATCATGCGTCGATAAAGTTGATAAGTAAATAAGGCATCATGTTTGGCACGATGGAGGAAATCGCGGTTATTGGTCTGGTCATCCCGGCTTCAATTTAGCTGTTTGCTAATAGTTTGTAGGCTATTACTTCCTAATTGTGGAAGATAGCGTTGAGCCAATTCAAAACTGCATTGAAAACTGAGGCGAGGTGGTCGGACACCGACAGCGCGAAATGTATTCCTAAGCACTTCCATATCATGACGTGCATAGTGACAGATAATGGTTTGAGATCCGGCTATAGCTAAGAATTCATTAACTATGGTTTTCAGGGGTTTACTTTGGTCGATAAGTTGGGGATTTTGGCAATGTCTTTCGTCAAAGGCTTCATAAATTAAGTTTCCCTGATGATCAACGATCGCCATAGCTTTCAGAATCGGTTGTCCTTCTGTATCAATGACAATAAAGTTAGTCTGGGGTTTCATGGTTGGGGAGACCAATAAGTATGTATACTGATGGGTGAGTTAATAAGCTGATTTTCCCACAAATCTTGCTCACCAGTAAATTATGGCGCTATGGGTCAGCCACCGATAATCAGATTAACTCTCGCCACTTGCGAAAGCATTTTGTGGAAATTCCCCATCAAGATTTGGCAGGAAAAACCTGTGTAGCGTGAACCCAGACAGCCTAATTGACTGGTAACTGTGCTAAGATTTGCTCAGTTGCTGCGAGCTGATCGCACTAAAAAAGTGTAAACTTGGGGAGTGGCGTTAGGACTTTGACCACATAGCGCGATCGCATCTCTGGCTTTCCCGTTAACGATTCTGTCCGTCCTCACATTTAACCTGTGTCATAATGTCAGAACCACTGAAATCCATCGCCCAATACTACCATGAGCGAACCAAATACGATCCCGACACCTTAGCCTCTAAGGGTCAACAGTTAGACTGGACTAAACAACCAGAACCCTTCAAAGAATACAAGATTGGCACGGTATTTGACCTGAAACCCTATCTCAAAGAAATATCCGATCCTCAAATTCCCACAGCCAACACAGACCCATGGCAGCGATTATCTAGTCTACTACTACATACCTATGGGTTAACCGCTAAACTAGCCACAACTAGCGGATTTCACTATTTGCGATCGTCACCCTCAGCCGGGGGACTGTATCCAGCCGAAATCTATCTAGTTTCCAGGGGAACCCCAGAATTACCAGCGGGACTGTATAACTATCAAACCCTACATCACTCCCTAGTGCAATTTTGGGATAGCCAAATTTGGTCGGAGTTGAAACAAGCCTGTTTTTGGCATCCATGCCTGGAAAATACTAAACTGGCGATGGTCGTTACTGCTGTATTTTACCGTTCAGCTTGGCGATACCAAGACCGCGCCTATCGTCGCATATTTCTCGATACAGGTCACTTATTGGGTAATTTGGAACTAGCAGGAGCCTTAAATTCCTATCGTCCCCATCTAATTGGCGGATTTGCCGACGAAACCCTTAATAACTTACTATACCTGGATTCGGAAACGGAAGCAGCGATCGCTGTGGTGGCTTTGGCTGACTTACTGGAAATTGACCAGAACCTTCCCCAATTCCGAACCGCCTTACCCTCGGCTACCCAAACCGACTATCCCGAAATTCCCGATGGGGAAATGCTCCATTACCTCCACTGTGCCAGCCAAATTAAATCGGACACCTCCGGTTCCCAAGGCTGGAAAAAATTAGCATCAGAAGAAGAACCCGAAGATAAATATAATTTCCCCTTCTGCACCAAGGTCTCGACTGTCACCCCTGCCATTGATTGGGGAAAAGACCTCAAGGGGTTAAATACAGCCCAATTGCGCCGACGATCAACCCGTCGCTATAGTGGGGGGAATCTCAACCTGGAAGAATTACTCGCTCTACTGGATTTTACCTATCAACATCAGCACTACGGTTATCAGGGTTTAGATGCTGCACCGGACTTTTTTGATTTGAGTCTGATTGAATCTTTTATCGCTGTCTCTGGGGTGAATGGACTAGAGGAGGGATGTTATTATTATGCCCCCAAAGCACAGGAACTTAGGCAAATTCGCTTTAAAAATTTTCGGCGAGAGTTGCATTATCTGTGTTTGGGACAAGATTTGGGACGAGATGCGGCGGCGCTGCTTTTTCATACTGCTGACTTGAACAAGGCGATCGCTAAATATGGCGATCGCGCTTATCGTTATTTACATAGCGATGCTGGTCATCTCGGCCAAAGATTGAACCTCGCCGCCACCCACCTACGTTTAGGTGCTAGTGGTATCGGTGGTTTTTTTGATAACCTGGTTAATGAGGTGTTGGGTATCCCCACCGATGAAGCGGTTATTTATATTACTACCCTAGGAAGATTGCGCGGCAACTAAATTCGATAAAGTAGCCAAATTGATGCTACACTGCCAACATAATGGGTTGCTAGTACATTTAAATTGGCAATCATCACAAATACATCCAGGGCTCTAACCGCCTCACTGGCTTCGGTTAGGGTGGTTCCTGGTGGCTGCGAAATGGTTTTGGCAATTAATACCGATGCGGTTATACCTGACCCCATTAATGCAATCAGGATACCAACCATTCCCAATAATAAGCCGACCCGCAAGAGTCTAACTGTGTCGGATTTTTTGGGTTTGACTGTATTGAGGGATAATAACTGTTTGCCTATGTTGGCATAGCGAAATGATATAACAATGCTAAATCCGGCGATAATTAGTCCGGTAACTGCAAAGGTTACACTTACACCGAGGGCGGGGTTAGCATCATCAGAAATACTTCTACCTGTGGTGGTGAAAATTAATGATAAAATCGCGACGAAGGCAAAAACTACTTGCATGGTCAAACCACACAAACCCGTATTCTGGAGGGTTTTTCCCTTTTGTAGTAACTCGTTGCCAACCGATACACTCATACTCTGGTTTCATAAATTGACAGTTGATGATTCCTATTGTAATCAAGCCAGCATTTGTTCGAGTTGATGCTGTTGCCAAAGTCTCCGATATAGTCCCTCTTCCTGTAGTAACTGGTCATGGGTTCCGGTCTGTACTATTGTGCCTTGGTCCATCACCAAAATGCGATCGGCTTTGGCTGTAGCTGACATTTGGTGAGAAATGAATAACACCGTTTGGCGTACAGTCCCGCTAGTCAGATTATAGAGAATGTCGGTGGCTGTCTGATTGTCTACACTAGAGAGGGCATCATCTAAAATCAAGATAGGAGCATCACAAAGCAAGGCACGAGCTAGGGCAGTTCGTTGTCGCTGCCCACCAGATAAGGTGATACCCCGCTCCCCAACTATTGTATCATAACCTTTGGGAAAATTGGTGATTTCATCGTGAATTTGAGCAATTTTCGCAACGGCTTCTATTTGCGATCGCAATGCTGAGGGATTACCATAGCAAATATTATTAGCAATAGTGGTACTAAATAGAAAACTCTCCTGGGGAACATAAGCAATTACTTTTCTCAGTTGCGCCAGAGAGAGTTGAGTGATATCCTGACCATCAATAAAAAAGCTATCTATATCAATATCCAACAGCCGAGGAATTACATTAGCTAGGGTAGTTTTTCCCGACCCAATAGGACCGACTACCGCGACAGTTTCCCCTGGTAGAATGGTAAAATTAACATGATTAAGGGCGGGAGTTTTGGCGGCGGGGTAAGTATAGTTTAAATCTCTCGCACTCAACCACCCCTTAACGGGAGTTATCAGGGGTATAGGCTGAGGTGGATCTTGAATTTTAGGTTTAATACTGAGGATAGACTCAACCCGGTCAACACTGACTTCTCCCCGCTGATAAGCGGTAATAGTAAAGCCTAATAAAGCGGTGGGAAATACCAACCTTTCGACATATAATACTAAGGCGACAAAATCCCCGATACTTAAATCACCTTGAGCGATCGCCTCATTTCCCACAGCCAGCAAAATCAGGAGACTTAAACTCGCCAAACCTCCCAATAAAGGAAACAAGAAATTTCGAGTTCTCGCCAACTTCAAATTAGCCGATAATAACCCTTGATTATGTTCTCGAAAAGCCTGCCTTTCTGCGGTTTCCTGAGCATAAATTTTAATCAAAGATATGCCGCTCATATCTTCCTGAATTAAATCACTTAAATCGGAGAGTTTTTCCTGCACTTCCATCTGTTGATCTCGCAGTTTACCGCTAAAAATCTGCACCAACACTAACATCAACGGATAAACCGAAATCGATAATATAGTCAACTTAATATTAATAGCCAGCATGACTGGCAAAGTCAAACCATAAGCAAATATGGTATTAATTAAACTCAGGACTGCAAAGCCTACCAACCGCCGAATATTATCAACATCAGAGGTTGCCCTATTAATTAAATCCCCGATTCTACTATTAGAAAAATAGGAAGATTCCAGGAAAATAAGATGATTAAAAATCTTCTGTTTTAGGTCAAATTCTACCTGTCGCCCCACCCCAAAAATTAAAATTCGGGATGTCATGCGAATCACCCACATAATTGATGCTAGGGCGACCATCAATAAAACCTGCCATCCTACTTCCTGAAACTCTACGGCATCTTGTAAGTCATCTACACCATTACGAATAAGTAAAGGTATATAAACCCCCACCACATTTACCACGAACAGAGACACTGTTCCTAATAGTGATATTTGCCAATGGGGACGCAGATATCTTCCCAGAGTTTGCAGTCTTGAATAACTCATAATTCAGAAAGTAAAAATTTGCCAATTGAGATGAACTATGAACGCACTAGAAACGGTTGAAAATCTGTCGAAGTAGGTTGATTAACCTCAGACAAACGGGAAGTGGTAAACCGATTTAACCAATTTTCCAGATAGGCGCGATTAGCCTTTTTTTGTTCGGGGTCGTCAGTGTTCAGGGGATAGGGTGCTAGTCCTTTAATGGCGGCTGTCGTGACACAAAACATAGACTTTTGAAAACTTTGGCATATTTGCACACGCAAATCATCCTCTCCTCGGCAACTATTATTATAAATATTGTGGAGATAATCAGGTAAAAAATGGCGCATATCCTGCATTAATTGAGTGGGGGGAATACCGGAACCACCAATGGGGAGGGGGTCAGCGTATAAAGCACCGTATGTAAATTCTTTTTGTAGGCTGGGGATTTGATGAACTTGAGCGTTATAGGATACTGTACCCGGGAAGGGTGTACCACGGAAAAAAATGGCTTCCACATAGGGAACTGCTGTATCCATTAAAAATGTGAGTCCGGCAGATTTAGGGATTATATCTAATGTTTTATCCCCCAATTTAACGCCATAAGTAATTGGATTATTGGCGGCGGCAACTAATCCATCTAAGATATGCTGCACTACGGCGGGAATGGATTTAATTTCCCCTTGGTCATAGAGGTCAGAAAGGGAGATAAAAATATCACTCATGACTCGCCAAAATTGCCCCAAAGCGCTATAATAGGCTGACTGTCGTACTTGTTCGGGTAGAAATTCTGGGAACATCTGATGTAGTAGCAGAATGAAACTATTGCCTTTAAATTTAGTCTGAATAGCTGCTTCTGCTAACTGTTGGAATTGTGATGAATCCAAGTAAGAATCTAGTCCGCCTCCCCCATGCCATAACATCCCTTTCATGCAATATTCGGCATATTCATAATTAATGCGATCGTGCCACCAATACTTGAGCAATTTGGGGATATTTAAATCGCCATTGAAGTATTTAAAAAACGGGAAAAATACTAAAAATTGATGGTCAGCCACATAAATCAGGTTGTCGGAGTAGGCATCTAAAACTATGCCGTAACTTTTGAGGATGCCAACTACTTCAAGGAGGTTTTGGGGAGAGTCTGGTAATAAGGCATCACCAGCTTCTAAGCGTTCAATATATTTGAACAATGGGTGGATTTGATTGCTGGTCATAGTGGATAAATTCACAAGTTTAGATGGTGGGCAATTTTGATTGAGTGACGAGATTAATTTAAGCCGATCGCCTTGACATTTGATTCAATTTGAGCTACAATTGGGGGCTTATACATGAGTGCTGATGTGGTGCTTTCAGTCCATTTAACTAGGATGGTCGGTTGTAGTCCTAGAAAGGTGATAATCACAGCCAAGGCTATAGCTGGAATGCGATCGCGCCATTGTACCCTTGGTAAATTAATGACTGACTCGGACAAGCGACCAAAAAAGGCACGGTTAATCATAATCAGAAAGTAAACAGAAGTTAAACCAGTTCCCACCATACACAGAAGAGTCTGCACGGGGAACACTTCCATACTGCCTCTAAAGACAAGAAATTCTGATACAAATCCCACTAAACCGGGAATACCAGCACTAGCCATAACCGCGACAATCATTATACTACCGATTAAAGGTAAACCGCGTTCAGGGTTTAATAAGCCACGAATCACATCGATATCTCGACTTCCCGATTTTTTGTAAACTACTCCCACTGTTAAAAATAGCAGGGCAGAAATTAAGCCATGACTAACCATTTGCATGACTGAACCGAGTAAACTGATGGGAGAGGCGGCGGCAAAAGCTAGGATAATATAACCCATGTGGGCGATGGAACTATAGGCGACCATCTTCTTGATATCTTTTTGTGAAATCGCACAGGAAGCACCATATAAAACGCTAACTACTGCCCAACTCGCGACATAAGGGGCGATCGCATTCCAAGCATCTGGAAATAAACCGACCCCAAACCTTAGTAAACCATAGGTTCCCAACTTTAATAATACCCCCGCCAATAAAACTGATACAGGGGTTGAGGCTTCCACATGGGCATCGGGTAGCCAAGTATGAAAGGGGACTACGGGGATTTTAATACCAAATCCGATTACCAGTCCCCCCAGTAGAATTAGTTGGGTAGTGAGGGGTAATGCGGACACTCCCAAAGTGGAAGTTATGAGGGTATCCAAATCAAAATCAGGTGCTTTGGTTAACCAGACTATGCCTAAAAAGGCGGCTAAAATTAACAGACCGGAAACTGCTGTATAAAGCAGAAACTTGGTGGCTGCATAGCCTCGGTTTTTGCCTCCCCAAATGGCGATGAGTAGATACAGGGGAATTAGTTCGACTTCGTAAAACAGTATAAACAGCAGCAGGTTGGAGGATAAAAAGGTGCCAGCGACTCCGGCAAAGATAATCAACAGCAGGGGATAATATAGCCGGGGTCGAGAAATGTCTAAGTCAGAAGACCAAATAGCGATCGCTACTAATAAGGCATTGATAATCACCAACGGCAAGGATAAACCATCTACCCCCAGATAGTAATTTAAGCCGAGGGGTTGAATCCAGGTAATATGTTCTACCATCTGTAGATCGGCTACAGTCGGATCAAATAACCTTGCCAAAATTAGAGACCACACCAATAACCCGCCAGCGGTTAATAGGGAGATTTGACGGGATAATTGGGGGCTGAGGTTTGGCCAGAGTACAATCAGGAGGGCAGCTAACAGCGGAATCCAAATTAAAACACTTAGCATCGATTTTTACGGTTAATGTGGTCGGGAAGGGGTCTAAAATGGCCACAGCATTAAAATCAACAACACGGCTATACCTGTGGCTATGGTGAAGACATAAAACTGTGATTGTCCAGAAATACTATATTTAAGTCCTTCACCGCTAAAGAGGGTGGCTAAACCTAAGCCGTTGACAAACCCATCGATGATATAGCGATCGATCCAATAACTGATGGCGGAGATACGATTAACCAAAAATACAACGGTCAGACCATAAAGGCGATCGATATAGAAATCGTAAGCGAGTAAATCCTGTATGGGTTGGTAGGGGAATTTATAGGGTTCTCTCCCCGGCCCGTATACATAAATACTGCTACCTATACCCACCCCTAATACACTTGAGACCAACAACAGGGGTAAAGCTACATGGTTAATTACTTCTTGGACTCCAGAGACGGGCGCTTCTACGAAGGTTCCTGACCAACTCAGTAATAGTTGCCAGCTTTGTAGCATCATCGGCACTAACAGAGTCACAATAGTCATGGAAACCATTGGTAAAGCCATCGGCCACAGGACTTCTGGGGCGCGTCGGGTTTTCGGTTGCGACTGACCAGTAAAGACTAAGCCGAAAACTCTGGTTAATCCTAGGGTGGTGAGGAAGTTCACCAGCAGCAACAAAATCAATAACCAAGGTGGTACAGTCCAGAAACCACTTACCCACCTTCGGAAAGTCCAGAACATCCCTAAAGGTAATCCGGCTACCATTCCTGATGCACCAACAATAAATGCAGTGGTGGTGGCAGGCATTTTAGACCATAATCCCCCCATTTCGGTCATGTCTTGGGTGTTGGTGGTCAAAATTACTGAACCTGCACTCATGAATAACAGACATTTGGCGATCGCATGGGTGAATAGTAACAGCAGGGCTATATCCACATGGCTTTGACCTACGGCTACAAACACTAAACCCAAATAGGCGCTAGTAGAGTGGGAAAGCGCTCGTTTGATATCAATTTGAGCGATCGCCACCAAAGAAGCCCCAATAGCCGTTACTGTTCCCAACACAATTAAAGTGTCCGACACCACCGGAGACAGCGCGACAATTGGTTGTAGTTTAATCAGAACATAGGCCCCCGCCGCCACTACTACCGAATTTCGGAGTAGAGAAGCCGGGTTTGGACCTTCCATAGCTTCATCAAGCCATAGGTGTAGGGGAAATTGGGCGCATTTGCCAATAGGTCCAGAAATTAGGGCTAATCCTAATAAAGTCGCCGTAAGGGGTGGTAAATTGTGGGTTTCCGACCATAGTTCTAAATCCGAGAAGTTTAAACTACCGGCGATCGTGCCGATATAAACCACCCCCATTAACAACAATACATCTCCCACTCGTTTAGTTAAAAACGCATCTCGCGCCGCCGTGACTACCAGGGGTTGAGCATACCAAAAACCCACCAGTAGATAGGTTGAGAGAGTCAGCAATTCCAACAAAATATAACTAAGTAGCAGCGAGTCACTCAAAGCCAAACCACTCACTGCCGCCTCAAAAAAGCCCATCAAACCAAAAAACCGAGCCGTCGCCCAGTCTTTTTCCATGTACCCCAAGGCATAAACCTGAGCCACTAGACTGATACCTGTGACCAGTTCCACGGCTCCTAGGCTTACGGGAGAAACATCTAGGACAAAAGATAAGTCTAATCCCGCAGCTTGTAACCATGCAATGTGAATTTGTTGACCCGGCATTGACCAGATAGATCGGTAAATTACCGCACCGTGGATAAAACCCACTAAAGTCATCAATATATTAAAGTAGGCTGCTGGTCTTGGCCCTGTGCGTCGGACTAACCCCGTTGACCAAGGAAGGGTCAACACTGCCCCCATGAGACCATATATGGGTATCCACCAACTAGCTTGTAGGAGGAACTGAATCATTTAACTTACATAAAGAAATATTAACCCTCAGATTAATATATCAGAATTTCCGTCCTAAACAGAGCTAATCGTCAAATTCATCCCCAATAACCAGCCATTTCTAGTCAAATTACCTAGGGTCTGCCTTTGGGATATAGCACAAGTTGTTACAAAAGTCAAGATAAATCGGCATTTTTGTCTCCAAATATTAACTTTGTTTAAAAAACCTTAATTTCTATTAACAATCAATAAAAATAATCTCGAACATGAGAAATTATAATCCAGATTAATATTGTCAAAGAAGCCACAATTCTCGTATTCTTATAATTTGAGGGAGGTTGAAAAATTTTTCCGCATACACAAAAAGAATCATTAGTCTTTGTGGTCATGGGACTCAGTTAGCAAGAGATTTGCCCAGTTGAGTTCAGTCTGTCCGTAATTAGGAGTAGTTGTAAGATGTCCATCGCTGTTGGAATGATTGAAACCATAGGCTTTCCGGCTGTTGTAGAAGCAGCCGACTCCATGGTAAAAGCCGCGCGCGTTACTTTAGTCGGATATGAGAAAATTGGCAGCGGTCGTGTGACCGTGATTGTCCGAGGAGATGTCTCCGAGGTACAAGCATCAGTTTCCGCTGGCATTGAGTCAGTCAAACGGGTGAATGGTGGAGAAGTATCATCAACCCACATCATTGCTCGTCCCCATGAAAATCTAGAGTACGTTCTACCAATTCGTTACACCGATGCGGTCGAACAGTTCCGGTCCTACTAGACGTAATGGGGCAAGCGTTAACCCCCTCACCCGATCGCCGAAAAAGTCGTACAGACAAGGCCAATCTTGTCTCTAAGTTCTGAAAACTCCCTCCCTGAAAATTAGGATCAGGGAGTTGATAGCTTGTCTGAGAAGCCATCAGAGCCGAACCGAGTAGAAACCAGTGTTCTGTGCGACATCTAGGCGTGGTAATCAAATCGAGGTTCAGGAGTCAAAACATACTATGGCCATTGCAGTTGGCATGATAGAAACCCTGGGTTTTCCAGCGGTAGTAGAGGCAGCCGATTCCATGGTAAAAGCTGCCCGCGTAACCTTAGTAGGCTACGAAAAAATCGGTAGCGGTCGTGTCACCGTCATTGTTCGCGGAGATGTGTCAGAAGTTCAGGCTTCTGTCTCCGCCGGAACCGAGTCGGTGCGACGGGTAAATGGTGGGTTAGTTCTTTCCACCCATATTATTGCCCGTCCCCATGAAAACCTAGAATATGTCCTACCAATTCGTTACACCGAAGCGGTAGAACAATTCCGTGAAAGCGTCGCCGGGATACGTCCTCTTAACCGTCCGTAGGTTAACTCCAATGACCCCTAGGGGTATGTAGTTCAACCACAGCCAAGCCCGAACCGACTGCATAGTTCGCCCGTAGTAGGTCAATCTACCAATTGACCCCATCTATTTTCCTGCTCAGTCGGGGGGAAAAATGTTCCTGCCGTACAGTTCCTTAACATCAAATTAAGATGCAAATTGCCAGAGTTATTGGCACAGTTGTTAGTACCCAGAAGGAACCCAGTCTCCGAGGTTCCAAGTTTTTGCTATTGCAACTCTTAGATGAACAGGGAGAGCCAACATCAAAATATGAAGTGGCGTGCGACTATGTGGGTGCGGGTTTTAGTGAGTGGGTTCTGGTTAGTCTCGGAAGTGCGGCTCGCCAAATTCCTGGAAGCGAAAATCGACCCAGTGATGCAGCCGTAGTTGCCATTATTGACACCGTTAGCACTGCTAATGGCCAGATTTACAGTCAAAAACAGCAGAACCGTTTAGGTTGAGCAACAGAGCTGGGTTAACCCCAAAGCCTGGTACGGGGAGGTTTGCAAGTATACTCCCGAAGGCGCGAAAATACCGAATAACCAGCCCCTACAGGGATAATTCATCGATTATCCGTACCACCAAAAGTCAACCCTATAAAAAGTTAGTTAGGAGAAATTCAGTTATGGCAGTTAAAGGCCATGCGGCTCCTCCCACACCCTGGTCTAAAAACCTGGCGGAGCCCAAAATTGACCCCACAGCTTACGTTCATTCCTTCTCGAATATCATCGGTGATGTTCGCATCGGCGCTCATGTCCTGGTCGCCCCGGGAACCTCTATCCGCGCTGACGAAGGATTCCCCTTTTATATTGGCGATGAGTCCAATATTCAAGATGGCGTTGTTATTCACGGCTTAGATGAAGGCAAAGTCAAAGGAGATGATGGTCAATCCTACTCCGTTTGGATTGGTAAAAATTCCTCAATCACCCATTTGTCTCTGATTCATGGTCCGGCTTATGTCGGGGACAATTGCTTTATTGGTTTCCGCTCTACTGTATTCAATGCCAGAGTCGGAAATGGTTGTATTGTCATGATGCACGCCCTCATCCAAGATGTGGAAATTCCCCCCGGAAAATATGTTCCCTCAGGAGCAATTATCACTAACCAACAACAAGCCGATCGCTTACCGAGCGTAACAGATACTGATATCAAATTCTCAACTCATGTGGTGGGAGTTAACCAAGCATTAGCAGCAGGTTATCAGTGTTCAGAAAACCTCGCCTGCATCAGTCCCCTACGAAATGAAACTAAGGGAAGCAGCAGTAATGGTGGCCGCGCTAGATCTGGCGGACATAGCAACCTAGGCGCAGGGCCTATTCCCCCAGAAACGGTACAAACCATCAGCCAACTTCTAGCCCAAGGCTATAAAATTGGTACCGAACACGCCGACGCACGTCGCTTCCGCACAGGTTCTTGGCGCAGTTGCGCTCCCATTGACTCCCGCAACACCAGCGAAGTTGTATCAGCCTTAGCCGCCTGTCTGCAAGACCATCAAGGCGAATATGTCCGCCTGTTGGGAATTGATAGCAAAGCCAAGCGCCGGGTACTTGAAGAAATTATCCAACGTCCTGATGGTCCTGTCGCTAGTAAGTCCTCTAACGGTCAGGTCTCCAATGCCGCAGCTTCCACAGCCAGCCCCTCCAGAACTACTGCTACTGGTAGTTCTGACTTGGCACAAAAGGTTTCCCAAATCCTGAACCAAGGCTATAAAATTGGCACGGAATACGCCGACGCGCGTCGCTTCCGCACGGGTTCCTGGCGTAGTGGTCCCCAAATTGACAGCTCCAGTGCTTCGGCTGTTCTCAGTCAATTAGATGCCTTCATGAACGAGCATACAGGGGAATATGTCCGCTTAATTGGCATTGACCAAAAAGCTAAACGGCGGGCGGTTGAAGAGATTATCCAACGACCTGACGGTAGGGTTTCTGCTACCCCTGGTCCTAGCGCGGCTTCCCCTGCGCCCTCTAGTCGTTCAGCTCAATCATCCTACTCATCTGCTAATAGTAGTTTGACTTCTGAAACTATTGAGCAAGTTAAAAACCTCCTGGCTCAGGGTTATAAAATTGGCACGGAACACGCTGATAAGCGTCGCTTCCGCACGGGGTCCTGGCGTAGCTGTACCCCCATCGACTCTAATAATCAACGGGAGGTTATGGCAGCCCTAGAAGGCTGTATGCAGGAACATAGCGGTGAGTATGTTCGCTTGATTGGTATTGATGCTCAAGCCAAGCGTCGGGTTCTTGAGGAAATTATCCAACGACCTTAATTAACTCTCTCGAAAATCCCTGTTTACTTTTCAGAGGTTCAAGCCGAATGTGTATGTCGCCACCCCATCACCCGGATTATGCTTACTATGTGAGTGGCGATGTCACCATTGACCCCAGTGTAGCCATCGCCCCAGGAGTGGTAATTACCGCCGCTCCTGATAGCCAAATTGCGATCGCTGCTGGGGTCTGTATTGGTATGGGGACTATTATTCATGCTGATCAGGGTATCCTAGAAATAGATAAGGGTGTCTGTATTGGTACTACTGTACTCATCGTCGGTGCTGGAAAAATTGGGGCTCTGGCTTGTATTGGTTCAGAGTCAACTTTGATTAATTCTGATATCCCATCTCAGCACGTTGTAGCTTCCGGTTCATTAATTGGTGATCAATCTCGTCAGGTCAATTTTTCTGCTACTGAGGTTGATTTCATCCCCCAACCGGAACCGGAACCCCAACCGGAACCGGAACCCCAACCGGAACCAGAACCCCAACCGGAACCAGAACCAGAACCAGAACCAGAACCCTCAATTCGCAAAGGTCCGCAGGTCTACGGACAAACTCAAATCAATGAGTTGTTAAAGACTTTGCTCCCCCATAGAAAACCCCCTAATTTTTGAGAGAAACTGGGGTTGATGAACGCGAAAATCCCCAGATTAATCCATCGGGATTCTCAAGTCTTCTCTCTAGCAGGTAAAATACAGTCATGGATGAACACTTGCAAACCTCATTTCCCCAAAGGCGCAATACTGAGCCAGAATTTAAAGATACTGCTTTGGGGTTAATCTCCACCCGCAGTTTTCCAGCGATCGTCGGCACTGCTGATATGATGCTGAAATCTGCAGGTGTTCACCTGGTTGGGTATGAAAAAATCGGTAGTGGCTACTGTACCGCTATTGTGCGCGGTCGTATTGCTGATATCCGCCTAGCCATTGAAACCGGAGTTGATACTGCTAAACAGTTCAATCAGTTTGTTTCTTCCCTAGTCATTGCTAGGCCTCTCCCTAACTTAGAGTATGTTTTACCGATTGGGTCTCGTCTCTCCCAATTAGCAGCCAGTGGCGGTCACTCTCGCCTCAGTAATCAAGCCGTAGGTTTATTGGAAACGAGAGGATTTCCTGCTATGGTCGGCGCGGCTGATGCGATGCTGAAGGCGGGAGATGTTTATTTCGCTTCCTATGAAATTATTGGCGCGGGACTATGTACTGCTATTATTCGGGGTTCGGTTGCTGATGTAGCAGTGGCTTTAGAAGCTGGAATGTATGAGGCTGAACGCATTGGCGAATTAAATGCAGTGATGGTCATCCCTCGTCCCCTTGATGAACTTGAACAAACTTTACCTCTGGCTAGTTGTTGGATTGAGAAGGTCAAACCTTTACAGTTACCTATTAATGTTAAACAAACTGAAAAAGAAGTGGTAAAACTTCCCGAACTCAAACAATTATCTGTTGATGCTTTACCTTTGGATAATCAAACTTCTGATTCTTCTATGGAGTCCTGGGATTAAAATATTCTTGATTCTTAACCCGCATTCTCAACCCGCCTTGACATGATAATTGACATCAAATTATGATGCTCCTCAAGGTAGAGACTAAAAACTAATTACCCCCCACGGGTGATGATTATATCACTATAAAAAAAAAAGAGCAACCCGTTAGGATTGCCCTCAAGAAGAGAGTCTAAAAGCTATTGGTGACTGAAGAGAATTTACTTGGAGAAATTCTGGCTGCGGTAAGCATCCATACTGTAAGCAGGAACCCGTTGGCTATAGTCTACGGCTACACCTGTTAACGCCTGAGAAAGACTGTCAAAGGAATCAGAGTTCCAGTTTCTCATGTGGATGGGTTTGGACTGTTCACCACGAAAATAAGCCATAGTTCCAATTACAGAAACAGCCAGCCAACCACTGATAAATAAAGCTGCTAAAATAACCATTTTTTATCCTCCGATAATTGCATCAGAATTACTACTAAGAAAGTTTCACCAAGGTCAGTGGGAACTTCTTGGGGTAATCCCGTTTATTAATTTATGTTAACCAATGTAACGTTTTTGTTACAATCTGTCAAGTAACTTGACAAAATAATTTTTTATGATATAATTAAACGCCAAAAATATTAATAACCGGATAAACTCCCCTAAGGTCACTTAAAATCAGCCTCTTCTGATAGAATCAAAAATGCTCAATCAAGGTGCAGGGTAAGGATACAATGCCCAACGCTCATATTATTGGTCTGGGAAAATCAGGAAATGCCACGGCGCGCCTGTTAAAGGTTCAGGGATGGCAGGTAACTGTTAGCGATCGCAACACATCAGAATCTCTACAGCAACAGTGTCAGACCCTCATTGAGGAAGGAATTACAGTTAATTTGAGGCAGAATTTCGACCCCGACACGGCACCAGATTTGGTAGTGGTTAGTCCCGGGGTTCCCTGGGATTTGCCAGCATTGGAAACCGCCCGCAGTCTGGGTATAGAAACTATCGGCGAAATGGAACTGGCTTGGCGAAATCTCCAGGATATCCCTTGGGTGGGAATTACGGGGACTAACGGCAAAACTACTACCACGGCCCTGATTGCTAAAATATTTGAAGTGGCGGGAAGTGCGGCCCCGGCTTGCGGAAATATTGGTAATGCTGTCTGTGAGTTGGCGCTGCAACAACAACAAAACTCCTCGACACCCTTAGATTGGGTCATTGCTGAAATTAGCAGTTTTCAGATTGAGTCATCATCAACCCTCGCGCCTCAAATCGGCATCTGGACTACCTTTACCCCAGATCATCTTAACCGCCATTACACGCTAGATAATTATTTTCGGATTAAAGCTCGTTTAATGGAACGTTCCCAGGTGCAGGTCTTTAATGGTGATGACGCTTATCTCCGGCGAGCCGCACCGGAACTCTGGCCACAAGCTGTCTGGACTAGCGTTAATGGTGCTGAGGAATTATTGGGCGATCGCCAGAGGGGTGTATATATTCAAGAAAACTGGGTCTACCAAAACGGATGCGCGATCGCACCAGTTGACTCGCTGAAAATGGTGGGAGACCATAATCGCCAAAACCTACTTATGGCTGTAGCCGCAGCCCGAATAGCCGGAATTGACAAGGAAGCAATTGCTCACGCTATTTCTACTTTTCCTGGAGTTCCTCACCGCCTCGAAGAGGTTAACACCTGGATGGGAATTCGCTGGATTAATGATAGCAAGGCTACTAATTATGATGCGGCTCAGGTCGGATTGGCCGCAGTGGAACCACCTGTGATTTTAATTGCTGGTGGAGAAGCTAAAGCTGGTGATGATACCCACTGGATTAATACTATTCACCAAAAAGCGGCGGCGGTTTTATTAATCGGAACGGCAGCCCCCACCTTTGCTCAAAGGTTACAGGAAACTGACTATCACAATGTCGAAATTGTGGAAACTCTCGAAAATGCCATCCCCCGCGCGGCGGAATTGGCTAGTGTGTTCCAAGCTAAGGCTGTTTTGCTCTCCCCCGCCTGTGCTAGTTTTGACCAGTATCGCAGTTTTGAACATCGTGGCGATCGCTTTCGGGAGTTATGTTGGGAATTGATGGGGTAGGGGCGGGTGTAATATCCCGGTGTGTTTTATGGCGTGGGGGGGCGAGCGAAAGTTGGCTTGTGTGTTTCATGGCCTCAGAAGGTGCGTCACATAGCGCAAGTTTTTCGTTTTCCCAGTGGCTGATCGGATGTGACGCACCCTACGCACAGCCAGGGGGGGCGAGCGAAAGTTGGCTTGTGGGGTGCGTGGCCGATCGCGCACCCTGGGGGCGGGTTTATCAAGCTGACTTGTGGGAATTATGGCTGACTGCGGAACCCGCAGGGGCGGGTTTATCAAGCTGACTTGTGGGAATTATGGCTGACTGCGGAACCCGCAGGGGCGGGTTTATCAAGCTGACTTGTGGGAATTATGGCCGATCGCGCACCCTGGGGGCGGGTTTATCAAGCTGACTTGTGGGAATTATGGCCGATCGCGCACCCTGGGGGCGGGTTTATCAAGCTGACTTGTGGGAATTATGGCCGATCGCGCACCCTGGGGGCGGGTTTATCAAGCTGACTTGTGGGAATTATGGCTGACTGCGGAACCCGCAGGGGCGGGTTTATCAAGCTGACTTGTGGGAATTATGGCTGACTGCGGAACCCGCAGGGGCGGGTTTATCAAGCTGACTTGTGGGAATTATGGCTGACTGCGGAACCCGCAGGGGCGGGTTTATCAAGCTGACTTGTGGGAATTATGGCTGACTGCGGAACCCGCAGGGGCGGGTTTATCAAGCTGACTTGTGGGAATTATGGCTGACTGCGGAACCCGCCCCTACAGCACCCTGGGGCGGGTGTATATAGTTGGCTGGTTTTTCCCGTGGCCGATCGCGCACCCTGGGGGCGGGTTTATCAAGCTGACTTGTGGGAATTATGGCTGACTGCGGAACCCGCAGGGGCGGGTTTATCAAGCTGACTTGTGGGAATTATGGCTGACTGCGGAACCCGCAGGGGCGGGTTTATCAAGCTGACTTGTGGGAATTATGGCCGATCGCGCACCCTGGGGGCGGGTTTATCAAGCTGACTTGTGGGAATTATGGCCGATCGCGCACCCTGGGGGCGGGTTTATCAAGCTGACTTGTGGGAATTATGGCCGATCGCGCACCCTGGGGGCGGGTTTATCAAGCTGACTTGTGGGAATTATGGCTGACTGCGGAACCCGCAGGGGCGGGTTTATCAAGCTGACTTGTGGGAATTATGGCTGACTGCGGAACCCGCAGGGGCGGGTTTATCAAGCTGACTTGTGGGAATTATGGCTGACTGCGGAACCCGCAGGGGCGGGTTTATCAAGCTGACTTGTGGGAATTATGGCTGACTGCGGAACCCGCCCCTACAGCACCCTGGGGCGGGTGTATATAGTTGGCTGGTTTTTCCCGTGGCCGATCGCGCACCCTGGGGGCGGGTTTATCAAGCTGACTTGTGGGAATTATGGCTGACTGCGGAACCCGCAGGGGCGGGTTTATCAAGCTGACTTGTGGGAATTATGGCTGACTGCGGAACCCGCAGGGGCGGGTTTATCAAGCTGACTTGTGGGAATTATGGCTGACTGCGGAACCCGCAGGGGCGGGTTTATCAAGCTGACTTGTGGGAATTATGGCTGACTGCGGAACCCGCAGGGGCGGGTTTATCAAGCTGACTTGTGGGAATTATGGCTGACTGCGGAACCCGCAGGGGCGGGTTTATCAAGCTGACTTGTGGGAATTATGGCTGACTGCGGAACCCGCAGGGGCGGGTTTATCAAGCTGACTTGTGGGAATTATGGCTGACTGCGGAACCCGCAGGGGCGGGTTTATCAAGCTGACTTGTGGGAATTATGGCTGACTGCGGAACCCGCAGGGGCGGGTTTATCAAGCTGACTTGTGGGAATTATGGCTGACTGCGGAACCCGCAGGGGCGGGTTTATCAAGCTGACTTGTGGGAATTATGGCTGACTGCGGAACCCGCCCCTACAACTAATTTTATCCCGAAAAATAAAAAAAAATTATCTGGGCGCCCCCGCGCCACTTTTTTTGGGAAACCCTTGCTTTTGGGCTGCGCTTCTGCTACTATATTATATAATGGTATATTGGTGATTTTTTTATTTAAGTTATGCCTCCCATTATCTATGATATGACTCTATCATATCCCCATTCGCTCGGCTTGTCAACCCCCTGGAGCGGTGACGGGCTGGGCTATTTTTTTTTTTGAAAAAATAAACATTAGTCGAGCAATGAAACTGCTTAAATTTGTTGTACCCGCTTCTGTTTAGATCGGAGATTGAGGCTCGGACAGTTAACAGTTTTTTATAGATAGTGGTGGTCATGATGGATTCCTTAGTCGTTGTGTTGGCGAGGTTGGGTGAAGGGAGGGATTAATCACCGATTCCTGGAAGTTACCGAAAATTACCAGTTGGGTGGCACTTGGGAGTATTCATAATCACTGACCCAATCATCACTGATTAACCAGTTGTCGTCTGCGTCAAACTCAACACCCCCTTCAGAGTTGATCAAATCTCTAAGCTCCTCCCTATCGCCAAGTTCTAATACTTTGTGAATATGCTTACACTTGGGAATCCAGCGCGTTCCGGTTTCTAGGGTAAGTACATCACGGTTTTTACTCTGGAAATCAAAATCCTGGCAAGTGCAAGTTATTTCCTCTTCTTCGATGGACACTTCATAGGTGTCTCCTTGGGGATTAACAACAGCAAATTTATAGGGTTGATTGTGGGGGTATATTTCTAGCTTCCCGGTGTTGCGTTTCCTGAAGGTTTGGAAGTTTTGATGAAAAGATTTTTTACTGACAAACTTGGGTCTCAACCCGTGACCCTTTTTGAAAACAACAAAAATTACTTTCCACCAAATTTCAACCCTGGCAATAATTTGGTGAGAGCAACCACAAATCCGCGCGACGGCGGCTTTGCTGTACAAGATACTTGCCAAAGATTTGCTCTGTGTGGTAGTATGCATATAGAATCCTCAACTGATGAGTTAATTGGTTCTTAACCGTTTTGAGAGATTTGATGGGTCAGAGCCGCTGCAACGGCTCTTTCCTTATCCCTCTGATAAGATTATACACAATAGTACCGAAAACGTGCAATTGTTTACAAAACTTTACAGAGGGTAAAAAAATGAAAAGAGGCAGAAGAGGCGTTTATGATCGAGTTGGCAATCCCAACTTTTTCACAGACAAGAATCCAAGTAAGCTGAAACAGGAAGGATCTCAACCCGCGAATATACTGTTTGGCATTAGAGTAGCCCAGGATTTAAAAGACAAACTTGCGGTTATACCTAAGCGAGAACTGCGGAGGGTTTTAACTGAGTTCGCTGATAGCTACCTAGCGAACCAAAATAACTGCAAGTAGTTGCACTTTACAAAAGAAATGCACCGGGGCGGTTTTTGAGTTTAAGGGTCGATCGCTTACCTCTTGAGCGATCGCTTCTTGGTTGGGGGTTAGTCTATGTTAGTTAGTCGTCAAATTTAAGGATAGAGCAATAACCTCGCCATTCTGCTCCGGGTGGCGTATTCCACCAAAATGGCAGGCTTCGGTCTGGATACCATCCAAATTTTAGTTGTTGTTTCCCAAGGATGTCTAACAGCCCAAATTCAATTTGAACCCAGGTAACACTACAATGCAGAACCCTAGGGGCGGGTGTATATAGTTCCCGGTGTGTTTTATCGCTAGGGGCGGGTGTATATAGTTGGCTGGTTTTTCCCGTGGCCGATCGCGCACCCTGGGGGCGGGTTTATCAAGCTGACTTGTGGGAATTATGGCTGACTGCGGAACCCGCAGGGGCGGGTTTATCAAGCTGACTTGTGGGAATTATGGCTGACTGCGGAACCCGCAGGGGCGGGTTTATCAAGCTGACTTGTGGGAATTATGGCTGACTGCGGAACCCGCAGGGGCGGGTTTATCAAGCTGACTTGTGGGAATTATGGCTGACTGCGGAACCCGCAGGGGCGGGTTTATCAAGCTGACTTGTGGGAATTATGGCTGACTGCGGAACCCGCAGGGGCGGGTTTATCAAGCTGACTTGTGGGAATTATGGCTGACTGCGGAACCCGCAGGGGCGGGTTTTTATCAAGCTGACTTGTGGGAATTATGGCTGACTGCGGAACCCGCAGGGGCGGGTTTATCAAGCTGACTTGTGGGAATTATGGCTGACTGCGGAACCCGCAGGGGCGGGTTTATCAAGCTGACTTGTGGGAATTATGGCTGACTGCGGAACCCGCAGGGGCGGGTTTATCAAGCTGACTTGTGGGAATTATGGCTGACTGCGGAACCCGCAGGGGCGGGTTTATCAAGCTGACTTGTGGGAATTATGGCTGACTGCGGAACCCGCAGGGGCGGGTTTATCAAGCTGACTTGTGGGAATTATGGCTGACTGCGGAACCCGCAGGGGCGGGTTTATCAAGCTGACTTGTGGGAATTATGGCTGACTGCGGAACCCGCAGGGGCGGGTTTATCAAGCTGACTTGTGGGAATTATGGCTGACTGCGGAACCCGCAGGGGCGGGTTTATCAAGCTGACTTGTGGGAATTATGGCTGACTGCGGAACCCGCAGGGGCGGGTTTATCAAGCTGACTTGTGGGAATTATGGCTGACTGCGGAACCCGCAGGGGCGGGTTTATCAAGCTGACTTGTGGGAATTATGGCTGACTGCGGAACCCGCAGGGGCGGGTTTATCAAGCTGACTTGTGGGAATTATGGCTGACTGCGGAACCCGCAGGGGCGGGTTTATCAAGCTGACTTGTGGGAATTATGGCTGACTGCGGAACCCGCAGGGGCGGGTTTATCAAGCTGACTTGTGGGAATTATGGCTGACTGCGGAACCCGCCCCTACAACTAATTTTATCCCGAAAAATAAAAAAAAATTATCTGGGCGCCCCCGCGCCACTTTTTTTTGGGAAACCCTTGCTTTTGGGCGGCGCTTCTGCTACTATATTGAATAATGGGATATTCGTGATTTTTTTATTTAAGTCATGCCTCCCATTATTTAGGATATGACTCTATCATATCCCCATTCGCTCGGCTTGTCAACCCCCTGGAGCGGTGACGGGCTGGGCTATTTTTTTTTTTTTGAAAAAATAAACATTAATCAGTTTAATCAGTGGCGATCGCTTTCGGGAGTTATGTTGGGAATTGATGGGGTAGGGGCGGGTGTAATATCCCGGTGTGTTTTATGGCGTGGGGGCGGGTGTAGGTAGTTGGCTGGTTTTTCCCGTGGCGGATCTAGCACCCTGGGGGCGGGTTTATCAAGCTGACTTGTGGGAATTATGGCTGACTGCGGAACCCGCCCCTACGCACCCTGGGGCGGGTGTATATAGTTGGCTGGTTTTTCCCGATGGCGGATCTAGCACCCTGGGGGCGGGTTTATCAAGCTGACTTGTGGGAATTATGGCTGACTGCGGAACCCGCCCCTACAGGTAATTTTATCCCGAAAAATAAAAAAAAATTATCTTGGCCCCCCGCGCCACTTTTTTTGGGGAAACCCTTGCTTTTGGGCGGCGCTTCTGCTACTATATTATATAATGGGATATGCGTAATTTTTTTATTTAACTCATGCCTCCCATTATGTAGGATATGACTCTATCATATCCCCATTCGCTCGGCTTGTCAACCCCCTGGAGCGGTGACGGGCTGGGCTATTTTTTTTTTTGAAAAAATAAATCAACTGAAAAACGGCTGAATTTCGTGGGGGTGCAAATCTCGCCAGTCGCCAGGTTGAAGTGAATTGAGAGTCAAATGAGCGATCGCGACACGAACCAGTCGCAAAGTAGGGAAGCCGACGGCGGCGGTCATGCGTCGAACCTGACGGTTGCGTCCTTCAGTTAAAGTAATTTCGAGCCAAGCGGTAGGGACATTTTGGCGAAATCTAATGGGAGGGATACGAGGGGGAAGAAGTGGTTCAGTTAATAGTAGTTGAACCCTCGCTGTTCGGGTGCGATAATTTTGAATGGTGATTCCCCGTCGCAGTTGTTCTAAGGCCTGTGTAGTGGGTATTCTTTCCACCTGAACCCAGTAAGTACGAGGATGAGCAAATTCTGGCTGGCCAAGTCGATATTTAAGTTTGCGATCATCAGTCAGTAAAAGTAACCCTTCACTATCAAGGTCTAATCGTCCGACTGAGTAGACGGAAGGAATAGGGATGTAATCCTTCAAAGTTTGTCGAGACGGAGTATGAGAATCACGATCAGTAAACTGACTGAGGACATTATAGGGTTTATAGAACAAGATATATCGATAAGCCATACAGAAAAGTCTAGGACATAGTGTGCATAACAAAGCGATCGCGTCCTTGAGCCTTAGCTTGATATAAAGCAGTATCAGCCATAGAAATGAGATGTTCAAGCTGCATATTGCTATTCGGCAAAACACTCACGCCGCCCATACTGACACTAATATATTCACTAATAGGGGAGGTTTCATGAATTCTCTGTAATTGTAGGATTTGCTCACGAATTGTGCCAGCCACATTACACATACCCTCAGCATCAGTATTGGGAAGAATTATAGCAAACTCCTCGCCGCCATAGCGAGCGACCAAATCACCAGGTCGTCTAATGGAGCGAGTCAAAGCCTGGGCTACCTCTTGTAAACAGCGATCGCCCTCTTGGTGTCCATAAGTGTCATTGTAGTGCTTAAAAAAGTCAACATCACACAAAATTAAGGATATGGGGGTAAATTCGCGGATACACCTGCGCCACTCGGTGATCAAATAGGTATCAAACTGTCGGCGATTAGGAACCTGAGTTAAGCCATCAAGAGTAGCCAGGCGTTCAAGCTGTTGATAAAGTTCAGCTTGTTGAATGGCAATTCCCAACTGTACGGCTAACTGCTTAATAAAATCGACTGCAGTTGACTCCCATTGACGGGGACCAGAACAATGCTGGACCATGAGCAACCCCCAGAGGCGATTATAAGGTTCAGAAGCGACAAACCCCAACTCGGCAGAAGTATCACTGCGCCTTCGGGTCAAAATGGGAACGACCAAATTAGCCTGTACTTGAAACTCTGATAACAAACGAATATCGCACTGGCTGAAGTCTTGAGTGGATAGATCGGCCATAGCTTGGACTTGACCCTGGCTGAACCCAGCGAGATAGTGGGGAGTCCAGCAATCTTCAGTAACAATAGTTCCGACTACAGACTTCCACCCCGGGGCGACTGATTCGAATACCATCACGCCATTACCATCATCGTGAAATCGGTAAATCACGACTCGGTCAGTATTGAGAAACTCTCGAACCTGACTAACAGTAGTCTGTAAAATTTTATCCAATTTGAGCGATCGCCGAATGCGTTGAGTAATGACAAGCATCAACCGTTGACGTTCGGCTTGCTGTTGGAGATTTTCTTCAGCCTGCTTGCGTTCAGTAATATCCTCAACCATACCCTCATAATAGAGTAGTTGTCCTAAGCCGTCCCGGACAGCCCTAGCTTTCTCAGAAATCCAAATAATCTGATGATCAGCACGATAGACCTGAGATTCAAAATTAGTAATGGAATCGGACTCCTGCAATTGGCTAATAAACTCAGCGCGACGACCGGGATCAACATACAACTGGTGGCTAATGTCGGTCAGTTGGGTCATCAGAGCCTGGGGTGAATCGTAGCCATAGATTTTGGCTAAGGCTGGATTCACATTAATATAGTGACCGTCCCAGGTGGTCTGAAAAATACCCTCGATCGCATTTTCAAACAGACTACGATATTGATATCAATGGCAGAACCTGTATAACCTAGAAACTTACCGTTAGCTGTCCATTGGGGAACTCCGGTATTAAATATCCAACGATACTGATGATCAAACCTTCGCAGCCGATATTCCTGTTGGAAGGGTTTGCGATCGCCGAATGCTTGCCAATAGGTGATTAAACAATTTTGGCGATCTTCAGGATGTACCCCCCGGAACCAGCCCTCTCCCCGTTCCATTTCTAAGGAACGTCCAGTAAACTCTAACCAGTCTTCATTAAAAAATGTATACGATCCTTCCGCATTACAAGCCCAGATTAGCACAGGCGTAGGTTCAGATAGCCCCGCAAATCTTTTTCTCTCTTGTTCAATTGCTGTTGCCAATCGGTGCAAGTTACCATCAAAATGATAATGGTGTTCAGAGTCTAAGTTGTCTTGTTCATGGAAACGACTAAAATCACTCATTTTGACGTTGATCATAAGCCATTAGATGAAATTGTCATTCGGAACATTTTACTATGATATTTAATCCAAATTCTGTGCTTGCCTGTACGACAATCTCAACAATTTTATGCTAAAATATCACGGATGATTAAACATTGTCGAAAAAATTTGTATATCAACATAGCTCCCGGTTATACACCGATAAAGTTCTAGGTTATGGGGGGAGAATCCAGTGATAAGAATTGAGGCTAAGGGTTGATTTAAGCATTGGGGATCAAGCATTGTTAGGGGCATAGCCTATATTAGTCACTTGAATTTTATAACGGGACTTGATATTTTTTTGTATTGGTTTATACTTTTATTGTAACTCTATTTAATCAGAAATGTCAACATCAAAGTATCGAATTGGTATAGTATTTGGCACGAGACCAGAAGCGATTAAGATGGCCCCACTAGTCCAAAAGTTTCAACAAAATTGTAATTATGAAACCCGAGTGATTTTAACAGGTCAACATCGGGAGATGGTCCAGCAAGTGATGCAGCTTTTCGAGATCAAGGCCGATCGCAATCTGGAAATCATGCAGCACCAGCAAACCCTGACGGACATTACCTATCGTAGCTTACAAGGGTTAGGAAATATTTTTGAGCAAATCAAACCTGATATGGTTTTAGTCCAGGGGGATACTACAACAGCCTTTGCTGCGGCTTTAGCGGCCTTTTATCAAAAAATTCCTATTGGCCATGTCGAGGCAGGACTCCGAACTGATGACCTATTTAATCCCTATCCTGAAGAAGCGAACCGCCGTCTAATTTCTCAACTAACTAAATTACACTTTGCACCTACGGAGAAAGCGGTTGAAAACCTGAGAAAATCTGGGGTAGTCGGGGAAATTTATCAAACAGGAAATACAGTGATTGATGCTTTATTATCTGTGGCGAAAACCCAACCAAAATTAGATATTCCCAATCTCAACTTAGAAAAACATCGACTAATTTTAGCGACAGTTCACCGTCGAGAAAATTGGGGAGAACCCCTAGAGGGAATTGCGGAAGGATTTTTAAAAACTCTTGATCAGTATGCTGACACAATGATACTGCTACCCCTACACCGTAACCCGACGGTGAGGGAACCCCTACAGACAATGCTAGGAGGACATCCCCGGGTAATTCTCACGGAACCCCTAGATTATAGTCAACTGGTAGCAGCGATCGCTGATGCTTATTTAGTGCTGACGGACTCCGGTGGCCTCCAGGAAGAAGCACCGAGTTTAGGGAAGCCTGTGTTAGTGTTACGCAAAACTACGGAACGTCCAGAAGCGATCGCGGCTGGAACGGCTAAACTAATAGGAACTGACCCTCAAGATATCCTCAGAGCCACTAGCGAACTCCTGGGGGACCCAGAGGCTTACCAAAAAATGGCAACCGCTATTAACCCCTTTGGAGACGGTCACGCCGCCTCACGCATTATTCAACATATCGATGAGTATTTCAAGTCAGCTTAGGTTGAGTTGGCTTTAAACAAGTTTTGAATAGGCAGTAAATAATCGAAAAATACCATGTCAAACAGACTGAGTTATTGGGAATATTTAAACCAAGAATTAAAACTGAATGAAGATATACAATCTCAGTTAGTTGTTCTTGATTTATTTGCGGGTTGTGGTGGTTTTTCTCTAGGATTTAAAGCCGCAGGCTTTGAAACAATCGGTTATGAGATGTTAGCGGATGCTGCCGCCACGTATACTCGTAATCTTCAGGATATATGTTATTGTCAAACTTTAGAAATTGGTCAAGATTTATGCAATCATCCTGATGTGATTATAGGAGGTCCTCCCTGTCAACCGTTTAGTGTAGGTGGATTACAAAAAGGTCCTAGAGACTCTAGGGATGGCTTTCCGATTTTTCTAGATGCGATCGAACGATATCAGCCAGCAATAGCAATCTTTGAAAATGTGCGAGGAATGCTTTATAAAAATCGTCAGTATTTAGAGAAAATAGTTGCCGAACTTGAGAGACTGAATTATCGGGTTGACATCAAACTTATCAATGCTGTTAATTATGGTGTTCCACAAAAACGAGAACGCCTGTTTGTTGTGGCTTATCAAACAGCATGGCATTGGCCAGAAGCTGAAACCTTAGCTATGCCTTATACGGCTGGAGATGCTATTTATGATACGGCTTCTACCATTCCTATAGGGGCAAAATTTCTCACGCCTAGTATGCTAGAATATATTGGCAGATATGAAGCAAAATCTAAATGTGTTAAACCTAGGGATATTTACCTTGATATTCCTTGCCGAACTCTGACCTGTAGAAACCTATCAGGCGCAACCAGTGATATGTTGCGATTGTTATTACCAGATGGCCGCCGGAGACGTTTAACAGTTAGGGAAGCTGCGAGATTACAAAGTTTTCCCGATTGGTTTGAGTTGGTGGGTTCAGAAAATTCTCAGTTTAATCAAATTGGTAATGCTGTACCACCTTTGTTAGCCAAAGCGATCGCTAAATCTGTGAAAATGACACTGGAGAATAAACCATCTCCACCCACAGATTATTTTTCTCCTTATTGGTCAACGGGTTTAAACTGAACTACCTAATAAAAATCCAGACAAGCCGCCACCTAAGAATAGTCCTAAATACTACCATAAGTATCAAGCCCAAGAAACCCTAAATATTCCGAGACTAGGAGTGCTAAATATGTCTGTATCTGGTATAATTACACTATTAACAGACTTTGGTTTAAGTGATGTTTATGTGGGAGTAATGAAAGGGGTATTATCCCAAATTAACCCCCACCTAACTGTCATTGACTTAACCCATGAAATTCCGCCTCAAAATCTTATGGCGGCGAGGTTTTGTTTGATGAATGCTTACCCCTACTTTCCCCAAGGTACTGTTCACATGGCGGTAGTCGATCCGGGGGTGGGAACTGAACGAAAGGCGATCGCACTACAACTTCCTAACGGATATGTTGTCGGACCTGATAACGGCTTATTCGGGGGTTTAATTAAGCAGTATGGTGTAATTACAGCAGTAGAATTAACTAATCATCAATACTGGAGAAATTCCCAACCCAGCACTACTTTTCATGGTCGAGATATCTTGAGTCCTGTGGCTGCTTACCTCGCCTCTGGTGTGCCAATTCGGGATTTAGGTACTGTGATCAATTCTGATACCCTCATGTCCCTGTCAATGCCGAACTTGGAAATCACAGAAACCAGCATTAAAGGCAGTATTCAATATATCGATCACTTTGGGAATTTAATTACTAATATTCCGGGAGATATGGTAGCAGATAAATCCTGGAATGTTAGCTTTCCTGAATGCACCCCAAGTCCTAAAATTAGCAGCCATACAACCTATGGAGAAGTGCAACCAGGTCATCTTTTAACCCTCATTGGTTCCCACGGTTGGATAGAAATTGCGGCTAACGGAGATAGCGCCAAATCTCGTTTACAAATAGACTGGGGTGCGACAGTTATCATCAACTATTAAAATCAACTACTCAAGGGATTTTGCCAATTTTGATAATCCCGTTGCAGATAACTAGGAAGGCGAGATAGGTCTTGAATTTGCAGTTGTTCCGGCCGATAATATAGCATAGCCGCTATGAGATAATTAAGCGATCGCGGTGTATCTAAACCTTGTCGGAGATAGGTTCCTACTTGTTGTAGAAAATCCCATTCATGTTGGGTTAACATTTCATTTTGCAGGCGACTATTTAACAAACTCCGATAGCCATCACCGAGGGGACTCTGATACATCTCCTCTAACTTGTGTTCAGGTAAATTCAGCCAAAACTGTGCAAATTGCCACCGCAGTTGTCGCAATTCTACGGTGATATTAGTATCTGTGGGGTCGATCTTAAATAACTTGACACACCCAATTAATCGATTCACAAAAGTTGAGACATCTACAGCAGTGACAGTTGGTGTTACCTGGGGAGAATTAACAGGAGTTGACTGGGTTTTAGTGGTAGCTAAGGTTTGTTTAATTTGAGCGATCGCATCGGCATTTTCAAACACCCGCTGATAATCAGGAAGCAACCAAGCGGGTAAACGATTAACCGCATCTCGTACCAACATTTTACCAGGTTGAGAATACAACATCACCGCCATCAAACAATTAATTGCATGGGGTTCAGTCAGTCCCATAGCAGTCTTAGTCCAATGGTTAACTAATGCTTTTTCCTCATCATTGAGGGGTTCTTTTTTTAAGCCTCTATTGAGCAAAATTTGATAACCTTTACCTATCTGTTGTTGATAAAGAGTTTCTAATTGCTCTGCTGGTTGTCTTAACCAGTATTCTACCATACCACGACGGATTGTGTGTAATTTATTTACCACCATAGTATTAGTGGGGTCAAGTTCATAGAGATTAACTTGATCCACCAATTCGGATAAAAACCGCTGTTGTTTTTGGGGATTATCTAAATCTATAACTTGATGTTTGGATTGGTAATTTTGGAAGATTTGAGTTAACAAAGCTCCCATTTTCGCACCATAGGCGCGACTATCCAAAAATTCAGGATTAGCCGCCATTTTCTGTTGAATGGCTTGGCGTTTTAACTGTAGCAATTCAGGGGTATTTGCGAGGGTAACAGCCAAACTAATATAGGATGATTCATCGTCGGTAATTAAATCAGGAATACCAAGCGATCGCATCATAGCGGCACCATGTTTAGAACGCAAAGTATCTCCGTCTCTAACTACTACAGGTAATCCCACTTCTAGGGGATCTACTAAGGAGTTTGAGCCAGAATGGGGGTAGGAGTCTAAATAAATATCCCCCTGTTCTAAACAGGCTTTAACGTCGGTACGACTGGGGAGAGTTTTAATCAAAACTAAGCGTTTTTCTGCAACTCCGTATTTGCTCAAGGTGGCGTGCATTCGGCGGATAAATTGTGAACTAGCATAGTTATTACTCCAACTAGGAGCAAAGGGATAAAGCACTAAAATCGAATTAGGAACTTGAGCCAGAATTTTCACCCAGGTTTCCCCTTGTTCTGGGATAATTTTATAGAAATTTGCGCCGGACATAAAGACAATTGTTTGGTCATTGGCTCCCCATTGGCTGCGGTGAGGCTTAACGGTGGCGGGTTGAGGTGCGATCGCATAATAGTTAAAACAAAAGCCAGTTCCGTTGAGAACCGCTAAATTTTCTCGATAGAAATTAGGAGCCTCTGCACCCTCGGAAAGATGACCAGAAATATAATAATCAATATATCTCATTCCGGTAGTAACAGGTGATGAAAATAGGGTAGCTTGTACTCGCGCCAGTCGGTGTAATGCTAACAAGGTGACGGGTTTAGTAATGGCGGTTACATTAGTTCCGAATAGCAAAATATCGAGGTTATCAGCGCGAATAGTGGCTGCTTGTTCCAACTTATCATCAGGTAGTCTAACTAAACGGTCAGCGCGGGATCTACAGTATTGCTCTAGGGGATGATTGTTGGCTTGGGTAACATATAAAATAATCTCGAATTGTTCCCGATTGAGATATTCAAAAGCTGGTAATGTTAAGTAAGTTTCGGTTTGGGGGTTGAGATGGTCGTTAAGAATTCCTAGGCGAATTTTTTGGCGATCGCTCGGAGGTTCTGGGAAGGAGTAATCCAACTGAAAATCGCGGCTTTGTAGGAATAGATGAAACAACTCAGCGCGACTACAAAACAGAGGTTTTAAGTTAAAATCCGCGAAATAGTTCGGGATAAAATTACCCCTTTCTAGCAACATAGTTGTTAACTTTTGCCATAGGGGATAGTCTGGCTGCTGCTGGAGACGTTCCCGAACAAAATCTAATAACCGTATCCGATAGCGGGAGTAATTATCTGCGTCTCCAATTTCTTGGAATAGGGGGGGAACATCAAATAAAAATCTAAAATAGTCCTCAGCCAGCCAAGTGGGAATCAAAGACTCCTCAAAGGTAAGCATTAGCTGATCGGCACGACCATATAACATCCCAGCGAGTAAATACTGAAAAGTTTTCGGCTGCTTAAATCCTTGACTCAAATAGGATTTAATTTCCTGAAAATACAGGCGTTCATCATCACGGAAAATCTCGTTTTTGATACCAGAGTTTAGTAGCGACTTATGTGCTTGACCTAAATTCTCCTGATAAGCCTTGGGGAGTTGTTCGGTTTCTAATTTTAACCATAATTCTGCTAGGTGATGACGGAGCGATCGCAATTTATTTAAACCGTCGGAGTCCTGGGGATTATTTTGGTATTTTTGAACAGCTAAATCGACCTCTCTTGCCAGTTTTTGGGTATCTTGAACTGCATCAACTTCAGATTCTATAAATAGTGCGATTACCCCATCTCTTACTTGGGGAGATTGGCTCAACTTCAATCCAGCTTTAATTTGTGCGATCGCCTCAGTGGCTTGACCTGATTCTAAAAATTTTCGGGCAGTTTGCAGCGCGTATAAACTATAATTTTCTTGAGCTTGACGGGAAAGATGTGCCGTTTTATCTGGTGGTAAATACTCGGCAGAAATTTCAATTGAATGTTGCATATCAGCCATATCTTTTGCTTGTTTAATAGAGCGACTACTTGCTGACAAACTGTGCATTCGCCAGCAAGCCAAGGGGGTTGGTTGATAACCAACAGGGTAGTAACTGGCGATGCGTTTCCACATTTCCCAGTCCGCAGCATAACCCACCGGAGGATAAAACCCCCCCAGGTGTTCGTAAACGCTGCGTCGGACGACAATAGAGGGAAATTGAATTTCCTGGCGGACGGCAATTCGTTCCAGCCAATTATTCAAAATACCGGGGTTTTCCTGTTCTAAATTAGAGAGTAATTTAAACTTGCCGCTGTTGTCAATATAATAATGGCGACAGAACACAGCACCGACTTCGGGGAAAGCCTCAAAAACCTGTTGAATCTGGCGGTAAAATCCTGGTAATACTCGGTCATCTTGGTGCAGAATATGCACCCAATGACCGCGACTCCTATTAATGCAAGCATTCCAGTTTTCAACTAATCCCAAGTTGTGGGGTTGGCGGTAAAATTTAACGCGACCTCGACCCACAGTTTTGACGATCGCTTCTGTGTCTCCGGCGGTGGAACAGTCGTCAACAACTTCGATTTCGGTAGTCTGCGGATCTAGATCCTGTTCTAAAATACTATTGAGGGTTTCTTCCAAATAGGTATCGCCGTTATAAGTGGGAATCATAATCGACCACAGAGGACGATTTATGGAGTTAGAAACCGGAGGAATGGATGGAAATTTAGGGGATTTCATTGGAGATACTGGGTTACCGACAGATTCCAATTGACTCAGAATATTATAAGACCAAATGAACGCATCAACATTATACAATTTTGGGTGTAGTTGAATAATTCTAGCTTTCTGGATAGCTAAAGTTGTGCGATCGCTGCTGAAGGTTTGTAGTCGCGAACCAGAAGAATGCTGACGGTAGAAAAGATAGGGTTTCGGTAAACGGTATCCCAACCATCCAATTTCACAAGCGGAAATCCAAAATTCCCAATCTTCCCATCCCGCCTCCATGACGGTTTTAAAGCCTCCGATGTTCCGATAAATTTCGGCTCTAAATAAAGAGGTTACTGGTGCTTGATTTTGCTGCAAGAATGAGCGCAGGTCAAAATCTCCATGGCTGACGGTTTCGTGATTTTCCCCAAAGTGTTGAATGTCGCTATAGACAAAGCCAACTTGAGGATATTTAGACAAAATTTGACAGGCTTCTGCTATAAATTCGGGATGAATTTTATCATCTGCGTCTACACATAAAATCAATTCTCCCCGACTTTTGGAAAATCCCAGATTTCTGGCGCTGACAACTCCTCTATTTGGGGTTTCTATTAAGTTCAATTGACGATCGCCATATTTTTCCAGCCACCGTTTAACTACGGAACTTGTCTGATCTTGACTACCATCATTGATGATCCAACATTCCCAATTAGAATAAGTTTGAGCCACAACACTGGCGATCGCTTCATCCAAATATTGACCCTGGTTATAGCAAGGGATGATTATAGAAACCAGGGGTTCGTCTGAGTTCAGACCATGACTGTAAGAAACGGGTATAGAAGTTTGACGCTGGATAACTCGCTGAGTAATACCATATTGATTTAAAATTTGATTGAGTTCCAATTCAGCAGTGCGATCGGCATTTTCTAAACCGCGATCGTTCTGAAAATATAACCCCAAAATTTCTGGTATTTTAGCGATATTTTCAGTTTTACCAATTCTCAGCCAAAACTCATAATCTCCCGCTACTTTAAATTCTGGGTTAAAATTGCCATATTTTTGATGGAGAGATTTCCGCCACATAGGTTGAGAACCGAGACAGCAGCGGCGTTCTAATTCTTGATAACTAAACTCTGGCCAGTTCCAGCGTTGGTTAGCTTGGGTATTCTCAAAGGTTTCGTTGGGGTTGTGGGTGATAAGTTGATCGCCATATACTACGGCTACATCAGAATGCTGGTCTAAATAATTAGCCATTAATTCTAAAGCATCAAAACGGTGTCTATCATCAGTGTTAGCATTAGTTATATATTCCCCTTTGGCGAGTTCTATGGCTCGATTCCATGCGGCATAAAGGGTTTCTCGGTGTTCGGTGCGATGGTAGATAATTTGGGTATATTTAGCTTGAAACTCTGAAACTATTTGTTTCTCATTTTCCTCGGAGTTACTATCAATAACAATAATTTCTAGCTGCTGTTTATGGTATAATGTTTGACTAATTAAATCCTGCAAACATCCCCTTAGAAAATTAGCGGAGTTATAGGTAGAAATAATAGCGGAAACTCGGGGAGATGACTGAGATTTTGATTTTATTTTATCTACCTCTTTTTTTAAGGCGTTGCCAACTATTTTCGCCATTTTAGACCAAGAAAATTTTTGCGATCGCTCCAAACCTACCTCGATAAGTTGTTGTCGAATGTCGGCTTTTTGCACGTCTATCAAAGCCTTTACAAGACTGTCGATGTCGCGATCGCTGACATAAATAGCCGCCTCCCCAGCTACTTCTAAAAGAGAACTGTTGGGACAGGTAATCACCGCACACCCGCAAGCCATTGCCTCTACAATCGGCATTCCAAATCCTTCATATTTTGACGGATAAACCAAGGCGATCGCGCCGGAATATGCCGGCTTTAGTTCCGCGTCACTCAATTTTAAAATTTTCAGGTTACTTTCAGAAACATATTGCCCTAATTCCGGTTCCAGTGTCGGCTTCCCACCGACGCAGACAATTTCTAAATCTCGGCTATTTGACAAACGCGAAAAAGCTTGAAAAAATAAAATTGTGTTTTTGGCACTTTGCCAACCGATCCTTTCGCCGACGATTAAAAAATAGGGTTTTGAAATACCGTACTTTAACTTAAAATTGGCATTCTCTTCATCGCTAGCCGGAGAAAATTGGCTTTCGACTCCACAATGGGCGATCGTCACGGCATCGGGCAAAATTTTTGGAAAAAATCGAATCAAATCGCGAGCCGTATTTTCCGATATTGCAATGTAAGAAACCGCCCGCCGAATTCCCTCATGTTTTTCTCGCCATTCCCGACAGTTTAAATTTTGTCCGAAGACCTCTGGAATCATATCGTAAGCCATAAAAACAGATGGCGTAGAAACCGGAGTCGTATAATAAGTTGAGATCAACAGATCGGCTTTCTCTTCGTCGCAAACTCGCTGCAACATTTGCCGATCGCCCTCCGTGTTACGATAATCGTATTGAGGAATCACTCGATATCGAATTCCGGGGATCTGAGGTGCAGTTCCCCCCCGGTCTAAAACCAGAATGTTGTCAGCAAAACCGTCTTCAACCCACGCCGAAAAGAGCGACCGCCAAACCCTGGCAATTCCCGTATTATTTAATTGAAAGAAAACGCCGTCAACTATCACTTTTAAAGGACATCGGCTTCCGGCAGCATTTTTCGCAATTTCAATTTCCTTTAAATACTCCGCTTCGGTGAGTTGTCCGGGCTTTTTTCCGACTTTGATCTGGCACAGTTGAGCGAATAGACTCGGATCGACCTCTTTTTCCGTCAGCAAATGTAGGGAGTCCCCATAGGTATAAAAGTTGAGGTTAAACCGATGGGCTATAATGGACAACGCCTTCTCCGTGTAAATGGAAATATGCTGTCCCTCCGACAGGGCATAATACCACCAATCTCGGGGCTTGGGATTGTGATTCGGTAGCAGCTTTGTACTGAAAAAAAGGTGGCGGGAAAATCCGAGAATTTCTTCAATTTCATTCAGAGGATCTGCCAAATGCTCCACCACTTCAAAGGCCGTGACTAAATCGTATTTTTCTCCGATATTTTTACCCCCTTCAAAGCCTTGGTAAAATAGATTTTTGCAGTAGCGATCGCGCCCATAAAAATCGAATCCAGATTCTCGCATTAATCGGACAAACAAACCGTAACCGCAACCGTAATCGAGAAATTTTCCGCGCCGATTGAACAGTTTTAAAATCAAGTTTTCTGCGATTTGGGAAAATTCCATATTGCGGGCAACCAATCCCACGTCACTACCCGCGATAGGTTCCGAATAAGCCTCGGTCAACCAATAGGGATCTTCAGTTTGAATAAAACCGCAGTTGACACATTGAAAATAATCGACATCATATTTGTTTAAAATTTGGGCGCTATCAAAGAATTCAGAGGTAGATCCGCAAACCTTACACCGCGTCGTATTTTTTAGAGTAATTAGCCTCGGATTATGTTTACCAGAAAACATTATTTTTTCTGTAAATTCATCAGCTTTAAGGTGTGCTGATATCTGATGTGGGTGAACCATCGGAAACACCATCGATTTGGTTTCCATATTGGCAAATGGGCTCGGACTCGATGTATGAGTGGCACCCCGATCAAACCCAATATTAGAAATTAAATTGACGGCGGGTAAAATCGTCAAACCGTTGCGACTCCAGCAGGTCAATGTCCAAACATAAGCCCAGGAGTTAAAACCCCGATAATTATTTTCAAAAATATCCGACCAATATTTAACCGCTTCGGGGTCGGAAAAAAGCGTTTCTAGCCACTGACTGTCCCTGAGTTGCGGCCAGGAACTCATGCGATCGTCGTACTGTTGCCAAGCACGACGCCAAGTCGCCCAACCCCAGCAGTGGGGGTAGCGAGAAAAGTAATAACTATCCGCCGTGTATCGCCGTCCGAATTGGAAATTATCTCCGGAGATTGCCATAACTTTCGGTTCGCGATCGTACCGCTTTAACAGTTCCTCGCAAAAGGGAAAAAACGTCAGATCCGGGATGCAGTCATCTTCCAAAATTAGCGCCGATTCTACCCGTTCAAATGCCCAATTTAAACCGCCCGAAATCCGTCGCCGACATCCCAAATTTTCGGCTGAATAATTCCTCAAAATTTCGCAGTTCCAATCCACCCGTTCGACTATTTTTCGCGTCGCCTGACAGCGTTGCCAGTCCGACGGGCGATCGCTCCGGGGGCCGTCCGCAATCACCAATAATTGGCGCGGCTTGACCTGCCGGATTACCTCAAATACTCGTGCCGTGGTTTGAGGACGATTATAGATAATAAAAATAACAGGAGTTTCCATCACAATAATTACATTGAATCATATTGGCGATTGTGAGCTTCAGCATATCCCAAAGAAATTCCCAAACAGGAGCTTCGGGCGCTGGGCAGCGGGGCATTTTTTAAAAAGCTGTCATCTCGAAAGAAAATTGACGTGCAGGTTTTATAAGTTTGAGTGGGGACGAGTCCGAAAAAATCGATCCGCTTGAACCCGCCATTCATCAGATATTTGATGCCCCGATCGTAGATGTACCGATCGGTATTGTCAAAAATAATAAATCCCGTCGGTTTCAATTTAGAAATGCTGTGCATCGCGCACTGATTGCGGTTGATGCCGTCCACGACTACAATATCAAAGCTACAGTCAGGATAATCCAATATTTTAGCCGCATATTTCTCCTCATCTTCGATTAAGACAATCGAGGTGTTCGCCGTCAACCGATCGCGCAACTTTTCGTACCAACTCGGATCGCTTTCCACCGCGATCACCCGCGCCACCCGTTCTGCATACCATTGGGTCGAGTATCCGCTGCCATATTCAAACACATTAAAATTCGGTTTCAAATGATTTTCGACAAACTCGATAGCCGGATAATTATACCAGGGAATCGGCTGTCGCGCCCCGTTGACAGGTTCGAGAAGTTTGAGAGACTGAACCCATCCCGATGTCTCCAAATAATTCAAATTGGGTTGCGTCGCGCCGTCGATCAGGTGACGGCGGGTTTCCAGTTCCCGAATTTGCTGGCGACAGCGATCGCTTCGATCGCGATGCCCTTGCTGGCGATACAATTCTTCTAAACTGAGATAGACCTCGATCGCCTGGGGTTGCAGTTCTAGGGCTTGTTCGTAAGCCCGAATCGCCTTTTCTGTCTGATTTCCAGCTTGCAACACCCCCCCCAGGATGCAATAGGTCTGGAAACAGTCAGGCTGCAACTTGATCGCTTCGTGACAAATTGCGATCGCCGATTCTAATTTTCCCGCGGCCAGATCCGCCTTGGCCCGGGCGTTGAGTTGTGAAACCGCCACAGCTGTCGGAGGGCGATCGATATCGAGATGGGCAAGATTCCTCATGAGTCACTATATATTAAGTCAGATGTCGAGGCTCAACATCATAATAGTTCATAAAAATATAGTCAAATATGACACACCTTAATTTTGTCGGTGTTACCCGAACTGGGTGAACTACAACACCCTCTGTCCCATAGCTATTCGTCTCTATATTTTTTGTCTTGATGATTCTCATTAATAATTATCAACTTTTCACTCAACATTTATAGTTTATAGTGGTTGAGTTTATTGATTTGTTTTATAAAAATATTTTTGGGAAAGAAATAGCTAGTATAGGCAATTTCCACAGGCCGATCGCAATCATGGACAAATACATCAGTATCACCATATTTTATAGCCAATTGAGAAGCCAGATAGATACTTTTCATCCTCCCCGGTGTTTCCGGTGTATACCCCGCCGGACCATCAACTAAAATCCAATCCCAGGATATATCATAAATCCAATTAGGTAAATCCAAGGATAAACAATCCTCCCCCTGTTCAAATTTCATCAACAATTCCGCCCAATTTTGTCGCCGAGTTTGGTAATCTATATGATAGGCTTCTAAATCAGCATAGGTATTTTTAACCTGAGTTAACCACCCTTGGCTATCCTCCAAAAATACCGTTTTACCGTGGCGGTTAATATCCATCCATAAACCGCTATCTTTACCCACACCAAAAATTAGCAAATTTCCCGGAGACTGGTGATTAATAATATCAGCAATGTAGCGATATTCTGCCACCGTCATTTGTCCCGGATTATCCGCCACTAACTTATCAATAATTGGATAGTAATAGCCATCATTTTTAACTGAATCTGAATCATGATTTAAAATCCATTGCCATTGTAAATGACTGGGAAGAGTCCAGCTAACAGACGGATCTGGCTGATGAGCAATAGGTTTAACTTTCCCCCGCCAAGCTACCCCCATTATTTGCTTAGTTTGATAAATTGCCACATTCCAACCGCGATCGCGAAAATAATTCCACCCAGCAAACACATCAGGAGAAACCAAATCATGAAACAAAATCAAAGCATCATCCGCCGCCACCTGTTCACAAATTTGAGCATCTAAAAACGGTCCGGGTGCTTCATGATTCCCATCAATAAAAATGAGAGACCAGCGACGATGACAACTCCTAGCAATTTCCGCCACCTTAGCGGGACTGTAACCCGCAATTAACTCAACCCTTTCTGTCACTCCCGCCGCCTGTAAAGCAGAACCCACGCGACTAGCAAAAACGGGATTAGCCAGACCCGGATCAATGACATCGAGAATCACCCCGCCTAAAGCGAGATGACAGGTTGACCAACCCAACCAACAACCAATTTCCAAAGCGGGTTTACCAGCAAATTGTAAAGCGGTATTATATAGAATATGGGCTTCATCTCTAGTAATAAATCCCACCGTAGGGAATTGTTGATCAACGTAGCGATTGTGGGGAATTTCTCGGCGGTGATATTGCCACTTAGAACTAATGTTATCAACCACTAAATTAGGAAAATAGCGATCGCATTTAATTTTCCTCAACCCAGAGGAGACATAATCTCCTGGAGGAAACCATAAATCCTCCCCAGACAGAATTTGTGATAAACCCTGTTGAGCCTTAGTACAATCAGGATTAAGTTCTAGGGCGATACGATAGGCCCTAACCGCCGCCGAGTTTTTATGCTGGGCTTGCAACACTTGACCGAGGATATGATAAGCTCCAAAATGGTGGGGCTGGGTTTTGATGGCCTGATGACAAGCTGCGATCGCCTCAGAGAAACGTCCACAAGCCAGACAAGTTCCCGCCTGCTCATTAAGTCCCAAAACCTCAGAACTGGCTGTTAGATTAGCAAAATTCCCCATGAGTTCAGCAATGCGAGTCCAACTGTACAGGTCAATAAGAGCATGATTTCATCTCAAATTAGGTTAACATTTGACGGCAATACAGTACAATACCAAGTATGGGTGCGAGACGTTTAGGAGTGAAATAGGGATGCAATGCCCGAAATAGCCTCCTAGTGGGACTTCCACCCCTTGGTTGATTGGGTCGCATCCCTGGCCATCCCATAACACAGCCGGATTTTTTTGCCCACCTTCGAGACTTCCAATATGGTTGCCAAGGTGAAGCGTCTAATCAGGTCTAAGACTGCCCGCGCCATGCTGACATGGGCGCATTATCGATTCAAACTAACCCTGAGACATCAAGGGGAAATAACTGGAACCACAGTTGTAGATGTGACCGAAGAATACACCAGCAAAACCTGTACTCACTGTGGTCATGTGCATTCCCAGCTAGGTGGCTCAAAAGTGTTCCGATGTCCTGAGTGTGGGTTCACTCTACCCAGGGACTGGAACGGTGCTTTTGGAATCTTTCTAAAAGCTTTGCGGGATACCGCCTCTGTTACCTTAACGGGTAATAGTGCTATCGTCGCATTGTCAGGCAATAGCCGGATAAATGTCGCGTAAATGTATCAGTCGAATATAGGTAATCTGTTCCCAGACCCCGTATTTCTGAAAAATACGTTAAGATTGGTAAACATAATATCAAAGATACCAGAGAATCTGGGATCGACAAAAAATCAGTAGGAGGATAGACCCCCGTGAATAAACGGTGGAGAAACGCGGTCTTATATGCAATGCTGGCTATTGTCGTCATCGCCTTAGCAACGACATTGTTTGACAAACAACCCCAAAGCAGGGAAACCTGGAAATATAGTACCTTTGTCCAGGAAGTCCAACAGAACCGGGTTGAACGAGTGAGTATTAGTGCCGATCGCACTAAAGCCCTAGTTACAGCCCAGGATGGCTCCAAAATCCTAGTAAATCTACCCAATGATCCAGACCTGATCAACATTCTGAGTGAAAACAATGTTGACATTGCGGTACAACCCCAAACCGAGGAAGGACTTTGGTTCAGAGCATTAAGTAGCCTGTTCTTCCCGATTTTGCTCCTAGTGGGCTTGTTCTTCCTATTACGTCGCGCTCAAAACGGACCAGGTAGCCAAGCCATGAACTTTGGTAAATCCAAAGCCAGAGTCCAAATGGAACCCCAAACCCAAGTTACCTTTGGAGATGTAGCAGGTATTGAGCAAGCCAAACTGGAACTGAGCGAAGTAGTAGACTTCCTCAAAAACGCCGATCGCTTCACCGCCATTGGTGCGAAAATTCCCAAAGGCGTGCTATTGGTAGGACCTCCGGGAACCGGAAAAACCCTCCTCGCCAAAGCCGTAGCCGGGGAAGCCGGAGTTCCCTTCTTCAGCATTTCCGGTTCAGAATTCGTGGAGATGTTTGTCGGTGTGGGTGCTTCCCGCGTCCGGGACTTATTCGAGCAAGCCAAAGCCAACGCTCCCTGTATTGTATTTATTGATGAAATTGATGCAGTTGGTCGCCAACGGGGTGCAGGTCTTGGCGGTGGTAACGATGAACGGGAACAAACCCTTAACCAGTTACTGACCGAAATGGATGGGTTTGAAGGCAATACAGGCATTATTATTATTGCTGCTACTAACCGTCCTGATGTACTAGATGCAGCCCTAATGCGTCCGGGAAGGTTCGATCGCCAAGTAGTAGTCGATCGCCCCGACTATTCTGGTCGCTCCGAAATTCTGCAAGTCCACGCCAGAGGTAAAACCCTTGGTAAAGATGTAGATCTCGATAAAATTGCCCGTCGGACTCCTGGTTTTACTGGGGCTGATTTATCTAACCTGTTAAACGAGGCAGCCATTTTAGCCGCCCGCCGCAACCTCACCGAAATCTCTATGGATGAGGTTAATGATGCTATTGATCGCGTCTTAGCAGGTCCTGAGAAGAAAGATCGGGTGATGAGCGAAAAACGCAAAACCCTAGTGGCTTACCACGAAGCTGGTCACGCCTTAGTTGGCGCGTTGATGCCTGACTATGACCCAGTTCAGAAAATCAGTATTATTCCTCGTGGTCGCGCTGGGGGATTAACCTGGTTTATGCCTAGTGAAGATCGCATGGACTCTGGTTTATATAGTCGTTCTTACCTGCAAAATCAAATGGCTGTAGCCCTCGGTGGTCGTTTAGCCGAAGAGATTGTCTTTGGTGAGGAAGAAGTGACTACAGGTGCTTCTAATGACCTTCAGCAGGTTACACGGGTAGCCCGTCAAATGATTACCCGCTTTGGTATGAGCGATCGCCTTGGTCCGGTAGCTCTCGGTCGTCAGCAGGGTAATGTTTTCCTCGGTCGCGATATTATGTCCGAGCGTGATTTCTCCGAGGAAACCGCATCCGCTATTGATGAAGAAGTCCGCGCTTTGGTTGATGAGGCTTATAAACGCGCTCGTCAAGTCCTCGAAGAAAATCGCCCTGTTCTCGATAGTTTGGCAGAAATGCTCATTGAGAAAGAAACCGTTGATTCTGAGGAGTTGCAGGAGTTATTAGCTTCTAGCGATGTCAAAATGGCTGCGATCGCCTAAGCCTCCTTTTTAACCCCATTTTTCCTTCATTCACAGGCTATCCACTTTCAGGATAGCCTTTTTTTTCATCGACAATCCATTCCCCCCCAAAACCTACCTACCATCACATAAACTTTACTAATTTATGCAGCCCCATCGATTTGAATTTCCAAAGAACGTTAAGAATTAATACATTTTTATTGAAAATCCCTCGCAAAAAGTTGACGAGATTATAGGGGTTATGCTATCATCTCAGAAATCGATACCAAGGGCTTGCTCTGTCCTTATGCAAAAATAAAGGCTACAACCCCGATTATATCGCCAGATAAATTATTCTCTCAGCAAAATATTAAATTCACGATGCACGAGTTTTGAGGCAAAAAGCGATCGCTTTTTTTGTCCCTCTTGACAAAAGCGCCATTATGTGCATACAGTCACTCCCTACTATTTGGCTAGATAAACCTAATCGGTCCATCATCAAGATTAGTGCCATCAAATTGAAGATCTACGACCCCTTCTAAGATAGCAATCAACTCATTTTCGCCGGGAGTCCGACGGAAAATAGCAGTCCCTTGTGGGAGTGGTTGGGGGATATCAGTAGAGAATAAATAATCGTCATTACTCAGTAAGATGACATCAGTAGCGCTGTTAAAATTCAAAATCAAAGCATAGTCAGCCACACCATTAATATCATCATTACCGTTATCGTAAAACGGTCCTTTTTCATTGCCTAATACAAAAGTATCAAAACCTTCTCCCCCAACCAGGGTGTCAATAGTTGTCAGTCCTGGGAAATCAGCGCTAGTATCAACACCAACCAGGAAATCATTACCGCGATCGCCACTTAAATAATCCCTACCTCGACCGCCATAGAGAGTATCATCACCCTGACCCCCATATAAACAATCATCCCCATCTCCGCCATAGAGGATATCATTTCCCTGGTTTCCTAGCAGTATATCATCACCCTGGCTACCCAACAGAGTATCATCACCCTTACCCCCATAGAGAGTATCATCACCCGGACCCCCATCTAGGCTATCATTTCCCTGATTCCCAAACAAAAGATCATTACCATTACCACCCAATAAAGTATCATTATCCTCGCCGCCATAGAGCGTATCATTACCATCGCCACCATCTAAGAAATCATTACCTGCTTCTCCAAATAGCAGATCTCGACCAATTCCCCCCAATAGGGTGTCATCATTTAAACCTCCATAGAGGGTATTGTTACCATTTCCGCCATCTAAGAAATCGTTATTTTGACCCCCATATAGGAGATCATTACCCCCACCTCCGATCAGGGTGTCATTCCCGGTAAAACCATAGAGGGTATTATTACCACCCCCACCATAGAGCAAATCATTTCCTTCTGTTCCCAAAATTAAACTATTACCGTCGCCACCCTCAAACACATGATCTGCGCTTGGTAGAGTCGGCGTGGGTGTGGGTTCAGAAGGTGTGGGTTCAGAAGGTGTCGGTGTGGGTTCAGAAGGGGTAGGAGTTGGTGTGGGTTGAGAAGGTGTAGGAGTCGGTGTGGGTTGAGAAGGTGTAGGAGTCGGTGTGGGTGTAGGAGTCGGTGTGGGTGTCGGTGTGGGTGTAGGTGTAGGAGTCGGTGCGGGTGTGGGTGTGGGTGTGGGTGGTGGTGTAGGAATGGGAACCGGAGGCGGCGGTGTCGGTTGAGCAACCGGAGGAGGTGTGGGTTCAAAAGGTGCAGGTGTCGGTTGAGGAATTGGTGGCGCGGGTTCTGGGATAAAAGGGATTTCCTCCTCCTCCTCCTCTCCATTATCGCCATTGTCCCCATTATCGCCATTGTCCCCATTATCGCCATTGTCCCCATTATCGCCATTGTCAACGGGGAGGGTGTCATTATCGCCATTGTCCCCATTATCGCCATTGTCCCCATTATCGCCATTGTCAACGGGGAGGGTGTCATTATCGCTATTGTCAAGGAGTCCGATCTCCGGGTCTTCTTCTTCCTCGCGTATGGATTCCTGATCAATAATATCGGTAAGGTCAGATAATGGTGATATATTTATATCCTGTGCCATTGTGCCAAACCCGAAAGCACTCATCCAACTTACCTCACGATCAATACTGCTAGAGCCATTTTTTTCAGAATAGCATATTCTCTCCGAGAGTCTACCACAAGAAGATGGCAACCGATTCCCAGCCGAAATTTTAATAATTGACGATCATCGTTGATAATTAAGAGTGATTCACCCACAGACACAACTACCCATTATCGGAGATGAGCAAAACACCCTATAGATTCTGGAAACTGTTGATTTCATTGGTGGTAGCTGTTAGTGTTTTTGTGGCGATCGCCATTTCCTCTACTTCTCCAATTCCAGCCAGGTCTGTCACGGAAATCAGGGGAGTTTGGCTAACTAATGTTGACAGTGATATTTTATTTTCAAAATCCGGCTTAACTCAGGCTTTAGACCGCCTACGAAATCTGAATTTTAACACTATTTATCCGACCGTGTGGCAGGGAGGTTATACCCTATATCCTAGCCGTGTAGCTGAGGAGGTTTTTGGTATTTCCCTAGACCCCCACCCCGGATTACAAAAACGAGATATGCTCTCGGAGGTGGTGCGGGAAGGACATAAACGGGGATTAAAAGTTATCCCTTGGTTCGAGTTTGGGTTTATGGCTCCCATTGATTCAGAATTAGCCAAACTTCACCCGAACTGGTTAACACAAACCCAAGATGGTAGTTTCACGAAACCGGGAGGAAATCCTGAGTGGGTGTGGTTAAATCCATTTCATCCCGAAGTACAACAATTCATTTTAAATCTAGTGACTGAAATTGTCAAGAACTATGATATTGATGGCATTCAATTTGATGATCATTTTGGCTTACCTGCTGAGTTAGGTTACGACCCCTTTACGGTCCAACTATTTCAGGATGAACACGGTCAATCACCGCCAGAAAATCCCCTAGATACCTATTGGGTGAGATGGCGAGCCGACCAACTGAATCAGTTTATGGAGAGGGTCTTTTATGGAGTTAAAGCGATTCAAGAAGATTGTCTGATTTCCCTGTCTCCGAACCCCCTACATTTTGCGCTTCCGGCTTATCTTCAGGACTGGTTTACTTGGGAGAGAAAAGGTTGGATTGAACAGTTAGTGCCGCAAATCTATCGTTCTGATATGTCTCATTTTATCAGAGAAATAGAACGAGCAGAAATCGAATTAGCCAAACATCATATTCCGGTTGTCATCGGGATTTTAAGCGGTTTAAACAATCGTCCCACCGCGACCCATATCATAGAAGAACAGGTGATAAATGTACGCGATCGCCATTTTGCGGGAGTATCTTTTTTCTTCTATGAAAGCCTGTGGAATTGGGCGGAAGACCCCCCAGAGGAGCGAGAAAATCGGCTGAAAAAGTTATTTTCCCAGGAGTTTAACCGCTCCCACGCCGCCAAAGTATAAGAAGACAATAGCGCCTCCCAACAAACTTTGAGTCAATGGGTCAGTAGAGGGGGTTAAAAATGCCCCCATAATAGCGGCTCCCATCACCACATATCGCCAGATAGATAACATTTTCTGAGAAGAGACAATACCTAATATCCCCAACAAAATCTGAATAATCGGCACTTGAAATGCGATCGCAGTTACCAACAACAATTTCAGGACAAACTCAAAGTATTCAGAAATTGACCATAGCTGTTCTACCACCTCAGAACCATAATTAATAAAGAACGTCAGAGCCGCCGGAACGATAGCCAGATAAGCAAAAACCAATCCGATTAAGAACAGAAAAGTTGACCCCAGAAAAACCGGACCCAAAAATCGTCGTTCCCGGAGGGTAAGTCCTGGTAAAACGAACTGGATAATCTGAAAAATAATAAACGGACTCGCCACCAGTAAACCGCTATATCCAGCCACTTTCAGGGAGACAAAGAAATACTCTCCCGGAGCCAATTGTAAAAGTTTTACCCCTTGAGCGGGAACCTTTAAAATTTGGACAATTGGTTTAACTGCGATAAAACAAATAACTATCCCAACGACCACAGAAATTAAGGAGTAAAAAATGCGCTGTCTTAATTCTTCCAGGTGGTCAAACAGAGACATTTCTACATCATCAGGAATTTGGTTGAGGTAGTCATCATCATCGGGGGAAATTTGAGGTTCTGGTGGCTTAATCAGAGTGGCTGTTGATGAACTTTTAGCCCTAGTAGAGGTGGCGGGTTGGGAACCATTAACTGAGCCATTCCCGTTCAAGGGTGCTTGACCATTTTTGCCATTAGTATCGGCGGGTCTGGAAACCTGTTGAGGAGTCGCAGCCATAGTCAAGCTATCTGGTTGAATTACGGGAGTTTTTGGGGGAGTGGGGTTCTCAGTTTTGGCAGTCTCTTTCGCCTCCAATTCCGCGCGTAGTTTCTGATTCTCCCGTTCTGTTTCTGCGAGAAGTTGTTTGAGATTGGTAATTCTTTGATGCAGAACAGTCGCCTCTTGACACAGAGCCTCATAAGCATCAGAATTAGGAGATTGTGAAAATTGGTCTTCCATAGAATTAACTGTTAGGGAACTGTTAGGGAGTGTTTGGCGCTATGAACAAGAGAGTTAGTTAGATGTTATCTTTTAGCATAGGAAATGGGATCAGTTAACCCCAAGGCTTCAAAAGCAGCCAGACGCAAACGACAAGCATCACATACCCCACAGGCTTGGGCTTCTCCCCCATAGCAAGACCAGGTATATTCCCAGGGAACCCCTAAACTGTTCCCCAATTGGATGATATCTGTTTTCTTGAGGTCAATTAGGGGAGTGTTGATGGTAATAGCATTACCTTCGCGTCCTTGTTTGGTTCCCAGACGGAACACGGACTGCATGGCGGCGATATAATCAGGGCGACAGTCGGGATATCCTGAGTAGTCTAGTGCATTGACTCCAATATAAATGCGATCGGCTCCGATGGTTTCCCCGTAAGCCAGCGCCAAACTCAGAAAAATGGTGTTTCTGGCGGGGACGTATGTAATGGGGATGGTTGCGGACATTTCTGCCAAAGTGCGATCGCAAGGTAAATCGATGTTATGATCCGTCAAGGCTGACCCTCCCCAACGCTTGAGGTCAAACTCTACCACTTGATGAGCTGCTACCCCCGCCGCCTCGGCAATTTTGGCCGCCGCCTCCAATTCTCGTAGGTGTCGCTGCTGGTAGTTGAAGGACAGTGCATAGCATTCACAGCCATCAGCTTTCGCCTGATACAGCACTGTGGAAGAATCAAGTCCACCAGAGAGTAGAATTACTGCTTTCACGTTATCTCGCCTTTACCCAACTTCATCTTTGTTACTTCAATTATAGAATTAATTGTAACAAAAGTTAATAACAATTACCTAGATCTATGGGCTATGACCCTAAGAGGGGAGCAAATCACCATCTGCTAGGGGATAGAAGGCGATCGCCTTTAGTTAAATTACTACAAACTTCTTAACAATTCTCTGCCGACGGCAAATCGCAAAAATACTTCATATTCACTTCCCCAAAAATTCGCTACACTGGTTAATAAGTAAACGACAAGTTACGAGGTATTATTAATCATGACATTTATACCTAAAGTTCAATACAGTCCCTCCCGCTGGCTAACTCTGGTTCTGATCACCATGGCATTTTGGGTCGGTGGCAGCCTGATTTTGGATGTGGTAATTATGCCAGCGATGTATGTATCTGGGATGATGCAAGAACCTAGTTTTGCCTCCACAGGCGGAATAGTTTTCTCGGCATTTAATCATATGGAAATCCTTTTCGCCGCCTTAGCCTTAACCGGAATGATGGTGTTAGGAATGACTCTACCTGAAGGGTTCAGTAATCGGATTCGTACCCTGACGGTGTTATCTTCTATCTTGTTGGCGATCGCTCTACTGTACACCTACAGCCTCACCCCCCAAATGACTGCCCTAGGGGTGAATTTGAATCTATTTAACCCTGTTGAATCGACTCCAGAGGGGATGAACCAACTACACTTTGGCTATTTAAGTCTGGAATCCTTAAAACTGTTCGCCGCCGGGACTATTTTAGCTTGGTGTTATCATAATCATAATTTTGCTGAAACCATCGAACAGTAATGACCCTAATATTACTATTAGGAATTGACTAGGTTATAACCCGCCAATATATCAGGATTGTAGCCTAGTTTTTTCATGGTTGACGTGATTTATTAGTGGATAATAGCACAGGATATTTGAGGCAAAATAGCCCCTGGGTGAGTGTGGCGTAGTTGAGGGAATTAGGCGATCGCCCTAGGCTTCCATCAACTGGCGGATAGTACCAATAGCACCCGCTAAAATCTCGGCGGCGCGATGAATTTCCGACTCGGTGGTAAATTTGCCAATACCAATTCGCAAGGCTCCTTCCATGGCATTTGGGGATAAAGCGATCGCCCGCAAAACATGGGATGGTGCTTCCACTCCAGAGGAACAAGCCGCCCCCGTAGAAATCGCCAGGCGATCGCGCACTCGTGCTATAATCGCACTATTCGGAACATCTGGAATCGAAATATGCAGATTTCCCGATAAGCGATGATTAATATCTCCATTAACCACCAAACCGGGTATTTTTTCAAGTAGTAAATCCTGTAATTTATCGCGCAAATTAGCAATTCTTGCCTCATCTTCTGCCATTTCCAAACCTCGCAGGCGACAGGCTTCTCCCAACCCCACAATTCCCGGCACGTTGAGAGTACCAGACCTCATTCCTCCTTGATGTCCGCCGCCAAACATCATCGGCTTGAGTGGATAACCTTTTCTAGCCACCAACGCACCGACTCCTTTTGGTCCGTAGAGTTTATGACCAGAAATCGCCAAATAAGTGATTCCCCATTCCTCAAAATTGATAGGTATTTTACCCACAGCTTGGGAGCCATCGCACAAAAAAGCGACCTGGTGAGTTTGGGCAATTTTGCCAATTTCTGCTATGGGATAAATCGTCCCAATTTCGTTATTAGCAGCCATCAGACATAACAGAGAAACCCGATCCCGGCACACCTTATCCACGGATTCCAAGTCGATTTGACCCTGTTTATCAACGGACAAATAAGTGATATCAATTAACCCTTGTTTAACTAAAGCCTGACCGGTATCTAAAACGGCTGGATGTTCCACGGGAGAGACGGCAATTCTCGGCAAATATGGGGATTGATGATTAATGATGCTACCTTGAATAGCCAAATTAATGCTTTCAGTAGCGCCAGAAGTAAAGATGATTTCTCTTGGGGAAGCACCGACTAATTCCGCCACTTGTCGCGCCGCTTGGGATACAGCTTTTTGGGTGCGATCGCCATAAATATGGTCTATACTGTTAGCATTCCCAAATTCTACCGTCATATAATGCAGGATTTTCTCAGCCACTCTGGGGTCAACTGGAGTGGTAGCATGGTAGTCGAGATAGATGGGATAAGAGTCAGTCATTGAATATCTATCAAATCAAGTCTGAACTATTATACAATCGCCGTCTTTCGGTCAGCCGATCCTGGGTATTCATTTGAAGCAGTTTAACCGTCGTGCGTCCTTCTGGAGTCACCCCCAAAATTGTCAATTGTTCCCGAGTAAAGTGTTCTATCCACTCCTGGGTTCTAGGATTGAATAGAAAACTGAATTCTCCCGTTTCTGGATCGAAAGAACCCAGATCGCTACCTTTGTGGCGATTGCAACGCCAGCAGGTCAAAGCCAGGTTATTCGCCTCGGTGATACCGCCGTGTTTTTGGGCGATAATATGGTCGATTTCGTGAGAAAAAAATGCAACATTTGCTGGAAGCAAGCAATATTCACAGCGATAATTGGCTCGTTCTTCAACGAAACGGCGAAGTGATGCGCTGATATAGTTTTCACTCATTTACCCGGTTTAAATAATGAAGATTGCCAGCTTTCAGCATAATAATTAGATGTTCGATTTGTTCGTACTCATCCAATTCTTGCTGTTCGGCGGGTGTCAGTTGCCCCGTTTTGCTACGAGATAGCAACGTTTGTAAGCGTTCCTGCATTTCAGGTGTGGGTTTAAAGGCGGCAATTTCTTCGGGAGTGGGTGCGCTGGCGAGAAAATTGAGGATATAGCGATAAATATGGACCGGGAGTGCCGGTTGTTGGAGAAATTGGACCAGAAGTTCGGGCAGGCGATCGCCCATTTGTGTTAACTGTCCTGAAAGTTCATCTGGGACTTCAATGGTAATTCTAGGCATATCGAACCTCCAATCAAATCGTTGCTTGGCAGAGGGGATAACTTCACCTTAACGGAAAACTGCCGGGTGCGATCGCTTTTTTGTAACAACTCATCCTGAGTAAGAGTTTCGCGATCGCCATAAATATGGTCTATACTGTTAGCATTCCCAAATTCTACCGTCATATAATGCAGGATTTTCTCAGCCACTCTGGGGTCAACGGTCGTCGTGGCGTGGTAGTCGAGATAGATAGGGGGAGAGTCAGTCATCAGATATCAAAGGTTTGAGATTACTTCAGTGGGATGTGAATGATTAGGTCTTGAAATTCATTTTCCTCTGCTGCGATCGCAATAAAAATCAACTCTTGAATAACGACCCCAACTTCTGCTTTTGGACGCAAAACAAAAATTCCCGGTATGTGGTGACCTTAGGTTAGATGTTCCGCCAAATGTACTGGCATTGACCGGCGATTGTTCGTCACCAGAACAAACTTGTTGAGTTCGCACCACAACAATATTTCTGGATCTTGAGTCCCTCTGGGTGGAATTCCTGGGTCTCCCACCATCCAAACGGTTAAATCCCGGGTACGACGTAAAATTTGCTCTTGATAGAGAGGAGGTACAGCCTGTTCAGAAATCATCTGATCACCTCTCAAAGTCCCTCTCCCACAGAGGGAGAGGGATTTAGGGTGAGGGCAATGTATTAAGCGACTGGTGAACAAGCTGTAAGTTTTCATCAATTAAGTATTTAATGTTCATGGAAAACTGGCTTTTTTATCCCTCCTTCTGCTTTTAAATTTAAGAGTCTGACCACAGGCGGCGGAGGATTATTATCCTGTTCGCGCTCAGATTTTAGGCAATATTCCAACCAGTTACCCATGTAATTGCTTACGATGTCTCGATGGTGAAGATAGTACAGAATTGTGGCATAAACTTGCTCTAGAGTCAGCGAAGGATAAGTTTTCGCGATTTCCTCAGCCGTGCAACGGCGATAGATGTACTCATAGAGAATCGTTTCAATACCGATTCGGGAGCCTTTGATGCGAATTTCATCAGAGGAGAGAATGTCAAAGTAATCCTGAAGTTGCATTTTGTCTTAACTCAGTTTTCTGCTATTTTAGCTGAAAGGCTAACACTTAGAGGTGAAAAGATGAAAATAATTTTCAGGTTTTGGCATCCAAGTCATAGCATTGATAATTCGCCGTCTGATGACCTGCCGTATTCGGCGATCAATACTTATCCTTGGCTCATTTTTTTGGGGTCATGAACATTATGGGGTTTCGGCATCGCTATTGATATTAAACCAGTTCTGAGTGTGAAGGCGTTCCCAAGCTATTCGCAGATGGTTAGGTTTAAATAGATGGCGCTTGCGATCGCTCCATTCCTGTACTTTTTCAATAGCGCGATCGCAATCGATGGCAGCTTGCGGATCTTCCGTGGCCACCCAGTGAAGGGTTGCCAACATTTCCAGCCCGTAAGGGGTCTCAAATCCTTCAATTAAATCGCTGACTCGTTGCCGGCGCGCGCCCGTATCGGGATGTGCTGATAAAAAGCGATCGGCAGCGTCACGACCCTTTTCTAAGACATACATTGCCGAAGTTTCAGTGCGATCGCCATATCCGCGAATGTAATGACCTTCAATCTTTTGCAAAACATGATTAAGATTGTCTGCATAAGGTCCGAATTGATGTTTGACGTAGCGCAGTCTTAACGGTTCGCCAGCTACTTGCAAAAAATAGGCGAGTTTTTGAATTTCCAGCTTAGTTAAGCGATACCCAGGAATCCCGTACAATTCCAGCAAGCGAATCAATAAAGCACGCCCGATGGTCATTTTAGGGGTAGAGGTAGCCACCGGTATTTGGTCCGCCACCGGTGCGCCAGTCGGTTCAAAAATCATCACCTCAATATCGGGAACTTCCGCAAAAGATTGAACGATGAGAGGCTTAACTGCCGCCCAATCTAAGCCCCCATTTCCGCATCCCAGAGGAGGAATTGCGATCGAGGTAATTTCTAACCGTTTGACTTCCTCAACCAGTGCAATTAATCCCGCTTTGATATCTTCTATTTTAGATTTTCCCTTCCAGTGGCGCTTAGTGGGGAAATTAATGATGTATTTGGGGAATAGCTTATCCGTAGCAACTACAAACATCTGCCCCGGATGGATTCTCTTAGCATCACAAGCTGTTTTATAGGCTCGGAAATTTTCCGGGAACGCCTGCTTAAATTGCAAAGCAATCCCCTTCCCCATGACACCGACACAGTTAACGGTGTTCACCAGGGCATCAGCCTTTTCTGTCAATAGGTTGCCTTGCTTAAAGTGAATCATTGCCGGGAGTTGCTCTTTTGGTCAATGCCTTAATTTTAATAGTACCATTCCCGAAAAACCTTTACAGGTGTCGAAATCGTAAAGTTTTGTAATATTTCTTCAACCTCGGCTTTTCTTCCGGCATCTATCACCCCGATTTCTCGCACGAGTGTCCAAGGGAAGAACTCATAAACCAAGAATTCGGCTTGTCTGCGGCGCTTTCGGTCTCCATCCTCCAGGGTATCTGCCCAATACCCTGCATTCATAATCTCCCAATCAATCGCATTGAGAGAGTCGAGATTGTCATAAAATTCTGAATACCTAACAATTGCGTGACCGTCCGTAAATGCAAAAGGAAGACTTGCTGCTGCGATATCCTCCGCTGTTGCCACTAAGTGAATCACCGGACTTTGCCCCTGTTCATATCCTTGAACGTTGCCTCTGGATATGGCGTAAAGCATCGGAGAACGAGGCGCAAAATACCAAGGAACGTAATCATGAAGAGTGCCGCCCCTGGAACAAGGAATATTAATTTGAGCGCGTTTATTCTGGATGGTTTCGTGAGCAATATCTACATAATTGATCGGCTGAGATTTTAAGTGATTGTTAGCAAGGAGGCCCTCAGAACGCAAAATAGAGGGTAAATTTTTAAGATGGGTAATATGGTAGATATAGGTGGTCATCTGACAATCATAGGGGGACGGAGGAGGGTAAGCAGATATCAATCAGGCGTGACAGCAGGATTTGAGGGTAAGCATCATGTACTCATCACTCATTCCCGCCCGTTTCATTTCCACATACTGTAAGCTAACTTTTTTGTCAATTAAATTTAATACCGAATTAGATGGGCTTACCCTGTCGATTATAGCAATTGGGGATTCGGGAAAGCTGCGATCGCATTTCTAGTTGACAGTGTAGCGATCGCCACTTCAGAAATCTGACAACTACTTCCTCCGGCGGAACTAAGGGAACCTTGCTCAAAACCTGTTTAAATTGTTCCCAATTCCCCCGTTTTGCTGGCTCCACGACATAATCTTGAGTCATCCAAGGGGAAACTTGAGCCGAAAAGGCGATCGCCACCCATTGGTCAAGGGAGATATTGTCTCTTTCTGCCAATTTGGTAATTTGGTGGTACAATGTATGGGAAATGGTTAGGTTTAACTAACGCATTTAAAGTGGGAACGTCAAGCTAAAGGTCAATTTTCACAACTCACTTCAGCAGTGGAGTTTTTAGCCATAAATTCTTTGACATCTAAAACCTCGATTGTCACTACCTCTCCACTGGAAGAATAGTGAAGAATTAGGGAGCCTTCATCTTCAGCATAGGCAATGGGTTCCTCTGATAGTTCAATCAGCAAAGCATCCACATCTGGACTATATCGAATCCGTTTCATATCGCGACCTCCTTCCTGGGTAGTGGGTAATGACTAAAATGCGATCGGCATATTCTCTGTAAACGACTCTGAGAACTAAAGTCTCATTTAATCTTTTTTGAGCGATGTATTTTTCTCCTCCCCTAGACTCTACTTTGTCTGGCGCTCGGATTGTGTCTTGAATTATCTCTGGAGAAGTGGTTTTGAATCGCCATGAGAGACATTTGCCAAACCCCGTTTGTCCAACCGCTGACTATCTCTGCTTTTTTCCATAAAGGGAGCGATCGCCACAATTTAAACTGATGGAGTTCAGCATTGATATCAGTATCGATAGACTGGGTTCTATAGTTGGGCTGAATCTCGCTTATTTGTGTCAGTTGTCCCGAAAGTTCATCGGGGACATCAATGGTAATTCTAGGCATATCGAACCTCCAATCAAATCGTTGCTTGGCAGAGAGAGAGGTGGTCGAGATAGAAGGGAAAGGTTTAAAGCATCTGCCATCACCCTGAAATTTAACCCCCTGAATACGCTCTGTAGATCAAGAGAAATATAAGAGGAACTTTCCAGCGAACACTCCCTAAACAAAGTCAGGACTAAGTAGGTAGGCGAAAATATTTCCAGATTCGTTTTGCCTAAAACCCTTTTGCTGCCAGGGTTATGCCGGTTGCTCAACTTCGGGTTAATTCCGCCGACCTACTTAGCTGGGAGGCATAATGAGAGGAATTTCTTGATTTCGGTTTTTGCGGTAAATCGTAAAATCGCTGTCGAGGGTTAACACCATACTTTGAGGATATAACTCAGCCATCCTAACGATACAGGCATCTGCAAGGGACATCGGCACCGACTGGTAGCGCCTCGACAGTTCTTGTATGGAAGCGGCTTCTTCATTCAAGCGAAAAGAGATTTGAATCGTGCCGTTATTTAGTAAATAAATAACTGACTCTTGACCGTTATGTAGGTTTTTTAAAAGAAAACAAGCCTCTGAAATTACCGATTCACAAGTCAATAAAGGCGGTTTAACTTGAGCCACTTCCTGTTTTACCCACTCATGCCAACTATCGCGTTTATTAAGTAACGCAACCAATGGCCCCGTATCGATGATGATTCCCCGTCTCATGACCTGCCGTATCCCTCAAGATAATTTTTGTTTGTTGAGAGATCCGCTGGTCCTTCCACACAGCCAATAAATTGTGCCGCTTTAGTGAGAACTGATTCGGCAGTTTCATCTTCTTGAGAGAGATCTGTATCGGGTGCAATTTGTAAGTGTAACAATTCTACGAAATTAAGCACTTCCTGCTGTTTTTCAGGAGGTAAATTTTCCAATTTTTCCACAATGGTCTGAACAAGGCTCATGGCGGATCTCCATTTTTAGTTTATTGAGTATTATATCAGCTTGAAAGTGATTGTGATCCATCCAGGCATAGAATCGCGATCGCTGGGTGGACATGGTGAACGGCTAAACGCAGGAATTCGACAATTGGAAGAGGGAAATTTTCATCGGCATCAAGACGCACCCTATTTCAATCATCCTCATTTCTTTGAATTGCCGCTTCCATTTCCTCTAGCCTGGGAATAGTTCCAAGCATTGACTAAATCTTGGGCGCTGAGTTGAGGAAAATCTTGTAAAATACGACCATTTGAAGAGGTGGTACTATTTGATCAGAGGAAGGGTAAATCTGCGATCGCCACTTCAGAAATCTGACAACTACTTCCTCCGGCGGAACTAAGGGAACCTTGCTCAAAACCTGTTTAAATTGTTCCCAATTCCCCCGTTTTGCTGGCTCCACGACATAATCTTGAGTCATCCAAGGGGAAACTTGAGCCGAAAAGGCGATCGCAACCATTTGGTTCAGAGAGATACTTTCTCGTTCTCCCAATTCTGCCACTTGTTTGTACAAAGAATCGGGAATTTTAACAATTAAGTCGCTCATTCTATTTCTCCTACTTCTTGCAGAAACTCTTTGGGTGATAAAATCCTGATGCCCAAACGTTCGGCTTCTTGTAAATCTCTTTTATTCTAGGTGATGATACAGTCAGATTGGCATTCCGGCTGCGGCGATATCCTCGACTGTTGCCACTAAGTGAACCACCGGACTTTGCCCCTCTTCATATCCTTGAATGTTGCCTCTGGAGATGGCGTAAAGCAGCGGAGAAGGAGGCTCAAAATACCAGGTAATGTAATCGTGAAGCGGGCCGCCTATTGAACAAGGAATATTAATTTGAGCGCGTTTATTATGAATGGTTTCGTGAGCAATATCTACATAATTGATCCGCTGAGATTTTAAGCGATTGTTAGCGAGGATGCCACCAGAACGCAAGATAGAGGTTAAATTTCTAAGATGGGTAATAGGGTAGAGAATTGCTTCCGCCATCTGGAGTGATACCCGTGAGGAAATCTAGGGGTGATACCCACGACATAGGGGTTGCTGTTGAAGTGTCCCTCTGAGAATCCTTTCACGCTACCTGAGTCGGTTTGGCTTTAGCCCGTTGCTTAAAACTCTCAAAATGGACTACAGTCGATTTTTCAGCCGCCAGCCATACCTCGTTCACAATTTGAGATAGAGGTGGAATAACCACTAAGAGATACTGACCCACATCTTTGTTTTTATGTCCTGCCACCTTCAGAGCTGACGGGAGTTTGTCGGCAAAGTCTTTCCAATCCTGCTGAACCCAGATTACCTCTTCATCAATGACAACTAGCTGCTTGTCACGTAAGCTATCGTCAAATCCGCTCTCATCGAGGAATTTAATAATGCTTCTCACCGTTTGGAGCGAGATGACTTCTCGAAGATTTTTGATGGCCCGGATTTCTAAAACCTGCTCCCAGGTATAAATCACTGTGGGCCTTCGGGACTTGCTGATTCGGTGGGGGACTACCAGTTGACACCGTTCTAGGTATTGCAGGCGATTGGAGGTGGTAGCCGTGAGGTCGAGGGTTTCTCGTCGAGTGAATCCTTCTATCATAGCCATTCTAGGAGTGTGGATCCCTTATTTATTATAATTTTACAAAAATATAATACAATTTATTTAATTTTAGCGCTACTGCAATATAATAACGGGTGACAACACCGCAAGAAAAGGCAAAATCGTCTTCAATCAAGAACACGATAGCCCTCTTGTCGTCTTCTGCTGTAATGCAGGTTAAACCGTCCTATGTCTGTTTCTGGATTACTAGAACTAGCTCACCAAAAGCTCCACTGGCCTGAACTGGCTCAAGTCATGGAGCCAACAGGTGCTGGGCCCAGCGTGTATGCACGCCTAGCTCGGGAAAAACTGGGAAGGAATATCAAAAATCTTTTAAATGGTTCTGGTGCTGACCTCCAAGTGGGAGTGCTCGCTCCAAATCCTCACGGGGATGAAACTGAGGCCCCTATCGCCGTGGTCTGTCAGTTTCCTATTCCAGTATCAGAGGCTACGCTTAAAGAAACTTACAGACTTGCATGGAGTTTTGCTCGCTCTCCGTCGCTAATTACTGCGGAACCGGATCGGTTGCGAATTTGGAGCTGTTACGAAGGCCCCCCAACCGAATTTGAGAATCTCAGACCTGTAGCTGAAGTTTCGCGTCAGCAACTTGAATTGTTCGATCAGACCTCTCTCTCTCAACAGGCGGCTGATACTTTACACATCCACTGGGCTGATTTGGTGTCAGGGCAGTTTTTTCAAGCAAATAATAAGCGATTTCAGCGTAGCCAGTCTGCTGACCAAATGCTCCTGAGCAATCTCAAAAGTGTCCGCAAGCAACTTAATAAGCTTAAACTCGATTACGACACCATCCACGATTTATTAGCCAGGATTATTTTTATTCAATTTCTATTTGACAGAAAAGATTCTCAGGGAAACGCCGCTTTAAATCCAGACTTACTAGCTCATTTACATGAACAAGGACACTTATTAGAAAGCTATGAAAATTTAACTGATATTTTCCGAAATAAAAGAGATACTTATAATTTTTTTCGCTGGCTTAACCATAAATTTAATGGGGATTTATTTCCAGGAAAAGGAGCGACAGAAGCGGAACGCGAACACGAATGGCAAGCAGAGGAACATAAAGTCACTGAACAACATCTCAATCTGCTTGCAGAATTTGTCAGTGGCGATCTGGAAATGGAAACGGGACAGGGTTGCCTCTGGCCGCAGTATTCCTTTGATGCCATACCCCTTGAGTTCATTAGTAGTATTTATGAAGAATTTGTTGACAAAGGAAAAAAAAATGCGGATAAAGGAGTTCACTATACTCCAGGACATATCGTTGACTTTATCTTGGATGGCGTCTTGCCGTGGGATAGTGGCGAGTGGAATCTGAAAATTCTAGATCCGGCTTGTGGATCGGGCATTTTTCTAGTCAAAGCATTTCAGCGACTTATTTATAGATGGAAGAAATCTTATCCAAATGAAGAAATCACTGCACCCATATTGCAACAAATTCTTACAGATAATTTGGTGGGAGTAGATATTAATTCGCAAGCAGTAAGGGTTGCTTCATTTAGCCTTTACTTGACTATGTGTGATGAGATAGATCCTCGATATTATTGGGAGCAAGTACGCTTTCCACGACTGAGAGACAAGAGATTAATATCTGCAGACTTTTTCCAAGAAAATGTAGAAGGGTTTCGCACAGTGGCTGATGCGGGGCAATATGATTTAGTGATAGGTAATGCCCCTTGGGGAAAAAATACAGTTACTCAATTTGCGAAGTCTTGGGCAAAAACAAATAAGTGGCCGATTCCTTACGGCAATATTGGCCCACTTTTCTTGCCCAAATCTGCGGCTTTAGCAAAGGCTGGTCAACCGATTGCAATGCTCCAGCCTGCTCTTGCACTAATTTTTAATCAAATTAGTACAGCAAAAAGATTTCGGGAAAAACTTTTTTATGAATATAAAGTAGATGAAATTGTGAATTTATCTGCTTTGCGATTTGGGTTATTCAAAGACGCTATTTCACCCACTTGCATTGTCACGATATCTGCCGAATTACCAAATGGTGAACCATTGTCTTATATCTGCCCAAAGCCTGTTGCCAGTAATGAAGATGATTACCGCATAGTTATAGAACCTCATGATATCAATTTAATTTATCCGCAAGAAGCAATCCAAGATTCTTTAGTATGGACTGCATTAATGTGGGGTGGCAGACGTGACTTAGCTTTAGTGCGCCGGTTGAGCCAAGGACAAAACTTTGAAAAACTGGAGCGTGCTAAAATTGCCATTAAAAGACAAGGTATTATCCGGGGTAATAGAAAAAAGTATCAGGAAGATATCCTGGGAAAACGCCTGGTGCGGCAGTTCCCCGCTCGTACCTTTATTTTTATCAATCTAGAAGATTTGCTGCCTAACGAGGATCCTTATACCCATTCACGAGATTCTAGCGATTTTTCGGCGTTTGAAATACCCCAACTAATTTTAAAGCAAGCTTGGACAATTGATTCAAAAAGATTTCAAGCAGCAATTATCCTGTCAGATGAGGATAAGCAAGGAGTGCTTTGTTCTGAAAGTTACGTGACTGTCCATGTTCCACGTCAATATACTTCAATTTTAGAAGCGGCTTGTCTAACTTATAACAGCAAGCTTGCTGTTTATTATCTTCTTTTGTCAAGTGGACGCTTTGCTTCTTATAGACCTGAACCTAATGTTGATGAATTGCTGCGCGTTCCAATTCCTGAAAATCCAATTCGATTGCAGGATATTCAAACATTGGATTTTGATGATGTAGACAATCGGGTCTGTGAAGCCTTTTCCTTGAAGGATAGTGAGTGGTTGCTAATTGAGGATATCTTTAATTACACCTTACCTGATTTTAAAGGTAATCGTTCATCTCCTGGCCGTCAAAGCACTCGTTCACAATCTAGCACTCTTTTTAGAACAATAGCTTCGGAATTGGTCTTAAAAGAATATTGCACTTGTTTTTTAAAGGTGATTAAAGCTGGGTTTGGCACCAATAAAAACATCTGTGCTAAAATTTTTCAAGAGCATAATACTCCCTATATGCCGTTTCGTTTAATTGCTTTTTATCTTACCCTAAATGATGAGGGTGAAGAAATCCAGGTTGAACCCGTAGATTCTTTAGATCTTATAGAACAGTTAGAGGGGTTAAATCAATCCTTTTTAAAAAAGTCCAGTATAGAGGAGGGGGGAATATTCTATCAGCGGGTTGCTAAAATATATGATTCTATTCACTTGAATGGAAAAACCATTCCTACTGTGTATTTTGTAAAGCCAGATCAAATCCGCTACTGGACACGCTCTATGGCTTTACGGGATGCTGACGAAGTGGCTGCTGATATTATGATGTGGCACAGCGGATTGGAATCTTACTCATAAATTAAATTAGGAGTCATAAGTGGCTAGGAGACGACCAACACCTTGGGAAACCAAGAACCTACCAGTTCCACCTGATTTTGTTAAATTAGCAAAAGAGTGGTGTGAAGACGAATCGATGTTGATTTTAACATTAGTTTGGGAGGGATATGACCGGCTCCGAGAGTGTGACTTGTTAGAAATTTGCTGGCAGCAAGATTATGAGGAGCGCGAGAGGACGATTACCCAGCGATTTGTTCCCAGAATTCGACAATGTATGACGGGATGGGAGCCATTTGATGTAGAACATGGTCCCTATGAATTTGAAACAAGGAAGGCACCGCCTGCCCAGTCACCACAATATGATATTGCTTTTGTTATGCATGGTGGTGACGGAAGAATGATGTGGCCGTTAGAAGCTAAGGTACTTCGTTCGGAGGGGAAACTTTCTGAGTATATAAACGACATTAATAATGAATTTTTGACTTGCCGATACGCACCATTTTCTAGCCAAGGCGGTATGCTTGGGTATCTTTTTTCCCCTGAAACCAGTAAAGTATTTAGTAATATTGAAGCCAAACTTTCCTGTAGTTTGGAGCATCACCCACATTTTTTAAATAGAATTCATAAAATATCAAAACATAACCGTACAGTTCCATCAGGAAAGCCTTATCCTGCTAACTTTCTTTGTCACCATTTAATTTTGCCGATTACTACTAAAAGTTTGTAGGATATCCTGAACTAGCAATGGATAATTTTCACATTCCAGCAAGTTTTCAACTCTAACTTCACCTGCTTTTATAAACCCTCTTAGACCTTAGTATCCAGTCAAGAAATCCCTAAATTTCCGCTCTGACCTCAGATTCCCCCTGGGCCTCTCTCACCAATGGCTCATCCGCTAAACAGCCTGCGGTTTGTTCAAAAAAAATAGTGGAACCGCCTAATTTTTCATGGGTTTGAGTGGGAATGATTCGAGAACCAGGTTAATATAGCAACCCTAAATTAGTTGTGGAATGCCCTCACCCCCAACCGATGGCGGCCCAGAAAGGGAGAGGGGTTGGGGGTGAGGGAATCATTTAGGATTGCTATAGGCGATCGCCATAAATAGGGTCTATACTGCTATCCATTGACTCAAGTCTGAACTATTGCACAATCGCCGTCTTTCTGTCAGCCGATCGTGGGTATTCATTTCCAGGAATAGAAAGGCGATCGCCGATCGCCATTCTAGAAGTCTGCCTGACCCGTCCTAGAGTGGGCGATCGCAACTTCAGCAATCTACAACTCCAGCTTATCAAATTCCTCCGGTTCTACATCGGGCAGTTTCATCAATATCTTATCGTTCGCACATTTTTTTAGGGTCATGAACATTATTGGATTTCGTCATCGCTATTGATATCAAACCAGTTCTGAGTGTCAAGGCGTTCCCAAGCTATTCGCAGATGGTTAGGTTTAAATAGATGGCGCTTGCGATCGCTCCATTCCTGTACTTTTTCAATAGCGCGATCGCAATCGATGGCAGCTTGCGGATCTTCCGTGGCCACCCAGTGAAGGGTTGCCAACATTTCCAGCCCGTAAGGGGTCTCAAATCCTTCAATTAAATCGCTGACTCGTTGCAGACGCGCGCCCGTATCGGGATGTGCTGATAAAAAGCGATCGGCAGCGTCACGCCCCTTTTCTAAGACATACATTGCCGAAGTTTCAGTGCGATCGCCATATCCGCGAATGTAATGACCTTCAATCTTTTGCAAAACATGATTAAGATTGTCTGCATAAGGTCCGAATTGATGTTTGACGTAGCGCAGTCTTAACGGTTCGCCAGCTACTTGCAAAAAATAGGCGAGTTTTTGAATTTCCAGCTTAGTTAAGCGATACCCAGGAATCCCGTACAATTCCAGCAAGCGAATCAATAAAGCACGCCCGATGGTCATTTTAGGGGTAGAGGTAGCCACCGGTATTTGGTCCGCCACCGGTGCGCCAGTCGGTTCAAAAATCATCACCTCAATATCGGGAACTTCCGCAAAAGATTGAACGATGAGAGGCTTAACTGCCGCCCAATCTAAGCCCCCATTTCCGCATCCCAGAGGAGGAATTGCGATCGAGGTAATTTCTAACCGTTTGACTTCCTCAACCAGTGCAATTAATCCCGCTTTGATATCTTCTATTTTAGATTTTCCCTTCCAGTGGCGCTTAGTGGGGAAATTAATGATGTATTTGGGGAATAGCTTATCCGTAGCAACTACAAACATCTGCCCCGGATGGATTCTCTTAGCATCACAAGCTGTTTTATAGGCTCGGAAATTTTCCGGGAACGCCTGCTTAAATTGCAAAGCAATCCCCTTCCCCATGACACCGACACAGTTAACGGTGTTCACCAGGGCATCAGCCTTTTCTGTCAATAGGTTGCCTTGCTTAAAGTGAATCATTGCCGGGAGTTGCTCTTTTGGTCAATGCCTTAATTTTAATAGTACCATTCCCGAAAAACCTTTACAGGTGTCGAAATCGTAAAGTTTTGTAATATTTCTTCAACCTCGGCTTTTCTTCCGGCATCTATCACCCCGATTTCTCGCACGAGTGTCCAAGGGAAGAACTCATAAACCAAGAATTCGGCTTGTCTGCGGCGCTTCCGGTCTCCATCCTCCAGGGTATCTGCCCAATACCGTGCATTCATAATCTCCCAATCAATCGCATTGAGAGAGTCGAGATTGTCATAAAATTCTGAATACCTAACAATTGCGTGACCGTCCGTAAATGCAAAAGGAAGACTTGCTGCTGCGATATCCTCCGCTGTTGCCACTAAGTGAATCACCGGACTTTGCCCCTGTTCATATCCTTGAACGTTGCCTCTGGATATGGCGTAAAGCATCGGAGAACGAGGCGCAAAATACCAAGGAACGTAATCATGAAGAGTGCCGCCCCTGGAACAAGGGACATTAATTTGAGCGCGTTTATTCTGGATGGTTTCGTGAGCAATATCTACATAATTGATCCGCTGAGATTTTAAGCGATTGTTAGCAAGGAGGCCCTCAGAACGCAAAATAGAGGGTAAATTTTTAAGATGGGTAATATGGTAGATATCGGTGGTCATCTGACAATCATAGGGGGACGGAGGAGGGTAAGCAGATATCAATCAGGCGTGACAGCAGGATTTGAGGGTAAGCATCATGTACTCATCACTCATTCCCGCCCGTTTAATTTCCACATACTGTAAGCTAACTTTTTTGTCAATTAAATTTAATACCGAATTAGATGGGCTTACCCTGTCGATTATAGCAATTTTGGAGTGGGGAAACCAGCGATCGCATTTCTAGTTGACAGTGTAGCGATCGCCACTTCAGAAATCTGACAACTACTTCCTCCGGCGGAACTAAGGGAACCTTGCTCAAAACCTGTTTAAATTGTTCCCAATTCCCCCGTTTTGCTGGCTCCACGACATAATCTTGAGTCATCCAAGGGGAAACTTGAGCCGAAAAGGCGATCGCCACCCATTGGTCAAGGGAGATATTGTCTCTTTCTGCCAATTTGGTAATTTGGTGGTACAATGTATGGGAAATGGTTAGGTTTAACTAACGCATTTAAAGTGGGAACGTCAAGCTAAAGGTCAATTTTCACAACTCACTTCAGCAGTGGAGTTTTTAGCCATAAATTCTTTGACATCTAAAACCTCGATTGTCACTACCTCTCCACTGGAAGAATAGTGAAGAATTAGGGAGCCTTCATCTTCAGCATAGGCAATGGGTTCCTCTGATAGTTCAATCAGCAAAGCATCCACATCTGGACTATATCGAATCCGTTTCATATCGCGACCTCCTTCCTGGGTAGTGGGTAATGACTAAAATGCGATCGGCATATTCTCTGTAAACGACTCTGAGAACTAAAGTCTCATTTAATCTTTTTTGAGCGATGTATTTTTCTCCTCCCCTAGACTCTACTTTGTCTGGCGCTCGGATTGTGTCTTGAATTATCTCTGGAGAAGTGGTTTTGAATCGCCATGAGAGACATTTGCCAAACCCCGTTTGTCCAACCGCTGACTATCTCTGCTTTTTTCCATAAAGGGAGCGATCGCCACAATTTAAACTGATGGAGTTCAGCATTGATATCAGTATCGATAGACTGGGTTCTATAGTTGGGCTGAATCTCGCTTATTTGTGTCAGTTGTCCCGAAAGTTCATCGGGGACATCAATGGTAATTCTAGGCATATCGAACCTCCAATCAAATCGTTGCTTGGCAGAGAGAGAGGTGGTCGAGATAGAAGGGAAAGGTTTAAAGCATCTGCCATCACCCTGAAATTTAACCCCCTGAATACGCTCTGTAGATCAAGAGAAATATAAGAGGAACTTTCCAGCGAACACTCCCTAAACAAAGTCAGGACTAAGTAGGTAGGCGAAAATATTTCCAGATTCGTTTTGCCTAAAACCCTTTTGCTGCCAGGGTTATGCCGGTTGCTCAACTTCGGGTTAATTCCGCCGACCTACTTAGCTGGGAGGCATAATGAGAGGAATTTCTTGATTTCGGTTTTTGCGGTAAATCGTAAAATCGCTGTCGAGGGTTAACACCATACTTTGAGGATATAACTCAGCCATCCTAACGATACAGGCATCTGCAAGGGACATCAGCATCGACTGGTAGCGCCTCGACAGTTCTTGTATGGAAGCGGCTTCTTCATTCAAGCGAAAAGAGATTTGAATCGTGCCGTTATTTAGTAAATAAATAACTGACTCTTGACCGTTATGTAGGTTTTTTAAAAGAAAACAAGCCTCTGAAATTACCGATTCACAAGTCAATAAAGGCGGTTTAACTTGAGCCACTTCCTGTTTTACCCACTCATGCCAACTATCGCGTTTATTAAGTAACGCAACCAATGGCCCCGTATCGATGATGATTCCCCGTCTCATGACCTGCCGTATCCCTCAAGATAATTTTTGTTTGTTGAGAGATCCGCTGGTCCTTCCACACAGCCAATAAATTGTGCCGCTTTAGTGAGAACTGATTCGGCAGTTTCATCTTCTTGAGAGAGATCTGTATCGGGTGCAATTTGTAAGTGTAACAATTCTACGAAATTAAGCACTTCCTGCTGTTTTTCAGGAGGTAAATTTTCCAATTTTTCCACAATGGTCTGAACAAGGCTCATGGCGGATCTCCATTTTTAGTTTATTGAGTATTATATCAGCTTGAAAGTGATTGTGATCCATCCAGGCATAGAATCGCGATCGCTGGGTGGACATGGTGAACGGCTAAACGCAGGAATTCGACAATTGGAAGAGGGAAATTTTCATCGGCATCAAGACGCACCCTATTTCAATCATCCTCATTTCTTTGAATTGCCGCTTCCATTTCCTCTAGCCTGGGAATAGTTCCAAGCATTGACTAAATCTTGGGCGCTGAGTTGAGGAAAATCTTGTAAAATACGACCATTTGAAGAGGTGGTACTATTTGATCAGAGGAAGGGTAAATCTGCGATCGCCACTTCAGAAATCTGACAACTACTTCCTCCGGCGGAACTAAGGGAACCTTGCTCAAAACCTGTTTAAATTGTTCCCAATTTCCCTGTTTTGCTGGCTCCACGACATAATCTTGAGTCATCCAAGGGGAAACTTGAGCCGAAAAGGCGATCGCCACCCATTGGTCAAGGGAGATATTGTCTCTTTCTGCCAATTTGGTAATTTGGTGGTACAATGTATGGGAAATGGTTAGGTTTAACTAACGCATTTAAAGTGGGAACGTCAAGCTAAAGGTCAATTTTCACAACTCACTTCAGCAGTGGAGTTTTTAGCCATAAATTCTTTGACATCTAAAACCTCGATTGTCACTACCTCTCCACTGGAAGAATAGTGAAGAATTAGGGAGCCTTCATCTTCAGCATAGGCAATGGGTTCCTCTGATAGTTCAATCAGCAAAGCATCCACATCTGGACTATATCGAATCCGTTTCATATCGCGACCTCCTTCCTGGGTAGTGGGTAATGACTAAAATGCGATCGGCATATTCTCTGTAAACGACTCTGAGAACTAAAGTCTCATTTAATCTTTTTTGAGCGATGTATTTTTCTCCTTCCCTAGACTCTACTTTGTCTGGCGCTCGGATTGTGTCTTGAATTATCTCTGGAGAAATCGTGATTCCGTGAGTTTCTAAGACTTCAATTTTTAGTAAGGCGTGTTGACTGAGTTCTATCCTTTTTTCGGCAGTCAAAGCTATCGCCTCCGGTTTAGATTGACAGGAATCAAGGGCGATCGCCTATTTGTGTCAGTTGTCCCGAAAGTTCATCGGGGACATCAATGGTAATGATAGACATTGGAAAACCTCTAACACAGAAAGAGTTGCTCTATTATAGCAATTGGGGATTCGGGAAACCTGCGATCGCTTTTATAGTTGACAGTGTAGCGATCGCTAACTATCATGTTCTTTCATTCATTTTCATCATCTTCTACTTCGTTGTCTACTTCGTTTTCTACTTCGTTGTCATGAGAGTTACCCGACCAATTAATTTGAGGCAATAAAGATGCTTTTTGATCCTCTATTGCGTCACGATATTTTTGCTTTAGTTCCCGTATTTTAACATTAATTTTTAATCCTAAAGCATGACTAATTAGCGAAACAATTAAAGCTCTCTCACTCTTACTTCCTACAATTCTTTGTGTAGAGGGATTCCAAACCAGATTTTTCCAGGGAGCTAGATTAATGTCCATAGGTACATTATTCATAATTGCATCGATTGCATTTTCTATAGACTTTCCTTGAATTCCTGCTTGTTTTATTACTTCAGCAACTATGTATTGTCCAATCGGTCTGGCAAAAACATTTCCTCCAGCCATAGGTTTACCTTTTTCATTAAAGGATATAGACCCATCATCATTGATAAGTCTCCTAAGATCTCCTGGTTTCTTTTTGCCATTAACCACAGGTTCAAATCCAGGGCATTTGTTTAGCATCAACATCCATATCTGCTCTAAAAATTTGTAGTAGTTTTCCAATTCATCATTTGAAGGTCTAAATTGCTTGAAGTCTTGGTCTATTTCCAATCCACCCTCATAGCACCCCAGGAGAATTTCATTGGTTGCATAAAAAGCTGCAAGGGTTGTTATATAAGGATAATCATTTTTATTTTGTTGGATTTTTTTTGTCGTTAGTTTGATTGAAACTAAATCTTTAAGAATAGCATTTTCTTTCACAAGCTGACGACTAACAATAGCTATAGCGTCATCTTCATCAATGGCTATATTTTGTCCAGCAGTTGTAGGTTTAGCTCTGCGGTTGAGAGTAGAAAACAACCGGCGAGTTCGCTGTAGACCCTCTTGCGTTTCTTCATGTTTCAGAATAATAACGCTAATTTCTTCTTTGGCAAGATCGGGATTGATTCTTATGGCTTCTTGGATAGACCGCAGCCGGTGTTGACCATCAAGAGCATAGTAAATTTGGCTTCCATCGAAGCGCAATAAACCAAAACCATAGCTATGTCGATCGTCATCATCATCTATCAAGGGATGTTCATCAACTGTTACTTGCGAAAATTCAGGTTCACCCCCATAGACAGCAACCACCAACGCCCCATAAAACCTCTGTTGTTCATTCAATAAATATGGAACCATCTCTTTGGCAACACGCCCGGTAATTTCTCTTTGAATCAGCTCATTCAACTCTTTATTCGGGCGAATGTCTTCAGCAATTTGACATTCTCGTGCTATTTTACCAAGCTTCATCACGGTTACATAATATTGCCAATCACCCATTCTCGCTTTTAAGGCTGGAACATAATCTGCCATTCTGATCTCCTATCTTCCGTTTAACAAAAGTCAATTAATCGAATGCTTTAGCCCAGAGTTTTTCTCTTGAAGGTATTTGTGTGTTACAGGGAGGTTGACAACACATTAGAAGGTGTTCTTCTACTGTATCAACATTTATACGGGGTAACACTGCCCACCAAAAATACAACTCATTTTTATACTTATTAAGCATGAAAACTATTTTGGTGCGGCCTTGAAGATTTTCCCTTTCCTTCAAATAAGATTCAAACCTTTCTGATAAATATCCAGGTGCTGCTTTTCCAATATAGAGAGGCAAATGAATGTCTTCTGGAAATGGACGGCCTAGTTTTATCGAAAAGCAGTAAACCCCATGTTTGTTAGGAATTTGAACTTGAGCTGCTTTGACAAATTTACAATTTTCCCATTTTAACTTAATTCCTCGCATTGCTATAGGAAAATTTTCTACATAATGGGGCAACCATCTGAGCATAAATTCATGCTCTCTTGCAAAGTGACCTGAAATTGCTGCCTTTTGAGTAGCAAAATCATATACATCAGACATAGCAGGGATAATTACTGACTCATAAAGTTACAAATGACAGGCCAAACATGGTAAATCCTCATCTTCCTCATCTAAGACTGAAGACAGGACATCAGCTAAAGGTCGATTGGGGACTGATTTTGTGATTTCCTTGGCCATTGCTTTCTCATGGTTGGCAATAATTTCCTCCTTGCGTTCGAGTAGTTCGAGCAGCGTTTCCCCATCCGTCCAAGTGTAATGCCTGCCGTCACTATGATTCTGCTCGTAGTCAACCGCCTGAGCAAACAGATCCGGATGTTCCTCCGCCAGCTTTACCCATTCATATTTTCGCTGAAAAAAACAGAAAAAGCAACCGGAGCGACTGCGCCAACGATAATAGTCGGGGAGTCCAATGCCGCTCTCTTCTAGCAACCGTAGGATATCAGCTTTTACCAAACCCTTTTCTTTAAACGGATATACTGGGCGAATATTTGGTTTGGTGGAGATGTAACCATCGCGGTTTTCGTCGGCGCGGATGCCAATATAGCTTATGGTTTCGTCGTCCCCGACAAATTCCTCTAGGGGCTTGATTTTCATCATCACCGTACACCAGCGCTTTTGGGGTGAGGGAAGTAACCCGCCATGAATGTCGAGCCAATGGTCAAATCCTCGCTTGGCACTCAGATAGTGAATTTTAATCCCTAAGCGAGCTTTGATGCGATCGAGATACTCGTAAGTTTCGGGCAACTCCTTATGAGTGTCGCAGAAGAAATACTCCATCTGCGGCACCTGTTTGTGCAGGAGTACGGCGAGGGCCGTGCTGTCCTTGCCACCGGATAAACCGAGGATATGTCGAAGGGGTTTGTTGCTCATATCTCCTGTAATTTTCCCACATTTCGGGCTGCTCACCCTAACTTTAGCAAGTTTTTCGAGGGCTTTTTTACCAAATTTTGCTTAAATCCAGAACAAACCCAGGCAAGATTGGCTCGCCACTAACTGTAGCCGGATTATTGAGGCATTCTACCGCATTTCCGGGACGATATATGTAAACTCGACGCTGTTTGCGGTCTATCAGCCATCCCAGTTGCACCCCATTATCGATGTACTGTTGCATTTTGTCTTGGAGTAGTTTTAAGGGGTCAGATAGCGATCGCAATTCCACCACAAAATCCGGCGCAAGGGGAGCAAATTGTTCCTGTTCTTCTGCTGTAAGGGCGTTCCATCGTTCCAACTTCACCCAAGCAGCATCGGGAGAAATTTGCGCTCCATTCGGTAAAGTAAAACCCGTACCCGAATCAAACCCAATTCCCGTCTCGTCTCCTTCAGTCCAGTTATAAAGCTGGCCGAGTAGTCTAAAATTGCGTCCACCCGTTTCGCTGCCAGTGGGGGGCATAATCACTAATTCTCCTGTGGCTGTGCGTTCAAGGCGTAAGTCTCGATTGAGTTGACAAATTTCTAAAAATTGCTCTGGGGTTAACTCGATCGCCGGATGGAGATGCAACACCACCGGATGATTTTCCATAGTCTGAGGAGTTTTCGTCGGATTCATGGTAAACCTCCTGGATTTGGCGATTAATTCACACTGATTTGATCGGCTTCAGGCTTCAGGGTTTGACGCTTTCCCTGCATTTGAGGAATATTCTCGGGGGAGGTTGCTGCCAAAACTCTTTCGGTTAGTTTAGCAACAAAGGCTTGCTGGAGTTGAGGATTATCTCGCAAAATCGGTTTTTGCAATATTTCTTCAACCAACGCCTCGATTTTACCTTGGGATTCGCGATCGCTCCAGACTATGCCGTGGGTTTCCTTGCCGTCGGGACGGGTAACGGTAATCCGCCGCGCCTCAAATCCCTCTCCTTTGGCGGCGACTTCTTTCTGCAACGCTTCCAGGTTCTTAAACCTTCTGGCGATGTCGCTGAGTTTAATCTCGAATCCGGTGGCATCTTCATCAGTCCAGGACTCGGCAGGTTTATCGGCAACTATCATCACCAGTGCTTCTAACCACTGGCGATCGCTTTTATTCTCATCTGCTGCCGCCTGAGCAAAACTGGTTAGGCGACGTTCCAGAGATTGACCGCTAATATAACTCGCACGCACTCGCAAATCTTCCCGCAGGCGAGTTTCGGGGCTTCTGATGCCAAACGCCTCGTATAAGCGCGTCTGACAGTCGTTGAGCAAGCAATCATAAGCCGTCTGAATCTCTCGCAGGGCTTCTACTAGCTTGGTGCGGAGGGTTTTGGCAATATTGGTATCCTCTCCCTCTTGGCTGGTAATTGCCGGCAAACCACAGGCTTGCGGTAAAGATGTAAACACCAGTTCGTCCGGTTCCTGGTCTCGCTGCAACGCCTGCAACACCCCCACTGCTTGGGCGCTGAGGCGCTTAGTTTGAGTGGTGTAGGGGGGTAATGCTTTGGCGAATTGAAACAAGGGTTTAACGACTGTTAACAGGGTGATATTACGAAGCCCCGGTTTATTGAGGGGTTTGCGTTTCCCCCAAATTGCCTCCAATTCTTTAAAGACTTGCGATCGCACTCCGAGGACTTCAAAGTATTTCACGGAAAAGCGATCGGGATACCTCACCAATATCTCGAAATGTTCCAATCCCAACACGGGGATAAAGGAGCCATCTTTATAAACCCCCACGTCGTCGATAAGGTAAAGCAGCACCGCCGCTAACAATATGGCGATCGCCCCTTGTTTCATGCCGTAGGGAGGCGCTTGCAGGCGCTGATAAAGCAAATCTAAGGTTTGCTGTTGTTCTTTCGCTTCCAGACAAAAGGTTTCAATCGCCTTCCAAACGTTGAAAATCCCCGCATCTTCCGGCGGCGGGTAAAATCCCCACTGGTCATCCTCGCAGCGATGGATTTTGGTTTCCGACAAAAGGGAGTAATAGATACTCACTTCCGGGCCGTATCCTGTCAATTCTAACCGTTGGCGATCGCCGTATTGCAACATTGCCGAAATCAACTCCAGTCTCGCCTTAGCGCCTTGGGAGGTGAGGTCGCGCCGATTGATTAGTTCATTCCACAAAATCGGGGTTTGAGGATAAACCTGATCGCACACCCGCGACAGTTGGGCGTGAAAATGGGTAATGTGGTTGAGGGTTTCTTGTTTTCCCAAAATCCAGCATTGGTTGGGATTTTCCGCGAGGTCAAAAGCCTGACTAAGGCTATCATCAAATAACTCCTCGGCTTGCACTAAACGGTAACGCACTTCTCGCCGCGCCACCCCGTCGCTTTGCAATTCGGGAGCATTATTTTCAATGTGTCGCAATGCAGCCAATTCCCGCGCCTGTATCCGCAAGGTTTCCAATTTGGCGACACCAACCACGATTAAAGGTTTGCCGTCGGTGGTCATTTCTGGCATAACATTGGGCAATTGTTCCCCCACCCAATAAGCGATCGCACCGTCGGCATCTTTCAGGGTACAAGAAAGAGCGGAGAGATGTATAGGATTATCAAGATAGCGCCGTTCAAAATAGCGCAGGGTTCCTGTAACATAACTGTGTCGTTGGGCGACTAGGGGTTCCAAAGGGCGAATTTCCGACAGAAGTTCGACTAGGGTGGTGCGATCGCTTCCCAAATAGTCGGCTACGGCGCTATCTACATTAAAATCAGACCCTTCCCAAATCCGCAACTCATCAACTTGTCGCCGATAGGTAACGATTCCTTTTTGCAGCAGGTTCTCGATCGCTTTTTCCCACTCCTGGGACTCGTCCACACCGTCACACATTGCCAAAGCCACAAGCGATCGTGTAGCTTTCAGCCCCCCGGTGGTGGTGACAATATTTAAGGTTCCGATAGTTTTCAGCACCCGTAAACTGTCAGGATCCAAGGTTTTGGAAACATCGTTAATTAAGCCCTGCACTTCTATCCATCGTTGCAGTTTCGGGCGGGAGGTGATACCCATCCCCACGGCTTCGATAAAATAGTCGTAAACACGGTCGAGTTTCAAGGTCGGCAGTTTCGTATCATCTGCGATCGTCTCTTCTAAATAGCGCCTAAAGGAATAGGGTTCGGCACTGGTGAGGAATGTAAATAAGGAGCGATCGTTTTGGGCGTATTGGGTGCATAATTCAGGTAATACTAACGCCGCCAACGGATGCAGGGGATAGGTTGCACCCAGCACCTCAGTAGTGATGTCTGAGGTAAGTGCGACAGGTAGTGAATCAAACCATTGTCTAGCCCTGTCATTAATCGCGCCTGTATAGGTTTTGGCATTTGAAGCATCGATCGCCTTACCCACCAATCGAAGCATTTGAGGGGAGGAATCTTTAAAGGGGATATCTTCAAACCTGCCTTGAATTTTCGCCCATTCGTTGCGTTGAACAGAACTCAATCTTTCCCCATAGTCTGCAAAGGCTTGATGTAGCAAACCAATTAAATAAATGGGAGAATTGCTATCACGAGGAAGTTCTGCTAATTGTTGCAACAGATATAAATCTTCTGCCCCTTGATTTTGGGCGACAAATTCTAGGTTTTTCCCTAACTCATCAATGATAATTAACAGGGGAGTTGCGGCGGCTTTACTAATTTCTTTAACTAGGGTGACAACATCTTTACTATTGACAGAGTTTTGGTGGTCAATTTCTGCATTTAAATCTACTAAGTCTCGGTATACTTGGGGTCTTTTCTGTGGGTTTTTGTCAGCCCAAAAACTTTCACAGCCACGATATAAAGCCCTAATAATTGTATGGCTTAAAGGTTCCCTTTGTGCGGTGACAATCGCCCTAAAAAAACCTGCTTTGGGGATAGTTTTAGTTAATGATAAATACTCTTTACTGTCGCTACCAAGGGTAGTTTCAATTAGTGCTAAGGCTTCCTGGTGGGCGGAATTTTTTTCGTCGCCACAGGCGGCAATTAAGAATTGAGCAAAGGATGATTTTCCGGTTCCATAGACTCCGGTTAGCGTCCAGGCGCGGTTAGCTTGGGGGTTAGTAAATCCGGTCAAAATTCGCCGCAGTGCATCTAGCGATCGCTCTGTTAGAATATATCCGGCTAAGGCTTCCACATTGTCAAAATCCCGCTCGATATTGATAGACCGAGAATAGCGACGATTGAGGCTAAAATAATCTGATAAAAGTTTAGGCATTGGATTAATCAACTCTCCTTTTATTGTAATACATTCCCAGCAGATGATCCGCTAATTCTTGGGGATTTTGGGTAAAGTAAAACTGAATTAATCCGGCGGCTTCCGATAAACCGATCGCATCCCACCCCCGCGCCACCCGTTCAATGGCATCACAGACGGCACTTTCTGGCAACTTAAATACCATACCGGGGCTACCGATATCATAAAGCAGCCGAGACAGGGCGATCGTGCGTTGTTCACGCCCCACAAATTCAGCGTATTCTAAGCAGGCTGCTACTACAATTTCCGGGGGTAAATTCCGCTTCTGGTTGACTCGGAAGGTGTAATATTTAGAGTCGCCAGCCCTAGTAATTAAACCCAATTCGGCAAAAGGACAATCAATCGAATCCTCACTCACTTGATGATTTCGGCTTTGTTTAACGTACATCCTTAGCAGACAGCTAACATCTTTATTAATTGAAGAATCAGCCAGATTTTTTTTGAGAGTTTTCCCATAGTCGGACACCGCCAAGAACAAATCATTTTGGGAAAATTCCACCCGCCGAAACTGATTAAAAGTGTAATGCCATGCTGCCGCGTCGCAGGGGGGTTTGAGCAAATTCCAGTGTAGCAACCACAGAGAAGCTGGATCTTCCAAAAACGGATCCCAGCCGTCATCTTTTAAAAGATTTTCGCCGAATACTGTAGGGCGATCGCCTTCTAAAATCTTAAAGGCTTGACACCAATAACGAAGCGATCGCACCATATTTTTCCCCACACCGAGACGCACTGGCGCATCTTCCGCCAAAAATACCCCAGGATCTTCCTTAGCTTTATCAAAACCCTTTTTCAGCCAGCCAAACCGAGGGTGAAAGGTCTCGTGACGGGCAAAAACCGGATTCACGCTTTGGGGTGGATCGATGATATGACGATTGAGGCTGGTTTGAATCACGATGGTTTCCGGTGACGTCTGGTAAACAAAACCCTTATTGTCACCCAGTCTGTGCCTGGGCGATCGGCCTGAGCAATAAAATTTTACATTCTTAACTCAGGGACTGGATCAGCTTGTTATAGCGGTTCGGTGGACTCATTATGTACTTTTCAAAGCCCCTCTCCCTTTCTGGGAGAGGGGTTTGGGGTGAGGGCGTATTCCTTATGGACATGAGAAACGCTATATGTCCATCGTCCATAGTACCGCGCTGGAGCAAAAAGTCAACCTACCGGCGGCTATAGAGACCCTGCCATCGTCCTCCTATTCCAGAAGCGGTAGAGTTCACACCAGGGCGATCGCTTCAATCTGTTGGCGGATCAACCGGGTTTTCCCGAGGCGATCGCCCTTGGTGGGGAAAAATTTCTCCTGCCATGGCTTCTCATCCTGACGATTTAGGTACAGAATACAGACATTTGTATCCAGTAAATAAATCACTCGATTTCTTCCCTCACCTGATATTCCCCTGGGTCATATCTGACCAACGGTTCATCGGCTAAACAGCCTGCGGTTTGTTCAAAAAATCCCGGAGGCCAGCCTAATTCGTCTGGGGTTTGAGTGGCGGAAGGTGGAGAAGCGGATTGATAGATAACAGCTATCTCTAACTCTTGATTCGCTAAATCTTGAGGCACTTGTAAAATAACTTTTCCTTCCCCATCCGCCCGGATTTTGAGTTTGATAATTTCCATCGTATATTTTGCCTGTTCAATTGATAGATTTTGAACAAATTATAACCAGATTTTATGTGACCTTTTGCACCAGGGGTACGCTGGAGGTTTGATCACCCGCCAGGTCTTCCCACTACTTAACCCTCAACGTGCGATCGCTTTCACGGAAGATTAAACGTCACTGAAGACAGTTTTTTTCCATTGGTCAATCACAATCAACCGCATATCTCGGAGTGTTTCCCCACAGTGCATATCCCCCTGTTCACAGGTTCAAAAATCTAAGTTTTTTCTCTGCCTTGGACTAAAAATTGAGGGATAACAACGGTGTAAGTCTGATTGGGTCTAAGGAGCGATCGCCTTCTAAAATCTTAAAGGCTTGACACCAATAACGAAGCGATCGCACCATATTTTTCCCCACACCGAGACGCACTGGCGCATCTTCCGCCAAAAAAATACGATCATCTTTTTCGGATTGATCAAACCCCTTTTTTAGCCAGCCAAACCGAGGGTGAAACGTCTCGTGACGGGCGAAAACCGGATTGGGGGACTGGATACTTGAAGGGCTTTGAATCATAATAGTTGTAGACAGCGGTTGCTATTGTTATCATTAATGATAGCCTATAGATAAGCGCCAAATTGAGCAATGGTAATGGGAAGTGATGAAAACTCGTCGGACTCGTAGTCAAGAACGAATTTTGAACAAACTTAAAACCCTGAGGCGATCGCTTTCGGCTCAGGATCTGTATATGGAAATGCGTAAAAATGACCAGGCTATGGGACTAGCCACAATTTACCGTTCCCTCGATGCACTGAAAAAGGAGGGTTTGGTTCATGTGCGGCTATTAGGGACTGGGGAATCTGTTTATGGTCTGGTACAGGAGGATGAACACTATCTGACCTGTGTTGAGTGTGGTTACTCAATTGTGATTGATGAGTGTCCAGTGCATCATTTAGAAACCACCTTACAAGAATCCCACCATTTTAAGATTTACTATCATACCCTGGAATTTTTTGGTTTATGCGATCGCTGTGCTAAGAACAGCAAATCCTGATGGTCTCCACCACCAAATCACTCGGATTTTTTCGGCTTATAGGTAGAAGCCACCTGTAGTTCTTTTAACTGTTTTTGATCAACCCCAGACGGTGCATTGGTAAGCAAACAACGGGCTTGTTGTGTCTTAGGAAATGCAATCACATCTCGGATCGAATCTTCCCCAGCTAATAGCATCACTAAGCGGTCTAAACCGTAAGCAATACCGCCATGGGGGGGTGTTCCATATTCAAAGGCTTCTAATAAAAAGCCAAATTTATTGTAGGCTTCCTCCGTAGATAAACCGATCGCATCAAACACCTTCTCTTGAATTTCCCGCTGATAAATCCTGAGACTACCGCCGCCAATTTCCGTACCATTTAGCACCAAATCGTAAGCCTGAGCCCTCGCCGTTTTCAAATCGTTAATATCATCAGGATGGGGAGAAGTAAAGGGGTGATGGATAGCTTCCAGGCGTTTTTCATCCTGGTTCCACTCAAACATAGGAAAATCCGTCACCCACAGCAGATTAATTTGGTTCGGGTCAATCAATCCCAACCTGTTACCAATCACTAATCGCAGTCTGTCCAAGGTTTTATTAACCGTGGCTACATCCCCCGCACCAAACAGTAATAAATCCCCCGCTTTAGCATTAGTGCGCTGCAGAATTTCCGCTTTTTGGTCATCACTCAGGTTATCTTTAATCGCGCCGATAGTATCGATTTGTCCATCGGCTTTCACCCTAATATAAGCCAATCCTTTCGCCCCGGCTTCGGTGGCTTCTTTAAACAAATCCCCACCGGGTTTAATTTGCACATTAGAAATCAAATCATTTCCCCCAGGAATCGGCAGGATTTTCACAATCCCCCCCGATTTTATGGCGGCGGAAAATACTTTAAAACCGGAATCTTTCAGCAGGTCAGAAACATCAGCCAGTTCTAAGCCAAAGCGGGTATCTGGTCTATCACTCCCATAGCGTTCCATCGCCTCACTATAGGTCATGCGCGGGAATGGGCGGGGTAAATCAATATTTTTGACAGTCTTAAAAATATGACAAACCAGGTTCTCATTTAAAGCGAGAACTTCCTCCTGAGACATGAAACTCATCTCCATGTCTAATTGAGTAAATTCCGGTTGTCGGTCAGCCCGTAGATCTTCATCCCGGAAACAGCGGGCGATCTGATAATAGCGATCGAACCCGGAGACCATCAGCATTTGTTTAAACAATTGGGGAGACTGAGGAAGGGCGAACCACTCCCCGGGGTTAACCCGACTGGGAACTAAATAATCCCGTGCGCCTTCGGGAGTCGATCGCGTCAAAATTGGGGTTTCCACCTCAATAAAATGTTCTTGATCTTCCAGGAAGCGCCGCATAGCCTTAATCACCTCATGGCGCAATTGTAGGTTACGGGTCATGCGTTCCCGTCGCAGGTCCAAATATCTATACTTGAGGCGTAATTCTTCGCGGACCGATTCGGTATCATTACTAGATACCAGGAATGGTAGAGGCTTTCCTAGTCCGTTGAGGATCTCGATTTCATCAGCATATACTTCTATATCCCCCCCAGGTATTTTGGGGTTGATGGACTCTTCGGGACGCTGTGAAACCCGACCAGTGATGCGTAAAACGTATTCATTACGGACAGAAGTAGAAAGGCTGTAGGAATTAGGGGTGCGTTCAGGATCGCTGATAATTTGTACCAGACCACTGCGATCGCGCAGATCCAGAAATACCACCCCCCCATGATCGCGATAGCGATCGACCCAGCCGCAGAGGGTGACTGTTTCTCCAATATTAACACTTCTTAGGTGTCCGCAGTAGTAGGTTCTCATGGTTATCGCGGGTAGGTTCTCAATTGAAAATTTTAGTCTCGCAGTGTACCAGTATACGAGATTATGCTGAAAACTCGCACTAATTTTTTAGGCCAACTTTTTAGGTAATTTGACCGTAAAACAGCTACCCTGACCCTTTTGGGATTTCACATCAATACTGCCATGATGGGCGGCGACAATTCGGGATACCAAATGCAGTCCTAAGCCACTTCCCGATCGCTTATGGTTTCCTTGACGAAACCGATCAAAAATAATGGCGCGATCGCCATCAGACATTCCCTCTCCGGTATCCTCAACTTGTAAAATTATCTCAGGTGTGCCATGGGTCGGCGTGGCTGCTACCTTTAGAAGGACGGTAATTTTGCCCATATCTGTAAATTTCACCGCATTTCCCAACAAATTCATCACCACCCGCCGCAATTCTAAGGGGTCTCCCACCATTGATATCCCCGCTTCCACCTGGTCTATATCTATGGTTAAGCCTTTTTCCATAGCCAGGGGGGTCAATTCTTCCACTACCTCTTTGACTAATGCACTCAAGTCTAGGCTAGAGAAGGCAATAGTTTTGCGATCGGCTTCATAGCGATATACTTCCAGTAGGGTATTTACCATCTGTAGCAGATTTTGGTTACTGCTAATCATAGTAGCGATCGCCTCTGACATTGTTGGGGTCACTTGTCCTAATGCACCCTGCTGGAATAGTTTTAACATTCTATCCGCCGCCACCAGGGGGGTCCGTAGGTCGTGGGTGAGACGAGAGACAAAATCTTCCCGTTGGCGTGCCATTTGCGCCTGTTCATCGATACTATGTTTAAGTCTGAGTAGCGATCGCACTCTGGCTAGGAGTTCGTCAATTTCTACCGGTTTACGGATAAAATCGTCCGCCCCCGCGTCCAGTCCTTCCACTACACTAGACTGATCATGGGCTGTAATCAATAAAATCGGGATAAATGGCAGATTGGGATTATTGCGGATACGGCGCGTCACTTCATACCCATCAATTCCCGGCATCATCACATCCAATAATACCAGTTGGGGGGGCTTCTCTAATATCGTTTTTAGGGCTGACTCCCCGTCCGGTTGACAATAAACCGTGTATCCCTCGTCAGCTAACATGGCTTCAATCAGAAATAGATTTTCTGGGGAATCATCAACCGCTAAGATATTTGGGCGGGAGTGTGTTGAGGGTACAGCAGAAGAATACATAGTTATTGTATTTTGTCAGAAATTATCCAAAAAGCTAAAGTTTGCCACACTATCGAGTCCGTTTAGACCACCTTAACAGTTAATGGGTCAAATCGGGTTGAGATACTCCCGCCTTGTCTCTGAGATGATGACCCATCTCCTATTAATGATACAATCATTGTTTCGTGGCTGACAATAACTCAGGGTCAGCCTCCTACCAGCACATTATGGCAGATTTTGCCTAGTGCTGTTTTCCGACAAAGCAGTTACAACTCCCCTAAGATTGATTTACTGGTATTGATAAAATTTTCTGGAGGTAAAATCATGAAAAAAATTCGGGTGGTTTTAATTGAAGATCATGATTTAACTCGTGTGGGTTTAAAAACAGCCTTACAACAGAGTGAACAGGTGGAAGTTGTGGGGGAAGCCTCCAACGGTCGCCAGGGTTTACAAGTGTTGAAATTGACTCGACCTGATGTGGCAATTGTTGATATTGGTTTACCTGATATAGATGGCATTGAATTAACTCAACAGTTTAAAGAATATCTGCGGGTAAAAGGGGGACAAAATACTAAGATTTTGATTCTGACTATGCACGATAATAAAGATGCTGTGATGGGTGCTTTTTCGGCGGGGGCAGATTCTTATAGTGTTAAAGATGTGAGTATCGATCGCTTAATGGAAGCTATCCAAGTCACCAGTGAAGGCAATTCCTGGATTGACCCCGTGATTGCTCGCACTGTCTTACAACAGGCTCAAAATCTACCAGGTGAAAATAAGGATGCGGCTACTGTTACTATAAATGCCGTTGAACCAGAGTATAAAGAATTTTTATCTACCTGTCCCCTAACTGAACGGGAATTGGAGGTCTTAGAATTGATTGTCGGCGGACGCAGTAATGCCGAAATAGCTGAAAAGTTATATATCACTGTGGGTACAGTTAAGACTCATGTTCGCAGTATTTTAAATAAATTGTGTGCTGACGATCGCACTCAGGCGGCGGTCAGGGCTTTACGTTCCGGCTGGATTGAATAATTGCCTTAATTCCTATTCCCCACCCCCTCTGGCTTTCTGCGATTGTCTCCTCTCTAATCAAATGGGTTTTACCCTGTTGACACTATCGGTTGATTTATGTTAATCAGCCGCTTTTTAGGTGCGTTGACATCAAATCTTGACATAGGTATTTTTATACTTCCCTAGATAGAGGATAGATGGGGGTATTGTATATTATAAGTTATTGAGTATGGAATGGGTAACTGTAAATCGGCTACCATCAAATTCCGTGCCATCTCGATGATACTAATAACCCAGATATAAGTTAAGAGTTTTCCCCCTGGCTTTGTCTGGGTAAATTGCAGAAAATTTGGTTGGATATTGTCAACAAAATGACTATGAATATTTATGATAGTGTAATCCCCCAAAACCCGGCTAATATCCTGATAGTAGATGACTCCATAGATGGCAGATTATTAGTAGAAATTCTGCTGCAAGATGCTGGCTACAACGTGCAAACAGCCGAGAGTGGTCAGGTGGCATTGCAGATGGTTGAGTCATCACCGCCGGACTTAATTATCTTGGATTTGATGATGCCAAAAATGAGCGGTTATGAGGTGATAAAAATCTTGAGGTGTCAACCAACCATCCCGTTTATTCCGGTCTTGATTATGACGGCTTGTGGCTATTTGGAAGAAAGAGAACAGGCACAGATTGATGTGGATGGTATCATTTACAAACCCATTAATTTGGATTTATTATTGTCTCAAGTGGAGGGGTTGTTAAAGAAGACAAAAAAGCCTAGAAATGAATATTGTCTGGGTTCCTATGGTTGAGGTGGAGATTGCCAGCCTAAAATCCGGTAAACATCAATCAGTTGCTGTTTGCCTTTGAGAGGAATCAATCCCCAAGATTCTACCTCAAATACATCGGGAAGATAGACTAAAGTTTGATAAGCAATGAGGATGCGACAGGGTTCAGACTGTCTATCTTTCTCACAACTTTCCAGGCGAGAGGCAATATTAACGGAATCTCCCAACAAGCAATATTCTAGTCGATCGCGACTGCCTAAACTGCCAGCAACTATCGGTCCGGTAAAAATCCCAACTCTCATTTCAATAACGGGTAGATTTTGGGATTGCCAAAGTTTATTTAACTCCATGAGACGATCGCCCATTTCCAAAGCACAAGCCACCGCCGCATAGGCATCTTGAGCAATTTCTGCCTCCGTAGTGCGGGCGATAGGAACGCCAAAAGCAGCCATAATCCCATCTCCCATAAACTTGTTGATAATACCTCGATGACTATGGACACATTGAGTTAAGGTAGCCAGATACTCATTCAGCCATTCGATTAATTGTTCTGGGGGTATTTGCTCGGAAATTGTGCTAAAATTGCGGATATCAGTAAATAGCATAGTAGCCACCAGTTTCTCCCCGGGTAACTTGCCATTAGTCATCAGGCGATCGCGACTATTCCATAAAGCCTTGGCGATTTCCGGGGAGGCATTTTGTCCGAGTAATCCCATCACCACCTGTTGCTGTCGCTGGGCGCGAAATCCCAGGTAAATAATCACAATCACAGAAGTAAACAGGAGAGTAAGGCTAGGGGTAACCATGGGAACCCAGACACTGTTTAAAAATAGGTAAAATCCCCCCATCCACAAAACCCCTAACATTAGTGGGGGGCAAAATATCCACACCAGGGGATGACGCACCACGACAACGACCATGACACCTACCACCCCCCAACCTATAGCCCAGACAAATTCTGCCCAAGGTGGCCAAAACACAAACAGAGAACGTTCTCCCGCCACCACATCTAAAAGTTGACTAACCATTTGGGCGTGAATTAACACTCCTGGCATTTTCGGGGAAATTCTGCGGCTGGGACTATAGGGAGTCAGAAATAGATCTTTTCCGCTGGGTGCGATCGTTCCGATTAACACGATTTTATCCTCTACCCAGGAGGAGGGGATGTTACCATAGAGAACCTCGCTCACACTCACCACCCTAGCCAAGGGTTTACGGGAACGGTAATCGAGGAGAATTTGATATCCTTGGTCATCAATGGTCTGATATCCGCCACTGGTGCGGTCAAGGGGTAAAAATTCCGCCGCCCCCCAACGAATACCATCAGGGTGAAGGGGGCTATTGGTGGGTTCTATTCCCTGTTTTTGCCAGTATCTGAGGGCGAGTCGCATGGAAAATGAGTAGAAGGGTTCGTCTTCAATGGTGGCTAACATTAAATTGCGGCGCACTACTCCATCAGGGTCTAGCAATAAATCATTGAATCCGACCCGACTGGGGGGGACGGTGGGAGGGGCGAGGGTTCCCTGAACTTCTGCATCTCCTAGGGCTTTGATGGTGATAATTTTGGGGTTGTCAAGCTGTTGGATTAATGATTGATGTCCGGGTTCATAGGGAATGTCGCGATAGATATCTAAACCGATCGCTTGAGGTTGTAGCTGGGAGAGGCGATCTAAAAGTTGGGCGATAACTTCATCAGATAAAGGCCAGCGATTGAAGGCGACTATATCTTCCTCGGTGATACCAACTATCAATAATCGCGGATCTGGCTCTAAATCGTTGCGCAACCGCACCATAATATCAAAGGCTATCAATTCGAGGGTTTGGAGTCCTCCCGCCTGTTTCAGGAGCAAAATTGCCAGGATAACGATCGCATTGGCGATCGCACAGGCGATAATCTCTTTGAGATCTGCGCGTTTGTTTTTGAAAACTTGCAACCACTTCCCACTCACGGTTAATCCCCATTTGGTCTAGCCATTCCCATTATTATTATTACCCACACGGGGAAAGACTGGGGGAAATTTAACCGGGGAATGCCGATATTTGTTATAATTACCCTAGGGCGAGAGTTGGCGCAGGCGGTTGCGGATTCATTAATTTGGATCTGAGGAAAGTCCGGGCTCCCCAAAGACCAGACTTGCTGGGTAACGCCCAGTGCGAGCGATCGTGAGGATAGTGCCACAGAAACATACCGCCAAAGGGGCTAATTTGGCTCACTGGTAAGGGTGCAAAGGTGCGGTAAGAGCGCACCAGCGATATCGTGAGGTATCGGCTCGGTAAACCCCGGTTGGGAGCAAGGTCGCAGGGATGACGGTTGGTCTTTTACCGATCCCGTTTATGGTGTACCGCTAGAGGTGTCTGGTAACAGACATCCCAGATAGATAACTGCTATCTTGATTGCTATTGGCAGTTGAGACAACAGAACCCGGCTTATGTCTGGCTCTTGCCTTTTTAACAACCCACAAAGAAAGGGGATTTCTCGGCGACGGGGAATTGTTAATCATCGGGAAATTGCCAACAGGATATTCTCTCGATATTTGTGCTTCCACAACTGGCGCAGTTTTCGTCCCAGGCTGAACTTACCCATTCGGCTTCACAGTCTCGACAGTGACAGAAAACGTTATTAATATCGGCTTGGCGAATTTGCGATCGCCAAATTTCTAATAACTCCTGATGGTTGCTTGATGTATCTTCGGACATAAGTGATGATTTCTGGGTTGGGCTATTATGTCAATATGCTATAATGACGGGCGCTGATTATCAAGGACAACCATGGCAATTTTACACCTGGAAAATGGGGCTACCTATACTGACCTAGAAGATATTAGGCGAGAACTTTCCGCTTTGAATGTTAACCTAAATAGATGGCCTGTGGGAGAAGATCCAGAAATTCGCCGCCTATTGGGTGAGGCGAGTTTGGATGACAACCAAAAACAACAGGTGCTACAATCTCTGGATGGGTATTTTAAGGAACTTCAGGAAACGGCTGGTTATCAGTCCAGGGATTTAATCGTTTTACATCCTGATATCCCTAACTTAGACGGCTTACTGGCTAAGTTTGAGCAGTGCCACACCCACGCTGATGATGAAGTGCGCTATATTATTGAGGGGGAAGGTGTCTTTGGTTTTGTGGGTGTTGATGGTGGTCAAATGGAGTTAGTCATTGAAGCGGAAGAATATATTAATGTTCCAGCAGGGACGGAACACTGGTTTCACTTGACGGATACTAAGAGAATTAAGGCGGTGCGCTATTTTAGTAATACGGAGGGATGGACCCCGGAATATACTAACACTAAAATTCGGATTTCCCGGGATTCGGCGGCGGCGGTTTTGGGTTGATGGCGCGATCGCACTGGGATTAGGTAAGATAAGGTTAGGGGGTTGTCTAGGAGGGAGGGTGAATGAGTCAATGTCTCAATCCTGACTGTTTGGCTAATAACCCACCTGATAGCAGGTTTTGTCAGCGATGTGGTGCTAAACTGTTATTAAAAGAACGCTATAGGGCGATCGCCATTATCGGTCAAGGTGGCTTTGGTCGCACTTTTAAAGCCGTTGATGAGGACAAACCCTCGAAGCCTCTTTGTGTGATTAAACAGTTTTTTCCCCAAGGGGTGGGGACTCAGGGAATTGAGAAAGCTAAACAACTGTTTGAACTGGAAGCGGTGCGTTTAGATGAGTTAGGACATCATCCCCAAATCCCGGCACTTTATGCCTATTTTACCCAGGATAATCGCCAATATTTAGTGCAGGAATATATCCCGGGTAAAACGCTGCTAAAGGAGTTGGAAACCCAGGGAAAATTCAGCCAGCAACAGGTGATTAATCTGCTGGGGAGTTTATTACCGCTGTTGGATTTTATCCATAATAAGCAGGTAATTCACCGGGATATTAAACCGGATAATATCATCAGAAGACACCCGGACCAGCAACTGATTTTAGTGGATTTTGGGGCGGCAAAATTTGCGACAGCGAAGGCTTTAACCAGTCCGGGGACTAGCATAGGTTCCTCGGGATATGCGGCACCGGAACAAACGTTGGGACAGGCTAACTTTAGCAGTGATATCTACAGCTTGGGTGTGACCTGTATTTATTTATTAACCCAAGTACCCCCCTGGCAATTATACAATGTTCATGATGGGGAATGGAATTGGCGCAAATATTTAGGCGATCGCCTAAATTCTCCCCTCGCAGATATACTAGATAAAATGGTGATGACCAGCAGCAATAAACGGGCTTCAAGTGCGTCGGAAGTCCGAGACGACCTGAAAGCATTGTTATCACCATCTACGGACTATAGTTTCCTAGAAAAGCTGCTGAAAAGTGGCAGATGGAAGGATGCCGACCGAGAAACCACCACGTTAATTTTAGCAGTAGCCCATAGGGAAAGTCAAGGTTATTTGGATATAGAGAGTTTGGGGAAGTTACCCTGTGATATATTCCGCACCATTGATCAGCTTTGGTGTCAATATAGTAATGGTCGATTCGGATTTAGTGTCCAGTATCGAATTTGGCAAGAAATCGGGGGTTCTACCAGTGCGGATATAGAGACTTATAAGCTGTTTGGGGAAAAGGTGGGATGGCGGCGACCGAATGACTGGTTATGGTACAATAACTTAGTGTTTGAAATAGACAAAGCACCCCCCGGTCATCTCCCGTCGGGGAGGGTGGGGGATATTGCGATCGCCAGTAGATTAATGGGGAAATTAGGAGGGTTTGGATTGACGAGAATTCTGGCAATTATGGCAAAATTAGAGGAGTGTGGCATCGGCTAATCAAGACCTGAGCCAAGCCTTCCAAGCAAAATAGGGTAAAGCCAACATTCTCCGCCACCGCCAAGGTTCCTGATACAAACGATAAAGCCATTCTAAATGATGTTCACAAAACCAAGCGGGGGCGCGTTGTTTTTCTCCCCCCCAAATATCAAAACTGCCACCAACTCCAATCCACACAGCATCAGGACATAAATGGCGATTTTTAGCAATCCAAAACTCTTGACGGGGAACCCCTAAACCGACTAGAATTAATTGAGGTTGTAATTCCTGGAGACTGGCAAGCATTTCCTGTTCTTCGGAGTCGGACAGATAGCCGTGATAAGAGGCGATCGCCAAACCTTTAATCCGGTGCTGAAAATGCTCTGCGGCTTTTTGAGCAATGCCAGGTTTTCCACCATAAAAAAACACCAATCCAGAGGGTATTAGCTGGTTAAACTGATGGAGGAGGGTTTCGGCTAATTCAATTCCCGGACAACGCTGGATAGGGTGTCCTTTGAATTTTAAATAAAGCACCACCCCCGCACCGTCAGGAATTACTAGGTCGGCGTTTCGGATTAATTCGGCTAGGGGTTGATTAGATTCGGCGGCGATCGCCATTTCAGCATTGAGGGTGATGACATTAGTTCCCAAACCCTGACTCAGCCGCGATGACAGCCACTGGCTATAATTATCAGCCAGATGTACTGGTAATCCCAAAACCGGGAAAGTTGGTAGGTGTGTTTCTGGTGTCAATGAACTTGGTGCCATGGATTGAGTTAATTCCCTCACAGAAAATTATACTGGCGATCGCTCTCCAAATTAACTAATTTCTGCGGTTTCGCTTTCCTCGTCTGGGAAATGCGATCGTCCGGTTGGCTCCATGGTTTGGTTGGCTCAAAAATAGCGGAAACGGTTTCCGTCCCCTGACGGGGAATTGGTAGGGTTGGACACAGCTTGACCACCACCGCCGCCACTTCCACCGCCGTTTCCGTCCCCTGACGGGGAATTGGTAGGGTTGGACTGCTTAGTTAAAGCAGTGCAAAGAATTTAACTACATTAATAAGAGTTTCCGTCCCCTGACGGGGAATTGGTAGGGTTGGACCATGATGTTCACATTTCCATTGTGGACCATCATGGCATTCATAGGTTTCCGTCCCCTGACGGGGAATTGGTAGGGTTGGACGACAAGAAGTTGGAATTAAAAACAGCGCAGGGCATTTATTTAAGTTTCCGTCCCCTGACGGGGAATTGGTAGGGTTGGACATACTCAAGGTAATAAGGTTATTATCTATTGACCTCAACAGAAGTTTCCGTCCCCTGACGGGGAATTGGTAGGGTTGGACTAGATTGGCGTACAAAAAAACCTGTCGAACGCCGAGTTATGACTGTTTCCGTCCCCTGACGGGGAATTGGTAGGGTTGGACAACACCAATCTTGGGATTTGCGCTCCACCGGGGACTACTAAAACTGTTTCCGTCCCCTGACGGGGAATTGGTAGGGTTGGACAGTCTTATGCTGAGTTGCTTCGAGAAGATTTAGCAGACGTTGAGTTTCCGTCCCCTGACGGGGAATTGGTAGGGTTGGACTCCCCCTCCTCTTCCTCTTGCCCTTACAGGCAATTATCACTGGGTTTCCGTCCCCTGACGGGGAATTGGTAGGGTTGGACTCCTAATTTTCCCAAACACTCCAAATTGCCCGCACCCAATAGGTTTCCGTCCCCTGACGGGGAATTGGTAGGGTTGGACCCGGAACAACCGGAACAACAACCGGAACAACCGGAATCTTCCGGTGTTTCCGTCCCCTGACGGGGAATTGGTAGGGTTGGACTGTTACCTTTATAATATATAAAGGACATACATCAATTAATTCTGTTTCCGTCCCCTGACGGGGAATTGGTAGGGTTGGACACTATCTCCTCCAGGAGGAGGCTATAACGATAGTTAGGAGTATACGTTTCCGTCCCCTGACGGGGAATTGGTAGGGTTGGACTACCAGAAGTCCGTTATGGACTGCTTAAAAAGAAACGAGTTTCCGTCCCCTGACGGGGAATTGGTAGGGTTGGACCCTATACCTTTGGAAACGTTGCAGTATGGGGTTTTCAAGGTGCGATCGCGCGAGACTACCTAGAAGGTGCTTAACAAAACTTTACAGGCTGTTTTTGTCGAAGCAAATTCCTTTGTTTTCACGTAAATTAATACTATCAGAGACAGCGCCAGACTGTCAACCCCCAAAAACAAAAACTTTTCTGTTGTTGGCTCCAGTTTACTTGAACGATCGCCCTATTCAAACTCGCGCGAGGTTATGAGAATCTGTAATATAACTTTACAAACCCCGAAACCATTACCCCCAAGGCAACAGAGCCATTAGGGAGTGTCGATCGCCTCTCAAAACCGAAAGAATTATGAGAATCACCACCCACTGCAGCAGGCAGGTGGTATCCTAGAGGCAAGATTCCGCCCAAGTACAAATCAAATCGCCCAGGTGTGGGCTATGGTCTAGGGGTGGCGTGAGGTGTAGTTGGCTGTGGGGAAACCTGTCACCAAGATTAGCCACCAAATCAACGATCGCATCAGTAGTGCGACCCGAGAACAGGAAATAAGGCAAAATCCCAATCCGGTGATATCCTGCTTGTAGCAACTCCTGAACCCGTGACTCCATCCCCGGAGCCACAGACCAATAAGCCACAGAAGCGTTGATTTTATGGGCTAGGTGAGCGATCGCTTCATTTCCACCCGCGCGGCGACTCCCATGGGAAAGTAGAATCCAAGCATCAACATCGTAACCACTCATAACATTTTCCAGCAGTACAGACAACTGCTGGCGTTGGCTTCCCAGATAAGGTTGTAGGTGAATTTCTATCTCGGTTCCCAGGGATTTTTGGGCTAACTCCACCTCCGTGGGGATATCTTCTCCCACATGGACCCCAGGTAACAGAAACAACGGCAGAATTTGGACTCGATGAATCCCTAAACTCAGGCTATACTCAGCGAATTGGTGAATTTGTGCAGATAGCGGAGTCGGTCCCAACTCCAAAACCGCACTTCCCACCAAAGAATCAGTTAAACTATCCCCACCCTGAGTCACCTTGAGGCGATCGCTCAACTGTTGTGCTAACTTATCTACAGCTAATTGAGGGCGGCGATCGCGACTACCGTGGGACACAAGCAAAACAGTGGATAACACGGGTTACTAATGAAACTTCAGTCAATCAGTCTAACCCATCCCCGGCGTACATTGTACAACAAGCGGTCGGGTTGGACTCGTATTGCTTTACCTCTAAGCAGAAGGCGATCGCTTTTTTAGTTTCCGTCCCCTGACGGGGAATTGGTAGGGTTGGACTATGATAAATTATCAGAGGACCTAGAAAATTATCTTCTAACTGTTTCCGTCCCCTGACGGGGAATTGGTAGGGTTGGACCAAAAATGGAGTATTATTAATCAAATTAATATATAAGCCAGAAGTTTCCGTCCCCTGACGGGGAATTGGTAGGGTTGGACTTTATCTACTTTACACTTTGGTCATTGCCGGAGTAGCATGGTTCGCGTGTTTCCGTCCCCTGACGGGGAATTGGTAGGGTTGGACATCACTACTGAGTCCCCCACAATAATGGAGTTTGCTCCTTATGCAGTAGTGTTTCCGTCCCCTGACGGGGAATTGGTAGGGTTGGACTCCACAAAGATAGTCCAGAAGTGATAGAAATAGTGAATAAGTTTCCGTCCCCTGACGGGGAATTGGTAGGGTTGGACCATCCATGAGATTTTTGAAATTCCTGAAGTTAAATCCGCCACCGGGTTTCCGTCCCCTGACGGGGAATTGGTAGGGTTGGACTCGAAATTGCTCCCACCTTCCAGTCCTCAATCATGAAGGTTTCCGTCCCCTGACGGGGAATTGGTAGGGTTGGACCGTCCTGTCTAACTATGCCTTCATACGGCAGTACAAGACCGGTAAAGTTTCCGTCCCCTGACGGGGAATTGGTAGGGTTGGACTAGAGCTTCCAGTGGTGTGCATGAACCCACTGGACGACATGGTTTCCCGTTTCCGTCCCCTGACGGGGAATTGGTAGGGTTGGACGAGAACATAGAGTACGAAGTATACCAACAACTTTCAGGAGAAGTTTCCGTCCCCTGACGGGGAATTGGTAGGGTTGGACAACAGATCTGTTGCGGCTGTCAATTAGGGCTACTAAGTTTTTAAGTTTCCGTCCCCTGACGGGGAATTGGTAGGGTTGGACCTAAACTAAAATGGACAAAATAAAAACAGATCACTTTCCTTTGGTTTCCGTCCCCTGACGGGGAATTGGTAGGGTTGGACTGCAGATAGCAGTCCAGCTTCTCCTCCCGGAGGACTATCTCCTGTTTCCGTCCCCTGACGGGGAATTGGTAGGGTTGGACGAAGAGGATCACCCCACGCGGATCGTAAGGGATAACTCATGGGCAGTTTCCGTCCCCTGACGGGGAATTGGTAGGGTTGGACCTTGGATCTGGTCGCTTTCAGCCACGAAGCGGGGGGGTGGTTTCCGTCCCCTGACGGGGAATTGGTAGGGTTGGACCCTATACCTTTGGAAACGTTGCAGTATGGGGTTTTCAAGGTGCGATCGCGCGAGACTACCTAGAAGGTGCTTAACAAAACTTTACAGGCTGTTTTTGTCGAAGCAAATTCCTTTTTTTTCACGTAAATTAATACTATCAGAGACAGCGCCAGACTGTCAACCCCCAAAAACAAAAACTTTTCTGTTGTTGGCTCCAGTTTACTTGAACGATCGCCCTATTCAAACTCGCGCGAGGTTATGAGAATCTGTAATATAACTTTACAAACCCCGCAACTATTACCCCCAAGGCAACAGAGCCATTAGGGAGTGTCGATCGCCTCTCAAAACCGAAAGAATTATGAGAATCACCACCCACTGCAGCAGGCAGGTGGTATCCTAGAGGCAAGATTCCGCCCAAGTACAAATCAAATCGCCCAGGTGTGGGCTATGGTCTAGGGGTGGCGTGAGGTGTAGTTGGCTGTGGGGAAACCTGTCACCAAGATTAGCCACCAAATCAACGATCGCATCAGTAGTGCGACCGGAGAACAGGAAATAAGGCAAAATCCCAATCCGGTGATATCCTGCTTGTAGCAACTCCTGAACCCGTGACTCCATCCCCGGAGCCACAGACCAATAAGCCACAGAAGCGTTGATTTTATGGGCTAGGTGAGCGATCGCTTCATTTCCACCCGCGCGGCGACTCCCATGGGAAAGTAGAATCCAAGCATCAACATCGTAACCAATCATAACATTTTCCAGCAGTACAGACAACTGCTGGCGTTGGCTTCCCAGATAAGGTTGTAGGTAAATTTCTATCTCGGTTCCCAGGGATTTTTGGGCTAACTCCACCTCGGTGGGGATATCTTCTCCCACATGGACCCCAGGTAACAGAAACAACGGCAGAATTTGGACTCGATGAATCCCTAAACTCAGGCTATACTCAGCGAATTGGTGAATTTGTGCAGATAGCGGAGTCGGTCCCAACTCCAAAACGGCACTTCCCACCAAAGAATCAGTTAAACTATCCCCACCCTGAGTCACCTTGAGGCGATCGCTCAACTGTTGTGCTAACTTATCTACAGCTAATTGAGGGCGGCGATCGCGACTACCGTGGGACACAAGCAAAACAGTGGATAACACGGGTTACTAATGAAACTTCAGTCAATCAGTCTAACCCATCCCCGGCGTACATTGTACAACAAGCGGTTAATAATCGCCTGTTCATCCTCCGTGATGGTTTCTTTGAGGAGGGTAGCTTTCAACTTTTGGCGGTCTTCAGTCGTCACCACACTGGAAAACATCACTTGACCAAACATTTCCTCAAGGGAACCGCTAGAATTGGTCATACTGTTATAGTAGCTGCTCATGTGCCTAACCTCAATGCTCCACTATATATATATCTTCCCTCAAGTGGCTGATTTTTTCTGTGATTATACAGACGACTACATATGAGTTGGATCACCTTAACAGGTGATCCCCATCGCTCTTAGTTGTGATTTGCATCAACCGTGCTGGGGGATACCCTCTATTATACCCCACAATTCATTTAAGTTTAACCGAGGCAATAATCCCCCCAAAAAGGCGATCGCTTTGTGATATAAATAGAAGCGGTTTCTACGGGAATATATCTTAATTATGCACCTTGAACGAGCCAGCGGTATCTTGCTACACCCCACCAGCTTCCCCAGTCGCTTTGGTATTGGTGACTTGGGACGTGCCGCTTATGAGTTTATCGATTTCCTGGAACGCAGTGGCCAAAAAGTTGGGCCATACTATCTCGAAGCCCCTCTCCCCCCCGGGATTCGGATTTAGGGTGAGGGTAATGTTTTCAGAAAGTGGCTTCTAAGCTAGAAAGCCACCTCTGTAGTATAGGGGGTATTCCTAACACAGGTTTTTTCCCTATAATCTCAAGGTCAGTTGGCGACCAAAACTAAAGCTAATTAACCGCCAAGGAACTCTACTATTTCGGAGTGTTTTGATTCTGACAAAATAACCTGCTAGTAATCGCAGTATGCCTTTAAGGCGGGCTTTAGCGCGTATCAGTTGGGGATTATATGCCTGGGTATATAATGGATCAAAGGCTATTTCTCCCCAGAGAACATCGGCTTGATGACCAGGACTTAAACCATGTTTGCGGTGTTCAGGGTTAGCCAAACCTCCGTGTTCTCCGTAATTGCGGAAAGGAATAAAGTTTTGCAAATTATGAGAGCGCAAGAATGTATCTATTTCCGAATCCCAAGTAGAATAAGTTTTTCCCTGAGTTGTTTCGGTGATTTTCTCGGAGAATTTAATGAGAAGTTCTGCGGCTTTGGGGCTGACAATATAAGCGACCGTACCGACTGAAAAACCTTCGGCATATCCTTCTGGAGAGACCCAATATACTTGAGGGCTGCAAGTATAAATCCAGGTAATTCCGAGATTAGGCAATTCCTTATCAAAAGGTAAAGGCAGTTGTCCAAATTCTAAAACCGGAACAAAATCCGCTTCCACAATTAAACTAGGCTGGCTCTGCTGAGTCGCTATTTCCCAAGCCTGACGGTGGTTGAGCATACACCTATAACTTGGAGAAAATTGTTGATATTCTGGCTTATCTTCTTGGCGAATAACTAGACATTCAAATCCTTCTTTGGTCAAGTATTCTTCTAATTGTTGAGTAGGCTCTTTATACGCAATAATCAAAACTTGACTCAGAGTATCAACTAAACTATTCATATTCGCTATTACCTCAAGTAAGTGGCTTGACATGAGAACATCCGTCCACAAGAGATTTCAGCAGCCGTGGCGATCGCCATAAGCGTTTCATCATATTTCCGCCCTCATGGCTAGTAAAAGACCCCGATTTTTCGCCCCTACCCATGTTGTACACTGTGGGGACACAAAATCCAAGTTCTCCCTGGTGGGTTTTCCTGTTCAGGAGTTGGGTAAAAACTATATCGGTCAGCTTTTTTGGTCATGTTATACATGGTAGATCCAGCATCATTTGTGTGATATAAATAAAAGCGGTTTCTACGGGAATATATATTAATTATGCACCTTGAACGAGCCAGCGGTATCTTGCTACACCCCACCAGCTTCCCCAGTCGCTTTGGTATTGGTGACTTGGGACGTGCCGCTTATGAGTTTATCGATTTTCTCGAACGCAGTGGCCAGAAAGTTTGGCAAATTCTGCCTCTCGGTCCGACCGGTTATGAGCATTCCCCCTACATTATGAACTTTAGCACCTTCGCGGGAAATCCTCTGTTGATTTCTCTCGATCGCCTAGCGGAAGAAGGGCTGCTAAATAGCCGGGAATTGCTACCCCTACCAGATAACCATAACCCCCAGCGGGTTGACTTTCCCAGGGTCATTGCTCATAAAGGACAATACCTCAAACAAGCCTTTGATTGCTTCTGGGAGTCCCTACAATCACAACCTAACCATCCTTTCGAGGAGTTTTGTCAACAAAAAGCCTCCTGGCTCAATGATTACGCCCTATTTATGGCACTCCTAGAGCAGAACGACGGTAAAGACTGGAATCAGTGGGAACCTGCGATCGCTCGCCGAGAACCCCAAGCCTTGCAAGCCAAAACCGAAGAACTCCACACCCAGATTATATACCATAAGTTTCTGCAATTCAAGTTTTTTGAACAGTGGAGTCAACTGCGACGCTACACCAACAATAAGGGCATTAAAATTATTGGTGACATCTCGATTTATGTGTGCTATAATAGTGCTGATGTCTGGTTTGCGCCCAACAACTTTCAACTAGACCCAGAAACCCTGAACCCTGCCTATATTGCGGGAGTACCGCCGGACTATTTTAGTGCTACCGGACAACTTTGGGGGAATCCGGTTTATGATTGGGATGAACTAAAACGGACTAATTTTGCTTGGTGGATTGAAAGATTCCGCGCCACGTTGGAATATGTAGATTGGGTTCGGGTTGACCATTTCCGAGGCTTTGAAGCCTATTGGCGGGTTCCCTTTGGGGAAACTTCGGCTTTGAATGGGGAGTGGGTGACCGCGCCGGGTGCGGAATTTTTTGAAAGTCTCGGTCAACAGTTAGGAAGTTTACCAGTTTTAGCGGAAGATTTAGGAATCATTACCCCAGAGGTGGAAGAGTTACGCGATCGCTTTGAGTTTCCGGGAATGAAAATCCTCATGTTCGCATTTGGGGAAGATTCTCGCCACCCCTATCTACCCCATAATTATACCAGAAATTCCATTGTTTACACGGGAACCCATGACAATGATACTACAGTGGGTTGGTGGCAAACCATGAGTCCCGAAATTCGTCAGCACGTCGCTGGCTATTTAGGGTATGCTTTCCCAGAAGCCATTGAGGATATTAATTGGGCGTTAATTCGGTTAGCCCTAAGTTCCATTGCTGACCTGGCGATTTTCCCCCTTCAAGACCTGTTAGGATTAGATAATCGAGGGAGGATGAATGACCCTAGCACCAATGCGGGAAACTGGCGTTGGCGCTACGAAAGTTCCACATTGTTAACGCATCCTTTGTGCGATCGCCTGCGCTATTTAACCCAAATGTATAGCCGCTAAATTCCCCTTTTTTTGAGGGAAGGTTGGGGAGGGTAACTGATAAACCCCCCCCTGATTAAATCGGCTGTACTCCCTAGGATTTAGTCTTGATATTGCGGAATTCTACCAGAGTCTTAAAATAGGTTTCTGGTAGACCCGTATCAAAACAGCGACCTGGGACAAGATACCCAGTAATTTGTTCTTTTTCTAGGAGAGTTTGCAAACAGGAAGTCAGTTGATATTCTCCCTTTTCCCGGACATCATGGCGGATATTGTCGGCTAAGAGGTCAAAGATTTTCGGTTCAATGATATACAGCCCAAATATAGTCAAAAACCGATCCCATTCCAGTCCGGGAACTCGCATATTTGTCCGCGCATAATTGAGAGTTGGCTTCTCATAGATTTCCGTCAGGTCAAATAAATAATCAGAATCTTTAACCGGAGTTCCGGCTACACAACCATAGTGCTGAATGCGATCGCCGGGAGTAATTCGCACACCGATAACACTCTGTTGAACTTTCTCATAAACCTCCAACAATTGACGGGCGCAGTTTACCTCCAAATCGGAAGCATAAACATGGTCACCCAATAGTAACATAAAAGGCTCATCATGCACCCAGGGGGCGGCACAAAAAACCGCATGACCGAATCCTTCTTGTTGTTCCTGGGTTAAAATAGTAATCCGTTCCCCCAAGGTTTGTAAATAGTGGCTATAGTCTCGACTACTGGGGGACAATTTCCGCCAAAATTCCGGTTTAGGAGACCCTTGGAAATAGTCCTCAAATAAGGAGCGATCGCCCGATTGAACAATAATTCCGACCTCTTCAATTCCAGCATTAATAGCCTCTTCCACGACCACCTGAATCACAGGTTTAGCGATTCCCTCAGCATCAACTATAGGGAAAAACTCTTTTTTAATCATTTTGGAGGCTGGGAACATCCGAGTACCAAATCCTGCGGCTGTGATGACAGCTTTGCGAACCCGACGATTTTCTTGTGCTTTCATAGTCTCAAATTATCCCCTTTAGGGAAACCTGTATATTTTAACTTATTTTATGCTGAAATTGGGGTCATTCCGTAAAATTTGAGCATCAGTGAGAGGTCAAATAGGTATATTGGGTCAAACTGCGTTCATAGTTTTGTAGGAGAAGCTGAGATTCTTCGATGGTAATTTTCTGGGACTGAAGGGCTTTTTCAGTTTGGCGGCGGATACTTTCCACCAAATCCTCACTGTCATATTGTACATAACCCAAAACCTCATTCATAGTGTCGCCTTTGATGACATATTCTACCTGATAACCTTGAGGATTGAGTTGAATATGAACCACATGGGTATCGCCAAATAGGTTATGTAAATTCCCCATAATTTCCTGATATGCGCCCGCCAAAAACATCCCCAAATAGTAGGGCTGTGAAGGGGTTAAGGGGTGCAGTTCCAAGATGGGTTTAGAATCTCCCCAATTGATAAAGCGGTCTATTTTACCATCACTATCACAGGTCAAATCTGCCAAAGTCGCCCTTTGAGTTGGTTCTTCATTAAGGCGATGAATTGGCAAAATCGGGAAGAGTTGGTCAATCGCCCAGGAGTCCGGCGCAGACTTGAACACGGAGAGATTTACATAGTAAATAGAAGCCATAATCTGCTCAATAGACTTTAAATCATCCGGGATAATTTCCAAGTCTCGAATAATCTCGCGGATTTTATGACAACAAGCCCAATATAATTGTTCAGCTTTGGCGCGATCGCGTAAATTCAAGTAACCGAAATTAAAGACACTAATCGCCTCCCCTTTAAACTGGATCGCGTCGTGATAGGCTTCTTGGTAATTATCGGGATTAATAGATTGATAGGTTTCGGCTAAATTCCTGAGTAGGAGATGGTCATCATCATTAATATTCGGAGGGTTGGCGGTGCTGGGTTCACTACTTCCCAGGATATCAAAAACCAAGATAGACTGATGAGAAGCGATCGCCCTTCCACTTTCGCTAATTAAAACAGGCGCATCAATTTTTCCCTGTTCGCAGGCTTCCTTAACTTCCGCCACAATATCATTAGCATAGTTTTGCATATTGTAGTTTTTGGAAGCGGGGGCGTTAGTTTTAGAACCATCATAATCTACCCCCAAGCCGCCGCCGACATCCAGATATTGCATATTAGCGCCTAATTTAGCGAGTTCCACATAAATTTGACTAGCTTCTCGGATGGCATCTTTAATCGCACTAATAGAGGAGATTTGTGAGCCAATATGGAAGTGTAGAAGCTGCAAACAATCCAACATTCCCAAACCCTGGAGGCGATCGCATACTTGGATAATTTCGGGAATAGTTAAACCAAACTTAGCGCGATCGCCGGTGGAACCTCCCCAACGTCCTACACCTCGGCTTCCCAATTTCGCCCGCACTCCTAAAATCGGTTGTATCCCCAGATTTTGACTAGCGGCTATGGCTAATTCCACTTCTTCTAACTGTTCCATCACCACAATAGTTTTACGTCCCAACCGTTGGGCTAACATGGCGGTTTCGATATATTGTCGGTCTTTATAGCCATTACAAATCAGTAAAGCACCGGGAGTAGTCAGACAAGCCAAAGCAATCAACAATTCCGGTTTAGAACCCGCCTCTAATCCCAATTGATAAGGCTCCCCAAAGCGCACCAAATCCTCAATCAGATGACGTTCTTGGTTACACTTAACCGGATAAACTCCCCGATAAACTCCCGGATAATTATAGCGGGCGATCGCCTTAGAAAAACAAGCGTTTAGGCGTTCAATGCGGTCCTCCAGGATATCAGGAAAGCGGATCAGTAAAGGTAGCCCCAGATTTCGTTTTTTCAGAGACTCGACCAACTCATATAAATCAATAGACCCACCGCGATCGCCTTGTGGGGAAACCGTGATATGACCCGCAGCATTAATAGAAAAGTAGGGTTCACCCCACCCCTGAATGTGGTAGAGTTTCTCGCTATCTTCAATAGTCCAAGTTCCCATTTGGTCAGATACCCCATGATCAGAAACCGAGTCCGAAGCAGAAGGGGTCAGGGGTTGTAATTTCATAATCGCGAAGTTCCTTACTGTTAGCGTCTATGAGACAGTGTAGCTTGACAAGTCGGGGATCTTCATGAAAACTATAGTTGGGGTCAATAATGTTTTCGGAGCGACATGGCATCGTTAGCTAAACTTTGATCAACTTTGATTAACTTTAGGATCGGTGTTGGTGTAGCGATCGCCTGAAATTGTACCTCACAGGTTAGTTGATCCAGATCACCACGGAAGCGCATAATCTGATACAATTCGGGTCCAAAATTTATGCGACGATGATAGACGGCTCAAGAATATAGCTATCAAGATATTCTTGAAGATATATCGGCTGAAAATATATCACAGAGTATTCATGTAGAAATCTATCCTAGGAGAGTTACCTAGGAGCAGGGTCAAAAGTGAAAATAAGTTTATGTATTGCTGCTATCTCTAAAATTAAGCTTACTATAGACCCTATCCCAGTTATCCTCGGAAAATTGCCTAGAGGTTTGCTCGGTTAACATCACTGGCAGAAATCGAATTATGATCAACACCGTTAAGCAACACAAATTCTTCCTAGAGGTGACAGCCTTACTGTCTGTGGGTTCCGTCGTTACAGGTTATACCAAAGCGGCAACCCCGTTTTACACACATTTTTCGGGACCTACTGTTAATAGTATCACCGCTAGTAAACTGCTGGATTTTGCCAAAAAATTGGGGGAACAATCCCCAGGCTTGAGTAAGGAAAAATTAGCCAAATCTGTGGGAGGTGCGATCGCTTTAGGGTTATTGCAAATAGCCCAAAAAAAAACCTATCAACATATCGCCAGAGAATTAAAGCATTTAGCTAAACATACTCAACAATACTGGCTACAAATCGAACACAGTAGCGAAGGTATAGCAGACTATGAGGCGATCGGTGAACACCATTTGCGTTATACATTAGCAGCTAATGGGTCAGATATTTTCCTGAAAACTCTGGATCTGCAAAGTTGGGAACACTTAATCACCTGGTTAATGGAACAACATAAATCCCATTTATCCCACGGTATTCACTATTACCAAGATGCCATTAAAGCTATTAGCAAACATTTGCATAAACGGTTCGCCCATAATCTCACAGAAATCTGGAAACAAGATGCTGCTAAAGGGGGTAAAGTTTTTCATAGTATGGTATTAGACTTGCTGCGAGATGGTCAAACCTCAGCCCATAAAATTGCTATTACCCAACAAGACATCCTAACTATTTTAAAACAGTTGAACACTGGACTACAGGATAAACTAGAGTCAATTCAGGAAGCCTTAGAGCCATATTTTGACCAGAGCAAAACACCTTTTACGATTTCGCCACAATGCGAAAGTATCATAGCTGATACAACTAAGTATTTTGTGGGGCGGACTCATGTTTTTGAAGCCATTAAGGAGTTTTTGGAAAAAGAACCCCCAGGTTATTTTGTCTTGGAAGCAGATCCCGGCTATGGAAAAACCTCTATCCTGGCGCGTTGTGTGCAGTTATTTGAAGGTCATTGCCTGAGCTATTTTAACAGCCAATCTTTAGGGAAAGTGACCGCTCGACAATTCTTAGAAAATATCTGCACTGAACTAATTGAATATTATCAACTGGACTATACCAGTTTACCAGAAAATGCCCTCCGAAATGGTAAAGTTTTATCACGGTTGTTAAAAGAAGCCAGCCAGAAGCTACCCCGGGGCAAAAAGTTGGTGGTAGTAGTGGATGCTTTAAATGAGGTGGATTTGTCGAGTCAAACACCGGGAAGTAATGTGCTTTACTTACCGGATAAACTGCCGGAAAATGTCTATTTTATCATCTCGAAACGTGATGAAAAACTGCCTTTACCCGTCAGTGACAATAAAACCATCTGTAATTTAAGGCAGTATCGGTCAGAAAGTGCTTGGGATGCTGGTAAATACACCAATAAACGGCTGTCGCAAAGTCGCTTTATTCAACAGTGGATGGCATCACAAAAGTTGACCTCGGAACAGTTTTGTACTCAACTGGTCGCCAAAAGTGAAAATAACTTTATGTATTTGCGCTATGTGTTGAATGATATACATAATGGGGTGTATAATGGTAAAACTTTGGCAAGTTTACCGATTGGCTTGTGGGGGTATTATAAGCACCACTGGCAGATGCTGAGGATTAACCACAAATCCTTACCTATGGCGCAAATTCGTGCTATTTATGTATTATCAAAAGTGCGCGAACCTGTGTCTTGTCGTTTGCTGGCTAAGTTGACAGGAGTGGAAGAATCGGTGCTATCTACATTCCTGGAACAATGGGATCAATTTTTGCAGGTGCAAATTATTGACAACGAAACTCGATATAGTATTTACCACGGGTCTTTTCATGATTTCCTGGAAAAGCAATCGGCTGATTCTGGTGTGAATCTTGAAGAACTTAAACGTGGTATTGTGGAGAATTTAGCGAAGGGAGCGCCTTTATGACCCAAAATCTGGCAAATTGGCTGACTGAACAGTTACCAGAAGACCGTCTCCATGTGTTACGACACCAACCTATTTATCTGGCGGAAATTAAGGATATAAAACGCTTGGTTGATTGGTTAATGGATTTTGGCTTTTTGGAACAAAAGTTAGCCAATGTGGGGATCGCGGCGATAATTGATGATTATGATTTAGCCTTACCTTTAGTGTCCCCAGGTCAGCAACGGGTTTTCCAATTGATTCAAAAGTCTTTGTTGATGTCTTCTCATATCCTGGAGGAAAATAACGACCAGTTGGCGGAACAGTTGATGGGACGGCTACTGTATTTCTCGGAAGAGGGGATTAAGGGTTTTATTGAACAGGTGAAACAATACCAGCAGCGGTCTTGGTTTTGTCCGCTGTTTCCCTGTTTTGATTCCCCTGATGGGGTGCTGATTCGGACTTTGGAGGGTCATGAAGACTCGGTGAATGCGGTGGCGATTACTCCTGATGGTAGGGCTGGTGTGTCGGCTTCGGGAGATACTACTCTAAAGTTGTGGAATTTGAAGACGGGACGGGTAGTGCGATCGCTTCAGGGTCATACTTGTAGGGTCTTGGCTTTGGCGATTAGCCCTAGCGGTAAGCGGGCGATTTCCGGCTCCTATGATAACACTATCAAAATGTGGGATTTACGGACGGGTGAAGAGTTGCGATCGCTTGTCGGTCATGGGGATTGGGTGACAGCGGTGGCGATTACTCCGGACGGTAAACGCGCTCTGTCAGGCTCAAAAGATACTACTATCAGGCTGTGGGATTTGGTGACGGGGGAGGAAATACGAACTTTTACCGGTCACGGGGATTTGGTGGCGGCGGTGGCGATTACTCCGGACGGTAAACGCGCTCTGTCGGCTTCTTTTGATAAGACTCTCAAACTCTGGGATTTACAAACCGGGGAAGAGTTGCGATCGCTTGTCGGTCATGAAGGTTCAGTTTGGGCGGTGGCAATTACTCCGGACGGGAAACGCGCTCTGTCGGGGTCCTTTGACCAAACTCTAAAACTCTGGGATCTACAAACCGGGAAAGAGTTGCGATCGTTTGTCGGTCATGAAGACTCGGTGAATGCGGTGGCGATTACTCCGGACGGAGAAAGGGCTTTGTCGGGGTCTTTTGATAAGACTCTCAAACTCTGGGATTTACAAACCGGGGAAGAGTTGCGATCTTTTATGGGTCATTGTCGTTGGGTGTGGGATGTGGCGATCACTCCAGACGGTACGCAAGCACTATCGGGTTCTTTTGATAAGACCCTCAAACTCTGGGATTTGGGTACGGAAGAGGAGTTAGATTGTTTCCACGGTCATAGTCATGCTATCTCTGCGGTAGCAATTACCCCTGATGATAGGTTTGCTCTGTCGGGTTCCTATGATGAAACTCTCAAGTTGTGGGATTTGCGGACAGGACAGGAGTTGCGCTGCTTGGTGGGTCACAGTGATTGGGTCAGGACGGTAGCCATTACCCCAGACGGTAAACGGGCTTTATCTGGGTCGGAAGATACTACTCTCAAGCTGTGGGATTTGGAGTCGGGACAAGAATTATATTCTTTGAATGGTCATACTGACCCGGTTAGGGCGGTGGCGATTAGCCGTGATGGTCGGTGGGCGCTTTCGGGGTCGGAGGATAACACCCTGAAACTTTGGGATATGATCACTCTCAAGGAAATTCGGTCTTTTAGCGGTCATGATGATTCCGTTTCAGCGGTGGCGATTAGCTGTGATGGTAGGTGGGCGCTTTCGGGGTCGGAGGATAACACCCTTAAACTCTGGGATTTACAAACTGGACTGGAAGTGCGATCGCTTGTTGGTCATCGCCGCTGGGTTGATGCGTTGGCGATTACCCCAGACGGTAAACAGGCTCTGTCCGGTTCCTTTGATGATACTCTCAAGTTATGGGATTTGCTCACCGGGCGAGAAGTGCGATCGCTTGTCGGTCATCGGCGATCGGTTAATGCTGTGGCGATTACCCCAGACGCTAAACGGGCTGTGTCCGGTTCTTTTGACGATACCCTCCTGTTATGGGATTTGAACACCGGAACCGTCCTCGCTAAGTTCATCACTTCTTCTGCTGTCCGATCCTGTGCGATCGCTTCTGATGGCCGTACAGTGGTCGCTGGTGATGGCGGCGGACAAATGTATTTTTTAACCATTCAGGGCTGAAACCTCCACCCCCCCTAAACTACCACCCCTTTAGGTTTTTCTGTGTTGAACAAAAAATCAAGCGTATAGCCATATCACCCCCACAGTCTCATCATAGCTGGGGGCTGATGATTTGTCAACCCCCTACCCCCAAAATCAGGCGATTTTTTTGAGGTGTTGAACAAAAAATCATCTAGCCCAAAATCATTTAATAGAAGCCATATTTTTAGGGATTCTTTTAGGAGGTGATACGCGCCGCCGTTTGGGTTTAAAAGGATTTTTCAGCCAGTTTTGGAAACCATCAACATAGGTAAACCAGACGGGAACGACAATCAAAGTTAAGAGGGTAGATGTAGTCATTCCACCAATAACAGCGATCGCCATAGGACTGCGTACCTGAGAACCTGCGCCCCATTCCAAAGCAATAGGTAACATACCAGCGATGGTAGAAAAAGTGGTCATCAAAATAGGTCTCAGTCGGGAGCAGCCAGCTTCTAGGACTGCATTAAATCGAGACATTCCCATCTGTTGATTAGCCATAGAACAATCGACCAAAAGGATGGCATTTTTAGTTACCAAACCCATCAACAAGACAATACCGATGAGAGCAAATAAGCCCAACTCTTTTTGAGTAATCATCAAGGCTAGTAATGCGCCGCCGAGGGACAGAGGTAAAGCCATCAAAATGGTAACGGGGATAATAAAGTTGTTGTAAAGCAATACGAGGATGGCATAAATCCCCAAGACAGCTAAACCCAAAGCGGAGAGAAAGCGGGTGAAGACATCAATCATAATTCTAGCATCACCTTCGGACTGCTGTTGTACATCAGGCGGTAGAGGGTTCATAGCTGGTAAAGCCTGTACCTGTGCGAGAGCATCACCCAAGGAAAGACCTTCTAAATTAGCCTCCAATTGTACTTGTCGGGAACGGAAATAGCGGTCAATAGTAGCGGGACCGCTACCGATAGTAATATCAGCGACCGCAGAGAGGGGAACTAATCGACCATCCTGGGTAGGTATGCGTAAATTTTCGATCGCATCAAAATTGTTGCGAAACTCCTCAGCCAATTGTACTCGGATAGGAATTTGGCGATCGGGTAAGTCAAACTTAGCCAAATTGGACTGATTATCACCCAAGGTAGCTAATAAAGCGGTACGAGCGATCGCCTGTACAGAAACGCCCAAATCTCCAGCCCTTCTAGGGTCAGGACGAATCAAGATTTCGGGTCTGACCAAACTAGCGCTAGAGGTAACTTCTACGAGTCCGGGAATTGACCGCATTTGTCTTTCCAAAGCATTAGCAGTTTCTAACAAAGAATCGGGGTTATCACCACTCAGAACAATAGATAAATCTTTCCCGCCGCCACCTGCACCTTGGGACTGAAAGCTAATTCTCGCGCCAGGAATTTGAGTAAAACGGGTTCGCATTTGTGCTTCAAATTCCGCCTGGGATAGGTCCCGTTCATCGGAGGGGACTAAATTTACAGACAGGGTAGCTCGGTTAACTTCTACGACACCTTCCCCACGATTTCCCAAGACTGCTAAAACGTTGTCAACGGCGGGATTTTCGGCTAAGAGTGCGATCGCTTCCTGGGTGGTAGTTTGCAATTCAGCTAAAGTAGAACCGGGTGGTAATTCCAGGGAAATGGTACTTAATCCAGTATCTCCACTATTAAATAAGCCTCTGGGGATGAGGGGAACTAATTGTAAACTCGCGACAAAAAAGGCGATCGCTAATAATAGGGTAGTGATGCGGTGTCGCAAAGACCAACCCAAAAGGCTGCGATAGGGAGAGAAGCGCCGCCGGGTGTGATTAGTGTCAGTTTTGGGAGGTGTTGATTTTTGTTGAAGTAACCTAGCGCCCAATAGGGGAGTCATGGTACAGGCGACCAGGGTAGAAAACATGGTAGAGGTGGCGACTGTGACCCCAAAGGGTTGGAAAAACTGACCGGGAACTCCTCCCATAAAAGCGACCGGAAGGAAGACAGCGACAATGGTGGCGGTGGTAGCGACTACGGCTAATCCAATTTCGCGGGAAGCATCAATAGCAGCTTTAAAAGGAGGTTTACCCATCTCAACGTGCTGATCTATATTTTCCATCATACAGATAGCATCATCTACTAGGTTTCCCATGGCTAAAGCTAGGGCTAATAGAGTCATCCCATTGAGGGTATAATCGAACAGGCGCATCACCAGGAAGGTGGGTAAAATCGATAAAGGTAAGGCGATCGCGGTAATTAAAGTGGGTCGCCAGTTTCGCAAAAATATACCGACCACCACAACGGTTAAAATGGAACCGATAACTAAAGCATCCACTGAGGCTTGATAGGACTCGCGAATAGAGTTAGCCCTGGTAACAATTAGTTCTAGGTTAATGTCTTCTGGGAGTGTCTTTTGTAGGTCTACCACCCGATTGCGAATACCTTGTTCTACAGATACTAGGGTGCTTCCGGTACTACGGAGGACAGAAAAGGCGACGACGGGAGTACCCATTTGACTGTTAGAGTCGAGGGGAAAGTCAGCAAATTTGGCGACTTGGCGGACTTCTGCTAAACCATCGGTAACCGTGCCAATACTGGACAGGGGAACTGAGTTACCATTGGGGAGTATAATTGGATAGTCTCTTAATGCTTCGACGGTTTGGGCGCTTCCGAGGGTGCGGATACTTTTTTCACTACCGCCTACTTGCGATCGCCCTCCGGGAAGGTTAATATTAAAGGCACGAATTTGGTCGTTAACTTGGGTAGTGGTAAGGCCCAGACCCTGAATGCGATCGGGGTGAAGTTCGATGCAAATTTCTCGGTCAACTCCTCCGATTCGCTGAATTTGGGCGACACCGGGAACGTTAAGTAAAGCGCGGCTAATGTTGCGATCGACAAGATCGCTAAGTTCTTCTACTGAGCGAGTGGGTGATGTTACTGCGTAGGTCATAATCGACCCGCCCGCAAATCGGAGACGCTGTACAATGGGGTCGTTAATATCTTGGGGTAGGCTTTGGCGAATTTGGGCGATCGCATTACGGACATCATTAGTAGCGCGATCGCTATCGGTTCCCAAAACAAAACTCACCGTAGTGGTAGATACTCCGTCTCTGACGGTAGAGGTAAGTTGGTCAATATTTCCTAATCCGGCGATCGCATCTTCTACCGGTTTAGTTACCTGATTTTCCAATTCATTAGGACCCGCTCCCGGTTGTGTAACTGTCACCGTAACAGCCGGAATATCTATATTAGGAGTATCATCAATTCCCAGTTGAAAAAAAGACATCACCCCCACCAGAGTCAGAATCAAAAACAGCACCAAAGTGGGAACAGGTTGTCGAATCGACCATTCGGAAAGATTAAAACTATTTTTAGCCATAATTTATTAATTAATTCCCGGTTATCTTATATAATCAGTTTTGGTTGCCAAGAGGGAAAGGCTTTAATAGCTTTATTTCTCCCGTGGATGTTAAAGGTATAGGTCTAGGGGAGAGTAGACTATTGTACGCCAGCCAATGTATCCACCACAGAATGTGTGTGCATTGACTGGAGATAGAAATGCGATCGTCCCCAGCACCTAGTCTAGCATTTGCAGATGACAATGGGGAAAGTGTCCGGCCATGTTAGAATGATAAGTTGGCTTGACTATGACTAAACTTGACCACTTCTAAAACACTTGTCAGGTGTGGGAGTGGTTTTTGTGGTTTAGTGGCTGTGATGTGTATATCTACCAATTAGCTTAATTATGACTGATGCGATTCGCTTTCTTATGTGTCCCCCAGATCACTATGATGTAGATTATGTGATCAACCCGTGGATGGAGGGTAATATTCATAAATCATCCTACGATCGCGCTGTAGAACAATGGCAGAAACTTCACCATACCATTAAAGATCATGCGATCGTCGATCTAGTGCAACCAGAGAAAGGTTGGCCAGATATGGTGTTCACAGCTAACGCCGGACTTGTCTTAGATAAAACTGTCGTTATCAGTAGGTTCTACCATAAAGAACGCCAAGGAGAGGAACCCTATTTTAAGGCGTGGTTTGAAAGCCAAGGATTTACCGTCCACGAACTCCCCAAAGATCTCCCTTTTGAAGGCGCAGGAGATGCTTTATTAGACCGTGAAGGGCGCTATTTATGGGCGGGATATGGTTTCCGGTCTGAACTCGACTCTCACTCGCTGTTGGCGGAATGGTTGAATATAGAAGTCCTATCCCTGCGATTAATGGACGATCGCTTCTATCACCTCGACACCTGCTTTTGTCCTTTAACCGGGGGTTATTTGCTGTACTATCCCCCAGCTTTTGATTCCTATTCAAATCGTCTCATTGAACTGCGAGTTCCCCCAGAAAAGCGCATTGCTATTGATGAACCAGACGCGGTTAATTTCGCCTGTAACGCCGTCAATATTAACCAGACGGTGATTATGAACAAAATCAGCGATAACCTGAAATCAAGGCTATCTGAAGCCGGATTTAATGTCGTTGAAACTCCCCTGACCGAATTTCTGAAAGCTGGAGGGGCGGCGAAATGTTTAACTCTGCGGGTAACTGAACCCATTATTGAGGATCGCCATGCTGCGACCCAACTCGAAAGCCGCACAGTCTGTTTACAGGGTCACTTGTTAGATGCAGGTTTAATTAACCGCGCCTTAGATCTAGTCGTCGAAGGTGGCGGTAGCTTCCAAGTCCAGAATTTTAATCTAGGAGAACAGCGCCAAAGTACCTCTAGCGCCCAAATTAAAATCTCAGCCCCCTCTCATGAGGTCATGGAAGAGATTATGAGTCAACTTATTGATATCGGCGCGTTTTCTCTACAAGAGGATGTTCAAGATGCGAAACTGGAAACTGTCCATCAGCATGGTGTCAGTCCCGATGATTTCTATGTGACTACCATTTATCCCACAGAAGTACGCATCGCCGGTGAGTGGGTCAGAGTTCAAAATCAGCGCATGGATGGTGCGATCGCTGTTACCGAAGGACCCTCAGGACCGATCGCCCGTTGTAAATTGTTGCGAGATCTCGAAGTTGGCGAAAAAGTAGTTGTCGATGTTATGGGTATCCGCACTATCCGCAAAGCTGAATCTCGTGAACAGCGTAATAATCAGGAATTTGGCTTTATGTCGGCGGGGGTTTCTAGTGAACGGCGCGTAGAATTGATCGTCGAACAGGTAGCCTGGGAAATGCGCCAAATTCGCGATCGCGGTGGTAAAGTCGTCGTCACTGCTGGTCCTGTGGTTATTCACACTGGCGGCTCTCAGCATTTGTCTCGTCTCATTCGCGAGGGTTATGTCCAGGCTTTATTGGGCGGAAATGCGATCGCTGTTCATGATATTGAACAGTCCATGATGGGAACTTCTCTCGGTGTCGATATGAAACAGGGAGTCGCCGTCAAAGGAGGACACCGCCATCATCTCAAAGTGATTAATACTATTCGGCGCTGCGGTAGCATTGCTAGTGCTGTCCGACAGGGAGTAATCACCAGTGGTATTATGTATGAGTGTGTCCGCAATGATGTTCCCTTCTCCCTGGCGGGTTCCATCCGCGATGATGGCCCTCTACCTGATACCCAGATGGATTTAATTCAAGCACAGCAGCACTATAACCAGTTGCTACAAGATACCGACATGATTCTGATGCTCTCTACCATGCTCCATTCTATCGGTGTCGGCAATATGACTCCATCTGGGGTTAAAATGGTTTGTGTGGATATTAACCCGGCTGTGGTTACCAAGTTAAGCGATCGCGGTTCCGTTGAGTCTGTGGGTGTCGTCACTGATGTGGGGCTGTTCCTCAGCTTGTTAGTCAAACAACTTGACCGGTTGACCAGTCGCTATGATGCCAAAACTGCCGTCTAACCATCCATAATTACACCATGCCACAAGTCTCCCCCGATCTAATCATCGGGGAGATTAGCATCTCTCTATACCCCATCAAAACAAACTAGGACCTCCTACCGTTTACCACTGGCGGGAAGTCCTAGTTCATAATTATCCTGGCATCTTGCTATTTTCCCAGGCAGCTACCCGCCAAGTATCTTCGCCGTTTCAGCGTTTCACATCCGAGTTCGGGATGGATCGGTGTGGTTCCACTGAGCCATAGACACCAGGAAAGCCCTAAAATCTCTCTCTGGTTGCGATCGCTTTAGCGTTTTCGCCGCTTCTCTCTCTCGCACAGTTATTAATAGTAGGGGATAGTTCAGGAAATGTCAACCCCTAAATCAAACTTTTTTTGAGATTTCCTCAAACCCCTGATAGACAAGGATTTGCCGCCCATCGGATCGGCACAATCGCCTCTAAATCTAATTGGGCGGCGACTGGGGCTAATTGTTGTAGGTCTGTGGGATTGTCCAAATAGGGAATCACACCCAAAACCGGAATTTGGGTGAGGGAGGTAATCAGATCCGCCGGAGTCCAATTCTCAACATCCTGGGGTTCTGTGGGTTGAAGACAGTTAAGGACAATGCCGCGCAAATTTACTTTAGCCTGTCTAGCGAGGGCCACATTAGCCACAGCCTGAGCGATCGCCCCTAGTCGCACAGGAACCACCAAAACCGTCGGTAAAGCCCAATCCCGCGCCAAGTCAGCCACAGTCAATTCCCTAGTGACAGGAGAACCCAAACCGCCCAAGGCTTCCACCAGGACAAAATCTCGCTGTTGCTGAAGGTTGACCAAAGCTGACCAAGCCTGATTAAGTTCTACCCGGCGATTTTCCTTTTCCGCCGCCAAGGGGGGGGCGAGGGGTGCATCAAAATAAATCGGTGCGATCGCCTCTAGGGACTCTTCGCGTAAAAATAGGCGTTGATACAATTCGCGATCGCCTATTCCCGATTGAATTGGTTTGAGTACACCCCAACTCAGGGACTTTTGGTAACTGTCAAAATAGGCAATTAACGCGCTAGTTAAAACCGTTTTTCCGGCTTCCGTATCAGTTGCAGTAATCAGCAGGGTATTTTTCACAGTTAGTATGGCGCGATTAATTTGTCAAGATTCTTAACCTCATTATTCCCCATACCATCCACCTCCGCCTCTGGTTCCGGGAAAAAAGTTGGCGATTTTTCCGATGGTTTAGGGTTCCCACTCAGATCAAGATTCCTCTCTTGGTTTTCCGGTATAGGTTCCGGCTTGGGTTCCGGTTCCGGTTCCGGCTTGGGTTCCGGTTCCGGTTCCGCTATAGGTTCCGGTTCCGGCTTGGGTTCCGGTTCCGGCTTGGGTTCCGGTTCTGGTTCCGGTTCCGCTATAGGTTCCGGTTCCGGTATAGGTTCCGGTATAGGTTCCGGTTGTGGTTGTGGTTGTGGTTGTGGTTGTGGTTGTGGTTGTGGTTGTGGTTGTGGTTGCGGTTCTGTAGGAATGATAGGAGGTAAAGAGTTAATCAATTCCAACTCTAGGGTATATGCAGTCTCAGACAATCCTGGGAGAGTTTCCAGGATAATGGTATAGTCACCATCAGCAAATAAAGGACCCTGCCAAATTGATACCCCAGTCGCGCGGGAATTAACCGGGTTGTTGTCAGGTCCGAGTAATGTCAGTAAAACACCATCCCCAGTAACAGAGAGATAAAGCTGTTGTCCTTCCGTAGCCGAGAGGACATATTCAGATAGTTGGTTCGCGGCGATCGCCCCTTCAACAACAGTAGTATCTCCCGCCGCAATATCTAAGCGTCTAGTTGAGACTTCCGGTTGTGGTTGTGGTTGTGGTTGTGGTTGTGGTTGTGACTCAGATTCTGGTGGTGTCGTAGGTCTAGGTTCCGGTCTAGGTCTAGGTTCCGGTCTAGGTCTAGGTCTAGGTTCCGTTTCAACATTAGTAATGGGGTCTGGGTCTGAATCTGACCCGGTAGAATTTAGTAGATAGCTGACCAAACTCCAAGACCCATAACCCGCGATGATAGCCACAGCAATTCCCGCCGCCATAACAGCAACTGGGTTATTCCAGAAAGACTGAAGGGAAGGGGTAGATATCACCGGAGTAGTTTGATGATTAGACCCCGATCGCATAGAGACAGGAGATCCCACCGCCAGAGTTTTGAGTCCTGATAAATTCGGGTCAGTAGTGGGGGGAGTCGGTACAATTCCAGAGAGATTATTGAGAGCCTGTTCTACTTCCCTAGCTGACTGATAGCGATCGCCAGGATTACGGCTCAACATTTTATTGAGAACCGTGGCCAGTTGAGGGGTGACAGTCGCCCAAGGTTCCCACATCCAGGTTAAATTTTGTTGGTTAATTAAATCTTGCGGTTCTCGTCCAGTCAGCAGAAAAATCGCCGTTACCGCCAAAGCGTACAAATCGCTGCTGGGGGAAACCTTCCCCATTTGCATTTGTTCAGCAGGAGCATAACCCAATTTTCCCACCCTAGTTTGACCCACCGGCTGAGTTAGACCCGGAGACTGAATATAAGTCGCCTGTTCAATAACTACCCCAAAATCAATCAAAACCGGGAGCTGATCGCGATCGCGACGGATAATATTATCCGGGGAAATGTCGCGATGAATAATATTGAGACCATGGAGATGTTCCAAAACCGGTAGCATTTCCTGAAGGAAAGTTATCACCTCAGCCTCAGCAAAAGTGCGAGGTTGACCCACCGGGGCATTTTTCCGGTCCTTGAGCAGCGCATAATAGGTTTGACCCTCCACATAGTCTTGAACCAAAAACAAGCGCTGATTTTCCTCAAAAACCGCCCCAAATTTGGGAATTTGCGGGTGTTGGATTTGGTAAAGCACCTGAGCTTCCCGCCTAAATAGTTCTTTAGACTTTTCCCAAGCATAGGTCCCCATTTGCACCGGGGTAAATTCCTTTAACGCGCAATACTCATTAAAGCGACCAAGATCTTCAGCCAGATAAGTTAAGCCAAACCCCCCCTGACCCAAAACCCTGATCAAGCGGTAGCGATTTTGTAAAACAGTCCCTAGTGGAATAGCCGATTGCATAGAATTGATACTTGTCATAGGTTACAAATTAACAGATAAATCAAAGCGAAGCCGTCAAAAAGTCTTGATTGTGCCCCCCTCATTTGTGTTTAACAACATTTTTAACCATGTTTCCGTGAACCTTCCCTTTCCGTCGCTGTATTATTTCGTCTAGTCTGGTCTGAATCAATTTACCCATAACCTATATGTTGAGCCAAGCTCGCCCCAACTTGGTTGAGCATATCATCAACAACCGTCGCCACCTGTTCCGATCCTTTGATAAGGGGAGTTACCCGTGAATGATAGCCAATTTAACTGTTTCCTAGGCTACTGAATAATGGTAAAATAACTAGGAATGAACTGCGAGGAAATGCCGTGATCCGTTCTGCTACTCTACCCCTTCCTCATTCTGAGGCACTAATGACCGACCACAATCGACTACGATTGTTTTCAGGTTCTGCCAATACAGGTTTAGCCACCGAAGTGAGTCGCTATCTGGGCATTGATTTGGGGCCAATGGTTCGCAAGCAGTTTGCGGACGGAGAACTTTACATCCAAATTCAGGAGTCCATTCGAGGCTGTGATGTCTACCTAATTCAACCCTGTTGTCATCCAGTCAACGACAACTTGATGGAACTCCTAATTATGATTGATGCTTGTCGTCGAGCCTCTGCTAGGCAAATTACCGCCGTAATACCCTATTATGGCTATGCTAGGGCAGACCGCAAAACCGCTGGCCGCGAATCGATTACAGCCAAACTGACCGCTAATTTAATCACCCAAGCTGGTGCGAGTCGGATTTTAGCCATGGACTTGCATTCGGCACAAATTCAAGGATATTTTGATATTCCCTTCGACCATGTTTATGGTTCACCTGTTATTTTAAACTACCTAGCTAGTAAACAACTATCTGATATTGTCGTAGTATCTCCAGATGTCGGAGGTGTGGCTCGTGCCAGAGCTTTTGCTAAAAAACTCAATGACGCACCCCTGGCGATTATTGATAAGCGCCGTCAGTCTCATAATGTAGCAGAGGTTCTCAATGTCATTGGTGACGTTAGAGGCAAAACAGCCGTTTTGGTCGATGATATGATTGACACAGCCGGGACTATTAGCGAAGGCGCTCGCCTCCTCCGGGAAGAGGGTGCTAGGCAGGTTTATGCCTGTGCTACCCATGCGGTGTTTTCTCACCCAGCTATTGAACGTCTGTCTACGGGGGTTTTGGAGGAAGTGATTGTGACTAACACTATCCCAGCTTCCCCGGATAAAACTTTTGATCAGCTGACTGTGTTATCGGTTGCTAATTTACTTGGTGAAACTATCTGGCGCATTCACGAAGATAGTTCCGTTAGTAGTATGTTCCGCTAATTGACCAATTGTTAGCTTTGGCGGCGGGAAAACTGCGGACTCTACCGGAAAGGCTGAGTGTCCGGTTTACAACCGCCGCCGGGTTGGTCAAGGCAAAGTTTTTTTGTAAATGCGATCGCATCGTCGAGTTTCTACTCCCGTTGTCGGTTCATAGCCATGGTGTTCATAGAGTTTCACGGCTTCCCTTAAAACCGTCGCAGTTTCAATCCAAATCTCCTGAAATCCTCGTCTGTTAATTTCTTGTTCTAATTGGGTTAATAAATATTTGCCTAACCCTAGACCTCGGACCTGTGGCTGTAAATACATTTTCCGAATTTCCACGGCATTTGTACCACGATTAATCGGATAATAAGCAGCAGTTCCGACTAGGTTTTGATGTTGTTCGACTACCCAAAATTCCCCATCATTATTAAGATAATACTTTTCGACTTCCCAGACATCGATATCAGCGCCTTCCGGTTCACAAGTTAAGCGATATTCAGCTAATACTGAGGCGATTAAGTCTTGAACAACTTGGCGATCGCCTGATTCCCAGGAACGAATTATAAAATCTTTATATACTTTTCTCATAACCGTTAATTCGGTGATATAATCAGTTAAGAAGTCGGAGAATTGGGCAGAGACTAACTATGAATCCGGGGTTCCGGGTGTAGTGTGGAAAGGAGTTGGCTTTCAATAGTAGCCAATTCCTCTAGTCTTTGGCTAACGGTTTCCTGTTCAAAATAAGTAGTTGCTAACACCCAATAAATGCCATAGTGACGCGCTTCGGAAGCCATCAAACCGCGATAAAACTTAGCCAATTCTGGATCGGGACAATATTCAGACAATAAGCCCAAACGTTCATGGCTGCGGGCTTCTATCAATCCAGAAACCAATAATAAATCAAGCATTCTGTGTGGTTCTTCTCGGCGGACATGGCGATTCAAACCCGCGCCATAGGGGGGAGAGGGAAGCGATCGCATGGGAATGTGTAGTTTTTCGAGCCACTGATTTACCTGTTCAAAATGCTGTAATTCTTCTTGAGCGATCGCTGTTAACATTCGCACCAATTGGGTACTAGAGGGATAACGAAACATCAAATTCAAGGCTACTCCCGCCGCCTTACGTTCACAGTGGGAGTGGTCAAGTAGGATGATATCCAAATTAGCGATCGCCTGTTGAACCCAAGCCATTGACGTAGGTTCTTTCAAGTATTTAATAGTTGCTCGTGAACCAGAAACCACAGATCCCATATCAAGACCACCGAAAAGCCACCCTAATCATAGCAGATCTGACCCAGTAGGGTACGTCAGAAGCGGTCAACCTCGCTGATAACCCGATGATTGATACAGCTTGTTCACCAGTCGCTTAATACATTGCCCTCACCCTAAATCCCTCTCCCACAGAGGGAGAGGGACTTTGAGAGGTGATCAATAGTAGGGTACGTCAGAAGCCGTCAACCTGGCTGATAACCGGATGATTGATACTGACGCACCACAGTAGTAGGGTGCGTCAGAAGCCGTCAACCTGACTGATAACCGGATGATTGATACTGACGCACTACAGTAGTAGGGTGCGTCAGAAGCGGTCAACCTGACTGATAACCGGATGATTGATACTGACGCACCTTATTATATAGCGGTTCTAATGTCTATAAGGTTTAACCCTCACCCAAAATCCCTTTCCCAGAATGGGAGAGGGGCTTTGAATCGTACCTCATGAGTCGGAGAACTGCTATAGTTTATTAGCGTTTACTCAGTTAAGCCATCTCTTTTATATGCCCAAACCGCAATGATAATTAAAACAAAACTAGCCCAAAACAACCAAAGTAAATGCAATAATGTATAACTTGGTTCGTCATTGATACCCGCCGATAACGAGATAAGTTTTTGGGCGTGATACACTGGCGATAATAGCATAGCATTTTCAACCCAAACCGACTCAGAAAAGGGCAGCAATCCTGAAATCAATCCGATCCCCAAAAACGACAAGCCATTGACAGTATTGACAGCTTTTGGGTCTACAAAATAACTAACAATTAAACTGAACGCTATAATGGGAATGGCTACAATCAAAAAAGTCAGCACCAAATAAATTAATTGTTGAAAATCAAAGTTTAATTTTAATTGCATATTTCCATAGGTTAAGGTAAGCATGATAACTATCATGCAAATCGAAAGAGATACAAAAACTTTAGACAAGATATAGGTGATCGAAGAAAGTGGAGTGGCGCGAATCAGCTTCAGCCAACCTTCTGCACGTTCTGATGAAATTTGACCCGGTAATGATTGCAAACAAAATGTCAGTAGAAATACGCAACATAAACCAATTAAAGCTTGCTTTACTGTATTCGTTTCTGGTTTGAATATCATACAACAAATGATTCCGCCAATCGGCAAGAGAATTCCAAATAGATAAATTGGGGTACGATATATTTGTAATACTTCAGACCAAATCTGCGCCTTAAATGACTGAAATTGATAAAACAAACCTATCGCTGTGTTTTTGGGCAATAAAATAGACTGTGTTTTAGTATCTTTATTCTGTTCAAAATCTGCTCCAGCGACTGGTTCTTCAGAAATTTGAGAACCTTCTAAATTTGGAGAAAATTTTTGCAAATTGAGATACCGAGTTGCCAGACCCTCGAGTTCTTGCCAGTCGGCTTTATTATTGGTAACCATCAAAATAGTAACGCCCCGTTTTTTACACTCGGTAATTTGATGCCAAAATTCTTCGTATCCTTCTTTATCTAAATTGCGAGTCGGCTCGTCTAAAATTAAAAGTTGAGGATTGCCAATCAATGCCAATGCAAATAAAAGTCTCTGTTTCTGTCCGCCAGATAGTGACGCAGCAAAACTGTCTTTCTTCTCAGTTAAACAGACTTGTTTCAGTGCTTCCTCTGTTGAAATAGAGTTTGAGTAATAGCCCCGAAACAAATTAATTAATTCTCTGACTTTCAATTTGTTTGGCAACTTGGTTTCTTGCAAAACGACACCGACCAAACTTTTAGATTCGGGGTCGTTAGATGGACAACCCATCAACTCAACTTCTCCATCAGTTGGTTCTATCAAACCCAAAATTAGATTTAATAGTGTCGTTTTACCAGACCCATTTTGACCCTTCAGTACGACGAATTCTCCAGGTTCTATCGTAAAACTTATATCTGCCAGTACAGTAGTTTTTTGAAACCATTTTTTGAAAATCTTCGATACATTTTTGACTTGAACTAAACTTTTCATGGAAATTTTCTAAAAGCTAGAGTAAATTGACGATGACAAAAGCAATGGCAGCAACGCCAACAGCAGGAAGAATAGACATTCCAAACATTGTAGTCAAAACGATGACTGTTCCACCTGCTGCGGCAACAGGCAAGAGTTTATCGATCACACCACCTCCGCCAGAAGTAATATCATAAGTAATATGGCTACCACAATCCCCAAAAATGCAGATATTGATGCCACTCTCACCTGAAAACAATATAATTGTTGCTATCCCTAAAATAATTACTAATCCGACAACCAGGATATGTCCTGCGGGAAGTACATCGATCCAAGTTGCTGATTGAGCGACTTGTTTTTCATGTTCAGACATATAATTATTCTCCTCAATTAGTTGATTCAAAAATTTTGAAAAAAATCACCGGTGTCATTTATTTAATATGGTTCTGATAATAAACCATGCACCTACAGCGGCAGCAGCTACGGCGACGACTGGCGCTCCTAAAGCAGTTACTACTGCCCCTGTAGCAGTTCCGATAATCAAACCAGCAATATCGGGATTAATTGGATTCTCTGGCTTATCCTTGTTTGAATTTTGAGTTTCCTGATGATTGCTAAGTTGTGATTGACAATCTTTTGATAATTGTTTCGCCTGTTGACTCCAGGTCAGCAGTGGACTAGGACAGGAAGTTTGGTATTTGAATGTGAGTCCCACTAGAACCGGAGTCCACAAAATTAGGCAAGCGATTAGAAGAGTTGCCAAGTTTTTTTTGAATTTTTGGCGACTGGTTAAATTTACCGAAGAGTTGGTAGATTTTATAAACATAAGTCCATGACTTGGAAAGAGTATCGGTAATGAGGTAAACCATATACCAATATGGCCATAGTGTGGTTACATACAAAAAGCTACGATCGCCATAATCGATCGCTATCGAAAGAATTACACTCCTTTAAAGTTTAGTTCTCCCTAACTATAGAGCCGATCGCCTGACCCCTGCAACCAGAAAAAAACAGATTTTCTGGTCAATTTTGTGACAAAATGTCAAACGAATGCCAGAAAAAACCTGATTTTCTGATTCAGAACTGAGTTATAATGGCTGAAACCCTTACCAAGCCTAAGTTTATGGATATAACGGAATTGTTACAATTTGTGGATAGGTTGGTGTCACAACAGACGGGAGAACACCTAGACGACCTACAAAAGTCGATCATTCAAGGACTGTTGACAGGGAAGACTTACAAGGATATCGCGGAAGATATCGGGAATGATGGCTACAATGAAAACTATATCGGAGATGTTAGCCGTAAATTATTTAAGATTTTATCTCAACAGCTTAACGAGGATATTAAAAAATCCAATTTTTGTTGGACTCTGGAAAGGGCAATAAATTCCCAAATATTTGGCTTTAATAACAATAATGTGACTTTGTGTCCTTATTATCCGAATGGCAATTCTGAACAGGAAGAACAAGCGATCGCTACTCCCCAACCACCGCCACCCCAAAAAATATGCCACGATTTAACCATGGCACCTAAAATCTGGAAATTTGGCGATCGCACTGATGAAATAGATACCCTATCCCGTTGGTTAATTGATGAAAGTATCCCCTTAATATCAGTGGTGGGAATAGCGGGAATTGGCAAAACTACCCTAGTCAAAAAATTAGTCGATCGCCATAAAGATAATTTTGAGGTGGTGAGTTGGAAAAATCTAAAACTGTCACCACATTTAACGCCTATTGCTAATGATATTTTAACTAAATTTAATAAGGAATCCAGCCCCAAAGATTATCAAATCCATGACCTGATTAATCTGTTAATACAACAAAAATGCTTGCTAATACTTGATGATTTACAAGAACTATTTATCAGCGGCAAGTTGGCGGGACAATACCAAAAACCATATAAAAACTATAGCCAATTTTTGAGGACGATCGCACAAATTGAACATAAAAGCAGCATTATTGTCATCAGCCAAGAACAATCCCAAGAAATGTTATTATCCCTCAATAATGACCTATATCCTATCAAATCCTTAACTTTATCCGGCTTGAATAGTGTAGACATTTTAGAGAGCCTGCAATTATCAGACCGAGAAAGCTGGTCAAATTTAATCGAAATATACGAAGGTCATCCAGTCTATTTGGAAGATATTTGCTATTTAATTAGGAATATGTTTTGCGGTAAAGTCTCGGAGTTTTTGGCAGAAGACACCCCGGTAATCACGGAATTAATGAGTAGTCAATTAGGAGAAGTTTTCGAGCGATTATCTTCCATGGAAAAAGCGATCGCCTTACAGTTAAGCCAAGTTGACCGTCCCCTGTCGCGATCGCAGTTAACCGAAAAATTATCCCTATCCTCGACGGAGATCATCAAAGGTTTACAATCTTTGCAGAGACGATGCTTGCTAAAAACCATGGAAAATGGTACAATGATGTTCCGTTTATCTCCGGTCTTTAAACAATATATATGGAAGGGTTCAATGAGGGGTCTACCTGAAATCTGAGAGTTGGAGGGTGGTTTCCGGGTGATCATCTGGTGAGGGTGAGGGGTTATAGGTAGGATTAACTAATGTGAAAGTATAGCGATCGCTAATGCAAAATTTGCGATAAAGTGGGGTCTAATAATACAGAAATTAGTATAGCCCTATGAATCAACAGCTTAACGTCATGTCAAAATGGTGGCATTTGTTGGCGGGAATGATAGCAATAGTGATGGTATTGCTATTGTCCACTGCGCCAGCTATGGCTACAGGAGTTTATCAAATGCCAGACTTGAAAACTGGCGATCGCACTTGGATTATTGATGATGAGGATATTCTCAGTCGCGCTACCGAAGGCAGAATTAACCAAAACCTGGAGAAACTAGCCGAGACGGGGTATGAGGTCCGGTTAGTGACGATCCGCCGCCTGGACTACGGAGAAACAGCCCAAAGTTTTACAGATCAGTTGTTTGAGAAATGGTTTCCCACCGCAGAAGAGGCCGCTAATCAAACTCTGTTGATGGTGGATACCCAAACCAATAATAGCGCCATCCATACCGGAGACAAAGTAAAAGAGTTGCTAACTCCTGAGATCGCCGAGAGTGTTGCCAACGAAACCCTACAAGTCCCCCTGCGAGAAGGTGAGAAGTATAATGAAGCCTTCCTGGCGGCCACGGATCGTATAGTCAAAGTCCTCTCAGGACAAGGAGATCCCGGCGCACCTAAACTCCTGGAAAATCTGCAAGTGGGGAGTACATTTAAATCGGCTGAAGAAACCGACGACAAAAGTGCGACGATCTTAGTTGTGGTAGTCCTAGTAATTGCCACAGTCGCACCTATGGCGACTTATTATTACCTTCAACGGCCTTAAAAATGGGCTGATTTAAATCGATGCAGTTTATTGATCGCACTGAAATTGAAGTAGAAGCGGGAAAAGGGGGAGATGGCATAGTTGCCTTTCGCCGGGAAAAATACGTCCCGGCTGGAGGTCCGGCGGGAGGCAATGGGGGCCGAGGGGGGTCTGTGATCCTGAAAGCGGTGGAAGACTTGCAAACTCTCCTGGACTTCCAGTATAACCGTCGCTTTAAAGCTGATGATGGCAAACGAGGCGGCCCGAAAAATAAAACGGGGGCATCGGGAAGCGATCGCATTATCGAGGTCCCCTGTGGTACAGTGGTCTATGATGCCAATACCTTAGAGCTGATGGTGGATTTAGTCACCCCTAATCAGGAATTTTGCGTGGCGGCTGGGGGTAAAGGCGGTTTGGGAAATAGTCATTTTCTCAGTAACCAAAACCGCGCCCCTGATTATGCTTTACCGGGACTACCAGGAGAAAGTCGGCGACTACGACTAGAGTTAAAATTGTTGGCAGAAGTGGGGATTATTGGTTTACCGAATGCGGGAAAATCAACTCTGATTTCGGCAGTATCTTCCGCCCGTCCCAAGGTGGCAGATTATCCTTTTACTACCCTAATTCCTAATCTGGGAGTAGTCCGTAAACCGACGGGAGATGGGACGGTATTTGCGGATATTCCGGGATTGATTGAAGGCGCACACCGAGGGACTGGACTAGGTCATGAGTTTTTGCGCCATATAGAAAGAACCCGCATTCTCCTACACATGATTGATATTACCGACACAGACCCGATCGCTAATTATCAAATTATTCAACAGGAGTTAATCGCCTATGGGCGAGGTTTGGAAAGGCGGCGGCAAATTCTGGCGATTAACAAAATTGATGCGGCGGGGGACTCGGAGGAAAGAAGTAAGGCGATCGCTTCTCAACTTGAGGCGATCGCCGGGGTTCGAGTGTTCCTTATTTCGGCGGTAGCCCGCATTGGTTTGGAGGCACTTTTACAGGAAGTTTGGCGATTTTTGGATGACTTAAAGACCGAGGAGTAATTTGGCGGTACTTAAATAAATCCAGATCCCCAAAATATCGACAATGGTGGTAATAAAAGGAGAGGACATCAAGGCGGGATCTAACCCAAAGGAATGAAACAGAAAGGGTAATCCCGCCCCGGCGGTGGCGGCAATAATAGTAATACAAAGTAAACTAATCCCGACGGTTAAACCGATTTCAATTTGTCCTAAAAAGACAAACACCATCCCAATTACTACCACCCCTAATAAAATCCCCAAAAGTCCGCCAGTCATGGACTCGCGTATAATCACCCAAAGGGGTTTTTTATATTTCAATTCTTCGGTACTTAACCCGCGAATGACGACGGTAGAAGACTGGGCTCCGACATTCCCACCCGCATCAATTAACAGAGGGGTAAAAAAGGCTAAAGCGACGACCTCATCAAGGACGGCTTCAAAATTGCTCATCACCAAAATAGTTAAGGCGTTGGTGATTAACAAAATGAATAGCCAGGGGATACGTTTACGGGTAATGGTGGCTAAATTGGATTGGAAATAGCTTTCCCCCTCAGACCTGACAGCACCCATAATATAAATATCTTCGGTGGCTTCCTTTTGCAAAATATCGATCGCATCATCTACGGTTACGACTCCGACTAAGGTATGATCGCGATCGACCACAGGTAAAGCCACTAAATCATAACGTTGAATGGAACGGGCGACTTCTTCCTGGTCTGTATCTGTTTGGGCAAAAACCACATCAGGATTAATGATATCACCGAGGAATTGATCAAGGTCAGCTAATAATACATCCCGCAGAGAAGCGACTCCCATTAACCGCCGCTGTTCATCAACTACATAGACATAATAACTCACTTCGCGATCGCGTGCTAATTGTCTAATGCGATCGGATGCCTCTTTAATGGTTAAATTGTACCTCAAAGCGATATATTCAGGGGTCATGAGACGGCCGGCTGTTCCCGCCTGATAACCTAATAACTGAGAGGTGGCTTTACGTTCTTCGGGTGAGAGTTGGGCGAGAACCCGCCGCACTAACCGAGGGGGTAATTCATCAAATAAACCCGCGCGATCGTCGGGAGCCATACTATTGACAATCTCTAATAATTCGGAATCTCGAAACTCCTCAATTAAAGACTGTTGAATATCTGTAGAAAGGTGTTCATAAACTTCTACGGCTTCTGCTTTAGAGAGTAAACGAAAAGCAGTCAATTGCATGGCTTTGGGCAACCCATCTATTGCCTCAGCAATATCGACAGGCTGCACTGGCAATAATAGAGTTTTAACACCTTCCCAGTTGCGATCTTCTAATAACAGTCGCAATTGTTCCCTAACAATGGCTCGCAATTCACTCCGGGAACTCTTTTCCTCAATCTCCTGCATAGTTTTAGCTCCTGGGAATAATTAACTACAGTATTAAGGATATAGCAAAATCACTATGATCTAGTATATTCCCGCTCAAAAATAGTGACTTGCTATACATGAACATGAGTGCATTTTGCTAAAATAAGGGGGTGTCACCTAGGACGGGAGGAAGTAACATTGAACTCTGACACAGATACGATTCAATCTATAGATCCCATTCAGTGGGACGAAAAATTTATCTCAACTTCTCATGCTGAACCGAGTTTTTACTATTTCGCCTACGGTTCCTGTATGTGTCCGGTAGATTTGCAACGGACTCTAGGTGAACCTACTCATTCCTATGTGATCGGACCTGCTACTCTACGGGGTTATCGGTTGGGGTTTTATCGCCATTCCCGGCGGCGCAATTGTGGCGCTTTGGATATAGTTAAAGATGCTAATTCTTCTGTGGAAGGGGTTTTGTATCGACTTCCTTGGCGTTTAAGCGATCGCCTTGATGAACGGGAAGAGGTGAAAATTGACCCGGATAAACAGGTTCATATTGGCGGATATCGCCCAGAAATGATTGACGTACATTCTCAGGGTAAGGATTATCAAAACGTGCGGACTTATATGGTCATTAATAAACTCACCCAAGAATTAGCCCCCAATGATTGGTATTTTAATGTAGTTTTACGGGGTGCAGTTACCTGTGGTTTAACTCAGGAATATTGTTGGCAACTATTTAACCATATGTATAATCTGCAACGCCAACAAGTTAATTATCAGAATTCCTAATTAATTATCAATGGGTTACTGTAGAGACCAGCCTAGCCTGGTCTCGGCTGATGATTAGACCTCAGAAATCATTGACTTCTGCAATAATATCCAAGCTGGTTTTTGCCTGATTATTGGTATGCTTATAAAGTTCCCGTAAATAGATATTACCATTTTGATATTCAATGTAAAACATCCATTTTGATGTCGGGTCAATATCTACGGTGTAAATCTTAGCGTGAGTCCCCTTTAATCGCTTGAGGCGACTCATAGGAAAGTATTGATTTTGATAGGATTGGGGATTTTGTAACTCCGCGATCGCCGCCAAAAATTTCAGTTGTTGAGGTTCGGAAAAAACTGCCATAGCTTGGCGAATAATACCGCGATCGTCAATTAATGGGGGAAATGGTGATGACATCAATAACTATCCTTGTGGTCAATTATTTTTTGATATATGGAGTTACCGACCTGTCGATAAGCTGTAGCAGCATGACGGCTTTCTATGGCTTTAAATAGGGTAATTAACAGGCGATTAAATAGGGGGTCTTCGTCAATGGTGAGAATTACGCGCAGGTAGTAGTTAACAATAAATGAGTATAGGGAAGAACGGTAGTTATCTTTGAGATGAAATTGACAAAACTGATGAAGTCGTCTACTCCGCAGACTAGAGTTAGTTAATAATAAGGGAAGCCAATGTTCAACTTCCTTGAGGATAATTAATTGTTCTTCCTGACTAAATTTAGCTAAGTCCTGATTAAACTCATCAGTGGATTCAAACACAAGATCCATAATAGATTCACCCCTCACCGTGATTAAGCGATCGCTCACTATGTCTTCTGTTTCAATAGGGCCAGGTGCTGGTCAGGAAAACTATTACGGAGGCGAAAGCTAAAACCCCTTGGAGTAAATTACCGAGGACGGTCCCGACAAAAATCCCGATCGCCGCCTTAACAGCGGAGCGCACCCGCAGACCCAAGACCAAATCCTGACGATAGAGAAATTCTCCGACAAAAGCGCCCACCAAAGGACCTATTAACAGTCCTAATAAAGGTCCGCCAAAAGGTAAAGCTGGTAAGAGACCAAAAAACCCCAATAATAAGCCAATGATCGCGCCAATTTGTCCCCATTTACTAGCGCCAGCTTTTTTAGCACCCAGATAAGCACTGAGGAACTCAACACCGACACTTAAAAGCAGGACAGCGATCGCCACACCAATAGGCCACCCCATACCAGAAAAACCAGCAAAGATAGCCCAAATCAAAATAGCGGTAACAATCAGACCTGATCCAGGCAGCCCCGGAACGACGGCTCCGATGACTCCCAGGAGCATTACCAGCACCAATACCCAGTATAAAAATAGCATTGTCTACCCCATTTTCAGTTCTAAATTTTCGTGGCATCAGACCAACCAGAGCGATCCAAAGTATCAGCCAATTTATCAGCAATTCCCTCGATCCAAACTTCATCTTGTTTGGTATAGCTGCGGGGAGTATTCGCCCCCAAAATCAAGACACCGCGATCGCCCATAGGTTGGCAGATGACACCCTGAGTATTAGGAGGCAAATAGTCAAACTCAACCCTTCCGGGATACAAGGCCAAATTGACCAAGTAAACAGGTTTGCGGGTCTTCTGAACCCGTTTAACAATAGGTCCGGGTTCGACTTGAGAATTAACCCCTAAAACGCCGCGTCGGAGTAACACCTGAGCATCCCAAACCACCAAAAGCGATCGGGTGACGGTATTAGTTAACAACATCAGAGAAGCCCAAGCCAGTTCAGTTTTGACCACATCAGGCAAATCCGGCTGGAGTTCAAAACCTTGGGGACCCTCCAACTCCACAGCGTCCGGTGGGACAGGTTGAATTTGCTGCCACAGTAAGCCAGTCAAAATCAACAAAGCGCTTAATATGACTCCCAAGGCATCCGAGCGGGCTTGAGAGTCCAAAATCTGGGGGGTTTCTAAACGATTGACGAGCAATAGCACCCCCCCTAAACCCCCCACAACCAGGGGCAAAAGTCGCAGAACTCGGTTAGAATTTATTTGAGCCATTTATGAGAAGCTCTAAAGGACAACTGAGATCCGATCAACCCACTTCTGAAGGATCAATAATCCGCTGGAATAAATAGCCAGTACCGCGAGCGGTCAAAATCAGTTCTGGGTTGCTAGGATCATCTTCTAACTTAGCTCTGAGGCGGGAAATATGCACATCCACGACGCGAGTATCAACATGGCGTTCGGGAGTATACCCCCAGACCTCCTGGAGAATTTCGGATCGGGAAAAGGGTTCTCCTGACCGACTCACCAAGAGTTCCAATAGGCTAAACTCCATCCCGGTTAAGCGGATGCGTTCATCACCTTTGTAGACCTGTCGCTTGTTGGTGTCAATCCTAATACTGGCAATTTGGATAACTCCAGAACTGGGAATTCCAGAAGCGCCATTTTTATCAATGCGGCGCAGGACGGAACGGATACGGGCCTCTAGTTCCTTGGGTGAAAAGGGTTTGACGACATAATCATCTGCGCCTAATTCTAACCCGGTGATGCGATCGGCGACATCCCCCAAGGCGGTGAGCATAATAATGGGAATGTCAGACTCCTTCCGTAATTCCTGACAAACTCCGTAGCCATCTAGTTTAGGCATCATCACATCCAAAACCACGAGGTCAGGTTCTGTCTGGCGGAAGATTTCTAAAGCCTCTTCCCCGTCGGCCGCAGTTACTACATCGTAACCGATCATAGAAAGGCGAGTTTCCAAAATCCGGCGGATGCTGGCTTCGTCATCGACAACTAAAATTCTTTCCTTATGGTTTTCCAATTGACCTCAATACTCCCTCTATAACACTAGACTTACTTTCATATAGTTTAACTGTAGGTGCGATCGCCTCTATTGTGCGGGTGGCATATAGCGCGTGTTGATCCCATTGTTTGCATATACAATAAGATTGTACAGCCACTATTTTAAACAATGCCCAAGCCTCGAACATTATATGTTTGTCGTGAATGCGGGGCCGAGTTCTCCCAATACTTTGGTCGCTGTTCCAATTGTCAAGCCTGGAATTCTCTTGTAGAACAGGTGGTTGAACCATCCCCCACGCCGTCTCTACAGCGGTTTAGTTGGAGTGAGTTGGGGTCTGGGTTAACGGAGGATACTGTCAATAAGCCCAATCAAGGACAACCGAGGTTATCATTTAAGCTGTCTCAGATTTCTGATCAGACTCAATCGCGCATCCCTTCTGGATATGGAGAGTTAGATCGGGTGTTGGGAGGTGGCATTGTTCCGGGGTCGTTGGTGTTGATTGGCGGTGAACCTGGTATTGGTAAGTCTACTTTACTGCTACAGGTGGCTAATAGTTTATCCCATCATGCCCGGGTGCTATATGTGTCGGCGGAAGAATCTGGTCAACAGGTAAAATTGCGATCGCAGCGTTTATGGAATGCTCCATCAGTGGCTAGTGTAGCTGATGATGATGCTCATGACTTACAGACTGACAATGATGCACAAGTAAATAACCACCATAGTTCAGATGCTGTGGAAGTTACTAATGTTGACCCGTTTACCCAACAGTTACGCAACCAACACCCTCAACAGACATCCCTCGCTACAGGAAATGGTCATTTATCTTCTGCTCAGTCGCCACCGGAATTATCCCCAGAGTCGGAAAATGGTGAAAATGGCCATGATTCTCGGGAGGAGGCGGATTTATTTTTGCTCCCAGAGACGGATTTAGAGGTCATCCTGCGGGAGTTGGAATCCCTTAAACCCACTTTGGCGATCATCGATAGTATTCAAACTATTTATTTCGCTAGTCTAACATCGGCTCCCGGTTCTGTCGCTCAGGTGCGGGAATGTACCTCGGCTTTGATGCAGGTGGCGAAACGGGAAAATATTACTTTGTTGATTGTGGGTCATGTGACTAAGGATGGCAGCCTGGCGGGTCCCAGGGTTTTGGAACATTTGGTTGATACGGTATTGTATTTTGAGGGCGATCGCTTTGCGTCTCACCGTCTATTGCGATCGATGAAAAATCGATTTGGCGCTACCCATGAAATTGGCGTGTTTGAGATGGTTTCCCACGGGTTACAGGAGGTTTCTAACCCGTCGGAATTGTTTTTGGGAAATCGCGATGATTGCTCGCCGGGAACTGCCACTATTGTCTCTATGGAGGGAACTAGACCTATTGTGGTCGAGATCCAGGCTTTGGTGAGTCCTGCTAGTTATGGGTCGGCGCGACGGACGACTACGGGGGTTGATAGTAGCCGTTTGATGCAGATTTTGGCGGTTTTGGAAAAGCGCGTTGGTATCCCTCTTTCTAAGTTAGATGCGATTGTCGCTTCTGTGGGAGGGTTAAAGGTGGATGAACCGGCGGCGGATTTGGGAGTGGCGATCGCCATTGTCGCTAGTTTCCGCGATCGCCTTGTTGATCCTCGCACCATTTTAATCGGCGAAGTCGGATTAGGCGGACAGGTGCGCCCCGTGTCACAATTAGAGTTAAGATTGCGGGAGGCGGCTAAGTTGGGTTTTAAACGCGCTATTGTACCCAAGGGACAAAAACCAGAAGATTTGGGAATGCAAATTTTACCCGTGGGTCGAGTAATTGATGCGATTCTTGCTTCTATCCCTACTCAACCTCCCAATGTGTCTCAGAGTTTTGATGATGATTTCGATGATGATGATATCGGTTTTTGAGTTAAGCTCAAAGTAGGTATAAACTGCTAGTTTTTCAGTCCGTTGTCAAGGGGGGGGAATTTATTATGGCTCATACTATTGTTACTGATGTCTGCGAAGGGGTCGCTGATTGTGTTGGCGCTTGTCCCGTGGCTTGTATCCATCCCGGTCCCGGTAAGAACACTAAGGGAACTGATTGGTATTGGATTGATTTCGATACTTGTATTGATTGCGGGATTTGTTTACAGGTCTGTCCGGTAGAAGGCGCTATTGTAGCGGAAGAGAGACCAGAGTTGCAACAAACTCCAGAATAACTTGAGGTGACGATCGCTTTGTGTGTTTATGATCTTGGCGATCGCCCTAACAATGAACACTAATCTACACCATTACAACTCGAATTATGATACAGCAAGCGATCGTGACTACCAGTGGTGATGTCCTCAATGTGCGTTCTAGTCCCTATGGTCCCGTTATTGATACTGTTGAACCCGGAACTGTGGTCGAAGTGATCGGAACTCCTGTTCCTCAAGGAGGGTTGACTTGGGTTCCTATTGGTGGCGATCGCTGGGTATCGCGAGAGTTTTTAACTGTTCATAACCCCACCACTGAAACTGATGATCATCTCGCTAATACTATTGGCGGACCGAAAATTGTCGCTACTCAAACACAAGAGACCATCGCTGGTGGTCTAAAGGTCTATCACACAGAGTTATTTGATGCTGGGGGATGGTTAGTTAATACAGTCCGCTGTATCTCTGGTCGTATCGGTCAGCAAACACCATCAGACCAGCCTGGATCTCAAACACCCATTCCTTTTGGGGTTTATACTTTTGATATACCAGGTTCCGTAGAATATGCTGGCGGCGAATTTGGCGGGGTTTGGTCAGCAGTAACTCCCACCTTTGAAACCGATCGCGGCGGGTTTGGGGTTCATTATGATCCTTCCGTTTTTAAGGATAATGAAGAAACCGGAACCGCTGGCTGTTTGGCTACTCCTACTATTGAAGAACGGGATCTGATGACCGATTTTATCCGCACCCATGCTCCCACTCATTTGATTATTCAACCCCAATTAATCGATAATGGACCCATTACAGACCCGTCAGAGCGTCAGAGTTCGGGTCCGGTAGGGGTTCCTGAAGACTAGAAGACCAAATATCATCTATTTCCGGGTTGAACTTTGGCGATATTTCCGAGACTTTGTTTATATCTAACCGATTTTGTTCTTGGAGTTTGACTAATTCTTCCTGATAGGTAGCAATGAGGCGAGCTAAACTTAGGGCGATCGCATCCCAAGCCTCATCGCTCCTGATTTTATCGGCAATCCCCTGAAACAAACCCTCTTGTTTACTATTTTTTACATATTCTTTCAGACGAGAACCAGATTTTTGTATAGCCGCTTGGTAAACATCACCATTTGACCACCAGATCCCCGGTTGATTCAGTAACCAAGTGAAAATATACTCCCGTGCGTGTTGTTCGCGAACCCAAGTAGCTAGATACTTCAATTCATCCATTTGTCCCTCCGACCCCATATTGGCTCTGAGTGAGATTTGAGATTGTCCCTGATTCATTCTACATTAATGCTCATCCCGTGGCGATCGATTCTCATCTCCCCTAATTTACTCAAAGGCGATCGCCTTCCCGTCCAGGTGCGAATAACTGCGATCGAGCATTTAAGGGGGTTCATAATTCCAGACATTGTGAACCCCGATCAACTGTAGTCATTAGACAGAATTAATCATCAATTAAACCGCTAACATAGCCTTTCTATAAACCATTTCCACAACCTCAGCCAGAAGCTTCATTCCTTCCATAATCTCCTCATCAGTAGCAGTCAGGCTAATGCGAATACATTGATTTTTGTGCGACCATTCTTGTTGTAATCCTGGGAAAAATGAATTGCCAGGAACTACGATAATACCCACTTTTTTAAGCTCCTGATATAGTTCCAAGTCTGTGATTGGCAAATCCTTAAACCAAATCCATGCAAAAATAGCACCTTCTCCCCGATGCAAGAACCAGGGTAAATCCTTCGACATCGCATCATTTAACGTCGCTTCTAATATCGTAAATTTCTGGCGGTAGTAGGGACGAATTACCTCAACCGAAATATCCGATAAAGCACCTGATCCAATCGCTCTAGCTGCTATAGCTTGTCCGTAGCGGGGGGAGTGAATACAGGCGTTCGTTTGGAAGGCTTCCAAAACCCTAATCACATCTTCATTACCAATAGCCACACCTAAACGCTCTCCGGGTAATCCGGCTTTAGACAAGCTGATACAGTGGATAATATTATCAGCAAAAACCGGATCCATGTCCGTAAAATTCAAAGCCGGGAAAGGGGGAGAATATGCGGAATCTACGAAGACTGGGACATCGTAAGGGGAGGCTAAATCTGCGATTTTTTGCACTTCTTCGGAGGTGAGAATATTGCCGCTAGGATTACAGGGACGGGAAAAAATAACGCAGCCTGTATCCTCATTAATTGAGAGTTGATTAAAGTCGGGACGATATTTAAACCGATGGGAATTTTCGTCTATGTCGAGGGTGGGTTGATAAGCACAAACCGCCTCGGGAATAAGACTAACGCCGCCGTAACCTGTATAGTCTGGACTGAGGGGAAGGACAATGTTTTTAAGGTTTCCCTGGCTGTTATAACCTCCGAAGGCGTTGGCGGCGTAAAAGTAAATTGATTGACTTCCGGGAGTGACTAGGATATTGCGATCGCTTAAATTTAACCCATAGCGAGAGTTAAAATCTTCCACAATGACATCAATAAAAGGTTTGTACCCTTGGCTAGAACCGTAGCGACAGACCACTTCGCCATATTCGGGACTAGATAGCAGTTGCTGAGTACATTCGCGCCAGAGTTGTTCGACTTCTGGTAAGATGACCGGGTTTCCGGCGCTTAAATTAATAAATTCTTGACCTTTACCAGAGCGCAACGTTTCGATAATATCTTTCATAATAGCTCGGACTCCCGTTAAACGAGACATCCGATCGCCAAAGTTCGTCAAAGCCGGATTCATAGTAAACTTCACCTATAATTAACTAGAATAGATTTTAACCAGACCTGGAGACAGTGGGGAAGCCAAGTAGCCAGTTTGTATTTTGTCCGGGTTGGGAGTGCAGGTCAAGTTAAAAAGTGTAACAATTTGGGGTTAGCCACATTTGATTGTGTTATAATGCCGCACAGAGCCGGGTTACTTGATTAGATTGGGAAAACATAATTAAACTCATCTAGCCTAGCTTGATAGACCGAGTAGAACCCGCGTCCAATCCGCGAACCATGCAGACACACGCCAAGGAGAACCTAGACTGTGGAGATACTCGCTGGAATTTTCGCCCTTTTGTTTGTCATCGGTATTGTTGTCGTCATTCTGGTGGCTATTGTGGGTGTCCAGGCTTATAATAGCCTAGCACGTCTACGCAGACGCTATCAAAATGCCTATGCTCAGATTGATGTTCAACTCAAACGCCGCCATGATTTAATCCCTAATTTGGTCGAAACAGTTAAGGGTTATATGGCTCATGAAAGGGGAACCTTAGAAGCTGTTATTGCGGCTCGTAATGCTGCTGTGACCGCCACGAATCAAGCAGCAGCCAACCCTGGTGACCCCCAAGCCATGCAACAGTTAGGACAGGCGGAAGCTGCTTTAACCGGTACATTAGGAAGGTTATTTGCTCTATCAGAAGCCTACCCAGATTTAAAGGCTGATAAGTCCATGGATCAACTCATGGAAGAGTTGCGATCGACTGAAAACAAGATTGCTTTTGCGCGACAGGCTTTTAACGATGCCGTAACTGTTTACAATACCAAAAGAGACGTATTTCCGAGCAATTTAGTCGCTAGTAGTTTCAACTTCCAAGAAGCTCAATTACTAGAAGAATCATCCCCCGAGGTGAAAGAAGTTCCTAACGTTTCCTTCTAATTATGAATTTCTTTGAGCATCAAGACCAAGCCAGACAAAACACCGTTTATTTGCTGGGTCTGTTTCTGGTGGCTGTGATTGTGATGATAGCCCTATTATATGGGGTGGTGGTATATGCACTGCACGATAATTTTTTGATATGGCGACCAGAACTATTGTTGTTAGTAGCCTTGGGAGTGGTGGCTACTGTGGGTGGGGGAAGTGTCTATAAATCCATTCAATTACGGGGGGGAGGTAAGGTAGTCGCTGAGGATTTGGGGGGAACATTAGTCGATCGCATGACCGGAGATGAACTGGAAAAACGACTACTTAATATTGTAGAGGAAATGGCGATCGCCTCTGGAATTTCCGTTCCCGAAGTGTATGTTTTAGGGGAAGAACAGGGAATCAATGCTTTTGCGGCGGGATTTACTCCCAATGATGCAGTAATTGGGGTAACGCGAGGTTGTTTAGAACAACTCGATCGCGATGAGTTACAAGGGGTAATCGCCCATGAATTTAGCCATATTCTCAATGGAGATATGCGCCTAAATCTCCGACTCATCGGAGTTATTCAGGGTTTAATCCTGATATATATTATGGGTCGGGTAATGTTAAGAGGTAGTTGGTGGGGGGGTAGTGACAACTCCTCGTCAAAAGGCAAAGATTCGGGCTTGATTATTGGTTTAGGAATGGTAGTTATTGGTGGGATCGGCTTTTTTTGCGGTAGGTTAATCAAAAGTGCCGTTTCTCGACAACGGGAGTTTTTAGCGGATGCTTCCGCAGTTCAGTTTACCCGCAACCCTGACGGTATTAGTGGCGCACTACAAAAGATTGCGGGCTATAAATCTGGTTCTAAGGTAACAAATCCTAGGGCTGAAGAAGCTAGTCACCTGTTTTTTGGGGAGGCTTTTACAGGGATTTTTGAGAGTTTCGGACAAATCTTTGCAACTCATCCCCCTGTGAAAGAAAGGGTTAAGCGTTTGGAAGGTTTCGCGGGTCGCACTTGGTCGGTGGAAGAAACCGGAAATAATGCTTCTATGTCGTCTATAGCTTCCGGTAATGAAATGGTGGCGGGGTTTGCGGGTTCATCGCCTCAACCACAGCCGCAACCGGAGTCCTTGTCGGTTTCACCGGATCGGGTAGTCGCCGGAGTGGGAACTACCAACCCTAAACACCTTGATAATGTGCGGGGGTTTTTGGCGGATATCCCCGAACCTGTACGCATGGCTACCCGTGATGTAAATGGGGCGATCGCCATTATTTATAGTTTATTGTTGCATACAGACCCAGAAGTGCGCGATCGCCAAATGTCTTCCTTGCGAGAGTCCTCCCCGCCGCCAGTGTTGGAAATGATCCAAAACCTGAGTCCTTACCTCGAGAGTTTGAACGCGCGGACTCGTCTACCGTTGATTGATTTAGCCATACCTGCTTTGCGTGGTGGAAGTGTTAGCCAGTGTACCCAACTGCTGAAACAAGCCAGGGTTTTGATTCAAGCTGACAATCATCTGAGTCTGTCTGAGTATGCAATTTTTGTCGTGTTGCGTCAACGGTTGACTAACTACTTTCCCGCCACACAGCAGGAACCTAAAGTTAAGTTTACTGAGATTAAACAGATTTGGTCCGATTGTGTTATTGTGTTATCGGCTTTGGCTCGCGTCGGCCAAGATTCTCCGGGGGCGGTTGATATGGCTTTTCAAGCCGGACTGTTGCGCCTACCTAGAAATTCCGGGGAAACTTTACCCACTCAACCCGGTGAATATAGTTTGACTCAAGTTGGTGAGAGTCTCAAACGTCTGGAACTCGCCGCACCCAAACTTAAACAGGCGGTGGTTGATGCTTGCGCCTATACTGTCCTGGCTGATCACCATGTCACCTTAGACCAAGCCGAGTTACTCAGGGCGATCGTGATTTCTCTTAACTGTCCTATTCCACCATTTTTAGACGCACCCAGCAGCGCCAATCAGAGATAGAGTGGAGACAATTATTTTTCTCCACTCTAGCAAGTTATTAACCAGGACTGTTGATCGCCTTCCATTCCAGAACCACTGGAGACGGCACAGCGATCGCAGATTTTGTTTGAGCGATCGAAAGGTTAAGCTCAATTTGATCGGCTTGGGAAATTTTGGGCAAAATATCGGTTAAATCGTATTGTCCAACATTCGGGCCGGGTGCTTTTTCGCCAAACTCATCTACCGCCTCAAGTATCCTACCATTACTGAACACAATTTGCAACGGTTCAGGATGATTAAATGTTACCGAACCCGGAAACCCCACCAAACGCAAACTAACGTCTTTTACCTCCCCATTTTTGACCCGCTTAAACAGAATGACCTGCCAAGAATTACCTTGATGATCTCTCAAACTATGGCGAGATTTATAAAGTATCTGTCCGGGAGCCTCCTCCTGTTGTTGAATTAAGGCGATCGCTGTTTCAGGCGAAACCATAACCAACAGCAAAGGGAGGATAATTAGCAACAAAATCGACACCAGTTTTCTGACATTAATCAACATTAGTTCTAACATCCCTTTAAACAAAGCTTTGATGCCAACTGATTGTTAACTTAACCATTTAGTTATAATAACAGATAATCACATTAAATGGGGCTATTTCTTCCAGTATTCTGGTGTCCCCGGCTGGGAGTATATTTGCTTATATAGCAGTTCCCGGACTGATGAGGTACTTTTCAAAGCCCCTCTCCTTTTCTGGGAGAGGGGTTTGGGGTGAGGGCTGTATTTGATAGATATGAGAAGCGCTATAGTGATGATTAATTATCACAAATTAGCGCTGTTTACACACTAACATAGTCATATCATCATGAACTTGATGATCGCCGATGTATTCCATAACATCATTAATAATAGACTGTCGAATTTCAGCAGCAGTCAGATGACGATTTTCCGCTACCACTTCACAGAGTCGAACTACTCCATAGTGAAGCTGATCAGCATTTTCTGCCTCAGTAATACCATCAGTATATAAAACCACCACATCCCCAGCATTTAAATAGGTAGTATAATGGCTAATAAACTCCGATATATCATCAACCAATCCAATCGGGAAACCCAGATCAATAGTTTCGATACGTTGCATATTTCCATCAGCACGAACTAAAATTGCTTCCTCATGTTGACCACAGATTCTGATTTATTCATCTTCATAATCAAGCAATACCAGAGTCATATTTTTATCACAGTTCATTCTTACCACATTGAGGTAAATAGTTCGATTAAGAACATCCAAAAATCTGACCCGATCAGTTTCTCCCGCTTCCAGTAAAGTTCGGACAGCAGTTTGAGCCATTAACATCACCATACCACTTTCTAAACCGTGTCCGGTGACATCTCCCATGCAGATAGTCACCCCGCCGCCAAAGGCGAGAACATCATAATAATCTCCTCCTATGTCTGTAGCAGGTTCCATATAACCCGCAATATCAAGGTTTTTAATGTCCTGAAGTTCCGCTTCACTGGGTAACAGCAAACGTTGTAGACGGCGGGTAATTTCCAACTCCATATTCAGAGATTTATTTTCATAATCTAGCTGATGATTAAGCATTTTAATTTCTTGATATGCTAAAGCCAGGGACTCTTGAGATTTTTGCCTTTCAGTAATATCTCTAAAAGTGCCAATCATAAATGATCTGTTTCCTAATTTAGCCTGATTTAACGTAACTTATACCGGAAATTGAGAACCATCAGCCCGCCATCCTATAGCCGACTGACAAGGAGATTTTAACCATTTTTCAATTAGCAAACTATCCCAATTGTAGGAATTATCATCAGCCCTCACCAATTTCCTAATTTCCATCCCAATCAACTGTTCTTTCCCATAACCAAAGATAGCCTCAGCACTAGGATTAGCGGTCAACACCACCAGAGAAGATACCGTAAAAGTAAGAATAGCATCAGTAGCAGTCTCCACGATCGCCTCCGTTTTTCGCACCGCTGCTTCCAAAGCATCCATTACATAATTATAGCGGCTGGCAATTTGTCCAACTTCCGTAAATGGTTCCACCGGAACCCGCAAACTCAAATCCTTAGTTTGAGCTTGAAAGTCCATAACTTTAAACAGTTCATAACTATCTGTTTTAGCGCGATGTTCATAAATGTTTAGTCCCATATTTTCCCCTTCTTCCGAAACTCGCAAAGGGTAGAATTTATTGATAATTAACAGCAAAATCAAACTGAGTAAAAATCCCCGGATAGCACCACTGACTATTCCCAACACTTGTACAGCTATTTGACCAAAGCGATTTAAGCCTGTATTTAGCACATCTAATCGCCCAAATAAACCCACTGCCAAAGTCCCCCAAACTCCTGCCCCCACATGAACCGCCACTGCATCTACAGCATCATCAATGCCCCACCTAACTAATTGTTTAGATACCTCTGTAGCAATGATAGCTCCCAAGGCTCCAATGATTATGGCTGGCAAAGTTCCCACCGCATTACAGGAGGCAGTAATTGCTACCAATCCAGCCAGAGAGCCATTAATTAAACATTCTATTTCTACCCAACCTGTGCGCCATAAAGACACAAATAAATTGACTAACATTCCCGCGACTCCGCCTAAAATAGTATTCACAATAATCACGGGAATTTTATCGTTGACCACCAAGGCGCTACCACCATTAAACCCTAGCCAACCTATCCAAAGTAGCATCACTCCTAACACCGACAAAGGTAAATTAGACCCATGAATTTTACGGGGACTTTTACCTTGAGGAAATCGGCCCGCTGCGGGGTCCAATTACTAATAAAGCAGCCAGGGCTACCCATCCCCCGATACTATGAACAACAGTAGACCCCGCAAAGTCGATAAACCCTAACTGATCTAGCCAACCATTAGCGACACCATTATTTAAACCATTCCAAGCCCAATGTCCAAAAATCGGATAAATTAACCCAGAGGTAAAGCCAGCGACAATTAAATAGGCTTGAAATCGCATTCTTTCCGCAACCGCCCCAGAAACAATGGTGGTGGCGGTGCTACAGAACATAGTCTGAAATAGAAACAAAGCAGCTACACTGGGGATGTTGCTAACATCTAAAACAAAGTAACTAGAACCAAATAGTCCTAATTGGGAGGTACCAAACATTAGCCCATAGCCGATCGCCCAAAATAGCCAGACAGAAATTCCGAAGTCAGCTAGGTTTTTGATGGCAACATTAATGCTATTCTTGGAACGGGTTAACCCCGACTCCAAACACATAAACCCGGGCTGCATCAGGAATACTAAACTTGAGCAAATTAGCAGCCATATCAGATCATTCATGAATTATAAGATGGTTGGAAAAGGTGGCTGTTCAATATTTATAGGATTAAGCAATCAATTCAGGAAAGAATCGAAATTATGTACAATTTAGCAATTATTGGTGGTGGCATTGTCGGACTATCTACTGCTTATTCATTAAGTTTAACTCATCCTAGGGCTAAAATTATCATCTTGGAAAAAGAAAAATCTTGGGCTTTTCACCAAACTGGCAATAATAGTGGGGTTATCCATTCGGGTATTTATTATAAACCAGGTAGCCTCAAGGCGACTCTCTGCAGTCAGGGAAATTTATCAATGGTTAACTTTTGTGAACAGCATGGGATTAAATATGATGTCTGTGGTAAAATAATTGTGGCTACCGAACCGGAAGAATTGCCATTGTTAGATAATCTGTATCAACGAGGCTTAGATAATCAAATTCCTGTGGCTAAAATCACGCCGGAAGAGGTAGCAGAAATTGAGCCTCATGTGCGTTGTTTGGCGGCGATTAAAGTTGGATCTACGGGGATTGTTAGCTATAGTGAAGTTAGCGCCAAATATGCAGATTTAGTGGCGGAAAAAGGGGGAAATTTACGGTTAAATACTAAGGTGCATAAAATCACGGAAACTTCCCAGGGTTTAGTATTAGCCACTAATCAGGGAGAGTTTGTCACGGATTTTGTGATTAATTGCGCTGGTCTTTATAGCGATCGCATTACGGAATTAACCCAGGTAAAACCCCCGGCTAAAATCATCCCATTTCGGGGAGAATACTATGAGTTAATCCCGGAAAAAAGATATTTAGTTAAGAATTTAATTTATCCAGTTCCTAACCCCGATTTCCCATTTTTAGGGGTGCATTTTACGCGGATGATTGATGGTTCGGTACACGCGGGACCGAATGCGGTTTTAAGTCTGAAGCGGGAGGGTTATAAAAAAACTGATGTTGATTTGGGTGAATTAATGGAAATTCTGACTTATCCAGGACTATGGAAACTGGCTGCTAAATACTGGAGTGATGGTGTGGAAGAAATTATCAGGTCTTTTAGTAAAGCGGCATTTGTACGGAGTTTACAACGATTAATCCCGGAAATAACAGGGGAGGATATCATCCCCACCCATGCGGGAGTCCGCGCACAGGCGTTAATGCCTAATGGGGGATTAGTGGATGATTTTCTAATTGTAGAAAAGCCCCGTGCGCTTCATGTTTGTAATGCGCCATCACCAGCGGCGACGGCTTCTTTAGAAATTGGGAAAGCGATCGCTCAAAAAGTCCCCAATTATTCATAAATTGATTTCCTCGCAGTCTTGGGCGGATCATGAAGTGTTCATTTATATTTCTCCGACTACCTTTTTGATTATTATAACAATAAGGGAATTGCTTTTGAAGAGTTAACCCAGAAGCGGGGTTTCTTTCGGTGCAACTCCCACAGGGTTGGAAGATAGCGATCGCCGCCCTGTTAACAGCTAATGAATGCCTCCCGTCGCTGAAAAAGTCCCATGGCCACCATAAACGGATCTAGGGAGTGATGACCCAGGCGAGGACACCATTATATATATGGCCCATTTAGGCTCTCTAAATAGTGTTCGTTGCCTGTTCATAAATATTTACAATAAAAAATTGTATTTTGGTTGACAAAAAAACCGCAAATTTGTTATGTTGGTTGTCAACTTAGGTTAAGCGCCGAACTGATTTTCGACTGGGCAGTGACAGCGAAGCATATCCCCAGTAGTGCGCGTCTAGTTTCTGGCTTGAACGCCATCTGTGGTGGTCTAAAAGAACTTAATCTAAGTGGGGATATGGTGCATCAAGTATATAGCGTCAACTGGGCTTGAAAATCAACCCAGGAAGATGGTCTTAGTCTCAAAAATTAGCCAATGTGATCTATCCAGCATCATGATCGCGCGGTCATGTCATGGTTTGATGTTGCTGGGGAGCCGATGTGGTTGAATTTAAACCCGGCTGATTAGTAATACCCAAAAATCCGCTCTACCAGTGGAAGAGGGGGCTAGTTTTTGATGACTTTCGATGGCGGTGTTACGTCACCGACTCTAGTTCTGTAGAGACTACGATTTCGATATTTTATTGCCTTTCAAAATTAAGGACTTCAATCATGGTGAAAGTGTACTTCAGGACAGTCACTAACAATAACCAAACCTATGGCAAAGGGTACTTTGTCTACGGAAATTCCCAAACTGCGAACGACCAAGAGATAGTCTACCACACCGATTTGAGGGAGTTTGTCTACACCGACCCGGACACGCAAATCGATCTGAGTAAAGGCGCGAGAGGAACGCTGCACTTTGTGATTGGTGGGAACCCTGCCAATGCCGTCCCAGCCCGGAGTGTATTTAACATTGAAATGGCCGACCCGGTTGGGAACTTGCAAACCACAGCCAAAGAAGGCTCCCAGTCTTGCCGTCCCGGCCAACTAGGTTTGACCAATAAAGCTGGTATCTGGCTAGAATGGCCTTCGATTGGCGATGCAGCCCCCTCCTGGTGGGAAGGGAAACCAGATGGCAGTTCCAGCGAAGGCGAGAAACCGACCCAGCCCAGTGGGGGTTCAGAGGAGCCACAACCGACCCCGCCGAATGTTGACTGGTCTAGTTTCATACCACCACAGGGTGGCTGCGCCCCCACACCCCCAGGCCACATAAAGATAAAGATTCCGTATGACATCGGCAAGCGAGATTTTCCGAATAGTTACTTGCCGCAAGTAGACTTGAGCAAAATGAATCTGAGCGGTATCGATCTGAGCTTTTCCTACTTGTGTGCGACTAACTTAGGAGCCACTAACCTGGTCGCGGCTAATTTGGGTTACGCCTATCTCTGTCACGCCTATCTCGGCTATGCCAATCTCAACTATGCGTATCTGGGCTATGCTAATTTGTGCTGTGCCGATTTAAGCTACGCGGTTCTCAGCCAAGCGGATCTGAGTTTTGCTAACTTGTGTCAGGCGAAGCTAATTGGAGCCCAATTAAACCAGGCTAGCTTGGCTTACGCGAATTTCTGTTACGCTTATCTGGGCTATGCCAATCTCAGCTATTCCTATCTTGGCTATGCTAACTTCTGTGGTGCTGACCTGACAAATGCGGACTTGCAAGGAACCGACATGACTGGGGCTAACTTCACCAATGCCAACCTGACAAATGCGGACCTGCGGGGAGCCAACATCACTGGGGCTAACTTCAGTAATGCGAACCTCACGGGGGCTAAACTTGATGATGCCCAGAAGCAACTGTTAGGAATTGCCTAATAAAGGTAATCCCAACGACAAATTATTCTACCGTTGATGGTATCAATTTCCCATGGTTGAAATCCATCCTCAAACCCGGTTACATTGTCTGGTGTGACCGGGTGGGGTGAGCTTTTTGTCATTGATTGATGGAAATAAGTGGCTATCCCTAGGGATAGCCTCTGTAAAGATTGTCAATTGGCTTTCTTTGCCTGTCTAGCACTAGGCAATGATGAATAATGCCAAGATGTATCCGATTTTAACGGTGGTGATCTGCCCTTCGATCTGCCCTTCTAGCTGTACTTGATCAATGTTTGAATTGCTGTTCAATTGGCTCGGTCTTAGCCCTCCATCCAATTTAGTCTTTTGGGGAATCCTGTTATATTTTACGGTTTGGGGAATCCTGCTCAATTTGATGTTTTTAGGGATCAAGAGTGACTCGGTATCGGATCAGTTGGAAAAATCTACTTCCTCGATGTGGCATCCGCAACGCTTCCGGAACGCTCAATTGGGGGAAAATGGCTGTGGGAATGGTAAGTCTGTTGTGCCATTTCTGAGGACTGAGGAAACGGACTCGGCTGGTGAATTACAGTCCTGTGTTCCCCAAACGATCGCGGTTTCTGAGGCTAATGGCGATGTGGCATCCGCAACGCTTCCGGAACGCACTCCCTCATCAAATCAGCCAATCAGCATGGCCAGCACTCCCCAAACCGCCACCATTGCAGTCAGCGATGTGGCATCCGCAACGCTTCCGGAACGCATTCCCGACGGTAAAAATAACCGGGGTTCGATTCTGCCGGAGGATGCGAACCTGGAAGCGGACTTAAATACGGTGTCGGAGGCGACCCTCCCGACACCCTACCCGGCTCAGTTTGATCAAACCATTATTAACCAAGCACTAGAAGACTCCCGGATAGCGATCGGGGCAAAAATTCAGGAATTTATTGGCAGGCGACGAGAAGTTATCGGTTCCTACGAACCGTTATATGATTTGTTGCTCGATTACCCGTTTCGGGGAGGTAAAATGCTGCGCCCCACCATGTGTATTAGTGCGGCGCGGGCGGTGGGTGGCATGGGACAGGTGGCGCTATCGACGGCGGCGGCTTTGGAACTGTATCACAATGCGTTTCTGATTCACGATGATATTGAGGACGGGTCAGAGTCGCGCCGGGGAAAAGGGACGTTACACCACAATATTGGGATTCCCCGGGCGATTAATGTTGGGGATGCAACCAATGTACTGGCTGTGGGTTTGTTGCTGGAAAATTTATCGGCGATCGGGGTAACCAAAACTCTGAATGTACTCCACGAAATTGAGTTTATGGCGCGTCAATCGGTGGAAGGACAGGCGATGGAATTGGATTGGGTGGCAGAAAATACGGACAATTTAAGCGATCGCGATTATTTTAAAATGTGCGTCAAAAAAACCTGTTGGTATTCTTTTATGACACCCTGTCGCATCGGTTTGATTGTGGGGAATTCCTCGGCTAATCCTCAAGATTTGGTGGAACCTTTGGCGGGAGTTACTCGGTTTGGCATGATTTTGGGCATTGCTTTTCAGATCCAAGATGATTTATTAAACTTGGTGGGAGATATGAAGGCTTATGGGAAGGAAATTGGCGGAGACATTTATGAGGGAAAACGCACTTTGATGCTCAATCATGCGATCGCCCACAGTAGTCCGGTCGAATCCCGCCGAATGTTGGAAATTCTCGCCACCCCCCGACCGGAAAAGACCCCGGAACAGGTAGAATTTGTTATGGAACAAATGCGCCAGTATGGTAGCATCGAACATGGCTGGGCTGTTGCCCGATCTTTAGCTCAAAAAGCTGCCGATATTTTGGACAGTCTGGATTTTATGGAGCCGGAAACTCCGATCAGACCCGGTGAAAAATGGCAGACTCCGGTTCACGATCGCCGCTTTCTGAAAGAATTAATTAACTATGTGATTTATCGAAATTTATAGCATTTTGGGGGGTTATGATACGAGCCATAGCCCCTGGCTCATTTTAAGGAGGATTGACCAACCATAAAATCAAGTTGTATTGAGGAAGTTATTTTACCATAAGATAGAGAGATTGTCAAGATGATCGAAGATAAAAACCCGATCGCAATGCCCCCCCCAGTCCAAGCTGAAATTCACCCAGGCGGTGAACTGGTGCTGAGACTGTCCCTGCATAATGGTAGCGGTGAAACTCTACTGGTGCGACCAGTTTTAGATAATTGGCTCGCCGATAACGGGGAGATTTTTGCCACCATTAATCCGGTGGAACCTGACTATATTTATCTAGGTTCTGGTGCGGGAAACGCCACTCAAACTGTGACGGTAAAACTACCTTTAGAACTGCAACCAGGACAGGTTATTAAAAGTGGGCTAAGATTTCCCGGATTACTGGAAGAACCTCTGTTAATCATCCTAAATGTTAAAGCTAAAATTGCGGAGAAAAAGCCTAGAGAATATCTGGTTAATATCAGCTTTCCATCGAGAGAATTAGCGGATCATAAATCGTCAATTTATGATGACATAACCACCCAAAATGCCTGGGGATTGATTTCGGCATTGAACGACCTCGATCGCATTCCTTCTCGCTGGCTGGTGGCAGAATTATTAGTAGCCATCAGCCAAAAAGGAGAAGAATACACCTGCACCCCAGAGGGTTTAAAACGGCTCTCGCAACTGCGAAAAACGGCTTTTTTCTCAACTGTATCGACAGTGCTGGCCACGGCAAAAGTCCCCGATTGGATTTCGGAAACTTTATCGATGTCCGGTCAAGTCCTCAAGGGCGATCGCCGGGAACAACGTCTGCTTTATATTTGGGAAAGGTGGCTGTTGAGTTTGGTAGAAAGCGACGTAGAAGCCCCAGAAACGGCTAAACCCATCGTCGCCCCATTATTTGTAGCCACAGAATTTGTGGCTAAACTGGGAACAGATAGCGATCGCTGGTTGGGTTATTTTCTCCTAGGATTGATGTCATTGTCGCCTCGAATTGCCTCCCATATAGAGGCGATCGCCACCCAGAAAATTAAGCCATTAAACCCAGCCACCCCTCCCCCCCAAACCATAGCGGGTTGCTTGTATCATTTAGGGACGCGATTGCCAGAATTAGACTTACTTCCGGCTCGTTGGTTGGTGTTAGAATTATTGCTAATTTTCGCCCAAAAAGGGGACGACTATGCCAAAACCCCCCCAGGTCGAATGCTACTGGATCAATTGCGACTCACCCGGTTCTGTAAAAATGGGGTTTTGAGTTTAGCCGCCGCCTCCGTCCCCCGTTGGATCGCCGTCAGTCAAGCGACGGCTACCGCTTTTCACAATTCCGTGGGGACTCCGGCTTCTAGGGCGGGTTTGCTCAAGTTTTGGGAACAGTGGTTGTGGGATATTGCTGGTTCCCAAATGCCTAATTCCCAGACTTCGGCGGCGGACTTGGTGAACCAATTAGGAATAGATGGGGAGGCTTGGTTTCTCAAGATTGTTTTGGGAATCAGTTGTGTTTCCCCCAGGATAGCTACGACATTGCAGGCGATCGCATCTACCGCACCGTCTGTGTCCCCAACCGCCCCAACCCCCATCCCGCCAATTAAAGACGTTCTCAGCGAGCCAGGTTCCCTACAACGATAAGTTATCCACCGCCCAATTTTAGTTAATTTTCTCAGAAAAAATGACCATTGACGAACAAAAACTTGCCCGGGTGGAACAACTGCGAATCCCTCTCGACGATCCCACCGCACCCCTAGATTGGAAAGATTGGTATCATTATGTATTATTGGATCCTGATACTCAGATTAGAGTCCTCGTAAATCTGACGGCGATCGCCAGACCGGGAACTGGAGAAATTCAAACCAGTTTGATGGTGACAGTTCCGACTGATTTTCTCGACTCAGACTGTCGCCCTGCGGCCCCTTTTGCCAGTTTCGGAACGACTTTTTCCCAAGAGTGGAACCCCAGTCAAATCAGCCCGGAACCCGTACATTGGCAAGGTCAAGGGATGGAATTGCAAGTAAACGGAACCCAGACGCGGTTAGAAGTACAAGATCAGCGATCGCAGCTATTCATTGAATTGGCGGCGACAGCTACAGCCACTCCCCTATTAGTCACGGAAAATTCACCGTTTGGCAGTGGATTCATCGGCTGGGGATTAGTACCGGGCTTACAGGTGAGAGGAAACTTATCCGTTGGTGGGCGATCGTTTCCCATTCACCCAAACTGGTTTTGCTACCACGATCGCAATTTTGGTCGCTTCCGCTGGGGGGAAGATATCGGTTGGGAGTGGTTCGTCGCTTTTGGCACCTGCATTGATGGCACCGCCATCACTTTGGTATTGGACAGACGCACCAACAAAGACCATTCGCAAGGGGGTTTTCCCTATATTTTTATTTATGTGAATCATCAATTGCGAAAAGTGTTTTTGGGTGCCACTTTACAGATTAATTGGGACTGGTCGGAGCTGCCTGTTATTCCCCCCAGGTTGCCGGGAATTATGGCGCTATTATTTAGCGATCGCTTATTGCAAACCCCCAGCGCCTTGGAAATTATCGCCGCTGATGACCAAGACCAATTGCTAATTGAAATTGATTTTGAGTCGGTAGTAGAATTAATCGTCCCCGACAATCAACAACGGCAATATACTTTTATTGAAGAACTCACCGGCCGCGCGGCCGTTACCCTTAAACTCGGAGAAAAAACATGGCTCGCCACCGGCTTAGTTTATGGGGAATATGTGATCTGAGAATCATTGGGGGAGTCGGAATATTTGGCGGGTTTCCGACTCGGGTACTGGCCGATAAGGTTGGCGATCGCATCACAAGCCGTTTCTACGCCATTTTCCGCCCCGATCGCTTCTCCAATGGCAGCGGCTTTTTGGGCATATTGTTTTTCAAACAACAGTTGTCGAAGTTCGTTGGCTACCAACTCCGCAGTATATTGTTGGGGTGGGAGCATTCGGGCGACCCCCAGGCGGACGACGCGGGCTGCATTTTCTGGCTGGTCGTACTTGTGGGGAACCACCAGCATTCTCCGCCCCGATCGCAATGCTTCTGCTGTGGTTCCCATGCCGCCATGATGGACAATCGCCGCCGCCCTGGGGAAAATTTGCCCGTGGGGGGCATAATTGACGGCGATCGCGCCTTCAGGCAATTGGTCGGGTCTGACACTATCCGCGCCAGGGCCCATCATTAGCACTGACCGATAGCCCAACTGGTGGGCGGCGATCGCGCTAGACCAGTAAAAATTACCGGCAGTCCATACCACCGTTGAACCCAAAGTAAACACTATCGGTGGCGGCCCGCTGTCTAAAAACTCTCTCAGTTCCTCAGATAACCCCTGATTGGACGGGTTATCATAAAACGGAAACCCGGTGACGACAGTTTGCCTGGGCCAGTCCGGTTGGGGTCTGGCAAAAACCTGGGAAAACAAAGCCAGCACTAAATCGGGGGAATGCTGCCCTTCAAACAGGGGATCTGGGCCTGGTGGCAATCCCAACGAACTCCGCAGTTGACGCAGGGGGGCACTCCAATGGCGAAGCCGACTGCGGAGTTGGCGTTGTTCGGCATCTTTGGCGACCCATTGCAAACACCGTTCATACTCCGAGACTGGGGAAGCGATCGCCTCGGTGCGTGAAGCGAAGCTATCGCCCCCAGGCGAATCGTAAACTGACATAAAGGCTGATAGAACCGTTGAAATCCAAGGAATTTGGGTTTGTTCGGCGACAATTCGACCGGGCAAAATCAGCGGATGAGTTATTAACAAATCCGCCCCCCGTACCGCTGCCATCAAGTCGGTGTAAGTCGCCCGCAAGTGGGGCATCAATTGATAACAAATAATGTATTCGACCTCCCGTTGGGAGTCCATTAGCATTTGCATGAACTTGTTATCCTGTTCCCATATCCTTTCCCTCAAAGGGTGAAATTCGATTTCCTCCGCCGCCACATAACTTCGGTATTTTTCGGCGGCGGCGATGATCGGCTGATACCCCCTGGCTTTTAATCCTCGGGCGATCGCCAAATAAGGATACAAATCACCCAAAGAACCTGATGTTGCTAATACGATGCGATCGACCATGTTTAATTCTGAAAATCCGGCTGAAATTCTATTATAACTTTAACCGATGAAAAACTCGAACCAACCATCCCGGCTTAAATATTCATATATTTTCTCATTAAACTTCCCAACGTCAATACCATCATGTTGACCGTCTAAACAGAAGGGTAGGTCCGGTGTAAGCAGCCAACTGGTAATCGGCAGCGATCAGAAACTGAACAATTTCGTGAGCGAGAGGATGCATAAGATTGAAATCATGTGCCTCAACTGCAATGATATAAGGCCGATAGCGATCGATATCTAAATTCAGAATAATATCCTTGTCTAAACCTTCGCAATCAATGTCTAGGAAACCAATTTCTGAATCTTTAATTTCGTCGGGAAGATAAGTGTCAAGTAGCTGGTTAAGGGGGAGTACCTTCACTTTTTGCTTGCCCATAAACTCCCATCCGTGTCTAATGAAATATTCGGCCATTTCCCCATTAAAAGTGTTGATAGCACCTTCGCGGAAACAATAGATTTCTGACTCCCCTTCATAAGAAGCAACACCTAGATTTAGATTGATATCCTGGGGACGTTCCTGTTCAAATAGTTTCACAGATTGAGGATTGGGATCTACATTCATACCTTTCCATCCCATCATACTCAAAAGCTTAGTGTTAGAAAATCGACTGGGATGATAAGCACCGATGTCAACATAGTAATTGCTAAATAGGTTGGATTTATTTCTGGAAATCAACTCTAAAATTAGAGTATCTTCACCAAATTGTGACCAAGAAATACAAAGATTTGGATCGTGGACTACTGACAAAAAAAACGGCACACCAAATTTATGGAATAATTCAGATAGCATATCAGAGTAAACATAAGAAAATAAAGGTTGACAAAATCGAGGGAATCCGACCCGATTTCGGGGCATCAGACAAAAAACAAAACCATTATGATGGGGCTTTATCTACCCCCATATTAGTCTGTATGACACATCTTAGCACCGTTCTAAGTGGCTCAGATGATCCGATGGTTGACCCTATTTTTTCGCCTTCGAGTCTGGATAAATTTGGGAGCGGGGAAAAGTCGAGATGCCACGGCACAAAGAATAAAAATAATTACCCCCTCCAGAGTTAGTTTTTCAGCCTTTCTATTTCAGTTCCACCTCAATATTTAGCACGTCATTTGGGACATTCAGAATCAATTCGCCCTGGGGGGTTATTTGTTCTTCCAGAGACAAAACTGGGGGAGGAAAACTGGGACGGAACCACAGATCGTCAAATTCTTTCCACAGTCGCTGTAGTTGAGGATTAATGGCACTTTCGGCGACAATATCCATGGTGAGTTTATGAATACCTAACAACTCCGATAAACTTCCCCGCAAATGAATTTTACCGATCGCCACCCCTTGATCTAACGTCAACCGACCACCAATTAAATCTCGTAAGGTTTCGGCTTGGCTGCCAAAATTCAAGGCTTCCACTGACTCTAAATTATCGGAATTATCAGTAATATCTACCTGGATAGGTTCGCTGTGATTGGCATTTAATCTCAACTGAATGCCATCAATTTCTATGATCGCGGTTTTACCAGCAACGGTTTGAACAAAGCTATGCCAAGTTAAACCCCCTTGACTCCGCAAAATTTCCACCAAACGACTCAGCCAAATCGCTAACTGTTGGGGGGAACAATTCAAGGTATCAATCATTGGTAATTTTTGAGATTTCAGAACCTCATCTCCATGAAAAATTAAGCCATTGTCAATATTATACTGCTGATGTGAGGGAAATCAAGACCAAAAAGGATTAAATAGGGGAGAAATTCCCCATCAACCTGGTAACTTCGGGGACAGTTGGGCTTAACCAGAAGAGTTAACCCAGAAGCGGGGTTTCTTTCGGTGCAACTCCCACAGGGTTGGAAGATAGCGATCGCCGCCCTGTTAACACCATAGGAATGCCTCCCGTCGCTGATAAAGTTACCCCTCGGCGGGCGGCTTTGGCGGGCTGGGAATTAGCCAGGGTTAGTTGATAGTTTAACATGACTGTTGCTAGGACTAATTTTAGCTCATATTGAGCCAAAGCCATACCAATACATTGACGCGCACCGCCACCAAAAGGTAAATATTGATAAGGGGAGTATTTTTTATCTAAAAATCTCTCTGGTTTAAACTGTTTGGGGTCAGGATAAATTGTCGGATCATTATGGGTTAAATAGATAGCGCCAATCACTTCTATATTGGGTTCTATGTGATATCCCATCAGTTCCACCGCTTGAGTAGTCACCCGGGGAAATGTCACCATGGCGACTGGATAAATTCGCAGAGTTTCTTGACAAATTGCTGTTAAATAAGGTAATCTATAAATAGTCATCGGGTCGGGATTTGGGGGGAGGGTTGCTAACTCTGATAAAAGGCGATCGCGCACGGTAGGAAGTTTATGCACCCAATACAAAGACCAAGCCATGGCGGTGGCGGTGGTTTCGTGTCCGGCGAATAATAAAGTTAACAGTTCATCCCGTAGTTCTTCATAGGTCATCTGTTCCCCATTTTCGTCCCTAGCGGACATCATCAAATTGAGAATATCGGTGCGATTTGGATCGGGATTTTGGCGACGTTCTTCGATTTCTTCTAACAGTAATTTATCGATATCGCGCCGCAAACCTTGGAAGCGCCCCCAGGGACTCCAACGCCCTAGATCTTGTTGTAAAATCGGGAAAAATAAGATACTCGCCCTAATAGGAGAATCAGTCACAGCGACCAGTTCGGTGGTTAATTTTTTCAGGCGATCGTAACGGGGTCCCTCGTAGACTCCAAACACAGCCTGAAGAATGATAGCCAGGGAGATTTTCTGCACATAATCTCGCGCCAGAAAAGTCTTGCCAATTGGTAAAGTGTCGCCGATTTTTGTGGTCAAATCACAGATTAATTTACCATAATTAAACATCCTTTCCCCATGGAAAGGCGGCATTAAGAGTTTCCGCTGTCTTAGGTGGTTTTTATCATCAAGTAAAATCACGGATTTATCCCCTACCACAGGTTCTAGAATACGATTAGATGAACCAGGGGCGGTAAATTCTTTAGTATCGCGGGTGAGGATTTCTTGGATAGCTTGGGGGTGGGAAACAAAGACGACTGGGCGACCCGCAACGCCGATTTTAGCTGCAAAGACATCTCCATATTTACGGTGACAATTCTCCATATAACCAAGGGGGTTAGTTATCCACTGTATTTTTTGGATAGTCGGATGATTTTGCGGACCGTCAATTAATTTCATGGTGGGATTGAGATTCTAGGATTTTGAGTCAGACCAATCTAGTCCTATTTATAGCACATCTTCCCGGAAGCTGCCATATATCATAGCTTAATCTGCATCAGGTAGAAGGATGGAAATAATCATAAATTTGTCGGGCTAGTTTTTCGCCAATTCCGGGAACTTCCGCCAGTTGTGTGGGGGTTGCCATGCGAATATAATCAATAGACCGAAAGTGACCTAATAGCAATTTTTGGCGGTGGTGTCCGAGTCCGGGAATGTCATCTAAATGCGATCGCTTCATGCGTTTACTGCGTTGGTTACGATGGAAACTAACCGCAAATCGATGGGCTTCATCTCGTAGTCGTCGCAATAATTGTACCCCAGGTTGTTCAGGATGGGTAGTTAATGGTTGAGACTCACCAGGGACAAAAATTTCCTCTCGGCGTTTGGCTAAACTAATCACCTTCAACTCTTCTAAAATATCCAGACCTTGCAAAACTTTCACGACGGCTGAGAGTTGACCTTTCCCACCATCAATCATAATCAAATCTGGCTTATCCTGGGGTTCTAAATTCTGATAATCTCGAAAACGGCGACCAATTACTTCTGCTAAACTGGCGAAATCATCAGACCTTCCCGAATGCACATCAGGATTTTTAATTTTATACTGTCGGTAGTGTTGTTTGGCGGGTAAACCATCAATAAATACCACGCGGGAGGCGACTGCATCAGAACCCTGAATATGGGAGATATCATAACCTTCTATGCGGTGGGGAAGGTCGGGAAGGTCGAGAATTTCGGTTAAGTCTTGGAGAGATTGATGATGACGATCGCTTAATTTTTGCAGTCGCATTAACTCATAGTTAGCGTTGCGTTCGACCATTGCGATTAAATCGAGTTTGGCTTGTCTTTGGGGAGTAATTAAGGTAACTTTCCGACCTTTGCGATCGCTTAACCAATCTGCTACTAACTCCCCATCTTGTAAACTATATTGTAGCACAATTTCGCTGGGAATTTCCACAGCATCAACGGTTTGATAATGTTCCTGTAAAACCCGCTGAATAATTCCCCCCAACTCTAGGGAAGTCAAGGCTGTTTCACTAGGGTAAACTTTCGCCAAAAAGCCTAATCTACCGACCAAATGTCCGGCGCGGATTTGGAAAAGTTGCACGGAGGCTTGTTGTCCGTCAGTAGCCAAAGCGATCGCATCAAGAGACACCGTTTCATCAGGAAGGGAAACTTTTTGGTCTTGGTTGAGAGACTGTAAACCTTGAATGCGATCGCGGAATTTGGCGGCGGTTTCAAAGTTTAACTCAGCGGCGGCTTGTTGCATTTGCGCGGTTAAATTTTTGATAAGTTCTTCTGTGCGTCCTTGAAAAACCATCGCCACTTTTTGGACAATTTGATGATAATCTTCTGGGGAGATCATCTGCTGACAAACTCCCGGACAGCGACCTATATCATAATTTAAACAGGGACGGTCTTTAAACAAAGGTTTAGGACGTTGACGCAGGGGAAATAGACGCTTAACCAATTGTAGATTACTTCGCAATAGTCCGGTATCTACATAAGGGCCATAATATCTATCTTTGGGATTGCTTAAATTACGTTTTCGGGTAATAAAAATGCGCGGGTATGGTTCCGACCAAGTAATACACAGATAGGGATATTTTTTATCATCCTTGAGTAAGACATTAAAATGAGGTTGATGGTTTTTAATCAAATTAGCTTCTAAAGCCAAGGCTTCGGCTTCGGTATCAGTAACGATAAATTCAATATCTGTCACCTGTTGAATCATTAAGTTAATCCGGTGACTATGTTTCTGGCGATCGCGAAAATAGGAACGCACCCGCGATCGCAATTTTTTCGATTTCCCAATATACAGAATATTCTCATTACCATCTTTCATGAAATACACACCCGGAACCGGGGGAATTTCTTTTAATCTCATTTCTAGGCGATCGCTATCTTCAATTAGTGGTATAATTGTCATAGTAGTTTATTTAATAGTAGGGTGCGTCAGACACCGATACAATTATCAATTATAGTCGGGTTTCTCCCCCAGAGGTCAAGAAACCCGGCTTCTCCCTCAGAAGTCAAGAAACCCGGTTTCTCCAAGAAACCGGGTTTCTAAGCAATTGGGTTTCTCCCTCGGAAGTCAAGAAACCCGGCTTCTCCCTTGGAAGTCAAGAAACCCGGTTTCTCCAAGAAACCGGGTTTCTAAGCAATTGGGTTTCTCCCTCGGAAGTCAAGAAACCCGGCTTCTCCCTCGGAAGTCAAGAAACCCGGTTTCTCTAAGAAACCGGGTTTCTAAGCAATTGGGTTTCTCCCTCGGAGGTCAAGAAACCCGGCTTCTCCCTCGGAAGTCAAGAAACCCGGTTTCTCCAAGAAACCGGGTTTCTAAGCAATTGGGTTTCTCCCTTGGAAGTCAAGAAACCCGGCTTCTTCCTCGGAAGTCAAGAAACCGGGTTTCTCCAAGAAACCGGGTTTCTAAGCAATTGGGTTTCTCCCTCGGAAGTCAAGAAACCCGGCTTCTCCCTCGGAAGTCAAGAAACCCGGTTTCTCCAAGAAACCGGGTTTCTAAGCAATTGGGTTTCTCCCTCGGAGGTCAAGAAACCCGGCTTCTCCCTCGGAAGTCAAGAAACCCGGTTTCTCCAAGAAACCGGGTTTCTAAGCAATTGGGTTTCTCCCTCAGAAGTCAAGAAACCCGGCTTCTCCCTCGGAAGTCAAGAAACCCGGTTTCTCCAAGAAACCGGGTTTCTAAGCAATTGGGTTTCTCCCTCGGAGGTCAAGAAACCCGGCTTCTCCCTCGGAAGTCAAGAAACCCGGTTTCTCCAAGAAACCGGGTTTCTAAGCAATTGGGTTTCTCCCTCGGAAGTCAAGAAACCCGGCTTCTCCCTCGGAAGTCAAGAAACCCGGTTTCTCCAAGAAACCGGGTTTCTAAGCAATTGGGTTTCTCCCTTGGAAGTCAAGAAACCCGGCTTCTCCCTCAGAAGTCAAGAAACCCGGTTTCTCCAAGAAACCGGGTTTCTAAGCAATTGGGTTTCTCCCTCGGAAGTCAAGAAACCCGGCTTCTCCCTCAGAAGTCAAGAAACCCGGTTTCTCCAAGAAACCGGGTTTCTAAGCAATTGGGTTTCTCCCTCGGAAGTCAAGAAACCCGGCTTCTCCTTGGAAGTCAAGAAACCCGGTTTCTCTAAGAAACCGGGTTTCTAAGCAATTGGGTTTCTCCCTCGGAAGTCAAGAAACCCGGCTTCTCCCTCAGAAGTCAAGAAACCCGGTTTCTCCAAGAAACCGGGTTTCTAAGCAATTGGGTTTCTCCCTCGGAAGTCAAGAAACCCGGCTTCTCCCTCGGAAGTCAAGAAACCCGGCTTCTCTAAGAAACCGGGTTTCTAAGCAATTGGGTTTCTCCCTCGGAGGTCAAGAAACCCGGCTTCTCCCTCGGAAGTCAAGAAACCCGGTTTCTCCAAGAAACCGGGTTTCTAAGCAATTGGGTTTCTCCCTCGGAAGTCAAGAAACCGGGTTTCTAAGTAATTAATACATTTTTGAGGGCGTTAATCAGATATTGATTGTCAGCTTCGGTGCGGATAGCTACGCGAAAATAATTATCTCCTAATTCGGGAAAACTTAAACAGTCGCGAATCAAAATCCGATAATCTTTAAGTAGTTGAGTTTGTAACTCACTCACCGACGACTGACACCGGACTAGCAAAAAATTGGCTACCCCTGGATAAGGATAAAGTCCGGTAATTTTCCCTAATTCCTGATAGAGTTGGGGGCGGTTAATAGATAACCAATGGTGGGTTTTTTCCTCAAAAGCCCGATCGCCTAAAACTGCAATACCCGCCGCCACGGCTAAATTATTCACAGACCAAGGGTCTCGCCACTGTCGCCACAAATTTAGGCGGTCTGGGTGAGCGATCGCATATCCTAATCTTAAACCAGGCAGACTGTAAAACTTAGTGAGCGATCGCAAAATCACCAAATTAGGAAAATCTGCCACCCTCTCGATTAAGCTAGTTTGTGCCGACCGTGGCAGAAAATCCATAAAAGCCTCGTCAACCACCACCAAAGCAAACCTTTCCAACAGGGGCAAAATCAACTCTGGCCGTAGTAATATACCCGTGGGATTGTGGGGAGTATTCAGCAATAGTCCCGCCCTTTCCTCTAATTCCCCCAACCCATCAAATTGGACCTTATCGCCACCCTCAAGACTAATAGGGCATTCAATCACCCTAGCATTAAAAGCATTGAGCGATCGCCGATAGTCCCCAAAAGCCGGAGTCAGCAGATATGTAGCCCCCATTTGTGCCAACTCCCGGCCCGCCCAAGTCAGCAATTCAGCCGCCCCATTTCCCGGCAAAATCCATTCAACCGGTAAATCTTCATGAAAGCGACTTACAGCCTGTCGCAGGTCCATATAATCGGGCTGAGGATAGGTTTTAATCTGCCCCTGATGAGTATTCAAAGCGGCGATCGCCGTTAACGGAGGGCCGAGGGGATTAATACTAGCCGAGAAATCGACAATTTCCGATGGCGGACAATCAGCGATCGAAGCCGCCCACATCAAATTTCCCCCGTGGCTGGGTCTGTTCATCAATCTCCCTCCGTGCAGACCCCCACTAAATCGGTATCCTGATTAGTGGTGGGTTATGGACGACTATTTATCAGCGACCTTCTCCTTAAACAGTTTTCCTGCCGAGAAAGCCGGAACCCAAGTTTCAGGAATATCCATTTTTTCGCCGGTCTGGGGGTTACGGCCTTCGCGCGCCTTACGTTTCCTGGCTTCAAAAGAACCAAATCCCACCAGGGTGACTTTTTCCTGTGTAGCAACAGCATCGATAACACTTTCGAGAGCCGCACTCAACACCGCATCAGCCTGTTTTTTGGTGACACCTGCTTTTTCCGCCACCGCATCTATTAATTCACCCTTATTCATCAATTACTCCTTTTGAGAACTGGGGGCCAATCAATGACCCCCAATGGTTTGCACGATTTTTCTGCCTTATTCTAAGGTTTCTGTCGCCACATAGATAGGGTTTAACCCCAAATTGTCATATATTTAGGGGAATTTTCCACTTTTTTTAAGATATTAGCCGATAAAAATATCCCCCAGGGGTGGGGGATTTTGGCTGAAGGGGTTTTTAACGCTAGATCTTAACGCCCTTGCATCATCTGGCGGACATCGGGGCTAAAATTGTTCTGGTAGCCAAACCCAGAGCGATCGGAATCATCCAGGATATTGGGCGTTACCAACACAATTACCTCAGCCCGCTCGCTGCTGGTGGTGCTTCTACGGAACAGAGAACCCAGGATAGGCAAATCACCCAACAGGGGAATCTTGCTAACGTCAGTCCGTTCCTGATCTTGAATAATACCAGAGACAATCAGAGTTTGACCGTCCCGCAGACGAATCCTTCCTGAATCTAAACTGCGCCGAAAGACTCGTAAGAAAGAACTATTGTTACCGACTGGTACCTGAGTTCCTGGGGAACTGACTTCTGGGTTAATCCTCATGGTGACAAAGCCATTATCATCAATTCGCTCAACATTGACCGATAAAGTCAAGCCCACATCTACAACTTCACCCTGCTCTGTTTGCCTAGTACCAGAAATAGTATCTGTAAAAATTGTTGTGCTTGATTGCAATACCTCTTGTATCAGTTCCACTGAAGCGGTTTCTCCCTCTTGTACCACCAAGGTGGGGTCGGTGAGGATTTTGGCTCTACCGCTGACGATTTGAGCTTGCAAAGTAGACAGGAACCGCCGAGGATATTGGAAGAAGGGAAACACGGAAGCAGTTGTGCTACCAAGGCCAGTCAGACTTCCATCAGTTAAGTCTCTCGTCAAAGGTGCGTAGTCAGAAAGCCCAACCCCTCCCGGTCTCTCGGTGACAGGTGGAATCGGTCTCAAGCCAATACCACCCCCAGGAGCCGTTAACGGAGTCCTAATAGTGCTATCGCGATCAAAAAATGGGTCTTGATCGCTTAGGGGGTTGGGAATAATTGGGCGAGAGGTGACACCACCTGTAGCCTGACCACGGGTTGGGGGATTGATGCCGCCGAAGTTGATAGAAGCCGCACCGCCATCATTCACAAAGAAGGTATCATTAATCCCAAAGGAGAAACTACTGCTCTGGGTGGCTTCCCCGGTCAGGTTCACGTCAATGATTTTCACATTCACCGCCACCTGACGTTGACGGAGATCAATCTGCATTAACATAGCAGTTGCGATCTCTACCTGTTCAGGTGTTCCAACGAGAGTCACAGAATTTAAGCGAGAATCAGCAGTTACTGACAGCCCCCTTAACAACAGAGGTCCCTGTCCTTCCGCTGCGCCCACAGCTATAATACTTGGGGTCCTGGTTTCTACAATTCGCTGATTAATGCCCTGCCCTACGACCTGGATTTGAACTTGCTCAAAGGGAATCTGGGTTTCTGCACCCTGGCTACTGAGATAATTAGCTGCGCCTTCTGCTGTGGTCTGATTCATTCTCAGAGTCCGCATGACAAGATTTCGAGCGGACTCAGGCAGTTGAAAGCCTACAAATACAGTATTTCCCACCCTGTTAGCTTGTAATCCTGTTAATCGCAGGACATAGTTAAAGACTTCCTGGACTGGTTCATTTTCAATATCCAAGGAAATTCTAAATTCCTGTTCTTCATTTCCCGGTCGAAAACGTCCCGTTGTAAGATCTTTCTCTAAATTACTGAAGGCAACATTCAGGCCAGCAACCCGCGCCAACAATGATAATACCTCCCGCACTGATGCGTCTCGCAAGACTAGGCGGGGGATGATTTCGTTGGTGTTTAGGTTGACATTGGAAACACCCGGATTGATATTAGAAACGGCAATATCTCCTAAAGGTGGCGCAACCGCACGGGGTTGGAAGGGTGGCGTTGTGTCTAAGGAACGCCTTGGCTGTAATGGCGCTTGACCCATTTGGGGAGTTAAAGCTGGGTCGGGCATCATCATATCATTATTGCCGTTTTGGGCGGTCGGATCACCAGTGATGCTAACTGGTGGGTCGGGAACCATTACCTGAGAAGCACCGTTCCCAGGTTGTTGGGGTGCAAAAGCCGGAGCATCTACGATCGCCCCTTCTGGAGCGATCGCGATCGCAATAGCATCTCCCGCACCCTGAATTATCCGCGCTTCAGGAGAGCCAGTAGTTCCGGTCACAATCACCCGAATACTGGTCGGGTCTAGCTGGTTCACCACAATGGAAGCAATACCAGGAGCCGGGTTATTTTGCTGAAATGAGCCATTGGGAGAACTCAATTGAGCGTTAGTAATATCCGCCACAAAATCATTACCCCGCCGAATCACAAACACCGCTGGACGTTCGCCGCCGTCAGTGACCAGCACCAGGTTAATTTCCCCGTTGTCAGCTTGGAATAATTGAATATCGCGGACAACTGTAAACGCCAGGGCGGGAGCCACAGCCACAACCATGGCTGCTGCAACTCCCCCCGCTACTCCTCCACCAAATCCTAAAATATCTCTCACATTTCCTCCTAAAAGTTGGAAAGCAACCGTTGCTATTGGTTTATATATTCTGTTTGCTTAGGCCTGGAAAAATCATAATTCATCCGGGGCAACAGGACAATAGGAAATTATCTACACCCACGGGCATTTTATCTGGGCAACCTATCACATTTTAGCGATTTTGTCAACCCCCATTCTGCCAAAAAATGAGCGATCGCCATGATTTGGGGTTGATAAGGCGATCGCTCGATTATCTGTGAACCAGAACATTATTTTTTTTCAGCTTCTGGTTGCTGTTGTTGCTCACGCTGCTCGTCACTCAAAGGCATTAAGGCGTGTAACTTAAACGTACTTCTGAGGCGGCGTTGAGGCTGGTTATCTATGGGAACAAAGCGACCCTGGCGAATTTCCCCCTTCAATTCTGGCGATCGATCCAGCAACTGAGAACTAAAGTCTCTAACCACTAGCATAGGCTGCATTCTCTCCAGAGAAATCATAAATTTGCGGATTTGCTCAAAACTCCCTTCCACCTCCACCTCGTACTCTTGTCGTCTCAGTTTATTGTTAACTTGGGAACCGAGAGAACCATCAGTCACTAGCATGGGTCCATCACTTTGGGGTTGAAACCTAACCAAACGTGCTTTTAGTTCTTCATCCAAAATACCCGCATTAATTTGATTTAATTGTTCATTAACATCAAACATCAACATTTCCAGATTTGCTTCATCAGCAAACAAAGCCGTTACACTAGCCAGTCGCTGTTTAGCTTCCTCTCGTTGACGTTCCGCCTCCTCTTGCTGCTGCAACTTTTCGTTTTGCTGTTCAATTTCCCTTTGCTTAATTTGAATGTTGGAATTGAGTATTTGCTGTTCTTCCCAAGTCGGCAAAGCCAGGTAAAACACACCCACCCCACACAAAATCGCGCCTAGGGCTCCAATAGCAATACCGACGACCTTAGAAGTGATAGCCAAACCCAATATCACTGGGCCAGAACCTTCCTCCTCCTCCTCCGGTTCCTCATCATCAAGAAGATACTCATTTGCTGCTACCATAGGAAAAAACCTCCGTTTTTTGTTGACATCAAAACCCTGAGACCAAAAGCCTAGGGTCGAATTACACCTTGTTCTGTGAGGGTTTCAATTCGATTAACCAAACCCAGTGCGTCATTAGCTTTTAATAGGGGTAACAGTTCCGAAGCCGTGGCAGAACTCAGACGGGTTTCTATGCTAAACTGCACGATGGGCTGTAAATCTGGCAGACCCCCAGGCACTGAGGAACCGTCAGCCACCACTAAACGGGTGGGGTTATCTTGCAATCTAGCAGAAACTAGCCGGGTTGTGCTGCCATTAAAGAAAGGCGACTGGTTGACCAACAACATGAAATCATTAAGCTGCCCAAAAGAACCAACATTTCCTTCAATGGTAACTTGTGCGGTTTGTCTAGCAGGGGTCTGTCCCTCTTCCTCAGAGGCGGTAGTTGCTTCGTTGGTGGGTTCGGTTTGTCGGAGGTTGGTAATTCTCACCCCAGCAATTTGCATGATCTTAGCCATTTCTTGACTTAAAGCTGACCAGGGCTTAATCTCATTGAATACCAAAGCCAAAGCATCGGCTTCCTCATTGGTCTGTTTCGCTTCTGCATAAATGCGATCGAGGGCTTGGACTTGGACATTTTTTTCGCCCAGTTGCACCTCTAAAGCATCGACTTCTCTGGAAAGGCTGGCATTTTGCCTAGTTAACACAAACCAACCGCCTCCCATTAAAGCATTGAGTCCCACAGCTACCCCCAGTCCGATTAAAATGGGTGTTTGGTCAACGGGTTTCCCCGCAGCGCCTTTGGGGGGCTTGATAACTCGGGTTTTATACTCTGGGCGATCGTTAAGAAAATTAATATCAAGGCTGTACATATTAACAAACCCTCTGGTAGTATTTTTATAGACATGGTAGCAGTGAGAGTTCCCGGAACTAGGTAACGCGCAATCCTAAACCTAATACCACTCCTAAACTAGCACGCTGCTCCGGGGGAATTTCCTGATCATCTGTTAACAGGTTCAGGGCTTCTATGGGGTCTACCTGGGTGGCTGGCATGGCTAGGCGTTGCATAAAGAACTCATCCAGTTGTCCGATCGCCGCCCCAGGACCAGCCAGAAGTAACTGGGCGATTTCCAAACCATCATTTTGGTTGATGTAGAAATCAATAGAGCGTCGGAGTTCATCGGCTAACTCTGCTAATACCTTAATTATGGCATTAACTCCCGGATTGGGTTCGCTCAATGCTCCCATTGTATCAGTTACGGGAAGGGTCATCGCCTGCAATTCCTGAAAATCCCGTGAGGGTGGTAGGTTCATGGCATTATTAAGTCCCGATTGTACCTGATACAAACCAATGGGAATAGTCCGGGTAAATTGGGGAACGCCATTGACCACAATCACCAATTCGGTGCTATCAAATTCGATGTCAGCTAAAATCGCCGCCTCGTTAGAAGAAAAGTGTTCTAACTGACTTTTCATAGTCCGAATTAGGGCAAAGTTACTGATTTCTAAAACCTCTATTTGTAAGCCAGCTTGTTCAAAGGTTTCTATGTAAGTGTTGGTAACTTCTTTGCGGGTAGCGACTAACAAAACCTGTACTTTTTCGATGCCATCTTCATCAACAAATGTTCCCAGTTTCTGATAGTCTACGTCGGCTTCTTCCCTGGGAAAAGGCAGATATAAACCCGCTTCGGCGTTCATATATTCTTTAAGTTCCTCCTCATTTAACTCCGCCGGAACCGGGATTAAACGAGTGACTGCTTCCCTTCCGGGAATAGCGGTGGCGATGTTTTTGGTTTTGATATTATTGTCCGCCAATGTCGATTCGATTAACTCCGACATGGTAGGAGTATCAACTATTTGACCATCCTGCACCACATTTTCGGGAACCTCGGCAGTGGCTAAGGTTAACAACTTGAACTTATCGCCTTTTTTGCGAATTTCGACAATATTAATTCGCTCGGCGGCTAGTTCAATACCCATTCCCGGCTTACGACTGGAAAAAATACCTTTGAGGAAACCAACCATAGATTTTTTTTGGATGAGTTAAGGGAGGACTTAGGTTAACCATAGCATTTTTCCGCCCAGAATGTGTTACCATCACCACGGTAATTAAGGGCTTCCCCGGTCCTCTAGGGAGGAGGACTTTTAGGTATTACCAAGGGGGGGCTGTTTTCCTAGTTACTGAAGGCGGGATGATTGAACAGAGCCTCAATGACTCTTCTACCGCGTAATTGATTGGAAAGGGGTAGGTGTCCCCTGGGGGCGCTTAGTTCCCAAGTGAAGCCTTGGGGATAGCGGGTCCAAGTGCGATCGCTTCTCCAGCCAATTTTCTGCCACAATTTATCCCAATTTTTGCCGACACCTAACCAAACTTCCCGCTGGACGGTATAGCCAAATTTGCCTTGGGAATGGACTCGCCACAGGGTGTCAATGGTTTGTAAGTCGGCGACGGGAAAGCGATCGACTTCCGAAAAATATAGCCAGTTTCGTTTAACTGCTGCGTCGCTGGCTAACTCACACAGGTTTCTCAGGGTCAGCAGGTCGGCGGCTTGGAAGTTTTGCTGTAGCAATTCCTGTTGGAGGGGAAAATAATCAGCCCCTACCTCTGAGTTTAGGGGAACTACTCCCGTCGGAAAATGGGTTTCCAAAAACTCTTGGGTTTTCGGGAGGTTGGCTAGATACAGGACTCTATAGGCTTCACCACTGACAGGGGTGGGAGTTTCGGTCTGCTGGGACATTAAAAATTCTATCAGTACATCTAAACCAAGTTCCCCCTGGGTCGCTAATGAGGCGATCGCCTTTAACTGCTGGGTCTGGCTGTCGCTGTTTAGTTGTGAGCGCAGTTGGTTTAACTCTATTGATAGGTCTTGGTCGGAGGAGGCGATCAAATCAGTCATTGAATTTCTCCGGTAGCTTGGAAACCGCCTAGGGTTAACTGGCGGCGGAAAAGTAACTGGGCTGGTTTGGCCCAATAATATAAAAAGGTGATTAATCCACCATTGTACAGGTGCATTGGATTCAGATAAACGCGCTACGGACAATCGGGATATTTAATTACCCCTCGGACTTGACTCTGGCTGCTACGGTTTTGCTTAATTGTGGCATCGCCCCTGTCCCCCGGATATGGTTGGCGAGGTCATTCTCATAATTATTTCCGTTTTTTGGGGCGATCGTGCCTACTTAATCGATGGATTCGTTGCAGGGTAATGGTTTCGGCTTGTGTAAAGTTATATTACAGATTCTCATAACCTCGCGCGACTTCTAATCCTGCCCTAGTTAAAGCAAACTTTAGCCACGCGAAGAAAAGTTTTTGTTTCGGGGGGTTGACAGTCTGGCACTATGGCTGATAATATAAATCCAGCGAAAACAAACGAATTTGCTCCCCGAAAAAAGGGCTGTAAAGTTTTGTTAAGCACCTTCTACGTGCTCTCGCGCGATCGCACCTTGAAAACCGCATACCGTAAGGTTTCCAAAGGTATAGGGTCCAACCCTACCAATTCCCCCGTCAGGGGACGGAAACCAAGGGAGACATTCCTTTATTAAAAAAATTAAAGTTCTAAGTCCAACCCTACCAATTCCCCCGTCAGGGGACGGAAACTACCCACTCGCCGTGGATTTTGACCTGAACCTTTACCCGAGTGTCCAACCCTACCAATTCCCCCGTCAGGGGACGGAAACCATAGTCTTCTCCTTTTGCAATAGAATACTGACTCACTACCCGTCCAACCCTACCAATTCCCCCGTCAGGGGACGGAAACCACTAAGAAAATAAACAGGGTAAAAAATTTCGGTGCCTCGATGGTCCAACCCTACCAATTCCCCCGTCAGGGGACGGAAACTAGAGAAATGTCCACGCTGTTCATGTTTTTCTGTAATGAGTCCAACCCTACCAATTCCCCCGTCAGGGGACGGAAACTTCTGAAATCAATGAAACTCGTAGAGTGATATCGGTTGAATCAGCTAGTCCAACCCTACCAATTCCCCCGTCAGGGGACGGAAACAGCCGAGGAAGCACCCCAAATACGAAGATCGCATACGCGATGTCCAACCCTACCAATTCCCCCGTCAGGGGACGGAAACCAAGTCACCCTTCAGGACGCAGTCCATTACGGATCCTCTCTTTGAGTCCAACCCTACCAATTCCCCCGTCAGGGGACGGAAACTTACCGCACCTAGTTGGGGTGTGGGTGTGATAAACTCATCAAATTCAGGTCCAACCCTACCAATTCCCCCGTCAGGGGACGGAAACACTCTATATTCCCAAATATTCATCTTCATGGTATGGTTTATAACTGTCCAACCCTACCAATTCCCCCGTCAGGGGACGGAAACTTGAAGCCGTACCCGGAGTAGTTAGTACTCCGATAGACCTCCAGTCCAACCCTACCAATTCCCCCGTCAGGGGACGGAAACACGATTCGACCCTTTTCATCGGCCTTATCTAGCATCTGTGGTCCAACCCTACCAATTCCCCCGTCAGGGGACGGAAACATTGGGTAGTTGTGGGGGGTGAATTTTTCCCCACTACTTAAAACCGCGTCCAACCCTACCAATTCCCCCGTCAGGGGACGGAAACGGATTTTATTTCTTCAGTCTCCTGTTTAATGAAACTTCCGACAATGGGTCCAACCCTACCAATTCCCCCGTCAGGGGACGGAAACTAGCCCTGTTTCAGGGATGTTCACTCGCATGAACGCTCCGAAGTCCAACCCTACCAATTCCCCCGTCAGGGGACGGAAACATTAAGGCCTCAGCCCTCTTACTCCTGCAACTTCCCCATTTCTGTCCAACCCTACCAATTCCCCCGTCAGGGGACGGAAACTGTTTATTCTTTGCCTGTTGTCGACCAAGCACCCATGCCTGGATCAGGTCCAACCCTACCAATTCCCCCGTCAGGGGACGGAAACTCCGGCTTGATTTCCGGTTCCGAAATTGGTTCAATTGGTTCGCACTCGTCCAACCCTACCAATTCCCCCGTCAGGGGACGGAAACTTTCCGTGCTGATGGTTAATCTCAAACTGTTAGCCTTTGTCGTGTCCAACCCTACCAATTCCCCCGTCAGGGGACGGAAACAACTTTGTTCCGCAGTGCTTGGACACGGGCAGTCACCATGATATTCTCGTCCAACCCTACCAATTCCCCCGTCAGGGGACGGAAACTCTCTATCCAAGTAGACTAGATTTCTCTATGGTTTGGCACGAAAGTCCAACCCTACCAATTCCCCCGTCAGGGGACGGAAACTTGATACAACTTCAGAAAAACCCACCCAAGCCACTGCCTGACGTCCAACCCTACCAATTCCCCCGTCAGGGGACGGAAACCAGAGACAAACTCATTTAAAGCAGTTAACACATCTTCAATAGGTGTGTCCAACCCTACCAATTCCCCCGTCAGGGGACGGAAACTGCTTCATAGTTCGGTGTTTTCATTTGTTTTGCCTTCTGTGTGTCTGTCCAACCCTACCAATTCCCCCGTCAGGGGACGGAAACTTCTCCGCCTTGTAGGCTTCGATCTGGGAGACTAAATCCCAGTCTTCACACTCGTCCAACCCTACCAATTCCCCGTCAGGGGACGGAAACAGAAGAATGGGGAAAATACCCCCTAATGGAAATGATAAACGCTCTTCGAGGTCCAACCCTACCAATTCCCCGTCAGGGGACGGAAACCTTAAAGAATCCCATCGCGAACGCTGGTTTTCCCACCATATGTGGTCCAACCCTACCAATTCCCCGTCAGGGGACGGAAACCGGGCTAAATTTTCTAGCCAAGAAATTAACCTTTTCTCGCTCGGTCCAACCCTACCAATTCCCCGTCAGGGGACGGAAACGCGCATTTCTTTGCCGTAGAACTACTGCAGGTTTCGGGGGTGTCCAACCCTACCAATTCCCCGTCAGGGGACGGAAACGACCAGAGAGTGGCGTTTGCTTTGACTTCGTAATATTTACAGCGTCCAACCCTACCAATTCCCCGTCAGGGGACGGAAACCGACTAATAGCCCCGACATTAGTGATGAATGACTGCAGCCGTGTGCAACCCTACAAATTCCCCATGAGGGGAGGGAAACGCCCGGTGGTGTGTGGATGTTGTGAGGGTTGAGGTCGTGTCATGGCGGGGTAATTTCGCAGTTGGGGAGGGGGGAAAAAGACGAGTCTGGGGGATAAAACTTGTTGGGGGTGTAGAAGGGTTAGGGTTGGGTTGAGGCGTGCAAAATCCGATTAATAATGCCACTGGTAGAAGTAGGCATTTCCACGGCAATGAGGACGATTTTACCGTTATAGGCTTGAACCGTGGGGGCCTCCGGTAGGGTGTCAATGGTGTAATCACCACCCTTAACATATATATCAGGTTGTAGCTGTTCAATAATCGCCGTAGCAGTGCTTTCTGGAAAAATGACCACTGCATCTACGGGTTTTAACTGGCTGAGAACTTCGGCTCGCTGTAATTCTGGTATAATAGGACGGGGAGGATATCCGGCCGAGTGGGGTTTAATCAGGCGAACAGAGCGATCGCTATTGAGACCCACTACCAGCGATCGCCCCAAACTTTTGGCTTGGGTCAGGTAGCGAATATGTCCAACATGAATCAAGTCAAAACAGCCATTGCTAAAAACTAGAGGTCGCCATTGTTCAGGGTTATAGGCGATCGCCTCCCGTAGTTGTTCCACAGAATAAAGGCCCTCAATCATGATTATCTCTCCTTTCTTTGATATCATTGACCACTACTCAGCCGCGGCTAATTATTAAACAATTCCCACATCTTGGCAAATCTGAAAGTAGTTATATACTAGCCAAAACTGTTATCTTGGCTGTAGACCAACCTAGAGTATCCTTAACCGTCCTATGACATCAACAGCAAACCGTCAATTTTCCTTTCAAGCCTCTTCTAGCATCAAATTAGTTGGGCTAATCCTGATTCTGTCAGCCTTGGTCGATTATTTGGTTCTATTATTTCCCCCCAATTTAACCGATAGGGGTTGGTTAATTCAAACCGCTAGTAGCTTAGTTGACCGAGGCGTAGTTCCCCTGGTAGGAATGGCTCTGGTTTTAATGGGGTATTGGATGGATAGCGTCCTCGGGAATGCTCCTAAGTCTGGTAAAAAAATCTCCGACCTAAGATTGTGGGTTGGTATCCTCGCCAGCTTATTCGGGTTACTTTACCTGCTGATTTTTCCCATGCACCTAAATAATACCCGGTTAGCCCGACGAGATGCTTTATCCGAGATTGGTCAGCAAGCCGCGCAAGCCGAAACTCAACTGGAAAGCCAGTTAGGAAGTCCCCAGTTTCAACAGGAGATTGAACAGCGAAAAGTTGAACTCCGAGCGCAGTTGACTGGCTTAATACAAGACGAGGCACAATTAGATCAGGTGATTGCGGAAGGAAACCTTCCCCCGCAAATTCAACAAGTCCTGGAAGAATCTAGAACTAATCCAGCCGTCCTTGATGAGTTCTTGGAACAGCAAGCCGACTCCCTCCCCGTTCAATTACTTACCCAAATTCGCCAACGCCAACAACAACTAGAAGATGAAACTAAAACGCGATCGCTCAAATCTAGTCTCCAAACCGGGATGAGTAGTTTGCTATTGGCGATCGGTTATATCGTCTTGGGTTGGACGAGTTTAAAAGGCTTAGGCCTCCTGAATAAAGGTCGTCGTAAACCCTCTTCTAACCCCGGATAAAACCCCCCCCCTAGGAATTACTGGCTCCACCCCTGTAAATTAAACCTCAATCAAGGGTTATGTTGCACCAAGATGGAGCCTATTTTTGTACTCTCAATTATCTGGTTTTATGGTTCATAAAATATGACAACCTTTCCCCAATCTATATTATTCACCACCTCACGATAATGTTATCAATTTATATCCTGACTTGTAATGATGAAGTTGATATAGCCGCCTGCATTGAGTCAGCCAGTCAATGTGATGATATAATTGTGGTCGATTCCTTTAGTAGCGATCGCACCGTAGAAATTGCTCAACAGTACCCCGTCCGTGTACTGCAACATAAGTTTGAAAGCCACGGTCGCCAACGGACTTGGATGCTGCGAGAAGTAACCACTAAATATCAGTGGGCGTATATTCTCGAATCTGATGAACGCATGACCCCGGAACTATTCGCCGAGTGTCAAAAACAAACCCAAAACACTGACGGCTATATCGGTTATTATGCAGCCGAAAGAGTCATGTTTATGGGTCGCTGGATTCGCCGCAGTACCCAATACCCCCGTTATCAGATGCGTCTATTTGATAAGCAGCGGGTCTGGTTTACCGATTATGGTCACACGGAGAGAGAAGTCTGTGAGGGTCTTACCAGTTTCCTCCAAGAAACCTATCCCCACTATACCAACAGTAAAGGCATGGCGCGATGGATAGAAAAGCACAACCGTTATTCTACAGATGAAGCCCACGAAACAGTCAAACAATTGCGATCGGGTACGGTAAACTGGAATCACCTATTTTTCGGCAAAACAGAGGTGGAAAGGCGACACGCCTTAAAGGATTTATCTCTGCGTCTACCATTTCGACCCCTAATCCGCTTCGTCTATATGTATTTTATCCTGGGAGGGTTCCTCGACGGTCAACCTGGACTCGCCTGGTGTACTCTACAAGCCTTTTATGAATATCTGATTCTCCTGAAAGTCTGGGAAATCGAAAATATGCCTATTGGCGACCCACAACCTCACCCACAATTGACCATGGACAATGAAACTTCCTCAGTTTCTGGGAAAGGTTTGGGGTGAGGAAGTCTATCTGTAGCGGACTCCCGATAACCCTTCCCCACAAAGTTCAGCGTCAGCGTCAAGACTGGGCTATCATATTCAGACAAGCCCGATTGTTAATTTATTTTTAGCATCAGTATTTTCAACTATGCATCTAAGTGAACTGACCCATCCCAATCAACTCCACGGTTTGTCTATCCATGAACTGGAAGCAGTGGCTCAACAAATCCGTGAAAAGCACCTGGAAACAGTAGCAGCTACTGGCGGTCATTTGGGACCGGGTTTGGGAGTGGTCGAGTTAACCCTAGGACTTTACCAAACCCTAGACCTAGACCGAGATAAAGTCATTTGGGATGTCGGACACCAAGCCTATCCCCACAAAATGATTACTGGACGCTATAACAATTTTAATACCCTACGCCAGAAAGATGGGGTAGCAGGCTACCTGAAACGGTGCGAGAGTCGTTTTGACCATTTTGGAGCCGGACACGCCTCGACAAGCATATCAGCCGCCCTGGGGATGGCTTTGGCTAGGGATATGCAGGGGGATAATTATAAAGTAGTGGCAATTATTGGCGATGGCGCGATGACTGGGGGGATGGCTTTGGAAGCTATTAACCATGCGGGTCATCTACCTAACACTAACTTGATGGTGGTTCTCAATGATAACGAAATGTCGATTTCCCCCAATGTCGGCGCGATTCCTCGTTATTTGAATAAAATGCGTCTGAGCCCCCCCGTGCAATTTTTGAAAGATAATCTGCGGGAACAGTTTAAACAAATTCCCTTTGTGGGTGAGAATTTTACCCCGGAGATGGAACGCCTCAAAGAAGGGATGAAACGGTTGGCTGTACCTAAATTGGGTGCTATTATTGAGGAGCTGGGCTTCACCTATATCGGACCGGTGGATGGTCACAACTTGGAAGATTTGATCGAAACCTTCCAACAAGCTCATGAAATTAAAGGCCCGGTTATGGTTCATGTCTCCACCGTCAAAGGTAAGGGTTATGCGATCGCAGAAAAAGACCAAGTAGGCTATCACGCTCAATCACCCTTTAACCTGGCTACCGGGAAGGCTATTCCCTCCAACAAACCCAAGCCTCCCAGCTATTCCAAAGTGTTTGCAGATACCTTAGTCAAGCTGGCTGAAGATAATTCCCAAATTTTGGGTATCACCGCCGCTATGGCAACAGGTACAGGGTTGGATAAACTACAAGCTAAACTCCCCGAACAGTATATCGATGTCGGTATCGCTGAACAACACGCGGTTACTCTGGCGGCGGGTTTAGCCTGTGAGGGAATGCGTCCGGTAGTGGCGATTTACTCCACCTTCCTACAACGAGCCTATGATCAGATTATCCATGATGTCTGTATCCAAAACTTGCCCGTTTTCTTCTGTTTGGACCGCGCCGGAATTGTAGGGGTAGATGGTCCCACTCACCAGGGAATGTATGATATCGCCTATCTCCGCTGTCTCCCCAATATGACCATTATGGCTCCTAAAGATGAAGCCGAATTGCAGCAAATGCTGGTGACTGGTATTAATCATACTTCAGGACCGATCGCTATGCGCTACCCCCGTGGTTCCGGTAATGGGGTTCCACTTATGGAAGAAGGCTGGGAACCTATTGCGATCGGTAAAGGTGAAATTCTCCGCCAGGGCGATGATCTCCTATTACTCGGCTATGGTACAATGGTTAACACCGCTATGCAGGTGGCTGAGATTCTCGGTGAACACGGCATTGATGCCACTGTGGTTAATGCCAGATTTGTCAAACCCCTAGACACAGAGCTGATTGTACCCTTAGCCCAAAAAATCGGTAAAGTCGTCACCCTGGAAGAAGGCTGCATAATGGGTGGATTTGGTTCCGCAGTAGCAGAAGCACTACTGGATCACGATGTCTTAGTACCTGTTAAGCGGTTCGGCATTCCTGACCAATTGGTGGATCATGCTACACCGGATCAATCCAAAGTTGATCTGGGTCTGACAAGTTCCCAAATTGCTGAAAAAATCCGGGAATTGTTCTTGACCAAAGAACCCTCAACAGTCAACATTCCCCAATAACAAATATAGTCTCTATGGTGCGTCAGCAGGGAATTATCCCCAGGCATTTATATAGCCGGGTTATGACGCACCCGACCGGAGGCTACGGGAGGCGATCGCACTCTTTGGCGAAAATTATTCGATTGGGATTGAAATAGCAGGGGTATGGTGCGATCGCATAATTATGATCGATATTGAGTAGGTTTGACGCACCCTACCTTACCCTAGTTTGAACCCAGAGCCAGAATTTAATCCAAGATTTGCTTTACATCTTAGGACAATAAGGTACAATAACCCCAAAGATTCGCAACTCAATAATGAGTATACGGTCAAACCCCAGACCATGCCAAATTTCCTTGACGACATACTCATCAAGTCGGATTCTTCATGGTAAAATCAAACCATGGTGCGAGACGTTTAGGAGTCAAATAAGGCTGCAATGCCCGAAATAGCCTCCTAGTGGGACTTCCACCCCTTGGTGGAATATAAGGGACTCGTATCCTGACCATCCCATAACTGTTTATATGTCCCGACGCTTGGAGAAATCTGAGCAAGGCAGGGGACTCAAGGTCATAAACAAACTGAGAAATCAGGGAGTAGAGAGTAAAGGCGATAGCCACCCCCAATTTCAGGATACACGATTCTGGGATTGAAGCGGGGAACGGAAGGCGTGAGGTAGAACCTACTACCAAATGCGACCACTGCCAACCATCCATGACTAGGGAAACCGAATGTCTGGCTTGAACCATCGTAATGATTTAGCAGCGTAATAGGTTGCCACGCTGCGCTCAAAAGAGCAAGGGGAAAAGTAGGGTTTTGCATAAAACACCTACACAGACCTTTTTAAGTACCCCGGTGGAGAGGACAAGTCTAAAGATGGAATGCCCATATAAACGGAACGTTTAAACTCCTCATTGGTTCTCCTTATCAAAAAAGTGAGCAATATTACTCACAAGGAGTAGCGAAAAGTGTAAGCGTATACCATTGAGGGGAAAGGATGTGACTGAAAGCCAATGCCTAATTGTAATGATTAGGATATGCCCACTAGTCACGGTGTAGATATGGAGACTGCGACAAGTAGGAGTAATATGACGAGAGCGAGTTTAAAGACTACGAGTTGTATGCCAAGCTCCCAAAGTTGGAATCATAAAGCGGGGGTTCGTAACCCTGTTCCTAGTGACAAAAAGGGTATCTACATTAGGAGCCGTATGAGGTGAAAGTCTCAAGTACGGTTTGGAAGTGGAGTTGGGGAAGGTGACTTCCCTTTCGACCATAACCTTACAAAGCTTTCCGAACCAAACTAAAACTCAATGACCGTCATCGCACCTTGATGGCCAAACACGCGGGTTATGCTCGGTTCGTGTTTAATTGGGGATTACACTTATGGAGGTCAGCTTATGAAGAGGGACTCAAGCCTAATATCAACTCTATTAAAAAGGTTTTTACTCATTATGTGAAACCTCAATATCCTTGGATGTCCGAATTGTCTTCTAAAGTTGATCAATATGCCTTCATTAATCTAGGGGATGCCTTTAAGCGATTCTTCAAAGGAATAAGCAGTTATCCTAAATTTAAGAATAAAGGCCACCATGATAGTTTTACGCTTGACAATTCCGGAAGGCCATTCAATCTGTCAGGAACTCGCCATAAGCTGCCTTTTGTGGGCTGGGTTTCTACATTTGAGGCTCTACCCGAAAGTTGGGTTAAGAAAGTCACTATAACGCGCCAAGCAGGTGACTGGTATATGAGCTTTTTCGTAGAAATCACGCCAGAAATTACACCGAAATATCGAGAGAGAATCGGGGTTGACCTAGGAATTAACAATTTGGCGACTTGCTCCGATGGGACCCAATTCTCTAGTCCCAAGGCTTATAAAGCAGCCACCCAAAAACTAGCTCAATTACAACGTCATTTAAGTCGCAAAGTCAAAGGCTCGAAAAATTGGGCCAAATGTCTCTTAAAAGTTCAAAAGCTACATCAAAGAGTAGCAAACATTCGGCGGGACACGATTCATAAAATAACTACTTTTTTGGCTAAAAACCACAGCCAAGTAGTCATTGAAGATTTGAATGTGTCAGGTATGCTGAAAAATCATGGTTTGGCGGGTTCGATCGCTGATGCTTCATTTTATGAGTTCCGTCGTCAACTAGGTTACAAGGCAGAACGTTATGGTTCAAAGTTGATTATTGCCGATAGATTTTATCCATCCAGTCAACTGTGTTCTAATTGCGGTTATCGTCAAAAAATGCCCCTAGTCCGTCGGACTTTTGAATGTCCAAACTGTGGCTTGAAGATTGATAGAGATTTGAACGCCAGTATAAATTTAGAAAAATCGCCTGGTTCCGACGATTACACTTGTGGACGGGGTGCTGCCGACAGTCCCGGACGAAGCAAGAAATAAACATCAATATCCGGCTATGTCCGGTTTTGTTTAAGTTTTATAGAGCAGTACAACCATTGAATTCTCAACCTGAATCATCACCACTTGAACCTAATTTAACCACAGGCTCTCAGTCCCCCGACGAGCCTATAGATTACCTCAAGCGTCAGGCTGAAGATTTGAGGCAGGAAATTGCCCAACTTCAGATAACTAAGGCAAAATTACAGCAGGAACAAACCGCCCTCACTCAATCTATGGGAAACCTGGTTTCTGAAGCCCTCAGCCAGTTGGAGGCGAGGCGACAGACTCTACAGGTGGAAGTAGAAAAACTCGAACGTCGCCGAGAACGCATTGAGCAAGAAATGCGAACTACTTTTGCAGGGGTTTCTCAGGATTTGGCTATCCGAGTCCAAGGTTTTAAAGATTATTTGGTTGGTAGTCTTCAAGACCTGGCGGCTACCGCAGAACAGCTTGAGTTAATCCCAGAAGAACCCATCACTCCCCCTGCTGCTAGTTCCACTCCCGCAGGTCAGTCGGCGGAGTCCGTGGCTGAACCTGACCCTAATACTCAATTTACGAAGTCGGCTTTTGCTGAACAAACCAAACAAATTCGTCGGATTATTGACCAATACCGCACTAATCCTGACTATTATGGCCCCCCTTGGCAGTTCCGCCGCACTTTTGAGCCTATCCACGCTAAACAGGTTTCTAATTGGTTCTTTAACCAAGGTGGACGCGGTGCGTTGCGGACTATGGGAAGCCGTCTGCAAAATATTCTGGTGGCTTCGGCGACTATATCTATTCTCAGAAGTCTCTATGACAGACGTTTGGGGACTTTGGTTTTGGCGAATAGTCCAGAACGCCTGGGAGAGTGGCGGCGGGGACTTCAAGACTGCTTAGGAATTGACCGCCGTGATTTTGGACCTGAGCGAGGGTTGGGATTATTTGAAGACCCAGAGTTATTGGCTCAAAAAGCGGACAGGTTGGTTAATGATGGTCGGCTTCCGTTTATTATTATTGATGATACAGAGGACAAAATTAGCCTCTCGTTGCTCCAGTTTCCCCTCTGGTTGGCTTTTGCTCCTGACCCACAGGCGGCGGCTCAGTCATCCTTCGATAGGTTTTGAGGGCAGTTGATATAGGCTAGTCGGATTCGGTTTGCAAATTGTCGATGGATGCAGGAAATTTGATTAAATATGGTTAATTGGTTCATTCTCAATGGGGTGGTGTTGGTGGTGGCTTATCTGCTGGGCTCAATTCCTACTGGATATGCGATCGCCCTTTGGTTCTATGGTATTGATATCCGGGCGGAGGGTTCTGGTTCAACTGGCGCAACTAATGTATTAAGAACCTGTGGTAAACTGCCAGCGATCATGGTTTTAGCAGTCGATATTTTGAAGGGTGTCGCTGCTATTGCTATGGTTTTCTGGGTGTATTCCCTCAATGAAACCCGCCAAATTGCTACTATGGCTGGGATTGACTCCCCTCAAGTTTTGGCTTACTCGATAGCCACATTATCTGGCTTAATCGCCGTATTCGGGCATACAATGTCTATATGGATAGGCTTTAAGGGCGGTAAATCTGTGGCTACCAGTTTGGGGATCTTATTTGCTCTCAATTGGCTGCTGGCTTTGGCTACATTGATTGTATTTGGGGTGGTTTTAGCTGTTTCCCGGATTGTATCTTTAAGTTCTATTGCTGGGGCTATCACCATCGCGGCTTTAATGATTATCACCGGACAACCCCTCCCCTACCAAATTTTTGCGATCGCCGCCGGAACTTATGTGATTTGGCGACATCGTAGCAATATCGAGCGGATTTTGCAGGGTACAGAACCCCGCATTGGTCAAAAACTCTCAGCAGACCCTACCCCCTAATTCCCTAATTCCCGGGAGCGATCGCCAGCCGCTTTCACCGCCTTAATTAAAGCCGAGCGAAAACCCGCCGCCTCTAGTTCCGCAATTCCCGCAATAGTTGTACCCCCTGGACTGGTGACGCGATCCTTTAATTCGGCTGGGTGTAATTGAGATTCCCGCAAGAGTTGAGCGGTTCCCCAAACGGTATCCAGAGCCAACTTTGAGGCGATCGCTCTAGGAAGTCCAGCCGCCACTCCTCCATCAGTCAAAGCCTCAATCATAATCGCCACATATCCAGGACCAGAACCCGATAAACCGGTTACCGCATCCATCAAATATTCTGGAACTTCCACCACATCCCCAACTGCTGCTAAAATCTCCGTAGCGCGTTTAATCTGTGCAGGTTCCACGGAACTACCAGCAGCCAAAGCGCTAACTCCGGCTCCTACTGTAGCGGGAGTATTTGGCATAACCCTAATCACTGGAGAGTCTGAAAAAACCCTCTCCAACTTAAACAGGGTAACACCCGCCAAAATAGAGATGATGATAGTACCCGGCTTTAGCAGTCCTTTTAAATCGTCAGCCACCCAGCCAAAAATCTGAGGCTTGACAGCCAGCAACAGCACCTCAGTAGCTTTCGCCACTTCCCGATTATCAGATGTTACCCCAACCCCATATTTGTCAGACAGAAACTGACGGCGATCGCCAGAAGGGTCACTAACCATCACCATTCCCGGGGCATAAATCTGCTTCGCCAACAGACCCGACAGCAAAGCCTCTCCCATGACCCCGCCACCAATCAATCCCAATTTAAACTCACTCATCCGTCCATTATCTCAAAATTTGGGCTAAGGATTAGGGGAGAAGCATAACTATCACCTGCCAAACATCTCCCCTTGTCCCATCGTATCTGCATCACCCGCAACTACTGCATCGCCTGGACCTTTTCTGGTTGCCAAGCCGAGGAAGGACTAGAACTCACGCGGGGACGCACACCGGGAACCTCATTAGCCACCCCACCTTGAGTTCTAACCTGAACACAACTAGGAGCAAACAGAAAGATGCTTTCTCCAATGCGTTCTTGATGACCATCGAGGGCATAAGTGCCACCAGCCACGAAATCTACCGCTCTCTGAGCTTGGTCTGGGTCCATCATCGTCAAATTCAGAACTACAGACTTGCGTTCCTTCAGGGCGCGGATAGCGGCCGGCATTTCTTCAAAAGTGCGAGGTTCCATAACCATCACTTCCGAAATTCCGTTGATCGCTCCTGGCATTCCAATTACATTATTCATTCCTGTTGAACCCATTGTTACTGATTCAGATGTCATATTACCACCTCCGACCGCCGCCACAGCACGTTCACGGGGGCGACGAGACCCACGACGTTCTTCCTCTGACATGAGAGGAGCAGCCTGTGGTTGAGGGGCTTGATACATATTCTGGTATTGTTCCCCTTCCATTTCATCGTATTCGTAATCGTACTCAACTGACTCATTGAGTCCTACGAAATCTCTAAGTTTGCTAAACAGTGTATTCACGGCTCACTCTGCTCCATAAAACTGCCACAAAACGTCACCATTGACATTTTGATATTTACTGCCTGCATTACCCAGACTGTAACCAGTCCCCGGATAGACAGGCCTTGTACCCTAAAGCACAGGGTCAACTAAATTTACACGAGATCCCCAATTGAGGAAACAACCCTTAAAGATCTCATATGTTGAGTAACTGCTCTAAAGATACCGCTCTAGCTGACCTGGTGGGGGCTGATTGTCATCATTTTTTTAGACATTTCCTCCCCTCACACAAAGGCAGATGATTAAAGTTTAACCCGAAAGTTCCTCATCCCCCCTATTGATAGTTCATCAGGTGGACTGCTCTATAAAACTTAAACAAAACCGGACATAGCCGGATATTGACGTTTATTTCTGGCTTCGTCCGGGACTGTCGGCAGCACCCCGTCCACAAGTGTAATCGTCTGAACCAGGCGATTTTTCTAAATTTATACTGGCGTTCAAATCTCTATCAATCTTCAGGCCACAGTTTGGACATTCAAAAGTCCGACGGACTAGGGGCATTTTTTGACGATAACCGCAATTAGAACACAGTTGACTGGATGGATAAAATCTATCGGCAATAATCAACTTTGAACCATAACGTTCTGCCTTGTCACCTAGTTGCCGACGGAACTCATAAAATGAAGCATCAGCGATAGAACCCGCCCAACCATGATTTTTCAGCATTCCAGACACATTCAAATCTTCAATGACTACTTGGCTGTGGTTTTTAGCCAAAAAAGTAGTTATTTTATGAATCGTGTCACGGCGAATATTAGCTACTCTTTGATGTAGCTTTTGAACTTTTAAGAGACATTTGGCCCGATTTTTTGAGCCTTTGACTTTGCGACTTAAATGACGTTGTAATCGAGCTAGTTTTTGGGTGGCTGCTTTATAAGCCTTGGGATTAGAGAATTGGGTCCCATCGGAGCAAGTCGCCCAATTGTTAATTCCTAGGTCTACCCCGATTCTCTCTCGATATTTCGGTGTAATTTCTGGCGTGATTTCTACGAAAAAGCTAATATACCAGTCACCTGCTTGGCGCGTTATAGTGACTTTCTTAACCCCACTTTCGGGTAGAGCCTCAAACGTAGAAACCCAGCCCACAAAAGGCAGCTTATGGCGAGTTCCTGACAACTTGAATGGCTTTCCCGAATTGTCAAGGGTAAAGCTATCATGGTAGCCTTTCTTCTTAAATTTAGGATAACTGCTTATTCCCTTGAAGAAGCGCTTAAAGGCATCCCCTAGATTAATGAAGGCATATTGATCAACTTTAGAAGACAATTCAGATATCCAAGGATATTGAGGTTTCACATAATGAGTAAAAACCTTTTTAATGGAGTTGATATTAGGCTTGAGTCCCTCTTCATAAGCTGACCTCCATAAGTGTAATCCCCAATTAAACACGAACCGAGCATAACCCGCGTGTTTGGCCATCAAGGTGCGATGACGGTCATTGAGTTTTAGTTTGGTTCGGAAAGCTTTGTAAGCCATGATTTTATTTTACCATGAATCCGACTTGATGAGTATGTCGTCAGGGAAATTTGGCATGGTCTGGGGTTTCACCGTATATTCATTATTGAGTTGCGAATCTTTTTGGGTATTGTACCTTATTGTCCTAAGATGTAAAGCAAATCTTGGATTAAATTCTGGCTCCGACCCGATCGCTTTAGATATTCCTTGGGCCGAATATAATTTGTCCCGGTCTAATCATAGTAGCCCCTGCTTCTACGGCTAGTAAATAGTCCCCTGACATACCCATAGATAATTCTGCCATTTTGATATTAGACCAGTTTTGCGCCCCAATTTCAGCCGCTAACTGACGGGTTTTTTCAAAAACCGATCGCGTTTGGGTTTCGGTCAAGCCTTGGGGGGGAATTGTCATTAGACCTTGAATATTTAGGGACTCACAGGCATTAAGCTGGGGTAAATCAGCCAGTAACTCCGGGACTGTCCAACCATATTTGTTAGGATCTGGGAGGATTTTCACCTGTAGGCAGATCCGGGGACAGCGAGACTGTTCTCTAGCCAGGCGATCGAGTCTTTGGGCTAATTTCCAACTATCAACCGAGTGGAGCCAATCAAAATGAGCGATCGCCGTCGCCGCCTTATTGCTTTGTAGATGACCAATCAAGTGCCAAGTAATATCCCTGAGATCTTGCAATTGAAGTTGTTTCGCCTCTGCTTCCTGAACACGATTTTCGCCAAAATCCCTCACTCCGGCTTCATAAGCCAAGCGTATAGCCTCCACCGAAACCGTTTTGGTCACAGCGACCAGTCGCACCTCTGGGGGAATAGCAGCCCGAATTTGGGCAATTCTTTCAGCGATCGAATCAGTCATAGTCAGTCATAGTGGGTTAGTCAAGCTATAGAAAGGTCTGCTGATGAATTATTTGCAGTTTTTTATAAGGCTCCATTTGGCCAGTGCGTCGCAACATTCGCAAACGAATTTCCACTAACATCTTGGCATCGGAGCGGCTTATCGGTTCAAACTTCAAGCCAGCCGGTGATTGAGTCACCAAGAAAAATAGGCGTTGGGCGTAAAGGGTAGTAAATAATTCCTGATTATCTTCAACTGGGCAAACTTTAAAAAGTAAGCCAAAGTTGGGATGGTTCATGTAAGTTTCTGTTGTCATTCCGCCTCACGCATCAGCAAGCACTAACTTAGAAAAAAGGCAATTACCTGGTGTTACTCTGCTATTCGAGCCCGTCTATCAGAGATATATCCCAGAATCAAATAATCAGCCGATTTATCTTGACACTCTCAGGCGCACTTTTCAAGTCATAGCGCCTCGCACCGGGAAGCGGGGAAAGAGTGTTGGTCTTAAGATTCCCAGCCCCAAACCAAACGCATACCCCAAAATATAGTTAAGGCTAATAGGGCGACCCAATCCCACCAATTAATTTGAAGTTGATGCCACTCAACTCGATGTTGGTTAGGACTGGTAAAGCCTCGGACTTTCATGGCATTAGCAATTTGTTCTGCTCTCAATAATAAATTTTCTAGGAGTCGTTCTGCCACCAAAAGCCAAATTTGAGTCGCCCTTCGCCAGCCCAGTTTTTTCCAGTCGATCGCCCTAGTACGCACAGATCTATATAGGTTCTGAATTTCCTCAAGTACCAGGGGAAAGAAACGCAGGGACAGAGTGAGGGTGAGGGCTATTTCTGTTACCGGAATTTTCAGCCGTCGCAATGGTTTCATCAGGCTTTCGATCCCCACAGCAATTTCCTCAGAAGCCGTAGTCAGTAGATATAGATTAGTGCTGTAAACCAGGGTAAACAGCAAGGTACTAATCCGAACACCCAGATCCAGGGAATAGCGGGTAATAGTTAACGGACCCGCTGCCAGCAGAATATAACTATAGGCTGTTGGTTGAGGTAAACCCTCAGTCTCAGTCACCGAATCAGCGGCCGTTGTGGCATTTTCTCCCAGTCCTCCCACTCTCCCAAGACTTTGCATTTCCAAGGCTATCTCATCTCTGGGGAGGCGAGGTTGATGGCTAACACTCAACCCATCAGGTAGGATAGCACTTACTATCAACAATAAGCTACAGAAAGTTAATAGCCAGCCCATTTGTCGCTTCCACACCCGGAACGGAATTGCTGCCACTAGGGTAATCACCATCAATAGCACCACCAACCCCAACCGCCAAAGGGCATTAGAGAGGATCGGTGCAATGAGAAAGCTCATCAACCAGACTAGCTTAATCCGGGAATCAAGGCGATGAAGCCAAGTAATCGGTTGTTCTAAGTATAAACCGATAGGTAGCGATCGCAGTAGGTCCATTTTCTCAACAATTAACTATAGTTGGGGGGATCAATGCCAACTGGGCGCAACTGGTCAGTAATCAAACCTTAGTCGCCCGGTTAGAGGAATTTCTCTCTACTTCCCGCATAGCTTTACCCCGCCATAATAGTCTAATGGGAGTCCCAGCAAATCCCAATTGTTGACGGAACTGGCTTTCCATGTAGCGCCGATAATTATCCCCAAACCGTTTTGGGTCATTCACAAACAAGACAATTGTGGGCGGACTGGAGGTAACTTGAGTTCCATAGTAGATTTTACCCTGTCGTCCTTGGCGACTGGTGGGGGGAGAATGCCAACGGACTGCTTCTTCGATGACTTCATTAATTACCGATGTAGAGACTCGGCGGCGATTTTCTTCGGCGGCTTTGTCCACCAATTTAAAAATTTTCTCAACCCGCTGTCCGGTCATAGCGCTGACAAAAATCATATCTGCCCAATCGAGAAAATACAATCGCGATCGCATTACTTTTTCATACTCTAGGATCGTGTAACTATCCTTTTCCACCGCATCCCATTTATTTACCACAATCACACAGGCGCGCCCGTCATCAGAAATACGACCCGCCAATTTTTGATCTTGGTCTGTGACTCCTTCCACAGCATCAATGACAAACAACACCACATCAGCCCGTCGGATCGCCTTAAAAGCCCGGTTAATCCCAAAAAACTCCGCCCCATACTCAACGTGCTTTTTCCGGCGTATCCCCGCCGTATCTACTAGCCGATAGGTATTGCCATTATGTTCTACGATGGTATCGATCGCATCACGGGTAGTGCCGGAAATTGGACTGACGATCGCCCTTTCCTGACCCAGAAAAGTATTTAATAGGCTAGACTTACCCACATTCGGACGGCCCACAATTGCCACTCGCAATTCTTCGCTGTCCTCATTGTCTGTGGAAGCTGGTAAATTTTCAATCAAAGCATCCAGCAGTTCCCCCGTACCGCTACCATGAATGCTAGAAATCGGAAAAGGGTTTCCCAAACCCAATTCCCAGAATTGCGCCGCCTGAGTCAGTCCCTGGGTAGGAGATTCACATTTATTAACTGCTAAGAGGATCGGAACCTTTTGTTGTCGTAGCCAACTAGCGATCGCCTCATCCCCTCCCGTCGGTCCTGTTTGTCCATCCACCACCAAAATAGCCGCTGTCGCTTCTGCCAAAGCCATCAAGGCCTGTTCTCTAATTAGTGGCAAAAACTCGGTATCATCATCAAAGACTAACCCTCCCGTATCGACTACGGTAAACTCTCGATCCTGCCAATAGGCGGAACGATAGGTGCGATCGCGGGTCATCCCCGGTTGATCATGAACGATCGCATCTTGGGTTTGTGTAAGACGGTTTACCAGTGTAGACTTACCGACATTAGGGCGGCCGATAATGGCAACTATGGGTCGAGACATGGAACTTTCGCCTTATCCAGGCGTTGATAGTGCTAACCCTCTATTGTTACATACTCCGTCACCGTCGCTACCTGTGACCAGCGACCTGTGACCAGCGATCGCTCAACTCAACCTCACCCTAACTTAACAACAGCAAATGGAACGGGCAATTTCCGCATTAGGACTTGTAGTATTTGTAGTCCTCGCCTATTTATTTTCCGGCGATCGTCAGCAGATTCGCTGGCCTACCGTTTTCTGGGGCATTGCCCTGCAAATTTTATTTGCCATTGTGATTCTGAAAACCGCCATAGGATTCGCCATTTTCCAAGCCCTAGGCGCTGCTGTCACCCAGTTTCTCAACTTTTCCGATGCGGGAGCCCAATTTGTATTTGGAGACGATTTTGAGCAGCATTTCATCGCCTTTAAGGTCTTGCCGACCATTGTCTTTTTTTCCTCATTCATCACCATCTTATATCACTATGGCATCTTACAGAAAGTAGTCGAATGGGTAGCATGGTTAATGATGAAAACCCTCAAGACTTCCGGTTCAGAAACCCTCTCCTGTTCCGCCAATATTTTCGTCGGACAAACCGAGGCTCCCTTATTAGTTAAACCCTATATTGCCACCATGACGCGATCGGAAATCCATGCCATGATGACCGGGGGATTTGCCACCGTCGCCGGGGGAGTGTTAGCCGCTTATATTTCCTTTGGTGTTCCCGCAGAACATTTAATTGCCGCTTCCGTAATGTCCGCCCCTGCTAGTTTAGCTATTTCTAAAATATTCTATCCTGAAACCGAGCCTTCCCCCACCGCCGGAAAGGTAAAAATCGAAGTAAAACCCACTTCTGCTAATGCCATTGATGCCGCCGCCACCGGAGCCACTGAAGGCATGAAATTAGCCCTAAATGTCGCCGCCATGCTGATTGCTTTTTTAGGATTATTAGCCCTAGTTAACGGCGTGTTAGGATGGTTAGGAGCCGGGATAGGATTACCTCAACTTTCCTTGGAATGGCTATTTTCTTTTATCTTTGCTCCCGTCGCTTGGTTAATGGGTGTACCTTGGTCAGACTGCGCCACCGTCGGCGTGTTACTGGGTAAGAAGATTATTCTTAATGAATTTATCGCTTATTTAGACCTGAAACAACTCATGGAAAATGCCAATGTTGTAGGTACTACTGAACCCACCATTACTCCCCGGGGGATTTTAATTGCTACATACGCCCTTTGTGGATTTGCTAATATTGGCTCGATCGCCATTCAAATCGGTGGCATTTCCGCGATCGCACCAGAAAGACAAGCAGACCTAGCCCAATTAGGAGTCCGAGCCATGATTGCTGGTTCTCTCGCTTGTTTTATGACCGCTTGTGTGGCGGGTATGTTACTTTAACGCAATAGCAAAATCACCGTTTGTAGTGAGCCAACTATTACCCCCAAAATACCCCCCAGATTAACTATTCCTTGTAATTCACTTTTCACAATTCCATTAACTGCTACTTCTAACTGTTGTGGAGAAGTAGCCATTACCCGTTCTATAATCACTCCATCAAGATTCAAAATCGGAATCGCCTTAGCCACCAATTTCTCTAAGTCTTCTTCTAGGTAGCGTTCCAAAACCAGCGCCAACTCTTGACTAACTAATCCTAGGGAATTATTAACCACTGGGGAAGTTTGCAGCCGCTTTAAAATTAAGGCGGAAACCCTTTCCCAATCAATAGATTTAGTCAACTCCTGAATTAAATCTATACCCTGTTCTTGGACATATTCTCGCACAGTATCCCGGAAAGTTTTGCGTAATTGTCGCACCGTAGACAGCGGCAAATTTTGCATCGAAAGATTCTGCAACCACTCCTTTAGTCGCTCCCTAACACCCAGAGAAGTTAACAGTTTTTCCAGTCGGTGATTAGTTTCTTCTTTTTCATCCAGACAAAAAGTTCTTAACCGGGTTAAAGTCGTGCGGAGACCGAAAATATTAGCCACTACCCAATAGGTTCCCGTGCTTTGTTCCCGGAAGCCTTCGTCAATAATCGAAATATTGCGATCGGTCAGAAAATCAATTAAAGTCAGTCGGATAATTTCTGGGGGAATTACTCGGTCTAATAGCCATTCCGAAAGTTTTTGAGCCTGTTGGTCACTTAGTTGGAACTCCAACATCACTTGATCAAAAATCTGATTTAGCTGCGGCTCTAAAAAATCTTCCCGCCGCGCCATAACCCGCAATATCCTAGGTAAAGATTCCCCCAAAAAGTCCCTCAGAATACCTGCCAAAATTTTTGCGGTTTTCTGTTCTGTATCAGCTTTTACCTGAGCCAGCGCCAGTTGTAATAACCATAAAATCGTCGCTTCAATGCGTTCGGTTTTTAATAGGCGGCGCGCAACTTTCTGGAGTTCCTCTGGTGTCAGCAGGGACTGCATAATAGTATCAGAAACCCTTTTCGCCAGCCTTTCTTGGTTGCGGGGAATTAAACCGGGAGTAAAGGGAAGTTGAATTTTTCCGACCTTTTTGGCTTTATAGGGACGGAATAGCATTTTGATGGCTAGGTCGTTGGTAAAGTAGCCGATAATTCCCCCCAAAATTGGGGGAACGATAAAAATCGATACTTGAGATAAATTGACCATTATGCCACAACATTTCTGCAAATCCCAGGTAACTAGGACAACTGACGAATTGCCTTGTATATTCGCCTTTGTGAATTAGGGTGGTTGTTGGGATCGGGATGTTTCAGCTCATCAACCCCCTGATTCGAGAACCAATACTCCCATCATACCCCCTGCGATCGCATAGTGAGTAGCCCGACTAAAATTCGCTGCCTCTGCTAGGGCGACCTGTTGGGGACCCGTGGGGAATTTTTCTAGGCTAGGGTTAAGGTAGGCGTACTCAGCCTCTAGTCCGAAAGTATTAGCTACTGGAACAACAATGCGATCGAGATACCATTGTTGAAAGGTTTTAAAGGCATTTTCGGGACGGTGAAAATCTAAAATCGCCGCCGTCCCACCGGGTTTCAGGACGCGATGGAGTTCTTTCAGGCTGCGGGGAATGTCTACCACATTACGCAAACCATAACCCATGGTAGCACAGTCAAAGTAATGATCCGGGAAGGGAAGATCCAGTACATCTGCTTCTACCCAGGTAATGGGAGCCGGGGATAGGGTAAAGGGTGGTTGGCGATCGCCAGCAATAGCCAGCAGTTGACGGGAAAAATCCACCCCAACAACTTTTCCTGAGCTACCGACTTTGATAGCCAAAAGTCTGGTTAAGTCACCAGTCCCGCAACATAGATCTAACCCTATATGACCGGGACGAGCGCCACTCCAGTTAACCGCCATTTGTTTCCAAATGCGATGACTCCCAAAACTCAGCCAGTCGTTCATCTGGTCATAGACCGGAGCAATACGGTTAAACAGGTCTTGGATATGTTCTTCGGTTCTATCTAGCTTCATATTTTAAGTTGATTGGTGTAAGCGAGATAAAACTAGAGCCATTTCCTGAGCCACCAACTTAACCGTATACAGGTCATCTGGGGACAGTTGACAGGGTTTTTGCCATTGCAGGGAGAACACTGCGACCACTTGATTGCGATCGATAATGGGGGTACACAGGTGAGCTTGGATATTGGCGCTTTTATAGCGATCGCTTTCCGCTAGATCTGAGTTATTGGGGATATTTATTTCTCCCTGGGCGATTTGAGTAGCGATCGCTTCACTGACAATCGGATCATCAGCCAGCCAACCCTTCGCATCCTCCACGATACCATAGGCTCCGACTGTGGGAGCCAAACTATCTGAGGAAACCACTTGCAGAATCACCCCATCAGCTTCTATCTGTTCTCCAATAGCCTTAGCGATCGCCTGTAGAGTTTCCTCTATCTCCGTCGCCTTGAGTGCCATTCCCATAATATCGCTCAAGAGTTGGATTTGGCTGTTGGCTCGGCATAGTTGCTCTGTCCGCAGTTTCAGCAGTTCATAGGTTTCCGCCGCTCGTTGAACCACCGTTTTTAACTCATTCGGGTCCCAAGGTTTAGTAATGTATTTATAAACTTGGCCGGAATTAATCGCGTCCACCAAGTCTTCAATATCCGTAAAACCCGTGAGAATAATCCGCACCGTGTTAGGGAACTGGGGTACAGTTTTACTGAGAAATTCAGTCCCTTTCATTTCTGGCATCCGTTGATCAGATATGATCACTGCTACCTCCCCTTCCTGAGAGAGAATTTCTAGGGCGCGGACCCCGCTTTCCGCTTTAAAAACGCTAAAGTCTCTCCGAAAGGTACGATATAGCAAATCCAAATTATCTGGTTCATCGTCTACCACCAGCATCTTTGGTTTTTTAGGTCGTCTAATACTCATTAACTGGCGCTTAATGCTTTCTAGGTCTGGAGTTTCCGTTTCCATACTATTGTTACACTACGAGTGATTCCGTGCATTAGGGGATTTAGACTATTATCGCTTTAGCTGCTTTAACGGTTGCCCCTTGGTGTCAACCACAAAAACGTAATTTTGGTAATCTGGCATTTAAGCCATCTCCCAGATCGGGTAATGTTTGCCTCCGTCATGTCCTTAAAGATAGACGACAGAGCAACCGGCTGGCGTTCACCTGTTAGGTGTCATAACCCCCTTAACCTAGGTCTAATCCTTTACCTGCATTGATGATCAGTAATTTCTGGCTCCTGCCGAAAATTACCCGATGTTATGCAAGAGTAAGCTAGTCATTATCAACCCCAGGAAAATCAGAGCCACCCACAAAAATTGATTATCCTTCGTATTCACCTGAGTTAGATCAACCTCTGGGTCTGGTGATTTAGATTTGACTGGGGCTGCTTTCCCAGAAGTTTCTCGGCTTGATGATGCTACAGGAAATTTATCTGCGTTTTCTCCTAAGTTACTCAGATCGGGAATTTCGATTAACCCTTCCGAACCCTTATAGAGTTTGGGTGCTTCCAAAATTTCTAGCAACCGGCGCGACTGTTTCCTGGTTTGTAGGCTGGGATGAAATTTGAGGGTTTTGCAAAGAGCGATCGCCTTTTGTCTTTCCCCTAGGGCTTCATAGGCTGTTACCAGCCAAATCTGGACCTCGCCACCCAAGCCAGAGTTAGCCTCCACTGCATCTCTGGCTGTTTCCAAATGTACCACCGATTGGCGGTATCGACCCTGTTCAAAGGCTATTTGTCCAGATCTGTACTCATGCAAAATCTGATCTAATTCTGGTGAACTCACAACAAAAATGAACTTTCATAGTGCAACACATCAAGGGTGGTATCCCCTAGCAGTCGGATTTTAACTATGTTATCAACCCGACTACCAGAGCATACCCCTAGAACTCATCATAATTCTCAGGAACACCAGATGCCTGATTATCCTGACGAGATCCTAGTAGTTCAAGTTGATCAACCACAATCACCGGAGTCGAACGTGGTACACCCGTATTGCGGTCAGTCCATGTCTCAATCCTTAATCTTCCCTTGACTCCAATCAAACTGCCCTTACGGACATAGTTGGCAGCAACTTCAGCCGTCTTATCCCAAATGTCTAAATTAAACCAGTCTGGTTTATCGCTATTGCGACTACGACGATCAACAGCTAACGGTAATCGACATTTTACTGCTCCTGACTATTACAGTCGATAAGAAAGTCACCTTTCCTACCTCTGCTCCAGAACCGTGCGTGAAAGTTTCCCTTCACACGGCTCCTCAGTTACTCAGTCATCAATAGATACCTCTAGCGTCTGTGATATCATGGCAGTGTCCGTATATTATCCTTCTCAGTTCGACAGTGTGTTATTGGCTCAATTACCATCAATGTGATCAGTTGCCATCACATTATCTACTGTCAAACTTCGATAGCATTGGTCGCACCCGGATAGTTCAATAGCCGCTCACTCCAATAAACGTAATCTCCATCAAACGGGCTTTTTTCCCCTTTGACTTTGACGTGCTGTTTGAGCATGGTTTGGCTATGTTTTTCCAGACAGTATTTGTGATCTGGTGTGATAAATTTCCATCCGATGCCTTGGTTGACTCCCCAGTAACTCGATATTACATCCGTGTTATTCTGATTTCGATTCCTTCTAAAGAAAGCCCATCCTCTCAGTTTGTGGAACAAAATACTGTCAATCTTACCAAAGGTTTCCTTACTACTCACAGTCGAGTAATATGACGACCACCCTCTAATGATTGGGTTTAGTGCATTGATCAGTTGTTCTTGACTTGAGTTTTTGTGACTTCCGATGATCTCATCTATTTTCTGTAGGTGGCGTTTTATTGCCTCTTTACTGGGTTTGATGATAGTTTGACAGCCTATTTTCTGCTCCGTGTTTCCCGTCGCGAGCGATCGCTTTTTGCTTGTGGGATATTGTCGGATATTGTACCCCAGAAAGTCCCAGCCTAGATTCCCATTATGTTCTGTGAAAGTGTGAGTAATGCGGGTGTTACTGTCTTTGAGTTTTAACCCCATTTCTCCCAACCAGGCTTCTATAGTTTCTTGTGCTGTCAGAATCACCGCAAGTTCTTCGTCCAATACCACCAAATCATCGGCATATCTGACCACTGTGGCTTTTCCATTCTGACAGTTTGCTACTCCACCCTTGAATGTATCCTCTAGGAGACTTTCCAAGCCGTCAAGGGCGATATTTGCCAATAGTGGCATCAATCCCCCTTGGGGTGTATCAGTCTCCGTCGGGAACAATTCCTTTCCGTCCATTACCCCAGATTTCAACCAGGCTTTAATTGGTCGCCTGAGTCTAGGGTAGGTATTTAGTTTGGCTAGTAGTTTCTGATGGTAAATTCCCTCACAGCATTTCTCAATATGTGCATCTAGGACATATTTATGATCTTCCTTAATGCCATTGAAAATTGCTGCGATCGCATCTTGAGCAGACCTTCCAGGGCGGAACCCGTAGGAATTCCGGTCAAACTTTGCCTCCCATTCCGGTTCAAGTGCCAGCTTAACCAGCCCTTGTTTGGCTTTTTCCATCATCATTAGGATACCAAAGGCGGGCTTTTCCTCCTTTCCTGGTTCAGGTATCGAGACCTGGCGGCGGGTTTGAGTTTTCTTTCCCAGTTTCAGGCAGTTAGCCAAATCTAGCTTCTCCTGATTCCTGAGTCTGTTTACCCCATCAACTCCCGCCCTCTTTTCCGTACCATTGTCCTGGATAAGTTCTCGCACCGCCAGGATTTTGGCATCCATGGCATTTGTCAACAACCTTTGCAACCGACGAACCGCCTTGACATCGCCACGTTCCGAGGCTCGATAGATTCTCTTTTGGAGCTTGAAGACATGGTATTCAACTTTTTTCCAGTTGATTGTCTCCCATCCATACATCGGTTTTACCGTGTTCATAGCTTATTAACTCTGACTTGATTATCCATCTCCAAGTAACCGTGACTCCGTGGGCTTATCCTCTAGTTTCCTAAAGGCCTTTGCTTCTGAGTCAATCTTTTCCAGCGCCATCATGCGGCTTGACTGCCTACTCGGTTATCGACCTGTCCGAGAGATGCACGCCGGATTACCCCGTTCCGAGTGTCTGCTTTGCGATGAGGTTAGAGTTCCACTATCCGCCGGGTTTCTTAGGGGATGCTCCGGGTCAAATTTCGAGTTGCCCAGCCCTTATCCTTGCCTTTTGGCGCAGCCCATAACCCATTTAGGCTGTCATCAATAACGACGGTTCAGACGTGGATTCAGTTAACCTTACTCATACTCATCTCAGCTAGAAGGGATTTCGCCATGGGTTGGCGATTACCTCCGTTACACCCCGCTTCACCAGATTGATAGTCAGTCTCCCCAGTGGGGGTGTCGCTTCGTCTGCATCACGACGGTAGGAATTGGTGAAACCCTCACCTACCCAAACACCCAGTTATCATAGACCTGTGACCGCTTGTCCTAGTCTACGCAGATGGCACGCTACCCAACTGGGCAACTTTTCCATCTAACGGGTCGCACCAAAATATTTGACATCCGGATCAATTCCGGCCCTTCCCACCAGGGTAACAACATTTAGACTCATTCAATATCTCCGGTTAGTGATTTATAGGCAGCAGCCTGGCTCCCATTCTATCAAACCGTGAAGCAGCAAGTTGTAGGCATTTGCTCGGCTGTGGCTGTGCCAGCCTAACGGACAAACTGCGGCATAACTTCGGCGGCGGTGAACAGTCCATAAATGCCCCTTTGGTGCAATTTGACCCCGGCTTTTAAATAGCCAAAAGCTGGACCGCAGACATTGGCAGCCATGCTAGTTTCATCGCCCAGAGTAAAGGTGTGGGTGGAGATTTTCCCCTCGAAGGTGCGACCAGTGACTTGTACATTGGTACTCAGGGGTTTTTTGGGGTTACGGGTATCGACAATTCCACCAACAGTAACGCGATCGCGAGAACAAATACCCGCCAATTCCAACATAATATCGTCGGCGTGTTCCATGTTTTCCAGTTTCAGCAAACCATTAGTTTTATCTAATAGGGCTTCTACTTCCGCATCTGTCATCGCCCTAGCTGTTTCTACGTTATAACCAGGAAGGTGGGCAATATCTTCCCTGATAGTAGCTCTGTAGGCTTCCCAGTTCGCTATACCTACCCCAAAGGTGATGTTAACGCTGTGAATTTCTGCATAACTTTGGGCAGCGATCGCCGCCGCCGCCGTGAGTAAACCCGGAGTCGCCCCACAACCGGTCATATAGGTGATGCCAGCCGCTTTTAACTCCTCCTGAAGTTCTAGGAGTTGTTCCACCGCGCTGGTACGCTTGAGGGCATCTACTAGAACTCCCTGCCAACCGGAGTTAATAAAGGCTTGGGCTACGGAAGCCATAAAGGTATTTGGTAAATTAGGCAGCGCCAAAAAGTAACCCTTTACTAGGGGAGCATGGTTAATTAAGTCAATAATACTCTGGGTGCTGTGGGTTCCGCCGGGTTCTATGTCTGCCACAGAACCGCGATCGCGATATGTCCTGATGCACAGGTCTGGATCTAGTCCTTCCGGGGAATAGATATAGCCCTTTTGATCTGCTGCTGCGACCCAGCACATTTCTTGTTTAGGGGTTAATACCCTAGCCGCCGCTTGTCCTAAACCACCAAACCCTAGGACTCCCACAGGTATGGGGTTATTGGTTAAGTCAGTATTTGGCTGATGATTCGTCATAAAATATGCTGTCAATTCGACAATTTATAATGGTCAAGCCGGAAATGTTGATCTTAATGCTGTTCCGGCAATCATTAATTTTAGGGTAATTTGAGTTAACATACCTTAATCCTTACCCAGGTGTGCCATACCATGCTCCACCTCGTCCTAGCTAGAAGCGCACAAAGTCGTAGTATCCTGGACAACACCGCCCCATCAAACTCTGACCCCTCACCGTGGGAACCCAACCCAATAGACAACAATTAACGTCAGTTAATCGATCGCCCCCAATACTTTCATACTTGCTTTTTGGGCATTGCTCAAACCTTTTACCCCGCAGATATTCGCCCTTTCGTAAAGTCTGGGTACTCTCAAAGTTTTGAGACATTCTCGCGTTGGGACATTCCAAAGTTTAATTGTCTCGTCCGCACTGCTACTGGCCAAGGTTTGACCATCGGGGCTAAAAGCTACTGCCAGCACCCAACTTTGATGTCCGTTAAAAGTAGCATAACATTCATGGGTCGTCACATCCCACAAACGCACCGTATTGTTTTCTCCTCCACTCGCCAATAGTTGACCGTCTGGACTAAATGAAATCAGGTAAGTCCAAACTTGTTGACCTGGAAAAATTGCCAGACATTCTTGGGTCGTCACATCCCATAAACGCACCGTATTATCATTACTACTGGTAGCCAATATTTGACCATTAGGGCTGAAATTAACTGAGATTATCTCTCCCTGATGTCCGACAAATTTTAGGGGAGGTTTTTGGAAATCAATGTCCCACACTTGCAGAATATTATCACTCCCACCCACCGCGATTTTTTGACTATCAGGACTAAAGGCAACTGTAAATATTTTGCAAGGATAAGGGTTAATTTCCTTGATTAACTTGGGGGTCGGATTCACATCCCATAACTTAATAGTTCGGTCATCCCCGGCACTGACTAACAATTGATGATCGTAACTAAAAGCAACCGCATATAACTGGTTTGTGTGTGCCCTCAATGTACTTAAACATTTATGATGCTCAACACTCCAACACCTGACGGTAAAATCTCGACTAGCACTAGCGATCGTTTGACCATCTGGACTAAAAACCACTGCCTGTACTCGTTCTTTATGTCCCGGTAAATTGGCTAAAATCTCCCCTGTTTCTATATCCCAAATCCTGACATAGTAATCATCGCTACCACTGGCTAATGTCTTACCATCTGGACTAAAAACGACTGAACGTATCCAATTACACCAGCCTCCTAAAATGCTGTTGAGCTTGATATTATTAATGTTTTCCACATTCCACAAACTCACCTTTTTATCAGCAGCACACATAGCTAATATTTTACCATCTGGTGTAAAAGCCAGTTCCTCTATCCAAGAAGTATGTTCTTGTAAAGTATTGAGGAGTTGGGGATGATGAATATCGCTCACGTCCCACAGTTTCGTCGTGAGATCGCCACTTCCACTAGCCAGTATTTTGCCATTGGGACTAAAAGCTAATCCTCTGAGATCGCTATCGTGTGCGGAGATACTAGCAGCCAGAGAAGTATTATTTATATCAGCAATTTGCCAAAGTTTAATGGTTCCGTCAGCACTCCCACTAGCTAAGACTTGACCATCATAACTGAAAGCAACACCCCATACTTCTTCTTCATGGTCTGGTAAAGTTTTCAGGCATTTAGCATTAGCGACATCCCAAAGTTTGATATTTGTGTCTTTGCTTGTGGTTGCCAAAATTTGACCATCATTACTGAAAACTATTCGATTAATCCAACTGGTGTGTCCGGGGAGACACGCCAAACATTTACCATTATTAATATCCCACAACTGTACTGTACCATCTACACTCCCAATCGCCAATATTTTCATATTTGGACTCAGGTTAGAATCAAACAACAAATTAGGCTCTATCAGTATGCTTTGGAAACATTCATGGTTTGCCATATCCCAAAACTTGACGATTTTATCATAACTAGCACTGACAAGAATTTGCCCATCTTCATTAAATTTTAGGGTTTTGATGCAGAGGCGATGCCCTGTCAATGTGGCAATTTTTGAGCCATCGGCAACTCGCCAAATATGAATTTGACCAGATTCATCACCTGTGGCTAAAAGTTTACCATCAGGAGTAAAATCTAATGCTCTAACTATATTCATAGATTCCATAAAAAGACAGTTAGTTAAAGTGGCTTTTACTAAACTTACATCCTGCAAACTAGCACCCCTAAAATCAGCGCCCAAAATCACGGCATGACTGAGATCGCAACCCTCCAAAGCAGCCTTGTCAGTTTTCAAAAGCAGGGTGATTGCATTCCCGCCAACATAGCCGACTTTTTCTAGGGTTTTTCGCCGTGTCGCCTTCACTACTTCCCGCAAGCGATCGCAAATATCCTGTAAGTTTTCCTCATCAGTGTTGGTCACCGGACGCAGCATCGGCAATAATAAATCTAGCACTGCTTTCGTGAGAGGCATTTCCCCAAAGGTAGTTCGCAAATGTGCCAAAGACTCCGTAGAAAACATATTGAGAGGCGAAATCAAAATCACTTCTCCGTTAACATCAACTTCGCGGCGAAAATAATTAGACCAAGTGTAGTTTTGAGCGGTTTTCTGTGGATTTACATGGGACTGTGGCTGTGCCACCTCGACGAAATCGGGAGCCAATATCCCCAATTCAGCAGCAAACTTATAAGCGACAAAAAACTCTAATAAGGAACGGTGAGCCGGACTATAATCCCCATCTTCATTGCGAATTAACATAGTCTGACCCATCATATCATAATGCCAGTGATCTAAATCCTTTTGTTGTTGCACTTGCGACTCAAACAAGCGACGAATGCGATCGGGAAACTCCCGATAATTCAAACTCATTCGATTCTTAGATAGCATCTCCCAGGAGAGTTCGCACAGAAAATAAAGTTTATCTGCCAGAGAAGTAAATGTGCGCTTTTTCTGTATATCATGCTGCATTTTGCGGGTAACTGCATAGAGATAAATTCTGGCTAAATCGATCGCTTTTCCCGCTTCGATATCCGGCAAGGCTTTCAGTATTAACTGACTCATGACCGGACGGCGAGCCAAATCCACAAGTTGGGGATTATTCATGACTTTTTTCACCGTGGCGGGTGAGGCTTCAAAGGAGAGAGCCTGACGAATTTGCTGGTTACTAAATTTTTTTAATTCCAGAACTTCAAACTGTGGCGGTTCTCCGGTTAATGCTGCCACGGAAGCCTGTAGTTCTGAATTCAGCAAAGCACGTCCTTCTTTGGCTTCGGGAAAATGCTCCGTGCGACAAGTCAAAATAACTTTAGAACCAGAGACTACAGTTTGAGCCAATTCCCAAAAGTTATTAATCATCCGCTGTCGGTCAATTTTGGCAGCCATCTCGTCAAAGCCATCAAACATGACCAACAATTTGCCCTGGCGGTTGAGCCATTCAAAGGCAGAATAACCCCCTCGCAAGGGGATTTCATGTTGCCGGAAAAAGAACTCAGAAAACAGCGATTCCATATTAATGGCACTGGCATAATCTCGCAAGAGAATAACTATGGGCAATCGCGGGCGTTCCACTCCTTTATTTTTGGCTTTTAAGTAGCGGTTTAATTGTTGCCCGGCATAATGAAAAATAAACCAGGTTTTGCCTGTGCCAAACTCACCCAAAATCGATAGATGTTTTTTGGCGGTATCGTCAATCCACCTATTAACATAACCATCGATCCAGCCATCGTCTTCGTCGTAGTGGCTGACTCCTAATTTATGCTTGGTAGAGGGGTCAACTTCCTCTTTTATGCAGGCGAGAGGTACATATTTATGGTGGATACCTCGCCGTTGAATTTCCTGCTCTAGCCATTGACAATAGCCACTAAAGTCTGCTTCTTGGTCGATAAGTTCGTCGAATGTGTAGCAAAATAAGTTTTTATTTGGGCTTTTTTGGGCTGCATTTCTGGCGGCTTTACTGACTCGACGGACAGCGACTAACCATCCCTCGTTGGTGCGTTGGTTTTCCACAGACTGACGCAAAGCATTAAAATCGGAAATTTCTGCTTCCCCTTCTACTCCCCGGACGAGAATGCGATCGTATCCTCGGCGGGCCTTAATTTTGATGATCCACTCAAAAAATCGATTTCCCTCGATTACTTCTTGAATATTGTAGCGCGAATCAAATTCATAATCCAGAATTTCAAACCATTCTCGCATCTGTTGGGGAAAGGCAAATTGGCAGCGATCGCGATCGGCTTTGATGGCCTGTTCCACGACTAACCGAAAATTAGTGCGGGTTACTGGTTTAGCAAATAAATCGGTTAGTATTTTCCATAATTTGGCGGCTTCTTGTCTGATATAAACTTTATTAAAATTAAGCAGGATTTCGATGTCGTCATATTTTTTGCCCTGCCAAGACCAACAAAAAATTTGTTTTTGCAAGTCGCTAATACGTTTGCCTTGGCGATCGCATGAATATTTCTGATTAACAAACTCAAAGGCCTCTTCTGGAGTCATGGCTGATACTCCCCAAGTTTGACATGGTAAAAACTAACTTATTATAGACGGTTTCCTGGCTCCCAAGCCAGAAAATTTGACCAAAATCCCATTGTTTTGCCCATTTATTGAGATTTCATCTCACAAAGCGGCTAAACCCTACCTAACAAAAACTAACTTTTTTCCCGATCATTTTCTAACCCAGAGCCTCAACTGCCACCGCGATAATTGGATTGTTAATGCGATCGGAGGAACTAGCCATGTTTTCTGTGGACACAGATACCAAAGAAATCAGCGGATTGCTGGGAACAAATCCCAATGCGATCGCTCGCAGTGATGGGGATATTTTAGAGTCTTTCAATGCCCATGGACTACCAGTAACGGGGGCTGTCGAGCCAGTGCTTCTCCCAACGTTGGTACCAGTTGAGGGCGATCGTCTTGTGATGGCTCTGGATATATCCGTTGACCAAGAAATAAATCCGGCGGAAACGGATTCTCACACCGCGCCGTCGGTAGATTCGTTAACGGGAATGGCCTTAGCCAATACTTACGAACAATTACAGCAATTTGCCAATAGCCCAGAGTTTCTCTCTCAGATGAGCATTGCTTTTGGAGATGATTTTGATGTTGAGGCGGCTCAGGATTTGGCAGATAGTTTGACTAATGGTACTTTTGAGATGCCACCGACTACGGTTGTTTCTGCTGCTGATATCAACGGATCTAACGGAGCTTTTGCGGCAGCAACTAACAATATTTATCTGGCCAGTGAGTTTGTGGCTGAGAATGCTGATAACCCAGAAGCGATCGTCTCAGTGCTGCTGGAGGAAATAGGGCATTATATCGACTCGCAGATTAACATCTCCGATACACCTGGAGATGAGGGTGCGATTTTTTCCGGTCTCGTCCAAGGCCGGGAATTTGATGCCGGGGAACTTGAGGCATTAATGGCAGTAGATGATACCGCCACTGTGATGATCAATGGCGAAGCTACTCTAATAGAGCAGTCATCTTCTCGTACTCCTTTACTGACCCAACAAAATGCAAACTACTTTAGGAATCGTCCTCAGTTCTACACGACTGGTAACATTTTTGCTCAGTCGATGTTTGGTTCTAGTTTAGTTGGTGGTCGTGGTCATACAGAAGGCAACTGTACTTGGTATGCACATGGTCGGGTGAAAGAGTTAGGAGGTAGTGTTGCGGCTTTAAACTCAATGCGGGGTAATGCTAATCAGTGGCATACACAGCTATCTAATGGCGCACGTATCGTTAGCGACCCTCAACCAGGTGATATTGCTCAGTGGACGAGGAATGGGCAAAATCACGTCGCTGTTGTGGAAAGGGTTTACCAGCAAAATGGTGTAAGGCGGGTAACTCTTTCGGAGTCACACTACAGGAATAATTTTGATGGTGGTGGTGCAGGAACTTTACACCGAATAGTTGACTACACGGCAAATAACCCTGATCGCTATATCCGTGTTCCTGGCGTTTTAGCTAGCACTCCGTCTCCACTTCCTACTCAGCCTTCAACGAGTGCATTCCGAGGTACTGTAGATGGGGCGCTCAATATCCGCAGCGGACCGGGGACGAACAACTCGATAGTTGGATCTCTGAGCCCTGGTCACAGTCGTACTTTTGACGCTGTGGCACGAGGCACAACCCATTGGGACGCTCGCGAACAGCGAAATGATAACCGCTGGTTCCGTATTCAAAACACCAATCAGTGGGTTTCCGCTTCTTTCATCACTGGCAATCCACTGTTCACTGGCGCAGCAGATACCACTCTCAATATCCGCAGCGGACCAGGGACAAACTTCTCTGTCGTCGGCTCTCTAAGCAATGGCAGTCGTCGCACTTTTGATGCTACAACTGTAGGCACAACCCATTGGGATACAAGGGAAAGGAAAAACGAGAACCGCTGGTTCCGTCTTCAAAATACCAATCAGTGGGTTTCCGCTGCTTTCATCACTGGTGATCCCACTTACTAAAACCTGGGTGATGCCATAGAGTTATCTACCCTGGCTAGGGACTCGATTCTGATTGATTTTTGAGTCATCAGGTAGGATGCCTGGCTAAGGTAGTTAACGCCGATCGCACTTAGAGCAATCCTTCCAGAAAAAAGGCGGCACCCGGATTTGAACCGGGGATGGAGATTTTGCAGACCTCTGCCTTACCACTTGGCTATGCCGCCACCACTGCGATTTACTAATATATCACAACCGCTGGGGAAACTGCAACTTTTTTCGCCAAGAATTTACACTCCTCTGTAATCGAGGCGATAACCAGCTATCGTATTGGGGATATATCGGTAGTCGTCGCTGCAATTGCCAACCTTTCCGGTTGATAATTTGGCTGAGGGTTTCCGGGTTAATGTGGGGATAGTCCGGGTTGACTACATCTTGGGGACCGATTCCCCCTAGGTCTCTGGCTCCCGCTTCCAGACATTTTAATAATATCTCTGGTTCCATGACTAGGTTGGGGGGAATTTGCACCGTGATTTCTTCGGGGAGAATACGGCGGGCGATCGCCACTACTTCCGGTAATTGGCTAAGATTAAATCCGTACCCTGGCTGCGCTTGTCGGCTTCCTTCCCTGTAGGGTTGCACAATCACCTCTTGAATGTGACCAGAGCGATCGTGACTTTTGGCGATCGCTTCTAATGTCCATCCCCAGTCTGAGGGACTTTCCCCAATTCCCAAAAGTAACCCAGTCGTAAACGGAATTTTGAGTTCCCCAGCCCAATCAAGCTGCTGTAACCTAATACTAGGAACTTTACTAGGCGCGTGGCGATGAACCGTTTGTAAAAGCTCCCGAGTCATTTGTTCCAGCATTAACCCCATCGACACATTAACCTGTTTTAATCTAGCCATTTCCTCAAATTTCAGCGGACCCGCATTAGTGTGTGGCAAAAATCCCCAATTTAGGGCTTCATCGCACAACTCATAAATGCGATCGCACCAAGCCTCTCGCCGGGGACTGTTCGGGTGTACTTCCCCACTCAGAATCAAAATCTCCACTACTCCCTGTTCACATAGTCCCGCCAGTTCCTGTTTCATCTCCGCCATAGTTAACCAAGGACTATCTCCCGGTTCCTTGCGGAAATTACAGTAACTACAGCGGTTAAAACACTCATAGGTCGGAACTATCGTATAAGCTGGAGAATAGGAAACCAACCTAGACATCTGACTAAACATTAGTTTTGCTTATCTAACATATAACTAAATACTTTGTTAAACCCCTTTACAAACCTTAACAGAGTGTGTCATATTATAGACACGGTAGAAAAACAACTGCCGGATAAGTACCTCGAAAACTCAATATAGCAATCATATCCAACATGACTACTACCATTCAGCAGCGCGAGAGCGCCAACGCTTGGGAACGGTTTTGTAGCTGGGTAACATCCACCAACAACCGCCTTTATGTAGGCTGGTTCGGTGTTCTGATGATCCCTACCCTACTAACTGCTACCATCTGCTACATCATCGCCTTTATCGCTGCTCCCCCCGTGGACATTGACGGTATCCGCGAACCCGTAGCTGGTTCTCTGTTGTACGGCAACAACATCATCTCTGGTGCGGTTGTTCCTTCCTCCAATGCGATCGGTCTGCACTTCTACCCCATTTGGGAAGCAGCCAGCTTGGATGAATGGCTCTACAACGGTGGCCCTTACCAGTTGGTAATTTTCCACTTCTTGATCGGTGTATTCTGCTACATGGGTCGTGAGTGGGAATTGTCCTACCGCTTGGGAATGCGTCCTTGGATCTGCGTAGCTTACAGCGCACCTGTTGCGGCTGCTAGTGCAGTATTCTTGATCTACCCCATCGGACAAGGTTCTTTCTCCGACGGTATGCCTCTGGGTATCTCCGGAACCTTCAACTTCATGTTGGTATTCCAAGCAGAACACAACATCCTGATGCACCCCTTCCATATGTTGGGAGTTGCTGGTGTATTCGGTGGTGCTTTGTTCTCCGCGATGCACGGTTCTTTGGTAACTTCTTCCTTGGTGCGTGAAACCACCGAAATCGAATCTCAAAACTACGGTTACAAATTCGGTCAAGAAGAAGAAACCTACAACATTGTGGCAGCTCACGGTTACTTCGGTCGCCTGATCTTCCAATATGCTTCTTTCAACAACAGCCGTTCCCTGCACTTCTTCTTGGGTGCTTGGCCGGTAATCGGCATCTGGTTCACCGCTTTAGGTGTATCCACCATGGCCTTTAACCTCAACGGTTTCAACTTCAACCAGTCCGTAATGGACTCCAGCGGTCGGGTAGTCAATACCTGGGCTGATGTCATCAACCGCGCTAACCTGGGTATGGAAGTAATGCACGAGCGCAACGCTCACAACTTCCCCTTAGATTTAGCTTCTGCTGAGTCTGAGCCTGTAGCTTTGGTTGCACCTCAAATCGGCTAATTTATAGCTTAGATGAAATAGAGCGCCTCCCAGTCGGGGGGCGCTTTTTCGTGCTTAAATTCACTGACCCACATTCAATACATCTTCATAAATTTGCGCCACGGTCATAGTTAGCCCCACAGATTCCAAGGTTAACTGATTATCTTCTCCTAAGATTTGAACTGTCCAACTCCCCGGAGTGTCTTGACGATAGACTTCCACTTGCATAACATCTTGAGAGACTAAAACATATTCCTTCAAAGTTTCTAAGGTTTGGTAGTTCATTAATTTTTCTCGTCGGTCAGTGCTTTCGGTACTTTCTGACAGCACTTCAATAATTAGGTTAGGTTGTGTTTTGAAGTATCGGTGATTATCTTCGGGGTTACAAGTCACGAGTAAGTCAGGGTAATAAAAAATATCGTCTTGAACTTTGACTTTCATATCAGACATGAATACCCGACAGGAACTCCCCCGCAGATGAGAACGTAATAAGGCATAAAGATTACCGGCAATGAGATTGTGTTCTTCACTAGCACCCGCCATAGCAAACACATAACCGCCCATATACTCATGGCGAATGGTGCTTTCGGCTTCAGCGATGATATAGTCTTCAACGGTAAACAGGGATAAAGGTGAACGCATTTTAGGGATTCTCCTAGTTTTTCTTTTTCAACTATTCTAACTTAGCTTAAATTTAAGATACTGTTGCCAAATCGGATGCAGTTGAAACATTCCTCGCTCTCCCTCTGATATTTTTTCTAGCAACCCCCGTCTAACTAAAGATTGGATGGCTGACCATAATTCAGATGGGGATAATTCAGGATTAGTGGGTTGTTCAGAAAGGGCGATCGCTTGATGGTCTCGGAAACCAGAAATCACCTGTTGTTCTAATTGGGATAATCGTTCTAACTGAGATTCTAAAATGGGTTCTAAGTCACCTAAAAAGATGTCCTCGCTGTGGCTTAAAAATAGGGAAACGCTACCATCAAATAGTTCGACTATGGTTGAGGCGATGATATTTAACCAGGTAGGATGTCCTTGATAGAGGTTGATTAATTCCGGCCATTTGTCGGAGTCGGTTAATTGGTGCGATCGCAAAATTTCCTCAGCATCGGCTGATAATCCTTTCAGGTGTAACGTGCAAGTGGAGTGTTTTTCGGCTTCTAAGGTAGCAATGGCTCTAGGTTTTTCCCAACCGAGGAGAATCACGCAACTTTGATGATGGTTTTTGGCAATTTTCCGAAAAATTGTCCGGTATTCTTTAAAGTCTGTCAAGTATTCCCCCGCCAATGCACCGCTTTTAAAAAGATTGTGTAGGTCATCCAATATGACTAAGCAACGGCAGTGACGGAAATAATCAATTATTGTAGGAAATGGGGGATTTTGTGACTGGTAAAAAAATTGTTGCAGTTGGTTTGTTAGGGAGGAAAAGGTGGGAGTTTCTGTGAGACTTTTCCAACAAATATAGTCAAATTCCGGCTGAATTTGTTCGATTAGTTGCCTGGTTAGTACGCTTTTGCCAATGCCACTTAATCCATAGATGGTAATTAAGCGCCTCCGGTCTTGTAAGATCCACTGTTTGAGGGTATTTAATTCGGTGGTGCGGTTGTCAAAGTCCGTGAGGTCTGGTGCATCGATTAAGTCAATAATGGGTGAGGGATTTTGGGTGGGGGAAGAGTCAGGAGAAGAGTTAGGGGAAGAGTCAGGAGAAGAGGGCGATCGGTGTTGAGTATCTTTAATAGATTGTACAAACTGATGACCAATATTAACAGTATCAAATTGATTAACAGTATCAACATCAACTTGTAAACAGTGACCGGATTGGGGAGATTGAGAAACCCGATATTTTTTCTGTACCTTGGAACGAAAATTGTATTTATTCAGGTCTTCTCCTAATTCTTCCCGTAACTTTTCCCATAACTTAGCGGCTTCTTTTTTAACGTGAGATTCACTGCACTTATACTCTGTAGCAATTTGAGGATATTTTTTTCCTGACCACACCCCCGTCAGTATAGCCTCCTCTATAGATGTCAGATTTTCTCGAGTTTTATCAAGTATCAACCGATCCGCCCATTGTAATATATCTTCAACATTCTTAATATTTGGATAAAAATAGAGATATTTTTTAATTTTTTTCAAAGATATCCTACCGAATCCTACTGTGTCAACCAAATCCTACCAAATCCTACTAAATTCCGTCAGGATAATTAGACAAATTGTGTACCAAATTTACTGTTTTAGGCTTGTCACATATAAAGGTTACAGGATCAAATTAGGGAAACGATCGCGAGTTGATCTGGTTTTTTGTTCTGTGTGAATCTTTGATACACATTCACTGACAGGGTAAGCAAGCTACGTTCAAATCATAATGAAAAAAATTGATTCACGAATTTAAGGAGAATAGAAATGTCTAAAGGTGATGAAATCGCAGAAAAAATTGTCATTGGCGTTGCTGCTGGCGTAGGTACGGCTCTCATTTTAGGAGCTGCCGGTTCTATTATAGCAATGAACCCTGCACCCTTATTGGCGGCTTTGAAAATTAGTGCCATCGCTAGTGCTGCTGCTGGTACTTCTGGAGGTATTGGAGGTAATAGTTAAATATCTCCGGAAAACCGATCGCTTTCTTTATTCGATGCTCAAGTTAGGGCGATCGCTGGCAGAGAAATCGCCCAAGCAGAGCAGACCAGAAACCGGGTTTCTTGAAGAAACCCGGTTTCTTTGTTTTTGGACAATTTTGAGGCAGAAGGGAAAGTGCGATCGCTCCTTCGGGATCCGCTTGGCGCGATTCGCGGGAGCGATCGCTTCTTTTATAGTTCCTCTGGATCTAAACCGAGCGCGCGCAACCGTTCAGCAAGACGTTCGGCTTTTTGGCGTTCTGCCTCAGCAAGCTGTTGAGCTTGTTGGGCTTTCTGGCGTTCTGCCTCAGCAAGCTGTTGAGCTTGTTGGGCTTTCTGGCGTTCTGCCTCAGCAAGCTGTTGAGATTGTTGGGCTTTCTGGCGTTCTGCCTCAGCAAGCTGTTGAGATTGTTGGGCTTTTTGGCGTTCGGCTTCGGCTTTTTGGCGTTCGGCTTCGGCTTTTTGGCGTTCAGCTTCAGCTTTTTGGCGTTCAGCTTCGGCTTTTTGGCGTTCTGCTTCTTCCGGTAACAACACCAAATTACCTTCGGTATCATAAAACCGCAGCCAAATTGCCTCCTCACGGTCTATAGTTCCCGACCAAGTTCCCAGCCAAAAGCCTAAACTTTCACACCACAGCCAACCTCGCTCATTCGGCTCTAAAAGCTGATAACCTCCCGAACTCTGCAAATGCCATCCTTGAAAGGCGTTGGCTTCAAACGGGTCAAATACAAAGTAATCTGGTGTCCGAAAAGTCTGCTGATACAGCTCCTTTTTCTTTCCTTTATCTATTCTGGCGGTACTGGGAGACATTAGCTCCACAATCACATCTGGGTAGCGACCCCCTTCCTGCCATACTACCCAACCCTGTCGTTCTTTAGTGCCATCTACATCCAACACAGCAAAGAAATCAGGGCCACGAAAATCTCGGTTCCTAGCTTGTTCGCTGCTATAGTAAATAAACATATTCCCGCCTGTATAGAAATCATGGCGCGCGCTCCAAGCCTGTTGCAATGACCTGATCAGGACGTTCATAGCAATGCGGTGACGGTTACTTTCCAAAGGCTCTCCATCATCAAAAATCAAATCTGTTGGCGGCATGGGGGGTTCCCATTCCGTTTCGGTAGCAGTTTCGGGGCTAGTATTGGCAGTGAGTTCAACTGACATTTTCGGTTCCCCCGTCTCTCGTGTTTCTCAGTTGCTGATGATTATATCCCCAACTTTCCCCATTGGGGGACTAGCTCCCACAGACATTCTCCCACTGGGACGGCGTTGGGTAAATTACCTAGAAAGTGGATGTTGTGCGATCGCTTCTTTTATAGTTCCTCTGGATCTAAACCGAGCGATCGCAACCGTTCAGCAAGACGTTCGGCTTTTTGGCGTTCTGCCTCAGCAATCTGTTGAGCTTGTTGGGCTTTCTGGCGTTCTGCCTCAGCAAGCTGTTGAGCTTGTTGGGCTTTCTGGCGTTCTGCCTCAGCAAGCTGTTGAGATTGTTCGGCTTTTTGGCGTTCGGCTTCGGCTTTTTGGCGTTCGGCTTCGGCTTTTTGGCGTTCGGCTTCGGCTTTTTGGCGTTCGGCTTCGGCTTTTTGGCGTTCGGCTTCGGCTTTTTGGCGTTCGGCTTCGGCTTTTTGGCGTTCGGCTTCGGCTTTTTGGCGTTCGGCTTCTTCCGGTAACAACACCAAATTACCTTCGGTATCATAAAACCGCAGCCAAATTGCCTCCTCACGGTCTATAGTTCCCGACCAAGTTCCCAGCCAAAAGCCTAAACTTTCACACCACAGCCAACCTCGCTCATTCGGCTCTAAAAGCTGATAACCTCCCGAACTCTGCAAATGCCATCCTTGAAAGGCGTTGGCTTCAAACGGGTCAAATACAAAGTAATCTGGTGTCCGAAAAGTCTGCTGATACAGCTCCTTTTTCTTTCCTTTATCTATTCTGGCGGTACTGGGAGACATTAGCTCCACAATCACATCTGGGTAGCGACCCCCTTCCTGCCATACTACCCAACCCTGTCGTTCTTTAGTGCCATCTACATCCAACACAGCAAAGAAATCAGGGCCACGAAAATCTCGGTTCCTAGCTTGTTCGCTGCTATAGTAAATAAACATATTCCCGCCTGTATAGAAATCATGGCGCGCACTCCAAGCCTGTTGCAATGACCTGATCAGGACGTTCATAGCAATGCGGTGACGGTTACTTTCCAAAGGCTCTCCATCATCAAAAATCAAATCTGTTGGCGGCATGGGGGGTTCCCATTCCGTTTCGGTAGCAGTTTCGGGGCTAGTATTGGCAGTGAGTTCAACTGACATTTGCGGTTCCCCCGTCTCTCGTGTTTCTCAGTTGCTGATGATTATATCCCAAGCCGCCGATAGTCGCCTGGAACCACAGGCTCTCTCAGGGTTCGACTCGATTATGGTTGAATTGATGATAAGCCCTACTTATGACAGCTATTAAAATAAATGTGGCTCAACCCCTTTACAAACCTTAACAGAGTGTGTCATATTATAGACACGGTAGAAAAACAACTGCCGGATAAGTACCTCGAAAACTCAATATAGCAATCATATCCAACATGACTACTACCATTCAGCAGCGCGAGAGCGCCAACGCTTGGGAACGCTTTTGTAGCTGGGTAACATCCACCAACAACCGCCTTTATGTAGGCTGGTTCGGTGTTCTGATGATCCCTACCCTACTAACTGCTACCATCTGCTACATCATCGCTTTTATCGCTGCTCCCCCCGTGGACATTGACGGTATCCGCGAACCCGTAGCTGGTTCTCTGTTGTACGGCAACAACATCATCTCTGGTGCGGTTGTTCCTTCCTCCAATGCGATCGGTCTGCACTTCTACCCCATTTGGGAAGCAGCCAGCTTGGATGAATGGCTCTACAACGGTGGCCCTTACCAGTTGGTAATTTTCCACTTCTTGATCGGTGTATTCTGCTACATGGGTCGTGAGTGGGAACTGTCCTACCGCTTGGGAATGCGTCCTTGGATCTGCGTAGCTTACAGCGCACCTGTTGCGGCTGCTAGTGCAGTATTCTTGATCTACCCCATCGGACAAGGTTCTTTCTCCGACGGTATGCCTCTGGGTATCTCCGGAACTTTCAACTTCATGTTGGTGTTCCAAGCAGAACACAACATCCTGATGCACCCCTTCCATATGTTGGGAGTTGCTGGTGTATTCGGTGGTGCTTTGTTCTCCGCGATGCACGGTTCTTTGGTAACTTCTTCCTTGGTGCGTGAAACCACCGAAATCGAATCTCAAAACTACGGTTACAAATTCGGTCAAGAAGAAGAAACCTACAACATTGTGGCAGCTCACGGTTACTTCGGTCGCCTGATCTTCCAATATGCTTCTTTCAACAACAGCCGTTCCCTGCACTTCTTCTTGGGTGCTTGGCCGGTAATCGGCATCTGGTTCACCGCTTTAGGTGTATCCACCATGGCCTTTAACCTCAACGGTTTCAACTTCAACCAGTCCGTAATGGACTCCAGCGGTCGGGTAGTCAATACCTGGGCTGATGTCATCAACCGCGCTAACCTGGGTATGGAAGTAATGCACGAGCGCAACGCTCACAACTTCCCCTTAGATTTAGCTTCTGCTGAGTCTGAGCCTGTAGCTTTGGTTGCACCTCAAATCGGCTAATTGATAGCTTAGATTAAATCAAGCGCCTCCCAGCCGGGGGGCGCTTTTTGTTTGTTTAAACTTCACCTAGCCAAAAAAACCACCCGGTTTTTGACTCGAAGGTTAAGATACAGAAACCGGGTGATTTTTAAGTTTTTTGGGTTTATAGTTCTAACCTAGGTTCTCCTCAACTTGTCTCAGAATAGAAAATAAAACCGTAATGCTACGATCCGCGTAGTTCATTAGTTTTTGCATAATGCTGGAAAATGTTTCAGAAGAATTGTGAATTGAACAATTGCTAGGCTGAGGAGCCTCTAAATATGAGTTAGTGCTTTCACTTGTGGTCATAATTAAAGTGCTGTTCTCAGCCTTATTCTGTTTAGTGATTGAGTAACTCTCATGCGGACACTATAGCATAAGTATTGCCAAAAGCGCCCAAATTCCCGACCAAATATATCTAAAGTAGTACATCAAAGCCCTATCAATCATGAATCTCGCCATTAGGCATGATCGCGCCATGTAGGTTTACCCCAATGGTATTAGCACTACTAAACTCAGCACGAGTTAAGTAGGCATAGCTAAGGTTAGCATTTCGCAAATTTGTCCGACCAAGAGAAGCATCGGTTAAATCAGCCTGAGTCAAATTAGCCGAACTTAAATTAGTCCGATTTAGTTCCGCCCGTACCAAATTCGCCCGGCTTAGGTTAGCATGACTGAGATTAGCATTACTGAGATTAGCATCTGGTAAAATTGAGTCGCACAATTCCACCCTAGGCATTTGGGCGTTAGTCAAGATGGCTCGCTCTAGTTTTACCTTAACCATGCGGGAACCAATTAAATTAGCACCACTTAAATTAACTTCTGTTAAAATCGCCCCTTGTAAATTGGTTTCGGAAAGGTTAGTCTGGTTGAGAATCGCGCCACGCAGTACACATTCAGTTAAATTAGCCCCCGTTAGGTTAGCGCGAGTTAAATCAGCCCCGGTGAGATTAACCCCCTGTAAATCGGTACCTCTTAAATCTGCGCCTCGTAAATTTACACTCTCATAAATACGCCTTTCATAACGCATATTTGCACCCCGTAGACAAGCACCCCTTAAATCTGCACCTTGCAAATTAGCACCGCGTAAATCTGCTTGAATTAGGTTAGCATCAACTAATGTGGCTAGGGTTAAATTAGCTTTTCTCAGGTCGGCTGCTTGCAGGATAGTACCATGAAAATCAGCGTCGGTTAGTTGAGCGCCACTTAAATTAGCTCGTGATAGGTTAGCTCCTCCTAATCTGGCTTTTTCTAAATTTGCCCTAGTTAGGTTAACTCCATTAAGATAGGCTAACACAAAATTGGCTCCTTGAAAATCACCGCCACTTAAATTGGCTCCAATTAGGTCAGCATTACTTAGTTCAGCATTGCGGAGGTTAACACCTCGAAACAATTTTTCTCCACTTCGATATTGATTTAAGAAAGTCCGCTCATCCATCCATCTTCATCCTTGTACTTTGGCTGTTAATTTATTCGGAATTATCAATTATTAACTATGGTTTACATAGTTGATTTTTTGAGCCCAAATAAAAGACTGATCACCTGGCTTACGGAAGTAAATTTTGACAATGTTAATAGATTGTAGTTGTAGGGATAGTAACTTTTTGTGGATAAACTGGGTGGTTGATTCGGGCGCGAAACTGTGCTGGGATTCGAGAATTAGATGCAAACACTGATTTTTAGATTGAGCTAAAACGTGGATACCTTTGGATTTTACTAAGTGATTGAGGAAGGATGCGATCGCTTTAGGATTACCCTGTTTAGCTAGTTCTAGCACCTGATTAGTACCCCCGGAATCTGATATCTGAGTAGGTGTTGGTAACGGGTCAGTAATCTCTGATTTGGCTGCGGTTTGTTGGCGTTCTGTCGTTTCGGATTGATCAACTATTTCTTCTAGTTGTAGGATTTGTTCTTGTACTTGAGCAATGAAGTCTTTAAGCACCTCATACTTAAATTTTAATTGCTGCTCAATATCATAGCTAATCATTCTGCCATCTAGTTGGTCTTCTAAGGTCTGTAAGGTATTAGCGATCGATGTTATGGCTTCGGTAACTCCTTGGCTAACTCGCTTGTGAATATCATCTTTTAGCCCCAAACGTTCCTGAATAATATTGGACTTGGAACGGTTACCGGATGACTCTGGTACTAATTGACTATTTGATAGGGGTTGACCGGAATCTGTGGGAATTGGTACAGTTTGTAATCCTGATATTTCGGGGATGTTTGATTGGGTTACATTGGCGGGGGTTGATACTTGAATAGTCTGGCTTTCGTTCAAATCAATTCCCTGAGTTTTAGCTATTTCTGATAATTGTTGATCCTGACTATAATGGGAGTCTGGTAATTCCTGAAAAGAGCTATAATTAAATGATGGCTTACCATAACAAAGACGCATGGCTTCAATTAAAATTGTGGCGACTTGAGCATCTTCATCAGAATCCTCTAAGTAAGCGACCATTTTTTTTAGATAAACTTTCAAATCTTCAAAGTTAGGGAACATTTGAAAGAGTTGTTCAATCAGGTTGTCTAACTCGATTGATTTGAGTTGTAGCCAGTCGCGATCGCTAAATGTAAACTCATTTTCTAAGACGGAAAATATCAATATCTTCACCCTTAATGGGTTGGCAGTCTGCATGATCTTGAAACGAATATCAAAGATATTATCTAGTTTTTTGGGGGGAGGATTGTGGTTAAAGTTTTCTGGATTAACTGACCAATCAAGTTGAGAGTGAGGACGGTCTGACGACTGATAGGAAGTCATAACCATCTCAGTAGAAGATTCCTGATCTCCCTCAAGGTACAATCTCCCAACTTGACTCAATACCAGATTAACAATAACTGTATATTCTGTTTTTTTGTTAATTTTAGATAAAATTTTATTCAAAATACTATTAAGTCGTTCAAGGCTTTGGGTACTCCAGTACAAAGATTGCACTAAATCCCGCATAGGAGTATTTTCTATGACTGCTGAATCACTCTCCCATTTACCATGGGTAGCACAAATCATAATTTTTTTGATGCGAAACACCTCATCACTGGTATCCAAGTTTTGCACAACATCATCCAGGATCGATTTGGCTGGCATTTTTGCCTCCTACAAATTATTGATAAATAAACAGTTATTTTGTGATAGTGCGAGCCCACACATTCGCCAAATTAATCATTCATCTACAGGTAATATATATCTGGGTAGATATTGCCTGTATCTCAGCCTGGTAAAGTAGGATTATTAATCAATAATTTCGCCAAAGTTAACCAAGCCAACCGGAATTATTTGAGTTGATTTTACGGAATATATAAACACCCAATAATCATCATGATAGAGCATTTCAAACTCGGCTCTATCTACAATGTTGTACCTGTTCACACATTGTAGGTCATTTATTGTATAATGGTTAATCATTCTCATTCAGCCATTTAGATTACCCCCCCAGAACTGATGGCGGACTTTGATGCGATCGCACGCTTAGTGCGATATTGGTGGCGTAGGCTGCGTCAGACCCCGGCTATATCAATCATAATCGGATAGTTTTCGGTTGACACAGCCCATGGTAGCCTGTTAGCTGGTTACCAACGATAGGTGCTGATCCTACCCAAAGCCTCAACTAAGATCGCCAAGTTTTAGCACTTTTGGGACAATCCCTAGCTCCGATCGCATATTATCCCCCAGGACACTACCACTTCCCTGAAGGTAGTTTACCTATAATTATGCGAGTAGCGATCGCTTCAGAGGTGCGATCGCCGTCAAGCCCCCATGAGTAAATACTCATATAGTCATCTCCGGGACTGTCCAAAGGTTGCGGTTAGCCACCCATGAAACCATCTCCGAGCCAATTGTGATTTCTGATGAATTTCAGGAATCAAGCCAGATCGCCTTGTAGTGAGGTCTAGCATCGCGTTAAGTCAAGGAAACTCAGATGATGTGGAAATATTTGATATTTTTGGCTCCTATCGTTTTAACCGGTTGTCAGGTGGATTTTTCATCTGTCCTGGAAGATATACCAGGGTGGCGAAGCAGCGATCGCGCTCCTTTGATGATGAAAGCGATCGCCTTGGGACAGCAGACATATTATCAAAATCAAGGTTATTTTGCCAGTTCCCTTCACGGTCTATCTGGTAATTTAAATCTGGAAACCGATAGTTATCAATACGCCATTAGAACCGAAGGCGAAACGGCTCAAACCGTCTTCATAACAGCCACAGCCAAAACCGATGACCTGCGTAGTTATAGTGGTGTCATGACAGTAGGAAAAAACGACGGAGGGGTGGTCTTGATGGCGAACCTGTGCCAAACGGACACACCATCTAAAGTACCCCCCTTATTATCCTCAACCCCTGTACCTAGTCAAGGATTAAAATGTCCTCCCGGATCTAGTCCAGTACGCTAATCTAGGCAGTTACCGGAACAAAATCCACATCATCTGTGCCGTCTGTTTCCCCTTGACCAGAAGTGATTTTTTCGCCATTAACCTCGATCGCAAATTCAGTTTGATCCAAACCAGTCAAGTTATAATCAGTCTTCTCGCTGGTGTATCCAACACTAGCGATCATCTTCCGTCCGGCATCAGTGTATTTAAACGCCAACATTTGATTTTTAGACTTATCATTATCATAAGTCCAAACCACCATATACTCTTCCCCGTGATAGGAGAAAACCTTAGAAGGACGGGTAGGAACATAGCGACCGGGGGCACCAAAAGCCGCATCAAGGAATTCCTGAAGTGAATCATCCTGAACCACAGCATAGCTAACTTGTTCAGCCGGAAGTTCTTCTTCCTCGACATCATCTTCAGTTTCGTCAACCACTTCTTCTTTATTGCGATTGCGGAAATAATCGACAGCCATCTTAGTACCAATAGCACCGACGGTAGCAATTCCGGCCCCAGCGAGAATTTTACGCAGTCTACTCATATATTTTCCTCATTGACGAATTGGCGAGTTTTAGTCTTGGGGATATATTCCACTCTCCGTTACAATTTTAACAGATTGTTGTTAATAGCAAAATATGCCAAAAGATGATAATATTCCTGCGCTTGGGGGGTTGACAAAAAACATCAAATGATATCCGGGAGATGGATTCAAGGATAAATTAATATTTGATTAACCCAGATAACTTGGAGCATCAGCATAAATATAGGTGATAGGAGACCATTGCTGAGTCCCCTAACCCAGAAACCAGATGGCTGTAGTCGGCCCTCAGTCCTCCAGGGCCAGCGACGTGAAGGAAGGCCCGAAAAGATGGCTAGATATTGATGATACAATTCAGCTATTATGTATAAAATACTTCAGACATCTAATAATTTCTGGGTGTTTAAATATGACAATGTGGTTAATTATGATGATTGCCACTAGAGATAGCCGGGGCTGCATCACTTGATATAATAGCTAAAGACCAGGTAATTTTAGCAACTTTTAAACTATCATTATCACCATGAAAAGATTATGCCCACTGATGATTACTATAGAATCTTAGAGGTTGCCCCCCATTCCAGTCAAACCGATATCAAAAAATCCTATCGGAGATTAGCCAAAAAATTCCATCCAGACAGTCAGGAAGAAACAGCCAATCACGATACAATTATTCGGATTAATCAAGCCTATGAAGTGCTGAGTGATCCCCAGAAACGCCAGAATTATGACCGCAGCCTAAGCCGCCCCAACCGACCAGGTAAACCTAAGCCACAAGGGCGGTCTAAAGATTTTGATCTAGACCAATGGTTGCAGGAAGTCTATAGACCTGTGAATCAAAATATTGACCGAATTTTTCAACCCTTTAAACAAGAAATAGATAACTTATCCGGCGACCCCTTTGATGATGAATTAATGGCAGATTTCCAAGCATATATTGAAACCTGTAGAGATATCCTAGCTGAAAGCCAAACTCGATTTCGTTCGGCTCCCAACCCGGCGAATATTGCGGGAGTGGCGGCGCATCTTTATTACTGTCTGAATCATATTGGTGATGGTATTGAAGAATTAAATATGTTTACCCTAAACTATGACGAATCCTATCTACACGCGGGCCAGGAATTTTTCCGCATTGCCGATCGCTTACGTCAAGAAGCCCAAGACCAAATCCATAAATTCCTTTAACCAGTCCTTTAACCAGAGAGCGATCGCCATAATTTCTTGAGCAGATCATCATACCATCGGGATCGAGGTTGAAAAAAATTCCGAAACCGACTACATTAGTTAACAGAACTTAACAAGCAAAAATTAACCTGCATTTATGCAATGCCTGATCACCCGTCGCGCCCAGTTTTCAGCCAGTCACCGTTACTGGTTGCCAGAACTGAGCGAAGCCGAAAATTTTGCCAAATTTGGACAAACAGCCCGCGCCCCCGGTCACGGCCATAATTATGTCCTGTATGTTTCAATGGTGGGGGAACTAGACGAATATGGCATGGTACTTAACCTGTCGAACGTCAAACATACCATCAGAAGTGAAGTTACCGAACCTCTAGATTTTTCATTCCTGAATGAAGCATGGCCGGAATTTCAGGACACCCTACCCACAACTGAATTTCTGGCTTATTTAATCTGGCATCGTCTAGCCCCCCATTTACCCCTAACCAACATTCAACTATTTGAACACCCCCAACTTTGGGCAGATTATCAAGGAAACTCCATGGAAGCATATCTAACCATCAGCACCCACTTTAGCGCGGCTCATCGACTAGCTCACCCTCTCCTGAGTGATGAGGATAACTCCAAAATTTATGGCAAATGCGCCCGCCCTCACGGTCACGGACACAATTATCACCTAGAAGTGACTATTCGTGGTCAAATTGACCCCCGGACGGGTATGATTGCGGATTTAGGGGCTGTGCAGAAGGCGATCGATGATTATGTGGTTGAACCCTTCGATCATACTTTCCTCAACAAAGATATCCCCTACTTTGCTAAGGTAGTACCAACGGCTGAAAATATTGCGGTTTATATCCGTGACTTGCTGCAAAATCCCATTGATGAATTAGGAGCGCATCTCCATAAAATCAAGTTGATTGAAAGCCCTAACAATTCCTGTGAGGTATACTGCACAACATCGGAACACCAACCCCATCTCGCCGCCAATCGAGAACCGGTAGCAGTAGGTGTATAAGGGATATCCCAACGGATATCAATTAGCTGAATTTTTCCAGAGACAAAGCAGGTATTTTGCCTGCTTTTTTTGATGTTTATATAAAATCCGAACCCATAGTTTTTCCCGGAGGGTCGGGGCTGCCATTGCTACCTGGAACTTTGATGATGGGTTAGGAACAGGATCTCGTCTTCACCCATCCTGAACTCCCTAGATTATAACTGTCAATTTCCTGACCTGTAAAAATTGGGTTGTAATTATGAACTAGCTAAGACACTCTCCCTGAGTTTAAAGGATATTAAACCGGGGGGGGGAGTCACTATTTAGCTATCCGTTATCCATCCCCCTAATCATCAAGCAAGAGTGAGTTATATCCATGAGGCTATCGACCCTAACACTGTTGACTCTGACTGCGCTTGCAGCTAACGAATCGGTAAATCAGGCAACTGCTGCCCCTAATGTAACATCTAGTTATAATCCGGTTTCTGATACGGAAAATTTGGTTGATGAAATTGATATCGAAATTAGCCAAGCTGAACTTACTGCGACTGTTAGCGCCCCGGAAACTTGGAGTCAGCCAGAATTAGCCGAGGATTCATCATTAACAACAGATGAGGTGGTATTTATAGCTTCAGCTTCCCCAGCTTTGTCAGTGGCGAAGGTGAGTCCTTCTGTGGGTACTTCTGAATTTGGCTACACGGTTATATTACTTAATACTTTGCTGTTAATTTCTACTTTGTCGCCCACTTTAACTTTGATGTTTTTCTGGTTAGTGCGGCGCTTGGTGATTCGAGAGTTGGTGACGGAAACTAACAAAAGATTAGATAAGTTTGATGGTTTAGAATCACAACTAAAATCTTCTAATTATCAATCTAAAAAATTGGTTAAAGATTTAGAAATTCAGGTGAGAGTAGCACAAAAGTATATTCAGTTTTTAAGAAAAGAGGTTGAGGCTTCTAAGGCTTCTATTCAAGAACTAGAACATCTGAAGCTACAGTATCTGAGACAGGTACAAGAGATGATGATGGAGCTGCAAAATTATAGAAATCAGACAATGGAACAGGTGGAGCCGCCAGGGGTACCAGTTCCTGCGCCGCCTATGTCTCAACTACCCTCGAAATCTACATCTAATCATCCATTACCTCCTAAGCATCCCCCCACTTCTCAGCCTTTAATTGCGGATGATTTCCTCAAAAAGGGGGAAGCGTTAATTAATGAACGTCAATATAAACAAGCGATCGCAGCTTGCGATCGCGCTTTGGAAATTAACCCTGATTTAGATGAGGCTTGGTATCAAAAGGGTAATGCTTTGGTGCGCCTACAACAATATTCGCAGGCTTTGGAGTGTTATGATCGGGCTTTAAAAATTCAGCCTCAGCGCTCAGATGCTTGGTATAATCGGGGTAATGTTTTGGTGCGGTTAAAACGCTATTCCCCGGCTCTGGAAGCCTATAATCAGGCGTTAAAGATTGAGCCTAATGATTATGCGGTTTGGCACAATCGGGGGGCTTTACTGCGTAAATTTCAGAAGTATGAGCAGGCTTTGGATTCTTATGATCGGGCGATTAGGCTGGAAGCCAATCATTATGAAACTTGGCATAATCGCGGTAATGTTTTAAGTCAATTAAAACGCTATCAGGAAGCTATATCATCTTATGATCGGGCGATTCAAATTAATCCAGGTCAGTTTGATATTTGGGCAAATCGAGGGATGGCTTTATGTCATATTCATCAATATTCGGAGGCGCTATCTTGCTATGAACAGGCGATATCTCTGAATTCTAAGGAGCCAGAACTTTGGATTTCTCAGGGGGGAGTTTTGGTAAAATTAGCACGTTATGAAGAGGCTGTGATTTGTTATGATCGGGCGATTAGCCTGAAATCGGATAGCTATGAGGCTTGGATGGGGCGAGGTGAGATTTTAACGGCTTTAAAACAGTATGAACAGGCGCTGGCTAATTGGGATCGGGTGATTGCTTTACAGCCAGATGCTTATCAGGCTTGGTGTCAACGGGGAATCTGTTTAGAGAAAATGGAACAACATGATGATGCGATCGCTTGTTTTGATACGGCGATTGCTTTAAAGCCAGATCATGCGGAAAGTTGGCGACACAGGGGCGCTTTATTGTCCCGACTGAAAAAATATCAGGAGGCGATCGCTTCTTTGGGAAAAGCTATCTCCATTCAAAAGGATTTACGCAACGGCAAAAAATCGGCTAATGCTTCTCAATCGATAGGTGATAATAATGGTTTCTCACCTGTTCCCACCTAATAGATGGAAAGCTGCTGATCATTTGAGATGTTGGTGAAGGCGATCGCTCGGTTAAGGTGGCGATCGCCTTAAAATTGGCAACCGTCCACTATTTGGCAAAAAAATCCCCCAGCCGAAGCCAGGGGAAAACCATCAGGGTGCATCTACTTTTTCCTATTCCCGTCACAGATGAAGCACTCCGGGAAATTTGAGAAAAAATTGTGAAAAAAACAAAGTCCCTACAATCCGATGACCGTAGGGACTAGATTATGGGTTGCCAAAAGGTTCTAGGCAATGATAGTGTCCCAATTAACATCAAACACAGCCACCGTTGTATTCTTAACGGATATTTTAATTTTATGAGCCAGTCGCATCAGAACAACAGGTTCCTGAATTAGCGATCGGGAAGATTTCACAGCCTCTGCGATGTCCTTGTTCACGCACTGAATATGCAAAACACCCCACCGCCTATAGACTTTACACTGTCCCAAGGGTCTAAGCTGTTGCAATTCGGCTTCGTTTTCTCGATAGAAATCCCAAATCAGCCGTGTCAACTGTGAAGGTTTTTTCATGATCTTCCTCCGAGAAACACCATCCCCTTGTGGGTGGGTTGGGATAGGAGCAGCAATTGAGCCGGGTTAAATACCCCCGAAATTGCCCATTCGATAGCCATAAGCGTAGATCCTGCGGGGTTGGTAAAGGTTGAACCCTTGCGGGGTGGAGGGGTATGGTTGCCCCTCCATGGAGCTATGGTTGGCTCCGACTCCCTTGCGGGGTAATGTTTGCGCTTGCGCTAACGCGCACGCTGCGCGAACGCCAATGTTCAGAGTCGGTACTATCCAAATCGCACGTCCTTAACCCCTTAGAGATGTTTAACGATTCGGTTCTAGGGCCTGGAACTAGCACGCATTCCCGGGTAGGAACTTTAACTCTTGCTCTGAACGGAGCCAGTTAAGGCTATAGCTGGTCAGCTACCTGAAAGGGGGGCACGAAGCCCCCGTGCTTCAGCCGGGGGTGCTGACTCTGGGTTGGAGGCTTTAACAACTCCCATCCCGCAAATGGTTGGTTATACTTCTAATTGAAACTCAGATTTGCCCTTCACAGCAAGACCCTGATACAAGACTTAATAACAAATCCCGGCCAAAATTTGAGCAAAAAAAACCCTAAGTTACTGTTGGCAAGAGTTTTGAGCGATCGCCTATTTAAGATGATGTAACAAGATTGATCCCGGATATTTAACAATTTGTAAAAGATGTTTACATGAAGTACCCCACACTACCACGTTGAGGGTCGGGCTTCCTACCCTCAAGAACTAGCGTTCTTGATAGGATCGCCTTTTAACTGTCTGGTTAGGCGTAGATTCGCACACTTCCTGCCCTCTTTTCAACTCGGCAAATTGCCAAAGGTTTAGACAAGCATTAATCTCTCTATCATGAGATGTATGGCATTACGGACAATTTCCTTCTCTATTTGATAGAGTTAAATATTATTTTATATACCCATTAATCGAATATTTTTGGGCAATTGAAAATCTATATGCTCGGTAAATTTCGCAGCCTTATAACTCCCATTGGTATTCTAAAAACGTTACAATATATTCAGCAAAATCCCGATTCACCATGGCTTTACTGTTTAAGTATTCGTAACAAATGGCTTGGTTATCGCACCTTAATTAGCGACTAATTATTATGGGATATTTAATCGTTGATTAGCCATTTTTGCGTAAATTTTAGCCAGTCTAACCCTCTATTATCGCGGTGATTAGAGTCTTTAAATTTTCGACTGAGCCTCCTTTGTCGAATGGTTCAGCGTCTTAATGAACCTTGAAAATAACGAGGATTAGGGAATTTTTGCCGCTTAGACGTAATCACGAAATCTTTGAACCCTAGAGCCAATCGAATTGGATTCAAAAAGTTAAGTTCAGTTTTGTATATTGTGCTATCGGATTGAGCATATTGGTCGGGCATTCATCCCCACCTGGCAAGAAGGATGGGGTATTCTGCCCGAAATCTATGATAAATCTGTCCAAGCTATCAGGTGACGGCTTTGAGTAGCCACGAAAATAGTAGCCAGGATTATATATGCCACTAGGTCTGCAACCATGATATGATTTAAGTTTTGCAAGTACCCCTTACACACGACTTGAAAAGGAGAACCCGGATTATGGCCCGTATGTACTACGATGCCGATGCCAACCTAGATCTATTGGCAGGTAAAACCATTGCAATTGTCGGTTATGGCTCCCAAGGCCATGCCCATGCCCTTAACCTTAAAGATAGTGGCATGAACGTCATCGTCGGGCTATATCCGGGGAGTAAGTCAGCCATTAAAGCCAAAGATGCTGGTTTAACAGTTTATCCGGTAGATGAAGCGGCTAAAATTGCCGACCTAATTATGATCCTGCTGCCGGATGAAGTGCAGAAAACCGTCTACAAAAACGAAATCGAACCCAATCTCAGCGAAGGCAAAACCCTAGCATTTGCCCACGGGTTTAATATCCATTTTGGTCAAGTTGTCCCCCCAGAGAATGTAGACGTGATCATGGTAGCGCCCAAAGGTCCCGGACATCTGGTGCGCCGTACATATGAAGAAGGACAGGGGGTTCCTTGTCTGTTTGCGGTTTATCAAGATGCGTCAGGACAAGCCCGCGATCGCGCTATGGCTTATGCTAAAGGTATTGGTGGCACTCGTGGTGGCATCTTAGAAACCACATTCCGGGAAGAAACAGAAACCGACCTATTTGGCGAGCAGGCGGTTCTCTGTGGTGGTTTAAGTGCGCTGATCAAAGCTGGATTTGAGACCCTTGTAGAGGCGGGATATCAGCCGGAATTAGCCTATTTTGAATGCCTCCACGAAGTGAAACTGATTGTAGATTTAGTGGTTGAGGGTGGTTTGGCTCAAATGCGCGATAGTATCTCCAATACGGCTGAATATGGAGATTATACTCGCGGCCCCCGTGTAATTACAGATGCGACCCGCGCAGAAATGCGTCAGATCCTCAAAGAGATCCAAACAGGTCAGTTTGCGCGGGAGTTTGTGTTAGAAAATCAATCTGGTAAAGCCGGGTTTACCGCCATGCGCCGCCAGGAAGCCGAACATCCTATCGAAGAAGTTGGTCATGACCTGCGGGCGATGTTTAGCTGGCTGAAAAAGAAAGCCTAATGATACTCTGGGGGAGAGAGTCCCTCAGTTATTGCTCGGCTGACTTTTTGCCTTAATTACCGCTATTGGCTGGCGTGGTATTCTGTAACTGTTCGACATCCCTTTCCCGTTCTTCGTTGAAATTACGGGGGGTTAGCCAGTCGGGAACCAGCCCAATTAAAAATTCGCGGCTGGTTTTACTAGCGCCCCGCACTGGGTCGGGTAGGAAGGTAAAACCATCAGCAGAGGTAATAAAGGTAACAATTAGGGCGAACACTATCAGCCCGAGAATTTTTTTAGGAGTCATATTAACTGATTGGGGCTAAGATTTAGTGGGGTTACTGACATTGGTGGAATATAGATATAGCCAATGTACTATATCTCACGGTAGATGCCAGGAATGCCTCTTCCCTGTTTCCGGTTTCGGGTTTCCTGATGATAGTTCTATGTTAACCTTTCAGCACCCCGCACGGTCAGTGCTGGCTGGGTTTACGAGCCTAAGTCCTACCAGGGGCAAGGCTTCGATGATCTGATGAGGCGATCGCGAATTACTATGGCTGATGTTTTAGAAACTCCCGAACAACAAATTGCAGTCAGCACCCCCGGCTGAAGCACGGGGGCTTCGTGCCCCCCTTTCAGGTAGCTGACCAGCTATAGCCTTAACTGGCTCCGTTCAGAGCAAGAGTTAAAGTTCCTACCCGGGAATGCGTGCTAGTTCCAGGCCCTAGAACCGAATCGTTAAACATCTCTAAGGGGTTAAGGACGTGCGATTTGGATAGTACCGACTCTGAACATTGGCGTTCGCGCAGCGTGCGCGTTAGCGCAAGCGCAAACATTACCCCGCAAGGGAGTCGGAGCCAACCATAGCTCCATGGAGGGGCAACCATACCCCTCCACCCCGCAAGGGGGTGCTGGCGGCGGTCAGCCGCTTGAGTCGGTTTTCCTCTCCGTGATCAATCACGGAGCTTCCAACCCTCCCAGGAGTTTTACGTGATTGAAGCCAATGCCGATAAAATATCGGAAATCGGCGATCGCGGCTATAAAAACAGTGGGGAAAAAGGAACAGTGGTGCTGTTGCGCCAGTTGGAGAATAACTCGACAGAGTTGGAAGAATGGCAATTCCAATATCGTCCCATGAGTAGTCTTGATTCCATGCTATCCGATTGGAAACAGATGAAATTGCAAGAGATGCTAATTACTTATAACCCTGATGTCTCTGTGGTTTGCACTTTTCTCTACCCTAATGGGGCTCACACTAGCTACCATTTTGGTAAGGTTTAGCTGTTAGCCGGAAAGCCCCCTGATACATTTACGCGACATTTATCCGGCTATGGCCGGACAATGCGACGATAGCACTATTACCCGTTAAGGTAACAGAGGCGGTATCCCGCAAAGCTTTTAGAAAGATTCCAAAAGCACCGTTCCAGTCCCTGGGTAGAGTGAACCCACACTCCGGACATCGGAACACTTTTGAGCCACCTAGCTGGGAATGCACATGACCACAGTGAGTACAGGTTTTGCTGGTGTATTCTTCCGTCACATCTACAACTGTGGTTCCAGTTATCTCGGCTTGATGTCTCAGGGTTAGTTTGAATCGATAATGCGCCCATGTCAGCATGGCGCGGGCAGTCTTGGATTTGATTAGACGCTTCACCTTGGCAACCATGTTGGAAGTCTCGAAGGTCGGCAGAAAAATTATACTGTAGTTGTGAGTCAAGTAGTGAGCAATTTGTTTGTGGGCTTCATCAACTAGATTGCGGATTTTGGTTCTCATTCGTTGATCCGCTTGCCTCATCCGTCGCCTTCTTGAACGACAGGGTTCCTTGGCGATTCGGCTCATCAAATCATCCAAATGTTGACATAGCCTAGTAATGCCTCCAATATCCCCGGAGCCCAATTCCAGAAATCGTGAACCATCAAACCCAGTTATGAAAGTTCGGACGCCCGGGTCTAATGCAATTACGCCAGTAGCGTCAGTTGGGGTAACGGCAACTGGTTCAGGGAAAATCGCCAACCATCGACCTTTGGTAAACACCAACTGAGTCCCTTGCCCGCAAGTTTTAGGGATAGCTTCGGAAACCATGAAAGTTAATCCTTTCGTTAGTCTTGGATACCAACTCCCTGAAGAGAAATTAGCATTGTTAAACTTGATGGCTTGAGAACTATCCCGACAGCTCCTAAACCTGGCGCCAGGACTGGCTGAAAAGGCGAGATAGGCATCAAAGATAGCATTCTGCCGAATATGGCCGGGTGTTTCTTTGACCCATGCAGGCAAGTCGCTCTGCATCACTTTATTGCGTAACTTTAACTTGCTTAGTCGTTTACCACTCCTAGATAATGCAATTGCTTGGTTGTAGCAATACCGACAAGCAGCCAGCCATTTACGCCAGACTTGATTTAGCTCCGGGCTGGGGTAAATCCGGATCTTCTTTGACCTGAGTTTTATATTTACGCAGTCCGTATAATCGGGAACTGAAGCAGTGGAGGATGGCGAGGATGTCCTCAACCATTTCTGGTTCTGGACTGAGACTTGTCTGGTTGAGAACCATGAGTGAGCACCTGTTTTGCTCACAGAGCCATCGAAACAAGTCAAATCCAAACCTTGCCAATCGGTCTTGGTGGGCAATGACAACCATGCGGACATCTCCTGACAAATGATGTCCCAGTCAGGCCAGCATTTTCTTTCCCTTGAAGTTGAGCCCGCCTCCGATTTCTGAGACGACTTCTGCTTCGGGGTAGAGGTTGGACAGTGCGGCCACCTGTCGGTTGAGGTCGGACTGCTGGGCGCGGCTACTAACTCTGGCATAGATAACGACTTTGCGTTTGTCACTGCCTGATTTGGCAGCAGTATATGACTCAACGTTGTATCGTCGTTGCCCAGCGGGGGTTCTGATGGTCTCGATTGAGCCATTTTCGTCCCATCTGCGGAGTGTTCTTTCATGGACTCCAAGGATTTGGGCCGCTTCCTTGGGTTTGACATATCTGGCAATAGGTTTATCCTCAACTCTTCTCGCTTCTTATACCATATTGCCCTAAAATATTAACCTAATTTGAGATTAAATCATGCTCCCCTCGTGGGGGTAGAGTCAGGGTCGGGAATATCTCACGGTAACTGGTTTTCCAGAAATGAATCAACCAGGACCTGCATGGGTTCGGGAATTTCCGTGAGTAGCCGCACTGGAAAGGCATCGGTAGAAATAAACTCAAAGTATTCTGGGGTAAGAAAAACTTGATATTTTTCGGCTTCTGGTGTCAGTTGTGCAGCCATAGCTAGGGTAAAGGCTTTTACATAGTTTTGGATATCGGCGGCGGCGATACCTGCTACCTCATCACCAGATAGGGGTGTCCTGGGAACGCGGGATTGATCTAAGACAAAATCGGGGTCTTTGGCGCTGAGGTGGGTTCCTCCCAAAACCCCAACTAACCATTTGGGGGCGGGAATTTGGGGAAATATGGCGATTTGGTCGGATAAGGCGGGGGTGAGTTTATCGGCGGAGGTGGAGAAAATGAGGGTGGGAACTCGGATTTGAGTTAGTCCGGTTTCACCAAAAAGCAACGATGCGGTAGGATTAAGGGCGATCGCTGCTTTAATGCGGGGATCATATAGCCGATAGCGATCGCCTGGTAGTTCAGTGGCGATACATTGGGTAATTTGTCCTGAACTTAAAGTGATTGCGTCCTGCTGACAGCGTCGGCGTAGGGAGTCGAGTTGAAACTCTCCCCCAGCTATAGTTAAAGCTGTACCACCACCGAGGGAATAACCAATCACTAAAACGCGGTTAGGATTAAGGCTACGTTCTATAACTCCACCAGTTTGCGTTAGTTGAGTTAACTGATCGAGAACAAAACTAATATCCTGGGGACGTTCTAACAACTCCTGTGGTTGCATTGCCAGATTTTGGTTAATATAGGTCTGGTTACTCCCGGGATGTTCTAAGGTGACGAAAGCATAGCCGTGAGATGCTAGGTGGCGGGCTACATATTGTAATTCATTGCGAACGGAACCGCGACCATGGGTAAACAGTACCACAGGGCGATCGCTGGTTACGGCTTCTGACCAGTAAATATCTACATCAATGGTGCGGTTTCTGGCTGTATCCTCAAAAGTATGGGTAGTGGTGATCACTTGGTGAGGACCCGGTTGGGTGGGGTCTAGGGGGAGGGTTAAATTAGCATCTGTGGGTCCTAATTGTTGGACTATTTCCACCATAAACTGCTGAGTCTGCCAAAAAGAACGGTTGAGGCGACTAAATACATCAAAGGCGACATCGATATCAATTCTCAATTCTGGGTTAGGGTAGCTTTGTAAAAACCCTAGTATTGATAACCCAGACTCGCTTTCGGCTGCTTCTAATAGGGCGGTTTTAATGTCTGCGCCTCGGGTTTGGGGGTCCTGAGTGCGGGTAATGGTGGCAATTTCGTCAAGGATGTTTTCGCCAATTTGGGTTGTCAGTAAATTGCTGACGGCGGTGGGTGGGATACCTACTTGAGAATTTAAGACTCCCAGGACTTGTTGTTTTTGTTGGGGGGACAGAAACAGCTCATAACCTCGGAGTCCGGGGGGAACTTTTCCGGTGTTGGCTAATGTTTCTAAATCTTCGATTGCCAGAGAGAGAGACATAATCCCTTGGCGAACTATAATTGTTTCTGCTGCCTTCACTGGGGTAGCGATCGCAATATGAGTCCCCAATGCGATCGCCGAAAGTACAGCTAACTTGAACCTAGACCATTGAAAGTTCAGCCCCATAACACCTCAGACTACTGGTTGAAAAAAAAGTGAACCTAATCTTTTTGTAACACCTCAGAGAAGGCAAAATCAGGAGCAGCTAACACAAAAATTGTAGCGGGTAATCCCGTAGCCATTTTCTGGAGTCCCTCGTAATATTTACTGTACTGCAAATCCTCTTTGGGGGTAGCCATACCCAAAAATACCAAATCGGCATCCTGAGAGGAAGACCGTAGAATTTCCGGGAAAGGTTGTCCTTGAGACACAATCACCTGGGGTTTAGCCCCAATGCGTAACTGTGCAACCACTTTAGCCAAATTGGTATGGGCTGCTACGGCTGCTGTTTCGTCGGGTACAACTAAGTTTAAATTAATTTCGGCTCCGCGCCATTCCAGACTCGTCCGCAGCAAATAAGCCAGAATTAGCATCAAGCCTCCATTAGTATTAAGACCCCCCCACCCGAGATCAATCTTCTGTCGCGCGCCAAATCCCCGATCTGATTCATCTCTTAGTATAAGTACACTACGAGCGGTTTTGTGAAAATGTACTAGGGTTTCACAATATGATTTTCGACGTTCAGGGGATTGGGAATCTCCTAATAAAATTGTATTGGGTACTAAAGGACCAATACCATAGGACTCGATGAGTTGTTGGGCTCCGCTGAAAGTATCAGGAGCCATAATCACCCGCACTAAGCCCCGAATCCCCCGTTTATTGAGATACTCTCTAATAGTGGTTTCCATCTCACTACGTTGGGCTTGGTTCCTGGCTCCACTGGGTAAAACTGTACTAACAGTAAATAAACTACGGTTATGACTGAGGCTGGAGGCTAATTCTACTAAGAGCCAGCGTTTACTGGGCGCACCGGAAAAGGTGAGGATATGGGGTCGCCAGTTTTTGGTGTCTGGGGTGTAACTCAGTTGGAACACTCCCATGCGTACCAAAGCCATCCAAATTCCCTGACGGATATCTCCCCAGGCGCTTTCTAGTTCTCGTCGCTCTAACCAAATATATAGCATTAGTCAAGGTGGTTAGGACGTAGCTTGGAGAACGGAATCCATGGCATCATGGAGAGAATCAAACTGCTCAATGCAGTGGCGAATACGGGCTTTCAGCCACGACCAACATTTCTCTATCTTGTTGAGGTCTGGCGAATAAGGTGGTAGATAGAGTAAACGGCATTGAGCTGCCTCCACCAGTTCAGCAATCCGCCCCCCTTTATGAAACGTTGCATTGTCCAATACTAGAGTCTGACCTGGCTTCAATGTTGGAATTAAGATGAACTCCAACCACAACTCAAACACTGTCCGATTACAACAACCCTCAAAGCTAAAGGGAGCTAAGAGTTGTTGATGACACCATGCGGCTATCATACTTACCCTGCCCTGCCTCTTCCCTGATTTGAGTGCATGGAAGCGTTTTCCTTCCTCGCAGTAACCATAAGGGTAATCCGAGTCCTGACTATTCATGGCGGCTTCATCGAGGTAGACCACTTCTTCCGGCTCCATCTGTTCAATCTGAGCCATAAACTCCTCTCGCTGTTGCTTCCAACGTTCTTGGTAGCCGTAAGTTTTTTTCTGGTGAAGCCAATTTTCTTCAAGGCTCTGGATATGGTGCGAGGAGAGATGTCGTCATCCCAAAGTTCAGCCATTTGAGCGGAGGTTTTGTGGCCATGCTCTTGGGCAAAAGCCTTGAATTTATGCCAGTCGGTAATTTTGTGGTTATTGCCAGGTCGGTGATGAGGTTTAGGGAGGAAGTCTCCGGTCTGTGCTTTTCTTTGCAGCCAGAGATTAATGGTGTTCCTGCTGACATGGAAAACTTGACTGGCTTCTGTTTTGGGCATACCGTCTAGTTCAATGGCATCAATAACTTTTTGTCTGAGGTCGTAACTATAGGGGGCTGGCATTTTTGGTCTTCTTAGTCATCTCGTCCTCTCCATTATACGTCCTAAGTGTTCTGTCTTGTGCTATACCTACCCGCCAAACCTTCTTTAATGATTTGCGCGCGCTTACCCAGACTGTACTTCGACAGTTGGGACCACCTTCTGACCTTTATGCTTGAGGGTCTCGAGTTAGACATCCCACCCGATAGCAGTTGAATTTCCAAAATGAGAATTGCTGGTATAGGGTTAATGGTGCTTGACAAACAGTGATGGAATATGAAATAATAAGAGATTGTCTGTCTAAATCTGGCTCGGATCAGGTTCAGATATTGCTAAATGCTAGTGGTGAGCGATCGCGCCTTGTGGAAATGGCAACCATAAACAAACAGGCGATCGTCTACTGTTGGCTACCTGTACGGCAACTTTACTAAGCAATTCCATGACTTACGCAATTATTGAAACGGGCGGTAAACAAGTGCGGGTAGAACCGGGTAGGTTCTACGATGTTGAATCGCTACCAGTAGATCAAGATGAAAAACTAACCATCGAGAAAGTGCTGCTGGTTCAGCATGATGGTAACGTCCATATCGGTCAGCCTCTAGTAGCTGGGGCGATCATTGAGGGGACAATTGTGCGGCACTTCCGCGATCGCAAAGTTATTGTATATAAAATGCGACCCAAGAAGAAAACCCGCAAAAAACGTGGCCACCGCCAAGAAGTAACCCGATTGATGATTGATTCAATTACTCTCAACGGGGAAGTTTTGGCCAGTCGCGAACAGTCAGAAAACCCAACCTCAGAACCCCAGGCCGCGACAGCAGAATAAATTGGGAGTTGGTCCTCAACTAAAGCAAACTAGAATTATAAGAGCTTAATTTAATCGCAGATTAGTTGAACCAATTAGGGCGATGCGCTACAATACCAAGTATGGGTGCGAGACGTTTAGGAGTGAAATAGGGATGCAATGCCCGAAATAGCCTCCTAGTGGGACTTCCACCCCTTGGTGGAATATAAGGGATTCACATCCCTGACCATCCCATAACTGTTTATATGTCCCGACGCTTGGAGAAATCTGAGCAAGGCAGGGGACTCAAGGTCATAAACAAACTGAGAAATCAGGGAGTAGAGAGTAAAGGCGATAGCCACCCCCAGTTTCAGGATACACAACCTTGGGATTGAAGCGGGGAACGGAAGGCGTGAAGTAGAACCTACTACCAAATGCGACCACTGCCAACCATCCATGACTAGGGAAACCGAATGTCTGGCTTGAACCATCGTCATTATTGAGTAGCGTAATAGGTTGCCACGCTGCGATCAAAAGAGCAAGGGGAAAAGTAGGGTTTTCCATACAACACCTACACAGACCTTTTTAAGTACCCCGGTGGAAAGGACAAGTCTAAAGATGGAATGCCCATATAAACGGAACGTTTAAACCCCTTTTTAGGCTCTCGGCAGGATGTACCTGTGGAGTAGTGATAAGTGTAAGCGTATGGTGCGAGACGTTCGGGTATGAAATAGGGCTGAAATGCCCGAAATAACTACCCGGTGAGGATTCCAGCTCCGAATCTGGATATAAGGAGACCTCTCCTGACTATCCTCATAACTGGTTATATGTCCCGACGCTTAGGGAACTAAGCAAGGCAGGGAACTCAAGGTCATAAACGAACTGAGAAATCAGGGAGTAGAGAGTAACGGCGATAGCCACCCCCAGTTTTGGAAATCATAACTCCAGGATTGAAGCGGGGAACGGAAGGCGTGAGGTAGAACCTACTACCAAAACGCGACCACTGCCAACCATCTATGATTAGGAAGACCGAATGTCCGACTTGAACCATCGTAATACACTAGCAGCGAAATAGGTTGACACGCTGCGCTCAAAAGGGCAAGGGGAAAAGTAGGGGGTTCGTGCGACTACCTACACAGACCTTTAAAAGTACCCCGGCGGAGAGGACAAATCTAACGATGGAATGCCCATATAATCGGAACGTTGTAACCCCTCTAATGCTCTGCCTATAAACCAGTGAGTAATGCTATTCACAAGGCAGTAGTGAAAAATGTAAGCGCATGCTTAGAGGGTGAAGGATGTGACCAGAAGCTAAAGCCCAATTGTCATGGTTGGGATATGCCCACAGGTCACGGTGGGGATATAGATACTGCGGTCAGTAAGAGTATCATGGCGAGGACGAGTTTAAAGACTACGTGGTGCATATAGCTCTGAACATCGAAGTAGAAAGCAGGTCTCTTGATTCTGCTCCTTTGACAAATAGGGTATCCACACCAGGAGCCGTGTGATGCGAAACTATCAAGCACGGTTCTGAATGGGAGAGGGTGAAGGTGACTTCACTCTCGACCCCTAACCCTATAAGGGGAAAGGATGTTACTGAAAGCCAATGCCTAACTGTAATGGTTGGGATATGCCCACTAGTCACGGTGTGGATATAGAGACGGCGGCAAGTAGGAATAATATGACGTGAGCGAGTTTAAAGACTACGAGTCGTATTAATAAGTTCCAAAAGTCGGAATCATAAAGCGGGGGTTTGTAACCCTGTTCCTTGTGACAATAGGGTATCTACACTAGGAGCCGTGTGATGTGAAAGTATCAAGCACGGTTTTGAATTGGAGTTGGGAAAGGCGACTTCCCTTTCGCCCATAACTGCGAGACCTTCGGGTATGAAATAGAGCTGAAATGGGCGAAATAACTACCCGGTGAGGACTTCAACCCCTTGGTTGATTGGGTCGCATCCCTGACCATCCCATAACACAGCCTGATTTTTAGGCCCACCTTCGAGACTTCCAATATGGCCAGTCAGGTGAAGCGTCTAATCAGGTCTAAGACTGCCCGAGCCATGCTGACATGGGCGCATTATCGATTCAAACTAACCCTGAGACATCAAGCGGAAATAACTGAACAGTTGTAGATGTGACCGAAGAATACACCAGCAAAACCTGTACTCACTGTGGTCATGTCCATTCCCAGCTAGGTGGCTCAAAAGTGTTCCGATGTCCTGAGTGCGGGTTCACTCTACCACGGGACTGGAACGGTGCTTTTGGAATCTTTCTAAAAGCTTTGCGGGATACCGCCTCTGTTACCTTAACGGGTAATAGTGCTATCGTCGCATTGTCCGGGAACAACCGGAAAAATGTCGCGTAAATGTATCAGATCAGGTTAATTAGGAGAAGATCATGGCTCATAAGAAAGGAACAGGAAGCACCCGTAACGGTCGCGACTCTAACGCCCAGCGTTTGGGAGTCAAACGCTATGGCGGTCAAGTAGTCAGTGCAGGTAATATCCTCGTGCGTCAGCGCGGCTGTAAGTTCCACCCTGGGAACAATGTAGGCATTGGCAAAGATGATACTCTATTTGCCAAAGTAGATGGAGTTGTGCAATTTGAGCGCCGGGGGAAAAGCGGCAAGAAAGTCAGCGTTTATCCCGTAGAAGTGGCATCCTAGCCATAGTAGGGCGGGTTTCCCACCAGCCTCGTCAGATATTTTTTCCATAACCGGACTCCATAAGTGTCCGGTTTTTTCAGTTTTCGGGGAAATATTGTAGTCAGCACCCCCGCCTGAAGCACGGGGGCTTCGTGCCTCCCGCAACAGAATAGCTGACCAGCTATAGCCGTAACTGGCTACGTTCAGAGCAAGAGTTAAAGTTCCTACCCTGGAATGCGTGCTAGTTCCCGGCTCTAGAACCGAATCGTTAAATAGTTTTAAGGGGTTAAGACAGTGCGATTTGGAGAGACTCTTCCTGTTAGGCAATTCACTGAACAACGATTGACAAAGGTCAACAATTGCGTTAAGCTAGACGAGTACACAACAAGCGAGTTAAATGCCGAAATATATAGCACAAGACAGAACAGTTAGGACGTATAATGGCAAGGATATCTACAGAAGACCCAAAATGACAGCCCCCTACAGTTACGACCTTAGACAAAAAGTTATTAATGCAATTGAACTAGACGGTATACCCAAAACCGAAGCCAGTCAAGTTTTCCATGTCAGCAGGAACACCATCAATCTCTGGCTTCAAAGAAAAGAACACACCGGCGACTTCCTCCCTAAACCTAATCGCCCACCTGGTCATAGCCACTAAATTACCGACTGGCACAAATTCAAGGCTTTTGCCTAAGAGCATGGCCACAAAACCTCCGCTCAAATGGCTGAACTTTGGGATGACGACATCTCTCCTCGCACCATATCCAGAGCCTTGAAGAAAATTGGCTTCACCAGAAAAAAAACTTACGGCTACCAAGAACGTGATGAGCAACAGCGAGAGGAGTTTATTGCTCAGATTGAACAGATGGAGCCGGAAGGGTTGGTTTACCTCGATGAAGCTGGCATCAATAGTCAAGACTCGGATTATCCTTATGGTTACTGCGAGGAAGGACAACGCTTCCATGCCCTCAAATCCGGGAAGAGGCAGGGCAGGGTGAGCATGATTGCGGCATGGTGTCATCAACAACTCTTAGCCCCCTTTACCTTTGAGGGTTGTTGTAATCGGACAGTGTTTGAGTTGTGGTTGGAGTTCATCTTAATTCCAACATTGAAGCCAGGTCAGACTCTAGTATTGGACAATGCAACGTTTCATAAAGGGGGGCGGATTGCTGAACTGGTGGAGGCAGCTCAATGCCGTTTACTCTATCTTCCGCCTTATTCGCCAGACCTCAACAAGATAGAGAAATGTTGGTCGTGGTTGAAAGCCCGCATTCGCCATTGTATTGAGCAGTTTGATTCTCTCCATGATGCCATGGATTCTGTTCTCAAGACTGCGTCCTAACCGTATTGACTAGTGCTATAGTATTCCCCTTGTGCGAAACGTTTAGGAGTGAAATAGGGCTGCAATGCCTGAAATAACCTCCTAGAGGGGAGTCAACCACCCCTTAACTGTTTATATAGCACAAGACAGAACACTTAGGACGTATAATGGAGAGGACGAGATGACTAAGAAGACCAAAAATGCCAGCCCCCTATAGTTACGACCTCAGACAAAAAGTTATTGATGCCATTGAACTAGACGGTATGCCCAAAACAGAAGCCAGTCAAGTTTTCCATGTCAGCAGGAACACCATTAATCTCTGGCTGCAAAGAAAAGCACAGACCGGAGACTTCCTCCCTAAACCTCATCACCGACCTGGCAATAACCACAAAATTACCGACTGGCATAAATTCAAGGCTTTTGCCCAAGAGCATGGCCACAAAACCTCCGCTCAAATGGCTGAACTTTGGGATGACGACATCTCTCCTCGCACCATATCCAGAGCCTTGAAGAAAATTGGCTTCACCAGAAAAAAAACTTACGGCTACCAAGAACGTTGGAAGCAACAGCGAGAGGAGTTTATGGCTCAGATTGAACAGATGGAGCCGGAAGAAGTGGTCTACCTCGATGAAGCCGCCATGAATAGTCAGGACTCGGATTACCCTTATGGTTACTGCGAGGAAGGAAAACGCTTCCATGCACTCAAATCAGGGAAGAGGCAGGGCAGGGTAAGTATGATAGCCGCATGGTGTCATCAACAACTCTTAGCTCCCTTTAGCTTTGAGGGTTGTTGTAATCGGACAGTGTTTGAGTTGTGGTTGGAGTTCATCTTAATTCCAACATTGAAGCCAGGTCAGACTCTAGTATTGGACAATGCAACGTTTCATAAAGGGGGGCGGATTGCTGAACTGGTGGAGGCAGCTCAATGCCGTTTACTCTATCTACCACCTTATTCGCCAGACCTCAACAAGATAGAGAAATGTTGGTCGTGGCTGAAAGCCCGTATTCGCCACTGCATTGAGCAGTTTGATTCTCTCCATGATGCCATGGATTCCGTTCTCAAAGCTGCGTCCTAACCACCTTGACTAATGCTATATGTTCCAACGCTTGGACTTACACCAAGCAAGGCAGGAGACTCAGGGTCAATCCCATTTTAAGAAATCGCAATTCACCGTCCAGGTATACCTAGGAGGAGTATTAAACCCACTTGGGGCGATTATGGGAAAGAGTAACGGCGATAGCCACCCCCAGTTTCAGAAATCACAACTCTGGGATTGAAGCGGGGAACGGAAGGCGTGAGGTAGAACCTACTACCAAGATGCGACCACTGCCAACCATCCATGATTAGGGAAACCGAATGTCCGGCTTGAACCATCGTAAATGCTAAGTAGCGAAATAGGTTGTCACGCTGCGCTCAAAAGAGCAAGGGGAAAAGAAGAAAATTGAGGAAATTATCTTCACAGACCTTTAAAAGTACCCCGGTGGACAGGAAAAATCTAAAGGTGGAATGCCCATATAAACGGAACGTTTAAACCCCTTTTTAGGCTCTCAGCAGGAGGAATCTGCCGAGTAGTGAAAAGTGTAAGCGTATACCTTTAAGGGGAAAGGATGTGACTGAAAGCTACAGCCTTTATCTCAATCATTAAGCACAGTAACAACACTTGGTAAACCAGTTATTCAAACACTGTAAATCCACAAGGCTTACCGCCACTTCTACCAATCTCACTAATAATTCCATGGTCTCCGTCCTGAACTTGCACACTAAACTTTTGAGCTGTGACCACATCATCTCTATCGGGTTAAACTCAGGGGAATACACCGGCAGATATTCTACCCTGGCTCCTACTGACTCTATCATTTCTTTGACTTCTTCTCGATGATGAGAATTTCAGTTATCCATTACCACTACATCTCCTTTTTTTAATTTTGGCAATAAATCTAACTTGATTAATTGGAGAAAATCCTCTTTTTTCATTGACCCTTCTAATGTTTGAGTCGCTACCACTCCGGAGAGCTTAATTGCACCAATTATTGTCATTTTTTGACCTCGATAGGATTTCCGCAGTTCATAGACTTTTTTCCCTTTCGTCGCTCTGGCTAACGCTCTGCTCATCCCTACTCATAACCCACTTTCATCAATAAACACAAGCTTTTCAGGAGCCACATCTCTAATTCTTTACCAATAATCTACTCGCGCTTTCTGTACTTCTTCTGTTACTACTTTTTCGCTCCTGTATGTTTTTTTTGAGACTTATATCGTGCTGCTTTAAAAATCTATCTATCATGGTCATACTGACATTTATACCCAGCTTGTCTCTGAGCTTATCACTATATTGCCATAAGGTCAGGTCGGGGTGGGCTTCTACAATATCTATCACGGCTTCCTCATGCTTAGATCAAATGCTTTTCTTTTTAGTGCCACACTTACGAGGAGATAAGTCTCCCGTTAATCGATACTGTTTGACCAGTCGCCTTACCGTGTCTGGACTCACCAAAAAGCGTTTCGCTACTTTTCGGATAGAAGTGTCTCCTTTTTCATAGGCTTCTACTATCTTTTTCCGAAAATCTAAAGAGTAACGGCTCATGGTAGTTGGTTGTGATCACTTATACAATAGCCATACATTATACCGTACTTTGTGTTTTGTGTAAAGGCTGTAATGCCTGATTGTAATGGTCGGGATATGCCCACTAGTCACGGTGTGGATATAGAGACTGCGACAATTAAGAGTATAGTGGCGAAAACGAGTTTAAAGACTACGTGTTGCATGAAGCTCCAAAAGTTGAAGTCATAAAGCAAGGGGTCGTAACCTTGTTCCTATTGACAAATAGGGTATCTACATCAGGAGCCGTGTGCTGGGAAACTAGCAAGCACGGTTTTGAATTGGAGTTGGGGAAGGTGACTTCCCTTTCGACCATAACGGTTTATACTCAGGAAAATACGAGCTATTGAATCTTGGGCTGACCTGCCTGGTCTGAACCCGTAGCTTGTGCTTTCAAATCTTGATTCCCATTCAGGCTCAAGTGCCGACTTAACCAAGGCTTGCCTCGCTCTGTCTTGGATTGTGGGTATTCCCAGGGGGCATTTGTCATCCCTGCCAGGTTTTGGTATCCATACTCTCCTAAGTGCTTTGGCTTTGAGATTTCCTTTAATGTTCTCCGCTCAAGTCAGTCTTTGTTCTGGAGATATAGCATTAGTCAAGGTGGTTAGGACGCAGCTTGGAGAACGGAATCCATGGCATCATGGAGAGAATCAAACTGCTCAATGCAGTGGCGAATACGGGCTTTCAGCCACGACCAACATTTCTCTATCTTCTTGAGGTCTGGCGAATAAGGTGGTAGATAGAGTAAACGGCATTGAGCTGCCTCCACCAGTTCAGCAATCCGCCCCCCTTTATGAAACGTTGCATTGTCCAATACTAGAGTCTGACCTGGCTTCAATGTTGGAATTAAGATGAACTCCAACCACAACTCAAACACTGTCCGATTACAACAACCCTCAAAGCTAAAGGGAGCTAAGAGTTGTTGATGACACCATGCGGCTATCATACTTACCCTGCCCTGCCTCTTCCCTGATTTGAGTGCATGGAAGCGTTTTCCTTCCTCGCAGTAACCATAAGGGTAATCCGAGTCCTGACTATTCATGGCGGCTTCATCGAGGTAGACCACTTCTTCCGGCTCCATCTGTTCAATCTGAGCCATAAACTCCTCTCGCTGTTGCTTCCAACGTTCTTGGTAGCCGTAAGTTTTTTTTCTGGTGAAGCCAATTTTCTTCAAGGCTCTGGATATGGTGCGAGGAGAGATGTCGTCATCCCAAAGTTCAGCCATTTGAGCGGAGGTTTTGTGGCCATGCTCTTGGGCAAAAGCCTTGAATTTCTGCCAGTCGGTAATTTTGTGGTTATTGCCAGGTCGGTGATGAGGTTTAGGGAGGAAGTCTCCGGTCTGTGCTTTTCTTTGCAGCCAGAGATTAATGGTGTTCCGGCTGACATGGAAAACTTGACTGGCTTCTGTTTTGGGCATACCGTCTAGTTTAATGGCATCAATAACTTTTTGTCTGAGGTCGTAACTATAGGGGGCTGGCATTTTTGGTCTTCTTAGTCATCTCGTCCTCTCCATTATACGTCCTAAGTGTTCTGTCTTGTGCTATATTACTATCATTCCATCGACACCGGCTGTCTTTTGGCCTTGACCCGCTTGGGGGGCGGGTTCATTAAGCTGACTGTTGGAAGCATGGCTGACCGTGGAACCCGCCCCTACAGCCGCACTGCTAAGAGCCGGGTTATGGTCGAAAGGGAAGTCACCTTCCCCAACTCCACTTCCAAACCGTACTTGAGACTTTCACCTCATACGGCTCCTAATGTAGATACCCTTTTTGTCACTAGGAACAGGGTTACGAACCCCCGCTTTATGATTCCAACTTTGGGAGCTTGGCATACAACTCGTAGTCTTTAAACTCGCTCTCGTCATATTACTCCTACTTGTCGCAGTCTCTATATCTACACCGTGACTAGTGGGCATATCCTAATCATTACAATTAGGCATTGGCTTTCAGTCACATCCTTTCCCCTCAATGGTATACGCTTACACTTTTCACTACTCCTTGTGAGTAATATTGCTCACTTTTTTGATAAGGAGAACCAATGAGGAGTTTAAACGTTCCGTTTATATGGGCATTCCATCTTTAGACTTGTCCTCTCCACCGGGGTACTTAAAAAGGTCTGTGTAGGTGTTTTATGCAAAACCCTACTTTTCCCCTTGCTCTTTTGAGCGCAGCGTGGCAACCTATTACGCTGCTAAATCATTACGATGGTTCAAGCCAGACATTCGGTTTCCCTAGTCATGGATGGTTGGCAGTGGTCGCATTTGGTAGTAGGTTCTACCTCACGCCTTCCGTTCCCCGCTTCAATCCCAGAATCGTGTATCCTGAAATTGGGGGTGGCTATCGCCTTTACTCTCTACTCCCTGATTTCTCAGTTTGTTTATGACCTTGAGTCCCCTGCCTTGCTCAGATTTCTCCAAGCGTCGGGACATATAAACAGTTATGGGATGGTCAGGATACGAGTCCCTTATATTCCACCAAGGGGTGGAAGTCCCACTAGGAGGCTATTTCGGGCATTGCATCCCTATTTCACTCCTAAACGTCTCGCACGCATAATATGATTTCACCAATAGACGTTGCCACCTTCTGGCCTTCGCGTCCTGTCCCGATTTAGATGCTTGAAATATCCTCTTTTGGAGCTTAAAAACTTTCCGCTGAACCTTAGCCCATGGGATAACTTTCCATACGTTATTCATAGTCTTGATTGGTTTCGATTTCTCGAATCCTTTCTTTCAACTCGCTTGCGTCATTTAAACACCCACTAGACTCTATTCTTACAATCAAACCGTGACCTGTTAGCATTTCCCGTCCATTACAGCCGGGCGTTGGCTTTTGGTCACATCTCACATCCTCTAGGACTTGCGGTTACACTTATCCCTACTAACTACCTCGACCAGATAGTCAGAGTCCAGGAGGACTTAAAACGTTCCGTTTATATGGGCCTTCCATCTTTAGATTTGTCCTCAGAACCGGGGTACTTTAAAGGTCTGTGTAGGTAGTATAAGGAGCCTCCTACTTTTCCCCTTACTCTTTTGAGCGCAGCGTTTCAACCTATTTCGCTACTTGATTCTTACGATGGTTCAAGCCGGACATTCGGTCTCCCTAATCATGGATGGTTGGCAGTGGTCTCGTTTCTGATACTAGGTTGTATCTCGGAGCCTTCCGTTCCCCGCTTCAATCCTGGGGTTATGATTCCCAAAACTGGGGGTGGCTATCGCCGTTACTCTCTACTCCCTGATTTCTCAGTTGGTTTATGACCTTGAGTTCCCTGCCTTGCTTAGATTTCTCCAAGCGTCGGGACATATAAACAGTTATGGGGATGGTCAGGAGTGCGTTCCTTATATTCAACCAAAGGGTTGAAGTCCCCACCAGGCGGTTATTTCGGGTATCTCAACCCTATTTCATGCCTGAACGTCTCGCACCCTTAACGGGAGTCGTAATGCGTGACATTGAAGATAGGGAAAGGTTCACGGTAAAGGTTTAGTCGTCAATCCTGATCATCTTGAACTCCCTCAATAATGCGAGACAACTCACTTTTTTCATTAATAGAAATTCGGGTAGGAGAACCACCAATAATGCGTTCGTAATCCCTAAACGAGTCAGTAATATGGGGACCATGTTCGGTGATAGTATATTCCCGAATACCCTTATCATGCCAAGAACCGCGCATTTTAAACACATTAATAGCCCTAGACATTTGACCACGAATTTCCACATACTGAAGCATAAGAATAGTGTCAGTAATAGTCGAAATATGAGAATCGGTAATCGAGTGTGAACCCATAAACTGGTCAGTTGTATTGGTAAAAAAGCCGGTAATTTCCTCCTGTTTAGCATATCCAGTGACAGCGATTACAAACTGTCGAAAAGCATTACTACTAACTCCCCTAGCTAAAGCAGAAAGAGAATCGATCGCAATGCGGGAAGGTTTAAACTCAGAAATTTCCGAGCGAATAATTTGCAAATGGTCTTCCAAGCCTGTAGACTCAGGATAACTACAGATAATTTTAAGTAATCCCTTACGTTCCATCGCTTCAAAATCTAGTCCCCAAGAGTGAGCATTTCGCAACAATTGAGCGCGGGATTCTTCATAAGCAAATAGAATGGCTCGCTCATTACTTTGACAGGCGTTATTAACAAAGATACTAACTAAGAGAGTCTTACCAGTTCCCGTAGCACCAGTCGCCAGAATAATTGAATCTTTAAAAAACCCTCCGCCGCACATTTCATCAAGAGTTTTATTACCAGAAGAAACCCTGACATTAGAAGACCGTTGAGTAAGTCGCATAGCACCGAGGGGGAAAATACTAATCCCATTTTGAGTAATCGTAAAAGGATATTCTCCTTTCATGTGGGTAGTACCGCGCAACTTCAAAATTTCCACCGTGCGGCGACGGCGTTCACCTTCCAAAACATTTCGCAGAATCATGACATTATCAGAGACAAATTCCTCCACACCAAAGCGAGCGACCGGACCATATTCTGACTCTCGCTCTGTGGTCATAATTGTGGTGGATCCCACTTGCTTTAAACGAGCCACTAATCGGAAAATTTCTCGTCGCACGACTCCGGCGGCTTCATATTGTTGAAAAATGGCAGTTACCGAATCAATAGAAACCCGTCTAGCTTTATATTTGCGAATGCCATACTGTATGCGTTCAATGAGTGCTGAAAGGTCAAAGTTGCCGACGATATCTTGACCTTCTGGGTCCGGGGAGGCATCAAGAATAAATAATTTACCCTCATCAATTAATCCCTGTAAATCCCAGCCAAAACTGGCCGCATTTTTGATGATATCGGTAGGAGCCTCTTCAAAGGTGACTAAAATACCCGGTTCATCAAAATAGGTGATACCATTGTAGAGAAATTGAACGGCAAATAAAGTTTTACCTGTACCGGAGGTACCACTAACCAAGGTTGAGCGACCTGCTGGCATTCCCCCATGACTGATATCATCAAATCCTTCAATCATGGTGCGGATTTTTTGGACACTAATTAAGTTCCGTTTATTGGGTTCTGGTTGGGGGTTGCTATTGACCATAATTATTGATTTTAAAAACGTTCGGCTTTGAGTATTCTATATTTCCCCATCAACAGTGTCTATGGAAACTGGGTTATATAGATATAGGCTTTGGTATTGTACTGTATTAAGGTAATCGAGAATAACCACAAGATAGATATCAAAAGTTGGCTATTTTTTGTTCCCGGTTCTATTTAGCCTGGTGGTTGCTATAACTGTTATTTATATTTACCATAATCTTGGCTGCATCAGTGGGAATATGATCATCTCGAATTGATCGGCGGACGGGGATATTCCCACGGAGACCTTAACTGCGATCGGACAATGGGGTTTCTCCCCTAGCTGAAAGCGTTAGGGGAGCAACGGTGGCTAAGGGGGTTGATGGCTGACCTAGAAGTTATAATCGTCGTCTTCTAATTCTTCATAGAGTAAATCTAATCCAATCAGCACTTTTTCGCGATCGGAGAGGTCGCCAATAATTTTCCTCACTGGTGGGGGCAGAATTTTGGATAAGGTCGGTGTTGCCAAAATCTTATCCTCTTCGGCTAGTTGAGGATTTTTGAGAACATCGATCACTTTGAGAGCATAAACACCCTGAAACTCTTGTTCTAAGATATCTTTAAGGGTTTTGAGAGCTCGAACTGAGTTAGGGGTATTCCCAGCTACATAGAGTTTGAGAACATAAGTTTTCTTCAGAGGAGTCATAGATATATCTACCGATATAAGATGAAAATTTGGGGGAGTAACAGAGATTTTTTTGACATTAGACCCATGATGAAATTGACAGGGACTTTTACCTGTTCATTCTCCCCATGACTCCCGGGGTATGGAACGACGATACATTTCGCATAAATGAGCTAAAGTGTCAATCAAGGTAAGTCTGTAGTCCAGTAAAACATCTTCACTACGTCCCTCTAGTTTGAGTTGTTTGGAAAAATTATCCATCAAATCCATGTGAATCTCAACAATGCGAGTCACTGGAATATCCCCGAAAAACGCCATGTTAACGTATTCGTCAATTTGATTATTCAAATTTTTATCGTTAGCAAAATAGCTTAAAACAATTTGGCGATATTGAGATTTAAGCTGTTCCAATAGCTTCTGACGATCTGCCTTGGACAGGTTTCTCAGAAAATTTTTAGGATTTCTCTTATAATACACACCTAGATATCCTAGTCGCTCATGTAATTTGTCCATGAGTCTTCGCTGCTGGCGAACAATGAAATTAGTTAACTCCGTAGGGGTATCTACAGAGGATGATTCATCGGTCAGACGAGTGGTGACAGCATGGGTAATAAATTGGCTAATAGCTTTATCAATATATCCTTGTATTAGATGAATTTGCTTACCTTTTAACTGGACTTCTGTTGAGGAAAGTATATAATTCTCGGAGGGTTCAGTTAGGCTAGGCTGGACTACAGGGGACTGCTCATTAGGTATAATGATTAAGGTGGGGATGGAAATTAAGTTTTGCTGGAGTTTATCAACTAAAACCTGCCACTGAGGCGACCACTCCAGAATGAGACAGTCAAGTTGGTGTTTATGTTCTGTTACATATTCTATAAATTCCTCTGGGGAGTCGAGTTGAATAATTATGTAGTGTTCTTTTGGCAAATAGGAGGACACCGACTGAGATAACTCAATCGATGGGATAAACATACATATGGACAGTTGCAGACTCCAAAGGTGGCTGGGTACTGCGCCTGGCTTTTCGGGTTCGTGTTGAATCAGAAGCTCTTACTCCTTTGATTATTGATTCTGATTGGTGTAAGCCGATCGCTTACACTAGGGTTTACTGATGTTTTGGGGTTATGGTTTGGGGTTGAACAACGGTTCTGGGTTGATGATACTTGATTAATAGGCTAAGGTTTCTAGGGTTTCCCGTAAATATATGCGTACCTGTTGGTCAAGATTGAGATTCTGGAGATTTTCGGCAGAATTTCGGTCTAGCTGCCAACCCTTGAACCCTGAACTGGTGGCGATCGCCTGTTTGAGATCAGACCAGATCTGAGAGTCCCGGCGGTTCATTCCAGCATCAGGGTTCCAGAAAATTGAGGTAGATTGAGCCATGACGATACGTTAACTAAACAGTGTTCGAGGCTCTACCTGATTGGCCTGGATCAGACATCATATCAGGCTGAACCTATCTTTATATCATAATGACAATTTTACAAAAGTTTAAGCTAATCTCTGCATAGTTGGTTAATTGATCTGGGTTATGGTCCATCTGAGTGATGAGCCTATGACGTTTTTTCGGGGTTGGGGGTGATGGGTAAGATGCGATCGACTTTCCAGCCAACGATGGTAAATCCTTGGCTAATCTGATCGGTTGATAGGGGATGACGCTGATTTAGCTTTGATTGGGAGGTCAAAAATACTAATAGTACACTGATTGGCACTTGGGTAAATAGGTTACACCCGCAGAAGGCTATGGTGGCGATCGCTAAACCCAAAATCCTCCAATTCGGAAGTATGGAGGCGACATCGGTGGCTAGGGGTGCAATGCGGTACAGTTGCCACAAAATCGGCAGCAGCAAAACGGGGGTAATTATGGCAAAACCCTGATGGCGTTGGGTTTTAAAACCTGTGAGAATCCGCTGTTGTTCTGTGGTTAGTTGTTCCGGCTTAATGGCGATCGCCAAAATGCTATATATATAGAAGGGCCTAAACCACTGCATCCATAGCACTGGCACTATACCCAGGACTGCCACCAGTAAAAACTCTATGGTGACAGGAAATACAGGATAACCCACGGCAAATCCCAATAGGCATAATCCTAGCCAAATGGGAAGAGTTGCCAATCCGGCTAAATGAATCCAGAGAAAGGGATCGAGTCTAAACCGTTGCATGATGGGTTATTCCGTACTCCTTAACGTTGATGGTGGCAGATTTTGATTATGATCTAGGTGGGTTGCCCAATAGTCGGCAAAACCTGCATCTATTTAGGACGATCATACAACAAATAGGGGAAAACTCATATCATATTCAGTGGGATCGGATTGGTGGCGGTAACAGTGGCGCTCTAGGATAGTAGTTTGGGATATAATGGAGCAAGAATTTAATCCAAGATTTGCTTGACATCTTAGGACAATAAGGTACAATAACCCCAAAGATTCGCAACTCAATAACAATAATGAGTATACGGTCAAACCCCAGACCATGCCAAATTTCCTTGACGACATACTCATCAAGTCGGATTCTTCATGGTAAAATCAAACCATGGTGCGAGACGTTTAGGAGTCAAATAAGGCTGCAATGCCTGAAATAACCTCCTAGTGGGACTTTCACCCCTTGGTGAAATATAAGGGACTCGTACCCTGACCATCCCATAACTGTTTATATGTCCCAACGTTTGGTATAGAAATATACAAAACAAGGCAGGGAACTCAAGGTCAAAACGCCCAACTGGAAATATTAATGATTCCTTAACAATTGCGTTGAGAGTAACGGCGATAGCCACCCCCAGTTTTGGGAATCATAACCCCAGGATTGAAGCGGGGAACGGAAGGCGTGAAGTAGAACCTACTACCAAATGCGACCACTGCCAACCATCCATGATTAGGGAAACCGAATGTCCGGCTTGAACCATCGTAATGATTTAGCAGCGAAACAGGTTGATACGCTGCGTTCAAAAGAGCAAGGGGAAAAGTAGGGTAATCATGACATCACCTACACAGACTTTTAAAAGTACCCCGGTGGAGAGGACAAATCTAAAGATGGAATGCCCGTATAAACGGAACGTTTAAACCCCTTTTAGGCTCTCAAGTGGCAGGATGTACCTGCGGAGTAGTGAAAGTGTAAGCGTATACCTTTAAGGGGAAAGGATGTGACTGAAAGCCAATGCCTAACTGTAATGGTTAGGATATGCCCACTAGTCACGGTGTGGATATAGAGACTGCGACAATTAGGAGTGTTTACGACGAAAGCGAGTTTAAACACTACGATGTTGTATTTAGCTCCAAAAGTTGAAATCACAAAAGCAGGGAGTCGTTACCCTGTTCCCGATGTCAAAAGGGGTATCCACATCAGGAGCCGTGTGATGTGAAAGTATCAAGCACGGTTTTGAATTGGAGTTGGGGAAGGCGACTTCCCTTTCGACCATAACCGTGCGAGACGTTTAGGAGTGAAATAGGGATGCAATGCCCGAAATAGCCTCCTAGTGGGACTTCCACCCCTTGGTGGAATATAAGGGACTCGTATCCTGACCATCCCATAACTGTTTATATGTCCCGACGCTTGGAGAAATCTGAGCAAGGCAGGGGACTCAAGGTCATAAACAAACTGAGAAATCAGGGAGTAGAGAGTAAAGGCGATAGCCACCCCCAATTTCAGGATACACGATTCTGGGATTGAAGCGGGGAACGGAAGGCGTGAGGTAGAACCTACTACCAAATGCGACCACTGCCAACCATCCATGACTAGGGAAACCGAATGTCTGGCTTGAACCATCGTAATGATTTAGCAGCGTAATAGGTTGCCACGCTGCGCTCAAAAGAGCAAGGGGAAAAGTAGGGTTTTGCATAAAACACCTACACAGACCTTTTTAAGTACCCCGGTGGAGAGGACAAGTCTAAAGATGGAATGCCCATATAAACGGAACGTTTAAACTCCTCATTGGTTCTCCTTATCAAAAAAGTGAGCAATATTACTCACAAGGAGTAGTGAAAAGTGTAAGCGTATAGTGCGAGACGTTCGGGTATGAAATAGGGCTGAAATGCCCGAAATAACTACCCGGTGAGGATTCCAGCTCCGAATCTGGATATAAGGAGACCTCTCCTGACCATCCTCATAACTGGTTATATGTCCCGACGCTTAGGGAACTAAGCAAGGCAGGGAACTCAAGGTCATAAACGAACTGAGAAATCAGGGAGTAGAGAGTAACGGCGATAGCCACCCCCAGTTTTGGAAATCATAACTCCAGGATTGAAGCGGGGAACGGAAGGCGTGAGGTAGAACCTACTACCAAGACGCGACCACTGCCAACCATCTATGATTAGCAAGACCGAATGTCCGACTTGAACCATCGTAATACACTAGCAGCGAAATAGGTTGACACGCTGCGCTCAAAAGGGCAAGGGGAAAAGTAGGGGGTTCGTGCGACTACCTACACAGACCTTTAAAAGTACCCCGGCGGAGAGGACAAATCTAACGATGGAATGCCCATATAATCGGAACGTTGTAACCCCTCTAATGCTCTGCCTATAAACCAGTGAGTAATGCTATTCACAAGGCAGTAGTGAAAAATGTAAGCGCATGCTTAGAGGGTGAAGGATGTGACCAGAAGCTAAAGCCCAATTGTCATGGTTGGGATATGCCCACAGGTCACGGTGGGGATATAGATACTGCGGTCAGTAAGAGTATAATGGCGAGGACGAGTTTAAAGACTACGTGGTGCATATAGCTCTGAACATCGAAGTAGAAAGCAGGTCTCTTGATTCTGCTCCTTTGACAAATAGGGTATCCACACCAGGAGCCGTGTGATGGGAAACTATCAAGCACGGTTCTGAATGGGAGAGGGTGAAGGTGACTTCACTCTCGATCCCTAACCCATTGAGGGGAAAGGATGTGACTGAAAGCCAATGCCTAATTGTAATGATTAGGATATGCCCACTAGTCACGGTGTAGATATAGAGACTGCGACAAGTAGGAGTAATATGACGAGAGCGAGTTTAAAGACTACGAGTTGTATGCCAAGCTCCCAAAGTTGGAATCATAAAGCGGGGGTTCGTAACCCTGTTCCTAGTGACAAAAAGGGTATCTACATTAGGAGCCGTATGAGGTGAAAGTCTCAAGTACGGTTTTGAAGTGGAGTTGGGGAAGGTGACTTCCCTTTCGACCATAACCTTACAAAGCTTTCCGAACCAAACTAAAACTCAATGACCGTCAAGCCACCTTGATGGCCAAACACGCGGGTTATGCTCGGTTCGTGTTTAATTGGGGATTACACTTATGGAGGTCAGCTTATGAAGAGGGACTCAAGCCTAATATAAACTCCATTAAAAAGGTTTTTACTAATTATGTGAAACCTCAATATCCTTGGATGTCCGAATTGTCTTCTAAAGTTTATCAATATGCCTTCATTAATCTAGGGGATGCCTTTAAGCGCTTCTTCAAGGGAATAAGCAGTTATCCTAAATTTAAGAAGAAAGGCTACCATGATAGCTTTACCCTTGACAATTCCGGAAAGCCATTCAATCTGTCAGGAACTCGCCATAAGCTGCCTTTTGTGGGCTGGGTTTCTACATTTGAGGCTCTACCCGAAAGTTGGGTTAAGAAAGTCACTATAACGCGCCAAGCAGGTGACTGGTATATGAGCTTTTTCGTAGAAATCACACCAGAAATCACACCGAAATATCGAGAGAGAATCGGGGTTGACCTAGGAATTAACAATTTGGCGACTTGCTCCGATGGGACCCAATTCTCTAATCCCAAGGCTTATAAAGCAACGACCAAAAAACTAGCTCGATTACAACGTCATTTAAGTCGCAAAGTCAAAGGCTCGAAAAATTGGGCCAAATGTCTCTTAAAAGTTCAAAAGCTACATCAAAGAGTAGCAAACATTCGGCGGGACACGATTCATAAAATAACTACTTTCTTGGCTAAGAACCACAGCCAAGTCGTCATTGAAGATTTGAATGTGTCAGGTATGCTGAAAAATCATGGTTTGGCTGGTTCTATCGCTGATGCTTCATTTTATGAGTTCCGTCGTCAACTCGGTTACAAGGCAGAACGTTATGGTTCAAAGTTGATTATTGCCGATAGATTTTATCCATCCAGTCAACTGTGTTCTAATTGCGGTTATCGTCAAAAAATGCCCCTAGTCCGTCGGACTTTTGAATGTCAGAACTGTGACTTGAAGATTGATAGAGATTTGAACGCCAGTAGAAATTTAGAAAAATCGCCTGGTTCAGACGATTACACTTGTGGACGGGGTGCTGCCGACAGTCCCGGACGAAGCAAGAAATAAACATCAATATCCGGCTATGTCCGGTTTTGTTTAAGTTTTATAGAGCAGACGAGGCAAAATGTGGATCAAAATCAATGTAATTCTGATCGGGGTTTCCCTGATTTATATGATTACTCCTTTGGCGATCGCTATTCTGGCGATCGGGTTGGCTAATGTCTTGGGGTGTTCCGCAACTGGTATGGATTTTCAATGTCCAGGGAACCCCGGGTTAGGACAGTTACTAACCACTATGGGAATGCTACATTGGTTCGGTGTATTTACTATCCCTTCTGGAGCTATTATCGCTATCATCTTGACTGTGGCTTTGAGTTTACAAATGTTTTTACCCAGGGTTATCCGTTAAATTAATGGAGGTGAAATCACAGCTTTTAATGGATTAGGTCGCGAATCATCGTTAACCTTTATAATTTGTGATGATGGACCACCTTCATATAGAATCTACTCTCCAGGATTTAAGGCTTTATGATATCCGAACAGATATCAATCAGCCGGGAAATGTGCTGGCTAAAATTTTTGAAAATGATGGCAGTCTTCCCGGCGTTCTACTGTATAATTTTGATGAGTTCGTGGGGATAATTTCTCAGCGACAATTCTGGCGTACCCTCAGCCGTCCCTATGGGAGAGAACTATTTTTGACCCGTCCTCTGCGGTCTATGTACCGTTTTTTAAGGATTCAACCTTTAATCTTACCTGCTAATGTTTTAATTGCTGAAGCCGCTGGTGCAGCCTTAAATCGTTCGACAGAAGAACTATATGAGCCGTTAGTGGTACAGATTAATCATGGCTATTTTAGATTGTTAGATACCCAACAGTTACTGATGGCTCAATTATATGTTCACCAAGTATCAATTGAACTGTTAAAAAAGACAGAAGCACAGCTACAAGAAACCAACCTGGAACTGCAAATGTTGGTAAATCTTGATCAGCTTACCCAAATCTCTAACCGTCGGAGATTTGATGATTTTCTACAGGTAGAATGGGAGAGACATTATCGAGTCAGACTTCCCATATCTTTAATTATGTTGGATATCGATTACTTTAAATACTATAATGATTATTATGGACATCAAACCGGGGATGATTGCTTAAAAAATGTCGCCCAAATTATCAATCAAAATGTTGAGCAGTCTAATGCTTTAGTGGCTCGTTATGGGGGGGAAGAGTTCGCGGTAGTATTACCTGAAACTGATTTGGAAATAGCGGAGGCGATCGCTGAAAAAATCCGTCTAGCAGTCCAGGATAAACAACTCCCTCATATTCAGTCAAAAGTCTCTCCCTATGTATCTCTAAGTTTAGGTGTCAGTAGTCAAGTCCCCACTTATTTAACCTCCACTAAAACTCTAATTGCTGCTGCTGATGCTGCTCTTTATCAAGCCAAACAACTAGGGAGAAATCGGGTTTTTAGCTTCACGAGCGAATTAGTTTAATCACAAAGCAACCGTTAGGGAGCCAGATGGGGGATATATAGGTGATAGAGCATGAGAAATTTTACCCATTATTTTTTGTGGGATAATCTGGGTAATTTTGTCAAGGGAATTGCCGAAATCTTTACAAATCTCAACAATAAATATAAGAATCATTGCATCCCATCATCAAATGGTTATTTAAGTGGCAGACTGAATCACTAGAGCCTGAATGTATCGTCTAGGAAAATAGGTGTTTTTACTCGGTACTGTCGATAAATTGGCAGATTGAGACTATCACCAGAACCCGTGATCAGTAATTATAAATAAGGGAGAAAATTGTATGAAATTAGCCTACTGGATGTATGCAGGACCTGCTCATATTGGGACACTCCGCATTGCTAGTTCTTTTCAGAATGTACACGCAATTATGCACGCTCCTTTGGGGGATGATTACTTTAATGTAATGCGGTCTATGTTAGAACGGGAAAGGGACTACACCCCAGTAACAGCTAGTATCGTCGATCGCCACGTCTTGGCGCGCGGTTCCCAGGAAAAAGTCGTTGATAATATTGTTCGTAAAGATCGGGAAGAAAACCCAGATTTAATTGTTTTGACCCCTACCTGTACCTCTAGTATTCTGCAAGAAGACTTGGCGAATTTTGTAGAACGCGCTCAGTTGGACGCTCAAGGGGATGTGATGTTAGCAGATGTTAATCACTATCGGGTTAATGAACTACAGGCGGCCGATCGCACCTTACAACAAATTGTCCAATTCTATACTGAAAAAGCCCGAAAAAAAGGGGATTTACCGGAAGGAAAAACGGCGCAACCTTCGGTTAATATTCTGGGAATGTCTACCCTAGGTTTCCATAATCAACATGATTGTACTGAATTAAAACGGTTAATGGCAGATTTGGGAATTCAGGTAAATGAGGTAATCCCGGAAGGCGCATCAGTTCATAACCTCAAAAATCTGTCTCGCGCTTGGTTTAACTTAGTTCCCTATCGGGAATTGGGAATGATGACGGCTGAATATTTACAGGCTGAATTGGGAACGCCTTATGTTGATATAACTCCTATGGGGGTGGTAGAAACTGCGCGGTGTATCCGCCAAATTCAAGAGTTGATTAATGCTCAAGGTGCTGGTGTCGATTATGAAGAATATATCAATAATCAAACTCTGTATGTTTCCCAGGCGGCTTGGTTCTCTCGTTCGATTGATTGCCAGAATTTAACTGGTAAAAAAGCGGTGGTGTTTGGGGATAATACCCACGCGGCAGCTATGACTAAAATTCTGGCGCGGGAAATGGGTATTCATGTGGTTTTGGCTGGAACTTATTGTAAGTATGATGCGGACTGGTTTAAACAGCAAGTTAGCGAATACTGTGATCAGGTTTTAATTAGTGATGATCATGGTGCGATCGCTGATGCGATCGCTCGTCTTGAACCTGCTGCTATTTTTGGTACTCAAATGGAACGCCACGTTGGGAAGCGTTTAAATATCCCTTGTGGTGTCATTGCTGCGCCTATTCATATCCAAAATTTCCCCATTGGATATAAGCCATTTTTAGGCTATGAGGGAACTAATCAGATTGCTGATTTGGTGTATAATTCCTTTACCTTGGGTATGGAAGATCACCTGTTGGAAATCTTCGGTGGTCATGATACCAAGGAAGTGATTACTAAGGGAATTTCCGCTGATTCTGATTTGAGTTGGTCTAAAGATGCTCAGGCGGAATTAAATAAGGTTCCCGGTTTTGTGCGGGGTAAGGTCAAGCGCAACACGGAGAAATTCGCCCGCGATCGCGGTTTCCAAGAAATTACCTTAGAAGTCATGTATGCGGCTAAAGAGTCCGTTGGTGCTTAGTAATATATCAGCCAATTCCCCCTAGGTTACACTCCTCACCAGAAACCAATCTATTTAGTCTATGATTTTAGTCTACAATGGAGGTTGAGATACTGGTGGGGAATTTTCATGAGTTTTACGTGAGGGGTTGACCGGACGGAAAGCAACTCTCACCAACTCTCCGGGGTGAAAGACTCTTCCCCATTGGTATGAGGAAAATGCTAGACTAGCATTAACACAAATTAACCAAGGTCATGGAGAGTTATGAAAATTATAACACCATTGGTAGGATTGGCGCTAGTGTTATTGGGGATTTATTTTCTCGGTCAGAATATCATAGTCGCTACTAGGTTGTCACTCAATTTGTTCGGAAGTATGTCAACCGCTGGGAGTGTTTTGTTGATGGTTTCTGGTTTGGTGGCTTTGATCTCTTTTCCTAGGGAAACTGGAAATTTGGGTTGGATACTGCTATCGCTGGGAATTATCTTGGTATTTCTACACGCCAGAATTATACTGCGTCCTGGCAGTTTATTGACATTTTTGTTGTCTATAAGTTCAATTTTGGTGGGTTGTAATTTACTGAAAACCAGAACTACTAGATTTTGAGCGGGACAATTGATGACTTTTTCAAAGGGTATCAAATACTCTGCTAAGGGGGAATTATTTATCTGATTTGGCGGTTGATTTCATCAATTTTGGCGAGAAAATAATCCTCTTTGTGTTGGAGTTGTTGGGCGAGTTGTAAGGCTCTTTGAAAGGCTTGTAATGCTTGGGGATATGCTTGTTTTTGCCGATGGATTTCTCCTATATTATCATAGGTGTTCATCATGGAAAAAAAATTGAAGGAACGTTGATTAACCAGTAGTTTAGCTTGATATAATTCTAAGGCGGTTTCAGTTTGATTTTGTTCCATATAAAGTTGCGCTAATCGCGCGAGGGCGATACTAGCATTCTCAAATTGTTGGATATTTATGGCAAACTGATAGGCTTGTTGATAGGCTTGACCAGCTTGTTGGAATTGACCGAGTTGTTCATGGTTGGTGGCGATCGCTATTTTGAGGTCGGGAATCGGCCCTAAATTGGACTGTCCAAGATGATATTCAACCAGTTGATCACGAGTGGCGATCGCTTCTAAAAATTCCCTCATTTGTTCATAAATAAATGCTAAATTTCGGAGAGATTGTAATCGCGAAGGTGGGGGGTTTCCGTTGGCTATGGGTGGTGGTGGTGGCGGTAGTTCTCCCCGTTGGCGCAGGTTTTCGATCTGTTGTTGAGTTCGCAGTAATTCTCGGTAAGCCGCCGCTGCTTGGGGATAGTCTAACCAGTTAAGATAAATCACAGCGATCGCATTTAACCATCCTTCTTTTTGCCAGATATTATCTTCTGCATAAATTTCTAACAGCCTCTGATATGCTTGGATTCCATAATCTTTGGCGCGGACTGTTTGAAAGGCATTTCCTAGGGCTTCTAAAATAGTCTGATCGGGGCTGTTGAGGAGAATTTGATGGAGGCGATCCGTAATAAATTCCAAGTAGAGACGCTGACCATTTTCCCAGGAAATTAACCCGACTCTTTCTAGGGCGGCGATTTCTTCCAAAGGTCCGAAATAGCGACGTAAGCGCAGTTCCCTAGTCCATAATTCAAAAGCAGCGATCGCATTTCCCGCCGCCAGGAGAGCCGTGGCTTCCGCGTTCAGGCGATCGAGTTCAGGGGCGAGGGTTTCTTGTTCACTTTCACTGAGGATATTTCCGTCTCTGGGGGGGTTAGGTAATAAAGGGTCAGGTTCTTGACTCAGCAGGGGGTTAGGCGCAAAGGGATCGAGAACTCCTAGATCTACTTCTTCCGACTGATTTTGGGCGGCGGCGGAAAGGGTGGGAAAATGGAATCCTACCCCTATTAACATTAAGGCGATCGCACTAATTTTAATGCTATTAAAAATTGGTCTTACCATAGAATATTTGTCAAGGGTCCAGTTGATGGGTTGAATATGATCCGCAATTATAGCAATTTTTCCCCATAGTGACAGAGGATAATCGTGGGGTGGTCAACCGGAATCCTCTAACTATTGGTCTTCTGCTGGTTTTTTGCCACTGATTTGGGCTGGCGTTTCGGGAATAAATATGCTATAATTACATCCCATTAATAATCAATCAAAAATTGAGAAAATCTCCCCAGATATCACCCCCGTTATCTACTAATTTAGCTAGAATGGATCAATAGCTATTTTGCGGAGTTTTCGCCATGCAGACTATCTCCAATCATAATCAAAAGTGCTTAACCGCTGGGATGCTACGTCGCGTCCATCATATCGCCTTAAATGTTGCTGATATCCGGGCTTCTCGTCAATTTTATGGCAAAGTCCTGGGACTCCATGAACTAACCGGGGATGAGGTTCCCAGCACCCTCAAATCATTAGTTGCAGCCGGAAAAGTAGCCAACTTTGTCACCGGAGATGGCACAGTGATTGATTTATTTTCGGAACCTAACCTACAACCTCCCCACCCTGACCCGACCCATGAGTTTACTGGGGCCAATCATTTGGCTTTTGATATTGATCCGACTCTCTTTGATACGGCTGTTGAGGCTTTACAGAATCATAATGTCGCGATCGCCAGAGGACCTATCAGCCGCCCCACAGGTCGCGGTATCTACTTGTATGACCCCGATGGATTTATGATAGAGATCCGTTGCGATCGCCTTCCCGGTCAGGCTTAATGAAAATGACCAGACTCCTGACGGGGACTGGTCACGCTAAATAAGGATACCGTTGTTGTTGTGATTTGAGGATACCCGAGCTGGGCGTTCCGCCTTCAGTAGCGGGTATAAATTCTCAAACCTCTCCATTGCATTGTAACAAAAAGCACAACATTTTTTAAAAAAATTAACTTTTTAGCCATCTAGCCCCAAAAGGGCGATCGCCTGTTGAGGTACACCCCATAAAACCTGTTCATTTTTATAGATAACCATTCCCGGTTTCGCCCCCTTGGGTTTATAAACATATTTCGGCTGGGTGTAAATGACGGGGACCTGTTCACTCTGACGCGCGCGGCTATAATAGGCCGTGATATTAGCCGTAAACTGCAAATCATTATCATCAGGAACCTGTCCCGCTGGTAGCCTTAATAAAGCATGGCTTCCAGGAATTTCCTGGGTATGAAACCATAAATCATAGTCCGTGGCTACCCGAAATGTGAGGCGATCGTTTTGTTGATTATTCCGACCTACTAATAACTCAAAACCACCAGGGGTTACATACCGATAAAATTCCGTTTCTGTTCCTAAGTTTTGGGGGCGATAGTCGGGAATTGTTAGATATCCTTCCTCGATTAATTCCCCTCGAATTTCTGTCAGGGTTTGCAAATCTCCCGGTTTTCTATAATTAGCAACTTGATATAGGGCTGCTTCTACTTGTTCCAGATAGTTGATTTCTTCCCGGACAGCTTCAATTAGTGGAGCGATCGCCATGCGGGCGCGTTTCATTTTCTGATGGCGTTTATAGAGACTTTGGGCATTTTGCACCGCATTTTTTTCCGGTTCTAGGGGAATTTTTACAGGTGCAGATGTTTCAAAATCAGCGAGGGTGATTGATTTCATTCCCGGCTGCCACTCATGTAAACTAGCCATTAATAAGTCCGCTTGACTACGATATAAATCCGCTTTTTCTGACTGTTGTAGGCGCTGGTTAAATTCCGCTAACTTTACCCCCAATTTCTTTAGGAGTGTCTGCAATTTTTGGCTGATTTGATGCTGTAATTGTCTGAACTCCTGACCGTTTAATTCCTGGGTGTAATACTCATTGAGAAGTTCCTGCACATTCGCCGGACTTTCCCCTATCTTTCCCCAACCCATGACGCTGTAACCTGTGGCTGTCCAAACCGGTTCAAATTTACCAGTTTCTAACGCTGTTAACCACTGTCGCCACTGCTGGAATAGTTTTTCCCATTCTTCATTGCTTAGACTGTCCGTAGTGCGATCGCTTTCCAAATTCGCCGCCGCCATTAAACCCACTGCTAAAGTCGAACTTAAACCTCGATAGCTTTTCATTAATTGTCGTTTCAGCAAATCGGGAATTAAACTAACTCTTTCTTGCCACTTTTCTAGGGGTTCTTCTAGCTTAGGAATGGGGTCAGTCAGACCGGGCGGTAATTCATAGCGATCGCCTGTTTGGATCGGACGCACACTAGACTGTTGAGAACTCACTTGGTGCGCCGCCGTCACAATTAAGTTATCTTTTCCCGTTAAAATAACATTGCTATATTTCGTCATTATTTCTACATACAAATGCCAGAGCGCCGCTTCTCCCGGACGCTTCGCAAATTGCAGGTCTAAAACCCTTTCCCAGGGCGCAACTTCCGCAATGTCTACTAAAGCCAAACCACTCAGTTGGTGTCGCAATTGGTCGCTAAATGTGAACGTATCAGCAACCCGTGGCGGCGGCGTAGAAATACAAATTCGTGCCGCTTGGGGATGCCAAGAAATGTCTAACCAGCCCCTACCCTTCAGCGTTCGTAGGGCGAGAGAAATAGTAAAGCGATCGCGCTGATACACCTGTTCAAGTCTTGCTGGTAACCAGTTAGACCGCAATTCACAACAAGACCCTATCAGCGTGGTATAATCTACGGGTTGCATCTTAACAGTTATTAGTCTTTAGATATTTTAGCAGTCTCAATAACAGGATTATTAATTTTGGCTTATATATGCCGCCACATTTTCCCATGATTTCATCATAAGTCAAGTTCCGGGATTTGTCAATAGTAAATCATCTCAATTAACTACTAACTTTTACTCTAGCAGATTTCTTAAACCAGCACATTCTCAAGCCCCCTCCCCCGGGAGGAGTTGGGGGTGAGGGCTGTACCCCCGGTCAATGAAACCCCCCCCATTATTCCTGATGTATTTTATCAGGGTTGTGATCAGTTATTTACTTGATTAACGTAAATCCCCAAATTGCTCGCGATATTGATTTAATAATGCTGCCAATTCATCCGCCCGTTGTTTTTCCGCTTCCGCCCGTTGTTCAGCTTCTATTCTAGCCAAAGTAGCCTCTTGCAAAGCCTCGTATACCTCATCAGGAATTAGCAATTTTTGTCCGTTATCTTCTCGGGAAAACTCGATTATTTTCCCGGCAACTTGTAAACGCAAACCCAGAGTTGCACTGCGGTTATCCGTAATTAATTGGTAACTATCTCCCACTAAACGATAACCCCGTAATTGTTCAGTTATCCACTCCCCTTTCGGGTCAAATAACCAGTATTCTTTCACCTCCAAACTTTCATAGAGATTTTTCTTAACCGTTTGGTCCTGTTCTTTTGTACTCGGAGAAGTCATCTCAAAAATGACAACCGGAACCTGTCCCTCTTCCCAAATTTTATAGTTATCTCTTCCCCCCGGTTCCACATCAAAAATCACCATCACATCAGGGGCTACTCGCAACTTAGGGAAACCCGCCGCATAATACATAAATTGGTCAGCCAAAACCGTCGCTTTTCGGTTTTTTAGGTATTCTTTCAGAACTAGCATAGTCGCCATTATGGCGTAAACGTGATCATAAGTTTCTGCCAAGGGTTCTCCGTCCTCACTCGGATAAAAAACATCAGTTTTATGGGTCAGGGTGTCAACTGCTATCATAATTCCTAACTCCGCATTACACTGATATATATTATACACCCCACCCTAGACTAACTTGGCTGATATAGGCTTGACCGAAATAACTAGATGTTATTCAAACCAGATTCTGTGGTGAATTAACAACAGCAACCCACCCCAGAACCTCAATCAGGTTAGTTATCGTCTAACAATGTTTTAATTAACTTTTCCACCCGGTCTCGAACTTCCTCCCTAACCCTGGGAAAAATCTCCGGCTTTTCCGCTGGGTCGTCTAATTGCCAATCCTCAAATAACAGTTATTAGTCTTTAGATATTTTAGCAGTTTCAATACCAGGATTATTAATTTTGGCTTATATATGCAGCCACATTCTCCCATGGTTTCATCATAAGTCAAGTACCGGAATTTGTCAATAGTAAATCATCTCAATTAACTACTAACTTTTACTCTAGCAGATTTCTTAGGCAAGCACATTCTCAAGCCCCCTCCCCCGGGAGGAGTTGGGGGTGATGGCTGTACCCCCCGTCAATGAAAACCCCCCCATTATTCCTGATGTATTTTATCAGGGTTGTGATCAGTTATTTACTTGATTAACGTAAATCCCCAAATTGCTCGCGATATTGATTTAATAATGCTGCCAATTCATCCGCCCGTTGTTTTTCAGCTTCCGCCCGTTGTTTTTCAGCTTCCGCCCGTTGTTTTTCAGCTTCCGCCCGTTGTTTTTCAGCTTCCGCCAGTTGTTCAGCTTCTATTCTAGCCAAAGTAGCCTCTTGCAAAGCCTCGTATGCCTCATCAGGAATTAGCAATTTTTGTCCGTTATCTTCTCGGGAAAACTCGATTATTTTCCCGGCAACTTGTAAACGCAAACCCAGAGTTGCACTGCGGTTATCCGTAATTAATTGGTAACTATCTCCCACTAAACGATAACCCCGTAATTGTTCAGTTATCCACTCCCCTTTCGGGTCAAATAACCAGTATTCTTTCACCTCCAAACTTTCATAGAGATTTTTCTTAACCGTTTGGTCCTGTTCTTTTGTACTCGGAGAAGTCATCTCAAAAATGACAACCGGAACCTGTCCCTCTTCCCAAATTTTATAGTTATCTCTTCCCCCCGGTTCCACATCAAAAATCACCATCACATCAGGGGCTACTCGCAACTTAGGGAAACCCGCCGCATAATACATAAATTGGTCAGCCAAAACCGTCGCTTTTCGGTTTTTTAGGTATTCTTTCAGAACTAGCATAGTCGCCATTATGGCGTAAACGTGATCATAAGTTTCTGCCAAGGGTTCTCCGTCCTCACTCGGATAAAAAACATCAGTTTTATGGGTCAGGGTGTCAACTGCTATCATAATTCCTAACTCCGCATTACACTGATATATATTATACACCCCACCCTAGACTAACTTGGCTGATATAGGCTTGACCGAAATAACTAGATGTTATTCAAACCAGATTCTGTGGTGAATTAACAACAGCAACCCACCCCAGAACCTCAATCAGGTTAGTTATCGTCTAACAATGTTTTAATTAACTTTTCCACCCGGTCTCGAACTTCCTCCCTAACCCTGGGAAAAATCTCCGGCTTTTCCGCTGGGTCGTCTAATTGCCAATCCTCAAATAACAGTTATTAGTCTTTAGATATTTTAGCAGTTTCAATACCAGGATTATTAATTTTGGCTTATATATGCAGCCACATTATCCCATGGTTTCATCATAAGTCAAGTACCGGAATTTGTCAATAGTAAATCATCTCAATTAACTACTAACTTTTACTCTAGCAGATTTCTTAGGCAAGCACATTCTCAAGCCCCCTCCCCCGGGAGGAGTTGGGGGTGATGGCTGTACCCCCCGTCAATGAAAACCCCCCCATTATTCCTGATGTATTTTATCAGGGTTGTGATCAGTTATTTACTTGATTAACGTAAATCCCCAAATTGCTCGCGATATTGATTTAATAATGCTGCCAATTCATCCGCCCGTTGTTTTTCAGCTTCCGCCCGTTGTTTTTCAGCTTCCGCCAGTTGTTCAGCTTCTATTCTAGCCAAAGTAGCCTCTTGCAAAGCCTCGTATGCCTCATCAGGAATTAGCAATTTTTGTCCGTTATCTTCTCGGGAAAACTCGATTATTTTCCCGGCAACTTGTAAACGCAAACCCAGAGTTGCACTGCGGTTATCCGTAATTAATTGGTAACTATCTCCCACTAAACGATAACCCCGTAATTGTTCAGTTATCCACTCCCCTTTCGGGTCAAATAACCAGTATTCTTTCACCTCCAAACTTTCATAGAGATTTTTCTTAACCGTTTGGTCCTGTTCTTTTGTACTCGGAGAAGTCATCTCAAAAATGACAACCGGAACCTGTCCCTCTTCCCAAATTTTATAGTTATCTCTTCCCCCCGGTTCCACATCAAAAATCACCATCACATCAGGGGCTACTCGCAACTTAGGGAAACCCGCCGCATAATACATAAATTGGTCAGCCAAAACCGTCGCTTTTCGGTTTTTTAGGTATTCTTTCAGAACTAGCATAGTCGCCATTATGGCGTAAACGTGATCATAAGTTTCTGCCAAGGGTTCTCCGTCCTCACTCGGATAAAAAACATCAGTTTTATGGGTCAGGGTGTCAACTGCTATCATAATTCCTAACTCCGCATTACACTGATATATATTATACACCCCACCCTAGACTAACTTGGCTGATATAGGCTTGACCGAAATAACTAGATGTTATTCAAACCAGATTCTGTGGTGAATTAACAACAGCAACCCACCCCAGAACCTCAATCAGGTTAGTTATCGTCTAACAATGTTTTAATTAACTTTTCCACCCGGTCTCGAACTTCCTCCCTAACCCTGGGAAAAATCTCCGGCTTTTCCGCTGGGTCGTCTAATTGCCAATCCTCAAATATCTCTCGTGTTAGCCATTCTTCTGGCAAATTCACACCGCAACCACAGAGGGAAATTACCGCGTCATAATCTTCGGGTTTAAATTCACTTAAAGCATTAGAGGTTTGCTTGCTAATATCAATACCCACATCGTCCATTGCTTTGATAGCATAAGGGTTAACTTCGCTGCTTTCCAATCCCGAACTGGTCACAGCTATTTTATCTTTTCCGATTACCTTAGCAAACCCCTCAGCCATTTGGGAACGGGAGGAATTTTTTTTGCAAACAAACATGACTTTTTTCATGGTTTCTCCAGATTTTTAAGGTATAACTAAAGTGCTTTTTGTGCAGTTTCAATAACTGCTTTTTTGGCGATTTCCTGGCGTTCACTGTGGCGGTCAGTCAAGTAATCGACCTGATCCCGCAACAGTAGGGTAAATTTATAGAGTTCCTCCATGACATCAATAACCCGATCGCGATAAGGTGAATCTTTCATAGTTCCATCCTCATTAAACTCCTGATAAGCCTTAGCAACTGAGGATTGATTGGGAATGGTAAACATTCGCATCCAACGCCCCAAAATTCGCATGGTATTCACCGCATTAAAAGACTGGGAACCTCCGCTAACTTGCATCACCGCTAGAGTTTTACCCTGAGTAGGTCTAACCGCACCAATACTCAAAGGTATCCAGTCAATTTGGTTTTTCAGAATACCAGTAATATTACCGTGCATTTCTGGGGATGACCAAACTTGACCTTCTGACCATTGACTAAGTTCGCGCAATTTTTGAACTTCTGGGTGAGACTCATCAAAGCGATCGCGCAAGGGTAAATCATGGGGATGAAAAAAACGCACTTCCGCACCCATATCAGTAATAATTCTAGCGGCTTCTTCTGCTAGTAACCGACTGTAAGATCGCTTTCTTAATGAACCATACAAAAACAGGATTCTGGGAGGATGGTCAAAATTAGTCATGATTGAATTAGCAGTTTAAACAACGGGGGTCTAGCAGTGTAGCTTTTTCCGGTTCTCGCGGAAACCAAAAAGCCGTTTTTTGGCAAAACTTCACCAACATTAACATCACCGGAACCTCAATTAATACCCCCACCACAGTTGCTAAAGCCGCTCCAGAATTTAAACCAAACAGTGTCACCGCCGTAGCGATCGCTACTTCAAAATGATTACTCGCGCCAATTAAAGAAGCTGGCGCAGCATCCTCATAGGATAGCTTCATTTTCAAAGCCGCCACATAGGTAATCAAAAAGATAAAATTGGTTTGCAGAAATAGTGGCACAGCAATTAACAGAATATGCAGGGGATTTTCCACAATTAAATCACCCTTAAAAGCAAACAGCAAAATCAGGGTAATTAATAAAGCCGCCGTAGCCACAGGACTTAAATATTTCAGGAACTCTCTTTCAAACCAAGCCTTTCCTTTATACTGAAAAATCAAATAGCGAGTATACATCCCCGCCGCCAGTGGCAAACCCACATAAATCAGGACTGATAATAAAATAGTTTGCCAAGGTACAGTTAAGTTATTTGCCGACAGCAACCACCGTCCCAATGGTGCGTATAAAAACAGCATCATCAGCGAATTAACCGCCACCATAACCAGGGTAAGTCCTTGGTTGCTGTAGGAGAGATAACCCCACATTAAAACCATGGCTGTACAGGGGGCAATTCCCAATAAAATAGTCCCGGCAATATAGGAATCAGCTATGGGAATTTCTGCCCCTCTTAATATCTCAGTTCCGGCGATAATTGGTCGAAATAACCACCCCAGAAAAAATAGAGAAAAAGCCACCATGGTAAACGGTTTAATTAGCCAATTTATCACCAGAGTTAATAGCACTGGCTTAGGTGCTTTAGCCGCATTCACCGCCTGGGTAAAGTCAATTTTTACCATGATGGGATACATCATGAAAAACAGACAAATGGCGATAGGAATTGACACCTGATAGATACTCATTGAATCCAGGGTTACTGCCACATCTGGAAACAATCGACCCAGGACAATACCTGCTATAATACAGAGAATCACCCATACAGTGAGGTACTTTTCAAAAACGTTTAATTTACCCCCTGCTTGTACGGCTGATTTATTGACTTTTGGCGAATCATTACTCATGTTAAATCCTGACTATTAGGACTTGCTTTAATCCCCATATCTAAGTTGAGGGACTAAATACATACCCCACGGGGACCCGGAAACCTAATTAATCAGGCCCCTAGTCCCGGTCAAGTTGGGTATAGTATCTATTATTTCAAAAAAAATTGATATGTCAAGTAGGCAGAATATATATAATCTGGCAGAATTGACTGAGAGCATATTGGCTAAAACCATCTATGGCAAGTCAATACAGACAATTGTGGTATAGCAATTTTGAGCAATAAGCGGTTTAATTGCGATTATGGTAATCTATAAAAATCAAAAAATATTGATATTGTCCTCTTCCCAGAGATGGCTAGTGGAGACTTGGGTTTTACCATTAGCCCCAGAGTCAGATTAGGAATAGAGGCGAAGCGTTTACTTTAGCCTTGGAATTGTAGCAGTTCAGATTGGTATCCAGGGACTTGATGCGATCGCTTTTTTGTCCTAGCTGGGAATTTGTACTTATATTGTCCATTTTCCCAGTAGGTTGTCCCCAATTGGGCCAGTCTGATTAATTACTCCTTGGCTTTTCCTCTGGGATGGTTAATCCGGCCAGTGCGATCGCTTAATCCTGTTGGGTACTGCCTATATTGATTTAGGATTGTGTAAATCAGCTTCATTAGTTCGTTGTCTCTGGAGTTAACCTCTGATATCAGTTTCTGGTTTTTCTTCATTAACTGCCAGACTAAAAAAAACTGTAATGCCATCAGTTCCTAGTTTGACTATATCTGGTAATACGTTAGAATCCATCGTTGTTGATTTCGTTGTCTTTTAGGTATTGCACAGTGAAGAATGATTAAGAGAACGGAGGAAGTTGTCCATGCTTCAAATAATAGATAAGTAAGCGAATTGATTTGTACAACATCTCAGTGGACTTGGAATCACACAAAGTTTTGCGATGTAGCCTGGCTAAATAGTGCCTCAGACGGCAGTTTTCTCCTTCTACTCTTGTCATAGCCGTTTTGCTGACTAGATGATTGCAATCCTCAATTAAGCAAGGATAAACTTTGTATCCGTCCGTAATATATAGAAAACCAGCCCAGCCCTGAATCATTTGCCATAATGTGGTAAAAGCCAGCAATGAGCGGTCGCCTATGACAAACTTCAGAATTCCAGGCAGTTTGGTATTCACAACTGTCCAGACCCAGATGGTTTTTTTTTGAACCCACAAAAGTCTGAAGCTCATCAATTTGAGCTATTTCAGGAATTTCATAGTTTTCCTCATCAATGTGGGTTTCTGCAACTCTAACCCAGTTAAGTATTGTGTTGTGAGAAATACCAGTGACTCTCTCAATGGCTCGAAATCCCATGCCATTGAGGGAAATTTTCACACAAAGCTCTTTGACATCAGAACTGTAACCTCCAGGACAGGGATTTTATCGAAATTGGCGACCACATTCACGGCACAGGTAACTCTGTTTTCCCTGACGATGACCATTTTTGACTACTTTATGGCTTTGGCAATAAGGACAATCCATCTTGATTTATTTGAGAATATCATTTTCTATTATGCAACACCGCAAAAACGATATGAGATCCCGTCAAGCCCAGGAAGATGATACCAGGGAACACAACGGGGAATTATCCCCTATGCCCGCCGGGTTGCCAGTCCCGCCCAAAAAGCAAAGGGCGCGAGGCAAATTACAAAGCTATAAGTTGGTTGCGAGTTGTCTAATTGGGTTAATTTTGGGGAGTTTAACCTGGTGGCGGTTAAATTCAAGACCTGGGAAGATTAGCGGTTAGGAGAATCGTCAATCAGAGTACAGCTTGTTCACCAGTCGCTTAATACATTGCCCTCACCCTAAATCTGGATCCCAGAGAGGGAGAGGGACTTTGAGAGGACAAAAATATCTCTTAATGTGACTGATAGTCCGTAGACTTATCGTCCACCATGGGTAATTATGACTCTATGGAAAAATCAAAAGCAAAAACCTTAAAAGCTTTGGGATTTCTGATTAGACAGCATAGAATGGCTGTGGGTATTTCTCAAGAAGAACTAGGGCTACGCTGTGACCTAGACCGCACGTATATATCTGGTCTAGAGCGTGGTGTCAGAAATCCTTCTCTTACGGCGATTGTGGCTCTTGCTGAGGGCTTAGGAATAACCGTATCTCAACTTCTGGACAACTTAGAAATAGAAATAACTAGGACTGAATGAATCGCAATTTAGTGGCTAATTTTAAATCCCAATTAAAACCAGGTTCTTCTCAGTTAAAGGTGTTCAGTTTGCTGTCAGATCAGAAGTGGCACTGTCGCACTTGTGAAGGTAAGCAAGTAGCATCGGAGCAATACGCTGGAGGTGGTGGAATTCAAGGACTAGAGCGCGGAACTAAAAGTCGTCCGGGGCTACATCTTGAGACCAAACGGGATTTCTGTAACATCTGTAATAAAAAAACCAGATGGGATAGATGGACTGGGCAAATAAAACCGTCAAATGCTCCGGCTATTATTCCCCCCAAATTAGCAGACAGAATTTTGAAACTTTATGATTATAAAGACGTTATTGAAAATCGAAAAAGACCAACCCATGAGTTAGTGATTGATCACCGTTTTCCTATGCAGCGTTGGGGTAAAGCCGAACCTAGTCATGACATAAACATGAACGAAAACGAAATCAAAAGAAAATTTCAACTTCTCAAAAAAGATAGTGCTGGCAACCACAATTTACTGAAATCGAGAAGTTGTGAAAGATGTATGAAAACTGGTAAAAGAGGGCAGCCCATGGGTATCCGCTTCTGGTATTCTGGGGGTGAGAACTGGCCTGATAATATTCCTCCATTGGGAGCGGAAGCAGAAGGTGGTTGTATAGGTTGCGGTTGGTATGATTTTGAGTCATGGCGTAATGCTCTTAATGCAACATTAGCTGAACATAAGTAAGCTGTTTTTCGGAGACAACTATATTTTCAGCCTCATTTTCAGCCTCTGTGACAATCCTATTTAAGTAAGGAATGAGTCCATAGCCAATACACTCTGCTAGACGTGGAGGAACAGCATTTCCAATTTGCCACATGGCTTTTTTCATGGTTCCTTCAAAGATAAAAGAATCAGGAAAGGTCTGTAATCTAGCCATTTCTCGCGCTGAAATCACCCGATTTAGATGGGGATGAATATGAGTCCCCCCGTGATTCTCTTTGATGGTCATACTAGGTTTTCCGGGATACTGTCGCTTAAAAGCATCAACATAGGTTTGATACAAAGAACCTCCTGGAGGTACTTTTGATATCCGCTCCATATATTCGGGAGAATGACGAGTCCATTCATGATTAATACTGGGAATGGGTTGGTAAGCTGGTAGATCGGAAATTGCTGATTCAATTGTCTGATACTCCTCTGGAACTAATTGAGGATTTGGATAAGGATTTTCCATTCCGAAACGATTAGCTATAAAAATAGCTCTCGGTCTGATTTGGGGAACACCATAGGTGGCAGATTCAAGAATTGCCACGGAAATATTTGTGTAACCAATGGCTTGAAAAGCAGAAAAAATAGCTTGTTTAATTTTGCCTTTTTTGAGGGTTAAAATTCCCGGCACATTTTCCATAACGACATACCAAGGACGCACTTCAGCAACAATGCGAATAAATTGTTGGAATAAATGATTGCGAGGGTCATTGGGATCGCGCTTCCCAGCGACAGAAAAACCTTGACACGGTGGCCCGCCTACGACCAGATGAACTGAAGGAGAACCAATTTTAGATAGCCACTGGTGAGGATTAAAATCATTAACATCCCCACAAAAATGATGACAATTGGGAAAGTTTCTCTGATGAGTGGCGGAGGCAATTGGGTTAATTTCTACACTAGCTACTGGATTAAAACCAGCTTGCCAAAAACCCTGCGTGATTCCCCCTGCACCAGAAAATAGATCGATAAAGTTATAGGTTTGCAGTGGTTGGGATACGGGATTAATATCAACTTGAACTTGATAAGGATCGCGTTTGGTTGTGGCTAATTCACGCTGAATTCTTTGATAACGCCCTAATTTAGCTTTTTTCTGTTTCCTGGTGCTGTTATCTTTTGGATCATCTGGAAACAAGGATAATTGTAGGTCCATGACTTGAAAAATAAAGGCTCTATAATCATGATTGTGATAGATAGTCTACATAATGTCAAGACTGAGATCAAGTCGAACCTTTTGTTAACAAGAATAACGCGCCCAATGTAGGGGCATTAAAAAAGAAGGGCGGGTGCAGGTAGTTGGCTGGTTTTCCCGATGGCGGATCTAGCACCCGCCCCTACTAGCACCGACCCTTTCCCCACGGCGGTTTTTGGTGAGGTAGTGCGATCGCATTTCACCGAATTTCACCGAATTTCGACCTCGAATAACGCGCCCAATGTAATGTAGGGGCGGGTGCAGCAGTCAGCCATGGAACACACCAGCCAATGATATACACCCGCCCTTTCCCCGCCGCCGTTTTGAACAGGTGGTGCGATCGCATTCCCGACGGTTTTGGGAAAAAATCCGCCAACCGTCTAAACCCGCCCATTAGCCCTAGGGCGAGACTATTTTAAATGTAATAGTCTTGAAGGGCTTTAACATCTAGGGGGCGTTGCTGGAGCGATCGCAAAGCGGATATGGTGGCTTTAGCGCCAGCGATAGTGGTAATAATCGGGACCTTGTAAGCCAAAGCCGATCGCCGAATCATAATCCCATCAGCGCGTGCTTCCGACCCCGAAGGCGTGATAATCGCCAATTGTACCGCGTGATTTTTAATAGCATCCAATACATTAGGGCGACCCTCATGGAGTTTCAACTCTAGGTCAACCTTAACCCCATGTTCCCATAACACCTTGCGAGTGTTGATGGTAGCAGTCACCTTAAAGCCGAGATCCAGGAAATCTTGAACCACAGGAACGATCGCTTCTTTATCGCGGTCATTGACAGAGACAAACACCGTCCCCGACATGGGTATCACCTGACCCGCCGCCAATTCGGCTTTAGCAAAGGCGCGTCCGAATTCGGTATCAATTCCCATAACTTCTCCGGTCGATCGCATTTCGGGACCGAGGAGGACATCCGTACCTGGGAACTTAGCAAAAGGTAAAACCGCCTCTTTCACCGAGACATAATCGGGAATTTTCTCCTGAGTATATCCCAACTCTGCCAAAGTCTTGCCAGACATGACGCGGGAAGCCATTTTCGCCAAAGGAATACCGATCGCCTTAGACACAAAGGGAACAGTCCGGGAAGCGCGGGGGTTAGCCTCCAGAATATAAACCTGTTCACCTTGTACCGCAAACTGAATGTTCATCAGACCCACCACATTCAAAGCCTTGGCTAATTGAATAGTCTGGCGGCGTATGGTAGCGAGGACGGTTTCTGATAGAGTTTGGGTAGGAATGGAACAAGCGGAGTCCCCGGAGTGAATCCCCGCCTGTTCGATATGTTCCATAATCCCACCGATGACGACATTTCCGGTATGGTCAGCGATCGCATCAACATCGACCTCAACGGCATTTTCCAGGAACTTATCAACCAAAATCGGGTGATCCGGTTCCACCAGCACCGCAAAGGTCATATATCGTTCCAATTCCTCATCAGAATAGACGATTTCCATGGCGCGACCCCCCAACACATAGGAAGGACGCACGACGACCGGATAACCGATACGACCCGCCACCGCGAGAGCCTCTTCATAGCTGCGAGCCATTCCATTCGCCGCCTGTTGAATATTCAACTCCCGGAGAATTTTCTCGAAGCGTTCCCGGTCCTCAGCGGTATCAATAGAGTCAGGGCTAGTCCCCCAAATTTTAGTTTTTAGGGTGGATTCTGACAGGGCTTTTTCCAGGGGGACGGCTAGTTTTAAGGGAGTCTGACCGCCAAACTGAATGACAATACCTAGTGGTTCTTCCGCCTCGATGATATTAAAAACATCCTCCTTGGTCAAGGGTTCAAAATAGAGGCGATCGCTGGTGTCGTAGTCGGTGGAAACCGTCTCCGGGTTGGAGTTAACCATAATGGTGATATAGCCATCATCGCGCAAAGAATAGGAGGCGTGACAGCAACAATAGTCAAACTCAATCCCCTGACCAATGCGGTTAGGTCCGCCGCCGAGAATCATGACTTTGGGGCGGTCGGAGGGGATCATTTCGTCCTCTTCCCAATAGGTAGAGTAATAGTAAGGGGTGGTAGACTCAAATTCGGCGGCGCAGGTATCCACCATTTTATAGGCAGGTTTGACCCCTAAACCCTTACGATATTTACGGACTTCATCTTCCGTGGTTTGACTCGCAAAAGCAATTTGGCGATCGCTAAAACCTTGTCGCTTAATCGCCAGCATATCCTCATGATTAATTTGGTTGAAGGGAGTGCGTTTTAAAAATTTCTCCGTCTCCAACAATTGCTGCAACTTATCCAAAAACCAAGGGTCAATCCCGGTTAACTCATAAATCTCCTCTACCGACATTCCCAATAACATGGCATAGCGGAGCGTTAGCATTCGGTCGGGGTTAGGAGTCCTTAAACCAGAACGGATAGTATCCAAACTGGGGACTTTTTCATTAGTATTAAGTCCCCAACCCGCCAAACCTGTTTCGAGCGATCGCATAGCCTTTTGGAAGGACTCGCAGAAAGTGCCACCAATAGCCATCGCCTCACCCACCGATTTCATTTGGGTAGTCAATACTGGTTCAGCACCTGGGAACTTCTCAAAAGTAAACCGGGGAATCTTGGTGACCACATAATCAATAGTTGGTTCAAAAGAAGCCGGAGTTTTTTTGGTGATATCATTGCTAATTTCATCGAGGGTATAACCCACAGACAATTTGGCTGCAAACTTCGCAATAGGGAACCCAGTCGCCTTGGAAGCCAAAGCCGAAGACCGACTGACGCGGGGGTTCATTTCAATGACAATCACATCTCCATTAACCGGGTTCACGGAAAACTGGATATTAGAACCTCCCGTTTCTACCCCAATTTCCCGGATAATTTTAATCGCCGCATCCCGCAATCGTTGATATTCCTTATCGGTGAGGGTTTGCGCCGGAGCGACGGTAATGGAATCGCCAGTATGAACCCCCATAGGGTCGAGGTTTTCAATGGAACAGATAATCACCACATTATCCGCCAAATCCCGCATTACCTCTAACTCGTATTCTTTCCAGCCAATTAAAGACTGTTCCACCAAAATCTGGGACATGGGGGAAGCATCCAACCCAGCGATCGCCAATTCCTCGTATTCTTCCTGATTATAAGCAATACCGCCCCCTGTACCCCCCATAGTGAAGGCGGGACGAATAATCAGCGGATAACTACCAATTTGCTCCGCAATAGCCCTGGCTTCATTGAGGTTATTCGCAATACCTGATGGACAGCAGCCGACCCCAATTTTCTCCATCGCCTGTTTGAACAGGAGACGATCTTCGGCTTTTTCAATCGCATCTAATTTAGCGCCAATCAGTTCAACACCATATTTGTCTAAAACCCCATTTTTCGACAAAGCCACCGCAATATTTAAGGCGGTCTGACCCCCCATGGTTGGTAATAAAGCGTCGGGACGTTCCGCCTCGATGACTTTTTCCACAATTTCTGGGGTTAAGGGTTCAATGTATGTCCGCCGGGCTGTTTCCGGGTCGGTCATGATTGTGGCTGGGTTAGAGTTGACCAGAACTACATCATATCCTTCTTCTCGTAGGGCTTTACAGGCTTGAGTCCCTGAATAGTCAAACTCACAGGCTTGTCCGATGACAATTGGACCCGAACCCAGCAGCAGAATTTTTTTTAGGTCGTCGCGTCGCGGCATATCTCTTAACTATCCGTTATTCGGTTATCTGTGAAGTACCCTACCACCACCTGGGTCAGAACAGGCTGACGCATTGGGTGTAGGCTTCCTGCTTCTCCGACAATTCCCCAGGCTATTAGTTTATAGCTGGGGTCTCCCATCGTCTCCACAGGCCTAAACGCCACTTCCTGGCGCTTAAAAATCATAACTTAGACTTAAATTTAACTGAACATCATCAGCCTAATTTTAGATCCGATGCCCAATTATGGGCGATCGCTCACTGTAATCAATGCCAGGGTACAATCTCAACTCCCGCCTAAATGTTCAGACTGAACTTGACAAGTGCGATCGTACTACTACCCTAGAACCGGAAAATCAACTAACAACCAGTAATAATGATTGTAGACATGACGAGAAAACTCCCATGATTATCAGTGTATACATATCTAAATTAATCCTCTTTTTAACAATCCAATAACAGTATATGAAAAAATGTGTCTAATTCCACCACCTAGCCATTAACAATAGCCGAAATTACCCAATTTCGAGGTTCTACCAATCAGCCATGAGTTGTGATCACAATTTCCTGAATCATCTATAATCAGTAAAGACAAGGCTGATATCAGGGAACTGATTAAATACTGATGGTGGTGAACTTATTTCATCTTCTGGCTGATATTGGTGTATCGTTACTAATGGATTGACCGATCGCCCTGATTAGTGAGAAAATGGTACAACAATCCCTTATTATCCCAAACATCCTTATGCCTAAACCTAGTTCATACGCGGTTCATCTTTTGATTCAGGGGGGACACCGGGAAGAAGTCCGGTTCAGGACGATCCAGGATTTTCAGACCTGGTACACTAAGGTTCTGATTCCTAAGCACACTGATACCGATTTTCTCAATGTCCCGATTAAAACCATTGAAGGTGAGTATCTGGTAGTTCGTCCCTCTAGTATTATGGGGATTCGCGTCGAACCCATTTATACTAGCAGCATAGAACGCGACGAAGTAGAATGAAACCAAAATCCGCTCAGGTCATTGGTATTGATTTAGGGGGGACGGCGATTAAACTGGGACTGTTTGAGGCGGACGGTTCCTGTAACCAATCCCTGACGGTGGCAACTCCACAACCCGCTACCCCGGAAGCTGTGTTGGCAGCAATACTAAACGCTATATCACAAATAACAGCCCCTGTCGAGTCTTGGGCGGCGATCGGGGTGGGTTTACCGGGACCAGTAGATGGGACGGGGCGTATCTCCCAGGTAGCCATTAACCTAGAGAATTGGCGGGATGTTCCCTTAGCAGACTGGCTGGAAGAAAAAACCCAAAAGCCAGTAATCATGGCTAATGATGCTAATTGTGCGGGGTTGGGGGAAGCCTGGTTAGGGGCGGGACGAAATTTTGATAATCTGATTATGTTAACTCTGGGGACAGGAGTTGGCGGGGCGATTATCCTCAATCGTCAGTTATTTGTGGGTCATCGCGGCGCGGCGGGGGAGTTGGGATTAATTACTTTGAACCCCGATGGACCCCCTTGTAATAGCGGAAATCAGGGTTCTCTGGAACAATATGTCTCTGTACAAGCTATCCGCCGAGAAACGGGTGATCACCCTTCTGACCTAGCCAAAAAGGCGATCGCAGGTGATTCCCAAGCCTTAGCCTATTGGGAAGAATATGGGCGACGGTTAGGGGCGGGTTTAGCTAGTTTAATTTATGTTTTGACTCCAGAAGCGGTCATTTTAGGCGGTGGTATTAGTGCGGCAGCGAATCTATTTTTACCAACCCTCTGGGAGGAAATTCAACGCCGAGTTTTACCCACTTCTCGGGAAGGGCTACAAATTTTGACCGCCGAATTAGGAAATCAGGCGGGTACTATAGGGGCGGCGCGACTTGCTTTTCAGATAATTAATAATTAATAATTAATAATTAATAATTAACATGATTTCCTGAAGTCAATGCTAACTCAATGTATATATGCTATTATCAATCAATCCGAGAATTACCTGTAGATAAATCCTAAACTATGATCCGCCTTTCTCGACAACAAGCCAAGACGGCACTTGTTTAACTCAGATAATTAATAATTAATAATTAATAATTAATAATTAATAATTAACATGATTTCCTGAAGTCAATGCTAACTCAATGTATATATGCTATTATCAATCAATCCGAGAATTACCTGTAGATAAATCCTAAACTATGATCCGCCTTTCTCGACAACAAGCCAAGACGGCACTTGTTTAACTCAGATAATTAATAATTAATAATTAATAATTAATAATTAACATGATTTCCTGAAGTCAATGCTAACTCAATGTATATATGCTATTATCAATCAATCCGAGAATTACCTGTAGATAAATCCTAAACTATGATCCGCCTTTCTCGACAACAAGCCAAGACGGCACTTGTTTAACTCAGATAATTAATAATTAATAATTAATAATTAATAATTAACATGATTTCCTGAAGTCAATGCTAACTCAATGTATATATGCTATTATCAATCAATCCGAGAATTACCTGTAGATAAATCCTAAACTATGATCCGCCTTTCTCGACAACAAGCCAAGACGGCACTTGTTTAACTCAGATAATTAATAATTAATAATTAATAATTAATAATTAATAATTAACATGATTTCCTGAAGTCAATGCTAACTCAATGTATATATGCTATTATCAATCAATCCGAGAATTACCTGTAGATAAATCCTAAACTATGATCCGCCTTTCTCGACAACAAGCCAAGACGGCACTTGTTCAACTCAGCGATCGCTTTCAAGCTACCGACTACCATAGTGATCATCTGGCTATTCGCACTAAAGCCGCCTATGCAATGGGAGATTTTGGCGGTGCTATTCCCGGCTGTATGCAAGTCTTCTTTTTGCTGTTTTTCTTGACTAATATTGCGGGACTTGATGCAGGTTTAGCAGGTAGTGTATTATTACTTGGTAAAGGATGGGATGCTATCAGTGATCCGATGATTGGTTGGTTAAGCGATCGCACCCAGTCTCGTTGGGGAAGGCGTTACCCTTGGATGATAGTAGCTTCTATTCCTTTGGGTATCTGCTTTTTCCTGCATTGGGTTGTACCTCCTGTTAGTGGCTGGCTACTATTCGGCTATTATGGCTTGATTACCATCCTATTTTATACCGCATTTACCGCCGTATTTCTTCCCCTCGGTGCTTTGGCGGCTGAACTTACCCAAGACTATGACGAACGTACCAGTTTAATCAGCTTTCAATCAGCTTTTAAAATTGGCGGAAGTCTATTTGCTTTAGTGTTAGCCCAGGTTTTATTTGGATTATTTGAATCTCCCCAATTGCGATATCCTTTATTGGGTAGTTTGGGGGGATTAATGGCGATGATATCTGTCTATATATGTGTTTTTGGAACCAGTAAACGCTACTTTCAACAAGAAGCTAAACGATTGGCAATCACCCGACCTCCATCATTACCATTTTTACAACAAATTCGCATTGCCTTTAGTAATAAACCCTTTCTTTATGCCATTGGGATTTATTTATGTTCCTGGTTGGGAGTACAGGTAACCGTTGCTATTCTACCCTATTTTATAGTAGATTATATGCAACTAGCCGATCGCCACTTAACCCAAATGGCATTATTAGTGCAAGGGGTATCCTTACTGGGTATGGCTTTCTGGAATGCGATCGCCCAAAAAGTAGACAAAAAAACCGTCTATTGTTTAGGCATTCCCTTCACCATGTTAGCCGGAGTCGGACTATTCATGCTGCAACCCGGACAAATGCTGACCATGTATGGTTTAGGTGCGATCGCTGGATTTGGAATAGCTACCGCCCACCTAGTCCCCTGGTCAATTTTACCCGATGTTGTCGATCTCGATGAACTCAACACCGGACAGCGACGGGAAGGCATTTTTTACAGTTTTATGGTAATGTTACAAAAACTAGGAATTGCCCTATCCCTATTTATTGTCGGACAAATTCTCAGCCATGCTGGACTGTTAGCCACAGCCGGTTCCAAAGAAGCAATCAGCCAACCCGAATCCGTATTATGGGCAATTCGCCTGATGGTAGGCCCCATTCCCATTGCCTTTTTATCCATGGGGTTAGTATTAGCCTATTTTTACCCAATTACTCGCACCGTCCACGCAGCCATTCGTCTACAATTGCAACAACGCCACGACTAAATAACTACCAATGATAGGGGCGGCTGGTAGGGGCGGGTGCTAGATCCGCCCCGGTAAAAACCCGCCAACTTACGGAACTCGCCCTTCTTCTTATGTAACACCCCGGTAAAAACCCGCCAACTTACGGAACCCGCCCTTCTTCTTATATAACGCCCCGGTAAAAACCCGGCAACTTACGGAACCCGCCTTCACCTACGGTAAAAACCCGGCAACTTACGGAACCCGCCCTTCTTCTTATGTAACGCCCCGGTAAAAACCCGGCAACTTACGGAACCCGCCCTTCTTATGTAACGCCCCGGTAAAAACCCGCCAACTCACGGAACCCGCCCTTATTCTGTTCGGAACCCAGATATAGCACAAGACAGAAAAGTTAGGACGTATAGCACATGACCCGATATCGGGAATGGCAATCGGGAACTCGTCAATGTCGGGATGCCAAACGTCCCGTCCTCAATCCCAACAGTGGCTGTTATCCGACCCTGTATAAAGGTATAGCACAAGACAGGAAAGTTAGGACGTATAATGGAGAGGACGAGATGACTAAGAAGACCCAAAATGCCAGCCCCCTATAGTTACGACCTCAGACAAAAAGTTATTGATGCAATTGAACTAGACGGTATGCCCAAAACAGAAGCCAGTCCAGTTTTCCATGTCAGCCGGAACACCATTAATCTCTGGCTGCAAAGAAAAGCACAGACCGGAGACTTCCTCCCTAAACCTAATCACCCACCTGGCAATAACCACAAAATTACCGACTGGCAGAAATTCAAGGCTTTTGCCCAAGAGCATGGCCACAAAACCTCCGCTCAAATGGCTGAACTTTGGGATGACGACATCTCTCCTCGCACCATATCCAGAGCCTTGAAGAAAATTGGCTTCACCAGAAAAAAAACTTACGGCTACCAAGAACGTTGGAAGCAACAGCGAGAGGAGTTTATGGCTCAGATTGAACAGATGGAGCCACAAGAAGTGGTCTACCTCGATGAAGCCGCCATGAATAGTCAGGACTCGGATTACCCTTATGGTTACTGCGAGGAAGGAAAACGCTTCCATGCCCTCAAATCAGGGAAGAGGCAGGACAGGGTGAGCTATATAGCCGCATGGTGTCATCAACAACTCTTAGCCCCCTTTAGCTTTGAGGGTTGTTGTAATCGGACAGTGTTTGAGTTGTGGTTGGAGTTCATCTTAATTCCAACATTGAAGCCAGGTCAGACTCTAGTATTGGACAATGCAACGTTTCATAAAGGGGGGCGGATTGCTGAACTGGTGGAGGCAGCTCAATGCCATTTACTCTATCTACCACCTTATTCGCCAGACCTCAACAAGATAGAGAAATGTTGGTCGTGGCTGAAAGCCCGTATTCGCCACTGCATTGAGCAGTTTGATTCTCTCCATGATGCCATGGATTCCGTTCTCAAAGCTGCGTCCTAACCACCTTGACTAATGATATATTGGCGTACAAAAAATGGTGCGATCCGACCTAGCCACTTCCGGGGTAATGTTCTCAATTGATACAGAAACCGGATTCAAAAATGCCGTCATCATTACCGCCGCCTATGGCTTAGGGGAAACCATAGTCCAAGGGACTGTCAACCCTGATGAATTCATGGTATTTAAACCCATGTTGCGGGAGGGTTTTCGACCCATTATCGCCAAGCGTCTGGGTAGTAAAGCCGTGAAAATGGTTTACGATCGCCAGGAAGCTACCCGCCTTATTCCCGTCCCAGAAACCGAAAAACAAAAATTTGCCCTAAGTGATGAGGAAATTCTCAAGCTGGCTAAATGGGCGCAAATTATCGAAGATCACTATAACCAAATTCGGGGCTGTTATTCCCCCATGGACATTGAATGGGCGAAAGACGGCCAAACTGGGGAATTATTTATTGTCCAGGCGCGTCCCGAAACAGTCCAATCTCAAAAGTCCGATCGCATTTGGCAACAATATCACCTCCAAGGTACAGCAGAAGTCTTAGTCGAGGGTCGCGCTGTAGGCGATCGTATTGGTCAAGGTAAAACCCGCGTTTTGCTTAATGTCCAGCGCATTCATGAATTTAAACCCGGCGAAATTTTAGTTACCCAAAAAACAGACCCCGACTGGGAACCAATTATGAAAAAAGCCTCCGCCATTATTACCAACTCCGGCGGTCGCACCTGTCATGCGGCGATTATTGCGCGAGAAATGGGCATTCCCGCCATTGTCGGCTGTGGTAATGCTACCGATATCTTACGCACCGGTCAAGCCGTAACCGTTTCCTGCGCCGAAGGCGAAGTCGGTAAAGTCTATCAGGGTTTAGTACCTTTTGCGATCGCCAAAACCGTATTAGACGATTTACCCAAAACCCGCACCCAAATTTTACTCAATATTGGCAACCCAGCCGAAGCCTTTAGCCTTGCTTCTCAACCCTGTGACGGCGTAGGACTAGCGCGACTAGAATTTATCATTGCTAATCAGATCCGAGTCCATCCCCTCGCCTTAATTAACTTTTACCAACTCCAAGATGAAACCGCGCGCCAGGAAATTGACAGACTCACCGCCGGATTTAATAGCAAACCCGACTATTTTGTTAGTCAACTCGCCCAAGGAATTGGCACTATTGCTGCTGCTTTTTATCCCAAACCCGTCATTGTACGCATGAGTGATTTAAAAAGTAACGAATACGCCAATTTGCTGGGAGGGCGACAATTTGAACCCCTCGAAGAAAACCCCATGATTGGTTGGCGGGGTGCGTCTCGGTATACTGACCCCAAATATCGCCCAGCCTTCGCCTTGGAATGTCAAGCGATCAAGCGGGTTCGCGATGAAATGGGATTAGCTAATGTCATTCCCATGATTCCTTTCTGTCGCACCCCCGAAGAGGGTCAGCAGGTCTTAGCAGAAATGGCAAAACATGGCTTAAAACGCGGCGAAAATAGTCTGCAAGTTTATGTCATGTGTGAGTTACCCAGCAATGTTTTATTGGCTGATAAATTTTGCCAGGTGTTTGATGGTTTTTCTATCGGTTCCAATGATTTAACTCAGTTAACTCTCGGTTTAGATCGTGATTACGGACTGGTAGCCCACATTTTTGATGAACGCGACGAAGCCGTTAAGCGCATGATTAAAATGGTCATTCAAACGGCGAAACGTTACGATCGCAAGATTGGTATTTGTGGTCAAGCCCCCAGTGATTATCCTGAATTTATCCGATTTTTGGTAAACTTAGGGATTGATTCAATTAGCCTCAACCCTGATTCTCTACTCAAGACCCTACTAGAGGTCGCCAAAATCGAGAAATAGGAGATCTGATTTCAGTTCAATATAGCAGTTTATCCTTTATCCTAACCCTCTCCTCCTTCTATGGCTCCCTATACCACAGGGACAGAGGGGTGTGAGGGAGTTTTTATGAGCGATTATTTATACCCCCCTGGGGGGGATATCCCCCCCAAAAATCTCCGTATTTTCACTAAAAAATTTGCATAATCTTTATAAAACAAATAAATTATTTAAAGATTTGGTAAAGATTGCCAATTTGGCTGGACAAAGAACTGATAACTTTTCCATAATAGAGTCATCAGCTAAAAAGTTATGAATCTTCCAGGACTCGCATCTTACTGAACTGCTATCTTAAAACTTACGGAGACCAACCCCCATGAAATCCACAATCCTTGCAGCATTTACAGCCGTCACAACTACCCTAGCCGTTGCTGGTTCCGCTGCTGCATTCACTATTCAACGAGCCGATGAACACTTTCAAGGGCTGATTAACTCCGGTGTTTTTAATGACTATATCCACACCGAATATCAAGCCCTAGACCCCTCATTTGTTTCTAGTCGTCAGCTAGATTTGAGTAAACTAACATTAGATTTCAACCATGAAGTGAAAGTGCATTTCCTCAGTGAGGGTGCATGGTATCGCAACCAGTTAGGTGTTTCTGCTACAGGCGCTACCACCATATCAGACACTATTCTATTTGATGATATTGTCTGCCTAACTAGCAGTTGCTCAACTCATATCGGTTATCGAAATTCTGGCAACGACCCAACCGCTAATGCTTTACAAGCAGGTGATTTTGTCAGCTTGGGTACAGTTAACGGAGGAACTACCCTAGACTTTTTCCTAAATTCCGATGGTTATGGACGCAGCAACCCCACTCGTTTATATGTTGACTCCAGCCGGAACAGAAATGGATTCCAACAAGTGATGGCCTATGAACAATCTGGCTATCTGGTGTTAGCTTTTGAAGATATCGTCGGTGGTGGTGACAGAGACTATAATGACGTTGTGTTTGCCCTTGATATCGGCAAGAAAAATATGAATGCCATCAGAGGTGTGCAAGTTCCTGAACCTACTATGGTGTTAGGACTCCTAGCAGTTGGCGCGGCTTTCTCCCTTGTCAGTCGCAAAGGTGAACAAAAGTCTTAGGCGCGAATTTAACTCGGAAATATTGTCCATATCTCCTGTTATAGCATTAGTCAAGGTGGTTAGGACGCAGCTTTGAGAACGGAATCCATGGCATCATGGAGAGAATCAAACTGCTCAATGCAGTGGCGAATACGGGCTTTCAGCCACGACCAACATTTCTCTATCTTGTTGAGGTCTGGCGAATAAGGTGGTAGATAGAGTAAACGGCATTGAGCTGCCTCCACCAGTTCAGCAATCCGCCCCCCTTTATGAAACGTTGCATTGTCCAATACTAGAGTCTGACCTGGCTTCAATGTTGGAATTAAGATGAACTCCAACCACAACTCAAACACTGTCCGATTACAACAACCCTCAAAGCTAAAGGGAGCTAAGAGTTGTTGATGACACCATGCGGCTATCATACTTACCCTGCCCTGCCTCTTCCCTGATTTGAGTGCATGGAAGCGTTTTCCTTCCTCGCAGTAACCATAAGGGTAATCCGAGTCCTGACTATTCATGGCGGCTTCATCGAGGTAGACCACTTCTTCCGGCTCCATCTGTTCAATCTGAGCCATAAACTCCTCTCGCTGTTGCTTCCAACGTTCTTGGTAGCCGTAAGTTTTTTTTCTGGTGAAGCCAATTTTCTTCAAGGCTCTGGATATGGTGCGAGGAGAGATGTCGTCATCCCAAAGTTCAGCCATTTGAGCGGAGGTTTTGTGGCCATGCTCTTGGGCAAAAGCCTTGAATTTCTGCCAGTCGGTAATTTTGTGGTTATTGCCAGGTCGGTGATGAGGTTTAGGGAGGAAGTCTCCGGTCTGTGCTTTTCTTTGCAGCCAGAGATTAATGGTGTTCCTGCTGACATGGAAAACTTGACTGGCTTCTGTTTTGGGCATACCGTCTAGTTCAATGGCATCAATAACTTTTTGTCTGAGGTCGTAACTATAGGGGGCTGGCATTTTTGGTCTTCTTAGTCATCTCGTCCTCTCCATTATACGTCCTAAGTGTTCTGTCTTGTGCTATAGATCCAATTCTAGCGGGAGATTTGGGTTTGATCATTCTTGACACTGCTCTATAAAACTTAAACAAAACCGGACATAGCCGGATCTTGATGTTTATTTCTGGCTTCGTCCGGGACTGTCGGCAGCACCCCGTCCACAAGTGTAATCGTCGGAACCAGGCGATTTTGGTAGGGGTCGAAAGGAAAGTCACCTTTCCCAACTCCCATTCAAAACCGTGCTTGATACTTTCACATCACACGGCTCCTGATGTAGACACCCTATTGTCAGTAGGAACAGGGTTACGACCCCCTGCTTTGTGACTTCAACTTTAGGAGCTATATACACCACGTAGTCTTTAAACTCGCTCTCGGTCATAAGCACTCTTACATCATCGCAGTCTCTATGTCCACACCGTGACTAGTGGGCATATCCCAACCATTACAGTTAGGCATTGGCTTTCAGTCACATCCTTTCCCCTTATGGGGTTAGGGGTCGAGAGTGAAGTCACCTTCACCCTCTCCCATTCAGAACCGTGCTTGATAGTTTCCCATCACACGGCTCCTGGTGTGGATACCCTATTTGTCAAAGGAGCAGAATCAAGAGACCTGCTTTCTACTTCGATGTTCAGAGCTATATGCACCACGTAGTCTTTAAACTCGTCCTCGCCATTATACTCTTACTGACCGCAGTATCTATATCCCCACCGTGACCTGTGGGCATATCCCAACCATGACAATTGGGCTTTAGCTTCTGGTCACATCCTTCACCCTCTAAGCATGCGCTTACATTTTTCACTACTGCCTTGTGAATAGCATTACTCACTGGTTTATAGGCAGAGCATTAGAGGGGTTACAACGTTCCGATTATATGGGCATTCCATCGTTAGATTTGTCCTCTCCGCCGGGGTACTTTTAAAGGTCTGTGTAGGTAGTCGCACGAACCCCCTACTTTTCCCCTTGCCCTTTTGAGCGCAGCGTGTCAACCTATTTCGCTGCTAGTGTATTACGATGGTTCAAGTCGGACATTCGGTCTTCCTAATCATAGATGGTTGGCAGTGGTCGCGTCTTGGTAGTAGGTTCTACCTCACGCCTTCCGTTCCCCGCTTCAATCCTGGAGTTATGATTTCCAAAACTGGGGGTGGCTATCGCCGTTACTCTCTACTCCCTGATTTCTCAGTTCGTTTATGACCTTGAGTTCCCTGCCTTGCTTAGTTCCCTAAGCGTCGGGACATATAACCAGTTATGAGGATGGTCAGGAGAGGTCTCCTTATATCCAGATTCGGAGCTGGAATCCTCACCGGGTAGTTATTTCGGGCATTTCAGCCCTATTTCATACCCGAACGTCTCGCACCATACGCTTACACTTTTCACTACTCTACAAGATGTACTCGTAGAGAGCCCAACAGGGGTTTAAACGTTCCATATATATGGGCATTCCATCTTTAGATTTGTCCTATCCACCGGGGTACATTTAAAGGTCTGTGTAGGTGATGCTAAAATTACCCTACTTTTCCCCTTGCTCTTTTGAACGCAGCGTATCAACCTATTTCGCTGCTGTATAATGACGATGGTTCAAGCCGGACATTCGGTTTCCCTAATCATGGATGGTTGGCAGTGGTCGCCTATAGTAGTAGGTTCTACATCACGCCTTCCGTTCCCCGCTTCAATCCCAGATTTGTGATTTCTGAAACTGGGGGTGGCTACCGCCTTTACTCTTTCCCATAATCGCCCCAAGTGGGTTAAATACTCCTCCTTGTAGTATACTTGGATGGAACATTGCGATTTCTTAGAATGGGATTGACCCTGAGTTCCCTGCCTTGCTTAGTGTCATAACTCACTAAGCGTCGGGACATATATATATTTAAGGGGTAAACTAATAATCTAGTTATAGTAGCAGCCGGATTGACTAGTTTAACTCCCTCTAGGAGGTTATTTCAGGCATTGCAGCCTTATTTCACTCCTAAACGTCTCGCACTCTAGGTTTATACTGGCATTCAAGTCACGATCTATCGCCAGACCGCAGTTTGGACATTCAAAAGTCCGACGGACTAGGGGCATTTTTTGACGATAACCGCAATTAGAACACAGTTGACTGGATGGATAAAATCTATCGGCAATAATCAACTTTGAACCATAACGTTCTGCCTTGTAACCTAGTTGACGACGGAACTCATAAAATGAAGCATCAGCGATAGAACCCGCCAAACAATGATTTTTCAGCATACCTGACACATTCAAATCTTCAATGACTACTTGGCTGTGGTTTTTAGCCAAAAAAGTAGTTATTTTATGAATCGTGTCACGGCGAATATTAGCGACTCTTTGATGTAGCTTTTGAACTTTTAAGAGACATTTGACCCAATTTTTCGAGCCTTTGACTTTGCGACTTAAATGGCGTTGTAATCTGGCTATTTTTTTGGTCGCTGCTTTATAAGCCTTGGGATTAGAGAATTGGGTCCCATCGGAGCAAGTCGCCCAATTGTTAATTCCTAGGTCTACCCCGATTCTCTCTCGATATTTCGGTGTAATTTCTGGCGTGATTTCTACGAAAAAGCTCATATACCAGTCACCTGCTTGGCGCGTTATAGTGACTTTCTTAACCCAACTTTCGGGTAGAGCCTCAAATGTAGAAACCCAGCCCACAAAAGGCAGCTTATGGCGAGTTCCTGACAACTTGAATGGCTTTCCGGAATTGTCAAGGGTAAAACTATCATGGTGGCCTTTCTTCTTAAATTTAGGATAACTGCTTATTCCCTTGAAGAAGCGCTTAAAGGCATCCCCTAGATTAATGAAGGCATATTGATCAACTTTAGAAGACAATTCGGACATCCAAGGATATTGAGGTTTCACATAATTAGTAAAAACCTTTTTGATGGAGTTGACGTTAGGCTTGAGTCCCTCTTCATAAGCTGACATCCATAAGTGTAATCCCCAATTGAACACAAATCGAGCATACCCCGCGTGTTTGGTCATCAAGGTGGCTTGACAGTCATTGAGTTTTAGTTTGGTTCGGAAAGCTTTGTAAGGGTTATGGTCGAAAGGGAAGTCGCCTTCCCCAACTCCAATTCAAAACCGTGCTTGATACTTTCACATCACACGGCTCCTGATGTGGATACCCCTTTTGACATCGGGAACAGGGTAACGACTCCCTGCTTTTGTGATTTCAACTTTTGGAGCTAAATACAACATCGTAGTGTTTAAACTCGCTTTCGTCGTAAACACTCCTAATTGTCGCAGTCTCTATATCCACACCGTGACTAGTGGGCATATCCTAACCATTACAGTTAGGCATTGGCTTTCAGTCACATCCTTTCCCCTTAAAGGTATACGCTTACACTTTCACTACTCCGCAGGTACATCCTGCCACTTGAGAGCCTAAAAGGGGTTTAAACGTTCCGTTTATACGGGCATTCCATCTTTAGATTTGTCCTCTCCACCGGGGTACTTTTAAAAGTCTGTGTAGGTGATGTCATGATTACCCTACTTTTCCCCTTGCTCTTTTGAACGCAGCGTATCAACCTGTTTCGCTGCTAAATCATTACGATGGTTCAAGCCGGACATTCGGTTTCCCTAATCATGGATGGTTGGCAGTGGTCGCATTTGGTAGTAGGTTCTACTTCACGCCTTCCGTTCCCCGCTTCAATCCTGGGGTTATGATTCCCAAAACTGGGGGTGGCTATCGCCGTTACTCTCAACGCAATTGTTAAGGAATCATTAATATTTCCAGTTGGGCGTTTTGACCTTGAGTTCCCTGCCTTGTTTTGTATATTTCTATACCAAACGTTGGGACATATAAACAGTTATGGGATGGTCAGGGTACGAGTCCCTTATATTTCACCAAGGGGTGAAAGTCCCACTAGGAGGTTATTTCAGGCATTGCAGCCTTATTTGACTCCTAAACGTCTCGCACCATGATTGGATTTTACCATGAAGAATCCGACTTGATGAGTATGTCGTCAGGGAAATTTGGCATGGTCTGGGGTTTGACCGTATACTCATTATTGATTGAGTTGCGAATCTTTTGGGGTATTGTACCTTATTGTCCTAAGATGTAAAGCAAATCTTGGATTAAATTCTTGCTCCCCGGTCTGAAGAGACGGGGATTCTTGGCTCACCGAGACCACTTAAACTAGATTCCTTGCGTCGTCTAGCCCAGAGGTGGGACTCTCCCCAAGCGTTACTTTCGGTATGCCCTACCGTAGTTGCATTTCTGCCAATCCTGTTTAGATTGAAGCAAATATACCTCAAAAACTGATTTGTCTAGTTCCTGTGAATCTTTTACCTGCTGCCAGGAGGAAGCTAGAACAATGCAGCAAAACCGCATAGATTCAATTGTCAAGGTCTAGTGTACGCCTTTCGGCAACAAGGTTTTTTAAGTGGTTGGTTACCTTTATCCATGGTCAATCAGTGTAGCATTTATCTAGTAAGCGTGTAAAGTCAAACAGCGATGTTGTTCGAGAGTTGATCAGGTCTTGGGCTGACGGGCACTATACCCGTGTCGCCTTTCATCCTTGCTCTCTTGAGACAAGGTTTTCATGCTCCAGTGCTGTTCGTATAATGGATAGCGTGTCCTGATATCTGAGAGTCGAGATGATGAACGCGATAACAGCCCCCCAACCTAACCTATACTCCCGGAGTAGTGGTCAGTCTGTTTCTAAGAGTTTAGGCAAGTTGCCAATGGTTTTAATGTTCGGATGTTTATTGGGACTGACACCGACTAAAGCGATCGCCCAAGAAGAAATTAACCCTATCCTAGAAGTAGGCGTAGTGCAGCAATTTGGTAAAACCCCCACAGATACCCTCGTCTTGCAAGCCAAACCTGGAGACCATCTCAGGCTGCGTTTTGCTACCCCCGAAGGTGAACAAGTCCTGCATACCCTCAGCGCCGTTATTCAGGTGGGAATGCAACCCCTTCCAGAACCCCAAGTTAACGAACGTCTGATTTTTAGCAGTCACCGCAGCTATGAAACCGCCGCACAGCAGGCTAACAAATGGCGAGAAATGGGCATCGAAGTTGAACTAGCGCAACCTGATGTATGGCAGGTTTGGGCTTCTCGGGAAACTTATTCAACTCCCCTGTTGCGCCGATGGTTACTAGAAAGCATAAAAGCCCAGGGCTATCAGCCTACTTTCACCAGCCAAGTAGCCAGAGAGAAACCCGTCCCCTATTGGGTGTTAGGTGGCTATCGTTACAACCGCCAAGAGTTAAAAATTGAAGCTCCCCAGAATGTCATTTCCGTAGGTAAGAAAAGAGATGACCCCCAGGCTTTAGTTTATGGAGGCAGTTTAAAACTCCAGCCAGATGCCTACGGAACCTATACCCTGGTTAACCATGTTCCCTTAGAAACCTATTTGCGGGGAGTTGTACCCCATGAAATGGGCGCATGGCCTCCCGCTGCTTCTATTGAAGCCCAGGCTATTTTAGCGCGTACCTATGTCTTGCGGAATCTGCATCGGTTTGAGGCGGACAATTATCAAATTTGTGCCAATACCGATTGTCAAGTATATAAGGGGTTAACGGAGGTTTACCCATCTACTGATAACGCTATTACTAACACCAGGGGCCTAGTGCTGACCTATGACGGGGAATTGGTCGATGCCGTGTATTTCTCGTCTAGTGGTGGCATTACTGCTAATTTTAATGATGTCTGGGATGGACCCAAGCCACCCTATCTCAGGTCAGTATTAGATACTACTCAAAATGTGTGGAACCTGGAAAGCTACAGCCTAGCTGATGAACAGAACTTCCGGCGGTTTATGAGTCTGAGGAAGGGTTTTAATGAAGAGGGTTGGAGTGATTTTCGCTGGCAATACCGAACAGATCTCAAGGCCATGACTAATCATCTGCAATTTTATCTCAAGCGTCGCAAAAGTCCCCTGGCAGATTTTAACACTATTCAACAGGTGAGGGTGGTGGAAAGGGCTCACTCTGGCCGGGTGTTGAAAATGGAGGTACAAACTGATAAGGGTGTTATCCCCATCCATAAGGATGAGGTCCAAAGTGCTTTTTGGCCTCCTATTAGTACCCTATTCTATATTGATCCGATTTATGGCCCTAACCAAACTCTGCAAGGCTATAATTTTGTGGGCGGCGGGTTTGGTCATGGTGTCGGTTTCAGCCAAATAGGATCGCATAAACTCGCCCGGTTGGGTTGGTCTAGCGATCGCATTTTGGAATTTTATTTTCCGGGGACTCAACTAGAACCCCTGAACAATTATTTAATCACTGGGCAGCAATCTCCATAAATCCTGGCTATAGGGGAAGGAAGAACAGATCCGCTGTAACCAAAATAACCTGTTCTCCCTTCTCTGACCAGGTTGGAGAAACTTAGTAGAGTCCTTCTTCTTGGTGAGTTTTGATTGTGCAGTCGGAGGTGGGATAGGCTACACAAGTCAAAACATACCCAGCTTCGATCTGATCATCATCTAAGAAAGACTGATCAGACTGGTCAATGGTACCACTGGTGATTGTACCAGCACAGGTGGAGCAAGCACCAGCACGGCAGGAGTAGGGCAGATCTAGTCCAGCTTCTTCGGCAGCATCGAGAATATATGTATCATCATCGCAATCGATGGTTTCGTTGATGCCTTCAGCTTCGTTAATCAGAGTGACTTTGTAAGTAGCCATTCAGTGTTCCTCTCTAAGTTCTCAAAAAAATCGATAAGAAAAACCTATATAAATCACAAGGGAATATTAGCCTAACTCCCTGTGGTCTCGGTTTTCTTCACTTTCTGATATTAAAGGAAAAACACGAGGTTGTAAAACCTTTCGCGGCCATATTATGAATGGTTTTTGTTATAAATTTTTCTAATTACATCCCAATTGCTTATATCTTATCTGGCCAGCCTATAGGGCCAGGTGGTTGCATAGTCGTCAGCATAAGGGATAATAATGGATGAGCTAGGGTTTTAAGCCTTAGTCATATCTCCCTAAAATATATCAGTCTGTAGATGACAGCCAGTAATTTTTCTAATACAATTTCTAACCCTTCCACTATTCGCGTCGGTTTGGTGGGAACTGGGTATGTTGCTAAGTCCCGCGCCCAAACCCTCAACTCTGATCCTCGATCGCATTTAGTGGCGGTTACCGGTCATAGTCCAGAAACTACAGCAGCCTTCTGTCAAGAGTTTAATGCGGAATTAGTCCCTAATTGGCTGGAATTGGTACAGCGAGACGATTTAGACCTGATTATGATTAGCACCATTAACCGCGATCATGGTGCGATCGCAAAAGCCGCCCTGGAAAATGATAAGCACGTGGTGGTTGAATATCCCCTTTGTCTCGATCCTCAAGAGGGTGAGGAGTTGCTCGCCTTGGCTTCAATGCGCCATAAACTCCTTCATGTGGAACATCTGGAACTTTTGGGAGGATTGCACAATTCTATTAAACCATCTTTAGAGGCGATCGGAACCATATTTTATGCCCGCTACAGCACTATTAACCCCCAACGTCCGGCTTATGATCGCTGGACCTACCAAAATTCTCTGTTTGGTTTTCCCTTGGTGGGGGCGCTTTCCCGTTTACATCGTTTGACTGACCTATTTGGTGCTGTGGCTTCTGTAAACGCCCAGAGTCGGTTTTGGAATGTCGATGGCGATCGTTATCGTTCCTGTTGGTGTCAGACTCAGTTACACTTTACCTGTGGGACCATTGGTGAGGTCGTCTACGGAAAAGGCGAAACCTTTTGGGAGTCCGAAAACCTTTTTACCCTTTATGGGGAAGCCGGAACTTTGATATTTACCCCAAAAGAGGGCAAATTACTACGGGGAGATACTCCTCAACCCATTGAAGTCGGAAGTCGTAGCGGTTTGTTTGCGCGGGATACTACTATGGTTCTCGATCACCTTTTTGACGGAACGCCTCTTTATGTTTCTGTCGCAGATAGTCTTTATACCCTGAAAGTAGCTGATGCGGCTAGACGGTCTGCTGAAACAGGCGAAACTGTGATTTTAACCCAGAGTTAATCTAATGGCATTGAACATCAGTGACAATTTCGGTATCACCACTAATAGTTGGGTAAGCTGATCATAATGTTCTAACAACATGATATTAAGATTAGCCCGCATTTGAGCCATTAGACGAAGAAGAGAGAGAAATGGTAATTTAGTCGCTGAAATCATGGCTGGGTTTGAACTGTGGTGGTTGGTTTATGCTTTGATCCTATTCACAGTTCATCCCTACCGCTACCGAAATTATGACACTGTTTTAATTGGGGTCCCTAGGAACTAAATTCCCCAATCTGCCATCTATGTAACTGCTTTAGTTCCTTAACCAAGGCAATGGATGATCAGCCAGTTGATTAATTGGCACAAATTCCCCATCCTTTCGCCTGTACTAGCTTCATTATATATTTAGGCGATCAACTTGGCAAATCTTGCCAAAATCATTTTTCGATGCCAGAATGGTTCCACTCACCTATTAACATGAATTAACTATCCTCAAACTATGTCCTCACCCTGGGAACGATGGATCGCGGTTAAAGTTATCATTAATCCAGATAATCCAGATCTGTTGGATGGTTTGGAATATTGGCTAGAATTAGGTTTAATTTCTCAAGAACAGGTTAAACAACTCTGTAAGCTGCATCTAAGTCAACCTCTACCCCTACCGCCACCTTCCCGCGTATATCATCCCCCTGTTAGGAAAGCTCAACCACCTATTATTAGGGAACCTCAAACTACTTTCACCGCCACATTACCGCCCAACATTACCCCCGTATTTACCCAATTATTACAGTCTTTCAAAGCTGAACTCAGTGTGCGTTGGCTGCTATTTTTAGGACTGTTTATGGTGGTGGTATCTTCCGGCGTACTGGCGGCGAGTCAGTGGGAAAGATTCCCCGCTTTTGCACAATATGGAGTATTACTAGCTTATACTTTGGCATTTTGGGTAGGTAGCCAATGGACGGAAAAACAGAATAACTTAACCTTGACTGCTGCTACTTTGCGTCAAGTTACCTTACTGTTAATTCCCCTCAATTTTTGGGCAATGGATGGCTTGGGATTATGGGGATATCCCCTAGGATGGATCACCATTGCGATCGCCACCTTCCTGCTATCCAGTACCACCATTAAACTCTATTCTACACCATCAGTTCCCCAGAAGCTACAACTCGCCAATTTATTACTTGTCAGTTCCCTTCACTGGGGGTGGAGTTGGTCAAACTTTCCCATAATTGCCATTTATTTAGCCGTAATTATCACCGCATCTATATCCTTCTATACTCGCCAAAAACTCAATCATCAACCCTTAGCTAATCGTGATATCGCGCTGTTAATTTATAGCCTAATTATTATCCTTAGTCGCGGCATCTTTGTCGCCGAACTCCCCCTTAATGGTTTAGGGTTGGCTGTAGGGATTTGTGGCTGGTTAATCTACTATTTTTCCTCACCTTTAATAAATCGTGGCGGCTACGGATTACTACTTTTAGGGTGGTTAATTTCTCTGATATCCTATCCTTGGCACGGTTTTCTAATTAGCGCTTTGGTAATTTCTATCTGGACTAAACACCTGCGAAACTCTTGGCGACGGCGGGATTTATTAGTAATCTTTACCATAGGATTACAGATGGTTTGGTTACTAGGACTCATGATTCCTAGTGGTATGAGACAAACTACTATTATCACTGCTGCTGAAATTACTAACAGCCAAAATTACCCTTGGTCACTACTTAGCTTAACCTGGTTTCCCTATCTGATTTTGATGCTGGCGGTTACTGAGTGGCTGTATCAAATACCTAAGCGTAAATTGGCATTATTTGGCGAGCAAATCGCATTATTATTAGGAGTCTTTTTAGCCTTGTTGGGGGTGATTAATCCTCTCACGCGATCGCTTAATTTAATCGCCTCAACTTTCACCTTAGCCGTAGTTACTAAACGCCGAAACTATCGCCCACCATTTCGAGTATATGTAACCCATATCACCGCTTTACTAGCTTTGGTGAGTAGCATCAACTGGCTAATTCCTACTCTTAACTATACCGAGTGGTCGATAATTTTATTGTCGCTAATGGTAGCAGAATTTGGCTTATATGTCGCCAGTCATCATTACTTTATATCTCGATATGATACCCCAGATCATAGTTGGGGAAAAAGTGGTTTTTATCTAGGTTTAGTCTTGGCGGGTTGTAGCTATCTCCTACTTAGCAATAGCATTGAACCTGTCAATTTAATCTGGTTAATCACACCTTTGGGCTTGACTTTTGTCGGGAAATATGGTAGCAATTCAAAACAAAAACAATCCGCTGAATTAGCCATTGTGACTACAGTAGTCGCGCAACTGTTGACAGTCGAAATACCTGTAATTCGGGCGATATCTTTAGGTATAAGCACCGTCATAATTGCCATTAACTCCTATTATATACGTCGGCTAATTGTAGCGGCGATCGCTGTAGGGTTTGGTCTCAGTTTCTTAACCGCTATCCTCTGGGAATTCCCGATAATTTCTAGCTTAGACTGGTTACTTATTAACGCCATAGTATTTAATAGTCTGTGGATATTACGGCATAATTTACTCAACCGGGAAGCCTCGTTATCCCAACTCTATAGACAAGCAGCAGACCTGTGGGGAACTTCACTGGCGGCGATACAGTTACTACTGCTCACCTTTCATTCTCTGTTAGTTTTTCAACAACAAAGACAACCGAGTTTATTCGCTGTCATAATCATCGCTTTAACTGTAGCAGCCATAGTATTTCGGACTCAGACAGCCACTCTGTCAACTCGCAGTTTTGATAATGGTATTTATGGAACATTTTGGGGGATACAATTACTCGTATCTGAAATCTTGGCATTTTTACCGCACTCTTTAATTCTGTTGGCGATCGCTAATACAGCTTTAGGAATTATTGTCCAAATAGGCGGTGATTTGTGGCACAAAAAACACCCAGATTTGAGTCTACCCAAATCCCTGCAAGTTATCCCTTTATTATATGGTATATTGGGAACAGTTCTGCGATTTAATGAAATAGCCGTATGGACTGGCTTAAATAGCCTGGGATTTGCCTTTATTTTAATAGGAGTAGGACGGCGACATTCTTCATTAAAACCCCTAGTTTATTTGGGAATAGTCGGAGTATCCGTCGCCACCGGAGAAATGTTATTCCAGCAAGTGAGTTCCCAACCCCTAGCTAATCAATTAGTCGCCTTCACCGTATTAACTACCAGCTTCGTCTATCTGTATCGGATCTTATCATCAACCTTAGCCAGATATTTGAACCTGGCGGCGGCAGAAATTAAAGCGATCGCTCATTGCCATTGGTTAATCGCTAGTGTATTATTAGTAATATCATCTTTTATGCCCGGAAATACTAGTGCATTAGTAGGGTTAGGAAGTGGCATCCTTCTCAGTCGTTATGCGATCGTACAGGGTCGCAGTCATCCCCACCAACAACCACAAGATATCTGGGTTTATTTGGGTTTATTGCAAGCCGTAGCCATCCTTTATTATATGATTGATGTCCTGGGATGGGGAAATATTCTGTTTCCTTGGATAGGTGCGATCGCTTCTCTAATTGCCTATTATTTCTATATATTCCCCTGGGAAAATTGGGGATGGTCACAGACACCCTGGCGACGGTCTGCCATCATTTTCCCAATAGGAGCTATAGCAATTATTCATAGTTTCATTAATCCCCCCCAACTACCCTCCTGGTATATAGCCACCGTCATCACCGCCATTTTCTATGTATTCCTAGCCGAATTAAGTCAAAATATTCGCTTTACTTACATTAGTATTTTTCTGCTCAATTGGGTAATCTTAAAAGCCATTCTCGCCAGTCCAGCAGATACTTATTTACTGTGGCTAATCACCCCTCCCGCTTTATCAATGTTATATATTATACAGGTGGAACCCTACTTAAAAGGTTCCCAACGCCGACCCCTTCGACACCTAATCCGCATCATCAGTATTAGCTTAATTTGCGTAATCTCCTTATTAGAAAGTCAATGGGTAGGAATTATTCCCGGTCTCATTAGTTTAATCGCCATTGGTGCTGGTTTAAGCCTAAAAACTCGTGCTTTTCTGTACATTGGTACAGCCACATTTGTTATTAATATTGTCAATCAATTAATCATTTTAAACTCAGTTTACTCCTTTTTAAAATGGATAGTAGTTTTGATCGGCGGATTAATTTTTATCTGGGGTGCCGCCAACTTTGAAACCCGCAGAGACCAAATTCTTAGCCTATTCCAAAACTCCCTTCAAGAATTAGACAGGTGGGAATAGCAGCCCTAGACCTGTGAGGATGAATTGAGAGGAAATACCAGCCCCTGCTGACCCAGAGCCGATTTTGTTAACTTTCTTAAAAAACCCCCCGAATTTACCCACCGAATGTTAAGAAACTTATCTAAAGTTAAACCTTAATTTCAATTTAGCAACTTTTGCATCCACCCTCTCAATCATGGTGCTACAGTGGCAGCCATTGGAATTTATCATTCTAAAGACTATGTATAAACCCGAATCAGAACGTGATCCGATTGGTGCAGCCGTGACCGCTGGCTTAGGGGCTGGAGTAGCCACATCTTTCGCTGTTAGTCAAGGTCAAAGTCCTTGGGTAGCCTTGGGAATTACCGCTTTTTCAGTGGTTGTAGCGATGTTATGCGATCGCGCAGGTTTGGTATAAGTGATATAATGGAAAGGGAAGCCGCAACTTAGGTTTTTTTGGGTTAAGTGTTTCCCATTCCTATATTTTCCTGAAGAATTATGATGGAATCCTATGCTTATCTGTACCTCGCCCTGAGTTACGAAAATCCTCAGCAACTCATTCTCAACAGAAAACTATCTACTCTAGCCTATCGGTGGCTTCTGTCTCTAGGGACAGTGCTGCTGATTCTGAGCATAACTCATGCAGCCCAGGCAGTTTTAGCTATTGGGGATTTCGGACCCGAAGTTACCCAAATTCAGAACCGCCTCAGAGCATTAGGATATTTAAGCGCTAACGCCACCGGATACTTTGGTGAGGAAACTCAAAACGCAGTTATTCGGTTCCAGCGCGATAACCGTTTAGTCCAAGATGGCATAGTAGGTCCTAATACCGTTGTGGCTTTGATCGCAACCAACCAGAACGCCATCAGTCGGCCTCTCAATACTATCCCAGTCAGCGATCGCCAATTAATCGGTTTAGGATTAGGAGACAGCGGACCCGGAGTTACCAGCCTCCAAAATCGCCTGCGAAATCTTGGTTTTTTCAACAACAACTCCACCGGATATTTTGGACCAATCACCCGGGATGCCGTCATTCGTTTTCAGCAAGCCAACTTAATTGCAGCCACAGGTCTAGTTACAGAAGACACCCTAGCCATTCTCAATCGCGGCACAGGTAGCCTCGCTGGAAATGTTAGCCTTGGTCCCGGTAGTTTTGGCCCTATAGTCGGCTTAGTACAACGAGAATTGCAACGACTCGGTTTTTTCCCAGGTCAAATTACCAATTTTTATGATGAGGTAACATTCCAAGCCGTTCGTAACTTTCAAATGGTGAACGGTCTCACCCCCACAGGTTTTATTGGACCCACTACCCAAAGCCTCCTCGCCAGTCAACAGATGTTGGGTCATGGTGGTATTACTTCCAACTCTACCAATGTTTCCATGAACCAATCTAATCCCTCCTCAATTCTCCTGCTCGGAAGTCGGGGAGCAGATGTAATTGCACTTCAGCAGCGATTACAGCAATTAGGGTACTATACAGGGATGATTGATGGGGTTTTTGGTGAATCTACCCGCGTGGCTGTCGTTCGCTTCCAACGGGATAATGCCATCACCCAAACAGGTCAAGTGGGACCCACCACCCAATTCCATTTAGCTAGGGCTACTATCCAACGCCCCATCATACCCGCAGCTCCAGCCGGTCCAGGGTTCGTCGTCAGACCTGTGGCAACTAATCCTAATACATATATAGCAATGGGTAACGCCGGAGAAAATGTGCGGCGCATTCAAAGGCGGTTAAGGGAGTTAGGCTTCTATAATGGCCCGATTAATGGTTTTTTTGACGGCCAGACCCAAAATGCTGTAATTCAATTTCAGCAAGCCTATAATATCACTACCACCGGGATTGTTGGACCGACTACAGAGACCTACTTATTTAACGTCACTCGGCCTAGTTTTGGTCATATCAATCAGCACTGATTCATTTAAGCTGAACATTCCTGAACATTGATTGACAATGCTCGGACTGTAACTATAGCAATACCATCATTGCTGACAGTAAAGGAGGAATCCCTCAAAGCACGTAACATTATATTACGTGCGCCATTCGCATCTCTAGGTGTTTGACTACCACAGTGGGGACACTTATGTATCTTCGCACCACCTAGTTGGGCGTGGCGATGTCCACACGCTCCACAGGTTTTAGATGTGTGACTTTCGCCCACATCAAGCACCACGCAACCACGCTTTGCTGCTTGATGTTTCAGAATTAACTTAAATCGATAATGAGCCCAAGTCAGCATACTTCTGACTGTTTTAGATCTAATTTTTCTTCTTGACTTGGCTACCATTTGGGAGGACTCGAAGCGAGGAAGAAAAATTAATCCATAGTTATTAGTCAGATAATGAGCTGTTTTTTTGTGTACTTCATCAATTAAGTTCCGAATCTTTTCTCGAATCCGATTAGCCGCTTTTCTCATTGAACGGCGTTGTTTAGCACTTACCTTAGTTGAACGACTAATTAAATCATCTAAATATTGACATAATCTCACGATTCGTCCCATGTCACCACTGCCAATTTCAATGACTTTATCGCCGTCATATCCGGTCAAAAAAGTTCTGACACCAGGATCTAAGGCAATTATTTTTTGGGAAGATGTATGCGTTGCGATTACGGGTTCAGGGAAAATAGCAAACCATAGGCCGCGCCGATAAACTAATTGAGTGCCGTACTCACATCTGACTGGTACCGGTTCACTTGCCTTAAACGATAGTGTTTTTGTTAACTGGCTGTACCATGTTCCTTTGGTGAAGTTAGAATCATTGAATTTGATTGTCTGTCGTGGGTTACGAATACTTCTGAACTTGGCATCACGGCTTGCCCTATATGCTTGATATGCGTCAAATATCGCGTTTTGTCTGATATGGCAAGGCGTTTCTTTCACCCATTGAGGTAAATCTGATTGCATTACCAGATTTCTTAACTTCAGCTTACCAATCATCCGCGTCGAGCTTCGCTGCATAGCGATGGCTTGGTTAAAACAATAACGGCAAGCCGCCAGCCATTTTTTCCAGGTTTTTTCCAGTTCAAGGCTTGGATAAATCCGGATCTTCTTTGATTGCAGACTTATACTTTCTGAGTCCGTAGAGTCGGCAACCGAAGACATGGACAATGGCAAGGATGTCTTCAACCAATTCTCGCTCTGGGGATAAACCGTCTTGCTTGAGAACCACGATTTTTGTACCATCTTGTTCACACAACCAAGAGATGAGGTCAAACCCGAAACGGGCGAGTCTGTCTTTGTGGGCAACCACAATAAATCCGACATCGCCTTTACGGACTCGCTCCCAAATGGCTCTAAGTCCTTTTCTTTGGAAATTAAGACCACTGGCGATATCAGTGACGAGCTCGGCGTTGGGGTAGACCTCGAGTAACTTTGCAACTTGGCGCGCAAGGTCTGCTTTTTGTCCGCGACTTGAAACGCGGGCATAAGCGATAATTGCCCGTTGCGTTCTCTCGTTTGATGAGACCGTGTAGGAGGCAATATCATATCGTCTCTGCCCTGATGGTGTCCTGAGCGCTTGAATTTTGCCGTTTTTTTCCCATCTTCTTAAAGTATGTAAGCATACACCAAAGTATTGAGCCGTTTCACTCGGTGATGTATATTTCGGCATTTAGCTCGCTGGTTGTGTACTTATCTAGCTTAGACTGATTGTTGAGTATTGTCAAGCAATGTTCAGTTAATCTGCTAACAGGACGTAACTCTGTCAGTATCAGTTCTATCCTACCCCCAAACTTTGAACAATAAAAAGCCCCGCCGAGACAATTAGTTAGCGGGGCTTTGTAAAAGTATATGAATTAAAGTAGATTATCGCATATCCCACAGAGCCTTAAATAAAGTCTCAGCCAGCTTTCTGGATGTGGCATTCCTGGCAGCCTTGAGCGCCGCCCCGGAAACTTTGTTCCCTTTGTGGTATGCTCTAGTCACCCAGTAGAGTCTAAGAGACTGAGCCTCTGGTGATTTGGAAAGGCAATCGTAGGGGGTCGTCGCGATCGCACCTCCACCCGGTTTCTGTTCGCGATGAGTCCCCTTCTCGATTGCCCGTACAACAAACTGATGCAAGGTTGATCGCGCCTCTTTACTTCCGGTAAAACTGCTACGAGTGTCAGCCTGCCCAGATTGCACTTGAGTAGCCCCCAACCCGCACAACTGCCGGAATCGTCGCATGGCTTTAGACTTGGGAAGGCATTTAAACATCTCATCAAAGGGTACGATCCGAGTGAGCAGCCAGCCTCGTTCGCGGGAACCAAAACCGAACTTATCAAACACCCGGTGGTAACAATCAAATTCTGGAAGGTTCAGGTAGCCGAGCATCTCCTGCTCTACCATTGCCTCCGACTGATGCCACATACAAATCTGTTGGGCTAGTCGGGCAGTCACTACACTAATGCCAGTCCCTTCACCCGCCGCGATCGCTTTCGCGTATTCATTGTCAAACTTGGTTTTAACCCCTTTGGGAATTTCCCAACTACCTTGGGAAGTCCAGCCACAAGCCCAACCCCACCAAGCTGGCAGTTTGTCCGGATCTAGGCTCCCAGCTTCTCTTTTTACTTGAACTTTAGCCCTAGCTGGGAATTCATAGACCAGCCGCGACTTGGCTTGGTTTATGACTTGAGTGCGGCGCTTGGTAAAGGACTGAATATCTCTCAGGCATTGCTCAATTTTGGCAACCGCTGGCGGCCGCTCCCGTACCCAATACCTGCGATCATAATTGGTTTGGTAGTGCTGAAAGTAAGTAATCACCATGATGAGGGCATCATAGGGGTCAGATTTGTTGGAAGTTCCCCCATAGCTTTTCCGACTGTCCTTGATCATGGTTTGATCCGCTTTCAAGACTGGGATTCCTTCCCGATGGAGAGAGTCAATCCAGAACCTGCTATAAGTTCCAGTCGGCTCTAATACCACGACAGACGGCTCCAAAGATACCAGAAACTGGATAGACTTCGCGTTCGCTTCCAGTTTTCGGTGGCACTCAGCAAATGCTGGGGAGTCGAAAAAATCCCGCACGGCACCGGTTGGCATCGATTCCAGCCACACGGCATCGCACCACGACGAACTAACGTCAAGGCCTACTATTAAACTATTCATTTTTCCTGTTAAGTATGGTGGAAAATCACTCCCAAGAAGCTGTTACGGCTTTCGCCCATTCTATCCGGGGGAGTAAACTCGCCTAAGATCTAGCTGGGGTTGGAACCCAGCTAGAAATGATTACTGACTTCTGCCCCCAGTAAAAGCATGGGGAGGGAAACCTCCCATTTCGTCTCGGGGGGGCTAGTTATCAATGCGGAGGGAATCACCCGGTTATCCGCGACTTCCCCCCAGCGGCGGGAGGAAGTTTCGTCCTTTACCGGTCAGGACTCATCAGGCGGTGAAATCTAGATCTTCTAATTCAGCAAGTGCATTTTCCAAGTCTGTAGAAATTCGCTCATGGCAGTAGTTAAGGCGTGCTGCGTAACTGTCAACATCTTGGTATGGTTTAATGTTAGTGGCAAAATCGATAACTCTTAGATGAGCAATGGTGTTATCAATACTTGCCTTAGCCTTTAATAAACACTCCATAAGCGAGCTTGCATCTACTGTCAAATCGACCCATTCGTAAGGGGAATGTTTATCCTCATTGTCGGGAAGATTCTCGCTGTAGTTGTTGGCTTCTACTTTCACAGCCCGTGCTAGCTGTTCCAAGTAGTTACTGATGTTTTCCCTGGTTAAGGGTTCATCGGGGTTCGGGACTTGGGCTTTTAACCACAAAGAGGAAACCTGTACGCTAATGTTTTCAATGGACTTTAAAACTTCCTCTTTTAGCTGTTTGGTGTATTGGGTTTGTGGGTTTTGCTGGTTTGTGCTAGTCATCATCAGAGCCTCCAATTTTTTCAATGAGTTGGGGAATGAGTTTCCCGGCTTCCTGGGTGTTGGTAACAAATTTCTCTAGTTTGTTGAGAAATTGCTTTTGGGCGTGGGGTTTAGTGAGTTTGTCGCTAAAGCAGTAGCCAAAAATCTGGTCGATATCATAGTAGAGTTTCCTCACCATGTAGCTGATATCTAAAGCCTCCTCCTTAAACCCTGGCAGTCGCCTCAATTGTTCGTCCAGATGGTCGCGGTCATTGGTCACAATTTTTTAGCCTCCTTTAATCCTTGAGTGGTTAGGTCTTTGATTAGTTGTAGATAACCAATCACTTCGGCTAGATGTTCTGGCTTTTCCCTCGAAAAACCATCAAGGCGAACATTAATCCTCTCGGCGTAATCTTCAATACTGGCGGCGATATCTAGCAGGCCGCCTAAGTAGATTTCATTCTCCAGATTCTCCATGGTCTTCGGCGATAAAGGTATTGGCTATTTCTAAGAAACACTTAGTTTTTTTTAGGGCAGCAACCGCGTAGGATGCAAGCGCTTGTTGGGTAAACTCATCAAAGGATAGTGACTCCTGGACAGATGGACTAGCCGAGAACATCTGCCAAGCCATAGAAATGAGAAGGCGATCGCCCGCGCTTGATTCATGGTTAGCGACAACTTCCCCGTTCTCGATCGCATCAAGCATTTTTTTCACATACTGCTTTTGGGGGTTGACTGCAATCTCCTGATTAAACCGATCCAAAAACGATTTGTGCAATGTGTTTAAGGCTTTGGGTTCTAAGTGTTGCAGCAAGATACTAAGTTGAGCGACTTTCTGTTCGTTGGTTAATTTTTTCATCCTTTCTGTCTCCAGATTGCTGGTGTAACTGATTGGCGGACACCGGGGGGGGAAGCGATCGCCTATCTATCCAGATGGGGATAGAGACGATCGCCTATATCCTCACGGCGCGCGCACGTCTAGCATTAACCAGTCAGATGGTGCTATGATTAAGCGCCAATGGTGAGTAAGAGAAAGCGATCGCTCGCATAACTCTCGCATCAGAAACTCCTGACTGGCTTGCTTGGGGAATGCTTGAGGTAAGCAGCCCCAAGCCCTTTTATTTACTGACCGAGACTAAAGCTGGCAGCATCGAGATGTCGCACTACTTCATAACTCAGGCAGGTAGCCCTAAGCAGTTGACTTCTAACTTCTCTGTAGTCGGGGTTTTGTGACTCCAGAACTTCAATCATTTGTTGTAGGCAACGGGTTAGCTCCTGATTGGAAGTAGTCGCCGCCTGAAGTTTGATCCGTGCAAACGGGTCGTTACTGGGGCTAGTTGACATCGTAGTTTTTCACCTCCTCGTTAGGGCGACCGCTTAAAACGATCGCTCTCAGTTCATCCCCATTACTCCTCTGGTAAGTTGCCAGCATTTCATTGGCGAGATACCAGCTTTCCTTTAGCAGCCGACTAACCTGTTGAGTTGTTAATGGCAACTCATAGACAAGGCTAGGATTTTGCAGCAATGCTAAAAGGACGGATTTTGCCGTGTCGGAAACGGCAGAATGGGAGAGCGAAATCTCTCTTCTGTCTGGTGTTTCCATAGGATTTCCTCCAATTCATCGGGTGTATATTCGAGCATTTTGCTGATTAAACTCAGGTAGGCAAAAACCTCCTCTGGTGTTAGTGATTCGGACAAGTTGAGTTGACCCGTAGCAGCATCAGATGTTATACTGATGACTGAACGGGGCGAATTAGGATCGCTCATATTCAAATTCCTTTTGCTAAAGGACGATGGTGGGTAGGGGGAAATTTTGGGTTTCCCCCTTCCTTTTGGAATTACGAGTTGTGAACTTTGAACACCAAACCAATGGGTCCGGCTAGTTGGGGATTCCGCTGTAGGGAATCCTCTATTTCTGCAATGTAGTAGGCTACCTCCTCATCAGATAGTTTGAACACAGTTGTTTGAGCAGTCCTTCTTAAATGCCGTCCGATTTGTTGCTGCCCGTTAGCCGCAACTTGTCGGTCTGCCAGCATCCAAGCTAAACAAGTAACCAAGAAGATCCGCTGATGTTTTTTGTCTAGGCGGTGAAACCCGCTAGGCAATTCTGCGGCCTTAGCTTTTCTATTCACCATAGGCTTTGACTTTATATATAGGGTTGACTGGTGCGATCGCTTAACCAACCTCATGGCGATCGCTTACATCTATCAACTTCCCCGCTCTCAATATCCGGCTTTTTATCTCTCTCGCTCGAATAGTGGCCGCAGGAAGTGAGTTAAAAGAGGCGCTCGTAGTTCGCAATTAATGCGATCGCTGTCCCAGATCCACCGGGAGAGCCGCCTACCCCCTTTTCCTCAGTTGGCCGCAGGTGATAGAGGTGCGACGCAACTTAAATATATTTAGGTTGCATGAATCTAAGATAACATGGTAAATATAAAAATGTAAATATATTTATGATATTTTTTTTGGAGAGGTTGTGGACAAGGAACATGAAAAAGAGCAAACCCTATCAGCATCGGACTCCCAACGTTTTGTACGGGGAGAAGAAGAAGGCTGTCACAATGACATTGACGGAAACAGCGGTCAAGTTGTTGGATCAGATGGCTACAGAGTTGACTCTGAACCGTTCAGAACTGATCGAGCAAATTGCCAGGGGGATTATTTCCAGCCAGGGGGGTGTCATCACCTCGGAACAGGCGGGAAAATCTTAGACCTGTTGGAGGAGCTGTTCGCTGGATTTGATTCTTATGTCAAAAGCCATGAAGCGCGACTAGAGCAACGGCTACTAGCGAACAGAGAGTATCAGTCTCAAATGAAAGAGCAGATGGAGAAAATCCGGCAGGAAGTTCTCCAGCAGGTGTCCGAATAATTTAAGCGCCCCTCATGCCAGTGGGGGGTGTTTTTTCTGTCGGCATTTGGCAAAACCCTCAAGCATTATATTAGCCATGAACAGACAGAACTCTAATCCCCAAACTATCACCGGTGACAAAACCGCCGCGCATCAAGCCACCAATTCCGTCACCCAGGGTGACGAAAAAGTTAAAAAATCACCTGCCCCGGTGTCGGCGATCGCTCATCAGATTACTGATACCATCCCGACCGTTCCCCCAGAAGTGCTGGAACTTGAGTCTAAAGTGCGGGAACTTGAGTCCGAAGTGCTGGAACTTCGAGACCTGGTTAAAAAGGATTACGCCGCTTTTTCCCGAATCGCCTGTGATATTGATATAGTAAGCGCCCTAATTTATGACAATCGTCCTTTTGTGACAAGGCTTTTCCTGGTTCGCAGCATAGCCAAAAACTCACAATTGGCAATTTTGGCTATAAATACTCGAGCTATCACCACCGGAGATGATGATGGCAGGGGGTCCGGCCGATGAAAAGACAATCCACACCGGGGCAGCTTTCCTTAGCAATTTCGTCACCCAGGGTGACGGAACTTGAAAATCCAGAGCCGTTTGATCCAGGCTGGGATGATCAGGATGTCTTGAGATGTCTCAGAAGTTGCCCGAATCAGGATATAAAGCAAATTAGCCAAGCTACTGGACTCCTACAATCCCGCGTGATTAAGTCTCTGGAAAGGTTGCGCGAACAGGGCAAGGTTAAATATCTAGGATGGGTAGCCGTCACCCAGGGTGACGAAAATTTATCACCGGTGAAAACTTCCCAGAGCGATCGCCTAACCGTTCGCTGGAAAACCAAATCAGCATTCCAAGACACAAACGGCAATAAGTACGCTTATCTTTATCAGGGGAAAAAGCAGGTTTGTTATCTGGCAGGTCCTCATCTCAGCGAAAAAGCGAAGGCGATCGCCAACCAGGTAGAACAGTGGATCGAGTCGGACTGGTCTCTGGAAACTATCCTAGAGAAACTTCCAGCACTTAAATCGGGTGGTGGAAATTTCCCCGGCGGCGCGTCCTAAGATTTCTCCCAAAGGAGATTTTATACCCCCAAAAATTTTGTGATTTCACAGAAAAATCAAGGAGCGTTTCCCAACCTAAAACGGCGCTAAGTGCTACTGTACACTGGTTAGCGTCGTTTGCCGTGTGTAAGAATATTTGATGTTTTGTCCAAAATACCAAAGTGCCGAGTTTAGCGCTAAAATTGGAAGTATCTAAGGCAGTGTGTGGCGTTCGGCCCTCCAAAGCATAGCAGCAACCCATTTCTCCCTGGATAACACTGATAGCGATCGCTGCCTTAGATTTCATCAATCGCGTCTCGGATTTTTTGAGGATCAGCATCAATATAGCGCTGCAAAGATGACATGGATTTGTGACCTGTGATAGCCATGATGGTTCTGGTATTGACTCCCTTGTTATAGAGTTTGGTGATGAAAGTGCGGCGGTAACTGTGGAGAGAATAGCCCTCGTTTTCTAATCCCAGACGAGCGATCGCCGCCCTATGGAAAGAGTCTATCGCTTGAACGGTAACGGGCTTGGATATATCAGATGGGCTAGGAAACAGAAACTCGCCGCCACCGATGCGGTAAGTTCCGAGAATCTCTCTAAGTTTTTGGGAAATGGGAACTTGGCGGACTCCCCCATCTTTCCCGCCCGCGCGCTTACGAGTTTCGGATCGAAAAGTTATTTCTGGCAGGACAACACGGGAAGCTGAGGAAACATAAACGTCAGGGATTCGCAGTAACCTGACAGCTCCCACTCGTTCACCGGTGTACATCAAGATTGCTAGTAAGGTCCGCTGCCAGTCATATTTGCACTGCTTCTGAATTCTGTAGGCGATCGCGTCGGGGATAATGGAAGCCTGACCGATTCGGTTTTTCTTCATAGGTTTGTAATTGGCTATGGTTTCTCCCCAGTTGCCCAGATGGTCGGATTAAGCGATCGCCCTTCCTGTTTACCTATTGTAGTGGACGGACTGAGCCAGATGGAATCAACTCGGAGACTTGGGGGATTGGCGGCGGGCGATCGGATCAGCCTCCCCTATATTTGTTCGCCAGCCGGTAATGCGATCGCTTCCCCCCCATCTTAGGAAAACTCAGATTAAGGCGATCGTTTATCTACCAGTCTTCGTAATCGATAAACTCATTGATAGTAAATTCTCCCCCCTCTTTGGGGTTCGCTAGGTTGGGCGTATAACTACAAGTACACAATGGCCTAGTAGAACTCCAAGGGGATGGCATATCAAAAAATAATAGTTGACGGCTCATTGTAGGTACAACAGAAAACCCGCGTGCTGGTGATTCTACTGTCGCAACTTCACTATGTTCTTTAATCCAATTCGTTAGATTTATTAGTGTATCGTAGTTATAAAACTGCCAGGTATAGACGGCTATTTGAGTCATGACCATCGCCATAATTTCTCGCGGAATCAGGAAGACTTTAATCACTTCTCCAGGCGGCAGCCAAGAATCGTTAGAGGGATTAATGGTAAAGTTGTACATTTGACCAGGGAAAAACACATCAAACTGAAAAATTAAAACTCCATGTTCACTAGAAAAGGTGTTATACCAAAGATAGTCATATATTCTGTTACTATCCGAATCTGCGTTGTCAGCTATAAAATTGGGTACGTGAACGGATTGATTTCCTGTACCCATAAAAGGTCTAATAGATAAATTCGGCATTGGCATATCGTCTATTTCTCCTGATTCTTGTCCTAAGTCATAATCAATTTCCGTTTCCTGTCTAACCCAGAGTTCTACCGTCTGGGTGGTGGCGGATGTCGCAAAAAGAGAGATTCCCCCGTCGCTGCTATCAAAATAGGTCGCATCTTCAAATACTGGCAATGAGCGATCGCTACCATCCCATCTGATGGAGAATGGATTTTCCCCCTTGATGGAAATTTCTCGCCTCACCGGGGACGATGTGGAGGGGATAATTTCCACCTCTTCCCCTGCCGCCAGTTGAACCGTCCCCGACTTGGAAAATCTATAATAAGCGCCCCCGCCGCCCCCGCCACCGGTAGGACGCATTGCAAATCGAATAGGCATTTATCGTAGAATGGAAGTAACCACTTCTATTTTCTCACATGAACATCACGCCGGGAGTCTATCCCGATTTTTCCGAAACCACACTAGAAGCCTTAACCTTAGCCATGGGGCGGCGATTGCTACAAAGGCAAAAAAACCTGACGATTAACGTCACAGGAAAAGACATTATGGATTTAACTCTCAATGAAGAGGATTCTGTTGTCAACCTGGATATTGACGAGCTAGAGGCTTATATAGAAGATGGCGCGATTAAAATAGTAGATCCGTTTTTTGGTAGTTTTCAACCCGGTATAGGTAGTTACCCCTTTGACCAAACCAATTTAGCCAGTGCTTTACTGCATTTAGTTGTACATCAACACATAGCAGAATTTAGCCCCGCACTAAACCCCGAACCCGCCAAAAAACATTGTGATTTTTCTATCCGACCTAACGTTAGGGGAGATGGACAATATCCGTTAATATGCACCATCAGCTTAACCGACTATCCCGTAATTGTTGACTACACCAATGGCATGACTTCCGCCGCCAAACCATACTTATTAACTCCTTAACCTATGGCAGAAAATCGCTTATCAGAAACCGACACTTTTTCATTTGAAATTAATCAGAGTAATGTCAGTGATTATGCAAGCAATCCGTTAACACTGTGGAATATTTCTGATGCTATTACTGCCATTTCTGCCCATATTGACCCCAGGTGGCTATGGCGAGCTAATGCTTTTTTAGAAAGTCTCACTGCATCAGTTTGGTGTCCGAGTTTTACTCGTTCTCCTTATCCCGAATTTTACCCAGAGGATTCAGCGGCGGAAAGGGCAGCTAAATTAATGAAATTAGAGAGCAATCACCCTAAGTTTGGTTTGCAATTACTGAGAAGAAAAGGCTCGTTAAATCCTTGGGTTGAGGCAGCTTGTCCGGTTATCCAAAACCGAGGGCGGCGGTTTTATGTGCCTCTAATCAACCCTTATTTAACTGCCAATGAGGTAAAAATATTTGGAGTAGATGACCAGTTAGGTTTAAGTTTTAAGGATTACGGTAACGGTATATTAGGCGGCGGTTCAATAGGCAGTAATCGCGGCTATGACACCATTTATATAGAGGGTGAATATCGGGTCGAATTAGATTTGATACTGATGGCTAAACGCCCGGCTAATACCTTGATGAACACAATAATAGTCGGACCTAATCCTACATTAATCGCCCCCGCTAATCCCAACCGTGCTTATTTTGAAATTCAGAACCAGGGAGAAACTCAATTGCTTTGGGGGTTGGGTGCATCGGGAAATAATGCAACTACTCACCCATTCAGAATGCCACCCGGTCAGATTTATTATCCCGGTAATGTATCAGGATTTATTCCGACTGACGCGATATGGGGTAAAGTAGTAGAAGGTTCGACAACTGTTTTAATTATGGAGAGTTCTTACACATGATGATAGCTTTTTATGGATTAGATGACTTAGAAAATTATCCGGTAGATTTATCCTTAGAATCTGCGGTTAATCCTGTTCATCTATGGGATAAGCGGTTAGAGATTCTTATAGCTACAAATAAGGATGTGTTTAACCGCCATTTTTTGCTACCAGGTCGCCCCGCCAATGGATATTTGATTTATAGAGAATTAAAAGCATTGGCTCATGTTCCCCAAGAATATAAAACCATTGTTGATTTTCCTTCCCCAGAAGAGAGACAAAGAAGGCTCTCTCAAGCCCAAGACGAAAATTATCGATTTGTCCTTGAGCAATGGCTGGAAAGAATAGAGTATTTGTGCCATATCTTTCCATTTTTGGAAGTGTTGCCAATTGCAGCTTTTTTGTCTGATTCTGTTGGTCCCTATCGCCCCCTGTCTGTTCTCACGCTAAAACAACGGAAAACCATTAAACTTGTCTCCTTGGAACCCATAGAAACAATGGAACGGGAATGGGTTGTTGGCGGACGAAAATTGACCAAAGAGGGATGGCTGCAACTATTTCCTGAGTTGAGGCAGGAGTGCGAACAATGCGAGAAGTAGAGGAACGTAGCCGAAGGACAAGAGACATTGTAAGGAATCGCAACTATAGGCAAGCTATAGATGTCATAGAAAGAGAGGTTAAAAGACTAGAAGCCGACGACAAACCCAGAGCGCGAGTAAGATTTCCCCGTGACGATGGAGACATTGATATAGATGTGGGGGGGATAATTGAATTTGCCCAGGCAATGAAGCCAAAAATAAGCACAGAGGCTGAAGATTTACAGGATGGTAGAACTAGGAGAGGCATAAAAGCTGAGAAGATAGGCAGCACAGCCCGTGGATTTGTAGACCTTGATGAGGATGGCAACCCCAAAGGTTTTGGGGGAACAATCGACAGCATTAATGATGCTAATGTCTCGGTTTACTTTGGGGAATGTGAGCAAACCATGAGCGTAACCATGCTTGGCAAAACTGTCACTTTTGCTCGGAATGTTTGCGAGGATGATATAGAAGAACCATCGGAGACAGATGAAAATGAAACAAGTGATGATCAAGATAATAACAATCCTCCCAGCATTGACCCACCTAGTTTTCCGCCAGGTTATTCAGGACTATTAGCTGAGTTTTTTCTTGTTACTGGAAAACGGTATATATCAGGGTGGTGGGGTGATTTGTATTCGGGAATGTTAGATCGTCTTGATAATTCTGATGACGGGATAACCACTGGTGAATATATAGTCAGCACTTTAGAATTCCAATTCAACACAGATGTAAACTCTAGTATACAGAGCATAGGAATTTTTCCTCTCGGTCCGGGAGCGAGACATTTTCGGAATTTACATATTCAGGTGAATGGTACGCCCCCGTATCCGCCCAATATTTTTCGTCTAAAGTGGAATTTTAATCTTGGTAAAGGCGGAACGCCTGTTCGCCTGTTTGCATCAAAACAATGTTCTTCCGTTCCATCTTTGAGTCTCTCTGGTGGTTCCATAACACCGAGGGTAAACAGAATATGTCCTGCTCACTTTCCCATAGGTAGAGACCCAGAAACCAATCTTGAAATGGCAATACATTCGTATTATTGGTATACATCATGGCAGGTTGAATATACTCGATTACCGTATGAAGCCAACAATCATCAACCAGAGCTACCGCCAAGTTTACCAATATTAAGGGATGACATGAATAAAGAATGTTGTGACGATTTGATTAAAATGACTAGGGAAATCCATAAAGCCCTAGGGGTAAGGAAGTTGCTAGATAAGAGTTTCCAGATTCCGGCTAATATGATGATACCAGAGGGACGGGGAAATCACATAAACAAAGATTATTTGGAAATCATGTCTGACCTGTTCAAAACCATAGATAATTATGGTTTTGATGCTCCGGTTACCGTGACGGTTCAGGATACTAACAAAGCCCAAGAAGGCGACCAGTCTATTGAGTTAAAGTTTAATTCATTGGGGGCAATATTAAAGGCTCAGACTGAGCTTTTGATTGAGTTAAAAGGTGATAGCGCCAACCGGCTAAATATTCAGATTCGTTTAGCCTATATAATGACGAGAATGTATAGAACTTTGGCTAAGTTGTATTATCGAACGTCGGCGATTTTAGACGGGTTGGGAATTCCCATTATCTCGAAAGTGGTTACGTTGCCAATTGAGTTTAATGTGTTTGGTAAAAAACACTGGGGGGCTGGAAAGGGTTTTGGAAAGGATAACAAGAAAGGTCAGGAGCCTAAACTTGATTTGAATGATGAAGACACGACGGAAGCCATGCTGCCAGATTTGTTGGAGATTCACGACTATGAAATAGAGGTTGATGAGTTTAGGGCTAAAAGTAATGACCTCTATGAGGTTTTAATAGGGATAGCGGCAAAATTAAGGTCATAGTTTTATCATGAGTAAAAGAAGAGCGCCAAGGGGTTCGGGTAATTCCCAGCCGGATTCGGGTGGTGGGAAAAAACCGCCATCGGCAGGACAGGAAAAGGCTAAGTTGAAAAATGACACTAAGAGCAGAGTTGAAGAAGCGATCGCTGTGTTAGATTTCCGGCTGCATCTGGAATATTTAAATGTAGCATCAGCAGTTGGGGGCGGCGACTTTGAAGAGTTTAAACGTTCTTGGTTGATGAATTACTATAACGCCATGACAGCATCTGGGTTTAAGGATAAACCCAAGACAGCCCCCAGTCGGGAACAGCAGCCCCGCCTCATCAAAACTAATGACGAGTTAATGGAGATTCGTGATATTAAATCTGACAACTTGTCTACTGGAAAATCGCCAAGCCAACGCCGCCGAGAAAGATTGTTGCCCAACAATGACCACGAAATAGGTTAATAAATTATGTCTAATGTTGTAGGTGTAGACCTGAAAGAACTAACTTCAACCGCTGTAGCTGGCAAGGAAATCGCAGCACAATGGTTTAATGCTTTTTCATCTCAACTGTATAAAGAGGTTCAGATTTTAAAATCTTTTGATTTTAAGAAATGGGCCGGAAGTCTTAAAGGTGGTGCCTTAGCTATTGGAGAAAACATCAAAAAAGGCAACTGGGGATTTTTCAAAGATTGGCTATTAGAAGCCCCTATGATTCCTAAAGTAGCAGGGCTTCTAGCGGGTGGTGTAATTGCCGGGACTGTGCTGCTTGTTGGTGGAAAAGCTGTAGGGCTTGTTGGTGCGGGTGTGGGGAGTTTAGTAGCAGCCCACCCGGCTTTTGTAGGCGGTTTTTTGGGGGTAACAGTGCCTACACTAATGGGCAAATTAACCCAAGGAGTTTCTCAAGCGTATAATTTTGATTGGGCAGCATCTGACAAAAAAATGATGGATGATTTAAAACAAGCAGCTAACGCTTTATATGTTCCCTTGGGAGAGACAGTCGGAAAATCTCTGGCTGCTTTAGTTGCAGGCAAGGTAGGAAGCACGGCGACAACAACTCTAAGAATTAGAGAAGGCGCGATCGCCGCCATGTGTATGATTAACCCAACCATTAAGGATACTTTGGTAGAAGCCTTGTCGTCGCTTAGATATGCGGTTCAAGAGGTTGCTAAAAAAGCACTGTTTGTCATAACTTATATTAACACCAGGAAAGTAGCAGCTAAGTTGTTAGATAAGGAGGAGACTTGGGGGAAAGAAGGACAGTCGCCTTTTATCGTTTCTGAAAAGGTAGAGGAAACCTGGTCTAAGATTAAAGCAGATGAATATTTTGACTGGGTAAATGAACAACAGTGGGAGGGTATGGAATCATTAGCCTCTACTTTCTTTGAAACATTAGGGGATTTACTAACAGACCAGGGAACTTATGAGGAGTGGATTCCTGTGTAAATTAATCGGCTGAGAGAGGGAGTATTTATGGCAAATGTTGGAAGGCTAACCCAACAAACTTATATCATGATGGCTCGCCAAAGGCGCATCACGAAACTCTCGGATAAGCGCCCGGAACGAGTCCGAATAGAATTGCAACCCAACTGGGATGTTTACCAACTGCAGCCTGACAGAAAAAACCCAGATTACAAGCTGCTGATGGCGGGTTCCGAGTCAGCTTTGGCATTGCAGTTGTCTCAGCTCGGATGGATGGAGAAGATGATCGATCATCTCCTCAATGCCAGCGACTTGAAATTTGACGACTGGTTTGATGCTTGGGCGGCGGGTTATCCAGAGCTGCGTTATAGATCCAACCCAAAACTCCCCAATTTAAGCACCAACTATCCGGCGCGCAATCTAAGAAACAGCGACGGAGATACCATCCCCAGATGGAGAGGAGACGCGAGTTCTCGCCCGGCTTATATTGAGTGGCATCCTTCCGACAGAAAAACATCTAAGGAGGTTGGGCTTCACCGAACAATAGAATATTTTCCAGATCGCTCCGAAAACAAATCAGTTGTCTTGACCGGGAACGATAAGGAACTAATTAGGCAAATCCTGCAAATCCACTACGAGGGCAGCGGCAGTAGCGAAAAATCCGATAGCACAGTCTCAACGGGTATCAGTTACCGGGGCGCTCCTAAAGTTGTGCTGTACTTTTTGGAAAGAATTGAGGATGTGGAGAAAGGCTACCGACAACTGGAAGCGAGAGTCGGTTTCCGTTTGGTGGGAAAAACGGAAAATCCAAACGGAGTCGGGGACTTGCTGACGAAAGCCAATATCAGAAGTTTGGCACAAAGAATTTTCCAGAACTTTCTACAGCCCCAGCAGTTCCGGTTCCGCAAAGGAAGGGAATCGGTTAGTTATCGGGACAAATCCTCCGGGTTAGAATCGTTTGTTTTTGCGACCAGCACGGCGGAAGGTGTCAATCTCTACCAGCGCATCTGCCAGGTGATGCAGATCGAGTTTGACAACTCCAAAGTATTTACATCGACCAACCAAAATCCAGCCCAAGCGTTCCCTATCACATCTCCAGAAGTGACGATATTGGGTAACAAAATCAAACCGCCGCGCCGCCGTCCGGTCGGGTACGTCTACTTTAGGGAAGCAAAATTGTTTTTAGAGATGCTCAATGAGCCTATCCTGCTCTGTGACTACAACGGTCATCTATATAGAAATCCCGATTAGAAGACAACCCCAACACTTTTTTTAGACCAAACAAAACTCCTTGCATATCCGGAAACCCTATAGGTTTCCGTATATGTTCCACCTCCTAAAAATGTCTGCTATGAATGAAGTAGTAAGCAGTTTTGAAGCAACAAGGCGGGTATTGGATGCCAAGTTTAGCAGATACGAAAATTTATAGTTGGAATGCGCCCACCCCAGGCGGAACGGGAACCATGACAGTAGCGGCTCGGCTTTCTAATAGATACGATGGCATTGCTGAGGATTTGGGAATGACAGCCCACACAGACGCTAGTCAAGTCACCGCGCAAATGGTAAAGGCAAATCAAGCAGTCAAAGAGGGTCTCTTAATGAAAATGCGGATTAACTATCGGAAAGGTAACAAATATTTTGGGGCTGATATTTATGTACCCACAAACAAAGTTTCTGATGCAATTCAGAAACTACATGGCAAAGCCTGGGATGGCACTGGGCGAATTACTTCCTGCCGCGATCGCGTAAGGGCTGATTTTCGTTAATAGAGAAAGGACAAAATATTAATGGCTAGAACACAACTCTGTCAGGCAATGGATGGTACTAAAGTTAGAGTCTTTAGAGCCAGTGCGGTAATGTATACAGCCGGAACTAAAGATGTTTTAGGCGTATCCCCAGTAGAAGAAACCAACGCTAATGATCCAGTGTATGACACCGGGGAATTAATGCGAACTGGTTTGTTAGTAAGGCTTGCCGTTCAGTGCAACAACGGCACTACCAAACCGCCAATTACTTATAGACTTTTTTGCACAAAGGAAAAAATAAACGAGGCTTTGACGTATTACAATAGTAACGGTAGGACTCTAAATGGTAAGAGCGTCATGAACGCTGGTTTTGAACGCCGCCTAGTTATCAAATAAGGCATGGATTTTACCGACGCTTATGGTGCATGGAAACTGATAGCTTCAAGCTATCAGCCTACCCAAGAATGGATAATTCACAACCCCCCAATTACTGAACACTCATTATTGAGGTTTAAATTTTCAACTGATTGGGGGCGTTGGAAAAATCCCTATGATGGCTATAGGTCAATGCTGCTTATCAGAGGGCATTATCGTGATGATTCTGGGGGTTTTGGCTGGGTAACAGGACAAAGGGCTGTATACGTTACAGAAGAACCACAACTGATTAATTATCCGCCCATAGAAGAATTTACAGATAATTCCTGGACAATTAGAAAGCTAGGAGTCCGCCGCCGGTTTTTCAAAAACGCAACATGGATCGAAAATCATCCTACAATGGATCTAAAGTTTAACGTAATAATTGAGGCTTTTGTAGCTTAACATGAACATCTCTATCAGTCAATTAATCAACCATCTCCCAGATGGTTCAACCTGAAAAACCTTGCTGGGGTCATTAGGTTCTGAAGCTGAAAACGTAGATGCTACCGTAGAACTTTACGAGTTTGTTGAGGCTTTTTACCAGGCACAAGTCGAACACAACCAACTACCTGATGTTCAACGATTAAACGTAGTTTCTGCTCAGACATTGTTCAATATAGTGTTACAACCGGATGGCTCTGTGACAAGACAGATAGATAGACAATTGTCATTCTACCAAAAATTTGAGAATTCAGGAATTATTAGTAGACCACAATTCTAATTTGCCAACGGTCTAAATTTTTCGGGTGATTGGGAGTCTATCCGAATTACCCGAAAACGAAGTACCAGCAATTTTTTCAAAACTTAATTTTAGTTTTTGAAAGTACAGGAGTTTCTAACTTTATGCATCTAGAAATTGAAAAAATTGCTTTAATTATTGGTTGGCTTATTTCTTTTTCGGGAGGTATTTGGTATCTTTCAGCAAAACATACTGAACTCCAAATTAATGTCAAAAAAAATCAAGAAGATATCGATAGATTAAGAAGTTCAGTCAGAAGCGAATGTCGAGGGGACAAACAACTGGTCTGGCTTACTTTAAAACATATTGAAAGATATTTAGCCAAAACCACTGACTATAATGAATTAATCTTAAAAAAAGACAAAACAAACAACGATGAATTCTAATACATTACCTGAGATAGTCAAGCTAGGAACTGATGGAATTACAGTTTTTTTAGTCTGGCAGTTGATGAAACAAAACCAGAAACTAATTACTGAAGTTAACTCCAGAGACAACGAACTAATGAACCTGATATACACAATCCTAAATCAGTCCAGACAGAATCCCACCAGGTTAAGCGATCGCACTAGCCGGATTAACTGTCCCAGGGGAGAAAGCAAGGAGTAAGTTATCAGACTGACCCAATGGAAGGTAGCCTACTGGGAAAATGGACAAAACAAGTACAAATTCCCAGTTAGGACAAAAAAGCGATCGCATTAAGTCCCTTGACACCAATCTGGACTTCTACAACTCCAAGGCAAAGGTAAACGCTTCTTCCCATACCTCGCCGGGTCTGCAACGCCAAGCACAAAAATAACAAGGGAGCTTTTAGACCCCGTATCTGTATATATTTGAGGAACCGCATCAACCCGCTGGCGATCGCCCTAGGGATAGACAGCGGTTCCTGGGACTACCACGCCGCCAAGTGAAACTCAATCAGGGTTAAGGTACTCACCGGAAGTTTCTGCGATCGCCTGAGAACAAGACCAATTACTAGAAACCAATGAAGGCCAGCCCATGCGTAAAGCCTCATGACAAACAGTATGAACTGTCAATTGGCAATCTAGCAAATGCAACCCAGATTTCTCCGCCTGCTTCAAACCGATTTTGGAAATCGACTCATTCTGAAATTCTATGGTTTTGTTACACTGTACACAGACAAGATGGTGATGATGGTGTGGGTAAGGCTGATTTATTTCATAATGCTTGTGGCCCTCTGCCAGTTCCAACTCTCGCAAAATTCCCATCCGCGCCATTAACTTGAGTGTGCGGTAAATCGTAGACAAACTAATCGTCTCCCCACGACCTTTTAACAAATCATAGAGATCCTCAGCACTGAGATGATTTCCTTTTGGCAAATTTTGAAAAACATGGAGGATAGTTTCCCGCTGAGGAGTCAGTCGCCACCCTTTGTTATTCAGTTCCGATTTAAACGAAGTCGCGGTATATAACACCATCATTAAACTATCAATAAAACCTTAATACTGACAATGATACACAAGATTTTGAGATTCTGTCAAAAAAACTAGCTTATTGATAATCAATTCTGATAAACCCAACCCTAGGGGCGAGTGTTATCTCCCATAACCCCGCCACCAAGGCTCAAAAACTAATCCAGAGAATCCAGATAATCCCGCACTCGGTTACGACGCTTAGGCTGGCGCAGTTTTTGCAGAGCCTTAGCCTCGATTTGGCGAACCCGTTCCCGCGACAGATCCAGAGCACGACCAATTTCCGCTAGGGAGTAAGGATGACCATCACCCAAACCATAACGCATTTGAATGACAGCCCGCTCCTTACCACTGAGATCAGCTAGGAGGTTCTGTAGTTCTCGATAAAGAGATTCCCGCATCAACAGTTCTTCCGGGGTGCTTTCTTCTGTTTCTAGCAAATCTCCTAGTTCTGTATCTTTGTCCGTTCCCACTTTGGTTTCTAAGGAAACTGAACGGGGAACCCGCAGCAGCACTTCCCGAATTTGATCCGGGGTCATCTTTAATTCAGTGGCGATATCATCAATGGTAGCCGTGCGACTTTTTTCTTGGGAAATCTTGCGCTGGGCTTTCTTAATTTTATTGAGTTTCTCGGTAATATGCACCGGAAGCCTGATAGTCCGGCTTTGAGTGGCGATCGCCCGGGTAATTCCTTGGCGAATCCACCAGTAAGAGTAAGTGCTAAAGCGGTAGCCACGGGTAGGATCAAACTTTTCTACGGCTCGTTCTAATCCTAGGGTTCCCTCTTGGATTAAGTCTAATAGTTCTAAACCACGGTTTTGATATTTTTTAGCAACTGATACCACCAGGCGCAAATTAGCTTTGATCATGTGATCTTTAGCCTGTAGGCCTTCCCGCTGGACTTGTTTTAGTTCTTCTACACTCAGGTTAGCTAGTTCCGCCCAACAGCGCTTACCCTCTGCCATAATCTGCTTGAGTTGAGCTACATTAACCCCCCCAGCCGCAGCCCAACGCTCTAAGGATGGACGATGGCTTAATTTAGCACAGAGGCGATCGCGTACTTTCAGGAGATTAACATAGGTCTGGAGTACCCCCCCCTTGGTTTCCGCCTCCGTGTCCCGCAATTCCACCAGTTGTACATAACGCTGAACTTTTTGGGCTTCTGAGACTTCCTCATCTTTTCCCAGTAAGCGAACCCGACCAATTTCTTGGAGGTACAGACGCACTAAGTCCGTAGTGCGCCTACTGCTTTGAGCCTCAGAGAGGTCAACATCACTGAAGTCAAGGCGGATGAGTTCATCTGTTGGTAGTTCCATATCCTTGTCCTTAGTTGGGAAAGTTTGGGTGGACTCTTTATCTGGGGAAGCTTTGGTGGCTGACATGATCGTGTTCTCAGTTGCTTTTGGTTAAACACAAATTGCTCTCACAGAGCCTAGGATTCAGTATTCCCAGGATGTTAAGGTTGGCGATCGCACTAGCTAATTCTTGATTCAGGTTAAGACCGCTCTTGAGTCTTTCAGTTCCCAATGTTGCCGATCAGCAATCTGAGTCATGAATTATTGGTGAGGGATACCTGAATTAGTCGGTATATCAATAATCAGGGTTACTTTTTCAGGTCTGTTACCTAGTATATGGAAACTCCCTCATTAAAGAAGTGACCCCTATCAGTTAACAAGCTAATCTTCATCACCTGTAATGGGGGTTCCCGATCACTTTTGAAGAATCTATGAGTTTCGTAATAAAAGTTTACAATGCCCGCCTGAACAAGCAGCGATGTCAGACTTAGCCACACTGATTTGAGATTTTCTTGCCCAAAATTGTAGCAGGCTTTTTTGGAGAATTTAATTCAGTCTAACACAGTTAAGTTAAACAAATTCCCAAGCTGATCTTAAATCTCAAAAGAGGACTCCCGTTAAGCCGAGCGGCTTAACGGCGAGATGAATTTTGACCAGTAACCAAACTCCGGAAGCGAATCCTTTTGTAGGGTGGTAGTGCTAAAGAGGTAATGATGCGTTGTAGTGATGGATAAAATACCAAATGCCACCAATGTGATTCTGCAAACACTTGGAAAAGGACAAGGTCTTGGGTACTAAGCGAGACACTGGTTGTCTCAAGGTATTGTTAAACCTTTTGATGTATAGCACCTTATTCGCCAGACCTCAATACAATGGCGAATGCGGGCTTTCAACCACGACCAACATTTCTCTATCTTGTTGAGGTCTGGCGAATAAGGCGGAAGATAGAGTAAACGGCATTGAGCTGCCTCCACCAGTTCAGCAATCCGCCCCCTTTATGAAACGTTGCATTGTCCAATACTAGAGTCTGACCTGGCTTCAATGTTGGAATTAAGATAAACTCCAACCACAACTCAAACACTGTCCAATTACAACAACCCTCAAAGGTAAAGGGAGCTACAGCCTTTATCTCAATCATTAAGCACATTAACAACACTTGGTAAACCAGTTATTCAAACACTGTAAATCCACAAGGCTTACCGCCACTTCTACCAATCTCACTAATAATTCCATGGTCTCCGTCCTGAACTTGCACACTACACTTTTGAGCTGTGACCACATCATCTCTATCGGGTTAAACTCAGGGGAATACACCGGCAGATATTCTACCCTGGCTCCTACTGACTCTATCATTTCTTTGACTTCTTCTCGATGATGATAATTTCAGTTATCCATTACCACTACATCTCCTTTTTTTAATTTTGGCAATAAATCTAACTTGATGAATTGGAGAAAATCCTCTTTTTTCATTGACCCTTATAATGTTTGAGTCGCCACCACTCCGGAGAGCTTAATTGCACCAATTATTGTCATTTTTTGACCTCGATAGGATTTCCGCAGTTCATAGACTTTTTTCCCTTTCGTCGCTCTGGCTAACGGTCTGCTCATCCCTACCCATAACCCACTTTCATCAATAAACACAAGCTTTTCAGGAGCCACATCTCTAATTCTTTACCAATAATCTACTCGCGCTTTCTGTACTTATTCTGTTACTACTTTTTCGCTCCTGTATGTTTTTTTTGAGACTTATATCGTGCTGCTTTAAAAATCTATCTATCATGGTCGTACTGACATTTATGCCCAGCTTGTCTCTGAGCTTATCACTATATTGCCATAAGGTCAGGTCGGGGTGGGCTTCTACAATATCTATCACGGCTTCCTCATGCTTAGATCAAATGCTTTTCTTTTTAGTGCCACACTTACGAGGAGATAAGTCTCCCGTTAATCGATACTGTTTGACCAGTCGCCTTACCGTGTCTGGACTCACCAAAAAGCGTTGCGCTACTTTTCGGATAGAAGTGTCTCCTTTTTCATAGGCTTCTACTATCTTTTTCCGAAAATCTAAAGAGTAACGGCTCATGGTAGTTGGTTGTGATAACTTATACAATAGCCATACATTATACCGTACTTTGTGTTTTGTGTAAAGGCTGTAAGAGTTGTTGATAACACCATGCCGCCATATAGCTCACCCTGCCCTGCCTCTTCCCTGATTTGAGGGCATGGAAGCGTTGTCCTTCCTCGCAGTAACCATAAGGATAATCCGAGTCTTGACTATTCATGCCAGCTTCATCGAGGTAAACCAACCCTTCCGGCTCCATCTGTTCAATCTGAGCAATAAACTCCTCTCGCTGTTGCTCATCACGTTCTTGGTAGCCGTAAGTTTTTTTTCTGGTGAAGCCAATTTTCTTCAAGGCTCTGGATATGGTGCGAGGAGAGATGTCGTCATCCCAAAGTTGAGCCATCTGAGCGGAGGTTTGATCGCCATGCTCTTGGGCAAAAGCCTTGAATTTGTGCCAGTCGGTAATTTGGTGGCCATGACCAGGTGGGCGATTAGGTTTAGGGAGGAAGTCGCCGGTGTGTTCTTTTCTTTGCAGCCAGAGATTGATGGTGTTCCTGCTGACATGGAAAACTTGACTGGCTTCGGTTTTGGGTATACCGTCTAGTTCAATTGCATTAATAACTTTTTGTCTAAGGTCGTAACTGTAGGGGGCTGGCATTTTGGGTCTTCTGTAGATATCCGTGCCATTATACGTCCTAACTGTTCTGTCTTTTGCTATACAAGTTGGGCAGGCAGGCATGGAAATTGAACCCGAGTCGGTTTAGTAGGGGTCGAGAGAGATGTCACCATCTCCCCCTCCCATACAGAACCGTGCTTGAGACTTTCACCTCACACGGCTCCTAATCTGATTGCTCCATTGTTAGGGATACAGCGTTGGAATTATCGGGTATTGCACAGTGAGGAATGATTAAGAGAACGGAGGAAGTTGTCCATGCTTCAAATAATAGATAAGTAAGCGAATTGATTTGTACAACATCTCAGTGGACTTGGAATCACACAAAGTTTTGCGATGTAGCCTGGCTAAATAGTGCCTCAGACGGCAGTTTTCTCCTTCTACTCTTGTCATAGCCGTTTTGCTGACTAGATGATTGCAATCCTCAATTAAGCAAGGATAAACTTTGTATCCGTCCGTAATATATAGAAAACCAGCCCAGCCCTGAATCATTTGCCATAATGTGGTAAAAGTCAGCAATGAGCGGTCGCCTATGACAAACTTCAGAATGCCAGGCAGTTTGGTATTCACAACTGTCCAGACCCAGATGGTTTTTTTTGAACCCACAAAAGTCTGAAGCTCATCAATTTGAGCTATTTCAGGAATTTCATAGTTTTCCTCATCAATGTGGGTTTCTGCAACTCTAACCCAGTTAAGTATTGTGTTGTGAGAAATACCAGTGACTCTCTCAATGGCTCGAAATCCCATGCCATTGAGGGAAATTTTCACACAAAGCTCTTTGACATCAGAACTGTAACCTCCAGGACAGGGATTTTCTCGAAATTGGCGACCACATTCACGGCACAGGTAACTCTGTTTTCCCTGACGATGACCATTTTTGACTACTTTATGGCTTTGGCAATAAGGACAATCCATCTTGATTTATTTGAGAATATCATTTTCTATTACAGCCTTTACACAAAACACACAGTACAGTATAATGTATGGCTATTGTATAAGTTATCACAACCAACTACCATGAGCCGTTACTCTTTAGATTTTCGGAAAAAGATAGTAGAAGCCTATGAAAAAGGAGACACCTCTATCCGAAAAGTAGCGCAACGCTTTTTGGTGAGTCCAGACACGGTAAGGCGACTGGTCAAACAGTATCGATTAACGGGAGACTTATCTCCTCGTAAGTGTGGCACTAAAAAGAAAAGCATTTTATCTAAGCATGAGGAAGCCGTGATAGATATTGTAGAAGCCCACCCCGACCTGACCTTATGGCAATATAGTGATAAGCTCAGAGAAAAGCTGGGCATAAATGTCAGTACGACCATGATAGATAGATTTTTAAAGCAGCACGATATAAGTCTCAAAAAAAAACATACAGGAGCGAAAAAGTAGTAACAGAAGAAGTACAGAAAGCGCGAGTAGATTATTGGTAAATAATTAGAGATGTGGCTCCTGAAAAGCTTGTGTTTATTGATGAAAGTGGGTTATGGGTAGGGATGAGCAGACCGTTAGCCAGAGCTACGAAAGGGAAAAAAGTCTATGAACTGTGGAAATCCTATCGAGGTCAAAAAATGACAATAATTGGTGCAATTAAGCTCTCCGGAGTGGTGGCGACTCAAACATTATAAGGGTCAATGAAAAAAGAGGATTTTCTCCAATTCATCAAGTTAGATTTATTGCCAAAATTAAAAAAAGGAGATGTAGTGGTAATGGATAACTGAAATTCTCATCATCGAGAAGAAGTCAAAGAAATGATAGAGTCAGTAGGAGCCAGGGTAGAATATCTGCCGGTGTATTCCCCTGAGTTTAACCCGATAGAGATGATGTGGTCACAGCTCAAAAGTGTAGTGTGCAAGTTCAGGACGGAGACCATGGAATTATTAGTGAGATTAGTAGAAGTGGCGGTAAGCCTTGTGGATTTACAGTGTTTGAATAACTGGTTTACCAAGTGTTGTTACTGTGCTTAATGATTGAGACAAAGGCTGTATGCAACACCAATTATCGAGTGCCGTCTTATCATCGTGGCAATGGCGGTGTAGTAACTGAAGATTTTTGTATTCATCCTTTCCACCGTGGCTTCGAGGTACAACATGGTCTACTTCAGTTATGTCTGATGGGGTAAAGTATTGCCCACACCAAGAGCACCTGCCTTTTTGCTTTTTGAGTAGTTTTGCTACCCTATTAGGCGTTCCAATTGCTTGTCCTTTTCTGGTTGCCCAGTAAGTCCAGTTTCCGTCATAAAGTGTTGCTTCCGGGCGTATTAGGGTGTGTCTGACAATCGGAGTCCAGTCATGTTTCCATAACGTGTATCCATCCTTGGTCTGGAATAACCAAGTTTCATGTCTTTCTTTCCCATTACTGAGTTTGACCGTTCCCGGTCTAAAATATTTCCTCAGTTTATCGTGATTTGCCTTTCTGCATCTTGATACTGTCCATGCCATTAGGGGTCGAGAATGGAGTCGCCTCCATTCCCTCCCATTCAAAACCGTGCTTGAGACTTTCACCTCACACGGCTCCTAGTCTGACTGTTCCATTGTTATGGATACAGCTTTAGCCTTGTCTAGGGCTGTCTTGTCATCGCGGGTGTGGTGGTGTAGTAATTGAAGATTATTGTATACATCCTTTCCGCCTAGGCATCGAGGTACAATATGGTGAACCTCAATTACGTCTGATGGTGTAAAGTATTGTCCACACCATTTACACTTACCTTTCTGTTTCTTGAGTAGTTTTGCTATCCTTGTTGGTGTTCCAATTGCTTGTCCTTTTCTGGTTGCCCAGTATGTCCAGTTTCCGTCGTATGGTGTTGCGTCCGGTCTCTCTAGGGTATGTCTGACTATTGGTGTCCGTGCGAGACGTTTAGGAGTGAAATAGGGCTGCAATGCCTGAAATAACTTCCTAGTGGGACTTTCACCCCTTGGTGAAATATAAGGGACTCGTACCCTGACCATCCCATAACTGTTTATATGTCCCAACGCTTGGAGAAATCTAAGCAAGGCAGGGAACTCAAGGTCAATCCCATTTTAAGAAATCGCAATATACCATCCAAGTATACCTAGGAGGAGTATTAAACCCACTTGGGGCGATTATGGGATAGAGTAACGGCGATAGCCACCCCCAATTTGAGGATTCACACTCCTAGGGTTGAAGCGGGGAACGGAAGGCGTAATAGGGGAACCTACCTCTCACTCGACCACTGCCAACCATCCATGACTAAGGAAATCTGAATGTTCCGACTTGAACCATCGTCAATAGTAAGTAGCGAAATAGGTTGATACGCTGCACTCAAAAGAGTAAGGAGAAAAGTAGGAGTCTGAGCACGCTACCTACACAGACCTTTTTAAGTAACCCGGTGGATAGGACAAGTCTAAAGATGGAATGCCCGTATAAACGGAACGTTTAAACCCCTTTTAGGCTCTCAGTAGTGTTGTGTCTATTGAGTAGTCAAAAGTGTAAGCGTATACCTTTAAGGGGAAAGGATGTGACTGAAAGCTAATGCCTAACTGTAATGGTTAGGATATGCCCACTAGTCACGGTGTGGATATAGAGACTGCGGTAAGTAGGAGTCCTACGGCGAAAGCGAGTTTAAAGACTACGTATGTCATATAGCTCTGAAAGTTGAAGTCATAAAGCGGGGGGTTGTAGTCCCGTTCCTACTGACAATAGGGTATTCACATTAGGAGCCGTGTGATGTGAAAGTATCAAGCACGGTTTGGAATTGGAGTTGGCGAAGGTGACTTCCCTTTCGACCATAACATTACATAGGTTCTTTGATATGCGTTAAATTTGCCATTGTAGTGCTTTACAGAAAATATCCCATTTGCATTGTTGCATGCTAGTAAAACAGCATCACCATCAAAGCTATATTCATTAATAGAACGGGTGACAGGTGAACAAGTGAAGTAAGGATATATTCCTCCATCCACCGCAGCATTTGAGTCAAGACGACCCGTTTGTATAACAGCAATTTTTCCCAAAGGTTCGATATTCCACTCACTCATCGATCGCCTCCTTGAATCAATCAGAAAATACACTTACAGCCAGAGAACCCGCCACCTTAGACCCGCCAGCTAAGGGATCCTAGGGTCAAGATATAGACTTTGTGCTTTCCACTCATTCAGCTAATCCATTCCCCCAGCAACTTGTAACACCTGCGGCTCTGGTAGATCCTTTCCCTCTGTCCTGTAGCTTTCGAGTAACAACTCCAAGACCTCCTGGGCGTTAGTCAGTGCCTCCTCGTAGGTGTCCCCGTGGGTAAAATAGCGCTGTATTGGCGTGGCAAACTCCGGCAGTTCCACCAGATAACAATTATCTTCTTCAGACCAGATGATATTGATGCGATATTTAGATGGGATCATTAACCTTGCTCCTTATCTTTAAGTATTTGGAGTGCCGCACCCGCTTTTCTAAGCATAGCCTTTAACTCCCCAATCTTTTTAGGCATCGTTTGCACAGCGTCGGCATTGCCGCTCGCCACCTTTAATAAATCATAAAATACACTTACAGCGAGAGAACCCGCCACCCTAGACCCGCCACCCCAGCGATCCTAGCGTCAAAATACAGATTTTGTGCTTTTCATTCACTCAGCGATCGCCCCCTCCACCAACTTCTCCTGAATCAGTGCTGTTAACCGTTCCAGTCATCGACTCATCATCACCCGCCAACTTCAACGCTTGGGCTTTCAGAGCTTCGCTCACATAAAACCCAACCGATTCTAAAGAGTCAATCACCCCCTTAACCGAATCAATCATTCCCCTGTTCTTCGCTATAATTAAAATTCCCATAGTTCCTGTGATTTTCACCCCCAAGCGTTGAGCCACTTTCCGAGCTTGCAGATCATCCACAATCAATCGACCCAGATTTTGACTCATGACAATAAGTCAACCTCTGCGGCTAAATCATCAGGAGAATAGGCCAAGACAGGCACATGATAATGTCCCAAAATCTCCATAAATGCTCGTTGGGAATAACCCGCCACCTTTGCCGCTTGTCCAATCGAAAGCCTGCCCACCTCATAAAGCTTGATTGCCAGTAGTAGTTTCACTTCATCTGGCGAAAATTCAAACGCTAGTTCGAGCTTTAGTTCTTGCATAAACATGGTTTCATCCTCTGTATATTAATTTAAAACATTCCCAGAGCCGCTAAAATATCCGCCTCATCTCAATCATCATAATCTGCCATAATTTCTGAATGCGTCTTTCATTCTCGCTCCCAGTCATTGCGTAAATTCTCAATCCGTTTTGCCACTTCCAAAGGGTCAGCTACAGGACGGTTTGCCAATCGAGGTGATTGTAACAATGCCAGAATTTTGGCTCCGTTCCCTGCCCCATTGGTAGGTAGAGGGGCAAGCACCGTCACGATCGCCCTTGTCGCCACCTCAACTCGCAAAGGCTCCAAAGTGCGAATCGTTCCGTCTGGTTGAATAATGGCTTCTACTGCTTTTAACATGATTAACCCTCCACCAATAAACTAAATGCAAACATTCCCAAATCTGCAACAATATCTACCTCCTCTAAATCATGAGCCATCCTAGCGTCAAAATACAGATTTTGTGCTTTTAATTCACTCAGTGATCGCCCCCTTCACCAACTTCTGACAATATTTGAATAACCTGAACTTTCAGCCTCGGTAAATCATTAACAACAATTGACCAAACCAAATTCAAAGACAAGCGTAAATACTCATGAACAATAATATTTCTGAATGCAATAATTTGTACCCAAGGAACTTGTGGATACAGAGCAGTTAACTCATGCGGTATATCATTGGCTGCTTCTCCAATAATTTGTAAATGATGAACAATCCAAACTTGAACTAATTCTTGATCCTCAAAAGCACTCCTCCCTTGGCTTACATATCGCTCGATCGCCTCAATAGCATCTAAAATATCCTGTAAGCGCTCCTCTGGTTTTCTCATAAAGCGATCGCCTCACTTAAAACTCGATCCTTAATGCGGGCTTTCAGCATATCCACCGTAGCCACATCCACCTTACGCTGGAGTAAATTCTCCAAATCGAGCAATAAACCCGCAGGAAACCAAGGGGTAATTTTTTCTAGGTCGTAGTCAATCAAGAAATCAATATCACTATCCTCATCAGCCTCACCTCGCGCCACAGAGCCAAAAATCCTTACATTCTTTGCTCCGTGTTTTTGAGCAATAGCGAGAATGTCCTCACGTTTTTGTCGTAGTAAATTAAGATTGGGTTTTTCTTTTAGGTCACTGATCATTCGCCCCTCCGCCAACTTCTGTAATTTCATTTAACGCCATCTCCAACTGCGCCACACTGGGCAAAACCGCCCGCAACTCCTGCGGTAACTCCTGCTGATACCGGGCAAGAAGGGGAGTAATCACCTTTGCGCCCCAGCCCTCCTGAGCCTGCCGTGCTAAAATTTCCCGCCCAATTTGCCAATACAACAAAACCAACTCTCTATCGTCCAAGGGTGGGTGTCGCCCAATTTCGTAATCGGCGGCTCGAATAGCCAGGATGCGTTCCCGATTAAGGGCTAGTGCTGCCACCGTTGCTCGTCCAGTGGGAGTAATGCCCATAATCCTTAGACAATCGTCAGACCAGCGAAAATGATCCAGCCACCGATCCTGTCTGGGATGAAACAAAGCGACCTTTTGCTCCGATTCTGGATCAATAGCCTCTTGATAGCGTCCTTTCCGACGATTGCAGTGAAAACAGGCCAGAGCCAAATTATTAAGATCGCTAGACCCCCTTTCTGCTAAAGGAATAATGTGATCGATGGTAAATTGTACATATTGCCACTGTTCCGAAGCATGACAATATTCACAAAGTCCTTTGGCGCGTTGCCTAACCGTTGCTTGTATCTGTTCAGAAATCCAGGGACGATCCATTTTATTTAACCTTGGGAATTAGGCGCAACTGCCAAATTCCGAATCGTGCGATTGACAAAACTTAAATAATCATCAATTTCCTCATAGGCATCTAACTCCTGTTCTTCTAACTCAGTTAAGGCTTCAAGTTGCTGTTTTTCCAACAACATGACAATCCGATTCTGCACGGTTGCCGATGCCCGAAAAATTGGGACACCGGATTCCAACTCAATTCGCACCGCCCCATCTAGGGGTAACGAATCAGGGAGATGATGGAGGGGAGGGAGGGAAGGATGAACTAGCATCAGGGTAAAAGGTTTGGTTTTTCTTATTTTAATTCACTCTGGGCAAACAATCCCCGGATCAAGGTTTCCATCTGCTCCGACTGAAAGGGTAAATTCCGATATACATCAAACCCGGAAAAGGCATTTTTATCCGCTTCCCACACATTCACCCGACAAAAGGCGATACGGCTACCGCCACGCTCCGCGATCGCTCCTTCAACTCTCGCCGACTTCAGCCAGTTTTCCAGAATTAAAGCTACATCAAGGAAGATACCGAATTGGGTTTTGGCGACCTTCGGCTGTAAAAATAACAACTACCTTTTCACCTGGCTTGAGCAAGTCACGGGCTTTCACAAATCACTCCTACAATATCAATAATGGCAAGGTGTGATCAAACTGTACCCTGAAACTGGCAGGAAATTCCCGTCGGGTAGGCTTTCCCTTTTGTCGTCATTGGTGCAATAATCACCGTGGCAATATAAAGGTTCATTTCATCCGGTGAGATCATCACACAGGGTCGTTTTTTCTGAATTTCACTGCCAATTGTGGGGTCAAGATTAACCCAAAAAACATCGAAATGCGATCGCTACGACTCCCATTCGCTTTGTTCCCAATCGGTACTGTTTATATGTGAGACTCACTTTTAATTTCACATTGTGAATCGTACAAGGTCACCATTTATGGGAATTCCATTCACTAAGTTGAGCAGTGCTTTATCGCTAACTATAGGAACTCAACGCTCTAGTTTTTTGAGTTCCTCGAGATGGTTTGCTCCTCACTGTCTTAGGAGTAATGAATTGGCAGACTCAGCATAAGTTCTACACTTTTTTATTTGTGCAGTTGCCTCTGGGACAATTGAGTTCAACCCACTGATAAGCGTTTTCTTCTCCTCAGCAGCAAGTTGCTGATCTTCCTGAGCCTGCTTTAAGCTATCCCTGTAGTTACTTAAATAGGCATCCAAAGAGGCAAAAAATTGATCAACCCGCTGTTGGAAATCATCATCAAGATACTTATTCAAACTTTCTTCAAGAGCAGTAATACTCGCTTCCATTGAATAATTGATTTCAGGAATCAACTCATTTAGTGAAACCGTATAATAATCTACATTCTTGTCAGGACGCTTTCGTTTTTCTGTAAGATCGATTGGTATTATCCAAAGCCAATGCCACCACACTCTTTTGTTAACTGTTACTTCTTCATATCCCTGACCTATGGTTTTGGTTTGGCTTCTAATGGGAGGTCTATTAACAGATATATGGTCAGATGTATCTACAACAGGAGGGGGTAGAGAAAGGGTGATATCAAAAGATTTATTAAGACGGGTACGTGCTCTTTCAATAATGGGGTTTGTTTCTTGTTCCAAAAAACTCATTAATTTTGAACGTGCTTTCTCAACCTCGCGAATCGTTTCCTCTCGAACGGCGACCAGAAGACTCTCTGCTCGTTGCTTGGCATAAGCAACGGCTCCATTGGCAAATTCCTCTGCTTCATCATCACTCTTAAATTCCAAGATTCCAGAACTCTTCAATTCTACGGCGTTTTTCAGTCTTTGGGAAATCCATTTAGGAAATAGTTCAAAGCTACCCAGCGGAGTCGTAAAAATTTTTCTTGCTTCTATGTCTAGCCTTTGGATTAAATTAGCTTGCTCATAGTCTTCTTTGGCAAAGTAATCTTCAAGACTTATGGCTGCTGTTTCCTTTAATTTCCCAAGTAAGTCTTCAAGATTTTTTTGAAGATGATTCTTGATATTATCAACTTCTTTAAGTCGCTTACGACTCAGTTCAAGATGTTCAAGATCTTGCTCCAACGCTGCCACTTCTAACCTGAGTTTCTCTTCGTCTTTAGCAATGGCACTACTTCTTAGTATAACGTCATCTCTCAATTCTTCTAAACGTTGACGGCTAAGATTAAGTGCAGATTTGATACATCTGGGAGCAGCACTTTCCATGAGAACATTGATGGCGTTCTCCAAGAAGGGCTCAAAACCGGACTTCTTCCATAATCTCTGAGCCTTTTTTTGCAATTGTTCCAATGAACAATCTTCAAGTTCCTCTTCCCAATCAATCCCAAAAACTTGCTCTGCTAAAGCTCTTGCAGTTTTCATCTCCTCTTTTTTAATATTAGGGTGATGTTGCATTTCCGAAAGGAAACTCGCCGCACAAAAAGCCCATCTGGCGGCTACCTCAAACACCCTTCCTGCATCACTTGATTCACCCAATCCCAAATCAGCAATGACAAACTGCTTCACCTTCTCAGATGTCATCGGATCTTTTTCAGTTCTTTGATCAACCTTATTGACAAGAACATATAAATTCTCTTTCCCTAACAATCGAACAACCGGTTCAACTTGGCGCTTAATTTCCTCTGCTGCTTTGTTATTTAACTGTGTAAAGTCAAGGACAATTAGAACCATTGAACTTCGGCGTAATTGCTCTGCTACAACCGCAGACAATCTCAGGTTTTCTCCGGCTTCATTAGGTCCGGGAGTATCAACAATAACGAGATTTCCTAAGAATTTAGATTGACCAGCATCTGTGGCTTTCCAGAAAGGAGTATAGATGCAGGGAACGTCAAAATATTCTTGATTTAATGGATCTATCAACGGCTCAAGAACTGTACAAACGCGAACGATGTCATTCAAATCCGTTAATGTTTGTTTGATGCCTTCTAACCCCCCTATCTCAGACTGAATCGAGAAGCCATCTTGAATTTTCGGAATCAGTGAAGTTAAATGGGGATACTTTGCCATTTTGGTAACTGCCTGATTTAGACCGTTTGTTTGAATTTTCTGCTGTAGAGTTGAAAGAGTCCTCTTTAAACATGAAATAGTATTTGGCTTCAGCTCTAAAACTGGCTGTGCTTGATCAGAACGAAGAATAATTTCCGTGGGTAACGTAGTCATGGCTGATGCCCGACTAGGTAATATATCTTGTCCAACAATCGCGTTGATAATCGTAGACTTCCCCGCCTTCATAGGAGCAACGATCGCCATGACTAACTCAAGATCTTCTACATTCTTTTTGGCATCTACAACTTCTTTTTGAAACCCGGCATACTTCTTACCTGAAGGGTCAGAAATCAACAGATTACTGGCACGATACATTAACTCTTCGATTTTCTTAAGTAGACTTATTACGTCTTGTTGCAAGTCCTCAAGATTTGGTTGTAGAAAATCTGTACTCATGATGGGTTATTAGAATCAATTGACTTAACTAGAGAAATATAGTTTGTATGATCACCATATCTTTAGGCATTTGGGTTAATTCATCCTTGCTCAAGATCTTGTGTAACTCTCTGCCAACTGGTCTAACTTAACCTGGCTGCAAAACCGACAGCATTTAGCCACGACTCCACCGAGGGCTGGCGACATAACCATTATTAATTAGGCGGCGATTAGCAGCCTAACATACCTAAGACTTTAGGAAGCTGAACCCTCCATAACTAAGCTGTGCTGGGATTTTAGCACATAAATATCGAGGTGTCAAAAATTTCTAGATCTAGCATACACAAAACTTCATTACTCGCCCAATTCCTTAAATGGCAAGGGGTTCAGCCTTTTTTAAAGGTGGATGTTATACAGAATCAAGGGGATATGCACCTTAGCCTCAAAAAGCTACAAGCCTTTACTACCAGGAGTTACTGTTTTTAATCACTCTGGGCAAACAATCCCCGGATCAAGGTTTCCATCTGCTCCGACTGAAAGGGTAAATTCCGATATACATCAAACCCGGAAAAGGCATTTTTATCCGGTTCCCACACATTCACCCGACAAAAGGCGATACGGCTACCGCCACGCTCCGCGATCGCTCCTTCAACTCTCGCCGACTTCAGCCATTGTTCCAGATAATCTACTAGGGTCGGTTGGGTAAATTGTGCCAAGTCAACCCAAGCCCGAATATCCCATTGGCGATCGTCTGTAACCGTGTGGTTTTTCCTGACCTCGGTTCACCAATAACGGCAATCGGTCGCCCCTGACTTTGGGGACTTTTCCCCTGCTGCAAAACTTGATTAAAAAACTCATCCTGGGCGATCGGTGTAACGGTGAAGTTGTGCGGCGGCAGTTAACCTTGAACTCTCGCAGATGATCTCTGTACCGTCCGCACCAACCTAGTGTTAGCTTGCGTCATCGCATGAGTTTAGATCCTGCAAGGGCAGCCTCAACTTTTTTTTGAACTTCTTCATACTCCTTCAAAATGCCAGCTTCCATGCTGATATCAGCAGCTTCTATGCGGGATTTGAGAGTTTTAGCCCGTTCTTTAAGTGATAAATTCTTTAAGAAATCAACCTTAATTACATTTGACTCACCCTCTAACCAAGAAAGCACTTGCTGAAGCTTCTCACAAGTCGTTGAGCGAGTTCTTGGATTGGCAAGCTTGATTTTGACAGCCGAAATCACATCTGAGGCTTCATAAAGTCGAAGACCTCTTTTTGCTCTTGAAAAGGATAAGTCTTTAACAATTTGCCTGACCATATAATCAGACAAACCGCGTCCCCTCAAATCTGACTGGGTAATAATGCGAGGTATGTTGTTCATAAAGTGTTACTGCCCCATTGCTAGAGGTAGACTTCTGAGAAGTTCTTCCATCTTTGCTATATTTCTAGCCTGCTCTGCAATGGTCTGGTCCTGCTCTGCAATGGTCTGGTTTTGTGTATCAATTAATTGATTTTTCCTCTCTATTTGTTCATCGAATTCATTTTTCATCCTTGCTTGAGTTGATGAAGATTCATAAAGTAGATCTTCCAAGTCCTTAATACGCCTCTGATAGGTAGCCTCTTGTTTCTCCACATCCTTCAGCTTTGGAACCGACCATTCTGCATAGGCAAGAAGAACATCGTACTTGGATCTAATTTTTCTACCAGTATCCCTTATTGCACGATATAAGGAAGCCTGAGAACGGCTAATTTCCTGAGATACCTCTCTTATCCACTGCACTTTACTAGACATACTGCTATCTGTTCTCCAACAAAAAATCTTTCAAAAACTGCAACTCCGGCAAATCCCCTACTTGCTCTCCAAGTTGCTTATTGCAGAGTGAATGAACCAACCTGAGATATTTCTCAGAGGTAACTAAAACGGATAAATCCGTCCATTTAATTTGAGGTTTTGCTTCTAAATAGCGTTGCAGAAGCGCCAATGGAGCTAAGTGGTGAATTTCCGAGTGGTCAACAGATACACCATCTTCTCTAGAGATTATGACTGAACCTCCGCACTTAAAGCACTTCTCTGACTGAGCGTTAAGAAGATTTGCTTTTATTTCCCGACCCTCTCTCGTATTTTTAAGCCACCAACGGTAATACTCCCGAAAACCTACATAGCTATTAGATCGCGCTCGAAGCGCATGAACCTGTCTCAAAGTTTCTTTCCAAGCCTTACGATCCTGTTCATCGCGTACATTTTGCCGATGTAGCTTTGATCTTAATTCATCACTGCTCAAGACCACCACTCCTTGGTATCACATATATCTCACTCTACTGATAAAAGTTTACCTTAATCGATTACTGAAAAGCTAAACTTAATGCCATAAGATTGGGGCTGACCAACAGACAACCTTCAAATACTGACAAATACTGATCTCACCGATACCTCAGCAAGCTAACTATTCATTAGGCGACAATCAGGAACCTAGCTGATTTAAGGTAGTATTAAAGCTATAATTGCCCTGGAAGTAAACCTTGTGGTGATTGTAGCACATCAATATCGAGGTGTCAAGAATTGCTAAATCTAGCATATACAAAACTTTCTTTTTGGCTAAATCCCTTAACTGGGAAAAGTTTTAGCCTGGTTAAAAGTGAATGTTATAGGGAATCAAGGTGAAGCCGAAGGTTTCAAATACTCCGACTACCTCACGTCCGCTGAGAACAGGAAGAGTAGAGGACATGATTACGCCATTACCTCTACTTGGCAGGTTTCAATCGTTAGGGGTAGCCCACGTTCTGCACGAACTTCAAGGCAAGCGATAATTGCATCTCTGATATTTTCTAGAGCTTCTGCCCTCGTTTGACCTTGGCTGACACAACCCGGAATGCTGGGACACTCTACAACCCAAACTCCATCTTCGTCACGGTCAAGTGTTACAGTCAACTTCATCAGTTTTCACCATAATCTCCCCGCTTATAGTTTACCTCGTGACGTTGAAAGTGAAGAGGGTTGCGTTACGCCCAACGGCACAGGCTGCAATGAGAGCATGATTTAATCTCAAATTAGGTTAACATTTTACGGCAATACAGTATAATACCAAGTATGGTGCGAGACCTTCGGGTATGAAATAGAGCTGAAATGGGCGAAATAACTACCCGGTGAGGACTTCAACCCCTTGGTTGATTGGGTCGCATCCCTGGCCATCCCATAACACAGCCTGATTTTTTGGCCCACCTTCGAGACTTCCAATATGGCCAGTCAGGTGAAGCGTCTAATCAGGTCTAAGACTGCCCGCGCCATGCTGACATGGGCGCATTATCGATTCAAACTAACCCTGAGACATCAAGCCGAGATAACTGGAACCACAGTTGTAGATGTGACGGAAGAATACACCAGCAAAACCTGTACTCACTGTGGTCATGTGCATTCCCAGCTAGGTGGCTCAAAAGTGTTCCGATGTCCGGAGTGTGGGTTCACTCTACCCAGGGACTGGAACGGTGCTTTTGGAATCTTTCTAAAAGCTTTGCGGGATACCGCCTCTGTTACCTTAACGGGTAATAGTGCTATCGTCGCATTGTCGGGCAATAGCCGGATAAATGTCGCGTAAATGTATCAGTTCATTTTCCAGATCAGAAGGCAACTCTATGCTAATCTTCACGATTCTTTCCTTAACTTGCTCCCTAACTAAGGCGATCATAGCGCATACACAAATCGAATCACTGTTTTTAATCACTCTGGGCAAAGAATCGCCGGATAAAGGTTTCCATCTGCTCGGACTGAAAGGGTAAATTCCGATATACATCAAACCCGGAAAAGGCATTTTTATCGGATTCCCAAACATTCACCCGACAAGAGACGATCGCCCTTGCTAACCCCACCCACCCGGTTAAGAACTGGGACACATGGAGCCGCTCAATCCGGGCTACCATTTCATCCAACCCATCCATCAATAACCAGAGATTCTCTTTATGGTCTTGGACAGAAGCGATCGCTCCTTCAACTCCCGCCGACTTCAGCCAGTTTTCCAGATAATCTACTAGGGTCGGTTGGGTAAATTGTGCCAAGTCAACCCAAGCCCGAATATCCCATTGGCGATCGCCTGTAACCGTGTGGTTTTTCCTGACCCCGGTTCACCAATAACGGCAATCCGTCGCCCCTGACTTTGGGGAGTTTTTCCCTGTCGCAAAACCTGATTAAAAAACTCATCCTCACTGATAGGAGTCATTCTCTCTTCTTCCCGTTCCCACTGTTCTCGGTTTTCCAGACTTAGCCCCGGTTTCCGTTCCTTAGTTGGGTATAGCTCCACCAATGCCAACGGCACATAAACATCCACCCGCTTAAATGCCGGATTAGCCGTTAAGAATACCTGTCGGTTAGGCAGCATTAACTCCGCAATCGCTCGCCATTCTGCTAAGGAAAGATGGGGGTTAGCGGCATCAAAATGCGATCGAATTTCCTCCACCAAACTTTCGAGGGTTCTTTCCAGTCCTTGCAACAACTGAGTTATCTGGGTTTCCATCACCCCGAACCGTTGACAGACTTCGGCAAAACCCGACTCAATTGTGCCGGAAATCTCCCTAAAAAACTCCTGCTGCTGGGTGAGGTTTCTCCTTTTACAGGCTGCCATATTGAGGCGGATAAAAATATCACCCCATTCTGTAGCGGTGAGGTTGCCTTGTTGGGTGAGTTGGTATTCTTGGGGGGTGAGGAATTGGTCGAGTTTGGCTTCTCGTCGTTCAGGGTAACGTTGTTTGGCTAGTTCCTGTTGGGCGATCGCAACCCAGTTATCCTTGGCTTGGGCGGCGATTTTTTCGAGATATTCGCGGGTTTTGCCGCCCTGTTGTTTGGCTGCGAGGGTGATAACGGCGGCGTTCGCGTAGCGTCTCGTAGAGAATCGCTTTCCCGACTGCTTTGGTTAAATCCTGATTTTCTAGGGAAACTCTCCCCTCTCGTGCATCGATTAAAGCATCAACAGCATTAGCCGTATTCCCCGCCGCCACATTCCCTAACGCGGTGGCTAAGATGTTTCCCCAGACCATCCCTTCTGCGGCGGCTAGGGGGGGGAACGCCAAGCTACCCAGGACGCACCCGCTACCGATGGTTAATTTTACGATGGTGTCGCGCTCGAACTTCATGTTGATGCCTGGAACATTAGGGATTATTCTAACACCCAGGAAGTTACACGGTTTGAGGCTGCTTTGGTGGGGGTGGCGGGTGGAGATATGGGCGATCGCACTGGAGTCATCCATCTTGTACACTAAACCGCATTAGACGATGGCTCAAACACAACCTCTTCGTAAAACTCCTCTATCGCCACACTTAATCCAATACTTTTTAGCTCCACAACATCGCCCGGTCGATAGCTCAGAATTAACCAATCCCCCGCCTCGTTTTTGTGATACATATCGATCGCCATCTCCTCGGAACTAGCTAATACATAATCCACCAAATTCGGATTTTGGCGGTACATTTCAAACTTCTTGCCCCGGTCATAAGCCTCAGTGCTGGGGGATAAAACCTCGACAATTAGACAGGGATAGGTAATGTATTGGGCGCTAGAATTGTCTCTCTGATCGCAGGTAACACTCAGATCTGGATAGATATAGTTGTCAGTGTTGAGAACATTTACGCGACAATCAGAATTGTAGGTTTTACAACCACTGCCTCGGAGATGAGGCTTGATAATCGCTAAAAAGTTACCAGCCACATCACTATGATTTCTGGTACCACCCGTCATCCCATACACGCGACCATCGATTAACTCATGCTTTTCGAGTTGTTGCTCCTCCCAAATAAAATACTCCTCCGGCGTAAAGTAGCGCCCTTTTTCTTTGGCTGCGATCATCACTATTTCTTAGCTCATAACAACAGTGAATAATTGCCCTACTCGAAGACAACCTCTTCGTAAAATTCCTCTATCGCCACACTGAATCCAATACTTTTTAGCTCCACAACATCGCCGGGTCGATAGCTCAGAATTAACCAATCCCCCGCCTCGTTTTTGTGATACATATCGATCGCCATCTCCTCGGAACTAGCTAACACATAATCCACCAAATTCGGATTTTGGCGGTACATTTCAAACTTCTTGCCCCGGTCATAAGCCTCAGTGCTGGGGGATAAAACCTCGACAATTAGACAGGGATAGGTAATGTATTGTGTATGCTCACGATCGCGATCGTCACAAGTCACACTCAAATCAGGATAAGTATAGTTAGAGGTATCAAGAATATTGACCTTTAGATCCGAATTAAAAACTCGACATCGACTTCCCCGCAAGTGCGCTTTGATGAGGCTGACGATATTAATTTTGATCGCACTATGATTTTGCGTGCCACCCGTCATCGCATACACGCGACCATCGATTAACTCATGCTTTTCGAGTTGCTGCTCCTCCCAAGCAAAATACTCCTCCGGCGTAAAGTAGCGCCCTTTTTCTTTGGCTGCAATCATAGCTATCTCCTAGTTGAAAAAGACGAACACTAACTCAAACCTGAAAACCTAATCCTCGCCAATTCTCCCGAATTGTCACCAGAGGCGGTGCCGACTCCTTCAGGTTGCCAATGGTCGGCTGCTTGGCGTTGGCTTGCCGCTGATTGGACAATCGGTCAATGATACGCAGTTAATTAGCCTTAAAATTTCTCGCATTTGATGGGCTTGTTTTTCGGTTAGACCAGGGTAACAAAGCAATTCAACCCAAGTAATTGGACAGTAAAATCCCTCTGCTTGTCGGCTGTCAATTTCCTCAAATACATCCTGAACTTCCGGCTGATTATTAAAATAATAAATCAGGATATTAGTATCAAGAAGGTATTTAGTCGGCATCCCATTCTTGTCGAATTTTTAATTGAAATTTCAGAGCATCAACGCGCTTGGGTAGAAACCCACGCCATCGATTCAAGTTGAGTCGGGGTGATTCGGTAGTGTTTTGCACCTCTTGAGAGGGTTCACCCTGAGAAACTAGGGTAGCTAGTTCTTTTAACAGAAGTTTTTGCTCATCTGAGGTTAGAGTTTGAGCTTGATGCAGAATTTCTTGGTAATTAGACATCGGTTTTGGAGTCAGCTTTCAGGTGATGTTTTTATTATACTCGCTATTGGCTCAACCGGGTTTATTTTGAAGGTGGGGAATCATAAACCGGGTTTGTATCAAAACTCTGCTTAGTCCCTGAAACTATTGCAGAAACACGATTTCTCAGATACTCAAAGTTCATAGCTTTTCCTCTTTTGCTGAAGCCTTTGTTTAAAATCGGCAGTATGATGACCGACTCCTATTGTAATTAAATCAGCTTGCAGGTTCTGGATTTCTTCCTGTTGTTGGGCAATTTGAGCATCAATTTGGGGTTGATAGGTGTAGTAATAACTGAGGGCAGAATAAATGGCAGCGAGGGAAATTTCTGGGTGTTGAAAGTGCAGTTCTTCTGGACTCCAGCCGTGGGCGTGTTTTTCTTGAATTAGTTGGGCAACTGAAACGCGACTCTGGGCAATGGTTGCCTGATTTTGAGCATCAATCTCTAGGTATTGCCAAGTTACAGGAGTATCGGTGGTGAATGTCATCTTGAGGACAGGGCAAGGGTTGATACTATTATAGCCAAGTATTGTCAAGGGGCGATCGCGATATGGAGAAAAAATCTGGGTCCCTTTCTAGGTATTGCGGCAGTCACCACGAGCGCGAGGGGTTGGGGGACAACCACCGGGGGGATGGGATGGTTAAACGGGGGGTGATATGGTGCTATAATTGTGTCAAACCCTAAATTGCTAATTGACAAGAAAACTATGGCTAGTATTATTCTTCAGGTTGATGAAGAGATTAAGGCGGCATTTGAACAGGCTAACCCGGAAATCCAGAAACAGTTAAGTCATATTGTTCAGTTATTTTTACGACGAAATTTATATGACAAGCGTTTAACTGAGGTGATGGCAGAAATTTCAGACAAAGCACAACAACGAGGCTTAACGCCAGAAATTTTACAAGATATTTGAGCCGATGACTATGTTGGCTCTATTTTGTTTAGGCTATTATTCGCAACAGTGAGCCACCCCTGAACAGCATCTTGTAAATTTTGCCGAACCTCTTCTATAGTATCTCCCTCGGTAATACAACCCGGAAGTGCCGGAACTTCTGCCCAATAGCCACCTTCTTCTGCTGGATGAATAATTGCTGTAATTTTCATAAGCTAAGTATTAGTAAACTGCCGTTAAACAAAATTTTTTCTTCGCCCATTAGCCGTTACAAATGATTTGGCAGCTTGGGTGGGGAATGGTTAATCTGTATCATTACCCTCCTTCACCCCTTCAAAGGGATTACATAATGTTAACTCAGGTACGCGCTTGAAGTCATCCACATTTCTAGTCATCACACAAGCAGAGCAGTGCAATGCAGTTGCCGCAATCAGGGCATCGGGAAGTTTGAGGCGGTTATGTCGCCGTAATTGAATGGTGCGATCTTCAATTTGGGGCAGTAGGGGGACTTGTTCAAACTGCATCAACAAATCAGTAATGACCGCTTCTTCCTCATTGGATAATTCTGGGAAACTCAGCAACTCAATTCGCACAATGCAGGAAATAATCACCTCATTTTGTCTGATAAATGATTCTGAGAAAAATGGCAAGATTGCTGCTTCGTCAGCCAAGTAGTCAATAAATATGTTGGTGTCGTAGAGATATTTCACCGCTCCCACTCCTGACGCATTGTGTCGAGATGAGCCCGCATTTTGTCTCGCTTATCTTTTAGCAATCCCTTGGCTTGGGCAACCTTGGCATAATCCCGTTGCCAGAGGGCTACCACTGAAGCAGGCACATCTACGGTAATAAATTCCTCATTTTGGTCAATTAAATACTGCTTAGAAATTTTAATAATGGGCATGATTTTATCCTTCAATGTTTACTGCTAATTTCAGCGGTTTATATCCAATAATTACAGGATAGTAGGTCATGGCAAATCATCTTGAGGATATTTCTTTTGCAAATAATGAGCGATCGCCTTTTTGCGATTGGCCCGTTCTGATAAATCCGGCGGCGCATCTTCTAACAGATGTTCAGGATGTCCGCCCAATCTTTCGACAATAGTCTTGCGGGGTTGTAAACTCAACCAGCGTTCTTTAACCAACCGTTTAATCAATTCATCGCTGGTCGTTTTTTCCTGGGCTAAAATTTCCACTAAACGGGCTTCGGTTTCGGGGTCTAGTTGTATGTTCAGCATGAGTCTTTCGGATTGGTGATTGATGTCTAATTGTACCTGATTGATGCCGACTCATCCTTAAACCGATTTAAGTTGAGGAGGGGCTAAGGGGGCTAGGACTATTATAGCCAATTTTCCAGAAACCGGGTTTCTTTGATTTCACGCAGCCTAAGACATTTTTAACACTTGTTGGAGCGGGGCAGAGAGTTCAATAGGCATAAAATAGGAGTTAGGATAGAGATAATCTTCCCCTGATTCATCAATAACCCGAATCATTTGATGGCGATCGGCTTTTGAGTCGGGTAAGACTTGATAAATCTTGCGAACTTCTAGGGAAGCGGCATAGTCTGTATTTTTGATGCAAACAACAAAGTTCATGGCTTTTACTCCAGTAGATATTTAATCTTGAATTCTTTGCGCCCAATGCCGTGGGCTTCATACCAATGAATTTCGGCTTGACAGATTGTGCCATCTTCGAGTTGAATGGTGGCGATGCCTTTCAGTTTACGCCACCGTCCAGAACCATAGGCTTTTTCCAGTCGTTCGAGTTCTCGAATTGAGCGATTAAAAGCAATAGTTTCAATGTCATCAATCTCTCCTAAAATGTCAAATTTCAAGTGCGTTTTACTCCCAAGGTTTTACTCTTTCTGGATTTCTAGGTTGGCGAAGTGTTCTTGCACGAGGCGATGGATAAAGCGGTAGCGGTTCCCGACTCGTTGCAGGATGAGGCGTTCTGTACAGTAGTCGAGGAAGCGGGTGATATTCCAGGGCATTTGACCTGTCAAGCCAAGGATAAGACGTAGGATCAAGCGGCGGAATAAGTTATATAATTCTAACAACAGAATAAAAACAAAAGGTATTGGAAATAATATTAAACATATTGCAGGATGTAAAATAATGAATAAATATCTGAACAACTGACCAAAAGTAAACAAATAAACATAAGCAACAAGCACAACAAAAGGAATTACTAACATTGTAACTATCGTAGCAGTGATAATCCAAAAAATCATTGCTATTACAGCAAAGAATAAATTAGGAGCAAATTCTAGTAATATTGGTACGGCTTTAATAAGTTGTAGTAGGGACAACGCTATAGAAAAATAACCCAACCCATCACTGGAACTATTAAGATTTCTTTTGATTTCGCTAGTGCGTTTTTCAAAATCTTTCTGCCATTCTTCTTTAACATTGTTTTTTATATTTAAACTTTCTATGAAATAAAATTGAGTTATCATTAAAAATGATCCAATAATATAAAATTGAGGCTTAATGTTACTTGTTAATTCGTCAGTGGCAATACTTAAGGGATCTAAAAATGTTAATAGACCGTTGTATACAAATGTCAATAATGCAAGTAAAATGAAGTAAAACAAACCAAGCATTGGGTGATTTATTATTATATCTTCCATTGAAAATAACAAAAATATAATCTGAGTTAAAACATATAATAAAAAAATAAGGATGGGCAAAAATGAAATGCTATTAATTATTGTCTTTAAAAAACCAGAATCTAAGATTTCTAGGCTTATTTGCCCAAAATTAAATGATTTTAATTCTTCTTTTTTCATGATTTTGGCGATCTTGATTAATCTATTTTGTGTAGCCCAATATTTAGGTATGTCACAAAATTTATACCATTTGCTTTTTTTCTTTTTACTCAGCATCTCCGCCCGATAAACACCCAACAAGTAATCGATCGCCCTCTCTTCCGTATTACAATTCCACCACTCCTCAACGTCAATCTGCTGATAGGCAAGACTCGTAACCGCCAAAAACAACGGTTGGCGAATAAAATTGACAATCTTCTCCGACCCCTTGATACTCTCCCAAAACTCTCCTAGATTAACCGAAGCAAAATAATCCCGAATTTGCTCATTCGTCAAATCCTCCAAACAAATTGCCCCATTTAAGTGCAACTTCTCCTCATAGACTTCATATTCCTCCTTGCGACTGCACACCACCAAATGCAACGGCGAAAACTCACTGCCTAAAAACTGATTAATTGCCCGGACACACTTCCCCTGACGTTCCGGTTGCAATTCATCCAACCCATCCAACAACAGCACTAACTCCTTCTCCCGAAGCCACTGTTCCCCGATGTCCTGACTCACCCCTTTACTTATAAGCTGAGACAGAACCCACTCCTTAATCGAAGGGTCATATTTTTCCCCCTCTCCAAAGGACAAAAACTTCCGTTTTGTCACCTCCTGCCAAGTGGAAAGCTCCAAAATCACCGGAATGGGGGCATCGCTATCCCCTTCTGCGCGCTCAAGCAAGGCTTCCGCTAACTCTAATAAGGTCGTGGTTTTGCCGCCCCCCGGTTTGCCCAAAATCAGGAACTTGCCGGAAATGGTGGGATTATCAAACACATCCAGAATCGTCGTCTGGGGGGGTAACTTAACGCTGCGCTGTTCCCCCACTTTCACCGACATATCCCAAGGACGTTGCACCTGCTGGGGTTGCTGTTCTTTGCCCAAATTCACGATCGCCGCCCGGTGGATAGACTGGGTTAAACGGCTTTCTACCTCGGTTCGCATCTGAGTCAAGATATTTTGACGATCGCGATACTCCTGTTTAGATAACGATCGCCCCCCCGGTTGATTGTGCAGCGCCTCCAACCCCTGCCGCACCTCTTGACGAAATTCCGTCACTTCTTGGCGCAACTCCTCTAGGCGTTCCTCTAGGGTTTGTAACAAGTCGCTGATGGTGGTTTCCATTACCCCCAACCGTTGACAGACTTCCGCAAAACCGGACTCAATATCACGGGAAATCTCCCGAAAAAACGCCTGCTGCTGGCTAACACTTCCCCGTAACTGGGTTTCCAATTCCTGAAACTGTTGCAGGATTTGGCTGAACTCCTCAACATTCACCCCCCCTTGATTCGCTTGCAGTTGCCTCAGTTGTGCCTGCATTCCCGTGAGTAACTGCAAGGTTAACCCCGCAAAGGCTTTCCCATCCTTGGCAAAGTCTTCTTTCAGGGTTTCCCGCAAGGCTTTGGGGAAGGTGGTATGGAGTAAATCGGCGACTTGTTGACGCACCTCTGCGGGAATGGGAAAGCCACCCCCTTTACAGGCTGCCATGTTGAGGCGGATAAAAATATCACCCCATTCGGTAGCGGTGAGGTTGCCTTGTTGGGTGAGTTGGTATTCTTGGGGGGTAAGGAATTGGTCGAGTTGGGCTTCTCGCAGGTCGGGGTAACGTTGTTTGGTGAGTTCCTGTTGGGCGATCGCAACCCAGTTATCCTTGGCTTGGGCAGCAATTTTTTCCAGATATTGGCGGGTTTTGCCGCCCTGTTGTTTGGCTGCGAGGGTGATAACGGCAGCTATGGCTTTTCCGACTGCTTTGGTTAAATCCTGATTTTCTAGGGAAACTCCCCCCTCTCGTGCATCGATTAAAGCATCGATCGCATTAGCCGTATTCCCCGCCGCCACATTCCCTAACGCCGTGGCTAAGATGTTTCCCCAGACCATCCCTTCTGTCGCGACTAGGGAGGGGAACGCCAAGCTACCCAGGACGCACCCCCCACCAATGGTTAATTTGAGGATATCTCGCGCTACAGCCATTGCTACTGTCATGATTCTAAGTAGGTTTTTGTCCGTTCATGAGCGATCGCGATCGCCGTCCCTCCGTGATAGTTTACCCCAAATTTCCCATATTTATGATACCATGGCGATTGGCAATAGTCAACACTGAGAAATTGACTTAAACTCAGCAGAAATATTGACCAAAACCCGATTTTGCCCTCCTTAGTGAACCCTCCCCTGGATACTAACATTGAAAACGCATATTTTCGCTCAGGAAACATAACCATGAGTTGAGTTATTTAAGATTCCCTAACCACCAGATGTCCAAATTAGATAAATGGGCAAGTTCTATCTGTATGGTAATATTTATCAACAATCCTAAATGGTAGCCGTGAAATTATGAAAATTGCGATCGCTCAAATTAACCCCACAGTCGGTGATTTAACAGGTAATGCTCAACTAATTTTGGAAGCCGCCCAGTCCGCTATTAACGAGGATGCTAGTTTACTCATCACCCCGGAATTAGCCCTAATTGGCTATCCCCCGCGAGACTTATTAATCCGCCCCAGTTTTATTAATGCCGCCCAACAACAACTCGAAAAACTCGCCCAACAACTACCCGTAGAATTAGCCGTTTTAGTAGGTACAGTTTTCCCCAATCCTCGCGCCAGCGAATTGGGAGGAAAACCCCTATTTAATACAGCAGCATTATTAATGGGTGGTGAGATTAAACAGGTGTTCCATAAACGTCTACTCCCCACCTATGATGTATTTGATGAACATCGCTATTTTGAACCCGCCCCAGCTAGTGATGTTTTAATCTTCAAAAAACCTCGCTCGGAGGAGATAGTAAAAATTGGGGTGACTATTTGCGAAGACCTGTGGAATGATGAGGAGTTTTGGGGACACCGTAACTATCCCTGTGACCCCATGAAAGATTTAAGCGATCGCCATGTTGATTGGGTAGTAAATTTGTCCGGTTCCCCCTATCGCGCCGGGAAACAACAATTACGAAAAGCCATGCTAACTCACAGCGCCCGCCGCTACGCAATCCCCATTATTTATACCAATCAAGTCGGCGCTAATGATGACCTCATTTTTGATGGCTCTAGCCTAGTGATTAATGGTGGGGGTGAAGTAGTTAAAAGTTTAGCCCCTTTTCAGACCGATTTTCAAATAATTGAATGGGATTCAAACAGTTCTACCTTTGTCGGTGAATCCGTCAATAGTGACGATACACAATTGCTCGATGAAGATGAGGAAATATGGCGGGCTTTGGTTTTGGGCGTGAGAGACTATACCCGAAAATGTGGCTTTTCTAAGGTGGTAATTGGGTTAAGTGGAGGGATTGATTCTTCCTTGGTCGCTGCTATTGCTACCGAAGCCCTAGGCAGTCAGCAAGTTTTAGGGGTTTTGATGCCATCTCCCTACAGTTCCGAACATTCCCTTGAGGATGCTTTTGATTTAGCTAACAACCTGGGAATTTCCACCAAAACACTGCCAATTGAGTCGGTTATGAATGCCTTTGATACCACCCTATATGACTTGTTCGCCGGGACTCAATTTGGTATTGCTGAAGAAAATATGCAATCCCGAATTAGGGGGACTTTATTAATGGCAATTTCTAACAAATTCGGTCATCTGTTACTCTCCACAGGTAACAAGTCAGAAATCGCCGTCGGATACTGTACCCTTTATGGTGACATGAATGGTGGTTTAGCGGTAATTGCGGATGTGCCGAAAACCCGTGTTTACTCAATTTGCAAATGGTTAAATGAAAGCAGAGGTCGAGAAATTATCCCTAATAATGTCCTGATTAAACCCGCCAGTGCCGAATTAAAACCGGGTCAATTTGATAGTGATTCTCTCCCCCCCTATCATATCTTAGATGATATTCTCTATCGGCTCATCGAAAAACATGAATCTGTTGCCACAATTATTGCAGCCGGACATGATTGCCAAACGGTGGAACGTATGGTAAAATTGGTTATGGGCGCAGAATTTAAACGCCGCCAAGCACCCCCTGGGTTGAAAATTAGCGATCGCGCTTTTGGGACAGGTTGGCGAATGCCTATTGCCAGGGGGAAAGATATCTAAGAATGGATAATTTGTGTTCCCAGTAGTTTCACAAACTCAGCCAACCAACGGGGGTGAGCCGGCCATGCTGGTGCTGTAACTAAATTACCATCAGCGATCGCATCATCAACCGCAATATCAGCATATTGTCCGCCAGCCAGAACAACATCAGGCGAACAAGCCGGATAAGCTGAACAGCGTTTACCCTGGAGAACATTTGCCGCCGCCAAAAGTTGAGCGCCATGGCAAATAGCCGCAATAGGTTTATTCGTTTCCGCGAAATGCTTGACCGCTTGAATGACATTGGGGTTGAGGCGAATATATTCCGGCGCTCTGCCCCCAGGAATTACCAAAGCGTGATAATTTTCTGGTTGTATATCCTCAAATGTCGCATTCAGGGTAAAATTATGACCGGGCTTTTCCGTGTAAGTTTGATCGCCTTCAAAATCATGGACAGCAGTTCGGACTTTTTCCCCGGATTTTTTCCCCGGACAAACAGCATGAACAGTATGTCCTAACATTTGTAAGGCTTGGAAAGGAACCATAACTTCATAGTCCTCTACAAAGTCACCCACCAGCATCAAAATCTGTTTTCCAGCCATTGATTTAAACCTCTAGTTGCTTGGGTTGAGTAATAGTTTCTCAAATCACTCTATATATATGTTGCCATTTATTCGCGAAGATCTGAATCAATTTGAAGCCTACACCCCCCACCCAGGTGGAGACTCTGGTAGTGCGGTTAAGTCTGATCTAATTATGGACCGCCTGGATACTAACGAGTCCCCCTATGACCTACCAGGGGAGTTGAAACAGAAATTGGCGAGTATCTATCAACGGGATATTGAAACCAATCGTTATCCAGACGGCAGCCACGAGCCTGTTAAAAAGGCGATCGCTAATTATGTTAATTCTGCCATTTCCGAGGTTTCCACCCCGATAACCGCTGATTATGTGTCTGTAGGGAACGGTTCTGATGAGTTGATCCGTTCTCTGTTAATTGCCACCTGCTTAAATGGTTCTGGGTCGATTTTAGTAGCCAACCCTACATTCTCCATGTATGCTATTCTCGCCCAAACTTTAGGGGTTCCGGTAGTCACAGTTAATCGGTCGGAGGCGAATTTTGAAATAGATTTAATCGCCGCCAAACAGGCTATTCTCGACCAGCAAAACCCCCCCATTAAAGTAGTGTTTGTGGTGCATCCCAACTCCCCCACCGCTAATGCTTTAACCGAGGCAGAATTAGACTGGCTGCGGAGTCTTCCCCAACATATCTTAGTAGTCATTGATGAGGCTTATTTTGAGTTTAGTCAAACCACAGTAGCCGGAGAAATTACCCAACATCCTAATTGGGTGATTTTAAGGACTTTTTCTAAGGCTTTTCGGTTGGCTTCTTTGCGGGTTGGCTATGCTATAACTTCCCCGGAATTGACTACTATCTTAGAAAAGGTGCGCCTTCCCTATAACCTCCCTAGTTTCTCCCAAGAAGCGGCTTTGTTAGCCTTAACTCACCGGGAAGAATTACAACAGGTCATCCCGGAAATTATTAGGGAACGCGATCGCCTCTGGACGCGGTTGGCTAATCATCCTCTGTTCAAATTTTGGCCGAGTGATGCTAATTTTATCTATGGTCGTCTCAAGTCTAATAATTCTGATCAGCGATTAAATCAAATAGTACAGGCTATGAAATCTCAGGGTTCTTTAATTCGCCATACAGGAGGTGGTTTAAGAATTACCATAGGAACTCCGGCGGAAAATCAACGCACAGGCGATCGTCTATTTTCCTTAATCGACAATTAATAATTAATAATTAATAATTAATAATTAATAATTAATGAATGAGTGGGGCGGGTTGATTCAGATAGTCCTGGGGAATTGAATTGACAGAACCCGCCCCGATAATTAATAATTAATAATTAATAATTAATGAATGGGTGGGGCGGGTTGATTCAGATAGTCCTGGGGAATTGAATTGATAGAACCCGCCCCGATAATTAATAATTAATAATTAATAATTAATAATTAATAATTAATGATAGGTGGGGCGGGTTGATTCAGATAGCGCTGTGAGTGAGTGAGTTAAAAAGCGATCGCTAGAGGTTTAGAAATCAGACGATCTAAAATTTGTTTAACGGCGATCGCCGTCCACTCGATATCAGCCTCGGTAGTTTGTCGTCCCAAAGTTAGACGAATACTCCCCAAGCCCTCACGATCGCTATATCCCATAGCCAGCAAAACCGGACTAGGGCTAAGTTTACCACTATGACAAGCAGAACCGGCGCTAATACCAATTCCCGCCAAATTGAGATGTCGGACTAGAGTTTTCCCAGTAATTCCAGTCACCTCAGCCGGGGGAACCACACAGAAACTAACATGGTGGGGTAGTCGGTGTAAGCGATCGCCAGTAGGGACTAAATAGGGAATATCCGCCAGCAAATCAAACAAGCGATCGCGTAATTTAATCAATCGGGGAGTTTCCCATAAAAGTTCCTGCGCCGCCAATTCCGCAGCCACCCCAAACCCAGCAATAGCCGGGACCGCCTGAGTTCCCGATCGCAATTTAAACTCCTGACCGCCGCCGCCCATAAGTGGTATCAACTCCACCCCCGGACGCACATACAAAGCCCCCACACCTTGGGGACCATAAATTTTATGGCTAGATAGCGATAGCATATCCACAGGCAAATTTTCCACATCAATGGGCAATCTTCCCGCCACCTGGACTGCATCAGTATGGAACAAAACCCCATGGGATCGGGCTATTTTCCCCAAAGTTTCAATCGGCTGTAAAGTTCCCACCTCACTCTGACCATAAATCACCGATACCAAAACCGTATTGGGTTGTAAAGCGGTTTTTAAATCCAGGGGATGAATGCGACCTTGGCGATCGACAGGTAAACGAGTCACCGACCAGCCCCGTTTTTCCAATAGTCCTACCGGTTCAGCGATCGCCGAATGTTCCACACTAGAAATAATCAGATGTTGAGGCTGATCATATTGACCGACCACCCCAAATATCGCCAAATTATCCGCTTCTGTTCCCCCAGAAGTGAAAATTATCCCATCAGGCGGCGCATTAATTAAATGTGCCACCTGGGTTCTAGCCACTTCCACAACCGTAGCCGACCTCTGACCCCATTCATGCAAGCTAGAAGGATTACCCCAACTTTCCGTCAATACCCCTTGCATAGCAGCGATCGCCTCTGCACAAGTCGGAGTAGTTGCACTATAATCTAAGTAAATTTGCATTAGTCTCACCCAAAGTGATCATCAAACTAGGGAACTCAGGCACACCAAAAACCTTCATTAAAGCCACAGTCATAATTTACCCGGCTTACAAACGTTATAGTCCTCATGGGATAGGACCTTTTGAGGAATCAGAAAACTGCCACTATCCTGGCATAACATCCGATAGTTACGAGTTACAGGAATACTGATCACAAAACGATTATGGCGCAACCGCTTCCCACCAAACTCCCGATAATTTTTATTGCTGGTCAGTCCATCAATAATAACCCTCGCCTTAATTACAACATAGTCCGGTAATCCCCTTAAATCAATAAGATCCTGAGCAAATGAAGCCTCCCACTCCAGTTTCTTGTTCTTTCTGTCTTCTAACTCCCGATATTCTTGTTCCTCCGCTATTTGGACTTGTTCACAGCGATGACAAACACGGCCATAACCTTTATGGCCACAAGGAAAGGTCTTTTTTCTCTTTGGCATAGCATAGTATGAGGGTTGCAACTAACCCTAGCCCCTGGACTATTGTACCAGAGCGACTTTCCGAGTCTCAAGTTGTTAAGCTAATTTAATTTTCCCCCAACAACCACAACAAAAGTGCTAAAAAATTCGGTAACTCTCAATTACCTATACAATTAACTATCAATGGTGCGTTTGCTTCCTGTCACCCGCTTATTTGGGCTGGGCGCTAGTCTGGTATTTATACTCAACTCCTGTGCTTGCAATTCCCATAGCATCAGGTCTAATCATAATGCTTCTGTTCAACCCTTAGTTGACCCCTTACCTCAAGATCCACAGATTCGGGTTTATTTTAATCATTCCCAGGCTTCCGTCTATACCGAACCCTATCGCCCCAAAACTAGACTCGGTGATAACCTTGAACAAATTATAGTCGATGCTATTAACAGTGCTTCCCAAAGTGTAGATGTCGCCATTCAGGAATTACGTTTACCCAAAATCGCTCAAGCCTTAGTTAATCAACATCAAAAAGGAGTCCGGGTGCGCGTCATTATTGAAAATGAATATAGTCGCCCCTTTAGTGATTTTACCCCCGCCGAAATTGCCGCCTTTTCCGATAGAGAAAAAGGTCGTTATCAAGAATTTATGCACTTGGCGGATTTAAACCAAAATGGTCGCCTCGAACCTGAAGAAATTAACCAAAGAGATGCTCTGGTTATGCTGGCTAATGCTAATGTTCCCTTAATCGATGATACCGAGGATGGGTCGAAGGGTAGCGGTTTGATGCACCATAAGTTTGTCATAGTTGACCAAAATACAGTTATTGTCACCTCTGCGAATTTTACTACCAGTGATATTCACGGAGATTTTTACTCCGCCGAAAGCCGGGGTAATCCTAATAATTTGCTGTCTATCAATAGCCGGGAGTTAGCCGCTATTTTTACCCGGGAATTTGAAATTATGTGGGGAGATGGACCCGGAGGAGAAAATGATAGTCTGTTTGGGATTAATAAACCACATCGGGGAGTTAAACAAGTCTCCGTCGGTCAAGGAACTGTTACCGTTCAGTTTGCCCCTATTTCGGCTACTAGACCTTGGGAAAATAGCGTTAATGGCTTGATTGCTCAAACCTTACAACGAGCTAGAAATGACATAAATTTTGCTTTATTTGTGTTCTCGGCTCAGGAATTGTCCGATACCTTAAAAACAGTTCATCAAAGGGGAGTGGAAATCCGGGGATTAATTGAGGTTGGGTTTGCTTACCGCTACTATAGCGAAGCCCTGGATATGATGGGGATTGCTTTGCCTAATAATTGTCGATATCAACCCGGAAATAACCCTTGGTCACAACCTATTTCTACCGTCGGAGTTCCGAATTTGGCTGAAGGCGATCGCCTTCATCATAAATTTGCCGTCATTGATGATCAAATCGTGATTACCGGTTCCCATAACTGGAGTCGAGCCGCTAATCACTCCAATGATGAGACCTTATTAGTCGTTAATAATCCCACCGTTAACGCTCATTTTCAACGGGAATTTGAGCGCTTATATCAAAATTCAAGTTTGGGCGTTCCTGGTTGGCTTTTAAGTAGAATTGAACGGGAAAAACAAAATTGTGGCGGTGTCATTGAAACACCCTTTCATCCATCAGGAGAAATTATTAACATCAATACCGCATCTCAGCCGGAATTAGAAAGCCTTCCCGGTATCGGTCCCGGTTTGGCGCAGCGAATTATAGAAGCACGCAGTCAGCAGCCTTTTACCAGTTTAGATGATGTTACCCGTGTTTCTGGTATTGGACCTAAAACTATCGAAAGATGGGAAAATCTGGTAACCTGGTAAAATCACTACCCCCACCTAATCTCCCTGGGGAATTACTCATAATATGCTTGACAGGGGATAAATATATCTGCTATAATGGAAAGTTGCGTAATATCTCTGGAAACCAAACCGATGCGACTTTCCCAAATGCTCTTTGTCACCCTGCGGGAAGACCCGACAGAGGCAGAAATCCCTAGCCATAAACTCCTCCTCCGCGCTGGCTATATCCGTCGTATCGGTAGCGGAGTTTACGCCTATTTACCCCTAATGTGGCGGGTGCTACAGAAAGTCTCCCAAATTGTGAGAGAAGAAATGAACGCTACCGGGGCGCAGGAATGTCTACTTCCCCAGGTTCAACCCTCCGAACTATGGAAAGAGTCAGGGCGCTGGGATACCTACACGAAAGCAGAAGGTATCATGTTTTCCCTGAAAGATAGACGCGATCGCTCTCTGGCTCTCGGACCCACCCACGAAGAGGTAATTACCGCCGTAGCCAGGGACATGATCCGCTCGTACCAACAACTGCCCCTACATTTATATCAGATCCAAACTAAATTTAGAGACGAGATCCGCCCGCGATTTGGCTTAATGCGTGGCCGTGAATTTATTATGAAAGATGGCTACTCATTCCACACCAGCGAAGATAGCCTGAAACAAACCTATCAAGATATGGATCGCGCCTATCGTAATATCTTGCGACGCTGTGGGTTAGATTTCTGTGCAGTAGAAGCTGATTCTGGCGCTATTGGTGGGTCTGGTTCCCAGGAGTTTATGGTTTTAGCTGATGCTGGGGAAGATGAGGTACTATACACCCCTGACGGAAAATATGCGGCTAATGTCGAAAAGGCTGTATCTTTACCCCCTGATGCGGTAGCCTCCGGTTTTACTACCTACCAAAAACTCGAAACCCCTAATACCCCTACGATCGCCACCCTCTGTGAGTTTCTCAAATGTTCCCCCACCCAAGTTGTCAAAAATGTGCTATATCAGGCAGTCTATGATAACGGAATCACCGTTTTAGTCCTGGTTAGTATTCGCGGTGATCAAGATGTCAATGAGGTGAAGTTGCACAATCAACTCACTAATGCTGCTAGTCGCTATGGGGGGAAAGCCTTATTATCCCTCACAGTTCCCGACCCAGAGACACAAGCAAAATGGGCGAGTAAACCTTTGCCCTTGGGATATATCGCCCCCTCACTCGAAGATGACTACATTATCAGCGATAATAAGCAAATAGCCCCGAAATTCCTGCGATTGGTTGATCACACAGCAGTTGAGTTGCAGAACTTGGTCACAGGTTCTAATCAGTCCGGTTATCACGTCGTTGGTGCTAATTGGGGACAGGAATTTAAACTCCCCGATTTGGTCGCTGATTTGCGGAAGGCTAAAAAAGGCGATCGCAGTATCCATGACCCAAGCCAAACCTTGGAAAGCGCCAGGGGAATAGAAATAGGTCATATCTTCCAACTCGGTACAAAATACTCTCAAGCTATGGGAGCTACCTATACCAGCGAAACAGGTGAGGATTTACCCCTGGTTATGGGATGCTATGGGGTGGGAGTGTCTCGTTTGGCTCAGGCGGCGGTAGAACAGTCATATGACAAAGACGGTATAATCTGGCCAGTGGCGATCGCTCCCTATCACGTCATCATTACAGTTCCTAATGTCAGCGATAATCAACAAATGGCGATCGCTCAACAACTCTACAGCCAACTTAACCAAGCCGGAGTCGAAACCCTACTAGATGACCGCAACGAAAGAGCCGGGGTAAAATTCAAAGATGCTGACCTAGTGGGGATTCCCTATCGCATAGTCACAGGGAGAGCCATCAAATCCGGTAAAGTTGAGTTAGTGCAACGAGCAGACCATGAATCCTCCGAAGTCCCCATAGAACAAGTAGTTTCCCTACTTCAACAAAAAATTAGCCAATCTCTATAAATTTCTGTACTCAGGGAACAATTAATTTTATTTTAAGTATTGTTTCCGTTCCGTGATATTATTTGTGTTGGCTTACAAAGCTTCACTAGAGAGCTTCGTGGAGTTCACGCCGTGGGTAAACGTGCCGATCATATCGCTGTAACTTATGTCTGATGCCGGGGATACTGTAGAGATGGGGTCTCCCGTTCAGGAGCCAGACTCCTCTATGGGAGAGTATTATCAGCTTCAACGGGAGTTGTTGCTCACTACTATTGTGCTGGCAGTGGTAATCTTCCTGGTGGTTTATTGGTTCTATCCCTGGACCATTGCCCTAAATTACCTCTTGGGAGCCCTGTTGAGTGTCGTCTACTTGAGAATGCTGGGGAAAGACGTGGAACGAATTGGGACACAAAAATTATCCCCAAGCAAAAATCGTTTAGCTGTGTTCGCAGCCCTGATAATTGTGGCTACTCAATTGAATCAACTCAAAATCTTACCGATTTTTCTGGGGTTTCTCACCTATAAAGCCGCCCTGCTAGTCTATACGTTACGCCTATTGGTTAGGCCCAACCCATGACGTAAAAATACTGTTGTAATTATTCTCCACTCCTTGACCTATAGGGGAACTCTCCTAAATGCAAATGTTTGATGTTGTAAACGCCTTTGGTTCACTTCCCTTTGCGGAATTGGAAGTTGGCAAACACTTTTACTGGAATATCGGTAATCTGCGAATCCATGGACAGGTATTTATGACCTCCTGGTTCGTGATTGGCGTACTCCTGCTACTATCAATTTCGGCAACGCGAAATATTCAGACAATCCCCAGCGGTATACAGAACTTTATGGAGTATGCCCTAGAATTTATTCGCGATCTGGTGAAAAATCAGATAGGGGAAAAAGAATATCGTCCGTGGGTACCTTTTGTTGGTACATTATTCTTGTTCATCCTTGTGTCTAACTGGTCTGGTGCATTAGTTCCCTGGAGGGTATTTGAAATCCCTAACAGTGAATTGGCAGCCCCAACTAATGACATTAATACCACGGTAGCCTTAGCACTGCTAACATCCCTGGCTTACTTTTATGCAGGGTTTAGCCGTAGAGGTTTGGGATATCTGCTGAAATATATTCAGCCGACACCCATCTTATTACCGATCAACATTCTGGAAGACTTTACTAAACCTCTGTCCCTCAGTTTCCGTTTATTTGGGAACGTCGTGGCCGATGAGTTGGTAGTCGGTGTTCTGGTGCTGTTGGTGCCGCTATTTGTGCCAATCCCGATGATGGTTTTGGGTCTATTTCTCGGTTCAATTCAAGCCCTGATTTTTGCGACTCTAGCCGCTAACTACATCGCGGAAGCCATGGAAGGACACGGCGAAGAACATCACGAGTAGTTTGATTCGGTTTGAGCAATTTGTTCAGTTAAAATGCCAACAAACTGATAAGATTGTTTGGGGGCTAAAAATCCAACCCTTAATTTCACTTGTCAACTTTTTTTATTGAGGTCAAAACCAACTATGGAATCTAATTTAACTACTGCCGCCTCCGTAATCGCTGCTGCTCTCGCAGTAGGTATAGGCTCTATTGGACCTGGTCTGGGTCAAGGTCAAGCTGCTGGTCAAGCGGTGGAAGGGATTGCGCGTCAGCCTGAAGCTGAAGGTAAAATTCGTGGAACTCTGCTGTTGAGCTTGGCTTTCATGGAAGCACTGACTATTTACGGTCTGGTAGTGGCTCTGGTGTTGCTGTTTGCCAACCCCTTCGTATAGATATTTTCAGATTTCTTAGATTTCGGATTTGGGCGGATTTATCTAGTCTCAAATCTGAAATCTACCCATTTATGGTGGTCTGAAAAAAAAAAGAAAGTTCGCAAGCCCATTGGTTAACACCCTTCAAAAAAATGATACACTCGACAATTCTGCTGGCCGTAGAAGAGGCAGCTACGGAGAGTAGTCTGTTTGATTTTGATGCTACACTGCCATTGATGGCTGTACAATTTCTAATTCTGGCAGCTATCTTAAACCAAATTTTTTACAAGCCCTTGGGAAATGCAATTGATTCTAGGGCTGACTACATTCGCCAAAATAAGCTGAGTGCTAAAGAACGTTTGAGCAAGGCAGAAAGTTTGGCTAAACAGTATGAGCTGGAGTTGGCAGAAACTCGTAAAGAGTCTCAACAACTAATTATTAATGCTCAGGCTGAAGCTCAAAAAATTGCGGCTAGGGAAATGGCAGCGGCTCAACAAGAAGCTCAGAAAATTAGAGAAGCAGCTTATCAAGAAATTGAACAAAATAAAATCGAGGCTCGAAAAGGTTTGGAACAACAGGTAGACTCTATTAGTCGCCTGATTCTTGATAAACTTTTAGGAGCTGGAATGATTGGGTAGCTGTCCTCTCAAAAATTATTTTCAATCCCCTAGAAATGGGGGAAAAGTTAAGCCTACATACCATCCCTAATTAAGCCATTCGGCGGTTGAGGAAAGGGCAATCACATGAAATTATGAGAAGAGGAAGATGGTGAATCTTGTATTACTGGCGACAGAAGCAAGTCATGAGGGTGGTTTTGGACTGAATTTTAATCTGTTTGAAACTAACCTGATAAACTTAGGCATTATTATTGGTTTGCTAGTTTACTATGGGCGGGGCTTTCTCAATAAAATTTTGAGTGAAAGACGCGCTCAAATTGAGCAAGCAATTCAAGAAGCCGATCAACGTTTGAAAGAAGCTGAAAAAGCTCTGGCTGAACAACAAGAAAATTTGGCTCAAGCTAAGGCGGAAGCTGAAAGAATTAAAGCCTCTGCTGTGGAACGTGCCGAAGTGATTAGAGAGCAAATTGCAGCTCGTGCTAAGGCAGATGTTGAACAGATGAAGTTGACGGCTAATCAGGATTTGGAAGCGGAAAGAAGTAGGGCGATCGCTCAGTTGCGGGCTTTGGCTGTGTCTCAAGCGTTGGAACGCGCCGAAGGGCAAATTAGAGAACGCCTAGATGAAAATTCCCAGCAACAACTGGTAGATCGCTCCTTGGCTTTACTTGGAGGAGGTTCATGAGTTCAATTGTTGGTCAATTAGTAGAACCCTACGCCACGGCTTTGATGTCTGTGGCTAAGTCAAATAATGTCACGGAAGATTTTGGCAATCAAATGCGATCGCTTATTGATTTGCTCAAAAATTCCCCCGAACTACAGGATTTTTTAGGCAGTCCGGTGGTGAAAGGAGAAGATAAAAAAGCCGTGATTACACGAATGTTAGGAGAGGAAGTACACCCCTACTTGCGGAACTTCTTAATGCTCCTAGTAGATCGCGGTCGCATCCTATTTCTAGCAGAAATAGCCCAAGAATACTTGGCTTTGTTGCGGAAACTTAATCAAACAGTTTTGGCAGAAGTTACCTCGGCGGTAGAGCTAAACGACGGCCAAAAACACATGGTTGTTGAGCAGATCAAGGCTAGAACTGGGGCGCAAAATGTAGAGCTGGATCTGAAAATCGATCGCGAGATCCTCGGTGGTGTCATCATTAAAGCGGGTTCCCAATTGTTTGATGCCAGCATCCGAGGACAACTGCGCCGCATTGGTATGAGCCTAACTGTCGGTTAATAATTCGCCGACAACTTAGCCATTTATCTTAGTTTAACCTTTAGCAACGGATCACAAACACTAACTATGGTATCCATCAGACCTGACGAAATTGCCAATATTATCAGAGACCAAATCGAACAGTACGGCCAAGACGTTAAAGTTTCTAACGTGGGTACAGTACTGCAAGTTGGTGACGGTATTGCCCGGATTTATGGCCTAGATAAAGCCATGGCCGGAGAACTGCTAGAATTTACCGATGGAACAGTTGGTATCGCCCTTAACCTGGAAGAGGATAACGTGGGTGCGGTACTCATGGGCGAAGGCCTGGAAATTCAAGAAGGTTCCGCTGTGACCGCTACCGGAAGAATTGCCCAAGTCCCCGTGGGAGAAGCTATGCTGGGACGGGTGATTGATTCCCTGGGTCGTCCTATCGATGGTAAGGGAGATATTCAAGCCTCCGATACCCGTCTGCTAGAATCCCCCGCACCGGGTATTATTGAGCGCCGCTCTGTTTGTGAACCTATGCAAACAGGGATTACCGCTATTGACTCCATGATTCCTATTGGTCGGGGTCAACGGGAATTGATCATCGGTGACCGTCAAACTGGTAAAACAGCGATCGCTATTGATACCATCATTAACCAGAAAGAAGAAGATGTAATCTGTGTTTATGTGGCGATCGGTCAAAAAGCCTCAACCGTCGCTCAAGTGGTCAGCACCCTAGAAGAAAAAGGCGCTCTCCCCTATACCATTGTTGTCGCAGCTAACGCTAGTGACCCCGCTACCCTGCAATACCTAGCTCCCTACACCGGAGCAGCCATGGCGGAATACTTCATGTATCAAGGTAAAGCCACCCTGGTTATTTACGATGACCTTTCCAAACAGGCCCAAGCCTACCGTCAAATGTCCCTGTTGCTGCGTCGTCCCCCCGGTCGTGAAGCCTACCCCGGAGATGTATTCTACCTGCACTCTCGTTTGTTAGAACGCGCCGCTAAATTAAATGATGAACTCGGCGGCGGTAGCATGACAGCCCTACCAATCATCGAAACCCAAGCTGGTGACGTTTCCGCTTACATCCCCACTAACGTAATTTCTATTACTGATGGTCAGATCTTCCTGTCCGCTGACCTGTTTAACTCCGGTCTGCGTCCGGCGGTGAATGCTGGTATCTCCGTTTCCCGTGTGGGTTCTGCTGCCCAAACTAAGGCAATGAAGAAAGTGGCTGGAAAGGTTAAACTAGAATTAGCTCAGTTTGCCGAATTGGCAGCCTTCTCTCAGTTTGCTTCTGACCTAGACCAAGCCACTCGTAACCAGTTGGAACGGGGTAAACGTCTGCAAGAATTACTCAAACAGCCTCAAAATTCCCCCCTACAACTGTTTGAACAAGTAGCTGTGATTTACTCTGGTATTAATGGCTATCTTGATGATGTTCCCGAAGATAAAGTTGTAGCCTTTACTACAGGTCTGCGGGATTATCTGAAAAATAGCAAGCCCAAATATGGTGAGATTGTTCAAAGCCAAAAAGTCCTCACCGAAGAAGCTGAGGCTATGCTGAAAGAGGCAATTTCTGAGTTTAAGCAGACTTTCTTAGTTTCCGCGTAGCACACGCACGGGATCAGCCATTGGTGGAAACGAAACGCTTTATGCTGCGGCGCACCAATTAGTTAAAACCGGGAAAGGCAACAATTGAGGGCTGAGGGGGAACTGACCCCCTTCCTCAATATAAGTCTGTTATTGACTAGATAACTCTTGCTTGAACCCGGATTAACTCCCAGAGTCCTACTAAGTCTGTGGATAACAATTACTGATCATAAAACTATGTCAAACTTAAAAGCGATTCGCGATCGCATTCAGTCAGTCAAAAATACCAAAAAAATTACCGAAGCCATGCGCCTAGTTGCTTCCGCTAAGGTGCGCCGCGCTCAAGAACAAGTTTTAGCTACCCGTCCCTTTGCTGACCGTCTAGCAGGGGTTCTCTATGGTCTCCAAGGTCGCCTTCAATTTGAGGATGTAGAATGTCCTCTGCTCCAACAGCGGGAGGTGAAAAAGGTGGGACTGGTGGTGCTGGCAGGAAACCGGGGTCTGTGTGGAGCCTACAATAGTAATATTATTAAACGGGCAGAAGCACGGGCGGCCGAATTGAAAGCGGAAGGCCTGGAATATAGCTATCTTCTCGTGGGTCGCAAAGCTATTCAACATTTTACCCGTCGGGATGCTCCGATCTCTCAATGTCGCGATAACCCAGAGAAAACCCCAGATCTACAAAAGGTATCCAGTGCGGCTGATGAAATCCTCGCCTGGTTTGAGTCGGGAGCAGTGGATCGCGTTGAGTTGATTTACACGAAATTTGTCTCTCTGATTAGTTCACGACCTGTTACCCAAACTCTGCTACCCCTAGACCTGCAAGGCTTAGAGGCTCAGGATGATGAGGTGTTCCGCCTCACTAGCAAAGGTGGTAAGTTTGATGTAACTAGAGAAAAGGTGAGTGTTGAGCCGGAAGCCCTCGCTCAGGATATGATTTTTGAGCAAGATCCGGTTGATATCCTTAATGCCTTGTTGCCTCTGTTTTTGACTAACCAATTGCTACGAGCATGGCAGGAGTCTACCGCTAGTGAATTGGCGGCTCGGATGACTGCTATGAGCAACGCCAGCGATAACGCTAGTGATTTGGTGAAAACCCTTACCCTGTCTTACAACAAGGCTCGCCAAGCGTCAATTACCCAGCAGATCCTGGAAGTTGTTGGCGGTGCGGTGGCTTTGGAAAATTAAAGCCTAGAAAGCCTAGAAAGGCGATCGCCTCCCTTGTCGAGTCCTCAAGATGCCACCTGGGGGAATGCCTCCCCCCGTTGGTATTGATGCAGATAATGACTGAGGCGATCGCACAATTTAGTTAAATCGCGGTGGTTTTTTTCATGCTGCTGTGAGTCATAAACAAAAGTAATTTTCTGGGGTACTTCATCCCCTCTTAAACGCACAAACCAGTAAGTCATAGATACCTGTTCTGGGCTATAGTCACTGCTTTCTACTAACAAATAAAGATAAAGCCGCGTTTGCCAATTATTCGCCAATTTCTGCCGATTAATTAAGCGTTGATTAGTTTTCCAATCAATAATTTGAGCTTGATTTTCATGAGCAATTAATAAATCATAAATCGCCACTAAAACATAATCCCCAAAACCCCAGGTGCGATAATGTTCAGCCTCCCGAAATTCTCCCGATACATAGTTATACTGAGGCTGAAAAACCTCGGGAGCCTCTTTAACCAAGGCTAATAAACAAGTTTGTAACTCCTGATCCTCAGCCATAAAACCTTGAATTGGCAAACCCAATTCTCCCTGCTGCATCAACAGGTGAAAACGACTTCCCCAACCCAGATGTTCTTCTTGTTCCCAGGTTCTCGGAGAGACCAACCCATCTAAATAGGTCTCCTGAAATTTCCGGGGACAGGTTTCTAGGAGATTGAAATGGTTTTGGGATAATCTTAACTTACCCGTCAAAATTATTAATCCTCCAGCACACCCAAAAGTTCTAGAATAGTATCCACATCATTGAGTTCTCCGACAATCCGGCGCTTAGGTTGCGGCCAGACCTTCATCAAAGTAGGAGTAGCCGAAATATGACTAGCTTCTGCTTGTTCCGGGTGTTTGAGTACATCAATCACCTTCAAAGTATAAGGGTGATTGAGCGATCGCTCAAGTAGTTGATGCAAAGTTTCCAGGGTATTTTCTGTGGCTAAACTGTGACCAGAAACAAACAGCCTCAACACATATCCTTCGGTTGGTGTACCATTAGAATCAGATGCCAACGGTGTGGGATTCTGGGAGTCAGACCCAGAATCACTATCTTGGTGTGAAAATTTGGTTTGATTATCCATGGTTTTAAACCTCATAATGAGGTCATGATTTTTCCAAAGTTCTGGAAACGGTTGATCATAAGTTGCTAAAACCAAGGGATTGCCAACTTGATCACCAATCTGCACAGGTGGCCAAACCAGGTCTACCGTTTCAAAAATAGCATTCAGCAACGGCTGATATCGCCACACCGGAGGGTATGCTTCTACTGAAACTCTCACTTTCTGAGTAATTGGATCAATCCACCGGTCAAAACTCGCCGTATAACAAGGAACAAGAAAATGGGGGGGTTCAGGTAAACCTAAAATTTCCTGTAAAGCAGTACACAGATTTAGATGCCACCTAAGCTGTTTACTGTAGTCAATGGAATAAATTAGGTCACCACCCGGCGTAAAAAGTGCAATCCCTTTAAATAAATTAGGAACAGCCAAGGGGGTAAAACTCAATGATATGCGCTCACAGTTATAACTGTTTGCCAAAAACGACTCAGGTTGCCCAGGAGAGCAACCTTATTTAAGATTAGACCATTTATAGTGTATTTCAGAGTTCGGGCTAATGGTCAAAACTTTACACTTTTGTTAGACTCTACCCCGTAGCATCTGACTCATCTCGTTGGGGAAAGGCGACACATCCAGACAAATTTCCTCAGTGATGCGCCCCTCTTGATACAATTCATAAAGGGATCTGTTCATAGTCGTCATCCCTTCATAAGTATCTTTGAGCATAATCTGGTTAATTTCCTCATACTGATCCTTCATGATATACTCTTTGATTACATCGGTGTTGATGAGGATGTCATGGAAGGCGGCCCGCTTGCCATCTGTCGTCTTACACAACAGTTGAGCAATAATTGCGACCAAAGTTTCCCCCAGTGCGGTTTTAATTGATAACTGTTCCTCAGCCGAGAACATATCCAAAACCCGGGTTAGGGTCTTAATGGCGCTGTTAGTGTGGAGGGTTCCAGCTACCAAGTGACCTGTTGATGCAGCTTTAATGGCAATCTGCATGGTTTCCTTGTCCCGAATTTCCCCCACCAGCATCATATCAGGGTCTTGACGCAAAGCCCCCTTGAGAGCATTAAAAAACTTGAGGGTATGTCGTCCAACTTCCCGGTGTTTAATCAGGGATTTTCGGCTTTGGTGTACAAACTCCACCGGGTCTTCAATGGTGATGATGTGATAGGCGTAGTTTTTATTGATGTAATCAATCATCGCGGCCATGGTAGTAGACTTACCTGAACCCGTCGGGCCGGTAATCAACATCAACCCCTTGTGATAGTTACAGATTTTTTTGAAAACGTCGGGTAATTTCAACTGTTCTAGGGTGAGGATGGTAGCACCAATTAGCCGCAGCACCATCGCCGGACCACTGAGAGAGTCAAAAATACTAATCCGAATCCGCACAAAGCCTAAATCTGCGGCTCCGTCAAAGTCTAGGTTTTCCTGAAACTGATGGATTTCCTCATCGGTTAAGACCTCCCGTAGCCAACTCATAAAGCTATTAAGGTCTGTGACTGGCCAATCTTCTTGGGGGGTCATATCGCCTCGGTATCTCAGGCGAGGTGTTTCATTAACCCCTAAGTGAACATCAGATGCGCCTAACTCATCGGCGCGTTGGACAATCTCTCGCAAGGTTGGCTGTCCGGGGCTAGGTCCTGGTCCTCTGCTGGTAATTCCCACGGCGACGGGACTTGCTGCTTGGGCGGGTGCAGGTGGAGGGCTACTTTTCTGAGCGCCCGGTGCAGGTGGGCGAGGGGGTGCAGGTGGGCTAGGTGGACGCGGGGGGGCTGGGGGGCGTTGTGATTGTGTCATGGAATATCTCCGGTAGCTGGGAAACCGCCTAGCTATAGCTGGCGGCGGAAAGGCAATCTAGCCGATTCTTGTTTCCTGTGTGACTAAGGCTAACAAAGGAAGAAATTGGCAGCGATTTATCAGCTCTAACCATGATATTAATATTAGCGCCTATTTTGTGGTATCGCTAATGACAGAAAACGATTCCAGAAAATGACGATCGCACTTATGGCTAGTAAAAGGAAAGTTAACCAGTCTCCCCAACGGACATAAAGGGTTTGGCTATGGCGGCGGTAAATGATATGGTCATGGATTTCGTAGGTATTGATACCAGAAATCCATAAGGTGCGACCGTGGGGGTCGATAATGCCAGAATAACCTGTATTAGTAGCCCTAACTGTCCAGCGATCGCCTTCTATGGCGCGCATCACATCTTGGGCGTGATGTTGTGATAGCATCATAGTGGCATAATGAGCATCATTAGAGGCTGTTAGGATAAATTCCCCTCCTGCTGCTACTTGACGGCGGAAATGGTCAGCAAAGGCGGAATCGTAGCAAATTCCAGCGATCGCTTTTCCCCAACCAGTCTCAAATTTTTGTTGTTTTTCCCCGGCGACTAACCGCGCTTCCAGGGGTGACAGACGATTAATGACCCTTCCCAGAATGGCATCAAAGGGGATATATTCACCCAGGGGAACTAAATGAGTTTTGTCATATTGACCGATAATTTCCCCTTCACCATTAATGGTAAATAAACTATTAGTTAATCCCCCTTCGGTCTCGCCAAATCCCCCCACCCAAGCTATAACACCTTGTGGCAAAATCGCCTGATATAAGCTATAATTGTAGTGATAGCTGTCATGTCTGTTCCAGACAAAAGGCAAAGCGGTTTCGGGGGTTAAGACTGCATCGACACCCCGCGCCGCCAATTCTAAATATCCCCGCGTGTATCCATTTAAAGCCTGTCGAAAACCCTGGGGATTGAGTTTAATTTCATTAGGGATATTCCCTTGAATAACTCCGACTCTCAGAGAAGTTTCGGGGTCAGAATTTAGGGGAATATTGTAGAGACTCAATCCGATTAAATGAGCGATCGCAAATATTCCGACAGGAATTAAATAGAGTGACGATTTCTGCTGTTTATGTGTTAACCAGAGTTCAGCTACAGTCCCATTGACGACTAATATAGTAGCCACAACGGTATTAGGTCCAGAGATTTGACCCAAATGGAGAATCACCAAATTACCGAAACTTTGGGTTAAAGCGAGTGTTGACCACCACAGGGGACCCCCACTCCAAACGGCTTCTAAAGCACACCATAAAGCCGTCCCTATTAGGATTCTAATTAACGAGGTTTTAGCGCCGATATTTAATGGCATTAATTTCGCAAATAACCATCCCCAAACGATGACGATCGCTGTTCCCCAGAGGGTAATAAAAACCCAGGAAAATATAGCGATCGCCAAACTAGCCAACCAGGGAACTCCCAGACTGGTCATGGGGTGAATTCCGGTCATCCAAAACAGGGAAAAGCCATAATAGCCAACACCCCAACCAGCGGTTATTTCCCAGGGTATTCGTCCCCGTCTTTTAGCTTCCACCACCATAACCCACAGAGGAACAAAAGCCACCCAAGCCACTAGCCACCACCCCAGAGGTTCGGTAGCCAACCCCATCAATATTCCACTGAATAGAGACAGGGAGATATAGCGCACTTTTCGGAGGTTAAAATTAGCGGGTAACTTGAGGTTAAAATGTTCGACTGAAAGCAGTTTCATCTAGGAGTTAATAATTGGCGGAATTGGGGTTATATTCCATAACGCACCATGATATCGGGGATAATTTTAGGCTTTAACCGGAGGCGTTTCTAACATCAATTTAGAGCGTTTAACGGTTTCCGGTACATCAATAGGATAATCCCCCGTAAAACAAGCGGAACAGAAAGTCGAGGGGTCTTGTTTAGTAGCATTTAGCATACCTTCCCAACTGAGATAAGCCAAAGAATCGACGCCTATTTGTTCTTGAATTTCCGCGACAGATTTAGTCGCCGCAATTAACTGGTCCTGGTTATCGGTATCAATCCCATAGAAACAGGGATGAGTGACGGGAGGCGATGAAATTCTCATGTGTACTTCAGTCGCACCAGCATCTCGTAAAGCCTTAACAATTTTACGGCTAGTAGTCCCCCTAACAATGGAATCATCAACCATAATTACCCGTTTTCCTTCCAGGACATCTTTCAGGGTATTCAACTTCATTTTAATACCGGACTCTCGCATAACTTGGGTAGGTTGAATAAAGGTGCGACCGACATAACGGTTTTTAATCAATCCTTCCGCATAAGGAATTCCCGACTGTTGAGAAAAGCCGATCGCTGCTGGGATACCGGAATCAGGTACTCCAATAACCATATCAGCATCAACAGAAGATTCAGTCGCCAGAACCCGACCAATTCTCATACGATAACTATACAAACTTTCTCCTTCGACGACACTATCAGGACGGGAGAAATAAATCATTTCAAAAATACACAATTTCCGCGCAGGTTTTTGACTCCAATGGAATGAGGAAATCCCCTGTTCAGTAATCCAAACCAATTCTCCCGGTTCAACATCTCGGAGATATTCAGCGCCAATAATATCCAAGCCGCAGGTTTCGGAAGCCAAAACATATCTTTGGGGATTAGTTCCCAAAGTTCCAATTACTAAAGGTCTGACTCCGTGTGGGTCTCGGACTCCCATTAAACCGACGGGAGTACCAATAGCCAAACTATATGCTCCCTCACACATTTGAAAAGCGGTAATACTAGCTTCTAACCAATCCTTACCGCCATTAATTTCGGAAGCGATCGCCAAAGCAATTAATTCGGTGTCGGTAGTGCTGACAAAATCAAACTTTCGTCTACTCATTTCCTCCCGCAATTCAGCAGTATTAACTAAGTTACCATTATGAGCGACAGCCACAGGTCCCAATCTAGTTTCGGAAACCGCAGGTTGAGCATTAACGATGCGACTAGAGCCAGTGGTCGAATAGCGTGTGTGACCTACGGCTAAATCACCTTTTAACTGTTGTAAAATAGACTCATTAAATACTTGGGAAACCAGTCCCATATTTTTATATAAATGCAGATCTTCCCCTTCAAAAGTAGCTATTCCGGCTGACTCCTGACCTCGATGTTGGAGAGCATATAGCCCAAAATAAGTTAATTTTGCCACATCTTGACCGGGAGCATAAACCCCAAACACACCGCAGGCTTCCTCTGGTTTATCGGGGATTAGCTCGGTGTGAAACTGGTCATCGGTCACATGGGACTTATTAGGAATCATGGTAATCTTGTGATGTTAACTGAGTTGGTGAAAACCGCAAGAGATAGGATAGTTAATAACTGTCAATTACCAATTATCAGTTATCTCTTATATCGGTAGCAAATGAGATGCGATCGCCGATAGGCTGATAAACAAATCCCCCGGAGGGAATTTTAAGATAGACGACGCTCGATCGCATAATTATAGCGATCGGCCATTTCCGCCACATTAACCCCAATTAAACTGGTGTTATCATCGGCTAGAATTTGCAAAGACGAGTCAACTGCCGTCACTGTACCCAAGTGATGCCAAAATTGGCGATCGCTCACCCAGATTTCTTGCAGATAACCCTCCCAAGCCTGCTGGTGTTGAGTAGGAACGGAAACCAAAATCCTAGCTCCCCCCTCACCAAACAGGATCGTATCCCAGCGTTGCCAAGGATCTGAGGTTAACCCTAGGTTAATGGTAGCCCCCAATCGGTTGCCAATGCAACATTCTGCCAAAGCGATCGCCAAGCCTCCCTCAGCGCAATCATGAGCCGATCGCACCCAACCGTTACGAATTCCCTGGCGACAAACCTTTTGAACCATTAGTTCCAAGTCAAAATCGACCCTATGAGGCTTACCCGCCACCAGATTATGTATTACCGCCAAATACTCCGATCCTCCCAGGGTAATATAACCATGATCCTCATCAGCCAACCAATTAGTCACCCCCAACAGATAAATCAAATCTCCTGGTTGTTGCCAACTTTGACCACAAGCGAGAGCCGGATCTGGCAATAATCCCACCATTCCCACCACCGGAGTCGGATATATTGCCTGTGGCTTTCCTTGCGCGTCCAGAGTCTCGTTATACAGAGAAACGTTCCCCCCCGTCACCGGAGTAGAAAACGCCTTACAGCCCTCAGAAATGCCCTTACAGGCTTGTGCTAATTGCCAATAACCAATAGGATGTTCCGGGCTACCAAAATTGAGGTTATCCGTCACCGCCACAGGTTCAGCCCCGACACAACTTAAATTCCGCGCCGCCTCTGCAACCACAGCCTTAGCGCCTTCGTAGGGGTCAAGATAGACATGGCGGGCGTTACAATCAACAGTGGCAGCCACCCCCGGCCAAATTTTACCGGGATTATTGCCAATGGGTTCTTGAGGGCGCAACCGCACCACCGCCGCATCAGCGCCACCCGGTACAATGACGGTATTATTTTGCACTTGGTGGTCATATTGACGATATACCCAAGACTTAGAGGCGATCGATGGGGTATCTAAGAGATTCAATAATACCTGATTCCAAGTTACCAGTTGATTTTCTATTTCCATCCCTGATACTGTGGTGGCGGGTAAAGTTTCCGGCGACCACGCCCAGGCGGTTTGGGCATATTCGGGAGGTTCTGACATCAATTCCCGGTGATAAATGGGGGTATTATCAGCTAAAGCTGTGGAGGGGATTTCGGCGGCGATTTCACCTTTAAACAAAATCCGCACGATCGCTTCTGGAATCACCTTTCCGGCGACGACCGCTTGTAGTCCCCAACGATGGAAAATCTCAATTAATTCTGATTCCCGTCCTTTGTGGACGACAAATAACATTCTCTCCTGGGATTCGGATAATAAATATTCATAAGGGACCATTCCCGTCTCTCGCACGGGGATTAGGTCTAAATCTAGTTCGATACCGACTCCCCCTTTAGCAGCCATTTCCGAGGTGGAACAGGTGATTCCGGCGGCTCCCATGTCCTGGGCGGCGACTACAGCCCCGGTTTTAAACGCTTCTAAACAGGCTTCGACTAGGGATTTTTCTAAAAATGGGTCTCCTACTTGTACAGCAGGGCGATCGGCTATGGACTCTTCGCTGAGTTCGCTACTTGCAAAACTTGCGCCTCCCATTCCGTCCCTTCCGGTGGTTGAACCTACATACAGCACTGGGTTACCAATACCAGCAGCACCGGATTTAACTATCTCTGGGGTTTCCATGATGCCGATCGCCATGGCGTTCACTAGGGGGTTGCCGCTATAATAGCTGTCAAAATATACATCTCCCCCCACGGTTGGGACTCCAAAACAGTTACCATAGTTGGAAATTCCGGCGACTACTCCCAGTAAAATTGGCTGGGTCTTGGGGTCTTCTAGGGAACCGAATCGCAGGGCGTTGAGTACGGCGATCGGACGCGCTCCCATGGTGAAAATATCCCGCAAAATTCCCCCCACTCCGGTGGCTGCTCCTTGGAATGGTTCGATCGCACTGGGATGATTATGGGATTCTATTTTGAAGGCTAGGTGGATACCGTCCCCAAAGTCTACTACTCCGGCGTTTTCTCCTGGACCGACAAGAATGCGATCGCCACTGGTGGGAAATTGGCTCAGGAGAGGGCGAGAATTTTTGTAGCAGCAATGTTCACTCCACATTACCCCAAACATCCCTAATTCGGCTTTGTTGGGGTGTCTGCCTAGTCTTTGGTAGATTTCCTCATACTCTTCGGGTTTTAAGCCTTCTGAGGCTATTTCTTCGGGACTAAATGGGGATTCCGCAATCATGGACATAGTGGCGATCGCTCGGTCAGGACTACAACCAAACATCATAAGCCTAAATTACATCATCAATCAATCCCATGGACTTCGCTTTCCCTGCCCTTTACCCAACCTACTCTGTTGGGTTTCACCCAACCTACTTTACCCAACCTACTCTGTTGGGTTTCACCCCACCTACAATTAATTATTAATTATTAATTATTAATTATTAATTATTAACTACTCTGTTGGGTTTCACCCAACCTACTTTACCCAACCTACTCTGTTGGGTTTCACCCCACCTACAATTAATTATTAATTATTAATTATTAATTATTAATTATTAACTACTCTGTTGGGTTTCACCCCACCTACTTTACCCAACCTACAATTAATTATTAATTATTAATTATTAATTATTAATTATTAATTATATGGGCTTCACTACAGTCATCGCATATCGTTCCTGGCTCAGGTAAGTTTTCGCAATCTCCTGTAATTCCTCCGCTTCTAGGGATTTGATTTGGTGGGGATAACTTACCGAAATCTCTGGTTTCGCTACTGTGAAATAATAGCCATATAAACCCGCTAATTGTCCCGGTGTTTCCGTTGAGAAGGCGTAGTCATTACACAGTAAACGCTTACAGCGATCGAGTTCCGCTGACGACATCGGAGTTGCTGCTAAATTCGCTAAACACTCGCAGATTAGGTGTTCAACTTCTTCGATATTGTCAATATCTAAACACGCATTAATCGTAAATAGACTCGACTCCCGCTGTAGGGAGAAACCGCTACTGATACAGTCTACTAGCTGTCTATCTTCCCGTAATAATTGCACTAGGCGAGAAGTTCTCCCCTCTGCTAATAAAACTGAGATTAGGTCTAGTCCGTAGCCATGTCGTATGTTTTCAACCCCAGGTCCTGACCAAGCCATAGTTATCCGAGGTTGTTCTACATTAGGTAGTAGTAGTTCCTCATGCAGGATACCCCTAAGTTGGGGTTGATGATAACCGTTTGTGATCGGGCATTCTTCCCGGTGGTAAAATGAACCAAAAGCCTCCGAAACTAAATCTTGCGATCGCTTTTCCGAGACTCCCCCAACAATCACTACCGCCATATTTTCCGGTTGGTAGTGACAGCGATGAAACTTCCGCATTTCGTCAGGAGTTCGCGGCATCAGAGTCGCTTCCGTCCCCAAAACCGATCGCCCATAGGGATGATTACCATAGAGAGTTTCCATCATCGCTTGAAACTCTATCCAATCTGGGCTATCCTGAGATTGGCGCAGTTCTTCTAACACCACCGAACGTTCTCGCACAAACTCATCATCAGGTATCGCCGCGTGCAGCAGTAAATCAGCCAGCGGAGACAGGGTTTCCTCTAAATACTGGGCGGCGCTGGTAATGAAAAAATGGGCATAGTCGTGGCTTGTAGCTGCATTAGCCACCCCCCCTCGGCTTTCAATTACCCAGTCGAACAAACCGGGGGCGATTTTTTCAGTCCCCTTAAAAATCATGTGCTCCAGAAAATGAGCCATCCCCGACCAAAGCTCTGGCTCTCTTGTGGCTCCCGCCCTAACCCAAACATCTACCACGACCACCGGTGTAGCTGGAATTTCCTGATGAATGACGGTTAAACCATTGTCTAGGGTGAAGACATTAGCGGGAAACGTTGCGATCGTTGACAGTTTAGACAACTTTTAATCTTTTAAACCCCCGTTAACCCTCTCGCTATATAATAATACCTCCTTACCACAAAAATTGAGTATTTTGATACAAAACAAAAAACATCCCAAGCCAACCTTCTGCCTGGGATGTTCGCCATTATATTTTTACGCCTATTTTGACTCCTGAATCAGCAACGCTGCCAGAATACTGCGCGTGAACTACCCGACCCTGAATCGAAAACTACAGCGCGGGGCTTCTCCGCGAGAAGCTAAACGGGGAACTGGGACATACCGAAGGCTACGCCAGATGCGCCCACTTCCGCCAAAACTCCCAACCCTTCACCAGAGATTGATACATCGGGAGTGGTGACGAAAGGCAACGAAGCAGGTGCTTCCACCCGGACCTGAAATTCAACATCCCCAGGTTCGATAAAGGGCAACCAGCGGGAGACATTAAAGAAGCCAAAATTACCGCCAGGGCCAGTTACTGTACTGGGTTCAGCCGGGAATGGGTTGCCGTTAGGATCCAGAATCACAGCCCCAGTTACTGGGTCACGCAGGGGACCGCTGTTTAACTGTCCGTCTTTATTCAGATCCAGGTAAACGGTTACACCTTCCAGGAGGGGTTCACCAACTTGGTAGGCACTGTCAATGTTAACATCGGTGAACACAAAGCCAGTGATACTATCTGGAACTCCAGGACCTCCCACCAGGCTGGGGGGAACGTTAAAGAAAAAGTTCTTTTGTGCGGCTCCACCACGACCCAAAGCCACATCAAAATCAGGATCAGGTCCGGTAGCTACCAAGTTACCAGGAGGATTAACCACCTCGACTGCAAAACTTTCTGTCAACAACCCAGGCTCGTTGGAAAGTACATAGTGTAGGTAGGGATTTTGGGCTAACTCCGCATCCGAGAAGGTGGGGAATCTCGCATCTACATCAAGGATGTAGAAACCATTGGCATCTGTAACCGCAGTTCTTCCGCCGCCAGACACCGTAATGCCAGGGATACCTGCTTCTCCGGGATCGGCAACACCGTTACTGTTTAAGTCGGAAACTACGAAACCGTAGATGCTTCCGGGAACTACATAGCCCAAGTCCTGGAAGGTAACAGCACCGGCTGAAACGTTAACTAATTTTGGATCATCATTAGTGGCAACTAATCTATCTGCAAAGCTAGTTACACCACCTAATCCTGGGGGTACGTCGTTCCCAGGCAATAGGGGCCGCAGTTGGTAGGTTCCCGGAGTCAGATTATTGAAGGAATAAGAACCATCGGGACGGCTTACTGTAATAGGTTCGTTGGCTGTCCAGGCTCCGTTACCGTCTAAGTCAAGGAACAGAGGAATACCACCGACAACAGGTTCGTCAAGATTAAAGATGCCATCAACATTGTTATCTACGAAAGTCCGACCTTGGATGTTACCCTTGCTGGTAATGGGGGGAACTGAAGGTACAGGGACATCGGGAGGCAAGTTAGCAATGGCAACTGGGCCTATGTTCTGGGTCGGATCGGCGGGAACGGTGAAAGGGAGGGGTAGGTTGTTCCCAGGACTGCTGACACTACCATCAGCAGGAGGGATTTGTTGCAGTTGGAACGGAGTACCGGCTCCTAAAGTCTGTAAATCAGTGATTACAAAGCTGCCATCCTGACCAGTAATGGCGCTCCGTTCACCTTGATCCGGTTGGTATATACCATCAAAAGGCGGCAAATCTGTGAATACCGCAGCATTAGCTATTGGCAGATCACCAGGATCGAATACGCCAGTGCGGTTGACATCTATAAAACTAGTACCTGTAAGGTTTGACATTAGCTTGAACTCCTCCACCAAAATGTTGGACTAAGACAGTTTTTGCAAGATCAAGTCTATGTTCCTTGACTTAATCCCAACAGAATACACTCGCTTGCTCTGAGTGCGTATTCTTAAGACCACATTGAATATAACAGCATGAGCCTAAGAAAATATACCAGACTTTTGAGAAAGATTGCAATTGGGTTGTGAATGGGGGACATCCTCATTTCCGCCCCAGGGGAGTGGTGGGCGCTCTAGGGCTACCCACTGTTCTTAACAGTCAACAACCATAACGGTTATGGTCTGACCTGAAAAAAACTATAACACTCCACTAATCCACTAATACGCATCTTGCAATTCATGGAAGTCTGGCGAGATATAGTCTTTCCGAAGTGGCCAGCCTACCCAATCTTCTGGCATTAAAATCCGCTTCAGGTTAGGATGGCCTTCGTAGACGATACCATACATATCATAGGACTCGCGTTCTTGGAAGTCCGCTGCCTTCCAAATCCAATAAACTGAGGGAACTTTTGGGTCGCTTCGGGGAACGAAAACTTTGACGCAAACTTCCTCTAGTTGTTCCACATTGTTCTGAACTTTGGCGAGATGGTAGGTGCTGACTAAATCTTCCCCTGGTCCCATATCATAGGCACACTGACACCGTAGATAGTTGAAACCATAGGCATATAAGGCAGTAGCTAGGGGAATTAAATAATCCCGGTCTACTTTAATCATCTCGACTCCCACATGATTGGGACCCAGAAATTCATGGTCAAATCCATTCTGACTTAACCACTGGGAGACGAGTCCGGCTTCAATGATGGGGGCTTCGGTTTCGGTCTCAGCCACGCTGTTCCTCCTTTTTCATGGGTTCGGTTTGTAGGGCGGGAGGCACAGGCATCCCGATCGCCTCGGTCAGTTGTTTCGGGGGGACTTGACGGGTAGTTGATTCTAAGTATTCCCCGGTTAAAATCGGTTCGACTACTTTCAGATTATGCGATCGCGTATAGTAGCGATGGGTCTGTTGGAGATTTCCCCGCTCCTGGAATGATTCGTTAGCGATTTTCTTGCGTAGTTTAATAATCGCATCAATGATCGCTTCTGGGCGAGGAGGACAGCCGGGGATGTAAACATCTACCGGGATCAGCTTATCTACCCCCCGCACTGCGGTGGGGGAGTCCATGCTAAACATTCCCCCGGTGACGGTACACGCTCCCATAGCAATCACATATTTGGGTTCCGGCATTTGTTCGTAAAGCCTGACCAACATGGGGGAATATTTCATGGTGATGGTTCCCGCCGTAATTAACAGATCCGCTTGTCTGGGGCTAGACCGTGGCACCAATCCAAAGCGATCGAAGTCAAACCGCGAACCAATTAGACCCGCAAATTCAATAAAACAACAGGCAGTCCCATAGAGCAACGGCCACAGACTAGATAATCTAGCCCAGTTGTAGAGATCATCAACCGTGGTCAGGATCACATTTTCCGACAATTCCTCAGTTACCTGGGGTCGCTCAATGGGGTTGATGATAGTTGTATTCGGTGAAGGACTTTGAGTTGTCATATTTTTATAACCTGTAATACCGTACCTATGACCATTCCAACGCACCCTTGCGCCATGCGTACACTAAAGCAATGACTAGGATGGTAATAAAGATGAGTGCTTCTATGAAGGCTAGTAGGCCTAACCTATGAAATGCTACCGCCCAGGGGTACAGAAATACTGTCTCTACATCAAAGATGACAAAGACTAGGGCAAACATATAGTAGCGGATGTTGAATTGAATCCAAGCCCCCCCTATGGGTTCACAGCCAGACTCGTAGGTTATGCGACGAGTGGCGCTTCTACTTTGGGGTCGGAGGATTTTGGAGGCTCCTAGAGCTAGTATCGGGACTAGGCTACAGATGATTAGGAAGCCCAGGAAATATTCGTAACCGTTCAGAAAAAACACAGTAGATCAGCAGAGTTATAGTTTTGGTAACCGGTTCTTTATATTATTGGATCACTTGTACCGATAAATCAAAGATCTGATCGGTTCAGTGGGACTAGATGATCGCGATCGCTCTCGTTGGATCTTAACAGAAATCCGCGATTATCGCCCTTACCAACAGGGCTGAACCTGTTGACTGGCTTTTGGGGATTTTGGGGATTTTGGGGACTGTTGAGATTTTTGGGTATTTTGGGTATTTTGGGTATTTTGGGTATTTTGGGTATTTTGGGTATTTTGGGTATTTTGGGTATTTTGGGTATTTTGGGGATTTTGGGGATTTCGAGGATTTTGGGGATTTTGGGGATTTCGAGGATTTTGGGCGATCGCCACAGATTGATTTAACTTTGTCAGGTTCTGTAATATTATGTAATAGACTTTTAATAATTAACTCCCCGACCGTCCGTACTATGAGTGAGCCAGCCACTGAAGTCAAATCCCCAGACCGATATGAATGTAACGCCTGCGGTTACGTCTATGAACCCTCCAAAGGCAGTTCTACAGGCAATATTCCCCCAGGTACTGAATTTGAAGATCTGCCAGCTAGGTGGCGTTGTCCCGTTTGCGGTGCGCCCCGTAGCCAATTTAGGAATATTGGCTCCTCCTCCGGTCCGTCTGGATTTGAGGAGAATCTCGGGTTTGGTCTGGGAGTCAATACCCTAACCTCTCAACAGAAAAGTCTTCTCATTTTTGGCGGGCTGGCTTTGGCATTTCTGTTTTTTATTAGTTTGTATGGTTTACGTTAAGGGATTTAACCAGATTGAATCAAATGCAGTTCCCTAAATTTTTGAAAAAATTGGCGATTTTGATAGCTGTGGCTTTGTTCTGTGCAAGTTGTGACTATCTGCCAGATGTTAGCTATAATCCTTGGGAATTAGTCCCGGTGGCTACAGATGCCAAGTTATTTGATATCGATTTTGTCGATAACTCCGATCATGGTTGGATTGTCGGTAGCAATGCCACTTTGTTAGAAACTTACGATGGGGGTAAGACCTGGGAAACTAAACAGCTAGATCTCGATGAACCTAATCTTCTGCTGACCTCTGTTAGCTTTAGTGGCTCGGAGGGATGGATTGTCGGTGAGCCTTCTGTACTTCTCCATAGCACTGATGGCGGTAAGTCCTGGACTCGCATCGCCCTCAGCAATAAACTCCCCGGCGCTCCTAATAATATTGTCGCCCTCGGACCTAGTGCGGCGGAAATGACTACTAATGTCGGAGCCATCTATCAAACTAAAGATGGCGGTAAAACTTGGCAAGCTATGGTAGAAGATGCTGTGGGGGTGATTCGCAGCTTGTCTCGCTCGGAACAAGGCGAATATGTTACCGTTTCGGCTAAGGGTAATTTTTACTCGACTTGGGAACCGGGACAGACCTCTTGGACTCCCCACATTCGCTATAGTTCTAAACGCCTAGAAAAAATTGGCTTTGGTCAGGATAACCGCCTGTGGATGTTAGCGCGCGGCGGTGAAATCCGATTTAGCGATCCTAATGATCCTGAAGAGTGGAGTGATCCTATTAAGCCAGAGTTTTCCACCAGTTGGGGATTACTCGATTTGGCTTATCGTACCCCAGAGGAGATTTGGGTCGCTGGCGGTAGTGGAAACCTTCTCTGTAGTTTTGATGGGGGTGAAGCCTGGCAAAAAGATAGGGAAGTTGAAGATATTCCCTCGAATTTTTACCGCATTGAGTTTATCAGTCCTGAACGGGGATTTATACTCGGTCAACGGGGAACATTACTTAGATACACCGGAAACACCTCAGCATCTAGTTGAGAGCAAAACCAGCCTTTAAAAAATGTTGGTAAAATTGGCTTGTTATCAGTGACTCTCTACCCTATTATAATATGATTGAGAGTCTGTAAGTTGTGGATTTGTTAACAGGAGAGACTTAAATGGCAGGTACTACTGGTGAGCGTCCGTTTGGTGACATTATTACAAGTGTCCGTTATTGGGTGATTCATAGTCTGACAATTCCGGCTTTGTTTATTGCTGGATGGTTATTTGTCAGCACCGGATTGGCTTATGATGCTTTTGGTACACCTCGCCCTAATGAGTATTTTACTCAAGAGCGCCAGGAACTACCGATTATCACTGAACGCCAAGATAGCAAGACACAAATTGATCAATTTATTGGTAAGTAGATCCAGGAGAACTTAAAAACATGACGAATGCAAATCAAAACCAACCGATAACTTATCCGATTTTTACGGTTCGCTGGTTGGCTGTACACACCCTGGCTGTTCCTACAGTTTTCTTCCTGGGTGCGATCGCCGCTATGCAGTTTATTCAACGATAGGAGACATACATGGATCGTAGTCGTAACCCCAATAAGCAGCCTGTTGAACTGAACAGAACCTCTCTGTATCTGGGCTTGCTGTTGATTTTTGTCCTGGGTATCCTGTTTTCTAGTTATTTCTTTAACTAACTAGAAGTACCATTATACCTTGGAGATATTTACCCTTTTCCCCAGTAATTTCAATTTTGAATAGAGAGGTATAAAGCTGTGTCTGGAGATGCTAAACTTCCCCTTTGGTTAATCGCCACGGTAGCCGGAACTGGTGTTCTGGTTGTGGTTGGTCTGTTTTTCTATGGGGCTTACGTCGGTGTGGGTTCTGCACTCTAATTTTAAGAACCATAAAATCTGAGTGTTAATACTCAAGTGTTGATAATATCCCACTCGTTTTGGGTGGGATTTTTATTGAATTAAGCACAGGATTTGCTCATCAATTTATGAACACAATTACTGGAATTGGGCTATTAGCGGGGATGCTGACGACTATTGCATTTCTTCCCCAAGCAATTAAAACCTGGAAAACTAAATCAACCCGTGATGTCTCCCTGGGAATGTTCGTAATTTTCTGTACGGGGGTATTTTTATCAAGAAACTGGGTCTAAAACCCCGTCCTTCTAGGACGGCTTTAATTGTAAATTTTTGTGGCAATATCGAATGTTTTGTGCTGATGGCGTTAGCATAAGATAGGAGGTAGAGCCATGCTAGTTTTTGAGTTCAAAACCTACGGAAAATCAAGCCAGTTCATCGCAGTAGCTGAAGCCATTCGTACAGCGCAGTTTGTCCGCAATAGCTGTTTGCGCTATTGGATGGATAATCCTAAAAAGAATAAGTACGATTTGAACAAATACTGTGCGGTGCTGGCAGCAACTTTTCCATTTGCCGACGAACTCAATTCTCAAGCGAGACAAGCCAGCGCTGAAAGAGCTTGGTCAGCTATCTCTCGATTCTATGAAAACTGCAAGAAGAAGATTCCCGGTAAAAAGGGGTATCCGAAGTTTCAAAAAGATTGTCGCTCAGTTGAATATAAATCAACCGGGTGGAAACTTGCAGACGACAGAAAATCAATAACTTTCACAGATAAAAAAGGAATTGGTAAACTCAAAATCAAAGGTACACGCGATTTACACTTTTACCAAGTCAGCCAGATCAAACGGGTAAGACTGGTGAAACGTGCTGATGGTGTGTACGTTCAATTCTGTATTAACGTTGACAGGAAAGAAAACACAGCGCCGACAGGCAATACCATTGGCTTAGACGTTGGACTGAAAGAGTATTACACCGATTCAAACGGAGTCACCGTTGAAAATCCTAGATTCCTGAGAAAAGGCGAACGGGTCTTAAAACGTAGTCACCGTCGCGTATCGAAGAAGGTTAAAGGTTCAAAAAACAGAGGCAAAGCTAGACAGATTCTAGGTAAACACTATCTCAAAATAAGTAGGCAACGTAAAGACCATGCTGTGAAGTTGGCAAGGTGCGTAGTTCAGTCAAACGACTTGATAGCCTACGAAGATTTGAGAATTAAAAATATGGTGCAGAATCATTGTTTAGCTAAGTCTATCAACGACGCTTCTTGGTATCAGTTCCGTGTCTGGCTTGAATACTTTGCTAAAGTTTTTGAAAGAGTAACGGTTGCGGTAAATCCGCAATACACTAGCCAAGAATGCTCTAACTGCGGTGCAATTGTGAAGAAAACACTATCCACAAGAACGCACGTTTGTAAGTGTGGTTGCTCAATGGATAGGGATGAAAACGCAGCTAGAAATATTCTGAGTCGAGGATTGAGTACGGTAGGGCATACCGGAACTTTCGGATAGCCGAGCAACGCTTTGGGAGACAAGTCCTCTACTGTTGTTGGAGAAATCCTGCATCAGCAAGTCGTGTCGTAGAACAAAGAATCCCCGTGCGTTCACGCCGGGGAGTGTCAAGGATTGTATATGGGACCCTGATTCAAGATCTACCGATTATCCTAACTAATGTGGCGACTTTCGTATTGGCTTCGACTATTTTGTGGTTTAAGTTAAAATATCACTAATAGTGCGAGACGTTCAGGCATGAAATAAGGCTGCGATGCCGAAATAACCGCCTGGTGGGGATTTCAGCCCCTTGGTTGAATATAAGGATGCACTCCTGACCATCTCCATAACTGTTTATATGTCCCAAAGTTTGGTATAGAAATATACAAAACAAGGCAGGGAACCCAAGGTCAACACACTCTGTAACAATTCTTAACATTTATTAATAATTGAAGGGACGGGAAACCGAACCGGAAAGAAATCGGGAAACCGAACAGGAATGAATGGAATGGAGATGAGGGTAACGGCGATAGCCACCCCCAATTTCAGGAATCACACCCCTGGGATTGAAGCGGGGAACGGAAGGCGTGAAGTAGAACCTACTACCAAATGCGACCACTGCCAACCATCCATGATTAGGGAAACCGAATGTCCGGCTTGAACCATCGTAAATATTTAGTAGCGAAATAGGTTGACACGCTACGTTCAAAAGAGCAAGGGGAAAAGTAGGAGGCTTGTAAGACTACCTACACAGACCTTTAAAGGTACCCCGGTGGAAAGGACAAGTCTAAAGATGGAATGCCCATATAAACGGAACGTTTTAAGTCCTCCTAGACTCTGATTATCTGGTCGAGATATCAGTAGGGATAAGTGTAACCGCAAGTCTAAGAGGATGTGAGATGTGACCAGAAGCCAACGCCCGACTGTAATGGTAGGGATATGCTAACGGGTCACGGTTTGATTGTAAAGAATAGAGTCTAGTAGGAGTCAAAATGACGAAATCGAGAGAAAGTAAGGGATTTGGGAAACCAAAACTTACAAAGACTACGAATGTATGGAGAAGTATTAACTGGGCCAAGGTTCAGCGATACATCTTTAAGCTCCAAAAGAGGATATTTCAAGCAGCTAAATCGGGACAGGATGCAAAGGCACGAAGGTTGCAACGTCTATTGGTGAAGTCATATTATGCCCGACTCTTAGCAGTGCGACGAGTGACCCAAGATAATCAAGGCAAGAAAACAGCCGGAGTTGATGGAATGAGAGCAATCTCTCCAAGACAAAGGTTTGAACTTGTTGAGAGCATCAAGGGAAACCTCAAAGCAAAACCACTGCGACGGGTGTGGATTCCAAAACCCGGAAGGGATGAAAAACGCCCCCTGGGAATACCCACAATCCAAGATAGAGCGAGGCAAGCCTTGGTTAAGTCGGCTCTCGAACCTGAATGGGAATCGAGATTTGAAGGCACAAGCTATGGGTTCCGTCCCGGACGGTCAACCCACGACGCAATAGCACGAATTTATCTAAGTATCAACAAGGGTGAATATTATGTACTGGATGCAGACATAGCAAAATGTTTTGACCGAATAAACCATGATTACCTACTGTCCAAAATTCATTGTACAAGCAGCTTGAAAAGAGACCTGAAAAAATGGCTTAAAGCAGGCGTGCTAGATAACGGCGTATTTGATGATACAGAAACAGGGACACCCCAGGGAGGGGTAATAAGCCCACTCCTAGCCAACATCGCACTGGATGGAATGGTTAGGTTCATAGAGACAATGTATCCTAAGAAAGCAAACAGAGCGCAAGCTACTGTTATAAGATACGCCGATGATTTTGTAGTCATATCCAAAGACCTAGAAATCATTGAACAGTGCAAAACTGCTATTTCTGAATGGTTAAAACCTGTAGGATTAGAGATTAAACCACAAAAAACTCGAATTTGCCACACGCTCAATCCCATTGAGTATAATGGCAAGAACGAAGAACCCGGGTTCGATTTTCTAGGATTCAATATCAGGCAATACCCAGCAGGAAAAAACAGAGCGGGTAAGATAAATGGGAACAAAAGGAAAACCTTTTTAACCCACATCAAACCCAGCAACAAAGCAGTTAAAGCCCATACAGAAGTGATTAAGGGTGTAATCAAACAACATAAAACAGCACCTCAATCAGCCCTGATTAGTAAACTAAACCCAATCATAAGGGGATGGTCAAACTACTACTCAGGGGTCGTCTCAATGGAGACCTTCAATAAGCTAGATTACACAGTCTGGCAAATGTTACGAGCATGGACAGCCTCAAGATGCGGAAAGGCAAGCCACGAAAAGCTAGGAAACTATTTCCAACAAGGAACGGTTAAACTTAGCAATGGGAAAGAAAGGCATGAATCCTGGTTATTCAAGACTAAGGATGGATTCACATTATGGCAACATAATTGGACTCCAATTGTCAGACACACCCTAATACGCCCTGACGCAACACCATACGACGGAAATTGGACTTACTGGGCAACCAGGAAAGGACAAGCAATAGACACGCCAATTAGGGTAGCAAAACTACTCAAAAAGCAAAAAGGTAGGTGTACCTGGTGCGGACAGTATTTCGCACCATCGGATTTAGTTGAAGTAGACCACATTGTACCTCGAAGCAACGGCGGAAAGGATGAATACAAGAACCTTCAACTATTACATCGCCACTGTCACGATGATAAGACGGCACTAAACAACGCCAATGCTGTATCCTTAACAATGGAACAATTAGACTAGGAGCCGGATGAGGTGAAAGTCTCACGTCCGGTTTTGTATGGGAGGGGGAGATGGCGACATCTCTCTCGACCCCTACTTGGATATCCTCAATCTGATTAGGTCAATTTTTATACTGTGACTGTTACCAAATTCGCCCGCGAACGTTTATTATTTACCCCAGCTACACCGGAAACTAATGCGGTTCCGGTGATTTTGGCTTTCCCCAATGAATACAGTGTGGGAATTACTAGCCTAGGTTATCAGATAGTATGGGCGACTTTAGCACTCCGTCAAGATGTACAAGTTAGCCGCCTGTTTACAGATCTGAGTGAACCTCTACCAAATAACCCAGAATTATTAGGGTTTTCTCTGTCCTGGGAATTAGACTACAGTAACATTTTACAGCAGTTGGAAGATTTAGGGCTACCAAGACGATCGCACTCGCGCGATAATCAACAACCCCTAGTTTTTGGCGGCGGACCTGTCCTCACGGCCAACCCAGAACCGTTTGCTGATTTTTTTGATGTGATTTTACTGGGAGATGGCGAAGATTTAATACCTAATTTTATCAGCGCCTATCAACAGGTTAGACAAGCAGACCGACAGACTAAATTACGCCACTTAGCACAGGTTCCGGGAGTGTATATCCCCAGTTTATATGAGGTGACTTATCACAGTCCTGATGGGGCGATCGCTTCTCTTAAACCTATTGATAGTGATATTCCCCCCCAGGTGCAAAAACAAACCTATCGCGGAAATACTCTATCAGCTTCCACCGTAGTCACGGAATTGGCGGCTTGGGAAAATATTTATATGGTGGAAGTGGTTCGCAGTTGTCCAGAAATGTGCCGTTTTTGTTTGGCTAGTTATTTGACTTTACCTTTCCGGACGGCGAATCTTGAATCATCTTTAATCCCGGCAATTAATCGGGGTTTAACTGTCACTAAAAGGCTGGGTTTATTGGGTGCTTCGGTGACTCAACATCCCGAATTTAACGAATTGTTGGATTATCTGAGTCAGCCAGAATATGATGATGTGAGATTGAGTTTGGCTTCGGTTCGCACGAATACGGTGACGGTGAAACTAGCGGCTACTTTGGCGAAACGGGATACTCGTAGTATTACTATAGCGGTGGAAAGTGGTAGCGATCGCCTCCGTAAAATCATTAATAAAAAACTCGATAATGATGAAATTATCCAAGCTGCCATTAATGCGAAAGCCGGAGGATTAAAAAGCCTTAAACTCTATGGTATGGTGGGGATACCGGGGGAAGAATCAGAGGATTTAGAGGCGACAGTTGCTATGATGCAGGAGATTAAAAAAGCCGCCCCTGGTTTACGTCTGACGCTGGGTTGTAGTACCTTTGTCCCCAAAGCCCACACTCCTTTTCAGTGGTTTGGAGTTAATCCAGCCGCCGAAAAAAGATTAAAGTTTTTAGAGAAAAAACTGCGCTCCAATGGGATGGATTTTCGCCCGGAAAGTTATCGATGGTCGGTAATTCAGGCTTTAATTTCCAGAGGTGATCGCCGTTTATCTTATCTCTTGGAAAAAGTCCGCCATTATGGGGACAGTCCCGGAAGTTATCGGCGGGGGTTTAAGGAATTACGCGGACAGCTTCCCCCCATAGATTTTTATGTTAATCAAGACTGGGAATTAAACCAGGTTCTCCCCTGGAATCACCTCCAAGGACCTCTACCAGAAACAACTCTTAAAAAGCATCTTGATGATGCTAGAATTTGGGCGAGAGACAGGTTATCTTAGGCTACAAAAAACTGAGAAATATCTTCTCCACATTCATCGGCTAAGTAGCAAAGGGCGCGAAATCGCATAGCCACAACTTCCTCATAAAAAGGATTGAATTTGCAGAGGGGGGGAATTTGTAAAACTGTACGCCCAAACATTTTGATAGTGCGTTCAAAGGGGCATTTTGCGGGGATTAAATTGCAGATTAACCGGGCTGTTTTGGGATTTTTGACTTGAATATCGAGCCAGGTTTTGATGGGTTTTAAGATGAAATTTGGCTGGGTATTTAAGTTGGGTGTATTCATATCTGCTATGGCTCCTCCTCGGTTGCTATAGATTTAATTTAGCAAGGCGATCGCTATAACGCCAGGGTTTACTTATATAAATTTTTGATTATGATTATCAAAATTTATACATATCCCGCCGAGGAAGTAGCCACCGCCTGAAACCTCTTACCTAACCGGGTTTGGTGTTACCCGGTTGGGTGGGTGGTTATTTTTTACCAGCAAAGTGGGTTTGGAACATCTCCAGAGCTACCGGAGCCGCCGCCTTAGAGCCAAAACCGCCATTTTCCACGACTACAGCAATGGCAATTTCTGCTTGATCCGCAGCACCAAAGGCGACATAAACCGAGTGCGATCGCTGTCCCCAAACCTCAGAAGTTCCGGTTTTCCCGCCAGTTAAAGGGATACTACCATCATTCATCACCTGAGCGGTTCCATACTGGACCGTAGCAACTAACCCCTCTCGAATTTTTTGAATCACATCAGGAGCCAATCCTGTGGGTACAGGTTGGGTAGCGGGAGTATTAGTCATGGAAGAGAGTAAATGGGGTTTAACTCGCTGTCCACCATTGGCGATCGCCGATACCATCACCGCCAACTCCAGAGGGGTAGCTAGTACCGACCCTTGACCAATAGACATCGTGACAGTATCCCCCAAAAACCAGGGTTCCCCAAACATTTTTTCCTTGTCTTCCGGGGTAGGAACCCATCCACTAGACCCCTCTGTTAACCCCAACAATCTTAAATCCGTAGTACCAATTCCCAAATTTCTAGCCCATTTAGCCATGGTTCCCGGGCCAATGGCCATCCCCAGGCGATAGAAAAAGGTATTACTACTAAAGGCTAAAGCATCCCGAAACCCAATTATCCCAAGCCCGCCACTATGTTCTTTAAAGGCAATCCCACCAATAGTAATTGAATCTGAGGTCGCAATTACCGAATCTGGACTAAAATGGCCAGAAGCCATACCAGCAGCAGAGGAAACAATCTTAAATGTACTTCCGGGGGGATATCCCTGTAAGGCGCGATTCAGAAACGGATGGTCTAACCCTTGGAGTTCTTCCCATTGTTGGGGGGTAATGGGGCGAGTAAATAAATTAGGGTCAAATCGTGGACTACTCGCCATTGCTAACACTTCCCCAGTTTTCACATTCAGGGCTACTGCTGCTCCCCGTCGCTGTCCCAGAGCCTGTTCCGCCACTCTCTGCAGATTGATATCTATGGTTAGTTGTACGTCTGTACCCCCTTGAGAGGATTTCTCACCAAAGATCCGCAGTTCCTCGTTTTTGGCGTTCACTTCCACCAAGCGAGCGCCCCACACTCCCACTAAATCTTTATTGGCTAAGGCTTCAATCCCCAACTGTCCTACTACCATGCCCATTGGCCAATCGGGGTTAGCTTTTAATTCTTGTAGGTTGGCTTCCCCAATGTAGCCAACTACTTGAGCTGCTAAATTACCGTGGGGATAGTGGCGACTCGACTCCATCCTAATTTCCACCCCGGACATCTTCTCGGCATTTTCCGCTAACCAGATAAAGGCTTCTGGAGTCAGATTATTGCTAATGCGGACTGAGGTGGCGGATTGGTAGCCGATGCGTTCTAGTTCGTTTAAAATGCTGCTTACTGGTACATCCAGTAACTCACTCAGTTGGTTAGCCGCTTGTTTCCACTGTTCTGGGGTCTTTTCCCTTGGCCAGAAAAAAACCCCCCGCACTTGGTGGTTATCGGCTATGGCTGTACCATTGCGATCGAGAATTCGACCCCGATTTGAGGGGACTGGAATCAGCCGGATACGGTTTTCTTCCGCTCTCAGTCGGTTTTCTGCTCCCTTCACCAGTTGCAGTTGTACCAGCCGATGAACCTGCAAACCTATCAATCCTGTGGCTACCAGCATTAATAGTAAACCACGATACAGCGGTCGCGGCGCTTCCTTGCGGACAGTCGGGCGATCGCTACTAGTAAAATGGACCCTAGGGTTAAAAGACAGTTGACGCACCATAGACCTTGAAATAAATCTCTGATACAACATACTATTTTTTGGGCAAGTTAGTACCTATTCCCCAAGACACCAAGTCACAATTAACCCCACAAATGCTAACCCAGTCCAATTCGGTAGGTGTAGCCAATTAAGAAAGCTCAGAGGGTCCAGCCAAAATGTCTCTGTTAGCAGAATGCTCAGAATTAGCGCGATCCAGGTAAGTAGTACAGCCATAGCTTAGATCCTGAGTGCAATACAAATGAGGATATGTGTTGACTAGATTTTAACATTAGCATGGCTCTCGGCTTCCTGAGTCGGTCTCTACTCAGGCTATGCTATTTTTTTTAAAACTACTAAGGTTATATCATCTAACAGCTTTTGTGTGCCGATAAATTGCTTGACATCTTTAACTACCCTTTCACAAATACTATCAACTGACTCGTGGCGGTTTTCCTGAAGCACTCCACAAAGTCGCTCCATACCATACATTTCCTGTTGCTCATTAACGGCTTCCGGGATACCATCGGTATATAAAACCATCACTTCTCCTGGATTGACTTTCACCTCTAGCTGATTAATAAAATCTGAGATATTTTCTTCTAAACCTATCAGAAACCCTAAGTCCATTCTATCAATTTGTTCGACTTCTCCATGGTTACGAACTACAATTCAACTTTCATGCTGTCCGGTTAAATGAAATTTATCATCTGGAAATGTTAAAAAATACAGGGTTAAATTTTTATCGTTTCTCATCGGCATACCATTACTATAAATTACCTGGTTAATTCCATTTAAAAAATTTACGTGATCGGCTTATGGTCAGGCTGATTAAGTCCGAGCTGCTGTTGGTTTCATCAGCATTAACACCTTTCTAAACCATGTCCGGTTACATCACCAATACCTACTGTTAATCTGCCATTCTACTCTAGTATGATCTCATAATAATCTCCCCCAACTTCGTCCGCTGGCTCCATAAATTCGGCTGCCTCCAAGTTAGATATTTCTGCTAATTATTCCGGTTTCGGTAAAATCATGTATGGCAGTTTTTGAGCTACTTGTAATTCGGTTATGAGGCGAGATTTTCGGCTTTTAAACCTTGGTTTAGAGCCGTAATTTATGATAAAATTTGGCAGGTTTTTGGTTTTCGCTAATGTCTGAGAATCCCCTAATTTTATAGATAATATTGCCTTGTTTTTCCACAATAATAGCTGCTCTCATTTCTCAGGTAATACGGCGATCGCCTACTTGGATCTCTAGTCATCAGACATCACTGTTTCACCTGGTAAGGCTCTATTATAGGGGAGATAGCTAACTGTGTATGGTTGATTAGTTTCCTGTTGATAAATAGAATTATTTAGAGGTAAGTTATAGGTTTCTAAATCTCCCACCTGCTCAAGTGATAGTAAATCGGTGGCGGTTATGTTAAAATAAATTAGCTCCCCATTCGGTGCATAAATAGCTACTCCTACCTGAATCACATTTAAAAATTTGGTCAGTCTGCTTTCACTTTCTGCTAAGGCTTCATTTAGGGTGGTTAAATCTTGAAATGACTTTTGTAGTTGGGTAGCCATTGTATTAAAAGCCTCTGTAAGTTGTCCTATTTCATCATTTCTTTGCAGATATAGGGACAGTTTCCAGTCTCCTTTGGCTACATTACTGGCGACGATATTGAGGCGGGAAATTTGCCAAGTAATCCACCTAGCTGTTATCATACCAATAATAATTGCCACCATCATTGCACCAATACCAAGTTTAATAGTAGTGCGAATATTGGCGTTAATTTCGGACATAAAATCTGACTCTGGTACAACTACAACAATCAGCCAATCTAAATTATACTCATCCTGTAAAGGTCTAACTTTCACAAAGTACAGATTTTCATTCAATCGCAACTCATGATTTTGGGTACTCCCTAGAGTTTTGAGGTCGCCCAAGGTATTAAATAAATCTTTAGCCGTTGCTTGAGTAATGGGATTATTGCTTTGGGAACCATTCATTAATTCTCGGCGTTCTTATTCATCAATGGTCAAGGGTAATTCTCAGGTGGAAGTTGCCAAGAAAATCCCGTCACGTTTGATCATAAATGCTTGTCCAGACTTCCCAATACTAAGGCTATGGAGAAATTCCGAAATATGATCTAGACGTAAGGTTGAAATTAATACACCTTGGAAGTTATTACTATCATCATAGACTGGATAAAGATGGCTTAAAAGTAGCGTGGGTTATAAGTAGGAGATATAAACATCACTCCAGATGGCTTGACCAGCTTCTTTGGCTGTGATATAAATGGTGTGCTTGCGTGGGTCTGCGTTCTCGACTATGGCTTGTACAGTAGTGCGATCGCCTTGGTCATTGGTATGATAATAATAGAAGCTAAAATCTGTCTCGGGTTCGATAATATTAATCATATTCTCCAAATCCTAACTCGATCGCATCCAGTTTTTTTGGGTTTATATTAGCAGGATAGGTATAATTCTAGGTTTTGGTAAACGCGATCGCTTACTTCTTCGATTAATTGATTCGCTAAATCGGCGATCGCACTTTTTCCGGTGCGGAAGGATAAATAACCCACCAGTCCGGTGGCTCACACTACTTGGACTACAAATGGTACAATTAAAATTGTACTAATCGAGGTATTCCCAAAGAGTTTGATAATGGCTTGGTTGAACTTTGGAACCAGCATAATATTGGCAGATATTTAGAATATGAGGCTAATCAAAATTTTCGTATCTGGGGGATATATTCCGCATCGAGATAGGGGATTTTACCCATAAAATTAACTTGAAAAGACCCTGAAATTTAGTAATTATCACCCTATCAATAAACGTTGATATTGATTTAATTGTTAATCAAAACTCACCCGTAAAATCTATGAGCAAATCCCCCCCTATTACTCTAAGAGAGGGGGGAATGATAGTTTAGCTGATGGTTTGTTCCGACTCGATTTGGTCTAATAGCGCCACCACTTCACGCTCAAACGCCACCTTAGCGCGGTTAGTTTTACCGCCAATATAAAGCCGATCACCCTGCTGGAGTCCCCAAATTTGGGAATGAGATACATAGCTCATTAATACACTAATCATCAGCAATCCAAATCCTGCATAAACAATTGGAATACCTGGATCAGCTTTAATTTGCAATCCCGTACTTCCCACCACCTCATCAACATAGAGGGTGACCCCATTGATGTCAAGAGACATACCCTCGCGGACTGTTGAGACTAACTGACCATCATTATCATAAATTAACACAGTTCCCTGTAAATCTTTCGCCAGCAGGGAGACTCCCTCACTCAAATCAGTTTTGGTGGGAACCCAAGTTCCCCAAATGCGACCTTTTCCCCCGGTATCTAGTTGCGCCATTGGTAGTTGTAGCACTGGGGAACGATTGATCCGAACTTTTACCCCAGCTATTCCCCAATCAGCTTGATAAAACGTGATACCATCATAACGTAGGGGTTTATTAACATGAATAGTTTGGCGATCGCGTTCTTGTCCCTCCCGATCAACTACCGACAAATCTGAATAAAATTGATCGATAGTGCCATCAGGTGTATAATCAATCCAAAACCGATTAACTTTAACCGCCCAATCTTGGGGCATTTGAGACTCAGAAAACGGCCCAGCATCAATAATATTTTGAATGCCAAATATCTTACCACTAGGGACAAGTTCTTGAGCTATAAAACCCGTCATTGAACCGACAATTGAACCAGCCAAAATAATCAACATACTAGCGTGAACTATAATGGGTCCAATCCGACCAATTATACCTCGGCGAGCATAGAGTTTATTTCCCTCTTGAAATACCAGATAACGACGGCTTTCTAAGGTTTGTTTGAGATGGTCTAGGGATACATTTTTCACCTCGGCACTTAAAGCTAAATTTTTAAACTGTTTTTCCTGTTCGTAATATTGCCAACGTTGTGCCGATTTTAATGTCGGTAACTGCCGGGTGAAAGTGCAGGCGGTGAGACTAGAGCCAAATAAAATTAGGATTGACAAAAACCACCAAGTGCGGTAGACATGATCTAGCCCAATAAATAGTAATACCTTCCAGGTTAAAAACCCAAATAAAGCCGGATCTTCTGGGTAGTTGGCTTGATAAAAGGCGGCGGACTGTCCTTGTTCGATGACAGTTCCAGAAATGCTAAAAATGGCGATCGCTAATAATAAAACAATCGCTAATCGCAAATCCGCCAACACGGGAAGTAATTCTTTTCGGAAAAATTTTCTGGGTCCTGTTCCCCAACTAGAAAGTTTAGAGAAAACCACATCTTTAGCAGTCATAATTAAATCAAGATTTTGCAAAAGTTAACTAGGCGATCGGAGCCAGTCGGGACAACAGAGAAAACACCCCAAACCCTACCAGTAAAACACCACTAGCCGGAGTAATCCAACCCGACCACTGACGCAAAGCCAGCAACCTTTTAATAGTAGCCGTAAATGTACCCGCCACAATCAACGGAGCCACATAACCCACAGCGTAAGACAGCAGCAGGACCCCCCCTAGAAGGATATCGCCAGTGGTAGAAACCCAAGCCAGAATCGTCGCTAAAACCGGGGTACTACAGGGAGAAGCCACCAAACCAAAAGTTAACCCCAACAGATAAGACCGCGCAGAATGGGGGAGGTTTTCAGGAATCCACCCCATGGTATCAAAAGCCGGAAGTTGCAGGGGTAAGGCGTCTAAAAGGTTCAATCCCATCAAAATGGCGATCGCACTCACCAGAATAGGCAAACCCCAGCCAATCTGACCATAAACCTGTCCCACCAGAGACGCAAAAATCCCCAATCCCGCTAAAGTAGTTGCTAGTCCCAAAGCAAACCAGGTAGACTGAATAGCTGCTGTGGTGCGATTTTGATTTTCATATCCACCAATATAGGCAATCGTAATCGGTAACATAGACAGCATACAGGGGGTCAAACTGGTTAGCAACCCAGCAGCCAACAGGATGAGAACGCTTGGCCATCCCAGATGGGTTAGTTGTTCGCGCACTAGGGTATTAGCAAATTGTGCAATTTCATAGAGTTGTGTTTGTAGGGTTTCGCTCATGAGTCTAGTTGATTAGTTTGGGAACTATCAAAGATTGTAACGTTTTTTTAGCGAGTCCACATCTCAAATAAAACTCCTACAGATCGCACAGCCAACGAGAAATAGATGCTACTTGATTTTCTTGATTGAGATTAGCTGCATTATGGAGCGTCCCATTTTCTAGTTGCTCCCAAATTTCCGCAGCCATCCTAGTTGCTATGGCTGCGCCGACAAAGAAAATATAAGGAGAATATCCCACTTGATATAATGCTTGTCGCATCCTATTTAGTGCTGCTTGTGCTGTTTTCCAATGTTCATCAGCTCCCGCTGGATCTATCCCTCCCTTCAGTTCACCTAAAGCTAGGATAGATTGTAAATTAATCTCAGTAGATTTATTAATTACCAGTTCTGTGGAAGCCATATTAAATAAACATAAATCTACATTACTATTAATTATTGGAACTGTTAGATTATAAATAAGTGTACGCTTGCCTAGTTTATTTTCCCAACTTATACCTCGTAAATATAACTCAATTTCTGTATCATTATTGGTCATATATAACCATTTTTTGCTGCGGGAATCTTGCCAGGAATATTTTGTCCCAGCAATGCTGAGAGTTGCCAGAATAGCACGGGTTAATTTCCTTTGTGCTAATACTCCCCCAATGTTACGCATTGACCCCCCAGACTGTCACCACGAGTTAATAAAAATCTAAATACTAATTCCTCTACAAAATTTGCGCCTGCTGGCTCCAGAAAATTCTTAATCAGACCATTTATTGCATCAATTTTATCCTCTGGCATCAAATATTTCAGGGATTTCTGAGATAGTCCTGCTGCCGTCAGTAATCCGATATCAATACCTCTAATATTCAGTAAATCAGCAGGATAGGTAGCTTGACTAGCCGCTTCTTGTAGTGCTTGAGCTTCTGCAACATAAGGTGTGGCTCGTCGATTTCTCTCCAGTGCCAGTGCTACAAAACCCGCACGGACAGCTTCATAAGTTGTCACCAAATCGTTACTAGATTTCAGGTGGTTAAGATAAGTATTCATAGATAATTATGATTAATTGATGTTTTTTTCCAGACATAAACACATTTTCTTAAAGGTTCACGACCATGACTTCCCATTTGCTGACTACTGTTACCTTTATTGCCTGGTAAAATAAGTATATTTTCAACAACCAAACCCAAATTTTCAGCTAAATCAGAAAGAATCATATCTACGGAAATACTAATCCCAGCATAACGCACATTGTCATTAACCATAAATAAAAGTCCTCCGGGTTTAAGTAGGCGGGAGCATTCTTGAATCACACAAGCCATTTCGTAAAAGTATCCTTTCACCATTCTAGATATACTATTATTATTTAATTTGCCCTGTGATTTTTGCTGTTCTAAAAATTGTAATATGGCTTGCAATAGAGTTTGATTTTCAGCCACACTTAAAGCTAATTGCCAATTTTGATTAATAGCCAACAAATCTTTAGGGCGATTTTCAACAGTACAACTTAACATTTCCTGACGAAGATGGGTTAATTCTTTTGCAGACACTCCCAATAAAGCTAGTTCTAAGGCATAGGTACGAGTGTAATCATATCGATTACAATAAGGTGGAGATGTGATCATAGCGTCATAGCTACCATTAGGTAAACATGGCATTACTTCCAGACAAGACCCTTTATATAGGTGAATTTTACCTTGAGGTTTATGGGTAGGGAAAAGTTCAATTTGCTGTGTAGGTGGTTCTAAATCATTAATAATTTCATTGATTTTCTGAGTAATAGCATCATCAAAATCTAAAATATTGCCTTTATTAAAAGACTTTTTGCCACTACCTCGACCCGAACGGTAATCCCAACGTAGATACTGACCATCTTTTCTGGTGTAGCTTATCGATTCCAAAATACAAAGCAAAGCAAATAGTAAAACGGTTTGAATTTGAGGATTTTCCTGTTCGCAAGCTGCCAGATATTTCTCAATTGCTGTTTGAGTTTCTGGGGAGTAAGCACCCTGGGTAATTTTAAACTCTGGTAGAGTGAGTTGATGTTCAAATTGTTTCCATAATTTTAAGTTGACCCAGTTTTTTAACCTGTGAATATCATCGCCTGTAAATTCGGAATTTAACAGCCTTCTTGTATCAATTATATTTTGACCAATGGGCAATAATTCAATACCATCAGCATGAATGCCGATATCACTAGCCGCAAATAAAGCAGTTCCACTACCTGCAAAGGGGTCTAAAATTTTGCCTTGAGTCAATCCGTATTTTGCCAATAACAGTTGAACTAGAGATGCGGAAAAGGCTTCTTTATACTTATACCAACGATAAATAGGTTGAGTTTTATTCGCCTGAAAACTGACTAACAGCCTGGTTAGTGATGGTTCGATTAAAAATTTGTTTTTAAAGGAATTATGTAAGTGTTGATCAAGACGGTTGACTTCCTGGATATCTGCTATGTTTTCGACTGCCTTTTCTCCTGATGATTTATAATTAGAGATTCCCCACATTATCTAAACCCTAGAAACTGCCACATTGCTGACAGACTCAATGCCTCTAATCATACAAGATAGAGGCATAACCCCAGATACAAAAAACAAGTATGCTTCCAATGAGTTATCACAGAGAATGAATTTAGTTTTGACAACTAAAACATAGCGGATTTCTTGATGTTCTAAAATCAGATAATTAATCATTGATTCTAGGGGGTCAATGGAAAATGACTGCTCGGAAACTGTAATCGGACTTCCCATTAAGTTTCCTAAAATCTGCAGAAAACTACTCAGTAAAATATTGCCCACTTCTGTCAACACTTCACAGGCAGAAATATTCAGATGTTCAATAGGTTGTCTCGAATTTTGGCGGAGTAAATTAGTTAACATTACTGCCACCGGATAGTCAAGAAGTATTAAGGCATCTCCGGACAAGGAACCAGACAAAGTTTGACGGACATTAGCCACCTCATTAGCAAAACAGTGGGCAAATTCGGTTTTACATTTACTCAGAGGATACAGCCAAATATTAGAAACATCCAAAATCACCGGACATTGAATTAATGCTGATAAAGAACTTGCCGGTCGTCTGGATAATATCATATTGATAAATCCAATCAGTGCATTCTGTTGTTTTTCTGTGAGCAGCATCACGAGAACTCCCAAACCCTAAAGAACATCTAATTTATAAATAATCTACGATCGCTTTAGCCATCTGATTCAGGGGGATACTGCGATCGCTTAAACCAGCTTCTACCACTGTTCTAGGCATTCCATAGACCACACAGCTTTCTTCAGCTTCCGTAAAAACCGAGCCTCCGTGGGACTTAATCCAAGCTGCACCTTGTTTACCATCAGATCCCATTCCAGTCATAACCACACCCAAAACCCGTTCTTTATAGATCTCCGCCGCCGATTGAAACATGACATCCACCGATGGACGGTGAGGTAAATCAAAAGGTTTAGTGTGCAAATGGACAACCACATTTTGATCACGATTACGCTTAAAACTCAGATGGTGTCCAGCCTGAGCAATTAGCACCTCACCGGGGCGGACCAAATCTCCCGCTTGAGCCTCTTTAACATCGAGAGAACAAAGACGATTGAGGCGTTGGGCGTACATATTAGTGTATCCCACAGGCATATGCAAAACCACCACAACCGGAACTGGCAAATTTTCCGGCAATTGAGGAATTAAAAACGCCAAGGCTTGAGGGCCTCCTGTGGAGATTCCGATCGCCACCAATTCAATTTTTCCGGAACTAATAGGAGGGCGAGGTAATGGCGGTGATGAGTGCAATTCATTAACATTAGTGATGCAGTGAATAGGGACAGTAGATGCTGTTTTAACTTTAGCGATTAATTCATCACTAATATCAAACATTTTTTCGGTAGCGAGAGCCGTAGGTTTATGGACAAAATCCACGGCCCCAGCATCCAAAGCCGCCAGAAATTTCTCGCCTCCTTCATTAGCAATACTGACGACAATCACAGGTAGGGGACGGCGTGCCATTTGGTGTTTAATAAACTCCACACCGTCCATTTTAGGCATTAACAAATCCAAGGTTACGACATCTACTTGGTCTCCCAGCCGTTCAATTTTGTCCAGAGCATCGGCACCATCATGGGCGACATCAACCACCTCAATAAAGGGACTACGAGACAGCATTTGTCTAATCACCTTACGGACATAGGCGGAATCATCTACAATCAAAACTCGGATAATATTTTTCATCTCATGGCTCCTCAGTAGTATATTTTATATTATATCAGGTAAGTTAACGCTTTTTGTGATAGGCAAATGCTTGCCTAATATCTATCAATTTGAAATCGGTTTCAAACTTTAACAGGGACTCGGAGGCACTAATAAATAAATAACCCGATTCTGCCATTCTTTCCGAGAATAGTTTAACAGTTTTCTGGATGGATTTATCCGAAAAATAGATGAACACATTTCGGCAAAAAATAAAGTTAATATTTCTAAAGTTGGCAATTTCTTGAGGGGAAGTAATGTTGGCAACTTGCCAGGTGATTCGCTTGTGAATACTCGGCTTAATGCGCCAATTATCTCCTTCTTTGTCAAAATATTTATCCTGGATTTTCGGGGGAGTTGCCCGAAATGAATATTGTCGATATAGTCCTGCCTTAGCCTTATTAATTGACCGAGGGGAAGCATCACTACCGTAGATATTAATAGGTAGTTTGTCAAACCAACCTGCCTCTTGTAAAGCCATAGCAATTGAGATAGGTTCTTCACCAGTTGAACAAGCCGCGCACCAAATTTGAATAGGTCTACACATCGGCCAATCATGAGATGGAGAACCAGCTTTATATTTGTCTATTAATGATGGTAACAACACATCAACCATGACCCGAATCTGGTCAAATTCCCGCCAGAAGAAAGTTTCTGAAACTGACAGAACATCCATCAGGCATTTCCACTCACCATCGGCATCAGGATCATATTTTAGTAGATAATAGTAATCCAAAAACGAATCAAAGCTCTTATCTACTAATCGGGGATAAACCTTATCCGCCAACAGGTCTCTTTTGCTGGATTCGTAGTACAAACCGGTTCGTTCGTGAATTAAATCCCGAAGAATAATAAAGGTACTTTCGGATAGTTCTAGAGAGTCTGGACGAAATGACATAGATCACATATAAATCCTGATAATCTACCGTAAAATTGGGGCTATATTTAACAGTTAAAAACCGTCAAGCACCTGATCCTAACCACAAAGGACAATTTTAAGAGGAATGTAGACCTCGATGAGCGGCGCGACGGATAGCGGGAGAGGGGTCAGTGCGAGCCAGTTTAGCTAATTGTTCATCGCAACTGTGATTTCCCAGATAAACTAAAGCGGTGACTGCAGCCAGACGGACATTTTGATCAGCATCACTCAAGGCTTGAATCAAAAACTCGGAAGCTATGGGATGCTTAAAACGTTTGAGAACCTCGACGACAGAACAGCGAACTCCCGGATGGATGTGTTTTAATCCCTGAGCGACTAATTCAATATATTCTGCCTCTAAAGTTTCGGGACAATTACGGCGCACCAAAGCATTAAGACAAGCCTCTCGCGTGCTAGGGTCAACGGTCAATTCCAGCAAGGCTGAAATGGCTTCTGGAGTAGCGAGACGGGAAAGAGACTCGATCGCCTCATAAACCAGACGTTCTTCGGGGTCAGCGGCGGCCATCCATTGCAAAGCTACTCCGGCTTCAGTTCCTCCCCGTTCACGAAAGGCATGGAGAGCATCAAGACGACGTTCAGAGTTAGGGGAATTGAGAGCGGTGAGTAAAGGGGGTATAGCCTGAGCGCGGTTAATCCGTCCCAAAGCCCTCAAAGCAGCACGGGCCACGTCTCCGCCTTCATCCTCCAACTCAGCCAACCGAGACAAAATGGGAGTGGCCCTCACACCGGCAATAGCCCCCAAGGACTCAGCAGCGATCGCTCTAACCGGATCAGCCGGGTCATAATTAGCCAGTTGTTTCAGGGCGACAAAGGCACTTTCAGCCCATTCAGCAACATTGAGTTCAGCCAAAGGTTCTGGTAGAGATGAACTTGAACCCGATTCCAGGATATCAATTAAAGTGTCAGCATAGCGACCAATAGAACGAGCGGCCTGATAACGAACCCAAGATTCTGGATCATCCAACCCTTGTAGTAGATAAGGGAGAGTTTCGATATTCTCCAATTCTCCCATAGCATGAGCCACAGCCGATCGCAAAGAAGCTGAAGGGTGAGCCAAAGTTTGCACCAAGAGCGGCAGAACCCGGTCATCCTCCAAATAGGGCAAATGTTCAATCGCCGCCCGACAAACCCGATCTTCGGAATCTTGTGTACAAGCCAATAATCGGTCTTTGCAATTCTCAAAAGCAAAATACCCAGCAATTCTCACCGCCGACTCTCGTACTAATGGGTTAGGGTCAGCCAACAGATCATAAATCCGTGGAGGCATAGCGGGATGGCCCAAAGAATTGAGAGCAGCGATCGCCCCCAAACGCACCGCCGAGTCAGGATGTGCCAGTAACTGCAACAGCCCCTCAAAAGCGCGACCGTCGCCAATGTGAGCCAAAGCCGTAGTCGTCACCATCACCAGTTCCGGTTCAGCATTACCCAACAAAGACATCAAAGCCGGAACCGCCTGGGTGCTGCCGATACGTCCCAAAGCCATAACCGCCGCCTTGCGAGTTTCCAGGTCTCCCGCTTCCAACTGCATAATCAATAGAGGCGCTATCCTTCCCCCATAAGCAACCAAGGCTTCCATAACCGGATCGCGAACTTCGTGATTATTCAGGAGTTTTCCTAAAGTTTGCTCAATTTTCTCTCCTTCCAGCCAACCCAAAATCATCACCATCCCCCGTAACTCCGGGCCAGACAAAGAGCCTTGTTCAATCTCTGCTAGGATATTTTCCACCGCCTGGTCTTCTATGACTTGGCGAGTCAGAACAGCGATATGTTGTCCTTCTTCGAGTTGTTTATAATTAGCGTAAATTTCCGCCAAGGCTAAAACAATTTCTGCGATCGATGTCAAAGGGCGGCTGAGTTGAGCCACCAAAGGCGCTACCGCATCAGCATCCGCAAACTTACCCAAAGCCGATACCACCGGACTACAAAGCAACTCATTTTCCAATAGGGGCAGAAGTTTGGGAATAATCGTTGTATCGCCAATAGTCACCAAAGTTTCGATCGCCGGAAAAGCCAAAAAGAAATCCCCACTGGTAGCAATCTCAACCAAAGGCTCCACCGCCTCCTTTGCCTTCAGTTGTCCCAAACTCTCAATGGCATGATAGCGAACATTGATATCTGGATCATTGAGCAAACCAATCAGAGCAGGGATAGCACGGGGGTCGTGGCGTTCTCCCAAAGCCAGAGCCGTATAAATTCGCAGATCCGGGTCTGGTTCTCCCAAGCATTCCACCAGTGCCGGAATTGGGTCTACATTACTGAGGGCGAGAATTTGTAGAGTCGCATTAAGAACATTGGGGTTGCGATGCTGTTCCCGCATCAATCGCAGTAGACTGCGGATAATTTCTGGGTCATCAGTTATCGCCAAATTATCAACCGCTTCTCGGCGCAATTGCCAATTCAGGGTTTTTTGCAGCAGTGGAACCAGTTGAGGAGCCAGTTTAGCGTTAACCATTTGCATTAGGGCATCAAGGGCAGGGAAGGCTAGGAAAAAGTCTTCTGACTCAGCGATTTTAACCAGGCTATCAACCGCTTCTAGGGCTTGCAGTTTTCCCAGGGCTTCAATAGCATGATACCGGACATTGACATTCTCATCATCCAACATCTCAATCAGGACGGAGACAGCCCGGGGATCTTTCCTTTGTCCGAGGGTTTGGACTACATAAATCCGCAGATCCGAATCCTCTTCCTTGAGGCAATCAATCAAAGCCGGGACTATATCAACTTGCGTGAGAGTCAGAACCTGGATCACGCTGTTGAGGATATTCGGATTGTGATGTTGTTGTCGCAACAATTGCAACAGTTGCGCGTTCAATTCTGGCGCTTTAACATTGGTCAGGTGACGGGTAGCATTTTGGCGCACTTGCCAGCGATCGTCAGCCAGGGCAGCAATTAGGGACTCATGGACTGACGTATCAGAGTCGATTTCTTCTGGCTCAGAATTTGACAATGTGCGAGCATTAGCTAATTCCCATTCCGCGTCCATGCGTTCCGTGACATCTTCTAAAGTAATCACCAAACCCACGATCGCCGTTTTTTCTCGCAAAGGTGCAATGGTTACCCTTTGCTGCATCGAGTCAAAGTATTTCGAGGGTTTCCGTGGCGGACACTTAATTAAATAATGGTGAAAATCCGGTGCTAGGGTTTGGATAGTACCATCTTCCAGAACCTGATTAAAGCGAGCCAGTAAACCCCTCGATTCCAAATCAGGAATTATCTCGGTCAACGGACAACCATAGACAGATTCTGCGTCTAAGCCCCTCATACTCTCCAGTTGAGAATCCCAGGACTTTACCAATAATTGCTCATCTGTTGTAAAAATACTAATCGTCATATTTTTAAGGGGGTAAGTTTTAATTTGGGCTGACAATTAACAATTTTAATTATCAATTTTAGCCCCCTCTCAACAATTGAGAGGGTTCGTTATAGGGATAGACTTTCGGGCTACCCCTAATCATTCCAGTGCCAATGTTAGCAGCTTTTAACTGTGATTAGCTGTTAACTGCCAACCTTTAAAACCTCCATAAGTGCTTGAGTATGTGACAGCAAACCTTGAGCCTTTTCATTAGTTTGGTGTACCCCTGAACTATTGTTTTTGGCAATAGTTTGTAAGGTTTCTATACTGGCCAGCAGATTACCAGAAACATCCGAATGCTCTAAATTAGATGTGCGGATCAAAGCTATTTGTTTGGCAATACTACGAGTAGCTAAATTCATGTCCTGTACCGCCCTACTTTGTTCCTGCATAGCCTTAGCCACCTGTTCAGACTGCATTTGGATACTCTCCACTGCTTGGCTAATTTGGTTCGCACTGCTACTCTGTTCAGTCATCGATCGCGTCACATTGCTAATCAATTGCGACAGCCGCTCGGACTCCTTCGAGATTTGATCCCCTGCTGTGGACTGTTCCGCTAAAGCACGGTTCGTGCTAATCACCCCTCGGCGCATGGACTCTACCGCCTGCATGATTTGTTCAGCACCCTTATTTTGTTCAAAGGTAGCCTTACGAATTTGTCCGGCTAAATTATTGGTATTTTGAGCCGCCTTAATTACATCCCTAGCCGCTCGCGCCTGTTCTCCCATAGCCTGTGTTACCTGTTGAGCAATTTGCCTCATGTGTCGGGTGGACTGCACAATTCCCTGAGTAGTTTTGGCTTGCTCATGGGTAGCAATGGCTACTTCTTTGGCTTGGGTAGCAGTCATATTAATCGCCGTTACCACCCGCTGTCCTGCGGTCAGTTGTTCTTGAGAGGCGATCGCAATTTGGTTCATTAATTGCGTCGTTTGTTCAACTCCTGCCAGAATTTGCTTGAGACCCGATAACCCATCTTCTGCCAGACTGCCACTATCTTCCGCAATTCGTAGCCCATCATTAGATGTACTCACGGCATCTTGCACCACCGACTGTAATGCCTTAATAATTGCAGCAATATCGAACGTGGCTTGGGCGGCGCGATCGGCCAAATTGCGGATTTCTTCTGCAACCACAGCAAACCCCCGCCCTGCTTCTCCCGCACGAGCTGCTTCAATGGAAGCATTTAGTGATAGCAGATTAGTCCGTTCCGAGATTAAGTTAATTGTATCAACAATGGTGCTAATTTCATTAGTCCGTTTACCCATATCCCGCATCACATCAGCCGATTTAACCATGGATTCGCGCACTCTTGCCAAACCCTGAATCGCTTTTTCAATGGTTTTACCCCCATTATCCGCATCAACTCCCACAGCACGGGTAAGTTCATTGGCTTTTTGGGTTAGGCTGCTAATTGATTGGATAGAGCGATCGAGTTGTTCCGCGCTGGTGGCTGAGTCCGTCGCTACCTCCGTAATTTGTTCCGCGTTATTGGCTACCCCCTGCACTGATTGGGCAATTTCTTCCACAGACGTTGATACCTGTTCTACAGTCGAAGCCAGGTTCTCAATAGTTGCCGATACCTCCTCGATAGATGCTGCCATCTCGTTAATGGAGGCGCTGGTTTCTTCTGATGCAGCCGTTAAATCATCCGCATTGTTAGCCACTCCCGCAATGGAACTGGTCATTTCTTCCATAGAAGAAGCCGTCTCGTTTACCGATACCGTTAGGTTTTCCGTATCGTCACTCACGTTTCTAATGGAAGTCGTCATTTGGGTCATCGACGCGATCACCTGGGTGGCAGAAGTTGCCATCTCTTGGGCATTTGCTGCTACCTTAGTGGTGTTGCTGGTACTCTCCTGAATTGATGTTACGGTTTGGCGCACCGCCGTCGCTAGTCCCATACTACTGGCGGACACCTGTTCGATGGATGCAGCCATCTCATTGACTGAGGAGACTAATTCTTCTGTGGAACTGGCTACCGATTCGGCTTGCTGCGCCGTTTCTCCCAGGGATTTATTCATCTGCTTGATTCCCAGGGAAGCGCGATCGAGTAGTTGCAGTTGAGATTCCGCCCCTTCCGCTACCTGTTTCGCTATTTTGGCTATGGCGATCGCCACTGTATTAACGCGATCGGCATTGTCCCGAATTTCCATCATTTCCAATTTCAGTTTTTCCCTCTCCTCTGATGTTTTGAAATTCTGAAAATTGGCATTTTCTAGATAACTATTATCTGCCTTTTTATGATTTTTAGATTTTTTACCCATTTTCAAATTACCTCATTCACTCTCAATACAAATAACAACTCCCATCAGACCCATTCCCACCCCATCAACCTAGCCACCCCTTTCTGATACTAATTCCGGTAAAACTAACAATTCTTCCACATTGAGAATTAGTATCACTCTTTCTCCCAAAGTGGCAATTCCCGCTAAATATTTACCACTCAAGCTAGAAATTCCCTCCGGTGAAGGCTGAATAGTGTCTGCGGAAATTGATACAAACTCCCTGGCTGTATCAACAATTAAACCCACTGTCCGCTGATTAGTATTAATCACTATTAGTCGGGTTCGCAGGGTATACGGTATTTTGGCAAATCCAAATCGTACCCTCAAATCAATTGCCGGAATCACTTGACCCCGCGAGAATATCACCCCCACTACAAAAGACGCAGAGTTAGGAACTGGGGTAATTTGCTCCACCATTTCCATCTGTTGAACCACACCAGAAGGAATACCATAGGTGGTATGGTCTAGTTCAAATAAAATAAAGGGTTGAGATGTATCTGCTGATTTAGTCATAGATATAATCATTGAATCACTACACTAAACTAATCCATTTTTCGCCCATTATTGCCCTAAAATAATCGGCATTAACGGTTAGTTAACATCCAGTTTTTCGGGAATTATTGAATTAATTAACCGGAGTTAATTGCCGTTTTTGGTGTCGTTAAAAATTGATTAATTATGCTACAAATTAACGCCGGAACATCCATAATTAAAACTACTCGACCATCGCCCAATTCGGTCGCCCCAGAAATTCCCGGACTTTGCAGCAACGGATCAGTTAACGGCCGCACTACAATTTCTCGCAGTCCCAAGATTCTATTCACTACTAAACCGGTGGAATTAAGGCTATTACCAATCACCACAACAGTTAATTTTTCCGAGTTGTCTGTAGTCACAGCACAGTTAAATAGACGCGCTAAATATCGCAGGGGGAAAACATGACCTCGATAGGAAATTATTTCCTGACCTTCCAGGCAAATAATTCTCTCATTCTCAATAGATAATACCTCCTGTATAGAGGATTCTGGAATGGCAAAGGTTTGACCGCTAACTTCCACAATCAGAGCATCAGTAATCGCTAAAGTCAACGGCAAATCAATAATAAAATGACTGCCTTTTCCTTTTTGAGTGGTGAATTTCACACAACCACCCAGTTCTTGAACGGTGTTTTTGACGATCGCCATTCCCACACCCCGACCACTAGCCAGATCCGCCTCTTCTTTGGTCGAAAAACCAGGGGAACATAACAGATCGAGTATCGTCTGGGAATCATAGTTATCTGGATCATTAGTCTCCGATACAGAATCCGACAATAAACCCTGTTGTTTTGCCCGTTTTAACACCCTAGAAATATCGACTCCCTGACCATCATCTTCAATTTCAATAATCACCATTTCCCCCGCCGCCGAAGCGCGTAAGGCGATCGCACCCGTAGCAGATTTTCCCGCTTTTAGTCGTTCCTCCGTTGATTCGATACCGTGACTAACCGCATTACGGACTAAATGCAATAACGGGTCCATCATGCGCTCAACCACAAACTTATCAATCTCAGTTTCCGCGCCGGAAATTTCCAGAGCTACCTGTTTTCCCGTTAGTCGCATCAGATCCCTAACTACAAACTGCATCCTCGCGAAAATTTCCGCAATTGGAACCAGTCGCACCTGCATCACCCCCTGACGCAGATCCCGCAGTTGTCGTTCTAAAGTTAGGTTAATTTCCTGTAAAGTTCGCCGCCGAGCCGCCGGGACAGTTGGGGGTAAATTTTTGAGGTTTTCCTCCAGTCGTGCGCGCGTAATTACTAATTCTCCCACCATCCGCATCAGTTCATCAAGTTTCGGTAGGTCTACCCGTACTAAGTTAGATGCACTAATTAGGGGGCTAGTTGCTTTAGTCGGAGAGATAGCATTACTGGTTTCCGGTTCTGATATCTCCAATGGTTCCGCTTCCGCAGTTTCTTTCCCCGACTCTGACTCTTTCCTCTCTGGCTCCTCTGACTGAGAACTAGATACCACCGCGATCGCCTCAACTTCTTCTGGCGCTGTGGCTGTTGCTGGCGCTTCCGGTCCTCTGGAAGGTTCAACCTCCGAGTTAGATGAGCGAATGCTGGTCGCAGAAACTGAACTGGGAATGTGATATGGTTCCCAACTCAGATATTTCAGCTCAGAGCCTAAATTGTGATTTTCCGGTCCCTCAGTTGCGACAATAAAATCAAACAGGATTTTCTGATTGGCGTTTAGGCGGGGAGACACATAAATCAACTCACCGATCGCTTGCAGTTGTTCCCGAATGGCGTTAACTCCGATCCCCTGTTTGGATAGCTCTGTACTAGGAGTGAAGACGAAATGCCAGATCGGTTTTCCTTCACCGACTAACGCCTCTAATCGTTTCATTTCCTCTGGTTTCAGCTTCACCTCAAAGGGGGTAATAGCTGCATTTGGGGTTTTAGCCACCACCGGAGGGTTACAGGCTTCCAATTGGCTGATAATTTCCTCAATATCCGGGGGATCTTCCTTCGTGCGATAGGCTTCGATCGCTCTCTCCAGAATTTGAGTTCCCGACATCAGAGCATCAAAACCCTCTGGTTTCAGGGAGGTTTGACCATCTCTTAGCGATCGCAGATAACTCTCCATTTGGTGAGCCAATTTCTCCGCTTCCCGCACACCCACCATCGCCGACAGTCCTTTAATTGAGTGAAAGCTGCGGAACAGTTCATTCAGAATCGAACCCTCTATTTGGGGCTGATTCATACAGGACTCTAGCGCCAAGAGTTCTCGCCGCACGACGGCTAAATGCTCTTCACACTCAGCAAAATAATCATCTAAAAAGTCATCAAAAAAGTTGTTGCTTTCTGTAGGACTAGACACGATCGCCTTGGTACTCTCTTAATTTATATTACTCGCACATGGCTCTGATAATAAGTTGACAATTTCCCCCGATAACGATTTCGGATGAAATGGTTTAGTTAAATAGCAAGCTGCACCCGCCGCGATCGCTTCACTACGACTTTCATCATCCCCTTTCGTGGTTAAAATCACAATCGGTGTTTCCCTATATTCCGGGTGGTTTAGCACAAACCGCAACACTTCCAGACCGTGCATATCTGGCATATTTAAGTCTAAAATCATTAAGTCAAACGGGGCGATTTCTAACTGCTCGATCGCCTCTAATCCATTCCCCGCCTCGCTAAAAGCTACATCTTTAACATCCCTGAGAGATGCCATTACCATTTTTCGCATGGTTGCTGAATCATCTACAACTAGAATCCGTCTCATTTTTATGGACTCCTAAGCATGAATACGCTGGGTTTCATCCTACAGCCTTTGACTGATGGATTGCTAATTATTAGCCTCCATCCCAAACCTTAGCCTAGGTTTCCATCAATCGGGCTGTGATGGTACTGATTAACAAAGCGTTCTCTCCAGACTACCAAGTTAATCGGGTTCTCAATTGACTACCGCACCTCTGAACTTACTATTAACCCCAATCAACTGATTGTCCAATTTATCTGCCTCAATTTTTGTTGATTGTCGGGGCGAAAAAATCTCTCGCCTCTCAGTAAATTTCCAGGACAGAACGCAATTTTTATTATATTCTATACCAGTTAAACTGGTACAAAAATGTTGAAAAAATTAACACAACTATATAAGTTTATAGGTCAGATCACCGGATCTAAAAAGTAAAAAAAATATTAAGTTTTCTTCAGTATTAATAACCCCCCCCAGTGGTGGGGGAGGGAAGGTGGGGGAAATTGGGGCTAACTAAGCCACTAACACCTGAGTTCCCGGTAGCATTTCCAAACTATCTCCCATAGTTTGACCATTATGGAAGGCGGCGAGAATCACATCGCTAGTTTTTCCCCAAGCGATCGCCCCGGAAGCATCCAAACCGATCGCCCCCAAGTCCCGCTGACGATCATTAGCCTCGACAAAAGAACGTTCAAAAGCCGATCGCAAAGACAAACCATCTCCGACGCGGATCACAATTTTGGCGGCGAGACACTCATCAATAATATCCTCACCGATACCCGTACAACTCACCCCAGCCTGAGCTGTGGCATAATTACCAGCAGGCATAGCCGAATCACTAACCCGACCAATACGTTCAAACCCCTTACCACCAGTAGAAGTTCCGGCGGCGATCCGACCATTTTGGTCTAAAGCGACGACCCCGATAGTGCCGCGACCAGCTTCATCATCAGAGGTTTCGGCGACCACATTAGCCATTTTGCGGTTAAAATCCTGCTTGCGGTCTTCGATCCACTCATAAAGACGGCGATCGGTTAGGGGGTCAAAAGGGGCTATATTTAACTCCCGCAGAAGTTCGGCAGCCCCATAATCGGATAAAATGCGATCGGGAGAGGTTTGCAGAAACTTAGCCAACTCAATGGGGTTTTTCAGCCTAGAGACATTAATCACCCCGCTAAAGCGTTGTAAACTGCCATTCATCAAAGCCGCACTCATGCGGATCTGTCCGTCAGACTGCAACACCGAACCGACCCCAGCATTAAATAGGGGATCATCTTCGAGAAGTTGACAGCCACGAATCACCGCATCCTCAGCAGTTGTACCCTTTTCGAGTAAGCCATAAACCTCAGTTATCACCTGATAAAGAGATTTGCGAACAGTTTCTACGCCTCCTTTACCTTGGAGAGAACTACCCGCCCCACCATGTATGATTAGTTTTGGTTGCACATTAACACCCATAGCTGTACAATTTATGGGGATATTTCCCCTTTAATTCTGTTCGTTGCGTCGGCGACGGCAACGCTCGGAACAGTATTTAACCTCATCCCAACAGTTTGCCCACTTTTTGCGCCAAACAAAGGGGCGATCGCAGACTGGGCAAATTTTCTGAGGGAAGTCTGACTTAGCTCGCTGACGTGCCATACTAGAACATTGATCGCTCGCTTATTATATCAGCGGTTATGATAGCAATGGTAGAGACTCAGTGGGAAACCGCATTAGCTAAAATTAGGATTGTATTGGTTGAACCGGCGGGAGCGTTAAATGTGGGGTCGTGCGCCAGGGTAATGAAAAATATGGGGTTAACCCAAATGGTACTGGTTAACCCCCACTGTGACCCCATGAGCTGCGAAGCTAAAACCATGGCAGTTCATGCCCAAGATGTTTTAGAATCAGCCCAGATAGTAGACAGTTTACCCCCAGCCTTAATCGGATGCCAAAAGGCGATCGCCACCACCGCTCGCGATCGTAGTTTTGACAGAACCCTTGAACATCCCAGAACCACCCTCCCCTGGCTACTCCACAGCCCCGCCGCCCTGATTTTCGGTCCCGAAGATCGTGGCTTGAGCAATACAGAACTAAACTATGCTCAAAGGATAGTTCGCATTCCCAGCAGTAGCGCCTATGAATCCCTAAATTTAGCCCAAGCCGTGGCTGTCTGCTGTTACGAACTCTCACTAAGCGCTCAAACCCTCATCGACCAGAATACATTACCCAGCCCAGAACCATCAGAACCATTATCAGCCACCCTCGACCAACTGGAAGGATACTATCAACAGCTAGAAACCCTCCTACTCAAAATCGGTTATGTCTACCCCCACACCGTCAGCAGTCGTATGGAAAAATTTAGGCATTTATTTAACCGCGCCCAGCCATCTAGTACAGAAGTTGCTATGCTACGGGGGGTTATCTCTCAGGTAGAATGGGCATTAACTGTTAAGCAACATCCGCCCAGTTAATGGTAATCTCGATATCGTTGATTCCCAGGCTCAACTGTCGATTCCTATTGCTAAGTAAGGGCGGGTTATAAAGAGTCTGGACCTCAATAGAGATGATTGCAGAACCAGCCCCTACGACTTGATGGGTGTAATTTCCATAGTCTATTGTCCTCTTTGATGATTTTTAGGTGTTAGGTGTGGCTCACCGATATCCCCGTCGCTCATTTTTATCCTTTGTTTCCCAATGGGGGGCCAAGTCCCGGAAGTCAAAAGGCCCTCAATCTCGTGATCAGCGTCGTGGCCGTTCCCCTAGTCCCACTTCTAAATCACAATCATCCTCACGGAGACCTGTCTCCCCCAACCTTTCCCCAACTGGTCAAATTCCCCCCATACATATCCCTGAAAACGGATATTTCGACCCCGTGTTAGATCAACTGCGACAAAAACCCCCCATTACCAGAAACCGGAAAAAGACACCTCAGCTACCACCACCAAACTCTAGAAAACGCCGTCGGGGAAAACCTACACCGCGTCAGGGAGTTAGCAACGGTAAACCATCTAACATAGTCCCCTTAAATAGGTCTATCACTCCCCAAGTATATCCCCCCCCTCAGCGGACTATGCAACCCCTTACCCCTGTGAAAAAACGGGTGGTAAGGCGTAAGAGTCGCCGTGTCTCTCCCATAGTTTATGGAACCCGGTTGCTGATTTTAGGCATTGGTATCGGGGTGATTTCGGGAACAGTTCTCTCAATTCTCAACTCCCTCGGTCGTGCTACCGCCGGGGCTAGTTCTATTGAGAATTTAGAGACACAGGAAACTAGCATTAACAGCCTAACAGCCACCCGAATTTTGCCCCTATCTCTGCAATTAAACCGGGAAATAAAAGACTTAAAAACTCAACTGGAATTGGTGGCTGCAGCATCCCCAGATATTACTCCGGCTTTGATGTTTTTAGACCTGAATACTGGCGGATATGTCGGTTTAAGAGAACAGTCTAAAGTGCCGGCAGCTAGTACAATTAAAGTCCCGATTTTAGTGGCGTTTTTTCAAGCCGTTGATGCGGGAGAAATTCGCCTAGATGAAATGCTGGTGATGACGGAAAATCACCAGGTGGGAGAAGCGGGGATTATGCAATATCAGCCGCCGGGGACTGAATATACAGCCTTAGCAACTGCTACTAAAATGATGACAATTAGTGATAATACAGCCACTAATATGATTATAGAACGGCTGGGAGGGTTTCAGGTTCTTAATCAAAAGTTCCGCAGTTGGGGTCTGACAGATACTCTGGTGCGTAACCCTTTACCTGATATTGAAGGGACTAATCAAACTACGCCTAGGGATATGGTTAGTCTTTTGAGTCAAATTCACCAAGGGGGTTTACTTTCGATGACATCACGCGATCGCCTCTTGCGAATTATGACAGAAACAGAAAATAATCACCTATTACCTAGCGGGGTCAGTAATGGGGCGGTAGTCGCCCACAAAACTGGAACCCTAAACATTATGTTAGCCGATGTGGGTATAGTTGATATGCCCAATGGTAAACGCTACATTTTAGCTATTTTAGCCCAAAGAAACAATGGCGACCAAGCGGCTGAATCAATGATTCAAAAAATGTCCAGACAAGTCTATCAGTATTTGAGCCAAAAAACATCGGAAACCGTCACTCCAGAATTATCAGACAATTAGGCTGTTGAAATAGGGTAAAATATGACGGACTACCAGGCTAATCAATTATTTAAACAAGGGGTTTCTCAATATCATCAAGGTGATATTCCGGCGGCTTTGGAATTGTGGCGCGAAGCCCTGACTATCTATCAAAAATTGGGCGATCGCCAACGGGAAGGCGCTACTTGGGGTAATTTGGGTATAGCTTATGCTGCTTTGTCTAATTCTCAAGAAGCCATTACCTGCTATCAAACTCACCTCCGTATCGCTGAAGATATTGGGGATATATCAGGACAGCTTAACGCCCTGACTAACCTGGGAATGGCTTATCATGCTACTAATGAGTTACCAAAAGCGATCGCCTGCTATCAACAACAGTTGGAAATTGCTAATCAAATGGGCGATCGTACCCAGAAAATCAACGCCCTACAGCGCCTCCGACTCACCTGGGAACATATCCCAGACCCTCAACAAGTCAATGACTGTCGCCTCCAACAATGGGAAATTGCCCATCAGTGGCTTGGAGTAGTCGGGATGGCAGAATTTACCCAAATTCTCGAACAGGTGGGTTTAAGCCTCACAGAAGACCTTTATGGGCAGGATTTAACCGGGGTTGACCTAAGTAATGCTAACTTGCGCGGCGCTAACTTGGCCAAGACTAACCTCACTAATGCCAACTTGACCCTGGCTGACCTCAGCAATGCTAATCTACAGGGAGCTAACCTCAGTAACGCTATCCTCTGCAACGCTAACCTCCGAGATGCTAATTTACAAGAGGCTAACCTCTCTCAAGCCGATCTACGAACTAAACTCCCCCGCGCTAACCTCAGTAATGCTAACCTGACCCAAGCTGATCTCACTAGCGCCTATCTCCCCCGCGCTAACCTCAGTAATGCTAATTTGCAGAGTGCTAATTTTACCTATGCGGACCTTAGTGGGGTAAACTTGACAGGAGCTAACCTCCAGAAAACAGATTTCAGCCGCGCGGAATTAGCTGATATCATGGTGGAAAATGTCGAATTTACTGAGGCGATCGGTATTTCTCGGCGACTGCAACCTGAATTGCAACGAAAAGGCGCAATTTTTGGAGACAGTTAAAAGTTGAATGAATCTCCTCTAAACTCTCTTGAATTATGACTGGTGTTGAAGGACTTTGGCCGCAAAATATTAGCCCCAATAAATTGGCGATCCTAGAGCGTAAATTTGCCATCTGGTTGCGATCGCAAGAATTAGAATCAGAACCCTCTCCTGTGGCGCAACAGCATCAGACTTTAGAAGAATTACAAGCCTTGACTAAAAAAGCTGTAGCCCAAGGCTGGAATTTTGCCCAATTACAGGGCATTATTCAGACCGTAGTTGATGCTAAAACTGATAATTTTCTCGAGTTAGCCACCTTAGCAGAATTGAAAATATCGGAAGATTTTGTGGGCGCAAGACTCCTGGGAACACATCTCAGTAACCTTGATCTCAGTGGCGCTAACTTACAAAATACTTACCTGCGGGGAGTTGATTTAAGTGATGCAGATCTTAGTAGTGCTGACCTGCGTTTTGCTAACCTTAGTGGTGCAGATCTCAGTGGGGCGCTGTTGAGTGATGCTAATTTGAGTGGCGCAGATCTACATAGGGCGAGTCTGGCTTTGGCTAGTCTCAGCGGCGCAGACCTGTGCGGCGCGAATTTGACAGAGGCTAATCTAAATAACTGTAATCTGAGTGATGCTAACCTCCATAATGCTATCCTCAAAAATGCTGATTTGCACCAAGCTGGGTTAGCCCTTACTAATTTGAAAGGGGCGGACTTTACGGGGGCTATTGTTAAACAAGCTAGATTATGGCATGATTCGGGACTGTCTGAGGAAGTTAAACAAGATTTGATTAAACGAGGGGCAATTTTTGAAGAGTGAAAAATTAGGGCGATCGCGCCCTGGGGGAAAATTTTAGATACTCCTCTGGCTAAAAAAATCGGCGATCGCCTGGCTAATTTCCTCCCCATTAACATCTAAAATCATGACATGACCCGACTGGTCAAACCAACGGACATCTAAATTGTTTGGTAGTTGTTTTTCCATCCAATTAATTACCACCGGACTGACTAAATAATCCCTATGGGAATGAATAGCTAACACCGGACAAGTAATTGAAGATAAATCTGATCGGGCTATCCTGGCTAGTTGTTGCAGCGCCCGCCCCGCCCGAGAATTATCAAATAAATAAACGGGGTTATCAAAAGGCTTGGGTTGAGTGGGGATAGAAATATTCGCCCAACCAAATAAAGCCAATAAAATCACAGCCCGAGGCGGTAATTTTAACGCTGGTGCAGTGACCGCACAGGCATCTACTCGCCCCTCCGCCGCCATTTTTAAAGCGATCGCACCTCCCATAGAATGCCCAAAAATACCTACAAATTCATAATGCGATCGGGCTAATTCCAACTCCCGACGCACAGCAGATAACATTCCTTCCGCCGTCATTTTGGGAAAAAATAACTTCTGGTCTGCTAATTCTTGAAAACCATGACCAGGCAATAAAGGCCCCACTCCATCAAGCCCCCGACTTAGACAGGCTTGCGCTACTGGTCTCACCTCAAAAGGAGTGGCGGTAAACCCATGTAAACACAAAACCACCCGATTGGATTTAGGTTCAGCCCGCAACCAAAAGGGTACACCCCTTGACCAGATTTTGTCTGTCCACTCGACTGCTAAAGACTCAAAACCCGAAAAATAGCGCAGATGTTCACTCATAGCCAATTATCTAATCTACAATCAAGCGATCGCTACCCGTATTCGTGACAATTTAAACAATTTAAGCGATCGGATCAACCACAAGTCCCCAATTTGTGGCAATCTATCTTTAATATAGACACCTATTGAATTTTGAGAACCCACTCTTAAAACTAAGCAATTATCAAATTCAGATCATGCAAACCCTACCCATAACCACTCCGACCGCTAGTCAGCCCTCCGTTGACACAGTAATTCACCGTCGCCAAACCCGTCCAGTCCGGGTCGGAAACATCACCATTGGCGGAGGATACCCCGTCGTAGTTCAGTCCATGATTAACGAAGATACCATGGACATAGAAGGTTCCGTCGCCTCCATTCGTCGGCTGCATGAAATGGGTTGTGAAATCGTCCGCGTCACAGTTCCCAGCGTCGGACACGCCAAAGCCGTAGGCGAAATCAAACAAAAACTCGCCGCCACCTATCAACCCGTCCCCCTAGTCGCAGATGTTCACCACAACGGCATGAAAATTGCCCTAGAAGTCGCCAAGCACGTCGATAAAGTGCGGATTAACCCCGGATTATACGTCTTCGAGAAACCTAAAGGCGATCGTAGCGAATACACAGACACTGAATTTCAAGAAATCGGCGAGAAAATCCGCGAAACCCTCAAACCCCTAGTTATCTCCCTCCGTGACCAGGGTAAAGCCATGCGTATCGGCGTTAATCATGGTTCCCTAGCCGAAAGAATGCTATTTACCTACGGCGACACCCCCGAAGGTATGGTAGAATCAGCCCTGGAATTTATCCGCATCTGTGAATCCCTAGACTTTCAGAACTTAGTGATATCCCTAAAAGCCTCCCGCGTCCCCGTCATGTTAGCAGCCTATCGCCTCATGGCTAAACGCATGGATGACCTAGGGATGGACTATCCCCTACACTTGGGAGTTACCGAAGCCGGAGATGGAGAATATGGCCGCATTAAATCCACCGCTGGTATTGCTACCCTCTTAGCAGATGGTATTGGTGACACCATTCGGGTTTCCCTCACAGAAGCCCCAGAAAAGGAAATTCCTGTTTGCTATAGCATTCTGCAATCCCTAGGACTGCGGAAAACTATGGTAGAATATGTCGCCTGTCCCTCCTGTGGTCGCACACTCTTTAACCTCGAAGAAGTTCTCCACAAAGTCCGAGAAGCAACTAAACACCTGACTGGACTAGATATTGCTGTTATGGGTTGTATTGTTAACGGACCTGGAGAAATGGCAGATGCTGACTATGGTTATGTAGGAAAACAACCTGGCTATATTTCCCTATATCGGGGTCGGGAAGAAATTAAAAAAGTTCCCGAAGATCAAGGTGTCGAAGAATTAATTAATCTCATCAAAGCAGATGGACGCTGGGTAGAGCCATAAAAATCAAGCTGACCCCACCTCTGATGGGGGTGGGGGAGTCCCGGTCACAATTGGGCTTTTGGTCAACCTCCGCGATCGCCAGATCTGATGTGCTAGTATGCTGTTAATAGCTCTTAGTATTCTCTTCCGGTTCAGCAGATAAATGATTATATCAAAAAGTGGGCTTGTTATAGGCGCAACAGCAGTTATGCTGACCGCTGTTGCTGTTGCGGGCGCTGGTATACACCTTTCCGGCCAAGCATCCTTTCGGGAAAGCCCGAAGGAACTAATTGATGAAGTATGGCAAATTATTGATAGAAGTTACGTTGACGGTACCTTTAACCAGGTAGATTGGAGGGAACTTCGTAATGAGTTTCTAAGCCGAGAATATACTAATGATCAACAGGCTTATGAAGCTATCCGCGAAATGTTGGCTAAACTCGATGACCCTTATACCCGCTTCATGAACCCCGAAGAGTTCAGAAATATGCAAATTGATACTCAGGGAGAACTGACCGGGGTTGGTATCCAACTTACCCAAGATGAGGAAACCAATAAACTCGTCGTTATTTCCCCTATTGAGGACTCTCCCGCTTTTGATGCTGGGGTTCAGGCTCAGGATATTATTACTAAAATTGATGGCCGCAGCACTGAGGGAATGGAGCTCAATGAAGCTGTCAATTTGATTCGTGGACCAATTGGGACTCAGGTTAAGTTGACTATTTTGCGCGGTCCAAGGGAAATTGAGTTTAATATTACCCGCGCTCAGATTGAAATTCACCCGGTACGCTACTCTAAGAAACCTTCCCCCGTCGGCGATATCGGCTATATTCGTCTGAACAATTTTAGTGCTAATGCTGCCGAGGAAATGCGACAGGCGATCACTAACCTCGAACAACAGAATGTTTCAGGTTATATTCTCGATTTACGCTCTAATCCTGGCGGTCTGCTCTATGCTAGTATTGAAATCGCCCGTATGTGGCTAACAGAAGGCGATATAGTCTCTACCGTTAATCGTCAGGGAGAAATGGATCGACAACGCGCTAATAATCGCGCCCTCACTGATAAGCCTATGGTGATTCTTGTTGATGGCGGTTCCGCTAGTGCTAGTGAAATTCTATCCGGCGCTCTACAAGATAACAACCGCGCCGTTTTGGTCGGAACTAACACTTTTGGTAAGGGTCTAGTTCAGTCCGTTCGTGGCGTGGGTCGCGGTTCCGGTTTGGCGGTCACGATCGCTAAATATTTTACCCCTAATGGTCGTGACATTAATCATGAGGGAATTAAGCCTGATGTGATCGTTGAACTCACCGAACAACAGCGAGATATCCTCCGCGAAAACCGCGACAAAATTGGCACTCTTGATGATCCTCAATATGGCAAAGCCTTGGAAGTTTTGACTCAGAAAATCGCATCTCAACAAAACAATCAAGCTGTTTCTCAGTAGTCCCTTTGCAGGTGCGTCATTAACCTTTGATGACGCACCTGATCAAAAACTGGACTCGCTCCCATTAGGGATTAAACAAAAATCCCCCCGGAGTGTCGTTAGACAACTCGTTGATCACAGAAGGTTGAGTCAAAATTGAGGTGTTGTATGGGTTCGCTAGATCGGCAGTGCGGATAGTCGGACCGCTTAGGGTCTGCTGGAGCATTCTCTCTCTATACAGTTGATTCACTCGTCTGGCATCATCAGCAATCAAACTTTCAGGAAAACCATTAATAGCACCCGGCCAGGGATAGCTTAACCCGAAGAATACCGAAAGTTGACCCATCAGGGATTGATTTTTAAAAGCATCCCCAGAACTGCGGGTCGCCGCCTGGTTAAAGTCTTCCGCAAAAGGCTGGAAACGGGTTCTCGGTTGCGCCACAACTCCCTCAACCCACACGAATGAGGCGATCGCTACCCCTAACACTCCACTGATACTCTGTAATAAAATTCTGTTCATGGCATTAACCTTGGTGAATCTGTTTGATCAGATGGTCTCTCCCAGTGTACGATCAGATGGAGTGATTACAGATTTGTTTCCTACCTTTTCCCTCCTTTATGACTAACCCTTCAGAAATCCCTGCTCTTTGCGATCTCAATGCCTCTTGTGCAGCTTTAGATACCCTGCGATCGTGGCTACTTGACCTTTTGTGTCAACTCGCTTATCAAGAAGGGGATTTTGTTCTCTCCTCTGGTCAGCAGAGTTCCTACTATATTAATTGTAAACAGGTCACATTACATCCCGCTGGGTCGGTGGCGATCGCTCGCCTGATTTTACCATTACTTCCCCTGGAAACAGAAGCAGTCGCCGGGCTTACCCTCGGTGCTGATCCTATGGTTTCCTCCGTTAGTGTCGTTTCTGTCTACGAAAATCGACCTATACCCGCCCTCATTATCCGAAAAGAAGCTAAGGGACACGGAACTAAAGCCTACATCGAAGGACCCGAACTATCCCCCGGCGCTAACGTCGTAGTTCTCGAAGATGTTGTCACTACTGGACAATCTGCCCTCAAAGCTGTACAACGCCTTACTGATGCTGGATACAGCGTTGATAAGGTTATCGCTTTAGTCGATCGCCATCAAGGGGGGGCTGAACTTTATCAAAATGCTGGCCTTAATTTGGAGTCCCTCTACAGCATTAATCAACTACAAACTCGTTATCAGACTCTAAACTTGGATCATTAAATTCTCCTGTTAACTAAGTTGATTTTTTCATCAATTTAAAAAAAACGCCCCGCCCCAGGGTTGACAAGTGGGGGTAATTAATGGTAAGCTACAGATATGTATTTAAATAATGGTAATCTATTCAATTACCAAAAAAATGTCAACATTTCCATTGTTAAAAATAATACCACAAATCAGCCAGGAAAGCCACCACCCCAGAGCAAAAAATTTTTTTTGTAATATTTCTTAAATTTTTTTTCACCAAACTTTACATAAAGTGGGCATTGATGAGCGTGCATTGAGAAATCCGTAAAAAATTATCATAATCAACACAATTTTTGATAAAATTTAACATATACCCAACACCCCACCTAGGAAAAAACTATGTCAGGATTTATTAGAGGCTTATTTGGTCGCAAATCAGAAACAACAAAAACTCAAGGAAGTTCTTTCTATCTTGATCCCGATAGCGCCAAGAGTTTAGGCGATATTGAGTATATGCGTAAGCCTTTAGAAGTTAAAAAGTCTTTCCCTAAAATGTCGGGAGGAAAACCTTTCGAGGCTCCTAAAGCTACCGCTAAACCAGCGATGGAAATGACCCAGCCTAAAGCTACTGAATCTCCAGCACCAGAGGTGAAAAGCGATCGTCGTCGTGCTGACTCCAGTTTGGATATGTTCCGTAACATGGCTCGTGATCTTAAAAAATAATCATTATTCTGCCACCAGGCTTTAGGTAAATGTAGGGGCTGGCTGAAACTGTCAAGTTATGTTGAACCTAGCTCCTACTAGGCTATCTTCTGCTGAACTGCTCTGTAATGGTCGAAAAATTTAACTTTTTTTTTCACAAACAAAAGCCGATTTTTGTGCTATGGTCTAGTCGTGAATTTTAAATAATTTGATAATCTGTAACTTGAGATACTAAATAAAAAACTCTGATTGTCAAATAACCATTAAGGTTGTTTGAGTCAGGACACCCACCGAATAGGTAGCTAGTTCCTGGCTCTGTCGTCAGTAGTTAAACAAGTATACAGGGTGAAGCTAGTGTTTCTGAGGTAACCAGATAAAATAACATTTTCTGAAAGCTAACATTGCCCCATAAGTGGGAGTGGGTTGGGCAAGTTTCCCATCAAAAAAACCTGCACACTAAACTAATTTAGGAGAAACCAGGATGCCAGAAAAATTCTGCCCCTCTTTTCCTGTCATTGGCGATTTCCTGAGTACAGGTATAGGGAGAGTCGCCAGGAGGGTGGAAAGATGAAATCAGTAAATCTATCCCTGCTTATATTAATGAAACAATTTGAGAGTTATTTTGACCTGCAAGAAATTAACACCACCCGGAAGGTGAATGCGGCGGTGGTGAATGTCAGTGGTCGTCAGCGGATGCTTTCCCAGAGAACAGCTTTTTTTAGCCTCAAGTTAGTTACTACTTCTGACCCAGCCGAAAGGGAGGTGATTCGGGAAACTTTGATTAAAGATATTACTCTGATGGAGCGATCGCATAAAGGTTTACTCTACGGTGATAGTGAGATGAATTTATTAACATCTCCTTCGGCTATAGTGCGATCGATGTATTTCCGAGAGCCGCTAAATTTAGATAAACGCATCCGCGAGTATATTTTAGCAGTCAGAACTTTAGCCACAACTGCGGACTCTGACTTAACACCGAGCCATCCTCACCTTGACTATATTACCAATATTGCCCCCAATGAATTGCTATCTATTCTTGATGCTGTAGTAGCGCAATATCAACGGGAAAGTGAAATCGAACAACTAGATCTTGAACAGACCCAAATTCAACTTTATCAACAAGCCTGTTCCGCCGCCGCGATCGCTCAAGCTCAAGCACAGCAACTAGAGCAAACTTTAGAGGAACTTAAACACACCCATTCACAGCTTTTTCAATCGGAAAAAATGGCATCATTGGGGCAAATGATGGCTAGTTTAGCCCACGAAATCAATAACCCCGTTAACTCGATATTTCATAATTTAGCCCATGTGGAAAACTATAGCAAAGACCTACTAGAACTCACTCGGCTTTATCAAGATATTTATTCCCCGACCGATCCGCGCATTCAAGAATACATAGATTCCATAGATTTAGAGTTTTTAGAGACGGATTTTTTGACAGTTATATCTAGCCTGAAATTGGGTTCAGATCGACTCTTTCAAATTGTGCGATCGCTGCGTAACTTCTCCCGCAAAGACAGCGACCAAATGCTAAAAGTCAATCTGGAAGAAGGTTTAGAGGGAACCTTACTCATCTTGAAAAACCGCTTACAAGCCACACCATCACGTCCGCCGATTCAAGTGATTCGAGACTATGGGAAACTACCGTCAATCCTCTGCTACCCAGGTCAACTGAATCAGGTGTTTATGAATTTGATCAGCAATGCCATTGATGCCTTAGATGAAGTAGGGGACTGGACACACAACAACCAACAGTCTCAGCCGTTAATTACAATTAAAACCCTGGCTAATTCAGAACAGATCACGATCATGGTTGCCGATAATGCTAAGGGTATCAACCTAACCACGAAAAACCAAATTTTTGAGCAATTTTTTACCACCAAAGAAATCGGTAAAGGTACGGGTTTAGGGTTATATATAAGTCGTGAAATTATCGTCTCCCGCCACTGTGGGGAAATTTGGTGCGAGTCAGAAATTGGCAAAGGAACCGAGTTTTGGATCAAACTTCCCTTAAACCCACAATGTCCTGATTTTTTGTCTAATTCCCCCATCTCAACAGTCAAATAGTTAAAAATTAATTAGTTATGTTAAGTTTTGTAAATAAATCACTCCCCACCCGCGATTGGGTTTCGGGAGGGTTGCTTTTGTTGCTGACCTATGGTAGTATTTAAATAATGGGACTTTTTTAATTTTTTTTTATTAATGCAAACAGAGAAATCATAAAATAGACATTACGTGGATAACATAGCATCATCCCGCGCTACTTGTCAACCCCTGTTTTGAGCAAGAGGCCTGATGGGAATAACCTGTGCTTCACTGCTTTCGCGGGCTACCCGAATCAATAAAGCAGATATTGCTAAACTAGCAATCATGGAACTTCCACCATAACTAAATAAGGGTAAAGGCAAACCAGTAGTTGGTAGTACCCCAGTAGCTACCCCAATATTCAGCAAAGACTGTCCCACCATGACGACCATGGCTCCGATCGCTACCAGTTGATGTTCAATATTATTGGCTAATTGAGCGACTCTCAGGGCAAGAGTCCCATAAGCGACTAGCATCAACAAAAGCAGCACCCCGCCAACAAAGCCAAACTCTTCGGCATAAACGGCAAAAATAAAATCGCTATACTGAATCGGCAGATAAAATAACTTTTGTTGAGATAATCCCAAACCAGCGCCCCAAAGACCGCCAGAACCGACAGCTAGTAGACTCTGAATTAATTGGTAGCCATCATTAACGGGATCAGCCCAGGGATTCATAAACGAGAGAACCCGCTTCCTTTGGTATTCTCGTAGGCTAATACTAATAGTAGCCAAGATTAACCCACCAACAGCAGTACCGCCCAAATACAAAAAAGGAAGTCCGGCGGCGAGGGCGATTAACCATAATGTCATACCACAAAGAGCGGTGGTGCTGAGGTTGGGTTGGGCTAAAATGAGCAACAAAATTAGCAGAAAAATCCCTAACCAGGTTAGTCGCGATCGCCAACTCAACCGCTCCCAGCGGGGAAAAAACCGCGCCGCTTGTAGTATCAGAAATGGCTTCATTAATTCCGAAGGCTGAATGAGAATTGGGCCTAGTGACAGCCATCGAGTCGCCCCGTTGATAGTAGTTCCCAAACCGGGGACTATAGTAAGAAACAATAACCCCATCACCGCGAATAATCCCCACTGAGCAGTCCGTAACGCGACCCGCACAGGGGTATTAACAATCACGTTAAATCCTACCATCCCCACTAACATCCATGTGAGCTGGCGTTTGAAGTAGTACAAACCATCCCCATGTTCAGCTAATGCACTAGGATAGGAAGCAGAAAACATCGCCACGAGACCGACAAATAGCCACACAAAGGTTAACCAGCGCAGCAGGCGAGGTTCTGTTGCCCAATTCTGGGAACTAGGATCGAAAAAGGGAATAAGATAGCGTAAGCGCATTCAGGATAAATTTAGATCAGCAGGGGATTTGGGCTATTGTAGCTTAGATAAAATCCGGTTGAGTGGCAATTTACCCTAATAGGCGGTTGATTTTTCTGGGTTCACCAATTGCAGAAAACTAGCCCGACACCAATCAATATCCTGCTCCACCTGAAAAGTTACATAATCGACACCGTATGCACTCCAGTAGTTAACGACCTTACCCACCCTCTCTGTGCTGCTATTGATGCGTTGCACCAGAGAACCGGGGGGAAACTTTTGGGCTACTGGGTGATCCTGCCAATGTTTAAGATATTTAATCCGCTCCTGTTCAGCTTCAGAGAGTAACTTCCAGGCTTCACGTTTCCAATGGGAATAGTTTTGGGTGAGTGCCTCAACTTCACGCCAGGTTGTCGCCGATCGCAGATCTTCTGCCAATTGAGCAGCTGTCTGGACTTCAAACTTTAATAGAGGTTGGGCACTCATGATGTTTAGAAGCTAACCCTAGGTTTAGCGAGTTTAGAGGATATGGGGATTTTTAGACCCCACATTTAGTATACTCACATTACCCGATTCTGAAAAGCGATCGCCAGATAAAAACTCAAAAACCCCTATCTCAGGAGATTAATCGTCCCAAAAATCTGCCGGAAGCAAGGGAGGTGGTGGCGCAGGGGGAGCGGCACAATTAACAGATTGATCAATAATGCACACGACCGGACCGAGAGTTGTTCCCTGTAACAAAGCACCAGACAAGTTTGTATTAGACAGTTGGGCACGATTGATATTAGTATCATTCAAGGCCGCACCCACCAGACTGGCACCAGTGAGATCGGCATCAGAAAAATTAGCACCCCGCAGATCTGCTCCCAGCAAATTAGCCCCGGTCAGATTAGCACGTTCCAGATTAGCCCTAAATAAAAAAGCCCTTTGGAGATTGCTATTCATCAAATCGGACTCTTCCAGATAAGCCTGACCGAGGTTAGCCTGAAATAGATTAGCATCCCTAAGATCAGCCCGCCGCAAGTCTACACGACCCAGCATAGCCTGACCGAGATCGGCTTCACGCAAATCAGCCCTTTGTAGGTTCGCATGGTGGAGATTAGCCTTAAACAAATTACTAGCAGCTAAACTCGCACCCCCCAAGTCGGCATTATACAGATTAGCCTCTTGCAGATTAGCACTGCGTAAATCTGCTTGTCGGAGGATAGCGCCGCCCAGATCGGCTTGAAAAAGATTAGCCCCGGAAAGTTGAGCGGCTGACAAGTCGGCTCCCCGCAGATCACAGCCAGGACATTGATTGGTAGTTAGAAGCCTCTGTAAGTCATCAGAGTCAGCGGCGATCGCACCAGTGATAAATCCTAATGGCGCGATCATCATGATTACAGCCTGAATCTTGAGTCTCATTAAATTATGCTCTATAAAACTTAAACAAAACCGGACATAGCCGGATCTTGATGTTTATTTCTGGCTTCGTCCGGGACTGTCGGCAGCACCCCGTCCACAAGTGTAATCGTCGGAACCAGGCGATTTGGTATGGTCGAAAGAGAGGTCGCCCCCTCCAACTCCAATTCCAAACCGTGCATGCGAGTTTCCCAGCACACGGCTCCTGATGTGAACACCCTATTATCAGTAGGAACAGGGTTACTACCCCCTGCTTTATGACCTCAACTTTGGGAGCTATATACACCACGTAGTCTTTAAACTCGCTCACGTCATAAGCACTCTTACTTGTCGCAGTCTCTATATCCACACCGTGACTAGTGGGCATATCCCAACCATTACAGTTAGGCATTGGCTTTCAGTCACATCCTTTCCCCTTATGGGGTTAGGGGTCGAGAGTGAAGTCACCTTCACCCTCTCCCATTCAGAACCGTGCTTGATAGTTTCCCATCACACGGCTCCTGGTGTGGATACCCTATTTGTCAAAGGAGCAGAATCAAGAGACCTGCTTTCTACTTCGATGTTCAGAGCTATATGCACCACGTAGTCTTTAAACTCGTCCTCGCCATTATACTCTTACTGACCGCAGTATCTATATCCCCACCGTGACCTGTGGGCATATCCCAACCATGACAATTGGGCTTTAGCTTCTGGTCACATCCTTCACCCTCTAAGCATGCGCTTACATTTTTCACTACTGCCTTGTGAATAGCATTACTCACTTGTTTATAGGCAGAGCATTAGAGGGGTTACAACGTTCCGATTATATGGGCATTCCATCGTTAGATTTGTCCTCTCCGCCGGGGTACTTTTAAAGGTCTGTGTAGGTAGTCGCACGAACCCCCTACTTTTCCCCTTGCCCTTTTGAGCGCAGCGTGTCAACCTATTTCGCTGCTAGTGTATTACGATGGTTCAAGTCGGACATTCGGTCTTCCTAATCATAGATGGTTGGCAGTGGTCGCGTCTTGGTAGTAGGTTCTACCTCACGCCTTCCGTTCCCCGCTTCAATCCTGGAGTTATGATTTCCAAAACTGGGGGTGGCTATCGCCGTTACTCTCTACTCCCTGATTTCTCAGTTCGTTTATGACCTTGAGTTCCCTGCCTTGCTTAGTTCCCTAAGCGTCGGGACATATAACCAGTTATGAGGATGGTCAGGAGAGGTCTCCTTATATCCAGATTCGGAGCTGGAATCCTCACCGGGTAGTTATTTCGGGCATTTCAGCCCTATTTCATACCCGAACGTCTCGCACCATGCGCTTACACTTTTCACTACTCTACGAGATGTACTCGCAGAGAGCCCAATAGGGGTTTAAACGTTCCGTATATATGGGCATTCCATCTTTAGATTTGTCCTATCCACCGGGGTACATTTAAAGGTCTGTGTAGGTAGTATAGAAAGACTCCTACTTTTCCCCTTACTCTTTTGAGCGCAGCGTGTCAACCTATTTCGCTACTTTATAATGACGATGGTTCAGGCCAGACATTCGGTTTCCCTAATCATGGATGGTTGGCAGTGGTCGCCTATAGTAGTAGGTTCTACATCACGCCTTCCGTTCCCCGCTTCAATCCCAGATTTGTGATTTCTGAAACTGGGGGTGGCTACCGCCTTTACTCTTTCCCATAATCGCCCCAAGTGAGTTATAATACTCCTCCTAGGTAATATTTGGACGGTATATTGCGATTTCTTAAAATGGGATTGACCTTGAGTTCCCTGCCTTGCTTAGAATCACAACTTCCTAAGCGTTGGGACATATATACAGTTAAGGGGTAAACTGGTCGAGTCAGTCTATCTCCCTCTAGGAGGTTATTTCAGGCATTGCAGCCTTATTTCACTCCTAAACGTCTCGCACTGGTAGGGGTCGAAAGGAAAGTCACCTTTCCCAACTCCCATTCAAAACCGTGCTTGATACTTTCACATCACACGGCTCCTGATGTAGACACCCTATTGTCAGTAGGAACAGGGTTACGACCCCCTGCTTTGTGACTTCAACTTTAGGAGCTATATACACCACGTAGTCTTTAAACTCGCTCTCGGTCATAAGCACTCTTACATCATCGCAGTCTCTATGTCCACACCGTGACTAGTGGGCATATCCCAACCATTACAGTTAGGCATTGGCTTTCAGTCACATCCTTTCCCCTTATGGGGTTAGGGGTCGAGAGTGAAGTCACCTTCACCCTCTCCCATTCAGAACCGTGCTTGATAGTTTCCCATCACACGGCTCCTGGTGTGGATACCCTATTTGTCAAAGGAGCAGAATCAAGAGACCTGCTTTCTACTTCGATGTTCAGAGCTATATGCACCACGTAGTCTTTAAACTCGTCCTCGCCATTATACTCTTACTGACCGCAGTATCTATATCCCCACCGTGACCTGTGGGCATATCCCAACCATGACAATTGGGCTTTAGCTTCTGGTCACATCCTTCACCCTCTAAGCATGCGCTTACATTTTTCACTACTGCCTTGTGAATAGCATTACTCACTGGTTTATAGGCAGAGCATTAGAGGGGTTACAACGTTCCGATTATATGGGCATGCCATCGTTAGATTTGTCCTCTCCGCCGGGGTACTTTTAAAGGTCTGTATAGGTAGTCGCACGAACCCCCTACTTTTCCCCTTGCCCTTTTGAGCGCAGCGTGTCAACCTATTTCGCTGCTAGTGTATTACGATGGTTCAAGTCGGACATTCGGTCTTCCTAATCATAGATGGTTGGCAGTGGTCGCGTCTTGGTAATAGGTTCTACCTCACGCCTTCCGTTCCCCGCTTCAATCCTGGAGTTATGATTTCCAAAACTGGGGGTGGCTATCGCCGTTACTCTCTACTCCCTGATTTCTCAGTTCGTTTATGACCTTGAGTTCCCTGCCTTGCTTAGTTCCCTAAGCGTCGGGACATATAACCAGTTATGAGGATGGTCAGGAGAGGTCTCCTTATATCCAGATTCGGAGCTGGAATCCTCACCGGGTAGTTATTTCGGGCATTTCAGCCCTATTTCATACCCGAACGTCTCGCACCATACGCTTACACTTTTCACTACTCTACAAGATGTACTCGTAGAGAGCCCAACAGGGGTTTAAACGTTCCATATATATGGGCATTCCATCTTTAGATTTGTCCTATCCACCGGGGTACATTTAAAGGTCTGTGTAGGTGATGCTAAAATTACCCTACTTTTCCCCTTGCTCTTTTGAACGCAGCGTATCAACCTATTTCGCTGCTGTATAATGACGATGGTTCAAGCCGGACATTCGGTTTCCCTAATCATGGATGGTTGGCAGTGGTCGCCTATAGTAGTAGGTTCTACATCACGCCTTCCGTTCCCCGCTTCAATCCCAGATTTGTGATTTCTGAAACTGGGGGTGGCTACCGCCTTTACTCTTTCCCATAATCGCCCCAAGTGGGTTAAATACTCCTCCTTGTAGTATACTTGGATGGAACATTGCGATTTCTTAGAATGGGATTGACCCTGAGTTCCCTGCCTTGCTTAGTGTCATAACTCACTAAGCGTCGGGACATATATATATTTAAGGGGTAAACTAATAATCTAGTTATAGTAGCAGCCGGATTGACTAGTTTAACTCCCTCTAGGAGGTTATTTCAGGCATTGCAGCCTTATTTCACTCCTAAACGTCTCGCACTCTAGGTTTATACTAGCATTCAAGTCACGATCTATCGCCAGACCGCAGTTTGGACATTCAAAAGTCCGACGGACTAGGGGCATTTGTTGACGATGGCCACAGTTAGAACAAAGTTGACTGGATGGATAAAATCTATCCGCAATCATTAACTTTGAACCATAACGTTCTGCCTTGTCACCTAGTTGCCGACGGAACTCATAAAATGAAGCATCAGCGATAGAACCCGCCAAACAATGATTTTTCAACATTCCAGACACATTCAAATCTTCAATGACGACTTGGCTGTGGTTTTTAGCCAAAAAAGTAGTGATTTTATGAATCGTGTCCCGCCGAATGTTTGCTACTCTTTGATGTAGCTTTTGAACTTTTAAGAGACATTTGGCCCAATTTTTCGAGCCTTTGACTTTGCGACTTAAATGACGTTGTAATCGAGCTAGTTTTTTGGTCGCTGCTTTATAAGCCTTGGGATTAGAGAATTGGGTCCCATCGGAGCAAGTCGCCAAATTGTTAATTCCTAGGTCTACCCCGATTCTCTCTCGATATTTCGGTGTAATTTCTGGCGTGATTTCTACGAAAAAGCTCATATACCAGTCACCTGCTTGGCGCGTTATAGTGACTTTCTTAACCCAACTTTCGGGTTGTGCCTCAAATGTAGAAACCCAGCCCACAAAAGGCAGCTTATGGCGAGTTCCTGACAGATTGAATGGCTTTCCGGAATTGTCAAGGGTAAAGCTATCATGGTAGCCTTTCTTCTTAAATTATAGGATAACTGCTTATTCCCTTGAAGAAGCGCTTAAAGGCATCCCCTAGATTAATGAAGGCATATTGATAAACTTTAGAAGACAATTCAGACATCCAAGGATATTGAGGTTTCACATAATGAGTAAAAACCTTTTTAATGGAGTTGATATTAGGCTTGAGTCCCTCTTCATAAGCTGACCTCCATAAGTGTAATCCCCAATTAAACACGAACCGAGCATAACCCGCGTGTTTGGCCATCAAGGTGCGATGACGGTCATTGAGTTTGAGTTTTGTCCGGAAAGCTTTGATTGGTTATGGTCGAAAGGGAAGTCACCTTCCCCAACTCCACTTCCAAACCGTACTTGAGACTTTCACCTCATACGGCTCCTAATGTAGATACCCTTTTTGTCACTAGGAACAGGGTTACGAACCCCCGCTTTATGATTCCAACTTTGGGAGCTTGGCATACAACTCGTAGTCTTTAAACTCGCTCTCGTCATATTACTCCTACTTGTCGCAGTCTCCATATCTACACCGTGACTAGTGGGCATATCCTAATCATTACAATTAGGCATTGGCTTTCAGTCACATCCTTTCCCCTCAATGGTATACGCTTACACTTTTCACTACTCCTTGTGAGTAATATTGCTCACTTTTTTGATAAGGAGAACCAATGAGGAGTTTAAACGTTCCGTTTATATGGGCATTCCATCTTTAGACTTGTCCTCTCCACCGGGGTACTTAAAAAGGTCTGTGTAGGTGTTTTATGCAAAACCCTACTTTTCCCCTTGCTCTTTTGAGCGCAGCGTGGCAACCTATTACGCTGCTAAATCATTACGATGGTTCAAGCCAGACATTCGGTTTCCCTAGTCATGGATGGTTGGCAGTGGTCGCATTTGGTAGTAGGTTCTACCTCACGCCTTTCGTTCCCCGCTTCAATCCCAGAATCGTGTATCCTGAAATTGGGGGTGGCTATCGCCTTTACTCTCTACTCCCTGATTTCTCAGTTTGTTTATGACCTTGAGTCCCCTGCCTTGCTCAGATTTCTCCAAGCGTCGGGACATATAAACAGTTATGGGATGGTCAGGATACGAGTCCCTTATCTTCCACCAAGGGGTGTAAGTCCCACTAGGAGGCTATTTCGGGCATTGCAGCCTTATTTGACTCCTAAACGTCTCGCACCATGATTGGATTTTACCATGAATCCGACTTGATGAGTATGTCGTCAGGGAAATTTGGCATGGTCTGGGGTTTGACCGTATACTCATTATTGAGTTGCGAATCTTTTGGGGTATTGTACCTTATTGTCCTAAGATGTAAAGCAAATATTGGATTAAATTCTTGCTCCTGATCCGAAACGGTATAACATTACTGATACATTTACGCGACACTTATCCGGTTGTTCCCGGACAATGCGACGATAGCACTATTACCCGTTAAGGTAACAGAGGCGGTATCCCGCAAAGCTTTTAGAAAGATTCCAAAAGCACCGTTCCAGTCCCTGGGTAGAGTGAACCCACACTCCGGACATCGGAACACTTTTGAGCCACCTAGCTGGGAATGCACATGACCACAGTGAGTACAGGTTTTGCTGGTGTATTCTTCCGTCACATCTACAACTGTGGTTCCAGTTATCTCGGCTTGATGTCTCAGGGTTAGTTTGAATCGATAATGCGCCCATGTCAGCATGGCGCGGGCAGTCTTGGATTTGATTTTCCGCTTCACCTTGGCAACCATGTTGGAAGTCTCGAAGGTGGGCAGAAAAATTATGCTGTAGTCATTAGTCAAGTAATGAGCAATTTGTTTGTGGGCTTCATCAACTAGATTGCGGATTTTGGTTCTCATTCGTTGAGCCGCTTGCCTCATCCGTCGCCTTCTTGAACGACAGGGTTCCTTGGCGATTCGGCTCATCAAATCATCCAAATGTTGACATAGCCTAGTAATGCCTCCAATATCCCCGGAGCCCAATTCCAGAAATCGTGAACCATCAAACCCAGTTATGAAAGTTCGCACACCCGGGTCTAATGCAATTACGCCATTCGCTTCAGTTGGGGTAACGGCAACTGGCTCAGGGAAAATCGCCAACCATCGACCTTTGGTAAACACCAACTGAGTCCCTTGCCCGCAAGTTTTAGGGATGGGTTCGGAAACCATGAAAGTTAATCCTTTCGTTAGTCTTGGATACCAACTCCCTGAAGAGAAATTAGCATCGTTAAACTTGATGGCTTGAGAACTATCCCGACAGCTCCTAAACCTTGCGCCAGGACTGGCTGAAAAGGCGAGATAGGCATCAAAGATGGCATTTTGCCGAATGTGGCAGGGTGTTTCTTTGACCCATTCGGGTAAGTCACTCTGCATCACTTTATTGCGTAACTTTAACTTGCTTAGTCGTTTACCACTCCTAGATAATGCAATTGCTTGGTTGTAGCAATACCGACAAGCGGCCAGCCATTTACGCCAGACTTGATTTAGCTCGGGGCTGGGGTAAATCCGGATCTTCTTTGACCTGAGTTTTGTATTTACTCCGTCCGTATAATCTGGAGCTAAAGCAGTGGAGGAGGGCGAGGATGTCCTCAACCATTTCTGGTTCTGGACTGAGACTTGTCTGGTTGAGAACCATGAGTGAGCACCTGTTTTACTCACAGAGCCATCGAAACCAGTCAAATCCCCATATTGCCAATCGGTCTTTGTGGGCAACGACAACCATGCGGACATCTCCTGACAAATGATGTCCCAGTAAGGCCAGCATTTTCTTTCCCTTGAAGTTGAGCCCGCCTCCGATTTCTGAGACGACTTCTGCTTCGGGGTAGAGGTTGGACAGTGCGGCCACCTGTCGGTTGAGGTCGGACTGCTGGGCGCGGCTACTAACTCTGGCATAGATAACGACTTTGCGTTTGTCACTGCCTGATTTGGCAGTATATCACTCAACGTTGTATCGTCGTTGCCCAGCGGGGGTTCTGATGGTGTCGATTGAGCCATTGTCGTCCCATCTGCGGAGTGTTCTTTCATGGACTCGAAGGATTTGGGCCGCTTCCTTGGGTTTGACATATCTGGCAATAGGTTTATCCTCAACCCTTCTCGCTTATTATACCGTATTGCCCTAAAATATTAACCGAATTTGTGATTAAATCATGCTCTCGTGCCGTGGCTCTCCCATGGACTTTGGGCGGCTTGGCCGCTTGGTGAAACCCTAAGCCCTAGAAACCGGGTTGCTGACATCTATCGTTGTTCCCCCAGTTTACAGTAACTTTGCCATGATTTCGTCAAATCTCCGCTTTGTGTGTTATCATGCTTAAATATTGTCGGTTCTGATGGGGAGCAGCCATCAGACGTAAGGGGGAAAGTCCGGCGTAAATCCGGCGCTGTCCCGCAGCTGTGAGGAGAGACACAACTCTCTAAGTCAGAATGCCCGCCGAACTGTCTCCTCTGGAGATGCACCAAACTGTTATTTTTCGTCTGCGAGGTACGGATGATGGTTCGTTTAGCTTTTTCACAATTAATATTGCCTTCATTTTTTAGGACGACTCCCCTGGCGTTGCATGGGTAGCGCCCTGATTTGAAATTGCCATTTTGAGAAAACTAGCCTTATGTAGACATTGACTGGCAGATGGTCACTCATGCTAACGGTGATTTGAATCAGTCTGGTCTGAGTATTGCTTAACTCAATTGGGCAGATATTCTGCTGCTTTGAATTGTTCACTCCGCTGGTTTGTCGCGGGGATGGACTAGATTTCTATGACTATTTTCAGCGTTAGGACGCGACAATTTATGACCTTGGAAACATACACTCAAACCCGTCTGGAAACCGCGACTATCGGCTATCCTCGTATTGGTAAAAGTCGCGAGTTAAAAAAGGCATTAGAAGCCTTTTGGCGGGGTAAATCGGACGCAGAAACCCTCATCCAGACTCGGAATGAAGTTGAGTTCAAAAACTGGGAAACTCAACGACAAGCAGGCATCGATCGCATTGGTATTGGCGACATGAGCCTCTACGATCACGTTTTAGACTGGAGCATCCGCTTAGGCATCATTCCCGAACGGTTTGCATCCTTTAGCGGACTCGACCGTTATTTTGCCATGGCGCGGGGTAAGGATGGCATTGCCGCCCTGGAAATGACCAAATGGTTCGACACCAACTATCACTACCTCGTCCCAGAAATTCCCGAAACATTACAGCCAGCCGACTTTAGCGATTTCCTGCAAACCGTGCATCGCGCTCAAACCTTATTAGGCGATCGCGCTGTTCCCATTGTTTTGGGTCCGGTGACTTTGCTGCGGCTGAGTCGTTTGGAGATGAATCAAGACCAAGCGGGAAAACAACTAGGCGATCGCTATCTCCTGCTTCTCCAGGAACTCCAAAAAATGGGTGTCGCTGAAGTCCAAATCCATGAACCTGCTTTAGTCTTCGGAGATGCTGCCAACTTTAAACAACTCTATCAATCAACTTATCAATCTCTCAGCCAAGTCGGCTTACCCATTCACCTGGTCACCTACTTTGATGACTTGGGAGACAATTACCCCTGGGTGATGGAATTACCCGTCGCTGGCATTAGTTTAGACTTCACCCGTGGGCGTAACCTAGAGTTACTGCAACAGTATGGTTTCCCCGACGATAAAGAGTTGGGGGCGGGAATTGTCGATGCCCGCAATGTATGGAAAATTCGCCCGGACTCCGTTTTGTCAACCCTGGAAGCCATTTCCCGTGTCACCCCTAACCTGCGGATTCAGCCGTCTGCTTCCCTGCAATTTGTGCCATACGATGCCCAGCGAGAAACCAAACTCCCCGAACCCTTGCGGTCCGTTTTGAGCTTTGCTGAACAGAAGTTAGTAGAAATCACACTGCTGGCTGATTGGGCCGATCGCTCCTATGGAACCCAAGAACCTGACAAGTATCTGGAAGTCATCCTCCGGCAATGGCAAACCTTCCAGGAATTTAGCCCAGTTAATCAGGGGGTAAAAGAACGCCTGCAAAATCTGACCTCCCAGGATTTAGAGCGGACTTTGCCTTATGAACAACGTCAAGAACGCCAGCCCGTTTTGCCCCCATTCCCCACCACCACCATCGGGTCTTTCCCCCAAACCTCCGAAGTGCGGCAACTGCGGGTGAAACTGAAACGGGGTGACATTACCCAAGCCGAATATGAAGCGGCGATCGATGCCGAAATTGCCAAGTGCATCCAATTCCAAGAAGAAGCCGGACTCGATGTATTAGTGCATGGGGAATTTGAGCGCACCGACATGGTGGAATTTTTCGGGCAACAGTTATCAGGCTTTGCCTTTACTGAACATGGTTGGGTGCAAAGTTACGGCAGCCGTTGCGTGCGTCCCCCGATTATTTATGGAGATGTCGCCCGCACCGGACCCATGACAGTTCGAGAGTTCAAGGTAGCCCAATCCCTGACCGATAAAATTGTCAAAGGGATGCTAACCGGTCCGGTCACCATGATTAACTGGTCATTTACCCGCACCGATATTCCGCGCAGTAAACAAGCCATGCAGATTGCCTTAGCCTTGCGGGATGAAGTAGCCGACTTAGAAGCCGCGGGGGCGAAGATGGTACAAATTGATGAACCTGCCTTGCGGGAAGGGCTGCCTCTGAAGCCAGAACGTTGGGATGAGTATCTATCCTGGGCGGTGGATGCTTTCCGTCTGTCTGCGGCTATAGCCAAACCGGAAACCCAAATCCATACCCATATGTGTTACTCGGAATTTGGGGATATTATTGGGCATATTGAGCGGTTGGATGCGGATGTGTTGTCCATTGAAAATAGCCGCAGCAATAACGAAACCCTGTTTGAAATTACTGATGCGGGCTACAAACATCAAGTGGGGAACGGCGTTTACGATGTTCACAGCCCAGCAGTTCCCAGCACAGAACAGATGGTGCAACAGTTAAAAACCGGGGTCGCCAATTTACCTGTACAACAGATTTGGGTTAATCCCGATTGTGGCTTGAAAACAAGGGGTTGGGAAGAGGTGATTCCTTCCCTAAAAAATATGGTGGAGGCGGCGAAAATTCTGCGCCAGGAAGCTAATTTGACTGAAAAATAACTGATGTCTAAATCCCCCGTTTCCTAACGGGGGAGTCTGTGCAAACCACCTGGGATTTCTTATGAATGGAACAGATAGCCCGACCAAGGAACCGCCCAATCCGCCGATGAATTGGCAGCAAGATTTTATTGCTACAAATCTATTGTCTCTAGGCTATAACGCCTGGGTGGGGTATCTCAATGGTGAACGGGGTGCAGTGATTTGTAGCACCAATACGCCAACAGTAGGAATGGCGGGGGAGGTTTTTAAGGTTCACTATGTACCTAGATCGCGTCTCGCCGCTTTTCTGAATGCGTGGCTGGCTGCGCCTGACACAGTGATTCTGCGTCATCATTTTATGAATGCTCACATTTTGGAAGCTGTCGATACCTACAACCCCACCACAGAATTAGTGTTTCTGTTGGAGTCATTGAATCAGGTGACATTCTTCTACCTAAAAAATTTGCCAATTACTCCGCATAAGTGCTACGAGCAAATCTGCAAACACTGGGAAGAATTCCAGCCTGCGGATGATGGCTGCTCGGATTCAAGTCGCCAATCATATTCCCTCGGAAACCATAATTTATATGGCTTCTGAAAATTCTCTTGCTCGCTAATTTGGGGGCGAAAATATCATCGCCTCTTCAATTATTAACAACTTATGATGGCATAAATACGATGCTAAAATATTATCTGGATCGCTCTGGAAAAATTCCCGCTTCTGTCCATCCTTTTGTCAAACAGGAGGCGCTGGGTAAAGCTGAAAAAGCGCCTAAAAAGGGGAAAATTCAAGTTATAAATCGACTCCGAAATGGTTGGTTGGTAATTTGGCGATCGCTCTCCCAAAGACATGAAAAACCATAATTTATTACCCCGCCCACAAAACTCCATAAGTTTCTCATTCCAGACTAGCTTAATGACTAAATTTATCCGCTTTATTTGTACTCTGGTAATTGCTGTATTACTGGTTATTGGCGGAGGGTTTTTGATGAAAGTTTATCCCCATTATTTGACGGATACAACCAACAATAATGCCCTCAATGTCAGCCCAAATACTTCTTTGTCAGCCGTAGACAGGGATTTAGCGATCGCCTATCGTCGCCAATACATGAAAGCATTGTCAGCCCATTATCGTTCTCTGGAAGCGATTTTAGAAAAAGAGGCTCCTTTTGCTAATCAAACTCTAACCCACATTAATAGCTTATTATCCCTAGCTGAATATATGCCCGAAGTTTTCCCACATGGAACCGCTATGACTGACGCAGAGGGCTGGGGAGCCAAGCCATTAATTTGGTCAGAACCCGATGACTTTTCTCGACTGATTGCCAACTTTCAAGCTAATCTTGAAACCCTGAAAACTATGGTTAATAATTCACCAAATCCAATTAATGCGATCGAGTCATTTACAAAAGTGAGGCAAACGTGCTTAGATTGTCATAGCATTTATCGAGTGCGCCAACCTTAACCCAGAAACCTAGTGGCTTTAGTTCACGCCATCCTAGATTATAACACAATTATACCATGTTCAACCTTTTTTTAATCACCATTAGTCTGCTGTTATTAGCAATTGTGGTAGGATTAACACTTTACCTGCTTTCCCCTCGCAAATATCAATCCGCCGATTCTGTTGCCAACTCCTATGATGATTGGACTAATGACGGCATCCTGGAATTTTACTGGGGGGAACATATCCACCTCGGTCACTATGGTTCACCGCCACAACCCAAAGACTTCCTGAAAGCTAAAGAAGACTTTGTGCATGAAATGGTCCGTTGGGGGGGATTAGACCGCCTTCAGACCGGCACAACAGTTTTGGATGTCGGTTGTGGTATCGGTGGCAGTAGTCGCATTCTAGCGCGAGATTATGGCTTTGCCGTCACAGGTATTACTATCTCTCCAGGGCAAGTCAAACGCGCCCAGGAACTCACCCCAACCGACCTCAATGCGCGGTTTCAGGTAGATGATGCCTTGGCATTATCTTTCCCCGATGCCAGTTTTGACGTGGTTTGGTCTATTGAAGCCGGACCCCATATGCCGGATAAAGCCCAATATGCGCGGGAGATGATGCGGGTGTTAAAACCCGGTGGGGTGCTGGTGGTGGCGGACTGGAATCAACGAGACTCGCGCCAAAAACCCTTGAACGCCTGGGAAAAGGTAGTCATGCGGCAACTGTTGGATCAATGGGCTCATCCGGCTTTCTCTAGTATTGAAGGCTTTGCGGAAGAACTCGCGGCGACCGGGTTGGTATCTGGTGAAGTCACCACCGCAGACTGGACCGCCGAAACTCTACCCTCTTGGCTAGATTCCATTTGGCAGGGGATAATCCGTCCAGAGGGGATTATCCGCTTTGGGGTGACGGGATTGATTAAATCCTTGCGAGAAGTCCCCACATTCCTGTTAATGCGGTTAGCCTTTGGGGCGGGTTTGTGCCGATTTGGGATGTTTCGGGCTGTTCGCGCTGCTGCACCGGTTGAGGAGATGGCTGTATCGACTCAAACCAGTGAAGCGTTACCAAAATAATCAAGATTTGAAGTCTCTATCTTCAAATGTTAATTAAGGGGAAAAGTCAACACCGTTCTCTTGATTGGAGCCGCCGCCAATTATGCTAAAATCCTGATCAACTCCTAGTGCCAGCATATGGCTGGCTTCTAGGACTGCTCCCATGGCATTGTTAGGAAGGTTTTATGAGAAAAACGCATCTGGGTTTAGCGATCGCCGCACTTAGCCTTTTAGGAGTGTTGGCAGAGCCGTCGGTCAACCTTTCCCGCACCGCCGCCGCTCAACATCAGACCCAAGTCGGACAATCCCAAACCAGGGGTGATGGGCAAAATATTATTATGCACCTGACTCATGGCACTGATGACCTTCATGCGGCTTTCATGGCTTTGAAATTAGGCACAAACCTCCAAAAACGGGGCGCTCAGGTGACGCTGGTTTTGACTTTGGAGGGGGTGAGAATTGCCTCTAGAAATCAACCCTTAGACTTGCGCTGGGGTAGTAGTCCGATGACTTTAGCCCAAATGTATGATGATTTTGTCGCCGCCGGAGGCAAGGTAATGGTTTGTCCTGCTTGTGCCGAAGCCGCCGGAATCACCGCTGCTAATTTACGGACTGGCGCTCAATTAGCAAAGGAGAACGAGGATATCCCTAGTTTGATTTTAGCAGCCGATAAAATTATTGGTTTCTAGTCAGTTTTTGACCTCAACAGAGAATTTGGTTGTCATCGCCAATTCCCTGTTGAAGAAATCTCCCCAGGTATCTGACTATTCCCCTGACTGATACATTTACGCGGCATTTTTCCGGTTGTTCCCGGACAATGCGACGATAGCACTATTACCCGTTAAGGTAACAGAGGCGGTATCCCGCAAAGCTTTTAGAAAGATTCCCAAAGCACCGTTCCAGTCCCGTGGTAGAGTGAACCCGCACTCAGGACATCGGAACACTTTTGAGCCACCTAGCTGGGAATGAACATGACCACAGTGAGTACAGGTTTTGCTGGTGTATTCTTCGGTCACATCTACAACTGTTCAGTTATTTCCGCGCTTGATGTCTCAGGGTTAGTTTGAATCGATAATGCGCCCATGTCAGCATGGCGCGGGCAGTCTTAGACCTGATTAGACGCTTCACCTTGGCAACCATATTGGAAGTCTCGAAGGTGGGCCAAAAAATCCGGCTGTGTTATGGGATGGCCAGGGATGCGACCCAATCAACCAAGGGGTTGAAGTCCTCACCGGGTAGTTATTTCGCCCATTTCAGCTCTATTTCATACCCGAAGGTCTCGCAGGTAGGGGTCGAGAGGGAAGTCGCCTTCCCCCACTCCCATTCAAAACCGTGCTTGATACTTTCGCATCACACGGCTCCTGATGTAGATACCCCTTGGCAACGGGAACAGGGTTACCAACCCCTGCTTTTGTACTTCAACTTTTGGAGCTAAATACAACATCGTAGTGTTTAAACTCGCTTTCGCCGTTAAACTCCTGTTGATTGCAGTAACTATATCTACACCGTGACTAGTGGGCATATCCTAACCATTACAATTAGGCATTGGCTTTCAGTCACATCCCTTCCCCTTAAAGGCATACGATTACACTTTCACTACTCAACAAGATGTACCTGCCGAGAGCCTAAAAAAAGGGGTTTAAACGTTCCGTTTATATGGGCATTCCATCTTTAGACTTGTCCTTTCCACCGGGGTACTTAAAAAGGTCTGTGTAGGTGTTGTATGGAAAACCCTACTTTTCCCCTTGCTCTTTTGAGCGCAGCGTGGCAACCTATTACGCTACTCAATAATGACGATGGTTCAAGCCAGACATTCGGTTTCCCTAGTCATGGATGGTTGGCAGTGGTCGCATTTGGTAGTAGGTTCTACTTCACGCCTTCCGTTCCCCGCTTCAATCCCAAGGTTGTGTATCCTGAAACTGGGGGTGGCTATCGCCTTTACTCTCTACTCCCTGATTTCTCAGTTTGTTTATGACCTTGAGTCCCCTGCCTTGCTCAGATTTCTCCAAGCGTCGGGACATATAAACAGTTATGGGATGGTCAGGGATGTGAATCCCTTATATTCCACCAAGGGGTGGAAGTCCCACTAGGAGGCTATTTCGGGCATTGCATCCCTATTTCACTCCTAAACGTCTCGCACCCATACTTGGTATTGTACCGTATTGCCGTAAAATGTTAACCTAATTTGAGATTAAATCATGCTCTCAAACTATTAGATTAATAACTTGGGGATTTTTCAGCGATCGCCTTCAATATTTCCTCCGTCAACTGGGGCAGAGTCATCGTTCCCAGATCTCCTGAGGAGCGAGTTCTCACACTCAAAGACTGATTATCTAACTCCCGCTGACCAATCACCACTGTCACCGGAATTTTCTCGAGTTCAGAGTTGCGAATTTGTTTGCCTAAACGTTCCCCAGTATTATCGACTTCCGCGCGGATATTCTGCTGTCTTAAACTTTGGGCAATTGATTGAGCATAATCTCGAAAGCGATCGCTCACCGCCAATACTCTCACCTGAACCGGAGCCAACCACAGGGGAAAATCTCCCGCATAATTCTCAATTAAAATCCCAAAAAACCGCTCCAAAGAGCCAAAAATCGCGCGATGAATCATAATCGGACGTTGCCGAGAACCATCCGTCGCCACATATTCCATATTAAATCGTTCCGGCAAATTAAAATCCACTTGAATCGTCGAACATTGCCACAATCGACCGATCGCATCCTGAATTTTAATATCTATTTTAGGTCCATAAAAAGCCCCGCCACCCTCATCAGTCACATAATCCCAGCCTTTAGTATTCAGAGCAGCAATCAAAGCATCCGTTGCTAATTGCCACACCGCATCATTCCCCACCGATTTACTCGGACGAGTAGAAAGATTCACCTCATATTTACTAAAGCCAAAATCCGATAAAATCTTTTCCGTCAAATTTAACACTCCCAAAATTTCATCTGCCACCTGTTCAGGCAAACAAAAAATATGGGCATCATCTTGAGTAAACCCCCGCACTCGCATCAATCCATGTAATACCCCAGAGCGTTCATACCGATACACAGTGCCTAACTCTGCCCAGCGAATTGGCAACTCTCGATAAGAGTGCAAATGACTTTGATAAGTTAATACATGAAAGGGGCAATTCATCGGCTTTAATTGATAGGATTGGTTCTCAATCTCTATCTGGTCAAACATATTTTCTCGGTAAAAATCATAGTGACCGGAAGTTTTCCACAGTTCCAAATTAGCAATGTGGGGACTGTACAACAACTCATAACCATCTTGCAGATGAGCTTGTCGCCAATAGTCCTCAATTAATAGCCGCATTCTTGAGCCTTTAGGATGCCAAAAGACTAAACCGCCTCCGGCATCTTCTTGGATGCTAAATAAATCTAACTCCTGTCCTAACTTGCGGTGGTCGCGTTTTTTCGCTTCCTCTTTCTGCTGCTGATAATATTCTAGTTCTTCTGGAGTTTCCCAAGCCGTCCCATAAATTCGTTGTAGTTGCGGTAGGGTTTCATCTCCTCGCCAGTAAGCTCCGGCTACACTTTCTAACGCCAAAGCATCTGGATTAATTTCGCCCGTAGAGTTCAGGTGAGGTCCTGCACATAAATCCCACCAAAATTCCTGGGTGGGAATAACCACCGGTGAAATCAGAGACGGTTCGACTTCGGGATGATTCGTCCGCCCCATATCTGGGCTACCGATAAAATAGCGAGTAATGGTTTCTGTTTCGGGAATACTATCCAGAATTTCTAACTTTAATGGTTCATTTAATTTCTCTATTTCTGCCCTAATTTGTTCTCGGTTGACTTCTTCCCTAATTACTGGCAAGTTACCTTTGATGATGCGTTTCATCTCCTTAGTTATTTGCCCCAAGTCTTCCGGGGTGAACGGTTCTTTCCGGTCAAAGTCATAGTAAAACCCCGTGTCGGTGGTGGGACCAATGGCGACTTTGGTTTCGGGAAATAGTTTTTGTACCGCCATTGCTAGGATGTGAGCGCAGGTGTGGCGAATTCGCCGCAGCTTTTCTCCATCTCTTTGGGAATGGTTTTCCTCAGAGGTGGGACGGTTGATTTGACTGAGCATATTAACCCCATCGTGAGAACGATTATCATTTTACTAGATCGCCTGAGCAATGGGCAAGTATTGGGTTGAGGGACAAGTATTGCGTTAAGGCGATCGCCTCCCAAGGTTTGATCAAATCCTAGAGAGCATGATTTAATCTCAAATTAGGTTAATATTTTAGGGCAATATGGTATAAGAAGCGAGAAGAGTTGAGGATAAACCTATTGCCAGATATGTCAAACCCAAGGAAGTGGCTCAAATCCTTGGAGTCCATGAAAGAACACTCCGCAGATGGGACAAAAATGGCTCAATCGAGACCATCAGAACCCCCGCTGGGCAACGACGGTACAACGTTGAGTCATATACTGCTGCCAAATCAGGCAGTGACAAACGCAAAGTCGTTATCTATGCCAGAGTTAGTAGCCGCGCCCAGCAGTCCGACCTCAACCGACAGGTGGCCGCACTGTCCAACCTCTACCCCGAAGCAGAAGTCGTCTCAGAAATCGGAGGCGGGCTCAACTTCAAGGGAAAGAAAATGCTGGCCTGACTGGGACATCATTTGTCAGGAGATGTCCGCATGGTTGTCGTTGCCCACCCAGACCGATTGGCAATATGGGGATTTGACTTGTTTCGATGGCTCTGTGAGCAAAACAGGTGCTCACTCATGGTTCTCAACCAGACAAGTCTCAGTCCAGAACCAGAAATGGTTGAGGACATCCTCGCCATCCTCCACTGCTTTAGCTCCAGATTATACGGACGGAGTAAATACAAAACTCAGGTCAAAGAAGATCCGGATTTACCCCAGCCCCGAGCTAAATCAAGTCTGGCGTAAATGGCTGGCTGCTTGTAGGTATTGCTACAACCAAGCAATTGCATTATCTAGGAGTGGTAAACGACTAAGCAAGTTAAAGTTACGCAATAAAGTGATGCAGAGTGACTTACCCGAATGGGTCAAAGAAACACCCTGCCACATTCGGCAAAATGCCATCTTTGATGCCTATCAGGCTTTGAGCGCCAGTCCTGATGCCAGGTTTAGAAGTTGTCGTGACAGCTCTCAAGGGATTAAGTTCAATAATACTAATTTCTCTTCAGGGAGTTGGTATCCAAGACTAACGAAAGGATTAACTTTCATGGTTTCCGAACCCATCCCTAAAACTTGCGGGCAAGGGACTCAGTTGGTGTTTACCAAAGGTCGATGGTTGGCGATTTTCCCTGAACCAGTTGCCGTTACCCCAACTGAAGCGAATGGCGTAATTGCATTAGACCCGGGTGTGCGAACTTTCATAACCGGGTTTGATGGTTCACGATTTCTGGAATTGGGCTCCGGGGATATTGGAGGCATTACTAGGCTATGTCAACATTTGGATGATTTGATGAGCCGAATCGCCAAGGAACCCTGTCGTTCAAGAAGGCGACGGATGAGGCAAGCGGCTCAACGAATGAGAACCAAAATCCGCAATCTAGTTGATGAAGCCCACAAACAAATTGCTCACTACTTGACTCACAACTACAGCATAATTTTTCTGCCGACCTTCGAGACTTCCAACATGGTTGCCAAAGCCAAGCGGAAAATCAAATCCAAGACTGCCCGCGCCATGCTGACATGGGCGCATTATCGATTCAAACTAACCCTGAGACATCAAGCCGAGATAACTGGAACCACAGTTGTAGATGTGACGGAAGAATACACCAGCAAAACCTGTACTCACTGTGGTCATGTGCATTCCCAGCTAGGTGGCTCAAAAGTGTTCCGATGTCCTGAGTGCGGGTTCACTCTACCCAGGGACTGGAACGGTGCTTTTGGAATCTTTCTAAAAGCTTTGCGGGATACCGCCTCTGTTACCTTAACGGGTAATAGTGCTATCGTCGCATTGTCAGGCAATAGCCGGATAAATGTCGCGTAAATGTATCAGCTAAAATTCTCAAATACAGTCGTGATCGCTATAGCCAAAGAACCAAAGGCGATCGCCTACTTATCCCCTCTGAAAACAAAGATAGTCAAAATGCAGGGTTCTCAAAAAATTCAGGTCGGGGTGAGCGACTTACGGCAAGCCTTTCATACTCATTTTCAATCGGCTGAACAAATTAAACATATTTCGGCTTATTTACTCCTATTCTATGCGGTTGAATGTGGGCTAAAGAGCATTTTTCTCAAACGAAACCAGTTGCGAACCACAGCACAGATTCCCGATCCAACCCTCTTATCTGAATCTGGTCATAACCTAGATAGATGGGTCAAGGAACTGAAAATTTCCGCCAGCACAATTAGCCAAACTCCTAATTTTCATCTAGCCAAAGGTGGTTCAACTTTAAACATAGAAAAAGCTCATCAAGTTTGGCGATATGGTATTAAGATTAAGCCTGAAGATGAAAAAGTTTTAGTTGAGTGGTTAAACAGTATTAGCCAATGGATTAAGGAGAACATAAACCGATGATTCCCTCAGATATTCGTCTTTATACTTGGGTTGATGTAGAAGAAGTTTTGCTGCGGAAACAAAAGCAAAATGAATGGCCAAACGGGTTGGTTTGGGCGCGAACCTACTGGGACGGGTTAACCATGGGAATTCGTCCGGGAACTCAAGCAGAAGCCCACGATTGGCTGAGTGAAATCTACGACCCTCGCTTCCGAAATAATTATATTATCTTAGAGAGTGTTGATGAAAATCAACGGATTTTGCCGATTTGTTGGGAAGAAACCGAGGAAGACCCCCCAACTCCTAGACTGACTCCGAGTTTATCCAGACCTGGAGTGCTTTTTCCTCCTAGTGAGAATGTCGAACCTCCGGCTATTATGCCATCAGATTTTCCCCCAGTGGTGGCGTTTCATTCTTTTAAAGGTGGAGTGGGAAGGACTACTCATGCGATCGCCTTAGCCAAGGCTTTAACTGCTAAAAAACAAACGGTTCTGTTAGTTGATGGGGACTTAGAAGCTCCGGGAATTAGTTGGTTATTTGAGCGAAGATTGCCCTATCCTCCCGTTTCTTTTGCGGACTTGTTAGCATTGGTTCATGGTGATGAATCTCCCCATTATGAAACCGCCATTCAATTAGTGAGCGATCGCCTACAAAATGCCTTAATTGATGGGATATTTATTCTGCCATCATTTCGCTCTACTTCAGGATTTACCTCTTTAGAAATTCGACCAGAACATCTGATCCAAGGTTCTAAAAATGCTTTTATATTGACCGATATCTTAGCCCGTCTCGGGAAATATCTGGGAGTCGATGTGGTCTTGGTAGACTTGCGGGCTGGACTCTCAGAATTAGCGACAGGTTTAATTTTAGATCCGCGAGTTTATCGGATATTTGTTACTACCCTGAGCGGACAATCGATCGCCGGAACGGCGAGAGTTTTAGAACTGATTGGAGAGCGATCGCCTTCCACCAGAGAAGAAGACCCATTCCCCGCCTTAATTTTCAGCCAAGTTCCTGAAGATAAAAAATTCACCGATTGGGTGATTGAACCTGAACAACAATTGCTGGAAGCCGCCAAAACATTTATCGAAGACAATGGGGATATTCTCAGAGTAATTACCCCCTTTGCTGATAGTTTGCTGGTTTTACCTCCTACTTGGGAAGAGGTGATGAGTAAGCTAGAGCGATCGGGTATTGTAGATGCAGTTAGTCCACTGCTAGATTGGTTGCCTAGTCCAAGTGGTGCATCAATCCCAGAAAGTCTTCCTAGTTTAAGTTTAAAATATCAACGACAACAGATTAAAGAATTGGCGGAAAAATTGGTTTATGCTGAGACAGCACAAATCGATAATTTTTGGGCAACGATTCCTTTAAAGCAATTGGCTTCAGACCATCGACGACAACTCCCTATTACAGTCGTAGTGGGCGCTAAAGGTTCAGGAAAAACTTATACATTTATGCAAATTGTTCGCCGTCAAAATTGGGAAAAATTTGTCCAGGAAACTGGGGAAACAGTCACAAATAATGCCTTGATAGCTCCCATATTATCATCAAACAATTTAGAGGATAATGCCAAAAAAATAGTCGAAAATGTGCAAAGAGAAACTGCCAAAATATTAATGTTTTCTCATCCTAAATCCTCTAACGATATTCGGGATTATATAAGACAAAATCAGACGGGAAACCTCCATGAAGGTCAGTGGCGGGAATGTTGGCTAGATGTCATAGCTTGGGGGGTGGGATTTAAACCGGAGGAAGCCGGGGCGGGTCGAAAATTAACCGACCATTTATTTAAAAACAAACAGCAGCTTATTGTCGTCATTGATGGGCTAGAAGACTTATTTCAAAACTTTGATAATGATGAAAATCAACAAAAAGCTCTACGCGCTTTACTGCAAGAAGTACCGGAATGGTTGGCGCAACAGCCCGGTCGTCCTTTGGGAATAATTATTTTTGTCCGGCGAGATATTGTCTTGGCGGCGGTGCGTCAAAATGCCGCTCAGATGATGGCTCGTTATCAGCCTTATGCCTTAAAATGGAATCGGCAAGAAGCACTTAGATTAGTGGTTTGGGTTACCAAAAAAGCCCTTCCAGATTTTAACATTAATCTTGACAAATTGCCAAATATGAGCGAGGAGGAAATCACCGATACTTTAGTCCCACTGTGGGGTAAAAAATTGGGTAGTGAAAAATCTAAAGAAGCTCGTTCTGTGCAATTTGTCCTGGCTGCTCTTTCTGATTTCAACGGTCAAATTCAATCGCGAGATTTGGTCAGATTTTTAAAGATAGCCGCCGATAAATCTATGAATGATACTCGGTGGCAGGATCGAATCCTGATTCCTAAAGCAATTCGGGATGCTTTACCGGAATGTAGCAAGGAGAAAATAAAAGAAATTCAGACCGAAAATACTGCCTTAAAAAAGATTTTTGCGAAATTACAGAAATTGGCAGACGCTAACCGCAAAATTCCTTTTAGCCGCGAAGCTGCTCAGTTATCGACTGAGGAAATTAAAACCTTATTAGATAATGGCGTAGTCATTCAGGAAAAAGATGATTATTATATGCCGGAAATCTTCCGTTATGGGTTAAACTTTGGACTGATAGGTAGGGCGCGCCCTCGCGTTTTATCTCTGGCTCGGCGTGCGGCGGGACAAAGTTCTTAATTGGTCAGTAATCAAACCATATATTGAGCAGCGATGATAAATCTGTGCTTTTGACTGATAATTAGCGACTTAGGGTTGCTATTAACAACACTCAGGCTATAAATATGATCATGGTTTTGGGGGCGGATAATTCAGAATGTTTGCTCTAGTGTCGCACAAGCTGATTAACGACTAATCACAATCAATCCCTGGCCAGGGCCTCCATGAATTTCCACTTGAGCTACATCCCCTGTTTCTGAATAAAAGCGAACCGTACTTCTCGACTGTGAGGGTATCGATCGCCATTGACGGGAATTCGAGTCGTACTCTAGGTTTGTGGTATAACCATCATCCCAACGGATCACAATTCTCCGAGAACTTTGTTCAATGGAGCAACCAATTGACTGTGCTTGGGGTTGGTTCTGACCATAAAAACTGCAACGGCCCCGATAGTTTCGGCCGGCTTGTGCTTGACCTGGCTCCATTAGCATCAAGCTGGAGGCGACAAGGACACTGCTCAGGTAGGCAGCCTTCTCTAGTAAATGTGAGCCGAACTTCATGGCGCGTAAACCTTAATATTATTTGATCACAATTCCCCTTTGTTTAGGGTATGACAATCCAATTAACTGGTCAATGGCTTTCGCCCTTAAATTATAGTCTTTTAATCCGGTAGTGCGATCGGGTACTCCCATGACTTGACCAACGAGGTCGAAGGTTTCATAAATGAGCGATCGCCTCGATATTCTCCCCGGTGCAACCAATCACCCACCTGCCAACTCATAACTATCAGCCAACCTCAACGCCCTGTATTTTAATCCCAACCGGGTAAAATAAAAGTCGGGTTATCCCATACAAACTTGGTTGCGACCTTGAGACTTCGCTTGATAGAGTGCGAGGTCTGCTTGCTTCAATAAATCATCTAAGCATCGCACATCTTTGGTCAATTCTGAGATACCAAAAGAAGCCGTTATCTGAAAATCAGATGGGATATCAGGATGGTTAAAGTACAGTTGGGAAATACTCACCCGCAGACGCTCTGCCATGTCTAGGGCTTGTGAAATTTCGCTTCTGGGTAACAAAACCATAAATTCTTCCCCACCATATCGGAACGCTAAATCATTGACTCTCAAAAATTTATTTGTGAGTTTCGCGACTTTTTGGAGGACATAATCACCAGCTAAATGTCCGAACTGATCATTGATTTTTTTAAAATGATCTATGTCTATCAACATTATAGAGAGTGGGAAGCCCATTTGCTGGTGGTAGGCTATCTCTTGTTCTAGCCTAGAATTTAAAAAGCGGCGATTTAATAGCCCGGTCAATTCGTCAACGGTTGCTAACTTCTCAAGTTTTTTGTTGGCTACCAGTAGCTCCCTATAGGTTTCCATGAAGTCGAGTACCGGAAAGCAGAGGGTCTGGGCATTGACGCAGGGGATGGTCAGAAACAGCAGTAAACCCATCATGTGAAAGTTGCTTATTGTATCATCGGTACTCGGAGAAAGGCAGAAATTTAGGAGGATTAATGTTCTGGCAATCAGAACTATAAACAGCATCAGATCAAGCCAAAGCATGATCCTAATAATTGTATTTCTACGCACCGGTTCTCGGAGGACAATTAATCCTGGAATCAGGTAAAGAATTGCATTTAGGGCTGATGTGTAGATTCCAGGTATCCACTTATGGTGCATAATCGATATGAGAAAAATCAGGCTAAAAACAAGTACACTGAGCGCAATAATTAGATATAATTTGTGGATTTTACGATTGATAGATTTGTCTAAAAAAATGAAAATAGAATGGGTTAGCAAAATGGGCATTAAGGCTAGAAATATATTAGATAATGGCAGTGTATATACATTAATTCCATAGCTAAACCTCAAAAACAATAACAGACATCCCAAAGCGAATGAAAAACATCCATAAGCCATCCATTTGAGAAAATCGTGATTCCTAACCTTAAAAAAAGCAATTAAGAATACACCGTTAGCGGTAAAGTTCAACGCGGTAGTCAAAACCAGGGTTGGCAAGTGCATTGATGGTAATAAAACTATTCAATTGGGGTGATTAATATCGCCAGGTTCATCAATGATATGATGGCGTTATTGAACCACAATTACTATTGTACTATCACTCAGATCAAATTTACAGTAAGTTAATATGGTGGTGAAAATATGGTGGGGGCAAAAAAATTTTTGCCCATACCAGGTAGGAGGGAAATAGGGTTAAGTCCAGCCCAGAATTTGGGCAACCTCTTCAGCCAAAGAAAGAGGTTCAAAGGGTTTAGCAATTACACCACTGACACCGAGACTATCAAACTTTTGGCGATCGCTAGATTGAATTTTCGCCGTCAGCAAAATCACAGGAATATCTTTCGTTTGCTGATTCGCTTGTAGTTTTTGAAAAGTAGCAAAACCATCTAACTCCGGCATCATGACATCAAGCATAATCGCGTCTGGGTGTTCGTTTTCGGCTGTTTCTATCCCTTCCATGCCACAACAGGCAGTAATTACATTCCATCCACCGATCATTTCCAAACTCAGTTGGGCAATTTCTCGGATGTCATCCTCATCATCAATTAATAGAATTCGCTTAGTTGTCATCTGTTTTCCTTTACTATTTCTGATTTTGATGCTGCTTTGCATCAATTTAGGGGTTAATGGGTAGGCTGACAAAAAATGTACTTCCAGCGCCAAAAATACTTTCCGCCCAAATTTTACCGCCATGCTGTTGGACAATGCTGCGACAGATAGCCAGTCCCAATCCAGTCCCCCCATTTTGTCGAGAGTCCGACGCATCCACCTGTTGAAAACGACCAAAGATAGTCTCAATTTTATCTGGTGGAATACCACGACCGCGATCGCGTACCGAAATCAAAACATCATTTTCCTGTGGTTTAGCGGTAAAATCAATCCGCTTGTTAGCGCCAGAAAAGCGAATGGAATTACTCAACAAATTGGTGAGCATCTGAATAATCCGATCACGATCAACCATCACTTTAAATTCCAGAGGAATCACACAGAGATCCACCCCTGCTTTCTCCGCCACAGGTAACATTTCATCAGCAGCTTGTATCATCAAATCCGCCAGATTGACCCAATCTTTGTGCATGGGAAGCTGACCCGAGTGCATTCTCTCCAGGTCAAGGATATCGTTAACTAAACGCATGAGGCGATCGCAATTAAACATTGCGATATCTAACATCCGTTGGCTTTTTTCCGGACTAGAGGCTAATAAGCCGCTAGATAATAGCCCCAAAGAACCACGAATAGAAGTCAGGGGAGTACGCAGTTCATGGCTAACGACAGAAATAAACTCATCCTTCATCTTTTCCATCGCTTGCCTTTCCGTAATATCCTTAAATGTGATCACAGCGCCAATAATCGCCCCTTCTTGTCGCATGGGGGTACTGACATACTCCACGGGTAAAATTGTCCCGTCCTTGCGCCAGAATACCCCATCTATAACATGGCGAACCTTCCCATCTTCTAGGGTAGCAAAAATTGGCGAGGGCTGGAGGCTATCTGGGTGGGGTTCCCCTGGGGTCTGGGAACGACAATGGCCTTTAGTAATCTGCCGTAAATCGCTCATGATTAGTTCTCTAATATCATATCCAGTCATGCGCGCCCCAGCCGGATTAATAAAGGTGATTTTACCATCTTGGTTGAGACCACAAATTCCTTCCCCCGCCGAATCAAGAATTAACTCATTTTGGTGGCGCAGTTGCTCCAGGGTACACTCAATTCTTTTACGATAACTAATATCCCTGGCAATCATGGAAATGCCTGTAATTTGACCTAAAGCATCTTTAATAGGGGAAATCGTTAGAGAAACATCAATATTTGCACCATCTTGGCGGACGTGGATGGTTTCATAATGATCAATACCGCCTTCCGCTGTAATGCTAGTTAAAATGCGAGGCATTTCATTGGGTCTTTCTGGTAAAGCTAACATCGAAATCGGAGAGCCAATGGCTTGGGAAGCACTATAGCCATAGATTTGCTTGGCTCCTTCATTCCAACTGATAATTATACCATCTAAGGTATTACCAATAATCGCATCTTCCGAAGATTCTACCATCGATGCTAAACGAATATAATCGGCTTCTGCCTGTTTTTTTGCGGTAATATCTCGACCCAAAATTACTAACCCTTTCCGGACTCCCGTGGCTGTAAAAAGTGGCACTTTCATCACATCATAAATTCTCAGAATGCCATCATTTTGACGGATTTTTTCTTCTTCTTGATAGACTTTCTGTAACTGCCAAGCTTTTTCGTCTTTGCACTGAGAATCTAAAAGTATTTCTTGATAACAAGATAAAGCATTCACGTGTTTAATTATATCAAAAATTTCGGCATCAGTTTTACCACGATAATCAATCTTATTTAATTGCAACAGGTCTAAAACTGCTTGATTTGCCTCTAGCCATCTCCCTTGGCTATCTTTAAAACAAACCAGATCGGGAATAGCATTAATTAGCGTTTGCAATAGTTCGGAACTGGCTCGTAATGCTTCCTCAACCCGCAGGCGATCGGCAATTTCTTGCTTGAGTTGTCGATTGGCTGCTTTGAGTGACTGGATGAGTTTCGTTTTTTTCGGAGTTTTTTTTCTCGCCATTGGATTTTAAAAACCTCATGGAGCATATAAATGAGATGAAATAAAATGACTTTATTTTATGTAGAATTAGGTCATACAATAGCTAGAATATCTAGCGGTTTTAGTGATAGGCAAAATCGGTTCTGGTGGCTAGGTTCTGAGTTCTTTTGAGTCTATTAACAATGCGAGTAGCAAGTTCCGATCCGGTGAAAGGTTTGGTTAAATAATCATCGGCTCCGGCTTGAAAAACTTGCTCGCGAATTTGGCGATCGGTTTGGGCGGTGACAAACAAAACTGGGAGACCTCGCCAACGAGGATCATTGCGGACAATTTGGCATAATTCAATGCCATTGAGATGCGGCATTTCTATATCTAAAACTAACAAGTCAGGGTGGCTTGATTCCAGGGTTTTCCAAAATTGGCGAGGGTCGTCTAGGGTTATGGTTTGAATACCCCAAGGTTGCAGTAACCCTTGGATTGCTGCTAACATTTGGGGGTCATCATCGACAATCATCACCCTGGTATTGATGGCATAATACTGACGGAAAACATCCCTGACTACTGCGATCGCCCTTTCTATGGTGACAGGTTTTTCTAAAAATGCACTACCACCTAGCCGCACTACTTCTACCCGCTTACTGATATCTCCTTGGGTCGTAAATACTACCGTCGGTATGGGGGGCTTTTGTTGGGTCAGGTCAACTAATAGCTGACGGAAAGGATAGCGATCAAAGTTCAGTAGCACTACTTGGGGAGAGGGGAGGAGTTGAAGCATATTTTTTTCCCTACCGCTGGGAGTACGATCGCATATTTTGCGTATCGTCGCTTCTTCCGTGATAATTTCCGCTTGGATCTGATGACGACTCGCTTCTATAATTAGGTTTTGGATAAATGGCTCGTTGGTATCAATGATTAGTAGCCGGGGAGAATCGATTTGCTGTTGGTCAGAGGTACAATTGTTGGGGCTCGCGGTTTCGACTATTTGACGCAGGCGACCAATCAGAATTGACAGAGATGGTAGGTGTTCAATAATTAGGGGGGTGTCAAGTTGCAGGATCAACTCAATTTCACGAGCCACAGTTGACCCTTCCCTCCGTCCGAAGGTTCCCAGTGATCCCGCTAGTTTGTGCGCTTCCTGTCGCGCCTGTTGTTGCATTAACAGATTGATCTGTCCATCATTGGCGGCGGCGATCGCTTTTTCAATCGTGATTATGCGATCGTCTAGGGTCTCTCTAAATCTTTCCCAAACTTTTTGGATCGATTGATTCAGTTGGAATTGGCGATCGCCATTGGGTTCTGAGTTAACCCTCGCTGTCGCTGAATGGGGTTTCTCCAAATTCTGATTTAGCCGATATCCTAACCCATAGACAGTTTCGATAAACTCAGCACCAGCACCAGCCGCTTTCAGTTTTTGTCGTAATCCCTTAATATGAGCGCGGACTGTATTAGCAGAAGGCGGATCATCAAAAGTCCACAACTTATCTAGGATTTTATCAATACTGAAAGTCCGTTGACGGTTCCCCATCAATAGTTCTAGTAACCCATATTCTTTCGGGGTGAGTTTCAGCGGTTTTCCGTTATAACTAACATCGCAGGTGCTAGTATCCAAAACCATTTTTTCATAGGTTAATACTGATGATGTCGCCTCGCTACTACGACGCAGCAAAGCACGGATACGAGCCGATAATTCCGCAATATCTAACGGTTTCACCATGTAGTCATCGGCTCCCGCGTCTAAGCCTTTCACTTTGTCCTGTTGATTATTGCGCGCCGTTAATAGCAGTATCGGAACTTGGAAATTATGCGATCGTAATTGGTGACATAAACTAATACCATCCAGCAATGGTAGTTCTATATCCAGTAAAACCAGATCATAACTGCTGCTTTGGATATATTCCCATCCCTGCTGTCCATCATTGACGAGATCTACCTGATATTTCTGGCTCGTCAGCATGGCGACCAGAGCATCTGCTAGGTGTAAATCGTCCTCAACCAGAAGAATACGCATTGATGCACTTAATGTTGGAATTGTTGAGGATAGATGGATTTAGGAAATCTCTGTTTATCCCCCAACTCCGAGAGCAAAACTCAACTCTCTTCCTGGAGAAACAGCCGAGTAAATTACCCATTTTCCTGAGAAATTCCCCGATACCCATTTAGTTATTATCGTTCCTCACCTATAAATTATAGGGTAAATTCTGCCCAAAAAACTGCCTCTGGACAATTAACCGCCACCCTCTGGCTAATTAGGGGGTTCCACCACCGCTATTGATGAGAACCCCCATAACCTGAAACTAACAGTGACAGTTATTACATAACTGATTCAACTTCCGCAATTTCCGGGATTCTTTCCCGCAGACGGCGTTCAATCCCCATTTTCAGCGTCATCGTCGAACTGGGACAGGAACCGCAGGCTCCTTGAAGCCGTAGCCGGACAATAGGACCGTCAAGTTCTACAACTTCCACGTTTCCACCGTCAGCCATCAAATAGGGACGTAGTTCATCCAGGACGGTTTCCACATTTTCTGGAGTCAGTGCTAAAGTAGTCATGATTTATCGGATCTGTTGTGCGATGTATTGAACAATTATGATCTTACCTCCATTTTAGCTAGTTCGGCTACTTCGTCTTCCTCAACCCAAATCTCTACCGCGCCAGAATCATCGGTTTCTCCTAGGCTCAATTGATTTTGACCATAGGAGTTCTCAAAAGTTTGATGTTGGCGCTCAGTCACCACATCCCTTAATGGGGTATCAACGCTTTGGTGGACTTCTTCCGAGTTAGCTCTGGGGTAATCTGAATTTAGCCAGTATAGCCATGTTGGTAGGCTTGGCGAAACGGCGATCGCCAGCAATCGCAACTCTCAAAACTTAGATATTACCTATTATAATCTATTGACCGTGAATTTACCATAATTTTAGGAAAATTACCGATTTTAAATTATAATAATCTCGGCGCTATGGATATAAATTCTGTGTATACATACCCTAGATCTGATTTTTGGGCTACCATACCCACAGCCTTGTATTCTGATTATTCATTTAAAGATAGACCCCTGGGGGATTTCATCAATATATTATTCCCCATCATTCCCCCTTTTGCTACCAAACCTATGGCTATCTACTCACTCTAAATAATAGTCTCAAGTATTAATCAAAGTTATCACCCATGTCTGCACGTCCTATTTATCTTGATTGTCATGCTACTACCCCGGTAGATAAGCGCGTTTTAGAAGTGATGATTCCCTACTTTACCGAACACTTTGGCAACCCCGCCAGTGTCAATCATCTCTATGGTTGGGAAACCGAAGCCGCCGTCAAACAAGCGCGACAAATTATCGCTGATGCCATTAATGCTACCCCCACCGAAATAATTTTTACCAGCGGCGCAACCGAAGCCAATAATTTAGCCATTAAAGGAGTAGCAGAAGCCTATTTTAGCCAGGGTCGTCATCTAATTACTGTGGCTACAGAACACCATGCAGTCCTCGACCCCTACGATTACTTACAAAGCCTAGGATTTGAGGTAACTTTACTCGGCGTTAAACCCGATGGCTTAATTGATTTAACCGAACTAGAAGAGGCTTTGAGACCCGATACAATTCTAGTTTCAGTCATGGCTGCTAATAACGAAATCGGGGTATTGCAACCCCTAGCAGAAATCGGGAAAATCTGTCGTGATCGCCAAATATTATTTCATACAGACGCGGCGCAAGCCTTGGGTAAAATACCATTAGATGTCGAAGAAATGAACATTGATTTAATGTCCTTAACTGCCCACAAAATCTATGGACCCAAAGGCATTGGTTGTCTGTATGTGCGTCGTCGCCAACCCCGCGTCAAAATCGCCCCGCAAATTCACGGCGGCGGACAAGAAAGGGGCATCCGTTCAGGAACCCTTTACACCCCTCAAATTGTCGGATTTGGTGCAGCAGTAAAACTAGCTTTAAGCGAAATGGCAACCGAAGCCAAACGGTTAACCAAATTACGCGATCGCCTTTGGAATCAACTGTCAACCCTCGACAATATCCGTCTGAATGGTCATCCTACCCAACGCTTACCCGGAAACCTAAATGTCAGTATTGACGGGGTAGATGGTCAAGCATTACTATTAGCATTACAGCCAACAATGGCAGTATCATCAGGTTCCGCCTGTACCTCAACCCGCATTGAACCTTCCCACGTTTTAAAAGCCTTGGGAGTCCCCGAAAATCTAGCTTATGCCTCCCTGAGATTTGGGATAGGAAGGTTTAATACAGAAGCCGAAATTGACCAGGTAGCACAGGAGGCGATCGCCACCATTAAAGTGCTAAGAAGAGTTGTATCTACCCGATAAATAATTCATGGCAAAACCTGAATATTTAATGATTATTTTTACCCTGATTTGTAGTCTCCTATCTTTAGGGATGGGTATGTTCACAAATCCCAGAACTTCTCAGATCGCCCCCCTCCCTCCCGACTACGATCGCCTAGGGAATTTAATCAGCTTTGGTGCTTGGCAAAAAGCCGAACGTCAGACCTATCGAATGATGTTGTTAATTATGGGTAAAAAAAATCAGGAACTCACCCCCAAAGATATCGCCAAGTTTCCCTGTCACGAATTGAGCCAAATTGACCAAACCTGGCACCAAGCCAGCCAGGGGGAATTCAGTTTAACCAGACAACATCAAATCTGGCAAAATTTTCAGCAGTTAGACCCAGATACCCCCTTAACCTTTGCCTCTGTTAATTCATTCATCAAAAAATCGAACATTTGTCGGGATAGTCAGTCCCCCAACTATCCGGCTATCCGTTGTCATGAAAAACTCAACCTAGCCATATTTTCCCGTCTGCAAAAATGCCAAATTTCTCACCCGTCTCCGACCCTATTAGAAACCAAAATTTGACCAGTCCCTCTCTGAGGAAGTCCGAGTCAGAAGTAGACCAGGTGAGTCAACATCAAAAAATCCCCCAGCGCCACCACCACAAACCCTAGTGGTAGCCCATGGCAGATCAACGTTACAATTCTTTACCAAACTTGGGCTAACTCCTCATGCCAGAGATATCCCCAGACGATCGCATAATGGTAAGCTACTAAATGGCTCAATCAATTATTCCTTGACTTAGTAAGTAACATTAATTACCCATGACCGACTCGACCCAAACCCCTTATCTGTTGCGCGCTGCGCGTGGTGAAGTCTTAGACCGTCCCCCCGTGTGGATGATGCGGCAGGCGGGTCGCTATATGAAAGCATATCGCGATCTGCGGGAACAATATCCCTCCTTCCGCGATCGCTCTGAAAAAACAGATATCGCCGTGGAAATTTCCCTACAACCCTTCCGCGCCTTTGCGCCAGACGGAGTGATCCTATTTTCAGATATCCTGACTCCCTTACCCGGTATAGGCATTGATTTCGACATCGTGGAAAGCAAAGGTCCGATCATTGATCCGCCTATCCGCACTCAGTCTCAAATTGACCAACTACATCCTATCGAACCAGAAGCCTCCCTGCCATTTATTCGGGAAATTCTCCAAACTCTGCGCCGCGAAGTCGCCAACAAAGCTGCCGTGTTAGGATTTGTAGGCGCACCTTGGACCCTAGCAGCTTATGCCATCGAAGGCAAAAGTTCTAAGGATTACACTATTATCAAAAGTATGGCATTCAGTGAACCTGCCATGCTACACCAATTTTTGGGTAAACTGGCTTCTGCGATCGCCACTTACGCCTGTTACCAGATTGACTCCGGGGCCCAGGTTGTGCAAATGTTTGATTCTTGGGCGGGTCAATTAAGCCCCCAGGACTTTGAAACTTTTGCTTTACCCTATCAACAGCAAGTCGTTAAACAGGTCAAAGCTAAACATCCTGATACCCCTCTGATTCTCTATATTAACGGCAGTGCCGGAATTTTAGAGAGAATGGGTAAATCTGGAGTTGATCTGATCAGCGTTGACTGGACCGTGGATATGGCTGAAGCTAGAAATCGCATCGGTCACCATTTGGGAGTACAAGGAAATATTGATCCTTGTGTTTTATTTGGATCTAAAGAAACTATCCGCGATCGCATTTTGGAAACTATCCGCAAAGCCGGAAACCAAGGTCATATTCTTAACCTCGGTCATGGAGTTTTACAGAAGACCCCAGAGGAAAATGTTGCCTATTTCTTTGAAACTGCCAAACAAGCAGATCAACTATTGGCAACTCATGTCTAACTGTCACATCTTATTGATTCTCAGAAAATGGCTTTCTTATACGGTTTTCGGTATCCATCAATATACCTTCCCAAAAACTGGTTTTTAAGAATCGTCAATAGTCAACAGTTACTTGCAGAGGGGGTGTTTCCCCTGGTCGGAAAAATTAATTAATCATTAATCATTGATTCCCCCCTGCCTCTCCTCTTCTCCCTCCCTCTCTTAGCCTGTCTCCTCTGTTGTCCGCCTGCCTCTTGTTTTGTTATGACCAAAAGAGTTTTCATCACTGGTGCTAGTGGCTGCATTGGTCACTATATCGCCGAAAGTTTAATTAATCACACTAATTATGAACTGTACTTTTTTGTTCGTAATCCAGACAAGCTAGGCTTTGATTATCAAAAACGACCAGATATTCACATTTTATTAGGTGATTTGCGAGAGATTGATAAATTCTCCGACTTATTAAAAACCATTGATATCGCCATTTTGGCAGCCACATCATGGGGCGGAAAACCTGAAGTCTTTGATGTTAATATAACCAGTACCCACCACTTACTCAAATCCCTCGATCATCAACGCTGTCAGCAAGTCATTTATTTCTCTACAGCCAGTGTCCTTGACCGCCAAAATCAACTCATCCCCGAAGCTGGAGAAATTGGCACCGATTATATTAGCTCAAAATATCATTGTTTGCAGCAGATTTCCCAAAACTATCCTGATTTTCCCCCCTTGCGGGTTCTCTTCCCTACCCTGGTTTTGGGGGGAGATACGGATAAACCCTATTCCCATCTTTCCTCTGGTCTACCACAGGTGGTAAGCTGGATTAATCTGATTCGCTGGTTTAAAGCTGATGCGAGTTTTCATTTTGTCCACGCCGCCGATATTGCTACAGTTGTCCAATATTTAGTTAATCATCCCCCACAGTCTCCACAACCTGAATGGCTGGTTTTAGGAAACCCACCCTTGACATTAAATCAGGCGATCGCCGAAACTTGTGCCTACTATCACAAATCTATCTATTTCTCCATTTCTCTCTCTCTGTGGTTGGCTAATTTTTTCATCATTGTATTTCGCGTACAAATGGCTGACTGGGACCGCTTTTGTTTGAATTACCGCCATTTTACTTACCAAAACCCTGTTAGTCCCTCTACCTTCGGCGAAATTACCCGCTTTCCTACCCTAACCCATATCCTCGCAGAGTTTGCACCTACTACTTCGTCTTCTTCTTCCTCTCCCTCTCCCTAGTCCCCTTTTTTTGTTGATTTTTTATTCAGCCCACCTCCCGCCGCGCCCAGGGGGTTGACAGGACGGGGGAAAACTGCTACGATGAAAGTGGCAAGTTACATAATCGAAATATTAACTTAAATAAAAAAATTGCAAATATCTCGATTATCTAATAATAGCACAAGATGCTCAACTAAGCAACCCCCTCCCATCCCCCTATCGGCGGGGGCGATAATTTTGTTACAAAACTTAATATAAATTAACAAATCTCGCGCCGCGCCCAGGGGGTTGACAGGACGGGGGAAAACTGCTAGGATGAAAGTGGCAAGTTAGATAATGGAAATATTGACCTAAATAAAAAAAATTGCAAATATCTCAATTATCTAATAATAGCACAAGATGCTCAACTAAGCAACCCCCTCCCATCCCCCTATCGGCGGGGGCGATAATTTTGTTACAAAACTTAATATAAATTAACAAATCTCGCGCCGCGCCCAGGGGGTTGACAGGACGGGGGAAAACTGCTAGGATGAAAGTGGCAAGTTAAATAATGGAAATATTGACCTAAATAAAAAAATTGCAAATATCTCGATTATCTAATAATAGCACAAGATGCTCAACTAAGCAACCCCCTCCCATCCCCCTATCGGCGGGGGCGATAATTTTGTTACAAAACTTAATATAAGCAAAGATTATGAAAACCTTTCCGAGAGAGATTGGGAATAAATCTCAAAATGAGTCACCAAAAGCGATCGTGCATTTAGAAGGAGTGAGCAAAGTTTATGGAATGGGAGACATAGAAGTTAAAGCCTTAAATGGTGTGAGCCTGACGGTAGAACCAGGAGAATACTGCTCAATTATGGGAGCGTCCGGTTCAGGAAAATCCACAGCCATGAACATTATCGGCTGTTTAGATCGTCCTAGTTCAGGTTCTTATCAATTAGACGGGGTAGGTGTCGCCCAAATGAATGAAGGGGAACTAGCCAAAATTCGGAACCTAAAAATTGGTTTTGTGTTTCAGCAATTCCACCTTCTGGCACAAATGACAGCCCTCGATAATGTGATGTTACCAATGCTCTACGCGGGAATTTCCGCCAAGGAAAGGCGAGAACGAGCCACAGAGGCCCTAATTAGGGTAGGTTTAGAAAATCGTATGCACAACAAACCCAACCAACTATCTGGGGGACAACAGCAAAGGGTGGCGATCGCCCGCGCCATTGTCAACCGTCCAGTATTATTACTAGCAGACGAACCCACAGGAGCTTTAGACTCCAAAACCACCCAGGAAGTCATGGATATTTTCACCGAAATGAATAACAGCGGCATGACTGTAGTTATGGTAACTCACGAACCCGATGTAGCCCGCCAAACCAAAAGGGTAGTTTGGTTTAAAGATGGTCAGGTGATTCATTCCCACCTGAAACCCGAAGATTTGCATCATGCCATTTAAACAAAAAGGGCGACCCATTCGGCTACCTGCAAATCAGGATATACAAAAATCAATCAATTATCTGTAGTTTCTTATCCCCAACAGCTAGACCCTCAGCAGCACCAGGCGTAGAACTCCGCAACCTCTTCCCGGGTTTGGGTAGAAGGATTTACGGGTGGGAGTGCGGAAAATTTGGTCAAATCATGTAGATTGTTTTAGGAATCGTGGTAAATTATGGACGGCTTCAATATGGATCTCTATTGGTACTTTCTGCCTAATAAACATATAGGAGCCACAGTAAACTAACTCAGGCGCAATAGAGTCGAGGGGATGACTCCCAAGACTCTTAGCCGGGGTAAACTGAATCACGAAACCAAAACCTATGCAAAATCCCTCTTTGCGCGAAACCCCAAGCCATGAACCCGCTGATGTGATTCCATCTAAACAGCAGGTTTCCCTGTTAGACTGGCTAACCCAGACTGGGCGCTTGATTCCGCGAGACACTGTTCAGGAACCTGTGAATAGTTACAGGCCCGACGAAGAAGAAATATCAGAACTCATGGTTGATGATCCTTCTTATGTTGATGAGGATGAAAGCGATGATGAAATCGACGAAGACTAAGGAACAGTGCCACTAATCGGAGTAGCGATTGAGTGCGGGTATCGACTGAGGAAGATTTATCAATGGGGACTCATAAGTTACCCTAGTGCAAATTGTATTTGCCTACAAAGTTTTTGGTGTTGAGGATTGATTGAAAAACCTGTGGATAGTAAATTTACTAACTCCAAGTCCCTACAACTATCAGGATCGTATTTATTACTGTTCCTTTGTTTAGGATTGAGCGCTTTCGCCATTGGCTTGGATATGACAGTAAGCCACCTCTGGCCTACTAATATTTCCTTGTTCGTACCGTTTACCATTTGCGCCTTGGTCGTGGCGGCGACCGGACAGTGGATTATCCCTATCTTAACCCGGATTAAAGCGGGACAGTTCATCCGGGAAGACGGTCCGCAAGCCCACCTCAAGAAAGCGGGAACCCCAACCATGGGAGGGATTTTCTTTATTCCGGTCGGTATTGCGATCGCACTAGCCGGCTCAGGATTTGATGCTAATGTGATGGCAATTTGTGCGCTCACCGCTGCCTTTGGTTTAGTGGGGTTCATAGATGACTGGCAAATCTTGAGACGAAAATCTAATAAAGGTATCTCTGCTAAGATGAAATTGGCGCTGCAAGTGTTGTTTGCAGTGCTGTTCTGTATTTGGTTAGCCTACAATCAGGCTTCGGTAGCATCTAACATCGCCTTACCCTTTGGCTTAACTCTATCCCTAGGGGTGTTATTCTGGCCTCTCGCTACATTCGTTCAGGTGGCGGAAAGTAATGCCACTAACTTAACTGATGGGGTTGATGGTTTAATGGGAGGATTAGGAGCGATCGCCTTTTTGGGAATGGCCGCCTATCTCGCCCCCACTTACCCAGAAATTGCCCTATTTTGTGCCTGTATGTCCGGCGCTTGTGTAGGATTTGTTTCCCACAACCGCAACCCTGCTAAAGTATTTATGGGAGACACAGGAGCCTTAGCTTTAGGGGGAGCCTTAGCTGGGGTGGCTTTGATTACTAATACCCTCTGGGTGTTATTAATTATTAGTTTGATTTTCTTAATCGAAACCCTGTCTGTCATTGCCCAAGTGACCTACTACAAGGCGACTAAAGATGCCAACGGAGTTGGTAAACGTCTGTTGAGAATGGCTCCAATTCACCATCACCTCGAACTTTCTGGCTGGTCAGAAACTCAAGTTGTAGGCTGTTTCTACTGTGTACAAGGCTTACTAATTTGGGTTGTTTTTCTGATAGCTGGTTAGGGATTTTCTTGTGTGGTTAAAAAGTTCAATTTGAACTGCCTATTATGCCATATATTTCTGTTGTCATCCCTATCTATAACGGCGAAGCGGATTTTCCAGATTTGATTGATTGTTTGCGATCGCAAATTTACCCAACCAATCAGGTTGAGTATCTGCTAGTAGACAATAACAGCAGCGATCGCACTGGGGAAATTCTGCAAACAGCTACCCAAGATCCAACCCTGCCCCTGCGACCCCTGACGGAAAATCAAATCCAAAGTTCCTACGCAGCCCGAAATCGTGGTATCCGCGCCGCCAGAGGCGAAATTATCGCCTTTACCGACGCTGACTGTCGCCCAGAACCGGAATGGTTAAAAAACCTGGTACAACCATTTGGAGATGATCAAATCGGCATAGTAGCAGGGGAAATTATCGCTTTACCCGGAAACACTCTCCTAGAAAAACACGCCAGCCGCCAAGATACCCTTTCTCAAAAACACACCCTCGCACACCCTTTTTATCCCTACGGTCAAACCGCTAATTTAGCCGTGCGACGAGACGCATTCCAAAAAACGGGGTTATTTCGTCCCTATCTCACCACCGGGGGAGATGCTGATTTGTGTTGGCGCATTCAACAGCAAACCAGCTACAAGTTAGCCTTTATGGAAAAAGCACAGGTCAAACATCGCCACCGCAGCACCCTCAAAGGATTACAAAGTCAGTGGCGACGCTATGGAGAATCCAACCGCTATCTTCACCAAATCCACGGCGTGGATTTAATGCCTCAAATGCAGCCTAAAGACTATATATATAGCCTGGGGCGGTGGATAGTCAAGGAATTGCCCATCAATAGTGCTAAGGCGATTATAGGTCGCGGTGAGTGGGTTGATGTGGTGGGGACTCCCATAGGTCTACTTAATGCTAGATGGCGATCGCAGGGTCAGCAACAAGCAAGTCTTCCTGAACAAGCCAAACAGATTGATCAGCTTTAATCACATAAAACCGTCAAGTGTCGCGGAGGTTTTTTACGATGAACGTCACCCTTATACCCCCCCCTTCCAATCAAACACTTACCCGCGTTGGTGTCATTGGCGGCGGACAATTAGCTTGGATGATGGCTAGTGCGGCTAAGAATTTGGGGGTGTCTCTGGTGGTCCAAACTCCCCATAATAGTGATCCGGCTGTGGCGATCGCCACCGATACGGTTTTAGGAAATATTGCTGATGCGATCGCTACTCAGGAGTTAGCTAAACGCTGCGATGTCATTACTTTTGAGAATGAGTTTATTGATCTTGATGCCCTCCGGGTATTGGCAGAAGCCGGGGTCTGTTTCCGCCCCCGTCTGGAGGCTTTAGCACCCCTGTTAGATAAATTTGAGCAATTATCTCAATTACAAGGTTTAGGCTTGCCTGTGCCTCGGTTTGAGGCTCTAACACGGGTTGAAGGTGATCTTAACCCTCAGATTACACAAGGTTTGGGTTATCCGGTAGTTCTCAAAGCTAGACGGCATGGTTATGATGGCCAGGGAACCTTTATCATTCCTGATGCTGCTACCTTGAAGGCTACCTGGGCGAAGTTTGATTATCCCCCCATGCTACTACAGGAGTTTATCCCCTTTGAACGGGAATTGGCAGCGATCGCCGCCCGGTCAGTCACCGGAGATGTCGCTATTTATCCCATCGTGGAAACTATCCAACATGATCAGGTTTGTCATCGGGTGATCGCCCCCGCTAAGATTAGCACCCATTTACAGGATCAAATTAATCGATTAGCCCATACCCTTCTCCATGGTTTAGACGTGGTGGGGCTATTTGGTATTGAGTTTTTCCTGACCGCTTCTGGGGAGGTTTTGGTGAATGAAATCGCCCCCCGCACCCATAATTCCGGTCACTTTAGCCTTGATGCTTGTCATACCTCCCAATTTGAACAACATTTGCGGGCGGTCTCTGGTTTACCTTTGGGAAATCCTGACCTTAAATGTGGCGGCGCGGTGATGGTGAATTTGTTGGGGTTTGAGTTGGCGGAAAATGACTATTTAGCTAAACGGGAACAACTGGCTGCTATTCCTCAAGCTAAAGTTCACTGGTATGGGAAAATTCAGTCCCGTCCGGGTCGTAAACTGGGTCATGTCACCGTGTTAATTGATACTGAAGACCCAATCCATACTCTTCAAGAGGAAGCACAGGCGATCGCTCAACAGATAGAATCTATTTGGTATGGTGATCAACTTCCCTACCGCCATCAGTAATCATACTCATTTGACTGATTGTTACCCCCCCCCAAAAAAAAATAGCTGTCCTTACCTGTGAGGACAGCCTAATTTATCTAATTTATAGGTATATACTCTTAGTATTTAATACTCTAAGATTCTGCACTCTCCCCTGACTGAGATGATTGTAAATTATCAGGATCGACATAGTAGCAAACGGAATCTAAGCAAATTAACGCCCAGCCCGACTCTTCAATGTTTTTTAACTTGTAAGCACCCTGCTGCACAAAAAAGCCTTTATGATTGCGGGTATCAGCCTTAACGTAAACTTGGTTATCATTAACCTGGTTATCATTGCCCATAGTTATTTCTACGTTATCATTGCCCATAGTTATTTCTACTCCTTGTGTTATCAAATTGGTCTGCTAACTTCAAATAAGATTGTTAATGCGTGAAGTTCCCAAATCTTATCATTTATTTTGCCAATTGTTGGTTAAATAATATTATTTTTTGTAAAGGAGTTTCAAGAGCTACCTAGTAGGAATATTTACTCAGTCGCCCTATTCAACTGGAATTTACTTGAATTGCCGTGAACAGACCCGATAATTTCAGGTCTATTACTGGCGATGCTATATGTTAGCATATCATCAAATTAGTATTGCTAAAGTTCTAGCAGCCATTGTTTAACCCTAAGTAAACTTTTCCATTCAGGTTTGCGAGTCAATCCATCGTCCAAATTTTTTTTGACTTCCTCTAGCCACTCCGAATCAGCCATAATCATCTGTTGAGCCATTTCTACATGGGGACGAACCCCGGGTTTTTGTAAATCCAACATCGATACGGCTAAATTTACCCTAGCTTGGGGGTCGTGGGGATTTAATTTAACTGCTAACTTGGCGGCTTTATAAGCCGCAGAAGGTTTATCAGCAAGGAGGTATAACCAAGCTAGGCTAGTCCAGGCGTTACTATTTTTAGGAGAGCGATCGCACACTTCACGAAACACGGGGATTAAGGTATCCATAGCTTCCCCAGCTTGATAACGCTCAAATCCTTCCTTAAACAGTTCTTCAGTAGTTTTCATCGTTAGAGAGCAAGTATTACAGACTACAAAGCGATCGCCATTGTCTAACTACAATCTGCGATCGCCTTTAATCATACCTGATGTAGTCCGTCAAAAATCAAGTAGCAAAGGACTTACCACAGCCACAGGTTTGACTAGCATTAGGATTAGTAAATTGGAACCCACCCCCAATCAAAGCGTTGCTGTAGTCAAGGACCATACCATAAATATACAGCAAACTCTTGGGATCACAAACAACCTGAAAACCATTATGGTCGAAGACCTCATCGGTATCCTGGATGTTATTGGGTTCAATAAAATCCATCATGTAGGACATACCAGAACATCCCCCCTGACGGACACCCACCCGTAAACAGAGGTCTCTACCCTGCTTCTCGCGCAGGAAAAGCACCTGCTGAACAGCAGCATCAGTCATCTGAATTCCTTGGGTTGGGGTTTTAGACTCAGTTGCTTGTGTCATTGGCTTTCCTAACTGATACATTTACGCGACATTTTTCCGGTTGTTCCTGGACAATGCGACGATAGCACTATTACCCGTTAAGGTAACAGAGGCGGTATCCCGCAAAGCTTTTAGAAAGATTCCAAAAGCACCGTTCAAGTCCCGTGGTAGAGTGAACCCGCACTCAGGACATCGGAACACTTTTGAGCCACCTAGCTGGGAATGAACATGACCACAGTGAGTACAGGTTTTGCTGGTGTATTCTTCGGTCACATCTACAACTGTTCAGTTATTTCCGCGCTTGATGTCTCAGGGTTAGTTTGAATCGATAATGCGCCCATGTCAGTATGGCGCGGGCAGTCTTAGACCTGATTAGACGCTTCACCTTGGCAACCATATTGGAAGTCTCGAAGGTGGGCAAAAAAATCAGGCTGTGTTATGGGATGGTCAGGGATGCGACCCAATCAAGCAAGGGGTTTAAGTCCTCACCGGGTAGTTATTTCGCCCATTTCAGCTCTATTTCATACCCGAAGGTCTCGCACCCATACTTGGTATTGTAGCGCATCGCCCTAATTGGTTCAACTAATCTGCGATTAAATTAAGCTCCTTGATTTTTATGATTTTCGCCAAGCGTGAACTAGAGATCGAGATGGGTCTGACGACTGGCTCGGACTATTGAGAACCGTTACCTGTTATGGTCGAAAGGGAAGTCACCTCCCCCAACTCCAATTCAAAACCGTGCTTGATACTTTCACATCACACGGCTCCTGATGTGGACACCCTATTGTCAGTAGGAACAGGGTTACTACCCCCTGCTTTGTGACTTCAACTTTGGGAGCTATATACACCACGTAGTCTTTAAACTCGCTCACGTCATAAGCACTCTTACTTATCGCAGTCTCTATATCCACACCGTGACTAGTGGGCATATCCCAACCATTACAGTTAGGCATTGGCTTTCAGTCACATCCTTTCCCCTTATAGGGTTAGGGGTCGAGAGTGAAGTCACCTTCACCCTCTCCCATTCAGAACCGTGCTTGATAGTTTCCCATCACACGGCTCCTGGTGTGGATACCCTATTTGTCAAAGGAGCAGAATCAAGAGACCTGCTTTCTACTTCGATGTTCAGAGCTATATGCACCACGTAGTCTTTAAACTCGTCCTCGCCATTATATTCTTACTGACCGCAGTATCTATATCCCCACCGTGACCTGTGGGCATATCCCAACCATGACAATTGGGCTTTAGCTTCTGGTCACATCCTTCACCCTCTAAGCATGCGCTTACATTTTTCACTACTGCCTTGTGAATAGCATTACTCACTTGTTTATAGGCAGAGCATTAGAGGGGTTACAACGTTCCGATTATATGGGCATTCCATCGTTAGATTTGTCCTCAGAACCGGGGTACTTTTAAAGGTCTGTGTAGGTAGTCGGACGAACCCCCTACTTTTCCCCTTGCCCTTTTGAGCGCAGCGTGTCAACCTATTTCGCTGCTAGTGTATTACGATGGTTCAAGTCGGACATTCGGTCTTCCTAATCATAGATGGTTGGCAGTGGTCGCGTCTTGGTAGTAGGTTCTACCTCACGCCTTCCGTTCCCCGCTTCAATCCTGGAGTTATGATTTCCAAAACTGGGGGTGGCTATCGCCGTTACTCTCTACTCCCTGATTTCTCAGTTCGTTTATGACCTTGAGTTCCCTGCCTTGCTTAGTTCCCTAAGCGTCGGGACATATAATATCAAGTTCGCTTAATCGGTTATAATATCAGTGACCAATGCCAAACTTGCGTTATGCCCAGACGAATTAGTATAGCTCCCCACTTAAGTACCGAAGAACTTGGCCGGGCTTATCACCAAGCCCAAGAGGGCTTGGAAAGTCGCCAATATCAAATTATTTGGTTGTTGGCTAAGGGGAAGACCACGGAGGAAGTCCAAGAAATTACGGGCTACAGTCGCATCTGGATTTATGAATTGGTAAAGAGATACAACCAATTGGGATTAAAAGGGCTGGGTGATCGCCGAAAAGGAAATCCCGGACATCCACCGTTAATTGATGATGTGACTCAAGCTCAGTTATGGCAAGCCCTGCAAGGAACAGCGCCGGATGGGGGACTGTGGAACGGTCGCCAGGTGGCAGACTGGTTGACAGGAGTAACTGGACGAAAAATTAGCCGACAAAGGGGATGGGAGATTCTGCGACAAATGACATTTCGGCTTCGTGTACCGAGACCGGCTCACATCGAAAGTGACGAAGACGAGCAGCAAGCCTGGAAAAAAAAAACTGGTAACGGAGTTAGAGGGACTTCGCCGGAGATACCCTGATGCACAGGTGCAATTGTGGAGCGAAGATGAACACCGTCTGGGACTCAAACCGGTGATGCGACGTATTTATGTAGCGGAAGATTGTCAACCACTCGCCCATATTAATTGGAAATTCGAGTGGTTATGGCTATATGGTTTTGTGAGACCGGAAACGGGAGAGACTTATTGGTGGATTATACCTTACGTCAATACAACTCTATTTAGTCGAGTGTTACAGGAGTTTGCTGCCGAATTTAAATTAGGTCCAAATCAACACATTATGTTAGTGGTTGATCAAGCCGGATGGCATATCAGTAAGAATCTGAAAGTACCCGAAGGACTGCATTTAATGTTTCTACCGTCCCATTCCCCGGAACTACAACCAGCAGAAAGACTGTGGCCTCTGGTAGATGAACCCATTGCCAATCGTTCATTTGAGAATCTTGATCAGCTAGAGGAACTCTTGTGTGCTCGCTGCCGAAGTTTGTGGAAACAGCGCTAATTAATTCGAGGCTTGACCAGTTTTCATTGGTGGCCTCAAACCGAGACTTTACTATAATTGATTATCCGGACTTGATATAACCAGTTATGAGGATGCTCAGGAGAGGTCTCCTTATATCCAGATTCGGAGCTGGAATCCTCACCGGGTAGTTATTTAGGGCATTTCAGCCCTATTTCATACCCGAACGTCTCGCACCATACGCTTACACTTTTCACTACTCTACAAGATTTACTTGCCGAGAACCTAACAGGGGTTTAAACGTTCCGTTTATATGGGCATTCCATCTTTAGACTTGTCCTATCCACCGGGGTACTTTTAAAGGTCTGTGTAGGTGATGATAGAATTACCCTACTTTTTCCCTTACCCTTTTGGGCGCAGCGTGTCAACCTATTTCGCTGCCTGCTAATGACGATGGTTCAAGTCGGAACATTCAGATTTCCTTAGTCATGGATGGTTGGCAGTGGTCGGATTATTGGGAATAGGTTTTCCCTCACGCCTTCCGTTCCCCGTTTCAATCCTGGGTTTGTGATTCCCAAAACTGGGGGTGGCTACCGCCTTTACTCTTTCCCATAATCGCCCCAAGTGGATTTTACTCCTCCTAAGTTCACCTGGACGGTAAATTTGGCGATTTCTTAAAATGGGATTGACCTTGAGTTTCCTGCCTTACTCGGTTTGCAGCCCGAGCGTCGGAACATATAAACAGTTAAGGGGTAAACTGGGTTGATTCAGTCTATCTCCCTCTAGGAGGTTATTTCAGGCATTGCAGCCCTATTTCAATCCTAAACGTCTCGCACGCTATCCTTAGCATGGCAGAATGGGAGACACTATTGTTGAAACAGTTCCCCGTGGGGTTCCATAGCTAATTTAAAGCCGGGCTAATTAATGTATGGTAGTTCAACTCACGAATCGACCCTGCCATCTATTGATCCTAGCAAGGATTGTAACAAATCTAAGGGGGAGATTGACTACTCCCCGCGCTAAAGCGACGGGGATTCCCCGGAGGGATTACAGCACTTCTGAGTTAGGATCGACACACCAGGAAGATCCCAAATTCTCAGACGCCTAGGCGAAGTCAAAACGCCTCTTGCGGGGATGCCTTGCATCCCCGTTACTTTTGCTTTGCGACCGATATTCCACGCCCCGTTGCAGTCGGCATTGACCTCAACGCCAGCAGCAGAGCGATAGGTTCCACGTCGAATGCGCCTACCTGAAGCCTTCCAACCCTCGGGTTTTTCACCGTAAACGGGAATACTGTCTAGGTCTAACGCGGACGCTTGCGACGTATAACTTTCCTCCTGTTCAACGAACAAAATACCGTGGGCCTCGCAAAGCTGAGCTATTCGGTTCTTCAGCCTTGCCGTAGGAATCTGCACAAATTTCTGGTTGGTTTGGCAGCCCATGCTGGCCCCGTTTTTTTGCCCCTGATTCCAGCCAAAGACCACAGTGCCAATGCCATGCTTCAGGCAGTGATTGACCACTAGCCTATCTGCCTTGTTGACGGCATCCCGCATCTGGCGATTACGCTTGCCCGTGAGCTTATCTAGCAACCTGCACCAAAAGGCATGAGGCTTTCCCTCTTTGATGGTGGCGACCCGTTTGTTGTAGAACTGGTTGAGCGCCTTCAGGTGCTTGCCGTCCACAATCAAACTATGGCCCTCGCTATCCACACAGGTCAGCCAGTTGTCAATGCCGTGATCAATGGCTAGCGACTTCTCAGGGTCTAGAACCACGGGCACAACGGGGGGTGCTTCGCAGATCCAGACGGCATCAAAGTAGCCTGCACGAGGAACAATCTGCACCTCTCTAACCTTTTCCCAGTCAAGGTTTGACGGGAAAGGCAGGAAGATTTCGGGTAGGTCAAACCAGACCTTGCAGGCCGTTCCCATTGGCACCCTAACCTGACCATCAACCAGCCTCAGCCACCGCCTAGGGTAGCTAAGCTGAAACATGCCGCCAGACTTGCGGTAATTGGGCGGCTTCGGCTTTTCAGTCAGCCCACCGCTGCGCCATAACTTCAGTAGCTCACGGTAGCCCTTGAACGCCTCACCCACGCTGATACAGGTTTGCTGTGCAGCGCTGGTATAGAGCGCTTTCATGTGGGCGTTGTGCTTCATCTGGCTCGATAGCCAGCGCCCATTCGAGAATTTACCTGCCTTGAAATACAACTGCCTAGCCAGGTAAACCGTGCAGTTGTAGAGGTTATTTGAAGCCGTGCCAAGATACTCCAGTGCGGCCCTCAGGGGAGGGTCGTCAGGGAGTTGATTGACTTGTGCTGCAAAGGTTTTAGCCATAAAACAAGTATACTAGAATTGTCGATAAATGGGTAGCCTTCAACAATGCGAGATGAGTCAATCAACTACCGCCACGGCAACCACTCGGTAGGGCTGGCCCATGTTCACCTGGTCTGGATTCCGAAAAGGCGGAAGAAGGTTTTGGTCGGCAACGTCAAGATGAGGCTTGCCGCAATACTGAATGAGGTTGCCCTAGAAAATGACTGGCTGGTCAAGGCTCTGGAAATAGCCCCTGACCACGTTCACATCCTGGTAGAGCACGGCTCTCAGGTCGCCATTCACCAAATAGTCAAAGTTATGAAGGGGCGTTCATCTAGGCGGATCAGGCAGGAGTTCCCTCACCTCTGCAAGCTACCTTCATTGTGGACTCGGTCGTATTACTACGAAGCTACAGGGAAAGTCAGCACGGCTAAGGTGACAGCTTACATTAACGACCCTCACCATTCCTGATGGCGGCTAAAGCCGCCGTGTCGCTTTTCCGCCCCGCTATAAAGAGACGGGGCTACCAATCTCCCGAGTTTTTATCGTGTTAAGATCGCGGTCAAGGAGATCCGGGCTAGGGGCGGAAACCCAGTCCTACAGCCAGATCTAATCTGGGCGCGATCGCATTTACCCGAATTTGGTATTTTGTCATACAATCTAAGTTAGGGACTAAAGCCGGGACAAATAACCGGTACTCTCAACGGAGCGGGTCCTTTCCTGGTTCTGAGAATCGTGTAAAATCCTAATCTGGTAGCACTACTCGATATTATAAATTATCTAAATGACATTTCTCAATCGTTCAACCCTTCGTCGTTTACAAAAACTACCCTCCATTCCTAGCGTGTGGGAGGGCGATCGCCGTCCCATGTCTCACGAGTCTCGACCTAGTTTGGAAACAGATATAGAGGCTGATAATGACTGCATCATTTGGGTTGACGGTTCTCAGGGAATGGTACGGTCAATGGATATGGTATCGGCTAATATTGGCCCAGAAGCGATCGTCCGAACTTTACTCAGGGCGATGGAACATCCCCAAAGCCCTACCCCAGCAGCCCGCCCTCACAAAATTGTGGTCAAAGATCGCGAAATTCAGTTTTTCCTGCGCGGTGTCCTACAAGAACTCGATATAGTTATAGACTATGTACCAGATTTACCACTAATTGATGAGATATTTAGGGGACTCCAAGAAGTAGCCGAAAGTCGCCCCCCTCAACTCCCCGAAGCCTTTGTAGATCCCCTGCTCAAAAAAGCCGAGCAAATTTGGAAAGATGCACCTTGGGATAAATTAGGGGAACATCAAATTATTTCTATAGAAATCAATCACTTAGACGTAGGAACTATCTACATTTCTACACTGGGTAAGTTAGGGATGGATTATGGGGTGCTAATGTACCGTTCCCTAGAATCTTTAAAAAGGTTTCGAGAAAGAGTTGTTGCTGACCGACCTTTTGATAACCTAGAAGAAGCATTTTTAACTCAAGATTGTCTGTTTGTCACCTTTGAGCCTTTGTCAGAAGAAGATGAGGAGGAGGACGTAATCTGGGAAACTTTATCAGCATCGCAGATTGAACCTAACTTTGGTAATTTACACCCCTTAGAAGGTTTGCGATCGGTCATCTACGAAGAAGAAGCCACGGTGATGATGGTAGCCTTGGAAGCACTGCACCGATTCTTACGAGATTTTCGCTATAAATTAAATGAGGATTCATTTCCTGAGCTGTCTAAACGCTATCGCATATCTTGTTCTGTACCTGATGCACCTGAAACCAAAATGATTTCGGTGAAGGTGAAAACTTTACCAGAGGTGGCTGATGAACTTCTGGAAATGGTGAAAGCAGCGGAAGATGACGAGGAGGAGTTTGATTACCCTACCTTACGAGATGATTTGATACCACCTAAATCATTTTTGAGTTTGGGTGTAATTCCTTGGGAAACGGTGGATTACTTGCGAAACAATACGGAGTTCTACCAGCCTTCTGATGTGGATATTCCTCAGAAAGGGGATGGTTTACCTGTGATTTTGATTCAAACTTATGAGCCGGAGGCGAAAACACTAATTCAAAATTTGGAGGAGGCTGGAGGATTAGCGGGAATATGTTTTAACTCAGGGAAAGATCCAGTTGAGGGTCGGAATTATGACCTGGGAATTTTGAAGACAGAAAATGGTGAGTTGCATTTGTTTGGGGAATTTATCGAGGATGACCCAACTCATCAGCGGGCTAGGACAAACTGGGAAAGACGCTGTAGCCAAACTGAGGGTTGGTGTGGTTTAATTATTGCTATGGGGTTGACAGATAGCCCTAGTGATCAGCCCGGTTTTAAGGATATGATGGCATTGGTTGAATTGCGCTCTGTTTCTCCTGATGAGTTTGGATTGGGACCTTTAGAACTCATTACCCCCATGTAATTAACTGGAAACTACAACCTAGGTTATGTCTGAACTACCCCCCCTAAATACTGATACGATTTGGGCGATTCTCAATGAGGAAATAGAGGACAACACTGTTAATCAACTGGTTTGGTATTATCTTGGTTATCGCTATGACGAACAAAGCGATCGCTGGGATATAACTCAAGTTGATACACAGTGGCGAGAAACATATCGAGAACCCCCGGACTTTATCGAAAGCCGTCCGGCTACTGTTCAACTCACCCGGTCGATACCTAAAGAAAATAAACAACTCCTGAAAGAGGAACTAGGCTTTAAAGGCTACACTATTGGAAACTTTGGACCGAGACAAACCCGGCGCGCTACTATGGCTAACTGGTTACTCTCCTATATGAAAACTACCCAAGCTAATAATACAGATATTGAAAAATTGAGGTAAGGATTTCGTGACTAAAACTGCATTTTTGGGACTTGGCGTGATGGGTGGCTATATGGCTGCTAACCTCGCTCAAGGTGGTTATGATGTGAAAGGATGGAATCGTACTCCCTCGCGTCCTGGTGTGGCGATCGCCTCTGATGCAGGTGCTACAATCGTCCATAGCATAGAAGAAGCTGTGACCGAAGCTGAGGTGATCTGTACCTGTGTGGGAGATGTTCCCGACGTGGAAGAAGTCATCCTTGGTTCCCTTGGGGTGATTCAGTTTGCTAAACCGGGCGCGATCATTATAGACTTTAGCACTATTGGGTCGGCGGCGGTTCATCCGATCGCTTCGGCGATCGCATCCCATCAAATGCAGTTTTTAGATGCACCTGTTTCCGGGGGAGATATCGGCGCGAAAAATGGTACTCTAACTATTATGGTGGGTGGCGATCGCCATAGCTTTGACACCTGCCTACCCTTGTTAGAAACAATGGGTAAAAATATCCGCTATTGTGGTCCTAGTGGTAGCGGTCAAGCTGTCAAACTCTGTAATCAGGTACTATGTTCCCTCAACATGATTGGACTATGTGAGGCGATGTTACTAGCGGAACATCAGGGTATTGACCCTCAACTAATTGTGGAGGTATGCAGCACCGGAGCCGCTGGGTCTTGGGCTTTGTCTAACCTAGGGGAAAAGGTAGCTAACAATGATTTCGCTCCGGGTTTTATGATTCGCCACATGGTTAAGGATTTGCGATTAGTTCAAGAGGCTATTTCCAGGGAGTTACCAGGGGTAAAATTAGCCGATACCCTGTTTAAAATAGTTCAGAATTTGGATGAAGGTTTAGGCTCTACTCAAGGAACCCAAGCCATGATTAGAGCTTATCAGAAGCCGGACAATTAACAATTAACAATTAACAATTAATAATTAATAATTATCCATTTCGGAGACCGCAGCCACCAGAGATAAAGCTACCATGGGGGCTGTGAGCGATCGCCAAAATTAACAATTAATAATTAATAATTAATAATTAATAATTAATAATTATCCATTTCGGAGACCGCCGCTACTAGAGATAAAGCTACCATGGGGGCTGTGACCGATCGCCAAAATTAACAATTAATAATTAATAATTAATAATTATCCATTTCGGAGACCGCCGCTACTAGAGATAAAGCTACCATGGGGGCTGTGACCGATCGCCAAAATTAACAATTAATAATTAATAATTAATAATTAATAATTATCCATTTCGGAGACCGCCGCTACTAGAGATAAAGCTACCATGGGGGCTGTGACCGATCGCCAAAATTAACAATTAATAATTAATAATTAATAATTAATAATTATCCATTTCGGAGACCGCAGCCACCAGAGATAAAGCTACCATGGGGGCTGTGACCGATCGCCAAAATTAACAATTAATAATTAATAATTAATAATTAATAATTAATAATTATCCATTTCGGAGACCGCCGCTACTAGAGATAAAGCTACCATGGGGGCTGTGACCGATCGCCAAAATTAACAATTAATAATTAATAATTAATAATTAATAATTAATAATTATCCATTTCGGAGACCGCCGCTACTAGAGATAAAGCTACCATGGGGGCTGTGACCGATCGCCAAAATTAACAATTAATAATTAATAATTAATAATTAATAATTATCCATTTCGGAGACCGCCGCTACTAGAGATAAAGCTACCATGGGGGCTGTGACCGATCGCCAAAATTAACAATTAATAATTAATAATTAATAATTAATAATTATCCATTTCGGAGACCGCAGCCACCAGAGATAAAGCTACCATGGGGGCTGTGACCGATCGCAAAATTCGGCTTCCCAGAGACACCGGCTGAAATCGCCTATTAATAGCCTCCTCAACCTCTGGTGTTGTCCATCCCCCTTCGGGTCCAATAGCTAAAAGCAGGGAATTGTAGACATAACCCTTTCCTTGTCCCGTTCTCGCAGCCAACAAACAATTCAACAGGTGGGGAAAATCTCCCCTAGCCACACAAATATATTTATCTACCTCTTCTCCCTGGTCTGACAAGGTTTCCCAAGCCTGCTGTATCGATAGTGGATCAGTAATTTCCGGGAGGATCTGACGTTCTGACTGTTCCGCCGCCTCTGTAGCAATACGTCGCCAGCGGGCTAGTTTTTGAGGGCTAGGGACAACCACAGTGCGGGCGCTCATAATGGGAACCAAACGAGACACTCCCAACTCCGTAGTACAGCGCACAATCTCCTCAAAGCCACTTCCTTTAGGCATAGACACCCATAAAGTCACAGGTATGGGTAACTCATTGTTAATCCTTATCGGTTCAACTACAGTGGCATTTTGCCCGCCTTTCCAGATAGCCAGCCACCAACCCCCCCGACCATCAAGAATAATAAAGCGATCGCCTGGTTGTAGGCGCAAAACCCGACCCAAATAATGCTGTTGTCCAGCAGTCAGGTCTACTTGTTGGTCGTGGAATTGTTCAGAAGCGATCGCGATCCGTTGAAGTTCCCTCATGAAATTCTGTTAACAAAATGACCCCACCCGACTTTTGGTAGGGTGGGGATTACTTAATCTGCCATTAAAGGCAATTAGGACTCAGCTCGCACCTTAGCTAGGTACTCCTCAATCGCCTGGGTAGCAATTTCCACAATTGGTTTGCTTTGGCGTTTGGACTCATCTTTTAGTTGACTATAGATGTCATGACGCACACTAACCCGATGTCGAATTTTGCTAGGATCGACCGGAGCTTGGGGCGCGGGAGCCTCATTAGAGGGTGTTTCTACGGAAGTCGGGACAGGGATTTCTTTCGTCTCAATGTTCATCGAGGAATCTACTTGGTAATTGGATACAAAAGTGCGGATGGAGTCTAAACCAACACGATGGCAAAAATCGCCAAAACTCTCGGACGGTTGCCGATTCTGTTTAAAGCCAACAAAAATCGGCTCCAGAACTGCTTCTAGGTCACATAGAGCCAGCCGTTCCATAAAAGGTTCAGCTAGTCGCGTTTGGTTAGGAGAGCCTCCCAGCCAAACCTGGTAGGTGTCGGGAGCGCTACCGACGAACCCCAGTTCCGCCATGTAGGGTCTGGCACATCCATTGGGACATCCTGTCATCCTAACGACAAAATGCTCCTGTTCCAGCCCTACCTTGTCCAACAATACCCGAATCCGGTCCAGGATACCAGGGATTGCACGTTCAGATTCTGTAATTGCTAATCCACAAGTCGGGAAAGCTGGACAGGCCATGGCATAGCGGACCAGAGGATCAATTTCTGTTTCTGGCAAAACCCCATGTTCTTTCAGAAGGCGATCGATTGTCTTTTGGTGTTTGGGCGAAATCTGATACAGGATAATGTTATGGTTGCCTGTAATTAACATTGGCAACTCAAACTTTTGGTTAATTTGCTGTAAAGCCGCCTTCAGCCGGAAACTCCCGTCATCTTTCACCCGACCATTTTCTACCGAGATACCCAGAAATAAGTTACCGTCGCCCTGTTCATGCCATCCCAGGTAATCTTGATATTTCCAGGGAGGCAGGGGTTTAAAAGGTTTTAGGGGTTTGCCAAAATAATCCTCAACCTGAGCGCGGAATTTGTCAACTCCCCAATCCTCAATTAAATATTTCATCCGCGCGTGGCGGCGGTTAGTGCGATCGCCATAATCCCGCTGGGTTGCTACGATCGCCTTCACCAAATCATAAATATCAGCGCGATCGACATAGCCAATTTCATCAGCTATACGGGGGAAGGTTTCTTCCTTGCGGTGAGTTCTACCCATACCGCCGCCTGCTAGGACGTTAAATCCCTCCAATTCTCCCGCCGCATTAGTTATGACCACCAAACCCACATCTTGGGTATAAATATCAACAGAGTTATCTCCGGGGACTGTTACCGCACACTTAAACTTACGGGGCATATAATGCTTGCCATAGATCGGCTCTTCCCCCTCATGGAAAATTGTGCCATTACCATTGCGATCGCGCGCCGCTTTGACTTCCGGGTTTTCCTCCGCACTAACTATTTTTTCCCCATCGAGCCAAATTTCATAATAAGCCCCAGTCTGAGGAGTCAGCAGATCCGCAATATAATTCGCGTAGGTTTTCGCATACTCATACTCAGGGCGATCGCAATAGGGGGCTGGAGGAGCCATCACATTCCGGTTCAAGTCTCCACAAGCACCCAGAGTCGAGCCCATGCTTTTGATAATGCTAGAGAGAACCGTTTTCAGGTTCTTTTTGAGAATCCCATGGAGTTGGAACCCTTGGCGGGTAGTTGTCCGCAGTGTCCCATTCCCGTATTCATCCGCTAGATGATCCAGAGTCTGATAAAGTTCAGGGGGGATAAATCCGCCTGGGCTGCGGGTTCGCAACATAAACTGATAATCTTTCTCTTGTCCCGGAACCCGATTATCTCGGTTATCCTGTTGGTAGGAGCCATGAAACTTGAGAATCTGAACCGCATCCTCTGTCAAATAGTTGCGATCGTTCAGCAGTTCAGTAGCTAAAGGCTCCCGCAGTTGATTACTGCGCTCTTTGATAGCTTCAAGTTTAGAGAGCTTTTCCGCTGATTTGGTAAATGTAGGGCTTGTCATAGTAAGGTGAAGTGCCAGTCAAAACAAAAAAACATCGAGGCTGAACCTGACTTAGCATAAATTCCAAGCCACACCCACTGGTTCTCGATATCCTAGCAAAATGATCGTACCATGATTATGCTAGAGATTGTCCTGCTGATGTTTAGATTTGGTAAAAATTTTTTATGGCAGATTCTTTAATGTACCAGGAAGATCACTTTGTGGTCTTGGAGTCTAACCAACCCGAGCAACTTATGACTGTCGCTGAACTTACAGACAAGTTACAGGCTATTCTAGCCCAACTACAAGATGATCTCCCCCGTGAGCTCCAAAAGTTTCCCACCCCCTCCCAGCAAGCCGAATATCTCATCAATACCTGCTGTGATCTTGATTTGGGACCCGGAAAATATCTACAGTGGTATGCAGTACGTTTAGAAAAAGGCAATCCCGAATAGGTAGCATAGACACCAGTTCCCCAAAGCTATGGGATTTAACCCCAAATTTGCCTATTGATTAGCCCTCAATTAGCTTTCCGTATCAGCAATCATGATTAAATCCACGCAATCAGTTTCTGGTTGAGTCACCTGTACCCGCAAATTCGGACCAAAAAATTGAGCAATTTTGCTTTGTTTCTCTTCCCACACCGATAGAGGCACAAAAGGCGAGTAAAATTCTAAAATGAGCGCATAACTGCCATCAACCACCCCTTCCCGCAAGGCTTGTAGTTGTGGGTGTTCCTCATCATTCCCTCCTAGCTTCAGGCGTTCGATCGCATCAATCAGGTGAGCAGATTGGCCATAACGATAGCGGGTCACATCCGATCGCACTTGATTTTGAGTCGGGGTCGCCTGTTGTTCCCGCTTGCTGAGGACTTCTGGCGTTGTCGGTTCAGAAAATGGTATCGGTTTAATTTCTGCCGCTTTCAGAGCTAGTCCCCCCAATAATAGGGGAATCCCATAAAAAAACCCCGCTAGGTTCAGGGTAGCATAGTCAGCAAAATAGGCGACAAACCCCACCACAGTAATTAACCCACCCAGCACTAAACCCACTTGAGCCAGAGAAATTTTACGCAACATCAGATTAACTAATTATCAATTTTTGTCATCAATCAATACTTTACCAAAAAATTGCCCGTCAACCCCAATCATTTACAGTCCCCCAGTCCGGTTTTTTTTTTCACATCACCAGAACACAAAACTTGAGTTTGATGCTAAAATCATCGAAAATCTAACTAGGTGACAAGAGGATAATCCATGGATTCACAGAAGATCCGAGAGGGAGTTGCCTTAATTGAGAGCAAACGGGAGGCTCTACTCAAGTTATTGGAAAAACCCAATTTAGGGCCTTTGCGAATTGATGTAAATCAGGCTCTCGAGGAAATGGACGAGTTGCTAGAAGACTTCAAACGCACATTTCCTGAATCCGAAACTAATTAAGTTTCTGGTCATAGGTTAGGGTTTTATCCCTCCTCTCAATGCCAGCTATTATATATATTTTCTGGGGCGGGGCGCAGTTAAATCCGATGTTTTTTAGGTAGAGTATTGTTGTATTCTCACCCATAAAAAGCATTCTTAATTAATGGCTACAGCCCCGCCCCCGCCTACCTTGGCAACCTTTAATCTGCCATTTGACTACTATCTACGCAGTTGAATAGGCATCACCAAATAGGTCATTTTTAAACCTCCAAAAGGATTGATAATTACCGGGGTGCTTGCCGCGTTCAATTGTATCTGAATTTCCGAACTATTCAACACCTTTAACCCATCCATTAAGTATTTAACATTAAAGGCAAGTTCCTTGGGTTCTTCACCAGAAATCTGAGCAGGCATTGACTCCAAAGCATTCCCGACATCAGCAGCTTCTACAGATAGGGAAATTTGTTGATTTACCTCATCAATGATACATTTAACAATATCATTTTTTTGGCTGGCTAAAACCCCAATCCGCTCCAAAGCCGCCAAAAGTGTCCGCCGTTCAACATTCACCTGGCTTAAAAACTTATTAGGTATTAACTGTTCATAAGCCGGATAAGCACCCTCCAACTTACGAGAGTTCAAACGACGAGTCCCCAATTCAAAAACCACTTGGGTATCATCAAAACCTAAAGTCACCATGGGGGGGGTTGTTGATTCTTCCTCCGTGGCGGCACTATGTCGCGCTGAGTTAGCACTGACAATCATGCGTTCCACCTCCCGCAGGGCGCGTGCTGGGATAGTGATTTCCAAGTTTTCTGGTTCTTGGCTATTGGGGTCTCGGACATTTTCCACCTTGACCACTGCGAGTCTATGACCGTCGGTGGAAGCAAAACAAAGGGTATCTTTTCCCACCTTGAGATTAACACCAGCTAGGACTTGCTTAGTTTCATCAGGGCTGGTAGCGAAGAGAGTTCCCTTTAAGCCTTCCAATAAACTATCAGCCGCTAGTTGAATGCTATGTTCACCTTCTACCGAGGGTAAGTCGGGATACTCCTCAGCCACCATTCCCCGGACTTGATAGCGTCCTGAACTGGAAGTTAGGGTAACTACAGCCTCGGTCTCTTCATCATCGACCTGAATATCGCCCCCAGGTAAACGGGAGACAATATCATTGAGCAATTTAGCAGGTAAGGTCAAAACTCCCCCCTGCTGAACCTGAGCCGGAAAACTGGTGTTAATTCCCATACTCAAGTCAAAGGCGGTTAAACTCAATTGTTGAGTGTCCGCATCAGCTTTCACCAAAATGTTAGATAAAATCGGGTGACTGGGACGGGATGGAATGGCTCTGGAAACTAAGGATAGATTAGAACTGAGTTGTTCCTGTTCTACAATTAACCGCATTTCAGGTATTTAGCAAGGGGACTGAAGCTAACATTATATCGCGCTATGGGGACGTGGCGATCGCCTAAGTTCTGAAACTAAGTTTTGAGGCTAAGTTTTGAGGCTAAGTTTTGAGGCTAAGTTTTGAGGCTAAGTTTTGAGGCTAAGTTTTGAGGCTAAGTTTTGAGGCTAAGTTTTGAGGCTAAGTTTTGAGGCTAATTGTTTAGGGGGGTGGCGAGCCACTGTGGAAATTGTGGAAATTGTGTTTAAATTTGACTTTGGTTAAGGGTTCCATCCTGTCAGCATCTGTGGAAAAACTGTGGAAAATCCATCAAATCGATAGGGATTTGGTCTGGTTCAATCCCCTGTCAACCTTAGTATTTGGGAATAATAGGCAAGTTATCCACAACATTTTCCACAGGGTATGAGTTCAGGTTGAAGATAGGTAAATCGAGAAAAAAGTGCTTTAACGCCAATCGACCCCCCCACATGAGGAAAGCGACAGGCTGGGGAACCACCCCTGGCGGCTAGAAACAGCATAAAAGCCATTGAATAAGACCCCGGGGCGACACCCACCGAAACCGCCTATAAATTGGCATCAGGATTCAGTCCTGCTTCTCGCAGTAATTGTTCTAAACGTTGGTTACGTTGCCGTTGCTGTTCCAATTGTTCAGTAGCCGCTTGTTTGGCTTGCTGTTCCTGTTCCAATTGTTCAGTAGCCGCTTGTTTGGCTTGCCGTTCCTGTTCCAATTGTTCAGTAGCCGCTTGTTTGGCTTGCCGTTCCTGTTCCAATTGTTCAGTCACATCTTCCAATTGTTCAGTCATAGTTGTTAACTGCTGTTGGACTTCCAGATAATCGGCAAAGGGTTGACCATCGGGACGATACAACACCAAATTATCCGAGGACAGGTCAAAGCGAATGCCCAAACGAGGGGAAACCCAACCATTGATGGGTTCAATGATATCTAACCAAGTCTCAGAACGTAACCATCCCGTTAGGTTATTCTTTTGAGGGTCATAGATATAGTATTCCTCCACCCCGTAGCGGTCATAAAATAATAATTTGCGGTTCATTTCCTTTTCAGTGTTGTTCGGAGAAAGAATTTCAAAGACGACTTGCGGGGCAATATTATTCTCTTGCCACTGTTGATAAGAACCTCTATCTCCTTTGGGAACACCAAAAGCCACCATTACATCTGGGGCTTGACATAATTTATTATTTCCCTGTACTGGATACCACAATAAATCCCCGGCGATAAACACATTGGGCTCTTGGGCAAATAACCAGGCTAGATTATGGTAAATGACAGTAATCCAGCGAAATTGAAGGGTATTATCGGCCATAGGTTGTCCATCACTTTCGGGATAAATGATTTCGGTATCGGTTGGGAGGGGGAGTTGTGTCACCATAGTTGTTGTTTAGTTTACAGCTAATGCTGTCGATTTTAGCTTACCTTAATGCTAATCGGGCCAGGGGAGAGTATAGAGTTCTGCGGTATGCCAAAGTCTATCAACGTCTTCGGTTTTGGGCTTGAAAGTGCTTTAACGCAAATCCCGATAATCAGCCCTAGAATCCTCAAACCCCTATCAAATCAGGAAAAAAGTGCTTTAACGCCAATCGACCCCACTACCATGAGGAAAGCGACAGGCTGGGGAACCACCCCTGGCGGCTAGAAACAGCATAAAAGCCATTGAATAAGACCCCGGGGCGACACCCACCGAAACCGCCTATAAATTGGCATCAGGGTTCAGTCCTGCTTCTCGCAGCAATTGTTCTAAACGTTGGTTACGTTGCCGTTCCTGTTCCAATTGTTCAGTAGCCGCTTGTTTGGCTTGCCGTTCCTGTTCCAATTGTTCAGTCACATCTTCCAATTGTTCAGTCATAGTTGTTAACTGCTGTTGGGCTTCCAGATAATCGGCAAAGGGTTGACCATCGGGACGATACAACACCAAATTATCCGAGGACAGGTCAAAGCGAATGCCCAAACGAGGGGAAACCCAACTATTGATGGGTTCAATGATATCTAACCCAGCCTCAGAACGTAACCATCCCGTTAGTTTATTCTTTTGAGGGTCATAGATATAGTATTCCTCCACCCCGTAGCGGTCATAAAATAATAATTTGCGGTTCATTTCCTTTTCAGTGTTGTTCGGAGAAAGAATTTCAAAGACGACTTGCGGGGCAATATTATTCTCTTGCCACTGTTGATAAGAACCTCTATCTCCTTTGGGAACACCAAAAGCCACCATTACATCTGGGGCTTGACATAATTTATTATTTCCCTGTACTGGATACCACAATAAATCCCCGGCGATAAACACATTCGGCTCTTGGGCAAATAACCAGGCTAGATTATGGTAAATGACAGTAATCCAGCGAAATTGAACGGTATTATCGGCCATAGGTTGTCCATCACTTTCGGGATAAATGATTTCGGTATCGGTTGGGAGGGGGAGTTGTGTCACCATAGTTGTTGTTGAGTTTACAGCTAATGCTGTCGATTTTAGCTTACCTTAATGCTAATCGGGCCAGGGGAGAGTATAGAGTTCTGCGGTATGCCAAAGTCTATCAACGTCTTCGGTTTTGGGCTTGAAAGTGCTTTAACGCAAATCCCGATAATCAGCCCTAGAATCCTCAAACCCCTATCAAATCAGGAAAAAAGTGCTTTAACGCCAATCGACCCCACTACCATCAGGAAAGCGACAGGCTGGGGAACCACCCCTGGCGGCTAGAAACAGCATAAAAGCCATTGAATAAGACCCCGGGGCGACACCCACCGAAACCGCCTATAAATTGGCATCAGGATTCAGTCCTGCTTCTCGCAGCAATTGTTCTAAACGTTGGTTACGTTGCCGTTCCTGTTCCAATTGTTCAGTAGCCGCTTGTTTGGCTTGCCGTTCCTGTTCCAATTGTTCAGTCACATCTTCCAATTGTTCAGTCATAGTTGTTAACTGCTGTTGGACTTCCAGATAATCGGCAAAGGGTTGACCATCGGGACGATACAACACCAAATTATCCGAGGACAGGTCAAAGCGAATGCCCAAACGAGGGGAAACCCAACCATTGATGGGTTCAATGATATCTAACCCAGCCTCAGAACGTAACCATCCCGTTAGTTTATTCTTTTGAGGGTCATAGATATAGTATTCCTCCACCCCGTAGCGGTCATAAAATAATAATTTGCGGCTCATTTCCTTTTCAGTGTTGTTCGGAGAAAGAATTTCAAAGACGACTTGCGGGGCAATATTATTCTCTTGCCACTGTTGATAAGAACCTCTATCTCCTTTGGGAACACCAAAAGCCACCATTACATCTGGGGCTTGACATAATTTATTATTTCCCTGTACTGGATACCACAATAAATCCCCGGCGATAAACACATTCGGCTCTTGGGCAAATAACCAGGCTAGATTATGGTAAATGACAGTAATCCAGCGAAATTGAAGGGTATTATCGGCCATAGGTTGTCCATCACTTTCGGGATAAATGATTTCGGTATCGGTTGGGAGGGGGAGTTGTGTCGCCATAGTTGTTGTTTAGTTTACAGCTAATGCTGTCGATTTTAGCTTACCTTAATGCTAATCGGGCCAGGGGAGAGTATAGAGTTCTGCGGTATGCCAAAGTCTATCAACGTCTTCGGTTTTGGGCTTGAAAGTGCTTTAACGCAAATCCCGATCATCAACCCTAGAATCCTCAAACCCCTATCAAATCAGGAAAAAAGTGCTTTAACGCCAATCGACCCCACTACCATGAGGAAAGCGACAGGCTGGGGAACCACCCCTGGCGGCTAGAAACAGCATAAAAGCCATTGAATAAGACCCCGGGGCGACACCCACCGAAACCGCCTATAAATTGGCATCAGGGTTCAGTCCTGCTTCTCGCAGCAATTGTTCTAAACGTTGGTTACGTTGCCGCTCCTGTTCCAATTGTTCAGTCATAGTTGTTAACTGCTGTTGGGCTTCCAGATAATCGGCAAAGGGTTGACCATCGGGACGATACAACACCAAATTATCCGAGGAAAGGTCAAAGCGAATGCCCAAACGAGGGGAAACCCAACCATTGATGGGTTCAATGATATCTAACCAAGTCTCAGAACGTAACCATCCCGTTAGTTTATTCTTTTGAGGGTCATAGATATAGTATTCCTCCACCCCGTAGCGGTCATAAAATAATAATTTGCGGTTCATTTCCTTTTCAGTGTTGTTCGGAGAAAGAATTTCAAAGACGACTTGCGGGGCAATATTATTCTCTTGCCACTGTTGATAAGAACCTCTATCTCCTTTGGGAACACCAAAAGCCACCATTACATCTGGGGCTTGACATAATTTATTATTTCCCTGTACTGGATACCACAATAAATCCCCGGCGATAAACACATTCGGCTCTTGGGCAAATAACCAGGCTAGATTATCGTAAATGACAGTAATCCAGCGAAATTGAACGGTATTATCGGCCATAGGTTGTCCATCACTTTCGGGATAAATGATTTCGGTATCGGTTGGGAGGGGGAGTTGTGTCACCATAGTTGTTGTTGAGTTTACAGCTAATGCTGTCGATTTTAGCTTACCTTAATGCTAATCAGGCCAGGGGAGAGTATAGAGTTCTGCGGTATGCCGAAGTCTATCAACGTCTTCGGTTTTGGGCTTGAAAGTGCTTTAACGCAAATCCCGATAATCAGCCCTAGAATCCTCAAACCCCTATCAAATCAGGAAAAAAGTGCTTTAACGCCAATCGACCCCACTACCATGAGGAAAGCGACAGGCTGGGGAACCCGACAGCCAAATCCGCCGCCACCCCCGGCGACCTACTCGATAAGGGGAAATGCGCTAAATTAGCTACAAACCCCTAAAGTCGAAACAGCATGAAAGCTATTGAAACCACAGCGACCATTAACGAAAGTGGAGAACTAACCCTTGATTGCTCCCTAGGTATTACCAAACCTCAGCGAGTCCGCCTCATCGTCTTGATGCTGGAAGAAGACGAAGAAGACCCCGGCGAAACACCTACCGAAATCGCCATAGAAGGCATTAAACAAGGACTACAGGAAGCCTTCACGGGACAAACCCTCCCCCTGTCAGAAATGTGGGAAGGTATTGATGCCGAGTGAACCATTACCCATTGAAATCGCCTTGACTCCCCGCTTTAAACGCGACCTCGGAGTTTCTGGGAGGCGATCGCCTCAACGGCGGACTGTTCGATCGCGACTGGGGAGTTGTGTCGCCATAGTTGTTGTTGAGTTTACAGCTAATGCTGTCGATTTTAGCTTACCTTAACGCTAATCCGGTGCTAGTAGAGGGTCAAGATGCCTAGGGTAGAGTCACTGATTAAGGTTTGAATATGTGCTGCGTGAGTTCGCAGGATTGCTTCAATGTCTGTGGTAGAGCAGTTGCCTCGACGAATCCAAATTATTTTTGGGGGAAAGCCCATTAATGTGAGGAGTTCGTTGTAGTCGCTGTCTTTGGTGACGATGATGAATTTATGGTGCTTGGCATAATCCCAAACCTCACGATCGCCTGATTTCTCGAGTCCGATTTGGTAAACGTGGGTTGATTCGGGAAACAAGTCAGCAAGTCTTTGTATTAGCCGAGGTGAAAGATTGTGGTCAAATAGCAGATTCATGCTTGCACCAGTAGGGTTTGTTGTTCCCGATTGGCGGCGTAGCTGAGGCAAGCCAAGATATCCTCTTGGGTGAGGTAGGGAAAGTCGTCTAAAATTTCTTGGTAGGTCATGCCAGAGGCTAAATAGGACAGCACATCATAAACGGTGATCCGCATACCGCGAATGCAGGGTTTGCCACTGCGTTGGCTCGGTTCTAGGGTGATTCGTTCTCTGTAGTCCATTGGCTGTTGCTCCTTTTTCAGTTGGGGCTTGCTCAATTCTGATTCATCGTTCAGTCATATTTTGATTATACTGGCTATATTTTGAAGGGCGACAATCATTGACCGGACAAACTCTCCCCCTCTCGGAAATTGCCTATTAATCAATAACAACACCTAAGACACTTTCCACACGAGGAGAAACCGATCGCCACCAAAAACAATAACTCGCAGACACTCTCGACGGGGGGTGATATCGGAAATGTCGGTAAGATTGTGGGGCGGCTCCCTATTAATTAGATGGGGATTGGCTCATTAATAAGAATTGTAAAAAATTGGGGTTTTTGTGGTGGGTGGGGGGGTACACTGGAAGTTATTTGAGTGGGATGGACTCGCCCGGTGACGTAAGGGCAGCACCAGAATAACGATCGCTTATTGGTACTATGGGGGAATGGCGATCGCATGATCAGGAAGCCAAGATGACTAATCAACGTTTGCTCGGAATTGAGGATATTAGGGGTCTCACTGGACCGGAGAAAATCGCTGATTTATTCAGGCGGTTGGGTTACAATACCTGCGGCGAGGAATTTGACCCGGAAGATGTGGGTCTGAGCGATCGCCATGGTGAGGCGGTTGAAAAGGCTTACTTAATCGCACAACAGGATAACGGCGACCCGGATTTGAAGGTGCTGCTTTTTCAACTACGCCCGGAAGAATGGCAGGAAGATAGCACCGCCAGTAGCCGCCTGAAGGCGATCGCTAACCAGTTAGGACAACAAAGCACGGAATTTCTGTTGATGGCTACCACCGATTATAACCAATTGATGTTGGTTAACCCTCGTAAAGCCTTCGATGACAACAAGAACATCAAGCGTCACATTCGCAAACTACTCATCGATCGCACTAACCCCACGGCGTTCGATCGCGATCGCCTGGAAGCCCTGGCTGTTAACGGTAAATCCCCCTCCCAATTGTACCACGCTCACTGCCAAGCCTTCAAAGAAGCAGAAACTATTTTTGCTAAAACTTATTCTGTTATTTACAAGAGATTCAATGAATATCGAAATCAATTAATTAAACGAGTAGATCTAGGCAAGTGTTTTGGGGAATTAAGAAGTTGTGCTTATTGTCAAAAATTGGAAACGCCTAAAATTATAGATCCTGATATTGCATCTTATAGTCAATTAGATTTTCATAAAAATAACAGTTGTTTATTCAATAAATTATATTGCATTTTTACTTACTTGCAGTTTATTTTACCTATTTTAAATAATCAAGTTTTGATTGATGCACAAATTAGTTATTTAATGGGATGAGGATTGGTCAAATTTATGGATAAATATTTATCACAATTTCCCATCTTATCAGCTTCAAAGGTAGACAAAAAAGCTATGGAATTTATAGTTAATAAATACCGAGACACCAAAGGAGTCGAAGTAGAGGATTGGGAAGCAAAAATAGATGATATGGTAGCTCATATATATGGGATGACTGCTGAAAAAATTAAAATTTAGGGGAGTAGTAATCAAAAAAAAACGGCAAATTTTTCATGTCATTTTTTATGTTTTTATCAGGGGAAGGTTATGGTTTATCGGCATATACATATAGAAGATTTAAAAAATATTAATGATGCTTTATCGGTAGCCGTGATATTTGAATTATTGGGTTACGATGCCTGTTGCGATGTGATTGACGTGAGTGACCTAGAGTTATCGCCTACCAATACCGAAGCGATAAAAACAGCGTATCTAATTGCCAATCAGGAAAAGGGAGCGCTACAGGTATTTTTGTTGGAGTTAGAACCGAAAAGCTGGAGTTATAATGTAGAAGTAATGCCTCGGCTGATAGCGATCGCTAAAAGTTTATGCCAACGTTATACCGATATATTGATTGTTGCTACAGTGAACTATCAAAAATTAATGTTGGTCAGTCCATTCCAAACATTTGACCAACAATTTAACGTTAAGTGGAGCATTGCTAAGATGCTCATCAACCTCAAAGACCCTAGCTTTTATGACTTGAATCAATTGGAGAAGATGGCTGCCCATAGCCTCAACCCTCGGCAACTTTATCGGGTACAACACCAAACCTTGAAACAGGTGAGGAAAGAAAAACAGCAACTCATCAGTCAAGATTTAGTGCAATGCTACCTCAGAGAAATTGGCCGGATTCCATTACTTAAAAGACAGGACGAGATATTCTTAGCTCAAAAGGTGCAACGATGGCTTGAGTTAGAACAAGATAAGAAGTCCTTAGATTCCCGCCTGCACCGAGAACCTACAGACCTAGAGTGGGCAAATACTACGGGGTTGTCGTTATCCCAATTACATGATGCTATCTCAAAGGGACGATATGCTCAACACACTTTAGTTTGTAGTAACCTCAGATTGGTGGTATCCATTGCCAAGAATTACCAACATCGTGGCCTAGAGTTATTAGATTTAATTCAGCATGGCAATTTTGGATTGATTAGGGCTACCGAAAAGTTTGACCCGACAAAGGACTATAAATTCTCAACCTATGCAACGTGGTGGATTCGGCAAGCCATCACCCGTGGTATTTGCAATGAATCTAGAATAATTCGAGTACCTGTTCACGTCTATGAGAGTTTGAACAAAATCAAAAAAGCAACCCGTCAGCTCCCCCTTAAACTTGAGCATACCCCCAGTTTAGAAGAGATTGCGGTTGAGTTAAAGATGAGTGCGAAGGAAGTTGAGGATTTACGCGGAATCAACCAATTAAGCCGACCAAGGTCATTGGATGCTCTGCTAACCGATAACTTCAGTCTAGCTGATTTACTCCACGGTACCGATGACCTGGCTCAATACTTAGAAGAGCAATGGATGCGTGACGAAATTCAGCAAGTCTTGTCTACTTTAGATCCACGATATCAGAAAGTGTTAACCCTTCGATTTGGCTTAGATGGTCAGGGAGAACGGACTTTACAAGAAATTGGTGATTCCTGTGGATTGACACGAGAAAGAATCCGTCAAATTCAGAATCAAGCCATAAAACAATTGCAATTAACCTATGGAGTAATAAAACGCAGGAAATTAACCCATGGAATAAGAAACCGCAAATGTACTGAGTATAGGCTAATTAATTTGGAGAAAAAGAAAATCATTCCATCACAATTGTCTAACAATCCTAGTAACTCAAAAATTGATACAGGTATGGAGCCACAAAAATCACAGGTTTCGCAACTTTTTGGCAATCCTGACATAGATCCACTTGCTAAGTTCCAAGAACGCAACGCTTACCGTCAATGCTATGCCAATGATGACTCATTGTTAATTGAACACCTGTTGAACCTAATCAAAAATAAGCCCGAACTCAAACCTAAAGATATCATCTACATAGTTTGGGGTATAAGTATCAATCAAACTGACCTGTATGCCATTGCCCACAATCAACTAGAGCAATGGGGAATTTTGCAAAAGATGTTCACCTAACTATCCTTAATTGCTAAATACTATGACATTACCCGACTACATCGACAATTACCAACACAAACTCGAAACTATCCTTAAACAACTGATTGAAAAGGAAGAACAACGGGTTTTGGATATCGCCACGGGATTTTTCCAGATTGAGGCGTGGGTGCATTTGGAAGAAGCAATGAACCATCTGGAATTGCTGCGGTTGCTGATTGGTCGCGACCCGGCTATCCGACCAGCGGAGAGCGATCGCATTGACCTGGTTAAATATTTCCAAGAAGAAACCCGACGACAACTGGAACAGCGGGAATATAACCTTAAATACAAGCAGGAAATAGACCGGGCGATCGCCTACTTCCAGCAAGACCATATCCAGATGCGATTGTTTGGATCTGTGGGTGACAAGTCTCAATTTCTGCACGCCAAGGCCTACATATTTGACAGATACAGCATCGTTGGTTCGAGCAACTTCACACCATCAGGGCTGAAAGGTAACTCTGAACTGAACGTGGTCAACAAAATCGAGGCGATCGCCCGCGACCTGCGAGAAAGGTGGTTTGAGAAGTTTTGGGATGACCCCAGCGTTGACCTAGACTACAAAAGCAAATTCATCGACGCTCTCAACGCCTCTAAGTTTGGCAGCAAGGCTTACACGCCCTATCAGGTTTTCCTCAAGGCACTGTACGAACTGTTTAAGGAAGAGTCGGTTTTGGGGGAAGGCGATCGCACCTCGGTGGAACTGGCTAGTTTTCAGCAGGAAGGATTTGCTAGGGCAGTGCGACTGATTAACAAGCACGGTGGCTGCATGGTTGCCGATTCGGTCGGATTAGGAAAAACCTACATCGGTTTGCGGGTGCTTGACCATTACTTAATTGAAGAACGCAGACCGGGGAAAGTCCCTCGCGCCATGGTGCTATGTCCGGCTCAGTTGCGTGATTTGGTTTGGAATAAAAAACTGGACGAGTTCGGCATTAAAGCGGATGTCATTTCTCACGAAGAAATCAGCCGCAATGAGTTTGATATTCGTAGTTACAGCAACTACGATATCATAGTGGTTGACGAATCCCATAATTTCCGTAACTCTGCCACCAACCGCTATCGCACCCTCCAAAAGTTGATAAATAGTGGCAAGCGTAGTAAAAAACTCGTCTTGCTCACCGCGACTCCTATTAACAATAGTGTGTTCGACCTGTACCATCAAATTCTGTTGCTCGGTCGCGGCCAAAATACTTATTATCGGACTGACGGCATTAGCAACCTTCAAACTTATTTTAAAGCATTATCCAAAGGTCAAATAGAAATTACTAATCTCTTATTTGAGACAATGGTGCGACGGTCGAGGCAGGATGTGATTCGGCGGCAGCAGGCAGGTGAAGAGATTCGGATTGGGGGTAAACTCATTCATTTCCCAGCACGGAAGTTGGAGAATTTTACCTATAATTTTGAAGCCAGCTTTTCTGGAATGTATCTTAAAATTGCCAATTGCATTGATGAGTTAAACTTAGCCCCCTACAACATCAAGGCCTTCAAAAAGCGCAAAGTGAGACAAGAGGAAAACGAGGTACAGCGGAACAAGGCACTGGTGGCGTTACAAAAAGCGCTTTACCTCAAGCGGTTAGAAAGTGGGCTAGTTGCTTTTAGCAATAGTGTGACAAGGCAGGCTAAATTCCAAGATAAATTTTATCAGATTCTTACCAAAGAAGGTAAGCTACTCGATAGCAGGAACTTCCGCAAACTGCTTCTAGCAATTGAAGATGAGGAGGAATCCCAATCCGCTACAGAAATTATTAATTATCTGGAAGCAGTTGATGCCAAGCAATATAATCTGAATACTTTGGAACAGCAAATTCAGGCAGATTTGAGGATGTTAGACTATATCCTCCAAATGCTTGAGACTATTAAAAACAGTGTGGAAACGGGAGTTGACTATGATCGCAAACTGGTCGCGTTCAAGCAATTGCTGCTGGAGAGCCTGAAAGGGAAAAAAATCTTAGTGTTTAGCTACTTTAAGGATACGGCGGAACACTTACACAAAGAGCTAATTGATGATTCAGAGTGGTTGAGGCAGATGGCAGTTAGCGGACGCGCGCCAGCTATCGAACTCATTACTGGATCAACACCCTCAAAGCAGCGTAAGGAGAAGGTCAGCCGATTTGCACCGAAAGCGAACCATGATGAAACTCAGGAAAATTTAGAACGCCTGCTGAACAACCCAATTGATATCCTTATCTGTACAGACGTACTTTCTGAAGGTCAAAACCTGCAAGATGCTGGAGTGCTGGTGAACTATGATTTGCACTGGAATCCGGTGCGAATGATTCAGAGAGCCGGACGGATTGACAGACTCGGCACTGATTATGAACAACTCTATATCTACAACTGCTTCCCCGAAGAAGGGTTAGAGGAACTGTTGGGTTTGGTGAAGCGGTTGCAGGATCGGATTGCAACCATTGACCGAGAAGTTGGACTCGATGCTAGTGTACTCGGTGAAGCTATCTCTGATAAATCGCTAGAGGAATTATTTAGACTGAAACGAGCCAGCACTGATGCAGAAAAGCAAGCAATTTTAGAAGAATTAGAACAAGCCTCTGATTTAATCTCGCTAGATGAAATGCGCTTGCCCTTACTCGAATATATCCAGCGCAAAACTGCTGAAGAAGTAGAGGATATTCCTTTGGGCATTCACAGCACCCGTTATTTTAACATTCCTAAGTCTGAATTTGCCGAAGGTGGCATTTTTCTAGCATTTAAGACTGAAGATAACCATTACTGGCATTTTTATCCACGCATCAACAATGAAATTTGTACTGATGATAATGCTGCTATCACGGATAAACGCCAGATATTTAACTGGATTAAATGCCAGGAATCAGACTTCCCGCAACCTGAAAAACAACCCCCAACACCATTCAACCGAACAATTTTTCCGGTGCTGGAAAGTGCGATCAATAATCTAATGATGATGTTTCAAAAACAACAGTCGGGGGCGAAAATTAAGCCAGCACTCACTAAGGTTATGAAAAATGTTTTAGAAATACTGATTCAGCGGCACGAATTATTCCCAGAATCCCCCATGCCAAGTTCAGATATAAGTGAGCGAATAATATCGGTTATTGAAACCAATAATCTCAGCGCGTTTGAACGAGATATTCGACGAATATGGGATAGATTTCAAAAGTCAAAAAAATTGCTTGAGTTGGTGAATGAACTAGATGATTTCTTCGTAGACAATGAATTATATGCAGAAACGGAAGTAGATCCAAGACTAAAAAATTTCCAAATCATCCAACAAGAAGACATTAAACTCGTTTGTTATGAATGGTTTTACCCTAAGAATTGTTGATTTATCAGACGTAGAGCATTCCTCGGTCAGGTGATATCTTGACTATAAGAAGCAATCACCCTCCCCCGGAAAGTTTAACTGGTTACAGTAAAGAGCTAGTATTAATCCCCAATTCGCGAAATTACAGCGAAGGATTTACAACTGATTTGCTACGAGTGGTTTTATCCGACTTAAACTCTGTTTCCCCAAACCGGGTCAGCTAAAATTGTTCACTGGAAGGGGAAAGGCTTATAATAGGGGACGACTGTACAAATAATTACCCAAGTGATTTTATCAAAATGTCTATTGACCTCCAGCGAATTCGGATAGAGCGTCTCTTTGACGCTTATAATTTAGATGTACCCATTCAAGACAATACTTTAATCCTAGTTGGTGAAAACGGCTCTGGGAAAAGTACACTAATTAATTTATTATACTACACATTAACGACTCAGTGGGATCGCCTAAGCCAGCTTCCCTTTCATTCCTGTATTGTCACAATTGGCAATCAAGATTATACCATCAAAAGAGAGGATTTACCCACTACTCAAAATCCAAAAAGATTGTCGTCGTTGATGAGGTACTTTCACCAAAGGCTATCTTCCCAAGAATTTGACAGTCTTATCAATGAATTAGCCGACCATGACTCAGAATACTGGTTGTCAAAAAACAGATTCCTAGAATTAAGGCATAAATTCCCTGGAATTTCCCTGATGGCATTGCGAGAGTTAGCTAGAGTTAGTCCAAGATTGGCATCTTTAGATGAAAATGAAGTAGACCAGGTTATAGATATACTAGCTAAAGCTGTACAGTCTAACGAGAGAGAACAAGTCTTGTTTTTGCCAACTTATCGCCGAATTGAAAAAGAACTAAGCGATGTTTTTCCTGATATAGACTTGGATGATGTGTTGCCTTTTTCTAAAACTAAGAGTTATCGGAAAAAGCTACAGTCTGGATATGTTGAACTTGTTGAATTTGGTATGGAAGATGTAATGCAAGCATTTGACTCGACTTTATCAGACTTGGATCAAAATTTCCGCACTGCACTTAATCGGCTGACTGGAAGTTACTTAGGGGACATTATTCGTAATAACTATAAAAATGTTGAGCCATCTCAACTGTCTACGGATAAATTTAGGGAAACAATTAAGGTGATGCTTCCTCGGATTGGGGATATTCTTTCAGAAGGCGATCGCCAAAAACTGGGACAGTTACTTAAAGATGTAAAAACTAACCAGGTTTTATTAGAAGAACAACGGGTGACTGCTTATTTTTTGACTCGTTTGGTCGAAATTCATAAAAGTCAACAGGAAAAAGAACAGCCAATTAGAAACCTCGTTGATTTGGTCAATCAGTATCTCAGCAACAAAACCTTAGAATTTAACCCCAGTGAATTTAAGTTGGTTTTTAAGCGAAAAAATAAAGACATGACAGAAGTGCCGATTGCGGGTTTATCTTCTGGGGAAAAGCAAATTATCTCCTTATTTACTCATATCTTTTTAAGTGACTATGATAAGTATTTCCTGGTAATTGATGAGCCGGAATTATCTATATCTGTACCTTGGCAACGCCGTTTTCTGCAAGACTTGAAAGATACCCAAAAATGTGCGGGTTTAATTGCCGTAACTCATTCTCCTTTTGTGTTTGAAAATTCACTAGCGGAATATGCACATTCTATCAGTGAGTTTATCGAGGAGATTTAAAAATGTCATCTTTTTTGGATGCTTTGAAGGCTGCACCGAAATCATCCCAAGCTAAATTAAATACATTTCTCCTAAGTTTTCAACCCCAGGGAAAGGCGATCGCCATTTTTCTGGAGGGACGCGACGATCCTTCCTTCATTCGAGTCAACGTTCAACGATTTGCTGAACAGAAGGGTTTATCGGATGACCCCCACAGCCTGTTATAGGTCAGACTTGAGAGCGATCGCACTCCCCTAGATGTCCAGAAATGCCGCCACTGTTAATGACTGTTTAAATTAATACGATCGCTTAACTGTTGTAGAATCTGATGGAGTTCCGGATCGGGATGCGGTCAAAGAATTGGGCAATATTGCTAATATTCAGCGAGTATTTATCGGCTTCCGTGTCGCCTGAAATCAGCCAGCACTCTCAGGCGATCGCCCAAATATTCTTAGGCGTGGATATCGTAGTAGCTCCTATAATTACCCGAGTTCCATCTCTACCGGCACTTCAACATCCCCTAAAATCCAGAAACCGGGTTTATGGCTACTGAATTTAAGATAATTGAACTGAGGTAGGTTATGAAAAATATCAAAATTATTGTAGAAAAACACGCTGATGGTTATGTGGCTTATCCTTTAGGAATACAGGGGGTGATTGTGGGTGAGGGAGATAGTTATGAAGAGGCTTTAAATGATGTCCGTTCTGCGATTTTATTTCATGTGGAAACCTTTGGGAAATCGGTACTAGAATCGGAGGATTTTATATTAGAGGCTTTTGTAGCTGAGACTAGCTTATAATGAGTAAATTTCCGGTAAATGCACCCAAAACAAAAGTTATTAAAGCACTAGAGATGCTGGGATTTTCAATAGTGAGGGAGAAAGAACATATTTCTATGATTCGTCAAAATATTGATGGTACAAGGACTCCATTAACTTTGCCGAATCATAAACTAATTAAAGGTTCTACGCTGAGAAGTATCTGTACTCAATCTGGTATTTCACGGGATGATTTTCTGGCTGCATATGACCAAACCTAGAAATCTACCTGGTTTTATTTATGGATTGATGGGCTAGATTTGCAGAGTTTATTTTAGCAGGAATTGGGGGGATGTTGGAATGAGAAGTTGGGTAATTAAGAAGTTAGAAGACGTTTGTACACTTCAAAGAGGATTTGACCTTCCGAAAAGACTACGCAAGAAGGGTGAATATCCTCTGATAAGTTCAAGTGGCTGTATAGATATCCATGTTGAAGCAAAGGTTTCTGGGCCTGGAGTTGTTACTGGACGAAGCGGCAGTATTGGCTCAGTTTTTTTCATTGAAAAAGATTTCTGGCCTTTAAACACTACTCTTTATGTAAAAAATTTTCATGGCAATGACCCCAGGTTCATTTTCTATCTGTTAAATAAATTCGATTTAAGTTCTTTTTCAAGTGGTGCTGGTGTCCCAACGCTCAATCGCAACACTGTCCATAGCGAGACTGTTTACGTTCCTACTAATATCATAGAACAGAAGCGGATTGTGGCGATTTTGGATGAGGCGTTTGAGGGGATTGATAGAGCGATCGCCAACACAGAGAAGAACCTCGCCAATGCCCGTGAACTGTTTGAAAGTTATCTCAATGGCGTCTTTAGCCAGAAGGGTGAGGGCTTGGTTGAGAAGAAGTTATCTAGCTTAATTGACATTTCCCACGGCTATGCTTTTAAAGGAGGTGATTTTAATACAAGTAATGACTTAGAAAAACAAATTGTCTTAACACCAGGAAATTATTCGGAAAATGGCCGTTTATATTTTAATTCAAAAAATACTAAACGGTTAACTGGTACTAATTCACCAAATGGGTATCTTTTCAATGTAGGTGATTTAACAATAGTGATGACTGACCTTTCTTCAAAAATGAAGATTTTGGGTAAACCAGCATTTATAGAACAGCCTAATATTTTACATAATCTTTGTTGGCGCGTACCAACATTTTAACGACCCAGCATGGGACGGCGAACCGGAAACCCCCACCCCCATCACGCCCGGAATCAAAAAGCCCTCGATTCAAGACCCCCTAGAACCGGGCGAAACGGAAGAGAAGAGACAACCCCAGAAAGTGAAAATCCAACTGGCAGACGGCAAAGAACGCGAGATCCAGCACACCTTAGCGACCAGTTTCTGGAGTCCCGACGGGAAACCGTTATCAGCGGCTGAGTTTATCAAGGGTCTGTTTGGCACTCTCCCGGAACTGTTCCAAGATGAAAACCAACTGCGGGAACTGTGGAGCAGCCCTGATACCCGCCAGAACCTGTTAGACAGCCTGACGGAGAGGGGCTACAGTGGCGAGGACTTGCTGAAAATTAGCCGCATTATCGACGCGGAAAAAAGCGATATTTATGACGTGCTGGCTTATATCGCCTATGCTACGCCTCCGATAACTCGCAGCCAGAGGGTTCTCGCCCAAAAACGCCTGATTTTTTCCCACTATGACGACAAACAACAGGAGTTTTTAGAGTTTGTCCTTGAGCAGTACATGAAAGAGGGGGTGCAGGAATTGAGGGAAGATAAGCTAGGGTCACTGCTGGAACTGAAATATCACGGACTCCGGGATGCTGTGGCTCAATTGGGGAAGGTTGGCGATATCCGGCAAGTTTTTATCAGCTTCCAGCAATATCTCTATAAAGCTAGTTGACTCCTACCGGACTTAATGACTGTTTAAATTAATACGATCGCTTAACTGTTGTAGAATCTGATGGAGTTCCGGATCGCGATCGCGACGTTTGGCAATCTTTTCGCAGCCATACATAACCGTTGTATGATCTTTCCCTCCAAACACTTCCCCAATCTTAGGTAAACTCAGATCCGTATGCTGTCGCATCAAATACATCCCCACCTGACGTGCTAAACTAATTTCGCGACGGCGAGAATTGCCTTTTAAATCCTCTACCGATACCTTAAACTTGTCCGCCACCGCTTGGATGACTATTTCTGGGGATGACTCCGACTTGGGTTCTGTCGGGGTTAAAACCGCCGCAATATTCTCCACATTCATGGGAAGACTGGAAATAGAAATATAAGCCACCGCGCGAATTAAGGCTCCTTCCAACTCCCGAATATTCGAGGTGTAGTTAGTCGCAATATACTCAATCACCGCTGGGGGGAGTCGCATATTTTCATATTCAGCCTTTTTCTGAAGAATAGCCATCCGCGTTTCTAAATCAGGAGGTTGAATATCCGCTACTAACCCCATGGAAAACCGAGAACATAGGCGATCTTGCAATCCCGAAATTTTCGACGGGGGGCGATCCGAGGCTAAGACAATTTGTTTCCCCGCCTCATGGAGAGTGTTAAAAGTATGAAAAAACTCTTCCTGGGTGTACTCCTTCCCCTCAATAAACTGGATATCATCAACTAATAACACATCAGCCGCTCGGTAATGGTCCCGGAAACTCTGCATACTGTCGCGACGGATCGCGGCAATTAAATCATTGGTAAACTTTTCTGTAGATACATAAAAAACACGAGCATAAGGATTAATTTCTAAGCGGTAATGACCGATCGCCTGCATTAAATGAGTTTTTCCCAAACCTACCCCACCACAGAGAAACAGCGGGTTAAATTCACGTCCGGGAGACTCAGCTACAGCCAGAGATGCAGCATGAGCCAAGCGACTCCCCGACCCCACCACAAACTGGGAAAACATATATTTAGAATTAAGGTTAGGCGGTTTATGCACGCTAGAGACTACTTCCCCTGGGGTATCTAACCCGCTCGATGACACCCTAGGACTGTGATCATTGGTTGTCATTAATTCTCCGGTTCCGGTGGTGATACAAATTTCTAGGCGATCGCCCATAATATCCTGGACGACATCGGCGATGATTTCCCGGTAGTGTTTTTGTAACCAATTACAGGCGAAGGGGTTAGCGGTGCGAATTACTAGACAATCGTTTTCTAGGCTAGTGGCGATCGCTGTCTTAATCCAGGTATTATATGTCGGTTCCCCAAGCTGTAGCTGGAGACGTTCCAAGACTCGATTCCATAACTGTTCAAGAGAAATATCCACGGCTTACCAAAATTAAAGATTTGCTCCCGCGATTCTG